>CAWKHL010000016.1:0-11248 GCA_963849525.1 uncultured Acidobacteriota bacterium | reverse complement strand
ATCGCCGCCGTGGCGACGCGCGTGGACGACTTGGGCCCCTCCTGGCTCCACGTGCCTGTCGCGTCGGACGGCACCTTCACCTTGGCGCCGCTCTTCACCGAGTGCCTGATCCGCGTGGACGAGCCGCCCGGCTGGATGCTCAAGACGGTGCGAGTCAACGGCCAGGACGTCACCGACACGCCGGTGATATTCGACGGCCGGGAGACGATCACCCGCGCCGAAGTCGTGCTCACGGACCGCGTCACCCATCTCGATGTCAGCGTGCAGGCCAACACGGGACAGCGGGCCGACAACGCGATGTGGTCGTCTACCCGGACGACCCGGCAAGTGGCGGCTGGTCCAGTCGCGGTACGTGAGAAAGGCATGGGTGCAGGAAAGGAGACGTCGGTGACCGTCGACGCGCTGCCGCCGGGCGACGACTTCGCATTCGCGCTCACGGCGGATGCGGCTGTCGAGGACTCCGACGAGTCGCGCCTGGCCGTCGCCGAGCGGCTGCGCACGCCCAAAGTTCAGCCTGCGTGAAGGTGAACGGGATACATTGCTCCTGAAGCCCGTGGGGCCTGGACGGAAAGCAGCCGCCAGCGCGCTACGGGGCCGCAAGCCACGCGCGCCGACTACCTCGCCGCCCGCCCCCGTGCTAGGCTCCGGACCCATGAACCAGCATAGCGGCGCGGCGACGGCGTTCGCCGCCGGGCTCCTCCTTCTGCCGGCCCTCGCGGCCGCCCAGGCCAGGCCGACGACGATGGAGGAGATGCACAAGCTGCATCAGGACCCGAGGCTGTACATGGCGATGCTGGACGACCCGGCGCGGGACGCCTGGAGAAGCCGCACGAGGTGGTCATGGCGCTCGGCCTGAAGGAGGGCGACGCCATCGCCGACATCGGGGCGGGCACCGGCTACTTCGCGTTCCGCTTCGCCCATGACGTCGGCGCGACGGGGCAGGTCTACGCGGTGGACGTCAGCCCCGACATGATCCTCCACATGAACCGCCAGATCCGCGACCTGGGCCTCGGCAACGTGCGCACGATCCTCGCGCCGCCCGACGACCCGCTGCTGGCGGACCACTGGTCGATCGCTTCTTCTTCTGCGAGTCCTGGCACCACATCGCCGACCACGAGCAGTACCTGTCCGAGATGAAGCGGATGCTCAAGCCCGGCGGGCAGGTGATCGCGATCGACTTCAAGACGGAGGCCACGCCGATCGGCCCGCGGCCCGAGATCCGCGTCGCGCGCGCGGACGAGGTCCGCGAGTTCGAGACACGGCTATCGGCTCGCGACCGAGCAGACGTTCCTGCCCTACGAGTACTTCCTGGTGTTCGCGCCGGCGTCGTCGCTCACGGGCCCGCACCGTCCGCTCCACGCGGACGATGACGAACTCCGCCGGCCGGACGACGGCCAGGCCGACTTATGACGAGCCGCCCGGCCAGCACGTCCTGGCTCGTCATCGTCTCGCCCAGCCCCACGCGCACGAAGAACGCCTGCTCGGGTTTCGTGCCCATCAGCGCGCCGTCGCGCCACTTCCGGACGAGATAGTCGTCGATCTGCGCCCTGACCGCGGCCCAGAGCGGCGGCGCGTTCGGCTCGGACACGACCCACCGCGTGCCCTGCTCGACGGACGCCTCGACCATCGCGACGAAGCGGCGGACCGGCACGTACTTCCAGTCGGAGCCGCTCCCGGCGAGCGTACGGACGCCCCACACCAGCGTGCCCTTGGCGGGGAACTGCCGATCGGGTTCACCGCCTTGCCGCCGGTCGGGTCGGCGACGAGCCGCTCTTCGGCGGCATCGTCGATGGCCTCGGAGGGACCGGACACCTGCTCGAGCGCGACGTTCGCCGGCGCCTTCCACACGCCGCGCGCGGCGTCCACCTTCGCGTAGACGCCGGCGACCGCGCCCGACGGCGGCACCAGCGCGAGCCGCGCGGCAATGGCCTCGGCGACGGCCGCCGGCGGCAGGCCGCTTCCCTTCGCGGCCGCCGCGACCACATCGTCGGGGACTTTCCTCGGGTACGTCGAGACGAGCCACGGTCCTGTACGCGGCACCCGAGTCGAGATGCTCGGCGCCGATCGCGCCGCGGAGATTGGCGGCGGCGTCCGCCGCCGGCAGATTCGCGAGGTCGAGGATCGCGAAGCGGGTGCGCCGCGCCGCGCACCGGGCCAGCAGGGTCCGCTGCATGGCGTGGCGATTGGCGTCGCGCTCGAGCCCGATTGCGTCGGGCACCGCGAAGACAGCCGGCGCCTCCAGCACCTCGGCCGCCTCGAGGCCCCGCTCGAGCGCCGCCCGCCCGTCAGCCTTCCCGAACCGGCCGGCGGACACCACGTAGCAGTCGCGCCCGCCGTTGTCGAAGAAGAGCCTGACGCTGTTGTACAGGAACGGGCGTGCGAGCCGGCGCACCACCGCCGTGCCCGCCAGACCCGGCGCCACCTCGACCGCGTCCGGCGCGAGGGGCGTCTCCCCGCCGAACCACTGCTCGTGCTCGCCGAGCGAGCGCACGCGGGTCGGCACCCCCGTCAGATCCAGGCCGTTCCGCACGGCCGTTTCGGTGAACCCCACGAACACGGCGATTGGGGCAGGGACGTCGGGCAGGCGCGGCAACGGGTCTGGAGGCATGGGTGCGAGCATCATACGCCGGACGCCGGTATGATGAGCCAGTCCCAGGGGGTGCTCTCATGGCTCGACGGACGGCTCTCGTCCCCTTCCTGCTGCTGCTGGCGCTGGCGGCGACGCTCCACGCGCAGTCCCGGCCGCGCCCTTCGACGAGCTCGGGGCGCCCGGAGCCTGCCGCCGTGCGGGCGCGCGACCTCGGCGTGCCCTTTCCCGGCACGCCCGGCCCGCTCAACGCCATCACCGACGTGGCCGGCGTCAGGTCGGCCACCGCACGATCTCCGGCGACGGCCCGCTGGTCATCGGCAAGGGCCCGGTGCGCACGGGCGTCACCGCCGTCCTGCCGCGCGGCCGCGACACGCTCGCCAAGCCGTCTTCGCCGGCTGGTTCAGCCTCAACGGCAACGGCGAGATGACCGGCACCACTGGGTCGAGGAATCGGGCTTTCTCGAAGGCCCGATCACATCACCAACACGCACAGCGTCGGCGTCGTGCGCGACGCCGTCATCCCGTGGCGCGTGCAGCATCATGGCCGGGCCGCCCGATGCCTCCGGTCTACTGGTGGTCGCTGCCCGTCGTCGCCGAGACCTACGACGGCTACCTCAACGACGTCAACGGCTTTCACGTCACAGCCGCCGAGCACGTTTTCGCCGCGCTCGACGCGGCATAGGGCGGCCCGGTGGCGGAAGGCACGGTCGGCGGCGGCACGGGCATGGTGTGCCACGGCTTCAAAGGCGGCATCGGCACCGCCTCGCGCAGGCTCGACGCCGACGACGGCGGCTACACGGTCGGCGTGCTGGTGCAGGCCAATCACGGCGCCGCCGCCAGCTGACCGTCGCCGGCGTGCCGGTCGGCGAGGAGATCGCCGAACTGCCGCGCCGAGCCGCACGCGGCCGCGGACGCCGCCCAGGGCGACCGGCTCGATCATCATCGTCGTCGCCACCGACGCGCCGCTGCTGCCGCACCAACTCAAGCGGCTCGCGCGGCGCGTGCCGCTGGGCCTGGCGCGCGACGGCGGAGCACGGCGGGCAACGGCTTCCGGCGACATCTTCATCGCCTTCTCGACCGCCAACCCCGACGCGTTCCAGGCGGAGGGCGTAACGCCAGCGTGAAGATGCTGGCCAACGAGCTAGATCGACCCGCTCTTCGACGCGACGGTCTTCAGGCGACCGAGGAGGCGATCATCAACGCGCTGGTCGCCGCCCGCACGATGGTCGGGCGCGACAATCACCGTGTCGAGGGACTGCCGCACGACCGGCTGAGGGAGATTCTGAAGAAATACAACCGGTTGGCGAAGTAGGAAGCTGTAGGGGCGACCTGGCAGGTCGCCCCTACGGTCCGATCATTTCGCCGCGATCAGCTGATCCAGGTAGTCCGGCTTCGCGCCGACGCGCTCGAGGTGCGGGTAGCGCGGGCCGCCGTGGTAGTCGATCGAGCACGTGACGTAGTAGTCGTCGTTCACCGCGAGCAGCACGATCGGCTGCGGCGGTCTTGGGGCTGCCGGCGATCGCGCCCTCCAGCAGGTCGCGCGTGTACACCCGCCCGTTGACGCCCACCACCTTCATGCCGGGCACGAGGCCCGCCTCGAACGCGGGGCCGCCCCAGATCGAGTCCGTCACGGTGCCATCCCGCGAGAGCTGGAGGCCGATCGAGTACTCGTCGGCCGGGATTGGCCGCCGGCCGCGCGTCGTCCTGCGGCCGGCTGGTGAAGACGACGCTTCCAGCCCCCGTTCTCGATGCCGCCGGTCGGCGCCTCGGCCGAGGTCGACGTCAGCTTCGTGTGCAGGAAGCCCGCCCAGTCGTACGGCGCCACCTGGTTCAGCGCCTTCACCACGTCGTCGAAGGTGTAGGTCTTCAGCTGCGGGACCGTCGTTCGGGCCGCCGTGGAAGAGGTGGCAGAAGTCGTCGATGGACTTCGCGCCGTGGGTCTGGTCGTGGATGATCGTGGCGACGTCGAGCCACAGCAGGTCGCCTTCCTCGTAGTAGTCGGTCCCGCGGCGCCAGTTGAAGAAGCCGCCGCGGCCGTTGACGTAGGGCTCGGCCGTGGCCGTGTCCTGCAGCGGGCGCCAAGTGCGCCCGGGGCGGCCAGGGCCGAGAGCCGCCGCGATACCCGCCAGGTAGTCGCGGTACTCCTCGGACGTCCACAGCCCGCTGCGCGCCGCGAGCATCGGGCCGAGAAAGTCGGTCAGCCCCTCGTACACCCACAGCAGGTCGGTCTTCTCGGGCTCCTCGTAGTACGGCGTGCTCAGGCCGGCCGGCCGGCGGAACTTGCCGTTCCACGAGTGCGCGTACTCGTGGGCCAGCAGCCCGCCGATCGCGACGGCCGCGCCCGGCCCGAGCAGCGTGCGCTCGGGCAGCCGGCTGTCGTTCGACTCGTGGTGCTCGAGGCCGAAGTGCGCCACGTGGTCGCTCAGCGTGAGCAGGAAGTGGTAGTCGCGGTAGTGGCGCACGCCGAACAGCTTCCCGGCCTCGGCCACGAGGTTGATCATCCCCTGCTTGACGTCGCTGCTCATGTCGAGCGCCTCGGGGCTGTCGGCCACGATGTCGATCTCGTGGTGGATCGCCTCGCCGGGCGGCGTGATGTCGATGGCGCGGTAGTACTCGCCGGCCACGACGGGCGAGTCCACCAGCCGGTTGAGCGCCACCGGCGTGAAGTGACGCGGTCGGCCGACTGGCTGGCGACGGCGAGCGGCGTGCCGAACTTCCAGCCCGGCGGGAGCACGAGCGTCGCGGCGTAGCTGAGCTGCTCGGCGGGCGTGCCGGCCGGGTAGAGCAGGTTCTGGTTCCAGCTGATGACGGCCAGCTTGTCGGTGGCCGAGGCCCCGGCCGTGAAGGCGCCGCCACCCGGCTCGAGGTAGTCGAAGGTCGCCTCGAGGCGGTCGGCGCCAGGCGGCACGTCCAGGTGGAACGTGAAGCCGTCGAGCAGGTCGCGCGTCCAGGGGATGGTGCGGCCGGCGGCCGTGAACTTCAGGCCCGTCACGTTGGCGATCGGGCCGCTCCCGGCGTGCTCGCCGGGGATCCACTTCGGGTAGTAGAGGGTCAGCGGCCCCGGCTTGACCGGGATCACCATCGTCGTGCGGATGAACTTCCGCGCGGCCGTCGAGGCGTCCACGGTCAGGGTGATGGGAGCCGTCTGCGCGAGCGCGAGGGGCGCGCCCAGCAGGAACACGGCCAGCACGAGGAGCGGGCCGCGTACACGAATCCGGCGCATGGGAGTCTCCTTCCGTCGAAAGCTGTGGGGGGAGGACCCCTCTAGTCTACCAAGCGCCCGGTCGCGGGACACGCCGATTCGGCGGGCGGCGGCCATCCCCACCGCAGGTCGCGTTCGCCATCTCGTCTCAGGAGCGGTATAATCCCGCCTTCCCTGGAGGTGTTCCGATGCCATGTGCGCCCGTCCGGCGTGCGTGTGTCGTATTGACCGCGCTTGTCTCCCTCTTTACGGCTCCCGCCTACGCTCAACAGACCGGCTCGATTGCCGGCAAGGTCACCGCCACCGACGGCGCGCTGCTTCCCGGCGTCAGCGTCGTGGCGAAGTCCGACGTGCTGCCGGCGCCGCGCGAGACCGTCACGGGCTCCGAAGGCGCCTACCGCCTGCCGGCGCTCCCGCCCGGGACCTACACGATCACGTTCGCGCTGTCGGGCATGCAGGCCGTGACCCGCCAGGCCCAGGTCCAGCTGGGGTCGGAGACCATCGCCGACGCGGTGCTCGGCGTGGGCGGCGTGACGGAGGCCGTCACGGTGACGGCGCAGGCGTCGATCGTCAACCCCGAGTCGGCGGCCATCAAGAACGGGTTGACCAACCAGCAGATCAGCTCCCTGCCCGTCGGGCAGGAGTATCGGGATCTCCTCAAGCTCATTCCCGGCGTCCAGTACCTCGCAGGACACCACGCGCGGGCCGAGCGCCGGCGGCAGCGGGCAGGACAACGTGTACCTGTTCGACGGCGTCAACGTGACGCTGCCGCTCTTCGGCACGCTGTCGGCCGAGCCGGCCTCGTACGACATCGCCGACTTCTCGGTCGTCAAGGGCGGCGCGCGCGCGGTGGACTTCGACCGGTCGGGCGGCTTCTCGGTGGACTCGGTCAGCCGCTCGGGCACCAGCCGCTTCGCCGGCCAGGTCAGCTACCAGTTCCAGACGAGCGGCATGGCGGCGAAGCTGAACGACGGCAACCCGTCGCGGTATTCGCTGAGCCGCGCCTGGACCACGGCGAGCCTCGGCGGGCCGATCGTGAAGGACCGCCTGTTCTTCTACGGCTCGTACTACCGCCCGCACAACTCGCGCGACAACCGGGCGAACCTGTACGGCGACCTGCCGAAGTACGAGAGCACGCGCAACGAGGGCTTCGGCAAGATCACCTACACGCCGACCAACTCGGTGCTCGTCAACCTCAGCTACCGCCAGTCGCACCGTCTCGACACGAGCGCCCTGTTCCCCTCGGACTACTCGTCCACGACGGGCACGGGCGCCGAGGCCTGGCAGAAGATCGGCATCGGCGAGGCGTCCTGGGTCATCAACGCGCACAGCCTCCTCAGCTTCAAGTACACCCACTTCGCGAACCCGACGCAGGGCCGGCCCGACAACGTGTCGAACGCCGCGATCTCGACGGCCGTCGGCACGCAGCTGCCCCTGTCCTCGCTCGACACGAGCGGCCTGCTGGCGGTCCCGCAGCCGATCGCCGGTGACGACGCGTACAACGCGTTCATCCAGCCGCTCGTCGATCAGTACCGGCTACACGCAGAACGGCGCGATGGTCGGCGGGGGCACGGTCGGCTACGGCACGACGTTCGACAAGGACGACTTCTTCCGCGACTCCGGCCAGATCGCCTACAACCTGACGCTCGGCAGCGTCGTGCGGCACGACCTGCACTTCGGCTACCAGCGCTACGTGGACTCCGAGGACCTGACGCGCAGCTCGAACGGCTGGGGCCTCCTCACGGTGCCCGGCGGCCGCCTGAGCTTCGACGGCACGCCGATCTACTACGAGGCCACGTTCCAGCAGCAGACGACGGGCGCGGTGCCGACGATTCACTCGGAGTACCACTCGCAGAACATCGAGGTGAACGACGCCATCACCTGGAACGACTGGACGTTCAACGTCGGCCTGCTCGCGAGCAACGACACGCTGTACGGCCAGGGCCTGAGGAGCGACTCGTCGACGCTCTCCGGCTACGTGCTGTCGCCGGGCACGAAGTACAAGATGTACGCGATCCCGTTCAAGAAGATGATCCAGCCGCGCATCAGCGCGACCTGGGCGTACAACGGCCACGACACGGTCTACGGGAGCTACGCGACCTACAACCCGGCCGCCAGCTCGCTGCCGCGCGCGGCCTCCTGGGACCGCAACATCGCCACGACGATCAACGCCTACTTCGACGCCAGCGGCAAGCTGTTCGCCGTGGACCCGGTGAAGTCGTCCTCCGGCAAGCTCTTCGTGCCGAACATGACGCCCCGCACCATTCGCGAGTTCCTGGTCGGCACGGCCCGCCAGCTGAACGAGCACCTCACGGCGCGGCTCTACGCGCGGTACCGCAAAGGGAACCACTTCTGGGAGGACACCAACAACACCGCGCGCGTCGCCTACGACCCGCCGGCCGGCATCCCGCGCGAGCCGTACATCCCGAACCTCAACGCCATGCGGGCGCAGATCGGCAGCGGGTCGAGCTACGTCATCACCGAGCTCGACGGCGCGTTCACGAAGTACTACGAGGTCAGCCTCGAGACCGAGTACCGGACGGACAAGGTCTACGTGAACGCCGGCTACACCTGGAGCCACTACTACGGCAACTTCGACCAGGACAACTCGACGACGGCCAACGACGCGAACATCTTCATCGGCTCGTCGTTCATCGCCGACGGCGCGGGGCGCCAGCTCTGGAACTACCGCTACGGCGACCTGCGCGGCGACCGGCCGAACCTCCTGAAGATCTACGGCTACTACGTCCTCGACTGGAACGCCACGGCCGGCGCCTACTTCGTGGCCCAGTCCGGGCAGCCGTGGGAGATGTGGAGCTACGAGCCGTACCGCGCCCTCACGACGTCGACGAGCGACACGTCGCGCTACGCCGAGCCCGCGGGCTCCAGGCGAAGCCCGGGGCACGCGCAGCTCGACTTGAACTACACGCAGAACTTCCGCGTGCCGAACGGGTTCGACGTGCAGATCGTCGGCGACCTGTTCAACGTCTTCAACAGCCAGACGGGCTACGACTACAACCCGTCGGTCGCACAGCGCGACCTTCGGCCAGCCCCGCCAGTACTTCGACCCGAGGCGGTTCCAGCTGCTGCTGCGCGTCCGGTTCTGAACCGGTAGGCGTCAGCCGTCAGCGGTCAGGCGTCAGGAAGAGCCTGGAGGGGGTCAGACCCCGGAGAACGGGGTCTGACCCCGTTTCTATTTCTGAAACAGGCGCTCGCGGGCGATGAGCGGGGCCGTCGTCCGGTCGGCGTGCTCGCGGGCGAGCGCGATCCGCGCCGCCCGGTCGGGCTCGCCCAGCAGCACGCTGACCTGCGCGCGCTTGAAGAGCGCCATGGGATAGCCGGGGTCCGACGGGCGGACCCGGTCGAGCGCGGCGGCGGCGTCCGGCAGGCGCCGCGCCGCGAGGTAGAGCACGCCGAGCTCGCAGGTCGTGCGTGAAGGCGCCGCCCTGGAGGGCCCGGGCGCGCTCGAACGACTCGATCGCGACCGGCGTCTGCTCGACGCTCATCGCCTCCTCGCCGAGCCGCACGAGCTCGGCCGGCGCCGGCGCGCGCAGCGCGTAGATCCGCTGCCTGAGCGCAATCGCGTCCGCGATCCGCCCCTGCCGCTCGCGAATGACCGCCAGCGCCTCGAGCGCCGGCAGCCGCTCGGGCGCCTCCGCCAGCACGCCCTCGAGCAGGGGCACCGCGCGCGCCCACTCGGGCCCGCGCGCGTAGTGGAGCGCGAGGTAGGTGCGCACGTCCGGCGAGCCCGGGGACAGCGCCTCGGCCTTCTGGAACGCCGCGACCGCTTCCCTGTCGCGTCCGAGGTTCGAGTACGCCGCCGCCAGCCGCAGCGTCGCGTCGAGGTTGTGCGGATCCTCCTTCAGGATCTTCTCCAGCAGCGGGATCACCTGCGCGTACCGCTCCTCGACGAACAGCGTCGAGGCGGCCTCGAGGTCGTCGAAGATCCCCACCATGTCCGCCGGCCGCGGCGCGTCCCGGCGGACCGGCGGCGCCGCGCCCGCGCTCACGTAGCCGAGCGTCGCCAGCTGGCGGCGCGCGGCCTCGTCCAGGGCGGCCGGCGCCCGCGCGGCCTCCGGCGACGGGATCGGGTAGTCGAGCAGCGCCTTCTCCGCGTCCGGCGGCAGGCTCACCGACCCGTGCAGGTCGCGCGTCTCCCCCGGGTCCGAGACGACGTCGTAAATCTCCTCGCGGCCGCCGGCGAGGATCGCCTTGTGCCCGCCGGCCACCGCCATCGTCTGCGGCTGCCAGCCGTACTCGAGAAACGGCTTCATCGCCTCGCCGAGCACCAGCTCCGGCGACGCCTGGGCCCGCCGCAGGCTGCGCGCGTCGTCGAGGCCCGCCCAGTCCAGGACCGTGTCGAAGATGCGGCGCGCGCTCACCGGCGTGTCGCGCACGCCGGGCGCGACGCCCGGCCCGGCAATCACGAGCGGCACGTGCATCGTGGACTGGTACAGCAGGTTGCCGTGCTGCGACTCGCCGTGGTCGCCGAGCCCCTCGCCGTGGTCGCCGGCGATCACGATGGCGACCTCCCTGCCCTGCTGCCGCGCGCGCGCGTCGAACGCCTCGACGAGCCGGCCGAGCTGCGCGTCCATGGCGGCAATCTCGCCGAGATACGGGTGCGCGGCGTACTGCGCGCGGTACGGCTCGGGCGGGTCGTAGGGCGCGTGCGGGTCGTAGTAGTGGACCCAGAAGAAGAGCGGCTCGTCCGGCTCCGCGCCCAGCGCGGCGACGCCGCGTCGGTCGTCTCGCGCGACGGGCGCTCGGCGCGGCCCGGCGGCAGGCCGTCGTCGTAGAGGTCGAAGCCGCGCGCGAGGCCGAAGCGGCGCGCGAGGACGAAGGCCGAGACGAAGGCGGCCGTGCGGTAGCCCGCGTCGTGGAGGCGCGCGGCCAGCACGGGGTGGTCGGCCGAGAGGAAGCGCGCGTTCTCGCGCACGCCGTGGCCGGCCGGATACAGGCCGGTCATGATCGAGCTGTGGGCGGGCAGCGTCTCGGGCGCCGTGGCGTACGCCTGGCGGAACCGCAGGCCGCGCGCGGCCACGGCGTCGAAGGCCGGCGTCTCGACGCCCTTCGCCTCGGGCCCGATCGAGTCGGCGCGCGTCGTGTCGAGCGTGACGAGGAGGATGGACGGGCGGCCCGCCGGGCGCGCGGCGGACGCGTCCGGCGCCGGGGCCTTGCCGCACGCGCCCAGCAGGGTCGCCCCCGCGAGCGCGAGCGCCTGGACGCTCCGCGCCGCCGTTCCGCCGCCGTGTCTTGTCATCGTGTCGCGCTCATCGGATGGATCAGCGCGATCATAACCCGGGGCGGCGCGGCGAGCCCCCCCGGCGTGGCCTACTCCGACCGCAGCGCGATCACGGCATTCCACCGACGAGCCTGCCGGCGCGCCCGGCAGCCAGCAGCCTGCGACGAGCGCGATGACCGCCAGCGCGACGGACACGGAGCCGAGCACGAGCGGGT
>CAWKHL010000015.1:0-47525 GCA_963849525.1 uncultured Acidobacteriota bacterium | reverse complement strand
CGTGCCCGACGCCGTCGGATAGCGCACGATGACCCTGAGCTGCCGCAGGGTGGGCGACAGGTCGCGGATTTCGATCTCGCGCGTGTAGCCGGAGAGCGGCGCGCGTTGATCGTCGGCCGTCCCCAACAACCCGTCCGGCCCGGGCGACACCACTTCCGCAACCGCCCCATCGTCGGCCGTGTTGACGAGCCCGTCAGCGCCCGGGTCGCGGATGTCACGCGGGCCGTCGATGAAGATGCCGCCGTCGGCGCCGCTGCCGCCGAGGACGTTGCGGATCTGCGCCCAGGTCAGGATGCGATTGTCGCGAGCCTTGTAGACGGACTCGACCGCCTCGGCCGCGCGCTGGCTCGCAATGAGCTGGCCCTGCGACAGCAGCAGCGTGCGCGCCCCGACGCCCAGCGTCGCCGCGAGCGCCAGCGCCCCCACCGAAACGAGCGCGATCGCGACGAGCACCTCGATGAGGGTGAACCCCTCGTCCATGCGGCGGCGGGACATGTCACTGCCCCCAGGTCGAACCGTTCCAGCGGTAGGTCCGGATGCGGGCCGTCATCCCGAAGATCGTCAACGCCCGAGCCGTCGTGGGTTTGCCGGTGCGGCCGAGGTACACGGTGCCGTTGACCGGATTGCCCGAACCGTCGGTGAGCAGGCCGTCGGCCGTGAACATCACCGCGTCGGCGCCGCCAAAGGCCAGCGCCGTCGTGCCGCCGAATCCGTCCGGCGTGTCGGGCACGCCGGCGAACCTGAGAAACGTGGCCTGGTGCTCGAGCGTCGCGCTCGACAGCGCCGTCTCACCGGCGGGCAGGTCGTGGCGAACGATCTGGACGGTGTTCGTTCCCAGGAACCGCACTTCAACGGCGCGGCGTTGATTGATGGCCGTCTCGCGAGCCACCGTGAGCTGCCCCAGCACCACCCGCAGGTTCGCGTCGGCCTGGACGGTATCCGCCGCGCCGCCGGTCCAGGCGATTGCGCTGCCGAGCAGTACCATGCCGATGGCGGCCACAACCAGCGTCTCGACGAGGCTGGCGCCAGACTCAGGGCCGGAGGGGCGGGATCCCACGGGAGACAACACGACCCTCGAGATAGCAAGGGGTGTTCCAGGCCGGGTTTGCGCCGAAAACCGCCTGTTTCCACGAAATCCGGCTCACTCCGTCCCGCCCGGCCCGCGAGACGTTACAGTACGCGCCGGTCGCGAGCGTATTTCGTGTACCCGGCGGCGCACGTTCTCGCCGGAAGGCCGCACGCCCGGCCGCTCGTTGGGCGGTCGAGCGCCGCCGTCGAACGGAGAGTGCCTGGGAATAATCGGGCCCGGCCATGAGTCTCAAGGGTAGAGAGGTGTCGCAGTCCCGTGGATCCTGACCGCGCGCTGGTGGATCGGGCCCGATCGGGCGACGCCGAGGCGTTCTCGGAGCTGGTGCGCAGGCACCAGCACCGCCTCGTCGGCTTTCTCCGCGCGCTCGTATCGCGCCACGAGGAAGCCGAAGACGTGGCGCAGGAGGTATTCCTGCGGGCGTTCAAGTCGCTGCGCCAGTTCCGCGGCGCGAGTTCGTTCAAGACCTGGCTCTACCAGATCGCCTCCAACGCCGCGCGTACCCACTTGGGCAAACGGCGGACCGAGCCCGTGGCGCCGGCCCGCGACGATGTGGACGGCGACCCGCCGGAGCCGCGAGACCCGCACGACCTGGAAGGCGCCCTGATCGCGCGCGACCGACTGGCGCAGGCCCTCGCCGCGCTTCCCATCGAATTGCGGGAGGCCGTCGTCCTGCGCGACGTCCAGGGCTTCGACTACCGCGAGATCGCGGAGCTGGCCGGCATTCCCATCGGCACGGTGGAGTCGCGGATCTTCCGCGGCCGGCAGCGCCTGCGCCTCGCCCTTTCGGAGACGGTCACACTGGAGAGCACGACATGACCACACACGTTCCTTGCAGCGATTTCCCGGGCGCCATCGCCCGCGCCGCCGACGGCAGCCTGGACGAGGCCAGCCGGCAGGCGCTCGACCGCCATCTGGCGGACTGCCCCGCCTGCCGTGACGCGCTGGCCGAACAGCGTCTGATCCACGACGCGCTGGCTGCGGAACCCGAAACGCGGGCGTCGGTCGGTTTTCACGACCGGGTCATGGCCGAGGTCGAGCGCCGCGCCTCGTGGGCGTTCCAGGGGAACTGGCGCCGGTGGACGTGGGGTCTCGCCCCAATTGCGGCGGCCCTGCTGATCGCCACCGCGGTGTTCGTCTCCCGGCAGAACAGCGAGCTCACCGCCCGGACCGGATCGACGACCACGGCAAGCCAGATTGCCGTCTCGGACGCACTCGGGTCGGCGTCCGTCTCCGACAGCTCGATGCTGTCGCTGCTGCTGACGGCGCACGCCGACGACACGCTCGCCTCGCATCTTCAGGACAAACAGCCATGAACACGCCTTCTCCTCGCGTCTGGCTCGTCACTTCCTTCAGCCTCATGCTGCTCATTGGCGTCTCGCTCGGCGTGCTCGCCGACCGCCTGTGGCTGACGCCACCGCTACCGCCGGAACAAGCGGGGCCGCCCGGCATGGGGATGGGCGTGCCGCCGCCCGACCGCGTGGTCGACGACCTCGATCGCGAGCTGCATCTGACGGACGACCAGCGCGCGCGAGTCATGGACGTACTCGACGCGCATCGGCCCGCGGTGCGGAAGCTGCAGAACGAGGTGCGCGACCAGTACAACGCGGAGCAGGCGTCGCTGCAGCGCGACATCGAAGCGGTGCTCACGCCGGACCAGGTCGCCGCGTTCAAGAAGTTGATGGCCGAACGCCCTGGCAGCCTGGGTCGTCCAGGCGGGCGCGGCCCGGGACCGGGCGGGCGCGGCCCCGGCGGCCCGGGACGAGGACGGTTTTGATTGCGGAATAACTACCGCCGGTATTCGGTCTACACCACTGAGACGCTGTGATCGCGAAGGCAGCGCGAGTGCAGCGGTCAGCACGCGAGCGGCGCAGGACGTTTGGGGCCCGGCACGCGAACGCGCACGGGGCAAAGCCCCCGGAATGAAGAAAGGACAACGACCATGACGAAACGAATGCTCATGGCAGCGGCAGTGGCAGTGATGGCGGTCACGACGGCGGTGTACGCGCAGGGACGGGGTGGGCAGGGTCCGGGCCACGGACCGGGGCCCGGCGGCGGCGGGCCGATGGGCCTGCTGATGGGCGGATGTCCTCCGCCAGCGCCGCCTGACGGGGTGGCGGCGCCCAACGGCGCCGCGCAGCCAATGGGCCGCGGCGGACGGGGCCGCGGGATGGGGGCGGCCAACGGACAGCGTCCGAACGGACAGCCGCCCGGGCCACCCATGATGAACATGATGAAGGCGCTGAACATCACGCAGGATCAGATGACGCAGATCCGGGCGATCTCCCAGGAGGCGTGTACCGCGTCGCAGCCGCTGGCCGAGCAGGCCAATCAACTGCGGCGGTCGCTGCACGACGCGATCTACGGCGAAACCGCCGCCGATCCCGGTGCGATCACCAGCCTCGTCGGTCAGATCTCGGCGCTCGACAACCAGCTGTTCGGCGCCCGGACACGGACGCAGGCCGCGATCGCCGCGGTGCTCACCGCCGAGCAGCGGGCGAAGCTGCGGGGACAGTAGGGAGCATTGCGCGATTGCGTGATGGCGTGATGGCGTGAGTCGACAACCAGGCCGTGGGCGGCGGCGCTCGTGGGACCGCCGCCCACGGCTGTGCGATGTGCTATGTTGGTGAGTCTGCCCGCCTTGTGGTGAGTGTAGCTCAACGGCAGAGCACTGGACTGTGGCTCCAGGTGTTGGGGGTTCGATTCCCCTCACTCACCCCATCTTCACCGCACCCACGCCGCCAGCCCAGCGCCTCACACCTTACTCCCTGATCGCCGTCACCGGATCGACGCGCGCGGCGCGCATCGCGGGCAGCAGACTCCCGGCGATTGCCAGAACGGCCGAGACGACAATCGCCACCGCGAACGTCGGCGCGTCGTTCGGTGCTACGCCGGCGAGCAGCGACTGCATCGCGCGCCCCGCACCGTACGCCAGTGCGCAGCCGGCGACCACGCCCACCAGCACGAGCGCCAGCCCCTGGCGCCCGACCATCGTCAGGATCGTGAGCCGGTCGGCGCCGAGCGCCATGCGGACGCCGATCTCCTGCGTCCGCTGCGATACGGTGAACGACAACAGGCCGTGGATGCCGATGCCGGCGAGCAGCAACGCGAGGACGGCAAAGATCGTGAGCACGCGGAGCTGGGTGTCGCGCGACGCCATCGTGTGCGCGATGACCTGATCGATCGTCTGCACGTCCGAGATCGGCAGCTCCGGATCGACGTTGCGGACGATTGCCCGGATGGGTGCCAGGAGCGCGCTGAGGTTACCGCTGGCACGAACGGCGAGGTCCGTCGGGAAGTAGCCGATCAACCATCCGTCCCGCACCTGCCTGTATGGCAGGTACACCTGCGGCTCACTCTGACGCTCCAGGCCACGTACCTTCACATCGCCCACGACACCGACGATGGTCCGGTCGGCCAGCGCGAAGTTGAACGTCTGCCCGAGGGGATCGCGGCCGGGAAAATACTGTCGCACGAACGACTGGCTCACGACCGCGACGTTCTGTCGGTCGAGGGTGTCGGCCGATTCCACGTCGCGACCGCGCACGACGGGAATGCCCATCGCGTCGAGATACCCTGGCGTGATGAACCGCAGGCTGGCCGAGTCGCCGCCGCGGACGACGACCTGTCCCTTGATACCGACGCCCCAGATGCCGCCGCCGCGCACCAGCGGCAGGCCGCTGATGTAGCCCGCGTCCCGCACGCCGGGCAGGGCGCGCACCCCGGTGAGCACACGCTCGTAGAACGCCGCCCGGTCCGCCGTGGCGTCGTAGCGCGGATGCGGCAGGTCGGTCCGCATGGTGAGCACGCCGTCGGTGCGAAAGCCGGGGTCGATGGCCTGCACGTTCATCAGCGCACGCAGCAGCAGCCCGGTCGAGACGAGCAGCACGACCGACGCCGCGACCTCGGCAATCACCAGCGCGCTGCGGACGCGCTCCTTCGCGCCGGCCCCGGCCCGCGCGCCCTCGGCCAGACCCGCCATGTCGACGCCCGTGCCGATCCGGAGGACCGGAATCAGTCCGAATACCAGACCGGTGGCGATCGTGAGGACGGCGGCGAACGCCATGACGCGCAGGTCCACCGACGGCGGGTGCGCGATTGGCACGCTGATCGGGACGAGTTGCGTGAGCAGCGGCACGGCCGTCATCGCGACGAGGACGCCGATCGCGCCGCCGGCCACGGCCAGCACGAGGCTCTCGGTCGCGAGCTGCCGGACCAGCCGCTCGCGGCCGGCGCCCATCGCCGCCCGGACCGCCAGTTCGCGGCGCCGGCCGAGCGCGCGAGCGATCAGCAGGTTCGCCAGATTGGCGCACACGATCAGCAGCACGCAGGCGGCGGCCCCACCGAGCGCGAACAGCAGGAACTGCGCCTGCCGCGACAGGTCCCCCCGCAGCGAAGTCACGTGGGCCGACGTGTCCTTGTTCTCCCGCGGGAACTGCTCCTCGAGCTGCCTGGCGACGCGCACGAAGTCCGCGCGGGCCTGCGCCACGGTCACGCCCGGCCGGAGCCGCGCGACCGCGATGATGAAGTTGTTGGTCCGGTCCTCGTAGTCGTCTTCGCCGAAGCGCTCGGTCGTCCAGAGCTGGACGTCGGTCGACGGGAACCTGAAGTCCGGCGGCATGACGCCGAGCACGGTGAACGGCCGGTCGTTGAGGCTCACCTGGCGGCCGACGACGGAAGCGTCGCCGCCGAAGCGCTGCTGCCAGAACTCGTAGCTCAGCACCATCGTCCCGGGCGCGCCGTCGACGTCGTCTTCGGCCGAGAACGCCCGGCCGATCATCGGCGTCACACCCAGCACGGGAAACAGGTCGGCCGAGACGATGGCCTGCGTCACCCGTTCGGGCGTGCCGCCGTCGACCAGGTTCGCCGTCCAGCTCGTGTACGTGCCCATGCCTTCGGCGACGCGGTTCAGGCGCTTCCAGTCGCGGTAGTTGCCGGGCGACAGCTCCATGCTGTCGTAGCCGGGCGTGCTCTCCATGACCGAGACGAGCCGATCAGGATGGGCGAACGGCAGCGGCCGGATCAGCATGAAGTCGGTCACCGAGAACACCGCGGTGTTGGCGCCGATGCCGAGCGCGATGATGACGATGACCGTCCCGGCGAACCCCGGCGAGCGCCGGAACGCGCGTGCGGCATACCGCAGGTCCTGGCGCGCGAGGTCCCAGTGCACGACGAGCGCGTTCCAGAGGACCTCCGGCACGACGGCGAACCAGACCAGCGCGCGCACGACCGCGTTCGCGCCGCGCCACCGGTCGCGGAAGATGGCCGTCATCTCGCCGCCGTACTCGTGCCGGAACGACGTCGGGTAGAGGTGCAGGAGCAGCCGGTAGAGCGCCATCACGCCCTCCCCGGCCGGAGGCCGGCCTGCCGGCCAATCCTCACGGAGGTCGGTCAGCCGCTGCATCTCGGCTTCGGCGACCTGGCGTCCGAACGCGGTCAGCCGATAGTAGCGACGGCGCTCGTCGTCGTGCTCGGGCGCGGGGCGCTCGCGGGTCTCGACGATGAGGCCCTGCTCGAGCATGCGCTGAATCGACCGATAGAGCGTGCCGGCACTGAGCCTGAGCTGCCCGCCGGTCCGTGCGGCGACTTCCTGGATGATGGCGTAGCCGTGCCGATCTTCATCGGCCAGGGCCATCAGGATGTGAAGGGTGGCCGGAGGCAGCGGCGAGCAGGTCGCCAGGGGTCTCGTCGTGGTCGCGCATCGTTCAACTATAGCCACTGTGAATATATTGTCAATGGCTAGAGGTGGGCCCTGGGGGCCGGAGGTTGAAAGGAGCGCGAACGAAAGGAGCGATCGGGTCCAATCGGACCTGTATGCAGTCTGCGCCGCCCGGCGGAGATTCATGCCCCTCGCGATGCGATCGCGCGCTCGATGGCGGCCGCGAGCCGCCCCGGCTCGTCCGACCCGAGCCGGAACCGCGAGTCGTTGCGCCGCGTGACCTCGACCGCGTCGAGACCCCACACGTTGTACACCCAGCCGCCAGGGTACAGATGAATCCCCCAACCGTAGAGGGGCGAATTGCGCACGACCGCCGCCGACGCGATGTCGGACAGCGGCAGCGTCTTGCCCCAGACATGCGCCCCGAAATGAAACTCGAGCGCCCCATCCGCGATCGTGACCGTCAACGCCGACATCATGACGCTCGCGAACGCGAGCACCACGCAAACGGCAGCGATGATGAGCTGCGCAGTCAGGATCGGAATCATCCGGGCGAGGGCGACCAGCAGAACGAGCACGACCGCCGACAACACGTAATTGCCGCGTGCGACCTGCGTGTGATGGTAGTCCGTCATGTCGCGGGAGGGTACCACTGGTCCGTTGCCGGGAGCCGGCAGCCGGCGGGCATCCGTCAGTACCGGTACAAATCGCTGATCCAGGTTGCGACCAAGGCCGAGCTGCCCCACAGCGCCACCTGGGCGAGAAAGCGCACGAACGGGCCGGTCCGCGCCTGCCATTGTCGCTCGACTGACACCACCCAGACGGCGCCCGCCACGGCCCATCCCAGCGCCCGGCCGACCGGTAGCGGCACCCAGTACTCCAGCCAGTCCGGCACGACAATGAGAATGACTGTCATGACGACCCACATGACGAGGTTCGTGACAACGAACCGACTGGTACCGGCCAGCCCTGCGGCATGGTGGAGGCCACCTTACCCCAAAGCCGGCGGCGGCGCGCCCCGACTCGGCCGAACGTCCTATAATCGCCTCGTGCAGCCTCCGCCGTCGCCGAACGCACTCGGCGAACCGCTCTACGAGGTCTTCTACGGGTTGCGTGAGCAGCCCTTCGCGCTGACCACCGACCCGCGCTTCCTCTATCTGAGCGCGGCGCATCGGCGCGCGTTCGACGACTTACTGACCGGCCTCCGCCGGCGGGAAGGCGTGATGCTGCTCACCGGCGAGACGGGCACCGGCAAGACGACGCTCGCCCGCGCGGTGGTCGACGCGCTGGGCCACCGGACGTTCTCCGCGCTCATCCTCAACCCGTACATGTCGGACGCCGAAGTCCTGCGGGTCGTCCTGCGTGACTTCGGCTTGGTGACGCGAGAGGAAATCCGCCGCGGCGCATTGGCCAAGGCCGACGTGCCACAGATGCTCGACGCGCTCGAGGGGTTCCTGCGCTCGCTCGTGCCGCTCGACTCGTACGCCGTCATCATCATCGACGAAGCGCAGAGCCTCGCGCCGCGCGTCCTCGATCAGATACGCGTCCTCGGCGCTTACGAGCAGGACGGCCGGCGCCTCTTGCAGATCGTGCTCGTCGGCCAGCCCACGCTCGCGACGACGCTCCGCACCGAGTCGATGCGCGCGCTGAACGAGCGCATCTCACGCCGCGCGGCGCTCGGGCCACTGCAGCCCAACGAGGTGGACGGCTACATTCGCCACCGGCTGGCGATTGCGGGCGGCCGGGATTCGGTGACATTCTCGCCGGATTCGGTCGCGCTCGTCGCCGATCTCTCTCACGGACTGCCTCGCCGCATCAACCTGCTGTGCGACCGTGCGCTCGAGGAAGGTCGCGTGTCGGGTGCCAACGTGATCGGCCCGGAGCTCGTCCGCCGCGCCGCGTCGGCCGTCGGCAGCGGCGCGCCGCCCGAAGAAGCCGCGGCCGGTACCAGCCGAGACGGACGCCGTGGCCGCGTCGTCGCTGACGTTCGGGATGACGCCCGAGTCTCCGCGCCGCCGTCGATGGCTGCTCCTGGTGATCGTGTTGATCCTCATTGCAACGGCCCTGGGTGTGGGCGGGTACTACTTCTGGCAGAACCTGCAGGCCCAAGCGACCGCTTCCGTCCCGGCACTGCCAGCCGGGCCGCCGCGTAAACTGCCCAAACCGGAAATGCGGTCCATTCTCTCGGATCAGGACATCAAGAACTTTCCGAACGGGGGGGGCACGGTCTGACACACAGGCGGCTACTGGCGGCAGGCCCACAGGCTACGGGTCTGCACGCCATTCCGACCGGCGGTGACAGCGCGCCGTGACCTTACGACGTTCCGGCCTCGTCACCGGACAGCCCGGCCCTACGTCAATTCCCAGACAATCGCCACGAGCTCGATGTTGACGCCGCCGCGCTTCGGACCGACGGTCACGGGCTCGGCGGGCGGCTCGCCTGGCTTCGCGGCCGGCGCGGGCGGCACGACGCGCTGCGTCCGCGCCAGCCAACGGTCGAAGCTCTTCGCCCAGCGCGTGAACGTGGTCACGCGCATCGCCCCGGCGGGAAGGGGCAGGTAGTCGGCCGGGGCGGGCGGCGCGGTCAGCAGGTCGGCTGCCGTGGCCTCGGTGGGCCGGGCGGCATCCCAATCGAGCGTCCGCGCGACGGCGTCGAGCGGCGCCAGGAACGCCACGCGCCGGGTCTCGCTGACGCGACGCTTCCGGTCGGAGAACAGGATGCTCGCGCTCCCATACAGTCTGGGCGCATAGACCCCCTTGGGCGACTCGGTACCCGCGGGAAGAAAGAACTGGGGGATGTCCGGATCGCCAAGGGGCCGAGACGGCCCGGCGAGCCGGGTGCGCGTCTGGTCGGCCATTAGACGATGCTAGTGCGGCGGGGGGGGGATCTCGTCACCCTCGGGCGCGCTTCTTGCCGCCGGCCGCCGCCTGGGCAGCCCGGCCCGGCCGGGCTGGCTTGGCGTCCTCGATTCGAGCGGCCTTCTTCTTGGTCGACGACACGCGCTCGAGGCTCTGCCGCAGGGCGTCCATGAGGTTGACGACCTTGGGCGGCGCTTCCTCGGCGGGCGCGACGATGTCTTCGCCCGCGATCTTCGCGTCGATGATCTTCCGCAGCTCTTCCTGGTAGTTGTCCTTGTACTGCGTGAGGTCGCCGCCGGTCTCGAAGTTGCTGATGACCTGGCGCGCCAGCTTGAACTCGTCCGGCTTGACCTTGGCCGGCACGTGTTTGCAGCTCGTCGATCGCCCCCATCGAGCGCACCTCGCTCGCGTGGCGCATCGTGTACATCACGAAGCCGTTCTCGCGCGGCTGGATCGCGACCAGATACTCGCGCCCGTACAGCGCGAGCTTGCCGATGGCCGCCTTGCCGGCCATGCCCTCCCGCATGACGGCGAACGCCTCGGCCGCCACCTGCCCGTCGGGCGCCAGGTAGTACGGCCGCTCCACGTAGACCGGATCGATCATCGTCGACTCGGCGAACTGGACGATATTGATGACGCGCGTCGATTCGGGCCGCACCTTCGCGAGGTCGTCCTCCTCGATCACGACGTCCTTGCCCTTCTCGAACTCGTAGCCCTTGACGAGGTCCTGCTGCGTCACTTCCTTCTGGCAGGTCGGGCACCACTTCTTCTGCTGGATGCGCGAGCGGCACTCGGCGTGGAGCTGGTTGAAGCTGACGGTCGCGGCCGCGTCGGTCGCCGGGAACACCCGCACTGGGATGTTCACGAGGCTGATCTTCAGGTATCCCTTCCACGTCGGGCGTGCGGCCATAGGTCTCTCCTGCCGGGGTCTGACCCCGGTCTGACCCCCGATTATCGGCGCGGCGCGCGGGCGGCTGCAACGTGCACGGAAGTGCACGGATCGACACTTCCCACGCCTCAAGCCCCAAGCCCGCAAGCCCCAAGCCCCAAGCCCCGAGCCTCGAGCCCCGAGCCCCGAGCCCCAAGCCCCAAGCCTCGAGCCCTTAGAATGTCTCCGTGCCCTGGCGCGACGACCCCGCGCACGTCCGGCCGATGCTGGCCTCGCTCGACGCGCCGCCCCTCGCCCAACCCGGGCTCGTCTACGAGCCCAAGTACGACGGCATGCGCGCGCTGGCCGACGTACGGCCGCCGGCCCACCGCGGTGCGGCGCCGCACGTCGCCCTCTACTCACGCAACGGCCACGACAAGAGCCGCCAGTTCCCCGGCATCGTTGAGGCGCTCGGCACGCTGGCCGCCACCCTCGACGGTCCCGTACTGCTCGACGGCGAGATCGTGGCCATCGACGGACGCGGTCGGCCGCTCGGCTTTCAGCAAATCCAGGGCCGCATCAACCTCGCCGCCGACGGCGACATCGCGCGGGCCGAACGCGACCATCCGGCGGTCCTGATCCTGTTCGACCTGCTTCGGGACGGCGACCGCGACCTGCGGCCGGAGCCGATGGCGGCGCGCCGTCTTCAGCTCCAACGCGTCGTGACACTCACCGCGCCGCTCAAGCAGCGATTGCGCCTCAGCGAGATCGTCACCGACGACGGGCGCGAGATGCTGAAGCGAGCGCAACGCGAGGGCTGGGAGGGGCTGATCGTCAAGGACGGCCACGCGCGGTATTCGAGCGGTCGCCGCACGCCGGCCTGGCGCAAGCTGAAGCTCCTCAAGCAACAGGAATTCGTCGTCGGCGGCTGGACCGAGCCGCGCCAGACGCGCCAGCACTTCGGCGCGCTGCTGGTCGGCTACCACGACCGCGACGGGCTGCAGTACGCGGGCAGCGTCGGCACGGGCTTCGACGAAACGGAGCTCGCGCGTGTGGCCGCCCTGCTCGCCAGGCGCGAGACCCCGACGAGCCCGTTCGCCACCCGCGTCAAGACCGCCGAGCGCGCGCACTGGGTGAAGCCCGACCTGGTCGCGGAAGTGCGGTTCACCGAGTGGACGGGCGAGGATCTGCTGCGACAGCCAGTGTACCTGGGTTTACGTGACGACAAGCGCGCGCGCGACGTGCACCGCGAGACCCCCACGCCCGGCCCCAGCACGCCGGCACGGGCCGCTGGCCGCCGTACCTCGACGCACGAGCGTGCGGCCCGAAGCGTTGCGAAGGTGGGGGCATCCAGGACGTCCGCGGGGCGAAGCCGCCGCGTCGTGAAGACGGGCGGCGCGCGGCGCGCCCCCGGCGGCGTCCACGGACCGGTGCCGGTCGGTTCGCCGCGCGGGCGCGTGCACGGCGGGCTGGCCGACGTGCTCATCCGGCTGTCCGAGCTCGAAGACGCGCGCAAGGACGGCGAGCTCGTCCTGCCACACGGCGACGTGCTGCGCGTGACCAACCTCGGCAAGCTCTTCTGGCCGGCGCTCGGCATCACCAAAGGCGAACTGCTGCGCTACTACGTCCAGGTCGCGCCGTTCCTGCTTCCCGCCATCGACGACCGCCCCCTGGTCATGAAGCGATTTCCGAACGGCGTGGACAAGCCGGCGTTCTACCAGCAGCGGCACCCCGAACACCCGCCCGACGGCGTCCGCCGCGAAGAGCTGCCAGCCGACGTCGATCCCATCGACGAGCCGGGCAGCCGGGAGCGGCTGATCGGCGGTTCGCTCACGACGCTGCTGTACATGGCGCAGCTCGCGGCGATCTCGCAGGACCCGTGGTTCTCGCGGGTACGCGATCCGATGTCGGCGGATTTCGCCGCGATCGACCTGGACCCGGGCGAAGGCGCGACGTTCGCCGAGGTCCTCGACGTCGCCCGCTGGGTCAAAGACGAACTCGACCGCTTCGACATCCCGGCGGTACCGAAGACGTCCGGGTCGCGCGGCCTGCACATCTACGTCCCGCTTCCACCTCAGACGACCTACGAGACCGGCCAGCTCCTGTGCCGGATCATCGCGACCATCGTTTCGCAGAAACACCCGCGCGTCGCGACCGTGGAGCGAATGGTGCGCCGCCGCGCGCGGGGCACCGTCTACATCGACTTTCTCCAGAACATCCTGGGCAAGACGCTCGCGACGGCCTACTCGGCGCGGGCGAGCGACTACGCCGGGGTCTCGACGCCGCTCACGTGGAAGGAAGTCGCGCGCGGCGTGGACCCGCGCGCGTTCACGGTGCGCACGGCACTGGATCGGTTCCGTGAGGTCGGCGATCTGTGGGCGCCCGTACGCACCGGCACACCCGTCAACCTGCAGCGCACGCTGCGGCGCATGTCGTGACGACGCGCCCCGACCTGGCCGCGCTCCGGCGCGCACTGCCGGCGTCCCCGCTCACGCGCTTCGCTCCGGCACCGACCGGCTTTCTCCATCTGGGCCACGTCGTCAACGCCGTTTACGCATGGGGCCTGGCGCGCGCCCTGGGCGGCCGGGTGCTGCTCCGCATCGAAGACCACGATGCCGAGCGCTGCCGTCCGGAATACGAGCGGGCACTGCTCGACGACCTGGACTGGCTCGGGTTCGTAGCTGACGTCCACCCGACCGGCGCCTTCCGCGGCGCGGCCGCGTGCGAGGCACGGCAGTCCGACCGGACCGCCGTGTATGCCGCGGCAGCCGCCTCGCTCGGCGCGCGAGGGCTCGTGTACGGCTGCACCTGCTCGCGGGCGGACGTCGCGTCGGCATCGCAGACGGTCGTCGACGGCGAGCGGCGCTATCCGGGCACCTGCCGTGACCGGCGCGTCGCGCCGGGCGAGGGCGTCGGATGGCGCCTGCGAATCGATGGCGGCGAAGAGGGGTTCGTTGACGCCCTCAGCGGTCCGCAGGTGCAGCGTCCGGATGAACAGTGCGGCGACGTCCTCATCCGCGACCGCCGCGGTAACTGGACCTACCAGTTCGTCGCGGCCGTCGACGACCATCGGCAGGGCGTCGACCTCGTCGTCCGCGGGTTCGACCTGCTCCCGTCCACTGGACGGCAAATCCGCATCGCGCGGCTCGACGGCCGCGCGCGCCCAGCGACGTTCGCGCACCACGCGCTCGTCATGAAGTCGCCGACACAGAAACTGAGCAAGTCCGACGGCGACGCGGGCGTTCGGGACTTGCGGGCGGCGGGCCTGTCGGCCGCGGACGTGATCGGACGGGCAGCGCAGGCCGTGGGGTTGATCGACGCGCCGGCGTCAATCGGGGCGAACGACGTGGAGACTCTGTTTCTGCCGCGCGCCGCGTCAGTTACCCTGCCAACGGGCGCTTGACGAATCCCGATCCCGACCAGAGCCAGAGGTCGCCGGTGGCGCCACAGGCGTCGCTGCCCAGCGTGTCAGCGCCCAGATAGCTGGGCAGACTCATACCGGCCACCCTGTATTTGGTGCCGCGCTTGTGCAGCCGCAGCGGCTGATCGATACCGTTCGCCGGCAGTTCCAGTTCGTAGACCGTGGGGTTGACCAGTTGCGAGAGGACGACGGCCAGGTGCGGCGTGCCCTTGCTCGTCAGACGCACCGCGAAATCGGCGCGCCCGTCGCCGTTGAAATCGCCGGTCACGACCGCGCCAGTTTCCTGTTCGTCGTCGGCACAGGCAGGCGGAATCGCTGGCGATACCAGGGTCCAACCGGACCACCGGTCCCCCAGCGCATCACGAACATTGCCGGGCAGGTCGGCCGCGGCCGTCGCCTGTGCGACCGACCGGGGAGGGAGCAGGGAGGTGGAACCGGCATCCGGCGCCGGAACGAGCGAGACAAGTATGAAACTGAACGCACACATACCAAACAGCACGGTAGGCATAATGAAGAATACTCCCCGGGAACATCCAGCGTTTCGCCCCGGCCGTCACATCCGTGTTGCCGCCTCGCGATACGATGGCGAACATGACCAGACGGCTCCCCTGGGCGGCGTCCCTCCTCATCATGTGCATGGCCGGCCTCGTGCCGGCGCTGGGCCAGGGCGCCGGCGGCCCGCGGCACAACGTGTTGATCTTCGTTGCCGACGGCCTGCGGCATGGTTCGGTCAACCGCGGACACGCCGGCGCTGTGGGCGTGTCCGGACCGAGGGCGTGCACTTCGAGAACAGCCACGCGGTCTTCCCGACGCTTACGATGGCCAACGCCTCGACGATTGCCACCGGCCACGGCCTGGGCGACACGGGCGACTTCGCAACACCGTCTGGATCCCGGCTTCGCGACCTTCGACACCGGCAACTTCGACCTGCTGCCGGGCACGCCCGTGCCCTTCATCGAGAACGACCAGATGCTCGTCGGACCTCGACGATCACTTCAACGGCAACTATCTCGGCTCCGACACGTTGCTCGCAATGGCGCGCGCGACACGGCTACCGCACGGCCGCGGTGGGCAAACTGGGCCCGACTGCCATGCAGGATGCCGGCCGCCATCGCGCCCGCGGACGGCCTCTCCCGGCGGCGCTGCCGGGCATCCTCATCGACGACGGCACGGGAGGCGGAGGGGGATTCGCCCTGCCCTGGCCCTGTCGACAAGATGTCCCTCGGCCGGTCTGCCCCGTCCGAGGCCCCGGCCGCAGCAACGGCTACGACGCCTCGTCGCCGTACAACAACGGCAACGCCGGCACGTGCACGGCCCGGGCACGCGCGCCGCCAATCTCGTCCAGCAGAGCTGGTTCATCGACGTCACCACGCATTTCGTCCTGCCGCAGTTGACTCGCGATGCCGACGACGCCGTTCGCCCTGGTCTTCTGGTCGCGCGATCCCGGACGGCACGCAACACAACCAGGCGACAGTCTCGGTGCGCTCTTTCCCGGCATCAACGGGCCGACGTCGGTGGCCGCCGTCCGCAACGCCGATCGCGCGCTGCAGGCGCTACTGGCCTGGCTCGACGCGCACCCCGCCATCCGCGGAACACGGACATCGTCGTGACGTCCGACCACGGCTTCGCCACGGTCAGCCGCGGGACGATCGATCGAAGGGCCGGCTCACCACCGCGGAGTCGGCGAAGCACGACTACCTCGGCACGTACGGGGGCCTGGACACGCTGAGGGGCACCCTCCCGCCAGGCTTCCTGGCGCTCGATCTCGCCTACGACCTGCAGCTGAACGTCTTCGATCCGGACGCGCATCCCGTCGGGGAGCCGCCTGTTCAGGAAGCTGCACATCGGGTCGTCGGCCAGCGCCGTGCCGCTGGGGACATGGGAGCATCCGTCGAACAGCAACGCGCTGCTCGGCATGGATGTCCGCCGGCCCGACGGATCGGATGCGCGGGTCATCGTCGCGGCCAACGGCGGGTCGGACCTCGTCTACATTCCGGACCACGAGTGCGGACATGCTGCGCCGGGTCGTGGACCGGCTGCGGACGTACGACTACGTGAGCGGCTTCTTCGTGGACGATTCGTACGGGCCGATCGACGGCACGCTGCCGCTCGGCGCGATCAACTTCGTCGGCGACGAGCAGGACGCCGAGGCCACCGGCCGTCGTCGTGGCCTTCAAGGTGTTCTACCTCGACGCGCAGGACCTGCAGACGGGCATCCAGGTCTCCGACACGGACTCGCAGGAAGGGCAGGGCATCACGGTGGCTTCGGCCGCGAGTCCACGTTCAACAACATGGCGGCGATGGGCCCGGACTTCAAGCGGGGCTTCACGGACCCGCGCCCGTCGGCAATCCGGCACATCACGCCCACGGTGGCGCATCTGATGGGCTTCGCTATGCCCGCGGGCGGCACGCTGCGCGGCCGCGTCCTGCCCGAGGCGCTGGCGGCCGGCCCCGCGGCGCCCCCGGCGCCGCGCATCCAGTACCTGCGTTCGGCGGCCGCCGGCGGCAAGCAGACGATTCTGGTCTATCAGGAGCAGGACGGCGTGCGCTATCTCGACAAGGGGTGCTTCGTGACTCCTACGACCGTTGACGCTGACGCCTGCCGCTAAACCCGCAAGAACCCCTCCGGGAGGCTTTTTCCCAAAATCGGGAAAAAGCCTCCCGGAGGGGTTCTTGCGGTTGCGGTCATCCTTGCTGGTCGAGAATCCGCCACGCCGACAGGTCGACGAGCGCCATGTGCGCCCGGGCGGCGGGCACGTCGAGCGTAACAAGCGCCTTCTTCCCCGGCCGGCCCGCCGAGACGCGATGCGGCTGCAACGATTCGTTGATTGCGACCAGCAGGAACGCCTCGCGAAACGGCACGGCCACCACCAGCAGACCGGCGTTCGCCCCCCGTCCAACTCGACGAGCGGTGCAACGCCTGACCCCGTGAGCGCGTCGCGATAGAACCGAGCGAGCGCCGGCGTCGGGCTCGGCCCATTCGACGGGCAGCGGGTGGTGCACGATGGCCCCCTTGCCGCGCGTCGTCCTGGCCGGCGCCGGCAGGTCGGCGGCAAACCACGATTCCGGACTCGTTCCGCCAAACCGAAACACGTCGGCCGCCCGGCCCCGAGCGCGCCATCGACTCACTCAGCCCGAGAGGACCTCGACGCGCCCCCAGGCGCTCGGCAGGCAGTCCGGCGTCGTCGGTCTCGAACCAGCCGGAACAGATTAGCAGCGCACCCTGCTCCACCGCCGCGACAATCGCCTGCCACCCGGCGTCGGACACCGAGCGGCACGCGGGCAGCACGATGACGCGAGGCTGGCCCAAGTCGCGCGTAGCGGCGTGGTCCGCAACGGCGCGCACTGAGATCCCGAGGTTCTCGTAGAACGCGCGCACGGCCGCGCGCGTTGCCGGCACCGCCATGCTGCGCGGGACAGCAGCTCGGCGGTCGGTACCACGAGCGCGACGTCCGGAGCGCGATAACCGTCGAACGTCGCCTTGTTGCGCGCGACGAACGCCGCCGCACCGGCGAGGACGCGGTGCTCGGGCTTGACGCTGCCGTCGACGCGCTTGAGCCCAATCGCCACTTCGTTGTCGGAATCCATGAACGGATTGCGTCTCGTAGCACCACTGGACGACGCCGAACGCACCAGCCGCGAACGCGTAGCCGACCTTGCGGGACAGCAGATCCGCGAATGACCCGGGCGTCCGCACCGCCTCGCCCGAGAGGAAATCGCGCTGCATGATGCCGGTCTCGCCGATGAGCAAGGGCGTGCCCCTACCCTTCGCGAGCAGACCGTCCCACAGCAGCGCGTCGTTGTTCCACCACGTGTGCATGCACGTGAAGTCCACCGACGCGTGGTGGAACAGCGGGCTCGGGCTCGTGCCGAGGCCGCCCTCGTCCTGGCCGACCGTCACGGCGCCAGCCGACCCGCCTTCGCCGAGCGCCGCGCGCATCCGGGGTTCCACCCGGGCAAAGGCATCCTGCGCGAACAGCGCGAAGTCGAGCGCACGATACGGCCGCAGATCGCCCACGACCCACACATCGCTGAAGTCGTCGTTCTTCGGCACGCCGATGCCCTCATCCGTGCGGAGACGCCAGCGGCGACGGACGACGTCCTGCCACGCCGACGGGGACGCGCCCGGATCGGAGGGTTGATAGCGCGCGGCCAGCCAATCGAGAAACGCGCGGCGTTCGAATGCGGACCCCGAGGGCCGAAGCGACCACAAGTGCGCCGGCGACTCGAACGACGGCTCGTTGATCAGGTCCCAGATGAACTCCCGCGCCGGCGCCATCCGGCGCGCCAGCGCCGACACGAGCGCGGCCTGCCCCTCGAGCGCCCGCGGATCGAGGTACGGATCGGCGCCGCCAAACTCCTCGGGCACGAACGCGAAGACCGTGAAGATGACAGGAATCCCATGCGCGCGCGCCGTGAGGTAGTAAGCCTCGAGCGCGCGCAGCACGCTCTCGTCGACGACGTTCGCCTCGAGCGAGATCTTGCGCCAGCCCGACCAGAGACCCGTCCGCACGGCGTTGATGCCGAGCGAGGCCAGTTCGGCGAACGTGTCGTCCCAGACAGCCGCGTTCGGCTCGAACAGGAAGTTCCTGTGCACCGTCCCCGACATCGTCGTCGTGCCGACGACCGGCTCCGGTCGTCCGGCGCGGCGAAGCGTGTAGTCGTCGAACGTCAGCGCATCGCCCGACGCGAAGAGCGCCTGGTCGAAGATCCAGAAGCCGGTCGTGGCGCGGCCGAGCACGCCGCCGTCGACCTCGACGCGATAGAGCCCGGGCGGAAAGGCACCCGCCAGCGGGACGCGAAGCGTCGCGTGCTCGCCGGCCTCGAGCAGCACGGACTGCGGCCCCGTGGCGGCGCCAATGCCGGTCACGCGCACCGCGCAGGGGACGCGAACGCTGTCCATCGCGCCCGGACGATGGGCCCGCAGTACCACGGACGGCTGCTCGCCGTCGTGAAAACAGCCGAACGTCGGGTCGACCTGAAACTCGACGACCGGCCGCGCCGCTTCCTCGAGCAGCCACCGCCACTCGGCCTCGTCGGGCGGCGACGACGCCAGCCAGAACGTCCAGCGCCCTCCGGCAAATGGACCACGCACCCGGTCGACGGCGTACGCCACGGCGGCGAACGGCAGGCGCGGATCGTCCGAGGGACGGTACGCGTACGCGAGCGGACGCAGCAGCGCGTCGCGGGCGCCGGGCGACCCGGATTCCGACGGGAAGTCCTGCGTCTCGGCGAAGCGAGGCTCGAGGGCGGCAATCCACGTGCCACCCGGAAGCGCGCGACCCAGCCCGCCCGCGACACCGGTGCGCCGGACCGACGCGCCATTCGCGTCGAGCCGGTACGACTGGTTCAGCCGAAGCGCCTGCAGGTAGCTGACGGTGCGAGGCTCGACACGTCGGGCACCGGGCACGCCGGTGACGGGCCGCGTCCACGGCTCGCCGCTCACGTAGAGCAGCGCGCCGCCAGCGTCGAGAAAGCGGGCGATCGCCGGCCACACCTCCGCCGGAAACGTCGAGCCGTGCCGCCACACGAGCAGGGCACCTGGCTCCAACGCCGCGTCGAGCTCGACGACGCTGGCGGTCGTCCGCGCGCCGGAGACCGCACGAAGCGGCCCCGCGTCGAGCACCGGGAACCCGGGCTCGTCGAACGTGACGATGGGTCGGGCCGGCGGCGGCGTCTGGGGAGCGGCCCAGGCGACATCGAACCGGGACACCAGCGGCCAGGCGAGGCTCCAGGATGCCGCGGACAGAAACGTCCGGCGTGAGAGGTCGGTCATCGAATCACGATCTCGTCGGCGAAGAACCACGCGGGATTGCCGGCGCCGGGGTGCCAGGCCGGCAGCGTTCCATAGCGGGTGACGTGCACGCGAACGTATCGTGCGTCGGCCGAGACGTCCAGCGCGAAGTCGCGCGTCACCGGCGTCGACTCGTGCTCCGGCACCGTATTGGTGACGGTCCCCAGGGTGCGAAACGCGCTCCGGTTGTCGGACACCGCGACCGTGATACTGCGCGGCATGAAGATCCAGGCGCCCGTGTCCTGGAGAAACCCCATGGCCACACGGTGGATTGCGCGGGCGCGGCCGAAGTCGAGCGTCACGTCGAGGTCGGTGCCGAGGTAGCCCTGCCAGCGGCCGATGCGAAAGTCGGCGCCGCCTCGCAGGCCGTCGATGAGCGCGAGATCGCCGCTCGCGGAGTACTGAGGCGCGTAGGGCGCGCTCAAGGTGAGGCGCGGGTAGTCGGGCAGACGATGGAACGTCGCGGTCAGCGCGGGGCTCATGGTGCCGCCGCGCCGGGCCACAGCGCGCAGCGTCACGTCGTTGGCGACCTGGATCGGCACCTGATAGAGCGTCGACGTAGGACCGGGCGCACTCCCGTCGAGTGTGTACCGGATCTCGGCGGCCGGGTCGGCGTCACCCAGCATGACGTGCTGAACGGCGCGGTCGGGCGCGCCGTTCCCGCCGAACAACTCGACGCCTTGCGCGACGAACGGCGCCGGAACGACCAGGTCGTCGGTAATCGCCGAGACCGGGCGCGATGACGGCGCCGAGCCCCACGCCGGGTTCGGCGACGCGCCCATTTCGAAGGACAGCTCGCCGCCCGCCGCGAGCGTCGCCTGCTCGAAGAACGCCTTGTCGTCAGCGAAACCGTTGAGTCGCGCGCTCTGAATGTAGGCGGTGCCTGCCGCCTGACCGTTGGCGCGAATCACGAACGTCCGGCCGTTCTCGAGATGAATGTCGGCTTCGTCAAAGAGCGGCGAGCCGATCACGTACTGCGTCGACCCTGGCGTGACCGGATAGAACCCGAGCGCGCTCAGCACGTACCACGCGCTCATCTGCCCGCAATCGTCGTTGCCGATCAGGCCGTCGGGCGCCGGCTGGTAGAAGGTGTCGAGGATGCGCCGCACCAGGGCCTGGGTCTTCCAGGGCTGGCCGGCGTAGTCGTAGAGATAGGCGACGTGGTGGCTCGGCTCGTTGCCGTGCGCGTACTGGCCGATCAAGCCGCTGATGTCGGCCTGGTCGCGGCCGGTCGTCCGGCTGTCGGCCGTGAAGAGCGCGTCCAGCTTCGACGCGAACGCCTCCGGACCGCCGAGCAGGGCCATCAGCCCGTCCACGTCCTGCGGTCACGAAGAAGCTGTACTGCCAGGCTGTTCGCCTCGGTGTAGTAGTTGTTCACCTGGGCCGGGTCGAACGGCGCGGCCCAGAACCCGTCCACCCGCGCGCGCATGAAGCCGGTACGCGGGTCGAACAGGTGCTTGTACGCCTGCGCGCGGCGGACAAACCGCGCGTACTCATCCTCGTGGCCGAGCCGCCGTGCGACCTGCGCAATCGTCCAGTCGTCGTAGGCGTACTCCAGCGTGCGCGACACGCTCTCGGACGCCGCGCCGGCGTCGATGAAACCGTCGCGCTTGTAGGCGGCCAGACCGTTGCGCATCCTCGTCGGCGCTGGCGCACCATGGCCCGAAACGCCAGCTCCTCGTCGAACCCGCCGATGCCCTTGGCGATGGCGTCGGCGATGACCGGCACGGCGTGATACCCGATCATGGTGTCGGTCTCGTTGCCGGCGAGCTCCCACACCGGTAGTCGCCCACCTTCCTGGTACTGCCGCAGGAACGTCTGGATGAAGTCGCGGGTGCGGCCCTGGTCGATGATGGCGAGCAGCGGGTGCAGCGAGCGGAACGTGTCCCAGAGCGAGAAGACCGAATAGTAGGTGAACCCATCGGCCCGGTGGACCACCCCGTCCCGGCCGCGGTATTGACCGTCGACGTCCATGTAGACGTTCGGCGCGAGCATCGAATGGTAGAGGGCCGAATAGAAGGTCACGCGCTGGTCGCGCGTCCCGCCCTCGACCCGGATCTTTCCCAGCTCGTGCTCCCAGGCGGCGTCGGCCGCCTGCCGCACCGCGTCGAAGTTCCAGCCGGCGAGCTCCGCGTCGAGGTTACGGCGCGCCCCGTCGACGCTCACGGCCGAGATGGCGACCTTCACGAGCACGGTCCCGCCGTCGTTGCCGAAGTCGAACGCGGTCTTCAGCCGCGTGCCGCGAGCGCTCCGCAGCCCGAGGTGGATCCGCTCGTCGATGGCGACGCCGGGAAAGACGAACGGACGGGAGAAGCGAATGTCGAAGTAGACAATCTGGTCCTTCGCCCAGCCGGTCGACCGACGGTAGCCGACGACCTCGGTGTCGCTGACGACTTCGATGGACGAGTCAGTGACCTGGTCGCGGTGCTCGAGGTCGAGCACGACGTGCGCGCGCGGCCCGGCGGGAAACGTGTACCGATGCATCCCGACGCGCGTGGTCGTCGTCAGCTCCGCGCGGATGCCGTAGTCCTGCAGCGTGACCGCGTAGTAGCCGGGCGAGGCGGTCTCCGTATCGTGGCTGAAGGCGGAAGCGTAACCCGGACGGCCGTCGGCGCCGTTGTCGAGGCGCAGCGCCCCGGTCGTCGGCATCAACAGGATGTCGCAGTAGTCGCCGATGCCGGTGCCGCTCAGATGCGTGTGTGAAAAGCCGTAGATGAAATGATCGTCGTGGTGATAGCCCGACGCGCCGTCCCAGCCCGTGAGGCGCGTATCCGGCCCGGGTTGGATCATCCCGAAGGGCAGCGACGGCCCCGGAAACGTGTGGCCGTGTCCGCCCGTGCCGACGAACGGATCGACGTAGGTGGTCAATGGACCATTTGCGATTTGTGATTGATCGCCTTGTGACTGGGGATGGGCGGTCGGCCCGGCCGAGGCGACCGATATCCGAACGCCACCGCGCCTGCCTGGGCGAGGCGGCGAGTAGAGCGGGCGTCTGGCGATGCCGGGCGCCGCGGCCGACACCGCGCCGCCAACGCCAGCGGCTCGTTCGGGCGTGGGAAGGCCGGCGAAGACCGTCACGGCGAGTGCACACAGAGCCCGCCGAACGAACGCGCGGGGGCGCCTCATCAGGGCTATGATTCTACTGCGGCAGCGAAGTCCATCGGCCGGTCACGACGCTGCCGCCGCTGTTCCTCGAGCTCCGCCTCGCCGGCGTCGCCGTTGACCTGGTCGAGGTGGTCCCCACCGCCCCATGGCCACACACCAATTCGGCCCCGTGACGATTGAATGCGTGCAGGGTGACATCACGAACCAGCCAGACGTGGACGCCGTGGTCAACGCCGCGAACGCCGCGCTGATGCCGGGCGGCGGCGTGGCCGGCGCGATTCACCGTGCGGCCGGTCCGGGACTGGCGAAGGAGTGCCGGCCGCTGGCGCCGATCTCGCCGGGTCAAGCGGTGATTACCGGCGCGCACGGCCTGCCTAATCGCCACGTCATTCACTGCCTGGGTCCGGTCTACGGCCAGGACGAGCCGTCAGCCGATCTCCTCGCGTCGTGCTATCGCGAAGCGCTGCGGCGCGCCGACGAGCACGGCCTCGCGTCGGTCGCCTTCCCCGCCATCTCGACGGGCATCTTCGGATATCCGATGGACGAGGCCGCGCGCGTCGCGATTGACGCCGTTGTCGCCGAAGCGCCGCGCCTTTGGCACGTCCAGCGCGTCAGGTTCGTGCTGCACACGAGCGCGGACCTCGCCATTCACGAGCGGGCGGTCGTCGCGGCGATGTGACGCATGTCGGGCCGGCTGAAGCCGGCCCCTACGTCTGCTGCGCTGCTCACGACTTTCCCGCGTGCACGGCGTACAGTCGCAGGAGCCGGCTTCGGCCGGCCCGACAAGAAACTCGACGGAACCCCCGTCTCCTGATATACGTAAAATGCGTATACGTAAGTTGCGTGTATCAGTCGTCAGGAGGTCCCGTGCCCGCCAACACCCCGCGCACCACTGTCGATTTCCTCGTCCTTGCCGTGCTGGCCGACGGTCCCCGGCACGGCTACGCGCTCGCCCAGGCGCTCGAGGAGCGCAGCGGCGGCCGGATGCAGGTGCGCCCCGGCGACCTCTACCGCGTGCTCTACCGGCTGCGTCGGGCGGGACTGCTCGAACCGGTCCCCTCGCGCGCGAAGGACGATGACCGCCGGCAGATGTACCGGCTGACGCCCCAGGGCCGGCGGACCGCCCACGCGGAAGCTCGCTATCTGCACGCGGTCTGCGCCGGGCTCCTCCGCACATCCGGCGCGGGGAGGCCGTCGTGACGCGACGCGCCGACCGGGTCGCGCGACTGTGGCGCGCCTGGCTCGCGCTGCTCCTGCGCTGCTATCCGCGGCGGTTTCGGGACGAGATGGGGAACGACCTGTTGTCGCAGGTCGACTACGCGCCGCCGGCGTCATGGGCCGCCTTCATCGTCCGCTCGGTCGCGACCGCCTGCGAGCTGGTGCCGGCCGGGCTGGGCGCACGGCGCGACGATTGACGGCACGCGTCCGGAAGGAGCGGGGGACGAACGTCCGGTGCCACGGACGACCTTCGCTACGGCCTGCGCGCGTTCCGGAGACGACCGCTCCATGTCTTCACGGTCGTGCTCACGCTCGGCCTGGCCTCGGGCCTGGCCACGGCCGTCTTCAGCGTCTGGGACGCGACGCTCGTCCGCGCGCTCCCCTTCCCCCACGAAGACCGCATCGTTTCGATTGGCAGCCGCTGGAGCGACGCCGAGCACGCGAGCGTGTCCATCCCTGAGTACCTCGACTACCGCGCCCGGGCGCACTCGCTCGCGTCGACGGCCGCCTACCAGGAAGTGAACGCCAACCTGGTGACGCCGGCGGCCGGCCCGGAGCGCCTGCAGGGCGCCGCCGTGACGTCGTCGTTCTTCGACGTCCTCGGCGTGACACCGGTGGCCGGCCGCGTCTTCACGCCGGACGAAGACCGCCCGGGCGGCGACTCGGTGGTGGTCATCGGGTTCGATCTCTGGCGGAGACGTTTCGGCGGCGCCACGTCGGTCGTCGGACGGACGGTCCGGCTCAACGACACGCCGTTCACGGTGATTGGCGTTCTGCCGCCCGCGGTCCGCTTTCCGGAGCGGGAGACGGACCTCTGGGTACCCCTCACAGTCGACGAGGCCAATCCCGGCGGCCGCGGCGCGCACAGCCGTCAAGTGATCGCGCGCCTCCGCGACGGCGTGACGTTCGAGGCCGCGCGCGACGAACTGGCGGCGATTGGAAAGCGGCTGGCCACCGAGTACCCGTCGATCTACCCGGCCGGCAGCGGCTGGGGCGTGGACGTGATTCGCCTGCGCACGCTCCTCACCGGGGACGTGCGCGACGCGCTGCAACTGCTCTTCGCCGCGGTGCTGTTCGTGCTGCTCGTGGCGGCGGCCAATGTCTCCGGCCTGATGATCGCCCGCGCCAGCGAACGGCAGCGTGAACTGGCGGCGCGGGCGGCGCTCGGCGCGTCTCGCTATCGGCTCGTCCGGCTGATGGTGATCGAGGGCGTGCTGGCCGGCCTGGCCGGTGGGGCCGTCGGGCTGGGGCTGGCGGACCTGCTGCTTCGCGTCCTCACCCTGGCGCCCGGCGTCGTCCGGCCCGACGGCGTGGGGCTCGATTGGAGAGCGCTCCTGTTCGCGCTGGCCGCGACCGGCGCCGCCGCCGCCGCCGCAGCGGGAATCGCCGCCGTGCAGGCCAGCCGGACCCGGGGCGTCGATGCGCTGCGCTCGAGCCGGGGCGCGTCGGTCGGCCGGTCGGCGCGCCGGCTTCGCACCGTCCTGGTCGTCGCCGAACTGGCGGTCGCGTCGATGCTGTTGGTCGGTGCGGGGCTCGCCGTCCGCAGCTACACCCGGCTAACGGCCATCGACCCGGGGCTGGTCGTGTCCGACGTGTCGACCGCCCGCCTCTCACTGCCGTCGAGCAGCTATCCGACCGGCGCCGACGCCGTCCAGTTCTACGAGCGGCTGCTGCCCTCCATCCAGATGACGCCGGGAGTGCGGTACGTGGGCGCGATCTCGATTCTGCCCTTCAGCGGTTCGACCTCCGACGCCAACGTCGGAGTTGAAGGCTACGTACCGCCGACGCCAGGCCAGGGCCCGAACGCGCAGTTCCGGCTCGTCGACGGCGAGCTCTTTCGGGCGCTGGGGGTCCCACTGATCGAGGGGCGGCCCTTCACGGCCGGCGACGACCCCGACCATCAGGTCGTGGCCATCGTGAACCAGGCGCTCGCCAGCCAGTACTGGCGCGGGGAGCGCCCGGTGGGCCGGCGGATCAAACTCTGGAGCCTGGACGATCCGGGGCCGTGGCGGACCGTGGTCGGCGTCGTCGGCAACGTGCGCCAGTCGGGTCTCGGCGAACCGCCGCCGCCGACCCTCTATCTGCCGGTCCGGCAGTATCCGCAGCGGACGATGACCGTGGTGGTGAAGACGGCCGGGGCCGCGGCCGACGAGCATCTGATCGAGGAGCGCGTCGGCGCACTGGATCCCACACAGCCGGTTTTCGACGCGCGCACGATGCAGGACTGGATGGCCGAGTCGAACTCTGCGCCGCGCCTGAGCCTCGTGCTGCTGACGCTGTTCGGCGCGGCGGCCGTGACGTTTGCCGCGCTCGGGGTCTACGGCGTGATGGCCTTCACGGTGTCCGCGCGGTCGCGCGAGCTGGGGATTTGTGTAGCGCTCGGCGCCAACCCACGCGCGCTGGCGCGAGCGGTCGTGCTGCACGGCCTGCTGCTGGCCGGCGTTGGCCTGGCGCTGGGGCTCGGCGGCGGCTTGCTGGCGGGCCGATCGCTCGCGGCGTCGCTCTATGGCATTCGGCCCGTCGAGCCCGTCGTCGACGCGGCCGCCGTTGTCATTCTCGCCGGCGTGGCTGTGCTCGCCTGCGTCCTGCCGGCGCGCCGCATTCTCGGGCTGGATTCCGGTCGCGGCGCTGCGCGCCGAGTAAGCGGCGACCGGCTGCCGGTGGTCCGGCAGCCGGAAACCTGGGCCCGGGACCCGGGGCCTCGACACCCTACCCCTTCGTGATGACGCCGCAGCCAATCCGCGGCCCTGCGTCGCCCGCCGGGTCGGACGTGTAGTCGTCGGCGCCCTGGTGCATGACGATGGCCGAACCGTCGGCGTCGAGCAGGCTGTTCGAGCCGGCCCCGAGCGTCACGCCGTCGGCGAAGACGTCGAAGGTGAGATTGCCGCTCGCGGGGACGGTGACGTTCGGCAGGTCGCCGGCGTGCTTGCCCTGCGGGTTCATGAACCCGTGCTGGTGCTGCGTCGGATTGAAGTGCCCGCCCGCGCTCGTGAACGGCGCCTCGCACTTGCCCACTGCGTGGATGTGGAACGCGTGCGTGCCCGCCGGCACTCCCATCAGCTCCACGTGAATGAGCACGCCGTGCGGCCCGTCGGTGAGCGTCGCGTGGCCAATCGTCTTCCCGTCAGGGTTCTTCAGGTCGGCGTAGGCCGTCGCGGGCATCTGCGCCAGCAGCAACGCTCCCCCAAGCACGACGGCGGCGACGGTTGCAGAAAGATGTCGCATGGTTGAACCTCCTCCCCCGAGGTAGACACAAGACGGTACACGCTATCACTCCGGCCGACAGCCGCCAAACCGTCCGCGCGGCCGGCCGAGGCAAGCGCTGCCAGGAGTACAATCGGACGCGTGACTCGTTCGCTCCCGATTCGTCGCGTCGCCCTGAAGGACGAGGGACGAACATTCGTCGAACCCCGCCCGTCCCCGGACGAGTGCGTCGCGATGATGTGGCAATTGGCCCTGCAGGCCTGGATGTTCAAGGAGGGCACGATCGATGAACCGCGACTTCGTCGAGATGTTGTCCGCACTCTCCGCGGCCGGAGTTAGGTTCCTGGTCGTGGGCGCCCATGCCCTGGCCGCCCACGGCGCGCCGCGCGCCACCGGCGATCTCGACATCTGGATCCAGGCCACGGCTGACAACGCTCAACGCGTACTCGCGGCGCTGCGGGCATTCGGCGCCCCGCTGTTCGATCTCTCAGAAGCGGACCTCTGCTCGAAGGACACGGTCTTTCAAATCGGGCTGCCGCCTGCGCGCATCGACATCCTGACCGGCATCTCCGGCGTGACTTTCGACGACGCCTGGACGCGGCGCCTGGAAATCACGATCGGCGATCTCGTCGTCGGCACCATCGGGCGCGCCGACTTCATTGCCAACAAGAAGGCGTCCGGACGCCCCAAGGACCTCCTGGACCTGGAACTGCTCCCTCCGGAGTGAGCTTGGTCGGCGACTAGCCTCGCAGGCTCACGATAGGATCGACGCGCGCCGCGCGCCGCGCGGGAATCCACGCGGCGAGGAACCCGGCGGCGCTCAGCAGCACGGTGACGCCGACGTAGACCGACACGTCGGCCGGCGTGACCTGGAACAAGAGCGACGCAAACCCGCGCGACAGCCACCACGCCGCGGGCAGGCCAATCAGCAGGCCCACGGCCAGATGCCGCCACGCCGTCGCGAGGACGCCGCGCTGGAGGCGCGCCGGCGTCGCGCCGAGCGCCACGCGCACACCCAGCTCGCGCGTCTGCTGCGCGACGAACGACGCCATCACCGCGTAGACCCCGGCCGCGCCAATCAGCATCCCCACGACGCCAAACACCGACATGAGCTGCGCGTTGAAGCGGCGGGTCGCGGTCGTCTTCCGGACGGCGTCGTCGGCCGCAAACACGAACGGCTCCTCCTGGTCCGGCCCGATCGGCGCCAGCGCTGTCGTGAGCACCGGCAGCAGCTCGTGCGGCGGCATGGACGTCCTGACGAAAAAGGACGCGGCGTCTCTCGCCGGACCCGCCTCGATCGGAAAGTAGGCGGCCGGCGGCAGTGAAACAGGCGGTTCCGCACCAAGCGCGTAGACATGGGGCACCGTGCCGACGACCGTGAACACGTCCGCTGAATCTGCGAGGCGCACCTGCTGCCCAAGCGGGTCGGCGGCCCCAAACAGCTCTCGAGCAATCGCCTCCTCGAGCACGACCGCCGTCGCGCCACCGGGCGAATCGTCACTCCACGTGCCACCCCGCTCGAACGGCACACCGCTCACCGCAAAGTAATCGGCTGAGACGCGGTATTCGACGGCCCGGGTTGACATGGCCGTTCCTGGGCCGCTACCAGTGTCCACACGCTGAAGCGTGGTCGTCTTCCACACCCCCGTGAACGCCGCGCCAATCAAGGGCAGTGAAGTGCCGGTCGACATCGCCACCGCTTCGACACCCGGCACCTCCTCGATGCGCCGCCGCACCTGGTCCACACTCGCCCGGTAGTGACCCGAGGTCACGGCGAGCAGATGCGTGTAGTCGACCCCGAGGTCGAGGGTGTCGGCGCGAATCAGGCTGACGACGAAGAGCCATGAGATGACCAGCAGCACGATCACCGTCGCGACTTCGGCGACGAGAAACACGCTGCGCCAGCGCCGGCGCCCGGTCGCAGTCGGTGCGTCGGCATCCTTCAGCAGACTCGAGACGGGCGCTCGTGACGTCTGCCAGGCCGGCACCAGCGAGCACAACGCGCCAGTAACGACCGCGCAGGCGATCGCCGCGGCAAACACACGGGGGTTGAGGCCGATAGCCGACCCGCGGAAGAGGTAGGGAAATGCCGTCGTGATGCCCGCCTTGACGACCCGCACACCAGCGACCGAGAGCAGCAGCGCGCCGGCCGTGGCGCCGAGCGACAGCAGGAGCCCCTCGACCAGCACCGCGAGCGCAATGCGCCGGCGCGACGCGCCGAGCGACGCACGGATGGCCATTTCCTGCACACGTCGAGCTGAACGCGTGAGCATCAGGTTCGCGGCATTCGTGCACGCGACGAGCACGACCATAGCCGCCACGCCGAGCGCGAGCAGCATCCAGTCGCGGACCTGCGAGACGTAGCCGTCGAACACTGGCGCAACGTCGGGCCGCCAGTCCGTCGCGCCGATCACGCGCGCCACCTCGTCGGCCACCTCCGATGTCGACACGCCCGTGCGCAGCCGGGCGACGATCGCTCCGTAGTGCCCGGTGAACGCGGTGTGGGGGACGGGCCTCGGCGTCCAGACCGAAGCGCCGACCAGATCGACTTCCGGGTGGTCGGTCGCCGCCGACAGCACACCGACGACGGTGTACGTCGACGTGCTTTGGCCGATCGACACCGAGATGGTCCTGCCGAGGACGCCGGGATCGCCGCCAAAGCGCTCCCGCCAGAATCCGTAGCCCAGCACGGCGACGGCGGCATGCGCGTCGGACTCCTGGGCCGTCCAGAATCCGCCCGACCCCGGGCCTCAGCCGCAGCACGTCGAACATGTCGGCGCTCGCCTCGTTGACCACGACCTGACTGGTTGTGCCGCCAGCCGCGACCGTCGCCCCCCTCGGGTAGATCGAAACCGCGCCGATGTCCTCGACGCTGGTGAGCTGGTCGTGCAGGCGCCAGAACAGGTCCGGTGTAATCCGCGCCTTGAAGTTCTCATCACGCGTCGAAATGTCCACGACCTGTTCGGCGTGCTCGATTGGCAGCGGCTTCAACAGCACCGCATCCACTACCGCGTACGTCACCGTTCCCAGGGTCACACCCGCCGCGAGCACGAAGACGACGAACAACGAGTGCGCGGGCGCCGAGCGAATCGCGCGAACCGCGTCGCGCAGGATCAGGCCCGCCGCTCGGAGCGACCGAGGCGTCGCGTCGAGCGCCTGCGACCAGACGGCGCGCAGGAGATGAAGGTTGACCCACACCCGCGGCCAGCGCGGGGCGCGGCCCGCGGCCCGGCGCTCGTCGAGCGCCTCGAGAACGTCGCCAATCGCGGCGTTCGCGGCGTCGCGCGACGACACGAGCCGGAGCAGCCAGACGAGCGGGCGGAGTGGCGCCGGCATGGTTGTCCTCACCGTTTCCGCAAGACGGCCTCGAGGCCGGCGGTCATCGTCTCGATGCGGTCGAGCGAATCGCGCACGGCCAGGACGCCTCGGGCCTTGGCTTTGAAGAACCGTTTGGGCCGTCCGCCGCGCTCGGGCGTCGGGTCACCGTAGCGCGAGCTGACGTAGTCCTTGTCTTCCAGCCGCTCGAGCGTGATCAGCACGGCCGCGCGAGAGGCCTTCCTGCCCGTTCGTTGCTCGATGTCACGGGCGATGGAGACCGGATAGGCGGCGTCCTCGAGACTCATGGTCGAGGAGCACGAGCAGCTCGAACTCCCCCAGGGATGCGGGCCGGCGGCGTGTCGTCATGATTTAGACAACAATATTATCATTACTGTCAACACGGTCCGCCTGGCGCGGCGCTCGTCGGTCGGAACCGGTCGCTTGCCTGAAGCTAATGATTGGTGATGTAATCACGCATTATGTCATCGTCTCTCCCACGCGTCACGCATCTCCAATATCTGGTGCTCGAGGCACTGGCCGAAGATGAACGGGCCGGGCGCGACCTCCGTACGCTGCTGACCGACCACGGCGTGAAGAGCAGCGGTCCCGCGTTCTACCAGATGATGAGCCGGCTCGAAGAAGCCGGGCTCGTCGAGGGCCGCTACGACAGTAAGGTCGTCGACGGCCAGCACCTCAAAGAGCGGCGCTACCGGCTGACCAGGAGCGGCGCGCGGGCGGTCGCCGACACGCGCAACTTCTATCTCTCCAGGCTCGCCTCGGCGCGCGGCAGAAAAGCCCATGCCTGAGCACTGGACGTCGTGGTGCCGTGCTCGGGTGCCGGAGCCGCTGCGCTCGAGCGCCTTCGATCCGGCTGTTGCCGACCTCGCGCTGACCTACGTCGCGCGGCTGCGGCTCGCGACCGGCAGAGCGGCACGCGCGTGGCTGCACCTGCGCTGGCGCCTGCTGGTCTTCGCGGCCGCGTACGAGTGCCGCCGCCTCGGTATCCGCTCCTCTTCCTCTTCATCCGCCATCTTCGGCCCGTCACGCCAAGGAGACGCCATGCTCGCGACCGTGTTCCACGACGTCCGCCTCGTCGTCCGTCGCTTCGTGCACGAGCCGCTCTTCCTGACCGTCGCTGTCGGCACGCTGGCGGTCGGCATCGGCGCCAACGTGGCCGCGTTCGGGCTCGTCAACACGTACCTCATGGGCCCGCTTCCGGTGCCCCACCCCGGCAAGCTCGTGCGCGTCTACAGCGGATCGCCGCACCGGCCACTCGACGTCACGTCGTTTCCGAACTACGCCGACGCGCGCGACGGCGCCTCGGACCTCGACCTGGCGGCCTACGTGGACACGACGGTGGCCGTCGGCCCCGAGCGATTCGAGCGAGTCGCGCGCGATCGAGCTCGTGACCGGCAACTACTTCCAGGTGCTGGGCGTGCGTCCGCTCACCGGCCGGCTCGTCGACGCGAGCGACGATGGCGTGGAGATGGCGCATCCGGTGGTGGCGGTGAGCGAGAACCTCTGGCGCGCGCGCTACGGCGGCGATCCCGCGCTCGTGGGCAGCAGCATCCTCCTGAACGGCGCGCCGTATCAGGTCGTGGGCATCGTCCCGAACACGTTCCGGGGCGCCGACGGCGAGTCGCCCGTCGAGCTCTGGGCGCCGCTCACGATGCAGCAACAACTGCGGCCGCGCGGTCCCAGCAACACGCTCCAGGCCCGCGGGTGGGGCTGGCTCAACATGATCGGGCGGCGCGGACCTACCGTGGACCTCGCGACGGCCCAGGAGCGCCTCGATCTGGGTCGGGCGCGACCTGACGAGGCGCTATAGCACTCCCGACGACCCCCTCACGTTCACCGCGGTACCGGCGATGATGCTGCCGGAGTCCACGCGGCGGGCGCTCGCGCCATACCTCGACATGACGCTGGCCTTCACCGCGCTGCTCCTCCTGGTCACCTGCGCGAATCTCGCCGGCGTGATGCAGGCGCGCGTCCAGGCGCACCGCCGCGAGCTGGCCATCCGGCAATCGCTCGGCGCGGGCGGCGGGCGGCTGGCGACCGAGCAGCTCATTGAGTCCGCCGTCATCGCGGTCGCCGGTGGTCTGGCCGGTCTTGGCGTCGCCAGGCTCACGGTTGCCGGCCTCGCGGCCTTCCAACCCGCCGCGCAACTGTTCGGCACGCTGCGCCTCGACGCCCCCGTCGACGCACGCGTGCTCGCGTTCGCCGGTGCGTTGTCGATTGCCGCGGGCCTGCTCTTCGGCCTCTGGCCGGCGATGCGGGCGGCCGCCGCCCAGCCGCTGTCGCTACTCAAGGAGGAAGGCGCTACGACCGCCGGCGGACGGCGTGGCACGCGAATGCGCCGCGTCGCCGTCGTCGTGCAGATGACGGCCTCGGTGGCGTTGCTCCTCGTCGCCGGCCTCTTCGCGGCAAGCCTGCGCAACATGCAGCAGTTCGACCTGGGTTTCCGCTCCGACCACCTGGCCATGGTCCGCGCCGACTTGAAGTTCCGTCGCGTGCCCGCCGAGGAGCATGGTCCCTACGCCGACGCGCTCCTCACGCGCGCCGCGGCCATTCCGGGGGTCACGTCGGCCGCCGTCGTCACCGACGTCCCGCTCGGTGGAGACCAGGACGCGTACGGCTACCGCATTCCCGGCTATACGGCGCCCGACGGCAAGACCGACGTCAGCATCGACACGAACATTGTCAGCGCCCGCTACTTCGACGTGCTGGGCCTGACGTTCGTCCGCGGGCACGCGTGGACCCACGGTGGCGGCTTCACGCCGTCGCTCGTCGTCAACGAGACGATGGCGACGCGGTTCTGGGCCGACGGCAATCCGCTCGGCAAGCCGGTCGAGTTCGTGGGGAAAGGGACGCTGACGGTGTCGGGCGTCGTGCGCAACAGCGTATACCACGCCATTGGCGAGGCGCCGATGCCCGAGGTCTACCTGCCGGCCGAGCTCGCACCGCAGCCCGAGTTCGTGCTGATCGCGCGGACCGCGGTCGAACCCACGGCGGCGCTCCCGGCCTTGCAGGATGCCGTCACAGCCGCGGACCCGCGAGCTCGTGTCGCCAGTGCCACGACGTTCGAAGAGCTGCGGCGGGGACCGCTCTCGGCGCATCGGATCATGGCGACGGCCGCGTGGACGTTCGGCGGCCTGGCGCTCTTCCTCTCCGGCCTCGGCCTCTACGGCGTCGTGTCGGCGTCGGTCGGCCAGCGCACGCGAGAGATTGGAGTGCGCATGGCGCTCGGAGCACGGAAGGTCGACGTGGTCGTCGGCGTCCTCCGCGAATCGGCCGTACTGACCCTCGCCGGCCTCGCGGCCGGGCTCGCGGGCGGCTACCAGCTCGCCGCCGCGCTGCGGTCGTTCCTGTTCGGTGTCTCGCCGTTCGACGTGGTCGTGTATGCCGGCGTTGCGCTGCTCCTGGCCATCGTGGCGCTCGGCGCCGCCTGGCTGCCGGCGCGGCGGGCGGCCGCGGTCGACCCGGTGCGCGCGTTGCGAGTGTAGCCGGCCGCGCGCCCGACCTCGCCGACCTCTGCCTGGTCGTTCTGATCGAGCTGCACCCGGACCATACCGTGCTCACGACCGACCGCGAGGACTTCAGGATCTATCGCCGGCACAAGCGCGAGACAATTCCCTTCGTCGCCAGCGCTCCCTGCCACCGTGAGAACGGCTCCACGAGCGCGTGCTGCACGTAGACGCTGGCCAGGAGGGCCTGGCCGGCGGCCGTCCAGGAGGTCAACGCAAGCAGATAACGGACGAGCGTCGCGCGTTCGGAGCGCACGTATTTCCTCGGCGCGCTGTCAAAGGCCTGCGTCAGCCAGGACTGGTCTCCGTGATGGTGACCTGTCCGTTGCCCGTTCGGGCCGCGTGGTCGTGGGTCGCGCTGGCCGGGAACGATCCGCCGGCGCCTCCGCCGCCTCCGGCGTTACTGACGGCCCCGGCCCCGCCGCCGCCACCGAAGTAGCCGCCGCCCCCACCGCCGCCCGAGGCGAAGCCGCTCGAGCCGCCGTCGCCGCCTTGCAGTGACGACCCGGCGCTGCTGAAGTCACTGGCGCCTCCGGCGGAATCCAGGGGCGCTCGGCGTCCCGCCGCCACCACCCGCGGCTCCCTCACCAGACGCGCTGCCATTGTCGCCGGCACCACCGGCGCCGCCGCCGGATCCTCCCGCGCCGGCCCCGGTACCGGTGCCGCCGCCGCCGCCGCCGCCGGCCACGAGAAGGGCATGGGCCTGGTCGAGCGTCGTTCCATCGAAGACGCCGGAATAACCGCCGCCACCGCCAGCGACGCCAAGGAAGCCGGCGACTCCGCCGCCTCCGAAGCCGCCGGTCCCGCCCGCGCCCGCGCCGCCCACGACAATCGTCAGCGTGTGCCCCGGCGTGACGGCGACGAGCGCCCGGGCCCGACCGCCTTTACCGCCGGCGATGCTGTCCCCGGAGGTCGCGCCCTCGGCACCGTACGCGTCCACGAAGATTTGGGTCACGCCGGCCGGCACGACCATGGTCTGGTTCGCTCCGGTGTAGGTGAAGGTGCTCGACAAGCTCGACGACGACGAGCTGCTGCTCGAGCTCGAGGAACTGGACGAGCTACTGCTCGAACTCGACGAACTCGAGCTGGACGACGACGAACTGCTGCTCGAGCTCGAGGAACTGGACGAGCTGCTGCTCGAACTCGACGAGCTCGACTGGACGAAGAACTGCTGCTCGAGCTCGAGGAACTGGACGAGCTGCTGCTCGAGCTCGAGGAGCTCGACGATGACGAACTGCTGCTGGAGCCCGTGGAAGAACTGCTGCCAGAGCTGGACGAGCTCGACGAAATCACGTAAGCCGCAGACGCGATGGCGCTGTCGGGCAACCCCTGTACCGATCGATATCGCCCTTAGCACCAGGGTGTGATCGACAGTGATCGGCGTGGCATAAGCGGGAGATGTGGAATCGGGCGCCGAACCGTCGAGCGTGTAGTGGATGTCGGCGCCGGGCGTCGCGGTCACGATCGACACACTTATGGGCCCGTCATATGTGCCGGCTCCCGGGCTGAAGGTTGGCGTGGCGTTCTCTGAGGTACGCGAAGGCAAGGGTGGCGGTGCTCGATCCGGTAAGGCTGGTGACGACAACGTCCTTCCGACCGGCTGGCGAGGCCGGAGTCAGTCCTGTGATTTCGGTTGCGCTCACGAGCGTGGGGCTCACGAGCGCTTGTCCACCGATCGTCACCACGGTGTTCGAATCGAAATTGGTGCCGGTGACCGTCACCGGGGTTCCGCCGGACACCGGTCCATATTCCGGGCTGATGGTGCTGATGGTCGGTGCGCCGCCCGAACCGGAACCTGGGTCCGTGAACGCGGCCACCGCCGATGGGACGGCAATGCTCGCGACCACGGGGATCAGTGCCGCCCCCAGCGACAACAGACGCCGTCGCGTCATCGCCTCATCGATCTTCGGCAGACCCTGTCTCAGCAGGCCGCTCTTGTCCAGCTCGCTCAGCGCGAGGCGAACGACGTCTTCATCGTCTGGCGCGTCCGCCGCGTCGTGGAGGATCTTCGAGATGTCGGCGACGCTCCGTTTGCCGTCGGCGAGACGCCAGACCATCGCCGCCGTGCGATTGAGGCGATGCGCGACGTGGGTCTGCTGGTCGTAGACCACCAGTTCCTGTCCGACCTCTTGCGAAATGAGTTGCTCTCTTCGTGATTCTGGGGTCACGCGATGTCCCTCGGTTCAAAACGCCGTTCGGCGGCCAGGTTGAGCAGTGCAGTTGCCGCTGAATCGCTTGCCCGTTCCAGCCCACCACGGGAACGTCGCCCTTGACGCCGGCCAGGCGGAATCCTGAACGACGGGGTCGTCGGTCGACGGCACGGGCACCGGCCGGAGTCTGGCGGACAGTTTGGAAAGCAGGAGAGCGTCGTTGACGCCAATGTCATGTCGCACGCCGTACGCCCGTGCCGACGCGGACGCTACCCACTCGGTCTCGTGCTGGCGGATGGGGCCGCGAGCCGGAATCGGTTCAAGCGCCTGGGGCATGCGCCCAGTAAGAATAGCAGAAGCCACCGACTGGAGCGTGGCGCCGAGAGAGCGGGGCAACATCGAGGCTCCGGGACAGCCCGACCGGGCCTTACGGGCAGGCCGCGGACGACCGCGACTGTGCCAGTTGGGGCCGTGCGTGAACGTCGTGGAGTCTCCGCGGATACGGCGATGCGTCTCGCGCGCTTTTTCGGTGGGGATGCCCGCTCGTGGCTGAACGTTCAGGCCATCTACGATCTGCGTCTCGCCGAAATTGCCAGCGCCCGCAAGATCGAGCGCGAGGTCATGCCGATTGCGGTTTGACCGATCGCTGAATTCAACACGGTTGGCAGTAGCGTCTGGGCGAGATCGGTCCTGGCCGCGACGGCGAGCGCCGCGGCCAAAGACGCGGATCCCGTATACCAAGGGACGTGACGAACGAGGTAGTCCAACGCATCGACACGCCGCGGCTCGCCATGATGTTCGCCGCGCTCGTCACTCACGTCGAAGCGCGTCCATCGGATGCACGTGTGCCGCGCGGCGTGCAGGTATCCAGCTCGCGCCCAGCGCCATGATCAACAGCAGCCCTGCTGCGGTCCAGCGCGTGACCGGATCCGATGACGCGATGCCGAAGAGCACCGACTTCATGAATCGCGCAGAGAGGATAGAGGCACCGACGCCGGCCGCAATCGCGATCAGCGACAGCGACGAGGCCTCGCGAAGCACCATCGTCAGAATCTGGCGAGGCACAGCGCCAATGGCCATGCGGATGCCGATCTCCCGAGTCCGCTGCGCGACCGAGAGCGCCATCACCCCGTAAATCCCGACCGACGCCAGCACCAGCGCGAGTACGCCGAAGATCGAGCTCAGCGAGACGAGCAGCCGTTCATCGGCGAGGTCCTCGTCGATCTGCGCCTGCTGCGAGCGCACGGCCACCAGCGGCAGCGCGGGATCGGCGGCGTGCAGGACCGCTCGCAGGGCCGGCACGATCGTCTCAGGCGCAACCTGCGTGCGGATCATGTACGTCAGGCGCCGCACCTGTGTTTGCTGCGCGTAGGGAACGAACAACTGGGGCGACGGAATGTCGTGCAGATTTTCGTACAGCGTGTCGCCGCACACGCCGACAATCTCGAGCGGACCGGTGGAGAGGATGTCGCCGTAACCGGAGTACACGCCGACCGACACGAGCCTGCCGATCGGATTCTCGTGCGGAAAGCGCGTCGCGGCCAGACGCTGATTGATGACGGCGACTTTGGGCGACGCGCCGGTGTCGTGTTCGTTGAACGGCCGTCCGGCCAGCATCGGGACGCCGAGCGTGTTGAAGAAGTCGACCCCGACGGCATTGTAGGGCGTGGTCTGGTTGTTGCCGGCGTCAAGCGCTTCCCCCTGCGGCAGAAACGTCGTCTCGAGTCGTTCGCCCGAGAGATACGGCGCCTCGGCGCCCGCGACCGCGGCGACGCCGGGAATCGCGGCGATCGCCTGTTCCATTCGCTGATGGAACGCGACGTTCGCGCCGGCCGGGTAGCGATTCTGCGGCAGGACGATCTGCGCGAGCAGCAGATGATCCGTGCGGAATCCCGGACTGACGGATGTCAGGCCGGCGAGCGATCGAATGAAGAGCCCGGCGGCGATCACCAGAAGCGTCGCCAGCGCGATCTGGAATCCCACGACCAGATCGTCCAACGGCGCGGCGTCGCTTGACGCTGTCGGCGATCTCCGTGCGCAAGGCCGCGAACGCCGGCGCGAACCCGAAGAGCAGGCCGGTGACGATCGTGATCGCCGCGGTAAACCCGAGAACCTGCCAGTCGAAGTGCGGCGTGTATTGCACGATGGCACCTCGTCCCACGTAGGCGAGCGTGAGTCCGGAGAGGCCCCCGATCGTCGCGAGGAGGAGGCTCTCGACGAGCATCTGACGCAGAATGCGGCCGCGTCCGGCGCCGAGCGCGAGTCGCACGCTCAGCTCCCGCTGCCGCCGCGCGCCGCGCGCCAGCATCAGCGTGGCGATGTTCGCGCACGCGAGCAGTCTGGACCAGTCCAAGAAACATCATCAACACGGCGATGGGCGTGGCGAACGCCCGTTGCTGCGCGAACAGGCCGCGGCTGCCGTCGCGCAATACCAGTGTCGGCGCGGGATCGCCGGCGCGAGTCGGCACGAGCGCGCGGACAATCGTGACGAACTGCGCGTCGAGCGTCGTCTGCGCTGCGCGATCGCTCACACCCGGTTTCGCGCGGCCGAGGACGATGAGGCCGCCGGCCGCCGGATTCGCGAGCCAGTTCCGGCCGTTGGAGGCGGGCGTCACGAGCGTCGCCTTCGCCAGCGTGACAATGACCGCTGGCGTCGCCGAGGGCAGTGTGCTACCGGCTCCGGTGAAGCCTTTGGGATTGACGCCGATGATCGTGACGGGGACGTCGTTGATCTTGATCGACCGTCCGATCGCGGCTGGCGACCGCGCGAATTGGCGATTCCAGAAGGCGTCGCTGATCATCGCGACCGCGGGGCTGCCTGGCGTGTCGTCGGAAGGGCGAATCTCGCGACCGATCTGCGCCCTGACGCCGAGCACCTCGTAGTAGTCGCCCGAGACTTCGTGCAGAAGCACGCGCTCCGCGTTGTCACCCACCGTGGCGTTCGCTGCCGTCGCGTGGAACGCGAGCAGATCACCGAGCGCCGTATTCTGTGCGCGCAGCTCTTCGTAGACGGGGTACGAGAAGTCGGTCGTCTCGAGCAGCCTCAGCGATGATGCGTGAGGCACGTCGAGGCGATCGAAGAGAAGTTGTTTACCGACAGAAAAAATCGTGGTATTCGCACCGATCGCGAGTGCCAGTGACGAGGCCGCGATGATCGTGAAGCCGCGGCTCCTGCGGAGCACGCGCGCCGCGAACACCAGATCAGACCAGATTCCCAGCATGGAAACGAGACTTTACCCGACGACGTGACCGATATGCCAGTGGCGTTCTCGGCTGATGCGAACGCTTGATGTCCGCCTCTCGGTTTCGGTAGGGATACCCTGCATCTGGAGTTCGTCGAGCCGAGCAAGCGCTACGCCGACATCATTGAGGATAGGAAGGGGGGCTGTGCGGCGATACCGGTCGACCGACCGGGGCGAGTCCTGGACGATGGAAGGCATGGTGATCCAAGCCGAGGCCGTCGGGCGCCGCACCGTGTGCGACATCTCGTACATCCCAAGCGACGCCATCTTCCTGCTCAAGACGACCGACGCCTGACCCGGTCCGGCCCGGTAGAACACGGGCGGGAGCGAGTCATAGACGACGACCGAAGGAGCGCCCATGGTTGCTGGGTGATTCTGTGGTTGCAATTAGGATTCGTCCTAATTAGGATATGTCCTATGAACTTGATCTTCAAGGCCCTGGGCCATCCTGCGCGGCGGCGGATCATCGCCATGCTGCAGAAGGGCCCGCTCACCTCCGGCGAGATCGCGGCCAAGTTCGACATGGCGTGGCCGTCGGTCACCGGCCACCTGGCGGCGCTCAAAGAGGCGGATCTGGTCGAGGCCGAGCGCGACGGCAACACTGTGCGCTATCGCCTCAATATCTCGGCCGCCGAAGAAGCGGTCGGCTTCCTGATGAGTATGATGCAGGCGGCCAAGCCCGCACGGCGCGCCGGCACGCTTTCGCGCACCCGCCTGAGGACGAAACCCGCATGACCGACACCGCACCTCGCGACTTCGACTTCCTGGAGAGGGCCGGCTTCGCGCTGCTGGCCCTCCAACTCGCCATCTTCGCCGGCCTGTGGATCACGAACGGCTTCGACAGCGCCTCGAACGGGTTCCCGATCTTCGTCATGTGCACCGGGCTGTTCGTTGCCAGCCAGCGCAAGCTTGTGGCCAGGCCGCCCAATCGCGGCGCGGCGCGCTGGATCTTCGCTTCACGTGCGGCGGTGCTGGTGATGTTCACGCTCGGCACACTGGCGATCGGCTTCTATCGCCTCGTGCCGGAGGCGGCACCCGCACCCGCATTTGTTCCCCGCAGCCTGTTCGCCCTGATGTGGATCATCATCGCGCTCAAGGGGGCGGGCATGGGCAAGCTGAAACCGGGCAGCGCCATGGGCCTGTGCGTGTCCTCGACGAGGCACAGCCGGCTCGCCTGGGACCGGGCGCATCGCGCGCTGGGGCGCGTCCTGTTCTGGGGCGGACTCCTCGGACTGGCGATAAGCCTGATCGTCCCGCCACTCATCTCGATCGCGATGTGGGCCGCCACCGTGGCACTCGCCGTCACCGCCGCGCTGATCGAAAGCTGGCGCACATGGCGCCTCGATCCCGAACGTTTGGGCGGGCGCCCCGCCTGAGCGCCGTCGCCAGTCCGTGCATGACAGAATGCCGGCTTCAGCCCTGATGTAATGCGTTCATAGCTCGTCAGGAACTCGAACAGGAACTCGCCGGCGTCATCTCGCGCGAGTGGACGGCTCTGCTCAAACGCCTGTCGTCACTGCTTCACACAGACGATGTCGCACCTGCCGGTGCACAATGACGGCCGCGGGGTGGCGTCCGCCCTCGAAGTGCGCGTCGAGCGCGGTCAGCCGGCGGACACGGGTAGCGCCAGTCGCGCCGCCAGCGCGAGCATCCCCATCCGTCGTGCGCGATCCGCGGGCGTCCGGCCCGCGCCGTCCTTCACCGTCGGATCCGCACCGGCGGCGAGCAGCAACTCCACGATCTGCATCGCCCGCTCCTCGTCATCCGGCAGCCAGAGGATGGGTGCGTGGTCGCGGTCGCTGGCCGCGCGCGCCAGCGACGGGTTCTCGGCGAGCAGCGCGCGCACGCGGTCCACACAGCCCCGTCCGCACAGCACGCAGATGTCCCGGCTGTGCGGCGCGAGCACGTCCACGGCCTGCAGATGGTCGCCGTGCGATGCCCACCCGATTGGCGTCGCGCCGTAGGTGGACTCGCGCGCGTCTGCCTCGGCCCCGCGGTCCAGCAGCAACGTGAGTGCGCGTGTCGAGCCGGCGATGGCCGCCTCGTGCAGCGCGCGCTTGCCTGTCCGGTCCTGCGCGTCGAGCAGACAGCCGAGGTCCAGCAGCAGCGCGAGCACATCCGGCCGATCGCGTTTCGCCGCCTCGAACATCGGCGCCGGATCGTCGACGTACTCGGGATGGAGCGCCAGCAGGCGTCGCGCCTCGTCGCGGTCCAGCCGCAGGCACGCGTCGAGGAACTGTTCCCGCTCGTCGCGAGCCGGAGTCGATCGCACGGCGCCATGCTCGGCCAGCCGCTCCGCGATCTCCGGCTCGCCTTCGATGACCGCCAGCGCGTACAGACTGCACTGCACGAACCGCTGGTCACGGGCCGGCGCGGCGTTGGGATTCGCGCCGTGCGCCAGCACCCACTCGGCCAGCCGCGGCCGGTGCCTGGTGATGGCCGCCCAGAGGAAGAACCGCGCACCCGTCCCGTAGACGCCCATGTCGAACATCTTCCACTCGGGATCCCGCCACGCACTTGCCTGGTCGCCGTCAACCGTATGCGCGTAGACCAGCTCGAGCCACCACAACATGTCGGCGCTGAAATGCGTGTTGTAGAGCACCTGCAAATCGAACGGCCGGGCGCCGTGCTCGAGCAGCAGGTCGAAAAGCGCCGCGGCGTACGGCTGCCGAGGCGCGTCCTGCTCGCCTTCTCCGGCAACACCCGTGAGCGCCGAGTACTCCGCGTCGCCGGCCATGTAGAAGTCGTTCGGATTGGCGCCGTGGTCGAGGAGCAGACGGGCGATTGCGAGCGCGTTCTCGATCGTCGGCCCATGCGTGAACCGCGTGTAGGCCAGATACAGGATTGGCGTCCACCCGCGCGCGCCGCCGGGCTCGCGCGCCGCTTCAGGCTGCTCAGTCAGCCGCCGCTCCACCTCGCCGAGATCGCCGCAGACGACGGCCGTGTAGAGGCTCTCCCGCGCGATGGACGGATCCTCGGCGAGCAGGCGCTGCGCCGCGCGGTCGTGCATGCGGTGGTTGCCCTTGCCGTGCACGTCGCCGTCCCAACACGCCGACTGCAGGAACGCCACGACCCGCTCGGTGCGCTCCCGGTCGCCGGGCGTCTGCGCGCCGGCGCCGATCTCGATCAACGCCTGGCGCGCCTGTTCACGCCCCTGAGCCATCGCCCACTCGAGCGGCGTGCAGTCCGGCTCGGGCCACCACTGCCCCTCCTTCGGCTCGCACGACGCGTACGCCTTGAACGGCCGGTCGCGCGCGCCCGGGTCGCGCTCGACGATGCGGCGGACGAGGTCGGCGCGATCGAAGGCAATGGCGTCGAAGATGTCGACGCCGGCCTCGAGAATCAGGTTCGCAGTGCCGGGATGGTGCGCGTACGCCGCCCACCCCGCCGGCGTGGCGCAGTACTTCCGGTCGCGCGCACGGGCGTTGGCGCCGTGTTGCAGCAGGACCACCACGGCGTCGTCGTTGCCGGCCCACGCCGCGGCATGGAGCGGCGTGTACCCCGGCGCTCCATCCACGGCCGTTTCCTCGTCGTCCTGCAGGTTGACGATCGAGAGGCCTGCCTGGTGGCGCATGACCGTGCGCAGCAAGCGCTCGAGCACCGGACCCGACGCGCGGCTCGCGGCGCGCACCATGATGCGCGCCCACCGCCGGTTGTCCGTGGTCGACATCATCGTCGGGTCCGCGCGGAGGAACCGTTCGACGTCGTCCGGCCGATCGAGGACGATGGCGGCCGTGAGCGAGATGGATGCGCCCGCGTCGAGGAGCATCCGCGTCAGCTCATGCTCGTCGTCGAGCGCCGCCTGGTCGAGCGGCGTGAGGCCCACGGCGTCCGTCAGGTTCAGGTCGGCGCCGAGCTCGATCAGCGCCGCGAGCGCCGCCGGCTGCTTCTTGATCACCGCCAGGTGCAGCGGCGTCCGGCGATGGTTCGTGCGGTCCATGCGCGCGTCGAGGTCGGCACCGGCCGAGGCCAGCTCGCGAATCGCGGCCGCCTCGCCCAGCGCGACGGCCGTCCACAACGTGTACTGCGCGCCGTGCGCCAGCAGGTAGCGCGCGACGTCAACGTGATTGGCGTACTCGAAGCACACGGCCCAGCCCACGACGTCGAGCAGGTGTGACGTGCCCTCGCCGTTCGGATCGGCGCCGTGCTCGACGAGCAGCCGGACGATGCCCAACTCGCCGCGCTCGGCGGCGAAGTGGATGGGATATGCGTGGTCGCCTTCGTCGCGAATGTTCGGGTTGGCGCCGCGCTCGAGCAGCAGGCGCACGACCGGCTCGTGGTGCACGCCGAAGTGCAGCGCAGCCCGGAGGCCGGTGTGGCCGGCAAGGGTGCCGCGTTCGTCGATCAGGCCTGGGCGCTCGTCGAGGATCCTGGCGACCGTCTCGGCATCGCCGCGCGAGGCTGCCGCCAGCAGCACGGCAAGCGGCTCGGCCTGCGGCCCGCCGGCCGCCGCGCGCGTCATCGCCACCCAGCTTTCGTAGCCGCGCTCACGGGCGAGCGCGTGCTGGACGTCACGCAGCGTGACGCGATCGACGTCCGGCGCCGCAGGATACGCACGCCGCAGACGATCGCGCGCGCCGGCATCACCAGCCCGAACAGCTTTCAACCAGCGCTTGGCAGACTTCCGAAGATTCTCGAGGGTGGGCACGAAACGCCTCCTTCCGTTCAATGCCTGGCGTCCGCTTGAGTCAGGCCGGAAGAAGGTTCAACGAACGAACCGAGCCAGTTGGGTGGGAGAGGACTCCCTTGCCGCGGACCGGAGGCGCCCCACAGCGCACTGTTTCGTAGTTTGCGCGCGAGGCGGAATCGTGTCAAATCGTCGTGTCAAACCGACTTGTGGCGCAGTGCGACCGGCGCTACCATGCCTGCAGTGCCGTCCGGGCGGCCAACGGTCCGCGTAGAGGGTTCAACCCACCCGTTTTTCGCTCGTTGACATCACCTTCGTTCCTCGCCCCGACTGCGGACGACGGGCGGCATGAGAGAGCCGACGCTCTCTCGAGGGAAGGAAGGTGTCCCATGACCGACGACCCGCGCGAACCCGCGTCCGCACCGCAACCCCTCCCAGACACCCCCGACCTCGACTGGCTGCGCAAGCAGGCCAAGCGGCGCCTCGCGGAGCTGAGGACGCACGCCCCTTCCGCGAAGCTGGCGAAGGCGCAATTCGAAGTGGCACAGCGATTCGGCTTCTCGAGCTGGCGCGCCCTGAAGGCGCACGTCGAGTCGCGGACCATCGACCGCCAGCTCCTCGACGCGGCGCGCACCGACGACGTCGACACGCTGGCGCGCGTGCTCGATGACCATCCCGAGAAGCTGACGATCGCGCCGCACGGCTGGACCCTGCTGCACGCAGCCGCACAGAAGGGACGGGCCGCCGCCGTCGACCTGCTGCTGGAGCGGGGGCTGAATCCCAACGCACGCGAAGAGGGCGACAACACCTGCGCGATGCACTGGGCGGCCGCGGCCGGCTCGCTGGATGTCGTCCGGCGCCTCGCCGACGCAGGCGGCGACGTCGTCGGCGCCGGCGACGACCACATGGGTGACGTGATCGGCTGGGCGAGCTGCTGGGACGGCTGCGACGACGACGCGCATCGGGCGGTGGTGGACTTCCTGGTGAGCCGCGGCGCAAGGCACCACATCTTCTCCGCCGTCGCGATGAACCTCGAAGACGAGGTTCGGCGGATCGTGGCCGCCGGTCCGGGCGCCCTCAATCAGCGGCAGAGCCGCAACGAGAACAACCGGACGCCGCTGCAGTTCGCGGTGAAGATGAACCGGCCTGCGATGGTGGCGCTGCTCCTCGAGCTCGGCGCCGATCCACTGGCGGTGGATGCCGGCGGGCAGCCGGCCGCCACATATGCGACGACGCCGGACGCGGACCGCGCGGTGATGCAAACGATCCGCGAGATCACCGCCGCGGAACTGCTGAGCGCCGCGCGCGGGCGCCGCGCGCCGAACCTGGGACTGATGGATGTCGTCGCCGTCCTCTCCCTTCGCGAGTGGGACATGGCGGAGCGTCTCGTGCGCGAGAGTCCCGGACTGCTCGCGGCCGCCGGTCCGGCGCACGGCGCCCTGCACTTGATGGCAAAGCGGGGCGACACCGCTGCCGTGAAGTGGCTGCTCGACCGCGGTGCGGACCCCAATGCGCTCTGGGCCCACTGGGACAGCCGCGTCACACCGCTCCACCTGGCCGTCCTCGGCGCGCACCCGGAGGTCGCGCGGATGCTGATGGCGGCCGGCGCCGACGCCGAGATTCCAGACTCGAAGCACGACAGCGGCGCGCTCGGCTGGGCCGAGTTCTTCGGGCGTCGCGACATGGCCGAGATGCTCCGGCGCGGGTCGGAGCGTGCGTGACGGCCGAACGGCCGGTCGAACGCCGGCACGGGAAGTCTGCTATATCAGCCTCGACGGGCCGCTGACGCGGCCGGTCGTGCCCTGGGAGGGTGAACATATGACGGCAGTACTGTGGCTGGTCGGGGGAATGCTGGCTGGATGGGTCCTGGCGCGTGTGACGTCACGCCGCCGCGCGCACGCGCCAGACAGCGGCGGCCTTGCGGCGCCGAGCGGCGAGCTCACCTCGCAGTGGCAGCGGCTCGACGCCGTGGAGCGCCACGTCGTGAGCGCGTTTCTCAGACGCAAGCCGGTGGCGAAGAATCTGAACGCGACGTTCGCCGCGCAGGAAACGGTCGGCCAGCGCGTGGCGGACCGTGTGGCGACCTTCGGCGGAAGCTGGCCGTTCATCATCCTTTTCGGGGTTGTCATCACGATCTGGATGACCGTCAACGCGCACACGGGCCGCCCGTTCGATCCCTACCCGTTCATTCTCCTGAACCTCGTGCTCTCGTGCCTCGCCGCCCTGCAGGCGCCGGTGATCATGATGAGCCAGAACCGCCAGGCCGCGAAGGACCGGCTCGACGCCCAGCACGACTACGAAGTCAACCTGAAGGCGGAGGTCGAGATCCTGGATCCACGCCAAGCTCGACGAACTGCGCGAGCAGGAGTGGCTGAAGCTGGTCGAGATGCAGCAACGGCAGATTGCCCTGCTCGAGGCGATCGACCGCCGGACCGGCGGCTGAGGCAGTTGTTCAGTTTTCAGTTTCCAGTTCTGAGTTCTGAGTTCTGAGTTCTGAGTGTGTGGAGTCTCGCGCCCACCGACGCAGGGCGCTTGACAACATTTAGATATTTAGCTAAATATTGAAGTCGTGAACGGTGTCTTCAAGGCCCTCTCGGACCCGACCCGCCGCCGCGTCCTGCAGCTCCTCCGCGATTGCCCCATGACCGCCGGCGAGCTCGCGGACCACTTCGACGTCTCGAAGCCGACGATGTCCGCGCATTTCTCGGTCCTGCAGCAAGCCGGCCTCGTCGACGCCGAACGCGACGGCCGTTCCATCGTCTACCGGCTGAAGATGTCCGTCCTCGAAGACGCCCTGCTGGGCTTTGCCCACACGCTCGGCTGGAACGTGACGACGGCGCACGATGCCCGCGCCCCGCGCGCCACCACCCTCCCGCCCAAGACGCGGCGCAGCCCCGAACTAAGGAGAGTCGTAGCCATGGCCGTTCGATCGCTCTCGCACGTCATCGTCTCGGTCCTGCTCGGCGCGTGCGCCCTGCTGTGGCCGCCGCCTGGTATCAGCGGCCCGACCGGGCCTCGTCGTGGATGGCGGCCCTCGTCATGCTCGTCGTGATGGCGGCCGCGTTGCGCTGGGCGGACCGCCGTCCCGCCTACGTCGACGTGGCGACCGGCGTCGCGCTGGGTAGCCTGATGCTGGGCGTGAGTCTGGCGAGCAAAGTCGCGGGCGGTTTCGGCGAAGCGCTCACGCCCGAAGTCGCCGGCGCACGATGATGGTGATCCTCGGCGTGTTTTACGTGTTCATGGGCAACGCGATGCCGAAGACGCTGAGGCCGCTGTCGTCGATGCGCGCGGCGATCCCGCCGCGGTGCAGGCGGCGCGCCGGTTCGCCGGCTGGGCCTGGGTGGCGCTGGCGTGACGTTCGCCGCGCTGTGGGTCGTGGTGCCGATCGCGTTATTCTGGCGACGCCGGTGTCTCGTGGCGGAACTGCTCGGCGGCACGGCCATCATTGC
>CAWKHL010000014.1:0-40471 GCA_963849525.1 uncultured Acidobacteriota bacterium | reverse complement strand
CAAGTACGACGCGAAAGGCGAGCTGGTTCTCGAGGACTTCGACCCGGCGCATCCCGAGCAGCACGCCGACATCGCCGAGATGATGATCCGCAAGCTGCGCGCCGGCATGATGCCGCCGCCGCCGGCGAAGCAGCGTCCCGACGCGGCGACGACGCCCGCTTCGCCGACTGCGCTCGAGACGCGGATCGACGAGGCCGCCGCGCAGCATCCCGAACCCGGGCTGGCGGCCCTTCCAGCGGCTGAACCGCGCCGATACGCGCCGCGCGGTGCACGATCTGCTCGGCCTCGACGTGGACGTAACGCGTACCTGCCGCCCGACACGATCAGCGACGGCTTCGACAACGTCGCCGACTCGCAGAGCTTCTCGCCGACGCTGATGGAAGGCTACCTGCGCGCGGCGAGCCAGATCAGCCGCCTCGCGGTCGGCGACCGCACGGCCGGCGCCGGCCGCGGTCACCTTCAAGGTGCCGAAGACCGAGTCGCAGATGCGCACGTCGCCGGCGCGCCGTTCGGCACGCGCGGCGGCATTGCTCGGTCGTGCACACCTTCCCGGCCGACGGCGACTACGTCGTCCAGGTCGAGCTGCACCGCGACCCCGACGGGCGAGCTCTTCGGCGAGCTCAGCTCACGCGCAAGAACGAGCAGCTCGAGATCTCGGTCAACGGCGAGCGCGGCGCCGTGCTCGACGTCGACCCGCGGATGAGCGAGAGCCGACAAGCACGGGCATGTTGCTGAAGACGCCGCCGATCCACATCAAGGCCGGCCCGCAGCGCGTCACCGCGGCCTTCGTCCAGCACTTCGACGGGCCCGATCGACGACCTCATGGCGCCGATCGACCACACGCTCGCCGACAGCCGATCGGCACCGGCTTCGGCATCACGACGCTGCCGCACCTCCAGGACATGACCCTCGTCGGCCCGCACACGTGACCGGCGTCTCCGACACGCCGAGCCGCCGCCGATCTTCACGTGCCGTCCGGCGACGCGCCGCCGACGAGCGGCCGTGCGCGACCGACGATCGTCCGGCGCCTCGCGCGCCAGGCGTTCCGCGGCCGCGTCAGCGCAGGCGGACGTCTGCGCGCTGATGCGCTTCTACGACGCAGGGCCGCAAGGAGCGGCGACTTCGAGACGGGCGTGCGCGCTGGCGCTCGCAGGCGGTGCTGGCGACGCCGCAGTTCCTGTTCCGCGCTCGAGCCAGGCCCGCCGAGCGTGCAGGCCGGGCGAGACCTACCGCATCGCCGACCTCGACCTCGCCTCGCGCCTGTCGTTCTTCCTCTGGGGCGACGGGCCCGACGCCGAGCTCGCGACGTGGCCGACGCGGGCACGCTGCAGACGCCGGCCGTGCTCGAGCAGCAGGTCCGCGCGCATGCTCGCCGATCCGCGCTCCGAGGCGCTCTCGACGCGCTTCGCCGCGCAGTGGCTGCGGCTGCAGGACGTCGACAAGATCGGCCCGACGCGCTGCTCTTCCCGTACTGCGACCTCACGCTCGTCCGAGGGCTTCCAGCGCGAGACCGAGCTCTTCTTCGACAGCCTCGTGCGGGAGGACTGGAGCGTGCTCGACCTGCTCACCGCCGACTACACGTTCGTGAACGGGCGGCTCGCGCGGCACTACGGCATCCCGAACGTCACCGGGCGACCCTTCCGCCGCGTGGCGCTGCCCCGCCGACCGCGGCGCGGCATCCTCGGGCAGGGCAGCATCCTGCTGCTGACCTCGGTCGCCGACCGCACCTCGCCGGTCCAGCGGGGCAAGTGGGTCATGGAGGTGCTGCTCGGCTCGCCCCCGCCGCCGCCGCCGCCCAACGTGCCGGCGCTCGACGACGACCGGCGCGGCGCCGGCGGCAAGTGCTGTCGGTGCGCGAGCGCATGGAACAGCACCGCGACGAGCCCGGCGTGCGCGTCGTGCCACCGCGTCATCGACCCGCTCGGCCTCGCGCTCGAGAACTTCGACGTGACCGGCCGGTGGCGGATCAAGGACAACGGCGCGCCGGTCGACGCGAGGCGTCGCTCTACGACGGCACGAAGATGGACGGCCCGGCCGGCCTGCGCGCGGCGCTGCTGAAGCACTAGGACGTCGTCCTGCGGACCTTCACCGAGAACCTGATGACCTACGCGCTCGGCCGCCGCGTCGAGTACTACGACATGCCGACCGTCCGCGCGATCGTCGCCGACGCGGCGACCAACGACAACCGGATGTCCTCGTTCATCCTCGGCGTCGTCAAGAGCGCCGCGTTCCGGATGAGCAAGGCCGAGACCGTGGCCGACCGCCGGCGACGGCAAGCACGGACGCACTAGGCACGGCGTGGACGCAGTGACGTGTTCATCACCAGGAAGCACCTCTCGCGTCGCACGGTCCTAAGGGGCATGGGCGTGACGCTCGCGCTGCCGCTCCTCGACGCCATGGCGCCGGCCGGCACGGCCTGGGCGCGCGGGCCGCGGCCGCGCCGGCAAGATCCGCCTGGCCGCGATCGAGATGGTCCACGGCTCGGCCGGCAGCACGGCCTTCGGCGCGACGAAGAACCTGTGGCGCCGGCCGGCGTCGGCCGCGACTTCGACCTGTCCGGCACAGCCTCGCGCCGCTCGAGCCTACCGCGACTACCTCACCATCGTCAGCAACACCGACGTCCGCAACGCCGAGGCGTTCACGCCGCCCGAGATCGGCGGCGATCACTTCCGTTCCAGCGCCGTCTACCTGACGCAGTCGCACCCGAAGCAGACCGCAGGGTCGGACGTCCGCGCCGGGCACCTCGCTCGATCAGTTCTACGCGCAGACGTTCGGACAGGACACGCCGATCCCGTCGATGCAGCTCTGCATCGAGAACGTCGATCAGGCCGGCGGCTGCGACTACGGCTACTCGTGCGTGTACACCGACTCGATCAGCTGGGCGTCGCCGGGCAGCCGCTGCCGATGGTGCGCGATCCGCGCGCCGTCTTCGACCAGCTGTTCGGCGTCGGCGCGACGCCCGACGAGCGCGCGCGCCGGCGGCGGAGGACAAGAGCATTCTCGACTGCGATCCCGAGCGACGGCGCGACTGAAGCGCCGAGCTCGGCGCCGCCGACCGCGCCCGGCTTGGCCCGCTACCTCGACGACATCCGCGAGATCGAGCGCCGCATCCAGAACGTCGAGGCGCAGCAACGCGAGCGGCGAGCCGCGCGCGCTGCCCGCGGCGCCGGTCGGCGTGCCCGACTCCTTCGACGAGCACGTGAAGCTGATGTTCGACCTCCAGGCGCTCCGCCTTCGCGTCGGACATCACGCGCGTGTTCGCGTTCAAGATGGCGCGCGACGTCTCGGCCGCGTCTACCCGCGAGAGCGGCGTCGACGACCGGCTTCCACATCTCCTCGCACCACAGGAGAAGGAGCAGACGCATCAGGGAGTTCGCGAAGATCAACCGCTACCACGTGAGCCTGATGCCGTACTTCCTCGAGAAGCTGAAGCGCACGCCGACGGCGACGGCACCCTGCTCGACAACACGCTCGTCGTCTACGGCTCGCCGATGGGCGACTCCGAACGTGCACAACCACAAGCGCTGCCCGCTGTTCTTCGCCGGCCACGCCGGCGGGCGGCTCAAGGGCGGCCTGCACCTCCGGGCGCGCCGACGGCACGCCGATGGCCAACGCCGATGCTGAGCGCGATGCACCTGCTCGGCGCTCGGACGACATGGCGCTTCGGCGACAGCAGCGGGCGCTCGACTTCGAACGGTCGGGCGACTGCCGCACAGCGCACTGCCGGGGGGCCGACGTAGGCGATGTACGACTGCGACGCTGGACCGTGCGGCGGGGTGGCGCCGTGCTGCCTCGGCGCTCGTGCTGCGCGCGGCCGGGACGCGGCGGCCGTCGCCCGGTGGCCGACGCCGCCAGGGACGGCGACCGCCGACGCCGTGCGCGCGCCTCGTCAAGTAGGGCGCCGACGTCAATCTCGCGCAGGGCGACGGCATGACGGCGCTCCACTGGGCCGCGCGCGCGGCGACGCCGACGCTGGCGCGGCCTGCTCCTCGCGGCCGGCGCCAGCGTCGCGGCCGCGACCCGCCTCGGCGCGTTCACGCCGCTCCATCTCGCGCGCAGGCCGGCAGCGCGCCGATTGTCGAGCGCCCTCGTCGCAGCGGGCGCCGACGTCGACGCCGCCACGCTCACCGGCGCGACGCCGCTCATGTTCGCCGCCGCCTCCGGCGACCGGCCGCCGTCGCAGGCGCTGCTCGCGACGCCGGCGCGAATCGAACGCGCGCGACGCGGCCGCGGGCACACGCCGCTGATGTTCGCGGCGGCCGACGACCGCGTCGACGCCGTCAAGCTGCTGCTCGCCCACGGCGCCGACCCGCGAGTCACGTCGAAGGCGACCGCGTCGTCGGCCTGGCGGCTGCCGCGCGCGCGGCCCGCGGCGACGTGGCCGGGGGGACGCGGCAGCCGTCCCGCAGCCACGGGCGGACGGGGCGCCGCGGCGTCCACCGGCCAGGACGCCTCCGCCGCGGGCGGACGGTCAGGCGCGGCGGCGGCGACACGGGGGCGCGGCGCGGGCGGTCGTGGTGCGGGCGCGCAAGCGTCGGCCGGCGACCCTCCGCGGCGCCAGGGACGCGGCCGTGGTGGTGCGGCGCGCGGCGGTGGCGGTGGCGGCAACAACGGCGACGACAGCCAGCCGGTGCCGATCGACTTCCGGGCGGCCTGACGCCGCTGCTGTTCGCGGCGCGCCAGGGCAACATGGCCGCCGTGCGGACGCTCGTCGAGTGCGGCGTGGACGTCAACCAGGTCAGCGCGCGGCGACAAGACGACGCCGCTGCTCATCGCGACGATCAACGGCCACTTCGACCTCGCGATGTATCTGCTCGACCGCGGCGCGAACCCGAACCTGGCGAGCACGGCGGCGCGACGCCGCTCTACGCGCGCGATCAACGTCGAGTGGGCGCCGCACGCCTTCTATCCGCAGCCGCGCGCCAAAGCAGGAAAAGCTCGCTACTCAGTTGATGACGGCGCTGCTCGAGCACGGGCGCCACCCGAACGTGCAGCTCAGCAAGAAGCTCTGGTACTCGGGCTACAACTTCGACCAGTCCGGCGTGGACGCCACGGCTCGACGCCGTTCTGGCGCGCGGCCTAGGCGGCCGACGTCGACGCGATGCAGCTGCTGCTCGCTTACGGGGCCGACCCGACAATCAATTCGAAAGCGGCGGGTCCGGGCCGCCTGCCGAACGGCCGGTCGGATAACGCCGCCGGCGACGACAAAGCGCCGCCTCGGCTCGCCAAGACCGTCATCGACGGCGTCACCCCGCTTCAGATGGCCTCGGGCGCGGGCTACGACGGCAACTTCCAGGTCATCGCCCCCGGCGGGTTCCTGCCGGCCGTGAAGTTCCTCGTCGAGGCGCTCGGCGCCGACGTCAACACCGCGGACTACCGCGGCTACACGCCGCTCCACAACGCGGCGTTCCGCGGCGACAACGAGATGATCGAGTACCTGATCTCGAAGGGCGCCGACGTCATGGTCGAGACGAAGGCGGGCATGACGGCCGTCGACGAGGCTAACGGCCCCGTCCAGCGCCTCCAGCCGTTCCCCGACACGATCGCACTGCTCGAGAAGCTCGGCGTCCCGAACCACCACAAGTGCGTGTCGTGCGGGGGATAGGCGCAGCCATGCAGACGTAGGGGCCGGCTTTAGCCGGCCCGACGCTGACGCGGACGTAGGGGCCGGCTTCAGCCGGCCCGACGCTGATGCAGACGTAGGGGCCGGCTTTAGCCGGCCCGACGCGATGCAGACGTAGGGGCCCGCGCGACAGACGTAGGGGCCGGCTTCAGCCGGCCCGACGCCGGGCGGGCTGAAGCCCGCCCCTACTTCTGTCCCAAGAGCTCCCGAATCTGCCGCACGGCGTAGTCGACCTTCATGTCGAACGCCATCTTGCCCAGTTCCACGGTCGACTGACGCCCGTCACCGGATACACCTGACGGGACCGGCCGCGCCTGGCTCGCCCTAGCCGCGGCGCTCTGTCCACCCGCGGCGGAGGCGGCCTGTCCACCCGCGGCGGAGGCGGCCCCTCGCCCTCTCCCCGTCGACCCGGGCACCGTGACGGCCACGGGCAAGAGGTCCGTGCGCGTGTAGTCGTGCGTCTTGCCTTGCAGGTACATCATCTCGGACGTGTCCGGAATGCCCGCGTGCGAGCTGACGGGCATGCCCTTCGACTCGAGGTACTTGTCGAAGTCGCCCTGCGCTTTGGCGTAGACCTCATCGCAGAAGTACACGTGCACGTCCTGCGGACGCCCGGCCGCCTGCGCTTCAGCCGCGTACTGGTCTTCGAGCTTCTTCGCGACGTCGCGGTAGACGTCCGGCTGGCCGCCGCCGTGGTCGCCCATCAGGACGACATTCTTGAAGCCCGTCGCAACCGCCTGCTGGGCGACCCGTTCGAGCACGACGGCCAGAATGTCGTTCGTCAGGCCGATGGTGCCCGTGAGCTGGTTGCTCGCGTTGTTGGGCGTGTAGGGCAGCACGGGCATCGCGATGGCATTGCCGAGCTTCTCCGCGATGGCCTTGACGGTGGCGCGCGCCATGATCGTGTGGCCGCCGTTGACGTTCTGCGGTCCGCGGCTTTCGGTGCCGCCCGTGTAGAACAGCGCGGTGGTCTTGCCCTGGTCGTGAATGGCGCGGTAGACCTCTGGCCACGTCATCATGTCGAACTCGACCAGGTCGGGCGGCGTCTGCTTCGAAAAGAAGGTCGCTGGCGGTTCCTGCGGCGGGCGCGCCGGCCCGCCTCGTCCGCGTCCCTGCGCCAGGCATGGCGCGGCCGTGCACACGATCAACGTTGCAAAGACGAGCGAGCGCTTCATGCGGTGATCCACCTTTCGGCGTAGTTATCAGTTGGCAGTGGGCAGTTCTCAGTTGGCAATTGGCAGTTGACAGCAGGCGAGCCCTGACAACTGAAAACTGTTCAACTGAGAACTGTCCTCATCCCTTCCACAGCCGGTCGCCCGGCTTCACCTCGCCGCTGATCTGGAGGTTGTAGCCGTCCGGGTCGGCCACGTGGAAGCTGGCGTAGTGCTTGGGACCGGTCGGACCGCCCGTGTCGAGCTGCGGCTTGCCGCGCCCGCCAGGCCCCGTCAGATTGCGCCGGTTGAGCTCGGCCTCGACCTTGTCGGTATCCCAGTTCGCGATCTTGTAGGAGATGTGGTCGACACGCGGTAGCGCCGGTGCGCCACCCCGGCCCTGTCCCCGCCCCTGGCTCGCCGAAGCGTTCGCGGAGGCGGCCTGGCTCGCCGAAGCGTTCGCGGAGGCGGCCCGCCCGCCACCGCCGTTGCGTGGCAGCAGGAACGACCCCTCGTCCCCAAAATGCATCTGGCACTGCCGTTGTCCGTCATCGTCCGAGACGGTCATGCCGAGCAGATCCGCGTAGAAGTCGCGGGTGACCTTGTAGTCGGCGACCTGGTAGGAGATGTGGTCGAGGGCCACGGCCTTGAAGTGGACGGGCGCCGAGCCGGCCGCGGCCTGGGCGGGTGCGGCACGGACGATCCGGCCAGGCACGGCGACGGCCGCCGCGGCCATGGCCAGGCTCTGAATGAGCTGGCGCCGGTTCATCCGGCCGTCCTCGAAGTCCTTGAGTAACTTGGCAATGAGACTTTCCATGAGACCTCCCTGGATCATTGCGTGATTGCGCGATTGGGCCATTGGGCCATTGGGCCATTGCGCGAATTGCGCAATCAAATCACGCAATCGCGCAATCGCGCAATCACGCAATGGCAGGCCTGTCAGTGTGTTCCCAGCCTGGACTCGATCCGGCGGTCGGGCACCAGCCACATCAGCGCGACGAAGACGTAGATCGCGTCGGCGATCCAGGGGCTCACGAAGGCGAGGGGAACGGCGGAAACGTACAGGACGATCGAGACCTTGCCCTTGAGGTCATGGCCAACGGACTCGGCGAGTTCGGCGTGCGGGCCGTGCAGGCGGATGATTGCGTACTGCAAGGTCGTGTAGGCCACGGCCGCGAGCGCGAGCACGACGCCGTAGATCGCGGTTGGGAACGGACGCGGTTCGGCGGCCATCCACTTGGTCACGAACGGCACCAGCGAGAGCCAGAAGAGCAAGTGCAGGTTCGCCCACAGGATGGCGCCATTGACGTGTTTCGCCGCGTGGAACATGTGGTGGTGGTTCGTCCAGTAGATGCCGAGATAGACGAAGCTCATGAGGTAGGTGACGATCGACGGCAGGACCGCGCGCAGCGCCGCCCAGTCCGCGCCCGCGGGACGCGGCAGCTCCAACACCATGACGGTGATGATGATCGCGATCACCCCGTCGCTGAACGCCTCCACACGCCCCGTCGTCATGGGCAATACGATAGCCTAAACGTCCAGCCCAATCGTCCGCATGAGCGCCAGCGCGTTGCTGCGTTCGACGATGCCCGGCCGCATCCGGTAGTCGAAGACCATCTTGCCGTCGTCGATGCGGTCTTCGAAGTGGACGTTGGCCGCGCGCGAACCGAGCGGCTTCACGAGCTCGGTCAGCGCCAGGTCGTGCGTGGTCACCAGACCGATCGCGCCGGACTCGACGAGCGTTGTCACGATCGCCTCGGCGCCGATCCGCCGATCGTAGCGAGTTCGTCCCGGCGAGGATCTCGTCGAGCAGGAACAGCAGCGGCGTCTCGCCCTCGCGCGATCTCGACGATCGCGCGCAGCCGGAGGATCTCGGCGTAAAAGCGCGACCGGCCTTCCTGCAGCGAATCTTCGATCCGGAGCGTCGCGCCGAGCGCCAGAGGCGACAGCCGGAGGTGCGCGGCACGGACCGGCGCCCCGGCCAAAGCGAGCACGGCGTTGACGCCAACGGCGCGCAGCAGCGTGCTCTTGCCCGACATGTTGGAGCCACTCACGATCAGGACGCGCGGACCGCTGCCGCCAAGGTGCACGTCGTTCCTGACCGTCGATGATGCGAGCAGCAGCGGATGGCCCAGGCCGTCCGCCTCGAACACACAGCCCTCGTCCTCGACCTGCGGAAACGGGTCGGTCGGGTGCTCGTAGGCGTGCGTCGCCAGCGCCGAGAGGGCTTCGAGCTCGCCCACCACGCGGATCCACTCCCGCACGGCGCCGCCGAACCGCGCGTGCCAGCGATCGATGAGCACGGCCAGCATCGTTCGCAGGGCGAGCAGGCGCGCGATGGGGAGGAAGATCTGGTTGGCGGTTGAATCGAGCCACCCGATGGATCGGCGAAGCGACGCGATGCGCCGCGACGGCGGCACGCCTTCGGTGTACAGCGCCTGGCGCAGCGCGTCGAGTCGCGGCGAGACGAACTGGCGCGACTCGACAATCTCCAGCAGGGTCGAGAGAAGGTCCAGGTCGTGGCCCGCCATCTCGACCCGCCCGAGTACAACGCGGACCTTTGCCCGCCAGACGAGGGCGAGGATGCCGGGCACGAGCCCCCACCAGAGCAGCGCGTGCCAGCTCACGAGTGTCGTCACTACGGCCAGGATCAACGCGCCGGTCACGACGGCGACGGGCGTGAGCGCCACGGCGAGGCCGGGCGGCAAGCCGGCGGGCGTCGCGGCGGCCCATTCCGCGATGGCGCCCGTCCGGCCCACCCGCGTGCCCGCGGCGGCAATCGCGAGGGCCTCACGATAGTCGACCAGCGACCGCAACTCGTCCACGGCCTGCTGGCGGGCCCGAACCTCTTCGGGCGAGGCGCCGTCGAGCAGCCACGCCGCCAGCGTGTCTTCGCCACCGTCGGTTCTCGCGATGTCCAGGAGCTGAAAGAGCGATGCGTCGCCGAATAGATCCAGGTCGCGCGCGAACGGGTGGTCCTCGCGGAGGAAACGCGCCCCGGTCGGCCCGCTGTTCATCCAGCGTCCCTCGAGGCGGGCAAGGCCGCGCTCATAAATGCGCCGCACGCGCTTTGCGTGGTCGATGCCGTCACTCACGCGGGCGTGAATGATGACCAGGGCCACGAAGGCCGCGGCAAACAACGCGTACCACCAGGTCGACATGTAGCCGCGAATCGTAGGCAGCATCGCGGCAACGGCGATGACGACGACCGTCAGGCGGAGGTTGGAGACGCGAAAGAAATTGCGCTCTCCGCGCGCGATCTCGTCGTTCCAGCGCACGACGCGACTGGTGTACTCGGCGTGGGGATCCGGACCGACGGTGGCCATGCCGCTTCAGCTTCTCACAGGATGAGAGTCATTCCACGGCGAGGCGACCATCGAGTAGCCGTAGCCGCACGGTCACGCACCCCGAACATGTCGCGTCGAGAGGAGCCGAAACGGCATCTCCAGGCGGGGGATCCGCCTGCCTGACCAGTCGGCCGGCGCGGACGTGATCGACGACGCCGATGAGAACCGCAATGACGATGGCGCTGGCGAGTGCCCACTGTCTGCGGTCTGCCGCGGCACTCAGCCACAGCCGACGGGCAACCACGGCGAAGACCAGGCACGACCCGACGGAAGGAAAGCCGGCATACAGGTCCGACCGGACGGGAATGGCAATCGTAATCGCGAAGCCGCCCAGTAACCAGATGACGCCGCAAAAGACGGCGGCGCGATCCTCTCGGGCGAAGCGCGGCCGCGGACAACCGAGCGCGATCCAGCCGAGCAGCAGTACGGAGAGTGCGACGGTGAAGGCGAAGTCGACGTAGTGCCTGACGTTTGGCAGGAGCGTGCCCAGGCGATAGCTCAAGTGATAGTAGGACGGCGCGTCGAACGGCGTCATCGCCGACGTCGTGCTGCGGACCGCCAGATAGAGCCCGAGCATCGCCAGCGATGCGACGAGCCAGGTGCGCAGCCCAGGGCGATCCCGCGGTCGCAGCACCAGTAGCCAGCCCGCTAGGATGAACGGCAGAAGCGTGGCTTCTTCTTTGGTGAACAGTGCCACGAGCAGCATTCCCGCGGCGGCAAGGAGACGGCCTTTGATCAGCAGAAGAGCGGACGCCGCGCTGAAAATCGTGAGTAACAGATAGGTACGCCCACTGATCCACATCACCGTGCCCGGCACTGCGTGGACGTTCATCAGCCAGAGGCACGCCGCAAACCACGCCGCCGCCCACGGCAGCCCGAGCGACCGGCCGAGCCGGGCAATCAGGCCGACGCACGCGAAGGCCAGGCCGAGATTGGTCATGCCGTACGCCGAGGCGTTGGTGCCGTTCACGGCCGCGTTGGCCATGAACGTGAGCGCCACAACCGGACGGTAGAAACCGTGCGCCGTCGTGAAGAGCTCAACGATTCGGTGCCAGACGCCGGAGTCGGCCGTCAGGCGGCTGTCGAGGATCCAGCCGAAGTCGTCTTTCAGGAATCCGTGGCCGACAGACGGCACGAAGACGACGAGGAAGACCGCGAGTGGTGCCAGGCACACAAGCGGCAGAAGGAGACGGCGCAGACGCCTCGGAGCCCTCGCTGAGGATACTCCGAATGCGACGTCCGTCGGCCACGGCACGCCGTGGCCCTACGGGACGGACCGCAACCCGGTCCGTGCGTCCGTGCTACGTCCCTCCGCCACGGCACGCCTGCGCCCAGCGCGGTCGAGGCGCCGTGACCCTACGGCAAATTCGGCCGGAGCCACTTCTCTGCTTCGTCCACCGCCATGCCCTTCCGCTGGGCGTAGTCCTCGAGCTGGTCGCGGCCGATCTTGCCGACGTTGAAGTACTTGGCCTGCGGGTGGCTGAAGTACAGCCCGCTCACCGACGCGGCCGGAAGCATCGCGTACGACTCGGTCAGCGTGATGCCAATGGATGGCGCGTCGAGCAGCGCGAACAGGTCGCGCTTCCCCGAGTGGTCGGGGCACGCCGGATAGCCGAACGCCGGCCGGATGCCCCGGTACTTCTCGGCGATGATGTCCTCGCGGCTGAGCTGCTCCTGCTTGCCGTAGCCCCAGTCCTGACGAGCCTGGGCGTGCAGGTACTCGGCGAACGCCTCGGCCAGCCGGTCGGCCAGCGCCTTGACGATGATCGCGTTGTAGTCGTCGTGCTTCGCTTCGTACTCGGCGACCAGCGCGTCGGTGCCGATGCCGGCCGTCACCGCGAATGCGCCGATGTAGTCCGGCGCCAGCGATGCCTTCGGCGCGACGAAGTCCGCGAGCGACCGGTTCGGCCGGCCGTCGGCAATCGGTTCCTGCTGCCGCAGCATCGGAAAGCGCGCCAGCTCCACTCGTCGCGAGTCGTCCTTGTAGACGACAATGTCGTCGCCGACCGAGTTGGCGGGCCAGAATCCGTAGACACCCCGCGCCTGGAGCCGCTTCTCCTTCACGATGCGCTCCAGCACCGCCGTGGCGTGCTCGTACAGCTCGCGCGCCGCGGCGCCGTACTTCGGGTCGTCGAGGATCGCCGGGAACCGCCCCTTGAGCTCCCAGGCCGAGAAGAAGAACGTCCAGTCGATGAACGGCACCAGCTCCTCGAGCGGCGGCTCGACGAACCGGCGGCCCACCTGACCACGGCGCGGCAATCTGCAGGTTGTCCCAGTCGGTCTGGAGATGATTGGCGCGCGCCTGGTCGATCGTCAGCAGCACCTTGTCGCGCCGCGCGCTGTACTTCTCGCGCAGCTCCTCCTGCTCGGCCCGAGTTCGCCGCGACGAAGCCGTCGCGCTGCCGGTCGCTCAGCAGGTTCGACACGACGTCGACCGCGCGGGAGGCGTCGAGCACGTGCACCGTCGCACCGCTGAACTCCGGCGCGATCTTCACCGCGGTATGCTGCCGGCTCGTCGTCGCGCCGCCGATGAGCAGCGGCTTCTTCACGCCGCGCCGCTCCATCTCCTTCGCCACGCCGACCATCTCGTCGAGCGACGGCGTGATGAGGCCGCTCAGGCCGATGATGTCCACGTTGCGGGCGTCGGCCTCGTCCAGGATTCTGGCCGTCGGCACCATGACGCCCAGGTCGATGACCTCGTAGTTGTTGCAGCCGAGCACGACGCCGACGATGTTCTTGCCGATGTCGTGGACGTCGCCCTTGACGGTCGCCATGAGCACGCGGCCGGCGTTGTCGCGCTGCGCCACGGCCGCCGGCATCCGCTGGCCTGGCGGGCCGCTTGCGCGCTTCTCCTCCTCCATGAACGGCTCGAGGTAGGCGACGGCGCGCTTCATCGCGCGCGCGCTCTTGACGACCTGCGGCAGGAACATCTTGCCGGCGCCGAACAGGTCGCCGACCACCTTCATGCCGTCCATCAGCGGCCCCTCGATGACCTCGAGCGGTCGGCCGAGCTTCTGCCGGGCTTCCTCGGCGTCCTGCCTCGATGAAGTCGACGACGCCGTGGACGAGCGCGAACGACAGCCGCGCCTCCACCGGCCTCTCGCGCCATGCCGAGATCGACCTCGCGCTTCTTGCCGCTGCCCTTCACCTGGTCGGCGAACGTCACCAGCCGCTCGGTCGCGTCGGGCCGGCGGTTGAAGAGGACGTCCTCGACGTGCTCGAGCAGGTCCGGCGGGAATGTCCTCGTAGACGACGAGCTGGCCGGCATTGACGATGCCCATGTCGAGGCCGGCGCGGATGGCGTGGTAGAGGAACGCCGCGTGCATCGCCTCGCGCACGACGTCGTTGCCGCGGAACGAGAACGACAGGTTGCTGATGCCGCCGCTGACCTTCACGCCCGGGCACGTCGCCTTGATCTGGCGCGCGGCCTCGATGAAGTTGATCGGCGTACTCGTTGTGCTCCTCGAGGCCGGTGGCGATCGCGAGGACGTTCGGATCGAAGATGATGTCGGTCGGATCGAACCCGGCGCGCTCCGTGAGCAGCCTGTAGGCGCGCTGGCAGATCGACACCTTGCGCTCGATGGTGTCCGCCTGGCCGCTGCTCGTCGAACGCCATGACGACGACCGCGGCGCCGTAACGGCGAACGAGTTCCGCCTTGTGCAGGAAGTCGGCCTCGCCTTCCTTGAGCGAAATCGAGTTGACGACGGCCTTGCCCTGGACGCACTTCAGGCCCGGCCTCGATCACGGACCACTTCGAGCTGTCGACCATGATCGGGCACGCGGGCGATCTCCGGCTCGGTGGCGATGTAGTTCAGGAACGTCGTCATCGCCTGCTCGGAGTCGAGCATGCCTTCGTCCATGTTGACGTCAATCAGGTTGGCGCCGCCGCGCACCTGCTCGAGCGCCACGGCGGCCGCCTCGACGAAATTGTCCTCCTTGATGAGGCGCGCGAACCGCTTCGACCCGGTGACGTTGGTCCGCTCGCCAATCATCTGGAAGTTGGAGTCGGGCCGGATGACGAGCGGCTCGAGGCCCGGCGAACCGCGTGAACGCATCCGGCCGTCGCTCCGGCCCTCCGTGCGGTCGGCGCCGCGCGGCGGCCTCGCCTCGACGCGCCCGCGCGCATCGCCGCGATGTGCTCGGGCGTCGTGCCGCAGCAGCCGCCCGAGGATGTTGGCGAAGCCGCTCGCGGCGAAGTCGCGCAGCAGCGCGCCCGTCTCCGGCCGGCTGCTCGTCGTACTCGCCGAAGGCGTTCGGCAGGCCCGCGTTCGGATAGGCGCTCACCCAGCAGCTCGCCTGGGCGCGCCAGCTCGGCCAGGTACGGCCGCATGTCGCGGGCGCCGAGCGCGCAGTTGATGCCGACGCTCCACGGCCGCGCGTGCGCGATCGAGAGGTAGAAGGCGTCGAGCGTCTGGCCCGACAGGGTCCGGCCGCTGCGGTCGGTAATCGTCACCGAGATCATCAGCGGCAGGCCGACGCCCTTCTCCTCGACAACCTCCTGGATCGCGACGATGCCCGCCTTGGTGTTCAGGGTGTCGAAGATGGTCTCGAGCAGCAGGAGGTCGACGCCGCCGTCGAGGAGCCCGCGCACCTGGTCGCGTAGGCGGCCTGCAGCTGGTCGAACGTGATCGCGCGGAACGGCCGGGTTGTTCACGTCCGGCGAGATCGACAGCGTGCGGTTCGTCGGGCCGATCGAGCCGGCGACGAAGCGGGGCCGTCCGGCGTCCTCGCCGTCCACTCGTCGGCGGCGCTGCCGCGCCAGCCGCGCGGCTTCGACGTTCAGCTCGTAGCACGAGCGCCTCGAGCCGGTAGTCGGCCTGTGAGATCGCCTTGCGAGTTGAATGTGTTCGTCTCGATGATGTCGGCGCCCGCCGTCGAGATACTCGCGGTGGATGCCGAGCGATGACGTCGGGCTGGGTGAGGACGAGCAGGTCGTTGTTGCCCTGAGGTCGAGCGGGTGCGCCGGGAAGCGCGTCGCCGCGGAACGTCGGCCTCGTCGAGCGTGTGCCGCTCGATCATCGTGCCCATCGCGCCGTCGAGCAGCGAGGATGCGCTCTTTCGAGCAGCTTGTCCAGGTCGCTCTCGTGTGATCATCGATCCCGTCCGTCCTCTGTCGTCTGCCGGCTTTCACCGGCCGAGCCGCGAAGGCAGCCGGCCCGTCGTTGGGCCGGGCTCCAGGCCGCGCTCGTCTTTTCTCCGCGCTCGCAACTCCCACAATCACCGTGAACGGATCGCCGGCGCGCCTGGCGCCCGACCTGAACTTACGTCGCGAACCCGGCTGCCGGCCAGCATCCGCTTCAGGTCGCCGGCGTGAATCCCAGCCAGCGGTCGCCGAGCTTCGTGCGCACCCAGCCCTCGTCGTGCTCGCGCAGATCGAGGATGAGCACGCGCCCGCCCGGCCTCAGAATCCGGAGCGCCTCGCCGAGCGCGCGACCGGGTCCGCGGCGTGGTGCAGCGCCTGCGACAGCAGCGCCACGTCCACCGCCCGTCGGCGAGCGGCAGCGCTCGAGGTCGCCGCGCTTCCAGGTGACGTTCGACACCTTGCGCCGCTCGGCCAGGCCCTGCGCGCGGCGCCAGTACCGTCGGCCGAGCGTCGACCGCGTACGACACGGTGCGCCCACGCCGCCGCCTCGAGGTGAGATAGCCCTCGCCGCAGCCGAGGTCGGCGACCTCGAGCGGCGGCAGCAGCAACCCCAGCGCGCGCGACCAGGCCGCCCAGCTCCGGCCGGGCACGAGCTGCCGGCGCTCGCGCGCGCCGGGCCCGCGTGCTCGCCGAAGCTCTCCTTCCGCACCCGCCGCACTTCCTCGCAGCCGCGCATCGTCGGCGCGCGTCCCCGCGGTGGCCGCGGCGAATTCCGCCGCGAGCCACGGCCAGAGCGGCGCCCGGGCGTCCGACGCCGCGGTCGAGCGCCGGCGCCGAGCCGGTACAGGTGTAGCCGCCGTCGCGTTGCTCCTTGACCAGGCCCGGCGTCCTTGAGCAGGCCGAGGTGCCGCGACACACCGGACTGCGCCAGGCCCAGCACGCCGGTCAGCTCGGACACGTTGAGGCGCTCGCGCGAGAGCACGCGGACGAGCCGCAGCCGCGTCGTCGTCGCCGAGCAGCCGGAACAGGCGGAGGCCGACTCATATCTATAAATCTACATGTAGTGATTGATGCCTGCAACCCCTCAGTCGTCGGGCGCCGGGCGATTTCGGGCGATCGGGGCGATCGGGGCCTGACCCTGAAAATTGCGTCGGTGAGCCTTCGTGGGGGTTCTGACCCTGACAACGACGAGCCGGTTGACTCGGGGCCTGACCCCGAAACTTGAGCGTGACCCCGAAACTCGAGCGTGCCCGGGCGATCAGCGAGGGCCCAGTGCCCAGGCCTGCCAGAATACTGACCGTGCGCCTCTATGCTGCCTTCGACCCCGCCGCGCCAACACTCGTCCTCGCCCATGGCGCCGGGGCGGGCCACGACCATCCTTGGGTGAAGAAAGTCGCGCAGGGGCTGGCCGACCGTGGCGTCAGGGTGGTGACGTTCAACTTCCCTTACAAGGAGCAGGGCCGAAGGATGCCGGACCGGGCGCCCATCCTCGAGGCGGCGTTCGAAGCGGTCTGGACGGCGGCTGCGGCTCAGGCGCCGGCTGGATAGCGGCTGTTCGCGGGCGGCAAGTCGATGGGCGGACGGATCGCGTCACAGGTGGCGGCACGTGGTGGCTTCAACCCGGCGCCCAGCGGACTCGTCTTCTTCGGATATCCCCTCCACCCGCCGGGCAAGCCCGCCCAGCGACGGGACAAGCACCTGCCCGGCGTCGGGGTGCCGATGCTCTTCCTCTCCGGCACGCGCGACCCGTTCGGCTCGCCGGCCGAGTTGATCGAGCTCGCCGGCCGGCTGCCTTCCGCCGTCCTGGAGTCGCTCGAAGGCGGCGACCACTCGCTCGTCGCGTCCAAACGAGCGGATCCAGACGGCGGCCTGCTCGGCCGTGCGCTCGACCGCGCCGCGGCGTGGATCAGCGACCCGCGGGCCTGAAGGTCCGCGCTACGTACTGCCCAGAAGCGCTCGCGCTCTTTCCCGAAACGCGTCAGTCCACTCGTGGCCGGCTGGAAAGCGGAAGAGGTCGAACGCGACGCCGTGCGCATGGAGGAACTCGGCGTCGGCGGCGACTTTCGTCGGGGTGTACCAATAGTCGGTATCGCCCGCGCCAATGAGCAGCGGCGGCCAGCGATCGGCGGGCACACCTTTCACATCGGGCGGCACGTCGCCGCCGAGAACGATCAGACCCGCCGCGCGGCGGTGGCCGAGCAGGGCCGCACGATACGCCATCGCGGCCCCCTGCGAGAACCCGACGAACACCAGCTTTCCAGGGCCCAAAGCGTCGAGAACCTTGGCCACGTACTCCATGTTGTCCGCGATCGCGTCCTCGCGGTCCTGACGTGTCATCCAACTCGCAATCACGGTCTGGTTGTCGCGCGTGTAGAACCGATGGAGCCCCTGCAGGGACGCCAACGTCCAGCGGTCGTCTGGCGCAATCCGCTCGAGCTCCTGGAGCAGGTCCTCAGCGCGTTGACCGTAGCCGTGGAAGCCGATCAGGAATGAAGGCGTACCGGCCGCGTCCCTGCCGTCTCTGACAAGAACGCGGCCGTGCGTCGGAGTGGCGATCGACAGCGTGCGCACAAAGGATTCTACGCTGAGCTGCGCGGACGTCGACCGGATCGGTGTCGGGCCTGTCGGGCCGGTTGAAGCCGGCCCCTACGTCCAACACGCTGCTCCACGCCGGCTGACTACCGGAAGCTGACCCCGAACGTCGCTTCGACGCGCCGAGCCGTCAGCCGGTAGTACTGTGCGTCGCCGAGCTCGCTTTCCGACACCGGGTCACGGCGGTTGCCGAGGTTCCGGCCATCGATGCGGATCTCGTACTTGTCGAACCGGTAACCCACGCCGGCGTCGACCGTCGCGAAACCGGAAGCCAGCACATTGTTGCGTTTGTCGAGGTACTCGCTTGCCCGAGTAGTTCACGCTGAAGTTCGCCACCACGCCGCTGTCGGGTGACACGAGGACGCCGGCCGAAACGAGCTGGTGCGGCGACATCTCGAGCTGCTTGCCCGTCAGGTCGGTCAGCACACCGTCGAACTCCGCCGCATAGTCGGTGAACTTCGCGTCGTGGTAGCTGTAGGTCACGCGGCCGGTCACGTGCTGCGGCAGCCGGAAATCGGTCGCAAGCTCGATGCCCTTGAAGCGCTGCTTGCCGGTGTTCATGAGCGCCGGCAGCCCACCGACGGTCGTCGACGTCACGAGGTTGTTGAAGTTCATCAGGAAGACATCGGCTTCGACATCCACGCGGGCCTGCGCCATCCGAATCTTCACGCCGCCTTCGTAGTTGCGCGCGGTCTCCGGCTTGAGCAGCGACGCCTGTTCGGCGGCGGCGCCGGCATCGGCCTCGCCCAATCCGAAATCGATCGCCGCCGGCTTGAACGTGTCGCGGTAGTTCACGAAGACGTTGACGTGGTCGGGACCGTCTTCCCAGGCCGTGAAGATCGCCCCGAGGCTGCCGGCGGGCCGGACGTGCGTCACGCCCTTGTCCTTCTCGGCCGCCTTCTGGGCCGCCGTCTCGCCCTCACCGCGCTCTTCGAACGTCACGTTCAGGCGAATGCCGCCGGACACGCGGACTTTTGGCGTCGGCGTCCACTGTGCCAGCGTGTAGCCGCCGAAGAACTCCCGGCGGTCCTCCGAGCCCAGGTCCAGAACCGTCGGCTCGGACACCGACGTGGCCGACGACCCGTTGAACGGCGAGTAGTAGTCGAAGTCCGCACCCTTGGCGTCGCCCCTGCCGTGCAGGAAGTCGGCGCCGCCGACGATCTGCCAATTGTCCCGGACGGGCCAGGTCCAGTGCGCGTCGGCGTAGATGTCGGTGAGGTCGATGTTCTCGCGCAGGCCGAGCGCGTTGGCCTCGCCGGGACCGGCACCGAAGTCGTCGAGGAAGCCGCGGAACAGACTCTGCGCCGAGTGCGAGAACGACGCCGTGATGTTCAACCTGCTCGCGCCGAACGACGACCGCTCCATCCCGAACGCGCCGGTCACGCGCCGGTCGTTGATGAACGCCCCGGCCGGGTTGTTGTTCGCGTCGATGGGCACGAGCGGCGAGAAGGACGCGCCCTGGCGCGGCGACGGACTCGCGGGGTCCTGGTTGAGAAAGTTCACGTCGGCCATCACCCACAGGCGGCTGTCTCCCCCGGACGTTGCGCCCCGATACATCGCGTGGCCGCGCGAGAACGACGTGCGGTCGTCGGAGAAGCCCTTGCGCTCGCCGTCGACCGTCAGCCGGCTCTCCCAACGGCCCGCTTGCGGCAGCGCGAAGTCCACGGCGCCGCTGCCGCTGCCGTACTGACCGCCGCTCACCGTGGCGTAGGTCGTGTGCAGGGACGCGGGATTGTGCACGACGTGGATGACACCCACGAACGACGTCGCGCCGTACGTGATCGGCGCCGGACCGCGCAGGATCTCGATGCGCTCGACGTCGCGCAGACTGAGCGTCGTCAACGCCGGATTGAACGCGCCGCCCCACGGAATGTCGTCGACGACGAGCAGGAACGCGTCGAACTCGCGGAGGCCGAGAAACGCCGGTACCGACCCGGCCGGACCGCCGTCCCCGCCGGGCGAAATCTCAACGCCGGTCGACAGGCTCAGCGCTTCCCGCAGGTTCGTCGCGCCGCGCGCGCGAAGCTCATCGCCGGTGACGATTTCGACGCCGGCCGGCACGTCGTGCGGCGCCTCGGGAACACGCGTTGCCACGACCTCCACCTGCTGGCTGACCGTGGGAAGCGTCTGCTGGGTGGGAGGCGTCTGCTGGGAGGACGAGGTACTCTGAGCGGCGGCGCCGGCGGGACACGCCAGGGCGGCTGCGGTGGCACCGACAAGAACAATGTAGACCGGATGGACTTTGGACATGCTCGTGGAACTGTATGTCCTCGCCCAGACTTACTACCAGCCCTCGGAGATGACTGGTCGAAGTCACCGGGCCGGCGGCGGCACGTCGAGCGTCAGGCCGTACCTCTTCAGCGCCAGCGCGACGGGTGTCGCGGCCGTATAGACGCGGTTCAGCTCGGCCAGGGCCTTCGGCAGCGCGCCCTTGAGCTCGGCGTCCTCCTTCATCAGCGCGTCGCCCGGCATCTCCCAGAACGCCAGGATCTGGCCCTTGAGCGTGCCGACACGCGCGACGAGGTCATCGGGATTGGGTGGCGCTCCACGCCCACGGCCGCGGCCGCCACCGGCCGGCGCCGGCACCCCGAACTTCACACGGACGGCGTCGAAGTTCTTCCGCAGCGCGTCGAACTTCGTCTTCACATCAGCCGGCACATCGCTCTTGCCAGGCAACTGGCCGGCGACGTCGTTCATCTGCGTATAGAACGGCGCCATGGCTTCGGCGGCGGCCTGGCCACGCCGCTGCAGTTCGTGCAGTTCCATCACCAGGTCGTAGTAGCGCTTCGCCAGTGCGTCGCTCATCTGGACGGCCGGGTCCAGGACGACCCGCATGGGCTTCGTGTCGGTGACCTGGCCGTCGACGACGAGCGCAGCCGAATACGTGCCGGGCGGGACGTAAGGACCAGCGGCATTACCGCCGCCAAATCCGCCGAAGCCACCGCGGCCGCCGCCGCCGCAAACGTTCACGAACCCGGCGGTCGGGCCTTCGGTTGGGACCTGCGGCAGGCCGCCTCGTCCTTGCCCGGCGCCTCCGCCACGGCGGCCGCGTCCGCCCCCGCCTGTCGCCGGCAGCGGCTCGACGCGCAGGTCCCAGCACACGGTCCGGACGCCGGGCTCGACATCGGCGACCTCGAGTTCCCGCACGACGTTTCCCGAGCCGTCGCTGATTCTCACGGCCACGTCCTTGGCGGCGCTCTTCAGATAGAACGGAATCACGGCGTCCTTCGGCGGGTTCTCGCCGAGCGAGAAGTCGTCACCCCAGAACTCCATGTTGAGGTCGTCGGTGGATTTCCACTCGAGGGCCGTCGGCACGGAGAACAGCGTCGCGGCCTTGGCGGACGAAGCCGCCGCCGCGTACTCCTGGATTGGCTCGAGGTGGTCGAGGATCCAGAGCGCGCGGCCGTGCGTCGCGATGAGCATCGCGTTGTCGCGCGGGTGCAGCGTGATCTCGTCCACGCGCACGGTCGGGAAGTTGGCCGCCAGCCGCTGCCAGCTCCCGCCGTGGTTGAGGGTCAGGAAGAGGCCTGTCTCGGCGCCGAGGTACAGCACGTCAGGGTTGCGCTGGTCTTCGGTGAGCGTCTTGATGACCTGGCCGGAAAGGTTCGACGAAATCGACTGGAACGTCGCGCCGAAGTCGCGGCTCATCCACAGGTGGGTGTCGTAGTCGTTGAGACGATGGGCATCCACCGAGACGTACACCGTGCCGGCATCGAAGCGCGACGGCACGACCTCGGACACCCACGCGCCCTTCGGGAACGCGGGCATGCGGTCGGCCAGCGTCTTGTCCCACGTCTTGCCGCCGTCGGTCGACACACTGACGACGCCATCGTCCGTGCCGGCATAGTAGACCCCGGCCTGCTTCGGTGACTCGGCGAGCGTGACGATGGTCGGCCAGGCACTGATGCCGTCGTTACGCGAAATCCGGACGTCGCTGTCCTTCTGGCCCATGATCGTGAGGTCGTCGCGGTTCGCGTCGGTCGTCAGGTCGGGACTGATCGCGGTCCACGAATCGCCCCGATCGGTCGATCGGAAGACGCGTTGCGCGGCCACGAGCAGCGCGCGGCCGTCGGGCGAGAACGAGATCGGCGTGTCCCAGTTCCAGCGCAGCGCCGGGTCGCCGGGCGCCGGCTGCGGCCGAATCGATCGCGATTCACCGGTGATGCGGTTCTTGCGCTGCAGCGAACCGTCCTGCGTCGAGCTGTAGACGATTCGCGAATCTCTCGGGTCGACGATCGTGACCGTGCCGTCACCGATCTGGAGGCGCTTCCACTCTTCGTTCGAGATGCCGCGCTGGTTGCGCACGGCGCTCGGCCCGCACCAGACGTCGTTGTCCTGCATGCCGCCGCACACGTTGTACGGCGTCTCCATGTCGTAGCCGATGTGGTAGAAGAGCCCGATCGGCAGGTTGTTCAGGAAGTGCCAGGTTTTCGTCTCGTCGTAGGTGATGCCGACGCCGCCGTCGGTGCCGATCATGATGTGGCTCGAGTCGGCCGGGTCCCACCAGATTGCGTGCGTGTCGTCGTGAATCGTCGCGTCGGCGTTGTGAAACGTCTCGCCGCCGTCGGTCGAGAAGCCGACCTGCACGTTTCCCATCAACAGGTGGTCGGGGTTGTTCGGATCGATGCGCACCTGGCTGAAGTACATCGGGCGCGGGTTGTTGCTCCCGACCTTGCGCCACGACGCCCCGCCGTCGTCCGACCGGTAGAGGCCGGAGTCGCCGGACGCCCCGCCGCGCCCGCGCCCGGCGCCCTGCCCTGAGCCTGCCGAAAGGGCCTGCCCTGGGCCCGTCGCAAGGCCGCCGGCGCGGCCACCTCGACCTCCCGCGCCCGACGGCGCTTCGATTCAACGTGTACAGCACGTTCGGGCTCTTCCGATAGATTGCAAGGCCGATGCGGCCGAGCGCGTCGGGCGGCAGGCCGTCAGTCAGCCGCGTCCACGTCTCACCGGCATCGACCGACTTCCACAGCCCGCTGCCGTCGCCGCCGCCGTTGAAGCAGCACTGCGACCGCTCGCGCTGGTAGGTCGACGCGTAGAGGATCAGGTGGTTGGTCGGGTCCATCTGGACCTCGTTCGCGCCCGTGTTCTCGTCGACCTTCAGGACCTGCTTCCACGTCTTGCCGGCATCGGTCGTTTTGTAGAGGCCGCGGTCACCGCCCGGGCCGAAGAGACTGCCCTGCGCCGCCACGAACACGACGTCGTTGTTCTCGGGGTCGATCGCGATGCGGTGGACGTGGAACGACCGATCGAGGCCGGCGTGGGCGAACGTCTTGCCGCCGTCGGTCGACTTCCAGACGCCGTCGCCCCACGACGTGCTCTGCCGGTTGTTGCCTTCACCCGTGCCAATCCAGACGAGGTCGGGGTCGGACTGGCTGACCGCCACGGCGCCGATCGACATCAGCCCCTCGTGCTGGAACTCGGCGGTGAACGTCACGCCGTTGTTCACCGTCTTCCACAAGCCGCTGTGCGCGGTCGCGACGTAGAAGACGTCCGGCCGTTTCTCGTACACCGCGAACGCGGTGACGCGCCCGGACATCACGGCCGGGCCGATCGACCGGAAGTGCAGGCCGTCGAACTCGGCAGCGACGGGCACACCGTCCACCGGCCCCGATGGATCGGGCGCCGGCGTTTGGGCGTGAACGAAGAACGACGCGGCGCTCACAATCGTGAGCGCCGCCAGGAAAGACAGAGTGTGTCTGGTCATGGTGTGAAGCCCGACAAACGTAGGGGAGGGGTCTGACCCCCTACTTCGCCGGCACGGGCACGTCGAGCGTCAGGTCGTATTTCTTGAGCGTCGCGACCATCGCCGTGGCCTTCGTGTAGACGGCGTTGATCTCGGCGACGGCCTTCGGTACGCGGCCTTGACGTCGCCGTAGTCGGCCATCTGGGTCGAGCTCGGCATTTCCCAGAACGACATGATGTCGCCCTTCACGCTGCCGGCCTGCGCGACGACATTGTCGCGGTTGGCGCCGCCGCCCCCGCGGCCGCCGCGGCCGCCAGCCGCCGCGCCGCGTCCACCCGCAGCACCGGCCCGTCCGGCCGCCGGCGCACCCCCGCGGCCGCCGCGGCCGCCGCCACCGGCAGCGCTGGGCACGCCGAACTTCACGCGCGCTTCATCGAACTGGTCGTTGAGGGCCTTGAACTGCGTCTTCACGGCTGCCGGCACGTTGCTCATGCCGTCGATTCTGCCGGCGATCTCCTGCATCTGCGCGTAGAACGGGTTCATCGCCTGCGCCGCTTCCTCGCCGCGACGCTGGATGTCGTGCAGGTCCGTCAGGATGTCGTAGTAGCGCTTGAGCTGCGCGTCGCTCATCTGGATCGTCGGGTCCATGACGACCTTCATCGCCTTCGTGTCTGCCACCTTGCCGCCGACGACGAGCGCGACGTTGTAGGTGCCGGGCAGGACGTACGGCCCCTGCGGCCCGCCGCCCCCGCGACCGAACCCGCCGCCCCCGCGCCCGCCGCCCCCGCCGCACGGGTTTTCTGGCAGGTAGCCCGCGTCGGGCGCCGGCGCCGGAACGTTCGGCACGAAGTCACTGTTGGACCCTGCCCGTCCCGCATCCGCCGCCGCCGGGCCTTGCGCGCCACCGCGACCGCCGCGGCCGCCGCGGCCGGCGCCCTGCCCGCCACGGCCGGCGTTGCCGCCGCCGGCCGACGGGATTGGTTCGACGTGCAGATCCCAGCAGACCGCGTCGATTCCCGGCTTCGCGGCGGCGGCCGGGACGTCGAGCTCCCGCACCGGCTTGCCGGTCGCGTCGGTAATGCGGAGTTTCACGTCGCTCGACGCGTTCTTCAACGCGAACTGGATGACCGATTCGAACGGCGGGTTTTCACCGATGAAGTACCGGTGGCCCCAGAACTCCATGTTCGTGTCGTTGTCGGCCTTCCACTCGAGCGCCGGCGAAATCGAGAACAGCTTCGCGTCGGCGGCCTGGCTGGCCGTGTACTCCTGGATTGGCGCCGCGCTGTCCATGATCCAGAGCGCGCGGCCGTGGGTTGCGACGAGCATCGCGTTGTCGCGCGGATGGATGACGATTCGGTCGACGCGCACGTCGGGCAGGTTTGCCTTGAGCCGCTGCCAGCTCGCGCCCCGGTCGAGCGACACGAAGATGCCCGTCTCGGCGCCGACGTACAGGACGTCCTGGTTCTTCGGGTCTTCGGTCAGCGTCTTGATGGCTTCGCTCTTCAGGTTGGCGTTGAGCGACGAGAAGGTCTGGCCGAAGTCGTGCGTCACCCAGATGTGGGTGTCGTAGTCGCCGATGCGGTGCGAGTCGGACGTGACGTAGGCCGTGCCGGCGTCGTAGCGCGAGGGCACGACGGCTGAGATCGCACCCGCCCTTGGGCAGCCCGGTGAGGTGGTCCGTGATGTTCGTCCAGTTCTTGCCGTCCTTCGTGACCTGCAACTGGCCGTCGTCGGTGCCGGCGTACATCACGCCCGGCATCTTGGCCGATTCGTTGAACGCGACGATCGTCGGCCAGGCCGAGATGCCGTCGTTGGGCGAGATATGGACGTCACTGTCCTTGAGGCCCATGATCATCTGCTCGCCGCGGTTCGGGTTCGTCGTCAGATCCGGGCTGATCATCGTCCAGGAATCGCCGCGGTCGGTAGAGCGGAACACGTGGTTGGCCGCCGCGTAGAGCACGCCCGGGTCGGTCGGCGAGAAGACGAGCGGCGTGTCCCAGTTCCAGCGATAGTTGCCCTCGTTCGGGTCGGCGTTGACGACGTTGGACGCGCTCGGACGGATGCCCTTGGATTCGCCCGTCACGCGGTTGTGCCGCGCGATGTTGCCGTCCTGCGTCTCGCTGTAGACGATCTGGGAGTTGCGCTTGTCGAGCAGCGCGACGAAGCCGTCGCCGCCCTGCACCTGCGTCCACTCGAGGTCCTTGATGCCCTGCCGCGTGCGCGACGCGCTCGGCCCGCACCAGACGTAGTTGTCCTGCATGCCGCCGCACACGCGGTACGGCTCGTCCATGTCGTAGTCGATGTGGTAGAAGAGGCCCGCCACGATGTTGCGCTGGAAGATCCAGTGCTGGCTGCGGTCGTACGAGATCGCCACGCCGCCGTCGTCGCCAATCATCAGGTGCTGGGAATTGCTCGGGTCGATCCAGATGGCGTGCACGTCGTCGTGGATCTCGCGCGCCGCGTCGTTCTCCATCGACTTGCCGCCGTCGACCGACATGTGCAGGCCGACGCCGCCCATGTAGACGACGTCAGCGTCGGTCGGGTCGACGCGCACCTGACCGAAGTACATCGGCCGCGCGTTCTCCGCGTTCACGCGGTGCCACGAGCCGCCCGCATCGTCGCTGCGGTAGAGGCCACCGTCGGTCCCCGCGTTCGTGCCGCCGCCGCCCCGGCCGCCGCCCGCGCTCTCGGCTTCGATCGAGGCGTAGAGGATGTTCGGGCTCTTGCGGTAGACGTCGAGGCCGATGCGCCCGAGGTTCGGCCCGGGCAGGCCGTTGGTCAGCCGCGTCCAGGTTTCACCCGCGTCGGTCGACTTCCACACGCCGCTGCCCGGACCGCCGCCGTTCATGCAGCACTGCGACCGGCGACGCTGGTAAGTCGACGCGTACAGAATCTTGTTGTTCGTCGGGTCCATCACGAGGTCGTTTGCGCCGGTGTCGGCGTCGACCTTCAGCACCTGCTTCCACGTGCTGCCGCCGTCGGTCGTCTTGTAGACGCCACGGTCGCCGCCGCTTTCGAACAGCGGACCCTGCGCCGCGACGAAGACGATGTTGTTGTCCTCCGGGTCGATGCGGACGCGGTTGATGTGCTTCGAGGTGGCGAGCCCCATGTTCTTCCAGGTCTTGCCGCCGTCGGTCGACTTGAAAATGCCGTCGCCCCACGAAATGCTCTGGCGGTTGTTGCCCTCGCCCGACCCGAGCCACACCAGGTTCGGGTCCTTCTGCGAGACAGCCAGGTCGCCCACCGACATCAAACCGTCGTTCTGGAAGAGCGGCGCGAACGTCGCGCCGTTGTCGGTCGTCTTCCAGACCCCGCCGTGGGCCGTGCCTACATAGAAGGTGGCCGGGCTGGCCTCGTAGACGGCGAAGTCGGTCACGCGGCCCGACATGATGCTGGGGCCGATCGACCGGAAGTGCAGCCGGTTGAACTGGTCGGCGACGGGCACGCCGGATGGGCCCTGGCCCATCAACGTGATGCCGGTGCCGCCGACGACGACGGCCGCCGAGAGAGCGATGATCAAGCGAAGGTGGCGGTGCATGGGTCCTCCAGACATGGTGCGGGTGGATTATAGCGACTACTGGCGGTAGTGGGGATGCTGGAACGGTGCGCTCGGAATGTCCAGCGGGCTCCCACCGACACCCGGAAGGCGCTTGCCGGCACGACGTCCGGCGGAGCCCACCAGATTGCACCGGCGGCGGGAACTGCGGCCAGGTGGTCTGTGATGGCGAGCGGCAGTTCGAGGCCTATTTCAAGTCCCGACCAGGTTGGACTGTCCGACCGTGACAGCACGGTCTCGCCTTCGCTTCTGGCGACGGTCGCGTCGTCCGTACGCACGTGTGTGACGAGGGCGAGACCCGCGAGTAGTCTGACGGTGGCCCTCTTGCGCGACCACACGCGGACTGCAGCGAGGAAACTCGCCGACCGGCTCATCCATCGGGCATCGCAAGTTCTGCAGTCCTCCGAGCTCGCCACGTTCGCGGATCCTGCCACGTCCCGGCCGGCCGAGCCAGAACTCGAACGAATCACGCTGTTCTCCGTCTGGCACGGGTCTCGCTCAGACAGGAAGGGCCGCTGCTGGACGGGACGTGACGATGCTACGATGGCGCCATATGCAGAGTTGGGACGAGGTGGCGCACGGTGCGGGCGCCAGGCTCACCTACCAGGACTTCCTGAGTTTTCCCGACGATGGGCAGCGGCACGAGCTCATCGACGGGGAGCACTACGTGACGCCTTCGCCGGCCACGAAACACCAGCGGATTTCTCGTGAGCTGCTCGTCGCGCTCGACCTCTACCTGCACCAGAGCGGCCTGGGTGAAGTGTTCTACGCGCCGTTCGACGTCGTGCTGTCGAACTACGACGTCGTGGAGCCCGACCTCCTCGTCGTCCTCGACCATCAGCGGGACATCGTCACCGAGCAGCACGTCCGCGGCGCGCCCGCGATTGTCGTCGAGATCCTGTCGCCGGGAACCAGGCGGCGGGACCAGACCATCAAGCGCGATCTATACGCACGCGTGGGAGTCCGCGAGTACCTGGCTGGTCGATCCGCAGAGCGACACGGTCACCGTGTGTACGCGGACCGCGGATGGCGCACTGCGTGCCGCGCCTTCCTTGACGCGCGCTCACGAGGACGTGCTGACGTCGGCGCTGCTGCCAAGGTTCGAGCTTCCGCTCGGCAGGCTCTTCGGAACCGGCAGCGAACCCCGCCGCGCGTAAGGGCCTGTCAGGAAATAAGTGATGCATTTGGGGCGTCGAGACGCCCGCCTGGCAAGGCGCGACGACCGAGAATACCTGGCGTATTTGAGGGAGGAGCAACGACGCCAGGCGGGATGGATCGGCGGCCCAAATGCGTCACTTATTTCCTGACAGGCCCTAAGTCAGGTCGCGCTTCGGTCAGTTTCGACCGACTCAACGCGGGCGGTCCGCCGCGCCCGTGATTGGCGGCAATGGCCGCGACAATTGCGGGAAACTCCTGTGGCCCGTGGCCCGTGGCCTGTAGCCAGTTATGATCGATCCATGTCCGCTCCGACGTCCGTCGCTCCGCACTCACGCAATCGGGCCGACCTCGACCCGGCGTTCACCTGGGACCTGACGCACATCTATCCATCGTGGACCGAGTGGGACGCGGCGCGCGGCGCGCTCGAGAAGCGGATCGCCGAGTATGCGGCGCTGCGCGGCACGCTCGCGCAGGGGCCCGATTGGCTGCTCGCGGCCATGGCGCTCAACGACGCCCTCGGCACAGCTCGCCTACAAGGTCTATTTCTTCCCGTCGCTGAAATACGACGAGGACCAGCGCGACAATGCGGTGAATGCCCGCCGCCAGCAGGTGCAGGCGCTCATGGCCCGCTGGCAGCAGGCCACGTCCTGGTTCAATCCGGAGTTGCTGGCGTTACCGCTCGAGACCATTCGTGGATGGATGGATGACGACGCCGGCTGGCCGTCTACCGGTTCGCCATCGAGGAAGTCTTCCGCCAGCAGGAACACGTGCTGGACGAGCCGGGCGAGCGCCTGTTGTCCCTCTCGGCGCGGCTCTCCGGCGCGCCGGGCGAAGCGTACCTGGCCCTGTCCACGGCGGATGCGAACTTTCCGGAGGTCACCCTCGGCACCGGCGAAACGATCACCGCCTCGTACGGCCAGTACCGCGCGGTGCTCGCCACGAGCCGGCAACAGGTCGATCGCGCGCGCCGCGTTCCTGGGCCACTACGAGGCCTTCAACGCCAGTCTCAACACGTACGCCTCGCTCTATCACAGCGTGTGCCAGCGCGACTGGTTCCACGCCCGCGCGCGCGGATACGAGACGACGCTCGACGCGGCCCTCCACGGCAACGACATCCCGCGATCGGTGGTCGACAACCTGATTGCCACGACACGCGCGGGGGTCGAGCCGCTGCGGCGCTATCACCGGCTGCGACGGCGGGCCCTCGGCCTGGCGCAGTACTACCCGTACGACTTCTCGATCCCGCTCGTCGAACTGGAACCGCCGCTACGCCTACGCCGGGGTCCTCGAGCCCATCGTGGCGTCGGTCGCGGCGCTCGGCCCGGCGTACCAGGCCCGCATGTGGCGCGGATTCCGCGAGCGCTGGATCGACGTGTACGAGAACGAGGGCAAGCGGAGCGGCGCCTACTCGGCCTCGGTCTACGGCGTGCACCCGTACATGCTCCTGAACTGGAACGACACGCTCGACGACGTGTTCACCTTGGCGCACGAGATGGGCCACTCGATGCACACGATGCTCTCGCACGAGCGCCAGCCGTTCGTCTACTCCGACTACACGATCTTCGTGGCCGAGGTGCCGTCGACGCTGAGCGAGGCGCTGCTGCTCGAGCACCTGCTGGCCCAGGCCACCGATCGCGAGGAGCGGATCGTGCTGCTTCAGCACGCAATCGACAACATCACCAGCACGTTCTATACGCAGGTGCTGTTCGCGGACTTCGAGCTGGCCGTCCACGGGCGCGTCGAACGCGACGAGCCGGTCACGGCCGACGTCCTCAACGGCATGTACAGGGAGCGCTTCGAGGCCTACTACGGCGATGCGGTGGACCTCGAGGCCGCTGACGCCCATCACCTGGGCCCGCATCCCGCACTTCTTCAACTCGCCCTACTACGTCTACCAGTACGCGACCTGCTTCGCCTCGGCGGCGCGGCTGGCCGCCGCAAATCTCGGGGCCGGGCGCTGATGGCGCCGCCGCCAGGGCCCGGTACCTGACGCTCCTGGGCGCCGGCGGCAGCGATCATCCGATGACCCTGCTCCGGCAGGCCGGGGTCGACCTGAGCGAGCCCGCGACCGTCCAGGCCGTCATCGACCAGCTCGGCACCCTGGTGGACCGGCTCGAGGCCCTGGTCTAGGTCCCGGTCCAGGGCTGGCTCCCGGCGTTTGGATTGGCGAATCCGGCATACTGGATTCCGGCCCTCCGGCCGTCCGGCCCCGCGCACTGTCCATTCGCTATAAGTCGCTTACATATAGTGACTTAGATGAGATTTCGACCGGGCGTAACTGGCCGGCCAAGTACGGCACGAGCTTTTCTTATAGGAACCTCGAATATGGGTATCCTCGACAAGCTCAAGCCGCAGCCCCGCTGGAAGCACGCCGACCCTGCCGTCCGCCTGGAGGCCATTCGAGAGATGGATGACCCGGTCGAGCTGGCGGCACTGGCCGAGACCGACCCTGACGTGAAGGTGCGTCGAGCGGCCGTCGCGGTGGTCGAGGACCCGGATTGCCTGGGCCGGATCGCCGGATCCGATGCCGATGCCGACGCGCGGGACCGCGCGTCCGAGCGGCTGGTGACACTCGCCTGCCGTCCGCTGGGTTCCGACAGCCTGGATGCGGACGCGACGCTGGCGCTCTGGGCGGTCAACGCCATTGCCGATCCCCGGCGGCTGTCGACCGTCGCCAAGAGCGACGCGGTGGACGCGGTCCGGAACAAGGCCCTGTCGCGGATCGAGCGACGAGCGCGCGCTCGGCAGCATCGCCCGGCATGCGAAGCACGAGTCGACGGCGGGCGCAGCGCTGGCCCGGGTGACGGACGCAGGCGAGCTGCTCGACATCGCGCTCAACTGCGGATCACCGCGACGTCGCGCTGGCGGCGTTCGACCGCGTCACCGTCCGGCGCCCGATCTCGCGCAGCTCGCGTGCCATCGAACTGCGCGCGCACCAGAAGCTGGTCAGCCGGCGGGCACGGGCCCTCATCCAGGAACTCGAGGCCGCCGAAGCGGCCCGCCAGACGGCCGCGCACGAACGCCAGCGGCGCGAGAGCACGCTGACCGAGGCGGTTGAACACCTGGCCGAACTGACGGATCGCACGGTCGCCCGGGCCGAACTGGCCCGGCTGACCGAGTCCTGGCGGGCACTCGGGGTCACCGACGACGCGTCGGTCGCACGCTTCGGCCACGCCGCAAGGCTGGCCGAAGCGGCGTTCGCGCGCACGCGAGCGCGAGGCCGAGGAGGACGCCGACCGTCAGCGCGCCTGCGCGCCGAGGCGCTGGCGACGCGCGACGGCACTCTGCGAGCGCGTCGAGACGCTCGACGGCGACGACGTGCTCGAGCAACTGGTGCCGATCGAAGAAGAGTGGCGATCGCTCTTGCCGCTCGTCGGCGACGGCCCGGAGGCCGACCGATTGGCAGAGCGTTTCGCCCAGGCGGTCGCCGCGTGCCGGAAGCGGCACGAGTTGGGCGCCCAGCTGGCGGAGGCGAGCGCGTCACTCGACAGCGCTCGTGGCCGAGGCCGAAGCGCTGCACGTCGCCGGGAGGACGCGGCGGCGGCCGAAGACGGGCTGGCAGGCACTCTGCCGTGAGGCACGCGGTCTGACCGCCCTGCTCGCAGGGCGCGTCGCGCCCGGCACCAGCGGAGCTGATCGCCCGGCTCGACGCCGTTCGGCGCACTTTGCCGCGCACGACGCCGCCCGACTGGCCGAGGCCGACGCCGGGCGTCAGAAGAAGCGGTCCAGCGCGCTGCAGCGGCTGACCGAACGCGCCCGGCGCGTGGCCGAGGCCGACGCCATCACGCTGCGCGAGGGCGAGCGGCTGATGCGCGACATCGTCGCGGGCCTCGAGAGCCGCCGGCGCGGCCGAGGCGCGGTCGTGAGCTCGATCGAGGCCGCGCCGCGGCGCTGCGGACGCTCCAGGAACAGGTCGCGCCGCGCGTCCGCGAACTGCGGGAGATGGACGAGTGGCGGCGTTTCGCGAATGCGCAGCAGCCAGGAGCAGCTGATTTCGATGGCCGAGGCCATCGTCGCGTCGCTCAAGCTCGCGAGGAAGCGCCGCGAGACCCGACCTGGCCGCGACGGCCCGGGCCCTGCGCGAGCTGCACGCCAAGTGGCAGCACGTCGCCGAGGCGCCGCGACAGTCGGGCCAGCGGCTCTGGGATCGCTTCCGGATCGCCACCGACTTCATCCGCGGCCGCTGCGAAGGCTATCTTCGCGCAGCGCCGCGAGGAGCGGGCCGCCAACCTCCGCGCAAAGCGGACCGCGATCGTCGAGGAGGCCGAGGCGCTGGCCGCCTCGAACGACTGGGTGCAAGGACGACAGCCGGCTCCAGGAACTGCAGACGCGACTGGCAGGGCCTCGGGCCGGTCGTCACGGACGCGGATCGCGATCTCGGCCAGCGGTTCCGCACCGCGTGCAATGACTTCTTCTCGCGCCGGCGGGAAGACCTGATCGCCCGCAAGAAGCTGTGGGCGGACAACCTCTCGCGCAAGGAAGCGCTGTGCGAGCGGGCCGAGGCCCTGGCCGAGTCGACCGACTGGGACGCCGCCGCCGCGGAGATGAAGCGGCTCCAGGCCGAGTGGAAGACGATCGGCCCGGTGCGGCGGAACAAATCCGAGCGTGTGGACGCGGTTCCGCGCCGCGGCCGATCGCTTCTTCGAGCGCTACCACAACCGGCACCAAATCGCCCTCGCGACAAGCTGGCCGAGCGCGAGGCGCTCGTCGTCGAACTCGAAGGCTTCGCGGCCGCCGACGCCACGCGGCGGACCTGGCGAACGCGTCCAGGAGCTGCGAACCGACCTGGACGCCGCAGCGTGCCGGTGCCCGTCGCCCGACATGCGGCCGCTCGCGGATCGCTGGCAGCCCGCGCTCGGCACGGCTCGTGGCGGCTCGACCGGAGGCGTTCGCCGGGACCGATCTCGATCCGGCGGCCGTCTGCAGCGGATGGAGAAGCTCGTCGGCCGCGTCGAGGCGCTGGCCGACCGACAGCCCGAGCAGCGGCCAGCCAGTCGCAGACGGAACTGCTGGCGGCGCGCCTGCGCTCGGCCCTCGCCAGCAACGCGATGGGCGGCCGCGCGACCGAGGACGTCGAAGTGGCGCTCGGCGTCGACACCGTCAAGGACGCCCAGGCCGCCTGGCAGCGCCTGCCGCCAGTCGCGGGCGACGAAGCCCGCGAGTTCGAACTGCGGTTTCAGGAGCTCTGCCGCCGCGTGCTCGATCACGCGCGGCGTCATTCGTCGAGCGGCGGCCGTCGCGCGCCGCATCCGACCGCGCAGGCCGTGTAAGTCGTCGGCGTCGGCGTCGTTTCGCGGGTCAATCGTAGAGCCGGCCTCGCCGGTCTCTACGCTGAAGAAAGAAGAGCGGGTCCGTTCAGACTGGGGCCCGGCGGGCGGGGGCGCCCGTTCGGGTTGGCTGTAGTCTCGCACACGGAACCGGACAAAGGCCGTAGGTTTGGTTTGGACGGCCCGCTCTTCTTTCTTCAGGCGGGGCTGAGCGAAGTCGAAGTCCGCGCACCCCCCTGCATCCGCTGCACTTCCTACCTTGTCCATCATCGAGGTCGACCAACTCGTCAAGACGTTCGGCGAGCTGACGGCCGTCGACGGCGTCGAGCTTCGCCGTCGAGGCCGGCGAGATCTTCGGCTTCCTCGGACCGAACGGCGCCGGCAAGTCCACCACCATCAAGATCCTCGCGACGCTGCTGCAAGCCGACCGAGCGGCCGCGCCACGCTCGCCGGCTTCGACGTCGCGCACGCAGCCGCGCGGGTGCGGCGGTCGATCGGCCTGGTCTTCCAGGACCCGTCGCTCGACAACCGCCTGACGGCGGACGGAGAACCTGCAGTTCCACGCGATGCTCTACGGCGTGCCGCGGCGAGCGTCTTCCAGGAGCGCGGGCCGACAGGTGCTGCACATGGTCGACCTGTGCGGACCGGCGCAACGTCGCTGGTCATGACGTTCTCGGGCGGCATGAAGCGGCGGCTCGAGATCGCCCGCGGCCTGCTCCACCACCCGAAGGTCCTCTTCCTCGACGAGCCGACGCTCGGCCTCGACGTCCAGACGCGCAACGCCATCTGGGCGCACGTGCGCAAGCTGCGCGACGAAGTCGGCACGACGGTGTTCATGACGACGCACTACATGGACGAGGCGGAGAACTGCGATCGCATCGCCATCATCGACCACGGCAAGATCCAGGCCATCGACACGCCCGACGGCGCTCAAGCGGCAGCATCGGCGGCGACACGATCATCGTCGCGCGGCGACGCCGCGCTCGAGGCGGACATCGCGTCGCAGTACGGCGTGGAGGTGCAGAAGACCGGCCAGGAGGTGCACTTCCAGGTGCCGTCGGGCGCCGAGTTCATCCCGGACTGATGGCCGACTTCGCCGGCCGGATCACGTCCGTGCAGATCAAGCAGCCGAGCCTCGAGGACGTCTTCCTGAGGTCTGACCGGCCGCGCCATCCGCGCCGATGAGGGGTCGGCCATGGACATGATGCGCCAGGGCGTCCAGCTCTGGCGGCGCGGAGCCCGCCGATGAGCGCGCTGATGGCGATCTACACGATCTGGCTGCGCGAGTTCAAGACGTTCCGGCGCGAGAGGACGCGCATCGTCGCGCACGCTCGGCGCAGCCCCTGCTCTACCTGCTGATCCTCGGCAAGGGCATCACGGCGGGCCATGCACCTGAACGCGACCGGCAACATCGACTACCTCAAGTTCATGTATCCCGGGCATCATCGGCATGAGCATCCTGTTCACGTCGATCTTCTCGGCGATCTCGATCATCTGGGACCGGGAGTTCGGCTTCCTGAAGGAAGTGCTCGTGGCGCCGGTGCCGCGCTGGGCCGTTGCCGTCGGCAAGAGCCTCGGCGGCGCGACCGTCGCGACTCATGCAGTCGCGATCGCTCCTCGTGCTGCTCGCGCCGCTCGTCGGCATCATCGTTGTCGGTGGTGCTCGTGCTCAAGCTCATCGTCCTGTCGTTCCTGCATGAGCTTCGCCGTCACCAGCCTGGGCGTGCTGATCGCGCCTCGCGATGACGTCGATGCAGGGCTTCCAGATGGTCATGAACTTCCTGGTCATGCCGCTCTACTTCCTGAGCGGCGCCATGTTCCCGATGGCCTCGGCGCCCGGCTGGATGCGCGCGCTGATGCGGTCGACCCGCTCGTCTACGGCGTCGACGCCATCCGCAACGTCGTCTTCTCGGAGACCGTCGTGCGGACGGCGAACGGCATGAGCCAGTCGCTCGCCGAGGCGGCGCACGCCGCCGGACTGGTGCGCTGGTCGCTGCCGTACGACCTGGCGCTCATCAGCCTCGCCGCTGTGGTCCTCACCGCCGCCGGCGCCTGGTCGTTCAGCACGTCGCAGGTCGGCTGACGTATTTGCGATCGCGCCGTAGGGCCACGGCGTGCCGTGGCGGCCGTAGGGCCACGGCGTGCCGTGGCCGACAGCCTGACCGATCTACCGATCCGGCGCGGCCACGTAGCTGCGCCGCGCCCGTGCAGTGAGACCCGGCCGCCGCACGCGGACCTCGAGCGTGTGCACCTGCCCGTCGAATACCTTGGGTGAAAACGCCAGCAGATACTGATGGTGCAGCTCTTCGGCGACGCGCGCGAACGTCGCGCTGAGGTCGCTCGCGGTGTGCAGCTCGAAATAGCCGCCACCATTCTCGTCGGCCAACGTCCGCAGGTGAGGATCGGGCTCCGTCCGGACGATGCACGGCCCTTCGTCGGTGCCGGTACCTGGTGATGGCTTCGTGTCGGCGGCCGGCGGCCTCGATTTCGGCAGCCGGGGGAAGGGAACCGGCCAGGGCGGCGGCGTCGGACGCTGAAACGCCGCGGGAACGAGCGTGGACTGCGGCCGGACCGGCGGATTCGGCGTCCAGCACGGTTCGGCGAGGCCGATGCCGTACATCATCGATCTCCTCGGCCTGCGCGCGGTCGCGGACCTCGTCGTAGGTGGCGCCGGGCTCCATCGGATTGTCCTTGCCGTCGGTGAACAGCAGCACCACCCGCCGTCCACTCTCGTGCTGGAGCGCCGTCATCGCCGACGACGCGGCGTTCCACAACGGCGTCGGACCGGAGTCCTGCAGGTCCTCGCGCAGCACGCGGACGAGTGCGTCGTGGTCGGTCGTGAACGTCTCCGGGTCGATGCGCACGGCCTGGCTGAAACTGCCGATGCGCGCCTTGTCGGCCGGACCGAGCTGGCCGACGAACGCCTCGGCGGCCGTCCGCACCAGGCCGAAGTCCTTCACGACGCTCGCGCTGCGGTCGAGCATGACGACAATCGTGATCGGTTGGATGTCGTTGGCGAAGACCGTGAGCGGCTGGCGGACGCCGTTGTCGTCGACCTCGAAGTCGTCGGCCGTCAGGTCGGTCACGAGGCGTCCGTCGGCGCCGACGACCGTGGTGTAGAGCGTGACGGTCCGCGCGCCCGCGTAGTAGGTCGGACGCTGCGACGAACCGGCGCCCAGAACACCGGCCAGTGCAATGAGCGGCACGACGGCAAATTCACGCGTCATGGGCGTTCTCGGACAGCCGACAGGGAGGCCTGTCCATTCTAGCGCCGTCGTCGTCCCACCGTGGAGGGACTGGGGGGAATTCAACGGAGAGGACAGGGAGACCGGGGAGAAGGGGGCAGGATTGGCCGGCTGTGACACTGGAGCGCCCGGAGCATGCCACCATGAAGTGGACCCGGATCGCGTCCCGCAGCCTCGCGCTGGCGAGTGCGCTGTGGTGCGTCGTCGCGGGCATCGCGCTCTGGGTGACGCCCGTCACCTACAAGCACTCCGGGGCGGCATCCGGGCGGCATCCGGTGGGGGCGCCCAGCACGGTTCGGCGAGCCCGATTCCGTACATCATGATCTCCCCGACGCGCGCATCGTCGCGCTCGAGCCGGCCGAGTCTCCCGCGCTGGCTGCCGAGCTTCGCGCCGGCAAGCGCGTGCTCACCGTCGCCGTCGACCGCGAGTGATTTGGGCCCTGTCCTTCGACCGACGCTCGGGGCACCCTCGCCCCTATCCGGCGGTGGATAGCCGTGGCGTCGCCGCGGCTATCCACATCTGGCTCCTGCCGGTATCGTGGCGAAGTCCAACCGTGCCAGGACGATACGGGGACCGCTCTGGAAGGCCGGTCGTGGATAGCTGCGAAACGCTCGCAGCTATCCACATCATTCGCGCGTATCCGCGTCGCCTGTTGGTTTCGCGACAGCGTGCTAACCCGGATTATTCATCAGGATGGAAATCCGCTGCCTGATCGCCTTCCGCGCGCCGGGAGATTGCGTCTGGTGGCATTCGCCGGGTCATCGGCGATCGGATGGGGTGTCGGCCCGCGAGCAAGAGGTCGGAGCCACCAGCGCACGCCGACAGCTCCGCTGTCAGGAGGTCTGCGGGACGCCGGGCCGGCCTGGGGACGATTTATGTCGCGCCGAGACGGCGCGCGACCGCGCGCCAGGCGACCGTGTCGGGGTAGGCGCGCGGCAAATGCAAGACGAGTCGACGGACGCTCGCCACGACGTGCACGCCGATCTTCAGAAGCCGCTCCCGCAAGGTGGACACCTGGGCGCGGGCATACACGGTGCGCGCGGCGTGGAGACGCAATTCCTGCAGCAGCACGTATGCCGCGGCCGTGAGCAGGACCCGGAATTGATTTGCCCAAAAGCGCGTACAGCTCGTGCGATCGATCTCGAGCCCGTGATGCAATTCCTTGATCCGGTTTTCGATCTCGCCCCGCTGACAATAGACCCGCTCGTAAATCCAGCGCGGCGTCTGCGCCAAATTCGTGAGGACAAAGCGCGCATGGTCACGCGCCTCGCGCCCGTCGAGGGCGACGACTTCCGCCTTGATGATGACCCGCCGCTCGTGCGACCACGTCTTGGCGGCGTACGAGGCCTCGTCGTAGACGTGCGTGGTCGTGGCGGTCGCCGCGACGGTGGCGCGCACGTCGATCATGGCCGGTTCGGCGTACCGGGCGAGCACGGCGTTCTTCGCCATCGCGACGACGTATTCCACACCGATCGCGTCGAGATCGTCGAGCAGGGCCGGCGTGGCGAAGCCCCCATCGAGCCGGACGCGGACCGTCGCGTGCGGAAACGCGGATCGGACCAACGTGTAGACCGCGCGCAGCACGCCCTCGGCCCCGGCGGCGCTGGCCGCGTTGCCGGGCCGCAGGACCGCGGCGCACACGTACTGCTCGGCCTCGTCGTTGAAGGAGACAAAGGCCAGCAACGGCAGGTAACACCACGTGTCGTAATGGCCATGAAAGAACGAGAGCGGCTGCGCGCCGTGGGTGGGATCGTCGGTCACGTCGAGATCGATGGTGATCCGGCGCGCCCGCCCGGACAGGCGCTGGCGGTGGCGGTCGATCACCGTGGCGGCGAGCTCGCGTCCCATCCGGTACAACGCGCGCGGCCCAACGCTGTTTTCAAACCGCGACAGCGTCGGTTGCGACGCGAGGGCCCGCCCGTGGATCGGGTCGCGGTCGAGCAAGAGCTTGTGAATGGGATCCTCGGCCAACCGATCCGCGTCGTTCGCGTCGGCGTAGCCGCACGCGAGGCCGAAGACGCGTTGGGCGAGCAGGTCCGCCAGCGTGTGCGTCACCCGGGCCGACGCACGCGGATCGGTCAAGGTCGTGGTCAGTCGCTGCGTCAGCCCGAGTTTGCGATCGACGGCTTTGAGCAGGACGGCGCCCCCATCCGAGCTGGCATGCGGTTGATCGAACGCCGCCACCAGCCGCCGATCGAACAGATCCGGAAACGAAACAGTCTGTGGTATCGTCGCCTCGTTCAACACGCACGCCTCCGTTGGGGAAACAGCCAGCTCATCACTGCTCAGTACCCACTCGGGGGCGTTCAGGTGTTTCTACGAAACGACACCTTCTGATGAATTATCCGGGCTAACATCTGGCCGGGCAGTAACTTGGAGCGGATCGGTGGTGCGGCGGCGTCTGGTGGATCGCTGCGAACGCGTTGAAGTGATCTACTCCAATAGTAGTTCGACGGACGAATGGAGATGGACTTACGAAGCCGGGCGGCCTTCCTGGCGTTGATCATGGCTCAGGCCGCACACTCGATCGAAGAGTATGTCTTCCGCCTTTTCGACGTCCTTGCGCCTGCGCGGTTCATCAGTAGCCTCCTGAGTAGCGACTTGGCGCGAGGGTTCGCGATCGCGAACATCGCCTTGGTGCTGTTCGGCGCTTGGTGCTATGTGGCGCGTGTGCGTCGTGGGCTTCCGTCGGCTCGAAGCCTGGCATGGTTCTGGGCGCTGCTCGAGCTGGGAAATGGGGTTGGCCATAGTGCCTTCGCACTCGCACGCGGAGGTTACTTTCCCGGGGTTGCCACTGCGCCGCTCCTGCTCGGGATCTCCGTCTATTTGATTGCGCGGCTGTCAGCGGCGGCTGTACCATCGGTGCGGTCGTAAGCACGCCCGTTGTCGCGCAGGTAGAAGCGCCGTCGAACACCCAAATGGAGCCGACGCGCCCGACGGTCTGTGCGATCATGTGGCCGCGGCGCGCGGCTCATTTGGCACGTTGGGCGGATGGGTCAGCATCGATGACTCGCAACTCGAATGTCAGATCGCATTGGCACTGCCAAAGAAAACCGTGCGCTTCGCCGCGAGACATTGGCTCGCACTTATGATTCCTGTTCTCAGTCTGGTCTATGGCGTGGGGGACTACAGCGGCTGGTGGGACGCAGTGTTCGGTCGCGCAGCCCTGGCTGGAACGGTAGAGCGTCTCGCCAGTTCGAGCGGATACCCTGTTGCGTTCGTGTTTGATGAGGATCCCGGGTATCGTCGCCTCGAGCACTTTCTGTCCGCTCGCACCAGCAACACGGAGGTCAAGCGGCGAGAGTCATTGCGGGAACGCCCTAAGCTCATTACTCGCGTTGGAGGTAGCGACGCTGCGATTCAAGTTCCGAAGGGCTGGCCGAAGTTTGTTGCGGTCAACGCAGAGTCGCCGATTGTTTATTCGTACGATGCGGTGGCGCCAAATGTGATCGGCGCGGACATTCAGTGGGTGGCGACCATACGCCAAGCGCGGGATTGGATTCAAAGTCAGCGAGACACGGAGCGCGTGCTCGTCAACATCGTTCTCATCAGCGTGTTGTCAATTGCCTTGGTCGTTTACGAGGAGAGAAAGGCCGCCTAACTCGGCTTGCAGCCGTCGGGACGTACACCGTCGTGAGGTCCCCGGACCGGAGCCGCCGCGCGAGCTCGACCGCGTCGCGTCGGTCCGTCTTGACCTTGTCGCCTGGCCGCCGCGGCATCAGGGACCGCGCGACGACGTCACACGCCCACCCCTTCACGATGAT
>CAWKHL010000013.1:0-198382 GCA_963849525.1 uncultured Acidobacteriota bacterium | reverse complement strand
GCGATGAGGTCTACGCCAAAGCGCAGGGCGACTTCAACAAGGGACCCCGAGTCGAAGGGCATGCCCGTCAGCTCGCACGCGGGCATTCCGGCACACGTCCGAGATGATGTACCTGCAAGGCAAGACGCACGACTACACGCGCACGGACCTCTTGCCCGTGGCCTACGATGTGCCCGGGTCGACGGGGAGAGGGCGAGGGGCCGCCTCTGCTGCGGGTGGACAGGCCGCCTCCGCCGCGGGGTGGACAGAGCGCCGCGGCTACGGCGAGCCAGGCGCGGCCGGTCCCGTCAGGTGTCAGCGGCGACGGGCGTCAGTCGACCGTGAACTGGGCAAGATGGCGTTCGACATGAAGGTCGACTACGCCGTGCGGCAGATTCGGGAAGCTTGGACAGAAGTAGGGGCGGGCTTCAGCCCGCCCGGCGTCGGGCCGGCTGAAGCCGGCCCCTACGTCTGTCGCGCGGCACTGTCGGCCGCAAGCCGGCCCCTACGTCGCCGCGCGTCCTGTCGGGCCGGCTGAAGCCGGCCCCTACGTCTGCGACGCGTCGGGCCGGCTGAAGCCGGCCCCTACGTCTGTCAGCGCGTCGGGCCGGCTGAAGCCGGCCCCTACGTCCCGTCGCGTCGGGCCGGCTGAAGCCGGCCCCTACGTCTGCATGGCTGCGCCTATCCCCCGCACGACACGCACTTGTGGTGGTTCGGGACGCCGAGCTTCTCGAGCAGCGCGATTGTGTCTGGGAACGGCTGGAGGCGCTGGACGGGGCCGTTGGCTTCGTCGACGGCCGTCATACCCGCCTTCGTCTCGACCATGACGTCGGCGCCCTTCGAGATCAGTAGATCGATCATCTCGTTGTCGCCGCGGAACGCCGCGTTGTGGAGCGGCGTGTAGCCGCGGTAGTCCGCGGTGTTGACGTCGGCGCCAAGCGCCTCGACGAGGAACTTCACGGCCGGCAGGAACCCGCCGGGGGCGATGACCTGGAAGTTGCCGTCGTAGCCCGCGCCCGAGGCCATCTGAAGCGGGGTGACGCCGTCGATGACGGTCTTGGCGGCCAGCCGAGGAGGCGTCGTCGTCGCCGGCGGCATTATCCGACCGGCCGTTCGGCAGGCGGCCCGGACCCGCCGCTTTCGAATTGATTGTCGGGTCGGCCCCGTAATCGAGCAGCAACTGCATCGCGTCGACGTCGGCCCGCCTCGCGCCGCGCGCCAGAACGGCGTCGAGCCCGTGGCGTCCACGCCCGGACTGGTCGAAGTTGTAGCCCGTGTACCAGAGCTTCTTTGCTGAGCTGCACGTTCGGGTCGGCGCCGTGCTCGAGCAGCGCACGTCATCATCTCGCAGCAGCGACGTCTTTTCCTGCTTCGGGTTGCTCGGCTGTGGATAGAAGGCATGCGGCGTGGTACGTGACATTGATCGCTGCCGTAGAGCGGTGTGGCGTCGGCCTGTACTGGCCAGGTTCGGGTTCGCGTGTCGTGGTCGAGCAGGTACATTGCGACGTCGAAGTGGCCGTTGATCGTCGCGATGAGGAGCGGCGAACGCCCTTGTCACCGGCGCTGACTCTGATTGACGTCTATGCTGCACCTCGACGAGCGTCCGCACGGCCGGCCATGTTGCCCGGCGCGCCGCGACAGCAGCGGCGTCAGGCCGCCCTGGAAGTCACATCGGCGCCGGCCGGCTGTCGTCGCCGTTGTTGCCGCCACCGCCACCACCGCGCGCCGCACCACCACGGCCGCGTCCCTGGGCCGCCGCGGGGAGGGTCGCCGGCCGACGCTCGCGCGCCCGCACCACGACCGCCCGCGCCGCGCCCCCGGGTCGCCGCCGCCGCGCCTACCGTCCGCCCGCGCGGCGGAGGCGTCCTGGCCGGTGGATGCCGCGGCGCCCCGTCCGCCCGCGGCTGCGGGACCGGCTGCCGCGTCCCCCCCGGCCACGCCCGCCGCGGGCCGCGCGCGCGGCAGCCGCTTCAGCCGCGAGGTCGGTCACCTTCGACGTGACCCGCGGGTCGGCGCCATGGTCGAGCAGGACCCTTGATGACGTCGGCGCGATCGTTCGCCGCCGCGAACATCAGCGCGGTTTCGCCCCGACGCCGTTCTGGTGCTTCACGTCGCCGTTGTACCCGGCCAGCAGTTTGACGGCTTCAGGGTTGCCCTCCGTACGAGGCGATCATCAGCGGGGTGGCGCCGTCGGTCTGAATGTGCCTTGGCGTCGGCGCCTGGGCGTGGAGCAGCGCCCACAGCATCGACGCGTCGCCGTTCTTGGCCGCGAGGAACAACGGCGACGCGGCCCAGCCGCGTCGTCGCCTTGACGCTCGGCGCCGGCCGCGAGCAACTCCTGGACCATCGCGAGGTCGTTGCGCGACGCCGCCCAGTGGAGGGCGGTCATGCCGTCGCCCTGCGCGCCGTTGACGTCCGCGCCCTTGTCGAGCAGCGCCTTGACGTTCGCACCGTCGCCGCGCATCGCGGCATCGGCGACGCGGGTGTCGTCGGCGGCGGCGCGCAGCGGCGCGAACGACAGCGCCAGGAGCAGCACGGCGCAGAACGCTCCGAACAGGATCTTCTTCAGCATGTTCCGCCTTCACAGTTGTCGGCCACGGCAGGCCGTGGCCCTACGACAGGTGGCACGACACGCCCCAAGACCCATGTCGAGACCAGGTCGTGTTCAGCGCCAGCGCGAGCGGCCCGGTGCTGTCGCCGAAGCTCTTCACGTCGTCCAGGCCGAGGCCTTGCAGCAAGAGCGAGGAACGACGTTCGCCATGGGCGTGCCGTCCGGCGCCTTCATGTGCATGTTGCCCGGGAGCCGCCCGTTGGCGCCTCCGGCGACGAACAGCGGGCACCGCTTGTGGTTGTGCAGGTTCGAGTCGCCCATGGGCGAGCCGTAGATGATCAGCGTCTTGTCCAGCAGGCTGCGCGTCGCCCTCCTTGCGTGTCCTTCAGCCCTCGAGGAAGTACGGCACCATGCTCACGTGGTACTGTTGATCTTGTCGAAGTCGAGGACGTGCTTCTCGTTGCTCGCCGTGGTGCGACGCGCGGTGGAAGCCGGCGTTCACGCCGCTCCCGGGGTACACCCGGCCGGAGCCGTCGCGACCCATCTTGAACGAGAACACGCGGGTCATGTCCGCGGCGAAGGCCACGGCCTGCAGGTCGAACATCAGCTTCACGTGCTCGTCGAACTCGTCGGGCACGCCGGCGGGCGCCCCGGGAGCTCGCGGGCTCGCCGCTCGTGTTGTGCGCCTCGACGCGCTGGATGCGGCGCTCGATCTCGCGGATGTTCGTCGAGGTACTGGTCCATGCGCGCGCCGGTCAGTGGGGCCGAGCTCGCGCTTGAGCCGCGCCACCTCCCCGGCGATCCAGTCCAGGATGCTGCGCTCGGTGCGCCGCCGCTCGCGCGCTCCGTCGGGCGTGCCGCCGGCGCCGAACAGCTGGTCGAAGGCCACGCGGGGATCGCGGATCATGGGCAGCGGCTCGTGGGCGACGCCCAACTGATCGTGTCCGTGTAGACGCACGCGTATCCGTAGGCGCACCCGCCCGGCCTGGTCCACGTTCTCGATGCACAACTGCATGGACGGGATGGGCGTGTCCTGGCCGCGGTCTTGGCGTAGATCTGGTCCATGCGAGTTGCCCGCGTGCACGTCCGAGCCCTCGGTCTGCTTCGGGTGCGCCTGGGTGAGGTACGTGGCGCTGGAGCGGAAGTGGTCGCCGCCGATCTCCGGGCGCTGAACGGCCTCCGCCGTGCGGACGTCGGTGTTGCTGATGATGGTCAGGTAGTCGCGGAACGGCTCCAGGGGGTCGAGGCTGCTGGGCGACAGGTCGAAGTCCCGCGCCACGCTCCGCCGGCGACCACAGGTTCTTCGTGCGCCAGGTCGTTGGTGCCCGCCGCGCCTGCACCATCTCGATACACGACCAGCCGGGTCTTTCGACGCCGCGCGGGTCGCCGCGCCGCAGGCGGTGCGACCGGCACCATGGCGTCCAGCACCGGCAGCGCCAGCGTCACGCCCATACCACGCAACACCGTGCGCCGCGAGATGTGCTTCTTCGTGAGGAAAGTCATGCCTGCTTCCCTCGAGACTTGCGTCGCCGTTCCTGGTGCCGCCGGCGCGCGGCCACGGCTCCGCCATGCTCATCTGGAACGCCGGGCTGTTAACGATCCCGAGGATGTACGACGAAAACCGATTATCGTGCGCCATCGCGTCGCTGCGATGGACCGGATGGCCGGCATGTCGTAGTACTCGACGCGGCGGCCGAGCGCGTAGGTCATGAGCTGTTCGGTGAAGTGGCGCAGCACCATGTCCGGTGCGCGAGCAGCGCCGCGCGCAGGCGCCGCCGGTCCGTCGAGCGGCGTGCCGTCGTAGATCTGGCCGGCCGGGTCGACCGGCACGCCGTTGTCCTTGATGCGCCACGCGCCGGTCACGTCGAAGTTTTCGAGCGACAGCCCGATGGGATCCATCATCCGGTGGCAGGCGTTGCACACCGGATTGCGGCGGTGCTCCTCCATCCGCTCGCGCACCGACAGTGTCTTGCCGTCGTGGACGCTCTTGGTTTCGTCGAGCGCGGGCACGTTGGGCGGCGGCGGGGGCGGCGGCGTGCCGAGCAGCACCTCCATCACCCACTTACCGCGCTGGACCGGCGACGTCCGGTCGGCGACCGACGTGAGCACCAGGATGCTGCCCTGTCCGAGCAGGCCGTGCCGCACATCTCGACCGTCTTCACGCGCGGAAGTTCTCGCCCGAGACGTGCGGGATGCCGTAGTGGCCGCCAGCCGCTCGTTGACGAACGTGTAGTCGGCGGTCAGCAGGTCGAGCACGTTCCGGTCTTCGCGGACGATGCTGTCGAAGAAGCGCTCGGTCTCCTCGGTCATGGCCTGGCCGAGCCGCCAGTCGTAGTGCGGATAGAGGAGCGCGTCGGGCTGCATGTTCTGCAGGTCCTGCAGGCGCAGCCATTGGGCGGCGAAACGGGTGGACAACGTGTCGGCCCGCGGGTCGGCGAGCATGCGCTGCACTTCGCGGTCGAGCACCGCCGGGTCGCGCAGCGAGTTGTGCTCGGCTGCGTCGAGCAGTTCTTCGTCGGGCGCCTCGCCCAGAGGAAGTACGAGAGGCGCGACGCCAGTTCGACGTCGCCGATGCGGTAGACCTCGTTGGGTTTGACGTCGGCGGGCGTGCGCTCGAGGCGGAAGACGAAGTCCGGGCTCGCCAGCATGGCCTGCACCGCCGTGCGCACGCCGTCCTCGAAGTCGCCGCTCGTGCGCGCCGCGTCGTAGAAGTTGAGCAGCGCGTCCACGTCCGCCTGCGTGACGGGGCGTCGATACGCCTGCCGCGCCAGCGTCTTGACGATTGTCGTCGCGCACGGCCGTTCGTCGGCGGCGCTCGACGGATGGCAGACGAAAATCCTGTCGCGGCTCGGCGTGTCGGAGATGCCGGTGATGTTGCGCGGCCCGGTGATGACGAGGTCGCGCAGGTGCGGCAGCGTCGTGATGCCCTGGCTGGTGCCGATCTGCGTGTCGGCGAGCGTGTGCTCGATCGGCTCGATGAGGTCGTCGACCGGACCCTCGAAGTGCTGGATGAACGCTGCGGCGATCCGCTGCGGCCCCGCCTCGATCGCGATCGGCGGTGTCTCCATCTTCATCCCGTTCGGGTCGCTCTCGCTCATCCGCGGGTTGACGTCGAGCAGCGCCTTGCGCTCGCCGTTGACCGAGATCTCGAGCTGCTCGTTCTTCGCGTACATCCCGAAGAGCTGGCCGGTCGGCGACGGGTGAAGCTCGATCGTGAAGACGTAGTCGCCGTCGGCGGGGAAGTTGTGTACCGACGGCCAGACCACCGCGCGTGCCGAACGGCGTGCCGTCGACGTGCACCACCTGCGATGCCGTCCGCGGCACGCGGTAGGTCACCGACAGCGCCGTCGCGTGCCGATCGCCCATCGCCGCGCGGCTGATCTCTGTCCGCCGCCCGCATGTAGCCCTGCATCATCGCCGGCGAGAACCCCTGGACGTCGGCGACGTTGTCGAAGCCGTGGCTGATGGTGTCGGGCGGCAGGAACGCGTTGACGTCGACGTCGATGTCGAGCAGGTCGTGCACCGTCCGCGCGTACTCGGCGCGGTTCAGGCGCTGGAACGGCCGGTGGCCGGGGTTCGGATGCTTCGCCGCGTCGGCGTCGAGCTTCGTCTCGAGCCTCGTCACGAACGCGGTGACCTCGTCGCGCGACGGGCGATGCGTCTCGGTCGCCGGCGGCATCAGCCCCGCGCGCAGCTTGCGGATCACCTTCTCGGCGATCTCCGCCTGCTGCTCGGGATGCGCCGGGTCGAAGTCCTCGAGAACCAGCTCGCCTTTCGCGTCGTACTTGTCGTGACAGGTCAGGCAGTAGTCGCCGATCAAATCGGTCGAGCCGGACGCGTCAGCCGCGGTGGCTTGGTGGGTGGGTGTATGCGCGACCACGGGGGGGGCGCCGGCGTCGTCGTTCGCTGCGCACGAACCACACCAGCGGTCAGGCCGACGGCCACGACGGCAGCAAACGCAAGCGGAACGCCACGATTTCTCACAGGTAGGCAGGCCCTCGGGAAGCTGGCACGCTCCTTTTACCACTGTCCGGCTCAGTATCACAAGCAGCTTTTCCCGTGGGATTTGGGGAAACATGCTGCCTAATGGCGCCATCATCGCCAGCCCACTTGTCGCGCGGATGCGCCCCGGCTAGAGTGCCCCGCATGGCACAACCTTCTCGGGTTCTTGCGGGATTGGCGATTGTCGGGATTGCCGGCTTGGCGGCGTGGACGGTCGGCCAGGAATCGGGAGGGGCGGGGAACACCGAAACCACGACGCAGGCAAGGCCAAGGGTGGAGGTTCGTGCGGCTTCGGCACACGATGAATCGCGCCCACTCGCGGATCTGCACACTTCTGCGCACGCCGCTCCCGCCCGCCTGGACTGCGCGGAGGAGCTCGGTGGGTGCGGATTGGCGCCAGAAGAAGGTGAGCCGGGGCAGGGCCGGGGCAATCAGCCCATCGTCCCGCCAGTCATCACGACCCCCGACGGCTCGGGAGCGATCGAGCAGCGTACGCCTGGCAAGAAACCCGCCGTGACGCTGGCGTCCAGCTTCGACGGGCTCGGGGTCGGGTTCGACGGCCCCCAGGGCCCATCGACGGGTCGAAACCCCTCGGACAACAGTTTGGCGGTCGGGCCAGACCATATTGTTCAAATCGTGAACAGCAGGCTGGCCGTCTTCTCGAAGAAGGGCGCCAAATACGACACGACCGGCCGCGTCCTCTATGGCGCCGTGCCCACCAACACGGTGTTCGACGGATTCGGCGGCCAGTGCGACGCGCGCAACAACGGAGATGCCGTCGTGCGTTACGACCAGCTCGCCAATCGCTGGCTGATTGTGATGCCCCTGTTCAGCCGCGGGCCGGACCTTGACCAGCCGATGCCGGAGCCGAAAGCCGGCGAGCCGGCAACGCCGAGCCGTCCCGGCCGACCCGGCCAGCCGGGCGCTGCGGCCCAGCTCATCACGCCCCCGCCCCCGCCCCCGACGCCGCCTGGCGGACGTGGGCGAGGAGCTCGTGGCACGGGCCGCGGTCGGGGGCCGCAGCCGCAGGGCCCGTACTCGATGTGCTACGCCGTGAGCGCGTCGAGCGATCCGCTCGGCAAGTATTACCGCTACGAGTTCTACCGGCCCCTCTTCCCGGACTATCCGCGTCCGGCCGTCTGGCCGGATGGCTACTACCTGCCGACGAGCACGGGCGACACGGTCATCCAGAAGCACGCGTGTGCCGTGGACCGCGCCCGCATGCTGAAAGGCGAGCCGGCAACCGAACAGTGTGTCATCGTCGACGGCGTCAACTTCCTGAACATCGCGGACCTCGACGGCCAGGCGCTGCCGCCGGACGGCGCGCCGGAAATCGTGCTGGCCGCCGGCGGCACACAGCTCGAGGGCGTGATGGAAGACGATGGCCTGTACGCGTGGCAGCTCCACGTCGACTGGGAGAATCCGGAGAAGACGACGATGAGCGGCCCGCAGAAGATCGCGGTGCGCGCCGTATCACTATCTCTGCGACGGCCAGCTCACCAATTGCGTGCCGCAGCCCGACACCGATCGGCGGCTGGATGCGCAGGGGGACAAGATCATGGCGCGTCTGGTGTACCGCCGCGTCAACGGGCACGAGTCCGTTGTCGTGGCGCACTCGGTGAACACGACGGCGGGCGCGGGCGGCGTGCGGTGGTACGAGCTGCGCGTGGCCAACGATCGAAGGCTCGAGCTGTACCAGCAGGGCACGTACGCGCCCGACGGGTTCTTCCGCTGGATGGCCAGTCCGGCGATGGACCACCAGGGCAACATCGTGATCGGCTACTCGTTCGGCGGCACGCCACACTACGCCGGCCAGCGCATGGCCGCGCGTCTGGCCGGCGATCCGAAGGGAATGCTGACGTTCAAGGAGACGGTGCTGGCCGACGGCGAGGCCTCGCAGACGAACACGCTGCGCTGGGAGGACTACTCACAGACGGCGGTCGACCCGTCGGACGACTGCACGGTGTGGTACGTCGGCGACTACTTCAAGAAAGGCGCGACGACGTACTCGACGCGGATTGGGGGCTACAAGGTGCCCGGCTGCCGGTAGAGCCCGCGGCGTCTCGCCCTACCGCGGCGCGAGGCCGACCTGCTCGAGCAGCTGGAGGAATTCCGGTGTCTGGCGCACGCAGTCGTAGCTCGGGTCGGTCGGCATCAGGATGACGGCGTCCTCACGGCGTTTGACCGCGACCTCGAGCCAGTGCAGCGTGTCCGGTTGGTCGCCAAGTGCGCCATACGCCAGCGAGAGGCTGGTCGCGAGACGGTAGGAGGCCGGCGAGGATGGCTGGCGCTCTTCTCTCAACAATTGCGCGATCTGCGCTTCGAGCATCGCGCGGCGACCCCCTTTGTCGAAGGCCGTCCGCAGTTCTTCGACGTCCGACAGCTTGTCCCCCCGAAGCACCATCGCGCGCCAAAGTTCTTCAGCCGCTTCGCGGTCGCGGTGTTCGGCGGTCAGGATCTCCACCAGGCGCAGCGGGAACTGATACCAGTTCGGGTCGATCTCGAGGCCGGCCGCCACGACCGCCCGAGCGTCGGCTGGGCGTCCGGCGCGCAGCAGCGGCGGCACCAGGTCGCTGCGGATCGCCAGCGACTTCGGGTCCAGCGCGATGGCGCGTTCGAATTCGCGTTCTGCCTGTTGCCAGCGCCATTCGAACTTGTAGCGCAGGAACGCGACGGCCGTGTGGGCCGCGGCCGACTGCGGATCGAGCGCCACTGCCTTCTCGGCGTTGGCCTTGGCCAGCGGATATCTCACCGCCGGCGCCAGGCCCGAGTTCGTCAGGTTGTAGCAGTCCGCCAGCCCGGCGTAGGCGCCGGCGAACGTCGGGTCGAGCGAGATTGCCTGCGTGTACAGCTCGATGGCGGCACGGACGGACGCGGGTGTGCGTCTGGTCCACTGGTCCTGGGCGCGGTACCGAATGCGTCATAGGCGGGGCCGTGCGAGATGTCGCCGTTTGGGACGCGAGCCTGGAGCAGAAACCACACGCTCGCCGCTCCGACCAGTAGCGTCGCCGCAGCGAGTGCGGCGATGACCGACCGGTGCTTCATGCGCGACGCCGGCGCGGACGCCTTGCCGATTTCGGGCTCCCCTGGCGCCGGGCCGCCGACCGGAGCGGCCGGGACGGTGGATTCGGCCCGCCCTTTTGCGCCGTCAACGAGCGTGACGGGCGCGACGAATCGATACCCGAGCGTTCTCGCCGTCTCGATATACACGGTGCCCGGAGGATCGGACAACGCGCGCCGCAGCATGGCGACGTAGAACGCGGCGTTTGCTTCGTCGACGCTGACATCCGGCCACACGTTCGCGAGGATCTTCGGACTTGGGGACGAGCTGGCCGGCTCGTTCGACGAGGAGGGTGAGGACGGCAATCGCCTTCGGAGGAAGGCTCAGCGTCTCCCCATTCCGGCGAAGTCGCCACTCCGCGCATTCCAGGACATACGACCCGAACGCATAGGTGACGCCCATGAGAAATAAACGAAGGCCCTAGCTGGGCTAAATGACGACACAACGGCGCATCTGCTACAGTTCGGAGGTCTATCTGTTTTCATTTATGTAATCACGACAGGGCCGGCCATCTCCGGTACCGACGCCGCTATTCGGGGGCGCACGCAAGATGCTACAAGACCTGGACGTCACGCCGGTCGCCCCGAGGCAGGGGCGAAGGCTTGTGACCCGCTGGTGCGGTCCGGTTTCGATGCGGGAGGGAGAACGATGACGCGCCGTGAATCTGCGAGTGCTCCGGGCGGCGGCTCGAGTGGCTGGACGATCGGGCGGCGTCGGTTGGTCAGCACGTTGGCCACCCTCGCGATGCTGCTTGCGACGGCACAGATCCGAGCGGCGGCCACGTTCAACGTGAACACCGACGCGACGCTTCGGACCGCCATCACCAGCGCGGCTTCGGGTGACACGATCACGTTCACCGGTGACATCACGCTGACGGCCGATTTCCGGCCGTTCAGAAGAGCGTCACCATCGACGGCGCCGGCCACACGCTCGACGGCGCCAGCACCTATCGCGGCTTCTTCGTCGTCAACTACAACAGCGGCAGCACGGCCACGGCCGTGTCCGTCACGATCGAGAACCTCACCATCCAGCACGCGAAGGCCAGCGGCGGAAACGGGGGCGTTGCCCTGATCCCTGGCGGTGGTGGGGCGGGGCTGGGCGGCGCCCTCTTCGTCGGCAATCTCGCGACCGTCACGGTGAGCGGCGTGACGCTTTCGACCAACTCTGCCGTCGGGGGCAGCGGGGGAGATGGAGACGGCACCAAGGGGTCGTATGCCGGTGGCGGTGGAATGGGGGGCAATGGCGGCCGGCTCACAGGCGGCGGCGGCGGCGTCGGGCTGGGGAGTGACGGCGGCGGGGTGACAGCCAACGGGTCGGCCGGTATCGTCACGTCGGCCGCGAGCGGCGGCGCGGGTTCGAACGGAACCGGTGGTGCGAGCGGTGGTGGCGGTGGAAAGGGGGGCGTGGGTGGCGGTGGCGGCGGCGGTGTGGGCGGGGCTGCGAATACCTTTAAAGTAGGCGGGAATGGCGGCTTTGGCGGTGGTGGCGGCGTCGGAGATGGGGACGTGGCGGGCACCGGTGGCTTTGGCGGTGGCGGTGGCGCGGGGACGCCGGGCGGCGCCGGCGGCTTTGGTGGTGGCGGCGGTGCGGGTAGTGCCGCCAACAACAGCGGCGCCGGCGGGTTCGGCGGCGGTGCGGCCGCGGCCGGCGGCGGCAGCGGCAGCTTCGGGGCCGGCGCGGGCGGCGGCGCGGGGATGGGCGGCGCGATCTTCGTGCAGGACGGCGGCGTGCTCGATCCTGGCCGGCGCGCTGACCATCAACGGCAACACGGTGACGGCGGGCGCGGGCGGCGCTGGCGGCACCGGCTACGCCAACGGTTCGAGCGGTTCGGCCTTCGGCAGCGGCCTGTTCATCCAGGGCAACACGACGGTGACCTTTTCGCCGGCGACAGGCGAGACCGAGACGATCGACGACGTCATCGGCGACCAGACCGGCAACGGCGGCTTTGGCGGCAACGCGGGCGCCGGCGCATTGACGAAGTCGGGGGCGGGTACGCTCGTGCTCGCGGGTAACAACTCGTACACCGGTGCGACCACGATCAACGCCGGGACGCTGCGGCTGACCGGGACGCTCAAGTCGAACGTCACGGTCAACAGCGGTGCGACGTTCGACGGCACGGGGACGGTCGACGGGAACGTGACCGTCCAAAGCGGCGCCACCCTGTCACCCGGCACGTCGCCCGGCAAGCTCTCCATCCGCTCGGGCGGCGGTCTCACCTTGAACTCCGGCGGAACGCTGGCGATGGAGTTGAACGGCACGACCGCCGGCACCGACTACGACCAGGTGGACATCTACGAGGGCAGTGTGACGCTGGGCGGCACACTGTCCATCTCCCCGGGCTTCGTGCCGACGCCTGGCGACGTGTTCACGATCATCTACAACCGTTTGGGCTCGGCGGTCACCGGGACCTTCAACGGTCTGGCCGAGGGCGCGACGGTCACGAGCGGTAACGAACGCTACACGGTGTCGTACGTCGGCAACTCTGCGAACGACGTAACGCTGACCGCGCTGAAGACGGACCAGGCGATCACGTTCAATGCGCTGGCGGACAAGACCTACGGCGACGCCGCGTTCGGCATTTCGGCATCGTCGAGTTCGGGGCTCTTCGTCGCGCTCACGTCGCTGACGACCGGCGTCTGCACGGTCACGACTCTTGATGATGCACGACCTGACGTGGCCGTGGGCCGAACCTCGGGCCAGACGGTGACGATCGTAGGCGCGGGGACGTGCACGATTGCCGCCAATCAGGCGGGGGACTCGACCTACGCCGCGGCGGCGCAGGTGACGCAGAGCTTTACGGTCGCCAAGGCGGACCAGACGATCGCATTTGGGACGCTGGCGGACAAGACGTTTGGCGACGCGGCGTTCGACGTCAGCGCGACGGCGACGTCGACCGAGGCTGTCGTCTTTTCCTCGTTGACGACGAGCGTGTGCACGGTGGCGCAGACCCTCACGCTTGATCCGCGGCCCGGGGTCGCGACGGGCCACACTTCGCCGTTCCCCGGCACGGTGACGCTGGTGGGCGCGGGCACGTGCACGATCGCGGCCGACCAATCCGGCGACGTCAACTACAACGCGGCGTCGCAAGTGACGCAGAGCTTCATTGTCACCAAGGCGGACCAGACGATCACGTTCGGGACGCTTTCGGGCAAGACCTACGGCGACGCGGCGTTCAACATCACGGCGTCGTCGAGCGCCGGACTGTTCATCACGTTCACGTCGTCGACGACGGGCGTGTGCACGGTGCTCACCCTGGACGATGCCCGCCCGGGGGCGGTGGTGGGCCGGACGTCAGGCCCCCAAGCGACGGTGACAATCGTGGGCGCCGGCACGTGCACGATTGCGGCCAATCAGTCCGGGAGCAGCAATTACAACGCGGCGCCGCAGGTGACGCAGACTTTCACGGTCGCGAAAGCAAGCCAGACGATCACGTTCGGGACGCTGGAGGGCAAGACGTTTGGCGACGCGGCGTTCGCCATTACCGCCACGGCGACGTCGACCGAGGTTGTCGTTTTCTCGTCGTTGACGACGGGCGTCTGCACGGTGACGCAGAACATTACGGCGGATGCGCGCGTGGACGTGGCCACGGGCCACGACTCGTCATTCCCGGGCACGGTGACGCTAGTGGGGGCGGGCACGTGCACGATCGCGGCGGACCAGTCCGGCGACGTGAACTACGCCGCGGCGACGCAGGTGACGCAGAGCTTCACGGTGGCGAAAGCGAGCCAGACGATCACGTTCGGGACGCTCGCCGACAGACATACGGCGATTCGGCGTTCAGTGTGCCGGCCTCGGCGAGCTCGGGCCTGATCCCGGCGTTTTCGTCGCTCACAACCGGCGTCTGCACGGTGGCCTTGAATATCGGGGATGCGCGGCCGGATCGGGTCGTTGGACAGGGCTCGACCATCAACGCGACAGTGACACTGGTGGGGGCCGGCACCTGCACGATTGCGGTCGACCAATCTGGCGACGCGAACTACAACGCCGCCACACAGGTGACACAAAGCTTCACGGTGGCCCAGGCGAGCCAGACGATTACGTTCGGGACGCTCGCCGACAAGATATACGGCGATGCGGCGTTCAGCGTGTCGGCCTCGACGAGCTCGGGCTTGCTTCCGGCGTTTTCGTCGCTGACGACGGGCGTCTGCACGGTGACCTTGAATGTCTCAGATGCGCGGCCGGGTCGGATCGTTGGACAGGGCTCGACCATCTCCGCGACGGTGACGCTGGTGAGCGTCGGCACGTGCACGCTTGCGGTCGATCAGGCGGGAGACACGAACTACACGGCCGCCCCGCAGGTGACACAAAGCTTCACGGTGGCCCAGGCGAGCCAGACGATTACCTTCGCCGTGCTGCCGGCCAAGACGTTATGGCGACACGGGGTTCACGGTGAGTGCGACGGCGAGCTCGGGCTTGACGGTGGCGTTCACGTCGACGACGACGAGCGTCTGCACGGTGTCGGGGACGACGGTGACGCTCGTCGCGGCCGGGACGTGCACGATTGCGGCGGACCAGGCCGGGAACGCGACCTACAGCGCGGCGGCGCAGGTGACACAAAGCTTCACGGTGGCCCAGGCGGGCCAGACGATTACGTTCGCCGCGCTGGGGAACAAGACGTATGGGGACGCGGCGTTCACGGTGAGCGCGACGGCGAGTTCGAGCCTGACGGTGACGTTCACGTCGTTGACGACGGGGGTGTGCACGGTGTCGGGGACGACGGTGACGCTCGTCGCGGCCGGGACGTGCACGATTGCGGCGGACCAGGCCGGGAACGCGAACTACAGCGCGGCGGCGCAAGTGACGCACAGTTTCACCGTGGCGTCTGGCACCTCGGGGCCGACGATTACGTTGTCGCCCGTCGGCGTGGCGGTGACCGCGGGGCAGCCGGCGTCGTTCACGGCCGCGGCGACGGGACGCCGACGCCGACGCTGCAGTGGCAGATGTCGACCGACGGCGGCACTTCGTGGAGTGACGTGTCGAGCACCTCGCCGTACAGCGGAGGAACCACGACGCTGACGGTTACGGCCGCGCCGGTGACGCTCAACGGATGCGTATCGGCTGGTGGCGACCAACACGCGGCGGCGGCGCGCGAGCGTGCGCGGCGACGCTGACGGTCTACGGCGCGGCGACGGTAGCGCCGGCGTCGTTGCAGTCTCGGCGGCGACAAGTCGGGCGCGACCGGCGTCCTGACGGCGCAGACGGGGGCGCAGACGGTCAGCGTGAGCTTCACGGGCGCGGGGAGCGCGTGGACGGCGACGCGGCGACGTGTCGTGGCTGCAGGTGACGAGTGGCGCGGGGGCCGGCAGCGGGCAGTTCACGGTGGCCCTCGTCAACCCGGGCAACGTGATTGGCGGCAGCACGTCGCTGTCGGGGCACGTGACGATCGCGGCGCCGACCTCGTCGACGCCGAGCGTGACGGTGCCGGTGACGCTGACGGTGGATCAGACGGCGACGGGCGCGCGCGCCGTTCGGGTATTGGGACACGCCGACGGACGGCGCGACGGGCGTGACCGGGTCGCTGGCGGTGACCGGCTGGGCGCTGGACGACGTGGGCGTGAACCGCGTGGAGATCTGGCGCAACTGCACGTCGGTGGACCTGGCGGCGAGCGCGTGCCGGGCGGCGCCGGACGGGTCGACGCAGGTCTACATCGGCAACGCGGCGTTCGTGCCGGGCGCGCGGCCGGATGTCGGAGGCGCTCTATCCGAACGCGCCGGCCGAACAACCGCGCGGCGTGGGGCTATCTGCTGCTGACGAACTTCCTGCCGGACCTGGACGACGAGCACGCCGCAGGGCGGGCAGGGGACGTTCACGCTGTCGGCGTATGCGATCGACGAAGAGGCGCACGTGACGTCGCTGGGGACGAAGACGGTCACGCTCGACAACGAGCACGCGACCAAGCCGTTCGGCGGCGATCGACACGCCGGCGCAGGGGGCGACGATTCCGGGCGACGCGGCGCCGTTCAACTCGACGACGGCGTATCCGATCTTCGGGTGGGCGATGACGCAGACGCCCAAGTGCATGGCGTCGTATGCAGGTGTACATCGACGGCGTGAGCGTGCCGCTCACGCCGGGCACGAACTTCATCACGGGGCTGACGCGCAGCGATCTGCCGGCGGCGTTCCCGGGGCTGTGCGATTCGGACAAGGCGCTGGCCGTCTACTACCTCAACGCGTCGGCGCTCGGACTGACGAGCGGGCTGCACACGCTGCTGTGGGGCATCACCGACGACGGCGGGCAGAGCGAAGGGATCGGGAGCCGGTATTTCACGCTGCTGGCGTCGGGGACTGACCAGCGGACGGCACAGCGCGTCACCGGGGCCGTGGGGACGATCCCGGCGCCATCGGCCGACGCGCCGCCGGTCTCGCTGGGACCGACGACGAGCCTGGCGGGGCTGTGGCCGACACTGTCGGCGATCCGCGCGCGGGTGGGGCCCGATGGCGCGCCGTTCGAAACGGCCGTGCCGGAGGGGGCCGGCGGCGTGCAGATCGCGTTGCCGGCGACCGGGCGGCTGACGCTCGATCTGACCGGGGCGGTGGATCGCGGATACGAAGTGGTGGGCGATACGCTGCGCGCGCTGCCGATCGGGTCGACGCTGGACGCCGCGGGCGGGCGCTTCTACTGGACGCCGCCGGTGGGCGCCGGGGGGACGTTTACGCTGGTGTTCGTGCGCGGGACGGAGCGCATCAACGTCCACGTGACCCTCGTCGCCGGGCGGTAAGCCGCGGGAAGGTCGAACAGATGATCACTCCGCGCGAAGCGCCTCGGCCGGCCTGACAGCGAGCGCGCGGCGCAGCGGCAGCCACGTGGCCGCGAGCCCCGCCGTCACCAGCAACGCGATGATGAGCGGCAGCGTCCATGTGCCGCCGTCGCCCAGACGCGAGACGAGCACGGCGCGCATGTTGAGTGACAGTACGGCGAGCGCGGCGCCGAACGCGCCGCCGAGACCGACCTGCCAGGCTGCTCGCCGGACGATCGCCCCCGCCAGGCTGGCGTGCGACGCGCCCAGCGCCATGCGGATCCCGATCTCCCGCGTCCGCCGCGTGACGATGAGCGCCATCATCGCGTAGACGCCGGCCAGCGCCAGCACCAGCGTGACGACGCCGATACCGACGAGGGCCGTCGAGCACCACTTGAAGAAGGCGACGTCCTCACTGGCGACGTTGCCGAGCCGCTCCATGCGGTTGAGCACGAGCTGCGGGTCCAACCCGAGAAGGGCCCGGCGAAGCGGCCCGGCGTAGGTCAGCGGATCGCCAGTCGTCCGCATGGCGAGGTAGACGAAGTTCGTCTGCGAATCGAGCGGTACGTAGTAGCCGGCGTCGAGCGACGGGTCGCCGACGCTCAGTCCCAGGTCAGGCACAACCCCGACGACCTCCATCCACGGTCCCGCGCCGTTCGCACCGGTCACGCGAAAGCGCCGGCCGAGGGGCGAGACGCCGCCGAAGAACTCGCGCACGAACGGTGCGTTGACCACCGCCACGCGCCGCGCACCGTCCGCGTAGTCGGCAGCCGTGAACACCCGGCCCGCCACCGGTCGGGCGTCGAGCACGTCGAAGAACCCTGTCGACACTTCGGCCGATGGCGCGAGCCGCGCAGCGCCGGCCGTCCGGCCCGGGGCCGGCTCGACTTCGACGAGTCGCGCGGTCGGGCTCAACCGTGGCAGTGCGCTGGCCACTCCGGCCGCGATCACACCCGGAATCTGCGCGGCGGCGCGTTCCACGTCGCCGGCGGCGACCGTGACGGCCGGCCCGCCACCGGGCGCGCGCCTGGTGGCTCCGACCGACAGGCTGGTGGCCAGCACGTTGGGCGGGAGGTGCAGCGGCGGGTTCGAGTAGGCGGCGAACCCGCGCGCCATGACGACGGCGCCGTGCAGCATCACCACCGACACCGCGATCTGGACCACGACCATCACGCCGGCCGTTCGGCCGAAGCGGACGTCGCTGCTGCGGGTGCCGCTGCTCTGGACCTGTCCCGCCAGATCGCGGCGCGTCGCCCGAAGCGCGGGCCAGACGCTGGCCACGGCCGCGGCCGCGACGGTCGCGCCGGCCACGGCCGCCAGCGTCGGCAGCCCGAGCGTGAAGTCCACCCAGAACGGCATCTCGTCCATCGTGTTGAACTGGCGCAGCAGGGCGTCCGCCGCCGCGGTGCCGACAATGGCGGCCGTTCCGGCCAGCAGGAACACTTCACTGAACACCTGGCCCACCAGCCGGCGCCGCGACGCTCCGAGCGCGCTGCGAAGGGCGAACTCGCGCGTGCGCGCGAACGACCGCGCGAGGACGAGATTGCCCACGTTGGCCGCCACGACGAGCAGTACCGCGACGACGAAGGCCACGATCGTGGCGGCGAGCGCGGTGCCCATCGGACCGAGGTCGGTGAACGTCGTGACGTCGACCGAGAGCGGGCCGTTGCTGCGGCCGCCGGCGGCGAGCGCCGGAGCCATCGCACGAAGCTCTTCTCGGGCCGCGCGCAGCGATCGTCCTGGCGCGAGAACGCCGAAGAGCCCCACGTCGGAATCGGGCAGTCCGCGGCCCGCGAGAAAGCCCTCGTCGATGGGCAGCAGTACGTCGGGCGTATTGGGAAACTTGAAGTCGTCGGGCACGACACCGACCACGGTCCGTGTGACCCCGCTGATTTCGATCGTGGCGCCGATGGGCGTAGTGCCGTCGCCGAACGCGCGCTCGCGGAAGCCGTCGCGAATCATCGCGACCGCCGGCGCGCCGGCCGCGCCGTCCTGCGGCACGAGGAGGCGACCCTCGCGTGGCGCCCACGGCAGATACCGCAGCGCCGACGGCGTGATGCCGGCGGTCGTCGCGACGAAGACGTCGCCCGACGGGAGCGTCACGTTCTCCTGGCCGCTCGTGAGGCCGCCGACGTACTCGAGCGTCGTCGCGCTGGCAGCCAGCGCACGGTAGCTGTCGGGCGTCAACTGCGCTGGCGTTCGCTGAGGTTCCTGGAGCACACGCAGCAGGACGAAGCGGTCGCCGTCCGGGAACGGCAAGCGGCTGAACAGCACCGTGTGCATGAACGAGAAGCCGACCGCGGCGAGGCCGATGCCGACGGCGAGCGACACAGTGCCGGTGAGCGTGAGAATCGGCTGGCGGACCATCAGCCGCAGGCCGAGCCGCACGTCCGTGCGGCTGACGAGGCGCCCAGGACCGGCTTGCGCGGCGTCGTGGATGCGTCGCCAGGTCTGTGCGCCGGCGATGGCCGAGGCATCGCCGATCGTGCGGAACCACGCGAGGATGCCGCCGTGGCGCAGACGATGCGCTTCCTCGAGGTCGCCGAGCACGTCGTCGCGCCACGCGGCCGGCACGAAGAGGCGGATCAGCAGACGGGCGAGTCGCGGCGCGCTCACGGCTTCTCCAGTTGCGGGCCGAGGCCCACCCACATCTGCTGGAGCGCCGCGCGCGCCTTTCGAACCGCGGCCAGGCCGGCGCGCTCGACCCGTACGTGCCGCCGCGCCTTGCCGCCACGCTCCGGCGAAGGAGCGCCCAGGCGGGTGCTGACCAGGCCTTTCGTCTCGAGGCGCTGCAAGGTCACGTACACGGCCGCCCGATGGATCGCGCGGCCGGTCCGCGCGTGAATCTCATCGACGATGGACACGGCGTAGGCGTCGCCTTCGCCGAGCCGGACGGCGGCGAGCAAAACCATCAGCTCGAATTCGCCTAAAGAAGACATTGTATTCAATATACGGTGCGCTGTCGCGGTGGGTTCCCCGCGAAGGCAACTTCAGACGCCTGTGTCCGGAGCCGATCGCTCCATTACCGTGGTAATATATCCGCATGGCGCTGGCACGTTCGAAGGTCACGGCGCAAGGTCAGGTCTCGGTTCCCGCCAAAGTGCGGCACAGGCTGGGCGTCGGGCCGGGCTCGGTGCTCGAATGGGATGAGGTTGGTGATCAGGTGGTCGTCCGCAAGGCAGGCCGCTACTCGTCCGAAGACATTCATCGCGTGCTGTTCTCGAAGACCCCGAGACGGCGAACCGTCGAAGAAATGGCGCGCGGAATTCGGCGGGACATCAAGAAGCGCCATGCGGGCCGTTGACACCAACGTGCTGGTCCGACTCATGACGCGAGATGACGTCGAGCAGGTTGCCGCCGCTGAGGCATTCGTTGCCTCTGGCGCCTGGGTGCCGCACCTTGCAGTCGCCGAGGCAACCTGGGTGCTGAGCTCCGTCTACGATCGTGAGTCCCGAGGCGATCGCGACCGCTGTCGAGATGCTGTTGAACCACGAACACCTGACACTCCAGGACACTGAGGCGGTCGCCGCGGCCGTCGCGCTGTTCCGGCAGCGGCCGAAGGTCGGATTCTCCGATTGCCTCATGGTGGAGGTCGCCCGGAAGGCGGGGCACACTCCGCTCGGCACTTTTGACCGCGACGTGGGCAAGGTCGATGGGGCTCAGCAGCTGTGAATTCATGCTGCTGGCCATTCACCTCAACCCTATTGACCACGTAGCGCCGACACGGGGTCGATCTTCGTCGCGCGGCGCGCTGGCGCCGCGGCGGCGATGGCGCTCGCGACCAGGAGCGTCAGTGGCACCGCCACGAGCGTGACCGGATCGAGCGGCGCGACTCCGAAAATCATCGAACCCAGCGACCGCGTGACAGCGGCGGCGGCTGCGATTCCCGCCACCAAGCCTACCGCGGTCACGATCAGGCTGCGGCCGGCGACGAGCCGGACGATCGCCAACCCGTTCGCGCCAAGCGCCATGCGCACGCCGATTTCCGGTGTGCGCGCGGTGACCAACTCGCTCACGAGTCCGTAGAGTCCGACGACGGCCAGCGCGAAGGCCACGAGCGAGAACAGCCCGATCAGCCAGAGGTTGAACTCGCGCGGGACGACGAATCTCGCGACCCGCTCGTCCATCGTCGCCACCCGCGTCACGGCGATGGCCGGGTCGACTCGGCGTACCAGTTCGCGTACGAGCGGCAGGGCCTTCATCGGCGGACCCGAGGTACGCACAACGAAATTGCTCGACGTCGCGATCGTGCTCTGCAGATACGGCAAGTAGACGATTGGTGGCGGCGCGGCTTCGAGGCTGGACCGGCGCGTGTCGTCGACGATGCCGACGACCCTCAACCACCTGCGACCGCTCGCTTGCCGCAGGCGACGTCCCAGGGCCTCACTGCTGCCCCAGGCCGTTCGCGCGAACGCCCCGTTGACGATGACCACCGGCTCACCCTGGTCGTCGTCGGCGTCGGTGAAGAAACGCCCGGAATGCAGCCGGAAGCCCAGCGCGCGGAAGTACCCGGGCTTGCGACGTCGAGATCGGTGTCGATTTCGTCACCTCGCCCCTCGACCGAGAAGCTGGCCCCGATGCCACCGAGCAGGGGCACGATGCCGTTGCCTGCGTCGACGACGCCCGGGAGCGCGCCGAGACGGGTTGTCAGATCGCGCGAGAAGTCCCGAAAGGCCGCGAGCGATCTGGTACTGGGGGCCGCGGAGGCTCACACCGAACGTGAGGACGTTCCGCGGATCGAAGCCGAGGTCGAGCGTTCTGACGGCTACGAAGCTGCGCGCCATGAGCCCGGCGCCGACGAGCAGGACGACGGCGATGCCGACCTGCAGCGTGACGAGGAGGGGACGGAGCCATCGTCGATGCGCGCTGCCGACCGTGACGGAGGTTCGCAGGAGGTCCGGCCTGAGCCCGCCCAACCCAATTGCAGGGGCCGCCCCGCAGACGACGCCCGTGACGAGCGATACGGCAACTCCGAAAAGAACCGTTTGTCGGTCCACGGCAATTTCCGCGAGACGAGGCAGCGATTGCGGTGCCAGGGCGGTGAGCGTCGGGACGGCCCAGACGGCCAAGAGTAGCCCAGCGGAGCCGCCGGCCACTGCCAGGATCGTGCTTTCGGTTAGCCACTGTCGGAGCAGACGCCCACGTCCCGCGCCGATCGCAACACGTACCGCGATTTCACGGCGCCGGCCGGTCGCTCGGACGACGAGCAGGCCAGCGACGTTGGCGCAGGCGACGAGCAGGACGCAGCCGACGCCGCCCAGAAGGATCAGCAGCGTGGGGCGCACGTCCGCGGTCATGCTGTCCTTGAGCGGCTCGACGCGCACTGTCCGCTGATCGTCGTCCTTGGGGTGGGCCTTCTGGAGCGAGAGGGCGATGACGTTCATTTCTGCCGCAGCTGCGGCGACGCTGATGCCGGACTTCAGCCGGCCGATCGCCGTGAGCTGGCGGAAGCGTCGATGGCCCAACAGGGCCGACTCGACGAGCGGAACCCAGCAGTCGGCTTCACCCCATGCCGACTCGTTGAACCGAAAGCCGGCCGGCATGACGCCGGCCACGACCGCATCGCGGCCGTTGAGCTGTACATGCCCGCCGACCACCGCCGGATTGGCCCTGAAGCGCCGGCGCCAGAGCTCGTCGCTCAGGATGACCGCCGCAGGCCCGGCTATGGTCCCCTCGACTGCCAGCGGACCGAGGGCGGCGTTGGCGCCCGACTCGTAGTCCGACGCGGCGAACGGACGTCCGAGCGGCAGGCGGACCCCGGTGATCTCGAAGAAGTCCGGACCGACGAGCATCGCGCCGATTGACTCGGCGTCCCCAGGCCCCGTGATAGTGACGTTCGTGCCGCCGAACGCCGTCAGCGAATCGAAGGACGTGGCCGCCCGCCGCCAGTCGGCGACATCGTCCATCGACGAGTCGCCCCTGGGCTCCTCCGGCGACGACGAGTACAGGCGCACGAGCCGGTCGGCGTCCGGCGCCGGCAGCGACTGGATGAGCACGTGGTCGACGACGGTGAAGATGGCGGCGTTGGCGCCGATGGCGAGCGACAGCGTCAGGATCGCGACGATGGTGAAGCCCGGCGAGCGTCCGAGCGTTCGGAGCGCATAGCGCAGGTCACGGCGCAGGTCGTCCAGCCAGACGATGGACCGCGCGTCGCGCTGGCGGTCGTTCCAGGACTCGCCGCCGAACGCGCGCCGCGCCGCCCGCCGAGCCTCGGCCTCGGAGAGGCCCTTCCGCCGGTACTCGTCTTCGAGGAGCGCCAGGTGCGCGGCGACTTCGCGCGCACGCGCCGCTTCGGCGCGTCCGGGACGGAGCGCGTTGACGGTGCGCCGCAGAAGCCGCCGGAGCTCGGACACGTCAGGGCTCTCCTTCGAGTAGCCGATCCACGAAGGCGGTGAGCCGGCGCCAGCGTTTCGTCTGGTCGGCAAGCGCGCGCGTGCCGGCTCTGGTGACGGCGTAGTACTTCGCCTCCCGGTTCGTGTCGGTCTTTCCCCAGGTCCCTTTGATCCAGCCGCGTCTGTTCGAGTCGAACGAGCGCCGGGTAGAGCGTGCCCTGGTTCAGCGTGAGCGGGTGCTCGGTCACCTGCTCGAGCCGCGCCGCCAGGGCGTAGGCGTGCAGCGGCCCCATCGTCGCGAGGGCGCGCAGGACGATCAGGTCGAACGACCCCTGGATGAGCTCGACGGGCGTGTTGCTCTTACTAGACATTCAAGTGGTCCAGGGGAAGCATGGCACCCGCTCGACTTGACTGTCAAGTGAGACGGAGAGGCCCAGGGAAAGAAGCACAGCCGGTCTGAAAATTGACTGAAGGTCGCACCGCTGTCAGCCTGTGCGGATAGACTGCTCACCACCAGGAGATGGCCTCATGCGAAAACTGAAGTTCGTACTGATTGGAATCGCCGCGTCTCTCTCGCTCGGTTCGCTGCAGGCGCAGTCGACCGGGCCGTACAAGGTGATCAACACGGCCAAGACCGGCGGCAACGGCGCGTTCGACTACGTCTATGCCGACGTCGACGGAAGGCGGCTGTACGTGCCGCGGCGCGCCACGCAGGGCGCCGAGCCGGCGCGCGTGAGCATCTTCAACCTCGACACACTCGCGCCGCTCGGTGAGATTCCCGACACCGCCGCGCGCGGGGTTGCCGTCGACCCGAAGACCCACCACGGCTTCGCGAGCAGCAAGCCCGTCGCGATGTGGGACACGACGACGATGAAGCTGATCAAGACGATTGCCGTGGACGGCGGCCCGGACGGCATCATGTTCGACCCGTTCAACGGACGCGTGCACGTGCTCAGCCACAGCGCGCCGAACGATACGGTCATCAATGCCGCTGACGGGACGGTCGTCGGCACGATTGACCTTGGCGGCGCGCCCGAGCAGGCCCAGAGCGACCACGCCGGTCACATCTACGTCGACCTCGAAGACAAGGACGCCATCGCCGTCGTCGATGCCGCGACGCTGAAGGTGACGGCGACCTACGACATCAGCGCCCACGGCCGCGGGCCGGCCGGCCTCGGCCTCGACAACAAGAACCACATTCTGTTCGCGACGTGTCACGATGCAGGGACGGCGGCCGCGCAGGACGCACCTCCGACGATGGTAATCCTCACGACCGCCGGCAAGATTCTCACCAGCCTGCCGATTGGCGCGGGCACCGACGGCGGCGGCTTCAACCCGAACACGATGGAAGCGTTCAGTTCTGGCGGCAGCGCCGGGATGCTGTCAGTCATCAAGGAAAACAGCCCGACGAGCTTCGTCGTCGAGCAGAACGTGCCGACCAAGACCGGCGCGAAGACGATGACGATTGACACGAAGACCAACCATGTGCTGCTGATTACGGCCGAGTACGAGGCAGCGGCGGCACCGGCGAACCCACCGGCCGGCGGCCGCGGCGGCCGCGGCGGTCGAGGCCGGCGCACGATGGTGCCGGACTCGTTCCAGATTCTGGTGGTCGGCAAGTAGACGCACGAGGACGGCGGGTGTCCGCGAGTCGGGCGCCCGCCGGTCCTCACTCCACGCGCCGCCGTTTCTTTACCGAAAGGCACGGGGAGTAAGGCGATTCAACGGGGAGGGCGGAGAGACCGGAGAGGGAAGCGACTGGGTCATGTTGTCCGGGCACACACCGCATCACCGTGGCGTTCTCCGCGCTCGAGGCAGGTCCCACCGACGCCACCCGCATCCAACCCATCGCGTGATTAGAAGACCACGCGTGGCCGCACGAGTCCATTCCAGGGCCCTCCCCGCTCTCCCCGTCCTCCCCGGTACACCCCCGTCTCCCCGTATCTTCACGGTCTCGACACTCACAGTGGAGAGACCGGAGAGGGAAGCGACTGGGTCATGTTGTCCGGGCACACACCGCATCGCCGCGGCGTTCCCCGAGTTCGCGGCAGGTCCCAGCCCGACGCCGCCCGCATCCAACCCATCTCGTGATCAGAAGACCAGGCGTAGCTGACCGAGTCCATTCCAAAACCCTCCCCGGTCTCCCCGTTCTCCCCGGGTACACCCCGTCTCCCCGCATCTCCACGGTACCGACACTCACATCTTGATAATCATGATGAGACGCGGTAGCTTCACGGTGTGGCCCCCGAAAACACCGACGTCATCCAGGGCACCCTCGACCTGCTCATTCTCCAGACCCTCAGCCTCCAGCCAATGCACGGCTTCGGCATCGCCAGGCGCGTGGAACAGGTCTCGCGCGGCGTCTTCAAGGTGAACCCGGGCTCCCTGCTCACCGCGCTCCAACGCCTCGAGCGCGCGCGCTGGCTCGACGCCGAGTGGCGCACTACCGAAAACTCACGCCGCGCGAAGTACTACGCGCTCACTCGCGCCGGCCGGAAGCAGCTCGAGGCACAACGCGCCGACTGGGAGCGCCGCGCTGGCGCCGTCGCCGCGCTCCTCAACGCCGAGGGCTGACCGATGTCGTTCTGGCGTCAGCTCGTGCGCGGTCTGCGCGCCCTCGTTCATCCCGGTGCCGCCGACCGTGACGTCGCCGACGAGCTTCACCACTTTCTGAACGAAGCCGCCGAGGACCACGAGGCGCGCGGCTTGTCACCCGACGCCGCGCGGCGCGCGGCCCGCGTCGAGATGGGCAGCCTGGCCGCCGCTCGGGACGAGATCCGCGCGTCCGGCTGGGAGCGCATCGTCACGACGTCAGCGGCCGACGCCCGGTACGCGCTGCGCGGCCTGTGCCGCCGGCCCGGGTTCGCAACCATCGCGACACTGACCCTCGCGCTCGGCATCGGCGCGACGAGCGCCATCTTCAGCGCCGTGTACCCGATCCTGCTGGCGCCCCTGCCGTACCCGGACGCCTTCCGCCTCGTCCTGCTCGCCGACGTGGGCGCCAACGGCAGCCCGGTCGCCGTGACGTACGGCTCCTTTCAGGAAGTCGAGGCGCGAAGCCGCTCGTTCACCGCTCTGGCCGCGGCAGATCGCTGGAAGCCTGCGCTCGTCACGCGCGATATCCCCGAGCGACTCAACGGCGAGCTCGTCACGGCGAAGTACTTCGACGTCCTTGGCGTTCAACCGGCGGTCGGTCGCGGCTTCGGCACCGCCGACGACCGGCCTGACGCGCCCCGTGTTGCGATCGTCAGCAACGCGTTCGCGCGCCGGCAATTCGGCGATCCACGGGCGGCGCTCGGACGCTCGCTGCGGCTCGATGACAACGCGTACGAGGTCATTGGCGTTCTCCCGCGTGGCTTCGAGGACGTCATGGCGCCTTCCGCCGACGTGTGGAGCCCGCGTCGCTATCGGCCGACGGCCTCCTTCGACTCCGCTGAGTGGGGTCATCACATGCGGGCGATTGGCCGCCTCGCGCCGCGTGTTTCCATATCAGAGGCCCACCGCGACCTCGCCGCCATCGGCGCTGCCCGCCTCGCGGATTTCGTGCGCCCGCCGTGGGCGTCGATGGAGCAGGGACTTCAGGTCGAGTCCCTGCAGGAGGCGATCACACGCGATGCGCGACCGGCGCTGCTCGCCGTGCTGGCGGCCGTCGTTCTGGTACTCATCGTGGCCTGTGTGAATGTCGCCAACCTCCATCTCGCCCGGGGCATGGAACGCCGGGCCGAGCTCGCCGTGCGCGCTGCGCTTGGCGCGGGCCGGGGGCGTATCGTTCGGCAGCTCCTGGTCGAAAGCCTGGTGCTCTCGTTCGCGGGCGGCGGGCTGGGGCTTCTGCTGGCCGCCGCCGGTGTTCCGGCGCTCGCCGCACTCGCACCTGCGGGCCTGCCCCGCGCCGACGCCGTCGGGGCCGGCTCGGTGACTCTGGCCACCGCGGCCATGCTCACGGTGGTTGTCGGCGTGGCGGTCGGTCTATTCGGAGCGTTGCAGGCCACGCGCGGCGACCTTCAGCGCGGCACGCCATCGGGCGCACGCACCACGGGCGCCCGCCGGCGTCTTCGCGGCGGCCTGGTCATCGTCGAGGTCGCGCTTGCGCTCGTCCTGCTCGTCGGCGCTGGACTGATGCTGCGGAGCCTCGCGCGGCTGTTCGACGCGTCCCCGGGGTTCAATCCGTCCGGCGTGTTGACGATGCAGGTGGAAGTGGCGGGGCGGCGGTACGATTCCGACGCTGCGCTTCGACAGTTCTTCGAGAAGACCCTCGACGCCGTGCGCGGCGTGCCGGGCGTCGTCGACGCGGCGTTCACGAATCAGCTCCCGCTCAGCGGCGACGTCGAAGGCTACGGTGTCGGCTTCGAAGCGCGGATCAGCCGCGATCCCAACGATCTCGAGAACGCCTTGCGATACGCGGTGACCCCCGACTGGTTCCACGCGATGGGCATTCCCCTCGTGAAGGGGCGCCTGCTCGAGGCGTCCGACCGGCCCGGCGCGCCCGAGGCCGTCGTCATCAGTGAGTCGCTGGCGCGCGAGGCGTTCCCTGCGGGAGACCCGATCGGCCAGCGCTTTCGCGCGGGCCCGGAAATCCATGACGACTCCAGGCCGTGGGACGTCGTCGTGGGCGTCGTCGGCGACGTCAAGCAGACGTCGCTCGCGCTCGGCGCGGACAACGCGTTCTACGTGGCCATGGGACAGTGGTCGTGGGTCGACCGGGTCCAATCGCTCGTCGTCCGCACGACCGGCGATCCCGCCGCGCTGGTCCCGGTCGTGAAGCGCGCCGTCTGGTCGGTCGACCGCACGCTGCCGCTGACGCGTATCGCGACGATGGACGAGGTGCTCGCGGTGTCCGAGGCGCAGCGGCGCTTCGTGCTGCTGGTCTTCGAGGCCTTCGGCCTGACGGCGCTCGTGCTCGCGGCCATCGGGGTCTTCGGGATGATGTCCGCCAGCGTCGCCGAACGTACGCGCGAGCTCGGTGTCCGCTCCGCGCTCGGCGCATCGCGAAGACGGCTGCTCGCGACGACGTTGGGCCAGGGACTCGCGCTGGCGGGCACGGGTATCGGTCTCGGCCTGGTCGCCGCGGCGGTCGCGAGTCGAGCGCTCACGTCACTGTTGTTCGGCGTGTCGCGCTTCGATGCCACGACCTACCTCGGCGTCGTGGCAACGCTGATCGGCGTTTCGGTCCTCGCGTGCTGGCTGCCCGCGTGGCGCGCTTCTCGCGTCGATCCGATGCACGCCCTTCGGGCCGATTGACGCCCTGCCGCCGTTGAACGCCGACAGAGACCTCTCGTGCGCTCCTGTGGCGTTCGGGACGAAGGCGGCCTCTGGAAACTCATTGACTCTCTTTGGGCGGCACCGGATCATCCCTCCTCCGTGGCTGACGTTCCCGACCGTCCAACGCTTCGCACCGGCACCGGCGTCACATCTGGACGAGGTATGCGGAGCGGGCGGCGGGCCGCACGTCCGACCGCCGCTCGGTACGTCTGGCGCGGGCATGCCAGTCGTCAATTCGTCGCGGCCATTCTGGTGGTCCACGCTGCGGCGCTCTTCTGGTTGTGCGGCAACTGGACGCGAGCGCGGCTCATTGCGTACGACTTTCAGAACGTTCCAAGCGAAGCCTCGATCGACCTGACGCCGAGCGATCTTGCCGCGCTCGGCTACCGCGAGGACGACGTCGCCGCCCTCGAGTCCTATCGCACCATTGCGGCGCCGCTCGTCACGGATACCGCATCCGACGCCGAGCGGATGCGCCGCCTCGGCGACTACATCTACGGCCTGCGCCGCGTCGGCGAACCGGCGATCGAGGACGGCAGTCTTCAACAGGGTCTGGCGGCGGTCTTCGCGCGGATGAAGGCGGGGCAGGCAGCCGACTGCGGTCAGATGTCCGCGCTGCTCGCGGTGCTGTGGCGGAGCTTGGGCGGGGACTCACGCGGCGTACGCTGGGCCACGGTCGGCGGCGACATCGGCCACTATGCGGTCGAGCTCTACTCGACCGCCGGCGCGCGCTGGATGTACTACGACATGAACCTGAATGGCTATGGCGTGGGGGAGGATGGCACGCCGTTGTCGATCTCGACGCTGCGAGCCCATCTGCTGACGGGCCAGGACATCCACCTGGTGGCGAATGCCGAGCGGCACGATTGGACGCCGGCCGAGTTCGAGGCGCTCCTGCACGACTACCCGATCGAGTGGTACGTCCTGAACAACGACCTGCTGCGGATGGAGCCCGGACAGCGGTTCGGACGTCTCAACCGCTTCTATCCGACGCTCATTCGGCTGCCGCATCCGCTCCAGCGCCTCGCCGACAACCTGAGCGGTGGACGCGATCGGCGGCTCATCGTGCGCGGCAAGGTCCAGGTGGCCGGCCTGTTGAGCCCGCGAGGCGCACGTCTCCTCGCGGGCTATCTGCTGGCGATCGTCTTCGTCTGCGGCGTGACGCTGCTTCGGAGCCGTCGAGGCCGGGTCTGAAGACCCGGGAAGCTACCCGCCGAGGCTCTTGTCGCGGATCGACCTTGAATTCGTTGCCGGGCTTCCACTGCCGGGAACCTGTCGGCGTTGGCGACCCGGTATCCGACCGCGAAGAGCAGCTTGAGGTCCTCGGCGCACGCCCGACAGATCCCACGTCGGCAGCACCACGTCCGACGGCTTGTGGTAGTCCGATTCTCGGTCCACTCGTCTCGCTCCTGCTCGCCCACAGCCGGCCGGCTTGCCGATGTAGTCCACGCCTCCCTCGGTCGACGAGCGCGGGCACGCCCGACTTGGCGAAATTGAAGTGGTCCGACCGGTAGTAGTAGCCCTTCTCCGGTTCGGCGTCGGCACGGACGATGCGGCCCTGCTCGGCCGCGCCGCATCGCGGAGGTAGTCGTCGAGGTCGGAGGCGCCCAGCCCGATGAGCGTGAAGTCCTTCGTCCGCCCCTCACGTTGCAGGTCTCGTCCATGTTGATATCGGCCAGCGTCTTGCGAGCGGATAGAGCGGGACTGCGCGTAGTACTGCGACCCGAGCAGACCCTGCTCCTCGGCGGTGACGGCGAGGAACAGGATCGACCGCTTCGGCGGCGGCGTGGCAACTTCTTGAACGCACGCGCGATCTCGATGAGCGAGGAGCTGCCGAGGGCGTCGTCCGCGGCGCCATTGAAGATTTGTCACCGTTCTTCGGGTCTCCTTGCCGAAGTGATCCCAGTGCGCCGTGTAGACGACGTACTGGTCGCTGCAGCGCGGGGTCGGAGCCGTCGAGCCGGCCGATGACGTTCTGCGAATCGATCGTCGCGCAGCTTCTGCGTCAGCGCACATCGATGCCGTCAGGCCAGCGGCACGGGCTTGAAGTCGCGCGTCGCCGCCTGGGCCTTCAGCTTCGTCGAAGTCCTGGCCCGCCATCCGGAACAGCTTCGTCGCCGCGTCGAGCGACAGCCAGCCCTCGACCGCCGACCGCCCATGTTCTTGTCCGGCGTCACCAGGTCGAACCGCTCGCCGGTGAACCCCTGCACGACGGTAACGGGTAGCCGGCCGGACCCGTTTCGTGAACGATGATCACGGCCGCCGCGCCCTTCTGCGCGCCATTCTCGAACTTGTACGTCCAGCGGCCGTAGTACGTCATCGCCTTGCCACCGAACATCTTCGGATCCAGCTCGCCGGGTTCGACGGGTCGGGCACGGGCGGGTCGTTGACGAGCATCACGAGCGTCTTGCCTTTGACGTCGAGGCCCTTGTAGTCGTCCCAGCCGATACTCCGGGCGCCTGCACGCCGTAGCCGACGAAGACCAAATCCGAGTTGGCTGCCCGCCGTCTGGTGCGACGTGCTCGGTCCACGCCACGACCTCGTCGCGCCACTTGAAGGTCTCCTGCCGCGCGCCTTTGTCACGACCAGCGGCGCAGGTCGTCCGTGCGTGAGGCCAACGAGCGGCACCTTCTGCGTGTACGTGCCGTCCGGATTGCCCGGCTCCAGGCCGGCCCCCTTGAAACGGTCGACCAGGTACGCCACCGTGCGCTCCTCGCCCTTCGAGCCCGGCAGCCGGCCTTCGAACTCGTCGGACGCCAGCACTTTGATATCGGCCAGCACCGCGTCGGTGTTGATGGCGGGCATCTCGGCGACGGTGAGGGGCTTGCTCGACGCCGACGAGCACGCGGCGGCAAGCACGGCAACGGCAAGGAACGTGCGTCGTGAGGTCATGGTTGCCAAATGTAACTCAATTCCGGAAGCTCTGCCCCCGCCTCGTTTATCCTGGGCCGGTGACGGGCGCCCGAATACGGTGTGTGACGGCAATCGCGGCAAGCCTGGTCCTGGTTTCGTCGTGCGCGTCCCGGCCCGACGTCCTCACCTTTTCCGGCAGCGTCGCTCGGCGCCGAAGGCGCCATCGTCCGACGGCAGATCGATCGGTTCGCCGCCGCGCATCCAGGCTTGACCGTCGAAGTGCGCTCCACCCCCGACGCCGCCGATGCAGCGGCACCAGCTCTACGTCGCAGTGGCTGAACGCATGGGCGGCGGACCCCGACGTCCTGCAGCTCGACGTCGTCTGGACGCCGGAGTTCGCGGCCGCCGGCTGGATCCTGCCGCTCGACGCGCTTCGGCCCCGACACCTCCGACTTCTTTCCAGCGCCGCTCGCGGCCGACCGCTGGCGCGGCCGGCTGTATGCCGTGCCGTGGTTCGTCGACGTCGGGATGCTGTACTGGCGCACCGATCTCATGCGACGCGCCGCCCGCGACGTTCGACGACGCTGGTCGCCGGACGCGCCGGCGCGCGTCGACGCCGGCGCGGGTCGCCGACGGGTTCGTGTGGCAGGGCGCCCGATACGAAGGGCTCGTCACCGGTCTTCCTCGAGTACCTCACCGGCTTCGGCGGCCGCATCCTCGACGACGCCGGACGCGTCGTCGTGGACTCGCCCGCCGGCCGTGCGGGCGCTGACCGTTGCATGCGCGACGCGATTCGCACGTCGCGGCGTCTCGCCGCGAGCGGTGCTGACCTGGCAGGAGGAGCAGACGCGGTTTGCGTTTCAGAACGGGCAGCGCCGCGTTCATGCGCAACTGGCCGTACGCCGCCGCGCTGCTGTCGCGACCCGACACACTCCGCGGTGGCGGGCCGGTTCGCCGTCGCGCCGATGCCGCATGACGCCGGCGGCGAGTCCGGCGGCGGCGCTCGGCGGCGCGCAGCTCGCGATCAACGCGCGACAGCCGACCAGCCGGAGCGGGCGTGGGAGCTCGTCGCAGTACCTGACGGCGCCCGCACAGATGCTCGAGCGCGCGCAGGTGCGCCGGACAGTTCCCGGCCCGGCGATCGCTCTACGACGACCCGCGGCTGGCGGAGGCGCTGCCGGTGCCCGCCGGCCGACGCGCGCGCGATCATCGAGCACGCGGTCGCGCGGCCCGTCACGCCCGTCTACACGCGAGCTGTCCGGTATCCTCCAGATCCACCTGCACCGCGCGCTGACGGATCAGGAATCGCCGCGCGATGCGCTCGCGGCGGCGGCCGAGATGCGCGACGTGCTGGCGACGCGGGTTGACGAGATGATCGTCGTAGGGCCACGGCGTGCCGTGGCCGACAGCGCGCCCGGCGGCCTGAAGGCCGCCGGCTACGACTACGGGCACGCCGAAACGTGGGACCCACGCCCATGGCGAACCGCGACACGCGCCTCGCCTGGCTTCTCATGGCGCCCGGCGCTGCTGGTGCTCGTCTGCCGTGGCGCTCGATTCCGCTGGCCGCGACCGGGTGGGAGTCGCTGCACCGCCACGACCTCCGCTGCCGTGGCTCGGCCGCCCGTTCGTCGGGCCTGGCGAACTACGCCGAGCCGCGCTCGCCGACGCGCGCTTCGAGCGGCGCTCGCTGCACACCGCGTCGTTCACCGCCGTCAGCGTGACGCTGGAGCTCGGCGTTCGGGCTGGCGCTGGCGCTGGCGCTCGACGCGCTCGTCGCGCGGCCGCGGCCTCGCGCGCGTCGTCGTGCTCCTGCCGTGGGCGCTGCCGACCGTCGTGTCGGCGCTCGTGTGGCGCTTCATGTTCGACGGCCAGACCGGGATGGTGAACGCGATCGCGCGTCGCGTCGGCCTCGGTACGCTGGCGATCGACTGGCTCTCGCATCCGATCGCCGCCTGGGTGCCGATCGTGCTGGGCGACGTGTGGAAGACAACGCCGTTCGTCGCGCTGCTGCTGCTCGCGGGCCTGCAGAGCATCGACCCGAGCTCTACGAGGCCGCGCGCCTGGACGGCGCCGGCGCCTGGCGGCGGTTCGTGGACATCACGCTGCCCCTGCTCGCGGCCGGCGATCACGGTGGCGCTGGTCTTCCGCACGCTCGACGCCTTCCGCGTGTTCGACCTCGTCTACGTGCTGACCGGCGGCGGCCCGGGCACCGCGACCGAAGTCGTCTCGCGTCTACGCCTTCACGGCGCTGTTGCAGGACCTGCGGTTCGGCTACGGCTCCGCGCTGGCCGTGCTGGTATTCATCGTCAGCTTTGCGCTCGCGCTGGTGTACATCCGCGCGCTCGGCGCGACGGCCCGGCGAGGCCGCGCCATGACGCCGGCCACGACGCGCCTGCTGCGCCGGATCGCGCACCGTCGTCCTCGTCGGGTTCTGGGCGTTCCCGCTCTACTGGATCGCTCGTCTCGTCGTTCACGCCCGGAGTCGCGGCTCTTTGCCGCGCCCAGCCTGGTGCCGCACGACGTTCGTCCTCGATCACTACCGGGCGCTGTTCACCGAGCGGCAGTTCTGGCTGCCCGTCCGCAACTCGCTCGTCGTCGCCGGCGCGACGACCACGCTGGCCGTGATCGTCGGGACGCCATGTGCGCCTATGCGCTGGCGCGGCTCCGCTTCCGCGGTAAGGCGCTGGCTACTCGCCGGCGTGCTCGCGGTGTCGATGTTCCCGCAGATTTCGATCGTGTCGCCGCTGTTCCTGCTGCTGCGCGCGGTCGGTCTGATCGACACGTATCCCGGCCTGGTCCTGCCGTATCTGACGTTCGCGATGCCGCTGACGGTGTGGCTGATGGCGGGGTTCTTCCGCGACCTGCCGGCGGACCTCGAGGACGCCGCGCGGATGGACGGCGCCGTCGCGCCTGCGCGCCGCCTGGTCGGATGACGCTGCCGCTGGCGGCGCCCGCGCTCGCAACCACCGCGATTCTCACTTTCTTATATGCCTGGAACGAGTTCCTGTTCGCCCTGTCGTTCACGCTCGGGCCGGAGCGCCAGACCGTGCCGGTGGCCATCGCGCTGTTCCGCGGTCAATATCAGGTGCCGTGGGGCCAGGTGCTGGCCGCCGCCGTCGTCGCGTCGGTGCCCGTGACGCTCGTAGTCCTCGCGTTCCAGCGCCGGATCGTCAAAGGCCTCACGGCTGGGGCGGTGAAAGGGTGAGGGCATTTGCGATTTGCTATTTGTGATTTGTGATTGAGCGTAGGAAATGTAGAGGGCGTAGGCAGTGTAGGGCCACGGCCCCTTCGGTAGGACTCAGGGCAGGCGTGCCGTGGCCGACAGGCACGAGGAGGCGTGGGGCCACGGCGTGCCGTGGCCGACAGCGAGGAGGCGTAGGGCCACGGCGTGCCGTGGCCGACAGCGAGGAGGCGTAGGGCCACGGCGTGCCGTGGCCGACAGCAATGGCACAGATCGATCTCGAACGCGTGCGTAAGGTCTTCGACGGCGGCAAGCCAGCCGTCGCGGGGCTCGACCTGTCGATTGGCGACGGCGAGCGACTGGTGCTCGTCGGGCCGTCGGGCAGCGGCAAGAGCACCGTGCTGCGCATCATTGCCGGTCTCGAGACCGTCACGGCCGGCACGGTGCGCATCGACGGCCGCGACGTCACCGACGTGCCGCCCGAGCGCCGCGATCTGGCGATGGTCTTTCAAAGCTACGCGCTCTACCCGCACAAGACCGTGCGCGAGAACCTCGCCTTCGGGCTGCGCGTGCGGCGCACGCCGGAGCCGGACGTCGACGCGCGCGTGCGCGAGACGGCCGACTCACTCGGCATCGGCGACCTGCTCGACCGACGGCCGTCCCAGCTCTCCGGCGGCCAGCGCCAGCGCGTCGCCGTGGGCCGCGCCATCGTCCGGCAGCCGAAGGCGTTTCTGTTCGACGAGCCGCTGTCGAATCTCGACCCGCAGCTCCGCGGCGAGACGCGCGCCGAGCTCATCGAGCTGCACCATCGCCTGGGCGCGACGATGGTGTACGTGACGCACGATCAGGAGGAGGCGATGACCCTCGGCCAGCGCATCGCCGTGCTGCGCGAGGGCGTGCTCGAGCAGGTGGCGCCGCCCGGAGCGCTGTACGACCATCCCGCCAACGTCTTTGTCGCGCAGTTCATCGGGTCGCCGTCGATGAACATCGTCGACGCGGTTCTGATCGGCGGGGCGCCCGCGGGCGCGTCACGAGCCGGCATCCGGCCGCACGACGTTGCGCTCGGCGGTCCGGACGCAGGAGACCTGCGCGGCTCGGTCGAGGTCGTCGAGCCGCTCGGACACGCACAGAATCGTGCACGTCGCAATGGAGCACGGCGCGCGCGTTGTCGTCGTGACGCCCCCGGACGTACGCGCGACCATTGGCACTCGCGTCGGCCTCAGCGTCCGCCGCGACCGCCTGCACTGGTTCGACGCGGGCGGCCGGCGGGTCGCTCAGTCGTAGGCGGCGGCCTCGAGGTCGACGCGAGGACCGCGTGCCGGCGGCTGTCAACGCACCCCAGGCCGGGCCAATGGCTTGAAGTACCGCACCCGTGCGTGGCGATACCCCTTCAATCTCGTATCCGACGTGATCAAGATGAGGTCGTATGTCCGTGCCGAGGCGACGATGAGCTCGTCGGCCGGGTCGCGGGTCGCCAGAGCAGGAAGCTGCATGGCATCGACGACGACGGCCCGATCGAGCGGCAGAAGTTCGATGTTTGGCGCGAGCGCGTCGGCAAACCAGCTCGCGAGGTCCTTGGGCAAGGCCAGCTTGCCGATCTGGACCTTCTTGCCGACTTCCCAGAGGCTGATTGCCGCCAGCCCGAACGTCTCGTCCGACGCATCGAGGATGCGGCGGATCGCGGCAGGCAATGTCTCCGGCCGGCCTACCGCTCGGAGCCAGGTCCCCGTGTCCAGCAGGTACCTCATTCAGCAGCGTCCCAGGCGAGGTCGACTGGCTCGTCCAGATCGTCGGGCAGGGGCAGTCGACTGGGACAGGCCCCCACGAAGGTCTCCTTGCCCGTCTCGGGACGGACACGAGCGAAGGGGCGGCCTCGCTTGAGGATGCGGACCGTCTCTCCGGCTTCCAGCCACTTGGCAACCCGGCCGAAGCTATTCCGAAGATCGCGCACGCTTGCAGTTTTCATCGTGATACACAGTGTATCACGCTGGCAACCGCACCTGCGGCGCGACCGGTGGATGCGTAGTCGCTTCGCAGCGCCGGCGAAGTCGAATGACGTCCCGCCTTCCAGCCCCTCTCTCTTGCTGCCTCCTCGATGAGGCGACGCTCCTCCGCGGGGTCGACATTTATCTGTCATGTCGTAGGTAATGCCGCGGCAGCGCTTCGATCACGAGGGGGGAGGCGGTTGACATGCTTCAAGTATGCGAGCATGCTAGTAACATGTCCAAAATGGTGCAAATTCGCAACGTTCCGGACGCGCTGCACCGCACGCTCAAGACGCGCGCGGCGGGGGCGGGACAGACGCTTTCGGACTACCTCCTGGCAGAAATGGAACGCTTGGCTGCCAGGCCAACCCGCGAGGAGATGCTCGCCCGGCTTCACGGCCGGCGGCGAGTGACGCTGAAGACGTCCGCCGCAGCGATCGTCCGCGAGGAACGCGAGTCGGCATGACGGTGGTCGACGCGTCCGCCCTGGTGGAGCTCTTGCTCCAGACTGCGCTGGGCGCGCGGGTGGAAGCGCGGCTCTTTCGCCACGGTGACGAGCTTCATGCTCCTCACTTACTGGATGTCGAGGTGGCGCAGTGCCTCAGGCGTCTGGTACGGACGCGCGAGGTGACCGCGAGCCGGGCCGAGGAGGCGTTGAGTGATCTCGAGGACCTCGATCTGCACCGCCACGCCCACGTCGATCTGCTGCGTCGGGCCTGGAATCTACGCCACAACATCACGGCATACGACGCGATGTACATTGCACTTGCGGAAGCCCTCGACGCACCGCTCGTGACCTGCGACGTGCCGCTCTCGACGACGCCCGGGCACGCTGCCCGAATCGAAGCCGTTGATTGAAGCCGGCGGATTCACCGCACGGCCTCGCGAACGACGGGCGAAGCCGGGTGCCGTGGGCGACGATGGCCCGCCTCCGTCCTACGTCTTCGCCGCCTCCAGCGCCAGCGCCCGCACCGCGCCCACCATCGACATCAGGCCCATGCCCTTTCCCCATCGAGATGTTCTGACGGAAGACCTGCTCGACGATGTCGGGCGAGACCTTCGGCGATTTCCGACGGTGGCAGGCCGGAGAACGACTTGTCGAGGATCGTCGCCAGCGCCTTCGCGGACACCCCGGACGGATTCTCGACCGCGAAATACAGCTTCAGCGTGCCGTCCGGCTGTTGCAGCGCCCAGACGTACGCCTCCGACTCGCAGTGCGGCACCAGGTGGTCGCGCCGCGAACGGCCGCGTCGCCACTTCGGCGGGACCTCGCGGAACTGGTCGGCGTAGCTCGAGCAGCAGGTTCGTCCGGTCGGCCGGATCGGCGAACATCGCGAAGGTGTCCAGGACGTCTTGGAGGGCGCGGGGAAAGGGCATATCGCGGTTCCATTGCGTCCGGCTACAGGCTACCGGCCACGGGATACCGGCCTGTCGCGCTGACGCTCGTCGGTCCGGCTGAAGCCGGACCCTACCTGCTGATTCGCAGCCAGGCCACCGGCCCGAGCGGGTAGCGTCGCGGGCCCGTAGCCGGCAGCCTGTAGCCGGATCTACTTCTCGATCGGCACGCCGACGCTGTTGCCCCACTCGGTCCACGAGCCGTCGTAGTTCCTGACGTTCTTGAACCCGAGCAGGTACTTCAGCGCGAACCAGGTGTGGCTGCTGCGCTCGCCGATGCGGCAATAGGCGATCGTCGGCTTGTTCGCCTTGAGTCTGTTCGTCTTCACGTACAGGTCTTTGAGTTCCGCTGGCGGTCTTGAACGTGCCGTCGTCGGGATTGATCGGCGCGGCCCCAGGGGATGCTCTTCGCGCCCGGGATGTGCCCGCCGCGCAGCGCACCCTCGTTCGGGTAGTCGGGCATGTGCATGCGCTGCCGGTGTACTCCTCGGGGCTGCGCACGTCGACGAGCTGGCCCCGGCTCTTGACGTGCTTGAGCACCTCGGTCGCGGAACGCGCGGATGGGCGCGTCCTTGCGCGGCGGCGCCGTGTATTTCGTCTGCGTGATAGACGGCACCTCGCGCGTCATCGGGCGGCCTTCCCTCTCCCACTTCACGCGTCCGCCGTCCATGACCTTCGCGCCTCGTATGGCCGAACAGCTGGAACACCCAGAAGGCGTAGCACGCCCACCAGTTGTTCTTGTCGCCGTAGAAGACGACCGTCGTCTTCGGCGTCGCGCCGATTCGCGACATCAGCGCGTCGAAGCCCTTGCGGTGATGTACTCGCGCCGGACCTGGTCGTTCAGGTCGGCCGTCCAGTCGACCTGCACCGCGCCCGGAATGTGCCCGGACGGGTAGAGCAGCGTGTCCTCGTTCGACTCGATGATCCGGACGTTCGGGTCGTTGAGGTGTTCCGCGACCCACTCGGTCGAAACCAGCGTTTCGGGATGCGCGTAACCGCGCTTCCGAATATCAGTCATCAGTGTCCCCTTGCATCGCAGTGTGTGGCCCTGCGAATCTTCGATTATGGCACGGGCCCGCATGACACACGCGCGCCGATTGCGCCGGGTCGTCACGCGCGGTACACTTGAATCAATCCTGTGACAAACGAACCTCGCCTGCGGATCGCCGTCTTCATCGACTTCGACAACATCGAGATTGGCGTCAAGAACACGCTCAGCGCGTCGTTCGACGCGGGCCTCGTCCTCGACGCGCTCAAGGAGCGCGGCGAGGTCGTGTCGAAGACGGCGTACAGCGACTGGCAACGCGCGGGCAACTACAGCCGGATGCTCACGCAGCACGCGATCAAGATGGTGCAGCGCAACTTGACGCCCGGCGGCGACAAGAACGGCGCCGACATCAACCTCGCGCTCGACGCCCTCGAGATGGCGTTCACGCACCCGCACATCAACGCGTTCGTCATCGTCGGCGGCGACAGCGACTTCATCAGCCTGGTCGAGAAGCTCAAGCAGTACGACAAGAAAGTGTTCGTCGTCGGCGGCCGGCAGTTCACGAGCGGCATCCTGCAGCGCAACTGCCACGAGTTCATCGCCTACGAGAACCTGGTTGGCTCGCCGGGCAGGGCCGGAGGCAGCAGGGCGCCGCCGTGAAAGTCGAGCGCGCGCCGATCGAGCAGGCGGTGCCGCTCGTGCAGCGGGCGCTCGAGTCCTGTCCGAGCGCGAAGTCTCGCCGCAGATCGGCCTGCTCAAGAGCACGCTCCTGCAGCTCGATTCGACGTTCTCGGAGCGCAGCTTCGGCGCGGGCTCGTTCCGCGACTTCGTCGAGCGCCTCGAGAAGATCGGCGTCGTCCGCCTCCAGCAGGGCCGCGGCGGACTCCTCGTGGAATCCGCGGAAGAGGCGCCCGCCATCGCGCCCCCTCCTGCCGTGCCCACGGCGCCGCCCGCCGACACGGAAGCCGAGCGCCCGAGCCGGGCCCGGCGGCCGCCGCCCCCGCCGCCGCTCACGCCGCTCGCGACCCCAGTCCCGCACCGCACTCGTCGTCACACGCCGCCTTCGTGGCCGCCGGACCGTGCGGCTGCCGGTCCGGCTGAAGCCGGACCCTACGACAGCTACGGTAGGATCGCGCGCATGATGCTCCAGCTTCTGACGGTGCTTCTGACCGTCGCCGTGCAGGCCGCCCCGAAGCAGACTTTCTTCACGTCGCCGCTTTCGCTCGACCAGATGAAGGGCAAGCAGGCGGTCGTCGAGACGACGATGGGCACGTTCGTGATGGAGTTGCTGCCGGAAGTGGCGCCGAACCACGTCGGGCACTTCATCGTGAAGGCGCGCGAAGGCGCGCAAGTACAAGACAGGGACGGCATTTCATCGCGTCATCAAATACGGAATCATTCAGGGCGGCGACCCGCTGTCGAAGGACCCGGCGAAGTCCGCTCAGTACGGCACAGGCGGCCTCAACGAGCTGAAGGCGGAGTTCAATGACGAGAAGTACACCGCCGGCGCCGTGGCGGCCGTGCTCGCGCCGGGTAAGCCCGATAGCGCGGGGTCGCAGTTTTTCATCTGCGTCACGGACCAGCTCGGCCTGACGGGGCAATACACCGTGTTCGGGCGAGTCGTCGACGGCATGGACGTCGTCCAGCGGATCTCAGCCGTGCCGGCCGATGCGCAGGGCCATCCGGAGACGCGCGTCGAGATCGCGCGCGTGACGATTCGCGACGCGCCCCCGCCGATCGTCGAGCCCTTCGTGAACGAGACGGCAGCCGAACTGGGTGCGCACCACGTCACACTCGAGACCACGAAGGGCGAGATCGCAGCTCGACCTGCTGGCCGACAAGGCGCCGGAGACCGTACGGCAGTTCCTGCGCCTCGCGCACGCGGGCGTGTACACGACCAGGTCGCCGTTCCACCGAATCGTCAAGGGCTTCGTGATTCAGACCGGCGCGCTCGCCGAGCGGCCGTCACCCTGCTGCCCGCGCAGCAGCAGCTCATCCACAACCTGGCGCCGGAGTTCAGCGACACGCCGAACGTCCCCGGCGTCGTGTCGATGGCGCACGGCGACGCGCCCGACAGCGGCCAGGCGTCGTTCTTCATCTGCACGGGAGAGTGCCATGCGCTCGACGGCAAGTACACCGGCCTTCGCGCGCGTCGTGTCCGGCATGGACGTGGTGCAGGCCATCGACGCCGCGCCCGTCAACGGCGAGCGTCCTGTCGAGCCCATCCTGATTGAACGAGTACGGATTGACGGTGGCAGCCAGTCGCACGCAGGGCCACGGCGTGCCGTGGCCGACGGCGTGAGCGGCGCGTCACCCTTGACAGTCGTAATCTACATAGGTAGCATGCGGCCATGGCACGTCCCCTGTCCGCCGCCACTGCGCTCGTCCTCGACGCCCTCGACCGGGGCTCCGCCACGGCTTCGACATCATCGAGGCCACCGGCCTGCCGAGCGGCACTGTCTATCCGATCCTCCGGCGCCTCGAGCAGGACCAGCTCGCCTCCTCGCGCTGGGAAGCCGCGAAGCTCGCCCAGCAGGAGCAGCGGCCGCCGCGCCGGGACCACGTCTTGACCAAGGCTGGCGTCGCGCTGGTGCAGGAAGCGCGCGCGCGCTTTCCGATGCTGGCCGCCGCGGCGGCGCGCGTGAAATCGGCCAAGGGCTTAGCCATGACCCGACACGACCGGCTGCCCGTCCGCGTGCGTTTCGCCTTGGGGCTCATCCGCGCCGTCAGCTGGCTGCGCCCGCGTGGACTACCGCGCCGAATGGCGCCGCGAATGGCATGCCGAGGTCGTGCATGCAGTGGCGGCGCGCGCCTCCGACGACGAGCCGGGACCCGGCGCCGGCCGGGCGCTCCGCAACGCCCTCGGGTCCGTCGATCGACGCCGCCTGGCTCCGGCGGCAGTTCACGCGCGACGGCCTGCTCGTGGCCGACGTGCGGCGCGGCATCCGCGCCCTGCGAGCCGCGCCGGGTTTCACCGCGCTCGTTCTCTTCGTCCTCTCCGTCGCGCTCGCGGCGGGCACCGTCGTCTTCTCCGTCGTCGACACCGTCGTGCTGCGGCGCCTGCCCTTTCCGGAGCCCGACCGTCTGGTCAGCGATCTCCGAGCCGTCGAAAGGCGTCTCCAGGCTTCGAGGGTGCGGCGCCGCGGGACTACTTCGACTGGTCCGCGCGCCAACGGACGTTCGAGGCCTGGCGCCGCTGGAGCTCGCCCCGATCCCGCTCGACGCGGCCACCGGCACGAGCGACCGTCATGGCCGAGCGGGTGTCGGCGAGCCTGTTTCACGGTGCTCGCCGTCGCTCCTGGGCGCGGACGTCTTCACTACCGAGGCCGAAATGCCCGGACGACGACGACGTCGCGGTCATCAGCCACCGGTTCTGGGCCGGTCGACTCGGCGGCGATTCCTCCGTCCTCGGTCAGCACGCTCGCGCTTTCCGGCGAGACCGACGATATCTTCGGCGTGATGCCCGCGGCATTCGATATCCGTCGGCTCGGCGGACCCCGCCGCCGTCTGGATTCCGTTCGCCGACCGCCGGCGATCGCTCGCGCGAGGGAGGGCGTCTCGAAGTATCTCGAAGTCATCGGCCGTCTCGAGCCTGGCGTCACGATGCGCGCCGCGCGAGCCGACCTCGAGCGCATCAACCAGCGCTCGCCGCCGATACCCCCGGCAGTTCGAGGGCTGGAGTTTGCGGGTGCGCGCTCGCCGAGGCCCTGTTCGGCAAGGTGCGAGGATGGATGTTCCTGCTGCTGGGGGCGGCCGGTCCGCTGCTGCTGATCGCCTGCGCGAACGTCGCGAATCTCACCCTCGTGCGCGCGACGGGACGCACGCGCGAGATTGCGATCCGCGCCGCGCTCGGCGCCAGCCGCGGGCAATTGGTGCGCGGCCTGCTGGTCGAAAGCGCGCTCCTCACCGCTACGTCGGGTGCGCTGGGCCTGTTGGCCGCATCCTGGGCGTGCATCGGCCGAGCGGCGCTGCCGGCGGGTCTGCCTCGAGCCACGGCCGTATCGCTCGACCTCCGGGTGCTCGCCGTGATGCTCGGCGTGATGGCCCTCACCACGATGATCGTGGGCGTGCTGCCGGCGCTGTGGGCCAGCCGTGCCAACGTCGCCCAGGCGCTCGGCGACGACACCCGATTCGCAGACCGAGGGCGGCGGACGACGCCGAGTCCGCACACTGCTCATCGTCTCGCAGGTCGCGCTCGCGGTGACGCTTCTCGTGGGCACCGGCCTGTTTGCCACGAGCTTCCTGCGCGTGACGTCGATCGACATCGGCCTGGACTACAGCCACCTGCTGGCGTTCCACGTCAGAGCCGACACGCCGCGCGGCAACGTGGATGGCACCGAGCGCGCACAAGCGCAAATTCGCGATCTGATCGCGCGCGTTCGCGCCATCCCCGGCGTCGCCGACGCGGCGGTGATGCAGGGCGGTACGCCGCTCACCGGCGGGGCGAGCGGCTACAGGCTGACGGTGCCAGGCCGGGGCGGAGCCGGCGACATCGTCGACTCGCCGAAGGGCCACACCGTGACGCCGGGTACTTCGCTGCGGTCGACACGCGGCTCGTCGCCGGCAGGGCGTTCACCGACGCCGACCGGCCGGGCGCGTCGCCGGTCATCGTGATCAACGACCTTGCGGCGCGGAAGTACTTCGGCGCCGAACCGGCGGTGGGCCGCCAGGTCGACATGAACGGCATGCGCGAGGTCATCGGCGTGGTGCAGAGCGTCCGGCTGAACGGGCCGGAGCAGGCCTTGTGGCCGGAGATTTACCTGCCGCTCTTGCAGACAAGAGTGACTCGCGGCGACCTCATCGTCCGCACCACCGGCGCCGACGTCGTCAAACCTGTTCAGGACGCGATCGGCGACATGGCGACCGCCGGGCCGGGCGGCGACGCGGTCTCGCTCCTGGGCCTTTATCGTGACAAGACCGCCGCGCGCCGCTTCAACATGATGCTGATGTCGCTTTTCGGCGCGGTGGCGCTGCTCGTCGCGGCCGTCGGCGTCTACGGCGTGATGGCGTACGGCGTCCAGCGCCGCGTGCGGGAGATTGGCGTGCGAATGGCACTCGGTGCCGCGCCGCGGCAGATTCTGGGCGAAGTCGTCACCCAGGCCCTCCGCTACGTCGGGCTTGGCGCGGCGATTGGCCTCGCGGCCGCATGGGCGTTCGGGCGCACGATCGCGTCGCTGCTGTTCGAGGTGGGCCCGCATGACGTCATCGTCTACGGGAGCGTTGCGCTGGTGCTCGCGGCCGTCGGCCTCGTCGCTGCCGTCGTTCCCGCCCGCCGCGCCGCTGGTGTCGATCCGCTGATTGCCCTGCGCGCCGAGTAGGCCGTTCTCAGGCCGTTCCAAGTGTCCCGTAGCCGCAATCCGTCGCATCAGTTCCGGGCGGGACATCCTGGCTGGCGGCGTTGCTCCTCGCTCAAATACGGCAAATATTTTCGCTCGTCGCGCCTGGCCAGCCGGGCGCCGCGCTCCAGAACTTGTTGCGCGAATCACGGCTACGGGACACCAGTCGTACGTCGTGGATCGTCCGCGGCACTGACGTAATCGAGACCGAGCGGGCCAAGGGCGGTGACCTGCGTGACGTATTCACCGGACCGCGCCCAGTGAAAGTGCGGGGTATTTCCCGGCAACACGACAACACTTCCCGGCGGGTACGCCTCGAGGGCCTCGGGAATGAACCGCTCGCCGATGCCGATGTAGAACACCCCAGCGATCACCGTGTAAACACGATCTTCCGGGTGCCGATGCGGCTGCAACTTCACACCGCGTGGCACGCGGACCCGGATCGTGTATGGCCCCGCCTCCGATGGCCGACCGACCAGCACGGCCAGTCTGACGGACGGCGGAAACGCCGGGAACGGCTTCCACTCGATGTCTTCCGCCAGAATCGAGTGGAAGCGCTTTTCCCGCCTGATAACTCAGTCGCTTCTCTCTTCTTCATGACTACCCATCAGACCAGACGCGCGACAGCAGATCCATTGGACGAAGGTATCGGCAACGCTTACTCGAAGGGCAGCGTGAGCTCGGTGGCGCTGCTCGTCGCGGCCGTCGGCGTGGCGAACGGATCTTCCAGCCGAGCGGCGTCAAAATGGTGTCTCATCCACTCGGTACCTCCGACAATGGCGACTCGCGCGCTGCTGTGCGTCGTTTGCACCCTGGGGCTGGCGGGCGTTCCTCCAGGCGGCCAGGGCCCCGTGGACGGTACGCGCGAATACCCGGCGCGCGATGCCAGCGTCGCGCGCGCCGTCGAACAGCGGATCGATCTCGATCGCGCCGAACGACGTTTGGCCGCCGATCCGACCGATCCAGACGCCCTGCGGGTGCTCCTGTCGACACAACGCGTCGACGAGTCACTGAGAGGCCTCGACGTCCTGCCGAGCCAGGATGCCGCGCGCCAGGCCGCCGTACTGCGCCTCGTTGCCGACCGCTACTACACGATTCGCGACGGTCAGGCACGAGGGTATGTGGATCGCGTGCGCGCCATCGCGCAGGCGGTGCGGTCGCACCTGGCTGCCTTGCCGCGTGACGAAGCGGCGAAGGTGGCACTCGCTCTGGCGCCGATCGAATCACAACTGGCCGGTGCGCGTGACTGGCGTGCCGCGCTCGAGGGGATTGCCCACGACTATCCCGGCACCGAGACGGCGGCACTGATCGAGGTCGATCGGCTCGATGACCTCACGCGGCCTCTTTCCGAGCGTCTTGCCGCCCTCGACCGGTACGGGCATGACCACCCCGGTTCGACGGCCGCCGCCAAGGCGTTCTATGACGAGGGGTTTGAGCTCGATTTCAATGCCGTGGGAACCGCGGTCGAGGCGCGCGGCGCCGATCCGACGCCGCGGTTCTTACGGGTTCTCGACATCGTGCGCGAGCTGGAGTCGGGACGCTACCCGGCCAGCGAGTGGGTCGAGAAAGCCCCGTCGCTCGTCACGGGCTTCTTTGTCTCCACCAAGCCGCCGCCGGCATTCGCGGCTGGCGACGTCGAGCGGATGCTGGACGCGTACGTTCAGACCCGAGTTGACGCACGACGCCGATGTGCGGCTCAGTACCGCCGCTGGCTGGCGGTCTTCAACAGGATCGCTTCGAAGCGGGGATCGCCGTGGAGCCTCTTGAACCAGGCGTAGCCGCCAATCCCGCTTGCCCAGTCCTCGCGCTGGTCGAGCGCTACCCGAATCCACCGGATCGCTTCGTCCTTCTCGCCGAGCGCGCCGTTGAGCGCCGCCATCAGGAACGACGGCGCCGGGAGGCTGGCGGCGATTGTCTTCGCGTGTTCGAGTACGGCGCGCGTGTCGGCCGTTCGGCCGGCCTCCGCGTACACGAGCCCGAGCCATGCGAGGGCGAATGGCTGGTCCGGCTGGATGCGCAGCGCCTCCTGCAACGGGGCCACAGCCAACTCGGGCTGGTTGCGCTGGTAGTAAGCCTGCGCCAAGTTGACGCGGGCGTCGATCGAGTCCGGATAGAGCGTGGCCGCCCGCGTCAGGTGCGCGATCGCCTTGTCGATCTGCGTCGCCCGAAGGTAGACGACGCCCATGTCGACGTCGATCGCCTGGGACAACGGGTCGAGCTCGCGCGCCCGCTCGATCGCCGCCACGGCCTCCTCGGGTCGGTGGTAGGCGGTTGTCAATGCGTACCAGTGGTGCGCGAGCGCGTCGTTCGGGTCGAGCTCGATCGCCCGCCGATACTCGCGCTCACCGTCTGGCCAGTCCCAGTCCTCGACCAGCACGTACGCCAGAGCCGTGTGCGCCTCCGCGAGCTGGTCGTCGAGTGCAATCGCGCGCTCGGCCGCCGCCTTCGCTTTTGGCGCCATGTCGGACTTTGGCAGCACGCCATAAGCGCTGAGCAGCGTGTAGGTATTCGCCAGCCCCGCGTAGGCTTCAGCGTAGGTCGGTTCGAGCGTCACCGCTCTTTCGTACAGAGTACGCGCGGCGAGCAGATCGTCAGGGCGCCGCGTTTCCCACAGCGCGCGGGCTCGCAGATATGCGTCGTAAGCTCCGGCGGAGAGCGCCGTGCGGCGGCGCGGTGCCAGCCGGCTCCGGAGCGACGCGGCCACGCTTCCGGCCAGCGTGTCCTGGAGGAGCGGCAGTTCGCTCACGTCACGCGTGAAGCGGTCGTGCCACACCGTTTCTCCCGTCCGGCTGTCGATCAACCGTGCGGTCAGCACCACGCTGTTCGACGCATGTCCGAGGCTCAGATCGAGCACGCTTTCCGCGCCCAGGTCCGTTCCCCGGGTTCCTGCCGCGGCTGGGAGTCGCCCGCCGGTCGGCGCCAGTCCGGTGACCACCGTGACGCCCTCGAGACGATCGAGCTCGTGGCCGATGGCGGCCGTCAGGCCGCGGCCGAGCACCGAACCCGGTGCCGTCTCGTCGCGTACCTCACCGACCGTGATTGACCGGAATCGCGGAGTGACCGCCACGTCGCGCCACAGGCCGCCTTCCGTCCCGTAGATGCCCACGGCCGACAGGACAGCCGCGCCGGCGCCGGCCGCCCACATCCATCGCCTGTTTGCCAGCCGTCGAGTACCGGGAAGACGCCGAGGTGATGCGGACGTCCTCGGGCTGAAGCACGCTCGCCAAGGCGCAATCCAACTCGCCGGCCGTCGGATATCGGTCGGCGGCTGTGGCCGCGAGCGCGCGCTCCAGCACTCGCACGAGATCGTCAGGGACGTCGGCCCGCAGGTCTCGGAGACACTGGTACATGTCCGTCCGCGTGCGCGGCGACGACGTCGTCGAGGCTGCGCGCGACGATGGGATAGCCACCGGTCACGAGATGGAACAGCAGGACGCCGAGCGCGTAGACATCGCTCGCCGGGTCCGGCCTCGAGCCCGCCAGGACCTCGGGCGCGACGTACATCGGCGTGCCGGCGACGCCGCGGTTGGACCCGCCGTGCGCGGCGTTGTCGTGGCCGGCCCCGAAGTCCATCAGGACGACCCGGCCGCCGGCTTCGCGCATGACGTTTCTGGCCGTGACGTCGCCGTGGAGCAGACCGCACGCGTGGACCGCGGCGAGCGCGCTGCACAACTGTCGTCCGATGACGGCGGTCTCTGACGGACCGAACGGTCCATCGGCGCCGAGGATCGCCTCGAGCGTCCGGCCTTCGATCAATTCCATCCACAGGCCGGCGCGCCCGTCGAGGACATCCGCGCCGAACACCGTGATCACGTTTGCGTGGCGCACGCGGGCCAGCAGCCGTCCCTCTTCGACGGCGACCGAGGGCGCCCCGGGCAGCACCGGGGCGTCGAGCAGCTTGAGCGCGACGTGGCGGGCGAGGTGCGGGTCGTAGGCTCGATAAACCGTGCCGAAGGACCCTCGGCCGAGCTCGTTTTCCAGTTCGAACGGACCCCAGCGCCGCGCGGCGTCGATGGCGGCGTCACGATGGGTTCGGGCAACGGCTTCAATCACGCGCAACGCGTCGAGCAGCGGCCGTTCATCCGGCTGGCTGGACGATTCCAGCGCCGTCCAGTCCGTGGCGGTACCGTCGGCGATCGCCCCGGCGGCCTCGTTCAGGCGGTCAGCCGCCATCTCGCATTTCCTCAGCCAGCCGCGCCAACGCGCGGACGACCGCGACGCGCGCGGCGCCGGCGGTGGGCTTGCCCAGCGCGGCCGCGAGCTCGGGATAGTCGTAGCCCAGCTCGATGCGGCCGATCACGGCTTCGCGGTCGGTGTCGCGCAGGCGTGTGAGCGCGGCTTCGTAGCGTTCGACGGACTCGGCGCCGATGGCGGCCTCGAGCGGCGACGGCTCATGGGAGGGAGGGTCAGTGAGCGACTCGGCGCGCGGACGTCGGGCGGCCATCTTCATCGCGTCACGAATGCGATTCATGACGGCCTGCCGCAAGTACGCCTGCAGGGCGCCGTCACGGGTCGGTTCGAAGTGGTCCAGGCGGGCGAGGGTGCTGAGGACCGTGTCCTGAATCAGGTCGCCGGTTTCGCGGCTGTCCCGGGCCCATCGCGGCAGCCGCCCGCTGGCCCAGCCGCGCAGGGTCGGCAGGTAGCGTGCGAAGAGGACCTCGAGGGCGTCGCGGTCGCCGGAGCGGGCGCGGGCCAGCAGCTGCCGGGAGGTCTCGGCGTCGAACGCCTGCTTCGGCGTCACGGGTTCTTGACCACTAGGCACGGAGGCACCTCGAGAACTGCAACCTGCGCGGGAATCGCCACGGATCATAGCGTGCGTCGCCCAGAGCCGCAATCGGGCTGTACAGATTCGGTGCTCTCGTCGTTAGGGGAAATCAACAGAAGTGTGGCGGCCGCCGTGGGTTCCGGCCGATCGGGCCGCCGAGGGCCGGCCATGCTCACCACGACCGAGCCCGATCCCAACGTCATGCCAGACGTCCTGACGCCGGGAGAACGGCAACTCGTCGCCGCGATTCCGCGGGGCTGCACGAATCGCGAGATTGCCGAACAGTTCGCCGTCACCGAGCGCACGGTGAAGAACCAGTCGACGCAGGTCTTTCACAAGTGTGGCGTTAGGAACCGTCTGGAACTGGCGCTGTACGCCATGAAGCACCGCCTGATTTGGCCACTAAGGGGCCGCGGGCTGGGTACTTTGGTCCCTTGTCTCAGGGGTATCGGACCGCCACACTCTGCCACCTCCTGACCAGATGGCGGCCGTCGCGCGGCCCCACTCGTCAATGGGCGCGGCCGTCCGGCCTTTCTATGAGGAGAAGATGCGAATGACGCGTGCTATCGGTTTCGTCTCCATCGCGGCGGCCTTCACGGCCGTTTCGGCCCTCGCGACCCAGGGCGTGTCCGCGGCGCCGCCGCGCGGCCCACGCGTTCTGACGCGCGCGTTCACCGGTACCTACATCGAGGACATCACGATCGTTTCGCGCGGGCCGTTTTCGAACTTCCTGGTCGCCGTCGAAGGCGATGGGATCTATGGCGCGCCCCTGGCCGCTCCGACGGATCGCGCCGGAGGTCAGCGCGCCCTGCGTCAGCTCGTGGATTTTCAGGGCACGTTGAGCTCGTTGCCCCGCGGTGTCGCGTACCTCGATTCGGCGCGCGCGTTCGTCGCTGCCGACGTCTCCTGCAAGGAGATCGACTTCTTCGACGCGGGCTCGGGACGGCTCGCCAGCAGGCGCCAGATGCAGCGGCCGGTCGGATTTGCCCCAACCTACTGCGAAGGCCTCGCGGCCATACCCGCCTCAGCCTCGCAGTTCGGCGGAGACCTGCTGCTGGTCGCGATGGACCAGGCGCTGAGCGAGGCGTACCTCGAGGTGATCCGGCCTGACGGTCAGGTCGTGCGAGAGATCGTGCCGCCGGCGCCGGCGCGCACTGCCCTCATCGGCGGGGTGCTGTTTCAGGGGACGGACACGATCCGCATCGGCGTCAACTACGCGAATGGGTCCGCATCCGAGCTCTGGACCCTGGACCTGGCCGGCAACGAGACGGCTTTGCCGCTGCTCCTCAATCACTCGTTCGACGACGGGATCTTGGAAGGTATCGCCGAGGCGCGCGACGGGCGGATGTTCGTCACAGGGGTGCGGTCCGAGATTCACGTTTACGACGACCTCTTCCGACCGCGCCCGGCCGCCGATCGGGACTACCAGCTCGGGCTCGGGTTCATCGCTCCGGCGGGGATTGCCTGGAACGCATCGACCGGACGGTTGCTGGTCAACGTGTCGGACGGCACCTCGGTGGCGCGCACGGTGCAGGCGCTGTCACCGACGCTCGACGCCGCCTCGCCGGTCGTCGACTTCAGCCTCAGCGGTACACCGGCGCCCCAAGCGGTCCGGGGTATGACCTACCTGCCCACTGAGCAATTGCTGGCTGTGGCGAACATGAACGCCCAGGCGCGGCGCGTGCACCTGTTCGAAGGCGGCACGCCCGCTGGCGACGTCCGGTTCGGCACGGCACCCTACGAGCGCCCGCTGAACGTCGAATATCTGCCGCTCACCAATGAATTCGCAGTGCGCACCGCGACCGACGCCACCACCGTGAAGATCTACACGCGCACTGGGGCGTTCGTCCGGCAGTTCGATCCGCGGCCGATCGGGGTGTCGAGCGTGGGCGATTTCGCCTATTTCACGACATCCTCCGGCGCCGGGCGCCTCCTCTTCCTGATGAGCGGCGAGCAGGGCGTCGTGACGGACCTGTCGGGCAATCGCCTCGAGACCTTCAACTGGCGCACAACGCTGGGGCTCATCGAGCCGAATCATGTGACGCGCATCACCTCAGGACCGTACACCGGAGCGTTCGCGGCAGCCGAGAGCGCTCCCGGCAGCGTCACGATCTTCACGATTCCCGAGAAGTGAGGCGTTCTGGCGGCAGGTGCGTCCGGTGCCGACCTGAGGTTCGGTCCCCGGAGTGCGACCCGTTGCCGCGCGGGGGTCGTGGGGCACGGCCGTGACAGTTGGAGGAGTCGGGATGGACACTCACGCGAAGCTGCGATGCACCAGCAACCTTCTGGCCATGCTGGCCGTCCTGCTGGCGGCCGGAGGGGTTCCGAGGGCGGTCTACGCCCAAGGTCGCCCGGACGTCGTCTGGGCTCGCGGCGGACACGCATTTGGGATCTCCGCGGTTGCGTATTCTCCCGACGGGTCTGTCGTGGCCACTGGTGGGACAGCCGACGCGACGGTGAAGTTTTTTGGGGTTGCGGATGGCATGCTGATCCGAACAATCAGAGCCTTCACTTGGTCCGTCGAGTCCATTGCCTGGTTGCCTGACGGGGCCACCATTGTGGCCCTAGGGAAGGAGTGGTCAGGCGCTTCGAGCACCGATCCGAGCGATCACGTCCGCACGTTCCGTGTGGCCGATGGTGCCGTACTCGATGACTTCGTCCCTTCCGGAGGCGTGGCAAGCTGGGGCACGGCGAGCATGGCTTTGTCGCCAGACGGCCAACTCGTCGCCGTCTGGACAGGCACTACTGGTCCCAGAGTCATTCGCCTTGCGGATCATGCGCAACTGGCCGATCTTGGGGTCAGCCTCTCTCCAGCCGCCTCGGGCTTCGCCTTCTCCGAGGACGGTCGATCGGCCGCTCTCGACAACGGCGCCATTCATCTCTTCGCCACATCGGACTGGCACGAAGTGCGAGTGTTTGGCGACCACCTCTTCGGAACGCCCGTTTTCAATGCAGCCGGCAATCGTATTCTCACCTGCGCTGGTGCCCCTGTAGGTCTGCAGGTGTTCAACGTCAACGACGGATCCCTGCGCGACTCCGCACAAACGTATGTGTACGACTGTCTAGGACTCGTCTGGTCCGCGAATGAAGAATACGTCGCGTATCCATCAGGTCGCAGTACTGTGGACGTCCGCCGCACTGCGGACTGGAGCCTGCTACGGACCTTTGCGCCAGACAGCTCCAGCGACTACGGCATTCGCGTCGCATTCTCGCGAGACTCGGCGGAGCTGTTGACCGCGAGCCATGACATTCGCACATGGAACGTCGCGGATGGAACCCTTGCCCGACAACTCAACCTGCTGAACGGACCTGTGAGTGCGTTGGCTGTGTCTCACGGCGGCTCCGTCGTTGCTGTGGGTACCGACTACAATGTCACGGGGGACCCACAGAACTTCATCGCCCTGACATGGGGCTCGAACGGCCAATTGATCCGTCAGATCGACAATGGCACCGCTGTGCTCGGTTTGGCATTCTCGACCGACGACTCGACGCTCGTGGCGTCGTCGGCTGACGGGACCGTGAAGTTCTGGAGGGTGAAGGACGGCGCGCTGATTAGGAGCGTCTTTCTCGGAAGCCCGAGCGTCTACTCGCCCGTCGAGCTGTTCCCTGATGGCCAGTCGGTGGCGGTCCTCAACGGGTACCAGCATGTGTACGTGCTATCCATGTCGACGGGGGCGATAACGCGTACGCTGTCGGTGCCGCCTCCTGATCCGCATGATCCGACATCTGGAAACGGACTGGCGCTCGGCATTTCTTCGGATGGACTCAGCGTCGTCGTGGGCGGTGTCGGCGCAACCCCAACCCCACATGGCATGGTGTGGTTCTTCGTCCCCGGTAGAGACTCGTTCTCGACGTCACGTGGAGACTCAAGTCGAAGCCTATGCGATGAGGCTCTCGCCAGACGGCACAGACCTGGCCTTGGCAGGGGTGCACTTCGACGGCGTGGACGCTGGCAGCGTAGGTCATTACCACTCTGCCGTGGCCGTGTACCGACTGGCCGACTCTGCGCTTCTCCGTCTCTCACTGTTCACCCGTGACGCGGCTTCGCAACGCAGCCTGATCTTCACGACTGACGGTACCCAACTGCTCGTGGGCGGCGACGACGGGCTGTTGACGTTTCGAACCACCGACTGGTCTCAGCTTCAGCGCTTCGACCAGGAGGTTGGACCTGGAAACAACAGGTACGGACACGTAACGACGCTCGCCAACGCCGACAGGGCGCATGTCGTCTACGGCCGTGTTGACGCGTCGGTGGCGATGGCGAGCGTTTCCCAGACGCCCACCTGCAATCTTCGTGTCAGCCCAGCCGCCGTTGGCGTTCTCGCCGCCGGAGGGCCCACCTCGGTCGCCGTGACCGCCGGGAACGGCTGTGCGTGGACGGCGACGAGCGACTCGTCATGGCTCAAGGTGACCGCCGGTGCTACGGGATCTGGGTCAGGCACAGTGAATCTGGCCACGGATCCCAACCCGGGTTCGGCGTCCCGAACAGGGCACGTAGCGATTGGCGAGCAGACGGTCACGGTCACGCAGACCGGCATCTTCTGCACGTTCGATCTTTCGCCATCGACGATTGCCGTGCCGTCGAGTGGCGGCAGTGCCTCCGTCACGGTTACCACACCGACAGGCTGTCAGTGGGTGCCGGCACTCACTGATTCGTGGATCATCGCACTGCCTTCGCCTTACGGTGAACAGCGATCCGGAACCACCACGTTGGGTGTGCTCGCATTTGCCAACGTCGCCCGCGCTGAGCGGAGCACGACCCTCTCGGTCGCCGACCAGGTCCTGACCATCACCCAGAACGCCGAGCCCGGCGGGGCAGTGACCGTGTCGCCGGCGACGCTGCATCTTGCGGCGACCAAGGCCGGCGCGACGGGCGCTTTGATCGGGAAGACGCCTGCGCAGACGGTTTCGGTGACCTTCACGGGTGCGGCGAGCGCGTGGACCGCCACGGTCGACGTGGCCTGGTTGCAGGTGACGAGCGGGTCGGGCTCGACGAACGGACAGTTCACGGTTGCCCTGGTCAACCCGGACAACGTGATTGGAGGAAGCACTTCGCTGTCGGGCACGATCACAGTCGCGGCGCCGGCGTCCTCGACGCCGACGGTGACGATTCCGGTAACGGTGACGGTGGACCAGACCGGCCTCACCGCGGCGCCCTTCGGTTATTGGGACACTCCGGCCGACGGCACGGCCGGGATTACTGGTTCGCTGGCTGTCACGGGCTGGGCCCTGGACGATGTCGGTGTCAATCGCGTCGAGATCTGGCGCAACTGCACGTCCGTCGACCTTGGGGCAAGCGCATGCCATGCGGCCCCGGATGGTTCAACGCAGGTGTACATCGGCAACGCTGCGTTCGTGCCGGGAGCACGCCCGGATGTCGAGGCACTCTATCCAGACCTGCCTGCCAGCAACCGGGCCGCCTGGGGATACCTGCTGCTGACGAGCTTTCTGCCAGACCTGGTACTCAACACGTCGCGGGTGGCCAGGGCGACTTCGTGCTGTCTGCCTTCGCCATCGACGAAGAGGGCCACTCCACTTCGCTCGGAACAAAGACGATCACGCTTGACAACGAGCACGCGACGAAGCCGTTCGGGGCCATCGACACACCCGCTCAGGGAGCGACGATCCCAGGCGCCACGGCGCCATTCGACAACGCCAACGCCTATCCCATGTTCGGGTGGGCCATGACGCAGACTCCCGAGTGCATGGCCTCGTATCAGGTCCTGATCGACGGCGTGACGGTGCCGCTCACCGCCGGGACGAACTGGTTCACTGGCCTGACCCGCGCGGATCTCTCAGCGGCGTTTCCGGGACTCTGCGACTCGAACAAGGCGCTGGCGGTCTACTACCTGAACGCGTCGGCGCTCGGGCTGGCGAACGGGCTGCACACCGTCTACTGGGGGATCACCGACGACGGCGGCAATACGGAGGCGATTGGGAGTCGGTACTTCACGTTGCTCACGGCATCGGGCGATGCGGGACCGGGCCCTGGACGTCTGGTCCTCGGCCCTGGGCAGGCCTCGGGCGACAGGCCTGCAACCGCAGTCACCAGTCACACATCACAAATCACCACCACCCTGCAGGGGCTCGTGGCGAATCGTTCCCCGATCCGGGTTCGCATCGGAATGGACGACGCATCGTTCGAGATGACGTCGCCTGATGCCACCGGGCGCGCGCACGTGCAGATGCCGGCGATCGGGCGCGTGACGCTCGACTTGGGCAGCGCCGTCGACCGCGGCTATGAGGTGGTCGGCGACGACCTGCGAACGCTGCCCATCGGCTCGACGCTCGACCCGGTGACGGGGCGGTTCTACTGGCAGCCGCCCGTGGGTTTCCTGGGGACGTACCACTTCGTCTTCATCCGCGAGACTGCACGCATCGACGCCGACGTGACCCTGTTCGACCCGATGGTGGCGGCCCGCGCCCGTTTGACATGTTCGTTGATACACCGGCAAGCGACAGCACCACGTCACGGCTGACGACTGCCGGCTGGGCATTCGACCCCACGCGCGACGGTCGGCGCCGGCATCGACGCGAATCTCCACGTCGGGCACGGCGCCTCGGACGCGCCCAATGCCGCGCACCGTCCTGCTCGGCGTCCGGCGACGCTCGGCGGCGAAGCGGCCGGCGTTGCCGCGTCCATGGGGCGCAGTTCCACGCGTCAGGCGTTTGCGCTGGATGTGTCCGGCTGGTGCCCGGCGTCTATGACCTGCTCGTCTTTCCCTGGAGCCGCGGAGGAGGACTGTTTCGAACCGGCCGCGGTGGTTCTGTGCCGCTTTGGCCGCCGGGAAGACAACCGAGTCCGAACGCCGGCCCTGAGGTCTAGAGGCCCTCGGTCGAGATCTACTCGAAGGGCAGCGCGTGGAGCTTCGGCCGCACATGGCCTCGCGGACATCGATGAAGTTGTGAACGCCCGCGCCCGAGCAGACGAGGCAAGGCCGCGTCTCCAGCATCGGTTTTGCCACAACGCGACGGCGCGCGCGGCGATTTCGTCGCCCGCGTCGCGCGTGGGCACCGCGGCGTATGGCTGCGCGTGACCGTAGTGAAATCGGCGTAGCGGACCTTGATGTTCACCGTGCGCGCGAGCAATTCCTTGCGCTCCAACCACTGCGCGGCCTGGCTGGCCATGCGTTCGATCTCGGTGCGTATCGTGTCCAGATCGAGCAGATCTTCATCATAGGTATTCTCGCTGCTCGAGGACTTGTAGGGCCGATCGGGCACCACCGGCCGCGGGTCGTCGCCCAGTGCCAGCCGCCGCAGCACGTCGGCCAGGCTGCCGATCGCGCGCTGCAGCAGGACTGGATCGGCCGCACGTACGTCTACCAGGCGTACTATGCCGATCTTGCGCAGCTTTCCCGCGGTGACCGGACCGACGCCCCACAGCGCGTCGACGGGCAACTGCTGCAGAAAAGCCTCGACCCGGCCGGGCGAAATCACCGTCAGCCCGTCGGGCTTTTGCCATCCGGACGCGATCTTGGCGAGAAACTTGTTCGGCGCCACGCCCGCGGACGCCGTAAGCCCGGTCTCCTCGCGGATGCGCTGCTTCAGTCGCATCGCCACCGGCGTGGCCAGAGCCTCGCCCCAAAGATTGTCGCTAACATCCAGGTAGGCTTCGTCCAGGGACAGCGGCTCGACCAGGGGCGTGCACGAACGAAAGATTTCGAGTATGTGCTGCGAGGCGGCACGGTAGCGCGGGAAGTCGGGCCGAACGATTGCGAGATTCGGACACAGACGCAGCGCACGCGCCATCGGCATCGCCGAACGCACGCCGAAGGCGCGCGCCTCGTAACTGGCCGCGGCCACCACGCCGCGCGATTCCGGACGGCCGCCGACCGCGAGCGGCCTGCCGCGCAGGGACGGGTCGTCGCGCTGTTCCACCGACGCGTAGAACGCGTCCATATCGACATGGATAATGCGGCGTACGTCTCATGCCCTGGTAGCCGGCCGCGGGGAACCTTCTTATCTTTCAGATTCATCATCTGGGTATGGAAAGCCCATGCCCGATGTGATCCTCGGCAAATTCGAACCCTAGTCCTCTTCGCGCTCGTTCGTGTGGCGAAGGCGCCTACAGCGTGTCGATCGCCCGGGCGATCGGGATGCACGCGGCCGCGATAGTGTCCGTCGGCGCAGTCCAGAGCGCTCGGAGCGCCTGGAAGACCAGGGCCTGCGTTCGCCGAGCCCCACGTCGGCGACCGACCCGCCGAGCGCGGCGGCCGCCGCAAGAAGCACTACCGGTTGATGGCGGCCGGCCAGCGCGCGCTCAAGCAGTCGCTCGTCGCGCTCCACCGCATGACCGACGGCCTCGAGATCGAAGGACTCTGAAGATGCGACCGCCCCGCTTCGCGTCCTGGCTCGTGTCGGTCTGGGTCCCGGCGCCCGACCGCGAGTACGTGCTGGGCGACCTCGACGAGCAGTACGCGCACGTGCTCGTCCGGCGAGGCGCGCCGCGTGCGCGTGTCTGGTCCTGGCGGCAGAGCGGTCGCCTCATGTGGCAATGGCGGCCGGGCCGTCGCCGTCGCCGCACGCCATTCGAACCACGCACAAGGAGAACGTCGACCATGCGACAGCTTGCCAGCGATCTGCGATACGCCACGCGCACCCTTCGGCGCCAGCCCGTCTACGTACTCGTTCGCGGTGGTCTCGCTCGCCCTCGCCATCGCCACCAACGGCATCGTCTACGGCCTCGTCGACGTCGTGCTGCACCCCTTCGGGTTTCCGCAGCCCGATCGCCTCGTGTCCGTCGGCTCGACGTTCCCGCGGCTCGGCAGCGACGAGAACTTCATCGAAGCCCACGCGATTCAGGACGTCGAGTCGCTGCAGCACACGCGGACGCTCCAACACGTCGCGGCGTTCGACCTGGGCAACCGCGCCGTCTCCGACGGCACGCACGCCGAGCGTGTGTTCACGGGCCTGCTCGTCGACGACTTGTTTCCGGTGCTGGGCCTGCCGCCTGCCGTCGGCCGCGGCTTCACGCGCGCCGAGCTCGCGCCCAACGGTCCGCCGGTCGCGATCATCAGCTATCGGCTGTGGCAGAGCCTCTACAACGGCGCCCCGGACGTCATCGGCAAAACGATTCGCATGAACAGCGAACCGCGTCAGATCGTCGGCGTGATCCCCGACGGCCCGCAATTGCTCGGCACCGACCTGTGGATTCCCTGGGCCGGCGATCCGGCGAGGACGCCGCGCAGCTACCGCCCGTTCACCGTGCTCGGACGGATCGCCCCGGGCGCCACGCTCGCCGACGCCAATCGCGAGCTCGCGACCATTGCGTCGTCGACGGCAGCGCAGGTCATACCGCGTTCCCCGAGTACACCGGGTGGCGCTTGCACGCCGTGCCGTGGGACCAGGCGCTGACGGGGCCCGCGCGTCCGGCCATCGGCCTGTTGCTCGCGGCCGGCGTGTTTGTCCTGCTCATCGCCTGCGCCAACCTGACGAGCCTGATGCTGGTGCGGTTGAACGCACGACAGCGCGAAGTGGCCGTGCGCCGGGCGTTGGGCGCCGGGGGCTGGCAGGTCGCGCGGCTGTTCCTGGCCGAAGGCCTCCTCATTGCCGTCGTCGCGGGCGCCGGCGGCCTGCTGCTGACGCGGCTCGCCCTCGGTGGCCTGCCCTCGCTGCTGCCGGACCAGATCGTGTCGTTCGGCTTCAGGCCGGTCATGAACGTGCACGTGATTGCCGTGTGTGCGGGCGCCGCGCTGGCGGCCGCGCTGCTGACCTCGCTGCTCCCGCTGTGGCACACGCGCCGTGCGGATCTCAACCAGGGTCTGCGCGAGGGTGTCACGTCCACGGGATCCGCGCGACGCCAGCGCACGCGCGCCGTCCTCGTCGCGGCCGAAATCGCGCTCGCCGTCGTCCTGCTCGTGGGCGCCGGGTTGCTCGCGCGCAGCTTCGTGCGCATCAACAACGTCGACAAGGGCTTCAACCCGGACCACGTCATGACGATGCGGCTGACCGTGGCGTGGGAGCGATACTCCGCCAAGGGAGCAACCACGCGCTTCTTCGAGGAACTCACCGACCGCCTGCGCGCCTTGCCTGGTGTCGAGACGGCTGCGGCGGCGTCGCAGTTCCCGCCCGACGAGCGTTTCACGATGCAGTTCCAGGTGGTCGGCCAGCCGAGGCCGACCGACACACTGCCGAACACGCTCGTCACCGTGGCCACGCCGGACCTCTTCGCGGTCCTCCAGCAGCGCATGCTCTACGGCCGTCCGCTGGCCACGAGCGACACGATTGACGCGCCGGCGGCGGTGGTCGTCAACCGCGCGTTCATGGACCGTTATCTGGGCGGCCAGCCGCACGGCCAGCTCCAGCTCGGCAAGGGAACCATCACGGCCGACGTCGTCGGCGTCGTCGAGAACGCGCGCAACACGTCACTGCTGAAGCCGGCCCAACCCGAGATGTACGCCACGATCGACCAGGCTGGCAGCGGCAACAACCAGTTCTACCTGCTGCTCCGGACGGCCGGCGAGCCGGCCACGATTGTGCCCTCGGTGCGGCGCGCGCTCGCCGCGATGGACCCCGACCAGCCGCTCTACCTCATCCAGACGATGGAGGACGCGATGTCCTCGTCGTTGTTCCAGCAGCGCCTGGCGCTCGTGCTCATCGGCATCTTCGCGGTGGGTGCGCTGGTGGTCGCGGCGATTGGCGTCTATGGCGTGGTGTCGTTCTGGGTGGCGACACGGGCGCGGGAGATTGGCATTCGCGTGGCCCTGGGCGCGACGCGCCACCAGATCGCGTCGCTCGTCCTGCGCCAGACGATGCTCGTGCTGGGCGTGGGGGCGGTCACCGGCCTGGCCGGGGGCATTCTCGTCGGCGGCCTCGCGCGACCCCTCCTCTACGGCACCACGCCGGCCGACCCGCTCGCGCTCGGCGGGGTCGTCGTGCTCCTGCTGACGGTGGGCGTGGTCGCGGCCTATCTGCCGTCCCGCCGCGCGCTGGGGGTCGACGTCGTCAAGGTCCTGCGGATCGAATGAGCGACCCCGGGGCTGAAGCCCCGGGGCTCCGTACCGAGCGCTTCCGCCCATGTGCCCGCCGGAGGCCGGGGCTTCAGCCCCGGCAATTGCGCGCTTGCCTGGAGGCCGGGGCTTCAGCCCCGGCGTGCGCGCCTGCCGGAGGCCGGGGCTTCAGCCCCGGCATCGAGGTAGCCTGCCGGAGGCCGGGGCTTCAGCCCCGGCAATCGAGGTAGCCTGCCGGAGGCCGGGGCTTCAGCCCCGGCGATTGCGCGCCTGCCTGGGGCCGGGGCTTCAGCCCCGGCGATTGCGCGCCTGCCGGAGGCCGGGGCTTCAGCCCCGGCAATTGCGCGCCTGCCGGAGGCCGGGGCTTCAGCCCCGGCAATCGAGGTAGCCTGCCGGAGGCGGGGGCTTCAGCCCCGGCAATTGCGCGCCTGCCTGGGGCCGGGGCTTCAGCCCCGGCGATTGCGCGCCTGCCTGAGGCCGGGGCTTCAGCCCCGGCAATCGAGGCCCGGAGTAAGATCTCCGGCCATGACACTTCGCGCCCATCGCGCCACGTGCGTTTTCCTGACTGCCGCACCGTTTCTCGCGCTGCTGGCCGCGTGTTCGTCGTCTGCGCCGCCGGCCTCGTCGCAGAACCAGGCGCAGCCCGATCCACTGCTCGTGCCCGGAGAACAGCGGCACCTGAAGAACGTCCGGCAGCTCACCAACGGCGGCGAGAACGCCGAAGCGTATTTCTCGCCCGACGGCCAGCGCCTCATCTTTCAGAGCACGCGGCCCGAGCATCCGTGCGACCAGATCTACTCGATGAAGATCGACGGGTCGGACGAGCACCGGATCAGCAACGGCGAGGGCCGGACGACGTGCAGCTTCTACTATCCCGGACGGCAAGCACGTGCTGTACGCGTCGACGTACCTCGCCGGTTCGGAGTGCCCGCCCGCGCCCGACCAGTCGCTGGGCTACGTCTGGGGCATCTACGACAGCTACGATATCTTCCAGGCCGATTCGGACGGCTCGAACATCGTCCGCCTGACGAGCACGCCGGGCTACGACGCCGAGGCGACGATCGCGAAGAACGGCCGCGTCGTGTTCACGAGCGTGCGCGACGGCGACATGGAGATCTACTCGATGAACGGCGACGGGTCGGATGTGCGCCGCCTGACCCACATGCCCGGACCAGACGGCGGACCGTTCTTCTCACCCGACGGCACGAAGATCGTCTGGCGCGGCCACCATCCGCAGCCAGGCGCCGAGCTCGACGACTACTTCTCGCTGCTGAAGAAAGCACTGTGGCGGCCGACCGCGCTCGACGTCTACGTCATGGACGCCGACGGCAGCAACGTGCAGCAGGTGACGCACGACATGCCCGGCGCCAACTGGGCGCCGTTCTGGACCCCCGACGGCAAGCAGATCGTCTTCGCGTCGAACATGAAGGCGCCGACCGGGCCAAATTTCGACATCTACCTGATCAATCTCGACGGCACCGGGCTCGAGCAGATCACGTTCAGCCCTGAGTTCGACGGCTTTCCGATGTTCTCGCCAGACGGCACGAAGATCGCCTTCGCGTCGAATCGGCACGACGCCAAACCGCACGAGACAAACGTTTTCATTGCGGACTGGGTCAAATAACCCCCTCGTAGGAAATGTACGGGAACGTAGGAAATGTAGGGGCACGGCGTGCCGTGCCCGACAGCAACAGGAGAGACGTGTTGCACGAGTCAGACCGAGTGCCGGGCCTTCAGGCCCGGCTGAGGAGGGGAGTCACGGCGGTTGCCGTGGCTGGGATCGCGGCGGCGGTGGTGGCGGCCTGTGGAAGCAAGGGCAGCAGCCCTTCGTCGCCAACGGCGCCGTCGACGGGCGGGACGGCGGGCACCGGGTGTCAGATCACGGCATCGTCCATGGGCGGGCAGGTCAACGATCCGAACGGGCCGTTCTTCCACAGGGTCAACGCGGCGGACACGACCGACGGGACGACGATTACCAACGCCAGGTTCCTGCTCGACCACGCGTCAGTGCCCGACGGCGTGCGCATGCCGGACGGCAGCGTCGGCATCTACTACGTGAACGGTTCGGAGAACGCAGTCTGGTTCGGCCGGTTCAACGGCTCGACGTTGACCCCGGTCAGCGCCATCAGCATCGACGGGTTCTCCCGTCCCAACGGGGTCGTCGACCCCGACGCGACGCTCGTGAACGGCCGCATCCGGCTCGTCTACTTGCTCAATCACCTGGAAACCGGGAGCCGCGCCTACTGCATTGCCGAGTCGTCGGACGGCATCTCGTTCCAGACGCTCTCGACCGCGATGAGCTTCAGCAACACCTACACCGACCCCTCGATGGTGCAGCTCCAGGACGGCACGTGGCTGCTGGCCGGATCGAGCGGCCAGAGCACCATCCTCGCGCGCTCGATGGACGGCTTGACGTTCTCGCAGTACGGCTCGGTGAGCTACGGCGGTGTCCCCGAAGTCGCGCTCACCAACGACGGCCGTGTGCGGCTGTACGTCTGCGCGAACGGCATCGAGAGCTACGTCTCGGGCGACAGCGGGTCGACGTGGACGCGGGAAGGCACGGTCGTACCGCCAGGCACGCTCGGCATGACCGTGTGCGACCCGTCGTACGTCGCCGGCGCGAACCTGTTCGTCTTCAAGACGGCGGGATAATCCGGGACACGTTCAACCACCCATCACATCTACACGCCCTACATGCCCTACAAGTGAATCACTTGATGTGCGTCGCGATCCAATCGAAGACCTGTTCGTGCCAGAACTTGCTGTTGAGCGGCTTCAGCACCCAGTGGCCCTCGTCGGGAAACGACAGCGCCTTGCTCGGCACGCCGTTGCGCCGGAGGATCGTGAAGAGTTGCAGGCCCTGATCGACCGGCACGCGGAAGTCCTGTTCGTTGGTGACGACGAGCGTCGGCGTCTTGATGTTGTTCGCGTACAGGTGCGGCGACCACTTCGCGAAGTTGGCGCGCGCGGCCGCGCTCGTCGCCGGGCCGCCCATCTCCCAGTCGGTGAACCACAACTCGTCGGTCGCGAGCGACATCGATTCCAGGTTGAAGACGCCGTCGTGCGTCACGGCGACCTTGAAGCGGTTCGTGTGGCCGATAATCCAGTCGACCGCGTAGCCGCCGTAGCTCGCGCCGGCAATGCCCGTGTGGTCCGGGTCGACGTAGGGCAGCTTGACGGCCGCGTCGAAGACGGCGTTCAGGTCGTCCATGGCCTTGCCGCCCCAGTCCTGCGAGATGTCGTCGACGAACTTCTGGCCGAAGCCCGTCGACCCGCGCGGGTTCGGCGCAACGATGACCCAGCCCTGAGCGGCCCAGAGCTCGGGGTTCCAGCGCGCCGACCAGCCGTCGCCCCAGTCGCCCTGCGGGCCGCCGTGGATCATGAACACCGTCGGGTATTTCTTCGACGCGTCGAACGCCGGCGGCGTGATCACCCAGTACTGCACGGGCGTGCCACCGGCGCCCGGTACGGTCATGCTCTGGGGCGCGTTCTCGTCGAGCGCGTTCACCCAGGCGTCGTTCTCGTGCGTGAGGGCTGTTGCCGCCGTTGGTGCGCCCGACAGATCGTGCCGGAAGACCTCCGCCGGCGCTTCCATTGTCGACACCGAGAAGACGAGAAAGCCGCTTCCGGGATTGATGCCGCCGATCGAGCCGAGGTGTGAGACGAGCTTCGGCGTGCCGCCGCCGAGCGGCACGCTGAACAAATCTTCGGAGCCCCGGTTCGTCGCGGTAAAGAAGATCGTCGACTGATCCTTCGAGAGCGCGTAGTCGTCGACCGAGAGGTCCGGCGATTCGAAGACGGTTCGCTTTGCGCCAGTCGACCGGTCGTAGACGTCGAGATACCAGCGGTCCGATTCAAACCCGGCGCGGCGTTGGGCGCGCACGATGAGCGAGCGGCCGTCGGCGGCGAAGACGGGCTGGACGTCGGCCGCGGGATTCGGCGTCAGCCTCTTCGCTTCGCCGCCCGTCACCGGCACCAGCCACACGTCATTGTTCGTCGTCCAGGCCTGCGCGTCATTGCCTTCGTGGTTCGAGACAAAGGCGAGGTTCTTGCCGTCCGGCGTGAACGCAATCGTCGCGTCCTCCTGCTGGGTCGGCGGCGCGTCGTAGTCGCCCGGCGTGACGTCACGCGCGGTGACCGCGCCGTCGACGTTGGCGACGAACACGTGGTGCCGCAGGCCGTCGCGCCATTCGTCCCAGTGACGGTAGAGCAGGTGCGTCATGACGTGGACCTTGACGGGGTTGGCTGCCGCGGCGTCCATGCGCGCCTGATTGCACGCGTTGTCCGCGCAGTCTGGGTACACGTCGGCGACGAAGGCGACCATCGACCCGTCGGGCGAAAAGACGAGTGGCGGCTGCACACCGCCGGCGACCGACGTGACCTGACGAATGTTGCCGCCGTTGGCGTCGGCCAGATAGACCTGCGGGGCGCCGTCGCGCGACGAGATGAACGCGAGCCGCGAGCCGTCGGGCGACCAGCGCGGCGTCGAGTCGCTCGCGCTGCCCGCGACGAGCGGAATGGCGTTGCCGCCGCCGGCCGGCACGACCCAGATGTCGGCGTTGCGCTTGTTCTTGTCGAGGTCGGTCGTCGTCCGGACGTACGCCACGCGCGCCCCATCAGGCGAGAGCTGCGGGTCGCCGACGCGGACCGCCGTCAGGACGTCGTGAATCGTCATCGGCCGCTTCGCCTGCGCGTGCGCCGAGACCGCCAGCGCGCCGCCGATCGCCACGGCCAGACACGAACGATGGAAGATGGTCATGGACCTGATGGTACGTCCGGCCACGGGCCGCGGGCTACAGGCGTGGGGCGGGGGTCTCGGGCCCGCGATCACTCCGCCCGCAGGACGCTCACGGGATCGACCCGCGCCGTGCGCCGCGCGGGCAGCCAGCACGCGGCAACGCCGATTGCGCTCAGGGCGATGACGGACGCGGCCAGTGTCCACGGGTCGTGCGGTGTGAGGTGGAACAACTGTGCCTTCAAGAGCCCGGCCAGCTCCCAGGCCCCAACGAGGCCGGCGGCGCAGCCCACCAGAACAGGCACGATGCCCTGACGGACGATGAGCAGCTTCACCTGCCGCGGGTCGGCTCCGAGCGCGAGGCGGACGCCGACTTCGCGCGTTCGGAGCGCGACGACGAACGCCGTCATCCCGAAGACACCGACCGTCGACAGCAGGACGGCGACTGACGCGAACGCAACGAGCAGATTCATGTTGAAACGGCGGGCCGCCACCGAGTCGCCCATCGCGTCGGTCAGTGGCGCGACGTCCTGGAGGGGCAGGTTCGCGTCGAGCGCGGCCACGGCGGCCTCGAGCCTGGGCCCGAACGCGCCGGCGTCCGACCGCGTGCGCACGACGAGCACGGCCGCCGAGGTATTCATGGGGGCTCGCTCCGCCTGGGCCAACGGCAGATACAACTCGGCTCGACCGGACAACGCCCAGTCGAATCGCGACCGTGTGTCGGCCACGACGCCGACAATCGTGAGGCCTCCGTCGGTAATCGGCAGGCGCATGCCGACGGTGTGGATGGCGTCGCCCCCGTAGCGCCGCGCGAACGACTCGTTGACCACGGCGACGCCCGCGGCGTCTGGTCCGTCGCCCGGTTCGAACGTTCGGCCCTGCACGAGCGGCACGCCGAGCGTCTTGAAGTAGTCCTCCGAGACGAGGCGCGGCATGAAGCTCCAGCGCTTGGTCTCGCCGTCTTTGGGAGGCAGCCCTATCGTGAGGAACGGGGTCGCACCGGCGAAAGGCAGCCCTGTGGCGGCCGCCGCGCCCACGACGTCCGGATCGCGACGCAGCCGCTCGAACAGGTCGGCATAGAACCGTCGCGTCCTGGCCGGCGAATACTCGGACGGCGGCAAGGAGACTCTGGCGGTCAGGACGCGTGCCGGGTCGAACCCGAGTGGCTGCGATGTGAGGCCGACGAAGCTCCGCGCCAGGAGCGCCGCGCCCGTGAACAGCATCAGCGCCAGCGCGACCTCGAGCGTCACGAGACTCGAGCGCACCCACCGTGCCTGCCTGGACGCGGTCGCGTGGGTCTGCTCCTTGAGACCCGCCGCCCTCGCCGCGCGTGACGCGAGCAGCGCCGGCACGACGCCGAAGAAGACGCTCGCCACGAGCGCGAGACCAACTGCCGCCTGGAGAGCGCCCACGTTGACGACAATGGCATGGAGATTCGGCAACTCGCCGGGATACGCGGCGGCGAGCGGCGGCACGATCCAGTAGGCCAGCACCGTCCCGACGGCGCCGCCCAGGAGGGCGAGTACAACGCTCTCGGTGAGAAGCTGGCGCACGAGTCGCGCGCGGCCGGCGCCGAGCGCGGCACGCACGCGGAGCTCCCGCTGCCGTTCGCTCGCGCGAGCCATCAGCAGGTTCGCGAGATTCACGCAGCCGATGAGCAGGACGATCAGGGCGATGCCTTGCGCGAAGAGCAGCTTGTCGCGGACCGGAGCGGCAAGCGCGTCCTGGAGCCGGACGCCGCGGACGACGCCGTCACGACCGAACTCTCCGTCCAGCCCCGCGGCGATGGCACGCATGGCGACGTTCGCGGCCGCCAGTGACTCGCCAGGTCGCAGCCGCCCATAGACGGTGTAGAACCGCGTGCTCGTGTGGTCGAGTTCGCGCGGCGTGAATTCAAGCAGGCGCCACACGTCCACTCCGGACGGCAGCTCGACCGCGCGTGGGAGCACGCCGGCGATCGTGCAGCGCTCGCCGTCAATCGTCACGGCCCGGCCGACGGCGTCTCGATCGCTCCGCAGCACGTCTCGCCAGAACGCGAACGACACGACCAGCGCGCGGTCCGACGCGCGGTCCTGGGTCGTGAGCCCTCGTCCGAGCATCGGCGTCGCGCCCATCACACTGAAATCTCAGGTGTGGTATCGACGGTCGTGACGATGCGCGCCGGACCGGCGCCGGTGAGCGCGGCCGGCTGTGGGAACCCGGTGGCCGCGAGTGCCGAGAAGACGGCCGTCGCCCGGTCGCGCAGACTGAGGTACGCCAGGGTGGGCATGGTCCGCTGGGCGCCGGAGACCTCGACGACGCGATCCGGGTCCGGCAGCGACGGTTTGCGCAGCAGCACGCCATCGACGACGGAGAAGATCGCGACGTTGACGCCGATGCCGAGGGCCAGTGTCGCGACGGCCGTGGCGGTGAAGCCGCGCTGCCGGTTGAACAGCCGCAGTGCGAAGCGCACGTCCTGCACGAGTCCTCTCATCAGTCCATTTCCTCGGGTTCGTCTGTTTGCCGCGACCCGGCGCTCGGCGACGCCGTGCCGAACGGCATCAGCAATCGTGCGCGCCCACCAGCGCAGCGCCGTCAGCGGCCCAGCCCGCCGCGCCTCCGCCGCGCGGTCGGCGAACACCTCGGCCATGTCGTCGCCGAAGCGCTCACGAAACGTGCGCGGGAACAGGCGCAGCAAGAGGCGATATAGCGTCACCGTCGCCGCTCCTCACTCCGCCCGCAGGACGCTCACGGGATCGACTCGCATGGCGCGCCGCGCGGGTGCCCAAGCCGCGGCGACGGCGACCACCAGCACGACCAGAGACACCGACGCGTACGTCGGCGGATCGGACGGGCTGATGCCGTACAGCGTGCCCCCAAGCGCCTCTGCCGCCAGACGCGCGAGCGGCAGTCCGACGAGCAGGCCGGACGCACCGAGCGCGGCGCCGTAGCCGAGCACGCGATGGCGGATGTCGGCCGGGCGTGCGCCGAGCGCGATCCGAATGCCCACCTCCCGTGTCCTCCTCGAGACGACGAACGCGATGACTCCGTACAGCCCCGCCACGCTCAACACCAGCGCAGCGACGGCCAATGCGCCCACGATCGTGCCCGAGAGCCGGACGTCCAGCGTCGCCAGGCGCATGTGTTCGTCGAGCGTCACCACCTGCAGGACCGGCATCCGCGGGTCCAGCTGCGCGATCGCCGACCGGACGAGCGGCGCCAACGCGCCAGGGTCGCGCGCCGTGCGGAGGATCAGCGTCTGTTCGCTGGACGGCGCCTGGTTGAGCGGCAGGAACAAGAACGGATCCGGCGCTTCGGTGAGCGAGTTGTACTTGCCGTCTTCGGCGACGCCGACCACCTCGACCGTGCCGGTTCCGCGGATCACGATCCGCTGTCCGACGGCGTTACCGCCCGGCCAGTACGTCTTTGCCATCGTTGCGTTGACGAGCGCGACGGGCGGGGCCGTGGGCCCATCGGTTGCCGCGAACCCCCGACCCTCGAGAAGGTGCACGCCCATGACCGCGAAGTACGATGGCGACACGGCTGTGTAGTGCACGTGCATCGGCGCAGCAGCCGTTGCGGCACTTCCCGGAATCTCGACGTCCTTTGCCGCGCCACCGCCGTCGAGGCTGAACGGCACCCGCCGCGTCAACGCCGCGCCCGACACGCCCGGCAGGTGACTCGCGCGGTCGAGGAGGGTGGCGAAGAACGCCCGCGCTTCAACGTCGTGGTAGCCGGCCACCACCGGTGCCGTCGTGACGAGCAGCGCCGAGCGGAGCGTGAACCCGGGATCGAGGCGTCCGCTGGATCGGATGCCACGCACCAGCAGCGTGCCGGCGACGAGCAGCACGAGCGACGCGGCAATCTGCGAGACGACGAGGACGTTGCGGCCGGACCACCAGCGCAGCCGCGACGACTCCGCCCCGGCGAAGCGCGCCAGCCGCTGTGTGAGACCCCGCCGTGCGGCGCTCACCGCCGGCGATACTCCGAACGCGAGCACGGTGGCGAGTGCGACGCCACACGTCATGAGAATCACGCGCAGGTCGAATCTGGTGTCGACGGCGAGCGGGATCGAATACGGAGGCACGAGCGCGGGGAACGCGCCAATCAACCACCACGCCAGCATCAGCGCGCAGGCGGCGGACGCCAGGGCCAGCACCATGCTCTCGGTCAGGAGCTGTCGCACCAGGCGACCACGGGTCGCGCCCAGCGTCGCGCGCACCGCCAGTTCGCGGCGGCGGGCGTCCGCCTGGCTCGCGAGCAGGCCGGCGACGTTCGCGCAGCCCACGAGCACGACGAGCCCAACCAGCCCCCAGACCATCAGACGGACGCTGCGAAGTCCGCCGAGCCGGATGTCTTCTTCGGGCGCGGCCGTGTACCGGGAGGGTCCTGGTGACCCGGCCACGCGCGGCATCGCGCGCGCGATCGCGTCCAGCTCGTCGTTGACCTGCGACAGCGCGATGCCCGGCTGCAGTCGGGCGACGACGGTCAGGTCGTTCAAGTCGGCGGTGAAGGACCGCGCCGACTGGGCCGCGGGCAACAACGCGGGAAGTGTGGCGAACGGGATCCAGACGTCCACGCGGACGAACGGGTTCAGACCCGGAAAGTCGTCCGGCAGGACGCCGACGACCGTCACGGGCGTGCGGTTGAGCTCGACGGTCCGGCCGGCGACGTGAGGGTCCGCGCCGAACCGCGTTCGCCAGACGTGCGGGGAAATCACCGCGACAGGCAGGGCACCGACCTGGTCTTCGTCCACGCCAAAGTCGCGCCCGATTGCGGGTCGAACGCCGAGCGTCCGCAAGTACGACGATGAGACGACCTCCATCATCGCGACGGCTGGCGCCTCGTCGCCGCCGCTCACCGCCACGCCGTGACCCTCGGCAGCGCCGACCGCGGCCAACGTGCGTGTCGAGTCGCGAATCGTCGTGAATGCATCCCACGACACCGAACGAGACGCGCCACCCTTCTCGATGCGCTGCACCTGGACGAGCGTCAGCGGATCCGTCATCGCGACGGGCCGGAACCCGGCCGCGTCGAGCAGGCTCGTGACCGCGCCCGCGGCTGCCAATCCGACTCCGAGCGACAATACGGCCGCCCCGGTCAGGCCCGGCTTGCGCGCGAGTAACCGTACGGCGAACCGGACGTCCTGCACCAGTCCTCGCATCAGTCCATCTCCCCGGGCACGCACGCTCGACGTCGCCCGTCGTTCGGCTACACCGTGCCGCATTGCGTCGGCAATCGTGCGCGCCCACCAGCGCAGCGCCGTCAGCCGCCCAGCCCGCCGCGCCTCGGCCGCGCGATCGGCGAACACCGCAGCCATGTCGGCGCCGAAGCGCTCACGGAACGCGCGCGGGAACAGCCGCAGCAAGAGGCGGTAGAGTCCAGGGCCCAGCGCCCAACGCCCAGGGCCCGCTCTCATTCCGTCCTCAACACCGCCGCCGGATCGATCGCTGCTGTCCGCCGCGCGGGAATCCAGCATGCGGCCGTAGCGACGACGATCAGCGCAGCGGTGACGACAGCCAGTGTCGCCGGATCGTGCGCCGACGTGTGGAAGAGCTGCGTCTCGATGAGTTGCGTCGACCACCACGCCGCGGCGAGGCCGGCCAGAGCGCCGGCGATCACGACGCGCGCCGCCTGCGCCAGAAGACCGCGCTGCACCTGCGCCGGCCGCGCGCCGAGCGCCAGACGGATGCCGATCTCCGGACGGTTCTGGCTGACGACGAACGACATCACCCCGTAGACCCCGGTCACCGCCAGGACCGCCGCGAGACCGGCAAAGAGCGCGAGCAGCGTCATGAAGAACCGCCGCTCCGCCACGTTCGCGCTGATGCGAGCGGTCATCGTCTTCACGTCGAGTACCCGGAAGCGCGGGATCGATGCCGCGGATCGCCCCACCCATCGCGCCGCGGAGCGCGAGTGGTTCGCCAATGGTTCGGACCGCGATCCCCATCGTCGCCGGCGCGTCGTCCTGGGCGAGAGGAATGTAGACGTCCGACCTCGGCGCCTCGTCGAGTCCGAGATGTCTCGTGCTGCCGACGACGCCGACCACGGTCATCCAGGCCGGGTGTTTCGGGTCGAACGTGATCCGCTGCCCCAGCGGATTGAGACCGGCCATGTGCTCGGTCGCGAAGGCTTCGCTCACGACGATGACGGGCGTCGACGACGCCGTGTCTCGAGCCGTGAGGCCGCGACCTCGGCGGATTGGAATGCCGAGCGCGTCGAAATATCCGGGCGTGACCGTGCGGATCCCCGCGCCGTCGTTCGGAACCGATTCGCGGCCGGCCACGCGGAAGTCCGTCTGCCATTCCCAGTTCGAGAACGGCAGTGCCGTCGACGCCACCGACGCCGTCACGCCCGGCAGGCCGTCGAGGCGCGTCAGCAGATCCGACCAGAACCGCTGGCGTGCCTCGTTGGTCGCATACCGCGCCTGCGGCAGCGACACCGTCGCGGAGAGCAGGTGATCCGGCCGGAAGCCCGGCGCCTGATCCATCAGGAGCACGAAGCTGCGAAGCAGCAGGCCGCCGCCCGTGAGCAGCAACAGCGCCAGCGCCACCTCGGCCGCGACGATCGACCCGCGCAACCGGTACCCGCGCGCCCAGGACAAGCCCCCGCCCGTCGTCCGGCCGCCGTGGCCGAGCCCGTGGACGAGGCGAGGGGACGCTGCCCGCCACGCCGGCGCCAGGCCGAAGACGATGCCGGTCAGCACGGCGAGCGCCGCAGTGAACGCCAGGACGGCGGGACTGACCGTGATGGCTGCCGGGTCGGGCAGCAGGAACGGCGGCGCATGGCCACGAGCGCGCGCACGCCCCAGGGCCGCAAGCCCCACGCCGACCACCGCGCCGGCGACGAGAGCAGCACGCTCTCGGTCAACAACTGCCGGATGAGCCGGCCGCGCGAGGCGCCGAGGCGCCGCGCGAACTCCAATTCGCGGCGCCGGACCCGCCCTGCGCGAGCAGCAGGTTGGCCACGTTGGCGCAGGCGATGAGCAGCACCAGCGCGACGATGCCCTGCAGCAGCCGCACGCCGTTGCCGGCGCGGTACGCCAGGTCGTCTCGAATCGTCACGGCCAGAAAGCCGCGGCCGTTGCGTCCTTTCGGATTGGCCCGGCTGAGCTCGGCGGCGAGACGGTCGAGATCCCGCTGCGCCGTCTCGACGGTGACGCCCGGCTCGAGACGCGCCACCGCTCCCAGATACCAGGTGCCGGGCCGCGCCCTGGTGAGGTCGAACGGCCGCCAGACGTCGATGCCGCGCGGGAACGCGAACGACGCCGGCATCACGCCAAGCACCCGCCACGCCACACCATCGAGCAGGATCGACGAGCCGACGACGTCCGGTCTTCCGCCGAAGCGGTCCGTCCAGAGCGCGTGTGAGATGACGGCCACCCGCTCGTCGGCACGAGCCTCGGCGTCGCCGAACGCGCGGCCGAGCGCCGGCCGCACGCCTATCACATCGAAGAACGACGGGGTCACCGCGTCGTAGCGAAGCCGAAACGGATTGCCGGCGCCAGTGAGTGTGCTCGACCCGCCGTCGAGGGCCGCTACCTTCGCCAGCGTCGTCGCGCGCTGCTGCCAGTACCTCGATGTCGCCGGCGTTCTCGACGCCGTGGTCGAAGTGATAACGCTCGTTGGTCGCGTATATCCAGACGACGTGAGCGGCGTCGGGGTAGGGCAGCGGCCGGAGGAAGAGCGCGTTCACGGCACTGAAAATCGCTGTATTGGCGCCGATGCCCAGCGCCAGCGTGATGACGGCGAGGGCCGTGAGTCCCGGCCGGTGTCGGAACGACCGCAGCGCGTGACGAAGGTCCTGCTCGAGTGCCCGCATCGGTCCACCTCCTCGGGCACGGCGCGCCTGCCCTGAGCCCCGTCGAAGGGGCCATGCCCCTGCGCCACGCGTTTGTCGCACCCTGGCGACGCGAACGGTGCGTCGTTCGGCCATACCGTGCCGTACGGCGTCGGCAATCGTGCGCGCCCACCAGCGCAGCGCTGTCAGCCACCCGGCGCGCCGCGCCTCGGCCGCGCGGTCCGCGAACACTTCGGCCATGTCGTCGCCGAAGCGCTCACGGAACGCGCGCGGGAACACACGCAGCAAGAGACGATAAAGCGTCACGGTTGCACGCTTCCGGCCCCAAGCCTCACGCTCCGAGCTCCGAGCTCCGAGCTCCGAGCCCCGAGCCCCGAGCCCCACGCCCTACGCCTTCGTCCTGAGCCATCGCTTGCCTTTGGCCTCGGCGACGAGCGCTTCGAGGCGCACCGTCTCGGCGGCGGCCACGCGCCGGCCGAGCGCCGTGATCCGGCAGTACCGGCGACGCTGGTCGTCGAGATCCGGCGCAGGACGCCGCTCCGATTCCTCGATCAGTCCGTCGTCCAGCATGGCCTTGAGCGAGCGGTAGAGGTTGCCCGGCTCGATGTTCATGCGCGCCGACGTGCGGGCGGCGATGTCCTGGGTGATGGCGTAGCCGTGGCGCTCGCCATCGGCGAGCGAGAGCAGGATCTGGAACGCGACCGGCTTCAGGGGCAGGAAGCGGTCGGCGTCGGCGAACGGGCGCGGCGGCATAGGGTCGGCTCCTTGAACCAGCGCAGGACTGGTCAGATTGATTGTAATCAAAAGAATCAGATTATGCTACTGGTCGGAATCGATCGAGCTGGCCAGACGATCCGTCGGCCCGATGCCCAGGTGACTTGACTGTCTAGAGGAGGGACTGCTACCGTAGAGGTCTCATCTCGATTGTCGAGATGAACGGTCGAATTCACGCAGGAGCTACGACATGCCGTCCGTCTCGCCGTCCACGCTCGTCCAGGGCACGCTCGACATGCTGGTGCTGCGCACCCTTGCGCTCGAGCCGATGCACGGCTACGGCATCGCCCAGCGCATCGCGCAAACGAGCGGCGGCGTGTTCAGCGTCAACCCGGGGTCGCTCTTCCCGGCCTTTCGCCGCCTCGAGCGCGCTGGCCTCGTCCAGACCGACTGGCGCACGTCGGAGCACAACCGGCAGGCGAAGTACTCCGCCTCACCGCGAAAGGCCGCCGCCGCCTGGCGACGGAAACTGAGGAATGGCGCCGCCAGACGCTGGCCATCGCGCGAATTCTGGGGAGGCCTGACCGACATGGTGCGCTTTCGTTCCCTCGTTGCCGGCCTCGCCCGGCTCCTGGTACGGCGCACGGCCGCCGGACGTCGACCTCGATCGCGAGCTGCGGGCGTGGCTCGAGACATCGACGGCCGAGAAGGTCGCGCGCGGCGTGGACCCGGACCGCGCTGCCCGCGAGGCGCGCGCCGAGGTCGCGAGCGCAGCGGCCGTCCGCGACCCGGCGCGACGTCGGCTGGGAGACGCGCGTCGACCTGCTCTGGCGCGCGCGCCGGCCACGCCTGGCGCGGCGGCATCCGCCGCTCACCGGGATTCGCCGCCGTCGTCATCCTGACCCTCCGCGGTGGGCATCGGCGGCAACACCGCGTATTCCTCCAGCCTTGTGGCACACGGCTTTCTTGCCGCCCCGCGAATTCCCGAGCCCGACCGGGTCGTCCGCCTGCGCGACGCGTTCATCGGCCCGGACGGCGCGACGCAGGTCGCTTCGATGCACAGCCATAACGCTGCCGTTGTCAGCGGCGAGACACCGACTTCAATGCTACGACTGCCGTCTTCGCCGAGAACCTGACGATGCTCGGCGAAGACGCGCCCGAGCACGTGTCGGTCGCATTCAGGTCGAGCGGCTGGACGGCAACGCTCGGCGTGCGTCCGGCGGTCGGCCGCGACGATTCACGCCCGCCGAAGAGGCGCGCGGTCCCGACAGCGGCGTTGCGCTGATCGGCGGCACGGAATGTGGAAGGCACGGTTCGGCGCCAGCGCAGTCTGCGATCGGCACGGTGCTGCGGGTCCGCTGGCCGGTCAGTAGACCGTCCGTCGGCGTCATGCCGCCCGGCTTCGCGTTCCCGGACCACGCCCAGATGTGGGTGCCATATGTCGTCGACCCCACGGACCGTGCGCGCGACTTTGCGGTGTTCGGCCTGCTGCGCGACGGCGTGACGCTCGATCAGGCTGGACGCGTGCGCTCGCCGGACTGACGACCGAAAACATGAACAGTTACCCGACACGCCGTCCAGCTACGCCGTCAACACGATCACCCTGCGCGAGAACCTGACGGACCGCCAGACCGGCAGCGCTCGTCGCGCGACCCTCGGTCGTGGGGTTCCTGCTGCTCCTCGCCGGCGGCGAACGTCGCCAACATGCTGCTCGGCGCGCATCGTCCCGCGCGAAAGAGTTGACGGTTCGCGCGGTGCTTGGCGCGAGCCGCGGCCGGATTCCTCCAGCAGATGCTCGTCGAAAGCGCCGGATCGGCGGCCCTGGGTTGCGCCCTCGGCTTGGCGCTGGCGCTCGCGTGCGCGCGCGGTGTGGCCGTGCTCATTCCGTCGAACATCAGCGGCCAGTTGGGTCTGGTCGCGCCCGTGCTCGATTGGCGCGTCATTGCATTTGCCGCCGGCGCGAGCCTCGTCGCCGCGGTCGCGACGGGGGCCGTTCCGGCCCTCATGGGCTGGCACCGGGCGACCGGGGCACTGCGTGAAGGCGGGCGCGGCGGGCGCGACGACGGACCTCGGAGCCGGCGGTGGATGCACGCGTTCGTGGTCGCGGAGTTGGCGCTCTCACTGGTACTGCTCGTGGGCGGCGGCGTCATGGCCGAGAGCCTGCGGCGCCAGCAGCGGGCCGACCTCGGCTTCAATGCGTCGGACCTGCTCACCGTCAGCGTCGCGCCGCCAGCCAGCCGCTACACGCCCGGCCCCGCCCGCGTCGTCTTTCTCCGCCAGGTGATCGAGGCGTCGACGCCGTGCCCGGCGTCCGCGTCGCTGGCTCGACGACCGTCAACCCTCTCGGCGGCGGCAGTTGGATGGCGCCCGTGATCATCGAGGGCTGGCTCGCAGGAAGACGATGACGCGTACCACGTAACCATCGTCTCGTGAGCCCATCGCTCTTCGCGGCGATGGAGATCCCTATTCCTGCGCGGCCGTGCGTTCACCTGGACCGACGGCGCCGCGCACCAGCCGGTGGCGATCGAGCGAGCGCATGGCGAAGCGTTCTTCTCCTGGCCGGGCGAGGAGGCGCTCGGCAAGCGGCTGCGCTCGCGTGCGCCAATCGACCCGTGGATTACCGTCGTCGGCGTCGCGGGAGATGTGCAGACGCCGGCGACCCGGGCGACCCGCGGGAAACCCTGGGACCGTGCCCTCACGCGCAGATGGCCGACCGCGCGGTGGCGCAGACGATCCTCTTCATGGTGCGCGGCAACGCCCCATGCACGGGCCTGCTGCCCGCACTGCGCCGAGCCCTCGGCCAGGTCGATGCGACACTCGCGCTCTACGACGTCTCGGCCATGGACCACTACTACTCCGCGTCGTTGGATCGACAACGGATTGCCGCCGTCCTGACCACGACATTTGCCGTATTCGGTTTGCTCCTGGCGGGCCTCGGCGTTTACGGCGTGATGGCGCAGTCGGTGGCGCAGCGACGCGCGAACTTGGGCGCAGGCCCTGGGGCGACCCGACAGGCAACATCATCGCCGCCGTCGTTCTCGCGCGGCCTGTCGGCTGGCGCTGGTGGCCATGGTCGTCGGCGGCACGGCGTCGCTCGCGCTGATGCGCGTCCTCGCGAACCAGGTGGCCGGCGCGCCGCCAGAAACTCGAGCCGTTGGTGCTCGCTATGGCTCTTGCCGCGCTCCTGATCGCTGGGCGCTGGCCGCGTGCTACGTGCCCGCACGTCGCGGCAGCGCGGTCGATCCCTTGGCGGCCATCCGAGCCGAGTAGGAAGGCGATCACGCTGTCCTGAACATCCTGTCGTGGTGGCCGTGATTCGTGAACGACGATTACACGAAGGCACGAAGGCACGAAGAGTCGTTCGGAGCTGGCTGGCGCCGGTGCGAGGGGTGATCTGATCACGGCAATGAAACCGCCTGGAATCGACGCGGTCTCATTGCCGTGATCCGGTCACCCCTCGACAACGCGGCCGGAGGCCGCGCCGCGCGCGTGGCGCGCGGCACCGGCGCCAGCCGGCATGTCCTTCGTGTCCTTCGCGTACTTTAATCTTCTGTTTTTGAGCGACCTCAACGAGACACTGTGTTTATGACACTGGTCCGCGGCCTCATCGGAGCACGTTCCGGAAAGCCGTCCACGAGCCTGACACTGTTGAAGTCGATCACGAGCCCCTGCCGAAGATTGAGCAGCTTGAGGTAGGTGAGTACTTGCGCGACGTGGATGGGCAGCACTCGTTCGACGCTCTTGATTTCCAGCACGAGCGAGTCGTCGACGATGATATTGACTCGATATCGCGGGTCTACGCAGGCGCCCTTGTAAACGAGCGGCACTGGCACCTGGCGCTTGAATGTAGGGGACCTGCTGCAGGAACAGCTCCCTCGTCAAGCACCCCTCGTAGTTCAGTTCATGAGCCCTGGTCCAAGCACGCGATGGACTTCAATGGCGCAGCCGATGACTTTCCGGACGAGGGGACTCTGGGTTGACGAGCATGAACCGCATCAGCGCAAAACACACGCCAACTGCGAACCGCTTACAGGGTAGCGGTCAGATCCCCGTCGTTGCAGAATCCGCCATCGTCTGGCCGCGCTGGGTCTGGCACATTCCGGCGACTGAAATCGTGAACAACCGACGATCACACGAAGGCACGAAGGCACGAAGATGGTTCGGAGCTGGCTGGCGCCGGTGCGAGGGGTGACCGATCACGGCAATGAAACCGCCTGGAATCGACGCGGTCTCATTCCCGGGCCCATTCGGCTACCCCTCGACAACGCGGCCGGAGGCCGCGCCGCGCGCGTGGCGCGCGGCCCCCCGGCGCCAGCCAGCATGTCCTTCGTGTCCTTCGCGTCTTCGTGTAAATCCCGGTTTTTGAGCGACCTCGACCGACATCGTGTTCATGGCAACACGGCCCGCGGTCGTGACTAATATTGGTCCGTGGCGAAACGAAAGTCTTCGAAGGGCGACTCTCTCTTGATCGCATGGACTACGGCGGCGGGAACGTCACGAGGCGGCCGGGGGCGCCGCCGTCCGCGGCGACGAGGCGGTCGCGCTGCACGAGGCCGCGCAGGCGCGCTACCTCAACTACGCCCTGTCGGTCATCACGTCGCGCGCGCTGCCCGACGTGCGCGACGGCCTGAAGCCGGTCCAGCGCCGCATCCTGTACACGATGTGGCAGCAGAATCTGACGGCCGACGCCAAGCACCGCAAGTGCGCCAAGGTCGTCGGCGACGTGATGGGCAACTACCACCCGCACGGCGACGCCGCGCTCTACGAGACGCTCGTGCGCATGGCGCAGCCCTTCTCGCTGCGGTACCCGCTCGTCGACGGCTCGGGCAACTTCGGATCGCTCGACGGCGACAGCGCCGCGGCGATGCGCTACACCGAGTGCCGGCTGGCGCGCATCAGCGACGAGATGCTGGGCGAGATCGACCAGGACACGGTCGACGTTCCGCCCGAACTACGACGGCACGAAGGACGAGCCCGTCGTGCTGCCGGCGCGCTTCCCGAACCTGCTGGTCAACGGCGCGACCGGCATCGCCGTCGGCATGGCGACGAACATCCCGCCGCACAACCTGACGCGAGGTCTGCACGGCGCTCGTCAAGATGATCGACGCCGACCTCGAGATGCTCGAGCGCGCAGCTCTGCAACTACATCAAGGGCCCGGACTTTCCGACCGGCGGCCAGATCATCAACACGCCCGAGGAGATCAAGCGAGATCTACAAGACCGGGTCGGGCACGGTCCGGGTGCGCGGCACGTGGCAGGAGGGGCCGGAGACGCGCGGCGGCAAGACGATCTACATCACGAGCATTCCGTACGCGGTGAACAAGGCGACGCTGGTCGAGCGCATCGCCGACGTCGCCTCGTCGCGCAAGCTGCCGCACCTGGTCGACGTCAAGGACCTGTCGACCGACGACGTGCGCATCGCGCTCGAGCTGAAGCGGGACGCCGACGAACGTCTGGTGATGGCGTATCTCTACAAGCACACGCCGCTGCAGTCGAACTTCCCGGTCAACCTGACGTGCCTGTTCCGACGGAGAACGCCGGAGGTCGGCAAGCCGGAGCGCCTCGGCCTGCACGAAATCCTCTGGCACTTCCTCCACTTCCGCTTCGACGTCGTCGCGCGCGCGGCTCGAGCACGAGCTCGAGGCGCTCGAGCGGCGCATCCACATCCTCGAGGGCTTCGAGAAGGTCTTCGACGCGCTCGACGAGATCCTGAAGATCGTCCGCAAGTCCGAGGGCAAGGCAGACGCGGCCGCAGAAGATCATGGCGCGCTTCGCGCTCGACGCCGAGCAGACCGACGCGATCCTCGAGCTCAAGCTCTACCGGCTGGCGCGGCTCGAGATCCTCGTGATCCAGGAGGAGCTCGCGGCGAAGCGGAAGCGCGCGAAGGAGATCGGCGGCCTGCTCAAGCGCGAGGCCGACCTGTGGACGATCGTCCGCGACGGAGATCGAGGCGGTCCAGAAGACCTACGGCGACGCGCGGCGGACCGAGATCGCCAGCGACGCCGACGAGGAGGAGTACACCGCCGACGACTTCATCGTCGAGGAGGACAACGTCGTCATCGTCACGCGCGACGGGTGGGTCAAGCGGCAGAAGGAAGTGAAGGACATCGCGGCGACGCGCGTGCGCGAAGGCGACGCCGTGCTGGCCGTGCTGCCCGGCAGCACCCGCGCGACGCGTCGTGTTCTTCACGAACTTCGGGCGGCCTACACCATGCAGATCGCCGACGTCCCGGCGTCGACCGGGTACGGCGAGCCGATCCAGAGCCTGTTCAAGTTCAAGGACGGCGAGAAGGTCGTGGCGGCGATGAGCCTCGACCCGCGCGAGGCGTGGGGACGTCGCTCCGCATCCCCGACGACGCCGCCGCCGGTCGCACGCGCTGGCCGTGACGAGCGACGGCTACAGCCTGCGTTTCTCGCTCGAGCCGTTCGTCGAGCCGAGCACGCGGGCCGGGCGCCGGTTCGCGCGCGTCGGCGGACGGCGCCGAGGTCGTTGGCGTCGCCCGGGTGGCCGGCGGCGAGGTCGTGATCGCGGCCACGCGTCAGGCGCGCGCCATGCTCTGCAAGGACGGAGGAGGTCAACTTCCTCTCCGGCCCGGGCCGCGGCGTCATCCTGATCAAGCTGCAGAAGGACGACGACCGCGTGCTCGGCTTCATCGCCTCCGTCGGCGATCGCGACCTGCTGACCGTCGAGACGACACGGGGCGCCGAGCAGACCATCAGCACGGCGAAGTACGAAGTGACGGGCCGCGGCGGCAAGGGCCGCGAGTTGCTCCAGCGCGGCCAGTTCGTCCGCGTTATCACCCCATTACCGGAAGCACCCGCGACTGGCGACAGTACCTAGCCCCACGCCCCACGCCCCACGCCTCGAGCCCCAAGCCGCGATAGAATCGCCTGTCCGTTGTGACAGGGGGAGAGCTGATGCGATCGGTGTTTGCTATTTCCGTCGTGACACTTGCGCTGGCCGTCGGCGTCAACGCGCGCCAGGCGCCGGCGCAACAGCAGGGACAACGCCAGCAGGGGCAGGCCCAGGGCCGCGCCGGCGGCCGCGGGCCGATGCCGGCGCCGTCGAATCTGCAGGTGCTGCCGAAAGACTGGACCGGGCAGCAGGTGGCGCAGTTCATGCGCACCTACTTCACCGTCGGCCTCGGCGTGCAGTGCGGCTTCTGCCACGTGCAGGACCGTTCGTCGGACGAAAAGCCCGAGAAGGTCACGGCCCGCAAGATGCTCGCGATGGTCATGACCATCAACAACGACATCCTCAAGGACGTCGGCATGCCGGCCAAGGACAACATGAAAGTGACCTGCTACACGTGTCACCGCGGCGACAAGACACCGCTGACGATTCCGCCTGCCGCTGGTGGCGGCGGCGGACAGTAGGACGAACGGGTCGCCATGTCATTGATGCGAAAAGCCCTGCTGTGGGCGTCGACCAATCCGTGGATGCGCGAGCGTGCCACACGTACGGCGTTCGTGCGCCGGTCGGTCGTGAAGTTCATGCCCGGCGAGACGGTTGAGGACGCCATCAAGGCCGCGCAGGCGCTGACGCCCACGGGTATCAACACCATCTTCACTCGGCTCGGTGAGAACATCACGCGCATCGAGGAAGCCGACGAAGTCGAGGCGCACTACAAGCACGTCATCGACCAGGTGCAGGCCGCCGGTCTCGACACGCAGATCTCGATCAAGCCCACCCAGCTCGGCTTCGACCAGGACCCCGACGTCTGTTTCCAGAAATCGGCCTCGCTGCTCGACCACGCGGTGGCCGCCGGCAACTTTCTCTGGCTCGACATGGAGAGCTCGAAGTACGTCGACGGGACGATCGCGCTCTACAAGCGGCTGCGCGAACGCTCGCCGAAGGTGGGGCTGGCGATCCAGGCCTACCTGTTCCGTACCGAGAAGGACGTGGAGGAGCTCGTGCAACTCGGCGCGGCCATCCGGCTGGTGAAGGGCGCCTACCTCGAGCCGCCCGACATCGCGTTCCCGGACAAGGCCGACGTCGACGCCAACTACTACAAGCTGGCGACGCGGCTGCTGCAGTCGGACGCCGACAGGCCCGGCGCCCTTCTGCACGTCGCCACGCACGACGTCGCGCTCCAGAACCGGCTCCTCGAGGTCATCAAGGCCGGGAACGTGGCGCCCGGCCGCTACGAGTTCGCGATGCTCTACGGCATCAACTCGGCGCGGCAGGCGGAGCTCGCGAAGAGCGGCGCGCGCATCCGCTGTCTGATCAGCTACGGCGAGTATTGGTTTCCGTGGTACATGCGCCGGCTCGCCGAACGTCCCGCCAACGTCTGGTTCGTCGTCAAGAACATGTTCGGGTGACAGGCCCTAGGCCAAGAGCCCTTAGTCGTCAGGCGTCTTTTTCAGTGCCTGTCGCAATCGCGTCCACCACGGTTCCTTGGGATCGGGCGGCGGCGGCGGCGTCTTCGGGGGCGGGGGCAGAATGACGGGCTCGCCGAGCGCCAGCGCGGCAGCCTCGTCGAGCAGCACGATCACGCGCGCCGCGTCCTCCATCAACTGCGACCCGATGCCTTCCACGGCCTGACCCCATTGGTCGATCAGCCGGTCGTACGCCCGGTCGCGTTCGAGTTTGTCGTAGAAGGCGGCGGCGTCGAGCCAACCCGCGAGGATCTGGCGGCGCGGCACTTTACCGCCGCCGAGCCCCACCGTGCTGTCGAGCTCGTGTTGCAGCCTGTTCCACGCCTCGACGATTGACGCCATTGTCTCGGCGGCGATGCCGGCCGATGACGCCTCGGGCGTGAGCGCCGCGAGCGCCTGCGCGAACGACGCCCGGTCGGTGGGGTTGAGCGCGCGGCGAACGGGGATGGACAGGCGCTTGTAGCGTTCGAGCTGGTTGTCGTCACGTAGGTAGCCGCCGTCTACTGCCAGGTGACCGCTCTCGTGTTGGAGCGTTTCGAGGGCCTGGCGGACGTGCACGGCATTTCGACGGAAAGAGCGCAGCGTATCGGACATCAAACCGTACAACTAATTGTTTACCGCCGACACCTCACGGTAAACAATTACCAGAGGACGAAGTGAGGGCGATGCCGGTTCCAGAGGACTATCTGAGCGATATCGCGGCCCGGTTCCGCGACTACAAGACGATGGCCGACAAGGCCGTCACACAGGTGTCAGACGAGGAATTGACGCGTGTGGTTGACCCGGAAGCAAACAGCCTTGCTGTGATTATGCGGCATATGGCTGGCAACATGCGGTCCCGGTGGCGTGATTTCCTCACGACCGACGGCGAAAAACCTGACCGGAATCGGGACGGTGAGTTCGAGTTGCCCGCTGGCGCGTCGCGGGCGGCGATCATCGCGGATTGGGAATCCGGCTGGGCCTGGACCCCGCTCACCATCCCCAAACCCAAACAACCCCAAACCAGAGGTTCCGTCGATGGCTGATGAGCACGCGCGCACCGAGACCGACAGCATGGGGCCGATTGCCGTGCGCGCCGACCGCTACTGGGGCGCGCAGACCGAGCGGTCGCTGCACCACTTCAACATCGGCGAGGAGCACTTTCCGCGGCCGATGATCCGCGCGCTCGGCATCCTCAAGAAGGCCGCCGCGCTGACCAACGGCGAGCTGAAGCATGCTGCCCGAAGGACCAGGTCGACGTCGTCGTCGCGCGCGGCCGACGAGGTGATCGACGGCAAGCTCGACGCGCACTTTCCGCTCTTCGTCTGGCAGACCGGCAGCGGTACGCAGACGAACATGAACGCGAACGAGGTCATCTCGAACCGCGCGATCGAACTGGCCGGCGGCAGATGGGCAGCAAGACGCCGATCCACCCGAACGACCACGTCAACCGCGGCCAGTCATCGAACGACACGTTCCCGACGGCCATGCACATCGCCGCGGCCGAGCAGACCGTGCACCACCTGCTGCCGCACGTCGCTGCACTGCGCGCGACGTTCGCCGTCAAAGGCAGCGGCGTTCAACGATCGTCGTGAAAGTCGGCCGTACGCACCTCCAGGACGCGACGCCGCTCACGCTTGGCCAGGAGATTTCGGGTTGGGTCGCGCAGCTCGACTACGCGACCGCCGCTGTCGAGCACGCGCTGCCGGCCGTGTACGAGCTCGCGCTGGGCGGCACCGCCGTCGGTACCGGTCTCAACACCCACGAACAGTACGCCGAGCGAAGCGCAAAGCACATCGCCGCGCTCACCGGCCTGCCGTTCAAGACCGCGCCGAACAAGTTCGCCGCGCTCGCGGGCCATGAGGCGCTCGCCACGCTCCACGGCGCGCTCCGCACGCTGGCGGCCGCGCTCATGAAGATCGCCAACGACGTCCGCTGGCTCGCGTCGGGCCCACGGTCGGGCCTCGGCGAGATCACGATCCCCGAGAACGAGCCGGGCAGTTCGATCATGCCCGGCAAGGTCAACCCGACGCAGTGCGAGGCCATGACGATGGTGGCGGCGCAGGTAATGGGGAACGACGTGTCGGTGGGGATCGGCGCGGCGTCCGGCAACTTCGAGCTGAACGTCTTCAAACCGCTCATCATCTTCAACGTGCTCCAGAGCCTGCGCCTGCTCGGCGACACGTGCCGCAACTTCAACGAGTTCTGTGCGAAGGGCATCGAACCCAACCGCGCGCGCATCAAGCAGAACCTGGACCAGAGCCTGATGCTCGTCACCGCGCTCAACCCGCACATCGGCTACGACAACGCCGCGAAGATCGCCAAGAAGGCCCACCACGACGGCACGACGCTGCGCGAAGCCGCCAAGGCGCTCGGCCTCCTCACCGACGAGCAGTTCGATCAGTGGGTGGATGCGGCGAAGATGACGAAGCCGGGATTGTGAAGGGGGTCTGAAGGGGGTCAGGCCCTGAAAATTGAGTCGTTGAGCCTGGGGTGGCTGGTTCGACCCGGAAAGACCGAGTCTGTGGTTTTCGGGGCCTGACCCCGAAAGTTGACTCCGAAAGTTGCTCGTCCCAAGCCGTCGCTCACCCTCGCAGCGTCTCAATGGGGTCGACGCGGCCTGCGCGTGACGCGGGGACGGCCGACGCGAGGACGATGACGCCGGCGAAGACCAGCGACACCACCGTCAGCGTCAGGGGGTCGTTGGGTGTCACGCCGTAGAGGAGCGTGCCGAGCACACGCGCGGTCCCCAGGGCACCAACGATGCCCGCCGCAATCCCCGCCGCGCCCAGCCACAACCCGCGTGCCACGAACATCCGGCGGATCGCCGACGGCGCGGCGCCAAGCGCCAGGCGGATGCCGATCTCGCGCCGCCGCTGCGCCACGTCGAACGACAGTACGCCCGCGACGCCCACGAGCCCCAGGGTCATCGCCGCCAGTGCAAATGCCGCGGCCAGCGCGAACGGAAACCGCGCGCCGCCGAGAGCGCGATCGACGACGGCCGTCAGCGGCTGCTCGTCTTCGACGGCGATGTCGGGGTCGATAGACGTGACGGCAGCACGGACGCTGCCGATGATGGCGGCCGGATCGCCCGTCGTCGCAAGCATCAGTTGCATCCCCGTCATCGGGTGTTGCGCGAACGGCCGGTAGATCTCCGGCAGCGAGGCCTGGGCGGCCTTGTGCTGCCGCACGTCGCCGACCACTCCGACAATCGTCGCCCAGCGGCCACCCTCGAAGACGGTCCGGATGCGGCGGCCGAGCGAAGGGCCGCCGGCCAGCACCTCGCGCACGAACGCTTCGTTGACGAGGGCGACGGGGTCGACGCGTTGATTGTCGGCGGGTGTCAAGCGCCGGCCTGCGATGAGCGGGATACGCATCACGTCGAAGTATCCCGGCGCGACCACGCGCCAGTTCGTGTCGCCCTCGGACTGCGGCGAGTCGGGCCGGCCTTCGACGGTCACGCCGGGGTTCCAGTTGTTGAGCGTCAGCGGCAGCAGATGGATGCCGCCCGCCGCGCGCACCCCTGGGACCGCTCGCACGCCGGCCAGCACGTCCGCCATCACCGCCCGCGCGCGGTCGTCGTCTCCGTATTTCGCGTCCGGCGCAGCGACGTGCATCGTCAGCACATGGTCGGGAGTGAAGCCAAAGTCCACGCGCGACAATCGTACGAAGCTGCGGCCCAGTAAACCGGCGGAGACGACGAGCAGGGTCGCGAGCGCGACCTCCGCGAACACCAGGGCGCCGCGCAGGCGACCACGGCTGGTCGCGAGGTCGGCGCCACGGCTGCCCGCCATGGCCGATCCGATATCCGACCGGGCAGCGCTCCAGGCCGGTAGAACGCCGAAGAAGACGGCGCTCGTGAGTACTACGCCCACCGAGAACAGCAGAACGCGCGGATCGAGGCCGACGTGGCTGGCAAACGGCAGCGTGACCGGTGCGAGCGGCATCAGTTCGGCGACGAGCCATTGCGCGAGCGCGATTCCGGCGGCGCCCCCAATCATGGCCAGCACCAGGCTTTCGACCAGCACCTGACGGCCGAGCCGCGCGCCGTTTGCACCGAGCGCCCGCCGCACGGCCATCTCCCCGGTGCGCGAGGCCATCCGGGCCAGCAGGAGGTTCGCGACGTTCGCGCACGCGATGACTAGCAGCAACGACACGGCGGCGAACAACAGCACGAGCGGTTCGCGAATCGTGCGGACGAGGTCGTCCTGGAGCGGCACGACCACCGCCAATTGAACGAACCGCGCGCTGTATTGCTTCGGGTCGGCCGCGCGAAGCGACTCGGCGTACGCGCGCATCCGATTGCTGGCCTGCTGCACCGACACCCCGGGCGCGAGCCGTCCGATCATCGTCGCAAAGTTGGCGGAGTAGTCGCCGCCGGAGGGGTCGATGGTCAGGGGTGCCCACAGGTCGGCGTCCGCGTTGGGGAATTCGAACGACGCCGGCATGACGCCGAGGATGCGGAACTGGTGGCCGTCGACGAGCAGCGGACCACCGACGGCGGCGGGGTCGCGCGCGAAGCGCCGTTGCCACAGGCCGTCGCTGATGAGCGCGACCTGATCGCTGCCGGGCCGCGCGTCGGCGTCGTCGATCAATCGTCCGGCGACCGGTCGCACGCCAAGCGCGCGCAAGGCCGCCGGAGTCACCCGCGCGCCGCTCACTTCTTCGGCCTTGGCGCCGCCGGTGAGCGTGAAGCCCCATCCGCTGTAGCCCCCGAGGACCTCGAAGCCGGGATGCCGCGGTTCGACGTCAGCCAGCCGCTGGGGCGACACCGACATTCGCGGCCACGCCAGCGCCAGTCGATCGGACGCCGGGTAGGGAAGCGGGCGGACGAGGACTGCATCGACCACCGTGAACATGGCCGTGGTTGTGCCGATACCGGCCGCAAGCGTGAGCAGAGCTGTCGCGGTGAAAGCGCGCTGTCGGAGCAGCGTGCGGAACGAGTACTTGATATCGGACCAGACCATGTCGAGGCTCCACTGTCGTCGCCACAGCCAGACGACGTGCCACGCCGCACCCGCGGCGTAGCCAATGAGACGGATGACGTCGGTGGGATGCCATCTGCCCGCCGGCGCCAGCACGTGGCGCCACGCGGCGAATTCGGCGAGCCACTCGGCGCGCCATTCATCGCGCTGCCACGGCGGCGTCAGCAGGCTGAGCGCGACGAGCAGCCGTTCGAACGCGCGCGCGAGTGGGACGGGTGGTGGCATGTGGTGTCGCCCGGTCAGTGCTCGGCGCGCCGCGGTTTGGCGGGCGCCGTGTCACCCTGCAGGTACGCGCAGCCGGTCGAGGGCGTTGGTGAGCGCGCGCCGGCCGTCTGGCCTGAGCGTGTGCAGTACCGCCGCGCCGGCCGTTTCTCCCTGTGCGCGATGGCCGGGTCCTCCCAGGTGGACGTGACGAACCCGGCGTCCTCGAGCTTGCCGAGTGTCGGATAGACGGTGGCGGCGCCGAGGCCCGTGGCGCCGATGATGTCGAAGCCGTGTCGGCGGCCGTCGGCAAGGGCGCGAAGCACGGCGATGGCGGAGAAGCTGAGTCGTTGGCGCATAGCGGTCGGCGCGGCCGACGCCTTAAATCGTATGTCGATATATATCTGATGTCAATCTAGATCGGGTCAGACCCCGAAAACTGAGGCCCGCGCTGAACTTTATTTGTTCTCCGACGTATAAGATATACGGCATGGGCAATACAGTCCTGAGCGAAATCGAACAGCTGGTCCTGCTCGCCCTCATGCGGCAGGGCACGGACGCCTACGGCATCTCCATCTGCGATGACATCGCCGAGCGGACTGGGCGCAAGGTGTCGCTCGGCGCCATCTATAAGGTGCTCGAGCGCCTCGAGGACCGCGGCATGGCCTCGAGCTTCATCGGCGCGCCCACGCCCGAGCGCGGCGGCCGCCGCAAGAAGCACTACCGCCTGCTCGGCGCGGGACAGCAGGCCGTCAAGGATTCCCTCGCGGCGCTGCAGAACATGACGGCGGGGCTGGAGGCGGAACTCCGGTGACTCCCAGTGGCACGTTCTGCCGTGTGACTGACGTAGGGGCCGGCTTCAGCCGGCCCGGGCTCGGGCGGGCCGAAGCCCGCCCCTACGTACGCTCATGAGCATCTATCACTGTCCCCGCCTCGCACGCCTGCTCGTGTCGGCGCTCGTGCCGGACCCCGACGCGGAGTTTCTGCTCGGCGACCTCGAAGAGCAGTTCTCGTCGGTGCTGCGCACGCGCGGCCGGTTCCACGCCTGGCGCGCCTACTGGGCCCAGGTCATGCAGAGCGCGGTGCCGGCGGCCCGCGCTGCCCGCCGCCGCGCGCGGTTCGACCGTGCGCGCGCACAGAACACCGGCGGTTCGTCTCCCCGAAGGACACCCGACATGCAGAACCTCATCCGCGACTTCAGGCTCGGTCTTCGCACCGCGTTCCGTTCGCCCGGCTACAGCCTCATCACCATCCTCACGCTCGCCCTGGCCATTGGCGCGAACACGCTGCTCTTCAGCATCGCGAATCCGCTTCTCATCAAGCCGCTTCCTCTCGAGGACCAGGCGACGATCGGCTGGGTGTGGGAGCAGAACGGGCCCGCCGGCGTCGACCGCGGCGCCGCGTCGGTGCCGGACTACCGGGAATGGCGCGCCTCCACGAAGACGTTTTCGTCGCTCGCCGGGTACGAAGAGCGCAACGGCACGTTCGTGCGTGAGGGCCACGACCCTGAAAGCGTCTTCGTCGTGCGCGTGACGCCAAACCTGCAGGACGTCTGGGGCCTGCACGCGGTCGTCGGCCGATTGTTCCAGCCGGACGAGAACGACCCTGGCAAGGCGCAGGTGGCCGTCCTTGCGTATCACACGTGGAACGGACCCGAGTTCGGGGCCGACCCGACCGTGGTCGGTCGCACCTATCTGCTCAACGGATCGCCGGTCTCCATCGTCGGCGTGATGGAGAAGGAAATAGAGCTCGGGACGCTCGGCGACATCGACATGTGGACGCCGCTGCCGCTCGAGGCCTCGCGCACGCGCGACGACCGCACGCTGCGGGTGATTGGCCGGTTGGCGCCGGGTGCGACGATCGCGCAGGCGGACGCCGAGTTCCGCGCGCTGTCGGCGACGCAGGCGCACGACAACCCCGCGACCAACGAGAACTGGGACGCGCACGTCGTCTCGACGCACCAGGCGATCACCGGAGGCGACACCTGGCTGCTGCTCGGGTTGCTCGGCGTCGTGGTGCTGTTCGTCCTGCTCATCGCATGCGCGAACCTCGCGAATCTCGTGCTCGCGCGCGTCGTGGCCCGCCGCCAGGAGTTCGCCGTGCGGCAGGCGCTCGGCGCGTCGCGCCTGCAGGTGATTCGTCCGCTGCTCGCCGAGGCGCTGATTCTGGCCGCGGCTGGAGGCCTTGCCGGGCTGGGCATCGCCCAGGCGGGCCTGCGCGCCATCAACGCCGCCGCGTACGACCGGCTCCTGCAGGAGATCGCGATTGACGGCAACGTGTTGATCTTCACGGCAGTCATCTCGCTCGCCACGCCGTTTCTTTTTGCGCTGTGGCCGGCGCTCGGCGCGGGCAAGGCCGACGCTGTTGACAACCTGCGTTCCGCGCGGTCGACGAGCGGCGGTCCGAAGGTGAAGCGCCGCAGCAAGCTGCTGGTGGCTTCGCAGGTCGCCCTCGCGCTGTCGCTGCTCGTCGTCTCGGCGCTCGTCATCCAGACGATGCTCGCGCTCCGGCACGTGAACATCGGGATCGACGTGCCGCACGTGATTGCCGCCAAGGTCGACCTGCCGCGCGACCGCTACCCCGACGACGCCGTGCGCGCGCAGTTCGCCGGCCAGGCGTCCCAGCGGCTGGCAGAGCTGCCGGGCGTGACGGAAGCCGCGGTCGCGAGCCACCTGCCTGTCTTCGACAGCGAGGTGATCGACACGCTGTCGGGCACGAAGCACGACGTGGTGGACGCGGGCGGCAAGCGCGCGAAGCCGTGGGCGTCGTGGTTCTCGGTGTCGCCGGCCTTCTTCCGCACCGTCGGCATTTCGCTCCTGGCCGGCCGTCCGTTCGCGCCGGGAGACGTCGCCGGCTCCGGACCGGTGGCCATCGTCAGTCAGCAGACGGCACAGCGGTATTTCGACGGCATCGCCGACGCCGTGGGCCAGACGATTACCGTGCACGGCCAGGGCGCCAACGACCGTCAGGTCACGATCGTCGGCGTCGTCGCCGATACCAACAACTCTGCGATCACCGCGTCGAGCCCGCAGATTTACGTGCCCATTGCGCAGTGGCCCGTGTCGTCGATGCGGCTGCTCGTTCGGTCCACCGCGCCCGACGCTGAGAGCGCGCCCATGCGCCGGGCGATGCGCGACCTGGATTCCGGAATTGGCATCTCGAATCCGAAGACGCTGCGCGCGGAGGCAATGGAAGGCGTGGCGGACAACCGCATCATCAACGCGCTGTTCGGCGGGTTTGCCGTGCTCGCGTTGGTCCTCGCTGCGGCCGGGCTCTACGGCGTCATCTCGTATTCGGTCGGCCAGCGCCAGCGCGAGATTGGCGTGCGGCTGGCCCTCGGCGCCGCGCCGTCATCCATCCGCCGCATGGTGTTGAAGGACGGCCTGAAAGTGACGGCCTACGGCAGCATCGCCGGCCTCGCGCTGGCGTTCCTGCTGGCCCACGCGTCGGCGTCGGCGCTCGTCGGCATCTCGGCGAACGACCCGAAGACTTTCGTGGGCGTGCTGGCCGTGGTGGTGCTCGTGTCGCTCGCCGCGCTGTGGGTGCCGGCGTTGCGCGCCATGCGGGTGGACCCGGCGAAATCGCTACGTGCGGAGTGAGGTCCGGCCACGGCACGCCGTGGCCCTGCGAACGCGGGCACGGCGCGGCCGCGCCCGTACACCCCCTACATCTTGGGGGTCGCTATCGTCTACAATTTCGAAATCCAACGCCTCCTTTCCGCCCTCATCGTCGGCCTGGCCGCGGTCCTGCCGTGGGCGCCTGTCGCCACGGCTCAGCAGCAGCCTACCTTCCGGACGCGGACCGACCTCGTCCAGGTGGACGTCGTGGTCCTCGACAAGGCTGGCCGGCCGGTCCACGGTCTGACCGCCGCCGACTTCACGGTGCTCGACCGCAAGACCCCGCAGACGATTGCGACTTTCCAAGAAGTGCAGCACGACATCGAAGGCGAGGCCGCCGCGGACCCTCTGGAGAGTTTGCCGGCCACCGTACCCCTCGACGTCGCTGACAACCAGAGCGCGCGGACCGACCGGCTCGTGGTGATGGTGCTCGACGACCTGCACACGTGGGTGGGACGGACCGACCGCGTGAAGGCCATCGCGCGGCAGACCGTGAACGAGATCGGTCAGCACGCGTCGATGGCGATCATCCTCACCGGCGGCGATCGCGGCGCGGAAGTGACCAGCGACCGTTCTGAACTGCTGGCGGCGATCGACCGCTTCAAAGGCCGCCAGTCGACCCGCCGGCCCATTCTCGGCAGCGACGATCGCAAATCATCCGATCCACTCGTCGGTTCTGGTCCGCAGGAGTTCGACCAGAACATGCGGACGATCCAGGCGCTCGAGCAGGCGGCGAAAATCATTGCGACGAACGACGGGCGGCGCAAGGCGTTCGTATTCGTTTCCGAGTGGATGGCCAAGGACCTGTCGGGCATTTTCGGTCTGGGGGTCGCACCTGGCGAGGCGCCGCAGGGCGGCGAACAATACGCGATGGGCGGCGACGCCGAGGCCACGATGCACATGCCCCCGGAGTCGTTCATTACCGACGCCCTGCTCGAGTCGATGGAAGCGATGCGCCGATCGAATGTCGCGACCTATTCGATCGATCCGCGCGGCTACGTGTCGCCGCAGGACGTGATGAAAGAGTGCTTTCCGCTGCAGGGCTACGCCGACCAGGATCCGTGCGTCGGGGTTCCCGGCAGTCCGCCCGACTGGTCGAGCTGGCTGCGCCAGGCGCAGCACGGCCTCGAGCGTGTCTCCGAAGCATCGGGCGGCTTTGCCATCGTCAACACCGACGACTTCGGCACGGGCATCCACAGGATCCTGACCGACCTCGACAACTACTACATGCTGGGGTTCTATCCCGACGACACGAAGACGAAGGGCTGGCGGAAGCTCGACGTCAGGGTCGACCGGCCGAACGTCACCATCCGTCATCGCGGCGGCTACGACATCGCCGGGCCGGCAGACACGGCAAAGAAGAACAGCGACCCGCTCGTGAAGCTCGAGGCCGGCGCGGTGCCGGAGACGGCGTTGCCCATGCGCCTGTCGGCCGTCGCGCTTCCGGGTCCGCTCGCGAAGTCGCAAGTCGTGGTGGCGCTCGAGGTCCGCGCAGACCGGCGGGTGTTGGCTGATCCGGATCACGATCTGCGCGACAGCGTGAAGTACTCGATCCTGGCGGCGAACCCGGAGAAGGGGAAGGTGGTCGCCCACCTCGAGCGCGAAGCGCACGTCGTGCTGAAGCCGACGGAGCTCGCGGCCACGGCGCCCGAAGAGATCGCGTACACGATCGAGACGTCGCTGGACCTGTCGCCCGGCCACTATCAGTTGCGCGCGTCGGCGACCAGTGCACGGATGGACAAAGGCGGAAGCGTGTACCTCGACATCGACGTGCCGGACTACCACAAGGAGCCCATCGTCGTGGGCGACGTCGCGATCGCGCGCCAGTCCGGCATCCGCGTGCCCGTCGCGGAAAGCACGGTCGCCAAGGGTTTGCTGCCGATTCTGCCGGCGCTCGACCGGGTGTTCATGGCGGCGGACACGTTGCTGGTCGCTGCGCCGGTGGGCGGAAAAGAGCGCGCGACCTCCGCGACGATTCAGGTGCTCGATACGGGTGGGACGACGGCGACCTCTGGCGTCGCCCGCGTCGTGACGACCAGCCGCCAGGTGAGGATTGGCCGCCTCCTCACGCCGATCAGCAGCCAGCAGATCGAAGCGGTCCTGCCGCTGACGGGTCTTCCGCCCGGCCCCTACCGCCTGCGCATCACGGCGATTGGCGAGAAGTCGCAGGCCGTGCACGAGCTCGGGATTGTGATCCGCTAAGAGCAGTCACGGTCGGCCACGGCACGCCGTGGCCCTACGGCGACCACGGGATCACCGCCGGCCCCTGCGATTCCTGACGGGCCCATGACTGGTAGCCGGGCTAAGATCAAAGGATGTCTTCCTCCTGGGGCGACTTTCAGGGCGTCAACCAGGCGTATGTCCTGGACCTGTACGAGCGTTTTCAGCGCGACCCGCAGTCGGTGGACGCGTCGACGCGCGAGTATTTCCGTCTTTGGACGCCGCCGGCTGAGGCCTCTGGCGGTCCGACCGCCCCCGTCGGCGCGCCCGGCGCGAGGTCGCTTGCCGTGGCGGTGGGCGCGATCAACCTGGCGCAGTCCATCCGTCGGTACGGCCACCTCGCAGCCAACATCGACCCGCTCGGCCACATTCACCGCGGCGATCCCCTGCTCCTGCCCGAATCGCACGGCATCACCGAGGCCGACCTGCGCAGTCTGCCCGCCACGTTCGATCAAAGGTCCGGCAGCCGAAGGCGCGAAGTCGATGTGGGACGTGATCGAGCGGCTGCGGAAGATCTACTGCTCGACGACCGGCTACGACATCGCGCACATCTTCGTCCCCGAGGAGCGCATCTGGCTGCGCGAGGCGATCGAGACCGGCCGCTTCATCGCGCCGGCCGACCCCATCGATCCGCATCGCGCTGCTCGACCGGCTCACGCAGGTCGAAGCCTTCGAGCGATTCCTGCACCGGACGTTTCCCGGCAAGACGCGCTTCTCGATCGAAGGGCTCGACATGCTCGTGCCGATGCTCGACGAGGTGATCGCGGAGGCGGCCGAGGCCGGCATGCGCCAGGCGCTTCATCGGCATGGCGCACCGCGGCCGGCTGAACGTGATGGCGCACGTGCTCGGCAAGCCGTACGAGCAGATGCTCGCCGAGTTCAAGGACCCGGTGCGCGAGCCCGCACGAATTCTGAAGGCGTCGCAGTGGAGCGGCGACGTCAAGTACCACCTCGGCGCGTCGCGCGCGATCGACGGCGGCGAGGAGGTGGCGCTCATCGTCTCGATGCCGCCGAACCCCAGCCATCTGGAGGCCATCAACCCGGTGCTCGAGGGCATGGCGCGCGCGGCCGGCACCGACGCCGCGCGCCCGGGCGCGCCGGTGTTCAACCCGCGATGCGGTGCTGCCCATCCTCATTCACGGCGACGCCGCCTTTCCCGGCCAGGGCGTCGTCGCCGAGACGCTCAACCTGCACCGCCTCGGGGCTACACACCGGCGGCACGATCCACATCATCGCCAACAACCAGCTCGGCTTCACGACCGAGCCGGACGAGTCCGTACAGCACGCTGTACGCCAGCGGCCTCGCGCGCGGGTTCAAGATTCCGATCTTCCACGTGAACGCCGACGACCCGGAAGCCTGCGTCGCCGCCGCGCGGCTGGCGCTCGGCTATCGCGTGCGGTTCCAGCCGCGACGTGCTCATCGACTCTGGTCGGCTACCGCCGCTACGGCCACAACGAGGGCGACGAGCCGGCGTTCACGCAGCCCTCGATGTACGCCGAGATTGCCGCGCACCCGACGGTCGCGCGCAGCTCTGGGCGCGGACGCTCGAGGCGCGCGGCGCGATCGAGCCCGGCCGGGCCGAGGCGATGTTCGAGGCGCGGATCGACGCGCTGCAGCGGGCGTTCGACGCGCTCGATGCCGAGCAAGACCTGGTCGAGCCGACGCCGGAGGTCGCCGCGCCCGGCACGCGGCCGCAGACGCAAGACCGCCGTGCCGATCGATGCGGCTCCACGCGCTCAACGAGGGTCTCCTGGCGCGTGCCGGCCGGGTTCGCCGCTCAACCGCAAGCTCGAGCGCAACGCGCGAGCGGCGGCGCCGGCGTCTTCGCCGAGCCGGACGAGCGCACCATCGACTGGGCGCGCGGCCGAGGACCTCGCGTTCGCGTCGATTCTCGAGGACGGCGTCGCCGATCCGCTCTCACGGGCGAGGACGTCGAGCGCGGCACCTTCAGCCATCGTCACGCCGTGCTCTGCACGACCAGAACGACGGCCACGCCTTCGTGCCGCTGCAGCACCTCCCGCAGGCGCGGGCGGCCTTCGAGATCCACAACAGCCCGCTCAGCGAGAACGCCGCGGTCGGGCTTCGAGTACGGCTACAACGTCCAGGCGCCGGAGCGGCTGATGATCTGGGAGGCGCAGTACGGCGACTTCGTCAACGGCGCGCAGCTCATCCTCGACGAGTTCGTCGCTCTCGGCGCGCGCCAAGTGGGGACAGGCGCCGTCGCTCGTGCTGCTGCTGCCGCACGGCTACGAGGGCCAGGGCCCCGACCACGCCAGCGCGCGGCCCGAGCGCTTCCTGCAGCTCGCCGCCGACATCAACATGCGCGTGGCCAACTGCACGACGGCCGCGCAGTACTTCCACCTGCTGCGCCGCCAGGCCGCGCTGCTCGTGAAGGACCCGCTGCCGCTCGTCGTGCTCACGCCGAAGAGCCTGCTGCGGCACCCGTTCGTCGCCGTCGGCGCCGCGCGAGCTGGCCGAGGGGCGGTGGATGAAGGTGATCGACGACGCGGAGGCGTCCGCGATCGACGCGGGCGACGTCCGGCGGCTGATCCTGTGCACCGGCAAGATTGCCGTGGACCTGCTCACCAGCGCGCACCGGGCACGGCAGCGCCGAGCGTCGCCATCTGCCGCGTCGAGCAGCTCTACCCGTTGCCCGTGAGCGAGATGCACGCGTCGATCGAAGCAGTACCCGAATCTCGACGAGGTCGTCTGGGTGCAGGAAGAGCCCGAAAACATGGGCGCGTGGGAGTTCGTCCGGCCGTCGCTCGAGGGCCTCGTCGGCACCCGCCGGCTGGCCGTCCTGGCGCGGCCGCGCAGCTCGAGCCCGTCCGAAGGGTCCGCCGCCCGCCACGCGCAGACGCAGGAGCGCCTCGTGGCGCCGGGCCTTCGAGATGCAGAAGGATGCGCCGGACGCGCACGGCAGGCGGCGCGGCGACACTAGACGCGGCGGCGAGCGCAGCCGCCGGAGCAAAGACGAACATGGCTGTCAATATCGTGGTGCCGGAGATGGGCGAGTCGATCGTGGACGCGCGGGTCGCGCGCTGGCTCAAGAAACCCGGCGAAAGCCGTCGCGGCCGGGCGAGCCCCTGGTCGAGCTGGAGACCGACAAGGTCGACATCGAGGTCTCGGCGCCGCAGAACGGCGTGCTCGAGACGGTCAATCGCGCACGTCGCGGGCGACCGATGTGAAGATTGGCGAGGTGCTCGGCACGATCGCGGCCGGCGGGCCGACCAGGGCGCCGGCCGCCGAGGCGTGCCGCCCGCGGCCCGGCGCGGCCGGCGACGGCCGCCGGGAGCTGCGGCCCTGCCACGCCGTCGGCGCGCAAGGCCGCTCGCGAGGCCGCACGTGGAACTGCCGCGACGCGTCAAGGCCGAGCGGCCGCGCGTGACCAGGCGACGTGACCGCGGAGCGGTCGCAGCCGCCTGGTCCGCGCGCGACGGCCCGGCCGCACCGGACGCGCGGCCCCGCCCCGGCCCCCGCCCCCGCGGCGATCGGCGCCCCGCGCGCCCCGCAGCCGTCCCGCGTCGGCAGCCGCCTGCCGGGCGCCGCCGGCGCGCGCGTCGAAGAACGCGTCCGCATGCTCGCAAGCGCCGCGCGACCATCGCGAAGCGCCTCGTCGAGGCGCAGCAGACCGCGGCGATGCTCACGACCTTCAACGAGGTGGACATGAGCGCCGTCATGGCGCTGCGCGATCGGCACAAGCAGGCGTTCAAGAAAAAGTACGGCATCGGCCTGGGCGTCGCGTCCTTCTTCGTCAAGGCCGCGGTCGCCGCGCTACGCGAGTTCCCGCGCCTCAACGCCGAGATCCAGGGCGACGAGATGGTGCTCAAGCACTACTACGACATCGGCGTCGCAGTCGGCGCGCCCGAAGGGCTGGTCGTGCCGGTGCTGCGCGACGCCGACGCGATGTCGCTTTGCCGACATCGAGATCGGCATCCGCGAATTCGCGAAGAAGCGCGAGCGACGGCACGCTCACGCTCGAGGATCTCAGGGGCGGCACGTTCAGCATCACCAATGGCGGCGTGTTCGGCTCGCTCATGAGCACGCCCATCCTCAACCCGCCGCAGGTCGGCATCCTCGGCCTGCACGCGATCAAGGACCGTCCCGTCGCCGTCGACGGCCAGATCGCGCTGCGGCCGATGATGTACACCGCGCTCACCTACGACCACCGCATCGTCGACGGCGCGGAGGCCGTCCGGTTTCTCGTGCGGATCAAGGAGCTCGTCGAGGATCCCGGCGTGCTGCTGGTGGAATCGTGATGCGGGCGTAGGAAATGCAGGGGTGTTGGAAATGCAGGGCCACGGCGTGCCGTGGCCGGCGATATAGTGTTCCTGCCAGCCCAACCAGCCTGTCCGGGAGTGCCCAATGCGGGTAGCCCACCAGGTCGTGTGTCTTCTGTTACCCGCGATGGTCTCGCGCGTTGCGTGCGGCGGTGCGCCGGCGCCAGGTCCAGGCGCGGGCCCATCCTCGACGCCGACGAGCCTCGAGATTCAGGTTTCTGCCGACACGCCTGACGTCTTCACGATCCCGGGCCAGACGACACAGATGAGTGCGGTCGCGAGGTTGTCGTCGGGCGGCACGCAAGTCGTCACCGGTCAGGCGACGTGGACTATCGACAACCAGGCGGTAGCCACAGTCAGTTCGGGCGGCTCATTGACGGCCGTTGCGACCGGCACGACGACGGTGCACGCGGCCTACCGGGGCCTGACGGCGATCCGGGCGGTGACGGTGAAATTGGTCGCGGCCGGCGAGTTCCGCTTTCTTGGCGCGGTGGGCGCGAGCGGCATGGACACGAAGGTCGAGTACATCGCCGTCGATCCCCGCGACGACCGGCAGTTGTACGTCTCTTCGGCGACCGGCCTGTGGGTGAGCACCGACCAGGGCGCGACCTGGACTGCCGGTCCGCCGGACGCCGATTCCGGCTACGTGCGGCTGGACCAGCGCGACCCCGACCGCGTGTACCTGCAGAAGCTCCCACGCGCTGTGGCGGTCGTCCGATCGCGGTCGCACGTGGAACAAGACCTTCGACATCACGAGCGTTGCGGGCAAGTACATCGACAACTTCTTCGTCAGCGGCATCGACGGCACGATTCGGGTCTTCACGTCGTATCCGGTCTCACACGGCTACACGAGCAGCGACTACGACGTGTACCGCTCCACCGACGATGGCGCGACGTGGACGCGGACGAGCTTCAACGACCCAAGGTTTCTGATTGCGTGGACGGTCGCCGAGGATCCGATCGACGGCACGCTCTACATTCCCGGAGCGGAGATTGCCGATCATCCGCAGCCGTACGACCCGCCCTGGTCCCGCTCGACGGACCGCGGCCAGTCGTGGGGCCTCATGACGCGCGGGGTCGCCTGGCACACCGTCGCGTCACTCGTGTTGCCGGGCACGCACGATCTCTACGCCATGACCGAGGGGCCAGGAATCTACGAGTCGAGCGACCACGGCAGTTCGTGGACCAGGCTCAACAACCAGGGCCTCGCCAGCTACCTGCTCGCCGACCCGGGCGTGCCGAGTCAGTTCTTTGCCAGCAACATCGACTACGGCAGTTCGACCGGTGGCGTCTGGGTGTCGGTCGACGGCGCGAAGACGTTCGCCGAGCTCGGGCTCGACGGGCACACGTGCGCGGAACTGGCGCTGAACCCCCTGACGCGCCGCCTGTTCGTTGCCGTCTACAACTCCGGCGTCTGGGAGCTCGACCTCGCGCAGCCGTAACGCGTCGGCGAGCTCATGTGCAGAGGACAACCCCACAGGTAGTGCGGGTTCGCAGGGCCGCGGCGTGCCGTGGCCGACAGTCCCCTACGCATTCCACCTCATACGAAAGGCGCTGACCCCGTCAGGCGCCCGGCCCGTCACCGCCATCTCCGCCTGAATCTCCCCGATCGCGCTCGAGAACTTGAACCCGTGTCCCGAGCAGGGGCTCGAATGAGTACCTGCGGGTACCGGGGGTGGAAGTCGATCAGGAAGTTGTTGTCGGGCGTGTTCGTGAAGAGGCAGACGCTGCTTTCTCGGATCGGCGCGCTGGCGAGACCGGCACGACCCGCGCGAGGGCGTCGCGCAGAGGCCGGGCTTCGCCAGGCTCGATGGTGCGCCTGACCCGGTCGGCGTCGGCGACGATTTCGCCTTCGTGCATGACGGCGGCTTTCACGCCACGCGCGAGGCGAGGGAAGCCATAGACGAAGCCGCCGGGCGCATGCTCGTAGGCGAAGATCGGAAAGCGATCGGCGTCGTAGGAACGATCCGCACGGTCCGGGTCGAACCAGTGCAGCACCTGACGCTCGATTGTCAGCGGCAGCTCCAGTTCCGGCACCAACGCCGTCGTTCTGGCGCCGACGGTGACCACGAGCTGATCGGCGAGGTAGGTGTCGCGCGACGTCGTCACGCGCACGCCGCCGGCGTCGGCCTCCCACGAAATCACTGGTTCGTCGAATGTGATGGTGGCGCCGTGCGAGCGCGCGACCGACAGATGCGCCTCGACGCAGTCTTCGGGCGCCAGCCAGCCCGCACGCGGGTCGAGGATCGCGAGCTCGCCTTCAGCCAGGCGGAACGCGGGAAAGCGGCGTGGCAGGTCCGCCGGTGTCAGGACCTCGTGCGGCATTGTCCACTCGGCTGCAGCCCGGAGCGTGCCCGTGACCACCTCGCCATCGGCCGGTCCCATCATCAGGCCGCCGGTCGTGAACATGAGCCGGCGCCCGGTGCGCTCCTCCAGCTCACGCCACAGCACGGCCGCGCGCTGGACGACGGGCACGTACATCGGATGTTCGAAGTAGAATCTCGCGGATGATTCGGCTGTCGCCGTGCCACGACCCGAACGTGTGCCCCGGCGCCCACCGGTCGAGGCCGAGCACCCGCCGCCCGCGCAGCGCCAGATGGCAGGCCGTCGCGCTCCCCATCGCGCCGAGCCCGGCGACGACGACGTCAACACGAGGATGCGGCATCAGGCCGACATCATGTCATTTGCGATTCGTGATTTGCGATTTGCCTGTCCCGGCACAGCCGCGAGGCAGCCCCGAGCCGCTACTCGTGCCTCAACGCCGTCATCGGCGAGACGCGGGCGGCCCGGCGCGCGGGCAGGTAGCACGCGAACAGCGCCAGCGCGGCCAGGGAGAGCGCCACCACGGCGAACGTCGCCCGGTCAGTCGAGTCGACAAGCGGCAGGAATTACGCGAGCACGCGGCTCATACCCACGGCCGCTCCCAGACCGACGACGAGGCCGACGAAGACGAGCAGCACACCCTGGCCGAGGATCAACTGAAGCACGTCGCGCGGTCTCGCGCCGAGCGCCATGCGAATGCCGATCTCGCGCGTCCGCAGGCCGGCGCCGAACGAGACGACGCCGTAGACGCCGACCATGGCGAGCACCAGGCCGATGACGCCCATCCCGCCGGCCTGAATCGCTCCCAGCCGGAGAGATCAAATATCCGAAGACGCCGGTGAGCGACTGCTTCATCGTGCGCAAGTCGGCGATGGGCAGGTCCGGCGACATCGCCGAGATTTCGTGTTCGAGCTGCGGCAGGAGCGCGGCGGGATTGCCCGTGGCGCGCACGTGCAGCGTCCGCAGCCGTTCGTCGCGCTCGATCGGCAGGTAGATGAACGGCCGCGGCGCCTCGAAGATGAGCACGTACTTGCTGTTGCGCGCGACGCCGACGACCTCCAATAACGGTTCGGTCGGCCCGTAGACGCGCAGGTGCCTGCCGATTGGATTCTGACCCGGCCAGTATTTCGCGGCGAACGCTTCGTTGACGATCGCCACCCGCCTGGTAGCCGGCCGGTCGTGCTCATCGTCTTCGGTGAACGCCCGGCCGCGGACGATGGGGATCCGCATCGTGTCGAAGTAGGCGTGGCCGACGTGGTTGACGAACGTCGCCGGCGGCTGGCCGTTGGCCGGCAGCGGCTGAGCCTTCGATGTAGAACGCGCCGCCGCCGATCAGGTACGTCATCGGCACGCTGAACGCCTGCGAGACCGACGCGACATCCGGCCAGGCGGAAACGCGGCGGATCAGGTCGTCGACGAACGTGTTGGTCCTGTCCTCGTCGTAGCCGAGCTGTCGCATGTCGAGCCGGACGGTGGCGACATGATCCGCGTCGAACCCGAGGTCGATGTGCTCGGCCGTGACCAGACTTCGCACGAACAGCCCCGCGACGATGAGGAGCGCGAGCGAACCGGCAATCTGGCCGACCACGAGTACCCGGCGTAGCCGCTGGCGATCCGCGCCATCCGACGATCCCTTCCCGCCGTCGTGCAGCGCGGCGCGGGCGTCGGCCCGTGACGCCCGCCAGGCCGGCCAGAAGCCGATGACCGTGCCCGTCAGCACCGCCGCCAGCAGCGAGTCGACGAACACACGCCAGTCGAACCGGATGATGAACGAGAACGGCAGATCGGCGCCGATGTCGAGCCTCGTCATGAACGCGCTCATCACCCACTGGCCGACGACGAGGCCTGCGACGGCGCCGAGACCGGAGATCACCAGCCCCTCGACGACCATCTGACGTACCCAGTTGAGCGCGCGAGGCGCCGAGCGCCGCGCGCACCGCGCAGTTCGCGTTCACGGGCCGTCGCGCGGACCAGCATCAGATTCGCCACGTTGAGGCAGGCGAGCAGCGCCACGAGCGCCGCTACCGCAACGCCGAACCACCAGACGAGCGGGAGCGGGCACGTCCGACACCACGCGCATCGGCAGCGGCCGCGCGAGCGGTTCCGGAACGACGCGCCCGCTCACGCCGGCGTCTTCAGGATGCTCGACCGCAAGCGTGGCGAGCAGCGCCTTGACCTCGGTGTCGGCGGCGGCGACCGAGACGCCCGGCTTCAGTCGTCCGAACAGCTCCACCGGCCGCGCCTTGCGGTTGTGGTACAGCCAGGCGTTGACGTCCGGGTCGAGCGCGCCGAGGTCGTCGATGGGCACGTAGCCTTCGAGCTCGATGCCCAGGTAGGTGCCGCGGAACGACTGCTGGACGACGCCGGTGACGACCGCCGGGTGGCCATCGACGCGAACGAACCGGCCGACGGCGCCCGGGTCGCCGTGGAAGTGCGTCATCCAGAACGAGTAGCCGAGGACGACGTGCACCGGCGACCCGGCGTGCGTGGTGAACAGCCGTCCGGCCGCCGGCGCGACGCCGAGCGCCGAGAAGTAGTTGTCGCTGACGGCCGCGAAGAACATCTGCGACGGCTTGCTGCCTTCCGCCGACAGGCCGCCGTAGCGCGGGATACGCCGAACACGTCGCTGAACGACGCCGCCTCGTCCTGCAGGTCTCTCATGGCATCGACCGAGAACGCGTACTGGAATCCGCCGCTCTGGTCGTCGGCCATTTCGGTTGCGATGCTGACGATGCGATTGGCGTCCGGGACGGGGAGCGGGTGGAGCGCCGCGCTGACCAGGCCGAAGAGCGCCGAGTTGGCGCCCAGCCCGATCGCCAGCGTCAGAACCGCGGCCGCCGTGAACGACCGCTGCCGCCAGAGCAATCGAAGGGCGTAGCTGAGGTCGTGCATGGGGATCGCTAATCATAGCCGCGCGTCGGTACGCGCAGGCCGTAGTACGCTAAACCCCTATGTCCCTGGAGAAACTGAACGCCAGTCTGGCCACCGACGTGGCCGTCCTCGAGCGCGAGGGACGCGCCAAAGCACCCGAGCGCGTCATCAGCGGATACGTCCCCGGGTCGGGCGCGCGCGGACCGCGCTACACGCTGCAGGGGTGCGACGGCGGATTCCTGCGGATGAATTCGAACAGCTACCTGTCGCTGTCGCATCACCCGCGGATGCTCCACGCCGCCGACGAGGCCGCGCGTGTGTTCGGCGCGGGACCGGGTGGGGTGCGGTTCATCGACGGCACGTCCGTGCATCACATCGCCCTGGAGAAGCGGATCGCCGCTTCACCGGCCGGCCGGCCGCCAAGGCCTTCAACTCCGCCTACACGACGGTCCTCGGCACGGCAATCGCGCTGTCGGGCGCCGACACCTACTGGATCGGCGACGCGCTGAACCACAACTGCATCATCCGCGCGATGCGGATCGCGAACGTGCCCTCCGACCGGCGCGCAATCTTCGCGCACAACCGGCCCGATGACCTCGCCAGCAAGCTCGAGGCCGTGCCCGACGGCATCAGCCGCATCGTCGTGATCTTCGACGGCATCTTCAGCATGCGCGGCGACGCCGCGCCGCTCGCCGAGATCCTGAAGGCGACCTCGGCGCACGAGTCCCGGTTTTGCGACGGCGTGATCACGATGATGGACGACTCGCACGGGATCGGCGCCTACGGCGCCACGGGCCGCGGCACCGAGGAGCACGCGGGTGCGCGCGTAGGATGTGCTCATCGGGACCTTCGGCAAGGCGTTCGGCGTCAACGGCGGGTTCGTGGCTTCGAGTCCGGAGCTCGTGGAAGCGGTGCGGCAGAAGGCCGATTCCGTACATCTACACGAATCCGCTCGGCGCGGCCGACTGCCGCCGCCGCCGTCGAGGCCGTCGGGATCGCCGACGGCCCCGGAGGGCCGCGATCGGCTCGCGAACCTCGGGGCGCGCACCGGTCAGTTTCGCTCCGGGCTTGGCGGCGCTCGGACTCGAATCCATCCCCGGACCGCACCCTGTGGTTCCGCTGCTCGTTCGCGACACCGCCCGCGTGCGCGCGATGGTGCAGGGCCTGTTCGAGCGAAAAATCCTGGCCGTGGGTCTGACGTTTCCCGTGGTCCCAAAGGGCGACGAGACGATCCGCTTCCGAGATCAACGCCGCCCACACCGAGGCCGACATCGACGAGGTGCTGCAGGCGCTCGGCGACCTGCGCGGAACACCGTAGAGGTCCGAGGTAGACGTAGGGGCCGGCTTCAGCCGGCCCGACAGCCCTCTGTGCCTGAGGCCCCACCGCCCGGCGCCCGTGTCCTAGAATCGTTCCGTGGCCGGCTACACCGCCAAAGACATCACCGTTCTCGAAGGCCTGGAGCCCGTCCGCCGCCGGCCCGGCATGTACATCGGCGGCGTCGGATCCACGGGACTGCACCACCTCGTCTGGGAGATTCTCGACAACGCCGTCGACGAAGCGATGAACGGCCACGCGTCGAACATCGCGCTCACGCTCCACAAGGACGGCGCATCGGTCACCGTCAGCGACGACGGGCGCGGCATTCCGGTCGACAAGCACCCGAAGACGAAGACGAGCGCGCTGGAGGTGATCTTCACGACGCTCCACGCGGGCGGCAAGTTCGAGGGGCAGAGCTACAAGACGGCCGGGCGGCCTGCACGGCGTCGGCGCCTCGGTCGTCAACGCGCTCTCGCGCGAGCTGGTCGCGACGGTCAAGCGCGACGGCGCGACCTGGGAGCAGAGGTACAGGCAGGGGACGCCCGTCGGCGGCGTGAAGAAGCTCGGCCCGGCGCGCGGGACCGGCACGACGGTCTTCTTCCGGCCCGACCCGACGATCTTCCCGAAGATCGCAGTTCGAGCCCGACGGTCTCGCGAGCGGCTGGAGGTCGCCAGCTACCTGCACAAAGGCGTCAAGATCACCGTTCGAGAACGAGGCGGCCCAGGCGGCCGACCGAGCGCGAGGTGTTCCAGCACGACGAGGGCCTGGCCGACTACCTGCGGAAGATCCTCGAAGAGCGCAAGGCCACGGCCGGTTCACGAGTCGCCGTTCGCGCTGAGGCACGAGCACGAGGAGACCGGCCTGCGGCTCGACCTGGTGCTGCAGTGGACCGAGTCGACCGACGAGCACCTGCGCAGCTACGTGAACGGCATTCCGACCGGGTCCGGCGGCACGCACGAGAGCGGCCTGCGCGGCGGGCCTCGGCAAGGCCATCCGCAACTTCATCGACACGCACAACCTGTCGCCGAAGGGCGTCACGCTCACGGCCGAGGACATCCGCGAGGGCCTGGTCGGCGTCCTCAGCATCTTCATCAAGGAGCCGCAGTTCCAGGGCCAGACCAAGGATCGGCTCAACAACCCCGAGGTGACGGCGATCGTCGACTCGATGGTGCGGCCGGCGCTCGAGCACTGGCTCAACCACAACACCAGCGACGGCCGAAGCCATCGTCGCCCGCATCATCCTGGCGGCGCGCGCGCGCGAGGCCAGCCGCGCCGCGCAGGCCGAGGTCACGCGCAAGAGCGCGACCTCGTCGCGGCTGACGCTGCCGGGCAAGCTCAGCGACTGCACGTCGTCCGAGCCGCGACGAGAGCGAGCTGTTCATCGTCGAGGGCGACTCGGCAGGCGGGTCGGCGAAGCAGGGCCGCGACCGCGCGCGGCAGGCGATTCTGCCGCTGCGCGGCAAGGTCCTGAACGCCGAGAGCGCGTCGCTCGCGAAGGTGCTGGAGAACAAGGAGCTGGCCGGACCTGGTGACGGCGCTCGGCTGCGGCATCGGCAAGGGCTTCGACCTGTCGCAGCCTGCGCTACGGGCGGGTCATCATCCTGGCCGACGCCGACTCGGACGGCCATCACATCGCGACGCTGCTGCTGACGTTCATCTACCGGCACATGCCGCAGCTCATCACGAGCGGCAAGGTCTTCCTGGCCCAGCCGCCGCTCTACCGCATCGACGTCGGCAAGGACACCTACTGGGCGCTCGACGACGCGCACAAGGACGACATCCTGAAGCGCATCGGACGGCAAGCGCCAAGCCGGAGATCACGCGCTTCAAGGGCCTCGGCGAGATGATGCCGAAGGTGCTGTGGGAGACGACGCTCAACCCGCGGACGCGGCGCCTGCTGCGGGTCGAGATCGCCGATCAGATCGTCACCGACCGCGTCATCAACGAGCTCATGGGCAAGGACCCGTCGGCGCGCTTCCGCTTCATCATGGAGCGGGCGGAGACGGCGGAAGAACTCGACGTCTGATCATCCGGACATCTGGGCAGCCGTACTGCTTCAGACGTAGGGTCCGGCTTCAGCCGGACCGACAGGCGTGGCTGGCCGCGTCCTGCAGACCGGTTTACAGCCGCCGCGGCAGGTGCCGTATGGTCGAGGTCTACCGAGATGCCGGCTTGTTTGATCGGAGGCAGTGGTGGTCGCCTCTACCCGAGAATCTCGTTGAGCCGCACCAACGACGCGATGAGGACTCCGACCCTGTTCATTTTCGCCGGCCTTCCCGGAAGCGGAAAGACCACGCTGGCTCAGGCGCTCGCGAGGGAACTGAATGCGGCCTATCTCCGGATTGACACGATCGAGCAGGCCTTGCGCGACCTGTGCGATGTCGACGTGCAGGGCGAGGGATACCGGCTGGCGTATCGACTGGCCGCCGACAACCTGCGGCTCGGCGTCGATGTGGTCGCGGACTCCTGCAATCCCATCGAGCTGACGAGGCGCGAATGGGAGCGCACGGCCACCGATGCCGGTGCGCGTTACGTCAACATCGAGGTCATCTGCGCCGATCCTGCCGAGCATCGCAGGCGCGTCGAAGCGAGAGCATCATCGATCCCCGGTCTCACGCTCCCCAGATGGGATGAGGTCGCAGGACGCGAGTACCATCCCTGGACCGTCGAGAGCATCCTCGTGGATACGGCCAACCGGCGCATCGACGATTGCCTTGCCCAGCTGCTTGCCGCCATTCGGGCAGCACCCACGCGGGCCTCGTGAATACGGCTCCACACGTTGACAGGCCGGCCAGGCGGCCGTACGATTCCTCCAGTTCACATCCGATGACATCCATTGCGGTCGTTCTGGGAATCGTCGCGGCCCTCGCCGTGGGCACGTACGCGCAGTACCGGCTCTCTCGTGGCCGCATGTGGACGCCGCTGTGGCTGGCGTTCAGCACCACGGCTGCTGCCATCCTCTGCCTGGTCTCGGGGATCATCGGGTACCAACTCGGTCGGCACGCCAGGTTCGTCGCGCACACCGCCTGGTCGCCGACGGCGATCTGGTGGGAGGTCTACGCGGGGCTTGGCTTCGCTGCGGCCGCGGCCGTGCTCTGGCGGCTGGCCCTGCGATCCACGCAGGCCCCGCACCGGCGCTAGCGGGTGGACGAGCGCGGCGCGCTTTGTGTCTTGGGCGGCATCACCAGTCACGGCATCGTGCTACGCTCAGGCCATCCCGATGACTCGCGCCGAGTTTCGCAAGGCTGGCAGGTCCTCCGCGACAACCATGACGACCAGGGCGCCCGATTCACTCGAGACGGCCCGTCTCCACATCCGCCGGCCGACGATGGCCGATGCCGAAGCGGTGTTCAGGCGTTACGCGTCGGATGCGGAGGTCGGCCGCTACATCGCGTGGCCCCGACACACCGACGTGGAGATGACGCGCCGGTTTCTTGCCTGGAGCGAGGATCAGTGGGCGCAGGCACCCGCCGGGCCGTACGTCGTGTTCGACAGGGAGACGGGCGTGCTTCTTGGCGGCACCGGCCTGGTGTGCGAGGCTCCCGGTGTGGCGGCCGCTGGCTACGTCCTGGCGCGAGACGCCTGGGGAAAGGGCATCGCGACTGAGTCGTTGTGCGCCATGATCGATGTCGCGCGCGGCATTGGCCTCACGCGCCTGTACGCCATCTGCCATGTGGACCATCGCGCATCGCAGCGCGTCCTCGAAAAGGCCCGCTTCATGCGAGAGCCTGCCTCCGGTCGCAAGGTAGTCTTCCCGAATCTCTCGGCCGATCCGCAGGACGTGGCGTCGTACGTGTGGCCGGACGCCGCTCGTTCGCCGACACGCTGAAGAAGGAGGGAGCATGACTCGGACATCGAACGCTCGGGTTGCTGGCGTCACTTTTCTCGTCTATATCGCCGCGGGCCTGACCGCGATGGCCGTCGGCGTCCGGCCTCATGTAACGGTCCCGCTCACCCTGGTGACGTCGCTTTGCGCGTTGGTCCTCGGCGTCACGCTCTATGCGCTCACGCGAGACGTCGACACGGATCTCGCTATGCTGGCTTTCGCCTGTCGCGTCATTGAAGCGATCCCCGGCGATTACGCCGCCATCTTCTTCGCCGTCGGGAGCACGCTGTTCGCGTGGTTGTTCCTGCGAGGCCGCGTGATTCCGAGCGCACTGGCGTGGCTCGGGCTGTTCGCGTCGATTCTGCTCGTCGTCGTCCTGCTGCTGCAGAGCGCAGGATTCGGCGGCGCCGGAAGCTGGTCTTCCTCGCTCACCTGGCTCGTGTGGCTGCCGGCGTTGATCTACGAACTGTGGCTTGCGGTGTGGCTGATCGCGAAGGGCGCCACGGCGCCCACCGGACGGGCCGCATAGTCGAGACGCGGGACTCCGTCGCGGTGCCGCCGTCCGGTCGTCAGCCCTTGTGGACGCGGACGGTGAGGCCCATCACCTCGCCGAAGACTTCGTCTATTACATGGCCGGGAATGTCATTATTCCGGAAACCAACCTGGGGCATATTAGCCTGGGTTGATTCGGATCGTTGAAAGGGCGTGTGAGGGAGAGTCACGGGACTGGACGATCGCCGTCGCAAGGAGGGCTTGCTCCGCCGATCGCTTGCACGCGGGACCAGGAGGCACGATGAAGACCTTCATCCTTACGATTGCGCTGGCCACATCGAGCCTGTTCGCCGCGGCGGGGACGCCGCTGCAGGCGCCCGCGGGTCAGACGTTCGACGAGTCGATGCCGTCAGGCGCGAACTTCGACAAAGCTGACTTCCGCCTGTGGGTGCCCGACGACCTCGCCCAGGCGAAGGCGGTCGTCGTGCTCGTGCCCGGATTCGAACGGCGACGGGCGGCCGATGGCCGACGACGCGTTCTGGCAGGCGTTCGCCGCGAAGCACGCTCTGGTCCTGATGGCGTGCCGGTTCACTGACAAGAAACACGACGAAGGCTTCATCGAGGACTACGCGAACGTCGCGCACGGTAGCGGCCAGGCGCTCTTCGACGCGCTGTCGAAGGTCGGGACGGCGTCGCGCCACGTCGAGCTGGCCGACGCACCGCTCTTTCTGTGGGGGATGTCGGCCGGCGGCGAGTTCAACTACGAGCTCGCGGCCTGGAAGCCAGAGCGCGTCGCGGCGTTCGTCGTCAACAAGGGCGGCATCTACTATACGGCTCTCGCCTCGCGCGCCACGCGTCAGGTGCCGGCGCTGCTCTTCACGGGAGGCAAGGACCTCGCGTCGCGCATCGAGATCATCACGGGCTTGTTCGCCCTGAACCGTCGAGGCGGCGCTCTATGGGCGCTCACCCAGGAACCCGGCCTCGGCCATGCCGTCGGCCAGTCGCGCGACTTCGGCGCGCTCTTCTTCGAGGAGCTCCTGCCGCTGCGCATCGCCGGTCGCGGACAGCCGCTCGTCTCGATCGCCAATCGCCCCGGCTTCGTCGGCGATTTCACGACGATGACCTACGAGCCGGCGGCGTCGTCGGGCACGCCCGGGACGCCGAACGTGTGGCTGCCAACCGAGCGGATTGCGAAGGCCTGGCAGGCGGTCGTGCGCGGCGAATCGGTCGCTGGCGTCAAATGACCAGGCTCTGGCGCCTCCGAACTGTGGCTCGCGCCGAGGCTCCGACTGGACGACACTGAGGTGGGCCGTCTTCTTCGGGCGGCCGTTGCCTTCCTGGTGCTTCCCGGCACCGTCGTGTTCCTCGTGCCGTTGCTGTTGATCGCGCCGGGCGGTTTGTCCGCATTTGTCGATCCGCTGGCCGAGATACCCCTGGCCGCGGGTATCGCCCTGCTGCTGTGGTGCGTACGCGAGTTCTATGTTGCCGGACACGGCCTGCCGGCAGCTCCGGCGGCGATTGCCGCCGTCGGTCACGAACGGCGTGTGGCAGTGGACGCGGCTGGCGAAGAGCCGGTCCTGGTCACGCCGTCCATGACCGGGAGGCTCCTGCCCGGTTGCGGCACCCCCACCAGGATGTTCAGACGCCGTTCAGTCCGGCCGCGTTATCCTCTGTTCTCATGCCACCCACACTTGCGAACGGCAAAGTCTGCTACCTCGAGATTCCGGCCGTCGACGTCAATGTCTCGTCGAAGTTCTACGAGCGCGTGTTCGGCTGGAAGATTCGTCGGCGCGGCAACGGGCGTCTCGCGTTCGATGATGGTGTCAACGAGGTGAGCGGGACGTGGGTCGTGGGGCGGCCGCCGTCTGCGCAGCCGGGTATGCTGATCTATGTCATGGTCGACAGCGTCGCGGTGAGCATCGACGCCGTCCTGGCGAACGGCGGCGAGATCGTGCAGCCGATCGGCGCCGACTCGCCGGAAATCACGGCCCGCTTCAAAGACCCGGCCGGCAATGTCCTGGGGCTGTTTCAAGAAGGATGACGGACATGGCGCATCAATTGGCGACCACGATCGCCCTGCTCGGCCACACACCGGCGACCCTCGACGCTCTCCTGCGTGATTTGCCGGAGGCGTGGACGCGCAGCAATGAAGGCGGCGACACGTGGAACGCCTTCGACGTCGTCGCGCATCTCATCTATTGCGAGCGCATCGACTGGATGCCGCGCGTCCGGATCGTGCTGGCGTCAGGTGAGGCGCGCACGTTCGACCCGTTCGATCGGCTCGGTCACGTCGCGGAGAGCGCGAGCAAGTCACTGCCGGATGTGCTGGACGAGTTCGCCGGCCTGCGCGCCGAGAACCTCCACGCGCTGCTTGCACTGAAGCTCACCGACGACGATCTCCGGCGCACGGGCAGCCACCCGTCGCTCGGCCGGGTGACGCTGTCGCAGTTGCTGTCTGCCTGGGCCGTGCACGACCTGACGCACCTGCATCAGATCTCGAGGACCATGGCGCATCAATATCGCGAGGCCGTCGGGCCGTGGAGCGCCTACCTCGGCGTCCTCCGGTGCGGTGGTCACAGCGCACCGTAGCGGGGGCAGGCTGTCTTGCTGCGATTACACGGCACGTGGTTTCTGCTGCTGCTGGCTATTTGTGCCATCGGACCTGTACGTCTTAGGCGTACCGCCGAAGACGCGTCGCGATTGGGCCTACGTGGTTGCGACCGTGACGTTCCTGATGTGGCTGCTTCTGGCGATGCACGGATTGAGGTGATTCCCGCCCCGACTGGTCCGGTCGGCCCTTCTTGACACTCGCCCGCCGCGCGTTCCGCTGACGGCGTCCGGATCCGCCCATGACATTCGTGCGTGGGTTTTTCGTTCCTCAGGTGTCTATATAGGTGAACGTGGAGAGGTGAGGGAGCTCCCAATGGCCAGCCGGCCGGACGAACAACTGATCCCGGAGGTCTACCGGAAGACGATTGGGCCGCTCTACGCCTTCGTCGCCCGCCGGTGCGCCGGCGAGCGGGCGCTGGCCGAGGACGTCGTTCAGGAGACGTGGTTGCGGGCCGTCGACACGTGGCGGACGCGCGGCGTCCCCGACGCACCGTCGGCGTGGCTGACGACGGTCGCGCGCAACCTCCTCATCAATCACTACCGCCGGCATCGTCTGCTGCCGCTGGGCGACATCCCCTCCGAGGCCGTCCTCGCGGTTGTCGACGATGGGTTCGACACGGAGTCGACCGAGATCGCGAGGCTCATTCAGTGGGGGCTGGCGCGGCTTCCGCGCGGCCAGGCGCAGCTCCTCGAGGCGTTTCACTTCGAGCAGCGTCCGGTCGCAAAGATCGCGGCCGACCTGCGGTTGTCCGAACGCGCGGTCGAGGGCCGATTGCGGCGCGCGCGTCTGAAGCTCCGGCGTCTCATCGAGAAGTTCATCGCCCGACAAGAAGGAAGAAGATGATGGCATCCATTCACGAGCCCACCCCCGAGTTCGAACGCTATCTGGAATGGCAGGTCACGACCGCGCTCAGACGCCAGGATCGCTTTGCGCGTCCGGCCCGCACGGGCTACGGCAAGTACCTTGGCGCCGCGGCGGTCGTGCTCGTGTCGATGATGATTGGCGCGGCCGGCGTTGCCGCAGCGGGGCGCCTCCAGGAGAACCAGCAGAAGCAGCTTCTCGTGCAGCAGCAGCACAGCGAACTGCAGCTCGCGCAGATGCGGGTCGCCATCGCCGAGAAGGCCGCAAAGGACGCCAAAGACCGCGCGGCTGCGGGCATCACCGACAAGAACGAAGCCGCGGCCGCCGAGCGCGAACTTCAGAAGGCCGTGCTCGCCATGCAGCGCGTGCAATTGAATATGGAAGAGGTCCAGCAGTCCGGCCAGCCGGTGCAGGACGAGGTGACGTCGCCGCTGGTCGACGGCACGGACTTCGTCGCCCAGCGGCTGCACCTCGAGCAGCAGGGCGCGGCGATGGAGGCTGCGGCCGCCCAGGAGCATCTGCGGGACGTCAAGCAGCGGAACGAGGTCGGGCTCGCGACGGACCTCGACCTGCTCGACGCGCAGACGGACGTCGTGCGCGCCGTCGGCGAGATGCAGACCATCCAGCAGAAGGAGAGTCTCCGGCAGCAGTTCGTGGCGGGCAGGCTGACGGCAAAACAGGCGAACGATCAGCGCATGCTGATTGCCGCGCACAATCAACTACAGGCGGCCGAGAGCGCGTTGCAGGCGGCGCAGAAGCGCTACACACTCGTGGAGAAGCAGTACAAGGTCGGGGTCGTCACCGAGGTCGACTTTCTGAAGGCGCAGCTCGACATGCTCTCCAAGAAGCAGGACGTCGACACGCTGCGGGCCAGGATTGCGTCGCTCGAAAAGGGCGGGGGCGGGGCCGAAACCGACGCCGGCGCGAGCCAGGGCGGCGGCAAGTAGCCGCCCAGCCTGGCGGGAGCGCGCTCCGGTATGCTTTCGAAGCGTGCCCTTCGACCCGGAACCGCCGCCCGCCGAGAGCGTCCTGCGCGCCGGTCGCTTCCCATATTGCGACGTGCGGGAGGTGGTGTGATGCCCGCCGGCTATTCGGGGACGCCGCTCGCGAAGAAGCTCGGCATCGTCGAGGGCACTCACGTGCTCGCGCGGCGCGCGCCGAAGGACTATCGCGCTCTGCTCGCCCCGCTCCCGGCGGAGGTCATGTTCGCGACGCGGTTGTCGCGCGCCATCGACGTGGTGCACGTCTTCACGATGCGCCGGCAGGAGCTGGCCGCCGAGCTCGCGTCGCTGCGCACGGCCATCCGCCCGGATGCCGCCGTCTGGGTGTCGTGGCCCAAGAAGGCGTCCAAGGTGCCGACCGACGTCACCGAGGACGTCGTCCGCGCGGTGGCGTTGCCGCTCGGGTTCGTCGATATCAAGGTGTGCGCCGTGAGCGACGTCTGGTCCGGGTTGAAGCTCGTGATCCGCAAGGAGCTGCGATAGGGGGCGTGCCGTGAGGTCCTTGCCGGTGTTCTTTCTGGCGACGTACGCGCTCGCGTGGGCGTGCTGGTTCGCCGCAGCGGCGCTGCTGCAACGACCGCTCTCCGGCGGGCCTGGAGTCGTCCTGTTCGGCAACGCGCTGCTGTTCCTCGGTGTCTTCGCGCCCGCCCTCGTCGGGCTCGCCCTCACGGCGCGGGCCGAAGGGAAGCCTGGGGTGCTGGCGCTCGGCGGCCGTATTCTCCGGCCAGTGCGCGGGTACTGGTATGTGTTTGCGGTCGGCTACATGGCCGTCATCAAGCTCACCGCGGCGTTGGCGCACCGGGTCATCGCCGGCACGTGGCCGAGATTCGGCGACGAAGCCTGGTACATCATGGCGGCCGCCATCCTTTTCTCGATGTGGGTGCAGGTGGGCGAGGAGCTCGGCTGGCGGGGCTACGCCCTGCCACGGCTCGCGACACGGTTCGGCCTGCCGCGCGCCAGTGTTCTGCTCGGCGTGGTCTGGGCGTGCTGGCACCTGCCGCTCTTCTTCTTCGTCAAGGCCGGCGATACGTTCGGCCAGTCCTTTCCGTTGTTTCTGGTGGAGGTCACCGCCATGTCGGTGGCCCTGGCGTTTCTCTTCTGGCGCACGAAGGGGGCGCTGTTGCCCGTGATGGTCCTGCACGCGGCGGTCAATGACACCAAGGACATCGTGCCGTCGACGGTGCCCGGCGCGACCAATGCACTCGCGCTCAGCACGTCGCTGGTCGCCTGGTTGTCGACCGCGTTGCTGTGGCTGGCCGCGGCGTATTTCCTGTTCGCGATGCGCCGGGCCGACGCGGCGGACCTGGCGTAGAACCCGGCCGTGGCGGCCACGGCTCCTCGGCCTCATCTAAGTTCGGCCTGTTCGGCGGGAGCGAAAGGAGCAAGGCGCGTGCCGTCGCGGCATCCCCCGCGCTTTGAGGACAACTGTGAGCGGGTACGAAATATCTGCAACTCTGCGGGCGTCGGAAGATCGAGGGAGCCGTAAGATGGCGCTCTGTGGGACCGCATCGTCGCCTGCTGTTCGCTGTTGCCGGCTCCGCCATCTTGTGGGTCGCCGGGCACGCGCCGCTCCGCGCGGCGGCCACCGTCACGCATCCTTACCTGGGCGTCACGTACATCGACCGCACGGAAACGACCCCGCGTGCCGAGCACATGCACGTCGTGCAAATCGACCTTGGCGCGCCGGGCATCCGGTTCGAGCTGTCTCCCCCGGCCGGCGACCGCGAGACCGTGCGCCAGACCACCCTCGAGTTCCTGAAAACGGAGCACGCCCAGATCGCCATCAACGTGCACTTCTTCCTGCCGTTTCCGTCGGCGGACCGGACGGCGTGGCTCGTGGGGATTGCCGTGTCGGACGGGCGGGTGTTCTCGGCGTTCGAGGAACCCGAGCAGCGGTACGCCATCGTCCCGGACGCCCCCGGTCTCAACATCGACCGGCAGAACCACGCGGCCATCGTCCACGTCGACCCGAGCACCGCCGACGGCCGCCACGTGCGCGAGCCCCTGGAACTGTGGACCACCGTCTCTGGCTCGGCGCAGATCGTGACTGATGGTGGCGCAACGGTGCCGGCGTACAGAGGACCCGGAACACCCCGACGGTGCGCTGCTTTCGGGCGGGGCACGGAGCTACTCGAACGCCAACTCCTGGTATGGCGTCGCGACGGCGCGGACGGCCATCGGCCTGTCGCGCGACAACCGGACGCTCACGCTGTTCACGGTGGACGTCCGCGGTGGCAGCCGGGGGATGCACGTGAACGAAGTCGCGGACGTGCTGGTCCGCGACTTCGGCGTCTGGAACGCGCTCAACCTCGACGGCGGCGGCTCGACGTCGCTCGCGATGGTCGACCCGGTTACCGGCGTGGCGGCCCTGGTCAATGCCTCCTCGGACAACCCGGCCGGGCGCGCGGTGGGCAGCTCACTGGCCGTGTTCGCGCGCCCGCGCTGAGCGGCCGGTTCAGCGATTGCTCCACGTCAGCTTCAGCACCACCGCGCCCTTGGCGTCGAAGCCGGCCGACACACGGTCGTCGGTAATCAGCGTCGCCGCCCGGCGGTCGCCACTCAATTCGAACCCTTCGGCCGACGTGAAGCGGCCTTGCGCGAGGGCCACCGTCAGACCGTCCAGGTACATCAGCAGCTCGTTCACGTGGTCGTCGGGTTCGGGCACGTCGGGTCCTCGCGGATCGCTCAGTGTCATGGTCCACGCCTCGCCCTCTGGCGTCGGCTCGAGCAGCGACGTGCCCGCCAGCCGCGCGACGCCGAGCAGCCGCCGGCCCAGGTCACCGAGGTCCACAAAGGTCGCTTCCGTGCTCACCGTGAATGGCGTCGATCGGCGCACGATGCGCGTGCGCAGCTCGCTCGGCCCGAGCTCGGCCAGCCCCTCGTAGACCTGATGCGTCTGCGCGCCAACGGCGCTGATATAGCGCGTCTCTTCCGCCTGCCGGTCGACCGCCGACTCGGCGTCGGACCGTACGTTCGCCTCGAGCACGCTCCACGTGACCGACCCGTTGGCTTCGACGTACCAGGTTTCCGTGACGTCCTTCGTCAGACAGCCGGCGGTCAGCACCGGCCAGATCAACAGCACTACGAGCCCTCGCCACTTCGTCATACGCCACCTCCCTCCGTTCACTCGATCAGGACGGCATTGCCTCGCGAAACCGAACACGGCCTCCGGTCCGGACGCGAGCCGTGGCGCGGCGGGCCCTGTGGTAACGTCTCCGGCCATGAGCGGCGGTGAGACGACGCGGCTGTTTGCGGCGGCCCGCGGAGGCGCACCGGACGCTGTCGACGCGCTCTACCGGCGCTGTGCCACGAAGCTGCTTCCGCTGATCCGCCTGCGGATGGGGCGGGCCCTGCGCGCCGAGATGGAATCGCGCGACATCCTGCAATCGGTGCTCCTGAAGTCCTACCGGAAGCTGCCGCAGGTGCAGGAGGGCGGCGCCCTCATGGGGTGGCTCGCGCGGATTGCCGAGAACGAAATCCGCGATCGGGTCGACTACCAGCGCCGCCAGCGGCGCGACGCCATGCGCCGCGCGCCCCTGGACGAGGCGGCCGACGTGCCGGCGCCGGTGCGCCAGGCCCTGAGCGAAGCCATCATGAGCGAGCAGGCCGAACGGCTGGAGGCGGCGCTCGAATCGCTCCCCGACGATCAGCGCCAGGTGATCGTCCTGCGGAAGCTCGAGGAGCTCACGTTTCCCGAGATCGCCCTGCGGCTCGGCAAGAGCGACGACGCGTGCCGGATGATGTTCGCGCGGGCGATGGCGGCGCTGACGCTTCGGCTCGAGCCGCGTTGACATGGCTGACGATCTCGAACGCCTGCTCGCCGACCTCATCGAGCGCCACGCGCGCGGCGAACCGGCCGACGTTGCGGCGGTCGCCGGCGACCGCACGGACCTCGTCGCGCCCCTCGCCGACCTGTTCGGGCGCTATCAGGCAATCGCCGGGCAACTGGACGCCGGCGCCACGGCGTCGGGTGTGCCTTCCCGGGACGCCGCGCCGAGGCCCATGCCTGCGATCGAAGGGTTTCAGACGCTCGAACGTCTCGGGACGGGCGGGATGGGGGAGGTCTTCAAGCTCCGCGACCTGACGCTCGACCGCCTCGTCGCGGCGAAGATCGTCCGCCGCGACCGGCCTGGCGCGATGGAGCTGCCGGACTTCCTGCGCGAGGCGCGCGCCCTCGCGCTCTTCCAGGACCGGCGCATCGTCCAGGTCTTCGAGTACCGCGACCAGGCGGACCCGCCGGTCATCATCATGGAGTACGTCGACGGTTTCGAGCTCGGCCGGATCGCGCCGTCGCTCGAGTTCACGCAACGCGCGCGGATTCTCCGAGACGTCTGCGACGCGGTCCACCACGCCCATGCGATTGGGATCCAGCACCGCGACCTGAAGCCGTCGAACGTCATGCTCGACCGGTCGCTCGCGCCGAAGATTCTCGACTTCGGCCTGAGCGCCGGCGACCCGGCGAGCGGCCACTTCCGCGGCACGCTGCACTACCTGGCGCCGGAGCAGTTGGACGCGGCCGAGCCCATCGACGCGCGCACCGATGTCTACGCGCTAGGCGTCATCCTCTACGAAGTGCTGACGGGCACGGTGCCGTACCGCGGCGACGACGCGCCCGCCGTACTGCGGGCCATCCGCGAGGCCGCGCCCGCGCTGCCGGTCGAGATCGACGCGCGCGTCCCCGAGCCGCTCCAGGCCATCGCGCTCAAGGCCATGGAACGCCGGCCCGCCGATCGCTACGCCTCGGCGCGCGAGATGGCGCTCGACCTGACGCGGTATCTCGAAGGCCGGCCCGTCACCGCGCGGCCGACCCAGTACACGTCGACGCTCGGCGCCCGGGTGGCGCCGCACCTCGCGCAGATTGGCGACTGGCTGCGCCTCAAGCTCATCTATCCCCACGAGGCCGAGCGGTTGCGGTCGGCGTACCGGCGCCTCGACGGCCGCGAGGACGACTGGATTGCCGCCGCGCGGTCGCTCTCGTACTCGCGAGATCGCGCTCTACTTCGGCGCGTTCCTGCTGCTCGCCGGCAGCCTCTTCTACTTCGCCGCGCATCGCTTCTATCACGCCGTGACGGGGGTCGCCGGTCCGGCAATCGTCCTTGCCGTGCCGTTCGCCGGCCTGAACCTCGCGGCGCGACATCTGTACCGCACCGAGCGGCGCGCCGTGGCCGTGGCCTTCATGCTGGCGGGCGTCGTGCTCCTGCCGCTCTTCCTCCTGATCTGCTTCCACGAGATGCACCTGCTGGCCTCGCCCGCCGGCGCGCCCGGGCAGCTCTTCACGGACGGATCGATCTCGAACCGCCAGTTGCAGGTGACGGTCTTGCTGGCGTGGGCGTGGTCGCTCGGGCTGGCGGTGCGCACCCGGACGATTGCGCTCAGCACGGTGTTCACGCTGCTCGCGCTGCTGTTCTCACTCGCCGTGCTCGCCGACGCCGGCTTGCGTGGGTGGATCGAGCAAGGGCGCGCGGATCTGCTCGCGCTCCACCTGCTTCCGCTCGTCGGTCTGTACCTCGGTCTCGGCATCGCCAGCGAGCGGACGGGCCGGCCGTGGCTGGCGCAGCCGCTCTACGTCGGCGCCACGGTGCTGACCGTCGCCGTGCTCGACCTGCTCGCCCTCGACGGCAAGACGTTCGAGCACCTCGGCATCACGCTGCGCGCCCTGCAGCCGCCGGCCGTCTCCGACCCGACGCTCATCGACACGCTCGGCGCGCTCTCCCTGAACGGCATCGTCTTCTACCTCCTGGCGGCGGCCATGGAGAAGGCGAATCGCGACCCGACGCGCGGCGCCGCCGGGTTGCTGCTCCTGATCGCTCCGTTTTCGGCGCTCGAGCCGCTGGCGTGGCTGGTCGAGACCGGCGACTACTCGCTGCGGTTCGACTGGTGGTACCTCGGCCTTGCCGTGTTGGCCGCGGTCGCCAGCCACCATCGGCAGCGCAAGAACCTCTACTACGCGGGTATCATCAATACCGGTTTCGCGCTCTACCTCATCGCCGATCACCGCGACTGGTTCGACCGTCCGTCGTGGGCCGTGGCGCTCGTGATTGCGGGCCTCGCGGCGATGGTCGCCGGTTTCGGCCTCGACGCGCGCGAACGGGCGCGCTGAAGAGCAGGACGGACATCGTTGTGGCGAACGTCCTGCGGCGCTGGTGAGACGCCGACGCCCCGGACCGGCCCCTCCGGCGGGCGGAAGCCCCGGGGCACGAAATCCAGTCGAGCCCCTGTCGATCCCGCCGGCCGGCGTTCGACTATCTGATGAATGCGGCAAGGGGCGATCCCGAGCAGCGCCCTGACCGCGGCCGGCGCCGCGGCGGCGGCGGCCGGGTACCTGCGCCAGCGATCCGAATGGCGCGCGGCGGGCTGACGCGTCAAGACTGAGCGGCGCCCAGGCCGGCGGCGCGGCCGGTCGACCACGCCCACGCGAAGTTGTGGCCGCCGATCGGACCGAACGCGTCGAGCAGCTCGCCGCAGAGGAACAACGCGGTGTGCCGCCGGCTTTCGAGCGTGTGCGCGTCAACTTCGTCCAGAGCGACGCCACCGCCGGTCACTTCCGCTTTCTTGTAGCCCTCGTCGGCGGTCCACGGCAGGTCGAATCCCGTGAGCGCGTCGACGAGCGCCGTCCGCTCGTTCCTGCGCAACTCGGCCGCCCGGCGACCGCGCGGGACGCCGGCATCCTGCACCAATCGCTCGGCCAGTCGCTGCGGAACCCGCCGCGCCACGAGCGTGACGGCAAGGCCCCCGAACCCGCCGAGGTCGCGCGCCCAGTCGTTGGCGTCGAGCGCCGACCACGCGACGCGCAGCACCGCGCGGTCGGCCGGTCCGTCGCCCTCCAGCCGGCTGCGCACCGCGATGTGGGACACGTCGAGTACCGCCGGACCGCTGTAGCCACGGTGCGTGAACAGAAACCCTCCGGACGCCTCCGTGGTCTTTCCGCGCCACTTCGCGCGGATCCTGACGGGCAGTGAGACGCCGGCCAGCGACGCGTGGGCCGGCGGCTCCGCCACGAGCGGCGTCAACGCGGGATACGTCGGATGAACGACGTGTCCGAGCGCCGCGGCAAGCTGGATGCCCGCGCCGTCGCTGCCCGTAGCGGGCACCGACAAGCCGCCGGTGGCCAGGACCACCGCGCGCGCGTCGATGCCGCCGCGGCTCGTTTCCACCCGCCACCCGTCCGGCGAACGGGCGAGGTCGGTGACCGACGTCTCGAACTGGAATTCGACGCCCCGCCGGCGTGCCAGCGCGATCAACCCGTCGCGGACGTCGCGCGCGCGATCGGATACTGGAAACAGCTTGGCCGTTTCCGAGTCGAGCTTCAACGGCACGCCAACGTCACCCTCGAAGAACTCGCGCTGGGCCGCGAGCGGCCACGCGCGCAGCATGGCTCGCAGCAGGTGTCTTGGCGAGTCGGTCGCGAAGCGGTGCGGCTCGAGCGCGGCCGGCAGCACGTTGCACCGGCCGCCGCCGCTGATCAGAATCTTGCGGCCGCCGTCACGCGTACGCTCGACGACGACGACGGGGCCGCGCTCGGCGGCGAAGATTGCGGCGACGAGACCCGCCGCGCCCGCGCCGGCGACGACGACGGGAGGTGCCGCCACTACTGGCCGGTCCCCTGCAGAAACCTGACGATCGCATTCAGGAACGCCGCGCCGTCGACGAAGAGCTCGTCGTTGTGGCCGACGTCGTCGAAGGCCACCATCCACTTCGGCTCGTTGGCCGCCTCGAATAGCGCCTCGCTCTCTTCGAACGGCACGACCTCGTCGTCTCTTGTCGCGATCACAAGCAGCGGCGTGTGGATCCCGTCGATGAGGTCGACCTCGGGGAACCGGTCGCGCAGGAGCCAGCCGACGGGCATCGCGGGAAAGCGGTGTCGGCCCACGGCGGCGAGCGAGGTGAACGGCGAGCGGAGGATCATCGCGTCCGGCCGATGTTCGGCGGCCAGCTGTACGGCCACGGCCGATCCGAGGGAGTCGCCGTAGTAGACGATGCGCCGGGGATCCACATCGTCGCGACCGCGCAGGTAGGCGAGCGCGGCACGCGCGTCGCGCCTCAGGCCGGCCTCGGACGGCAGACCCGGGTTGCCGGCGAATCCGCGGTAGTCGAAGAGGAGCGACGCGTGTCCATGGGCCGCGAGCGTGCGGGCGAGCGGCGCGCGAAATCCGCGATTGCCGGCGTTGCCATTGAAGTGCAGCACGGTGCGGCCGGTCGGCGGCGCGGCGGGCGGCACGAACCACGCGCTCAGCTCGAGGCCGTCGTCGGTGGTGAACGCCAGCACCTCGGCCAACGGCAGACCGATGGCGCCAGGCGGCGGCGGCGGACCGCCGTCGCGCCGGTAGATCAGCCAGCGCTGGCCGAACCAGAGAAGGCCTCCGACGAAGAGGACAACGGTAACGAGGCTGGTCAGCTCTTCAACTCCTCGGCCGTGGCCAGGCCGAGCAGGCGCCGCGTGGCGTTGAGCACGTCCGACAACTCGAACGGCTCGCGCAGGATCATGTCCTGCTCGCCGATGTCGATCGGCTGATCCTGCGCGAGGAGCACCGCCTTCAAGTCCGGGTATTGCTCGCGTAGAACACCGACGACGGTGCGGCCGCCGTCGCTCGTGACGTCGACGACGGCGAGACCGATGGCGCCAGGGTAGCGCGCCACCACCTGCTGCGCCTCATCGGCCGAGGCGGACGTCAGAATCGGCAGATCCAGGTCGGTGAGCAGGCGCCTGAGGAGCTGGCGGTTCGTCGGGTCGGTGTCGATGACCAGGACCGCGTCCGGTGTGGCTGGCGTGCCGTGCAGACGCGAGACGGGTAGCGCGCTGCCCTCGACCACCGGCAGTTGAATCGTGAACGTCGTGCCCTCGCCCGGCACGCTCTCCACGGCAATCGTGCCGCCGAACTGCTGGACGAGGCCGTGCACGATCGCCAGGCCCAGACCCGAGCCACGCTCCTCCTTGGTCGTGAAGAACGGCTCGAAAATATGTTCCATGATCTCGAGCGTCATGCCGGCGCCGCTGTCGGCGACGCTCAGCATCACGCGCGACCGATCGGCGTACGGGTGTCCTTCGTACACGCCGACCGGCGGGTTCTCGGTCGTGAACGTGAGCGTACCGCCCTCGGGCATGGCGTCGCGGGCGTTGGTGCCGAGGTTCAGAATCACGCGCTCGAACTGGAGCGGGTCGACGCGGACCACGTCGACGCGCGCCCGGAGCTTGAAGTCGATACGCGTCTGGTCGTTGAGCAGCGGGCGGAGCAACTGGCCGCTGCGGCGCAGCAGATCGTGCAGGCTCACGGTCGCCGGTGAGCTCGGCTGCGTCCGTCCGAACGCCATCAGCTCCGATGCCAGGTCGGTGGCGCGCGCGGCGGCAGCGCGAATCTCGCGGATGTCCTCCTGCATCGGGTCACCCTCGTCGATCTGATCGGCGATGATGTCCGAGCGGCCGCGAATCACCTGTATCAGGTTATTGAAGTCGTGCGCGACGGCGGCGGCCAGGCGCGCCACGGCGTCCATCTTGCGAGCGATCCCCAGCTCGCCGACGAGCCGAAGCTGGCGCGCCTCGATCTGCAGGCGCTCGCGCTCGAGGATGCGGTACGCGACGAGCGCCATCCCGCCGAGCACGATCATGCTGGCCGTCGCGACGACCTCGCGCAACGGCTCGGTCGTACGATCGAGCAGTCCGCCCGCGTCGATCAGGTAGTGCACGAGCGGCAGGCTGAACGCGCTCACCATCAGGACGTGACCCGCGCGAAGCGGCTCGGGGACCGTGAGCGTCTGGTTCAGGACGCGTTGTTCCGGCGGGTACGACACCTGCCGCGACCGGATCCCGAGCGCGAAGAGCACGAGGGGTACGATCCAGAGCTGGTCGAGCAGTGTGGCGGTCGGAATCGCGACGCCTGCCCGCCGGTAGAGGACCTCGACGATGTCGCCCGCGAGCATCAGACCGCTGCCCGCAGCGAGCCATGAGTAGATCATCGCCCAGCGGACCGACCAGGTCTCGCGGCGCAGCCACAGCAGCCGCGCGAAGACCGCGAGGTCGAGCGCGATGAAAAGGTACATCGACGGCACGCCCGATTCGTACCGATCGACGTCGAAGGTCGCGGAGACGAGAACGAAGTAGACGAGCCCGAAGAACGCCAGCACTGCGAAGCCGATGGCCCGGAGCTGCTGTTCGCGCTCGTTGAAGCTGCCGGTGTGCTCGCGGTGGGGCCGCATCTCGATCGCGAGAATGAAGCACAAATACATGACCAGATACGCGATGTCCCCGTAGAGCATCCAGCCGATCGTCCACGAGCGGCCAGGAATGACGGCAAAGGGCAGCGAGATCGCCAGCCACGTCACGAACGACGCGCCCCACCATTGCCAGAACCGGCGCTCGTGCTCGTCCTCGATGGCGCCCAGCCCGACCCAGCACGCCGCGATCACCAGCGGCACGAGCGGCAGGTCGAGATACGCTTGGCTGTAAGTCGCGAGCCACGACGGCGGCAGGACGGGAACGACGTAGAGCAGCGTCAGGATGGCCCAGACGCCGAGCGTGAGGCGGATGACAGGGTCGCGTGGAAGCGTCTTCAGCATGACTGCGCCGCCTCGCGGAAGGGGCCGGCCCGCCGCAGGCGGTGTCGCAGCCATAGTACCAGCAGCGTCGAGGGAAACGGGTGGAAGAGCGCGCGGGGGGCGGACCGGTGACTGGGGGGTGTCGGGCAGCTGGCATCGTCCTTGGCGTGCTGCTGATCGTCGATGGTGCCACAGGCGGCCTGGCGGCCGCGAACCTCGCCGCATCGTTGACGGAGCGAGGCGTCGGGTTCGGCACGCTGCTCTTCGTTCATGTGGCCGTTTGCGGATTGTGCGTGACCGCCGGCGGGCTGCTGCTCGGGCGCCGGCCGGCGGCGTTGGCATTGGCGCGGCTGGCGCTCCCGACCTCGGCCGTCATGACGACGCTCGAGACCGGCTTCGCCCTCGTGCCGTCGAATCTGTTCCCATCCTACCGATGGCCAATCGTCGCGATAGCGTGGATCTATGCGATCGGATGGGTCATCGTCATTCGCCGGTGTGAGTAGTAATCCGAGCGATGAGTCGGGCCGGCTGAAGCCGGCCCCTACGTCTGTCACGCTCCGCCGTCGTAGTCGTAGGGGCCGGCTTGAGCCGGCCCGACACGCTCCGCCGTCGTGGTCGTAGGGGCCGGCGTCAGCCGGCCCGACACGCTCCGCCGTCGGAGTCGTAGGGGCCGGCTTGAGCCGGCCCGACACGCTCCGCCGTCGGAGTCGTAGGGGCCGGCTTGAGCCGGCCCGACACGCTCCGCCGTCGTGGTCGTAGGGGCCGGCGTGAGCCGGCCCGACACGCTCCGGCGTCGGTCAGTCGTAGGGGCCGGCTTCAGCCGGCCCGACACGCTCCGCCGTCGTGGTCGTAGGGGCCGGCTTGAGCCGGCCCGGACACGCCCCGCCGTCGGCCAGTCGTAGGGGCCGGCTTCAGCCGGCCCGACACGCGCCGCCGTCGGAGTCGTAGGGCCGGCGTGGGCCGGCTTCAGCCGGCCCGGACGCGCCCAAGCCGGACATCGGTCCGCCGTCGTGGTCGTAGGGGCCGGCTTCAGCCGGCCCGACACGCTCAGGACCGCATGGCACGCAACGGATCGATCGACGCGGCACGGCGCGCGGGCCAGTAGCACGCCGCCAGCGAGACGACGACGAGCACGGCCGGCACGAGCACGAATGTCAGCGGGTCGTGCGCCTCGACGCCGAAGAGCAGCGTCGAGATGAAGCGCGCGAGGAGATAAGCGGCAGCGATCCCGATGGCGGCGCCCGCGAGCGTCACGGCGAGCCCCTGGCCGACGACCAGCCGTACGATATCCGCAGGCCGCGCACCCAGCGCCGCGCGCACGCCGATCTCACGCGTTCGTTGTGCCACGCTATACGACAGCACGCCGAACAGCCCGATACCAGCGATGAGGAGCGCGAAGCCGGCGAAGCCGCCGAGCACGACCGCGTAGAGGCGTGGTTTAGCCAGACTATCGGTGAGGCGCTGCTCCATCGTCATGACCGACTCGAGCGGCACACCGGGCGCTTGCTCGCGCACGAGGCCGCGCAGGGTCGGCACGTACTTGGCCGGGTCGTCCGTGGTGCGGACGAGGATCGCGGGTTCGAGCGTGTTGAACCCGTCAGACATCTGCCGGTAGGTGAAGAAGATTCTCCGGCTGCGTCGGTTCGGTGGCGCTGTGCTGGTGCACGTCCTCGACGACGCCTACCACGCGCCAGTTGTCGTGCCCGCTGAGTCCCACCGGCAGGTCCGTGCCGAGTGCGTGCCCGTCGAGGTACGTCCGGGCGAACGACTCGTTGACGATGGCCACCGGTTCCGAGGTCGGCGTATCTGTGTCGCTGAACGGCCGGCCTTCGGTCACCTGGATGCCGAGCGCTTTGAAGTAGTCGGGGCTGACCAGTTGCGAGCCGGTCTGGATCGTCGCCGGCTCCCGGCGGCTGCCCCCCGGCGGCAGCGTGAAGCTCATGAGCGAGTACGTGGGCACCAGCGGCAGGATGCTCGTCGCTGCGGCGTCGGTAACGCCCGGCGAGTGATGGAGCCGATCGAGCAGGGCGTCGACGAGTGCCGCGCGCTGCGGACCCGAGAACTCGCGGTCGGGGAGGGGCAACCGCGCCGTGAGCAGGTTGTCCGGGCGGTAGCCGCGGTGGGCGTGGAGCAATCCGACGAAGCTCTGCGAGACGAGCGCCGCGCCGACCAGCAAAACCGCGGCGGCGGCGACCTGTCCCGTCATGATGAAGGCACGCGTGCGCGCCACCCGCGTCCGGAGGCTTCCGCCGACCGGCGCGAGGCTGTCCTCGGTCAACGCCTCGACGAGATTCAGCCGCCGCGCCAGCATCGTGGGTGCGAGGCCCACCAGGCCGCCCGCCGCCGCGGTGGCCAGCAGCGCAAAGGCCGCGACGGGCCAGCCGACGGCGAGATCCTCGAGGCGCGGAAAGTCCGCTGGCAACAGCGCGGGCACCCAGCGATACAACAGCAGCGTCAGCATCAGACCGGCGGCGCCGCCGCCGACGGCGACCAGCGCGTGCTCGACGAACAACTGGCGCGCGAGGCGCCGCCCTGAGCCACCGAGCGCCGCACGAATCGCCATCTCACGTCGGCGAGACGAAGCGCTGGCGAGTTGCATGCTGCTGATGTTCATGACGGCGGTCGCGAGCAGGAGGCCCACGGCGGCAAGCATCATGAGGAGCGCCGGCCGCACGTCTCCGGTCATGGCCTCGAGCAGCGGAACGGCTGAAGCGACGACCTTGCCGTCCGATCCGAACACCGCGACGCCAACCATGCCGAGGGCGGGCGCGGAGCGTCCACGCGCGGTGCCTTCGGCTGACGCCTGATCGGCCGAGACGCCGGGTTTCAGGCGTCCGATGCCGCGGAAGATCATGACCGAATTCTCGGCGGCCGGTGTCACCTCCATCGGCGCCCAGAGCATCGTTTCGCGATCCGGAAAAGTGAACGACGCCGGCATCACCCCGACGATTGCGTCACGCGTCCCGTCGACCTCGATGGTCTGTGACGTCACGTCCGGACGGCCGCCGTACAACCGCTGCCACGTCGCGTACGAGATGACGGCCACGTGGCTGCGGCTCGCTGTCTCCTCGTCCTGGGTGAAGAGCCGCCCGACATCGGGGCGCGCCTCGAGCACATCGAAGAGGCTGGCCGTCGCACTGATGACTTTGCCGCGTTCGGGCGGCGCGTCGCCGGTCGGCCGGATTGTTGCGGTGTCGTTGTCCCAGGCGGCGAGCGCGGCCAATGTCGACGGGTGATCCTTCCAGGCGAGGAAGGTGCCGTTGGTGAAGAACGGCGGGAGCACACGCGTGCTGCGCTCGCGCGTCTCGCTCAGCCGGACGAGGCGGTCCGCGTCGGGGTACGGTAGCGGTCGCGCCAGCACGCTGTAGGCGACGCCGAAAAGCGTCGTTGCGGCGCCGATGCCGAGCGCCATCGTCACGGCCGAGACGAGGGCGGCCGCCGGGCGCCGCCGCAGCACGCGGAGGGCAAAGCGAAGATCGAGGCTCAGACCCGCCCACCCCGTGGTGTCTGGCGACGGCGCTTCGAAAAGCGGCGTGCGCCTGCCGCGGCGCGGGCCTGCAGCCGTGCCCTGGCTCCAGCCGTCGATCAGACCGAGGACGTGTGCCTTCGCGTCCTCATCCGACTGCCCGTCGGCGCGTGCGGCCGTGTGCGCGGCGGCGGCGTGCTGTGCCAGTTCTTCGACGACGTCGTTGTCAGGCGTCCGGCCCCGTGCGCCGAACGCGTTCCGGATTTCCGTTCGCCAGTCCATGCCGGTGATTCTCCGATTGGCCGTTCACGATGTCACCGCGTTCAGGGTCGCTGAAATGCCGCGACGCGATTGAGCGCCACGAAGAAGTTCTGCCACACCGAGCGCTCCTCGACGAGGCGGCGGCGTCCGGCGGGCGTGAGCCGGTAGTAGCGGCGCCGGCGCTGGCCCGCCTTTTCGACCCAGCGGCCCTCGACGAAACCCTGGTCCTCGAGCCGGTACAGCGTCGGGTAGAGCGAGGCGACGTGGTAGCTGAGCGCGCCGCGCGAGCGCTCGTCGATCAGGCGGCCGATCTCGTAGCCGTGGCGCGGCCGCTCCTCGAGCAGCGCCATGATGAGCAGGTCGGCGCTGCCTTTGCGCAGCTCCTTCGAGACCTCCTGGGGGCGGCGATTACCCATATGTGGATTATCACTATAACATCGCGGACTTTTACGTCGTCAGCACGAGCTTGCCGATGACGTGTCCGCCTTCGAGCAGTTCGTGCGCGCGCGCGGCGTCTTGCAGCGAAAACGTGGCGTGAATGAGGGGTCGGATGCGGCCGGCCGCCAGCAGCGGCCACACCTCGCGCTCGAGCGCGGCGGCAATCTCGCCCTTCTGGTCGGGGCTGCGCGGGCGGAGGGTCGACCCCGTAATCGTCAGCCGCCGCAGCAGGATCGGCTGCAGTGAGATCTCGGTCGTGGCGCCGCCGATCAACCCGATCTGCACGAGCCGGCCGTCGCGCGCGAGGCACGCCAGGTTGCGCGGCGTATACGCGCCGCCGACGATGTCGAGGATGACGTCGACGCCTCGGCCGCCGGTGTGCGTCTTGACGGCGTCGACGAAGTCCTCGGTCCTGTAGTCGATCGCGCGCGCGGCGCCGATCCGCTCGCACGCGCGGCACTTCTCGATCGTGCCGGCCGTCGCGATGACGTGCGCGCCCCGGGCCGCCGCGATCTGAATGGCGGTCGTGCCGATCCCGCTGGTGCCGCCGTGCACGAGCAGCCACTCGCCGGATGCGAGATGGCCGCGCTCGAACACGTTGGTCCAGACCGTGAAGTACGTCTCCGGCAACGCCGCCGCCTCCACAAGCGACAGACCCTTCGGAATGGGCAGTACCTGCGAACCAGGGACCGCGGCGAGCGTTGCGTAGCCTCCACCGGCCACCAGCGCGCACACCTCGTCGCCGGCCGTCCAATCCCGCCCGAGCGCCGAGCGCGGGGGACCGCCCGCGTCCGGTGGGCCGATTGCGACGATACGGCCCGCCAGTTCGAGGCCGGGGATGTCGCTCGCGCCCTTGGGCGGCGGATATTTGCCCGCGCGCTGCATCAGGTCGGGCCGGTTGACGCCGGCGGCCGCGACGTCGATCAGAACCTCACCCGCGCCGGGGATGGGGTCGGGACGATCGACCAGTTGCAGGACGCCGGGAGGGCCGGGCGTGGAGATCTCGATGGCCTTCATGAGAGGTCAGAGTACAGCACGCCCCACGCCCCACGCCCCACGCCCCAAGACCCCACGCCCCCGAGCTGGTCTAGAATTCCCCCGTGGCCGAGCACGCCGTGACGCTCGTCTCGAAGCGCCGTGACAGGGCGCTGAAGATGCAGAAGGTTCAGCACGCCCTCGCCGCAGTCATGCTGTTCGCCGACGGGATGCGCGTGCTGCAGGCGGGTCAAGGCGGACTCACGTTCTGGATTGGCGTGGCCGAGGTCGTGAGCGGTCTGGCCCTCGTTGTCATCGTGGCCCGCGCGATTCGGCACACGCCGCACGCCGCGTTCGGCCTTGGCGCGCACGCCGAGCCGCACCACGGCATCGATTGGGTCGACCTCGCGACCGCCGCGATGTTGACCGTCGAGGCCATCTCGCACTGGCACGAGCGCCACCACCTGCCGCGGCCGACGCTGCTGAGCGCGGCCTTGATGCTCCTGCTCGGTCTGTTCCACGGCAAGTTCCAGCGGTTCATGCACCGCCGGCGCGCGCTGCACGTCAACGACGACGGGTTGTCGATTGGCGGACGTCGTCCCTGGAACCGGCGGTTGACGCTCGGCTGGGACGAGGTTGCGCGCATCGATCTCTCGGACACCACGGCGCTCATCGTCGCGACCGACGGCCGCGAGCGGCGCATCGACCTCGCCGATCTCTACAACGCGCCACACGTAGTCGAGGCCCTCGAAGCCGCACGCACCCGGCTGCCTGCCGCCCGGCCCGCGCCGCCGTGATCGTGTCGGGCCGGCTGAAGCCGGCCCCTACGACTGCCACGCCGATCGAGCGCGCCGATCGAAGCCGCACGCACCCGGCTGCCTGCCGCCCGGCCCGCGCCGCCGTGATCGTGTCGGGCCGGCTGAAGCCGGCCCCTACGACTGCCACGCCGATCGAGGGCGCCGATCGAAGCCGCACGCACCCGGCTGCCTGCCGCCCGGCCCGCGCCGCCGTGATCGTGTCGGGCCGGCTGAAGCCGGCCCCTACGACTGCCACGCCGATCGAGGGCGCCGATCGAAGCCGCACGCACCCGGCTGCCTGCCGCCCGGCCCGCGCCGCCGTGATCGTGGGCCGGCTGAAGCCGGCCCCTACGACTGCCACGCCGATCGAGGGCGCCGATCGAAGCCGCACGCACCCGGCTGCCTGCCGCGCGGGCCGCGCCGCCGTGATCGTGTCGGGCCGGCTGAAGCCGGCCCCTACGACTGCCACGCCGATCGAGGGCGCCGATCGAAGCCGCACGCACCCGGCTGCCTGCCGCCCGGCCCGCGCCGCCGTGATCGTGTCGGGCCGGCTGAAGCCGGCCCCTACGACTGCCACGCCGATCGAGTCGGGCCGGCTTCAGCCGGCCCGACCCGCCCGTCCTCCTGATCTGTTAGCGTGTATCGTGTGCCGACTCTCGATCGAGCGTCCCACCGTCATTGCGCCCGCCGGCAACAAGCCGAAGGTCATCGAGGAGTTCGCCGGACGCGTCAACTCCGGCCACGAGCAGGTGAGCGTGGCCCACATGATCTCGCCCGAGGGGTGGGAGGAGCCGGGGCAGCGGCCGGAGTTCGAGGAGATCACCGTCGTGCTGCGCGGGCGGCTCCGGGTCGATCACGAAGGTGGCGCCATGGACGTCTGCGCCGGGCAGGCCGTCGTCGCGCATCCGGGCGAATGGGTCCGCTACAGCAGTCCCGACCCCGGCGGTGCCGAGTACGTCGCCGTCTGCCTGCCGGCGTTCTCGCCGGACTCGGTACACAGAGACGGCTAAGTTGCGGCCTCTCCAAATCACGCAATCACGCAATCGCGCAATTCCAGTTCTCACCCCGCGAACTTTTACCCGAGTCCGTGCACGGTGAGGATGTGCTGGGGGTGGCGCGGACTCGGCTCGATCTTCTGCCGCAGCCAGGCAACGTGGACGTCGACGGTGCGCGTCGACGGCATCGAGTGATAGCCCCACACCTCGTTGAGCAGCTCTTCGCGTGAGAGCGTCGCGCCGCGATGCTCGACGAAGTACTTGAGAAGCAGGAACTCGCGCGCGGAGAGCTCGATCTGCGCGCCGCCCCGCGTCACCTCCGCCTTCCGCACGTCGATGACCACGTCGCCGAACCGATATTCGGGTCCGCCGTTGGCGCCGCCGCTCTTGGCCCGCCGCAAGTGCGCCTCCACCCGCGCGAGCAGCTCCAGCATGTCGAACGGCTTCGTCAGGTAGTCGTCGGCGCCGAGCTTGAGGCCCAGCACCTTGTCGACGATCTGGCCCCGCGCCGTGAGCATAATCACGGGCGTCGTCACCCCACGCTGTCGCAGGTCGCGGACGACGTCGAAGCCGCTCGCGCCCGGGAGCATGACGTCGAGCAGCACGACGTCCCAACGCTCGTTCATCGCGCGGGCGAGGCCGTTCGGTCCGTCGGACGCCACGCCCACGTCGTAGCCTTCGCTCCGCAGCCGGTCGGTCAGCGTGAGGACGAGGCCCGGCTCGTCTTCGACGAGCAGCACGCGGCGGGTCGGGAGGCCGGCGGACATCAGGCGGCGGGGCCGTGCGGCGCGGGCGCGCCAATCGCGTCGACCGCGGCGTCGGGCGTCGCAGCGGGAAAATGCAGCGTGAACGTGGCGCCTTCACCGGGCGTGGACGCAACGGTGACGCGGCCGCCGTGGACTTCGGCAATCCGCTTCACCAGGCTCAGGCCGAGGCCGTTGCCGTGGACCTGGCGGTCGAGCGCGTCGCGGCCGCGGTAGAACGGATCGAAAATGTGCGGCAGGTCATCCGGGTCGATGCCGGGCCCGCCGTCGCCGACCGACATCTGCACCTCCTGGCCGCCGCGGATGGCCGCCGGCGCCACGGCGAGGCGGATCCATCCTCCTCGCGCGCCGTACTTGACCGCGTTCGCCACCAGGTTCTGGAGCGCACGGCGCACGGCGCCCTCATCGACCGCGGCCAGCGGCGTGCGCGGGTCCGTTTCCACCTGCAGCGCGACGTGCGCGTCGCGGCACAGCGTGTCGCACGATGCCGCAAGGTCGCGCACGAGCGCGACCATGTCGGTCGGCCGCGCGGCTACGCTGCGGCGGTTGGCCGCGAGACCGGCGAATTCCAGGACCTGTTCGACCATGTCGGTGAGCCGGCGGCCCTCTGCGTCGATCAAATCGCCGTAGCGCTTGGCCTGCGGCGCGTCGTGCACGACGCCGGCCGACAGATTCTGCGCGGCCGAGCGAATCACCGCGAGCGGCGTTCGCAGCTCGTGCGACACCGTCGCGACGAAGTCCATCTGCTGCGCGGCGAGCCGCTGCGCGCGACGGGCGTTGATGGCGATGAGGCCGATGCTGATCGCGAGCACGGCGAGGATGCCGAAGCTCAGCGTCAGGTTGCGCCGCCGCGCCTGTCCGACCGCGGCCTCGAGCGAGCCCGACGCGTGCTGCAGCATCAGGCTCCACGTCGGTGCGCCGAGCAGACCGGCGGACCGCCAGAGGCCGTTCTTGGCGTCGGCCGCGCCGTCGGCCGTCGTCGCGCGCTGTTCGATGAACACGCTGAAACGTCCCGTCGGGCCGGACGGCGGCGCCACGGTCTTGGCCGGTGACGCGGCGTGCTGTTGGGCGGCGGTGGTGACGGCAACGGCCTCGGTGGCCGCGCGCGCCGACTGCATCGTGCCGAGCACGACGGCGCTCGGCACCCGGCCGTTGTCGATCACGTCGAAGCGGAGCGAGAACAGCCCGACGTCGGCGTCGGCGGCCTTCGGGTCGATTGGCGGGCCGCCGGCCACGCCCCGCTCGAAGACGACCGTCGACGGATGCGCGCGGTCGACGACTTCCATCCGGTACGAGTCGATGCCGTGCGCGGGGAAGTAGCGGTCGGCGAGCAAGGGCAGCAGGCGCGTCCTGAGCGCGTCCATGTCGAGCTGCAGGATGAGGACCGCGGCGTTCAGGTGCAGCGTCATCCGCGTCAGGGACTGTTCAGAGACGGGCGGCGTGAACTGCGGGAGCGTGAGGACGAGCGCTGGAATCGACGGCAGGAAGGGCGTGCGGCCGAATTGCACCTGCACCCGTTCACCGCCCGCGGCCTCGCCCAGCGGCACCGCGTAGCTTCGATGGATGGACTCGAGAACCGCGGGCCACGCCGCCGGTTCGAAGACGTGGCGGTCCGGCTGGTACTCGCGCAGACGATCCGGCGCGCTGGCGTCGAACAGATAGACGGCGCGGAGGATCTCCGGCACGCGCGCCGACGACGTCCACGCGTCGTACGCATGCCCGAAGCCCGTCGCGTCGCTCGTGAGCAGCGCAGCGCTCTGTCCCTGGAACGTGGCGTAGACCTCGGCCAGCTCGCGGTCGAAATCGTCGGCGAACTCCGTGGCGCGCTGCTCCAGCGTCGCGTGCAGACGGTCGCGCTCCGCCTCGCTCACCTGGCCGAGCCACCGGTACTGCAGCCACGCGAGCGCGCCGACGAGCACGAGCAGACCGACCGGCCAGATCACGTCGAGCCGCAGGCGCTTGTGGCGCATAGGACCGAGGATAACACCCGCGCCGACGGCCTTTTACCTTCTTAACAATCTCTTTGCTCAGCGTTAACCGAATGACGCCGCCGGTTGCGTCGCCGCACTCGTCCAATCGAACTGCAGGAGGAGAACCATGCGACGAATCGTTCAGATGACATTCATGGCGTGCCTGGCGGCCGAGGTGCTCGCTGCCGGACAGGGACGCAACATCCACGAGATTCTGGCCGCCGCGCGACAGGCGCTCGGCGGCGACCAGAAGCTGAGCGCGGTGACCTCGATCACCGGCACCGGCACATTGACCAGGGCCGCCCTCGACACGTCGACGACGACCGACTACGACTTCGCGCTGCAGTTGCCCGACAAGTTCGTCGAGAAGCAGGCGCTGGCCCAGCTCGGCACGACCACCATCAGCCGGACCAGCGGCTTCAACGGCGACGAACTGATCGAGACCATCGACCAGCCGCCGTCGCTCGGCGGGGGCGCCATGGTCTTTCGAATGGGGCCCGGCCTGACGCCACCTGGAAGCGCGCCCCTCACCGCGGATCAGGCCGCACGCGCCAAGAAGGCCGGTGTGCTCTCGAACAAGCAGTTGTGCACGAAGCTGGTGCTGGGAATGCTCGCGGCGCCGCTGCCGACCTATCCGCTCGAGTTCACCGACAAGGGCGTTGCCGAGTCGCCTGACGGCAAGGCCGACGTCGTCGGCGTGACGGGCGAGGGCGACTTCGACGTGACGCTGTTCATCGACCAGCAGAGCCACTTGCCGCTGATGCTCAGTTGGATGGCGAAGGAACCCCTGGTGTTGACGAGCACGAACGGCGGTCCGACCGGCGGAGCGGGCGGCGCGACGGTCACGCAGCGGCAGTTCTCGAATCCGAACGCCATGACCCCGGAGCAGCGGGCGCAGTTCCTCAAGGACATGGACGAGGAGCGCAAGGAAGCCGACGCGAAGCGCAAAATCGTCGAGTACCGGATGTACTACGCCGATTACCGCGACGTGGACGGCGTCAAGATGCCGCACACGATCTCGCGTTCGATCGCGGGACAGCCGAGCGACGAGATCACGTTCGAGAAGATCAAGATCAACCCGAAGATCGACCCGAAGCGGTTCGCGGTGAAGCAGCCATGACGCGCGGCCGCGTCGCCTCGCTGCTGGCGGCGGCGCTGCTCGCGGCGCCGGCGTCGTCCGTCGCGCAAACCCCGTCTCCCGCGAAAACGGGGCGGCTGGTCGTGACCGTCGCCGATCAGACCGGCGGCGTGATTCCCAACGCGACCGTGCGCGTCACCGGCGAATCGCCAGCCGCCGTGGCTACCGCCGACCCGGTGACCGCCGCCACGTCTGGTTCGGGCACGGCTTCGATCGACCTCGCACCCGGGCGCTACAGGATCCACGCGGAGTTCCCCGGCTTCGACGCGGTCGACGTGGCCGACGTGCGCATCAAGAACGGTGAGACCAAACGAACCGTCGTCCTGCCGCTGTCCAAGGTCGAGCAGACGATGACGGTGGGGCGGGACGGGCAGAGCGCGGCGCTCGACCCGCTGGGCAAGGCGTTCTCCACGGTGCTGACGCGCGACCAGATCGACGCACTGCCGGACGACCCCGACGAAATGGCCGCCATGCTGAAGCAGATGGCGCCGCCCGGATCGACGATCCGTGTCGACGGGTTCAGCGGCGGCAGGCTGCCGCCCAAGTCGCAGATCAAGTCGATCCGCCTCCCGCGCATGGACATGCTGGCGGCGCAGAACCACGGCGGAATGTCGGGCGTGATGTTCATCGACATCCAGACGCAGCCCGGTGAGGGGCCGCTGCAGGGGAGCACCGACTTCACGTTCCGCAACCAGGCGCTGAACGCGCGCAATCCGTTCACGCCGACCAAGGGTGACGAGGGGGTGCAGCAGTACGGGTTCGGGTTGAGCGGCGCGCTCGTGCCGGGCAAGACTGGCTTCTCGCTCTCGCTCCAGGGCGCGAAGCAGTTCGACGACGACCAATGTGCTCGCGGCCACCTCGGCTGGCACGGTGGCCCGACCCGCGCGGCAGCCGGTCGATCGCTTCAACGTCACCGGACGCGTGGACAGCGCCGTGGGCGCCGATCAGACCTGCACTTCTATTACCAGGGCGCGAAAGACGACCAGCGGAACCTGGGCGTGGGCGGGTTCAACCTGCCCGAGACGGCCTACTCCCGTAGTTGTCCGACCACCTGGCGAGGGTCTCGGAGAGCGGTCCGCTCGGCCGGCATGCGGTCACCAATCGCGACTGCAATTGCACTGGGCGGACAGCGAGGCCCGGTCGGGTCTCGACGCGCCGACCATCCGCGTCAACGACGCGTTCACGACCGGCGGCGCGCAGCAGGCCGGCGGCACACACGCGGTCGAGGTCGAAGCGGCCTCTGACCTGGACTACGTCCGTGACTCGCACGCGTTCCGGACGGGCGTGCTGTTCGAGGGCGGCCGGTACCGGTCGAATCAAGCGACCAATTATCTGGGCACCTTCACGTTCGCGAGCCTCGACGACTACCTGGCCGGACGCCCGTCGGCCTACACGCGCCGCGTCGGCGATCCCAACGTCCGGTATACGAACCTGCAGGTTGGCGTCTACGCGCAGGACGACTGGCGCGCCCGCCGTTCGCTCATGGTGAGCTACGGCGTGCGGTACGAAGCACAGAACCTCGTGCACGATCGGAACAACGTCTCGCCGCGGTCGACGCTGACCTGGGCGCCGTTCAAGGACGGCAAGACGACGTTCCGCGCCGGCGCCGGCGTGCTTCACGACTGGCTGGGCACCAGCACCTACGAGCAGACGCTGCGCGTCGACGGCGAACGGCAGCGAGAGATCAACATCTTCAACCCCGGCTATCCGGACCCAGGTTCCGTCGGCGCCGCCGCGCCGGCCAACCGCTATTTGCTCGACCCCGCCTTCGTCCTGCCGACGGTCGTGACCGCCAATGCCGGTATGGACCGGGTGCTGGCGCCGAACGTCGCGCCAGCGTCACCTATACCTATCGCCACGGCATGCATCTGGCGCGCGGCAGCAATCTGAACGCGCCCGTGGACGGCGTCCGGCCCGACCTGTCGCTGGCCAACGTGGTCGACGTCGTCAGCGACGCCGCTCTGCGCGCGCATACGGTGAACTTCGGCCTGACGTTCACCGCGCTCGTGCACCGGACGTTTCTGTTTCTCAACTACGCGCGAACCCAAAGCACGACCAACACGGCCGGGCCGTTCTGGCTGCCGGCCGGCGGCGACGACCTGAGCGGCGAATGGGGTATGGACATTGCCGCGCCACCGGTTCGCTGGCGCGTTCAACACGAAGCCGACCGCCAACCTCACCGTCGAACGTGAACTTCCGGGCGCACAGCGCACGCCGGCTAAGACGTGACGACCGGCCGCGACAACAACGGCGACGGCGTATTCAACGACCGGCCGGCCGGCACGCCGCGCAACGCCGCGTTGACGTCGGCGCAATGGGACGTGGGCGCCCGCGTGTCGTACGCCATTGGGTTCGGCGCCCGTGCGCAGGAGCCGGCCCCGGCGGTCAGGCCGTGGTCATCAGGATGGGCGGCGGCGGGATGTCGGCGATCGCGGGCGGCGCGAACGACAGGCGCTCCGGCTGGAGCTCTACGTGGCCGCGCAGAATCTGACAAATTACCGCAGGCTACGTCGGTTACAGCGGCGTGATGACGTCGCCGTTCTTCGGCGAGCCGACCAACGTGCTGAACCCGCGGAAGATGGAGATCGGCGCCCGGTTTTCGTTCTGAAGGACCGCGCCGTGCCCGTGGGGCGTCGGAAAGCGGATATCGCGCCGCCGCCTTACGGCGTACGCTTGGCCCATGACAGCGACGTCATCGACCGCTCGAACCCAGACGCCCGTCAATCTCGTCCGCAGCGCCTGTCAGGCGGTACAGGCCCGGCCGACGGTGTCGTGGACCAGCAGGCGGCTCGCCGCGGCGAGCGGAACGACGCCCGTGCGGCTGCAGCGGGCATTTCGGGAGGTGCTCGGCCTGTCGCCGCGCGACTACATCGTCGCGTGCAAACGGCGGCGCTTCTTGACGGGCGTCAGGAACGGCCGGCGAGTGACCGACGCGATCTACGAGGCCGGGTTCGGGTCGCCGAGCCGCGTGTACGACGCCATCCGGCTGCCGGGCATGACGCCGGCCACCTACGGCCGCGGCGGCCGCGGCGCCCACATTCGGTGGCAGACGACGGCGTCGCCGTGGGCCGGTTGATGGTGGCGGCCACGGACCGCGGGTTGTGCTTCGTGCAGGTGGGTGACGCCGAGCGCGACCTGCTGGAGGAGTTGCGTCGCGAATTTCCGCGTGCCGAGATCGACGAGAAGCCGTCGGCGGCGTTGAAGCCCTGGGCGGCCGCGGCATTGGCCGTGACGAAAGCGCGGCTGCCGGCCGCGGACCTGCCGGTCGACATTCAGGGCACGGCGTTTCAGTGGCGGGTGTGGCGCGCGCTCACGCGCATTCCCCGCGGCCAGACGCGTTCGTACGCGCAGGTGGCGCGTGCCATCGGCCGGCCGGGCGCGGCGCGGGCGGTCGCGCGCGCGTGCGCGACCAACCCGCTGGCACTCGTCGTGCCGTGCCATCGCGTGGTGCCCAAGAGCGGCGGCGCCGGCGGCTACCGCTGGGGCAAGGGACGTGAAGGAGACGCTGCTCACGCGCGAGCGCGACTGACGGACTACTTGGCGCCCCCCGGCGCCACCGTTACCTGATCGTGTTCGTCGTGTGCATCGACATGTCGCTGCCGTTGGCGGACACGCTCATCGTCATCTCGAGCTGGGAGTTCATCTCCGAGGTCGGCACGAGCCCTGTCAAGGGCACCGAGAACGTGCCGGTTCCCGAGCCGGCGAAGTGCTGCAACTGCACGTCGGCGCCCGCGGGCAACGCCGGGTTCATGAACGACTGAGGCTCGGCGCTCTGTTCCATCGTGACCTTCATCGCCGCGGTCTTGCCGTCGAAGCCGGTCAGCTCGTAGGTGGAGACCATCTGCGTCTGCAGCCCGCCCGACGTCAGGGGCTGCTTGACCTGCCACTTCGCGCCGAGGCCGATGGGCTCTTCGGGGAAGGGCGAGCTGAAATTTCGAAATGATTCCGACATCGAGTCCAGCACTTGCGCCATCTGCGGATTGGCCAGCTTGCTCGTGTCCATCACGGCGCCGTGGCTCACGCCGCGATTCGTCAGGGTCACGGTGCCCTGCAGTCCCTTGATGCCCGGGTCGGAGGCTTGCAGCATCGCCATCACGCTCGGGTCGACGCCGGGCGTCTGCTCGAGGTCGAAGTTGGTGAAGGTCATGGCCACGGTGATGTCGCCGGCCGCTGAAACCTCGGTCACGGCCATGTCGGCGCCCAGGTTCATGACGGGCATGGTCATGGCCGGCATTTCCATGCCTTGCATGTCCATCGCCATGCCCATCGCCATCTTCATGTTCAGGTGTTCCTTGTAGTCCTTCGGGATGGAATAGCGCAGGGCCGTCCGCGGCGCCGCACCGGTCGATAGCACGGTGACCGTCGGTTCGGCCGGTGCGGCAACGGGGGCCTGTTGCACAGGCGTCTGCGCGGCAAACGGAGTGAGGCTGCCGAGTACGAGAAGGGCGCCGATCGCGAGTCGCGACATGGGAAGCTCCTTGAAACGGAAGCCGGCATTATGCCAGAAACCGACGATCACACGAAGGCACGAAGGCACGAAGGCTGGCCGCGTCAGCATACCGTGTCGGTGGCCGTGAGGCGTGCCTCAAACCAACGGCATTTCGATGAAGCGGCGAAGGGCTGAAGACGAGTGCCGCTGAGGAGTCCGGCTGGCGCTGCGACGCGAGGCAACGCACGCGGAAATGAAACCGCGGGGAATGGCGACGGTCTCATTTCCGCGCGCGTTGCCTCGCGTCCCGCGGCCTTCGGCCGCGGCGCGGGCTTCGCCCGCGTCGCCAGCCGGACTCATGGGGCATCCCCTTCGCGTCTTCGTGACCTTCGTGTGAATCCACGGTCTTCGTAGCCGGTTCTCTCGAGCTCGTGTCTAGGGCCTGTCAGGGAATAACTGACGCATTTGGGCCGCCGAACAGGCCCTGGCGCGGTCGATGACAGGCAGGGGCCTGTAATAATCAGTGAATGCAGTTCGACGTCGGAGTTCTCGGCGCAACCGGGATGGTGGGGCAGCAGTTCGTGTCGCGGCTGGCGCGCCACCCGTGGTTTCGACTGACGTGGGTCGCCGCGAGCGAGCGGTCCGAGGGCAAGAAATATGGCGACGCGGCGCCGTGGCGTCTCGCTGCGCCGCTGCCAGACGCGGCGCGTGACCTGACCGTCGACGCGTGCGTGCCCGGCCGGGGGCCAAAAGTCGTGTTCTCGGCGCTCGACGCCGGTGTGGCCGGTGAAGTCGAGCACGACTTCGCCGCCGCCGGCCACATTGTGCTCAGCAACGCGCGCAACTATCGGATGGACCCGCTCGTCCCGCTGCTCATCCCGGAGATCAACGCCGAGCACCTGAGTCTCGTCCCCGAGCAGCGTGCCCACCGCGCCTGGTCCGGCGCCATTGTCACGAATCCGAATTGCTCGACCGTCGTGCTCGCGATGGCGCTCGCGCCGCTCCGCCTCTTCGAGCTCCGTGCCGCCGTCGTCTCGACGATGCAGGCGGTGTCGGGCGCGGGGTATCCGGGGGTGCCGTCGCTCGACATCCTCGGCAACGTCGTGCCGTTCATCGGCGGCGAGGAAGAGAAGAGTCGAGAGCGAGACACTCAAGATCCTCGGCGCCGACGGCGGCCGCACGCCGTACGAAGCGATTGTCAGCGCGCACACCAACCGCGTGCCGGTTGTCGACGGCCACACGATGACGGTGTCGGTGGGCTTTCATTCGACGCCGGCGATGGACGACATCGTCGCAGCCATCCGGGGATTCCGCGGTCGGCCGCAGGAGCTCTCGCTGCCGTCCGCGCCGGCCGAACCGATTGTGGTGCACGACGAGCCAAATCGTCCGCAACCTCGGCTCGATGCCGGCCTCGGCGATGGCATGACGGTGTCGATCGGCCGGATTCGTCCGTGCCCAGTGCTCGCCTGCAAGTTCGTCGCGCTCGGTCACAACACGGTCAGGGGCGCTGCGGGCGCGGCGATCCTGAACGCCGAGCTGATGGCTGTCGACAACCTCCTTGTCTGAGGTCGGGGAGGTGATGGAGGCCGGAGAGGTTTTTCACCGGGGAGACCGGAGAGACCGGGGAGAGATTGGTGCTGGGATAGCAAACCGATAGGCGGCCCCCACCGGTAGCGTGTCCCGGCGCGTCGCCGATCGCGGTCGTGCTTGTCTGAGGTCGGGGAGGTGATGGAGGCCGGAGAGGTTTTTCACCGGGGAGACCGGAGAGACCGGGGAGAGATCGGTGCTGGGATAGCAAACCGATTGGCGGCCCCCACCGGTAGCGTGTCCCGGCGCGTCGCCGATCGTCGTCGTGCTTGTCTGAGGTCGGGGAGGTGATGGAGGCCGGGGAGGTTTTTCACCGGGGAGACCGGAGAGACCGGGGAGAGATCGGTGCTGGGATAGCAAACCGATTAGGCGGCCCCCACCGGTAGCGTGTCCCGGCGCGTCGCCGATCGTCGTCGTGCTTGTCTGAGGTCGGGGAGGTGATGGAGGCCGGAGAGGTTTTTCACCGGGGAGACCGGAGAGACCGGGGAGAGATCGGTGCTGGGATAGCAAACCGATTGGCGGCCCCCACCGGTAGCGTGTCCCGGCGCGTCGCCGATCGCGGTCGTGCTTGTCTGAGGTCGGGGAGGTGATGGAGGCCGGGGAGGTTTTTCACCGGGGAGACCGGAGAGACCGGGGAGAGATCGGTGCTGGGATAGCAAACCGATAGGCGGCCCCCACCGGTAGCGTGTCCCGGCGCGTCGTTGATCATCGTCGTCCTGAAGCCAGGTTGAATTAGTAAAGAGAATGTCCTCCCCGTCCTCCCCGGTCTCCCCGTTGAGAAAAATCTCCCCGCGTCCTCCCCGTTGACAGATAGGTCTCCCCGCGTCTTCATGGTGAAATAGGACCGATGATCGTCATGAAATTCGGCGGCACGTCCGTCGCCGACGCCGCCGCCATCGAGCGCCTCATTTCCGTCGTGCGCGCCGAGCGGCAAGTACAGATCCAGCCCGAGAGCGGCGACTGGCGCGGCCCCATCGTCGTCGTGTCCGCGCTGGGCGGAGCGACCGACCGGCTGCTTGGCGTTGCCGCGGAGGCCGGCGCCGGAGACGCGGAGGGCGCGACGACGAACCTGCGCGACCTTCGCCGTCGCCACCTCGAGGTCTCGGCCGTCATCACCGACCCCGACGAGCTCGTGCGCGTGCAGGAGTTCATCGACCGCGAGTTCGACGACCTCGAGCGCGTCGTCGGCGCCCTGGCCGTCCTGAAGGAAGTGTCGACGCGCTGGCTCGACGCGATCGCGGCCGCTGGCGAGATCATCAGCAGCCGTCTGGTGGCGGGCGCCCTGGCCTCGCACGGCCTGGCTGCCGCATGGGTCGATGCGCGTACGGCCATCGTCACCACCGGCGAGCACACCGCGGCCGTGCCGCTCCTGCCCGAGACGACGGCCGCGTTGATGGAGACGGTGGACCCGGTGCTGCGTGCCCGACGCATTCCGGTCATCGGAGGATTCGTCGGCGCGGCGGTCGACGGCACGACGACCACGCTCGGGCGCGGTGGGTCCGATTACTCCGCGGCGATCGTCGGGTCGTGCCTGGAGGCGGACGAAATTCAGATCTGGACCGACGTCGACGGGATGCTGACCGCCGACCCGCGCATCGTCGAGCACCCGCGCGTGGTGCCGCACCTGTCGTTTGCCGAGGCGTCCGAGCTGGCGTACTTCGGGGCGAAGGTGCTGCACCCGGCGACGATCCAGCCAGCGGTCGCGCGCAACATCCCGGTCCGCATCCTGAACTCACATCGACCGGCCGCGCGCGGGAGCCTGATCACGGCCCAGCGGCCGCGGTCGGAGACGGCGGTCGTTGCGATTGCCTCCAAGCCCGGCGTCACCGTCGTCGACATTACCTCCACGCGGATGCTGATGACGCACGGGTTTCTGCGCCGCCTGTTCGAGATCTTCGAGCGCCACCGTACGGCCGTCGACGTCGTGACGACGTCCGAGGTGAGCGTGTCGGTGACGATCGACGACCAGCGCCGGCTGCCGGCGATCGTCGCGGACCTCTCGGAGTTCGCCGACGTGTCGTGCGAGCACGAGATGGCGATCGTGTGCGCGGTCGGCGAGGAGATGCAGCGGCACGAGGCGATCGCGGGCGAGCTGTTTTCGGCGATCGTGGGGATTCCGCTGCGGCTCGTGTCGCAGGCCGCCGCCCGGCGTAATATCACGTTCGTCATTCGCGAAGCGGACCTGCCCGCGGCGCTCGGCCGGCTGCACGATCGGTTTTTCGGGCGCGTGCAGAGCCCTGATCGCGGTGCTGTTCTGTCGTAGCCCTTCAGACGTAGGGGCGGGCTTTAGCGCGGCGGGCACGCGTTCAGACGTAGGGGCGGGCTTCAGCCCGCCCGGACACGGGATTTTGGGGACGCTGTGAGACTTCTGCTGATCGGCCACGGACGGATGGGCCGCCTCGTCGAGCGGCTGGCGCCGGACTACGGCTGCGAGATAGCCGGCGTCGTGACCGAGAAGTCCGGTCCGCGGGCGATTGCTGACGGCGCCTTTGGCGGCGTCGACGTGGCCATCGATTTCTCGCTCGCCGGCGCCGTGCCCGTGACGCTCCCGCAGCTTGCCGAACGCGGCATCAGCGCCGTGATTGGCACGACCGGCTGGGCGGCATGCGAGCCGGCCATGAAAGAAGTGGTGGCGCGGACGGGCATTGGCGTGCTCGCCGCCGCGAATTTCTCGCTGGGCGTCAGTCTGTTCCGGCGGACCGTGGCCGATGCCGCGCGGCGGTTCGCGGCGCACCCCGAGTTCGGCGCGTGGCTGCACGAGCTGCACCATGCGGCCAAGAAGGACGCGCCGTCGGGGACCGCGCTGCCATTGTGACGGCGCATGGAGGCGGCGGGCTATTCGCACCGGGTCGACGTCTCGTCGACGCGTGCCGGTTCGATCCCCGGCACGCACATCGTCGGGTTCGACGGGCCGGCCGAGTCGCTGACGTTCACGCACGAGGTCCGCGACCGCGCGGTGTTCGCGCATGGCGCGCTCGCCGCCGCGAAGTGGCTGCGTGGCAGGCGTGGCTGGTTCAGGATCGATGACATGATTGAAGACCATTGAAGGAGCCCCTGATGTCCTGGACCGGTGTCGGCACCGCACTGATTACGCCCTTCACCAACGACGGCGCGCTCGACGAAGCGGCCGTGAGGCGACTCGCGAAACGGCAAGTCGACGCCGGCATCCACTTCCTCGTTCCGTGCGGGACGACCGGCGAGGTGCCGACGCTCACGCCAGACGAGCGCCGCCGCGTGGTCGAGATCGTCGCTCGAGGAGGCCAGGGCACGGAACGTGCCGGTGCTCGCCGGCGCCGGCGGCTACGACACCCGCGAGGTGATTCACTCGGTGGCCGAGTGGCAGAAGCTGGGCGTTCAGGGCATCCTCTCGGTGACGCCCTACTACAACCGCCCGACGCCCGAAGGGCTCTATCAGCACTACAAGGCCATCGCCGACAGCACGTCGCTGCCGATCATCGTCTACAACGTGCCCGGCCGGACGGGCTGCAACATCGATCCGGCCACGCTCGTCCGCCTCGCCGGCATCCAGAACATCGTCGGCGTGAAGGAAGCGTCGGGCAACATCACGCAGATGGCCGAGATCTGCCGCGACGTGCCCGCCGATTTCGTCGTCCTGTCGGGAGACGATGCGATCACGCTGCCGCTGATGGCGCTGGGCGGCCGGGGCATCATCTCGGTCGCGTCGAACGAAGTGCCGGCCGAGATGGTGCAAATGGTCGAGACGGCCGGCGTCGGGCAACTTCGCCGCCGCGCGGACGCTGCACGAGAAGCTGCTGCCGCTGATGCAGATCAACTTCGTCGAGTCGAATCCCGATGCCGGTCAAGTTCGCCATGGCGGCGATGGGGTTGTGCGAGGAGGCGTACCGGCTGCCGATGGTGCCGCCTCGCCAGACCTCGAAGGAGAAGATCCTGGCAGTGCTGAAGGACTTCGGCCTGCCGGTCGTGCGGTAAATGTCTCTCCAGTCGCACCATCTCCGCCCTCTTCGACCGCGGCACCGCCGCCGACAAGGACGCTGCCCGCGATGCGTTCTTCGCGCTGCGTCGTGCGCTGGCGCGCGGCGAGGTGCGCGCCGCCGAGCCCGACGCGGCGTCGCCGGCCGGCTGGCGCGTCAACCCGCTGGGTGAAGCAGGGCATCCTGCTCGGCTTCCGGTTCGGCGACACGGTCGACATGTCCGCCGACCACGGCAAGTGGCCGTTCTACGACAAGGACATGATGCCGCTCAAGCGCCCGGCGTCGAGGCCGGGCGTGCGCATCGTGCCCGGCGGATCGACCATCCGCGAGGGCGCGTTCCTCGCGCCGCGGCGTCATCTGCATGCCGCCGATGTACGTGAACATCGGCGCGTACGTGGGCGAAGGGACGCTCATCGACTCGCACGCGCTCGTCGGGTCGTGCGCGCAGATCGGCGCGCGCGTGCACATCAGCGCCGCCGCCCAGATTGGCGGCGTGCATCGAGCCGGTCGGCGCCCTGCCGGTCATCATCGAAGACGATGTGCTCGTCGGCGGAACATGCGGCGTGTACGAAGGCACGGTGATCAAGGCCCGCGCGGTCGATCGCGCGCCGGCATCGTGCTGACCGGATCCACGCCGCGTGTACGACCTGCCGCGCGGCGGCGTCATCAAACCGGAAGCCGGGCAGCCGCTCGTCGTGCCCGCTGGCGCGGTCGTCGTGCCCGGCGCGCGCGCCGTCACGGTCGGCGCCGGGCAGGACTGGGGCCTGTCGCTCGCGACGCCGGTCATCGTCAAGTACCGAGACGGCCGCACCGACACGCGCACCGAGCTCGAGACGTGGATCCGCTAGACGTCAGTCTCGCTCGCGCGCAGCTCGTCGACATCGACTCGACGACCGGCCGGGAGGGCGAGGTCGCGCACGTCCTGGCGGCCGACGCTGCGGACCGCGGCTACTCGGTCACCGAGCAGCCGCTCGACGGCGGGCGTTTCAACGTCATCGCGTCGGTCGGGCGACCCGGCGCTCGTCTTCTCCACGCACTTCGACTGCGTGCCGCCGTTCTTTCCCGAGCCGGGTCGAGGGCGAGCCTGCTGTACGGCCGCGGATCGCTGCGACGCGAAGGGCATTCTCGCCGCGCAGATTGCGGCGGCCGAGCGGCTGCGCCGTGCGGGCGAGACGCGCGTCGGCCTGCTGTTCGTCGCCGGCGAAGAGCGCGGCAGCGACGGCGCCAAGGCCGCGAACCGCGAACGCCGCCAGGCAGCCGGTTTCTCGTGAACGGCGAGCCGACCGACAACCGCCTGGCGGCGGCCACGCGCGGGGTGCTACCGCGTCCGGCTGAAGGCGGCGGGCCGCGCCGCGCACTCGAGCCTGCCGGAGCTCGGCGACTCGGCGATCGACAAGCTCGATCGACGCGCTGGTGGCTCTGCGCGGCACGTCGCTGGCCGGCGGACCCGCTGCTCGGCCGGACGCACTACACGATCGGCCTGATCGAGGGCGGCGTCGCGCCCAACGTCGTTTCGCCGGAGGCCGACGCCGAGTTTATGTTCCGCACCGTCGGCGGCGCCGCCGACCTCCTGAGCGCTGCTCGAGGCCACGTCGGATCGCTCGCGTCCATTGAGGAGGTGCTGGTCGTGCCGCCCGTCCGCCTCACGACCCTCGCCGGCATCGGCACGAGACGGCCGTCTTCTCCTTTACCACCGATATCCCCTTTCTCGATCGCTGGGGCGCACCGTTCCTCATCGGCCCGGGTTCGGTGGTCGAGCACACCGCCGAGGAGCACGTGGCCATCGCCGAGCTGCACCGCGCGGTCGACCTGTACGAGACGATTATTGGCAGGTTGCTCTCGACCTGAGTGCAATGCTCAGGCGGCGGAACGCCCCGCCCGAATGGTATTCACGGACGCCACGATCAGTGAGGAGTCGCGCCGACCGCCTTCGCGAGCACGATTGCGCGCGAAGGCGCGGCACCAGGGAACCCGCCGCTCGTCAGGCGGCAACGCGATGTCAGCCGGCCGCGGAATCCTGTCGAGTTGCCTCCGAAGGGCGATGGCCCAGAATGCCCCAGCGCCCGCCGCGCCCAGCACCGATGAAAATGCGACCCCGCGCAGGAAGCCTGCGACTCCGTAACTACCGGCGACGATACCGACGAACATGGGAGCGTTGCCGAAGAGCAGACCCCACAGCAGGGCTTCGCCGAACGTGACCGTCCGGCGTTTCATCAACCAAATCGCCGACGGCAACGCGCCGACCAGCGCCACGAAAAACGCCACGATGCCCGCACCGATGGCGACGGACCAAGCCGCGCCGACCGCGTCCCCTGGGAATCCTCCGGCGAGTGTGCGGCCATTCGAATCGAGTAACAGCGCGGGAAAAAGGAAGAACGTGAGCCCAGCAGCAAGGATCGGTTGGATGACGAGCCCAGCGAACAACTTCAACTCTTCCGATCCACTGAGGGCACGCGGCTGATGTGTCATTCTCGCCACTCCTCTTCGGCCCGGCTGACAAGTATTGGGCCTGCGAACGCCTCCGCCGAAGGCTGACGAACCTTCGTCAGCCCGATGCTGTCGCGAACGTCGTGCCGAGCCTGCCCACACCCGCGCGGGTGACGACGAACGGGGCGCCCCGGTTGGCGCGGAGCCGTCTCCCGTGACGGGTGTTCTTCGGCGAGCACCAACTGGGGCTGTTCGGCGGCAGCACCCGCGCGGACCTTACGCCGCCGACGCTTGCGTGCTCGTCTTGTTGTAGATCCAGCCGATGAGGAAGCCGCACACGGCGCCGTCCAGCGCTGCATAGAGGGCTCCCACCACCGCGTTGCCAAGGCCACCCGGGTGGAACCCCGGATAGATCGACGACGCGAAGTTCAGGACGGCACCTCCGTAGCTGGGCCACATGTTGTTGATCAGCGCCACCAGGAACACGCAACCACCCCAGAGCAAGGCAAACGTAATGGCGAGAGCCTTTGAATCGAGTTTCATCACGTCCTCCACATCATGTCGGTCTTCGGTGACCAGTTGTTACGACCGACGATACTCCCACTCCGGCCGTCGTTCCATGCTCGACTCAACGTCGGCGCCCCGCCCCTGCCGCCAGAGGTTCCTGGTGACCAGGCGCACGCCGCACGCCGGGCAGGTCCACAGCGGCTTCATGCGAGGGCCGCCTGACGGTCACGGGCGTTGAACGTGTCGGCAGTTCGTTGGATGGCCGGATGTTAGCACTGCCCCCCCCGGTGCGGCAGCCCGGTGGCCGCACGGGCCAGGGTCCGCAGCCCAGCCCGGGCCCCCGATCTAAAATCCTGCCGGTAACCGTGAACGTCCATCTGATCGACGGCACCTACGAGCTCTTCCGCCACTACTACGGCGCACCGAGCGTCACCGACGCCGACGGCGCGGAGGTTGGCGCCGTGTCCGGCGTGCTCGGCTCCGTGCTGTCGCTGGTGGCCGACGGTGCGACCCACCTGGCCGTCGCCACCGACCACGTCGTCGAGTCCTTCCGCAACGCGCTCTGGCGCACCTACAAGACCGGCGATGGCATCGAGCCAACCTGCTGGCGCAGTTCCATCCGCTCGAAGACGCGCTCCGGGCCATGGGCGTCGTGGTGCTGCCGATGGTCGAGTTCGAGGCCGACGATGCGCTGGCGGCGGGCGCGGCGGTGGCGGCGGCCGACCCGCGCGTCGCGCGCGTCCTGATCTGCACGCCCGACAAGGACCTCGCCCAGTCGGTCGTCGACCAGCGCGTCGTCCAGTTCGATTGGCGCGCCCGCGTCGTGCGAGACGCCGATGGCGTCATCGCGAAGTTCGGCGTTCCGCCTGCGTCGATTCCAGACTATCTGGCCCTCACCGGCGACAGCGCCGACGGCTATCCCGGCCTGCCCGGCTGGGGAACGAAATCCGCGTCGACCGTGCTCGCAACCTACGGTCACCTCGAACGGATCCCCACCCGCGCCGAGGACTGGTCGGTCCAGGTGCGAGGCGCCGGCAAGCTCGCCGCCACGCTCGAGGAATACCGCGACGAGGCGCTGCTCTTTCGCCAGATTGCCACACTCCGTACCGACGCCCCGGTCTTCGCGTCCGTGGACGAGCTTCGGTGGACCGGCCCGCGGCCGGAGTTCGAGCGCGTGGCCGTACGCCTCCGATCTTCGTCGCTCTTCAAGCGGGCGCAGGCGATGGCGAAGAGGTAGAAGAGGTAGAGGACGCGCTCCCTCTGTTATTCTTTTGCCTTGATGTCCAAAGCTCGCTACGGAACACGCTACTGGGCCGAGCGGACGCCCGCGTCTCGGCGCCGCACCTATCCGATCCTTCGCGGTCAGCACGCCTGCGACGTCGTCGTCATTGGCGGCGGGCTGGTTGGCGCGACGGCCGCCTACGCGTTCGCGCACGCCGGGATCGAGGTGATGCTCGTCGAGGCCGACCGCCTGGCGGGCGGCGCCACGGCTGGTGGGCTGGGGCTGATCGTGCCCGAGCCGGATACGTGGTTTCGTGACGCCACGGCCGCGCGCGGACTCCGCGTCACACGGCCGGCGTGGCAGGACGCGAAGCGCGGCGGATCGGAGCTCACAGCGCTGCTGCGCCTCCTCAAGATCAAGTGCGACCTCGAGAAGGCGCAGGTGCTCGCCAACGCGCGTTCGTCGGCTGACGCCGCCGTGCTGCGCAAAGAGCAGTCGGCGCGGAAGGGCGCGCGCGTCGACGCGCCCTGGGTGCCCGCGCCAACGGCGCGGCGCGCCCTGGGAACCGAGTCGGAAGGTGCGATCCGCCTGCACGACACCTTCACGCTCGACCCGGTTCGTGCCGCTCTTGGAATTGCCGCCGCCGCGCAGAAGGCCGGCGCCCGGCTCTTCGAACGGTCGCGCGTCGCGCGCACCAGGTTCACACGCAGGGACGCCGAGGTCCTGCTCGACACCGGCGCGCGCGTGAAGACGAAGTTCATCTTCGTCGCAACCGGCGGCCCGGGAGCGCTGTTCGGGCAACTGCGGCGGCACGTGAAGCGGCAGGACGGCTACGCGGTCGTCACCGAGTCGCTGCCCGCCTCGATGCGCCGGCAGATTGGGCCGTGCGACGCGATGAGCCTGGAGCGCGGCGCCTCGTCACGCCGGCTGCGCTGGCTCGACCACAATCGCGTCATGTTCGCCGGCGCCGAACAAGCGCCGGTCAAGCCGCGCCTGCGCGATGCGGCGCTGGTCCAGCGGACCGGTCAGCTCATGTACGAACTGTCGCTTCGCTATCCTGGGCTGTCAGGGATTCCGCCGGCAATGAGCTGGGACGTGCCGGTCGTCTCCACCGCCGACGGCCTGCCGTGGATTGGCGCCCACCGGAACTACCCGTTCCACTTCTTTGCGATTGCCCTCGGCTGGCACGCCGAGGCGCTGGCCGCGTTCGCGGCCAAGGCCGCCGTTCGCCAGTTCCAGGGCAAGCCCGCCAAGGAGGATCACGCGTTCGGGTTCGCCCGCGCGCTCTGATCCATCACGGTCACGACTCCGGCGACCTGAAGGTCGCCGGCTACGACCGTCAGGCTACGACTTGTCACGACTCCGGCGACCTGAAGGTCGCCGGCTACGACTGTCAGGCTACGACTTGTCACGACGGGAGCTTCGCCGCGAGCTCCCGGACCTGCTTTGCCGGCTGAAAGTCCGGGTCGGCGTCTTTCCACTGCCTCGAAAGGACCTCGAGCTGTTCCCTGGCGCCGGTCTGGTCGCCGTGTTTGATGAGCAGCCGCGCGAGCGCGAGCCTCGAGGCGGGGACGATGGGACCGGGCGCCAGCCACGGCGCGCCAGGCAGTACCGCGCGGTAGCTCGCGATTGCACCCTCCTCGTTGCCGGTCCGTTCCTGGATGAGTCCGATCACGTAGTTCAAATCCACGTCACGCGGGTATGCGGCGATGCCCTGCCTGAGCCTCGAGATGGCCTCGTCGGTCTTGCCATCCGCGGCCTCGACGAGGGCCTTCGGCACGACGATGGACAGCCCGGACCCGGGGGCATTGGCGGCCTCCTCGAGCGCGGGCAGCGCTCGCCGCGCCGGCGCTGAATCGCCCGCGGCGGCCAGAACGAGCACCGCCTGCACACGCACCGGCGGCGGCAAGTTGCTGGTGGCGAGCCGTTGTAACTCCGGCACGCCGCGGTCGTCGCCGAGGAGGATTGGGTCGGCCAGTCGCAGCATCCGCAGGTTGGCGACGGTGAGCGGGTTGTCACCGGCGGCGGCCAATTGCTGATCCACGTATTTCTCGAAATCTCGCGTCCGGCCCTGCCAGAAGGCGAGCGCCGATTCGACGGACGCGATAGCCGCTGCGGGCGCGATCTTCCTCGACGATGCCTCGAACTCCGTGGCGCGCGGACTGCCGGCGATGGCGGCGGCGGTCCAGCAGGCGGTTGCCATCTGCGCGTCAGCGCGAATCGACAGCTCGAGGTCGGCGGTTTCGAACGCCTCGTCGAGCCGGTCGAGAAAGAGGTACGTGAACGCCATGTTGCCCAGCGGCTGCGGTTCGTTGGGCGCGACGTCGTGGGCGATCGTGAACTGTTCGAGTGCGTCGTCGAACTGCGCCCGGCCCAGGTAGTAGATGCCGAGGTTGTTGCGGGCGGCGAAATCGCGCGGGTACGAGGCATTGAGGAGCTCCAGTGTCTGCTTCTCCTTGTCCTCGTCCCGCAGCACCGTCTTGGCGTAGCTCCACTCGATGTAGAGCCGCTCGTACTCGCTGACCTTGTCACGCAGGTCGTACGCCCGCCGGATCGCCTGTTTCGACTCGTCGGATCGGCCCAGGTTCCCGTAGACGACCCCGAGCTTGGCGTAGGCGAGCGCGAACTTCTGGTCCCGGTCGATCGCCTGCTGAAAGAACGGAATCGACGCTTCGTCGCCCTTCGTCGTACGCGTCTTGATGCCGAGACCGTAGGCGCGCAGGGCTTCGAGCGATTCCGTCGTCGCTTCCACCGGCGCGTCGTACTTCTGCATCGACGCGAGTGACTCGCCGAGATGCTTGCGCACGTTGGTAACGGCGCCGCCGAGCGCCTTCAGCACCTCCTCCTTCGCCGATGCCTGTACCTGCTGGTTCAGCATCGACGCACCGGTCTGGCAGTTGCGCACGCCGAGCGTGACGACGTAGGTGCTGCCGAGGGGCGCGATGCTGCCCTCGACCGTGGCCTTGGCGCCCGCGCGCTGGCACAGCTCGCGCGCGACGTCGCCGGTCACGGGCGTCGTCGGGGTCTTCTGCATCAGCCGGAGCGTGTGCAGGATCTGCTGGTCGGTGAGCAGCGTCACGTACGGCGTCTGCTGGAGCTGCACCGTCACGGCCTGCTTGAGCGCGTCGTCGAAGACCGAGTCGCCGGTGGTGTTCGTGAAGTCGGCGACGAGCACGACGTCGCGCTCCTGGAAGGCCGGCGTGCGCGTCGAGCTCCAGATCCAGAAGGCCGCCGCGGCGACGACGACCGCGCCCGGCACGGCGACGAGTGGCCAGCGGCGGCGATGGGCGGCGGACGGAGCCGGCGCGGTGGCGGCGGACGTCCCGGCTGCCGTGGCGCCGCCGGCCAAGGTTGCGACACCCGGCGAGCTGGAGTCGCGACGGATGCGCGCGAGGTCCGCGAGCAGGTCGGCGGCGGTCTGATACCGGAGGCGTCGATCCTTCTCGAGCGCGCGCAGGATCACGCGTTGCAGGTCGTCGGTCACGTCGGCATTGACGAGCTGCGGCGGCGCCGGTGCGCGGTTGAGGATCGCGTCGAAGACGACCGCCGAGGTCGCGCCCGTGAACGCCTGGCGGCCAGTGGACATCTCGTACAGCACGAGGCCGAGCGAGAACAGATCCGTGCGCGCGTCGAGCGGCTCGCCCCGCGCCTGCTCGGGTGACATGTAGTTGATCGATCCGACGGTCGTCCCGGGGCTCGTCAGGGCCTCGGCCGCCGCGCGCGTCTCGTCGTCGGCGGCGTCGGGCTCGTCCGCGCCGGGCTTGGCGACGCCGAAGTCGAGCAGTTTCGCCGGGCCGCGTTTCGTCAGAAAGATGTTGGCGGGCTTGATGTCGCGATGGACGATGCCCGTGCGGTGTGCCGCGTCGAGCGCGTCCGCGATTCGGTAGCCGATCTCGACGACCTGCGCGACCGGCACGGGTCCGCGGTCGATGCGCGCGCGGAGCGACTCGCCGTCGAGCAACTCCATCACGATGAAGCGCCGGCCCTCGTGCGTGCCGATGTCGTGGATGGTGCAGATGTTCGGATGGTTCAGCGACGAGGCGATGCGTGCCTCGCGCTCGAACCGCTCGGCGGCCTCGGGCGAGAAGCTGAGCGAGTCGGGCAGGAACTTGAGCGCGACGTGCCGGCCCAGGCGCGTGTCCTCGGCTTCGTAGACCACGCCCATGCCCCCGGCCCCGAGAGACCGGAGGATCCGATAGTGCGAGACCTGCTGTCCGACCACCGGCCCGATTATAGCGAGAGGGCCCAAGCCTCAGCCGACGGGCCGCGGACCCCAGACAAAACCGGCCTTCCGCAACGTCTATAACATCGACACGATGCCTGGCCGCGCCGATGACGATTGGCCAGAGGGCGCGGCGGAGCTGTACGACCGGCTCGGCGCCGCCCTTTACCGCTACGCGCTGGCGATTCTCGTCGACCCACCGGCGGCCGAGGATGTCGTCCAGGACGTGTTCATGGCCGTCGTGCGTCGCGGTGTTGCCGGAGTGGACGCGACGGACGCCTACCTGCGCCGCGCGGTGCGCAATGCCTGCTTCGACCGCCTGCGGCGGCGGCGAGACGAGGCCGCCGGCGGTTCGGAGGACGGCTGGCTCGAACGAGCGGCTGCGACGGGACCGGACATGCCGAATGAGCGGATCGCCATCGGGCGCGCGCTGAGCAGGCTTCCCGCCGACCAGCGCGAGGTCGTGCACCTGAAGGTCTTCGAGGGCCGAACGTTCCAGGAGATTGCCGACTTGAGCGACACGTCAATCAATACGATTGCGAGCAGGTATCGCTACGCGATGGAAAAGCTGCGCGCGGCGCTCAGCCCGAGAGGGGAGAAATGAGCAAGTCTGACGACCCGGCAGGGTCTGCCGAGCTCGATGGATTCGAGGGACTCGAAGCTCGCCTGCGACGGTATCGGCCTTCAGCGCCGCCGGCGTCGCTGCGCGCGCGCATCGTTGCCGCGGAGCGCCGCGCCCGGCGAGAGTGGCTCGTCTGGGTGCCAGCGGCGGCGGTCGTCCTGCTCACGATTGTCCTCCAGGTCTGGACGTCGTCGACGTATCGTCGGATCGAGTCGCGCGTGGACGCCGGGCGTGTTGCTGAGCGGAACGCTGTCATCGAGCGCACGGCCGAAGCGCTCGGCGGTGGCGACGACGCCCGTCGTGAGGCCGAGTGGCTGGCCGCCCAGGGTGAACGAGACGCGGCCGCCGCGCCAGTGGCCGGTTCCGCGTTGGAGGACCACCAGTGACCAACCCGACTGGACCGTCACTCGAGCGCAACGCACCGCGCGTTCGTCCGTGGCTGCGCAAGCTGGCGATTGCCGTGTTCGTCGTCTGTGTGCCCGTGCTGGCCTACAAGGTCTGGGACGCCGTCGAAGCGCGACGGGTCGGCCAGGCCATTGCCGCGATCCAGGCGACGGGCGCGCCGGTCATGGTGTGGGATCTGGGCGCGCAGGGGAGCGACGTTCGCCCGGACGACGCTGCGCCGTACGACATTGCCGCGGCCGCCCTGGCCGTCGCGCCCCCGAGCGTCCGTCAGTTCGCCGTCACATCCCGCGACGCGGCTGGACGAGCATCGACGCGGCCGCTCAGCTCTTCCGTTGACGACGCCATGCGTCTGGGCAGGCTCCCAGATGCCGTCGCTCGAGCGCTGGCGGAGTCGGTTCGAACCGAAGCCAGAGGCTTTGGAACTCCTGGACAAGGCCACCTCGCTCGATTTCAGAGGTTTCCACGCCGGCACCACGTCCGGGTACCTCTGGGATCAGGTCAGACAGCTTTTCGACCTGGCGTCGTTTCGCACGGTCTACCTGGCGTCCACGGGTGCCGGCGCGGGAGCCGCCGCGTCGTTACGCAGCGAGATCGGTCTGATTGCCGGCCGGCCGAGTCCGTTGCCGCTGGAATGGCTGACGGACTACTGGAAGGCAGAGTCCCTGACGAGGCTGCAGTGGATCCTGAATGCGTCCCCCCTCACTGACGCTGACCTGGTGGCCGTCGACGCGGCACTGGCTCGCCTCGACCGGGATGACGTCCTGGAGTGGTACATCACGACGCGGCGGGCCAGGAACATCGACGCCAGCTTCAGCGTGTTGGGCATGTACTACGGCGGCACGAATGTGTTCGGCAGCTACAACAGGGTGTCGATGCTCGGGCGGCTCACGCGACCGTACGCCGCGCACCTTCTGCTGCGGGAGTTGGCGGCCTCTGCCAAGCGACTCGACGCCAGCCATGAACCGTGGCCGCAGAGAATCGATGGCATTCTGGCCGTGCAGGGCGCGAACGCGGTCAATGTGCGGTTGCTGCGACGCGACGTGCAGGTGATTGCCGCCGACCTCGCCGTGATCCGCGCCGGACGGCTTACCGTGGCCGTCGAGCGCTACCGGCAACACGCCGGCACGCTGCCGACAACGCTCAACGACCTCCTGCCCGCGTACCTGTCTTCCGCGCCGATCGATCCGTTCTCCGGCCGTGCCCTCGTGTATCGGCCGACGAACCCGGGCTTCGTGGTCTATAGCGTTGGACCGAATCGCCACGACGATGGCGGCACCGTGACCGGCTTCGAGCCGCTGGCCAGCACCGATCATTTCTGGCCCCCGACCACCGGCGACATCGGCCTCCGCATCGCTCGATAGCCTGCACCTCATACTCGATCGCATCAACCGGATATCATCAGCGTCCAAGGAGCCCCTCGCGATGTCGGACAAGCCACAAAGCTTCGAGAACCATGCGCGGTTCGTTTCGTACTTTCACGGGTTCGTGCTGCCGGTCCTTCTGATCAACCTGATCTGGACGGCCTACCGGGTCTTCGCGGCGCCCTCGGTCGCGACGGTGGTCGCCTTGCTGCTGGCGCTGGCGTTGATCGCGCTCGCGCTCGCCGCCCGAGTCTTCGCCCTCAAGGTGCAGGACCGCATCATCAGGCTCGAAATGCGGCTGCGGCTGCGTGAGCTGCTGCCGCCCGATCTCCATCCCCGCATTCCGGAGCTCACGATTCGATTAACTCGTGGCGCTCCGCTTCGCGAGCGATGCCGAGCTCCCGGACCTCACGACGCGCGTCCTCACCGACCGCATCGCCGACCGGAAGACCATCAAGCGGATGGTGCAGCAGTGGCAGGCCGATCACCTGCGTGCGTGACATGCGCCGGCTGAATTCTTGGTCGTCCTCCCGCTGGCGACGCTGGCCCTGCACCTGGCCTTCCTCGACGGCTACGGCTGGTTTCGCGACGAGTTCTACTACATCGCCTGCGCGCGGCACCTGGCCGTGGGGCTACGTCGACCAGCCGCCGTTGTCGATCTGCCGTGCTCTGTGGCGTGTTGCCACGTCGCTCGGGCCCACGCGGCCGCGGTTCGAGCTCGTGCCGGCAGCGCTGTGGCGCGTTGACCGTGCTCGTCGCCGGGCTCCTGGCGCGCGAGCTGGGCGGTGGTCGCTACGCGCAGGCGTTCGCGATGTCGCTCGCTGGCCCGCGCCGATCTACCTGTCGCTCGACGCGTACTACTCGATGAACGCGATCGACGTGCTCGTGTGGAGCGCCGCCGCGCTCGGCTCTTTCGTGCGCTCAATTCGATCGCGCCGGCCGCGCCCTGGCGCTGCTCGGTCCCTGCTCGGCCTGGGCCTGCTCAACAAGATCAGCGTGTTGTGGCTCGGCGCTGGTCTCGCGGCGGGCCTGCTCGCCACGCGCCGACGACGTCTGCTGGCGACGCCCGGCCCGTGGATTGCCGGCGCGGTCGCCGCCGCGTCTTCGCGCCCTACGTCGTCTGGCAGGTCCTGCACGGCTGGCCGACGCTCGAGTTCATCCACAACGCGAGCACGCAGAAGATGGCGTCGTCGAGTGTCGCCGCTTTCGCTTCCTGCAACCAGGTCGAGATTACCGGGCCGGCGGCGACTGTCGCTCGCGCTCGTGCGGCCTCACGTGGCTTGCGCGATTCGCCCACCGGCGGGCGGGCGCTCTCGCATCCTGGGCTGGTCTCGGGCCGTGTTCGCGCTGCTGGCACTGAACGGCACGAGCCGTGCCGAGTACCTCGGCGGCGGCCGTACACCTGGCTGCTCGCGGCGGGGGGCCTGGGCATCGAGCGCCTGCTCGCGTATCGGACGCGGCCGGTTGCGCGGAACGCTTCTCGCCGTGGCCGCTCGTCGCGACGGCGGTCTTCGCGCCGCTGGCGATGCCGCTCCTTCCGGTCGACAGTTACATTGCCTACGCGCGCGCCCTGCACGTGGCGCCGTCCACCGAGGAGCGCAAGGCGCTCGGCGATCTGCCGCAGTTCTTCGCCGACATGCAGGGATGGGATCGGATCGTCGACGCGGTCGCTGCCGCAGTCGAGACGCTGCCGCCGGCGCAGCGCGAGCGCGCGGTGATCCTCGCCACCGAACTACGGGGATGCGGGCGCTTTGCAGGCGCTCGGCGCTTCGCGCGGTCTACCGCCGGTCTATTCAGGCCACAACAACTACTGGACTGGGGGCCGCCGCCGTTCGCGCCGACCGCCGTGGTCGTGCTCGGCAGCTCCGAGGAGAGCCTCCGCCAGCGCTTCGACCACGTGGTCCGCGCCGCCGAGACGGACTGCGGGCGCTGCATGCCGTACGAGAACCACGTGGCGGTATTCGTCTGCTGGGGCGCGAGGTTTGCCCTTGCCGACGTCTGGCCGCAGTTGAAGCACTTCGACTGAACACGGACGGCTACGGGCCACAGGCCACGGACTACAGGCCTGGCGGCACCGAACCAGAGTGGCAGGGCCGCCAGTGTCCCGGCCGGTAGCCGGTAGCTGGTAGTCGGACTACCGAAGCACGCTGACTGGATCGACCCGCGATGCGCGCCGCGCGGGCACGAACGCGGCGACGAGCCCGGCGAGCACGAGGACGCCGGCCGCGGCTGCGTACACGGCAATGCTGTGTGCGTCGACCTGGAACAGGAACGCCGAAACGAAGCGCGCCAGCATCCACCCGGCGCCGACGCCAGCCGTCAGGCCGACCAGCAGGAACAGCAGGGCCCGCGTCAGGATCATGCGCAGCACCACACCGGGCTGTGCCCCGAGTGCCATGCGCACGCCAATCTCCTGCGTTCGCTGCTCGACGATGTAGGCCATCACGCCGTAGATGCCGGCGGCGGCGATGACGATTGCGAGGCCGCCGAACAGCGCCAGCACGATCATGTTGAACTTCCGCTGGACGATCAGCTTGTCGTAGAGCGCGCCGAACGTCTGCACCTCGGGAACCACGATGCCGGGCGCCGCGTCGTGAATCGCCGCCCGGATCTCTGGGACGACCGCGGCCGACTCGCGTGACGTCCTGATGATGAAGCTGGCGCCGAAGGCGCTGTCGCGCCGGTACGGCGTGTAGACCTCGGGCCGGAGCTCGGCTTCCGGGCCGCCCACGCGCACGCCCCGCACGACGCCCACAATCGTTCTCGACCCGTTCACCTTCACGACCTGCCCGACCGGGCTCGTGTCGCCGAAGTACGCCTTCACAGCGACGTCGTTGAGGATGAGCACCGGCGCCGCGCCCGTGTCGCTGTCGGCCTCCGTGAACGCGCGTCCGGCGAGCACGGGCACGCCCATCGCCGTGAAGTACTCGGGCGAGATGCTCTTGATGTCCGGTTCGACGTCGGCGCCGTCGACCTCACGACCCGCGGGCAGCGTGATGCTGGTGCGGCTCCAGCCGCCCTGCAGCGGGAGCGAGCCGTTGCCCATGAACGCGACGACGTCGGCGCCCGGAACGGCGCGGAGCCGGTCGCGCACCTCGAGGATTTGCTGCGCCGCGCGCGCCATCATCGCGTCGCGGTCCGGCGAGTGGAAGTCGATGCGTGGATAGACGCCGACCGTCAGGCGGTTCGCCACGTCCATGCCGAGGTCGATGTGGGTGAGCTTGAAGAAGCTCGACACGAAGAGGCCGGCGCCGATGAGCAGCACCGCGGCGAGCGCGACTTCCGCGACCAGCAGCGCGCTGCGGACGCGCTGGCGCGCCAGGCCCGCCGCGCCCGATCGACCGCCTTCGCGCAGCGCCGACGCGAGTTGCGGCCGCGACGACTGCCACGCCGGGGCGGCGCCGAACAGCAGCCCCGTGACGACCGCCGCGCTGCTTGCCGCCGCCAGCACGCGCAGGTTCACCGCGACGTCGGCGAGCCGCGGCAGCGACGGCGGCAGCGACGTTCGCAGAATCTGCACGCCCCAGACGGCCAGCGCGACGCCGATGGCCGTGCCGAGCAATGACAGCAACAGACTCTCGGCCAGCAGCCCCCGCGCGATCCGCCACCGCGTGGCGCCGAGCGCGGCGCGTACGCTCACGTCCCGCGTCTTCGCCGTGGCGCGCGCGAGCAGCAGGTTGGCGACGTTGACGCACGCGATGAGCATCACGAAGGCGACCGATCCGAGCAGCAGCAGCATCCAGGCGCGCGACTTGCCGACGATCGAGTCCTGGAGCGACGTCACGCCGACCCAGCGGTCGCGGAACCATCTGGGGTACTGCGCCTTGAGGGCGCCCGTGATCTGCTCCATCTGCGCGAGCGCCTGCGGAACGGTCACGCCGTCCTTCAGCCGCGCGACCACCTGCGCGTTGTAGCTGCGCGAGCTGCCGTCGCCGCGCGGCCACTCGTCCTTGTTCGGATGCCACGGCACCCACACCTCGACCGGCTTCAGCGCACCGATGGGAAACGTGAACCCGGGAGGCATCACGCCGACGATTCCGTAGGTGTCGCGGTCGGAGGTGATGGTGCGGCCCAGCACCGACGGGTCGGCCCCGAATCGCCGGCGCCACAAGGTGTCGCTGATGACCGCCAGGTGGTCGCGGCCCTCGGCTTCGTTGTCAGGCGTGAAGGTGCGGCCGAGCTGCGGACGAGCGCGAAGCAGCGCGAACAGGCTCGCCGTCACGGCCTCGGCGCGAAGGTTCTCCGGTTCGCCGTTGTTGCGAATCGTCAGCGTCTTGCCCGAGTACGCCGCCATGTCCTCGAAGACCCGCTGGCCGGCGCGCCAGTCCATGAAGTTCGGCGCCGCGACGTAGCCGCCCGGCAGGCCCTTGCCGGTGGGGTTCGTCTCGTCGACGGCGACCAGCCGGCCGGCGTCGGGAAAGGGCAAGCCACGCAACACAACGGCGTCGACGACGGAGAAGATCGCCGTCGTCGCGCCAATACCGAGCGTGAGGACGATGAGCGCGACGGCCGTGAAGCCCGGCGTGGCGCGCAGGGACCGGAACGCAAGGCGCAGGTCGGTCAGCATACGCCGTTAGACGCAGCCCGGGTTATGTGGGTTGGCGGCGTCCGCCCTTGCAAAACACCGATTTACACGAAGGCACGAAGGACACGAAGGCAGAGGAATCGGACGGTCCGGCTGGCGACGCGGGTGACCCCGCTCGTCACAGCGCCAGCCGGACTCACGTACTCTAGTGCTTACTGGTCGTGCAGAGCCGCGTCATCCCGCCGTCGCGCCCCCCCAGCGCGACGATGCCCACCGCGACGCGGCGCCCGCCGCGCACGAACTCGACGTCGACGTCCACGACGTCCCCCCCTGTCCCCCAGCAGCGACACGCACGCCGGCACAACGCACCCCGTCAACCCACCGCGCACACCCAGATCACGGCGTCACGCAACAACGCGCCGTCGGCGTACCCCTCGATACCACCCCGGTAGCCGCTCCGAGCAACACCCCACAGTCGCCGACCGCAAAACGCGCTCCCTGCGCGTCGCGCGAGCGCGACCTCTCACCTCACCGAACCACTGTAGTCGCGTACTTCACCCGCCTTCATTGTTGAACCCCGAACGTCTCCCAACGCCGCCTTACAAAAAATCAAACTACTACCAACACTGGATTTCGACGCGGCGAGCCTTCGTGGCTTCGTGATTGGCCCTTTTGGTTGTGACAAGCGTCACGGCCACCGACACGGTGTTCTGACGCGGCCAGCCCTCCGCCGTAAGACGATGCAGGCGAGGTCCTAGGCGTTCTTGCGCGTGTGCACGGCGAACACGGCGCCTTGCAGATCGGCGAGCACCGCCATCCAGCCGTTTTCGCCGATCTCACGCGTGTCCATGTAGACGCGCGCGCCCAGCGTCCTGGCCTTGGCCACGGCGGCCGCGCAGTCCGGCACCTCGACGTAGATCATCCAGCTCGGCGGCGCGTGCGGGTCGCGCATGTTCGCCGGGGGAAGTCCGCCGATGAAGTCGTCGCCGTTGACGATGTGGCCGTAGTCGTCGGGGCCGGGCGCGGACATGTCCTTGCCCGCGGTGATCTTCCAGCCGAACAACTCCTCGTAGAACGCCCGCGCCTTCGGCACGTCCGGCGTACTCGAGGTCCGCCCAGCAGACGGTGAACTGCTCGCCGACGATCGTGGTGCCGATGCTTTTCTTTGCCTGCCAGATGGAGAAGATCGCGCCGGTCGGGTCCTGGACGACCGCCATGCGGCCGAGGTCCATCACGTCGAAGGCCGGCGCCATGACGACGCCGCTCGCGCCGACGGCACGCGCGGCTGAATCGTCGGCGTCTGCCACCGCGACGTACAGCAGCCAGTGGGGAGGCATGCCCTGGTCGCGCTGTTCCTTGCGCATCGAGTAGACGGCCCCGACGTCGCCGCCGTTCAGCTTGAACGTCGTGTACACCTCGCCCGGCCCGATCGGACTGTCGGCGGCGCCCCAGCCGAACAGCGCGCCATAGAACTGCTTGGCGGCCTGCTGATCCGTCGTCGCCAGCTCGAACCAGCAGAACTCCCCGGGGGCATGAGAAGTGATGTGCGGCATGACGAGAGTATAGGCTGATTAGAGTGATTGCGCGATTGCGCGATTGCGTGATTGCGCGATTTGATATCACTCACCTCATCGCGCAATCACGCAATTCAAGGGATGCCCGTCTGCGCTCTCGCCCAACTGTCCTTGAGCGTCACGGTGCGGTTGAAGACGGGGCGCCCGGGCGTGCCGTCGGGGTCGGCGCAGAAGTAGCCGAGGCGCTCGAACTGGAAGCGCGCGCCGGCCGGCGCCGCGGCGAGCGACGGCTCGAGCTTCGCATGGCCGATGACCTCGAGCGACGCGGGGTTGAGCTGCGCCAGGAAGTCCGCGTCTCCCGGCGCCCGGATCTCGACGCTGAACAGCCGGTCGTACAGCCGCACCTCGGCGTCGACCGCGTGCGCGGCCGACACCCAGTGCAGCGTGCCTTCACCTTGCGGCCGTCCGGCGCGTCGCCGCCGCGCGTGGCCGGGTCGTAGGTGCAGCGCAGCTCGACGACGTCGCCGGCGGCGTCCTTGACGACCTCGGTGCAGGTGATGAAGTACGCATTGCGCAGGCGGACCTCGCGGCCCGGCGACAGGCGGAAGAACTTCTTGGGCGGATCCTCGCGGAAGTCGTCCTGCTCGATGTAGAGCACGCGCGAGAACGGCACCCTGCGCGTGCCGGCGGCCGGATCCTCCGGGTTGTTGACGACGTCCATCTCCTCGACCTCGTCGCCTCGGGATAGTTCTCGAGCACGACCTTCAGCGGCCGCAGCACGGCCATGGCGCGCGGCGGCGCGCGGTTGAGGTCCTCGCGGCACGCAGTACTCGAGCAGGCGCGACGTCGACGACGTTCTCGCGCTTGGCCACGCCGATCGCGTCGCAGAACGCGCGGATCGCCTCCGGCGTGTAACCGCGGCGGCGCAGGCCCGAGATCGTCGGCATGCGCGGGTCGTCCCAGCCGCGCGACGTGCTTCTCGTCGACGAGCTGCAGCAGCTTGCGCTTGCTCATCACCGTGTAGGTCAGGTTCAGCCGCGCGAACTCGATCTGCTGCGGGGTGCCCGGCAGCCGGCAGCGTTGTCGATCAACCAGTCGTACAGCGGGCGGTGGTCCTCGAACTCGAGCGTGCAGATCGAGTGCGTGATGCCCTCGAACGCGTCCGACAGCGGGTGGGCGTAGTCGTACATCGGGTAGATGCACCACGCGTCGCCGGTGCGGTGGTGGTGCGCGCGCCGGATCCGGTAGAGCACCGGGTCGCGCAGGTTCATGTTCGGCGAGCGCCATGTCGATCTTCGCGCGCAGCACGTGCGCGCCGTCGGGGAACTCGCCGGCGCGCATCCGCGCGGAACAGGTCGAGGCTCTCGTCGACCGGCCGCGTCGCGGTACGGGCTGTCGCGTGCCGGCGCCTTCAGCGTGCCGCGCTACTGCGCGGATCGCTCGTCGGCGCGTCGAGACTGTCGACGTAGGCCTTGCCGTGCCGGATCAGCCGCTCGGCGCACTGCGTACAGCTGCTCGAAGTAGTCCGACGCGTAGAAGCAGCCGGTCGTCCCAGTCGAAGCCCAGCCAGCGGACGTCGTCCTGGATCGACTCGACGTACTCCGACGTCCTCGGTCATCGGGTTGGTGTCGTCGAAGCGCAGGTTGCACGTGCCGCCGAACTCCCGGCGCGATGCCGAAGTTCAGGCAGATCGCACTTGGCGTGGCCGATGTGCAGGTAGCCGTTGGGCTCGGGCGGGAATCGCGTGTGGACGCGGCCGTCGTGCTTGCCGGCGGCGCTGTCGGCTCGCGATGATCTCGCGGATGAAGTCCAGACGGGCGCCGGTGACCGGCGTGGCGGGCGAAGGCATACGGGGATCATTCTAGTAGGCCCCAAGCCCCAAGCCCCAAGCCCCACGCCCCACGCCCCACGCCCCCCGCCCGTGTACTCGCCCGGCCGCGGAATGTCCCCCAGGGCGCACGGCATCATCTCGCATCGTCCAATGATTCCGGTCGTTGCGCGTGGTACGCCGATTGCACCTTCGACTTTGGCCAGCCTGCCCGGAGAGTGTCCGGTGCGCAATACACGATTTTCCACACATGTCGTTCCCGTCCTCGCCGCCCTGGCTTTGCTCGCGGCGTGGGCAGCTCCCGTCAACGCGCAGGGACGCGCCGTCCGGCGTCCGCCGCGCGCGCCGCAGCAACACCACCCGGTGGTCATCGTGGGCGGCTACGGGCCGTACTTCGTCTGGGGTCCGTGGATCGGTGGACGGGCCGTAACTGTACTTCCAGCGCGGACCGTGGGGACCGCATGGGCTGACGGGCCGTATCCCTACGGTTATCGTTTCGATGAGCTGACCGCCGCTGTCCGGCTGGAGGTCAAGCCACGCGAAGCCGAGGTCTACGTCGATGGCTACCGCGCCGGCGTGGTGGATGACTTCGACGGCATCTTTCAGCGGCTGCGCCTGCGGCCCGGCGAGCACGACCTGACGATTTATCTGGCGGGCTACCTGGTACGGTGAACCAGCACATCTATCTGAACCGCGACCAGACCTATAAGGCGAAGTACACGATGGAGCGGCTGGCGCAGGGGGAAACCGCCGAGCTGCCGCCTGCCCGGCGCCGCCGGTCGCGGCGCCGGCCGCGCCCGAACAACCGGCCATGCCGACCGTCCCGCCCCGGCCCGTCCGCCGCGCGCGCCCGCGCCGGCGCCGGCGCGCGAGAATCCGGCGAGTTCCGCACCTTGTCGCTTGGCGTGCAGCCGTCGGACGCGACGGTGCTGATCGACGGCGAGCGCTGGGACTGGCCGGATACGCAGACACGTCTCGTCGTACGCCTGCCTGACGGCAACCACCGGATCGAGATCGCAAAGGAAGGCTTCGACAGGTACGTCGAGACGATTCGAATCCGTCGCGGTGAAACGTTTTCGCTCAATGCGAGTCCGATCAGGAGTGACACCGTCCCGCTGTCCGGTCCGGCTGAAGCCGGACCCTACGTCTGTGCCGCTGTCCGGTCCGGCTCAGCCGGACTCCTACGTCTGTGCCGCTGTCCGGTCCGATCAGCCGTGATAGGCGTAGGGGCCGGCTTTAGCCGGCCCGACATCCGGGGAAACATGAAGAGTCCTCTTTGGGGGACGAGAGGGCGTCAGATTGTTGACGCCCTCGCCCCGCTTCCCTGAACTCCCCGATTGGCCCACCCGGTCCGAACGGGTCTATCATTGGCGCGTAGCGGTCCGCGGCGCTTTTCCTGACGGACTGCTGGGCGCGCCAGCGGCTTGGCCGTGCCCGGGGAATCTGGCGATACGTCCGTCCCGCCGGAAGGGGGCACGACGGAGGACGGACCTGAACGTCAACGGGAAGACCATGTCGGTCGACGTTCCGCCCGACATGCCGCTCCTGTGGGTGCTGCGCGACGAGTTGCACCTGCACGGCACGAAGTTCGGCTGCGGCATCGGCCAGTGCGGCGCGTGCACGGTGCACATCCGCGGCCGCGCGATGAGTCCTGCCAGGTGAAGGTCTCCGTCGCGGCCGGCATCGGTCACCACGATCGAAGGCCTCGCCGCCGACGGCCACCTGCACCCGCTCCAGCAGGCCTGGAAGGACGTCGACGTGCCCGACTGCGGCTACTGCCAGCCCGGTCAGATCATGGCCGCCGTCGCGCTGCTGCAGTCGACGCCCTCGCCAGCCGACACCCAAATCGACGCCGCGATGAGCGGCAACCTCTGCCGCTGCGGCACTTACCTGCGCATTCGGGAAGCCATTCATCGTGCGGCGGTCCAGACCGGCACGAACGGAGGGACGCGATGAGCCCCGTCGCCCTCGATCGCCGTTCGTTCCTCCGGGTCTCGGCCCTTGCCGGCGGCGGTTTGATGATTGCCGCGGTACCCTCGACCCGGTCGCCGACGTGTTCGCGCAGCGCGGTCGCGGCGGCGCGCGCGCCCTGGAGCCGAGCGCGTTCGTCACGATTCACCCCGACGGCCGCGTCACCATCATCGGCAAGAACCCTGAAATCGGCCAGGGGATCAAGAACGACGCTGCCGATGATGATCGCGGACGAGCTCGACGTCGAATGGTCGGCCGCGACCGTCGAGCAGGCCGACCTCTATTCCGAAGTACGGCGCGCAGTCGGCCGGCGGCAGCACGGCCGTGCCGGGCAACTGGATGGGGATGCGGCAGCATTGGCGCCGCCGCGCGGCAGATGATCGTCGCCGCGGCCGCGGCCAAGTGGAACGTGCCGGCGTCCCAGCTCACGACGTCCAAGGGGCGCGTGATGCACGCCGCGTCGAACCGATTCGATCGGCTACGGCGAGCTCGCGACCGCGGCCGCCGCGATGCCGGTGCCTGACCCCACGTCGGTGACGCTCAAAGACCCGAAGGACTTCACCATCATCGGCCGGCCGACGCCCGACGTCGACAACGACGCGATCGTCACCGGGCGGCCGCTCTTCGGCATCGACGCCGACCTGCCGGGGATGAGGTACGCCGTGCTCCAGCGTGCACCGGTGTTTGGGAGCACGGTGGCGTCGGCCAACGTCGACGAGTATCCGCAAGATGCCCGGCGTGACGCACGCCTTCGTCGTCGAGCCCGTCGACCCGGCGCGAGCGGTTCGTTTGGCGGCGTGGCCGTGGTCGGCACCAGCTGGTGGCTGGTCGATCAGGCGCGCCAGGCGCTGAAGGTCACCTGGAACGACGGCTCGAACGCGTCGGACAGCAGCACGTCGATCGGCGGCGCAAGCCGCGGCGATGACGCTTCCCGGCCGGGCGTCGCGGGCCGACGGCGACGTCGACGCCGCGCTCGCCAAGGCGGCCAAGACCGTCAAGGGCGTGTACCTCTATCCGGTACCTGGCCCACGCGTCGCTCGAGCCGATGAACGCGACGGTGAGCGTCACCGACGGGCGGTGCGAGATCTGGGCGGGCACGCAGCAGCCGTCGCGCGGGGCGCAGCTCGTCGCCCAGGCGCTCGGCATCTCGCCCGACGCGGTCACCCTGCACATGGCGCGCATGGGCGGCAGCTTCGGCCGGCGGCTGCAGAACGACTTCCTCATCGAAGCCGCCGTGATTGCGAAGCAGGTGGGTGGGCCCGTGCAATTGCGGTGGACGCGCGAAGACGACATGCGCCACGACTACTACCGCAACGCCGGCTACCACTTCCTCGAGGGCGGCGTCGATGCCTCGGGCCGCCTCAGCGCCTGGCGCAATCACTTCGTCGGGCCGACCGGCGGGGGCATGAGCGCCGGTCAGTTCCCGGCGGGCTTCGTGCCGAACTTCGCGATCTACATGTCCGAGATTACGGCGGGCGTGCCGACGGGGGCGATGCGGGCGCCGGGCGACAACGGCATCGCGTTCGCGATGCAGTCGTTCATCGACGAGTTGGCCCACGCGGCGGGCAAGGACCCGCTGCAGTTCCGCATCGATCTGCTGGCGCAACCCCTCGTCCAGGAGGCGCCGGCGCCGGCGGGACGGTCGGGCCGCGGCGGGTTCAGCCGCACGCTCGACGCGGCGCGCGCGCGCGGCGTGCTCGAGCGCATCCGTGTCACATCGGGCTGGGGCAAACGGACGCTGCCCAAGGGCACCGGCGTGGGCGTCGCGTTCCACTGGTGCCACGCGGGCTACTTCGCCGAAGCGGCGGAGGTTTCGGTGGACGCGTCGAAGCGCGTGACGGTCAATCACGTCTGGGCGGTCGGCGACATCGGTCGGCAGATCGTCAACCCGTTGATTGCCGAAGGCCAGGTCCAGAGCGCGATCATCGAGGGCTTGTCGCAGGTGATGTCGCTCGGAGATCACGATCGACAAGGGCGCCGCCGTGCAGGGCAATTTCGACGTGCACAATCCGGTGCGCATGCGCAACGCGCCCAAGGCGATCGATATCGATTTCGTGCTGAGCGACAACGACCCGACCGGTCTCGGGGAGCCGCCGCTGCCGCCGATCCTGCCGGCCGTCGCGAACGCCATCTTCGCGGCCACCGGCGACCGCGTGCGCACGCTGCCGTTCGCCAAGTCGGGCTATTCGTGGGCGTAGGCCATCGGCGACAGCGCGACGACATCGGTTCGGGCGGCGGTCAGACTGTCCGTACAGTCCTGGCCGCCGTCCTGTTGCTCGCCGCGACCATCGGCATCCGCGCCGCCCAGGCGCCGGCGCCGAAGACGACGCGCGACAAGGTCTACTCGAAGGAGCAGGCCGACCGGGGCGGCAAGCTGTACGTGTCGCTCTGCGAATCCTGCCACGAGCCCGGTAAGCTCCTGCCCGGGCAGAAGGCCGGACCGCTGGTCGTGGGGGAGAAGTTCCTGAACAAGTGGAAGGACAAGACCCTCGGCGAGCTCCTGACGCTCGTCGAGACCACGATGCCCAACGACGGAACGGCGTTCCTCGACGACGACCAGACCGCGGACATCGTGGCGTACATGCTGCAGGCCAACGGGTTTCCCGCCGGGGACGCGCCGCTGACCTACGGCGGAGACTCGGCGAAGATTGTGATCGTGAAGTGACGCGTGCAGTTGGCAGTTTTCAGTTATGAGTCGTGAGTTTTCAGTCGGACGAGGTTCGACGGGATATCGTCGGAGTACTGATAACTGATTGCTGAGAACTGATTGCTGAGAACTCAAGACTGTCACCGAAGGAGGCCCCCTCGTGTCGTACGGCTATCTGGCAATTCGCGCATTGCACGTTCTGGCTGGTGCGTTCTGGCTGGGCGCGACGGTGTTTGCCGCCTGGTGGGTGATGCCGTCGATGCAGGACGCCGGGCCCGACGCCGTCAAGGTGATGCAGGGCATGCAGCGGCGCGGCATCATGGCGCTGTTTCCGATCCTCGCGGGCGTGACCGTGCTGACCGGCCTGTGGCTGTTCTGGCGCTACACGGGGCACTTCAGCCCGGAGGTCAGCCGCAGTCACGCCGGGATGGCGTTCGGCTTCGGCGGCGTCACCGGGATCCTGGCGTTCATCGTCGGCGCCGTGACCGGCGCGAGCATGGGCCGGGCGAATCGCACGGCGGCGCAGGCGGCCTCGGCGCCGGAGAAGGAGCGCGCCGCGCTCATGGCGACCGTGACGCAGCTCCGTCAGCGCGCGGCCGCGGCCAACCGCCTGACGGCGGCGCTGCTCGTCGTGACGATCGTTCTGATGAGCATCGCGCTGTATGTCTGACGGTCGTCGGGCCGGCTGAAGCCGGCCCCTACGTCTGCGACGCTGATGAGCGAGCGCGGCGACCTGAAGGTCGCCGCCTACGACTGCAGTGTGACAGACGTAGGGGCCGGCTTCAGCCGGCCCGACCGACGGCAGCCGGCCCGGCCCCACGCCCCACGCCTCACGCCAGTTGTCTGACCGCCGCGAGCACGTCCTCGGCGTGGCCATCCACCTTGACGTTGTCCCAACGCTTCGCCACCTTGCCGTCGGCGCCGATGAGGTACGTCGTGCGCGCGATGCCCATGAACTGGCGGCCGTACAGTCGACTTCTTCTGCCAGACGCCGTACTTCTCAGCCACGGCGTGATCGGCGTCGGCGAGGAGCGGGAAGTTGAGGTCGTACTTTGCGGCAAAGCGCGCCTTGCTCGCCTCGTCGAGGATGCTGACGCCGAACACGGCGGCCTTGCCGGCCTTGAACTTCGGTAGATTGTCCCGGAAGGCGCACGACTCCTTCGTGCAGCCGGGCGTGTCGTCTTTCGGGTAGAAATAGAGGACGACGGGGCGGCCGGCGTACTCCGAGAGTTTGTGTGAGTGGCCGGCCTGATCCTTGAGGGTGAAGGCTGGCGCTTTCTTGCCGGGTTCGATGAGCATCTGCGGACTCCTCAGAGAATTCTAAGTCAGCGTGAGGGGCGGGCGGCCGGTGGCCGGGTCGCCCGTCGCCGGCTGGAGAGATTGGGGACCTTTGGGCTCGCCTCTCACGTAAATGTAGGTGTCATGAACACGCTCTGGCAGGACCTGCGATTCTCACTCCGGCTGCTCGGCAAGGACCGCAGCTTCACCATCACGGCCCTTCTCACGCTGGCCGTCTGTATTGGCGCCAACACCGCCATGTTCGGCATCGTCCGGTCGGTGCTGCTCAAGCCCCTGCCGTTCCAGGATTCGGACCGGGTCGTCCTCCTCTACAACAGCTACCCGGCGGCGGGCGCGCCGCGCGTCGGCGCCTCGGTGCCGAACCTGTACGACCGCCTCGAAGCGGTGCCGGCGATGGACGTCCAGGCGCTGTTCCGCACCGAGGGGACGACGTTCGGTGACGCCAACGGCGCGGAGCGGCTGAAGAGCCTGCGCGCGACGCCGTCTTTCTACCGGATTACGCACGCGCAGCCACTGTTCGGGCGGGTGTTCACCGAGGCCGACGGCGAACCCGGCCAGAACGCCAAGGCGCTGCTGAGCTACGGGTTCTGGCAGCGGAAGTTCGGCGGGGAACCTTCCGTGGTCGGCACGAGCATGCGGCTCAACGGCGCGCCGGTCGAAATCATCGGCGTGCTGCCGGCCGACTTCACGTTTCTGCAGAACGACACCGACGTCTATACGCCGACAGCATTTACGCCAGAAGACCGACGCCAACCGGCGGCACAGCAACAACTGGCAGATGATCGGCATGCTCGACGCCGAGGCGCACCCAGGCGCAGGCCCAGCAGCAAGTCAACGCCATCAACCTCTGCGGAACGAGACCCGGTTTCCGCAGCTCACCAACATCCTGCACGATGCGGGGTTCTACACGTCGGTCGGCGAACTGCAGTCGGAGGTGATCGAAGACGTGCGGCCGGTGCTGATGCTGCTCTGGGGCGGCGTGTTGTTCGTGCTGCTGATCGGCTGCCTCAACATCGCGAATCTCGTGCTGGTGCGGGCGAGCGGCCGCGCGCGCGAGATGGCGACGCGCCACGCGATTGGCGCCGACTTGCGGCGGCTGGCGCGGCAACTGCTGACGGAGACGACGCTGCTGTCGGTGGCCGGCGGCGCGCTTGGCCTGGGGCTCGGCTGGTGGGCGCTGCGACTCGTGCCCGCGCTCGGTCTCGACGAGATGCCGCGCGGCCACGAAATCGGACTCGACCCGGTGAGCGCATCGGCTCGTGCTTGGCGTGGCCGTCGCCGTTGGACTGCGCTCGGCCTGATGCCGGTGGCGCGTTTGTGGCGGATGAACATCAACAACGCGCTGCGCGAGGAAGGCCGCGGCGGCACGGCCGGGCGCAGCACCAATCTGATCCGCCGGGCGCTGGCCACCGCGCAGATCACCATCGCGCTCATCGCTGCTGATTGGCGCCGGGTTGCTGCTCGCGAGCTTCAGGGCTGTCATGCACCTCGACCTCGGGTTCCAGCCCGAGAACGTCGCAACGGCGACCATCAACCTGCCGGGCGCGACGTACCCGAACGCGGCGACGCGCGTGTCGTTCATGGAGCGCGCGCTCGAGTCGATTCGCGCGCTGCCCGGGGTGGAGGCCGCGGGCGGAACCAGCGCCATTCCCTTCGGCGGCAACGGCAACTCGAACGTGATCCTCGGCGAAGGGCACGTCATGCAGCCGGGTGAGTCGCTGTTGGCGCCGATGCAGTTGACGGTGACGCCGGGCTATTTCGAAGCGATGCAGATCGGGCTCGCCAAGGGCCGCCTGTTCGACGCGCGTGACACCGCCGACGCGACGAAGACCGCGATCATCGACGAGCGGCTGGCCGACAAGTTCTGGCCGGGACAGGACGCCGTCGGCCGCCGCCTGTACGCGCCCTCGGATCCGAAGGACATCACGAAGATCACCAAAGACACGCAGTTCTTCCTCATCGTCGGCGTCGTGAAGAACGTCCAGATGCTCGACCCGCGGCCGGATGTGAAGGCGGTGGGCGCGTTCTACTTTCCGTACGCCCAGGCGCCCGCGGGTGGCCTGACCCTGGCCGTGCGTACGCGCGCGCCGTCGTCGACGATCCAGGCTGACATCAGCCGCGCGGTCAACACGATCGACCCGCAACTGCCGCTGTCGAAAGCCCAGCCGATGCAGGCGTGGATCGACCAGGCGCTCACCGGCCGGCGGATGCCGATGCTGATTGCCATTGCGTTCGGCATCGTGGCCCTGTTCCTGTCCTCGGTCGGCATCTACGGCGTCCTCGCCTACGGCGTTGCGCAGCGGCGCCGCGAGATGGGGGTGCGCATGGCGCTCGGCGGCAGCGGCAGCGACATCTTCCGGCTCGTCGCCTCGGACGGCGTCAAGATCATCGTGGTCGGGCTCCTCGTCGGCCTCGTCGGCGCGTTCTTCGTCGGCCAACTGATGACGAACCTGCTCTTCGGCGTGACGCCTCTCGACCCGCTCGTGATTGCCGGTATGACGTTGACGCTCGTCCTCGTGGCGCTGGTGGCCAGTATCATTCCCGCCTGGCGCGCGACGACGATCAACCCGATCGTGGTCCTCGGTAAAGTAGGGCCACGGCGTGCCGTGGCCGACACTCACATGCAGCCAGTAGCCATTGTTCCTGCCGCCGGAAAGGGCGAACGCTTCGGTGGGCCGAAGCTCGCCGCCGATGTCGACGGCGTGCCCATGCTGGCGCGTGTCGTCCACGCACTGCTCGCCGGCGGCGCGATGCAGGTGATTGTCGTCGTGGGGCCGCACTCTTCGGTGCCGGTCGAAGCAATTGCCGACCCGCGCGTGACGACGGTCGTCAACCCGGAGCCGGCGCGCGGGATGTTCTCGTCGATTCAGGCCGGCGCGGCGGTGGCGGCCGGCGATCCCATCCTCGTCCTGCCTGGCGACATGCCGTTCGTCCGTGCGTCGACCGTGGCCGCCGTGCTTCAGGCGTACGAGCGCCATCAGATGATCGTCTCGCCGAGGTTCGAGCGGCGCCGCGGCCATCCGATTGTCCTGCCCGCGTCGATGCGGCTGGAGATTCTCGCCGCGCCTCCCGACGGCACGCTCGCCGATGCTGCTGCACGCGCACGAGGCGGAGCGCCTCGTCGTCGACGTCGACGATTCAGGCGTCGTCAGGGACGTCGACGTGCCGCAGGACCTCCGCTGACCCATACCACGGCGAACGCGACACCCGCGGCGAGGAACGGCAGGACGCCGGCGAGGATTTGGACGGGGCGACCGGTCCAGTAGCTCAGCCAGTCGCCCGTGGTCGCCGGGTCGAGGGCATTTCGAAGCAGGACCGGCGGCCGCGCCGAGCAGTGCCGGACCGAGAAGCGCTCCGAGAAGGACGGCGGCCCAGCGTGAAAGCCGGCGGCCGCGCGCGAGCTCGATGACGCCAAAGATTGGCAGGTAGAGCATCGTCGCCATCACGGCGAAGACGAGACCGAACGCCAGCGCGATATCCAGGCCGCCGCGCCACGTGTGCGGCCCGCCGCCGCCCACGAACGGCTGGGCGGCGACCGTCCAGGCGGCCCACGTGCCGGCGCAGACGAACACCGACACGAGCCAGGCGAGGACGGCGCGGCGAATCACGCGTGAGAAGCGTACCAACGAAAAAACCCTTCGGGAGGCTTTTTCCGCCGGACCTCACTGAAAAAGCCTCCCGAAGGGTTTTTTCGGGGGGCGGCTGTGTACCATGGACAGGTGGCCAGTGTCCGCCAGTTGACGTCGCCGCCGCACGGCGGCGCCATCGCGCCGGCAGGGCTGTCGGCGCCGGCCGCTGACAGTGGGGCGGCGGTTCGCTGGTGGCAGTGGCCGACCGTGCTGTCGCTCGACGCGCCGCTCGTGACCGTCATCTGGCAGCGCCTGTTTGCCGCCGACACCGGCGCGCACCTGGCCTGGTACCACAGCGCGATCGTCGGCGCGTCGGTCTGGATGGTGTACGCGGCGGACCGATGGCTGGAGGGGTGGCGGGTCGAGCCCTCCCGGCTGGCGACGCCGCGCCATCGTTTCTACCATCGCCATCGGACTGGCGCGGCCGTCATCTGGTGCGGCGTGTTCGCGGCCGCCGTCGTGTTGTCGTTCGCGCGCTTGAGCGCGCGCGAGTTGACGGCCGGCGTGGCGCTGCTCGTGCCGGTCCTCGCGTACCTGCTCTCGCACCAGCTCGTTCACCGCACGTCACGCGGGCGCGTGCCGAAGGAAGTGTGCGTTGCCGGACTCATCACCGCTGGCGCCGCTCTGTTTCCACTCGTGGATGCGTCGGTTCAGTTGCTGCCGCTGGCCGACGCGGCCGTCTGGTTCTTCCTGCTCGTGCTCGCCAACTGTGCGTTGATTGGGGGGTGGGAGCAGCACGTCGACCGGGCGCACGAACAAGAGTCGATCGTCCGTAATCATCCGAGCTGGGCCTGGCCCGTGCGGATGTTTCCGTGGGGCCTCGCGTCGGCGGCACTCCTGCTCCTCGTGACGAGTGCCGGGGGCGCTGCGACCGTGCGGGCGTCGGCCGCCGCCAGCGCCGTGCTGCTGGGCCTGCTGGACCGCTGGGAACCGAGGCTTGGCTGGGAAGCGAGCCGGCTGCTCGCCGACGTCGCGCTCATGACGCCCGTCGTGTGGCTCGTCGTGTCGTCGTGGCCGGGGCATTGACGAGCGCGCCGCCGGATCCCGCTCCGCCCGGGCGTCGGGGCTTCGATCGGATTGCCCGCTTCTATCGTCTCCTCGAAACGATTGCCTTCGGCCGCGCGCTCGAGCGCGCGCGCTTCCAGTACGTGGACCGGCTGGCGTCGTGCGGACGGATTCTCGTAATCGGCGAGGGGGACGGCCGTTTTCTGACGAGGTCGATGCGCGTCGCGCCGCAGGCGCGCGTGACGTGCATCGACGCGAGCGCTGCGATGATTGAGCTGGCCCGCGCGCGGCTCACGCCGGACGAGCGGTTGCGTGTCACGTTCCTCCACGGCGACGCCCGCAGTGTGTCTCTGCCGGCCGGTCCGTTCGACGCCGCCGTCACGCTTTTCTTCCTGGATTGCTTCACGGACGCCGACGTGTCACGCATCGTCGGTCGCGTCGCGCCCGTGCTCGCGCCCGATGCGGTCTGGCTGTTCGCCGACTTCGCGGTGCCGGCGCGCGGCTGGCGGCGCTTCTACGCCCGGCTCTGCGTGGGCGCGCTGTACGCGTTCTTTCGCTGGGAGACCGGCATCGAAGCGCGTCGTCTGCCCGACATGGAAGGGGCGATTGCCGCGGCTGGATTCCAGCCTGCCGCCGAGATGACGCTCCAGGCCGGCCTGCTTCGGACGGTGGTCTTCGGCCGGCTGCCGGGCTACCCGCCGTAGGCGGCGGGGGAGGGCGTCGTCCGTCCGGAGGCGGACGCGGTTGCAGTTCCAGTCAGATGCATCTAGTATAGATGCATCTATGGAACATCGAGAGACCCCGGCCGCCCCGCTTTCACCCCAGCAGTTTCAAATCCTGCTCTCGCTAACCGACGCTGAGCGCCACGGCTACGGCATCATCCGCGACGTCGCCGATTGCACCGGCGGCACCGTCCGGCTGGGCACGGGCGCGCTCTACACCGCGGTCGCGCGGCTCGCGGCGCTCGACTGGATTCGTGAGACCGACCGCCGCGACGCGGACGATCGACGGCGCCGCTACTACAAGCTCACGCCCCGCGGCCGGGAGGCGCTCCACGCCGAGACGGCTCGTCTCGACGCGCTGCTGGCGCAGGCGCGCCGCAAAGGCATACGCCCGCGCGCGGCGACGGGGCGCGGCTGATGGCGGCCGGCCACGTTACGGCGGCTCTGGCGCGGCGAGCCTACGCGCTCGCCGTTCGCCTTCACCCGGACGCACGCGGATACGCACCGCAGATGCTGGCGACGTTCGACGAGCTGCTCGGCGCCGCGTCTTCGCAGGGCCGAATCGCGATGCTTCGGCTGCTCGTGCGCGAGACCGCCGGCCTCGCGAGGTCGAGGTCGGACGCGGCAGGGGCGGGCAGCCCGCGCCCCAGGAGGGCCGCGACCTGGAGCATCCTCCGGGACGTCCGGTTCGCGCTGCGCACGTTCCGCCGGCGTCCGTCGTTCACCGCGTCGGTCGTCGTCACGCTCGCCCTCGGGATTGGATTCAACGCCGCCGTGTTCAGCGTGACGGAGGCGGTCCTATTCGAGCGGCTGCCGTTTCCCGACCCCGCGCGGCTCGTGATGGTGTGGAGGACGCGTCCTTTGCCGGGTTTCCGCGCAACACACCGGCGCCCGGCAACTACCAGGACTGGACGACGTCGGTGCCGGACTTCGACGCCGTGGCCGCGCTCGATCTGGCGAGCTTCAACCTCGTTGGTCGCGGTGACCCGGTGAAGCTCAGCGGCGCCCAGGTGACGCCGGGGTTCTTCACGCTGCTCGGCGTGCAGCCGGCGATTGGGCGTGCGTGGCGCTCGGACGAGAGCGGCCCCGGCAGCCATGTGGCCGTGCTCAACCACGATTCTGTGGGTCCGGCGTTTCGGCGCGGATCCGGCCGTGGTCGGCACGACGGTCGACTTCAACGGCACGCCGTACACCATCCTCGGCGTGATGCCGGAGCGGTTCGAGTTGATTGACCCAGACCTGGAGGTCTGGACGCCGCTGACGCTGAGCGCCGCCGAGCTGTCGGACCGCAGCAGCCACTACCTGGACGTCGTCGCCCGGCTGCGGCCGGGCGCGACGGCCGCCGATGCCAACACGCAGCTTCACGCGCTGGCCGTGCGCCTACAGGCCGAGCATCCCAGCACCAACAAGGACCTCGGCATGTACGCCGTGCCTCTGCTCGACGACTATGTTGGCGACGCTCGCGCCCTGCTCGTGACCCTGCTCGTGGCTGTCGGCGGCATCCTGCTGATTGCCTGCGCGAACGTCGCGAACCTGATGCTGACGCACGCCGTCGGCCGGGCCCGCGAGATGGCCGTGCGCACGGCGCTCGGCGCGAGCCGGACGCGCCTCATCCGCCAGCTCGTGACCGAGAGTCTGCTGCTGGCGGCCGCGGGCGGGGCCGTCGGCATCGCCCTCGCCCGGCCGTCCTTTTCGGTGCTGGCGCTCCTCGTTCCACCGGCGCTTTCGGACCTCGGCCGCGTGACGCTCGACTGGCGCGTGCTGGCGGCCACCGCCAGCGTGTCGGTCCTGACCGGCGTGCTGTTCGGCATTGTGCCGGCCTGGCGCGCCTCCAGGGTGCAGTTGGCGGCGGGCGCGCTCCGAAGCTCGCGCGGCGTCGTCGGCGCGGGTTCCAGACTGCGCAGCACGTTCGTCGTGGCTGAAATCGCGCTGACGACGATGCTGCTGATCGCGGCGGGGCTCTTCGTCAAGGAGCTGGCAGGCCGCGCGCGACGTGCCGCTCGGCTTCAGGCCCGCGCACGTGATGACGATGCGCCTGCAACTGCCCAGGCAGACCTACTCCGACGCCGACGCCCGCACGCAGTTCGTCGACCGCGTGCTCGATCGCGTACGCGCGCTGCCAGGCGTGGACTCCGCAGGATTCACCAGCGCCGTGCCGCTCGTGTGGAAGGGCGGGACCAGCGGCTTCGTGCTCGAGGGGCGGCCCCGTGACGACTCGCTGCTCTACGACGCCAACAACCGGACCGTCAGCGCCGGCTACATGGAGACGATTGGGATGACGCTCCAGGACGGCCGCTTCTTCGACGCGCACGACGACGAGCGCGGCCAGCCGGTTGCAATCGTCAACGAGACCATGGCGCGGCAGTATTGGCCGGGGCTCAATCCGATTGGCCGTCGATTCCACCTCAGCGGCGCGGACAAGCCATGGCGGACCATCGTCGGCGTCGTCGGCGACACCAGGTCGATGGGCATCGAGCAGCCGACGCGCGCCGAGATGTACTTTCCCATCGCCCAGTCGCGCCACAACTGGATGTGGCCGCGCGACCTCGCCATTCGCACGGAGGGGGACCCCCACGCTGTCGTTGCGAGCGCCTCGGCGGCCGTCTGGGCCGTGGACCCCGCGCAGCCGATCTCGAACGTCCAGACGATGGACGAAATCGTCGACCACGAACTGCAGACGCGCACCATGCAGACCACGTTGATGACCGCCTTTGCCGGCCTGGCGCTCCTGCTCGCCGCCGTTGGCGTCTACGGCGTGCTCGCGTACAGCGTCAGCGAGCGGACCGCCGAGATCGGCATTCGGCTGGCGCTCGGCAGCGAGCCGGGCCGCGTCCGGAGGCTCGTCGTCGGCCGCGGCGCCAGATTGGCCGCGACGGGCCTGGCGATTGGACTGCTCGGCGCGTTCTGGGGCGTGGCGCTGCTGGGCGGACTGCTCTATGGCGTGGCCCCGCACAACGCCGGCGTCTTCGTCTCCCAGGCCGCGATTCTCGCGTTCATCTCCCTGGCCGCCGCCTACATTCCCGCCCGACGCGCCGCCGCCATCGACCCGGTCGACGGCGCTCAGGGCGGAATGAGGGGGGATGTACCCGTCGTACCCGTCGTACCTGTTGTACCCGGTAGAATCTGACTCGTGCTCGACCTCTATCGCCGCATGGCCCAACTGCGGGCCGACGGCCGTCGATTCGCCGTCGCGACCGTCGTCCGGACGCTCGGCAGCACGCCGCAGGTGGCCGGCGCCAAGCTGGTGCTCGACGACGAAGACGGCTTCGTTGGCACGCTCGGGGGCGGGTGCGTCGAAGCCGACGCGATGATTGCCTCGCGTGACGTGCTGGCCCACGGCGGCCAGTCGCTTCGCGCCTACGAACTGACCGAGGATCTGGCCTGGAACACCGGCCTCGTCTGCGGCGGCACGATGTGGATTCTGGCCGAGCGCGGCGACGAGGCGTTGCGGGCGGAAGGCCGCGACGTACTCGACGACCTGATTGCCGCCGCCGAGGGCCGCACGCCGCCCATGGCCGTCGCCACGCGGTTGCGGCGCGACGGGCGGCAGTGGCGCTGCGCCGGGCGCGTGTTTCTCGACGCCAACGGCGCACTCGTCGGGACATTTGGCAGCGCGGCGGCCGACGCGCGCGCGCGCGAGCTGGCCGCGAGCCAGGCGCGCCATGGCACGAGCCGCGTCGTGGCCCTCGATGACGACCATGAGCTGCTCGTCGACGCGGTGGCGAGCAAGCCGCGGCTGGTGGTCGCTGGCGGCGGTCACGTTGCGCAGGCGATCGCCCGGCAGGCCCGGCTGCTCGAGTTCGATGTGACGGTGCTCGAGGACCGCCCCGAGTTTTCCGACCCCGCCCGTTTCGATGGCGCGACCGTTGTGTCCGGAGACGTACCCCAGACGCTGGCCTCGCTCGACTACGGCTTCAACAGCTACATCGTGATTGCGACGCGCGGCCACAAGCTGGACGCCGACTGCGTCCTGGCCGCGGCGCGCACCACCGCGCGCTACATCGGGCTGCTCGGCAGCCGGCGGAAGACGGTGCTGGTGCGCGACCTGCTGCGGCGCGAGGGGATTGGCGAGGATCGGATCGACGCGATTCACGCGCCAGTCGGTCTCGACCTCGGCGGCCGCACGCCGGCCGAGATCGCCCTCGCCATCCTGGCCGAAATCATCGCCGTCAGATATCAGGCCAGCGCCCGGAGTCGACTGATTGCTGACTGACCTTCGCTACGCCGTTCGTCTCCTCCTCAAAGACCGCAGTTTCACGCTGACCGCCGTGCTGACGCTGGCCATCTGCCTGGGCGCCAACACCGCCGTCTTCAGCATCGTGCGCTCCATCATCCTGAAGCCGCTGCCGGTGCCGAACGCGGATCGGATCATGTTGGTCTACAACAGCTACCCGAACGCCGGCGCCGAGCACGGCAGCGCGGGCGTGCCGGACTACTTCGACCGCGTCAACGGCGTGAAGGCGTTCGCACAGCAGGCGCTGTACCGGCGGCGGGGCATCACGCTCGGCGACGCGAACGGCGCACAGCGGCTGCAGACCGTGATGGCCACGCCGTCGTTCTATCGTCTGCTCGGCGTCCGGCCGTCGGCCGGGCGCGTGTTCACGGACGAGGAAGGCGAGATCGGCCACGAGCACGAGGCGCTGCTGAGCTACGGCTTCTGGCAGCGGCATACGGCGGGGATCCGTCGATCGTGAACCACGACATCCGGCTTGGCGGCGAGCCGTTCCAGGTCGTGGGGATCATGCCGGCGGACTTCAAATTCATCTGGAACAACGTCGACCTGTGGCTGCCCCTTCCGTTCACCGCCGAGCAGAAGTCGGACGCGGCGCGGCACAGCAATAGCTACGGCGAGATCGGCCTGCTCGCTCCGGACGCGACGCAGGCGCAGGCCCAGGCGCAGGTGGACGCCATCAACGCGGCGAACGACGAGCGCTTTCCGGCGTTCCGGCAGATCCTCCACGACGCCGGGTTCCATACAGTCGTCGTGCCCCTGCAGGCCGACCTCACGCGCGAGATCCGCGCCGACGCTCTACCTGCTCTGGGGCGGCGTGCTCTTCGTCCTGCTCATCGGCTGCGTGAACATCGCCAACCTCGCGCTGATCCGAGCCAACGGCCGCGCGCGCGAGCTGGCCACGCGCCACGCGATTGGCGCTGACATCCGCCGCCTCGCCCGTCAGTTGCTCACCGAGATGGCCTGCTGGCGCTGGTCGGTGGCGTGATGGGCATGCTGCTCGGGTCGTGGGCGCTGCGGTCGGTGCCGATGCTGCACCTCGACGAACTGCCGCTCGGGTTTGCCATTGGCCTCGACCCGGTCGGCGCGGCGATGCTGCTCGGCACTGACGCTCGTCGTCGGGCTCCTGATCGGCGCGGTGCCGGTCGTTCGACTGTCACGCGCCGACTTGAACGGCGCGCTGCGCGAGGAGGGCCGCAGCGGCACCGGCGGCCGCGGGTCGGCGCTGGTCCGCCGCGCGCTGGCCACGGCACAGGTCGCCATTGCGTTCGTCCTGCTCATCGGCGCGGGCCTGCTGCTTGCGAGCTTCCGTCAGGTGCTGCGAATCGACCCCGGCTTCGAGCCCTCGGGCGTGCTCACGGCGGACGTGAGCTTGCCGGGCGCCGCCTACAAGGACGACGCGGCGAAGGTCGCGTTCGTGAACCGCCTGCTGGTCCGCGCGCGCGCACTGCCAGGCGTCGTGGCCGCCGGCGCGACCGATACGATCCCGATGGGGTCTAGTTTCAGTGACAGCGTGATCCTCGCCGAGGGCTACCAGATGCAGCCGGGCGAGTCGCTGATCTCGCCGAACAACACGGACGTGACCGCGGGGTACTTCGAGGCGATGCACATTCCGCTCGTGCGCGGGCGATATTTCACCGACGGCGATACCGCTGCGTCGCCGCCGGTGGCCATCGTCGACCAGCGACTCGCGCAGAAGTTCTGGCCGGGTCAGGATCCCATCGGGCGCCGGCTCTACCGGCCGTCGAGCGCGAAGGACCTGCTCGCGATTGGACCCGACACGACGTTCGTCACCGTCGTCGGCGTCGTGAAGAACGTGCAGATCCGACGGTCTCGCGTCGAACGACGCGAGCGTCGGCGCGTACTACTTCCCGCTGTCGCAGGACGCGAGCAGCGGCTTCACGCTGGTGCTACGTACGAGCGGAGACCCGCTGGCCCTCGTCCAGCCGCTGCGTCGCGTGGTGACCGAGCTCGATCCCGAGCTGCCGGTCTACGGCGTGCACACGATGGCCGAACGCGTGGACAGCTCGCTCGTGAGCCGGCGGGTGCCGATGTTGCTCGCGACGGGCTTTGCCGCCGTGGCGCTCTTTCTGTCCGCGATTGGCATCTATGGCGTGCTGGCCTACGGGGTCGCGCAGCGGCGCCGTGAGATTGGCATCCGCATGGCGCTCGGCAGCTCGCCGCGCGCGGTGTTCGGGCTCGTGCTCGGGGACGGCGTGCGAATCGTGGCGGTCGGCCTCGGTATTGGAGCGCTCGGCGCGCTGGCGGCCGGCCGAACGATGCAGGGCCTGCTCTACGGCGTGCGGCCGACCGATCCGATTGTGATGGCGACGGTCGCGGTCACGCTCGCCGTCGTGGCGTTCCTGGCCACCGTCATTCCGGCGAGCCGGGCGACGAAGATCAGATCCAATCGTCGCGTTGAACGACTAGGAACGCCCGAGCGCGGACGCCAGCGCGGTGTCGACGTGGGCGTACTGGAACTTGTACCCAAGCGCCTCGGCGCGCGCCGGGGCGACGCGGCGGCCCGACAACAGCAGGTCGTCAGCGAGCTCGCCGAAGACGATCCGCAGCGCGAACGATGGGGCGGGCAGCCAGTGTGGCCGTCCGAGAACTCGCGCGAGCGCGCAGGTGAAATCCAGGCTGCGGATGGGCGACGGTCCCACGGCGTTGATCGGTCCCACGGCGCGGTCGTCGGTCAGGGCCAGGCGCGCCAGCTCGACCCAGTCGTCGCGGTGGATCCACGACATCCACTGGCGGCCGGACCCGACGCGCCCGCCCGCGAACAGCCGGAACGGCAGCGCCATGCGCGGCAAGGCGCCCGCTTTGCCGTCGAGCACCAGTCCCGTTCGGAACAGCGCAACGCGGCAGTTCGGGGACGCCGCGTTCAGCGCTTCGGCCTCCCATTCGATGCAGACGCGAGACAGAAACCGTCGCCCGGCCCCGACGATTCGTCGAACGTTGCCTCGTCATCGGACGGGTAATAGTCGACGCCCGAACCCGACAGCAGGACGCGCGGCGGGCGCGACGCCGCGCGAATCGCGGCGACGAGGCTGGCGGTCGCGTCGATACGGCTGGCGCGGATGAGTTGCTTGCGGGCCGGCGTCCAGCGCCGGTCCGCAATGCCGGCGCCGGCCAGATTGACCACCGCGTCGGCGCCGTCCACTTCGCGCGACCAGTCGCCCGTGCCCCCGTTCGGCAGCCACGCGACGACCCGCACGCCGGGCGCCGGCGGCGCGGCGTTTGCGTGCCGCGACAGCACGACCACTTCGTCGCCGGCGCGCTGGAGCGCCGCCGAGAGCGCGCGGCCGAGAAACCCGGTGCCCCCTCCGAGGATGACCTTCATCAGATCATTGGATTCATCTCATCATCTGGGCATCCGGGCAGGTCTACTTGCGAATCTGCACATCTCCGCTGAACGTGTGAAACGACAGCGTGTGTCCGGAGCCGCCGGGCAGGTCGGCGCGGATACTGCGACGGTGCGAGGAGCGGAGCATGACCGGGAAGTCCGAGTCGAAGTCGCCGCTGAAGGTGTCGAAATTGAGCGTGCCGCGGGCGTTGTCGGCGAGGCGTGCGCGGATGCGGCCGCTGAACGTCTTGAGCTTGAGCTCCGGGTTCGTGCCCGCGCCCGAGGCGTCGATGTCGAGCGATCCGCTGAACGCCTCAGCCGTGACGGCCGACCGCGCATCGCGAACGTTGATGTCGCCCGAGAACGTGTGCAGGTCCTCTGCTCCGGTCACGCCGCTGATTGTCACGTCGCTCGAGAACGCGTTGACGTCGAGCCGCGCCGACGCCGGCACCTGAATCTCGAACGTCGTCTCGACGACGTTCTTGTCGTCGTCCCAGTTCGAGTCGCGGTCGTTGGCGTTGATCCTCACGGTGGAGCCGGAGGTGTCGACCGTGAGCTTGATGTGGTCGAGCCGGTCGCGGGTGGCGCGGCGGACAGCGTGAATCACGACATCGTTGCCGCTCGTCCCTGTAATCGTCACGTCGCCCGAGAAATTCTTGAGCTCGAGCGTTCCGTTGGAAGGCATCGAAACCGTCTTGTCCACGCGTTCGGTTTCGGTCTGGGCGGCGAGCAGGGGCGTGGCGGTGTAGGCGAGGCAGGCAAGAGCGGCGGCGGTTCCAACGGTCGGCATCAGGCGCATGGCATCTCTCCGAAAATGGACACTCCGCGGTGTCGCGAACTCAGAAAGATAGACGAGAAGACGCGCGCCGAGGTTGCTCGTCCGGCACGCCCGTCAGCCGCCAGGTCGTCGCTCCTGGCTGGCCAGACGCATCGCCCCGCTCGGTGTTACCGCCGACATTCACCACGGGCTAGCTGACGGCCTCTCCAGACGGTGCGTGCACGCATCGTGTCCGCGCGTCGTGCCACATACGCTTGACGACAAACCGAACGGCGCCGTCCACATCGACCTTGCGCGCGAACACGGTCGTCTCACTTCCTCCGACGAGATACTCGTACTCATACGTCCACGCGTACCAGTTCCACAGGCGCGGCATCGGCGGATGTGGTCGTGTGTGCCCTGTGCCGCCGATAGAACTTCGGTCTCGTTCTTGGCCGGGACCAGCCAGACTTCCATGGCCTCAACGGTTTTCAGCGCCGAGTCGGAAACGCGTTGGGCAGCGCGGCACAGATCGCGCACGCCGAACCACCGGGACCGGAGAGTCGCCGGACCAGGTCCGTTACCTGTTTCGTCAAATCGTCGCGCGACGCGGCCTTTGGGCAGGGACGTCGAATGTGGCTGTAGAGCGCCTGCCGAACGTCGTCGGGAACCGGCGAGCGCCCACGCGTGAGAATGAGCATGCCGTCGAGCCCGGTCTCGGCGAGCTCCGACAGTGTCTGCCACGTCTCAGGACACCCCCCGACGTGCCAGTACCCTTACCGTCGATCTCAACGGATGCCCGGACGACGTGCGCCGCCACGGCGCCACCTCGCGCCAGCGCGCGGCCTCCCAGACCGGGCCGGCGTCAATCAGCGTCATCACCTGCGTGGCAATGTGGGCGCTGGCTTCGACGGCGCGGACCAGCGCGTCGCGCGCCGCAGCGTCGGGCAGGACATGAAGAAGTCTGGTGGCGTAGGCGCCGATGTCGATTCCGGCCTTGGACGCGACATCCAACACCTCCGCCGCCCGAAGACGCAGGGCGACGTCCGGCCCCGCGGCTTCGTTGGCGATGGCGGGCAGTCGCGCGCGAACCGCCTCGGGACGGGCGACCGCCATTTCGGCCAACGTCCGTTTGGCGTCTTCCACGTCGCGCGTGAGCATCGCGGCCAGGCAGGCGTCCAGTGTCTTGTCGTGCGCGGCGTCGGATTCGGCCGTCATCTTCCAATTATCGGCCGCGACCCCTGCGCTCCTTCGGAGAAGCGCTGGCTGGGATCGTTCATGATTCTCGTGATCTCGTAAATGACGTCGGGGATACACCGTCAAACATGGAGTTCTTCAGATTACTGAACGACCAGCGCGTTGAATTCGTGGTTGTCGGCGCGTACGCGCTGGCCCTCCACGGAGCGCCACGCTATACGGGCGACATGAGGTTGCCGTCTTGAGCGACCTGGCCATCCCGTTCATTGGCCGACGTTCATTCCTTTCGAACAAACGCGCAGCCGGTCGGCCGAAAGATCTCGCCGACATCGAGGCCCTCGGCGAGAAATAGTCGCGAACGGGATTCGCCGCCCTGTGTCTGACCCTCACGGCGCCTATGCGTCCAGCCACGTACTCGGTCGCGATGGCCACTGAAAGACGTGATTCGCGCGAGGCGCAATCCCGGAGCCCTCGCGCTCTCACTGCGCGCCGTCGAGTAGCGATGCGCCGGTTTCAAGGCTCCTGCAGGCGGTCTCTGAGCGCTTCGAGCTCGGCAAGGATTTCCAGATCCTTCGGGCGGCCGGCGCTCCGCTTCAATCGGATGAGTGCATCGAGGCTGACGACGCGGCAGGGACAGCCAAAGAGGTCCACCTCCTGGCTCACGGGCAGGAGGCGGTCGAACGTGCCGCCGCCGGCGGCCTCGCCCAGCAGATCGAGGCTTCCGATCGTCGTATCCAGAGTGAAATTGAGGCCACGACCGACCGTGGCCGCGTCGAACGAGAACGGCAGGCCCGGCGGCGCGCCGCGCAGATATGGAGACAGCGGCGCGAGAGCGGCGACGAGTCGTTTGATATTGTCGGGAGTCCGCGCGTACACGATGTCGAGGTCCAGGGTGGTCCGCGCTGAACCGTGCAGCGTTGCGGCGACACCGCCGATGATGACGAACTCGACGCGTCCCCTGGCGAGCACCTCGATGAGGCCGCGGAAATCAGTCGGCGCGTTGCTCATCTCGCGCTCGACGCACCGCCAGCCTCATCTCGTGGAGAGCGGCCATCACTTGCTGAAGTTGCTCGAGGCGCTCCGATGGCGTGAGGCGCAGGTTGCGCTCGAACAGCGTACGGTCGACGTCCCGCTTGTAGAGCTCGATCACGGGATCGGGCTGAAGATCGACGGCGTCACGCGGCACGGCTCCAGTGTACCCCTTCGTCGCCCGCCAGTGGCGCCATGGTCTCGCGCCACTCTGAAGACCGGCGCGCGACGGTCACGAGGCCGGCGGTGAAAACAAGGACAACGGTGCCGCGAAGACAGAACGTGGCTCGCATGCGGCTGATTGCTGTCAGGGAGAAGACCGGGTCGGGACGCCAGCATCACTCCCCACCACCTGGCTTGCTCGCGCCCGCCGTGGCATCGCGATGATTGACCACGCCGAAGGCCGTGCCGGTCTGCGGATCGATCCAGATCGACTGCGCCGAGCCCTGGTGGCCGCGCGCGACGACGTCGTGGCCCATGGCCTTCAGCGCGTCGATCGTCTTCTGGTCGAAGCCGTCGGCTTCGAGCGTGACGCGGTCGGGCAGCCACTCGTGGTCGAACCGCGGCGCGTCGACCGCCGCGCGGCCCGTGAGCCCGTAGGCGGTGACGCCGAGCACGACGTTCAGCACGGTGTTGATGATCGTTCGCGACCCCGGCGACCCGGTGACGAGCACCAGCTTGCCGTCCTTCGCGACGATCGTCGGCGTCATCGAGCTCAGCATCCGCTTGCCGGGCGCGATGAGATTGGGCGGCGTGCCGATGTTGCCGGTCAGGTCCGTCAGACCCGGCTTCCTGTTGAAGTCGCCCATCTCGTTGTTCAGCAGGAAGCCCCCGCCGCTGACGACGACGTGCGAGCCGTAGCCGCCCTCGAGGGTGTAGGTGTTCGACACCGCCATGCCGTCGCGATCGACGACCGAGAACTGGGTCGTGTCCGACTCCTCGAGCGGGAGTTGTTTGGTGATGAGGTCGCGTCCCAGCTCCACGCTGCTCGAGGCTTTGCGCGGGTCGACGCCGCGCGCCAGCTCACGGGCGTACGAAGCCGAGATCAACCGGCCGATCGGCACGTTGACGAAATCCGTGTCGCCCAGGTACCGCGCGCGATCCAGGTACGCGCGCCGCATCGCCTCAACGATCAGGTGGATGGACTCCGGGGAGAGCCGCGGCGCCTTCGCGATGTCGAGCGCCGCCAGGATGTTCAGCATCTCGACCAGCGCCACGCCCCCGGAGCTCGGCGGCGGCATCGAGATGATGTCGTAGCCCATGAACGACCCGAGGATCGGCTTGCGCTCCTTGGCCTGATAGCCGGCCAGGTCCGCCTTGGTCATGAGGCCGCCGTGCGCCGCCATGTCCGTGGCGATGCGGTCGGCGATCCAGCCGGTATAGAAGACGTCCGGGCCGTCGTTGGCGATCGACTGCAGCGTCTTGGCGAGATCCGGCAGGACGAGCTTGTCGCCCGCCGCCCAGGTGCCGCCGCCCGGCTTACCGTAGGCCGCGACCGACGCCGGGTAGGGTTGCATGTTCCGCGAGACCTCACCGTTGAGGCTGCGCGCCAACGCGGCCGACATCTCGAAGCCGCTCTTCGCCAGCTCCGCCGCCGGCGTGACGACGTCCTTCCACGGCAGCTTGCCGAAGCGCTTGTGCGCCAACGCGAACCCGCGCACGGTACCCGGCACGCCCGGCCCCAGGTAGCCGGTGCGGATGAGCTCACGATCGATCTCGCCATCGGCGCCGACGTACATCGTCTTCGTCGACTTGCCGGGCGCCGTCTCCCGGTAGTCGAACGTCGTGGCCTCGCCCGACGCGGTCCGGACCACCATGAAGCCGCCGCCGCCGATGTTGCCCGCAAACGGGTGGGTCACCGCCAGGGCGAAGCCCGTCGCAACCGCCGCGTCCACGGCGTTGCCGCCGCGCGCCAGTACGGCGGCGCCGATGTCGGAGGCGACGTCGGACGACGAGACGACCACGCCGACCTTCGAGGCCAGGCCCTGGTCGGCCTGAATCTGGGGGCGGCGCTGGGGGCGACGCCCGCCGGTGGCAGAGCAATCACGAGGGCCAGCACGGCGAGGGCGGCGAACGTCTTCTTCATGGCAGGGCCTCCTTGCGGGTCGGCCCAAGCTTAACCGGCCCCCGGGCTCTTCTGCTACCATCGCGCCACAATCAAGAGACCGGCGGCCACCGCCCGCCGGCGGGGGGATTTTTCATGGCCCGCATCCGACTCCGCACTGCACTCGTCGTCGCCGTCGTCCTCGTGTGCCTCGCGCCCCTCGGCGCGCAGAACACCGCCAAACGCGCGATGGACATCGACGATGCCATCGCCTTTCCGGCACTCAGCCAGGCATCGCTCTCGCCGAACGGGCAGTGGCTCGCGTACCGGATGGCGCCGTCGCAGGGCGACGCCGACGTCACGATACGGAGCGTCGCCGGCGCGCAGACGTGGACGATTCCGGCCGGCCAGGGCGGCGGAAGCTTCTCGTTCTCGGACGACTCGAAGTGGGTGGCCATCGGCACGTCGCCGACCAAGCGCGAAGCGGACCAGGCGCGTCGCACGCGGCGGACGCTCCAGAACGGCGTCACGATCGTGAACCTCGCGACCGGCGACAAGACGAACCTCGAGAAGGTCCGCCGCTTCGCGTTCAACGGCGAGATGGGCGGCTGGATCGCGCTCGACAAGTACGGCCCGCAGGGCGCGGGTGGCGGCGCCGCGGCGGCGGGCGGCGGGCGCGGTGGACGCGGCGGCGGGGCGCCAGCGGGCGGAGGCGGCGCGCGCAGCACGGCGCCACGCGGCACGGACCTCGTGCTGCGCGAGTTGGCGACCGGCGTCGAGATGAACATCGGCAACGTGTCGGAGTACGCGTTCGACAAGAGCGGCACGCATCTGGCGCTCGTGATCGACGCGGCCGACCAGGCCGGCAACGGCGTGCTGCTCCGCGACATGGCAACGGGCGCCATCACGCCGCTCGACACCGACAAGGCGTTCTACGAACGGTTGAGCTGGAGCGACGAGGGCGATGCGCTGAGCGTGCTCAAGGGCCACGACGACCGCGCGTACAAGGAGCGGCTGTTCGACGTCATCGGGTGGACCGACGTCACGAGCGCCGCGCGGAAGAAGGTGGAGTTCGACCCGACGAAGGCCGCGGGCTTTCCGGAGATGATGTCGGTGAGCGGTAACCGGTCGCCGCGCTGGACGGAGTCGCGCGACGCCCTCGTGTTCGGCATCGCCGACATCACGAAGGCCGAGCCGCCGGCGCGCGGGCGCGGCGCCGGCGCGGGCGCCAACGCGAACGCGAATGCGGACGACGCCGACGCGTCTGCGAACGGCGCAGACACCAGCTCCGATCGGCCCGATCTGATCATCTGGCACTACAAGGACCCGCGGCTCCAGTCGGAGCAGCAGGTGCAGGAATCGCGCGACCGGCAGTTCAACTACCTGTCCGAGTACCGCGTGGCCGAGAACAGGTTCATCCGGCTCGCCGACGACGAGGTGCGCGACGTGAGTCCGGCACCGAAGGACAAATGGGCGATCGGCAGCGACAGCCGGGCCTACGAGCTCGAAGGCAACCTCGACGGCCGCCGGTACCGCGACGTCTACGCGATCGACATGACCACCGGTGCGCGCACGCCGATCAAGAAGAAGGTGCGGTGGGGCTATTCCCCCTCGCCCGACGGCACGAAGTGGTTCTACTACGAGAACAAACAGTTCCACGTCGTCGATCTGCCGACCGGGGCCGACCACGCGATCACGACCAACGTGCCGGCCTCGTTCGTCGACGTCGAGGACGACCACAACGTCGTCGATCCGCCGCTGTCGCCCGTGGGCTGGACCTCGGATAGCGCATCACTGCTGCTGTCGGACGACTGGGACGTCTGGCGGGTGCCGGTCGACGCGACGGTCAAGGCCGTCAACCTGACCGTCAACGGCAAGAAGGACAGCATCCGGTACCTCGGCCGCGTGCGCATCGACCCCGAGGAGAAGGGCATCGACCTCTCGAAGCCGCAGGTACTTCAGCGTGCTGGCCGAGTGGACGAAGAAAGCCGGCTACGGTGTGCTCGAGCCTGGCGGGGCGGGCGTCAAGATGCTCACGAACGACGACGCGATGTTCAACCGGCTGACGAAGGCGAAGGACGCCGACGTCTACCTGTACACGCGAGAGACGCTGACGAGCCCGCCTGAGGTGTACGTCGGCGATGCGTCGCTGACCGGCGCCCAGAAGCTCACCGACACGGCGAAGACGATCGACCCGTTCGCGTGGTCGGCCGGATCGATGCTGCTCGACTTCACGAACGCCAAGAAGGAGCACCTGCAGGCGTCGCTATATCTGCCCGCGAATTACGAGAAGGGCAAGCAGTACCCGATGGTCGTGTACATCTACGAGCGGCTGACGCAGGGCCACAACGCGTTTCCGCGGCCGGCGGTGCCCGGCACCGGCTTCAACCTCGCGTATTACCTGAGCAACGGCTACGCGGTGCTCGAGCCAGACATCAAGTACTACGTGAATGACCCCGGGATGTCGGCGGTGTGGGCGATCGTGCCGGCGGTCAAGGCCGCGATCGCGACGGGCGTGCCCGACCCGAAGCACATCGGCCTGCACGGGCACTCGTGGGGCGGCTACCAGACGGCGTTCACGGTGACGCAGACGGACATCTTCGCCGCGGCGGTCGCGGGCGCGCCGCTGACCGACATGATCAGCATGTACAGCCTGATCTACAAGAACAGCGGCGGCACGAACGGCGCGATCTTCGAGAGCAGCCAGGGCCGGTTCACGGGCCCGCCGCTCGAGATCTGGGAGGCCTACACGCGCAACTCGCCGGTGCGGTTCGCCGACAAGGTGGTGACGCCGCTCATGATTCTGAGCAACGACAAGGACGGCGCCGTCGACTTCACGCAGGGCATCGAGGACCTACGACACGCTGCGCCGGCTCGGCAAGCCCGTCGTGCTCCTCAGAGTACCCCGGCGAGAACCACGGCCTCGGGCGCGAGCCGAACAAAGAAGACTACATGGCGCGGATGCAGCAGTTCTTCGACCACTACCTCAAGGGCGACCCCGCCCCCGACTGGCTGGCCAACGGCGTGCCGATCCTGAAGATGCAGGACCACATCACCGAGTTCATGAAGGCGCGCGAGAAGAAGGACGTCGTGAAACCTGCCGCGAAGCCCAACGGCGGCGGTGGTGGCGGAGGACGGTAGCGTTATGTCCGTGAGAGCAGGCAAGGTCTTCCTCGGCGGCCTGGTGGCCGGCGTCGTCATGAACGTCGTGGACTTCCTGACGAACACGTCCCTGGCTATCGCGGTACTGGTTCGACTGGTCGGTGCAGCACAACGTCGACGTCGGCATTGCCGGGTCGCAGGCGTCGCTCGTCAAGTTCATCCTGGTGGACTTCGTGTTCGGCTTCCTGGGGGTCTGGACCTACGCCGGCGATGCCGGCCGCGGCTCGGCCCCGGCCCGAACACGGCGCTGCTCGCCGCCCTGACGCTGTTCGCATTTTCGACGTTCAGCTTCATGACGCTGCAAATCATGGGCGTGTTCACGTTCGAGTTCTTCATCCGGTCGGCGGGCGCCGTGTTGATTTCCGTCGTGGCCGGCACGATGGTCGGGGCGGCCGTGTACAAGAAGGATGAGCCGCACGGATGCAGATTCACTATCTCGAGATTGTGACCGGTGGAGATCGACGCGGTGTGCGCCGCGTATTCCGCGGCGCACCGCGTGCAGTTCAGCGCACCGGACGCGGGGCTGGGCAACGCGCGGACGGCGGCGCTTGCTGGCGGCGGGCTGGTCGGCGTGCGGGCGCCCATGCACGAGAGCGAGAAACCGATCGTGCGACCCTACTGGCTCGTCGACGATATCGAGGCGGCTGTTGCCGCGGTGGTGGCGGCCGGCGGCGAGATCGCGCACCCGCCCCTGGAGATCCCGGGCCACGGGACCTTCGCCATCTACATCCAGGGCGGCGTGCAGCACGGCTTCTGGCAGGTGACGGCTGGTTGATCGTGGTGAACGACCGCAAACATATTCGGATCGACAAGGCCCGGTCAATCCGTTGGACCGTCGCCATCCTGGCGCAGGTCGTCGCCGTGTGAGGGGATGACCCGCCTCATCGACGATCTCGTGCCCGATATCCGCTTCGGCGCGCGGCTCCTTCGGCGATCGCCGGTCTTCACTATTGCCGCGGCGCTGACGCTCGCGATCGGGCTCGGTCTCAACGTCGTGGTCTTTGCCGGCGCCGACGGCATGCTCTTCCGGCCCCTGCCCGTACGGCAACCCGAACCGTCTCTTCCTGCTTCTTGCGCCTCGGCCGTCCGGCGGCGGCGCGCCCTGGGTGCCAGGCGCCGCCGTGCTTGCGGTCGGCCGAAGACCGCACGATGGCGTCGGTCGCGGGCGTCACGGAAACGGGCACACTCGAGCCCTTGACGTGGGATCTGGCAGGTTTTAATGTAGGCGAACAAACAGCGAATCAGTCATGAGTGAGCATTCCAAAATCGAGTGGACTGATGCGACGTGGAACCCTGTGCGCGGTTGCACCAAAATCAGCCCCGGCTGCAAGCATTGCTACGCAGAGCGGTTTGCGGAGCGCTTCAGGGGAGTGTCGGGGCATCCGTTCGAGCAAGGCTTCGACCTCAGGCTCGTACCGCATAAGCTGAGCGAACCCCTTCGGTGGAGCGAGCCGAGGATGATTTTCGTGAACTCGATGAGCGACCTCTTCCACGACGAGGTCCCGGAATCGTACATCGCTCAGGTGGCCGCCACGATGCGCGTTGCGCGATGGCACACCTACCAGGTTCTTACGAAGCGCTCAGGGCGTCTTAGGGAACTGCTCGCTGGTCGTTTAAGGGACGCAGCGGCAGAGGCCCATATTTGGTGGGGTGTTATCGGTGGAAGACCGTCGGTATGGATCCGCGAATCGACCGACCTGCAAGCTGCGCCCGTAACAGTGCGGTTCCTTTCAATTGAGCCGCTGCTGGAGGATATCGGCAAACTGCCGACTTCGGGGGAATCTCGTGGGTCATAGTCGGCGGGGAAAGTGGCCCCGGCGCGCGCCCAATGAAAGAAGAGTGGGTTCTTTCGATTCGGGAGCAATGTGAGGCCGCGAAAGTCCCGTTCTTCTTCAAGCAGTGGGGCGGGATTCGAAAGAGTGAGACAGGGCGGCGCCTTCGCGGCAGGACGTACGACCAGATGCCGCCGCTCCTTCGCCGAAGCGATTGCCAGACACCGAGAGAACGCTTGCGGCAGCGCGGCTACAAACGAACAGCTTCTCGCCTGGCGGTGACTTCGGAGTCATTGCTGGAGAAAGCCTGGTCAGGCGCACTGCCTGACATGGCCGCTCCGCAGACGACCATCTGGGCCCTGGAGCCGCATACGCGGGCGAAGCATGAAATTCTCAAGCGCTACCTGCAGGCGTGGACGCCAATCCTCAGCCTCGGCGGGTTCCCGCAGATTGCCTACATTGACGGGTTCGCGGGGCCCGGCAGGGTGTTCCAAAGGCGAGGACGGCTCACCGGTCATTGCCCTGAAGATTGCAATCGAGCAGACGAAACCTGGCACCAAGGTCCTGTTTCTGTTCGTGGAGCTTGACGTGGAGCGAGCGCGCGTCCTGCAAAGTATCGTCGACGGCATTCAGAGGCCGGCAGACATCCGCGTGAAGATTGCCGAAGGCAAGACCTTTGAGGAAGCCTTCGCCGAATTCCTGGCGTTCTACGAAAGCAAGCGCCAATCGCTGCCGCCGACGTTTGCCTTCATCGATCCGTTTGGTGGAAGGGCGTGCCATTTTCGATTGTGCAGCGGGTGATGAGGCACCAAAGCTGTGAAGTGCTCGTCACGTTCATGTAAGAGGAGATAAATCGATTTCTGTCGCAAGGACAGCAGGGCGAGAACTTCGACTCTTTCTTCGGCGCTACACGATGGCGTGAATGCAACTCGATCGCAGATCCGCAACTACGAAACAGATTCCTCCACGACCTCTACGTCGAACAGCTCCGCACGACGGCTGGCGCCAAGTACGTTCGGTCATTCGAGATGCGAAACGGGCGTGACGTCACGGACTACTTCCTTTTCTACGCCACGAACAATCGGAAGGGCCTGCAGAAGATGAAGGAGGCGATGTGGAAGATCGACAGGGCCGGCGAGTTCACGTTCTCGGACGCGACCGATCCGAACCAGATGGTACTGTTCGGCGAACCTGCTGTCGATGTGCTGAGGCAACAGATTCTCGATCGCTTCGGCGGCCGTGAGGCCACCGTCGGCGAGGTGGAGGAATTCGTTCTTGCAGAGACGGCATTCCGGGAAAGCCATTACAAGAAGATTTGAAAGAGTTGGAACTGGGCGCGAGCTTGGCTGTCGTGAACCCGCCTGCTGGACGGCGTGCCGGAACGTATGCTCGGCTCGAGCTACGGCTACGATTTGGGCCCCGATGAGACTTCGGGTTCGGCCATCGGGAGTACAGTATCAGATTTACCAATCTGAGAGCTTGCAACACGGATGGCTGGGTTACAGTAACGACTCTTTCGACGATAGCCACATAAGGAGGGACAAAGCCGGCTCCAATGGGATACGAATGGCGCGCGCCGGCGCCTGACGCTGCGTGCGGATTGCACTAAAGAGACCGGCTGATCAACCGGCCGAACGGGAGGAGCGGTGACATGCGCGGCGCACGCCTCATCGACGATCTTCGTGTCCGATATCCGCTTCGGCGCGCGGCTCCTTCGACGAGCGCCGGTCTTCACTATTGCGGCGGCGCTCACGCTCGCGATCGGGCTCGGTCTCAACGTCGTGGTCTTTGCCGTCGCCGACGGCATGCTCTTCCGGCCCTGCCGTCCAGCAACCCGAACCGTCTCTTCCTGCTTCTTGCGCCTCGGCCGTCCGGCGGCGGCGCGCCCTGGGTGCCAGGCGCCGCCGTGCTTGCGGTCGGCCGAAGCCGCACGATGGCGTCGGTCGCGGGCGTCACGGAAACGGGCACACTCGAGCCCTTGAATCCCGACGAGGCCATCTGGCAACGCCAGGAAGTGACGGAAGACACGTTCGCTGTGCTGCGCGTGACGCCAGTGCTCGGCCGCTCGTTCGTGCCGGGTGACGGCACGCGACGGCCCGTGCGGGTCGGGCTGCTCTCCTATGGCGCGTGGCAACGCCGCTTCGGCGGCGATGCCCACGTTCCTGGTCGCATCATCGAGTTTCGGGACGGACCGGTCGAAATCGCCGGGGTGCTGCCCGATAGGTTCATCGCGCCGATCGCTACGTGGATCCAGGCGTCGAGATTTACGTCGCCGACGAGCCGTTCGCGCTGCACGCGCAGCCGAGCTTCGCCTATCTGTCTCCGGTCGTTCGCCTGCGCGACGGCGCGACGGCGGAACAGGCGCAGGCCGAGCTGGACGTTGCCCTCGACGCCTCTGGCGCACCGTGCCTCCGGCGGCGCGAGCACGCGTGCTCGTCACGGGGTTGCACGCCGGCGTCTTCGCGTCGTGGCGGCCGACGGTCGTCGCGCTGCTGTTGGCGGCTTCACTTGTGTTCGCGCTCACCACGGTCAACCTCACCAACCTGCTGCTTGCGCGGGGGCTGGGACGGCAGCGAGAGGTCGCCGTGCGGGCGACGCTCGGCGCCTCAGGTTGGCGCGTGAGCCGTCAACTGGCGGTGGAGTCAGCCATGCTGGCGGGTCTGGCTGCCGGCACGGCGGTGCTGCTCTGTGAGTGGAGCTATCCAGTGGTGTCCCGGCTCCTCCCTCCGCTGCCCGCTGCCATGCTCCCGTCCACCCTCGATCCTCGCGCGATCGCGGCGCTCGCGAGTCTCACCTGTCTCGCCAACGCCGCGTTCTCGACTGTCGGCGCGCGGCACGCGACACGCATCGATCTACGCTCGGCGCTCGGCCCTGGGCGCACGAGCCGCGGAGCTGTCCCGCCGGCTTGGGGCCGTTCGCTCGTCGCAATCGAGGTCGCGATCGCCACCCTCATCGTCGTCGGCGCGTCGGTGATCGTCACGAGCTTCAACCGGCTCGCGGCCGAGCCGCTTGGATTCGACAACACGAACCTCTACGTCGCGACGAGCGCCATGCCGGTCCGTGCGACCGAAACGCCGGTGGATCGCTTCGTGCGGCAGAACGATGCGCTGCGAGGCCGTGCGCCGGGAGCGTCCGGACCAGGCGTTCGAGGCCTCCAGTTGTTCGATCGTCCAAGGGAAGTGCCGGGCCGGTCTCGTCGAAGCCACCGCAGGCTACCTCGACGTTGTGGGCACTCCGATCGTCCGTGGCCGCATGTTCACGCGCGACGAAGAACGCGGGCACGCGCGGGTGGCAATCGTCAGCGCTCGCATCGCGTCGGTCAGGTGGCCCGGAGAGGATCCCCTCGGCCGCCGCGTGGACGCCCCGGACGGGTCTGCATTCGAGGTCATCGGCGTCGCCGGGAACATCCGTCCGCGCCGCGAAACTGCCGTCGTGCGGGCGATCCTCGTCCCGTGGGGCACGCTCCGCCTTGGCACGATGTCGATGGTCACGACAACGCCGGCGGGGCTCGACAGTGTCTACGAGATCGTAGCGGCCGCTGTGAGGTCTCGTCTGCCTGACGCTCGGATCACGGTGTCGCAGGTCAGCGACAGTGCGCTGGCCACCCCGCGCATGCTGACGATGCTCTTCGGCGCGTTTGGGGCGATCGCTCTCGTGGTCGCCGGCATCGGCATCTTCGGCATTCAGGCCGTGGTCGTCGCGAGCCGCCGGATGGAAATTGCCATACGCGTCGCACTCGGCGGACATCCGAGACGCGTCACGCAGCGGGTGGTCGGCCGGGCGCTGGTGCCGGTGGCCGTGGGACTCGGCGCCGGCTTCGCCGGTAGCGCGGCCGCGGCGATGTGGATAGCGAACGCACTCCGCCAGAGCACGCTGCCGTCCCCGCTCCATCGCACCACGCTGCACGATGCTGTGGCGTGGACGGCCGGTGCGGCCATCCTCACCGGGATTGCGATCCTCTCGGCGTGGCTGCCCGCGCGCGGCGTGAGTCGCCGCGACCCGTTCGCAGTGCTGAAGACTGAATGAACGAAGACAGATACACTTTGCGCAAATGGCACGCATGTCCACGGCTGCCCGGCGCCTGGCGTGGCTGACGATCGGCCTCCTCGGTCTCGCGGCCGCGGACCGGGCGCCGCACGCCTACGCACAGACTTCCGCTCCGCCGCAGGCCGCCGCTCGGGTCATTCAGAACATCGACCCAGGCTGGCGCTTCAGCCGGGCGACTTTGCGGCCGCGATGCAGCCGGCGTTCGACGACAAGGCCTGGAGCGACGTGAACCTCCCGCACGACTGGAGCATCGAAGGCCCACTCGGACCGGAATACGCCAGCGGCACGGGCTACGCCCCGGGCGGCATCGGCTGGTACCGAAAGCATTTCCGCCTGGACCCGCCGGCAGGGAAACTCGCCGCGATCGAATTCGACGGCGTCTACGACCACTCGGAAGTCTGGTTCAATGGACAACTCGTCGGCGGCCGGCCTTACGGTATTCGAGTTTTGAATGCGACTCACTCCGTTCCACGGTTCGGCAACGCGGACAACGTGATCGCGGTGCGCGTGGATCATTCCCGCTTCGCCGACTCGCGGTGGTACACCGGCTCTGGCATTTATCGCCACGTGCACCTGCGCTTCACCGATCCGCTGCGCATCTCGCCGCACGGCCTTCACGACGCCAGTGGTAACGCCGGCGTCGGCCACCGTGAGCTGAACACCACAATCGAGAACGGTTCAAACGAGGACCGGCGCGTTCTCGCTCCAATCGGACGTCCTGCAGCGCGGCGCCGTCGTCGCGCACGCCGCCACGCCCGCCAGCGTCCCGGCCGGCACCAACCTCACTCTCGGCGCCGCATCGACGTGGCGCATCCCGAGTGCTGGTCGACCGACACGCCCGTCTCTACGAGCTTCGCACTTCGGAGCCGCGCCGGCAGCGATGTCGCCGACAAGCTTCCACCCCGTTCGGCATCCGCACGCTTGCGTTCGATCCAAACCAGGGCTTCTACTCAACGGCAAGCCGATCAAGCTCAAGGGCGTCTGCATCCACCACGACGCCGGCTGCCTGGGCGCCGCGGTGCCGGACCGTATGCGAACGGCGGTTGCGCGTGCTGAAGGAGCTCGGCGTGAACGCCATTCGCACGAGCCACAACCCGCCCGCGCCCGAGTTGCTCGACCTTTGCGACCGGCTCGGCTTGCTGGTGAAGGACGAGGCGTTCGACGAGTTCACGCCGGCCAAGAACAAGTGGGTCGACCGGCCGGAATGTCGGGCGCGCCCAGCCGCTTCGGCTATGCGGAGGATTTCGCCGAGTGGTCGGTGCGCGACATCGAAGACATGGTCCGCCGCGACCGCAACCATCCCTCGTCTTCATGTGGAGCATCGGCAACGAGATCGACTACCCCAACGATCCGTTCTCCGATCCCGGCGCTCGGTCAGCGACTACCAGCCGCGAGAATCCGCCGGCGCCGCGATCATGGTCGAGCCCGCCAGGCCGCTGATCGAGGCGGTCAAGCGACTCGACCCGACGCGCCCGGTGACGGCCGGCGCTGGCCAGCGTGGCGATGTCCGACGCCGTCGGGCTGGCGGAACTGCTGGACGTCGTCGGCTACAACTACCAGGAGTCGCGCTATGCGGCCGATCACGCGAAGTATCCCGAATCGGTTCATCTTCGGCAGTGAGACCAGACACGGGCGTGAATCAGTTGGACCGTGGTCCGCGACAACGCGTACGTGGCGCGGCCAGTTCCTCTGGACGGGCATCGATTACCTGGGCGAGGCGGGCCGGTTTCCGAATCGCGCCAACGGCGCCGGGGCTGCTCGATCTCTGCGGGTTCAAGAAGCCCCTCGCCTGGTTCCGCCAGAGTCTCTGGAGCGATGAGCCGATGGTCTACCTCGCGCGTCTCCGGCGCCGCCGGCTGGGGGTGGCGCGCGGCGGCGTCCGTCGCCGCCGAAGGAGACCTGGAACTGGCCGGCGGGCTCGACGATGAACGTCGTGGTGTACACGAATGCGGAGTCGGTGGAGCTCAGCCTGAACGGTCGATCGCTCGGCAGGAAACTCCGTGCGGATGCGGACGCCGGTGTGCTGAGCTGGACCGTCCGTGTCCGCAGCTGGCGAGCTCACGGCGACGGGGACCACGGCAGGAAAGACCGTGGCGAGCTTCTCGCTGCGCACGGCCGGTGCGGCGAAGCGCATCGAGCTGGTCGAGGACAAGTCGGCGGTGCTGTCTGACAACGGCGACATCTCCCAGGTGGCCTTTCAGATCGTCGACGAGAACGGCGTGCGCGTCACGGACGCCGACGCGGAGGTGACCTTCTCGATCGCTGGCCCGGCGCGCATCCTCGGGATCGGCAACGGCAACTTGAACGACATCGAAGACCCGACGGCTTTGTCCCCACCGGACCTACGAAGGCCGCGGCCTGGCAGTGCTTCGACTCACGGCTCCCGGAACTGCGACGGTGACGCTCACCGCCTCGTCGCCAGGGCTCGAAAGCGCGACTCTGGCCTTGCCGCCGCCGCGGACCGGCGGCGGTGGCAGCGGTCTTTGAAGCGAGCGGCCCCGGTGCGATAATAGGGCCGCCAGCCAAGCCAGTCAGGAAGAGGGTTCGAGTATGACGCTCGCGTCGTTGCTCCTGGTCACCGTTGTTGCGGTTCCGCCGCAGACCGTCACCCCGCCCACGGCGCCAGTCGTTCAAGCTGGCGATGCGCAGACACCTGTTCCGAAACCGAGGACGCCCGAACGCACGGCGACGGTCAAGCGCCCCGAGACGGGGAAGCCCGCCGCAAACCCAGCCGCGCCCGACGTCGTGAACGACGCGCAGGGGCCGGTCATCCCGAGCAGGCTGCCGCGCCGGCCCAGCCGATTCGGCATACCGTCGGCATCGGCGCCAACATTCCGACGACGTCGCGCGGCGGCGGCGGCGCGTTTCGTTTCTGGCCGTCACGATTCGTGGGCGTCGAGGTCGGCGCGGGTTGGACGCCGAGCTATGCCGCCCCAGCGCGATCCGCGTCCCCTCGTCTGCCTACGCGGCGACGTCGGTGATGGTGCGGCTCAAGAGCCCGAACCCCGCCGCCTCGAATTGAGCGTTCGGCCGTACGTCGGCGGCGGCTTCAACTACACGCGGTACGGCGTCGCGACGCTGGGCGGCTCGCGGCTCAACTTCAACGGGATGGGCGGACAAGGCTTCGCGGGCCTCGAGTTCGGCTTTGCCAACGCCGGCGGCCTGACCGTCAGCACCGAGATGCGCTACACGGACTTCCACAGCGCCGCGCTCGTGAGTAACGGCGGCCGGTGGGACTTTCCTGGCCGGAGTGCACCTGTACCTGAGATAGCGATTTGGGCCGGCTGACGCCGGCCCCTACGTCTGCCACGGCCCCTATCTGACGTGCGGCCGATTCCCGCCCACGGTAGCCGGCGAGAAAGTCGAAGGACGGATGTCCTCTTCGTATGCCCGGCCGGCGCCGGCGGTGCTGTTGGCCTGGTTCTTGTCGCTCGGCGTCGATGTGTTTCTGCACGGAGGGCTGCTCGCGCGGCTCTATCTGGATCCAGGTGGGTTCGTCCTTGCCCACCAGAGTAGGCCTTCCGACGAATTCCTCTCGGCTACCTGTCCTTCCTCCTGTTGACGTGGGCGCTGTTCTGGCTCCTGCGCCGCCTCGACGTCCGCGGCTTCGGCGCCGGCTCGCGATACGGCTTTGCCGCCGGCGGGGTCCGTGTCCGGGGTGCTCTCGTACTGGGGTGTCCACGATCAGCACGCCAGCGTTCCGCTTCTGCTGGGCTGGTGGCTTGGTCAGGCCGTGGAACTGGGTCTCTCGGGCGGCGTGATCGGCGCCCTGGCCACGGGCGTGCCGCCGCGGCGGATGCTGCTTCGCGTGACGGCGGCCGTCGTGGCGCTGTTCGCAGCGACGGTTGTCCTTCAGAGTGTGGGCTTTGCGCCGCCGATGCAGATGGCGCGCTGAGTTTCAGCTCCCTCCGAACCTCGGATTGACGACGTTGTTGAAGATCGAGCCGAAGCGGTAGCTGATGCCGATGCCGCTGTAGAAGCTGTAGCCGGTCGCGAGCTGGCGGATTTGCAGCAGGACGT
>CAWKHL010000012.1:0-280846 GCA_963849525.1 uncultured Acidobacteriota bacterium | reverse complement strand
TCAGCTGCTCTACCAACTGAGCTACGCCGGCGCTCGGACTCGACTCTCGGCCTCGCGACGCCCGGAATCTGGCGGCGCGAGGAGGGAAGTATGGCGCTCCCCTAGGCGCGCCCCAGGCGCGCGCCCCGAATCTCAAATGCTACCACACGGGGCGGGATCGCCCTCGGGTCCGAAGCCCCGCGGCTCCACGAGAAACGCCGCTACCGGCTGGACCAGTATGCCTTCTGCCCGATGTAGGACTTCGTGTCCGGCAGGTTGGCCAATATGACGCGGCGCACCTCGAGCAGGTCGAACTTGCCCGCCTTCTGGTAGAGCATCTTCCCGCCCGGGCCGATGACCGCCGTGAACGGCATCCCCGGCTTCCAGACCGCGCCCCACATCGCGCGCTCGGCGCCGTCGTCGGTCGCCGTCATGAGCTTGTTCGGCCCCGAGGCGTGCTGCGCGTCGAGAAACGTCATGACCGATGACCGCGCGGCCGGCGGGTCGGTCGAGACCGTGACGAAGTTGAACGCCCGCAGCCGGTACATCCGATACGTCGTCTCGAGGTCGCCAAACTGCGCTTCGCACGCCGGACAGGTGGACCAGAAGTGCACGAGCAACACGTTGTCGGTCGCGTTCCGCCGGAGCGTCTGCAGGTCCGCCTCAGACGCGTTGTCGAGTGTGACGGGCTCGGCTTCGATCTTCGTCCACTCCTCCTCGACGCCAGAGGCTTTGTCGAGCCACTTCGTGGTGCACCCGAACGCGCGCGTCCGCGCCACCGGCACGGGCTTGTCGGCGAGCAGCGCGTCGATCGCGTGGCGCGCGTCCTCGGACTTGACGAGGTCCTCGCGCTGGTTGTCGTCGATGCGTCCCTCGTACCGAAGCTTGCGGTTCGCATCAAAGATGAAGATGTGCGGCGTGGCGACGACGCCGAGCGCGTTGGCGAGGGCTTGCTTGTCGCCGTCGTAGAGATACGGCCAGGTGATGCGCCGGTACGCCGCGCGCACCTTCATCTCGGCGAGCGAGTCGGTGACGTCCGTGTAGCCGAGCTCGTCGAGCCGAATCGACTTGGGGTTGTTCGGGTTGACCGCCACGAACGCGACGCCCTTGCGCCGGTAGCTCTCGTAGAGCTTGCGGATGCGCCCCTCGTAGAGCTGCGAGGTGGGGCAGTGGTTGCACTCGAAGATGATCGCCAAGACCTTGGCGCTGTCGTAGTCGTGCAGCGTGTGCATCTTGCCGTCAACGCCGGGGAGCGAGAAGTTGGGCGCGGAGGATCCAATCGCCAGCACGGGATGCTCGGTGTCGGCCTGGATGCCGCGGCCCTGGCCAAACGGCAGCGCCGAAGTGAGAGCCACGGCCGCTACACCAGCGGCGGCCGCGAGCGAGATGGTGAGGTGGCGGCGTGTGAGCGTCATGGGGAGTCTCCGTCAGTCGGCCGACCAGTACGCGCGCTGGCCGGGGTGCTGGCCGTCGTCCGGCAGATTCGCCAGGATCGCGCGCCGCACCTTCATCATGTCCAACGAGCCAAGCTCCTGATAGAGCACGTCGCCGTTCGGCGCGACGAGCACCGTGAACGGGACGGCCGACCCCATCATGGGGTCGAACGCTTCCTGCAAGCCGTAGGTATCGGGCGTCGCGAAGAGCAGGTTGCGGCTCGACGCGTGCTTCTTATCAAGAAACGCGAGCACTGCCGCCTTCTCCTCGGGCTGGTTCTCCGAAACGGTGACCAGGCCAAACGGCCGCGACCGATACATGCGATACGTGTCCTGCAAATCCGAAAACTCGCTGACGCAGGGGCCGCACCATGTGGCCCAGAAATTGATGAGCAACAGGTTCTTGGTCCCGTTGCCGCGGAGGGCCTTGAGCTCGGCCGGCCCGGCCATCGAGACCTCGACCGGCTCGGCGTCGATGGCCGCCTGTTCGGCGGCCGCGCCCGTGTCCACCGTCCTGACCCACTTGGTGCCGCAGCCCTCGACGCTCGTCCGGGCCACCGGCACGGACTGGCCGGCGAGCAGCGCGTCGATGGCGCGCCGGGCGTCCCGCACCCGCACCAGGTCCTCGCGAGGGTTATCGTCAATTCGGCCTTCGTAGCTTAGGTGCCGCGCCCCATCGAAGATAAAAATCTGAGGAGTGCCCACCGCGCCGAACCGGGCCGAGGCGGCCTGCGTCTCGCCATCCGAAAGATACGGATAGTCGAGATGGCGGGACGCGGCGCGCACCTTCATGTCGGCGAGCGATTCGCCGACGTCCGTGTGGCTGAGCTCGTCGTAGCGCAGCGACTTCGGGTTGAACGGGTTGATCGCGACGAGCGCCACCCCCTTCGACCGGTAGTCGCGCGCGATCGCCTCGATGCGGCCTTCGTACTGCTGTGACGCGGGGCAGTGGTCGCACGCGAAGACCACCGCCAGCACCTTGGCGCCGGCATAGTCAGCGAGCGAGTGCGTCTTTCCGTCGATGCCGGGGAGCGAGAAGTCCGGCGCCGGCGCGCCAATCGCAAGCACGGGGTGATCGGGATCGGCCTGCAGGCCAACCGCCGTGCGCGACCGATGTACCAGGAACAGGACGACAGCCGCGCACACGGTCACTCCAACGAGCAGCGGCCATGCGAGCTTCTGTGAAACGAACACGTTTTCCTTGGTGCTCAGTCCGACCCTAATCCCAACGCCCAATCGCGATCACGAAGATCTTCACCATGGAGCGCATGGAGGCAGATCGTGTCCGCGAGGACCTGGGTGCCGCCCGCGGCGGCAGCGACGGGAGCGCGCGTCACATCTGAACGCACCGCCGACATCCCGCGTGCGCTCAGATGTGACGCGCACTCCTGTCGCCGGGCCCGGCTCTGCCGGGCCGCCCAGGTCCGCGTCACCGAACGCTTGCCAGCCTTCATGCGCTTCATGTTTGCTCCGGGGGCTTTGCCCCGCGGACCCCCTGCACGCGCCCTCGCCGCGCGCTTCGTCGCGCGGCTCCGGGGCGCGTGGCTCGCTCGCGACCGCTCGCTCGCGGCGATCAGAGAACTCCTGCTTTCTTCATGTTTGCTCCGGGGGCTTTGCCCCGCGGACCCCCTGCACGCGCCCTCGCCGCGCGCTTTGTCGCGCGGCTCCGGGGCGCGTGGCTCGCTCGCGACCGCTCACTCGCGGCGATCAGAGAACTCCTGCTTTCTTCATGACGGCCGTCGTCGTGTCGAGGCCGAGCTTGGCCGCGTCTTCGGCCGACATGTCCTTGGGAATCCGGCCGAGCGGCTCGGGTGAGACGCCGCCTTCGTAGCCAATCTTCTGCAGCGCCTGGAAGAATCCAACCAAATCGATGATGCCTTCGCCCGGCATGAGCCGCTGGTTGTCGCGCACGTCTTCCGGCGCCTCCTTATTGGCGTCCGAGACGTGTACCTGGACGATGCGCTGCGGGTCGGTGGCGAGGATGTCAGCGACGGTGCCGCCCGAGTGATGCCAGTGCCACGCGTCGAGCACGGCGCCGATGTTCGGGCCGCAGTCCTTGCCCAGGGCCACCGTGTCGGGGAGCGTGTAGATAAATGGATACGAGTTGGGCCGCTGGCGGAAGTAGAGGGGCCCGAGGAACTCCAGCCCGAGGCGGATGTTCGACTTCTGCAGCACTTCGGAGACTGCCGAGATCCGGTCCACGACCTTGGGCCGGTATTCGGCCGCAGGCACGGGCGCCGACGGCGAGAGGACGACCATCATGTGCGTGCACCCCACCGCCGCCACAAACGCCGCGTCGTCGGCCAACTGCGGCAGCGCGGCCTTGAAGGCGTCGTCTTCGCCGCCAAACGGGAAAGGACGCCCCATCGGGAGGCCGACGATGGTGGGCTTGATGTTGACTTGGGCGAAGAGGGCCTTGGTCGCGTCGAGGCCCGCGGTCTTGGCGGGACCGAGGTCCCAGTCCACGCCGCCGTAGCCGACCTTGGCGGCGAGGCGGATCTTGTCGAGACCGCCCACGCCAGGGGAGACCGCGCCGTTGAGCGAGATCCACATCTTCGACGCGGCCGCCTTCACGCCGCGCCCAGCCAGGGCCGAGAGCGCGGCCGCGCACGTGGCCTGCTCGAGGAACGCCCGTCGGGTCACCTTCAGACTCATCTCACCCTCCGTCCAGCCGATCGCGCGCCAAGGCCTGTCAGACAGGCCGGCGCCAGGCGGCTCAGTGGGCGCAGTATGTCCCGCGAAGCGCGCGGGCGGCAAGGCCTTTCGGGCGCGTGTTCACCCCGATCCGCCGGGTGCGTATCTACTGGCTGAAAGGACTTGTTCAGTATGCGGTTACCCACTGTTCGCTCGCTCACCGCCGCCCTCGCCCTGCTCGCGGCGGGACTCGTCATCGCTCCCCCCGCCCTGGCGCAGCAGCCCGCAACCGTGCCGCCGAGCTTGCACCGGGTCGGCGGGGCGCCCGCGGGCACCGTGTCGGAGATGGCGGCCGACGTCGATGCTGGCCGGACGCGCGACCAGTTCATGGACCTGCTGAACAAGTACCCGCCAGCCCTGGGGCGCGTCCTGAAGCTGGACTCGTCGCTGCTCGCCAACCAGGACTACCTGGCGCCGTATCCAGCCCTTCAGGCCTTTCTCGCCCAGCATCCCGAGGTGCAGCGCGACCCGTCCTACTACCTGTCGCGCGTGTCGGACGACAGTTACGAGTCGCGGTCCGTCAATCCGACGTATCAGTCGTACCAGATGTGGGAAGAGTTCATGGGCGGGCTGGCGGGCATCACGGTCGCCATCATCATTCTCAGCACGCTGGGCTGGCTGCTGCGACTCGTCGTTGACTACCGCCGGTGGCACCGGCTGTCGAAGGTCCAGGCCGAGGTGCACAACAAGCTGCTCGATCGCATGACGAGCAACGATGAGCTGGTGGCCTACGTGCAGTCGCCGGCGGGCAGCCGCTTCCTGCAGTCGGCGCCGATTTCGCTCGATCCGGGCGGCCGCCCCATGAGCGCGCCCCTCGGCCGCATTCTGTGGTCGATTCAGGCCGGCCTGGTGCTGGCGGCCGGCGGCCTCGGGCTGGAGTGGGTGAGCGGGCGTATCATGCCGCAGGCCGCGCAGCCGCTCTATACGCTCGGCGTACTCGCGCTCGCACTCGGGATTGGGTTCGTGTTGTCAGCCGGGGTGTCCTACGCGCTCTCGCGCCGGCTCGGCTTGTTCGATTCGTCGGCCCACAAGTCATCGTCGGCTGACGTGTAACCTGATGGTCAACGCCTGTGTTTACTCGTGACATGACGCTCTCAGAGGTCCAGCGGCTCGAGGCGCGCGCCCGGGAGCTGGACGTCGCGTTCCACATGGACGAGGACCAGTTCCGGGCGTTCTACGACCGCACGGCGCGCCCGTTGTGGCGGTACCTCGTCCGGGTGACCGGCGATCGCCAGACGGCCGACGACCTCCTGCAGGAGACCTACTATCGGTTCCTGCGTGCCGGCGCGGCGCATGAGAACGAGACGCACCGGCGGAACTCACTCTTTCGCATCGCGACGAACGCCGCGCGCGACGCGCATCGGCGCCGGCGGCTTCGCCCGTGGACGTGGCACGAGACGACCGACGCGGCCGACGTGCTCGACACGACGGACGTGGCCGCCCAGGCCGAGCGGCGCACGGACCTGGATCGCGCGCTCGCGCGGCTCAAGCCGCGCGAGCGCGCCCTGTTGTGGCTGGCCTATGCCGAGGGCTCCACGCACCGCGAGATCGCGGAGGTGGTTGGCGTGGGGATCGCCAGCGTGAAGCCGCTGCTCTATCGGGCGCGGCGCAAGCTGGCCAAGATCCTGGGCCGGCCGGACGCGCCGCCCGAGATCGGAGGGACGCGATGAGCCGGTTCGAGTGCGCGCATGAAGCCGACGTGCAGACGGCGGTCGCGACCGGCCGCTGGCCGCACCGAGCGGATGAGGCGCTCCGCGCCCATGTCGACGGCTGTGCGGTGTGCCAGGACGTCGTGATGGTGACGACGGCGTTCGAGGACGTGGACGGGGCGGCTCGTCCGCAGCCGGTGCCCGAGTCGGCCGTCGTGTGGTGGCGGTCGCAGATGCGCGCGCGCGCGGACGCGGCGCGCGTGGCCGCGCGGCCAATCACGATTGCCCAGGCCCTGTCGTTCGCGTCGATCGTGGGGTTGCTGGGCGCCGTCATCGGCGCGACGTCGCCGTGGCTCCAGCAGGGCGTGAAATGGCTGGCCGAGATTCCGTCGATGCTGGGCGTGAAGACGACGGCGCTGCCCAGCACCGTCGTGACAATTGCTGCCGATCACGCAGTCATGATCGGCGCCGTGGGCGTGTGTCTGCTGGTGATGCCGCTCGCGGTGTACTTCGCGCTGCGCGAGTCCTGAGGCGCTTCTTGTCGACGGGACGCACCATGAAGCCCATGAAGGCTGGCCCAGCAGCCTGACCTGGGTGCCGCCTTCGGCGGCAGTGATCGGTGAGTCCGCCGACTGCGAGAGCAGGGCAGCAGGCCCCCCTGTTCTCGCAGTCGGCGAACTCACCGATCACCCGGCCCGGCGACGCCGGGCCACCCAGGTCAAGCGTCCGACGCTGCCCGCCTCCACGGCCGCCATGGTGCCAACGGGTCATGGGGTCAGGTCATGCGCGCATGACCTGACCCCCCTCAGCGTCAGTCGAGGACGCGGATCACGACGGCGCGGTTCTGGGCGCGGCCGGCCCGGGTCGTGTTCGGCGCGAGCGGCTTGTCTTCGCCCAGGCTGATCACGTTCATCCGGTGCAGCGGAACCTGGTGCTGCTCGTAGAGGTACATCTCGACGGCCTGGGCTCTCGCCATCCCAAGCTTCTCGTTGAGCGCCTTGTCGCCGACGTTGTCGGTGTGGCCCTCGATCTCGAAGTACACGTTCTTCGGATCGGCCTGGATCTTCTGGACCAGATCGTCCAGGGTCGCCTTCGCCTGATCGGGCAGCGCGGACTTGCCGAACTTGAAGTTGCCCTGGCTCTCGCTCAGCACCACCTCGTAGACGAGGCGCTTGGACGCCTTGTCGAGCGCATCGGCGGTCGCTCCAGCGGCTGTCGCCGCCTGGTTGGCCGCCCCGGCCTGCTGGGCGGCCGAGTCGGCCGCCGACTGCGCGGTCTGCGCCGCGCCCTGTGCCGCCTGGGCCTTCTGATCGACGTCGCCGATCTTGCCCTCGTTCTGCTGGACGCGCTGCTGCGTCTGCTCGACCGACTGGCCCAACGTGTCAACCTTCTGGTTGACCGAGTTGACCTGGCTCTTGACGAATCCCTTCGTTGCGCACGCCGACCCGCCGACACTCAGCGCAACGAGGGCGATGACGAAAGACGACTTCCGCATGGCTTCCTCCCTATGAACACCCGTGGTTAGTGAGACGGACCCGCGTCCGACGACGGCGCGGCCAGATATCCGCTACGTGCTTGCACGACCAGCCCTTTCTGTTTCACACGCACCTCGATCGAATGCCAGCCAGGCTGGCGGCTGTCCGGAGCGAACCCGATCCAGGTACTGATGGCGCAATTCGTTGATGATTCGGTTCGTCGCGCGGTTCATCGCGGCGGGGCTGTCGGTCAGCTGGAGCGTGCCGCCCGTCCACTCCGCGAGCCGCCCGAGCGGGCCGTCGCGCAGCCGCTCGGCTTTGGCGCGCAGGTCCTTCGCGCTCTGGTCCAGGCAATCCTGCGGCGGCACGACGACGAGCACGTAGACCGGAACGTCCAACTCGCTGGCCGTGCGGCTGACGTCGGCCGCCGTAAGCCGGCTGCTGTTCTCACCGCCGTCGGTGACGACGACGAGCGCCCGGTGCGTGCCGGCCTCATCGGCCAGGCGGCGCCCGCTTCCGGCGACCGCGTCGTAGAGCGAGGTCGATCCGAAGGGGCGAATCGTGTCGAACCGGGCGAGCACGGCGCCCGGCTCGGGCAAGAGCGGCTGCAGCTCGCGCAGCTCACTGTCGAAGTCGAAGAGCGCGACCTGGTCGGCCTGCGGCGTGAGCCACCCGAGCAATTCGGTCGTCGCCACGCGGGCCGCGTCGAGCCGGCCGGCGAGCGCCATGCTGCCGCTCGCATCCACCAGCAGGCCGAGCGAGGCGGCCGTGGGCGCCGACCGGAAGTCCACGATGGGACGCGGCGTGCCGTTGTCCTGCACCGTGAACTCGTTTGCGGCAAGATCGCTCACGAGCTCGCCGGTGGCCGTGCGCACCACGGCCGTCACCACCACCCGGTCGACGCTGCCCCGGAAGGTCGGCCGCTCCTGGGCGCGCACGGATTGGCCGGCTGCGGCGAGGCCAATGGCCCCGAGCGCCATGACGATTCCCCCGGTCGCGATACGTCGCACGAACTCCTGATTACTCAAGTTCCTTGCCAAGAGGAATTCCGTCGAAATGGGCCAGAAATCTCCTGGGGAGACATCGCGGCCGCCATAAGGCGTGTAAGAGTTACGCTCCGTTCGGCGTGACTGGCGGACCGCTGACGCCGCGATTGACAACCGCCGACGAGAGGGCGAGAGTCAATGACAGGAGTACGCGTGAGCCGGCGATTGATCCGAACCGTAATGGCCGTCTGTGGCGCCTGCGTGTGGGCGGCGCCGGCGCTCGCCCAGGCCCAGGCGACCGAGGCGCTGGCGCAGGCCAGGCAGTTCTACAACCAGCAGCAGTACGACCGGGCGATCCAGGCCGCGCAGGCTGCGCGGGGCGCGCCCACGTTGGCTGACGCGGCCGGTGTCGTGCTCGCGCGCGCCCATCTCGAGCGCTACCGCACGTCGTCCGACCCCAGCGACCTGGCTGACGCCCGCACGCTGCTCGTGAGCGTGAATGACGCCAGCCTGCTGCCGCGGGATCACATCGAGTTGATCGTCGGATTCGGGGAATCGTTCTACTTCGACGGCCGCTACGGCGCGGCGGCGGAGTTCTTCGACACGGCGCTGACCCACGCCGATCTCCTTGGCCCCGGCGGGCACGATCGGCTGCTCGAATGGTGGGCGGGGGCGCTCGACCGCCAAGCGGAGCTGGGGCCGGAGAGTGCGCGGCGTCCGCTGTATGCGCGCATCCTCGCACGCGCGCAGACCGAGCTACGGCAGAACGATCGGTCGTCCGTGGCGGTCTATTGGGTCGCGGCGGCCGCGTGCGGCGCGGGCGACGTTGACCTGGCGTGGGGCGCGGCGCTTGCCGGCTGGGTTCGCGCGACAGAGACGGGCGCGGCCGCCGTCAAGCTGCGCACCGACCTGGATCACCTCGTGACGGAGGTCATCATCCCCGAGCGCGCGCACGATCTCGCGCCAACCGGCGACGCGCGCGCGGCCGCCGCGCTCCTGCAGCAAGAGTGGGACGACGTGAAGGCTCAATACGGAGCAGGCCCCGGGCCTCAGGCCTCAGGCCCCACACCATAGACGACAGGCCCAGGCCGTAGACGGCGGGCCTCAGGCCCCGGGCCCCCGGCCCCGGAACGGCACCGGCCATTAGGCACTAGGCACTAGGCACTGGGGCGCTCGCCTGCGAGGCGACCCTAATGCCCATTGCCCACGCCCAAGGCCGTCCGGGGCCTGATGCCTAATGCCTAGGCGCATTGCTTCCCGGGGCCCGGGGCCTAGTGCCCAGTGCCTACCAGCGCCAGTGCCTAGTGTCCGAGCTGTCCGGCGAGCGCGGCGGCTTTGTCGGCCAATTCTTTCGCGAGTGCGACGTTCCTGACCTTCAGCGCGTTGTCGGCCTGGCGGATGAAGCCTTGCGCGGCTTCGTATTGGGCGCGCGCGCTGCTCCCGAGCTTGCTGCGATCGAACTGGTCGAGGTTGCGCTGCGCCGCCGAGATTTGCGCTCTCGCCTGCAACTCCAGCTCCGTGGAATTCTGCGTCGTCTCGAGGACCGGCGGCGGCTGGGTCGGCGCCTCCTGAGCGTTGGGCGCGGGCGTTGAGGCCGGTGCGGCGCGCTCGACGGGCGGCCGCGCGGCGGGCGTGTCGCGCGGCCGCGGCGCGGCCGGCGCGGGTGTCGCCGCGGGTGGAGACGAGGGAGGGGGGACGGCCGGCAAGGCGACCGGCACGATCACGCGATCCGGCGGATCGGGCGTCACGAGCGGCGCCCGCGACGTCGGGACCGCCGCCTGCGTCTTCGAACAGGCCGCGCCTCCGGCGAGCATCGTCGCCACAAGGAGACAGGCCGCCCACTTCGACATCCGAACGATTATGCCGCAGTCCGTCCGCCAATTGGATGGCCGGTTCGCTCACCCTTGCCGGAGCAGGACCCTGAACGTCGCGCCCCCGCCCGGCGCCGACTGCACTTCGATGTCGCTGTCGTGCAGCTGGATGATGCGGTAGACCATCGACAGGCCGATGCCGGTGCCGTGCTCCTTGGTCGTGAAATACAGGTGGAAGATCTTCTCGAGGTGCTCGGGCGGGATGCCCACGCCCGTGTCCTCGAACGCCACTTCGACGCGGCGGCCGGGGCGGGCGACCGCGGTGATCCGGAGCCGGCCCCCAGTGGGCATCGCCTGGCAGGCATTCAACGCGAGGTTGAGAAACGCCTGCTGCAGCAGCCCCAGGTCCGCCATCACGGGCGGGAGATTGTCGGGCAGGTCGAGCCGGACGTCGATCCCCGACTTCTGGGCCTCGGCCGTGACAATGGGCATGATGTCGTCGAAGAGCTTGCGGACCGGCACGACCTCGAGCTCCAGGTCCTCGGGACGCGTGAACCGCAGGAACCCCTGGACGACCTCGTCCAATCGCCGGACTTGGGCGGCGATGACGTTGACGTGCTCCATGGCGGCCGGCGTTTCGGCGATCTGCATCTTCAGCAGCTCGAGGTGGATCATCGTCGCGTTGAGCGGGTTCTTGATCTCGTGGGCGATGCCGGCCGACAGGCGGCCGAGGGCCGCGAGCTTCCGCGAGTACCGCAGCGTCGAACTCGACCTCGCTCAAGTAGGCGAGGTTTCGCGCGACGAGCATGACGCCGACCTGGCCATTGCCGTGCGCAATCGCGTGCGCCGAGACCAGCCGCTCGCCGCCGCCGGGCACCGAGACCTGCGCCGGATCGCGCGGGTGCCGCCCCGCGAGGGCGTCTTGAACGAGGCCCCGGTACGGATGGTCGTCGGCGAAGGCGTCGTCGAGCGACGTCACGCCGTCGCGCAGCTCCATGCGCATCGCCGGGTTGGCGAAGAGCAGCGTGCCGTCACCGGCAAAGAGCGCGACGGCGTCTTCGAGGCGGTCGACCGCTGACGCCTGGTCGGCGCGCGGCGCGCGCTCGCCGGCGAGCCGATCGCTCACGGCCTTGAACGATTCGCCGAGCGCGGCCAGTTCGCCGTCGGAGGGCAGGTCGACTTCGACATCCAGTTCGCCGCGGCCCAGGCGCGCCAGACCGCTGCCGATGACGTGGATAGGGCGGACGACGAGCTGCGCGAGGAGGAGCGCGACCAGGCTCGCGCCCACCAGCACGCCGAGCGCCGTGAGGAGCGGCGTGCGCAGCGCGTCCTCGAGCTCGTCGCGAATGAACAGCGTCGACACGCCGACCCGAATCGACCCCAGCGCCGTCGCCTGACCGCCCGGCTCGGAACTGGCCAGCGCCAGCGGCTGGGTGACTTCGTAGGTGCGGGGGGTGCCGGCGAAGATCGCGCGCGCCTGGGCGAACGGGCCTTGCTCGACCAGCGCGTCGAGGCTCTCGGCGGGCGGGCGCTGATGCCCCACGGCGGTCGGGTCGCTGTCGGCGATGACCGTGCCGCTGGCGTCGACCACGGTGGCATAGAGCACGGTCTTCTCGTAGCCGCTCGTGGCCTGCAGAATCGAGTGGAGCCCCGCGTCGGATGCCAGGCCCGTACGGGGATCGACGCCGGAGGCGATCTCGTCGTAGAGGCGCTGGAAGATGGTCTTCTCGACGAGCACCGCGCGCGCCTGCGCCTCCTCGAGGTTGACGCGCTGCAGCCGCGAGAGATACCACCCGCTCAAGAGCAGCACGACGACGCCCACGAGGAGCGTGACGCCGGCAACCTGTTTGGCCTTGATGCTCAAGCGCATGAGGTGGACATCACTCCTGGCACCGGCTCTACACCATGGAGCGCATGGAGGATGGCCGGCGCAGCGAGACCTCGGCGGCCCGGCTTGGCCGGGCCGGGCGAGGGGCGCGCGCGCCAGGGGCGAGAACACGCTGGGTGGCGGTCGTGCTCTCGTCCCTGGCGCGCGCGCCCCTCGCCGCCGCCGCAGGCGGCGCCGAGGTCGGCGGTCGGTCCCGGTCGCGGCCAGCCTTCATGTTCTTCATGGTGAAAAGCCTTCGTCAACGCGAGTGTCCTGCGGTCTACGTGGTCTCGCGGAGGTGGAGGCGGTTGAGCTTGTTGTGGAGCGTCTTGAGGCTGATGCCGAGCATGTCGGCCGCGCGCGTCTTGTTGCCGTGCGTGTGCACGAGCGTGATCTCGATGAGCTTGCGCTCGGCCTCTTCGACGGTCGTGCCGGCCGTGAGTCCCGCCGAAGGCGGCGCGGCGGGCGAGGCGACCTGCAGGTCGGACAGCGGCGGGAGGTCGGCCGCCTCGATCACGCGGCCCTGCGCGACGATCGTCGCGCGCTCGATCACGTTCCGCAACTCGCGCACGTTGCCCGGCCAGTCGTACCGCTCGAAGACGCGCATGACGTCGGCCGTGACACCCGCGACCGATTTCTGGTTGCGGGCGCTGAACTCGGAGACCAAGGACTCGGTGAGCAGCGGCAGGTCGTCCTTGCGCTCGCGAAGCGGCGGCAGTTCGATCGCAAAGACGTTGAGCCGATAGTAGAGGTCCTCGCGCATCTTGCCCTGGCGGACGGCCTCGCGCGGGTCGACGTTGGTCGCGGCAATCACGCGAATATCGACCGACTGTTCGCGCTGGCCGCCGAGCGGCCGGAACGACCGCTCTTGCAGCACCCGCAGCAGCTTCGCCTGCGTGGCCGGCGTCATCTCGGCGACTTCGTCGAGGAAGAGCGTGCCGCGGTTGGCCAGCTCGAAGCAGCCCTGCCGCCGCGCGATCGCGCCGGTGAACGCGCCCTTCTCGTGGCCGAAGAGCTCGCTCTCGAGCAGCGTGTCGGGGATCGCCGCGCAGTTGAGCGGCACGTAGGGATGCGCCGCGCGGGGGCTGAGCTGGTGGATGGTCTGCGCGACCAGCTCCTTGCCGGTGCCCGACTCGCCGCTCACCAGGACCGACGCGTTGGTCGGCGCCGCCTGCTCGATCGTGTGATAGATGGCGCGCATCGTGGCGTTCTGGCCGATGAGCTTGCCGAACGATCCGCGCTCGCGCAGTTGGCGCCTGAGCAGGCGCACCTCGCGCAGCGTGCCGTGCCGCTCGACGATCTGGTCGAGCAGGATCTTGAGCCGCTGCGGGTCGATGGGCTTGGTGAGGTAGTCGTAGGCGCCCAGCTTGATGGCCTCCACCGCCGTCTCCACGGTGCCCTGCGCCGTGAGGATGACAATCGTCGCGTCGTCCTGCTGCTGGCGAAGGGAGCGCATGAGGTCGAGCCCGCCCATGCGCGGCATGACGAGGTCGCTCAGGATGATGGTGGGCGGCGAGAGCGCGGCCTGCTGCAGCGCGTCTTCGCCGTCGGTCGCCGTTTCCACCTTGAAGCCCCAGCCGCGCAGGAGCTGCTGCAGCCCCAGCCGCTGGGCGGCGTCGTCTTCGACGACGAGCACGGAATCGAGAATCTGGTCGCTCACATCGGCCTCATCTGAGTCATCGGATTATTTGTTATTGATTATTGGTTATTTGTTATTTTGGCGCCCGCAGCCCGCAGCCCGCAGCCCGCAGCCCGCAGCCCGCAGCCCGCCGCCCGCCGCCCTAGGGCGTCACCTCAATGTACTCGCGCTCCTGTCGGCGGATCTGGCGGTAGCGCTTGAAGGCGTCGCGTTCGCTTTCGAGGCCGAGCCAGGTCTTGAGGCGCGAACCGCGGAACGTATGGCGCAGCATGCCGACGCCGTGCGTGAGCACGAACCACGGCGCGTGCGCCAGGACCGGCGGCAGGTGCCGCACCTTCATCCATCGCTCGGCCCGCCACCGCCGGAACTCGATCTCAAGGGCGTCCATGTGCTCGGTGCGTACGACCGCCGTCGTCCCGTCATACTCCCGGACATCGTCGGTCGCGATCAAGTGGCGGGCGCGGAAGTCTTCGGTCATCGGCGTGCCGGGATAGGGCGTCGGGTGCTGGATGTAGGGCCAGTCGACGAACTTGCGTGCGAACGTCAGGTTGGCGTCCACGGCGTCCGGCGTGTCGCCGGGGTTGCCGACGATGAGGCCGCCCACGACGAACATCTTGTGCCGGTGGAGCACGTCGATGGCGCGGAGCGTCGCGCTGCCGACCGTCCGCCCGCCAACGCGCTGCGCGTTCTTGGCCGCGGCTCGGAGAAACGCCAGGTCGCGGTCGATCACGTTCTCGATGCCGAGGAAGACGTAGCGGAACCCGGCGGCCCGCATCGCCCGCGCCAGTTCGTCGCCGGCCGAGGCAATCGCGGACGTCATGGCCTGGATGGTGTAGTCGATGCGATGCAGGCCCGCGCGCCGGATGGCGGCGCAGAGTTCCAGGAGCCGCGGGACGTTCAGCGTGATGTTGTCGTCGACGAGGAAGATCGCGCGCGCGCCGCGGGCGTGCGCGTCGGCGATGTCGGCGACGACGCGCTCGATCGGCCACGTGTGAAAGTTGCGGCCGCGCATCTCGACGATCGAGCAGAAGCTGCAGTCGTAGGTACACCCGCGCGAGGTCTCGACGACGTCGATCGGCCGGCCGATCATGGTGTAGCCGGAGAGCACCCTGGCCGCCCGGTTCGGCGGCCGGATCTGGCCGTGATCCAGCCGGCTCACCGGCCGCGGCGCGTTCCGGACGAACTGGCCGCCCTGGCGGTACGACAGCCCCGCGATCCCCTCGACGCCGCGATTCGCCTCCAGGGCGTTGAGCAGCGCATTGAACGTGGCTTCACCCTCGCCGCGCACCACGAAATCCACGCCGAACGCGGGATGCTCGTACACCTCCGGCGCGAGGCTCGGGTCGTAGCCGCCCACGACGATGCGTGCGTCCGGGCGGAGCGACCGCACGAGCGCGATGAGGCGGCGGGCGGTCTCGCGCTGAAACGTCATCACCGAGAGGCCGACGACGTCGGGCGCAAACGACGTGACGAGACGGGTCACGGTTTCGCGAACGGTGTGGCGAGCGAGGATGAGGTCGGCGACCGCGATCGTGTGGCGCGGGTTGAACGTTGCCCGCGAGCGACGTCAGGGCGCCGTTCGGCATCCGCATGGTCAGCGCGGGGGTGTGCTCGAAGGCGTCGGGCATCGAGAACAGCAGTGCGCGCATCATCGCCTCCCGGGGACCGTGGACCGCCGATTCCCTGGTTCCCGGCTTCGGGCCCAGGGCCTCAGCATACTCCTGCGAACTGGTGGAGTAGAATCCGCCGGGATGCCTACAACACGCGCGAAGTGGGGAGTGCTCGGCGCGGCGCGCATCGCGATGACGAAAGTCATTCCAGCGATGCAGCGCGGCCGGCGGACAGAGGTCGCCGCGATCGCCTCGCGCGACGCGGCCAAGGCGGAGCGGGCGGCCGCCGAGCTCGGCATCGCCACCGCCTACGGGTCGTACGAGGCGCTCCTCGCCGATCCGTCGATCGACATCGTCTACATCCCGCTGCCGAACCACCTGCACGTGCCGTGGGCGATTCGCGCGGCCGAGGCCGGCAAGCACGTGCTCTGCGAGAAGCCCATCGGCATGACCGCGGAGGAAGCCGCGACGCTGCTGGACGTGCGCGATCGGACCGGCGTGAAGATCCAGGAAGCCTTCATGATCCGGTCGCATCCCCAGTGGACGCTCGCGATGGGCATGGTCCGCGACGGCCGCATCGGCGAGGTGCGCGCGGTCGTCGGCTGTTTCAGCTTCTTCAACGACCATCCGGAGAACATCCGCAACATCGCGCCGTACGGCGGCGGGGCGATGATGGATATCGGGTGCTATCTCGTGCACGCGTCGCGGTGGATCTTCGGCCGCGAACCGGATCGCGTGATGGGCCTGATCAACCGCGATCCCACGATGGGCATCGACGTCCTGACGTCGCTGCTGCTCGACTTCGGCGCGGGCCACGGCGTGGGCACGTGCAGTACGCGGCACGTGCCGTATCAGCGCGTGCAGATCCTCGGCACGAAGGGCCGCGTCGAGATCGAGATACCGTTCAACGCGCCGCCCGACGCGCCGTGCCAGGTGTTTTTCAGCGACGGGTCGATTCCCACGGGGCTCGCGACCGAGACGTTGACGGTCGCCCCGTGCGATCAATACACCATCGAAGCCGACGAGTTCTCGCGCGCCGTGCTCGAGAACCATCCGCAGGTCCTGCCGCTCGAAGACTCGATCGCCAACATGCGCGTGATGGACGCCGTGGTGCGTTCAGCCGAAACGGGTCGATGGGTCGATGGGTCGATAGGTCGATAGGTCGATAGGCCGATACATGGAGGTACCGATGGTTTCCTTGTCTTCGCTCTGGCTACCGATTGTCCTGGCCGCGGTCGTCGTGTTCGTCGCGAGCTCGATCCTGCACATGGTCCTGCCGTACCACCGCAGCGACTGGGCGAAGTTTCCACGCGAAGACGAGGTCGCGTCGGCGCTTCGCGCGTTTGCGATTCCGCCCGGCGACTACGCGCTGCCGTGCGGCGGGAGCCCGTCGGCGATGCGCGATCCGGCGTTCGTCGAGAAGATGACCAAGGGCCCGGTGCTGGTGGCGACGGTCCTCCCGAACGGGCGGCCGAAGATGGGCGGCCAGCTCGTCCAATGGTTTGTGTATTGCCTGGTGGTCAGCCTGTTTGCCGCGTACCTGGCGAGCCGGTCGCTGGGCCCCGGCGCCTCGTACCTGCGCGTGTCGCAAATCGCGAGCACGACGGCGTTCATGGGCTACGCCCTGGGCCAGTGGCCGCTCACGATCTGGTACCGGCGGAGGCTCGGCACGACGCTCAAGGCCACGATTGACGGGCTGCTGTACGCGTTCCTGACCGGCGGGGTGCTCGGCTGGCTCTGGCCGCGCTGACCGGGGAGGGCCGGCCGCGGCCGGCGCCCGGTCAAATCTGGCCTTGACGAGCTATTCGCGAAGAGTCCGTACGCGAGCGCGGTCTTGCGCTATCCTCAGAAAGGGACGAGGGGCGCCCGGTCGGCGCCGGTTCCCGAGGAGACCCAATGGCCAAGAGTGCGAATGCTGCTTTCATGAAACCCGTCACGCCCAGTCCGGCGCTTGCTGAAGTGGTGGGCGCGAAGCCGCTTCCGCGTACCGAAGTCACGAAGAAGCTGTGGGCCTACATCAAGAAGCACAACCTTCAGGATCCCAAGAACAAGCGGATGATCAACGCGGACGCGGTGCTCAAGCCGGTCTTCGGCGGCAAGGCCAGCGTGAACATGTTCGAGATGACCAAGCTCGTCGGCAAACACCTGAAGTAGTTCTACCCCGCGAAGCGATGTGCCGGGCGGCCGGCGACTCCAGGCCGGCAGCGGAACAGGCTGCCGGCGTGTGGCTGCGCCGCCCGAGCGTCTGACGACAGCCCCATCCACGCCGTTGTGATGTAGAGATCCCGCAAGTCCGGTCCGCCGAACGCGCACTTGGTCACCTGCGCGGCGGGGACCGGTATCACCTGGTCGAGCGTGCCGTCCGGCGTGTACCGGTGGGCGGCGCCGCCGCCCCAGAGCGCGACCCAGATTCCACCCTCCGCGTCGACGATGAGGCCGTCGGGCTTGCCCTGGTCGGGCGGAATCACCACGAACGGCCGGCGGTTGGCGATCGTGCCCTGTTCGACATCGCTGTCGAAGACGTCGACGCGTCCCGTCCGGGTGTCGATGTAGTAGACGAGGCGGCCGTCGAGGCTCCAGTCGATCCCGTTCGAGATCGTCACGTCGGAGAGCATCCGCGTGACGCGGCCATCCGGGTCCAGGCGATAGAGCGAGCCGGCGCCCTGCGCGTGGCTGAGCGCCATCGTGCCCGCCCAGAACCGGCCGCGGGCGTCGCAGTAGCCGTCGTTCATGCGGTTGTCGGGCCGGTCTTCTTCGACGCGCGCGACGAGCGTGCGCGCGCCCGTGTCCGGGGCAACGCGCAGGAAGCCCTCCTGCACGGCCGCCAGCCAGTCGCCGCGCGTCGTCGGGGCGACGGCGCCCACCGGCTGGCCCACGTTGACGACCACGTCCTGGCCGGTCGCCGGGTCGAACGCGTGGACGTCGCCGCGCATGATGTTGACGAACAGGAGGCGCGCGCGGGCGGCGTCCCAAATCGGGCCCTCGCCGAGCTCGGCACGAAGATCGAGCGCAATTTCCAAAGTCATGGCAGGATATGCGGGGTCAATAATACTATTGCCGGCGAAGGAGGCACGACGTCATGATCGAGCGACGATGGATGGGGTGGCTGTTGGCCGGTGCACTGCTTGGCGCGGGCGGATGTCAGTCCGGCCAGGTGAAGATTCTTCCAAAATTGAGCTCGGCGCCGTTCGGGCGGACGCCAGATGGGCAGGTCGTGGACCTCATCACGCTGCGTAATCAGCACGGCATCGAAGTCCGTACCATGAGCTACGGCGGCATCATCCTGTCGGTCAAGACGCCCGACCGCGATGGTCATGCCGGCGACATCGTGCTGGGCTACGACGACCTCGCCGGCTATCTGCCCAACCCGAACTACTTCGGCGCGCTCATCGGGCGCTACGGCAACCGCATCGCGAACGGAGTGTTCACGCTCGACGGCCACACGTACACGCTCGCCAAGAACAACGGCGCCAACCATCTGCACGGCGGCACGAAGGGGTGGAACCAGGCCGTGTGGAAGGCCGAGCCGTTCCAGGACGTGAGCGGCGTCGGCGTGGTGTACACCCACGTCAGCCCGGACGGCGACGAGGGCTACCCGGGGACGGTCACCGCGACGGTCAAGTACACGCTGACCGACAACGATGAGCTGACCCTGGAGTACAAAGCCACGACCGACAAGCCGACGGTGATCAACCTCACGCAGCACTCGTACTTCAACTTGAGCGCGGGGCAATCGCCTGACGTGCTCGGGCACGTGCTGCAGATCCACGCGTCCCGGTACACGCCCGTTGACGCGGGGCTCATCCCCACGGGCGAGCTTGCGCCGGTGGCCGGCACGCCGTTCGATTTCCGGACGCCCACGCCGATTGGCGCGCGCATCCACGACGCGAACGTGCAGTTGGGCTACGGCAAGGGCTACGACCACAACTTCGTGCTCGATCGCTCGGGCGACGGCCTGGTCGTGGCGGCCGACGTCACCGACCCGGTCAGCGGCCGCACGCTGACGATTTCGACCACCGAGCCCGGCGTGCAGTTCTACTCGGGCAACCTGCTCGACGGCGTGGTCGGCAAGGGCGGCGCCAAGTACGGCCAGTTCGGCGGCTTCGCCATGGAGACGCAGCACTTCCCCGACTCGCCGAACCACCCGGACTTCCCGTCGACGGTCCTACGCCCCGGGCAGACCTACTACACCAAGACCGTCTGGAAGTTCGGAACAAGCAAGTAGAGACATTGGGTCATCGGGCCATTGAGCCATTGGGTCATTGGGCCATTGGGCCATTGGGTCATTGGGCCATTTGGTCGTTGAGCTAGTCGGGTGCTGGCGATTGGCTATTGACAGTTCAATGGTCCGGTAGCCAAATAGCCCGGTAGCCAAATAGCCCGGTAGCGTAGTAGCCAATGGCCCAATGGCTCAATGGCCCAATGGCCCAATGGCCCAATGGCTCAATGGCTCAATGACCAATAGGTCCTCCCATGCCTCGCCGCGTTAAGCACTTTGGGTGGATTCCGGATCTTCCGGACGCGCGGGACCATCTGTACTCGGCGCCTCGGCGGACGCTGGAGGCGTTGCCGCCGGCCGCCGATCTCCGGGCGGTCTGTCCGCCGGTGCTCGACCAGGGCGCGCTCGGGAGCTGCACGGCCAATGCGATTGCGAGCGCGCATCGGTTCGACCAGCTGAAGCAGGGCGCGCCCGACCCGTTCGCTCCGTCGCGGCTATTCATCTACTACAACGAGCGCGCCATGGAGCACACCGTGGCGCAGGACGCCGGCGCCATGATTCGCGACGGCATCAAGAGCATCGCCAAGCAGGGCGTCTGTCCGGAGCCCGAGTGGCCCTATGTCATCGGGAAGTTCGCGCGGAAGCCCACGGCGCCGTGCTTCAAGGCGGCCCTCGACCATCAGGCCATCGCCTACCAGCGCCTGCTCCAGAACCTCACGCAGATGAAAGGCTGCCTGGCGTCGGGCTATCCCTTCGTGTTCGGCTTCACGGTGTACGAGAGCTTCGAGTCGGAGCAGGTGGCCTCCTCGGGGAAGGTTCCCTTGCCCTCGCCCGGGGAAGCCGCGGTGGGCGGCCACGCCGTGCTGGCCGTCGGCTACTCCGACACGACCCAGCGATTCCTGGTGATGAATTCCTGGGGGACGGCATGGGGCCGGGGCGGGTTCTTCACTATTCCCTACGCCTATCTGGCCGACGCGGACTTGGCCGCCGATTTCTGGACGGTGCGCGTCGTCGAGGTCTGACATCCGGTGTCGGGCTCTTTCCCGGAAGCCTCCGACCGTGATACTCAAGAGAGTGACGTGGACGACGAATACCCGGGGGCAGCGCAGGATGGAAGGACTGCTCGCGTCGTTCGCCGCGAATTCTTTATTCTGACGACGCTCGCGCTCATCGCGGCCGCGCTGTTTGCCGTGACGCGCGCGGCCGAACGGCAAGTGCATCAGGTGCGTCTCCAGGCAGCGCAAATCGCGTTTGCCGCGGGTCAGCAGAGCCTCAAGGATAAAGACGCGCCGAGCGCCGTCGAGGACTTCCGCAAGGCGACGGTCAACGACCCCTCCAATCAGGATTACAAGCTGGCGCTCGGCCGGGCCCTCGCCGCGGCCGGTCAGGTTGAACGACGCGGAAGTGATCCTGCGCCAGCTGCGGGACGCCGCGCCGGAGGACCCTTCCATCAACATCGAACTCGCGCGCATCGAGGCCAGCCGCTCCGACGTCGCGCTCGCCGTCAAGTACTACCGGAACGCCCTCTATGGTGATTGGAAGGGCGACACGTCGGGCGCGCAGTATCGCTTGCGCGTGGAGCTGATCGACTTCCTGCTGGCGCATGGCGAGCGGGAGAGCGCCGTGGCCGAGCTGGTGATTGTGGCCAGCAGCCTCCCGGACGACCGGGCTCAGGAGGTGACCGTGGGGCAGCTGCTGCTGCAGGCGCAGGAGTACCGCCGTGCACAGGCCGAATTCGACAGAGCGCTGCTGCACCGGCCGCGCGGCGCCGATGCGTTGATTGGGGCCGGAACCTCGGCGTTCTACCTGCAGGACTACAAACGCGCGATCGCCTACCTGCGCGAGGCGCTCGTGGCGAGCCCTGGCGATCCTGACGCCGCCGACTTGCTGCAGCGCGCCATTTCGCTGAGCCAGCCTCCACCCCCGGGGGACGGCCCTTCATGAAGATGCCGCGCCTGGCCGCGACCAGCCAAGGGCTGTTCCTTCGCGAAAACCAACTCTTCCTCGCCCTGGTCATTGTGATCGGCGTGCTCGCCGGTCTCACGGCCGTGCTGTTCGCCCTGTCGATCGATCTCGCCTCGCACCTGCTGTTCGGCACCTCGCCGCCCGAGGCCCGCCTGGTGCTCGTGCCCGTGCTGATGAGCCTGGTGACGGGCGTGCTCTTGGCGAAGGTGTTCAAGGACGCGCGCGGCAGCGGCGTGCCCCTGACCGAAGCGGCCTACCATCTGTCCGGCGGCTACATCTCGAACCGGACCACGATCGGGAAGTTCGTGACCGGCGTGCTGTGCATCGGCTCGGGCCACTCGCTGGGACCCGAGGGGCCGTCGGTGCAGATTGGCGCCGGCGTGGCGTCCATGGTCGGACGCTGGCTGAAGCTGCCGCCGGCGCGCATGCGGAGTTTGATTCCGGTCGCCGGCGCGGCGGCCCTGGCAGCCGCGTTCAACACGCCGGTGGCGGCCGTCGTGTTCGCGCTCGAGGAAATCATCGGCGACATGAACGCCGGCCTGCTGGGCTCGGCGGTCATCGCCTCGGTCTCGGCGGCCATCGTCGAGCGCTCGGTGCTCGGGAACGAACCGCTGTTCCACGTCCCGTCCTATCAGCTCGTGCATCCCACCGAGCTGATTGCCTACGCGGCGCTCGGCGTGATTGGCGGCGTCGTGTCGTTGATCTTCGGGAAGGGCCTGCTGTGGCTGCGCACGGCGTTTCGCAAGCTGCCGGCGTGGTCCCAGACGTTCCAGCCGGCGATTGGCGGCCTCGCGATCGGACTCATCCTGCTCGTCGTGCCGCAGGTCATGGGCGTCGGCTATCCGTACGTTGACCAGGCGCTCAACGGCGGTCTCGTGCTCCACACGATGATCCTGCTCTGCGCCGTGAAGATTCTGGCGACGATCATTTCGCAGGCGTCCGGGAACGCCGGCGGGATCTTCGCGCCGTCGCTCTTCTTCGGCGCCATGCTGGGCGGCGCGGTCGGCGTGATCGTCCACCGCATCGCGCCGTTTCCGACGGGCAGCCCCGGCGCCTACGCGCTCGTGGGGATGGGCACGCTGTTCGCGGGCATCATCCGCGCGCCGATGACGTCGGTGTTCATGGTCTTCGAGATCACGCAGGACTACCAGATTCTCGTCCCGCTCATGGTCGCGAACATGCTGAGCTACATGATCTCGCGCCGCTACCAGCCGACGCCGATCTACCACGCCCTGCTGGAGCAGGATCACGTGCACCTGCCGAGCGCGCACGCCCGTCTCTCGAGCAAGCGCATTCTCGCGCGGGAAATCATGACGACCGACGTGCCCTTCGTCGCGCCCGAGCGCTCGATCGACGACGCGCACCGGATTGCGGCCGAGCAAGGGCTGCCGGGCGTGCTCGTCGGCGGCCGGGATCGGTTAGTGGGGCTGGTCGGGCTCGGGGCGCTCAAGGACGCGCTGCGTTTGGGGCGCGAGGCGGAGCCGGTCTCGGCGCTGCTGCCGGACGACTGGCCGCACGTGCACCCGGATCACCCGTTCGAAGTGGTCGTGGATCGGCTGGGGCAGGCGCCAGGCATCCTGCCGGTCGTCAGCCGCGCGGACACGCGTCATGTCGAGGGGGTCATCACGGCCGACCGAATCATTCGGCTGATTGGCGGAACCGCCACGACCGCGACCTGATCCGTCACCGGCCTTTCAGCGTCGGTGACGTGGCCCGGGGCTGACGCCCCGGGGCGTCCTACCGAGAATTCAAAAACGGGCTATTCGTCGCCGTCCTCTGGTGCGCGCGCCGCCGGGTCGTCGAAGTCGGCGAGCGGCGTGGCGGGCTCCTCGTTGGGGTCGTCGTAGAGGGCGTCCATCCGTCCCGAGAAGCGCTCCTTGATTGGCCCCTTGGGGCCGCGGTCCTTGCTCTCCCAGCGCTTGTCGTTCGCGGTGCTCTTCTTCTTCGGGGGGCCGAATCGCGAGGGGGGACCGCCATCGCCGCGGGGCGGCCCGCCCGGCCTGAACCCGCCCGGTCCGCCCATTGGCGGCCGTGGACTGAACCCGCCCGGTCGCGGGCCGCCGAACCCGCCGCCCGGCGGCCGGCTGAACCCGCCGCCGCCCGTGCGCTCCTCGCGGGGTCTCGCCTCGCTCACCGACAGCGACCGGCCCATGAAGGGCTGCTGATTGAACCGGCCGATCGCCGCTTCGGCTACGGCCCGGTCCTGGAATTCCACGAACGCGAACCCGCGTGGCCGACTCGTATCGCGGTCAACAGGAATGACGACTTGAGACGGTTCGCCGACGCTCGAAAAATGGGCGCGCAAGTCCGCCTCGGTGGCCCCGTAGGGCATATTACCGATGAACAACCGTACTGCCACTGACTATGTTCCTCAACGAGAAGTGTGGGTGCTTGGATCGAATCAAAGGTCTCAACGCTTGCGCCGCCGCGCAAAGGAGCTTGGTCACCAATAAGCAGGAAGAAATAAAAGCGATTGGTTGGGTTGGTGTGCTGCGCCGACGAGGGCGAGGATAGCACGGTCCAGGCACCGAAGGCAAAAAGGCCCATCCGCGTAGTAACATGACCTCTTTCGCCAGGGGGCCGAGAGGCCCGCTGTGGTCCTCATGTCCGATTCCCAGCCGACGTCGGCTTCCGAACGCCCGGCAGGCGTGCTGGTTGTTCGGGGCGCGCGCACCCACAACCTGAAAGGGGTCGATCTGTCGATTGGCCACCACCAGCTCGTGGTGGTCACCGGCGTGAGCGGGTCGGGCAAATCCTCGCTCGCCTTCGACACGATCTACGCGGAAGGCCAGCGCCGCTACGTCGAGTCGCTGTCAGCCTACGCCCGGCAATTCCTCGAGCGGATGGAGAAGCCCGACGTCGACGGGATCGACGGCATCGCACCCGCCATCGCCATTCGCCAGAAGAACAGCGTCAGAAACCCGCGCTCGACGGTCGGGACGACGACCGAGATCCACGACTACCTGCGGCTGCTCTGGGCCCGCGTCGGCCGGACGACGTGCCGCCAGTGCGGCCGGGTCGTCGAGCGGGAGTCCCCGGAGCTGGTGGCCGACGAGCTGCTGCGCCTGGCGCCCGGGACGCGGCTGCTCATCGGTTTCGACACCCCCACGGCGGCCGCGCTGCCGCCGCCCGCCCGCGGGGCGGCCGACGCCGACAAGGACGCCGACGAGGAGGCGGAAGGCGGCGACCGCGACGAGGGCGCGAACGACGGGCGGGCCGACGAGGCCGCGTCCGATGAGCCGGCGGCCGAGGATCCGGTGCTGGCCACCTTGGCGGGTCTGCGGCGCCACGGCTTCGGCCGGGTGCTGGCGGACGGCCAGACCTTGACCATTGAAGAGGCGGCCGGTCAACTCGAGGCGCTTCGCGGATCGCCCGTGCTGGCCGTCGTCGTCGACCGCCTGCGCGTCGGGCCCGACCTGCGCTCCCGGCTGACCGACTCGATCGAGACGGCCTTCCGCCACGGCGACGGCGCCGCGTTCGCCGTCGAAGTGGACGAGGCCGGCCGCCCGCAGACGACGCATCGATTCAGCGAGCGGTTCGAGTGCCGCCCGTGCGGCATCACCTACGAGGTGCCGCAGCCGCGCCTGTTCTCGTTCAACAACCCGTTCGGCGCCTGTCCCACGTGCCACGGGTTCGGCAACATCATCGAGCTCGACATGGACCTGGTCGTGCCCGACCGGGGCAAGTCGATTGCCGGCGGCGCGATCGAGCCGTGGACCAAGCCCCACTACCGCGGCTGCGTCGCGCAGCTCAAGCGCGTCGCCAAGCCGGCCGGCGTCCGGCTCGACGTGCCGTGGTGCGATCTGTCGGACGCCGAGCGCCGGTTCGTCATCGAAGGCGCGGACGACTACGAGGGCATCAAGGGCTTCTTCCGCCGGCTCGAGCGGAAGAAGTACAAGGTCCACGTCCGCGTCTTCCTCAGCCGGTACCGCGGGTATCTGACGTGCACCGACTGCGGGGGCACGCGCCTGCGGCAGGAAGCCCGCGACGTGCGCGTGGGGGACCGGACGATCGACGCGGTGTGCGCGCTGACGGTGAGCGAGGCGCGGGCGTTCTTCGAGGGCCTCGCGCTTGGCGCGAAGGACGCCGTCGTCGCCGACAAGGTGCTCCGCGAGATTCAGCGGCGGCTGCAGTTCCTGACCGACGTCGGGCTCGAGTACCTGACGCTCGACCGGCTGTCGTCGACGCTCTCGGGCGGGGAGACGCAGCGCATCAACCTCGCGACGTCGCTGGGGTCCGCGTTGGTTGACACCCTCTACGTGCTCGACGAGCCGTCGGTCGGGCTGCATCCCCGCGACAACTTGCGGCTGATTGCGATCCTGCAGCAGCTCCGCGACCAGGGCAACACGGTGCTCGTCGTCGAGCACGACGCCGAGATGATTCGCGTGGCCGACCAGGTCGTCGATCTGGGGCTGGGCGCGGGCGAGCACGGCGGGCGCGTGATTTACTCCGGGTCGTACGAGGGCCTGCTGCAGGAGCCGCGGTCGCTCACGGCGAAGTATCTGCGCGACGAGCTGGCGATTCCGGTGCCGCAGACCCGGCGCCGTCCGGCCGTCCAGCACCTGCAGGTGTTCGGGGCGTCCGAGCACAACCTGAAGGAGATTGACGTCGATGTGCCGCTGGGCCTGCTCACGTGCATCACGGGCGTGAGCGGATCGGGAAGTTGACCCTCGTGCACGACGTGCTCTACGCGGCCGTCAAGCGGGCCAAGGGCGATTGGGATCGGCGCGTCGGCACGCATCGGCGGCTCGACGGCGCCGAGTTCATCTCGGACATCGTGCTCGTCGATCAGCAGCCGATCGGCCGGACGCCGCGGTCGAACCCCGTGACGTATCTCAAGGCGTTCGACCCGATCCGCGAGCTGATGGCGTCGACGAGGGACGCGAAGTCGCGCGGCCTCACGGCGAGCCATTTTTCGTTCAACGTGCCGGGCGGCCGCTGCGAGGCCTGCGAAGGGGAAGGCGTCGTCCGCGTCGAGATGCAGTTCCTGGCCGACGTGTTCGTGCCCTGCGACCAGTGCGACGGCAAGCGCTTCCGGCCGCAGGTGCTCGAGGTGCGCTACAAGGGGCGGAACATCGACCAGGTGCTCGACCTCACGGTGCACGAGGCACTCAGTTTCTTCGCCGGATCGCCCAAGGTCACGCGGCGGCTGCAGGTGCTGGGGGAGATCGGCCTGGGCTATCTTCGACTCGGCCAGCCGGCCACGACGCTCTCGGGCGGCGAAGCGCAGCGGATCAAGCTCGCGGCGCACCTGGGGTCGCGCGGCGGCGACCGCATGTTGTACGTCCTCGACGAGCCGACGACCGGCCTGCACTTCGACGACATCGCGAAGCTACTGGCCGCCTTCCGCAAGCTCGTCACGGCTGGCCACAGCCTGCTCGTGATCGAGCACAACCTCGATGTGATCAAGACCGCCGATTGGGTCATCGACCTGGGCCCCGAGGGCGGTGAAGCCGGCGGGCGGGTCGTGGCGGTGGGCACGCCGGAGCAGGTGGCGGCCGCCGAGGGGTCGTACACCGGCCAGTATCTGGCGCGCGTGCTGGCCGCCGGCCGCGAACACGCATTCGCCGACGGCGGATGACGGCGGCCTTTGGACACCATGGAGCACATGGAGGCTGGCGGGTGTCGTGAACTTGCCAAGCTGGCCGCCGCCTTCGGCGGCCGCACGGAGGACCGCACCGCCGGACATGAGAGCGGCACGGCTGACTGGCGCACTCCGTTCTCATGTCCGGCGGTGCGGTCCTCCGTGCCAGGGCCCGGCGAAGCCGGGCCGCCAGCTTGGCTCGCGGCCCTCCTTCATGAGCTTCATGGTGGTCTTCGTGGTTCAACGTCAGAGTGTCGCAACCCGGGACGCCGGCCGTGACACCCGCGACGCTGCCGCGGGCGTTCTACGCGCGGCCGACGCTCACGGTCCTCGAAGAGCTCATCGGTAAGGTCCTGGTGCACGAAGGGCGAGGCCGGCCGACGGCCGGCATCATCGTCGAGGCCGAGGCGTACATCGGCGAGTCCGATCCCGCCTGCCACGCCGCGCCCGGTCCCACCGCTCGCAACGCGCCGCTCTATGGCCCCGCGGGCTACGCCTACGTGTATCTCAACTACGGCATCCACTCGCTCGTCAACGCGGTGACGGAGACCGAGGGCTGTCCGGCGGCGATTCTGATTCGCGCGCTCGAGCCGGTCGAGGGTGTGGAGGTGATGCGCCGCCGCCGGTCGAACCGGCCGCCGCGGGCCGCTCGATGCCGCGGACCTGTGCCGCGGTCCCGGCAATCTCACGGTGGCGCTCGGGATCGATCTGCGCCACAACCGGCGCGACCTGACCAGTGGACCGTTGCGGATCGAGGACCGGGGCATTGGTCCGGCGCCGCTCAGCTGGTCGCCGCGGATCGGCATCCGCGTCGGCGCCGACCGCCTCTGGCGCTGCAGTTGGTCGGGACACGCGTCCGTGTCCGGCGACCGGCGCGTCCGAGCTAACGCGCCTGTACGGGCACGTCGAGCGTCATCCGGCGGCCGCCGCGGATGATGTGGAGCTTGGCCGTGCTGCCGATGTGCGACTTGATGATCACCCGGTTCAGCGCGTCTTCATCCGGCGTCGTCGTATCGTTCACCGCGACGACGAGGTCGCCGCGCCGGAGCCCGGCGCGCGCCGCCGAGGAGGTCGGCGACAGCGCCCAGACCATCACGCCGGCTGAATTCCCGAGGCCGTTGTACTCGGCGACGTCTTGGCTGACGGCGCGCCACCGGATATCGCCGAGCGACCCCCACCGGACCTCGTGATTGGGGTTGGAGATCAGCTCCTGCATGATCTGGTGGGCGAGATTGGCAGGGATCGCGAAGCCAATCCCCTGGTAGCCGCCGGTCTCCGAGTAGATCATCGAGTTGATGCCGACCAATTCTCCGCGGGCGTTGACGAGCGCGCCGCCGGAGTTGCCGGGATTGATGGCGGCGTCGGTCTGGATGTACGAGTCCGAGAACGCCCCCACCTGGGTGCCCGGCCGGCTGACGGTCGAGACGATCCCGAGCGTCACCGTGCCGCTCAGCTGGAACGGGTTGCCGATGGCGAGCACCCACTGCGCGACGCGGAGCTTGTTGGAGTCGCCCCAGGGCAGCGTCGGCAGGCCGTGCGCGTCGATCTTCACCACGGCGAGATCCGTCACGTCGTCCACGCCCACGAGCCGGGCCTGATGCTCGCGGCCGTCCCAGAGGGTCACACGCACGTCGGCGCGCGCGTTGCCGATCACGTGGTTGTTGGTCAGCACGTAGCCGTCGGACGAGACGATCACGCCGGATCCGAGGCTCTGGGACTGCTGCGGCTGGTCGCCGAACCAGAACGAGTACCAGCGGGTCGGTCGGCGTGGTCGTCGTGGTCGACGAGATGTTGGCCGCCGACTTGAGCGCGCGTTCGGCGACCGACGACAGGTCGGGGAGCTGCGGCCCGGCCGGGACGGCCGCGGGCGTCGTCTGCAGCGAGGCGGGCGCTGCCGTGGCGGACGCCAGCGCGGGGGGCGCCGCCGCGATCGGGTCGGCGGCCGAGGTTTGGGTCATCGACAGGCGGCCGGAGATCACGAGACCGCTCACGAAGCCAAGCAGGAGCACGATCGGAATCACGAACGAGAGCTTCGTCTTCACGGGATCCTATTCAATCTCGATGCGCCGAACGGCGGTCGGCGCGATCTTCGGCACGACGACGGTCAGCACGCCGTCGGCAAGGTCGGCGGTGACGGCCTGCGTGGAGACCGGCTCCTCGAACCGAAACGACCGGGCGAACTGGCCGTGACCGCGCTCGAGCTGCTGGTAGCGCTCGTCGGGTGCGCCTTGAAGCGGCCGCCGGCCGCGCAGCGTCAGGGTGTTGTCGCGAACCTCGAGCGCGACGTCTTCGCGGGTGAGACCCGGCAGCTCGAGTGTCAGGACGTACCGGTCGGCCACCTCGCACAGGTCGGCCGCCGGAACCCAGCCGGGCGTCGCCGGGCCAAACAGGCATTCCAACTGCTCTTGCATCGTCAGCAAGTCGCGCATTGGATCCCAAGGCATATCTCTAACCATACCTCCAAAGGCGAGAGACAGAAGTCAGAAGTTAGAAGCCAGAGGTGCGAAGGGACACCAGACGGCGGATGCCGGCACGGACGCGCACGACGCGGCGGCCGTACCTGGGGACAGGGTGCGCCGGCTGCGCATGCTGGACTTCAGGATCCCTGAAGGGGCCGTAGCGGATCTATAATAGAGAGTTCTCGATCCACTGGTAGCCTAGACCTATGAGTTCGATTCAAGCGACGCGCGTCCGCAAGGGCATGCTCATCAAGATGGGGACCGACCTGTGCCGGGTCGTGGACCTGCACCACATCACGCCCGGCAACAAGCGCGGGCACGTGCAGTGCAAGCTCCGGGACATCCGGACGCTCCGCCTGCTCGACCACAAGTTCCGATCGGAAGACGACGTCGAGCGGGCGGTCCTGGACGAGATGGAGATGCAGTACCTCTATCGCGACGGCGACCTGTTCTACTTCATGGACACGTCGACCTACGAGCAGATCCACATGACGGCCGAGACGCTGGGCGACTCGGCGCCGTACCTGCTCCCCGAGGCGGTCATCCGCGTCGAGATGTACGAGCGCGAGCCGGTCGGGATCGAGCTGCCCCCCACGGTGGACCTCAAGGTCGTCGACACCGTGCCCGGCATCAAGGGCGCGACGGCGGCCGCGCAGGTCAAGCCGGCGACGCTCGAAACGGGCCTCGTCGTCAGCGTCCCGGCGTTCGTGAACACGGACGACGTCATTCGCGTCAATACGGAGACCGGCGAATACCTGTCGCGCGTCTGAGCGCCGGGCATCGCGCCCCATGGATCAGATTCCCCACACGGCCAAGCCCGGCTGGATCGAAGTCATCACGGGCAGCATGTTCAGCGGCAAGAGCGAGGAGCTGATCCGCCGGCTGCGGCGGGCGCAGATCGCCCGGCAGCGCGTGCAGATCTTCAAGCCGGCGATCGACGATCGCTACAGCGCCGACGAGATCGTCTCGCACAGCGAGATGAAGATCGCGTCGATGAGCGTCCGGTCCTCGCGCGAGGTGCTCGCGCACGTCGCCCCGGAGACCGAGGTCGTGGGCATCGACGAGGGCCAGTTCTTCGACGCCGAGCTGCCGGCCGTGTGCAACACCCTGGCCGGCCGGGGCCAGCGGGTGATTGTCGCCGGCCTCGACCAGGACTACCTCGGCAAGCCGTTCGAGCCGATGCCGCAGCTGCTGGCCATCGCCGAGTACATCACCAAGACGCTCGCCATCTGCATGGTCTGCGGCGGTCCGGCCAATCACACGCAGCGGCTGGTCGCCTCCCGCGCGCGCGTGCTGGTCGGCGCCTCCGGCACCTACGAAGCCCGCTGCCGCCACTGCTTCGACCCGGAGCTGGGGAAGGAAGACTAGACATCGGGCCATTGGGCCATTGGGTCGTTGAGCCATTTGAGCAGCTGACCGCACGTGCCGCCTGGCTACGTCTCAGCCCTCAATGACTCAATGACTCAATAACTCAATAACTCAATGACTCAATAACTCAATGGCCCAATGGCCCAATGGCCCAATGGCCCAATGGCCCAATGGCCCAATGCTTCACCGTATCAACCACCCCATGCCGGCCATCGGGTCGCCGATCCAGCGCGGGGGGGTGAGCCAGACGAAGGCGAGGATCGCGATGACCCAGAGGTCGTAGGCGAACGTGGCGCGTTCCTCGGTCCAGTAGAACGCCCGGAGCAGCAGGCCGCCGAGGCCGCTGGCGGTCGGTTGGGGCCGGTCGTTGAGTTCGAGGTAGGTGTAGTAGATGCGGTCGGCGACCGTCACGATCGAGAGCACGCCAATCACCCACATCACGGCGGCCATGCGGTTGGTGAACGCGCCAATCATGAACAGGACGATGCGCTCGGGGCGCTCCATGAAGCCGACCTTGCAGCGCGGCAGGACGCACTCGGCGCGCGCCCGCGCGTAGCTGGTCATCGTGGCGAAGACCATCGCGATCGACGTGATGAGCACGTAGTCGGTACGCCCGCGCGAGGAATAGAGGCAGATCAAGCCGACCGACAGGGCCAGGTCCGACAGCCGGTCGACGACCGAGTCCCAGAAGCCCCCGAACTTGCTCACGGCGCCCATCTCGGTGGCGACCTTGCCGTCGATGAAGTCGAAGATGTTGGCCAGGATCATGATCCCGCCGGCCGAGAGGAAGTGACCCTGAGACAGGGCCCACCCCGCGACGACGTTGATCACGACTCCGGTGAACGTGAGAAGATTCGGGTGAATCCGGAGCTTGACGCACGCGGCGATGATGAGCCGCAGTGGGAAGTTGCACACTGCGCCGATGGCGCCAGTGAAAGTCACAAGTTTCGCGTTCCGATGGTCGGTAGAGCCGGTTAAAGAGTGGCTGGCATAGTAGCGCATGGCGATTCACGATCTCAAGGGCCAGATCGCGCGACTGCCTGAGCAGCCCGGCGTGTACATCTTCGCTGGCGCGTCGGGCGAGACGCTGTACGTCGGCAAGGCGGCCGTGCTGCGCGACCGGGTCCGGTCGTACCTGGGGGCCGCCGGCACGAGCCCCCGCCTCGACGCCCTGCTCCGCGACGCCGCCTCGCTCGAGGTCGTCGTCACCGATTCGGTCGTCGAGGCGCTGGCGCTCGAGAACCGCCTGATCAAGCAGCGCAACCCGCGCTTCAACATCCTGCTCAGGGACGACAAGACCTATCCCTACCTGCAGCTCACGACGACCGAGCGGGCGCCGCGGGTCCTGGTCGCCCGGCGCGTGGAGCGCGACGGCAACGTGTATGCCGGGCCGTTCATGCCCGCCGCCCTGGCGCGGCGCACCATGGCGCTCACGCACCGGCTGTTCGGCATCCGGTCGTGCAACGAGATCATCGACGGCCGCCGCGACCGCCCCTGCCTGGAGTACGACATCAAACGGTGCCTCGCGCCGTGCGTCGAGACGATCTGCACCATCGAGCGTTACCGCGAAGGCGTCGAGCAGGCGCGGCTCCTGCTCGAAGGGCGGCAGGCCGAGCTCCTCGACCGGCTGCACGACGAGATGCTGGCCGAGGCCGCGCTCGAGCAATTCGAGCGCGCGGCGCATTTGCGCGACGCGATCCGCACGGTCGAGACGCTCCGCGACCGCCAGCAGAAGATGGAATCGGTGGCGCAAGGCGACCTCGACGCGTTTGGCGCGAGCGTCGGCGCCGCCGGGGCCGTCGTGCAGATCTTTCAGATGCGCCGCGGCCGCGTCATCGACCGCGTGGAGCTCACGACCGACTGGAGCGACGCGCGGGCGGTCGCGCCCGGCGGCCTCGCGCTCGAGGCGCCCGCGCCGGCCGTGGGCGACGCGGCCGCCGAGGCCGAGGTCCTGGCCGCCGCGCTGCAGCAGTTCTACGCGGATCGTCCGCCGCCATCCGACGTGCTCGTCGCCGCCGACCTCGGCCTCGACCGCGAGCCGCTGGAGGCGTGGCTCAGCGACCGGGCGGGCCGGCGCGTGCGCCTGACCGTGCCCCAGCGCGGCGCGAGGCGCGGACTCATCGACCTGGCCGCGCGCAACGCGTCGCTGGCCTATCACTCCCATTTCAGCGACGGCGTCGGCGCGTCGTTCGAGGCGCTCGATACGCTGCAAAGGGTGCTGGAGCTGCCGGCGCTGCCGCGGCGCATCGAGTGCTTCGACATCTCGACGCTCCAAGGGCGCGAGACGGTGGCGTCGATGGTCGTCTGCGTCGAGGGGCGGATGCGGCGCGGTGAGTACCGCAAGTTCCGCATCACCGGATCCGCCGCCAGGCCCCAGGCCCCAGAGCCCGGGTCCCAGGCCCGGACGCCGAGCCCGCTGCCGGTTGTCCTCGACGACTTCGCGTCAATGCGCGAAGTCGTGCTCCGTCGCTATCGGCGGCTGCTCGAACAAGGCGGCGCGTTTCCCGACTTGATCGTCATCGACGGCGGCAAGGGACAGCTGCAGGCGGCGTATGCGGCGCTTCGCGACCTGGGGCTCGAGCGCCTGGTCGCGGTCGGCATCGCGAAGCGTGAAGAGCTGCTCTTCACGCGCGACCGGGCCGAGGGATTGGCGCTGCCGCACGAGCATCCCTCGCTGCGTCTGATCCAGCGGATCCGCGACGAGGCGCACCGCTTTGCCGTGACGTTCCATCGGCGTGCGCGGCGCGCGCGCGACCTGCGGTCGGAGCTGGACGAGATCCCCGGTATCGGGCTGCGCCGCCGCAAACAGCTCCTGTCGGTCTTCGGCTCGGTGGCCGGCATCCGCCGTGCCAGCCGCGAGGCCCTCGGCACCGTCGTCGGCGCCAAGGCCGCCGAGGCGGTCATCAGGCACTTTGGGGGGCACTAGGCACTGGGCACTAGGCACTAGGCACTAGGCACCAGGCACTCGAGAAGGCACCGGGCATTAGGCACTGGGCACTCGGGCGTTCGGCGCCGTGGCCGCCCGCTCCCTGGTGCCTAGGGCCTAGTGCCTGGTGCCTGGTGCCGAGTGCCTAGTGCCTAGTGCCTAGTGCCTTCGCCCGGGGTCTGCCGTCTTCGGTCCGTGTGTTATCGTCAAATGGCTTGCCCGATATTCAAGGTATCCTCCTCGAATTCGCCATCTTGGTCGGTTCGCTTTCGTTTCACGAGGCGGCGCACGCGTGGACGGCCGACCGGCTGGGCGACCCGACGGCGCGCCAGTTGGGGCGTCTGACGTTGAATCCGATGGCGCACGTCGACTGGGTTGGCACCGTGCTGTTTCCACTGGTGGCGATGTTCTCCGGCTTGCCGCTCATCGGCTGGGCCCGGCCGGTGCCGGTCGACATGCGGCACCTACGCGAGCCGCGGCGTGATTTCGCGATCGTGGCGGCCGCCGGACCGGCCAGCAACCTGCTCCTGGCGATCGTGGCGGCCGCGCTCTACCATGCGGTCTCGCTTCCGGGCGCCGGGGCGTCCACCGCGCGCATGCTGCCGAGCATCCTCCTGTTCGTCGTGATGCTCAACCTGCTGCTGGCGGTGTTCAACCTGATTCCCGTGCCCCCGCTCGACGGCGGCAACGTGCTGATGGGGCTGGTGCCGGAGCGGAGCGCGGCCGCGATCCGGTGGCTGCGGCCGTACGGGTTCGTGATTCTCTACGGGCTGATGTTTTCTGGCGTGCTCTATCGCATCATGGATCCGATTCAGACGGTGCTCTTCGGATGGCTGATTTGACCGCTCGCCGCCGCGTCGTCTCCGGGATGCGCCCGACGGGGAAGCTGCACCTCGGGCATCTGGTCGGGGCGCTCCAGAATTGGGAGCGGCTGCAGCACGAGTACGACTGCTTCTACTTCGTCGCCGACTGGCACGCGCTGACGAGCGACTACGCGTCGACCGGCGCGATCGCGGCCAACGCTCTCGACAACGTCGCCGACTGGATTGGCGCGGGCGTCGATCCCGAGGCGTGCACGCTGTTCGTCCAGTCGCTCGTGCCCGAGCACGCCGAGCTGTACCTGCTGCTGCAGATGATCACGCCGGTGCCGTGGCTCGAACGGGTGCCGACCTACAAGGAGCAGATTGAGCAGCTCACGGACAAGGACCTGTCGAGCATCGGGTTTCTCGGCTACCCCCTCCTGCAGACGGCCGACGTCGTGATTTACGACGCGCGGTACGTGCCCGTCGGCGACGATCAGGTGCCGCACCTGGAGCTTTCGCGCGAGGTGGTGCGCCGCTTCAACAATTTCTATGGCGAGACGCTCGTCGAGCCCCAGCCGCTGCTCACGCCCGTGCCGCGGCTGCCCGGCCTCGACAACCGGAAGATGAGCAAGAGCTACGGCAACGCCATCGACCTGTCGGACTCAGCCGAGGCTGTCGTGAAGAAGGTCCGCCAGATGTACACGGACCCGAAGCGCGTGCGAGCCGACATCCCGGGCACGGTCGAGGGCAACCCGGTGTTCATCTATCACGACGCGTTCAACCCGAACGTGGACGAAGTCGAGGACTTGAAGACGCGCTATCGGGCCGGCAAGGTGGGCGACGTCGAGGTCAAGACGAAGCTCTCGGCGGCGATCAACGCGCGGCTCGATCCGATCCGCGAGCGGCGGGCCCGCGCGCTGGCCAAGCCCGGCTACCTGCTCGACGTGCTGGTGGAAGGCTCGCGGCGCGCGCGGGCGGTCGCCGAAGAGACGATGGGGCGCGTGCGCGGGGCGATGGGGCTGCGGTACTGACGTGATGGCCGAGCGGCCCGAGTTCGAATCCATTCTCGAGGACTACCCGGTCCGGCTCCAGAACTTCGAGGGGCCGCTCGACCTGCTTCTGCATCTCATCAAGAAGAACGAAGTCAACATCTACGACATTCCGATCGCCCTCGTCACCGAGCAGTACCTCGAGTACCTCGGCCTCATGCAGGAGCTCAACCTCGACGTCGTCGGCGAGTTCCTGGTCATGGCGGCGACGCTCATTCACGTCAAGTCCCGCATGCTGCTGCCGCGGCCGGATCCTTCTCAGGACGACCCGGAGGAGGATCCGCGCGAGGCGCTCATGCGGCGCCTGCTCGAGCACCAGAAGTTCAAGGCGGCGGCCGAGCTGCTTCACGAGAAGGAGATCCAGCGGAGCGCGCAGTGGCTGCGGCCCGACGGCCGCGTCGCCGACGTGATTGGCGACCCGCCGGAGCCCGAGATCGAAGTCGACCTGTTCAGCCTCATGGCCGCGTTCCGGCACGTGCTCGACCGCGCACGAGAGCGGCCGACGGTGCTGCTGCCGCCCGAGCAGATGTCGATCGAGACCCGCATCGATCAGCTCATGGCGCTGCTCGCCGGCCGCGAGGCGTGCGGGTTCGAAGAGCTGTTCGACGACGTCCAGACGCGGTCGGGTATCGTCGTCACGTTTCTGGCGCTGCTCGAGATGATTCGGCTCAAGACCGTGCGCGTCTTTCAACAGGGACCGTTCGGGCCGATCCGGGTCTATCGCCGCGACAAGAACGCGGCGAGTGAACCGGTGGGGCAGTGAGCCATGGGGCCATTGGGCCATTGAGCCATTGAGCTATTGGTTATTTGTTATTGGTTATTTGCGATTGAATCGTTGAAGGGCGTTGCCGGCCGGCCGATAGGTCGATAGGTCGATAGGTCGATAGGTCGATAGGTCGATGGGTCGATGTATCTATGTCTGAACTGAAGTCCATTGTCGAAGCGCTGATCTTTGCGTCGCCGGAGCCGATGACCGTCAAGGCCCTTGCGAAACTGCTCGATGCCGAGCCGAAGGAAGACGTGGAGGCGGCGGTCGAGGCGCTCAAGGCGGATTACACGCGCGCGGGCGGACTGCAGATGGTCGAGGTCGCCGGCGGCTACCAGATCGTCACGCGGCCCGAGCTGCATGAATGGGTCCGGCGGCTGTTTCACGAGCGGTCGACGCAGAAGCTCTCGGTGGCGTCGCTCGAGACGCTGGCCGTGATCGCGTATCGCCAGCCGGTCACGGCGCCGGAAATTGCTGAAATCCGCGGCGTCAACACCTCCGGCGTGGTGGGCACGCTGATCGAACGCAAGCTCGTCAAGGTGGTCGGCCGGAAGGCCGTGGTCGGCCGGCCGTTTCTCTACGGCACGACGCGCGAGTTCCTCGAGCGGTTCGGGCTGAACGACCTGGCGGACTTGCCCAAGGTCGAGGACATGTCGGAGCTGCTCGGCTTCGACCTGCCGTCGTCGGTCGGCATGCCGGCGCCGCAAACCGCGCTGCCGTTCGACCACGAGCCGCCCGCGGACCCGCCCGCGGAGCCGCCGGACGGCGAGCCGATTCACTAAGACGTCACGTTGGTTTCGACGACGCGCCGGTCAGACGGGCGCGTCGTGGCGAACCGCCACGATCGTACGAAGGGGCGCGTCGCGTGCGAGGTCGGCCGCGCGATACCCTTGCCGGGCGAGGCGATCGATGATGACGGCCGGCGCCAGGCCCGTGCGCATCAGGACGGCCGGGTCCAGCGTCACCAGGATCACTTCGGGCCGGGCGGCGCCCAGGCCTTCAATCGCTTCCAGCACCCCGCCGTGTAAGTCCAGCGCCAACACACGGAACACACGGTCTTCGAGGTCGGCCGCCGCGTCGTCAATCGTCAGGAGATCCGCTTCGAATCCCGGCGCCTCTTGATCCGGGGGCGTCCACGCCGTGTGGAGGTGCCCGCGCGTTCTGGCGAGCGCCGCCTGCCGCAGCGTGGCGCGCCGCGCGAGACCGGACGCGTCCAGCCGCTGTTGAATCCGCGCCAGCACCTCGGGGCGCGGGCTCAAGCCGACCACGCGCCCGCCGCGCCCGACCGCGCGGGCGGCTGCGTCGTAGAGATCGACGTCGTCAATGGCGAGCATGGCGCCGTCACCCTCGCCAAGGCGGCACCGAAGGTCGTCCCGAGTCGAGCGGGGGGGCGGGGTGTCTCGACGCACGGTGCGGTCCAGTATAGGAGGCGCGGTTCCGGTTTCCTTTGCCTTCCACGCCGACAATGGACGACGATGGCGTAGCTGCCATGCCAGAGCGTCTCCAGAAGATCCTTTCGCGCGCGGGCGTTGCGTCGCGGCGCCTGACCGAGTCCCTCATCCTGCAGGGCCGCGTCGAGGTCAACGGGACGGTCGTGGCGACGCTTGGCGCGAAGGCCGATCCGGCGCGCGACGAGATCAAGGTGGACGGCCGGCGTTTGGCGAAGACCACGCCGGTGCAGCGTCACATCCTTTTGTACAAGCCCCGCGCCGTGGTCAGCACGCGCGCCGATCCCCAGCGGCGCCCCACGGTGATCGACCTGTTGGCGAAAGCCGGCGTGCGCGGCTACTTCTATCCGGTGGGCCGGCTCGACTACGAGTCGGAAGGGCTGATGATCCTGACCAACGACGGCGATTTCGCCGAACGCGTCGCCCATCCCCGCTACGAGATCGAGCGGACGTACGAGGCGCTCGTGCGCGGCGTGCCCGATGCGCGCGACTCTCGGCCGCCTCGAACACGGCGTCGTCATCGACGGCCGGCGGACGCTGCCGGCGCGGGTGCGGCTGCGCGGCCCGCGGCGGCCGTCGGGCGCCGCGGATGCCACCATCGAGATGGTCCTGCGCGAGGGTCGCAACCGGCAGGTCCGCCGCATGTGCGAGGCCGTGGGCCATCCGGTCGTCGAGCTGTGCCGCACGCGGTTCGGGCCGTTGACGCTCCAAGGCTTGCGCCCCGGGCAACTCCGGGAACTCACCGCCGCCGAGATGACGGCGCTGGTCGCGCCGAAGGCGCCGCCGGCCGGCGGCGCAGCGCCGCCGGCTCGAAGAGGCCGCCCGCGATCGTCTGCCCAGAAGTAAGAATTCGGCGCGCGTGTTCAGCCAGGCGGGGCCGACGGTCGGGGCCCGGCGACGCCTGCCAATACTCAGCCTGCCGTTGCGGCGAGCAGATCCTTCCAGAACCGTACCGAGCTGCCACGAATCCCAGAGGTCCGGTGCGCGGAGGTCGGCGTGCGAGATGAGCGGTGTCAGCAGCCACCGCACGTGGGGCGCGCCGTGGGCTTCGAGGTAGCGGGCGAGCGCGGGCGTCTCGGTTGACGGGATGACGTTGTCCTCCGCGCCGTGCAGCAGGAAGACCGGCACGTGCGTGGCCGGCGACCGGTCGGGCGAAAGGGCCGAGGCGCCGCCCAAGGCCTCGATGTACGGCAGGAGCTTCGGCCCCAGCGTCTGTGACGTCGCGGTTGTTGACCAGGCGGACCAGCGAGCGCGACGGTTCGGGAAGGGCCGCCGTCGCCAGGCGCGCGCTCGCGAAGATGGCCATCGCGCCGGCTTCGTCGGTGCTCGCGAGACTCGACGCGTCGAGGAACGCGAGCACCGCTTGCCGGGCCGCCTCGACCTGGGACGCCGGCACCAGATGGGGCAGCGCGGCGAGCGTGATCAGCGCCACGCCGTAGTCATGCGGCGGCCGGATCGTGCCGTCGGGCAGCCGCCCCGTGCACAAGTAGCGCATGACGCGCGGCAGGTCGGCGTGGCCGCCCAGCGCGAAGACGAGCTGCAGCTTTCCGGCGAGCGCCGGGCGGCCCGCGGCGACCAGGGCGAGGCCGCCCGCGAAGCTGATGCCCGCCAGGGCCACGTGTCCGTCCGGCGCGAGCGCCGGGTTGTCCGCCATCCATCGGGTGGCGTCCTCGATCATGTCGGTGGACGAGGGCGTGATTTGAAAGCGGCGCAGCTCCGGCAGCGGCACCGTCAGCACGCGGACGCCGGTGCCCGCGAGGCGCCGGGAGAACGCGACGAGCCGCGGTTCGTCGTTGCCGCCGGCGTGCACGCCCGGGAACACGATCACGCTGCGGTCCGAGGCCGCGCTGGGTTCGTACAGCCGGGCGGCGACTGGGCCGTCGCGCGTCGGCACCGTGAGGTCGCGGGTGTGGACCGCGTGCACGCGAACCGGCAATACGCGGCGCAGCCCCTGCGCCGTGCCGCTGAGGTCCAGGAGGAACGCGGTGCTCGCGACGTACGGCGCGGCGGCCCACGCGCCGCCAATGAGCACCGCCACGACCACGACCGCCACCAGGAGGCGCCGCCTGCGCATCAGATGATCATAGAACCTGTCGGACACAGCGCCGACTTGGGCCGGGCGGCCGGGAATGCGCGCGGGTGATCAACAATGCGTGTGCATGACCGGAACGGGCAAGCCCCTCATCATCGCGATTGACGGCCCTTCGGGGGCCGGCAAAGGCACCGTGGCGCGCACGATCGCCGCGAGGCTGGGCTATCGGCACCTCGACACCGGCGCGATGTACCGAGCGGTGGCGTGGAAGGCGCGCCACGACGGCATCGACGTGGCGGACGCCGCGGCCGTCGCGCGGGTGGCCGAGCGCGCCGTCGTTCGACATCAACGGCGGGGTGCGCATCGACGGGCACGATGTCACCCGCGAGATTCGCACGCCGGAGATCGATGAAGCCGCGGCGGTCGTCGCGCGGCACCCGGACGTGCGGACCGCGCTCGTGGACCGCCAACGCCGGTACGGCGAGGGCGGGGCGATCGTGGTCGAGGGACGGGACATCGGAACGGTCGTGTTTCCTCGGGCCGAGGTGAAGCTCTATCTCGACGCGTCGCCCGCCGAGCGCGCGCGCCGCCGGGCGGGCGATACCGCGCACGCGGCCGGCCAACGCGCGGGCACGGTCGAGGCGATCGCCCAGGCGCTCGACGCACGCGACCGCGCCGACCGCACGCGGCCCGTTTCGCCGCTCACGCTCGCGCCGGACGCCGTGTATCTCGACACGACCGGCCTCTCCATCGACGACGTGGTGGCGCGAGCGATGGCCGTGATCGACCAGACGGCCGCGCCGCGGACCTAACCGGCACGGGCAGGGGCGCCCGCCTCAGTCTTCGTCCTTCCGGCCGCGCCGGTCGTGGGGCCAGTCGTCCGACGAGGCCGGGTCGAGTTCCCACCGATGGTCGTCGCGGTCGAGGATCTCGTCGCCGCCCTGGAGTTCCTCGTTGTCCTGATAGTTCACGCCGAGCGCTTGCCCGATCTCGTCGACCCGGTCCTGGTCGGGTGTCGGGTTGTCGCCGCCCGGCGCTTCGTCGCCTTCGGCGTACGCATCCTGCCAGCGGGCGTCGACGTCGCCGCCCGTCAGCCGCGGGCTGCTCTCGGTGTGCTGCTTGAGCTCGGCCAGCATCTCGTTGTGGCCGGCGCGCGCTGACGACTCGAGTCGGGCGTCGGCGGTGTCCCGCTCGAACTCGAGGCGCTCGACGTCCGGCAGCGTGCGGCGAGTGCGGTCGAGTCGCGGGATGGGGGTGGCCACCCGCGCTTTGGTCTTCGCCTTGGGGGCCGGCCGCTTGGGAGCCGCCGGTCGGGAGGCCGCCTTCTTTACCGTCTTCGCCGCCTTCTTCACCGGCCGCCGCGCCGGACGAGCCGGGCGGCGGGCCTTGCGGGCGGGACGCCGCGTCTTCCGCGCGGAACCCGCGGCCTTTCGGGCCGGCCGGGGCGCGGGCCGGCGGCGTTTGGCCGTGCGCGCCGGCTTGGCGCGTCGTGCCTTGGGCTTCGCCACGGACTTGGGGCGCGTGCGGACCCGTGCGGGGCGCTTGCGGGCTCGAGTCGCCTTGCCGGACGCCTTACGTTTCTTGGCCATCGGCTGCTCCTTAGGACGGTCGGTTTGACCTCGGCTGCTAAGTACCGGATAATTAACTGCTTATCGCATCCCCTGCGACGCAAATCTACAGCCCGCCGAAGCTGCGATTCGGCCCAGAACGCCTGTGACTTGAGGAGGACCCGAGAACGCAATGGGTAACGTAGACGAGTCGAAGAAGACGCAGAGCCGACCAGGAGGTGTAAAGACCCATCCGGGCTTTTCCACATTCTCCTCATCGCAAGATGGCGAAGATATCGATCCACAGGAATTTGCTCGCCTGCTGGATGTTGTACGATAACAGCTTCCGCAACATCGCGGAAGGTGAAGTCGTCAAGGGCACGGTCGTCAAAGTGACGCCGACCGACGTCATCGTCGACGTCGGCTTCAAGTCCGAGGGGCTGATTCCGATCGAGGAATTCCTCGACGAGAACGGCCAGGTCGACCGCGCAGGCCGGGCGACATCGTCGACGTGCTGCTCGAGCGCACCGAGGATCGCGAAGGCTACGTCGTGCTCTCGCGCGAGAAGGCCGAGAAGATGAAGATCTGGGACGAGGTCGAGAAGGCCTACCAGGAGCGGAAGGTCGTCATCGGCCGCGTCATCGAGCGCATCAAGGGCGGGTTGGCCGTCGACATCGGCGTGCGCGCGTTCCTGCCCGGGTCGCAGATCGACGTGCGCCCGGTGCGCAACCTCGACGCCCTCAAGGGCCAAGAGCTGCGCATGCGCGTCATCAAGGTCAACAAGAAGCGCGGCAATATCGTGCTCTCCCGCAAGGTCCTCCTCGAAGAAGAGAACGCCGAGAAGAAGAAGACGACGCTCGACACGCTGTCGGAGGGCAAGACGCTGCGCGGCACCGTCAAGAACCTCACCGACTACGGGGCGTTCATCGACCTCGGCGGCATCGACGGGCTGCTGCACATCACCGACATGTCCTGGGGGCGGGTCACCCATCCGTCCGAGGTTGTGAAGGTCGGCGACGACATCGACGTGATCGTCCTCAAGTACGACCCGGCGACCGAGCGCGTCTCGCTCGGCCACAAGCAGCTCGTGCCCGATCCCTGGAACGCCGTCGTCGAGCGGTACCCGGTGGGCATCCGGGTCACCGGCAAGGTCGTGAGCCTGACCGACTACGGCGCCTTCATCGAGCTCGAGCCGGGCGTCGAGGGCCTCATTCACGTCTCCGAGATGTCCTGGAGCAAGCGGATCAAGCACCCGTCGAAGATCCTCAACCAGGGCGACTCGGTCGAAGCCATGGTGCTCGGCGTCGATCCGGGGGCGCGGCGCATCTCGCTCGGCCTCAAGCAGATCGAGACGAACCCGTGGCACGAGCTGGCCGAGAAGTACCCCGTCGGCACGACGATCAACGGCAAGGTGCGCAACCTGACGGAGTTCGGCGCGTTCGTCGAGGTCGAGGAAGGCATCGACGGGCTCATTCACATCTCCGACATGTCGTGGAGCAAGATCAAGCACCCGTCCGAGGTGCTGAAGAAGGGCGACACGGTCGAGGCGCAGGTGCTCAGCATCGACGCCGAGAACCAGCGGCTGTCGCTCGGCCTCAAGCAGCTCCAGACCGGTATCTGGAAGGAGTTCTTCGACGCGCACCATGTGGGTGACCTCGTCGAAGGCAAGGTCGTCCGGCTGACGAACTTCGGCGCGTTCGTCGAACTGGCGGATGGCATCGAGGGCCTCATCCACGTCTCCGAGTTCGATTCCTCGCAAGGGGGCGACAAGCTGGAGCTCCGGACGGGCGAGACCTACCAGATGAAGATCATCCGCCTCGTGCCCGAGGAGCGGAAGATCGGCTTGAGCATTCGCGCGCTCAAGGACGAAGACTACCGCGCCGACTGGGAGTCGCACGTCGAGACCACGGGCCGGCCGGAAGTGACGTTGGGGGACCATTTCAAGAACTTGAAGTAGGACAGGGGTTCTGGGGTTCCCGGGTTCCGGGGTGCCCGGGTTCCGGTTCGAGGGTTCTCGGGTTCCAAGGTGCCGAGGTTCTTCGCCACGCCGTCTCGGTTCCTTGTGAGCGGTCGCGGCGGACCCCGGAACCCCGGAACTCCGGAACCTCGGAACCGGAACCGCGGCACCCGGGAACCCGGGAACCTCGGAACCCGATGCGATAGTGCCCTATGACGAAAGCTGAACTCGTCGAAGAGGTCTCGCGCGTCTCGGACTTGACCAAGAAGCACTCCGAGGTCATCGTCGACACGGTCTTCAAGAGCATCGTGTCGGCGCTCCACCGTGGCGAGAAGATCGAGCTTCGCGGGTTCGGGAGCTTTCGCCTGCGCCAGCGGGAACCGCGCAAGGGCCGCAACCCGAAGACCGGCGACAAAGTGGACGTGCCGCCGAAGAAGGTGCCCTACTTCAAGCCGGGCAAGGAACTCAAAGACTTGATCAACAAGAATTGTGACGTGTGAATCGTCTCTGGACTCCGTGGAGGCTGGCGTACGTGACCGAGACGAGTACCACCGAGCCCGCCTGCATCTTCTGTCAGGCGATCGATGGCGCGGCGTCCGATCCACTCGTCGTCTGGCGCGGCCCGACCTGCTTCGTCATCCTCAATAAGTTTCCCTATAACAACGGCCACGTGATGGTCGTGCCCAACCGGCACATCGAGCGGCTCGCGGAGCTCGACGCGGCCGAGTTGGCCGAGTTGGGCGCGCTCGCGCAAACCGCCGAGCGCGTGCTGACCGAGGCCTATCATCCGCACGGCTTCAATCTCGGGCTGAACCTGGGGCAGGCCGCGGGCGCGGGCGTCCGCCATCATCTGCACCTGCACATCGTGCCGCGCTGGAACGGCGACACGAACTTCATGGCGGTCGTGGGCGACACGCGCGTGTTGCCCGAAGAGCTCTCCGCGACGGCCAGTCGCCTCCGGCCGGGATTCGCGGCCGGCCACCCTTCGAGTTAGCGCATTTTCAATGCTCCGGATGGAGCCCAGGGGCTTCAGCCCCGGGCCACGTCACCGATCCTGAAGGGCCGGTGCTCCATCGGCGCGCGGCTCCCTCTATTGCACGTTGAGCGCGTGGACGCTGACGGTCCGATCCGCCGGGGCCTCGGCCGTGACGCGCACGTCGACGCGGTACATCGCGCGGGTCCAGGTCCACCAGGAAGGCCGCAGCGTCAGCGTGACGTCGCGGGCGTCCGGAGCGGTGAGGTCGATCGCGCGTGCGGCCGCCAGGTCTCCCGAAAACGTCATCCGCACCGGCCGCGTCGCCCTGGCGTCTGGTTGGTTGACGGTGAGCGAGAGGGTCAACGCCGATCGGCGCACGAGCAGCACGATCCAGTCGCTCGTCGCGCGTCCGGATGTCGTCCCGCGCGCGTCGCCATCCGGCGGGTCCAGTCCCCAGGCGACGTAATCGAGCGATGCCGTGAGCGGCCGGTAGCGTCCGCTGGCGCACGCGGCCGGCTTCTGCTGGATCCACTGCTGGAGCTCGAACGGCACGACGGCCCAGTGCGCGATGTCGTCGTCTCGTGCGAGGTTGCCCGCCGTGCACGGCCGGTAGTCGCTCTGCGCCGCGCGATTGGCCGCGCCCAGCACGGCGATGCCGACCACGGCGGCCGAGAGCGCCGCGAGGCGACCGACGCCGCGCGCGGTGGCGGCGCGGCCCGCCGCCACGGCCCCCGCCATGATGAGCAGCACGGCGGCGAGGCCGAGTAAATGGTAGCGGCTGAGATTGCTGAGGAGCGCCAACGGCAGATCGGCGACGACGAAGACGACGGCGCCGGTCAGCCAGAGGCGCATGCTCGTCGATCTCGGCGAGCGCCACGCGGCCAGCGTGCCGACGATGAGCCCCGCGGCGGCGACGGAGGCGGCGATCACGGTCGGAAGATTCGGATCCGGGAGGATGCCCAGGACTCGAAGCGGGCCGCGGAGCAGATTGACGGGCACACCCTTGAGCGGCGGCGGAAAGTAGCCGCCCATGCCGGCAAGAAAGTAGGCGCGCAGGCCAATCGCGCCGAGGAAGAAGACCGCGGTGGCGGCGACGAGCGCGCGGGACGGGCCAATCACGTCGCGAACGAGCCGCGCGCGGAGGGCCTGGACGAGGACAAGCGCGGGAGCGAGCATCAGCGTGTCTTCCTTGACCAGGAAGCCCACGGCGATCCAGGCGTAGACGCGCCACCAGCCGCGGGGCGTGGGGGCACGGCGCGCCCGCTGCCAGGCCAGCAGCGCGCCGAGCGCGCACCCGCTCACCAGCAGGTGGAACTGGTTCGAGAACCACGGGCCGGTCGCGTAGGCGAGGACCGGGTGCGCCACGTAGACGGCGGCCGCCACGGCGCCCGCCGCGCGCGAGTCGGCCTCGCGCGCGACGAACAGCCCGAGCAGTCCGCCGACGATCGACTGGCCGACGATCGAGAGCACATGCAGCGGCCACGCGTTCAGGCCGAAGACCTTGAAGCAGGCGGCGTAGTACCAGATGGCGAGGGGCCGATAGAAGGTCGGCCACCCACCCGGCACCGGGTCCCACGGGCCGTGCCAGACGGCCAGGAGCGCCGCCCACGTGCGCGGCCGCAGCGATCCGTAGTCGTCCCAGAACAGGTCGAAGTGCAGGCTCGGGCCGTAGACGACCACGGCCGCGACGGTGGCGGCCGCGAACGCCCAACAGGCGGGCGATCGGAGGAGGCGCTGGAATCGCGTCACGGAGTCACGCGCCGCTCACGACACCAGGAGATGCTTGGCGATTGTCTGCAGCTGAAGGTTGGACGCGCCCTCGTAGATCTGGCCGATCTTGGCGTCGCGGTAGAGCTTCTCGACGGGCGCGCCCTTGACGAAGCCGGCGCCCCCGAACAGGTTGACCGCGAGCGACGCGACGCGCTCGGCGACTTCGGAGGCGAAGAGCTTGCACATCGCGGCCTCCGAGGTGAACGGCTGACCCGCGTCGCGCAGCCGGGCCGCGTTGTAGACGAGCAGGCGCGCCGCCTCGATGTCGGTGGCGGCGCGGGCCAGCTGGAACTGCACGCCCTGGAAGTCGGCGATGCGCTGGCCGAATTGCCGCCGTTCCTGCGTGTGGCGCACCGCGTGGCCCAGGGCGCCCTCGGCGAGCCCCAGCATCTGCGCGCCGATGCCGATCCGTCCCTCGTTGAGTGTCTCGATCGCGACCTTGTAGCCCTGGCCGATCGGCCCCAGCACCTGCGTCGCGGCCACCGGGCATTCGTCCAGGACCAGCTCGCAGGTGCTCGACGCGCGGATGCCCAGCTTGTCTTCCTTCCGGCCGACCGTGAAGCCGGGCGCTCCGCGCTCGACGAGAAACGCGGTGATCCCGCGGTAGCCGGCCTCCGGGTTGACGGTGGCGAAGACGATGAACAGGTCGGCCTCGTGCGCGTTCGTGATCCACAGCTTCCGGCCCGTCAGCACGAACCCGCCGGCCCGCTCGCGGGCTCGGGTCTGCAGCGCGAACGCGTCGCTGCCTGATTCAGCCTCCGACAGCGCGTAGGCGCCGACGAGCGATGTCCCTAGGCGCGGCAGCCACTGGTGCTGGAGGTCTGTGCCGCCCCAGCGCAGCAGGGCGTTGATGACGAGGGTGTTCTGCACGTCGACGAGCACGCCAATCGACGGATCGACGCGCGACAGTTCTTCAACGGCGACGATGGCGTGGAAGAACCGTCCGCCGGCGCCTCCGAACGCTTCCGGGATCGCGACGCTCATGACCCCGAGCTCGAACAGCCGGTCGATCAAGGCCCTTGGCACGTGCGCCTGTTCGTCCATTTCGCGCACGAGCGGCCGGATGTGGGTGAGCGCGAACTGCCGGACGCTATTGCGGAGCAGAAGCTCGTCGTCTGCCAGGCAAGAGAGGGCCGCCCGGGACGCCTCGGCAGACTGGGCCATGGCCGCGAATGTTATCATTGGGCCCGAGGGACCCTCACCGAATCATGGTCCGACAACTGCTCGCCGTGACGCTCTGTGGACTGGCGTTTGCCGGAGGGCGTCCGGCGGCCCAAAGCGCGTCGCCTTCGCCGTCCAGCTCGACTGACGCGCCCCAGGGCACGACGACGTTTCGCGCGGGTATCGACGCGGTCACCGTTGACGCGAGCGTTACCGACAAGCAGGGCCACCCCGTCACGGACCTGACCGCCAGCGATTTCGAGATCTTCGAGAACAAGAAGCCGCAGGTCATCCAGAACTTCAAGCTGATCCAGGTCAACAACGTGCCCGCGACCGACCTGGTCACTACGGGCGACATCACGTCGATGGACGAGATGCAGCAGGAGACGGCGCGTGACGACGTCCGCCTGCTCGTGATCTTTCTCGACGATTACCACGTGCGCCTGGGCAACGCGATGGCGTTTCGCCTGAAGCTGGCCAACTTCGTGCGCCAGTTGACGACGCACGACCTGGTTGCGGTGATGTACCCGCTGACGCCGGTCGCGGCGCTGACCTTCTCGCGCGATCATGAGGCGACGGCCGACGCGATCATGGGCTTCAAGGGCCGCAAGTACGACTACACGGCCATCAACGCGTACGAAGAACAGTACGCGGTCTACCCGCCGGAGACGCAGGAAGTCATTCGCCGTCAGGTCACCGTGTCCGCGCTCGAGGGCGTCGCCAAGTATCTGGGCACGCTCCGCGAAGGCAAGAAGCTCGTGCTCTTCGTGAGCGAGGGCCTCGTGGGCTCGCTGCCGCCTGGCGTGCTGACGACCGGCAGCATGAGTCCGTCGGCGCAGCTGCCGCTCTCTCAGGCCGGCCAGGATCGCCAGGCGTTCAATGACAAGATCGATGTACTCGACGAGATGCAGCGCGTGTTTGCCGCCGCGGCCCGCAGCAATACGTCCTTCTACACGATCGACCCGCGAGGCCTGGCCACCTCAGAGTTCGACGTCAGCGACAACGTCGGCAGCGAGAACGACCGTCGCACGCTCAGCGAAGCCGTGGATTCGCTGCGGGAACTGGCAGAGAACACCGACGGGCGCGCGTTCGTCGGGTCGAACGACCCGATGCCGCAGCTGAAGCGGATGTTGGCCGACACGAGCGCGTACTACCTGCTCGGCTACACGTCGACCGAAGCTCCCCGCGACGGCAAGTTCCACGAGATTCAGGTGCGGGTCAAGCGCAAGGACGTGCAAGTGCGCGCCCGCAAGGGGTACTGGGCGCTCTCGTCCGACGAATTCACGAAGGCCTCGGCCCCCACCAAGGCGGGGCCGTCGGCGGCGGTGGAGGACGCGCTGGCGAAGATCGAGAAGCCCTCCGACCACGCCGTTCACGTCTGGGCGGGCGCCGATCGCGGCGATGACGGCAAATCGCGCGTGACCGTCGCGTGGGAGACGACGGCCGACCCCGCCTTGCAGGGCGGGCGCGGCGCCTCGACGCTCGACGTCGTCGATCACATCACGCTCACCGCGACATCGATCGCCGGGGATCCGTTGTTCAAGGGGCCGGTGCCGCGGGACACGCTGGCCGCCGAACGCGGAGGCCGGGTCACCTTCGACGCGCCTCCGGGCAGCGTCCGCCTCGACATCGTGGCGGAGAACGCCACCGGGCTGCGCGTGGACCATGAGGCGGACACCGTCGACGTGCCCGACTTCACGGCGGTCGGTCCGATGATCACGACGCCGCTGGTCTACCGCGGGGAAACGGCGTACGACATCAAGCAGATTCGCGCGGCGGCGTCGCCGCGGCCGGCGGTCGCCCGCGCCTTCTCGCGCACCGAGCAGATCCTCGTCCGATTTCAAGCGCTCGGCCCTGGCGGCGTCCCGCCGACCGTGACGCTGCGGCTCCTGAACAGCCTGGGGACCGCGGTGACCGACCTGCCGGATCCGACCCGGTTGTCAGACGGCACGCTCGAGCTGGCCCTCGCCTTGGCGCCGCTCGCGCCCGCCGACTACGTGATCGAGATCACCGCCAAGACGGCCGACGGCGCTCAGGCGCAGAAGCTCCTGGCCATCCGTGTCACGAGCTAGTGGAGCGTACCAGCGAGTTGTCACGCGCCCTCCGGGCGGGGCATCCCGCTTGGCGGCGTTGCTCCTCCCTCAAATACCGCCAGTATTCTCGGACGTCGCGCCTGGCCGGCCGGGCGCCGCGCACCAAGATCCGCCACGGCTTCAGCCGAGACAGGCCAGTAGCCGGAAGGCTCGTCGGCCTCGCCGCATTTCCGCCGCTTCAGCGACATGAACGTCTTGACGGCGCTGCTTGGCGCACTCGGCGTCTTCACCGTTCTGCACGTGGCCACGTGGTGGATTGGCACGCGGCGGGCGCGAGACGCGCCGAGTGCGTCGCCCGAGGCGGCCGCGCGCGGCGGTCCGTCGGGGCCCGCGCTCGGGATCGGGTTCGTCACGAACTTCTTCGACACGCTGGGCATCGGCTCCTTCGCGCCGACGACGAGCCTCTTCAAGTTCTTCCGCCTCGTGCCCGACCAGCTCATTCCGGGCACGCTGAACGTCGGCGACACGCTGCCGGCGATCGCGGAGGCATTCATCTACACGGCCGTGATCGAGGTCAGCCCGCGGGTGCTCGTCTCGATGATTCTCGCGGCCATGGCCGGCGCGTGGCTGGGCGCCGGCGTGGTCGCCGGGTGGCCGAAGCGCCGGATTCAGCTCGGCATGGGCTCCGCGCTGCTCGTGGCGGCCGGGTTCTTCGTCTATCGGAATCTTGGCGGCACGGGCACGGAGGCGGGCGCGACCGATCTCCACGGCGTCGCGTTCCTGCTGGGGATCGCGGGCAACTTCGCGCTCGGGGCGCTCATGACGATGGGGATTGGCCTCTACGCGCCGTGCATGGTGCTCGTCGGCCTGCTCGGGATGAACGCGAAGGCGGCCTTTCCGATCATGATGGGGTCGTGTGCGTTTCTGATGCCGATCTCCAGCGCGCGCTTCATTCACAAGCACGCCTATGCCCGCCGGACCGCGCTCGGCCTGGCCCTGGGCGGCGTGCCGGGCGTGCTCGTCGCGGCCTATGTCGTCAAGTCGCTCGACGTCTCGTCCGTCCGCTGGCTCGTCACGGTCGTTGTCGTGATCGCCGCGGTGGTGATGCTCAAGCCAGACGGCATGCGGAAGTTAGAAGGGAGAAGCCAGAAGTGAGAAGTCAGAGGTGAGAGGTGAGCCGTGGACGTGAGAAGCGCTCGTGGTAGATTGCGCCCGCCGCGATTCCGGTTCCCGAACGGTTCACTTCTTACTTCTGGCTTCTTACTTCTGACTTCTTACTTCTGACTTCCCACTTGGCTACGCATACATCCCCCTCAACTGCGTGACGGTTGCCACGCGGGTGATGGCGACGATGTAGGCCGCCGTGCGCATGTCGCAGCCGTACTTCAGCGACGTCTCGCGGACGCGGCCGAAGGCCTCGGTCATCTTGTGTTCGAGGCGGTCGTTCACTTCGTCTTCCCGCCAGAAGTACCCGTGCCGGTCCTGGACCCACTCGAAGTACGACGCGGTGACGCCGCCGACGTTGGCGAGGATGTCCGGAACGACGAGGATGCCCCGCTCGTGCAGGGCCTGGTGCGCCTCGGGCGTGGTCGGCCCGTTCGCCGCTTCGATCACGACCTTCGCGCGAACGGTCGGCGCGTTCTCGCTGGTGAGTTGATTCTCGAGGGCCGCCGGGATCAGCACGTCGACGTCCAGGGCGAAGAGCTGCGCGCTCGTGAGCGGCTGCGACCGCGGGAACCCGTTGACGGTCTTGTGCGCGGCGGACCACTTGAGAAGCGCCGGGATGTCGAGCCCCGCCTCGTTGTAGGCGCCGCCGTTCAGGTCGGTCACCGCCACGATGCGGGCGCCGGCCCGCTGCAGGAGGTCGGCGGCCACCGATCCGACGTTGCCGAAGCCCTGGACGGCGATGCGCGCGCCGGCGATGTCGAAACCCAGATGTTTGACCGACTCCCGCGTGACGATCATCACGCCGCGCCCGGTCGCTTCGCGGCGGCCGAGCGATCCGCCCATCTCGACGGGCTTCCCGGTGACGACGGACGTCACGGTCGTGCCGGCGTGCATGCTGTAGGTGTCCATCACCCACGCCATGACCTGCTCGTTGGTGTTGACGTCCGGCGCCGGGATGTCCTTGTCGGGGCCGATGAGATCGAAGATCTCGCTGACATATCGGCGCGTCAGCGCCTCGAGCTCACGCGGCGACATGGTGGCCGGGTCGCAGACGATGCCGCCTTTGCCGCCGCCGAACGGCACGCCGGCCACCGCGCACTTCCACGTCATCCACGCGGCGAGCGTCGTGACTTCATCGAGCGTGACGCCCGGGTGGTAGCGAATGCCGCCCTTCGCCGGGCCGAGCGTGATGTTGTACTGCACGCGATAGCCGCGGAAGACTTTGATCCGGCCGTTGTCCATTTGCACCGGGCAGGACACCATCACCTGCCGCTTCGGGTGCGTCAGGATCTCCCAGATACCGGGGTCCAGACCGACCAGGCGCGCCGCCTCGTCGAACTCTTCGAGCATGGCGCCAAAGATGCCCTTCCCTGACATGCAAGGCCTCCAGAGACGATTGTCCTCTATATAATTGGCGGGGATGAAGCCTTCCGCGACCGAGACGCCGCAAGGGTCGGGCCGGGCGCGTTGGGAGCGTGACGTGGTCGCGCCGGCGATGCGGGCGGCCCCGGAACGCGCATCGACGTTCCGGACCGTTTCCGGCCGCCCGGTCGCCCGGGTCTATACGGCCGACGACGTCTCCGACCTCGATTACGACGCTGACCTGGGGGATCCGGGGCAGTTTCCGTTTGCGCGCGGGATTCATCCCGACGGCTACCGCGGCAAGCTGTGGACGATGCGCCAGTTTGCCGGGTTCGGCACGCCGGAGGGCACGAACCGGCGGTACGCGCGGCTGCTCGCGGGCGGCGGCACCGGGTTGAGCGTGGCCTTCGACCTGCCCACGCTGATGGGGCGGGACCCGGACGATCCCCTCTCGCAGGGCGAAGTCGGAAAGTGCGGCGTCTCGGTCGCCTCGCTGGCCGACATGGAGCGGCTGTTCGACGGCATCGCGCTTGGCGAGATCACGACGTCGATGACGATCAACGCGCCGGCGCCGATCCTCTTCGCGATGTATCTGGTCGTCGCCGAGCGGCAAGGCGCCGACTGGCGCACGCTGTCGGGCACGATTCAGAACGACATCCTGAAGGAGTTCATCGCCCAGAAGGAGTATCTCTTCCCGCCGCGGCCGTCGATGCGTTTCGTGACCGACGTCTTCGCGTTCTGCGCGAAGGAAGCCCCGAAATGGAACACGATCTCCATCAGCGGATATCACATACGCGAGGCGGGCGCGACGGCCGCGCAGGAGCTGGCCTTCACCCTGCGCGACGGGATCGAGTACGTCCAGTGGGGTGTGGCGGCCGGCCTGCCGGTCGACGTGTTCGCGCCGCGCATGTCCTTCTTCTTCAATGCCCATAGCGACTTCTTCGAGGAGCTCGCGAAGTTCCGGGCGGCGCGCAAGATCTGGGCGACCGTGATGCGCGACCGCTTCGGCGCGTCCGACGAGCGTTCCTGGAAGCTCCGCTTCCACGCGCAGACCGCCGGGGTGTCGCTCACCGCCCAGCAGCCCCACAACAACGTCGTCCGGACGACGCTGCAGGCGCTCTCGGCGGTGCTGGGCGGCGCGAACTCGCTGCACACCAACTCGCTCGACGAGGCGCTGGCGCTGCCGACCGAAGAGGCCGCCATGCTGGCCCTGCGCACGCAGCAGATCCTGGCGCACGAGAGCGGCCTGGCCGACCTCGTCGACCCGTTGGGCGGCTCGTACTTCCTCGAACGCCTGACGCTCGACCTGGAACGCGAGGCGTGGAGCTACTTCGACGCGATCGACCGGCTGGGCGGGATGATCGCGGCGATCGAGCAGGGCTTCCCCCAGCGCGAAGTGGCCGACTCGGCGTACCGGTTCCAGCGCGCGGTCGAGGACGGCGAGCAGCAGATCGTCGGCGTCAATGCCTACGTCGAGGATGGCGCGGCCTCCATCCCGACGCTCTACATCGACGATGAGGCAGCGCGCACGCAGCTGGCGCGCCTCGAAACGGTTCGCCGGACCCGCGACCCGGGCCGGGTCGAGGCGGCGCTCGCCTCGCTGGAAGCCGCGGCGGCGGGCGACGCCAACACGATGTATCCCATCCTCGAGTGCGTCCGGGCCTACGCCACGGTGGGTGAGATGTGCGACGTGCTCAGACACACATGGGGTGAGTATCAGGAGGTGCCGGTGCTGTGAGCCGGCCCTTGGGGGGACGGCTAAGGCCTGGAACCTTTGGTGCCGAAAGGTGTTACGGTGGTTTGGGGGGGCCGGTCCAACGAAACATGCATAGGACCCGTGTTGTTATTGCGAAGCCTGGGCTGGACGGCCACGACCGAGGGGCGAAAGTCATCGCGCGCGCGTTGAGAGACGCCGGGATGGAAGTGGTCTACACCGGGCTGCGTCAGACGCCCGAGCAGATCGTCTCGGCGGCGCTCCAAGAGGACGCGGACGTGATTGGGCTGTCGATCCTGAGCGGCGCGCATTTGCTGATTTGCGCGAGGATTATGGCGCTCCTGCACGAGCGCCGCCTCGCCCACGTGCTCGTCGTCGTTGGAGGCATTATTCCGGATGTCGATATTCCGGTCTTGAGGGAGATGGGGGTGGCCGCCGTGTTTCTGCCGGGGAGCTCGATGCAAGGCGTGGTCGAGTTCATCCAGGGGCACGTCCGGCCCCGTGCGGAGGCCGTCTAGTTCATGTCTGCAACGCTGCTGCTGGCCGACGATAGCATCACGATTCAGCGCGTCATCGAGTTGACGTTCGCTGATGAGGACGTGCGCGTCGTGGCGGTCGGCGACGGCCAGGCGGCGGTCGAATCCATCGATGCGGACCGGCCCGACATCGTCCTGGCCGACGTCGGGATGCCAAAGCTCGATGGCTACGGCGTGGCCTCGCACATCAAGCATTCTCCGCAGCTGCGCGACATCCCGGTGCTCCTGCTGACGGGGGCGTTCGAGCCGGTGGACGAGGACAAGGCTCGCGCGGCGGGCTGCGACGGCATCCTGGTCAAGCCATTCGAGCCGCAGCAGCTGGTGCGGCGCGTCAAGGAGCTGCTGCAAGGGCACCGATCGCCGGAGCTCTGGCCGGAGAACCTGCCGCGGGTCGAGCCGCTCCCGGTGCCGACGTCGGTACTGGCGCGCACGCCAGCGCCGGCACCGTTCGTGGAGACCGCGCTGAAGCCGGCGGCGCCGCTCGGCCGTGAATCATCCGCACACGCCGTGGCGCAGCCCCCCGCGCCGGCGCCCACAGCCCCTCCAGCACCGGCGCCCGCCGCCGCTCGCGCGCAAGCACCGGCGCCGGCACCATTGGCGGCGCCGATGGGCGAGGTTACGCCGCCGAAGGCCGGTGAGCTTGTCGAGTTGGGGAGTCTGCGGCTGCGAGAATCCGGCGCGCCCGAGGAAATCCCGATGGCGCCGCCGCCGAGCCCGCCCGAGGCGGCTGAGCCGCCGGCGCACGCAAGCATCGATACCGCGTTCGAAATGGAATTCGATCAGCTCGACGATGCCTTCGCCAATCTGGACCCGGTCGCCGCGGCTACCAGCATGGACAAGGAGAGCGTGTCGGACTTCGCGCGCGACCTTGATGCGTTTCGGGGAAGTGGAAAGCATCGGGCGTCCTCCCCGGAGGTCGTGTCGCAGCCGACGAGGCCGGTCGAGCCAAAGGAGGCGGAGCCGACTCGCTCCGTTCCGGCTCCAGAGGCGCCATCTCACGCGTCGAGCGGCCCTTCGGTCGTCTGGGCCCGGCGCGAGGAGTCTGCGGCGGCGCCGCTCGCCGTCCGCGCAGGTCGCTCGGCGGCACGCGCCCCTCGCAGAACCGACACCTTCGCCCGCACCCGACGAAGAAGGGGCCTCGGCCGCCGAGGCCGTCGGGGTCGAGCGGGCCAAGTTGTCGATCGCGACCGCATTTTCCGCGTTGCTGGCCGCCGAGCAGGCTCATCCCCATGTGCGGCAGACGAGCGGCCCGATTTCGGAGGCCGCTGTCGAAGAGATGGTGCGCCGCGCGCTGGTGCGGGTGACCGACGAGACCGTCCGCCGCATCGTGCTCGAGACTGCGGAGCGAGTCCTCCGGGAAGAAATCAAACGCATTCGGGCCAATCCGGACTGATCGAATGTTCTCTCCTCCTGACAAACCCGCCCTCGACGGCCTCGAGCAGAAATGGGCCGATCGGTGGGAGGCCGGGGCGACCTATCGCTTCGACCGCACCCGCCCGCGCGAAGAGGTCTACTCCATCGACACGCCGCCGCCGACGGTCAGCGGGTCGCTGCACGTTGGGCACGTCTTCTCGTACACGCACACGGACATCATCGCGAGATACCAGCGGATGTGCGGCCGCGCCGTGTTCTACCCGATGGGATGGGACGACAACGGCCTGCCCACCGAGCGGCGCGTTCAGAACTATTACGGCGTCCGGTGCGATCCGTCGCTGCCGTACGCGCCGGCGTTCGAGCCGCCCGAGAAGCCCGCGAAGCCGCCGGTCTCGATCTCGCGCCCGAACTTCATCGAGCTGTGCGCGCGGCTGACCGTCGAGGACGAGAAGGCGTTCGAGGCGCTGTGGCGGCGGCTGGCGTTGTCGGTTGACTGGTCGATGACCTACGCCACGATCGGCCGGCACGCGCAGCGCGTCTCGCAGCTGGCCTTTCTCAGGCTGCTCGGTCGGTCGCTGGCCTATCAGCTCGAAGCGCCGACGCTGTGGGACGTTGACTTCCGCACGGCCGTCGCGCAGGCGGAGCTGGAGGATCGGGAGACGCCCGGCGCGTACCACAAGATCCGATTCGCGCGGCCCGAGGGCGGCTTCGTCGAGATCGATACGACCCGTCCAGAACTCATCCCGGCTTGCGTCGCGCTGGTCGCGCACCCGGACGACGAACGGTACCGGCCGCTGGTCGGACGCTCCGTGACCACGCCGCTCTTCCGGGTGCCGGTGCCGGTCAAGACGCATCCGCTCGCCGACCCCGACAAAGGCACCGGCATCGCGATGATCTGCACCTTCGGGGACATCACCGACGTCACGTGGTGGCGGGAGTTGTCGCTGCCGGTGCGCGCGATTCTCCAGGCCAACGGCACGCTGCGCCCGGTGCCGTGGGGCACGGCGGGCTGGGAGACGGGCGACACCGCCGCCGCCCTTGCGAGCTACGAGCCGCTCGTGGGACTGTCGGCCCCCAAGGCGCGCGCGCGCGTGGTCGAGATGCTGAAGGAGTCGGGCGACCTCGTCGGCGAGCCGCGTCCGATCACCCATCACGTGAAGTTCTTCGAGAAGGGCGATCGCCCGCTCGAGATCCTCACCAGCCGGCAGTGGTTCATCAAGACGATGGACGCGCGGGATGCGCTCCTCGCGCGAGGCCGCGAGCTGACCTGGCATCCCGCCTACATGCGGGCGCGGTTCGAGAACTGGGTGAACGGCTTGAACGGCGACTGGTGCGTGAGCCGGCAGCGATTCTTCGGGGTCCCGTTTCCGCTGTGGTACCGGCTTGGCGACGACGGCGCGGTCGACTACACGCACCCGCTCGTCCCAGATGAATCGCGGCTGCCCATCGACCCGTCGACCGACGCGCCCGACGGGTTCACCAACGCGCAGCGGGGCGCGCCCGGCGGGTTCATCGGCGATCCCGACGTCATGGACACGTGGGCGACCTCGTCGCTTACGCCGTTCATCGTGTGCGGATGGGAGACCGACGCCGAGTTGTGGGCGAAGACGTTCGGCGATCGCTCGCGGCCGGCGGGCACGCGCGGGATGTCGCTGCGCCCGCAGGGGCACGACATCATCCGAACCTGGCTCTTCTCGACCGTGCTCCGTTCGCATCTCGAGGAAGACAGCCTGCCCTGGAAGCACGCCGCGATTTCGGGGTGGGTGCTGGACCCCGATCGAAAGAAGATGTCGAAGTCCAAGGGCAACGTCGTCACGCCGATGGGGTTGCTCGAGGAGCACGGATTGGATGCCGTCCGCTACTGGGCCGCCAAGGGCGGGCCCGGCGTTGACACGGCGTTCGACGTTGGCCAGATGAAGGTCGGCCGCCGGCTGGCCATCAAGCTGCTCAATGCGTCGAAGTTCGTGCTGATGAAGCCCGCGCCCGTCGGTGTGGTGAGCGCAGGCTACGACCGAGGCGCGCTGCAGCGGTTGGCCACGCTGGTTGACCGCGCGACCGCCGCGCTCGACCAGTACCAGTACCTCGGCCGCGATCCGCGAGATTGAAGAGTTCTTCTGGTACTTCTGCGACGACTACATCGAGTTGGTCAAGCGTGTCCGCGCCGGCGACGATGCGCTCGCGGCCTCGGCGAACCGCGCGGCCCAGACGGTGCTAGGGGTCCTGCAGCGCCTGTTCGCGCCCTTCCTCCCGTTCGTCGCCGAAGAGACGTGGTCGTGGTGGCAGCCGGGCTCGGTCCACCACGCGACCTGGCCGACCCGGGCCGAGATCGAGCAAGTGCTGGGCGGGTCGGCGGCCGAACAGCAGGAGGCCGCGGCCAACGCCCACGCATCGGTGGTGACGGCGAAGATCCGGCACGAGCGATCGCAGGCCAAGCTGGGATTCGCGACCGCCATCCGGGTCGATCTCGTGCTGCCCGAGGAGATGCGCACGTCGTGGCCGCTGGTCGAGCGCTACGTGCGCGAAGGGAACAACGTCGAAGGCTTCCACGTGACCTATGCCGCCGAACGCCTCGACGCCGCAATTCAGATCCCCAACCAAGATGCGTGATCAGTTGGACCCGAAGGTGTGCCGCGACGTCGTGGCGCGCGCGCTCGTGGAGGACATCGGACCCGGTGACGTGACGAGCCGCGCGATCGTGCCGGCCGATCTCGACGCACACGCCCTCATTGTCGCCAAGAGCCGGTGCGTGCTGGCCGGTCTCGAGGTCATGCGGGAAGTCTTCGCCCAGACCGACACGTCGCTGAACATTGACGCCGTCAAGGCCGACGGCGACCTGTGCGTGCCTGGGGAGACCGTGGCTCGCATCGCGGGCCCGGCCCGTTCGATTCTTGAGCGGCGAGCGCACCGCCCTCAACTTTCTGCAGCACCTCTCCGGCATCGCCACGCTCACGCGGACGTTCGTCGAAGCCGCCGGCGGCCGGCTGACCGTGCTCGACACGCGAAAGACTATTCCGACGCTGCGCGCGCTGGCGAAGTACGCCGTGCGCTGCGGCGGTGCGACCAATCATCGCGTCGGCCTGTATGACGGCGTGCTCATCAAGGACAATCACATCCGAATCGCCGGCACCGTCGCCGAGGCGGTGCGGCGCCTTCGGGCCAGCGGGTCGCTGCTGCCGATTGAAGTCGAGGCCCAGAGCCTGGCCGAGGTCGATGCCGCGATCGAGGCCGGGGTGGACGTCATCATGCTCGACAATCTGGAGGAGGCTGCCATGCGCGAGGCGGTCGGCCGGATTGCCGGCCGCGCGCGCGTCGAGATCTCCGGCGGCGTGACGCTCGATCGGATGCCGCGCCTGGCCGCTCTCGGCGCCGACTGCGTCTCGGTCGGCGCGTTGACGCACTCAGCGCCCGCCGTCGATATCAGTCTCGAGCTCGATGTCTGATCCGCTGCCCGCGGACCTGGCCTCGGCCCTCGAGGCCGCGGGGCCGCGCCTGGGCGACTTCTCCGCGCTTCACTACGTCGCTGAGATCGGCTCGACGAACGACGCCGCCTTGACGATGGCGGCCAGGGGCGCGCCCGAGGGCACGTCCGTTCTGGCCGACAGCCAGCAGGCTGGCCGGGGCCGGCTGGGGCGGTCGTGGTGCTCGCCGCCTGGCGCCGGCGTCTATCTCTCGATCGTGCTCAGGCCGGGACCCTCGCGTGCCGGCGGATCGATCCTGGCGCTGGCCGCCGGCATCGGCGTGGCGCGCGCGATTGCGGTCGTGTCCGGCTTGCCCGTTGAGCTCAAATGGCCGAACGACGTCGTCATCGGGCGACCGTGGCGCAAGCTGGCTGGGGTGTTGTGCGAGTTGACGGGCGTGGGCGTCGAGCGCGACGCGGTCGTCGTGGGCATCGGGATCAACGTGCGGCCGGCCGCCTATCCCGCCGACGTCGCGGACCGCGCCACGTCCCTCGAAACGGAGCTGGGCCGGCCCGTCAACCGCGCGGCGCTCGTAATCGAGTGCCTCGCCGGCGTCCGCGAAGTGGCCGAACGGCTGCGGGCAGGCGAGCAGGCGTCGGTGCTTCAAGACTGGCGGCAGTGGGGCCGGTCGGGACTCGCCGGCGCGCTCGTTTCTTGGCAGGATCAGGCGACGGTGCGTCGAGGCTTGGCGCGAGACATCGATGAGAACGGGGCGTTGGTCGTCGTGACGGAAGGACGCGTCGAACACCTGGTGGCCGGCGAGGTGCAATGGGAGCGCCTCGCGCATGACTGACGCCGGCGAGTACTGCCGTCAGGTCGAGGCGTATTTGACGCGCGTCAATGGCGGGCACCTCGTGCGCATTGCCGGCCCCGGCTTCGACCTGGTGCGCGGGTGGGCCGACGAAGGCATTCCCTTGAGCGTCGTCTTTCGGGGGATCGACGCGAAACACGAGCGCCACCGCGCCGGCCGGACGCGGCGGCCGCTCCGTATCGAGTTCTGCGACGCCGACGTGCGCGAGACGTTCGACGCGTGGCGCCGTGCGGTGGGGCTCTCGGCCGATCGCCCGGTGGAGGAGAGCGCCTCGACCTCCGACACGGCGACCGGGTCCGGATCCGATGAGACGGCCGTCCGCCGGCCATCGGTCTCGAAGCATCTCGATCGGGTCATCGATTGGTTGAGCCGCTTCACCGGGCGGCTGGACTTGTCGGATGCGTTTCGCGAGACCGTCGGCGGCGCGCTCGTCGAGCTCTCGGCGCTGCGCGAGGTGGCGCGCACGGCTCGTGGTCCGGCCCGCCAGGCGCTCGCCGAGCGTCTGGCCGTCGTCGATCGCCAGGTCGTGGCGGCGGCGCGAGCGGCGAGTGCCGCCGCGGTCACCGAGACGCTCGCGCGCGAGGCCGAGCGGGAGCTCGAGCCCTTTCGGGGGCGGCTCGACGCCGACGCCTGGCGGCGCGCGGTCGAGGCGACCGTTGACCGCAAGCTGCGCGAGCGCCTCGGGCTTCCAGTGGTTGAGATCGCGGAGTGAGTGGTGCAGCCGTCCGACGTCCTTGAGTTGACCGCCCTTCGCGCGGTGGCCGGCGGGCGAATGCTCGCGCGCCACGAGGGACGCGTCGTGCTGGTCGGCGGCGCGATTCCGGGCGAGCGCGTGCGGGCGCGCGTCGATCGGGTCGAGCGGCGGATGGCGTGGGCCTCGACCCTCGAGCCCCTCGTGGCCAGCGCGGATCGCCGCGAGCCGGCCTGCGACCCCGCGTGCGGCGGCTCGCTCTTCGCGCACATCCGCTACGACCGGCAGATCCAACTCAAACGCGAGATCATCGAGGACGCGTTCCGGCGGGTCGGCAAGCTGACGTTGACCGCGCCGCTGTCCGTCGCCGCGTCTCCGGAAACCGGCTACCGCGTGCGCGCGCGCCTGCACGTGCAAAGGGGGCGCGCCGGGTTCTTTCGCGAAGGCACGCATGCACTCTGCGATGCGGGTGCGACGGGCCAATTGCACGCAGACGCCATGCCGGCGGTGGATGCGCTGCTCGGTGCGTTGGGCGATCGCGCGGCGGCATGCGAGGCCGTGGTGATCGCGGAGAACGTCAGGGCCGACGAACGTCTCCTGCATCTCGAGGCGCGGCGGGGCGCACGGTTCGACGACCTGCAGCTACCCGACGGCCTGCCGTTCGTCACCGGCGTCACGACGATCCACCACGGACGCGTCGCGGCGCTCTCTGGCCGGACGACGGTCTCCGACACGGCCCGAGACGTGTTCGGCGACGATTCGCCGATTGGCCTTGCGGCATCGTGGACGCGCGGGGCGGCATCCTTCTTTCAGGGCAACCGATTCCTCATCGGCGCGCTCGTGCGACGCGTGCTCGACGAGGCGCGGGGCGACGAGTGCGTCGATCTGTACTCGGGTGTCGGCCTGTTCGCCGTGGCCCTGGCGGCTCGAGGCAGCCGGGTGACCGCCGTCGAGGGCGACTCGGCCAGCGGGGTCGACCTGGCCGCCAACGCCGCCCCGTGGTCGGAACGCCTGCGCGTGGTGCACGCGAGTGTCGAGGTGGTCGTCGCTCGATTGCCCGAGCGCGCGCCGGACGTGGTCATTGTCGATCCGCCTCGGGTCGGGGTCTCGGCCGAGGCGTTGGCGGCGCTGGCCGATTGGCGGGCGCCGCGGATCGTGTACGTCTCGTGCGACCCGCCGACACTCGCCCGCGACGCGGCGCGCCTCTGTGAGGCCGGGTACGAACTGGTCGGCATCGATGCGTTCGATTTGTTTCCGAATACCCCGCACGTCGAGGCGGTCGCGGTCTTCGATTCGATCAGGGGCGTAGGGCCCTAAAGGGAATGCCGTCCGGAAATGTGCAAACGCCGAAATTGGACCATGGAGAACATGGAGGCAGCACGCAGAGCCGAGCTCGGCCCGGCGAAGCCGGGCCCTGCGCCGCCGTGCACGGCGGCCAGCTCGGCGACCTCCACGAACGCCGACGCGGCCGGCCTCCATGATCTCCATGGTGGGTCTTCTGTGAGCGGCTGGGCGCGGCGCGGCGGTCATGTCAGAATGCGGCGTGGCAGGTCGGCCCGTGATTGGCGTGCCGTGGCCCCAGGCCGACTACGTTCGCGCCCTCGAGGACGCGGGCGCCGAGGTTCGCGAGCTGACCCCGGCCCGCGATCCGCTGCCGATGGGCCTCGATGGCTGTGACGGCCTCCTGCTGACCGGCGGCGCCGACGTCGATCCCGCCCGGTACGGCGAGACCTCGTCGCATCCGACCGTCCACTCCGACTCGGCGCGCGACGAGTACGAGCTGCCGCTCACGCGGCTCGCGATGACGCGTGGTCTGCCAGTCCTGGCGATTTGCCGCGGGATGCAGATGCTGAACGTTGCGGCCAGGGGCACCCTGATTCAGGACTTGCCGACGGCATGCCCATCGGCGGTGACGCACAGAGTCCCGGAACCGCGATCGGCCATCGCGCACACGGTCGGCGTACGCCCGGCATCACGTCTGGAGGCGCTCGTGCGCGACGAGACCGACGAGGACGGCCGCACGCCGGTCAACAGCCGTCATCATCAAGCGGTGCGGGAGGTCGCCCCCGGCTTTCTCGCGTCCGCCGTCGCGCCGGACGGCGTGGTCGAGGGGATCGAGCGCCCGGGCGCCGATTTCTGCGTGGGCGTCCAGTGGCACCCGGAGAACTTCGAGTCCGGCCAGTTTGCGGGGCTGTTCACGGGCTTTCTCGAGGCCGCCGCGGCGTACCGCCGTTCCCGCGTTTCTTAGGACACGTTTCAAGGCTGGAGGGGCGGACCTTCAGGACAATGCCATTCGGAAATTTGCAAACGCCGAAATTGGACCATGGAGGCCGTGGAGGCAGGCCCCGTCAAGGCGTTCGCGAAGGTCGCCGAGTTCCCGCCGCGCACGGCGGCGCAGGACCGGCGAGCCCGCAGAGACACGAGCGCCGCGAGAGAATGCCGGCGGCGCTCGTGTCTCTGCGGGCTCGCCAGTCCTGCCGGGCCCGGCCCCGCCGGGCCGAACTCGGCTCTGCGTGCTGCCTCCACGATCTCCATGGTGGGGCTTCTGCAAGTCGATTGGACCTGCCGGACATTTCCGAAAGGTATCGCTCTTAAGGACGGTTGGACGGAAGCCGCGCCGCTGGATCACATTTTCACGGGCACTTCGCAGCCCATGAGATCGAGAGCGAGGGTGAGCTGGCGGCGGACGTAGGCGACGGCCGCGGCGCGCCACGCGCGCGGCTCCTCGCGCGTCTCACGCAGGATCTGCTGCCGGTGGTAGAAGGCGTTGAAGGCCTGGGCGAGTGCGAACGCGTGTTTGGCCAGCAGTGACGGCTCGAGACCGTGAATCGCGGCGTCGACGATTTCATCCAGGCGCGCCGCGTCGAGTACGAGTCCCCACAGCTGGTCGGCCTCGTCGCCTTCGTCGAGGGCGGCGCTTCCCATCCGCGCGACCAGCGCGATCACGCCGGCTTCGTCGAGCCCGTCGCGGCTGTGCAGCTTCGCGAAGATGTTGTTGGCGCGCACGACCGCGTATTGCAGGTAGGGTCCCGTTTCGCCTTCGAAGCTCAGGGCTTCGTCGATGTCGAACACGATGATCTTGCCGCGGGAGAACTTGATCAGGAAGTATCGGACGGCGGCGGTGCCGATCTGCCTGGCCGTCCGGCCGCACTCCTCCGGCGAGAGTTCGGGGTTGCGCGTCGCCACTTCCGCGGACGCCCGTGCGATGAGCCGATCGAGCAGGTCGTCGGCTTTGACGCCCAGGCCCTTCCGTCCCGACACCTCGACGAACGGCTTGCCGCTGCTCTCGGTGTCCTCGTAGCCCAAGGCCCGCGCCGTCGCGTGCGAGAGCGCCACCATCTCGTAGGAAAAGTGCGTCGATCGGGCGGCCTGGTCGGCGAAGCCGACGGTCACGAGCGCCTGTTTCAGCAGCTGCTGGAGGTAGGCCTGGCGCGAGTCGATGACGTTGTAGACGCCGGTCGCGTGCCCGAAGGCCGGCGCCTCGCCGCTCTCGCCCGGCTGGGAACTGGTCGCCCAGACGCGCGCGCCGTCCAGCTCTTCGAAGACGCGATAGTAGAAGTCCTGCTTGAGCAGGCCGAACTTCCAGAACTGGTTCGCCATGTCCTTGCCGACGTAGGTCACCGTGCCGTTGGATCGGACGATCACCTTCTCGCGCTGCTCGGCGTCATCGTCGCCCACGTCGACGCCAGGCTCGGAGGCCGCGTCCTCGATCGGCATGACCCAGCAGCCCTTGAGCCGCCCCTCGGTCTGCAGGAACACGGCGCCGCGCGCCTTGAGCTCCTCGAACGCCGCGGTCCAGAAGTGCAGGCGCAGGATGTCGCCTTCCCAGGTGAGCAGGTCGTAGGCGACGTTCAGCCGGCTCATCGTCCGCAGGTGGCACCGGACGATGCGGTCGGCGATGACCGCGCCCATACGGGAAAGGGCGTTGCCGCCTTCCTCGATGGCATGGAGCGCGCGCGTCCGGATCTCGAGCCGCGACTTGTCCGCGTCGTACCATTCGGTCACGCGCGAATACAGGTCCCAGCAGTAGTAGTCGAAGCGGACGGCGGAGTCCTCGACGAGCTCCCGGAGGCTGGCCTCGTCGCGTCCCTCCAGCTCGACGAAGCCCACGACGACGTCGGCGACCTGGACGCCGGTGTCGTCGATGTAGTTCTGCACCTCCACGGGCCGGCCGGAAAACCGGAGCATCCGCACGAGCAGGTCGCCCATGACCGCGTTGCGCAGGTGGCCGATGTGCGCGGCCTTGTTCGGGTTGATCGCCGTGTGCTCGACGATGATCTTGCCCGGGTCGGCCGGAAGGGGTTCGACCGCACCGGCCAGCCGCGCCCGAAGAAAGGCGGCGCGATCGAGGGAGAAGTTCAGGTAGCCGTTGGGGGCGGCCGTCACGCGGCTGACGCCGTCAATGTCAGTGAGGCTCGCGGCCAGTTCCTGGGCGATGACGCGCGGCGCCTTGCGGAGGCGGCGGGCCAGCTCGAAGGCGACCGGCACCGAGAGGTCGCCCAGGGCGCGGGAGGGCGGCGTCTCGATGACGATGGGCGGCTGGTCCGCCGGATCGATGCCGTAAACGGTCGAGAGCGCGTGTCGGAGACGCGCGCGGACGCGGTGATGGATGGGGAGAATCATGCGCGGTCAGTATTCTAACCGCGCGTAATCGCCAGGCGAATTGATGTTGGCGAGCAGACGCGCCGCCGGGCCGAATCGTTCGACCTCGGCCAGGCTGACTTCGTTCACACGGAGGACGTCGGCCAGATTGGCGAGCTTGAACTGGCGGGCCGCGATGCGATCGCGGATCGCGGCCCGCGCGGTGCGCCGGTAGCAGGCGATGAGCGGTTCGACGCCGGCCGCGGTCCGCACCCACGCCGCGTCGGCGCCGGCCGCCGCCCGCGCCACGTGGGCGAGCAGCCCGGCGTCGAGGAAGGGCAGGTCGCACGCGACCGTGATCACCAGATCGGCATCCGAGACGTCGAGCGCGGTATATAGACCGCCGAGCGCACCGGCGTCCGCCACGCGGTCCGCGTAGACGGCCAGCCCCAGATCGGCAAAGCGCGCCGGGTCGGGGCCGACGACGAACACCGGCGCCGCGACCCGTTGCAGGACCTGGACCTGTCGGATGATGATGGGGAGGCCCAGGACGACCAGACGGCTCTTGTCGCGCCCGCCAAACCGGCGTGCGCGGCCGCCGGCGAGAATGGCCGCCGCAGGCAGGGACGCGCGCATACGGACCATCATGACAGAGACACGGATCGGCCGGCTGCTCGCGGCCGGGCTGCACGAGGCGATTGTCGAGGAGCTGCCCCAACGCCTCGACTTCTACGAGATGTGGTTGCGGTCGGACGGGCTGCGCGACGGCACCATCGGCCCGGCGCCCATGGCTGCCGTGCTGGGCTTTCTTCGCACCGAGCGCGAGTACGACCAGGTGGTGGCCGCCGCCGGACGTCTGGCGGCCTCGTGGACGATCGCGTCGATGGGCACGTTTCAGCGCCGGGCCATCGAATCGCTGCCGCGCCCGATTCGCGCGCGGGTCGTGCTGCGCCTGGCCGCGGGCATCGTCCGGCGGACGTGCACCACTACGCGCGCGCTGGCGCGGATGTCGCGGGGGAGCGGTACGCTCGATGTCCGGGCCTCGGTGTTCTGCACGGTGCGCGAGCCGTGGCGGGTGCCGCTCTGCGGGTTCCACGCGGCCGTGGCGACCGAGACGCTGGCGATCTTCGGGTTTCCGGCGCGCGCGCAGGTGACGCAGTGCCGAGCCGTGGCGGGCTCGAGCTGCGTCATTGCGGTCCATCTGGCCGGAACGGATGTCGCCACGGGACCGGCGATGGCGGCATGAGGCGATGACGAAACGAACGATAGGCGTCTTGGCGGTAGCGCTCTTCGTGCTCGCGTCGATTCCCGGGCCGGTCCGGGCGGACTCGCCGGCGCCGGGATCCCGCGTGCTGGTCATGCCGTTCGACGTGGACGTCGGGCCCTCGGCGCCGGGCGGCGAAGGCGCGGCGTTCTGGCTGGGCGAAGCGGCGTCGATTCTGTTGTCGGACGACTTGCGCGACCTGGGGCTGGGCGTCCTGCCTCGAAGCGAGCGGCTGACCGCGTTCGACCGGCTGCAATTGCCGTCGACGTCCGACCTCACGCGAGCGACCACGATCCGCGTCGGCGAGCTGGTCGATGCCTCGGAGGTGGTCTTCGGCCAGATCCAGTTCGACGACCGGCTCTCGGTGCACGTGAGCGTGATCCAGATCGGCGACGCGCATCGCCTGCCCGACGTGGCCGACGAGGCGGCGCTGACCGACATCTTTCCGCTGTTCCAACGCGTGGCGCTCGCCGTGGGCCGCGCGACCGGCCGCCCGCTCGGGACGCCGCCCGCGAAAGCCAGCCACCCGCCGCTCGAGGCGTTCGAGAACTACGTGAAAGGCCTCGTGGCCGTCGCGCCCGCGGCGCAGCAGCGGTTCCTCGAGTCGGCGTACCGGCTGGCGCCGCACGATGCCGGTATTCTCATGGCGCTCTGGAACGTGTACACGGCGCAGGGCCTGCACGACAAGGCGCTCGCGGCGGCGAAGAACGTGGCCGCCGACTCGCCCGATGCGCCGAAGGCGCGGTTCTGCGCCGTGCTGTCGCTCATCGACTTGGGACGGCTCGATGAGGCGTTCAGCGAGTTGAACAAGCTGTACACGGACGATCCCGTTCCGGCCGTCTCGAACGCGCTGGGGGTCGTGCAGTTGCGCCGCAAGAAGGCGACGCCGGGCGATTCGCCCGTGCAGTTCTTCACCCGAGCGGTCAGCGCCGCGCCCGAGGACACGGATTTTCTGTTCAACCTCGGGTACGCGTACGCGCTGGCGCACGACAGCCAGTCGGCGCTGTCGTGGCTGCGGGAAGCGGTGCGGTTCGACGCGACCAACGGCGACGCCCATCTCGTGATGAGCGCCGTGCTCGCCCGGCTGGGACGGTCCGTGGAAGCGCAGCGCGAGCTGGATCTCGCGAAACTGCTCGGCACGCGGCACGCTGGCGCGACCGCGGCGCCGAGTTCCGACGTGCCGGCGGGCCTCGAGCGGCTGCCGGCCGACCTGGATCTGGACGGCACGCCAGGAGCTGCAGACGGCGATCGCGCTCCCCGCCCGGCGCGGCCAGGAGGATACGGCCCGCTACTACTTGACCGAAGGCCGGCGGCTGTTCGACGCGCGGCGCGACCGCGAGGCGGTCGACGAACTGCGCCGCGCGGTGTATCTGTCGCCGTACCAGGACGAGCCACATCTGTTGCTGGGGCGTCTGTACGAGCGAAGCGGCCGGCTGTCGGACGCGATCGACGAGTTCCAGGTGGCGCTCTGGTGCAAGGAAACCGTCGAAGCCCGGCTCGCGCTCGGCAACGCCTTGCTCGAGTCCGGCGACCAGGACGGGGCCAAGCGTCAAGTCGATCGCGCGCTGGCGCTCGATCCCGGCAACGCCCAAGCCCAGGCGCTGCTGAAGAAGGTTCAGGGCTGATGTTAAGATGCTCAGAAGTCCATGTCGGATCAGGCCTTTCACGAGATTCAGCTCAGCGGGAAGCAACTGATCTTCCTGTTCATGTGTGCCGTGGTGCTGGCCGCGGTCATCTTCCTGTTCGGGGTCTCGGTCGGACGCAACGTTCGGACGCCGGGCACGGAGTCGGCGCCGACGATGGTGGCCGACGCCACCGGGCCCGCCGAGGCGACGCCGCCGCCGACCGAAACGGCGCCGAATGAGCTGAGCTACGCCGAAGCGTTGCAGGGGAAGGGGACGGCCGCCGGGACGAGCGCGCCGCCGACCGAGGCGCCGCCGGTGCCGCCGACCGGGCCGCCAGAGGCCGAGTCAGCGCCCGAGGCCAAGCCAGCGAAACCGGCCGCACCTGCCGCCGCGCCCAAGCCGCACGCCGAGACGCCCGCGGCCAAGCCCGCGCCGGCGACCACGGCGGCCGCGAGCGGTGGATACTCTTTGCAGGTTGGCGCCTTCAACACGTCGGGCGCGGCCGGCAATCTGGTCGCCGCGCTCAAGCGGAAGGGCTATCCGGCGTACTTGGAGACACTCGGGCCGAGCACGCCGGTTCGGTTTCGCGTGCACGTCGGGCCGTACGGCTCGCGCAGCGAATCGCAGCAGATCCTCTCTCGCCTGAAAAAAGCAGGGTACAACCCGTTACTCAAGCACTAGCCCTTCTCGCTGGCGGATTGCTCGCCGCCAGTTTTCCCCGGTACGGGAACGCGGCGCTGGCCTGGATTGCGTTGACGCCGCTCATCGTGGCGGTGGCCATCGAGCGCGCGTCCGGGCGCGGTGGCGCGCGCCTGCTGTGGCTCGGGTTTCTTGCCGGGTGCGCCTACTTCGGCGGGACCGTCTATTGGGTCGTCGAAGTCATGGCCAACTACGGCGGGTTCGGCACGCCCATCGCGTTGGGCATCGGCGCGCTCATGGTCGCGTACCTCTCGTTGTTTCCAGCGCTCTTCGCGTGGGGATTGGGACGGTTGACCGGCGCGTTCGGCGTCGTGGGCGTCTGGATGGCGCCGTTCGTCTGGGTGGCCACCGAATGGCTTCGGGCGAGCGTGGGATTCGGATTTCCGTGGGCGCTCCTGGGCGCCTCACAAGCGCGCGTCGTGCCGGTTGCGCAGGCGGCCAGCGTCGTCGGCGTCTACGGGCTGTCGTTTGTCGTCGCGCTGGTGGGGAGCGCGGCGGCGGCCGTGAGCCTCAGCCGGCGGCGCGTCCACGCGATTGGCGCCGGCGCGGTCGTCGCGCTGATCGTGGCGATGACCGTCGGGGGCGCCGTGCGCGTGGCGAAGGGCACGCTGGTTCGGGCGGGATCGCCCTTGCGGGTCGGCCTCGTGCAGGGCAACGTCCCGCAGAACGAAAAGTGGGACCAGGCGTTCAGCGATCCGATCGTGCAGCGCTACGTCAGTCTCAGCCGGCAGGTGATTGGCCAAGGGGCGGCGCTCGTGGTCTGGCCGGAGTCCTCGTGGCCGTTCTACTTCAACGTCAACACGCCGCTCGGCGAGCCGGTGCGTCGTCTCGCGGCGGAGAGCCGGACACCGTTTCTCATCGGCACCGACGAGACGGTCTCGTCACCGGAGGGCGACCGGCTCTACGACGCCGATGTGCTGCTCGGCGCCGACGGCCAGACGCACGGGTCGTACCGGAAGATGCAGCTCGTGCCTTTTGGGGAGTACGTGCCGCTCAAGGGGCTCTTCTCGTTCGCCGGCAAGCTCGTCCAGTCCGTCTCGGATTTTTCTCCGGGCACCGAGCCGCACGTCTTCAGCGTCAACGGCTACCAGGTCAGCGTGGCCATTTGCTATGAGTCGGCGTATCCGTGGATTGCACGGGCGTTCGTCGCGCGGGGCAGCCAGCTGCTGGCGACGGTGACGAACGACGCCTGGTTCGGCCGGTCGTCGGCCGCCTATCAGCACTTCGATCAGGGCGCGCTTCGCGCGATCGAGGAAGGGCGGTACGCCGTGCGCGCGGCGAACACCGGCATCAGCGGCGCGTTCGATCCCTACGGGCGCGTGCTGGCCAGCACCTCGCTCTTCGAGACGGGGGCGCTGACGGTTGACGTGCGGCTCCTGACCGATCGGACGATCTACAGCCGGGTCGGCGACTTGGCCGCGTGGCTTTCGCTGGCCGCGACGGCGCTGCTCCTGGCCGGGTCGTGGCGCAAGCGGATCTGACGTCACACCATGAAGTTCATGGAGGCTGGCAGTGTCCGTGTGACGCCGAGCTGGCCGCCGCCGTCGGCGGCGCGCAGCGAGGCGATCGGCAGACGCGAGAGCGGACGCGTCGGTCGATCCTGATGCTTCGTCCGCTCTCGCGTCTGCCGATCGCCTCGCTGCGCCAGGGCCCGGCAGCGCCGGGCCGCCAGCTCGGACACGCGGCGATCCTTCATGCGCTCCATGGTGAACCGCTCTTGCGTCGGTGACCCCGGGCGCTCCGCGAATCGTGTGAGAATGGACCGCAATGACTCAGGACGAACAACTCCGCTGGTACGAAGAGCTCGCCGAGCGCGCCGCCCACCTCGGGAGGGGGCTTTGACGATGCGCGGTTGCAGCGTGAACTGACCGAGCTCGAAGGCCAGATCTCGGCGCCCGATTTCTGGAAGGACCAAGCGACCGCGCAGAAGACGCTGCAGCGCCAGCGTCGCCTCGAAGACGACAAGACGCTCGCCGAGAGCCTGCGTCGGCAGCACGAGGACCTGAGTGTGCTCGTCGACTGGGCGCGGCAGGGCGAGGACGTCGGCGCCGATCTCACGCAGGGGCTCGAGCGATACGCGCGTGACGTCGAAGCCGGCGAGATCCGCACGATGCTCTCCGGCGATCTCGACCGCAAGAACGCGATTGTCACGATTCATCCGGGCGCCGGCGGCACCGAGTCGGCCGACTGGGCCGAGATGCTCTTGCGGATGTACTTGCGCTGGACGGAGCGGCGCGGGTTCAAGCGCGAGGTCATCGACCTCCAGCCGGGCGACGAGGCGGGCATCAAGAGCGCGACGTTCATCGTGGCGGGCGACTATGCCTACGGGCTCCTCGGTGCCGAGGCGGGCGTGCATCGGCTGGTGCGGATTTCGCCCTTCGACCAGGCGGCGCGGCGCCACACGTCGTTCGCGTCGGTCTACGTCTGGCCTCAGGTCGCGGACGACATCGACATCGAGGTGGCGGACAAGGACATCCGCATCGACACCTTCCGGGCGAGCGGCGCCGGCGGCCAGCACGTCAACATGACGGACTCGGCCGTGCGCATCACGCATTTCCCCTCGGGGATCGTCGTCTCGTGTCAGAACGAGCGGTCGCAGCATCGGAATCGCGACTCGGCGATGAAGGTGCTGAAGTCCCGCTTGTACGACTTGCGGCTCAAGGAGCAGCAGGCTACGCTCGACCAGCTTGGGCGGCGAGAAGAAGAACATCGGGTTCGGCAGCCAGATCCGGAGCTACGTCCTGCAGCCGTACCAGATGGTCAAGGACCTCCGCACGCGCCATCAGGTGGGCGACGTGAACCGTGTGCTCGACGGCGACCTCGACGGGTTCATCAAGACGTATCTGATGCAGAAGGCGCTGGGGAAGCTGGGGGAGGAGGAGCGTGACGAGCAAGAGCCGCAGCCATAATCGTTCCCTTCGCGTCCAACCGGCGAGTCAGTCGTTGGACCGCAAACGCGCCGTCGCCGACGAAGCGGAGATCGACGCGATTGTGGCGACCTTCGACGGGCACATTCGCGGTCGCTCCGACTATCCGATACGTCTGATCGAGCTCGCGGGTGTCGTGGCCAAGCGCGGACACACAGTAAAGGCACTCAACCTCTGTCGTCAGGCGATCTCAATGGATCCGGAGAATCCGGAGCTGGAGATGTACAGCAGGCGTGTTGTCAGCGGGCTGATCGACCGCTACCACGTGCCGATGTTGTTCGAATCCCGACGCAACGAGGCATGGGACCGTGCCCTGAAGGCGGCCATTCGGCCCGGCGCCCACGCCCTTGAGATTGGCACTGGTTTCGGCATGCTTGCCCTCATGGCCGCCCGGGCCGGCGCCACGGTGACGACGTGCGAAACGGATCCGGTACTGGCCCTTGTCGCCCGCGAAGTCATCGAGCGAAATGGACTCGCGCATCGCATTACGGTTGTGAACAAGAGCTCAACCAACTTGGAGCTCGGCGTGGATCTTGCTGAGCCCGCTGAGATTCTCTTCTCCGACATTTTCGGCGACAGCCTATTCGATTTCGATCCGCTGCCGGTGTTGGCTGACGCGAGACGCCTCGTCAGGCCAGACGCCACGTGCCTGCCCAAGAGCGGAGAACTTCGAGTGGCTTTGGCCCATTGGGCTGCGCTGGCGTCTCACACGGACTGTCGTGAGTCCACGGCGGGCTTCGACTTTGCTCCCCTTAGCAGTTTCGTCGGGACGTTTCCAGTGCTGATAGGGGATCCTTCGCTGACGCTTCTGTCTGCCGACGTCAAGGCGTTCTCTTTTGATTTTGCCGCTCCGTCGCATCCGACGCGTGGCGAAACCGAGGTGGTTCTCGAGATGACGGGGGACGGCACGGTCGGCGGTGTCGCGTATTGGATGTCACTCAGCCTTGACGGGTATACTTCGCTCGATACCCGCCCGAGGGTTGGCGCGCGGTATTTCATGGCCCCCCGATTCGTTCCATGGCCCCGTCCGTTGTCGCTTCGGCGTGACGAGAGCCGGCGCATACGTGTTCGGCATGAAGGAAGGCGTCTGACCATCTGGAACGCCGAGCCGGAGCCGAGGGCACGGAGGCCGTAGAGGCAGGCATGTACGAACCGGACCACGCTCAGACCGGCGCCTGATGCGCACCGTTGAGTTGAGAGGACGCGTGAGCCTGTCTGAAGAGGTGGTGGTGCTCGTTTACGGCATCTGGTTTGCCCTGAGCTTGGTGCGACAGATGCCGTCGTCTGCGACTCGCGTCTTGAAGAAGTGGGACCTGTTCGGCTGGGTGCCGAAATGGCAGGTGTTCGGGAATCCGACCAGGCACGATTTTGCCTTCCTGCTCCGCGTCGAGCTTAATGCTGGCTGGTCCAGGTGGCAGCCGGTCCAGGTGACGCGGCCGAGGCCGAAGTGGGCGGGGGCATGGCATCCCGATTTTATTCTCGAGAAGGCGCTCGCCGACTTCGTGCAGCTGGCGCTTCGCGTCGAGGGCCGAGAGGCGCGAGCGGCGTTTCAGCGCTCGCCCGCGTTCCGTGTGCTTGGTGCGTACTTGGTTGACTGCGCTGCCGTTGCGCGCCCTGCCCAAGCCCAATTCATGGTGACAGCACATCGAGCCTTCGATCCCCTCCGATCCTCCGATTGTCGTCTACTTGTCCGATCCCTACGCGCCACTATGACCGCGGCCACGTGGGCCAGCGCCGACACGATGTTTCGCGCGGTCGCCTTCGTCATTGGAGTGGCGGAATTGCTCGCCGGCGCGCGACTGGTGGCGAGCCGCCGATTGTTCGGAGTCCGACAGCCTCTTGACTGGGGGGGCTGGCGATCCCTTCTGACGGACCGGCCGCTCGCACTTCTCGTGCCGGCTTCCTTCGGTGTGCGTCAGGTCGTCAGCCTGGCGAGCCTACAAGGGATTTGCGCGGTTCTGCTGTGCGCAGCGGCCGTGCGAAGCGCTCCACTGACGATTCCCTTGGCGGGACTGGTCGCAATCAATGGGCTGTTCAGCATGCGTCTGTTCGTTGGACAGACGGCTGCCGAGGGTATCCGAAGTGTCGTCTGCCTGGCGCTGCTGGTCGCAAGCCTCGCGGGATCCGCCATGGCGCGTCAAGCCGGCCTCGTCTTTATTGCCGTCGAGGCCGTTCTCGCGGTACTCCGTGGCCGGCTGGTGGAAGGCACGCCACAAAGGTTGGTTCGATGGTTCGTTCGTGCGCGACGTACTCTCCACGGAGTCCTTTGGGCTCCAGGCCGTGGCCCGGTGGATGCATCGCTTTCCCAGGTTGGCGCAGGGCGCGGGCGTGACCGTCGTCACCGTAGAGAGCCTGTTTCCGCTCGTGCTCTTCCTTCCCGGGCGCGTTGCGGTGGCGTGGCTGGGAGCCGCGCTCATCTTTCACGGCACCGTGGCAGTTGTGATGGGGTTCGACGTCTTTTTGTTTGCTTACCCGGCCGCGTACCCGGCGATTCTCTTCACAAACACCCTTGTCCATCGGCTCGTCTCCGGGTAACTTCCGGCTTTGGCGGAACCTGAGCCGGCGCATAGAGTTTCATCGAGGAGTGTTTGGCCCAGAAGGCCGAAGAGCTTGGCGAGGCCGACCAGAGGAAGAATGAGCCCACTCGACGGGTTGCGGCGGTGGATTCACAGAAACCGCGTGTCGCCTCATTCAGGCGCGCGGTTCGTCGTCTCGGCGTTCGACCGCGTCAACGCGTGCAGGCTGTTTTGCACGGACGCTGCATTTCGATCGACGGTCTGGCTGCGGTTGTGGCATGGCGGCGTGCTCCACCAGACGACGTCCTTGACCTGGCTGGACCGCTACCCGCAGATCTTTTCGTCATGCCGTGAGTATCTCCACGGCCGTCACCGGCTGAGGCTCCTCTCGTTTGGCTGCTCTACCGGGGAAGAGGTACTCACGCTCCGGACCTACTTTCCGACGGCGACCATCGTTGGCGCCGAGCTCAACCGCCGCAGTCTGCGAGCTTGCCGCCGACTGCCGGTTGACGACAAAATCCGCTTCGAGTACTCCGACGATTCGGTATTGGAAGCGGCTGGTCCATATGACGCGATCTTCTGCCTAGCTGTCCTTCAGAGGACGCCGCACTGGATCGATGCGCGTGAGATTACGAGTCTACGGAGGATCTACCCCTTCGCGAAGTTCGAAGAGCGGGTCCACACCTTCGACCGGTGGCTCAAGCCGTGCGGCCTTCTGGCGATCGAGCACAGTCAGTATCGGTTCACCGACGCTTCGGTTGCGGCGTGGTATCGTCCGCTTGACGCAGGCCCGCGGATGCCTAGTGCTACGGTTCAGTTCGACTCCTCTGGCGCTCGGCTTGATCGACACGAGTCGGTAGACCGCGTGTTCGTTCGCTTGGACCGATCGCACGGGGCACCGGCGAGCCCGAGTTGCGATTTCTGTCGCTGCGACGACGGTGGTCACGGATGACCGTACAGACCATACACGTCCCGTGAGCGGCATCTTCGGCATTCTTTACCTGGACGGGCGGCCCGTTTCGATTGAGGACATAGCGGCCATGCGGTCCGCCATGGCCCACTGGGGGCCCGATGGCGTGCGCGTGTGGCGCTCGGGCCCTGTGGCCCTCGGTCTGTGCCTGCTCCACGACACGCCTGAATCGGTCGCGGAAGAACTCCCTTATCAGGGAGGCGGGACGGGCTTCGCCCTTACCGCAGAGGCTCGTCTGGACAACCGTCCCGAGCTCTGTCGGGCACTCGGCATTGTCGGTCGAGAGCAAGTGCAGATACCGGATGGCACGCTGGTTCGCCTGGCGTTCGAGAAGTGGCAAGCGAACGCGCCCAGGTACCTGCTCGGAGATTGGTCTTTCGCGGCATACGTGCCGTCGGAGCGGCGCCTGTTTCTCGCCCGAGATCACTTCGGGGTGACGGCGCTCTACTATGTGCGCGATGATCGGCGCGTCGCGTTCGCCTCCGATCGCCGCGCCTTGCTGACGCTCGAGAACGCGCCGCATCGTCTCAACGAGCTGTACTTAGCTCAGGTATTGGTCGTCTGGCCGGCATTCTACGGGCCGGACACGAGCTTGGTGGGCTTGCACCGCCTGCCACCGGCACACGCGATGTGCGTTTCTCCGGCCGGGCATCGGCTGTGGCGCTACTGGCGTCTCGAAGATGTCCCCCCCTTCCGTGTATCGACTGCGGACGACGCGGCCGAGGGGCTCCGGGAGCACTTGAACCAAGCGGTTGACAGTCGGACACGAAGCCTACGGCCGGTTTCTGTGACACTCAGCGCGGGGCTCGACTCCGGTTCGGTGGCGGTGCTGGCCGCAGGGCACCTGGCGAAACGATCTCAGCGCCTGACGGCCTTCACGGCGGTGCCCGCGTATCCTGCCGTTGATGCCGGGCCGCGCGTGATCACCAACGAGTTCCACGGCGCGCGTGCGGTCGCGCATCGGGCCGGAATCGTCGATCACATCGCGGTCCCCGCCGCCGACGTCAGCCCGTACGAGGGCCTCGAACGCATGTTGCGGATCCATGGAGAACCTAGCTCAGCCGCAGTCTCAAATTACTATTGGGTCACAGCCCTCCTTGGAGAAGCAAGGCGCCGCGACGTGGGAGTGCTGCTCATCGGGCAGTTGGGCAACGCGAGCTGCTCCTGGCCGGGGCGGCCATCACTCGCATGGGCCGCCGAGGCGCTGCTGAACGGCCGGTTCGGGAGCGGGAGCGGGGAAACTGCACGGTGGATTCTGGCGAGCCGCCCCCTGCGTCCCTTTCGGCTGTGGCGTGGATCGCGTCGGCTCGTCGGCGGCCGCGAGCCTTGGCGCCCCTATTCGGCGATCAACCCGGCTCTTGCGCGGCAGCTCGATCTTCTGGACCGAATGACGGCTGCCGGGTACGACCCGACATTCGGTCGGTCGTTTCGAAATGGACGTGACGAGCAGCTTCGGATACTCAGCCCAGGAGCCGACGTGATCGGCGCCATCTGGGCGGAGCTTGGCGCATCGGCGGGTCTCGCGGTGCGAGATCCGACGATGGACGTGCGGCTTGTATCGTATGTGATTGGAATTCCAAACAGGTTCTGGCGAGGTCCGATCGAGCGGTGGTTGATTCGCCGATCCATGCAGGGGCTGATTCCGGACGACGTCCGGTTGAGCACGCGTCGCGGCCTGCAGTCGGCGGACTTGATCCACCGGCTTCGGGCGCACTCCGGGGAGGGACGGAGCCTTCTTGCCGAAGTTGCCGCTTCCGATGTGGCGTGCCATTACGTGGACGTTCCATACCTGGAGCACGTTCAGCGACGCGTCGAGGCGTGCCACGACGACCTGGCCAGAAGGGCGGCCGTGGATGTTCTGTTGCGCGGTCTTGGGATTGCCGTGTTCGCCGCACGGCAGACGCGCTGAATGAGTGGGTGTTGGCCCTGCTCGGCAGGGTTCTAACATTAGGGGAGCGCCGGTGGAAAGCCGTGATATAGTGCGCGCCGTGAAGAAACCAGTTGAGGCTGCTGCAACGGCGCCGGTTGACGAAGCCGGTGGCGCAACCACGTCGGCTATGGGGAAGAAGGCTGCGTGGCATGCGCCTCGGCTGCGGCGGAACTTGTTGGTGGAAGCCACCACTGCCGCGGGAAAGGGCGGAGGCGACGGCGCCGCTGGATTCTCGTAATCTCGCGTGGATTCGCCGAATCGAAACCATCAACAGGCTCTTTAGGATCTCCCTTCCGACTACGCGCCCTCGGTCATGATCGTTCCTCCTCAAGGTCTCCCAGGCCCGAGCAGGAGTACGTGCCGTAGTCGCGTGTAAGCTCTCGCGTCCAGCCCACTGCGCCGGTTACCGTCGCAGGGCGTCCACCCTCTGAAGCGTTCAGCCAAGCGTTCGCGCGGTACGGAACCCCTGGGGCCGTTGTGCGATGGCGGACAGCGCACGGCGCGGCAATTACGATAATGTAATACGACTGGCGCAAATGGTGACCTTCTTCCATTTGGATGACTATACATGGCAATAGAGTCTTGAATTTGCATTTGAAACACTCTATGCTCCTCAATGCTGACGCAGTAGTTACATTCTCGGCGGATGAATGATGAATAACGACAGGCGGATTGACATGTCGGTAAAGTCCAGAGAAATCCCACGGTTTGCACGCCTGGGCCTGAAACACTTTCGACGGATCCGGTTTTCGCTGCTGGCCCTCGGATTGGCTATAGCAGTGGGCTTTGTTGGCCCCACCGGCGTCGTGCGTGCCGATTTTGATAGCCGCGGCACGGACTTCTGGCTCGCGTTCCCCGCCAATTCGCAGTCAGGGGCCTTCCAGGCCTCCCTGTACGTCACTTCGACGACGAGCTCGGCCCACGTGACGGTTACTTTTGCGCCGGCTGGCTACTCCCAGTCATTTACCTTCACGTCTGTCGGCCAACTTCACCAATTCGTCCTCCCTGCCACGACGTCCGCTAACTGTGGTTCGGGCTATGCGACGCCGAACCTGAACTGCGCGACGAGCGTTGACGTTCAATCGAACAACGCCGTGGAGCACAAGGGCGTCCACGTCACGTCGGATCAGCCGGTCTCTGTGTACGGGTTCTCGAGCGCGGCGGTCGTCTCGGCTGATACGTTTCTGGCCTTTCCCACAAACGAGGCGGGCCAGGAGTATTTCGTGGCAAGTTACGGGGCGGGGCCTGCTGCGACTTTCCTAGACAGCGGATCGGAATTCGTCGTTCTCGCCACCGCCGGTTCGACCGCCGATCCAACGACGCTGACCATCACCCCGACTTCCTCGGCCACACCGCGCAATTCCACCAGCCAGTACACGGTCACGCTGAGCAACCCCGGCGACACGTACGTGCTGCGCGCCAATGCCGGGGCGCCGGACTTGACCGGAACCTTGATCAGTTCGACGAAGCCCGTGCAAGTGTTCGCCGGGAACCGTTGCGCGGTCGTGCCCACGACCGCCAATCCTTGTGACTATGCGGTCGAGCAGATGCTGCCGACCAGAGCCTGGGGCGAGCACTTCATCACGGACTCGTTTTCGCAGCGGGTTGGCGATACCGTGCGGGTTGTCGGCGGCACGAATTCGACGAACGTGAGCATCACCAGTACCGGCACCATCAAAACCATCACAGGCGCAAGTCTGGGTACGTTGACCACGCTGACGGTCAATCGCGGCACGTACCAGGACGTGATCCTGACGGCACCGAGCGTTCTTGTGTCGGATCCAGGCAAGCCCGTCGAGGTGATGCAGTTCACGAACTCGACCTTGTACGACGTGTCCTGGTTTTCCGACGCGTCGATGATGACGGTCATTCCGAACGAACAGTTTCTCAGCGATTACACGTATGCGACGCCTTCGCCGTCGAACCCTCCAATGACGGACAATTTTCTCAACCTGGTCGTCCCGTCCGACCAGGTCGGGAAGATCACAATGTCGAACTACTACGTGGCCGGCGACACGGTCACGCTCGGCGATAGCAACTCGGGGACGTGTGTCCCCTCGGCCTCAACGGCCTGCTTTCCGTATACGCCGATCGGATCATCGGGGTATAGCGCCCTGACGGTCACCGAGTCCCTAACGGATCAGGTCAACCCTCCCTATCCGGAGATTCCAGTGACGCCAGATGGGCCACACCGTGTGACCAACGCGTCGCAGCGGCCGTTCGGCGCGTACGCGTACGGTGGTGGCCTGACGGTCGCCTACTCGAGTCCTGGCGGCATGTATGCGGCGCCAGTGGCCGACGTCAAGGACATTACCCTCACTTTGACTGGGGCCACTCTCTACGTCGGTCAGCAGGTCTGCGTCTCGGCGAGCGCCTCGGTCGGGCCGCTGCCCAGCGCCGGCGTCGAAGGTCCTCGCGTGGACTTCACGACCAGCGTCACCGGTGCCCAGGCCTCGCTGCTGACCGGAGGCGCCGGGACCAGCACGGTGACATCGGACACCGTTGGCGGCACTGGAAGTTTCTGCTACACCGGCACGACGGCCGGCGTCGAAACCGTGACGGGCACGGTGGGATTGGTCACCGGCACGGCCCAGGTGACGTGGCTGCCGCGTCCCGTGAAGGCCACGGTGCTCGCCAATGACAAGGTCTACGACCGCACGAACGCGGCGACGCTGCAGGCCACCGCGGGGTGCACGCTTCAAGAGTTGCTGCCCGACTTTTCTGGCACGCCGGCGAACGTGTCGTGCAGCGTGCCGGCGGGGAATCTGACGTTCTCGGACGCTCAAGTTGCCAACGGGAAGACGGTGACGGCGACCGGGATTGCGCTGTCGGGATCCAAAGCCGCTAACTTCACGTTCACGTCGGATGACACCTCCAACGGGACGGCCGTCTCAACCAAGACCGAGACCACGACGGCGAGCATCACGCCGATCTACCTGACGGCCACGATTCAGGCAGTCAGCAGAACCTATGACGGCACGATGGCCGCGCAACTCGGCGCGTGCACGCTCGGGAACGGCATCATCACGCCCGACACCGTCACGTGCAGCGGATCGGGCACCGGCCTGTTCAGCGATGCGAACGTTGGTACCAGCAAGGCGGTTGCGGCCGCGTCCAGCGCTCTGAGCCTGGGCGGTGCGGAGTCGGCGAACTACCGCATCGACAACGTGATCGTCCTGCCGGCGAACATCACGCCGGCCCCGCTGACGGTGACGGCGTCGAGCGCGACGGTGAGCTACGGCGACGGGGTGCCGACGATCACACCGAGCTACAGCGGATTCGTCAACGGCGAGACCGCGTCCGTCCTGACCTCGTCGCCGACCTGCTCGACCAGCTACACGCCGACGACCAACGTGGGGACGTCGCCGGGGACGAGCTGCACTGGGGCGGCGGCGTCCAATTACACGGTTTCCTACCAGCCGGGGACGGTGACGATCAACCCAGTGGGACTGACGATCACGGCGTCGAGCGCGACGGTGACCTACGGCGACCCGGTGCCGACGATCACGCCGAGCTATAGCGGGTTCGTGAACAGCCAGACGGCCTCAGTGCTGACGGCGGCGCCGACCTGCTCGACGAGCTATGTCCCGACGAGCGCTGTGGGGACGACGCCGACCACCACGTGTTCGGGAGCCACGGCGACGAACTACACGATCAGCTACGTGGCTGGGGCCGTGACGATCCAGCCGGCCGCGCTGACGATCACCGCGTCGAGCGCGACGGTGAATTACGGCGCGTTGACGCCGACGATCACGGCGGGTTACAGCGGATTCGTCAACAGCGAAACCTCGTTGGCGCTCACGACCGGACCCACCTGCTCGACCAGCTACACGCCCGCGACTCCGGCCGGCGCGACGCCAGGGACGAGCTGCGCGGGGGCCGTGGACGGAAACTACACGATTACGTACGTGCCCGGAAGCGTGACGATCAACCGAGCGCCGCTCACGATCGCGGCGACGAGTCCGACGGTGAGCTACGGTGGATCGGCCCCGTCGATTACGCCCATCTACAGCGGGTTCGCAAACGGCGAGTCGGCGTCGGTGCTGACGTCCATGCCCGTCTGCTCGTCGAGCTACACGCCCACGAGCGGAGTCGGGACGACGCCTGGCACGAGTTGCGGCGGCGCCGCCGCCACGAATTACGTCATCAGCTACGTGCCAGGCGGCGTGACGATCAACCCGGTGGCGCTCACGGTCACGGCCTCGAGTCCGACCGTGTCCTACGGCTCAGCCATCCCGACGGTCACGCCGAGCTACAGCGGCTTCGTCAACAGCGAGTCGGCGTCGTCGCTGACGACCGGTCCGACCTGCTCGACGACGTATACGCCGACGAGCGCGGTGGGCAGTGTGCCGCCGACGAGCTGCACCGGGGCGGTCGATCCCAATTACACGATCAGCTATGTGCCCGGCGCGGTGACGATCAATCCGATCGCATTGACGATTACCGCGTCGAGCGCGATGGTGGCCTATGGCGATGGGGTCCCGACGATCACCGCCAGCTACAGCGGGTTCGCGAACGGTGACGGTACATCCGTCCTCACAACCGCGCCGACCTGCTCGACCAGCTACACGCCATTGAGCGGGGTCGGGTCGGCGCCCGGGACGAGCTGCGGCGGGGCGGCGGCCACGAATTACACCATCAGCTACACGCCCGGATCGGTGACGATCAACCCGGTCCACGTGACGGTGACCGCCTCGAGCCCAACGGTGCACTATGGCGACGTGGCGCCGGCGATCACGCCGACCTACAGCGGGTTCGTGAACGGCGAGTCCGCCGCGGTGCTGACGTCCGAGCCGGTCTGCTCGTCGAGCTATACGCCGACGAGTGGTGTAGGGACGACGCCTGGCACGAGCTGCGGCGGCGCCACGGCGACAAACTACACAATCGGGTACACGCCAGGGGCGGTGACGATCGAGCCGGCACCGCTGACGGTGACGGCGTCGAGCACGACGGTGAGCTACGGCGACGGGGTGCCGACGATCACGCCGAACTATAACGGGTTCGTCAACGGCGAGTCGGCCTCGGCGCTGACGACCGGGCCGACGTGCTCGACGGCGTATACGCCGACGAGCCCGGCCGGGACGACGCCGGCGACGAGCTGCGCCGGGGCGGTCGACGCGAATTACACGATTAGTTACGTGCCCGGGACGGTGACGGTCAACCGGCCGACGCTGACGATTACGGCGTCGAGCGCGACGGTGACCTACGGCGACGGGGTGCCGACAATCACGCCCAGTTACAGCGGGTTCGTGAACGGCGATACCGCGGCGGTGCTGACGGCGGCGCCGATCTGCTCGACCAGCTACACGCCGACGAGCGCAGTGGGCGCCACGCCAGGGACGAGTTGCGCGGGGGCGACGGCAGCCAATTACACGATCGGTTATGTGCCCGGGGCGATCACGATCAGCCCGAAGGCGCTGACGGTGACGGCGTCGAGCACGACGGTGACCTACGGCGCTTCGGTGCCGACGGTGACGCCGAGCTACAGCGGGTTCGTCAATGGCGAGTCCGCGGTGTCGCTGACGACGGCGCCGATCTGCTCGACGGCCTACACGCCAACGAGCGCGGTGGGGACGACGCCGGCGACGAGCTGCACGGGCGCGGCGGCGGCCAACTACACGATCGGCTATGTGTCGGGGACGGTGACGATTGCCCCGGCGGCCTTGACGGTGACGGCGTCGAGCACGACGGTGAGCTACGGCGACGCGGTGCCGACGGTGACGCCGAGCTACAGCGGGTTCGTCAACAGCGAGTCCGCCGCGTCGCTGACGACGGGGCCGACCTGTTCGACGGCGTATACGCCGACGAGCCCGGCCGGGACGACGCCGGCGACGAGCTGCGCCGGGGCGGTCGACGCGAATTACACGATTAGTTACGTGCCCGGGACGGTGACGGTCAATCGGCCGACGCTGACGATTACGGCGTCGAACGCGTCGGTGACCTACGGTGGCGCGGTGCCGAGCGTGACGCCCAGCTACAGCGGGTTCGTGAACGGCGACACCGCGGCGGTGCTGACGACCGGGCCGACGTGCTCGACCGCCTACACGGCGACGAGCGCGGTGGGGACGACGCCGGCGACGAGCTGCACGGGAGCGGCGGCGGCCAACTACACGATCGACTACGTGCCGGGGACGGTGACGATTGACCCGGCGGCCTTGACGGTGACGGCGTCGAGTACGACGGTGACCTACGGCGATGCGGCACCGACGATCGCGCCAAGCTACAGCGGGTTCCTGAACGGCGACACCTCGGCGGTGCTGACGACGGCGCCGATCTGCTCGACGGCCTACACGCCAACGAGTGCGGTGGGGACGACACCGGCGACGAGCTGCACGGGGGCCACGGCCGCCAATTACACGATCAGCTACGTGCCGGGGACGGTGACGATTGACCCGGCGGCGTTGACGGTGACGGCGTCGAGCGCGACGGTGATCTACGGCGACGACGTGCCGACGATCGCGCCGAGCTACAGCGGGTTCGTGAATGGCCAGTCGGCCTTGGCGCTGACGACGGCGCCGATCTGCTCGACGGCGTACACGCCGACGAGCCCGGCCGGCACGACGCCGGCGACGAGCTGCACGGGCGCCGCGGCGGCGAATTACACGATCAGCTACGTGCCGGGCACGGTCACGATCCACCGGCCGACGCTGACGATCACGGCGTCGAGCGCGACGGTGACCTACGGCGGCACGGTGCCGACGGTGACGCCGAGCTACAGCGGGTTCCTGAATGGCGACACGTCGGCGGTATTGACGACGGCGCCGATCTGCTCGACGGCCTACACGGCGACGAGCGCGGTGGCGACAACACCGGCGACGAGTTGCACGGGCGCGGCGGCGGCCAACTACACGATCAGCTACGTGCCGGGGACGGTGACGATTGACCCGGCGGCGCTGACGGTGACGGCCTCGAGCGCGACGGTGACCTACGGCGGCGGGGTGCCGACGATCGCGGCCAGCTACAGCGGGTTCGTCAACGGCCAGACGGCCGCGGTGCTGACGACGGCGCCGACCTGTTCGACGGCCTACACGCCGACGGACGCGGCAGGCAGCCACCCAGCGACGACGTGCACGGGCGCCACGGCGGCGAACTACACGATCGGGTACGTGCCGGGCGCGGTGACGATTGACCCGGCGGCGTTGACGGTCACGGCCTCGAGTGCGACGGTGAGCTACGGCGACGGCGTGCCAACGATCTCGGCGAACTACAGCGGATTTGTGAACGGGCAGACGGCCTTGGCGCTGACGACGGCGCCGACCTGCTCGACGGCCTACACGCCGACGAGCGCGGTGGGCAGCCATCCGGCGACGAGCTGCACGGGGGCGGTCGATGCGAACTACACGATCAGCTACGTGCCCGGGACGGTGACGATCAACCGGCCGACGCTGACGATCACAGCGTCGAACGCGACGGTGACCTACGGTGGCTCGGTGCCGACGATCACGCCGAGCTATAGCGGGTTCATGAATGGCGACACGTCGGCGGCGTTGACGACGGCGCCGATCTGCTCGACGGCCTACACGGCGACGAGCGCGGTGGCGACGACACCGGCGACGAGCTGCACGGGCGCGGCGGCGGCCAACTACACGATCGACTACGTGCCGGGGACGGTGACGATTGACCCGGCGGCGCTGACGGTGACGGCGTCGAGCACGACGGTGACCTACGGCGACGGCGTGCCGACGATCGCAGCCAGCTACAGCGGGTTCGTCAACGGCCAGACGGCCGCGGTGCTGACGACGGCGCCGACCTGTTCGACGGCCTACACGCCGACGGACGCGGCAGGCAGCCACCCAGCGACGACGTGCACGGGCGCCACGGCGGCGAACTACACGATCGGGTACACGCCGGGCACGGTGACGATTGATCCGGCGGCGTTGACGGTGACGGCGTCGAGCGCGACGGTGAGCTACGGCGACGCCGTGCCGCCGGTGACGCCAAGCTACAGCGGGTTCGTGAATGGCCAATCGGCGTCGGCGCTGACGACAGGGGCGACCTGCTCGACGGCCTATACGCCGACGAGCGCGGTGGGCACGACGCCGGCGACGAGCTGCACGGGCGCGGTCGACGCGAATTACACGATTAGTTACGTGCCCGGGACGGTGACGATCAACCGGCCGACGCTGACGATCACGGCGTCGAACGCGACGGTGACCTACGGTGGCTGCAGTGCCGACGATCACGGCGAGCTACAGCGGGTTCGTGAACGGCGATACCTCGGCGGTGTTGACGACGGCGGCGACCTGCTCGACGGCCTACACGGCGACGAGCGCGGTGAGCAGCCATCCGGCGACGAGCTGCACCGGGGCGGCGGCGGCCAACTACACGATCAGCTACGTGCCGGGGACGGTGACGATTGACCCGGCGGCGCTGACGGTGACGGCGTCGAGCAGGTCGGTGACCTACGGCGACCCGGTGCCGTCGATCTCGGCCAGCTACAGCGGGTTCGTCGGCACCGATTCGGTTGACTCGCTGGCGACGGCGCCGACCTGCTCGACCGCCTATACGCCGACGAGCGCGCCGGGGACGACGCCGGCGACGAGCTGCACGGACGCCGCGGACGCGAACTACACGATCAGCTACGTGCCTGGGCAGGTGACGGTCACGGCGGCCGCGTTGACGGTGACGAAGTCGGCGAGTTCGACGACGGCGGTTCCCGGAGACACCGTGACGTATACGCTCACCGTCACCAACGAAGCGACGGCGACCGCTGCGGCGACCAACGTGTCCATCTCGGACGTGGTTCCGGCGGCCACGCTGGCGCACGTTGCCAGCCTGTCGGCTCAGGACTCGGGCACGGTCACCGCCAACGGTGCAACGTGGCCGACGATCGCGAGCCTCGGCATTGGTCAGAGCGTCTCGGTTCACTTGCTCGCCACGCTGGACGGGACGTTCCCGGTTGGAACGACGACGTTGACCAATACGGCCGTGGTGACGACGCCGAGCGATCCGACCTGCCAGGCGGGCTGCTCTCCGACGCCGCCGCAGACGAATGTCGCGGCCGCACCGTCCCTGCATGTGACGAAGACGGTCGATAAGGCGACGGCGGCGCCGGGCGACACGATCGTCTACACGATCACTTACGAGAACGCGGGGAACGCGGACGCGACAGGGGTGACGCTGGCCGATACGCTGCCGGCGCACCTGGCGTCGGTGACGGCGAGCAACAGCGGGGTCGTGACGACCGGGGCGGTGAACTGGTCGCTCGGCACGGTGGCGGCCGGGGGCCATGGGACGCTGACGGTGACGGCGGTGCTCGACAGCGTGTTCCCGGTGGGGACGACGACGCTGACGAACACGGCGGTCGTGGCGAGTCCGGATGAGCCGACGTGCGCGACGTGCACGGTACCGACGCCGCCGCAGACGACGGTGACGGCCGGGCCGAAGCTCGGCGTGACGAAGACGGTCGATAAGGCCACGGCGGCGCCGGGCGACACGGTCGTCTACACGATCACCTACGACAACACGGGGAACGCGGACGCGACGGGCGTGACGCTGGCCGATACGCTGCCGGCGCACCTGGCGTCGGTGACGGCGAGCAATAGCGGGGTCGTGACCGCCGGGGCGGTGAATTGGAGCATCGGGACGGTGGCGGCCGGGGGCCATGGGACGCGGACGGTGACGGCGGTGCTGGACAGCGTGTTCCCGGTGGGGACGACGACGCTGACGAATACGGCGGTCGTGGCGAGCCCGGATGAACCCAGCTGCGTGAACTGCACGGTGCCGACGCCGCCGCAGACGACGGTGACGGCCGGGCCGAAGCTGGATGTGACGAAGTCGGTCGATAAGACGACGGCGAACCCGGGCGACACGCTGACCTACACGATCACGTACGACAACACGGGGAACGCGGACGCGACAGGGGTGACGCTGGCCGATACGCTGCCGGCGCACCTGGCGTCGGTGACGGCGAGCAACAGCGGGGTCGTGACGACCGGGGCGGTGAACTGGTCGCTGGGGACGGTGGCGGCCGGGACGCACGGGACGCTGACGGTGACGGCAGTGCTCGACGGCGTGTTCCCGGTGGGGACGACGACGCTGACGAACACGGCGGTCGTCGCGAGTCCGGACGAGCCGAACTGCGGGACGGCGTGCGACGTGCCGACGCCGCCGCAGACGACGGTGACGGCCGGGCCGAAGCTCGGCGTGACGAAGACGGTCGATAAGGCGACGGCGGCGCCGGGCGACACGATCGTCTACACGATCACTTACGAGAACGCGGGGAACGCGGACGCGACAGGGGTGACGCTGGCCGATACGCTGCCGGCGCACCTGGCGTCGGTGACGGCGAGCAACAGCGGGGTCGTGACGACCGGGGCGGTGAACTGGTCGCTCGGCACGGTGGCGGCCGGGGGCCATGGGACGCTGACGGTGACGGCGGTGCTCGACAGCGTGTTCCCGGTGGGGACGACGACGCTGACGAACACGGCGGTCGTGGCGAGTCCGGATGAGCCGACGTGCGCGACGTGCACGGTACCGACGCCGCCGCAGACGACGGTGACGGCCGGGCCGAAGCTCGGCGTGACGAAGACGGTCGATAAGGCCACGGCGGCGCCGGGCGACACGGTCGTCTACACGATCACCTACGACAACACGGGGAACGCGGACGCGACGGGCGTGACGCTGGCCGATACGCTGCCGGCGCACCTGGCGTCGGTGACGGCGAGCAACGGCGGGGTCGTGACGACCGGGGCGGTGAACTGGTCGCTGGGGACGGTGGCGGCCGGGGGCCATGGGACGCTGACGGTGACGGCGGTGCTCGACGGCGTGTTCCCGGTGGGGACGACGACGCTGACGAATACGGCGGTCGTGGCGAGCCCGGATGAGCCGACGTGCGCGACGTGCACGGTGCCGAATCCGCCGCAGACGACGGTGGCGGCCGCGCCGAAGCTCGGCGTGACGAAGACGGTCGATAAAGCCACGGCGGCGCCGGGCGACACGGTGACCTACACGATCACCTACGACAACGCGGGGAACTCGGACGCGACGGGCGTGACGCTGGCCGACACGCTGCCGGCGCACCTGGCGTCGGTGACGGCGAGCAACGGCGGGGTCGTGACCGCCGGGGCGGTGAATTGGACGCTCGGGACGGTGCCGGCGGGCGGGTCGGGGACGCTGACGGTGACGGCGGTGCTCGACGGCGTGTTCCCGGTGGGGACGACGACGTTGACGAACACGGCGGTCGTGGCGAGTCCGGATGAGCCCACCTGCGTGAACTGCACAGTGCCGACGCCGCCGCAGACGACGGTGACGGCCGGGCCGAAGCTTGATGTGACGAAGACGGTTGATAAGGTCACGGCGGCGCCGGGCGACACGGTCGTCTACACGATCACTTACGAGAACACGGGGAACGCGGACGCGACGGGCGTGACGCTGGCGGACACGCTGCCGGCGCACCTGGCGTCGGTGACCGCGAGCAATAGCGGGGTCGTGACCGCCGGGGCGGTGAATTGGAGTATCGGGACGGTGGCGGCCGGGGGCCATGGGACGCTGACGGTGACGGCGGTGCTCGACGGCGTGTTCCCGGTGGGGACGACGACGCTGACGAACACGGCGGTCGTGGCGAGCCCGGACGAGCCGAACTGCGGGACGGCGTGCGACGTGCCGACGCCGCCGCAGACGACGGTGACGGCCGGGCCGAAGCTGGGTGTGACGAAGACGGTTGACAAGACGTCGGCGGCGCCGGGCGACACGGTCGTCTACACGATCACTTACGAGAACACAGGGAACGCGGACGCGACAGGGGTGACGCTGGCCGACACGCTGCCGGCGCACCTGGCGTCGGTGACGGCGAGCAACAGCGGGGTCGTGACCGCCGGGGCGGTGAATTGGTCGCTGGGCACGGTGGCGGCTGGGGGCCATGGGACGCTGACGGTGACGGCGGTGCTCGACGGCGTGTTCCCGGTGGGGACGACGACGTTGACGAACACGGCGGTCGTGGCGAGTCCGGATGAGCCCACCTGCGTGAACTGCACAGTGCCGACGCCGCCGCAGACGACGGTGACGGCCGGGCCGAAGCTGGATGTGACGAAGTCGGTCGATAAGACGACGGCGAACCCGGGCGACACGCTGACCTACACGATCACGTACGAGAACACGGGGAACGCGGACGCGACAGGGGTCACGCTGCACGACACGCTGCCGGCGCACTTGGCGACGGTGACGACGGATCACAGCGGGGCGGTGACGCCGGGTGCGGTCGATTGGAGCCTGGGGACGGTGGCGGCCGGGACGCACGGGACGTTGACGGTCACGGCGGTGCTCGACAGCGCGTTCCCAAGCGGGACGACGACGTTGACGAATACGGCGGTCGTGGCGAGTCCGGATGAGGCGAATTGCCCGACGTGCACGGTGCCGAACCCGCCGACGACGACGGTGACCAGGTTTGCGGTAACGGTCACGGTACTTCCGCAGACCAAGGTGTATGACGGGACGCCTGAGCCGACGGTGTGCACCGTGAAGGGCGACGACGAGGCCACCCTTACCGGGACGCTGAGCTACGCAGGAGTGGCGCCGACCGTCTACGCTTCGTCGGCCACGCCGCCGACGACGGTCGGGACGTATGTGGCGACGTGCGACTTCGCGGGTGACTCGAGCCACGACCCCGGGACGGGGACGGCCCTGGTGACGGTCAACCCGGCGGCGCTGGTGGTGACGGCCGAGGCAAAGAGCAAGCACTTCGGGCAGGCGAATCCCCCGCTGACCGCGACCGACAGCGGGTTGGTGGGGCTGGACACGCTGACGAGCCTGGGGATTGGGTTGACGACGACGGCGGACGTGAACAGCGCCGTGGGGACGTATCCGATTACTGTGAGCACGCCGGTGTTGGCCAATTACACGTTGACGACGCATGACGCGCTGTTGACGGTGGACCAGGCGGGGGTCACGGTGACGGTGCCGCCGGCGAGCAAGACGTATGACGGGACGCCGGAGCCGACCTCGTGCACGGTGACGGGCGTCGATGGGGCAACGCTCGCAGGGACGCTGAGCTACAGCGGGAACGCGCCGACGGTCTACGCGGCGTCGGCGACGGCGCCGACGGCGGCGGGCAGCTACACGGCGACGTGTGACTTCGCGGGTGACCCGAACCACGACCCCGGGACCGGGACGGGCTTGGTGACGATCAACCCGGCGGCGCTGACGGTTTCGGCGCCGAGTCAAACGGTGACGTATGGGACGCCGGTGCCGACGATCACGCCTAGCTATGAAGGGTTCGTCAACGGCGACAGCGTGACGTCGCTCGCGACGCCGGCGAATTGCTCGACGACCTACACCGCGACAACGGCTCCAGGAGCGACGCCGGATACGACCTGCACGGGCGCGGTTGACGAGAACTACACGATTACATATGAGCCCGGGGCCATCACCGTGACCGCGGCCTCGTTGAGCATCGTCAAGAGCGTGGACCTGGCGACCGCGAATCCCGGCGACACGCTGACCTACACGCTGACCGTCACCAACCAGGGGACGGCGACGGCCGCGGCGAAGGACGTGGCGATCAGTGACACGGTCCCGGCCGGCACGATGGCCTACGTCGCGAGCTTGGCGGCCGAAGACGGTGGCACCACGACGGCCAACGGGGCGGTCTGGCCGGCGGTGGCCAGCCTGGCGCCTGGACAGAGCGTGACCGTCCACTTGGCTGTGACGCTCAAGACAGTGTTCCCCGCGGGCGATACGGAGCTGACGAATACCGCGCTGGCATCGTCGCCGAGCGACCCCGCGTGTGTGAGCGGATGCGCGCCCGCCGCGCCGAAGACGACCGTGGCGGCTGCGCCGAAGCTTGCGGTGAGCAAGACCGTGGACAAGACGACGGCGGCTCCCGGGGCGACGGTGACCTACACGATCACCTACGACAACACGGGTAATGCCGACGCGACGGGGGTGACGCTGAAAGACACGCTGCCGGCGCACCTGGCGTCGGTGACGGCGAGCAACGGCGGGACGGTCGGGGCCGGGACGGTGAGCTGGAGCCTCGGCACGGTCGCGGCCGGGACGCATGGCACGCTGACGCTGACGGCCGTGCTCGACAGCGTGTTCCCGGTCGGCACGACGACGCTGACGAACACGGCGGTCGTGACGAGCCCGGATGAGCCGACCTGCACGACGTGCACGGTGCCGAACCCGCCGCAGACGACGGTGACGGCCGCGCCGCTGCTGAATGTCACGAAGTCGGTTGACAAGACGACGGCGAATCCCGGCGATACGGTGACCTACACGATTGGTTACAGCAACGTGGGGAATGCCGCTGCCGCGGGCGTGACGCTCGGTGACGTCCTGCCGGCGCACACGACGTTCGTGTCCGCCAGCAACGGCGGTACGAATTCCTCGGGAACGGTGAGTTGGACGATTGGTGCCGTGGCGCCAGGTGCTGCGGGATCGGTGACCGTGGTCGCGAAATTGGACGCGGTCTTCCCGTCTGGGACGACGCCCGTCACGAACACCGCGACGATCGCGAGCCCCACGGAGCCCGGTTGCGGCGCCGGCTGCGCGTCACCTGTCGTGACAACCACGGTGACCGCGGGCGACCTGCCGGCCTGCTCCATCGGCTATCCGTTCCAGAGCGGCGAGGCTCGCACGAGCATTGCTTTCAACGAGAGCGAGGTGCTTCGCGCCTTTACGCTCGGCACGAATCCCGGAGTCGGCGACACCATTCGCGTGTGGTACAGCGACGAGCACGCGCTGACGCTCGGCGTGCGCCAAATTAGCGTGAAGACGCCGATTGGCACGACCGTCACGCAGTACGCGCTCACGCCGATGAGTTCGAGCCCGGGAAGCGCGATGAATCCGGCGGTTGGCGCGACCATTGGTCTCGACCCGTCTGGGCGGCCGCTGTATCCCGCGCTGTTCATCACGGACATCACACATGACGCGGCCAATACCGCGGGCGACTGGCAGCACGGCGGCGCGCCGATTCCCCCGGACGCGATCTTCGGTGCGTGGAAGGGCGCCGTGATGACGGTGGACCAGACCAAGACGACGCCGGTCACGACGATTAGCGTCGACCGCGATCCGGCCAAGAACGGCTGGACGCTTGGGACGGGCAGCGACGCGCCACCGTCGGGGTTGACCAATCAGGGGTACGGCACCGAGGTGCGCTGGAACGTGGCGGACCTTCGTCTGAACGGGGCGCCCTTGCAGGCCGGCCACACGTATCGACTGGAGTTCATGGTCCATGACGGCGACCAGAACAAGGCCGGAGGCGACGCAGGCGAGGGCTGTCTGTTTGCGACCAGCAAGAACCAGACCGCGATTCCGCCGGTTGCCAATGACGATCATGTACTCGACCCCGCTCGACACGGCGCTTTCCGTGCCGACGGTAGGGATTCTTGCCAATGACGCGACCATCGAGCCGCTGACGGCATCGCTCGTGTCAAATGTGTCGCACGGAACACTGGCACTGAATACCGACGGTTCGTTCGTCTACACGCCGGCGACGGGCTACACCGGTACGGACACGTTCACCTACAACGCGTCGAATGGCACAGAGACGAGTAACGCGGCGACGGTGACCATCACGATCGCTCCGGCGTCCTGCGCAGGCGACGGGGACAAGGACGACCTGAAACACCCGAATGGCGACGACTGTGGCCCCAGTAAGCCGGTGAAGGTGAAGGACGACAAGTACGAGACGCCGCTGAATACGCCACTGCCCGTGGCCGCGCCTGGCGTGCTGGCCAACGACCCGCAGCACGGGACGCTGACGGCGGTGCTCGCCTCGTCCGTGTCGCACGGGACACTGGCGTTGAACCCCGACGGCTCGTTCCTCTACACGCCTGCGACCGGCTATACGGGAGCGGACACGTTCACCTACAAGGCGCAGGTGCCGGGTGGCGCGTTCAGCAATATCGCGACGGTCACGATCACGGTGAAGGGGCCGAGCTGCGCGGGCGATGACGAGAGGGCTGGCCGGAAGGACGGCCAGAAGGACGGCCGGAAGGACGGCCCTGGCCGCGGACGTGCGGGAGGCCCGGCGGACCGGCGTGGAGGCCCGCACGGTCGCGATGACGAGAACGGGTGCGCGCCGGGGAGCCCGGCGGCGGCGAACGATAGCTACAGCACGGATCAAGGGACCACGCTGACGGTGTCCGCGCCGGGAGTCATGACGAACGACAGCGACCCGCAGCACCTCGCGATCACCGCGGCGCTCGTCTCGTCGGTGAGCCACGGCACGCTGACACTGGCCGCGGATGGGTCGTTCGTCTACAAGCCGACGTCCTCGTTCACGGGCACGGACAGCTTTACCTACAAGGTGTCGAACGGGTCCGCGACGAGTGACCCGGCCACGGTCACGATTACGGTCACGGCGGCACCCTGTGTTGGCGATGGTGACAAGGACGACCGGACGCACCCGAACGACGACGACTGTCGGTCGAGCAACCCGACGGCCAAGGACGACGCGTACAGCACGACGAAGAATACGTCCCTGACGATCAATTCGCCGGGCGTCCTCGCGAACGACAGCGACCCGCGGCACAAAGCGCTGAGGGCCGTGTTGACGTCAACCGTGTCGCATGGGACGTTGACACTCAACAGCAACGGATCATTCGTCTACGCACCCGCGGTGAATTACACGGGAACGGACAGCTTCACCTATAAGGCCTCGAACGGCACGCAGACGAGCAACACCGCCACGGTCACGATCGCCGTGACGGCGGATGGGCGCCGGATGACCGGTGGCGGGACGTTTGACGGCAAGCTGCAACTCACACACGGCTTCGAGCTGCACTGCGACGCGAGCGACGGGCCGAACAACCTCGAGGTGAACTGGAAGGGCCACAAGTTCCATTTGACGGCGGTGACGGCGGCCTCCTGCAGCACGGACCCCTCGATCAAGGCTGGCCATCCGGATGCCTCGTTCAATACGTATACGGGCACTGGCGTGGGCCTCTACGACAACTCGACGGTGGTGACCGCCACGTGGGAGTTCACCGACGCGGGGGAGCCTGGCACGAAGGACCAGGCGACGCTGATCCTCACGGATGCCAAGGGCAAGACGATCTGCAATGCCTCGGGGACGGTGTCGAAGGGCAACCAGCAGGCGCATGATCAGTGAGGCCGACGATGGCAAGCAGTGTCGGCTGACGTGGACAGCGGCCCGCAGGACGTTCGACCTCACGTAACGACGTGGCGCTTGTAAGCGGCAGTCGGCGCGTCAGCGGAGCGCTTCACGGCCGGCATCCCTTCTTCTCCAGAGGGCCGAGGAAGTGGCACACTAGATACTGCGGGACTCACGCGAGCCCCGCAGCGCCGATCTGGTCGTTCCGAGGAGAGTGTGTTGAACGTGTCGGGTGCACTTGCTGAAGGGGCCATCCCCGTCTCCACGTCGAGCCATAGCTACTCGGTCTTCGGACTGAACGTTTCGTCGGACTTTCCCCTGACCGGATTGAAGTGCTCGCAGGCCCGCGCCGACGTGCGCGTCCGGCGAACCACGGAAATCCCTGGCCCCTTTGCTGGAGGGACGTTTTCAGGTGGCGGGTTCGACGTGGTGCGCGACAACTATCTGTTGCATGTGCCGGCCGTGGGCAGCTATTGGGTCCGCAACGGACAGGAGATTCTGGTCAGCCCGGCTCCGGACGCGCCATGGCCCGACGTTCAGACGTTCCTGTTCGGCGCGGCGTTCACCGCGCTTCTCCATCAACGCGGCACGCTAGTGCTCCATGCGGCCGCGATTGCCGGCGCCAAAGGCGCAGTTCTCGTCGCCGGCCCCTCAGGAGTCGGTAAGTCAACGACGGCGGCGGCGCTCGAGTTGCGAGGACAGACGGTGCTGTCCGACGATGTGGCGGTCGTGTCAAGGGACCCGCTGGGTCACCTGCTGGTGCACCCAGGCCCGCCGCATATCAGTCTGTGGGCGGAGACCGCTCGACGCCTTGGCCGGCCGTGTTTCGAGGTCGGGTCTGTGCGTCGTGGAGTCGAGAAATACTCGGTGCCGGCATCGCTCAACGAGGGGCGGCACGCCCAACCAGTCATCGGCGTTCTCGTGCTGTGTCTCGGCGACGACGATTGGGTGGAGACGGAAGAGGTCGCCGGCCGGGGCGCCTTTGAAGCCCTGAGAACGCACACGCGCTGCTGGGAGCTCGTCGGGTCCCTCGGAAAGCAGTTGGCGCATTTTCGCCTCGCGGCCGAGATAGCGGCGCGCGTGCCGGTGGTCATGGTCCGCCGACCCGCCGGTCGAGACTCGATTCGTGAGGTCGCCGATGTCGTGCAGGAGGCCCTTGCGCAAGGGCCCACAACGACGGACGTCTGACGAACCAGCGCATGGGGACAAACGATGCTCACACTTGACACCGTCGTGACGCAGGACGACACGCTGGCGACCGCCGAGGTCGGCGGCGATCTCGTCATGCTGCACGTCGAGCGTAATGCGTACTACGACACCGATTCGATCGGCGCCGAAATCTGGCGTCGCCTGTCCAGCCCTGTCGCCATTAGCGATCTCTGTCGAGGGCTCACCGAAATCTACGACGTTGACGAGGCGGGTTGCGCCGCCGACGTGCTCGCGTTCCTCGAAGAGGCCCGCCGGGAAGGCCTATTGCGCATCTTGGGCGAGGCGGGTCAGTCGGAGGCTGGGCCGAAGAGATAGGCGCGAATCTGGCGCTGGCGTAAGGCGATGGCGACGACCGCCGGATCGCGCCGGATCCAGAGCCGAACCGCGACCGGAACGTACCGCCGCAGCGGCGCTCGGATTCGCTCCACGTACGCCCTCCAACCGAGCCGGGACGCCCCCGGCTCCTTGCTTCGACGTCCGCCGAGATGCCAGGCCGGAATCAGCAGCCGCTGCGCTACGTACTTCCATTTTCGACGCGCGCCCACCGGTGAGGCGAGCACGGACAGCCCCAGGCCCGGGTACGCTCGCCAAGTCATACCCGACAAGCACTTGCGCACGCGCCGCTCGAGCGAGTGGCGCGTCGAGGCGTTCCAGTCCTAGGTCCGTACGGACCTCGTCGGATACCCGCGCGCCGAGAAGATCGGCGGCGACTGCCAGGGCCAGCCGAACGCCTCTCGTCCAGCGCCACCTTGTCGCGCGCTCGCCGATGGCCGACCAGTCGAGCGTGGGACCGCGACGTTCGATCAGCTGGGTAAGGTCGCAGAGAGACCCAAGGCCGAACTCAAAGGCATGCACGTACGCGGCATGGGCGCACAAATGCAGCAAGAGGTCGTCGTCGGATAAGGCGAGGACATTTGGATACCCGTCGAGAGTCCGGGACCGGTGCCATAGCTCGCCTGGGTCGATGGAATAAGACTCGGACGGTGGAGCCAGGCTCCAGTGCAATTCGACTCTAGTCTGCCCCTTGCAGAGCGGTGTCGCGTGCTGACTCAATTGGATGTTGACCGCCAGCGGTGACTCGCGCCAGGGGCGATAGCCGGCGGTCTCGACGACCGATACCGAGCGGGCGAGATCTTCCTTTCGGACCAGCAGGTCGAGGTCGCCGATCTCGCGTTCCGCGATTCCCCCGTAGGCTACGTCAGCGACATGGAGGCCTTTGAGCGCCATGACCGGGATGTCGCCGCGCGCGAGGGCGGCGGCGAGCGTGATCAATTCGCAACGGAGTGAGAGGTTCTTCGCCGCCACGAGCCGACACGCGGTGGTGAGCTCGTCCCACCACCGCTCCGGCACGACGACGGGTCCTCCCGCCGCGAGGAGGCGCCGATGCACCATCGGGCGCACACGCTGTTTCGCCGCGAGCGCGAAGAGGTCCCGCCATCCGGCCTCGTCGAGGCGCGCAAGTGCGTCGATGTCGAGGCGCTCGGGATCCCGATGCAGGCACGCGACCAGCAAGGTCTCCGTGCGCGTCATGACCACGTGGGCGCGCGGCGGAAGTCGAGGGCCTGAAACGGCGTGAAGCGGTCGCGAACGTCCGGCGTGTCGTTGACGGTCATGCCGTCGGATTCGACCCACGCGTGCGCGGCCAAGGCGCCATCGTCGAACCGCACGCCGAGACAGAGGGTGGCGTCGACGCCGCGGCGGCGGAGCAGCGACCACAAGGTGAGCGACTGGGACAGACAGTTGCCCCGATAGGGCGCGTAGCGCCTGGCGCGCGCGAGGGCACGCATCAGCGGGGGAACGGCCGGACTGGTGTCGCGGTCGTCGCGAACGCGGCGCGCGGCCGCAGCGTCGAGCCAGCCACGCGTGCGGTAGAAACCGACCGTCCTGACCAAGACGGCCATGGTCGGAATCAGGCAGGCGACGCGGAGGAAGAGAGCGCGCTCGGGCCACGCCAGGCGCCGCCAAGCGGCCCACAGCGCGCCGCGCCGCTCGATCGCTCTCCGGAGTCGTCGGACCATCGTCTCGTATTGTAGGGGGTCAGGTCATGAATTGGGTGGCCACCCAATTCATGACCTGACCCCCTACGGCGCGGCGGCGGGCTGGGTGCCGGCGATGTAGGCGTTGCCGTTGACCATGACCACGTTGCCCGGGCGGTCGAAGGTCGGCGTGTCGGGCAATTGCTCTCGGCGCCGGTCGATCCAGGACTTCATGACGTCCGCCCAAATCGGCAGCGCCGCCACGGCGCCCGCCATGCCTTGCCCGATGGACTTCTTCCGGTCGAAGCCCACCCAGACGCCGACCGTGATGTCCGGGTCGAAGCCGATGAACCAGGCGTCGGTGAAGTCGTCAGTCGTGCCCGTCTTTCCGCCGAGGGGCCAATCCAGATTCTCGGTGGCGGCCGTGTGTCCGGTGCCGCGCGCCACGACGCCCTGCAAGAGGTTGGTGATGACGTAGGCCGTGTCGGCGCGAATCGCCTCGTGGGGCTCGGACCAATGCTGCTCGAGCACATTGCCGTCGCGGTCGGTGACCTCGAGAATCGGCAGCGGCGTCATGCGGACGCCCTGGTTGGCGAACGCCGTGTAGGCCGACGTCATCTCCAAGAGCGTGGCCTCGCCGGCGCCAATCGCGCTCGAGAGGTACGGCGGGATCTCCGACGTGACGCCGAGCCGGTGCGCGTACGCGATGACGTTCGCCGGCTCGAGCGTGTACATCAGCCGCACCGTCGGCACGTTGCGCGAATCCTCGAGCGCGTGACGAAGCGTGACCGTCCCCTCGAACGTGCGGTCGTAGTTCTGCGGCGCGTAGTTGGGTTGCCCCGGCCCCATCGGGTAGCTGACGGGCTCGTCAATCAGGGGCGTGAGCTCCGTGTACCCGCGATCGATCGCCGTCGTATAGACGAACGGTTTGAAGAGCGAGCCGACCTGCCGGCTGGCCTGGATGGCGCGGTTGAACTGGCTCCGTCCGAAATCGAGGCCGCCGACCTCGGCGAGGATCTGGCCCGTGTGGTTGTCGATCGCGAGCACCGCGCCCTGGAGCTGCGGCTCCTGTTCGAGACTGGCCGTGAATGCGAGCGCGTTGGGATCGACGGTGGTGATGCGCGCCTGGATGAGGTCGCCCCGCCGGACGAGCGCGTCGGCCGTGCGGCGGCCGGTCCAGCTGTAGCCGCCGCGTGCGATCGTGCCGTGCCATCGGCCCATGCGGACCGCGATCGTCGCCCCGTCGGCGGCCGTGACGACGACCGGCAGCACGTCGTCCGCGTTCGGATCGCGCGGCCATTGGGCGTCGCGGTAGGCCTCGATGGAGGGCGTCGTCTTGAGGACGTTCACCGTCGGCTTGCGATAGCCGCGGCGCTTGTCGATGGCGCGCAGACCCTTGTCAAGCGCGGTGTTGGCGGCCCGCTGGAGCGACGGGTCGAGCCCCGTCTTGATCGTGAGGCCGTCTTCGTAGATGGCCTTCGCGCCGTACTTGTCCTGGAGCTGAATGCGGACCTGCTCGACGAAATACGGCGCCAGCGACTGCCGCGACCCGCGACCGGCGGTGACGATGGGCTGCTTCCTGACGGCGTTCGCCTGGGCCTGGGTGATGTACCCGTTGGCGGCCATCCGGCTCAGCGTGAAATTCCGCCTGGCGATCGCGGCGGCCATGTTGCGATACGGGCTCTGGCGGTCGTTGCCGTTGACGATCCCCGCGATCGTGGCCGCCTCATTCAGCGTGAGGTCCTTGGCCGACTTGCCGAAATACAGCCGGGAGGCGGCTTCGACCCCGTAGGCGCCGTGCCCCCAGTACATCTGGTTGCAGTACATCGTGAAAATCTGCTGTTTCGTGTACCGCTTCTCGATTTGCACCGTGAGGAGCGCTTCTTTGATCTTGCGCTCGGGCGTCTTGTCGTCGGTGAGGAACAGCGCGCGAGCCAGCTGCTGGGTGAGCGTGCTGGCTCCGAACTCGGGCCGCATCCGGACGACATCCTTCACGAACGAGACAAGGATGCGCGGCACGTTCAGCCCGGCGTGGTTGAAGAAGTCCTTGTCCTCGGCCGAGAGAATCGCCTCGCGGAGCAGGGGCGAGATCTGATCGTAGGTGACGACGTCGCGATGCTCGGTGGCGAACTCGCCGACGACACTGCCGTCGCGCCCGAGGACCCGCGTGATCGTGCTGGGCTGATAGTCGTCGAGCGCGGAGATCTGCGGCAGGTCGCCGATGAAGGCAAAGAGCACGCCGCTGCCGATGCCAAACAGCGCGGTGGCCAGGAAGAGCGCGACGATCCCGAAGCTCCGGACCATCTGGCGGGTCAAGGGCATGGGACCCAGTGTAAGACATCGGGCCATTTCGTCATTGGGCCATTGGGCCATTTCGTCATTGGGCCATTGGGCCATTGAGCCATTGGGCCATTGGGCCATTGGGCCATTGAGCCATTGGTCCATTGGGCCATTGAGCCATTGAGCCATTGGGCCATTGGGCCGTTGAGCCATTGGCCATGGGGTCATTGAAGCGGGCAGGTCGGCGGTGGCGTCCCTCCAGGCGGCGGGGCCATTCCTGGGCCTCCACCAGGCGGCAATGCGGCTGGAAGTGATTACTTGACACAATGACGCTAAACTTTCTATAATCACAAGGACTAAAGATTTAGCCCAAATGTGGGGCAAAGGAGACGCGCGTCATGAGCAAGATTATTGGTATCGACCTTGGCACGACCAACTCCGTAGTGGCGGTGATGGAGGGAGGCGAGCCGGTCGTCATCACCAATGCCGAAGGCGGTCGGCTGACGCCGTCGGTCGTGGCCTTCGCCAAGAACGGGGAGCGGCTCGTCGGCCAGGTGGCCAAGCGGCAGGCCGTGACCAACCCCGAAAACACGGTGTTCTCCATCAAGCGCTTCATGGGGCGGCGCTTCGATGAAGTGTCGGAAGAAATGAAGATGGTGCCCTACCGGGTCGTGAGCGACGGCGACCGGGTCGCCGTGAGCCTGACCGTCGACAAGGAAGACAAGAAGTATTCGCCGCCGGAGGTCTCGGCCATGATCCTCCAGAAGCTGAAGCAGTCGGCGGAAGACTACCTGGGCCAGTCGGTGACCCAGGCGGTCATCACCGTGCCCGCCTACTTCAACGACGCGCAGCGGCAGGCGACCAAGGACGCCGGCAAGATTGCCGGCCTCGAGGTGCTCCGCATCGTCAACGAGCCGACCGCCGCGGCCCTGGCCTACGGGCTGGACAAGAAGAAGGACGAGACGATTGCCGTCTACGACTTCGGCGGCGGGACGTTCGACGTCTCGATTCTCGAGGTCGGCGAAGGGGTCGTCGAGGTCAAGTCGACCAACGGCGACACCCACCTGGGCGGTGACAACCTCGACCAGCGCGTCATGGACTGGATCGTGGCCGAATTTCGCAAGCTCGAAGGCATCGATCTGTCCAAGGACCGGATGGCGCTGCAGCGGCTGAAGGAAGCGGCCGAGAAGGCCAAGATGGAGCTGTCGACGGTGATGGAGACGGAGATCAACCTTCCGTTCATCTCCGCCGATCAGACCGGGCCGAAGCACCTCGCGATGAAGCTGACGCGCGCGAAGTTCGAGTCGCTCGTCGAGGACCTGCTCCAGAAGACCGTGGGGCCGGCGAAGCAGGCGCTCAGCGACGCGGGTCTGACGTCGAAGGACATCGACGAGGTCGTCCTCGTCGGCGGCTCGACGCGCATCCCGCGGGTCCAGCAGATCGTGAAGGACCTGTTCGCCCGCGAGCCGCACAAAGGCGTGAACCCGGACGAGGTGGTGGCCGTGGGCGCCGCCGTGCAGGCGGGCGTGCTGTCGGGCGAGGTGAAGGACCTGCTGCTGCTCGACGTGACGCCGCTGTCGCTCGGCATCGAGACGCTGGGCGGCGTGATGACGGCGCTGATCCCGCGCAACACGACGATTCCGTCGAAGAAGAGCGAAGTCTTCTCGACGGCCGCCGACGGGCAGACCAGCGTCGAGGTCCACGTGATGCAAGGCGAGCGGCCGATGGCGCGCGACAACCGGACGCTCGGAAAGTTCCACCTCGACGGCATCCCGGCCGCGCCGCGCGGCGTCCCGCAGATCGAAGTGACGTTCGACATCGATGCGAACGGCATCGTCAACGTCCAGGCGAAGGACAAGGGCACCGGCAAGGAGCAGAAGATCACGATTACCGCGTCGAGCGGCCTGTCGAAGGACGAGGTCGATCGGATGATGAAGGACGCCGAGAGCCATGCCGCGGAAGACAAGACGCGGCGCGACGAAGTCGAGACGCGCAACCAGGCGGACCAGACGGTCTACGCGGCGGAGAAGTTCCTCAAGGAATCGGGCGAGAAGCTCGCGTCCGCCGATCGGCTGGCCATCGAGTCGGCGACCAACGACGTCAAGAAGGCGATCGAGAACAACGACGCCAAGGCGATCACGCGGACGCTGGAGGCGCTGCGGCAGGCGCAGGAACACGCGGCCGCGGAGCTCTACAAGTCCGCTGGACCGTCGGCCGGCCCGGATGGCCCGCAGGCGCCAGGGGCGGGGCCGGCCGGGAACGGCCACGCCGACGATGTCATCGACGCGGAAGTCGTCGAGGAGAAGAAGAACTGAGCGGGCCGGGGGCCCGCTCGAGAGGCGAGACGTGGACCTGTATGAAGTGTTGAGCGTGACGCGGACGGCCTCGTCCGAGGAGATCGAACGGGCGTACCGCCGGCTCGCGCGGCGGTACCACCCGGGCGTGAACCCCGGCGATCCGGTTGCCGAAGCACGCTTTCACGACCTGCAGCTCGCCTACGGCGTGCTCGGCGACCTCGACCGGCGGCGTGAATACGACCGCGGCGGGGGCGTCGAGGCGCCGGCCGCGAAGGCCGCGGCGAGCGTGGCCTTCGCGGGCTTCGATTTCTCGGCGCCCGCCGAGGGGCCGCTCGCCGCGACGTTCTCGGAGCTGTTCGCCGACGTGTTTCGCGACGCGGCGCGGCGGGCGACTTCGCCCGAGCCCTCGCCCGCCTGCGATGTCACGCTGCGGCTGTCGTTCGAGGACGCGATGCGCGGCGGAGCGTTCCCGGTGTCGGTCGTGCGTCGGGAGGCCTGTCCGGCCTGCAGCGGCGATGGCGCAACCCCGCGGCCTCCGATGCCCTGCCCGGCATGCGGCGGCCAGGGCACGCAGCGGTGGGCGCGCGGGCACATGGTCTTCACGAAGACCTGCGAGCGCTGCGATGGCCGCGGCCAGGTGAGCGTCCATGCGTGCCGGACGTGCGGCGGGACGGGCGTGCAGACGAAGCACACGGTGGTGCCGATCGGCGTGCCACCCGGAGTCGAAAACGGTGCGCGGCTGTTCCTGCCGAGCGCGGACACGAGCTTGTCGGTCGTCGTCGAAGTCGCCGAGCACGCGTTCTTCCGGCGCCACGGCCGGGACCTGGAGGTCACGGTGCCGATTGCCGTGCACGAGGCGGCGTTGGGGGCCAAGGTTGACGTGCCCACGCTCGAGCGCCCGGTGCGCGTCCGTATTCCTCCGGGCACGTCGTCGGGGACGCGCCTGCGCGTGCGCGGAGCCGGTGTGCCGGCTGCGACCGGCCGCCCCGAGGACGCGGGCGACCTCGTCTTGGACGTCCAAATCGCGCTGCCGTCGCCGATTGACGGGCGATCGAAGGCGCTCCTCGAGGAATTCGCCCGGTTGCATCCGCAGGAAGGCCTGCGGCGGAGACTATTCGAAGACGCGCGCGGGTAGACCGCTTGCGCGTCAGGAGTGTGTGCCGTGTCAACCAAGCGTGGAACCGGTCGCGGCTACTACATGATCAGCGCGGTGGCCGCGAAGTACAACATTCATCCCCAGACCCTGCGCCTCTACGAGCGTGAGGGCCTGCTGAAGCCGTCGCGGACGGACGGGAACACGCGCCTCTACTCGGACGAGGACCTCGCCGAACTCGAGACGATTCTCGCGCTGACGCGCGACCTGGGCGTGAACCTGGCGGGCGTGGAGATCATCCTGAACATGCGACGGAAGATGGAGCGCATGCAGCGGGAGGTCAACGAGTTCATGCAGTACGTCAAGCACGAGCTCGCCCGCGGGCTCGGCGACTGGGAGCAGCGGTTGACCACCGCGCTCGTGCCGTCGACACCGGCGGAACTCTCGTCGAGCACGACCGAAGAAAAGACGCCGGACGCGGCACCGCACCACGCCCGGCGTTGAGGATTCCCGGTCGAACGCCTCCGGGGCTACTTGGCCTTGGCCTTCGTCTTCGAAGCCTTGACCTTGGCCATCACCACGGTCCCGTCTTCGTTCATCATCATTGACGACCGCTTTGCCCCGTCCTTGACGGTGACGCGATAGGTCACGGCCGTTCCCTTCGTCACCTTCACGGCGGCGGTGATGGCGCCCTTGGGATGCGCCTTCATGACCGCGTCGGTGACGGCTTGAGGCAGGTCGGCGGCGGCGACCTTCGCCGACGCCGCCTTGGCCGGGGCGGCCTTCGCGGCCGTCTTGGCCGGAGCCTTCTTGGCCGTCGCGGTTGTGGTTTGCGGCGCGGCCGCGAGCGTGGCCGCCATGGCGAGACTGAGCGTGAGTGCGCTAGCGATTCTGGAAAGAGTCATTTAAGAATAACCTCCACGAGACAATAAAGGTCTCCACGCCAGCATAGGGCCAAGCGCCTCATCCTCGCAACGGGATGAAGTGCTATCCTGTCGGCGCATGGCTTGCGCGCAGTGCAACGACACCGGGTGGCACACCATCGAGCGAGACGGCGTTCGCCGCGTCGAGCGGTGCGACTGCTGGCGCCGGACGTTTGCCCTGAAGTTGCTGCGCGATGCGCGCATTCCTCCGCGGTACGCCGCGTGCGACCTCGAGAATTTCGTCACTTACCCCAACGAGAAGCTGCAGATCGCGCTGGCGAAGGCCCGCCGGTTCATCGAGACGTTTCCGGCAGTGACGAAGGGCCTGCTGATTACCGGCCCGCCGGGCATCGGCAAGACGCACATTGCCGTCGCCGTGCTGCGCGGCGTCATCTCCCACAAACGGGCTCACGGCCTGTTCTACGACGTCCGCGACCTGCTGCGCGTCATCCGGTCAACGTACAACCCGACCGTCCGCACGGCGGAGATGGACGTGCTCCGGCCTGTCATCGAGGCCGAGCTGCTCGTGCTCGACGATCTTGGCGCCGAGAAGCCGTCGGAGTGGGTCGAGGAGACGATGAATCTGATCGTCAACAGCCGGTACAACGAGCGGCGGCCGACGGTGTTCACGACCAACTACGAGGTCATGGAAGACGAGACCGACCTCGACTCGCTTCAGGTGCGGGTCGGGTTTCGGATGTACTCGCGGCTGCACGAGATGTGCGACTTCCTCGAGTTCGAGGGCGTCGATTTCCGGACGCTCGAGCCGAACGTGGGGCCCGAGGAAATCGGCAAGCTCTGGAAGGCGAAACCCGGCCGCCGCGTCCTTCCGTCGCGCACGCGCGGCCCCGCGCGCGCGCAGCTCACCGACACCCCGCGCGCGACGACCCGCGAGCCGCTGCCAGGCCTCAGATGGCCCGGCGGGAAAGCGGGAAGGAGCTGAGCGCATTTCCCTCGGGCTCTACGTCCACATTCCGTTCTGCGAAGCCATTTGCAGCTACTGCAATTTCAACCGGGGACTGCTCGATCCCGATCTGAAGCGCCGCTACGTGGCCGCCCTGGACCGCGAGATTCGCTCGGTCGATGGGGCGGCGGCGGCCGACACGCTCTTCTTCGGGGGCGGCACACCGTCGCTACTCGAGACGGGGGAGGTGGCGGCGCTCATCGATGCGTGCCGGAGCGCGTACCGGCTCGATTCGCAGGCCGAGATCACGCTCGAGGCGAACCCGGAGACGGTAACCGTCGAGGGGCTGCGCGGGGTGCGGGAGGCCGGCGTGACACGGCTCAGCTTCGGGGTGCAGTCCTTCGACGACGGGGAATTGCGGCGGTTGGGACGGATCCACTCGGCGGCGCGCGCCCGTGAGGCCTTCGGCGCCGCGCGGCGCGCGGGCTTCGACAACCTCAGCCTGGACCTGATGTTCTGGCTGCCCGGCCAGTCTCTGGACGGCTGGCTCGCGACGGTCGATGCCGCCACTGCCTTGGGCCCCGAACACCTCTCGCTCTATCTGCTCGAGCTCTACCCCAATGCGCCTCTGAAGGAAGCGATGGCGCGGGGCGCCAGCGCGTCCGCGGGGCCCGCGACGTGGCGGCAGTCCTCCGATGACGAGGCGGCCGACATGTATCTGGCGGCTCTGGATCGCCTCGATCGCGCGGGTTTCGAGCAGGACCAGATCTCGAACGTGGCCCGACCCGGCCGATCGAGCCGGCACAACGTCAAGTACTGGCAGGGGGGGGGCTGGCGCGGGTTCGGGTGCGGGGCCCACTCCACGGTCGACGGCGTCCGCTGGAAGAACGTCTCGTCGACGACCGAGTACATCGACCGAGTTGACCGCGGTCGGCCCTTGGCGCTCGAGACGCGGACGCTGAGCGCGCAGGAGCGCCTCGACGAGGCGCTCTTCACGGGACTGCGGATGGCCGAGGGCATCGACCGTTCGGCACTGCTCGCCCGCCACGGCGTCGATCCCTGGCTGCGATACGGCGAACACCTGGGGCCGTTCGTCGAGGCCGGGCTGATGTGGACAGGGGGCAGTCGGTTCGGGCTCACCCGGCGAGGCATGCTGGTCTCGAACGAGATTCTGACCGCTTTTGTGTAGCCGACCAGGGCGGCTGGGGGGGGGCCTGAACGGGCTCTTGTCTTGTCGCGCGAGTACGGTAAAGTAGTGCACTCTTTTTCGACCGTTGCCCTTGGGCAAGGAGGATGGACCAATGTTGTTGGGCTTTTGGCCGGCACGGAGCCGGCGTTCGGTGGTCGCGGTTGGTGTGGCGGCCTTGCTTGTTGCCGCGTCGAATGTGTACGCGCAAGACGCGCAGGCGGCTTCCGCGCAGGCGGCGCCCGCCGATCCGCTGAAGTTGACCGGTGACTATGTCATTTTGATTAACCAGGTCAAACCGGACAAGACTGCGGACTTCGAGAGCGCGTGGACGGCAATCAAGGCCAAGCTGAGCGGGAGCACCAACCCGGACCTCAAGCAGCTGGGCGACAGTCTCAATATCTACAAGGTGAACACGCCGCCGCAGGCCGGTTCGCCGGCGTTGTATCTGTTCATCTTGAACCCGCCGTCGAAGACTCAGAGCTACGACCCCGTGAAGATCCTGTACTACGCCAAGCCCGACCCGAGCGCCGACGCGACGCTCTTCGAGCGTGCGGACGCCGACGCTCTCTACGCCAAGATCAAGGGCTCGCTCGTGACCATCAATCCGTGGCCCCTCGCCAAAGTCGGTGAGTGAACGACCGTCGCTCGTCTAGTATTTTGACGGGACTGGCTCGCGCACGTCGGGCCGTCCCGTTTCTTTTTGTCTTGTCGGCCGTATTTCGTCAGGTGAAGGAGAGAGTGAGTATGCGACGCAGTTCAGAATGGGCGCGAATTCAGTGCATGGCGCTGGCCATTGCCGTGGCGGGCACGATGTGCGCGGCGTCGCGGCTCGAAGCGCAGCAGGCGGCCAGCCCTGCGCCGCCGGCCGCCCCCGCCACGCAGCCCGCGCCGGCGGCGCCCGCCGCCGGACAGACCCCAACGGGGGCGGAGGCGCCGGCCGTTCCTGCAGCGCCTGCCAAGCCCGCGCTGCCGTTCGATACCGATGCCGGCCTCCTGCTGTTCACGGTGAAGCCCGAAGCGGCGGCGGACTTCGAGGCGTTCTTCGCGAAGGTCAAGGAAGCGATGGCCACGAGCGACAAGCCCGAGTACAAGCAGATGGCGAGCGGATGGCGCATGTACAAAGTCGCCGAGCCGGCACCGCCGGCCCCGCCCGCGGCGCCAAACCCGGCGATGTACGTCATGGTCATCGACCCGGCCGTGAAGGGCGTCGACTACGACCCGCGCAAGATCCTGCTCGACGTCATGCCGACGGATGAACCCGCGCTTGCCCAGAAGTTCGTCGGCGCGCTGGTCAACATCAACAAGCTCGACCTCGTGGACCTCATGCACATGGGAAGCATGTAGGGAAAGTTGGAAGTTAGAAGACAGAAGTTAGAAGTTAGAAGTTAGAAGTTAGAAGGCAGAAGTTAGAAGTCGCGAGACCGAGGTGAGCCGCGGCCAGAAGTGGGAAGTTCCGTCCTTCCGACTTCTGGCTTCTCACTTCGAACGTGTCAGAACCCCAGGCTCAGGCCGCCGTAGAAGCGCTGGACGCGCGAGTACAACGGATCGCCGTTCAGCTTGAAGATGCGGTAGTCGAGCCGGAGCTTCACCGGTCCGGCCAGCGCCACCTTGACGCCGCCGCCGAGGTTCGTGCCGAGGTTGGTCGTGCCGCGATCGCGGTACGTCTCGTGATACAGCCCCAGTCCCGCCGTGCCGTACAGTTGCACGCGGACCGTCGGCGTCACGACCATCAGGTTGCCCATGCCCGTCGTGAGCCCGGGCGCGCCCTTGGCTTCGTCCTCGGACACCTTCGCGTACTCGAACTCGAATCCCACCAGCACCAGGCCGACGCTGATCGCGACGCCCTTCACGCTTCGGCTGGACGGCGTCGGTGACACGCCGATGAATCCCGTAAGATCAGCCGCGGCAGGCGTGGGGCGCCACGCGAGCGCCGCCAGGGTCAAGACCGAGACAACGGCAATTCGCTTCATAGAGAGAATGTACCATGGCCGATATTCCGGACCTCGCTCGTCGGGTGCGCGCGCGTGATGCCCGGGCCGTGGCCCGCGCGATCTCCTGGATCGAGGACGAAGCCAGCGGGGCGGGCGCGCTCGTCTCGGCCCTGTACCCGCACGGCGGCCGTGCCTACGTGGTGGGCGTGACCGGCGCCCCGGGCGCGGGCAAGAGCACGCTGGTCGACGGCCTCGTGGCCGAGTACCGGCGCGAGGGCCTGGCCGTCGCCGTGCTGGCGGTCGATCCGACCAGCCCGTACACCGGCGGCGCGATGCTCGGGGACCGCGTGCGCATGCAGCGGCACGCCGGCGACGACGGCGTGTTCATTCGCAGCATGGCGACGCGCGGCCACCTGGGCGGTCTCGCTCGGGCGACCGCTGAAGCCGTCGTCGTGCTCGACGCGGCCGGGTTCGATCGCATCGTGATCGAAACGGTCGGCGTCGGCCAGGACGAAGTGGACATCGTGCGCACCGCCGACGTCGCCGTGGTCGTGCTCGTCCCTGGCGCGGGCGACGACGTGCAGACGCTCAAGGCCGGGTTGATGGAGATCGCGGATGTGTTCGTGGTCAACAAGGCCGACCGCGATGGCGCGGACCGGACGGTGGCCTCGATCGAGGCCATGCTGTCGCTCGCCCGGCACGACCCTGGCGACTGGCGGCCGCCCGTGCTGCGGACCGAGGCCACCTCCGGCCGGGGCGTGGCCGACGTGGCCGCGAGCCTCGAGCGATTCGGCCGCGACGTGGCCGGCGGGGCCGCGCGCGCGCGCCGCCGCACGCGCGCCGATTGGCACCTGCGGCAGTTGCTGGCGGGGCGGTTCATGCGTTATCTCGAGGAGCAGGTGCTGGCTCCCGGCGAACTCCAGCACCGGCTCGACGCGATCGAGCGGCGCGAGGCCGATCCGTACCACGTCTCCGAAGAGATGCTGGCGCGGGCCGTCGCGCCGCCCGGGTCGCTCGACCACGTCGGCGTGGCCGTGCAGGACGCTTCGGCGCTGGTGGCGCTTTTCGCGCGCGTCTTCGGTTTCGAGACGAGCGAGCCGGAGACGGTCGGCGCCCACCGCGTCAGGTTCGTCCGGACGGGGGACACGACCGTCGAGCTCGTCGAGCCGGTAACCCCGGAGGCCGTCGCGGCGAAGTTTCTGGATGGGCGCGCGACGGCGCTGCACCACATCTGTCTCCAGGTTCCGGACATCGAGGCCGCACTTGCCGCGCTCAAGGCCAAGGGGATCGCGCTGGTCGACGAGGTGCCGCGCGTCGGAGCCCACGGCGCCCGCATCGCGTTTCTCCATCCGGCAAGCACGTGCGGCCTGCTGATTGAAATCAAGCAGCCATGACCGCGGCCCGACTGCGGCAGGCGGCGCTGGAGGAGGAGGGGCCGCATGCGTCTTGGTGAGTGCGAGTTGCTGACCCTGTCGGACGGGACGTTCCGGCTCGACGGCGGCGCGATGTTCGGCGTCGTGCCGAAGCCGTTGTGGGAGCGCCGCGCACAGGCCGACGAGCGGAACCGCATCCTGCTCGGGTTGCGGCCGCTGCTGATTCGAACCCCCACGGCCAACATCCTCGTCGACGCCGGCATCGGCGACAAGATGCGGCCCAAGGACCTCGAGATCTACGGCGTTGATCGCCGCACGCACCTCGACGACTCGCTGGCCGCCGTCGGTCTCACGGCCGACGACATCGATGTGGCGCTGGGCTCGCACCTGCATTTCGACCACGTGGGCGGCTGGACCGCGCGCGTGGACGGTCGGCTCCGGCCGCGGTTTCCGCGCGCGCGGTACCTCGTGCGCCGCGGCGAATGGGAGGACGCCACCCATCCCCACGAGCGCAATCGCGCGAGCTACCTCGGCGAGAACTTCCTGCCGCTCGAAGAGCACGGCGTGCTGGACTTCATCGACGAGGACGGCGAGGTCGCGCCGGGCGTGAGTGTCTGGCGGACCGGCGGCCATACCTGGCATCATCAGATCGTCAAGATCGAATCGGGCGGCCGGACGGCCGTGTTCGCCGCCGACCTGATGCCGACGGCCGCGCACGTCGATCCGCCCTGGCTGATGAGCTACGATCTCTATCCGGTTGACACGCTGATGTACAAGAAGACGTTCATTCGGGAGGCGATCGACCGGGAGTACGTTATCTTCTTCGAGCACGATCCGGCGATCGCGGCCGGCGTGATCCGCGAGCGGAACGGCCGGCCGGTGGTCGAAGCCCTGTAGAGGCCCCTCATAGTCATGTCTTCCATTCAGATTGGCATCATTGGCGGCTCGGGCCTGTACGACATGGCCGAGCTGTCCGACCGCGAGGAGCGGGAGATCGAGACGCCGTTCGGGCCGCCCTCCGCGCCGTACGTCGTGGCCACGCTGCGCGGGCGCCGGGTGGCGTTTCTCGCCCGCCACGGCCACGGGCACCGGCTGCTGCCCTCCGAGCTGAACTTCCGGGCGAACATCTACGGCTTCAAGGTGCTCGGCGTCGAGTGGATCCTCTCGGCGAGCGCCGTCGGCAGCCTGCGCGAGGACATTCGGCCGCTCGACATGGTCATTCCGACGCAGTTCCTCGACCGCACCTTCGGGCGAGTCGGCACCTTCTTCGGCGACGGGATCGTCGCGCACGTCGGGTTCGCGCGCCCGCTCTGTGCGCACCTCAGCGCCGTGATGGGCGACGCGGCCGCGGGGACCGGGGCGACGGTCCACCGCGGCGGCACGTACGTCTGCATGGAGGGGCCGCAGTTCTCGACGGTGGCCGAGTCGAACTTCTATCGCGCCGGCGGCTTCGACATCATCGGCATGACCAACCTGCAGGAGGCGAAGCTCGCGCGCGAAGCCGAGATTCTGCTACTCGACCCTCGCGCTGGTCACCGACTACGACTGCTGGCATCCCGAGCACGACTCGGTCACGGTCGAGATGGTCGTGGCCAACATGACGCAGAACGCCCAGACCGCGCAGGCGGTCATCGCCAACGCGGTCGAGCGGCTGCCAGTCGAGCGGACGTGCGAGTGCGCCACGGCCCTGGCCACGGCCATCATCACGCGGCCGGACGTCATCCCGGCGGCCGCCAAGGCGCGGCTCGGCCCCATCATCGGCAAGTACATGCCCGCCGACGAGTGAGCGGATATCCACGATGCGAATGATCGTCACCGGATCGATTGCCTACGACTACTTGATGTCGTTCCCCGGGAAGTTCACCGAGCACTTCCTGCCGGAACACTTCTCCCGGGTCAGCCTGAGCTTTCTCGTCGACTCCATGGACAAGCGGCGGGGCGGGTGCGCGCCGAACATCGCCTACACCCTGGCGCTGCTTGGCGAGCGGCCGTCGTTGATGGCCACGGCCGGACAGGATTTCGGCGAATACCGGGCGTGGCTCGACGCAGCCGGCGTCGACACGTCGCTCGTCAAGGCGGTGCCCGACAAGTTCACGGCCTCGTTCTTCTGCAGCACCGACGAGGCGAACAACCAGATCGCGTCGTTCTACACGGGCGCGATGGCGCACGCCGCGGAGTTGTCATTCCGCACCGTCGGGTCCGTCGATCTCGTCATCATCTCGCCGAACGACCCGGCGGCGATGACGCAATACGCCGAGGAATGCCGGACGCTGGGCCTCGCCTACATTTTCGACCCGGGACAGCAGTGCGCGCGGATGTCGGGCGACGAGCTGCTCGATGGGTTGACGGGCGCCGAGATCCTCATCTGCAACGACTACGAGTTCGAGCTGATTCGCCAGAAGACCGGGCTGGGCGACGCCGAGATTCTGCAGGTCGCCAAAGGCCTGGTCATCACCAAGGGCGAGCACGGGTCCACCGTGATGGACGGTCGGCACGTGCACCACGTGCCTGCGGTCGAGCCGACGCGGATTGCCGATCCGACGGGCGTGGGCGACGCGTTTCGCGGCGGCTTCATGAAGGGACTGGCCCTGGGCGCCCCCTACGAGACGTGCGCGCGGATTGGCTCGGTCGCCGCCACCTACGCGCTCGAACACCTCGGCGGATTCGAGCCACGCGTACACGATCGCCGAATTCCGCAAGCGATTCGCCGAGCACTTCGACGGCGAGAGCGTCTGAGGTCTGCGCTCGTCGCTCAGACATCGGGCTCCTCACTTCCTGACTTCTAACTTCTGACTTCTGACTTCTGACTTCTGACTTCTAACTTCTGACCTCGCCATGTCCCCTCTCTCCCGAGCCCTTGCCGCCAGCGCGCTCGCCTGGCCCTTGCTGCTCGGCGCGAGTCTGCTGGCTCGCCAGGGCGGCCAGCATCCGCTCTGGACGTCGGTCGTCTACGCGGCGGCGGCGCGCATCTGCCATCAACTGCCGGACCGATCGTTCTGGACCGGTGGTGTGCAGTGGCCGGTCTGCGGCCGGTGCAGCGGGTTGTATGCGTCGGCGCCCGTGGGCGCGATGCTCGCGATTGGGCGCGCGGGCCGCGCCGTGGTTCTGGAGCGGATGCGCTGGTGGCTGGCGGTTGCCGCCGTCCCGACCGCGCTGACCCTGGGGCTCGAGTGGTTGGGCCTCGCGCCGATGACGAACGGACTGCGCGCGGCTTCCGCGCTGCCGCTGGGCGCCGCGATTGCGTTCGTGCTCGTGCGGGTCGCCGACCGTCCCGTCGAAGCCGATCGACTACACTGAATTCCCGATGCCTCGCGCCGAGCCCTCTCCCAACGGATCCGCCGCGTCCGAGTCGTCTGCCGCGCTCGTCTGCGGCGCGGCGTGGCTGGTGCCTGGCGCCGGCCACTTCATGGTGGGGCAGACGCGCAAGGCCCTCGTCTTCTTTGTCGTGCTCACCCTCATGTTCGTCATCGGCCTCGAATTCGGCGGCCAGTTGTTTCCGGTCCAGCTCTCCGACCCGCTCACGTTCCTCGCCGCGGTCGCCGAGTGGGTCGTGGGGCTGCCGCGGCTGGCGGCCGCCGTTGGCGGCGCGGGCCACGGCACGGTCACGGCCGTGACCTATGAATACGGCAACACGTTCCTCATCGTGAGCGGCTTGCTGAACGCGCTGGTCGTGCTCGACGCGTTCGATCGGGCGACCGGCCGCAGACCGGGCGCGCCAGACGCGGCCGGTGCGAGCGGCGGCGCAACGGGGACCGGCCGGAGGCCGGTCAACCGATGACCTCACACCTGAGCGTGATGGTGCTGTTCGCGGCGTGCGTGTCGACGGTCTTCGGGACGCTGCTGCGGGACGAGCCGCGCGCGCAGCTGCGCGTCGGCGCGCGGATCTTTGGCGCGCTCGTGCTCGGCGCGTACGCGATCGGGTGGCTGATGTTCCTGGGATTCCGGTAGCCCGTGCGCGCCGCGGCCGCCAGGAGCGGCGCGCGGCCGGGAAGTATAATCGCGATCCATGGCTGACGAGCACGTGCTCCAGGAGCGCGACGGTGCGGTGCTCGTCGTGACGATCAACCGCCCTCGCGTGTTGAACGCGCTGGGGCGCGACACGCTGGTCGCCCTGGATCGGGTGATGGGCGCGGCGCGCGCCGAAGAGGGCGTTCGCGCGGTCGTGCTCACCGGCGCCGGAGACCGGGCGTTTGCCGCCGGTGCGGACATCCAGGAACTGGCCGATCATCCCCCGGGTGGTGGGCGCGCCTTCGCGCGCAACGGCCAGGGCGTGTTTCGCCGGATCGAGCAGCTGGGCAAGCCGGTGATTGCCGCCGTCAACGGCTATGCCCTGGGCGGCGGATGCGAGTTGGCGATGGCGTGCACCCTGCGCGTGGCCGCCGACACCGCGCGCTTCGGGCTGCCGGAAGTCGACCTCGGCATCATCCCGGGCTACGGCGGTTCGCAACGGCTGCCGCGGCTCGTCGGGCGGGGTCGGGCGCTGGCGCTGATGTTGACGGGAGAGTTCGTGACCGCGAATGAGGCGCATCGTATCGGGCTGGTCGATCGCGTGGTGGCGCCCGCCCGCCTGATGGCGGAAGCGCGCGAGTTGGCGCAGAGGCTGGCGCAAAAGCCGGTGCGCGCGGTGCGCGCGGTGCTCGACGTGGTCGATCGCGGCATCGAGATGCCGTTCGAGGACGCCCTTGAGTACGAAGCGTCGCGGTTCGGCGTGCTTTGCGACACCGACGAGATGCACCGGGCCGTGCACGCCTTCCTCGACCGGCGTAAGTCGGGCCGGTCCCATTCGTGACGGAACGAGTCGTGACCCAGATGCGCGTCGCTCTCGTCGTGTCCCGCTATCACGCCTTCGTCACCGACCGGCTCGAGGCCGGCGCGCGCGCCGCCTTGTCGGACGCCGGCGTGGCGGCCTCCGACGTCGAGACGCTCCAGGTGCCTGGCGCCTACGAACTGGCGCAGGCCGCGGCGGCCGCCGCCGCCACCGGCGCGTGGCAGGCGGTCGTGTGCCTCGGCTGTGTGATCCGCGGCGAGACCGCGCACTTCGAGTTCATCGCGCAGGCCGCCGCCAACGGGATCATGCGCGCGGCGCAATCGACCGGCGTGCCCATGACGTTCGGCGTGCTCACGACGAACACGGCCGAGGAAGCCCTGATGCGCGCCGGCGACGGCGCCACCAACAAGGGGCGGGAGGCGGCGGTGGCCGCCGTCGAGATGGCGCGGCTCTACGCGCGCATCCAGCGCCGCGGCGAATGACGGCCCGCCATCAGGCTCGCGAGGCTGCGCTGCAGGCCCTCTACTTCTGGGAGGTGGGGAGCGCCCCGCCCGATGTCGCGATCGAGGCGGTGCTCGACGAACACTGGCCCGAGGCGAGCGAGGCCGTCAAACGCTTCGCCGGCGAGATTGTTCACGGCACCGTCCTGCACATGGCGGAACTCGACGCGCTCATCGCGGAGCATTCGCAGCACTGGCGCCTCGAGCGGCTGGCGGTGATCGACCGGCTCGTGCTGCGGTTGGCCCTGTGGGAGCTGCTGTACGCGCCCGAGACGCCGCCGGCGGTCGTCCTGAACGAGGCGCTCGAGCTGACGCGCGCGTTCAGCACCGATGACGCCGTCAAGTTCGTCAATGGCGTGCTGGACGCGATTCGGCAGGCGCTCGACCGGCGCCGGTAACGGGGCTTATGGCAAGCGAACAGGAACAGATCGCGCAGCGAAAGGCGAAGCTCGACGAGCTCATCGCGCTTGGCGTCGCGCCGTATCCGGCGCGGTTCGACCGCACGGCGGCGATCTCGGCGCTCGTGCACGAGCACGGGGCGAAGGACGCCAATGGGCTCGAGGCCGAGCGGCCGGAGGCTCGGACGGCCGGACGGATTCTCGGCGTTCGCACGTTCGGCAAGGCGAACTTTCTCGTCATCTCCGACGGCCTGGCGCGGATCCAGGTCTACGTGCGCGCCGACTCGCTGCCCGAGCGCGACTTCGAGGTCTTCCGGCGCCTCGACATGGGCGATCAGATCGGCGTCGAGGGCCGCGTCTTCCGAACGAAGACGAACGAGCTCACGATCTGGGCCGCCCGCCTCGAGTTCCTGGCGAAGTGCCTGCTGCCGCTCCCCGAGAAGTGGCACGGGCTGACCGATGTCGAAGCGCGGTACCGGCAGCGGTACCTCGACCTCATCGTGAACCCGGAGGCGCGGCGGGTGTTCGAGACGCGCGCCGCGATCGTGGCGGCGTTCCGGCGGTTCCTCACGGCGCGTCGCTACCTCGAGGTCGAGACGCCCATGATGCAGCCGATCGCCGGCGGCGCGCTGGCGCGGCCGTTCACGACGCATCACAACGCCCTCGACCTCGACCTGTATCTGCGCATCGCGCCGGAGCTCTACCTGAAGCGCCTGGTCGTGGGCGGCGTCGAGCGCGTCTTCGAGATCAATCGCAACTTCCGCAACGAGGGGATCTCGACCCAGCACAACCCCGAGTTCACGATGCTCGAGTTCTACGAGGCGTACGCCGACTACCAGCACCTCATGGCGATGACCGAGGAGATGGTGACCGCGGTGGCCGTCGAATCGGTGGGCGGCCTCCACGTGACCTTCGGCGAGCACCAGCTCTCGTTCGCCGCGCCGTACCGCCGCCTGTCGCTGCGCGAAGCGGCCGCCCAGGCCGCCACCGAAGCCCTCGCCCAACGGCCGGACGCCCCTGCCGGCGTCTCGGCCGCCGACTTGCGCGACCGCGCCACGGCGAAGGCCGTGGCCGTGGCCCTCGGCCTCGACGTGGCGGCGTCGCACGGCGCCGGAAAGATTGCGACGACCATTTTCGAGGCGCTCTGGGAGGATCGGCTGATTCAGCCGACGTTCGTGTACGACTTCCCGACCGAGGTGTCGCCGCTGGCGAAGCAGAAGCCCGACGATCCGGACACGGTGGAGCGGTTCGAGCTGTACGCGGGCGGGTTCGAGATCGCCAACGGCTTCAGCGAGCTCAATGACCCGGCCGAGCAGCGCCGCCGGTTCGAAGCCCAGTTGCGCGACCGCGCCGCCGGCGACGCCGAGGCGCACGGCATGGACGAGGACTACGTCCGGGCGCTCGAGTACGGTCTGCCGCCCACCGCCGGCGAAGGCATCGGCATCGACCGGCTGGTCATGCTGCTCACCGGCAGTCTCTCGATTCGCGAAGTCATCCTGTTTCCGCTGCTGAGACCGAGATGACGACATTGGGCCATTGGGCCATTGGGCCATTGGGTCATTGGGCCATTGGGTCATTGGGTCATTGGGTCATTGAGCCATTGAGCCATTGAGTTACTTGGCGGTCACTCGTTGATTCAAGTCGTGAGGCGGCGTTCGTTGAATGACCCAATGACCCAATGACTGCCAATGGCTCAATGGCTCGACCAATAGGCCTGCACTAACTCCCATGTCTTTCTCCTTCGAGTGGTTCGTCGCCCGGCGCTACCTGATCGCCCGTCGTAAGCAGGCGTTCATCTCGCTGATCTCGGCGGTGTCGATGCTCGGGGTGGGCGTGGGCGTGGCGGCGGTGATCATCGCGCTGGCGATCATGACCGGCGTGCAGCGCGACCTGCGCGACCGCATTGTCGGGGCGACGGCGCACATCTACGTGTACAAGCTGACCGAAGGCGGGTTCCACGACGTGCCGGCCGACGTCCGGCGCTTCACCGCCGAGGCTGGCGTGGCCGGCGCCGCGCCCGCCATTCTCGGCCAAGGGCTGGCACTCGCGACCGGGGTCGACGCGGCGCCGATCAGCGTCAAAGGGATCGACCCGTCCCTCGAGTCGCACGTCACCGATCTCGGCACGGCGATCAAGAGCGGATCGATGGCGGCGCTGACCGATCGGCAGCCCGGCACGCCGCCGGGCATCATTCTTGGCGTCGACCTGGCCAGGACGCTGCGCGTCAACGTCGGCGACACCATCACGGTCATCACGCCCGAGACGACGCTCACGCCGATGGGGCTGATTCCGCGGTCGCCGCGGCTCAAGGTGGTCGGGACGTTTCAAACCGGCTTCTTCGAATACGACAGCTCGTACGGTCTGGTGTCGCTGCCCGAGGGCGAGAATATCTTCGAGCGTGTGGGCCCCGACCTCATCCAACTTCGCCTGCGGAACATGGACGACGCCCCGTCGGTGCGGACGCGGCTGCAGAACGAGCTCGGCTCCGGCTACCTGGTGCAGGATTGGATGCAGCTCAATCAGTCGCTCTACTCGGCGCTCAGCCTCGAGCGGCTCGCGATTGCGCTGACGATTGGGCTCATCGTGCTGGTGGCGGCGCTCAACATCGTCGCGTCGCTGGTGCTGATGGTGATGGAAAAGAGCCGCGACATCGCCATCTTGCGCACGATGGGGGCGCGGGCCGGTGCGATCCGGCGGATCTTCATGTTGCAGGGCCTGACGATTGGCGTGGGCGGAACGGCCGCCGGCGCCGGGCTTGGCGTGATCGCGTGCGTCATCGCGAACAAGTATCAGCTCATCAAGCTGCCCGCTGACGTCTACCAGATCTCGTATTTGCCGTTCCGGCTGGTGCCGCTCGACGTGGCCATCGTCGTGGGCGCGGCGGTGCTCGTCTGCTTCCTGGCGACCATCTACCCGTCGCGCCAGGCCGGCCGGCTCGACCCGGCGGAAGCTCTGCGCAATGAGTGAGCCGCCTGAAGTGGAACAAGTGAAAGAGACGCCCGCGGACGCGGAGCGCCGCGGCCAGCCCGAAGGGCGCCGCGCGAAGCGCGTGAGCGACCGCCTTCGCGCAAGGCTACGGCGGTCCGCCGAAGCTTCAGCGGAGGCGGAGCGGGGGTGGGGCCCCGCCCCTCGGCGATGCTCGGGGCGCCCTGAGGCGCGGTCGAAGGGCGCGAGCGGAGTGAAGAGACGCCCCGCGGACGCGGAGCGCCGCGGCCAGCCCGTCAGGGCGCCGCGCGAAGCGCGTGAGCGAGCGGGGGTGGGGCCCCGCGAGCGGAGTGAAGAATGACTGACGCGCTGGTCGAGGTGCGCGACCTCACGAAGTCGTACGATCGCGCGCAGAGCGTGCCCGGCGGAGGCGGCTGGTGGCGCACGCGGCGCTCGTCGGGGGGCGCGACCGGCGACGAGCGGGCCGCCCGGCGCCTGGACGTGCTGCGCGGGCTCGACCTCGACGTCGCGGCCGGCGAGATGGTCGCGATCATCGGCGCGTCGGGTGTCGGCAAGAGCACGCTGCTGCACGTCCTCGGCGGTCTCGACGTCGCCGACGCGGGGCGCGTGCGCATTGGCGGGGCGGTCATGCAGGAGATGGCCGACCAGGCGCGCGTGGCGTTCCGGAACGAACACGTGGGCTTCGTGTTCCAGTTCCATCATCTGCTGCCTGAATTCTCGGCGCTCGAGAACGTCGAGATGCCGCTGCGGATCGCGGGGCGTCCGCCCGACGAACGACGGGCGCGCGCGCTGGAGCTGCTCGACCGGGTGGGCCTGAGCGACCGCGCGACGCACCGGCCCGGGGCGCTCTCGGGCGGCGAGCAGCAGCGCGTGGCGCTGGCGCGCGCGCTCGTCAACCGCCCGACGCTGCTCCTGGCTGACGAGCCGACCGGCAACCTGGACGAGGCAACGGCGGCCGAGCTGCAGGCGCTGCTCCGCGAGATGCATCGGGAGCGGGGCTTGACCTCCATCATCGTCACGCACAATCCCGGGTTGGCGGCCTCGTCGGATCGGATGCTCCGGATGGAGCATGGACGACTGGTCTAATCCACCATGGAGCGCGTGGAGGCTGGCCGCGTCCTGAACGGCTGACCTGGGTGGCCCGGGCAGGGCCCGGGCCCAGTGATCGGCGGGAGAACTGGACCACGAACGCGCGCCTGACACGCTGCTCGCGCTCGTGGTCCAGTTCTCCCGCCGATCACCGCCGCTGCCGCGGCGCCCAAGTCAGCCCGCAGTCGGCCCCGGTGGTGCGCGGGTCGCGTGGGAAGAAGCGAGTCGCGGGCCAGCCTCCACGTGCTCCATGGTGCGAGTCTTCGTCAGCGCAAGTCCCTTCGGGACGCGGCTCAAGATCCTGGCCGGCGCATGCCGTATAATGCCGATCAGAGCGACAGATTCAGTGAAAGGCCTGCCAGCCGGCGGACGATCGGATGTTTGAACGCTATACCGAACGCGCGCGTCGCGTCCTCTTTTTCGCGCGCTATGAAGCGACCCAACTCGGCAGTACCTCGATTGAAACCGAGCATCTGCTGTTGGGGCTGATCCGCGAAGGCAAGGGCCTGACGAGCCGCATATTCGCGCGATCCCACCTGTCGCTCGAGAGCATCAGGAAGGAAATCGAAGGCCGCACCGTCTTTCAGGAGAAGGTGTCGACGTCGGTCGAGATCCCGTTCAGCAGCGAGACGAAGCGCGTGCTGGGATTCGCCGCCGAGGAAGCCGATCGGCTCCTGCACACCTACATCGGGACCGAGCACCTGCTGCTCGGCATCCTGCGCGAGGAGCGCTCGGTCGCCGCCTCGATTCTCTACGAAAAGGGCATGCGCCTCGCCAGCGTGCGCGACGACATCGTCCAGCTGCTCAACGAGAAGACGGCGCCGGCGCGGCCCAAGGAAACGCCGCTGCTCGCCGAGTTCAGCCGCGACCTGACCGAAGCGGCCATGAAGAGCCAGCTCGACCCGCTCGTCGGCCGCGAACTCGAGCTCGAGCGGGTCCAGCAGGTGCTCTGCCGGCGCACCAAGAACAACGCCGTCCTGATTGGCGAGCCCGGGGTCGGCAAGACCGCGATCGTCGAAGGGCTGGCCCAGCGCATTGTTGACGGCGACGTGCCGCATTTTCTGGCCGACAAGCGCATTCTCGCGCTCGACATCTCGCTCATCGTGGCCGGCACCAAGTACCGCGGGCAGTTCGAGGAACGGCTCAAGGCCATCATGAAGGAGCTCACCGAGAACCCGAACATCATCGTGTTCATCGACGAGCTGCACACCCTCGTGGGCGCCGGGTCGGCCGAAGGCTCGCTCGACGCGGCCAACATTCTCAAGCCGGCGCTCTCCCGCGGCGAAATTCGCTGCATTGGCGCGACGACGCCGAGCGAGTACCGGAAGTACATCGAAAAGGACCGGTCGCTCGAGCGGCGGTTTCAGGCGGTCAAGGTCGATCCGCCCAGCGAGAAGGACACGGTCCAGGTGCTCATGGGCATCAAGGACCGGTACGAGTCCTTCCACCACGTCGAGTACACGAACGAGGCGATCGAGGCGGCCGTCTATCAGTCCAGCCGGTACATCACGGACCGCTTTCTGCCCGACAAGGCGATCGACTTGATCGACGAAGCCGGCGCCCGGGCCAAGCTGCGCGAGGCCGAGGTTGTCGGTCCGGCGGGCGAGATCAACCGCAGCGTGCGCCTCGCCGTCGAGCCCGGCGAGTCGGCGGTTCGTCCCGAAGGGGGGGCGGTTGGGCGCGACGGCCTGCAGGTCGTGCGGGAGAAGCTCGATTTGAAGGCCGGCGGGCGCCGCGTGTCGGTCGGCAAGCACGAGATCGACGAAGTCGTCTCCAAGTGGACCGGCGTGCCGCTCACGTCGATCAACGAGGATGAGAGCCAGAAGCTCCTCCGGATGGAAGACGAGCTGCACCATCGCGTCGTGAGCCAGGAGAAGGCGATTTCGGCGCTTTCGCGGGCGATCCGGCGGTCGCGCGCGGGGCTCAAGAACCCCCAGCGCCCTGTGGGCAGCTTCATCTTTCTCGGGCCGACTGGCGTCGGCAAGACCGAGCTCGCCCGCGCGCTGGCCCACTTCCTTTTCGGCAGCGACCACGCGCTCATCCGGTTCGACATGTCCGAGTACATGGAGAAGCACTCGGTCAGCAAGCTGATCGGGTCGCCGCCCGGGTACGTGGGGCACGAAGAGGGCGGCCAGCTGACCGAGAAGGTGAAGCGCAACCCGTATTCGGTCGTGCTGCTCGACGAAATCGAGAAGGCCCATCCCGACCTGTTCAACATCCTGCTGCAGGTCTTCGAGGACGGGCACCTGACGGACGGCTTGGGCAATCGCGTGAACTTCAAGAACGCGATCATCATCATGACGTCGAACATCGGCGCGCGCTTCATCCAGAAGAAGGCGTCGATGGGGTTTCAGTCGGCCGACGCCCGAGACATCCAGAAGTCCGTCTCGGACATGGTTCTGGGCGAGGTCCGGCGGACGTTCAACCCCGAGTTCATCAACCGCGTCGACGAGCTCATCGTCTTCGAGCCCCTGTCGGACGACGACCTGCGGCAAATCACGCGTCTGCTGGTGGATCACCTGAACGCGCATCTGGCGGATCGTCAGCTGCAGATCCAGGTGTCGTCGGAAGTCATCGACTGGATCATCGACGCGACGTGCCGGGACCGGTCCTATGGGGCCCGGCCGTTGCGCCGCGCCATCCAGCGCTACATCGAAGATCCCCTGTCCGAAGAGCTCATTCGAGGCGAGCTGCGAACGGGCGTCATCGAGATTTACCTCGAGCACGGCACGCTGGCGTGGCGTGCCGCTGATCAGCCGGACGCCGGCCGGCGACTGGCGGTCACCGTCTAAATCGTCCGTGGCGGGTCGTCCGCCCAGGGGGACCGCGGCCCCAGGCACGCGGGGCGCCGCGTCGCCTGTCCGCTGGTGTGACTGGCGCGCCGCGCGGTGACAGAATGTCCGGAGGGGACATGAGGCTTCGTCGAGGAGTGGGGGGCATCGGCCTGGTGGCCGCGGGGCTGTGGCTGGCCACGGGGCCGGCCGCGGCGCAAACGCCGCCGCCGGCGGCAGCTGCGCCCCCGCCGGCCGCTTCGCCTGCTCAGGCAGGCGCCGCGCCGACCCAGGAGGCGGCCGCGCCGTCGGCGCCGGACACGGGCGCCGGTCCGGTCCAGCCGTGCAGCGCGTCGGATATCTCGAAGAACCTGCCCCCCGCCGACTCGCCGCCGCTCCTCCGGTGCATCCAGCTCGAGTTCTTCCCGGAAGGCACCCAGTCGATCGACAACGAGACCTACAGCTACTACTTGCAGCCGCTCACGCCGAGCGCGCGCAGCCAGAACAAGTGGGTGCCCTACAACGAAGCCGACGTCCTGGCGGCTGGCGACCGGCTCTGGAAGACGAACTTCCTCGACAACTACTGGATCGAAAAGATCGACGAGCCGTACGAGAACGGCGTCAAGGGCGAGCACATCATCTTCCACCTCGAGGAGCGGGCCCGGCTCAAGGCCGTGGACTACACGGGCTCCAAAGAGGTCGAACATCTCGAAGATCGAGGACACGCTCAAGGACCAGGCGATCAACATCCGGTACGACACGTTCGTCGACGAGGCGACGCTGCGCAAGGTCCGGACGGTGATCGAGGGCCTGTACGCCGCGAAGGGGTACCAGTACGCCAAGGTCGACATCGAGGAAGCGCCGATGCCGGGCGGGCCGAAGCTGCTGCACGTGACCTTCAAGATCGACGAAGGGCCCAAGGTGCAGGTGCAGCAGATCGTCTGGGACGGCAACAAGGCGTTCAGCGACGGCGACCTCAGCGGCCAGATGAAGGACACGAAGGCCCACGGCTGGCTGTCCTGGCTGCTCGGTGGCGGCACGTACGACGAGAGCAAGTTCGACGATGACGCGGAGCGCGTCCGGCAGTATCTCGGCGACCGCGGGTACGCGCGGGTGGTCATCGGCACGCCCCAGCTCGAGGTCATCGACACCACGAAGGACGGCAAGACGCGCCACATCCGGCTCCGAATTCCGATCGACGAAGGCGAGAAATACAAGATCGGCAAGATCGAGATCAGCGGCAACAAGGCGATCCGGACGGAGTACCTGCAGTCGGTCTTCGACATCAAGCCTGGCGACACATTCAGCCACAAGAAGATCGCCGATGGGTACCAGAAGGCCAAGGACGCGTACGGCGCCAACGGCTACATGGACTTCACGATGCTGCCCGACCTGTCGTTTCCGGGCATCGACCCGGAGACCGGCCGGCCGATCGGTCCGAAACCGCCGTCGCCCATTCTCGATCTCAACCTGCGCATGACCGAGGGGCCGCAGTACTTCGTCAACCACATCGCGTTCGTGGGCAACACGAACACGCATGACATGGTGGTTCGGCGTGAGATGCGCGTGCTCGAGGGCGGTGTCTTCAACGCGGAGTCCTTGAAGGAGAGCGTGCGCCGCATCAATCAGTTGGGCTACTTCAAGCCGATTGACGAGAAGACGATCGATCAGGACGTCGCCAAGACGCCTGGCGCGGACAACAAGGTCGACATCACGCTCAAGGTCGAGGAGCAGAACCGCAACCAGATTTCGTTCGGCGCCGGCGTGTCGCAGTTCGAGGGCTTCTTCGGGCAGCTGTCGTTCCAGACGTCGAACTTCCTCGGGCGCGGCGAGACCGTCGGGGTGACCGCCGAGAAGGGCTCCCAGGCCAAGGACTACGAGGCGTCGTTCAGCGAGCCGTATCTTTTCGATCGGCCCATCAGCGCCGGCGTGTCGGTCTACAAGCGCGAGTACATCTATCCGCTCGAGTTCACCCAGGACTCGACGGGCAGCACCTACACGCTCGGCTTTCCGATCCGGAGTTACACCCGCGGCTTCCTGAGCTACAGCTACGAGGACGTGCTCGTCAAGGACATCAACAGCGCGTACCTCACGCCGCAGGTGCTGGCCCGGAGCCCCTACCTGGCGGCGTCGCTGCTGGTCGATCAGGGCGGCCGCCAGCGCGTGGGCAAGATCTCGCCGAGCCTCGTGTACAACACGGTCAACCAGCCGATCTTCCCGACCGATGGCAAGCGCTTTACGGTCGGTTTCGACTTTGCCGGGATCGGCGGCAACACGGAGTACGTGGCGACGAACCTCGAGGCCATCTGGTACCACACACTCACGTCGCGGACGTCCCTCGGGTTGCACGCGCAGGTGCAGTACATCCGTCCGTTTGGCAGCACGCACACCCTGCCGATTCTCGAGAAGTACTTCCTCGGCGGCGAGTACAGCGTCCGCGGCTTCGACATCCGGAGCATCGGCCCGCGCGATCCCTCGTCGGAGTTGGTGACGGGCGGCAACAAGACCCTGCTCTTCAACGCGGAATACATGATCAACGTGTACGGCCCGGTCCGTCTGATTGCGTTCTACGACGCGGGCCAGGTCAAGGACGTGGGCCAGGGGTTCTCATGGCGCGAGCCGCTGACCCGGAACACGATCCCCGTATACGTCTCGCCGATCTTGTTCGACCCGCTGGCCGGGATTTCACTCAACAATCCGCTGGTCAGCTACACGCCAATCACGCAGGTGATCGGCCACACCAGCGCCTTCAAGACCTCCACCGGTCTGGAAGTGCGGTTCATGATGCCGGTCTTGAACGTGCCGTTCCGGCTCATCGGCGCCTACAACCCGCAGCGTGGCGGCGTCCTCGACAACAACCTGCTGCCGCAGCAGAAGCTCACGTTCCGGTTTGCCGTGGGCTCCACGTTCTAGAGCGCGTTCAGCGTGTGCGGAGCGCGCGGATGGAGCACCGGCCCTTCAGGGCCGGCGGCGTGGCGAGGGGCTGAAGCCCAGGGGCTCCACACGGAGCCGTGGGATCCAACGTTCTAGCCCGCTTTATTCACGAACGCTGCGCGTTCGTGAACACGCGCCCGTGGCTCTTGGTCAGGTGAGGCCACGGCCTTCGACACCGCGCAAACCGCGGTGCTCAGGGCTAGCCCTGAGCGAAGGCCCAGTGTCTGGGCCTGAGTCGAAGCCCGGAGGGCGGATTGTGGGGCCTTCATGAATAATCCGGGCTAGGGGTGGGCGCCGAGAGTCCGCTGCGGTTCGAGGCTGGTGCCGCGCCCGGCTGGCCGCGGCGCCCACTCGTGACGCGTGCGCAGTGGCTTAGAAGGTGAAAGACCGCCCCTCGCCTGGCGAGGGGCGGTCGGTCTTCGAGGATGTCGGCCCGGAAAGGCCTCGGGATATCGCGTGAGGTCAGGGATGGACGATGCTGACCGAGAAGGGAAGCGTGGCGGTCAGTTGACCAACGTCGTAGACGCGTGCGCAGAGCGTGCCGGAGGCCGACACGGCGCCGACAACCGTGGTGCCCTGGGTCGCTTTGTCGTTGGCCAGGACGACCTGGCACGCCGTGCCGTTCCAGGTGCCGATGCTGACGCCGATGGCCAGCGAGCTGTCGGGGCCGAGGCTGACCAAGGTCGCGGTGATCGTGCCGGAGGACTGCACCGGGAACTGGAACGTGGCGGCGCCGTTGATGGTCAGGTTGCCGGAGAACGTATCGGTGACGGTCGCGGTCGTCGTCGGGGTGGTCACGGTCGACGTGCTGCCGGTCGACTTGTTGCTGCAGGCCCACGCCGTCAGCGCGATGGCCACGCCCAAGAGAACACTACGTTGAACGGATCGGAACATGTCGGCTCCTCGAATTCCCACGGTATCAATAGCAGTCGTCAAGCAATCTCCGTTCCCGGCAACGGGCTTGTCGAATTAGTAGTATACCCGGCCGGATTCGTGGGAATTTCGGCTCAGGTCCGGGGCGCGGTGTCGCCGCGGGGGGACGTATGGCTCCGCCGGGAGACAGCCCTTGGCTGACCCGGGGGCTCCGGGGGCTGCGGGCGGGCTGCCGGGATGGATGAGGTCAAGGCGCCCGGCGCCTGCTAAACTGATGGCTTGTGCCTGTGAACGTGTCGCAGGTCTAAGATGTCTGGTTTCGGGCAACAGCCTTCTGACGACCGGCCGCGCTGCGCGGCCGGCGTTCTCGTTCGCGGAAACGTATCGAAAGGTAAGGTATAGACCAGCATGAAGCGCATTTCGATTGCCGTGTTGAGCCTCCTCCTCGGGGCGGCTCTCTCCGCCCAGACTTCGGCCGGTCAGGGCGGGACGACGCCGGCCAAGACGCCGCCGCCGCTGCCCACCCAGGCCGCCCCGGCGAAGCCGGCGACGCCGCCGCCGTTTCCGGCGGACGCGCGCATCGGGTTTTTCAACGAGCAAGCCGTCGTCAGCGGTTCGAAGCTTGGCAGAGCCGGACAGGCGCAGATGCAGGCGCTCGTCACCAAGGACCAGGCGAACGTCAAGGCCAAGACCGACGAGATCACGGCGCTGCGTCAGAAGATGCAGTCGCAACAGGGCGTCGTGAGTGACGACGTCATGCAGCAGATGGTCCGGGATCAGGACCGCCTCCAGCGCGAGCTGACCGCCATGCAGCAGGACGTGCAGGCGAACGAGCAGAACCTGAACGAGGACCTGCTGACTGAGCTCAACAAGCAGGTCGCGCCCGTCGTCGATGCGGTGCGCGCGGAGAAGAACCTCTGGTTCGTCTTCGCGATTCAGCCCACCGACACGAGCGGGAACATCCTGCTCTATTCGGGCAACCCCGCCCTGGATTTGTCGGCGGAGATCATCAAGCGGCTCGACGCCGAACCGGCGGCGGCGACCAAGTAGTCGGCGCGGAAGGCCTCGGCCGGGCCGTCGCGGACACGCCGTTCGCGTCCGACCCGGCCGAGTCCGCCCGCGCGCTCACCTTATCCATCCTGTGAACATTCCCCCGGTCCTCGACCGCCTCTCACACCGCTATCCCTCGCTGCTCGTCGACGCGGTGATCGAACACGAGTCCGGGAAGCGGATCGTCGCCGTCAAGAACGTGACGGTCAGCGAGGAGTTCTTTCAGGGGCACTTCCCTGGGCGGCCCTTGCTGCCGGCTGTGCTCATGATCGAGTCGCTGACGCAGGTGGCGACGCTCCTGCTCTTCGGCGACGCCGGGGAAGAAGGCGACCGCGCGCTGCTGCGGGGCGTTGACCACGCGAAGTTCCGCCGCCAGGTCGTGCCCGGCGACCGGCTGGAGCTCGAAGTCACGATGGGCCGGCGGCGCGGGCGGGTGGCGCGGGCTAAGGGGCTGGCCACGGTGGGCGGCCAGGTGGTGGCCGAAGCCGAGCTCGTGCTGGCGATCGATTCGGCCGAGTGCCGGAGGCGTCGCGGGCCGATCGTGCATGAACGGGCCATCGTGCATCCGAATGCCACGGTCGGCGCGGGGACCGTCATCGGGCCGTACGCGACGATTGGCGAGCATGTGGTCATCGGACGCGACTGCGTGATCGGGGCCTCGACCGTCATCGATGGCTGCACGGAGATTGGCGACCGCACGCGAATCTATCCGTTCGCGTCGATCGGGCTGGCGCCGCAGGATCTGAAGTTCAAGGGTGAGCCCACGCGGCTCGTCATCGGCTGCGACAACGTGATCCGCGAGTTCGTCACGATCCACCGGGGGACCGCCGGCGGCGGCGGTCTGACGAGCGTCGGCGACCGGAACCTGATCATGGCCTACGCCCACATCGCGCACGACTGCCACGTGGGCAGCTTCACGATCTTCGGCAACGGCGCGACGCTCGGCGGGCACGTCGATGTCGAGGATCACGCGACGATCAGCGCCTACTCGGGCGTGCACCAGTTCTGCCGCGTGGGCCAGCATGCGTTCATCGGCGGCTATACCGTGGTCACGCGCGACGCGCTGCCGTTCGCCAAGACCGTGGGCAACCGCGCCAGGATCTACGGCCTCAATACGATCGGCCTGGTCCGCTGCGGGTTCAGTCCCGACCTCATCGACAAGCTCCGGCGCGCCTACCGGCATCTGCTTCAGCACAACACGAGCCGCGCGCTCGAGCTGATCGAGCGTGAGCCGGAACTCCAGGCCCCGGAGGTGAGCTACCTCGTGCAGTTCATCACGTCGGCCAAGCGCGGCGTGATTCTCCGCCGTCCGGGCAGGAGAATCGACGACCTCGTCAACGGAGACTAGCCAGCCCATGCCGGGACGAGCGTCGTGATGCCCATCGGCCTGATCGCGGGAAACGGGCGCTTTCCATTCCTCGTGCTCCGCGCGGCGCGCCAGCTCGGACGCGAAGTGGCCGTGGTCGCGATCGAGGGCGAGGCGTTTCCCGAGCTCGAGTCACTGGCGGGTGAGCTGGGCGGTGCGACGGTCGCGTGGGTGCCGCTCGGCCAGCTCGGCAAGTGCATCAAGACGCTCAAGTCCGCCGGCGTCACCCAGGCGGTCATGGCCGGTCAGGTCAAGCACGTCAAGCTGTTCGGCGGGGTCCTGCCCGATCTCACGCTGCTCAAAGTGCTTGGCCGTCTGAAAGCCCACAACACGGATGCGTTGATCGCCGCCGTCGCTGACGTCCTTCAGGATCACGGCATTACGCTCATGGATTCGACCGCGTTGCTCGCCGATCTTCTGGCGCGCCCGGGGGTGCTGAGCGGCCGTGTGCCATCCGAGGCCATTCAGGCGGATTTCGAATTCGGCTATCGGGTGGCCGACACGGTGGCGGGTCTCGACGTCGGACAAACCATCGTCGTCAAGGACCGGGCGGTGGTGGCGGTCGAAGCGATGGAAGGCACCGATGCGGTCATCGCGCGCGCCGGCGCGCTCGCCGGAGCGGGGAGCCGCGTGATCAAGGTCGCCAAACCGTCGCAGGACATGCGTTTCGACGTGCCGGTCGTGGGCGTGGCGACGATCGTCGCGATGCAGGCGGCCGGCGCCGATGCCCTTTCCATCGACGCGGGCAAGACGTTGATGCTGGACGGCAGCGCCTTCATTCGGGCAGCCGACGAGGCCGGTGTGGTCGTGGTGGGGAGGGCGCGGCCGTGAGCGCTGCCGCCGCCCCATCGGAGGCGCAGCCGGGCTCCGTCCGCCTGGCCGTGATTGGTGTCGGGCACCTGGGGCGCCACCACGCCCGGCTCGCCGCGACGGTGCCGCGCGCGTCGCTCGTCGCCGTCGTGGATGTGGTGGAGGACCGCGCGCGCGAGGCCGCCCGTGCGACCGGCGCCCTTGCGCTCACCGACTATCGCGCGCTGTTCGGCCGTGTGGATGCCGTCGTGGTGGCCGTGCCGACCGTCGACCACCTGCGCGTCGCGCGGGAGTTTCTCGATCGCGGCGTGCACGTGCTCGTCGAGAAGCCCATGGCGGCGTCGCTCGCCGATGCCGACGCGCTCGTCGAGGCGGCGGAGCGGTCCGGTGCGCGATTGGCCGTGGGGCACACCGAGCGGCACAACCCGGCGGTGGGCGCCGCGCTGCCGATTGTCACGAGCCCCCGATTCATCGAAGTGCACCGGCTCAGTGGGTTCCCGGAGCGGAGTCTGGACATCGACGTGGTCTTCGACGTCATGATCCACGACCTGGACATCGTCCTGGCGATGGATCGAATCCGAGGTGCTCGCGGTCGACGCCGTCGGCGTGCCGGTGCTCACGCCGCGGGTCGATATCGCCAACGCCCGCATCCGCTTCGCGTCCGGATGCGTGGCCAACATCACGGCGAGCCGGATCAGCCGGGACAAGGTGCGGAAGATCCGCTGCTTCCAGCGGGACATGTACGTCTCGGTGGACTATCAGGCGCAGGAGCTCGAGGTCTGGCGGCTCGTGCCCCAGGCGGGCGAGCGCCCGGCGATCGACGGGCGGCAAGATCGAGGTGACGCGCGCCGAGCCGCTGGGCCGCGAACTCGTGGATTTCGTCGACGCGATTCTGGAGGGGCGGCCGCCGCTGGTTTCTGGGGCCGACGGCCGACGCGCGCTGGCCCTGGCGACACGCGTGGCCGACGCGATTGGCGCGCCGGCGACCTGACCCCATAGGATTCCCCCATGTTTGCCGACATCACTTCGTTCATCACCGAACTGGACCGACGCCGCGAGCTCTCGCGCGTCTCGGCGGCCGTCAGCCCCGATCTCGAGATCGCGGCCGTTGTCGATCGCGCCGCCAAGTCGCCCGGCGGCGGTCCGGCGCTCCTTTTCGAACGGCCCACGGGGTTCACGATGCCCGTCGCCGCCAACCTCTTCGGGTCATCGTCGCGCATCTGTCTGGCGCTCGGCGTCGACACGCTCGACGAGATCGCGAGCGATATTGAAGAGCTCACGACGCCGGCCATGCCCAAAGGGTTCATGGACGCCTTGAAGATGCTGCCGCTGGCCAATCGGTTGGCCGACTTGATGCCCAAGACGGTCAAGGACGCGCCGTGCCAGGAAGTCGTCGAGGTCGACGGCGGGCTGGACCAGCTGCCGATTCTCAAGACGTGGCCGGACGATGGCGGGCCTTTCATCACGCTGCCGCTCGTCTTCACCAAGGACCCCGAGACGGGCATGCGGAACATCGGCACCTACCGCATGCAGGTCTTCGACCGGCGGACCACCGGCATGCACTGGCAGCGCCACAAGGGCGGCGCGCAGCACCACCGCGTGGCCGAGCGTCTGGGCCAGCGGCTCGAGGTCGCCGTGGCGCTGGGCGCGGACCCGGTGCTGACCTACTGCGCGACGGCGCCCGTGCCGGAAGGGCTCGACGAGCTGATGCTCGCCGGCGTCATCGGCAAACGCCGCGTCGAGCTGGTGAAGTGCCGGACGGTCGATCTCGAGGTGCCGGCCAAGGCCCAGATCGTGCTCGAAGGCTACGTCGAGCCCGGCGAGCGCCGGACCGAAGGCCCCTTCGGCGACCACACGGGGTTCTACTCGCTGGCCGATGAGTTTCCCGTCTTCCATCTCCAGTGCCTGACGATGCGGCAGAAGCCCACGTTACGTGACGACGGTCGTGGGCATCCCGCCGATGGAGGACTACTACCTCGGGAAGGCGAGCGAGCGCATCTTCCTGCCGCTCATTCGCAAGACCGTGCCGGAGATCGTGGACATGCACTTCCCGGCCCCCGGGATCTTCCACAACCTCGTCGTCGTGTCGATCGACAAACGCTATCCGGGGCACGCCCGCAAGATCATGAACGCGTTCTGGGGGCTCGGACAGCTCATGTTCTCGAAATGCATCGTGGTCGTCGACAAGGACGTCAACGTGCAGGACGAGGCGGAGGTCGCCTGGATTGCCGGCACCCACGTCGATCCGGCGCGCGACATTCAAATCGTCACCGGGCCGGTCGATGACCTGGACGATGCCGCGATCCATCCGGCGTTCGGCGGCAAGATGGGCATCGACGCGACGCGCAAGTGGGCCAGCGAGGGGTTTCTCCGCGAGTGGCCCAAGCGGCTGCGCACGTCGGAGGCGGCCGCGGCGCGCGCCCTCGACGTCTGGACGACAATTCTCACGGGATGGAAACGATGAGCTCCCTCGACGATCTCGAAGCGAAGGTGGCGTCGGGCCAGTCGTTCTCGCGGTCCGATGTCGAGCGTGTCGTGGCGCGCCCGGATCTGGTGACCGTCGGGTCGCTTGGCGAGCGGGCCCGCAAACGCCTTCACGGCGACCGCGTCACGTACCTGCGCGTGTGCGAGCTTGGCCCAGCCGACGCGCTGCCCGCGGGCCATCACGCGCGCGAGGTGCGGCTGGTCGGCGCTCCCGCGTCGGTCGATGACGCGACCAACCGGGCACGCGCCGCGGTGCAGGCAGCCGCGGGCATCCCGGTCACCGGGTTTTCGCTCGCCGATTTGCTCGAACTGGCGGCCGGTGACCTCGCGAGGCTGTCCGACCTGGCCGGCGCGCTGCGCGCCGCGGGCCTCTCGGCCGTCGCCGAAGCGCCGCTCGACCAGTTCGGGACGCCGCGTCGCGCCGCCGATGTCATCGGGGCGGTCGTGGCGGCCGGCCTGCCGGTCTGGCGGGCCACGTTCACGCGTGCCCCCGCCGACGCACGGCTCGATCTGCTCGAGCGTGCGTGCGCCGTGCAGGCCGAGACCGGCGCGCTCAAGGTGCTCGCACCGCTGCCTCGCGTCGAGGAGGCGGACCGGCCATCGACCGGCTACGACGACGTTCGGACGATTGTCGCCGCCAGACTGCTGTGCGGCGAGATCCCGTCGATCCAGGTGGACTGGCCGTTGTACGGCCCGAAGCTCGCGCAGGTGGCGATCACGTATGGCGCCGACGACATCGACGGCATCGCGGCGATCGATCCGCCGGACGCTGGACGCCGGCGGTCGCCGCGCGAGGAAATCGAGCGGCACATCCACGCGGCGTTCGCCGAGCCCGCCGAGCGCGACGGGCGTTTTCAGGTGGTCGGGTGAGCCAACCAATTCGCTTGGGCGCCGTCAGCTATCTGAACGCCAAACCCCTCGTCTACGGGCTGGCGCCTGGCGGCGCGCGCGAGGGGCGCGCGGGCGCTCCGCCGCCGGCGCTGACCGTGCGGTTCGACGTGCCCGCCCTGTGCGCGAAGCTGCTGGCCGACGGTGAGATCGACCTCGGATTGGTGCCGGCGATCACGTATCTGCAGCAGCCCGGGCAGCGGATCGTGCCCGGCGTGTGCATCGCGTCGGACGGGCCGGTGGCTTCGGTCGCGCTGTTCACGCGGAAACCCATCGGGGACGTCGCACGCATAGCCTTGGATACGAGCTCGCGCACCTCGGCGGCCCTGACGAGGGTGTTATGCGCTCGGCAGTTCCATATCTCGCCGACGTTCGCGCCGCACGCGCCGGACCTCGAGTCGATGCTCGCCTCGGCCGACGCGGCGTTGCTCATCGGCGACCCGGCGTTGTTCGTCGACCACCGCGCGTACGGCGCCGAGAAGATCGATCTGGGCGCCGCATGGACGGAGCTCACGGGGCTGCCGTTCGTCTGGGCGTTCTGGGCGGGACATGGCGGCGGCGTGGGCGGCGAGGCCGTTCGCCGGCTTCAGGCGGCGCGCGACGAGGGCGTGGCGCGGGCGGACGAAGTCGCCGACGCGTATTGCGCCGGCGATCCGGCGCGCCAGGCGATCGCGCGCCGGTACCTGCGCGAGCACATGAAATACGAGCTGTCCCCGCGAGCGCTCGAGGGGCTGGCCGCCTACTATCGGGAGGCGGCGGCGCTGGGCATCGTGGCGCGCACCGGCCCGCTCGAGTTCTTCTGAGGCCGGCCGAGGGCGGTGGGCCACGAACGCGCGTAAAATGAGCGAAATGTCACGTTTGAGCCGAGAGGACGCCCTTCGTCTCTACCGCACGGCGCCGTTGGCCGAGCTGGGACGGATGGCCGACGACGCCCGGCGCCGGCGGCACCCGGATGGCGTCGTCACGTACATCATCGACCGCAACGTCAACTACACGAACGTCTGCGTGGCGAAGTGCCGGTTTTGCGCGTTCTATCGGGACGTCGGATCGACCGAAGGCTACGCGCTCGGCTTCGAGGAGATCTACCGGAAGATCGAGGAAACGATCGCGCTCGGCGGCGGCCAGCTTCTGCTCCAGGGCGGTCACAACCCGGACATTCCGATCGGCTGGTACGAAGACTTGTTCCGCGGCGTCAAGGAGCGGTTTCCGGAGTTCAAGCTCCACGCGCTGTCGCCGCCGGAGGTCATCCACATCTCGCGGCTGTCGCGCTTGCCGGTCCGTGAGGTGGTCGAGCGGCTGATGGCCGCCGGCCTCGACAGCATCCCCGGCGGCGGCGCCGAGATCCTGGTCGATCGGGTGCGCAAGATCCTCAACTGCTACAACAAAGCGACGGCGGACGAGTGGCTGGGCGTCATGCGCGAGGCGCACCGCGCCGGACTCCGGACGACCGCGACGATGATGTACGGCACGGTCGAGACCGACGAGGAGCGGCTGGAGCACCTCTTCCGCCTGCGCGAGCTGCAGGACGAGACCGGAGGGTTCACCGCATTCATCACGTGGAGCTTCCAGCCGCAGCATACCGACCTCGGCGGCGTCGAGGCGACCGGCGTCGAGTACCTGCGGACGCTGGCGCTCGCGCGGCTCGTGCTCGACAACTTCGACAACCTGCAGGCGTCCTGGGTGACGCAGGGCGGCAAGGTCGGCCAGCTCAGCCTGGCGTACGGCGCCAACGACATGGGCAGCGTCATGATCGAGGAGAACGTCGTGCGCGCCGCCGGCGCCGAATTCTGCATGGACGAGTTCGAGGTCGTGCGCAACATCGAAAGTGCCGGCTTCGCCGCCAAGCGCCGCAACATGCACTACGACGTGCTCGGCGATCCGGTGTTCCGCGAGCGGGCCGTGCCGCGGATGCACGAGCTCGCCGTGGCGCGCGCCGATGGCCGGGCCGGGGAAGCCGAGGATCTGCAGGCCTACGCCGCGCGCAGCGCGGCCGGGCCGCGCTCGCGCGGCGTCCGTGAGCGCCGTTCTTCGGGCCCGCTGGGTCCTTCCGGTCAGCCGCCCCCTCATCGAGAACGGATGGGTTCAGGTCGATCGCGGCCGCATCACGGCCCTTGGCGCGGGGCGTCCTCCCGAGGGACCGTGCCGCGACCTGGGCGACGCGGTGCTCCTGCCCGGCCTGGTCAACGCGCATACGCACCTCGAGCTCGGGTGGATGGCCGGCCGGGTGCCGGTCGCGTCCTCGATGGTGGCGTGGATTCGCGCGTTGATGCGCGAGCGCGCCGCCGGCCCCCCCGACGGGGAGGCGAGCGTGATCGGGGGGATCGAGCGCGGGTTGCAGCAGGCCCGCGCGACGGGCACCGTGCTGATTGGCGACGTCTCGAACAGCCTGGCGTCCCCGGCGGTGTTCGCGGCCACCGGCGCCGGCGGCGTCGTGTTTCACGAGCTCCTGGGCTGGAACGCCGCGGATCCGGCGGCGCTCGTGCGTCAGGCCGTGGCACGAATCGACGCCCTGCCCGCCGATGAGTCCTGGCCGCCGGTTGGCGTGGTCGCCCACGCGCCCTACTCGGTGTCGCCCGCGCTCTTTCGCGCGATTGCCGGCGCGGACCGCGACACGCCGCGGTCGGTGCACCTGGCCGAGTCGGCCGAGGAGATTGAGTTCCTGCAGACCGGGACCGGTGCCGTTTCGCCGGCTGCTCGAAGACCTGGGGGTATGGACGCCCGAGTGGCAGGCGCCACGGTGCGACCCGGTGGAGTACTTGAAACGCATGCACTATCTCGAGCCTGGGTGTCTGGTCGTGCACGGTGGTCATCTTGCCGCCTCGGCCCTCGAGCGCCTGCGCGACGCGGAGGCCGTGCTCGTCACCTGCCCGCGCAGCAACGAGTGGGTGGGCGCGGGACTGCCGCCCGTGTCGAAGTTCTTCGCGTCCGGCGTGCAGGTGGCCATTGGGACCGACAGCCTGGCGTCGGTCGGTTCGCTCAACCTGTTCGACGAACTGGCGGCGCTTCGACGCATCGCGCCCGAAGTCGCGGCGGCCAGTCTCATCGAGAGCGCCACGCGCGTCGGTGCGAGAGCGCTCCAGCGCGAGCGGGAGTTCGGGGCCATCGCGCCCGGCCTTCGGGCATCGTTCGTCAGCGTGACGGTTCCTCCGGGCGAGCGCGACGTCGAGGAGTATCTGGTGAGCGGGGTGGACGCCAATCGGATCGAGGTCATCGACCTCGCGGAGCGAGGGCGCGCGTGATGGCCAACCTGGTCGCGCGCATCCGGACGTACGGGGCGTTCGTGCGGTTCAGTCACTCGATCTTCGCGCTGCCGTTCGCGCTGGTGGGCGCGCTGCTGGCGGCTCGCGTCCATCCGATGACCTGGGTGCGCGTGGGCTGGATTGTGGCGTGCATGGTCACGGCCCGGAGCGCGGCGATGGGCTTCAACCGCCTGGCCGACGCGGCCTACGACGCCCGCAATCCTCGCACGGCCATGCGGGAGCTGCCCGCCGGACGCCTCTCGCGAGCCGAGGCCATCGCGTTCGTGCTGACCGCCTCGGTCGCTGTTCATGTGGTGCGCGTCGCGGTTGAGCGCCTTGTGCCTGCTGCTCTCGCCGCTCGCGCTGGCCATCATCTTCTGGTACTCGCTCGCGAAGCGGTTCACCTCCTACACTCAGATGTTCCTCGGCCTGGCCATGGCGGTGGCGCCGGTGGGCGGGTGGCTGGCGGCCGGCGGTCAGGCCGGCTGGGAGCCGTGGCTCTCGGGCCTGGCCATCGGCTCGTGGGTGGGAGGGTTCGACGTGCTGTACGCCTGCCAGGACCTCGAGGTCGACCGGCGCGAAGGCCTCCGCTCGATTCCGGTGCGTTTCGGCGTGCGGCGCGCACTCGTCATTTCACGGGCGATGCACGTGGTCACCGTCGCCTGCCTGGCGGCCTTGGGTGTCGACCGACGCCCTGGGCCCGATCTATTTCGGCGGCGTGATCCTGGTCGCGGGCCTGCTCGTGTGGGAACAGTCGCTCGTGAGCGAGCACGACCTGTCCCAGGTCAAACGCGCCTTCGATATGAATGGATGGGTTGGCATGCTGTATCTGGTGACGACGGCCGTGGCGGTCCATTGGCGATGCACCTCGCGACGATTGCCGTCGGCGTGACCGGTGCGAGCGGGGCGATCTACGCGCTTCGGACCATCGCCGCCCTACTCGAAGAGGGGTGCCGGCTCGAGGTGGTGTTCAGCGACTACGGGCGCCGGCTGCTGCTCGACGAGCTTGGCGAGCAGGCCAAGGTCGAACGGCTCGTTGACCTGCTCGTCGAGCGCTACGGCGAGGGCGTGCGGCGGGGCGAGCTCGTGCGCTACAGCAACAAGGACCTGGGCGCGCCCATGGCGAGCGGCAGCCACCAGACCGACGCGATGGTCGTCGTGCCCTGTTCGATGAAGACGCTGGCCGGGGTGGCCCACGGCCTGTCGCGCAACCTCATCGAGCGGGCGGCCGACGTCATGCTGAAGGAGCGGCGGCGGCTCGTGCTCGTGCCGCGCGAGACGCCGATGAGCCTTCCGGCGCTCAAGAACCTGGTCGCCGCCGCCGAGGCGGGCGCCCTCATCCTGCCCGCCATGCCCGCCTTCTACCAGCGGCCGGCGACGATCGACGACCTCGCGGCCTTCATGGCTGGCAAGATCCTGAACGCGCTCGGGTTCGAGCAGCGGCTCTTCCCGGCGTGGGCGGGCGAATGACCGCCGTCTCCACGTCGAAACAGCCCGCCCGCATCGCGGGCATGTTCGACGCCATCGCGCGCCGGTACGACCGGCTGAATCACCTCCTCAGCGCGGGGCTGGATCGGGCCTGGCGGCGCCGCGCGGTGCGCGAGTTGCATCTGACGGGCCGCGAGCGCGTTCTCGATATGTGCACGGGGACGGCCGACCTGGCCATCGAGGCGGCCACCGCCGCGGGCGGCGCGGCGCGCGACGTCGTTGGCGTGGACTTCGCGGGCGAGATGCTGCGGTTGGGACTCGTGAAGGTTCGCGCGCGCGGGTTGGCCGGACGGATCCATCTGGCACGAGGCGACGCCACCGCGATGCCGCTCCCGGACGCCGCGTTCGACGCGGCGATGGTCGCGTTCGGGATTCGCAACGTGCTCGACCCGCAGGGCGCGTGCCGGGAATTCCACCGCGTGCTCAGGCCGGGCGGACGGCTGGCGGTGCTCGAGTTCGGCATGCCCTCGGTGCCCGGCCTGCGCGCGCTGTACCGGCTGGTACTTCCGCAGCGTCCTGCCGCGAATTGGACGGCTGGTCTCGAGCCATCAGGACGCGTATTCGTACCTGCCGGCGTCGGTGGCGGAGTTTCCGCCGCCGGCGGGGTTCATCGAGTGGCTGCATCGGGCCGGGTTCGGTGCCGTCCGTCACATCCCGCTGGCGCTCGGCATCGTGTCGCTCTACGTGGCCGACCGGGCGGATCACACTCCGGTCGAGTAACCGGCCGATCCGGCGCGGCCCGCGTCTACTGAAGAATGGCCCTCGTAGCAGCCGTCGACGCCCGGTCGTATACTTCGTAGGTGCCTCACTGATGTACATCGACTTTGAGGATGATCGACCAGACACACCGCGCGTGGCCTCCGTCGTCTCGGCGCGCGAGGGCGTGCTGCTGTCGATCATCGCGCACCTCGCCGTCTTCATTCTGATCCTGCTGTTCCCCAATATCCTGACGTGGACGCCGGCGGCGGCAACCGTCCAGCCGCTGGTCCAGCCGAACCAGCAGCTGCAATTCGTCGACATCCAGCCCCTGGTCGAGCGTCCGGCGCCGCCAAAGTTCACGCCGGATTTATCCGATCTCGACCGGCGGTCGAAGACCGTGGTGCCCGTGCCGAAGCCCGAGAACACGACGCCCAAGTCGGTGGGCAACACGCCGGAGAAGATCGTCGGCGGGCCGAAGGAGGAGGCTCGCGCCGCGCCGGCCGATCCGTCGCCGAGTCTGATGGGGAGGAACGAGTCGAACGCACCCATCGCCGCCGCGCGCCCGCCGGGGAGTTTTCTGAACGACGCGCTGCAGAACCTCGAGCGTTCGCCTCGGGATCAGAACTTCGACAACCCCCGAGGCGGCGCGACCGAGCAGGGGCCGGACATCCAGTTCGACTCCAAGGGCGTCGACTTCGGATCGTGGCTGCGCCGCTTCAAGGCGCAGGTCTACAACAACTGGCTGATCCCCTCGGCCGCGATGGTGATGCACGGCCACGTCGTGATCCAGATGACGATTCACCGCGGGGGCGCCATCACCGACATCCACATCGTGAGCTCCTCGGGCATCGCCGCGTTCGACCGGGCGGCCGTCAACGCGTTGAGTTCGTCGAACCCGACGATTCCGATTCCGGCCGCGTACCCGCTGGACGAGATCTCGCCGTTCACGGTCACCTTCTTCTATAACGAGCGTATTCCTTAGGCCGCGCGTGGACGGTGTCGAACGCAGCGTCGATCCCGTGTTGCTGGCGGTCCTGGGGCCGACCGCCTCGGGCAAGAGTGCGCTGGGGCTCTCGCTAGCCCGGACGTTCGACGGCGAAGTGGTCTCGTGCGACTCGACCGCCGTCTATCGCGGTCTCGACATCGGCACCGACAAGCCCTCGGCCGCCGACCGGCTCGGCGTGCCGCACCACCTGATCGATGTCGTGGGGCCGACCGAGACGTACTCGGCGGCGCGCTACGCGGCCGACGCGGCCGCGGCCGTGCGCGCCATCACCGGCCGCGGCAAGCTGCCCATTCTCGTCGGCGGCACCGGCTTCTACTACCGCGCGCTCGTGCGCGGTCTCTTTCCGGGGCCGGCGCGCGACGACGATCTCAGGCGCCGGCTGGATCGGGTCGCCGCGGCGCGCGGCGTCCTGGCGCTCCATCGATGGCTGACGCGCGTCGACCCGGACTCGGCCCGGCGGATCGAGCCGCGCGACCAGAAGCGGATGGTCCGCGCCCTCGAGGTGTACCTGCTCACCGGCCGTCCCTTGACGGCGCACTTCGAGGACACCCGGTCGCCCATCGAGGAGTTTCGCGTGGTCCCAGTCGGGCTGACGCTCCCGCGCGAAGCGCTGCGAGCCCGCGTGACGAGTCGCGTCGACGCGCAGTTCGCCCGGGGCGTCGTGGACGAGGTGCGCGGCCTGATGGCGGGCGGCGTGCCGTCCACGGCGCACGCCTTCAGCGGCCTCGTCTACCGGCAGGTGCTCGAGATGCTGCAAGGGACGCGGGACGAGGCGGACACCCGCGCGCTCGTCGTCCGCGAGAACATGCACTACGCGCATCGCCAGATGACGTGGTTCCGAAAGGAACCTGGCGTACGATGGATTGACGACGCTGGCGAGTCCGCGCCGGCCCTGCAGCGTGCGGCCGCCATCGTCCGCGAGAGCCTGCGGCGCTGAACGGCGGGCGCAAGGCGTCGGCCTCGAGGAGTGGGGCACGTGTGGCTGAGATCGTTCGGGTGATTCTCGTCGTCATGGATTCGGTTGGCGCCGGCGAGATGCCCGACGCAGCCGACTATGGCGACCAGCACAGCGACACGCTCGGGCACCTTGCCGACCGCATCCCGCTTCGCGTGCCGGCGCTGCGGTCGCTGGGCCTGTCGCGGGTCGCGCGGATCGGACCGGACACGACGGCCGTGACGGGCGCGTACGGCCGCATGGCCGAGCGATCGGCGGGCAAGGACTCGGTCACCGGGCACTGGGAAATGATGGGGATCGTCCTCGATCGCCCCTTTCCCACGTTTCCCCGCGGGTTTCCGGAGACCGTGATCGGCGAGTTCGAGCGGCGGATCGGACGCCAGACGCTCGGCAACGTCGTGGCGTCCGGCACGGTCATCATCGACCAGCTCGGGCCCGAGCATCTGCGCACGGGCGCGCCCATCGTCTACACCTCGGCGGACAGCGTGTTTCAGGTGGCCGCGCACGAGTCGGTGATTCCCATCGACGAGCTCTACCGCATCTGCCGGATCGCGTTCGACCTGGTCGCGCGCGGGCTGGGCGTCGGCCGCGTCATCGCGCGGCCGTTCGTGGGCGAGCCGGGCCGCTTCACGCGCACCGCGAACCGCCGCGATTTCGCGCTCGAGCCGTTCAAGCCGACGCTGCTCGACGACCTCAAGGCCGCCGGCCATCCGGTCGTGGGCATCGGCAAGATCGAGGACCTGTTCGCCGGGCGCGGCCTGACGAAGGCCGTCCACACGACGTCCGACGAGGACGGGATGGACGCGTTGGACGTGGAGCTCGCCGAGACCTCGACGGGCCTCGTGTTCATCAACCTGGTCGACTTCGACAGCAAGTTCGGCCATCGCAACGACGCGGCCGGATACGCGGCCAATCTGGAGCGGTTCGACGCCCGGCTCGGCCGGCTCCTGTCGCGGCTGGGCCCGGGCGACTTGCTGGTCGTGACGGCCGATCACGGCAACGACCCGACCACACCGTCAACCGACCACTCGCGGGAATACGTGCCCGTCCTCGTCGGCGGTTCAATGGTTCGCCCCGGCGCCGATCTCGGCGTCCGTCGAACGTTTGCCGACCTGGGGCAGACGCTGGCGGCCGCCTTCGGGCGGCCCGCGCTCGCCCACGGGACGAGCTTCCTGGGCGAGATCCTGCGATAGAGTGAGGTCAGGCGGTCTTTGGCACACGGTCTTCTGATTCGGGAGCAGCTTGAAGCGCGCGAGCGGGAATTCCTGGCCCCGCAAGCGGCGAAGAGCGCGAGTTCGCGAGGCCGGCTTCGGCCGGAGCCTCAGGACCGGATTCGCCCGGTCTTTCAGCGCGACCGCGACCGCGTCATCCACTCGAAGGCGTTCCGCCGGCTCAAGCACAAGACGCAGGTGTTCTTCGCGCCGACCGGCGACCATTATCGAACCCGGCTCACCCACACGCTCGAGGTCTCGCAGATCGCGCGCAGCATCGCGAAAGTGCTGCGGCTCCACGAGGAGTTGACCGAAGCCATCGCCCTCGGGCACGACCTGGGCCATCCCCCGTTCGGGCACGCGGGCGAGCGGGTCATCGACCGGTTGGTGCCCGGAGGATTCAGCCACTACGAGCAAAGCTTGCGCATCGTCGATGTGCTCGAGAACGGACGGAAGGGGCTGAATCTGACCTGGGAAGTCCGCGACGGCATCGCGCGCCACTCGAAGGGCAAACACGGCCTTCCGGTGGGCGCGCCGCCGGAGCACCGGGCCAGCACCATCGAAGGACAGATCGCCCGCGTGGCCGACATCATCGCCTACGTCAATCACGACATCGACGACGCCATCCGGGCGGGGATTCTGGCCGCCGAGGATCTGCCGCGCGACGCGACGGACGTCGTCGGCCACACGTCGGCCGAGCGGATCAACACGATGGTGACCGACGTGGTGACCGAGACCCTGGACGGCGGCCTCACGGAGATCCGCATGGGCGAGCCCGTGTTGCGGGCAACACTGGCGCTGCGGGACTATCTGTTCGCCGCCGTGTACGAGAATCCGAGGGCCACGGCCGAGTTCCAGAAGACATCCGGCGTTCTGGCGGGCTTGTGGGAGAAGATTCGCGAGCGCCCCGAGTATCTGGACCAGGAAACCATCGAGATGGAGGGGCTGGAGGCCGCCGCTCGGGACTTTCTCGCCGGCATGACCGATCGCTACGCGATTGCCTTGTTTGAGGAGCTCTTCGTCCCCAAATCCTGGAGCGTCTGAAGCCCTGGTGCCTGGCCAACGGCCGGTGCCAGGAGCCCCGGGACGCCGTGGTAAGATGGGGAGTTTCGTGCTCAAGGGAGGGCACGGAGGGGGCGTCATGCTGCTGGATTTGAGCCGCCTTCGGCGCGGTGTTGAGCACCTCGAGCGACGGTACGAGCCTTCTCAGTTTCCGCAGCAAGAGGACTTTCGGGTGGTCGCGCCGGTCGAGTTCGACGCCGACCTCCACAAGGACGTCCAGAAGCTTCGCCTCGTCGGGCACGTGAAGACGACGCTGGAGGTCGACTGCAGCCGCTGCCTCGACCCGTTCACGGTCCCGATCGACAGCCGCTTCGATGTGCTGCTGCTGCCCGTCTCCGCCAATCAGGACGAGGGCGAGCGCGAAGTGGAGGCAGACGACCTCGGGGTGTCGTTCTACGAGGACGACACGCTGAACTTGGGCGATCTGATCCGCGAGCAGTTGTACCTCGCGCTGCCGATGAAGCCGCTCTGCCGCGAGGATTGTCAGGGGCTGTGCCCGGTCTGCGGGGCGAATCGGAACCGCGAGACGTGCACCTGCCGGCACGAATGGATTGACCCGCGCCTGGATGCGCTGCGGGCGCTGAAGAGAGAGTAGACCGATGCCGAATCCAAAACGACGCCACTCGAAGACGCGCACGGCCAAGCGCCGGACGCACGACGCCTTGAAGCCGGTTCCAATGAGCCAGTGCCCGCAGTGCCACGAGCCCAAGCCGCCCCACGTCGTGTGCCGCAACTGCGGGTACTATCGCGGCCGCCAGGTGCGCGCGGTCGACGAAGAATAGCCCGGCGCGTCGCCAGTGCCTCGCGCGACTGTAGCCGTCGATGCGCTGGGCGGCGATCGGGCGCCGGGCGCGATTGTCGCGGGCGCCGTGCGCGCGGCTCGAGGCGCACGCATCCCCGTGGCGCTCGTCGGTCCGCCAGACCTCCTGCACGTCGAGCTCGCCCGCGCGGGCGATGCCCGTGGACTTCCGATCACGATCATCGAAGCGGCCGACGGGGTCGCCATGGACGAGTCGCCGCTCGCGGCGCTCCGGCGCAAGCCCCGCGCCTCGGTCAAGGTGGCGGCCGAGCTCGTGGCCAGCGGACGCGCCGACGCCCTCTTCAGCGCCGGCCACACCGGCGCCACGGTCCTCGCCGCGCGCACGGCCTTCGGGCTGCTGCCCGGTGTGGAGCGCCCGGCGCTCGCGGTCACCATCCCCACCCGATCGGGCGCGGCCGTGCTGGTTGATGCCGGCGCCAACATCGAGTGCCGCGCGCAACACCTCGTCCAGTTCGGCTTGATGGGCGCGGCGTACGCGCGCGCCAACCTCGGGCTGGCCGACCCGCGCGTTGGTCTCCTGTCGATTGGCGAGGAAGCGGCCAAGGGCAACGACCTGGTGCGTGAAGCGCACGCCGGCCTGGCGACCGTCCCGCTCACGTTCGTGGGGAACGTCGAAGCGCGTGAGCTCTTCACCGGCCGGGCCGACGTCATCGTCTGCGACGGCTTCACCGGGAACATCGCGCTCAAAGTGGGCGAAGGGCTCGTCGAGATGCTCGAGGGGAGCCTGCTCGACGAGTTGACCGCGTCGTGGCTGGCCAGGGTCGGCGCGTGGCTCTCGCGCCGCGCCTATGCGAATTTTCGTCGCCGCGTCGATTACGCCGAATATGGCGGCGCGCCGCTGCTCGGCGTCGCCGGGCTGACGGTCGTGGCGCACGGGGGCTCCACCGTGCGCGCGATCGAGAACGGCATCGTCATGACCGCCCGGCTGGCCGAGGCGCGCATGACCGAACGGCTCGCGGCGGCGTTGGCGCCGGGGGACTGAGGCAGGCGCTCGCACACGATCGATCCAATCGGACACATACCCATGGGCACCCGCCCTCGCTTCTCGCTGCCGTCCGCCTACACCGTGCTGATGGCGATCGTCGTCCTCGCCGCGGCGGCGACCTGGGTGCTGCCGGCCGGGCGGTACGACACCCTCCGGTACGACGACGGGCGCCAATTGCTCGTCGCGACGAGGCCGGCGGGCGAAGAGCCGCTGCCGGCCACGCAGGCCACGCTCGACCGGCTTGGCATTGGCATCAACGTCGGACAGTTCCTGAACGGCAGCATTCGGAAGCCGGTGTCGATTCCCCGCACCTACCATGCAGTGGCCGCCCACCCGCAGGGGCCGCTCGCGGTGTTTCAGGCGCCGATTCTCGGCATCTACGACTCGATCGACGTCGTGCTCTTCGTCCTCATCATCGGCGGCTTCATCGGCGTGTTCAATCGCACCGGCGCCTTCGACGCCGGCATCCAGGTCCTCGTGCGCCGGCTGCGGGGGCGGGAAGGCTGGCTCGTCGTGATCGTCACGGCGCTCATCGCGGTTGGCGGCACGACGTTCGGGATGGCCGAGGAGACGCTGGCGTTCTATCCGATCCTCGTGCCGGTCTTTCTGGCCGCCGGCTACGACCTGCTCGTCCCGGTGGCTGTCATCTACGTCGGCTCGTGCATGGGCACGATGGCTTCAACGAGCAATCCGTTTGCCACGGTCATTGCGTCGGATGCCGCCGGCGTCACGTGGACGGCGGGGCTGTGGGGCCGCCTCGCGATGTGGGGGATTGGCCTGGCGATCTCGATCGCCTACGTGCTGCGGTACGCCCGGCGCGTCAAGGCGGACCCGAGCCGGTCGCTCGTGAAGTCTCGTGCGGCCGAGCCTCCGCCCGCCGTGGCCGTGGAGCACGAAGGCCGCACGTCGGCGGCGCCGGCGTTTTCTGGACGCGTCAAGCTGCTGCTCGCGCTTTTCGCCCTCACCTTCGTCGTCATGATCTACGGCGTCTCGCGTCTCGACTGGTGGTTCCCCGAGATGACCACGCTGTTTCTGACGTCGGCCGTGCTTGTGGCGTTGATCCAGCGGACGAGCGAACGGGCGTTCATCCACGGTTTCATCGAGGGCGCGAAGGACCTGCTCGGCGTTGCGCTCATCATCGGCATCGCGCGAGGTGTGACGATCGTGCTCGACCACGGCCTTGTGAGCGGGTCGATCCTCTACTACGCCGCCGGCGTCGTGCAGCACATGTCAGGCGTCGCGTTCATTCTGGGGCTGCTCGTGCTGTTCTTCGTCCTCGCGTTCTTCATCCCGTCGTCGAGCGGTCTGGCCGTGCTCACGATGCCCATCGTCGGCGCGCTGGCCGTCGTGGCCGGCGTCCCGCGCGAGCAAGTCGTGAACGCGTATCTCTACGGCCAGGGAATCATGGGGTTCCTCACGCCCGCGGGACTTGTCCTGCCGTCGCTCGCGATGGTCAACGTGCGGTTCGACACGTGGCTGCGCTTCATCCTGCCGCTCGTGGCGATGCTCGCGGTGTTGTCCGCGCTCTTCCTGTCGTTTGGCGTCGCATTCTGAGTTCGAGGGCAGGGCTCGAACGGGTGGCCAGACCTGCAATCACTCGACCGCTGCGCGCGCTTCAATTTCTTCAATGGATCTCGCAGGCCCCGGCGATTACCCGCACGCTTCCCTAATTTCCCATGGCATGGTCTTCGCAGGACGACGATGTAGAATGGCGGGCGTGACGACCGGGCAGCGGGTGAGCTACGCGGATCTGGAGCGCTGGCCTCAGGACGGCCGCCGGTACGAGCTGTACGGCGGGGAAGTCTACGAAGTGCCTTCGCCGATTCCTCTGCACCAGTGGGTGTCCGCCCGGCTGCATCTCGCGCTCGACGGCTACGTGCGCGCGCATGGCGGCCTCGTGCTGTACGCGCCGCTCGACATCGTGCTGACGGAGTACGACGTCGTGCAGCCGGACGTGCTCCTCTTCACCGCCCGTCGCGCGCACCTCGTCAATTTCAGGGCCGTCACGCGGGTGCCGCCCGACCTGGCGGTGGAAATCCTCTCTCCCGGCACCGAAGCCAACGACCGCGGCCGAAAGATGGCGCTCCTCGCCCGCCACGGCGTGCGGGAGGTACTGGCTGGTCGATCCCGCCGGTCCTTCTATCGAGGTGTACGGCTTGCGTGGCGAGCGGTTCGAGTTGTCGTCTCGCGCGATGCACGACGAACCCGTGCGGTCGCCGCTGCTGCCGGAACTTGCCCTTCATCCCAACGAGCTGCTGCCCGAGGTGGAGTAGCGCCTGATCACGGCGGGCGATCTGGCGGCGGAGTGGTACCGGGGCCCAGGGCCCGATGCCTAGTGCCGATGTTGCCCAGTGCCCAGTGCCCAGTGCCTACAGCGCCAGTGCCTAGTGCCGATCCATGAACCGCGCCAGCCGGTCGGCCGATCGGCGGCAGGTCTGGACGAGTTCACCGTCACGCGTTCGGTCGGGCCGTCCGGTGAGCAGGAGGACGCCAAGCACGGCGGCGCTGCCCTGTAGCGGCAGCATCAAGACCTCTTCTTCCGGCCACCAGGCCAACTCGCGCGTGGCGAGCGTGAGGTGGAGGCGCGCGACCAGGTCGTCGGTCGGGTGCGGCTTGCGTCCGCGGTACACCGCCAGCTGCGGGCCTTCGGACGTGGCGAGCCACATCGAGGCCGCGTCCCAGGCCAGGCCGTCGCGCAGCACGTCGAGCAGCGCGGCCGCCGCCTCCGGGGTCGTGGTGGCCTCGGTCAGGGCGTCGGCGCACGCGAGCTCGACCTTCAGACGCGCGCCCGTGCGCTTGCGATCGGTGATGTCGAGGACGAAAGCCACGCCCTCGCGGCGTCGCGCCGAGAGGCGGGCGGCGCCAATCAGCACCGGCACCCGCTCGCCGTTTCGACGGATGATCTCGGTCTCGAACGGCGCGCAGCGCCCGGTCGCCAGAATCTCCTCGAGCGCCTGGATTTGCCGCTGGTGGGCCTCGATGGGCATGAGCGCCGGCCACGACACGGCGTCGGTCGTCAGGTCCTCGCGCTCGTAGCCCGCCAGGCTGAGAAACGCGTCGTTCGCGTCGGTGATGCGACCCTCGTCGTCGCCGAAGGCGATGCCGATCATGTTCGAGTCGATCACGCGGCGGAGGCGGATGTCGCTCTCGCGCAGCGTGCCCTCGTCGTCGGGCATCCAGGCGATTTCCTGGTAGACGCCGGCGCACCCGGTGATTCGGCCATCCGCGCCGTGCCGCGGCGCGACGCGCGCGCTATAGACGCGTCCGCCCCATTCGATGCGAAGCGACGTCTCGTGGCCGCCGAGCGCGGTCAGGTGCGCCTGCACCAGCGGGTGGTCTTCGCGGCCGTCGAGGAGGACGTCGGTCAGTCTGCGTCCGACCAGCCGGTCCTGGTCGACCTGCAGCACGCGCAGCAGCTTGCCCTGGGCGAAGGTGATGACCATCTGGTCGTCCGTCATCCACACCGTCGCCGGCACGTGGTCGAAGAACTCCGCCACGAGCGCGGCGTTGGGACGGGTCGACGGCGTCTGCGACGAACCTGGACGGCGGGGGGGCGGGTCCTGATCCGAAAAACCCGCGGTAGGATCTTCCATAGAACACGTACACTTGTTTCTTGAAGAGACGCGTGAACGCCGAGATTTTCATCTTACACACGGGCCTCGACCCGTGCAAGGACGGGGCCCGTCGTGCGCGCGCGGGCGGACAGCCCGCCCCGGTTGCCGCCTGGTGACCGTCCAGTTGCGTCGGTTCGCCCGGTATGCTGAAGTAGGCAGGTTGTCATGGCGGGTTTAGAGGGTCGTGTGGCCCTCGTCACCGGAGCGTCGCGCGGGATCGGCCGCGCGATTGCGCACGTCCTGGCGGCCCGTGGGGCGGCCGTCGTGGCGGCAGCCCGGCACGACCATGCGCGCGAGGTGGCCGATGCGATCCTCGCGGCCGGGGGGCGCGCCGAGGCGGTGTCGATCGATGTCACCGACGAGGCGGCCGTGGAGGCCGCCGTGGCCGCGACCGTGGCGTGGGGCGGGCGCATCGACGTGCTGGTGAACAACGCCGGCATCGCACGCGATCAGCTCCTGCTGCGGATGAAGCGCGACGATTGGGACGCGGTGCTCTCGACCAATCTGACGGCCGTCTACACGTGCACCCAGGCGGCCATCAAGCTGATGATCCGCCAGCGCGCGGGACGGGTGGTCAACATCACGTCCGTGGTGGGGCAGGCGGGCAACGGCGGCCAGACGAACTACGCGGCGTCGAAGGCGGGGCTCATCGGCTTCACGAAGGCGCTGGCGCTCGAAGTGGCGTCGCGCGGCATCACGGTGAACGCCGTCGCGCCCGGCTTGATCGAGACGGACATGACGCGTGCGATGACCAAGGGGGCGCACGACGAGTGGGCGGGCCGGATTCCGCTCAAGCGGCTCGGTACCCCGGAGGACGTCGCCTCGGCGGTGGCCTTCCTGGCGTCCGACGAGGCGTCGTATATTACGGGGCATGTGCTCGCCGTCAACGGCGGCATGTATATGTAACGCAGACCCGCCGACGGGCTGCGTCGGCGAACGGAGACGGGGGAGGACGGAATGGCGGTTGCTGATCAGGTCAAGAAGATCATCGTCGAGCAGTTGGGCGTCGATGAGGAAGAAGTGACGCCGGATGCGTCGTTCGTCGACGATCTCGGAGCGGACTCGCTGGACACGGTGGAACTCGTCATGGCCTTCGAAGAGGAGTTCGGCATCGAAATCCCCGACGAGGACGCCGAGAAGATCACGCGGGTGAAAGAGGCGATCGAGTACATCGAGTCCCACGCGAAGAAGAAGTAGGGCGGGTGGACGATCGTGGAGGCGCGGTGAACCGGCGGGTCGTACTGACGGGCGTTGGCCTGCTCTCGTCGCTCGGGATCGGGACGGAGGCGAACTGGCGGGCGCTCCTCGCCGGCGAGAGCGGCATCGGGCCGATCACCCACTTCGATTCCGAGGGCTTCGCGACGCGCATCGCCGGCGAGGTCAAGGGATTCGACCCGCTGCAGTTCATCGCGAAGAAGGACGTCAAGAAGTCGGACGTCTTCATCCAGTTCGCGCTGGCCGCGGCTCAGTTCGCCGTGGAGGACGCGGGGCTGACGATTACGCCGGATATCGCCGACGAGGTCGGCGTGTTCATTGCCTCGGGCATCGGCGGATTCGCGACGATCGAACGTGAGCACGAGGAGCTCTTGAAGGGGGGGCCGCGCCGCATCTCCCCGTTCTTCATTCCGGCGTCCATCATCAACCTGGCGGCCGGCCAGGTCTCGATCAGGTTCGGGGCGCGCGGCCCCAACCTGGCGACCTGCACGGCCTGCACCGCGTCGGCCCACGCCATCGGGGAAGCCACGGAGATCATCAAACGCGGCGACGCCGACGTCATGATCGCCGGCGGATCCGAAGCCGCGATCACGCCGATGGGCGTCGGCGGGTTTGCCGCGATGCGGGCGCTCTCGATCCGGAACGACGAGCCCACCCGGGCGAGCCGCCCGTTCGACCGGGGCCGCGACGGCTTCGTCATCGGCGAAGGTGCGGGCATCGTCATCCTCGAGGCCCTCGACGTGGCCCAGCGGCGGGGCGCGAAGATTTACGCCGAGATCGTCGGATACGGCCTCTCGGCAGACGCCTATCACCTCACCGGACAGCCCGAGGACGGCAACGGCGCCGTGCGGTCGATGCGGAAGGCGCTCAAGAAAGCCGGCGTGCGCCCCGACCAGATCGACTACATCAACGCCCACGGCACGTCGACGCCGATCAACGATCCGACCGAAACCCGCGCTGTGAAGACCTGCTTCGGCGACCACGCGTCGCGCCTGGTGATGTCGTCCACCAAGTCGATGACCGGCCACCTGCTCGGCGCGGCCGGCGGCCTCGAGACCGGCATCACGGCGCTGGCCATCCGCGACCAGGTGGCGCCGCCCACGATCAACCTCGACGCCCCCGACGACGGCTGCGACCTCGACTACGCGGCCCACACGAAGCGGCCGATGACGATCAACTACGCCATGTCGAACTCCTTCGGCTTCGGCGGCACGAACGGCACGCTGCTGCTCAAGAAGTTCACGGAATGAAAAGGGGCGGCCGATAGGCCGATGATGAAGCTTCTCGTCTGTCTGAAGCAGGTCGTGACCCGGGAGTGGCAGGTGCGCGTCAACGAGGCTGGCACCTGGGTGCGTGACGGGGACGCGAGCTGGGAGCTGAACGAGCCCGATGCGTACGCGCTCGAGGAAGCCTTGCGGCTCAAGGAGCGCGTGGGCGGCGAAGTGGTGGTCGCGTCGGCTGGACCGGCGCGCGTGACGCAAGTGATTCGTGAAGCGCTCGCCCGCGGCGCCGATCGCGCCATTCACGTGGCGGGCGATCACCTGGCCTCGGCCGATGCGTTCACGGTGGCCCGTGCGCTGGCGGCCGGGATCGGGGACGAGCGGCCGGACCTGGTGCTGACCGGACTCCAGTCCGACGACCAGGGGTTCGGGCAGGTCGGCGTCGTGCTCGCCGAAGCCCTGGGCGCGCCGCACGCGACGATCGTCATGGAAGTGCAGATTGACGGGACGACCGTGCGCGTCAAGCGCGAGCTCGAAGGCGGCTGGTTCCAGTGGGTCGCCATGCCGCAGCCGGCCGTGCTGACGATTCAGAGCGGCATCAACCAGCTCCGCTACGCCACCCTCAAGGGGATCATGGCGGCCAAGAAGAAAGAGATTCGCGTCGTGCCGGCGCCCCCGACCCCGGCCGTGTCCCAGCGCCTCGTGTCGATCTACGTGCCGGAAAAGACGAAGCAGACGCGCGTGCTGGACGGCACGCCGGCCGAAGCCGCGAAGGCCTTGGTCACGGCGCTGCGCGAAGACGCGCGCGTCATCTAGACATTCGCCCACGCATTTCGAAGGGAAGACGGACAGTCAGTGATTCTGGTCATTGCCGAGCATCGGGACGGCGCGCTCAACCGCGCGTCGTGGGAAGCCATCGCCGCGGCCCAGCACATGGGGTCGCCGGTCAAGATCGTCGTCGTCGGATCGGAGCTCGCGGTCGTCGCACGCGAGCTCTCGGCCGCCGACGTGGTCGAAGTCGTGGCCGTCGAGCACGGCGCACTGGCCGCGTACACGCCGGACGGGTTCGTCCAGGCGCTCTCGGCGGTGGTCGCCGCCGAGCCGGTTGACCTCGTCGTCCTGCCGCACACGTACCAGACCCGGGACTTCGTGCCGGCGCTCGCCGCTCGCCTCGATCGCGCGCTCGTGACCGACTGTGTGGCGGTTAAGCTCTTGACTGACGGCCCGCTGTTCGTGCGGCCCATGTTTCAGGGGAAGGTGCACGCCGACGTGCGCCTCGAAGGCCCGGCGCCGCATTTCGTCACGGTCCAGACGGGCGCATTCCGGGCCGACGCGGCCCGGCGCGGCGCGGCACCCGCGCCGGTGCGCACCATGGCGGCAGAGCTCGACCCTGCCGCGATTCGGCAGCGGCCGGAGCCGCCGTTTCGCGAGGCCAAGCAGGCCGTTGACCTCTCGCAGGCCGAGCGCATCGTCGCCGTTGGCCGGGGCATCAAGGGGCAGGAGCACGTCGCGCTCGCGCAATCGCTGGCCGAGGCGCTCGGCGCCGAGCTGGCCGCCTCGCGGCCGATCTGCGACGCGGGCTGGCTCCCGATGGAGCGCCAGGTCGGCAGCTCGGGGCAAACCGTCTCGCCGAAGCTCTACGTCGCGCTTGGGATCTCCGGCGCGATTCAGCACGCCGTCGGCATGAAGGGCTCGAAGACCATCGTGGCGATCAACAAGGACCCCGACGCCCCGATCTTCGAGCTGGCCGACTACGGCATCGTGGGCGATCTCTTCGAGATCGTGCCGGCCATCATCACGGCGCTCTCGCGCTGAATACTGCGGGCACTGGGCACCAGGCACTGGAGGAGGCCGGCGTCTCGCTGCCCGAGTGCCGAGTGCCCAGTGCCTGATGCTACCGCGGGGCCTGGGGCCTGAGGCCCGGGGCCCGAGGCCCTACAGCGTCAGTACCTTGCCCGAGATGGCCGCCACCCGCTCGCCGGGGATGACGTAACCGACGAGATTCAACGGGTCGGCCGCTGAGAGGGTGACCCGCTCCGGCGCCGGCGGAAGATGGCGGGTCGCGCGCAGCGACTCGACCGCGACGGGCAGCGCAAACTGCTCGCCGATGAAGCCGTCAACGAATCGGCCGCCGCGGATCTCGCCGCGATCCTCGAGTCGCCTGTAGGTGATGAGCAACTCGCGCCACTTCGGTAGGATGCTCTCCCGCGCGAGCAGCTCGCGAAAGACCACGCCGTACCGGCGGAGGAGCATCCAGCAGGCCGCCTCCAGCATCCGCGTCCGGTCGAGCGTCTCCTGCGATTGCAGGAGCGACCATCGGCCGGTGCTGTGGCGCGGGCGCGCCGCGCGTCCTGAGCCGTGGCCGGACCGGCGGCGCGGGTCGATGAGCGACCGCAGGTTGTCGAAGCCGTCGGCGGTGACCAGGCCCGCGGCGACCAGTTCCCACAAAGCCGCCTCGATCTCCGCCTTGAGCCGGCCGGTGCCGCGCACGATGTCGGCGAAAAACGACGCGCCGGTCCGCTCGAGCATCTGCAGCACGGCGCGCGCCGGCGCGCTCAGGCCCGCGGCAGGCTCGGCCGCCTCCGCCGGGCGCCGCGGCGCCATCCACTCCGCAAGGTCGCGCACGAAGAACGTGACGGGCGCGACGCTCGTCGGCACCACGCGGCGGCCGGACGCAGCCACGCCGCCGGTCGTCGCCGGGTGGGGCGACAGGCGTCCCCATCCAATCGCACCGGTCAGACACAACGCGTCCAGCGTCTTCGGGTCGTAGCTCGCGATCCGCTGCGCGAGCAACTGCGGCTCCCAGGCGTTGGCCGGCGCTTCGAACCCCTGAAGCTGCCCGATGACTTCCAGCACGCCGCGCTCGCCGGTGACCTGCGTTCCCGGCGCGACGTGCTGCCACCGCAGCAGCCAGCGCATGAACTCCGCGGCGCTCACCGGTGCGATCTCCCGCCGTAAGCGTGCCCGACGTCAGGCGGTGGATGCGCGCGAGGAGGCGTCGGTCGCACCACTCGATCGACCAACTTCGCAGTCCGAACTTCGAAGTTCGAAGTTCCTGTCGCAGGGTGGGACCCCGCCCCCTCGGCTGGGCTCGGGGCGCCCTGAGTTGGACCGAAGGGCGCGAGCGGCGTCAGCTCCGGCGGAGCGAAGCGAAGGCCGGCCAGCCCGTCAGGGCGCCGCGCGGAGCGCGTGAGCGAGCGGGGGTGGGGCCCCGCGAGCGGACTTAAGAACGACCCGCGCAGGATCGTGCCCGCGGCTTCGAGCCGAAGCAGTGCCGCATCCACCTCGGCGGTCTCGAGATGGAGCATCCCCGCGAGCGCCAATGCGGTGGTCGGGCCGAGGTGTGCCATCCAGCCTTGGACGGCGCGAGCCACGGCTTCTTCGTGCGTTGGCGTTGCCGTCTCCACGTCGGGGAGCGCCGCGTCGAACGCCGCGCCCGGCAGCAGCGCATGGAACGTGCGAGCCCGTTCGGCCGCCACCCAGTATGCCGCGCCGTCTACGACGCCGCGGGCCGCCCGGTGCGCGGCGGCGAGCTCCGTGAAGTGCGGCGTCCACGACTCCGTCTGCGCTTCGGGCACGGCGATGAGCGTCAGCAGTGCGTCGTGCAGCTCGTCGGCATCGCGGACGTCCGGCCAGGCGTCTCGTCGGACCTCGGCGATGGCGGCCGGGTCGAGGCGTCCCACGCCGGCCAGATCCGTCTCTGGCAGGAACCGCCGCATCTCGACGGCGCGCGCCCGCCGCTCCTCGAGCGGTGCGTCGTCCAGAAACGCGAAGGGATTGGCGTTGAGGATTTCGTGCGAGAAGACCGACGGCACCGGCGTGTCGACCGACGACGCAGCGGATCCGGCCGGCGCCGATTTCGGTCAGGACGTCGGTGAGGCCGTCGAGATCCATGGCCTCGGTGAGGACGTCCTTCATCACTTCGCAGACGAGCGGGTGGGCCGGAATGGCGATATCGCCCGAGAGGTTCTCCGGACACGCCGCGGCGTCCGGGAAGACCGACGCCAGCAGGTCGTCGGACTGCATCCGCTGAATGTGCAGCGGCACGCGTTTGCCCTGGCGGAACCGCACGACCGCGAGCGCGCGGCTCGCGTCCCATCGCCACCGGGCGCCGAACACGGGAGCCGGCAGCGACGCCTGCTCGAGCACATGGCGCACCGAGGCGGGGTGCAGGAAGTGGAAGACGTCGGCCAGCGGGAAACTGTGCTGCTCGGCCAGCGAGATATTGAGGCCGTTGTCGGTGGCCGCCGCCTGAAGCTCGAAGTTGAACGATCGGCAGAAGCGCTTGCGGAGCGCCAGTCCCCAAGCCTTGTTGATGCGCCCGCCGAACGGCGCGTGGATGACGAGCTGCATGCCGCCGCCCTCGTCGAAGAACCGCTCGGCGACGATCGTCTCGCTGCGTCGGGACGACGCCAAGCACGGCGCGTCCCTCTTCGATGTAGGCCGCGGCCTGCTCGGCGCCGGCGCGGTCGAGGCCGCACTCGACTTGGAGCCAGTTCGACCGCCTGATGGGCCAGGCGATCAATCGTGGCGCGGACTTCCGCGACGTGCGCGGAGAGCTCGGCCGTCCGCGACGGCGCCTCACCGTTCCAGAACGGGATGTTGGGCGCGGCGCCGTGCGCGTCCTCGACGAGTACGCGCCCGCCGGTGACGCGCTGAATCCGCCAGGAGGCGTTGCCGAGGAGCATGATGTCGCCGGCCAGGCTTTCCACCGCGAAGTCCTCATCGACCGTGCCGACGACCGTGCCTTCAGGCTGCGCGACGACCGGGTACAGCGCCGTCTCGGGGATGGCCCCGCCGCCGGTCATCGCGGCCAGCCGAGCGCCGCGCCGTCCTCTCAGCCGGCGGTTGACGCCGTCGCGATGGAGGTGGGCGCCGACGCGGCCGCGTCGCGCCGCGATGCCCTCGCTGAGCATCTCGACAATCGCCTCGAAGTCGGCCCGGTCGAGCTCGCGGTACGGATACGCGCGGCGGACGAGCGCGAAGAGCGCGTCCTCGTCCCAGTCATCGGCGGCGCAGGCGGCCACGATCTGCTGCGCGAGGATGTCGAGCGGCGCGTCCGGCACGATCAGCCGGTCCAGTTCGCCGCGGCGAATCGCCAGGACGAGCGCCGCGCATTCGATGAGATCGTCCCGCGTAGTCGCGAACAGGCGCGCCTTCGGCGTGGCGCCGCGCCAATGCCCGGATCGGCCAATGCGCTGCACGGCCGCCGAGATCGATCGCGGAGAGCCGACCTGACAGACCAGGTCGATCGTCCCCACGTCGATGCCGAGCTCCAGCGACGCGGTGGCCACCAGCGCGCGGAGGTCGCCCGCCTTGAGTCGCCGCTCGGCCTCGAGCCGGATCGCGCGTGACAGGCTGCCGTGGTGCGCGGCGACCAACTCGTGGCCGAGCCGCTCGGCCAGATGGTGGGCCATCCGCTCGGCCATCCGGCGTGTGTTGACGAACACGAGGGTCGAGCGATGCTCGCGGACGAGCGCGGCCAGCCGGTCGTACACCTCGTCCCACATCTCGTGCGACGCGATGGGCCCCAGCTCGCTCGCCGGCACTTCGACCGCGAGATCGGCCGGCCGCGACGAGGCCACCTGGACGATGACGGGGGCGGGCCTGCCGCCGACGAGGAACTGGCCGACCAGATCGATGGGCTTCTGCGTCGCCGACAGCCCGATGCGAAGCACGGGACGCCCCGCGAGCGCGTCCAGCCGTTCGAGGGACAGCGCGAGATGCGAGCCCCGCTTGTCGTCGGCCACCGCGTGGATCTCATCGACGATGACGGTCTCCACCGTGCGAAGGATGTCGCGGCTCTTGGCGGAGGTGAGCAGCAGGTACAGCGACTCCGGCGTCGTGACCAGGATGTGCGGCGGCCGCCGCGTCATCGCCTGGCGCACGTGCATGGGCGTATCGCCCGTGCGCACGGCCGTACGGATGTCTGGCAGCGGCCGACCGGTCGACGCCGCTAAGGCCAGAATTTCGGCCAGCGGGCCATCCAGGTTCTTCTGCACGTCGTTGCCGAGGGCCTTGAGCGGCGACACGTACAGGACGGCGGTCTCGTCGCCGAGCGTCCCCGCCGCGGCCCGACGGATGAGGCGGTCCATGCATGCGAGGAAGGCCGCCAGGGTCTTGCCCGAACCGGTGGGCGCCGAAATGAGGACATCCCTGCCGTCAAGGATGTGCGGCCACCCGCGCGTCTGCGGCTCGGTGGGCGTGCCGAAGCGCCCGATGAACCAGTCGCGCACGAGCGGATGCGCCCAGGCGAGCGACCCTGCCGCTTCGCCGCTGGCCAACGGCTCGGTCATGATCCTTCCAGCGTACCCGAATTCCTTTCGCCGAGCGCGAGCTGCGCCGCCAAGCCGGAAGACTCACCCTTGAGCTCATGAAGGCTGGCCTCAAGGGGCCGGCTTGGCCCGGACGCCGCGGGCCCAGCGACAGGATTCGTGTGCCGGCTTTCGAGCCTGGGGGAAATCCTGCGTTCTTGGCCGGTCCCGTGGCGCGTGCGCCTCTAAACGGCCTGTTTGGCTGACTCGCCCTTTTGGCAGCGCCTTTGCGTAATGCCGTCACGGAGGTGAGCATGGGTAGGCTATTCCGCGCGTCCGCGTTGGCGGGCGCCTTGGCGCTCACGGGCGTGGCAGTCGCGTTTGGGCAGTCGTCTCGGCCGACGGTGGCCGTCCTGGGCTTTGACTATGGCTCCATCCAGCAGTGGTGGGGCGGGAACCAGGATGTTGGCGCCGGCGTCGCCGACCTCGTGGTGGACGCGCTGGTTGACGACGGGAGCTTCCGGATGATCGAGCGCAAGCGACTCGACGCCGTGCTTTCGGAGCAGGACTTTTCGAACAGCCAGCGGGCCGACCCGAACGCGAAGACCCTGGCGCAGGTGGGTAAGGCGCTGGGTGTCAAGTATCTGGTCGTCGGATCGATCACGAAATTCGGCACCGAGTCGAGCAGCAAGAGCGTCGGCGGCGGCGTCTTTGGCAGCCGATTTGGCGTCGGCAAGGTCGGCAAGTCCGAGGGCAAGGCGACCGTGGCCATTACGGCGCGAATGATCGACACGGCGACCGGCGAGATCATGCTGAGCGCCAAGGGTGAAGGCACGTCGAAACGCAGCGGGCTGCTGCTCGGCGGTGGGGGCGGCGGAGGCACCAGCGCGGAGGGCGAGATGAACTTCGGCTCGTCGGATTTCCACGACACGATCATTGGCGAGGCCACCGAGGCCGCGGTGAGCGATGTCGTGGCGAAGATTCTCGCCAAGAAGGACCGGTTGCAGTAGGCGAATCCGACACGGTGCCCGCGGTTGGCGGCCGGTGGGCTTCGTCATCCAAGACGGACCCCTTATGATGTGGGGACGTGACCGACCGCGAGACACTCGACGTTGACATTCTGATCGTGGGCGGCGGGCCCGCCGGGCTGTCCGCCGCCCTCCGCCTCTCGCAGCTCCAGCGCGAGCGGGGCGGCGAGCCGCTGGCGGTTGCCGTGCTCGACAAGGCGCGCGACCTTGGCGCCCACATGCTCTCGGGCGCGGTGCTCGATCCGTCGGCTCTTCGCGACCTCGTGCCTGATTTCAAGGACCGGGGCGCGCCGCTTGCGGCCGAGGTGTCTCGCGACGAGGTGTACTTCCTCACCTCGTCCGGCAAAGTTCGATTTCCGGTGACGCCTCCGCCGCTGCGCAACCACGGCCATTACGTCATCTCGCTCAACCGGTTCGTCAAGTGGCTCGGCCAGCAGGTCGAAGCGGCGGGCGTGGATCTGTTCAGCGGATTCGCCGGCGTCGAGGTGCTCTACGACGGCCGCCGCGTGATTGGCGTGCGGACCGGCGACCGGGGCATCGACAAGCACGGGCGGAAGAAGCCGACGTTCGAGCCGGGCGTTGACATTCGCGCCAAACTCACCATCTTTTGCGACGGCGTGCGGGGCAACCTGACGAAGTCCCTGATTGGGACCCTCGGCCTCGACCAGGGGCGGCAGCCAGCGCTCTACGCGCTGGGCATCAAAGAGTTGTGGGAGCTCCCGAAAGACCGGCTCGCGCCGGGCACGGTGATCCACACGCTGGGCTACCCGCTCCGCTTCGAAGAGTTCGGCGGCGCGTTCATGTACGGGCTGCCCGACGGCGGGTTGTCGATCGGCCTCGTGGTCGGCCTCGACTACAAAGATCCGTTGCTCGACCCCCATGTCGCGTTCCAGCGATTCAAGCAGCACCCGTTCGTCGCCGGCATGCTGGCGGGCGGCAAGATGGTGCGCTACGGCGCGAAGGCGCTGCCCGAGGGCGGCTGGCACACGATTCCCCGCGTCCACATGGACGGCGGCCTCATCGCCGGCGACGCGGGCGGATTCCTGAATTCGATGCGCTTGAAAGGCATCCACCTCGCCATGCGGACCGGCATGCTCGCGGCGGAAGCCGCGTTCGACGCCGTCCGCGCCGGAGACGTCGTCGGCGTCGCGCCTCGCCGGCTACCAGGCGCTCATCGACGCGAGCGACGTTCGCCGCGAGCTGTACCCGGTCCGCAACGTGCACCAGGCGTTCGAGCACGGCCTGCCGGCCGGCGTGGCGTACTCGGGCCTGGCGCTCCTGACGGGCGGATGGTGGGTGCGCGATCCGATGCCGTCGGAAGCCGGGTACGAACGCCTCGAGACGCTGCGCGAGGTACTATCCCGACCACACGCCGTCGCCCGACGACCCGCCGGCGCAGCCGGTGAAGATCGACCGGCAGACGACGTTCGACAAGCTGACGAACGTGCATTTCTCCGGGACGCGGCATGGCGAGGACCAGCCGTCGCACTTGATCGTGCACGACACCGACATCTGCCGCACGCGGTGCCGTGAGGAGTACGGCAATCCCTGCACGCGGTACTGCCCGGCGAACGTGTACGAGATGGTCGACGCCGAGGGGGGCGGGAAGGCGCTCCATATCAACGCCTCCAACTGCGTGCACTGCAAGACCTGCGACATCATGGACCCGTACCAGATTGTCGACTGGGTGCCTCCCGAAGGCGGTGACGGCCCCCAGTACGAAGGCATGTGACGCTCTCGCGCGGCAAGCGGTGGCAGGCGGCGTCGATCGCGGCGGTCGGGATGCCGATCATCGAGGCGCTCGGGGCCACGTACCAGTGGCGCGTGCGGGGACGCGAGCATCTCGACCAGGTCACCCGTGGGAGCCGGCCGCCCATCTTCGCCTGCTGGCACGGACGGATTCTCGAGGCCACCCTCTATTTTCGCGACCGCGGCATCGTCGTGATCACGAGCGAGAATTTCGACGGCGAATGGATCGCGCGGATCATCGAGCGCTTCGGCTTCGGGACGGCGCGCGGGTCGACGTCGCACGGCGGGGCGCGGGCGCTCGTCCAGATGCGGCGGGATCTCGCACGCGGCCTGCCGGCGGGCTTCACGGTAGACGGCCCGCGCGGGCCCGCGGGCGTCGTTCAGCCGGGGGCCGTGTTTCTGGCAGCGGCCACGGGAAGTCCGATCCTGCCGTTCCACATCGAGGCCGCGCGGTGCTGGACCGCGCGCAGTTGGGATCGCCACCAGATCCCGAAGCCGGGGAGCCTGGTGGCGGTGGCCATCGGCGCGCCGATCGACGTGGGTGCCACCGACGAGGCGACCGTCGAGGCCGCGCGGCTGGCCCTGGAGCGGACGCTCCAGGCGCTCGAGGGCGAGGCAAAGCGGATGCTCGGCGCGTGAGAGTCTGACGATGCTGTTGATTTCCAGTCCTCGTTTCGGCGAGCACGTGCCGCCGCCGGGCCACCCCGAATCGATGGAGCGCGCGCAGGTCTTCGACCGGGTGGCCGATGATTGGCGCGCACGCGGCGGGGAGGTGCGGGCGCCGCGGTTGGCGACCCGCGAAGAGCTGGCGCGCATCCACACGGCGGGGTATCTCGACGAACTGGCGTCGACGAGCGGCCAGGCCGTCATGCTCGACGCGGACACGTACACGAGCGTGGCCTCGTACCAGATCGCGCGGCTGGCCGCGGGCGCGGCAATCGACGCGGCCCGGCACGCGGTCGCCTCGGGCGACCCGGCGTTGGCACTCGTGCGGCCCCCCGGCCATCACGCCGAGCCGGACCGCGCCATGGGCTTCTGCCTGTTCAACAACGTCGCCCTTGCCGCCGCCGCGCTGCGCGCCGATGGCGTCGCCCGTGTGGCGATCGTCGACATCGACGTGCACCACGGCAACGGGACGCAGGCGGCCTTCTACGACGATCCGACCGTCCTGTACGTGTCCAGCCATGAGTCGCCGTTCTATCCGGGCACGGGCGCCGCCGACGAGGTGGGGACGGGCGCCGGCCGGGGATTTACGGTCAACCTGCCGCTGCCATCAGGCGCCACCGACGCGGTGTTCGAGGCGGCCTATCGAACCACGGTGCGCCCCGCCCTGGAGAACTTCCGGCCGGACGCGATCCTGGTCTCCGCCGGCTACGACGCGCACGAGCTCGACCCGCTGGCCACGATGCGAATGACGACCGCCGGCTACGTGGCGCTCGTCCGGCTGATCGACGACGCCGCGGCCAGACTGTGCGGCCGGCGGCTCGCGCTCGTGACCGAAGGCGGGTACCACCTGGACGCGCTGCGCGAATGTCTCGAGGGCACGATCGACGTGCTCGCCGGAGGCGTCGGATAGACTAGTCACGTGACCAATCGTGTTGATCCGCGTGGCACCATGGAGCGCATGGAGGCGCGCACGCATGCCGCGAGGCCGACCTGGGCGGCCCGGCATCGCCGGGCCCCGCGGTCGGAGAGCAGAGTGCCCACGAGAACACGAGGGAGTTCGGTCGTGTTCTCGTGGGCGCTCTGCTCTCCGACCTGGGCCGCCAGAGGCGGCGCCCAGGCCGGCCTGACACGGCCAGCCTTCATGACCTCCATGGTGAAGATCTCGTTCGACGCAAGCGGCAACGGGAACTAGCTGTCGTGGCCGACTACCAACCTCAGGAAATCGAAGCCAAGTGGCAGTCGCGCTGGGCGGAAGCGCGCGCGTTCGAAGTCACGGAAGACCCCTCGCGGCCGAAGTTCTACTGCCTCGAGATGTTCGCCTACCCCTCGGGGCACGCGCACGTCGGGCACGTGCGCAACTACATGATTGGCGACATCATGGCGCGCACGCTGCGGATGCGGGGCTACAACGTCCTCCATCCGTTCGGGTGGGACGCGTTCGGCCTGCCGGCCGAGAACGCGGCCATCAAGAACCGCGTGCATCCCGAGAAGTGGACCCTCGACAACATCGCGCACATGAAGGGCCAGCTCCAGCGGCTCGGCATCAGCTATGCCTGGGAGCGGGAGATCGCCACCTGCCTGCCCGAGTACTACCGGTGGAACCAGTGGCTGTTCACGCGCATGTTCGAGCGCGGCCTGGCGTACCGGCGCCGCTCGAGCGTGAACTGGTGCGAGAGCTGCCAGACCGTGCTGGCCAACGAGCAGGTCGTCCTTGGAGGGTGCTGGCGCTGCGGCACGCCCGTGACCGTCCGCGACCTCGAGCAGTGGTTCTTCCGCATCACGCAGTACGCCGACGAGCTGCTCGACGCCTTCAGCCAACTCGAGGGCTGGCCCGACAAAGTGCTGACGATGCAGCGCAACTGGATCGGGCGATCCGAAGGCGCCAGAGTGCGGTTTGCCGTCGAACCGCCCGGGGCGCGGGGCGCGGGGTCCGGTGGCGGGTCGTCACCAGAGGGGCCTGGGGCCGACATCGAAGTCTTCACGACGCGCATCGACACGATTTACGGCGCCACGTTCGTCTTGCTCGCGCCGGAGCACCCGCTGGTCGAGCGGTTCGCCGCCCTGTCGGCCGACCCGGAGGGCCTGCGTGCGAAGGCCGCGAGGTTCCGCGCGCAGGATCGGACCGCGCGCATGATCGGCGACGTCGAGAAGGAAGGGTTCGATACCGGGCGAACGGCCGTCAACCCGTTTACAGGGGCCAGGGTTCCGATCTGGGTCGCGAACTTCGTGCTGGGGGAATACGGGACCGGCGCCGTGATGGCCGTGCCTGCCCACGACCAGCGCGACTTCGAGTTCGCCCGCAAGTACGGCCTGCCCGTCCGCGTCGTCGTCCAGCCCGAGGGCGAGCCGCTCGCGGCCGAGACCATGACTGCGGCATTCGACGGTGAAGGCACGCTGGTCGGGTCAGGGCCGTACACGGGGCTGTCGGCGAGCGAGGCGAACCGGCGGATGACCCAGGCGGCGAGCGCCGGCGGGTTCGGGCAGGGGACCGTGCAGTACCGGTTGAAGGACTGGGGCGTCTCGCGCCAGCGCTACTGGGGCACGCCGATTCCCATCATCTACTGCGAGGCGTGCGGGCTGGTGCCCGTGCCCGACGACCAGCTGCCGGTGAAGCTGCCGGCGGTCATGGAGTTCACGGGCCGCGGCGATTCGCCCCTCGCGCACGTGCCGGAGTTCGTGAGCGTGCCGTGTCCCACGTGCGGGCGTCCGGCCAGACGAGAGACGGACACGATGGACACGTTCGTTGACTCGTCCTGGTATTTCTATCGCTACTGCGACCCGCACAATACGCAGCTGCCATTCGATCCGGCGAAGGTGGCCTACTGGGGGCCGGTCGACTTCTATAGCGGCGGCGTCGAGCACGCGATCCTGCATCTGATCTACTCGCGATTCCTCGCCCGGGTATTCCGGGATCTCGGCCTGACGACGATCGACGAGCCCTTCACGCGCCTCCTGACGCAGGGGATGGTGCTCAAGGACGGGGCCGTGATGTCGAAGTCGAAGGGCAACGTCGTTGACCCCGACGACATGATTGCCACGTTCGGCGCCGATGCGCTGCGGCTGTACGTGATGTTCGTGGCGCCGCCCGAGAAGGAAGTCGAGTGGACGGACACGGGGCTCGAGGGCGCGTATCGCTTCCTCACCAGGGTCTGGCGGCTGGTCGACTCGTCGGCGTGGGCCTGGGACGCGGCCCCGGCGGTCATTGGTCCGGACGCGCTGGATGGGATGGAGCGCGCCGCGCGGCGGAAGACGCACCAGACGATCAAGCGCGTGACCGGCGACATCGACCCGCGGATGCATCTGAATACCGCGATCGCGGCGCTGATGGAGCTCGTCAACGAGTTGATGGCGTTCGCCAGCGCGCCCGAGCGCGAGGCCCGGCGCGAGACGACCGGCGTCGTGCTGAAGGAAGGCGTCGAGGCGCTCGTGCTCATGCTGTCGCCGTTCACGCCGCACATGTGCGAGGAGCTGTGGGAACGGATGGGCCACGCGGACGGCGTCGTGGCGGCCGGCTGGCCGCAGTGGGACGAGGCGGTCGCGCGCGAGGACGCCGTCGAGATTCCGGTGCAGGTCAACGGGAAGGTGCGCGGACGGGTGACGGTGCCGGCCGATGCGGCCGAGACCGACATCGAAGCGGCCGCGCTAAGGGCGCCCACCGTGCAGCCGTATCTCTTGGGCAAGCAGATCGTCAAAGTGATCGTGGCGCGCGGGCGCCTGGTGAGCGTGGTGGTGAAATGATGGCGACGCACATCCGTTCGGCGGCCCTTCGTCTCGTGGTCATCGCCGTGGCCGCCGCTGGCCTCTCCGGGTGCGGCTATTCACTGGCGGGGCGCGGCTCGTTCCTGCCCGCGTACATCAAAGTGGTCGGCATTCCACAGTTCCAGAACCAGTCGGCCGTGCCCGATTTCGACCGCGTGCTGACCGAGCAGGTGCGCCACGAGTTCAGCAGCCACGGGAACTACAAAGTCGTCCCCGACGACACCGGCGTCGACGCCGTGCTCACCGGCACCGTGAAGTCCTCGACGTTGAGTAACGTGGCGTTCACCTCGTCCAACCAGGCGTCGCGGATTGCCGTCATCATCACCGCCAGCATCGAGTTCCGGGACGTCCAGAACGACAAGGTGCTCTGGTCGAACCCGGCGCTGCAGTTTCGCGACGAGTACGACGTGACGACGGCGGCCAACGCCAACGACCCGGCGGCCTTCTTCGGCCAGGACCAGAACGCCCTCCAGCGCCTGTCCCAGAACTTCGCGCGGTCGATCGTCTCGTCCATTCTCGAGGCGTTCTGAGGCCGACGTGCCGGCGCTCGACCTCCGCGATCTGCACACCCACCTGCGCACGGGCCGACTCGCGCCGGTGTATCTGTTCGTCGGCGAAGACACCAAGCTGATGGAGCAGACGGTCGATGCCGTCGAAGCGGTCATCGACCCGGCCGACCGGCCATTCGCCGTCGAGCGCGTGCACGCGGCCGAGTCCGGCGGCGCGCCGGTCGATATCGCCGCGGCGGCGCGCAGCGGGCCGATGCTGGGAGACCGGCGCATCGTGCTCGTGCTGCGCGCCGAGCGCCTGCTGAAGCCCAAGCGCGCGTCGAAGTCCGGCGGCGACGACGCCGAGGGCCCTCGCGAGACGGATGCCGACCTTGACCTCGCGCCGCTCGAGGACTACCTCGAGGCGCCGGTCGCGTTCGACGACGCTGGTGTTCGTCGCGAGCGAAATCGACCGAACGCGCCGCTTCACCAAGCGCGTGCTCGAGCATGCGGCCGTCGTCGTGTTCGGCGGATTTGCCGCCGAGGGACCGGCCGGGCGCCGCGGGGCGCGTGCCGAAGCGATGGCCCTCGCCAAGGAGGCCATTGCTTCGGCCGGGTTGACGATCGACCCCCAGGCGCTCGCCTTGCTGGTGGACCGCGCCGGCGCCGACGTGACGAAGCTGAGAGGGGATCTGGAGCGGCTGCTCCTCTACGCCCAGGATCGTTCGCGCATCGCCGTGGACGACGTCTCGGAGGTCGTGTCGGTCGAGACGTCCATCGAGGACGAATGGGCCGTCGTCAACGCGCTGGCCGAGGGCGATGCCGGGCGCGCGCTGCGTGAAGTGGGGCGCCGGCTGGACCGCGGCGACTCGCCGCACGCGCTGGTCGGCCAGCTCCGCTGGTGGGTCTCGGCCCGGCTGGCCGAGGCCGACGCCTCGCGCGTCCGGGCGGCGGTCGAGGCGCTGCTCCGCACGGACCTTGCGCTCAAGAGCTCGGGCGGCGACGACCGGACGTTGATCGAGCGGCTCGTGGTGGATCTAACAGGTGCACCCCTGCCGCGACGGGGCTGGGGACGAAGTTGAGCTGGAGGGCGCACCGCGGCGGCTGCGGCGGCGCGCCGCGGCGCCGCTAGGAGGCCGCCCGAAGGCGCTTGGCGAGCCGAGACTTGTACCGGCCGGCCGCGTTGTCGTGGATGATGCCCTTGCCGGCCATCTTGTCGATGAGCGAAAAGGTCCGGCTGAGCAGCGTCTTGGCCTTCTCGGCGTCGCCGGCGGCAATCGCCTGACGAATGGTCTTGAGCCCCGTGCGCAGCTTCGAGCGAAGCTGGCGGTTGTGCTCGGTGCGCTTGACGGTCTGGCGGTGAGCCTTCACCGCTGAAGCATGTCGGGTAGCCACAGAAATCCTCACCGGCAGGGTCGCAGGCCCCGCCCTTCAGTGCCCATCCGGCCGGGCACAAACGGACAGTATAGCATCCCGGCCGGCTGGAGGCTGGAAACCAGGCGCCGGCCTTCTAAACCCTGTCGTCGAACTCCTGCCTTCTAACTTCTGTCTCCTTCTAACTTCTGTCTTCTAACTTCTAACTTTCGACCTACTCCTCTTCCCCCTCCTTCAGGCGACGGAGGCGGCGTCGCTCGCGATGGTCTGGAGTCTGCTGCGACAGCACGCGTCGTGGCCTTGCCAGCCGCATCAGGTCGAGGAGGGCCTGTTCTTCCGCCGAGGGCGGCGGGGTCGTGTCCTCGTAGAGGAGACGGGCTTCCGCCTTGGGCACGTGCTGCGCCGGAATCGCCCGCACCACCACCCGCTGCCGCCGGCCGAGGGGGCGGGTGAGGTCGAGGACGTCCCCGGGCTTGATTTCCCGGTGAGGCTTGGCCGTCTGGCCGTTGACGTCCACCTTGCCGCCACGGATCGACTGTTGGGCCAGCGACCGCGTCTTAAAGAGGCAGGCGACATCGAGCCAGACATCGAGACGGAGCATCGAGAACACCTCCCGGAAATGGTAGCGGTTTAGGGTTCGCGAAGAAATGACGTTGCCATTCTGGGTGCCGAGGCGCCCGACCTCCAAGGCGGGAGGAGTGCGCATACCCGGCGTATGCAAGCGACGAGCAACGCAGGTGGTCGGGATGGATCGGCGGCGAGAATGGCAACGTTATTTCTTCGCGAGCCCTTAGAATGGGAGTTGTGCGCGAACTTCTACGGCCCCGACTGGCGCTCTTCCTGGCGGCCGGCCTGCTCATTGGCGTGGTCGCGATTCGGGTCGTCCACTTCGGACCGGGAGGGACCGGCCGGAAGGTGGACCTGAACTTCACCCTGAAGGACATGAACGGGCACGACGTGCGGCTGGCCGATTTCAAGGGTAAGCCGCTCCTCGTCAATTTCTGGGCGACGTGGTGCTTTCCCTGCCAGATGGAGACGCCGGAGCTCGTCGAGCTGGCCAATCAATACAAGGGCCGCGGCCTGACGGTTATCGGGATCTCCACCGACGACGTGCCCGCCGACGTGCAGAAGTTCGCCGCCGAGTACAAGGTCTCGTACCCGCTGCTCATCGGTCTCGACCGCGACGATGTGACGATGGCTTTCGGGTTGGGGGACGCCATTCCGATGTCGGTGCTCATCCGGCCGGATGGGACGGTCTCGGCCGAGACGGAAGGCATGAACACCAAGGCGTGGTTCGACAATCACATTCAGGCGTTGTTCTAGCCCGGGCGGGGCGTGCGCCGAGGGCTCCGCGCCGGTGGCCGGCGCGCGGGCGAGGAGTGACTGAGTGACTATGAGACGGAAACGTGAGGCAGGCTTCACGCTGATCGAGCTGCTCATCGTGGTGGCCATCATCAGCATTCTCGCCGCGATTGCGGTGCCGAGCCTGTTGAACTCGAAGCGGTCCGCCAACGAGGCCTCCGCCATGACGACGCTGCGGTACATCACCCAGAGCGAGGTGGCCTATTCGGCGTCGTGCGGCCAGGGCGGCTTTGCCGTGTCGTTCACCGTGCTGGGCACGCCGGCGCCCGGGACGAAAGACGGGTTCGTCACGGCCGACCTCGGATCGACCGCGACGCCTCAGAAGAGCGGCTACGTCTTCACCCTCGCCCCCGCGGCCGGGGCGGCCCAGGGGCCAAACGACTGCAACGGCACGGCGACGCAGACCGACTTCTACGTGACGGCCGTGCCGCAGACCTTCGGATCGACCGGCAGCCGGTCGTTTGCCACCGATTCGCGCAACACGATCTGGCAAGTCCCCGGTCCCACGGCGCCGCCCCAGCCGTTCGGCCCGCCGGCCACGCCGCTTCAGTGATCGGGGCGTCGCGCCGCGTTCAGAGACTCGTGACGAAGAACCTCGTCAGGTAATACGCGTCGAGGTAGCTGAACGGCGCCTTGCCCGTCGTGTAGTGGCCGCAGGGCAGCACGCGGAGCGAGTAGGGGACGCCGCGCCGGTCGAACTCGGCCACGAAGTCGCGCGACAGATCGACCGGAAACGTCAAGTCGTACCGCGCGTAGATGAGCCGTACGCGCTGGCCCTGCATGCGCGCGATGAACGGCTGCGGGCTGATGGGCAGCCAGCACGCTCGCAGGTCGTCCGCCCCGATATGTCCGTCGAGTCCGGCCCGCACGTGCCGGGTCGACAAGCCCCGCCACACGACATCCGCGAAATACGGCGAGATGTGATTGAACGCCGCCGCCGAGATTCTCGGGTCGTGCGCGGCCGCCAGCATCGACAGGCACGAGCCGAGGCTCGTGCCGATGATGCCAATGCGCTCGTAGCCGTTCGCAGCCAGCCAGTCGACGGCGCGCCGCACGTCGAGCACCGCCTGGCGGTTGGCGTGCAGCGTGCGCCCGATGTTCGACGAGACGATGTAGTCGGCGCGCTGGAGCTCGGCCGGACGCCGGCTGTCGTGGTACGGCAGGCTCAGCCGCAGCGCGGTCAGGCCGAATTTCGCGAACAGGTGGCACAGCCCGACGTGGCCGCCTTCGTCGGCATTCCACTGCGGCAAGACCACCACGGCGCGCGCCGGGCCCCCATGGCGCCGCGCGTCGGCGGGAAAGAGACGGGCCACGACCTCGTTGTTCTCGGGGAACGGCGACTCGAGCGCGCTCGGAAACCGCAGGCGGTCGCCCGTGAGCTCGTACCGCGCGGTCGGCTCGGCGGCAAAGAAGCGGTCGCTTGCCGCCACGGCGTCCGCCGCCCACGCGCGGACGGACGCGAGCGGATCGGGCGCGTCGGAGGGGAGCCCGAGCCAATCGAGGCCCCACTCGAACGGCCGCACGAGTCGATTCGTGTCAACCGTGGCGAGCTGGTGCTCCCAGCGGTGAAAGAATCGTTCGATCACCGGTGGGCGTCGGCGTTGGTCAGCAGATCGCGATAGGCGGCGCCCGGGGCCGTGTTGTGCTCGACCGGCAGTCCGGCGTCGGCCCAGCCCGCATCGGCGATGGCGCCGCTCATCGGATCTCGCGCCCCGGCGAAGCCGCCCCGGACGTTGGTGACATCGGCGTAGCCGAACGCATCCAGAATCTGGGCCGCCCGCAGCGATCGTCCGCCCATGTGGCAGCCGATGAGCAGGGGCGTCTCGGGCGCGAAATTGGCCTGGACGACCCGCAGGAAGTCGGGATTGGGCGTCATCTGGCCGGTCTCTTCATCGGGCTCGAGCAGGGGCACGTTTGCCGCCCCGGCCGGGTGCCCCTTGACGAACTCGGCGGTCGACCGGACGTCCAGATAGCGGGCGCCCTGCTCTTGCCGGGCCCGTGCGTCGATTACGGAGAGATGCTTGACGGCCATGGCCTACTATTGTCGCAGGAGGCCCCATGAAATTCACCCCTTTGAAGGCGCTGATGTGTCTCGCCGGTGTCGTGGTCATGACCGGAGGCGTTCAGGCCGCGAGCGGCGTGCTGATTGCCGAGCGGACGACGATGGGCACGGCCTCGCCGATCACCACGCAGGTGCAGATCGACTCGAATCACATGCGCGCCGAAGTGGCGACCGGTCCGGGCGCCACGCAGATCATCCTGTTCGACGGCGTCAAGAAGGTCTTGGACATTCTCGACCCGGTGCGTAAGACGTACCACGAGATGACGCAGGCCGACGTCGAGCGCCTCGGCGGCCAGATGCAGGCGGCGATGGCGCAGATGCAGACGATGATGGCCACGATGTCGCCGGCCCAGCGCGCCCAGATGGAGCAGATGATGCAGGGGCGCGGCCTGCCCGGCATGGGCGCCGCGCCGGTCAAGACCGAGTACCGGAAGGTCGGCACCGGTCGCGTCGGCCAGTGGGCGTGCGACACGTACGAAGGCACCCAGAACGGTCAGAAGACATCGGAGATCTGCACGGTCGCGCCGAGCGTGCTCGGGCTGACCGCCGACGATTTCGCCATGGCCCGCCAGCTTGGCGAGTTCTTCAAGTCCGTCATCCCTCAGGGCGCGTCCGGGCAGCTGGTGACCGTCGGCCAGATGGATCAGGAGGGATTCAGCGGCGTGCCCGTCAGGCGCGTGGCCACCGTCGCCGGACAGGAAACGACGACCGAGATCACCCAGGTGACCCACCAGTCGTTCGACGCGTCCACCTTTGAGGTGCCGGCCGGATTCACGAAGCAGGCCTTCCCCGGGGCCATGGGGATGGGGCGGGGACGGGCGAACTGAGCGCTAGGCACCAGGCACTGGGCACTGAGGACTCGGCACCCAGCGTGTCCTTCGCGTTCGTGTGCTAGACGACCGTTGGCGAGACGATCTTCTCGACGGCCGCGGCGATTTCGAGGAGGCGGCGCGTCTGTCCGCGGGCGCCGACGAGCTGGAGGCCCACCGGCAGCCCTGGCGTGCGCACCGGCAGCGAAATCGCGGGATGGCCGGTGATGTTGAAGAGCTGCGTCAGCCGCAGCATGGCCGTCCGAATATTCACGCGTTCGCCGCTCTGGGCGTCGATGATGACGTCGAGCGATCCGAGCGGCGGCGCCACGAGCGCCACCGTCGGGAGCACGAGCGCGTCGAATCGCTTGAGCAGCGCATCGACCGCGCGGCGATACGCCAGCCGCGCCTCGCGGGCTCTCAGGTAGTCAACGGCCAGGATCGTCCGGCCCTTCTCGATCCGGCCGCGCACTTCGGGCGTGTACGCCTCCGCTCGTGTGTCCAGATACCGCGCGTGCCACAAGGCGGCCTCCGGCAGCACCAGGTTGAGGTACGTCTGGGCGATCAGCTCGGCCCGCGGAATCGACTCGTGGGAGATGCTGACGCCGCGCGCGCGCAAGTCGGCGAGGGCGCTTTCGAAAGACGTGCGGACTTCGCCCGTCGCGACCGAAAAGTAGCCGTCGAGCCGGCAGAGCCTGAGCGAGGTGGGCTCCGGCGCCGTCAGCGGATGCGGTGTCTGGTCGGCCAGCGCGGCCCAGACCCACGCGGCGTCCTGCACGGTGCGCGCCAGCGGTCCGACGTGGTCGAGCGAGACGCTGAGGGGCACGACGCCGGCAATCGGCACGTCGCCCGCCGATGGCTTGAGTCCGACGATGCCGCAGATGGCCGCGGGAATCCGGACGGACCCTCCCGTGTCGGTGCCAATCGACGCGAGGCCCATGCCGGTCGCGACCGCCGCCGCCGACCCTCCGCTCGAGCCTCCGGCCGACCGGCCGGCGTCGCGCGGATGCTTCACCGGGCCCCACGCCGACTCCTCGCTTGTCGTGCCCATGGCGAACTCGTGCAGGTTGGTCTTGCCGATCAGCACGGCGCCGGCGCCGCGCAGGCGGGTCACGATCAGGGCGTCGTCGGTCGCGACCCGATCCTTCATCACGAACGATCCGGCCGACGTCGGCTGTCCTGCCACGTCGATCAGGTCTTTCAGCGAAATCGGGATGCCATGGAGCGGGCCGCGGTCCGTGCCGGCTCTGCGTTCTTCGTCGGCGCGCCGCGCGGCGGCTCGCGCTTCAGGAGCGTCCACGCGCACGAAGGCGTTCGTCCAACCATTGTGGCGGTCGATCGCCTGGAGGGCCGCCTCGATGAGGTCGGTCGCCTCGAGTGCTCCCGAGCGGAGCGCGGGCGCGACGCTGGCGATCGACGGCGGAACGGTGGGCACGGTCAGTCGGCTCGCGTTTGGGCCAGGGCCGCGTCCAGGACGGAGGCAAACTGCTGGTACGGTTGCGCGCCGCCGATGGGCTTGACGATGCGAACTGTGTTCGTCTTGAGGTCCCGCATGCCGACGAAGAACCACGGCGTGCCGGTCGCGCCCAACCGCACCGCGAGGTTGACCGTCTCGCGCACTTCGGGCGTCGTCCGGCCGCTGGCGATGCACGCCCGAAAGGCCGTCATGTCCAGCCCGGCTTTCTTGGCCAGATCCTCGAGCGCAATCGGCGTATGCGTGCCGGGCGGGCTGAAGAGGTGGGGGTGGAGCTGCCAGAACTTGCCCTGCTCGAGTGCGCAGCGCGACGCTTCATGCGCGCGGATGGATTGCGGGTGGTTCGCGTCGATCGGAAAGTCGCGGAAGACGTAGCGAACCTTGCCGGGCTGGATGTAGTTCTGCTCGATGAGCGGCATGGTCTGCTGGAAGTTCCGGATGCAGAACGGGCACTCGTAGTCGGAAAACTCGACGAGGGTGACGACGGCGTTGGGGTTGCCGCTCGCGGGCGCCTGTGAGACGTCAATCACCTGCCCGACCGGCGAGTCACCGCCCGCGGCGGCCTCGGGAGCGCTCGCCTGGCCAGCCGGACGCTGCGCCGTCTGGGTGAGCGCGGCCACCTCGCTCTGAAGCTCTCGGATCTCCCGATCGGAAATGAACCACGTGGTGATGGCGACGGCCAGCGCCAGGATGGCCGTGGCGGCGAGCACGCCGGTGAAGAAGCCCGATCGGTCGGCCGGAGGCGGCGACGGCGGCGGGGTGGTGTTCTCGGGCGTCTCGGACGGCTGGTTCACACGTTCTATTCTATGCCTTTGGCGCCTTCGGCTAGCTGCGCAGGTCGCAGCTCGTGCCGCCAGCCGCCGGGACGTAGGCCCGCTCGACGTAGTCCATGACCATCCGGTCGGCGCTGAACCGCCAGCCGAGCGTTCTGATGGCCCGCTTCATCCGCGCGATCCATCCGCGCGGCAGGCCGTCGGCGTCGCGGTCGTAGTAGAGCGGGATGACCTCGTCGCACAGGGCCGTATACAGCGCTTCGGCGTCGCGGCGGTCGTGGACGTCGGTGGAGGTGTGGGCTTCTCCGGTGCCGATGGCGAATCCGTTCGACCCGTCGTAGGCTTCCGCCCACCAGCCGTCGAGGACGGACAGATTCAAGCCGCCGTTCAGCACGACCTTCTGTCCGCTCGTGCCGCACGCCTCGAGCGGGCGCCTGGGGTTGTTGAGCCAGACGTCCACGCCCTGGACGAGGTGGCGCCCGACATTTATGTCGTAGTCCTCGAGGAAAACCACTTTCCCGGCGAACCGCGAATCGCGCATCAGCTGGGCGATCTGCTGCAGCATTGCCTTGCCCGGCTCGTCCCGCGGGTGCGCCTTGCCGGCGAAGATGAGCTGCACGGGCATTTGCGGGTGGTTCACGAGCGAGGCGATGGCCTCGATATCCTCGAGGATCAGGTTCGCGCGCTTGTAGGTCGCGAACCGACGGGCGAAGCCGATCGTGAGCGCGTCGAGGCTCAGCGTCCGTCGCAGCTGATCGACCAGCGCCGGCGGCTCGCCGCGCCGCTCGGCATCGCGCGTCGTGCGGCGGCGGACGAAGTCGATGAGGCGCCCTTTGAGCGTTTGGTGGGTCTCCCACATCTCGCCGTCATCGACGGCGCCGATGGACTGCCAGAGCGCGGGGTCGCTGCCGCGGGCCGGCCAGTCCGGACCCAGGTGGCGGTCGTAGACCTGGCGCATCTGCGGCGCGAGCCAGCTGCGCACGTGGATGCCGTTGGTGATGTGGCCAATCGGCACCTCGTCGTCGCTGCGCCCCGGGTAGAGCGGCATCCACATCGCCCGCGAGACCTCGCCGTGCAGCGACGAGACGGCGTTCGCCCGCCGGCTGAGCTTGAGCGCGAGCACGGTCATGCAGAACGTCCTCGTCGAGGTCGTAGGGATTCACGCGGCCGAGCGCCATGAAGGCGCCATAGTCGATGCCCAGCGCGTCGCGCAGCGGACCGAGATGCTCCTCGACCAGCTCGGCGGGGAAGCGGTCGTGGCCGGCCGGCACGGGCGTGTGGGTCGTGAAGACGACGTGCGCCGCGACGCGGCGAATGGCTTCCTCGGCGTCGATCCCTTCCCGCCGCATCTGGTGGCGGACGAGCTCGAGCGCCGCGAACGCGCTGTGCCCTTCGTTGAGATGCACGACGCCCGGCGAGACGCCCACGGCGTGCAGCGCGCGCACGCCGCCGACGCCCAGCAGCAGCTCCTGGCGGATGCGGACGCGCTGGTCGCCGCCGTACAGCCGCGCGGTCAGCTGGCGGTCTTCGGGCTGGTTGCCGTCCACGTTCGAATCGAGCAGCAGCAGGGTGTTGCGGCCGACCGCGAGCTTCCAGACGCGCGCGGAAATCGGGCCGTTCCGTGTGTCGATGCTGACCAGGATCGGGACGCCGCCGCGCATGGCCGGCTCGATCGGCAGCACCGCATGGTCGAGATCCATGTAGTCCTCGTGCTGCCAGCCCGTGCCGTCGAGGCGCTGCCGGAAGTACCCCTGGTCGTAGTAGAGGCCCACGCCCACGAGCGGAATGCCCAGGTCCGACGCGCTCTTGATGTGATCGCCGGCCAAGATGCCCAGGCCGCCGGAGTAGATGGGAATCGACTCGTGCAAGCCGAACTCGGCCGAGAAGTAGGCGACGGGCCTCGCCCAGAGCACGCCCGAATGGCGTTCCCCCCAGGTTTCCTTCGCCGCCAGATATTCCTGCATCCGGCGGTACGCGTAGTTGATCCGGCTGTGCAGCGCGAGCTGCAGGGCGCGTTCCTCCAGGCGGTCGATGGGCAGCTGCTGCAGCATCGCGATCGGGTTGTGGTCGACCTGGCCCCAGAGCACCGGGTCGAGGTCGCGAAACAGGCTCGAGGCGTCGTGGTCCCAGCTCCACCACAGGTTCTGGGCGATCGCGCGCAGGCGCTGGTGGGCCGGTGCGACGAACTGCCCGAGCGTGCGCGCTTCGGTGACGATGGGCGCCAGCTGGGCGCCGGCCATCACGAGCAGCCGCACGTCGTCCTGGCTGAACACGCGGCGCTCGATCGTCTGCACGACGAGCACGCCCTGCAGGAGCCCGCGGTCGAGCACGGGCACGCCGAGGAACGAGCGATAGGGGTCTTCACCCGCTTCGGCGAAGTACTTGAATCGCGGGTGCGCCGAGGCGTCGGCGAGCACCTGCGGCCGCAGCTGCTCGCCGACGAGCCCGACGAGCCCCTCGCTGAGCCGCATGCGTACGCGGCCCACGCTCGCCGGCTGCAACCCGATGGTGGCGGCCAGCACGAGGTTGGACCGGTTCGGCTCCAGGAGGTAGACCGAGCAGACGTCGGTCTGGAACCGTCGCCGGATCAAATGGACGACGTTGGTGAGCGTCTCGGAGGCGCTTCCACTCTCCGACACGAGCCGGTTGATCTCTTCGAGCGTCCACAACGACGAGCCATCGTCAACCGGCACGACTTGATCACTCACGCGATGTTCCTCCGGCAACACGATACCCGAGAACCAGCAAGAACGTTGCCGTCAATCGGCGCGCAACGTCCAGAATAAGACGACGGTGGCCGCGGTTGTTCCAACAATCATGTGGAACCTTGGATGAGCTTCGACAGTTTTGTGGCGACCGTGTCGCCCGCGCCCTGCCAACGCCGCGCGTCGGTCTCGACGTTTTGGGGCGAAACGACGCAACTCGCCGCGGGCTGGGCCTCGGTCGAGCACCTGGCTCGCCGTTTGCTTCTCATTGGGAAACGTGTCTGATTCCGTGTCGTCCGTCTCGCATGCGATGTTCCAGCGGTACGAGCTGGGAATGGTGTACGACGAGATGTTCGAGCGCTCGGGTGAGGCGCGCCCCCACTGCCGGGCCCTGCTCGAGGACCTCCTCGCGTTCTCCGCGCCGGAGCTCCGCGAGTATCAGGCCGAATCCGACCGCGCGTTTCTCACGCAGGGGATTACCTTTACCGTCTACGGCGACGAGCAGGGCACCGAGCGGATCTTTCCGTACGACCTGCTGCCTCGAATCATTCCGGCCGCCGAGTGGCACGTGCTCGAGCGTGGGCTCAGACAGCGGCTGACGGCCATCAACCTCTTTCTGAAGGACGTGTACCACGAGGGGCGGATCCTGGCCGAAGGCGTCATTCCGCGCGACCTCGTACAGAGCTGCCGTCACTTCCGCCGCGAGATGCGCGGCGTCCACGTCCACCGCGACATCTACGTCTCGGTCGCCGGGACGGACTTGGTGCGCCTGCAAGACGGCCGGTTCGTCGTCCTCGAGGACAACTTGCGCGTGCCGAGCGGCGTGTCGTACATGCTCGCGAACCGCGAAGTGATGAAGCGGGTGTTTCCGGGGCTGTTCGATCGGTACAACGTCAGCTCGATCGCGCACTACGGCCAGGCGCTGCTTGCGACGCTGCGCACCTTGGCGCCGCCCAATCGATCCGACCCGACGTTCGTCGTGTTGACGCCGGGCGTGGGCAACTCCGCCTACTTCGAGCACGCGTTCCTCGCGCGCGAGATGGGGGTGCCGCTCGTCGAGGGGCGGGACCTCCTCGTCCACGACAACATCGTCTACATGCGGACGACCGCCGGGCTGCGCCGGGTCGATGTGATCTACCGCCGCGTGGACGACGACTTTCTCGATCCGCTGGCGTTCCGGCCGGACTCGTTCCTGGGCGTCGCCGGGCTGCTCAACGCCTATCGCGCCGGGAACGTCTCGCTGGCGAATGCCATCGGCACGGGACTCGCCGACGACAAGGCCGTCTATGCGTACATCCCGGCGATCATCCGGTTCTATCTGTCGGAGGAGCCGATTCTCTCGAACGTCGAGACGTACCTGCTCGCGAATCCGTCCGACCGCCAGTACGTCCTCGAGCATCTCGACTCGCTCGTCGTCAAGGCGGTGGGCGAGTCGGGCGGCTATGGCATGCTGATCGGGCCGCACAGCACCGCCCGTGAGCGCGAGCGGTTTCGCGACATGATTCGCTCCGATCCGCGCAACTTCATCGCGCAGCCCACGCTCTCGCTGTCGCAAGCGCCGTGCTTCGTCGACGACCGGATCGAGCCCCGCCACGTCGACCTGCGGCCGTACGTGCTCTACGGCGCCGACGTGACGATCGTGCCGGGCGGCCTGACGCGGGTGGCGCTCAGGAAGGGCTCGCTCGTCGTCAATTCGTCACAGGGTGGTGGTAGCAAGGACACCTGGGTGTTGAAGGAGTAGCGGAGGCATGCTGCTGTCACGAGTCGCCGACGCGCTCTACTGGATGAGCCGATACCTCGAACGCGCCGAGCACACGATTCGCGTTGTCGATGTCCGCCTCGATCTGGGCCTGGATCGCCGCGCCGGATCGGACCGATGGAACTTCGACCGTCTCTACGAGGGATTGAGGCTGCCGCCCTCCCCGACCTGCCCGACAGCCCGTCCGCGTTGATCGATCAATTGGTGTTCGATCTGTCGAACCGCGAATCGGTGGCCGCCTGCATCACCCAGGCGCGGGAGAACGCGCGGCAGGTGCGCGAAGAAATCAGCTCCGACATGTGGCAGCAGATCAACGAGCTGTTCCTGCGCGTCCGGCAAGCCTGTGCGTCGGCGCCGTCGGCGCGGCTGCACTATCTCTCCCGGCTTGTGATCGACGGCATCCACCTCTTTCAGGGCATCACCGACTCGACGATGGGGCAGGGCGAAGGCTGGCAGTACCTGCAGGCCGGACGGTTCATCGAACGCGCCAGCGAGACGGCGCTCTTGCTCGACGCGCATTTCGGCAGCGACCCGGTCTCGGCCAGCAGCGCGGCCGGCGACCGCGCCGGCGGGGTGAGCCTGCTGCGGTCGTGCTCGGCGCTCGAAGCGTATTGCCGCTGCTATACGGCCGACGTGCAGCTGGGTCGCGTCGCCGAGTTCCTGCTGCTCGATCCGGAGTTTCCGCGGTCGGTGCGGTTCGCCGCGTCCCGCGTCGAATCGGCGCTGCAGGCGCTCGCCCGCGTCACGTCGCGGCGGTCGGGGGGGCAGGCCGAGCGGCTGGCCGGGCGCCTGCACGCCTCGCTCGACTATGGGCAGGTCGACGAAATCCTCGAGGATCCCCACACGTACTTCGAGGGCATTCGACGGCATTGCGTCCAGATCCACGCCGCGCTCTATCAAACGTACATCGGATACCGCATCGAGGCGGCGTTGTCGGCCTGAGCGGCCGCGCGAGGTTCACGTATGGTCTACACGATTCGCCACACCACGCGCTTCACCTATGAGGTGCCGATCAGCGAGAGCGTCATGGAGGCGCGGATGCAGCCGCGCAACGACGCCACGCAGCGCTGCCTGCACTTCGGATTCAGCACGGCGCCTGGCGCGCGCGTCCTGATGTATCAGGACCAGGACGGCAACTCCGTCCATCACTTCGACATCCCCGGGCGCCACTCCCAGCTGACCATTACCGCCGAGGCCCTGGTCGATTGCCTCGCGCCCCCGCCGCTGCCCGAGGCGCTGGACGACGGGGCCTGGGCGCGCCTCGACGCCATGGTCGGGTCCGGAGAGTTGTGGGAAGCCCTGAACCCCAGCCAGTTCGCGCGGCCGACGCCGCTCCTCGACGCGTTCGCGGAGGAGATCGGGCTCGCCCGGCACGCCGACCCGCTGCAGACGGCTCGCTGGCTCACGCACGAGATGTTTCGGCGGTTCGAGTATCACCAGCAAAGCACGCGGGTCGACTCGCCCATCGACGACGCGCTGGAGGCGCGCAAGGGGGTGTGCCAGGACTTCGCGCACATTTTCATCGCGCTCGCCAGGCGTCTGGGCCTGCCCTGCCGGTACGTCAGCGGGTATTTCTTTCATCAGGCCGACCTCACGCAACGGTCGGCCGACGGCGCGACGCACGCCTGGGTCGAGGTCCTCCTGCCCGAGCTCGGCTGGACCGGCTTCGATCCGACGAACAACCTCATCGCGGCCGACCGCCACATTTGCGTGGCGATCGGCCGTGACTACGCGGACGTACCTCCGACGCGCGGGGTCTTCAAGGGCGTCAGCACGGTGCGAAGCGACCTCTCGGTCGGGGTGACCGTCGGGTCGGCGCAGCCGACGCTGGCCGGAGACGCCCTCCCGTTCGTGCCGTGGATGTCGCGCGAAGCGACGGCGCCGATGGGCGAGGAGCAGACGAGCCAGCAACAGCAGCAACAGCAATGAGCACGAGAGGCGACCGATGGCACGAACACGAGCAACCAGCACGCCAAAGGACAAGACGAAGAAGCCCACCACCGAGCGAGCGCGGCCGCGTCGCGTGACGAAGCGCGCGCCGAAGCCAGCCGCGCCCATCTCCAACGAGGAGATCGCGCTCGAGGCCTACCACCTGTTCCTCGCGCGCGGCGGCCAGAATGGCGACGAGGTGACCGATTGGCTCATGGCCGAGCAGATTGTGAGAGAGCGGAAGAAGAAATAGGCAGCGGACCACCGAGCTATTGGTTATTTCTTATTGGTTATTTGTTATTTGAAGATCTCTGACCTCGTCCCGCGGAACCTCGCGCTGACGTCGCGCCGTCGGTCAGGTCTGAGCGGTGACGTTCGAACTCGAGCTGTGACGCCAAATAACCAATAACCAATAACCAATAAGAAATAACCAATAGCCGGATGGTTGCTGGTCTTGTGCGAATATCGAACGGCCGCGACGATATTCGCCTTGACAACGGGTCGGCGGGCGCGGCATCCTCGACGCGCCGATTGGCCGCCAATCGGAACGAGGTTTTCTCATGATCTGTCGAAGTGAAGGCATCGGAAGTCTCCTGCGGCCCGCCACGCTCCTCGACGCGCGTCGCCGCCTCGAGCGCGGCGACCTCGGCCCCGTCGAGTTCAAGGCCATCGAGGACCGCGCCGTGGACGATGCCGTCCGGTTGCAGGAAGCCGCCGGCCTCGACGTCGTCACCGACGGCGAGTTGCGCCGGTACGCGTTCTTCGGCCACCTGGTCGAGTCGCTCGAAGGGTTCGAGAAGCTCGGCGGCTGGTCCATTCCTTTCCACGACGAGCGCGGCGTCGAGCTGACGCTCCAGCGCCCGGTCGTGGTCGAGAAGCTCCGCTGGCGCCGCCAGATGAGCGTCGAGGAGTTCACTTATTTGCGCGGCCGCACCAAGCGGCCGGTCAAAGTGACCCTGGTCAGCGCGCAGCAGGCCGCGGCCTACTACGACCCGGAGAAGTCGAGCGGCGCGTACGCCACGCGCGACAGCTACCTGGCCGACGTCGTCGATTTCACGCGCCGAGAAATTCAGGAACTCAAGCGCCTCGGCTGCGAGTACATCCAGATCGACGCGCCACAGTATGCGGCCCTGCTGGATGAGTCGATTCGCGAGGGCTACCGCAAGCGGGGGAGCGACCCCGACCGCCTGATCGATGCCTGCGTCGAGCTCGACAACGCGATCATCGCGGGACACACCGGCGTGACCTTCGGGATCCATATCTGCCGCGGCAACTACCAGAGCATGTTCTACGCGTCGGGCGGCTACGACCGGATCGCGGAGCGCGTGTTCTCGCGCGCCAAGTTCCACCGCTTCCTGCTCGAATACGACGACCCGAGGTCCGGGACGTTCGAGCCGCTTCGGTTTGTTCCCGACGATCGCACCGTCGTGCTGGGGCTGGTGAGTTCGAAGAAGCCGCACCTCGAGACCGTCGCGGAGCTCCGCACGCGAATCGCCGAGGCCGCGAAGTTCGTGTCCATGGACCGGCTGGCGTTGAGCCCGCAGTGCGGGTTCGCCTCGACCGAGGAGGGGAATCGGTTGTCCCCCGACGACCAGAAGCGCAAACTGGAACTGGTCGGCGAGACGGCGAAGCTCGTCTGGCCGCGCTAGGCGATTGTCGCGAGCGAGCGAAGCGACGCGAGCCCGGCGGAACGGAGCCCCGCGACGCAGCGCGGGGCGAGAGACGCCGTAGGGGGGGCCGCGGGGGTGAAGCCCCCCGGCTGGTAACGATGACCGAGAAACCCATTCCACGCTGGAAGATCGACGACCTGGTCGCGATCGATAGCCACGTGCACCTGCGGGCGCGTCAGACCGATTGGACGGCCACGGCTCAGGCGGCCGAGCAGTACTTCGGCAAGAGCGGCGCCGACGTCGAGTGGGCGGCGCAGGCCGAGTATTACCGGTCGCGCAAGATGGCCTTCATTGTCTTCACCGTGGACGAACGGCTGACCGGCCGGCCGTCGGCCACCAACGACGAGGTCGTCGCGTTCGCCACCGAGCACGCGGACGTCGCCGCCGCCTTCGTGAGCATCGATCCGACGCGCGGCCCGGAGGCGGTGCGCGAAGCGCGGCGGCTCATCGCCGCCGGCGGCGTGCACGGGCTGAAACTGCATCCGCCGCTCCAGCAGTTCGCGCCAAACGATCCGATGGCGTACCCGCTGTACGAAGTCTTCGCCGAGGCGCGGCTTCCGGTCCTCTTTCACACGGGACACAGCGGCATCGGCACGGGCATGCCCGGCGGCGGAGGCGTCCGCCTGAAGTACGGCCGCCCGATGCTCATCGACGATGTCGCGGTCGATTTCCCGGGCTTGCCGATCATCCTGGCTCATCCGTCGTTTCCGTGGCAGGACGAGGCGATCTCGATCTGTCTCCACAAGCCGGACGTCTATATCGACCTGTCGGGCTGGTCGCCGAAGTACTTCTCCGCGAACCTCATCCAGTACGCCAACACCCTGCTCAAGCACAAAGTGCTGTTCGGCTCCGACTATCCGCTGATCACCCCGGACCGCTGGATGGCCGACTTCGAGAAGATCGCGATCAGGGACGAGGTCCGCCCGCTGATTCTCAAAGAAAACGCCGCGCGGCTGTTCGGACTGCGGCCTTCGCCTTCGACCGCGTCATCCTAATCCAGCCTGATCCTTGACGAGGGATCACCATGGAGCGCGTGGAGGCTGGCCAGCGTGTGACGAGGTGAGCTGGCCGCCGCCTCGGCGGCGCGCCGCGGAGAGTCCGGCGGAAAGGCGAGCGGCTTGACTGTTCCGAGCCGCTGCCGCTCGTCTTTCCGCCGGACTCTCCGTGGCGCCAAGGCCCGGCTTCGCCGGGCCTCCAGCTCACAACGCCGGCCATCCTCCATGAGCTTCATGGTGTAAAGAGGGTATCGGCCCTCAGTCGTCCGGCAGGCCGACGTAGTTCTCGGCGAGGCTGGCTTGCGCCGCCCGCGACGAGGCGAGATGGTGGAGCTGGCCAAGCTGCAGCCGGCCCTGAAAGCCGCCCGCGTCATCGGGGAACTGATGCAGCATCGTGGTCATCCAGTACGAGAAGTGCTGGACTTGCCAGACGCGCGCGAGACAGGTCGACGAGTACCTGGTCGAGCAGCGTGGTGTCTCCGGTGCGATAGCGCGCGGTGAGCGCGCGGGCGAGCGCCCGCACGTCGGAGATGGCGAGGTTGAGGCCTTTGGCGCCCGTCGGCGGCACGATGTGCGCGGCATCGCCGGCGAGAAAGATCCTCCCGTACTGCATCGGTTCGACGACGAAGCTCCGCATCGAGGTGATGTTCTTCTCGAGAATCGGGCCCTCGTGGAGCGCCCAGCCATCGTCGGTCTCGAACCTGCGGTGCAGCTCGTCCCAGATTCTCGCGTCGGGCCAGAGGTCGATTGAGTCGGCCGGGTCGCATTGGACGTACAGGCGGCTGAGCTCCGGCGTGCGAAGGCTGTGCAGCGCGAAGCCGCGCTCGTGGTGTGCGTAGATCAGCTCATCGGTGGAGGGCGCCACCTCCGCCAGAATGCCCACCCAGCCGAACGGATAGATCCGCTCGAACGTTCGCAGCACGCCCGGCGGAATCGCATGGCGCGTGATGCCGTGAAAGCCGTCGCAACCCGCCACGTAGTCGCACGCGAGGTCGACCCGCGCGCCGCCGATGGAGCAGCGCAGCCGCGGGGTGGTCGTCGCGACATCCTCGAGACGCACGTCGTCGACATCGAAGTGAACGGCGCCGCCGGCAGCGAGCCTCGCGTCGATGAGGTCCTTGACGACTTCCTGCTGGCCGTAGATCGTGATCGTCTTCCCGCCGGTCAATTCGCTCATGGCAATGCGGTGTCCGGCGCGCTCGAACCGGATCTCGATGCCGTGATGGATGAGGCCCTCGCGGCGCACCCGATCGCCCAGTCCGGCCGACGTCATCAGGTTGACCGTGCCCTGCTCGAGGACGCCGGCCCGCACGCGATGCGTGACGTGTTCCCGGCTCTGGCGCTCGAGCACGACCGACTCGATCCCTTCGAGGTAGAGCAGGTGCGACAGCATGAGTCCCGCGGGACCGGCGCCGACGATGCCGACTTGCGTTCTCATACGGGCCCGTCCTGAATCGTCCGGCCGGCGACAGGGCGCGCGTTGGTCATCGGCCAGGCTCGTCGAGTTCGCCGAGGATCGAGAAGGCGGTGTTCGCGGCCGGCACGCCGCAGTAGATTGCCTGCTGGAGGGCCACTTCCTTCAAGTCGTTCATCGAGAAGCCGCCTTCGGTGAGCGCCGCGACGGCATGGGCGCGAAACTCTTCCCAGCGGCCAAGTGCGAGCAGCGTGCCGAGCACGATCATGCGCCGCGTGCGGACATCCAGCCCGGGCCGCGTCCAGATCTCGCCCCAGGCATAACGGGTCAACAGGTCCTGGAACTCCGCCGAAAAATCCGTGACGTGTTCGTTCGCGCGATCGACGTAGGCGTCGCCGAGCACCTGGCGGCGCATCGCGGTGCCGCGCGTGCGGCGGGTCTCGTCGTCCATAGCAGTCCTCCTCAGGAGGCGAGGAAGCGGGTGACCTCGCGGGTGAAGGTGTCCGCCTCTTCGACGTTCGATAGGTGCGAGCAGGGCAGCGCCAGCCGCTGGGCGTTCGGAATATGCGCGCAGAGAAAGTCGCCGTCCGATGGCGGCGTGGAAGGGTCGGCGGCGCCGGTGATCACGAGCACCGGCGCGGTGATCTGGCCGAGCACCGGCCGAAGGTCGGCGTCGCGAAGGGCCGCGCAGCACGCGGCGTAGCCGTCCGGCGAGCAGCCGGCGACCATCGCGGCGAACCACTGCGCGGTCTCGGGATGGGCGCGCCGGAACGGCTCGGTGAACCACCGGGCGGGCGCGGCTGCCGCGAGGTCGGCGCAGCCGCGCGACCGCACGTGATCGATCCGCTCCTGCCATCCCTCGCGGGTGCCGATTCGGGCCGCGGTGTTCGCGAGTACGGCGCGGCCGACTCGCGACGGCGCGTGCACGGTCAGCCACAAGGCGATGAGGCCGCCGAGCGATACGCCGCAGACGTGCGCCCGGTCGATGCCGTTGGCGTCGAGCAGGCCGAGCACGTCCCGTCCGAGGTCGTCGAGCGCGTACTCGCCCGGCGGCGTCTCGGACGCGCCGTGGCCGCGCGTGTCGTAGCGGATGACCCGGTAGCGTTCGGCGAAGCGCTCGAACTGCGAGTCCCACAGCCGCAGGGTCGTGCCCAGCGCGTTCGACAGCACGAGCGCCGGCGCGCCGGTCGGTCCCTCGATCGCGTACGAGAGACGGCAGCCGTTGACCTTGGTCTCAGGCACGCTCGCGCTCCAATTGGCGCCAGGCCGTGAGCGCGCGGTCGATGTAGGCATCCGCCTGGCCCAGATACTGCGTGGGATCGAGGCACCGCGCGATGGCCTCTGGCGCGAGCGCCCGCCGCACCCGCACATCCTCGCCAAGCGCGGCCTCGAGCGAGCCGTGCCCGGCGGCCGCACGACGACTCGCCGCCTCGACGACCGCATACGCCTCGGCGCGGCCGAGCTCGGGGGAAAGGGCGACGACGACGGCCTCGGACTGCGAGAGCCCGCGCGTGATGGCGAGGTTGGCGGCCATGCGGGCCGGATCGATCACGAGGCCATCGAGGGCATCGGCCACCGCGCGCGCCGACCCCGACGCGAGAATGACGAGCTCCGGGATGACCTCCCACTCGGCGGGCCATCCGCCCAGACCGCGCTCGTGCTCCTGCGGCATGGCGGCGAGCAGCGTGGCCACCAGGCCGGGCGCGCGGACCGCGGCCGCAATCGCCACGGCCGACGCGACCGGATTCTGTTTGTGCGGCATCGCCGACGACCCGCCCGCGGACGCCGCGTCGCGGGCCTCGCCGACTTCGGTCTGCGCGAGCAGGCCAAGGTCGCGGCCAATCTTCCCGAGCGAGCCCGCGAGCACGCCGATGGAGCAGGCGAAGCGCACGATCCGATCGCGATGCGCGTGCCACGGCATGTCCGGCGCCGGCAGATTGAGCCGCTCGCTGAGTGCGCGCGTGGCGGCCGGCGCGGCCTCGCCAAGTGCGGCCAGGGTGCCCGAGGCGCCGCCGAACTGCAGGACGAAGGCGGCGGCCGCGGACTCAACGACGGCCGCGCGCGTGCGCAGGAGGGCGTCCAGCCAGCCGGCGGCCTTGAGGCCAAAGGTCGTGGGCGTGGCCTGTTGGAGCCACGTCCGGCCCGGCATGGGCGTGTGCCGGTGCTCGCGCGCATGCCGTGCGGCCGCCGCCGCGGCGCGCTCGACGAGGTCGAGGAGCCGCGGAAGCGCGCCCCGCAACTGAAGCACGAGGGCCGTATCGAGAACGTCCTGGCTGGTCGCGCCAAGGTGCACGTACCGCGCGGCATCCGCGTCGATCGCCGCCACGTGCGCCGTGAAGTGGCGGACGAGCGGGATCGCGGCGTTGCCGGCGCGCGCGGCTTCCCCTGCAATCGCCGCGGCGTCGTACTCATCGGCGCGGGCCGCCGTGCGGATCGCGTCGAGGCTCGCGCGCGGCACGACGCCCGCCGTGGCGAGCGCCTCGGCCAGCGCCACCTCCACGTCGAGCATCGCCTGGATCTGCGCCGGCTCGGAGAAGAGTGCCGCCACCGTGTCGTCGCCGAACAGGGATGCGGTGAGACTCATGGTCGGGCTAGATATCGAAGAAGACGGTCTCGTGCTCGCCCTGCAGCACGATGTCGAACCGGTAGCGACCGGGCGCTACCCGGCGCGCGATCAGGGTCGGGCGGCGGGCGGCTGGCACGAGGCTCAATACCGCATCGTCGGCCGTCATCGAATCGTCCTCGAAATAGGCCCGGGTCACCAGTCGCGTGAGTATGCCACGCGCCAGGATCGAGATCAGCACGTGCGGCGCCTGCGGGCGGCCGTCCGGCCCTGGGACGGCGCCGGGTTTGATCGTGCGAAACGAGAAGCCGCCGGCCGCGTCGGTCGGCACGCGGCCGAAACCGTCGAACGTCGGATCGATGGCCGCCTCACCCGTGTCGCTCGGGTGGTGGTACCGGCCGTTCGCGTTGGCCTGCCAGATTTCGATGAGCGCGTCGGCGACCGGCGCGCCGGCGCCGTCGCGCAGGACCCCTGCGATCGTGATGGGCTGCCCGGCCGTTGCGGCGGTGGCGAGCGTGTCGCCGCCGGCGAAGGCCAGCGCGAAGTTGAAGAAGGGCCCGACCGTCTGGAAGGGGGTCTCGGCAGCCATGGGTTATCGCTCCATCGGCGTCGCCGCCGAACCGCGCAACACGAGATCGAAATGGAACGCGAGCGCCCACTCGGGCTCGGTTCGCTCGAGGTCGAAGTGCGAGATCATCCGCGTCCGGGCGCGCGCGTCCGGCACGGAATTGAAGATCGGGTCGAAGGGCAGCAGCGGGTCGCCGGGAAAATACATCTGCGTGACGAGCCGCGTCGTGAAGTTCTGGCCGAACAGCGAGAAATGGATGTGCGCCGGTCGCCAGGCATTCGGGTGGTTCTTCCACGGGTAGGCGCCCGGTTTGATCGTCACGAACCGGTACCGGCCCTCCCGGTCGGTCACCGTGCGCCCCGCACCCGTGAAATTCGGGTCGAGCGGCGCCGGGTGCTGGTCAACCTTGTGCGCGTAGCGGCCGGCCGCGTTCGCCTGCCAGACCTCGACGAGCGTCTCCGGAATCGGCCTCCCGTCGTCGTCCAACACTCGTCCTTCAACGATGACGCGTTCGCCAAGCGGCTCGCCGGGATGCTGGCGGGTCAAGTCGGCGTCGATTGGTCCGACCCGGTCGTAGCCGTAAACGGGCCCCGTGAGCTCCGACAAGGTCTGCGGGATGATCACCAGCGGCTCGGTCGGATGGCGAAGCGCCGTCGAACGGTATCCGGGCGAGTCGAGCGGAGGATGGGTCCCTTCGGGTGGCCGGCGCGTTCCAATCAGCGATACAGGACGAGTCATGACGGGGGCTCTTTTCGGGCTACGGGCTACGGGCTACGGGCTACGGGCTACGGGCTACAGGCTACGGGCTACGGGCTACGGGCTACAGGCTACAGGCGACGGGCGACGGGCTCACCTCTAACTTCCAACTTCTGTCTTCTAACTTCTAACTTCTCTTCGTTCCGTGCGCCGCGGCGGTTCGGGCCTGGAGCGCCCGCAGGGTTTCCAGCTCGAAGGCGGTCGGCGGCTCGGTCGTGTTCACCTGGTCGGCGGCGCGAAGGGGCCAGCTCGTCGCGGCCTGGACCTGGGCGAGGGTCACGCCGGGATGCAGGCTGGCGACCGTCAGCTCCTTGGACGTGGGGTCCGGCTCCAGGATGCAGAGGTCCGTGATGACCTTGGTCGGTCCCTTCGACGTCAGGCCGAGCCGCTGGCGATCGTCGCCGCCGCGGCCGTGGCCCAGGGTCGTCAGGAAGTCGATCTTGTTGACGAACGCTCGTCGGCTCTGCGGCATGACGATGTAGACCTCTCGACAGGCGACGGCCATTTCCGGCGCGCCGCCCCCGCCCGGCAGCCTGACCGTGGGGCGATCATACGGCCCGACCACGGTCGTGTTCAGGTTGGCGAACCGATCGATCTGCGCCCCACCGAGGAAGCCGACCGTCACGTGGCCGCCCTGGAGCCAGTAGCGAAAGAACTCCGGGACGGCGACCGTCGTGAGCGCGGTCTCGCACAACTCGCCGTCGCCAATCGACAGGGGCAGCGTCTCGGGCTGGACGGCGATCGTGCCGGACTCGTAGATGAGGGTGATCTGCGGCGCGTGGGTCAGCCGCGCGAGATTGCACGCCGCCGACGGCAGCCCGATGCCGACGAAACAGATGTCGTCGTTGTCCAACAGCCGCGCGGCGGCGACCGTCATCAATTCCTGCGCCGAGTAGCTCACGGGTTCGGCCGCTCCCGGCCGGCGCGCGCGGCGAAGACCTCGGGTCCTTGGCGATGGACGTGCTCGTCGAGCCAGGCGCCGAAGGCCTCGCGGTCGCGCGAAATCGCGTCCCACGCGTGGTAGAACGCATTGTCTCTCGCGTAGTAGCCGTACGTGTACGACGGATGCGCTCCCCCCGGCACGACCGCAAGCGCCGTGATGGTCCAGTGGGGGAGGATGCACGCGTTCGGATGGCCGCCGCGCAGGCTCGGCACAATCTCCTCGACCGTGACCACGGCGCGCGATGCCGCGAGCACGGCCGGCTTCTGGACGCCCAGAATGCCCTCGATGAGCACGTTGCCTTCGAGGTCCGCCTTCTGCGCGTGGACGATGGCCACGTCCGGCCGCAGGGCCGGCACGGCCGTCAGGACCTCGCCGGTGAACGGACAGCCGACAGTCTTGAAGCCCGGGTTCACGTCGGCGAGCGCGCCCGGATAGCTCTTGAGCGCCGCGAACGGCAGCCGCGAGGCGCCGGCGTCGTAGGCGCTGGCCATCGCGGCGTGGGTGTACTCCTCGAGCACGAGCGGGCCGGGCCAGTCGTGCTCGACGGCGTCGCGCAGCCGGTGCAGGGATCCGACACCGGGGTTGCCGCCCCAGGAGAAGACGAGCTTGGCGGCGCAGCCGGCGCCGATGAGCTGGTCGTAGATCAGAATCGGGCGTCATCCGCAGGAGCGTCAACCCGCGGCGGCCCTGGCGGATGACCTCATGGCCGGCGGCGAACGGAATCAGGTGGGTGAACCCTTCCAGGGCGACGACGTCGCCGTCGTGGACGGTGGCGGCGATGGCGTCTTGAAGCGAGCACGGCCGAACCATCCGGGTCTCCACCTTCCGCGGCCCCACGGGCGTTGGGGCGCGGCCCGAGCATGAAACGCCGGCCGCCGGGTTGTCAAGTCGAATACCGATTACCTTGCGCGATAATAGAACGTCGTTGATAATGCGTTCGGTCACCGAACAGTGCCGACCCGCGTCCCTCGTCTTTCCGCCGCCCGGCCCGGCCGCGCGGCGCGCCGCCGTCCGGCGCGCGCCGCCACCGCGTCCGATCCCGACTTCATGCTGTCGCTCGCGCGCGGACTCTCCGTCGTCCGGGCGTTCGGCGACGGCCACGCCGAGTTGTCGATTGCCGAGGTCGCGCGGCTGACCAGCCTGTCGCGGGCCGCGGCTCGCCGCTGCCTGCATACGCTGGAGGTGTTGGGCTACGCGGCGGGGCAGAGCGGTAAGTACGTGCTGACGCCGCGGATCCTGGCTCTGGGATACGCCTATCTCGGCTCGACGCCGGTGGCGCGCGCGGCCCAGCCGGTGCTCGAGCGGGTCGCCGAACGCCTGCACGAGTCGTCGTCGCTGGCGGTGCTCGACGGCCAGGAGATCGTCTATCTGGCGCGCGCCGCGACCCGCCGCATCCTGTCGATTGGCTTGTCGGTTGGAAGCCGGCTGCCCGCCGACTGCACGTCGATGGGGCGGGTCCTCGTCGCGTATGCCAGTGCGGCGGCGCGCGCCGGCTATCTGAGCCGGGTGAAGCTCACGCGGCACACGCCGCACACCATCACCGACAAGGCCGCGTTGCGCGCCGAGCTCGACCGGGTGCGCGCCTCCGGCTACGCCGTCGTCGATCAGGAGCTCGAGCTCGGCTTGCGCTCGATGGCCGTGCCCGTCCATCGGCGGGACGGCACCGTGGTCGCGGCCATCAACGTCGGCGTCAACGCCGGGCGGATCGACGCGAAGGCGCTCGTGCGCGAGTATCTGCCCGTCCTGCAGGACGCGGCGCTCGAAATCGGCTTTGCCATTGGCCACGGCCTCGGCTGAGCCGCGCGCGGGCCGGCGGGCGCGGTGGGTGCGATTATCGAACTGTTGAAACGATATTCGGCTTGACTGCCGCCCGCGCTTTGGCTAGCGTAGGCGGCTGGACCGAAGCCCACGTGCGCCAGCGGGGAGCGTGCGCGAAGCCGACGTGATCCAATCGAAACAGGGGGTGTGCCGTGGGACGACGTGCAGGTGCGGTGTGTGTAATGGTGGCCGCGTTGGTGGCCGTGGCGCTGGCCCAAGGGCGGGCCGGACAGGCGCCTCCGGCGCGCGCCCGGGGCCGAGGGTTTGGCGGCCCGCAGCTCGTCTCGCCGCAAGTGAATCCCGATCGGACGATCACGCTGCGGTTCCGCGCTCCTGACGCGAAGGCCGTGAACGTCATTGGCGAAATCGACGGCAAGACCCACCCGATGGCCAAGGACGCGAACGGGGTGTGGACCGCGACGATCGGCCCCCTCGCCCCGGACATCTACAACTACCAGTTCAACGTCGACGGCGTCATCGCGATGGACCCGCAGAATCCGAGCGTCAAGATCGGCTTCGGCGGCTTCCCGCCGGCCAGTCTCGTCGAGGTGCCGGGCGACGGACTCGTCTTCGACGACGCGAAGCCCGTGCCGCACGGGACGGTGCGCTTCGAGACCTACGAGTCGAAGAGCATCGGCGGCCCGCGGACGGTGTGGATCTACACGCCGCCCGGCTACGACGGCGGCCACGACGACTACCCGGTGTTCTACCTGCTGCACGGGTCCGGCAACATCGACTCGAGCTGGATCCTCACGGGCCGCGCCAACTACATCATGGACAACCTGATCGCCGAGGGGAAGTCCAAGCCGATGATCCTCGTCATGCCCTACGGCTACGCGACCGATGGCGTCGGCACGGGGCCCGTCAAGCCGGCGCCCGCCTCAGCGGGACGCGGCGGCGGCCGGGGCGGCCAGCAGAACAACGCGTTCGCCCAGGACCTGCTCACCGACGTGATTCCCGTACGTCGAGCAGCACTATCGCGTGCTGAAGACGGCCGATGACCGCGCCCTCGGCGGCCTGTCGATGGGCGGCGGCCAGACGATCGCCATCGGCTTCACGCACCTCAACTTGTTCCACACGCTCGTCGTCATGAGCGCCGGCGCGCAGAACGCCGACACGACCTATCCGGATTTCTTCAAGGACGTGGCTGCGACGAACAAGACGCTCAAGCTCCTGTGGATGAACGTGGGCCGCGAGGACAACCTCGTCGGGCCGAGCGCGAAGGCGCTCGATGCCACGCTGACCGAAAAAGGCGTCAAGCACACCTTCCTCCTGACCGAGGGACGGCACGAGTGGGTCGTCTGGCGGCACGCCCTGGATACGGTCGCGCCGCTGATGTTCCGGTAGGCCGCGCGCGCTGACCTAGAGACCCGCCGAGGAAAGGGAGGCCCGTCACTCGTGGACATCGGCACCCAACTCGACGCTGGAGAGTGGACGGGCTATCAGAAGATGATGGTCGCCCTGGTGGCGGCGACCATCATCTTCGATGGCGCCGACGTCCAGGTGCTCGGGATCGCCATCCCGACGATCATGCGCGAGTGGGCGGCGCCGCGCGCCGTCTTCGCTCCGGTGCTGGCCGGCGGCATGTTCGGCATGATGATCGGCGGGGCGCTCGCGGGGTACTTCGGCGACCGCATGGGACGGAAGGTCGCGCTGCTCGCGAGCGTCGCGATGTTCGGCGTGCTGACCGTCGCCGCCGCGTTCGCCGGCACCCCCACGTCGCTTGGCGTCCTGCGCTTTCTGGCCGGTCTGGGCCTGGGCGGCGCCATGCCGAATGCCGCGGCGCTGGCCTCCGAACTCGTGCCGAAGCGCCATCGCGCGTTTGCCGTCACGTTTGCAATTGTCTGCGTGCCGCTCGGCGCCATGCTGGCGGCCGCGTTCGCCGAAGTCCTGCTGCCGGCTCTCGGGTGGCGAGGGCTCTTCATGATCGGGGGCCTCGTGCCCCTGGCCGTCGCGGTCGTCTTCCTGTTCGCGTTGCCGGAGTCCCCGCGCTATCTGGTCCGCCACCGCGCCCGGTGGCCGGAGCTGGCCGCCTTCATGCGACGGGCGGGCCACGTCGTCACGCCAGGCGAGGCATTCACCGACAGCACCGAGGCGCCGGCGCGGGTGGCGATTGGCGCCCTGTTTCAACCGGCGTTTCGCCGGGACACGCTCGCGCTCTGGGTGTCGTTCTTCGCCTGTCTGCTGGCCGTCTACACCGCGTTCAATTGGGTGCCGGCGCTGCTCGCCGGCGCCGGACTCGGCGCGTACTCGAGTCAGGGGATCCTGGCCTTCAACCTTGGTGGCGTCGCGGGCGCGATTGGCGGAGCCGTCATCATCGAGCGTGTGGGGTCGCGGCCGACGATGTTGGCGATGTCGGCCGCCGCGGCCGTGAGCGCCGTCGTCCTGTCCAGGATGCCGATCGTCGCCGGCGCCGCGCCCGGGCCACTCATCGCGATGCTGACGGTGTCGGGGTGCTTGATTAACGCGGTCCAGACGACGATGTACGCGTTGGCGGCGCACGTCTATCCTTCGACGGTGCGCGCGACCGGCGTCGGCACGGCCGTGGCGGTGGGCCGGTCCGGGGGTGTCCTCAGCACCTACGCGGGCGAGTGGGCGATCGCCCTGGGCGGCAGCGCGGCCTTCTTCGGCTTGATTGCGGCGGCGATGACCGTCGTGCTCGCGGCGCTGGCCGTCGTGCAGCGCCACATCGAACCCAGCTCGACCCGATCGGCGCCTGACGGGCGCGCGAACACTTGAGTTCGCGATTGCGCGCGGCGACATCAGAGCGCATCGTCGTGGGTTCGCGAGCACGATGGGAGCCGGATCCCGCCAAGGGCTTCGAGGCCGTGGCGGCCGCGCTGCGGCAGACGTACACGATCGACTTCGACGCCGGCGGCCTCGCGCCAGGCCGCCACTCGCTTGCGGTGACCGTGGACCTGCCGGGTGTTCGCGTGCACGCGCCGCAGCAGGTCGAGATCGGCCGGTGATCGAGTCTTCCGGCTCTCGCTCGTCCGATTCGATGAGGTGCTCGAGGGCGTGCCGGTGGGTCGCGAGGAAGAGCCGGTCCTTCTCCCGGCCGACCGCCTGCTTCGACGTGACGATATGAAGGAGGCGTGCGACCGGGGCGTCCACCCCCTCGATTCGAAAGACGCGCCGCTCCAGCCAGACGGTGTCGAAGTCGTAGCCGGCCATGACGAGCGAAAAGTCGGCCTCGAATCCCGAGCCGTCGATCGCGCGGGTCGTGGCGAGGTGCTCGACCACGCGTTCGGCCAGCGCGCGGTCTCGCGGCCCATCCAGCCTCTCTCGCCCGTGCCACAACGTCAGGCCGAGGTGCTCACAGGCCCGCCAGGCATTCAGAAGGTTGTCGGAATCCGGCGGCAGAAAGAGGTCCCGATCCTGGGTCGTGAACAACGTCGCACCGCCATCGGCGTAGTAGTTCGCGCCGGCGACGCCGATGACGAGGAATCGGACGCTGTGGGCAGCCAGCTCAGCGAGCAGGGCCGTGAACGGGTCCACGTGTCACTCGAGTGGCCAGGGCGTAGTGGCGGCCGAATGCGGCTTCGGCCTCCCGAACCCAGCTCTTGTCGGCCCCGGACTGATTCTCGGGGCGGTCCTCGACCATGGCAATGGCGCGAAGATAGCCGGCGTCGAGATCCGTGCCGACGACCCGCCCCGTGGCGGCGGTCTTCCGGGGCTCGCCGGGCGCTCGTCCTCGAGTCTCCATGGCGCCATTGTAAGTCGCGCGCGAGCCCGGGTGAGAGGGCGTTGACACGTCCGCCCCGGGGCGGCAAACTTCTTCCGGGTAACGCCCATGGTCCGCGTCCTGCTCGTCGAGGACAGACTGCGTGAGCGACCGATCCTCGCGGAAGTCCTTGCTGGCGCTGGCCTTCGTCGAGGCCGGCAGCGATCTGCAAGCCGTTGAGGGAAGGCCGCCAGCGTCGATGTCGTCGTCCTCGACCTCCGACGCCCGGTGGCGTGGGTGGGTACGACGTCCTTCGTGGCCTTCCCCCGGCAAGCCCGTCCCCCGCGATCGGCGTCGCTCACACGTCGCACAAGGCGACCGCTTCGCGCAGCGAGGTCAGCGGGTCGCGCGTGGGGACGAACTCGTGTGCCATGAACCCCTGATAGCCGCTCTCGACGAGCGCGCGGCTGATCCCAATCCAGTTCAGTTCCTGCGTGTCGTCGATCTCGTGCCGGCCCGGCACGCCGCCTGTGTGCAAGTGCGCGATGTCCGACAGGTGCTGCCGGATCGTGCGGATGACGTCGCCCTCCATGATCTGCATGTGGTAGATGTCGTACAGGAGCTTCACGCGGGGCGAGCCCACGGCCTGGATCACCTGCGCGCCGAACGCCGTGTGGTCGCCCTGGTAGCCGTGGTGGTCCACTTTGCTGTTGAGCAGCTCGACGCAGATTGTCACGCCGTGGTCTTGGGCGATCCCCTTCATGCGATTCAAACCGGCCACGCAGTTCGAGATGGCCTGCGCCTCGCTCATGCCAGGCTGGACGTTACCGAAGAACGTGATGACGTTGGGAAGACCGAGCTTGGCCGCAAGCGGGATGTTCGTCTGGAAATCCTGGACCATCGCGTCGTGGTTGGCCGGGTTGTTCAAGCCGCGGGGAATCGAACTCACGGCCGGCCCGGCGTAGGCCATCGAGCAGGTGAGGCCGTGCGCCTTGGCGACCTCCCATTCGTTCGGCTGCAGCAGGTCAATCGCCGTGAGCCCCATGTCGGCGACCGCCTGGCAGAAATCCGGCAGGGGAATGGACTGGTACGGCCATCGGCAGACCGACTGCTTGAGGCGGCCGTTCTTGACGACCCGGGTCTCTGCCGGCGACGCCCCGGCCGCGCTCGGCCGCGCCGCCAGACCGGCCGCGACCGTGGCAGCACTCGCGGCGAGAGCTTGTCGACGAGTCAGGCGACGCATGGGGGACATCCTACATCGGCCCCGGGGCCATCGACCCATCGACTTGTCGAGTCAGTGGGCGCCGGCCCCGCAACCACCGAAGCACAGGCCCTCTTGCGCTCTTCGATAGCAAATAACCAACAACAAATAGCTCAATAACTCAATGGCCCAATGGCCCAATGGCCCAATGGCCCGTCCTAGGCCGCGACTCCGGCCATCAGGCGCATGAGGGCGTCCTGCGAGGCTTGCGCTCTGGGCATTTCGCCGACGAGCCGGCCGTCGCGCAGGACCAGAATTCTGGACGAGAGATGGAGGACCTCGGGGAGCTCGCTCGAGATCAGCAGAATGGCCGCGCCGGAGGCCGCCAGTTCCGCGATGAGCGCGTGGATCTGCGCCTTGGCGCCGACATCGACGCCGCGCGTCGGCTCGTCGAGGATGAGGATCCGGCAGTGCGCCGCGAGCCACTTGGCGAGCACGATCTTCTGCTGGTTCCCTCCCGACAGCCCGGCAATGACGGCGTCCATGCTGGCGGCCCGGACGTCGAGCCGCAGGAAGTACTCACGGACGAGCGCCCGTTCGCGGTTCCGTCGGATGAAGCCCATCCGTGCCAGCGCGTCGAGCACGGCCATGGTCATGTTCGACGCGACGTTCATCGAGAGGATGAGGCCCTGGCGCTTGCGGTCTTCCGGGACGAGCCCGATGCCGAGGCGCATCGCGTCGCGCGGCGACCGGACGACCGCGGTCCGGTCGTGGACGCGTACCTGGCCGATCGCCGCCGGGTCGAGGCCGAACAGCGCCTGTGCCACCTCCGAACGCCCGGCGCCGACCAGGCCCGCCATGCCCAGCACTTCGCCGGCGTTCAGCGTAAAGGAGATGTCGGTGAACTTGCCGGGGCTCGACAGCGCCTCGACCTGGAGGACGGGCTCGTCGGTGCGCGCGGCCGTCTCGGGCGGGAAGTACTCGGTGAGCTTTCGGCCGATCATCATGTTGACGAGCGATGCGGTGTCGAGCGTCGAGGCGGGTTGAGTCGCCACGTGCCGCCCGTCGCGGAGCACCGTGACGGCGTCACACAGCCGGAAGATCTCCTCCATCCGGTGCGTGACATAGATGCACGTCACGCCCCGGGCCCGCAGCTGGTCGATGAGGTCGTACAGCTTGAGGGCCTCGTGCTGCGAGAGACTGCTCGTCGGCTCGTCGAAGACGATGACCTTGGCGCCGTGATCGACGGCCGCCGCGATCTGCAGGAGCTGCTGTTGTCCGACCGTCAGTTCGCCGACGTGGCGCCGGACGTCGAACGACGCGCCGATGGCGGCGAGCATCGCGGTGGCGCGGGCCGCCATGGCCGCCCGCGACACGAAGCCGCGGCGGGTTGGCAGCGCGCGAAGGCAGAGGTTCTCGGCAATCGACAGGTTCTCGCAGAAGGCGAGCTCCTGATGGACGATGCCGATGCCCGCGGCGAGGCCCTCCTCCGGGCTGCGCAGGTCGAGCGGGCGGCCGTCGAGCACCACGCGGCCGCCATCGGGCACGTAGATCCCGGCCAGGATGCGGCCGAGCGTGCTCTTGCCCGCGCCGTTCTCGCCGCAGAGCGCGTGGCAGGAACCGGCGGCAATCGTGAAGCTCACGTCCTCCAGGGCGAGCACCCCTGGGAAGCGCTTCGTGACGGCTTCGAACGCGACGGCCGGCGTGGTCATGCGTGCGATCCCGGGGGCTTCGCCCCCGCAGACCCCCTGTCGCCAGTTCGGATGTGATCGGCGCGCATGGAAGCTCAGACCTTTAGTTGGGCAGGTCGAGATACTTCTGCGGCACGTCGGTGAAACCCCACGTCTTGAGCTGGCGTGCCCAGGTGCCGAGGTTGTTCTTGGTCACCCGCACGAGGTCCATCGGAATGACCGCCGGCACGTCCTGCTTGAGATGGACCTTGTTGAAGATGGTGTTGACCCCGACGTAGCCCCACTGGTACGTCGGCTGCGCGAGCAGCACCGGCGCCAGCCCGTTGTCGACGTAGGCGAGCTCGGCGGGCAGGCCGTCAACGGCGACGATCTTGACCTTCGTCGGATCGAGATCGGTCAGGAGCGTCTGCGTGAACAGGGGCCAGCCGCCCACCATCGCCCAGCCTCGCACCTGCGGATACGCGCCCATGACGCGCAGGACTTCGGCGGCCGCGTCCTGCGGCGTCTCGATGTGGTAGAAGGTGTCGACGATCTTCATGTTCGGGTACTTCGCGGCGGCTTGCTTGACGCCATCGACCCGCCGCCGAAGATTGGGCGCGTTCTGGTTGCCCGCGAGGATGGCGACCGCGCCCTTCTCGCCCATCTGTTTGGCCAGCTCGTCCATCACCGTCTCGCCCGTCTTCATGTCGTCCACCCCGTAGTAGGCGAACCGCTTCGAGTCGGGGGCATCGCTGTCGAACGTCATCACGGGGACGCCGCGCCCCACGGCGTCGTTAATCGCGCCGGTGACCTTTCCGGCGTCCGAGCACGAGATCAGAATCGCGTTCGCGCCCTCGTTGACGGCCTGCGCGATGCGCTGGGCCTGGATCTGGCCGTCCTCGGTGGGCGGCGTGAGCCATGAGATCTCGACGGGCACGCCGGTCTTCGCGGTGAGCTCCTTGGCGGCGGTCTCGGCGCCGGTGCGCGCCGAGAGGAACACGGGATTCGTCGAGCTCTTGGCGATGAGCGCGATCTTCAGGCCCGCCGGCGCGGCGGGCTGCGAGGACGTCGGCGACGAGCTGCACCCCGCCAGGAGGGCGGCGGCAGCTAGGGCAAACGTCGAAGCGTAGACGGTCTTGACGGCACGGATCATGTACACAACTCCTGTCAACGTCACTTCAAACCGGCGCGCGCGGCCAGTTGCCGGGTCGCGAATCGCGCGCTGGCCTGATCCAAGACGACCGCAAGCACGGTCGCACACCCAATGATGATCCACTCGTAGTTCTGGTCGAAGTGCAGCGTCCGGATCGACTGGCGGATGAGCACGATCAGGATGGCGCCGAGCGTCGCGCTCACCGCGCTGCCCTTGCCGCCGGAGAGGCTCGCGCCTCCAACCACCGCCGAGGCGATGACGTAGAGCTCGTAGCCGGTGGCGTCGGCGCACGAGGCCGACCCGTAGAAGCTCGCGCCCATGAAGGCGGCGAGCGCGGCCGTGACGCCGGAGATCGCGTAGACCCCCACGAGAATCCGGTTCAACCGGAGGCCGGAAAACCGGCTGGCTTCCGGGTTGCCGCCGACCGCGAACGTGTGGCGCCCCATCACCGTCTGCGTCAGGTAGATGCTGCCGATGGCGGCGCACACGAGCATCACGAGGAGCGGCACGGGATGCAGTTCCTCGCCCAGGCCGAGCGACGCCTTCGCGACCGAGGTGAGCGAGTGGGACACGAGGATGCTTTCGGCCTGGCTGGCGACGAACGCGACGCCGCGGATGATCCACATCGTCCCGAGCGTGATGACGAACGGATGCACGCGCAAGCCGACCACCATGAGGCCGTTGAGGACGCCGCAGACCAGCCCAATCCCGAGCGACACCGTGAGTCCGAGTACCACGGTTTCGACGCCGCCCGACGGGTGCACGGCGCGCAGCACCATGGCCATGCCCACGCCGGCCATGGCGTAAATCGACCCGACCGACAGATCGATGCCGCCCGAGATGATGACGACGGTGGCGCCGACCGCCATGACGGCGAAGAAGCTCGCGTCGGTCGCGGTCTGAAAGAGGGTGTGCCAGTTGTAGAAGTTGTTGACCGTCGCGCCCGTCTGCTGGTTGACGTGCGAGCCGGCCGTGAGGGCCAGGACGACCCCCAGGAGCGCGATGACGAGCACGAGCCCGGCCTGCTGATTGGTGAGCAGCATCCGGACGAGTGACGAGGTGCCGCGCGTGCGCGCCGCGGGCGTCCCGCCGTGCGGGGGGGCGTCGGGTGTGGGTGACACGGGCGTCATGCTGAGGAACCTGTCCGCAGCGCGGCGGCTTCGGCGTACCGCTTGAGCGCGCTGAGCGAGATCTGCCAACCGCGCGAGACCACCGCGTAGTAGCGGCGCCAGCGCGGCGACGGCTCATAGCCGTCCTGCCGGATGTGCAGCGTGCAGCCGTTGGCGGTGGGCGTGCACGTCACAGCCAGCGCCATCGGCCCGATGGGCTCGCCTTCGGGCGGCACCCACCAGCCATCGGCGACGAGAAACTGCTCGCCCGCGCGCACATCGACGACGGTGCCGTGGAAGACGCCGCCGAGCGGTCCGAGCAGGTCGTCGCGGTAACTGGTCGTGGCCCACTCGATCGCGTACACCCCGAACGGCACGGGCGTCGTCACGGCCTGTTCGACTTGCCACCAGGCGCGGAGCGCGTCGCGCGTGAAGAAACAGGCGTAGACGGCGGCGGGCGGTGCGGCGATGAACAGGCTCTGTTCGAAACGTTCGCCGAGATCCTGGGGCGCGGTGGTCACGGGTGAGTATCCCCACCATAATAGTGTGGAATCAGACCGACGATGGCGAAGCGAAGACTCCTCCCGCTTTTTTTCGGCACGAGTTCCTGGAAAGCGACGAGGCACGGCCGATTCGATCGTGACCGAGTACCTCGAGCCGCTGCGCCGCTTTCGCGAGCACCGGATCCAGGACACCGTCGTCTTCTTCGGGTCGGCGCGCGTCCACAGCTACGAGGCGGCCCGGCGCGGGCTGAGCCGCGCGCGCCGGCGCGGTGCGCCGATCAGCACCCGCGTGCTCGACCGCTGGCGGCGCGCGGTCGAGTGGTCGCGCTACTACGAGGACGCGCGCGAGGTCGCCCGGCTCCTGACCGAATGGGCCCTGACCTTCGGCGGCCCGCCCCATCGCTTCGTCGTCTGCTCGGGCGGCGGGCCCGGCATCATGGAAGCGGCCAACCGCGGCGCGGCCGAGGCCGGAGGCAAGACCATCGGCCTGAATATCCAGCTGCCGCACGAACAGCGGCTCAACCGGTTCGTCACTCCGGGGCTGGGCTTCAACTTCCGCTACTTCTTCATGCGGAAGTTCTGGTTCGCCTACCTCGCCAAAGCGCTCGTCATTTTTCCGGGAGGCTTCGGCACGCTCGACGAGCTGTTCGAGATCCTGACGCTCGCTCAAACGAAGCAGCTCACGCCGGAACTGACGGTCATCCTGTATGGGCCGGACTACTGGCAGGAAGTGCTGAACCTCGGCCCGATGGCACCTGGCAGGCGATCGCGCCACGCGACCTCAAGGGCATCACGTGGTGCGATTCGCCCGAAGACGCGTTCTCCCAGATCCAGCGTCAGTTGGTCAAACACGCCGTCCGCCCGAGAGCCGGTCGGACGCCCAGGTGCCCGCCGTGGCAAGACCCGCGGGTGGAACGGCAAGACACGGAGGATGCGATGAGCCCGGACGAGCGACGCGTGTTGATCGATCGATACAAGGACGGCTATCGGGTGGTGGCGAACGCCCTGGACGGTGCGACCCAGGTGGAGTTGGACGCGCGGCCCGCGCCGGGGAAGTGGACGGCGCGCGAGATCGTGCACCATCTGGCCGACAGCGAGATGCGGTCGGCGGTTCGGCTTCGACAACTCCTGGCCGAGGACCGGCCCGTGATTCAAGGCGTACGACCAGGAGGACTACGCGCGCCGGCTCTTCTACGACCGGCCAATCGACGCGTCGCTCGAGGTGTTCCGGGCCGCGCGCGCGAGCACGGCGGAGCTGCTCGACCGGCTCTCGTCTGACGACTGGCGGCGCGAGGGCTCGCACCCCGAGCACGGCGCTTACACCGTGGAACGCTGGCTCGAGATTCTACGCGGACCACGCGCACAATCACGCCACCCAGATCCGCCGCGCCCGGGCGGCGGCGGGCTCATCTTCTAAACCTCCGGGGCCCCACCCCCGCTCGCTCACGCGCTTCGCCGGCGCCCTTCGGGCTGGCCGCGGCGCTTCGCGTCCGCGACGTCTTTCGATAGCCGCTCGCGGGGCCCCACTCCGCGAACTTCGAACTTCGCTGAAGCTTCGTCGACCTCCGTAGCTTTCCGCCCGGCGGTCACGCGCGCGCTTCGCGTCCGCGACGCGTCTAGTCGTCGATACCGCGTCGCTGCAGCCGGCAGTAGGCACCGGGCACTCGGCACTAGGAGCTTGTCCGCGGGCGATCTGGGGCCCGAGGCCACTTCCCTCGGATTCCCCGCTCCCCCGCGCTGGCCGCGGCGTCCGCGTCCACGGGTGGCGTTCCGTCGACCGCTCGCGCCCTCCGCCGATCCCGCCCAGGGGCCCGGTGCCTATCGTCGAGGGTCGGCGCCCCACCTGCAGACTCCGAAGTTCGAGGCGCTCGGCGGCTCGCCGCCGCGTGCCCCGTTTCCTCTCCTGACCGCGTCATCGGTTTCAGCCATCGTCGCGACGCCTTCCCGCAGGGGAGGCGGCGGCGGCGGGGCTCGCGGGCGCGACCGACTTTCGCGCAGCTGTGGCGTTCAGCCGCCAGCAGATCCTCGAGTCGCGGGTCATCGAAGTTGAGCGGGCTCGTCATGGGGCGGAGTAGTGCTGCGCGGTTCATCGGCGGTCGTGTCTGCCACCTCGCTGCGGACTCGGCTCGTCGCGCGTCCCGGCGTCGCAGTCTCCTTCCTCGCGGTCTCGCGCGGGCTGCCGCGGTGGCCGTGTCTTGGGCGCCCGTGGCCTCGGCCCCTGCCGCTCGCGCTGGGTCGGCCCGGGCCTTATGTCTGCTGGCGGTCAGCGCCCGCCGGGTGCCGTCGGCGGCTCGGTCTTCGGCCTTCTTCTCGCTAGCCCTTGGCGAGGCCCGGGGCTCGGTCTGGCCGCCGGCTCGTTCGTTTGCAGAGCGGCTCGGTGGTCTACAGCGCGGTCGTCGCGGTTCGCGTTCTGTCTCCTGCTCGGGACTAACCCGTTGTTGACTTGCGCGGTCAGCGGCGCTGTGCTTCGCCGCCGCGCCGACGTTCTGCGTCGGGCGTAGTGCCCAGTGCCTAGTGCCCAGTGCCCAGTGCCTAGTGCCGAGTGCCTACTTGTAGAGCAGATAGGCCTCCCGGAGCTCGCTGAACGCGTCGGTTTCCGATTCCCAGCTGCGCACGATGTCGGGCGCCGGCACGCCGGCCCCCAGTTTTTCGCGGAGCGCGGCCGATCCGTACAGCATGTCGATCGGCATCAGCGTCTCTTCGTACTGGTACGGCGGCGGGCGCCAGGCAAACCGATCTGGGCCCGCCTGCTTGAACGCGTCGATGATGGCGACGCCCGTCGCGACCGGCTGGAACGTCGTCCGGTCCGTGACGTGTATCTGGCAACCACCGCAAAGCACGTTGGCGTGCTTCTGAAACGTCGGCTCGAACCCATGCGGCCGAAAGTGGACGCCCGGCAGGCCGCGCGCGTTCAGATCGGCGGCAAACGGCTCGGGATCAACCCAGGGCGCGCCCACCAGTTCGAACGGGCGCGTGGTGCCCCGGCCTTCCGACACATTCGTCCCTTCGAGCAGGACCGTGCCCGGGTAGACCATCGCGCTGTCGAGCGTCGGCAGATTGGGCGAGGGTAGGACCCAGGTGAGGCCCGTGCGATCGAAGTCGTCGGCCCGCGACCAACCCGCCATCGCGACGACTTCGAGCTTGGCGCCGATGCGGAAGTGCTCGTTGAACAGACGCGCCAGTTCGCCGATCGTCATGCCGTGGCGCATGGGAATCGGGTATTTCCCGACGAACGAGCGGAACCCGCGCTGAAGCAGCGGCCCTTCGACCGCGACGCCGCCCAGGGGATTGGGCCGATCGCAGACGACGACGGGCAGCCCCGAGTCGCGGGCGGCTTCCAGGCAGTGCGCCATCGTGTAGATATAGGTGTAGATCCGCGTGCCGACGTCCTGCAGGTCGATGACCAGCGCGTCGAGACCTGCAAGCATCGCGGGCGTGGGCTTCCGGGTTTCGCTGTAGAGCGAATAGACGGGCACGTTCCGCCGGCGGTCGCGTCCGTGCGGCGTCTCGACCATGTTGTCCTGGACGTCCGAACGGAAGCCGTGTTGGGGGCCGAAGATGGCGCCCAGTCGCAGCCCGGCCGCCTCGGCGCGGTCCGTGACGTGGCGGAGGTCAAGGTTGACCGACGCCGGATTGCACACGAGTCCGACGGTGCGGCCCCGCAGCAGGTGTCGATCGAACAGGACGTCGGAGCCGAGCAGCATGGCGATTCCGCGATGGTCGTGGAAAATTCTACTGCACGCCCTGACCCGGTTCTCGCGGTGACGTGTTTTCTTCGAGAATTCGAGGCGCTAGGCCTGGCACAGGGTCTGCTTTATTCTTAAGGAGCACCCGCCGTCGGGGAGCGGGTCGGCAAGCACGGGCGAGGCTACGATCTATCAAGCGCATCTATCACGGGTATCAAGGAGCGGACACATATGAAGCGTCTCGTCATGGCGATCGTGGGAGTCATGTGGTTGGCCGGGGCCTCGGCGTTCGCGCAGGATGCCAAGCTCGCCGACCAGGGGAAGAAGCTGTACGACAAGAAGGAATGCATCAAGTGCCACATGATTGCCGGCAAGGGCAACAAGATTGGCCCGCTTGACGGCGTCGCCACGAAGCTGAGCGAAGCCGACATTCGCAAGTGGTTCACGGCCACGACGGACATGGAAGCGGCGCTCGACCATAAGCCGAAGGTGAAGATGTCGTCGAAGAAGTTCAACCTCACCCCGGCCGAGGTCGACGCCTTGACCGCGTACATGCTGACACTCAAGAAGAAGTAGGGGACGGGCGCGCTCCGGAGGTTCAGACATGGCCCAGCCCTCGCTCGTCCGCAATCCCTGGTCGATTCTCGGCGCGTGGCTGACGACACTCGCCGCGTTCGCATTCATCGGATTTATCGTCCTCGAGTGGTTCGGCCTTCTGGTCAGTCCGTACGCCGGGCTGCTGGGCTTCGTCGCCATCCCGGCGGTCTTCCTCCTCGGCCTGGTCATCATCCCGATCGGGATCTGGAATGAGAGCCGGCGGCGTCATGGCGGCGCGGCGGCTTGGCAGTGGCCGCTGCTGGACTTCGGCCACCGCCGCACGCGGCGTGTGATGCTCGCCGTCGTCGGGTTGACGCTCGTCAACGTGGTGATTGTCTCGGTCGCCGGCGTCGGCGCCGTCCACTACATGGACACGCCCGAGTTCTGCGGCGAGGTGTGCCACGACCCGATGCACCCGGAATTCACGGCGCATGCGTTGGGGGCGCACGCCAACGTCGCGTGCGTGGATTGCCATATCGGACAGGGCGCGACCGGCCTCGTGCAGGCGAAGCTCAACGGCACGCGCCAGCTCCTCGAGCTCGTGACGAATCGATTCCCCCGGCCGATCCCGTCCTCGCCGCCGCGCAACCTGCCCGCCGCGTCCGAGACGTGCCTGCAGTGCCACTCGCCATCGCGTCTGCCGAACGCGGACGTCACGCTCGTCGAGCACGAGTACGACAACGACCGCGCCAACACCGACACGGTGACGACGCTGGTCATGCACACGAGCCTGGTGCACTGGCACGATCAGCCGGGCCGACGCGTGGAGTTCGTCGCGACAGACGCCAAGCGCGGGACGATTCCGTACGTCAAAGTCACCGAGGCCAACGGCCAGGTGACCGAGTATTTCGCCGAGGATACGCCCAAGCCGCCCGCCGGCACCTTGCACAAGATGGACTGTCTGGACTGCCATTCCCGGCCGTCGCACACCTTCGCCGACTCGGCCGAGGGTGCGGTCGATGGCGCGATCGCCGCGGGCCGGGTCAGCCGCGCGCTGCCGTTCATCCGCAAGGAGATGGTGGCGGCGGTCAAAGTCGACTACCCGAACCAGGATGCGGCCGCGGCCGGCATTCGCCAGCGGATTGAGCACTTCTATCAGACCGAGGGGCCGGCGCCGGCCGCCGACGTCGTGCGGGCCGTCAACGTGGCCACCGACGTCTATCGCGCGAACGTCTTTCCGACCATGAAGGTCGGCTGGGGGACGTACCCGAACCAGCTGAGCAACGACGGCTGCTTCAGGTGCCACGACGACGACCACAAGTCCCGCGACGGCAGCAAGGTCATCAAGCAGGACTGCGATCTGTGCCATCTCCAGAGCTGACGGCGTAGGGCACGGCGCCGGGCGCTGGCTCGTTGGCACCGGGCCGTCGCTCGTCCCGGACCGGCAGCCAGACCTTGAACGTCGCTCCCTGGCCGAGCGCGCTCTCGACCTGCACCGCGCCCCGATGGGAGCGGACGATCCCGAGGACCGAGGCCAGCCCGAGTCCAGTCCCGTCCGTTTTGGTCGTGAAGAACGGATCGAAGACGCGGCTCACCGTGTCGGGGGCCATCCCCCGCCCCGTATCCCGGACCGACAAACAGACGAACTCGCCTGGCGCCGCGGCGTCGCCAAGGGCCAGCAAGTGGAGGGCCTCCAGCGTCAGCGTCTGGGCGGTCGCCCGCACGGTGATGCGGCCGCCGCGGCCGGTGGCTTCCGCCGCGTTGGCGATGAGATTCAAGAGAATCTGCCGGACCTGCGTCGGGTCGCCGGGCACGCGCGGCAGCGGCGACGTGCTTTCGAAGACGACCTCGCAGTGCCGCGCGAACGATCGGCCGCCGAGGGCGACCATCTCGTGGACGAGCGGCTCGACATCCAGCGCCACGATCTTCGCGGGAGCCTTGCCGGCGTAGGCCAGCATCTTCTGGACGAGCTCGGTGGCGTGCGTGGCGCTTTGCGCGATCGCCTCGACCATCTCGCGTTGGGGCGAGGTTGCCGGCAGGTCGAGCGTCAGCAGATCGACATTCCCGATGATCGCCGTGAGCAGGCTGTTGAAGTCGTGCGCGAGGCCGCTCGCGAGCAGGCTCAGGCTCTCGACGCGCTGCTGCTCGAGGAGCCGGCGCTCGAGCGTCCGGCGCTCGGCTTCGGACCTGAGGCGATCCGTCACGTCGCGCAAGACGACGAGCCAGCCGGCCAGCTCCCGCCGAGCAGCTTCGCCGATCTCGATGGCGTGCGCGGTCAGATCGAAGGATCGCGCGTCGATCGCGACCGTTCGCACCGGCGGCGGCGTCCGTGCCTCAACCTCGCCCAGTGGACGCCACCACGAAGCCGTTGCGCCGAGCGGCGCGCCGATGGCCGCCGTGTCGGCGGCCAGCCGCTCGGCCGCGGCGTTCATCTCCAGCACGCGGTCGAGGCGGTCGAGTACCGAAAACCGCGTCGGTCATGCTGTCGAACAACCGATCGCGGGCGATCGGCACCAGATCGAACAGGTGCGCGCGCAGGAGCGCCCATGCGAGGCACACCCCGGAAATCGCGAACGCGACCGGGGTATCGTCTCGCCGGACCAGCTGGCCGACGTACAGCACGTTCTCGATCCAGGGAATGGCGGCGCCGATGAGCAGCGCGGCCGTCTGCGCGCGATAGCGGCCTGGGAAGCGCTGCTGCGCGGCGACGAGAGACCACGTGCCCGCCGCGAGCAGGAGGTAGCTGTAGCCGGCCGCCACCCAGAACCACGGGCCGTGGAGGTAGGCGACGCCGCCGGGGAGTCCGGCGGCCGGAACGACGTCGCGCCAGAGCCAGTGCTGCCACGTGCTCGTGAACGCGATGAGCACCGTGAGCACCGGGACGATCCACATGGCCAGCGACCATCGCGACGAGGAGGCCCTGTCGCGGTCGGCGTAGGCTCTGGCGAAGAGGAACCAGAGCGGGGGCACGGCGGACACGCCGATGTATTGAACTTGGGAGATGGCGATCTTCGCGGGCAGCCCGCTGACCATCCCGTGCAGGCCGCTCGTGCCGCACCAGAGCGCGACGGCCAGCTCTAGCCACCCGAACGCCCGATAGCCGCGCACGTCGCGGCGCGTCCGAAGGGTCCAGACGGCGATCGCCAGGCTGAAGGCCGCCGCCGCGAAGCGGATCGCGACGTCCGTCACACTGATGGGCCAGAGCACGGCCGGATCGTCTCATGGCTGGGGCGATCCCCGCGGGACAAAGGCGGGTTTCGGGGTTCCCCCTGAGCTTGCGAAGGGCCGAGGGCGACGGGAACCTCGTCCCTCGACAGGCTCGGGACGCCCTGAGCTTGCCGAAGGGCGGAACCCCGGAACCCGCAGTCTAGAATCCGAACCCCACCTTGATCGTCGCGGCGCGGGGCGTGACGAAGTGCGTGCCGCTGAACGTCGAGAGGAAGTTGTACAGAGCCACCTTATCCGTGAGGTTGAGCAGACTCAGCTGTACCTTGACGGCGTGCGTGCCCGTGCCGAACAGGTCGTCGACGCCGAGCCCCATGTCGAAGAGATTGCGGGGCGCGATGCGCGGGGGATTCGTGTCGTCGTTCTCGGTGCCGTCGGCCGGGATGCGAATGCGCGTCGCGCCGCGCGCGCTCGAGTCGCACGATGTGATCGGGGCGTCGAGGGTCGCGTACGTGCTGCCGCAATAGAGGCCGATGGCCGCCTGCTGGTCGGCGCTGAGGGCCATGCGCCGTGGCGTAGTCGGGGACCGAGCCGGCGACCAGCCCCGAGTCGTACCGCCAGGTGAGCGAGACCCAGGCGTGGCGGGTCTTCTCGAACTCGTACTGCACGTTCGTGGTCTGCTTGAACTTCTGGTCGTGGTCGATCCGGAACACGCCGGACGGGAGCGGCGAGTCGAGCAGGACGCCGCCCGGTGCTCTGGCATTGAAGAACCGTGCGGTGTTGTGGCTGAGGACCGTGAAGGCTCGCTGAGGCCGCCGTGCTCGCACGAGATTGATGCGGCCCGTGAAGCCGCTGAGTCTCGGACTTGGTCCCAGCTGATCGGGAACGATGACCGGCGTAGTCGAACACGACGTCGAAGTCGTACGCGTTGGTCGTGTGCTTCTTCCAGTACCCCAGGTCGACGACCACCCAGCCGCCCGAAGGCCTGCTGAACGCCCACCTCGAACTCGTCGCGGACGCCGGGCTTGAGCGGATCGACGGCCGACCGCGCCGAACTCCGGATTGGCGAGGCCGCCCGACCCGGTCGAGCTCGAGACGCAGCAGGTTCTCGTTGTACGGCGTCTCGAGCGTGCGGCCGTAGGAGGCGCGGAACACGGTGCCGGTCCCCTTGACGGAATACGCCAGCCCGAGCCGGGGCTCCGCCAGCGACTTGCGTCGTGAGCCCCGTCATAGTGATCGAGGCGGAGGCCCAAGTTGGCGGTGGCCGGTCCGGCGGTGATGTTGTCCTGCGACGTAGACGGCCTGGCTGCTTGATCGTGCCGGCGTCGTTGAACGTGTAGCGCCCGCCGCCGCGCGACAGGTCGAACTGGCGCGAGGCCGGGGACGAAGCCCGGGTTGGCGTCGAGGCCGGCGCCGGCGCACTGGCTGTCGCTCGTGAGCGCCGTGGAATCCGACGGGATTGCCATTGGCGTCGAGGCACGGCGAGTTGTACGTCGGATCGGTCAGGCCGATGCGAGAAGTCCTCGTTGAGGAACGTGGCGTCGATCATGACGCCCGATCTTGATGTTGTGGTGGCCCCGGACATAGGCGAGGTCCATCTTGACGCCCGTGTTCGGTCAACGTCCGCAGTCTGCGACAGCGTGGCCGGCGTATCGGCGAACGGGTTCGCGCTCGGGCTGTACGTCACCTTGTCGCGGCGCGCGATAGGCGTTGGCGGTCAGGACGGCGCTTCGACCCGATGACGACGCGAATAGCCCGGCGCGACGTTGAACGAGTCGATCCGCTGATGCTGCGCCTGGCCGAGGCGCGGCCTGGTCGTAGGTGTTCGGGATGTCGAAGGACGATCGGCCGTAGCTTGGCGTTCACGTGCAGCGTCCCCGCGTTCGCCGGCCGACCGTCGAACCGATCGAACAGCGACTGGTCGGTGCCGTGGTCGTGGACCGCGGTGAACTCGGGCGGGTCCAGATATCGGTCCGTGCTGAGGGTCGATGGCCGACAGGAAGTTGCCGAACGGTGTGCGTGCCCGTCGCCGACGTTGAAGTCGGCCGCCGGGCTCTTGAACGACCCGTAGCTCAGCGTCAGACGCGCCGCTCGGCTGCCGCTGGTCGAGTCCCGATTTCGTCACGATCTGGACCACCAGGCTGCTCTTGTCGCCGTACTCGGCCGGCGGCACGCCGGTGATGACCTCCATCGACTCGACGATGTCGGGCGACACCTGGTTCGAGAAGACGCGGCTCTGCTGGTCGGTCACCGGCTGGTTGTCGATCGAGAACTGGGTCTGCGGCGTGGTCGCCCACGGGATGGAAGAAGCCGTTCGCGTCCGCTACGACGCCAGGGGAGGCGAGCGTGACTGCTTGATTGAGGCCCGACATCGGCTCGAGCGGCAGCTTGGCCACCATCCTCTGGTCGACGTCGGTGTGGGCGGTCGGATCCTGTTCGACCATCGCGGTGCCCTCGACGCTGACGCTCTCTTGCGCCACGTTGAGGGTGAGCGTCAGCGTGAGATCGATCGGCACGGCCGACCGTACCTGGACGGCGCGCTCCAGCGTTCGGAACCCTTGCGTCGCGACTTTCAGGACATACGCGTTCTGGGGCAGGTTGCTGAACGTGAACGTGCCCGCGGCGTCGGTCATGGCGGTCCGATCGAAGCCGGTGACGGGATTCGACACGTCGACCGCTTACGGCCACCATCACGCCGCCGGTCGGGTCTTTCACGACGCCTTTGATCGTGCCGGCGCCGCCGAGGCCTTGCGCGGCGGCGAGGCGGCCAGTGACGAGGAGACTCGCCGCGACGAGCAGGACGCGGCAGCAGGAGCGGACGTCGAATCGCATGAACACCTTCCTCCCGGCGGCGCCAGATCTGGTCTCACGACCGGCGCCACGCTCACCGCACGCTAGCAATCGGTTCAGCGCCTGACGACAACTGCTGAATGAACGGTCGATCCAGGCCGGTGAGTAGTCGGGAAGAGGAGACGATTGGGAAGTGCCGGGCCATGGCGATTTGTTATTTGCTATTGGTTATTGGTTATTGACGAGCGTTGATGGCTAGCGCCTCGATAAGTCGATAGGTCGATGGATAATGGTCCGTGACGACACCGGTCGCGGGTCTGATCGTCGACATCCTCGGCTTTCTGACGGGCACGGTGCTCTACGTCATGCTCGATCGCGCTGGTCTGGCGCGAGCGCGCCGCCGAGGGCGCGTCGCTGTTCTCGCGGCGCGGGCGGCTGCCGCTCCTCACCGGCGTGTGCGGCGTCGTCTGGAACGTCAGCGAGATCGCGTCAGTCGTCACGCAAGTGGCCGGCCGCGATCACCCGCCGGCGATCGTCACGGCAGTCGCCTTCAGCGCCCTCGGGTTTCTTGCCCGCCGTCGTCGTCCACGCCTTGCTCGAGGGGCGTGAAACCGCGGCGGGCCGCCGGTTCATTCGCCTGACGGTCGGCGCTTGCCTACGGCGTGAGCATTGCGGCGAGCCGTGCTCCATGTCACCGCGGCCCTCGACGGCGGCGCGGTGCCGTCGCGGCCCGCGCTCTGGTTGCTCACGGTCGGCTTCACGACCGCTGGCGGTCTCGCTTCTGGGTGGTCACGCGCGACCAGCCGATCGGCCGCCGCGGCGTCTGGGTGGTGGCGCTGTCGGTCTTCGCGGTCTCGGCGCTGCACTTCGGCCGCCACACGAGCAACGAGGCCTGGTGGGTCGATCTGATCGGCCACCACGCCTCGCTGCCGCTCGCCCTGGCCATCCTGCTGCCAGGACTATCGGTTCGCGCTCGCCGACCTGTTCCTGAAGAACGCGATCGCCCTGCTGCTGCTCATGGCCGTGTCGCTCGCGGTCTTCGCGGCGGCCATGGTGCCGCTTGCTCCGGTGGCAGGGGCCGCGGGGCGAGTGGGATCCGCGGGCCGTCGCTGCTGTTCGTCGGGCTCTGGATGGCGCACCGCGCTGACGTTCCCCGTGCTCCGGCGGCTGGCCGCCAGCGGCTCGTCGACCGCGCCGTGCTCCGTCGGCCCGACTACGAGGTCGTGCTCGCGCAGCTCGGGCGGGCCCTCGCAGCCGTCGAGAGCCGAGGACGCGGTCGACGTCGCAGGCCGCGACGGCGCTGGCGCGGCGGGTTGGGCGTGCCGGACGCTGCAGCCTGCGTCGACGATCCCTGGCCGGTAGCTGACCGCCGACTCGTGATTGCCGGCGCCGGAGCTGCGGTCGCGGCTGGCGCGAGCCGGCGTGCGGCGCTGCTCGCTGCGGCTGCGCGACCGTCGAGGCGCCCCACCCGCGCGCTCGCCCTCGGCGTCGCTGCCCGTCGGGGCGCCGGCTCCTCTCCGACGACCAGCGGTGGCTCGGAGTCCATGGCGCGCCTCGCCGTCTCGCCGCATCGACTGCCCTGCGCGTCGCGCACGAGCGCATGGAGCGCAATCTCGCGCGAGCAGGCAGATGCAGCGGCTCGCCACCGAAGCCGAGCTCCGCGCCTTGCGGGCGCAGCTCAACCCGCACTTTCTCTTCAACGCGCTCACGACCATCGGCTATCTGATCCAGAACGCGCCGCCCCGCGCCCTCGACACGCTCTTGCGCCTCACCATCCGTCCTGCGCGGTGTGCTGCGGCGATCGACGACGGAGTTCTCGTCGGTGGGCGAGGAGATCGACCTGATTTCCGTCGTACCTGGAGATCGAGCACGCGCGCTACGAGCAGCGCCTGCGCGTCGAGATCGACGTCGCGCCAGACGCCCACGACCTGATGATGCCGACGCTGCTCCTGCAGCCCCTCGTCGAGAACGCCGTCAAGCACGGCATCGCGCCGCGCGCGTCCGGCGGCTTCGTGCGGATCGTCGCGCGCGCGCGCGAGGCCCGGCTGCGCCTGGTCGTCGAGGACAGCGGGCGTCGGCTTCGATGCCGGCGCCGCCGCGACGGCCGGGGCGTGGGCCTGCGCAGTGTCGGCGACCGGCTGCGGGCGCACTACGGCGCCGACGCCTCGGTGCGCATCACGAGCGCCGCCGGATCGCGGCACCGTGGTCGAGATCGACCTGCCGGCCGGCATCCGGTCGCGCACGCCCGAAGGCAGGCCGGATGACCGCCGTCCCCCTGCGCGTCATCGTGGCCGACGACGAGCGCCCGGCGCGGTCGTTTCTCGTCGCGCAGCTTCGGTCGATTCCCGACGTGACCGTGCTCGCCGAGGCGGCCAACGGGGCCGAGGCCGATCGAGCTCATCGAGCGGCATCACCCCGACGTGGCGTTTCTCGACCTGCAGATGCCGGAGGTCGACGGGCTCAGCGTCGTCCGCCTCGTGAAACCGGAGTGCCTGCCGCTCGTGATCTTCGTCACGGCCTACGAGGAGTACGCGGTGAAAGCGTTCGAGCTGAACGCGGTGGACTACCTCACCAAGCCGGTCAACGAAGCCCGGCTGCGCGAGGCCGTCCGCCGCGCGCACGAACGGCTCGACCGCGGCGACCTGCGGGAGCGCGCGACAACGCAGCTGCAGGAAGCGCTGAAGACGTACGATCGGCTGTCCGGCGCATCACGGCTCACGAGGATTCCCGTCAGGCGCAAGGACGAGATCGTGCTCGTGCCCGTCGGCCAGATCGTGTCAATCGTGGCGGAAGGCGAGCTTCTGCATCTCACGACGTCGCGCCAGGAGCACTACACGATCAGCTATCGGCTGAAGGACCTCGAGGCCCGGCTCGACCCCGCGCAGTTCATCCGCCTCGGCCGCGGCGCGCTCGCCAACATCGACGCGATTGCCCGCGTCACGCCGATGCCCGGGGGGACCTACCTCGTGACACTCCACAACGGCCAGGAACTCGACGTGAGCCGGATCCAGTCTCGGCTGCTTCGCACCCGGCTGTTGCAGATATAGGCAAGGGTACCGCCCTTCGGCAAGCTCAGGGCGTCCCCAGCTTGTCGAGGGTCCGCAGTTCGAAGTTCGAAGTTCGAAGTGCCCCGTTCCTACTTGCTCTGGGGCACGAGCGTGACCTTCACGTAGCGGTCGGCGCTCAAGGTGGCCTGCGCCACCTGCTGGATCTGGTCGGCCGTCAGCGCGTCAATCCGGTCGGGCAGACTCCAGATCGACCCGAGATCGGCGGCGTCGCCATCGGCGTAGCGGCGGGCGATCTGGTTCAGCAGGTAGCCGTTGTCCTGACTCTGGGCCTCGAACTGACGCCGAAGCAGTCCGCGCACGAGGGACATCTGGCGTGGGTCGAGCGCCGTGTTCCTGACGAGCGCGACCTCCTGGAAGACCCGCTGCACCAGGGCCGCGGTGCGCGCGGGATCGCACGTCCAGTCGATTCGCACCGTGTACTCCGGTCGCGGCGCCTTCTGCGTGCTCTGGACGGTCGAGATGTCTGTACGTTCCGCCGAGCTCCTGCCGAATCGTGTCGGAGAGCCGCGACCGCAGCACCAGCGCCATCGCCCCGAGCGCCAGCCGGTGCGCGTCGTCGTACTGAAACGGCCCCTTGAAGACGATCGCCACTTCGCTCTTGGGCGCGATGCCTCGCTCGACCGTCTTGTCCACGATGCCCGTGGGCGGCGCCATGTCCACGTCCCGCCAGGTCTCGTGGGCGTGTGTGGCCGGCAGGCTGCCGATATACCGCTCGACGAACGGCTTGATGGCCTCCGGCGTGAAGCTGCCGACGAAGACGAACGTGAAGTTGCTCGCGTCGGCGAACCGCGCCTTGTAGAACGCCATCGACTGGTCCAGGTTCCAGTCGTCCACGGTCGCCGGGCTCTCGGGCCGCTGCCGCGGGTCGTCCTGGCTGACCGCCGCTTGGATCGTCTGGTTGAAGACGACCTCCGGGCTGGCCATCTGATTCGCCAGCAGCGCCTTCGACTGCGCGGACAGGACGCCGAAGGCGGTCGGGTCGGCGCGCGGCGCGGTGAACCGCAGATAGATGAGCTGGAACATCGTCTCGAGATCCTGGGGCGTGCTGCCGCCGTTCAGGCCCTCGTTGACGTCGTCGATGAAGGGAGCGGCGGCGGCCGTCTTGCCGGTCAACATCTTGGCGAGCGCGACGCTGCTGAAGCCGCCCACGCCGCCCGCCGGCACGACCATGTCGGCGGCGCGCGCGGGGATATAGTCCGCATCGCTCGCGAGCGACGTGCCGCCCGGCGCCGTGGCGCGGAAGAGAATCTGGTCCGCCGTGAGCGTGGTCGGCTTGAGCACGACCGTGGCGCCGTTCGACAGCGTCCACTCGGTGATGCCGTTGGCCCGGGGCAGGGTCTTCACGATCGTGCCGGGCTTGGGCGGCGCGGCGATGAGCGGCTGCGTGCCCACGGTGTCGACGTAGGCCGTGAGCTTCTCGGCCGACGCCGCCTTGATGACGGCCGCGAGCTGCGCGGCGTCGGGGACCTGCACGCCCGGCTGATCCGGCGCCGAGACGACGACCAGGCGGTTGCGGTCAACGAACCACTGCTGGGCGAGCGCGTTGATCTCGTCGAGCGTGATGCCCGGCACGAAGCGCCGATGGAACGCCAGCTCCTGCCAGATCGTCGGCAGCGCTTCGTCTTCGAGGAAATTGCGCGTGTATTCGTCGGCGCGGCTGTCGGAGTCGCGGTCGGGGCTCTCGGTGACCATCCGCTCGTAGCCGAGCATCATCGCCTGCTTCTCGCGCGCGAGCTCCGTCTCGGTGAATCCGAAGCGCGTGACGCGGTCGACCTCGCTCACGAGCGCGCCGAGGCCGCGCAGGGCGCCGCCGTTCGGGACGAGCGCCTCGATGATGGCTTCGTCTTTCGTGCGCGGCGTCGGGAAGAGCTCGCGATCGGCGACCGCGTGGATGAACGGCGCGTTCGGGCTCTGGCTGATCTCGTCGAGCCGCGCGTCGAGCATGCCCGCGAACAACTGGTCGAGGATCAGCCCGCGATACCCACCGACCGTCGACTGGCTCCGCGTGGGCAGCAAGGTGCTGATCTCGACGGTGGTCTCGGTCGTCTCCTTGTCGGTCACGATCGCGTAGTGCGCGCCGGGATGATCCGGCACGTCGTAGGCGGGCCGTGGCCGCTCGGGCGACGGCGACGGGATCGACGAGAAGTGCGTCTTGATCATCGCCTCGACGGCGTGCGGGTCGAAGTCCCCGACGGCGATGACGGCCATCAGGTCAGGCCGGTACCAGTCGTCGTAGAAGCGCAGCAGCTGCGCGCGCGTGGCGTTCTGGATGACGTCGGGCAGGCCGATGGGCGCGCGGTCGGCATAGCGCGATCCCTCGAGTTGGGCGCGGCGGATCTTGTCGCCGGTGCGCTCACCGGCGCCGAGGTGCATGCGCCACTCGGACAGGACGATGCCGCGCTCGTGGTCGATCCCGCTCTGGTCGAACGAGGCGGCGTGCGTCCAGTCCTGGAGGGCGAGAAACGCGCGGTCGAGCACGCCGGGGACGTCGGTGGGCACGCGCAGGGTGTACTGCGTGTCGTCGTAGCTGGTTTCGGCGTTCGCGTCCGGCCCGACGCTCATCCCCAGCGAGGAGAGGAACCCGAGGATGCTCTGCCTCGGAAAATGCGTGGTCCCTTCAAATTCCATGTGCTCGACGAAATGGGCGAGGCCCTGCTGGTCGTCGTCTTCGAGGGCGGACCCGGCTTTGACGACGAGGCGCAGTTCGGCGCGGTCGGCCGGCTTCTGGTTCGGGCGCACGTAGTAGCGCAGCCCGTTGGGCAGCGTGCCGGTGATCGCCTCCGGGTCCACCGGCATCGGCTGCGACAGCGCGTAGCGAGCGACCGAGGCGGCCGACGTCTCCTGGCCGGGAGGCGTGGCGGCTGTTTGCGCGGTGAGCCCGGCGACCGCGATGAGCGAGGCGAGCGCGCCGAACAGGGCGAGACGGATTCTGGTCATGACCACTCCATCCTACCGGACGGACGCCGATTGGCGTCGGGGCTTCTGCCGACCGGCCAGCCGCGGGGCCGCACGGCCACTCAGACCTTCAGCACGTCCTGGTCCCGGGCCACGAGCAGATAGAGGACCGGGGCGAGGAAGATCGACAGCGCCAGCCGCGAGATGAGCCCGCCGACGATGACGATGGCGAACGGCCGCTGGGAGTCGCTGCCGATGCCCGTGGACATCGCCGCCGGCAGCAGTCCGAAGCAGGCCACGAGCGCGGTCATGAGAATCGGGCGCAGCCGGAGCATCGACGCCTCGAGCGTCGCCGTCCGGATGTCCTTGCCCTCGAGCCGCAGCTTGTTGATGAACGAGTACAGGATGACGCTCGTCTGCACCGCCACGCCCATCAGCGCCACGAAGCCGAAGCCGGACGACACGCTGAAGTTCGTGCCCGTCAGCTTGAGCGCGAGCAGGCCGCCGACCGGCACCGTGACGAGCACGCTGAAGATGATGATGAGCGGGAACTTCAGGTTGCCGTAGAGCGCGAACAGGATGAGCAGGATGATCGCCACCGTCAGCGGGATGATGACCATCATCTGCGACCGGGCGGCCAGGTACTCCTGGTACTCGCCGCCCCAGTCGAACGTGTACCCGAACGGCAGCGGCACGGCCGCGGCGACCTTGCTCTTCGCCTCCTGCACCGCGCTCGCCAGGTCGCGCCCTTCGACGCTGAACTGGATGCCGATGAACCGCGAGTTGCCTTCGCGATAGATGAACGACGCGCCCTTGCTGACCGCGATGTCGGCGAACTGGCTGAGCGGCAGGTGCTGGCCGTCCGGCGTGGCGATCGAGCAGGTGCTGGATGGCGTCCATGTTCGAGCGGAACGGCTCCTGCGAGCCGCACGACGAGGTCGAAGGACTGCTCGCCCTGGATCACCTGCGTGGCCGGCGCCCCGCCGATCGCCGTCTCGATGAGGGTGTTGATGTCGGCGACGTTCAACCCGTAGCGCGCCATCTTGGCGCGGTCGGGCGTGATCGTCAGGCTCGGCTGGCCGAGCTCGCGCACGACGGTGACGTGGGTGATGCCGGGCACCGCCGAGATGACCCGGCGCACCGCCTCCGCCTTGCTGCTCGAGCGTCTCGAGGTCGGGCCCGAAGATCTTCACGGCGAGCGAGCTCTTGAGGCCGGTCTCGGCCTCGTCCACCGCGTCCTCGGCCGGCTGCGTGTAGTTGAAGATGATGCCGGGAAACGCCGCCAGCTTCTGCTGGATGGCGTTGATGAGCTCCGGCTTCGTGCGGATCGCCCCCTGCCACGCCGGGTCGTCGTACGGCTTGAGGCCGACGAAGTACTCGTCGTTGAAGAACCCGATCGGATCGGTGCCGTCGTCGGGCCGGCCCAGCTCGTTGGCGACGGTCGTGACCTGCGGGAAGCCGCGCAGCAGCGTCCGCAGCTGCGGCCCGAGCTTCGACGCCTCGTCGAAGGAGATCGTGTACGGCATCGTCGCGCGAATCCACAGCGCGCCCTCGTCGAGGTGCGGCATGAACTCGGCGCCGATGAACGGGACGAGCAGCAGCGAGGCGGCGAAGACGACCAGGCACGCGCCGAGCGTGGCGACCGAGTGGCGCAGGCAGACGCCGAGCAGCCGGCCGTAGGCGTCGCGGACGCGCTCGTAGAACGCGCACGTTCGGCTCCTTGACGTGCTTGCGGAGGAAGTAGGCGCACAGCACCGGCAGCAGCGTCAGCGAGCAGATCAGCGCGCCGAGCAGCGCGAACGCCATCGTGTCGGCCATCGGCCGGAACAGCCGGCCCGACGGCCCGGTCAGGGCGTAGATCGGCAGGTACGCCGCGATGATGACCGCGATGGCGTAGAAGATCGGCCGCTCGACGTCGTCGGCGCGGCCGCGCGGATGACCGAGAGCACGTCGTGCGGCTGGCCGTGGCGCGCGGCCAGCTCGCGGAAGATGTTCTCCACCATGACCACCGCGCCGTCGACGATCATCCCGAAGTCGATCGCGCCAATCGACAGCAGGTTCGCGGGGATGTGCGCCCAGTCGAGGCAGATGAACGAGAACAGCAGCGCGAACGGAATCGTCACCGCGACGATGAGCGCCGTGCGGACGCTGAACAGGAACAGGCCGAGGACGACGAGCACGAGCAGCATGCCGCGCACCAGGTTGCGCTCGACCGTCTTGGTCGTCTCCTGTGATGAGCGTCGTGCGGTCGTAGAACGGCACGATCTTGACGTCGGGCGGCAGCACCGTGCGGTTGAGCGTGTCGGTCATCGCCTCGACCTGCTTCAGGACGACCTGCGCCTGCTCGCCGGTGCGCATCAGGATGACGCCCTCGACGGCGTCGTTCTCGTTCATGTAGCCGAACTGGCCGAGCCGCGGCGCGTGGCCGATCGCCACGCGGCCGACGTCGCGCATGTAGACGGGAATGCCGTTGTGGCTGGCGACGACGATGTTGCCGATGTCGTCGGGCGTCTTGACGCGGCCGAGGCCGCGGACGTAGTAGAACTGGCCGCCCTGCGAGTAGAAGCCGCCGCCGGCGTTCGCGTTGTTGGCCGCGAGCTGGTCGCTGATCTGCGGCACCGTCACGCCGAACGCGAACAGGCGCTGCGGATTGAGCAGCACCTGGTACTGCATCGTCGTCCCGCCCAGCCCGGAGTCGTCGGCGACGCCCTGGATCGAGCGGAAATGCCGCTCGAGCACCCAGTCCTCGATGATCTTCAGCTCCTGCGCGGACCGGTCCGGGCTCTGCAGCACGTAGCGATAGATCAGTCCGCTCGGGCTGAAGAGCGGCGACAGGCCGGGCGACACGCCGTCGGGCACCTCGGCGTTCGGGAATGCGCTCGAACGCCTGCTCGCGCGCGAAGTAGGGGTCGGTGCCGTAGTCGAAGTTCATCGTGATCGACGACAGCCCGTAGAGCGAGATCGACCGCAGCGCGTCGAGCGCGGGGATGCCGTTCATCTCGACTTCGAGCGGGATCGTGATCTGCCGCTCGACTTCCTCGGCGGCGTGGCCGGGCCACTGGGTGACGATCTGCACGCTCGGCGGCGCCAGGTCCGGATAGGCGTCGATGGGCAGATGCCGAAAGGACGTCACGCCCCAGCCGCCGAGGCAGAGCATGATCACGATGACCATGAACCGCTGAGTGAGGGCGAAGGAAACGATGCGATCGATCATGGGGACTTCCGTTGGCGGCCGCTGCGCCTACCGCTGATAGCTGTTCGCGAACTGAAGGAAGACGCTGCCCTGCGGCGACCACGTGGTCGCCGGCCTTGAGGCCGGTCGACGGATCTCGATCCGGTCGCCTTGCTGGCCGCCGATCGTCACCGAGCGCTGCGCGAACCGGCCGGGCCGGACCTGCGATGTACACGAACGGCAGGTTCTGCTCGTCGTAGAGCACTGCCGACGTCGGCACCGCCAGCGCGTCGCGGGTCGCCTTGTCGTGAATCACGGCGTCGACGAACAGGTCCTTCTTGAGCGCGCCCGCCCGGGTTCTCCGTCACGATCCGGACCGGCGTCGTTCGCGTCGCCGGGATCGATCGCGCTCGCCGATGTACGTCACGACGCCGTGGAAGACCTCGGGAAACGCCGCGCGTGCGCACGTCGACCGCGTCGCCGACGTGCACCGAGGCCAGGTCGCTCTCGTAGACGTGGCCCTGCACCCAGACGGTCGACATGTCGCTGATGACGAACGCGACGGTCGTGCCGGCCTGGATGACCTGTCCGGGCAGCACCAGCTTGCTGGACGACCGTGCCGCCGATCGGCGCGCGCATCGCCAGCTCGGGCCGGATCGGCGCGTTCTGCTCGCTCGGCCGCGTCGAGGTCGGTCGGCGTGAGCCCGAGGATCTCGAGCGCCTGCGTGCGCTCTGCGTGACGTCCGTCGACGGCGTCGTTGGAGTCCGGCCTCGAGCCTACTCGAGGTCGCGCTGGGCGATGGCCTTGTGCTCCAGCAGGTCGCGGCTCGCGGTCGCGCGTGCGCCGCGGCCAGGTCGAGGCCGGTTCTTCGCCTTGCGGTACGCCGAGACGGCGCCGGCCACGTCGGGGCTGGCGACGTACAGCAGCGGGTCGCCCGCCGTGCACGCCGTGCCGGTGTCGACGAGCGATCCGCGTGATCGGGCCGCCCACCTGCGTGATGGCCTGCGTCGTCTGGTCGTCGTCCCAGTCGACGGTGCCCGTCGTCCGCACCGTGGTCGCCCAGGTCGCCGTTGCGACGGGCGACCACCTGGAGGTGCGCCAGCTGCGCCGGCGGACACGGTGAAGTAGCGAGGCCGTCGCGCCGCGCGGTGGACCGCCGGACGAGGCGGCGGGTGGCGCGCTGCCGCCGCACGCGGCGAGCGGCGCAGCGCAGACGACGAGGAACATGACGAGCTTCTCATGGCATCACCTGCTTTCCGACGACGAAGTTGAGTTGCTGCGCGTTGGTCATGAATGCGGCCAGCGCCTGGCGATAGCGCCAGCTGGGTGTCGCGGTAGGTCCGCTCGGCGTCGAGCAGGTCGAGCAGGCTGGCGGCCCCGCGCTGATACACGTAGGTGCTGATGTCGAGCGACTGCTGCGCCTGGTCGAGATAGCCCGACTGGTAGAGCGCCGATGACCTGGTCGCTCGGTCCTGGAACGCCGCGAAGGCGCTCGTCGACGTCGGTCAGCACCGCCGCCCGCGACGCGGCCGCGACCTCGGCCGCCTGCCGCGCCGCGACCTCGGCGTGCGCGATGTTGCCCTGGTTGCGATCGTGGAACGGCAGCGTCGAACGAGACGCCCGACGCCGATGGCGTTCGACGGCCCGGTCCTCGTCGTAGTCCAGCCGCGCCGTCCACGTCGCGCGCGCGGTTGCTGACGCTCGAGCGCGGCCGCGTCCCGCGCGAGCGTCATGCCGGTCTGCGCCGCCTGCAGGTCGGGCGCGGTTGGCGAGCGCGGCCTGTTCGAGGTCGCCGAGCGTCAGCGGCGTGCTTCGCGTACGCCAGGTCGCCCACGACGTCGAAGTCCGCGGGCACCGAGTCGTAGCCCACGAGCTGCCGCAGCGACGCCCTGGCCTGCACCAGCGCGATCTGCGCCGCTCGACGACATCCTGCTGGAACTGCAGCTGCTGCAGCGAGATCTTCAGAAAATCCGCCTGCGACAGATCGCCCGCCGCGACCCGCTGCCGGTTGATATCGACGATGTTCGAGAAGTTGCCGAGATTCTGCTGCGCCAGATCGAGGGTCGACTTCGCGAGCAGCACGTTGATGAACGCCTGCGCCGTGTCGAAGCGCAGCTGCCGTTCGGCGTCGGTCACCGTCTGGGTCGTGACCATCGTCGTGTCGCGGGCCACGGTCGTGCGCTGCTTCCGCTTGCCGCCCCGCTCGAACGTGTAGTCGAGCGCGCCCGTGTACGTCACGTCGTTGGAGAGCGCGTGCGTCGTCAACTGGCTCGGCGAGAAGACGGGGAGGCCGTCGAAGCTGGCCGAGAGGAACAGGTTCGGCTTGAGTGCGGCGGTGACCTCGTCGGCCTTCGCTTCGTCGACCGTCAGACGCTGGGCGCGCAGCGACTGATTCCGATCGAGGGCCAACCGGATGGCGTCCGTCATGGAGAGCCGCACGGGCGCCGGCGAGGGCGCGGGGGGCGCGCCCTGCGCGTATGCATGGGCCGGCGCGGCCAGCGTGAGCAAGACCACGCCCAGAGCCCTACCAACCTTGGATCGGTCGTTCATCGAAACCTGACTCCTTTTATAGAGGCCGGTGCGAACACGACGGCGCGGGGAGGAGACTCCCGTGCGACTCGACGGTCATGGAGACGAACACGCAGGGCCCTACGAGGGTGCCCGGCGAGAAACGAAGAGTGGGGTTAGGCGGCGGTTGGGGTCGGCGGGGCGCGCGACGCGCGGCGCTCGATGCACGTCGCGGCCTTGGGCCGCGCTTCCCGCAGCGTGTCGGCTGCGGTCGCCTGTCCGGCGAGGAACAACGTGGCGACGGCGGAGACGTGGGCGCCGCTCGCCTGGCGAAGCAGGTGGCACAGCGGACAGTGTTCGGGAGGCGGCGCGGGCGCGTCGCGGTGGAGATCGACGGTGGTGGAATAGCCGGAGAGCGGGACCGTCGCGCAGGCCGTGTCGTCGTCGGCGATCAGGTGAGCGCCCGTGAGAAACGCGACGCCGTAGCCAGCCAGGAAGCTGACCAGGGCGACCCACGCACGTACGCGCCGCGAACCGACGGCCACGTGCCGACTGTACGGCGCTCGGGAGGCGCCGGTCAAGGCAAGGCGCCGCGGCAGCTTCGCTGACCGCGCATCCAAGAGGCGAGCGCAGGCGCGCCGAAACCGGGTCGCTACCCGCCCCGCGAGCGGATCGGCCGAGTCCGCGAACCTTGGCGGATCGGGCCGTGCGGCGGGTGTAAAATGCCCTCGTGCGCGGCGATTCACGGTTGGACTTGGTCGCGAAGTCGCTGGCCCTGGTCGGCCTCGGGGTCCTCGCGGGGGTTGGTGCGCTGGTCAACCACTGGCCGACCGGGCCGAACCTGCCGCAGGTCGCGGCGCTGCCGCCCGAGTTGCCCGCGGCGCTCGCCAGACCTGGCGTGCCGCTGCGGATATCAAGCGCACAGGCCGAACGTGGCGCGCCTGCCGCGCCTCACGCGATCGTCGAGGCCGTGGCCGCGCGCGCGCCGCTGCCGATGGCGGCGCCCGTCGTTCCGGCGGCGCGGGTCGCCATCCTTTCCGAGGCCGTCGCCTTGCGCCGGCTGCCAATCACGGCCGGACCGCTCGAAGCCTGGGGCGGCGCCGACCGAGTCACCCTCGATCCCTTGATGGAGCCGCTGCCCGAGGCCCGCCACGCGCTCTTGGCGACCGGCGCCCTCGACGAGCAAGCCGACCTCGAGCCACCGTTCGTTCCCGCGGCCGTCTCCGATGACGGGTTGCTGGCGAGCGTGTTCAAGAAGACCGGCTCGTCGCTGACTGGCTCGCTTGGCAAGGCGAGCACGGCGATCGTCGGCGCCTTCAAAGCCGCCGGCGGCGCCGTCAAACACGTCTTCTAGTGTGCTGCGCACAACGGTTTAGTGCACGGCTTCCGAACCGCATCGGCCCGTTCGGCGTCGCCGCTCGCGCGGCGCGCCTGGCGGGGCGTGCGGCCTGGCTTGTGTGATAAAACCGCGAGCGAGCATGCAAGAGGTGACTCCGCGAATGATGACGAAGACCGGCGGGTGGGGCGTGAAGGGCGGTGTGCTCGTCGCAACGGTGCTGCTGGCGGCCGCGACGGTCGGGGCGGCGGTTGCGCCGGCACGCCGCGCGGGACAGACGCAGGCCGAATGGGACAACACGTTTCTTGCGGCCTGGAAGCAGCAGAACCGCGTCGATCTGGGCGTGCCGAGCGACGGGGCGAAGGTCGTGATCGTGAAGTTCAACGACTGGATGTGTCCCGCGTGCAAGGCGTCGTTCGAGGCGCTCGCGCCGATCATCACGAAGTACGAAGCCGCGCCGGGCGCCCTCAAGTACGTCGAGCTGGACTGGCCGTGGAACTCGGACTGCAACGTGATGGTGCGGCAGACGATTCCCGGGCACGAGGCGGCCTGTGACGCGGCGGCGGCCGTCCGGATCGCCGCCGACAAGGGAAAACGGGACGACATGGTCGCGTGGCTCTTCGCCAACCAGGAAGGCATGACGCCCAGCCAGGTGGTCGAGGAGACGCGCCAGATGCTTGGCGTGACCGACTTCCCAGCCGACTACGGCGCCAAGCTCCCCGACATCCGCCACGACGTTGACGCCGGCCGCGCCGTCAACGTCCAATCCACCCCGACCTACTTCATCAATGGCATTCGCGCCGCCGGACCGGGGGGCCAGATAATCCAGCCCCACGACTTCGAGCTCGCGATTGAGTACGAGCTGAAGAAGTGAACCTGAGGACGGCCGCGGGTGTTCTGGCGGCCTCCGTCGGCGCCGTGGCCCTCTCGCTCGTCGGGGCGGCCGCTGGCGGGCGTCAGGCCGACGCCCAATCGTCTCCCCCCGCCCAGTCCGACCAGCAGCCACCCGTGTTTCGCGGGGGCGTCAACCTCGTCTACGTCGATGTCTACCCGCGGCGCGACGGCCAGGTGGTGGACGGCCTCGCAGGCCAAGGACTTCCAGGTCTTCGAAGACGGCAAGCCGCAGCAGGTCCAGGCCTTCGAGTTCATTCGCAGCGAGCCCGTGACCGCCGACGCCGACCGGCGCGACCCGACCAGCAAGGAGGACGGCGACCGCCAGGCCGCCGACCCGCACAACCGCGTGTTCGTCGTGTACCTCGACGTGTACCACCTGTCGATTGCCGCCGTCCGCGACGCGCGACAGCCGCTGCTGGACTTTCTCGGCCGGACGATCGGACCGTCGGACCTGTTCGCCGTCACCACGCCCGAAGTCTCCGGTGACTCGCTCGTCTTCGCCCGGCGCACCGAGACCCTCTCGAACGATCTGCTCGACCTCGAGACCGTCGCCTTTCCGCCCGACAGCCCCGCGGCGCGCGATACGCCGCGCACGGATGCCGAGCGCGCGCTCGTCCAGAACTGCTACGCGGAAGTGAACGGCAACATCGGGGCGCTGCTGAACGCGTACCGCGCCGATCAGCTGATGACCAGCCTCGAGGGCCTGATGATTCGGCTGCGAGCGCTGCGGGACGAGCGGAAGAACGTGCTGTTCGTGTCCGACGGCTGGCCGATTGGGGACCTCAGCAACCTGCAGTTTCAGGTGCAGCCGAGCGGGGCGCCGCCGATTGGCGTCGGCCCTGGCGGCCACCTGGGGACGGGGTCTCAGCTGATTGGCGCCCAGGACCAAAGCGCGTGCAACAACGTGCTGGCGCGCCTGGCCTCGATCGACTTCATCCGGCGATTCCGGGATCTGCTCACGAAGGCCCGGCAGGCCAACGTCACCTTTTATCCGATCAATCCTGGCGGGCTCGCGAGCCCGCTGAACGGGCAGGCCGCGACCGCCATGGCTGGCAACGCGGCTGCCAACATGGACAACCTCCAGCGCAGCGAGGACACGATGCGCGAACTCGCCGAGAACACTGACGGCGAGGTCGTGCTCAACACGAACGACATTCGGCCGGGTCTGAAGAAGATTGCCGACGACCTGTCCGCCTACTACCTGCTCGGCTACGCGTCGTCGAACAAGAATTTCGACGGCAAGTACCGGCGCATCGAGGTGAAGGTCGATGTGCCGCACGTGGACATCGCGGCGCGGCGCGGATATCTGGCGCCGACGCTCGCGGCGCTCACGACCTCTGGGCCGTCCGCGCCCGCGACGCCCTCGGCCGTGTCGGCGGCTCTCGGGCGGCTGGTGAACAGCCGGCCCGACGCGGAGCTGACCACGTACGCGGCGGCGTCCTCGACCGGGCTTGCCGTCATCGCGGAGATTGCCGGTCAGCAGATCGCGGCGGGCAAGTGGGCGAAGGGCGCGCACCTGGAGGCGTCGATCGTGCAAGGCAGCGCCGAGGTCGCGCACGCGACCGGCGAGATCGACGCCGGCGCCCGCGGCGGGATCGTCCATCTTCCGCTCGCGCAGGCGGGGGCCGGACCGTGGCGCGTGACGGTGAAGGTCTCGGGCGACGATGGCACGCTGGACGACCGGATCACGGTGCCGGCGCCGCCCGCCGAGCTGCTGGGCACGCCGCTGTGCTTCCGGGGCACCAGCTCGCCCCGCATTCCCCTCGAGCCGGTGGCTGACTTCCAGTTCTATCGGACCGAGCGCCTCCACCTCGAGTTTCCCGAGCGGCAGACGGGACTCGACCAGCGGGTGGCGCGCGTCCTCAACCGCGAGGGGAAGCCGCTGCCGCTCGAGGCGGCCGTCACCGAGCGCACCGAGAACGGCCAGGCCGTCGTGGTCGTCGACGTCAACGCTCGCGCCGCTCAGCGAGGGCGACTACCTGGTCGAGCTCGTCGCCGGCCGCAACGGCCAGACCGAGCGCCACCTCGTCGCGTTTCATATCAGCAGCTAGTAAGCCCACTAAGGGCCTGTCAGGAAATAAGTGACGCATTTGGGCCGCCGATCCATCCCGCGTGGCGTCGTTGCTTCTCCCTCAAATACACTGGGTATTCTCGGTCGTCGCGCCTCGCCACACGGGCGTCTCGACGCCCCAAAATGCATCACTTATTTCCTGACAGGCCCTAACCGGCGCCGCGGGTGATTGATCTCGTGGAGCACCAAGGCAGGCCAGGCGGCCCGGGGGTAAGATCATGCGGGGGATGTGAATGAGCACCGACGGTCTCGGCCTGGACCACGCCATCGTCGGGGCTATTCGCGACGCCGTGCCAACGGTGGTTGCCGTCTATGTCTTCGGATCGGTCGCGTCAGGGACCCAGGGACCTGACAGCGATGTGGACATCGCCATCCTCCCCACCCAGCCGCTCGATCCCGTGACCAGATTTGACGCGCAGGCACGAGTGGCCGCGGCCCTCCGGCGGTCCGTGGACCTGGTCAACCTACGCGTGGCATCGCCGGTCATGGCGATGCAGGTGCTCGCCGCCGGGAGACTGATCGACGACGGGGACCCGGTCGCGCGGGGCGCCTTCGAGGATCGGGTGTTCGGCGCGTACGCCCGTCTGAATGAAGAGCGACGTGGCATTCTCGATCGCGTCTCGGCTGAAGGCTCCGTGTATGGCCGATGACGTCCTGCTGAACAAGGCCGCGGCTATTGAACGTGCCGTCCGAAGGGCGCGCGAGGAATATGGCGGCGACGACGCGAACCTGTTCTCGAATCAGACCCGCCAGGACGCCATCATCCTGAACCTCCAGCGCGCGTGCGAAAGCAGCATCGACGCGGCGATGCATCTGGTGCGGGTGCATCGGCTCGGCATCCCACAGGAAACGCGCGAGGCGTTCGAGATGCTGGAACGCGCTGGCCGGCTGAACGCGTCACTTGCCGAACGCCTCCGGCGGATGGTGGGCTTCCGGAACATCGCCGTGCACGATTATCAGAAACTCAACCTCGATGTGGTCAAGTCCATACTTGTCGAACGATTGGATGACTTCCTGGAGTTCACACGGCTGCTGCTGACGCGGTGAGTCCTGGTCTCGGATAGTCGGAAGAGACTCGCCGACGAACACGCGCGACATCGTGCGCGAGCGCGCCACGCGAACGGCTTTCCGGGAATCGGTAAATCCTGCGGCGTTAGCCAGGATCGACCACCGAAAGGGCCAGAGGAACGGCGCATTCAAGGAGTTCGAGGACCGGATGGGAATTCCGGATCGGTGCGCCTTTGTGAACAATTCAACCGAACGGGTCATCCGCCCAGTTGATTAATGTCTATTGTACGTATACAGTAGACAAATGACGCCCTTGGTAGAACTGCACCCGGACTCTCCGGTGCCCGCTTACCGCCAGATCGCCGACGGTCTCCGTCGTCATCTCGTCGAAGGCCTGCTGAAGCCCGGTGATCTGCTCCCGCCGATCCGACAGGTCGCGATCGATCTTGGCATTCACTTCAATACCGTCGCGCAGGCCTATCGCCTGCTCGGTGACGAAGGGTGGCTCGACCTCAGGCGCCGACGTGGCGCGATGGTCGTGGAACGGGGCACGCCTTCGAAGCCAGATCGCGGTCGCATTGACGGGCTGGTGCGCCGACTGAGCGAATTGACGGCCGAGCTTCGAACTGCGGGGGTGCCACCGAGGCAGATCGCGGTTGCGCTGCGGCGCCTGGCGAAAGACCTGGAGCCTGGCTCGTCATGAGTACCGCGGCCCCAATCCTGCTTGCGCTCGGCTTCGCGGGCCTGCTGATGCACTTCTTGCCCTCGATGAGTCGGCCGGACATCTTCTTCGCCGTGACGGTGCCATACGAATTTAGGCTCGATCCCCGCGCGCGGGCCATCCGCCGCGAGTACTGGCTGCTCGTCTGGACCGTGACGCTGCTCGGCAGTGTCGTCGCCCTCGTCGGCCCGAAGCCAAGCTCGATGTTCGCGTCGATGGGCACGCAGTGTGTGGGCTCATGGGCCGCCTGGGCCTTCGCCCACCGGCGAGTGAAGCCCTTTGCGCTCGTCGTCCGTCCGTCATCGCCGCGTGTGGCGAGCCTTGAGCCGCGCGCACAGGGAATTCCCGGGGGGCCGCTCGTGGCCGCGATCCCCCTTCTCGTCATCGCCGGCTCGGCGCTCCTGCTCTGGATGAACTGGGATCAGATTCCAGATCGATTTCCGTCGCGCTGGTCGTCGGATGGCACGCCGACGGGCTGGCGGACGCGCACGGCCTGGGGCGTGTTCGGGCCTCTTGTCATGGCAGGGACCGTCACGACCATGATGCTCTGGATGGCGCACGCGATCGGCACACGCACGCGACAAGTCGCGGCCACGGGGAACGCGGCGCGGCTCGAGCGGCGCTTCAAGCGCGGCAACGCGGTGTATCTCGTCCTTTCGGCCTACCTCATGGCCATCCTGTTTTCCCTGATGGGCGTCCGTCCCGTCCTCGCCCACACCACCCGGCTGCCGACTGGCGTCTGGATCAGCCTCGCGCTCGTCATCGTCCTGAGCTTCGGCCTCACTGCGTGGATGTATTGGATCGGCCAGGGCGGCCGCCGGCAGGTGCCGGTCAATGAGGTCGTCCCACCGGGTGACGGCTCGCCAGACGATGGGTGGAAGGCGGGCATCATTTATTACAATCCGGCGGATCCCGCACTCCTTGTGGAGAGGCGCATGGGCTGGGGCTGGACGCTGAACTTCGGCCACAAAGGGTCGTGGCTGATCGTGGGCGTGATCCTAGCAGCGGCCATCGCGCGGATTGTGTTGCGCGCAGTACGATGAGGATTGCGTTCGACGAGTAGAACGCGCCCGCGACGCTATCGTCATTTCTCTCTCGTGCCTAGTACGTCGTCTTGGGACGTGACTGTTCGCGATCCGAGGGCTTGGTAATTGCCCTGACCGACGGCCAGGGCGATTACTCCCCTGAAGTCGCCCAGTGTGTACCCACACTGGCGCCGCTGCCCAGCTCAGGCTAGAACTCATCTCATAAACCGGCCGCCGCACCGAGGGCGGCGAGGCGCCGGGCTGGCCAGGCGCGACGACTGAGAATACTGGCGGTATTTGCGGGAGGAGCAACGCCGCCCAGTCCGGATGCATCGCCGCCCGAATGCCGGCCGGTTTATGAGATGAGTTCTAGGCCGCCACGACGAGAGTCGTCCAGTCTAGGGCACCGGGCTGGGCTGTCGCCCGTAGCCTGCCGCCCGTGGCCCGTGGCCCGTGGCCCGTGGCCCGTGGCCCGTGGCCCGTGGCCCGTGGCCCGTGGCCCGTGGCCCGTAGCCCGTGGCCCGTAGCCCGTAGCCCGTAGCCCTGTGGTTGACATCCCTAGTCAAACACTTGTTTAATTCATATGTTTGAATTCTTGAAAGGCTCTGGACCATGCGCCGTCGGATACTCGGGATTGGGCTGATTGTCGTGGTGGTCGCGGCGGTGGTCGCCTATGTGCTGCGCGAGCGGTCGACCGACCTCGTGCTGACCGGCATCGTGACGACCAATGACGTCATCGTCAGCGCGCAGGTGGCCGGACAGCTCGCCCAGGAGGACGTGAAGGAAGGCGACCACGTGCAGCGCGGGGAGCTGCTGGCCACCGTCGCGCCCGCCGAACTGCGGGCCGGCCGCGCCTACTACGCCCAGACCGCCGAGGGCGCGTCGGCCGCCGTTGACCAGGACGAGGCGGCCCTGCGGTTCCAGCAGCAGCAGCTGGAGAATCAGGTCCGCCAGGCCGAGGCGTCGCTCGCCGCCGCGCAAGCCTCGCAGCAGTTGACCGAAGCCGACCTCGAAAACGCCAAGCTGACCTACGACCGCAGCAAGCAACTGCTCGAAAGCGGGGTGATTCCCCAGGAGCAGCTCGACCAGGCCCGCACGGCGTACAACGGGCTGGTCGCCCGCGTCGCCTCGCTCGGCAAGCAGGTCGACTCGGCGAAGGCCGCGGTCGCGCTCGCGCACGACAACGCCGAGCAGGTCAGCATCCGGCGTGGGCAGCTCGACGCGAGCCGTCATCAACTGGCCGCCGCCGCGGCCCAGCAGCAGATGGCCGAGGTCCGCCTCGGGTACACCGAAGTCCGCGCGCCGATTGATGGCATCGTCGACGTCCGTGCCGCGCGGCAGGGCGAGGTCGTCACGGTCGGACAGCCGATCGTCACGTTGATCAATCCCGACGACCTGTGGGTGCGAGTCGACGTCGAGGAGTCCTACATCGACCGCATCCGTCTCGGCGACCATCTGCCGATCCGGCTGCCCTCCGGCGCGCAGATGGAGGGCACGGTCTTCTATCGCGGCGCGGACGCGGGGTTCGCGACCCAGCGCGACGTGAGCCGCACCAAGCGCGATATCAAGACCTTCGAGGTGCGGCTGCGGGTGGACAACCGCGATCGCCGCCTCGCGGTCGGCATGACGACCTACGTGACGCTCGTGCTCACGCACTGACATGCCCGCGATTGAGGTGCGCGACATCGTCAAGCGGTTCGGCGACTTCACCGCGGTCGCCGGCGTGAGCTTTGAAGTCGAGGAGGGCGAGGTCTTCGGGCTGCTCGGGCCGAACGGCGCCGGCAAGTCGACGCTTATCCGCATGCTGACCACGCTCCTCACGCCGACCTCCGGCACCGCCCTCGTCAACGGCTTTGACGTCGTCACGCGGTCGGACGACGTGCGCCGCTCGATTGGCGTCATCCCGCAGGCGATGACGAGCGATGTCGAGCTCAGCGTGCGGGAGAATCTCCAGCTGTACGCCAAGCTCTACAGCGTGCCGCGCGAGAAGCGCGTGCGGCTGATCGACGAGCTCGTCGAGGCCGTCGAGCTGACGCCGTGGAAGGACCAGCCGGTCAGGAACCTGTCGGGCGGGATGCGCCGGCGCGTCGAGATCGCGCGCGGGCTGGTCCACGAACCCCGCATCTTCTTTCTCGACGAGCCGACGACCGGTCTCGACCCCGTGTCGCGCGTGGCCGTCTGGGAGATGCTGCAGCGCTTGAAGACGCAGCGCAGCCTGACCGTGCTCCTCACGACGCACTACATGGACGAAGCCGACCGGCTCTGCGACCACATCGCCATCGTCGATCACGGCGAGCTCAAGGCGCTCGATTCGCCGGCAATGCTCAAGGCGTCGATTGCCGGCAAGAACGTGCTGGAGGTCCGCTTTTCCGCGACGCCGGACGGCTGGGGCGATCGGCTCGCGGCGCTGCCGGCCGTGGACGGGGTGGCCCGGCACGACGCCGTCTTCCGAATCACGTCGGCCGACGGGCCGGCCACGACGCGCGCGCTGTTCGATGCCGCGTCGAACGCCGGTCTCAGCGTCGGCGCGCTGTCGGTGCAGAGCACGACGCTCGACGACGTGTTCGTGCACTACACGGGCCGGGCCCTGCGTGACGCGCTGCAGGACGCGCCGGCGTTCGATCCGTCATTCCTGAGGCGCAGGTAGCCATGGGGCGTACCTGGGCCATCGTCGAACGCGAGCTGCGGCGCTTCAAGCGGAGCCCGGCGCTCATCGTCATGTCGCTGGTGTTTCCGATCCTGCAGCTCGTCGTGCTTGGGTACGCGTTCGGCGGCAACGTCAAGCACCTCAAGCTGGGGATCGTCGACCTCGATCATGGCGTGCAGGCCGTCAAGGTGCAGGAACTCTGCCAGGCCATCTCGGCCGGTGCCAAGACGTTCGACACCGTCGGCTACACGAACCAGGGGCAGGCGATGGCCGACCTGCGCACCGGGCGCGTCAATGGCGTGCTCACGATTCCCCCGGACTACTCGCGCCGGGTGCTCGCGAAAGATGCGCCCCAGGTCGCGCTCGTCGAGGACAACACCGACAACTTCGTCACGTCCACACTCGCGGCGAGCCTCGGCAGCCTCGTGAGCGCGCTCGGCCGCGAGGGGGTCAAGACCGATCGCGTGGCGGCCGCGCCGGCGCTGGCCGTGGTCGAGGTGTACCCGTACGTGCCGTACATCCAGTACCTCCTGCCCGGGTCGGTGGTCATGTCGATCTTCATGATGGTCATGATCGGCGGCGGCATCATCTTCATCGACGACAAGGCGCGCGGACTGCACGAGGGCTACCTCGTGACGCCCATCACGAAGCTCGAGCTCATCGCGGGGTTCAATATCTCGGGAACGATCAAGGCCGTGCTGGCCGGCCTCGTGCTGATGACGATTGGGGCGGTGATCGCCGGCATTCCGAATCCGTTCGACCCGCTGCGGATGCTGCGGGTCCTCCTGGTGATCGTGATCACGGCGTTCGCCCTGATCAGCCTCATGTTCCTCCTGATGGTGCGGGTGACCGACCCGCTCATTCCGCGGGCGACCTTCGGCGTGCTCAACACGATCCTCTACTTTCCGAGCGGCGCCGTGTATCCACAGCAGGGGTTTCCGGCGTGGATGCACGTGATTGCCGTGGCCGACCCGTTTACGTACGCGGTCCACGCGTTCAAGTGCCTCCTCCTCAAGAACACGGGCTTCGGCGCCATCGGCTTCGACCTGGCCTTTCTCTCGGTCTTCTCGGTGCTGACCATGACCCTGGCCACACGGCTGTTCCGGAGGACGCTGTGAAGGCGTCGCCGTCGCACGACCAGCGGACGCGGAATCGGCTGCTCGAGGCCGCGACGCGGCAGTTCGCCGAGCGCGGCTTCAAGTACGTCACCGTCCGGGCGATCTGCCGGGAGGCCGGCGCGAATGTCGCCGCGGTCAACTATCACTTCGGCGACAAGATGGGGTTGTACCGGGGCGTGTTCGAGGAATCGGCGGCGGCCGTGAAGGAAGTCACCCGGGCGGCGATTGAGGCCGGCCGGGGGCAGCCGGCGGCCGATCAGCTAGGCGCCTACGTCCGGCGGCACTGCGAGGCGATCTTCTCGCGCGACGGATCGAACGCCGCCTCGCTCCAGCTCCTGTTTCACCGCGAGATGATGAATCCGACGCCCGCCATCGCGTCGATCGTCGATCGGGCGATGCGGCCGCGATTCGAGTACCTGCTGGGGGTCGTCGCCGATCTGGTGGGACGGCCGAAGGCGGACGCCACCGTCGTGCTCGCGGCGGCCGGCATTCACCTGCAGGTCGTGACGATGCGGCCGCATCTGGTCGCGCATCTGCTCGGCGGCCGCTTGGGGGCGATGTTCACCCCCGAGCGCGTCGCCGCCCACATCACCGCGTCGTCGTTGGCGGGTCTGCGGGCGCTGCGACGCGCGTCAGTGACAGGTCACGCGGCGAGCCGATCGCCGGGTGCTCGGCGTCCAGCCGCGGCTCGACGCCGCTGACGGCGGCGCCTTACTGATCGTGCAGCGTGAAGCGCGGCACGATCGTGCCGCTGTAGCCGAGCAGCGGCTTGCCGCTGAGCAGGTACGTCGCGTACGCGACCTCGTCCTGGGTCGGCGCGTTCCCGGCGTTCGCGTTGGTGCAGTACGGCGATTTGAGTCCGGCGGCCTGGCCCGACGACCACATCATGTTCCAGCAATCGAGCAGGTTGTGGGCGCCCGTGACCGAATCCTGGCCCCACCGCCCGGCGAACGTCATCCACCAGATCCGTCCGGCGTCCATGTGCCCCGACAGCCACCCGTTCGTGCGCATCTCGACCTCGCCCGTCGCCGGGGAGTACGCCCAGCCGTCGAGCATCGAGCCGAGCATCGCCGGGTCGGTGCCCTCGATCGTCCGGTTGACGGCGAAGATCTCCTGGCCGTGCTGGGCAAGGCGCTGGATGTTGTAGTACGCCTCCTCGGCCGAACGGGTGTGCTGGCCGAGCAGGCCAATCAAGTAGTGCAGCGCCGCGCCCGCGACGGCCGACGGCACGACCTGGTTGAAGCCGAAGTAGGCGCGCGCCTGAATCGCCTCGCGGAGCGCGGGCCCGTGATCGGTCAGGCAGGCGCTGACGACGACCAGGCTGCGCGAGAAATCGCTGCCGCGCCGCCCGCGCAGCCATTTCCAGAAGCCCGGGCCGACCGCGATGTAGGCGTCGTTCCCGCCCCAGAAGTTGTCATCGGCCAGCGCGACCACGCGGAGCGCGTCGGGCTGGGTCGAACAGGCCCTGGTCGCCCAGGGCGCCCAGCGTGCTCCAGAGCCGGTGCAGGACGCTCGTGCCAATCTCTTCCGATGAGCCGGCGTACGACACGGCGAGATAGCCGTCCGCGTCGCCGTGCGTCGAGATGATTACCACGCCCGGACTGTGGCTGAGCGCCTCGACCATCGCCGGCACGGTGACGTCCCGATCCTTGATCGCCTTGACCGAGTAGCCATCGCCTGCAAGCTGCGTCTGAATCTCGTCCAGCTTGTCCGCCTCGCCGAACTCGCCGGTTTCCTCCCGATGCATGTCGAGGCCGAAGCTCGATCCGGTCAAGAGCGCGTAGGTCCCGAAGAACCTCGAGGTATCGAACGGCGCGATGATCACGGCCGTCTTGTTGGGCGGATCGTCCGTGCCATCGCCCGGCGACTTCGGCGGCAGGTGCACGCGCGGATCGCTCGCCAGCGGACTGACGGTCAGACTGGGGGAGGCCGGTGAGACGGCCACCTTCTGGACCAGCAGGATTTCTTCCTGTGTGCCGTCCTCGAACGTGATCAGGATGCCGCTCGACGTCTGCCGCAGGTTCGCGATGGGCTGGCCGCCGCCGCAAAAGTCGTAGCAGGTGTCGGCCGGGCGCCCGACGACGAGGCCGGCCAGGCGGATGCGCGCCGGCGCGGGTGGCGCCGGCACGGTCGAGCTCGATTGCGCGTCGCCCACCGTGAAGCGGCCCACCGGTTCGGTCTGTTGATTGGCGCGCAGCCTGGCGGCCACGTACTGGAAGGCTTCGCCGATGGCGCCCGCCGCGTCGGTCGGCGAGGGGTCTTCGGCGGCGGCCGTGTAGATCGCTTCGGCCGCGTTCGTCAGGCCGAGGTACTGCCGCTTCCAGGTGGAGCGGCCCGCGCCGTCGGCGAAGACCTGGAACGGCCAGGTCACGTCGGTCCGGGCGAGATCGAGGGCGAAGGCCGCGTGGGGATGGAAGTCCGGCGCATCGAAGGCGAGCGACATCCGGCCCGATACGTACCGACCACGTGCCGTGATAGGCGAGCGCTTCGGTTGCGCCGGCGACGAGGAGCGCCGCGCGGCCGCGGGGCTCGAACAGCAGGAACACCGTGGTCGCATCGCCCGCGCCGGATCCGCTCGAGTCGCTGACATAGCGGTAGACGGCCTGGACTGGCGAGGTCGGAACTCTGGCGGGTTGGCGGCCGGCCACGCCGGGACCGGCGACCTGGGCGAGCAGCGCCACGCCAAAGGCCGCGAGGGCTAGTGGCGCGTACCCGCGAGTTGTAAGGCGCCCTCCGGGCGGGGCATCCGGCCTGGCGGCGTTGCTCCTCCCTCGAATACCGGCCGTATTCTCGGTCGTCGCGCCTGGCCAGGCCGGTGCCGCGCTCCGGATGCCGCTGTACAACTCGCGGGTGCGCGCCACTAGCATCCCAGAGGGCGATCGTTCGTTCCACCGCAAGGCGCGGCGATGATAACACGGCGCCGCAAGCCGCCCGGCACCCGCCCCTCCGCTACCGCGGCGTGCCTTGCGGGCCTCCTGGCGCCTGCACGCGGCGCAGCGAGAAGCTCATCGGCGAATCGATCGGCCGGCGGTCGGCGCCCAGCAGTCGAATCTCGGCGTCGCTGACCTTCAGCCAGAACTGCGGCCGGCTGTGGTCGTCGGCCGAGAGCACGTAAACGGCCGCGTCGGGACGGTCCGGCGTGCCGCGCGTGAGCGTCCACTGGCCAGACGTCGCGCGCGTCACGCCCCGCTCGAGGTACGTCTCCCGCATCGTGTAACGGCCGGACGACGCCGAGGAGCCGGCGGCGTCGAGCGTCAGCTCCGTTCGCAGGCCCGGGCAGTCGGCGCAGGGCAGCGTGCCCGCGAACGTGGCCAGGACCGCCGGCGTCTGCGTCACGGCACGCACGGGCGCCGCACACGCGGCCACCGCCGCCATCCCCGCCCCCAGCAGCGCCGCCGCGGCCCGCCTCCGACGCCCGCCGACCACTCCAGCCATGTCGGAAGCTTACGCGAGGCAAGAGGATTGAGCCATTCACGCATTGGGCTATTGGGCCATTGGGAGCGTCCGTTCGGACGCCGATGGGTCGAACAGGTCGATCTACAATGCGCCCTCGGCCTTCGGGCCGGCGAAAGGACGGTGGAGGACGATGGGGATACTCGGCTTGCCGATACTGATGCTCTTCCCGCTCTTCATGCTGATCGGCTTCGGCATTCTGCTCCTGCCGATGATCTTCTTTCTGCTCACGATGCAGCGGGCCCTCAATCGCTGCGCGCCGCAGAACCGCACGATCTCTCCTGGCCAGGTCTGGCTCACGCTGATTCCGTTCTTCAACCTCGTCTGGGTGTTCTTCCTGGTCGTGCGGATGTCCTCGTCGCTTGGCAACGAGTTCCGCGCGCGGAACATCCCGGCGGACGCCGAGCCGGGCAAGGCGCTCGGGTTGGCCTGGGCCGTGCTGATGGTGTCCGTGCTCCTGCCGGGGCTGGGCGTCCTGACGGGCCTGGCGGGCATCGTCTGCTGGATCATCTACTGGGTGAAGATCGCGGACTACTCGAGGAAGCTCGAGGCGCCGGCGGGTCTCGCGGTGGGGAGCATCTAATCGGGCCCAGGGCCCCGGAACCTCGGGCCCCAGGCCCCAGGCCCCAGGCCCCGGATGAGTCGACACGCATGGCCGTTCAACGTCCGCTCGACCTGATTCGCGGCCTCGGGCCGTGGGCGGCCGCGGCGATTGTTGTCGGCACGATGGTCGGCACGGGCATCTTCATCGTGCCCGCCGACATGGCGCGGAGCGCCGGCTCGGTGGGGCTGGTGTTCGTGGTCTGGCTGGCCGGCGGCGCGCTCACGCTCTTCGGCGCGTTCGGGTATGCGGAGCTCGGCGCCGCGATCCCCGAGGCCGGCGGCACCTACGCGTTTCTCGCCCGCGGCTTCGGCCCCGTCTGGGGATTCCTGTTCGGCTGGGTGTACTCGGTCATCGGGTGCACGGCCTCGATTGCCGCCATTGCCGCCGGTCTCGTGCGGTTCTGGGGCGCGCTCGATCCGCGCGTCCTGGCGCCGCTCGTCGCCTGGCACCTGCCGGTGCCGTGGGCCGCCGGGCCGGCGACGGTCGTCGTCACGATGGCGATGCCGCTGGCGGTCGCGCCCATCGCCCTGGTGACGGCCGTCAACTACGTCGGCGTGCGCACGGGCGGGCGCGTCCAGGTGGCGCTCACGATCGTCAAGGTCGCGGTCCTCGTCGCCGTGATTGTCGGAGGCCTGCTGCTCGCGGGTCCGGTCGTGGCCACGGCCGGCCCGGCGGCGCGCGCCGGCACGCTTGGCGGCTTCTTCGCCGCGCTCGTCGCGGCGTTGTGGGCCTACGACGGCTGGTCCAATCTCAGCTTCGTCGGCGCCGAGCTCGTCGAGCCGGAGAAGAACGTGCCTCGGACGCTCGTGGGCGGCGTGGCGATGGTCGTCGTGCTGTATCTGCTGATCTCGGCCGTGTGCTTTCGCGTGCTGCCGTTCGACCAGGCGGCCGCCTCGCCGCATATCGTCTCCGACGTGATCGACCGGCTCGCCGGGTCCCGCGTGGCCGGATGGCTGACCGTCGCGATGATCGCCTCGGCGCTCGGCACGCTGAACTCGGCGATTCTGAGCGACGCGCGCGTGCCGTTCGCGATGGCGCGCGACCGGCGGTTCTTCCGCGTCGCACGCGGCATCCATCCGCGCTTTCGCACGCCGGCCAACGCGCTGGTCTTCCAGGGCGCGCTCGCCTCCGTGCTCGCGCTCACCGGCACGTTCGAGGAGCTGCTGTCGCTCTACGTGTTCACCCAGTTCATCTTCTATGCGTTGGCGACCGCCGCGATGATGCGGCTGCGGCGGACGGCGCCGGAGCTCGCCCGTCCCTATCGCACGTGGGGCTATCCGGTGGTCCCGATCCTGTACATCGCGGGTGCGGTGGCCGTGACGGTGAGCGTGCTCATCGACCAGCCGGTGCGGTCGGCGATTGGGCTGGTGGTGACGTTCGCGGGCCTGCTGTTCTATCGACACTGGCGGGACGAGTGACCGTCAAGCCGCCGGCGGGAGGGACGCCGCGGGCGTGGGTCATCGCGGCGGCGGCGTTCTTCGCCTACCTCGTCGTGGCAATCCCGTACACGCGGCCGCTGCTGTCCCTCGGCGCGTCCCGCATCGCGGGCGACCCCGGCGATCCCATCCTGAACACGTCGATCCTCTGGTGGAACGCCACGACCGTGCCGTTCACCGCGCACTGGTGGAGCCCGCCGTACTATTACTTGACGCACGGCGTCACGGCCTTCACCGAGAACCTGCTCGGCCTGAGCGTGGTGGCCAGCCCGATCTACTGGCTCACCGGCAACCCGCTCACGACGTACAACGTCACGCTCTTCCTCACCTGGCCGCTCTCGGCCTTCGCGGCGTTCCTGCTCGTCTGGTTCCTGACGCGACGAGTCGGCGGCGCGTGGCTCGCCGGCGTCGCGTACGGATTCACGCCGTACCGGCTCTCCGAACTCGGGCACATCCAGATGCTGGCCTCGTTCTGGATGCCGCTGGCGCTGCTCGGGCTGCACGGCTACCTCGAACGCCGACGCGCCCGATGGCTCGTGCTGTTCGGCGCGGCGTGGCTGCTCCAGTCGCTGGCCAACGGCTACTTGATGCTCTTCGGCGCCGTGCTGATTGGCCTCTGGATCCTGTACTTCTGTTCGACGCGCGAGACGTGGCGGGCGGTGCCGGCGATCGTGGGCGCCTGGGCCGCCGCCAGCCTGCCGCTCGCGCCGGTCATGTGGACGTATCGCCAGATCCACGAGTACTACGGACTGCGGCGCGCGCTCTCGAATCCGCTCGGATTCAGCGTGCCGCTTCGTGCCTGGCTCCACGTGTCGCACGTCGGGTGGCTGTGGCCGCGGCTGCTGCCGGAAGGATCGGACAACCACTTTCCCGGCGTGACGGCGCTTGCGCTGGTCGCGGCCGCGCTCGCGGCCGCGATCGTGCGATGGCTCCGTCCCGACCCGGCGGGGGAGGACTGGCGCGCCGCGGTGCGGCGGGGACTGGCGGCCGCGGCGGTTATTGGCGGCGCCGTGGCGCTCTATACGAGCGTTGCCGGGCGCTGGAGCGTGTCCGCCTGGGGGATGACGCTTCGCGTCTCGGACAGCCACCGTGCGTTGGCGGTTGCCGCGGTGTCCGGCGTGGCGTGGATCGGCTTCTTCCCCTCGGCGCGGCGGATGTTTGGCCGTCGCTCGTCGTTCTTCTTCTACGGGGCGGCGACGCTGGCGATGGCGGTGTGTGCCGTTGGACCGGCGCTGCAGATCGGCCGCCGCGTGCAGGTGATGCCGTATCGATGGCTGATGCTGATTCCCGGGTTCACCGAGCTGCGCGTGCCGATGCGCTTCTGGATGCTGGGCGTCCTCTGTCTCGCCGTCTCGGCGGGGCTCGCGTTCGAGACGCTCTCGCGGCGCCGCCCGCTTCGGACGGCGATTTTCGTCGCGGCGCTGGCGGGACTGTTGCTCGATGGATGGGTGAGCGGGATCCCGATGGCGGCCGCGCCGGTGCCGTGGCCGGTCGCCGAGCGTCCGGCTCCCTCGTCCGGCCCGGCCCAGCCAATCCTCGAGCTGCCGCTCGGCCCTCCCTGGGACGCGGCGGCGACCTATCGCTCGATATGGACGCGGCGGCCGATGGTCAACGGCGTCAGCGGCTACGATCCGCCGGATTATGCGCCGCTGCAGGACGGACTCAACGCCCACGACCCCGGCATCCTCACGGCGCTCGCGTCGTTCGGATCGTTCGACATCGTGGTCAACGGCGCCGACGATCCCGATGGCGCGTGGGCGCGCTATGCCGCCAGCGCGCCCGGCGCCGTGCCGGTGGCGAGCGATGGCACGCGCACGACCTATCGCGTGCCGGCGATTCGCTTTCAGGAGGCGGAGGGGGGCGCGCTGCAGGTCGCGTCCGTTCGCGCCTCGCTCGATACCGACGCCCAGGCGATGATCGACGGTCGACTCGACACCGAGTGGCGCGTCATCCCGCAGCAGCCCGGCCAGTGGGTGCTCGCCGACCTGGGCGCCGCGCACGCGGTGGGCGGGGTGACGCTCGCGCTGGGGGAGGAGGCGCGCGACTTTCCCAGACATCTCGTGATCGAGACCTCGCTCGATCAGGCCGACTGGAGCGCGGCGTGGGAGGGCCAGACGGCCGGCCCGGCGTTTCGCGCTTCGGCGACGGGCCCGCGCGAGGCGCGGATGGTCTTCACGTTCGACCCGAGAGACGCGCGCTTCGTGCGCTTGCGCCAGACCGCCGATGCGCCGAACTTCTGGCGGATCGCGGAGCTGCAGGTCCTTGCGCCGGCAGGCGCCGCGCGCTAAAGACTTGGAAACATGGAGTTCATGAAGGCTGGCCGCGAGCCGAGCTGGCGGCCCGGCTGCGCCGGGCCCGGGCCGCGCGACGCGCGTGGCGGACATGAGCGCGGATCATCCGCCGACGTCCAACCGACTGTCCGCACTCATGTCCACCACGTGCGTCGCGCGGCGGCCGCCGAAGGCGGCGGCCAGCTCGGTGAGCCATGCCGCTGGCTCTGCGCCCTCAGGGGGCTTCACGAGCTTCACGGTGAAGGTCTTCGCCTCCCCAGGGCCGTCGCCATCGCGGCCAGCCTCAACGCGCTCCATGGTGTGCCTTATCGCTGACGATCCGGCGGGCCGAGAATCGGCCGCATGATCTTCACGCGAAGCAGATACCCCGCGTGGTTCGGGTGGATGCGGTCGGCCACCCAGAGGTCTTCGCGCGGCTGGCCGTCGGCCGTGAGCATCGCGTCCCACAGATCGATGAACCGCAAGTCCGCCTGCGTGGCGACATAGCGCTTGATCACGTCGTTCGTCGCCTTCCGGCGCGGGGCTTCGTCCCATCGTCCGGGGCCCGGCGTGATGCTCGAGAACGCGATCGGCACCGTGGGCAGCGCGACGCGGACCTTCGCCACGAACGCCTGGAAGTCCGCCAGGATCTCGGCGGGAGACTTGCCGTTGTGCACGTCGTTGCCGCCCACGTGCAGCACGATCAGCCGCGGCGTGTAGGGCAGCACCAAGCGGTCGGCGAAGTAGACGAGGTCCGACGTCTCGAATGAGTCGATCCCGCGATTGACGATCGTGTACTCGGGCAAGTCCTCATGGAGCGTCAACCATCGATAGAACTGCGAGTCGCCGGCGAGCAGAATCGCGCCCGTGGGCGGCGGCATCGCGCGGTCGGCCGCCTCGTAGGCCCGTACGTTGCGCTTCGAACCGGTGCGCGGGCGCCGGCGACTGCGCCGAGGCGTGCGCGGCGATGCCGAGCGCGGCCACGATCGTGAGGGCGGCGAGAAATATCCGGGACGTAAGGTGGGACGTTGTCGTCATTGACGGGCCTCCAGCCTGGCGAGCAAGGCGAGCTGCTGTTCCTGGACTTTCATCAACTCTACCCATTTCAGGTCGCGGATCTCGTCCAGCTTGGCGTGGAGAGCCACGATCTCCAGTTCGGCCTTCAGATTGACCTCGTAGTCGCCCTGGGCTTCGATCCGATCGCGCGCCGCCTGGCGGTTCTGGCTCATCATGATGATCGGGGCCTGCAGCGCCGCCATGCACGAGAGCACGAGGTTCAACAGGATGTACGGGAACGGGTCGAACGCTCGGCTCGCCCGGGCGTTGATGGCCATCCATCCGCAGATGGCGACGAGGGCGAGCATGATGAACGTCCAGCTGCCGCCAAAGGCGGCGACGCGGTCGGCGACGCGCTCGCCGAGCGAGCCCGACCGTGGCACCGCGGGCCGCTCGAGGCGCTTTCGGTGGATGAACCGATCGATGATGCGGCGTTCGGTCGCGTTCAGTTGGGCGATTTCGGTGACCAGGGGATGCGTCTCGTTCATGGGCCCTCCGTGGCGGCCGTGCCGCCCCTCGGTCGGACATCTTCTCAGAATTGGGGCATCGGTGGGCTGGTAAGGTAGGGAATGCGGACGCCGTATTCTCCGCGTCATCCATGGCAGAGAACCAGCCTTCGATCGATCGGTCGGCCGGCGCTGGCAAGGCCCCTCACCAGAGGCGGCTCGTGGGCGACAGTCCCTACGCCCTGCCGACGCCGCTCTTCGCCCTGCTGGCCGTGCTCCTGGGCCTCGTGGCCGGACTGGGCGCGTTCGCCTTCCGCATCCTGATCGCCGTCTGTCACAACCTCGCGTTCCTCGGGCGCTTCTCCATCGTCTACGACACCAACCAGCACACGCCCGCGAGTCCCTGGGGCCTGGCCGTGGCCTTTGTGCCGGCGGCCGGCGCGCTGCTCGTCGTGTTCCTGGTCCAGACGTTTGCCCCGGAGGCCAAAGGCCACGGCGTCCCGGAAGTCATGGACGCCATCTACTACCACAAGAGCGTCATCCGGCCGATTGTCGCGGCCATCAAAGCGCTGGCCTCGTCGCTTTCGATTGGGACCGGCGGGTCGGTCGGCCGCGAGGGGCCGATCATTCAGATTGGCGCGGCGTTCGCGTCGCTGAGCGGCCGGCTCGCGCACGCCTCTCGCTGGCAGCGCGCGACGCTCGTGGCGGCCGGCGGCGGCGCGGGCATCGCGGCGACGTTCAACACGCCGGTGGGCGGCGTGTTGTTCGCGGTCGAAGTGCTGATGCCCGAGGTGAGCGCGCGGACGCTCGTGCCGGTCGCACTGGCGACCGCGACGGCCACCTATGTGGGGCGCTTTCTCTTCGGCAACACGCCCGCGTTTCCCGTGCCGGTGCTCCAAGTGCCTGAGCGCCTCACGCTGTTGCCGGCGTATATCGGCCTGGGCGCCGTGACCGCGGTGGCCTCGGTCGTCTTCATTCGCGCGCTCTACGGCGCCGAGGATCTCTTCGACCGCCTGATGCCGCGACATGCGTACCTGCGTCACGTCGTCGGGATGTTGGGCGTTGGTGTGGCGTTCACCGCGCTGTGGCTGTGGACCGGCCACTATTACATCGAGGGCGTCGGCTATGCGGCGATCCTCGACGTGCTGACCGGCTCGCTCGCGAGCGTGCCGTTCCTGCTGCTGCTCTTCCTGCTGAAGCTCTTCGCCACGTCGGCCACGCTCGGCTCCGGCGCGTCCGGCGGGATCTTCTCGCCGTCGCTCTTCATGGGCGCCATGCTCGGCGCGGCCTACGGTCTGGTGCTGCGGCATTTCTTGATGCCGGCTTTTGGCATGGCGCCGGCCGTGTTCGCCTTGGCGGGCATGGCGGGTGTGGTGGCCGGGGCGACCGGCGCGGCGCTCACGGCGGTGGTCATGATCTTCGAGATGACGCTCGACTACGCGGTCGTCCTGCCGATGACGTTGACCGTGGCAGTCAGCTACGGCCTGCGGCGGATGATGCTGGCCGAGAGCGTGTACACGATGAAGCTCGTGCGGCGCGGCGAGGCGATGCCCGAAGCGCTCCAGGCCAACGCCCACATGGTGCACCACGTGGCCGACGTGACGATGTCCCGCGCGGTGGCCTGTCCGGCGAGCCTCGCGCCGGCCGGTGTCGGCCTGGCGGATCGAGCCGATGCCCCGGCCTACTTCGTGGTCGTCGACGCGAACCAGATCGTGGGCGTCGTCGCGCGCGAGTGGGCGCAGAGCCACCGCGAGGCGTGTCAACAGGCGCATCGGCTGGACGAGCTCATGCAGCGGGACTTCATCGTCGTCTCACCCGAGACGACGATCTTCAATCTGATCGCCCGCATCCAGCGGACCCGGACGTCGGTGGCCGTCGTCGCGACGGTGGTCGACGAGGTGCCGAAGGTCAGCGGCGTCGTGAGCAAGGCGGACCTCGCCGAAATCCTGGCCGAAGGCATGGAACTGTTCCAGGACTGAGACGGGCAAGGTCGGAAGTTGGAAGCCGGAAGTTGGAAGTGCCCGCGACCCGTCTTTGTCCGCCCGAGACGGCGTCACGCTTCGCGGGCTTAGAGTGGAGAGACCCTGCCGCGTGCAGGGGCGTGCTTTGCCGAATGGTCGGCGGGCTTTGCAGGAGTTGTCACGGACATGGAACAGCGACATCTCGGAACGTCTGGATTGAGCGTGTCGGTGCTGAGCTTTGGCACCATGACGATCGGGGGCCGGGAGCGGTTCAGCAAGATGGGCAATCTCGGCGTCGCCGAGACCGCGCGCATGTTGGACATCTGCCAGGACGCCGGTCTCACGACGATCGACACGGCGGACATGTACTCGCTCGGCGGCGCCGAAGAAATCCTCGGCGAGGCGCTCAAGGGCCGCCGCGACCAGTTCGTGCTCGCGACGAAGGTCTACATGCGCGTCGGACCGGGGCCCCATGACACCGGGCTGTCGCGGAAACACATCATGCAGGCCTGCGACGCGAGTCTCCGCCGCTTGCAGACCGACTACCTGGACCTCTACATCAGCCACGAGCCGGATATGTTCGTGCCCGTTGACGAGACCATGCGCGCGTTCGACGACCTCGTCTCGCAAGGCAAGGTGCGCTATGTCGGCTGCTCCAATCATTCGGCCTGGCACGTGATGAAGGCGCTTGGCGTCTCGGAACGGCGCGGCTTCGTCGGCTACAGCTGCCAGCAGGTGAACTACTCGCTGATCGCGCGCGACGTCGAGCGCGAGATCGCGCCGCTGGCCGTCGATCAGGGCGTCGGCCTCATGGTCTGGAGCCCGCTCCAGGCGGGGCTGCTCACGGGCAAATTCCGGCGCGACGCGCGGCCCGAGGTGAGCCGGCTCAACGACCTCGACGCGCCGGGCACTATCGACTACGAGCGCGTCTATCGCATCGTCGACACGCTGGACGCCATCGCACGCGCGCGCGGCGTGACGCCCGCGCAGGTCGCGTTGAACTGGGTGATGCACAAGCCCGGCGTCGATACGGTGATCATCGGCGCGCGGCACGAGACGCAGCTGCGCGACAACCTGGCGGCCGCCACCTGGCGGCTGACCGCCGAGGAGATGGGGCAGCTCGACCTGGTGAGCGCGCTGCCGGAGCCGTACCCGCACTGGCACCAGCACAAGTTCGGCCTCGAGCGGAACCCGCCGCTGCCGCCGGTTCGAGAGTACGGGCCTCAAGATGAATAGGGACGTAGTACGGGGATGGAGCACCGGCCCTTCAGGGCCGGTGACGTGGCCCTGGGCCATTGGCCAGCCGTTCCGCGCTAGTATGGTGACTTACAACTGAACTATCCGCCGTGTTGGTTGCCGGCTGGATGGTGGACGGCGTGCAGTCGGAAAGAGTCCCCAGTTCTCGGGCTCGCACCGACGAAGGATGGCCATGGCTTCGGCAAGGCCCGACGCGCCCGACGCGACTCGCCTGCTGCAGGCGGTTGAAGCCTCCGGTGAGGTCATCTTCATGACCGACCGTGAGGGTGTGTTCACGTTCGTCAATCATGAATTCGAGCGTCTCTATGGATACTCCGCCGAGGAGGTCGTGGGGCATAGCACGCCTCGGATTCTCCGGCGGCGGCCGCGTGCCACCCGAGGAGTACCAGGCGTTCTGGCGCCTGCTGCTCGCCGGCGAGTCCGTGAGGCGCGTGTTCGCCAACCGCACGAAGGCCGGCCGCTTCGTGGACGTCGAAGCGGCGGTGAGTCCCATTTGGGATGGCGCGCACGAGAGCATTACTGGATTTCTCGCCATTCAGCGGGACGTCACCGAGCGGCGGGAGGCCGAGGAGGCACGGCGATTCGAGCACGCGGTGTTGAAGACCGAGCAAGATCTGACCCCCGACGGCATTCTCGTGGTGGACGATCGGGCGCGCATCCTGTCATTCAATCGGCAGTTTGCCGAGATGTGGGGCATCCCGCCGGACCTTGTCGAGGCGCGGGCGGACGAGGCCGTGCTCGCGGCCGTCACGACCAAGGTTGCCGATCCCGAGCGGTTCCTGGCTCGGGTCCGGGAGCTCTACGATCGCCACGAGGAAGTCTCGAGCGATGAGGTCGCGCTTCGTGATGGCCGGACCTTCGAGCGCCACTCGGCGCCGATGCGCGACGCCGACGGGCGCTACTACGGCCGCGTCTGGTACTTTCGCGATATCACCGGGCGTAAGGAGGCGGCCGTCGCCCTTCGGTCCGAGCGGGATCGCGCCGAGCAGTACCTGGACCTCGTGGATGTCATCCTGCTGGGCCTCGACCTGGAAGGCCACGTCACGATGATCAATCGCAAAGGCTGCGCCGTTCTGGAGCGGAAGGCTCCTGAGATTCTCGGGCAGGTGTGGGTCGAGACGTTTGTGCCCGAACGCATCAGGGACGAAGTGACGGAGAAGCTGCAGAACGTGCGGCTGGGCGATGTATCGGATCTTGTGGCGCCTGTGCTGACCCGCTCCGGCGAGGAGCGCATGATTGTCTGGCGGAACACCGTCGTCAGGGACGGCGCCCGCCTGGTCGTTGGGACGCTGAGTTCGGGCGAAGACGTCACCGAGCGCCGCCGCACCGAGGAGGCGCTGGGCGAGAGCCAGACGCACCTGCAGCTGATTTCAGACAACGTGCTGGATCTCGTGAGCGAGATCCGGTCCGACGGCACGTTCGTGTACGTGAGTCCCAGCTACGAGGCGGTGCTGGGATACAGGCCGGACACTCTGCTTGGAACGTCTGCGTTTGCGCTGGTGCATCCTTCCGACCTCGAGCGTGTGCAGAGAATCCTCAGAGAGAACCTTCGGCGCCGGACGGCTAACCGCACGGACCTTCGCTATCGCCGCGCCGACGGTACGTATCTCTGGCTCGAAGTCGTCGGGAAGCCGCTGTTCGATCTCGATGGCGCGCCGCGCGGCGCGGTGTTGAGCGGCCGCGACATCACCGAGCGGAAACGAGGCGAAGCGGCGCAACGCGAGTTCGATCGAAGGCTGCGCGTCGCCATGTCCAGCGTCAACCTGTTCGTTTTCACTCAGGACGACCACCTCAGGTACACGTGGCTGTATAACCCGCATTTGTTCTCATCAGAGTCAGACGCGCTCGGCCACACGGACCTCGAGCTCGTGCCGACGAGCTTTTCGGAGCAGACGACCCGGCTCAAGACGCGCGCGCTCGAGACCGGCGAGCGCGTCCGCGAGGAGATCTCCGGCGAGGTCGAGGGGCGGACGCGCTCTTTCGAGGTCACCGTCGAGCCGCTGAAGGACGAGCATGGAGCGACCCAGGGCGTGATTGGCGCGTCGCTCGAGACGACCGCACGCCACCAGCTGGAGGCCGAGTTTCGACAGGCCCAGAAGCTGGAGGCCATCGGCAGCCTGGCGGGCGGCATCGCCCACGACTTCAACAACTTGCTCACCGCGATCCTGGGCTATGCCGACCTGGCGCTCGAGGAACTGGACCCGCAGAGTGCCGCGCGCGCCGATATCGAGGAGGTGGTGCGGGCCGGCCGCAGCGCCGAGTCGCTGACGCGCCAGCTCCTCATCTTCAGCCGGAAGAGCATCGTCCGGAACGTGCGGCTCAGGCTGAATGACGTCGTGGCCCATCTCGAGAAGATCCTCGACCGGGTGGTGGGAGCACAGGTCCAATTCAGCGTCACGCTTGGGCCGTCCACGGGATTCATCATGGGCGACGTCGGCCAGATCGAGCAGATCCTGATGAACCTGGTCGTGAACGCACGCGATGCCATGCCGAACGGAGGCTCGCTGGTCGTCGAAACGGGGGAGGCGGAGCTGGATGAGGCCTTCGCGCGGGCACACGGAGGAACGTCCACGGGGCCGTTCAGTTGGCTCACGGTCAGGGACAGTGGTATCGGCATGACGCCGGAAGTGCAAGCCAAGTTGTTCGACCCGTTCTTTACGACCAAAGGCCCGGAGAAGGGGACGGGACTGGGGCTGGTCACCGTGCGAACGATTGTCCAGCGGTCCAACGGGTACATCGTCGTCCGGAGCGCGCCCGGCCGTGGTTCCGCGTTTACGGTGCATTTCCCCCGCGTCGTCGGCGAGGGCGAAGCTGCCCCGCTGGAGACGGAAACGGCGGGGGTGCCTCGCGGGACCGAGACGATTCTGTTCGTCAACAGCGACGCGAGCATTCGCTCGCTGGTGGTCAAGGCCCTTACGCAGCAAGGATACAAGGTCTGGCCGGCTCGGGACGCCCGCGAGGCGCTCGCACTCGCCGAGCGCGAGCCGGGCACGCTCGACATTGTCGTGACGACCGTGGTGATGCCGGCGACGAGCGGGGTGGACCTCGCCACCCAAATGCGGCAGAAGCGCGCCGGCGTGAAAGTGCTGTACACGTCCGGGTTCACCGACGACGCCGAACTCGTGCGCGACATTCGGTCGGGCGGTCTGCCGTTCATTGCAAAGCCCTACACGATGGAATCGCTCGCTCGGGCGATTCGCCAAGTGCTCGACGGATCGTGACGGCAACGCTGGCGTCTGATGGTACGCTGGGGCGCCGTCGGCCCGGCCTCACGGTGTTCGTCCGTGCGTGACTCGGTCGACGGCGATGTGAAGGTCACGACATGACGTCAATCGCTCGCTTCTGGGGAAGCCCGATCGGGCGGAATCTCATCGTGGCGCTGTTGGCGATTGCTTCGCCGGCCGCTGCGGGCGCACAGCAACTGCCGCTTGGCGACGGCCACGTCACCGACCATCCCCAGGCGGGGAACGTGTACGCGTGCCGCGCGGTCTTCCGCGCGGGAGGCGCAAGGCACGAGGGCGAGTGGTTCCACGGGCAGACGTGGGATCCGACGGCGAAGCCGCACGTGGCCGGCCGCGTGCGGTGGCCCACGGCGGCGTTCACGTTGTCGCCCGAGGGCAACGACCTGGTGTTCGTGGGGAATGGCCTGCCGATTGGCGAGCCGACCGGCACGTTCCCGATTCTTCCCACCGATCCTGCCTATCGTTACGACACGAATCCCAATCGGATCGCGGCTCAGCATCTGCGGTTCGAGATCCCCGCGCGGCCCGTCGTGGCCGGACGCGCGACCTGCCTGCCGATGGGCATGATTGGATTCACGGTGACGGGCGTGGCTTTCTACAATGCGCTCGACGACGCCGGCCGTGACGCGGCGGCCCATGAGATTCAGGACGACTGCGACGGGCATCCCCAGGCCAATTCGCAGTACCACTATCACAGCGGATCGCCGTGCATTCCGGGCGTTGGTGACGACCGGCTCGTCGGATGGGCGCTGGATGGGTTTCCAATCCTGGGAATGAAGGACGCAGCCGGGCGCACGCTGACCGATGCGGACCTCGACGCGTGCCACGGGCGTCGTGAAGTCGTCACGGCCGCCGGTCGGTCCTACGCGTATGCGTATCGCCTGACGCGCGAGTATCCCTACACGTTGGGCTGCTTCAGCGGGCAGCTGCTCGAAAGCACGCTGCAGGACGCGCGTGGCGGGCTCGACCCGTCCCGGCGAGGCGGGCGAGGCGCGCGTGGCGGGGGGCGTGGGCCCGGCGGCCGCGGCCGGTAAGCCCCCTCAACAGCCGTCGCGATTCACCCCCAACTGGCCCTCTCCTTCTTCGATGCGCCGGCCCTGAGGTCTGCCGGCGGAGCGCGACGCGGCGGCCCGCCGATGTACCATGCAGCCCACGCTCCGTGTCATCGGCCGCGCGTCATCGGGTGTTTGATCCTATGGGTTTCAAGATTCACAAGAGCGTCAAGATCGGGCTGCTGCGATTCGAGCTGGCCAGCGCGGGCATCGACGTGTCGGCGGGCATCAAAGGGCTGCGCTTTCGCAGGCCGGCGTACGGCAACCGCGTGCAGGTGGGCCCCGGCGGGACCGACTATCGCGCGACTCTGGCGAGCGGCAGGTCCGGCCCGTCGCCGTCGGCGGCTGATGGTCTCGGCATGGAACGCAGGTCCGCGGCAGATCTGCTGGCCGAAATCGACGGCAAGTATCGGCGGTGGCGCACGCTGCCCTGGGTGTGGGCCCTGTTCACGCTGGCAACGCTCGCGTTGGCCAGCACGAAACAGGTCGGCATGACCGGACAGATCGTCTGGGTGAGCTTCGTCGGTGCGGTGATGGTCGGCAGCGCGCTGGCCGCTCGGCACGACACGCGCGCGAAGACCGCCGTGGTGCTGTTCGACCTCGATGAAGACGTGGAACGGCGGTACCGGGCTCTGCACGAGGCCTTCGATGCGGTCGCGGCGTGTCAGGGCCTCTGGTACGTCGAGGCGGGCGCCGAAGCCGGCGGGGCGAACGGGCAGGGGCCGGGTCGTCGCCGGGCGATTCGGATCAGCGAAGCGCCGCCGTTCGAGGTCAGGACGAATCTCGACGTCCCGTCGCTCCCACTTGGCCGCGAAACGGCCTACTTCTTTCCCGACCGTCTACTGGTGTTCTCACCGAGCGGCGTCAGCGGCGTCGACTATCGCGACGTCAACATCGACGTCGCGCCCGAACGGTTTTCGGAGGCGGGGCGGGTGCCGAAGGATGCGAAGGTGATCGGCCAGACGTGGACGCACGTCGACAAGGACGGGCGTCCCGATACGGCCTTCAAGAGCAATCCGCGTGTGCCCGTCGTGCTCTACGACCGGATGACCCTCCACACGCCGTCGGGGCTTCGCGCGGTCGTGCAACTGTCCCGCGTTGGCGTCGGCGCACGACTCCAGGCCGCGGTGAGGGCCATGGCCGGCGGATGAGTGCGCGGCGGACCTTCCGCCGGTTTGGACGAAAGGTTAGTAGAATGCGCTTGGGAGGCATCACGTGAAGCAGCGCACGAAGTTGGCGTTCGGGAGCATCGTCGTCGGCATGGGCCTCGTCGTCTGTGCCACGGCAGGCGCGCGTGCGCAGACAGCGGCCCAGACGCCCGGGCCGAGCACGGCGCCGGCCGCCGCGCCCCACTACGTTTCGATCCCGCTCACGATCGTCGTTGACCGCCCCGCGGCGGAGGTGTGGGCGCGCGTCGGCAAGTACTGCGACATCGGCGAGTGGCTGCAGGTGCCGTGCACGATCACGTCCGGGACGGACGGTGAGGTCGGCGCGATCCGATCGATCGGCAACGAGATCCTCGTCGGCAAGACGCCCCTCTCGTATACGTACACGCAGCCGCCGCGCGAAGGCCGCCCGTACAACCTGTACCATGGCACCCTCGAGGTCCGGCCGCTCACCGCGACCTCCTGCACGATCTACTACACGCTCTTCTACGACAACTCGATGCTGCCCGACGACGCGGCGCGCGAGCGCGATACGGCGCAGCGCACGGCGCAGTTCACGCGCGCGATGCAGAACATGAAGACGCTCGCCGAGGGCGGCACGCTGCCTCCGCCGCCGCCGCGCGGCCGCCGAGGCCGCGGCGCTAGCGGCCGAGGGAATTGACGCGACGGCCTCCGAGAACCCCGTCCCTCGACAAGCTCGGGACGCCCTGAGCCTGCCGAACCCCGGAACCCCGGAACCCCGGAACCTCGGAACCCCGGAACCTCGGAACCTCGGAACCCCGGAACCCCGGAACCTCGGAACCCTAAGCCGTCCCCTCGACGCGCTTGAGGACCGCGTCCCTGGCGTCGCTCGCGCCGGGGCGATGCCACGCCAGGCCCCGTGGGATCTCGACATGGAGATCCGTCGACCGATGATGCTGGGCGGCCCCCTGCGCCAGCGCGCAGTCGAGCAGGTGGCCGCCGAGGCGGCGATCGGTCGAGAGGAAGTGGAGGTGGTACCCCGCCATGTCGTAGCCGCGCGCGGCTCTTGGAAATCGGAAGCCGACCAGCGTGCCGTTCACATTGGTCCACTCGAACACCGTCTGCTGTGCCGTGACGTCGGCGAGCGGCGGGTACGGCGGCGATTGCTTGAAGACGCTGCGTGCCTGAATTCGTGCGAAGTGGCCGTTGACGCGGACGGCCAGGATGTCGTCCGCCGGGCCGACGCAGCGATCCAGTTGCGCGAGCAGGTCCTCGAGCGAGGTCGCGGGGGCCAGGGGACAGATGCCGCCGGGCTCCCAGAACGTGACCACGGCAAATGGCGTCTTTGTGTCCGGTGGCACGCGCGAGACGCACCCGTCGGCGCGCGCGACGAAGAACTCACCGTCGAGCGCGACCATCTCTCCGTCAAGGGCCTGCAGCGTGCCGATGCCGAAATCGCCGTGACGGGCGAGCTCGGCGAACGTGAGGTCCCCTTCGTACGCCCCGTCGAGCAGCGCATCGAGCATCGAGGTTTGGAAGACCGTGTCGTGGACGGCATCCGGTCGCATGGCGCCGGCGTGGCGCGTGCGCGTCAGGTGGATGCCGTGCAGAAGGGCGGGGTCGATGATAGGCACGGTGTCAGCGACCAGACTGAGGCCAGACAGGATGTACGGCGAATGCTGGCGTGAACCCGTGCGTCAGGCCAGCGCCTGCTTGACCGTCGCACGGATCTTCTCGATCCCTGCCTTGAGGTTGTCGTCCGCGCTGCGAGCCCAATAGTCCCGGTTGAACAGCTCGAGTGACAGCATCCCACGAAAGCCGTTGTCGCGCAGCGTGCGGAGGATCACGCCGTACGGCGCGACGCCGTCGCCTGGATAGACGCGCTGGGCGTCGGTTAGCTTCGACAGATCGGGGACGTCGGGGTAGTCGTTGACGTGGAGGACGTGTAGCGCCGCACCGTTGACCTGGTCGAGGCTCTCGAACGCGGTCCCGCTCTTGTGCAGATGGATGACGTCGAGCAGCATGCTCGCGTCGGCCCGGCCCGTGCCGGTGGCGACATAGGCGCCGTGGGAAAGCGGGCCGACGACCGGGTTCTGCCCCCAGAGCTCGAGCAGCGGCTGGACGCCCATGGTCGCGCCAAGCTCGAGCGCCGCGCGATAGTACTTCGCGGCGTTGTCGAGGCTGACCGTCGCGCCGTTGCCGCCGGGCGGTGTCGCCAGGCGCTTCCCCCCAATTTGGGCGACCTTGTCCATGTCGAGCTTGATCTTCTCCATCGTGGCGGCCCGCCGCGTGTCGTCGTCGTCGAGCCACGCGTTGAAGGCGATGACATCTTCGACGGTGAGGCCCGCATCGGCGATGCGCGCGCCAAGGTCCCTGAGCGTGCCGCCCTTGGCGGTGTAGGCGTCGATTTCCGTGACCCACGGCTCGATGCCGCCAAAGCCCGCCTTCGACACCGCCTCGATTTCGGCGACGATGTCGAGCTTGTTGCCGCGAATCGTGCTGGTGTTGAGGCAATAGCCGAAGGGCTCATCGGCCGGCCGGCTGCGCGCCGCGGTCTGGCGCTGCGCGGCCGCGCCCGGATGCACGTCGGCAACCACAGCCGCCCCGATCGCGGCAACCGCGCCGCCAAGTACTTGTCTGCGGGAAAAATCCATCGCCAACTGCCTCCGTGAACGACGAACGACGAACGACGGTGAGCGTACCGGGACGCCCGCGATTGCAAGCGCTACATGTGGCGACCCGTGGCGTTCGCGCCGACCGACTACTTCGGCGCGCGAGCCGCCGACACCTCGTACATGCGCAGGTTCTGGACCGACCACACGGGGGCGCCGGCCGTCGCGTCCGTCTGTGTGATGCGCACGAACTTCGCCGACGTGGGCGCGAACGTGATCGTCGTGTGCGGCCCGCTGCCCTTGCCGATGGCCACCGGCTTGCTCCACTTCGTCCCGTCCATTGAGACCTGCACGGAGTACCCGCGGGGGTAGCCGACGACGGTGGTGGCCGCGCCGGAGCCGCCGCGGCCGCTCTGCAAGGCGGCGACCGAGTCGAACTGCAGCTCGGTGACCGACGCCGGCTGCGGCAGCGCGACCGTCAGCCACATGCCAGGCGCCTGCGGCACGCCGGAGCTCCAGCCGCGGAGTGTCGCCGCACCGGCCGCCGTGTCCGCGCCGTGGCTTGCCGTGATCGTCCAGCGCGCGGAATCGAGCAGGCGGGGGAGCGACGCGTCGACCTCGGGCACCGTCCACGGCGTCTTCCGGGCCTTCACTTCGGCCCGGACGCGCGCCACGTCAGCGGGCGTGACCATCGCGGCGCTGTTGCCGAAGCTGTTGCGCACGAACGACGCGACGCCGGCCACCCACTCGTCGGTGCTCGTGCTGCCGAGCGGCGCCATGACTTCGGTGTAGGTTCTGCCGTTGACGGGGCCGGTCAACCCGCCGAGCAGCACCTTGATCACGTAGTCACGGTGGCCCAGAACCCGCGGCGACCCCGAGAGCGGCGGCGCCATCATCGTGCCGGGAGGCGCGCCTTCCATGATCTTCCCTTTGCCGTCCGGACCATGGCAGGCGGAGCACACCGCGCCGAATACGTCGCCGCCCGCGTCGAGGCGCTTTTCCTCGTCCGGCGAAAACGTCCCGCGGCGGCGGCCGAAGCTCGGCGCCACGGGCGCCAACAGGTGCTTGGCCACGAGCGTGACGCCCTTGGCGTGGCTGGCTGTCTCCCCGGCTTTGATGACGGCGGCCGCGTCCGGCAGCTTGAACAGGTTCGTCGTCAGCATGGCCTGAATCGCGACATTCGGATCCGGGTCCTTGGTCATCGCGCGATAGTCATCCGCGAACGTCCGGTCGCCGGCCTTGTAGAGCGTCTCGCTCGCGCGAATCGCCTGCACGCGCATGCGCGGGCTCGGGTCCTTCATCGCCTCGCGCACGAGCGGCGCGTCGAGCGCGTTCAGGCCCTCGAGTGTCCACAGCGCATGGAACCGCGCCAGCAGGTCGTTCGACGAGCGGGCCATCTGCTGGAGCGCGGGCACGACCGATTTGTCCTGACGCAGCACGAGCAGCCGCTGCGCCATGTCGCGCCACCACCCGTTGGGATTCGTGAGATGCGAGACGAGCTGCGCGGACGTCTCGCTGTACATCTTCGGCGCCGTGAAGTCGGGCGTGATGGCCGGAATGGCCGGCTGGCCCATGTTCGTGTCCGTCTTCGGCACGGCCGGGCGCCCGTCGTAGCGCAGGCGCCAGATCCGGCCATAGGACGCGACCTTGTCCAGCTGGTATTGCTCGATCTTCGCGCGCAGGTACGAGCCCGGCCCCGACCACTCTTTCTCCTGAATGATGCCGTGGTACATGTCGGCGATGTAGACCGTGCCGTCCGGCGCGTTGCTGATGTTCACGGGCCGGAACAGCTGGTCGGTGCTCGTCAGGAACTCCGCGTTCGGATACGCGTTCCGCAGCTCGGTCAGGCCTTCGATGTTCTCGATCTTGGCGCGGCGAATGAGGCGCCCGACCGGTTCGGTGAAGAGCAGGTCGCCCTGAAGGTCCGCCGGCAGCCCGTCGCCGCGGACGATGGCCGGGCCCGTCGCGGCCGTGAAGTGGTTCAGGTTTTGCGCCGGCATGCGGATGCGGCCGATTCCGCCTTGCATGTCTCCGATGCCCGGCGCGGGCCAGACGACGGCAAAATCCTTCTCGAAGCCGTTCTCCATGCCGGCCGGGCAGTTCGGATCTGGCGTGCTGCCCGCGGCCGGCGGCGCGCACGGCGTGAACGCGCCGTACTGAATCGGATACTGGAAGTTCATCGGCCCACGCTCGCCGCCCGCGTCCACGAACCACGGCTTCCCGTCGTCGTCCATGGCGAGCCCCCACTGGCCGCCGTTCGGGCCGGTCGGCTCGCGGACGAACCCGGACGGCGTCCACCGGATGCGAAACGCGTTGTAGGTCGTGTAGATCCAGTTGTCGAGGCCCCAGACGAGCCCGGACTTCTGGTGCTCGATGTTGGCGTCTCCGCTCTGGCCGATGCCGGTGAAGACGACTTCACGCGTGTCGGCGACGCCGTCGCCGTTCGTGTCGGTCAACTTGATGAGGTCGTTCGAATCGGTCTCGCTCGTGAGGATGACGCCGTCCTGGAGCGGCAGAATCATGCGCGGCGCGACGAGATGGTCCGCGAAGATGGTGTGCTTGTCGTAGTGGCCGTCGCCCTTCGTGCTTTCCCACCGGCTGATGCGGCTGACGGGGTCGTGCTCGTGGGTGGCCTCAGCGTCCATCATGTAGCCGATCATCTCGCCGACGTACATCCGTCCGTTGCCGTCGAACTCGACGACGCTCGGGCTGATCACATCCGGATCCGAGGCGACCAGCTCCATGCGATAGCCCTGAGGCAGCATGAAGCCCGCGGCCTCCTCGGCCGGCGTCCTGGGCAGATACGGCGGCTTCGGCGAGAAATCGGTGGCGTCGCTCGTGGTGGAGGCGCTTTGGCCGCCGCCGCCGCCCAGGCCCGTCGCGTGCGCGATCTCGCCCGGCTTCAGCTTTCTCGCCGTGCCCGACATCTGGTACTGGCCGTCCATGATCGCCATGCTGGCGAGGACGGTCGTGCCGTTCGGCGTGAGCGCCAGCACCGTCGAGAGCGTCGTGCCCATGGCCTGGGTCAGGTACTTCAGCACCAGGCTCTTGCCGGACACCGTGACGTCGGTCACGTTCACGGTCGGCTGGTTGTCGGCGCTCACGGTGGCGGTTGGCTTCGCGCCGTCGGTCTTCACCGACACCGCGAACGTGGCGTTATTGGCCATCACGGCGATCGTGACGAGCCAGTTGCCGACGAACGGCGCGAGCTCGGCAGCGGTTGGCGCCGTCGCGGCGCTGCCAGGGCTCTGCGCGGGCGCCTGACCCAGCAGGGGCGTCGTCTCTCGCGCCAGGAGCGCAATCACGACGAGGACGCCGAGAGCGATAACAGACGAGGAGCGGGCGAGGCGAGACATCTGGATCCTCCGAACGAGACCGGGGGGCTTCGCCCCATGGGCTCCCTGATCGCCGTCGCTCGCGGGGGCCCCTTCGCCCCGCGCGTGGCGGCGGGCGCTGATGGCGCGCCTACGGTTTGGCGGGCATCGACGGGCTGTCGTCGGCCTGCAGATCGCCCAGCACGTACTGCATGCCGGCCAGGATGTGGCCGAGCATCGACGGCATCTTGTAGATCGACTCGTCGTGGCCGAGCAGCTCGACGAAGACGCGGCCCTGGCCTTCACGCCGGATGTAGCTCAGCACGTAGTCGTGATCGGCGCGCTGCGGCGCCGGCTCCTCGGCTTTCACGTCCGCCGGCATCTTCGCGTAGTCGATGCTGGTGAGGACGTGCGCCCGCTGGCGCGACCACGAAGGGCCGTTCAGCGTATAGACCTCGTCCACGACGGAGAAGGGCCGGGGCAGTCGCACGCCGGTGGTCGCGTTCAACGAGGTGAAGGGGGCGTTGATGGGGTTGTCCGGGTCGTCGATCTTGACCGCCACCTGCGTCGGGTAGAACCAGTGGAACTTGAAGTACCCGCCGATGAGCTGGTTGAACGCCGGCCAGAGCGGCGCGCCGCCGTCGACCGCCGGGCGCCCGCCGGCTGCGGGCGCTCCCGACGGGCCTCCGTGGTACGAGTTGACGGCCGCGTGAATGCCCGCGAGGCCCTTGCCGCCTTGCACGAAGTCGAGGAGCGCTTTGCGACGCGCCGCGGTCACGGCCGGATCGGCGGGATCGTCGAGGAATTCCCCCGTCGTGCTGGCCAGGAAGATGGCGTCGTACTGCTGGAGGTTCTGCGCAGTGATATCGGCGGCGTTGTACGTGATCACGGTCGTCCAGGCGCCGGTCTTCTCGCCGAGCGCCTCAATCGTCCGGGCCGCGAGCGGGATCGAGGCGTGCACGAAGCCGGCGGCCTTTGCGAGCACGAGGACTCGGCGCGGCTTCGCCGGCGTCGCGGGCGCGCGGTCGGGAAGCGCCGCCATCATCTGCATGAGATCGGTCACCCGCGCGACCTCGGGTTGCGGCGCTGGGGCGGGCGCGGCTCCGCGCCCCGGCCCGCCTCCGCGCGCCCCTTGGGCCGCCACGGCGGCGGCCGGCGCCAGCCCTCTGGTCGCCTGTCCGGCCATTTCCATTTGGCCGTCAAGAATTGAAATCGTAAACAGCATGTCCGACCCCTTCGGCGTCAGCGCGACGAGGCCCGGAATGGCCATGCCGTTGAAGTCGGTCGTGTAACTGACGAACAGGTTCTTGCCGGAGAGGGAGATCTCGGACGCGGTCGCGGGCGCGCCCGGCAGCATTCCGCTGCTGACGGTCGCCGTCACGCGGCCGCCCTCCACCTTCACCGACACGGTGAACGTCGTCGGCCCCATCTGTGACGTGAGCGCCGCGGTCCAGTCGCCGAGATACGGCGCCGCCTGCGCCGGTGTGACCGTCGAGGTCGTCTGCGGAGAGGCCGGCGTGCGGCCCCACAGCGCCGCGGTACAGACGGCGACCAGAGTCAGAGAAAGCAGACCGGTGAGCGGACGTCGGATCATGGGAGAGCTCCTTCGGCGCCAACGGAAGCGCATGCTCTTTGCCTACACGGAATGCCAGAGCGCGTAATAGTACGCCACGCCGGGGGGCATGTGCACGGCGATTTCTGGTGGGACGCTTGCCATTAGGCGGCCCGCACGACGGTTGAACGGTCGATCCGGTCGTGCGGGCCGCGCCAGCGGCTCGTTCACGGTCAGGCGGTGGCCTCGACGATGGCCTTCCGGATGTCGCCGTCAGGGTCGTTTTCGACGACACATTGCGTGTCGAAAATCATCGTGGTGACCTTCTGCGCGTCGTAGGCCGGCCAGTGGGGCAGGCCGGGATGGTTCGGGTCTCCCTTGCGGGCGAAGTTGATCCACGCGTCGGCCATGCGCCCTCCCAGATCCAGCGCCTCGGGCCCGCCGCCGGTCATCGTGGCGCACTTCTCCGTCTGGTAGAACACGAACGGCAGCTCGGAGCAGTGGAACGCGCGTCCGCGGCCGTCGACGACGGGGCTTTGCCACTGGAACCAGTAGTTGTAGGCCGGCGCCACGCCCTGTGCGGCCTTTCGCGCCGCCTGGGTGAGCGCATTGAGCCGCATCGACCGCATCGCCGAGATGCGCGAGAACACCTCGAACGGCGTCGCGTTGGGATGCACTTTCTGGAAGACGTCGATCACATGGTCGGCGCCCTTGCCAATCCCCGCACGCAGGCCCGTTCCGCCGGCCGACAGCCGCTTCCGCACCTCGGCCATGGTCATCGCGTCGACCGTCGGATCCTCCATCTGCACGCTGTTGAAGAACTCGTTCAGCACGGTGCCGACGATGAGCGGCACGTTGGCCGAGTAGGACGGCGCGTCCGGATCCCACGCGTTGCGCGGGAGGACCTTGCCGTTGACGACCGGGCCCCACCCGCCGATGCCCGCGGCGGCGCCCTGCGCGTGCAGGGTGGCCTCGACGATCTGCTGATAGGGCACGTCGTGGATCTTCGCGATCGTGCTCTTCGTGAGCCCGAGCTGGGCGAGCACGGCCGCGGCCGCGCGGGCGGAATCCGCGACCGTCCCCTGCGTCAGACTCGACCCGCTCTCGACGACCCCGCGATGGAACAGCCCCTTCGCCGACGGCATGCCCATCAGCGTGCTGACCTTGGCGCCGCCGCCGGACTGGCCGAAGATGAGCACGTTGTCCGGATCGCCGCCGAAGTTGGCGATGTTCGTCTTGACCCATTCGAGGGCGGCCACCAGGTCGAGCATGCCGACGTTGGGCGAGCTGGCGTACTGGTCGCCGTACTCCATGAGGTTGGCGTAGCCCAGGACGCCGAGGCGGTGGTTCACGCTGACCACGACCACGTCTCCGCGGCGCGCCAGGCCATCTCCCGCGTACATCCGCAGTTCATAGCTCGAGCCGGCGACGTAGCCGCCGCCGTGCATCCACAACATGACCGGGCGCTTCCGGTTGTCGTTGATGGACGGCGTCCAGACGTTGACGCGGAGGCAGTCTTCCGAGTCGTGTCCGTCCTCCCACTGGAACATGAACGCCTCGTCGTCGTGGTTCCAGCCGGCGCGGCGGCCGTCGATCGTGCTGGTGAACGGCTGCGGCGCCACGGGGCCCCAATAGAGCGCGCTGCGCACGCCGGACCACGGCGTGGGCTTCTCGGGCGGCATGAAGCGGTTCTTGCCCTCGGTCGAGGCGCCGTACGGGATGCCTTTGAACGCGATGACGCCTTCTTCGGCGTAGCCGAACACCTTGCCGCTGTCGGTCTCGACGACGTTCTTCTTCGACGAGGCGGACACCTGGACGCGTCTCGCCACGTAGGGCGCCGGGGCGGCCTGGGCCGCCGCGGCCGACACGACCCGGGAGGGCGCCAGCACCGATGCGGCCGTGCCCGCGGCAAGAGCGGCCGTCCCCTGAATCAGCTCGCGGCGACTGAGATGTCTCGGTGACCCATGATCGACGTCTGTCTGTTCTTTCTTCATGCCAGCATCTCCTTGCAGAATCGAAATGAGGAAGCCGTGACCCACGCCTCTGCAACGTCGCGCCGGAAGGCGGAACGCGCGCGCGAGAGTGGAGGATCTCTAAGATTGTGTCGGGGGCGGCGACGGATCTCAAGTGGCGCGGGTGCTTCATTCGCGGCGGCGGCGGCGGCCGCCGCCAACCGTAATAGGATAGGGGCGCTCATTGTCGTCCCGGTCACCTGACACCATGTCAACTTCTCCGAAACTCGCGATCGTTACGGGTACCAGCGCTGGCATTGGTCAGGCCCTCGCCAGGCAGCTCCTGGAGGGCGGATGGGACGTGGTGGGCGTTGCTCGGCGCGACCCCGCCATCGCGCATCCCGCCTATCGGCATCTCACGCTCGACCTGGCCGACCTGGCCTCGACCACGGCGGCGTTCGAGCGCGAGGTCGCGCCGCTCGTGGGCCATGGCGGGCGGCGGCGCATCGGCCTCGTGAACAACGCCGCGTCGATTGGTCGGGCCGGGACGATCGACGGCACCGAGGCGCTGGAGTTGCTGGGCGTCTATGCTCTCGACGTGGTGGCGCCAACCTGGCTGATGGGCTTCGTCGTGCGTCACGCGCCGCGCGAGTGCGCCGTGCGGATCGTGAACGTCTCGTCGGGGGCCGCCGTGCGCACGATGTCGGGCATTGGCGAATACTGCGGCGCCAAGGCCGCCCTTCGCATGGCGAGCATGGCGGCCGCGGCCGACCTGGAATTTGCGCCGCTCAAGCGCCGTGTCGCGGCCGACGTGGCCGTCCTCAGCTACTCACCCGGCGTGGTGGACACGGCCATGCAGACGTTCGCGCGAGCGCAATCGCCGGACGTCTTTCCCTCGCTGGCGATGTTCCAAGGATTCAAGGAGCAGGGCCGCCTGGTGCCGCCCGAGACGCCCGCCGCCGAGATCGTGACCTTCCTGGAATCGGCCGACCAGCCGGCGTTCGCCGAGGGGCGATTGGGCGAGCAATAGCGAGAACGCCGCGGCGTCGAGGCCATGGCCTGCGCCGGCTCATCGACGGCAACCCTTCACGTGCCGGCGCTGGGGACCGTTAGCGGAAGTGGCGCGGAGTGAACGCGTGGCCGAGACCCGATGTGCCGCCGGGGAGCCCGTCGCCAAGCCGCACCATCACGAGCTCTCGAGCATCTTCCGCAGCGACTTGTCGACGCGGATGCCGCGATCGCAGTCGGTACTCGATGAAACCTTGTTTCTTGAATCGCCTCAGGAACATGTTGACGCGCGACCGTGTGGTGCCCACCATGTCGGCCAGCAGGCTCTGAGAGACTTCGGCCGGCACTCGCGGCTCGGTCCCGTCCTGGCTCGACTCCCGCGCCAGCAGCCAGAGGCGGCGTGCGAGGCGAAGCTCGCCCGGATTGATCAGTTGATCCGCCAGATCGGCCTCCAGGCACAAGCGGCGCGACAGCAAGTGGGCCGAGAACTGTCTCGCGATCTCACCGTCCGCGCGAAGCCGGCGGATCATGTCGAGCTTCGCAAACGCAAGAACGCGGCAATCCGTCATCGCCGTCGCCGTCTCGAGCATGACGGCACGGCCGGCCAGCGCTTCCTCCCCAAGGAAGGCCCCCGCGCCGAGCGTGCCGACGATCGCCTCTCGGCCGTCGCTGGCCCCCATGGACAATCGTACCCGGCCCTCTACGATCAATAGGACCGTGTCGGCAGGATCGCCCTGATCGAAGATTCGCTCCTGGCGTGCGTAGCGCATGATCACGCCTGAGGCGGCCGCCTCTCGGTGTTCGGCCGTGGCCCTTTCGGACGTGGCCGATCGTCGGGTGATACCGGACACGGGCGAAGGTGTTAATTCCATCGTGGCCCCTCCTGGTGTCGAGTCGGCATGTCCATGGGTAGAGCAATGCCCATGCCACATCCGCTCGCCCGCGAAAACGCTCGCGAGCGCAGAACGCCGCTTGCGCCAGGGAAGAAAGGTCTCAGTTTGAGTAGCCCTTTACCCTGCCGCCGCATCAGCGCGGTCGCCGTGTGACGTCATGGCCGTGCTCAGACGGTTCCCGCGCCGACGTCTCAGCCACAGCGTCTTCGCACACGATGCCGATCGGATTGAGGTTGACCAGAATCGCATCAGTGAGTGGTGTCTCGAAGGCGGCGCCAGTGGGACGGCAACGCAGGTCATAGAGTGGTACCTGGGCTACCGATCGGCGGACGCCTCATGGGCGGACTATCGAGATGTGCCTCGGCGCGGGGCAACACCAATGGCCGTCCCCCTGGCACTGACCTTGCACCAGACGATGCCATGGTCATCCCTACGCGTCGAATAGCAGGAGGAGTGGTCGCGCTTCTGGCGCTCGTGGCGGCTGGAGTGATGGCGCAGAGCGGGCACGGATGGGGGGGCGCCGGGTTTGGCCTGATCGCCCTCGCTGGACTCTCATTCGTGGTCCGCTGTCCTCATCCCGGTCCTCTTGGGCTCCTGCCGCCTGTCATCGATGAGACCGGCAAGCGGCTGCCGGCGCGCTGGTATTGCGATGCGTGCGGACGCGAATGGTCCGCGAGCATCGAGGTGGGGCACGCCCCGATTCAGAAGTTCACGGGCTTCGACCAGACCAAAGCGATCCTCGCCGCGCAACGCGCCGCCGACCTGGAAATGCGGCAGCGGTCCTTGGCGATGCGGCGTGCCGGAATCAGTCAAGTGACGCCCAAGGCCCGGCACGCGTCCAGCGGGACGGGCAGCTCGAGGCGCGGCCCCGTGCCGATTGACGAGCACCGGCGTACGGGCTGAGGACGACTCGGCCGTCGCCGACGGCGGACGAACTGGCATTCCCCGGCTTCCGCGGACACACCCCGAATCGATCTCCCTTCGGTTCGCACCCTTCCTTCCTTCTTTCTTCGCGTGCTTTCTTTCGCGTGGCTGGCGAGGGACGCGGCCCCGGTCCAACTCGGTGTCCCTTCGACCCGTGCCGAGCTCCAGATCTTAGCGGTTGGAGCGGCCACGCCCTCCAGCCCGCTTGATTCGCGAACGCTGCGCGTTCGCGAATACGCGCCCGTGGCCCTTGGTCGGTTGAGGCCACGGGCTTCGACACCGCGCCGACCGCGGTGCCTCAGGGCGAGCCCTGAGCGAAGGCCCGGTGTCTGGGCCTGAGTCGAAGCCCGAAGGGCGGATTGTGGGGCCTTCATGAATAATCCGGGCCAGCGGGTCGAGGGCGACGAGAACGTGGGGCCGAGGTCTGTCGTCGGGCCGGGCGTCACCAGGCAGACTGCTGCCGGTGGAAGAAGCCGGTCGCCGGCTCGGAGTGCGCGGCTGCGCGAGTTGGCGTCGGTGCGGGGGCGAGTTGGCTATCGACGACTGACCGGGCGGTTGAACCGGGAGGGCCGGCGCGGGAATGCCAGACGGATCGATCGGCGCTATGGCTAACGAACGCTGGAGTGTGGACGTCGTCGGTGCGCGCCTGGCCGACGGGCGCTGATCGTGCGGCGTTCCAGGCGTCGCTTGACTCGAATGAAGCACGGGGTCCGCGCGGGCGAGATCCCGCGCGGCCACGTGGTTCCGTTCGAGCAGCCTTACCGCGCCATCGCCAGATTGATGAGATAGTGCTCGCCCTTCTTCGCGATCCACACGCGAAGGTACTCACCGCCCACCAGTGGCTCGACGCGAGAGGTGCCGGGGGCCGGTACGGGCCCCTTGGCCACTGAGTGGATATTCGCATTGGAGATGACGGTCGCGACTTCGCGGCCGGCGACCGTGCCGCCCTTCACGAACTCGACCCACTGTTCGCTGTGCGCGGCCTCGCCGACGACCGTGGGGGGCTCGTCACTCGTCAAGCGCACCTGATAGGTGCCAGCGGCCAGCGGCTTGCCGTCCGCGAGTACCGCGTGCGTGACCCGGACCGTCGCCAGCGGCGTGGTGGCCGCCTGCGCGCGTACGCCGCTCGGGTGCTCCAGGCACAGGAACGGAAACAGGACTGCGAGAACCAACAGGCGTCTGTTCATGGTGACCTCCTTGTACGCGGGGCCTAGTTGTCACGCTCGAGCCGGACGACGAGCGCGGCGCGGCGGTTCAGCCGGCGCGTTTCCTCCCGCGAGTTGTCGTATTTCGGCCGCTCCTCGCCGTAGCTAATCGTGCTGAGCCGATCGGCGCTGATGCCGCGGCTGACGATGTAGTCGCGGACGCTCGTGGCGCGGCGTTCCCCGAGGGCCATGTTGTATTCGTTCGTGCCGATGCTGTCGGTATGGCCTTCGATCTCCATCCGCAGGGTGCTGTCCGCCTGCATCGCCGAGACCGCCTCGTCCAGGATGCGCAGAGCATCCGGCTTCAGGTCGTACTGGTCGAAGCCGAAGTGGACGTCCTCGAAGGTGTAGACCTTGACCGGCGGCTTGACGACCTGGATCGTCACGGTGTCGCTCGCGGTGCCGCCCCGGCCGTCGTTGACCGTGACGGTCACGCGGACCGGGCCCTCCTCCATTGGTGCGGTCCAGGGAGACTGGCGACGGGTCGGACTCGTCAGCGAGCCGGCGGCGGTCTCCCACTGATAGGTCAGCGCGTCGCCGTCCGGATCCTGGGCGTCGGCCGAGACCGTGGAGGTCTTGCCGACGTTGACCGTGCACGGGTCGCAGGACGCCTTGACGGTCGGCGGCTGATTGGCCGGCGGCGCGGGTGCAGCCGCCGCGGGCGGGGGCTCGACGGGCGGCGGCGGCGGGACGTATTGACGCACGCCCGGGTGGAAGCCGATGCGCACCTGGTAGTCGGCAGCATCGAAGGCGCGGCCGTTGAATTGCGGGCCGGCGTCGGCGCGCGATCCCTGGGGCAGGTTCCAGTTGCCGCCGATGCCGACGAACCAGCCGTTCGACGCCTGGAACGTCAGGCCGACATTCAGGTACGCCGGGCTCTTCACGGTCGTCAACGTCGGCACAATCGAGCCGTCAGTGCCGATCTGTCCTGCGGGCGCCATGATCGTGTGATTGAAGTAGGACTCGCCGTACAGCTCGGTCGTGATCCGAAGGGGAGAGTGGGAAGGGAATGCGGCGCCGATGCCCCACCGAAAACCGTTGGTCAGCTTGTAGTCGGTTGGATTGCCCCGAGCGATGACGCCGCCGTAGGCGGAGACCTCGACGCTCTTGCCCATGTCCTTGCTGCCGACCAGGTCGACCTGCACGTCGGCCTTGCCCGTGCTCGTGCCGGCGGCCTTGTCCCCGGTCGGCAGCTTCACCATCGCCCGCAGCGCCAGCGCGATCGGATGTTGATCCGCCTCGGACATGAAGTTGACCTTGCCGCCGAGCCACAAGTCGCCGCGTTTGCTGACCCATGGCGCGCGATCAAACGGGTAGTCCACCAGAAGTCCACCGCCGACGCCGCTCGAGGAGCCGGCTGGAAAGAAGAGGGGGACCGTATCGCGGTCGATTCTCGTGACGACGTTCCAGCTGCCGAACAGCTCGACGTGGCCGCCCACGCCAACGCCGACGCTCAACGGGAACAAGGAGATGTTCGAGAAGCCCTGGCCGTCGTTGCCTTCAAGACGGCTGAGGCTGAACGACCACTTTTTGGCCGGCAGCACCTCGCCCGTGGGGACGTACCAGAGACCCGTATCGCCACGCACCGTCGTCGTGGCGGGCCGGGTGTCCCGCGTTGGCGGAGGCGGCGAGGCAGTGGAGGTCTGGCCGGCAGCCGTGGAGGCGGCGACGAGTAAGCCGAGCGACGTCAACATCAATGAGCGGAACGCGAGGGTCATGGAAGCCTCCGGCAAGATCAGGCACGGACACGAGCGTGCAGCCTTCGCTGGAGCAAGGGGCGTTCCAACTCTGTTTGGCGCGCGGCAGAGGGGCATCGCCGTGCGCCGTCTGCCGTGAGGGCTCCGGATGGGCAAACGGCTGCCCAGCCTGGGTACCGCGTCACCTTGAGGATGACTGGCTCAATCGATATCCGAGGTCCGGCCGACAGCTCAGCCAGGCCGCGGGCACTTCTCGGCACGTGGAAGGTGGAAGGAAGATCAGGCGTCGCGCTGGCTGGCGCTGGTCGGGGCGCTGATGCCGCACTCCTTCATCTTGCTGAGGAGCGTCTTGTAGCTGACGCCGAGCCGTTGCGCGGCCTTGCGGCGGTTCCACCGGAAGTGATCGAGAGCCTGCTGGATCGCCTCTCGCTCGGCCACGAGCGCCGCCGCGCGCGCCAGGTCAGGCAGACGCCCGTGATGCTCGGGGGCCGCCGCCGACGGCGCGTTCAGCTGGCTCTCGGCGGCCGTTGGCGCGGCCGGGCTCGAGGGCGCCGGCCGGATCCGCTCGCGTTCCAGGTCCATGAGCACGGCTTCGTCGCGGAGGATCACGAACCGCTTGGTCATGTTCTCCAGCTGGCGAATGTTGCCGGGCCAGTCGTACGCGACCAACGCCTCGCGCACCGCTGCCGACGGCTTGAGCAGCGGCCGCCCGTAGCGCTCGGCGTAGCGGCGCAGGAAGAAGTCGAGCAGCGCCGGGATCTCCTCACGGCGCTGCCGCAGGGGCGGCACGCGGATCTCAATGACCTGGAGGCGGTAGTACAAATCCGCGCGGAACTGGCCGCGTTGCAGCATCGCGTCGAGGTCGCGGTTCGTGGCGGCCAGCACCCGCACGTTGATGGCGATCGGGCGATTGCTCCCGAGCCTGACGATCTCGCCATCCTGCAGCACGTGCAGCAGCTTGGCCTGCAGGCCGAGCGGCATCTCCCCGATTTCGTCGAGCAGGAGCGTCCCGCCGTTCGCATACTCGAACTTTCCCACTCTGAGAGCCTGGGCGCTGGTGAACGCGCCGCGTTCATGGCCAAACAGCTCGCTCTCGAGCAACTCGGCCGGCAGCGCCGCACAATTCACCTTCACGAACGGTTTGACGCGCCGCTCCGACCGCCGGTGCAGTTCGCGCGCGATCACTTCCTTGCCGACGCCGCTCTCGCCGGTCAGGAGGACGCTGACGTCGCTATCGGCGACGCGCTCCACCGTCGTCATGACATCGGCCATCGCGTTGCCCGAATGCCAGCACGGCTGCGATCCGTCAGGGTCGTCCGGGTGCTGGACCGCCAGTCGTGCCGCTTCGTCGGCCAGCGCGACACGCTCGAGGGTCCGGCAGATGGTCGCCTCGAGCGCCGCCTCCTGCACGCCGGCGGCATCGTCAGGTTTGACGACGTAGTCGATCGCGCCCAGGCGCACGGCGTCCACGATCGTCGCCGGCACCTGCTCGCCGGACACCATGATCACGGGAAGTTTCGGGTGCGCCTCCCGCAGCGCACGAAGCGTCTCGATCCCGTTCATGCTCGGCATGAGCACGTCGAGCAGCACGAGGTCCGGCGGCGGGGAGGTGGCGAGCGCCTGCAGGAGGGCCGGGCCGCTCGAGTAGACAACCGTCTCGTAGCCTCTCGACCGCACGAACGTCAACAGGTACTCGACAAAGAGAGAGTCGTCATCCACGATTGCGATGCGGGCGGTCGGCATTACGCCTCCTCCAGTCCGGTTCGGGTGAACACGGGCAGGCGCACCCGTGCGACACCGCGGCGCCCGGCGCAGGCCCAAAGCCGGCCGCCGTGGGCGCCGAGAATCGCGGCGCTCAGGAGCAACCGCAGGCCGAGGCCACCTTGATTGAGGTCGAAGGCCGGCGGTTCATCGACCGGGCGGATGTCCTCGAGGTGCAATAACTGCGCGTTCGGACCGATCAGAATGTCGCACCAGTCCGAGTCCGGGCCGGACCGCGCGAGAAGACCCATCGCCGCGTCGGGGGCCCCTTCTCGAATGCAGGCGTGGACGATCGTCGCCAAGGCGCCTGAGAGCGCTCGCCGGTCGGGTGTCCGCACGGACAGGTGACCCACCTGATCGCCGGCACCGGCAGGGAGCAGTGCTGTTTCCGCGGAGGCCGTTCGCGCGTCGTCGAGGATCGCCGCTAGATCTACCATGTCTCCGGTGATCGCCATGCGAGGTTCGAGCCAACGCGCCAGGTCGGCCGCGTGATGGCCGAACTGGGCCAGCCGATCGGTAGCTCGATCGATCTGGCGCAGCACATCGACTCGGCCCGTCTCATCGAGCCGCCCGCTCTCCAATATTCTGGTGTAGCCGGCAATCACGCCGACCGTCGAGCGGAGCTCGTGGGCCAGAACTCTGAACGCCGTGTGCCACTCGGTCGTCACAGGAACCTCCTTGGCGAGGGGGCTTATCATAGCCTTCTCCGCGGGCTGGCATATTTCTTGAAGGCTACCTCGCAGGCCTTCCGAAATGTCTTACCGCCTGTTCTAAACGAGAGTTCGACCGCATGACCAAGACCCCGCCGAGCGTTCTGCTCGTTGACGACTACGCTGACACCCTGGAAATGTGGGCCCTGTATTTGCGGGCGTGCGGCTACGACGTGCTGACAGCCGCCGATGGCCCCGAGGCGCTCAGGATCGCCTCGACCGAGCACCCGAGCATCGTGATCATGGACCTCGACTTACCAGGAATCTCCGGGTACGAAGCCGCCCGGTGCTTGCGTGGGGACGCAGGTACCTCCGACATTCCCCTGATTGCGGCGACAGGATATTCGCATGGCCGGCAGATTGACGAGGCCCGCAACGTCGGCTTCGACGTCGTGCTGATCAAGCCGTGCGACCCGACGGTGCTCGTCCGCGAAATCGAGCGTGTTCTGGGGAGCGCCCAGAACGGTGTTAACGGTGTTGCCGACTCCGGGCAATCGGACACCCATTCTCGGTAGACGCGTTCGGGGCGCCGGCCGCTCGTTCAGCGTGAGGCGTGGGCTGTGGCGGTCCGGCGGCGGGTTCGAGACCTCACTCCAGCGAAGCTCGACGTCATGTGAGACGGGAACACGGGGCAAGTGTGGACTCCTGGCGAAGAGGGCAGCGTCTTGCCGAGATCGTCCATCAGATTACCCATTTTAGGCAACCGACCGCCGTTGGCGGCCCCGGCCCTGGCCTAGGTAGGGGCTCTGCTACCCAGCAGAGCGGCTTGCCAACGCTGGTACCGTGTCTGCAAGATTGGGCCGGTTCCGGAGGAGGCGTGTGAGCATTCGCAAGACAACACGGGAATCCATGGCGGGAGCGGCGCGCCAGCCGATCACCGAAGATGCGGCGTCGGGCGTGCCTCCCGGCCTGCTGGAGGCGCTGGTCGCGATGCGCGACGGCGACTTCACGGTCCGTCTACCCCACGATTGGGTGGGGCTACACGGCAAGATCGCGGACGCCTTCAACGAGATCGTCGCGGCCAACGCCCGGATCACCGGCGAGCTGGAACGGGTCGGGCTTGTCGTCGGCAAGCAGGGGAAGACCCGCCAGCGGGTCCGGTTCGGCCGGCCTCGCGGATCGTGGGGCGAGATGGAGTCGTCGGTCAACACCCTGATCGAGGACCTCCTGCGGCCGACCCACGAGGTCACCCGGACGCTGGCGGCCGTCGCGCAGGGCGACCTGCTGCAGACCGTTCGCCTCGACGTGGATGGCCGCCCGCTCGAAGGCGAGTTCCTGCGTGCCGCCAATATCGTCAACCGGATGGTCAGCCAGTTGGGCGTCTTCACGTCCGAGGTCACGCGCGTGGCGCGCGAGGTCGGCACGGATGGCAAGCTCGGCGGCCAGGCCCAGATTCAGGACGTCAGCGGCGTTTGGAAAGATCTCACCGACAGCGTGAACCTGATGGCGAGCAATCTGACGGCCCAGGTCCGCAGCATCGCCGAGGTGACCATCGCCGTGGCGAACGGCGACCTGTCCAAGAAGATCACGGTCGACGTCCATGGCGAGATCCTCCAGCTCAAAGAAGCCATCAATACGATGGTCGACCAGCTGCGCTCGTTTGCCTCGGAGGTCACGCGCGTCGCGCGCGAAGTCGGCACGGACGGCAAGCTCGGCGGCCAGGCGACGGTGCCGGGCGTGGCCGGGACGTGGAAGGACTTGACCGACTCGGTCAACGCGATGTGCGGCAACCTGACCGGCCAGGTGCGCAACATCGCGGAGGTGACGATTGCGGTGGCGCGCGGCGACCTCTCGCGCAAGATCACGGTCAACGTCCGGGGCGAGATTCTCGAGCTCAAGGACACCATCAACACGATGGTCAACCAGTTGAACGGCTTCGCCTCGGAAGTCACGCGCGTGGCGCGCGAGGTTGGCACGGACGGCAAGCTCGGCGGCCAGGCGCAGGTGCCGGGCGTGGCGGGCACCTGGAAGGACCTCACCGACAACGTCAATTTCATGGCCAGCAACCTGACGGCGCAGGTGCGCAACATCGCCGAAGTCACGACGGCCATCGCCAAGGGGGATTTGTCCAGGAAGATCACCGTCAACGTGAGCGGCGAGATCCTGCTGCTCAAGGAAACGATCAACGGCACGGTCAACCAGCTGAACGCGTTCGCCGGCGAGGTGACGCGCGTGGCGCGCGAAGTCGGCACGGAGGGCCGGCTCGGCGGCCAGGCCAACGTGTTGGGTGTCGCGGGCATCTGGAAGGATCTGACGGACTCCGTCAATTCCATGGCCAACAACCTGACCGCGCAGGTCAGGAACATCGCCGACGTCGCCACGGCAATTGCGAACGGCGACCTCTCCAAGAAGATCACCGTGGACGTGAGCGGCGAGATTCTCGAACTCAAGCAGACCCTCAACACGATGGTCAACCAGCTGAACGCGTTCGCCGGGGAAGTGACGCGGGTGGCGCGCGAGGTCGGCACGGAGGGCCGGCTCGGCGGTCAGGCCCGCGTGCCGGGCGTCGCCGGCACGTGGAAGGACCTGACCGACAACGTCAACCTGCTCGCCGCGAATCTCACCACGCAGGTGCGGAACATCGCCGAGGTCACGACCGCCGTGGCGCGCGGCGACCTGTCGCGCAAGATTACGGTCGACGTCAAAGGTGAAGTGCTCGAGCTGAAGGACACGATCAACACGATGGTCGATCAGCTCAACGCGTTCGCGGCCGAGGTCACGCGGGTCGCCCGGGAGGTCGGGACGGAAGGCAAGCTCGGCGGCCAGGCGAGGGTGCCCGGCGTCGCCGGCACCTGGAAGAATCTGACGGACAACGTCAACCTGCTGGCCGGCAACCTCACGGTGCAGCTGCGGGACGTGTCGAAGGTCGCCACGTCGATCGCGAAGGGCGACCTCACCCAGAAGATTACCGTGGACGTGAGCGGCGAGATTCTCCAGATCAAGGACACCATCAACACGATGGTGGATCAGCTCAACGCGTTCGCCGGGGAGGTCACGCGCGTGGCGCGCGAGGTCGGCACCGAGGGGCGCCTCGGAGGCCAGGCCGACGTGCGCGGTGTCGCCGGCACCTGGAAGGACCTCACCGACAACGTCAACTCCATGGCGAACAACCTGACGTCCCAGGTGCGCAACATCGCCGAGGTGACGACCGCCGTGGCGCGCGGCGACCTGTCGCGCAAGATCACCGTTGACGTCAAGGGCGAGGTGCTCGAGCTCAAGAACACGATCAACACGATGGTCGACCAGCTCAACGCGTTCGCGGCCGAAGTGACCCGCGTCGCGTTCGAGGTCGGCACCGAGGGCAAACTCGGCGGTCAAGCCGAGGTGCCAGGCGTCGCCGGCACCTGGAAGGATCTGACCGACAACGTGAACTCGATGGCGAACAACCTCACCGCCCAGGTGCGGAACATCGCCGAGGTCGCGACCGCCATCGCGCAGGGCAACCTGTCCAAGAAGATCACCGTGAACGTCCGGGGCGAGATCCAGCTGCTCAAGGACACGCTGAATACGATGGTCGAGCAGTTGCGATCGTTCGCGGCCGAAGTGACCCGCGTGGCGCGTGAAGTCGGCACGGAGGGCAAGCTCGGCGGCCAAGCGAACGTGCCAGGCGTGGCCGGCACGTGGAAGGACCTGACCGACAACGTGAATCTGCTCGCGGCGAATCTGACGACGCAGGTGCGCAATATCGCCGAAGTCACGACCGCCGTCGCCCGCGGCGACTTGTCGCGCAAGATCACGGTCGACGTCAAGGGCGAGATCCTCGAGCTGAAGAATACGATCAACACGATGGTCGACCAGCTCAACGCGTTCGCGGCCGAGGTCACGCGGGTCGCCCGGGAGGTCGGCACCGACGGCCGCCTCGGCGGCCAGGCCGACGTGCCAGGCGTCGCCGGGACCTGGAAGGGGCTGACCGACAACGTCAACGTCATGGCCGCCAACCTGACCGAACAGGTGCGCGGCATCGTCAAGGTGGTCACCGCCGTCGCCAACGGCGACCTGACGCAGGGGCTCACCGTCAAGGCGAAAGGCGAGGTGGCGGCCCTCGCCGAGACCATCAACAACATGACCCAGACGCTGGCGACGTTCGCCGACCAGGTCACCACCGTGGCGCGCGAGGTGGGGGTCGAAGGCCGGCTCGGCGGTCAGGCGAATGTGCCGGGTGCGGCCGGCACATGGAAGGATCTGACCGGCAACGTGAACCTGCTCGCCGCCAACCTGACGACCCAGGTGCGCGCGATTGCCGGCGTCGCGACGGCCGTCACGAAAGGAGACCTGACCCGCTCCATCAAGGTCGATGCGCGCGGCGAGGTGGCCGAGCTCAAGGACAACCTCAACACGATGATCGACAATCTGCGCCTGACGACCGATCGGAACACGGAGCAGGACTGGCTGAAGACGAACCTGGCGAGGTTCACGACGATGCTGCAGGGACGTCGCGACCTGGCCGTTGTCGGCGGGATGCTGCTGTCCGAGCTCACGCCCCTGGTCGAGGCGCACCAGGGCGTGATCTATCAGATGCTGGCCGAGCCCACGCCGCATCTCAAGCTGCTCGCGTCGTTCGCTGACGATCCGGAGGCCGGACATCCGGTGCAGGTGGCGCTGGGCGAAGGGTTGCTCGGCCAGTGCGCACGAGAGAAGCGCCGAATGCTCATCGTCAACGTGCCGCAGACGGCGCCCCCGGTGCGGTCGGTGCTGTTCCAGACGCCGCCTCGCAATATCCTGGTCCTGCCGGTCTTGTTTGAAGGGCAGGTGAAGGCCGTCATCGAGCTCGCATCCCTCAGCCGGTTCACGACACTGCACCTCGCCTTTCTCGAACAGCTCACGGGGAGTATCGGCATCGTCCTCAACTCGATCGAGGCCACGATGCAAACCGAGGGCCTGCTCGTGCAGTCGCAGCAGCTGGCCGGTGAACTGCAGTCGCAACAGACCGAACTGCAGAAGACCAACGAGCAGCTGGCGCAGAAGGCCCAGCAGCTCGTCGAACAGAACGTCGAAGTCGAGCGCAAGAATCAGGAAATCGAACAGGCGAGGCGCGCGGTCGAAGAGAAGGCGGCCGAACTGGCCCTGACCTCGAAGTACAAGTCGGAGTTCCTCGCGAACATGTCGCACGAGCTCCGGACGCCGCTCAACAGCATCCTCATCCTCGGCCAGCAGCTGGCTGACAACCCCGACGGCAATCTCTCCGGGCGCCAAATGGAGTTCGCGCGCACGATTCATGGCGCTGGGACCGATCTGCTGAACCTCATCAGCGACATCCTCGATCTGTCGAAGATCGAGTCCGGCACGGTCACAGTGGAAGTCAATGACGTGTCCTTCAGCAACGTCCTGGATGGCGTGACCCGGACGTTCCGGCACGAGGCGGAGAGCCGGGGCCTCTCGTTCGACGTACAGCTGGACGCGCGCCTGGGCCGGAGCATGGTCACCGATGCCAAACGCTTGCAGCAGGTGCTGAAGAACCTGCTGTCGAACGCGTTCAAGTTCACCGCGCACGGCGGCGTCCGCCTCGACGTCTCGCTGGTCGCAGGCGGCTGGACGCCCGATCATCCGACGCTGGGCCAGGCGCAACGCGTCGTGGCGTTCGAAGTATCCGACAGCGGCATCGGTATTCCGACCGAGAAGCAGAAGATGATCTTCGAGGCGTTCCAGCAGGCGGACGCCAGCACCAGCCGCAAGTACGGCGGAACGGGGCTGGGGCTGGCCATCAGCCGCGAGCTGGCCGGGGTACTCGGCGGCGAGATTCAGCTCCGCAGCACGCCCGGCGTCGGCAGCACGTTTACGCTGTACCTGCCGCTCCGCTACGACGGTTCCGTCGTCGCGCGGCCGATTGACGCGCCCAGCGGGCTCCAGCGGTCGGTGCTGCCCGTCGTCCGGACCGATGATCGGCCGACCGAGATCATTCCCGATGATCGGGACGACATCGAGCCCGGCGACTCGACCCTGCTGGTTGTCGAGGACGATCCGCACTACGCGCGCATTCTCATGGACGTCGCCCGCGACAACGGGTTCAAGGTGGTCCTCGCGATGCGCGGCGAGGAGGCGCTCGAGCTGGCGGATCGGTACCAGCCGACCGCCGTCTCGCTCGACGTCTTCCTGCCGGATATGCTCGGGTGGACCGTGCTCAGCCACCTCAAGCAGAACCAGCAGACACGCCACATTCCCGTGCAGATGGTGACGCTCGACGAGGACCGCCAGCACGGACTCGCCTGCGGCGCGTTCTCATTCGTGACCAAGCCCACGAGCCCGCAGGGCCTGCTCGAGGCGCTGTCGCGCATCAAGGCGTTCGCCATGCCGCGCCGCCGGCGGCTGCTGATCGTCGAGGACAACCCCGCCGAACGGCTGAGCATCGAAGAGCTCCTCGGCGACGACGACGTCGAGATCGTGACGGCATCGACGGGTGAAGAGGCGCTGGGTCTCCTGTGCATCGAGCCGTACGACTGCGTCGTCCTTGACCTCCGGTTGCCCGATATGAGCGGCTTCGAGGTGCTGGATCGGATTGCCGCCAAGGAGGCCTGGCGCGATCTGCCGGTGGTCGTCTTCACGGGCCGTGAGCTTTCCCCAGAGGACGAGGCCCGCCTGCGCGAGGTCGCCCGCAGCGTGGTCGTCAAGGGCGTGGAGTCGCCCGAACGGCTGCTGGATGAGACCACGCTATTCCTGCACCGTGTCATGACCGACTTGCCGCCCGCCAAACAGGAGATGCTCGACAAGCTGCATCGGTCCGATGAGGACCTCGTCGGCAAAACCGTGCTCGTGGTCAACGACGACGTCCGGAACATCTTTGCATTGAGCAGTGTGCTGGAACGTCGGGGGATGCGGGTGCTCACCGCCTCGACTGGCGGCGAGGCGATTGCCACGCTCGACGAGGCGCCTGGCCTCGCCATTGCGCTCATGGATATCATGATGCCCGGGATGGACGGCTACGAGACGATCCGTGCGATTCGCGCAAATCCGTCGTTCCGCCGCCTGCCGATCATCGCGTTGACCGCGAAGGCGATGAAGGGCGACCGCGAGAAGTGCCTCGAGGCGGGGGCCTCCGACTACCTGGCCAAGCCCGTGAACACCGAGCAGCTGCTCTCTGGACTGCGGATGTGGCTGCACCGGTGATGGCGAGCGACGGCGCGCCCGGGGGGAAAGGCGCCGGCGGCGATGATGCCGCCGTCCTGCTTGTCGACGACCAGCCCGCGAAGCTCCTGAGCTACCAGGCGATTCTGCGCGGCCTCGATGTCACCCTCACGACGGCCGGGTCCGCTCGCGAGGCGCTCGAATGCCTGCTGCGGCAGGTCTATGCGGTGGTCCTGATCGACGTGTGCATGCCGGAACTCGACGGATTCGAGCTCGCGGCGATGATTCGCGATCATCCCCGCTGCCGCGAGACGGCCATCATCTTCGTGTCGGGCGTCCACCTGACCGATCTCGATCGCCTACGGGGATACGAGGTCGGCGCGGTCGACTACGTGCCCGTGCCGATCGTGCCGGAAATCCTGCGGGCGAAGGTGAGCGTCTTCGTGGCGCTGTTTCGCCAGACCCGCCAGCTGGCGCGGCTCAACCGGGAGCTGGAGGAGCGGGTGGCGGCGCGGACGGCCGAACTGGAGGAGGCCAGTCGAAAGAAGGACGAGTTTCTCGCCGTCCTCTCGCACGAGCTGCGCAACCCGCTCGCGGCGATCCGCACGGCCGCGGAGCTGCTGGGCGTGCCCGAGCTGGCGGCCGAACGCCTGACGCAGGCCACGGGCGTGGTCCGGAGACAGGTCGCACAGCTGGTGCGCCTCATCGACGACCTCGTGGACGTGTCGCGGATCACCCGCGGTGCCATCAGCCTGCAGCGCCAGCCGCTGATGGTGGCGACGGTCGTCGCGCACGCGGCGGAGGCGACCCGGCCGCTGCTCGACGCGCGGCGCCACACGCTGACCATCGACATTCCTGATCCGTCGCTGATGGTCGATGGCGACGAGGCGCGGCTCTCGCAGATTCTCACCAACCTGCTGAACAACGCCGCGAAGTTCACGGCGCCCGACGGACGGATCTCCGTCACCGTCGCGCGTCATGGCGGCCACGTCGCGATCTGCGTGAAGGATAACGGCATCGGCATTCCGCCCGAGGCGGTGCCACGCGTCTTCGAGCTCTTCACCCAGGTCGATGACGGATCCAGATCCGCCGTCGGCGGACTCGGCATCGGCCTCGCGTTGGTACATCGCCTGGTGGAGATGCATGACGGCCACGTCCGCGTGGTCAGCGCCGGCGCCGGCCGGGGCACCGAGGTGATCGTGACGCTGCCGCTCATCGGCGGAGGCCCGTGCCTCGCCCAGCCCGCCGAGGACGCGGCCGCCGCGCCGGGGCCCATTCGCCCGTGCCGGATTCTGATCGCCGACGATAACGCCGACGCGGCGTCGTCGCTGGAACTGCTGCTCACGATCCGTGGACACGATGTCCGCACGGCCGCCGATGGCCTCGAGGCCCTGCAGCTCATCGCCGAGTTCGCGCCGCGCGTCGTCCTGCTGGATCTCGGCATGCCCAGGCTGGACGGCTACGCCGCGGCGCGCCGCATCCGCCAGCGGCCGAATGGGGGCGATCTGCTATTGATCGCGCTGACCGGCTGGGGCCAGCCGCAGGATCGAAGCCGGACGCGGGCAGCCGGGTTCGATGCCCATCTCGTGAAGCCCGTTGGCGACGCCGAGCTCTTCGCGACGCTGAGCGCGCTCACATCCTCCGGACCGAGGACGCGGATTGGCGGCGGCCCGCCCGCCGGTGACGGCCTGACGCCTTCTGAATAGCCTTGCGCCCTTGCGCACGGCCAGCCCTTGTCTGCGGACGCGAGACGCGATGGGTGGCGCCGCGCACCGCCGACGCCGACAGACGAGAGGGCACCGTCGAGGTGACCATCGCCCTGGTCACGCGCGCCGCGCGCGGCGCAGCATCGGCCGAAGGCCGTTATGGCTGGCGAGCGCCTCCAGGACCCGATCCGGCCGGCCGAGGTCCGTCCAACCGGCGGTCGCCGGCAACTCCACGACCGCCAGACGGCCTGGGGCTTGCGTGAGTACGTCGCGCGAGAAGTCGGATACGTCGAGATCGGCGTAAATCGCCTCGACCACCGTCGGGTGCTGTGCTTCGTGGGGGAGGCGGCTGAGGATCTCGAACGGCGCCCAGATGCGCGGGACGACGTCCGAGAGGAGCCGCGCAAACGCTTCGACGCGGCCCACCGAGATGAACGTGTTCCACAGACACTGCTGCTCGAGCAGCGCCGCGGCCAGCGCGGGCGAGGGTTTCTCCCGGAATTGGATGACCTCGTGGACGGCGGTCAGGCGGCGGGAGGGGCGCGCCGGATCCAAGGCGGCGCCAGGTTGAATCCAGCCGTAATCGGTCTCCGCACGGGTCGCCGCGGCTCCGACCATCACCACACGGTCCGGATGGTTGGCGGCCGCCGCGTATGCCCAGACGAGCGCGTGTCGAAAGGTCGGCGTATCCGTAAAGTGATGGTCGGCGGGAAAGAATCCCACGATCGGTTGTGCCGCGTACCCTGCCCTTGCCTGAATCGTCGCCACAGCACAAGCCACGGCCGCCGTGGTGCCGCGGCTCTCGGGCTGCTGGAGGACCTGCCACGGGGCCATCGCCATCAGGTCCCGCCGGTAGAACGGCGCATGCCTCCTCGATACGACATATAACGTGCGATCCGGAGCCACGATCTGCCCGACACGCGTCATCGTGTCGCCGAGCAGCGACCGCGAGCCCGTGATTCGGCAGAATTGTTTGGGTCGATCATCGCCGGCGAGCGCGCGTGTCAACGGACGAAGCCGGCTGCCGTCACCACCGGCGAGGATGACGGCCCAAGTAGGCGAGAGCGCCATAACACTCCTTTCCGACCGATCAGACGATCGCCTCCACGGCAATGCACGAACCGCGCCAGAGACGGCGGGACTCGTAAGGTGCGTGGCGCGTGGTGGCGGTGATGCGCGGTCTTCTCTCTTGAGGTCACCGATGACCGAGGTTGGCCGTATGTGTGGTCACAGTGTGTCTGAGAGACCGATGCCCGCATCTGCCTCCGTGGAGGATGGCGGGTTGCCGTTCGCGCATCGGCGACACGCGGACACAGGCATGTCGCAGGGCGACGTGGCGTGCCTCGCAGCCCTCGGGATTCTCGTCGCTGGGCCTCGCCGTGTCTGCGGTGCGACAATCTGAGCATGGGTTCATCGCGCGCTCTGCTGCACCGATACCCGCGACGGGTGGAAGTACCGCTCCTGCTTGCCATATGCGCGGTTCTGCTATGGCAGGGGCTGTCGCTGCCGCTCTTCGAACTCGACAAGAGCCTGCTCTGGATGCACTGGCGCAGTTCGTACTCCGTGGCGCGCGGCATCGTGGGCTTGTGGGGCGACGGCCAATACTTCCTGGCCGTCCTGGTCCTGGTCTTCTCGCTGATCTTTCCCATCCTCAAGCTTGTGGTGCTCACCGGGCTGTGGGTCACGCCGATGCGAGCGGACAGCCGCGCGCGGCTGCTCGCCTGGCTCGACGCGCTCGGCAAGTGGTCGATGCTCGACGTCTTCGCGGTCGCGGTCCTGGTCGTCGCGGTGAAGATCGGGCCGCTCGCGCACGTGCACGCGGAGCGCGGCGTGTATTTCTTTTGCGCGGCCATCCTCGTGTCGATGGCGACCGCCGTTTACGTCCGGTGGCTGGCGCGCCGGTCGCCCTCCAGAAGGTGAGCGCGGTCGAGAGGGTGTCCGATGTTGTGCGCGTCTCGTCAGTCGGCGTCGGTTCATGTCACCGTGACCGACTGCCTGAACGGCGCGTTCGCCCTGGCGAGTATCGGGCCGCTGTTCGGCGCGCCAGCCTCCGACACGATTAGGCCCTTTGTCTCGGCGCTATGATGCGCGAGTGCGCGCGTCACACCGGGCTGCGGCCCTGAATCACCCGCACGAGCACGGCGATGATCGCCAGAAGCAACAGCAGATGGATGAACCCGCCTAGTGTGTAGGTCGTGAGCATGCCCAACAACCAGAGAATCACCAGCAGGACGGCAATCGTCATCAGCATGAGCTACCTCTCTTTCTCTTCTCAGCGAGCGCGCGCACGATTCGCGCATCAGTCCCCCGGTCGCGAATGCCGTGCGGCCCGGAGGAGATACCCGCGGGTAGGCAACGCAAGATTTGAGCCAAACCGGGCGACCCCCAACCGAGATTGTCGGGTCCGCGTAGTGCCCGCACGGGCTCACAAGAGGTGGAAGGAATTACCCAGTGGACGTCGGCCCACGGCCGGCCGCTCCGCGGATCGGACTGGCCGGGAAGTTGCATCGCCATAGGCAGCAGGAGGCCTGAATGGCCCGTTACAGTCCGGTGGCGTCGAGGAAGGTGAAGCGTGCCCTGCATGAACGCAAGAGGGGCACCCTGAGGAGCGGAGCGGCGGGGCCGAAAGTCCGCAGCCGCAAGCAGGCCATCGCGATTGGCCTCGCCGAAGCGCGGCGCGCGGGCGCCAGGGTGCCGCGGCGATCCGGGGCCTGAAGTTGATGGCCACCGGCCAAGAGGTGCACGTACGGCCGCGGTCGCTGTTCAATCGGCTTGCCGCATGGACCGCACGCATCACCGGTCGCCCGGCGACCTTTCTGTTCGCATGCGCCGTCATCGTCGGTTGGGCCGCCATGGGGCCGGCGTTGGGCTTCAGCGACACGTGGCAGCTCGTCATCAACACCGGCACGACCATCGCCACGTTCCTGATGGTGTTCCTGATTCAGAACACGCAGAACCGTGACGCGACGGCGGTGCAGGTGAAACTCGACGAGATCATTCGCGCCCTTGGCTCCGCGAAGAACGAGCTCCTCGACCTGGAAGAACTGGAAGACGACGATCTGGACCAATTGAGAAGGCACTACCGGCTGCTGGCGACCAAGGCGCGGCGGGCAATCTCGGCGCGGCGTCGGCGCAAGCGCAGCGTGGAGCAGCACTCCTAGCCCGGATTATTCATGAAGGCCCCACAATCCGCCCTTCGGGCTTCGGCTCAGGCCGAGACTCCGGGCCTTCGCTCAGGGCTAGCCCTGAGCACCGCGGTCTGCGCGGTGTCGAAGCCCGTGGCCTCAACCGACCAAGGGCCACGGGCGCGTATTCGCGAACGCGCAGCGTTCGTGAGTAAAGCGGGCTAGTGGAGCGTACCAGCTTGTGTCGTCGATGACGCTGACAGTTCCGGGCCGCCCCGGTAGGCGGCCGTCATGACAGGGCGGCCGTCCGCGGGACCAACCGAGGCCGCGATGAAGGGCGCGATGATCCCGACTCTCGGATCGGAGCGGTCCCGGCGGCGCGGGAGCCTGCGTCCGGCTCGACCTCACTTCTAGAACCGAATGCCCAGCCCGGCGTAGACGCTGTTGAGCCCCGTGAGAATGTCGCCGCCCGTCGTGCTGATGCTCGGATGAAACTTGCTGAAGATGACGACGTACCGGTATCCGCCCTCGACCTCGACCGGGCCGAAGTCGCCGCGGAGCCCGGCGAGCGCCGCCGCCATGGGCTTGGTCTGCGGATGAAACGCCGTCAAGCCGAACACGTCTCCCAGCGTCACGCCCTCGACGGTCACGTTCAACCGAGGCTCGAGGCGCGCCACGCCTACGCCCCCGCCGACGAACGGCTGAATGGGCCCGGTCGGCGCCATGAGCCTGACGCTCAGTAGTCCATAGGTGGCCGGAACCGACGCCACGACCTGCACCGGCAGATTGTGCTGCTGCTCGAGGCGTCCGATGGCATCGAGCACGCCTTTCGGCAGCACGTTGTGGAACCGGCCGACCTCGGCGTCCACCTCGATGAAACCGACCTTCACGCCCAGTGCGCCGGCGTAGAACGGCGCGTTCGCGGCCGCGTTGGTATCGCCGCCCAACGCCTGTAGATGTACCTGGGCGAGGGCCGGCGTCGCGGCCAGACAGACGGCCGCGGTGGCCAGGAACACACGGAGACAAGTAAGAATGTGATTGAGAATTCGATGCACGGGCGACCCCTGGCGACTACTACTCGCAAAGCTTGTGCCGACCGCCCGAAGGCCTCCGCGGCCCGCGGGTACGGCAATCCGCTGCCGTTTTGTGGTAAATCGACGGCCTGAACCGCCAATCGCGGGCCGTCGATCGCAGGCCTCACACGTTTCGCCGATCCGCATTATTTCTCATCCTCCATCGGGTCGCGGCCCCGCGTCCGACGGCCCCGGGCATCTCGGAGCAGCCCCTGCGCGTCAATCCCATGACGCTGGCGATCCGTCGCGCCGTGCGGATCGTGAACGCGTCGTCGGGGGCTCGAAGGCGCGCCTGTTGCGGCCCAGGACATTGGCGTGTGGTTTGAGGCCGCGGCGCACGGCCTGAAGCGATTTGCCGATGAGTCTGACGCCGACATCGAGCGCGAGGTTGAGGGTGCGATGCTGCGGATACTACCTCTCGAGCGCGTGATTGCCAGCAAGCGCGCCAGAATACTGTGGCGCCAAGGCCGCCCTTCGCATGGCGAGCATGGCGGCCGCGGCCGACGTGGCCGTCCTCAGGTACTCACCCGGCGTGGTGGACACCGCGATGCAGACGTTCGCGCGCGCGCAGTCGCCGGACGTCTTTCCCTCGCTGGCGATGTTCCAAGGGTTCAAGGAGCAGGGCCGCCTGGTGCCGCCCGAGACGCCCGCCGCCGAGATCGTGACCTTCCTGGAATCGGCCGACCAGCCCGGGTTCGCCGAGGGGCGACTGGGCGAGAAATAGCGCCGCAAGCCCTGCGGCCGTGGATGAGAATCGCGCATCCCGCTCGACCGCTCGCCTGCCTATAATGAGCGGGTGGACGTCTCGTCGGACGATCTCAACCCTCTCACTCCGCTGACGCTCGAGCAGCAGGCGTGGGCGCAGCACTCGGAAGCACTGTGGCGACGAGCGCATGCGATCGCGGGCGCCCACCCGAGCCTCGACGCCGGTGACATCTATCATGCGTTGCGATGTCTGGAACTCTCTCCTGAAGAGCGCCTCCGCCGAGGACTAGGCCGTGGACGACTTCGCGCTCACGCCCGCTGAGCGGCGGTTGTTTGCGTCGCTTCGCGCTCGCGGCGTCAAGTTCTTGATCGTGGGCCTGGGCGCCGCGGTGCTCGAAGGCGCGCCTGTCGCGACCCAGGATATTGACGTCTGGTTTGAGACCATTGACAACGATCAGATCGAGCTCGCCGCCAAAGACGCGGGCGGGTTCTGGATTTCCGGCTTCGGCCTGCAGCCTCCGGCGTTTGGCGGCGACGAACTCTCGCGAATCGATGTGGTCCTGACGGCGCACGGCCTGAAGCGATTTGCCGATGAGTATGGCGCCGGCATCGAACGCGAGATTGAGGGTGTGATGCTGCGGATACTACCTCTCGAGCGCGTGATTGCCAGCAAGCGAGCCACGTCGCGACCCAAGGATGCCGCAAGCCTGCCCGCTCTGGAAGCCACGCTGCAGGCGCGGGCGAAGTCAGACTAGGACGGCAGCCGGACGCGCCATTCGCCACTCAGCCGGTCTCACCCGGGGCTCCGGCGCGGACCGATCGTGCCCGCCTACCGAAAGTGTCGTGTCAGGAACGCACGACCGCTACCGGACTTCAGGTACTTCTCGAACCGGAGCGCGCGAGCTGCATCCGCAAACGTCACGCTCCCAACGACCCGCCACGGCCTGAACTTGCTCGTGTGGCGGGAGCCTCCGGCATTGTGCGCTTCGAGTCTCTCTGCCAGGTTGGAGGTGATGCCGACGTAGTACTTCTCCGAGTGGGACGCACTCGCGATGAGATAGACGGTATCCGGCGTCTGCACGCCGTGTGACGGTGCAGGTGGCATGCCAAGTCAATGTTGCTTTGGCCAGCCCTGACCGCGGGTCGTGCGGTCAAGTCGATCGGAGGAAACGCCAGTGGAGCAACGGCGGGAGGGTGAAAGAAGTGCAGCCTTCGCCGTGAACTCGCGCGGCTCGCCAGCCGAAGCTGCGAGCGCAGCGAGCGATGAGCGAAGGCTGGTGCGGAAGGGGGGATTCGAACCCCCACGCTCTTTCGAGCGCCAGCCCCTCAAGCT
>CAWKHL010000011.1:0-43292 GCA_963849525.1 uncultured Acidobacteriota bacterium | reverse complement strand
AGGTTCTCGGGTTCTCGGGGTTCTTCAGTCCACGCGGAGGGCGGCGAGCAGGTCGACGGCCGTGGCCGCGAGCACGCGCCCCGTCACCAGGCGCATGAGCGTGGGCGCGCCGGGCGCCGAGAGCGCCTCAGAGAGCACGTCCCCAGGCGGGACGCCCGGTGGGCGAGGGCCCCGCTCACGGCTGTCCGGATCGCAGCCTGTCGGGAAGCCCTCGCCCGCCTGGTTGTCGCGCGCTTACGCAACCGGCTCGAGGTCGCCGCGATAGACGATCGTCTGGCCGGGCGAGATGGCCACTTTGAAGCCCAGCGGCCGGTAGCCCTTCGCCTCGACCTTGATGTCGTAGGTTCCCGGACGGAGCCTCAGGCTCTGGTACCACCCGTTGAAGTTGTCGACCACGCCGGCGAGGCCGCCGTCGACATACACGTCCGCGTTCTTCGGGTTCGGGCCCTTGATTTTGAGCCGAAGCCACCCGTGCGCGGCCGCCGTGGTATCCGGGACCGTCCCAGCCCCATCCCCAGCCAGGGCCCCAATACGAGCCCCAGTAGGGGCTGCCGAAGCCCAGGCCGAAGCCGAAGCCGCCGCGGAAATCATGATGGGAATCGCCGTGGGAATACCGTGGGAATCACCGTGGGATCACCGGTCGTCGGCGGGCACGACCGCCACCGGCCGCGCCGCGCCGCCAGCCGGGGACGCGCTGAGCACGGCCGCCACGACGTGTGGCACGTTGGCCGCGCCCTCGGCCGCGGGCACGGCGGCGACGGCCGGCCCGGCGGCCGCAACGCCGAGAGGAAGACGGCCCCGGCGGCCATTGTTGAGAAGCGTTTCATAGGTTGCCTCCTGGAGCGGAGGTTGCGGCGGGAAACACCAGGGGACGGGTTGGAAGCAGGCCGCCACTGGGGGCAGCCCGCTGCTCGAAGGCTCCACGAGATGAGAATGCATACGCCCTGCCAGAGGGCGGCAGGCGGCGCGCGCGGGTGGCAGAGCTGTGCCACCCTGAGGCGCCCGTGGCCCACGTCTTCGACCTGGCCATACGACAGGTCGCCCTTACTCGTAGCGCAGCGCCTCGATTGGGTCCAGGCGGGACGCCCGGTGGGCGGGGTAGAGGCCGAACACGATGCCCACCAGGCCGCTGAAGCCCACGGCCAGGACAATCGTGTCGGGCTGGGTCATGATCGGCCAGCCGAACTGCAGCGCCAGCCGCTGGGCGGCGAACAGGCCCAGGCCGACGCCGACGATGCCGCCGGCGACGGCGAGCGCCAGGGCCTCGGCGAGGAACTGCGCGAGGATGACGCGCGGCCGGGCGCCCACCGCCATGCGCAGGCCGATCTCGCGCGTCCGCTCGGTCACGCTCACCAGCATGATGTTCATGATGCCGATGCCGCCCACGAGCAGCGACACGGCGGCGATGCTGGCCAACAGGGACGTCAGCGTGTCGGTGCTCTGCTGTCGCGCGCTCTGCATCTCGGCCAGGTTGCGGATCGAGAAGTCGTCGTCCTGGCCGGTCGTCAGGTGGTGGCGGTCGCGCAACAGGACCTCAATCTCGTGCTCGGCCTGCAGCGTCGCGTCGTTCGACGACCGCCTGCACCAGGATCTGCCCGCGCACGTACTGCTGAAGGCCGCCCTGGATGCGCGCCTCGAAGGTCGTCTGCGGCACGATGACGACGTCGTCCAGGTCCTGGCCCCAGCTCGACTGCCCGCGTGGCGAGAGCAGCCCGACCACCTCGAACGGGACGTCGCGGATGCGGATGGTCTGGCCGACCGGGTTCACGCCCACGCCGAACAGCTTGTCGGCCACGGTCTGCCCGATGAGCGCCACCTTGGTGCCCACGTCCACGTCGGACTGCTGGAAGGGGCTGCCCGTGGCGACCTTCCAGTTCTCGATGTCGAGATAGGCCGGAATCGTGCCTTCGACGCTCGTCGACCAGTTGGCATTCTCGCAGAAGACCTGCGCCGAGGTGCGGAGCTCCGCCGCGGCGTAGCGCACTGCCGGGACTTCGGTCTGGATGGCCTCGAGGTCCGCCCAGGTGACCGTCGGCATCGAGCCGAAGCCGCCGTGCGCGCCGCCGGCCGTCGTGCTGCCGGGCAGGATGATGAGCAGGTTGGAGCCCATCGCGGCGAAGGCCTTCTCGACCTGGGCCTTGGCGCCGTTGCCGATGGCGACCATGGCGATGACGGCGGCCACGCCGATGATGATGCCGAGGATCGTGAGAAACGATCGGATCTTGTTGGTGAGCAACGCCCGCGTCGCCACCCGGAACGTCTGCAGCAGGTTCATGGCCCGCAATCCCTCCGGCGCCCCGCGCCAGCGCGCCTATGCCTGCACGTCTAGAAGATGCCGCGGCGGAAGCCGCGCGCGGCGTTCGCCCCGGTCGCCTCGGCGTCGATCACCACGCGGTCGCCGGCGTGGATGTCGCCTCCGGCGATCTCGGTGTGGGTGCCGTCCGACACGCCGATCTCGACGTGAACGGGCGCCGCGTGGTCGCCGCGCAGGACCCAGAGCGTGCGCTGGTTCGGCGCCGCGGTGCCGGCCTCCTCCGTCGAGGCCGCGCCCTGGAGGTGCGGCGGGCCGCCGGGCGGCGCGCCTTCCATCTCCGCGAAGAGCGTCGAGTCCGGCCTGAAGCGCAGCGCCGCGTTGGTCACGCGCAGCGCGTCGTCGCGCCGGGCGTAGACGAAGGTGACGTTGGCCGTCATGCCCGGCTTCAGGCGCAGATCGGGGTTGTCGACGTCGATCACCGCGTCGTAGGTGACCACGTTCTGCACCGTCTGCGGCGCGTTGCGGATCTCGCGCACCGTGCCGGTGAAGGGCGTGCGCGGGTACGCGTCCACGGTGAAGGTCGCCTGCATGCCCTTCACGAGGCGGCCGATGTCGGACTCGGCCACGCTCGTGTCCACCTGCATCTTGCTGAGGTCCTGCGCGACCTCGAAGAGCACCGGGGCCTGGAACGACGCCGCGACCGTCTGGCCGACGTCCACGTTGCGCGAGATCACGATGCCGTCGGTGGGCGACACGATGTCGGTGAGCCCGATGTTGGTCCTGGCCTGGTCGAGCGCCGCCTTGGCCTGCTCGACCGCGCCCTTGGCGGCCTGCACCGCAGCCTCGTCCGCGTCTGCGGTCGCCTGCGCCGTGTCGTAGTCCGACTGCGCGAGGAGGTTGCGCGCGAGGAGATCCTTCGACCGCTTGAGTTGGCGGACGGCGTCGGTCGCCTGCGCCTGGGCCTTCGCCTGGTTGCCCTGGGCCGCCATCAGGTTCGCCTGCGCCTGCTCGACCGCGGCCTGGAAGAGTTGCGGGTCGATCTTGGCCAGGAGCTCGCCCTTCTTCACGTGCGAGTTGAAGTCGGCGTACAGCGTCTGGATGCGGCCCGACACCTGGCTGCCGACCTGCACGGTGACCAGGGCCGAGAGCGTGCCGCTCGCGGTGACCTTCGCGACGACCGGCCCGCGGTCGACCGTCGCGGTGTCGTACCGGACCGCCGGCGTCTTGCCCTCGGCCCGCGCGTAATAGACGACCATCAGACCGGCGACCAGCGCCACGCCGCCGACCCACCCCGTCCGCCGCCACCCCGTGCTGCTCATGGTTTCCTCCAAACGCCGACCACGAGGCGCAAGGCCGGTGCCACCGGCACGCGTCTCGCGCTGGACGCGCGCAAACCATTGCCAGCATTGGACATGGCGTCAGTTTGCGGCCTCGAGATCGACCGCTTGTGGCACTCCTGCGACGGCAGGACTGCCACAACGTGGGGCGGTTTGCACCGGCCACTCCACAGGAGCAGGGAGCAGCGGTCAGCGGTCAGGGGTCAGGGGGCAGGGGTCAGGGGTCAGAGCGTATGAAGAAATCGGGCTCCAGGCTCCAGGCTCCAGGCTGCAGGCTGCCCCCTGACCCCTGAGAGGCCTGGACGTGAGGCGTGGGCCTCTACTGACCCCGGCTCCCTGACCGCTGACCGCTGACCCCCGAGCCTTGCATTCACTTCATAAGTGAACTATTCTATGCCGGAAAGTTCGTTGACGTATGAATGCGCTCAAGGTCGTCAGGCGGATGCACCGGGCCGCGCGCGAGATCGTTGCGCTGGTGGAGCGGGCGGCCGCGGCGGAAGGGCTGAGCGCCGCCGAGCTGGACGTGCTGAGCGTCCTGCTCGAGCGCGGCCCGGCCACCGTCTCCGAGGTGCTCGGCGCGGGGGATTACAAGCCGTCCACCCTCACGAGCATCCTCGACCGGCTCGCCGCCCGTGGGTGGATCTCCCGCGAGGTCCGCGCCGACGACCGCCGCTCGTTCGTCGTGGCCCTGACGGGCGAAGGGCGCCGCGCCGCGCGCGCGCTGCAGACCCGCCTGGCGCCGCTCGAGCGGGAGATCGCCCGGCGGATCCCCAAGGCGGACGTCGAGGCCGTGCTGGGGCTGCCGGCGAGGCTGGACGCGCTTCGCCGCGCCGGCGACGCGTCGTGAGGGAAGGGGAGGCCGTGGACGAGCACCTGCAGAGGCTGGCCCGGGCGCGGCGGCGGCGCGACGAGCGCTGGCGCCGCCGCGTGCGATGGGCGGTGCTGTTCGTGACGAGCCTGCTCCTCGCCAACGCGCTCGTCGGCGAGAACGGCCTGTTCGATCAGGTCCGCCACCGGCGGGGCCACGCCGCGCTCGGGCGGCAGAATCGAGCAGATGCGCGAGGAGAACCAACGGCTGCGTGACGAGGCGCGGCGCCTGCGCGAGGACCCGGGCACCATCGAGGCCGTCGCCCGCCACGAGCTCGGCCTCGTCAAGCCCGGCGAGCGCCCCGTCCTCATTGCGCCGTCCCGGACGCCCCAGCGCTGAGGGGCGGCGTCACGCCATCCCTTTGCGCATCGCCACGGCCATCGAGCCCAGCAGCAGCAGCGTGGTCGCCACGGTGACGAGCCACAACGGCCGGTTCAGCCGGAACATCGGCAGCCCCATGAGCAGGATCGCGCCAAAGAAGAGCACGAGATAGGGCACGACGATGTCGTAGCGCATCGGGGCGCGGAACTCGACGGGCCTGGCGTAGTCCACGACAATCATCAGCGCGAGGAAGGCGAGGAACACCGCCGGGCCGATCCAGTGCAGCCACCCGGCGCCCGCGCGGACGAACGCGACGAGCGCCACGAGCGACGGGATCGCCAGGGCGATCATCGCGCAGCCGAGCAGGTGATTGACCGCCAGGCTCCCGGTGCGCACCCGCGAGAGGAAGCCCACCGCCTGCAGGACGTTGACCGCGTTCACCACGCCCCAGACGGTCAGCGCCGCCCACCAGGGCGTCACGTTCTGATCCATGGGCGCTTTCCCCGGGCGGCCTCGATCAGGTCCACATCTCCTCCCGGATGCCGGCGCCCTAGACGGAGCCCTTCGAGACCGAAAAGACGAGGGCCTTGCCCCGCATGCCCGTGATCCGGGCCTTCTTGAGCGCGACCAGCGCGTACAGCGCGTTCAGGACGGCGAACCGGTCCGCGAGGAACTTCGAGCGGCGGCACGCGTCGCGGACCTCCCGCACGGTGATCGATCGGCTGCCGCCGACGTGGCCGAGCACGTAGTTGAGCGCCCGGCGCTGGATGACGTGGTAGTAGCCGCCGGCGCTCCTGGCCGCCGGTGAGAGCAGGACGAAGTGCTCGCGTCCCTCGTACACGTGATACGCGCGCTTCGCCGCGCGCACCAGCCCGCGATACCGGACGTCCGACAGGAGCTGGCGATGATTCACCGTGGTCTCTCCTCGTTGACGGCGGGCCGGGACGGTCCTACACGAACCTCCGTCGCCAGTAGTTGACGGTCAGGAACTTCGTGAACTTCTGCACGGACTCCTGGCGCTTTCGTTCGGCGTCCAGGCCCTTCATGGCCTGCGCGTACTCCGGGACCGAACCGATGATCTGATCGGCATAGGCCTTCACGTCGGCATCGGCCATGTAATTGTCGCGGATCTCCTTGAGCTCGCCAGAGTCGAGGAAGAGGCCCCCGCACTTGTAGCACTCGTCGACGTTGACGGCCTGATCGCGCTTGTACGCGTGCGTGTGCATGGGGATCGCGCACGTGGGGCAGGTGAGCGGGCCGCGGCTCCCGTCGTTGCGTCTGGGGAACCGGAGCGCCGCCTCGAGGGCCGCGCCGAGCCCCTCGTCGTGCTCGTCGAGCATGCACAGCTCGCCGCGATCGAACCAGAGGCCCTTGCAGCCGTCCTTGCAGACATCGACGTTGACGCCGAAATTCTCCCGGACCATCTCCTGGCCACATGCCGGACACTTCATGTTCACGCTCCTCGTGCTGTTCCAGCGTCCGCGCGGGCCCGCCCGCCCCCGCGGCCCTGGCGCCGCGGACGGCTTCGCACGACCCGCCGAATCATGCGCATCCTACCACCCCTGGAGCCACCGGGATCCGCCTTGCCTCGACACGCACGGTGGCGCCAGATGATGCGCTGGCGGAGGCTCGAGCGGAGCAATCCGGCGCCGCGGTGCAGCCGCCCCGGACCCTGCGCCTGGGTCTGCGCGTGGAGTTCTGAGCGGGGTCTGGTCGCCCCTGCCGGGGGTTTGTCGTATGATCCGCAGGTCGTCGAGAGAGGAGGCCATGGTGCGTGCACAGCGCTTCCGGTTGCTGACCGTTGCTGCGTTCTTCGCCGTCGCCGCGACGACGGCGGCCGCCGTGGCGCAGCAGAACCCCGTCGAGCTCCGCAAGCCCGACGTCATCTACGTCCCGACTCCGCAGGCGGTCGTGGAGGCGATGCTCAAGGTGGCCCAGGTGGGCCCCAACGACGTCGTCTACGACCTGGGCTGCGGCGACGGGCGCATCGTCATCACCGCGGTGAAGGAGTACGGCGCCCGCGGCGTGGGCATCGACATCGATCCGCAGCGGATCAAGGAGGCGACCGAGAACGCCGAGCAGCAGGGCGTGAAGCTGGGCGACCGCCTGGAGATCCGCAACGCCGACCTGTTCCAAGCGGACCTGAGACCGGCGTCCGTCGTCTCGCTGTACCTGCTTCCGTCGCTCAACCTCAAGCTGCGGCCCAAGCTCTGGAAGGAGCTGAAGGTCGGCTCGCGGGTCGTGTCGCACGCGTTCGACATGGGCGACGACTGGCCGCCCGAGCAGACCCTGCACGTGGACGGCCGGTCCGTCTACTACTGGACGATCACCGAGGCCGTGAAGAAGCGGGCCGAGGGCGGGCAGTAGGTCCGGCGCGGCGCACAGGGGTTCGGCCCTCCGGGGGTTTGGCATATCATGCCCCCGGAGGTTCTCATGCGCCCTGCCGTCATTCCCGTCCTCCTCGCCTTTCTCCTGTTCTTCAGCCCGCTCTCCGCACGTCAGACGGCCGTCCGCGGCGGCCAGGCCGGCGCGGCCGGCGGCCCGTACGCGGGCCTGGAGCTGCGCGGCCTCGGGCCGTCGCTCACGACGGGCCGCGTCGCGGACATCGCGGTGGACCCGCGTGACCCGAGCGTGTGGTACGTGGCGGCGGCGTCGGGCGGCCTCTGGAAGACCGTCAACCGCGGCAACACGTGGACGCCCGTCTTCGATCGCTACGGCTCCTACTCGCTCGGCTGCGTGACGGTCGATCCGCACGACTCGAACGTCGTCTGGCTGGGCACCGGCGAGAACCAGAGCCAGCGGAGCGTCGGGTTCGGCGACGGGGTGTACCGGAGCGCCGACGCGGGGCGGACGTGGACGCGCGTGGGGCTCCCGCATTCGGAGCACATCGCGAAGATCGTCGTCGACCCGCGCCGCGCGGACGTCGTCTACGTGGCGTCGCAGGGGCCGTTGTGGGCGCCCGGCGGCGATCGCGGCCTCTACAAGACGACCGACGGGGGCCGCACCTGGACCCCGGTGCTGCAGGTGAGCGAGAACACCGGCATCACCGACCTCGTGATGGACCCGCGCAACCCGGACGTGCTCTACGCCGCGTCGTACCAGCGGCGGCGGCGCGTGGGCATCCTGATCGGCGGCGGGCCGGAGTCGGCGGTCTTCAAGTCCACCGACGCCGGGAAGACCTGGACGAAGATCATGAGCGGCCTGCCGGAGGTCGATCGCGGACGCATCGCGCTCGCGATCTCGCCACAGCAGCCGGACGTCGTCTACGCGCTCGTGGCCGCGGCGAAGAAGGCGAGCGGCTTCTTCCGCTCGGCCGACGGCGGCGCCACGTGGATCCGCCAGAGCGACTACATCGTGGTGGACCCGCAGTACTACGGGGAGATCTACCCCGATCCCCACCGCTTCGACCGCGTGTACGCCGTGGACGTGCGGATCAACGTCACCGACGACGGCGGGCGGACGTTCACGCCGGTGGACTGGGCCGTCCACGCCGACAACCACGCCATGGTCTTCGATCCGGCCGACCCCGAGCACCTGCTGGTCGGCAACGACGGCGGCCTCTACGAGACGTGGGACCGCGGCGCGACCTGGCGCCACTTCACCAACTTGCCGCTGTCGCAGTTCTACCGCGTGGCGCTCGACGACCGGGGTCCCTTCTACCACGCGTACGGCGGCGCGCAGGACAACGGCTCGATTGGCGGGCCGGCGCGGTCGCCCAACCAGGTGGGGATCCGGACGAGCGACTGGATCACCGTGGGCGGCGGCGACGGCATGCAGCCCCGCGTCGAGCCGGGCAACCCCGACATCGTGTACTCGATGTCGCAGAACGGGGCGATCCAGCGGCTCGACCTGCGGACCAGCGAGTCGACCGGCATTCGGCCGCGCGTCGGGAAGGACGACCCGCCGGTGCGCTGGAACTGGGACGCGCCGTTCCTCATCAGCCCGCACTCGCCGACGCGCCTCTATCTCTCCGGCAGCCGGCTGTTCCGCAGCGACGACCGCGGCGACACCTGGACGGCGATCAGCCCCGACCTCACGCGGCAGATCGACCGCGACACCATCCCGGTCATGGGGAAGGTCTGGGGGCCCGACGCGGTGTGGAAGAACGTGTTCACCACCGACTACGGCGTCGCGACCGCGCTCGACGAGTCGCCCCTCGTCGAGGACCTGCTCTACGTGGGCACCGATGACGGGCTGGTGCAGGTGTCCGAGGATGGCGGCCACTCGTGGCGGAAGCAGGACCGGTTTCCGGGTGTGCCCGAGCGGACCTACGTGTCGGACCTGCTGGCGTCGCGCCACGATCCGGACACGGTGTACGCGGCGTTCAACGGCCACAAGCTGGGCGACTTCACGCCCTACCTGTTGAAGAGCCGCGACCGCGGCCGCACGTGGACGTCGATCGCCAACGGCCTGCCCGACCGGTTCGTGACGTGGACCATCGCCGAGGACACCGAGGACCCGGACCTGCTCTTCCTGGGCACCGAGTTCGGCCTGTTCGTCTCGACCGACGGCGGCGGCGCGTGGGCGCCGCTCATGGGCGGCATGCCGACGATCGCGGTGCGCGATCTGGCCATCGAGCCGCGCGGCCCGGACCTGGTCGCCGCCACGTTCGGGCGCGGGTTCTACGTGCTGGACGACTACGCCGCGCTGCGCGGCCTGACGCCCGCCGCGACGGCGGAGCCCGGGGCGCTCTTTCCGCCCGGGCACGCCGTGCTGCGGTATCCCGAGATCACCTACGTCCGCGCGGCCTGGGGCAACGAGACGAATCCGGACCCGCCCTACGGCGCCACGTTCACGTATCATCTGACGGGTGACACGGCCGGCTCGCCGGTCGTGCTCGCGATCGCCGACGCCAGCGGCCGGGTCGTCCGCACGCTGGACGCGGCATCGGGCGACGGGTTCCACCGCGTGACGTGGGACCTGCGCACCGAACCGCCGCCGCCCCCGCCCGGCGATCAGCCGGGCCGCCGCCGGCAGGGCGAGCTCGTGCTGCCGGGACGGTTCATCGCGACGCTCGGCCGGAAGGTCGGGAGGGAGATCGTGCCGCTCGACGACCCGAAGCCGTTCGAGGTCGTCGCGCCCAAGTAAGGCTGGCCTTTGGGCCAGCCGACACGGAAGGACGCCGCTGTGACGAAGACGAGAAGCCTGGTGGCCCTGCTCGCGCTGGCGACCGTGGCCCTGGTGGCGGCGGCGAAGTACGGCGCCGCGCCGGGCGGCGCGGCGGTCGTGCCCGACGCGGTCGCCTCGAAGGCGCGGCCGTTCGACCTCGCGGAGGTCCGCCTGCTCGACGGCCCGTTCCGCCGCGCGATGGAGCTCGACGAGCAGTACCTGCTGAGCCTCGACCAGGACCGGCTGCTCCACGACTTCCGCGTCAACGCCGGCCTGCCGTCCTCCGCGCAGCCGCTCGGCGGGTGGGAGGCGCCCGACGTGGAGCTGCGCGGCCACTCGATCGGCCACTACCTGTCGGCGCTGGTCGCTGATGTACGCGAGCACCGGCGACGCGGTCCTGAAGCAGCGGGCCGAGTCGATGGTGGCCGAGCTGGCGAAGGTGCAGGCCGGCGCTGCCGTCGCAGGGCGCCCATCCCGGGCTACCTGTCGGCGTTTCCCGAGTCGTTCTTCGACCGCGTCGAGAAGCGCGAGCGCGTGTGGGCGCCCTACTACACGATCCACAAGATCATGGCGGGGCTGCTCGACGTGTCCTTGCGCTTCGGCGATCGGCAGGCGCTCGACGTGGTGACGAAGATGGCCGACTGGGTGAAGTTCCGGTGCGACCGGCTGACCGACGCCCAGATGCAGGCGATGCTCGCGACCGAGTTCGGCGGCATGAACGACGTGCTGGCCAACCTGTACGCCACGACCGGGAACGCCGCCTATCTGGCGCTCGCGCGCCGCTTCGAGCACAAGGCGCTCTTCGACCCGCTCGAGCGCCGACGAGGACCCGCTGAACGGCCTGCACGGCAACACGCAGATCCCGAAGATCATCGGCGCGGCGCGCGAGTACGAGCTGACGGGCGAGGCGCGCTACCGCGACATCGCCACGTTCTTCTGGGAGCGCGTGGCCGAGCACCGCTCCTACGTGAACGGCGGCGACACCGACGACGAGAGCTTCTTCCCGCCCGAGGACTTCTCGAAGCACCTGGGCGTGTCCACGACCGAGACGTGCAACACCTACAACATGCTCAAGCTCACGCGGCACCTGTTCGCCTGGGACCCGTCGGCGCGGACGATGGACTTCTACGAGCGGGCGCTGGTGAACGACATCCTCGGCTCGCAGGACCCCGAGACGGGCATGGTCATGTACTACTGCCCGCTGCGGCCGGGCGCCTTCAAGACCTTCTCCACGCCAGACGACTCGTTCTGGTGCTGCGTCGGGCACCGGCATGGAGAACCACGGCAAGTACGGCGACACGATCTACTTCCACGGCGACGACACGCTCTACGTGAACCTCTTCATCCCGTCCGAGCTCACTGGCAGGCGCAGGGGGCTCGTCGTGCGCCAGGAGACGACCTTCCCCAACACGGATACGACGCGGCTGACGTTTCCACACCGGGGCGCCGCAGCGGCTGGCGCTGGCGATTCGCTATCCGTCGTGGGCGACCTCCGGCATGACGCTGACGGTGAACGGGCAGGCCGCGGGCCGTGACCGGCCAGCCGGGCTCCTACGTGACCGTCGACCGCGCGTGGGCCGACGGCGACACGGTGGACGTCGAGCTGCCGATGAGCCTGCGCATCGAGGCGATGCCCGACGACCCGGACACGATCGCGCTCATGTACGGACCGGTCGTGCTGGCGGGCGACCTGGGGGCCGAAGGCCTCGAGGGCGCGAAGCGCTACGGCCCCAGCGCGCCGCAGCTCGGGCGCGTCGCGCCGATCGAGGTGCCCGCGCTGGTGGGCGACCGGCAGTCGGTGCTGGCGAGCGTGAAGCCGGTGGACGGGAAGCCCTTGCACTTCCGGACGGTCGGCCTCGCGCGGCCGCACGACGTCGAGCTGTCGCCGTTCTTCCGGCTGGTCGAGGACCGCTACACGGTCTACTGGAAGCTCTACTCACCGGACGGGTGGAAGGCGCACGCGGCGGAGCGGGCCGCGGCGGCCGCACGCCGGCGCGAGATTCGAGCAGCGCACGGTGGACGCGGTGGTGGTCGCGACCGAGGGGAGTGAAGCGGCGCACGGCTACGCCGGCAAGGGCGCGAACGAGGGCGACTTCGAGGGTAAGCGGTACCGCGAGGCGCGCGGCGGCTGGTTCGCCTACGACTTGAAGGTCGAGCCCGGCGCTGCGGCCACGCTCGTCGTGACCTACCGCGGGAGCGGCGGTCGGCGCCGGAGCTTCGACGTCGTCGTGGACGGCGAGAAGGTGGCCAGCGAGACGCTCGAGTACCATCCCACCGAGTACCCTCGACCGCGAGTACGCGGTCCCCGCCGCGCTGACGCGCGGCAAGTCGCACATCACGGTCCGGTTCCAGGCGCACGAGAACGCGACGGCGGGCGCCGTCTTCGACGTGCGCGTGGTGCAGGGACTACGGCGGCGGTAGGCGGCGGCGCAGAGAGACCGAAGAAAACCGGGGAGCCCGGTCGGGCGGCGTTCCTTTCCCGTGAAAGGAGGAGACGTGCACCCAAACGGCCTGCGAACCAGCCTCTTCTGTCGGCGCGGCGGCGCTCATCCTCACCGCGGGCGGCGTTCCGGCCGTCCACGGCCAGCCCACAGGACCGGGGCGGGTGTTCGGACCATCCCCTCGTGCAGCGCTACGAGGGGTCCCGCATCTCCCAGTGCGACACGAAGGAGTACGACGAGTGGGACGTGCCGCTCGGTCACATGTCGGGCATCGGGAAGTGGACCAAGACGCAGGCGGTCGAGGGCAAGGTCACCTGGATCCACTACACCTCGCCGAAGGGACGGTCGGTGCTGGAGGTCTACCGGAACTACGAGACCGCGTTCCGCGCCGCCGGCATGGAGGTCGCTGTTCACCTGTCGTGACGATGACTGCGGTCCCGGGTACGGCGGGAGCGACGCGCGCAACCGCGGCTGGCGCCCGAGCGGCGAGCAGCGGCACCTCACCGCGAAGCTGACCCGGCCGGAGGGCGACGTCTGGGTGAGCCTGCACGTCTGGGGCGGCAGCCACCAGCTGACCTTCGGCGAGCTGAAGCCCATGGAGACCGGCCTGGTGACGGTGGACGCGGCGGCCATGGCGGGGGACATCGGCCGGCAGGGGCACACCGCCGTCTACGGCATCTACTTCGACACGGGCAAGGCGGATCTCAAGCCGGAGTCCGACCCGACCATCGCGGAAATCGCGACGCTGCTGACCGAGGACCCGGCGTTGAAGCTCTGGGTGGTCGGGCACACCGACAGCACCGGCGAGTACGAGATGAACATGGACCTGTCGCGCCGGAGGGCCGCGGCCGTGATCGCGGCGCTCACCGGCGGGCACGGCATCGCCGCCGATCGGCTCCAGCCGGCGGGCGTCGGGCCGTTGGCGCCCGTGGCGTCGAACGACAGCGAGGACGGCCGGGCGAAGAACCGGCGCGTCGAGCTGGTGAACGCTAGGCACACCTGCGGCCGCGCGCGCCCCTTCGGTTGGGGCCTCGCGGGGCGAACCGTCTTCCGCCATCGAGGGGCGCGCAGCGGCCTGCCGAGCCCAAGGACCTCCTTTCCACCCTGTTCAATACGGAACACGCGCAGCCGGGGAAGTGGTGCATACCATGAGTTGCAGGTGTGACCATGCCAGAGACGAACTCGGGCCAGCTCAGCCGCGACGCCCGTGCACGGAGCGGGCGAACGGCGCTCCCGGAAGAACAGCGGCTGAAGAAGGACACGGCCGACAAGGCGCTGCAAGATTCCGAGAAGCGCTACCGGCGGCTCTTTGAATCAGCAAAGGACGGCATCTTGATTCTCGATGCCGATACGGGCAAGGTGGTTGATGTCAATCCTTTCCTGTTGCAGTCTGCTCGGCTATTCCTACGACGAATTGTACGGGAAACATATCTGGGAACTCGGTGCATTCAAAGACATTGCCGCGTCCAAGGACGCTTTCAAGTCCCTGCAAGACAACGAATACATCCGCTACGAGGATTTGCCGCTGGAAACCCACGATGGGCGGCCCATCGCCGTGGAGTTTGTCAGCAATGTCTATCTGGTGGACCACAGCAAGGTGATCCAGTGCAACATCCGTGACATCACCGCGCGCAAGCGGGCCGAGAGGGCCCTGGGAGAGAGCGAGGCCAAGACGCGCAGCATCCTGGACAACATCGGAATCGGCGTGGCCCTCATCAGTCCCAAGATGGAGATTCTCGAACTGAACCGCCGGATGCGCGAGTGGTTCCCTGCCGTCGATCCGAGTCAACGCTCCATCTGTTACCGCGCGTTCAACGACCCGCCGCGCGAGGCGGTGTGCGACTACTGCCCGACCCAAAAGACACTGCAGGACGGTCTGGTCCACGAAGCGCACGACGCAAACGCCGCAGGCAGGGGGGGTGCGCAACTACCGCATCGTTTCGTCCCCGATCCTCGACGCGTCGGGCAAGGTTACGGCGGCGATCGAGATGGTCGAGGACATCACCGAGAAACTCTCCCTGGAGTCCCAGTTCCGCCAGGCCCAGAAGATGGAAGCGGTGGGCCGGCTGGCGGGCGGCGTGGCCCATGATTTCAACAACATGCTCAGCGTGATCCTCGGTTATGCGGAACTGGCCCTGGCAACGGTGGACCCGGCCCAGCCGCTGCATGCGGATCTCGAGGAAATCTTCAATGCCGCCAACCGTTCCGCGGACATCGTCCGGCAATTGCTGGCCTTTGCCCGCAAACAGACGATCGCCCCCAAGGTGCTCGACCTGAACGAGACCGTGGAGGGCATGCTCAAGATGCTCCGGCGGCTGATCGGCGAGGACATCGATCTTGTTTGGCTTCCGGAGTCGGGCTTGTGGCCGGTCAAGATGGACCCGACCCAGGTCGAACAGATCCTGGCCAATCTGTGCGTCAACGCCCGGGACGCCATCGCGGACGTCGGCAAGATCACCATCGAAACGCGGAATGTCGCCTTCGACGAGGCCTACTGCGCCGATCATGCCGGGTTTCGTGCCGGGGAATATGTGATGCTGGCCATCAGCGACGACGGCTGCGGCATGGACAAGGAGACCCTCGACCAGATTTTCGAACCGTTCTTCACGACGCAAGGACGTGGGCAGGGAACCGGCCTGGGGCTGGCCACGGTTTACGGCATCGTCAAGCAGAACAACGGGTTCATCAACGTCTACAGCGAACGAGGGCAGGGAACGACCTTCAAAATCTATCTGGCCCGGCAGGCGGGCCAGGCCGCCGAGACCGGGAAGGAAAGCGAGCAGGATCTCCCGCGAGCCGTGGCGAGACGGTGCTGGTGGTGGAGGACGAAGCCTCGCGTGCTGAAGCTTGCCACCAGGATGCTCGAAGGCCTGGGCTATACCGTGCTGACCGCGGGCGCACCGGCGAGGCCATGCGCCTGGCCGAGGAGCATACCGGAGAGATTCACCTGCTGATGACCGACGTCATCCTGCCCGAAATGAACGGCAGGGACTTGGCCAAGCAGATCAGAACGACCAGGCCGGCGATGAAATGCCTGTTCATGTCCGGCTACACGGCTGATGTGATCGCCCACCGGGGCATGCTGGACGAGGGCGTGCAGTTCATCCCGAAGCCGTTCTCGATGAGGGACCTGGCCGCCAAGGTCAGGACGGTGTTGGACGCACGCGCGTGAGCCCGCCGGCACCACCTCCGCGTCGCCGCGCCTCGTGGCACGCACCTGACGGCGGTTCATCAGGCCGCCGCGGCCTCCCGTCGGGTCGTGTCTGCTGCCGGAGACGCCCATCGACGCGCGAGGATGTGGCCCATGGTCCAACTGGTCCTGTCGTGGCTTCTCGTCGCCGGCCTGCCTGCCCGGCAGATCCCGCCCGTCGGCATGATCGAGTTCTACGGCCTGCGGACGGTCGCCGCGGCCGACGTGCGCAGGGCCCTTCAGATCGCAGAAGGCGATCCGGTGCCGGAGGACACGGTCGGCGTCACGCGGCGCCTCGAGGCGCTGCCGGGCGTCGTCTCGGCGCGCGTGTCGGCCGTGTGCTGCGACGCGGGGCGGACGGTGCTGTGGGTCGGGATCGAGGAGAAGGGCGGCGCGTCGTTGACGTTTCGTCCGGCGCCCACCGGGACGGTCCGCCTGCCAGCCGACGTCGCGCAGGCGGGCGCGGACTTCCAGACGGCTCTGATGGCGGCCGTTCAGCGGGGTGACGCGGACGAAGACGACTCGGCCGGCCACGCCCTGATGCACGATCCTGCCGCCCGGGCGATCCAGGAGCGGTTCGTCGGCTTCGCGGCGCGCGACCTGGACGTGCTCCGCGACGTGCTCCGCCACAGCCGCCGCGCCGACGACCGGGCCCTCGCCGCCGAGGTGATCGCCTATGCCGACGACAAGGCGGCGGTAGTGCCGGATCTCGTCGAAGCGATGCGGGATCCGGACGAGGACGTGCGGAACAACGCCATGCGCGCGCTCTGGGTGATGGCCGAGTACGCGTCGGTGACGCCCTCCGCCGGCATCGTCGTGCCGGCAGCGTCCTTCGTCGATTTGCTGAACTCGCTCATCTGGACGGACCGCAACAAGGCCTCGCTCGCGCTGATGTCGCTGTCGGCGTCGCGGGATCCGGGCGTGCTCGACGCGCTCCGGACGCGCGCCTTCGACGCGCTCGTCGAGATGGCGCGGTGGAAGGTGCGGGCGTACGCGCTGGCCCCCTTCTTCCTGCTCGGTCGGGTGGCCGGCATGCCCGAGGACGCGATCAAGGCCGCCTGGGACCGCGACGACCGGGACGCGGTCGTCGCGGCCGCCAGGAAACGTCGTCCGTAGTGCGCCTTCGCCGTCGCACGGCTGAAGTCGTGCGCTACATGCCCTGGATCTCCTTCGCGACGCGCTGCGCTTCGGCCATGACGCGCAGCACGTTGCCGCTCCAGAGCCGGCCGATCTGCTCCTCGGTGTAGCCGCGCCGGACCAGCTCCAGCGTGACGTTGAACGTCTCGTCGGCGCCGTTCCAGCCCTCCACGCCGCCCCCGCCGTCGAAGTCGGACGAGATGCCGACGTGGTCGATCCCGACGAGCTTCACCGCGTAGTCGATGTGATCGACGAAGTCCCGGACGGTCGCGCGCGGCACGGGGAACTGCTCGTTCAGGGCCTGGTAGCGCCGCATGAGCTCGGCGCGGCGCTCCGGTGTGAGCGTCGCGAGCGCGCTGGCCGGGTCCCGGCGGCGCCCGCCCGAGGCCGGCAGCCCGAATTCCTCGCGGAGCTTCGCCATGGCCTCGGCGCGCTCGGGCGAGTCGGGCGGCGGCGTCTTCACGTAGCTGCTGAACGCGACCATCTGCGCCACGCCGCCGCGCGCGGCCAGCGCCTTCAGCTGCTCGTCGTCCAGGTTGCGGCTGTGGTCGCAGAGCGCGCGGGCCGACGAGTGCGACGCGATGATCGGCGCCTTCGACAGCTCGACGGTCTGCATCATCGAGTCGCGCGACACGTGCGACACGTCCAGGACGATGCCGAGCCGGTTGGCCTCGGCGACGACCTGGCGGCCGAGCGCGCTCAGGCCGTGGTTGGGGAACTCGCCGTCGCGCTCGCCGGTGTTCGAGTCCGACAGCTGGTTGTGGCCGTTGTGCGAGAGCGACAGGAAGCGCGCCCCGCGGTCGTAGAACTCCTTCACACGCGCGAGGTCGGTGCCAATCGGGTAGCCGTTCTCGACGCTGATGAGCACGACCTTCCTGCCCGACCCGGCGATCGCCCGCACGTCGTCGGGCGTCAGCGCGAGGCCCGCCTTGTCGGGCGCGTACTCGTCGACCAGCCGGTGGATGGCGTCGAACTTGGCGACGGCCTCCCGGTAGGCGTCCGCGAAGCCCTCGTCGGTCAGCGGGCCCTGGCCCGTGTAGACCACCAGCGTGGACGCGTCGAGACCGCCCTCCTGCATCTTGGGGAGGTTGACCTGCGTGTCGAGCCGCTGCGAGTAGTTCTTCTCGGCGGTGAAGTCCGCGACGTCGATGTCGTCGTGCGTGTCGAGCGTGATGACCCGCTCGTGGATGGCGCGCGCCCGGGCGAGGACCTCGTCCTCGAGCGACGGGGCGGGCGCGGGGGAGGAACAGGAGGCGACCAGGGCAGCGGCGGCGACGACCGCGGCGAGCGCGCCGCGGACAGGTACAGCCAGGCCGCGCACGGCGCGGCCCGCGAGGGAGCGGCGCGGGGCGACGGGCCCCCGCAAGCGACCGAGCCGGCCAGCCTCCGCCAAGGCTACGGCGGCCCGCCGGAGCTTCAGCGAAGGCGGGGGTGTGGGGCGAAGCCCCGCGTTGAAGAATGAGTGCATGGGGGACCCTCCATATGACGGCGGGGGCATGCTATCGGACGACGACGGGATGGGCAAGCGAGGCGGGCCGGCTGAAGCCGGCCCCTACAGGACCCCTACAGGGTGGCCTGAGATTGGGCCAGCTGAAGCCGGCTCCGGCGTACCTGATGTGGGGGCCGGCTTCAGCCGGCCCGACAGGAGTACCCGCGACCCCCCCGAACCAACTCATCTCACGATCAGGTCCGTGTACTCCGTTTCGACGTTCTCGAAAAACAAACCCTGGAACTGCCCCGGCTTGAGCGTCGGCAGCATCAGCTCGAACGTGTGCTCGCGGTCGGCGTCGAGGAGCGAGACGTCGGCGTAGAAGCCGACGAATGTGCGCCGGTAGACGCGCACGGCGGTGTACGCCTTCTTCAACTCGACGACCCGGCCGTCGATGGCGAGCGAGGCCTCCCAATGGTCGTCGGGCTCGGCGATCTGCACGTACAGCAGCAGCCGCTGCGGCGCGAGCCACGTCGTGCCGTAGTCCTCGGACGTCCACGGGATGGGCCACGCGCGCTGCCGGGCCGGAGCTGGTCGAACACGCGCGCGGGGATGCTGAAGGTCCCGCGCAGCGTGCCGCCGGCGAACTGCGGGTCGTAGGCCCCGACCTGCTGGCCGTGCCGGAACGGCGCGCCGGCGAAGGCGACCGCGGCGGCGACGAGCCGGTCGGCCCGCTTCGTGAACGCGACCTCGACGCCGTTGACCCGCACCGCGCTCACCTGGCCCGCGTCGTCCAGCCACACGAGCAGCGTGGCCGAGGTGCCCGTCTCGCCGCGCACGCCGGTCAGCGTGAGCACGCCGCCGGCGAGCGTCGCGTGGCCCGGCGCGCCGAAAAGGACGGGGGACGACGGTGCGGCGGGCGCCGGCGAAATCTCGAGCACCCGCACCGACTCGCCGTCCATCGTGAGCGACACGCGGTCGCCCGCCGTCCACACGCCGGCGCCGGGCTTGCCCACCAGACCAGAGTCGACGGGGTAGAGCTCCCTGATCAGGAAGCGAGAGGTCCGTCGGGGCGACCCGCTGGACCGCCCGCCCGCTTCGAGCCCGATGGCGCCGTCGAGCGTGAACTCTGCCGGCAGGCGCCGCGCGTTGGGGTTGAAGAGGAAGACGAACCCGTGGTCGCCCACGACGGCCGACGTACCGTCCACTTTGCCGAGCGCGGGCTGGCCGAGGATCGTGCGCGTGTGGCGGAGCAGCTCCTTGTTGGCGACGGTCCAGTCGAGCCAGTGCCGCCACCACGCCTGGTCCTCGGGCGAGAACGCCTGGTACTCGGCCTGGTCGCGCGCGGGGATCATGTCGATGACGTTGTTCCAGCCGGCCACCGCAATCGACGAGATGACCGAGTAGCGCCAGCCCAGGAAGTCCCAGTCGCGCGCGCGGAAGCGGTCGAGCACGACGCCGCGGTCCTTCGTGCGCGTCGAGGGCATGTCGCCGGTCTCGTCGCTGCGCGAGGTCTGGTGCGTCATGTAGCCGGGCACGATCTCGCTCGGCGCGAACTCGTAGTTCTTGTACCAGTAGGCCGTGTAGCGTTCGCGATCGGCCGACACCCGGTCGAAGTGCAGGTCGGGGAAGGGGACGAAGCTCTCGGGCTGCTCGTCGGTGGACGTCGGGTGCGGGTAGCTGCCCGCCAGCCAGCTCCAGGGCCCGTAGTCACTGGTACGCCTGCCGGCCGTCGATCACGATGTCGGGGATGCGGCGGCGGAGCGTCTCCATCACGCGGCGCCAGCCCCACCACTGCGCGTAGCGGCTCGGGCCGCTGAAGGTCAGGAAGGTGTAGTCGAACGCGTAGCCGGCGATCCCCAGACGGTCGTGGAAGGCGACCAGCTCGTCGATCAGCCAGTCCTGCAGGCTGCGGAAGCCGAGGTTCGCCGCCTGGGTGCCGGGCCGGCGGCCGGGCACGAGCCACGCCGGGTCCTGCGAGAAGGGCAGGACCGGATAGACGTAGGCGAGCAGGCCGAGGCGCTTCGACGTCGCGTAGTCGAGCATCTCCTGCACGGACGGTGGGACGGGGCTCGTCCGGGGGTTCCACTCGCCCTTCCGGATCTTCTGGCCGAGGCCGAACCAGAGCACGTGCTCCCAGCTCCAGTCGTCCACGCTCTCCTCGCGGCGCGAGAGGTTCGAGTCGGACGGCGCGTAGAGCACGTACTCGGCGCCGATGTCGGCCGCGCGGTCGAGCACGCGCTTGTACTCCGAGCGGCCCTCGGGCGTGCCGACGTCGATCTGGTAGTCGTTGGCGGTCCAGCCGACGAAGACGTCGATGGGCCTGGTCGGCCTTCACGAGCAGGAACGCGCGCACCATGCGCGTGAAGGCGTCGACCTCGGCCCTGTCCATGCCCGGCGCCGCACTCGTCGGTGCCATCGTCCACTCCGGCTGCATGGTGGCGGGGAGCGTCCGCCCGGTCAGGCGGTAGGGCGCCAGCAGCCCACGGTCCGCCGCGAACGGCCCGTCGTCGAGGCTCCAGTCCATGTCGGGCTGGTAGGCGAGGGTGAATGCCGACCCGTCGCGCGCGGCGTGGAGGAAGGGGTTCTGGGCGACGGCGAGCAGACCGCGCGCGCCGTCGAGGCGCAGCGCGATGCCGTAGTCGCCGGTGCCGAGGCTCGGACGCGGGCCCTTCGGCACGAAGATCGAGTTGATCGGCTCGCCGAGAGACGAGCGGAAGACGGTGACGGCATCGACATGCAGCCGCGACGTGGGCGCTGTGTCGATGAAGATGCGCTTGCTGACGAAGCGCCAGCCCGGCTGCAGCTCGTAGACGACGCGCAGGCGGTGGGGCCGGCGGTCCAGGCGTAGGTGACGCTGCCGGCCGCCAGGGTCCGCACCGGCGCGGGCAGCGTGTCGCTGTCGAACGTCCGGCCGTCGATCGTCACGCCGAAGCCGTCGTGCGTGAAGCGGTACGGCGCACCCGCCGCCCGATCCACGATCGACTCGAGGCCACGGTCGCCGAAGCGCGCGGCGAGCGCGCCGTTGGCGAGCGTCGCGGGCGGTGCGGCGTGCGCCGGCAGGCCGAAGAAGAACGAGACCGCAGAGGCAGAAGAGCAGCCGGAAGGATGGGCGTCGCATCGCCCGTATCTAGGTGCCCCGTCTCCGTCGTTCGCGACATAACTCCCGGGCGGGGCGCGCTCAGAGTCGCGCTATTCGTGGCGCAGGACCGCGACGGGATCCACGCCGAGGGCCCGGCGGGCCGGAACGAGGACGGCCACGGCGCCGACGACGACGAGCACGAGGAACATCGGCACGTAGGCGGTCGGGTCGCCGGGGCCGGTGTCGTAGAGCAGGGACGCCAGCCCGCGCGCGAGCGCCATGCCGCCCGCCAGCCCCGCGAGGCCGCCCGCGGCGACGAGCAGCGCGGCGTGCCGGAGCAGCGTCCAGAGCAGCGCGGCCGGCTGCGCGCCGAGCGCCACGCGAATCGCGATCTCGCGCTGCCGCTGGCGGACCGCGCCGCTCACGAGGCCGAAGAGGCCGACGGCGGCGAGCGCGAGGGCGAGCAGGGCGAAGGCCGCGAACACCAGCATGTTCGTGCGCGGCTGGCGCAGGACGCCCGACACCACCTGGTCCATCGGCTCGATCTCGACGCCGACGTCCGGCGCGGCCACCTGGACCGCCCGCCGCACCGCGGGGGTCAGGTCGGCGGGATTGCCGCTGGCGCGGACCATGATTGTCACGTCGCTCCAGGGCAGCTGCGGAAACGCGCGGAACATCGTCGGGCGCGGCGCGAGATCGAGCGCGCGGTCCCGCAGGTCGCTCGACGACCCCCACGACGGTCTTGGGCCGGCCCGTGCGCCCCCACACCAGCTGCCGGCCGAGCGGGTCCTCCCCGGGCCAGGTCCGCGCGGCCAGGCTGTCGGTGACGACGACCACGTCGGGGGCGTCCGCGGTGTCGCGGGCGTCGAGCAGCCGGCCCTTCAGCAGCCGAAGGCCCATCGCCCGGAAGAACCCCGGCGTGACCGTGCGCCAGTTGGCCTGCAGCAGCGGCTCGTCCGGCGAGCGATCGGCGCGGCGGTACCGGATCGCGGAGCTCCAGACGCCGAACGGCACCACGTTGGTCGCGCCGGCGGCGTCCACGCCGGGGAGGCGCGCGAGCCGGTCGCTCAGGTCGGAGACGAACGACGCGAGCCGCGCGTCGGGCCACGTGGCGCCGGACAGCACCGGCTGCACCGCCAGGAGACGCCCGGGATCGAAGCCGGGATTCACGGCGCTCAGGGTGAGGAAGCTCTTGAAGAGCAGGCCCGCGCCGACGAGCAGCGCCATCGCGATGGCCGCCTGGGCGGCGACCAGCACGCTGCGGGCGCGCGCCCGCGCCGACACCGTGCGTCCGCCCTGCCGCATTCGGTCCTGCAGGCCCACGCGCGCGGCGGCGAGCGCCGGCGCGAGGCCGAAGGCCGCCACGGCGAGCATCGTCAGGGCGAGCGTGAAGAGCAGCACCGACCCGTCGAGCTGGACGCCCGCCAGGCGCGGAACGAGCGACGCGCCGAACCGGCGCACGAGCGCAATCGCGCCGGCCGTCAGCGTGAGCCCGGCCGTGGCGCCGAGCGCGCCGACGAGGAGGCTCTCGACGAGCAGTTGCCGTACGAGCCTGCTCCGGCTCGCGCCGAGGGCCGCCCGCACCGAGAGTTCGCCGCGCCGGTCAGCGCCGCGCGCGAGCAGCAGCCCGGCCACGTTCACGCACGCCAGCAGGCCGAAGAGCGCCACCGCGCCGAACTGGACCCACACCATCCGGGGCACGACCGGGCCGAGGACCGAGGACTTCGAATCCACCGCGCGCAGGCCCCAGCCGGCGTTGGCGTCCGGATAGCGCGTCGCGGCGGCGCGGCCGAGGCCGTCGAGCTCGCCGCGCGCCTGCGCGAGCGTCGCCCCCGGCGCGAGACGGCCGATCGCCTGGATCTCGCGGTCGTCCCAATCGCCGGCCGCGTCGAGGACGAGCGGCACGAACACCTGCGCGCCCGGCGCCAGGTCCGGGAGGTCGTCGACGACCCCGGCGAGACGGTAGCTCTCGCCGTCGAGCTGTATCGCGCCGCCGACGGCGGCCGGGTCGCGCTGGAAGCGCGTCGTCCACAGGCTGCGCGTGATGACCGCGACGTGCCGGTCGGCGCCCGGCCCGTCCGCGCCGGCGGGGAAGGTCAGGCCCGAGACGGGCGAGACGTCCAGCGTCCCGAAGAAGGAGGCGGTGACCGCCGCGCCGGCGACGGGCGTGGCGGCGCCGCGGCCCGTGAGCGTGTGCTCGCCCGGCAGGAAGCCCGCGACCTCGTCGAGCAGGCGGGTCTCGCGGCCGAGATCGATCAGGTTCGGTCCGGAGAGCGGCCACGACCCGCCGCGCGGGTCGACCTCGTAGAGGCTCACGAGGCGATAGGCGTCGGGAAACGGGAGACTTCGCAGGACGACGGCGTTGGCGACGCTGAAGATCGTGGCGTTCGCGCCGAGGCCGAGCGCCAGGGAGATGACGGCGACCGCGGTGAAGCCGGGGCTGCGTCCGAGCACCCGCGCCGCGTAGCGCAGGTCCTGGAGCGTGGACTCCACGCCCCGCGTGCCGCGCGCGTCGCGGCAGTCCTCGGCGGTGCGGTCGACGCCGCCGAACTCGACGAGCGCCCGGCGGCGCGCTTCGTCGGGCGACAGCCCGGCCGCGACATGGTGCGCGACCTGCTCCTCGATGTGGAACCGCAGCTCGGCGTCGAGCTCGCGGTCCAGGGCGGCGCGGCCGAACAGGCGGCCCAGCCAGTTCATCCCCGCTCCGCGCGCGCGGTGCGCATGACGAGCGCGATCGCGCCGGAGATCCGCTCCCACTGCGCGCTCTGCTCCTCGAGATGGCGGCGCCCGGCCGGCGTGAGGCGGTAGAACTTCGCCGGGCGGCCCGTGTGGGTCTCCTGCCAGCTGGCCGCCAGCCACTTGCGGTACTCGAGGCGGTGCAGGGCGGGGTAGAGGGAGCCCTGCGCCACGTCGAGGACGTCGTGGGAGACCTGCCGGAGCCGCTGGGCGATCGCGTAGCCGTGAATAGGGCCGAGCGCGACGGTTCGCAGGATCAGCATGTCGAGCGTGCCCTGCAGCAGGTCGGGCTTCGGCGCGGGGGGTGTCGTCATGTGTATGCCTAGAGGTCTACACATGATGACGGCCTAGGCGTCGCGTGTCAGAGGGGCACAGACTAGACCGTGCGGAGTGCCGGGCTTCAGCCCGGCCAGCAGATCGTCGAACGTGCCGGGCGGGATCTCCTCGAGCGAGCGGGCGGCGACGTCGGCGTCGAGGGTCACGTGCGGGCTGACGCCCACCGACCGCATGCCGGCGCGTCGGGCCGCCTCGATGCCCGCGGCCGCGTCTTCGACGACGATGCTGCGCGACGTCGGAACGCCGAGACGCGCGGCGGCCGTGAGGAAGACCTCCGGGTCGGGCTTGCCCGCCCGCACGTCCTCGGCCGTCACCACGGCGCCGAACGCGCCGCCGAAGTCGATGACCTGCAGCACGGCCTCCACGTTCAGCGCCGGCGCGGACGAGGCAATCGCCTGCCGCCAGCCGTCGGCCTGGAGCCGCGCCACCCACTCGGCGGCGCCCGGGAGCGGCGCGAGGCCGCGCTCGGCGACGAGCCGGCGGTAGTGCGCCTCCTTCTCCTCGCCGATGCGGCGGCCGCGCGCGGGGTCGACGTCCTCGCCCAGCCACTCGCGCATGATGAGGTCGTTCTTCTTGCCGAAGGTGGCCAGGAACTGCTCGTAGGTGATCGCCACGCCCTCGGCGCGCATCGTCTCGCGCCACGCGATCCAGTGGTGCGGCGCCGAGTCCACGAGCGTGCCGTCCAGGTCCCAGAGCACGGCGCGCGCGGCGGGGGTCGCGTTGGCGGCCATCATCCGTTGAAGTACATGTAGGCCGCCAGGATCGCCAGCAGCACGATGATCGAGTAGACCACGTCGGAGCGGCCCCAACTGCTGCGCGAGTGTTCGCGCTGCTCGTCGCTCACCGTGGCGAACGTCAGGCCGGCGATCTGCGCCTCGGCGGGCGCGGCCGTCAGATAGCTCACCCCCACCAGCACGACGATCGACACGATGAAGATGAGCGCGCTGTAGTACTGGAAGTAGATGTTGTTGACGATCCACAGGAACGACCCGGGCGTGTACCCGTGCTCGAACCCGGCCAGCCCCAGGCTCACCGGCGTGTCCACGGCCAGCCGGAACGCGCCGAGGACGAAGCCGACGATGAGCGTGGCCAGGGCGCCCTTGGCGTTCAGCCGCTTCATGAACACGCCGAGGAAGAACACCGTGAAGATGGGCGGCGCGAGGTAGCCCTGCACGCCCTGCAGGTAGTCGTAGAGCCCCTTGGCGCCCTGGATGACCGGGATCCACGCGAGGCCGATGAGCACCATCACGACGGTGGCCACGCGGCCGATGCGCACCAGCTGGTGCTGCGTGGCGCGCGGGCTGATCTTCGTGTAGAAGTCCATCGTGAAGAGCGTCGAGCAGGCGTTGAAGACGCCCGCCAGCGAGCTCATGAGCGCCGCCAGCAGGCCCGCCACGACGATGCCGCGCACGCCGACCGGCAGCACGCTCTTCACCAGCAGCGGGAAGGCGGCCTGGGCGACCTCGTTCACCGTGTGCCCGCTGGCGTCCACCATCGGCGCGAGCGCGGCGACCGAACCCTGCTTCGCGAGCGCGAGCGCGATCATGCCCGGGATGATGAAGATGAACACCGGCAGCAGCTTCAGGAACGACGCGAAGATCGACCCGCGCCGCGCCTGCTGCTCGTCGGGCGCCGCCAGCGCGCGCTGCACGATGTACTGGTCGGTGCACCAGTACCACAGGCCGATGATCGGCGCGCAGATCAGCATGCCGAGCCACGGGTAGTTCTGGTTGAAGTACCACGCGAGGCGCCCGGTCTCCTTCACCGGCGCCCACGTGCCCTCCACGCCGGCGGGAATGAGCGGCTTCCAGAGGTTGAACATGTCGGAGGGCAGCAGCGCACGCAGCTCGCGCCACCCGCCGAGCTTGGCGAGGCCGAACACGGTGACGAGCACCGACCCGACCACGAGCATGACCGTCTGCAGCGCCTCGGTGTAGGCGACCGCGCGCATGCCGCCGAGCACGGTGTAGAGACCCGTGAGCACGATGACGAGCACCGATCCGATCCAGAAGCTGTTGAGCGCGAGCGCGCCGAGCTGCACGTGCAGTTCGGGCAGCAGCGTGCCGAAGACGATGCCGCCGGCGAAGATGCCGACGGCGATCTTCGTGAGGATGTAGGCGACGAGCGAGATGAGCGACAGCACCCAGCGCGAGGCCGGCGAAAACCGCCGCTCGAGGAACTCGGGCATCGTGTAGACCATCGACCGCATGTAGAAGGGCACGAACACCCAGCCCAGCACCAGCAGGCACCAGGCCTGCAGCTCGTAGTGCGCCATCGCGACGCCGCTCGTCGCGCCCGCGCCGGCGAGCCCCACCAGGTGCTCGGACCCGATGTTCGACGCGAAGATCGACGCGCCGACGATGAACCAGCCGAGGTTGCGGCTGGCGAGGAAGTAGTCGTCGGCGGTGTCCTTGCTCCGCTTGACGACCCACCACGTCAGGCCCGCCAGCAGGCCGAAGTAGAGCAGGATGATCAGCCAGTCGAGTGTCGTCATGGTTCGATGACCACCTTGAGCCCGTCACGCCGCGCCGCCAGGGCGAAGGCGGCGGGGCTGTCCTCGAGACCGAATCGATGCGTGACCACCGAGCGCACGTCCACCAGTCCCCGCTCCACCAGCTCGATCGCGCGGGGATAGGTGTGCTTCATGCGCCGTACCATCACGAACGTGATCCCCTTGCGCCGCGCCGTCGCGGCCGGGAAGGACGTGCGCAGGCCGCCGGGGATGCCCGCCAGCACCACGCGCGCGCCCGCGCGCACCGCGCCCACCGCCGCGGCCACCGCCTCGTCGTCACCCGCGGCTTCGAGGGCCGCGTCGAGACCGCCGGTGGCGTCGCGGATGGCCCGGCCCTCGCGGGCCGCGTCGGCCGCGAACGCCTCGGCGCCGAGCCTTCGCGCGGCGTCGAGCCGGTGCGGCAGGGCGGCGCGGTCGGTCGCGACGACGCGCGCGGCGCCGGCGGCGCGCGCCACCTGGATCATCAGCAGGCCGATTGGCCCGCAGCCGAACACGCCCACGGTCGCGCCCGGCCGGAGGTGCGCGAGATCGACTGCGTGAATCGCGACGCCGAGCGGCTCGAGCATGACGCCGTCGGCCGCGGTGAACGCCTCGGGCAGCGGCATCAGGCAGCGCTCCGGCCACGCCATCCACTCCCGCATCGCGCCATCGTCTTCGGCGTGGCCTGCGAAGCGGACGGCCTCGCACAGGTTCGGGTTGCCCTCGGCGCACGGCCGGCACGCGCCGCAGGGGATGGCCGGGTCGACCGCGACCAGGCGGCCGTCGGATGTTTCGGCGGCGATTTCGTGGCCGAGGACGAGCGGCCGCTCGAGCCGCGTGTCGCCGATGCCGCCCTCGCCGAACCAGTGGAGGTCCGAGCCGCAGATGCCGACGGCGCGCACGCGAACCAGCGCCTCGCCGGCGCGCGGCGGGGGCGCCGGCTCGTCGTGCAGGCGAAGGTCCCCGTGGCCGTGCAGGCGGGCGACGCGCACCGGCTCAGGTCCTCGTCCGCCGCTGCCCGTAGTAGGCCGCCGGGCCGTGCTTGCGCAGGTAGTGCTTGTCGACCAGGAACGCGTCGGGCCGCGGCGCGTCCGGCGCCAGCAGGCGGATCCGGAACTCGATCGCAGGCCAGGTACTCGAGCACCTCGGCGCGCTCGATTGCCGTGAACGCGTCGGGGCCCCAGGTGAACGGCCCGTGGTTGGCCACGAGCACGGCCGGCACCTCGTCGGGCGAGAGGCCGCGCGACGTGAACGTCTCGACGATGACGAGGCCGGTGTTGGCCTCGTAGGCCGTCTCGACCTCCTCGCGCGTCATCGGCCGGGTGACCGGCACGTCTCCGTGAAAATAGTCGGCGTGCGTCGTGCCCATGCAGCGGAGCGGGCAGGCGCGCCTGGGCGAGCGCGGTGGCGCACTCCGAGTGCGTGTGCACGACGCCGCCGCAGTCGAACGCGCGGTAGAGCTCGAGGTGCGTCGGCGCGTCGGACGAGGGGCGAAGGTCGCTCTCGATCGCCTCGCCCGGTCTCGAGCGACACGGCGACCGTGCGCTCGGGCGTCACGTCTTCGTAGGGCACGCCGCTCGGCTTGATGACGAAGAGGCCCGCGTCGCGGTCCACGGCCGAGACGTTGCCGAACGTGCCGGTGACCAGGCCGGTCCCGACCAGACGGAGGTTGGCCTGGTAGACGATCTCGCGCAGCGCGTGCGGGACCTTCATTGTTGTCAGTGGCCGGCTTCAGCCGGCCCGACCCGTGGCTCGCTCCCGAATCGCCAACAGCCGCTTCATCAGCGTCCCCAGGTCGGCGCGGGCGCCGGCGACGCCGCCGAACGCGTCGTGCAGCTCGCGGTAGAGGCCGTACAGCTCGTCGTAGACCGCGTGCGCCCGCGCGTCCGGCTCGAAGCGCGTGTCCTTCAAGGCCGTCATCTTCGCCTGCGCCGCCTCGAACGTGGCGTAGCCGCCGGCCGCCGCGCCGGCCGCGACCGCGGCCGAGATGGCGGCGCCGAGCGCCGGCGTCTGCGGCGAGCCGGCGACGAGCATCGGCTGGCCGAGCACGTCGGCGTAGATCTGCATGAAGAGGTCGTTCTTCTCGGCGATGCCGCCGCAGCAGACGACGCGCTCGACGGGCACGCCGTACTCGACCATCCGCTCGACGATGGCGCGGGCGCCGAAGGCGGTGGCCTCGATGAGCGCGCGGTAGATCTCGGCGCGCGTCGTGTGCAGCGTCTGGCCGACGATGAGGCCGGTCAGCTTCGGGTCCACCAGGATCGTGCGGTTGCCGTTGTTCCAGTCGAGCGCCACGAGGCCCGAGGCGCCCGGCGCGAGGCGCGCCGCCTCGGCCGACAGCTCGGCGTGCAGCTGCGTCGCGCCCCTCGCACACGCGCTCGACCCACCAGCGGAGGATGTCGCCCACGGCCGACTGGCCGGCCTCGATGCCGTAGTAGCCCGGCATGATCGAGCCGTTGACGATGCCGCAGATGCCGGGCACGGTGCGGGCGTCGCCGTCGGCGCGATGGCGCAGTCGCACGTGGACGTGCCGATGATCTTCACCAGCGTGCCCGTGCGCACGCCGGCGCCGACCGCGCCGTAGTGGGCGTCGAAGCCGCCCATGGCGATCGGGATGCCCTCGGGCAGGCCGAGCGTGTCGGCCCAGGCCTTCACCAGGTGGCCCGCCGGCCGGTCGGCCGGCCACGCCTTGTCGTAGAGCCGGTCGCGCAGCTCGGCCAGCTTCGGGTCGAGCCGGGCGAGGAACGCCTTCGACGGCAGCCCGCCCCAGTCGTCCGAGTACATCGCCTTGTGGCCGGCCGCGCACACGCAGCGCACCACGGCCTTCGGGTCCTTGATGCCGGCGAGCACCGCCGGGATGTAGTCGGCCAGCTCGACCCAGCTCGCGGCCGCGTCGAAGACCTCCGGCGCGACCTTCAGGCAGCGCCAGATCTTGGACCAGAACCACTCGGAGGAGTACGTGCCGCCGATGGGCGCGAGGTACTCGGGTGCGTGGCGGCGCGCCGTCTCGGTGATCGCGGCGGCCTCCTCGGCGGCCGTGTGGTCCTTCCAGAGCCAGGCGTAGGCGGCGAGCTCGTCCGTGCAGGCGCGGGTCGAGCCCGAGCGGCTGGCAGTCCTCGTCCACCGGGAGGGGCGTCGAGCCGGTCGTGTCCACGCCGATGCCGATGACGCGCGCGCGCGAGAAGCCCGGCTGGCGCGCGGCCTCCTCGACGGCGCCGGAGATCGACGCGTCGAGGCCGAGCAGGTAGTCGCCGGGTTCTGCCGCGCGAGGTGCGGGTCGCGCGGGTCGAGGATCACGCCCTGGTCGCCGCTCGGGTAGTCGAAGACGCTCGTGCCGAGCACGCGGCCGTCCGCGCAGTCCACCACGACGGCGCGGACCGAGTTGGTGCCGTAGTCGACGCCAATCGTGAAGGCCTGCTTCATTTCGGGCGCCATACTACCTCAAAGTGGGGCTTCGCCCCACACCCCGGCTCGGTCGTTACGCGGGGCCCCACCGCCCGCTCCACTTCCTCGCGGGCCGCGCCGTGCGCGGCCTGGCCGTGCTCGCGCGGCATGTCACCCTGTCGTTCACCTCCCGGCGACCGAGCACGGCCCGCACACGCGCGTGTAGAATCGAGGCATGGTGCGGACCGTGATCCTGGTCCTCCTCGTGCTCGCCGCGGCGGGGACGCCCGCGCGCCAGCCGGCCGCGCCGTCCGGGTATCCCATCATGGCGGTGCCGCTCGCCGACGTCCGCGTGACCAACGGGTTCTGGCAGCACCGGCTCGAGACCAACCGCACGGTCACCATTCCGCACATCATGCGGGAGAACGAGGAGACCGGGCGCGTGGCGAACTTCCTGAAGGCGGCCGGCAGGCAGACGGGGGAGTATGAGGGTCAGCGCTACAACGACACGGATGTCTACAAGGTGATCGAGGCGGCGTCCGACTCGCTCGTCGAGCATCCCGACCCGGCGCTCGAGAAGAAGATCGACGACCTCATCGCGATCATCGCCGCGGCGCAGCAGCCTGACGGCTACCTGTACAACCCACGGGACGTCGATCCGAAGAACCCTGCGCCGGGCGCCGGCCCCGAGCGGTGGTCGTCCCTGCACACGAGCCACGAGCTCTACGACATGGGCCACATGATCGAGGCGGCGGTGGCGCACCACCGGGCCACCGGCACGCGCACGTTCCTCGACGTGGCGATCGAGGCGGCCGACCTCATTGGCCGCGTGTTCGGGCCCGACGCGCGGCACGACGCGCCCGGCCACGAGGAGATCGAGCTGGCGCTCGTGAAGCTGTACCGGGCGACGGGCGACCGGAAGTACCTGGACGAGGCGAAGTTCTTCCTCGACCAGCGCGGCCGGCCGCACACGGCGCCGCCCGTGCGGTTCCCGCGCGGCAACCGCTTCTTCATGTACAACGACCTGTCCTACCGGCAGGACCAGACGCCTGTGGTGGACGAGACGCGCGCCGTGGGGCACGCGGTGCGCGCGATGTACCTGCTGTCGGGCATGACCGACGTGGCGGCGCTCCTCGGCGACACGGCGTACGGGCAGGTGGCGGACCGGCTGTGGCGCGACATCACGTCGAAGCGGATCTACGTCACGGGCGGCCTCGGCTCGAACTACCGCACCGAGGCGTTCGGCGACGACTACGCGCTGCCCAACCGCGCCTACGCCGAGACGTGCGCGTCGGTCGGCGGGCTGCTCTGGTATCACCGCATGTTCCTGCGCGAGGGCGACGCATCGTATCTGGACGTCTTCGAGCGCACGCTCTACAACGGCTACCTGTCGGGCGTGTCGCTCGCCGGCGACACGTTCTTCTACCAGAACCCGCTCGAGTCGGACGGCACGCGCGCGCGCCAGGCCTACTTCGACGTGGCGTGCTGCCCGGCGAACCTCGCGCGGCTGATGGCGCAGCTCCCCGGGCTCGTCTACGCCCAGCGCGACCGCGAGGTGTACGTGACGCTCTTCGTGGGAAGCGCCGCGACGCTCGAGGTGGGCGGCGTGAAGACCGCCATCGCGCAGCAGACCGGCTACCCGTGGGACGGCGACGTGGCCATCAGCGTCAATCCCGCCGCGCCGGTGGAGTTCACGCTCGCCGTGCGCATCCCGGGCTGGGCCCGCGGCGATGCCATGCCGACCAGCCTGTACCGCTTCGCCACGCCCGACGTAGTGCCGGGCTTCAGCCCGGCCTCCACCCAACCCACACTCACCGTCAACGGCCGGCCCGTCGATCTCACGCACCTCGACAAGGGCTTCGCCCGCATCACGCGCCGCTGGCAGAAAGGCGACCGCGTCGAGCTGCGCCTGCCGATGGCCGCGCGCCGCGTGGTGGCGGACGATCGGGTCGAGGCCGACCACGGGAAGGCCGCGATCGAGCGGGGCCCGCTGGTCTACGCGGTCGAGGCGGTGGACAACGGCGGGGCGGTGGCCAACCTCCGACTGCCGCTCGACGCGACGCTCGAGGCGGCGTTGCGACCCGATCTGCTCGACGGCGTGGTCGAGGTGAAAGGGAAGGGCGAAGCGATCGGCGAGGACGGCACGGCCTCGGCGCGCACGATCGTCGCCGTGCCGTACTTCGCCTGGGCGAATCGGGGGAAAGGGCAGATGGCAGTGTGGATCCCGTACCTGACAACGACCACGGAATGACCACGGGATGCCCGCGGAAGGCCCACGGAAGGCCCACGGAAGGACGACAACACACCATGGACTACACACGACTCGGGAACACTGGACTGACCGTCTCACGCATCTGTCTCGGCTGCATGGCCTACGGCGATCCAGAGGCGACGCTGCCGGGCGAGCCACTGAGCTGGCCGTGGGCGCTCAGGGAAGACGAGGCGCGGCCGTTCTTCAAGCGGGCGCTCGAGCTCGGCATCAACTTCTTCGACACGGCCAACGTGTACTCGTTCGGTGCGAGCGAGGCGATCACGGGCCGCGCGCTCCGCGACTTCGCGCGCCGCGACGAGGTCGTCCTCGCCACGAAGGTGTGGGGGCCGATGCGCCTCGGCCCGAACGGGCGGGGCCTCTCGCGCAAGGCGATCCTCCACGAGATCGACGCCAGCCTGAAGCGGCTCGGCACGGACTACGTCGATCTCTACCAGATCCACCGCTGGGACCCCGCGGTGCCCATCGAGGAGACGATGGAGGCGCTCCACGATGTCGTCCGTGCGGGCAAGGCGCGCTACCTGGGCGCGTCGTCCATGTGGGCGTGGCAGTTCGCCAAGGCGCAGCACGTGGCCGGGCGGCACGGATGGACGCGCTTCGTCTCGATGCAGAACCACTACAACCTGATCTACCGGGAAGAGGAGCGCGAGATGATCGGGCTCTGCCGCGACCAGGGCGTCGGGATGATCCCGTGGAGCCCGCTCGCGCGAGGTTTCCTGGCGCGCCCGCCGGAGGCGGGGGAGACGAAGCGGTCCGGAATGGACGGCTTCGGCAAGGCGCTCTACGGGGCGACAGCCGAGGCCGACCGGCAGGTGATCGCCGCGGTCGACCAGGTGGCGAGGGCGCGCAAGCTGCCGCACGCGCAGATCGCGCTCGCGTGGCTGCTCCAGAAGGACGGCGTGACGGCGCCCATCGTGGGCGCGACGAAGCTGGAGCACCTCGAGGCCGCCGCGGCGGCGGTCGGCGTGCAACTGTCCAAGGAAGAAATGGAGGCGCTGGAGGCGCCCTACGTGCCCCACCCCGTCGCGGGGTTCTCGTAGACCGGGGCCAGAGGCCAGAGGCCGGAGGCCAGGGCGTACGTAGTGCCGGGCTTGAGCCCGGCCGCGGGGCCCGCTCTCACTCCACGCGCAGGGCCGCGTTGGGATCCAGGTCCGCGGCGTGGCGCCCGGGCGTCCACGCGGCGAGGCCCGTGACGACCGCTCTGGCTACCATCCTGCGCAGCCGAAGCGCGGACGTCCGTGAAGGACGACCCGGCGTCACGACACAAGCGGCTCGCCGACGTCCGTGCGCCGGAGTGCATGACTCCCGACTCGGTCGTCACAATGCACTGGACGCCTCCGGCGGACTTCCTCGATAATCGACGGGACTTCGCGTACGTTGGCCATGTCCCTGCAGGCCGGTGCTCGCCTCGGCCCGTACGAAATCGTCTCGCTGCTGGGTCGAGGCGGCATGGGCGAGGTGTACCGCGCTCGCGACTCCCGCCTCAACCGCGACGTCGCGCTGAAGGTGCTCCCTGACGCGTTCGCGGGCGATCCCGAGCGGCTGTCACGGTTCGGGCGCGAAGCCCGTGCGCTGGCCGCCCTCAATCATCCTCACATCTCGTCGATCTATGGCCTTGAAGAATCGGGTGACGTCCGGGCGCTGGTGCTGGAGCTGGTCGAGGGCCAGACACTTGCGGAGCGCATCGCGGACGCGCGGCGCGAGCGTCACGAGTCAGGTGGGCTCCCGATCGCCGAGACGCTCCATGTGGCCCGCCAGATCGCGGAGGCGCTCGACGCCGCGCACGCGCGCGGCATCGTCCATCGCGACCTGAAGCCCGCCAACGTGAAGGTGACCCCGGACGGCGCCGTGAAGGTGCTCGATTTCGGTCTGGCGAAGGTCTGGGCCGCCGGACTGATGCCCGGCGGCGCTGACGCGTCGACGATGACGGCCAGCGTGGGTGGAGACGGCAGGCTCATCGGCACGGCCGGCTATATGAGCCCTGAACAGGCGCGGGGCCGGCCGGTCGACACCCGCACCGACGTCTGGGCGTTCGGCTGCGTGCTGTTCGAGATGCTGGCCGGCCGGCCCGCCTTCGCCGGCGAGACGTTCTCCGACACGATCGCGCGCGTCCTCGACCGGGAACCCGACTGGCGCGCCCTGCCCTCGTCGACGCCGGCGAGAATCCGGGCGCTGACCCGGCGGTGCCTGCAGAAGGATCCGGACAAGAGGCCCAGAGATTCTCAGCGGGGCGCAAGCCGACATCGCGATCTGTCTCGCGTCGCCGTTCAAGCTGCTCGGCGCGATCCTGAATTCGGTTCGATTCGGGCTGTCGCGACCGGCCGTCCGCTGGACGCTCGCGGTCGCCGGCGTGACGACGGCCGCCGTGCTCGGTTACCGCCTCCTGGATCGACCGGCACCGTTGCCGCACCTCGCCGATCCGATTCAGGTGACCAATGCCATCGGCGTCGAAGACTACCCGACCTGGTCGCCGGACGGGCAGACCGTCGCGTACCAGTCCAATCAAGCGAACAACTGGGACATCTGGGTCAGCCAGGTCGGGGGCGGGGCCGCGGTCAACCGCACGGCGGACAACCCTGGAGACGACCGCTATCCGAGCTGGTCGCCGGACGGCCACCAGGTGGCCTTCTGGTCGAAGCGAGGCGGGGTCAGCGGCTACTACGTGATGCCGGCCGTGGGAGGCGCGGCCACGAAGCTCGTCACGACACCCTTCAGTCAGGACTCGTATTTCGGGCCCGCTGCGTGGTCGCCGGATGGCACCCAGATCGCCGTGACGCAGTACGAGCCGGTTGGCACGCACTTCGCCGTGTCGCTCGAGCTCGTTTCGGTGGCCACGCGCGAGTCGCGCCGCCTCGCGATTCCCGGCACGCAGGAAAGCCGGGTGGACCTGAGCTGGTCGCACGACGGTCGCTACATCGCCTACATGGACATCGCGCAGCAGCTTGCCGAGACGAGCCAGCTGATCGTGCTGCGCCTGGCCGACGGCGTCGCCATCCCGATTACCGACGCGACGTTGAATATCCGAAGCCCTCTATGGGCGGTCAACGATCGCGCGATCTACTTCGTGGCCAATCAAGAGAGCTCCTGGGACCTGTGGCGGCAGAATCTCGACGCGGACGAGCACCCACGTGGGGAGAAGGAACGCGTAACGGCCGGCATCGACATCCTGCATGCGAGCTTCTCGCCAGACGGGAAGCGGTTCGCGTACGCCAAGGGCCGGTGGGTCTCGAACGTCTGGCGCGTGCCCATCTATGGTGCTGGCCGCCTGGCGACCTGGGCCGACGCGCAGCAGCTCACCTTCGACCAGGCGTTCGTCGAGTTCCTGGATGTCTCGCGGGATGGCCAGTGGCTGGCCTACGACTCGGATCGAATGGGCAATGAGGACTTGTGGAAGCAGCGGATCGCCGGGGGGGAGCCCATCAGACTCACCAGCGATCGCGCGCTCGAATGGGACCCCAACTGGTCGCCGGACGGCCGTCAGCTCTCCTTCTATTCCAACCGCACCGGCAATCGCGAAATCTGGGTCATGTCGGCCGACGGCGGGCCCGGGCGGCAGCTCACGTCCACGAAGACCTCGCTCAACGCTGGCGGTCCCTGGTCGCCGGACGGTTCGGAGATTGTCTATCGGTCGGAGCGCCGCGGCAGCTCGGACATCTTCGTGACGTCCGCCGACGGCCGTCACACGCGGCTCATCACCGACAGCCCCGCGGCGGAGTATGGCCACGCCTGGTCGCCCGACGGCAAATGGCTGGCCGTGACGTCCAACCTGCGCGGTCCGCGACAGCTTTATCGCGTGCCTTCTGCCGGTGGTCCGATGGAGCGCCTCACCGACGCGGAGGTGGGTGTATCACCGGTCTGGTCCCGCGACGGACGGGATATCTTCTACGCGGGCGCCGGGGGGCACGCCGAGGACATCTGGGCCCTGTCGCTCGAGACGAGAAAGGTGCGGCGGATTGCCGACTTCACCGGCCGCCGCGGCGGTATCGGCCAGGAGCCGCCAAGCACGGACGGCACGTACATCTATTTCACGTGGCGCGAAGATCTCGGGGACGTCTGGGTGATGAGCGTTCACTGACGGCCGTTTATCGAGCCAGGAGCTGGAACAACGTGCCGGCGCGCGCGTTGGTCGCCGGATTCTGGATGTCGAACACCCAGAGATACTCGTGTTTGATCTGGCCGACTTGCGTCTGGTACAGGCCCTGAGACTTGTGCTCGGCGATCACCCAGTTCGCGATGATTTGGTAGTCGAGCGCGTTGTGGAACCCGAACTTCACGGTCCGGTCGAAATCGTAGCCGGGCGCGCCGGAGAATCCCGCCGTTTCCGAACCCGGTGGCGCGGTGAAGGCGTCGGCCCGCGGGAACGCGCCCAGGACGACCGGCCGCACCGGCGCCGCCACATGGGCCACGGCGCGCAAGGCCAGCAGCGTCGCCGCCAGATGATGCCCCCCGATGTCCGGCCGGGGCAGCGCGACGAGGAGGAAATCGTACCGTTCCCTGGACAGGAGCTCCGTGATGCGGCCGACAATCCGGTCGGTGTTCCAGCTTCCGTGCAGCACGTCATTCGGGTCGGCCGTATTGTCGATGTCCGGCTCGTCGAGCAGGTAGTGGGCGCGGATGCCCAGGATGCGTCCGGCGGCCAGCAGCTCGCGTTTGCGGATATCGGGCAGCGCGCGGCGTCCGACGACCTCATCCGTCAGCTTGAGCCCGTAGTACTTCTCGGCGAGGGTTGCATAGCGATAGCCGCCTTCTCCGTTGGTGATGACACATTGGTCGACCGTGGCCCCTTGCTCCACGGCCAGCCGATAGATGGTCGCGGCGACCAGCAGCTCATCGTCGGGATGTGCGACCACCAGCAGGATTCTCGGTGGAGCCGCGGCGAGCGAGACCCCGAACACGGTCAGCCACAACAGGGAGATGGAGACTGAGCGGGCCGATCTTTGGAACATGGCGCTGCCTCTTGTCGCACGAGCCGAACCGGACGGCCCGTGGGGTCTTCCGGGTACGTCGTCAGACCGGATCATTCAAGCACCAGCCGCGTCGCCGCGCCTCGTCGACGTCACCGAGGTGCCGAACGCTCATGATTGTCCCCACTATAGGCGCGAACCACCGGAGGATCCACTGTCCCCGTGGCTGTCACCACGCGCCGCCTTCAGCCGGGCCGACTGACCTTGTCCTGACCGGCTCGGCAGCTCCCGGGCCGCCCTTCCACGCCAGTTCGTCCGTGCTAGGATTCGCCGTGTCGGGTGCTTGGGCCCCGCGCAGGCACCCCGGCGCTTCTCGCCGCCTTCGCCGCGCTGCGTGTCGCCGCGATAGAGTCCGGACGTTCGGGCAGCCCGAACGCCGGCGCGCAGACTTCTTTGAAACGCCTGGAGGAGCACTTCGTTGACGAAGCGCATCACGAAGAGGCTCACGATCGTGGCGATCGCGGCCGCCGTGATCCTGGCGGCCGGCTTGCTGGCCATCTACATCAGCCGCCATCGCGCACCGGGCGGCGCCAGGACGGGGAGGTATGTCCGCCTCCACGGGCCGGAGATGTTGACCTACGACGAGCTGGTGACGCTGGGAGCGAGTGACAAGCCCGGCGCCGGGCTCGAGGACAAGCTCCAGGCCCTGACCACCACGCCCTTCCTCAGCAACGAGGCGTATTACCGTGGCGCCCGGCCGCACCGACCGGACCTGCCGCGACTCGGCCGCTCGCTTCGCGTGGTGACGTGGAACATCGAACGGGGGCTCGAGCTGGACGGGATCACGCTGCTGTTCGCAGACCCCGAGGAGTTCCTCAGGCAGGCCAGGCGCCACAAGCCGGACGCGGACATCGCTCAGATGCGACAGGACATCCACGTGCTGCGGTCCGCCGACGTCATCGCCCTGAACGAAGTGGACTGGGGCATGAAGCGCACCGGCTATCGGTCCGTCGTCCAGGAATTGGGGAAGACCCTGAACATGAACTGGGCGTTTGGTGTCGAATTCGTCGAGGTCGACCCGATCAGCCTTGGAACCGAGACGCTGGACGAGGTGGCGGATTCGGCTGAGCGCCAGCAGCTTCTCGCGGAGATACAGGTCGATCGGACCAGGCTGAAAGCCCTGCATGGCACGGCCGTCCTATCTCGTTACCCCATTTCGGCGGCGCGCCTGCAGCCATTCAAGACAACCGCGTACGACTGGTATGCAGGAGAGAAGAAGGCGCTGGCCTTGTTGGAATCCGGAAGGCGCAAGGGGGCACAGGAGGCCTTCCTGGAGAAGATCTCGCGACAGGTTCGGCGAGGGGGCCGCACGTCGCTCATCGTGACCCTCGATGTTCCGGACCTGAAGGAGAGGCGATTGACCGTGGCGGCGACCCATCTCGAAAGCAATGCCCCGCCCGAGAGCCGACGCAAGGAGATGCAGGAGCTGCTCAGGACGCTCCGTGACATTCACAACCCTGTCATCGTCGCGGGCGACCTCAACACCACGGGCACCGATTCGAGCCCGACGAGCCTCAAGAAGCAGGTGTACCAGCGGTTGGGAAGCGCGGCGTTCTGGGTCAACACGGCCGCCAAGTACGCCACCGGAGTCGGGCTGGTCTACGACGTGGTGAAGGACGCCCTGAATGCGTTCAAGAACCAGGACGACCCCACGGCGAAGAACATCCCGTTGTTCGGGTCCAACCCGGAGGCGGAGCTGTTCGATGTGATCGAGAACTTTCGCTTTCAGGACGGCTTTGCCTTCGACTTCCGCGGAGACCATGAACGGACGATCAACGGGACCGACGGCACGCTGGCGAACTCAAACCAGCGAGACACGAAGGGATTCGCGACCACGTTCGAATTCCCGCGGACCCTGAAGGTGATCGGGAAGATGAAGCTCGACTGGATATTCGTGAAGGCCTACCTGACCGATCCGCGCGACGTCCACCAGACGTATCGCTTCGCGCCCCAATTCGCCCGTGACTTGGCCTCGATCACTGACGCGTTGCCTGCCCGTCTGTCCGATCACGATCCCATCAGCGCCGACTTGCCGTTCAAGTAGTCACGGGTCTGGCCGGCTGAAGCCCGGCACTACGTTATATGCTGTCACCATGCCCGACAAGGTCCGCTGGGGCGTGCTCGGCGCCGCGCGCATTGCGGTGAAGAAGGTCATTCCCGCGATGCAGCAGGCCGAGCGCGCCGAGGTCGTCGCCCTCGCCTCGCGCAGCCTCGAGAAGGCGCGGGAAGCCGCCGTAGCGCTCGGCATCCCGCGGGCGTACGGCTCGTACCGACGAGCTGCTGGAAGACCCGGACGTCGAGGCGGTCTACATCCCGCTGCCGAACCACCTGCACGTGCCGTGGTCGATCCGCGCGGCCGAGCGCGGCAAGCACGTGCTCTGCGAGAAGCCCATCGGCCTCGACGCGGAGGAGGCCCGGTTGCTGCTGGCCGCGCGCGACCGTGCCGGCATCCGCATCGGCGAGGCCTTCATCGTCCGCGTGCATCCGCAGTGGGACGAGGTGGTGCGGCTCGTGCGCGGCGGGCGGGTGGGCGAGGTGCGGGCCGTCTCGGGACACTTCACCTACTTCAACGACGACCGGGCGAACGTGCGGTACCTCGCGGCGTACGGCGGCGGCGCGCTGATGGACGTGGGCTGCTACCTGATCAACGTGTCGCGTTTGATCTTCGGGCGGGAGCCCGCGCGGGTGACGGGCGCGATGGAGCGGGACCCGACCACTGGCGTCGACGTCTTCACGTCGATGCTGCTCGACTTCGCGCCGGGACAGGCCGTCGGCGTGTGTGGCATGCGCACGGCCCGGGGTCAGCGCGTCGTCGTGCACGGCACGCGCGGGTGGATCGAGGTCGAGGTGCCGTTGGGCTGGCCGCCCGAACGCGCCGGACGCCTGCGCGTGGACGAGGGCGAGGATTCGCTCGGAGGGAATGAGGAGGTGATCGTCGTCCCGCCGTGCAACCAGTTCACGCTGCAGGCGGACCGGTTCTCGCGGGCGATTCGCGGCGAGGGCGACGTGCCGTGCCCGCTCGAGGACTCGGTGGCGAACATGCGAGTCATCGACGCGCTGGTGCGCTCGGCGGCGTCGGGGAAATGGGAAATACCGTAGCCGGTACGTAGTGCTGGCCTTTAGAGGCCAGCCCTGTCTGGCCGGGCTGCCGCCTTCGCCAAGGCTACGGCGGGCCAAGGGTAGCCCGGTCCCGCCGATGCCAGGTCCATGTCCCAGCCCAGGTACTTCGTCGTCGCCTCGTGGACGACGGCAGCGACCGACGAGAGGCTGGCGGCGACGTGGTGCTCGAAGCCGTTCTCGCAGATGAAGCGCAGGAGCGGCTGCAGCGCGGGAATGTGGACGACGCCGGCGCCGCCGAAGGTCTCGAGCGGGTCGTCGGTGAACGCGCCCTGGCCGACATAGCCCCTGATGCGTCCGGCGCGGTCGTCGGTCGAGAAGCGGGCGAAGGTCATCGGCCCGCTCTTCACGCGCCCCACCATGGTGCCGAACGTGTTGGCCTTGCCGACCGTGCCGGCGATGATCGCCTGGTAGTCCATCCGCACGTCGGCGAAGAAGTGCTTCGGCAGGTTGCTGCAGTGGAAGCACGACGGCCTTGTCGGGGTCGTCGCCGTAGTTGTTGTTCCAGTCGAGCAACGCCGACGGCGTTTCCGACGCCAGACGCAGCGCGTGCATCGCGATGGTGCCGCAGATGTCCACCTCGCACGCGCTCGACATGAGGTCGTTGCTCATCATGCTCATCAGCGTGCAGGGAACGACGCCGAAGTAGGTCCTCGAGGGCGGTCCAGCACTGCACGGCCGACACGACGACCTGCACGTCCTCCATCCAGCCGTCGATGACCACGCCGAGCCTGGCCTGCTTGACGAGGGCCGCGTGCGGGCGTCGCGCCGACCGCCACGTAGGCCTTCATCTTCTGCAGCTTCGCCGTGCACCGCCGGGTCGCTCGTCCTTCAGGCGCTCGACGCGGCCGAGGATCTCGAACAGGTCCACGGTCTCGATGGAGATGCCGCTCGCCTCGAGCATTTTCTCGCTGTAGCGGACGGTGTTGAAGGCCGCCGGCCGCGCGCCGATCGCGCCGACGCGCAGGTTGCGCAGGCCGCGGACGACGCGGCACACGCCGGCGAACCAGTCGAGGTCGCGACGGAACGTGTCGGAGTCCGGCGCCTCGGTGTGCAGGCTGGTGAGCGAGTAGGGGATGCCGTACTGCGAGAGGTTGTTACAGGCCGACATCTTGCCGCAGAAGCTGTCGCGGCGATCGCGGATCGACATGCGGCCGCTCGTATCCGGGGTGGCCTGGATGAGGACTGGGACGTGGAGGTCGGCCAGGCGCAGCGTGTCGGCCACGGCGCGCTCGTCGCCGAAGTTCGGCAGCGAGACGATCACGCCGTCGATGGCGTCGTGGTTCGCCTTGAAGAGGTCGGCGCACAGCCGCGCCTCGGCGTGCGTCTCGACGGCGCCGTGCTTGGTCTGGTCGGGCGTGGGCGTGATGGCCCGGATGCCGGCCGACTCGAGGACGGCCATCATGTCGTCGCGGCCGGTCCTGGCCAGATGGTCCGGAAAGAAGCCGCGGTTGCCGATAATGAGGCCGAACGTCGCGCGTGGGGTGGCGGTCATGAGGGGAATCTTATCGCAGACGGGAAGTGGCCGACGCGCGTCTCGCGGGGCACGGCGAGCGGGTGGCGGCGGGCGGGGCGCCCCGCCCGCCGCGCAGGCGCCTCCCCCGTTGGGGTGCTGTTGGCGCCGAGGACGGGTGGGGCTGCCCGGCGACAGGACCCACGAGCTCGGGATCCTGTATAAGAGTGTGACCATGCCTGGTGGCCGGGCGCGTGAGCAGCCGGCCGCGTGCGACCTGTCATGAGAAGGAGCCGCGTATGATCCGCTCTCGCCTCGCTCGTCTCGTGCTCGTCGCCCTGACCGTCGCGCAGGCGCCGCCGGCCATCGCCGCCGCGCAGGGCACGGTGGCCGACTTCCGCCGTGCTGACTCGCTGCGCGATATCTGTACAGCGACGCGGCGCCCGGCATGGCGGGGCCGGCCACCTGGCTCGGCGACACCAGCCGCTTCTGGTACCGCGTGTCGGTCAAGGGCGGCCACGAGTTCCGGCTGTTCGACGTCGCCACGCGCGAGAAGCGGCCCGCCTTCGACCACGAGAAGCTGGCCGCCGCCCTCTCGAAGGCGACCGGTGAGGAGTACAAGCCGTTCGAGCTGCCGTTCTCGACCTTCACGTTCACCGACAAGGAGACGGCCATCGACGTCCGCGTGGGCGGGGACGCCTGGACGTGCAGCCTCACCGAGTACACGTGCAAGAAGAACGAGGCGGCCGGCGGGTTCGGGCGCCGGCGCGCCGAGGACGGGAAGCCGCGCGTGTCGCCGGACGGCAAGTGGGAAGCGCTCATCGACAACTACAACGTGGCGATCCGGCCGGCGGGCGGCAAGGAACTCACGCACCTCAGCCTGGACGGCTCGGAGGGCAACGACTACGAGCTGGGGTCGATCGCCTGGTCGCCGGACTCGACGAAGCTCGCCGCCTACTGCGTGAAGCCCGGCTACCGCCGCGAGGTGCACTACGTGGAGTCGTCGCCGACCGATCAGATCCAGCCGAAGTACCACGTCGCGCTCCTACCTGAAGCCCGGCGACGTGCTCGACGCGGAGCAACCGGTGCTCTTCCACGTGGCGCCGGCGGCGCAGTACGTGGTGGACACGGCGCTCCTCCCGAACGCGTACTCGATGTCCGACCTGGTGTGGCGCAAGGACGGCCGCGGGTTCACGTTCAAGTCCAACCAGCGCGGGCACCAGGCGTATCGCGTGATCGAGGTGGACGCCGCGACGGGCAAGGCCCGCGCGCTCATCGATGAGGAGGCGAAGACGTTCTTCGACTATCGGCGCGCCAACGGCTCTTTGTCCGACTCGGGCAGGAAGTTCCGCGACGACGTGGCCGACGGCAGGG
>CAWKHL010000010.1:1242500-1690935 GCA_963849525.1 uncultured Acidobacteriota bacterium | reverse complement strand
GAGCTTGATCCGATTCGGTGGACAGGTTAGTTACGCCGTGTAGCTCCTGGTTCTTTCTCCTTCATTCTTGATCAAAAGCAAAAAGGAAGCGGCTTGTGGGAATGTGGGAATCTCGCGGTCTGTGCGAGATTTCCAAGTCCTGTGGAAATCGATCTGTGATTTCCACAGGGCGTCATTTCCACAGCCGTCCGTGATCTTGCCGCTGGTCGCCGTGCGCTGATTGAGGGGTATCCAGATGTCGGCCCGCATCGCGATCGTCGCTCCTGCGGGCTCCTGGGCCGCCGAGTCTTTGGCGATCGTGGCGAAACAAGCGCTGCGCGCACCGCTCACGGGATGATCCTCAGGCGGCGTTACGCTCGAATGCGGCCGGACTGATCTGGCCGAGGGTCGAATGTTGACGCCGATGGTTATAAAACACCTCGATAAAGTCGAACAGCTCCATCTTCGCATCGCCGTTGCTGGCAAACTGATCGCCGAGCTCGCTCTTCACCGTCGAGAAGAAGCTTTCCATCACCGCGTTATCGTGACAATTGCCGCGGCGGCTCATGCTGCAGACGATGCCCCGCGCGTCCAGCATCTTCTGATAGTCCGCGCTGGCGTAGGTGCAGCCCTGGTCGGAGTGATGCAAGAGGCCGATCTCCGGGCAGCGACGTTTGAGTGCCATCTCGAGCGCCTTCATCGTCAAGTGGCGATCATTCACCGCGCTGACGGCCCAGCCGACGATGAACCGTGAAAACAGATCCAAGATCGCCGCCAGATAGAGCTTGCCGCTCGTGCCGATGACGAACTCGGTCGTATCGCCGACCCAGCGCTGATTCGGCGCATCGGCCTCAAACTGCCGATTGAGGAGATTGTCCGCGACCGGTTGGTCGTGATCACTCATGGTCGTCAGCTTGTAGCGCTTCCGCTGCCGCGCTTTCAAGCCATCCGCCTGCATCAATCGGCTGACGCGCTTCCGGCTGACGCGCTCCTGCTGCTCGATTAGATCCTCGTGCACCCGTGGACTGCCGTACCGGCGTTTGCTGGCTTCGAACGACGCTCTGATGAGCACCAGCAAGCGACGATCTTCGGCGGCATGCGTCGATTCGGGACGGCCGCGCCACGCGTAGAATCCCGCGGGGGTCACCCGTAGATTGCGACAGAGCGCGGTGACAGGAAAGTAGGCCTTCTCCATGGCAATCCAAGCGAACTTCACTCTTGGTGCTTCACGAAGAAGGCCGCGGCTTTTACGAGGATCTCCCGATCCATCCGGAGCTGCCGATTCTCTTTGCGCAACCGCGCCAACTCCTCGCGCTCGGCCGTCGTGGCGCCCGTCTTGCCGGCGCTGCGGTCGGCGCGCGCCTGCTCGACCCACTTCCGGAAGGCCGTCTCGGTCAGGTCCAGCTCGCGGGCCACGACCCCGACGGTCCGCCCCTCATCGAGGACCAGTCGTACGGCCTCCGCCTTGAATTCATCCGTGAACGATCGCCGGACTCGTCGCCCGGTCTTGCTTGATCCCATTCTGGACATCGTATCCGCCCTTCGGAAAATGTCCACGAAAGTGGATCAAGCTCAGTCGTCCTTCCAGGTCACGAGGAGGCTGGCTTGTCGCCCGTTCGGAGCAAAGAGGTCAAAACGTCCCCCTCGTGCGGTGAGGCCTCCGAACTCGCAGATCGCGGGACTGGGAATCAGTCCAATCTGCAGCATCTCCGAAGGCGGGTCACCTTTGCAGTTGCAGTCGTACGCGGGCACCTCAACTGGCGTGCCGCCATGCCGACGCTTGCCGCTCCACCGCTGAAATGCACTCTCGACTTGCCGTCTGAATCCGCCGCCCCGCGTCCTCAGTCCCGCAGCGAAGTGCGAAGACCAAGGGATCTCGCCCCCGAAGGTGTCGTGGTCGTCAATTACATCTGGTAACCGCTGCGTGCCCACGTAGTCGGTCTCAAGCGAGTCCCGAATGAACTTGTCAGCTCGATTTGGCGTGACCAGGAAACCCCGAAGCAGAGAGAACACCCTTCTGGGATCGTGCGGTGCTACTTGCTCAACATAGCCATCGAGCAGAACCCACGGCCCCCCGCTTGCCCGCAACGGTGTTCCGTTGCAGCAGCCGACCGAAATCAGGTCGGCGGCCGCAGAGGAGCCACGCGCTTGGTTCTTACGGTGTCCCGCTGAACACGTCGTCGAGTGGAACGCGCCAGGTTGACTGACGAGTGTCGGGAAAGCTCGGGTCGATGTCCGATTCGGATGGGCGTGAGCCGCGCCAGTCCGAGAGTAACCCGCGATCCTGCTGAACCGCATACAACTCGAAAAACGCGATCCACGAGTATTTCTTGCCATACCGGTCAGTCTTTTCAGCATCCTGACTGTTCCAGTTTCGCTCCCCGACGAAGACGTCTAGGTTCTTGAATCTCGTGTACGTGTATCCGAGCTCCGCCATGCGAATGAGCAGGCGGTTGCGCACATCGATGTAGCCGGCATGCTCAAACTGATAGTTTCCCCGGTCGCCGACTAAGTGGCCGAGCGTGTAATTGTCAAAGTCCATGTGCAATGCCGGCTCAGTCTCCTGGCGCTGTGCATCCGTCGGCACTGCGCCGGATTGCGGCATGTACGGAACGGACGTCGCCGGAGTCTTGAGGAACTTCAGCCATCGCCTGGGCAGGCAGCTTGGCTGGACCTTCCTCGCCAGCGCGACAATACCTTGCACGCAGTCCCGTATCAGGGCGTGAGCCGTCGCCGCAGCAGCCGGAGGGACGTACAGGGCCAGTGCGAGGTCGCGTGCAAAGAGGCCGAGCACGGCAGCGAGCCTCTTTGCAGCCGGGTCGGCCCAGCCGCGCATGGCCACACCGTAGCAGGCCGCGAGAAGCCTCTCAGCCACATAGGGGTCATTGAAGGTGAGGCCCCGAAGCGTAAGCGCGAACAATTCCGCCGGAAACCGCTCGCCCAGTAGCACGAGCGCCCTAGTCGTCGCATCCCTCAACGGTCGCCGCGTGGTCGTCAGCACCATGGCCAAGACCGTAAGCGCACTTTCGGCGGCTTCCGATGAGACCTCGACCTCGCCCAGCTGCTCGACCCAGGCGACTAGCTTGAAAATGACGGATGTCGGCTCGGCGTTTCTGATGAACTCCGTCCATGCCAGGTCGCGCTCAACCATCGTCATCTTCGACAGGTTCTCGAACAGCAGTCCGGCGGAAAGGGGATGTCCCGGACGCGTCGCAAGGCCGACCAGGACCTCATAGACCTCGTCGGGGCCGTCATCCCGCGATTCGAGAAGCCTTGAAATGAGATCGCGCGTCTGAGGCGTGAATGATTCCGCGCTTCGCCAGTGCAGCCCCTGAAGAAATGCCCGCCGGAATGGCTCCAGCAGCCGACGCTCCTCTGGCAAATAGAACACGAGTTCCACTTCGCCGTCCGGAACGTGATTGCGGACGCGCTCGGGAAACTCCAGCATGATGGCGGAGGCGACTCCCGGCATGGCATACGAGCTGCTCCACTTGGCGATAGCGAAGACATTTGCCAGTGGGTTCGCTGCCGCCAGACTCTGCGCGATGGTTGCCGGAGACGTCGTATCGAGGAACTGCTCGAGCAGGTGGCGTGCAATCAGGTGGTCGCTGAAGCGCTCGTAAGGCAGACGAACGACGGTCTCACGTGCCTCGGAAGACCACTGGACATCCTCCGCGAGCAGCCCCTCGGTCATCATGGCGCGAAGCACGTCCGCCGGAGGCACAGCAACGCGCTGTGCTGTCACAAAGAGACTGATGATTGCCAGCGCTTCGTCACGCGGGATGGCATTCGTCCCGGCAGCGGCCATGCGGGGAGCGATTCCGTCAATTGCAGCGGCCGGGTAGGGTCTCGCTCCTTTAAGAATCTGCCAGCACGTCTTTCCCTTGAGTTGGAATCGCCGCTCAATCGCATCTCCGGTTTCAAGAACGAAGCGCTCAAGCAGCTGAGTCATGCCACGCTGTCCGGATGCGAAGGTTCGAAGCTGGCGATGCTGATTCCTAACTGTCAGCCCAACCAGCGATTTGCAAAGAATCTTCAGAAACAGCGGTCTCGCGAACTCGTCATCCAGCAGCGGGAACTGCGGCGCTTGGAGCCTGTAATGCCGGAAGAAAGTCAGCTGCGCGTCGAACTCAATGTCAGCGAAGCCGCGATGTTCAATGAACGCCACCTGGCTGGCCGACCGCGCCGTGATGATTTCGTCGTCGAATGGTCGCCGGCAACTGACGACGAGGCTCACGTGCGGATACTTGCGGACCTCGCGAATGACCGCCGTCAGGTGCTGTCGCCATGCCGTTCGGTCGCCTTCATTGATGGCATCAACCATCAGCAACGCCCGCGTCCGCTTGGCACGACCCATGCGGTCCAGTTGACGCAGAAGTGACTCTCCCGTGGCTGCAAGGCCTGTGTGAGCGGCAATTGCGTCAAGAGGGTTGATGCGCGAAGCGAGCTGCTGCCCAAGCACAAGGAGTGCCGGGAGCCTTGCCCGCATTCGGATTGCGACGATGTCGCAGAGGGAGTGCGTCTTCCCCGTACCCCATTCACCCCGCACAACCAGAACCTGCTGCTGCAGCGGCTCCGTCAGCGGCCTCAGGGCTGCTGTAACGTCCTCGCTTACCGAGAGAAACTTCTGGGTGTCGTGTCGCTCGTAACCCAAACGGGACTTTAGGTTGCTGTCCTTCTCTGCCGCTTCCTTCTGAAAGAGATCCCGTAGCCGCTTGTCCAGGTGCCGTTGAAGTCTCGTCGCAATCGACCGCGACCGGACTGCGAGTCGCGGTGCCTGCCCGACCGCGCAGCTTTCCAGTTGCTTCAGAGTCGTGGCCAGTGCCGCAGGTCCGAAACGCCAGCGGCGCAGGTTCGTTTTCAACTCCGTCGAGGCATCCCGCCACGACATCTCCAGCGCCGTTCGGACGTGTTCGATGGCGGTGCGAACGTTCGGCGCGAAACTGACCGCATCGACTGCCTCGACCACGCTTCGTACTTGAAGATTCGGCGCTCCAGGTTCGATACCGGGCGTATACCGAGCCCCCGCCGCGTTTGTGGCGTGTTTGTTCTGTCGGTTCAACGCCTGAAAGGTCACGTTGCCAATGTGTGGAGTGAAGACCGACAAGTCGTCAATACCGTTTATCACACGTCAGCCGGACACGATCTGGGAATGCCGCTCTCCGTTGGACCTGTAAGACAGACTGTGCTTCACGAGAGGCTTCGGGAGGCGGTGGACGAGGGACCCACGTCCCAGCCGTCTTGGCGTGTACCCTGATTTGTACCTGTCGAGACCAGATGTAATTCTGCAAACCATTGCGGCGCAATGCTTTACAGAATTTGGAGGCGGCGGGAGTCGAACCCGCGTCCGAGAGGCCTGTCGCCGCAGGAGTCTACGTGCATAGCCGATCTTTAGAAATTCGCGCCCGGCGTCGAAGAACGGCCAAATCGCCGATTGCTAGTCCGGAGAAATCTCGCCGGTGCGCGCCGGACGCACGCACCAGCCAGCCTACTAAATGGCGTTCACTCCCGGCCCGTAGGCTGGCCAGGGTGAACGTCGCGGTTAATTAAGCCGCGAGTGCAAGCTGCGAGTTCGCAGTTACAGTGTTTTGTCCACCGGTTTAACGAGCGAGATGAACAAGCTCGGCACGCATCCCGCGACCCCTTGCCCCCGTCGAAGCCGTATCGCCCCCACAGAGGTGAACCGCTGATACCCTCCCATTCTGACAGGCCCACGGTCGAACACCAAATGCCCCCTGGGGGTCTGTTGTCAGACCGCGACGGAGTGTAGGCTACAGGCGATGGTCGCAGGCAGACGAGGGTTGGCGGGCTGGATCGCGAGCGGCGGCACGCTCGCCTGCGGTCTGCTCCTCGCGAGTTGCACCCAATCGCCAACCACACCGAGCGCGCTTCCGCTGTCCGCCGGGTTCGCCTTCACCTCTGGACCGGCGCCCACGATCTACGCGGGATCGGACCAGGATTCACTGAGCGGCGCCGGCTCGGCGCGCGTGACCGTCTCGACCTTCGACGCCATCACGTCCGGCACGTGGGACATGACGTTTCCCGAGAGCACGGCGGACCCCACGCGCTACTTCAGCGGCGAGCTGGCGGGCGCGGCGCTCACCGTGGTGATGCAGGAAAGCACCTTGGACGGCAGTGTCGTCGCTTTCACCGACTGCAAGCTGCGGTTCGACGGCACGCTGACGTCCGCCAAGCTGACCGGCACCTACGCGTCGGTTCCCCTGTCGGGGTGCCCGGCCCGAACCGGCACGATTGACTTGAGCCCTCAATAGCCGGTGTTTTGAAGCAGTCGGCACGCGCTCACCGGCGACCACGACCACGCGTTCACCGTAGCAGCAGTCGATCGAGCGCCTCGTTCAGCCAGCGCTCGTACTCGTCGAGCGTCCAGCCTCGCTCTTCGACAAAGAGACGGTAGCCGTCGCCGCCCGTGAGCGCCCAGAGCACGGACAACGCGCGCGCCTCGGTCAGACCGTCCGCCAGCGCACCGCGTGCGGCCCACCCCTTCACGATTGGCGCCTGCGCCATGAACCGGCGCCCCTCCCCTTCGCGCCAGAGCGCGGCCGCGTCCGGGTCGGCCGTGCCCGCCGCGCGAACGATCTCGATGAGATCGGCGGCATGGCGGTGAAACCGCACGACGAAGGCGATGATGCTGCGCAGCTGCCGCCGCGGATCGGCGCTCGCGTGAAGCTCGGCGTCGAGCCGGCCGCGATCGGCCTGCGCGATGACCGATTCATGCAGCGCGAACAGGACCCCGCGCTTCGATCCGAAGGTCGCGTAGAACGTCTGGACCGACACGCCGGCCGCCGCGGCAATCGCCGGAATGGTGGTCGTGACGTACCCGTGCGCGGCAAACAGCCGTCGCGCGCTCCCCACGAGCTTCTGCCTCGTCGTCGCGGCCTGCTTGCGGCGCGTCGGCGAGTCGTACGGACGTCTGGCGCGGGGCTTCTTGCTCATTTACATTGAATAGAGTATAACTACAGCCAATATGGCTACTCTCACACTGTACCTTTTCGTGGTCATCCTCGGTCTCGACCTGGGCGGCGGTTTGTACGAGATGCGCGTCGTCATGCCGATGTGGATGCGGGCGTTCGTCGATCGGGCGCCGGACGCCTTGGCCTATATGAAGGTGGCGCCGGACGCGGGCCCACGATGGTGGATCTTCGTGACGCCGACCGTGGCGCTGATGGCCCTCGCGGCGCTGCTCAGCGGCCTGCGCACCCCGGATCCCCATCGGACCTGGCGGTTGGCCGCGACGATCCTCGAGCTGGTCGTCGTCACGACAACGTTCGTGTATTTCGTGCCCAACATCATCCAGATGATGAGCCCGTCGAACGGGCTGCCGCCCGACGTGCTGGCGGCCAAGGCGCGGCTGTGGGCCCAGCTCAACTGGGGGCGCGCGGTGCTGACAGCCGTGGCCTGGGTCATGGCCCTTCGCGCTCTCAGCCTGCCGGCGGTTCGTCCCTAGCCCGCTTCACCGCGCAGAGCGCGGCTGCGTCGAGGGCCAGCCCTGAGCGAAGCCCCAGTGTCTGGGCCTGAGTCGAAGCCCGGAGGGCGGATTGTGGGGCCTTCATGAATAATCCGGGCTAGCCGAACCCGCCGGCACTTGCGTCCGTCGCCTCGGCTACTGCGCCGTGACCTTGATCATCACGACGCCGTGAGGATCGACGCGCGCGCGATACTGGCCCGTGAACGAGCCGACGTCGGCGTGCGTCCAGAGGTCGCGGACCGTGGCCGCGCCGGTCGCGGACAGAGCCGATGTCCGCCCAGTTGACCGTGATGGGCGCCGGCCTCGGTGCCGCGGTTGAAGAGAATCACGGCGCGCGAGCCGTCGGCAAGCGGCTTCATCCACACTTCCTGCGGGCCGTTGTCCCAGACCTTTCGCCCCTGCATGCCGAGCGGGTCCTGGTCGACGGCAATGACGTCGCGGTTGGTCAGGATGGCGAGGGTGTCGGGCGCTCATGCTGCCGCAGGTCGTTGCCGGCGATGAGCGGCGCGGCGAACAGCGCCCAGAAGCTGAAGTGGGCCCGCGACTCGGCGGGGGTCAGTCCGCCGTTGCCGACCTCGAGCATGTCCGGGTCGTTCCAGTGGCCGGGCCCGGTATAGGGATACAGGTCGGCCATCAGATCGATGATGTGGACGATCCCCATGCCGCCCCAGGACTCGTGCCGCAGTCCCAGCAGTCCTGGATATCGCCGGTGGCGCGCCACAGTTGGCCGACGCCCGGCGCCCACAGCCACGGCTTGGCTCGATCCCCACTCGCAGATGCTGAACACGATCGGACGGCCGGTCGCCGCAGGGCGCGGCTCATCTGCATGTACGAGTCGCGCGTGTCCTGCCCCTGCGTGTTGCACCAGTCGTACTTGAGGTAGTCGACGCCCCACGTCGGCGTAGGTCTGGCCGCGTCGATCGTCCTCGTGGTCCTTTGCTGCCGGGCCGCCCCTGGCAGGTCTCGGTGCCGGCGTCGGAGTAGAGGCCGAACTTCAGCCCCTTCGAGTGGACGTAGTCGGCCAGGGCCTTCATGCCGTCCGGAAACCGCTGCGGGTCGGCGACGATGCGGCCGTCGGCGTCGCGGCTGACCTGCCAGCAGTCGTCGATGACGACGTACTGGTAGCCGGCGTCCTTCATGCCGGTGGAGACCATCGCGTCGGCGGTCTGCTTGATGAGCTCCTCGCTCACGTTGCAGCCGAACTTGTTCCAGCTGTTCCAGCCCATGGGCGGCGTCAGGGCGAGATCGCCGGCGGCGCGCACGGACCTGGCGCCGGGCGCGGCAGTGAACAATACGACGGCACACGACAGCGCGATACGTCGGACGTGCGACATGGGGCGTCCTCCTCCTCGAACGAGCCCGGTGCTCGAAACGCCCGTATTCTACAGGCTGGTCCCGTGCGGCGGGCGTTCGTGCCAGAGCTTCTCACCATGAAGAAGGTCATGGAGGCGGGCCACCGCTCGGCTGGCCTGGGCGGCCCGGCTCAGCCGGGCCCGGCGATCGGTGTGAGGATTGCCCGCGAGAACACGCGCGAGATGTAGGCATGCTCTCGCGGGCAATCCTCACACCGATCGCTGCCGCCGCCGGCGGCCCCCCGGCCAGCCCGTTTCAAGACGCCGATCGCCCCGCGCCAGGCCCCGGGGTGCGGTTCTCGTCGAGGCCAGCCTTCATGAGCTCCATGGTGAAGGCCCTTCCACTTCAACGTCGGAGACATCGCGCGGACGGTACAATTGCTTCTTCGCGCATCGAACATGGCTGACACACCGACCCCGGCACCGCCCGTCGCCCGCCCCTCGGCTCGACGCGCCGGCCGCATCCTCGTCGCCGACGATCAAGCCGACGTGCTGAACGCCCTGAAACTGCTCCTCGGGAGCGACGGCTACGAGACCACGACCGCCTCGTCGCCGGCCGAGGTCGTCCAGGCTGTCGAGCGCGCCGAGTTCGACGTCGCGCTGGTCGACCTCAACTACGCGCGCGACACCACCTCCGGGCGCGAAGGGCTGGAGTTGCTCGCCCGCCTCCAGGCGATCGACCCGACGCTGCCGGTGCTCGTCATGACCGGCTGGAGCAGCGTGACCGGCGCGGTCGACGCGATGCGCCGCGGGGCGCGCGACTACATCGAGAAGCCCTGGGACGACGAGCGGCTGCTGGCCGCCATCCACACCCAGCTCGAGCTGCGGCGCGCCCTGCGGCGCACGCGCCGGCTCCAGGACGAGAACGCGCGGCTCGACCAGCGCGACGCGCCCGTCCTCATCGCGAACGCGCCGGCGATGCAGCCCGTGCGCGAGGCCATCGAGCGCGTCGCGCCGTCCGACGCCTCCGTCCTCATCACCGGCGAGCACGGCACCGGCAAGGAGCTGGCCGCGAGCCTGCTCCACCGGCTGTCCCACCGGTCGTCGAAGCCGCGCGTGACGATGAACGCCGGGGGGCTCTCGGAGAGCCTGGCCGAGTCGGAGCTTTTCGGCCACGTGAAGGGCGCGTTCACCGACGCGCGTGCCGATCGCACCGGCTGTTTCGAGCTGGCCGACGAGGGCACGCTCTTCCTCGACGAAATCGCGAACATGCCCGTCCAGCTCCAGCCGAAGCTGCTGCGCGTGCTGCAGACCGGCGAAGTGCAGCGAGTGGGATCCTCGCGCCTGGTCTACGTTGACGTGCGCATCCTCTCGGCCACCAACGCCGACCTCTCGGCCGAAATCGCCGCGGGCCGCTTCCGCGAAGACCTGTTCTATCGCCTCAACACGGTCGTGATCCACCTCCCGCCCCTTCGCGAGCGCCGAGAAGACATCCGTCCGCTCGCCGAGCACTATCTCGCCAAGCACGCGGCCCACTACCAACGGACGTTCGACGGCTTCGACCGCTCGGCGCTGCAGGCGCTCGACGCCCACCTGTGGCCGGGCAACGTGCGCGAGCTCGGCCACGCGATCGAGCGCGCCGTCCTGATGAGCCGAGGCCCGGCGATTACCGCGGCCGATCTCGGCCTCCAGGCGGCCGCCGCGGCGCCGGGGTCCGACGCGGCCGCCGACCTGTCGCTCGAGCAGGCCGAGAAAGCCTTCGTCCAGAAGGTCCTCGCGCGCCACGGCGGCGATGTGCGCAAGGCGGCCGAGCAAATGGGCATCAGCCGCAGCACGCTCTACCGGCGGCTGCAGCAGTTCGGACTGTGAGGCTGGATGACGGAGCGCGAGGCCTCACACCGCGGCGTGCCGCGCTCCCGCAACCTCGAGCGGGCGCTCATGCTCCTCGTGCTCATGGGCGCGGCGCCGGCCATGGCGCTGGCCTTCTACTTCCTGTGGACTGAGCCGTTCTCCCCGCAAATCCGCTACACGCTGGCCGGCCTCATCGTCGCGGTCTGCCTCGGGGCGGCGGCGTCGGCGCATCGGATTGCCGCGCGGGCCCTCAACCTCATCGCGAATCTGCTGGGCGCGCTGCGCGAAGGCGACTACTCGATTCGCGGCTTGCACGCCGAGGGTGGCAGCGCGACGGCGCTGATCATGCGCGAGGTCAACGACCTGGGATCCACGCTGCAGCGCCAGCGGGTCGAGGCGGTCGAGTCGACGGCGCTCCTCACCCACGTCATGGAGGAGATTGACGCGGCCGTGTTCGCGTTCGGGCCGTCGAGCGACCTGCGCCTCGTCAACAAGGCCGGCGAGCTGCTCCTCGGAAGGACGCGCAAGGACCTGGCGGGCGCGCCGGCGTCGGCGCTGGGGTTCGATGAGTATCTCGACGGCGAGTCGAGGCGGCTCGTCGACCGCACATTCGCCGGCCGGCGCGGCCGCTATGAAGTCCGGCGGGCGACGTTCTATCGGGACGGCCGGCCGCACCAGCTCGTCGTGATGGCCGACTTGAGCCAGGCCCTGCGCGAGGAAGAGCGCGCGGCCTGGCAGCGCATCGTCCGCGTCCTGTCGCACGAGATCAACAATTCGCTCACGCCGATCAAGTCCATCGCCCACTCGGTCAAGCGCTTGATCGCCCGCGGGCCCGACGTGCCGCACCGCGAGGAGATCGATCAGGGCCTGTCGCTGATCGAAGATCGATCGGGCACGCTCGGCCGGTTCCTGCGCGCCTACGCGCAGCTCGCCAAGCTGCCGAAGCCCACCCCGCGCCCCCTCCGCGTTGACGACCTCGTGCGGCGCGTCGTCATCCTCGAAGAGCGGCTGCCGATCTCGGTCCTGCCGTCGCCAGATGTGACGATTATGGCGGACGCCGATCAGATCGAGCAGTTGTTGATCAATCTGGTGCGGAACGCGGTCGATGCCGCGGGCGAAACCGCCGGCGGCGTCGCCGTGTCGTGGACGCAAGGCGGTCGTTGGCTGGAGCTGGCAGTCGAAGACGAGGGCCCAGGGCTGCCGGAGACCTCGAATCTCTTCGTCCCATTCTTCACGACCAAGCCCCACGGCTCGGGTATCGGCCTCGCGCTCAGCCGCCAGATTGCCGAAGCGCACGAGGGCACCATCACCCTAGAAAATCGCTCCGGCGCTCCCGGCTGCCGCGCAACGCTCCGACTGCCGCTGCGACACTGACGCTCGTCAAGTTGGAAGGCAGAAGACAGAAGTTGGAAGTTGAGCGAGCGCGCCAATGGCCCAATGACCCAATGACCCAATGACCCAATGACCCAATGACCCAATGGCTCAATGGCTCAATGGCCCAATTAACTCAATAACCAATAACAAATAACCAATAGCCAATGTCCTTATTCAGCCTTCAGTACCGCGGCCGGCTGGATGAGCGCGACGCGGCGCGCCGGAATGTAACAGGCCACGACCGTGACGAGGAGCAGGCCGACGGCGACGCTCGCGAACGTCAGCGCATCGGTCGGCTGGATGCCGAAGAGTGAGGCTCGCAGCAGGCCGGCAAGACCGAGGGCCGCAGCGAGGCCGATCGCCACGCCCACCGACGCCAGCCCCACGCCTTGGCGCACGACCTCGTGCGTAAGACGACGCGGCGACGCGCCAAGCGCCATGCGAATGCCAAGCTCGCGCGCGCGCACGTTCACTGAGTAGGCAATGACGCCATACAGCCCGACCGTCGCCAGCAGCAGGGCGACCAGAGCGAACACCCCCGCGGCCAGGGTGTACAGCCGCGCGTCAGCCACATCATCGGCTCGCATCTGTTCGAGCGTCGTCGCGTCATAGGCGACGACGGTGGGGGCGGTGGTTCTGACCGCGTCAGGCACGCGCGGCAGGATCGCCAGCGGATTGGTGGTCGACCGCACGAGCCACGTGAGGTGCGTGAGCGGACCGTCGTTGAGAAAGTAAACGGTCGGGTCGGGTCCGTTGCCCACGGCGTCCGGACGCGCCGTCTTCATGTCCGCAATGACGCCGACAATCTCCAGCGAGTAAGGTGTGCCATAGCTGAACGCGACTTGGTGGCCGATGGCGTCCGCGCCGTCAAGATACTGGCGCACGAACGTCTCGTTCACGATCGCCTCGGTCGCATGGGCGGAAGACGTCGCCTCGAGCTTCCGGCCACGCAGCCACCGGGCGCCGACGGTCTCGAGCAAGCCCGGCTCCACCAGAGACAGTTTGAGCCCAGACTTCTCGACGCCGTCGACGACGCCGGGGAACACGACTGGACCGCCTCCGAAACCGCCAACGGTGGCGGACACCGACGTCACACCTGGAATTCGTCGTAGAGAGGCAGACACAGCGTCGAACGCCGCCATCTGCGAGGCCATCGTCCCGTACACCTTCGATGGCATCGACGTCTGAAACGTCAGCACGTTCGACGGATCGAATCCCGGATCGACGCTCGTGAGCCGGATGAAGCTATTGAGCAGCAGCGTAGCGCCCACGAGCAGCACCGATGCCGTAGCGATTTCCGCGACGACAAGGACGTTCGGCGGCCGGCTCGACCTGGACGCGTGGCTCGTCGACGTCTGCAGCGTCCGCCACGGTTCTTCACGGAGCACTCGGCGCGCAACGGCCATGCTGACCACGACACTCACCGCCAGCGCCACGGCCGACACGGCGACGACGACGAGGCCGTCCACGTGGATGTTGCCCTGCCGCGGCAAGGTCCCTGGAGGAAACGTCTCGAGCGCGAGCAGCAGGTCGGACGCCAGCAGGCAGCCCAGCAGACTGCCGACGAGCGCGAGCACGCTGCCTTCCGCGACGAGCCGCCTGAGCACCTGGCCGCGGCTGCCGCCGAACGTCATCTGCAGCGCCGCGTCGCTGTCGCGGGTGGCGGCTCGGACGAACTGCAAGTTCGCCACATTGATGCACGCCACCAACAGAACGAGCAGCCCGGCGGCGAAGAGGATCAAGAGCACCGGACGCACGCTCCGCGCGAGCTCGTCGCGTACATTGACGACGTCGATGCCCGTGCGCCTCGTCGTCAGCGGCAACGCTGGCAGGAGGGCGTCGAGCTCGGCGCGCGCCTGCTCGACGGTAGCCCCTGCCCGAAGAGTCCCGGCCGCCGCGAAGGTGCTGAACCCGCCAGCCTGGCTCGATGGCCACCAGTACGCGAGCGCGGGAACCCAGAACTCTGGTGCATCGACCAATTGACCGGCGTCATTTCGATGGCGATAGGCGCCCGGCTCGTAGGGAAACGCGAATCCAGCCGGCATGACGCCAATGACGCGGCGGGGAGCGTCGCCGAACGACACGAGCGTGCCGACGACCTTCGGGTCGCCGCCGAACGCCTTCTCCCATGTCTCATCACTGAGGAGCATGACCGGCTCGACGCCGGGCCTGCCGTCCGTCGGCGCGAACAGACGCCCTTGAATGGGCTTCACGCCGAGGGCCGCGAGCAACGCCGGCGACACCGCCGCGCCGTTCAGGTGAACGTACCCCACGCGCGCGGCCACCGTCGCCGTGGTCCCGCCGTAGAAGCCGATCGAGGCGAGGGTTCGGCTGTGCGTGGCCGCGGCGTCCAGTTGCTCGGGTGTCAGGCCGCCGCGAAGCGGGTTGGATTCTGCTGGCCCCGAGGGCATCAGCTGAACGATGTCGACGAGCCTCGACGCGTTCGGAAACGGGAGGGGCCGAATCAGCACGCCGTAGACGACACTGAAGATGGCGGCGCTTGCGGCCACGCCAACGGTGAGCGTGCCGACCGCCGCCGCGGCGAACTTCGGCGCCCGCAGCAAGCTGCGCACGGCGTACCGCAGGTTGACGAGCCAGCCGATCATCGTGCCGCTCCAAGAGGAGTCCGCCGGGTCGCGAGCCCTGCGCTCCAAGAGATCCGCCTACGAAGGTCCGCCGAGTCTCGAAATCCGGCGCTCCGGAGCCGCCTCCGGCCGCCCGGGCTCCGTCTAGGGAATCTTCTGCACGCGCTGCAACCTGATGAGCGCGTTGTTGTAGGCCAGCATCGCGTTGAGCTCGGTGACCTTCGCTTGAGCGAGCAGCGACTGCTTCTGCAGCACCGTGAAGATGTCGGACAGCCCGACCTCGAACCGCCGCTGCTCGGCGGTGTACTGGCGCTCGTTGGCGACGCGCGCCGCTTGAGTCGCTTGCACGCGCTTGTAGTTGGTCTCGACGTCCCGCACGGCGCTCCGCACTTCGGTCGCGATCTGCTGCTCGAGCGTGCGGAGGCTCAGGCGCTCCTGCTGCTCGCGGAGACGCGCTTCCGCCTGCCGGGCCTTGGCCGCGCTGTGCCCGAGCGGATAGCTGAACGTCAGCCCGGTCGTCCAACTAGGGTAGGTCCCGACCAGCGCGTCGTTCACCACCTGGCCGAACCGCCGGGTCGTCTGGCTCGTCACTGGCGGCGGGAATCCGGCCCCGAACGTGAACTGCGTGCCGCCGGTCCCCTGCGCCGTGTAGTTGACCGACAGACTCACGTCGGGCCGCGTGAGATTGTCGTCGAGCCCGCGGTTGAGGCTCGTGATCTCCAGGTGCCGCTTGGCTTCGAGCAAGTCCACGCGCTGGTCGAGCGCCGTCTGGATCGTGGCCGCCTCGTCGACGGTGGTTGGCGTCGCTTGAATCGTGTCGGTCGGCTCGAGGTGGACCTGCCAGTAGTCGGGCCGATCGGGATTCAGGATGAGGGCCCGCAGCGCGTCCTCGGCCGTCGCAATCGAGGCTTGAGCCACGATCACCTGCTCCTCGTTGCTCGCGACCGCGGCTTGCGCCTGAATCGTGTCAATCTCGGCGCCGACGCCAACCGCCACTCGAGACCGGCTGTTCTGGAGCTGCTGCTGCGCGAGGGCCATGTTCTGCTGCGCCACGTCCAGCCCCTGAATGTCGCCGATGAGCGCCAGGTACGCCGCCTGCACCGCGTTGGTCGTCGCGGCGACCTGTCCCTCGAGCGCGAGGTCGGCAATCGTCCGCTGGCGTTCCGCCGACTGCACCGCCACGCGGTTGTCGTCGGTGCGGAAACCGCGCAGCAGCGGCTGCGTGAAGTTCAACGACAGGGTCGAGCCCAGTTGCGGGTTGAACGACGAGAGCGCGGTCGTCGTGTTGCGGCTCGCCTGCCACTCCGCGCTGTACCGCCCACCCATCCACGGCAGGTTCTGGCTGATCGTCGACCCAAACCCCGCGCTATTGCTCGAGACGACGCCGTTGCCCTGAACGAAACTCGTCGGCGGCTGGGTGGAGGTGCGGCGCTGGAAGCCCGACTCGAGGAGCGGGTGGAACGCCGCGCGGGCGCCGGCGACGTTCTCGGCCGCGATGGCCACGTCCAGGCGGTCCGCCTTCAGGCCGAGGTTCTCGTCGAGCGCCATCGCGACCGCCTGATCCATCGACAGTTTCAGCGCCGGCGTCGGCGGCGATGACGCCGTGGACGTCGACGCCGGTGGAGACGGCGCCGCCGCGTCCTGCGCGAAGGCCTCCGGCGCGCTGGCACACACGGCCGTGATCAATAGAAGGATGAGAACTCGCCGGGTCAACATCACTCGCACTCCTCCGCTTGGGGGACGGGTCTCGGCCTGTGGAACACTCGCGGTTGCGGACGAGTGTTCCACAGGCCGAGACCCGTCCCCCTACCGTTAATGGCGCATGTCGAAGCCGCTCTCTTCGAGGTCCTTGAGGCCGCCGTGGGCGGCATCTTCCTCGACGACGCGGCCGTCGAACAGGTGGATGGAGCGCTCGGCGTGGCGCGCGTAGCGCGGGTCGTGGGTGACCATGCAGATGGTCGCCCCCTCGCCGTGCAGCTCTTTCAAGAGGTCCATCACCGCCTCGCCGTTCTTCGAGTCCAGGTTGCCCGTCGGCTCGTCGGCTAGCAGAATCGACGGCGACCCGCCCACCGCCCGCGCCACCGCGACCCGCTGCTGCTGGCCGCCCGACAACTGGCTCGGCAGGTGCTTGGCCCGGTGCGACATCTCGACCTTCTCGAGCGCCGCCATCACCCGCTCTTTCCGTTCGGCCGGCCGCATCCCCCGATAGGTCAGCGGCAGCTCGACGTTCTCGTACACCGTCAGGTCGCCGATCAGGTTGAAGCTCTGGAAGACGAACCCGATCTCCCGGTTGCGCACCCGCGCGCGCTCGGCCAGCGGCAAGTCCGCCACCATCCGCCCGTTCAGCACGTAGCTGCCGCTCGACGGCGTGTCCAGCAGCCCCAGGATCGACAGCATCGTCAACTTCCCGCACCCCGAGGGGCCGGCGATGCACACATACTCGCCGCGCGCGATCTCCAGGTGGATCCCCGCCAGCGCGTGCGTTTCGACTTCGTCCGTGTAGAAGACCTTCGTCACGCCTTCCAGATGAATCAACGCTTCGCCGTCGCTACTCATGGCCCCTCCTCCGTCGTGCGTTACTTCAACCGCACCCGGTCGTACGCGTCGTACTGCGACATGTCCGACAGAATCACCTGGTCGCCCGGCGCCAGCCCGCTCCGAACCTCGATGGTCGTCACGGCCGCGCGCCCGAGCGTGATCTTCGTCCGCACCGCCTCGCTGCCATCGGGCGTCAGTTTGAAGATCGTCGCCGGCGCGTTCTCCTGGCCGAACGTCGGCCGCTCCATGTAGACGACGTTCGTCAGCCGCTGGAGCTCAATCGTCCCGTCCACGCTCAAGTCCGGCCGGTCGCCGGGGTGGAGCGGGTCGTCGAGCGCCACGTCCACTCCCACCGTCCCGCCTTCGGACGCCGGGTCGATCCGCGTCACATGGCCCTTGAGCGGGGTCCCGTTGCGCGTGTCGATGTCGGCCGGCTGGCCGAGCGCCAGATCCTTCGTCTGCGTCTCGGGGATCCGCAGCACCGCCTTGAGCACCCGCGGGTCGGCCACCCGCGCCAGGTTTGTCCCCGACGCCACCTGCGCCCCGCGCTCCACCGGCACGACCTGCAGCACGCCCGTCATCCCCGCCTTCACCCGCAGGTCTTCGAGCTGCCGCTCGTAGGCGTCGTAGGCCGCCTTCGCCTGGTTCATCGCGGCTTCCTGCGGCGCGAGCTGCGACGTCTGCGTATCGCGCGTGTTCTGCAGCTGCTGCTGTGCCAAGGTCAGCTTGTTCTGATTGGTATCGAGCGCCACTTGGTATTTCTTGATGTCCAGCTCGCTCACGATCCCTTCCTTCGCGAGCTGCTGGTTCGCGTCGAGCGTCGCCTGCGCCAGCGCCACCTGCGCCTCGGCGTCCTTCACCGCGTTCTGCTGTGTCAGCACCTGCTGCTGCACCGACACTTTCTGGTTCTCGAACTGGGCGATCGCCGACTTCCAGGCCAGCTCGGCGTTGGCCGCGCTTTGCTTCAAGTCCGGATTGCTCAGCACGAGAATCACCGACGTGGGGGTCACCGCGGCGCCGGCACGAAGCACCAGGTTTTCGACCCGCCCCGCCGTCGTCAACGTGATCCACCGGATGTCCTCGGGTACCAGCGTCCCCGACCCGCGCACGTTGCGAATCATTTCGCCGCGCTTGACCGTTCCAATCCACGGCACCCCGGCGGGCACCAGCGGCGCCGCCGGCTTCAAGCGCGCCACCAGCACCGAGACCGCCGCAATGACCAGTACTCCGACACCCGCCAGGATGATCTGGCGAGTCTTCTTTCGGCGAAGAATGGCGGGGTCGCGTTGAACGTCCATAAGGCTCCTTCGGTTCTCCGCCGGCGTATGTGCAAGACCCGATCCCAGTCGAGCCCGACGGAAATCACTGCGAATTCCTGGCGCACCGGCCGTGCGGCGCGCGTTCACCGTCTACGTGGTCGCAGAACTGAGACGCGATAGTTGCAAGAGTGAGACACGATGGGGCGGAGAACGCGGGCTGCGGGCTACTGGCTACGGACAAGCACTGAGCATCAGCGACGCCTAGACAGTGCCTAGGGCCCAATGGCCAGTCCCTACTGCGCGACGCCTACTGCCAAGTGCCTAGTGCCCAGTGCCTGCTCCCCAGTGCCCACTGTCCACCGTGGTAGCATCTCGCCCGAACCCATCATGAATACAGACGCGATGCTCCGCACCCGCGGCGCCTCGGGCGCCTTGGCCAAGTCTCTGACGATCGGTTTATTCCTCGTCGGCTGCGGGCTGACGGTTGGGGCCTCTCCGCAATCGGCGCCGGCTGGCGCACGCTCCGGCGCCGTCATCCTCGACTCAACGGTCACCATTCTCGAGAGCCCCGACGAGGTACTGCCCATCCGGAAGGCAGCCGACGATCTCGCCAGCGACTTCTCCAAGGTCTTCGGCGCGAAGCCGCGCATCGTCACACGCCCGGAGGATGGCGGGCCGATGACCATCATGATCGGCACGCCGGCGGAGATCCCGAGCGCCATGCGCCCCGCCGGGTTGACCGCGCCCGAGTCGTTCTCGATCTCGGTCGCCAAGACCGGCTGGACCGGCGGCGCGCCCTCGCGCGTGGTGCTGCTCACCGGCGCGGACCTGCGCGGCACGATCTACGCGATCTATCAATTTTCACAGGAGTATCTCGGCGTCGACCCGATGTACTACTGGACCGACCGCGCGCCGACGCGCCGCACCCGCATCACGATTCCCGGGGCGCTGGCCCATCGCTTTCCCGCGCCCCTGTTCAAGTACCGAGGCTTCTTCATCAACGACGAGGACTTGCTGACGGGCTGGGCGCCGGGAGAGGCCACCGACAAGACGGGCATCAGCCTCGCGGTCTGGGACAAGGTGTTCGAGACCATCCTGCGGCTCAAGGGGAACATGGTCGTGCCGGGCACGTGGATCTTCCCCACCGATCCGCAGGTGGCCGCCGTCGGCCGGCGCGGGCTGATTCTCACGCAGCATCACGCGATCCCGCTGGGCGTGAACGTCGCACGCTGGCCGGCCGGTGTGCCGTACAACTACACGACCCACCCCGAGATTCTCGAGCGCGCCTGGCGCAACGCCGTCAACGCGTACGATCCGCACCAGGAAATCCTCTGGTCCGTCGGACTGCGCGGCCTGTCGGACACGTCGTATGCCTCACAGGATCCCAGCGTTGTCGGCAACGACGCCGCGCTGGGCCACCTCATCAGCAAGGCCATCGCCGATCAGATGCAGATCGTCCGCGCGGTCCGCCCCGACGCCCATTTCGTCACCGATTTCTGGTCCGAGGGCGCGCGCCTCATCCAGCAGGGCGACCTCGCGATCCCTGAAGGCGTGATTCCCGTCTGGGCGGACACGGGGTACGGGCTGATGCAGGACAAGGGCGCAGTGGCCGCGGGCCAGGGCGCCTACTACCACGTGGCCATGCTGAACGGCCGCGCCAATCAGCTGTCGGAGATGGTGCCCGTCTCGCGGATCTACTCGGAGCTCGGCCGGTACATCAAGGCCGGCGCCACGCAGTACGTGCTCCTCAACACGAGCGACATCCGCCCGGTCGCCATGACGGCCAAGGCCGTGATGGACGTGGCCTGGGGCGGGGTGCCGCCGGCCGGTGCAGCCGCGAGCGGCGCGTACTACCAGGCGTGGTCCGCCGCGGAGTTCGGAGCGCGGGCCGCCGCGGCCGTCGCGAAGGTCTACGACGAGTACTTCAACGCGCCCGCGCACCTGCCGAACTCGCCGTATGAATACGGCGACACGCTGTACCACACCGAGGCCCGGCAGATGCTGCTGAGCGACATGATCAGCTCGCCGTACTTCGCCATCCCGGAGCAGTCGCCCAAATGGACGGTGCCGCGCGTCATGGGCGCCGGCACGGGCGGCCCAGCCGCCGGACGCGCGATGGGCCCCGAGTACCTGGACCAGATGATCCCCAGGGAGATCCAGCAGTGCGGCGACGCGCAGCCCCGCTGGGATGCCGTGTGGAAGGATGCGCTCGCCTCCGAGCCGCTCGTGGCCGCGGCGCGGCGGCCGTACTACCGCGCGGAAGTCTTGACCATGATTGCGATCAACCGGGACAGCAACCGCATCCTTTATCTGGTCTCGAACGCGATCCAGGACGCCCGTCACGGGCAGACGGCCAAGGCCCGCCGCGAGGCCGAGGAGACATTCACGGCGTTCGACGAAATCCATCGGTTGGAGTCCGAGGCCGAGTACGGCAAGTGGCAGCACTGGTACCGCGGCGACTGGCTCACGGGAATCGACGAGACGCGCACCATGGTCCAAACGTTCGTGAGCGACCTCGACAACCCGATGATGCGGCTCCCGCCGCCCGTGATCTTCAGCAGCTGGGAAGCCTACTACCACATCATGCATTACGAAGGAGACCAGACCGCCGACGTCCGGTAGCGCGCGAGTCGCGGCGCCGCCAGGCGCGTTAGGGCCTGTCAGGGAATAACTGACGGGCCCTTAGCGCCCGCGAAGCGCCGTGGCCACGAACACCGCGGCGGCGATCATGACGACGACCGGGCCGGGCTCCCGGTGCAGGTGCGCGGCGAGCGCCGTCCCAACGACCGTCGCGACGACCGCCACGACGGCGGCTGTGACCAGCATCTGGGTCAAGCTCTTCGACACGTTCTTGGCGGCGGCGGCCGGAATGATGATGAGCGAGCCCATCAGCAGCACGCCGAGGTGACGCAGCCCGAGCGCGACGGTCAGCGCGAACAGCTGGAGGTACAGCCAGTTCAGCCGCCGCACGTTGATGCCGGCCGTCCGCGCCAATTCCGGCGAGACGAGCGCAATCACGAGCTTGTGGCGCTGCCGGATCACGAGCACGATCACCGTCAAGGCCGCCGCCAGGCCGAACAGCGACTCCTGCCACGAGACGGATGCGCTGCCACCGAACAGTGCCTCGATCAGGTTGTCGCCGGACGACATCATGCTGCCCACGGCCAGCGCCGCCGAGAAGACGACGCCGATGACGGTCTCCGTCGCCACGCGCGTACGGTTCTCGAGGGCCCAGACGAGCAGCGCCCCGAAAAACAGCATTGCGACGGCGCCGAGCAGCACGTTGATGTGGAGCGCCAGTGCGATACCGATCCCGGGAAGGGCGACGTGCGAGAGGGCGTCGGCCGCCAGGCTCATGCGCCGGATCACCGCGAAGCACCCAATGAGGCCCGCGGCCACGGCCACGACGGCCGAAATCACCAGCGCCTCAATGGTCATGATGATGGTGGTGGTCCTGGTCGTGGAAGTGGAAGGCCACCGGCGATCCGTACAAGCGCTCGAGCGTGGCCTGCGTGAGGATCTCGCCCGGCGGCCCCACGCTCACCGGCTCGCAGCCGAGGCAGAGGACGTGCGTGGCGTACTGGGACACCACGGTCAGTTCGTGTGAGATGAACAGGACCGTCAGCCCGCGCTCGTCCTGCAGCCGGTGCACCAGCTCCTTGAGCCGCTCCTGCCCCGGCTCGTCGACCCCGGCCGTCGCCTCGTCGAGCAAGAGGACCGTTGGGTTGCCCGCGAGTGCAAACGCCACGAGCAGCCGCTGGAACTGGCCTCCCGAGAGCTCGCCAATCGGCGCCTGCGCGGCGCGCGTTGACAGCGCGACCAGATCGAGCGCCTTCGCCACGGTCATCGACGACGCCTCGCCGACCGCCGCCCGCGCCTGCAGGAAGTCCATCCCGGTAATCGGCACGTCGCGGTCGATGTCGAGCTTCTGGGGCACGTAGCCGATCCTCGTGCCCTCGGCCCACGTCACGGTCCCGTCATAGGGAATCGAGCCAATCAGCGCTTTGAACAGCACCGTCTTGCCCGCGCCGTTCGGCCCGATGACGGCAAGCGCCTGCCCGCCTTCGAGGTCGAACGTGACGTGGCGGAGCACTTCGTGATTGCCGAAGCGAATTGACAGGTTACGAACCGACAGGATTCCCACAGGCCAGCCCACGACACCCTATCATTTCCCGGCCCGCGCGAAACACGGAGCCAAACCGACGGCTCGGACCTCGCGGACGCCGGGGCGATCGGTTGCGCTTGCGCGACGCGCGAAAGCGCTTACACTATCGCCGTGACGGCGCGCACGGCGCCGCCGGAACGATCGCGAGTTGCCCATGCCACGATTCGCCGCCAACCTGTCGATGATGTTCACCGAGGTGCCATTTCCGCAGCGGTTCGCGGCGGCGGCTCACGCCGGATTCACGGCCGTGGAGTTTCTATTTCCGTACGACCATTCGCCGGCCGACGTGTCGCAGTGGCTCCGCGACAACTCGCTCGAGAGCGTGCTCTTCAACTTCTGGCCCGGCGACTGGGCGGCCGGCGAGCGCGGGCTCGCCGCCCTGCCGCGCCGCGAGGCGCAGTTCCGCGAGAGCGTCGCGCGTGCCCTCGAGTACGCCGAGGCCCTCGACACGCCGTGCCTGCATGCCATGGCCGGCGTCGTGCCCGTCGCCGGCAATCGATCCGATCACCGGGACGTCTTCGTGCAGAACCTGCGGTATGCGGCGCGCGAGCTCGCCAAACACGACCGGATGCTGCTCATCGAAGCAATCAACCCGCGCGACATGCCCGGCTATTTCCTGACGACGCAGGCCGACGCGCACGCGATTCGCGAAGAAGTCGGCGAGCCCAACCTGATGGTGTTGATGGACTTCTATCACGCCCAGGTCATGGGCGGCGATCTCACGATGATCTTCAAGCAGCACGTCACCGGCATCGGCCACGTCCAGATCGCGGGCGTGCCGAATCGCCACGAGCCGGACGAAGGCGAGGTCGACTACGGCCACGTGCTGCGGCTGCTCGACGCGCTGCACTACCAGGGCTGGGTCGGCTGCGAGTACCGGCCGCGCGCCCGCACCGAGGACGGACTCGGATGGCTGGCCCCGTGGGGGAAACCGGCCGGCGGCGACTCCGGGCCGGCAGCATGAACGTTCTCATCACGGGCGGCGCGGGCTTTCTCGGGCAGCGCCTCGCGCGGGCGCTGCTTCGGCGAGGCTCGCTCCGGGGACCCGACGGGCACGAGCACGCCATCGATCGCCTCTCACTGGTTGACATCGTGCCCCCGCCCGCCATCTCCGACCCTCGCGTCGCCGCGATGACCGGCGATCTGGCCGATGCGGCGTTTGTCGAGACGATCGTCAGCACCGAGCCCCACTCGGTGTTTCATCTCGCCGCGATCGTGAGCGGGATGGCGGAAGCCGATTTCGACAAGGGCCTGCGGGTCAATCTCGATGCCTCGCGGCAGCTGCTCGACGCCTGCCGCGCGCGCGGCCGCTCGCCTCGATTCGTGTTCGCGAGCTCGGTGGCCGTCTACGGCGGTCCCCTGCCGGCACTCGTGCTCGACACGACGGCCGTCGCGCCGCAGACGTCGTACGGCATGGAGAAGGCCGCGGTCGAACTGCTCGTGAACGACTACTCCCGCCGAGGCTACGTCGATGGCCGCGTGCTGCGTCTGCCGACGATCAGCGTGCGCCCGGGGCGGCCGAACGCCGCGGCGTCGTCATTCGCGAGCGGCATCATTCGCGAGCCGCTCAAGGGCGAAACGGGCGTCTGCCCGGTCGCGCCGGAGGCCCGCCTGTGGCTGTTGTCGCCCGACGCGGTGATCCAGTGCCTGATGGTCGGACACGACATTCCCGCTGACGCGCTCGGCGTCAGCCGAACCGTCAACTTGCCGGGCCTCTCGGTCACGGTCACGGAAATGGTCGCGGCGCTCGCGCGCGTCGCCGGGCCCGACGTCGCCGCGCGCGTGCGGTGGGAGCCCGACCCGACCATCGAGCGCATGGTCGCGAGCTGGCCGGGTGCCTGGGACACCTCTCGCGCGCACGCGCTCGGATTTACCGGCGACTCGGATTTCGACGCCATCGTGCGCCAGCACATGCGAGAGACCGGACACGAACATCCCCTGCGCTGACAACGATCGACACCATGGAGCGCATGGAGGCTGCCGGCGAGCCGACCTGGCGGCCCGGCGGAGCCGGGCCTGAACACCAACCGGTGAGGGGTGGACACGAGCAGGCGGGGGGCGGCAAGCCACGCACGGCCGGCCTGCTCGTGTCCGCCCCTCACCGGTTGGTGCTGCCGCCAACGGCGGCTGCCAGGTCGGCGATTCAGGATGAATGCCGCGCTGCGCCCTAGCGTGCAGGCGCACCGAGGTCCGCCGTTGACGCAGGCAGCCTCCATGCGCTCCATGGTGCCAACCGCTTCAGCCCACCGTGACATGCGTCGATTCCACCGTTGGCGTTGACTCTGGCCGACTGCTTGAACCCCACCCACGAATGGCGTAAGTTGGCCGTCCCATGACACGCGAACTCGTCGCCGGAGCGGCCGGCCTGCTGCTGCTGCTTGCCGTCCCATTTTCCGCGGCGCCGCGCGCGGCTACGCCGATCGGGCGGACGGCGTACGTGGCCACGACCGCCGCGCCGGGCAGCTTCCCGCTCGTGCGAAACCGGCGCGCGGCCACGCTCTACGTGGACGCCACCGACTGGGCCGGGGTCGTCCGCGCGGCCGGCGACCTGCAGGCCGACGTCAACCGGGTGACCGGCGTCCTGCCCTCCCTCGTTCATATGCCGCAAGGGCTCTCCGGCGACGTCGTCATCATTGGCACGGTGGGCAAGAGTCCGCTCATCGATCGATTGGCCGCGGCTAAAAGGATCGATACGAGCCAAATCGCCGGCAAGTGGGAATCCTACTTTCTGCAGACCGTGGCCAATCCGGTGCCCGGCGTCGCGCACGCGTTGGTGATCGCCGGCAGCGACAAGCGCGGCACGATCTACGGCATCTACGATCTGTCCGAGCAGATCGGCGTCTCGCCCTGGTACTGGTGGGACGACGTCACGCCGGCGCACCAGAACGCGCTCTTCGTCAAAGCGGGCACGTACCTGCAGGATGAGCCGAGCGTGAAGTATCGCGGCATCTTCCTGAACGACGAGCGCCCAGACCTGACCGACTGGGTGCGCGAGAAGTTCGGATCGCACCCCGATCCGAGCAACCCGAACAACACCGTTGCCAACTTCAATAGCCAGTTCTACGGCAAGGTCTTCGAGCTGATCCTGCGCCTGAAGGGCAACTACCTTTGGCCCGCGATGTGGAACAACGCGTTTGCCGAGGACGATCCGGACAACCCTCGGCTCGCCGACGAGTACGGCATCGTGATGGGCACGTCGCACCAGGAGCCCATGATGCGCGCCCAGAAGGAATGGGACTGGCACGAGCGTCAGCAGTACGGCAACTGGAACTACGCGACGCACCCGGACGTGCTGAATGCCTTCTGGCGCGACGGCGTCAAGGCGCGCAAGGACTACGAGAACCTGTACACGATCGGACTCCGGGGGGAGAACGACAGCGCGATGGTGCAGGGGCCGCAGCAGAGCATGGCGCTGCTCGATCAGATCGTCGACGCGCAGCGGAAGATTCTCGCCGAGGAAGTCAATCCGGACGTCACGCAGGTGCCGCAGCTCTGGTGCCTCTATAAGGAGGTGCAGGGCTACTACGAGAGCGGCCTCCGCGTGCCAGACGACGTCACGCTGCTGTGGGCGGAAGACAACTGGGGCAACGTCCGCCGGCTGCCCACGGCGGAGGAGCGGACGCGGCCCGGCGGCGCCGGTATCTACTATCACTTCGACTACCACGGCGGCCCGCGCAGCTACCAGTGGGTCAATACCAGCCCCCTCGCGAAGATCTGGGATCAGATGAGCCTCGCCAAGGAGTACGGCGCCGACCGCGTGTGGATCGTCAACGTGGGGCACCTCAAGGGCTACGAGCTGCCGACGCAGTACTTCCTCGACCTGGCGTGGGACACGAGCCGGTGGACGAACAGCAACATCGACGACTACACGCGCCAGTGGGCCGCGCAGCAGTTCGGCGCGGAGTACGCCGGCCAGATCGCCGACATCGTCGAGAAATACACGAAATACAACGGCCGCCGGAAGCCCGAACTGCTCGATGCCGGGACGTACAGTCTCGTCAACTTCCAAGAAGCCGATCGCGTCGTCGCCGACTTTCAGGCGATTACGAGTAGGGCCGAGGCCATTTACGACAAGCTGCCCGCGGCCAAGCGCGACGCCTTTTTCGAACTGGTCCTCTTTCCCACGAAGGCATCGGCGCAAGTCAACGAGATGTACGTGGCGGCGGCCAAGAACGCTCTCTACGCGGCGCAAGGCCGGGCCGATGCCGATGATTTTGCCGAGAGGACCCGCAGCCTGTTCCAGGCCGACGCGGACCTGACCGCCGAGTTCAACAAGACCGCCGGTGGCAAGTGGGACCACTTCATGGACCAGCCCCATATCGGGTACCGAAGCTGGGCCGACCCGCCGCAAAACAACCTGAGCGCGATTCATCTGACCGAACCGACCGTGCCATCTGGCGCCTCGATGGGCGTGGCGGTGGACGGATCGACCGAGGCATGGCCGGGCGCGTCGGACCGCCCGACGCTTCCGGGCATCGACGCGTTCAACCGGCAGCGCCGCTACATCGACGTCTTCGATCGAGGCGCGGACGCGTTCGCGTTTTCGGCCGAGGCCAGCGCGCCCTGGATCCAGGTGAGCGCGGCGCGCGGGACCGTGGCCAAGGACACGCGGCTGTGGGTCACGGTGGACTGGTCCAAAGCGCCCGCGGGCTCGGCCGAGGGAACGATCCACGTCAGCGGCGCGGGCGGCGCCGTCGACGTGGGCGTCTCGGAGTTCAACCCCGCGGCAGTCACGCGCGCGACGCTCCGGGGCTTCGTCGAGACGAACGGCTACGTGTCGATCGAGCCGGAGCACTACTCGAAGAAGACCGACGCAGGGGCCAGCCGCTGGATCAAGGTCGAGGACTACGGCCGGACGCTGTCGGGCATGCGCGCGACCTCGCCGGTCGACGCGCCGAGCGCCACGCCGGGCAGCGGTGCGCCGAGCCTCGAGTACCGCATGTACCTCTTCACGCCGGGAGCGGTGACAACGGCCCTGACCTTGGCGCCCACGCTGAACTTCGTGCCGGACCGCGGCCTCCGTCTGGCGGTGTCGTTCGACGACGAGGCGCCGCAGGTCGTCACCGCGGTGCCGGCCAACTACAACGCGCAGAACGGCAACCGGGACTGGGAAGAGACGGTCCGCGACAACGCGCGCGTCGTGACCGCGCAGGAATTGGTCGCCGGTCCCGGGTACCATACCCTTAAGGTCTGGATGGTCGATCCGGCCGTGCTCGTCCAGAAGATCGTCGTGCGAACGAGCGCCGCCCGAGACGCCGCGAGCTATCTCGGCCCCCCGGAGACGTATCACGCACGGGCCGCCGCGCCGTCGCGCTGACCGCGAAGGCGAACGCCGCCAGCCACGGAGACACCGATGCCGACCCTGATTGTCGCGCTGCTCGCTGCCGTCTTCTTTCCCTCATCCCGGCTGGCACCGCCCGCGGCCGTCGCCGGCCGGGCCGCTGCTCAGGCGGACACGGCCCTCAGGCAGGCCGACGCGCTGGTCGAAGCCGTCGAGACGATTCTCAAGAACGAGCCAAAGGGCGACGCCCGCAACGCGCGGCTCGAGAAACTGGTTGACCAGCTCGACGCCCTGCCGGGCGACTTCACAGCCCAGCGATTCACGGCGCACACGGCGATGCTGTCGTACTACCGCTACGACGACCTGGATGGCGGCATCATCAAGCATTCGACCTGGCTCATCGATGCCGCCAAGCAACTGTCGCCGGCTGCGCACGCGCAGTACGCGCCGCAGGTCGTTGACGCGTACGTCGATATGGCCGAAGCGTGGGCTGGCGAGGGCATGACCGACAAGGCGCTGGCCCTGCTCCGCCGCGCGCCGGCCGAACTGCCGGACGCGCCGCGCGTACGAAACGCGGTGGAACCTGAGATTGCGCGCTACTCGCTCGTCGGGACCTCGGCCGCCCCGATTACGGCGCCGCGGTGGCTCAATCTCGCCCGCGGCCGAACCCAGATGTCGATGACCGGCGCCGTGACGCTTCTCGAGTTCGGCGCGCACTGGTGCACGCCGTGCAAGGAGAGCTACCCGGGCGTGAACCGCCTCCGCCAGAAGTACGGCGCGCGAGGATTCCGCGTGGTCTACGCCACGAAGCTCTACGGGTACTTCGGCAAGGAACGGCCCCTCACGGCGAGCGCCGAGATCGCGCACGACCGCCAGTACTTCGCCGAGCACGACCTCGACATCCCGATCGCGATCGGCGACCCGGTCGAAGCTGTCCTGGTCAAAGGCAAGGTTGAATATCTGCCGCGGCGGGACCCGAACGACGAACACTATCAGGTGGGCGGCATTCCGCAGATCGAGCTCATCGACAAGCACGGCAAGATCCGCCTCATCATGGTGGGCTACGACGACGCGAACGAGGCGCGGCTCGGCGCGCTCATCGACCGTCTGCTGAAATAGGGGGACGGGTCTCGGCCTGTGGAAAACTCGGGCCGACGAGCGAGTTTTCCATAGGGGGACGGGTCTCGGTCTGTGGGAAACTCGCTCGTCGGCCCGAGTTTTCCACAGACCGAGACCCGTCCCCTTAGACTTCCGAATAATCCGTCGGGCGCAGGAACAGGTTCGTGATGTTGGCGACGATGTCCGGGTCGGTGTAGCCGGGCGTGGTTGACAGCTTCCGCCACTCCGGGTCCGAGCCGAACGCGCTCCACGCCTTGTCGTGCGCGGCCATGTTCTCGTAGACCAGCATGTAGGTCAGATGCGGCAGTTTCGGGCCGACCAGGCCCTGGCCGAGGAAGACGGGCTCCATGCCGGCCCGGCGGAAGATCGCGATCTCGCCGGTGTTGAACATCTCGATCTTCTTGAGCGCCGCCTTCTCGCTGTGGCTTTCGTACGTCCGTAGCTCGAAGATGCGGCTTCGCTTCCCGGCATCCCCGCCGCCAAACGGCAGCGCCACCGTCGGGTGCCCCTGAAACGACCGCAACAACGACGACTCCAGGCGCACGAACGCCGGGTCGGTCGCCGGCACGTTCAGGTAGGCCGCGGCCGCCTGCTGGTAGGCCGCGTCCGCCGCCAGACGATCGCCAAGCGTGACGAGCGTCTCGACGTTCTTGTGAACGATGAGGACGTAGAGGGACGGGCTCTCGGGGCCGATCATCACGTTGAAGACGCCAATCGGCCCGGCGCCGGCGCGCTTGAGCGCCGGGATCGCGGCCTCGCGCCAGTACGTGTTGACGAGCTGCTGGTGCGGCCCGCGGAGCAAGTGGTACCGGCGCAGTTCGTAGTATTCCAACGGACCCTCCTGGGCGGGGCTCTCGACCGCCCCGGCGGCAGCCGCGGCGGAGCCGAGGAGCATCGCGCCCCCGGCGGTGATCGCCGTCACGAACTCGCGTCGCTTCATCGTCGCCTCAGAAGTCTTTGAGTTGGTCGAGCCAGTCGGTCAGCGCCGCGCCAACATCCTCGGGCTTCGCCCCGCTGGCCACCGTTTCCTTGTGCCATTCCAGGGCCTGGACCAGCGCGTTCATCAACGGCTCGCGGCGGAACGGCTTGACCAGGTACGCGAGAACGCCCGCCTGCATGCTGACGTTCGGCGGGACGGTGCTCACGCCCGTCGCGAGAATGACGGCTGTCGTGGGATAGCGGGCGCGCAGCTCTTTCGTGAGCCAGAGGCCGTCGTGCCCGGGCATCTGCACGTCGCAGAAGACCGCGTCCGCCGGACACGCGGCCATACGCTTGAGCGCCACCTCGGCGTCTTCGGCTTCGTCGACTTCGTAGTCGCCGCCCGCCACAATCCAACGCCTCAGCAACTCCCGCACGTTGTCTTCGTCGTCAACCACCAACACGCGAGCCATCGACCCTCCAGTCACGGGCTAAGGGAGACATACGGGCATACTACCTTGTCGCGATGGGCCGGGCGCAAGAACCGGAACCGATAGGCGGGCATCAGACGCCAGGCGCTGGGGCCCCCAAGCACTGGGCACTGGGCACTAGGCACTAGAGCAGCAGGGCTTCGACCCGATGCGCGTGGACCATCTCCTCGCACGGCGACCATTGGAACACGGTGAAGTGCCCGTCCTGCGACGCGACGAGCGCCAGCGCGTCGCGCTGGTCGTGCACGAACTGCGCGGCCGAGAGGTGGCGGGTGCCGCCGAACTGCGAGGGATGCATGGTCTGGCTCTGGCTGCCTTCGATCGGCTCGGTCACGGTCGCGAGCTCGACCGGAGGATTGCCTCGGCGCCTCGTGATCTTGGCGCCGAAGGCCAGCAGCTCGTACCGATCGCTGAGCAGCGTTGCGCCATCGACCGCCGTGAGGCCGGCAATGGCATCGACGGCATCGCGCAGCTCCTCTTGCCACTCGTGAAGGCGGTACTCGGCGGGCTCGCGCGCCTTCAGCCGCGCGAGGTCGGCCACCGGCGGCTCGACGCCGTAGAGCATCGGCGCGACGATCGACTCCCGCCATTCACTCGAGCCGGCCGGGACGACCAGCAGCGCGCCGCCGCGCCCGTGCGTCCGCATGGAGGCCGACAACTGCACGAGGATATCCACCGATTCGCCCTGGCGATCCGGCGACGCGAACCCCAGAAGCGATCGCATCACGCCCGGACAATCCGGCCAGTCGGCGCCGCGCTCGTCGATGATCTTGACCTGGTCGCCCTCGAGTACGGCCACGTTGACGAACTTGCCGAACGGCTCGCTGCGATGCTTGACGACCAGCAGTCCGGACGTCACGACCTCGAGCACGAAGCACATCGGCGGCAGGGTGCGCGTCGTGCCCCACACGCGGAGTTCTCTGCCGTCCCACCACACGCCGAGGTGAATGCCGGGCCGCTCGACCGCGGGCGCCAGACGCGCGAGCGCCGCTGGGTCGAGGGCGAGCGGGTGGGCGAAGAGCAAGGGCTGCCCGGCGTGCTCCGGCGGCACCAGCGCGAGCGAGATCTTCGGCGTGATGCCCTCCTCGCGGCGGAGGCTCGCCCAGAACGCGACGTCGATGATGGGCTCGATCGCCTCGACCGCGGGCGGAGGCGCGCTCTGCTCGCGGCTCTCGCCTTGCAGGAGCGAGCGATGATGCGCGAAGTGGGCCTGCACGCGGAGCGCCGCCGCGCGCGCGATGGGATAGGCCGGACTCATCCTTGTTTTAGTCTTGCACAGGGCGTGCGGTTTGTCGCGTGTGGCACCGCCGTGGGATATGTTGAAGCGTGCCTCTCGATTCGTCTCCAACCGCGGCTCCCCTCTTCGACTATCAACACGTCACCGTGTACCGCGGCGACACGCGCGCCCTCGACGATGTGTCGCTGTCGATTGGCGTGGGCGAGCACGTCGCCATCCTGGGCCCCAACGGCTGCGGGAAGTCCACGCTCATCAAGACCTTCACGCGCGAATGCTACCCGGTGACCGACGAAGGGCCGTTCACGCTGCGGATTCTCGGTCGCGACCGGTGGGACGTCACCAGCCTGCGGTCGATGCTCGGCATCGTCACCAACGACCTCGTGACGGAGTGCACGCGCGGGCGATCGAGTGATTTCGTTGAAGTCCAGCAGCGTGTCACGGGCCGCGAGACGATCCTCTCGGGCTTCTTCTCGAGCATCGGCGTCTGGGCGCACCATCACGTCACGCCGGCGATGGCGCGGAAGGCCGACGAGTTGCTCGCCCGCCTCGAAATCGCCCATCTCGCCGACCGGCCGCTGCACGAACTCTCGTCCGGAGAGGCCAAGCGCCTGGTCATCGCGCGGGCGCTCGTGCACGATCCGGCCGCACTCGTCCTGGACGAGATGGCGAACAGCCTCGACCTTCGCGCGGCGCACCAACTGCGCGAGTCCATCCGCACGATCGCCCAGAGCGGCGTCACGGTCGTGCTCGTCACGCACCATCTGCCAGAGATCGTCCCCGAAGTGAATCGCGTCATCCTGCTGAAAGACGGGCGCGTCGTGGACGACGGACCAAAGGAGCGGATCCTGACCTCCTCGTCGCTGTCGCGGCTGTTCGGCGTGCCGGTGCAGGTCACCCAGGCCGACGGCTACTACCACGCGTGGTAACGACGGCGTCAGTCGTGCTGCAGCGCGCGGCTGGAAGCGATCCGCATCGCGCGACGCGAAGGCCGCGCGATGTCAGCGCCGCGGTCGTGGCCCAGGTCATCAGGAGGCCCACGGCCCCCGCACCGCCGGTCACGAGTGCGGTCTCGGTCAGCAGCAGCCGGAAGACGCGCCCCTGGCTCACGCCTCTCCCGCTAGCCACCGTAGCTCTGGTCGCCGAACGCAACCGTCTCGAGTCGCTTGAACCGCTGGTCCCAGACTTGCTCGCGGCTCTCGCCACGGTCACTCCCAAGACGCTGCTTCGCGTAAGCGCCTAGACGCTACGAATGAGCCGCGCGCTTTCTCGAGCCAGAGCGCGTCGGCTCTATTCGTCTGTTACCCGGGCGCCGGCGCGCTGCCCGCCACCTTTGCAGTGACGCAGCGCTCTCGCCGGAGGGCAGACCGAGAAGCAGGCCCTCAACGGAAATGTCTTCGTCGAGCTCCGGCCAGTGAATGCCAAGGCCTGGACCGATCAACTCCCACTTCCGACGCTCGCTCGGCCGCCCCTCGGCCAACCGCGGATACCACTCCAGCGGAACCGACACGCTCCGGCCGTCTCGTAGCTCGACCACCAGCCGGTCGCCAGTGACTCGGACGCGCTTTGCCGCCGCCGTTTCAGTTGCCAGACTTGAAGTAGTCATGCCACGCCTTCAGCAGTTCAGCCTGGCGCTCGCGCACCAGCCCCACGATCTTGTTCAGTTCGGTCGGCGAAAACCCTTGGTTGTACGCGACCTTGGCGGGGTCCAGCCAGAACTTGGCCACCCGCCGCTCCCGCTCGACGTGAATGTGCATCGGCTCGTCCCGATCGCTCGAAAAGAAGAAGAACCGGTACGGACCACTTTGCAGAACCGTCGGGCTCACAACGCCGATTCTGGCAGCTTTCCGATGAACCTGCCAAGGGACACGATCCGGCAACGTCGCGCTTCAGCCGCGGCGGCCTCATCATGGCGCCGGCCGCCGTCGGCGGCAAGCGCTTGTTGGGCGGCACGTCGGGTGCTAGGCTCGTCGTCATGACGATTAAAGCTCGGGTTCAGGCCGGCCGATTGGTCATGGATGAGCCGACCTCGTTGCCGGAGGGCACGGAAGTTGAGTTGCTTCCGTTGGACCCTGGTGACTGGCTGGACGACGCCGACCGAGCGGCGCTCCATGCCGCGCTCGCGGAGTCACAGGCGGATGTGGTCGCCGGTCGTCTCGTGGATGCCGCCGACCTCCTGAAGGAGCTCCGATCGCGTTGAGGGAGCGCCGCGTCCGTTTCACCGTCACCGCGAGCCGCCACGTCGATCGCGAGCGGGCGTGGTGAATCGAGAACCGCGACTACCGAGAAATCTTTACGACCGAGCTTGAGGCTGCGACCAAAGTTCTGGCCGTGCTTCCTGGAGCGGGCACCCAATATCCCCAAGCCCGCGTACCCGGCCTTCGGCGTCTTTACGTGGAGAAGCTCGGGTGCCACCTTTACTACACCTTCGATAATGACCAGGTGATCGTCCGCGCGTTCTGGGGTGCCAAGCGCGACCGGGGGCCAAATCTTCGATAGGTGCTGTTCTGGTTCGTCTTTGTCCGCCCAACAACTATTGGACCTGCAACCAGGCCGGTCGCTCGCTGGATATCCCGATCAGGATAAATCGGCCGCCCGCTGGCCCTTCCGTCTCGATGTCATAGCCCGTGCAGAGACTAGCACTGGGGCGCAAGGTTGGTGCCGGGATTATCAAACGAATGATCGTCAGGCGCACCCGCAGTGCACGTAGTTGCGCTCGGCCGGCTGCGCCTGGCAGCCTGGCCTCTGTGCACAAGCGAACAGACGCCGCACCGGTCAGGCTTTACGATCTTCGTGACGATCGTCCACCCCTGGACGCATGACTCCGCGTCAGAGGGCGATGCCGCGCGCAAATTCCCGGCGTCCGGGTATGCCGGAGTCTGTGAAGATAGAAGATAGAAGTGATGGGTACTACAAAGGAGACTGCCATGCGATTTCCCCTGCTGTGTGCCGCGGCGCTGATGTGCGCGTCTTCGGCATTCGGACAAACCCCCACGCCGGCGCCGCCGCCGATCTCTCAGGCGCAGAAGGCGTTCGAGGCCGGGCAGTACGGCGACGCGCTGAAAGCGATCGCCACGGCGCGGACGGCCGGCACCACGAGTCCCTCCCAGGACTACCTGGCCGGCCAGGTGTATCTGCGACTGAACCAGAGCGACAAAGCCAAGCAGGAGTTCGGCCGTCTCGCCGCCGAGGTCGATCCGCTCTGGAAGCTCGTCGGACAATCTGCCGTGGCGTTCGTCGACAACCACATCGACCAGGCGCTCGCGACCGCGACTGAGGCGTCGAAGCGTGTGGAAGCGGCCTCGATGAAGACGACCGCAACCGCACCGGCGCCCGCGCAGCCGACGCTCGCCCAGAAGTTCCACGTGCTGTATCAACTGGGCCTCGTCAAGGCGCAGCGGGGCGATTGGCCGGGCGCGGCGGACGCGTTCGAGCGCGCGGCGCAGCTCGACCCGACATTCGCCTACGCCCAGTACTACGCGGGCCTGGCGTACTCGCACATCAAACGTCCCGACAAAGTGGCCCTGTACTTCGACCACTTCCTGACGCTCGCGCCCAACGCTCCCGAACACGACGCGACGATGTCGATCATGCGCACCATTCGCGGGCGGTAGTCGAACCGGCCATCGCCGCGGGCGATCCGGTCCCGCGGCCGGCAAGTCCTCATGGTCCGCGTCCACCCAGTCTGGCGGCGGCGCTCGACGCGCGTCGCCGCTCTGATCGTCCTCGCGCTCGCCATTGGCGTGGCCGCGCTGGTGCACGCCCCGTTCGTGCGCCGCGCCGTCCTGGCGCGGCTGACCGAGCGCCTGAACGCGGCGGGCCTGCGCCTGACGGCGCGCGGCCTGTCCTACAGCGTGCTCGGACTGCGGGCCGAGCTGGACGGCGTGACGCTGTCGGCCGTCGGCCAGGCGACGCCGTTCCTGACGGCTGACACGGTTCGCGTTGACGTGCCGTGGTCGGTGCTCTGGGGAACCTTCGCCCTCCAGTCGGTCGAGATCGATCGGCCCCGCGTCGTCATCATCCGTGACGCGTCGGGGACGACCAACCTGCCATTGGCGGGTGGCGGCGGAGGCGCGGCGGGCCCGGTGTCAATCGACCGGCTGCTCGTTCGCGGACTCGACCTCCGATACGAGGACGCCGCGAACGGCGTGAATGCCGCCGTGTCGGGCACGACGCTCGATCTCACACGCCAGCCGGGCCGCGACCTTGCGGGTCTGCTGTCCATGACCGGGCGCGCGGACGTTCGCGCCGATCGGTACGAGACGAGCATCGGAGCGCTCCAGGCTCGCCTCGCGTTTGACGGCACGACGCTGACCGTGGCCTCGCTCGACGTCGACGGTCCCGCCATCCACGCGCATGCCGCCGGACGCGTCGGACTGCTCTCGGAGGCGCCGCGCGCGGCCGTGGAGTACCAGGTCAGCCTCAATGCGGCCGAGCTCGCCCCCGCGGCCGTGCCCAAGCCGGCGCCGAATGCTCGCGTGAGCATCGCCGGGCGCGTCGATGGACCGCTCGACGCGCTGGTCATCGCCGCCGATGTGACGACGAGCGATCTCGCGTGGCCGGGGCTGGGCGCCGTCTCGCTCACAAGCCATCTCGCCATTGCCAACCGGGTCGCAACCGTTGACGGCTTGCACGCCACGGTGGCCGGCGGCACGGTGACGGGCAGCGCCGCGGTGCACCTCGACGAGCGAGGCGCCTCGACGGTCCGTCTCGGATGGAGCGGCGTGGACGTCGCAGCCCTCGGACGCGTCGCCCCAACCGTGCCCGTACCAATTGCCGGGCATGCCCAAGGTGACGCGACGTACGAGTGGACGGACCGCGACGTGATGGGCGGACGCGGCCAGTTGGCCATGGTGCTGCACGCCCCCGGCGCCGGCTCGAACGCGATGGCGCTCGAAGGGCGGATCAGCGCGGCGGTCGATCGTCGCCAGTGGACGATGAATGTCGACCAGCGCGTGGTGGGAGTCGGGACGGTGGAAGCGGCCATTGGGGGACGACTGGCCTCGGACTTCGCGGCCACGTCGATTGACGGCAACGTTCAGGCACGAGTGAGCGATCTTCAAGGAGCGCTGTCCCGCCTTGCCGCGTCGGGCCATCCGCTGGCCGCGCGCCAAGGTGCTCGACACCGTCCGCGGATCGGCGAGCGCGCGAGTCGCGCTCAGCGGCACCGTCCGCGCGCCGCAGGCCAGCGGCGAGCTGGAGATCTCCAACGTATGGCTCGACGATACCGGTCCGGCGACGGGAACGGTGGCGTTCGCTCTCACCCCGGCGCGCCTTGACGTCAGTTCCCTTCGGCTCGCGGTGGGCTCCGACGTCGTCACCGGAGTTGGCGCCGTGCGACTGGCCGACGGGCGCGTGAGCGGAGAGATGTCCGGAGAGCTGCCCGATCTTGCCAGGCTCTCCGGCACGCTGCCGCCGCACTGGCAGCCGGAAGGCACGGTCCACGCCACGGCGACGCTTGGCGGCACGCTGGCGAGTCCAACGGTCGAACTGCGCGCCGACGCCGGCGAGCTGCGATTCGCCAGCGGACCAAACCTTGGCGCGGTTCAGGCGCAGATCGATCTCCAAGACGGTCGCGCAACGCTGCACGCCGATCTGCCGGCCGTCCGAACCATCGTGACGGCGTCGGCCGGGCTGGCTGATCGGACCTTCACGGTTGACGCGACGGTTGACGGAGCGGATCTCGCGGAGATCGCCCGCCGGATGAGGCCGGCCCAAACGGCGGCGCCGGAGGCCGCGACCGCGGGCCCGGCTGACGTGTCCGGAACGGTGTCGCTTCACGCGACCGGGAGCGGAACGCTCGACGACCTCCAGGCGGCCGCGGCCGAGGTCACCGGGAGCGTGACAGGCGCCGCGGTTCGAGGCGTCGCCCTTCGTGCCGATCGACCGTTTCGCGTGAGCTATGCGGGGCATCGTCTCGATGTCGAAGGCCTTGATGTCGCGCTCGGCGCATTTTCCCTATCGGCATCGGGCAGTCTGGGCGCCGGCGTCGATCGCGCCCTTGGCCTTCAGGTCGCGCTTGCGGGCCCTGTCGCCGACCTGCAACCCCTCGCTCGCGCGCTCATACCCGACGCCCGACAGTGGCAGGCGTCCGGCGCGCTGGACCTACGGCTTCGCGCGAGCGGCCCGCTCGAGGCGCCCGAGGTGTCAGGCACGCTGTCGCTGACGGATGGCCGCGTCGCCGCCGGCGAGTTTCCACCGGCGACGCAACTGACCATCGGTGCCAGCTACGAGACCGGCGTACTGCATCTGGAGCAGGCCCGCGGCACCTGGCAGGGCGCCGCGATCACGGCCTCCGGCACGCTGCCCGCGCGCGTGCTGGGAGACCTTCTGCCCGCCGCGTACCGCCGTTCGCTACCGGCCGACGACGATCCGGCGCGTGCCGAGATCCAGGTGACGTCGGCCACGCCGGCGATGCTCGCGTCGTTCGTCGATGCGGCGACGCTGGCGCAGGTCACCGGGCGGATCGACGCGCGCGCGACCGTCGAAGCCCGCGCGCTCGATCTGGCGCAGGTCACCGGCGACCTGACGCTCGACCGCGCCAACCTTGAAGTGGCGAAGATTCCCATCGGCCAGACCGAGCCCACGCACCTGCGACTGGCCGACGGCCGTCTCGATGTCGTGCAGTGGACCTGGGCGGGCGCGGGCAACCGGTTTAGCCTGTCAGGGACAGGTGGGATTGGCCTCGGCGTCGCCGACGCTCGACCTCGGGCTGGCGGGCTCGCTCGATCTCCGCATGATCGGCGCCTTCGCGCCCGACATTGCCGCGTCCGGCCGTTTAGTGCTGGGCGTCAAGGCTACCGGCTCGCTCGCCGACCCGGCCCTCGCCGGCCAGATCGCGATCGCCCAGGCCAGCGCCATCATGCGAGCGCCGCGGATGGCCGTCTCGGACGTCACGGGCACCGTGGCGTTTTCGGGCGACGAGATCCGCGTGAGCCAGGTGTCCGGCCACGCCAACGGCGGCACGATTGACGTGGACGGCACGCTGCAGTACCGGAATCTGGCGCTGACGGGAGGCTCGCTCGCGATCCGGGGTCGCGGCCTCGCGCTCGAGATTCCCGAGAATCTTCGGACCGAGGTCGACGCGGATCTCGCGCTTGGCGCCGACCGGGGCGCGCCGTTGCTCACCGGGAAGGTGACGATTCTGCGCGGCGGGTACCTGGAGCCGATCAGTCTGGCGGAAGCGATTCTCGGCGGCGGCGCGCCATCGTTCAGCGCGGCCAGCATCGGCGGCGGGACGCCTGGCCCCCTCGACGGGCTCCGGCTTGGCGTCTCGATCGTGACGGCCGAGGACCTCGTCGTCGACAACAACTACGCACGCGGCGCCATCGCGGGCACCGTCCGGGTGACGGGCACGGTCGGCCAGCCGGCGCTCGGAGGACGACTGACGGCGCGCGAGGGCGGGCAGGTGTACCTCGGCGGCCGGATTTATCAGGTGCAGCACGGGACGGTCAACTTCACGAACCCGACGCGCATCGAGCCGGACCTCGACCTGTCGCTCGAGACCCACGTCCAGAACTACGACGTCACGCTCGCGATCACCGGCACGCCCGACAAGCTCAACGTCTCGCTCAGCAGTCCCGGCGTGAGCGAGCAGGACGCCGTGTCGCTGCTGCTCACCGGACAGCTGGCCCGCGAGTCCACGGTCGCGCAGACCGACGTCGCGCGCGGCCAGTTGCTCATGTTGCTCTCCGGCGAGTTCCTCGGGCGCGCGGGGCGCACCGTCGGCCTCGAGTCGGTGCAGGTGAGCCAGGGGCTCGGCGCCGCCGCCTCGGACTTCGACCTGCTCTCGACCAATACCGACCCCAGCGCGCGGCTCACCCTCGCGAAGCGGCTGCGCTCGAACGTGGAGCTCATCTATTCGCAGAGTCTGACGGCGACCGGCGACATCACCTGGGTGGTGAGTTATCGCCCGGTGCCGGCCGTCGAGCTGCGCGCGACCAACGAGGACAACAACAGCCGCGTGTACGAGTTTCGCCACGAGCTGACGTTCGGCCGATCGCCTGGCGCGGCCGCGCTCGCGCCTCCGGCGCAGTCGGCGGGCCAGCACGCGAGGATCGCGGCCGTCCGGTTCACCGGCTCGCCGGGCGAGAGCGAGCGCGACCTCGCGAAGCTCGTGCGCCTGCACGCCGGCGATGCCTTCGACTTCTACCGATGGCAGAACGACCGCGATCGGATCGTCGGCGTGGTACCACGATCGCGACTTCCTCGAAGCCCACGTGGTCGCCAATCGCCAGACGCCCGCGGCGGGCGGAGGCGGTGTCGTCCTCGACTACCAGATCGAGCGCGGTCCGCGGACGCGCCTCGTGATCGAGGGATTCAGCGTGTCGGATGACGTCGTCTCGGAGATGCGCGCGGCGTGGGGCCGCGCCGTGTTCGACGGGTTTCTGGTCGACGATCTCCAGCAGATCGCGCGCCGGGCGCTCGCGCGCGATGGCTACGTTGACGCGGACGTGACGGCGACCGTGGATCCGGCCTCTGGACCGGCCGACAAGACGATCACGGTGAAGATCGCGCCGGGCATCGACTACGCCGACCGCCGACTCGCCTTTTCTGGCAATCGCGCCGTCTCGACCGACGACCTGGAGGACGCGATCGCGTCGGCGGGTCTTGGCACCCAGGTCTGGCTGAATCCCGACGCACTCGAGCAGACCCTCGACGCCTACTACCAGGCGCGGGGCTATCTGGACGTCAAGGTCACGCCGGGCGCACCCGAGTTCAGCGGCACGACGGCCACACGGCCCGTGCGTGTGGACGAGGGCCCGGCGTTCCAGGTCGGCGCGATTGAGATACGGGGTAACGACGCGTTCTCGACCGAGGAAGTGGTCGCCTCGTTCGGCCTGACCGCCGGGAACCCGTACCAACCCGGGGACGTCGAGCCCGCCAGGCGGCGCGTCGAGGACCTGTACTTGCGCAACGGCTACAACGACGTGCGCGTGTCGGTCTCGGTCGAGCCCCATCGCGCGCCGGCGCGGGTGACCGTGACGGTCACCATCGACGAGGGACCGAAGCAAGTGGTCTCCGGCGTCGAGGTCCGGGGGGCAAAGTCGATCGATCGCGGCGTGATCGACCGCGCCGTTGACCTCACGCCCGGCCAGCCGGCCAGCCTGGCGAAGGTCTATCGCGCGCAGAAGCGGCTGTACGACACGGGCATCTTCCAGAACGCCGAGGTCACGCTCGAGCCGGTCGAACACCCGTCCGTGCCGCCGCCCGCCGGCATCCAGCCGGTGCAGGCCGTGGTCACCCTGAAGGAAGTGCCGCGGTATCGCCTCCGCTACGGGTTCCGGCTGAACGACGAGGTCGCGCCCGCGCAGCCGACGCGGGTGGTGAGGCCCGCCTTCGTCGCCGACCTGCTGCGACGGCGTCTGTTCGGCCGCGCGCTCACGGTCGGCGTGGCCGGCGAGGCGGAGTCCAACCTCAACCTCGCCCGCGGATATCTCTCGGTGCCCACGCTCTTCGGGCGCGGCATCGTGACCAACCTGTTCGCGACGACGTCACGACAGGTCTTTCCGCCCGCCAGCCAGTACCGACCTCACGATCGTCGAGCGCGGCACGGAGTACACGTTCGAGCAGCGGTTTCATCCGGCACCCGCGATGAACGTGACGTACGGCTATAGCTACGCCCACAAGCACAACTTCGAGCCGCATCCGGATCCGGAGAGCCCGCTGCCGCCGTACGACGTGGCGACGAATATCGCACGCCTGACGGCCACCTATGCGTGGGACACGCGCGACGATCCCTCCAATGCGCACCGCGGCTGGTTCCACTCATCCGGTCTGGAGTTCGGCTCGCGCGCGCTTGGATCCGACCTCCGGTTCATCAAGTACCTGGCTCAGCAGGAATACTTCCGGTCCGTGAGCGGCGTCGTGCTGGCGTCGGCGTTTCGCCTCGGCCTGGGACGCGGGTTCGGCGCGCAGGACCTCTCCGAGAAGTTCACGGTCGGCGGCGCTACCACGGTGCGCGGTTTTGCCGAAGGCGCGCTCGGGCCGTCGGATTACTTCGGACCAATCGGCGGCAACGGCATGGTCGTGCTCAACGAGGAAGTGCGGTTTCCCATCTTCAAGTGGCTCCGCGGCGTGGGCTTCCTCGACGCCGGCAACGTCTTCACGAAGGCCCGCGACGTCACGTTCGCCAAACTGAACGTCGGCACCGGCGCCGGCCTGCGGATTCATTCGCCGTTCGCGCTGCTGCGGATCGATTTCGGCCTGCCCCTGACCGACCGCGACCAGCAGCCGCGCGGCCGCTGGTACGTCGGCATCGGCCAGACGTTCTAGCCCGCATACCCGGCGCGCTCCGTGCGCGTCAACTGCTCTTCAACGCGACGATCGGGTCGATCCGCGACGCTCGCCGGGCGGGCGGCCGAAACACTCGAGTTGCTGTTGGACGGCGCGACCGTCTAATGCAGCGGCGATGGCTCCCCACCAGGCCGCATTCTCCTCGGGCACTTTCGCAGGCATCGCGTTTGTTGACCTGCGCAATGATCGGACTTCCGTGGTCGGAGCCACACCGGCGGCAATCCGGCGAGCGCCTGTCGTAGCTCAAACGAGTTCTGCGCAGGAAGAAGATCAGCGCACGGATCGCCGCGCCAAAGTACCTTCCGGTCCCGATCAACGATACGACGCATTAAGGACGCGTTCGCGCGGTCGCTCGGGTAACGCAATGACCGTTATTGACCTTCCCTGCGCCTCCGCCCTGGCACGAAGTGTGGCGCGCGTTCGCGCCCCACGACGCCGGCGCCGAGATCACGGCCACGAGCATGACCATGGTCACCGCCGCGCCCTTGCGTGTGGCCGCGGCGATCGACGCGAGGCTGCGCGAGCAGGAGACGTAGCGCGCCACCCGGCCCCGAATGTCCGGGGCTCCATCGTGGCGGGCCGCACCTTCAGGTCCGGCCTGACGCCGAACGCACACGGCTCCCGCGTATGGAGGAACCAGGAATGCGGGACCGTTTACTCCTGCCTGAGCGCCGCCATCGGATCGATACGCGACGCCCGTAGCGCGGGAATCAGCGCGGCCAGCAGGCATGCTGCGACGACGACGATGAGACTGACGGCGTAGGCGAGCGGATCGAACACGTGGATGGCACGGCTGATCTGTGCAGCCGCGCGGCTCGACAGGAGCAGGGCGGCCACCGAGCCGGCGAGCGTCGCGCCAATAGCCAGACCGCCCACGACCGGCCGTGTGGACTGCGCCAGCACCGCGGCCACGATGCGTCGCCCAGTGGCGCCGAGCGCCATGCGCACGCCGATCTCTCGCCGCTGCTGTTCGATGAGATACGACAGCACGCTGAAGATTCCCGACAGCGTGAGCGACAGCGCCAGCACACCCAGCGCGGCCGTGGTCCCAAAAACCAGATGCAATAGGTAGGCGTCGAGTCCCGCTCTGGTACAGAGCGAGAGGATCGCGCCCATCGCGGGATCCACCTTCGTGAGCCGCTCGATCAGCCCTCGCCGCGCCTGCTCGGTGTCGCCCCTGACCTGCACGGTCAGCGACGTCCCGGCCATGTCGGCGTTCGCCGGCAGATAGATGTGGCCCCCGCTGAAACTCGAGAACATCACCGGCGCCCGGTTGCCGCCGGCGTCACGCGCGACGCCGATCACGGTGAACCGGCCGCCGGTGAAGTCGATCTTCGTGCGCGGCCACGACGAGGGCTCCTGGAAGCTCTTGAGCTCGATCACTTGGCCGAGCGCGTCGCCGCCGGGCCAGAGTTTGTCCGCGGTCGCCTCCGAAACCACCGCGACGCCGGCCTCGAGCCCTCGTTCCTCCGGAGTGAATCCGCGGCCTCTCACGATGCCGATGTCGAGCACGTCGAAATAGTTCGGCGACACGAGCTTGTAGCCCCGCACGACCGTCCCAACGGTGTCGCGGGTCGAGGGCGAGAACACTTCCGCGGCGCCCTGTAGTCCGAACGGACTCGGATTCGATGCCGCCGCGGCCGCCACAACCGGATCGGTCCTGATCGCATCCACCACGGCCGCGCGCAGCGGCTCGTTGGCAATCTGAATCGTCAGCGTGTCCGACGTCCGGATGCCGGCGTCCAACCCGGCCGCTGCGTGTGCCCCCCGGAGGAACACGGCCGACGTGATCAGCAACAGCGCCGAGGCGCCGACCTGCACCGCAATGAGCGCGCTGCGCGACCGGCCCGGCCGCCCGTCCGCGACGATCTCGCCCCGCATCGTCCTCACGAGTTCGAGGCGTGTGGCGCGGAGCGCGGGAATCAGCCCGAACGCGACGGTCGAGACGATCGCGCCGGCGAACACGAAGGCCACGACGCGCCAGTCAGTGGACGGCACGTCGAATCGGTAGGTGTCCGCGAGTGCCGCGCCCATCGTGCCCGCGGTCGTCCGAATGGCCGCTTCAAGCGCGAGGCGGGCGATCACGAGCCCGGCGGCCCCCGCGGCCAGCGCGAGCAGCAGGCCCTCGGTGAGCAGCTGCCGGACGATGCGCCCGCGCGATGCGCCGAGCGAGAGCCGGACGCCAATTTCTCGCTGGCGTGAGACGCCGCGGGCGAGAAGCAGGTTGGCGACGTTGGCGCAGCCGATCAGCAGGATGAGCCCGAACGCGAAGAAGACGGGCGCAAACTGCAGCAGTCCCTGGGTCGCTTCGTCCGAGAGCGTGGCCGCGGGGATTAGCATCGCGGTCTTCGGGTATCCGCGGCTCGGCTTGAATTCGGGATTCGCCGCCACCCACGCGGTCAGCGCCGCGGTGGCCGCCTCCTCGGAGATGCCCGGTTTCAGCCGGCCGATGATGTCAATCTCGGTGTGGGCTTCCTTGCCCGCCGAGGACGGTTGGAGCCGGCCCATCATCGACAGCGGTGCCCAGTAGTCGGGTGTGCTGCTCAGGCCTCGGAAGCCATCCGGCATCACGCCGACCACCTCGAATGGCACGCCGCTGATGCGCACGCGGTGTCCGACGACGTCTGGGTCGGCGGCGAAGAGTCGCGTCCAGCCGCGGCGGCTCAGCACGATCACCGCCTGACCGCCGCCCGGCGCGTCGTCGTCCGGCAGCAGCGTGCGTCCGCGCGTGGCGCCGGTGCCGAGCACCTGAAAGAAATTGCCCGTGACGAACGCTGCGTCGGTAACGCGGCCGTCGATCCGTGGCGAGACGGGGAACAGCGCGATGCCGGACGCGTCGGTCAGGACGCTCGTCTCGCGCCGCAGCGCGTCGAGGTCGTGTCTGGTAAACGGCATCCAGACTTTGGCGTTGGGCTGCGGGGGACGCCGCACGGTGAAGAGTTCGGCCGGGTCGCGGACCGCGTCGGGGTGCAGAAACAGCGTGTTGTAAAAAGCGAACGCGACAGCGATCATGCCGAGGCCGATCGCTATCGTGCCGACAACGGTCGCGGCGGCTGTCGGCGCGCGCCTGAACGTGCACAGCGCGTACCGGATGTCGCGCAAGGTCGTGTCGATGAACGACGTGCCCCGCTGGTCGCGGCATTGATCGGCCGCCAGCGCCACAGGGCCGAATCGCGCGCGCGCCGTGCGGCCCGCTTCCCCGGGGCTCATGCCGCCGGCGATGAGCTTCTCGGCCTCATGTTCGAGATGAAAGGCCAGTTCCTCGTCGAGCTCGCGTTCCACGCGACGCGGTGCGATCAGGGCACGGAGGCGAAGTGGCCAGTCGCGGAGTGTCACGGCGTCAGGCCAGTTTCATCACACGTCCGATGGCCCTGGACATGCGGTCCCACGCTTCGGTTTCAACGGTCAGCTGACGGCGCCCGGACGCGGTCAGGCTGTAGTACTTGGCCCGCCGCCCGAGTTCGGAAATAGCCCACTCGGCCTCGATCCAGCCCTGATGCTCGAGGCGGTGCAGCGCGGGGTAGAGCGAGCCTTGGTTGATCTGGAGCACGTCGTCGGAGATCTGCTGGATGCGCTCGGAAATCGCCCAGCCGTGCAGCGCCGAGCCCTGCAGCGTTCGCAGGATCAGCAGATCCAGCGTGCCGGGAAGGATATCGGGAATGGTGCGGGTCGCCATTGGTGTCGGTAGCCGACATTAACGCCGCTTGGTGTCGGCTGTCAACATCAAGGTGCTGGCGCAAGGACAGCAAACATTAGACGCGTTCCCGGACGCGACCGCTGGCCCCGGCGCCCCCCCCATGGGCCCTGGGTAGCCGGATTCTTCCCTGAGACAGAACGCGCGCTCGCTCCTGGCTCGATACGTGCGCGTCAGCTGCTCTTCAACGCCACCATCGGGTCGATCCGCGACGCTCGCCGGGCGGGCAGGTAACCGGAGACGAGCGCGACCGCGAGGAACAGCGCGGCCATACCGATATACGTTGACGCGTCCCAGGGCGACGTGGCGTAGAGCAGCGACGCGACCAGGCGCGACGCCGCCAGCGACACAGCCACGCCGACGACGATGCCGATGAGCGTCACGCGCAGCGTCGCGAGCAGCACCTCCCCCCGCACGCGACCGGCGCTGGCGCCGAGCGCCATCCGGACGCCGATGTCGCGGGACTGCCGCGCGACCGAGTAGGCGATGACGCCGTGGATGCCGGGTCCGGCGAGCAGCAGCCGAGGCCGGCCATGCCGACAAGAAGAATCGGCGCGGCGACACCGCGTGGCTGACGATGGTCTCGAGCGGCAGCAGCGGCGCGGCGGGCTGCCGCGGGTTGAGCTCGCGAAGCGCCGCCAGCACGCCCGATCCAAGCGAGTCGAGCGGCAGGCTCGACCGGACCACCAGCCGCGCGCCATTCGGGCTCTGCTGGGTCGCCGGATAATAAATCTGCCAGCCGCCGCCGTTGACTACGACGGCGGCACGGACTCCGACAAGCAACGTGCCGCGAGCCGTGGAGCGTCGCTGACGTCGAACCATCGTGCCTCCAAATGCGTTCGCCAATCTGCTGGACGGAGCGGAGGTCGCCAAACCGGCGCTCGGCTTCTCGTCGTGCCTCGTCCGGCGACCAGCCGTCGGCGATCAGATCGTCGACCCTGGCGTCCAGGTGGAACTGCAGCTCGTCGCGCACGTCCGCCCGGGGATCCGGACCAAACAGGCGCCGGACGAAGCGGGGACGCCTGGCGTGGCGTGTCATACCGGCTTGCGGCGCGCCAGCGGCTGCGTCGCCCCGAGGACCTTGGCCACGGCCGCGGCGTAGGCGGACCACGTGCGCGATTCCTGCTGCAGGTGGCGGCGGCCGGCCGGCGTCAGGCGATAGAACTTGGCCTTGCGATTGTTCTCGGACAGGCCCCACTCGGCGTCGGCGAGCTTCTTGCTCTCGAGCCGCCAGAGCGCGGGATACAGGGTGCCTTCCTCGACGAGCAGCGCGTCGTCGCTCTGCGCGCGGATGAAGCTGGAGATGGCGTAGCCGTGCAGCGGTCCCCAGGCCAGCGCCTTGAGGATGAGCACGTCGAGCGTGCCGCGAATCAGGTCGAGTCGAGTGCGATCCATCGTTCCCCTTGTGTTTCAAGGGAAGACTACCGCACGCCCCCTATGAATGCAAGGGGTACAGACGGGCGGGCTCACATTGAGACCCACCTGGGCGCATTCTCGCCGAGAATGGCCACGTGCTTTCTTCGCGAGCCCTTAGCTCGAACGAGCGCTGCGCAGGAAGAAGACCAGCGCAAGGATCGCGGCGCCAAAGCACATGCCGGTCCCGATCAGCTGAACCACGTCAACCGCTCGGATGACCGTGAAGCTCGGCTTGGCGACCATGCCGAAGAGGCTCAAGACGCCAAAGGCCGCGAGAATGGCGAAGATCCGGATGAGTTCGCGCCGGTTGCCCATGATTGTGCTCCCTTCGGAACGAGACTACCGCAGGCGACGAGGATGCCCGTGGCTGGGCGGCCCGTCGCCATCGATGGCACGCACCGTCGCCTCCACCCTACCGGGGAAACGCGCGGGCGCGAATGCCTGCCGGCGCGGTGCGGGCGCGCCGTAGTCGAGTCTCCGGCCGCTTCGCTTCCGCCACGTACGCCGTGCCGGAGATGGTACCGCGGAGCGCTTTCTGACCCGCCCCCCATGCCTTCGCGAGCGCGTGGGGAATGATCAGGAAGGTCGAAGACGTATAGGGGCGCTCCTTGCCGGGCACGAGGGTCGTCTGAAAGCGATGCATCGGCGCTGGCCTATGTGCCTTTCACGAAGGTCCTAGAACTAGACACGTTCGTTGTCGTTCGTCCCAGTCGGCCCAACGCACGGCATCAGCCGCGGCGGCCATCACCATTTCACTGGCCGCCGTCGGCTGCAAGCCGATGATGGGCCGCCCGATCACTCTTCGGTATACTGGCATCGTGACCCAGGTTCTCGAAGCGGCCCTCGCGGAATTGGCGAAGCTGCCCCCCGAAGAGCAGGATCGGATCGGGCGCTGGCTGCTCGAAGAGCTTCGCGATGAAGAGCAGTGGGACCGCCAGTTCGGTGGCTCCCAGCACGCCCTGAGCAAGCTTGCGGCAGAGGCCTTGGCTGACCGTGCAGCCGGCCGCACGGCGCCGCTCGACCTCGATAAGTTGTGACCTCCCGGGCAACGCCGCGATTCTGGGCGGCGTATCGTGAGTTGCCGCCGGAAACCCGCGAGTCCGCCCGGAAGGCCTATCGACTCTTTCAGGAGAACCCGCACCACCCGAGCCTTCGGTTCAAGAAAGTGCACGACGGAGAACCCATCTATTCTGTTCGCGTCACGCGTGCATGCCGAGCGGTCGCCATCGTAAAGGACGACGAGATTATCTGGTTCTGGATCGGCGACCATGCCGGGTATGACCGGCTTCTGAAGTCTGTCTGACCGGCTCGGCCTTCCTTTGTCGGCCCAACACTCGCGGATGAGCCGCGCGTCGTCCGCCTTCAGCGGCGCGTCGGCTCCATTCGCTGGTTAGCCAGCGGTCTGGCGTCCGACGCCGTGTCGGCCCAACGCTTGGCCATTGCGATGAAGTCGTCTCGGTACTTCGGCCAGTCGTGAAGGGTTTCGGGATCGAAGTCTGCGCCATTGGGCCACTGAATCGTTCCGAACGTGGCGTCAAGCTCCACGGCGTTGAACTGGGTGAGATCCTGAAGGGCGCCAAACACCTCGCCCTGGAGAACGGGCTGGAAGTCGATGCGCTGCCGCGTGCCGTCTTCAAATTCCAGCGCGAGCGTGTACGGTCCGACGATGTCAAATTGCCTGACGCGGTGGATCGCGTGGGTCATGCCGGCCTCCCTTGTTCAGCGCAATGGCTCAATCTTGAGCGCCGGTCGGCCGGATTGCAAGAGAGACCAATCGTGCACCAGTTCGTCGTGATGAATCTCAGCCCAAGCCTCGACCAGCCGTTGTTGTGTGCGCGGTAGCGTACCGGTCATGCACGCGAGTGGATCAAGGGCGAATACGGCCGTGCACTCCTGGTAGGCCACATGAAAATGAGGCCGATGATGAGGTGCGCCAACCTCAGGGAACATGCGAACGATGATTCCGAAGAAGCGCGAAATCTCGGGCATGTGACGACGTTAACATCGTCGGCCGGATCGTGTCTGGCTAACGTGGCGAATGGGCCGCGCACCTCGGCGACACGATGTCAAGAGCCCGTGGCCCTTCGGCTCAATTCGGATGTTAGCCGGCTTCCGATTGGGCCGCCATGATATCGGCAACGTCCTCTTGATCAACATCACGAGCGAGGCGCCGCTTGTACTCAACCAGTTGCGCCATAGGCATAACCGGAACGCGTACATCAAAGAGGAAGCGGTCGACTGATAAGTCGAAGTTGATTCCAGCCTCGCACCACCGAGTTGCGCCGCGGTCGAAGAAGCGCGCCCCTTCTGCGCCAGCAAGCTCCACCTCGCAACCCGCATACTCGAGTTTCAGGAAAATAAGGTCCCACGATTCGTCGCTGTGATGTGACGGTGGTCGCACCATGTAGGGCGCCGTGGCTCGGGCGATGTCTGCGAGTCGATCTGTAGGGACGTAGAAATCCAGATCGGCCAGTGGCCGCCTGGCTCCGTACGCCTTCGCTGCGAGACCACCGACGGCCTGAAAAGGTATTTCGAGCCGATGAAGTAGCTCGACGATCCACGCAAGCGTTTGAGCGCCACTATCCATGAAGTGTTTCGGATTGGGATTTGTCCGGCTAACAACTATTGGACCTGCGACCAGATTGGCTGCTAGATGAATATCCCGATCAGGATAAATCGGCCGCCCGCTGGTCCCTCTATCTTGATGCTGCAGCTCGTGCTGAGATTAGCACCGGGGCGCAAGATTGATGCCGGGATTATCACGCAAACAGTCGTCAACCTTGAGATTATGGGCGCTGTCAGCATAAGACGCTTGGCGAACGGGCGGCTGGGGCGCCAGGACATGGCCGAAGAATCGCGAGCACCTGCCCACTTGGAACGAGGCTGACGTCGCTGGGCCGGCACGGACGCGCTTGCGACGCCTCCCCGGGTGACCATTAATGACGCCGCCGAGTGGCAGGCACACATCCGATCCCGCCACGCTCCCTTCCCATGATGCTGCACCGCAGCGGGTTTCCCGACGGCAGCTGAGGCCTCTATGCCGCGAAACGTCGAAATCAAAGCTCGCCTTCGTGACATCGACGACGCGCGCCGCCGCGCCGCCGCCATCGCCGATCAGGGTCCCGTTGAGATGGTGCAGGACGACACGTTCTTCCAGTGCGAGACCGGCCGGCTGAAGCTGCGCGCGTTCTCACGGGAGCAGGGCGAGCTCATCTTCTACCGGCGCGCTGACGAGGGCGGGCCGAGGGAGTCGTTCTACGTCCGCGCGCCAACGACGTCGCCGGATGCGCTGCGAGACGCTCTCGCACACGCATACGGCGAGGCCGGCCGGGTCCGGAAGCACCGAACGCTCTTCCTGGTTGGTCGAACGAGAATCCACCTCGACCGTGTTGACGGACTCGGACACTTTCTCGAGTTGGAGGTCGTGCTCGAAGACGACGAATCGGTGCATGCGGGCGTCGATGAGGCGCGCGCGCTCATGGCTCGACTGGAACTCGACCCGTCGCAGCTCGTCGAGGGCGCGTACGTTAACCTCCTGACGACAGATTCCGCCAGCCGTGATCGCCGCTCGGCGAATCATTCACGGAAGCCGGCGCCGCGAGACTGAGCTCCTGCGCCTTGAGCAGCTCGCCACAGAACGCGGCATTCACGCAGGCAAACCAGACGATGACGACAACGGCATAGAGCGTCAAGACGACGATCCCAGCCCCGTCAGAGAACCCACTGAGCCACGTCGCCGAGATCGGCACGCGACTGAAGGCGTAAGGGATCGCGTCCGCGATCCGCGGGCCGCCGGGCACCGCCACTGCCCCCTTGTGGAACGCTCACTCGCTACGCAGCGCGCGCTCGACGACGGGCCAGATCCAGACGGCGCGCGACGAACGGCTGCCGTTCCGGGCCGGTGTCCTGACCGTTCTTGGCCGCCGACTGGATCATGGGCAGCCGCGCGGCTATGATCGGGCGCCATGCCACCACGATTCCGCGCCGACCACGTCGGCAGTCTGCTCCGTCCGCAGCGTCTCCTGGACGCGCGAGCGGCAGACATCAGCCGCGACGATCTCACCCGCATCGAAGACGAAACGATTCTGGAGGCGCTCGATCGGCAGAGACAGGCCGGCCTCGAGATCTTCACCGACGGCGAATTCCGCCGCGCCGGGTTCATGAGCGACTTCTACGAGTCGGTGACGGGCCTCGATCAGGGCGGCGAGATCCGCCGGAGCTGGACCGGCGCGAAGTTGACCATCGGCGGCACGTCGGGCACGGCCACGGGCGGCGCGGTGGGCGTCGCCATCGAGAAGGTCCGCCAGACCAAGCCGCTCACGAGCCGGGAGCTCGAGTTCCTGCAGCAGCACGCGCCGGGCGCCATCAAGGTCACGCTGCCGTCGGCGAATCAGTTCCCCGCCATCGCCTACAAGAAGGGGGTGAGCGACAGGGCCTACGCGTCGCACTCGGAGTTCCTGTGGGACATCGTGCCGATCATCAAGCGCGAGGTGGAGCGGCTGGCCAAGGCCGGCGTCCGCTACATCCAGCTCGACGCGCCGCGCTACAGCTACTACATCGACCCCAAGTGGCGCCGGCACATCCAGGACGAAATGGGGCTGGACCCAGACGCCGCCCTCGACGAGGCGATCCGGGCCGATAACGCCTGCCTCGCGGGCGTCGCGCGCGACGGGCTCACCCTCGCGATTCATCTCTGCCGCGGCAACAACCGCAGCCAGTGGTACGCCGAGGGCGGCTACGACCCGGTCGCCGAGAAGCTCTTCGGCGGGCTCGACGTCGATCAGTTCCTGCTCGAGTACGAGTCGGAGCGCGCGGGCACGTTCGCGCCGCTGCGCTTCGTGCCGCGCACCAAGTCCGTCGTGCTGGGCCTCGTGAGCACGAAGGTCGCCGCGCTCGAGTCCGGGGACCAGCTGATGCGCCGGATCGAGGAAGCGGCCCGAGTCCTGCCCCTCGAGAACCTCGCGCTCAGCCCGCAGTGCGGCTTCGCCTCCGCGATGGAGGGGAACCTCCTCACCGAAGACGACCAATGGAAGAAGTTAGCGTTGGTGGTCGAGACGGCACGGAAGGTGTGGAAGTAGAGAAAGTTGGAAGTTAGAAGCCAGAAGTTGGAAGTGCGGAAGAAGCCAGAAGTTGGACTCCTTCGTTACTTTCGACTTCTGTCTTCCAACTTCTAACTTTCCTTGTATTCGACTCCCAGCGCCTTGAGCTTCTCGCGCAAGCCGTAGAAGTCCACGCCCAGCTCGCCGCGCGCCAGGCGCTCGCGGGCCTTTGCTTCCTTCTGCGTTCGCTGCTCGCTGAGCTCGACGACCTCGGCCGCCCGTTCGCGCGGGACCACGACGACCCCGTCGGCGTCGGCGACGATGACGTCGCCCGGGTGCACGAGGGCGTCGGCGCAGACGACCGGCACGTTGACCGACCCGGCGGTCGCCTTCACGGTCCCCTGCGCCGAAATTGCTTTCGTCCATACGGGAAATTGCATCTCCGTGAGCTCCCGTATGTCCCGCACGCCCGCGTCGATCACGAGGCCGACGACGCCGTGCGCCCGGCACGACGTCGCCAACAGCTCGCCGAACATCCCGTCCGTCGACTCCGACGTCGTCGTCACCACCAACACATCGCCAGGCCGGCAGGTCTCGATGGCCGCGTGAATCATCAGGTTGTCGCCCGGCTGGCAGGACACGGTCACGGCGGGCCCGGCGATGCGGACCGGTGTAAAGATCGGCCGCATATACGGACGCAGCAACCCGGTGCGCCCCTGGGCCTCAGAGACGGTGGCCACACCGTACTCGCCAAGCGCGCGAATCGCGGCCGGATCAGCGCGAGGAAACGATCGGACGACGATGTGGCTCATGAGAACTCGCTTGTGACCTGCGGGAAGACCCGCTGGAACGCTTCGGCGTATTTGATTGTCTTCGGCCCGCCGTTCCGAACCGCCTGCGTGCCGCGCCGCCGGCCGAGGTCCGTGTAGTACTCCCACAGATGGCGCTGGGCCTCCATCGACTCCATGGCCCGCCGCTTGGTCTCCCAGACGGACGTCACGTCGAGCAGCACCTCGGGCTTGAACTCGCACTGCTCCGGCTGGTGCGGCTCGAACATGAACACGGGCGGCGCGCCAATCGCCTGGCCCGGCACGGGGTACCCGAGCGCCTGAGCGTAGACGCGCGTCTGCAGCGACACGGCGTTAGCCGTCGGATGGTCCGCGTTGTACGGATCCTTGTACGAATGCGTCAGGACGAAGGCCGGCTGAACCTCGCGGTACTCCGCCACGAGGGCGTCGAGCGTCTCCGGCCGGATCACGATCGGGTAGTCGCCGCAGTCGAGGAAGTGCACCTCGGCGCCGAGTACAGCCGGCTGCGCGCATGGACTCGGCCCGGCGAATCTCCTTCACGCGCTCGATCGTCATGCCCGGCTGTTTCCAGGCCCCCTGGCTCTCGCCGCGCTCGCCAAACGACAGGCACAGAATGCGCACGCGATAGCCTCGCGAGACATACAGCGCGATGGCGCCGCCGGCGCGCCACACGAAGTCGGCCGCGTGGGCGCTAAAGACGAGCACGCTCTTCCCGGTGTCGGTCATACGAAGTTGGCGCCTCTCTGCACGGTCGCTATCGACTGACGAGGCTCGTCGGGTTCGTCACCGCCATTCGGGTCACGTCGGCGGCGCTGAAGCCCGCGTCGAGCAGCGTCTGGGCGAACATCCCACATCCGTCGGCGACCGGCGGGTTGATCTTCTGCCCGAGGTCCGAGGAGACCATCGTCCGCTCGACGCCGACGCGACGGATGGACTCGAACGTCAGCTCCCACGGCGCCTTGCCGGTGTGGGGCGTCGTGAAGCAGTGCTCGACGATTGCCCCGAGATGGGCAAGCTCGGCCTGCTCGTCCGGCGAGAGCTGCTGCGAGGGGAACGTCGGATGTGTGATCACGATCTTCCGCACCTTCGCGGCCTTCGCCGCCTTCACCAGCGCGAAGATCTCGCGGCGGCCGAGGTGCGCGGTCGCCAGAATCATGTCGTGCTTGGCGATGAGCTCGAGACACGTCTGGGCGGCCGGGATTACGCGTCCATCCGGGTCGAGGACGGACATCGCCGGCGGGTTGATGCCCGTGGCCGCCAGCTCCTTCTGGATCTCCGCCCAGAATGGCAGCTTGGCGCGCGCCGAGCTCGCGAGATGCGCCGTCTCGTTGGCCGCATCGACCGTCGGCATCCACACGAGGGCGCACTCGGAGCGCCCGGCCAGTTCGACGGCCACGGGGTTGATGCCGCCAACGGCGTGGTTCAGCGTCAGGGCGCCGCGCGCGTCAATCCCCGGCACGGCCTTGCGCACGACGGCGGCCCGCTCCGACGTCGGGAAATAGTGCGACTTCAGGATGAACCCCTTCAGACCACGCGCGAGGAAATCGCGCGCGAGGTCGAGGTCGTCGGTCCGCCGCGCGATGACATCGGGCGCGACGTGCACGTGCAGGTCGTATGCGCCTTCGAGCGCCGCCCACGCCGTGTCGCTCACCTGTGTGGACGTCGAAATCATGACGCGGGCTCCACTGGGGGCGTGCCGTAGGTATGGAACGAGCTCACGGTCTGCAGTCCCCACGCCTGCCCCTTCGCGCGCTCAGCCTGGGTCCAGATCACGGGTTTCCAGTCCGGGTCGAGGATCAGGTACCCGCCGGCGCCGATTTCCACGCGGTTGCCGCCGGGCTCGTAACAGTACAGAAAGAAGGTCTGACCGATGCGGTGTTTGTGGGGCCCGGCCTCGATGAACACGCCGCGCTCGACGAGCACGTCCGCCGCGCGCAGCACGTCCTCGCGGCTGTCCATGAAGTACGTCACGTGGTGCAGCCGGCCGTGCCCGCCCGCCCGGTCCTGGGTAATGGCGATGTCGTACGACTTGTTGGTTGCCGCAAGCCAGCTCCCCACCTCGGTGCCGTCGTCGAAAATGATCTGCTCGGTCAGGCGCAGGCCGAGGCGGCGCTGGAAGAACTCGCGCGTGGGACGGACATCGGCCGCCAGCAGGTTGATGTGGTCGAGGCGGCGCGGCGCAATCCCGTGCGGCTCGTACTTCGACGGCTGGTTCTTGAACTCGGGCACCGACGCGGGCACGAAGCGCTCGGTCTCGTAGTAGACCTCGATCTGGTGGCCGTCGGGCGTCTGGACGCGAAACGCCGGACCGTGTCCCGGCTCGTCCTCAATCCAGCGTCCCTCGAAGCCATGGGACTCGAGGTCGCCGACGATGCGGTCGAGTGCGTCGGCACTGCTGGCTCGAAACGCCGCGTGGCCCAGACCGGACGTCCTCGGCGGCCGTGAGCTTCAGCGTGTAGCGTTCGTAGTCGCCCCACGCGCGCAGAAACACCGAGTCGCCCTGGCGCCCAGACTCATGCAGGCCGAACGTCGCCGTGAAGAATGCCAGGCTCTCGTCCGGCTTGGGCGTCAGCAGCTCGACGTGACCGAGATGCGCGATGTCGTTGAAGCCGGGTAAACGTTCCAGAACAACCTCCGGAGGGCGCGAACCGAACGGGCGCGATATTAGCGTACCGATTCCGGCCCGCCAAAACGCCGGGGGTCGCGTGCCGACAGGCTGGGAACGCCACAGCTCGGGCGGTCGGATACACTATTTCGAATGTCGATCGATCCGCAAGCGGCCACCCTGAACGACCATATCCGCAACGCCAACCCCGCCGTCGAACGCATGCTGTCCGCGCGCGGGCGAGGCATCTTCTTTCCGAAGCTGGGCGTCCTGTCGCAGAGCGCCGAGGCCGCCGGCACGGACATCAACGCCACCGTCGGCATCGCCCTCGAAGACGACGGCGCGCCGGTGGCGCTGCCGAGCGTGGCGAAGAGCCTCAATCTGCCGCTGCGCGAGGCCGTCGCGTACTCGCCCAGCCCGGGCCGCCCCGACCTCCGCAAGCGCTGGCGCGAGATGCTCCTCGAGAAGAACCCGGGCCTGCGCGGCCGCACGTTCGGCCAGCCGGTGGTCACCGCCGCGCTCACGCACGCGCTCAGCGTGGCCGGCTACCTCTTCTGCGACGAAGACGACGCGGTCATTCTCCCGGACCTCTACTGGGAGAACTACGACCTCATCTTCCACAACGCCTACGGTGCCCGGCTCGACACGTTCCCAACCTATAGCGACGAGGGCGCGTTCAACGTCGAGGGGCTGGCGGCCAGGCTGGCAGGGCCGGCGGGCAAGCGGATCGTGCTGCTCAACTTCCCCAACAACCCGAGCGGCTACACCCCCACCGTGGCGGAAACGCGCGCCATCGTCGCCGCGCTCACCGGCGCGGCCGAGCGCGGCTGCCGCGTCGTCGTCATGATCGACGACGCCTATTTCGGACTCGTCTTCGAGGACGGCGTGCCGAGGGAGTCGATCTTCGCCACCCTCTGCGACGCCCATCCGAACCTCCTGACGGTCAAAATCGACGGCGCCACCAAGGAAGACTACGTCTGGGGATTCCGCGTCGGCTTCATCACGTTCGGGGTCAAGGGCGGCACGCCCGAGCTGTACCAGGCGCTCGAGGCGAAGACGGCCGGGGCCATTCGCGGCAACATCAGCAATGCGTCGACGCCGGCGCAGGCCGCGCTGCTCCGGTCGTGGACCTCCGGCGAGTATGCGGCGGAGAAGACGGAGAAGTACAACCTGCTCCTCAAGCGGTACCAGACGGTGCGGGAAGTCCTCGCCGCGCACCCGGAATACGCGAAGGAGTTCGTCGCCCTGCCCTTCAACTCGGGCTACTTCATGTGCGTGCGGCCGGTTCGCGCGGACGCCGAGGCGCTGCGCAAGCGCCTGCTGGCCGGCTACTCAACGGGGACGATCAACTTCAACGGCGTGCTCCGCATTGCGTTTTCGGCGACGCCCACGGCCAGCATCCCGGCGCTGTTCGATCATCTCTATCGGGCCGCCCAGGACGTCGCCGGCTAGCCCCCACCCCCTGTAACGCTCCCCACCCCTCGATCGTCCAATTAAGGAACAACGCACCAGGGGAGGTCTCGATGGCTGGACAGGCGCTGCATGTGGGAGCGGACAACTGGAAGACGGAGGTCGAATCCTCGACCGTTCCCGTTCTCGTGGATTTCTGGGCCGAGTGGTGTCCACCGTGCCGCTTGATCGGCCCCTCGGTCGAAGAACTGGCGCGCCGGTTCCAGGGACGGGCGAAAGTCGCCAAGCTTGACGTCAACGCCGATCCGGAGATCGCCATGCGCTTCGGCGTGAGCTCGATCCCGACGCTGCTGGTATTCCGCGACGGGCAGGTGGTGGACCAGACGGTCGGCGCCGCCGGGCTCGCGGACCTGGAGCGCTTCCTCGACGCGCACGTTTCCGCCGTGGCGCGGTGACGTTGCTTCGCTCCGCCCGCGCCGGCGGTGGTAGATTCAGCTCGTGATCTCCGAGTCCGCGGCGTCGGTGCGCGACCGGCTCGCCCAGGCGCTCGAGCATGACGGCGATCGCCTGTACGCGCTGGCGCTGCGCGTCACCGGGGACCCGGATCTCGCCGCCGACGCGCTGCAGGACGCGTTTCGCTCGGCGCTCGAGCACGCCGACGACTTTCGCGGCCACGCGGCGATCACGACGTGGCTCTACCGGATCGTGTTCAACCGGGGCATCGATCTGCTGCGCCGGCGCCGCCGCGAGCAGCCGCTCCCCGACGAGGCCGCCGAGTTGACGGAGGCGGACCTGGCGCTGGCACGGGCGGCCGCCGGGCCGCTGCCCGACGATCTGCTGCAGCGCCAGGAGCTGCGCGCCGCCCTGGACCACGCGCTCGAGGGGCTCGGCCCGCAGCAGCGCGCGGTGTTTGAATTGCGGGAGATGGAAGGACGATCCACGCGTGAAGTCGCGGACCTGCTGGGGATTGCCCCGGGCGCCGTGCGCGTGCACCTGCACCGCGCGCGGCTGAACCTGCGCGCGAAGCTTTCAAGCCTCGACCCGAGGGAGCGGCGCCGATGAACTGCGACGACCTGCTGCGCGCGCTAGCGGACTACACGGACGGTGCCGCTGACGACTGTCTGTGCGGCGAGGTCGAGCGGCACCTCGCGCAGTGTCCGTCCTGCGAGGCGTTGCGGCAGGACCTCGAGCACGTGTCACACCTCTGCCGCCAAAGCCCTCGACCGCGCCTGCCCGAGAACCTGCGGGAGAGAATCCTCGCCGAGCTGCGCCCGAAGGACTCGCGCGACGGCTAGGGCGACCGCACCGCGTTCCCACCCTCCTCTCGATGCGTCGTGGCGCCGATGTGACTCGAACATCGAAGAGCTGTTCGCTTCAGCACGCTCGAAAGGCAGCCCTGAAGACCAGGCCGTTTCCGTGCCGGCGTAGCCGCGACGGCGCCTTGGGGCCCTACGGCGCCTCGACGCCCAGGCGCGCCAGTGTCTCGGGCGATTCGGTCCGCGCGTTGAAGGGCCGGAGCCGGAAGCTGTACGCGTAGTGCGTCTCAGACAGACGATACTCGTCGTGGGTGCGGGCGCCCCAGGAGTTGTCGCCCCCGACGCCCATCTGGTGCAGGTCCAGTTCGAGCCAGACCAGGTCGCGCGACGGCACGTCGCTGATGTGTCGGTTGACCGTCTGGTCCCGGTCCGCGTAGCCCGCGCCTGGCGTCTCGAAATCGCTCGGGAGCTGATTGTGCGCCTCCACCTCGAGCACCGGTGAGCCCACCGCGAGGAGTCCCACGCCCGACGTCGCATCCGTCAGCGCCACCCAGCGCACATCCGTCTTGTTCCCGTTCTCCTGCGGACGCACGTACGGGTAGTACTGGTCGGCGACGCTGCTCGTGTAGCGCCCGACCTCGGCCGCCGTCTTGCGATCCCAGTAGTTCTCGAACGGTCCCCGCCCGAGCCACGTCATCGACCCGAACGACCCTGGAAGCTGCAGCTCCATGCCGAGCCGCGGCACTTCCGGCAGATCGGCCGACGCCTTGTCGAAACGGTTGTCCACGAGGATGTCGCCGGAGCCCAGCACGGTGTACGTGGTCGAGAACGTTCCGAGTCCAAGGCCGGCCTCGTCCCGCAGTTGCTTGTCGACCCGCACGTCAACCTCGCCCGGTGCCTTCTGGGTCACCTCGGTTGATGTGACGGCGGCCTCCTGGCCCGCGTAACGCCACGCGCGGTCGCGCTTCGGCAGCCCGCTGCCCCAGTCGTTGTCGGTGGCGGGCCGCCAGAAGTTGGGCGACGGTCCGCGCTGGAGGAGTTCCGTGCCTTCGTACTTGAGCGAGGCCAGCGTGCCGCGCCGGAGGTCGAAGACCGCAGTGACGTGTGAACCGGTGACGGTTGCGCGCGTGCCCGTGCGCTCGAGCCGGAGCGCCGGCAGGGTCGCCCGCTCCACCGTCGCCGCGGCAGCGTGGACAGGGAGCGCGAACTGCTCGGTGGCCACCACGTGGCCCGCTGGAACGAGCCCGTGCGCGGCGCGCCTCGTGAGGGCCAGATTCAGGAAGTACTCCTTGCCCGGCTCTGGCTGCGGAAGCGCGTAGCCGAGCGGAACGGTGACCGCCTCACCTGGCACGGCCGTGAGCGACGAGATCGTCCCGGAGCTCGCCGCCACGCCGTCGGCCGTGATGGTCCAGCGCAGGTCGAAGTCGTCCAGGTTCGTGAACGCGTACCTGTTCAGCACTCTCACCGTACCGGCCGTAAGGTCCACCGGCGAGAAGCTGGCGTACTGGTAGACCTTCTTGACTTCCCACAGACCGGGGTGCGGCGTGCGGTCCGGCGAGACGAGCCCGTTGATGTTGAAGTTGCCGTCGCTCGGCGTGCCCGGCGGCCCGTAATCGCCGCCGTAGGCCCAGTACGGCCGCCCGTTCCAGTCGTGCTCGAGCAGCCCCTGGTCCACCCAGTCCCAGATGAAGCCGCCCTGCAGCTTCGGGTACTTCTCGATGACGTCCCAGGTACTCCTGCAGGTTGCCGGTGCTGTTGCCCATTGCGTGCGCGTACTCACACATGATCAGCGGACGGTCCCCGCTGCCCTGCGCGTAGCGCTCGAGATCGCTGATGGGCGAATACATCGGGTCCACGATGTCGGAATGCCGCTCCGGAGCGTTCGTCTGCTTGCCCTCGCGTTCGTACATCACGGGCCGGCCGCCGTCGCGCTGTTTGATCCAGCGGTAGGTGGCCAGGAAGTTGTGCCCGTCGCCCGCTTCGTTGCCGAGCGACCAGATCACGATCGACGGATGGTTCTTGTCGCGCTCGACCATCCGCTGGGTGCGATCCATGGTCGTCGGGAGCCACGCCGGCTTGTCCGCGAGCGTCACGTTCGGGTCGTAGCCCATCCCGTGCGACTCCAGGTTGGCCTCGTCCACAAGGTACATCCCGTATTCGTCGGCCAGCTCGTAGAGGCGCTCCGGCTCCGGATAGTGCGAGAAGCGGATGGCGTTGATATTGAACTCCTTCATCAACGTCAAATCCTTCCGCATCGTCGCCTCGTCCTGCACGTGCGCCGTCACCGGGTTGTGCTCGTGCATGTTGACGCCCTTCAGATAGATCGCCTTCCCGTTGACGAGGAACTGGCCGTTCTTGACCTCGGTGGTGCGGAAGCCCACGCGGTTGGCCACCGACTCGACGGTTCGCCCATCGGCGTCGAGGAGCGTGAGCGTCAGCGGGTACAGATTCGGCGTCTCGGCCGACCACAGCCGCGGCTGCGTGATCGTCTGCTCGAACTGGACGCTCGCCGAGCCGGCCACCGGGACCGTCTGTCGGTCGGTCGCCAGCACGCGCGTGCCGTCCCACAGCTTCATCACAACGGTGTAGCGGCTTTCCGCGCTGCCCGTGTTCGTGAGCGCCACGTCGACGCTCAGGCGCCCGTCGCGGTACTCGGGGCCGAGGCCGGCGCGCGCGAAGAAGTCCGCGATGTGCACGCGCGGCCGCGCGTAGAGATAGACGTCGCGGGTGATGCCGCTCAGCCGCCAGAAGTCCTGGTCCTCGAGGTAGCTGGCGTCGCTCCACCGGTAGACCTCGGCCGAGAGCGTGTTCGTGCCCGGGTGCACGTCGGCGGTCACATCGAACTCCGCCGGCGTCTTGCTGCCCTGGCTGTAGCCCACCGGCCGGCCATTCACCCAGAGGTAGAAGGCGGAGCTCACCGCGCCGAAGTGCAGGTACAGCTCCTTCCCGTTCCAGTCGGCCGGGACCTGGAAGTCGTGCCGATAGGAACCCACCGGATCCTTGTCCCTCGGAAGCTCGGGCGGCGTGGGCCGGCTGTCGGGATGAAAGGGGTACTTGATGTTCGTGTAGATCGCGACGCCGTAGCCCTCGCGTTCCCAGTTGGACGGCACGGGAATGGTCGGCCACGCGGCGTCATCGAAGTCCGCGCGGTAGAAGTCCGCGGGCGCCTCGGCGGGGCTCTCGGAGAAGTGGAACTTCCACTGCCCGTCGAGGTTGCGGTACCAGGGGGCGGTGGTCGGGTGATCGGTCAGGAAGAACGGCGCGACCGGCGTGGACGAGCGCGCCTGCTCCTCGGTCGGATACGCCGTGAAGCTCGCCCGCGGCGCCACGGTGTTCAGGTGCACGACCGCCGGGTTGTCCCAATCAGGGAGCGCTCCGGTCCGCGTGAAGGTCAACGGACCGGCCGCGGCGGGCGCCACCGCGGCGGACGTGCCACCGGCGGCCTGGGGGCCGGGCGCCGCCAATCCGGCCGCCGTGCAGGCCGTCAGCAGCCCGGCCACGAGAACCTTGAGTCCGACGCCTCGACGCACCACGTTGCTCGCGCTCATCTGGAATGCCTCCCGGCTATTTCTCTTCCTCAACCGTGACCGACGCCCGCGTCATGTCCCAATCGACATGCATCGCGCAACTGCGGCCGTTCGGCATGAACGAAATCGTGAAATTCTCCACCTTCGACGGAACCGTCGAAGCGGTCATCGGGACCCGCACCAGGTCGGAGCCTTCGCCCGGATACCTCGACATCCGGCCGATCTCTTCCGGTGTCGTCTTGTTGACAACGAGCGTCCACGCGTCAGGCGCAGGGATGGCAAAGAGGCTGTAGCGCCCCGCGGGCACATGTTTACCACCCACCGCCACGTCTGTCGCGGGCACGAAGGACGTCGCTTCATTGGCGCCCAGGATCCAGACGTCGCCGTATGGCACCAGACCGCCGAAGACCTTCCTTCCGCGCACGCGCGGACTCGAGTACTCGACGGTCACCGTCTTCCCGTCGGCAAACTGGCAGGCCGCCGAGGCCGGCGGGCTCAGCGGCGTGCCGCGCCCGAACTGACCAAATCCAGACACGGCCGGCACGCTCAGCACCAGCAGCACGACGACGAACGCGGCTTTCCGCAGTGGCATGAGCTGGTTGGCCATTTCGCGGCTACTTGGATCCGGACCCGCTGGCCTGAAGCCACGCCGCGAGTTTCGGCGCCTGCGCGTCCTTCAGCGCACCGCATGCCCGAACCTCTTCGATCGACTGCTGGACCGTCCGCTGGCCGCCGTGCGCAGTGTGGGTCGTGAAGAACTTCTGCAAGTCGGTCGCTGCCTGCGCATCGCAGAACGATCCCAGCGGCCCGACAACGTTGACCATGCCGAAGGCGGGATCGATGTGGTTGACGACCTCATTCCAGCGATCGCGAACGAGCGGCCAGACTTCCGTGTAGCCGACCGGGCCCGCGAGCGCGTTGCCGAGCAGGAGCGCCGTGTCCTGCGTCCGCACGTGGGTCAACAATGCGAGGTCGACCGTGCGCTTGACCAGCGCCGGGTCGGTGAACAGGCCGAGCGCATGCAGGAATCGATCGCGATCCTCTGGGGTGATGGCTTTGTCGCGCCGCGCCAGGTAGGCGTCGTACAGCGCGGCGTTCCCATGCTCGGCCACGAGCGGCACGAGCCGCGCCGCCATGGTGGCATTGAGGGTGCCCGGGGCTTTCAACTCGGCCATGACCAGCGCCCGCGCCTTGTCGAGTGCCGCGGCATCGTGCCCCGCGCCGGCGACCAGGCTGGCCAACGACGCACGCACCTGTTCCTCTTCGGCCGGCTCGCCCGCCGCGGACGTCCACCCGAGCTTGTCGAACGCGGGGCCAAACGTCCGCACAATCCACGCCTGATACGGCGCGCGGCTGGCATCCGTCGTCAGGTCGTCACCCAGGAACCGGAGCTTGCCCGACACGTCGCCAATCACGTCCGGCCCGCGATCGCTCGAGAGCGCCGCCGACACACCGAGGTAGGCGCCCACGTCGTCGGCGCCATTGCGCACGAGCGACCAGGTGTCGCTCTCGAGCTGAAGCCGTTCGGGCTCCGACAGCGCGTCGATGCGCGATTCGATCGCGCCGAGCGTCTTCGCGTCATACGCCGTCCGGTAGTAGCCGGTGCCGCGCGCATTGGCGACGCGCGCGGCGCATCCCGGCAGCGTGAACTTCTGCGACGCCCGCGACAGCAGCTCGCACGAGGTCGCGCCCGTCCCCCCGACGTCCCGGAAACACACGGGGATGGTCCACAGCTCCGGGGTGGTGGACGCGCCGGCCAGGTGGAACCGACTTTGGGACAGCGTCAGGCTCGTCGCGCCGCCGGCGCAGTCGGCATGCACAGCGACCATGGGCAGCCCCGGCTGCGTGATGAAGCTCGCCATGATCTTGTCGACGGGCTTGCCGGTCGAGGCCGCCATCGTGTTCCAGAAGTCCTCACCGGTCGCATTCGAGTACCTTGTACTTGGCGAGGTACGCGTTGATGCCTTTGCGAAAGGCGGCCTCTCCCACGTACGACTCGACCATGCGCAACACCGCGCCGCCCTTCTGATACGCAATCGCGTCGAATGCTTCGGTGATCTCGTCGGGTGTGTCGGCTTTGCCGCGCACGGGGCGCGTGGTCTGCAGACGATCGACGCCCATCGCCTGGAGGTTCTCGGACACCTCGCTGACGTCGGTGTGCCACTCCGGGTGCAGCGCCTTGAGCGGCTTCGTCTCCATCCACGTCGCGAAGCCCTCGTTCAGCCAGATGTCGTTCCACCACGCCATCGTGACGAGGTCGCCGAACCACTGGTGCGACATCTCGTGCGCCAGGATTTCCATCACGTTCTGCCGGACGGCCAGCGACGCGTGCTCATCGGCGAGGAGGTCCGTCTCTCGATAGAAGATCGACGCCAGGTTCTCCATCGCGCCGGCGGAAAAGTCAGGCACGGCGACGATGTCGAGTTTACCGTAGGGATACTTGATGTCGAAGTACTGGTCGTAGAAGTGCAGCACCGCCTCGGCGTCGTGGAGCGGCAGCGTCGTGAGCGGCTTCTTGTCGGGCGTGGCGCAGACGCGGATCGGAATCCCGTCGGCGCTGCCCGACGAGCACACGAAGTCGCCGACCGCGAGCGAGAGCAGGTACGACGACATCTTCGGCGTGGTCGAGAACGTGACGGTGTGCTTGCCCGCCCCCGGCCCAGGCGTGTCGGAGAGCACGCGCCCGTTCGAGATCGCGTGGTCGCCGGCATCGATCACGACGGTCAGATCGAAGGTCGCCTTCATCGCGGGCTCGTCGAACGACGGATACATCCGTCGGGCGTCGGTCAACTCGAGCTGGCTCACCGCGTACCGGCGATTGTTCGTCTTGCTGAGATACAGCCCGCGCAGTTGGTCGTTGAGCATGCCGGTGTACCCGATCAGCATTCGGGCCGGCCCCACTCCGAGGGAGTGGGCCACCGTCAACGTCGCGGTCTGCGCGTCCTCGTCGAACGTCACGGCCGCCGTCTGCCTGACGCCGCCTTGTACGATCGTCGCCGACTGGATCGCGATCTCCGCGGAGTTGAGCACGATGCGCGGCGTCGGTTTCAGCACGCGCACATCAATCGCCTCGTCACCCGCGAACGTCGCCTTGGCGAGGTCCGGGGTGATCGTTAGCGCATAGTGGTCAGGCGCCACGAGCTGCGGCAGACGCCACGCGTTGTCGGCCGACTGTGCTGGCGCGGCCGAGACCGAGGTCGTCCGAAACACGCTGCCCGAGGCGAGCAATGCCGCCATCAGTGCGGCCATACAGAACGTGTGCCGAGAGTGCGTGAGGGTCATAGTCCTGCCAGTCTAACGCCGCGCGTCCAGGCCGAGTAAGACTGACATCGCGACGCGCCGAGTTCCGGTACTTCTTGCCCGGTGCACCGACTCTGAAGGCCGCGCCCGCAGAGGCGCCGCCGGCTCCCAGGGTGGCACGAGCTTTGTGTACACACCGCTCGTGGAACCGGCAACCGTTCCAAAAAGGAGTATCCCTATGAAGCGCAATCTCTTCGCCGTATTGACCGGCGCACTCGGCGCCGGGGCTCTCGTCGCCACGCTCGGTGCGCAATCCGCCCCCAGCACGACCGCCGCACGGAGTGCCAGCGTCACTGTGACTGGGTGCCTCACGCAGGGGTCCAGTCCCTCGATCTTTATCCTGCAGCATGCGAAGGCGGACGCGCAGCGCAAGACCGATCCGGGCATGGATTACCTCGTCGTGAGCGGCGCCTCAACCGTCAAGCTGGCGGCCAACGTGAATCACGAAGTCACGATCACGGGCGCGGCCGACATGAGTGCGAACGCCTCGCCGAAGGCAGGACAGAAGACCGGCGAGCGGGATCTGCCCACACTCGAAGCGCGCAACCTCACGTCGATCGCCGATAGCTGCGCCGCGGGGTAGCTCGGGGCGAGCCGAGCCGCCAAGGCGGCGGCTGGCCGCTGTCAGGCGCGCCAGGCACGAGAACGGCGAGTCCTCGCTGTCTGGCGCGTCCAGTCAGCGGGCTGCGCGCTCGACGGCGGCCGGTCCGGATTGCTGCTGCTCGGACAGCAGCTGGTGGACGCCCTTGAGGAGGTCCTCGTCGCGGAGGCCGACGAAGCGGATCGCGCCGCTCGCGTCCAGGACGTACGTCGCGGGCCAGCCGGCGACGCCCCAGGCCGCGGCGATCGGACCCGCGCCGCCGTCGGACGTGCCGTCGAACCAAGCCGGATAGCGTAGACCGTTCAGGGCGGCCGCTCGCTTCGCGGTCGCCGGATCGGCATCGCTGTCGACGCCGAGAATCGCGAAGGGCCAGTTCTTGTAGAGCTCGAGCATCAAACGCTCATAGGGGTACTGGGTGTGGCAGATGCCGCACCAGTCCCCGGAGAAGACCACCACGACAACTTTGCCGCGGTAGTCGCTCAAGCGCAGCGTGGCACCGTCGAGATCCGGGCCAATGATGTCAGGGGCCGTCTTGCCGATGGCCAACGTGCGCACGACACGCCGGGAGGTGGCGAGCATCGCCCTGGCGGCCGGATGCGTGCGCGCGTCGGCGGCCAGGTGGCTGAGCACGCGCGACTCCTGGGCGCGCGTCAGATGGCTGGCCTGAAGCTGGCGCGTGAAGCCCCCAAGCGCGGCGTCGACGTCGAGGCGCCACTCGCTGGAGTCAGCCGGGCCGGCGAGCTTGGAATCGAGCGCGGTCATCAGCCGAGCGAGGTCGCGGTCGGAAAACGAGGGCACGACAAGGTTGTAGGTCGGCCGCTCGCCTAGCGCAAGCGGCGACTGGGCCGCGACCGAACTCAAGGTGCCGGGAAAGAGACCGCCCGCCGCGCATGCGAGCGCCACGGCGCCCAGAGAAAGACGTACCTTCGACATCGGAGCGTTTCGACCTTCTGTAATGTTTCGGCCGTCCAGACGGAGACCTGCAGGGCCATCAGGGGCAGCGACCAGAAGCTTGCCGAACGACCTCTATTCTACCAAAGCGGCCGGCCGCGCCGACGACCTCGGGCGGGGGCGCCCGGGGTCCGTCACGAGTCCGCCGCGTCGTTCGGGTTCGTCAATGAGAGATTCTGGCTGACCGCGAGATGCTCGCGGTAGGCTACGCGCAGCCGCGTGACCTCGCGCGGATCGACGCGGAGCTCGCGGGCGATGTTGGCGATCTCGTTGGCCTCGACGGTGAGGATCCGGTGGTCGGCGGCGGAGACCGCGAAGAGGCAATCGACGAGCGCGACCCGCTCGTCGTCGGTCGTCATCTTGGCGAACTCGCGGGTGACGAGAAAGTCGTCGGTCCCGCCCGAGACCATGTGCTGGGTCTTGGCCATCTGCACGACGATCACGGCCTGCTCGGCGGGCAGCCCGCTCTTCTCCACCACCAGCCGTTCCATCGCCTTCGTCTCATCGTCGGACACCGACTGGTCGGCGCTGGCCACGCGGCTCAGGATGTAGGCAAACGCGGCGATGTATTTCGCGCGGGCAGGGTCGAGTCGGTCGAGCTCGCCCGCGATGCGGCGAACGATTTCGGTGTCTGAGGACGGCGGCCCGGCCGGCGCCAACCCGAAGCGGCTGAGAATGCTACGCATCCAATAAGGATAGATCAGGGGAATCGACCTATCGATGTATCGGCCCATCGGCCGTCGAGCTGTGTGTAAGATCGCAGCGTGACCCCTTCGACGCTGTTCGCCGCGCCGGCTGAATCGGCCGTGGATCGATTTCTCCGCTACGTCCAGATCGCCACGCAGTCCGAGGAGGGCCAGCCTCGGGTGCCCAGCACCCCTGGGCAGTGGGACTTGGCGCGCATGCTGGCCGCGGAGCTTTCAGCGCTCGGCGCCGCGGACGTGCGCGTGAGCGACACGTGCATGGTCTACGCGACGGTGCCGTCCAATCTGCCCGCCGGCCGGACGCCGCCGCCCACCGTCGGATTCATCGCGCACGTTGACACGTCGCCGGCCGTCTCGGGCGTCGGGGTCCGCCCCATCGTCCATCGCAATTACCGCGGCGGCGACATCGTCCTGCCCGGCGATCCCACGCAGGTCCTGACGACGGCGATGAACCCGTCGCTGCTGGACATGATTGGCGACGACATCATCACAGCCGATGGCACGACCTTGCTGGGCTCGGACGACAAAGCGGGCGTGGCCACCATCATGACGATGGTGGATGTGCTCATGAGAAGCCCGGAAGTTCCGCACGGCGTCGTCAAAGTGGCGTTCACGGCCGACGAGGAAGTCGGGGTCGGCATCGACACCTTCGACGTCGACGGGTTCGGCGCCGCGTTCGCCTACACCGTAGATGGCGATGCGCTGGGCGAGATCAACCACGAGACCTGGAACGCGCGCGCGGCCACCGTCACGTTTCACGGCGTGAGCGCCCATCCGGGGACGGCCAAAGGCGCGATGGTCAACTCCGCCTACGCGCTGGCGGACTTCGTCCTGCGCCTGCCCGCCGACATGCGTCCGGAGACCACCGAGGAACGCGAGGGATTCATTCACCCGTATCTCGGAGCCTTGGACATCGAGCGGTCGACGCTCCATGTCATCCTCAGGGATTTCGACCGGCAGGCGCTCGACGACAAGGAGGCCGCCATCCGTCGCCTGGCGGCGGACGTGGCCGGCCGGTATCCGGGCGTCCGTATCGAGGTTGACCTGCGCGACCAGTACCCGGAACATGGACGAGGTCCTGGCCGAGCATCCTCGTCTCGTCGAGTTCGCCATGGAGGCGGCGCGGCGGGCCGGGCTGACACCTTTCACGCGTCCGATTCGCGGGGGCACGGACGGCGCAAAGCTGACGTTTCGCGGCTTGCCCTGTCCGAACATCTTCACTGGCGGACACAATTTTCACAGCCGGCTGGAGTTCAATTCGCGGCGCGGCCTGGAGAAGACCACCGAGACGCTCGTGCATCTCGCGCAGATCTTCGCCGAGCGCCCGTTGACGCGGGAGTCAGGTTCATGAGAGCCCGGGCGGTTGCGGCGTTGGCGAAGCGAATCGCGAGGTGGAGCGGCATCCTCGCGGCGGCCGCGGCCGTCACCGCCCTTGGACCGCCCGCACCGACCGAGCCAGCCTCGGCGGTGACCCTGACACGGCTTCCGCCAGGCGCGTTGCAGCCACAGGCCGCCACCGACGCGCACGGCGTGGTCCACGTCGTGTATTTCGCGGGTGACGTGTCGCATGGCGATCTCTTTTACGCGACGCTCAATGACGCCGGCGCGCTCTCGCGCCCGATCCAGGTCAACCACGAGCCCGGCGACGCGCTCGCCGTGGGCAGCGTCCGCGGGGCCCACGTCGCCATCGGCCGAGGGGGGCGCGTCCACGTGGCCTGGACCGGGTCGGCCCGCGCGCGGCCGCGCGCGGGCAGTGACAGCGCGCCGATCATGTACACGCGTCTCGACACCGGCGGCACGGCGTTCGAGCCCGAGCGCAGCGTGACGCAGTTCACGGTGTCCAACGACGGCGGCTCGATTGCCGCCGACTCGTCCGGCCGCGTCTACGTCGTCTGGCACGGCGGTGCCCCGGGATTGGCCGATGAGGCCGATCGGCGTGTGTGGATTGCCCAATCGTCGGACGATGGCCGCACATTCGCGCGCGAGCGTTCGCCTGAGGCGGCCGATATGGGAACGTGCGGATGCTGCGGAACCGCCGCGCTGGCCGACCGGCAAGGCACGCTATACGTGCTCTACCGTTCAGCGACGGAAGTCGTCCATCGCGACACGCAGCTGCTGACCTCTCGAGACGGCGCTCGGCAGTTCACCGATGACCAGCTGCAGGCCTGGAACGTGGGCGCGTGCCCGATGAGCACGTTCGCCTTGACGGACGCACCGTTGGGCGTCCTTGCCGCCTGGGAAACCGGCGGCGAGGTGCAGTGGCTGCAAATCGATCGGCGATCCCGGGCGCGCGCTCCCATCGTGGCCGCGCCGGGCGCCGCAACGAACCGGAAGCATCCCGCGGTTGCGCAGAACGCGGCCGGCGACACCCTGCTCGCATGGGTGGAGGATTCTGGCTGGAACGCAGGCGGCTCGCTCGCCTGGCAGGTCTACGACCGCGACTTGCGGCCAACGGCCGCGCATGGCACGCGGCCTGGCGTCCCGGCGTCCAGTCTGGTCGCTGCCGCGGTCCGGCCCGACGGCCGCTTCGTCATCCTGTATTGAGCGCGCGCGTCCGCCCTGGTCGGGTCACCGGTGCGAGGCGGCGTCATCGGACACCAGTGCCTCGATCATCGGCGGTCCTGGCACCGCGACGAACGACGTCGCCAACTCACGGCCCGGAAAGCGCTCGACATACGCGGCCAGCCACCGGGCACCGAACGAGGCGGCCTCGTCGCGCGGTGTGAGCGCCCACACGCTGCCGCCGAATCCGGCCCCGAACGCGGAGGCCGCGAATGCGCCCTCGCGCCGCGCGATCTCGACAAGCGCGTTCGTCTCCACGATCTGATTGCCGAGCAGCGCGTCGGCGTTGCGATGGGAGCTGGCGGAGAGCTCGCCCAGCGTCGCCCGATCGCCGCGATCGAACGCGGCGCGCGCCTCGTCGACGTACGCGTCTTCCGCGACGAAGTGCGCCAGCCGGCGCTCGAGGCCATCGGCGGGCCATCCGTCCACCGGCTCGTCCCGCACGAGCGTGCGCAGCCGGTCGGCCGCGCCGGCCTCGGCGCGCAGGGCCTCGGCCAGCGATCGCGCCGGCGCCGCCGCATGGGCATTCCAGAGAGCCAGCAGCGCCTGGACGCCAAGCGATGCGCGGTTGTACGCCGCCTGGGCGGCCCCTGCCTTCTCGGCCACGACGCCGCTCGTCGCGATGACGAACGCCCAGTTCGACCGGCATCGCCGCGTCGGCGATGTGGCGCACCGGGACGAACGCGTATTCGCTGAGCATGCCGGACCGGCAGCAAATCATGGCCGTGTGATCTTCGCTGCCGCTGTGCGTGCCGACGCCCCGCCCACCGGTCAGCCCTTCGAAGGTCTGGCCGTTCTCAACGCACGAGAGGTACCCGGCCAGGGCGACGGGCGAGAGCACGTTCGCCCGCCACTCGTCGGTCGCCTCGAGGTGATTGACGCGGACGAGCGCCATCGCCGCGCCCACCGTCAGCGCACTCGAGCTGCTGACGCCTGCCGCCGGCGGCAGGTCGCTCGCGAAGGCCACGTCGGCTCCGAGCGGCGCGGACGGAAAGTTCTTCGCCAGCCGATCGACAACGACCGCGATGTAGCGGCGCCACCCAACCGCGCCGAGCATGGCCTCGACATCGAGGCCGCTGCCGCCCACGGTCGAGAACCTCGCCGACTCGCCGGACCGCGCGTCCACGATTCGGATCAGGCGGTCGGCGCGAGGCGCCGCGACGAACGCGAATCCCCGAGGCACCGTCGCGATGAGGGTGCGGCCGCCGGCATAGTCGGTGTGCTTGCCGAAGACCTCGATCCGGCCGGGCACCCAACACGCGCGCCGCGGCTCGCGGCCGAGGGCGTCCCGAAGCGTGGCCACGGCTGATTGGAACAGCCGCTCGATCCGGTCCAGGTCCGCGCCCTCGACGCCGCGACCAGTCAGTGCGCGGGTGACCGCGGTGAGAATCACGGGCGCGCCTCGAGGCCCTCGAGCCGTCGCGCAACTTCTGCGACGTCCGAGCGAGCGGACAGATCCAGGACCGGCCCGTGGGCTGGCACGGCGCGGAACTTCACCCCGCGCGCGATGGCGAGGCCGACCGCCTGCGGCAGTTCGAACTCTCCGCGCGCCGACTTCGGCACGTCCCGGCACGCGTCGAAGATGCGGCCGTCGAAGCGCCAGCAGTTCATGCTGACCAGCGCGTGGATGCCCGCTTGGGCGACCGCCTCGGCGCCCGGCTTCTCGACGATGCGCGTGAGGTAGCCGTCCGAGCCAATCTCGACCAGCGCGAACGAGGCAATGCGCGATGAAGCGATGTTGCTCGATGCGACGAGTTCGTCGCGTTCGTACACCGGGAGCCCGGGCTCGCCCAGCGCCGCGAGCGCGCGCAGCGTGTTGACCGGATACAGGTTGTCGGCGTTAACCGTAATGAATGGGTCGCCGCCCACCCACGGCTCGACCGACAACACGGCGTCGGCGGTGCCGCGCGCGTGCTCCTGAATCAGGAACCGCAGGCGCAGACGCCTGGGCGGCGCGACCGTCTCGTAGTGCCGCCGGATCGCCTCGTGCTCCGGGCCGACGACGACGCCGACGTCGCGATAACCGGCATCGGCGATGGCGCTCAGCACGTAATCGAGAAACGCGCCGCCGGCGAGCGGCATCATGGCCTTGAGTCCCGCCTCCGCCGCGCGCCGCTGGCCGGGCGTGAGGCCGGCCGCGTCATCGGCCGCCTTCATCCGGCTTCCCGCCCCGCGAGCCAGGACGACGGCGCGCGTCACGACGCCACGCTCGTGCTGGTGCGGCGATGCCGCAGCCGGTCGAGCGCCACGGCCGCCACGATGATGACGCCCACCAGGATGTCCTGAACGTAGTTCGGCACGCCGGTCAGCGTGCATCCGTTGGCCAGCACGCTCATCAGGAACGCCCCGATGAGCGACCCGACGATGCCGCCGACGCCGCCGTTGAGGCTCGCGCCGCCGATGACGACGGCGGCAATCACGTCGAGCTCCTTCCCCACCGCCGTCGTGGGGTCGCCGACGGTGAGACGCGCGTATTCCATCACACCGGCCAGCCCGGCAAACACGCCGGCCAGGGCGTAGATCGTGACCTTCACGCGCGGCACGCGCACGCCGCACAAGCGCGCCGTGGCTTCGCTCGACCCGACCGCGTACGTCTGCACGCCGAACACCGTGCGCCGCAGCACGAAGCCCATGAGCGCGGCCAGTGCGAACATCAGCCAGGTCCCAGGCGCCACGAACAGCCAATGGGGCGTCGGCGCCTTCTCCATGACCGCGGCCAGCCATCCGGGATTGGCGTCGATCTTCTGCTCGTTGGCCAGATACATCGCGAACCCGCGCGCGATCCCCATGGTGCCCAGCGTGACGATGAACGGCACGACGCCGAGCGACGTGACGAGCAGGCCGTTGACCAGGCCCGTCGCCAGGCCGATGAGCGTTCCGGCGAGCGCCGCCGCGCCGGGCGACCAGCCGCTGCGCAGCGCCAGTGCCGTGACGACCGACGCCAAGGCGATGATCGAGCCGGTTGACAGGTCGATGCCCCCGCTGACGATGACGAACGTCATGCCGATGGCGCACATCCCGACGATCACGGTCTGCGCGGCAATCGTCTGAAAGTTATAGACCGAGATGAAGGTCGACGGTTCGAGCGCCGCGAACAGCGCCACGATAGCGACCAGGCCCGCGAACGGGCCGACGAGCTGGGCCACGCGCACGTGTCGCCGCTCAGACATGGTCCACCGACGTCGCCGCCTCCAGCAGCGAGGCCTCCGTCCATTCACTGGCCACTCGTGCCTCCCCGAGATGACCGCGGGTCATCACCGCCACGCGGTCGCACACGCCCAGCAGCTCCGGCAGATAGCTGCTCACGAACAGGATCGACTTGCCGCGCTGGGCGAGCTGCCCCATCAGCCGATAGATTTCCGCCTTGCTCGCGACGTCGATGCCGCGAGTCGGCTCGTCGAACAGGAACACGTCGATGTCGTGGTGCAGGAGCCGCGCGAGCGCGAGTTTCTGCTGGTTGCCGCCCGACAGCTCTCCGGCCGGCTGCCGCGCGTCGCGGTACCGCAGGGCGAGCTGGTCGCCCAGCTCGCGCGTCGCGACGTCGTGCGCCGAGCGCAGGATGATGCCGAACCGGGATACCGGTCGGGACAGCGTCAGATTGTCCGAGATTGAGAGGCCGAGCGCGAGGCCCTCCTCTTTGCGGTTCTCCGAGAGCAGGCCGACCCCCTGGTTCAGCCGCTCCCAAGGCCGGCGCCCCTCGTCCCACGTGGTGGCGACGCGCACGCGTCCGTGGCGCACGGGGTCGAGGCCGAAGACGGCGCGCAGGAGCTCGGTGCGGCCGGCGCCCACCAGGCCTGCGACGCCGAAGATCTCCCCGCGCCGCAGCGTCAGGCTGGCGCCATGCGGCAGCCGCTCGCCGGAGAGCGCATCGAGCGTGAGCACCGCTTCCCCCGCGTCGTGCGGCACCCGCGGATACACCTCATCCAGGCTCCGGCCGGCCATCGCTTCGATCACGCGGGTCACGAACAGCCCCTCGTCCACGCCCGGGGCCGGCACGTCGCCGGTCTCGACCGTCCGCCCGTCCCGGAGGACGGTGTACCGCTGCGCGACGCGCCGGACTTCTTCGAGAAAGTGGCTGATATAGATGACGGCGACGCCGCGGTCGCGCAGCCGATCGATGACGTCGAACAACTGGTGGGTCTCGCGGCGCGACAGCGAGCTGGTCGGCTCGTCCATCACGACCACGCACGCTTCGCCGGCCAGCGCCCGCGCGACTTCCACGAGCTGCCGGGCGCCTGGCGAGAGGTCGCCCACGATGCGCTCGGGGGCGAGTTCGGACACGTCCAGCCACCTCAGCGCCTCCTCGACGCGCGCGCGCACGGCGCGGCGGTTCACCACGCCAAACCGCGCCGGCTCCCGGCCCAGCATCACGTTCTCGGCGACCGTCAGGTGGGGCGCCAGCGTGAGCTCCTGATAGATCATCGCCACGCCCAGGCGGCGCGCGTCCAAGGGGCCGCGCGGCGCGTACGGCCGCCCCTGCAGCTCCATGCGCCCCGCATCCGGCGCATGGGCGCCGGACAGCACCTTCATGAGCGTGCTCTTCCCGGCGCCATTCTCGCCGACGAGCGCGTGGACCTCGCCTCGAGCCACGTCGAGATTGACGCCCGCCAGGGCGACGACGGCGCCGAAACGCTTCTCGACCCCGCGCATTCGGAGCACGACGTCGTTGGAGCCCGTGGTCACGAGAGCATCGGAGAAGATGGAGTGGCCGTTAGTTGAGGTACTGAGACAGATCGGGCGCGATGAGGGCTTTCATGTTGGGCTCGTCCATGTTCTCGCGCGTCACCACGGTCGCGCCGGTGTCGACCTGTTTGTCGACAGGCTGGCCCTTCAAACTGTTCAGGATCGACTGGACGCCAAGCTCACCCATGCGAAACGGATCCTGGACGACCAGGCCGTTGATCTCGCCGTCGCGCAGACCCTCGACGAGCTTCTCGCTCGAATCGAATCCAACGAACGTCACCTTTCCGGCGCGCTTGGCTGCCTCGAGCGCGAGCAACATGCCGAACGCCGTTGACTCGTTGGGGCAGAAGATGCCCTGGACGTTTCGGTACGTCGAGAGCAGGTTCTCGGACGCCGCGTAGGCCGTCTCGGTCGTCGCGCCGCCATACTGATTCGAGGACACGACGCGGATGCCCGGGAACTTCTGGGCGAGCGTGGCGAGGAAGCCGGATTCACGCGCCATCGTGCTCGCCGAGCCCTCCGCGTAGCGCAGCATGAGGACGTCGCCTTTGCCGCCGAGCAGTGTGCCGAGCCGCTCGGCCGCGAGGCCGCCCGCCTTCTCGTTGTCGGTCGCGATGAAGCTCACGTAGTCCTTCCAGTCCACCGCGGAGTCGATGATGGCGACCGGAATATTGCGCGCCTTCGCGTCCTTCAGGACCGGGACGAGCGCGACGTTGTCGAGCGGCGCGAGGACGATGCCGTTGACGTCGGCGGCGAGAAAGCTCTCGACGACCTTGATCTGTTCGTCGCGGTCGTCCTCGCGGAGCGGCCCCTTCCAGATGATGTCCACGTTGTCGTCGCGCCCCGCCTTGATGGCGCCAGCATGGACCGACTTCCAGTACTCGTGCGTCGTGCCCTTCGGGATGACCGCGATGCGCTTGCGCGCCGGCGCGGAACTCCCCGAGTGCGCGCACGCCGACAGCGTCAGCGCCAGCGCGACAGCGACCGGACCGCAAATTGTGCGCGAACGCATGCCCGCATCACACTCGAAAGGCGCGCCGGCTGTCAAGCGCGGGTATACAATGACTCGGCTGGCGACCGGCGGGCCACGAGCGTCGTCGGCCCGCCGCGTTCCCCGATCGCACGTCCGCCGACGGTCTTCCATGAAGCCAGAACTCCGCGTCGCGCTCCTGGGCACCGGCTTCATGGGCAAGGCGCACTCGAACGCCTACTGCCAAGCCGGGCACTTCTTCGACTTGCCGTACACGATTCGGCGGCGTCTGCTGTGCGACGTCGACACCACGGCCCTGGCGGCGATGGCCGGCCAGTGGGAGTGGGAGGAGACGGCCACCGACTGGCGCGCCGCCATCGACCGGGACGACATCGACGCGATCGACATCGCGCTGCCCAACCACCTCCACGCGCCGGCGGCCATCGCGGCCGCCCAGGCCGGCAAGATCGTCCTCTGCGAAAAGCCGATGGCCGTCACGCTCGACGAGGCGCGCGCGATGGCCGACGCGGCCCGTTCGGTGCCGAACAAGGTGTGGTTCAACTACCGCCGCCTGCCGGCCATTGCCTTCGCCCATCAGCTCATCGCCGAGGGACGGCTGGGCACAATCTTTCACTACAACGCCGCCTACAAGCAGCAGTGGGGCGCCGACACATCGCGGGCGGCGACGTGGCGGATGAACCCGGCGCTCGCCGGATCGGGCGCGGCCGGCGACCTGCTCACGCACTGTCTCGACACGGCCCTCTACCTCAACGGGCCGATGACCAACGCCGTCGCCGCCTCGCGCACGTTCGTGCCGGGCCGCGCGGTCGACGACGCGTTCATGGCGCTGGTGGAATTCGAGAACGGCAGCGCCGGCATGTTCGAGGCGACGCGGTTCGGCATCGGCTACCGGAATGCGCAAATGTTCCAGATCCACGGGTCCGGCGGCATGCTGCAGTTCAACCTCGAGCGGCTCAACGAGCTCGAGTTCTTCGACGCGACGCTCCCGTCGACCGAGCTGGGCGCGCGGCAGGTGCTGGTCACCGACCCCAAGCACCCCATTGCCGGCCACTTCTGGCGCCCGGCACACATCATCGGCTACGAGCACACGTTCATCGCGTCGCTGGCCGCGTTCGTCGAGTGCCTCGCGAGCGGCGAGGAGTTCCACCCGAACTTCTCCGACGGGCTGAAGGTGCAGGAAGTACTCGACGCCCTGCAGCGCTCGGCGGCGGCCAGAACGTGGATGACGATCGCATGACGCGTCTTCATACCAGAGACAAATAGGCGCGCTCGAGAGCGTCCGCGCTGACGCGTATGTCATACCGCTCCGCGTTCTTACGACTCCGTTCGCCCATCGCTTTTTGCTTGGCAGGATCCATCAGAAGGGCGAGGGCGGTTTGCGCGAGGTCAAGGGCATCGTCAGGTCGAAATAGGAGGCCGTTCTCCTGCACAAAGAAGCGGGAAGCGCTCGCGGGGGCATTTGCGATGAGAATCGGCTTGCCGCACGCCATCGCCTCGAGCACGACCATCCCTTCAAGCTCGACCTTCGACGGCAGCACGAAGACCGAGCACGTGCGGTACAGCTCAAGCCGCTTCTCGTCGCTCACACGGCCGTGGAATGTGACGTTCTTCTCCACCCCAAGATTCTTGGCGAGTGCCATCAACTCGTTCATGAGCGGTCCGGTGCCGACCACGTCGAGCGTGGCGTCAGGACATTTCGCGACGATGAGCGGCATCGCGCACACAAGCGTTCTGATGCCTTTTTCCGGCATCAGGCGGGCGAGATAGAAGAGCCGGTGGCCAGCGGTCGGGGAGGAGGATGTGTCGTGACTGAACGCGGCCAGGTCGACGCCGTTGCTGATCACGGTGATGGGGAGCGAAGGGTCGCCGCCGAGGTACACGGATTTCCCGAGTTCGGATGGGCAGATGATGACGTCTGCGCCGCGGACGAAGCGGACCAGGTACCGCAAGATGAGGTCGTAGAGAACACGTATCCTGAGAAATCGCGGCAGGGGATCGTACAGATTCTCTGGTTGCGTATGCACGTGGGCGACCAGCGGGCGCCCGAGCGCCTTCGCCAGTTTCTTCGCGATGAGGCACGAGTACGAAGGAAACATGACGTGCACAATTTCAATACGCTCCTTGAGGAACAGGTCGCGCAGCGCACGCTTGCGTGGGAAGGATTGATAGAACAGCCCGTGCGTGCCCGGCGTCGGCAACGCGAAGAACTGGTAGTAGGGAACGCCCTCGTAGTCCCCTACCGGCTTCTCACCGCTTCTGCGGGAGCCGACAAGGATGGCGTGATGTCCGCGTTCGCGCAAGAGCTTGGCGAATCGGACCGCGGAAATATACGAACCGCCGACTTGATGCGGCGCAAGATCACACACCATAGCGACTCGCACGCGTCGCGTCGTTGGCGTTTCTTGATCCTCCACACAGACGTCTCCGAGCGCTTTGACGCCCTCGACGTGCGCACTCTTATTCGGTCGCCACCAGCGAGGCCAGAATCTTCCGCGGGCCGGTGAACGTCCGCCGCGCATGCATCACGATGTAGTTGTCGACCAGCGCCACATCACCGTTCTGCCAAGGCACGTCAAACGTCAATGCCTCGGCGATGTCCGCGGCGGCAATCACGGCGTCGCGATCCAACGGCGTCCCGTCGCCGAGCGTGATCGCTTTCGACGGGTCGTTGCGGCTGTCCTTCCAGCCCTTGAAGGCGGCGATCAGCTGGTTGAAGAACGTCTTGCGCCCCGGCGACACTTCGCGAACCGCCGGCAATCGCGGCGTCGTCGCACGCAAACACCCATCGTCGAGCCACTCCCAGGTATAACCGAGTTCGGTCATACGGGCTTCGGCCGCTGCACGGGTGTCGCGGCGAAATGTGCTCTGCCAACTGCGTCCCATGCCTGAAGCCGGATCGTTCTGCGATGGCATCACGTTGGTATAGCGCAGGCCCTTCGCTTCGCAGTTCCGAAGAAACTCTGGGCACCGCTCGGCCAGTCGTTCGTACACGACGTCGGAGCGGCACAAAGGCGTCGCGCCGCCGGTCTCGGCGGCCTGTTGGCAAAAGAACAGCAGCTTGCTCGGATAGATCGGCGTCTGCGCCATCTCGTGATGCAAATAGATGGTCACGTTGGCCGGCGCTTCATTCGCGGAAAACACTCGCTCCGTGAAGTTGGTCCGCACGGCGTTGGACAGCGAATCCTGATAGGGGAAGTTTGGATAGCCGAATGCGGCGATAAAGGCATCGAAGTCCAACGGCGTCGCGAGCGGGAAGCCTCGAAACAAGATCGCGCCGTGCGCGGCCAGCTGCGTCTGCAACTCGGCTCGCCGGTCCTGAACCCACGCGGTCGTCGCTCCGAGAGTGGCATTCGGCGTCTGGCAGACGAGCGCGAGCGGGAACGAAATGCCGCCATGGGTTTGTTGGGCCGCGACAGACGCCGCTTCCGCCGTCAGCACTTGTTCTGACATGGTTCAAGTTGCCCCGTCACTGCCTCATCAGATTTTCGCCCCGGAGATCGCCACCGACCTGGAAAAGGCCGGTGGCTCCATCGGCGTGCGACGGACAAATCAAGAACGCACTCGCTCAGGGCTTCTTCGTCGCAGTGCCGCCAACCTGATAGGCGGCGTTGTTGAAGTCGAACCACGCCGCCAGGTCCTTGCCCTTGGGCCTAAGGGTCAGGACCAGGTTGACCGGACCCGCGTAGTCGGACAGCGGCCCCTGATAGTCCATCGAGGCCTTGAGCGTCACAACCTGGCCGGCCTTCGTGATGTCGGTCACCTTCCGCTCGGGAAGCTGCGCGGCGCTGATGCCGGCGACGACCTTGCCCTTCTCGACGCGGAAGGCCACGTTGGCGACGACTCGCCCGTTCGGCGTCTCCAGGGGGATGGCCCACGTACCCAGCAGCGACTGCACGTCGGCCGGCGTGACCGGCTTCGGAGCGGCGGTCTGTGCGGCGCCTGGACTGGTCCGTGCGGCGTGCACCGGACCGCTCAAGGCAAACGCGGCCAACGCCACACACACTGGGATGCTACGAATCATGGAAGCTCCTCCTGGAAGTAAGTAAGTGAAAAGAAGTCACTCGGTGAAAAAAAAAGGACGTCGCAGGCCCTGGCAAATCGCTGATCTTCAGCGTAACACCCGAGACGGCACCCCGTCCACGGCGGCCCCGCGACCGCGCAGTGCCGGCGCCCTCGCCGCCCGCCTGCTCGTCGCCGGCATTCTTGAATGGCGTTGGGGCCCCACCCCCAACGCCGGTTCGCGCTTCGCGCGACGCCCTTCGGGCTGGCCGCGGCACTTCGTGTCCGCGGCTGCCTAGATCTCTCGCCGGTCTCAACGGACCCGGCTCGGCGCGCGAAGTACGGGGATGAGACACGCGACGAGCGCCGTCGCCACGAGCACGCCGCCAGCGACCGCGAGCGTCACAGGATCGGATGGCGTGACCGCGAGGTTCGTGAGAAACGGCTCGATGAGACCGCCCAGTCGGCGCCAGACGACGAATCCCACGGCCGCGCCGATGCCAACCGCCGCAACGGCGCGCAGCACCAGCGTCAGGCCGGCGCGGCGCCGCGCCAGCCCGAACGACGTCGCGCCGCACGTGCCGGTCGCGCTCATGATCAGCAGGACGATGGCGAACAGCCCGAGAATCGTGGCGGCGAACTGAACCAGCCTGACCTCGGCGCCATTGGCGTACCACTCGACCGGATGAATCGACGTCACCGGCGTCGTCGCATCGACCTTCCCGACGAGGGATCGGACGGCACCGCCGAGTGCGAGCGGATCGCCCGTCGTGCGGATCACGAACGACATCACCGTGCGCCGCCCCTCGAACGAGGCACGCCCCTTCGCCTCCTGCTGCTGTTGCAGCACGTAGATCAGCGGGCGGACCTTGGACGCGCCCTTGAACGGGAGCGTGTCGGCCACCACGCCGACGACCTCGCGCGCAGGCTCGTTGTCGTTCGGATAAAACGTGAACGTCAGCCGTTGCCCGATGGGATTGGCGTCGGGCCAGTGCTCCCGCACCATCGCCTCGTTCACCACCACGACCCAGGGCGAGTCGGCCCGATCGGTTGACGAGAAGGCCCGCCCCTGGCGGATGGGAATCCCCATCGTCTTGAAGTAGTTGTCCGTGACGGCCAGGTACTGGGCCGCGACCAGGTTCCAGGGGTCGTGCTCCTGATCCCCGATCCAGAGCTGAACGAACGGCGCGGCCGCGAAGGGCTCCGTCTCGAGGCCGGCCGCTTCGGTAACACCAGGCATCGTCTGCAGGGCCTCCCGAATGCGGCCGTAAAGCGCCGGGCCGGCCGGGTTGTACTCGGCGAGCGCAACGCTCCCGGGCTCGGCCGCCTCGGACGTCATGTACGGGTCGCGCGGCAGGTGCACGTCGACGCTGAGCAGGCCCGACGGGTCGATACCGACGTCCTTGTCCCGCAGGCCGACGTACCCGCGAACCGCGAGACCCGCCCCGGCCAGCAGCACGAACGCAAGCGCCGCCTGCACGGCCAGCAGTGTCACGAGCAGGATCCCGCTCAGCCATCCCCGCGACGCGCGGTCGACACGTCCGTCCGCGTCCGTCGTGGTGGCAAGCCGCGACGCCCGCCAGGCGGGCACGACGCCGATGACGAGCCCGGCCAGAATGCAGAGGAGGACGGAGAACACCCACACACGAGGGGCGAACGCGACTTCATCGAGGCGGGGGATCATCCCGGGCGTGAGCGTACGCAGCGCCGGGAGCCCCAGCCAGGTGAGGACGCCGCCGATCACGCCGCCACCGATCGACAGCACCAGGCCTTCGGTGAGCACGACGCCCGGGCGGCTCCGTCCGGCCCCAGGAGCCGCGGACCGCCCACGCGAGGTCGTGCGCGCGAACAGCAGCATGGCGAGGTTCACGCAGATGAGGAGGAGCACGAAGCCAACGGCGAGCTGCAGCATCGTCAGCGGCTGGCGCAGCCCGCCGAATCGAGCCTCCCGCCACGGCGTCAGCTGGACGGTCCATCCCTTGTCACGGTTCGGAAACGTCCGCGCGTATTCGTCGACGGCGCCCTGCACCGCGGCCTCGGCCTGTGCGATGGAGACGCCGGGCTTCAGACGGCCAACCCCGCGAAGCGAGTGCTGCCTTTCGTCCGAAGGGGTCGGTTGGAAGCCGTCCGTGAAGAACGCATCCGAGGAACTATCCAGGAGCCCGAAGCCTTCCGGCATGACGCCGAGGATCCGAGTCGGCCGTCCATCGACCTGTACGGTCTGATTGACGACGTCGGCGCGGCCGCCGAACCGCTGCTGCCACACGTCGTAGCTGAGCACCATGGTGGGGGCGGCGTCGGCCGCCTCCTCGGCGGCCGTCGGGAGGCGGCCCAGCAGCGGGGTGGCGCCGAGTGCCGCGAGGCCTGTCGCCGAAATCCGGTGCCCGGCCAGGCGCAGGGCGGGGCCTTCCGCGTCGCCGGTGAGGTTGGCCGCCCATCCCCCGTCAAAGACGCCGACGGCGTCGAACGCCGCGCTGGTCCGGTCGCGCAGCAGGACATAGAGCGGGGGCGTCAGCGCTCCGCGTGCGTCCGGCTTGCCGGGCGGCGCCATGCTGATGTCCATGAGCCTGTCCGGCGCGGGGTACGGCAGCGCCTTGAGCAGTGCGGGGCTCGTGAACGCGAAGATCAGGATGTTGAGGCCAATCCCGACGGCCAGCGCCGTCAGGGCGACAGCCGTGGACCAGGGCGTCTCGCGCAGACGCCGCAGGGCGAGTTGAACGTTCTGTCTCATCGAAGTGTCCGGCTCCTCGGGCGCCACCCTCAGCACGCGTGGTCGACGAATCGAAGCCCGCACGGCACCCGACGGGCCCATCGTGACGCGCCGGCCCGTCGTCTCGCCCGAGCGCGCCCCGTGCGGCCCAGCATCTTATCGCCATCGGCCCGTGTCCGACCAATCATGCCGGGACCGTGACGTCGCCTGCACGTTCGCGATGTGATTCGTTATGATATCCGCTCAGCCCAGCGCGATGCATTTCCTCTCCGCGTTCTTTCATCACGTCGTCACATTCATCCAACCCATCGCCGAGCGGCTCGGCGCCCCGGGCCTCGCGCTCATCTCGTTCCTCGATTCGACGTTCGTGCCGATGCCTCAGGTGGCGGACGCGCTGATCGTGCTGCTCGTGATCCAGCATCCGGAGCGCTGGATCTACTACAGCGGCGCGACCATCGTCGGGTCGGTCGCCGGCTGCATGGTGATCTACGCGATTGGTCGGAAGGGCGACGCGCTGCTCCGGCGGCAGTTCAACAGCGGGCAAATCGAGCGCGGCCTCGGCCTGTTCCGGCGCTTCGGACTCCTGGCCGTGATCGTTCCGGCCTTCCTGCCGCCGCCGACCCCCCTCAAGCTCTTCGTGCTCCTTGCCGGACTGGCCGGAGTGCGACCCGTGACGTTCGCGGTCGGGGTGGCGATCGGGCGGGCGTTTCGGTTTGGCGGCGAGGGATGGCTCGCCTACATTTACGGCGCGCGGGCGACCGATTACATCAAGGACAATCTCGCGACGGCGTCCCTCGTGGCGGCTGGGGTGGTGCTGGTGGCGGGCCTGACCATGATCGTGCTGCGCAGCCGGCGCGCCAGGCAGCGCCAGGGGCTCGCGAAGAAATAACGTGGCCATTCTCGCCGCCGATCCATCCCGATCACCTGCGTTGCTCGTCGCTTGCATACGCCGGGTATGCGCGCTCCTCGCGCCTTGGCGGTCGGGCGCCTCGGCACCCAGAATGGCCACGCTATTTCTTCGCGAATCCCAACTGCAAAAAACGCGGGATTCCGGGAGCGCGCCCCCGAAATCCCGCGCATCGGACGCGGAACCCGAACCCTGAACCCCGGACCTACACAGGTCTCGACTGCCGCTCCACCGGATCCCAGGTCAGGATCTTGTTGTCCCTCATGGCCTCAAGCGCGAGCACGGCTGGAAGCGCGGAGTTGTAGCCCACGTTGAGCGGCGCGTTGGTCTTGCGGTCCCCGGCCTTCAGCTTGTCCAGGAAGTTCCGCGTGTGGGCGTTGAGCGGATAGTCCTCTTCCACGCCTCCGCGCGGATTGATGTAGACCTCCTTCTCGACGGCTGCCCCGCCTCCGCCGAATCCGCCCCGGCCGCCGAATCCCCCTCGGCCGCCCCTGCCGCCACCTCGGCCGCCAGCCGCGTCGGCCGCCGCCGCGGGAGCGCCAGGCGGCGGCTCAGGTGGAACGCGATTGCGCGTCTGCGGCACCGGGGGCCGCAGCGCCCAGCCCATGCGGTTGACCTGCAGCGTCGCGTTGCGCGCGTAGAAGAAGACGCCCCAGCCTTCGATGTCCGGATCCTTCGGATCCTCGAAGTTCGGCCGCGGATAGACGCTGTTGGCAAACGTCATGAGGTAGTTGTCGAACTGCCAGATGATGGAGAAGTCGCTGTAGACGCACTCCGGGTCGGTCGTCGGATTCGAGTCGAACCCGAAGGCCGAGGTCTTCAGCGGCTGCCTGTTGTCGGAGTCCATGAACCAGTTCGCGACATCGATGTGGTGCGCGCCCCAGTCACCGACCAGGCCGGTCCCGTACTCCCACCACGAGCGGAACGACGTGTACCCGGGCTTGAATTGGCGCTTCGGGGCGTCCGTCTGCCACCCCTCCCAGTCGAGGCCCGGCGGCACCGGCGCGACGTCCTGCTTGCTCTGGGAGTAGCTGCCGGCGTGCTGAATGAGCACGTGGGTGATGCCGTCGAGCTTGGCCATCTGCTTCTTGGCCTCGATGAAGTGATCCCAGCTGCGCTGCTGCGTGCCGACCTGCACGACGAGATTCGGATACCGGTTGTAGGCGTCGAGCATCGTGTTGATGCGCGGGATGCTGTTGGAAATCGGCTTCTCGACGTAGACGTGTTTGCCCGCGGCGAGGGCGTCGGCGGTGATGCGCGAGTGGGAGAAGTCGGGCGTGGCGATCAGGACCGCATCGATGTCCTTGTTGTCGAGCACGCGGCGGTAGTCGCCAACGACGGGCATCTGCGCCAACGGACGATTGGGGGCCTGAAAGCGCTGCCGCTTGGTGTCCCAGACCTCGCACCCCATCGCGAAGTGCACGTCGTTGTTACGCGTGAGCGAGTCGAAGACGCGCGCGGCGCGGCCGCCCATGCCGATGACGGCCATCTGCACCCGGTCGTTGGCGCCCTGAAACGCGAACAGGGGCTTGGTCGCTGCCACCGTCAGCGCCATCGCGCCGTTCTTGAGGAATTCTCGTCGTCGCATTGCCTCTCTCCTTGGGAATCGCCCACGTCTGGCTTGACGCTATAGACGACAGACGCGGCCGAGATGTTACGGTATTAACCTGCGAAGCTTACCCCGCGCCTGGATCCGCGCGCAACGAATGGCACGCCGGGGTTGATTCGCCACCCTCGAGCGCCGACGCTCAGTCGACTCCTTCGGTTCGCCGCTGCTCGGCATAGTATTTCTTGTACATCCCCCGCCGGAACAGCCAGCCGCCGAGCGGTCCGAGCCACTGCAGCACGTAGTACATGTGGCGGAGGTCGGTGATCTCGATGAGGTTGCCGTCGAGATCCTTCACGAAGAACAGCGTATGTCCCTGGGGCGAGCGTTCGATCGGGCTCGCGAACTCGACACCCTTGCGTTGCAGATAGTCGTACCACCGGCGCGTGTTCCGCACGTTGAAGCAGATGTGCGTGAGGCCCACGCGGTGCCATGGCACCGGCGCGGGCGGCTGCTGTGGCTGGAACTCGAAAATCTCGATCGTGGCGCCGCCGGGGGCGCGGATCCAGCCGATCTTGCACGTCGGCTGCGCCGCGTCGACCTCGAAGAACGATCGAATCCGGTCGGCCGGGGTGTCGGCCACGCCGACGAGCGGGCAGCCGAAGACGTCCCAGTAGAACCGGACCGCCCGGTTGAAGTCCGAGACCGTGATGCCCACGTGGCTGAACGATCGCACTTTCATGAACGGTCCTCTCGATCAGGATGACGCCGTCGCCATCTCTTGCCGCGCCTCCGGCTCAAGGCTCGCGTACACCTGGTCCATCAGGCGGTGGTCTTCCAACGCGCGCTCGAGGCTCATCTCGGGCTGGCGGTGCTCGCGGATGGCGCGAGCGAAATCGAGGTACATCGCGCGGTACCCGCGGATATCGCGAAAACCCGGCAGGATGAGCCGCGGCCAGCCGTTGCCCCGGGCCACCACGAACACGCCGTTCGATTCGAAGGTGATGATGCCCCGGCGGCCGAAGAGCTTCGACAGCCGGAGTCCGCGCAGAAGCGACGGGATCTCGCGCGAGTAGTAGAGGCTGCCGACCGCGCCGTTGTCGTACGAGAACGCCACCATCATGCTCTTGAGGCGCGTGTCGCCATGCCCGTCGGGATCCCGCGCCGGGGCCGGGCGGAAGCCCTGGATGCTCGTGATCGTCGGGCCCAGACTCCCGGCCACGTGCAGCCAGTGGATGCCCTCCTCGAAGAACGCGTCGCCGCAGGCCATCGTCGTGTCGTTGCGCCAGTCGTTGGCCGACTTGGGGCGGTACGCGATCGTCGTGAAGTGCCCGAAGACCATCTCGCCGATGGCGCCCTCGCGCAGCAGCCGGCGCAGACACACCGCCAGCGGCTTGTAGTGATCGTTTTCGCCGACGATGACCGTCAGACCGGCGCGGTCCCTGGCCTCGATGACACGCGCGTAGGCCGCGGCGTCCGGAAGCGCCGGCTTTTCCACGAGCACGTGGCGGCCCGCGGCCAGTGCCTGCAGGGTGAGGTCGAGATGAAAACGAGGCGGTACGGCGACGACGATCGCATCGACGGCCGGATCCGCGATGGCCGACGCGTAGTCGCCGTAACTGCGGGCGCCGCCGAAGCGGCGGCGGAACTCTTCGGATCGCGCCTGGTCACGACTCGCGTAGCTGCACGTGAACTCCGCCTTGAGCGATCGCAGCGCCCGGCTGTGCACCTGGGTGATGAAGCCGCATCCCAGAAAGGCGACGTGAAGCGGTCTGGACATCGGTCAATGATACGCTGCGCGCCGCGGCCGGTCGTCAGAGCCCAGCGTCCACTCGGAGCCCTCTCCGGTCCCCAGCTTCTCGTTCCAGAATTCCCGGGCTCATCCTTCCATCGCGACCGCGGCCTTGGTGTCGAGGCTCTCGCGAAAGGCGCGTGTCCGGCCGAGCGCCAGGAGCAGGAGCGCCGAAAGCAGGTACGCGCCCGCCCAGTGCCACGGCACACGCGACCCGGCGAGCTGGGCGCTCCACGGCACGACGAGCCCGCCGCTCGGCAGCACGGAGTGAATGACGCCGAAGAGCGCGAGGCCGGCCGCGGTGAGGAGCGAGACGGCGGCGGCCACGATTCGGCGATCGATCAGAAACGCGAGCGCCGCGCCCCACAACATCCCGGTCAACACGAAGCCGTGCGCGAGCAGGATGAACACCCCGGCTTCGGTCGCGAACGTCGGATCGATGCCGGTCTGTTGAATGACCTGCTGCGGATTGAGCGCGACCGCGCCGAGCGCTGAGTTGGCGTCGCTCATGATGATGAGGAGCAACTGCGCGAGCGACGGCAGCATCGCGAGACACACGGCCCACGCATGCCGGCGCGGGCACGCCTCGAACGACTGGCCGACGATGTCGAAGCCGACGAACACGAGGATCGGCGCCAGGCACGCGATCGGCAGCACCATCGCCATGAACGGGATGTAGCCGAGGATGCCCCCGAGGCCGACGAAGATCCCGGTGGCCAGCGTGTACGCGGCACGCCCGCCCATGGCCTTGTACGCCGGGTGGCCGATATACGGCGTCGTCTGCGACACGCCGCCGCAGACGCCCGCGATGACCGTCGCGAATGCCTCGGTGAGCAGGATCGATCGCGTGCTGTAGTCGTCGCCGGCCACGCGGGCGCTTTCCGTGACGTCGATGCCGCCGACCACGGTGAGGAGCGCAAACGGAATCGCCATGGGCAGGTACTCGGTGACGGCGAGCCGCAGGCCGTGGACGAACCCGAAGGTGGGCACGGGCGCCGCAATCGTGAACGCCAGGTGCGGTGCCACGCTGGGATGGAGCAGCAGGCCGGCCGCCCCGAGCGCGTAGTACGCCACGGCCCCGAGGCCAACCGAGGCGAGCACGCCGGGCACGTGGAACGGCAGGCGGATCCGCGCGACGAGCGTATAGAAGATGAGCATGAGCGCGACCATGCCGACGATGGGCTCGGCGAGGATGTCGCCCAACTGGAGGCAGCCCAGCAGCGCAATGCCCACACCGGCAATCGATCCGAGCAGGCCGGCCTTCGGCACGAGGCGCTGTACCGTGCTGCCAATGAACGCCATCGCGATCTTGAACACGCCCATGAGCACCATGCAGGCCATGCCGACCTGCCAGGCCTGGATGGCGGCGTCGTGGTCGGACATGCCAGCCTTGGCGGCGACGAACGCCGGACCGATCACGGCGAAGACCATGCCGATCGTGCTCGGGGCGTCGAGGCCGAGCGGCATCGCCGTCACGTCGGTCCGTCCCTCGCGGCGCGCCAGCCGGAACGCCATCCACGTGTACACGAGGTCGCCGAACAGCACGCCCAGCGCGGTGCCGGGAAACATCCGCGTGTAGACGACGTCGGATGGCATTTTGAAGACGAGGACCAGCGTGGTCGCGAGCACGACCAGATTCGTGACGTTGTCGAGCATCAAGCCGAAGAACGCGTTGATGTCTCCAACGGCGGCCCAGCGGTAGACGCGTGACTGCGACATGCGCGGAAGTGTAGCAGGCAGCCGGGCGGCTCAATGCACCCAGTAGATCACGGCCACGACAATCCCCACAACCACGACGACGCGGCGCAGCGCGCTCGCCGAAATGCGGCGCGCCAGCCGGCCGCCGAACGCACCGCCGACGAGCGCGCCCACCGCCATCACCGCGGCCGCCGGCCAGACAACGTGTCCTGAGAACAGGAAGAAGACTGCGGCCGCCACGTTCACGCTGAACGCGATCGCCTGCTTGAGGGCGTTGAGCCGCGTCAGCGAGTCGTCGAGGATCAGGCCCAGCACCGCGAGCAGCAGCACGCTCAGGCCCGCGCCAAAAAAGCCGCCGTACACCGCTGCCGCGCCGACCGGCGCGATGGCGTAGCCTTCCGGCAGGTGCGTGGCGCCGGGACGCGCGGCGCGCCGCACGAGCCACCGTCGCAGGACATTCTGCAGGGCCAGCAGGCTCGACGCGAGCAGGATGAGATACGGAATCAGGACGCGAAACGCGCGATCGCCCGTCGCGAGCAGCACCAGGCCCCCGAGGACTCCGCCGATAGCGCCGACCGGCATGGCCCACCACAACCGGCGCGCCTGCCCGCGCAGGTCGGCGGCCTGGGCCAGCGTCGCGCCGAGGTAGCCGGGACAGAGCGCGACCGTATTGGTGACGTTGGCGGACACAGCCGGCACGCCAATGGCCGTGAGCATGGGAAACGAAAAGAGGGTGCCGCCGCCGGCGAGGGCGTTGACGAAGCCGGCAGCCAGCGCCGCCAGGCCGACGAGCGCAAAATCGTGGCCGCCGAGCATCACGTATGAAAGTCGTCGCGATCTTAGTCCGAAGGCACGGCTGCCTTCAGGACGATTTATGAACCATGGAGATCATGAAGGCTGGCGGGCGCACCGGTTGACTGACCTGGGCGGCCCGGCACAGCCGGGCCGGACGCGCGGCGAGGGGATGGCACGCGAGAGCGCGCGGGAGGCGTGGGCGCGTTCTCGCGTGCCATCCCCTCGCCGCGTGCTGCCGCCGCAGGCGGCCCCCAGGTCAGCCCTTCAAGACACACGGTCTGCCTCCATGCGCTTCATGGTGTACCCTCGGCGATCGACCCTGACACGGGTTCGACACAATAGGAGATCCAACGACCGTGACTGCTGCTCAGAAGATCGCCCTCGTCACCGGCGCCGGGAGCGGCATCGGCCGCGAAGTGGCGCGTGCGCTGATGCGTGAATCCTATGCGGTTGTCCTGGCGGGGCGACGCCGTGCGGCGCTCGAGGAGACCGCCCGCCTCGCGCGTGACGAGGCGCCGGACGTCTCCGTTCTCGTCGTGCCAACCGACGTCGCCGACCCCGGCTCGATCGGCTCGCTCTTCGCGGACGTGCGACGCGCGTTCGGCCGGCTCGACCTGCTGTTCAACAACGCCGGCATCGGCGCCCCCGCCGTCCCGCTCGAGGACCTCACGGTCGATCAATGGAAGGCCGTCGTCGACGTCAACCTCACGGGCGCGTTCCTCTGCACCCAGGAGGCGTTTCGTCTCATGAAGGCGCAGGACCCGCGGGGTGGACGCATCATCAACAACGGCTCCATCTCCGCGTATGTGCCGCGACCGCGGTCGGCGCCGTATACCGCGACGAAGCACGCGATCACGGGCCTGACCCGTTCGACCTCACTCGACGGCCGCGAGTACGACATCGCCTGCGGCCAGATCGACATCGGCAACGCCGCCACGCCAATGAGCGAGCGGATGGCCGTTGGCGTGCCTCAGGCCAACGGGACCATCGCGCCCGAACCCCGAATGGACCCGCGCGACGTCGGCCGAGCGGTCGTCTACATGGCCAGCTTGCCGCTCGACACCAACGTCCAGTTCATGACCGTCATGGCCACCAAGATGCCGTTCATCGGGCGCGGGTAGCCGGCGCCGAATGCCTCATCTCACTCTCGTGCAGTGGCTGCTCGCCTACGTGGCGGCCAGCGGCATCGGCGTGAGCAAAGCCGGGCTGATGGGCGTCAGCCTGTTTCACGTGCTGGTGTTCGCCCTGCTCTTCGGCGCCCGCACGTCGACCGGCATCGTGCTCCCGATGCTGCTCGTCGGTGACGCCTGCGCCGTCACCGCCTATCACCAACACGCGCGCTGGGACTACGTCCGGCGCATGCTGCCGCCCGCCTGCGTCGGCGTGGTCATCGGCGCCACGGTCATGGCGAGGCTCCACGACAACGTCTTCGGGCCGGTCATCGGCTGGATCATCCTGACGCTGACCATCCTCCAGATCACGCGGATGCTGCGGCCGGCGTGGTTCGGGGCCGTGCCGCACTCCCGCGCGTTCGCCTGGTCGATGGGCATCTTCGCGGGCATCGCGACGATGATGGCCAACGCCGCCGGCCCGATCTTCGCCCTCTACATTCTCTCGATTGGGCTGCCGAAGTTCGAGTTCGTCGGCACGAACGCCTGGTTCTTCTTCCTGATCAACTGGTTCAAGATTCCCTTCAGCGTCGGGCTCGGGCTGATCCACGGCCACACGCTCCTGCTCAACCTCATGCTCGCGCCCGCTGTGGTGACCGGGGTGTTCGCCGGACGATGGGTCGTCCACCGCATCCCGCAGCGATTGTTCGACGGCTTCCTGCTCGTATTCGCCGCGGTCGCCGCCTCGCGCCTGATTGGCGTGTGGTGAGTGCGGGGTCCCATGGGAGAGACACCCTCGCGTCAGCCATGACAGAATGAGCCTGCTCGAAGCCCCCGGTGGTCAGCGCGCCGGGCGCTCGGGCGTCGGGTCATGCCAGCCAAAGTCAGCGTTCGCGACCTCGAGAAACGGTACGGCTCGGTTGAAGCCGTCCGCGGCGTCACCTTCACCATCGAGGACGGCGAGATCTTCGGATTGCTCGGCCCGAACGGCGCCGGCAAGACCACCACCATCGAATGCGTGCTCGGCCTGCGCGAGCCCGACCACGGCGAGATCGAAATCTGCGGCCTCGACGCGCGCCGCCATCCACAGGCGGTCAAGGAGAAGGTTGGCGCCGCGCTGCAAAGCACCGCCTTGCAGGGCGCGATCACCACGCGGGAAGCCCTCGATCTCTTCGGTTCCTTCTACCGGCACCACCGCGACGCGCAGCCGCTGCTCGACCGGTTCGCCCTCGGCGCGAAAGCCAACGCCGCGTTCGATACCCTCTCGGGCGGTCAGCGGCAGCGACTCGCCCTGGCGCTCGCCTTCGTGAACGACCCCGAGCTCGTCTTCCTCGACGAGCCCACGGCCGGCCTCGACCCGCAGTCCCGACGCGAGCTCCACGCCGAGATCGCGCGCATGAAGCAGGACGGCCATACCGTGCTCCTCACGACCCACGACATGGACGAGGCTGAGGCGCTCTGCGACCGGATCGCCATCATCGATCATGGGCGCCTCATCGCCACGGGCGCGCCCGACGCGCTCATTGCCAATGCCAGCGCCACCCAATCGGTGTCGATTACGACGACGCGTCCGCTGCCGGCCGACGCGCTCGCCGGCCTGCCGGGCGTGCGGGCGCTGTCCTGCGAGGGCGCACAGGCGCGCTTCCGCACGACCGACGTGACCCTCGCCATTGGCGAGCTCATGCGCCTCGTCGATCGCGAGCACGTCGAGCTCGCCGACCTGCACGTGCAAAAGGCGACGCTCGAGGACGTCTTCCTCACGCTGACCGGCACGACGCGGCGCGACTGACCTATGCACGGCCTCCTTCGACACCTTCGCATCAGCCTGCGGCTCTACTTCCGCAACACCATGGCGATGGTGTACGGCTACCTGTTTCCCACGATCTTCCTCGTCGCCTTCTGGGTGCTCTATCGCTACGACCGCGTGCCGCTGCTGCGCCACATGGGCGAGCTCCTCACAATCACGGCGCTGGGCGGGGCGTGCTTCGGGCTCCCCACGACGATGGTCAGCGAGCGCGAGCGCGGCGTGTGGCGCCGCTATCGCCTGACGCCGCTGCCGGCATGGAGTCTGGTCGCGAGCACCACGGCCGCCCGCTACGTCATCCTGCTCACCGCGGGGCTGCTGCAGCTCGCCATTGCCCTGAGTGTCGGCATGACGCTGCCGCGCCACCCGCTCGACCTGTGGGTGGCGTTCACCTTCGTGTCGTTTGCGTTCATCGGCCTCGGCCTGGTCATCGCGATGCTCGCCGACAATGTGCCGGCCGTGCAGGCCCTTGGCCAGAGCATCTTCCTGCCGATGCTCGTCATCGGCGGCATCGCCGTACCGCTGGCCAGCCTGCCGGCGTGGGCCCAGCATCTGTCCGCGTTCTTCCCCGGGCGATACGCGGTTGACGCCATTCAGGCCTGCGTCGGCGGCGACGGCCTCGGCCCCGTCTGGTTCAGCCTCCTCGCGCTCGCCCTCATCGGCGCGGCCGGCTGCGGCGCGGGCGCCAAGCTGTTCCGGTGGGACGCCGGCGAGCGATTCGCCAGTCGCCGCGGCAAGGGCTGGGTGCTGGTAGCGCTGGCGGGCTGGCTGGCGGTCGGCGTTCTTGCCGAGGTGCAGGGCCGCGTCGGAATCCCGCCGCGCCCCGCGGCGACCGTCGCCCAGGCCACTGCGCCACAGGCGGCGCCGACGTCACCCCCGCCGGCTCCGGCAGCGCCCCAGGCCGCCGGCGCACCGAGCGAGGCCCCGAGGACAACGCCTCCCGCATCGCCGGCGCCAGGCTCTCACGCTCCGGCAGCGCCTCCGACCGCGCCTGTGCCGGCGACGAAGAAGAAACCAGAGCCGCCGACCCAACCGGCGCCAAGCGCGCCGGCGATTCACAACGGCCCCACGTCGGCGCCGCCCGCGGCGGCGTCATCGGCGCCTTCCCCGACGTCCGCCGCGACGCCGTCATCGGCGCCCCCGACGCCCGGCGGTCTCCCGTCGCTCGGCCCCGCGACGTGGCAGGCCGTCACGATGGCCGACATCACTCGCGACCTCGTGTTCGACCACCTGCCTTCCGACGACGGCATCGTGACGCCCATCGCGCCGATGTACGAACAGCCGAGCCAGGCGGCATCCGACCAGCTCGACTACATGCGGTCGGCGCTTGCCGAGTGGGCACCGGGCAAGGTCGCCGACCCGGTACAGCGGGTGCGGAACGACTTGTACGTAGCCGCCGTCACCGATGTATTCCAGCTGGAAATCGAGCGGTACGTCCCACTGCTCGTGTTTGCGCAGATCCAGCGGGACGTCCCGAAGGACCAGCTCGTCAAGATCCTCTACTGGATTGCGATTCACCCGTACGACGGCGACGACACCGCCGTCAACGACCTCAAGTCGCTCGGGCTCGAAGGCACGCCCGGCGACATCGGCGAAGTGCGCAACCGCACCGGCGTCTACGCGGTGAAGCTGCTCGGTCGGGTATTGGGAAAGATCACGCCGAAGTAGGCAGGCGCCGGTCGGGCCGGCCTCGTTCCCTCGTCACGACTTTCGCGCGACGAGCGCGCTGCGGCCGGCGGCGGTCGGCACGAAGGCTCGCGCCTCGAAGCCCGCGTCCGTCAGCCACGCCCCCATCTCGGCCACCGAATAGCACCGGCCCTGCGTCACGTGCATCAGCAGGACGGAATACCGCGCGACGAAGAGCGGGCCGGACTTGTCCTCGTTCAAGAACGTATCGTGGACGATGAGCATGCCGCCGGCCGGCAGCGCGTCCGCGGACGCCCGCACCAGCCGGCGCGCGACGTCCTCGTCCCAATCGTGGAGCACATTGGAGAGGAGGTGCACGTCGTAGCCGCCGGGCAGCGGACCGCCCAGCATGTCGCCGGTGACGACCGACACGCGCGCCGCCATCCCTCGCGCCTCGATCGCCCGAGTGGCGATGCGGTTGACCGGCGACTTCTCGAGCACGGACGCCTGAAGCGTGGGGTTGTGCGCCGCCAGCGTGCAGGCGTAGATCGCCGACCCGCCCGCGACATCGAGCAGCCGGCGTCGGTCGCCGAGGTCCACGCGCTTGGCCAGTGCGTGGGCAAGCAGTCGGCCGCGAACGTCCATTGCGGCAGTGAACTCCTCGGCTACGCGCTCGGTCTCCATGGCCCGGTGCCAATCGGCCTCGTCTTCTCGGCCGGCAAAGTTCGCCGGGCGGCCCTGGCGAAGGACGTCGAGCAGGTCACGCGCAATGGGCCGGTCGGCGATGGGTGGAAAGTACGGCCCGAGAAACCACGGCGATCCGGCAACGAGGTGCTCGGCGGCCCGGGCCGTGAGCCGAAGCCTCGCCCCGTCGCGCGCCAGGAGCTCGGAGGCCACGAAGAGCGTGGTCATGACGTTGACGGGTCGGGGATCGCACCGGAAGTGCCCCGCGATCTCCTCGACGGTCCGCGGTCCGCCGGCCATCCACGTGAAGAAATCCAGCCCGTGGAGCGCGGCGATGAACATGTCCGAGGCGTACAGCTCTTCCCGTACCCGATAGAGGTCGGTCGGGTCGGTCAACGGCCCTTGCGTCAGGTCGTCCATGGGGATGTGCCGGGACCGGGCCGCCAGCCCTGGCTTAGCGGCAATGCCATTCGGAAACTTGGGGACGCAGAAATTGCACCATGAAGAACATGGAGGCCGCACGCAGAGCCGAGCTCGGCCCGGCGGGCAGCTCGGCCACCGTCACGAACGCCGACGCGGCCTGCCTCCACGACCTCCATGGTGGGCCTTCTGTGGGTCGATTCGACCTGCGAGACATTTCCGAAAGGTATTGGGCTTAGCGGAGGCTTCTGCGCTCAATCTTGAGGAACAGCGGAGCCGCGCCGAGCACGCCCGCGACGCCGGCGGTCCACCATTTGCCGGCGTTGATCACGACGAACTCGAGATGCTCACCGGGTTCGATTGTGAAGTTGATGTTCTTCCAGACGAGCGTGTTGTGGATGCGGACGTGGTGGGCGCCGGGCTGGAGCTCCGCGGTGCACGACTCGCCGAAGAGGAGCGAGACCCGCTCGCCCCCATCCAGCCGGACGAACACCTGCCGATCGCCGACGTCATCCGCGTGGACGCGGCTGATCGTCACGAGCGTCCGCAGATCGTCGGGCTCCGGCGTGACCCTCGCGGGCGCCAGACACCCGAGGTCCTGCCCGGCGTCCAGAACGAGGCGAGACGGCATGCCCAAAGTCTACCAGGGGGCGGTGCTCAGTCTTCGAGCCGAATCGCCTCGATCGGATCGAGTCCAGACGCCCGGTGGGCTGGCAGATAGCCGAAGACCAACCCAGCCGCCACGGCGGCCACCGTGGCCAGGATCATGACATTCGTGGAGATCAGCGTCGGCCAGTCGAACTGCGTCGACATCGTCCACGCGCTGACCCACCCGAGGAAGATGCCGGCAACGCCGCCGACCAGACCGAGCATCGCCGCCTCGAGAAGGAACTGCCAGCGGATGTCCCGGACGCGCGCGCCAATCGCCATCCTGACGCCAATCTCGCGGCGGCGCTCCGTCACCGACACCAGCATGATGTTCATGATGCCCACGCCGCCGACCAGGAGCGACACGGCGCCGATCGCCGTCAACATGAATCCCATGGTCTGGGCGGCCTGCTGGCGCATCTGCAGAAACTCGATCGGCTGCACGATCTGAAAGTCGTCGGGATCGTCGGGTCCGAGACGGTGGCGCACGCGCAAGACCGCGGTGATGCCGGCCTGCGCCTCGTTGGTCGCCGCCGGCTTGTCCACCATGCACATGATGTCGGCCACGCGCTTACGGCCGTCGAACGTCCGGAACGCCGTCCCGAGCGGGATGATCGCCGCGTCATCGCGGTCGATCCCGCCGCCGCCCGTCCCCTTCGACGCCAGCACGCCGATGACCTGGAACGGCCGGTTGTTCATGATGACGGTCTTGCCGACGGCGGTTTCATCCCCGAAGAGTTGCGAGGCCGTTGACTCGCCGAGTACGACGACGCGCGCGGCGGCCGTGTTGTCTTCGTCCTGGAAAACGACGCCGTCAGCCGGGGTCCGCTCGCGAATGTCGAAGAAGGACGGCCAGACGCCCTGATAGCGCGTGTTCCAGTTCTGTCCACCGGCGACGATCTGCACGCGGCCTTGCACCTCGGGCGAACACGCCGTGACGTCGGGCACCTGGTTCACGATCGCGGTGGCGTCCTCGGCCTTGAGCGTCTGCCGGCCGCCCGACCCCGTGCGGACGCCGCCGAAATTCGCGCTTCCGGCGCGAATCCAGACGAAGTTCTCACCGAGCGCATCCATCTGCTTCTGCACGCGGTCGGCGCCCGCGGCCCCGAGTGCCGCGGTACAAATCACCGCCGCGATGCCGATGCCAATACCGAGAATCGTGAGGCTCGTGCGCAGCCGATTGCGCAGCAGCGACGCAAACACCATGCGGAGCAGTGATCCGAGCATGTCTCCCTCATGAACGTGGTGTCACGGCCGAGTGGCCCGCGGGACGGCCAGATCGCGCGACGGGTGACCCGCGGCGGCCGTTCCTTGCAATTGAGCGATCGAGGCGAAATCCGAGGAACAGCGACGCGACTAATCGATCAATATTTTATCCCGAGCGGCCGCGGCTCGGCCAGAGCTGTGCGCCACCCTGGACCGGTCTCGAGCCCCGGCGCCACTATCTCGCGACCGCGCTACAGCCGCGGGACGAGGCTCACCTGCAGGCTGAAGATGAAGGCGTGCTCCGTCTTGCGGGCCGCCCCGGTGCCAGCCTCGAACGCGGTCCGCTCGTAGGTGAACTGGTTCCTCACGTCCGGCGTCAGGACCCAGGCCACGGCAAGGCCGACCGCCCTTGCCGAGCGGCTTGCGTCGGGCGCGGCGATGCCCAGCGAAAAGGCCCGAGGGTCGATCGACACCGAGGCCATCCGGACCGCGATCTCGAGCGCGCCCCACTCGCCGTGCGCGGGGTCGAACGGATGGCGCGCGGCGCCCGGCCCGTGGTCCGACAGGCGTTCGCCCGTGGCAACGACGATGCCTGTCGCCTCCCAGCCCGTGTTCACGAGGTTGACCGCGGTGACACCGTTGGCTACAACCTCGGACGTCCGAAAGTACTCGCCGTATCCACCAAACGGCCCGTGGAACACGAAGACCGACGGGGACACCCGCTCGCGCATCCCATCGGCCGCGGCACTCGAGGCGTACGAGAAGAACGTCTCGCGCGCCGTCGTTGTGAAGCTCGAGAGCGGACCGGCGGCGTTGCCGCGCGACCCTCCGACCGCCACGCCCGCGGGCCCCAACTTGAGCGTGATGCGCCCGACCAGATCCTTGCTGCGGTCGGTGTCGGTGCTCGCGCTCGCGCCATCCGCCACGCCGTTGCGCACGCCGCCCGCATAACTCACGCGGCCGTGGAACAGGTCTCCTCGCGCGTTGACGCCAACGTCGTGGCCCGGCGCGAAGTTCGTCACGATCGACCGCTCGACAAACGGCAGACTGGGGGCCGGGTACAACGCCTCGAGGCCCACCTCGTTCTTGCTCTTGCCAACGCGAATCCGCAGCGCGTCGGAGACCTTGGTATCAATATAGGCATCCGACAGCGAGACCGTTCCGGACAGGTTCGGAGCGATACGAAACTCGAAGTACTTCGCGACGCGCCCCTGCACCAGAACCCTGGCGCGGCGGACGACGAACATGTCGCTCGAGGGCGACAGTCCGTTCGCCGTGAAGCGGCCGTAGACCTGCGCGAACCCGCCGATCTGAAACTCGTCGGCGCCGTCCGCCGATCGCACGCTGAGGCCGTTGTCCCACGTCGTCACGGGCGTGGGAGGCGGCGGCACCGGCCGATTGGCGGTCTGGGCCATCGCGCGCGGCGCGGCGGCGCACACGAGGGTCATGCCGGCCAAGACGGCTCGAGCCGCCCAGGAACATCTCACACCCACAACGTCACTCCGTGGAAATCAGAGGGTCTGCCGCCAACCCCGAGCGATCGCCCGGAGCGCGGACCTCGGCCGAGGCCCGAACAGCAGGCGGGATGGGCTGGACGAGCCATTCAGGCCGAGCGGTCATTGAAGGCCCCTCAAGCGGTTGTGCAGATGTCACGCGCTTCGCTCGGGCGACCATTTCAGATTGAGCATTATCGATCAACTTGAACATTGTCGATTAAATGAATTCTCCCAACGCGCACGCCGACGATAAGCCTCGCCCCGCCGACGAATGGCGCGAACGGTCTTCATGCCGCGGTTAGCCGCGCCAGTGCGAGAGACAGGGACTCGAGGTGGTGGCTGCCGAGGACGAGGAAGGGCGGGCGGGCGCGGTCACCGACACCGGGGGACCGGCGCGGCGTCAAACTCTCTCGTGGCAACAATCAAGGAGGGTGGAGGGAAAAATGGTGGACCAGACGGGAGTCGAACCCGTGACCTCATGAATGCCATTCATGCGCGCTCCCAACTGCGCTACTGGCCCACAGCCTCCGAAACATTGATTATACGAGAATTCCGATTCTTGACTTGATTGGGGGCGAGTGCCTAGACTGGCCCATGCAACCATCCACGCAAGACATCCGAGACACTGCGTCTCCAGAATGAGGACCAATCATGCCCAGCGGCACGATTGCACGACTATTAATTGACAAAGGCTTCGGCTTCATCCGCGACGAGAGTGGCGTGGAACACTTCTTCCACCGTTCCTCGGTTCGCGGCGCCGTCTTCGAGCTCCTTCGGGAGGGACAGCGGGTCGAGTTCACGACTGAAGAATCGCCCAAAGGACCGCGGGCGGCCGAAGTTCGTTTGATCGACAGCTAGAGCGCGCACCCGGCAGTTCGAACTTCGAAGACTCAAGTTTCGAACGTTCGATGACTTCGTCGTTCCGCTTCGCTCTTTCTCCACGCGCGAAACGTCGGCTGGTCGTCATCACCTCGGGTTTCGTCCTCGGGACAGCGCTGTTTCTCTCCGTCGGCTGGATGACCGTGTCGGTCGATCCGCTCCAGCCCGCGGATGCTGTGTACGTGCTCGGCGGCTCGCGAATCAGCCGTGCGCTGGAAGCCGTGCGCCTGTATCGCGAAGGCTACGCCCCGCAAATCGTCCTGAGCCCCGGCAGTCTGGAGCCGGCGGCCGCCGACCTTGACCGTCAAGGTATCCACGTGCCGGACGACGCAGACATCGCGCGCGACATTCTGGTCACGCGGCTCGGCGTGCCGGCCTCGGCCGTGATCGCGCTTGCGCCGAGTGTCAACAACACCGCGCAGGAAGCGCTGGCCATCGCCCCGATCGCGGCCGCGCGCCACTGGACGCGCCTGATCATCATCACCGACCGCGTCTCGACCCGCCGCGCCGGCTTCGCCTTTCGCCGCGTCTTTGGCGGCCGCCTGCGCATCATGGCCGAATGCACCCGTGACGACGACTACGACCCGGCGCGATGGTGGGCGTCGCGCGCGAGTGTCCGCGCCACGTTCTACGAAGCGCCCAAGCTCGTCGCCTACTGGCTGGGCCTCGGGGGCTAACTCGACCGGCGGAGCTCCGCGAGGACGGCGTCGACATCCTCGAGCGTCTCGACGACGAAGTCGGCGCCGGCGTCGCGCAGCGCCTGACAGTCGGATAACCCCGTCGCGACGGCGATGGCCCTGGCGCCGTGCGCTTTTGCGCAATCCACGTCGTGCGGCGTGTCACCGACGATGACCACGCGCTCGGCCGCGACCCGGCCGCACCCGGCCTCCTCGGCCACGCGAAGCGCGATCGGCAGCAGGTCGCGGCGATTCGTGTGTCGGTCGCCGAAGGCGCCGAACTGGAACCGACCCCACAAATCGAAGTGCCCGAGCTTGATCGCGGCGCCCCCTTCGAAATTGCCCGTGAGCAGGGCCGTGACCATCGCGCCTTCCCCCTCGAGCGCGTCGAGCAGTGCGTTGACGCCCGGCAGGATCCGGCTCGACGTGTCGTCGGGGCGCTCGAGCTCGAAGCGCAGGTGCGGTAAGTAGGCCTCGCGCAGCCGAATGATAGCCTCGTCGGTGGGCTCGACCTCGAGACCGCGCATGGCATCGCTCGTGATCGCGCGATCGGTACGGCCGGCGATCGGCACCCCGTCGAGTGCGCGGCCGCGGCCGTACAGTGCCTCGAACGCCGCGTTCATGCCCCGCACGCCCGCGCCGCCGGTCGACACCAGCGTGCCGTCGATGTCGAACAGCACGAGGGTCGGCGCCGCGCCCCCGGCGGGTCGACCGGCCGGCCGGCTCATCCGATCCACCGGCCCGTCAGAATTCGTCGCCACAGTCCACTCTCCTCCAGCAGTTCGCCGGTCTCCGGCTTCAAGGTCAGTCGTGTCGCGCCCGAGGCCCGCGCAAAGTTCGCATCGTCTGAAAGGGCGACCCACGCGATCCGGCGCGCCTCGCTGACTCGACGGAGCGTGCTCGCCAACCCGTGCGCAAGGGCGGGCGGCAAAGTCGAAGTCGGGTGCTCGAGCAGCAGGGCATCAGGCGAAGAAGCCAGTGCCCGGCCCAGGTGCACGCGGATGCGTTCGTCCGGCGCGAGATCCGACGTGCGGACGTCGAGCCGATCGCGGCGCAAGCCGACTTCCGCCGCCAGGGCCTCAACTTGCGCGCGAACCTCGGGCGCGAGCGGGTCGATCGCCACGGTGATCGGCAGCGCCAGGTTGGCGGCCGTGGGCAGGCCATCGAGCAGGACCGCGCGTTCGCTGACCAGGCCAAACCGATCGAGCGACGCCAGCCATTCGGTGTCCGTCGAGAAGTCGCGGGTGTTCCGGCCGCCAATGCGCACGTCGCCCTCATCCGGGACGGCCGCGCCAGTCACGAGGTGCACGAACATCTCGGCCGCGAGGCGGTCGAACCCGGCGAGTACGACGCGGTCAGCGCCAGCGAGCACGAAGGTCTCGATGCGCAGCGGCGCGCCGGCCTGGTAGTGCTTCGTCAGGGCCGCGATTTCGATCACCGGGTCCGGGGCCGTCACGCGCGAGGCCCCGCCCCTCCCGCCCGCTCGACCAGCCGGCGATAGTCCTCCGGCGGCAGCCCGACGCGGCCGAGGCCGGCCGTCCGCCCGCTGCCCGGACCGTGGTAATCGGATTCCGCCGGTGACAAGAAGCCCGTAGGTCCTCGCCCGCTGGCTGAACCAGCCGACGTGCACCTCGTCGTGATCGGGGTGGTACACCTCGATGGCCGGCAGCCCGGCATCGACCAGGGCCGGCAACAGGTCGTCGCCGCCGCGAAGCTTGCCGGGATGCGCGAGCGACGCGAGTCCGCCGGCGCGCGCAATGAGCGCGATGACATCGACGGGCGACGCGCCCTGCCGAGGCACGAACGCGGCGCGGCCCTCCCCGAGGAAACGGTCGAACGCCTCGGCAATCGACGCGACGTGGCCCGCCCGCACGAGCGCGTCGGCCAGCAGCGGCCGCCCCACGGCGCGCCCCCGCCCCCCCGCGGCCCGCTCGTGGAGCTGCTGCCGATCGATCGGCGCGCCGGCACGATCGAGCGCATCGGCCATCTCGAACAGCCGGCGGCGCCGGTCGTCGCGCTGACGGTCGAGGAAGGTCGCAAGCTCGGCATTCGCGGGATCCAGGAAGTACCCGAGCATGTGCACGTCGCGATGGTCGTGGACGGCCGTGATCTCGATGCCCGGCACGCAGTTCGACGCCGCACGCCTGGGCCGCGATCATCACGCGAGGCAGCGCGGCCGTGGTGTCGTGGTCGGTGACGGACAGCGTGGTCACCCCGGCCGCCACCGCTTCCCGCACGAGCGCTTCCGGCGTCGAACGGCCGTCAGAGACGTCGGTGTGCAGGTGGAGATCGATCGTCTTCGGGCGGGAGGATTCAGCGGCCACAGGATCCACGCGTACTCGTTCCAAACCTTTACGCCGAGCGCCGACGGCCGGCACTCCGGCTCCGACCACGCGCGCGAGTCTTGAGGGCCTCGTACTCGCGCATCAGCAGATCGAGGTGCTCGCGCTCCTCGTCGGCGAACTCCAGAAAGACGCGCTTGCCTAGGGACTCCTCGAATCGCTCCCCGTAGCGCTTGAAGAACTCGTGCGATCCGCGCTCACAGCGGATCCCTATCTGGAGGGCGCGCCGGTCGTCGACACCCCGCGAGAGCTCTTCGGCGCCCGCGGCAAACAGCCCGTTGGCCGCCGTCTTGAAGAACAAGAACTCGGGCTCCGACGCCAGCTGGGGGTCGGCGTCAAGGAGCTCCCGATAGCGCGCCTCGAGGCGGGCGAGATGGTCGTCCTCCTCGCCAGCGAGCTTCTTGAAGATCCGTCGGCCGCGCGCGTCGCGCGTGAGCCGCGCGGCCCGCGCGTAGAACTCGCGCCCGCTCCGCTCGGTGGCAATGGCGACGCGCAGCGCGTCGCGGGCGAAGACCGCGTCCATCGACGTGCGAGCCGGGCGGGCCGGCTGCCCCGCCTGGCAGGCCTCGCACGTGCCGTACACCTGCAGCACGCTCTGCCGCGCCACAAACCCGCGCGCGGCGGTCACTTCCTCGACCAGGCCTTCGATGTCGGAGCTCAGAAACTCGAACGACTGGTTGCAGCTCCGGCAGATCAGATGGAAGTGGCGAGGATGCCGATAGGCATGCTCGAAACGCAAGCGTCCGGCGCCGAAGTCCACGCGGCGGGCGATGCCCGCCGCAACCATCCACTGCAGGGTGCGGTAGATCGTCGCGCGGCTGATGCGCGCGTCTGCCTTGCGAATCAGATCGACCAGCTCGTCGGCGCTCGAATGGCCCGGCTGGCGGAGGAAGGCCTCCACGATGAGCTCGCGCTTGTTCGAGCGCCGGCCCCCGGCCGGCCGGAGTCGCTCGACGAACTCAGTGGCCGAGAGCATCTAAGGGTTCGCGAAGAAATCGCGTGGCCATTCTGGGCGCCGAGGCGCCCGACCGCCAAGGCGCGAGGAGCGCGCATACCCGGCGTATGCAAGCGACGAGCAACGCAGGTGGCCGGGATGGATCGGCGGCGAGAATGGCCACGTGATTTCTTTGCGAGCCCTAAGGGGCGTCCCCTAGAGCTTAGACGTTGAACGACGACCCACACCCGCAGGTCGACTTGGCGTTGGGGTTCTTGATCGTGAAGCCGCCGCCCATGTTGTTGTCGACGAAGTCGACTTCGGCGCCGTTGAGGTACCGCAGACTGATCGGGTCGACCAGCAGACGCACGCCGTTGACCTCGAACACCTGGTCCGCGTCAGCGTTGCCTTCGCCCTCGTCAATCATCAGGCCGTACTGGAACCCCGAGCAGCCGCCGCCCTGCACGAACACCCGCAGGCCGGCGCCGGCCTTCTGTTCCTCCGCGAGGAGCTCGCCAATCTTCCCAGCCGCCACTTCGGTGACATGAATCATGCTTTCATTATAGCAATGGCTGCACCCCGCCTGCGGTTCGCGCTCCCGCTGGCCTTGCTCGCCGGCCTGGCGGCGCCCCACGCCCGGCCTGGCCAGGCGGCCGGCCAGCCCCGGCGGTTCGACCCCGCCGAGCTCGGGCGGCTCGCCCCACCCGATCGCGACGAATGGCAGCAACCCGAACGGATCATGGATGCGCTGGGGATCGCCGACGGCGCCAAGGTCGCCGACGTGGGCGCCGGCGGGGGCTGGTTCACCCTCCGCCTCGCCCAGCGCGTCGGCCCCAACGGGCGCGTCTACGCCGAAGACATCCAACGGGAGATGATCGAGTCGATCGGGCATGCGGTCGAGCGCCAAGGCCTCCGCAACGTGGAGACGATCCTCGGCACGGACACCGACCCGAGGCTGCCGCCAGGTCTCGGGGCCGTCATCATGGTCGACGCCTACCCCTACCTCAGCGATCCGGTCGCCATCCTGCATAACATCGGGACGTCGCTGACGCCGACCGGTCGGCTGGGCGTCATCGACTTCAAGAAGGATGGCGCCGGCGGGCCCGGGCCGCCAATCGGCGGGCGCGTCGATCCGGGGGTCATCATCAGCGACGCCACGGCCGCAGGCCTCCGCCTCGAGAGCAACGAGACCTTCCTCCGGTATCAGTACCTTCTGATCTTCGGCAGAGGCGCGGACTGATCGAGGAAACGACTACGACCGGCTCGACGACGGGTCGCCGCCGCCGCGCACGAACCGCCACGCTTGCGGCAGGACCATCGCTCCGGCGAGCACCTTCAGCACGTCGAGCGCAATGAACCAACGGAAGCCAAGCGTGAGGGCGCCGTCGAGTGAGTGTGTGAACAGGGCGGCCAGCCACGCAACGCCGCCCGCGAAGATCACGGTCAAGCCGAGCAGCATGCCGGCAACCGACGTCCAGTAGCGGCGATCCCATCCCCGCTCGGCCAGCCGGCCTGTCAGCCACGCGGCGACCGGATAGGCGAGCAGATACCCCCCGGTCGGCCCGAACAGATGCGCGGCGCCTGGGAGCAGATTCGGAGCCGGCGCGAACACCGGCAGCCCGGCAATGCCGGCGGCCAGGTACAGCACCTGGGAGAGGAACCCCAAGCGCGCGCCGAGCACGCTTCCGGCGAGCAGAACCGCCAGCGGCGTGAAGACGAGCGGCACGGGCGTAAACGGTAGCGGCACGGCCACTTGCGCCGCTGCCGCCGTGACGACGACGGCCAGCGCGACGGCGCCGGCGCGAATCGCGGGGGCCAAGGACGAGTCAGACGTCGCAACGGTGACGAACGAGCCAGACTGAGCGCTGACAGCCATATCCGTGCGATTGTAATGAATGCGCACGGCCCTGACAATTGCCGGCAGCGACCCCAGCGGCGGCGCCGGCATCCAAGCCGACCTCAGGACGTTCGCGGCCTTCGGCGTCTACGGCACGTCGGCGGTGACCGCCATTACCGTCCAGAACACGCTCGGCGTCGCGCGCATTGTCGCGCTCGCGCCGGACCTGGTGGAAGCCCAGATTGACGCGGTCGTCACCGACTTCCACGTCGGCGCGACGAAGATCGGCATGCTCGGGAACGCCGAGATTGTCGCCGCCGTCGCGCACGCGCTTGCACGTCACCGGCTCCCGAACGTCGTGCTGGATCCGGTGATGACATCGACGAGCGGTGCCACGCTCTTGGATGCACCGGCGGTCGAAGTCGTCCGCGAGACGCTGCTGCCGCTCGCAACCATCGTCACGCCAAACACGGCTGAAGCCGAGCGGTTGACGGGCATCGCCGTGGTCACCAAGGAGGACGCGCGCCGCGCGGCGGCCGCCCTGGTCGGGCTCGGAGCGAGCGCGGCGGTCGTCACGGGCGGGCACCTGGCCGGGCCGGCAGTCGATGTGCTCTACGACGGCGTGGCATTCGCCGAACTCAGCGCTCACCGGATCGCCAGCCGGCACACCCACGGCACCGGATGCACGTTCGCGTCGGCGCTCGCGGCCGGACTCGCCCTGGATCACTCGCTGCTCGACGCCGCCCAATCCGCGAAACGCTATGTCACCCTCGCGATCGAGCACGCCCCCGGTCTGGGCCACGGCCGCGGCCCCCTGGGGTCAGGTCATGGAACCTGATTCCTTGAACCCCGAGATTTTGGCCGGTTGGCCTTCAGGATCCATGACCTGACCCCGCAGGCCGGCAAAGCTATACTGCATACGGTGATGCGTTTCGCCATCACACACGATCCCCTGTCGGTCGACGCGTTGAGCCGGCTCGTCCTGGCCGACGCGGGCGAACGCGGCGAAGGCTCGGGCGCGGTGGCCTCGTTCCTTGGCGTCGTGCGCGCCACCCATCAGGGCCGGCGTGTGCGGCACCTCGACTACGAGGCCTTCGAGCCGCTCGCGCTGACGGTGTTCGGGCGGATCGACCAGGAAGTCGCCGAGCAGTGGCCCGGGGCGGTCCTGGCCATGCATCATCGGATCGGCCGGCTGGCGGTGGGCGAAGCCAGCATCGCAATTGCCGTCGCGACGGCCCATCGCGACGCGGCCTGCCGCGCGTGCCGCTACGCGATCGAGCGGGTCAAGCAGGTGGCGCCGGTGTGGAAGCACGAGTTCTTCGATGACGGCGACGCGTGGGTCGAGGGCGCCGTGGCGGATCTGAACGACGCCCGGGCTCGACAAGAGGCGCTCAGGTTGGCATGCGCGTGACGGTGCGCCTGTTCGCCCGGCTGCGCGAGATGGCCGGCGCCGATCGCGTCGAGTGCGATCTCGGCGCGGGGGCGTCGGCCGCGGACGTCTGGCAGTCGGTCACACGGCTCCACCCCGCGCTCGCGCCGTTCGGCGGCGCGGTCAGCTGCGCCATCAATGCCGATTTCGCGCGGCTCACCGCCGTCGTCCACGACGGTGACGAAGTCGCGTTTCTGCCTCCGGTGTCCGGGGGCTCGGGTCTGGAGTCATGACGCCGCAACTGCTCGACAAGTTGAAGTCCCTGGAAGCGCGCTACGACGAACTGGCGCGCCTGGTGAGCGATCCGGCCGTGCAGGCCGACCCTCCCACCTACCGTGCGCACTCGAAGGCCATCGCCGAGCTCCAACCGCTCGTCGACCACTTCCACGAATATCAGCAGGCCGGGCGCACCTTGGCCGACGCGCGCGAGGTCGCCGGGTCGGGCGACGCGGACCTCCAGGCGCTCGCGCAGGAGGAAATCGACCAGACGGAGCGGCGGCTCGCGGTCCTGGGCGCGGAGATCCAGCGGCTGCTCATACCCAAGGATCCCAACGACGACCGCAACGTCGTGCTGGAAATCCGCGCGGGCACCGGAGGGGACGAGGCCGCCCTCTTCGCGGCGGATCTCGTTCAGGATGTACTCCCGCTACGCGGAGCGGCGCGGGTGGAAGGTCGACGTGCTCTCGACCAGCGAGACCGGCGTGGGCGGCGTCAAGGAAGTCGTGGCCTTGGTCGAAGGCCGCGGCGTGTACGGCAGGTTCAAGCACGAGAGCGGCGTCCACCGCGTCCAGCGGGTGCCAGCGACCGAAGCCAGCGGGCGGATCCACACCTCGACGGCCACGGTCGCCGTCCTTCCCGAGGCCGAAGAGGTTGACGTCCAGATCGACCCGAAGGATCTCCGCGTCGACACGTTCTGCTCGAGCGGCCCGGGCGGCCAGAGCGTCAACACGACGTACTCCGCCGTGCGGATCACGCACCTGCCGACTGGGGTCGTCGTCTCACAGCAGGACGAGAAGTCGCAGATCAAGAACCGGCAGAAGGCCATGAAGGTCCTGCGCTCGCGGCTGTACGAGATGGAGCTGCGCAAGCAGCAGGAGAAGATCGCGAGAGAGCGCCGCGGTCAGGTAGGCACGGGCGAGCGGTCCGAGAAGATCCGCACCTACAACTTCAAAGAGAACCGCGTCACCGACCACCGCATCAACTTCACGATGCACCAACTGCAGGCCGCGCTCGACGGCGACTTGGACGGGCTCGTCGACCAGATGGCAGCCCACGACCAGGCCGAACAGCTCAAGCAGGCCACCCAGACGGAGACGGTGACCTGACGCCCCGATCGCTGGCCGAGGAGGTCGCGGCCGCGCGGGCGCGGCTCGCGGCCGCGGGGCTGCCCGATGACGAAGCGGCGCGGAGCGCCCTGGTGCTCGCGCGGTCCGTCCTGGACTGGACCGCCGCCGACTGGTTGAGCCGTTCGAGGGAGCCCGCTTCCGCGGCGTTTCTCGCCGCCTACCATCCGCTCATCACTCGGCGGGTCGACCGCGAGCCGGTCGCGTACCTGACCGGCGTCCGCGAGTTCTTCGGCCGGCCGTTTCGCGTCACACGCGACGTGCTCATCCCGCGGCCCGAAACGGAACTGCTCGTCGAGGTCGTGCTCGGCCTGCCGTCGCGACCTTCCGCTCCGACGGTCGCCGATGTGGGCACCGGGTCCGGGTGCATTGCGGTCACGCTCGCGCTCGAGTGGCGCGCCGCGCGCATCCAGGCCTCCGATGTCTCCCTTGCGGCGCTCGAGGTGGCGGCCGAGAACGCCCGCGTGCATGGCGTCGGCGAGCGCGTCACGTTTCGCCACGGGCCGCTCCTGTCCGCCGGGCGCGGTCCCTTCGACGTGATCGTCGCCAATCTGCCCTACGTCCCCACCCGGGACCGCGCCGCGCTCGAGCCCGAGGTGGCGGCGCACGAGCCGGCGGTCGCTCTCTTCGGCGGCGCGGACGGCCTGGACGTCATCGGCGCACTCGTCGAAGACGCCGCCTCGGCGCTCAACGTCGGCGGCGTTCTCGCGCTCGAGATCGGTCAGGGCCAGGCGGATGCGGTCTGCGCACACATCGAACGAACGCCCGGGCTCACCGTGGTCGACGTGCACCCCGACCTGCGAGGCGTGCCGCGCGTGGTGCTCGCGGCGCGAACCGGCGCTCCATGATGCCGCCACGCGCTCGACGTCCGACGTTTGCACGATAATGGCCACCATGGATTGCCTCTTCTGCCGGATCATCGCGGGCGAGGTTCCGGCCTCGAAGGTCTACGAGGACGACCGTCTCGTGGCCTTTGCCGACCTCAACCCGCAAGCGCCGATGCATCTGCTCGTCGTGCCGCGCGCGCACATCGCGACGCTGAACGACCTGACCCCCGAGCACGACGCGCTCGTCGGCGAAATGATCCGCCGGGGCGCGGCCCTCGCGGCCGAGCGTGGCTACGCGGTGCCCGGATTCCGCGCGGTCTTCAACTGCAACGCGGACGCTGGCCAAGCCGTCTTCCACATTCACCTGCACGTGCTGGGCGGCCGTCGCCTCGCCTGGCCCCCGGGGTGAGCGGAAGGTAAACGCGTGAGGCCGGACGTTTCGAAGTTCGGCCCTCCCCCCGGGAACCGCCGGCGAAGTTCTATAGAATGATTCGAGGCACGCTTCGCGTCCCCGACACTCCATGACCGACTGGAAGGCGACCCTCAATCTTCCGCGCACGACGTTTCCGATGAAGGCGGACCTGCCGGCGACCGAGCCGGCGGCCCTCGCCCGTTGGGACACGATCGGGCTCTACGAGCGGATCCGGACGCGCCGGGCCGGCGCGCCGAGGTTCGTGCTGCACGACGGCCCGCCCTACGCGAACGGCGACATTCACATCGGGCACGCGCTCAACAAGATCCTCAAGGACTTCATCGTCAAGTCGAAGACGATGGCGGGCGCCGATGCGCCGTACGTGCCCGGGTGGGATTGCCACGGCCTGCCGATCGAGCTGAACGTGGAGCGGGACCTCGGCGGCCGCGCCAAATCCGGCGCCCCGGCGGACTTTCGCCGCGCATGCCGGGAGTACGCCGAGCGCTTCATGCGCTCGCAGCGCGCCGACTTCCAACGGCTGGGCGTGCTCGGCGACTGGGATCACCCCTATCTGACGATGGCGCCGAGCTACCAGGCCGCGATCGTCCGCGCCCTCGGTGCCTTCGTGTCGCGCGGGCTCGTCTACAAGGGCAAGAAGCCCGTGCACTGGTGCCTGCGCGACCGGACCGCGCTTGCCGAGGCCGAGGTCGAGTACGAGCCCCATACCTCTTCCTCGATCTACGTGGAGTTCCCGCTCTCGCCGTCCGACCAGGGCACGCTCGGGTCGCGCGTGCCGGCGCTCGCCGGGCGCGAGCTCGGCGTGCTCATCTGGACGACGACGCCCTGGACGATTCCGTCGAATCTGGCGGTCGCCTTCCATCCGGACTTCGTCTATGGCGCCTACGAAGTCGAGCATCGTCTCATCATCGTGGCCGAGGCGCTGGCCGACGCGGCCGCCTCGGCGACCGGGCGAGTGCTCGGCACCAAAGTGGCGTCGTTCCCTGGCCGCGTGCTCGAGGGCGTGAAGTTTCGGCATCCTTTGTACGACCGCGACTCGCCCGGCGTGCTGGCCGACTACGTCACGCTCGAACAGGGCACGGGCGCGGTCCACACGGCGCCCGGCCACGGCATGGACGACTTCAACACCGGCGTGCGCTACGGACTCGAGCCGTACGCGCCCATCGGCCAGGACGGCCGGTTCCTCCCCGACGTCGGGATCGTCGGCGGGCTCAAGGTGTTCGAAGCGAACGACGTCGTCGAGAATGCCCTGGCGTCGTACGGCTGGCTCTGGCATGCGGGCAAGGTGTCGCACTCGTATCCGCACTGCTGGCGCTGCCATCAGCCCGTGATCTTCCTCGCGACCTCGCAGTGGTTCATCCGCATGGACGGGCTGCGCGAGGCCGCCATCGGACAGACCGAAGCGACCCAATGGATTCCGGCGTGGGGACGGGAGCGTATGGCGGGCATGTTCGCCACGCGGCCCGACTGGTGCATCTCGCGACAGCGCGCCTGGGGCGTCCCGATCCCCGCGGTGACGTGCCGCGCCTGCGGCGGGTCGCTGCTCACCGTCGATCTCGTTGAGCAGACCGCGCGCGTCTTCGAGGCCCACAACGCCGATGCGTGGTACGAACGGCCGATCGAGGACTTCCTGCCGGCAGGCCTGACGTGCGACGCCTGCGGCGGCACTGACTTCGCCCGCGAGCACGACATTCTCGACGTGTGGTTCGACTCGGGCTCGAGCCACGAGGCCGTGCTGGCGACGCGTCAGGGACTCGGCTGGCCGGCCGATCTGTACCTCGAAGGCACCGACCAGTACCGCGGCTGGTTTCAGTCGTCGCTGCTCGTCGGACTAGGCACGCGTGGCCGGGCGCCGTACCGCGCGGTCCTCACGCACGGGTTCGTCGTCAACGAGCAGGGGCACAAGATGTCCAAGTCGCTGGGCAACGACGTGCCTCCGCAGCGCATCATTGCCGACAGCGGCGCCGATGTGCTGCGCCTGTGGGTGTCGATGGTCGACTACCGGGACGAAGTCCGGCTCGGCAAGGCCGTGCTGGCCCGCTCGGTCGAGGCGTACCGGAAGATCCGCAACACGTTCCGCTACCTGCTGGCGAATCTGCACGATTTCGACCCGGCCGAGCACGCCGTGCGCCCGGCCGACCTGCTCGAGATCGACCGCTTCGCGCTGGCACGCTACGGGCGCGCCGCGCGCAAAGTGCTCGAGGCGTACGACACGTACGACTTTCAAACGATCTTCCACACGATCAACGAAGTCGTCACGATCGACCTGAGCGCGTTCTACCTCGACGTGTCGAAGGACCGCCTCTACACGTTCCGGGCGGACGCGCTGGAGCGGCGGTCGGCGCAGACCGCCCAGTTCGTGATCGCCCTGGGCCTCACGCGTCTGCTCGCGCCCATCCTGTCGGTGACGGCCGACGAGATCTGGCGCCACCTGCCGGGCACCCGCGAGGAATCGGTGCACCTCGCCGATTTCCCCGCCGACCTCGACACCTGGACGGACGCGGCGCTCGACACGCGCTGGCGGACGCTGCTCGAGGTGCGCGGCGCCGTGAACGCCGTGCTCGAGACCGCGCGCGCCGAGAAGGTCATCGGCGCTCCGCTCACGGCGCACGTGCGGATCACGGCTGGCGGGGCGACCCACGCTCTGTTGACCGAGTATCTGCGCGACCTGCCCATGCTCTTCATCGTCTCGTCGGTCGAGATCGAGCGCGGCGAAGACGACGACGTGCGCGTGTCGGTGTCCCGCGCGCCGGGCGAGAAGTGTCCGCGGTGCTGGCGCTTCGTCACCGACATCGTCCCGGACGGCGAGGCCGCGGGACTCTGCCGACGCTGCGAAGACGCCGTGAAAGGAGGCCCGGCGCATGTTGCCGCTGGCTGACGGCGCGCCGCTTGAGGCGCCCGGCCCGCCCGAGACGGCGGCCGAACGGCATCCGATCAGCCGCCCCTGGTGGTGGGTGACGGCGGCCGCCGTGGTCATGGCCGACCAGGCGGCCAAGGCGCTGGTCCGCGCGACGCTTCCGCCGTTCGAGCGCGTTACGGCCATTCCGGGCCTGCTGGACTTCATTCACGTGCGCAACGCGGGTGTGGCGTTCGGGATCCTCAACGACGCGGCAATGGGCCAGGCGCTCAAGGCAGGCCTCACGACGGCGCTTGCCGTGCTGGCGCTCGTGGGCATTGCGCTGTACGCGCGGCACGTGCGCCCGAGCGAAAAACTCGCCGCCATCGGGCTCGCGCTCATCTTCGGCGGCGCCATCGGCAACCTCACCGACCGGCTGCGCATGGGCTACGTCCTTGATTACGTGGACGCCTACTGGCGCGGCTGGCATTTCTGGACGTTCAACATCGCCGACGCGTCGATCACGATCGGCGCGATTCTCGTCTTTCTCGATTTGCTCGTGGTGACCCGGCATGCATCCCATTCTGTTTGAGGTCGGCAACTGGCCCGTCTATACGTACGGCGTCCTCCTCGCCCTGGCCTACCTGGCCGGCCTGCAGCTGGCCGTCGTTCGCGCCAAGCGCGCCGGCCTGAATCCGGCCCGCGTCATGGACTTGGGGATCTACCTGATCATCGCCGCGCTCGTCGGGGCGAAGCTGATGCTCATCGCCGTCGACTACCAGTACTTCCAGATGCGGCCCGCCGAGCTGCTGTCGCTCGTCCGCGCCGGCGGCGTCTTCTACGGTGGGTTAATCGCGGCGTTCGCGACGGGTCTTTGGCTGGTGCGCCGGTACGGCCTGCCGATGTGGAAGACGGCCGACATGATCGCACCCGGCATCGCGCTCGGACACGTCATCGGCCGGTTCGGGTGCCTGATGGCCGGCTGCTGCTACGGCCGCCCGACCGACGTCCCGTGGGCCATCACGTTCCACAACCCCGTGGCCACCGCGAACGTGGGCACGCCGCTCCAGATTCCGCTCCACCCGACCCAGATGTACGACGCCGGCGCGGAAGCCCTCATTCTCGTGTTCCTCCTGGTCTCCGAGCGGCGCGGCCGCCCGTTCGCCGGCCGCACGATCTGGCTGTACATGCTGCTGTACGCCATCTCGCGCTTCATCATCGAGTTCTATCGCGGTGACGAGCGGGGCATGATCTTCGGCGTGTCGACCTCGCAGTTCGTCTCGCTCATCCTCGCGCCGCTCAGCGTCTTCATGCTGTGGTGGCTCCACCGGCGTTCGGCGCGGGTGGCGGCAACGGCGTAGCCGTCAGCGAGACTCCGTGCGGCAGCACCGGTTCATGGTCGGCGCGGGTGACGCCCACCGGCGGCTCGATCTGTTCCTGACTGAAAAGCTGCCGTCACTCTCGCGGGCCGAGGTGCAGCGCCTCGTGCGTACCGGCCGCGTCCGCGTGAGCGGCGCGCGCGCCAAGGCCAGCCTCGGCGTCGCGCCCGGCTGGACCGTCGAGGTCGACGTGCCGGATCCGGCGCCGGCTCTGCCGCAGCCCGAAGCCCTGCCGCTCACGATCCTGCACGACGATGCGGACATCAGCGTCATCGACAAACCGGCCGGCATGGTCGTGCATCCGGCCGCGGGCCACCAGACGGGCACGCTCGTCAACGCCCTGCTCTACCGTGTGGGCGGGCTGAGCGGGATTGGCGGAGTGGAGCGCCCAGGCATCGTCCATCGCCTGGATCGCGGGACGTCGGGCGTCATGGTCATCGCCAAGCACGACCAGGCGCACCGCGCCCTTGCGCGGCAGTTCCACGACCGCGAGGTCGCGAAGGAGTACGTCGCGCTCGTGTGGGGTACACCGAGCGAGGGGCAGCAACTCGACCAACCCATCGGGCGCGACCGCCGGCAGCGCGCGAAGATTTCCAGCCGAACCGCGCACCCGAAGGCTGCGCTGACGACCATCACCCGCGTCGAGCCGCTCGGGGGCGTCTCACTCGTCGCCGTTACGATCGGCACCGGCCGTACCCACCAGATCCGCGTGCACCTCGCCGAGAGCGGCCACCCGGTGGCGGGCGACGCGACCTACGGCGGCGTACGGGCCCGCGTGCCGGAGCGGCTCTCGGCGGTGGCCGGCTTGACGCGGCCGTTTCTCCACGCAGCCCGCCTGAGCTTCATGCACCCGGGATCGAGCGAGCGCGTGACATTCGACGCGCCGCTGCCCACCGAACTCCAGTTGGTCCTGGACGATCTGCGTCGACGGCGCAAGCCCTGAGCCAATGTCCTTCCCAATTCGGCCGGCGGCCGCCATACTTTTCAGCATGTCCTCCGCCACACGCCCACGTCGGCTCCGGCAGCGCGTCGTGTACGACGGACGCGTCATCCGCGTCGAGCTTGACGACATTCGCCTCTCGAACGGGCGGACGACGACGATGGAGATCGTGCGCCATCGGGGATCGGTGGTCCTCATCCCGCAGCCGTCGGCGCGCTCGGTCGTGCTGATCCGGCAGTACCGCCACGTCATCGGCCGCTGGATCTGGGAACTGCCGGCCGGATCGATCGAGGCGGGCGAGCGACCGGCGCATTGCGCGCGGCGCGAGTGCGCAGAAGAGATTGGGTTGACGCCCGGGCGCGTCGAACGGCTCGCCGCGTATTACCCGACGCCCGGTTTCTGCGACGAGCACATGGCCTTCTATCGGTGCACCCAGCTGCGTCCGCCACGCCGACCGGTCGAGGGCGACGAGGACGAGCAGATCGAGCCTCGCACGTACTCGCTCGCCGAAGCGCGATCGCTCATCACGCGCGGGCGGATCGTCGACATGAAGACCGTAGTCGGGTTAGGCTTAATCGATTTGTAGACTGACTGTAATTCGTGAGTGTTCTACGCTCCCATCCGCAAACGGGCACGGCCCCGAGGCGACATCTTGGCTCTTAACCGTCCCGGATCTTCGCGCGCGCTCCTGACCAATCCATTCTTATTGCTGGGCTTCTCACTGGTACTCCTACTCACTTCGTGTTCGAGCGGCGCACCGAGCCAGGCCGGTAGTTCCCCGGCCGCGGCGGCGCAGGATCGAGCGGGCCGCGCCGGCGGGCGCGGGGGCCGGGGTGGACGCGGCGGCGAGGCGGGCGCCGTGCCGGTCTCGACCGCCAAGGTGATCGAGACCGCGCTCCCGCTCTACGTGCAAGGCGTGGGCAACGTCGAGGCGTACTCCACGGTCGACGTGCGATCGCAGGTCACGGGCACGCTCAACACGGTGGAGTTCACCGAAGGCCAGGACGTCACCGCCGGCCAACTGCTCTTCACGATCGATCCCCGGCCCTTCGAGACGTCGCTGAAGCAGGCGCAAGCGGCGTTGGCGAAGGACACCGCCACGGTGCACAACGCCGAGGCCGTGCTGCAGCGCTACAACGATCTGTTCGCGCGGGGGCTCATGGCGAAGGCCGACCATGACACGCAGGCGTCAAGCGTGGCCGCGCTGAGCCAGACGTTGAACGTCGACCAGGGCCAGGTGGACAACGCGTCCCTCCAGCTGCAGTACACGCGGATCACGGCGCCGATCTCCGGCCGAACCGGCGCCCTGCTCGTGCACAAGGGCAACCTCGTCCGCACGGGCGACGCGACGCCGCTCGTCGTGATCAACCAGATCACACCGGTGCGCGTGACCTTCTCGCTTCCGGCGATCTATCTGTCACAGATTCACGCGGCGGAGGTTCGCGGCAACGCCCGGGCCGAGGTCCTGGCGCCCAGCGACTCGGCGCCGACCGATTCGACGCCGAACGACGCCACGTCGGCGGCCGCGACGGGCGAGTTGTCGTTCATCGACAACCAGGTCGATCCGACGACGGCCTCGATCAAACTCAAGGCGACCTTCCCGAACAAGGATCGGCGGCTCTGGCCTGGTCAATTCGTCCAGGTCCGACTGCTCCTGTCCACCGATCCGCATGCACTCGTCGTGCCCGCGGGCGCCGTGCAGTCCGGCGTCAACGGCGAGTTCGTCTACGTCGTCAACCCGAATGGGACGGTCGCGCTCCGGCCGATCACGGTCGCGCGCACGACCAGCGACACCGCGGTCGTCGCGGGGGGTCTGCACGTCGGCGAGGAGGTCGTCACCGACGGCCAGCTGAGGCTCGTGCCGGGGTCGCGAATCACCATCCGTCCCCCCGTCGTGGAGCAGTGACATGAATATTTCCGAGCTGTTCATTCGCCGTCCCGTCACGACGACGCTCATCCAGCTCGCCATCATCATCTTCGGCGTCGTGGGGTACCGCGCGCTGCCGGTGAGCGATCTGCCGGCGATCGACTTCCCCACCATCCAGGTCAACGCGAATCTCCCGGGCGCCAGTCCGGACAACATGGCCGCGTCGGTGGCCACGCCGCTCGAGAAGCAGTTCTCGACGGTGCCCGGCATCTCCCAGATCACCTCGACGAGCGGCCTCGGCAGCACGTCCATCACGCTGCAGTTCAACCTCGATCGGAACATTGACGCGGCCGCGCAGGACGTGCAGACGGCGATTGCGAGCGCGACGCGCCAGCTGCCTCCGGGCATGCCGGCGCCGCCGTCGTTCCGGAAGGTCAACCCGGCCGACTCGCCCGTGTTCTTCCTCACGCTGAGCTCACCCACGCTCCCGTTGACCGTGGTCGACGAGTACGCGGAGACGAACATCGCGCAGCGGATTTCGATGGTGAGCGGCGTCGCGCAGGTGTCGGTGTTCGGCGCGCAGAAGGCCGCGATTCGGGTGGATGTCGATCCCGCCGAAATGGCGACGCGCGGCATCGGCTTCGATGACATCTCCTCGGCGATTCAGCGCGGCAGCGCCAACCGGCCGACCGGCTCGCTCTACGCCAAGGACCGCACGTTCGTCGTCCAGCCGCAGAACGGCCAGCTGTACAAAGCCGTGGACTTCCGGCCGCTCGTCATCGCGTTCCGCAACGGCACCCCCGTGAGGCTTGGAGACGTCGCCAACGTCTACGACGGCGTCGAGAACGACAAGACGGCGAGCTGGTTCGCGACGAACAACGACATGCACCGGGTCATCTACCTGGCGATCTTCAAGCAGCCCGGCACGAATGTCGTCGAGGTCGTCGACTCGATCCGCGCGTTCCTGCCGCAGCTCCAGGCCGAGCTGCCCCCGGCCGTCCAGATGAGCATCCGGGGCGACCGGTCGCTCTCGATTCGCGACTCGGTGCACGACGTCAAGTTCACGCTCGTGCTCACGGTCGCGCTCGTGATCATGGTCATCTTCCTGTTCCTGCGGAACATCTCGGCGACCCTGATTCCGAGCCTGGCGCTGCCGGCGTCGATCGTGGGCACGTTCGCGGTGATGTACCTGCTGGGTTACAGCCTCGACAACCTCTCGCTCATGGCGCTCACGCTGGCGGTCGGGTTCGTGGTCGACGACGCCATCGTGATGCTCGAGAACATCGTGCGCCATCTCGAGATGGGCAAGAACGCGATGGAAGCCGCGCTGGCGGGGTCGAAGGAGGTCGCGTTCACGATTCTCTCGATGACGCTCTCGCTCGTCGCCGTGTTCATCCCGGTGCTGTTCATGGGCGGGATCGTCGGCCGCCTGCTCCACGAATTCGCCGTCACGATCGCGGTGGCGATTCTCGTCTCCGGCTTCGTCTCAATCACCTTGACGCCCATGCTGTGCGCACGGGCCCTGCACGCCGACACCCACGTCCGGCACGGGCGCATGTACATGGCGATGGAGCACGTGTTCGAATGGTCGCGGGCGTCCTACGGCGCGACGCTACGGGCCACCATCCGGCATCGCGCGCTCACCATGGTGGTCTCGGGCCTGCTCCTGGTCGCGACCGTTTACTTGTTCATCGTCGTGCCCAAGGGCTTCATCCCGAGTGTGGACACGGGACAGCTCGGCGGCCAGATTCGGACGCTCCAGGGACTCGGTTACGAGTCTTCAATCGCGCACGTCAAGCAGGTGGTCGACATCGTCCGCCGCGATCCGAACGTGCAGACGGTCACTTCAAACGTCGGCAACCAGGCCGGCGGGCGATTGATGATCGAGCTCAAGCCTCGGGCCCAGCGCGCGCTCAGCGCCGACGAGGTCATCAACGAGCTGCGCGGGAAGGTCAACGCGGTCCCCGGCGTGCAGGTGTTCCTGCAGAATCCTCCGTCGATCCAGATCGGCGGTCGCATGGCACGCAGCGCCTACCAGTACACGCTGCAGGGCACCAACACCGACGATCTCTATGCCGCGGCGCCGAAGCTCCAGGCGGCACTGGAGCAGGTGCCCCAGCTGGTGGACGTCTCGACCGACCTGCAGCTCGCCAATCCGCAGGTGAACGTCGCGCTCGACCGCGACCGCATCGCCTCGCTCGGGTTGACCGTCGATCAGGTCGAGAGCGCGATGTCGGGGGCCTACTCGTCGAGCCAGGTGGCGACCGTCTACGCGCCCAACAATGAATACGAAGTCATCATGCGCGTCGCGCCGCGGTTTCAAGACCGTCCCGACGCCTTGTCGCGGCTCTACGTGCGCTCGTCGGCGGGCGCGCTCATTCCGCTCAGCACGGTCGCCAGCTTCACGCCCGGTGTCGGCCCGCAGTCGGTCAGTCACACGGGGCAGCTGCCGTCCGTCACGCTGTCCTTCGATTTGGCGCCCGGCGTGGCGCTCGGGGACGCGACGACGATCGTCAACCGCGTGGCGAAGGCGACGCTACCCACGACGGTCGTCGGCAGTTTCCAGGGCACGGCGCAGGCGTTTCAGGATTCACTGACCGGCCTCGGCGTCATCCTGATGATGGCGATCTTCGTCATCTACATCGTGCTCGGGATCCTGTACGAAAGCTTCATCCACCCGCTGACGATTCTGTCCGGTCTGCCGGCAGCGGGGCTCGGCGCCCTCCTGACGCTGATGATCTTCCACGTGGACCTGGACCTCTATGCGTTCGTCGGCGTCATCATGCTCGTCGGGCTCGTCAAGAAGAACGGCATCATGATGATCGACTTCGCGATCGACGCCCAGCGCAAGGAGAACAAGTCTCCGACCGACGCCATCTTCGAGGCGTGCATGGTGCGGTTCCGACCGATCATGATGACGACGATGGCGGCGCTCGTGGGCACGCTCCCGATCGCCCTGGGCTTGGGCGCCGGCGCCGAGGCCCGCCAGCCCCTCGGCCTGGCGGTCGTCGGCGGGCTGCTCGTCTCGCAGACCCTGACCCTCTACATCACCCCGGTCTTCTACATCTACATGGAGACGCTGGGACAACGGTTCACCCGGAAGCGGCGGCCGGTTCCGGTCCAGAAGCCTGTCGCGCACGTCGCGTAGCCCGCTTTTTTCACGAACGCTGCGCGTTCGTGAAAACGCGCCCGTGGCCCTTGGCCGGGTGAGGCCACGGGCTTCGACACCGCGCAGACCGCGGTGCTCAGGGCTAGGGAAGCGAGCACGCCGGCGTTCGACGTCCGGCGTGCTCGGCTCAGCGTCTCAGTTCCCCAACGTCAGTGCGTCCCCTGAACCGCGGCCGGTCCTCCGGCCGACGGCCAGGAACGCGTGGCCTTCTGGCTTCGGGCCGTCGTCTCCCGCTCGGCGCCTCCCGGGGGCTGCGGCTGGACGCGGCGCGTCGAGAGCGCCAGGGCCAGCGCCTCGTCCATCCGCTCCACGTAGTGCACGACGAGGCCCTGTTTGAGCTCATTCGACAGATCCTCGTTCACGTTCCTCTCGTTCTGCCGAGGGAGGATTACTTCGTGAATGCCGTGGCGCCGCGCGGCGAGCACTTTCTCCTTGATGCCGCCAACCGGCAGCACACGGCCTGACAGCGTGATCTCTCCCGTCATGGCCACATCGCCGCGCACGGGCCGGCCGGAGAGCGCCGACGCCAGGGCCACCACCATCGTCACACCAGCCGACGGGCCATCTTTGGGGATGGCCCCCTGCGGGACGTGCAGATGGATCTCAGCGTCCTTGTAGAACGTGGGGTCGACGCCGTAGCCGGGCGCGTGCGCGCGGAACCACGACAGGGCAATTCGCGCCGACTCTTTCATCACGTCGCCCAGCTGGCCCGTCAGCGTGAGCTGGCTTGCGCCCGGCATACGCGAGGCTTCGACGAACAGGACCTCGCCGCCGACCGGCGTCCAGGCCAAGCCAATCGCCACGCCAGGCTCCTTCGTGCGCTCGGCAAGTTCCTCGTCAAGGTGCCGCGGCGCGCCGAGCATCTCCCCGACGACGTCCGGGGTCACGGCGACAGCCGCCGTGTCGCCCTCGGCGTGCCGCCGCGCGATCTTGCGGCAGATCGCACCGATCTCGCGCTCGAGGTTCCGCACCCCGGCCTCCCGGGTGTAGCCGCGGATGATGGCGGCAAGCGCCTGGTCCGTGAACGTCACGTCGCCTTCGCCAAGACCGTGGTTCGCGATCTGGCGCGCGACCAGGTGGTCGCGCGCGATGCGCAGCTTCTCCTGATCGGTGTAGCCCGGCAGCTCAATCACTTCCATCCGGTCGCGCAGCGGCGCCGGAATCGTGTCCAGGACGTTGGCGGTCGTGATGAACAGCACCTCCGACAGATCGAACGGCACGTCGAGGTAGTGGTCGCGGAACGTGTTGTTCTGCTCGGGATCGAGCACCTCGAGGAGCGCCGAGGCCGGGTCTCCGCGGAAGTCCGATCCGAGCTTGTCGATCTCGTCGAGGATGAACACCGGGTTGCGCGACTCGGCGCGTCGAAGGCCCTGGATGATCTGGCCGGGCAGCGCGCCGATGTACGTCCGCCGATGGCCGCGAATCTCCGCCTCGTCGCGCATGCCGCCAAGCGAGACACGCACGAACTTGCGGTCGAGCGACGTGGCAATCGACCGGGCGAGCGACGTCTTGCCGACGCCCGGAGGGCCGACAAAGCAGAGAATCGGGCCCTTCAGATCGGGCTTCATCTTGCGCACGGCCAGGTACTCGAGGATCCGGTCCTTGACCCGGTCGAGGCCGGAGTGGTCCGCGTCGAGGATCCCCTTCGTCCGGACGAGGTCGATCGTCTCGACCGTGCGCTTCGACCACGGCAGCGCGACCAGCCAATCGATGTAGGTGCGCGCCACGGTGTACTCGGCCGCGGCGGCCGGCATCTTCGACAGGCGATCCAGCTCCCGCAGCGCCTCCTTCTTGACGTCATCGGGCATGCCGACCGTCTCGATCTTCTCGCGCAGGTCTTCGGTCTCCTTGACCTGCTCGTCGCCTTCGCCGAGCTCACGATGGATCGCCTTGAGCTGCTCCCGAAGGAAGTACTCGCGCTGATTCTTGCCGACCTCGGACTGGACCTGGGACTGGATCTTCGATCCGAGCTCGAGCACCTCGAGCTCCTTCGTCAGCACTCGGTTGAGTTCGTCCATCCGCGAGCGAACGTCGAGCGTCTCGAGGAACTGCTGCTTGACCGTCGTGTCGAGGCTGGTCAAGCTCGACGCGATGAAGTCGGTGAGCCGGCCCGGGTCGCCGATGTTGGCCGCGAGCGCCGTCAAGTCGTCCGACAGCACGGGCGACAGATGGACGACCTGCTGAAAGTTCGTGCGGATGTTCCGCTGAAGCGCGTCGATCTCGAGCGCATCGTGCTCGTCGAGCGCTTCGACCGCCTCGCTGATCTCGGCGCGCAGGTACGGCGTCGTGGAGACGAGGCGGTCCAGCCGGATGCGCGTCAGGCCTTGGACGATCAGCCTCAGGCTGCCATCGGGCAGCTTGAACATCTTGTGAATGTGGGTCAGCGTGCCGACCGGATAGAGGTCGGACTCGCCCGGCTCGTCGAGCGTCGCATCCCGTTGGGTGAACACACCGACCAACTTACCGCCCGCGATCGCCTCGTCGATGAGCTTGACCGAGCTCTCACGGGCAACGGCCAGCGGCATGAACGAGTTTGGAAACAGGATCGTGTCGCGGAGCGGCAGCACCGAGACGTCCGCGGGCACGGAAAACGTCCGGTCGGCCCGTTGGGGCGCTTGCGTGATTGGGTCCGTCATAGTCGTCGTCGGGGATCGCGGCCGTAGCCGCCTACGCGCGACGCCCGCCCGAAGGACGCCGATGCGGCGCAGGGCCGCAGGGCGCTCAGGCCGGGACACCGCACGTGTCGGTCCCCTGTCCTCCAATAACCAGGCCCCGCGCGGCCGGCAGGCGCCAGCCACGCGAGAACCGTATTCACTGACAAGTCAGACGTCGGACGGCCGGTGGAGGGTCGGATCAGGCTCCGCCACCGGCGGAGCCTGCGTCGTGGTTCGATCAGGTTCGCCGGGTCAATTCAAATCGAGCAAGAACCCCGCCGAGCGGCGCTGGGTGAGCTGGCGTTCCCGCCGCTCGGCCAGCTCGCGCTCCTCTTCGCAGTCCTTACAGCGAACCGCAAACGGCAGCGCTCGCAGACGGGGCTCCGAGATCTCGTCGCCGCACTCGAAGCAGTACCCGAACGAGCCTTCGTCGAGCCGGGCCAGCGCTTCTTCAATCTTGTGGAGCGTCTCGGACTTCATCTGGATCAGGGCCAACTCGATGTCGTCCTGGATGTCGGCCTCCGAGGCCTCCGCGGCGTCGAGCACTCCCTGGCCTTCACCGGAGGCACCCTCCGCACGAACATCACGCATCTTGACCTGAACTTCGTTCAGGATGCCGCGACGGCGCTCCTCCAAAATGCGCTTCAACTCGACGTAGCGCTCCCGCGCCATATCGGTCCGCTCACTTGGTTTGTTCGCCTTCATTCGCGCCTTCATGACGACTCTCCCTTTCTCTCCGCTCGAACGTGCGTGGCGAGATTGCTCACCACCGTACGCAACAAGAATGCCAATTCTACAGGGCCAAAAACGTTCTGTAAACTCGACATGGCCTAACCGGAGCGTCCGATGCCTGTGTCGCATTTTCCCCAAGTCCGTCTCGGTTTCATTCACGGTCCCTTGGGGGCCCCTCCACTGCTTCAAGAGTTGGTCATATGACCGACCATTTGCCGACTAAACCTGCGGCTGGGAGCAGTAGCTTGCCTGCTTAGACGCAGCTCCGCCCGGTTTGGTTCCAGGGCAGGTCCTCCGGTGGGCTCGGCGGGGCGGCGTCGAGCCGGCGTGCGATTCTTTGCTATACTCAGGGGCTACTTGATGGGAACGAATCATGGCAAAGCATTGTGAAGTCTGCGGCAAAGCCCCGGTCGTTGGCAGGATCCACAGCCACGCGAATAACGTCCGGGCCCGGCGATTCGAGCCCAACCTCCAGCGCGTTCGCGTGCGGGTGGGCACCAGCGTCCGCCGAATGAGGGTGTGCACGCGCTGCATTCGATCGAACAAGGTCGTCAAGGCGGCCTGACGGTCTCGAGGACCGGCTTCTTTCGTCCTCGCCTGCTCCCGTGAAACACCCCGTCTCCACGTCCGAGGCGCCGGCCGCCATTGGCCCGTACAGTCAGGCGATCCGGGCGGGCGACTTTGTGTTCGTTTCAGGACAAATCCCCCTGGACCCGACTTCGGGCGAGATCGTCGGCGCGACGGTCGCCCTGCAGACCGAGCGCGTCCTTGCCAACATCGAGGCGATCCTCGCCGCGTCGGGCGCTTCCCTCGCCCAGGTTGTCAAGACGACGGTCTATCTCACTGATCTGTCGGAGTTTGCCGTGATGAATGGCGTGTACGAGCGGCGCTTCGCGCCGCCAGCGCCGGCTCGGGCAACCGTGCAGGTCGCCCGGCTCCCCCGCGACGTCAAGGTGGAAATCGACGCGGTCGCGTACATCGGCCGCTGACCGCGGGCCTCAGCGGCCCGTGCGCTCGACGGTGAGGACGCCATCGATGTTCTTGATCGACTTGATCACGCGGTCGAGGTGCCGAACGTCGCTGATCTCGACCGTCATGCGAATCGACCCCAGGTGGTCGCTGCCCACGGTCGCCTCGATGTCTCGAATATTGGTATTGATGCCGGCGATGCGTGAGCTGACGTCGGCGAGGATGCCTTTGCGATCCTCGACGCTGATCTTCAGCCGCACGGTGTAGGGCAGCGCATCGTCGCCCTTGTCCCATTCGACCTCGATGCGGCGCTCGGGGTCGTAGAGCAGGTTGACCACGTTCGGGCACATCGCCGAGTGGACCGAGACCCCCTTGCCGCGAGTCACGTAACCGATGATCTTCTCGCCGCGGATGGGGTTGCAGCACCTGGCGCGAAACACCATCAGATCGTCGATGCCTCGCACCTTGATCTTCTGCTCGCTGCCGCCCAGGACGCGGCGGACGACGCTGCTGATCGCGCCGTCGCGCGGCTCCTCGCGCAGGGCCTCCTGCCCGACGAGCCGGCCGAGCACCGCGCGCGCGGTGGCCTTGCCGTAGCCGATCGACGCGTAGAGATCGTCGACGCGGGCGGCGCTGAACTCGCCGGCCACCTTCGCCAGCGCCGCCTCGGTCACGCGCGCCTTGTCGACGTGGAACCGCCGGACTTCCTTGTCGAAGAGACGCTTGCCGAGCTCGATGCTGCGGGCCTTCTCCTCAACGTGGATGAAATGCCGGACCTTGCTGCGGGCGCGGGGCGTGACGGCGAAGTTCAACCAATCGCGGCTGGGCTTGTGCCCCGGCTGACGGAGAATCTCGACGATGTCGCCATTCTGCAGACGCGTGCGCAGCGGCATCATGCGGCCGTTGATGCGGGCCCCCGTGCACTGGTGCCCCACGTCGGTGTGGATGTAGTAGGCGAAATCGACGGGCGTGGCGCCGCGCGGCAGCGACTTGACCTCGCCCTTTGGCGTGAAGATGTAGACGTCCTCGGGATACAGCTCGATCCGCAGGTTCTGCATGAACTCGTGCGGGTCGCGGACGTCCTGCTGCATCTCCACCAGCTGGCGGAGCCACTGGAAGTACTGATCGTCGCGCCCCGCACCGACGCGTCCTTCCTTGTACTTCCAGTGCGCCGCAATCCCCTGCTCCGCGATTCGATGCATCTCGTCGGTGCGAATCTGGATCTCGAACGGCATCCCCAACTCGCTCACGACCGACGTGTGGAGCGATCGATAGCCGTTCGGCCGCGGCATGGCGATGAAGTCCTTGAACCGCCCGGGGACGGGCGACCAGATCTGGTGAATGGTGCCCAGGACGGCGTAGCAGTCCTTCGTCGTCTTGGTGATGACGCGGAGGGCGACGAAGTCGTAGATCTGGTCCAGGCTCACCTTCTGGCGCCGCAGCTTCTCGTGGATCGACCAGAGGCGCTTGATCCGCCCGTCAATCTCGACGATCGGCACCTGAGCTTCCTTCAACTTCGTCTCGAGCTGCTTCTCGAGCGTGTCGATGAGGCCCTCGGTCGCCCGGCGTTTGGCTTCCACGTCGGCCCGGAGGGCATGGTAGGCCACCGGCTCCAGATAGCGGAAGGCGACCTCCTCGAGCTCGTTCTTGAGCTTGCTCATGCCCAGCCGGTTGGCGATGGGCGCGTAGATATCCCGGGTCTCCTGGGCGATCCGCACGCGCCGCTCCTCGGGCAGGTGCTGGAGCGTCCGCATGTTGTGCAGGCGGTCCGCCAATTTGACGAGGATGACCCGGATGTCATCCACCATGGCGAGGAGCATCTTGCGAAAGCTCTCGGCCTGCCGCTCCTCGCTCGACGAGAATTGGAGACCGCTCAGCTTGGTGACGCCTTCGACGACGTGCGCCACGTCCTCGCCAAAGAGGTCACGCACCTTCTCGATGGTGTTGGGCGTATCCTCTACGATGTCGTGCAGGAGGCCGGCGGCAATCGCGACGACGTCCAGGCGCAGGTCGGCGAGAATGGCCGCCACTTCGAGCGGGTGGACCAGGTAGGGTTCCCCGGACTGCCGCAGCTGGCCCTTGTGCTCGAGCGCCGAGAACACGTACGCCTTGCGGAGCAGCTCCACATCGGCGTCGGGATTGGCGGCCCGCACCTTTTCAATGAGGTCTTCGAACCGAATCATCGTCGCCGGTGTCTAACCGATTGGCTGGGAAGGAGCCGATGGCCGCCTGACAGCGGCCGGTCTCATCATACTGGAAACAGGCGTCGGGGGGGGCGAACGGGCCGGGCCGCGGGGTGCCGAACGCGGCGGCCCCGATCGGTTGCGGAGTTCGCTTGACGACCTTTTTTGCGGTTCACTATACTGACCCGGCTTCTGAACAGCCGGAAACACCGTCCGCAAGGACTCGGCAACACGCAAGGCCAAAGAGGGGCGTACATGCAATCGCGAATCACCGGAAGGCTCGTGCTCGTCGTTGGACTGGGCCTGACACTTGCCGCCTGCGGCAAGTACTCAATCAATAGCTTGCGAGCCTCGCAGGCCTTCCAGAATGCGACTGAGAAGTATCAGAAGGGCGATTACCAGGGCGCCATCCCGGACTACGAGCACGTCATCCAGCTCTCGCCCGACTTCGGCGTCGGCCCCTTCGCGTATTTCTTCCTCGGAAACAGCTACGACAACCTCTACAAGCCGGCGAAGAAAGGGGACCCGGAAAACGACGGGTACCTGACCAAGGCAGTCGACAACTACAAGCTGGCCGTCGAGAAGCTGTCCACCAGCCCGGACCCGCGCGCGCCGAACATCCGGAAGCTCGCGTTCGAGTACCTGATCGCGGCCTACGGGACCGACAAGCTGGACGACCTCGACAAGGCCCTGCCCATCGCCCAGGAGCTCATCGCCCTCGAGCCCAACGAGCCCACCAACTACCAGGCGCTCGGCAAGCTCTACGAGGACGCGGGCCGCTACGACGAAGCCGAGGCCGCGTTCAAGAAGGCCATCGAGGTCAAGCCCAACGACGCGTTGAGCTACGAGACGCTGGCTGGCTACTACGATCGCCAGGGCGACTTCGACAAGAAGATTCAGGCGCTCGAGACTCGGGCCGAAATGGAGCCGAACGACCCCGAGGCGTGGCACCAAATGGGGCCGTACTACTCGGGCGAGGTCATGAAGGACTTCAAGCTCTCGAACGCCGACGCCCTGAAATACGTCATGCGCGGGCTCGAAGTCGAGGACAAGGCCCTGTCGCTCAACCCCGAGTACTTCGAGGCCATGGCCTACAAGAACATCCTGCTCCGCCAGGAGGCTCGGCTCATCAAGGACCCGGCCAAGCAGAAGGAACTGCTGAAAGAGGCCGACGACGTGCGGGCCAAGTCCATCGAGCTACAGAAGGCCCAGCAGGCCGCGGCCAACGCGAAGTAGGGATCGCGGGGCCCACGCCCGAATCGACATACACCTCCGCGTCCCTGGCAAGGCGCCCATCTCGGGGTGCTCTGCCAGGGACGTGTTGTCTCAAGCCCCGGGCGCCAGTCCCTCGGGGCCCCTCCCCCTCCCCGAAGAAACGACCCTCATGCGGGAACGACGCTCCACGGGCCCCGTGTCGACGCTCGCCGCCCGGCAAGGCCTCCCACTGCGTGGAGAGGTCGAGCGGCGCGCCAGGCCGGCCGAGTGAGGCCGCAGCGGCCTCAGGTGAGGCGCGGCCAGCAGCGGGTGCGACCTTCCAGAGGTTGGCGGCGGAACAGGGCCGGACGAGGCGCGTGAGGGCGCGCCAAGGCGGGGCCAGGGCGCGAGGAACATCCTCCGTTCTCGATACCCCCTCGAGCGTTTGGCGGCCCAGGTGTGGGACGGAGGGAAGGCGGAAACGCGAAGGGGCGGGAGCCGCGCTCGGCTCCCGCCCCTCTTGTTCTTGTCTTGAAGTCTCGAAAGTGGTCGAGCGCTACTGTGCCGCCTGCGCCGCGTCCTCTGCCTCTTGACGCATGCCCGTGGTCACGATGCCGACCTTGGTCACGCCCGCGCCGCGAGCGGCGTCGATGACGGCCATGACTTCGCCATAGCGGATGGAGGTCGCTCCGATGACGAACAAGGTCTTCTCCTTGCGCGTGGCAAACAAATCACGAAACTTGTCTTCGGCGTCGGTGATCTGCACGTCCTGGTGATTGACGGTCAACCGGTGGTCGGCGCTGATCTCGGCGACGATCTGCCCCAGGACCTCCGCGTTCTTGGTGTTGGCGCTGGTCTCGAGCGGCAGATTGATGTCGACGCCCTTCTGGGCGAGGGGCAGCACCGACATGAAGATGACCAGCAGCACGAGCAGCACGTCAATCAACGGCGTGACGTTCATCTCCGCGGAGGTCGACAGCGCCGCCGCCCGGACGACACGCTCCGCGCCGTGGTGCATGTGGGCGTGGGCCATTACTGTGCTCCTTGCTGATTGCGCGGCCGATCCGTGATGAGGGCCACGTTATCGATCTTCGCCTTCCGCAGGGCGTCCATCATCCCCATGATGGCGCCGTACGGCGCGTCGGTGTCCCCTTTGAGGTAGACGACGCGCGGCGCTTTTTCTTCGGCAAGGCTTGCCAACCGCTGCGCCGCGTCGGACTTCGCGACGGGCACCATGTTGATGTAGAAGTTGCCCTGCGCGTCCACCGCGACCACGGTCTGGTCCGAAGTGTCCGGTTTATCGGCCGAGTTCGCGGCCGTCGGAAGCGTCAACTGGACGCCTTGATTCAGCAGGGGCGCGATGACCATCATGATGATTAACAGCACCAGCATGACGTTGACGAGAGGGGTCACGTTGATGGTCGACTTGATCTCTCCCCGCGCGCCACCGACATCCATTGCCATAGGAAGTTCTCCTCAGGCGCTTCGGGCTCGGGGAGTCCCCGGGCCCTCTCGCGATCCTACGCCGTCTTCTTAATAAAGTAGTCGACCAGCTCCGACGAGGAGTTATCCATCTCGACGTTGAAGTACTCGAGTCGCCCGGTGAAGTAGTTGTAGAGCCACACCGCGGGAATCGCGACGACGAGCCCGAGCGCGGTCTCAACGAGGGCTTCCGAGATGCCGGCCGACACGGCGCCGAGGCCGCCCGATCCGGTCGTGGCGATGCCGTGGAACGCCGAGATGACGCCGACGACCGTGCCAAGCAGACCGACGAACGGCGCCGTCGACCCGATGGTGCCGAGCGACGGAATCCCCTTCTTCAGGTCGTTGGCGGTCAGCGCCGCGGCGCGCTGGATGGCGCGGCGGACCGTGTCGACGATGTCGTCGCGGTTGAGGGTTCCCCCGGCGTCATGCTGGAACTGGTACTCCTGGAGCCCGGCCAACACGACCTTCGCGAGGTGGCTGTACTGGTAGGTCTTCGACTGCGAGACCGTCATGGCGTCCTTCAGGCGGCCTTCCTTGAGATGTTTGGCGACCTGGGGCGCGTACAGTTTCGATTGCTTGCGCGCCTGCAAGAACGTGTAGTACCGCTCGATTGCGACGCCAAACGACCACATCGACATGATGACCAGGATGAGCGCCACGATCCTGGCGACGGCGCCCATCTGGCCGACCATTTCAATGATATTCAATCCGCCTGTTGCCTGCGCAATGACCATTCGAGCCTCCAAGACACAATCCGAGTTACTACCTGCGTGAGCGAGTGAAGGGGCTCGCTGTCTCGTGTCGTTCGCGAGACATGCGAGCCCGCAACGTGGTCAGATCGGAAAACTTCCTCGGTTACCGCCCCTCAGCCGTCTCCCGGATTAATGCAGAGAGAAGGTGACAGCAACGCTCATCTGAACTTCCGTGGGGACGCCATTCAGCATCACCGGCGTGTATTTCCACTGCTTGACGGCATCGATGGCCGCCTGGTCCAGCAGGGGAAGCGACCGCAGCACCGTGACGTTCACGACGTTCCCCTGCTTGTCGATCGTGGCATCCAGAATCACCAGCCCCTGAATCTTGGCCGCCATGGCCACGGGTGGATACACCGGCTGGACGTACTTTATGCGCTTCGGCTCCTTGATGTCTCCACCAACGCGGACGATCTGCGGCGGCGGCGGCGGCGCGGAGATCCCCCCAGGCACGCCTCCCGAAATCCCTCCGGGAATCCCGCTGCCCGCGCTGCGAACCATGCTCGCCAAGGCGGCCGGCGTCGGCGGCGGCGTAATCTGTTTCGGCGCTTCCACGGGCGCGGCGTTCACGTTGACCGGCACCGTCGTGGGCGGCGGCGCCACGGGCGGCGTCGGCGGCGGCGGGGGCGGCGGTGGGGGCGGCGGTGGGGGCGGCGTCGCCACGAAGGCCATCACGGAATCCGGCGTCGGCAGCGCGTTGGTCGCGAGCAACGGGATGACGACGAGCGCTACCAGTGCCGCAACGTGGGCCAGGACCGAAAGCGGCACGGTGTACCACTTCTTCGTCCCCACCTTGATCGACGGGTTGACCAGGTCGCCGAACATCTCATGCTTTGGCACGTTTCATTCCCCCGTGTTGAGTCCGGCCCGCCACAGCGCGGCCGGATTATAGTCAGACCCCAAAAAGACTGTCAATCGAGGCGTCGTCAAGAACCGGTTTTCTCTATTAGACACCGGCACCACAAAAGCGGTCCATCCCGCCGACGACGCCGCCCGCGCGGCCCCAGCCGCGTGGACGAGGCGCGCCGCGTCAGTTGGCCCGGGCAATCCGCATCCCGTAAAACGACCGGTGCACGAAAAACACCGAGATCGCGAAGAACACCGCCGCGAGCACGGTGGTCACCGTGTGCCCGTGCTGGTTCGCCATGCCGACCGCCAGTTCGACGGCGAGCAATCCGAACAGCGTCGTGAACTTGATGACCGGATTCATCGCCACCGACGACGTGTCCTTGAACGGATCGCCGACCGTGTCGCCCACGACCGTCGCGTCGTGGAGGGGCGAGCCCTTCTGCTTCAGCTCGACCTCGACAATCTTCTTGGCGTTGTCCCACGCCCCGCCGGCGTTGGCCATGAAGATCGCCTGATAGAGGCCGAAGAGCGCGATCGAGATCAGATACCCCACGAAAAAGAACGGCTCGAGGAACGCGAACGCCAGGGTGCCGAAGAAGACGCCCAGGAAGATATTGAACATGCCCTTCTGGGCGTACTGCGTGCAAATCTCCACGACGCGCTTCGAGTCCTCGACCGACGCCTTTGTGGCGACGTCGAGCCGGATGTGCTTCTTGATGAACTCGACCGCGCGGTAGGCGCCGGTGGTCACCGCCTGCGTGGACGCGCCGGTGAACCAGTAGATCATCGCGCCGCCCGTGATGAGCCCCAGCAGGAACGGGGGGTGCAGCAGGGAGAGGTTCCGGACCAGTTCGTCCTTGAGGCCGTCGGTGAGCATCACGATGATGGAGAAGATCATCGTGGTCGCGCCGACGACGGCCGTGCCGATGAGGACGGGCTTGGCGGTCGCCTTGAACGTGTTGCCGGCGCCGTCGTTCTCCTCGAGATTCTGCTTGGCTCGGGCGAAGTCCACGTCGAAGCCGTAGGCGGCCTTGAGCTCCGCCTCGATGCCCGGAATCTGCTCGATGGTCGAGAGCTCGTACACCGACTGCGCGTTGTCGGTGACCGGGCCGTACGAGTCGACGGCGATGGTCACCGGCCCCATCCCCAGGAAGCCGAAGGCGACGAGGCCGAACGCAAACACGGCCGGCGCCAGGGGAATCACCGTCACGAAGCCAAAGGTGCTGACCTCGTACGCGATGCCCATGAGCACCATGATCACCATCCCCAGCCAGTACGCGCTGAAGTTCCCGGCCACGAAACCGGAGAGGATGTTGAGCGACGCCCCGCCCTCCTCCGAGGAGATGACGACCTCGCGCACGTGGCCCGAATCCACCGACGTGAAGACCTTGACGAGCTCCGGGATGATCGCGCCGGCCAGGGTGCCGCAGGTGATGACGGTCGAGAGCTTCCACCACAGGCTGCCGTCGCCCAGGGTCGGAATCAGGACCCAGGACGCCAGATAGGTGAAGCCCACCGAGACGAACGACGTCAGCCACACCAGGCGCGTCAGCGGATGCTCGTAGTTCATCTCGTCGGCGTGGACGTACTGCCCCTTCGAGATGGTCTCGCTGATGAGATAGGAGATGCCCGACGCCACGATCATGACGATGCGCATGACGAAGATCCAGACCAGCAGCTGGACCTGCACGACCGGGTCGGAGATGGCGAGCAGGATGAAAGTGATGAGCGCCACGCCCGTGACGCCGTACGTCTCGAAGCCATCGGCGCTGGGCCCCACCGAGTCGCCCGCGTTGTCGCCCGTGCAGTCGGCGATCACCCCGGGGTTGCGCGCATCGTCTTCCTTGATCTTGAAGACAATCTTCATCAGGTCGGAGCCGATGTCGGCGATCTTCGTGAAGATGCCGCCGGCGATTCGCAGCGCGGCCGCGCCGAGCGACTCGCCAATCGCGAAGCCGATGAAGCACGACCCCGCGTAGTCGCGGGGCACGAACAGCAGGATGAAGAGCATCAGGACCAGCTCGACGCTGATGAGGAGCATCCCGATGCTCATCCCCGCCTTGAGCGGAATCACGTAGCACGGATACGGCTTGCCCTTGAGGGCCGCGAACGCCGTGCGCGAGTTCGCGAACGTGTTCACGCGGATGCCGAACCAAGCCACGCCGTAGCTGCCGGCGATGCCGATGAGGCTGAAGACCAGGATGACGACGACCTTCACGGCCGGGAAGTGCTCCAGCACGCCGAAATAGACGGCGATGATGGTGCCGATGAAGACCTCGAGAATCAGGAGGAACCGGCCCTGCGTGATGAGATACGTCTTGCACGTCTCGTAAATCAGCTCCGAGATTTCGAGCATCGACTGATGCACGGGCATGTTCTTGAGCTGACGGTAGATGACCAGCCCGAAGAGCAGTCCGACGAGGCAGACGATCGCGCCGACGCTCAACAGCGTGTGCCCGTCAATCCCGTGAAAGGTCACGGTGCTGAGGTCAGGCAGGACGAGGTTCGCCTCGCTTGCGGCCCGCTCGACCGGGGCCGCCTGCGGAGCGGCGCCAAGCGACGCCCCGGCCATGACCCACAGCAGGCCCGCCAGCCCACTGACCACGGTCGCCATACGCACGTGTGAAAGCCTCACTGTTCCTCTTCTCCTCGCAATGGATCAGCCTTTTTTTCGATCACTTCGCGCGGCAACATCCCCCGAGCGGCAGACGACCGGCATAACAGCCGCTCATCATCTCATGACTCTCACGACTTTTGGGGAGATGTGTTTTCAGGTTTTGCGCGAAAGTGCGCCGGAAGGGCCATGCCTCCGGTCAAGAAAATACGGATTCCTTGCTCGACGGTCAAATCCGCGAGAAACACCGCTTCTGCCGGGCAGATGACCAAATCTCCAAGATAAAGATGATTCGTCGGCACGTACACCGCGACCAGCTGCTCGGGGCCGCTCCCCCGATCGACGGTGAACTCACGCGTCAGGAACCCCAGGGCCCACCCACGCTGCGCGTGTTCGACGAGCACGACCCGTTTGAAACCCAGCTCGTTCTCGGGAGAGAAAGCCGCCGTGAGCTGCCGTAGCGGGGCGTAGATTGTCCGGAAGACCGGGACCCGCAACAGCAGGCGCTCGGTCTGCTGGAGGAGGCGGCGACCCAGCATGTTGGTGGCGAGAGCGCCCACCATGAGCAGCACCAGGATGGTGGCCAGGATCCCCAGGCCGGGAACGTAGCGGCCGAGCAAGCGTTCGGAGAGGCCATACGCCAGGCCGTCGATCTTCTCGAAGACCCAGATCAGGGCGACCAGGCTCACGACGAGCGGGACGGTGACGAAGAACCCGGCGATCAGTCGGCGGCGCAACCAGGCAGTCATCTCGTACCGAGCGCGTTGCCGCGCGGCTCTCTATGCCCGCCGCGCGCGGCGCTCGCCCGAGGCCGCCGCTTGCGTGCGCGCGCTGGACCGGCGGCTCAGGATGATGGCAATGGCCGCCGCGATGAAGACCGTCGAGTAGGTCCCGGTGATGACACCGACCAGCATCGTGAAGGCAAAGCCCCGGAGGACCTCGCCGCCGAACAGGTACAGCGAGAGGACGGCCAGAAACGTCACGCCCGAGGTGATCGACCGTCCGGCCGAGCGTCTGGTTGACGCTCTTGTTGACGATCTCGTCGAGCGGCTCGCGCCGCATCTGCCGCTGATTCTCCCGGACGCGGTCGAAGACGACGATCGTGTCGTTGACCGAGTACCCGGTAATCGTGAGCAGCCCGGCGATGATGTTCAGCGTCAGGTCGTAGCCGAACCACGTCAGGAACACGAGCGTGATGAGGATGTCGTGGAAGGCCGCGACGACGGCGCCGACCGCGAACGTGAACCGAAAGCGGAAGGCGACGTACACGAGGATGCCGCCGAGGGCCGCCACGGTCGCCCAGATGCCCTTGGTCTGGTAGTCCTTGCCCATGACGGGGCCGACGATGTCAGTGCTGACCGGCTTCTCGAAGCGCGATGTCGGCCTTCTGGAGGGCATCGACCACGCGTTTGGCGTCACCCTCGAGGGCGGTGCCCTGTTCGGCGCCCTGCATCATCGGCAGGCGCACCAGGACCTGGTTCTGCGACGGCTGCCCGTAGCTCTGGACCACGGCCTGGTCGAAAAGCGTGTCGACGACCGCCACGCACGGTGGCGTCGCTCGTGGGCTTGGAGAACTGCAGCACGAGGGAGGTGCCGCCGGTGAACTCGATGCCGAGCGGCACGCCGCCTTTGAGGAAAATCGTCGCGACGCCGGCCCAAATCAGCACGATCGAGACGATGAGGGCGTGCCACCGCCATCGGATGAAGTTGTAATTGGCGCTTCGCGAAAATCCGCATTGCTAGACTCCGGGACCGTCAGGCGGCCGTCAAATGCTCAACTTGACCGCGCCGGCGGGCTTGCGCGACAGGATGAACTCGAACAGGGTGCGCGAGACGAACACGGCCGTGAACACGTTCGAAATCAAACCAAAGAACAGCGTCGTGGCGAACCCGCGAATCGGCCCCGTGCCGAACTGGAACAGGAACGCCGCGGCAATCATCGACGAGATGTGCGTGTCGACGATGAGTGATGAACACGCGGTCGAACCCGGCGGCGACCGCCTGACGGGCGCCGCGCTTCTGGTCCAGCTCCTCGCGGATGCGCTCGAAGATCAGCACGTTCGAGTCGACGCCCATGCCGATCGTCAGGATGAAGCCGGCGATGCCGGGCAGCGTCATGACGGCGCCCACGTAGGACATGAACGCCAGCAGGATGACCAGGTTCAGGCCGATGGAGACGAACGCGTTGATGCCGGACAGCCGGTAGTAGACCAGCATGAAGACCGTGACCAGGCCGAGGCCGATGAGCGACGCGATGATGCCGGCGCGCACCGAGTCGGCGCCGAGCGTCGGGCCGACTTCCCGCTGGTCCAGGTAGGTCAGCGAGGCCGGCAACGCGCCCGACCGCAGCACGAGCGCCAGGTCGTTGGCTTCCTGCGACGGTGAAATGCCCGGTGATCTGCGCGTCGGGCTGGGTGATCGCCCCGTCAATGCGCGGCGCCGAGACCACGCTGTTGTCGAGAATGATCGCCAGCTGACCGGCCGACGTTGGCCGAGGTCACGCGGCTGAACTTCGTCACGCCGTCGCTGTTGAGCGTAAAGCTCACCGACGGCAGGTTGAACTCGTCGACCGACTCCCTCGCGGTCGCGCAGATCGCGGCCCGTGACGGCCGGGATCTTCCGCACCAGGTAGAACTCTTGCGTCGGATCGCTCGACGACGCCGCCCCGGACACGAGCGACATGTCGGCGGGCACCTCGCCGTTGTACTTCGACAACAGCGTCGCCTTGTCGGCGGCGGGGCCGTCCTGCGACGAGGTTCAGCGTCAGGATGGCCGTCTGACTGATGATGTCCTTGGCCCGCGCCGTGTTGGACACGCCGGGCAGCTCGACGACGATCTCGTCGCCGGCGTTGCCGTACGGCGCCACGACCGGCTCGGACACGCCCAACTCGTCCACGCGCTTCTCGATCGTCTGGATGGCCTGCGTCGACGGCCTCCGAGCGGCGCTGGTTCTGGATGTTCGGCCGCATCGTGAACGTGTAGGTCGAGCCAATTGCCTGACGGTCGTAGTCGGTCAGCTGCAAGTCCGAGAGCTGGCGCACCTGCGCGTCGGCGTCGGACGGCAGGTTGTCGAACTCGAACGAGGTGATGCTCGTGATCTTGGGCTCGGTCGCCTGAACCTTGGCGTCCTTGAGTGCCTGGTACAACTCGTCGGCCGACGTCTCCGTCTCGACCCGGAGCGCGTCGTCGGTCTTGACCTTCATGACGAGATGGATGCCGCCCTGGAGGTCGAGGCCCAGATGGATCTTCTTCGACAGCGGCACGATGGCCGCCACGGCGACGCCCGTCACGGCGAACGAGGTGAGGATTTTCCAGCGAAGATTCTTCTGCATGAGCTAGAGTCCGCCCGACCCCGGCTGCACCACCGGGTCCTGGCCCTGATAGCCGCCGATCGACGCCCGGGCGACTTCGACTTTGCACCTTGTCGGCAACCTGCACCTGCACGGACGCCTCGCTGACGCGGGTCATCTGTCCGTAGATGCCGCTCGTCATGATGACGCGGTCCCCGACCTTCAACGCGGCCTGAAACTCCTGCACCTTCTTCTGGCGCTTGCCGCATGGGCATGAGCACCAGCAGATAGAAGATGCAGCAGCATCAGCGACGAACGGGAAGATCTGAACCAGGATGTTCGCGGAGCCCTGCCCCGAGGGCGCCATGGCGACGAAGAACGGCATGTGTGTCAATCCCAGCATTTACGTAAGCAGCCGGCGGGAAAAGGTCTGCAGGAACTCTCGTCTGAACGAGTCGAATGTTCCGAACTCAATAGCCTTCCTAATCCGCCACATGGTGTCAAGGTAAAAGTATAGATTGTGCACCGAGTTCAGCACCGCCGCGCCGATCTCGCCAGAGACGAACAAGTGTCGCAGATACGCACGCGAGTGCCGCCGGCACGTCGGGCACGGACACTCCGGGTCGGGAGGCCGCTCGTCGTCGGCGTACCGGGCGTGCTTGATCGAGAGCGGGCCCGACCGCGTCAACAGCTGCCCGTTCCTCGCGTTGCGCGTCGGCAGCACGCAGTCGAACAGATCGACCCCCCGCGCCACGCTCTCCACGAGATCGTCCGGCATCCCCGTCCCCATCAGATAGCGGGGCTGCCCGGTCGGGCAACTGCTCCGCCGTGTGGGCGACGACATCGTACATGACGTCGACGGGCTCGCCGACCGACAGCCCGCCAATGGCGTAGCCGTCGAACCCGACGTCGCGCGTGCCCGCCACGCTCGCGTCGCGCAGATCCTTGAACGTCCCGCCCTGGACGATGCCGAACTGCGCCTGCGCCGAACGAGGCGGCGCCGATCGCCCGCCAGCCGCCGGCGGCCACCTCGAGAAACCGGTCGCGGCCCGCGGCGCGCCCAGCGCAGCGTACGGCGCATCGCCGCATCGGCGGCCTCGTGCGTCGCCGGCCAGCTCGGGCACTCGTCGAACATCATGGCGACGTCGGCCCCGAGCCGCGCCTGGATGTCGACGGCCGACTCGGGCGAAAGCTCGTGGGGGCTTCCGTCGAGGTGCGACTGGAACACCACGCCGTCCTCGCTCAATCGCCGGCGCGCGGCCAGACTGAACACCTGATAGCCGCCCGAGTCGGTCAGGATCGGCCGATCCCACCCCATGAACGCATGCAGCCCGCCGAGGCGCGCGACCCGCTCGTCGCCCGGGTCGCAGGTGCAGGTGATAGGTGTTGGCGAGAACGATCTCGCGCGCCAACGCCGATCAGTTGATCGGCGAGTACGCCCTTGACCGCCGCGCGCGTGCCCACGGGCATGAACGCCGGCGTCTGCACCTCACCGTGCGGCAGCGACAGCCGGCCGCGGCGCGCCGCGCCGTCGACCTGCACGACCTCGAAGGCGAGCGACGAGCCTCGCGCCAACGGTTCTTCGCGATCCAGTCGCGCCACGGCGATAGCCTATAATGATTCGCGCGCGTCGCAAGGTCGCGGCGCATGCACAATGAACTCGCACGCCAAGCGTCTTCGGGTAGGCGTTCTCTTCGGTGGTCGGTCCAGCGAGCACGAGGTGTCGCTCGCCTCGGCGGCCACGGTCTTCGCCAACATCGAGCGCCGCCGCTTCGAGCCGATCGCGATCCGCATCGAGAAGGACGGGCGCTGGGTGCTCGCCGGACCGGCCGCCCTCGGCCGCGTCGGCCGCCGAAGTCATCGACCAGCTCCGCACCGAAACCGGACGCGTTCGCGGCGGCCGCGAAGTGTTCCTGCCGCCGCGTCCCGACGACGACACCCTCGTCCTCGTCGATCGACACAAGTCGCGCAGCGACGACGCGGAGGTGACGACGACGCTGACGGGGCTGGGCCTCGACGTCGTCTTCCCCGTGCTCCACGGCCCCTACGGCGAGGACGGCACGATTCAGGGGCTGCTGGAACTCGCCAACGTCGCCTACGTCGGTTCGCGGCGTGCTGGCGTCGGCCGTCGGCATGGACAAGGCCATCACGAAGATCCTGTTCCGCGCCAAAGGCCTGCGCGTAGCCGAGTGGGTGACCGTTCGCGCGGTCGACTGGCGGACCAGCCCCGAGAGCGTCATCGCCGAGATTGAGCGGACGCTCGGCTATCCGCTCTTCGTCAAGCCGGCGAACCTCGGGTCGAGCGTCGGCGTCTCGAAGGTCGCGCGACCGCGAGACGCTCGGTCCGGCCATCGATCTGGCCGCCGGATTCGACGGCAAGGTCATCGTCGAGGTCGCCGTCAAAGACGCACGCGAGATCGAGTGCGCCGTGATCGGCAACGACGCGCCGGAGACGTCGGTGCCGGGCGAGATCGTGCCGTCGCGCGAGTTCTACGACTACCAGGCGAAGTATCTCGACGATAGCTCCCGCATCGAGATCCCCGCGAAGCTCTCCGACAAGCAGACCGAAGAAATCCGTCGCACCGCCCTCACGGCCTTCCGCGCGATCGGCGGCGCAGGATTTGCGCGCGTCGATTTCCTCGTCGCGCGCGCCACCGGGCGCGTGTTCGTCAACGAGATCAACACGATTCCCGGCTTCACGACGATCAGCATGTTCGCGAAGCTGTGGGCCGCAAGCGGCGTTGACTACCCCACGCTCGTCGAGCGCCTCATCGCGTTGGCCATCGAGCGCCACACGGAAAAACAGGCGCGGAAGACGACCGCGTTCTGAGAGTTTTTGACATCCGCCTGCATTTTGTGCTTGACAGAGTTTTCTTCTCGTCCATAATCTACATCTTGCGTGCGAATGAGTAACTCAGGCTACCCATTGGGTACGACCCACGGCGCGAGCCGGTAAGACGAGGGCGCGGCAGCGGCTGCCGGCGCCCTTTTGTGCACGTGGGAAGCGTTCGACCCTCATCCGAGTGCGCGCGAGGGTCGTTGAGATGTCGGGCTCCTGGCGCGTGGTCGAAGGGGCTTGGCAACGAGGCGAAGGCGCCACACGCGCGCGTTTTGCGTGCCAGGAGGCAGCGACGTCGCGGTGTGGTAGAAGCCAACGCAAAGCAGACCACCTTTGAAGGGGGGGACTACAACATGGCCAAGAAAGCAGCCAAGGGCGGGAAGAAAAAGGGCGGCAAGAAGCGGTAAGCTGCCTTACCCGTCGAAGAAGAAGGGGGCGATAGTCGCCCCCTTTTTTTTTGCCCTCACTGAAACGTCACGCCGTCCCAAATCCGCACGCGTTCGATCACGTCCCCCTGCGTAATCGCATCGAGGAGGTCGGCGCCGCGCACGACGCGCCCGAACGCGGTGTACTTCGCGTCGAGCCGCGGCTGGGGCGACAGCGTGATGAAGAACTGGCTCCCGCCCGTGTCGCGGCTGGAGGGATCGAGCGCCATGCCCACGGTGCCGCGCACGTAGGACACGGCGCTCAGTTCGTCGCGAATCGTGAACCCCGGGCCGCCTTCCCCGTCGCCCCGCGGATCGCCCGCCTGCACGACAAAATCCGGCACGACGCGGTGCACGTTCATCCCATTGAAGAACCCGCTCCGCGCCAGTTCGACGAACGTGTGGGTCGTGAGGGGCGCATTGACGACGTCGAGCTCGATCTCGATCGTGCCGTGCGCCGTCTCGATGAACGCATGCGGCGAGTACTCCGGATGGAGGAGCGCCGCCGATGCGAAGAACGCCGGCGGGTCGTGCGTGGGCGCCGGCAGCTCGGGGGCGGCCTCCGGCTCGCCCAAGGTGCGCAGCAGCTCGGCGGCGCGCCAGCGCACCGGCCACGCCTTGTCCGACAGGCCCCGATGGAGCACCGGCGTCGCGGCGTCCGCGCCGTACTTGGCCAGCGCCTCGAGCGCGGACAGGCGCGCCGCGTAGGCCGAGTCGCTCTGCCCGCGGTCGTAAGCGGCCGCGAGCCGCTCGGCGCCGCCCGCCGGCCGGTGGTCGCCAATCAGGTCGGCCGCCGTCTCCCGCACCACGAAGTCGTCCGCCTGGAGCGCGGCGAACAGCCGCGCCCCGAGATCCGGCGCGCCGACCATGGCCAGCGCGCGGAGCGCCGCCGCGCGAACGCGCGCATCGTGGTCGTCGACCAGGTCCCCAAGCGCGGGACGCACGCGATCGGCCGGCAGCGTCGCGAGCACGGACGCGAGCGATGCGCGCACCGACCAGTCGCTGTCGTTGCGCAGACCGGCCGCCACGAGCAGGAACCCGTCGGGATCGATCTTGGCGGCCGATGTCAGTGCGGCCGATCGCATCGCCGGCCACGTGCTCGTCAGCTGGTCCAGAAGCGCGTCGTACGCGCGCGCGTCGCCAAGCGGGCCGAGGGCCATCACGGCCTCGATCGCCACATTCGGAGGCGTGGCCGGATCGAAGGCGATCTGCATCAACGGCTCGACCGCGTCCGTGCCGCCGACCTGGGCAAGGAACTGGATCGCCGCCACGCGGAGCCGCACGGGGGCCGAGGTGCGAGCCGCCAGGGTCAGCGCCAGCGGCACGGACTGCCGGTCGCCGGCGGCGGCCAGCCCGTGAAGTGCGAACGCCACCGTGTCGATGCCATCCGTGGAGACGAGGGATCTGAGCGCCGGAATCGCGCGCTTGTCCGCGATCCGATCCAACGCGTACGCGACGGGCCACCATCGCGCGATCGGCTGGCCGTCGGTGTCGAGCGCCACGCGCGCGAGCGCGTCGTACTGCTTCAAGCGAACGAGGGCGAAGAGCGCCAGCTCGCACGCACGGGCGTCAGGCGCCTGCGCGGCGCTCTCGTCGTCGGGGCCAATCGAGGCCAGCGGCGCCGCACAGCCGCCGAACGCGGCGGCGATCGGCGCCGCCGCCGAGGCCGATCCGATGAGGCCGAGCCCTTCGGCGGCCCGGCCGCGCACGAGCGGCGACGGATCGTTCAACAAGGTTTCGAGAGGCGCGTCGGCCGCTTCGGCCCGCGCGCCGATGAGCCCCAGCCCAAATGCGGCGGCGGCGCGGACCTGCTCGTCGGCATCGTCCAGCGAGGCGACGAGCGGTGCGACGCCGGCCGGCGAAGCCACCCGTCCAATCGCGAGGGCCGCGCGGCGCCTGACGTTCGGATCGGTGTCCTGCAGTAGTTCCGTCAAGTCCGGCGATCGGGCGGGCGCGAGGACGCGCTCGGCCGAGGCCCCCTGGGGCGCGGGCACCTCGATGGACGGGTCGCGCAGCACACGCTCCTGCTCCAACCGAAGGAGCCAGGACACTTTCTGGTCGAGCGTGATGGGAGACGGCGCCGCCGGGAGCGCCGGCTTCGGCGCCGGAGCGCAGCCCGCCACGAGCGCGCCGAGCGTCAGCAACGTGCGAACGAGGGAGGCCAGCCGGCCGGACCCCACGCCCTCCTCGGGCACGCCTGGCCGGTGGGAACGGCACACCGCTCGAGCGACTCGGCGGACGACGTCGGCACAGGCCATCCACGTTTTCTACCACGAGACGGTGTTCGCTGCGGGAAACGATATACTGGCGCGCCAAGTTGACCTTTCGCTTTCTGGCGATCGAAGGCCTGATGGGCGTGGGCAAGACAATCCTGGCCGAGCGGCTGGGCGCGCGCCTCAACGCGACCGTCGTGCAGGACGACACGGACAACCCGTTTCTGGCCGATTTCTACGCGGGCCGAACCGGCGCCGCCTTTCAAGCGCAGCTGTTCTTCACGCTTTCGCGCCACCGGCAGCAGCTCGCGCTGCGGCAGGGCGACCTCTTCAGCCAAACCATCGTCGCCGACTACCTGTTCGACCGCGACCGCATCTACGCGTTCGTCAACCTCGACGACAACGAACTCTTCATCTATCAGCGGCTGATCGAGCTGCTGGGACGAGACGTCCCGACGCCCGACCTGGTGGTCTATCTGCAGGCGCCAAGCGACGTCGTCAAACGGCGCCTGCGCGACCGCGCCCGGCACGCCACTGGCGAGGTCCCCCTCCCCGGTGAGGACTATGCCGTCGAGCTCAACGAGGCCTACAACCATTTCTTCTTTCACTACACCGCGACGCCGCTGCTCGTCGTCGAAACCTCCGACTTCGACCTCTCCTGGGGTGATGCTGCCGTCGATGATCTGTTGAAGCAAATCAACACCATGGGCAAGGGGACGCGGTACTACGTGCCGAGAACACGGTAGGAGCAGGAGGACGGGGGCCCGAGGTTCCGCCCTTCGACCGGCTCAGGGCGTCCCGAGCTTCGTCGAGGGACGAGGTTCCGGGGTTCCGAGGTTCCGGGTTCTGCCGTCCAGTGCCTGGTGCCCAGTGCCCAGTGCCTGGTGCCCGGGGCCCGGGGCCCAGTGCCTGGTGCCCAGCGCCCAGCGCCTGGTGCCTGATGCCCAGTGCCTGTTAAGCTCCCCCCATGGCTTGGTTCAAGAAGACGCGCAAGCCCATCGCGTCGCCCACGGAACGCTCGAGCCGGGTGCCCGAGGGCCTCTGGGTCAAGTGCCCGTCGTGTGGGCACGCGATTTACCACAAGGAGCTGGCGGCCGCCTTGCAGGTGTGCCCGAAGTGCCAGCACCATTTCCGGATGAGCGCCACCGACCGGCTGGCCATGCTCTTCGATGACGGCCAGTGGACGGAGCTCGACGCCGGCCTGCGCTCGACCGATCCATTGAAGTTCAAAGGAACGAAGGTCTACCGCGATCAGCTCGAGGCCAGCATCAAGGCCACCGGACTGAACGACGCGCTGATCTCGGCCACGGGCCTCCTCGAAGGACAGCCGGTCGTCGTCGCCGCCATGGAGTACGGCTTCATCGGCGGCAGCATGAACGTGGTCGTCGGCGAGAAGATCACGCGAGCGGCCGAACTCGCGCTGGCCGAGCGGCAGCCGCTCATCGTCGTCGCGTGCTCGGGCGGGGCGCGCATGATGGAAGGCGCGCTGTCGCTCATGCAGATGGCGAAGATCAGCGCGGCGCTCGGCCGTCTCGATCGGGCGGGGGTGCCGTTCATCTCCGTCCTGACCGACCCGACGACGGGAGGGGTCACCGCCAGCTTCGCCATGCTCGGCGACGTCAACATCGCGGAGCCCAAGGCCTTGATCGGATTCGCGGGTCCCCGCGTCATCGAAGAGACGATTCGTCAGAAGCTGCCGCCGGGGTTTCAGCGCAGCGAGTTTCTGCTCGAGCACGGCATGATCGACGCGGTCGTGGATCGGCGCGAGCTGAAAGCCGTCCTGGCCAGGATGCTCCGCCTGATGCTCGGCCTCGCCGCGCCGCCGAAGGCCATCGAGGCGCCCGACGCCGCGATCGGTTGAACGATCGAGGAGGGCGCATGCCCGCGTCATCCCGCGACTACCTGCTGTCGCTCGAGCTGCTCGGGATCAAGCTCGGCCTCGACCAGATGCGGACGCTCGGTCGGCACCTCGGTCGGCCGGACCTCGATTACCCTTCCCTGATTGTCGCGGGCACCAACGGGAAGGGATCGGTGGCGGCCATGCTCGAGCGCGGCCTGCGCGCCGCCGGATACCGGACCGGCCGCTATACCTCGCCACACCTGGTCGACATCGAGGAACGGGTCGTCATCGACGGCCGGCCCATCGCTCCCGACGCGTTTGACGCGCTCGCCGGGCGGGTGCGCCGGGCCGCCGAGCGGCTCCCGGCGCCGCCGAGCTTCTTCGAAGCGACGACGGCCCTCGCGCTTCTGGCATTCCGCGATGCGCAGGTGGACGTGGCGGTGCTCGAAGTCGGCCTCGGCGGCCGACTCGACGCGACCAACGTCGTCACTCCCATTGGCGCCGCCATTACGGCCATCGACTTCGATCACGAGCAGTACCCTGGGAGACACCATTGACGCGATTGCCCGCGAAAAGGCCGGCGTGATCAAGTCCGGGATGACCGTCGTGCTCGGGTCGAACCCGCCGCCGGTCCGAGAGGTCGTGCGGGGTGCGTGCGCCGAACGGGGCGCGGCGTTCGTCTTCGCGCCGGACGGCGTCTCGGCCGACGCCACGCCCAGCGTCAACGGCCGCTCGACGCTACGTTTACGCACGCCCGTCGCCGACTACGGCGAGGTCACGCTCGGTCTGCGCGGCCGCCATCAGGTCGACAACGCGGTCGTGGCCGTGCGGCTGCTCGAAGCCCTCACGGCAAGACGCGCCTTCGACGTGCCGACGCGGGCCATCGTCACGGGCCTCACCGACGTCCTGTGGCCCGGGCGTCTCGAGGTGCGGTCGTGGCAGGGCACCGAGGTCCTCATCGACGGCGCGCACAATCCGGCGGCCGCGCGAGCGCTGTCCTCGTACCTGCGGGAGACATACGCGCGGCGAGTGCCGATTGTCTTCGCCGCGATGCGCGACAAGAACGTCGACGCCATGATTGGCGCGCTCGCCCCTGCCGCGTCGTGCCTGATCTGCACGGCGCCGGATTCCGCGCGCGCCGCGACGCCGGCGTCGCTCGCGGCCGCCGCGCACCGCGTGGCCCCGGACCTCGAGACCATCGACGCGGCCTCGCCGGTCGACGCGCTCGCGCGAGCGCGGCCGCGCGGCGCCCCCATCGTGGTGGCCGGATCGCTCTACCTCGCCGGAGAAGTTCGCGCGGCGCTCTCGTGATACATTTCATGACTGATTTGTCGCTGCTGGCTCGCCGTCTCTCGCTGGTTGCATGGAGGACGCCGTTCTTCTCGGCGCTGATCGTCGCCGGCGTCGTGGCGCTCCGGCCGGCTCCCGCCTTCGCGCAAGCCTCGGGCAACCCCTTTTCGTCGTGCAAGAACTGGCAAGTCCAGAAGGAGCACTTCGACAGCGTGCCCGTGGCGCCGGCAGCCACCGCCAATCCCGCACCGAGCGGCAGCGAGACCGGCGGACCGTCGCAAACGCCCGAGATTATTCACGAGTTGACGCTGACCGGGTCGCCGGTGAAGATCGTGTGCGACGACACGACGGTGTTCGCCAACATGGTGCGCTGGCGGGACGACTCGCCCATGATCTACGCGAGCGGCGACGTGCTCTACGAGCAGGAAGGCACGCGAATCCTGGCCGACCACGCCGAGTTGAACCGCAAGACGTCCCTGGGGACGTTCTTCTCGGCCTCCGGGCTGCTCGAGCTCGCCGGCACGCAGGTCTTCGAGCCGGGCTTCTTCGGCTCCCAGGACCCGCAGGCCAGCTTCTACGCCGAGCGCATCGACAAGATCGGCAACCGCGTCTACAAGCTGACCAACGGCGGCTTCACGACGTGCACCCAGCCCACGCCCCGCTGGGAGATGACCGCCTCGAGCGTCGTCCTCGTGCTCGACAAGCACGCGCATGCTCCGGAACATGGTGCTCAGGGTCAAGGACGTGCCGGTGTTCTACCTCCCCGTGATGTACTACCCGATCAACAAGCAGAACCGCGCCACCGGGTTCCTCATGCCGAGCTACGGTAGCTCCAGCGTCCAGGGCTTCACGCTGAACGACGCGTTCTTCTGGGCCGTTGACCGCAGCCAGGACGCGACCTTCTACCACGACTGGTATTCAAAGACCGGCCAGGGCCTCGGCGGCGAGTACCGCTACGCGGCCTCGCCCGGGTCGCAGGGCAACGCCCGGGTCTACATGCTGAACGAGCGGACGCAGTTCGCCCCAGACGGCACGACAGTGACCAAGGCCGCGCACCGCTCGTTCGACGTCCGCAGCAACGTGAATCAGGGTCTGCCCGGCGGGTTCCGCGTGATTGGGAACGTCAACTACTTCACCGACCTGGCGACCCAGCAGCTCTACCAGCAGAACATCTTCAACCTGTCGCAGCGCAGCCGGACGTGGGGAGCGACCGTGACCGGCGGCGCGGGCCGGTACCACGTCAGCGGGACGTACGGCCAGACCGAGGTGTATTACGGCACGACGAAGGCGACGAAGTACGGCACCGCGCCGTACGTGAACTTCTCGGTCGGCGAGAAGACGATCGGGCACTCACCGGTCTACCTCAGCGCGAACGTCGCGGCCGGCTATCTGGTGCGCCAGGACGACATCCACAACCCGCTCACCAACCGCAGCCTGTTCCGGATCGACGGCGCGCCCACGATCTCCGTGCCGGTGAGCTCGCTGCCGGCCTTGACGGTCACGGCATCCGCCTCGTGGCGGTACACGTACTGGACGCAGAGCCTCGACCCGGTCTCCGGCGCGCAGGTGAAGACGCCGCTCAGCCGCAACCTGTTCAGCCTGCAGACGCGGGTCGTCGGTCCCGTCTTCTCACGCATCTGGCACACGCCCGGCAACGGCTATGCGGAGGGCTTCAAGCACGTCATCGAGCCATCGGTGACGATTCAGCATCTGTCCAGCTTCAAGGCGACCAACCAGGTCGTCAAGCTCGACGGCGTTGACACGGTCGTGCCGTCGGTGACCCAGGTCAATTACTCGCTGACCAACCGGCTGCTCGCCAAGCGGCGCCCACCCGGTCCGCCGCCGGCGCCGACGACGCCCGGCGCCCCGGCGGTCCAGGCCCCCGGCGTGATCCGCGAAATTCTGACGGTCAGCTTGAGCCAGACGTACTACACGGATGCGCTCGCGGCGGCCTACGACGCGCAGTACCAGTCGTCGTTCAACGACCTGTCGAACGCGGTCGCGCCGCCCAGCCCGTTTTCTCCGGTCCAGCTGGCCGTAACGGCGCGGCCGACCGAGACGACCACGGCGCAGTTCCAGATGGAGTACGACACGAAGTTCAACGCCGTCCGGACCTACAGTGCGTCGGCCAACGTCAACCAGCGCCTGGCGGTCATCACCGCGGGCTGGTCGAAGCGCCAGGTGATTCCAGGGTTGCAGGGCTTCTCCAGCCCGAGCCACTACCTGAACGCAAGCGTGAACCTCAGGCAGCCCGACAACAAATACGGCGGAACGTTCACGTTCTATTACGACGTGGTCCAGAAGTATTTTCTGCAGCGGCGGCTGCAGTTGTACTATCGCAGCCAATGCTGCGGAGTCTCGTTCAACTACGAAACCGTCGACTTGAGCCACTTCAGCGTGTCGGGCGTTCCGAGCAACCGGCGCGTCACGCTCTCGTTCACCCTGGCCGGGCTGGGAACCTTCGCGCCACCGATGGGAGGCTTCGGCAGCGCGAGCCGGCCATGACACGCGCGCGCGCAGGAGACCCCTCATGACTCACGTCCTCGTCACGGGCGGCGCCGGCTTCATCGGATCGAATTTCGTCCGGTGGGCGCATGACACGCATCCCGACTGGCACCTCACCACCCTCGACAAGCTGACGTACGCGGGCCGCCTCGAGAATCTCCGCGAGGTCCACGACAGCCCGCGCCACCGGTTCGTGCACGGCGATATCGCCGACGCCGCCGTCGCCGGTCCGCTCGTCCGCGAATCGGATGTCGTCGTGCACTTCGCGGCCGAGACCCACGTCGACCGATCGCTCATGGCGGCCGGCGAGTTCATCCACACGGACGTGTTCGGCACGTTCGTCCTCCTGGAAGCGGCGCGCGAGGCGCCGCACCTGCGCCGATTCATTCAGATCTCGACCGACGAGGTCTACGGCAGCGTCCCGACCGGCCACAGCCAGGAGACGGACGAACTGCGGCCGCGCAATCCCTATTCGGCCAGCAAGGCCGGCGCCGACCGGCTCGCGTACAGCTACTTCGCGACCTACGGCGTGCCGGTCATCGTCACACGCGCGTCCAACAACTACGGCCCGAACCAGTTTCCCGAGAAGGTCATCCCGCTGTTCATTACGAACGCCCTCGACGAGATCCCCCTGCCGCTCTATGGCGACGGCCTCAACGTGCGCGACTGGCTGCACGTCTCCGACCACTGCCGCGCGGTCGATTCTGCTGATCGACCGCGGCACATCGGGCGAGGTCTACAACGTCGGCGGCGGCAACGAGGTCAAGAACGTCGACCTGACGACGCGGATTCTCGAGCTCGCGGGCCGCCCGCGGACGCTCATTCGGCCGGTGGCCGACCGGCTCGGCCACGACCGCCGCTACGCGCTGGACACCACGAAGCTCAGGGCCCTCGGATGGGCGCCCGCCGTCCCCTTCGAAGCCGGCCTGGCCGACACCGTCGAGTGGTATCGGACCAACGAGTGGTGGTGGCGCCCCGTCAAGGAGCACGACCCGGCGTTCCGCGCGTATTACCAGACGCAGTACGGAGACCGGGCCGCCGCCAAGCCCTGACCACCACATGGGGGTCACGTCCGCACGCCCGACGCTGATTACGGGCGCCACTGGCTTTGCCGGAAGCCACCTTCTGGATCGGCTGGCGGGCCGCGGGCCGGTCGTGGCGTGGCGTGGACCCACACGGGCCGCCCCACCACCTCGTCCGGGCGTCGTCTGGCGGCACGTCGATGTCCGCGATCGCCAGGCCGTCGCGGATGCGGTGGCCGCCGCGCAGCCCGCCCGCGTGTTCCACGTCGCCGGCGCGTCGCGCGCGGACACCTCGTGGCAGAACGTCGTCCCCCACCTGCAGGCGAACGTGCTCGGCACGCATCACGTGCTCGACGCCGTACGCGTCCTCGCCGAACCGTGCAAGGTGGTCGTCGTGTCGTCGGCCATGGTCTATCAGGTGACCGACCGCCCGATCGACGAAAGCGCCCCACTGATTCCGTCGAACCCGTACGGCTTGTCGAAGCTCGCGCAGGATCAGTTGGCGCTCCGCGCCGCGATGGACGATCGACTCGATGTCGTCGTCGCGCGGCCTTTCAATCACGCCGGTCCCAGGCAGACGCCGAACTTCGCGGTCTCGAGCTTCGCGCGCCAGATCGCCCTGATCGAAATCGGCCGGCTGCCGCCGGACATCCGCGTCGGCAACCTTGATGTGATTCGCGACCTGACCGACGTGCGCGACGTCGTCGAGGCCTACGAGCGTCTGATGGAGCGAGGCGCGAGCGGCCGCGCCTACAACATCTGCTCGGGGACTCGAGTCCGTATCGGCGATGTCCTCGACGCCCTGCGGCGCCTGTCCGGAACCGCCATCCAGGTCATCGTCGATCCCGCCCGCCTGCGCCCGGCCGACGTGCCGGTCTTCGTCGGCGATGCCCGGCGACTCCATCGCGAGACCGGCTGGGCCCCCCTCCACACGCTGGAACAGACGCTCCGCGACACGCTTGACTGGTGGCGGGAGCAGGTGCGAAACGACCCGCACGTCGAACTCGGAGCGTAGGACTTCGAACGGGCGAGGCCCGGACACCGCCGAAGCCCGTGCCCAGCGTCCGACACTCTCGGAACCGCTCTTCCCTAGACCTCAGCTTCTCGCTTCTCCCGTGAGAGAATAAAAAGCGAAAGTCATGAAGCCCGTCCAATTCCAGCTCTTCCCCGAGGTGGTCGAACGGCCGACGCTGAGGGGGATTGCCGATGCCGTCCGCGACGGCGGCACGGATGGCCTCCCGGGTGCCGAGCGGCGCGCCGACGAGGCGCGCTATCAGGAAGTGCGAGTCCGCTCGGCGCTGACGAGGACGGCCGGCATGCCGTTCCGGTGGGCGCTCAACCCGTACCGCGGGTGCACGCACGCGTGCGAGGTACTGCTACGCCCGCAAGTACCAGCGGCATCTCGAGCTCGGCGCGGGCGACGACTTCTCCTCGTTCATCCTCGTGAAGGTCAATCTCGGCGACGTGCTCCGCCGTGAAGTCGGGCGGGCGTCGTGGGTGCGGGAGTCGGTGGCCATCGGCACCGCGACCGACCCGTACCAGCCCATCGAAGGCCGCTACCAGCTCACCCGCCGGGCGCTGGAGATTCTGGCGGAGGCGCGAACGCCCGTGTCGATCGTCACCAAGGGTCCGATGGTCGTCCGCGATCTGGACGTCCTGCGTCGTCTGGCGCACTGCGCCTCGTGCCGGGTCTATGTCAGCGTCCCCACGGTGGACGAACGGGCGTGGGCAACGCTCGAGCCCGGGACGGCGCCGCCCGAGCAGCGGCTTCGCGCCGCGACGCGGCTGCACGAGGCCGGGATCGACGTGCGCGTACTGATGATGCCGCTCGTGCCGGGGCTGTCAACGTCCCGGTCGGCTATCGAGCGGACGCTTCGAGCCATCGGCGAGTCTGGGGCGCGGTTTGCCGGCGGGTGTGTCGCCCGACTAGATCCGGGCGTCCGGGAGCATTTCTTCGCGTTCCTCGAACGCGAGCACCCGCAGCTTCTCGAGGGCTACCGGCGCCTGTACGCGCGGAGCCATCCGACGGCCGAGTACGAGCGGGAGGTCAAGGCCATCGTCGCGGCCGCGGCGGGACGCCTGGGCGTTAGCGGAGGTCCATCAGCGCTTTGATGCGCGCGTCGGTCGGCGGATGCGTCGAGAACAGTGAGGCGAAGCCGGCGCGGCCGAAAGGCTTCATGATGAACAGGTGCGCGGTGGCGGGATTGGCGTCGAGCGGAATCCGATGGGCGGCGGCATCGATCTTCCGCAAGGCCGACGCCAGGCCCGCGGGATTCCCGACGAGCCGCGCGCCGCTGCGATCGGCGGCGTACTCACGCTGCCGTGAAATGGCCATCTGGATGAGCATGGCCGCGAACGGCGCCAGAATCGCCATGGCGAGCAGGACGAACGCGCTGTCGCCCTCGCCGTCGTCGCGCCCGCCGAATCCGCCGAAGAACGCGGCGAACTGCATCATGTTGGCGAGCATCATGATCGCGGCCGCCACGGTCGCCGCCACCGTGCTGATCAGGATGTCCCGGTGCTTGACGTGCGACAGCTCGTGCGCGATCACGCCCTCCAGTTCCTCGTCGGAGAGCAGCCGGAGAATCCCCTCGGTGGCCGCCACGGCGGCATGATGCGGATCGCGGCCGGTCGCAAACGCGTTCGGCGATGCCTGCGGAATCACGTACACACGCGGCATGGGCAGCCCGGCGCGTTGGGCGAGCCCAGCAGTGATGCCATACAGCCGGTTTTCGGGTCCGACTTCGGTCGCGCGGTACATCCTGAGGACGATCTTGTCGGAGAACCAGTAGCTGCCCACGTTCATCATGATGGCCAGCACGAACGCGAAGTACAGTCCGAGACGACCGCCGGCCGCCCCGCCGATGAGCAGCAAGACCCCCGTCAGGGCGCCCAACAAGATCGCGGTTTTGAATGTACTGGCCATCGACCGTCCAAGAACGTCGATCAATTATGCCACCAGCGCGACGGCCGCCTCTTTTCTATAATAGGGAGAGTCGTACCTCCATGACCCGCGCATCGCTCGCCATCACCTGTTTCGTCGCCGCCCTGGCGGTCGGTAGCGTGGGCGCTCGCGCGGCTCAAGCGCCGGCCCAACCCGTCCCGGAGCCGTTTCCCGGCGCCGGACGCCCCACGCCTTCGTCGATCGACAGCCAGCCGGCGGTTTCCTCGTCGCAAGCGCCCCCGGCACGAGCACCCGAGGTTGCCGTTGGCGAACCGACGGATGCGATCGTGGGGGTGCAAGGCGGCATCTATCCGGCGTTGACGTTTCTCTCGTCGTTCGACCTCGGCAGCGGGCAGCGCTGCTATCTGTTCGGCACGAACACGACCTTCAACCAGATCGTCGCCTACTACAAGCAGATCCTGAAGGACGGCGGACGGACGCTCTTCAAGACGCCGGCGATGCAGCAGTTCGACCTTGGCAAGTTCCAGGAGAATGCCATGGCCTACCCGCCCAGCATCGTGGTCAAGGATTACTCGGACGGCGAAGGGTACCTTCACGTAGACGGCACGAAGGACTCGCGCTTCAAGACGGTCATTCAGATCGTGCCGAGCCCGACGCGATAGCGCCCCCCGCGTGCGAACGTGCAGACAGGTGCTCGGCGTTTGCCCCGTCCCGGCCTTTTCGGCATACTAAACGCGCTTCACCAGAAACCGTGGCGCGGTGCCACCGTTCGTGATTCCTGAACGGCGGCAAACGCGCGCCTTTGACGAAGTCGGAGTGTCATCGGAGTGTCATCAATGAGAGATCGAACCCAGACGCGGCCGTTCGTTCTGGCGGTTGGCGCCGCCCTGGCGGTGGCTTTCGGAGCCGGTCAGATTCATGCCCAGAAAGGCGTGCAGGCCCTGGCGCGCATGACGGGCACGTGGCGCTTGAATCAGTCGTTGAGCATCGCCCCGCCAAGTCGCGGCGGCGGGGGCGGAGGGCGGCGGGTGGTGGTGCCACCATCGGCGGCGGTGCTGAGTCCTCTGGCGGCGGTGGTGGCAGGGGCGGTGGCCGCGGCGGCGGCCGGGGCGGTGGCGGCGGCGGTGGCGGCGCGAAGCCGGAAGAGGCCGCGGAGATGCGCGCGCTACGTCAGTCCGCGTCGCAGACGTGGGGCGCCTTCGTCGTCGGCGGGACGCCCGACGCGGTCACGATTCGCGAGGCTCGTGGCACCGAGACGTTCCACACCAACGGCAAGAAGGAGCCGATCACGATCGAAGGCACGACGGTGAACGGCAAGACCAAGTGGGACAACGACACGCTCAAGCAGCAGATCACCGTTGGCGACCTCGACTACACCCGCACGTGGAGTGTTGACGCCAACGGCCGCCTGGTGATGACGATCAAGCTGTACGCGGGTGCGCAGGACGACGACCGGGTGCCGTCGAAGTTCGTGTACGACAAGGTGCAATGAGACCAGGCGTTCGGCTCTGGGCACTAGGCACCGGATGCCTGTGCGCATGGCGCCGGGCTGGTGCCAAGTGCCTGATGCCGAATGCCTGCTCAGTCCGCCGCCCCCGTCGATAGGCGAAGGCTAGTGTCGCGTCCCAGAAGTTCGCTGGCATTCGGTCGGCGCTGCCTCCCGCCCGGCGGCGTGGCTTCTCGCTCAAATACACTCAGTATCCTCGCTCGTCGCGCCTTGCCGGCCAGGCGCATCGCCGCCCTCGATGCACAACGAACTTCTGGGACGCGACACTAGTGTCGGTCGGTCGCGGTCTGCCGCCTTCTCGGCGAGGCCGGTTTCGACGGCCTGTTCCACTGACACGCCCTGCTCACGGGCGAAGTCGCGGATCTGCTGCGTGATCTCCATGCTGCAGAACTTTGGACCGCACATCGAGCAGAAGTGCGCGACCTTGGCGCCGTCGGCTGGCAGCGTTTCGTCGTGGTACGCGCGGGCGGTGACCGGATCGAGCGAGAGGTTGAACTGGTCCTCCCAGCGGAACTCGAATCGCGCCTTTGACAACGCGTCGTCCCAGGCCTGCGCGCGCGGGTGGCCCTTCGCCAGGTCGGCGGCGTGCGCCGCGATCTTGTACGCGATGACTCCGGCCTTGACGTCGTCGCGATCGGGCAGCCCCAGGTGCTCCTTGGGCGTCACGTAGCAGAGCATCGCGGTGCCGTACCAGCCGATCATCGCGGCGCCGATCGCCGACGTGATGTGGTCGTAGCCCGGCGCGATGTCGGTCGTGAGCGGTCCGAGCGTGTAGAAGGGCGCCTCATCGCACCACTCGAGCTGTTTCTCCATGTTCTCGCGGATGAGGTGCATCGGGACGTGCCCCGGCCCCTCGTTCATCACCTGGACGTCGTACTCCCACGCAATCCGGGTCAATTCCCCCTGGGTCCGAAGCTCTCCGAACTGCGCCTCGTCGTTGGCGTCGGCGATCGAACCCGGCCGCAGGCCGTCGCCGAGCGAGAACGAGACGTCGTAGGCGCGCATGATCTCGCAGATCTCGCGGAAGTGCGTGTAGAGGAAGTTCTCCTGGTGATGGGCGAGGCACCATTTCGCGAGGATCGACCCGCCTCTCGAGACGATGCCGGTGCGGCGGCGCGCGGTGAGCGGGATATAGCGCAGGAGCACGCCGGCGTGCACGGTGAAGTAGTTGACGCCCTGTTCGGCCTGCTCGACGAGCGTGTCCCGGTAGAGTTCCCACGTCAGGTCCTCGGGCCGGCCGTCGACCTTTTCGAGCGCCTGATAGATGGGCACCGTGCCAATCGGCACCGCCGCGTTGCGGATAATCCACTCGCGCGTCTCGTGGATATCCTTGCCCGTCGACAGGTCCATGACGGTGTCGGCGCCCCACAGCGTCGCCCATCGCAGCTTGTCGACTTCTTCGGCCACCGACGATCCCACGGCGGAGTTGCCGATGTTCGCGTTGATCTTCACGAGGAAATTGCGGCCGATGATCATCGGCTCGAGCTCGGGATGATTGACGTTGGCCGGAATGATGGCGCGCCCGCGCGCGACCTCCGACCGCACGAACTCCGCGTCGAGCCCCTCGCGCACGGCAATGAACTCCATCTCGGGCGTCACCGTGCCCTCGCGGGCCGAGCGCAGCTGCGTGGCGGCCCGACCCGCGCGCGCGCGGAGCACGCGCGTGGCTGGACCAGCAGCCTCCACGTCCCCCCGCGCCAGGATCCACTCCCGTCGCAACTCCGGCAGGCCGACCTGGACGTCGAAGCCGCGTGGTCCGCTGGTGTCGTACACGCGCAGCGCGGGCTCGCCCGCCGACAGACCGATCTCCCGCATGGGCACGCGGACGCCTTGCGGCCCGTCAACGTACACCTTGCGCGATCCGGGATACGCGAGGTCGAAATCGGTGTCGGTCAGAGGTTGGTATGCACGCGTCGCCATGGTCGTGGGCTCCACGACCGGGGTGGGGGCGGGGCGCCGGCCGGTACCGGCTCGAACCGCGCTCCCTCCGCCGGTCTCAACCGGATCAGGTTCCAAGGGTTCGGTCTCAATCCGCTGCCGCGCCGACCTCGGCGCGCCGACGGATGCCCCTGGCGGTCCTCCGCACTATAGCAGGTCGAGAGAGGCTCCCCAAGACGTCGCGGTCAGGCGACTCGTCTGAGCACGACGCACTTCAGATAATGGGTCTCCGGGACGTTCAGGAGCACAGGATGGTCGCGCGCCTGCTGACGCTTCTCGACGACCGCGGCGGCGACCCGCGCGTCGGCCGCAGCCTCGCCCAGCACTTCGATGAACAGGTCCTCGCTGACGTTGTACGAGCAACTGCACGTGATCAGGTGGCCACGAGCGGCGAGCAGCTTGAAGGCGCGAAGATTGATCTCCTTGTAGCCGGCGAGGGCGCGCTGGACGGCGGCGCGATTCTTGGCGAACGCCGGCGGGTCGAGCACGATGGTCTCGAAGCGCTCGCCGCTCACCTCGAGCTCGCGCAGCTCGTCGAACACGTTGGCCTCGCGCACGAGGACGTTGGTCGCCGCGTTGCGCGCGGCGTTTTCGCGCGTGGCCGCAACCGCCTGCGCCGACGAGTCCAGCGCGAGCACGGAGTCGCACGTACGAGAGAGCGGCAGCGCGAAGCCGCCGTTGTACGTGAAGGCGTCGAGGGCGCGGCCGTGCGCGTAGCGGGCGGCCGCCTCGTGGTTCTCGCGCTGGTCGAGGAACAAACCCGTCTTCTGGCCATGTCGGACGTCCACGCTGAACGTCGCGGCGCCAAGGGACACCTCGATCCGATCCGGCACGTCGCCGTACACGACGTCGACCGACTCGGCCAGCCCCTCGAGGCGACGCACTTTCGGGTCGTTTCTCGCGAGCACGCCCCGCGCCCCGGTGAGCTCGACCAGCAGCTCGACCACCTCCGCGAGCCGGCGGTCCATCCCCTGGCAGAGCGCCTGGACGACGAGGTAGGTCTCGCGGGCGTCCGCGTAGCGATCGACGATGAGCCCAGGCAGCAAATCCGACTCGCCGTGTACCAGCCGGTAGGCCGACGCCCCGATGGCAAGCGTGCGGCGGTAGGCGATGGCGGCCGACAGCCGGTCGCGGAGCCACACGCGTTCGTCGGCGACCTCGGTGGTCGACACCATGCGCAAGGCGATCTGCGACGCGCTGCTCCAGAGCGCCCAGCCGAGGCGTCGATCGCGCTCGGTCACGACCCGGACCAGGGCGCCCGGCTCCGCCTCGACTTCGGCGACGTCGGACCGATAGATCCACGGGTGACCGGCGCGCACGCGGTCGGCGCCGCGGCGCGAGACGACCGCTGTTGGGAGCATCCGCGTATAGTACAATTTCCCGCGCATGCGAATCGCGATCGGCGCCGATCACGCGGGTTTTGCGCTGAAGCAGCACGTCGTGTCGACGCTTCGCGCCGAGGGGTACGACGTCATCGACCACGGCACGTTCGACGAGCACCCGGTAGACTATCCACCGATCTGCGAACGGGTCGCCCGCGACGTGACGGCCGGCCGGGCCGACCGGGGCATCGTGATCGGCGGCAGCGGACAAGGCGAGCAAATCACCGCCAACAAGGTCGCGGGCATCCGCGCAGCGCTGTGCAACGACTTGTACACGGCCCGGCTGTCGCGGGCCCACAACGACGCCAACGTCCTCTCGATGGGCGCGCGCGTCATCGGCGCCGGTCTGGCCGATGAAATCGTCCGCGTGTGGTTCGCGACGTCGTTCGATGGCGGGCGGCACCAGCGGCGGATCGACCAAATCACCGAGCTGGATCGGGAGCGCGCCAAGCCGTAGGGGAATGTTATGAGCCATCTTGCCGCCACCGACCCTGAGATCTTCGACGCCATTCAACACGAGGTACAGCGCCAGGAAGACGGCCTGGAGCTCATCGCGTCGGAGAACTTCGTCAGCCAGGCCGTGCTGGAAGCGGCCGGCTCGGTGATGACCAACAAGTACGCGGAGGGTTATCCCGGCAAGCGGTACTACGGGGGCTGCGAGTTCGTCGACGTCGCCGAGTCGCTCGCCATCGCGCGCGCCAAGGAACTCTTCGGCGCCGAGCACGTCAACGTGCAGCCCCATTCGGGCGCTCAGGCCAACATGGCCGTCTACCTCGCCGTGCTCCAGCCGGGCGACACGCTGCTCGGCATGAACCTCGCGCACGGCGGCCATCTCACGCACGGCCACCCGCTGAACTTCTCCGGCAAGTATTTTTCCATCGTGCCGTACGGTGTGCGCGAGGACGACGAGCGCCTCGACTACGACGAGCTCGAGCGGCTCGTCGCCCAGCACCGGCCCAAGCTCGTGGTGGTCGGCGCCAGCGCCTATCCCCGCGTGATCGACTTCGCGCGCATCCGCCGAGCCGCCGACACCGTCGGCGCGCTCGTGATGACCGACATGGCCCACATCGCCGGTCTGGTCGCCGCCGGACTGCATCCGAGCCCCGTCCCCCACTCGGATTTCGTCACGACGACCACGCACAAGACGCTGCGCGGACCGCGCGGCGGCATGATCTTGTGCCGCGCGGACTTCGCCAAGGCTCTCGACCGGGCGGTCTTCCCCGGGGTGCAAGGCGGGCCGCTCATGCACGTCATCGCCGCCAAAGCCGTGTGCTTCAAGGAGGCGCTCGCGCCCGCGTTCGGCGAGTATCAGCGGCGGATCGTCGCGAACGCCACGCGGCTCGCCGACGGGCTGGCCGCGGCCGGATTCCGACTGGTGAGCGGCGGCACCGACAATCACCTGCTGCTCGTCGACGTGTTTTCGCGCGGTCTCACCGGCAAGATCGCCGAGGCCGCGCTCGGGCGCGCCGGCATCACCGTCAACAAGAACGCCATTCCATTCGACCGCCAGCCGCCGATGGTGGCGAGCGGTATCCGGGTGGGGACGCCGGCCGTGACGACGCGCGGCATGCGCGAGGCGGAGATGGACATCATCGCGCAGCTCATGGCTCGCGTCCTCGCCGCCCCCGACGACGAGCCGGTCGCCCGGGCCGTCCGCGCGGACGTGAGCGCACTCTGTCAGCGATTTCCTCTGTACCCGGAACTGGCGTCAGGCGCCGCCTTGACCCGCTGACGCCGCGTCACCCTCGTGCGGCGCGCGGCAGAGACCGCGTGCCGCGCGCCTGTCTCATGCGTGGGCCCCGATGAACGACGACACGCTCGTCGAGCGGACACGGCGCGCCTTCGCCGCGGACGGTCCCCTGGCCGCCGCGCTCGACGCCTTCGAGCCTCGGCCGGGCCAACAGCAGCTGGCCGTCGAAGTGGCCCGCGTGTTTGCCGAAGGCGGCATCCTCCTGGCGGAGGCCGGCACCGGCACCGGCAAGACGCTCGCCTACCTGGTGCCGGCCGTCCTGGACGGCCGCCGCGTCCTGATCTCAACGGGCACGCGAACGCTGCAGGACCAGATCTTCTATAAGGACGTCCCGGCCGTCGCGGCGGCCCTCGGCATGGACGTGCGCGCCGCGTACATGAAGGGGCGGACGAACTACCTCTGCTGGCATCGGCACGAGCGCCTCAGCGAAGCCAAAGCCGGCTTGCCGCCCACCGACGTGCGGTGGCTCGATCGCATCTCGGAATGGGCGTCGGTCACCGATACCGGAGATCGCGCCGAAATCGACGACCTGCCGGATGACCTGCGTCTCTGGAGCGAGCTGACCGCGACGAGCGAGCAGTGCCTCGGCCGGGACTGCCCTCACTACGCCGACTGCTTCATCACCCGCATGCGCGATCGCGCCGCTCAAGCCAACCTGGTCATCGTCAATCACCACCTGCTGTGTGCGGACGCGTCGGTGCGCCAGGGAGCGTTCGGCGAGGTGATTCCCGACTGCGCCGTGGCCGTCATCGACGAGGCACACCAGCTCGAGGACGTGGTGACGCAGTACTTCGGCGTCTCCCTGAGCACGTTCCGCGTCGACGAGTTCGCGAGGGACGCCAGCGCGGCGGTTGGAATGGTCCCAGCGGAGGAAGGCCGGGCGGCGGTGGCGCTGGCCGAGGCGATTGGCCACGTTCAAGGCTCGGCACACCGGCTGTTCGACGCCCTGTCGGCCGAGCTGCACAGGGCGGGCAGCGGCGACCGGCTGACAATCGTGCCGGCCGTTGCCGCGCGAATCGACGGATTCGCCGAGGACCTCGGCGCCGCGCTCGGTCGGTTTGCCGGCCTGGCGGCTCGGCGAGAGGACAGCGGCGAGGACCTGGCGGCCGCAGCCCAGCGCGCTCGCGGCCTCTCCGACGACCTCCGCGTGCTGCGCGCCACCGACGATGGCCGATTCGTCCGATTCATCGAGTCGCGCGGACGCGCCTTCGTCTTTCGCGCGGCGCCTATCGACGTCGCCGATATCGTGCGCGAGACGGTGGTCGGTTCGCGCGAGGCCACCGTGCTCACGTCGGCAACGCTGACCGTCGAGGCGCGATTCGACTACATGGCGGGCCGCCTTGGGCTCGAAGCCGCCCGCGCCATCGCACTGCCCTCGGAGTTCGACTTCCGAACGCAGGCCGTCCTCTACCTCCCTCCGGAGATGCCGGATCCGCGGTCGCCCGAGTTCAATCGCGCGGCGGCAGGGGCGATCGCCGAGCTCCTCGACCGCACGCGCGGCCGCGCGTTCGTGCTCTTCACGTCATATGCCGCCATGCGGGAAGTGCACGGCCTGCTGGATCGCCGCCTCGGCTGGCCGCTGCTGCTGCAAGGCACGGCCCCCCGCACCGCGCTGCTGCGCGATTTTCGCGCGACGCCCAACGCCGTGCTGCTCGCCACGGCCAGCTTCTGGCAAGGCGTCGATGTGGCCGGCGAGGCGTTGAGCTGCGTGGTCATCGACCGGCTGCCATTCGCGTCGCCGGCCGATCCGCTCGTCGCGGCCCGCATCGAGGCGCTGACCGCGCGGGGCGGCAACGCGTTCCACGACTACCAGGTCCCGTTGGCGACCTTGACGCTCCTGCAGGGGTTGGGACGGCTGATTCGCACGAGGGCGGATCGGGGCGTGCTGGCGGTCCTCGACCCGCGGCTGACCGGGCGATCGTACGGCCGGCGGTTCCTCGCGTCGCTGCCGCCGGCGCCCGTCACGCGCGACCTCGCCGCGGTCGAGCGGTTCCTCCATGCCCGGACCGCTCCGATCGGCGCCTCGCCGGAGGCGCCGTGAGACAGCGGCCGGACTGGGGCGTTGCGGTATACGATATTTGGAAGAAGATTTATCCGGAGGGAGATATGCAGACAAGAACATGGATCCACGGGCTGGCGGTCGGTGTTTTCGCGCTGGCCCTGTTGGCGCTGTCCACGCCCGCACTCGCCCAGAAAGGCGGCGTCAGGGGCAAGGTTGTCGATGCATCGGGCCAGCCGGTTCAGGGAGCGACCGTTGTCGTCTCGAGCCCGGACGGCACCGGGGGCGGCTCGCTCAAGACCGATGCCAAGGGTGAGTACTTGACCGTGGGGATCATTCCAGGCATGTACAGCATCAAGTACACGAAAGGCGACCTGTCGTTCACGATCCCATCGATTCATATCAGCATCGGCGACCCGATCGACGTCCCAACCGTGACCCTGCGGAGCGCGGCCGCCAGTGCCACGGACGCCCCCGTCGATATGGAGAAGATGAAAGCCGAGCTCCAGGGCGACTTCAAGACCGCCCAGGATCAAATCACGGCCGGCCAGTACGACGACGCCGTGGCCACGTACACCAAGATTTCCGAGAAGATCAAAGGATGCACCGCCTGTTTCATGGGCATGGGCGATGCGTACTCGAAGAAGGGCGATGACGACAAGGCCGAGTCGTCGTACAAGCAGGCGATCGCCATCGACCCCACCACGCCGGACCCGTACTCCGGCCTGGCCTCCCTCTACAACAAAGAGAAGAAGTTCGACCTCGCGAGCCAGATGAGCGCCAAGGCCACGGAGTTGTCGGGCGCGGCCGGCGGCGGGGCCGACGCGGTGTCGGTCTACAACCAGGGCGTCATCTACTGGAATCAGGGGAACAAGGTCAGCGACGCCCAGGCCCAGTTCCTGAAGGCCACCCAGCTCGACCCGAAGATGGCCAACGCGTTCTATTTCCTGGGCATGACCTACGTCAATCAAGGGAAGCTCGCGGACGCGAAGACGCCATTCGAGACGTACCTGAGCCTGGCGCCGACCGGCGAGTACGCCGATCAGGTCAAGGGCCTGCTGCAGGCCATCAAATAGAGGCCCGCGCGATGCCGCCGGATGCGGAGGTCGCCGCTCGACTCGCCTCCGTTCGCCAGCGGATCGACCGGGCCGCCGAGCGAGCCGGACGTGCCCCCTCCGACGTCCGGCTCATCGCGGTCTCGAAGACGTTCGAGGCCGCGCGGGTCCGCGATGCCGCCGCGTGCGGCCAGCGTGACTTCGGCGAGAACCGCGTCCAGGAAGGCCTCGACAAGATCGCCGCCCTCGCGCCGCGTCCGCTCGAGTGGCACCTCATCGGGCATCTCCAGTCGAACAAGGCGAAACGGGCCGCGGAAGCCTTCGCCTGGATCCACTCCCTCGACAGTCTCTCGCTGCTCCAGAAGCTCGACGCGGCCGCCCTCGAGGTCGGCACCCGGCCCCGCGTGCTCGTGCAGGTTGACCTGGCGCACGAGGCGACCAAGCACGGCGTCTCGGAAGACGCGCTCCACGGTCTCGTCAACGCGGCCGTGGACGCCCGCGCGCTGGACCTGCAGGGACTGATGATCGTCCCGCCGTTCCCCACCGACCCTGAGGAATCACGCCCGTGGTTCAGGCGCCTGCGTGAGTTGCGGGATCGCCTGGTCGCGGGCGGCGCGCCGGCCGAGCGGCTGGCGCACTTGTCGATGGGCATGAGCCACGACTTCGAGGTGGCCATTGAAGAGGGCGCGACGCTGGTTCGGGTGGGCACGGCGATCTTCGGCCGGCGTCCGCCGCCGGCGGGCGCGTGAGTTCCGACGCGCTCGTGCCGCGGCCGGCGCCCGGCGGCGTGCGGCTCGACCTGCGCGTCATTCCTCGTGCGTCCAAAACGATGCTGGCCGGCGTGCGTGACGGCCGGCTCGTCGCGAGGGTCACGGCGCCACCGGTGGAAAGCGCCGCCAACGAAGCGGTCGTTCGGCTGCTCTCCGGCGTGCTGGACGTGCCCCGATCCGCCATCCGGATCGTCGCCGGACACGCCGCGAGGCAGAAGTCGGTGCAGATCGACGGCGTTGACGCCGCGTACGTCCTGCGGCGGGTCAGCGAACGCGATGGAGCAGGCGGTGCCAGCGCGTCGCCCCCAGCAGATTCGCGAGAGGCTCGTTCTCGTCGTACGAGAAGTAGATGAAGAGGGCCTCGCCCTTGACGTAGCTCCGCGGCATGAAGCCCCAGTAGCGGCTGTCCTCGGAGTTGTCGCGGTTGTCGCCCATCATGAAGTACTGACCGTCGGGCACGGTCACCGGACCGTACTCCTCGCGCACGTCATCGGTATGCGGCGGGCCATCGACCGACGGCGGCTCGAGAAACCGAACGTACGACTCGTCGAGCGGCTTGCCATTGATGTACACGACCTTGCGATGCAGCTCGACGCGGTCGCCCGGCAGGCCGATGACGCGCTTGATGAAGTCGCGGTCGGGCTCCTTCGGGTACTTGAACACGATCACGTCGCCGCGACGGATGGGCCGCCCCGGCAGCAGCGCACGCTCGAACGACGAGGCGGCGGGCGCGAAGATCATCTTGTTGACGATGAGGTGGTCGCCAACGAGCAGGCTCGGCTCCATCGAACCGGTGGGGATCTTGAACGCCTGAAACACCCACGTCCGGACGAACAGCGCGAGGATCACGGCGATGATCAGCGACTCGAGGTACTCGCGGGCGACGGAGCGTTTCATCGACGGTTCCTGGGTTCAGGGGTGCTCGGGTACCGGGTTCCGGTTCCAAGGTTCCGGGGGTCCAACGTTCCGGGGTTCGAAGCTCAGAGATTCGCCGTCGGGCGCCGCGAGCCGGGCCGCCTGCCAACGCCTGACGTCTCACGTCCGTCTTGCTCGGGCTCATGACTCCTGCCCAACCTTGAGCACGGCGAGGAACGCCTCCTGGGGGATCTCCACGCGGCCGACCCGCTTCATGCGCTTCTTGCCTTCCTTCTGCTTCTCGAGGAGCTTGCGCTTCCGGCTGATGTCGCCGCCGTAGCACTTGGCGAGCACGTTCTTCCGCATCGCCTTGACGCTCTCGCGCGCGATGATCCGGCTGCCGATCGCCGCCTGAATCGCCACCTCGAACATCTGCCGAGGAATCAGCTCGCGCATTTTCGACGCCAGCGCGCGGCCGCGCGCGTAGGCGTTCTCCTCGTGGACGATGATCGACAGGGCGTCAACCGGTTCGCCGTTGACCAGAATGTCGAGCCTGACGAGCGGCGATTCCCAGTAGCCGATGACGTGGTAGTCGAGCGAGGCGTAGCCCCGCGAGATCGTCTTGAGGCGGTCGTAGAAGTCGAGCACGACCTCGTTGAACGGCAACTCGTACGTCACGAGCACGCGGCCCGTCGAGACGTAATCGAGGCCCTTCTGCACGCCGCGCTTCTCCTGGCAGAGCTCGAGCACCGCGCCGACGTACTCGGTGGGCGTGAGGATCGTGGCCCGGATGACCGGCTCCTCGAACTTGGCGATGCGGCCGGTCTCCGGCAGCTTCGAGGGACTGTCGATCTCCTCCACGTGGCCGTCGGTGGTCGTCACGCGGTAGAGCACGCCCGGCGCCGTCGTGATCAGTTCCTGGTTGAATTCCCGCTCGAGGCGCTCCTGCACGATCTCCATGTGCAGCAGTCCGAGGAATCCGCAGCGAAACCCGAAGCCGAGCGCCAGCGACGTCTCCGGCTCGAAGAAGAACGACGAGTCGTTCAGCCGGAGCTTGTTGAGCGCCTCGCGCAATTCCGAGTACTTGGAGCCTTCGACCGGGAACAACCCGGCGAAGACCATCGGCTTGAGCTCCTTGAAGCCGGGGAGCGGCGCCGACGTCGGCCGGTCGACAAGGGTGATGGTGTCGCCAATCTTCGCGTCCGCCACGTTCTTGATGTTCGCCACCATGAAGCCGGCCTCGCCAGCGCCCAGCTCGGAGACGCGCACCGGCTTCGGCGAGAACACGCCGATGTCCTCGACCTCGAAGTCGCCACCGGCGGCCATCAGGCGAATCTTCTGGCCCGGACGCAGCACGCCGTCGACGACGCGCGTGAGGATCACGACGCCGCGGTACGCGTCGTACCACGAGTCGAAGATCAGCGCCTTGAGGGGCGCCTGAGGGTCGCCGACCGGCGGCGGCAGCCGGTGGACGATGGCCTCGAGCACCTCATGAACGCCCTTCCCCTCTTTGGCGCTCGCGAGGATGGCGCCGCTCGCGTCCAGGCCGATGATCTCCTCGATCTGCCGCCGGACCTCGTCGGGCTGCGCGCCGGGCAGATCGATCTTGTTGATCACCGGGATGATCTCGAGATTGTTCTCGACCGCCAGATACGCGTTGGCGAGCGTCTGGGCCTCGACGCCCTGCGACGCGTCCACGAGCAACAGCGCGCCCTCGCAGGCCGCCAGCGACCGGGTCACCTCGTACCAGAAGTCGACGTGCCCGGGGGTATCGATGAGGTTCAGCACGTAATCCTGGCCGTCATCGGCGCGGTACGTCAGGCGCACGGCGTGGGCTTTGATCGTGATCCCGCGCTCCCGCTCCAGGTCCATGCTGTCGAGGACCTGCGCTTCCATCTCGCGCGCCGCCAGCGCGCCGGTCGCCTCGAGAAAGCGGTCGGCGAGCGTGGACTTGCCGTGGTCGATGTGGGCGATGATCGAGAAGTTCCGGATGAAGCGCAAATCCATGGAGTGCGACGCGACCATTGTACAGGGACACGCCGCGCCCTCCGACCCGCGTGGACGCCGGCCGCGACCGGGGGAGACGCGCCCTGGGCCGGGCTATCGCTGGGCGAGGGCCAGGAACGGCTGCGGATAACTCGGGCCGACGTAGTTCGTGCGCGGGCGAATCAGGCGATTGTTGCGGTACTGCTCGAGCACGTGGCCGGTCCATCCGGACACGCGGCTCACGGCGAAAATGGGGGTGTACAGGTCGATCGGGAATGCCGAGCGAATAGAACATCGACGCCGAGTAGAAGTCCACGTTGGGATACAGCTTCTTCTCGGCGCGCACCAGGGCCTCGATCCGCTCGGACATCGGCGTACCACTGCGGCTCGCCGGCCTTCTCGCCGAGGGCCTTCGACAGCCGGCGGAGGTGCGTCGCGCGCGGATCCTCCGTGCGATAGACGCGGTGCCCGAAGCCCGAGATCTTGACCTTCCGGTCCAGCTTCGCGCGCACGTATTCCTCGGCGCGCTCGGGTCCGGCGTCGCGGCCGATGTCGAGCAGCATCTTCATGACCTCGGCGTTGGCGCCGCCGTGGAGCGGCCCCTTGAGCGTGCAGATCGCCGCGACGATCGCCGAATGGATGTCGGAAAGCGTCGCCGCGGCCACGCGGGCCGCGAACGTCGAGGCGTTGAGCTCGTGGTCCGCGTGGAGCACCAGCGAGACGTCGAACGCGCGGGCTTCGAGCGTGGACGGACGGCGGCCGGTGAGCAGGTACAAGAAGTTGGCCGCCTGTCCCAGGGCCGGATCCGGATCGATCGGCCCGCCGCCCGCGGCCAGCCGGCCCCAGGTCGCCACCAGGGCGCTGATCTGTCCGGTGAGCCGAACCGCCTTACGGGCGTTCGCCTCCGGGGACATCGCCCCGGCGTCCGGGTCGAAGTGCCCGAGGATGGACGTGAGCGTGCGCAGCGCGTCCATGCCATCGACGTTCGGGAGCGACCGCATCGCCCGCAGGACGGGCTCGGGCAGCCGCCGGGCCGCCGCGAGCTGCGTCTGCAGGTCGCCGAGCTCCGATCGGTTCGGAAGCCGGCCGTGCCAGAGCAGAAAACAGACTTCCTCGAACGACGCGCCGCGATCGAAGTCCGCCAGATCGTGGATGTCGTAGCCGTAATAGGCGAGAACGCCGCGCGCGCCGTCGAGGTAGCAGATCGCCGAATCGCCGGCGACGACGTCTTCGAGACCCGCTTTCGGTTTGGCCTCGACCGTCATTTGCCGCCAGCAATCTGCGGGGCCTTGATGAGCAGATTATCCCCGCCAGTCTGCTGGAAGATCGACAGCAGCCCCGTGTACAGGAACCCGAACTGGAACAGCATGAGGAACGGCAGCGTGCCGTAGATGTCGTGCTGCAGCGCCCAGAACACGGAGAACGTGAAATACAGACCGAGCGTCAACTCGACGAACGGCTGGATGGGCCGGGACGTGTGGTACTTCTTGTGCTGCCAGCCGTCTCCCCGCCGCTCGATCCCGTACTTCGGCGTCCGCATGAACTCGCTCGGCCTGTCCAGGAGCGCCTCGACGACCGCCTTCGCGTTGTTGACGGCCAGGCCAATCCCGACGGCCATCACGGCCGGCAGGTATTTCACGCGCGTCTTCCAGTCCGGGTAGACCTCACGCTGCGAGATGAAATAGAAGCGGAAGACCGACAGCGTCGCCGCGATGAAGAGCGGGACGTCGATCAGCATCATCTCGGTCCAGCCCATCGAGTACCGGACGTACATCGCGGGGAACATCAGGATCGAGAGCGCCACCATGAGCAGATAGTTGAAGTTCGCCGTCAGGTGGAAGAACGCCTCGGCCTTCACCTTGAGGGGCAGGTCGGACATCAAGATGAGCGGCAGGAGCTTGCGGCAGGTCTGAATCGAGCCCTTCGCCCACCGATGCTGCTGCGACTTGAACGCGTTCATCTCGACGGGCACTTCGGCCGGCGTGATCAGGTCGGGCAGGAACAGGAACCGCCACCCGCGCAGCTGCGCGCGATAGCTCAGGTCGAGATCCTCGGTCAGGGTGTCGTGCTGCCACCCGCCGGCGTCGATGATCGATTCGCAGCGCCAGACGCCGGCCGTGCCGTTGAAATTGAAGAAGCAGCCCGATCGATTCCGGCTGCCGTGTTCCAGCACGAAGTGGCCGTCGAGCAGGATCGCCTGGACTTTGGTGAGCAGCGAGTAGTCCTGGTTGAGGTGGCCCCAGCGCGCCTGCACCAGCGCCAGCTTCTCGTCCTCGAGGAAATACCCCACCGTCTTCTGCAGGAAGTCGGCCGGCGGCACGAAGTCCGCGTCGAAGATCGCCACCAGCGTGCCGCGCGCCGCGCTCAGCCCCTCGTTGAGCGCGCCCGCCTTGAACCCCGTCCGGTTCGTCCGGTGGACGTGCTTGATGTCGAACCCGCGGGCCGCCTGGCGTCGTACCGCCAGCTCGGTGATGTCGCGGGTTTCGTCGGTCGAGTCGTCGAGCACCTGGATCTCGAGCCGGTCGCGCGGATAGTCGAGCTCGCAGACGGCGTTGATCAGCCGATCGACGACGTACATCTCGTTGTAGATCGGCAGCTGCACCGTGACGACCGGCGGATCGACCAACGGCGGCGGCGGCCCCGGCCGGCGCGCGCGATGGCGGCGGTACTCGTAGACCAGGTAGTACCGGTGCCATCCGTAGATGCCGAGGATGCTCAGAACGAAGAAATACGAGACAAGGACGATGGCGTCGGACGTCATAGAATGGATGACTGGAACCGAGGCACGAAAGGCCATTCTACGGACGCGCTCTCGGTTGAGTCAAACGAAAGACAGTGGGACAGCAGGAATCCACGCCACTTAGCGCGCATACCCCCCTTCGGGCCCTCTTGGAGGGGGTACGCGAGGGACGGATCGAGCCGGCCGAGGCCGAGCGGATGGCGCGCGCCTGGCTGCCGTCCGACCCCCTCGAAAACCTCGAATTCGCGCGCGTGGATCATCACCGGGCCTCCCGACAGGGTTTTCCCGAGGTCGTCTACGGACAGGGCAAGACCCCCGACCAGGTGGCCCGCATCGCCAAGGCGATTGTCGACCGTGGTCACGCCCTTCTGGTCACCCGCACGGACGCCGCCGCCCACGCGGCCGTTCGGACGCTCGTGCCGGACGCCTGCTTCCACGAAGGGGCTCGCATCATCGAGCGCCGCGCCGAGGTTCCCGCCGGACGCGGCACGGTGCTCGTCGCCGCGGCGGGCACGTCCGATATTCCCGTCGCCGAGGAAGCCGCCGTGTCGGCCGACGTCATGGGCAACACCGTCGATCGATTGTACGACGTCGGCGTCGCCGGCCTCCATCGACTGTTGGCCGAGCACCAGCGGCTCGTCACGGCCCGCGTGATCATCGCCGTCGCCGGCATGGAGGGCGCACTGGCCAGCGTGATTGGCGGCCTGGTGCGCGTCCCGGTGGTGGCCGTCCCGACGAGCGTCGGCTACGGGACCAGCTTCGGCGGCATCACGGCCTTGCTCGCCATGCTCAACAGTTGCGCCACCGGCATCGCCGTCGTCAACATCGATAACGGCTTCGGGGCCGCGACGATTGCCAGTGCCATCAACCACCTCGAGTAGTCGGCCGCCGACCGCTCGCGTGGCCGTGGCCGCCAATGCCACGTTCGGCGTGGGGGGCCAGGGCGAGATGCTGCGCCAGACCGTCTTGGCGCTCAATGGCGAATCGGCGGTCGTCTACAGCCGCCGCGCGCCCGCCGGTGCGGTCCAGGCCGTTGACATCCCGTTCGGCGGCGCGCGCGCCGCGGCGTTCCGGCTCCTCCGCGGCGTGCCCCTCCTCGGAGGCCGCCGCGACCTGCTGACGCTCTTGTCGGACCTCGACTTCGACGCGCGCGTCGCGCGCGCGATTGACGCGCCCGCGCTGTTCGACGGCGTCGCCGCGCAATGCCGCGACACGATCGTCCGACTGCGCCGCCGCCCGGGCGCGCGCGTGGTCGTCACCTGCTACAACACCCACGTGCACCACCTGGCGCGCGAATTGGAGCGCGAGCATGCCCTCGTCGGGTTCCGCGGGCCGACGTTCCTGCACCGCCGCATGCGCGCCCGAATGCTCGAGGAGATCGCCCGCGCCGACCACCTGCGCGTCAACTCGCACCTGGCGAAGGCGACGTTCGTCGACCACGGCATTGCGCCCGAGCGCGTGACGGTCATCCACCCCGGCGTTGACCTCGACCACTTCCACCCGACGACGAAGGCCGATGACGTCTTTCGCGTGCTGGCGGTCTCGACGATCGATCCCCGCAAGGGCATCCACTACCTGCTCCAGGCCTTCGAAGACGCCAAGCTCTCCAACGCGGAACTCGTGCTCATCGGGGGCACCGGCGACCCGTGGTCCAAGCGACTCGTCGAAGGCTTCGTTCGCCGGAATCCCAATATCCGCCGCGTGTCGGCGGACGTGTTTCGGGCGCCCGTCGAGGCGACCTACGGCCGCGCGAGCGTCCTCGTCCACCCGGCGGTCGAAGACGGGTTCGGTCTCGTCGTGCCGCAGGCCCTGGCCTCGGGACGGCCGGTGATCGTGACGCGATCGTCCGGCGCTGCCGAACTCGTGCGTGACGGCGAAAACGGCTTCGTGGTCGACGCGCGGTCGGTGACCGCGCTCGCCAATGCGCTCCGCCTGCTGGCGTCCGACCCGTCCCTGCTCGCTCGGCTCGCCGCCCAGAGCCGGCCGTCGGTGGCGCACGCCGGGTACGAGACGTACGCCCGAGCGCTGCGCGCGCTCTACGCCGCGCTTGGTGCGTAGATGACGACCGGCCCGCGCGTCTTCGTGACCGGCGCCAGCGGATTCGTCGGCCGCGCGCTCCTGCCGGCACTCGCCGCCGCCGGCTCACCCGTCGTCGCACTGACGCGCGACCGCACTCGGCTCGGCGCGCTCGCGGCGCACGTCGACGTCGTCATCGGCGGCCTGATGGACGCGGCGGCGATTGCCCTTGCGCTGCGCGCGTGCGACGTGGTCGTCCACTGCGCCAAGTCGGATTCGCGCGACCACCGCGCCGGCGAGACCGCGGACGTCTCTCTTACCCGCACCCTGATCGATGCGGCCGTCCAAGCCGGTGTCCGACGGTTCGTCCACCTCAGCACGACGTCCGTCTATCCGGTCGTGGCCGACGGCGTGATCGACGAATCGTGGCCGTACGCCGAGACCGGCGACGTTTACGCGCGGACGAAGATTCGCGTCGAGACCGACGTCGTCGCTCGACGCACCGACATCGACGTCGTCGTGCTCCAGCCGGCGAATATTTATGGACCGGGCGGCTGGTGGGGCGCCGGCCTGCCCTCGCTCATGCGCCGAGGACGCGTGATTCTGGTGGACGACGGCCGCGGCACGGCGAATCTCGTGCACCGCGACGACGTCGCGCGCGCGATCGTGCTGGCGCTGTCGGCGCCGGTCGCGAGCGGCAGCCGATTCCTGGTCACCGATGGCGCGCCGCGCCCCTGGCGCGACTACTACGTGGGCCTCGAACGGCTGCTCGGCCGGACGGCGACCGTGGCCATGCCCGCTGACGCGGCGTCCCGCTACAGCGCGTCGAACGCGCGAGGCCGGGCGTGCGCGGCGCGCGGCGACCTGGGCCATCCGGCAACTCACCCGCCGCCCTCCCCTCTTCCCGATCGACCCCGACGCCATTGCGCGGCTCGCGAGCCGCGCGGTCTACTCCATCGGGCGGGCCCGCGCCGAGCTCGGCTATGCGCCCCGGGTCGACCTCGAGGCCGGACTGGCCAGCCTTGAGCTTCGAGGCTGAGGGTCCGCGTACGCGGCCGCGCCTCCCGGCTTAGGATGTCTTGATGCACCCGTCGGTCCTGCGAACGCTCGAGTTCGATCGCATCCGGCACGCGCTGGCCCGTGAGGCGCTGACGCCGCTCGGCCGCGCGCGCGCGCTCGACCTGCAGCCCGGGACCGAACTGGCCGAGGTACGCGCGAGCCTCGACCTGACGAGCGACGCCTCGGCCTTCGTCGGGTCCGGCGGATCGCTCGCCGTCTGGGCGCCAGAGGATCTGGTGGACACGCTCGACGCGCTCGACATGGGCGAGCAGCCGCTCTTGCCGCTCCAGTTGGCCGCGTTGGCTCGCTTCATCGAGTCGGTCGAGCGGGTGGCCGCTGGCGTGGCCAACGCCGTGCCAGCCGGCGTCGCTCCCGACCCGGCCGGTCCGGCGGTGAGCGATTTCGCCGCCATCGCCGAGCGTGTGGCGTCGTTCACCGCCGAGACCGCGGCCATCCGGCGAGCCATCGAGCCGTCGGGCGACGTGAGCGATCACGCGAGTTCGGCGCTGCGGGACATCCGCGACCGGCTGCGCCGGCAGCGCGCCCGGCTGCGCTCGACGCTCGAGACCTTCACGCGCGGCCGCGACACGGCCAAGTATCTGCAGGACCAGATCATCACCGACCGGCACGGCCGGTACGTGCTGGTCGTCCGCGCCGAGCACCGCGAAGCCGTGCCCGGCATCGTCCACGGCGCGTCGGCCAGCGGCGCGAGCCTCTACCTCGAGCCGATGGCGACCGTGGAACTCAACAACGACATCATCGCGCTCGCTGAGCGCGAACAGGAAGAGATTCACCGGATCCTGCTCGCGTTGACGAATGCCTTTCGCGCCCGGCGCGAGGAGGTCGAGGCGACCGTCGGGGCCGCGGCCGACTTCGACGAACTGCACGCGAAGGTCGGCCTGGCCGCGCGCGTGGATGGCATACGCCCCACGCTCGCCGCCGACGGGCGCGTCGAATTCCGAGGCGCACGCCATCCACTGCTCATCCCGCGCGTGCGCGACCTGCTCGAAGACGCGCCAACCCATGAAGGCCGCCGCGCGCCGCCGCAGAACCCCGTGGCGTCGGACCTGTTCGTGATCCCGCCGACCCGTGCGCTGGTGATCTCCGGACCGAACACGGGCGGCAAGACGGTGGCCCTCAAGGCCGTCGGTCTCCTGTCGGCGATGGCGCAGGCCGGGTTGCTCGTGCCGGTCGAGCCGGGCAGCCAGTTCACGCCGTTCCGATCGATCTTCGCCGACATCGGCGACGAACAGTCAATTGCCGCCAGTCTGAGCACGTTTTCGGCGCACGTCGCCAACCTCGTCGCGATGGAGCGCGCGCTCGACTTGCCTTCGCTCGTCCTGCTCGACGAGGTGGGCGGGGGCACCGATCCGGTCGAGGGCGGCGCGCTGGGTATCGCCGTCGTCGATCACTTCCGCCGGCGCGGGGCCGTGGTCGTGGCCACGACCCATGACGACGCGCTGAAGTCGTACGCGGCCACGACCGATGGCGTGACGGTCGCCGGGTTTGGGTTCGATCCCGAGACCTACGCTCCAAGCTACCGGCTGCATGTACGGCGCGCCGGGCCGGAGCCTCGCGCTGGAGATTGCCGAGCGGCTGGGGATGCCATCCTCGGTCGTCGCCGAGGCGCGGGCCCGACGATCGGGGCGTGAATCTCAACTGGCCGACCACCTGGCGCAGGTCGATCGCCAGATGGCCGCGCTCGAGCGGCAGCGCCTCGACCTCGAGGACGCGCGCCGCACGCTGGCCGTGGACCGCGAGGGGCTCACCTCCCGCGAGTCGCGCCTGACCGAGCGCGAGGCGGTGCTCAAGCGGCGGATGGAGGATCGGCTCAACGAGCGGCTGCGCGAGGCGCGCGCCGAGGTCGAGAAGATCGTGGCGGAGGTCAAGGGCCGGGCCGGCACGCTGGTCCAACAGGCCGAACGGCGTGCGAGACTGTTCGACCGGCGACATCGGCGCGCTGCGCGCGGAGGCGCGGGCCGCGCTCGACTCGGTAGGCGATCGCCTGGAAGTGCCCTCCGACGCGTCGACGGCGGCACCGGCCACCCTCGAGGCGCCGCCCGAGCCGGGGCAGCGGGTGTTCGTGGCGACTTTTGGCGCCGAAGGCACGGTGCGGAGCGTCTCGGGTCGTCAGGCGGAAGTCGATATCCGAGGCAAGCGGTTGCGCGTCAGTTTCGAGAGCCTGAGGCAAGCCGGTTCGGGCCCCGCGCCGCAGGCCTCCGGCCCCGGAGCGCCGCGGCGCGCCGGCGCCGAGACGCGCCGACGCCCTGGCGCCGGGACCGAGAGCCTGGCGCCGGACGCGGCACGCAGAGAGCTCATGGTCATCGGCTCGACCGTGGATGAGGCGATCGACCGACTCGAGAAGTTTCTCGACGCCGCGCTGCTGGGCGACGAGCGGCGGCTGCGAATCGTGCACGGCCACGGCACGGGTCGGCTCCGCGACGCGTTGCGCGGGTACTTGCGCCAGCACCCGCTGGTCGAAAGCGTCGAACCCGCGCCGGACAACGAAGGCGGCGGCGGGGCGACGATTGTCGAGCTCCGGGAGTGAACGGCGATGACGGAGCAACTGAGAAGTCAGAAGTGAGAAGTCAGAAGTAAGAAGCCAGAAGTGAGAAATGAGAAGTGAGATGTGACGTCCGAAACTTCCGACCCTAACGGCCCAGTCGTCCCGCCTTCTGACTTCTGTCTTCTAACCTCTAACTTTCCTGTCTGACTTCCCTATGGCCCTCTTCCCCCAGTCCTTCCTCGACGACCTGAAGGCCCAGACCGACATCGTGTCGATCATTGGCGAGGTCGTGCCGCTCCGGAAGGCGGGGGCGACGTGGAAGGGGCTCTGCCCGTTCCATCAGGAGAAAACGCCGTCCTTCAACGTCAACGGAGATAAGGGCTTCTTCAAGTGTTTCGGCTGCGGAGCCGGGGGCGACGTCGTCTCGTTCGTCGAGCTGTACCAGAAGCTGCCGTTTCCCGAGGCCGTCCGCTACCTCGCGCAGCGCGCCAGCTTGGCGGTGCCCGAAGCCTCCGGGGATCCCGAGGATCGAGCGGCGGCCGCCGAGCGGGAGGCGCTGGTGAAGCTCCACGAAGAGGCCGCCGCGTTCTTTCGCGCCCAGTTGGCGGCGCCAGCGGGGGCCCGCGGACGCCGCGAGCTGGAATCGCGCGGGTTATTGGCGGCCACGATTGGCACGTTCGGCTACGGCTACGCCCCGGCCGGCGGCCGCGAGACCCTCCACGGGCTGTTCGAGGAGCAGCGCGTGCCGGAGGCCCTCCAGTTGAAGAGCGGCCTGGTCATGAAGCGCGACGATGGCCGTCTGACGGATCGGTTCCGCAACCGGCTGATGATCCCGATCGCCCGTGACAGCGGCGCGATTGTCGCGTTTGGTGGGAGAGCACTCGACCAGGGCCAGGTCCCGAAATACCTGAATTCGCCGGAGACGCCCGATCTACACAAAGGGGCGGACCTTGTACGGCCTGGACGTCACCAAGGGGGCGATCCGGAAGCACAACTATTGCGTGCTGGTGGAGGGGTATTTCGACCTGGCGCAAGTCTGGCAGGCGGGGGTCCAGCCCGTCGTGGCCTCGTGCGGGACCGCCCTGACCCCGGCCCAGGCGCACACGCTGAAGCGGTTCGCGGCGAAGGTCGTCTTGAGCTTCGATCCCGACGCGGCGGGAACAAATGCGGCGGCTCGGTCGTCCGAACTGCTAGTCGCCGCGGGCTTTCAAGTGAACGTCGCACTGCTGCCCGAGGGGACTGATCCCGATACCTTCATTCGGCGGCAGGGGGGACGCGCCTACGGCGAGCGCTTGACCCAGTCGCGGCCGTACCTCGACTTCCTGCTCGCGCGAGAGGCCGAGCGGCACGATTTGGCCCGGCCCGAGAGCCGGCGGCTGTTTCTGAACGCGATGTTGAGCGTGGCGGCCACCATCCCGGATCCGGCGACGCGCGACCAGTTCGCGGATCGGCTCGCCCACACGGCCCGCATCACCGAGACGGTCGTGCGTGACGAGATTCGTAAGGCGGCCGCCCAGCGGCGCACGGAGGCGCCGGCGGTGGCGGTCCCGGTGACGGCACGGGTGCGGCCCGCCGAGCAAGGGCTGCTCTGGGCCCTGGTCCACCGCCCCGTGGAGGCGCTGGCCGCGGTGGCCCAGCTTGACGAGGCGGACCTCGAAGGATTGGTCACTCGACCTATTTTTAATTTAGCCGCAAGTCTTGGCGACGTGCCTCCCGAGGTGTTACCGACACTGCTCCGCGAGCGTCTAAATGAAGGAGAGCGTCGTTTGTTCGACCTTGCCGCGGAGCCCGAAGCGTCCACGGGGTCGCCCACAGGGTGCGTGAATGCGCTCAAGCGGCGGCGGTTCGAACGCGAGTGCGCGGCGGTGCAGGAGGAGATTGACCGACTCCAGGAGCACCCGGGGCCGGACGGCGACCGGACGCTGGCCGCGCTGTGGAAGCGGAAGAAGGATCTGCTGGGAAGGGTCGAGGAATTGAACGACTGAGCGCTCGAAGCGTGTACAATGACTGTTTATCTTTTTGCGCGCTGATTCGATTCTTATCTGGCCGTTGCCCGCGCCACCCGGCCTTGAAAGGCAGCAAGGAGACCGCCTTTGTCCATTGAAGAAAAGTACGACGAAATCAAACAGCTCATCACCATCGGCAAAGAGAAGGGCTACCTCCTCTATGACGAGGTGAACGAGCTGCTGCCGGCCGATATCACGTCGTCCGAAGAGCTGGACGATCTGTTCAGCACGTTCGGCAACGCCGGCATCGAGGTCGTCGACTCGGAGAAGACGCTACCGCGACGACAAGCTCCAGGGCGAGGGTGGCGACGAGGTCGATCTCGACCTGACGCCGGGCGCGCTCGACAAGACGAACGACCCCGTGCGGATGTATCTGCGCGAGATGGGCACGGTGCCGCTGCTCACCCGCGAGGGCGAAGTGGCGATCGCCAAGCGGATCGAGCGGGGCAAGCTCGCGGTCATCAAGTCGATTTCCCGCACGCCGAAGGTGACCCAGCAGGTCATCGAGATGGGCGACCAGCTGAAGCGCGGCGAGCGCACCGTGCGCGAAATCGTCGTCTTCAACGAAGAGGAGATCACCGACGAGAAGCTGGAAGCGCGGCGCCGGCAGCTCGAGAAGCAGATTGAGAAGGTGCGCGCCGCGCGAGGACGTGCTGGCCAAGCTCCAGGACGAAGTACGGCGACGTGCCGAAGAGCGACAAGCGGAAGTACCGCCGCGCCAAGTGGAAGCTCGGCCGCGCGCGCGTCGAGCTGTCGCGGGCGATTCGGAAGATCGAGTTCACCGAGACCGTCAAGCGGCGGCTGATCGACGGCATGAAGATGGCCGGTCGAGGACATCCAGGCGCGGCAGCGTGAGATCCGCCTGATCGACCAGCGGCTCGAGCACCAAGGGCAAGCGAAAGCTCCGCGAAGAAGAGAAGCGCCTCCTCCACAAACACAAGGACGAGCTGCGCAAGGAAATCCGCGGCATGGCCAAGCAGCTCGAGCAGCCGGCCGAGGAGCTGACGCGCACGCTGCGCACGATTCTCGAGGGCGAGGCGCAGGCCGAACAGGCCAAGAAGGAGCTGGTCGAAGCCAACCTCCGGCTCGTCGTGTCCATCGCGAAGAAATATACGAACCGCGGGCTGCAGTTCCTCGACCTGATTCAGGAAGGCAACATCGGCCTGATGAAGGCCGTCGACAAGTTCGAGTACCGCCGCGGCTACAAGTTCTCGACCTACGCGACGTGGTGGATCCGCCAGGCCATCACGCGCGCCATCGCCGACCAGGCGCGGACGATCCGCATCCCCGTGCACATGATCGAGACGATCAACAAGCTCATCCGCACGTCGCGCGCGCTCGTGCAGGAACTGGGCCGGGAGCCGACCTCCGAGGAGATCGCGCAGCGGATGGACATCCCCGTCTCGAAGGTGCGCAAGGTCCTCAAGATCGCGCAGGAGCCGATCTCGCTCGAGACGCCGATCGGCGAGGAGGAAGACTCGCATCTGGGCGACTTCATCCCCGACACGAACGTCGTGTCGCCGTCCGAAGCGGTCATCAACCTGAACCTGAAGGAGCAGACCGACTCGGTCCTGAAGACGCTGACGCCCCGCGAGGAGCGCGTCATCAAGATGCGCTTCGGCGTGGGCGAAGGCTCCGAGCACACGCTCGAAGAAGTCGGCCAGAGCTTCGCCGTCACGCGCGAGCGCATCCGCCAAATCGAGGCCAAGGCGCTGCGCAAGCTCCGCCACCCGTCGCGCAGCCGTCGCCTCAAGCCCTTCCTCGAGGGACGGTAACGAAGTTAGAAGTGAGAAGCCACACGTGAGAAGTCCGGCTTCAGACGTCTGACTTCCCACTTCTGGCTTCCAACTTCCGACTTTCTTCGGGCCCCTAGCTCAGCGGTCTAGAGCTGCCGGCTCATAACCGGTTGGTCCCAGGTTCGAATCCTGGGGGGCCCACCACTCTCGAACGCCGAACTTCGAACTCCGAACTCCGAACTGGGAACTCGGAACGTCGAACTGGGAGCGGCGGACCGAGGGCTGTGGCTTCCGGCCCCAGGCACGCGAGATGCCTCCACCTCAGTTCGAAGTGCTCAGTTCGAAGTTCTCCGTTCAAGAGTGGTAACCTTATGGGCTCACGTGCACGCTGTTCTCGAGTCCCTCATCGCGCTCCAAGCGCTCGACACGGCCGCCAGTCTGGCGCACAAGCGCCTCGACGAGCTCCCCGCGATTGAGCGCGCGCTCGATGCCGAGGCGGCGGCCGCCGCCCTGGCGGTCGAGGCCGCCAAGAGCCAGCTCGCCTCGTCCAACGACGCCAGGCGGGCGCTCGAGAAGGAGGTGGCCACGCTCGACGGCCGGTTGGCACGATTCGACGAGCACAAGGCCGCCGTCAAGACCAATCAGGAATACACCGCCCTCCTCCACGAAATCGCCACCGCCAATGCCGAAAAAGACGCCCTCGAAGAACGCATCCTGCTGATGATGGAGGAGGCCGACGGCTTGGCCGCCACGCTCAAGGCGGCGCAGGCGGCGGTCACCCAGCACGCGCGCGACAGTGAAGCAACGCGCCAAGCGCTCTCCGCCGAGCGGGCGACAATCGAGCAGGAGCTCGGACAACTCTCGGCCGCGCGCACCGGGCGCGCCGCGGCGGTGGAGGCGCGCGCGCTCGGGATGTACGAGCAGCTCTTAAAGGGCCGCCGCGGCACGGCCGTCGCGCCGATGGTCGGCGAGACGTGCGAGGCGTGCTTCGTCCGGCTGCGCCCCCATGTCGCCCAGATGATCCGCCGCAACGACGAGATCGTCCAATGCGAGAGCTGCCAGCGAATCCTCTACTACCAGGCGCCCGAGCAGGCGCCGGCGGACGCATGACGGCCGTCGCGCCCGTTTAGGTGTCGCGTGTCGTCCTACACGGTCGGCATCGACGGCGGCGCGCGCGGCAACCCTGGCCCGGCGGGCTGGGGCGTCGAAGTTCGAGACGACGCCGGCGCGACGGTGACCGAGCTGCGAGGCGCGCTCGACCACGCAACGAACAACGTCGCCGAGTACACCGGCCTGCTGGCCGCGCTCGACTGGTGCCTGGCGCACGGCGCCTCGCGCGTCCACGTCAAGTCGGACTCGCTGCTGCTGGTGCAGCAGATGAACGGCCGCTACAAGGTCAAGAGCGAAGGCTTGAAGCCGCTGCACGCCCGCGCGCGCCTCGCGACCGCGAAGATTGGACGGGTCACCTTCGAGCACGTCCGACGCGAGTTCAATACGGCGGCCGATCGGCTCGCGAACCTCGCGATGGACGAGGCAGAGAGGAAAGTCAGAAGTTAGAAGACAGAAGTTGGAAGTCACGCTCCGCGGACACGAAGTGCCGCGGCCGGCCCGTCAGGGCCGCGCGCGAAGCGCGAGAGGCGTGGGGGTGGGGCCCCGCGCCAACTGAGTAGAGATGGCGCCGTGCCGCGGCCGGCCCGTCAGGGCCGCGCGCGAAGCGCGAACGAGGCCCGCGGGTGGGGCCCCGCGCCGGCCAAGTAATACCGACATCAGGGGCATGCGATGAGTGATCGCAAATACCGTCAGCACGGGTATCAGGACGACGACCGCGACCGGCGCGGGAGCCGCGGAGCGGGCCAGTCGCGGGCACACACGCCGGCGGCGCGCGACCCCCGACTCCCCCGCGATCCCCGCGTGCCGAACATGCCGGGCTTCCGCGAAGTGTTCCGCTGCGCCCGGTGCGGCCAACTCGAGAGCCTCGACGTGGGCCCGGTCAGCAAGTGCAGCAAGTGCGGCGTCAACCTGCACGCCTGCATCCACTGCGAATCGTTCGACCCCGGGGCACCGTTCGAGTGCCGGCAGGCCATCCCGGTCCGCATCAGTCCCAAGGACGGCGCGAACGCGTGCACGCTGTTCTCGCCTCGCCGCACGATCGAGCGCGAGACCGGATCGGTCGCGCAGCCCAGCGCGCGCAAGGCGCTCGACGACCTGTTCAAGTTTTAGCCGGGGGCTTCGCCCCGCGGACCCCCTACACGCGCCCTTGCGGGGGCCCCATCGCCCCGCGCCGCGCGCGTGGCTCGTTCGCGCCCGCTCACTCGCGCGGGCCGGGGGCTTCGCCCCGCGGCCCCCCTACACGCGCCCTTGCGGGGGCCCCATCGCCCCGCGCCGCGCGCGTGGCTCGTTCGCGCCCGCTCACTCGCGCGGGCCGGGGGCTTCGCCCCGCGGCCCCCCTACACGCGCCCTTGCGGGGGCCCCATCGCCCCGCGCCGCGCGCGTGGCTCGCTCGCGCCCGCTCACTCGCGCGGGCCGGGGGCTTCGCCCCGCGGACCCCCTACACGCGCCCTTGCGGGGGCCCCATCGCCCCGCGCCGCGCGCGTGGCTCGTTCGCGCCCGCTCACTCGCGCGGGCCGGGGGCTTCGCCCCGCGGACCCCCTACCCGCGCCCTTGCGGGGGCCCCATTCGCCCCGCGCCGCGCGCGTGGCTCGTTCGCGCCCGCTCACTCGCGCGAGCCGGGGGCTTCGCCCCGCGGACCCCCTACACGCGCGGTTTGACACCCGGCCCCGCATCTTCGAAGATTAGCGGCCATACAGGCCTTGTCACGAAAGGACCCAGGCATGAAACGGCTGGCTAGCATCGGCGCGGGCATTGGCATCCTTCTCCTGGTGGCCGGGCGGGTTGGCGGGGCGGCGGCGGCCGACCAAGTCACCGTCACGGGCGGCACGATCCAGGGCACCACGGATCCGGCGACGGACATCCACGAGTACAAGGGCATCCCGTATGCCGCCCCGCCGATTGGCGACCTGCGATGGCAGGCGCCGCAGCCCGTGCCCGGTTGGTCGGGCGTCCGCCAAACCGAGCATTTCGGCCCCCGCTGCATGCAGCAATCGCTCTTCGGCGACATGGTCTTCCGCTCCGACGGCATGAGCGAGGACTGCCTGTATCTGAACGTCTGGACGCCGGCGGCCTCGTCCGATGCGCATCTGCCCGTCCTCGTCTACTACTACGGGGGCGGGTACGTCGCCGGCGACGGCTCCGAGCCTCGTTACGACGGCGAGAGCCTCGCCCGCCGGGGCATTGTGACCCTGACGGTCAACTACCGCCTGGGCATCTTCGGGTTCTTCGCCCATCCCGACCTGTCGAAGGAATCGCCGAATCACTCCTCGGGGAACTACGCGCTGCTCGACCAGATTGCCGCGCTCCACTGGGTCCATGACAACATCGCCGCTTTCGGCGGCGATCCGTCCAGGGTGACGATTGCCGGCGAGTCGGCCGGCTCGATCTCGGTGAGCGCGCTCATGGCGTCCCCGCTCTCGAAGGGGCTGATCGCCGGCGCGATCGGCGAGAGCGGCGCGATGATCAACCCGACGCTCCCACCCGTGCCACTCGCACAGGCCGAGCAGCAGGGCGAGAAGTTCGCGGCCAGTGCGGGCGCGGACTCGCTCTCGGCCCTCCGCGCCTTGCCGGCCGCGCAGGTGCTCTCGGCCGGCAGCGGCAACGGCAACCGATTCTCGTCGGCGACCATCGACGGCTGGGTGTTTCCGAAGCCGCCGGCGGAGATCTTCGAGGCCGGCGACCAGGCGCACGTCCCGCTGCTTGTCGGGTCGAACTCCACCGAACAGTCCTGGCGCAGCATCCTGGCCACCGCCCCGCCGACGCCGGAGAACTACGCCGCCGCGCTCAAGCGTCTGTACGGTGACAAGGCTGACGAGGCCCTCAAGTTGTACCCCGGCTCCACCGTGGAAGAGGTCTACACGTCGGCCGACGACCTGGCGAGCGATCGCTTCATTGCCTTCAGCACGTGGAAGTGGTTCTACGAGCACAGCCGGACGGGCGGCAGCCCGACCTACTACTACTACTACTCGCACCCGCGCCCGGCCATGGTGCCCGGCGCCGGTGGTGGCGGCCGGGCCACCGGACGCCGGGGCGGCGGCCGCGGCCGAGCTGGTGCGCCGGCCGGACCGGCCATGAACCTGCCGCCGGCGCCGCCCGGCGCGGTCCACTCCTCCGAGATCGAATACGCACTCGGCAACCTGTCGGGCAACAAGGTCTACGCCTGGACGGACGACGACCGGAAGGTGTCGGAGACGATGGAGTCGTATTTCGCGAACTTCATCAAGACCGGCAATCCGAACGGCATGGACCTCCCCGAGTGGCCGGCGGCCAGGAACGGCGACGGACAGCGCATGCACATCGACGTGACGAGCGGCGCCGCGCCCATTACGCGAACGGCCCGGTACCAGTTCCTGGACGGAATCTACAAGGGGAAGTGACGGGCGACGGGCGATGGACTACGGGCTACGGGCTACAGGCTACGGGCTACAGGCGCGGGCTACCGGCGATTACAGCGCGCCCGCGGCCGGAAGCCCGGAGCCTGTAGGCCGTAGCCCGGAAGCCTACGGCGCGACGATCGTGAGCCTCGGGAAGTACGCGCGATAGCGGAACGGATCGCGGGTCAGCAGGGCCATCCCTGAGACCGCGGCGTGCGCGCCGATGAAGAAGTCCGAGGGGGGCGACGATCGCGCGCCGCCGCGTCGCCGGTACATATCAAAGCACTTGGCAGCCAGGAAGGCGGCCTCCCAGGGCAACGGCGCCCGGATGAAGTGCTCCTCGGGAAGCGCCGCATCGAGGTCCTCGATCCGCTCATAGCGGACCGACAGCTCGGCGTAGATGACCGGGTTGATCGCCACCGGCCCCGCATCGGCGGCACGCGACAGCATCCCCCTGGACCAATCGAGCCACTCCTCGTCCAGGCTCAAGCAGTCGAACAGCACGTTGGTGTCGACCAGTGTGGTCGTCATCCGCGCGTGAGCGCCATCAATTCGTCGGTGGTCATGCCGCCCTTCGGTCGCGGCGCCTCGCCCATGGCCTCGAGCACCCGCCGGCCTCGTCCCGCCGCCCCCTGTGTCTTGCGAACTCGCACGCTGTCGCCATCGACGGCAAACTCAACTTCGCACCACGGAAGCAACCCCAGCTCCTGGCGGATGGCCAAAGGGATGGTGACCTGGCCCTTGCTGGTGATTCTCATGTATTACTCCTACAAGTAATACTCTTACTAGTCTGGCCTCACAGTCAAGACTCTGGGCCTCTTGGACTACCGCCGGCCACTTACCGCAAACCACGTCGTGCCGACGAGCCCGATGCCGCCGCCGATCAGAAAGGTCGCGTCCGGTCCGATCCAGTGCCAGAGGAGCGCCGCGACGAGCGGCGCCGGGCAAAAGGCGAACGACCGGAGTCCCCAATAGACGCCCACGGCTCTGGCTCGCACCTCCGGCGGGAAGCCTGTCGTGATGAGCGCCTTTCTCGCCGGCTCGCCGATCTCCCGCAGACCGTTGAGCACGTAGGTCAACACCAGCCCGGCCAGAACCGGCGCGCCGGCCCACGCGCAGGCTTTCGGCAGGAGTACGAGGCTGATTGGGAACAGCGAGAACAGCAGGAAGGTGGTCCCGATGAACGGCTGGGGGGAGGCCGACCGATCCACCCACTTGGCGACCGGCACATAGGTCACGAGGGCCGTTCCCGCCATGATTGCCAGCAAGAACCCGGACGCTTCCGCGGCGGCCTTCTCGGTCCACCCCCACTGGCTTATGAGCAGCGTCACGACGTACAGCACGGCGAAGTCCCGGGCAAACCAGTCGCCCCAGCGGATGAAGATCTCGGCCGAGAGCAGCCGCCGCAGGTCGCGAGGCATGTGCCGCAGAATCTGGCCGATCGGCACTGACGGCCCCTCGGCCTTCGGGCGCATGCGCGGCATCAACGCGAGTTGGAGGATGATGGCGAGCCCGACGAAGCCGAACGCCAGCGACAGGTTCATCCAGTAGCCGATCACGCCGAAGGCGATGCCGCCGAGTGCCGGGCCGATGACCTTCGGCACGCGCTTCTGAATGCTCTGGACGGCGAACGCGATGGTGCGGCGGTTCTTGGGCACCTCGCTCCCAACCACATCGAACGTCGCCGGCACGGACAGGGGCTCCCAGTTCGTCATCAGAAGGGCGCCGCACACGAGCGCCCACGGCGAATGGGTGGCCAGCATGATCGTGAAACCCACGACCATGGGCGCGGCCGACACGGCGAGCGCGACGCGCGGGCCCATCCGGTGCGCCACGCTGCCGCCGATGATGTAGCCGAACCCTTCGAGCAGGTTCTTGGCGAACGCGACGATGCCCATGTAGGTCACGGCCTCGAGCACGGCGTTGCCCGCGTGCGCCAAGGCCGCCTGGTCCTCGAAGTGGAGCGGAAGGAAGTTGCTCCAGAGCTCCTCGCTCAACCCCAGGCAGCCGATGACGGCCAGGACCGCGAGCGTGGCGCGGTTGATGCCGAGCCAGTCGGCGAGCCGTTCCCGACGCGTGAGTGCTGGCTGTTCCATGACAAGCTCGGAGAAAAGGGCGACCCGACTGAGTTTAGACTGCCGGCCCGCGCCTCGCGCGAATGGCCGCCGCGAGGCGTCCGGTGTCTGCGCCCTCGCGACGGTAGGAGAAGCACCAGTCAAGATGGTCGGCCGTGCAGACGCCGGCCAGGTGGATGGCCGAAGGCGCGACGCCTGCCGCTTCGAGCTGGTCGGCGTTCGCCTGCCACAAGTCCAACCGCCAGTGGCCGGGACCGTCGGCGTGAAACCATCGTTCCGCTCTCTCGGCTCGCCCACTCCGCGCGCCGGCCGGGTCGTCGAGGAACGCCGCCCTGACGTGCTCGTCAACCTGATAGCAGCACGGACCAATGCTCGGTCCTATGGCGGCCACGAGCTCTCGTCCCGCAGTGCCCGTCGCTTCGATGGCGCGCACCGTCGCCGCGCTCACTCCGGCGCACGTCCCGCGCCAGCCCGCATGAATCGCGGCCACGACTCGTCCTTGGCGATCGGCCAAAAGAATAGGCACGCAATCGGCGACGCGAACCGCGACCGCGCGGACGGGATCAGTGGAGACGAAGCCATCGGCTTCAGGGCGGCCAGCCACGGCCTCGCCCGCGCGCACGACCGTCACGGTCCGACCGTGCACCTGCCTGCCCCAGACGACAGCCGGGGGCGGCAACCCAAGGAGTCCTGCCAGGCGCCCTTCATCGGCGGCCAGCGTGGGCTCGCGGAACCGGAGCGCGCGCGTCGTAAATGCGTGATCGGCAAACGGTTGGAGGGCCGAGGCGCGCAGCACCGGCCCGACTGGCGTCTCATGCCACTCGAATCCGGGCGCAACGCGAGGGAGCGGACTATCGACCATGGTCGTGCATCCGACAACTCGAGGCGCCAAACCGGCGGCATCGGCGCTCGCGGCGCCGCGCGAGCTCCAGGCCCAAGTCTCGATTGCACAAGCGCTTGCGGACGACGCGGTGCGTCGACGGAACTTGGCGCCAGCCTTGCTCACACTGCCGTCCAGTCGGCCCAACGGCTGGAGGCTAAATTATGACGGTAAAGTTCGTTCCGAACGACAGAGGGAATCCTCCCGGCAAACTCGCCGACGCGGAGCTTCATTTCTCGAGCGGACCGCTCGACGGGCTGAAGCTGGTCGGCTTCGCGATCTGGGAGCGGAAGAACGGCGGGCGCAACGTCACCTTCCCGGCGCGCCAGTACTCGGTCAACGGTGAGCGGCGGAGCTTCGCCCTGCTCCGGCCGATCGCCGATACGACCGGCCAGGACAAACTCCGCGACCTGATCCTCGCCGCCTACACGGAGCATGAGGCGGCGATGGCCGAAGCAGTGTAGGAAAGTTGGAAGTTAGAAGCCAGAAGTTGGAAGGAGGAAGTGAGAAAACAGAAGGCAGAGGTGAGCATCCAGTGTCGAACTTCTCACTTCGGACTTCTCACTTCGGACTTCTCACTTCGGACTTCTGCCACGGTCCACTCCTCGCGGAGCCCCTTCTCGAGCTCGGCGCGGAAGAAGCTCGTCTTTATTCCGCCGTCGATGATCTGCCAAGGCAGGAACTCGTCGGACGAGCGATCGCGATAGAGATAGGCTTCGGCGTCGAGACCCGCGGCGCGGACGGCGGCGCGCCAGTCGCCGCCGTTTTCCTCGGCGTGCTCGATGACGTCCGCTACCCGCCGGTCCCCCAGGGAGAGGAGGCCCTGGTAGTAGGAGTGTCGCTCGGACTTGATGTTGAAGTAGACGTTGTCGAGGTCCGACACCAGGCTTCGCAGGCGGGCGGTCTTCTCCTCGATCACGCCGGACCGGGTCATGGCCGCCCACTGATAGGTCGTGCCGGGCTTGGGGACGAGCGGGTTGACCGAGGCCACGACGCGGCCGACGGTTCCGCGCGCTCTGGCGTGTGACAGCATCAGCGCGCGGATCTTCAACGTCAGGTCCCGGATCGCGACCAGATCGTCGTCGGTCTCCGTCGGCAGGCCGATCATGTAGTAGAGCTTGAGGTTCTCGACACCGGCCGCGAAGATCATGCTCCGCGCGGTCGAGAATCTGGTCGTTGGTCACCGTCTTGTTGATCACGCGGCGCAGACGGTCCGATCCGGTTTCGGGCGCGATCGTGATCGACCGCTCCCCGCTCTCGCGCAGCAGCCGGACGATGGGCTCGGTCAAGTCGTCCAGGCGGAGCGACGCCGGGCTCACGCCATAGCCGAGTTCGACGAGCCGCTCGAGGATCGGCACGATCTCAGGGTGGTCGCACAGGGCAATGGACACCAGGCCGACGCGGTTCGCGTACGGCCGCGCCGCCTCGGCCAATTCGAGGATTCGTGCGGCTGAGAACGGACGTACCGGGAGGTAGTTGTAGCCGGCCCAACAGAAGCGGCACAGGTTCGCACAGCCGCGCACGACTTCGATGAGCAGCCGCGACCCGAACTCCGTGTCGGGGGTGAAGATCGTCGTGCTGCGGGGGGTCGAGCCGTTCGGCGGCCTTGACGGCGGCTTTCTGGACGATGGCGGGCGCGCCCGTGCCCGGGCGCGGCACGATGGCGGCCGTTCGTCCAGGGCCGGCGTAGGTCACGTCGTAGAAGCTCGGCACGTAGAACCCGCGCGTGGCCGCCAGCCGCTCGAGCAGTTCGGGGCGCGCATCCGTCGCGCTCCAGGCGTCCACGAGCGCTGGCGCGAGGATTTCGGCTTCTCCGGCCGCGATGACGTCGGCGAATGGCGCGAGCGGTTCGGGGTTCACGAACGTCACGGCGCCGCCGATCACGACCAGCGGGTCGCGCGGGTCGCGCGCCGCCGCGCGCGGCTTCAGGCCAGCCAGCTTCAGGAGCGTCAGGACGTTCGTGTAGTCCCACTCGAACGAGACGGAGAACGCGAAGAGGTCCATGTCATGAACCGGCGTCTGCGACTCGATCGTGACGAGCGGCGATCCGCGGCGGCGCCAGGCGGCGAGGTCCTGCTTGCCGGGCAGGAACACGCGCTCGCAGACGACGCGCTCATCGGCGTTGAACAGGCGGTAGACGGTCTGCAAGCCGAGGTTGGACATCCCGACGAAGTACGTGTTCGGAAACGCCAGCGCCACGCGCAGGCGCCCGCCGTGCGTCTTCCGCACGTAGCCAACCTCTCGCGAGAGGGCCTCAAGGGCCATTCCGCGCGGATCGGTCCTGTCGTGCGCGCCCCGAGAGGGGCCGGATCGGCCGTGTCGTGTGTGAGTTGGCACAGAGAAACCGGCAGCCTGCGTGCCCCTCGCCTCACGCGACGAGGCGCCACGCGGACTATGATTGTACTGACCCGCGGCTCTGCCGCGCGTTTCGTTTCGCCGTCGGCGGTCCAGAAGCCGCCTACGCCCCGCCTGGCGCTGCGGTGAGGCAGGCGCGGACCGGTCTCCCTGACGTCACCAGTCGCTGGCTATCCGTCCTGCCGTCGCAGGAATGCGGGCACATCCAGCGGCGACGGCTCGTCCTCATCGTCGAGGCCAACGCGGGCGTCGGGCGCGTCGAGCGGCGACGTCCCCCACGCGGGGTTGGTGCACGTGGTGACCGCCGGCCCGGCCGCCCCCGCGCTCGAGGCCGCCGCTGACGAGGAGACAGCGCGGGCGACGGCGCGGCGGCCGCCGCCGGCACCTCGATGGCCGGGCGCCGCGTCATGACGATCTTCGGGCCATTGACGACGAGCCGCTCCTCGGTGTGGGCCTTGACGTCCACGTATGCGCTCAGGTCCACCGGCGTCTTCATCGACGACTGCGCGGACGGCGCCGCCTTCGCCCTCCGCTCGTCGAAGCCCGTCGCGATCACGGTGATCTTCACCTTGCCTTCCATCGCGGGATCGACGACGGCGCCGAAGATGATGTTGGCGTCTTCGTGCGCCGCGCTGTTGATGATCTCCGACGCTTCGCTCACCTCGGCGAGCGCCAGATCCGGCCCGCCGGTGACGTTGATAATCACGCCGCGGGCGCCCTGCATCGACACGTCCTCGAGCAACGGGCTCGACACGGCGGCCGTGGCCGCAATCGCGGCGCGGTTCTCACCGGACGCGATTCCCGTGCCCATGATGGCCATTCCCATCCGCGCCATGATCGTCTTGACGTCGGAGAAGTCGAGGTTGATCAGACCGGGCACCACGATCAGATCGGAAATTCCCTGAATCGCCTGCCGCAGCACGTCGTCGGCGGTCTCGAACGCCGCCGCCATCGTCGTCTTCTTGTCGACCGACGCGAGCAGGCGATCGTTGGGGATCATGATCATCGTGTCCACCGACTCGGCCAGCTCGATCAGGCCTTGCTCGGCCTGCGCGGCCCGCTTGCGCCCTTCGAACTTGAACGGCTTGGTGACCACGGCAATCGTGAGCGCGCCCAGTTGATTGGCCAGGCTCGCGATGACCGGCGCGGCGCCGGTGCCCGTGCCGCCGCCCAAGCCGGTCGTGACGAACACCATGTCGGCGCCCGCCAGCACTTCGAGGAGCCGTTCGGTGTCCTCGAGAGCCGCCGCCCGGCCGACGTTCGGGTCGGCGCCCGCGCCAAGCCCCTTGGTCACCTGCGCGCCGATCTGGACTTTCGTCGGCGCCGCGTTCGTGTCGAGCGCCTGCCGGTCGGTGTTGGCCACGATGAACTCGACTTCGGCGAGGCCGGCGTGCACCATCCGGTTGACGGCGTTGCCGCCGCCGCCGCCGACGCCAATCACCTTGATGCGGGCGCCGGTGCGCGCGCGGTCTTCGTCGAGCAGGATCCGAAGCTTCTCCGGATTGAGGTTCGGCTGCACGTTCATGAAGGTCTCCTTCATCTAAAAGAACTCCTTAAACAACGTTCTGAGTCGGCCCGTCAGGCGGCCGAAGGCTCCCGCCCCCACGCGCGCCGGTTCGGTCTGAAGATTGCGGTGCGCGTAGAGCACCAAGCCCACGGAGGTCGCGAATGACGGATTGCCGACGTGGTCGGCCAGGCCGCCCACCCCTTCGGGAGACGCGCGGCGCACGGGCAGGTCGAAGATCTGCTCGGCGATTTCGACCATCCCCTGGAGCATGGCGCCCCCGCCGGTGAGGACGATGCCCGAGTTGAGCGCCGCCTCGTAGCCGGCTTTGCGGACTTCGTCCCACAGCAGGTGGCAGATCTCTTCGGCCCGGGGCTGCAGGACCTCGCTGAGCACGCGGCGCGGCATGACGCGGGCGCGGCGGCCCGCCATACTCGCGACTTCCATCGTCTCCGCCTCGGGAATCATGGCCGTCAGCGCGCAGCCCGCCCGCCGTTTCAGCTTCTCGGCATCGGGAATCGGCATCCGGAGTCCGACCGCGATGTCGTTGGTGAAGTGGTCGCCGCCCACGGCAACGACCCCCGTATGCCAGAGGCTGCCTCGCTCGAACACGGCGAAATCGGTCGTGCCGCCGCCGATGTCGACCAGGGCGACCCCAAGCTCTTTCTCATCGGGCGTCAGCACGGACTCGCTCGCCGCCAGCTGTTCGAGGACAGTCTCGGCGACCTCGACGCCGGCGCGGTTGACGCACGCCACCATGTTCTGCATCGACGACGAGCTGCCGGTCACGACGTGGACGTTCACCTCGAGGCGGTTGCCGGTCATCCCGACCGGCACCGCAATCCCGTCCTGGTCGTCGACCACGAAGTCCTGCGGCAGGACGTGCAGGATCTCCCGCCCGCTCGGCAGCGCCACGGCGCGGGCGGCGTCGATCGCGCGCTTGACGTCCTCCCGGGTGATCTCGCGGCTCCGGCCCGCCACCGCCACGACGCCCCGGCTGTTGAACGCCTTGACGTGCGCGCCGGAGAGCGCGAGGTGAACCGTGTCGATCTCGACGCCGGCGGTCAGCTCGGCCTCATCGACGGCCCGCTTGATGGCTTCCGCCGCCGAGTCGACGTTGTTGACCACGCCCCGGCGGAATCCCCTTCGAGTCGGCCAGCCCGATCCCGACGATGTCGAGGCTCCCGTCGTCCATCATTTCGCCGACGATCACCGACACCTTCGACGTTCCGACGTCGAGCCCTACGAGATAGCGTTCCTTGGCCATGCGCGCCTCACCTAGTCCTTGGCTACCGATGCCACTTGCCCCTTCGACCGCACGTAAATTCGATCGTCGAACCGCATATCGACCGCGTCAATCGCCTTCAGGCGTTCGTGCAGCGTCGGCGCGAGTTCGACGTACGTCTTGAGCCGCGCGAGCAGGTGCTCCTCGCCGAGATGCACCGCAATCCCATCGTCGCCGAGCAGGATGACGGCGTCGCTCGGGTCTGTCACGTCGATCTCGGAGACCTGCCGGTTCATGGCCGGCCACGTTCGCAACGTGGCGATCAGCCGCGCGGCCAGGGCCGCCCCGGACGCCTCAACACGATGCTGGTCGCCCGCCACCTCCACGAGCCCGTCGACGATCGGCAAATCGAATTCGCGATACTGCGGGCCGAACTGGTCGATGATGACGCCGGTGTCGTCGACCAGGTACAGCTGGTCGTTGACTCGCGCGATGGCCATGGGCCGTCGCTCGGTGACCGTGACTTCGATCGTGCCCGGCAGCACGCGTCTGAGCGTGGCGCCGGCCACCCACGGCAGCTCCGTCAGGCGCTGGTCGAAGTGCCCGAGGTCGACCCGGAAGATGTTCTGCCCGCGCATGTCGGCGACCATGGCCTCGACCTCGCCGGCCGACAGCCGTTCGTTGCCGCGAATCACGACGTGTCGCACCGCCAGGGGCTGGGCGCTGAGCGCGGCGTCCACGGCCCACATCGCGGCGCCGGCAAGAACGAGTCCGACGATCAGGCCGCGCGCCACCAGCCACGAGATCCGCCCGATCCGCCGGCGACGCCCCGGCCGCACGTCCGACCGGCGGAAGCGCTTGTCAACGGCCGCGGCGGCGCCGAGCGTCGCCGCGCCGCCGCGCCGCTCCACCGCGAGGTGGCGGATCACGACCGAGCCTCCGTCGGCGCGGCCGCGCGCGCGTCGAGCCGGCCGAGACCGGCCAGAATGCGGTCGGCGACGCCTCCGATCGATCCGGCACCCAGCGTCACCACGACATCGCCGGCCGTCGCCAGCGCGTCGACAATCCCCGGCACGTCGTCGAGATGCGCGGCCACGTGGAGCGCCGCGACGTGCCGTCGGACGGCAGTCGCCAGGGCGTCGAGCGTGACACCGGGAATCGGCGCCTCGCCCGCCGGGTAGATGTCGGTGAGCACAACGTCATCGGCCAGCGCCAGCGCCGGTCCAAATTCATCGAGGAGGTCACGGGTCCGCGAGTAGCGATGGGGTTGAAACACGGCGACCAGCCGGCGCGGCCGCCCCTCGCGCGCGGTCCGCAGCACGGCGGCGATCTCGGCCGGGTGATGACCGTAGTCGTCGATCACGGTGACACCCGCGGCGGTGCCGCGCACCTGGTATCGCCGCTCGACGCCGCCAAACTCGGCGAGCGCCCGGGTAATCCGATCCAGCGGCACACCGACTTCCAACCCGACCGCGACGGCAGCCAGCGCATTCAGCAGGTTGTGACGGCCAGGAATCCGAAGTGCGAGCTCGCCGCCTCCCTCCGGCTCCGGCAGTCCGACGATTCGGAACTCGACCCGGCAGCACCCGGAGCGCCCATCGAGTCGCGGCGCCGTGCCGCGGACGTCCGCCCCTTCGCCGAATCCGTAGGTCAGCGTCCGACGCGTCACCCGCGGCAGCATGGCGCGCACCGTCGCATCATCGGCGCACGCCACCACGGCCCCGTAGAACGGCACCTTCTCGGCGAAGTCGACGAACGCATCGACGACCCGATCGAATGTTCCGTACGCGTCCATATGCTCGCGATCGATGTTCGTGACGACGGCGATCGACGGCGACAGCTTTAAGAACGATCGATCGCTCTCGTCGGCCTCGACCACCATGTAGTCGCCTCGTCCCAGCCGCGCGTTGCCGCCGAACGCGCTGAGGCGGCCGCCGATCACCGCGGTCGGGTCCAGGCCCGCGCGCTCCAGCATCAAAGCCACCATCGACGTCGTCGTCGTCTTACCGTGGGCGCCGGCGACCGCGATGCTCCACTTCAGGCGCATCAACTCGGCGAGCATCTCGGCACGCGGAATCACCGGTACCCGCCGCGCATGCGCGGCTACCACCTCGGCGTTGTCGGGTCCGACGGCGGACGAGACCACGACGACGTCCGCGTCACCGACGTGGCGCGCGTCATGTCCGATGGCCACACGCGCCCCGAGCGCGCCGAGCCGGTCGGTCGCCTCCGATCGCCGGAGGTCCGATCCGCTCACGGCGTAGCCGAGGTTGACCAGCAGCTCGGCAATCCCGCTCATCCCGGCGCCGCCCATGCCCACGAAGTGCACGCGCCGCGTCCGACCCAACAGTCTCTGAAGCACTTACGACTCACCTCTCGTGTCCCCATCCACCTGCGGCCCGCGCCAGCCGGCGAGCTGCAGTGCGCGGTCGACGATCCGCGCGGCCGCGTCCGGTCGCGCGAACCGCCGCATCGCCTTCCCCATCGCGGCGGTCTCATCGAGCCGTCCCAGCCGTTCGTCGATCGCCGCCGCCAGCCTCCCGCCGGCCAGCTCGCGCTCCTCGATCACCACCGCGGCGCCCGCATCCGCCAGCACGCGCGCGTTGAGGCGCTGGTGGTCGTCGGTGGCCGCCGGAAAAGGGACGACCACGGCCGCGCGGCCGATCGCGGCCAGCTCGGCGAGCGTCGTCGCGCCGGCTCGACAAATCACGAACGCGGCCCGGTGCATCTCTCCGGCCGCGTCCTCCAGAAACGGCTCGACGCGGGCGGCGAGGCCGGCCTGCGCGTACGCGGCCCGGACCCACTCCACGTCCCGTTGGCCGGTCTGGTGGACCAGCTCAAAGCCTGGCTGCCGGCGTGCCAACTCCGGCGCCGCCGCCACCATGGCCACGTTGATGGCGTGCGCACCCTGGGAGCCCCCAAGGACTAGCACCCGCGCGCGCGCCGCGCCCGGAGCCCCGCCCAGCGAGCCCTCGTCACGGAACGCGCCCAGAAACTCCGGTCGCACGGGATTGCCACTGACGAACCCCCTTCCACGAAAGTACGCCAACGTCTCGTCATATGCGACGGCCGCCACATCGATCCATCGGGCCAGCCATCGGTTGGTCAGCCCGGGCACGGCGTTCTGCTCGAGCACCATCGTCCGAATCCCACGGAGGGCCGCCACCAGGACGACCGGGCCCGAGCTGTAGCCACCGACTCCCACCACCAGATCGGGCCGGCGCCTGGTCAAGAGCCTCCACGCATCGATCAGTCCCGGAACGAGCATCGCCATGCCGCGCGCGCGCGCGCGCACCGACTTCCCCTTGAGGCCGGCGCTGCGAATGAGGTCCAGCGCGAAGCCGACCTCCGGCACGACGCGCGCCTCCAACCCACGAGCCGTCCCGGCAAACGACACGCGCGCGTCCGGCGCGCGGCGGACGATCTCCGCGCGCCACCGCGATCCCCGGGTAGAGGTGCCCGCCCGTTCCGCCGCCCGCAATTACGACCGTCACGCTCATCGTCAACTCGCGTCATCGTCCGGCGCCTCTCATGAGTGCGCCAATTCGTGGCCGACCGGCACCGCGTCCGCCGGCACTGGCATCGCCATCGCCGCGCTGGGCGACGCCTGCTGCGCCACGTTGAGCAGAATGCCCATGGCGAGGAAGTTCACGACGAGCGACGACCCGCCGTTGCTCACGAAGGGCAGCGGGATGCCCTTCGACGGGAGGAGCCCGATCACGACGCTCATGTTCATCAGCGCCTGGAGCGTCATCATCGCCGTCAAGCCGAGAGCGAGCAGCGACCCGAAGCGGTCCGGCGCGAGCAGCGACGTCCGCAGCCCGCGCCACGCGATGACGGCGAAGCACAGCAGCACACAGGTCGTCCCGACCAGTCCCAGCTCCTCGGCAATCACCGCGAAGATGTAGTCGGTGTGGGCTTCCGGGATGTAGAAGAGCTTCTGCACGCCGGCCATCAACCCCTTGCCGAGCGCGCCACCCGACCCGACCGCGATCAGGGACTGAATCTTCTGGAACCCTGCGCCGAGCGGGTCCTGCCACGGGTCGAGGAAGCTCATGAGCCGGCGTCGGCGGTAGTCCGAGCTCAACACCAGGATCGCGGCCGACGGCAGGAGCACGAGCAGGCTTCCGATGAGATAGCGGTAGCTCAAGCCTGCCGAGAAGACCATCGTCATGACAATGAGCACGAGCATCACGGCGGTGCCGAAGTCCGGCTCTTTCATGATCAAGCCGCCCAAGACGGCCGTCATGATGCCGATGGGCAGCAGCGTGTGCTCGATCTCGTTGACGCGGTGCATTCGCTGCTCGAGGAGCGCGGCGGTGAAGATGATGGCGGCCAACTTGGCCAACTCGGAGGGCTGGAAGGAGATGCCGGCAACGGCGATCCAACGGCGCGTCCCGTTGATCGATCCAAACAGGAACACCGCGAAGAGCGCCACGACGACAATTCCCAGGAGCGTCCAGATCACGGCCGGCCGTCGGTACTGGTGGTAGTCGATGCGCATGGTGACGAGGAGCAGCGCGAACCCGATGCCCGCCCACACCAACTGCTTGAAGAGAAAGTAGGTCGGCGAGTGGTACTTCGCGAGGGCCTGGACGGCCGACGCGCTGTAGACCATGACCAGCCCGACGCCGACCAGGAGCAGCGTGGCCCAGAAGAGCAGCTTGTCCGACCTGAGTGTTCGCGCCATGACGACTAAAGCTCCTCGCTCGTCCTACCGAAACCTTGGAGGCACGGTCACCGCGGCCCGCGCGCCAGAATGCGCGCCCGGCCACCGTGCCCGCGGCGGCCCGGGGTCCGCCCGGTGAGCCGTGGGCAGTCATCAGTCGGGTTCCGGACAAGGACACTCGCCTCACAGGCCGGGGCGGCCTATGTTCCCAGCGGCGAACTCCCTATCGCACTCGCCCGAACTGATGACTGCTCACCGCTCACCCTCCACCAACGTGCCCACGGCGTCCCGAAACGCTCGTCCCCGCTCCGCGTAGTCGCGGAACATGTCGAAGCTCGAGCAGGCCGGCGCCAGCAGCACCACGCCCCCGCCGCGCACGGCCGCGTGGGCCCGCCGCACGGCCTCGTCCATCGACGTCGCGTCGTGCACCACGACGAGATCGCCGAGCGCGGACCGAATGCGCGGCCGCGCCTCGCCGATTGCCACGACGGCGCGTACGCGGCCTTCCATCGCCGGCCGCAGGTCCTCGAACGCGCCGCCCTTGAAGCGGCCGCCCATAATCACGACCAGCGGATCGTCGAAGCTTTCGATCGCGCGCATGGCCGCGGCGATATTGGTCGCCTTCGAGTCGTTGACGAACCGCACGCCGTCCTTCTCGGCCACCGTCTCGAGTGCGTGCTCGATCCCACGGAAGCTCTCGACGGCGCGGCGCATCGCCTCTTTGGGCACGCCAGCCAGGCAGCCAATCGCCGTGGCGGCCAGCACGTCGCTCAGCAGATGCCGCCCCGGCAGCTTGACCGAGGCGAGCGGCATGAGCGGCGCCGTCGCGCCGCGCTGCCGCTTGACGATCGTCGTCCGCCTCGACCGTGATGCCGTCGTCGAGGGCGACGTCGAGCGAGAAGTCGAACCGGCGGGCCCTCGCGGGCCGGGCGAGCGCCAGCGCGGCCGGGTCGTCGGCATTGACAACCGCCCAATCGTCCGGCGCCTGGTTCGTGAAGATCCGCGCTTTCGCCGCCGCGTACTCCCCGAACGACGGATGCCGATCGAGATGATCCGGCGACAGATTGAGCAGCACCGCAATCCACGGGTGAAACGTGTCGATGGTCTCCAGCTGGAAGCTGCTGACCTCGACCACGTGCAGCGACGTCCGCGCGGGATCCATCCACATCGGCGCTCAGCGCGCGGCCGATGTTGCCGCTCGCCGATGCGTGAAAGCCCGCCTCGCAGAGCATCTTCGCGGCCAGCGTCGTCGTGGTCGATTTCCCTTTGGTACCGGTGATGGCAACGATGCGGCCCGCCAGCCACCGCGAAGCCAGCTCGATCTCTCCGATGACGGTCACGCCGGCGCGGCGCGCCGATCGCACGGCCTCCTGCTCGGGCGAGACGCCCGGGCTCAACACGACGAGGTCCGCCGACTCGAGAAGCTCGGCGCGGTGCGGACCGAGCACGACGTCCACGCCGAGGCGCTCCAGCGCTTCGCGGTCCGGTAGCGACGATGCCGCGTCAGCGACCGTCACGCGCGCGCCGCGTGAAACGAGGAGCGCCGCCGCGGCCGCTCCGCTGCGACCGCCGCCCATGACCACCACCTGCTTGTTCGCCACCTCAAACGCCATCGCCGTCACCTCAGCTTCAACGTCGTGAGACTGAAGAGGGCGAAGATGATCGCCAGGATCAGAAAGCGCGTGATGATCTTCGGCTCCTGCCAGCCGATGAGCTCGAAGTGGTGATGGAGCGGCGCCATCTTGAAGATCCGCTTGCGCCTCAGCTTGTAGGACCCGACCTGCAGGATCACCGACGCGCCTTCGATCACGAAGACGCCGCACACGATCGGCAGCAGGAGCTCCTGCTTGATCAGGATCGCGACGGTGCCGAGCGCGCCGCCCAGCGCGAGCGACCCGACGTCGCCCATGAACACGTCCGCCGGATGCGCGTTCCACCAGAGAAAGCCGAGGCTGGCGCCGACCAGGGCGCCGCAGAAGACCGTCAGCTCGCCGACCGCCGGAAAGTGCACGAGCATCAGGTACTCGGCAAGCTGCTTGTGTCCGGTGACGTACGTGAGCGCCGTGAACGTCGCCGCCGACACGCTAAACGTGCTGATGGCCAGGCCGTCCAGGCCGTCCGTCAGGTTGACCGTGTTCGACATGCTGACCAGCACCAACACGACGAAGGGCACGTACCACCAACCCAGGTCGGGAATCAGGTTCTTGAAGAACGGGAAGATGAGCCGCGTGCTGTAGAGCGGCGGCACCTGCCGCGAGAGCAGCAGGAGGACGACGCCAACCACGAGCCCCACGCCAATCTGCGCGGCGAACTTGTACCGCGCGAACAGGCCGTAGTGGCTGTGCCGCGTGACCTTCAGATAGTCGTCGACGAACCCGATGGCGCCGAAGCCGACCGTCGACCACAACGCCACCCAGATGTACGGGTTGGTCAGGTCGGCCCACAGCAGCGTCGGCACGAACACCGCCGCGAGGATGAGCAGGCCGCCCATCGTGGGCGTGCCCGCCTTCGGCTTGTGCGTCGCGGGGACGTCGCTGCGCACGACCTGGCCGATCTGAAACGCGCGAAGGCGCCTGATCAGCCATGGGCCGAGCAACAGGCTCAACGCCAGCGCCGTCAGGCTGGCGGCGGCCGTGCGGAACGTCAGATAGCGCACGACGTTCAGCACCGACCAGCGATCGTGCAGCGGGTACAGGAAGCGGAACAGCATCAGGCCACTTCCTTGAGGCGGTCGGCGACGAGGTCGGCGCGGGTCCCGCGCGAGGCCTTCACGAGCACGAGGTCGCCGCCGCGAATGAGACCAGCGACCGCCTCGGCCGCCGCGGCGCTCGTGGCGAACCGGACGATTCTGGCCGGGGCGAGCCCGCCGGCCTCGGCGCCCCGCGCAAGGGCCGCGGCCGGCGCGCCGCCGATGGCGACGAGCAGGTCGACCCCGCTCTCGGCGGCCGCGCGGCCGCAATCGAGATGCAGCGCCGACGCCCTGTCGCCGAGCTCGAGCATCTCGCCCAGCACGGCGATCCGGCGTCCGGCCGTCGGCGTCGCGCGGAGCGCATCCAGCATCGCCCGCACGGCGGCCGGACTGGCGTTGTACGAGTCGTCCACCACCCGCGTACCGCTCGCGAGCGTCGTCATCGACCCGCGGCGGTGGAGCGGTCGCAGCGCACGCGTTCGCGCCTCGATGGCCGGCAGCGGCACGCCGGCGTCAATCGCCACGGCCACGGCGGCCAGCACGTTCGACAACTGCGCGCGGCCCGGGAGGTGCACGTCCACATGCGCGCGGCCGACGGCCGTCTCGACATTGGCGCTCGTCCCGTCGAATCCCCGATCGACGACGTCGGTCGCGCGGACGTCGGCCCCCGCGCGCTCGCCGAAGGTCACGCGCCGGCCGAGGAAGGCGGGCGCGTGCGCCATGACGAGCGCGTCGTCCGCGTTGGCGACGAACAAGTCGTCGGGCCTCGCCATCTCGAGAATCTCCGCCTTGGCGTCGGCGATCGCCTCGCGCGAGGCGAAGTGCCCGATGTGCGCGTCGCCCACGTTCGTCCACACGCGGACGTTCGGCTCAGCCATCCACACGAGTGCGCGAATCTCGCCGGGGTGGTTCATCCCGAGTTCGACGACGGCGGCGTCAGGCCCGAGGCGCAGATCGAGAAGCGACAGCGGCAGCCCGATGTGGTTGTTGAGGTTGCCGGCGTTGCGCACGACGCGAAACCTGGCGGCGAGCAGGTCCGCGGTGATTTCCTTCGTCGTCGTCTTTCCCGTGCTCCCCGTGATCGCGACGACGCGGCTGCCGGATCGCCGTCGCACTTCTCGGCCGAGCTGCTGCAGCGCGTCGAGCGTGTCCGCCACCATGACGACCCCAACCGCCGCGGGCAGGTCGACCGGCTCCGAGACCAGCACGCCGGCGGCCCCGCGCGCCACGGCGTCGCCGATGAACGCGTGCCCGTCGAAGCGCGGCCCCTTGAGGGCGATGAAGAGCGCGCCGGCCGCGACCGTCCGGCTGTCGATCGAGGCGCCCTCGAAGGCACGGTCCGGCGGACCGGCCGCGACGCGACCGCCAGTCGCGGCAGCAATCATTCCGGCCGTCAACGCGAAGGCTCCCACGGTGGCCGTCACACTTTGGACGCGGTACGGCGCTCCAAGAGCGCCGTGCGCGCGACCTCGACGTCGTCGAACGGCAGCGTGCGGCCGCCGATCACTTGATAGCGCTCGTGGCCCTTGCCGGCGATGAGAACGAGATCGCCCGGCGCGGCGTCACGGATGGCCGCGTCGATCGCTTCCCGACGATCGACGCGAATGGCGAGCGGCGTCGTGGCCCGCTTGGGGGCCGCAGGCGCGCTCGGCGGCACGATGCCGCGAGTGATTTCCTCGATGATGCGCCGAGGGTCTTCGGACCTGGGATTGTCGGACGTCAGGACAACCAGATCGCTCAAGCGCGCGGCCACCGCCCCCATGAGCGGCCGTTTGGTCCGGTCGCGATCGCCGCCGCACCCGAACACGGTAATCACGCGTCCGCCCGCCAGCCGGCGCATCGTCTCGAGGACGTTCTTGAGCGCGTCGTCGGTGTGGGCGTAGTCGACCACGACGCGCACGTCGTCGGCTGCGGTCGACACGATCTGAAAGCGGCCGGGCACACTGGTCAGCCTCGCGATCCCTGTCTGAATGGCGGCGGTGGGCAGGTCCGAGGGCGACGCCGGTCGCGACCGCCGCCAGGATGTTGTAGGCGTTGGGGCGGCCCACGAGCTTCGACTGAATCTCAGATCGAACCGCGCGGCGTCTCCGCGTCGAACGCCAATCCGTCCAGGGAGCCGCGGATCGCCCGCGCGCGCACGTCGGCCGGCTGATCGATCGCGTACGTGATCACGGGCGACCGCCCGCGCCCCATGTCGCCGCCGCGCGGATCGTCGACGTTCAGAATCGCCGGAGCGCCGGCCGGCAGCTGTTCGAACAACCGGCGCTTCGCCGCGAAGTACTCCTGCATGTCGCCGTGAAAGTCGAGGTGGTCGCGCGTGAGATTGGTGAAGACGCCGGCGGCGAACTTCACATAGGCGACCCGCTGGAGCGCGAGCGCGTGAGAGGAGACCTCCATCGCGCAGGCCTGGCAGCCGTGTTCGAGCATCTCGGCCAGCAGGCGCTGCACCTCGGATGCCTCCGGCGTCGTATGCGACGCATCGCGCTCGTCGGCGGCGCCGGGGCCCACCCGCACGGTCACGGTGCCCAGACGGCCGCATGGCCGATCCGCGGCGTCGAAGATGGACGCCAGCAGGTACGTGACCGTCGTCTTGCCGTTCGTGCCGGTGACGCCGACAACGGTCAGCCGCTCGCTGGGATGGCCGCACTGGATCGCCGCCAACTCCGCGAGCGCGAGACGTGCGTTCGTGGTCCGCAGCCACGCGACGGCCGCCGGCACGGGCGGCGCACTCTCGGCGACCACGGCCACCGCGCCCCGTTCGATCGCCTCGGGAGCGAGCGTCGCGCCGTCGACCCGCTCGCCGCGAATCGCGACGAACACGCTGCCGGCGACGACCGCGCGCGAGTCGTGGACGACCGACGTCACGCGCGCGTTCTGCCGGCCGCTCTCCGCCGCGACCACCGGAGCGTCGGGCGAGAGCGTTCGCGCGGCGGCCGCCAGCTCACCAAGCGTCATTCGCGAGGCCCCCCACCGACCGCCCGGTGGAGCTCCAACTGGCTGGACCCGCCCAATTCGACCGGCGTCCCAGGCTCGGGCGTCTGGGCGGCCACGAGCCCGGAGCCCAGCAGCCGCACGGTGAGACCGACGCCACTCAGCGCGCGGAGCGCCTGTCTGGCATTCAGGCCTCGGACATCGGGCATCAGCAGCGATCCACCGAGTCGTGTCGGGTCGGGATCGGGCGGCACCACCTTGGTGTCGGCCAGGTCGGTGAGCGGCGGGTTGGCTGTCCCCGCTTCGGCAAGCACGACCGGCGGAGGATTGATGGTCGGCGGCACCCCCAGCTGACGCAGCGCCGCCTCGGCAATCTGCTTGAAGATCGGCGCGGCGACCGTGCCGCCGTACGGCGACCCGTTGCGCGGCGTGTCGACGAGCACCAGAATCGCCAGGACCGGCCGGCTCGCCGGCACGAAGCCGACGAACGACACGTTGTAGTCGGTGTGCGAGTAGTGCCCGTCCACGAGTTTCGCCGCGGTGCCGGTCTTGCCGGCGACGCGGTAGCCCGCGAGTTGCGCCTCCTTGCCGGTTCCGCGCTGGACGACGCCCTCCATGATCGACGTCAACGTGGCGGCGGTGTCTGGATTGATCACGCGCCACAAGGGTTTCGGCGCGATCTCCTGCCGGTCGTTGCCGCGAATGACGGCGCGTACCAGGTGCGGCTGGTAGAGCGTCCCGCCGTTGGCGACCGCGCTCACGGCGTTGACCATCTGGAGCGGCGTGACGCCGACCTGGTAGCCCATCGACATCGACGCCAGCGCACTGTCGCTGAGCTTGACCGGGTCCCACACGATGCCGGCGCTTTGTCCGCCGAGGTCCGGCAACAGCGCCTGGCCGAAGCCGTACCGTCGGATGTAGCGCTCCATTCGCTCGGGTCCGACCTTCAGGCCGATCTTGATGGCGCCGACGTTGCTCGACTTGACGATGACGTCGGCGAACGAGAGCACGCCGTAGTCGTGACCGTTGTCCTCGCGGACGACGCGCGACCCGAAGTTGATGCGGCCGGGGTTGGTGTCGATGAGATCGTCGACCGACATGACGCCTTCCTGGAAGGCCGCCGACGCGGTCACGATCTTGAAGGTCGATCCGGGCTCGTAGATGTCCTGGATGGCGCGATTCCTTCGCTCCGCGTCGGTCGCCGACTGCACGTCGTTGGGATTGAAGGCGGGATAGCTGGCCATCGCGAGGATCTCGCCCGTGTGGGGATCCATGACGACAGCCGTCCCGCCGTCAGCGTGGGTCTTCTCGACGCCCGCGCGCAGCTCTCGCTCCGCGATGTGCTGGAGGTACAGGTCGAGTGTCAGCTCGACCGTGGCGCCCGCAACCGGCGCTTGCTGGATTCGCGAGTCGAGGCGCTTCCGCCGCGCATCCACCTCGAGCAGCATTTCCCCTGGGCGTCCGCGAATCACCTTGTTGAAAGAACGCTCGATGCCGCCGAGCCCTTCGTTGTCGATCCCGACGAAGCCAAGCACGTGCGCGGCCAGGTCCAGGTTGGGGTAGTACCGCCGGGGCTCGGGAATCGTGCGGATGCCCGGCAGCTTCAGCGCCTCGACGCGGCGCACCTGGTCCGGGCCGACCTGCCGATCGACATAGGCGAACATCGTCTTGCGGCTGAGGCTCTTCTCGAGGCCCGTCCGCTTCGACGCATCGCAGTCGCGCAGCGCATCACAGATCTCGTCGGCGGCTTTGGTCGGATCGTCGATGGCCGCCGGGTCGGCCACGATGGCGCTGCCATCGACCGAGTACGCGAGGACTTCGCCGTGGCGATCGACAATGTCGCCGCGCTGCGGCACGAGCTTGACCACCCGCTGTTGCTGGTCCAGGGCGCGGGCGAGCATCTCCTTGTGGCGAACGACCTGCAGCTCAACCAGGCGCGCCTCGACGCCCACGGTCCACACGCCGAGCGCGCAGAGCAGGCACACGACGCGACGCTTGAACTTGGATCGCCAGAGTGGATCGGGCATCGCACCGGCGTGCTCGGCGGCCGTCAGCGGATCGAAGATGGCGGGCGGGCGGCGCATCAGCCGCTGCACGGCGTTGAACGCGGCACGCGCGCCGCGGCGCTCGCGGTCGTCCCGGGGCCGGGTCGGACGAGCTGAGAAGAACCGCTCGAACATCCCGCGCGCCTTCAGCGGACGGCCGCGATCATCGCCTTCTGGGCGTCACCAATGGTCGCGGGCACCGCGCGCTCGATGATGAGCGTGTCTTTCTGAGCCGGCGCCGTCATGTGGAGGTCCTGCATGGCGAGCTGCTCGATGCGTTGCGGCGCTCGCAGCGTCTCGACCTCGAGCCTGAGTTTGCGGTTGACCGACTCCTCGGCAGTGCGGGACTGCTCGAGTCCCTGGAGGTCGTACCCAGTCCGCACCATGCGGAAGTGCTGCCAGGCGGAGAACAGGACGAGGGCGACCACCACGCCGACCAGGCACGCCGTGCGCAGAAACTCCCGCTTCTGGCGCGCGTCCACCTCACGGACGATGGGATTGTTGCGAACGTCCTTTTTGATGGCGTACTCGATGTCTATGCTCATGCGACCTTCTCCACGACTCGAAGCCGCGCGCTGCGCGACCGCGGGTTGCGCCGGACCTCCGCCTCAGCGGGAACGACGGGCTTCTTCGTCAACACACGGACGATCGCCTCTTCCCGCGCCAACACCCGAAACGTGTTCTTGACGACGCGGTCCTCCAGGGAATGAAACGCAATCACGGCGAGACGTCCGCCCGTGGCCAGCGCCGCCACGGCGTCCCGCAGGAATCCCTCGAGACCGTCCAACTCGCGGTTGACCCAGATGCGGAGCGCCTGAAACGTCCGCGTGGCCGGGTCGAGACGCTGCCACCCGCGGCCTCCCGCCGCCCGGCGCACAATCGCCGCCAGCTCGGTCGTTCGCGTCATCGGCTGCCGCTCCCGCGCGCGCACGATGGCGCGCGCCACCTGCCGGGCCCGGCGCTCTTCGCCGAGCTGGTAAATCACGTCGGCCAGCTCGGCTTCGCCGACCGTCTCGAGCCGCTCGCCGAGCGTCGCCCCAGTCGACCGGTCCATCCGCATGTCGAGCGGCCCGTCGTGGCGAAAGCTGAAGCCGCGCGCCGGATCGTCCAACTGCAGCGACGAGACGCCGAGGTCCGCCAACACGCCGTCAACCCGGTCGATGCCGCGGTCGCGCAACGTCACGGCGAGCTCCCGATAGTCGGCGTGGACCAGCTCGAGCCGATCGCCCACGTCGGCCATCCCGCGCCGCGTGTGCGCGAGCGCCGCCTCGTCGCGGTCGATCCCGATCACGCGGCCCGCGCCCGCGGCGAGCAGCGCCCGCGCGTGCCCGCCCAGTCCGACCGTGCAATCCACATACGTGCCGCCGGCCCGCGGCTGGAGCCACTCGACCGCCTCGGCCACGAGCACCGGCTCGTGCACGTCTGCGCGCGCCCCGTCAGATGCCAAACTCCGCCAACAGCTTCGCGTCGTCGTTCGTGTACGGGTCGCTCGAGAGCTTCACCAGGAACCGTTCGTGGTTCCAGACTTCCAGGTGATTCATCTGTCCCAGCACGTCGACGTCGCCGGCCATGCCGGCCGAATCGCGGAGCCTGGCGGGAATCAAGACGCGGCCCTGGCTGTCGAACTCGGACACCTGCCCGTAGTAATTGACGCGGTCGAGAAACCGGGCTCTGGACGGGTGCGTGCCTGGGATCCGCGCCAGCCGCTCCTCGATGCCGAGCCAGACGGGCATCGGGTAAATCTGCACGGATTCACCCGTAACGCTGGTAACGTACAGAGAGGCGCCGTGCTGGTCCTGGACGAGCGCTCGAAAGGCGTTCGGGACCTTCAGCCGCCCTTTGTCGTCGATCTTGGCTGAGTGATTACCGCGAAGCACATTTGCTCCACTAAACTCCAAATAAGTCCACTGCGGATGGTAGAAGTACTGGTGCGGGCTGTCAATCGCAAACTGCAGACACAATTGATGTTACGTCTTACTTTCGCCCGAATGGCGAAGCGAAGGTGCGACGAATATTCAGCTCGTGCTAGGATCGGCGGTCGGTCATGCTTCGCGCCGGCCTCATAGGCCTACCCGCATCAGGGAAGACGACGCTCTTTCAGCTTCTGACCAGCGCCCGCGAGGCTCCGCGCACGCACGGCAAGGCTGAAGCCAACGTGGGCATGTCCCGCGTCCCCGACGATCGGCTCGATCAGCTCAGCGCGCTCTTTCAACCGAAGCGACGGGTGCCGGCCACGGTCGAGTTCGCCGACATGGCGGCCGCCCGATCGGACACGAAGGCGCTGCTGGACGTGGCCGCGTACCGCAATGCCGACGCCCTGCTCCATGTCGTCCGGGCGTTCCGGGATCCCAGCGTGCCGCATCCCCAGTCGTCCATCGATCCGGCGCGCGACGCGCGGATCATCGAGGACGAGCTGGTGCTAGCCGACCTCGGCGTGGCCGAACGGCGGCTCGAGCGGCTCGAAAAGGACCTGAAGAAGAGCCAGTCCTCCGACCTGCTCAAAGAACAGGCGCTGCTCATTCGATGCAAGACCTCGCTCGAAGAGGGCCGGTCGCTCCGCACGCTTGGGCTGGACGGCGAAGATCTCAAGCTGCTGCGGGGTTTCCAGTTCCTCTCGGCCAAGCCGCTCCTGCTGGTCGTCAACCTGGATGAGGCCGACGTGGCAGAGACCGAGCGCGCGGCCGACGCCACGGGGCTGACGACGTTCCTCGGCGAAACACACGCCGCGGCGGTGGGGATTTGCGCCAAGATCGAGCTCGAGATCGCGCAGCTCGAGCCGGCCGACGCGCGGGCGTTTCTCGCCGACCTGGGCCTCTCGGCCTCGGGCCTGGACCGCGTCATTCGCGCCGCGTACGACCTGCTCGGGTACATCTCGTTCTTCACCGTCGGCGAGGACGAATGCCGGGCGTGGTCGATTCCGCGACGCTCACCCGCGCAGGAAGCGGCCGGCGCCATCCATTCGGACATCCAGCGAGGCTTCATCCGCGCCGAAGTCGTGCCCTGGGATCGGCTCGTCGCGCGCGCGGCACTGGCGGCGTGCCGCGAGCACGGCGAGCTGCGACTCGAAGGTAAGGACTATCTCGTGGCCGACGGCGATGTCATCACCTTCCGCCACGCCACGTAAGCGTCCGCACGGCGTGGGCTGCGCGCGCCGCATGGTAGGATGCGCGCCGGGTCGGCGGGTGGCATGATTCGCACCATCCTGGTCTGCGAAGCGCAGGTACCGTTCGTTCAGGGCGGGGCCGAGTTCCATGTGAGCGAGCTCGTGCGCCAGCTGCGCGCGCACGGCTACGACACCGAACTGGTACGCGTGCCGTTCAAGTGGTATCCGAAGCGGGAGATCCTGGCGCACGCGGCCGCCTGGCGCCTCCTGGATCTCGAGGAGAGCAACGGGCGTCCCATCGACCTGGTGATCGGCACGAAGTTTCCCACGTACTTCGTGCGCCACCCCTGCAAAGTCGCGTGGCTCATCCATCAGTACCGCGCCGCCTACGAGCTGGCCGGAACGCCGTTCAGCGACTTCGAACACGTGGAGTCCGATGTGGCGCTCCGCGATCGACTGGTCGAGCTCGACACGGCGATGCTGGGCGAATGCCGGCGGCTCTTCACCAACGCCGGCAACACGGCGGCGCGTCTCACGCGCTTCAACGGCCTGCCCTCCGAGCCGCTGTACCATCCCCCCGACTCGCCGCGCGGCTGCGCGGCGGCGCGGCGGGCTCTTACATCCTGTCGGTCGGCCGGCTCGAAGCGGTCAAGCGCGTCGACCTCGCGATCCGCGCCATGGCGCACGCGCCGGCGGACGTGTCGCTCGTGATTGCCGGCACCGGCACCCAGCGGGAGGCCTTCGAGGCGCTCGCCGACACGCTCGGCGTCGCGTCGCGGGTGCGCTTTCTCGGGGCGGTCGACGACGACCAACTCCTGGATCTGTACGCGGGCTGCCTCGCGGTAATCTTTCCTCCATATGACGAGGACTATGGCTACGTCACGATCGAGGCGTTTCTCGCGCACAAGCCGGTGATCACGACCACCGACGCGGGCGGGCCGAACGAGTTCGTCATTGACGGCGTGAACGGCGCGGTGTGCCCGCCCGACGCCCTGGCGCTTGGCGCCGCCATGGGCCGCCTCGCCGGCGACCGCGCCCGGGCCGCGGCGCTTGGCGACGCCGGCTACGAGCGCGCGCGGACGATCACCTGGGACGGCGTCGTCGAGCGCCTGGTCGACGTGGCATGACGAAGCTCATCATTCAGATTCCGTGCCTGAACGAGGCGGACACCCTGCCAGGGACGCTGGCGGACCTGCCGCAGACCATCCCGCAGGTTGACGCGATCGAGACGGTCGTCATCGACGACGGGTCGACGGACGGGACGGCCGAGGTGGCGCGCGCCCACGGCGTCCACCACGTCGTGCGGTTCCGCCGGCACAAGGGACTGGCGGCGGCGTTCATGGCCGGCATCGACGCCGAGCCTGAAGGCGGGCGCCGACATCATCGTCAACACCGACGCCGACAACCAGTACGCCGGTGCGGACATCCCGCGGCTCATCGAGCCCCTCCTCACTGGACGGGCGGACATCGTCATCGGCGACCGCAACATCCGCGACATCGCCCACATGTCCTGGCCGAAGAAGCTGCTGCAGCGGTTCGGCAGCTGGACGGTCCGGCGCGTGTCGAACACGACCGTGCCGGACACGACCAGCGGATTCCGTGCGTACACGCGCGACGCCGCGCTGCGAATGACGATCGTCTCGGAGTTCTCCTACACCCTCGAGTCGATCATCCAGGCCGGCAAGAAGCGCATGGCCATTGCGCACGTCGAGGTCGGCACGAACGCCGGCACGCGCAAGTCGCGTCTGTTCGACAGCGTGCTGTCCTACATCAAGCAATCGGCGGCCACGATCGTGCGCATCTACGCGATGTACGAGCCGCTGAAGGTGTTCACCTACATCGGCGGGACGTTCTTCGTGGTCGGATTCGTCGTCGCCCTCCGCTTCGTCTACGACTACTTCTTTGCGACGGGCGGCTTCGGCCACATTCAATCGCTGATTTTCTCCGCGGTGCTCATGATCGTCGGCTTCCAGATCGTGCTCATCGGTCTGGTCGCCGACGTGATCTCGGGCACGCGCAAGCTTCTGGAAGACCTGCTGTACCGCGTGCGCGCGATGGAACTGCGCGAACCGCCCAAGGGGCCCGACGACCAAGGGCCGGAGGCGTAAGTGGCTGACCCATCGACCGTCTCGATCGTCATTCCCGCGTGCAACGAAGAGGGCGCGATCGCCGAAGTCGTGCGCGGGCTCCAGGCCGCGGCGCCGTGGCGCGAGATCCTGGTCATCGACGACGGCTCGCGCGACGGCACGGCGGCCGCGGCCGAGGCCGCCGGCGCGCGGGTCCTTCGGCATCCCTATAACAAAGGCAACGGCGCGGCCGTCAAAACGGGCATCCGCACCGCGACCGGCGAGTTCGTGCTGATCATCGACGGCGACGGCCAGCACCCTCCCGCCGACGCGCTGCGGCTCGTGGGCCGGCTCGGCGAGTACGACCTCGTCATTGGCGCGCGCGCCGCCGATACCCAGGCGGGCCGACTCCGTCGGATGGGCAACGCGGTCCTCAACGGGCTCGCCAGCTACCTGACCGAGCGGCCGGTCCCCGACCTGACCTCGGGATTCCGGACCGCCCGCCGCGACGGCCTGCTCGAGTTTCTGCACCTGCTGCCGAACGGCTTCTCGACGCCGACCACGACGACGCTGGCCTTCATCAAGGCCGGCTACAACGTCGCGTTCGAACCGGTGCGCGCGCGGGAGCGGACCGGCAAATCGAAGATCCGGCTGACACGCGACGGCGTGAAGTTCCTCCTGATCGTCGTACGCGTCGTCACGATCTTCAGTCCGTTTCGCGTGTTCCTGCCAGTCGCCGCGGCGTCGTTCGTACTGGGCGCCGCCTACGCCTTGTGGACGCTCGTGACGCAGCACCACCTCGCGCCCACGTCGGTGCTGCTGATCCTGCTCTCGGTCATGGTCTTCCTGATCGGCCTCGTCTCGGAACAGATCTCCGCGCTGCGCTCCGAAGGACGGAAGTGACACGCCGCGCCGCGATGTCGTGCATGCTGCTGGCGGCGGCCGCCGGTCTGGCCTTCCGCCTCGTGTTCGCGCTGGGCTACTGGACGAGCGAGCCGATGACGCGCGACGAGCGCGAGTATCTCTCGCTGGCCCGCAGCCTGGCCTCGGGCCACGGGTTCGTGTACGACGCCTCGGTGCTCGCGTCGCCCGTCGAGCCGTTCGGCCGCGCGCCGGGCTATCCCGCGTTCCTGGCCATCGTGGGTGGCGGACGGGCAGCGCGACCGACACCGTGCCGACCGAAGTCAAAGTCGCGCAATCGGTCGTCGGCGCGCTGGGGGTCCTGCTCGTGGGGGTGCTGGCCGCGAATCTGGCCGGCGCCCGGGCCGGCGTCATCGCCGCCGCCGTGGCCGCCTGCTATCCGCCTCTCATCTGGATCTCGGCGTACGCCTTCAGTGAGGCGCTCGCCTGGCCAATGGGCCTCGCCGCGGCGTGGATGTTCGATCGCGCGGCTGCGCGAGCCGACGGGACGGCGTGGCTCGGGCTGGGGACCGGGGCGGTCGCGGGGTTGACCGCGCTCGTCCGGCCCGCCACGGTGCTCTTCCTCGCGCTCGCCGGCTGTTGGCTGCTCTGGCGCCGCCGCTGGCGGGTCGCGCTGCTCGTGGCGCTCGGCGCCGCGCTCGTCATCGGTCCGTGGACCGTGCGCAACTATCGCCAGGAGGGGCGGGTCGTGCTGATTGCGACCGAAGGCGGCGTGACCTTCTGGACCGGCAACAACGCCCTCGCGCGAGGCGAGGGCGACATGGCGGCCAACCCGGACATCAAGCGCGCGAACGAAGCCTTACGGGCCGGACATCCCGGCCTGACCGAGGCGCAGTTCGAGCCGCTCTACTACCACGAAGCGTTCGCGTGGATCGGCTCGCACAAGCTGGCCTGGCTCGGGCTCGAGGCTCGCAAGGCGTTCTACCTGGTCGTGCCGGTTGGTCCATCCTATCGGCTGCATTCTGCGCGCTACTACGCGGCATCGCTCCTTTCGTACGGCTTGCTCCTGCCGTTCGCCCTCGCGGGCCTCTGGCGGGCGGGACGGGCGCGAGGACGGCTTCCGGGCCTCTGGCTGCTCGCGGCCTCCGCGGTGCTCGCCTGCCTCATCTTCTTTCCGCAGGAACGGTTCCGAATCCCGGTCATCGATCCCGCGCTCGTGGTCGTGCGCGGGCGCCCTCTGGATGCCGTCCTCGAGATCGGTGGTGTCATGAAGACCCTCGTTGTCCTGCCGACCTACAACGAACGACCGAATCTCGAGCGGATCGCGGCTGGCATCCTGCAGGTGCCCGACACGAACCTACTCGTCGTGGACGATGGCTCTCCCGATGGGACGGGCCAACTCGCCGATGAACTGGTCGAGAAGCATGCCGGGCGCATCGAGGTCATGCACCGGACGGGACCGCGCGGCCTCGGCCGCTCGTACGTGGACGGCCTGCGGCGCGCGCTCGAGACCGACGCGGAGGCCATTTGCCAGATGGACGCCGACTTCTCGCACGATCCGCGCTACCTGCCGGACCTGATCGGCGCGCTCTCGACGTTCGACCTCGTCATCGGGTCCCGCTATCTCTCCGGCGTCAGCGTGGTGAACTGGCCGCTCCAGCGCATCATCTTGAGCACCTTCGCCAATCGCTACATCCGCCTCATCACCGGCCTCGGCCCCCGCGACTGCACGAGCGGATTCCGGGCCTGGCGGCGGACAGCGCTCGCTCGACTCCCGCTCGAGAGCCCGCGCACGAACGGATACGCGTTCCTCATCGAGATGCTGTTCGAAGCGGCGCGCCGCGGCTGCCGCATCGGCGAAGTCCCGATCATTTTCGTTGAGCGGCAGCAAGGCTATTCCAAGGTCTCGTCGGCCGTGCTCACCGAGTCTCTGCTCACGCCATGGCGTCTGATCCTTCGCGGAGGGCGCCTGCGGCCTCCTGCCGACGTTTCCTGACGACATGCGCCAGATTGTCGTGATGGTCGCCACCTCGTATCCCCGGTTTCCCGGGGACGGCGTCGGCAGCTTCATGGAGCCGATCGCGAAGGGCGTCGCGGCGCGCGGCCACGAGGTTCACCTCGTCGCGCCGTGGCATCCATCGATTCGCCGACCGGCGGTGGATGACGGCGTGCACTTTCACTTCTTCCACTACGCGCCGCTCGCGTCGCTGAACGTCTTCGGCTACGCAGCCGGGATGCGCGCCGACACGCACGTACGGGCGGCGGCGTGGATGGTCGCGCCCGCCGCGCTGGCCGCCGGCTGGTTCAAGGCCTGGCGTGTGGCCAAGAAACGCCGCGCCACCGTCATGCACGGCCACTGGGTCGTGCCCGGAGGCGTCATGGCGGCCCTGGCCGCGCGCCGTCTCCCGCTCGTCGTCAGCCTCCACGGATCCGACGTCTTCGTGGCCGAGCGCCACGCCTCCGCGCGGGCGGCCGCGCGGGCGGTCTTCAGACGCGCGGCGTGGGTGACGGCGCCGAGTGATGATCTCTGCCGGCGCGCCGTTGGGCTCGGCGCCGACGCGGCGCGCCTCGAGACCGTCCCCTATGGCGTCGATGCCACGCGGTTCGCTCCCAACGAGGAGGCGCGCGCCGACGTGCGCCGGCAACTGGGGCTGGGCAACGCCCCGTTCGTCTTCACCGCGGGCCGGCTCGTACGCAAGAAGGGGTTCGAGTACCTGATCGACGCGGTGCGGCAGATGGCGCGCCGCGACCCGCGCGTTCAGCTCCTGATTGCCGGCGAGGGCGACTTGCACGACGAGCTGTCGGCGCGGGCCGCGGAGGCCGGGTACCGCCGCGTGCTCCTCATCGGCAATCAGTCTCAAGACGACATCGCCAGGTTCGTCGCCGCGGCCGACGTGGTGGCCGTGCCGTCGGTACGCGACGAGGCCGGCAACGTCGACGGGCTGCCCAACTTCGCGCTCGAGGCGCTGGCGTCGGGAACGCCGGTGGTCGCGACCACAGCCGGTGGACTTCCGCAAGCGATCGACGACGGCGTTGACGGCCGGCTGGTCCCCGAGCGGGATGCGACGGCCTTGGCCGACGCCATCGCCGGCCTGCTGGCCGATCCCGCCCGGGCGGCGCTGCTCGGACACGCCGCGCGGCGGAAGATCACGCGCGACTTCAGCTGGGATCGGGTCGCCGAGCGGCTCGAAGCCGCCTATGCGCGGACACGCGCGTCGTGTTAGCGTTTGGCCGTTGACACAATGACGTCTGCCGCCGGCCGCCCTGCTCCTGGATTGAGCATCTTCTTTCCCGCGTACAACGACAGCGGCACCATCGCCAGTCTGGTCATCACCGCGCGCCGCACGGCGCAGGCGCTGACCGACGACTTCGAGGTCCTGATCATCAACGACGGGAGCGCGGATGCCACGGCGGACATCGCCGACGAACTGGCCCGTACCTACCCCGAAGTCCGCGTCATCCACCACGCCACCAATCGCGGCTACGGCGGCGCGCTGCGCAGCGGATTCTCGCACGCGCGCAAGGAACTCATCTTCTACACGGACGGCGACGCCCAATACGACCCAGCCGAGCTCTCGGTCCTCTGGCCGCACATGACCCCGGGGATCGATCTGGTCAATGGTTATAAGATCAGTCGATCCGACCCGCTGCATCGGATCATCATCGGCCGCATCTACCATTACACGGTCAAGTGGCTGTTCGGACTTCGGGTGCGGGACGTCGACTGCGACTTCCGATTGATGCGCCGGTCCATCTTCGACCAGGTGCACCTGGTCGAGAACAGCGGAGTCATTTGCCTGGAGATGATGAAGAAGATCACCGACGCGCACTTTGCGATCGCCGAAGTGCCCGTGCACCACTATCATCGGGCGTTCGGCAAGTCGCAGTTCTTCAACTTCCCGCGACTCGCCCGAACGGCGGCCGACGTGGCCCGATTGTGGCTCGACCTGGCCGTCTTCGGACGCCATCGGCGCCAGGACGCCGCAGTCGAGCCGACGGAGCAGGACCGCTCATGAGTGCTGACTTCCGGGCGTTCTACCAGCATCGCCGCGTGTTGATCACGGGCGGCCTTGGCTTCATTGGATCAAACCTCGCCAGGCGCCTTGTGGACCTCGGCGCCGACGTCCTCCTGGTCGACTCGCTGCTGCCCGACTATGGCGGGAACCTCTTCAACATCGACGGATACGAGGATCGCCTCCGGGTGAACATCGCGGACGTGCGCCAGGGCACGACGATGAACTACCTCGTGCAAGGGCGCGACGTGATCTTCAATCTGGCTGGGCAGGTCAGCCATATCGACAGCATGCGCGACCCGCACACGGACCTCGAGATCAACTGCCGCAGCCAATTGACGATCCTGGAAGCCTGCCGCCAGCACAATCCCGCCACGAAGGTCGTCTATGCGGGAACCAGACAGATCTATGGCCGCCCGGATCGACTGCCGGTTGACGAGTCGCACCTGGTACGCCCCACGGACATCAATGGCATCAACAAGGCCGCTGGGGAGAACTACCACATCGTCTACAACAACGTCTTTGGCGTGCGTGCGTGCTCGCTCCGACTCACCAACGTCTACGGCCCCAGGCAGCTCATCCGCCATAACCGTCAGGGCTTCATCGGCTGGTTCATCCGCCTGGCCATGGAAGGAAAAGAGATTCAGATCTACGGCGATGGCTCCCAGATCCGCGATTTCGTCTATGTCGACGACGCCGTCGACGCGTTGCTGCGCGCGGGCGTCCTGGATACGCTCAATGGTGACGTCTTCAATGTCGGCGGGACCGAACCCGTCAGCCACCGAGATCTGGTGACGTTGCTCCTGGCCGAGGCAGGCTGCGGGTCCGTGCGCTTTATCGAGTGGCCTCCAGAGATGAAGCGCATTGACATTGGATCGTTCTACTCGGACTCCTCGAAGTTCCAGCGGGCCACTGGGTGGCGGGCCGAGGTCGGCCTCCGTGAAGGCTTTCATCGCACGCTCGCCTTCTACCGGGCCAACTTCGACCAGTATGCCGAGGACACCTCGGAGCCGACCACACCATGAGCCGGGACGTTCGCTTTCTCAAGCTGCGCCCCGGCCCGGACGACGAGGCCGTTCGGGCCGCCATCGACCGCGTCATCGACCGAGGCTGGTTCGTCCTCGGCCCGGAGGTGGCCGCGTTCGAAGAGGAGTTCGCGGCCGCGTGCGGCGCTGAGTTCGCCATCGGCGTCGGCAACGGCACCGACGCGCTCGCGCTCGCGCTGCGCGCGCTCGGCATCGGCCCCGGCGACGAAGTCATCACGAGCCCGCTCTCCGCAGCGTTTTCGGCCCTCGCCATCATGATGGCCGGCGCTCAACCGGTCTTCGCCGACATCGACCCGCAGCGCCTGACGCTCGATCCGGCTGCCGCCGAGGCCGCCATCACGCCGCGCACCGCGGCACTGATGCCGGTCCATCTCTACGGCCAGGCCGCCGACATGCCCGCGTTCGAGGCCCTCGCCGCACGGCACGGCCTGGCGCTCGTCGAGGACGCCTGCCAGGCCCATCTTGGCACCTGCGCGGGTCGGCCCGTCGGCACGTTCGGCGCGGCCGGGGCGTTCAGCTTCTACCCCACGAAGAACCTCGGGGCCTTGGGCGACGGTGGCGCCGTGATCACGCACGACGTCGGCCTCGCCGAGCGCCTGAAGCGCTTGAGAAACGGCGGCCAGGAGGATCGCTACCACCACGTGGAGTTCGGCGTGAACAGCCGGCTCGACGAGTTGCAGGCGGCCGCGCTGCGCGTGCGCCTCGTGCGACTGCCTGCCTGGACGACGCGCCGACGCGCGCTTGGCGCGCGGTACCGGCAGGCGCTGCGGGACGCGCCCGTCACGGTCCCGCCCGAATGCGATCCCGGCCACGTCTACCATCTGTTCCCGGTGCTCTCGACGGATCGCGCGGCCCTCAGAGCGCACCTGTCGAGCCGCGGCATCGAAACGCTCGTGCACTATCCCATCGCCATTCCGAAGCAGCCGGCGTTCGCGGCGCTCTCCGCCGCCGATTGTCCGGTCGCCGATCGAATCTGCGAGCAGGTCTGTTCCCTCCCGCTCCACCAGGGGCTGACCGACGACGACGTGGATGCCGTCGTCGCCGCCGTCCGCGAATGTTAAGGATGCTAAGGTCGTAGTGCCCGACGAGACGTGACGGGCGACACGGTGGGACACTCCCTTTCCCTGTTCTTGCTCGACGCGCTCCTCGTGGGCTACTTGCCCGGCGCGCTCTTCTTCCGTCTTCCGGTGGGCGATCGCCCACGCCGGGCGGCGCTCTCCGCCGGCGAGCGCGGGTTCTGGGGCCTCCTGCTCAGCGTGGCCTGGTCGGTCAGCGTGGTGTTCGTCCTGGCGGCGTTCGACCGGTACCGCTTCCCACGGCTCATCGAAATCAACGCCGGCCTGTGTCTGCTGCTCGTCATCGGCGCGCGCGGACGGCTCCGCCTGGGGTCGTCGGCGGCCCGCCCATCGTGGGCGATCCTGGTGCCGCTCCTGCTCGTCGGCCTCGCGCTCTGGAGGTTCTTTCCGCCCTCGGAGTACATCATCGGCGGCAAAGATCCCGGGACGTACATGAACGAAGGGATCCAGATCGCCCAGCGCGGTTCGCTCACGATCCACGATCCGGACGTCGCCGCCGTGCCGCCGTACGCGCGCGATCTGTTCTTCCCCTCGTACCACGACCCAACGTACGACAGCGTGCGGTTCATGGGCTTCTTCGTCCGGCACACGTCGACGGGCGAGGTGATCGGGCAGTTTCCGCAGCTCTACCCCGCCTCCATCGCGATTGGCTACGGATTGGACGGGCTCTCCGGCGCCCGTCTCACGATTGGCGTCTGGGGCCTGCTCGGCCTGCTGGCGGTGTACTTTTCTGGCGCGCGATTCGTCGGCCGGACGGCTGCCGCTGCCGCGGCGATTCTCTTGAGCCTCAACGTGGCGGAGGTCTGGTTCGCCCGCTACCCGAACACCGAGCTTGTGATGCAGCCGCTGCTGTTCGCGGGCACGCTCGCGTTCGCGCGCGCGCATCACGATCGCGACCGGTTCTTCGCCCCTGTCGCAGCCGGCCTGATCGGGCTGTTGCTCTTCGCCCGCGTCGACGGCTGGCTCGTGGTCGTGGCGATTGGCGCGGCGGCGGCGTTGATGTGGATCGTCCAGGGGGAGCGTCCGTCGATCTGGTTCGTCCTGCCCCTGGCTGTCTGCGGCGCGGCGAACTGCCTCTATCTGGCGGGCCCGCTCCGCGCCTACGCCGAGCGCCCGATCATCTACCTGCAGCACTTGCCGGTCGCGGCGGTCACGGCGGGCGCCATAGGCGGCGGCGTCATCCTCATCGTGCTGGTCTGGCTGCGCCAGCGATTCGCCGATCGCGCGCGGCGGGCCGTGCCCGCGGGCCTTGCGGCCGTGATGGTCGCGGCGGCCGTCTACGCCCTGTTCTTCCGAAGGCCCGGAGGTCGGCTGACCGATTACAACGCGTACGCCCTGAAGATGTTCGCCGCGTTCTATCTGCAGTGGCTGGGGCTCGTTCTCGCGATCGCCGGACTGGTCGTGGTCGTCCTGCGGCGGTTCTGGCGCGATGCGGCACTCGTGCTCGTGTTCGCCAGTTTCTCGCTGTTCTTCTTCTACAAGATCGAGATCGTGCCCGATCACTTCTGGGCCGCCCGCCGATTCCTGCCGGTCATCCTGCCGGGCGCGCTGATCTTCGCGGCCGCGGCGGCGCTCGACGAACTGCCCCGGGCGTGGCGCCGCTGGCGCTGGCCACGGGCGGCCGCCGGCGCCATCCTGCTCGTCTGGCTCGGCCAGCAGTACGTCGTCAAGGCCGCGCCGATCATGCCGCACGTCGAGTACGCCGGCATCATTCCGTACCTGGAGCGGCTGGCCGGGCGGTTCGGCGACCGCGATCTCGTCATCGTGGAGTCGCGCAACGCTTCCGACACCCACGTACTGGGGCTGCCGCTGGCCTATATCTACGCGCGCCACGTGCTGGTCCTCAACTCACCGCGCCCCGATAAGCTCGTGCTGCGCCTGTTCCTCGCGGACGCGCTGAAACGCTATGCGCACGTCTTCTTCTTGGGCGCCGGCGGCACCGACCTGCTCTCCCGGGAAATCGTCGCGACGCCCGTCGCGGGCGAGGACATCCAGGTGCCCGAGTACGAGTCCGCGTACAACGCCTATCCCACGGGCGTCCATCGCAAGGAGTTCGACTACGGCATCTACGAGCTGTCGGTGGGACATCTGGCGCCGGGACCGTTCACGCTGGACGTCGGCTATCGCGACGACCTGAACGTCGTCCGATTCCATGCGAAGGAAGTCACCGAGGGCCGCACGATTCGCTGGACCGGACCCACCTCGTACGTCTCGAATCCCGGGCATGACCGGTGCGGAGCGCGAGGTCGTGCTCGTGATGCACGATGGTGGACGGCCAGCGCAGGCGCCGCAGGCGCGAGTCGCCGTCTCGTTCGGACTGCCCGACCCCAGCGGCGTCGTTCAGGAGTACACGCCGCTCGGCAGCACGGACGTCGGGCCGGGATTCCGCGAGTATCGGTTCGCAATTCCCGCGGACTTGGCGCAAAAGGCCGCCCGCATGGACGACCCCGCCCAGCTTCGACTCGTGTCAACGGTTTGGATGCCAAAGGCGTGGGTCGGGGGCACCGACGATCGACAATTGGGCGTGATGGTCGATCGCATCGAGGTTCACTGACATCCATGTTCAGTCACCTCCAGATCCATGACGCACGCGAACGCTGGCTCGTTGGCCTGACGGACGTGGCGCTCGCCCCGCTGCGATGGCGGAGGCCGCCGCCGTCGGCAACGGAGCCCCGCCGGGTCCTCTTGCTGAGGCTCGAGCGGATCGGCGACCTGCTGATGGTCCTCGATGCCATCCGCGACGTTCGCGCGGCCTGGCCCACCGCCGAGATCGATCTCGTCGTTGGCAGTTGGAACGCCCCGCTCGCGAATCTGATTGCCGACGTCACACGGGTGGAGACGCTCGACGTGCCGTGGTTGGCGCGCGGAGCATCGGGGGTCGGATGGCCGAGGCTCCTCGCGCGCGCTCGGGCCTGGCGGCACCGATCCTACGACGTCGCCATCAACTTCGAGCCCGACATCCGCAGCAACCTGTTCGCCTGGCTGAGCGGCGCGCGCAGGCGCTACGGCTACTGGACGGGCGGCGGCGGGGCGCTGCTCACGACGCCACTCGCCTACGACCTGACGGCACACGTCCTGACCAATGCCCGGCGGCTCGCCGGGTCGGCCACGGGGCGGGCCATCGCCGAGACGCCCGAGCCCGCCAGTGGGTGGCCGCGCCTCATTCCTCCCCCGGACGCCGTCGATCGGGCGCGCACGGCGCTCGGCGCGAACGCCCGCCCGCTCATCGGCGTGCACGTGAGCGGCGGCCGCGAATCGAAGCAGTGGCATGTCGATCGGTTCACCGCCGCCGCGCGGATCCTCTCGCGCGCCCACGACGCCACGATCGTGTTGACGGGCGCGCCGGCCGACCGGGCGCTGGTCGACCTCGCCCGCCAAGGCCTGCACGGCGTGCCGTTCGTCGACGTGAGCGGGGCGCTCGACCTGCCGGCGCTTGCGGCCCTGCTGGCCGAGCTTGATCTGCTGATCACGGGCGACACGGGCCCGATGCACCTGGCGGCCGCGATGAATACCCCCGTGGTCGCGCTCTTCGGTCCGTCGGATCCGCGCCGGTACGGCCCGCTGGCTGGCCAGGCGCGCGTGCTGCGGGTCGACCTGCCGTGCAGCCCGTGCGGCCGCGTCCGGCTGCCCCCGGAGCGGTGCCGCGGCCACGTCCCCGACTGCATGGATGGCATCTCGGTCGACGCCGTCGTCGCGGCCGGCGAGGCGCTGCTGCAGGAGACAAGGGAACAGCCTTGAGCGTGGCCATCACCTGCGTGTCGTCGAGCGGCCGCGAGCTCCGCACGACGCGGTCCGACTTGCTCGGGGCCCACGGACGCGACCGCGCGCGCGAGGAGTCCAATCGGTGGATCAAGCGCCTGCGCCTGGTCCGCTACGGCGCCGACACGATGCGCGAGCGGTTCACCTATCGCGGCGATTCGCTGTGGTGGTTTACCGAACTGTACCTTCACAAGATGCGGCGCCTCGACGGCGCCGTCGCGACCGTGCTGGCGCTCGAAGCCGCGCGCGAGCAGCACGAACCGGCGCGCATCATCGTTGACGGCTCGGACGATGTCGCACGGGTGTCGGCGGCCGCGTTTGCGCAAGCGGCCGGCATCCCGGTGGACATCCGCGGTCCGGCGCCCGCCGCGCGCGACTTCACGTGGTCCAGCTACCTCATCGGCACGACCGCGCGCTTGTCGCGGCTGCGCCCGACTCCCGCGCTCGAAGGGATGGCGCACCCTCACGTCGTCGCGTTCATGCACACGGCGTTCTGGACGGCGCCCGACGTCCAGCGTGAGCGCTACGTGGGCCCCGTCCTCGAGCAATTGGCCGAGCGGCTGACGGCCGCCGACCTCTTCTTCGTCGGCGTCGGCCCGCGGCGCAACTTCCGGGCCCGGCGATGGTGGGACCCGATCGCACCCGGCCAGGAAGCCGGCCCTCCGGTGACGCCCATCGAGCGGCTCGCGCCGCGCAAGGCGCTCGACGGGTCTCTCGACCTGTGGCGCCGGCGCCGACAACTCGCCAAGGCGCTCTCGGCCGGCGAGGAAATCCGCGAAGCCGCCATCTACCGCGGGTGCGACCTCTGGGCGGTTCTCTCGGCCGAGCTCGAGGCGGTCGCACTCCTGCAGTGGCCCTGGTCCGCCCGCGCGATGGACGAGGCAGGCAGCGCGCTCGATGTCCTTGAGCCTCCGCTGGTGCTGACCTATGCGGAGGCCGGCGGATGGGGCCGCGCCATTCTGCTGGAGGCCCGGCGGCGCGGCGTGCGCTCGGTCGGACTCCAGCACGGTTTCATCTACCGCCATTGGCTCAACTATCTCCACGAACCGGACGAGATGGCGCCCGCCGGCGCCGACGCGGGGTTCCCACGGCCCGATCGCACGCTCCTCTTCGACGGATACGCCGCCGAGTTTCTCGAGCGGGCGGGCAACTACCCGGCCGAAAGCCTCGCGGTGACCGGCAGCGCGCAACTCGACCAGCTGGCCGCGAGACTGTCGGTGCTGCGGTCGGATCGCGCTGGCCTCCGCCGCCGTTGGGGCGTGCCCGACGACTCGTCGCTGGTCGTGCTGGCCGCGAAGTTCGCCGAGATTCGTGACACGCTGCCGGCTCTCGTCCTCGCGGTCGCCCGCCGCCCCGACATCCATCTGCTGATCAAGACGCATCCGGCCGAGACCCCCGCCGTCTACGAGTCGAGCACGGGCGGCTGGTCGAACGTCTCGATCGCGCCAGCCGAGGCGGACCTGGCGAGCCTGCTGGCGGCGGCCGATGGCCTGGTGACCATGAACTCGACGGTCGGCATCGACGCCGCCGTCCTCGGCGTGCCGGTCCTGGTCGTGGGCCTGCCGAACAACCTCAGCCCGTTTGTGTCGGCGGGGGTGATGCTCGGCGCCGAGAGCGCGGACGCGATTCCGGCGATGCTCGAGGCGCTGCTGTATGATCTTGAGGTTCGGGGCCGCTTGGCGGCCGCGACCCAGGCGTTCGTTGCCCGGTACGCGCTGACGCCCGACGGGCAGGCGGCCGTCCGGGCCGCCGACGCCATCCTGGCTTTGGCGCGATAGGCATTCGGCGTCGCGCTTTTTCACGTGAACAGGACCTGCACATGAAGGCTCTTCTTACCGGCGGCGCGGGGTTCGTCGGATCGCATCTGGCCGAGGCCTTGCTCGATCAAGGGCACGTCGTGCATGTCATCGACGACCTGTTCGACGGGCTCGATGGACAACATCGTGCACCTCAAAGGCCGCGCGGGGTTCAGCTACACGATCGACTCGGTCATGAACGAGTCGCTCACGGCCGAGCTCATCGACCGAGCCGACATCGTCTTTCATCTGGCGGCGGCCGTCGGCGTCAAGCTCATCGTCGAGGCCCCGGTGCGGACGATTGAGACCAACGTCCACGGCACGGAGATCGTGCTGCAGCACGCGGCCAAGAAGGGCAAGCTCGTCGTCATCTTCTCGACCTCGGAGGTGTACGGCAAGAGCACGGCGGTACCGTTTCACGAGGACGCGGACCTGGTCATGGGCCCCACCCCCAAACACCGGTGGGCGTACGCGTGCAGCAAGGCCCTCGACGAGTTTCTGGCCCTCGCCTACTGGAAGGAGCGCCACCTGCCCACGATCATCGTGCGGCTCTTCAACACGGTGGGCCCGCGCCAGACCGGCCGGTACGGCATGGTCATCCCGACGTTCGTCAGGCAAGCGCTGACCGGCGTCCCGATCACGGTGTACGGCGACGGCACGCAGACCCGGTCGTTCACCTTCGTCGGCGACGTCGTCAACGGCCTCGTCGCGCTCGCCCAGGAGTCCAAGGCGGTCGGCAACGTGTTCAACATCGGCAACACGGAGGAGATCTCGATCAACGACCTCGCGGCGCGGGTGAAGGCCATGACCGAGAGCGCCTCCGAGATCGTCCGGATCCCGTACGATCAAGCCTACGAAGCCGGTTTCGAGGACATGCCGCGGCGCGTGCCGAATCTGTCGAAAATCCGCGCCCTTGTCGGCTACTCGCCGACGATAGGCCTCGATGACATTCTCCGCCGGGTCATCGCGCACGAGCGCGCCACGGCCGAGCCGGCGAATCGGCGATAATCGATCTACCGCCCTGTGTCCCTTTCTCGACGCGCACGGTCCGTAGCCGAGCGAGTACTGCTCGCCAATGGGAAGCTGGTGCGTCGATGGCTGCTCGCCACGGGCCGCGACCGCGCGCGCCATCTGCCGGACATCGTTCAGATCGAAAGCACGAACCTCTGCAACGCCAAGTGCGTCTTCTGCCCGAGGGACGAGATGCATCGCCAGCAGGGCGTGATGGAGATGGGGCTGTTCCAGAAGGTCGTCGACGAGTGCGCCGCGCTGGGGATCACCCACGTGCGGGTGCACAACTATGGCGAGCCGTTCCTCGATCGGCAGCTCGTCGAAAAGGTTCGCTACGCCAAGTCCCGCGGGATCCGCGAAGTCGGCATGATCAGCAACGGGTCGCTCATCACCGAGGAGATCGCCGCCGGCATGATCGACGCCGGACTCGACGCGATCAACATCAGCGTCGATGCCGGGGGCAAGGAGACGTTCGAACGGACGCGCGTCCACCTCGACTACGACACCGTGATCGGAAACATCCGCACGCTCGTGCGGCTGCGCGGCGAGCGCGGCCGCACGCACCCGAAGCTGATCCTCTCGTTCGTGCGCCAGGACAACTCCAGCGACGAACAGGGCTTCATCCGCGAGTGGAGCCAGGTCGCCGACAAGATCCACGTCACCGACCTGCACAACTGGGCCGGCACGCTCAACGACCGCTCCGACGTGCATTACCCGTGCTACCGCCTGTGGCTGACGTTCACCGTGCTGTGGGACGGCCGCGTCTCCCTCTGCTGCGCGGATTTCGACGGCCGTCACATCCTCGGGGACCTGCGGACGTCGACGATCGACGCAGGTATGGAACTCGCCGGCCTACCGCGCCGTCCGCCGCCAGCAGCTCGAGAGCGGCGGCCCCGAGATCTGCCGCACCTGCGACCTGCCCAAGAAAGACTCGCCGCTCTGGGTCAAGCGCACCATCTGAAAAGGGGTCAGGTCACCGCACCGGGGTTCCAGCCGGTGCCATGGGACGCTGCCCGCCTGTCCCCTTGTCCTGCCGTCCGCCTGGCGGCCCGCGCCGTCTTATACTCAGGTGAAGGGTCTCCTGATGCGAATGGTGCTGGTGCTGGGAATCGCGGCGGGGCTGACGTGCGCGACATCGCGCCCGGCGGACGCGCAGTCGTCGGTGGCCGTCCCGATCGTCGGGTCGCCGGCGGCCTCGCAGATGGCCGTTCCCCAGGCGCCCCCGACGAGCCAGGCCCCGAGCGTCCCCGGCACTGCGGCGCCGCGCCGGTCGCGAGCGGCCAGCGGGAGCTGCGGCTGTCGTTCGAGGACCACCGGGTCTCGCTCAAGGCCCAGAACGTCACGGTGCGTGAGATTCTCTCCGACTGGCAGCGTCAGAGCGGATGCCAGTTCGTCAACGCCGACAAGATCGCGGGCGGGCCGGTCACGCTCGAGTTCAACGACCAGCCCGAGCTGCAGGTGATCGATTCGTTGCTCCGCGACACCGCCGGCTACGTCGTCGCACCGCGCAGCCCGTCAGGCGACGCGTGCGGCGTGGTCTACATCCTCGCGTCGAGCCACCCGACGGTCTCGGCCGGCTATACGCCCAGCGGCATCTCGCCCGTCGCCGCGCCGCTCATGACCCCGCGGGGCCCGGAAGACGAGATCCCGCCGGTGATGCCCCCGGCCATGATGCCGGGCGGCCCGCAGCAGCTGCGGCCCAATCAGGGGTCCGGGAATCAAGGCAACTCGGGCCAGCAGAGCCAGGCCCCCTCGTCGCCCAGCGGGTTCGGCCCGGTCGCCCCCACGGTGCCGGGCGCCGGCCAGTTCAACACGCCGCCGGCCTCTCCGCCAGCCGCTCCGCCGGCCCAACAAGGCCAGGGGCGGGGCGCAAACTGACCGCCGCGGCCGAAAACGCACGTACAATCCTGCCCATGATGAAGCCCGCGTCCGTCGAGCGGACGGGCGAATATGCGGCGCGCGGCGACTACCACCGGGAGCTGTCTCCGGACTGGGAGTTCTATCCGACCTACCTGGCCAAGCTTGACGCCGTCCGCGCGTACCTCGCGGGCCCTGCCGCCGGCGACGCGCGTGCTGGACGCCGGCTGCGGCGAGGGTGTCCTCGTCGACGAGTTCCATTCGCGCCTGGCGATCGACGGCCTCGATCCGAACTACGCAGTCCGAGCGGGTGCAGCGCGGGTCGCTGGCTCAGCTGCCGTACGGCGACGGGTCGTTCGATCGAGCGCTCTGCCTCGACGTGCTGGAGCACCTCTCGTTCGAGGACCAGGCCCGGGCGCTGGCCGAACTGGCTCGCGTGCTCGTGCCGGGCGGCGAGCTGTTCGTGACCGTGCCCAACCTGGCGCACTTGCAGTCGCGCCTGCATTTCCTGCTGGCCGGCCGGCTGATCCGCACGGCCAACCCGGCTCAAGCACCCCGGTGACCGGCCGATCGGCGAGTACCTCGCGCTGGCGCGGCAAGCGGGCTTTCGGCTGCGCGACCGGCGGGGGATCTTTCCGACCGTGCCCGTCCTGACGCGGGCCATCCGGCGGTCGCCCGGCCGACTTCTCTGGCTGCATCGGCTGCTGACGCGCCTCATCCCGGCGCCCGGCTGGTGCTTCTTGAACGTGCTGCGCTTCGAGCGCGTGTGAGGTAGGACGGCCGGTCTTGCGGGCACATGCCAAACATCTGACCAAGGGCGTCGCGATCTACGGCGCCGGCGACGCCGCCATCAGCGTTGTCAACTTCCTGCTACTCCCCATCTACGTCAAGTTCGACATCCTGACGCCGGTCGACTACGGCGCGCTGTCGCTCATCATCGCGGCCGAGACGTTCGCCAAGGTGCTGTCGCGCTGGGGCCTGGACGGGTCCTTCATGCGCTTCTACCTCGAGCGGTCCGAGGGCGCGCCGCGCCGCCTGATGACGAGCACGATCGTCTGGTTTCTGGTGGCCGCCGACGGCGTCCTGCTGGCTGTGGCGCTCCTCGGGTCCCGCGGGCTGGCGCACGCGCTCTCGCTTGACATCCGCTACCTGACCGCGCTTCGGCTGATGTTCGTGAACATCGCGCTGATGGCGTTCACGTTCGTGCCGATGCACTCGATGCGGATGCAGGACCAGGCCGCGACGTACAGCGCGTTCGCGTTCGCGCGGTCCGCTGGGGACGGTGCTGCTGCGCGTGCTGCTCGTCATCGTCTTGCGGTTCGGCGTCACCGGAATGTACCTGACGGACTTGATCCTCACGGTGATGCTGTTGGCGTTCATGTGGCCGTGGTTTCGGTCGCTGCTCGGCCCGGTGTTCTCGTGGACGGAGCTCAAAGCTACGCTGCGCTTCGGTCTGCCTCGCCTGCCGGCGGGCCTGGCGTCGCAGACGCTCGACAGCGCGCCCAAGATCGTGCTCGGTCACACCTGGCCAGCGGCGCGGGCGGCGTGCTCGCCGCGCAGAGCGAGTTGGGCGTGTACCAGAACGGCGTCGCGCTCGGCACCGGCGTCGGGTTCTTCAAAGGCGCGCTGGAGACGGCCTGGGCGCCGTTCTACTACGCGACCTCGCGCCAGCCGGCGCCAAAGAAGTGTTCGCCAAGATGGCGACCTACGGCGTGGCCATCTTCGTCCTGCTCGTCGCCGGCACGCCGCCGTCGCCCACGACGTCATCCTCCTGGTGCTGAAGCCCGAGTACCTCGACGCGCTGCCCGTCGTGCCGCTCATCGCTATGGCCATTGGCCTGCAGGGCATCTACCAGCTGACGTCCATCGGCCTGAACCTCACGAGACCGCACGGAATTCTACTCGGTCTCGACGATTACCGCCGCGGCGATGTCGCTCGGGCTGGCAGCGTGGCTGATTCCCCGTTACGGCGTCGTCGGCGCGGCCATCACCGTCCTCGTCTCGTACCTCGTCCAGTTCGTCGGTGGCGACGGCGCTGTCGCTGCGTCTGTACCCGATCCGCTACGAGCGGGGCCGGCTGGCGCGCATCGTGGTCGCCGGCGTGCTGGCCACGCTCGCAGCGCTGTCGCTCGGCGCCTTCACGCACCCCTTCGTCGGGTTCCTCGTGCGCGGCACGACCACGTCGTCGTCTACGCCGGGCTGCTGTGGACGACCGGCTTCTTCAGAGCGACCGAGCGCGCGTTCATCGGAGAGATGGCGCGCCGGCTGCGGCGCTGGGGAGCTCCCGCGGAGACGGGCGGCCGTGCCGAGTAAGCGAACCTCGGCGCACGTCGCGCTGGCGTTCGGCGGGATCGTCGTCACGGGCGCGGCGGTCACGGTGCTCGTGTACGCGGCCGCGCTCTGGGCCAGCGGGGTCTTCCGTCCGACCGAGCGGGCTTTCCTGCGAGAGCTTGCCGCGCGCGCCTGGCGTCCATGATCGCGACCTCCGCCGGAGAGTGATGGCCCGAGCCAGCCGTCGTCTGGGGCCTCGGGCGTGTGCCGATATATTGACGATACAATACGGTTTCGATGATGCTTGGTGCCCGCACCCTCCTCGTCAACCCGCCCTTGGTCGCGGGAGTGGCGTTTACGCGGCAGGGCCGCTGCCAGGAGCGCGAGGAGGTGCTCGGCACGACCAAGCCGCCGTTGACGCTCGCGCTGCTCGCGGCGCTGCTGCGCGACTCCGGCGCCAGCGTCCGGCTCGTCCACCTCACCGCCACGCGACGGACGGTAGACACGCTGATCGCGCAGCTTCGAACCGAGGGCTTCGCGCCGACGCTCATCCTCTTCCCCAGCACGACGCCGACGTTCGATGCCGACGTCGCCGCGATCGCGCCGCTCAAGACCGCTTTCGGCGCGCCGATGTTCTCGTTCGGCCCGCACGCCTCGTGCACGCCGCAGGCGGCGCTCGAGCGCGCGCCTGCGCTCGACGGTGTGTTCGTGGGCGAACCCGAGGACGCCGCGGTGGCACTCGCGATGCTCGAGCCCGGCGATGATCGCTCGGCGATTCCGAGCCTCGCGTTCCGGCGCGGCGACGCCATCGTGGCGCATCGGGCACACGGGACGTTCGCCGGCTTCCTCACGGCACCGCGACCCGCGTGGGAACTGCTGGAACTGTCGGCCTACTCGCTGCCGCTCGTCGGCGAGAAGTACGTGCTCGTCGAGACCTCTCGTGGGTGTCCGTATGCCTGCGACTTCTGCGTCGCGCCGATCCACCAGGGCCACAAGTTCCGGGAGAGGAGCGCGCCGGCGCTCGCCGACGAAATCGAGTGGGCGGACCGTACGTTCGGCGTAACGTTCTTCTACCTCTGGGGCGACACGGTCACCCTCAACGTGAAGACGTTCGGCGCGTTCTGCGACGAGCTCATCGCCCGGAAGTTACCCATTCACTGGTTCGGCAATGCGCGCGCCGACAATCTCACCGACCCCGCGTTCGTCGAGCGGTTGCGCCGGTCGGGCTGCTGGATGCTCGCGCTCGGGATCGAGACCGAATCGGACGACACGCGTAAGAACATGATGAAGCGTCTCGAGGGCCAGAAGATCCGCGCGGCCATCCGCAACCTGCGTGCCGCGGGCATCCGGTCGTTCGGCTTCTTCATCTTCGGCTACCCAGGCGAGACGCCGGCCTCCCTCGACCGGACGATCGACTACGCGATCGAGCTCGACCCGGACTTCGCCAACTTCTACCCCGCCGTGCCGTATCCGGGCACGGCGCTTTACGACAAAGCCAGGCGCGAGGGCCTGCTCGCCTCCGAGGACTGGTCGCGGATGGAGTACTCGTATTATCAGCTGCGCGGCAACGGCCTCGACGAGCAGACGGTCATGGACGCGATCGCGCGCGCCCGGCGGCGGTTCTTTCTGCGCCCGCGCTATCTCGCGCGGCACGCCAGCGACGCGGCGCGGCTCGCGCGCACCAAGTGGCATGTCACCTGGCGCCTAGGCACGCGGATGCTCTTCGGCGGCCGCCGTCGCGCACCGCTCTAGGACCGCAACGCGCAGGCGTTTCCTCATGGCATGGCTGAGACGATTCGCACGGCCGCTCTCGTCCAAGCTCACACGCATCACACTCGACCGGTTCGTGCAGGCGCACGCTGGGGCGGGGCGCACGCTCGACATCGGCGCCCAGAACGGCCCCTACGCCGCCTGGTTTCCAAATCGGGTAGCCATGGATTTGCGGCGCAGCCTCGGCGTCCAGGTGCGCGGCGACGCCCAGGCGCTGCCCTTCGCCGGCGTGGCGTTCGACCGCGTACTGTGCACGGAAGTGCTCGAGCACCTGCCGGAGCCGCAGCGGGCCGTTGACGAGATGCACCGCGTGCTAAAACCCGGGGGCACGCTGCTCCTGACGACGCGCTTTCTGTTTCCGCTCCACGACGCGCCGCACGACTATTTCCGGTACACGAAATACGGCCTGCGCCACCTGCTCCGCCGGTTCGAGATCGTGACGCTCGAAGAGGAGACCACGGCCGTCGGCACGCTGGCCGTCCTGCTGCAGCGGCTCGGCATGCAGGCGGAGACGCTCGGCCGCTCGCCGCTGCGCGCCGGCTGGCTCGTGGCCGCGCAGACCGTACGGCCGTTTTCGCGCCTGATCACGCGCGAGTTCGGCGACAGCCGCCGCCTCAACGTAGAAACGGGAATCATGACCAGCGGCTACCACGTGTACGCCCGAAAACCAACGTAACGCCCGTGACGATGCTCGACTCCGTCCGACGCGGGTGGTTTCGAGTGATCGCAGAGCTCTGGCCCCGCAGCGCCAGTTGACGTTCAAGATCGGCGATCCGTTGGTCGCCCCCTGATTCACCACGGGACAGCGCGAAAGGCTGCGCAGACTCCAGGATGGATCTTGGGTATGCCGTCGCACCCTGTGGCACCGGCCGAAGACAAAGAGCCGCGCGCGATGGCTCTTCGTGCGCAGCTAGTCGTGTGGGCCTTACAGGCCGCCGCCAGGCACCCAACCGCCGTTGATGCAGACGCCGCCCCCCCCTGGGAACGGGTCGATGCCTGGGCAGACGCTGCTGCCGCCCGAACTGGACGAGGCGCCGCTCGAGCTGCCGGAGCCCTGCGCCAGGGGATTGTCAGGCGGTACCCAGCCGCCCTTCACGCACACCCCGCCGGCGAAGGGCGACGTGCCGGAACACCCGCCCGAGGACGTGCTCGCGCCCGACCCGGGCACCCAGCCGCCGTTCACGCAGACCGCCCCGGCGAAGGGCGCCGTACCGGGACACCCTCCCGAGCTTCCACCGGACGAACTCCCACTCGCTCCAGGCACCCAGCCGCCGTTCACGCAGGTCGCCCCGGAGAAGGGCGCCGTGCCGACACACCCGCCCGAGCTTCCACCGGACGAACTCCCACTCGCTCCAGGCACCCAGCCGCCGTTCACGCAGGTCGCCCCGGAGAAGGGCGCCGTGCCGACACACCCGCCCGAGCTTCCACCGGACGAACTCCCACTCGCTCCAGGCACCCAGCCGCCGTTGACGCAGGTCGCCCCGGAGAAGGGCGCCGTGCCGACACACCCGCCAGAGCTTCCACCGGACGAACTCCCACTCGCTCCAGGCACCCAGCCGCCGTTCACGCAGGTCGCCCCGGAGAAGGGCGCCGTGCCGGCACACCCGCCGGAGCTTCCACCGGACGAACTCCCACTCGCTCCAGGCACCCAGCCGCCGTTCGCGCAGACCGCCCCGGCGAAGGGCGCCGTGCCGGCACACCCGCCCGCGCTTCCCGAACTTCCACCGGAGGTGCTCCCAACCGATCCGAGGCTGCCTGCTGGTCCACCTGATGTTGACGTGGTGCTCACGACCTGGTCCGCGATTGTGGTCGCCGCGCCCTGGTGGCTGAAGACGACGTCCCAAGAGGCGGCGTTGGCGTTCGCGGCCGCACGTGGATAGTACGACCCGTACGCGCCCAACGACGTCAGTTGGACATCCGCAGATGTCCGTGCCCCATGGCTGTTGAGTTCCGCCCCAAAAATGTCAAAGCTCTGGGCTTGGCCCGCCAGGAGGAACGTGTGGCTGACTGGGTTATACGAGACCGTGAGGCCGTCATACGTGCCGGTCGTCGTCGAGACAAGTCCTTTTGCGAGCAGGGTACCTGATCCATCGATTTCAGCGCCGAACGTTCCGCCAGCCTGGAACCAGACTCCGACGAAGTGACCCGTACTGGCATTGAACGCGAGATCGGTCACATACGTGCCCGTACTGCCGACATTAAACGTATTGCGTCCGAGCACAAACGCTCCAGGGCTCACCAGCGCGAACGTATCTGTAGCACCGTTGCTATCGCCATATCCGGAGTAGAGCACCCCGAACTGATCTGTCGTCGGGTCATACGCGACGCTCGGATCACGCGCTCCCAGCCCAGCCGCAGAGACCTGAAACGGCGTCCCAGGCGTGCCGTCAGTCGAGACAAGCATGCCCCAGATGGTGCTGTTGGATGCCTTCCAAACTGTCAGGAACACACGACTGCCCGTCGAGTACGCGATAGCCGGGCCAGACTCTTGAAATGATGCGCCAGACGCACTCTCTCTGTCGGGAGAAACCAAGACGTTTGGATAGGCCACGATCCGGGTATGAATGTCAGGGGTTGCTCCTCCGTGCCAGGTGACGAGAAACCCGCCGGCGCTACCATTCACGTCGGGGCTGTAGCGCACTCTCGGGAATTGAGCATTCCCGGAACTGTTGATCTGGAACGCTGACGTCACAGCATCGCCGGACGTGTTCACGAAGACGCCCCAGAGTGGGTACGGCGTGTTGCCCGCCGTCGTCCCGACCAGCAGGAACACGTTGTGGGCAGGATCGTAGTCAGTGTCGGTACCGCGGACAGGGGCGATGCCAGTATTCCGTGTCTGGCCGTTCGACGCGAGCTGGGCCAGCGCCGGAGAAGCACACATCAGTATGCCTACCGCCCCAATAATTACATTTCTGAGAGTTGTTCTCACAGGCATCCACCCCATGCTATTCCTGCCCGAATCTTTAACCTCTATCGGTCGAATTCAAGACGAAGTTTACAGCCATGTCCCCGATTTCATCGTGTCAGCTCCAGAATTCGAGCCGCTGCCCGAACCGCCGTCTCGCCGTCAGAGCTCCGGAGCATCTTCCGCAAGGCGGCAAAATCGTTCGCGACGCGTCCCGCCATCTCACGGCCGGCCTCCTCACGGATCGCCAGATTCCCCGACTGCCCGAGCTCCGCTAGCACTCGCTCCGCAAGGTCGTGATCATAGGGCGCCACGAGTTTAGCCGCTCCGAGCCGGATTACCTCGTCGGGATTCGCGGCCAACGCTCGCGCCACATCCAGCCACCCCCCGCCGGGGCGGACTGAAAGCGCCTGTGCGGCTCCCAGTCTCAATCCCGCATGCTCCGAGGTCAACATCTGATCGAGCACCGGCTCGCCACTGTCGTCCCCCAGGCGGTAGAGGGATGCCGCCGCCGATACGCGCACGGTAAAATCTTCGTCCTGCAGGAGGGGCTTTATCTGATCGATCGCGCGTTGTGCACCGAGCTTGCCCAATCCGTCTGCCGCTGCCGCCCGCTCCTCGCCGCGAGGGGATGAGAGCAGGGTGACCAGCGGTGGAACGGCGAGATCGCTGCCGCTGTCTGCCAGGGCGGTGATCGTCGCCATACGATCTGGCGCGGCCTGCAGCTGCCCGATCAACTCGCGAACCGAGCGCTCGTCACCTTGCGCCGCCATCATTCCGAGCTCTGCGGGTGCGGCCCTCGGCCCCTCTTGCGCGACGCTCGCAATCGCCGTCGGATCTCCCTCAGCGATCAGCGCTCGAAGCGCGTTGATGCGCGCCGCATTGTGCTGTTGGATCGCCGCCTGAAGGTACGCAAACGCGATCCGGCGTAACACGAAAGGGGCGTCAACTCGCCTCGCTGCTATCCAGCGCTCGTAATCGTCCAGCGCGGCCAGCGCACCGACGTGCGCGAGATCCGCTTCGACGAGGAGGGCGACTGGCGCCTCGCTCAATGGAGAGGCCGCCATCGCTTCCCGAGCGGCTGTCGTCGCCATTACGACATCGCCCTTCGCGAGCGCTGACCATCCACGAGCAAGCGCGAGCGCCAGGCCATCGCCGCTAGCCGCAGAACGCTCCTGACGGCCCTGCGCAGCGACCTGCGCGGCCAGCATTGCCGGCTGGAGGCACAAAACGAGCGCCGTCAGGGCTGCAGTCAATGCCCCGCAAATAGAACTGACGCGCCACGCCAAATCGCCATACCGCGCCCGCAAAGGCGGTTCCACTTGGGGCCTGGAGCTGGCACGACCCATGTATGGCGAGTCACTGAGACCTTCGTTTCAGAACGACAAGATTATGTTCCGCATCTCGCACGAGGATACTGAATCGCTCTGCGAGCAGGTTCACGTCCCGTTCTTCGCGAACGGTTTCCGGGTGGTCCACCCATCGTGCGAGCCCGTACCAGTCGGCGATGTATTCGATCGGCGTATCGTTGACGATGTAGTGAAACAGCCGGTTGTCGTGCCGCGCCTGCAAGGCAAGGGGGTTCACTTTGCCGTCGAGGTTGATTGTGCGGTCGTGGAAGTACCCAAGCGTGCCGCTTTGTGGAGCGCCCACCCACGTTTCGGAAGTGAGGTGATTCGACACCCACTGGACGACCTGGAAATGGTCTTGAACCGCTGCCCTTATGTAGAACCGCTCCGCGCTCGCCGCGATGAGCACCACCGCGCAGACGGCAACGAGCACAGGGCGCCAACGATCTGTTGGAACCGGGGACTGCTCGGGGGACGGTCGAGGGAGCATCCAACTCACCAGAATCAGCACGGACACAAGCGACAGCGGAAAGAGATATCGCGAGAGGAATTACGCGGCACCGAAGAACAGACCGTAATAAACGGTCAGCAGGACGCCATCGATCAGAAGCACCGCCATCCAACGTTCGAACCGAATGCCGACGCGCATCCACTGTCGCGCGGTCAGGCCGATACCCGCCAGTAGCGCGACCACCGTGAGCAGAGCGAATGTCCCCTGCTCTGCTAACCGGGCCGGAAGGGGCGTCGCCATCCACGCGTACTGGGCCAACGCGCGCGGCACGGTCGCGATGTTCTCGCCGAGGCTGACGTTGAGACTCTCCGCCCGTCCGCTGACAGGCACGATGCTGCCGAACACCTGAGCGTTGTACACGAGCCAGGGCAATGCGATGACAAATGCCGCTGAACCAAGGATCGCCGCGTGCTGGATTCGCACGCGAAACGCCCTGCCGTCGTTCGCATATAGCTCGACGGCCAGAAAGGCGACAACGACGAAGACGGCATCATTCCTCACGAGGAAGAGCACGCCTAACAGTGCGCCGAGAACTGCGGCACGCACTCCCGATCGAGTGCGCCAGCGCGCGTCGAACAGAAGGACGGCTGCAATCGCACACACGTAGGGTCCGGTTTCCAGACCGTTCGTTGTCTGCTTCAGTGCGAGTGGGCTCGCGAACCAGACTGCGGCCGCGACCATCGCACCCGCGTCGCGGAAGGGATGATCGCGGAGCGCCTCGCGGGCCAACAGCGCAACGAGCACGGCGGTCGTGAGCGCAACGGCGCCCTCGATCGAATGATGCCGCGCAGGCGGAGGCGGTCGCCGCCTGTCAGCCAATGCACACCGGCCCATACGAACGTGACGAGCGGCTGCACGCCGTTGGTGCGGATCGTGCCGTCGGCAATGGTGAACCCGTGCCCCATCGCGAGGTTCTGGGCGACGGTGAGCATCAAGTATCCATCCTCAGACGTCGCGGCAATCGTTCGGTGAGGGCTCGACAGAGCTGCAAGGCGGACCACGGAGCCAAGCAGCGCAAGAAACAGGGCCACGAATCCCGTCAGAGCTCTCCGCGACTCCCAGCCGCGCCCTCATCGCGTGAGCTCAAGAATGCGATTGGCGGCGTGAGCCTGCATCAGCGGGTCGAGGCGGTGGAGGAGTTGGCGAAGCGTGCTGAAATCCGTGGCGGCGCCGGCCAATACACGGCTTGCTCCAACGCGAATGGACGCATTCGTATCATCGAGCAGCCGTGCGAGCGTGGCATTAGCGGCCGCTGCATCGTACGGCGCCAACAGGCGTGCGGCGCCGAGGCGAACCCTGTATCCGCGACTAACATGAGCTGGCGCACGAGAGTCTGCCAGGCGAGATCCGGGTTGGACGACATGGCCTCGACCGCAGCGAGGCGGGTCGCGGCAAATCGTCGACCCCGCCGCGTCGGTGAGAATCTGCTGGCCCCTCGTGTCACCCAGCCGATAGAGGGCGCCGGCAGCGGCAAACCTCACGACGTAGTTCGGATTGGCGAGAAGCGGCTCAATGAGGCCGGCGGCCTGGCGCGCGCCGAGCCGGCCGAGGCCGTCGGCGGCGGCCGCGCGTGGGCCGGCGGCGGGACTGCCGAGCAAGCGCTCGAGCGGCGCAATGGCGAGCGGGCTGCGGCTCTCGACGAGCGCGTCAATCGTGCCCATCTGTTCGCCGGGCGCGCTCAGCTGCGCGATGAGGATGTTGATCGCGCCCCGGGTCGCCGACGCCCGCGAGCGCGCGCGTTTCGGCGGCTCCGCCCGCGTACGCGGCCTTCTTCAGGCGCGCCGAGGCTTGCGCGTCACCGTCGGCGGCAAGGTCGCGAAGGCCCTCGATGCGCACGCCCGGCACCTTGTCCAGCGCCGCCTCCTCCAGCAGTGCTCGCGCGACGACGCGCAGGGCGTAGCCGTCCTCGGCCGTCCGCGCGCGGATCCAACGCTCGTAGACGCCCAGGCCAGCCATCGCGCCGCCGCGCGCGACCTCGGCCGTGACCGCGAGTGACAGCGCCCGGCGCTGTGCGGGTCACCTGCAAGTGCAGCCGCGCCCAGCCAGGCGGCGCGCGCCGGGTCGTCGTGCGCGAGCGCGGACCAGCCTTGGGCAATCTGGTCGGAGGGCGCCGCTTCTTGGCCAAAGAGGCCAGTGGAGTCAACGCAAAACTCAAAAGGCAAAAATATACAAACGGACGTTTCATGCGTTTTGCCTTCTGGCGTTGATTAGCGTGTGCTAACGCCCTTCCCACTTCCTCGCTGCGAGCGCGTAATCCATGAAGGTGACAGGTGGGCCTTGATCTTATCGACGTGAGCGTTGACGGCGTCCATCAGGTTCACGGGCGCCGGGTCGGGCTTCGATGCCAGCCGCCGGCGATAGGAGCCCCCTGGAGCTTGTCCACGTCCGCCAGCGCGTGTCGGCGAAAGTCGGCAGGTCGTCCACAAGACGCTCGCGGCTCGCACAGGGTTTCGGCCTCGGGTACGCAAGCAAGAATGTTAACGCGTTTCGCCGAGTTCCGCACGGGAGACGGCGTAAGATACCGAGTTGATGCTCTCGCTGATTATCCCAGTGTACCGGAACGAAGCCGGCCTGCCGCGGCTATTCGCCGCCATGGAACGGATCGCTGACGCCCTTGCCGGCCAACTCGAGATCGTCTTCGTCGTCGACGGATCGCCGGACCGGTTGACCGAGGTGCTGCGAGAGCGCTTGCCATTCTGGCCGATACGAACCCGATTGATCGAGCTCAGCCGCAACTTCGGCTCGTTCGCCGCCATCCTGGCCGGACTCTCGCAAGGCACGGGCGATTACTTTGCCGTCATGGCTGCGGACCTGCAGGAGCCGCCGGAGCTGGTACTTGAGTTTGGACTCCGCCTGGCAGCCGGCCAGGTGGACATTGTGCTTGGCTGCCGGACCGGCCGCGCCGATCCATGGTGGTCGCGGGTACCCGCGAATCTCTTCTGGCGCTTCTACCGCCGATTCGTCTTTCCAGACATGCCCGCGGGCGGCATCGACGTGTTCGGCTGCACACGTCAGGTGCGCGACCGCCTCGTCGAGTGTCGAGAGATCAACACGAGTCTGGTCACCCTGCTCCTCTGGCTCGGATTCCGGCGCGACTTCGTTCTGTACGAGCGCCAGGCGCGCCTCGATGGGGCGAGCGCCTGGACGTTCGGGCGCAAGCTCGCGTACGCGCTGGAGAGCGTCTTCAGCTTTACGGATCTTCGATACGCGCGCTGCTCGCCCTCGGCACTCTCGGCATCCTGCTCGCGCTCGCGGCTAGTGTGACGGTGATCGTGGCGTGGCTCGCTGGCCGGATTCCCGTGCTGGGCTACACGCCGCTGATGCTCGTCGTGACGTTCTTCGGCGCGTTGACGGCGCTCGGGCTCGGAATCGTCGGCCAATATCTCTGGCTGACGCTGCAGAACACGCGGGGGCGGCCGGCGTACGTCGTGAAATCCTCCGCCGCGTTCGGCGCTCAGGCCTCCGCGTCGCCGGTCGCCAACGTCAGGAACTCGTCGTAGTCGCGAATGTAGTCGGACGTGTTGTACGGAGCAGACGCCAGGGCGATGAGCATGGCATCCGGCGTGGACCTTGATACTGCACCGTCCAAATCATGGGCGGCACGTACAGTCCGATGTCGGGGCGGTCCAGCGGGATCTCCGCTCGACGTCGTCCATCGTCGACGACGATGCTGACCGAGCCGCGTGGGCAGATCAGAAACTGGTGACAGCTCCGGTGGGCGTGCTCGCCGCGAACTTCCTTGCTGGGGATATCGAAAACGACGAAGCACCGGACCGGAACGAAGGGCAGGTGCGCCGGATGTTCGGCAGCCGCCAAGCTCCCTCGCAAGTCGGCGACGCATTGAAGGCGTTGGAGCGCCACGGCTCCAACCGATATCTGCGTGACCAAGCCGCCGGGCAGTCCCGTCGTGCGCGCCTCTCGCGGCAGGCTCATGGTGCGCGGGGTGTCCACGTAGCCGACAATCCGGGCCGGGTTGCCGAAGACGATGGCGCCGGCGGGCACGTCTTGCGTGACGACGGCACCAGCTCCCACCATGGCACGCGCGCCAATCCGCAACCCCGGCAGGATCGAGGCACCGCCGCCGATCGAGGCGCCACGATCGATGTGCGTCTGCAGCACGACCGCTTGATGCTGCTTGCTGCGCGGGTACTTGTCGTTCGAGAATGTCGCGTTCGGGCCGATGAAAACGTCGTCGGCTACGAGAAGCCCGTTCCAGAGCTGCACACCACACTTGACCGTGACGCGGTCGCCGAGCACGACGTCGTTCTCGATGAAGACATGGTCGCAGATGTTGCCGTCCCGCCCGATACGGGCGCCCGGAAGCACGTGGGCAAAGGCCCACACGCGCGTGCCTTCGCCCACCGTGGAACTCTCGCACAAGCCCGCTGGATGCACGTAGACGCCAGGGGGAGTAGATGGGGAGGCCATGCTCGACATGTGATAATACCGGATCGTCGCCATGGTTTCAGGGAGCGGCGCGAAGCGCGCGCGTCTCGTGCTGATGATCGCGCTCGGGCTCGTCGCCGCGGCGGCACTGTGTGTACGCCTCACGGCGATCGCCGAGCCGCTCGGCATTGATCAGGGGCTGTGGGCGTCGGCGGCGCGCGGTCTGTCCCGCGGGCAGCGCCTATATCGAGATGTGTGGGAGCAGCGGCCGCCCGGCATCTATTGGATCTACCTCGCCGGGTTCCGTGCGTTTGGCTGGACGACGGCGGCCGTGGCGTGGCTCGACATTCTCGCCGCGATTGCGACGACCGCCCTGCTGTTTCAGATCATCCGGGCGCTCAGCACGGCGCTGGCCGGTGCCCTCGGCGCGACCCTGTACGCGGCGCTGACGCTGCCAGCATGGCTCTACGGACACGACGGGTTCCTGGAACGCAGCGTGTGCGAGACGTTCATCGTGGTCGCTGTGGCCCTCGCGGCCTGGATGGCGATCGTGGTGCTCCGAGCGCAATCCCCTGCCGCAGCGGCGGTGCTAGGACTGGCCGCCGGCGCAGCGGTCGTGTTGAAGCCGAACGCCGGCTTGTACTTTCCTGCGCTGCTCCTCTGGCTCGTGTGCTACACGAAGGGTGACCGCCAGGCGCTGGTAGCGCCATTCGTCGCCGCCGGACTCGGTTTTGTCGTCCTGCCTGCGGCCGCCATCGCATGGCTCTGGCGAATGGACGTCCTGCACGAAGCCCGCGTCGCGGTGATCAGCTTCAACCGGTTCTACGTCAGCGAGGGCTTCCATCTTGGCGCGTACACCCTGGCGTTCTCGAAAGCCGTCTGGCTGCGGATGAAGACCGATCCGCTGTGGCTCGGCGGGACGGCCGGGTCGGTCGTCGCCCTGTGGGATCTGGCGCGCCGACGACGCCTGCCGCCGCTCGCCGGCTTGGGCATCATCTTGGGCGCGGCCGCGTTCGGCGTCATCGTCGTCAATGGCGCCGGGCTCTTCAACAGCTACTTCATCAACGCGCTCATGCCGTTGACGATGATGGCGACGTGGCTCATCGTGGAAACCAGCCGTGGCGCGCACTGGCGACGGCCCGCAGCCGTCGCGACCGGCGTGCTCATGATGGCGCTCCTGGTGGGCCGCGGGTACGTGTCGCGGGTTTCGGACTGGGCGTCCGCCGACCTGGGCAGACTTCGCGGCACCCTCGATGTGAAGTCCTATCTGGAGCGATTCGGCGGGTACGGTGACGGGCGCGGCTATTCGGCGCTGGCCAACGCGCAACTGGCGCAGTACGTGCGCGCGCACACCACGGCGAACGATCGCATTTTCCTGTTCGGGATCAACGGCGCAGACGTGTATTTCGCAAGCGATCGGCTCCCGGCACAGCGATTGCTGCGCGTGAACTTCTTCGTGCACACGGATTTCCCCAATCCGCGCTTCCGCTTGGCACAAGTTCTGGCTGATTTGGCCGCCCGCCGGCCGCGTTACATCATCTTCGAGCGTCTGCACTCGCCGTCCGCGATGGGCCGCGCAGCCGATCGGCTGCAAGAGGATCCGCAGGTTCGCCGACTCTTAAGCACCTATGTGCTTGACGCTCGGATTGAGGATTTCACGTTGTACCGGGCTGAGGATGCCGGCGAAGGTGGGGCGGCGGGCGCTCGACACAACCGGCCGGCACCATGAAGCCCGCCCCCCGGTAGGCGAAGCGCGACGCGCGCTCGAAGTATGCGCGTTGGGTCAGGGGAGAGGTTGCGGGTCCGCATGTCTTCGAGCATGCGTTGCCGAAGCGGGGCCGTGGACGGGCTCCTCTGCGAACGCGGCTGGCTCAGTCCAGACGAGTCGCACACCGCCCGGTGACGACGAGCAGGAGCGCCGCGGCAGCGAGGTCCGCGGCGTTGACGACCGAGTCGTGCGGCCACAGGCGCCAGTGCGCGGCGTACGTGGAGTGGATGCCCGGCGGCCACCTGCGCGCCGCATCGCCTGGTCCGGTTGTCATCCGGCTGCGCACCAGCCCACTCGCGCGGGACGTCTTCATCAGCAGCATGGAGTACATCCTAACCCGCGACAACGACTGAGACGGCCGAGGATTGGTACCGCCCGGAGGACCGCCGCGCCTGGGCCTACCCGGATAATTCACGAGCGAGTTTCGCTGAAACACAAACGCCCTCGAGGGGGTACCCAGTGGTTGACGAAATTAGACCGTTCTGCGGAGCATTACGGGGATTTCGTCCTCGTCGTGGGCGCCGCACAACGGCCTAAGGCGCGCCATGGGCGCGCCTCTCGCGAACGGAGTGGGGATCGTGGAGCCCCGCGAGTGAGACCATCGGGGGGAGCTGCGGGGGCGAAGCCCCCGGATCAGTCAAAGCCTCTTCATGTCCGATGGGCTGAGACACGTGTACATCCTGGCCGGATGCCTGTGCGACCAGCGCACCACGTAGAGATCCCTCAACTGGATGAGATACCGCGAGGCCTCGCGCAGGCTCATCTTGCTCTCGCCGAGCTCGCGATCGTCGAAGCGGTACGGCAGCTCGACGAGCCGGCGGGGCCAGCCGCGGACGAGCAGTTCGAGGCAGATCTTGAAGCCGGCCGCCTTGATGGTGACCCCGCGGACGATCGAGCGGCGGATGAGGAAGAACCCGGACGCCGCGTCGCGAATCGGCGAGAGCGGCCGCGCCAGCAGGCACGCCGCGCGCGACAGCAGGCGTCGGCCGAACGGCCAGTCCGGCGTGCTGCCGCCGGGAATGTAGCGGCTGGCCACGACCACGTCGGCGCCCGGTCGCGCGAAGCGCCGCGAGCATCTTCGGCACGAGCGCCGGCGGATGGCTGAAGTCGGCGTCCATGACGCCCACGATCTCGGCCGAGGCCGCCTCGAAGCCGGCCACGACGGCGGTGCCCAGCCCGAGCTTGCCGGCGCCGGTGGACGACGCGCATCGGCGCGTCCGCGCCAGCTCGTCGGCGATGGCGCCGGTCCCGTCCGGCGAGTTGTCGTCGACGATGACGAGCTCCAGGTCGACACCGGCGCCACGGCGGCGTCGAACAGGGCGCCCACCAGCTCGGCCAGCCGATCGCACTCGTTGTAGGTCGGCACGACCATTGTCAGGTCGGCCGCGGCGAGCGGACGTCACGTGAGCACTATAATTCAAGCTGTCACTCGCGATCCGCATGATGCGCGTCAACGCAGCGCCGAGAGACACGCATCCTCGCGTGGGCCCTCGCGGCCCTGCTGTTGCTCGCTCTGTCGCCTGCCGTCGCTCGCCGAGCCCGCGGGAGCGGACCAGTGCCTGTACACCTACGTCGGCCAACAGCATCGACGCGGGGGCCACGCCGTATCGCGACGCGTGGGACCAGAAGCCGCCCGCGATCCACTTCATGTATGCGGAGCTGTGGCGCCTGTGGCCGCACGAGAGCGTCGTGGCGGCAGCCGACCTCGTCGCCGCCGGGCTCGTCGCCGTGGCTGCTGTTCCTGCTCGGACGACGCACGTTCGGCGCCGGCGTCGGCGGCGCCGCCGCGTGCCTGTTCCTCATCGCTGGGCAACCCCGCAATCGAGCGCCTGAGCGGCGTCCGCGTACGCGCCCAGTGCGAGACGTTCATCGCGGCCGCGGTCGCGGCCGCGCTGGTCCTCGCCACGTCGTCCAAACGCGCCGAGCCGCCCACCTGTGTCCTGCCGGCGTGCTGGCTGGGGTTCGCGTTCTGGCTGAAATACAACGCCGCTCGATCTACGCCGTGCCCGTCGTGCTGCGCCGCCGTCGCAGCCGGCCCTCCTGGCCGAGCCGACGCGAAAGCCACGGTGGACCGCGTGGATTCGGGAGATCGCCGCGGTCGTCTGGCCGCTCGCCCTCGGCTTCATCGTCGTGGTCACGACGCTCTTCATTGGGTACTTCGCCGTACGCGGGCGCGCTTGTCGATCTCTGGCTGGCCACCATCACTTACAACCTGCGGTATTCCCAGGAGACGTACCGCGGCGCGTCGGCACGCCTCGCCCACTATCTCACCTTTTCCCGGTCGCGCGCGCGCAGCGTGGACCTGCTCTGGTTCCTGGGCGGCGCGGGCATCCTCGTGCTTCTGCTCGGCTTCGGCGCCGGCCGGCCACCTGGATTGCGCTCGCCTGGGCTGGATCGCGGCCGCGTGCGTCTCCATCGTCGTGAACGGCGCGCGCGATCTGCCGCAATACTTCGTGCAGGCACACCCGGCGCTGGCGTGGGCCGCGGCCGCCGGCTTCGCGCCCGCAGTTCCGGCGGGACACGCGGCGTCCTCTGGCGGGCGCCACTGCTCGCCGTGCTCGCCGCGGGCCTCTGGCGCGTGGGCGACGAGCCCACGCCGGTTCGGCTGGGCGGCCAGACAGAAGCCGCCCGCAATACGTGGTTCGACCTCCAGTACCTCGAAGGACGGATCGATCGCATCGCAGTACCTTGCGCGGTTCCAGCAGCAGGCCGACGCCAAGTACGTCCCGCTCGCCGCCGAGGCAGCTCGCCAGCGCACATTCGCGCGCAACGTCGTCGCCGACGACTCGATCCTGGTGTTCGGCTTCTCCGCCGACGTCTACGTCAAGGCCGCTCGGCGCGCGGCCTCGCGGTTCTTCTGGAGCCGGCCGGTGCAGCTCGAGTTCGGCAGTCCGCGCCCCGGTTACGGCTCGGCGGGACTTCTGGCGGATCTCCAACGGAACCGCCCCGTCGTGGTGGCGCTCGAGAAGCACTGGGGCGCGGGCACCGACGATCCGATCGATTTCTTCATGAGAAACGCTCGGCCTGAAGACGTGGCTCGAGTCGGGCTATACGCTCGAGACGCGACACGCCCCAGTTCGCGGTTTGGCGGCGGAGCCCCTGAGATGAGCCGCCGCGCCTTCCTCGCGCTCGCGTTCGTCGTGCTGGCCGTGGGCGGCCTGCTTCGCGTCCTCTGGCTCACGGCGGATCCGCCGACGATGGCGCCGGTCGGCGTCGTGTGGCATGACGAAGGCGCGTGGGTGCACAACGCCAGGAACCGCGCGCTCTGGGGCGCGTGGCGGACCGACGAGTGGAATCCCGTCTTTCTGACGCCGGTGTTCACGGCGCTCGAGTACGGCGCCTTCGACACGCTTGGCGTGGGGACCTGGCAGGCCCGCGTCGTGCCGGTCGCCTCCGGCCTGGTCGCGATTGGATTCCTGATCGCCGGGCTTGAAGCCCTGGCCGGCCGCCGAAGCGCGCTCATTGGCGGGGCGCTGCTCGCCACGAGCTACGTCTTCATCATGTGGAATCGCGCCGCGCTCATGGAGTCGACGATGAGCGCCCTCATCGTCGTGAGCTGGGCCGCGTACGCCATGGGCACGGCTTCCACGCCGAGCGCGTCCAGTCGAGGCCCGATCTGGTGGGGGCTGCTATCGGGCACAGCTGCCGCCCTCGCGTGGTTCACGAAAGCCTCCGCGGCGTTCTTTCTCGCCGCCCTGGTCCTCGACGCGTCAAGCGTCCTGGCGCGTCAGTGGAAGCAGGCGCGTGCCGGGTCCCGTGAACGCCCCGGCGCCGATCGTCCCGCCGGGCACACGGCCCGATGGGCGCTCGCGGGCGCGGCGGTGACCGGCGGCGTGATTGGCCTGCTCTTCGTGGTGCCCCACTGGTCCGAGTACCGCTTCTACAACTGGCAGATGTCGGTGGTTCGCAAACCCGACTACACGGTGCGGGCGCTCGTGATGCGCGCCTCCTGGCTGCCGATGGTGCAGGACTTCTTCATGTGGATGTGGCCGGTGCTGGCCGCGGCGGCCCTGGCGATCGTCGGAATCGCCGCGCGATGGCGCCGCGCGCGGCCCGCCGAGCGGCTCCTCGTGCTCTGGGTGCTCGTCGGGCTCCTCGAGCTCGTGGTCCACGATTCCGGCAACGAGCGACGATACGTCATGTTCATTCCGGCCCTCGTCGCGCTTGGGGCCGCGCTGTTCGCCGCGCGGCGCTCGCCGCGGGAGGATGCGAGCGGCGCCCTGGCCGCGCCGCCCTCCAGGCGCCGCACCGGATGGCTTCTGGCCCCGCTCGTGCTGGCGCTTGGCTATATCGTTGCGGGGAGCGTCATTCGGGCGGCGTTTCTGACCGACATTCACGCGGGCCGATTGCACACCGCGGTCGTGCTGTCGGCCGGCGCGGCGGCCCTCCTCGGCGCGGCCACCGTCTGGGGATGGCCGAGGTACGGGCGGTGGCTGGCGCGCCCGGTGCTGCCGGCGGCGCTCTCGGCCCTCGCCCTCCTTCTCACCGTGGGCGGCGCCCTCGTGCACTACGCCGCGTGGGCGGGCCATCGCGAGACGCTCAACTACGACGCGTCCCGCCTCATCGGCCGCACGCTCCCGCCCGGCACGCTGGTGCAGGGCAAGCTGGCCAACGGCTTGTCGCTCGAGAACCGCATCCGCCCGCTCTTCATCGGCCACGGCTTCGGAAACTACGCGGATCGCCTGCGTCGAGACGATGTGCGCTATATACTGACGTACGTTTCGCCGAGCCTTGGCTATGAAAGCCAGGAAGGGTCGGGGCTGATTCAGGAGATGCTGAATCGTTATCCCCGACACCGCGTCGTCGTGACGTTTGCCGTCGACGAAACCGGCCGCGCCGACCGCGCGGCGCTTATCGACAAGTTTCCAGGATCAGGGCCAGGTGCGCGAGATTCGAGCGGATCTGATCAAGACGCACGCTGACCAGCGCTTCAGGTCCGAGTACGACTACGCGCTTTTCGAGTACTTTCGGAGCGCCAAGGTCATCGCCTTCCTCGATCGCGCCGGCGTCGAAGTCACGGGTCGCGTGCTCGACGCCGGGTGTGGCGGCGGCGGGATGCCGCTCTCACTGGCCGAACACGCCTCCAGCGTGGTGGGCATCGACCCGATCGACCGGTTCGGTCAGGCGGGCGTGCGGCTGGGCCGGGAACGCGGTCAGCACAACCTGCTGTTTCTGCGGGCGGACGGCTGCGCGCTGCCGTTCGCCGCGCGGACGTTCGACCTCGTGCTCTCCCATGCGGTCATCGAGCACGTCGCCGACGCTCCAGCGTACCTGCGCGAGTGTCATCGAGTGATGAAGCCGACCGGGCGGTTCTATCTGTCGACGGCGCCCTACTTGTCGTTCGCGGGCGCGCATCTGCCGCGGCTGAAGGTGTCGGTACCGCTGCACCTGCTCGTCGGCCGACGCGCGGCGTTCGGGACCTTTCGCTGGCTCGCGCGCCACGCGCCGTGGACGCTCCGCGAGCCCGCCCACGAGAACTCGTTCATTCGCGACGCCAGGCGAGGTCTCTCGAAGGAGGATGACCTGCTGGAGAAGGTCCGCGTGGGACGGCTGCGCGCGCAAGTCCGCGGCGCGGGCCTGCGCATTGTCCGGGAGGAGCTCCACGTGACGCGCACCGTTCGCCGCTTGCCGGCCGCGCTCGGCCGCTGGGTGCGCGACCACGCCATCACGCAGGACATCTTCATCAGCAACATGGAGTACGTGCTCGCACCCCAAGCGGAAGTTCGAAGTTCGAAGCCAGAAGTTGGAGGTTCGCCGGCCGACGCCCGAGGCCCGGAGCCTGGAGCCCGACCGGTCGAGCGAGGCGCGTGAATGGCTGAGATCGACCGCTACCGACCCGACGATCGGCGCCAAATCGAGGCGCTCTACCGCCGCGTCTTCGGATCGGACGCCGCCGACGCCAATCGGCTGCGCTGGAACTGGCAGTACCGCCGCAACCCGCACGCCCCGGCCGAAGGCCCGCTCATCTGGGTCGCGCGGGAAGGCGCGACGATCGTCGGCCAGTATGCCGCGATGCCCGTACGCGTGGCCGTGCGCGATCAGGAGATCGACGGCGCGTGGGGCATGGACGTCATGGTCGCGCCCGAGCGGCAGCGCCAGGGACTGGGCGAAGTCCTGTTTCGCACGTGGGATCGCTCCGTCGGCGCGTCGCTTGGCCTGGGCCTGTCCGAGGCCTCGTCCGGACTGTTTCGGAAGATGAACTGGCCGAACGTCGGGCCGGTGCCGTGTCTGGTGAAGCCCCTCAGCCGGCGGGCGCTGCGCCGCCCCAACTGGCCGCTCGGGCTCAATCGCTTCGTCTCGGCCATCACCTTGCCATGGGTGCGGCTGGTCTCGCGAGCTCGTCCGCTCCAGGGCGAAGTCCGCGTGATCCGGCAGTTCGATGAAGGATTCACGCGACTGTGGGAGCGGGTGCGCGGGAAGTTCGACTTCGCCGTCTCACGCGACGCGGCGTACCTGAACTGGAAGTACGTGCAGGCGCCGCACGTCCGCTACTCATCGCCGCGCTCGTTCGACAGGGCGAGCCGGCCGGCTACGCCGTCTATCGGCACGTGCAGGAACCGCGCGGACGGGTCACCTCGCTCGTCGACTTCCTCACGGACCCGGACGACGAGCCGGGGTTCCTGACGCTGCTGCGCTGGGTGGATCGCGAGGCCCGCGCCGCCGACTCGGACAAGATTCGCACGTTCGCCATGCACGAGGGATTCCGCCGTCTCTTGCGCAAGTCGGGCTACTACCCGGTGAAGTCCACGATGGAGTTCGTCGCCAAGGTGAACGCGGTCTCGGTGCCCGCCAACTTCTACGAGTCGACCCGCGCGTGGCACGTGACCCTGGGCGACTCGGACCAGGACCGATGAGCCGCGCCGGCCGGCTGGCCCTCCTCGTGGCCATCGACACCGAGGGCGACAACCAGTGGGACGCCGCCGCGCGCGCGAACCAGACGTTCGACAACATCTACGCGCTGCCAGCGCTGCACGACTTCTTCGCCCGCCACGGCGTGCGGCCGACCTATGTCGTGACCCACCCGGTCGCCCGCGACCACCGGTCGGCCGACGTCCTCGGGGCAATCCTCGCGCGCGGGGACGCCGAGATTGGGGCGCACCATCACGTGTGGGAGACGCCGCCCTGCCAGCCGGACGACGTCGCCCGACACGCGTACGCGTGCGAGCTCCCGTTGTCGCAGTTCGACGAGCAGTTGGCGTCGCTCACGTCCGCCGTGCACTCCGCCGTGGGCGTCCGCCCGGTGTCCTATCGATCGGGGCGCTTCGGCTTCTCGGCCACACACGTCTCTTCTCTCGAGCACGCGGGCTATCTCATCGACTCCAGCGTCGACCCCGCTGTTCTACGAAGCCCACAAGGGCGGGCCGGACTTCGTCGACGCGCCGCACGATCCGTACTTCCTGAGCTACGACAGCGCCACCCGCCCCGGGTCGAGCGGCGTCCTGGAGCTGCCGGTGTCGGCCGCGCTCAACCGACGCGTGCCGGCCATCGTCAAGCGCTGGTACGGGCGCGCGCCGTGGTCGTACCAGACGAAGCGGGCCCTCCGCCTTCTCCGGATCGCCCATGTCCAATGGCTGCGCCCCTCGTACAGCTCCGTGTCCGACATGGTCGGCCTGGCCAGGCGGCTCGCCGATCGCGGCGTGCCGATCCTCAATCTCCTCTTCCACTCGAGCGAGGCCATCGTCGGCGGCAGCCCCTACAACCGAACCGCCGCCGAGCTCGACGCGTTCTTTGACCGGCTCGGCCGCGTGCTGGACTACGCGACGCGGGAGCTCGGCGCGGTGCCGTTGACCTTCCGTGAGTTTCGGCACGGCTACGCGGACGTGCGAAGGTCGACCGTCGCGACAGGACGCTAGAGTCCGGCCCCACGATGCGCATCTGCCACGTCTCGCCGCACCTCCCCCCGGATCAGGCGGCCAACGCGCTGTTGCCGGCGCAGCTTGGCTGGTGGTTCCGCGCCCGCGGCGACGAGATCACGTACATCGCCCACGAGCCCGCCCAGGCGAGCGCGCCGGCCGCCGCGCAGCATGACGAGGCGGCGCCGGCCCTGGCCGGCCCCGTGCGATGGATTCCCCGACGCGCGCCGCAAGGGGCGCTGGCGCATACGCTTCGGCTGGATCTCCTACGGATGCGCCGCCGCATCGTGAGGGCGCTCGATGAGCTGGCGACCGGAGCGACGCTCCTCCACCTCCACAGCAATGGCTTCATCATCGAAGCCGCGGCCGCCTGGGCCAGGCGCGTCGGCGTGCCGTACGTGCTGACGCTCTACGGCACCGAAGTCTGGCACTACAAGCCCCGGCGACTCGTCGATCCGTTCACCAGCGCGTATCGCGGCGCGGCACAGGTGACCTTCTACAGCCGGCGGCTGCTCGAACGGGCGCAACACATCGGCCTGGATCGGCCGGGCATGTCGGTGGTCTACCCGGCCGTCGACGATCACTTCGTGCCCGCCGACGAGCGCGAACGCGCGGCCGAGCGACACGCGCTCGGCATTCGCGAGTCGCAGGTCGTACTCAACGTGAAGCGACTCCACGAGCTGGCCGGCCAGCGCTTCCTCATCGACGCCTTCGCCCACGTGGCGCGCAATCGGCCGGACATCCGGCTGGTCATCTGCGGCGACGGCCCGCTACGCTCGACGCTCGAACATCAGGTCCGCGAGGCCGGGATTGCCGACCGTGTGACGTTCACCGGACTCGTGCCGAACCGCGAAGTCGCGCGGTTCATGGTCGTTGCGGATGTGTTCGTGCTGCCGTCGGTACTCGAAGCCCTGCCGACCGTCGCCGTGGAGGCGCTCGCATCGGGCACGCCGGTCATCTCCGCCGATCACCCCGGCGGCGTCGAGCTCCATGCGATCTTTGGCGACGACGTTTGCGTCGTCCCGCGCCAGAGTGTGGAACCGCTGACCCGCGTGATCGAAGAGTTCTTGCAGCGTCCGCGCCGGACGCTGCCGGCGACCGCCATGCGGCTGGCCCGAAGCTTTCGTCCGCCGGCCATCACCGAGGAATTCGCGGAAGTCTACCGGGCGGCTGTCACGTGATCCACGCCATCCACTGCTGGGCGCCGACAGCCAGCGCTGCCAGGACGAGCACCACGGTCGCCAGTCGAGGGACGAGGCTGCCGCGCCAGCCCCACGACGCACCCCGTGCGGCGAGGATGACCGCGGCCGGGTAGGTTGCATAGACGACGCGCCCGATAAACTCGTCCGCGTACCGCTCATAGCCAGGCTTGACCGGCGCGAGCAGGCCCGAACGCCAGAAAGACGCCGTAGGCCACGCCCCAGGCGATCAACGCGAACACCAGCCGATCTCTCGCGCGAGCCTTCCAGACGCGCCATCCCCCCACGACCGCGAGGAGAACGACCGGCCAGCCGAGCTGGGTGCCGGTCGAGACGATCGCGCGGCCCAGCCGCACGTAGAGCGGCGTCGCGGCCGGCGCCTTTGGGGCGGCAGACGATGGACCGGCACCGGTCGGCCCGCCCGCGGTCGGGCCAACGCTCACGCTGGCCGCGGGGCGAACGCGGGCCAGCGTCTTGTAGACGTCCACGAAGTGGCCGTAATAGATCACCACGGAGAACAGCACGGCCACGAACGTGGCCGCCGTGAGGAGACCCGCGGGGCCGCGCAGCGCGCGGCCTCCCCAGAGCCAGTAGCAGGCCGCGACGGCCAGCAACGTGACCGAAAGCGTGCCGAAGGTGCTCACGTGCGAGAGCAGCGCGAGGGCGATGAGCGCCGTGAGCATCAGGCCGCGTCCCGCATGACGGAACCGGAGCGACAGCGTCGAGGCCGCGACGACGGCCACGAGCGCCGCCGATTGGCCGAAGTCATTCGTCAGATTGGCGTTGCCGGCGACGACGTAGGAGAGCGGCACACAGTTGAAGAGAACGACCGCCAGGGCCCCCACCAGGGAGTCCTTCCAGGTGCGCGCGACGAGAACATAGAGCAATCCGCCGGCCACGATCTCGCACGCGCAGGTCACGATCCGGAGCAGGGCGATGTGGTTGTGGGTCAGAGCCGCCCAAGGTGCGGCAAAGACGTAGAGCGCCACCGCATACGGAAACTGCACGCCATCGGGCATGCCCTGGGTGAAGTAGTAGCTTCCGGCCAACACGCGTTCCAACCGGTGCGCGTGGAACAGCGCGTCCTCGACCAGCTTCATCGGATGCATCAGCGCGAACAGCTTGAGCGTCATCGCGCAGGCCGAAAAGCCGACGGCGAACTTCGCCGCGCCGCTCAACGGCTGGCGGCGCACGAGCTCGATGCCCTTGACAAGAACGACGAGCCCGGCCGCGGCCCAGAGCGCCACCCACACGGCCCCAGACTCGTAGCCTGCGGCGTAGGGCCCTGGCGATGTGGAGAGCGGCAGGGCCTGGGCCGCCGCCCACAACACGGTGGCGGCGATCGCCCGCCCCAGCCCGATTCCCAGGAGCCCGAAGGCCGCCCCAAAGACGCAGGCCGCTGTCGCCGCGGCGACGAGGGTGCGCTGTGGCGGCCAGACGATGACGCCGGCCGCCGCGGCGGGCTGGCAGGCCAGCCGGTCGACTTGCACGCCGAGTTCGCGACGGTCGGCAGGCCCAGGCACGAAGGTGGCCGAGCTTCGGACGGTCAGCGTTAGCCCTGACTCCCCGGGACTCTCCGGAGCCGTCACTGTCAGGTCCTGATAGTCGTTGGTCGCCGCCCGGCCCGCCAGCGTCGTCCCGTCAACGGCCAGGCTCACGACCGGCTGGGGCAGTTCAGGCGACCGGGCCCCCCGGAAGCGCACATCGCACTGCCACGGCACGTGGCGATCCAGCCCCGGAAGCACGAGCGCCGCTGCCCCCGACGTCCAGGCGAACGCGTCGTCGCCCGACCGCTCGACGCCGGTACACGCCGGACAGCATCCGGTCCGGCAGGTCGCGATGCATGTCGAACACCACGGCCGGGTGCATGGCCATCGCGGCGATCAGGCACGCGGCGCCGGCCGCGGCCCCGATCAGGGCCGAGACGACGGCAACGATGGCGGCGCGGAGCATGGTGGCGAGGGCCATTGGAAGTTAGAACTGGGAAGCCAGAAGTTCGAAGTGGAAACCAGAAGTCAGGGGCCGGGCGCCGGAAAGGTGAAGTCAGACGCAAGAAGTTGAATGTGAGGCACTCCCGGAGCCAGTGGCCCACGAGCCCAAGCCCTGTCTGGGTGATTGTCTCACGGCTGCCCCATCGGGGAGCCGGCCGAGGCGGCCCCTGCTATGCTGGGGCCATGGCAACTCTGCTGGAGCAAGTCACGAAGGATATCGGCGACGCCATGCGCGCCCGGGACCAGGCGTCCCTGGCGCCGCTCCGCATGCTGAAGGCCGCCCTGATGAATCGGGAGATTGAAAAGGGCCGGGCACTCGACGAGGCCGACAGCCTCCAGGTGGTGCGGCAGCTCGTCAAACAGCGTCGCGACGCCGCCGAGCAGTTTCACGCCGGGGGCCGCGAGGACCTGGTCACGCGGGAATCGGCGGAGGCCGTCTTCCTGGAGCGGTTCCTGCCGCCGGCCGCCGACGAGAATGCCATCGCGGAAGCCATCGCCGCGGCCATCGCCGAGACGGGCGCCAGCGGTCCCAAGGACATGGGTAAGGTCATGAAAGCCACCATGACGCGGCTGGCGGGCTCGACCGTTGACGGGAAGGTGCTGAGCGAGGTCGTCAAGCAGACCCTGAGCGGCTCGAAATAGACCGAAGAATTTCCGGCACAGGCTCAAACTTTTCCTTCGGTTGCCCCGTCTAAGGCTAATGAAAGGCACAGAAGAGCCTCTCATCCATCCTCCGGGCAGGGGCCTCAACCTCACAAGGGTTGAGGCCCCTTCTTTTTTCGGTACCCTCGTGCCGTGGCCCCCGTCCTGTCGGCACCGAGCGCCGTGGGGCCGCGCAGGGATAAGTGCGCCATCCTGGGCGTCGAGGCGCCCGCCGGGCAAGGCGCGACGACCGAGAATACTGGAGTATTTGAGGGAGGAGTAACGCAGCCGGGCGGGATGGATCGGCGGCCAAGATGGCGTAGTTATTCCTGCGCGGGCCCTAAGGGGGCATGCGCCCGCGCGGCCGGGCGCCCCGGGACATCCCATTGAGCGCTCTCACGCCCGCCACGGGCGACCAGCCGCCCCCGAAGGCTGGAACCAGCTTCCGCAAGTCCATGCCGGCCATGATGGTGGGCGCCGGCATGCTCCTCAGCCGGGTGTCTGGTTACGCGCGTGTAATGATCTTCGCGCAGATCTTCGGGGCCGACTCGGTGGCGGGCGACGCCTTCACCCAGGCGCTGAAGATTCCGAATTTTCTGCAGAATCTCTTTGGCGAGGGCGTCCTTTCCGCCTCCCTGATTCCCGTCTACGCGGGCCTGCTCGAGCAGCGCCAGCAAGAAGAGGCGGACCGCGTCGCGCGCTCGGTCCTCGGGCTGCTGTTCTTCATCACCGCCCTTTTCGTCCTCGCCGGCGTCACGTGGACGGCTCCGCTCGTCTCCTTCATCGCGCCAGGCTTTGCCGGAGAGCGGCGCGACCTGACGATCGAGCTGGTCCGGATCCTCTTCCCGGGCGTCGGCCTCCTCGTCTTCTCCGCCTGGTGCCTCGCGATCCTGAACAGTCACCACCGGTTCTTCCTCGCCTACGTGGCGCCGGTGTTGTGGAACCTGGCCATGATTTCGACGATGGTGCTCTACCGGTCGCGGGATCTCCCGACGCTGGCCGTGTATCTGGCGTGGGGCGCCGTCGTCGGCGGAGGCCTGCAGTTTGGCGTCCAGGTGCCCAGCGTCTGGCGCATCATGGCGCCGGCGTGGAGCCGCACGCGCCATCGGCTCGACGAGCACGTCCGCCGGGTGCTGAGCACCTCGGTGCCGGTGATCTTCAGCCGCGGCGTCGTGCAGGTCAGCTCCTACATCGACGGCGTCATCGCGACGATTCTCCCGGTCGGCGCCCCAACGGCGTTCGGGTACGCGACGCAACTCTACCAATTGCCGGTCGGCCTGTTCGGCATGGCGGTGTCCTCGGCGGCCCTACCCAGTCTTTCGGCGGCTGTCGCGGGCAACGTGCCGGATATTCTGCGAGGCCGACTGCTCAACAGCCAACGTACGATTGCCGTCCTGGTGATTCCCTCCATGGTGGCGTTTCTGGCCTTCGGCGACCTCATCGTCTCTCTCCTGCTGCAGCGAGGGCGGTTTGGCCACACCGACTCGTTATACGTCTGGGGGATTCTGGCGGGGTCCGCGGTCGGCCTGCTGGCCAACACGCTGGGCCGGCTGTACTCGGCGGCCTTCTACGCGCTCGGCGACACCAAGACGCCGATGCGATTCGCCATCATCCGCGTCATCCTCGTCACGGGACTCGGCTTCACGCTGGCCGTTCCCTTTCCGCATCTCATTGGCATTCCCGACAAGTGGGGCGCCGCGGGCCTGACGGCGTCGGCCGGCATGGCCGCCTGGGTCGAGTTCTCGCTGCTTCGATGGACGCTGCGGCAACGGATCGGCGAGGTCATGATCCCCCGAGGCTTCCTGTTCAAGACCTGGATGGTCGCGACGCTCTCGGCGCTGCCCGCGACGGCGCTCCGATGGGCCATCCCAGTCCATCTGATCGTGGCGCGAGACATCCTGATCCTCGGCACGTTCGGCAGTCTGTTCCTGCTCGTCGCGCACTCTCTGGACCTGCTCGCGCTCGGCGAGCTGCGCCAGATCATGGCGCGCCGCCGCGGCCGGCGGTAGCCGCGTCGCCCGTCTCTTCGGCCGGCACGCCGGCTTCTGCTAGCATCCGACCAGTGGCTCCTTACCCGCGTTCGACCATGAGCTATTCGTTCGGACCCGGCGGTCTCTCGCCGGCGGTCCGCGCGATCATCTACGCCAACGTCGGCGTCTACCTCCTCACCATCCTCGTGCCGAGTCTCATCGTCGGCACGTTCGGCCTGATGCCGCGCGCGGTTGTCGAGCACGTGTACGTGTGGCAGCTCGCCACGTATCTCTTCGTCCACTCCCCGACGCAGATCACGCACATTCTGTTCAACATGCTCGCGGTGTGGATGTTCGGGGTGGACCTCGAGCGGCGCTGGGGCACTCGGGCGTTCGTGAAGTACTACTTCATCACGGGCATCGGCGCCGGTCTGTGCATGGTGCTCGTCTCGCTGCTGCCCTTTGCCTCGACGCGCCTGACCTACGACACCGTGACCATTGGCGCCTCCGGCGCGGTCTACGGCCTGCTCATCGCCTGGGGCATGTTGTTTCCATCCCGGGAGATCCTGTTCATGCTGATCTTCCCGATTCCGGCGCGGGTCTTCGTGTTCATCATGGGCGCGATCGCGTTCATCTCGGCCGTGGGCGCGAGCGGCGGGCCCGTCGCCAACGTGGCGCATCTGGGCGGACTGGCCATCGGCTACTTGTATCTCAAGGGCCCCGGCAACCTCGCACTCGACGTGCGGTATCGGATGACCAAGTGGCGCATGGAACGCATGCGCCGGCGGTTCAACGTCCATCGCGGCGGCCGAGACGACTGGAGAAACCGGATTCATTGAGCGTGGTCCGCGGAAGATCCTTCCGGTCCGCGCGCCGCGTTGTCCGAGGCCTGTGGCCCGAGGCCCTTGGCCGAGTGCCCAGTGCCTAATGCCTAATGCCTAGTGCCTACGTCTTCTGATACGCCATCGCCTTCAGGGCGGCGATGCGCTTGGCCATCGGCGGATGGGAGGCCCAGAGATTGGCCCAGGCGTGATCGGCGTCGTTGAGCCGGCGTCCCAGAGGATCGGCAATGCACAGGTGGGCCGTCCCGCGCTTGATGGACGCGGTCGGCGCCACGGCGGCATCGACCTTCTCGAGAGCGCTCGCGAGGCCCAACGGGTTCCTCGTCAGCTCGGCGCCGCTCGCGTCCGCCAGATACTCGCGGCGCCGCGACAGGGCCATCGCGAGGAGCTGGCTCAACAGCGGCGCCAGCACGGCGGCCAGGATCCAGACGGCGAAGAAGAGCACCGCGCCGGCCCCGCCGTTCTTGCCGCGGTCGCGCGACCGCACGCGGCCCCCGCCGAACATCATCGACCGCGTCGACCAGTCGGCCAGGAGCACAACGGCGCCGACCAGGGCCGCAACCACGGTCATCAGCCGGATATCCAGGTTGCGCACGTGCGACATCTCGTGCGCGACGACGCCCTGGAGTTCCTCGCGATTGAGCGCGGCGAGCAGGCCCTCGGTAACTGCGATGGACGCGTGCTCCGGGTCGGGCCCGGTCGCGAACGCATTCGGGTCGGGGTCGGGAATGACGTACACCTTCGGCTTCGGCAGGCCGGCCGCGATGGCCATTTCCTGCACGACATTGTCGAGCTGCCCGTAGCGCAGCCGCTGCGCGTCGTCGGTCGCGTGGCTGACGGCTTCGTCGAGCGGCTCGGCGGCCGACGACTTGAGCACGGCGCGGTCGCCGAAGCGCAAGCTCCACCAGGCCTGGCCGCCGCCGATGGCCAGCGCCGCCATCGTCCCCACCGGCACGTAGGTCGTCCCGTTGCCGATGAGGAACATGTCGAAGCCGGCTCCGACCAGGACCAGCAGCCCGATGAAGACCGCCATCACGAGCCACGTACGGCGGCGGTTGAGCGTCTGCTGCTCGTAGAGGTTCATGACGAAGACTCGCGCCTTGCGCGGGGCTGTCCGCCGAGCCGCGGGCGCCCGAGCGGATCACGCGCCGCGCGGATCGGGCCTAGGCCTGCGGCTTCATCGACAGATCGACCGCGGGCACGGCGCGGTCGGCCTCATCGGTGATCTGGAACAGCTCGGCCCCCGTGAAGTGAAACATCGAGGCGATGATGTTCGACGGAAACGTCTCGCGTGTGATGTTGTACTTGGTCGCGATGTCGTTGTAGAACTGCCGCGCGAATCCGATCTTGTTCTCGGTCGACGACAGCTCTTCCTGCAGCATCTTCACGTTCTCGCTGGACTTGAGCTGCGGGTAGTTCTCGGCGACGGCCAGCAGGCGGCCGAGCGCCTGGGACAGCTCGCCCTCGCGCTTGCCCGCATCGGCCGGCCCGGTGGCGCCCATGGCCTTGGCCCGCGCGTCCATGACCGCGGTGAGCGTGTCGCGCTCGAACTCCATGCTGCCCTTGACGGTGTTGACCAGATTGGGAATCAGGTCATGCCGCCGCTTGAGCTGCACGTCGATCTGCTTCCAGCCGTTCTGGGTCTGGTTGCGGAGCGCCACGAGGCGATTGAAGCCTCCGATCGCCCAGAAAGCAAAGATGATCACGACCGCGAGCGGAACCCACAGGAGCAGCATCATCCCCTCCTAAACCGTGTATCGATGGCTATGGCGTCGGGGCGGACGCGGGGCGCCCCGCGCCCGTCCGCACGTCGAGCACGAACGTATCGTCCAACGCTTCCACCTGGTGCGGCGTGTCGGGCGGGAGGTGCAGCACGTCGCCCTCGCGCACGGTGATTTCCTCGCCGCCAACCAGCGTCCTGAGCGCGCCCTGCAGCACGTAGATCATCTGCTCGCCCGAATGCGCGTGCAGAGGAATGAGCGCCCCCTTCTTCAGGTAGGCCTGCGCGAGCGTCTGTTCGGCGCCCGTGATCGCCTTCCTGGCGATCATTTCCGTGACTTTGTCCAGGTCGAGCGCATCCCACCGATAAAGAGAGACGCAGGGGGTCATCGCAAAGTTCATAGGAGTATAATCGACTGTTCCGCGCGGGCCGAAAGGACCCGGCGAAGCAGCGATGGCATGAATACCTCCGCCGCATCGAAGGAACGGGCCGCCAGCCGGTCCGTGGAGGCGCCGCAGGCCCCCTCCGCTGGGGTTCCCGGGCACAGCCTCCCCCCGGACACCCTCCGCCGCATCTACCGGACGATGCTGCTGTCGCGGCGGATTGACGACAAAGAGATTCAGCTCAAGAACCAGAGCCTGATCTTCTTCCAGATCAGCGGCGCCGGCCACGAGGCCGTCCTCGTCGCCGCCGGGCTCCTGCTCAAGCCGGGCCATGACTGGTTCTATCCCTATTATCGCGACCGGGCGCTCTGCCTGACCCTGGGCGTCACGCCCGTGGAGATGTTCATGAGCGGCGTCGGCGCCAAGGACGACCCGAGCAGCGGCGGGCGGCAGATGCCCTCGCACTGGAGCGACCATCGGCTCCACATCGTCTCGGGCTCCAGCGCCACCGGCACGCAGTGCGTCCAGGCGATCGGATGCGCCGCGGCGGGGCTCTTCTACGAGCAGTCGCCGGACCTCGATCCCGACCGGACCCGGTTTCGCCAGGACGAAGTCGTCTACGTGTCGATCGGCGACGGCGCGTCGAGCGAGGGCGAATTCTGGGAGGCGCTGAACACGGCCTGCCTGCACAAGCTGCCCGTGGTGTTCATGGTCGAGAACAACGGCTACGCGATCTCGGTGCCGGTTGACGCGCAGACCGCCGGCGGCGACCTGGCCAAGCTCGTGGCGTCGTTTCCCGGCCTCAAGGTCGTCCAGTGCGACGGCACGGACGTCCTCGACAGCTACCAGGCGGTCGGCGACGCGGTGGCGTGGTGCCGCGAACGCCGAGGCCCCGCGCTCGTGCACGCGCGAGTGACTCGTCCGTACTCCCACTCGCACTCCGATGACGAGCGCGCGTACAAGACGCCGGAGGAGCGCGCGGTCGAGGCCACGCGCGACCCGCTGCCCAAGTTCGCCGCCTGGCTCGAGCGCGAGGGCATCGCCTCGGCTGCCGAATCTCGAGGCCATCTCCGCCGACGTTGACCGCGAAGTCAACGGCGCGGCCGACGCGGCCCACCACGCACCGAAGCCGACCAAGGCCTCCGTCAGCGAGTTCGTCTACTCGCCGGACGTCGATCCGACGTCGGCCGCGTTCGACACGCCGCCGGCGCCCGCGGGCAAGCCCGAGACGATGGTCGTGACCATCAATCGGACGCTCAAGGACGAGATGGCCCGGGACGCGCGCGTCGTCGTCTTCGGCGAAGACGTGGCGGACGTCTCCCACGAGGAGCATCTCGGCGAGCTTCAAGGCAAGGGCGGCGTGTTCAAAGTCACCCACGGCCTCCAGCGCGCGTTCGGTTCGACCCGCGTCTTCAATACGCCGCTCGCCGAGGCGAGCATCATCGGCCGCGGCATCGGCATGGCCACCCGCGGCCTCAAGCCCGTCGTCGAGGTGCAGTTCTTCGACTACATCTGGCCGGCGATGATGCAGATCCGCGACGAGATGACGATGCTGCGCTACCGGTCGAACAACGCCTTCTCGTGTCCGATGGTGATCCGGACGGCGATTGGCGGGTACCTGCGCGGCGGCGCCATTTACCACAGCCAGTCCGGCGAGAGCATCTTCGCGCACTGCCCGGGGATGCGCATCGCCTATCCGTCAAACGCCCAGGACGCCGCCGGGCTGCTGCGCACGGCCATCCGCTGCGACGATCCGGTGCTGTTCCTCGAGCACAAGCACCTGTACCGCCAGCCCTACAACAAGGCCCTCTACCCCGGCCGCGACTACATGGTCCCGTTCGGCAAGGCCGCGACTTGCCGCGAGGGCGACGACGTCGCGGTGATTACGTGGGGGGCCCTCGTCCACCGCGCGATGCAGGCCGCGCACCATGCGGAGAAGGACGGCATCAGCACGCGCGTGATCGATCTGCGCACGATCGCGCCGTTCGATTGGCAGGCCATCGCGGACGCGGTCCGCCAGACGAACCGCGTGGTGATCGCCCACGAAGACCAGCTCACGTGCGGCTTCGGCGCCGAGCTGTCCGCGCGCATCGCCAGCGACCTGTTCGAGTACCTGGATGCGCCCGTGCGCCGCGTCGCCGCGCTCGACACGCCGGTGGCCTACCACCCCGACCTCGAGGAAGCCATCCTGCCGAGCTCGGCCGACATCTTGACGGCCGTCCGCGAGACGGCGAAATACTAGAAAGCGCGAGGGCTCGCGACCTGAGATCGGCGCCACGCGATGAGGCAACAGCGGGCGCTCGAGAGCCCTCGAGGATGGCGGTGACTTCAACCTGGCGTCCGCTTCGGTCCGGCGGCCCGCTCGTGCTGGCGGCCCTGGCGGCCGCGGGCGTCTGCGCGTCCGGCCGCGCGCCGCAATCGGCCGCCATCGAGACGCTCCGGCCCGTGAGCGGCCTTCCGGCGCGCGTCATGGCCTCGTTCGACGATCCCCGCGGGTTTGTCGAGACCGGCACGGGCGACGCCCTGGTGCTCGACGCCGGTGCGCAGGCGCTCTATCGCGTCGCCCCGAACGCCTCGCGCGCCGATCGCGTGGTCTCGGTCGGCCTCGCCGACGGGCACATCTTCCGTCCCACCGCGCTCACGCTTGGACCGGCCGATCTGGTGGCTATCGCCGACCAGCCCAACGCCTACGACCGTGTGCAGTACTTCGACGCTGACGGCCGGCGCGTCGGCGGCTTCTACGTTCCGCATGTGCCGCAGGATCGGCTCCGGGTCGGCCCGGTCGTGCTGAACGGCGTCGGCTCGCTGCAGTTCGGGCGGCAGAGCTTCTTCTTCAACCTGCCGGACACCGGCGCCCTGCTGACCGAGGCCGACACCGACGGGCGGCCGATCCGCAGCTTCGGCACCCTGCGACCGACCGAGCGGGACGCCGACCTGCCGCTCGTCCGGGCGCTCAACACCGGCGTGCCCCTCATCGACCCGACCGGCGGCTTCTACTTCGTGTTCCAGACCGGTGTCCCGATGTTCCGGAAGTACAACGCCCAGGGGGCCTCGAGTTCGAGCGGCACATCGAGGGCCCCGAACTCGACCCGGTCCTTGGCGCCCTCCCCACGACCTGGCCCGCGCGGCCTGGAGGCGCCCATGGCACGGCGCCCTACGTGCCGGCCACGGTGCGAGCGGCGGCCGTCGACCCGGCGGGGCGGCTCTGGGTGAGCCTCACCGTGCCCTACACCTACGTCTACGACCGCCGCGGCGAGAAGATCCACACCGTGCAGTTCCAGGCGGCGGACCTCCTCTCGCCGGCCAGCCTGTTCTTCGCCTCGGGCCACCGAATCCTGGTCACGCCGGGCTGCTACGAGTTCTCCGGCTTATACTGAGAGGATGCTTCAGTCGATGCCTTCCTCGCCGGAGATCGCCACGACCGCCCGGCGCAACGTCGCCATCATCGCGCACGTTGACCATGGGAAGACGACGCTGGTCGACGCGCTCCTGCGCCAAAGCGGCATCTTCCGGTCCAACGAGCGGATGGTCGATCGCGTCATGGACTCGAACGAGCTCGAGCGCGAGCGCGGGATCACCATCCTCGCGAAGAACACGGCGGTCCACTACGGCGAGGTCCTGATCAACATCGTCGACACGCCCGGGCACGCCGACTTCGGCGGCGAGGTCGAGCGCACGCTGTCGATGGTGGACGGCGTGATGCTGCTGGTCGACGCGTCGGAAGGACCGCTGCCCCAGACGCGGTTCGTGCTCCGCAAGGCGCTCGAGCGCGGTCTGCCTCCGATCGTCGTCATCAACAAGATCGACCGCGCCGACGCGCGCTCCAAGGCCGTGCTGGACGAGGTCTACGATCTGTTCATCGACCTGGACGCGACGGACTCCCAGCTCGACTTTCCGGTCCTCTACACGAACGCCCGCGAAGGCACGGCGACCGCCGACCTCGATGAGCCCGGCCTCGACCTCCGTCCCCTCTTCGAGGCGGTCATCGCGCACATGCCGCCGCCCCACGGGTCGCCCACGGCGCCCCTCCAGGCGCTTGTCGCCAACCTGGACTCGAGCGACTACCTGGGCCGGCTCGCCATCGGACGCATCTTCAACGGCCACGTGGCCGTCGGCGACCCAATCGCGGTCTGCAAGCTGGACGGGTCGATTCAACGGACGAAGGTGACGAAGCTGTACATGTTCGAGGGGCTCAAGCGCATCGAGACGCGCGAGGCGGCGGCCGGCGACATCATCTGCCTGGCCGGCATCGAGGACATCATGCATCGGCGAGACGATTGCCGACGCCGAGCGCCCGGAGGCGATTCAGACGATTGCGATCGACGAGCCGACCGTGTCGATGATCTTCGGCGTCAACACGTCGCCGTTCGCCGGGCGTGAGGGCCAGTTCGTCACGTCGCGCCAGATCAAGGACCGGCTCGAAAAGGAGCTGCTGGGCAACGTGTCGATCCGCGTGGAGCCGACCGACTCGCCCGAGCAGATGAAGGTCGTCGGCCGCGGCGAGCTGCAGCTGTCGATCCTGATCGAGATGATGCGGCGCGAAGGCTACGAGCTCCAGGTGTCCCGGCCGGAGATCGTCACGCGCGAGACGGCGGGCGTGCTGACCGAGCCCGTCGAAGAACTGGTCATCGACGTCGCCGAGGATTTTCAGGGCATGGTCATCGCCGAGGTCGGCATCCGCCGCGGCTCGATGACGAGGATGGTCAATCACGGCAGCGGACGCGTGCGGCTCGAGTTCCGGATTCCGGCGCGCGGCCTGATCGGGTTCCGTTCGCAGTTTCTCACCGAGACGCGCGGCACCGGCATCATGCACCACATCTTCGCCGGCTGGGAGCCGTGGCACGGCCCGATCGCGTCGCGGCCGACCGGCGCGCTCGTCGCGGACCGCAGCCGGCGTCGCCACCGCCTACGCCATCGCCAACCTCCAGGAGCGCGGCGAGATGTTCATCGACCCGAGCGCGCCGGTCTACGAGGGCATGATCGTCGGCGAGAACTCGCGGCCGAGCGACATGGACGTGAACATCACCCGCGAGAAGAAGCAGACGAACATGCGGGCCTCGACGGCCGACGAGTCGATTCGCCTGATTCCGCCGCGCCGCCTCAGCCTCGAACAGGCCATCGAGTTCATCAACGACGACGAACTCGTCGAGGTCACGCCAACACGCCTGCGCGTGCGCAAGAAGGTGCTCGCCGCCAACATGCGGCCGAGACGCCCGGTCTAGCCCTGAGCGAAGGCCCGGCGTCTGGGCCTCGGTCGAAGCCCGGAGGGCAATTGTGGGCCCTCATGAATCATCCAGGCGCGCGTCCCGGCGCCTGAGGCACGCACACTCCGCGGCCGCCGCACCTCGATATACTGACGCGCGAGATGCTCGCACGATGGCGGCCGATCCTGCTTCCGCTGCTGATCTCGGTGCTCGCGATCCTGGCCTACCACGCCAAGCTGCGCCATGAGATGGTCGGACTTCGGCGTCTACCGGCAGGCCGCCGTGCGCAGCCTCCACGCCGAGCCGCTCTATCGCGTCGAAGACGGCCACTACCAGTTCAAGTACCTCCCCGCGTTCGCCCTGGCGATGACCCCTGTCGCGTTGGTCAACCGGGAAACCGCGAAGGTCCTCTGGTTCGCCGCGTCGCTTGGGCTGCTGGCGGCGTTCCTCCGCTGGTCCGTGGTCGCGCTGCCGGAGCGGCGATGGTCGATCCGCTCCCTCCTGTGGATCACGCTCGTCCTGATGGCCAAGTTCTACGCGCACGAGCTCACGCTCGGCCAGACGAACCTGCTGCTCGGCGCGCTGCTCGTGGCCGCGCTGCTCGGCATCCAGATCGAACGGCCGGTCGCGGGCGGCGTGTTGATTGGCCTGGCGGTTTTCGTCAAGCCCTATGCCCTGATTCTCCTGCCATGGCTCGCCGCGACGCAGGGCGTGCTGGCCGCGGCGGCCGCCGGCGGAGTCATCGTCCTTGGCCTGGCCCTGCCGGCGCTCGTGTACGGCTGGGCCGGCAATCTGGCGCAGCTGGCGGGCTGGTGGCAGACCGTCACGACCTCAACCGCCCCCAATCTGCTGGGCGCCGACAACATCTCGCTTGCGGCGATGTGGGCGAAGTGGATCGGCCCGAGCTCGCTCTCGACCGGGCTGGCGATCGCAACCAGCGCGGCGGCACTGGGCCTCGTGGCCTCGTCTGGCGTAAACGCGGCAAAGTCGCCGAACCCGAGTATCTCGAGTACGCCCTGCTGCATGCTGCTGATCCCGCTGCTGTCCCCGCAAGGCTGGGACTACGTCCTGCTGCTCGCGACGCCGGCGGTCGTCTGCTTCTCGACCGCTGGCGCGAAGCCGCGCCCGCGTGGCGGTGGCCGCTGGCCGCCGCGCTCGTGGTGATGTGTCTGTCCATCTTCGACGTGATGGGCCGGGCCGCTTACGGCCGGTTCATGGCGTGGTCCGTCGTCAGCGTGTGCGCGCTGGGGCTCGCGGCCGGGCTGGCGCATCTTCGGTGGCGCCAACTCGCCTGAGTCTGGTTGGGCAACATCTTCCCCGCCTCCACCACGGCGGGCAGACACTACCCACGTCCATGATCGCGCCGGCGTCCGCTACGGACGCCTTGGGGAGTTTGAACTCGATTGGGGATTGGCACTGCATTTGCGCCTGGCAGGTGAGCACACTTACCTGGAGGGGAGTATGCATGGCCATCGGCAACTGCACTTGTGGGTCAGCGACCACGACTACTCTCGGCTGCGGGAGCTGGCCCGCGAGCACCGCGAAAGTCTGTCCGCGATCATCCGGCGGCTGATCAAGGTCCACCGAGCGACGCCGGTCGGGCTCGCCGCCCCCGCGATGACGGCGGCGATCGCGCCGTCGCCGCTCACGGACCCTGCGGTCGGCGAATAGCGGCGCCCCCCGGCGATCGCGCCGGATCGCCGGGGGCGCCGGGTCCGCGGTTAGGCGAACGGCTTGAAGAAGAACAGCATCAGCGACACGAACAGCACGTAGATGACCAGCGACTCGATGAACACGAGTCCCAGAATCATCACCGCGCGGATGTCGCCGACGGCGCTCGGATTACGCGCAATCGCCTCGGCCGACGAGGCAATGGCTTTGCCCTGCCCCAGAGCGCCCAGGCCGGCCGCGATTCCAAGGGCGAAGCCCGCGGTGATGATCGACGCGACGACCATGCCGCTGCTGCCGCCGGACGCGGCGGCGGTGTTCGCCTGCGCGGAAAGCGGGGCGACCGCCCCGAGGGCGAGAATCACGAAGGTCCAAACAAGGGAACGTTTGCTCACAACCACTGCCTCCTCGAAAAAAACTGCCTACCTGACCAAATGTCGTCAGATGCCCGCGACCTGGGCGACTTCCGCGAGTTCGTACTCGTGCGGCGGCGTATGCACGGGCGCGTCGTCATGGTGCTCGACCGCGGTGGCCGCCTGCAGATAGATGATGCTCAGCACCACGAAGATGAGCGCCTGCAGTGCGCCCGTAATGAGCGCGAGGAGCATCATCGGCAAGGGCACCACCAGCGGCACGAGCATGGCGAGGATGGCGATGAGCGTTTCCTCGCCGAAGATGTTGCCGAAGAGCCGCAGCGTCAGCGACAGCACGCGCGAGACGTGGCTGACGACTTCGATAATCAGCATGAGCGGCGCGAGCCAGGCCGGCATGCCGGGCGGCACCGCGAAGTGCTTCAGGTAGGCGACGATCCCCTGCGCCCGCACGCCCTGGATGTGGTAGTAAATCCAGATCGTGATCGCGCAGCCCGCCGGGACGTTCATGTTGCTCGTGGGCGCCATCAGCCCGGGCAGCAGCCCCATGTAGTTGCCCACCAGGATGAACGCGCCCAAGGCCCCGACGAGCGGCAGGAACTGCCGGCTGTGCGGACCAATCCACTCGTCCATGAGGCGGACCAGCCAGCCGAGCAGATCCTCGAGCACGATCTGCATCCGGCCGGGCTGCTCGACCGACAAGCGCGACCTGAGGAACAGGCCGAGCGCGGTCCACGCGAGCACGACGAGCCCGCTCATCACCAGATAGTCCGGGATCAACTCCGCGCCGGGCTGCGGGTGGCGGCCCACGGCGAGGAACAGAGGACGAATGACCGGATCGAGCAGTGCGTTGACGAACTGCACAATCAGGAGGGGATGCTCCAAATTGCCCATGCTTTTAAGGACGCTGGCGCACGCGCACGGCTTCGAGAGCGGCCGCCAGCGGAATCACGGATGCGCCCCCCAACAGTGCGATCGGGTGCAGGCGCAAACGCGCAATCATAACGTACGCCATTCCGCCCAGTAAAGCGTACCGGCCCACGGCCAGGATGGCGCCACGCGCCGAGCGGGGGCGGGCGCCCGAAGTCAGCACGGCCGCGCCCAGTCCGGTCACGCCGCGCTTGATCGCCCAGTAGCTCGTCCCGGCGATCAGCGCGCCGCCCAGCACGCCGACCGCCATGCGCAGGCCGCCGCCCGGAACCACGAACGCGGCCGTCACGCCAAGGCCGGTGAGCACGAGGGCGCGACGCTCCAGCCGGCGGAGCATGTCGTTCGCGGCCTGGTTGCGGTCCGGCTCCTCTCTCCGGGACCGCGGGTCGCGGTCTGGGGTCGTCTCGGCGGTCACTTCATCCTCGCGAGCGTCCGATACACGTTCAAGATCCCCGCGGCGAAGCCGATCACGAAGAACACGATCAAGAACAGCGGGCTCCATCCGGTGAGCCGGTCCAGCCAGACGCCAATGCCCACGCTGATGGCCAGGGCCAGCACGACCGACAGCCCGAGGCTTCCGAGCTGGCCGGCCATCCGCATGCCCTCCGCGCGGCCGCGGGCCGCGCTCTGCGCGGGTTTCGCCTTCGACGGCAAGAGTTCAGGGTCGCCCGACACCATGCGTTCTCTCTATCGTAGAGCGATCTCCGGCCTCGTGTCGCGGGAGAACCCCATCGGGAATTCGCCGTATACTCGTACGAGGAGAACCGCCATGAAATTGAAGATCGTCGTTGGCGCCGTGCTCGCGTCGGGCATGGCTCTCTCGCCCGTGGTGTCCGCGCAGCGGGCCACCCACGAGCAACATGTTTTGGTGTCGGTGGTCGATCGAAGCGGCAAGCCGGTCTCCGGACTGACCCCGACCGACTTCACCATCCGGGAGGACGGCGTGGCGCGGGAAGTGATTCGCGTCGAGCCGGCCGCCGCGCCCCTGCAAGTCGTGCTGCTGGTCGATACGAGCAGCGGCATGTCGCCCGTCATCTCCGACCTGCGCAGCGGTCTGCAGTCATTCGCGCACGCGATTTGGGCCAAGCATCCCGACTCGGACATGACCCTGATGGAGTTCGGCGAACGGCCGCAGGAGCTCGTGCCGCCCACCACGACGGCGAGCGTGCTCGAACGCGGCATCGGACGACTCTTCGAGCGGCCGGGCTCGGGCGCCTACTTCCTCGACGCCGTGCTCGACGCGGCCAAGGCGCAGGGAAAGCGCGCCGCCGCGCGACCGGTGATTGCCGCCTTCGTGGCCGAAAGCAGCCCGGAGTTCAGCCCGCCGCTCGCGCAGCAAGTCGAGGGCGCCTTGAAGGACGTGCACGCGTCGCTGTGGGCGATCGTGCTGCAAAGCCAGGGCGGCGGCGCGGGCGCGGGGAGCTCCGACGAAGAGCGTCAACGCAGCATCGTCCTGGGCGACGTCACGACCCACACCGGCGGCATGCGGGACGCGATCTTCGACCGGACCGGCATCGAACAGGCCTACGGTGCGCTCGCAGATCGCCTGGTGTCCCAGTACGACGTCGTGTACGGGCGTCCGGAGTCCCTGATCCCCCCGAGCCGCCTCGAGGTAACGGTGAAAGGATCCGGCCTCCGCGCGCTGGCGCCGCGCTGGCCGAATCAGTGAGAGCCACCGACGGCCCGGCCAGCCCCGGCCGGAGACGGCGGCTGCCGATGCCGTGGGCGCTCGGCGCCTGCGCGGCCGCGGCGCTCCTCGCTCCTTTGGCGGCGCAGGTCTATCGCGGCGGCACCGACATCGTCGTGTTGAACGTCACCGTCACTGACGTCAACAATCAATTCCTGCACGACCTGGTCCAGCGTGACTTTCAGGTGTTCGAGGACGGGGTCGCGCAGCGGATCTCGAATTTCACCCACGTCCCTCAGCCAATCGCGCTCTCGATCCTGATAGACACGAGCACGAGCATGGACGTCAAACTCCCCATCGCCCAGCTGGCGGCAATCGGCTTCGTCGACCGGCTCGGGCCGCATGACGTCGCGCAGGTGATGGCCTTCAGCAGCAGCATCAACATCCTGCAGACGTTCACGACCGACCACGCCGCCCTGGACGATGCCATCGGTCGCACGCGTGCGGGCGGGTCGACGTCCCTCTACGAGGCCATCTACACCGCCGTTGACGAACTGAAGCGGTCGCACGCCGCCGATGCGGGCACCATCAGGCGCCAGGCCATCATCTTGGTGTCGGACGGCGAGGACACGTCGAGTCATCTCGACTTCGACACCGTCTCGGACGCCGTCAAGCGCTCGGACGCGGTCGTGTACGCGATTGGCCTGCGGACGAAGCATGATGCTCCGCGAGTGGGCTTCGACGAGTCCGGCTTCGCACTGCGCACCTTCGCCCAGGAATCGGGCGGCCGCGCGTATGAAGTTGACAACGTGGCGCAGCTCGGCGGCATCTACCAACACGTCGCCGATGAGCTGGCCAACCAGTACGTCATCGGCTACACGTCCAACAACCCCAAGCGCGACGGCACCTGGCGGCGCATCGACGTCCGCGTGGCACGGCCCGACATCATCGCGCGCACGCGGACGGGCTACTTCGCGTCAAAGGGCTCATGAGCGCGGCCGGGCGGGTCTTCTTCATTGGCGCGGGCCCCGGCGATCCGGGTCTGATCACCGTGCGCGGGCTCCGCCTGCTGGCAGACGCGGACGTGGTCGTCTACGACCGCGGCGTCGAGACGCTGCTGCGGTGGGCGCGGTCGGACGCCGAGCGGCTCCTTGTCGGCGCCCCGGCCGAGCGCGACACGGCCCAGGATGCGATTTGCCTGTTGCTGGCCGAGAAGGCGCGCGAGGGCCGGACCGTCGCGCGGCTCAAGTGGGGTGACGCGTTCGTCTTCGACAGCGGCGCGAAAGAGGCGCTCTTCCTCCACGAGCACGGCATCCCGTTCGAGGTCGTCCCCGGCGTCCCGGCCGCCGTCGGCGCGGCGGCGTATGCCGGCGTCCCCCTCACTTACCCGGACGGCGCCGACGCCGTGCTCCTGCTTCGAGGGCGTGAGGACGAGCGGGACATCCTCCCCGACATCGATTGGTCGGCCGTCGCGCGGCTGGACGCGACGCTCGTGTGCGATGCCAGCCGGCTGCTGGCCGCGCGCATCCTGGGCACGCTCGTCGATCGCGGCCTGCCGCCCGACCGCACCGCGGCGCTCATCTCGAGCGGCACCCGTCCGACGCAGCGAACCACCACGGGCACGGTGGCCGACCTGCTGGCCCTGACGTCCGACGCGTCGGCGACCGATCCGGGCGTCCTGGTGATCGGCGACGTGGTCGGCCTCCGGGCGCACCTGCGCTGGTTCGACGAGCGTCCGCTGTTCGGCAAGCGCATCGTCGTCACCCGCTCGCACGAGCAGGCCCGGCCGCTGGTCGAGCGGCTCGAGAGCCTCGGCGCCGAGGCGATTGAGGCCCCGACGTTCCAGACGGTCCCGCCCGAGGATCCGGAGTCCATCGATCGCGCGGTCGCCGCCGTGAGCGCCTGCGCGTGGGTCATCTTTCAATCGGCCAATGCGGCCGCTCGGTTTCTCGCGGCGATCCTGCGCGGTCCCGGCGACCTACGGACGTTGGGCGGCGTGTCGATCTGCGCGGTCGGCCCATCGACGGCCGACCCCCTGCTCGCTCACGGACTCAAGCCGGACCTGGTTGTGCCCGAAGCCGACGCCGAGAGAACGGGCGAGCTCATCGCGGCGCGCCGGGCCATTGCGGACCAGCGCGTACTCGTGGTGAGACCGGACCACGCGCGCGACAGCCTTGCACGCGACCTCACCCAGCGCGGCGCGCTCGTCACCGATCTCGTCGTCTACCGCACGACGGCCGCCCCGACCGAGGCGCCTGCCACGCAGGCGCTCTACCGCATGCTGCTCGACGGGCGGGTTGATGCCGTGACGTTCACGAGTCCGACCGCGGTGCGGCGATTCGCCAGCCTGATCGGCCTGGAGGAAGCGCCCGACCTGCTCGGCACGACGACGGTCGCCGCGATCGGCCCGGTCACGGCCGCGGCCGCGGCCGAGCTCGGCATCCGCGCCAGCGTCATGGCCGCCACCTATACCGTCGATGGGCTGGTGGCCGCCCTGGTCGCGCACTTCAGCGGACGCTGACCGGCTCGCCACGGCGCGGCTAGTGTCGCGGCCGGCGTCCCATCGATGGGCGCGCTATCCGCGAAAGAAACTGGGAAGCGGCATGTCCCGCATCGTGCGGAGACCGGGTGACGCCTGGATGACTTTCGGAAGGGAGTTGACCACCATGGCGGTCGTGGCGAGGTCGCCATGGACACCTCCCTCGATGCGCATGACGAGGGGCGGCGTGCCGATGACCCGGACAGCGTCGTAGGAAGCGGGCGCGCCGAGATAGGCTTCCATGTGCAGGCGAATCACCGGCGTGCCCTTCCGGTAGCCAATACCATCCTGGATCAGTCCGCAGACGTGTCCGGCCTGGACCGAGAGCACGTCGCTTGAAACGGCCGCATGGGCGACCTTCGGCACGACGGTTTCCGTCAACCGATCCAGCCGCCAGCCCAGGGCATCGGCGATCATCGTGATGGACTCGACCAGCCCGACGTGGCGCACGCCTCCGTCCTTGACCATCGCGGCGAACTCGTCGAGCGTGAGACCGGCGCCGATCTTCTGCTGAAACGGCAGGCGCCGCACGCGCGCATCCTGCACCCGGTCCACCTCAATGCCCTCGACCGCCGTGCACGCTCCGGTCAAGACGATGGGCAAGGTATCCATGACGAACCCGGGATTCACCCCCGTGCCAAGCACGGCGACCCGTGCGCGTTTGGCCAGCATGTCGATCCGCTTGGCAATGGCGGCATTGTGGCGAACCGGATAGGCGAGTTCCTCGGTGGTCGAGACGATCGGCACCCGGAGCTTGAGCACCGTTTCGAACTCGGGCAGCACGCGTGTGAGCGATGACCCGGTGCACAGCACGGCCACATCGGGCTGGACGGCCTTGATCGTCCGGGCCAAATCGTCGGAGACGGCCACGTGAAGACGTCGTCGAATGCCGCAGACCTGACCGACATCGCGGCCGACCTTCGCCGGGTCCCGATCGACGGCTCCCGCGACAACGACGCCCCGCCGGGCGACGAGCTGCCGTACGACCGCCGCGCCGATGGGACCCAAGCCAACCTGGACGACCTTGAGGGGCATGCGGACTCCTTACCGGCGTTCGCATTCTACGCGGAAGCGGACGCGGCAACGTCGGGCGGCGCACGGACCGGGCCGCGGACGACTGTCTCGGCCGCGCGCGAGTCGTTGTACGAATCCGGCCCGTGAGAGGCTCCTGGCGCCGGCCGCGCGTTGACGAGCACGCGCGATGACCTCGACTCGGCAGACACGCTCCACTGGCGCCACGGCGCTCCCCGCCTACCTCGAAGGGTGGCGCCGCGTGCTGCGCGCGCCGTGGGTAGCCCTTGGCGTGCTGGCCGCAACGTTCCTGGCCGCGCTCCCCCTGGGCCTGGCCGCCCACCTGTCAATCCCTGAGCAGTTGAGGGCGAGTCGTCAGGCCGATCAGGTGCTCAGGGGATGGAACGCCATGCGGGCCGGCGAGTTCGCCCACTACGCGCAGGGCATCGCGCGGTCGTTCGCCTACCACGTCATCGGGTTCGGCGGAACGCTCGACACGCTCGGCCGGTGGCTCGACAACCAAAGCCTCAATCCCGCCGTGGCGGGCGCGGCCGCCGTCTACGTCGGGCTGTGGGTCGTGCTCTCGGGCGGCCTCCTCGACCGGTTCGCCCGCGGGCGTCCCGTTCGAGCGGCCGCGTTCTTCGGCGCGTGCGGACGGTATGCGGTCCGCTTCGCGCGTCTGGCCCTCATCGTCGGCCCCGTGTACTGGGCGCTCTTTCACTGGCTCCACCCGTACCTGATGGTCGACCTGTATGAACGCTGGAGCCGCGGCGTCGGCGACCCGCGCACGGCAGTCTGGCTGCGCGCCGGCCTCTACTCCGTCTTTCTGCTGGCCCTTGTCCTCGTCGGCACGGTCGTCGACTTCGCCGAAGTCAGAACGGTGGTCGAAGACCGCCGCAGCATGATCGCGGCGCTGGTGGCCTCGGTTCGGTTCATCAGGCGCCGAGTGCTCAAAGTCGCGGGGCTGGTGCTGCTCGACGGGCTGGCCTGGCTGCTGATCCTGCGGGTCTGGTTTCAAGCCGCGCCGTCCGCGTCGACGTCGACGGGCGCCGCCATCTTGATCACCCAGGTCTACTTGCTGGGCCGCCTCTGGGCCAGGCTGGCCTTCATGGCGTCGGAGATCGTGCTATTCCAGGCGGAACTCGGGCGCCCGGGCTATGTCGCGGCGCCAGGACCGCGGTGGCCGGGCCAGGGACCCTAGGCACTAGGCGCTGGGCACTCGGCACTCGGCACTCGGCAGGCTAGGCGCTGGGCACTCGGCACGAGTGGCGAGAGGGTCCCCTCCGGTCCCGGGGCCCGGGCCTGAGGCCCGGAGCCCGGAGCCCGGAGCCCGGAGCCTATTTGAGGGCGTCCCGCACCGCTTCGGCGATGGCTCGGGCCGACAGGCCGTACTTGTCGATCAACTCGGCGGGCTCACCGCTGCGGGGCACCTCGCGAACCGCCAGGCGGCGAACGCGGAATCCCTGGTCCCACACCGCCTCGCTGACCGCATCGCCCAAGCCACCGGCCGGGTAGTGATCCTCGACGGTGATGACTCGGCCCTTCGTCGCGCGGCCGGCGGCCACGAGCGCATCGCGATCGATGGGTTTGACGCTGTAGGCATCGATCACGCGAATGGCGATGGCGTCTTTCGCGAGGGCGTCGTACGCCTTCAAGGCCTCGTACACGGTGATGCCGGCGGCCACGACGGTCACCGCGTCGTTCGGGCTCTCGCGCAGCGTGTGCGATCCGCCGACCGTGAACGCGTCCTTGACCCCGTAGATCACGGGCGTCTTGGGCCTCGAGGTCCGGACGTACGCGGGGCCGTGCACCGACGCGGCCAGGGCCATCACCCGCTCGGCGCTCACCGCGTCGCACGGGTAGAAGACCACGCACTCGGGCACGGCGCGCATCATGCCGAGGTCCTCGAGCGCCATCTGCGACGGACCATCCTCGCCAATCGACACGCCGACGTGCGAGCCGGCGAACTTCACATTGAGGTGAGAAATTCCCGTCAGCCGGACGAAATCGGCCGCGCGCTCGATGAAACACGCGAACGTCGAAGGAAATGGAATCGCGCCCCGGCTGGCCAGTCCCATCGCCGCGCCGACCATGACTTGCTCGGCGATGAACATCTCGTAGAACCGATCGGGAAACGCCTTCTGGAACTTGTCGCTGAACGTCGAGTTCTCCACATCGGCGTCGAGCGCCACGACCCGCCGATCGAGTGCGCCCAGCTTGGCAAGCGCCACACCGTAGGCTTCGCGGGTGGCGACGGTCTCACCCAGCGTGTAGGCCGGCGCGGGCATGGCGGCGACGAAATCGGCGACCGGGCCCTCGGTGCGTCGGGTCGTCGGCTTGGGAATCACGGGCGCAGGATCGGAGGTCTGCACGTACTGCGCTTCGAGCTCGGCCAGGGCGTCGTCCTCCTCCTTGCCCGGCTTGAGCGCCTTGCCGTGCCAGCCGTCCTTGTCCTGGATGTTCTTCAGGCCCTTCCCTTTGAGCGTCCGGGCGACGATGACCGTCGGCTTGCCCGTGGTCGCGCGCGCTTCGGCAAACGCCGCCAAAATGGCCGGGATGTCGTGGCCGTCGATGGCGATCGCGTGCCAGCCGAACGCGCTCCACCGCGCCGTGAACGCATGCATGTCGTGCTGCCACTGCGTCGGCTGGCTCTGGCCGAGGCGGTTGACGTCGACGATCGCGCAGAGATTGTCCAGCTTGAGGTTGGCGCCCGCGTCGGCGGCCTCCCACACCGATCCTTCCGCGCTCTCGCCGTCTCCCATGAGCACGTACGTGCGATAGTCGGCGCCGATTCGCCGCGCGTTGAGCGCGATGCCGATGCCGGCCGGCAGCCCCTGCCCCAGCGACCCGGTGGCCACGTCCACGAACGGCAGGCGCGGCGTCGGATGCCCCTCGAGGTCCGAGCCCAGCTTGCGCAGCGTGAGCAGCTCTTCACGCGGAAACGCGCCCGCGGCCGACCAGGCGGCATACAGAATCGGCGCGGCGTGCCCCTTCGAGAGCACGAATCGGTCGGCTTCCGGGTGCTGCGGATCCTTGGGGTCGAACCGCATCTCGGCGAAAAACAGCGCCGCGATGAGGTCGGCCGCCGACAGGCAACTGGTGGGATGACCCGATCCGGCCGCCGATGTCGAACGCACCGAGTCGATCCGAAGCTGGGTCGCGAGATTCCGAAGCTGGGCAATAGATGGAGTCATGGGTAATCCCGCAGTGTACAGTACGGCTCGGGCACGCCACAATCGGCACCTGTCTATAATGATGACGCGTGGCCGTTCTCCGCTTTCTGTCGCTCGCGCTTGTCGCGTTGTGGGTCGGAGGACTCGCGATGTTGGGCGGGGTCGCCGCCCCCGTCATCTTCGCGACGCTGCCGGCGCACGACCCGGTCGCCGGGCTGTCGTTCGCCGGCACGCTGTTCGGCCTGATCCTCGGACGCTTCCTGATGGTCTCGTGGGGCCTCGGCGGGCTGTGGCTCGTGACGATGGGCGCCCGAGCGGCGATTGGGGCGCGTCCGCGGCGGTTGGCCGTCCGCGTGTGGATCGTTCTCCTCATGCTGGCGTCGAGTGTCGGCACGAGCGCCATCCTCATTCCCCGCATCGAGCGGATTCAACAGGAGACGCCTGGCGCGATCGCCAGCCTCGCCGATACGGACGCCCGCAAGATCACCTTCGGACGACTCCACGGCCTGGCCAACGGCCTGATGCTCCTGACGCTGGTCGGCGGCCTCGTGCTCGTCGCCTTCGAAGTCAGGGACGCCCCGTAGCGTCGTCCGTCACCAGAACCGCGGCGCCCGTCAGCCGGCCGGCCCGCAAGTCATCCAGCGCGCGATTGGCGTCCTCGAGTCCGTATGGCGTCACGTGCATGTCGATGGACACGCGGGCGGAGAGCGCCAGAAACTCGCGCGCGTCCTGCCGGGTCAGATTGGCGACCGATCGCAGCGTGCGCTCCTCCCACAGCCGCGCGTACGGGAACGACGGAATATCGCTCATGTGGATGCCGGCACAGACGACCGTGCCGCCGGGCACGACGCGTCCGAGCGCTTCGGGCACGAGGGCTCCCACGGGCGCGAAAATGATCGCGGCGTCGAGCGGCTCGGGTGGAGGCGCGTTCGAGGGACCAGCCCAGCACGCACCCAGGCCGCGCGCAAAGGCGGCCGCCGCGTCGTCTCCCGGCGAGACGAACGCATAGACCTCCCGCCCCTCGTGCCTCGCCACTTGCGCGATGATGTGCGCGGCCGCGCCAAATCCGTAGAGGCCGAGCCGCCGCCCCCGGCCCGCGAGACGATACGCCCGGTAGCCAATCAATCCCGCGCAGAGCAGCGGCGCGGCGTGCAGGTCGTCGTAGGCGTCCGGCAGCGCAAAGCAGAAGCGGGCGTCGGCCACCATCCAGTCGGCGTACCCGCCGTCAAGCTGATACCCGGTGAATCGCGCGCGCGCACACAGGTTCTCCCGGCCCGACCGGCAGTAGTCGCACGCACCGCACGAGTACCCGAGCCAGGGCACGCCGACGCGGTCGCCCGGCCGGAATTCGGCGACGCCTTCGCCCATGGCCTCCACACGCCCAACCACCTCGTGGCCGGGAACCACGTGCGTTTTCGGCGCGGGCAGCTCGCCGTCGACCACGTGCAGGTCGGTGCGGCAGACGCCGCACGTCCGGACGCGAATCAGCACCTGGCCGGGGCCGGCCTTGGGCACGGGCCGCAGGACGAGGTCGACTCGGCCGGCGCCGGGTGCAGGAAGCTGTTGAGCGCGCACGCCCTATTCTCCCAGGAACCGGCGCGGCCCTCTGCTATAGTTCGAGGGACCGTGAGTCCGGACGACATCACGCAGGCCGTCCTGGCGAGCGAAGGCGTCGCCAGATACCTTCAGGGCGGGAGCGGCGAGTTGACGCTCGAGACGCGCCAGCTGATCGAGCAGTACCTCGACGAGCTGCGAACGACGCAGCGCTATCGTTTTTACCGCGCGCTTCAACATCCCCTGTATCCCATCCTCCGGAAGGTCCGCCGGATCACGGAAGGCATCGAGGTCGCGCAGGGCGCCACACGCGGCGGCCACGTCGTCTACGTCTCGAACCACAAGAGCCATCTCGACTACCTCATCGAGCCGCTGGTGCTCGACGACCACGGCATCCGGCCGCCGCTCATCGCCGCCGGCATCAACCTCTTCGGGGGCGCGCTGGGCTTGCTTCACCGGCACGTGACCGGCGCCATTCCCATCCGGCGAAACAGCAAGGACCCGGTCTACCTCGTCACGCTCAGGGCGTACGTCACCGAGGTCCTGAAGCAGCGCGACGTCCTGTACTACGCGGAGGGCGGACGCAGCTACAGCGGCGAGCTGAAGCCGCCCAAGACCGGGCTGCTCCAGGCGGCGCTCCACGCCGACCGCCAGCATCTCTCCGTGCTGCCGATGGCCGTCGCCTACGACCTCGTCCTTGAAGCCGGCATCATCTCGCGTCAACCGAGGCGCGGCGGCCGAAAGACGTTCGCCCACGAACTGGCCGAGATGGCCAGACATGCGGTCGGCTATCACAGCCGGGCGTTCATCACCTTCGGGCGTCCGATTCCCCTTGCGCCGTTCGACCCGGACGCCCGGCGGGACGTCGTGCACCTCGCGCGAGAGGTGCGGGACCAGAATCGGCCGGCTGTACAAGGTGCTGCCGACCGCGCTGGTTGCGACGGCCATGCAGCCGCATCTGACGCGCGCCGAGCTGGCCGGGCGGATCGACGACCTCGTCGCGACACTCGCCCCGGGCTGCGCCAACCTCGCGGTGCGAAGCGGGCGTCAGGCCGTCGACGAAGGGGTCGAGCCGTTGATCGAACGCGGGGTGCTCGTTCCCGACGGCCCGCAGCTGCGCGTCCGGGACCGCATCGTGCTCCGGTACTACACGCGAACGATCGAGCACCTCTTCACGCCGAGCCGAAGGCCCCCGCGCTGATGCTCGACCACGTCTCTCGCGCGGCGTTCTCCGCTCTCGCGAGCAGCCGGACGCTCCGCGTCCTGGCGTCGCGCTACGGCATGCGCCACCGGAACGGCTTCGCGCGGCGGTTCATTGCCGGCGAAACGATCGACGAAGCCATCGACGCCGCGCGGGCGCTCGAACAAGCGGGGCTGCTGGTCACGGTCGACCATCTCGGCGAGCACGTGACGTCGTCCGCGACGGCCGCCCAGGCCACCCGGGACTACACGGCCGTGGTCGGCGAGATGGCGCGGGCCGGCATCGGCCGGAACCTCTCGGTCAAGCTCACGCAGCTCGGCATCGACGTCGATCCGGCGACGTCGATCGACAACCTTCGCCGGGTGCTCGACGCGGCCGACGGAACGGATTTCTTCATTCGCCTCGACATGGAAGGGTCGAAGTACACGGCGCCGACGCTCGATGTCTTCGAGACGCTGTGGGGCATCGGCTACCGCAATATCGGCGTGGTCATCCAATCGTACCTGCGCCGGTCGGCCGGAGACGTGGCACGCGTCAATGCCCTGGGCGCCCGCGTGCGGCTCGTCAAGGGCGCGTACAACGAGCCGCGTGACGTGGCGTACCAACACAAAGCCGAGGTCGATGCGGCGTTCGTGGAGCTGATGAAGAGCTTGCTCGTCCACGGCACCTATCCAGCCATCGCCACGCATGACCCGGCGATGATTGCCGCCACCAAGGCCTTTGCCGAGGAGCGCCAGTTGGACCTGGGCCATTACGAGTTCCAGATGCTCTACGGGATCCGCCGGGACCTGCAGGCCTCGCTGGCCGCCGAGGGCCACCCCATGCGGGTCTACGTCCCCTTCGGCCGCCAATGGTTCCCGTACTTCATGCGCCGCCTCGGCGAGCGCCCCGCGAACCTGCGGTTCGTGCTCAAGAACCTGGGGCGGGAAGGGAGAAGCCAGGGACATTGAGATATTGGGCCATTGAGCCATTGGGTCATTGGGCCATTGAGCCATTGATTGAACCACGCCACAGCGGCCTGCGCCATCAGCTATCACCCGATTGCCAATGACTCAATGGTCAAATGGCCCAATGGCCCAATGGCCCAATGGCTCAATGGCCCAATGGCCCAATGGCCCAATGGCCCAATGACCCAATGACCCAATGGCTCAATGGCCCAATGGCCATGGCCCAATGGCCCAATGGCCCAATGACCCAATGGCCCAATGGCCCAATGACCCAATGGCTCAATGGCCCAATGGCAATTAACCAATAGCAAATATCCTGGTTCCCTTCCCATGCCTGTCTTCAAAATCGCCGTTGTTTCCGCCCTCACGATCGCGGCCGGGTTGGCCGTGAGCGCTCGTCAGGAAGCGCTCGAGCCTCCGGTGATTCCGCGGCCGGTGCACGCCGCGTCCTGCGAGGGGCTGTTCACGTTGACGGCCGCGACGCCCATCGCGACCGACGACGCGTCGCAGGATGTCGGGCGCCTCCTGGCTGAGATGCTCGACCAGTCAACCGGGTATCGCCTCAAGGTCAGGAAGACGGGATCGGATCCCGCGCACGCGATCAGCGTACGGCTCGATCCCGCGTTGAGCCGCCTGGGCCGGGAAGGCTACACACTGAGCGTCACGCCGGATCGCGTGGCGATTCGCGCCGCGGCCCCGGCCGGCGCCTTCTACGGCGCCGAGTCGCTGCGCCAGCTCCTTCCGCCGCAGATCTACGCGAAGACCCCACAGAGCGGCGTGACGTGGCAGGCGCCCTGCGTCTCCATCGAGGATCACCCTCGGTTCCAGTGGCGCGGCGCCATGATGGACACCGGCCGCCACTTCATGCCGAAGGCCTTCGTCGAGGAATTCATCGATTTGCTCGCGATGCACAAGCTGAACACGTTCCACTGGCACCTGACGGATGACCAGGGCTGGCGCATCGAGATCAAGAAGTACCCGAAGCTCACCCAGGTCGGTTCACGGCGCAAGGAGACGCGCGTGGGTCACGAGGGGCCCAACGCCGGTTTCGACGGCGTGCCGTACGGTGGGTTCTACACCCAGAAGGACATCCGCGAGATCGTCGAGTACGCGCGGCGCCGCTTCGTGACGATCGTCCCGGAGATCGAGATGCCCGGCCACGCCCAAGCGGCCATCGCGGCGTACCCGGAGCTCGGCAACACCGGCGCCCCGGTCGACGTCGGCACCGTCTGGGGCGTCTACAAGAACATCTTCAACGCCAGCGACTCGACGATTCGCTTCCTGCAGAACGTGCTCGACGAAGTCCTCACGCTGTTTCCCGGTCCGTTCATCCACATTGGCGGAGACGAGGCCGTCAAGGACCAGTGGAAGGCCAGCCCGGCGGCGCAGGCGCGCATCAAGGCGCTCGGCCTCAAGGACGAGGAGGATCTGCAGGCCTATTTCGTGCACCAGATGGATTTGTACCTGACGAAGAAGGGGCGGCGGCTGGTCGGCTGGGATGAAATCCTCAACGACACGCTGTCCCCCTCGTCCGTCGTCATGGCCTGGCATGGGGCAAATCGCGCGGTCGCCGCGGCCGAGGCCGGACACGACGTCGTCATGACGCCCACGAGCTACGTGTACTTCGACTACTACCAGTCGCGCGACACGGCGCACGAGCCGCTGGCCATCGGCGGGTTCCTGCCGCTCGACCGTGTCTACTCGTTCGAGCCGATTCCCGAGGGTCTGCCGGACGCCAATGCCACACACATCCTTGGCGCGCAGGGGAACCTGTGGACCGAGTACATCCCGACCCCCAAGCAGTTCGAGTACATGGCCTTTCCGCGGCTCCTCGCCCTCTCGGAAGTCGTCTGGTCGCCGAAGGCCGGACGCAACTTCCCCGAGTTTCTCGACCGACTGAAAGTGGAGGAGCTCCGGCTGCGGGCCGCGGGCGTGAACTTTCGGCCGGAACCCTGATCGGCACGGGGCATCGGGCGCCAGGCACTGGACGAACGCCGCTCCTCGCGGCGCCCGACGCCGCCAACTATCGCTATGATCGAGGCATGCCTCGCCTCGCGGGACGAATCGTGGTCATCACTGGTGCCTCTTCGGGTATCGGCCGGGCGTCAGCCGAACGCCTGGCTCGCGAGGGCGCGACCGTCGTCATCTCGGCGCGCCGCGCGGAGCGCCTCGACGAGGTGGCCGCGGGCATCAACGCCGCCGGCGGCCGGGCGCTCTCGGTGCCGGCGGATGTGACGGACGAGGCCGAGATGCGATCGCTCGTCCAGCGCGCGGTGGAGGCCTTCGGCCGGGTCGACGTCATGATCTGCAACGCCGGCATCGGGTTCCACGACGCGTTCGAGCGGACGCCGACCGAGGTCATGCGACGGCTCGTTGACGTCAATCTGATGGGGACGTTCTATGCCGCGCGCGCCGCGCTCGATGTCTTCCTTCGCCAGAACTCCGGCCATCTGATCGCGGTGTCCTCGGTCGTCGGCCGGCGCGGCATGGCCGGGTCCGGCGTGTACTCGGCGACCAAAGCCGCGCAGATCGGCTTCATCGAGGCCCTCCGGGCCGAGTGGCTCGGCACCGGCCTGCACGCCTCGGTCGTCTATCCCGTGGGCACGAAGACGGAGTTCCATGAGGCGATTCGGCGCGACTACGGCCAGGATATTCACGGGCTCGGTCCCAAGCAGACAGCCGACGACGTGGCGCGCGCCATCGCCGAGTGCGTGGTTTCGCCTCGCCCGGAGGTCTATCCGTTTCCCAAAGCCTGGTGGCTCTCGGTGCTGAGCGTGGTGGCACCCGCCACGGCGGATCGCGTCGTTCAGAAGTGGGGACGCCGCGTCGTGCGTCAATCCGATGCCGACTCCCCTGCTTGAGCGCGCCCAGGATCTGGCTCGCGCCATCCAGGCCGCGGGCGGCCGGGCGCTCATCGTCGGCGGCTGGGTGCGCGACTCGCTGCTCGGCCTCGATCCCAAGGACCTCGACCTCGAGGTCTTCGGACTCCCGGCCGACCAGCTGCACACGCTGCTCGCGCGGTTCGGCCGCGTGGACACGGTCGGCGAGAGCTTCACCGTCTACAAAGTCGACGGCATCGACGTGTCGCTGCCCAGAACCGATTCGAAGGTCGGGCGCGGACACAAGGGGTTCATCGTTCGAGGCGACCCGCACATGTCGCCCACCGAGGCCGCGCGGCGCCGTGATTTCACCATCAACGCCATCTCCCGGGATCCGCTGACCGGCGACGTCATCGACCCGTTCGGCGGTCGAGCCGATCTCGACCGCCGGATCCTCCGCGCGGTCGATTCGGCGACCTTCGCCGACGACAGCCTCCGGGGCCTGCGCGCGATGCAGTTCGCCGCGCGCTTCGATTTGGCGGTAGATGACGAGACCGCGGCCCTGTGCCGATCGCTGCCGCTGGATGAGTTGCCCGCTGAACGCGTGTGGGGCGAAATCGAGAAGCTCCTGCTCCAGGCCGAGAGGCCCTCCATCGGCTGGCGCTTTGCCCTCGAGGTCGGCGTCGTCGGGCGCTTGTTCCCCCAACTGCAGGCGCTCGTCGGGTGCCCCCAGGAGCCGGAATGGCACCCTGAGGGCGACGTCTGGGTTCACACCCTGATGGTCCTCGACGAGGCGAGCCCGCGCATCCGGGGCCTCGAGCGGTCGCGGGCGGCGGCGGTGATGCTCGGGGCGCTCTGCCACGACCTGGGCAAGCCCGCCACGACCCAGGTCATCGACGGCCGGATTCGATCGCTCGGCCACGAGGAGGCTGGCGTGGCGCCAGCCGCGGCCGTGCTGGATACGCTCAACGTCCACTCGATGGATGGGTACGACGTGCGCCGCACCGTGCTTGGCCTCGTCGCGCATCACTTGAAGCCCGGCGCCTTCCGCAAGGCGCAGACGCCGGTCGGGGACGGGGCGTTCCGGCGGCTGGCGCAGAAGGTCGATCTCGAGCTGCTGGCCATGGTCGCCAAGGCAGATTGCCTCGGGCGCAGGGGCGCATTCGATTGTTCGGCGATGGACTGGTTCCTGGAGCGGGCGCGGCGGCTTGGGGTCGAGCACGCCCCGCCAAAGCCGCTCGTGCTGGGCCGGCACCTGCTGGCGCTCGGGCTGGCGCCTGGGCCTCGGGTGGGGCGGATTCTCGGGCAGATCTACGAGCGGCAGCTGGATGGCGGGATTTCGACGCTCGACGAGGGGCTTGCGCTCGCGAGCGAGCTCGTCGGGGCTGCAGCTGCTCGAGACTGAGCTCGACGTTCGACGCTCGGAGTTTCGGTCCAAACAAGAACAGGGGCGGGAGAGACTCTCCCCCGCCCCTGCGTGTTATCCGGTCTGACGGACAGATCCTAGAACTGGAACTTGATCTGTCCCTGGACGGTCCGGAGGTTGGCCGCGTTGTTGGCCGCCCCGAACCCCGCGTTCCTCGGCTGCAGCCGGCCCTGGTCCATCGCCCCGCTGGCGAGGAACTGGCCGTTGGTCACCGTCTGGTCCGTCGGGCTGTTCATCTGCAACGTCGTGTTCCGGCCGGTATAGATGACCGTGTTGAACGTGTTGTAGACGTCGGCGCGCAGCACGATCTGGCGCCCGCCGCCCAGCTTGATGTTCCGCTGGATCGCCGTGTCGAGCGTGTGGTTCCCACAGCCCGTCAGGTAGAAGCGCCCGGAATCGAGGCCGACGCTGCCCACCTGCGGACCCGCCAGCGCCGTCGACGCGACGCCGGAACCCGAGGCCACCAGCGTGTTGTTGAGCTGCGCATACTGGTTGCTCGAGCAGCCCGACCCCAAGGCCGCGAGGTTCGTCAGCACGATCCGCGCGTTGTAGTCCGGCGAGCCCGTCAGGGTCTGGGAGTTGATCCCGCCCCCATACGACCAGTTGAGGTCATACGGGTTCCCCGAGTCCGCGTTGAACACGCCCGACAGCTGCCAGTCGTTGACGAGGTAGCCAATCGCCCGCAGCGCCGAGTTGTCCGAGCTGATGTCGGGCAGGTCCCACACGTAGTTCGCCGTGAAGATCTGCGCCCGCGTCCCCTGGTTGCCGAACAGGTCGATCGCCGTCTGCTGGTCCGGCCGCACCGTGTAGGTCCCGTCCGCGTTGTGGTTGATCCGCAGTTGCGGCCCCGGCAGGCCCGTGCTCCCCTTGTCGGACAGCGTCCACGTGTCGTTCACGCCAAACGAGAAGCCGTGGCTGAACCGCCGCGTGAACGAGAACTGTAGGGATTGGAACGTCCGGCTGAACCGGCCCTGCTGGACCCGGATGTTGCTGTACCCCTGATAGGGCCGCAGCAGGTTGCTCGCCAGCGGCTTGGCCCCTGACTGGGTCGGGTCCTGGCCCGAGGCCGCCAGCGTCGTCCCGACGTCGATCGAGTTCAGGTCGACCGCGTTCCCGTTCTCGATCCCGCCCAGCACGTCATACGAGTGATGGCCGACATACGAGACGTCCACCGACGACTGCCACGGCAGCGCGAACTGCACGCCCGCGTTCCACTGCACGTCCTTCGGAATCGGCGAGTTGTACTGGTTCACCTGGATCGTCGGCACCGGCCCGAACTGCAGCGTCGGGTTCGACAACTGCGCCAGCGACCCCCACTGCTGCGTCAGGCCCGTCGCCACCGGCGGGTTGGCCACCGTGTTGAACGCCACGTTGCCGTCCGGCCGGTCGAAGTACAGCCCCGCCGACCCGCGCAGGACGATCGTCTGGTCGCCCTTCAGGTCGTAGGCCATCCCGAAGCGCGGCGCCACGGCCAGCGACGGGTAGTTGTACCCGGCGTTCGAGATGCCGTTGCCCGCCTGCACCATGCCGTTCGCGAAGTTGCCCGTGTCCCGACCACCGCCGCGCCGATCAGCGACGACGTCCCGGGGCCGAGCAACGCGCCCGTCCGGGGGTCCACCGCCTGGCGGTTGTTCCCGCCGCAGGGGCTCGCGCCCACGCAGCCCGGCTGATACAGCACCGGCGCCTGCGCCGGGTCCCACTTGTCCGGGAAGAAGTTCGCCACGCTCTTCAGCCCGTCGATATACGGGCTCTGGTGCACGAACCGCACGCCGTAGTCGAGCGTCAACTGCCGGTTCACTTTCCAGTTGTCCTGCAGATACCACTCGATGTTGTTGTAGACGAAGTTCCCCTCGATGAACTTCGACCCCTGGGTGTAGGAGTTGAAGATCCCGAGCGCTTCGTTCGCATACGGGAACCCGCTGTCGAGCGGATTGTTCGCGTTGACGCTGAAGTCGAGGACGCCCTGGAAGGCGTTCCCGCCCGTGTTCTGGGCCTTGAAGGCGTGCTCGATGTAGAGCCCCGCCTTCGCCGTGTGCGTCCCCATGACCTTCGTCAGGTTCGCGCTCGCGTCCTGGAGCCGGTTGATGTTCAACCAGCCCGGATACCGCAGATCCGGCGGCACGTTCCCGATTTGGGGCGAGCCGCCCCACCGCAGTTGCGGCGGCATCTCGATCCGGCCGTTCTGGAAGAACGGCGTCCCGATCTGCTGCAGCGCGTTGTACTCGTAGGTACTTCGAGCTGACGACGCCCGCGTCCGGGAACAGCAGCGGCAGCGACGCGCCCGTGCAGTTCTGGATCTGGTCCGCCAGCGCCTGCGGGCACACGATGTTGTTCACGTTCGACATCGGCCCAATCGCCGGGTTGCCCAGCCGGTTCTGGTTCACCCCGTAGCTCGCCTCGAGGAACGTCGTCGGGTTGAACGAGTAGTTGATCGACCCCGACGTGTTGAACGACAGCGGGAACTTCTGAATCGTCTCCGTGAAGTTGTCCCGCGGCAGCACGGACCCCGCGCCGCCGTTGACCGTCCAGCCCGGGATGATGCGCGCGCTGGCCGCGTCAATCTTCCACGTCACCCGGAGCGTCGGCGAGAACTGATAGTCCACCCGGACGACCGGCGTGTAGCCCAGGTTGTTCTGCACCGGCACGACTTCCGTGTCGTTGTAGTTCGATCCGGCCGCCTGCGTCCCGGTCGGCAGCGGATACATGTTCAAGAGCGCGATGCCCGGCCCATACAGCCGGCTCGCCGGGATCTTGCCCACCGTGCCGCCGTCGGCGAACGGCAGTCCCGTCGTCGTGTTGACGATCGGGCTGATCAGTTTCCCGTTGGCGTCGAGCGTCTGCGAGAAGTCGCCCTGGCGCTCGAGCGCCGTCGGCAGCCGCAGGTTCGACGTCTGGTTGCCGCCCTTCCGGGGCTGGAACTCCTGCGTGTAGAAGAAGAACAGCTTGTTGTCGCCGCCCGGCTTGCCCACCGGCCCGCCGATCACGTAGCCCCAATCCCGCTGCTTCGACACGGCCTTCGCAAAGCCGTTCTGGATGTTCGTCCAGGAGTTGGAGTTCCAGTTGGAATTCCGCTCGTAGTCGTAGAGCGACCCGTGGAACCGGTTCGTCCCGCCCCGGGTCACCGCCGAGATCTGCGCGCCGCTCGCCCGGCCGTATTCGGCCTGGTAGCCCGACGTGACGACCTTGATTTCCTCGATCGCCTCGGCCGGCACGTTCATGACCGCCATCAGGCAGTTGCAGCCCGTGTCCAGGCTCGACAGCCCGTCGAGCATCACGTTGTCCTGCCCGCCGCCGCCAATCCGCCGCGTCGTCGTGCCCGAGGGTTGCTCGTATGCCCGGCTGGGTCGCCAGCAAGCTCGTCCAGCCGTGGCTCGGGTTCGTCCCGGACCCCATCGGCAGGTTCTGCAGTTGCGTGGACTCGAGCGCCGACGACCGCTCGCCGCTCGCCGCCTGGATGACCGGCGCCTGCGCCGTCACTTCCACCGATTCCTGCTGTCCGCCAATCGTCAGCGTCAGCGCCGGGACGACCACCCGGTCGCCGCCGCTCACCGTGACGCCTGTCCGGGTCGTCTTCTTGAACCCGCTCATCGTCACTTCAACCGTATAGGTATCCGCCTTCAGGCTCGCCACCGTGTAGCCGCCCTGTGCGTTCGTGATCACCGGGGTCAGTGGTGTCCCCTGCGACTGGCTGACCAACACCACCGTCGCCCCGGGCACTACGCCCCCGGATGAGTCGACGACCGTGCCCGTCACCGTGCCCGTCGTGATCTGGGCCGAGGCCGGCAGCACGAACATCGCCAACGCGATGCACGCTCCGGCCACAACCCTGCCTAGTCTCCACGTCTGCTGCATAGATTTACGACTCCTCACTTGTCCATCACTCTCCGTGACTACGTGACTTGCCTTCGCTGTCTTTCAACCTGCCCGGGCGCCATCACCCTCTGGGACTCCTCCTTTCGGGCTCCTCGTTATCGGGTCGGGCTCCTTATCGGGGCCGTACACGCACATCGGGCTCTTGCCCACCTTGCGGGCGCAATCCCAGATGGCCTTCTCCGTACCCGACTCCCTCAGCACAACTGACGTACTGGCCATTCAAAAATGCTGTAGACGAGGCGCCAAAATGGCGTGAAGTCTCCCCATCTATTCATTGACCTAATGAGTGCATGAACGGTATCGACACGAAGAAAACACTGGTATCCATGTTTGTAGGTATTACGAGCTAGAAAAGTCGGTAGCCTTGCGCCAGTAGGAGTATCAGGCAGGGGATGTGAAGGGCTAACAAATTTCTTTTAACTCATTGCAACAAAAGAACATCCGCTCATTTTCGCCTCAGGTTACTGAAGACATCGGCCAGGGTGGCGTGAGCAGCCTTGGCGGCATCGCCTGAGAGCGAGGGGGCTTCCGTCAGGACGGGCAGAGGGGGGAGTTTTAGGGCCGGAAAGCAAGCAGGCGCGGGTGGCAAGCCACCCGCGCCTCGTGTGTGGTGTGGGGCTCGTGGCCCCTCGAGCGATCGAACCGATCAGCCTAGAACTGGAACTTGATCTGTCCCTGGACGGTCCGGAGGCTGGCCGCGTTGTTGGCCGCCCCGAACCCCGCGTTCCTCGGCTGCAGCCGGCCCTGGTCCATCGCCCCGCTGGCGTCGAACTGGCCGTTGCGCACCGTCTGGTTCGTCGCGCTGTTCATCTGCAACTGCGTCTGCCGGCCGGTGTAGATGACCGTGTTGAACGTGTTGTAGACGTCGGCGCGGAGCACGATCTGGCGCCCGCCGCCCAGCTTGATGTTCCGCTGGATCGCCGTGTCGAGCGTGTGGTTGCCGCAGCCCGTCAGGTAGCGGCGCCCGGAATCGAGGCCAACGCTCCCCACTTGCGGGCCCGCCAGGGCCGTTGACATCACGCCGGAGCCCGAGGCCACCAGCGTGTTGTTGAGCTGCGCATACTGGTTGCTCGAGCAACCCGACCCCAAGGCCGCGAGGTTCGTCAGCACGATCCGCGCGTTGTAGTCCGGCGAGCCCGTCAGGGACTCGGAGCGACCACCGCCAGAGTTGATCCCGCCGTTATACGACCAGTTGAGGTCATACGGGCTCCCCGAGTCGGCGTTGAACACGCCCGACAGCTGCCAGTCGTTGACGAGGTAGCCAATCGCCCGCAGCGCCGAGTTGTCCGAGCTGATGTCGGGCAGGTCCCACACGTAGTTCGCCGTGAAGATCTGCACCCGCGTCCCCTGGTTGCCGAACAGGTCGATCGCCGTCTGCTGGTCCGGCCGCACCGTGTAGGTGCCGTCCGCGTTGTGGTTGACCCGCAGCTGCGGCCCCGGCAAGCCCGTGCTTCCCTTGTCGGACAGCGTCCACGTGTCGTTCACGCCAAACGAGAAGCCGTGGCTGAACCGCCGCGTGAACGAGAACTGCAGCGAGTGGAACGTCCGGGAGAACCGGCCCTGCTGGATGTAGATGTTGCTGTATCCCTGATAGGGCCGCAGCAGGTTGCTCGTGAGCGGCTTGTTGCCCGACTGGGTCGGGTCCTGGCCCGAGGCCGCCAGCGTCGTCCCGAGGTCGATCGAGTTCAGGTTGACCGCGTTCCCGTTCTCGATCCCGCCCAGCACGTCATACGAGTGATGGCCGACATACGAGACGTCCACCGACGACTGCCACGGCAGCGCGAACTGCACGCCCGCGTTCCACTGCACGTCCTTTGGAATCGGCGAGTTGTACTGGTTCGCGTGGATCTGCGGCACCGGGCCAATCTGGATGCTGTTCGACAGCGCCGCCAGCGAGCCCCACTGCTGCGTCAGGCTCGTCGCCACCGGCGGGTTGGCCACCGTGCTGAACGCCACGTTGCCGTCCGGCCGGTCGAAGTACAACCCCAACGACCCGCGGAGCACGATCCGCTGATCGCCGTTCAGGTCGTAGGCCATCCCGAAGCGCGGCGCCACGGCCAGCGACGGGTAGTTGTACCCGGCGTTCGAGATGCCGTTGCCCGCCTGGACCATGCCGTTCGCGAAGTTGCCCGTGCCCAACACCGCCGCGCCAATCAGCGTTGACGTGCCGGGGCCGAGCAACGCGCCCGTCACGGGGTTCATCGCCTGGTAGTTGCTCCCGCACGGGCTAACCCCGCCGGGGCACGCCGGCACATACAGCACCGGCGCCTGCGCCGGATCCCACTTGTTCGGGAAGAAGTTCGCCACGCTCTTCAGCCCGTCGATATACGGGCTCTGGTGCACGAACCGCACGCCGTAGTCGAGCGTCAACTGCCGGTTCACTTTCCAGTTGTCCTGCAGATACCACTCGATGTTGTTGTAGACGAAGTTCCCCTCGATGAACTTCGACCCCTGGTCGTAGGAGTTGAAGATCCCGAGCGCTTCGTTCGCATACGGGAACCCGCTGTCGAGCGGGTTGTTCGCGTCCACCCCGAAGTTGAGCGTCCCCTGGAAGGCGTTTCCGCCCGTGTTCTGGGCCTTGAAGGCGTGCTCGATGTAGAGCCCCGCCTTCGCCGTGTGCGAGCCCATGACCTTCGTCAGGTTCGCGCTCGCCTCCTGGATCCGGTTGATGTTCAACCAGCCCGGGTACCGCAGCGACGGCGGCACGTTCCCGATGTAGGGCGACCCGCCCCACTGCAGGCGCGGCGGCATCTCGATCCGGCCGTCCTGGAAGAACGGCGTCCCGATCTGCTGCAGCGCGTTGTACTCGTAGTACTTCGAGCTGACGACGCCCGCGTCCGGGAACAGCAGCGGCAGCGACGACCCGTTGCAGTTTTGGATCTGGTCCGACAGCGCCTGCGGGCAGACGATGTTGTTCACGTTCGACATCGGCCCAATCGCCGGGTTGCCCAGCCGGTTCTGGTTGATCCCGTAGCTCGCCTCGAGGAACGTCGTCGGGCTGAACGAGTAGTTGATCGACCCCGACGTGTTGAACGACAGCGGGAACTTCTGAATCGTCTGGGTGAAGTTGTCGCGCGGCAGCACCTGGCCGTCGCCGCCGTTGACATTCCAGCCCGGGATGACCCGCGCGCTGGCCGCGTCAATCTTCCAGGTCGCCCGGAACGTCGGCGAGAACTGGTAGTCCACCCGGACGACCGGCGTGTAGCTCAGGTTGTTCTGCACCGGCACGACTTCCGTGTCGTTGTAGCTCGATCCGGCCGCCTGCGTCCCGTTCGGCATCGGATACATGTTCAAGAGCGCGATGCCCGGCCCATACAGCCGGCTCACCGGGATCTTGCCCACCGTCCCGCCGTCGGCGAACGGCAGTCCCGTCGTCGAGTCCATGATCGGGCTGATCAACTGCCCGTTGGCGTCGAGCGTCTGCGAGAAGTCGCCCTGGCGCTCGAGCGCCGTCGGCAGCCGCAGGTTCGACGTCTGGTTGCCGCCCTTCCGGGGCTGGAACTCCTGCGTGTAGAAGAAGAACAGCTTGTTGTCGCCGCCCGGCTTGCCCACCGGCCCGCCGATCACGTAGCCCCAATCCCGCTGCTTCGACACGGCCTTCGAAAAGCCGTTGTGGATGTTCGTCCAGGAGTTGGAGTTCCAGTTGGAATTCCGCTCGTAGTCGTAGAGCGACCCGTGGAACCGGTTCGTCCCGCCCCGGGTCACCGCCGAGATCTGCGCGCCGCTCGCCCGGCCGTATTCGGCCTGGTAGCCCGACGTGACGACCTTGATTTCCTCGATGGCCTCGGCCGGCACGTTCATGCCCGACATCAGGCAGTTGCAGCCCGTGTCCAGGCTCGACAGCCCGTCGAGCATCACGTTGTCCTGCCCGCCGCCGCCCACCCGCCGCGTCGTCCCGCCCGAGCTGTTGATGCCCGGCTGGGTCGCCAGCAAGCTCGTCCAGCCGTGGCTCGGGTTCGTCCCGGACCCCATCGGCAGGTTCTGCAATTGCGTGGACTCGAGCGCCGACGACCGCTCGCCGCTCGCCGCCTGAATGACCGGCGCCTGCGCCGTCACTTCCACCGATTCCTGCTGCCCGCCAATCGTCAGCGTCAGCTTCGGGACGACCACCCGGTCGCCGCCGCTTACCGCGATGCCCGTCCGGGTCGTCTTCTTGAACCCGCTCATCGTCACTTCGACGGTGTAGGTATCCGCCTTCAGGCTCGCCACCGTGTAGCCGCCCTGTGCGTTCGTGATCACCGGGGTCAGTGGTGTCCCCTGCGACTGGCTGACCAACACCACCGTCGCCCCGGGCACCACGCCCCCGGATGAGTTGACGACCGTGCCCGTCACCGTGCCCGTCGTGATCTGGGCTGACGCCGGCATGGCCAACACGCCTGCGAACAGGCCGGCCGCGCCGAGCGTCACCATCCTCCGAATCATCTTCATACACAGCTCCTCTGCATCTAATAACCGACAGAAATCCACCCACCTCCGGCGCCCGCTCAATTCCGTCCTCCTTTGGCTGCGAGCCGAGCGCATCCCACGTCGAGCTAGAGAACCGGCCGATCCGCTACGGCCGTCAACCGGATCCCAGACCTCGCCCGTGTCGTGTCCGAACATCCGCGCGCGCAGGCCGACCTGCCGGCCGCAACGGATTCTTGCGGCCCGAGTGACGGCCGGAAACGGCGCCGCCAGAGGGGCCTCACACTGCTAGAGCTGACGAGGGGAAGAGACTATCCGCTGAGGGAAAGGGAGAATATCCGTGAGAACCGGCATTTTTGCCCCCGGCTCTTGGGCAGACACGTCGCAATTGGGAGTCAGCCCTGCATACTGAAACCCAGTATTTTTGCCTAAGGAATCACCCAGGAGCTGGCAAGGATAGCCTGCCCCGGTTCTGTTGCGCTGGGTACCGACGTTCCCGACGGCTCTTGCCCTTAACGAAATGGGCTACTTCGGCTGCCCATCGGACGCCAATCTCGCGTCCAGCGAGACATTGCCGCCGCTCAGAATTGCCACCACGGTGCGCGTGCGATCCGCGAGCGGGCTACCGGCAGCCGGCCACAACAGAGCCGCCAGTGCAGCCGCCCCGCTCGGCTCGACCACCAATTTGGCCTCGGTCAATAGCCAGAAAACAGCTTTCGCTATGTCTTCGTCTTCGGTCGTGACGACCTGACTGACATACGCGCGCGCGTACTCGAACGTCAGATCCCCCGGCCGGACCGGCAGCAGCCCGTCAGCGATGCTGGATGTCCGTTCGAGCGTGACGGGACGGCCGGCCGCGAGCGACGCTGTCATCTTTGCCGCGCCCGCCGGTTCGACGCCGATGACCTCGACGTCCGGCCGCGAGAGCTTCGTGGCGGCGGCCACTCCGGCCAGCAGCCCGCCGCCGCCAACGGGGACGACGACGACCTGGACATCTGGCACCTGCTCCATGATCTCGAGACCGCATGTGCCCTGGCCCTCGATGATCCACTCGTGGTCGAACGGCGGCACCATGGTGAGGCCGCGTCGCGCGGCCTCCGCCTCCGCCCGCACGCGCCGGTCGGCCGACGTCGTGCCCGCGAACAGCACTTCACCGCCCCATCGGCGCACGCCGGCAATCTTGATTTCCGGCGCCGTGGTCGGCATGACCACCACGGCGGACGTCCCCGCGCGAGCGGCCGCAAGAGCGACCGCCTGTCCATGGTTGCCGGACGAGTAGGTAATGACGCCGCGGTTGCGCTCCTCGGGCGAGAGGCGCATCAGCATGTTCGTCGCGCCGCGAATCTTGAAGGCCCCACCAACCTGGAGCGACTCGGCTTTGAGCCACAGCGGTCGGCCCGCGAGATGGGAGACGTCGAGCGCTGGCGTGCGACGGATGGCCCCCTCGATCCGGCCGGCCGCCTGTTTGATCGCGGCAAGCGATACCATGGAGACAGTTTATTAAACTGTCTCCATGCGTTGCGCGGCTCTCGCTCTCTTCATGCCTCTCGTGCTCGCGGCCGCCCAACCCGCCGCCGCTCAGCAGGCGCAGCAGGTCAAGCGCATTCCGCCGTTTGTGGTCGACTTGCGCGGCTCCATCTCGCCGTTGGGCCACAGCGCCACGACGGCCGATACCTTCGGCCTGACGGGCGCCGACCTGCCGTCTCGAAGTCTTGGGTTCCAAGCGGATGGAACGGTCTACCCGCTGCGGGGCCGCACCTTCGCCTTTGGCGTCGGCGGCGAGTTCTTCCTCGCGGCCGCGTCAGCTGCCCTGAAGGACTCATCGGGCATGCCAACCGGACCGGTGATTCACCGTCGGCTGCGCAACCTGTCCGCGCAGCTCTCGCTCAATTTCGGGAGCGGCGACGGCTGGAGCTACCTGACGGGCGGCTTCGGGCGTGTCGCGTTCGACACCTACGGCGTCGCCGATCCCTCGGCGGCCCAGTCGAGCGTGCCCTGGGGGCCGCAATCGCTGACATTCAATTTCGGCGGCGGCGCGCGATGGTTCAACCTCGAACGGATCGCCTTGAGCCTCGACATGCGGTTCTACGCCACCAACCCGCAGCCGGCCACCGATGGCTTCGGCGCGCGAGAGCGCAAGAAGGTCATGGTGCTCTCGGCCGGCGTGTCTCTGAAGTAGCGCTACTCCAGGTGCGCCTTGAGGAAGGCGACCGTCAGCGGCCACGCCTGTTCCGACGCCTTGTAGTTGCCCTCGGTGTTGCGATTGCGCAGAAAGCCGTGGCCCGCGCCCTCGAAGATGTGCGGCTCGTACGCCTTCCCGAGCTCTTTGGCCGCCGCCTCGGTCGGCGCCACCGTCGTCGTGACGCGTGCGTCGTTCCCGCCAAAGAATCCGATGATCGGCACCTGAAGCTGGCGCAGCTTCGCCGGATCCGGCACGAACGGGTTCCCGCTCCCCGGGGCCATGCCGTAATAGACGACCGCGCCTACCAAGGCCGGCTGCGCGATGGCATAGGCGAAGCTCATGTTCCCGCCCCAGCAGAACCCGACCACCGCCGTCTTGCCGCTCGATGCGGGCAGCGTCTTGCCGTAGGCCATGGCCGCGTTGAGCCGCGCCGTCACATCGTCCGGCGTCAGCGTCCGAATGGCCTGCCCGACGTTGTTACCGAGCGCCTCGGCGCCGCCGCCGTTCGGCCCCTTGCCTGACAGCAGGTCCGGAGCGATCGCGATGAACCCTTCCTTGGCCAGGGAGTCGGCGACCGCCTGGGGCCAGGCAACGACGTCCGGCGCCATGCCGAAGATGTCGTGGATGACCAGCACGACGCCAGCCTTGTCGGCGCGTTCGGGATAGACGACCCACGTCTTGAGGTCCGTCCCGTCCGCCATCTTGATGTCCACCCACTCGCCATGGCGGGTCGAGCTCTTGAGCTCGGCGGCCGAATCCTCCAGCCGAGGCGGGAGGTTGGGATTGTTCGGGGGCGTGAACGTCGATTGCGGCGGCATCTGCATGGCCATGTCCGACATGTCCATCGCCGCGCGAGCGGTTTGCGAGCTTTGCGCGCCGGCGGGCACCGCGACGACGAGGGCAACCAGACACAGGGCAAGACGCTTCATCGATTCCTCCTGGGAAATGCCCCATAGGGGCCGCGAAGAAATAACCTGGCCATTCTGGCTGCCGAGGCATCCCGCCCTGCGGCGTTGCTCCTCCCTCAAATACACTCGGTATTCTCGGTCGTCGCGCCTGGCAGGGCGGGCGCCTCGACACCCGGAATTTGGCCAGGTTATTTCTTCGCGGCCCCTTATTATGTCCCCAGATGCGCCGCGAGACCCTCCTCGATTTCTTCGAGGACTTTGCCACTTCCGATGACACGTTTCTCGTGCACGACGATGGGTACCGGACGCGCCGGTTGACCTACCGCCAGGTCGCGGCAGGCGCCCGGCGCTTCGCCGCGCGGCTCGAACGGCAGGGCGTCCGTCCGGACGAGAAGGTGGTCATCTGGTCGGAGAATCGCGCGGAGTGGGTTGTGGCGCTGTGGGGATGCCTGCTGGCCGACGCGGTGGTCGTCCCCGTCGACTACCGGGCCTCGGGAGATCTGCTCGGGCGGATTGCCGGCATCGTCAAGGCCGCCCTGATTCTCGTGGGCGACGAGGTGGACGCGGCCGCGGCCGACGGCCTCGCCCCGATGTGGCGGTTGAGCGCGCTCGAGACGGAGGCCGAGGGTCAGGCCGCGCCCGCGCGCGTGTCGGCCGCGACCGGGACGACGCTCGCCGAGATCATCTTCACGTCCGGCGCCACCGCCGATCCGAAGGGCGTCACCATCACCCACCGCAACGTGCTGGCGAACATCGTCCCGATCGAGCGGGAGGTGAAGAAGTACCTCCGGTACGAGCGGCCCTTCCACCCGATTCGCTTCCTCAATCTGCTGCCGCTCAGCCACCTGTTCGGCCAATCGATGGCCACGTTCGTCCCGCCCATGCTGCGCGGCACGGTGGTCTTCTCGCACGGCTACAGCCCGGCGGAAATCCTGCATCAGATCAAATCGCGGCGCATCTCGGTCCTCGTGTCGGTGCCCAAGGTGCTCGACGTCCTGCGCGAGCACGTCGAACGGGTCGCCCCGGAGACGCGCGGTCCCGACGCGCTTGTCGGCAAACCGTGGCCGTGGCGCTGGTGGCACTATCGCCGGGTCCATCGGCTGTTCGGCTGGAAGTTCTGGGCGGTCGTCGTCGGGGCCGCGCCGCTCGAGGCGGACCTGGAAGCGTTCTGGCGCAAGCTCGGCTTCGTCGTCGTGCAGGGGTACGGCCTCACGGAGACGGCGCCGATTGTCACGCTCAACCACCCGTTTCATCCGTCCCGCGGGACGGTCGGCGTCCCCATCGCCGGCGTCGACGTGAAGATCGCAAGCGACGGCGAGGTCCTGGTCCGCGGCGACAACGTGACGTCGGGCTACTACACGGCCGCCGGCCGCGGCGACGTCGACACGTCCGCGGCGTTCGACGACGGCTGGTTTCATACGGGCGACATCGGCGAGATTGACGCGAACGGCCGGCTGGCGATCAAAGGCCGCAAGAAGGAAATGATCGTCACGCCGCAGGGGCTCAACGTCTTTCCCGAAGACGTCGAGCGGGCGCTCGTCGCGCAGCCAGGCGTGCGCGATGCGGCCGTGGTCGGGCTCCGCAAGGACGGCGAAGAACGCATTCACGCCGTGCTCATCGTGGATCCGGGCGCCAGCCTGGACACGATCGTCCGCGACGCGAACGCGCGACTCGAAGACCACCAGCGCGTGTGGAGCACGTCCTTCTGGCCCGGCCCATCGCTTCCCCGCACCGAGGGCACGCAGAAGCTCAAGCGCCGCGAGATTCAACGGTGGGCGGCCGGCGAGCCCGCCGCGGGCCCCGCGCAAACGACGGACGAGGTCACCGTCGCCGCCGTCCTGGCGCGGTTCGCCGCCGGGCGCGACATCACCGACGAGACGACGCTCGAAGCCCTCGGTCTCAGCTCCTTGGACCGCGTCGAATTCCTGATGGCGCTCGAAGACGCGTTCCAGGTCACGGTCGACGAGACGTTCCTCACGAGCGCGCGCACCGTCGGCGAGATTGCCGCGCTGGTCGGCCCACGCGCGCCCGGCGCGGGCGTTGCCGCGGTGGAAAGCGCCGACCTCGCGCGCGGCTCGGACGACGCCTTGGCGTTCCCCGCGTGGAACCAGTGGGCCGCCGCGCGTCTCCTTCGCCGGGTGAGTCTACCGACGTGGATTCTGCCGCTGGCGCGCGTGTTCCTGAAGATGCGCGTCACCGGCCTCGAGCACCTCTCGCGGCCTCGATGGGCCGGTGATCTTCGCGGCCAACCATCAGAGCCATCTCGATGTGCCGACGCTGCTCCTCGCGCTGCCTTCGCCCTGGCGCTACCGCACGTCGCCGGCCATGTCGCGGGAGTTCTTTCGCGCCCATTTCGACCGCCGCGCCGCCGGGTGGGGCCGCTCTCTCTCGAGCAGCCTGACCTATGTCGGCGCCTGCCTGTTCTTCAATGCCTTTCCGCTCTCGCAGGGAGGCAGCGGAACCCGGCAGACCATCCGCTACGTCGGCGACCTGGCGGGCCGGGGCACCTCGATTCTCATCTTTCCCGAGGGGCACTTCGGCGAGCAGATTGCGCCGTTTCGCGCCGGCGTCGGCATGATCGCCTCCCGCATCGGCTTGCCGGTCGTGCCCGTTCGAATTGGCGGGCTCGACCGCGTGCTCCACCCGAGTATGCACTGGCCCAAGCGGGGCCCCGTGACGGTAGCGTTCGGCCCGCCGCTCAGCCTTACCGGCGACGACTACGCCGCCTTGTCGCGGAAGGCGGAGGAGGCGGTGAAGGCCCTGCCAGGCCTCTGATGGGCTCGGACGCGCCATGGACAGGCGGCAGGGACCGCCCACCTGCTGTGGCATACTTGTCAGGATGAAAGGAATGCGAATTTGAGCAAGGACGACCTCATTGACGTCCAAGGGACGGTGGTGGCCGTCCACAGCGGGGGCCTGTACCGGGTCCAGGTGGAATCGGGCCACGAAGTACTCGCCCAATTGAGCGGTCGGATGCGCCGCTTTCGGATCAAGGTCGTTCCAGGAGATCGGGTGACGGTTGGCGTCTCGCCGTACGACCCGGTGCGGGGCATCATCACCTTCCGTGCTCGATAGATCGCGCACCGCTTGACCACAGACACTCGGACTTCTCGACCCGGTCGCCGCCGACGAGGTCGGCGCCCGTCCGGTCCGGCCGAGGGCAAGCCCTCCGGCTCCACCGCGTCGTCGTCGCCGCCCGCCGTGTCGGCGACGGTACGAACGTCGGCCGCATTCGATCCCACACCCGTCGGCTTCAACTCACTCATCTCCGACCCGGCGCTCCTGCAAGCCCTCGAGCAGCGCGGCTTCGTGCAGACGACTCCGATCCAGAGCGCGGTTCTGCCATACGCGCTCGCCGGACGCGACGTCATCGGCTGCGCCGAAACGGGCACGGGCAAGACGGCGGCCTACGTGCTGCCGGTGCTCTCGCGCCTGCTCGACGCCGACCGCAAGGCCGGCGCGCTGTCGCACAAAGCCACGCGCGCGCTGATCCTGGCGCCCACGCGCGAGTTGGCGACGCAGATCGACGATGAGATTCAGGGCTTCGCGTATCACGCGCCGGTCGCGAGCGCGCCCGTCTACGGCGGCGTGCCGATGGAGCCGCAGGAGCGCGCACTCAAAGCCGGCGTCGACATCGTGGTCGCGACGCCCGGACGGCTGCTCGACCACCTGCGCAGCGGCATCGGCGACTTCTCCGGACTGGAAGTCCTGGTGCTCGACGAGGCGGATCGGATGATGGACATGGGATTCTGGCCGGATGTCCGCCGGATCGCCGAAGCTCTCCCGCCGTCGACCTCGCGGCAGACCATGCTCTTCTCGGCCACCATGCCCGAAGAAGTCATGCGCTTCGCCGACACGCTGGCGCCCGATTCGGTGTTCGTCCAGGTCGGGTCCAGGCGAGGCCCCGCGCAGACCATCACCCACGAAGCCCGCGTGCTGCCCGGACGCGAGAAGGCCCAGTTCCTGGCGAAGTACCTGCGGCGCTCGCACGAGGGCAGCATCGTGTTCGTCAACACCAAGATCGGCTGCGACCGGCTCGCCCGGCAGCTGGCAACCATGGGCCTCCGCGCGCAGGCCATCCACGCGGATCGATCGCAGAAGGATCGCACCGCGACGATCGAGGCCTTCCGCGCGGGGCGAGTCAAGGTGCTGGTGGCCACCGACGTCGCCGCGCGCGGCCTGGACATCGAGGGCATCCCGCTCATCGTGAACTATGAGGTCCCGCGCGGCCTCGACACCTACGTTCACCGCGTCGGCCGCACGGGCCGCAAGGAGACCGCCGGCCACGCGCTGACGCTCGCCGACCCGTCCGAACGACAGTACCTGCACAACATCGAGCGCGCGTTCGGCTTGAAGCTGGTCGGCGACTAGGACGCCGGTCGGGTCTACAGACCCGGGGCTCCAACGGCACGCCGCGACTGGAGCCGGTGCATCGGCCCGGCGACGCACGCGTAGAGAGCCGCGGCCGTCCAGAGGTTGACCTGGATGCCGAGCCACATCGACACCATCACCGCCACGATCGACGCGAGCACGCCCGCGGCGCCATTGACGCCCCACATCCAGGCGGTGCTCCGCGCGTCGTGCGCCTGAGCGAGCCGCATACCGATCGGAAAGCAGAAGCCCAGCCCGGTGGCGAGCGGCGCGATGAACGCCGCGACGATCACCGTGCGCCCCACAAGGCCCCAGGCCACCGTCCGATTCATGGCGGGTTGGAGCGCCCATGTTTCGACGACCACCGCGAGCGCAATCCCCAATGGCAGGGCGACGAGCGATCGGCGGCGGACGTCGAGACGCTCGGACAGCAGGCTCCCCGCGCCGGCCGAGAGAATCATCGCGAACAGGACAATCGAGAAGGTGTACGTCGGGCGGCCGAGGTAGACGGAAAAGCGCTGAAGCAAGGGAATCTGGATGAACATGAACCCGAGCCCAATCAACGCGAAGTACGCGAGGCCGTCGCCCAGCACGGCGGGACGGCCATTCGGCCAGCCGGCCACAAGCAGCGGCCCCCCGACGATGGCGGCAATGAGCACGACCACGATGACGAGGAGCACGAGCAGCGTCGAGGTCGCCAGGAGATTTCCCGCCGTGGCGCTGCCGGCCGAGACGACGCCGCGGTGCCACACGGCCGTCGGCTTCAGCATATTGAAGAAGAAGGGCTTGGCATCGGTCGGCGGCGACAGCTCGAAGTTCGGGTCGCGCGTCGCCGCGTCGAGCTGAGCCATGGACGTCGCCTGCGTCATGCGCCCGACCCGCGGGTCCGAGGACGCGGTCCACGGACTCACCAGCACATCGAATCCGTACTGGTCGGCGGCGCCCAAGCAGGGCGGCGCGGTCGGCGTCCGTGAATGGCGACCGCGAGACCAGCAGCGTCGCCACCTGTCCCCCGCGAGCATGGCCAGGTTCTGCCGCGGCGTCTTGACGCCCGCATCGATCAACGCCGCCACGCCCAGCGCCAGCAGACGCGTCGCTTCCGACACCGAGTGGGGCTCGTACCAGCGCGAGACGCTGAAGACGCCGGTGGGCGTGAGCGCGCCGAGAAACCGCTGCCACGCCTCGCGGGTGTAGAGGCCGTTCTCCGACAGCGTGAACGCGCCGGCGCCGGTGGCGGCCCACGTATCGATCAGCGACATCTGCAGGACGTCGAAGCGATTGGGCGTGCGGGTCAGGTACGACCGCGCCTCGTCGTGGACGAGCGTCACGCCGGGGTAGTCGACGATGCCGGTGAGCGCGCGATACGGCCCGCGGAGGGCGTCGAGAAACGCTTCGTTCATCTCGATGCCGGTGATCTGGCGGTTGCCGGCCCAGATGGCCGTCAAGATGTCGCGGCCGCCGCCGACGCCGATGACGCCGACGCGGCCCTTCCTCAGCCGATACGGCAGCGCCGTCACGTCGTACTGCACCCACCCGAGTGACGCCGGGTTGCCGTCCCACTTGGTCAGCGGGGTGCCCGCTTCGCCGTCAATCGCGGCCCAGGCGACCGTCGCCGGCTCGCGCTTGGCGTGCGTCCCGCCGCCCCACAAGAAGGTCTCACTCGCTTCCGGCCGGCGAATGAGGACGTACGACGAGGCGTTCCACGCCGAGTACTGAATCGTGTCGAGGAGCGACCACAGCGTGCGGTTCTTGGGGTAGAGGATGCCAATCGGGTGGCGGGCGTGGGCGTTCACGCCGGCGGCGCAGAAACAGGCGACGACGAGCGCCGCCAGTCCACGCGCGCGGCGCCGCCCGGCGCGGGCAAAGCACCACGCCCCGACGGCCGTGAACCCCGCCGTGGCGAGGGCCGTCGATGTGATGTCGGTGAAGTCGAGCCACGCGATGATGGCCAGGCAGCCCGCCGCGGCGCCGATGAGGTCCGCGCCGTACATCAGGCCGATGGGCGCGCCAGTGCGCGTGAGGACCATCGTCACAACGGCGCCGAGGCCGATGAACGGAACCGTTAGCACGAGCGTGGCCACCGTCATCGCCGCGACCTCCGACGCACTGACGGTGACCAGCGTCGGAAACGGCATCGCCAGATTCGCGAGGTGGGACAGGGCCACGAGGACCGCGCACGCCGCCGTCACCGGCGGCAGCAGGCGGCCGACGGTCTCCGGCGAGACGCGGTCGCCCAGCACGAACACGGCCACGGCACCGGCCGCCATGCCGAGCATGGCCACCGAGATGGCCAGGAACGTCAGGTGATACCAGGCCAGGACCGAGAGCAGCCGGGTGTCGAGGACTTCGAGCATGAGCGTCGCGAGGGTGACGCACCACAAGCCGCCCGCGAGCCAAAGAGCACGATGTGTGTTCATGGAGGATGTCAAGAAGCGCGCGGAATTGTACACTTCCCGACGCGCGGTGCCCGTCCGCCGTCCATCGACGACGGCGCCAGAGACCGTCGCGACGGGCGTCGTCACCCGTTCTGCCGAGGAGGAATGATGCGCAGCGAATTCATGGTGTTTCTGAAAGAGTACGGCGTGCTCGGTCTCGCGATTGCCGTCGTCATCGGCGGCAAAGTCAACGCGCTCGTCACGGCGCTGGTGGACGGCATCGTGATGCCCATCGTCGCGTGCTTCATTCCCGGCGGCGCCTGGCGCACCGCGACGCTGGACGTGGGTCCCGCCCATCTCGTGCTGGGCCCAATCCTTGGCGCGAGTCTCGACTTCTTGATTGTGGCCGGGCTGGTGTTCTGGTTCTCGAAGCGCGTGCTGAAGGAAGCCGCCGTGGGCAAGAAGTAGGGCTACTCGGAAAACTCCTTCGCGAGGTCCACGAACTCGCCGTCGGGCGCGAGCTCCCGGTAGTGGCGCCAGTACGCGCGAGCCTCCGGTGCGCGGCCCAGCTTCTCGAGCGTCACGGCCAGGTAGAAGTGCGCCTCGGGGTACGCGGGGTTGATCGCGAGCGCCTCTCGGTACATGGCCACGGCCTCGGCGTAGCGAGCCAGGTCGTGCTGGATGTTGCCGAGGTTGAAGTACGCCTCGAAACACTCCGCGTCCACGCGGATCGCCTTCTCATAGAGCGCCTCGGCCTCGACGAGTTCGTCGCGTTCGTAGTGCACGTTGGCGAGGTTGACGAGCGCGGGAACGAGCGACGAGTCGAACAGCAACGAGCGCCGGTACGCCGCGGCGGCCGCGTCGAGGTCGCGTTCGACGCCGTCGTCCAACTGCGCGCCCTCGAGAAAGTACTTCGCGGCCAGCGCCTGATTGGCGGCTAGCCGGCCGTCGGCCTGGTCGACCGGAAAGAGCGGCGTCTCGCGGGCTGGCGAGGCGGGCAGGGACACGACGCGGGCCGGAACGCGCTCGGGCCCCGACGGCTGGAAGTCGAACGCCAGCTGTCCTTCGCGATCCGAGCCCAGCGCCCGCAGGACGCTGCCGAACGACGCGCCGCGCTCGAGCTCGGCCGCCACGCGCTTGATGACGTGCAGGTCCGAGAACGAGTAGCGCCCGGCCACCGATCGGACCAAGCCCCAGCGCTCGAGGTAGCGCAGCTGGTCTTCGCGCAGCGCCGGATACATGCCCCGCAGGTCGCGGGCCGAGTAGTAGCGCGCCCGCAGCGTCTCCAGGTCCGGCAATCCCGCCTCGCGGCACAAATCGCTTTCGCTGAGGACCCGGCGCACGTGCGTGGGCACCTCGCTTTCGCGGGCGTCGCGCGCGTCCGATGCTGAACCGCCGCCTCCGACGATCATGACCGTCGTCCTGGGAGTGATTGCGGAAGAAAAGGTGCCGCCGAGCCGTTCGACGATCGCCCGCGCATCGCGCCGGGACAGGACGGCAGGCTTTCCCACGAACGCCACGTGATGGCCCAGGAACGGCCCGCCTGGCGATGAGGAGATCTCGGACAGACACTCACGCTCAAGATCATCCCGATGCCGCGCGGTGTCAAGGGCGGCGGCGCGGCCGAGGGTCGAAACACCGGAACTCACACGCGCGCGCGTGCGAGGGTCGCAGATCGCACTATGATCAACCGATGCTCCTGGCCGGAGACGTTGGCGGCACCAAGACCTTGCTCGGGCTCTTCCGCCCGGGCCCGGGCTCATCGCCGGTCTCGACGAGCGGCGGACCGCCGCCCGAGCCGCGCCGGCTGCAGCCGACGACCGCCACGGTCGAGCGGCCGACGCCGGTCGTCACCCGCGAGTACGCGACGCTCGATTTCGACAGCCTCGACGAGATCGTGCAGGCGTTTCTCGAGGAGACCAGCACCAAGACGATTTACGCCGTGGTCATGGGCGTCGCCGGCCCGGTGACCGGCCACGTCGCGCGGCTGACGAACGTGCCGTGGCTGGCGGACCTGTCCGCGGTCGGCGCCCGGCTGGGCGGATGCCCGGTGAAGCTCTTGAACGATCTGGAGTCGCTGGCGTCTGCCGTCCCATTTCTCGAGCGCGACGAGCTCGCGGTCCTGCAGGAAGGCGTCGCCAATCCGACGGGCAATGCGGCGGTGATCGCGGCCGGCACCGGACTCGGCGAGGGCCTGCTGCACAACGTCGGCGGCCGCTTCCTCCCATCGGCGTCCGAGGGCGGCCACGCCGACTTCGCCGCGCGCACGCCGCGCGAGCTCGCGCTCGTCGACGAGCTGTCGCGCATCTACGGCCGCGTCGACAACGAGCGGGTCGTCTCGGGCCACGGCCTGGTCAACTTGTTCCGGTTCACGCACGGCACGCAGGACCTGCGCCACGCCTGCCACGTCGTCTCCGGCGATGAGGACGCCGCCGACCTGCCGGCGGCCATCAGCACGGCGGCGATGGAGCGGCGGTGCGAGCAGTGCGTCGAGGCGCTGGACATGTTCGTCGACGCCTACGGCGCCGAGGCCGGCAACCTCGCATTGCGCGCGATGGCCACGGCCGGCGTCTACATCGGCGGCGGCATCGCCCCCAAGATCCTGCCGGAGCTCGAGCGCGGGGCCTTCATGGACGCGTTTCGCGCGAAGGACCCGATGGTGGACATGCTCCGGACCCTGCCCGTCCTCGTGATCCTCAATCAGGCCGCCGGCCTTCTTGGCGCCGCGGTCCGAGCCGCCGGGCTGGCCGCCAAGAAGCCACGTCCTTGATCTCGATGATGCGACGGCTGACTCCCTCGCTTGCCGCGATGGCTCTGGCGCTCGTGTGCCTCCTGCCAACGGGTGCGGCCGCCCAACAGACGGGCTCGGTCTCGGGGGTCGTGTTCCAGCCGGACGGCACCCCGGTCCCCGGCGCCATCGTCCAAATTCGGGGCCCGGAACTCGCCGTGCCTCGCTCCACCGTCACGTCGGCCAACGGGCTGTATCGGTTCACGCGACTCCTTCCGGGCGCCTACGTGATGGATGCCGACGAGCCGACGCTGGGCCATACGACCCGGCCGGTGACGATCCTGCTGGCGCGCGAGCTCCAGTCGGACTTCATCCTCGGGGGCCGCGTCGAGCGCGTCGAGGTCGCCGGCGTCGTCACGGACATCGACGTCAAGTCGAGCGAGCTGGGTTTCGATTACACGCGGCCGTTCTTCGAAGACCTGCCCCTCGATCGAAGCTACCTGGGTTTGACGCAGCTCGTCGCGGGCATCGCCGACAACCAGGCGTTCGCGCCCAACGGCGGGGGCAGCCGCCAGGACAACACGTATCTGATGGACGGCGTGAATCTCACCAACCCGCTGTTCGGCTATCTCGGAACCGAAGTCAACGAGCTCGACATCGCCGAGATCGACGTCAAGAGGGGCGCGCTGCCGGCCTCGTTCGGACGATCCACGGGGTTCGTGATCAACGCGATCAGCAAGTCCGGGACCGACGTCTTCGCCGGCGCGTATCGATTCGATGCCTTGCCCAACCAGTGGATTGCGCGCTCCGACAAGACCGTCCGCAGCCCCACCGACGATTGGGTCAACTCGGCCGACCTCGGCGGTCCGCTCGTGCCCGGCTGGCTGTTCTTCTACGGCTCGACCCGCATTGACCGCTCGCGGACGACGCGCGCGAACAACCTGTTCGGCGCGCTGCCCGACCGGGTCGAGCGGACGAACGAATACTTCGGCAAGATCACCGGCGCCCTCGGCCATTCCCACGCCATCGAGGTCGGGTTCCGGCAGCGACCCACGCGGATCGCGTACGCCGACATCGGGCCGGCCGACGCGCCCTCGGTCGGGACGAACCAGCACGGCACGAACCGCGTGATCAACGTCAACTACGACTACTTCATCGGCCGGCGCGCCACGGCCGCGGTGAAGTACGTCCACATGGACGAGCAGCACGAGGGCACCGCCGTCACCGACCTCGGGTTCCAGCCGACGTTCGTGCCGACGGATCTCGCGGCCATGGGCGAGACGACGCAGAACGGCATCAACGTCGGGGTGGCCAGCCTCGCCCTCAACCTCCAGAACTACCACCGCGACGAGGTCAAGGCGACCATCACGCAGTACTTCGACGTGGGGCCCACCTCGCACCGCCTGCAGACGGGGCTGGGCATCGATCAGGGCGTCGAAGACCTCACGCGCCGCAGCAACGGGTGGGGCACGCTCGGCACGGTCATCGTGGACGGCGCCCCCGTCATTCAGGCCGTGTTCTACCCCGCCCAACCGCCGCAGCTGAGCAAGGGACGCACCTACTCGATGTTCTTGCAGGACGACGTCACGATCGCGTCGCGCACCACGCTCAACGCCGGCGTGCTGTTCGACCGCGACGACTTCATCCAGGACATCGCCGGGCTCACGTGCGAACCCAACAATCCTCTCCTGCGCTGCGGGCGGTTCCTGTCGTTCGGGTTCGGGTCGGAGGTGCAGCCCAGGCTCGGCATCGCCTACCAGGTGCGACAGCACCACGACGACAAGCTTTACGCGAGCTGGGGGCGGTACTACGGCCTCGATCAGAAGAGCACGGCGCGGTCGCTCGCCTCCGGGCGACTCTACATGGAGAACGCGAATTTCGACCCGGCCACCGGCGCACTCCTGTCCGAGCAGGCCGCGGCAAACACCGTCCCCAAAAACATCGCACCCGGCCTCAAGCCGCCGCGCACCGACGAGATTGTCGTGGGCTACGCCGCGCAACTCCCCGCCGAATGGTCGATTGACCTGTTCGGGATGTACCGCAACTCGACGAACTTCATCGAAGACATGCCGACCGTGCTTCCCTTCAGCGGGTTCCGGTACCAGAACGATCCGTCCGCCATCCGGCGCTACGGCACGTTCACGGCGGAGGCCGTCCGCCGCCTGCACGGCGGGTTTGCCGTCACCGTGAGCTACGCCTGGAGCCGGTTCTACGGCAACTACGACCAGGACTATGCCGGCGGCTTGTCGGGCACGGCCGTCTTCAACACGTCGTCGCTCATCGACGACGGGCCGGGCGCCTTCACCGACGACCCGTATCGCTACGGTGTACTGAGCGAGGATCGGACCCACGTCTACAAGGTGCTCGCCACCTGGGTGCCTCCGTGGCTCCACGCGCTCGGCCTGGGCCTCTTCGTCCGCGGCCAGAGCGGGACGCCGTGGGAAGCGCGCGGGCTGTCCTGGGCGAACGGCACGACGTACCTGCGCCTGCTCGAGCCGGCCGGCAGCCACCGGACGCCGTTCTGGACGAACGTCGACCTGGACGTCAAGTACGGCGTGTCCGCAGGACGCGTCACGGTGGGCCTCGAAGGACGCGTGTTGAACGTGTTCAACCGGCAGACGCCGCTGCTCATCGACGACCGGGAGTATCTCGATCCGCGTACGCTCGCCGTAGCCGGCTCGCCGTCGCCGACGTGCCGGAGCTGCTACACCGAGGCGTTCGCGGCGGCGCAAACGACCGACATGCCGAACCCGACCTTCGGACAGCCGATCGCGTACGCGCCGCCCCGGCGGTTCCTGCTGTCGCTCAACGCGGCGTTCTGACGCGCCGGCGGCTGAATTAGCGCAGAAGGCGCATGACGTCGTTGTAGATGACCGTCACCATCAGCAGGACGATCAGCGCCGCGCCGGCCATGAGAATCCGCTCTTTGACCTTGACGCTGAGGTCGCGCCGCGAGAGCCCTTCGAATCCCAAGATGGCGATGTGGCCGCCGTCCATGACGGGGATGGGGAGCAGATTGATCAGCCCCAGGTTGATGCTGATCATGGCCATGAAGTCCAGGAAGGCCGTCCAGCCCAGGGCCGCGTAGGTTCCGGACAGCTGCGCGATCGCGACGGGCCCCATCAGCCGGCGCATCGGCGTTTGCCCGGTCACGAGCCCGGTCAGCGTCTGCCAGATGAGCACGGTGGTCTGCCAGTTACGCTGCGCGCTCATGCCGGCGGCCTGCCACAGCGTGAGGTCCTCGTGCCGGACTTCGTACGCGCTCAACGTCACGTGAATCATGCCATTGCCGCCCGCGGCGGCGGGCGTCACCGACACGTCCCGCGTCGCGCCCTGCCGCTCGATGGTCAGTGTCAAGGGCGTGCCCGCGCTCTTTTGAATCACGCTCATGAGCGCGGTCTGGTCGACCGCCTTCCCAGCCGCGGCCACGACCACGTCACCAGCCTTGATGCCGGCAAGGTCGGCAGGCCCGCCGGCATCCACCGCCATGATCTCCGGCCGGAGCACGGGCGAGATGCCCAAGTCCCCAATTTCGTACTTCGTGACGGCTTCCGGCGTGATCTCGGCGTCGATGCGCTGCTGGCCACGCATCACGACGACCTCGAGCTTGCGGTCGGGGTTGGGCTCGACCGCCAGGTCGAGGTCGTCCCAGGTCGCCACGTCGTGCGTGCCCACACGGACGATGCGATCGCCAGGCTCGAGGCCCGCCTTCGCGGCGGGGCTGTCCGCGGCCACGGTGCCGATCACCGCCGGCGCGCTCCGATACCGCGGGACGTCCGCACCGTGTGACAAGGTGACGGTGAGCAGCACCCACGCCAACAGAATGTTCATCGTGGGGCCGGCCAGGTAGACCTGGAAGCGCACCCATTTGCTCTGCGAGAGAAACTCGTCCGGCGCGCCGCTTCTCTGGTCGTCGACGCTGTCGCCGGCCATCTTGACGAACCCGCCGAGCGGAACGATGCCGATGCTGTACTCCGTGCCGCCCCGCACGACCGAGACGAGCTTGGGGTCGAAGCCCAGCGAGAAGCGCAGCACGCGCACGCCGTGCAGCCGCGCCATGAGAAAGTGCCCCAACTCATGGACGAAGATGAGCACGCCGAGCACGAACAAGAACGCAAGAATGGTCAGCACTGACGGGTATCGCCTTTAGGTTGTTGACGATCGTAGCGTACGAATGGTTTCACGCGCCCGGCGCTTCGCCCACGCGTCGGCGGCACGGACGTCGGCCAGCGTGCGCGGGTTGGCGCGCTCGGCCTCGGCGGCGTCCAGCGCCTCCTCGATGACGTCGGGGATCTCCAGGAACTCGAGATGTCCGTCCAGGAACGCTTGCACCGCGACCTCGTTGGCCGCGTTGAGCACGACCGGCCACACGCCGCCGTGCTCGAGCGCCCGATACGCCAGGTCGAGACACCGAAAGCGGCGCCGGTCTGGCGGGGCGAACTCGAGCGCGCCCAGACTCGCGATGTCGAGCCTCGGCAGCGCCCCGTCCCATCGGTCCGGGTACGACAACGCGTACTGGATCGGCAGCCGCATGTCGGTCACGCTCAGCTGCGCGATCACCGATCCGTCGCGCAACTCGACCATCGAGTGCACGACCGACTGCGGGTGCACCACGACGTCGATGGCATCGGGTGGCAGACCAAACAGCCAATGCGCCTCGATGACCTCGAGCCCCTTGTTCATCAGCGTCGCCGAGTCGATCGTGACCTTCCGACCCATCCGCCACGTCGGATGACGCAAGGCGTCGCTGGGCGTCACGCGCGCGAGCGCCGCTGTGTCGAGCCCGCGAAATGGGCCGCCGGACGCCGTCAGGATGACCCGGCGGACCTCGGCCGGCGCGCGGCCGTGCAGGCACTGCATGATCGCGTTGTGCTCGCTGTCGACGGGGAGAATCGTCACGCCGCGTCGCCGCGCCGCGTCGACCATCAGCGCGCCGGCCATGACCAGCACTTCCTTGTTGGCCAGCGCCACGGACTTCCCCGCGTCGATCGCCGCGAGTACCGCTTCCAACCCGGCCGTCCCGGACGTCGCGCACAACACGATGTCCGCGTCGGCATGCGTCGAGACCGCTACGAGCCCGTCCGGGCCCACGACGATCTCGGGCGCGGCACGCGAGCCGAGACGCTCGATGAGCTCCCCGCGAGCGGCGTCGGTGGCCACGGCCACCAGCGCGGGGCGGTGGGCCGCAACCTGCTCGGCCAAGAGCACTGCGTTCTGCCCGGCCGCCAGCGCCACGACCCGCACGCGGTCACGGCACGCCTCGACGACGGCCAGCGTGCTGCGGCCGATCGATCCGGTCGATCCCAGGATGGCGAGGTGCTTCACACGAAATATCTCAGGAATACATAGTAGGCGGGCGCCGCGAACAGCCAGCTATCGATCCGGTCGAGCACGCCGCCGTGCCCGGGAATCAGGTGGGAGCTGTCCTTCACGCCCGCGCTCCGCTTGAGCAGCGATTCGAACAAATCACCGGCGAGGCCGAAGGCCCCGAGCGCCGCACCCAGCACCGCACCGCCGGCCCACCCGACACCTGGAATCGCCCAGGTCGCGAGCACAGCCCCGGCCAGAGCGGCGCCGAGCAGGCCTCCGACCGCGCCTTCGACGGTCTTCGCGGGGCTCACCGCCGGGGCCAGCTTCCGTCGTCCGGCGGCGCGGCCCACGGCGTACTGGGCCGAGTCGCTCACGATGACGACCACGACGAGGGCCGTAAGAACGAGCGGACCACGCGCGGCCTGGATCCAGGCGATCGCGCCCAGCGGGAGGCCGACGTAGACCGGAATCATGACGAGTGCCGCGGCAGTCGCCGCGGTCGCCGGCCGCGGCGGCCCCCCAGCGAGCATGGTCAGCCCGGCCATGACGATGAGTGCGAGCATGACGAGCCCGAGGGCGTCCGGTTGACCGCGGCCGGCCATCGCAAACGCAATGCACGTGACGGCGGCCGCGCATGCGACGGCCCACGACGGCACGGGCGCTCCGAGCTTGCCGAAGAGCCCCGCGACCTCGAACGCGGCCAGGGAAGCGACGAGCGCCGCCACCGCCAGCGTCGCCACGGCCGGGAGCGCCCACAGCGTCACGACGACCACGGCAATCAACACGGCGGCGCTCAGCAGGCGAACCATTGAATGCCTCGTCGCCCGCGCCTACCGCTTGCCCGCCGCGACCGCCTCCGATGCGATGGCCCCGTACCGTCGATCTCGTTTCTGATACTCCACGACCGCCTCGAGCAGGTGGCTGGCGCGGAAGTCTGGCCACAACGCGTCGGTCACCCAGATCTCGGCGTACGCGATCTGCCAGAGGAGGAAGTTGCTCACGCGCATCTCGCCGCTCGTGCGGATCAGCAGGTCCGGGTCCGGCTGTCCGGCCGTGTAGAGCAGCGAGGCGAACGTCGACTCGTCGAGCTGATCGGCGTCGATGCCTTCGCGGATGGCGCGCCGAGCGGCGTCCACGATCTCCGCCCGCCCGCCATAGCTCAGCGCGATGTTGAACACCATGCCGCTGTTGGGGCGCGTGCGCGCCTCGGCCATCTCGAGCTCGTCCCGAATCTCGGGGCTCAACCGGTCACGCTGCCCGATCACGTGAAAGCGGATGTTGTTCTTGAGCAGGGCCTTGAGCTCGATGCGCAAGTAGTGCCTGAGCAGGCCCATGAGCGCCGCGATCTCCGTATCGGGCCGCTTCCAGTTCTCGACCGAGAAGGCGTAGAGCGTCAACACCGAGATCCCCATCCGCGCCGACGTCTCGACCGTCTCGCGCACGGCGTCGATCCCCGCGCGGTGCCCCTCGACGCGCGGCAGGTGCCGCCCGGCGGCCCAACGGCCATTGCCGTCCATGATCACCGCGATGTGCCGCGGCAACCGATCGAAGTCGATGCCGCGCACCAACGCCTCTTCGCGCGATGCGGGAACAACGGCAGAGAGCATGTCAGAGAGAGACATGGAGGGGCAGAAATCATCAAAATCTTAACAGAAACGTCAGCGCGGGACGGCTGAGGATCGTCGGGGTCCGCCGAAGCTCAATATCGCACCGCGAGCAGCGTCAAACCGCGGGCCGGCGCCGTGTCACCCGCGGCCCGACGATCCCGCGCGGCCAGCACCTCCGCCAGGGATTCAGGCCGGCGTCCTCCCGTCCCCACTTCGGCGAGCGTGCCGACGATGGCCCGAACCATGTGCCGGAGAAAGCCATCGCCTTCGACGTCGACCCGCAACTCGCCGCCGACTTCCTCGACCTCGAGCGCCGTGATCGTCCGCACGGTGTGCGTCACCGCACTCCCCGCGCCCTGGAAGGACGCGAAGTCGTGCCGGCCGACCAGCGCGCGACTGGCCCGCTGCATCGCGGCGACGTCCAGCCGTCCGGGAGCGTGCCAGACGAACCAGCGGTCGAATGGTGAAACCACCTGGCCGACCACCATCCGATAGCGGTATCGCTTGCCGGTCGCGTCGAATCGCGCGTGGAAGGCGGGCGGCGCAAGGACGGCCTCGAGCACGCGGATTGCGGGCGGCAACCGCGCATTCAGCGCCCGCTGCACCGTGGCCGGATCGTGACCGACCGCGCAGCGGACGCTGGCGACCTGCCCCACCGCATGGACGCCCGCGTCCGTCCGGCCCGCGCCGGCGACCGCCGGCGTGGCGCCCACGAGCGGCGCCAGCGCCTCTTCGACCAGTTGCTGAACCGAGAGCCCGGACGCCTGGCGCTGCCAGCCGACGTAGTCGGTGCCGTCGTAGGCGAGGGTGAGCTTGAGAGTGGGCATGGGCAAAGGGGGGGTTCCGGGGTGCTGGGGTTCCCGGGTGCCGGGGTTCTGGTTCTGGGTTCTCGGGTTCAACGGTTCTCAGGTTCAACAGTTCTCAGGTTCCGCGCGCCTTCAGCGGCCGCTCGATCGGCACGCTGCATTGAGATTGCCCCCCGGAACCTGGCAACCCGAAAACTCGGGAAACCTCGAACTCGGGAAACCTCGAACCCGGGAACCCTCGAACCCGGGAACCCTCGAACCGGAACCCCAGCACCCGGGAACCCCAGCACCCCGGAACCCCTCTTGGCCTTCTACGCCCTCGACCCCGGCTTGACGACTGACAGTCCCTGCGCGCACAACGGACACGCTTCGGGCGGGTAGGTTGGAAGAGCGACCGTGGCCAGTGCTTCGAATGGCACGTCCAGACCCGGACCACCGCCGCTGCGGTCGATGATTGCCCCGGCGCCCACCACGGCCGCGCCGGCTCGGCGAGCGACGTCCGCCGTCTCGCGCGTCGATCCGCCCGTCGTCACGACATCTTCAATCACGACAACGCGATCGCTGGCCGACAGCGCGAACCCGCGCCGCAGCGTGAGGGCCCCTTCCTGGCGCTCGGCGAAGATCGCGGGCACGCCAAGCGCGCGAGCCACCTCGTGACCGATGATCAACCCGCCCAGCGCCGGCGAGAGCACGATCGTCGCGCCGAGCGCCTCGAGCCGGCCGGCCAACGCCCGCCCCAGGACCTCGGCGCGGCGCGGGTGCTGCAGCACCAGCGCGCACTGCAGATACCCGGCGCTGTGGAGCCCCGACGTGAGGCGGAAGTGCCCTTCCAACAGCGCGCCTGACTGGCGAAACTCGTCGAGAACTTGCGTCTGATCCATGCGTGCCGAACCCTCCCCCCATCGTCGAAGACGCGGGGTAGTATATGTCCCCGTCACGAAACCTCCCCAGCCCTGAGCGAGAGCCCGCGTACCATCTCGAGTCGAAGGGTCAGCCCTTGGCGAGAGCCCGCGCGCGGCCTCGAGTCGAAGGGTCGCTGGCACGCGGCCATCCCGGCTGCTATAGTCCCGGCCGATGGCCGCCGTCACCGTCACGGTGATCACGTTGAACGAGATCGCCCACATCGACGCGTGTCTGGCGTCGGCTCGCTGGGCGGACGAGGTGCTCGTGGTCGACAGCGGCAGCACCGACGGCACGCCCGACCGCGCGCGCGCGCTGGGCGCGCGGGTCATCGAGCACGAGTGGCTGGGGTACGCGGCCCAGAAGAACCTGGCCGCGAGCGCCGCCGCGCACGATTGGATCTTCTCGCTCGACGCCGACGAGCGGGTCACGCCGGAGCTCGCTGCCGATGTCCGCTCGGCGGCAGACGCCAATGACGGCACCGCCGGCTATCGCATGCCCAGAGTCACCCGGTACCTGGGACGATGGATCCGGACGACCGACTGGTACCCCGACTACCAGCTCCGACTCTACGACCGCCGCCGCGCGCAGTGGCCGCCGCGCCTCGTGCACGAGTCGGTCCGCGCGGACGGCCCGGTCGGCTACCTGCGCCACGAGCTGCAGCATTACGCCTACCGCGACCTCAGCCACCACCATGACGTGATGGATCGGTACACGACGCTGGCGGCGCGGCAGATGCACGAGGCCGGCCGGCGGGCGTCGTTTGGCGACCTGCTCCTCCATCCGCCGGCGGCGTTCGCGCGCAACTACCTGCTTCGCCGCGGCTTTCTCGACGGCGCGCCAGGCCTCATCATCTCCGCCATGAACGCGCACTACGTCTTGCTGAAGTTCGCGAAGCTCTGGAGCCTCGCGCAGCCGCGCGACGCGGACGCGGCCGGACCGAAGACGTAGCCCGACCGTAATCTCGAGATGACCATCCGCTCAGTTCACGTTGACACCGCGCGGACCTGGCGCGGCGGCCAGAACCAGGTGCTGCTGACCGTCACCGGGTTGGAGGCGCTCGGCCATCCCGCCGTGCTCGTCGCGCACGCGGATGGCGCGCTCAAGCGGCGCGCGCAGGAGGGCCTGCGCTTCGTCGGCTTCTCACCCAAGAGCGAGTTCGACGTCCACGCCGCATGGCAGCTCGGGCGTGTCTTCGCCGACGTCGTGCCCGACGTGGTCCACGTCCACGATCCGATGGCGGTCGCGCTCTCCGCCATGGCGCTCGCGATGGGTCGCGGCGCGACCCGGCGTCCGCTCGTCGTCGCGGCGCGGCGGGTCGACTTCCATCTGAAGCACCACGCATTCTCGAAGTGGAAGTACCGGCAGATCGACGTCTTCATCGCCGCGTCGCACATGATTGCCGCGATCCTCGCCAAAGACGGCGTGCCGCCCGACCGGACGGTGACGATTCACGACGGCGTCAACGTCGGCACGATCGATCGACAACCCGCGGTCGATGCGCATGCCGCGTTCGGACTGCCCCACGGCGCGCCGATCGTCGGCAACGTCGCGGCGCTCGTGGCGCACAAAGGCCAGCGCCACCTGGTCGCCGCCGCCGCGCACGTGGTCCGCGCCGTTCCGGACGCGCGGTTCCTCATCCTCGGCGAGGGAGAGCTGCGCGATGCGCTGGAACGGCAGGTCCGCGACCTCGGGCTCGAGCGTCACGTGCGGCTGGCCGGCTTCCGGAGCGACGCGATCGGGCTGACCAAGTCCTTCGACCTGTTCGCCATGAGCTCGATCACGGAGGGCCTCGGCTCGGCGATGCTGGACGCGATGGCGTGCGGCGTGCCGGTCGTCGCCTCGCGCGCGGGCGGCATTCCCGAAGCGGTGGAGGATGGCCGCAGCGGCGTCCTCGTCCCGCCCCGCGACGAGCGCGCGCTCTCGCAGGCGCTCATCGCGCTCCTGCGCGACCGCGAGGCGCGCGCACGGCTCGGCGCCGCCGGGCGCCAGCGGATTGTTGACGAGTTCAGCGTCGAGCGGATGGTGGCGCGCACGCTGGCCGTCTACGAGGACCGTCTCTCGCAACAGCGGTGACTCATCGCGGGCGCCGACGCCCGGGACGGCAATGCCCGCGCAGCGGGCACTGCGAATCCGCCTGTCTGGTCCCGTACCCGCACGCGCCCATCATGCTCAGGTGGCAGAGCGAGAAGTCGTACCGGACGGGGTCGTCCGGATCGAGGCGCCGCAGCGACGCGGTGATTTCCTCGGCCATCTTCCATCCGGGAGACGCGCGGCGCGTCAGGCGCAGACAACGGCCGACACGAATGGTGTGAGTGTCGAGCGGCACGACCAGTTGGCGGGGCGAGACCGCGGACCAGCCGCCCGGATCCACCGCATCGCGCCGCACCAACCAGCGGAGAAAGAGGTTCATCCGCTTGCACGCGGACCCCGTGGACGGCCGCGTCAGGAAGTAGAGCACGCCGGGCTGGCGCGGCACCCGCCCGTACGCGGGCGTGAAGTCGATGGCGCGCGCGCGCGCGGAAAACGCCTCGATTGCCGGGCCGACATCCGGATCGCGAGGGTCGACTCCCAGCGCAAAGCAGCGCTCGAGCGACCCGTATTCCCGCACGATCTGCGACAGCAGCCAGATGAGGGCGACGAAGTCCGCGCCGCGCGTCCAGCGATGGACCAGCCCGCGCAGCGGCTCGCCGTCGCGGCGCGGGTCGAACGTGCGAACGAAGGCGGCCGGCGACGGCCCCAGCACCGCGCAGACGGCCTCCACCGATGCCATCACCGACGCCACCCGCCCAAACGCGAGACCGGCGGCCACGAACGCGACGATCTCGCGATCGTCCAGCCGCTCGTACCGCCGCACGATTTGAATGGGGTCGAACGCGGAGTCCGGACGGTCGAACGCGGCATAGAGATCGTCGAGCGACGAGGCCAGCGCGCGATCCTCGCGTGGAGCATCGGAGGCGCGACGATTCGGACCGCTGGTCGCGGCCGGGCGGGCGGACTGGCGGCCCTTCATGAAGGCTCCGGGCCTCAGCCGGCGAGCGAGGCGGCGCCTGGGACGTCGGGATTCGCGAATCGCACGCGGCCGCCGACGATGGTCCCGGCGACCGCGCCTTTGAGGGTCCATCCGTCGAACGGCGTGTTCTTCGACTTCGATCGAAACGCGTCGGCACGAATCGTGACGGTCGTTTCCGGGGCGAGCACGGTCACGTCGGCGGGCGCGCCCTCGGCGAGCGAACCGCCCGCGACGCCGAGCAGCTTCGCCGGATTGACCGCGAGCAGTTCCACCAGCCTCGGCAGGCCGATCACGCCCGGGTGGACGAGCCGGTCGAGGCAGAGGGACACGCCCGTCTCGAGGCCGACGATGCCGAATGGGGCGTGGTCGAACTCCAGCGCCTTCTCATCGGCGTGATGGGGCGCATGATCGGTCGCGATCGCGTCAATCGACCCGTCGCGCAGGCCTTCGATCATCGCCGCACGATCCGCCTCTTCACGGAGGGGCGGGTTCATCTTCAGGTTGGTTCGGTATCCGCCGCCCAGCGGCAGCTCGTCATCGGTCAGCGTGAAGTGGTGGGGCGTCACTTCGCACGTGATGGCGATGCCGCGATCCTTGCCGGTGCGCACGGCACGCAGCGACTGCCTCGCGCTCATGTGGGCGAGATGGACCCGGCCGCCGGTCAACTCGGCGAGGCTCACATCCCGCTCGACCATGATCCACTCGGCCGCCGACGGGATGCCGCGAAGGCCGAGGAGCCCGGCCGCCGCGCCTTCGTGCGCGACACCGTCGCCCTTGAGCGTCGGATCCTCGGCGTGTTCGATCACCAGCATCCCGAACATCGAGGCGTATTCGAGCGCGCGGCGCATGAGCAGCGCCGTGGCGACCGGCCGACCGTCGTCGGAAATCGCGACGCACCCGGCCGCGCGCAGGTCCCCGATCTCGGTGAGCTGCTCGCCGCGCGAGCCCATCGACACGGCGCCGATCGGATACACCCGGGCGGCGGCGGCGGCCGCCGCCCGCTCCAGGATGAACCCGGTGACCGCCGCCGAGTCGTTGATCGGATCGGTGTTCGGCATGCAGGCCACGGCCGTGAAGCCGCCGGCCACGGCCGCCGCGGTACCGGTGGCGATCGTCTCCTTGTGCTCCTGCCCGGGCTCGCGCAGGTGCACGTGCATGTCGATCAGGCCCGGGCAGACGACGCAGCCCGCCGGCACTTCGAACACGCGGGCGCCATCGGCCGGCAGCGACTGGCCCACCCGCGCGATGCGATCGCCGTCGATCAACACGTCGTACCGGCCGTTCCGACCGTTCGCGGGGTCGACCACCAGACCGTTCTTCAGCAGCAGTTTCATAGCCCTCTCGAGCGCCTCTACGCGCGCTCCTCGCTCTCGCCGCCGGCCAGCAGATACAGCACGGCCATCCGGACGGCGACGCCGTTGGCCACCTGGTCGAGGATCACCGACCAGGGGCCGTCGGCGACCTCCGAGTCGATTTCCACGCCGCGGTTCAGCGGTCCGGGGTGCATGACGATGACGTCCGGCGCGGCGCGCTCCAGGCGCTGCCGCGTCAAGCCGAACTGGGTGAAGTACTCGCGCATCGACGGCAGGAACAGACCGCGCATCCGCTCATGCTGGATGCGCAGCATCATGACCACGTCGGCGCCGTCGATCGCCGCGTCCATCGACGAGGTCACGCGCACACCCAGGCGATCGAGGCCGGGGGGCACGAGGGTCGCCGGGCCGCACGCGCACACGTCGGCGCCCATCCTGGTGAGGAGCAGCGCGTTCGATCGCAGCACGCGACTGTGGAGCAGGTCGCCGACGATGGACACGCGAAGGCCGGCGAGCCGCCCCTTTCGCTCGCGCATGGTCAGCGCGTCGAGCAGGGCCTGCGTCGGATGCTCGTGCGTGCCGTCGCCGGCGTTGATGATGCTCGCCTTGCCGATGCGGGCCAGCAGGTGCGGCGCCCCGGAGGCCGCGTGCCGGATGACAATCATGTCCGGCGCCATGGCCTCGAGCGTGCGGGCGGTGTCCGCCAGCGTCTCGCCTTTCGCCACGCTCGAGCCGGCCGTGGTCACGCCGAGCGTGTCGGCGCTCAATCGCTTCTCGGCCAGCTCGAAGGACAGCCGCGTCCGCGTGCTGGGCTCGAAGAACAGATTCATGACGGTGCGGCCGCGCAGGGTCGGCACCTTCTTGATCGAGCGCGTGCCGATCTCCTTCATCGCCAGCGCGGTCTCGAGGATGAGCTCGATCTCGTCCGGCTCCACGTCGGCGATGCCGAGCAGATGCCGGCTCCGCAGGGTGGCGCTGGGTGTCGTCGTCATCCCTCCACCTCCACTTCATCGCGCCCGTCGATCTCGGTCAGCCTCACCTGGACGCTCTGCTGACGGGACGTGGGCACGTTGCGGCCGACGTAGTCGGCCCGAATCGGCAGCTCGCGGTGCCCGCGATCGACGAGGACGACGAGCTGGATCGAGCTCGGACGTCCGAAGTCGATGAGCGCGTCGAGCGCCGCGCGAATCGTCCGGCCGGTGTACAGCACGTCATCGACCAGCAGGATGTGCCGGCCGTTGATCGAGAACGGGATCTCGGTGCGGCGGACGAGCGGCTGCGGGCCGACGGCCGTGCGCATGAGGTCGTCGCGGTACAGCGTGATGTCGAGCACGCCGGTCGGCACGACGACGCCGGTAATCGCCTTCAAGTGCGCGGCCAGCCGCTCCGCGATCGGCACGCCCCTGGCGCGAATGCCGATGAGCGCCAGCGCGTCGATGCCGCGGTTGCGCTCGAGGATCTCGTGCGCGATGCGCGCGAGGCTGCGCCCAATCCGGTCGGCGTCCATCACGACCGGCATGAGGCCTCCAGTCCGCTGGACGCCACCGCCTGCTCGAAACGGGAAAGAACGTGGAGGTAACGGGAAGATCGCGTGAAAATCATGGCACCTCTTTGCGGCCTCTCTGGACCGCGTTAAAGAGCACCGCCATGGTATCACGCGACGTACGCGCCGTGATAGAACCTGGCCAGGCGAGGTCACGGTCATGGACTATACGAGGCGCGAGATCGGAAAGCTCGCCCTGGCGGGACTGCCGGCCGCCGCGCGGGCGCTCTCGCCGGACTCGGCATTCGCGGGCGCGTTCGCCAACCGGCGCTCGAACGGCCAGGGCCCGGCCGGTGTCCCAACCGCGCAGGCGGCCATCGACGTCGCGGCCATCGACCACGACCGCATTCTCCGCGACGCCGCGGCGGCGTTGCGCCAGGCGCCCATCGCCCTGACCGACTATCGTGCGAAGCTCAGCACAGGCGGGCCGCACGACTTCTACTCCAACGGCGACTACTGGTGGCCGAATCCCGACACGGCCAGCGGCTTGCCCTACGTCCAGCGGGACGGACAGTCCAACCCCGGCAACTTCAACAGCCATCGCGAATGCCTCTGGCGCCTGCGCGACGCCGTCACCGCGTTGGCCGCGGCCTACACGATCGCGGCCGACGACCGGTACGTGACGAAGGCCGTGGAACTGCTGCGGGTGTTCTTCCTCGATGCGGCCACCTTGATGAATCCGAGCCTGAGGTACGCCCAAGCCATTCCCGGCGTCACGGAGGGACGCGGCATTGGCATCATCGACACGCTGCACCTGATCGGCGTGCCCAAGGCCGTGCTGGCGATGGCGGCGTCCCCGGCGTTCCCGCCGGCGGTCCTCAGCGGACTGCGCCGCTGGTTCGCCGCCTACCTCCAGTGGATGACGACGAGCAAGAACGGCCGCGATGAAGCCGAGACGACCAACAACCACGCGGTGGCTTTCTGGCTGCAAGCGGCGGTGTTCGCGTCGTTCGAGGGCAACGCGGACGTGCTGGTCGAATGTCGGCGGCGCTTCACGGATCGGTTCGTCTCCCAGCAGATGGCGCCGGACGGGAGCTTCCCGCGCGAACTGGCGCGGACCAAACCGTACGGCTACTCGATCTTCCAGCTCGACAACATGGCGACCCTCTGCCAGGTGCTCTCGACGCCGGCCGATAACCTGTGGACGTTCACCCTGCCGGACGGCCGAGGCATGCGCAAGGCGATGGACTTCCTGTACCCCTACCTCGTCGACAAGTTCGACGTGGCCGAAGAAGCCCGACGTCCAGGCGTGGGACAGCTGGCCGGCGCGCGAGCCGAGTCTGCTCTTCGCGGGCCTCGCCTACCGCGATCGCCGCTATCTCGATCTTTGGAAGGCGCTGCCGGCCGATCCGACCGATCAGGAAGTGCTTCGGAACATCGCCATCCGCCAGCCGATCCTCTGGGTGCGCTGAACCCGGGCGCGATCCTCAGCGCTCGTGGGTGCGGATGTAGGCCACCGAGTGCTCCACGGTGTAGCTGCGCTTGAACAGGTCGGCCCGCGCGAAGCCGTCCATGTCGCGGCCGATGGGAATACCGAAGTAATAGAGCACGGTCGGCGCGAGGTTGACGATGGCGCCGCGCGGCAGCGATTGGCCGGACACGACGTTCGTGCCGAAGGCAATGAGAAACCCGTCGGGCGCCCGGTCGTGGGATCCGGTGCGTTCCGGCTGGCCGAGGGCGCGCGCCAGCAGGCGCTTGGCGAGCGGCTCCGGCTCCATCCCGAAGCCCGACACGACGAGCAGGAGGTCCCCCGGCGCCAACGCGTTGGCCGCCCGCCCGACTTCCGCGTCGATGTACGTGTAGTAGCGATCGAGCGTTCGACCGGCCGCGGTCGCTCCCGCCGATCAACCCGAACAGCTCCGGCTCGGCTTCCCGCAGGGCGCTGTGCCCGAACGCATCGATGCCCTCGTACCGAACCGCGGTGAGGCGCGTGGAAAACTCGCGGTCGAGCGCGTCCTTGGCCGCGCTGTAGGCGTGATCCCATCGCGCGGGCTTCAGTCCGTCCGGCTCTTCCCCGGTCGGGGACCCCGATGGGAGCACGTCGCGCCACGCGCGGAACTGCCAGGAGTCGAACACGGCGCGCGCCGTTTCGGTGGCGCTCGTCGGCCAGCCGGCCTTCGCGTCGGTCAACCTCAGCGGCGAGCTCGCGCCTTCGTCGAACCGATCGCTGATCACATAGCCGCGGTCGGCCTGCGCCGGGTAGGTCAGGGGCCAATTGAGGATGCCCGCCGCCAGGCCGTAGTCGGCCAGGATCTGCCAGAACGTGCGTGCGCGCAGGGCGGCCGACGTCAGAAACAGGTCTTCGGTGACGAACCGCTGATAGATGAGCGACTGGGCAAAACAGTAGTCGGGCAGCAAGTTCAACCGGATCCACGTCGTCGGGCCTGACGCGGCGCACGTTCGACCGGACGCCGTTCTTTGGCGGGAACTTGCCCGTCGCCGCGGCGGCCCACACCACCTCCGCCTGGGTCGGCTTGAGCGTCGCGAGATCGATCGTGGCGCCTCGATCGAGCAGGTTGCCGAAGTTGGGCAGCTGGCCGGCCGCCACGCGCTCACGAATGAACCCGAGGCCGGCGCCGTCGAGCGCGATGATGGTGACGTGGGGCGTGCCGCCGGGCTGCGCCGTGGTGTCGTGCGTCACGGGCGCCAGGCGTGACGGACCGTGGGGCGTCGGCACCGGGAGGTCGCCCGGCCCGCGCAGCCACAACGGGACGCCCACCGACAACATCATCGACGCCAGGAGCAGGATGGCCGTTCGACCGCGTGCCTCGCCGCCCGAACGAGTACCGCAGGACGGCCACGGTCACGAGCACCGCGGCAAACACCGTCGTCGCGGTCGCGCCCTCCCGGAGCCGCTCGGCCACGGTGTCGCTCAGCATGGCGCGAAAGCCCTTCAGGTTCGCCCAGGTCACGACCGCGGCCAGCGCGGCCTCGCCGGCGCCCAGCCAGGCGAGCAGCCGCACGCTCACCCACCCGGGCGACAGCGGCCGCCACGACAGCAGGTCGCGCACGAGCAGAAGGACGAACACCCCGACGCTGAAATACGAGCCGTAGAAGATCACGAGCGTGACGAACCAACGCTCGGCGGTAATCGAGAGGGTGGGGACCTGCGGATTGAGCTGCAGGACGAGCACGGCGAGGTAGGCCGCGCCGAGGACGCCGCAAATCACCGCGTTCGTCAGAATGCGAAGGTAGCGCATTCACCTCTGATGATAGTCGTGCCAGGGTGCATGGCCCCCGCTATACTCATCGTTCGATGGTTTTCGACGTCGCCGCGGAAGTGCTCGACAACACGCGGCTCTCGGATGAGTACAACGTCGTCACGCTCGCCGCGCCGGACATCGCGCGCGAGGCGGGGCCCGGCCAATTCGTGATGGTTCGGCCGACGACGGCGCTCGACCCGCTGCTGCGCCGGCCGTTCTCAATCTTCGAGATCGTCCGCCGGGGACGGGAGGCCGTCGGGCTGACGCTGCTCAACAAGCGGGTTGGCGCCGGCACGGGCAGGTTGTACGAGGCGCGAGCCGGCGACCGCATCGCCTGTCTCGGTCCGCTCGGACGCCCCTTCGTGCCCGTCCTCCCGCCGGCCGAAGCCTGGATGGTCGCCGGCGGCGTCGGCCTCGCCCCGTTCGTGACGCTGGCCGAAACACTGGCCGCCCGGGCCACGCCGATGACGTTGTTCTACGGCGGGCGCCGCGCCGCCGATCTCTATCGCGACGACCTGTTCGCGGCGCTGGGCGCCACGCTGGTCTTGACGACCGAGGACGGCAGCCGCGGCGAACGCGGGCGCATCACCGCGCCCCTCGAGCGTGCGCTGGCCGGCCGGCCACCCGACCGGCCGCTCACGATCTACGCCTGCGGCCCCACGCCGATGATGCGCAGCGTCGCGGATCTAGGACGGCGCTTCGACCGGCCGGTGTTCGTGTCGCTCGAGCCGGTGATGGGATGCGGCACGGGCGGCTGCTACAGCTGTGTCGTCGCCGTGCAGCGCGGCGGCGGCGCGCACTTCGTGCGCTCCTGTCTCGAGGGCCCGGTGTTCGACGCCGCCTCGCTGGCCTGGGACGCGCTGCGGGGACACTGAGCGATGGACCTGTCGGTAGATCTGGGCCGCCTCCACCTGACGAACCCGTTCATCGCCGCCTCGGGCTGCTTCGGGTACGGCGTCGAGTACGCCCACCTCGTGGACCTCTCGGCGCTCGGCGGGGTCGCCGTGAAAGGCCTGTTCCTCAACGAGCGGGAGGGCCACCCGCCGCCAAGAATCGTCGAAACGCCCGCCGGCATGATCAACGCCATCGGCCTCCAGGGAATCGGCGTGCACCGGTTCGTCGCCGAACGGCTGCCCGAGCTGCGGCGACTCGGCGCGACGGTGTTCGTCAATATCTGCGGCTCGACCATCGACGAGTACTGCGAGGTCGCGCGCGTGTTGTCCGACGCCGAGGGCGTGGCGGCGCTCGAGCTGAACATCTCCTGTCCGAACATCAAAGAGGGCGGCATCCAGTTCGGCTGCAGCCTGACCGGCGCCTACGCCGTCGTGAGCGCCGTCCGCAAAGTCACCCGGCTCCCGGTGATTCCGAAGCTCACGCCCAACGTCACCGATGTGGCGTCGTTCGCGCGGGCCTCCGAGGACGCGGGCGCCGACGCGGTGTCCCTGGTCAATACCTTCCTGGCCATGGCGATCGACGTCGAGACCCGGCGCCCCAAGCTTTCGAACGTGCTCGGCGGGTTGAGCGGCCCGGCAATCCGGCCGATTGCCGTTCGAATGGTCTACGAATGCGCGCAGGCCGTGAAGCTGCCAATCATCGGCATGGGCGGCATCACCACCATCGACGACGCGCTCGAGTTCCTGATCGCCGGCGCCACCGCGGTGCAAGTCGGCACCGCGAACTTCTTCGACCCGATGGTTTGGGGAAAGCTTCTGGCCGGCCTCGAGGCCTACCTCAGCCGCCACGGCATGGCGCGGGTGGACCAGCTGATTGGCAGCCTCGAGCTGCCCAAGGAGACGCATCCATGAGCGACACGCTCGGCGCCCGAAATCGCTGCCTGGTCGCCCTCGATGTCCCGACGGCCGCACTGGCGCTGGCGCTGGCCGATCAGCTGCGCGGCGCGGTGGGCGGCTTCAAAGTCGGGAGTCAGCTGTTCACGTCGGCTGGTCCGAGCATCGTCCGCGAACTGGTCGCCCTGGGCGACCGGGTGTTCCTCGACCTGAAGTTCCACGACATTCCCAACACGGTCGCCGGGGCGGTCGCCGCGGCGAGCGAGTTGGGGGCCTGGATGCTGACCATCCATGCGGCGGGCGGGCCGGCCATGATCGAAGCCGCTCGCCGCTCGGCCGAGGCGGCGGGTCCGGGGCGACCGCTGGTCGTCGCGGTCACCGTGCTGACGAGCCTCGATGCGCCGGCGCTCGCCGCCGTCGGCGTGCCATCCGCCGCCGCCGATCAAGTCTTGAGACTGGCGCAGCTGGCCGACGCCGGCGGACTCGACGGCGTCGTGGCTTCTCCGCTCGAGACGGCGCTCCTGCGCGCAAAGACACGGCCGGACTTCGCGATCGTGACGCCGGGGATACGCGGTGGAAGCGCCGAGCTGGATGCCGCGGCCACGCGCCGCGACCGCCCGGCGAGCGGGGTGTCGAGCAAGGACGATCAGCGGCGAACGCTCACCCCCAAGGCGGCCATCGAGGCGGGCAGTTCGTACCTGGTCGTGGGGCGCCCCATCACGGGCGCGCCGAACCCGAGACAGGCGGCCGAGGCCATCGTCCGCGACCTCGAATAGCGGCGCCGAGATTCCGCTCGGCGCCCGAAGACACAACGACCCCCGACGCCGCCCGAGAGTGGTGCGGCGCCGGGGGTCGCGATCTTCAGGCCCGGGGGCGTCCCCCGGCTACTTCGCCGTGACGATGAAGTGGCCCCGCCGGTTCTGCGACCAGCAGGCCTCGTTCTCCTCGGTGCAGAACGGCGCCTCCTCGCCCTTGCTCACCACGTTCATGCGAGCCTCCGGGACGCCAAGGCTGACGAGGTAGTCACGCGCAGCCGCGGCACGTCGCTCGCCCAACGCGAGGTTGTACTCGTTCGTGCCGCGTGAATCGGCGTGCCCTTCGATCGTGACCGTCGTCGACTCCCACTTCTTCATCCAGTCGGCGTCCTTCTGCAGACTCGCGCGCGCCTGATCGCTCAAGTCCGACTGGTCGAAGGCGAAGAACACGTCGTCGAGCGGCTTCTGGTCGTTCAACTGCGCCAGACTCATCCGCGCGAAGATCTCCGCTTCGGTCGGAGGCGCCGGGGGCGGCTCGACTGCTGGCGGCGGCGGCGGTGGTGGCGGCGGCGGCGGTGTATTGTTGACTTGCGGCGGCGGCGGTGGCGGCGGCGGAGCGGGAGCCGCCGGCGGCGCGTGATGGCAAGCGATGGACGCCATCAACAGGCCAGCCGCCGTCAACATCGAGAGGGTGCGAAACGGATCACGGGACATCCAGACTCTCCTGCGAAAGGCTTTCAGCATCTCAAGGAATCGTGGGTATTTTGGTTTCCGAGCTTACCGGGCGCCTGTCGCGATGTCAATGAAACACGGTGCGACACCTTCCGCCACGCGCCGTTTGTCGGACGCAGGATCCGCGGGCGCCTCGCCCCTGAGCGCGATGCTCGAGGCCACGGCGCACGCCGAGAACCACCATTTCTGGTTTCGCGGCCTGCGGCGCGACGCGCGCCTTTTCCTGGAACAGGGGCTGCGGGGCCGGCGCGCCGCGCTCATCGTGGACTGCGGCGCGGGCACGGGCCGCAACCTCGACTGGCTCGGTGAGTTCGGCCCGGCCGTGGGAATCGAGCTGACACAAACCGGTCTCGACGTCGGCCGCGCGGCCGGACGGCGCTTGGCGCAGGCCACGGTCACACGCCTTCCGCTCGCCAATGGCGTCGCCGACGTCGCCACGTCATTCGACGTCCTGTACTGCCTGGACGACGACGACGAACGCCAGGCGGTCGCCGAGATGCGGCGCATCCTGAAGCCAGATGGCCTCGCCCTCGTCAACGTCGCCGCGCTCGCGATGCTCCGCGGATCCCACTCCCTCCTGACGCACGAACGGCGCCGCTATACGCCCGCCAGGCTGACGACGCTGCTCACGACGAGCGGGTTCACCGTGGCGCGGATGAGCTTCATCAGCGTGGCGCCGTTTCCATTCGTGCTCGCCAAACGCTCGATGGAGCGCCTGAGCGGGGCGCGGGAGTCGGACGCCGATCTGCGCGTGCCGATCGCCCCCGTGAACGCCCTCTTCAGCGCCGCAACCATCGCCGAGGCCGCGCTCCTCCGCGTCACCAACCTGCCGATCGGCACGTCGCTGCTCTGCCTGGCGCGTAAGCGCTAATCGGCCTCGACAAATCCTGGGGCGAGAGAACGGCGGGCGGTTCGGCTGGGGTCGGGCGCTCAGTTCGTGCGATCGACTGGCTGGAGGGTGATGCCTTCGTTCAGGCTGCCGAGACGATAGCCTTTGAGATCGAGCGCGACGTACTTGAACCCCAGCGGACGGAGCGCCCGTTCAATCGCCCCCGCCACGGCCGGGTCCAGCGCCCGAGACATCTCGTCGCGCCCGAGCTCGATGCGGGCGACTTCGCCATGGTGGCGCACGCGCAGCACGCGGAATCCCAGCGCGCGTATCGCCTCCTCCGCGCGCTCGATTGCGCGCAGCTTCTCGTCGGTCACTTCGGAGAAATACGGGATCCGCGAGGACAGGCATGCCGACGCGGGCTCGTCCCAGGTTGGCAAGCCGGCGCGCCGCGAGAGTTCGCGGATGTCGGCCTTGGTGAGCCCGACCTCGTCCAGCGGGCTGACCACGCCGAACTCGCGCGCGGCCTGACGGCCCGGCCGGTAGTCGCCGCGATCGTCGGCGTTGCTCCCGTCGGAAATCGCGGCGATGCCGCGCGATTGCGCCAGCGCGGACAACGCCGTGTACAGCTCCCGCTTGCAGTAATAGCAGCGGTTCGCGGGGTTGGCGCGGTACTCGGGACGCTGGAGTTCGTCGGTGTGGATGATCTCGTGCTGGAGGCCGAAACGTCGCGCGACGTCGAGCGCCGTGGCCCGATGTCGTTCGGGATAGCTGGGGCTGTCGGCCGTCACGCACAGCGCGCGTCCGCCGAGCGCACGCGTCGCGGCCCAGGCCAGGTACGTCGAGTCAACGCCGCCGCTGTAGGCCACAATGACCGACCCCAGCATGCGCAGGCGGGCCTCCAGGGCGGCCTCACGCTGCCCGAGGCCGTCGGATCCCGCCACCGGCGAGGACACGGTCACTCTTCCCAGTCCTCTCCCCCGTCATCGACCTCGTCGTCGTCCTCGTCATCCTCGAGATCGTCGCCCTTCTCGTCGTCGGCGTCTTTCTCTTCGTCCTCGTCCTCATCCTCATCTTCGTCGTCGGTCTCGAATTCGAGCGGCTCGAGGATGGCGACGCGCAGGCGACTCCCGCAGGCATCGCAATCCCACGGATCGCCGGCCTCCATCTCGTCCAAGTCGTCTTCGTCGATTTCAATTTCGGCGTCACATTCGGGACAGGTCGCCATACACTCTCCTTCAAGAGCCAGCGGCACGCGCGCGCGGGCTCTGCGCACCGTGCAAGGTTCGGGGCGCGAGTCGATTATAGCGAGGCGCTCGAAATGCCCGCAACGGACAACCCCGACCCGTGACGCAGGACAAGACCATTCTCATCGCGCATCGGCAGGCCGCGATCCGGGACCGGTTCGCCGCGGCCCTGGCCGACGCGCGTCACGCGTTCGTCACGGCCGACACTGACCTGTCGGCCCGCGAGGCCGCGAGCGCCACGCCCCCGGTAAGCCTGGCGCTGGTCGACCTGGGACTCGCCGAGGACGGCGTGGCGTTCGTTCGCGCCCTGCGGCACGCGGCCGACCGCCCGCTGCCCGTCGTCATCTTTGCCGGCACGGTCGGCTCGGTGGATCAAGTGCGCCAGCTCGCCGACCTTCGAGTCGCCGGGTACGTGAACGAACACGCCGCCACCCCGCACATTCTGCCGTCCCTCGCGCCCCATCTCTTTCCGGACAACTTCGACCGGCGCACCAGTCCCCGCATCGCGCTGGGCATCCCCGTGTCCTACCAGACGGATCAGACGCGCGCCGGCGCGCTCACCCTCGACATCGGCCGGGGCGGCCTGGCCATCCGGACGATGAGCCCCCTCGCCCCGGAGACGCCGGTGACCGTGCAGTTCCGGCTGCCGAGCCGCGCCGCGGACCTCGAAGCGGCGGGGCGCGTCGCGTGGAGCAATCGACAGACCGGTATGGGCATCAGGTTCGAGCGGCTGACGGCCGACGACCAGGCCGCGCTCGACGAGTTCATCGACGCGCACGCGAGAAACAGCTGACGTCGAGGCTACCGGTCCCGGGCGAGCAACCGGAGGCTGTTGGCCGTGACGAGGAGCGACGCACCGGTATCGGCCAGCACCGCCATCCATAGCGTCGCCACGCCGGCGGCGGCCAGCACGACGAACGCCACCTTGAGTCCCAAGGCCACGGCAACATTCGTCTTGATATTCGACATCGTCGCGCGCCCGAGCCGGATCGCGTACGGCAGCTTCGTCAGGTCGTCGGACATCAGCGCCACGTCGGCGGTCTCGATGGCCACATCCGAGCCGGCGCCGCCCATGGCAATCCCCACGTCGGCGGCCGCGAGCGCGGGCGCGTCGTTGATGCCGTCGCCCACCATGGCCACCGGGCCGTAGCGGTCGCGGAGCTCGTGAACCGAGGCGACCTTTTCGGCCGGCATGAGGTTCGCGCGCACCTCGTCGAGTCCGAGGGCCTCACCCAACCGGACGGCGTTCGCCTCGGCGTCGCCCGTCAGGAGCACGATGCGGTCGACGCCGTGCGACCGGAGTTCGGCCACCGCGGCGCGGCCTTCCTCGCGCGCCGTGTGGGCCAGCCCGATCACGCCCAGCGCCGCGCCGTTGGAGCCCACCAGAACCGGTGTATTGCCGGCTCCGGTCACTTCATCGATCTGCTCGTGGAGCGCCGGCGTGCACAACTGCCGGGCCTCGAACAGGCGATGGCTGCCGACGATGGCCAATGAACGCGCGACGCGCGCCTCGGCGCCCAACCCGGGCAGCGCGCGAAAATCCTCGCCCGACGCCACGACGAGGCCGTCGCCGCGCGCGCGGCCCACGATCGCCCGGCCGATCGGATGCTCCGACCGGGACTCGAGGGCCGCCGCCACGCCGAGCACGTCACGGGTGGTCGCGCCGTTGAGGCTCGTCACGCTCGTCACGGCGATGTCCTCGTGCGTCAGCGTCCCCGTCTTGTCGAAGGCGACGCACCGGATGCGACCGAGACGCTCGAGATACTCGCCGCCCTTGATGAGCACGCCCGCACGGGCCGCGGCCGTGAGCGCCGAGACGATGGAGACCGGCGTCGAGATGACCAGAGCGCAGGGGCACGACACGACCAGCAGCGCGAGCGCGCGGTAGGCCCAGGTCGCGAACGCCGCCGGCGCGCCTCCGGCGACGAGCGGCGGCACGACCGCGATCGCCACGGCCAACGACACGACCACCGGCGTGTAGCGCCGCGCGAACCGATCGACGAACGTCTGGATTGGCGCCCGCTTGAGCTGAGCGTCCTCCACCAACCGAATCATCCTCGCGAGCGTGCTGTCCGAAGCGGGCCGTTGCACCTCGACGTCAAGGGAACCGGCGCCGTTGATGCTTCCCGCCAGGACGGCGTCTCCGGCCGCTTTGTCCACCGGCCACGACTCGCCGGTCACCGACGCCTGGTCGACGGACGACAGGCCGGCCGTGACGACGCCGTCGAGCGGAATCCTTTCGCCGGGCCGCACGAGCACGATGTCGCCGACCCGCACGTCGGCCGCATCGACGAGCGCGTCGCCGTCCGGGCGGCGGACCAGCGCGCGCGTCGGCGCCAGTGTGAGCAACGCCCGCGTCGCCCGATAGGCGCGCGCGAGGCTCAACGACTCAATCCCCTGCGCGACGGCGAAGAGCCACACGACGAGCGCGCCTTCGCGCCAGTCGCCCAACGCCACGGCGCCGGCCACCGCGACGAGCATGAGCACGTTGATGTCGAGCAGGCGCGTGCGCAGGGCGCGCGCGGCCCGCACGGCCGTCATCCAGCCGGCGGCGCCGATGACGGCCGCATCGCAGACAATCGCGGCCCCGGGATGCCCGAGGGCGCGCGCCGCCTCGGCGGCGAGGATCGCCGCGGCGCCCGCCCCTACGCTCCACGCGCGGGCCGCCTCGCCCGACGCGCGGGCAGCGGCGCGCACCGGCGCGCACGTCTCATGGCAGCAGGCGTCGCTCATCGCCGCTCGCACGGGCCAGCCGGGTGGAAGGTGGTGCCGGCCGGGGTCACGATTCCTCGACGTGCTTGCGCGTGTCGCGCAGCAACCCGATGACGTGGTGGTCATCGAGGCGGTAGTGGATGTGGCGGCCGGCGCGGCGCAGGCGGACGAGCCGGGCGTGGCGCAGGAGGCTCAGCTGGTGGGAGACGGCCGACTCGCTGAGTCCGACCAGGGCCGCCAGGTCGGAGACACAGCGCTCCCCAATCGACAGCGCGTCGAGCAGACGGACCCGTGTGGGGTCGCCCAGCACCTTGAACACGGCGGCCACGGTTTCGACGACGGCCGGCGCGAGCAGCCGGCTGCGCACCTGCTCGAGTCCCGCCGCGGGCCGAGGCCCGGCCTCTCGCTTCCCGGCGCGCCCCCGCCCCGCTACCCGCACCCGTGTCGACGCCATCGCCCTCTTGAATATATGAACGCTTGCTCATATGTCAATGTGTTTTCCACGGCGCACCCGGGGTGGGTACCCGGCCCCAGTGTTGACACGTCTTTTCCGAAGGCACTACGATTCGAGATTGTTCTCTGAATCACATTTTTTCTGTGGCTTTCGAGTCTTCTTTCTAGCTCGTATGACGAGGAACGCTCTCCATGATCGAGGTGCAGCACCTCACGAAGCGCTACGGTTCGGTGACGGCCGTGGACGACGTGAGTTTCCGTGTCGAAAAAGGTGAAATCCTCGGGTTCCTAGGCCCGAACGGCGCCGGCAAGACGACCACGATGCGTGTGCTGACCGGCTACATGCCTGCCAGCGATGGCACGGCCATCGTCGCCGGCTACGACGTGTTCGCCGACCCCATCGAAGCCAAGCGCCACACGGGGTACCTCCCCGAAACTCCGCCGCTCTATCCGGACATGACGGTCCGGGAATACCTGACCTTCGTCGCGCGAATCAAACTCTCGCGCCCGACGTCCAAAGCCGAGCGCCGCATGCGCGTCGACAGCGCCATGGAAAAGACGCACGTCGCCGACATGGCCAACCGCCACTGCGCGAAGCTGTCGAAGGGCTACCGCCAGCGGGTCGGACTGGCGCAGGCGCTGATTCACGACCCGGACGTGCTGATCCTGGACGAGCCGACCGCCGGCCTCGACCCGAAGCAGATCATCGAGACCCGCGACCTCATCCGCAGCCTGGCGGGCAACCACACGATCGTGCTGAGCACGCACATCCTGCCGGAAGTCGCCCAGACCTGCCATCGCGTCGTCATCATCAACAAGGGCAAGGTCGTCGCCGTTGACACGCCGGAGAACCTCACCCACCAACTCAAGGGCGCCGCGACGCTCTACGTCCAGGTGGAAGGCCCCGACGAGGCGCCGACGGTGCTGTCGGATGTTCCCGGCGTGCGCAAGGTCACGATTGCCGACCGGCACGACGCGCGGGTGGGCTACGAGATCGAGGCCGAGGCGAACCGCGACGTGCGGCGCGACGTTGCCCGCACGGTCGTCGACCACGGCTGGGGCCTCCTCGAACTTCGCCCGACGCGGTTGAGCCTCGAGGAAATCTTCCTCCAGCTCACGACCGAAGAGCACGCAGAGGAGGCCGCCAGTGCGTAAATCGCTTCGAAACATCTCCGCGATCGCCGGCAAGGAACTGCGCGGCTACTTCGCCTCGCCGGTGGCGTGGGTGATGATGGGTCTGTTCGCCCTGATCTTCGGCTGGTTCTTCATCAACTACGCGACGTACTTCGTGCGCAACAGCATGCAGGCGGCGTTGAGCGGCGGACCGAGCACGATGAACGTCAATCAGGACCTCATCCGGCCGCTCTTCAGCAACGCCAGCGTCCTCATCCTGTTCCTCCTGCCGATGGTGACGATGCGGACCTACTCGGAAGAGAAGCGCTCGGGCACGATCGAGCTCCTGCTGACGTCGCCGCTCACCGACTTCGAAATCATCATCGGCAAGTTCCTGGGCACCGTCGGGCTCTACGTCGCGCTCCTCGCGGTGACGGCGCTCTACATCGGGATGCTGTTCCTCTACGGCAACCCCGAGTGGCGGCCGCTCATTGCCGGCTACCTGGGCCTGCTGCTGCTCGGCAGCTGCTTCATCGCGGTGGGGCTGTTCATCTCGAGCCTGACCAAGAACCAGATGGTGGCCGGCGCGGCGACGTTCATCGTCGGCCTGCTGTTCTGGGTCATCGGCTGGTTCGCCGACAGCGCCGGCGCGACCACCGGCCAGGTGCTGTCCTACCTGTCGATCACGCAGCAGTTCGACGACTTCGGCAAAGGCGTGATCGACACCGCCCACATCGTCTACTACTTGAGCTTCATTTCGTTCGGGCTGTTCCTCTCGCTGAAGTCGGTGGACAGCGAGCGGTGGAGGGGCTAACCGTGAAGCGCCTCATTGGACTGCTCGGGTGGCTCGGTCTCGTGCTGGTCCTGGCGGCCGTGGTGCTGCGCTTCGCGAAGCCCGAGCTGAGCCAGTGGTATCAGGGCCTCGCGCTCGCCGGCCTCGTCGTGACCGCGCTCTACGTGCTCAGCCAGTGGCGCGACGTCGCCCGATCGCTTCGGGGGCGCAACGTCCGGTACGGGTCGGTCGCGGTGGGCAGCGCCGTGCTGTTCCTCGCCATCCTCGTGATGCTGAACTGGATTTCCTCGCGCGAGCACAAGCGCTGGGATCTGACCGCCGCCCACCAGTTCTCGCTGTCCGACCAGACGAAGAAGGTCCTCGCCGACCTCAAGAAGCCGCTGACGATGAAGGCGTTCTACGAAGGCGGCACGAGCGACCTGCAGACGCTGAAGGATGAGCTCGCCGAATACCGGTACGCGTCGCCCGAAGTGACGGTCGACTACATCGACGCCGTGAAGGACCCGGTCCAGGCCAAGCAGTACCGGCATCCAGACGTACGGCACGGTCGTGCTGGAGTACGACGGCCGGACGGAGCGCGCCACCCAGGCCGACGAAGAGAGCCTGACGAACGCGCTCAAGAAGGTCATCGAAGGCCAGGCCAAGAAGGTCTACTTCGTGACAGGCCACGGCGAGCACGACACGACCGGCTCGGACCGCACCGGCTACAGCAGCCTGTCGGACGCGCTGCGCACCGACAACTTCGAGATCGCCACGCTCGCCCTCGCCCAGGTCGGGAAGGTCCCCGACGATGCGACCGTCGTGGTGGTCGCGGGCCCGAAGACCGACTACCTCGCGCCCGAAGTCGACGCAGCTCGAGACGTTCCTCAAGAAGGGCGGAAAGGTCCTGCTGCTGCTCGACCCGGCCGACAAGACCACGGCCGTGCCGCTCACCAATCTCATCGGCCTCGCCAAGGAGTGGGGCATGGCCGTCGGCAATGACATGGTGGTGGACGCGAGCGGCATGGGTCGGCTGATCGGCGCCGGGCCGGAAGTCCCCATCGCCATGCCGGTCCAGGGCAGCCATCCGATCACGGACAACTTCCGTCTCATGACGGCGTTCCCGCTCACGCGCTCGGTGACGCCCATCGACGGCGGCACCGACGGCCACGTCGCGCAGAAGCTGCTCGAGACGAGCCCGCAGAGCTGGGCCGAGACCGACCTCAAGGGCCTCTTCGCCACCGGCCGCCCCGAGCTCAATACCGATAAGGGCGACAAGGCCGGACCGGTGTCGATTGCCGCCGCCGTGTCCGCCACGGCGCCCGACGCGCCCGCGCCGTCCGGCGACGCGCCGAAGCCGGAGGCCCGCGTGGTCGTCGTCGGCGACAGCGACTTCGCGTCGAACGCCGCGATCAGTATCCAGGGCAACCGGGACCTGTCGCTCAACATCGTGAACTGGCTGGCGCAGCAGGAGAACCTGATTGCCATCCACCCGCACTCGGCTCAAGACCGTCGGATCACCCTGACGGAAGACCAGACGCAGCGCATCCTCTGGATCAGCCTGCTGATCATTCCGGGCTTCCTCCTCGCGAACGGCGTGCGGGTGTGGTGGAAGCGGCGCTAGTGTCGCGTCCCAGAAGTTCGTTGTGCATCGAGGGCGGCGATGCGCCCGGCCGGCAAGGCGCGACGAGCGAGGATACTGAGTGTATTTGAGCGAGAAGCCACGCCGCCGGGCGGGAGGCAGCGCCGGCCGAATGCCAGCGAACTTCTGGGACGCGACACTAGCGCGGAGCGCGCGGGTTTTGGAGGAGTCGTAGAACGATGCGTGGCGGTCGGTCGTTTGTCGTGCTGTTGGTCCTGGCGATCGCGATCGGCGCGTACGCCTACTTCGTCGAATCCAAGAAGGACGTGTCGGGGACGTCGGCGTCCACCAAGGTCTTCTCGATCGACTCGGGCAAGATCGATCACCTCGAGGTCACCTCCGCCTCTGGCGACAAGACGACCCTCGACAAGAAGGGCTCGGACTGGAGCATCACGTCGCCTCGGCCGATGCAGGCCGACCAGGACGCCGTCAGCACCATCGTCTCGACCCTCGGATCGCTTGGCACCTCGACGACGGTCGATGCCAACCCGTCGTCGGTGAAGGCGTACAGCCTCGATCCCCCCACCGCCAGCGTCGCGTTTCGCCTGTCCGGCGAGACCAGCGTGCATCGGCTGGAACTAGGCACGAAGACCGCGACCGGATCGGATCTCTACGCGCGGGTCGAAGGCCAGCCCAAGGTATTCCTGGTCAGCGCCTCGACCGATGGCGAGCTGGACCGCTCGACGTTCGACCTGCGCAACAAGAGCGTCCTCGACTTCGCCCAGGACAAAGCCGACTCGCTGAGCCTCACGACCGCCGGCGCGGCTCCCATCGCGCTCGTCAAGAAGGGCGACGAGGATTGGCGGCTGGCTTCCTCGGCCAACGCCCGGGCCGACTTCAGCGTGGTGGACGGCCTCGTGAACCAGCTCTCGCAGGCGAAGATGAAGGCGGTCGCGGCGGAAGACGGCACGGCGGACCTGAAGAAATACGGGCTCGCGGCGCCGGCCGAAGTGGTCACCGTCGGCGTGGGCTCGACGCGCGGCTCCCTGGACATCGGCGCGAAGGGCGCCGACGGCACCTATTACGCGCGTGACGAGTCGCGCCCGCTCGTGTTCACGATCGAGTCCAGCCTGGCCGACACGCTGCGGAAGTCTCTGCTCGACCTGCGCGAGAAGATGCTGTTCGAGTTCCGGTCCTTCAACGCGCTCGACGTCGACATCGTGCACGGCGGTACGACGTACACCTTCGTCAAGGAAGCCGCGCCGGCTTCCGCGAAGAACTCGGCGAGCACGGCGACCGACACCTGGAAAGAGACGAAGCCGACCTCTCGCGACGTCGACCAGGACAAGCTGACGAACTTCTTCGTCGACGTGGCGAACTTGAAGGCCACGAGTTTCGTCGCCCAGGCGCCAACCTCGGGCGACATGTACGTGTTCACCGTGAAGTTCGGCGACGCGAAGTCTCCCCAGGACGAGCGCGTCACGTTCGTCGAACTCGGGCGGCGTCGTCCACGGCATGCGGCAGGGCGAGCCCGGAGCCGCGGTGGTCGCGAAGGCGGACTTCGACAAGGTGTTGAGCGAACTCAAAGGCGTCACCGGAGAAAAGTGACCGGCGCGCCTGGCCGCCGCCGCGCTGGCGCTCGGCCTGACGGCGTGCGGGGCGCCCCTGTCGCAAGCGGCGCGCCCACGGCCCCTCGCGGCGCCGCCTGAGACCGCCGCTGCCGCGGATCATACGGTCGCCGCCGACCTCGATCGAATCTTCGACAACGCCGCCCTCGCCCGGGCGCTCGTCGGCGTCCGCGTCGAGTCGCTGGCCGACGGGCGCGTCCTCTACGCCAGGAACAGCGACAAGCTCGTCATCCCCGCATCGAACATGAAGCTCTTCACCTTGGCGGTCGCGGCGGACCGTCTGGGCTGGGATTTCACCTATCGCACGACGCTCGAAGCGGCAGGCACCGTTCGAAACGGCGTGCTCGAAGGCGATCTCGTGGTGGTCGGGAGCGGAGATCCGTCGATTGATGGGCGCGACTTCGGGCCATCGCCGGTGTTCGACGAATGGGCCGATGCTCTGCACGCGGCGGGCATCGGGCGCGTCGACGGCCGCCTCATTGGCGACGACCGCATCTTCGACCCGGAAGGCCTGGGCACCGGCTGGTCGTGGGATGACCTGGCGGACGGGTTTGCCGCGCCTTCGAGCGGCCTGAGCTACAACGAGAACGTGGTCGTCGTGCGCGTGTGGCCGGGGCCGGCGGCAGGCTCGCCGGCTCGCGTGGACGTCTCGCCGCCCGGGAGCTCGCTCGAAGTGACCAGCACGATCGCGACCGGCCCGGCCGGCTCGGCGCCGGCCATCCGCCTCGTCCGGCTCCCGGGAAGCCCCCACCTGCGACTCACAGGTGACGTGCCCGCAGGCGGCGGCGTGGTCATCCGAACCGCGTCGGTCGGTCACCCGACGCAGTTCTTCCTCAATGCGCTCCGTCTGGCGCTCGCCGGCGCGCGGCATCGTCGTCCGCGACGGCACCTGGAGCCTCAACGACCTGGAGCGCCCGCCAACGGCGCAGCGGCGGACGATCGCCTCGAGGCGGTCGCCGCCGCTCTCGACACTCGCCGGCTATTTCATGAAGGTCAGCCAGAACTTCTACACCGAGACGCTGCTCAGGACGTTCGGCCGCCAATCGACCGGGTCGGGATCGGCCGATGCCGCCCGATCGGCCGCACGCGCGGCGCTGGTCGCGTGGGGCATTCCGCCGGACAGCTTCGTGATGGACGATGGATCGGGCCTGTCCCGATACGACTACGCGACGGCGCATTCGATCGTCGCGCTGCTCGAGCACGTCTGGCACGACGAGCGTCTTCGCGGGCCATTCCTGGCGTCGCTGCCAGTCGCCGGCCACGACGGCACGCTCGCGTCCCGCATGACGAGCACGCCCCTCGACGCGCGCGTGCAGGCGAAGACCGGCACGCTCAGCAACGTCCGTGCGCTGTCAGGCTATCTCGAAACGGCTTCCGGCGAGCGGCTCGCCTTCTCGATGATCGCGAACAACTTCACCGCCGCCGGCACGGCGGTCAACGCGATCTTCGAGCAGGCGCTCGAACGGCTGGAGAGGGACGCGACGGTTGGACATTGAGCCATTGGGCCATTGGGTCATTGGGTCATTGGGCCATTGAGTCATTGGGTCATTGGGTCATTGAATGAGAGGGTCGCCGCGCGCTGGCGAGCGAGACAACTCAGTCGCCGAATGACCAAATGGCCCAATGACTCAATGATTCACTGGGCGGCTCTACTGTCCGCCCTTCTTCCCGAGTGCGCGGTAGTAGTCCTGCACTTGGGTGCGGAACGCTTCGGGGACTTCGTCGGCGCCGGATAGCAGGAGCTGGTCGTCGCCGCTCTCGAACTTCTTGCGCAGGTCGAGGTCGACCTGCTGCAGCTTCGCCAGCGCGTCGGACGTGAGCGCCTGCATCGATCGCGGATCAGGATTGCCGCGCTGGTTGCCGAGCTGCTCGAGCCACTGCGCGACATCTTCGGTGGCGCGCGTCTCGCCGGGGTCGGCCCCGGCGTTCCGCATCTGCCGGCCGAGATTCCTCACGTCGTTCGCGAGCTGGTTGGCGCGGTCGCGCATCTGACGGAGGTCGTCGGGACTGAGCGGCCCCTGCAACGCGCCAGGCTGCGACGGACTCCCGCCCCCTAAGCCGTTCGGCACACCTCCGCCCCTGGCGAACTGGCCACCCTGGCGTCCACCTTGGCCGGGCTGGCCTTGGCGCTGCCCCCCGCCGCCCTGTCCACCCTGGGCCGCCTGTTGACCGCCTTGGCCGCGCTGGCCACCACCCTGCTGGCCTTGCTGTCCTTGGCCGCCCTGGCCCTGCTGGCCGTTCTGCGCGGACTGCCCTTGCTGGCCTTGGCCCTGCTGACCACCCTGCCCTTGCTGGCCTGCTGACCCTGGCCTTGCTGGCCCTGCTGGCCCTGCTGGCCTTGCTGACCTTGCTGGCCCTGCTGGCCCTGCTGGCCTTGCTGACCCTGCTGACCCGCCTGGCGCAGCTGTTCGTTCAACGCTTGAATGCCACGAACGGCCTGACCCGCCTGATCGATCGCCTGATTCATGGCCTGGCCCTGCTGCGCCTGCTGCGACGCGGCCGCCGCCTGTCGAATCTGGTTCGTCAACCCGCCGAGGTCCGATCCGATCGACTGCTCGATCGGCCGCGTGTCGGCGCCTTGCGCCATGAGCTGCTTCGAGTACCTCGATCTTGGCCTGCGTGTTGGCGTTGCGCGTCGAGTCGGCTGCCGCCTGCAGTTTTCGCGCGGCGTCACCCTGGTTGTTCCGCAGCGCCTGGTCGGCGAGCGAGCCCAGCTGCTGCTGCAGGTTGTTCAGCTGCGACCGCTCGGCGTCCTTCTGTTGGGCCAACTGCTGCGCCTTGGCCGCGGCGCCTGGGTTCGACTGATTGAGTCCGGACGACTGTGAGCCAATGCTCTGCTGCTGACGCTGGAGGTCCTGCGCCTGCTGCAGGGCGTTCTGGACGTTCTGGGCCGTCGCCTGCGTCGCGTTCTGCTGGAGCAGTTGCTGCGCCTGCTGAAGTTGCTGCAAGGCCTGTTGCGCCTGGGCGCCGCCGTCCTGCGTGCCGTTGGCAGCCGCCTGGCGCATCGCGTTGGCGGCATCCTGCAGCCGCCGCTGCGCGTCCTGCAGCTGCTGCGTCGGCTGCCCCTGCTGCTCGGCGTTCCGCCGCAGCTGTTCGAGCTGCCGCGCCATCTGTTCGACCTCGTCGGCCAGCGCGCGCTGCGCGGACGCGCCCGACCCACCCTGCTGCAGCTGGGCGGCCCGCCGCTGCTGGTCGGCCTGCTGCAGTTGGCGCTGCGCGAGTTCGCGCAGCTGGTTCGCCAGATCGTCCACCTGCTGTTGCTGCTGCGCGGTCTGCTGATTGGCGCTTTGCTGCTCCTCGGTACTGGTTGGCCATCCGGTCGGCTTGGAGCTGAAACAAGTCGGCCAGGTCCTGCGCCATCTGCTGGCCGCCGCCCCCGCCCCCACCGCCGCCCTGCTGCTGCCGCCGCTGCACCTCGAGCTCGTACATCTGCTCGGCGTCCTGCAGGTCCTTGAGCGCGCGCTGTTCGGGCGAGAGCGCGTCTTTCGTCTTGAGCGCGTCGAGGTTCTTCTCGGCGGCCTTCATGTCATCGATGGCCTTCGGCAGCACCTCGGCAATCTTCTTCAGCTGATCGCTCGAGGCCGAGGCGCTGGCCCATCTGCTGGACGAGCTCCTCGACCTGCTGGCGCAGCTTCGACCTGCGCCAGACCGATGAAGACCACGTTCTGCTTCGAGCTTGTCGGCCGGCGTCTTCAGCCGATCGCGCTCGACGTTGAAGGTGGCCGAGATGATCTGCCGCTCCTGCTCGGAGAGCGCGCCGACCTGGTTGCCGCCTCCGCCGCCCCCGCCACCGCCCCCGCCGGCCTGGGTCTGGGCCTCCCGGAAGTTCTGCTCGAACGGACGAATCTGGATGAAGTAGATGTCGCTCTTCGCCGACTGGGCGCCCTTCACCCTGTCGTTGTCCTGAGCCTGGCGTAGTAGGCGACGAAGTCGCCGGGCTTCACGCCGAGCTCTTCGAGATACACCGTGTGCCCGGCGCTCACGTCCTTGAGCGCCTTCGCGCCGTTGCCGTACAACGTGACGGTCTTGTCCGGTCCGCCGTTGACCGAGTAGACCAAGTCCAGCTGCTTGACGCCGAAGTCGTCGTCGGCCCGCGCCTGGAGAAACACCTCCTCCAGCGGATTGGCGGAGATGTCGCGCTTGGGCTTCTCGAACGTGACCGTTGGCGGCTGGTCGTCCAGGACGTCGACGGTGTACTTCGGCGACGCGGTCACGTGCTCGCCGTTCGGGCCGTCCAGCTCGACGTGGTAGAAGCCGTTCTGCTTCAGGGTGAAGGCTGCCGTCGAGCTCACCGCTCGCGACGGCCGCCAGCTCAGATGTCGCCGACGGACTCGATCTGCAGCCGTCCCCCCGTCGCGGCCATCGTCGAGGTCACGGCGCACGCGGACCTCCGTGCCGCGAATCGCGGCGACGTCGCCGCCGTTCGGCGACTTTGCTGCGGCGGCAAGCCGGTGTACGGCGGAAAGACGTATTCGAGGTCGAGATGGTCGACCGCCGGCAGGTTCATGACGCGTCATCGAATAGGTCGCCGACCGGATGCCGTCCGAGTCGACGTAGTACTGGATCGACTTGTCGACGTCGAACAGCATCCCCTCGAACGCGTTCGGGTCGCCGGTCACGACGAGCGGCATTCTCTCGAATTCCTTCGAGCCTTCGGACTTGACCATCAGCGACGCCTCGCTCGACCGGAACCCGGTCAGCTTGGCCGTGATCGATCTGGTCCGCGCCGCGCGGCACGGTCACGTCGCCCGGCGTCACCTGAATGGCGTACGGGCTGGCCGCTTCGGCGTTCCGCGAGAGCATCGAGCAGCGCCGACGCGCCCTGCCGGAGGAACTCGGGGCCGATGGTGAGCAGCAGCATCGCGACGGCCGCGGCGCTCGTGAGCATGACCACGCTCCGCCGGCATCCCATGGCGGCCGATGGCCTTGCCGCCCTCGAGCGACCGGCACTTCTCGATGGCCTGCTCGATCGAGCCGCTCGACGAATGACCGGATGCGGCGCGTCCTCCCCGGTCTCAGGGGAGAACCCCAGCTCGACCGCGCTCAGGATGGCCGCCTGCAGGGAAGGATCGTGCTCCTCGACGTACAGCGCCACCTGCCGGTCGGTGGCGCGGCGACGCAGCGGCCGGACGAACCACCACGCCACGAGACCACCGCACACCGCCAGCGTGAGCACTCGCAGCACGAGTACCGACGACGCGCTGAACCGCGCCAGGTGCAGGCCGTACGAAGCGACAACGAGCGCGAGCAGCACGCCGCCGACGATGACCGCCGCGCCTCGCAGCAGCAGCCGGGTGCGCCACCGGCGGCGCACTTCACGAATGACCTCAATCAGCTCATCGCGCCGATCGGTCCCGCCGGAGATCTTCGGCCATTGGCTGCCTCCCGCTTTCCCCTGAGCTTACACCGTCCGAATGCCCCGCCAGCCGCTCGGAGCGGCCGCGTCCCACGCCGCGATTCCTTGTGTCCCGTGCGGCCTGCGCGCCAGGGGTCTCGCTACCTCAGCCCGGCCCCAAACCGCCGGGACAGCCGGTTCGACAAGACCCCCTCGACGAACAGCACGGCGGCCCCCGCCAACAGCAGGTACCACCACACCGCCTGCTTCTTCTCGAGGTCCGCCGGGGTGGTCTCCGCATGTTCGAGCGACGGTCCGGTGGCGGTTGCGACCGCGCGCCCGGTCGCCGCGCCCACAAGCTCGCCGGGGTCGATCGGCGTGAGGTCGGACTCCTCCGGATCGAGGTTCACGGCCACGGCGTACGGCCGGCGACTCGCCCATCCCCTGCAGCCGGACGGAATAGAACCCCTGCTCGTCGAGCGCGAGTCGACGCCACGCCGCCCTGCGCCGAGCGTCGTCTGGCGCTCCGGACGGCGACTCGACGATGCCCGTCGCCCCCTGGTCGGGTGCACGCTTCGCCGACCACGGCGCCCTCGCGCACCATCTGTCGACAGCGCGCCGGACGTGTCGAGCATGCGTCCGACCGTGTACCACGCGTCGGGCTCGTCGTAGCGCGCGAGGTACTGCGCGGTCACGGGCCATCAATGGGACGAACACCGGCGCCTTCGGCAAGTCGTTCCACGAGTCGTCGAGCGTCGCGCTGAAGGCGACGACGCGGCCGCCATCCACGCGCCGCTCGACCATCGCCGCGGCGCCGTCATCGAACCGGCCAGCACGCGGTCGTTGCGGCCGGGCTGGAGCAGCCGGTAGCGGTAGAACCTCGGCGCGCTGAAGTCGCCGCTGTGCGGCTGCTTGAAGAGCTCGAAGATCGGGTGGCTGTAGTCGAGGTACCCGAGCGTCGCCGCCCGGCCGGCCAGCCGGTCGACCGGCGCGCCGAGCGTGCCCGGCAGCAGCGGCGACGCCGCCGCCGGGCCAGGGCGTGCGCGCGCCGAGCGCAACCATGAGGCCGCCGCCGCCCTGCTCGACGAACCGCGTGAGCGACCGCGTCGGCCGACGCGGGCAGGCAGCCGGCGTCGTCGAGGACGACGACGGACCGGCGTTCTCGAAGTCGCCGGCGTCACGCGCGACTCGGGAACGACGTCCGTCTTGAAGGACGGCGAGCGCCCCTGGGCCAAGCGCCGTCGTCAGGATAGACCGTGGACGCGGCCGCGCGCGCCGTCCGCCGTCGACGACGAGCACGCTGACAGCGGGCGGCTCGGCGACAGCGCGAAGAAGAACGTGTTGTCCGCCTGGCAGCGGGTCGGTCGATCCGACGTGCACCGCGCCGCGCATGTTCGCCTCGGCGACGGTGAACGGCGCGAATGTCACCGACCCGGACGCGTTCGGCCGCCACGCTGACCGGGCGCGTGTCGACTTCGTGCGGCCGTCGATGTCGAGCGTCACGGGCACGTTGGTCACCGCGGCCGGCGCCGCGATTGACGACGAGCACGGTCACGGTCACGCGGTCCTGGCCGGAGAACGCCTGCCGCGCGAAATCGGCGCGGGCGACCGACATGTTCGACGTGTCCGGGACTGGCCACCGGGACGGGCGATCAACGTCGCGCCCTCGGGCAAGTGGATTCTTCCCGCCTGCGCCCAGCCGGTCTTCTGGAAATCGCTGATGAGCACGGCCTCACGCCGGGGCAGCGCCGACCGGCCGAGGAGGCTCTGCGCCAGGCGCAGGGCGGGCGCGTAGCGCGTGCCGTCGGCCGTCACCCGCGCGCTGTCGATGGCCCCCTCCAGGTCGCGCGCGGCTCGACGTCGACCGCACGGCCTCCTCGGCGCCCCGGTCGCGAACAGCACGAGCGTGCGCGCGATCGGCCGCGCCGAGCCCGTCGACGATGCGCGTGGCGGCCGCCTGCGCGCGCGCTCCAGTGGTCCCCGTAGCCCATGCTGGCGGAATCGGTCGAGCAGGATCACGACGTCACGGGCCCCGCTCGCGCCGCCGCGGCGGCTGCGCCGGCGTCTCCGTGAAGAACGGCTCGCGAAGCGCCGCGACGATCAGCGCGATCGCGGCCATGCGCAGCAGCAGCAGCCACCAGTTGTGAATCCGCCGCCGCTGCACCGACTGGTACGGGATCCGCCGCAGGAACATAAGCGACGGAAACGCGCACGACCGTGCTTCCGCTCGCGCTGGATCAGGTGGATCAAGACCGGCACGGCGAGCGCGGCCAGCCCGACGAAGAAACAGCGGCGCGAGGAAGGCCATGGCCCTACCGCACCCGCATCAGCCGCTCGCGATTGCCGAGGTAGTGGAACAGCGCGTCGTCGAGCGGCTTCGACGTATTGAGCAGCACGTAGTCGATGCGCGCATCGGCGCACTTCGAGCGTCAGGGCCTCGATGTGCTCGCGCATGAGCGTGCGGTACTGCGTCCGCGAACGACTCGGGCACGACCGGCATCTCCTCGCCGGTCTCGAGGTCCTCGAACCGCGAGGCGTCGTCGTACGGGAACTCGATCTCGGCGCGGATCGAGCACGTGGAACACGACCACGTCGTTGCCCAGCACGCGATACGGCTTCAGCGCGTCGAGCAGGTCGTCGGGATCCTCGTAGAGGTCCGAGATCAACGCGAGGATGCTCCTCCGGCGGAAGTGCTCCGCGACCTTCTCGAGCGGCGCGAGCATGTCGGCCGGGCCGCTCGGCGCGCGCGCGATCCAGCGTGTGCAGGAGCACGTCGAAGTGCTTCGCCGACGGCGGCACGTAGGCCACCACGTCGTCGTCGAACGTGATGATCCCGACGCGGTCGCGCTGCCGCTGCGAGAGATACGCGAGGCACGCCGCCAGATAGCGACCCGTACTCGAGCTTCGAGACGCGTGGCCGCTCGAGAAGCCCATCGACTTCGAGACGTCGAGCAGCACCGAGAAGTTCGCGTTGGTGTCGGCTTCGTACTGCTTCACGAAGTAGCGGTCGGTCCGCGCGTACAACCGCCAGTCGACCCGGCGGATGTCGTCGCCGGCCACGTAGCCGCGGTGCTCGGCGAAGTCGACCGACGCGCCGAAGTACGGCGCCCGGTGCAGGCCGTTGATGAACCCGTCGACGACGGTGCGCGCGAGCAGCTCGAGGTTGCGCACGCGCGCCAGCACCGCGGGTCGACGAATCGGGCGCCGGGAATCGCCTGATGCTCGACCGCCACTACATCCCCGATCTGGGCACCGGCACGACCCGCAGCAGCTCGTCGATCAGCGCGTCGCTCGTGACGCCTTCGGACTCGGCCCGGAAATTCGTGAGCACGCGGTGGCGCAGCACCGGGTGCGCCAGCGCCTTGATGTCGTCGAAACTGACGTGGTACCGGCCTTCGGTCAGCGCCTTCGCCTTGGCGCCCAGGATCAGGTACTGCGCCGCGCGCACGCTCGCGCCGAACGCGACGTACTTCTTCACCATCTCCGGCGCGCTTCGGCCGCCTTCGGCCGGCTCGTCCGCACCAGGCGCAGCGCATACCGCATGACCGGCTCGGCCACCGGCACGCGGCGGACCAGGCGCTGGAACGCGACCAGGTCCGCGCCGCTGACCGGCCGCTCGAACTGCGGATCGAGGATCGCCGTCGTCGTGCGCACGACGTTGTACTCCTCGTCCTCGGGCGGGTGCTCGATCACGATGTGGAACATGAACCGGTCGAGCTGGGCCTCCGGCAGCGGATAGGTGCCCTCGAGCTCGATCGGGTTCTGCGTGGCGAACACGAAGAACGGCTCCTCGAGCGTGTAGGTGCGCCCCTGGATCGTCACGCGGTGCTCCTGCATCGCCTCGAGCAGCGCCGCCTGCGTCTTCGGCGGCGTGCGGTTGATCTCGTCGGCCAGCACGATGTTCGCGAAGATCGGGCCCGGGCGCGAACACCATCTGGCGCCGGCCCGTCGCCGCGTCCTCCTGAATGATGTCCGTGCCCGTGATGTCGGACGGCATGAGGTCCGGGCGTGAACTGGATCCGGTTGAACTTGAGGTCCAGCACCTGCGCCAGCGTCCGGATGAGCAGCGTCTTGGCCAGGCCCGGCACGCCGACAATCAGGCTGTTGCCGCCGACGAACAGCGTCAGCAGCACCTGATTGACGACCTCCTCCTGCCCGACGATCAGCTTGCGCCAGCTCGTGCATGATCTGCTGGCGCCCGGCGTTCATGCGGTCGGCGAGCGCGATGTCCTCGGCCGAATCCATGGTGACGGCGGTCTGTTGCACAGTGTCCACGCGGGTCCCCCTTCGCTACGATGTCACATCCCGATTACGCCAGCCGGTGCGCCCGGCGGTAGAACCATTCGGCGCCCAGCAGTCCGAGCGCCAGGAGCAGCACGATCGGCATATCCCACAGCTCGCGATCCTCGACGACGGTCACGCCGCGGCCGCTGTAAGTGATGGCGTCCACCAGCCCCTTCGCGTTGTCGGCGCGAAAGAACCGTCCGCCGGTCTCGTCCGCGATGCGCGTCAGAAGCGGCGCGCGCATCGCCGCGTCGAAGTACTCGGCGTCACTCGGCGCGATGCGGAAGTCCATCGTGCCGGTGCCGATATCCTTCCCGGCGGCCGTGCCGCCGACGCGCACCGTGAACACGCCATCCTCGGCGGGCGTGAAGTGCGCCGTGTACTCGCCCTGGCCGGTCACGGTCCACTCCATCGGCACATCGTCGACGCGGCCGGACGGCGTCGTCACGTGCGCGGTCACCCGCCCGTCGTTGACGCCGTGGTACTCGGGGTCGTAGACGTCCGCGGTGAGCGTGACCGGCTCGCCCTGCTGGCTGGCGTCGGGCGCGGCCGTCACCGTCACCCGGTCGGGCACGCCGTCCACGAGCCACCGCACCAGCCGCTGCCAGAACAGGTGATGCGTCGTGTCGGTGACGGGCATCCTGGCGTCCATCCGCCACAGCCAGGAATCCTGCACGGTAAACGCCAGCGCCTTGCCTCGGCCGTAGCGCTGGTAGGCCAGCACGATCTGATTCCGGCCCCGCGAATCGAGCCCGGTGAGCAGCGTCGTCGCGGCCGGCTTGGCTTCGAATATCGGATTGACGGTCGTGAGCGGCGGGAGGCTCCGCCATTTCGCGGCGAGGTCGCCGGCCTGATCGGTGATCTGGACCGCGGGATGATCGAGGCCGGCGCGCGTCGGCTGGACGACAACCCCGGTGGCCTGCTCCTCCGACGTCGGCCTCACGGCGGCCGGACCGATCACGACCGGCAGCGCCTGCGCGAGCGGCGTGCCGGCCCAGCCGCCCTCGCTGAACGAATGCAGGCCGCCCAGGGCCAGCAGCCCGCCGCCGCGCACGTCGACGAAGTCCTCGAGCATGCGCTGCTGCTCGGCCGTGAAGGCGCTGGCCTCGATGCTGCCCAGGATGATGCCCCGATACGCGAACAGCTCGTCGCGCGTGGTCGGGAAGCCGTCCTTGAGCTCGTCGGGCGAGTCGACGTTTCGCCGGAAGTACTTGTCCTTGGCGGTGCGCTGCAGCAGGACGACCTGGGTATTCGGGTCAAGGTCGGTGGCCTGCAGGATGAACTTCGCCTCGGGCCGCGGCTCACCCTCGATGTACAGCACTTTCTCGCGGTGATCGTAGACGTCGATGAGCGAGTCGCGCTGGTTGTTCTGCGCAACGTCCTCGCCGTCCTGCACCGGGACCCGCACGCGAAAGACCCGGGGGCCCGTCTCGCCCACCTTGAAGCGCACGTGAATCGTCGCCGAATCGCCGTCGTCGGGCAGCGTGATGTCCTGGCTGCTGATGATGCGCCCGCGGTCCTCGACGATCAGCGGCACCGTCTTGCCCGCGTAGCCCGTCTGCGACACGACGACGTTGACCACGAGGTTCGACCCCTTGAGCGCGCGCCTCGGCGCCTCGACGCGGTCCACCTGAATGTCGTGCGCGAGCTGGTCGCGGCCGACGCCCACGGTGAACACGGGCATGCCCTGCGCCTTGAGCTGGGCGATCGGCTCGTCGAGGGTTGACGTCGAGTTGTCCGCGCCGTCGCTCACCAGCACGAGGCCCGCCACGGGCAACCCGCTCAACTCTTCCCGCGCGCGGTCCATACCGTCGCCGATATGCGTTTCCGTCCCCGCAAACGTGAGATCGCCCGACGCCTGCAGCCGCTCGGATCCCGATGAGAAGCGAAACAAGCGGACCTGGAAGCGCTTGCCGAGCTCGGTGAGCAGCGGCCCGTCGACCTTCCCGAACTCGTCCTTGACGAACGTGCTCCGCGGCTGGCCGTTCTCGTCGGCGATCTGCATGCTGCGCGAGTCGTCGACGAGGACGCCGACGAAGTTCTGCTGCGGCACGGCGATCTTCAGCTGCAGCATCGGACGCAGCAGGGCGATCAGCACGAGCAGGAACAGCGCCGACCGAAGCCCGAGCAGGATCGCGCGGTCGCGGCCCGCCGCCCCCGACAGTCTCCGGTACGTCCACAGGACGTACGCCGCCGCGGCGGCGGCGCACACGACCGCCACCCACATGGACCGCGAGGCCCCAAAGACGAACTTTCCCTGTTCGAACACCAACGGCTGGTACTTGAACAGGAACCGAAAGACAGCACTGAACACGGGTGGCGCGATTGTAACCTTTCAGCGGAACGCTCACATCTGCGTCGGACCCGGTCGGGCCTTGCGAAACGGCGCATCGCGACTGATGACACGCCCCCTGTGAATTACCTCAAAAGCTCCGGGATCGTTTACCGGCAGACGAGTGGATCGGGAACGCCCGCCTCGGCGAATCCGCGCGCGCGAAGCTGGCAGCTGTCGCACCGCCCGCACGGCCCACCGTCGGGCCTGGGGTCGTAACAGCTGTGCGTCAGGCCGTAGTCGACGCCCAGCTCGATCCCGATGCGGATGATGCCCGCTTTTGTGAGCTGTTGGAGGGGCGCCCAGACTCGGAGGCCTCCGCCCTCGACGCCAGCCTTGGTGGCGAGCGTGGCGAGATACTCGAACGCGGCGATGAACTCGGGACGGCAGTCCGGATACCCCGAGTAGTCCAGCGCGTTCACGCCGATGACGATGCGAAGGGCGCCAAGCGTTTCGGCCCACGCGAGCGCCAGCGACAGGAACACGGTGTTGCGCGCCGGCACGTACGTGGTCGGAATGTGCTGGCCGTCGATGGGCTGATCCTTTGGGATGGCCCCATCGCCCACGAGCGAGGACCCGCCGAACCCGGCGAGGTCGACCGAGGTCTCCATGTGGCGCACGAAGCCCAAAGCCTCCGCCACGCGGCGCGCGGCCTCCACCTCACGCTCGTGCACCTGTCCGTAGCGCACGGTCAGGCCGTACAGCTCCCAGCCCTCGCGCCGCGCCAGCGCCGCCGCCGTGGTCGAGTCGAGCCCCCCGGAGAGCAGGACGACCGCGCGGGGGGCCACTACACGCCCCTCGCGTCCGGGTGCCACACGTACTTGTGCGCCTGAAGCTGCAGCCGTACGGGCAACCGCGAATCGAGAAGCCACGCCGCGACGTCGGCGGCCGCAATCACCCCGTGCACGGGCGAGATAAGCACCGCGCCGGCACGCGCGGGCAGGTCGAACCGCCGGATCACGTCGCAGGCGTAGTCGAAATCCGCGCGATCCTTGATGACGAACTTGACCTCATCGGTCGCCGTCAGCTGCTGCAGGTTCGGCCAGCACATCCGCTCAGCCTCGCCGCTTCCCGGGCACTTGACGTCGATGATTCTGACGACGCCAGCGGGCACGCGGTCGATGGCCACGTGACCACCCGTTTCGAGCAGCACCTCGAGCCCGCGATCGAGCAGTCGCTGCATCAGCGCGTAGACGTCCGGCTGGAGCAGCGGCTCGCCGCCCGTGATCTCGACGAGGGGGCAGGCTTCATCCTCGACGCGCCGCACGACCTCGTCAACGGTCATCTTCGCGCCGCCCGTGAAGGCGTAGGGCGTGTCGCACCACCGGCAGCGCAGGTCGCAGGCGGCGAGCCTCACGAACACGCACGGCCGTCCCGTGTAGGTTGACTCGCCCTGGATGGACCGATAGATCTCGAAGACCGTCAACATCTCTCGACGATTGTGACATCCCGGCGTGCGGCGCTCCCCGAAATTCCGGTAGGCTGTCGGCCATGGCCGTCGATATCCGCGTGGGCACGTCCGGCTGGCATTATCCGACGGGCCGCGGCACGTGGAACGGCGTCTTCTACCCCGCTCGCCGGCCCAAGGCGTTCAGCGAGCTCGCCTACTACGCCGAACATTTCGACACGGTCGAAGTGAACTCGTCTTTCTACCGCGTGCCGGAACCGGACACCGCGCGCAAGTGGATGGCACGCACACCGCCGGGGTTTCTCTTCTCGATCAAGCTGTATCAGAAGTTCACGCATCCCGAGATGTTCCTGTCGCACGCCGGCGGTGCCGAGTGGAACGTCTCGGCCGGCGACGTCGACCAGTTCCGTCGGGCGATCGCGCCGCTCGCCGAGGGCGGCCGGCTGGCCGCCCTGCTCGTCCAGTTTCCCCCGAGCTTCCACGCGGCGCCCGAGACGCGCGGGTACGTCGATTGGATTCTCACGGCGTTCGCCGGCTACCCCTTGGCGGTCGAGCTGCGGCATCGCACGTGGAGCGATGCCGCGGCGGACACGCACGCCCGCCTCGCCGCCCACCACGCGTCCTGGGTGCTGGTCGACGAACCGAAATTCAAGGACTCGATTCGCCAGCCGGACTGGCTGGCAGGGGCGCCGTCGTCTACCGATGCGCCCCTGTACGTGCGCCTCCACGGCCGCAACGCGGCCGCCTGGTGGAAGCACGACGCCGCCGAGGACCGCTACGACTACCTCTACCCGCGCCGCGAGCTCGAGCCGTTCGCACGGCTCGCCAGCGCCGCTCCTGGGCGACGGGTGCTCATGTACTTGAACAACCACTTCTCGGCGAAAGCCGTCGCGAACGCGGCGGTGCTCAAGCACGAGCTGGGCCAGCCGCTGCCGGGCGAGTATTCGGCCGGTCTGGTGGCGCGGTACCCGGAGCTCGTGGGCCTGGTGGCTACTTCGGGCCTTCCCCTTTGATGTAGGCGTTCTTGATGACGTCGGTCTTCACGATCTTGTCGACGACCGCCATGCCGCTCGTCACCTGCCCGACCACCGCGTACTTCCCGTCGAGCGAGGGCGCGGCCGTCTTCATGATGTAGAACTGGCTGTCGGCGTACTTGGCGTCGCCCGAGTAGGCGAGCCCGACCGCGCCGCGGACGTGCTTGTGGCGCGGGGAGATCTCGGCGACCCCGATGGGGTGTCCGCTGTTGCCGTTGCCCCAGTAGCCCTCCATCGCCATGTTCCGCGTCAGCGGATCGCCCACCTGGGCGAGCGAGGCGGTGATGCGGTGGAACCGGAGGCCGCGGTAGAACCCGTGCCGAACGAGGTCGACCAGGTGGGCCGTGCTCTTCGGCGCATCCGCGGCAAACAGCTCGAACTCGATCGTGCCTTTCGCGGTGACCAGGACGACCACGGGATTGGACGAGGCGGCCTTGGCCCGCTGGGCGGGCGCGGCGCCCGCGAACGCGACGACGGCCGCCGCGATGAGGAGGATTCGCTTCAACATGGTCCTGCTCCTTCTCCTTACCGGCTCTCCTTGACGACGCCAATTCTAGGACACAGCGGACCGACGACACACGCCCGGCACCGCGGGTACACCGGTCGGCAGACGTTCTGGCCCCACGTCACCAGATACAAGTTCACGCTCGACCAAAAGCGGCGCGGGACCGCGCGATAGAGCGCCTGCTCGGTCTGGTCCGGCGTGCGGGTCTTGACCCAGCCCAGGCGATTGGCGATGCGGTGCACGTGGGTGTCGACGCAGATGTTGTCGCGGCTGGCGTGCGAGAGAATCAGCACAAGATTCGCGGTCTTCCGGCCCACGCCGGGAAGCGTGAGCAACTCGTCCATGCGAGCGGGCACCCGACCACCGAACCGCTCCAGCAGCTGGCGGCACGCCGCTCGAACGTGTCGGGCCTTGGTCCGGTAGAAGCTCACGGGGTAGATCAGCCGCTCCAGGCGCGCGACCGACAGGGCCGCCATCGTCCGGGGCGTTCGCGCCACGCGGAACAGGCGGGTCGACGCCGCGAGCGTCACCGCGTCCTTGGTCTGCGCCGACAACATCGTGGCGATGAGCACGCGGAACGGATCCTCGCGGCTCTCTTCGCTGATCTTCTCGAGCGCCAGCTCATCCATTCCACGGATCGCGCGACCGATCAGCCCCAGGACGCGTCCGGGTGTCGACCGGGATGGCACCTGCGCACTCATACGGGGGTCAACGGCGCCTGGCCGCTGAGCACGGCCGCGACGTTGCGCGCCGCCAGCTCGGCCATCACCGTCCGCGTCTCGGTCGTCGAACTGCCCAGATGAGGCGTCAAGACGACGTTGTCCAGGGCGAGAAGCCCGGGGTGGACGCGCGGTTCGTTCTCGTAGACATCGAGCGCGGCCCCGGCGATCAGCCGCTCGCCGAGGGCCCAGACCAGCGCTTCCTCGTCGATCACGGCGCCCCGCGCCGTGTTGACCAGGTACGCCGACCGCTTCATCCGCGCGAGCGCGGTGCGATTGATGAGATGCCGCGTGGCCGGGCGCAAGGGCACGTGCAGCGAGACGACGTCTGACGTCGCGAGCAGCTCGTCCAACGGCATGAACACGTCGGTGCGGGCCACGGCGTTCCGGCCGACGGCCCGCGACGGCTGGTCTGGTGGCCGCGTTCGCTCGCGCCGCTCGGCGAACGCCACGCGCATCCCGAACGTCGCCGCCTTGGCCGCCACCGCGCGGCCGATACGGCCGGCGCCGACGATCCCCAACTGCTTGCCGGTGAGTTCGCTGCCCAGGAGCAGGTCGAAGGCCCACCCGCGCCACCCGCCGCTTCTCACGAGACGCTCGCCTTCCGCGAGCCGATGCGTGACCGCGAGAATGAGGGCCCAGGTGAACTCGGCTACCGCGGGCGTGAGCACATCGGGCGTGTTCGTGACCGTCACGCCGCGCTCGCGGGCGGCGGGGACGTCGATGTTGTCGTAGCCGACCGCGACGTTCGCAACGATCCGCAGCGTCGGCCCGGCCGCGTCGAGCAGCGCGGCGTCGACCCGGTCGGTCAACATGCAGACCAGGCCGTCCTTACCGCGAGCGCGCTCGACGAGCGCGTCGGCCGCGAGACCTTGCTCGGCGACCTCGATGTCGGCCACCTCACGGAGCAGGGCCGTGGCCGACGCGGGAAGACGACGTGTGATCAAGACAGTAGGACTCATCTCATGAACCGACTGCCGCACCGAGGGCGGCGAGACGCCGGGCGGGCCAGGCGCGACGACCGAGAATACCGGTTAGTATCCGTGGCTCTTGCAGTACCCGCAATGCGTGCAGCCGACCGACGGCTCGATGAGACAGGCGTCGGTGACGTTCACGAGATTGACGTAGAGCGCGTGGCTCGCGTGCGCCGCATCGGGCGCCGCCGGCCGCGGGGACTCGGCCGCGGCCGGCCCCCCGCCCAGCCGGCGGGCGACCGCCTCCCGGACGAGCGCGCGGAGTTCCTGTTCGGTCATGACAGCGTCACCTGATCGATGATGCCCACGATCGCGGCATCGACGGGCGCCGCCTTCCGGCGGAGGGCGTCGCCAGCCGACCGTCCCTCGATCACCACGAGCACGCGCTCGCCAACGCCGGCGCCGACCGAGTCGACGGTCAGCAACGGCACGCCGCGCGGCCGGTCGTCGTGGTCGAGCGGCTGGACGAGCAACAGCTTCGCGCCTTCCAGCTTCCCGTGCTTCTGGGTGGCGACGAGCGTCCCAATCACCTTCGCGATCTGCATGGCGGCGTCAGCCGAGATCCCAGTGATCGACGATGCCCACGACGCAGGCGTCGGCCGGCGTCTCGGCGGGAAGAAACGGAAAGGAGGCCTCGCGGCCGCGCACGAAGAACACGCGTTCACCGACGCCGGCGCCAACGGCATCGAGCGCGACGACCAACCGCCCAACCGCCGATCGGTCGGGCGCGATCGGCTGCAGCAGCAGCAGCTTGTGGCCGTGCAGATTCCCGTCCTTGACGGTGGCGACGACGTCCCCGACGACTTCGGCGAGTTGCATGCGGCGGCTACGAGCCGGGGGCGAACTCGACGTGATCGACCACGCCAACGATCGCCGCGTCCACCGGGCAGTCCTTGAGGCCGAAGGCCATGCGCGCCGAGCTGCCGCTCACGACGAGCACGGTCTCACCGACACCCGCATCGACGGTATCGATGGCCACGAGGTCGTTGCCCTCGGGCTTGCCGGCAGGATCGATCGACCGGACGACCAGCAGCTTGCTGCTGACCAGCCGCTCGTCCTTTCGCGTGGCGACGACCGTGCCGACGACCTTGGCAAGAATCACGGTGACCGGGTGCGGCGTCCGGAGGCGACGCTAGGCTTTCGAGCCTGCCTTGCCGATCGGCAGGACATCCTCGAGGTTGGCGTGCGGGCGCGGAATCACATGGACCGACACGAGCTCGCCGACGCGGCGGGCGGCCGCGGCGCCCGCGTCGGTGGCGGCTTTGACGGCCGCGACATCCCCGCGAACGATCGCCGTGACGTACCCGGCGCCAATCTTCTCCCAGCCAACCAAGGTCACCTTGGCCGCTTTGACCATGGCGTCGGCCGCCTCGATCATCGCGACCAGCCCCTTCGTCTCGATCATTCCTAGGGCCTCGCCCATGCACTCCTCCAAGCAGGCTTCACGCCTTCGACGCTCACACGAGTTGTTTGACGGCCTCGTCAATCAACGCCGTGAGCTGCGCGTATGTTAGCCGAATCTCCCCACCGGTACCTACGGGGGCCTGCGCGGCCCCCACCGCGACGCTGCTGTCGGGCACGAGCCGCTCGCCCAGTGACGCCGGCGCGTAAGACCACCTGGCACGTCCGTTCTCCGGCGTCCGAGAGCGGCGGCGGGTCCGGGCAAATCGGCGCCGGCGACGCAATGCCATACGAATCGCGCAGCCCCTGCACCCGCATGACCTCCTCGCGCGACAGCAGGCGCTCGCGGCCAAGCAGCCGGGCCGTCAGGCTGATGCGCGCGAAGTGCTCGATCGTCTCCATCTTGTAGTACGCCGAAAAGACGTCGCTGCCAAGCGTAAGCGCGCCGTGGTTGGCGAGCAGCAGCCCGTCGTGGGTCTTGACGTACGGCTCGACCGCCGCCGGCGAGCTCCTTCGTCGACGGCGTGCCGTAGTCGGCGATCGGCACGCTGCCGAGCGTCGCGATCACTTCGGCGAGCACGGCCCGATCGAGCGGAATGCCGGCCACCGCGAACCCCGTGGAGAGCGGCGGATGCGCGTGCACGACCGCGTTGATGTCGGGCCGCTGCCGGTAGGCCACCAGGTGCATCTGCATCTCGGACGACGGCTTGCGGCCTGGCGCGCCGGACAGCAGCCGGCCGTCGAGATCCGTGATCACCATCATGTCGGCCGTCATGAAGCCCTTCGACACGTTGGTCGGCGTCATCAGCAGGCGCCCGTCGCCGAGCCGAATGCTGATGTTGCCGTCGTTCGAGGCCACGAACCCTCGGACCCACAAACGTCGGCCGATTTCGACGATGTCGGCACGGAGCTGCGATTCACGGTCCATAACGGTGATCCTTGTAGGCACTGGGCACTACGGCACTAGGCACTAGGGCTCGGCCGGCCTCAGGCTTCGGGCCTCGGAGCACGGTGCGCGGCGGCGTAGGCGTCGCGGCAGGTCGCCGAACAGAAATACACGGCGTCGGGCCCGCTCCCGGTACGAATCGCCCGCGTCTCGGGAATGTACGTGCCGCACTGCGGGTCCCGCACGAGCGTGCCGCCCGATCGCTCGGGCTTCGGCGCCGAGGCCTTCGGCCACTGGGCCTGACGCCGCGACGCGCTGAACAACCGCATGACGAACCGGACGATTAAGAAGAGGACGAGCGCATCGGCCAACCAATCGAGCAACTCGGCCATCACTCAGAGCTCGCTCCCGTCCCGCGGGTAGGCGCCGACGCGCCGCCGCCGGTGTGTCCACCGGCGCGCAGCCCGTCAAGGGCCTGCTGGGCCTGCTTGCCTTCCACGCTCTGCGGCGCGATGGCAACCACCTTCTCCCAGGACTGCTGGGCGCCCTGAAAATCCTGCTTGCCGAAGGCGCGCACGATCCCCTGATTGAACAGCGTCTTCACGTGTTTCGGGTCGACCGACAACGAGTAGTCGAATTGCGACAGCGCGCGGTCGACCTGATTCGTGTAGTAGTAGCACACGCCGAGATCCGTGCTGGCGTTCACGTTCTTCGGGGCCAGCTTCAACGCGGCCTCGTACCAGGGAACGGCCTGGCTGAACCGCTCCGCGTTGAAATAGAGGTCGCCGAGCTGCTCGCGCACGTCGGCGTTGCTGGGCTGGGCGGTGGCCTGCTGCTGAAGCGCGGCCACCTGCTGGGTGTCGAGCGGCGGGGCGGGCGCGGCGGACGACGTCGTGGCGTCGGTCGCGGGCGCCGCCGACGTTGACGCGGGCGCCGCCGCGGCGCTGGCCGTCGGCGCCTTCACCTGCTGGCTGCCGAGAATCCAGCCAACCAGGAGCCCAAAGAACGTTCCGGCTACGAGAAAAACGACAGATTCACGTTTCATCGCTAGTAGGGCTTTCCCGCATCATACCTTGCGCGGCCGCCTCAGGCCGCGGGGGCGTTCAACGCGTCCAGATACTCCCGCACGACGCGGTCCAGCCCGAGGAACAGGGCCCGACTGATCAGGGCGTGGCCGATCGATACCTCGTCCAGATGCGGCAGCGTCCGAAACAGCGGAAGGTTCTCCAGGTCCAGATCGTGCCCGGCGTTCACACCGAGTCCCAGGGCGTGGGCCAGCGTCGCGGCGGCGGCATACGCCGCGAAGCTCTCGCGACCGTCGCGCTCGCCCTGCGCGAACGCCCGGGCAAACGGCTCGGTATAGAGTTCGACCCGGTCGGCGCCGAGGGCAGCGGCCCAGCGCACGGGCGCTTCGGCCGGATCGATGAACAGGCTCACTCGAATGCCCGCCGCCTGCAGCCGACGCACCGTGCCCGAAAGCTGGTCCGGCGACGTGTCGGGCGGCCAGCCCGCCTGGCTCGTGATCTCGCCGCGGGCGACGGGCACGAGCGTGCACTGGTCGGGGCGAACGGCCAGCACCAGGTCGAGGAGCCCCAGCCTGGGGTCCCCTTCGATGTTGAACTCGACGCGCCCGCGAAGCGGCGCCAGCCGCGCGGCAATTCCCGTGACGTCGGCGGGCCGAATGTGCCGCTCGTCTTCGCGCGGGTGCACCGTGATACCGGGGGCGCCGGCGGCCAAGCAGACGTCGACCGCCTCGAGCACGCGTGGCTCGTCGCCGCCGCGCGAGTTTCGCAACGTCGCCACCTTGTTGACGTTGACCGACAAGCGAACCATCAGGCGAGCGTCCCCCGCACCGCTTCGGCAATCTCCTCGGCCCAGGCCTGCACGGTCGCCTGGTCTTCGCCTTCGATCATGATGCGCAGCAGCGGCTCGGTGCCCGAGTAGCGAATCAGCAACCGGCCGCGGCCGTCGAGCGCCGCCTCTACGCGCGCGATCGCCTGGGCGACCTGCGGCACGTCTTCGATCGCCTGCCGCTCCCGCACGCGCACGTTGACGAGCGTCTGCGGGAACGTGACCAGCTCGGCCGAGAGGTCCGCCAGCTCACGGCCCGTCTCCGCCATCACGCAGCAGCACCGCCAGCGCGGTGGCCAACCCGTCGCCGGTCAGCAAGTGTTCCGCCAGGACCACGTGGCCCGACTGCTCGCCGCCCAGGATGTAGCCGCCGGCCCGCATCGCCTCCGTGACGTACTTGTCGCCGACGGGCGTGCGCACCAGCCGGATGCCCTGGTCGGCCAGCGCCCGCTCGAGCCCGAGGTTGCTCATCACCGTGGCAACGACGGCGTGGCCCGTGAGGCGATGCTGGCGCTGGTAGTGCCGCGCGAGGAGCAGGAGCACGGCGTCGCCATCGACAATCTGTCCATGGTGGTCCACGAAGATCGCCCGATCGCCATCGCCGTCGAACGCCACACCCAGGCGGCAATCGCGCGCGACGACCGCGCCGGCGAGGCCAGCCGGATGCGTCGATCCGCAGGCAAGGTTGATGTTGCGCCCGTCGGGCGAGTCTCCAAGCGTGACCAGGTCGAAGCCCAGCGCGCCCAGCACTTCGGGCGCGGTGGACATCGTGGCGCCGTTCGCCATATCAACCGCCACGCGAGCGCCGGCCAGACGCCCGGGCGAGGGCAGGAGCCGCCTCACGTGGCTCAGGTAACGCCCGACCAGGTCCGGCCGCGCGACTTCGGGCTCCGACACCGACGGAACGGTCCAGGTCGGCTCCCCCACGATCGCTTCGACCGCGCGCTCTTCACGCTCGCCGAACTTGGTGCCGCCTCCCGAAAAGACTTTGATGCCGTTGTCCGAGAACACGTTATGCGACGCCGAGATGACGAGCCCGAAGTCGAAGTCGAAGGCACCGGCCAGGTACGCAACCGCCGGCGTCGGCACCACGCCCAGGCTCGCGACCGCGGCGCCTTGCGAGGCCGCGCCGCGCGCGAGCTCCCGCTCAATCCACTCGCCGGACTCGCGCGTGTCGCGCCCGACCACCACGCGCGCGGGCCTCGTCAGCCCGGCCGACCGGACGATGGCCGCGCCCAGGCGGGCGATGGTCGGCGGGTCGAGCGGCCACATGCCGGCCACGCCGCGAACGCCATCGGTACCAAACAAGCGTGGGACAGAGGAAGACGTGGGCATGAAGAAGACTGTTGCGCTCAACGGACGCGGACGGCAACGGTGGCCGGCGTGAAGCCGGTGACCACGTAGTCGGTGCTCGAATCCATGCGCACGGGAAGATTGTAGCGGCCCGGGCGGAGTCCGGCGGCATCGACGTAGGGCGCGATCGCCGTGTCGGCGAGTCCTTTGAGCACCGACTGGCTCGCGCGCAGGTCCACGGTCACCGTCTCCGGGCTCACTGTCACCCCCGAGCCGGGCGCGGCATTGCGCACGGCGACGGTCCGCCCGATGAAGGGCGTCACCGGAGCTTGCGCGATCGTGACCGTCACGCGCGCCGGCCGGGGATTGCGCAGCCGCACCGCCGGATCGCTGATGGCCATGCTGACGTTCTCGACGATGGTGGCGCGGGCGCCGCTGATCGAGATTCGCTCGGTCAGCGCGTCGGGCCCTTCCTTGACGCGGCTCTCCGGCCCCACCGCGGTTACGGTGGCCGGATCGCACTTGACGTCAACGACGTCGTAGCCAGGCGCCGGGTCGCCGTCGATGGTCGGCTTGACCGGCACCTCGGCGGTCGCGGTCTTCTCCAGCGTGAGCGAGACCGTCGCCGGGTCCACGCTCTTGACCTGGACGCCAAGCGGCACGCTGATGTCGTCCACCGTCAACGGAAACACGCGGACGCCCGGGCGCGCGGCGGTCAGATCGACGGTGACGACGACCTCTGCCGAATCGAGCCGGCTGATCAGCCCGGTCGAGCCCTGCAGGCGGACGTTGACCGTTCGAGGCGCGTCGCCGGTGATCTCGAGCGCGGTCGGCACGTTGCGAAATTGCAACTGCACGACGACGCTCCGTTCGACCTGCTGGCCGCTCACGGTCATCCACAACAGGATGCCGAGCCCGAGCGCTGCGACCTTCAGGCCCGCGTTTCGAAACGGGTGCCACGTCATTGGGCGTCCAACTCGGCCGGCACCTCGGCGCGGGCGTCAATGTGCGCCCGGCCGAGCAGCACCGTCTGCAGGCGCGTCCGCAGATCGTCGGGGGTCAGGCGACGCTCGATCCGGCCCTCACGCGCGAGCGAGATCTCGCCGCGCTCCTCCGACACGATCACCGCAATCGCGTCAGACTCTTCGGTCAGCCCGATCGCCGCCCGGTGCCGCGTCCCCAGATCGCGGTCGAGCTTCGGGCTGACGGTCAAGGGCAGGAAGCACGCGGCCGCGGCGATCCGATGCTCTGAGATGATCACCGCGCCGTCGTGGAGCGGCGAGTCGTGCTGGAAGACCGTCGTGAGCAGGTCGTAGCTGACGACGCCGTCGATGCGGATACCGCTCTCGACGTAGTTCCGCAGCCCGATCTCCCGTTCGAGCACGATGATCGCGCCGACCGCGGACTTGGCCAGCAAGCTGGCGGCGGTCACGATCTCCTCGATCGTCTCGGCCGCCTGCTCGGTTCGCGCGAAATAGCGGAAGAACGGCGCGCTGCCCAAGTGCGACAGCGCGCGGCGCAAGTCCGCCTGAAACAGGACGATCACCGCGATCGCCGCGTAGGCGACGAGGTTCCGGATGAGCCAGTTGAAGGTCTGCAGCGGCACGTGCTGCGACGCGAAAAGGAGCAGCAGGACGATCAACGACCCGATGACCATCTGCATCGCCCGCGTCCCGCGGATGAGCTTCAGGCCGCCGTAAATGAGCGTCGAGACGATCAGGATGTCCACGACGTCCCACCACGACACCACCATGAGCCGCTGCAGCACGCCCGCCAATTGGTCCATCCCGGTGACAGATTATCAAATAGTCGTGGGCGCCGGAGGCCGGAGCACCAGCCGCGCGAATGGCGTCCGCGACCCGCACGACCTGCACCATCTCGGCGACGTCGTGGACGCGAACGAGGTGGGCGCCAAGCAACACGGCAGCCGCGACCGCCGCCGCCGTGCCCCAGACCCGCTCGGACGGCGGGACGTCGCCAATCACCGCCTTGAGAAAGGACTTTCGCGAAGGGCCGACGAGGACAGGGTAGCCGAGCCCCGCGAGGTCCGGCAGCCGCGCCAACGCCGTCCAGCTGTCCGGCGCGCGCTTGGCAAACCCCAGCCCCGGATCGACGATGATCGCCTCGCGGCGGACCCCCGCCGCCCTGGCGCGCTGGACCTGCGCCAACAGCTCGCGGGTGATGTCCCCGGCCACGTCGCCATAGTCGGCCTGCTCGTACATCCGCGCCGACCGTCCGCGGTTGTGCATGAGGATCAGACCGGCCTTGCGACGGGCAGCCACCTCGCCAAGCGCGAGGTCGTAGCCGAGCCCGCTGATGTCGTTGACAATCGCGGCCCCGAGATCGAGCGCCCGCTCGGCCACACTGGCCTTGTAGGTATCGATGGACACGGGGACGCTCACCCGTCCGCGCAACCCCTCGAGCACCGGCGCCACCCGCCGCCACTCCTCCTCGGCCGAGAGCGGCGCCGCGCCCGGTCGCGTGGACTCGCCACCGACGTCCAGCACGTCGGCGCCCTGGGCCACCATCCCGAGGGCGTCGCGAATCGCCGCGTCCGGATCGAGCCGCACACCGCCGTCGGCAAACGAGTCGGGCGTGACATTGACGATGGCCATGACGAGGGTGCGGGGGCCGAGCTCGAGCACGCGTCCACCTGGAAGGGGAACGGCAAACGCCAGACGCGGAAGCATGGGCGGAGAGGGGGGAACTATTGGTTATTGGTTATTTGTTATTGAGCCATTGAGCCATTGGGCCATTGGGCCATTCTTGAGCCATTGGGCCATTGGGCTGAGCATTGGGTCATTGCGCTGCTGAAACGACAAGCCGGCCAATGATCGAGTGCTCGGCCAATGGCCCAATGATCCAATGGCCAAATGGCTCAATAGCCCGATGGCCCAATGGCCCAATGGCTCAATGGCTCAATAACCAATCGCCTCACTCCTGGGCGATCGGCTTTGCCGATCTGCGGCACGAGGGCGGGGCGCTCCGGGGTCTCGCGGCGGGCGCTCTCATCGGTCGGCGCGGCGGCGGGCTTCGAGGGCACGATGGGCTCCTGCAAGGCCAGGCCCTTGGCGAGCCGCATGACCTGGTCGGCGTCGAGCACCTCGCGGGCCAGCAGCTCCTCGGCAATCTTGAGCAGAATCGCCTTATGGTCCTGAAGCACGGTCTGCGCGCGCGCGTAGTTGTCCATGACGAACCGCTTCGTCTCCTGGTCGATGCGGACCGCCGTGTCCTCGCTGTAGTCCTGCGTCTTCGAAATCTCTCGCCCGAGGAAGATCTGCTCCTCGCGCTTGCCGAAGGTGATTGGCCCCAGCGCGTCGCTCATCCCCCACTCGCAGACCATCCGGCGCGACAGCTCGGTGGCGCGCTCGAGGTCGTTGCCCGCGCCAGTCGTCAGATTGCCGCTGGGTAATCTCTTCGGCGATCCGCCCGCCCAGCAGGATGGCGATCTGGTCCATCAGATAGACCCGCGAGTAGTTGTGCTTGTCGTCGAGGGGCAGCTGCATCGTCACGCCAAGCGCCATGCCGCGCGGGATGATCGTGACCTTGTGGATCGGGTCGGCGTGCGGCAGCAGCGCGGCCAGCAGCGCATGTCCGGCCTCGTGGACGGCGGTGACCTGCTTCTCTTCCTCGGTGATCATCATCGAGCGCCGCTCGGACCCCATCAGCACCTTGTCCTTGGCGTACTCGAAGTCGGCCATCCGCACGACCTTCTGGTTGTAGCGCGCGGCGTTGAGCGCCGCTTCGTTGACCAGATTCGCCAGATCCGCGCCGCAGAACCCCGCCGTCCCGCGGGCCAGCACCCGGATGTCCACGTCGTCGCTGAGCGGAATCTTCTTCGTGTGGACGACCAGAATCCCCTCGCGGCCCTTGACGTCCGGCCGGTTGACGACGATGCGCCGATCGAAGCGGCCCGGGCGGAGCAGCGCCGGGTCGAGCACGTCGGGCCGGTTGGTCGCGGCAATCAGGATGACGCCCTCGTTCGACTCGAAGCCGTCCATCTCGACAAGCAGCTGGTTCAGCGTCTGCTCGCGCTCGTCATGACCGCCGCCGAGCCCGGCGCCGCGATGGCGACCGACCGCGTCGATCTCGTCGATGAAGACGATGCACGGCGCGTTCTTCTTGCCCTGCTCGAACAGGTCGCGGACGCGCGAGGCGCCGACGCCGACGAACATCTCGACGAAGTCCGATCCGCTGATCGAGAAGAACGGCACGTTCGCCTCGCCCGCGACGGCGCGGGCCAGCAGCGTCTTGCCCGTGCCCGGCGAGCCCATGAGGAGCACGCCCTTCGGGATGCGGCCGCCGAGCTTCTGGAACTTCTGCGGCTCGCGGAGGAACTCGATGATCTCCTGCAGCTCTTCCTTGGCTTCGTCGGCGCCGGCGACGTCCTTGAACGTCACCTTCTTCTGCGTGCTCGACGACAGCTTCGCGCGGCTCTTGCCGAACGACAGGGCCTTGTTCCCGCCGCTCTGCATCTGCCGCATGATGAAGATCCAGAACCCGATCATCAGGATGATCGGCGCGTAGGCAAGCACCAGCGTCGTCCACGAGGTCGTGGACTCGCGCGTCGCCTCGATCGTCGACCTTCTTGTCGGTGAGATCCTTGACCAGGTCGGGGTAGGTCGGCGCGTAGGTGCGGTAGGCCCCTTGCGCCGGATCGGTCGCCGCGCCGGTCGCCGTGATCTCGTTACCCGAAATCGTGACTTTGGTGATCTGGCCCGTGTTGACGTAGTCGAGGAACTTGGTGAACGAGATCTGCTCCTCGTTCTTCTGAAGATTCGCGGAAAACTGCCAGATCAGCGCCCCGATGACGACTAGGACCAGCCAAAACAACAGACTCTTCAGGGTCGAATTCAAGTGGCTTCCTCTCCCCGGCGGGGCTCCTTAGCCCGCGCCCCCTGCACGTCCGTCGCGCCGCAGTTCCAAGACTACCACGCCTGCTGCAGGCTCCCGGACGCGGCATTCCTCGGCAATCGCGACCTCCGCCACCCAGACGATTCGCCCGGTCGCGTCGGTCACGATCGGCACCCGATCGCGCGCCTCCTTCGGCACTTTCCGATCGACGAGCAGGTCCTGCAACTTGCGACGTCCGGGAGCCCCAAGTGGTCTCAACCGGTCGCCCGATCGGCGGCTCCGCACGACGAAGGGCGCGACGATGGCGGCCGCCGACAGCACCGCGACGCTTCGCTCGAACCGCCCGAAACGCTCCGGCACGCGGTCGGCCCGCGTGGCCTCGATGGACAGCCCGGCCTCGGGTAGGCGGACGAGTCCGGGCAGCCCGAGCGGCCGCTCGAACGGCAGCGCGCCGGGCGTGCCGCCGCCCACGTGCAGCGCCGTGCCGACCCGGCGGACGGCGAGCCCCGGCAGGTCGAGGTGACGCCCCGGCCCGGTGCCAGCGGCCAACTCGAGGACCGCCTCGACGTGGGCCGCGGCCAGCGCGATGTTTGGGTGCGCCTGCTCCAGCACCAGGCGAACCACGCGGCGCGCCACGGCCACTGGCAGGGCCAGGAGCGCCGCGCGATCCAGCACGGCCGCGCCATCGACAGATACGACGATCCCCGCGGCGCGTTCGATGGCGGCCGCTTCCAGGCACGCGTCGTCGTCGGCCGAGAGCGCCGCGAATCGGGCGAGCGCGCGGACGCCGCCGGGGGCCAGACGAGCGATGGCCGGCAGCAGTTCGTGCCTCACGCGGTTGCGCGCAATCGTCAGGTCGCGGTTCGACGAGTCGTCGCAGCAGGGCTCGCCGCGCGAGGACAGGTAGTCGTGGAGATCCGCGCGCCGGCACTCGAGCAGCGGCCGAATGAACGGCGGGCGCCGCACGCGAATCCCCGACACGCCCCGCGAGCCCGCGCCCCGCAGCAACCGCAGCAGCACGGTCTCGGCCTGGTCGTCGCTCGTGTGGCCCGTGGCCACCGCGGTGGCGTCCAGCCTTCCGGCGGCCTCGCGAAAGAACTCGTAGCGGGTCCGCCGCGCGGCGACTTCGAGCGAGTGGCCCTCGGCGCGAGCCCGCGCCGCGACATCGAACCGGCCGACTTCGATCGGCCAGCCCAGCCGCGCGGCCAGGGCGCGGCAGAAGGCCTCGTCCCGATCGGCTTCCCCCGGTCGAAGCCCGTGATTGACGTGGATCATCCCGGCGATCGCGGCGCCCAACTCGCGCCGCTCGGCCAGCTCGCAGGCGAGCCACGCCATCGCGACCGAGTCAGGCCCGCCCGAGACGGCCAGCGCGAGCCGATCCCCCGCGGACAGCAACGCGTGCCGCTGAATCGTTCGAGCCACGCGTTGCAGCAGAGCGTCCATCGTCGGCGCCGGCCCCGCGCGGAGCGCGAGGCCTGGTCAGACCCCCTCTGGGCGCACCCGCGCGCGGCACGCCGCCTGCGGAACAAGAGTGGTGCCGGTGCAGGGACTTGAACCCCGGACCCTGCGGATATGAGCCGCATGCTCTAACCAACTGAGCTACACCGGCGAAACCATTAATTATAGGCTCAGGACCCGGCGATGAGCGAGGCGGCGAGCAGGGGCAGCATGATCTCGTGGTGGCCCGTGAGCGAATAGCCGCGGCCGATGCCCATCACGGGCCGACGGACGACATTCGTCTCGGGGCGGTACAACCGGGCAAAGTCCAGGTTCACGGTGGTCAAACCGTCGAGCGAAAGGCCCCTGTTGCGCACGAGCGCGACGGCCTTCAGGAACACCTCCGGCAGCACGACCGCCGACCCGCAGTTCAGGTAGACGCCGGCCTCGAGCCGGGCGACGAACGACGTGAAGTAGCGGAAGTCGCGCAGGCTGGTGCCGCCGATCGCCTCGCCCGACGCGGCCGGGTGCATGTGAATGATGTCGGTCCCGATGGCCACGTGGACGGTGACCGGCACCCTCAACCGCGCCGCGGCGCACAGGAGGCTCACGCGCGCATGCGGCGGCGCAATCTCGGCCAGACGCGTCACCACGGCCTGCCCCAACCCGAGGCGCCTGCTCGAGGCGGCCTGCACGATGATGTCGTTCAGCATGCGGCCCGTCTCTTCCGCCATGCCGAACTGCCCCGGGCCAAGATTGGCGTCCACGTCCTCCGAGGTCGCTCCCGACAAGGCAATCTCGAAGTCGTGGATGAGCCCGGCCCCGTTCAGCGCAATCGCGGACACGAACCCGCGCTCCATCAAATCGATCAGGACCGGCGCGAGCCCCGTCTTGATCACGTGCGCGCCAATCCCCCACACGATGCCCTTGCCCGCGCCTGCGCGCGCGATCGATGGCCAGGACCACGGCACGAAAGTCGTCGGCGGCGAGCAGGTGCGGAAGCGAGGCCAGCCAGCCCGGCAGGCCTGACTTCGGATCCCACGCGCGAGCGAAGTCCGCGGCGCGCACCTTGCTCGGCCGGCTGGCCAGCGGATAGGTGGTGACGCCGGAAAGGTCGAAGTCCTCGTAGGGAAACGGCATCGCTGAATGGGTAATGGACCTGCGGCTGATGGGGCGGTCATGTTATCAGCATCGCGTCGCCGTAGCTATAGAAGCGGAAGCCGCGCGCCACGGCCTCACGATACGCCGCCAGAATCAAGTCGCGGCCGCCGAAGGCGGCGACCAGCATGAGCAGCGACGACCGCGGCAGGTGGAAATTCGTGAAGAGCGCATCGACCACGCGTGAACGCGTGCCCCGGATAGATGAACAGGTCCGTCGTCGCCGCGCCGACGCGGATCCGGCCGCTCCCGTCCGCCGCGCTCTCGAGCGCCCGCGTGGTCGTCGTGCCGATGGCGAGGACGCGCCCGCCGACCTCGCGAGCCCGCGTGACGGCCGCGGCCGCGCCGGCGGGGATCGCGTATCGCTCCGAATCGACGACGTGGTCCTCGATCCGATCGACACGCACGGGCTTGAACGTGCCGTACCCGACGTGATGGGTGACGAGCGTGCGCGCGATGCCGTTCGCGTCCAGGCGGTCGAGCATCGACTGATCGAAGTGCAACCCGGCGGTCGGCGCCGCGACCGATCCCCGCTCGCGCGCGTAGATCGTCTGGTACCGCTCGCGGTCGGCCGAGCTATCGGGGCGGTGGATGTACGGCGGCAGCGGCACGTGGCCGAGCGCGTCGACCGCCGCATCCAGGCTCTCGGTCCCTTCGACGTCGAAGCGCACGAGGCGCCGCCCGAAGAACTCGCGCCGGACGATCTCGGCGGCGAGCGCCACCCCTGGCGCGCGCGCCGGGTCGTCGAATCGCATGCGCGCGCCGGGCTTGAGCTTCTGCCCGGGATGCACCAGGGCGTGCCACTGCTGGTCGTCGACCCGCTCGAGAAGCAGGCATTCGACCGCGCCGCCGCTCGGGTCCCGGCGTCCGATCAGCCGCGCGGGAAAGACGCGCGTGTCGTTGGCGACGACGAGATCGCCCGCCTTCAGCCACCGCGGCAAGTCGGCGACCGCCGCCTCTTCCCACGACGCCGCACGGCGATCGACGACGAGCAGCCTCGAGGCACCGCGGGGCCGAGGCTCCTGCGCGATCTGGGATTCCGGAAGGTCGAAGTCGAACTCGGAGACGTTCATCCCACCAGCCGCCGCCACAGCAGGATCGAGAACCAGATACCAAGCGCGACGGGCACGGCCATCAACAGGCCGAAGACGGCAGCGATGCCCCAGACGAATGCGTAGTCGCCGGCCCTGGGCGCGCGGCCGGGCTGCGCGTGCCGCTCGAGCAGCGCGAGGTTCATGAGGTTGGCTCGCCAGAAGACGTCGCCAATCGTGCCGGCGATGGGGATGGTCCCAATGAGCGCGTCGATGAAGGCGTTCAGGACCATCCGCGCCAGCACGATACGCGGCACGTGCTGGCGAATCCCCTGCACGACGAGCAGCAGGGCGAACAGCGGGCTGACGAGGTCGCCCACGCCCGGCACGAGCGAGCAGATCGGGTCGAGGCCGAATCGGATCGACGTCCAGGGCACGCGGAACCGGGAATCGAGCCACTCGGCCCACCCGCGCAGCCGCGCGAGGGCGGAGACCGGTCGGGGGCTGGTCACGGCCCCAGCACACCACAAAGGGGGCCGCCCGGGCCAGCGCCGTTCGCGGCGAGCGCGTCCGCCCATAGACTATCTGTCATGAGAGTGTGGCCCGGGCAACCGTATCCGCTGGGCGCGACATGGGATGCCGGCGGCGTCAACTTCGCCCTGTTCTCCGAATACGCGACGAAGGTCGAGCTCTGCCTCTTCGACTCGGTGCACGACACGATGGAGCGGGTCTGCGTGTCGCTGCCCGAGCGCACCGACATGGTCTGGCACGGGTACCTGCCGGACATCCGGCCGGGCCAGCTGTACGGCTACCGCGTGCACGGCCCGTGGGAGCCGGAAAACGGCCACCGGTTCAACCCAGCCAAGATCCTGCTCGATCCGTATGCCAAGAGCATCGGCCGGCCGCTCCGCTGGAGCCGGCGTCTCTTCGCGTTCGCGGCCGGCGGCGATGGCGACGGCCCGATCGACCTGTCCGACAGTGCCCCCGACGCGCCGCTCGCGGCCGTGATCGACCCGGCGTTCACGTGGGGCGACGATCGGCCTCCGGCCACGCCCTGGCACGAGACGACGATCTACGAGCTGCACGTCAAAGGATTCAGCGCGATCGACCCGCACATCCCGCCCGACCTGCGCGGTACCTACCTGGGGCTGGCCACCGAATCGGCCATCGAGCACCTCCGCGCCCTCGGCGTGTCGGCCGTCGAGCTGATGCCCGTCCATCACCATGTGGACGAGCACTGGCTCGTCCAGCGCGGCCTGTCGAACTACTGGGGCTACAACACGCTGTCGTACTTCGCGCCCGACGTCCGCTACACGACGCGGACCTCCCCGCTCGCGGCCGCGCGCGAGTTCAAGATGATGGTCCGGGCGCTGCATGCGGCCGGCCTCGAGGTGATTCTCGACGTCGTCTACAACCACACCGCCGAGGGCGACCATCGGGGCCCGAACGTGACGCTGCGCGGGATCGACAACGCGACGTACTACCGGCTCGTCCCGGAGCGGCGGTCGCGCTACGAGGACTTCACCGGCTGCGGCAACACGCTCAACATGCAGTCGCCGCAGGTCCTCCAGCTCATCATGGACAGCCTGCGGTACTGGGTCGAGGAGATGCACGTCGACGGTTTCCGGTTCGATCTGGCGGCCGCGCTGGCGCGCGAGCTGCACGCCGTGAATCGTCTGTCGGCGTTCTTCGACGTCATCCGCCAGGACCCGACGATCTCGCGCGTGAAGCTCATCGCCGAGCCCTGGGACATCGGCGACGGCGGCTATCAGGTCGGCAACTTCCCGCCGGGCTGGGCCGAATGGAACGGCCAGTATCGCGACACGATGCGCCAGTTCTGGAAGGGCGATTCCGGCGTGCTGCCCGCCTTCGTCACGCGGCTCTCGGGCAGCAGCGACCTCTACGGCCAGTCGGGCCGCCAGCCGCACGCCAGCATCAACTTCATCACCGCGCACGACGGCTACACGCTCTCCGACCTGGTCGCGTACCAGCAGAAGCACAACGAGGCGAACGGCGAGGAGAACCGCGACGGCGATTCCAACAACCTCAGCTGGAATTGCGGCGTCGAAGGCCCCACCGACGACCCCGCGATCCGCGAGCTCCGCCGACGCCAGCGGCGCAACTTCGTCGTCACGCTCTTCGTGTCGATTGGCGTCCCGATGCTGAGCGGCGGAGACGAAGTCGGGCGCACCCAGTCGGGCAACAACAACGCGTACTGCCAGGACTCGGAGTTGACGTGGACGCCGTGGGAGATTGCCGCCCGAGGAGCGCGAGTTCCTGGCGTTCGTCCAGCAGCTCGTCGCACTTCGCCGGTCGCAGCCCGTGCTGCGGCGCCGCACGTTCCTGAGCGGGCGCGCACCGGGGTCGGCCGACGTGCTCTGGCTGCGGCCGGACGGCAAGGAGATGAGCGACGCCGACTGGAACCACGCCGAGCGGCGCGCGATTGGCGTCCTGTTCAATGGCGACGCCATTCCCGAGACGGACGGCCGCGGGCGCCGGATCCTCGGCGACACGCTGTTCATCGCCTTCAACGCCGGCACGAAGAACGTGTCGTTCGTCCTGCCGCGACGCAAGCCGAAATGCCGGTGGGAAGTCCTCGTGCAGACCGCCGAGGCCGGCGCCGAACCGCGCACCATTGACGGAGGCGCCCAATGGGTAGCGGTCGATCGATCCGCCGCGGTGTTCCGACTGATCGCGCCCGCCATCAAATAGAAACCGCTCGCGGGGCCCCACCCCCACTCGCTCACGCGCTCCGCGCGGCGCCCTACCGGGCTGGCCGCGGCACGGTGTGTCCGCGGGCGTCTGCCTGAAACCACTCGTGGCGCCCCTAGGGCCTGGGGCCCGGGGCCTGGGGCCTGGGGCCTGGGGCCTGGGGCCCGATTAGAGACCCCAGCGCAGCAGCAGGGTGCCGGCGGTCACGCCGGCGCCGACTGACGCGAGCAGCACCAGCGCGCCCTTGCGCAGCCGGCCGTCGGCGCGTGCATCGGAGAGCGCCAGCGGGATCGTGCCCGCGGTCGTGTTTCCGTACTTGTCCAGGTTGATGACGACCTTCTCCGGTCCCAGGCCCAGCCGCTGCGCGGTCGCCTCGATGATGCGCCGATTCGCCTGGTGCGAGACGAACAGGTCGATGTCCTTGCCGGTCAGGCCGTTGCGCTCGAGGAGCCGCACCGTCAACTCCTGGCTCTTCTTGACCGCGAACTTGAAGACCGTCTGCCCTTCCTGCTTCACATAGTGAAGGCGCTGCTCGACCGTCTCGGCCGAGGCCGGCAGCCGGCTTCCACCGGCCGGCATGCACAGAGCCCAGCCGAGCGATCCGTCGGTTTCATTCAGGAAGTCGATGAACGCAGGCTCGCCCGCTCCCGCCGGCGACAGCACCGCCGCCCCCGCGCCGTCGCCGAACAACACGCACGTGGCGCGATCGGTGTAGTCGATGATGCTCGACATGACGTCCACGCCCACGACGAGGACGTGCTCGACCGCGCCGGTGGCCACCATCTGCCAGCCCACGGTGAGCGCGTAGACGAACCCCGAACAGGCGGCGCCCAAATCGAAGCCCCACGCGTTCTTCGCGCCGATCTTGTCCTGCAGCGTGCAGGCCGTGCTCGGAAACAGCGTGTCGGGCGTCGTCGTCGCCACCAGGATGAGCCCGATGTCGGCGGGCGTCAGCCCCGCTTCGCGGATCGCGGCTTCGGCCGCGGGCCGGGCCAGATCCGACGAGGCCACGCCCGGCTCGACGATGTGGCGCTCGCGAATGCCCGTGCGCTGCACGATCCATTCGTCGCTCGTCTCAACCAGCCGCTCGAGGTCGGCGTTGGTCAGGAGCTTCGGCGGCACGTAGCCCGCCAACCCCGCGATCTTGACCGACCGCAACGTCGTTACCACAACCGATCCTTTCCGGGCCCCGGTGCCGAGAGGCCGAAGTATTCGTACGCGCGCGCCGTCGCCACGCGACCACGCGGCGTCCGATCGAGAAACCCTATCTGAATCAGGTAGGGCTCGTAGATGTCCTCGATGGCGTCCTTCTCGTCCCCGATCGCCGCCGCCAGGCTGTTCAGGCCAACCGGTCCGCCGCCGAACTTGTCGATAATCGTCCGCAGGAGCCGGCGGTCCGCTTCGTCGAAGCCGTGCCGGTCCACCTCGAGGAGCCGCAGGGCGTCCTGGCACACGTCCATCGACACGCGTCCGTCCGCCCGGACCTGCGCGAAGTCGCGGACGCGGCGGAGGAGGCGGTTCGCGATGCGCGGCGTGCCGCGCGACCGGCGCGCGATCTCGCTCGTCGCGTCCGTCGCGATCGCGACGCCCAAGAATCCTGGCCGACCGCGTGACGATTTCCGTGAGGTCGGTCTCCGCGTAGAAATCGAGCCGGTGCACGATGCCGAATCGCGCGCGGAGCGGTGCGGTGAGCAGCCCGGCGCGTGTGGTCGCGCCAATCAGCGTGAACGGCTGGAGCGGCACCTTCACCGAACGCGCGCTGGGCCCCTGTCCAATCAGGATGTCGAGCTCGAAGTCCTCGAGCGCGGGATAGAGGATCTCCTCGATCGCCGGGCTGAGCCGGTGGACCTCGTCGATGAAAAGGACTTCGCGCGGCTGGAGGTTGGTCAGGATGGCGGCCAGGTCGCCGGGCTTTTCCAGCACCGGCCCGGACGTCGACCGCACGGGCACGCCCATCTCGTTGCCAATGACGAAGGCCAGGGTCGTCTTGCCGAGGCCCGGCGGGCCGTAGAGGAGCACGTGGTCGAGCGCCTCGCCGCGCTGGCGCGCGGCGGCGATCGAGACCTGGAGGTTCTCGCGCACGCGGTCCTGGCCAATGTAGTCGTCGAGCACGCGCGGGCGCAGCCCGACCTCGTACTGTGCGTCGTCATCGACGCGCGCCGCATTGACGACGTCGTCTTTGGCCATGGTCATCATTCTCACCTGCGTGGGGCCCCACCCCCACGCCTCTTCGCGCTTCGCGCGGCGCCCTGACGGGCTGGCCGCGGCACTCCGTGTCCGCGGGCTGTCGTTCTCTCACCTGCGTGGGGCCCCACCCCCACGCCTCTTCGCGCTTCGCGCGGCGCCCTGACGGGCTGGCCGCGGCACTCCGTGTCCGCGGGCTGTCGTTCTCTCACCTGCGTGGGGCCCCACCCCATCGCACAACTTCGAGCTTCGAAGTTCGAACTTCGAACTTTCCCCACCGGGCTGGCCGCGGCACTCCCGCCTCCGCTGAAGCTTCGGCGGACTCGCCGAAGCGTTGGCGCCGGCGGTCGTGTCCGCGGGCTGTCGTTCTCTCACCTGCGTGGGGCCCCACCCCATCGCACAACTTCGAACTTCGAAGTTCGAACTTTCCCCACCGGGCTGGCCGCGGCACTTCCGCCGGCGCTGAAGCTTCGGCGGACTCGCCGAAGCCTTGGCGCCAGCGGTCGTGTCCGCGGGCTGTCTCCCCGCGCCGGTCTACTTCCCCTTCGCCAATGCCTTCAGGACCTCGCGCAGCAGCGGCTCGAAGGTCTTCGGCTCGTCGCCGGCCAGCGCACGGTTGACGGCCCGTTCGGCCGCCACCCGCTGGTACCCGAGATTGGCCAGCGCCGACAGAAGGTCCGCGCGCACGTCGTTCGTCTCGGGCGAGAGGCCGCGCGCCTCCTCGGCCGGCGTCATCGGCAGCCGGTCGCGAAGCTCGATCACGATCCGCTCGGCCGTCTTCTTGCCGACGCCGGGAATCCCCGTCAGCCGAGCGAGGTCGGCGGAGCGAATCGCCCGCGCGAGGTCGGGCGCCTCGATGCCGGAGAGGACGGCCAGCGCGAGCTTCGGCCCGATACCGCTGACACCAATCAGCCGCTCGAATAACGCCAGCTCGAGGCTCGTCGCAAAGCCGAACAGCTGAATGGCCTCCTCGCGGACGTGCGTGTGGACGCGCAGGGCCACGGGCGCACCGGGCTCGCCAATGTCGTAGAACGTCGAGAGCGGCACGTACACTTCGTACCCGACGCCGCCGACATCGACGACCAGCCGCTGGAGTTGCTTGTCGAGAAGCGTCCCGGCGAGATGCGCGATCACGGCGCCTGGTTCCGCACCTTCGGGCCCGGCTGGAAGTGGCGCCAGCTGGTACGCGCTCGCGGCAGCCGGCGCGACGCCCGGCGGGCGAGCGCCGAGGTTCCCGAGTGCGCATGGCAGACGGCAATCGCGAGCGCGTCCGCCGCGTCGTGCGGCGACGGCACGACGGTCAATCCGAGCAGCAGCTTGACCATCTGCTGCATCTGCGCCTTCTCGGCGCGGCCGTAGCCGACGATCGCCAGTTTGATCTGCGTCGGCGTGTACTCGACGAGGGGCACCCCCGCCTCGACCGCCGCCAGCAGGGCCACCCCGCGCGCGTGCCCGAGCACCAGCGCGCTCTTGACGTTGCGCGCGTAGAACAGGTCCTCGACGACCACGCAATCCGGATGGAGCGACTGGATCAGCCGGCCGAGGCCGTCGTGGATGGCGTGCAGCTTCTCGGGGAGGCTCGAGGCGGCCGGCGCGGACAGCACGCCGTAGGAGACGAGGTGGTGTTGCCGGCCGTCGGTGTCGACGCATCCGTAGCCGGTCCTGGCCGAGCCGGGATCGATCCCGAAGATCCTCACGCGAGCGAGGCCTCGATTTCCTTCTCCTCGATGTCGAAGTTCGACCAGACGTTCCGGGTGTCGTCGTTGTCCTCGAGCGCTTCCATCAGCCGGAGCATCTGCTGCGCCTGCTTGCCCTCGAGCTTCACGTAGTTCTGGGGCAGCATGACAATCGACGCCGACGCTGGCTCGATGCCCAGCGCGCGAATCGCCTCGAGCACCTTGCTATGGACGTCGGGCGACGAGGTGACTTCCCAGGTGTCGCCGTCGTCCTTCATGTCGTCGGCCCCGGCGTCGATCGCGGCGTTCATCAACCCGTCCTCGTCGATCTGGGCCTTGTCGATCGTCGCCACGCCCTTCTTGGCGAACATCCACGCGACGCTGTTCGCCTCGCCGAGGTTGCCGCCGTACTTGGAGAACGTGTGCCGGATCTCGCCGACCGTGCGATTCCGGTTGTCGGTGAGCGTATCGACGAGCACGGCGGCGCCGCCGGGGCCGTACCCCTCGTAGGTCACTTCGTCGTAGCTCACGCCCTCTTCTTCGCCGGTGCCGCGCCGGATCGCCCGCTTGATGTTCTCGGCGGGCATGTTGACCGCCTTGGCGTCGGCCACGACCGTGCGAAGTCGCGGATTCATGTCGGGGTCGCCGCCGCCACTGCGGGCGGCCACCGTGAGCTCTTTGATCAGGCGGGTGAAGATCTTCCCGCGCTTGGCGTCGGCAGCGCCCTTCTTGTGCTTAATCGTGTGCCACTTGGAATGGCCTGACATGGCAGTATCTCCAGCGTTCGAGGCTCAGGAATCCCGGGAATTTTATCATGCAGGCCCGTTCAGGCCTTGCGGGCCAGCACGATCCACGTCTCCGCGCGTTCGTCCCAGGGGCGCCCGCGGTAATCCCCGAAGACGGCGTCGATCCGCGCGCCGGCCGCCTCGAGCCGCGCGCGCACGTCGGCCATCGACCTCGTGCGGAACGTCAGGGTGAAACGCCGCCGCCGCGTTCGACGCCCCACGCGTTCGACAAATTCCTCATCGAACATCGTCAAGTGCCGCGCCGCGTCCTGCCGCACCGACTCGACGAGCGTGACGTCGGCGCCGCCCGGCAGCACCCCCTGCATGCGCACGCGGCGCCGGTACTCGCTCCACGTCGTCAACTCGGGCACCAGGTCGATGCCGACCAGGCCACCCGGCCGGACGACGCGCATGATTTCGCGCAAGGTGTCGTCAAGATCCCGCTCGCCCAGCAGCGACTGAAGCAGGCCATACGGCGCCATGACGAGACCGAACGCGCCGGGCGGAAACGGCAGGGCGCGAACGTCGCCGCGCACGACGACCGGCCGCCGCGCCACCGCCACGCGACGGACGCGGGAGCGCAGGCGCTCGAGCATCGGGCCCGATTCGATCCACGCCCACGACGCGAGCGCCGGTGCGCGCCATTGGCACGAGCAGGCGGCCGGTACCGCATCCCAGCTCGAGCACCGGTGACGTGGCGCGGCGCACCAGGTCGCGCCAGAACGGCACATCGGTGCGTCCAATCGTGCGCGCGTTCTCCCAGTCGTAGAACCGCGCGTACTCGTCCCAGCCTTCCCACCCCTGTTGACCGCGCACTCGTCACTCCCTGTTGATCGCCCGGACGCGCCCGAGCGGGCGGTTCCCGGAATCAGGCCTGCCCCAACGTGCCTTCGCGCTTGGCGTACAGAATCGCCCGTTCGACGACCCACAAGCTGGCGGGCACGCCCACCCCGGCAAACGCCAGGAGAAACCATAGATGCGGCGCGACCGCCGCCACCGGCGCACCTTCGAGCAACAGCGCGCGCATCGCCTTGAGCACGTGCGTCGCCGGAAGCAGATCCGACAGCCGCCTCAGCAGCGGCGGCAGCACGGCCGTCGGGTAGACGACCCCCGACAGCAGCCAGTTCGCGGCGCCGAGCAGCCACACCACTGGGTCGCCGCGCTTCAACACCAAAGCACAGGCGGCCGACAGCACGCCAAACGTCGCCATGCTCATCGCGCCGAGGACGAACACGACCACCGCCCCCGGCCAGTTCGCCCGCCCGAACGACAGCCCGAACAGCCAGCCCGATCCGAGCAGGACCACGGCGTCGAGCGCCGCGCGGCACAGCGGGTAGAGAGAGCCCAACAACAGGAACGTGGCGGGCGCGGTCGGCGTGACGAGAACCGCCTTGATTGCGCCCGAGGCATCGGCGCCGCGAACCGCCTGGGCGAAGCACAGCAGCGCGCTCGTCATCGCGCCATTGGCGGCCATCCCGACGATGAGGAAGCCCAGGGCGTCGTACCCGTCCGGCCGCGTGTTGCCGAAGAACACCGCGAGAAACATGTACGACAAGGCGAAGACCAGGCCGTTGACCAGGTCGAGGACGAACGACACGCGGTAGCTGAGGTCGGTCCGGAGGTCGCGCCAGAAGACGACTCGAGCCTTCCACCACGCGAGACGGAGGCGGCCGTGAAGCGTCATCACGAGGCGATTGGGTCCCCAGTAAGGATTCTGATAGGCGCGGCCGAGCGACCCCCACTCGGCCTCGAGCGCCGCGGGCGGACCCGACGCGCGGATCCGGCCGTCCGCGATAACGCATACGTCGTCGCAGCAGGCGGCCGCCTCCGCCAGGTCGTGAGTCGCCATGACCATCGTCAGCCCGCGGTCGCGCGCCAACGTCCTGAGCAGTCGCCCGAAGGCGAGCCGGCCGGACGGATTGAGACTACGCGTGGGTTCATCGAGGAGCCAGACCGTGGCATCGGTCACCAGCGCGCGTGCGAGCGCCAGCCGCTGACGCATGCCGTCTGAATAGGTACGCACTTCTCGATCGATCGCTCCGGAGAGTCCCAGACGAGCCGTCTCGGTTGCAATGCGCCGGCCGAGCTCGGCCTCGCCAAGATTGTAGAGCGCGCCGAAAAACAGCAGGTTCTCGCGTCCCGTCACCCGGTCGAAGAACGACGCCGTGTTGGAAGCCCCGTATGCGATCACCCGTCGAACCTGTACGCGCCTCGCTCACGACGTCGTGGCCATCGACGAACACCTGGCCGCCGCTCGGCAGCAGCACCGTGGCCAGAATCTCCAAGATTGTGGTCTTGCCGGCGCCGTTCGGCCCGAGCAGCCCGCAGATGCGGCCCCGCTCGACCGCGAAGGACACGCCGGCGAGTGCCGTCACGGCCGGAACATGGGCGGGAAACCAACGGGCGCGAAAGACTCGCGTGAGGGCGTCAACGCGAACGACTGGCGTTCCGAGGGAGGTCACGAGCGCGGCTGGCGGGCGGACCGCGCGCGGCGCGCAGCCCGCGACACGGCTACAAGCACATCGGAGGCTTGACGATTGTCTGACCCTGCGTCTCCGCGTTCATGCCGCTGTTGCCCTGCGTCAGCTTGCTGATGTGGCCGTATTCGACGAGCTTCGGCTTCGCCCAGGCGCGGCGTGCGCCCGTCTGCTTGTCGTTGGGGCCGCCCGGCGGGTCGGCTGGCGTCATGGTCGGCGTCTCCTTGCTGCCCTAATATGCGTCCAACAGGCCGTATGGCGCAAGCCTCACCAGCCAGCCTCGGTGAGCACGCGGCTCGCAACGGATCGCAACTCAGGGGGTCCACCGGCCACCTCGAGCCGGGCGACGGGGACCGCCGAGGCGAGCGCGACGACCCGGTCGAGCAGCCGCCGCGATTCGCCGGCGTCCCGCACGTCGAGGCGAAACAGTTGGGACGCCAGCGCCACGGCCACCGAGCTGCCGTGGGCCGGCCGCGGCCCGTCGCCTTCCGCCCCGACCGAAACGAGGAGGACCTGCCGGAGCGGCAGCGTTCGCGTTTCGAACGCCGGCGGCTCGCGCCACAGCGTCAAGCGCAGCTTGTCCGAGACGTGCGGCGTGGTCTGCCATCGCCGCTCGGACCAACCGAGCAGCGGCAGCGACTCCGGCCACACGCGAAGCGCCGGGTAGCTCGGCACGGCGAGCCAGTTCGCGCCAGCGTCGGGCGGAGTGAGCACGAGGCTATCGTCAGTGACGATTGACGCGCCGAGCGACACGCACGCCGCCGCGAGCGTCGACTTGCCCGAGCCCGTGCGCCCGACGAAGGCGATGACGCCATCACGCCAGCTCACGGCGGAGGCGTGGATCACGAACCGGCCGAACCGGTTCAAGACGAGCGGCAGGACTTGATTCAGCAGATAGTGGCGAACGGTGGCCTCCGGCGCCGCCGCCGGCCACAGGACGGTGACGCGGCGGCCATCTGGCGAAATGAGGAACCTCGCCTCCTCAGGAAAGTCCACCACATAGTCCAAGCCAGCGAGGCCCAGGCGCAGTCCATCGGAGGCCCACTGCTGGATCCACGCGACTTCTGAAGTCCGCAAATCGGTCCAGGCGATGTGGACGTCGGCCGGCCGGCCGGCGGCGGCGCCTGGCAACTCGGGCAGCGGCCGATCGCACGCCAGCACGAGATCGGCAAACTGCAAGAGGCCGGTGGCCGGCAGGCTCATGGCGTGCCGGGCGGGGTGCCGATGGTCCCGGAGACGAAGGCGGCCACGTCCGCCGCGGAGGTAAACATGTCCGGGTGTCGTTCGTACGTGAGGGCTTCGATCTCGCGCAGCGTGCGGGTCCCATCGGCCAACCCAATCACGGTCGCCGCCGCGCGCGAGCGTTGGCCGGCGCGGGGCCGCGCGTCCGGACGCGTGCGAACGAGGTCGCTCTGCGAAATCAGCATGCCCCTGAGCGTCGTGTGGTCGAACGACGCGATCCGCTCGCCGCGACGCGTCACGGCGACACGCCACGACAAGAGCACGTCGGCCGGGCGCACCCGCAGCGTGACCGAAACCTGGTCGCCCGGAATGACGGACACGGCACGGTCAACCGGCAGGTACGAGTGTCGGCGCTCAATCCGATCTGGCGCCCCGGGCGCGTTGGTCAGCACGACGCCCGGCACCAAGTCGGCGGCGAACCACCCGGCGAGACCGTGAAGTAGACCCGGGCGGGTCACCTCGAACGTCGCGGTCCCCGCTGCCATTGACGACGCGACGCCCTCGGCCCGAATGTCATAGGCCACAACAGGCGCGCCCGGCGCCAGCAGGTCGCCGGGCGTGAACGTGTGCGGATAGCCGGTGTTGACGGCCGCCTCGCGGATGAAGGCAAAGTCGAAGCCGGCGCGTGGCGTCTTCCAGAACTCGACCTGGCCGAAGAGCGCCGGCTGTTCGACCGGAGCCGCCCACGTCGTCACGCGCTCGGGAAGGACGCGGGCGTCCGGCGCCAGCAAGCGGCGCCGCGCGTCGTCGTAGAACTCCATCAAGCCGGCCTCGAATCCCAACCGGCCGATCTGGTCGCTGACGATGACATTGGCCCGCTCGGGTACGTCCACCCGCGTGGACTTGCCGGCGATATGCACGATGCGATCACCGAAGCCGTTGCGGCGTGCGGCCTCGGCGGCCACGCCGATCATGCCGCCATCGTCGATGGCGTAAACGCGCCGTGCCCCGGCGCGGCAGGCCATCAGGCCCAGAATCCCCGTGCCGCAGCCCAGGTCGATCACGATGTCGGTGGGCCGGACCAGCGCACGAATCGCGCGATCGAACGCCGCGAGGCGCGGAGGGTCGGACAGATACTGTCGGTGTTCGTCGAGAATGAGCGACATGGTGATCGGCGTTCAGCCGGACTCAGAAGAATATCGCAGAAGTCGGCGCCGTCAGGCCCGCAACGACGGCGGTCCACCTGAGCCGCGAGCGCAGCAAGCGCTCCGCGAAGATGGAGCCCCAGGACGATCTTGCGAACGAGCGCAGCCGAGTGAGCCCGCCGGAGCGGAGCCCCGCGACGGAGCGCGGGGCGAGCGACGGCGTCGGGGGGCCCGCGGGGGCGAAGCCCCCCGGATCTCAATTCAGACGAATGCGCGGCGCAGCCAACGCTCGGCGCCCATCACATACCAGGCGGCGTAGACGTTCGCGACCGGTGGCGCGTCGCGCCTCCCGTTCGTGACCACGTCCGCGAGGAGTTCAACGCGCGGCGGGTGCGTCCACCCAGCCGAGGTCGGCCACGCGCAGGTCAGGCCACGTGAACTCTCGAGCCGCGACGCGCACGGCCGCGAGCAGCACGCGGTTCAGAGTCGTCTTGTCGGGCCGGAGCCGCACGCGTTCGGGCAGCGAGCCGGCCAGCGCCGCGCGCAGCACATGTTTCGCCTGCCCGTCGCGAAAGCGCAGATCGTCGGGCAGTCCGATGAGAAATTCGACGACGCGTCGATCGAGGAACGGATGGCGCAGCTCGATGCCGGCGTGCGCGCCCATGCGGTCCAGCGACTCGCGCGCGTGCACGTGGTCGCCGGAGGTCACGCGCTCCAGCGACTCCCGGACGACGCGGTCGGCGACCGCGGGCGTGCGGTCATAGCCGGCGCGAAGGCGGTCGGCCAACCCCGCGCGCCGCGCGAAGGCCGGCACGATCCAGGGCGCGTCGACCTGTCTGGGTACGAGCGAGCGAAACGCCTGCTTCGCCCAGACGGGCACGAGCGGCAGGAGTCCCGCGCACACGAACCAGTGCGGACCAGTGGCGTAGGCGTCCCGATACTCGCGGGCATATCGCGCCGCCGCGCCCCAGCGTCCGCGGCGGATCAAGCGCGCCAGCCGGAACGGACTGCCGTTGAGCCACTCATCGCCGCCCACACCGGTCAGCATCGCGCGCGCGCCGCTTGCCGCCGCGGCGTCAAGCAGGGGATGCATCAGGGGTTCGCCAACCGGCAGACCGGGTGCGTCCTGGTGCCGCAGCGCCGGCTCGAACAGCGCGTCGGCACGAAACACGGGCGGCGCGAGTCGGACCGAGCCGGCGTCTGCCGCGCCGACCACGTCGTCGATGAAGGGCGATTCGTCCGTGTCTGGATCCCCCGGATACACCAGCGAGAAGGTCGAAGGCGACCGCACGCCGCGCGTTCGGGCCAGCATCACGACCGACGAGGAGTCCAATCCGCCGCTCAACTGAAACGCCGGCTGGCCGATCGTGCGCAGGCACGCGTCGACCGCCGTCGTCAGCACGTTTCGGAAATTCTCGGCGGCCCCATCGTCGCGCTGGGGCCGTTCGGCGAGCGGTGTCGGCGTCGAATATCGCCACCGTGACACCTGGCCGTTGACGACCTCGAGGACGTGCGCCGGCGGGAGACGCCAGACGTCCGCGAAGGGAGTCTCATCGACCGTGCTGACGGACAAGGCCAGATACTCGGCCCAGAAGCCTTCGTTGGGCCGCCGGGCCACCCAGCCAGGCTGCAGGACCGCCTGCAGCTCCGAGGCCCAGGCAACAGCGCGCGCGCCCACCGCGTAGTAAAGCGGCCGCATGCCAAAGGCGTCGCGCGCGAGCCAGAGACGCCGCTCCGAGGGGCACCAGCAGGCCAGCGCGAATTCGCCGACCGCGCGCGCGAGCCCGCGCGGCCCCTCGCGTCCGAGGAGCTCGACGAGCAGTTGGCCATCCGAAGTTGACGAGGGAAGAGCGAGCACCGCCGCGACTTCGGCGCGGTTGTCGAGGCGGCCGTCATAGACGAGGTGCAGGCGCTGGTCAGCGGAGACCAGCGGCTGGCGCTCGGACTGTGCCTCGACGGTGGTCCAGCGCACCCGGTGTCCCGCAGCCGCCGACCCGGCCGCGCGCACACCGACATCGTCGTCGCCTCGATGCGACATCGAGTCGAGCATCGCGCGAACCACCGCGCGATCCGCGTGCGCGCCGTCGCGCGACCAGAGACCGGCGATGCCACTCACGAGGGGAATGAGGCCGCGTTAGGCGGAGGACACGACGACGAGCTGCGTGTCGGCGAGCTGTCCGACGAGCGCCAGCAGGTCCTGCTCGATTGCCGTCGGCGCGGCGTCGTACTGCGTCAAGAGCGCGTCACGCACCGCTTCGAGGGACATCGGCACCGCGGCGAACTGCCGCCACACCGACGACCCCGCCTCGTCGAGCCCGTAATAGAGGCCGGTGGCCAGATTGAGGAGCACGATTTCGCCGTCAATTTCGCGCCAAACGACGTCCGGGTGCATTTGGACTGTGTCGCGCAGGGCAGGCATAATGGAAGTTGGGTACACGTGAGTCGTGCTGCAGCTTGGCGGCCAACCGGCCGAGAAGTTGCTCAGACCATTCTATGGATGGCCGGGGAATGAGGTCAAACCCGCGCGGTCACGCATGCGTTTGAATTGGTACAAGTCCTTCGTTCGACGTGGTTTCCGCGCGACAGATGCGGCATTTCTCGAAGCGCCACCCTCGAGTCGGCAAGAATGACAATATTGTATTCGCCAGAAGTGCTTGACGTACGTGCTGTGTCGATATATGACATGAGAGTATATGAATAAGTTCTTCGCCGTCTATCTTGCCCCCACTATCGCTCTCGTGGCGACGGTGGTCGCAATGACTGGACTGGTCCACGCGCAGGCAGGTTCGGCTGCATCCGCTGCGACTCAACTGATCCAGTCGGCCGCGCCGACCGGGCCGGTCTCCGCGCTCACGAAGGTCGCCGAGCTCGTTCGCGCGTCTCGCGCGGCGGCGGTCGCGACGCGCACCGCCACGACGGCGGCGACCACCGGCGCGGCCCGAACGACGGCAGTGATGGGCTACTTGTGGACGGCCAATAACAGCCCGATTTCCAACGCCACCGTCCAGCTTCGCAACACGGTCTCGGGCAACGTCGAGATGTACACGCACACGAACGCCTACGGCGAGTTCATGTTCAACAACATCGACGGCGGCTCGTACGTGATCGAGTACGTGAACAATGCCGACTCGGCGATCGCGACGGCGGCCGGCTCGGCGAGCCGCGCGAGCGCGATCATGGCCGTCGGCCACCCGTTCAGCATCGCGCCGGGGGAAACGGTCGCGACCTTCGTGCGGACGCTGAACAACATCCCGATCTTCCTGCCGAACGTCGCGGGCAACGTGGCGGCGTCCGCGGTGCAAACGGCGGCGAGCGCGGGTGTCACGGCGGTGGTGACGCCGATTGCGCCGGTGGTCAACCCGCCGCCGCCCCCGTCGAGCCCGAACTTCTAACGAGAGAGGCAGCCGATTCGCCGTGCCGATGTTTGGCCCCAGCACACCTGGCCTCGAGCCGCCGCAAGCCGCGGTGCCGGTCGGGGGTGTGCCTGGCGCACCGAATTTCAGCGAGCCCGAGGTCCATCTTCTCGACCGGCTGAGCGTGCTCTACAAGTACCGCAGGGTGATCATCTCGGTCACGCTGCTGGTCCTGGTCGCCGGCGTGGCGCAAACGCTCACGACGACGCCCGAGTACCAGGCGACCGCGTTGATCCGCGCCGAGCCGGACACGTCGACCACGGCGGCCCTCCAGTCGGCGCAGCAGGCGCTCTATCCCGATACCGATTACTTCATGCAGACCGAGCTGCAGGTCTTGCGGAGCCGGGATCTGGCGCGCTCGGTCGTCCGCGGCCTCCACCTGGTCGACGACCCGGAGTTCACGGGTACGGCACCGTCGACCGGCCTGCTCGACATGGTGTTGACGTTGGCGACCGACGCGGCGCACCAAGCGCGCTCGTGGATCAACTCTCCCAAACCGAGCGGCGCCACGCAGGCCCCCCCAGGCGTCATCAACCCGCCGGTGCCGGTGGTTCCGGATCCGGAAGAGGTGGAAACGCCGGCCGAACGGCGGGCGATCGATACCCTGGTGTCTCACGTCGATATCCAGGCCCAGCAGACCAGCAACCTGTTCACGGTCACGGTTACGTCCGCGTTTCCCCGACTCGCGGCCGCGGCGGCCAACAGCCTGGCCCAGAACTACGTCTCCCAGAACCTCGAGGAGAAGAAGACCAAGGTCACCGAACAGCTCAAGCAGCTGGACCAGACGCTGAAGGACCTCGACGAACAGATCAAGGCGGACCGCCAGAACCAATTGCAGGTTCAGGACCAAGCCCAATTGCTCGACGCGGACCAGTTGAACGCGAACGTCAACAGGGCCTACAGCGACTGGCAGGCCAAGAACATGTCCGCCCAACAGGCCGAGGCCAAGTGGAAGGAGATCAGCGGGCTGGACGTCAACAACCTGACGGCGGCGCTGGCGTACCCGGACGTCCGCAACAACCAGACGATTACCGGCTACAAACAGTCGCTCGCGGCCCTGGAGTCCCAGCGCCAGCAGAACATCGTCGCGGGCATCGGTTCCCAGAGCCCGCTGATGAAGCAGCTCGACGCCCAGGAAGCCACCATCACCAAGAACATCAAGGACGAGATCTCGGCGATGAAGCAGGCGGCCAAGAGCACGTACGACCAGGCCGTCGCCGAATCCCACCTCGACCAGACGATGTACCAGGCGCAGAAGGATCTGCAGTTCCGGAACAGCAAGAACGGCATCTCGTACGGGTCGTTGAAGAGCGAGATCGCGTCCAAGCAGGATCTCTACAACCAGTTGCGGACGCAGCAAGAGCAGACGCAGATTATTGCCAAGGGCATCACGAACAACGTGAGCGTCGTTGACTACGCCCAGCCGCCAGAGGCCCCCTTCAAGCCCGACAAGGCGCGGAACATGGTGATCTCGCTGGCCGTCGGGCTCGCCCTGGCCCTGATGCTCGCGTTCAGCCTGGATTACCTCGACGACACCATCAAGACGCCGGAGGACATCACGCGCAAACTGCACGTGCCGTTCCTCGGGCTGGTGCCGGCAATCAACACGGACCGGCAGCCCGTGCTCTCAGGTCCGGTCCCGCACGAATTCGGGGAAGCCTATCGCGCCCTGCGAACGTCGCTGGTATTCACGAGCGGCGGCGAGTTGACGCGCATCATCACGGTCACCAGCGCGCAGCCGCTCGAGGGCAAGACGACGACCGCCTGCAATCTGGCGATGGTCCTGGCCTTCGGCGGATCGCGAGTGCTGCTCATCGATGCCGACATGCGGCGCCCGGGCGTGCACAAGGCGCTGAAGATCAACAACACCATCGGCTTGTCGCACCTGCTCGTCGGGCAGGCCCGCGTGCGCGAGGCCGTTCAGCGCACGTCCGATCCCAACTTCTGCGTGATGACCGCCGGCCGGACTCCACCGAACCCGTCGGAGTTGCTGTCCTCCGAACGGATGAAGCAGCTCATCGCGAATCTCAAGCAGGGCCCCTTCGACTGGGTCGTCATCGACACCCCGCCGGTGCTCGCCGTGACCGACGCCGTGATCCTGACGCCCCTCATCGACGGCGTCGTGTTCGTCCTCGGCGCCGAAATGACGCGCCGCCGGCTCGCCGAACGGGCGGTCCAGACCATCATGGCAAGCCGCCCGAAGGTCGTCGGGGCCGTCCTCAATCGGGTCAACTTCGACCGCAACAAGTACTACTATTCGCGGTACTACGGCTACCAATACAAGAGCTACTACGGGACCGGCCACGGGTCGAGTTCGGACTCGACCTCGGCGACCGCAAAGGCATAGTCTGTACCGCATGGCGGCCGGCCTGCTCATAGCAACGCTGGGGTGGTCGCTCTTTGCCTTCGGGGCCGTCTACACCTGGGCGCTCGTGCCGGTCATCATCGCGGCACTCGTCGCGTGCTGGCTCGCCCGGCCCGTGATCGCGGCGCGGGGCGAACGGTGGCTGGATGGCTCACTCCTTGCGATGCTGGCGGCCGCCGGGCTGCAACTGATCCCCTTGCCCCAGACGGTGCGGCTGATGCTGTCGCCCGGCATCGCCGACTATGACGCGCGCGTCTCGATCACCGCGGCGGGCGTCTCCGGGTGGCATCCCCTCTCGCTCGTGCCCAGCGCGTGGCTCTGGGGAGCGGGCACGCTCGTGACGGCGGTGCTGATCTTCTGGGCCGTCCGCGAGACCGCCTCCGCCTATGGCGCACGCTTCTTCGCGCGCGCCATCGCGTGGATGGGACTGACGGTCTCGTTCATCGCGCTGGTCCAGCCGGCGCTGTTTTCAAATCACAAGATCTACGGCTTCTGGACGCCGCTCTCCCCTGGCGCCCACGCCATCGGCCCCATCGTCAATCGCAACCACTTCGCGGCCTGGATCGTGCTGGCGTTGCCCATTACGGCCGGCTACGTGGTGGCGCACGTCCGCACCCACTGGGTCGGACGCCGCACCCGCATCGACATGTTGGCCGACACCCGCGCATTCTGGCTCTTCGCCGCCGGCGGCCTCATGATCGCCGCGCTCTTCATCAGTCAGTCCCGGTCCGGCGCCATTGGCCTGGCCGCGGCCCTGCTGTTTGGCCTGGTGCGGGGCTGGCGCCGGTCGGGGACCGGCGGGCGCATCGCGCTCATCGCCTACGTCGTCGTGCTGGCCGCCGCCGCCACGTTCTGGTCCAGTCCCGACGCGCTGGTCCAGCGATTCGACCACGCGCTTTCCGGGACGTTCGGCGGCCGCCCCGACATCTGGCGGGAGGCCTGGCAGGTCGTCCGGCAGTTCTGGCAGGTGGGCGTCGGGCTCGGCGCCCTGACCGTCGTCATGGCGGTCTACCAGACCGCGCCGCACCTCGTCCTTTTCAACCACGCGCACAACCAGTACCTGCAACTACTCGCGGAAGGCGGAGTCCTCGTCGCCGCGCCCGCGGCGATCGCGATCGCGTCCTTCTTCGCCCTGGCGGTTTCCCGAGCGGGTCGCGATCAATCCGCAATCGCCGCGGTGCGCGAAGGCGCCCTCGCCGGCATCGTCGGGTTCGCGGTGCAGTGTGTCTGGGAAGTGCCGCTGCTCACGCCGGGCGTCCTCTTCCTGCTCGCGACGGCCGCGGCGCTCGCGATCCACCGGGCACCGCGAACGACTCGCCCGCCTGCCGAGGCGGTGCCCTGATGCCGCTCCGCCTGGGATTCGACATCGACGGCGTGCTCGCCGACTTCCGATCGGCCTTCGAGCGCGCGGCCGATCACGCAGGAGTGACGCGGTCGACCACCCTGGACATGCCCGCGGATCACCTCAGCTCGCGTGACATCAAACGCGTCTGGGATCATGTCAGGAAGACGCCGAACTGGTGGATGCAGCTTGCGCCGTACGAGCCTGAGCAAATCGGGCGCCTCTACGATCTGGCGCGCCGCCTGAAGTGGGAGGTCGTCTTCATGACGCGCCGCCCCGCCACGTCGGGCGACCCCGTGCAGTTCCAAACGCAGTGGTGGCTGGAAGAGCATGGGTTCTTCTATCCGGCGGTCGTCACCGTCCCCGGGTCGCGCGGCGAGCTGGCCAATGCGCTTCGGCTCGACGCCGTGGTTGACGATCAGATGCACAACTGCGTCGATGTGATCGGCGCGTCGACCGCGCGCGCCGTCCTCCTCCTCCGCGACGGCATCGACGCCGCGAGCCGTGAGCACGCGACGAACCGGGGCATCGGCGTCGTCTCGTCGCTCCAGGAAGCGATCGACGTCGTCCAGCACCTTCAGGACGTGCTCCGCGAGCGTCGAGGGCGGCTGCAGCGTTTGGCGGATTGGTTTACGAGCGGAACGGGGGCGCGCGCGGAACTCCCCGACCCTCCGGACCGGAACCGGCGGCCGCCGGCTGGCGAGGGCAAGGCGCGGGATGGCGGGCAGACCTGAGAGCTGAGAACTCAGCGCCGAAGACGCGAGCGCATCACCGAACGAATCCTCAGCGTCTGAGGGCGTCCCGGATCCAACGGCTTCCGCCGGAGAGGATCCGGCGGACGTAGAGCCAGGGCAGCAGAAACGTGGGCCGCGGACCGTAGCTGGCCCTTATGAACGACGCGGGGGGAAAGAGGTGCTCCCGGAGGAGTTGCGCGCGGTCGCGCCAGCGCGGCAGGGCCGCCAGGTTGACGATGACGTCCCCCAGGACGCTGCGTCCCGGCTCCAACAGGCGTCGAGTTGGCTCCCGTCGGCCGGCCTCCGAGAGCCGCTCGATCTCGTCCTCGAGGAGGGCGCCCCCGTCACTGCCGAACAACCGCCGCGCTTCGGCGAGGTCGTGGGCACAGAGGCTCGCGATGCCCGCGGCGATCGCCCGTTCGGCGAACGCCGCCGCCTGGCTCGCGTCAATCGCGCCGGCCAGGAGCCAGAGGTCCCACCACCAGATGAGATAGCCGCGCCGCGAGTGGTGGGCGACCCGGTGAAGGCACGCGACGATCAGGGCGTCGATCGGGTCGAGGTCCCGGCCATGCGGTCCGGCGTACGGCGCCGGCTTGGCGCGCGCCAGCAGGCCCGCTGCCGGCACGCGGCGGACGAGCGCCGCGCGGTTGGTCGCCTCCCAGTGCACATCGACCTGGTGCACGAGGTTCGGCGCCAACGATTGCTCGACCACGTCCTGATGGTTGGCGAATTCACCGGGAATGAGCGGCGCACGAACGTATCCGAGCGTGCCCAGCGCGTCGAACACCCGATCGCGGTCGCGACGCTTGACGAGCAGGTCGAGGTCCAGGCGCGGCCGGCACCACGGCGCGGGATAGAGCGTGTACCCGAGTGCGCCCCCCTTCATGATCGCGGCCCGCAGGCCGTGCGCGCCCAGGGCGTCGCAGATGCGAACCAGTTCGTCGTGTTGAGCCGCTTCCTCGAGAATGGCGGATGGGCGGTAGATCGCCAGCCACGGCACGTCCGGGCGCGAGAACGCGAGGAGCGGCCCGACGCGCTCGCGCCGAACGGCGGCCGCCACAAGGTCGGCGCCGTCGCGCGCGACGAGCGCATCCAAGCCGCCGGGCTCACGAAGCACGCGGGCGAGCTCGTCGACAGTCGGCGTCAATAGCGAAGGCATCGGGACCGCCGCCGGGCCGCCGGCGCGGGGAACGTCGGCGTGCGCCGACCGCGGGCTCAGCCCCAGAGCGAGCTGAGCACCGCGCGGCGAAAGGCGGGATGGCGAAGCAGCGCCAGCGCGGCCCGCCGGTGCCAGTTGAAGTCGGCGGCGTCCTTCAGGAGAGGCAGCAAGCCGTCGACCCGGGCGAACTCGAGGATCGCGTGGATACCACGATCGCCCAGCCGCCCAGCCAGCGCGCGAAACGCGAGCCCGACGCGGATGTCCGGCCCAAGCTGCGCGCGCCAGCGATCCTCGTGCTTCCGCAGGTGACGCTCGGACAACTCGTCGCGCCGCAGAGCCTCATCGAGGGTTTCGGCCGCGAGACGGCCGCTCAACGCACCATAGTAAATGCCGCCGCCGGTCGTGGGCTTGACCATGCCGGCCGCGTCGCCCACGGCGATCAGCCGATCCGAGACGGTGCGGCGCACGGGCCCGAGGGGCAGCATCTTCAGTCGTGGCTCGACAATGGAAGCCGGGTCGACCTCCCGCTCCCGCGCGACCTGTGCGGTGAAGCTTCGAAACCTGCGAAGGGCGTGGCTCTCGCAGAGCAGGCCGAGCCGCGCGTACGAGACCTCACCGCGCCTGAAAGGCACGACCCAGGAGAACCCGCCGGGCGCCATCTCCCGACCAACGCGCACGTCGATGCGGGGGATCGCGGGAAACGGCATCTCGACCTGCGCCGTCTGGACGAACGCCCGCGGCACGCCGAGCCCCAGTTCCCGATTGAACCGATAGTTGGCACCGCAAGCGAGCACGCACGCTCTCGCCCGGACGTCCTGGGCCTCGCCGCGCACGCCGACGGTGACGGCGCCGGACTCGACGGTCAGCCGGTCGACCCGTGCGCCGGTGCGCAGCTCCGCCCCCACCCGGGTGGCGCGCGCGGCCAGCGCCTGATCGAACGCCGCGCGGTCGACGACGGCGGCCATGATGCGGTCGGTATCGACGACGACCGGCTCGCCCGATCCGTGCCGGAACGACGCCGAGCCGGTCAGCGACAGAATGGTCTCGCGCGGGAGGTCGAGGTGATCGAAGGCCTCGTAGCCCAAGACGCCTGTGCAGTGGACGGGCCGCCCGACCTCGTCGTGCTCTTCGAGCACGACGACATCGCGCCCGGCGCGCGCCAAGTCGGCCGCCGCGGTGAGGCCGGCGGGACCGGCGCCAATCACGACCACGTCACGCATCGATGTAGGCTTCACGGTGACACGGCACGCACGTTCTCCAGGCCCCGTCGCTCCCATCTTCCGGAGATGCTAATCCAGATCGAGAGGACGACGAGGCGAAGATCCAACTGTATAGATTGTCGCCGAATGTAGAGCCTATCGTATCGAAACTTCTGCCGGCGAGGGAGGTCCCGGCGCGCGTAGATCTGGGCGATGCCGGTGAGCCCTGGACGCACACGCGACCGCAACGCGAACCCGGGGACATCCTCCAGTTTCTCGAACGTCCCCGGCCCCAGCGCCTCGATCTCGCCGGGCCGCAAGGCGCGCGGGCCCACGACGCTCATGTCGCCGCGGGCGATGTTCCACAACTGGGGCAGCTCGTCGAGCGCGGTCGCGCGCATGAGCCGCCCGATGCCGGTCACACGCGCGTCATGCCGCACGGCTTGACGGGGACCGTGGCGATCGGCGTCCGGCACCATCGACCGAAACTTCACGACTTGAAACGTCCGGCCTGCCGACGCCGGATCGGTCCTGACGGAACAGGACGGGCCCGCCGTCCTGGATCTTGATCGCCACCGAGAGGATCAGCCACACGGGCCAGGTCATGGCGAGCCCGAGCAGGGCAAAGGCCACGTCGAACGCGCGCTTCGCGCCGGACCGCGCGATCCGGTCCGCGCGCGCGTCGAGGGCCGCGCGCGTCACGCCGGCCGTCTCCCAACCAGACGCGACGCCATCAGGACTCCGCAGCGCGTCCACACGCCCAGCCACACGACCGCGTCCTTCAGCCAGAAGCGCCGGAAGTGCTTCGTGTACCAGCGCCACAGACTCCGATGGCGCGCGACGAGCATCCGCATCGGCACGCCTTCCGAGCTTCCGCCGATCTCGTGCTGGATGGTCATGCCCGGGTGGTAGTACACCTTCGATCCCGCGCGCCATGCCCGGTAACAGAAGTTGACGTCCTCGAAATACATGAAGAAGCCCTCGTCGAGGCCGCCGAGCCGATCCGCCAGCGCGCGCGTGTGGAGCAGGAACGCTCCGGAGACCCAGTCCACGGGCTCAATCGCGGAGTAGCTCGAGTCGGTTCGCAGGAAGTGCCGCGAGAAGCGATTGCCGGGGAAGAGCCTCGTCAGGATCGAGTACCGAGCGCCCAGCACGGCGCCGTAGGACGGAAAGGCGCGCGCCGACAGTTGAACGGCCCCGGACGGGTCCAGCACACGGCCGCCCACGATGCCGACGTCCGGCCGCGTGTCCAGCCATGCCAGGACGTCGGCCACCCGACCGGCGACGAGATGCCCATCGGGATTGAGCCACAGCACCGAGCGACCGGTCGTCGCGCGCAGTCCCCGGTTGATGCCGGCGGCGAACCCGAGATTGCGGGGCAGCTCGATCACGCGCACGTCCGGGAACTGCGCCCGCACGACAGCCGCCGTGCCGTCCGACGAGGCGTTGTCGATCACGACGATCTCGGTCGCCAGCGCGCGCGCCTCGGCGGAAAGCGACCGCAGGCACTCGCCAATCTGCCCGGCGGAATTGAACGTGACGATCAAGATCGACAGATCCATGCAGTGCGTCGTCCGGACGAGCTACGTCGCTGCGCCCACGAATCGATCGAAGACGTAGAGGGCCCACACCCGGGACCAGTGCAGTTCGCCGCGGAGAAAACGGCGGACGAATGGCGCGTACCGCGGATGCCGCAGGCGCGAGGCCGCGTCCCGCAGCCGGCGGGGGGCGCGCGTGGTCAGCGCCTCGCGCAGCCACGCGTCGTAGGGCAAAACGAACCCCTGCTTCGTCCGTTCGGGCGGCCCGCCCGCGCCGAGCTCGGGCAGCGCGCGGAAGAGCGTCTGTTTGAACGACGCGCCCGGCGATCGCCGCCACCGCCCCGCGCGAATCACGTGCTCGGCCACGACATGATCGACGAGCGGCGTGCGAAGCTCCAACGCCCGGCACATCGTGAAGGCATCGGCATCGGCCAGCAGCTGCGGCTCGAGAAAGTGTCGGACCTCCAGGTACCGCACGACGTCGAACGGCGCCGCGTCGACCGACGGCCACGCCGGGCGCGACGGCGCGACGCCGGTGAGCTCCAGGGTTTCCGCGTCGGTGAAGATTCGACGATATTCCCACCAGACGTCGGCCAACGACCGTGGCGCGGCACGGGCGATCGCGCGCAGTCTGCCGGCCCGCGCGCCTCCACCTCCTGGGATCCACGGCACCCAACGACCGGCCGCCCCGGCGATCCGCAGCAGCCGCGCCAGGCGAGGCACCTCGACGAAGCTGGGATACCCGCCGAACCACTCGTCTCCGCCAACCCCGGACAACGCGACGCGGGCACCCGCGTTGCGCGCCGCCCGAGCGACCAGGAACGTATTGAACCCGTCAATGGTGGGCTGTGGCATCGCCTCGAAGAACTCGTCGAGCGCGGCGTCAACGTCGAGATCGTCGATGCACAGCTCGGTATGCACGCTCTCGAACCTGGCCGCCGCGGCGCGGGCCGCCGCGGTTTCATCGAGCGGACTGCCAGGCAGCGTGACCGTAAACGTCTGAAGCGGCGCCGACGTCACCCGCCGCGCCGAGGCAAGCAGGGCGGTCGAATCGATGCCGCCGCTCAGGAAGACCGCCACCGGCACGTCGCTCACGAGGTGCGCCTCGACCGACGCGGTGATGGCCTCGCGCGCCTCACGCGCCGCAACCGACACCGACCCCGACGCGACCGGCGCCTCGTCGATGAGACGCTGATCGAGCGACCAGTAGGTCCGACTCGAGACACCGTCGGCCTCGCAGCTGACCCAGCTGCCCGGCGCCACCGAGTGCGTCCCGTTCCAGAAGCCGGCCGAGGCGTCCACCGACCCGCGCACCAGGAATTGAACGACGCCCTCGGGCTTGGGTGCGAGCGTCACGAGGCCGGAGGCGGCCAACGCCTGCGGATCGGACGCAAACACCACGACGTCCGAAGACGGACGCGCGTAGACGAGTGGCTTGATCCCGAACCGGTCGCGGCACAGCCACAAGCGGCGCGCCCGATCATCCCACCACGCGAAGGCGAACATCCCGCGCAGGCGGCCGACCGATTCGATCCCCTCCCGATCGATCAGCTCGACCAACGCCTCGGTATCCGATCTCGACCGCAGCGAAGGGCCGTTCTGCGCCAACCGCTCGCGAATCGCCCGGTAGTTGTAGATTTCGCCGTTGTAGGTCACCCAGCTCGTGCCGCTGGCGGACGCCATCGGTTGATGGCCGCCGCGCGACAAGTCGATGATGGCCAGCCGGCTGTGAACGAGCCCGACCGTCGGTCCTCCGCCGACCGCGCGATCGAACGACGCGGCGCCGTACGACCCGACGCCGTCAATCGTGCGCCCGCCGATCGTCACCCGGCCCCATCCATCGGGGCCGCGGCGGGCTGATCGCCGCCTGCAGACGCTCGAGGGCCGGCATCCAGTGGCTCACGGGCCGGCCCGAGAAGTCTACGAGCCCGGCGATGCCGCACATGGTGGCTTCAACACGTCCTGGTAAATCCCCTCGACCGCCGCGACGTACTTGTCGACGTCGTACACACCGACGGCGCGCTGGCGACCCGCCTCCCCCATCGCGCGCGCGGTGTCGGGATCGTCGATCAGCCGCCGCATGGCCGCCGCGAGAGCCTCGGGATCGCGCGGGGGCACAAGCAGCCCCGTGACGCCGCCCACGACAATCTCCACCGGGCCGCCCTGGTTGGTCGCGATGACCGGCTTGCCGCACGCCATTGCCTCGATGATCGTCAGCCCGAACGGCTCGGGCTGCACCGAGGCGAGCACGAGCACGTCGAGCGCGCGATACACGTCCGGCATGTCGTCGGGCCCGAATCGCCAGCCGGTGAAGGTCACGGCTGCGCCCACGCCGAGGTCGCGCGCGCGCTGCTCGAGCGCCCGCGCGTACGACTCCTGCCCCACGATCGGACCACCGACGACCACGAATCGAGCCTCGGCGTGGGTGAGAGCGACGAGCCGCGCCGCCTCGAGGAAGACGTCGACGCCCTTCCAATGATCCAGCCGGCAGACGATGCCGAGAAGCGCGGCTCCCGGCGGCACGCCGAACTCCGCGCGCACCCTCGCGCCGCCGTTGCCCGGCGAGAATCGGCTGACATCGACGCCGTTCGACACCTTCACGATCTGCCCGGGATGGTTGGCGCCCTCGAACATCGCCGCAACCGCGTCGGAGGTCACCACGAGACGGGACGACCATCTGCGCGCGAGGGCGACTTCCAGTCAACGCAGGAGGCCATGTTGCCAGACGATCTCGCGCACGTGCCAGATGTGCGGCACGCCGGCGCATCTGGCGGCCGCGCCGCCGTAAAGATTGTGAATCGTGTTCGTGTGCACGAGCGCGATGCCGTCCCGCCGAATCAGCCGGCACAGCCGCCAGACCGCGAAAGGAAAGTGCAGGGCGAATGCCGCGAGGTACGCCCAGCCCCGTCGGGACGTGAGCTTCCACAGGGTAGGCATGATCGCGACACGAGCGCCGGCCCCGCGCAGAGCGGCCACCAGCGGACCGTCGGCGGGCAGGGCGACCACGGCGACGTACCGGCCGCGATCGAGCCCCTCGACCAGGCGGACGAGCGACATGTCCGACCCGCCAATCTCGGACGTCGTGTGCAGATACAGGATCTTAGTCAACGGCGCCCGGCGATGAGGGCATCGTAGACCCGCTCGTACGCGGCCGCCACGTGGTCCCAGTCGAACTGCTCTGCACGCGCGAGGCCCCGCTCCTCGAGCGCGGCGCGCTCGCCGGCATCCGTCAGCACCCGCACCAAAGCCGCTCCAATGTCGTCGTCATCCACCAGCACGCCGGTGCGCCCCTCGTCGAGCACCTCTCGCGCTCCGGCATTCGGGGACGAGACGACCGCCGTGCCCGCGGCCATCGCCTCGAGATACGGCCGGCCGAATCCTTCATAAGCGCTCGGCATGCACATCACCCACGCGCGGCGCAGGAGCGAGGCCAGCGTGGCATCGTCAACGCCGCGCCAGGTCCGAACACCCGGCTGCTCGACTCCGTCCGGGCTGACCAGCCAGAGCTCCGCGTCCGGAAGCCGCGGTCGCACGTCGCGCGCGAACACGCGCACGAGCAGGCGGCCCCGTTTCCTGGACGCCAGCTCGCCGATGAACAGAATCGAAGGATGGGCGGACTTCGGCGTGCCGTCCGGCGCGAGCGCGGCCCGATCGATCCCATTCGGGATGACCGCGTGCACGCGTGGATAAAAGCGTGCCGTGTGGCGCGAGACGGCCACGACACGGTCGGCCCGCAGGTCGGCCAGCAATTCCAGCAGGTAGAACAGCGTGTGGAGTCCGAGGCGCTTTGGCGATCCGCCGCGCACGCCATTGAACCAGGCCTCCGCCAGCGCCGTGCCGTGCAGCGTGCGCACGATCGGCGGCGTGCGCCCGTGCGCGAGGAACTGCTCGTCCCCCTGGGCGTGCAGCACATCGAACCTCGTGAAGTCGCATCGACGAAGTGCGAAGGGAAACGCGAGCGGAGAGAGCCGCCCTCCGACGGACGGCACGACCTCGACCGCGTAATCCGCGCCGATGGGCGCGGGGTCCTCGCTGAAGACCGTGACCCGGGAGCCGCGTCGAGCGAGGGCGGACGCCAGGCCGTGCGTAAAGTGCCCGACGCCGCCGGGCGATCGGCTCGGGAGAAACCGTTGAATGATGGCGACGTCACGCACGAGCGACCGTGCGGTAGAGGGCCACGAGCCGCCGCGCCGAGTCCGTCCACACGAAGCGGCCGGCCCGCGCGAACCCGGCTTCGATGAGCCGGCGACGCAGGACGCGTTCGGTCAGCACGTCGGCCAGCGCCGCGGCCAACGCGGCTTCGTCAAGGGCATCCACGCACAGCGCCGCATCGCCGACGACTTCGGGGATCGCGCCGCGGTTGGAGGCGACCACCGGCGTGCCACAGGCGAATGCTTCGAGCGGCGGCAGTCCGAACCCGGCGAAGAGCGGCGCGTACAGCAGGACGTCGGCCGCCTGATAGTAGGCGGGCAGGTCGACCGAATCCACACGGCCGACCATCGACACATGCTCATTCAGCTCCAGGTCCATGATGAGCTTCTGTTGCGCCAGCGTGAATGGCAGGCCGATCTTGACGAGCGTCGCGTCGACGCCCTGGCGCTTGACGAGCATCGCAAAGGCCCGAAGCATGCGGTCGACGTTCATGTAGGCCTGCGTGTGCCCCACCATCAGCACGGTCAGCCCGGACAAGCGCAAGCGGCGCCGGACATCCTCGCGATCGGCGGGAGGCCGGAACATCTCGTCGATCCCCCACGGGATCACGTGCACCCGGTCGTCCGGCACGTCCATGACGTCGTGCAGATCGCGGCGGCCGGCCTCGCTCACGCAGACGATCGCCGCCGCCTGACGCATCGCACGGAGGCTGTGCCGCAGCGACAGGCGCGTCCGCCAACTCGCCCCCGGAACTTTGAGCGGCACCGCGTCGTGGAACGTCACGATCGTGCGGTGCGGCGGCAGCGCACGAACGAGGTGGCCGTAGCCGTGATCGGTCACGTGATTGACGTCGCCCGCGTGGACCCGTGCGAACCGCCCATACCGCACGTACTGATCGAGGTAGCGGCGCCTCCACGGCACGAGGTGCGCGTTGGGAAGCTCGAGGCTCGTCAGACTGTCGCTGGCCGACAGCCACGGACGCACGCGTTGTTCGATGGCATCGGCGTAGCGCGCCATGCTGAGGCGATAGCTGTCTTTGAACGGGCGAAACAAGACGACGTTCATGAGCGGGCGCGCGTCCGATAGCTGATCACACGCGCCGGATTACCGGTCGCGACCGCGTACTCGGGAAGGTCGCGGGTCACGACCGCGCCGGCTCCGACGACGGCGCCGCGGCCGACCCGAACGCCGTCGAGGACGACCGCCTGGTTGCCGATCCACACGTCGTCTTCAATCGTGACCCCCGCGCGAGTGACGCCCTGGTCCTCGATCAGGCGGGCGGCGTCGGCGAACACGTGGTTTTCGGCCAGGACGTGCACGCCCGCGCCAAACGTCACGTGCCGGCCGATCGTAATACCGCCGCCGGCGCCGAGCAGACAGCGCGGGCCGATGTAGGAGTGCTCGCCGATGACCAGTCCGACGCCTGGCTGGTCGAGCGTGCTGGTGGCTTGAATCCACCCGCCCTCGCGAATCCGCACGTGGTTGCCCAACCGCACGCCGCGCTCGGCATAGCCGTTGACGTAGCAGTCGTCGCCAATCAACACGTCGCGGCCCGCGTGAATGTGGCCGGCGAAAACCAGGCGGGTGCGGCGTCCAAGGAAGAACCGTCCACCACAGCTCCCCAGCCGCCAGGACGACAGCGCCCCTCTCACGCGGGCGGCGCCGCCGCTCCGCCAGAGGAACCACACCAACTCGATCCAGGACGCGTCGAGGCGGCCGGATGGGTGGCCGTCGCGCCCCCGCACGCGACGATACAGACGCGTCTTGAGATCAGTCATCTCGTGGATCGCCAGGCACGCCGACGTCGAGCACGCGATCGTAGGTGGCCTGAATGCGTTCGACCATCAGCTCCGCCGTGTACTCCGCCAGCGCTCGACATCGGCCGGCGCGTCCCATGGACGCCGCCGCTTCAGGATGATCGAGCAGGTCGCGGGTCGCCAACGCAAGGGCGTCTTCGTCGAAGGGAGCGACCAGACGACCGGTCTCGCCGTCGACGACGATTTCGGCCGCGCCGCCGAGACGGAACGCGACCACCGGTCGTTCCTGCATCATGGCCTCCGCCATCACCAGCCCGAACGGCTCCGGCCGAACGGCGCAGTGCACCACCACGGCGGCCGCTCGCAGCCAGGGCCGGGCGTCGTCGACATGCCCGATGAACGAGAGCGCCTCACTCACACCCGCCGACGCGGCCAGCTGCCGAAGCTGGTCCGGATACCCTGGCTCCTGGCCGAATCGCGTGCCACCGACCATGACGAACCGCACGTCGGGACGGGCGGCGAGCACGGGGCCAGCCAATCGCACGAAGACATCGCCGCCTTTCCACCGCTGCAGGCGCGCACACCAGACGACCAGCGGGCCGTGCCCCGGCCGGTCAACCGGCGAGACGATCGCGCGCTCCACGCCGTTCGGGATCGTGACGAGGCCGCTCGCCGGCACGCGGCCCCTGAGAGACGCGGCCACCGTCTGGGAAACCGCGACCGTCGCGGCACGGGGCACGGCGGCGGCCAGCCGGTGCAACCACCCATTCGCCGTCCAGCTCGCATCGAACCGGTCGTGCTCGTGAGCCACGACCGGGCGTCCTCGGCGGCGGGCCGCCCACCCGGCGTGAATCTGGGCGGCCACGCCGTGCGTGTGGACGAGCGCAATGTCCCGCTCATCGAGCGCGGCCGCCAGGCTCTTGACCGCGCGCCTGGTGTCCAGCACGTGCGCCAACCGCCGCACGACGGGTGTCGAGAGGACCTCCCACCCGCGGTGCCGCCATTCGCGCTCGAGCGCACCGCCCTCGGGGGTGCCGAGCACCGGCACGTACCGGGTTCGGTCGAGGCGTTCGGCGACGAGCTCGATGACGCGCTCGGCGCCGCCGCCGCGGTCCCGAGCCGCCGTGACCAGCAGAACGCGCCGCGGCGTGCCGACGGCCACCCGGTCTACCGCGCCGGGCCGGCGGCGTACGCGCCGACCGCCGGCTGGGCCGCGGGCGCCACGACGTGCCGCCACGTCTGGATGCGCCAGTAGTCCGAGAGGCGAACGATGACGCCGACGAAGAACCAGAAGTACATATTGCCCGGCGCCGAGTCGATCGTCGTGTTGACCGTCATCAGCGAAATGATCAGCAGCAGGAGCAGCGCCAGCATCGCCCACAGCGGACGGAAGGGTGCGGTCACGACCGCACGGCGGCTGACGAGGATGAGAAGAGAGAGCTTGACGACGACCCACGACCAGGCGAGGAAGCCGATGACGCCCATCTCGTAGCTGATGATGGCGAAGTAGCTCTCGACCAGCATGACGTTGTTCCATTCGGTGAAGTGCCTGGCGCCAATCGTCGCCACGCCCAACCCCAGCCCCATCGGATCGACGAGCAGATGCGGCAAGAACATCTGGCCGAAGTACGTGTCCTGGAACCGTTGGACGTTCTCGTAGGACATGATGGATCCAACGCGATCCCGAACGCCCGCCCCGAAGTAGCTGAACCCGATGGTGAGCGCCGAGTACAAGCCAACGGCCGCCGTGCCGACGCGCGTCAGCCGCCCGAGATAGACCAAGGCGATGCCGACGCACATCACGTAGAGCAGCAAGGGCGTGCGCGAGCCCGAGACGAGCATCGCGCCCAGCACGATAATCAACGCGCTGATCCCAAAGAGACGATCTCGTCCCTTGACCCCGCGCGTGAACAAGAGGCCGGTGATGGCGATGGCCTGCACCATGAGATACAGCGCGAACGATCCGGGCGACGTGAACGTCCCCGGCACGCGCCAGAAATTGATCCCTGACGCTCCGGCCGTCGAGTAGAAGATCGCCGAATAGCTGGCGCCCATGGCCAGCAGCGCCTGGGGGCCCGCGAAATACAGATAGATCCCGAAGAGGCTGGTGGGAATCGCGGTCCAGGCCATCCACCAGACGAGGCGGTAGAGGTCCCGCTCGTCGCGGACGAACCAGTACCCGACATACATCAGCGGTATGTAGAACAGCCGCTGCTTGAGCGCGACCGCCGCGGACAGCAGCGACACGCGGGTCGGCATGAGGAGGAAGAAGATCGTCACCGCGCCGAACACGAAGAGCGACCCTCTGATCTTGGCGAGCGAGCCGGAGGTTCCCGGGTTCTCGGTGATCAGTCCCAGGTAGATGAGGGCGATGATGACGTCTTTGATGACGTAGGCGAGCGTGCTCGGATACGTGATGTTGATGATGAGCCCTTCGATACACGTGTACCCGAAGATGAAGTACGTCATCGTGCGAAGGGACTTGCTCATGACAAGGTCACCGGACCAAATCGTAGTGCTGGCGCTGCTGCTCGTCCTGCTGCTCGACGCGCCGCGCCGCGCCCTGGCGCGACCGGAAGTACTCGCCGAGGAAGGCGGCCGCCCTGGCCGGCACCGCCACCTGGTTGCGCGCGACCACCCTGAAATCCACCGGGCCGCGGTTCGGGATCATGTTCGTGCCCCATTGGAACGCCAGCCCGGCGTTCCACGCCACCAAAAGGGCCGCGACCGCGACGGCCAGCACACGCACCGAATGGCGGCGACGCGCCAGACGCGCCCCGAGCGCCGCCACGCCAATCGCCCCGAGCACGGTCAGTGAGACGAAGAACCGGTTGCCAAACGATGACTGGCCGTGCCAGTTCTGGTAACTGGCGACGACGATGAAGAATACGGCGGCCGACAGGCCCGCAACAACCAGTTCCCGCCGATCGCGCATTGCCAGCACGAACCCGACCGCGGCGACGAGCGCAATCGGCGTCCAGGTGAACAGGCCGTGCTCGGGCGAGATCGCCGTCTGCCACAGCCGCGGCGAGAACCAGAAGAACCGGTCCCGGTACCCCGTCGTCCATGGCGTCCCGTACACGATGGCCTTCCCAACGAACTGGGGCACCCAGACCACGGCGGCGGCCAGGCCGAACGCGAGCCCCGCCCTGGCGGCCCTCCCCCATCCCGCGCGCCTCCACAGCCTCATCAACTCCCACCCCGCGATCAAGAGCAGAACGGCGTTCAGCTGGTACACCTCCGTCATCAGCCCCGCGATCGCACCCCAGACCAGCCAATCGGCGGTCCCCGCGAACGGCCTCCGAGCCAGCCACCGCCACACGAACCATGCGACGGCGAACGCCGCCAGGCAGTGCACGTGAAAGGGCAGAAAGTACTGATAGACCGGCAGCGGCGACGCGGCCCAGACCACGAGCGTAGCGGCGAGCGCCGCCCCCTCGGGTGCGACGATCGACGCCGCGCGCCACGCGAGCAGGACCGCCAGGAATCCGTACACGGCTGTCCCCACGGCGCACGCCCACACGTACGGCCAGGCGAACCCGTCGGCGGGCACGTGCGCCCCGAATCCTTCCGCGATCTTCACCGACGCGTGCGCGGCGAGAAACCACGGCGCCCAGAGAATCGCCGGCCCGACACTCCACTGATCCTCCAGGCGCCCCGTCGCGGTCACGGCCGCCGGGCGTTCCTGACCGTCGGGTTGGAAGACCAGCGTTTGAAACAGCGGATCGGCATGCCGGTACTGGTTCGCGAAGTCCAGGTCGTGATCCACCACGGCCGAGGCCAGCCACGCGTAGTAGCCGTTGCCGTCTCCCCGCACGTACGGATTGACGAAGGCCAGCGACAGGACGAAGCCGAGCAGGAGCCAGCGCGGCAGGCGCCTGGGCCCGGCGCTGGAACCGGCACTAGTCGCCATGGTGGTCGACCAGAAACGGCCCCAGCACGAGCGTGTCGAGCCGGCCGCGCACGAACGCTCGAGCCGCGTCGTCGGGCGTGCAGACAATCGGCTCCTCGTGCATGTTGAAACTCGTGTTGATGAGCGTCGGGACGCCCGTGAGCCGATGATAGTGCGCCAGCACGCCGTAGTAGAACGGATCGATGTCGGGCCGGATGAGCTGCGGGCGCGCCGTGCCGTCCACGTGCACGACGGCCGGCGACTGCCGACGCATCTCCGGCGAGCAGTCGCGCGTCACGGTCATGAACTCCGACGCGTGGCGGCAGACATCGAGGCGGGCGTAGCACGCATCGGCGTGCTCGGCGAGCGTGACCGGCGCGAAGGGCATGAACTCGGTGCGGTCGAGCCGCTTGTTCAGCCAGTCGTTCACGGTCGGGTCGGCCGTCTGATAGAGGATCGTCCGATGGCCGAGCGCGCGCGGCCCGAGCTCGAGTCGTCCCCGCGCGATCGCGACGACCTTCCCAGCCGCCAGGCGCGCCGCCACTTCGGGGACCAGCGCGTCATCGGCGAGCCTCGTCGCCGCCAGGCCGTGGGCATCGATGGCGGCGCGCATCTCGGCCTCCGGGTACTCGGGGCCGTAGTACATGTGCGGCACGCGATACGGCCGGACGCCGTGCCGCTGTCCCGCGGCAAAGAGCGCGGCGCCAAGCCCCAGCCCCTCGTCGCCCATCGCCGGACAGACAAAGACCTCCTCGACTCCCGGCAGCTCGGTGATCGCCTGGTTCAGCCGTACGTTACCGAAGACGCCCCCCGAGAGTGCCACGCGGCCTCGGCCGGTCGTCCGGACGGCGGCTCGAACCACCTCGGTGACGACCTCGAGCAGCCTCCGCTGGGCCGCCGCGGCGATATCCTCGCGCGGCGTCCCGGCCAGGGCGCGTGCGAGCTCCGCCGGTCGGATGCGCGTCCGAATCGTCATCCCGTCGGCCCACATCGCGCGGGCGAGCGTGTCGTAGCAGGCGGCGTCCGGGTTGCCGTACGCGGCGAGCCCGGTGATCTTGCCGCCGTGCTTCATATGGTGGAACCCGCAGATGGCGGTCACGGCTTCCCAGAACTCGCCCGGCGAGTTCGGATAGAACGTCCGCGCGATCATGCGCAGTCGCGGTCCATCGCCGACCGCGACGATGCTGCTCTTCAGCGCGCCGACGCCGTCACACGTGATGACGAGTGCGCGGTCGAAGCCGCTCAGCCAGTACGCCCCCGCCGCATGCGCGAGGTGGTGGTCGACGTGCACGCGCGGCACGCGGCCGAGCCCGGTGGCGGCAAGGAAGCCGCGCCAGTCGGCGACCGCCGGCCGCCCATCGGCTTCTCGAACCTCCCGCGTCCGCCGGGCGAAGTCCTCGACGTACGCGTAGGCGCCGAGCGCCCGCATCCCGGTCTGGAAGTCGTCGCGTCCCAACCGCGTGTGGAGCTGGCCGACGAGAATCGCGGGGTCGGCGAGCCCCGCGGCCAAGAGCCGCGCGCCCTCGAGTGCTTGGGCGGCCGCGCCGAGAAAGGGCACGGCCACCGCGTCCAGGTCTGACCATCGCACGCCGGTCATGCGCTGAACGGTTTCGAGCGCGCGGAACGGAAAGCCCCCGTCCATCTTGACGCGGCTCAGCCGCTCCTCGGAAACCGCCGCAACAATCCGGCCCTGGCGATCGACGAGCGCGACCCCGGTGTCGTGGCCGACCCCCTGCGCCGGATGGTAGATCCCTAGAATCACGCCGCGCCCTCCAGCGCCGCCACATAGGCCTCGGCAATCCTCGGCCACGCGAGGCGATCTCGGAACAGGTCGGCCGCGCGGGCCCGCATCGAAGCGCGCCGCCCCGCGTCCGCGAGGACGTCGGCCGCCAGGCGCGCGAACCCGTCGGCATCCCCGATCGGCACGAAGGCCAGCGCGCCGCTTCCGCGCAGCAGCGAATCGGTGTACCGCCCGTCGAGCGCGACCACCGGCAGCCCGTGCTCGATGAGCGCGACGAGCGAGCTTCGACGCGTTCGACGCGCCATCGACGTACGGGGCGATGGCTATCGTGCCTTCGGCCAATCGCTCGGACAGCGCCCGCGCCGGAAGCGCACCCTGGAGAAGGACGACGTCCAGTGGTGCTCCGACATGCGCAAGCCACCACGTGCGCATCTCGGGTTCGGACCGGCTGAACCACCAGAAGCGCGGCGGGTCCGGCCGCGCGGCGATCGTGCGAGCCATCGCCGCCACGGCGCGCGGGTCGAACCCGGCCGGCTGACCGAACATGACGATCGTCTTCGGGCCGGACTCCGACTGGTCGAGGGCGGTGCGCGGCACGCCGCTGCCCACGGGGATGACGGTCGGCCTGGCGCCAGGGGCAACGCCGGAGGCCATCAGCTCGCCGGCCGCGTACGGCTGCGACACGATGAGGGCGGAGCTCTCGCGCACGAGCGCGCGCAGTGCCGAGCGACACCGGGCCCGCAGCCAGAAGCGCCTGGGCGACATCGTACGCGGTGGCCAGTACTCGTGCGCGGTCACCGACACGGGTCGGCCCTCGCGTCGGCAATGCGCCAGCCACGAGACAAGCGCGCCGAAGTCGGGCCGAAGAAAGGCTTGGGGAAAGTACTGCACGGCGATTCCCCGCGCCTGAGCCCCCCGGTCGCGCCACTCCGCACGCGCCAGGTCCGTCCACGCCGACACCGGGACGATGACGGCCCGCGGCTCGTCCATCAGCGCCGGATCGAGCGCACGCCGGTCGCGCACCACCAGCGTCGCCGGTCCGTAGGCCGCCAGCGCGCGCGCGAGCTGCCATGAGTAGTCGCCGATGCCGTCGCAATGGCCGGGAGCCGATGCCGACAGAACGATCCACTCGCGCGTGAGGGGACGCTCGCTCCCCGCGACCTCGAGGACCGGCACGGTCACGCGGCGCCCCCGGCCAGGGGCGCCGCGAGCACGGCGTCGCGCTCGCGCACGAGGCGCCGCAGCTCACCCTTGGCCATCGTGGCCGCGGCCACCAGCACGATCAGCAGGCTCATCGCGGTCGCGAACGCCGCGCCCGGCACGCCGAATCGTGGAATGAGCACGAGGTCGAGTCCGATGTTCACCGGCGCGGCAATCGCCCAGGCCGCGAAGTTCTTCCGGGTCGCGCCAACCGCCACGAGCAGGTTGCCGGCGGCCATGGCGGGATAGAGAAAGCCCGTCGCCCACACCAGGATGCGCAGCGGCCAGACGGATGGCCCGAACCGAGGGCCGTTCAGGATGCCGATGAGCCTGGGCGCGGCAATCGTCACGACGACCACCACGGGGACGGCGATGAGCGCCAGCGTCTTCGAGACCCGCCAGTACAGCGTCCGGAGGCGGCGGGGATCCTCTTCGGCGAGGCGCGCCATCGTCGGATAGAGCGTCGCCATCGCGAAGAGCGGCAGCTTCTCGAAGAGCCCGGTGATCTGGTACGCGGCGCCATAGTAGCCCACCGCCTGCATGCCGTTCTTGCCGAGAAGAAGCTGAAGCAGGATCGAGTCGAAGCGATTGACGAGCGAGACCAGGAGGCCGGCGGCGCCCAGCGGCAGGCTCAACCGCAGCACTTCCTTCCAGATGCGCGTGTCGAACGCGGGCACTGGCAGGACGATCCGGCGGGTCAGCGCGACCACGGTCAGCAGACCCGCGAGCTCGCCGATGACGAGCGCGACCGTCACCGTGATGAGCCCGTGGCCCAGCGCGATCGCGATCATCATGCCCGCGAAGCCGGTTGAACCGATTGACGACCTCGATGGCCGTGGCGCGCTTGATCTGCACCCGCGCCTGAAGCACGGTAATCGGAAGCGTGAGCGCTTGAATCGGCAGGATCAGCGCGAAGACGCTGACCGCCGTGCGCACCTGCGCCGTCAGATCCGGCCAGAAGGCGGCCGCCACCCACGCCGCGCTCATCGACGCGAGCGCGAGGACGATTTTGAACCCGAGCGCGCCGTGCACGAGCTCGCGCGTGCGGTCCGGCGCCTGAGCGATCTCGCGGACCAGGGTCGTGTTGATCCCGAGGTCGTTGAGCGTCTGGAAGAAGTAGATGAAGACGAAGAGGTACTTGAAGCCGCCGAACCCCTCCGGACCGAGGCGCCGCGACAGCACATACGTCGTGGCCAACCCCAGGACGACGCTCACGGCGTAGGAGACGGTCTGCGCCGAGACGTTCTGGACGAGCCGGCGGCGCAGCCCGACGGGTCGGTCAGCGGGCGGCGCGGAGTCGATCATAGATGGACATCAGACGGCCGAGATGCACCTCGGCGGAAAACTCGCGCGCAATCCGCGCGCGACCCGCCTGGGCCACGCGCGCGGCGTCATCGGGGTGATCGAGAAGCCAGCCGATGCGCTCCCCGAACGCCCGCACGTCGTGCGGCGCCACGAGCTCGCCGCCGACGCCGCTCGACAACCACTCGGGAATGGCGCCCGTCGCGAAGGCCACGACGGGCCGCGCGCGGGCCATGGCCTCGAGACCCACGAGGCCGAATGGCTCCGGCCATCGCGAGGGCATGGCCACGACGTCCGCATCTCGGTAGGCCGCGGTCATCCCGGCCTCGTCCAGCCATCCCGGGAACTCGACGCGGTCGCTCCATCCGCGCCGCGCGACGAGCCGCCGCAACGACGCCGCCTCGGGGCCGTCTCCGGCGATGACCGCCCGCCAGGCGCCCGGGACCGAGGCAAGCGCCTCGAGCAGCAGATCGGCGCCCTTGCTCCGCACGAGCCGGCCGGCGAACAGAATCCGCCGCGACCGTGCCGGCCGCACCTCGTCGGGCAGGGCCGTGAAGAGCGGCACCGCGGACACGCGCCTCGCGTCGAAGCCGTTGGCCACCGCCTCGCGCTTCGCGTACTCGGAGCACACGATGATTTCCGCGAAGCCGCGGTGATGGGTGTTGGCCGCGGCCGTGTGCCGATAGGCCTGCCACCACACCGTCGGCCGCCGGCTCGGCGTGCAGCGCAAGTACCCCATCCGCGGCACACACATCGGACCGGTGCGATACGTGCAGGCCCGGTCGAGTGCGAAGTGGTACTTGGTCCCGGACGGACAGTACTCGTGAACGTGGAGCGTCTTGGTGGACGGCGCGAGGTTGGCCACCGCGTCCTCGAGCGGAAAGTTGTTGCTGCTGTGAAAGTGGGCGACGTCGGGGGCAAATCGTTTCACGACGTCGGCGACTCGGGCGGCCGCGGTCGGGTCGCGGGAGGCCGATGCGCGCAACGCGTCTGGCACGGCGGCCAATGTGACGCCACCAGGCGCGGACTCGTCGGCCGCGCCGTCGTGAATCACCAGCACGTCGTGTCCGGCGCGTGCCAGCACGCCCGAGATGCTGCGCACGTACCGGGCCACGCCGCCGGTCAGCCGCCAGTCGGTGGTTAGAAGCGCAATTCGCACGTCGCTCGGACGGGAGGTGTTCGGCGCCTGGCGGACGGGCCGCGCCCGGACGCGCGCGGCGTCACCACCACGTGTGCATGATCACAATCGTGTCGTCGGGCTCGACCGGCGTCTCGAGTCCTTTGATGTCAACCTTCTCGAACTTCTTCGTCGCGGGATTCATCCGGCGGATATAGGACCGGCTCAAGGAGGCCTTGTCCGTCCTGCCCCCCACCAGGTCCAGCGCTCGTCCGATCGTCATGCCCGGCTTCCACACCTGCTGGCCAGGGGACTTCACTTCGCCGTTCACGATGAAGGTCTCGGCGCGCGGCACATAGACGTAATCGCCGTCGTAGATCCGCGGGTCTTTCCCCTGCTGGAGGTCCGACCACTTGTACGTCTTCGTCTCGACGTTCGGGTCGTTCGGGTCGAGGTCGGGCCCCATCCCGGGCTTGAGCGCGTGCCGCACTTCAATCGTATCGCTGGCATCGGAACGCCGGTTACCGGCCATGTTCAACGCCCGGTTCAGCGTCATCTCCTCGCCAGCCAGGGAGTACTCGCCCGGCGTGGTGACGAAGCCATTGACCGTGAAGTTTTGAGACCGGTACGCGGCCACCGCCACGACCACCTGCGGGTTCGTGAGCTGGTGCTGGTCGATGAGCGCCTGCCTCAGGCGGCTCGCGATTTGATCGGTCGTCAGGTTGGCGACCTTGAGCGGCGCCGAGAGCAGCGGCACGACGACTTGACCGTCGGCCCGCACCGTGTAGAGACCGGTCAGCCGTCGTTCGGGCACCGGGTCGGGCGTGACCGTGACGTCCAGCTTGTCGCTGGGGCCGACCAGATACTCGTAGCGGTCGTCGGGCGCCGCCTGGCTGGAGTCGGCCGACGCGGTCGTCGCCGACGCAGCCTGCGCGGACGTCGCCGGCGGCGCTGGCGCGGCCTGGCGCCCCGGCGCGGCCCCCAGGACGACGACGCTCCACGCGCACCACGCGGCGACCAGAGGCGTCGTTGTTCTCATGGGCATTCCCTGCTATTGGTGATCGCACACGCCCCGGCTCGCGGCCCCGAGGCGCGTGGAGGCGGGGCTAGAAGAACTTCGATTCGATGTGCACGCTGTCGTCGGGCTTCAGCGGCATCTCGAGCTGTCCGTTGATATCGACCTTTATGTACTTCTTGGCGACCGGATCCCACCGGCGAATGTACGACCGGTCGAGACTGGCTCTGTCGGTCATGCCCCCAGCCTGGTCGAGCGCCACGCCGACGGTCATCCCCTGCTTCCACACCTGCTTCCCGTACGAGCGAACCTGGCCCTCGATGTAGATGAACTCGGCGGTGGGCACGATGATGTTGTCCCCGTCATAGATCCTGGGGTCGCGTCCCTGCACGAGGTCGGTCCAGTTGTATTCCTTCTTCTCGACGTTCGGGTCGGACGGATCGAGCGCGAGCCCGGGATTTGGCTTCACGTCGTGGAGCACGGTGATCGTCTCGCCGGCGGTCGGCTTCCGATTCCCGGCGGCATTCAAGGCGCCGTTGAGCGTCATGTCCGTGCCCTTGAGGGAGTAGGTCCCCGGGTTTGCCACTTCCCCACGTACGCTGAACGACTGGGAGCGGTACTCGGCCACCTCGACGGTGACCTGGGGGTTCGTCAGGAGCTGGGCGGCCACGAGCGTGTCTCGGATCTTGGTGGCGATCTGACCAACCGTCAGATCCGACACCTTCACAGGCTCGGAGAGCGTCGGCACCGTGATCCGCCCGTCCGCGCCGACCGTGTACTGCTGGGTCAGGTGCTGGCCGGGTACCGGATCGGGAATCACGACGATTGACAGCTTGTCTTTGGGGCCGACCAGATACTGGTCTGCAGCAAAGCTGTCAGCGTCGTCGGCGGCCGTCGTCGGCGCGGTCTGCACCGTCGGCTGCGGCGCCGTCCGCGGGGGCGGCGGGGCCGGCGCCGCTGATTGCGCACGCGCGCGCACGCCGAAACCGGCGAGAACGAACAGCGCGCACGCGACAACGGACAGGGCCCTCATGGCGTCCCCTCTGGCTACCACTATTATCACGTCAGAACGAGAACTTCACGTTGGACAGCACCTGCCTGGTGCGGTAGTTCTTCTGCGCGAGCGGCGACTTGCGCCGGGTCTGTTCGAGCGTGAGACCGAAGTGCGATGCCCCCCCGCCCATCGTGTACAGGAAGCCGATGTCGGTCACGAGCGTCCGATCGGTCCGCGGGGCGACGGGCGTGCCGACGGTCTGACGATACTCGAGCCATTCTTCCCGCGCGCCGGCAATGACGTCGAACCGCGTCGAGAGCCGGCCCGTCGCGGTCACGCCGCCCCCCTGCTCGATGTAGAACGGAAAGGCGTTGTCGTACGAGTAGGCGATGTCGCGACGGCCGGTCAAGTCCAACTTCACCCGGTCGGCCGCAATCACCGTCACGGCTGAGCCCATGACCAGGCCGCGGAAGTTCGGCACGGTCGGATCGGTGTGCCGCTGCTCCTTGATGCCGATGTTGAAGTACCCCGGCAGCGCCGCCGCGGCGTGCGTCCGAAATCCCACGAAATACCAAAGCGTCTGGCCGTCCCGCAGGTGGTCCGTCGTGAACTTGTCGCGTGTCATTTCGGCGCCGCCGACGATGTCCGTGAGCTCCGAGTACGACCAATGGCCGTTGAACGTGATACATCGTCGACTTGCTGTTGAGCACGGTCGGAAGGTCGACGCCGTCGAACTGCTCCCCGGACGCGTACGTGAGCGACTGCTGGTGGTACGCCACGGTGACACCCGTGCGATACCCGAGCTTCAGATCCGTCCCGGCCTCGATCACCGGCACCTGGTGGCCCGCGCGCGCGTCGATTTCGTACCCGGACCGCGCGTGTGAATTCGATTTATTCCAGACCAGCCAGGGCCGCAGGTACGTCGTTCGCAGTTCCGTCACCAGCTTCAAGGCTCCGTCGATCGACCGCTCCGAAATGTAGCGGCGATACCAGACGTAGTTGTTGTCCTGCGTCAGGGCCACCGAGAGCGCGTGGGTATGGAACCCGAAGATCGACGACACGGCCACCGTGGCCGTCAGATCGCGGCGGGGATTGGTGGAGTCCCGGAAGACGTTGTTGTCAACGCCGACGTTTCGCATCTCGAACGACGGGTTGATGTAGAACGGTCCGATGTTCATCTTGGCGCCCGTCCACGGCTCCAACGTGGGGTCGGGAGGGTTCCACTGTTGCGCCCACGCCGGCAGCGCGCACGCCACGCTCAAGAAGCATGCGAGGCCGAGCACGCGAGTCGTCATCGAAGAGCTAGTCACACCCATCCATCCAATCGCTGTCTTGAGCCGCATGCGGGGAACGCGTCCAGTGTACGACACGGCCGCGTGGCTCCGCCCTTTCAGTCACACGCTGTTGCGCGCGACCAACGAGAAGCCCATGGCTCCAGGCTGGGGGCGCTCACGGCCCCTAACCTATTGCCTGACAATAGGTTACTTCATGAATGGTGGATCCCGGCCATCTTCCAACCGTGCCGGAGGCGGCGCAGCACCCAGCCGAGAGAGCCGCCAGAGAATCAAGGCGAACGTCCCGACCACGAGCAGGCGCGCGCCATAGTCGGCCACGAGGGACAAGTCGACAGGCAGCACCGTTGGATACCGCGCGCCGACAAGCCGGACTACGAGCGGAAGGTCGAGCGCCATGACGACGGCCAGTGTGCCGGCAACCCATCGGCGCGCCGCCTCGTTCCCCACGACCCTCGCCTGCGGCACGAGCACCAGGACGAACGCGGGCGCGAGCAGAACGGCGTTGAAGCGCTGCTGCGAGACGTCCATCAGGACCCAGAGCAGCGACGCGGCGAAGGTCAGCGCCGGTCCGAGGCGCGCCCGCCGCGCCCGTCGCGCGCACCAAACCAGGAGAGCAAACGCACAGACCGCAAACACGTAGTACGCGGTCGCCGCACCCCCGCCGTGCCCCAGCAATGCGTGGACCAGTCGGCGCGCGCTCAGCCAGTCCGGGACGTTCCCGCTGTCACCGTACATCGACGTGAGCCGACCGACGTACTCGGCCGCGACTCGAAACGACGAGACCCCCAGCGTCAGCGCGAACGCGGCCGTGCCAATCCCCATGACGAGGACCGCCACGATGAACGGCTTCACGCGCCGCAGGAGGAGCAGCGCCACGGCGAATCCGGCTGTCATGTTCAGCTTGAACGTCGCCACACCGAAGGCGGCGCCGGCCCAGGCCGGGTGTCTCTGCGACCACCGAATCGCATAGAGCGCCATGACCAACGCGACGGGCATCGTCTGGCCCAACCAGATCGACGTCCGAAACGCACCCCACGACGCCACGACGGCCGTGAGTGCCCACACGTCAAGACGTTGAAGACGAAGCTCAGCCAGCTCGACGGTAACCGTCACCACCAGCCAAGAGGCCAGCACGCACAAGAGCGCGTTGGCCACGGCGAGCAGAAGCGGGGCGACCGAGGGAGGAATCCAGGCGAGAGGCGCCAGGAAGAGGAGTGCGTACGGCGGATAGTCGACCGCGATCTTGAGGTTCGTGTACGGATCGTGGGCGCCCAGAGCCCAATAGTCGAGCCAGCGGCGCACCTCCCAAAAATCTCGCGAGCGATCTGGCTGGATGGCGACGCCGCACGCGAACACGAGGCTGACGATGGCCGCCGTTCCCCAGAGGACGGTCGCCAACCGTGGCCGCGCGAGCGGGTCGGTAAGGATCAGCACGAGCGCCCGACCAAACCGCCGCATGTGGCTGCCTATTCTGTCATGGGCTCGGCGCCACGGGTCAGCCGCCACGACAAGATCGCCCACGCGGCCAGCGCCGTCGCTCGATCCATCTCGGTCAGGGCCCACGGCGCGTGGATGCCCGCCGCCGCGCGCGCCAGTGACGGGACCTCGACGAGGAGCAGGAAGGCCAGCCCGAAGAACATCCACGTGCGGACGGCGCGGTGGGCAGCCGCCGTGAAAGGCCAGACTCGCCAGGCCACCAGGGCGGGCAGCAGCAGCACGAAGTCATACGAAAGGTGACGAACCGCGAGCAGCGACGTCGCCCCGCAAAGGGCGAGCAGTTCCAGCGCCGCGTCGGGCGTCCACCGGCTCCGCCGCCACGCCGCCCAGAGCGCCGGCAGCATCAGCAGCACAGCCAGCACGGCCGACACCTCCAGGCGGCCCGCCCAGGACACGTGGAGTGCCACGAGCCATGCGCGCAGCTCCGTGTGGCCCGGCAGCGGATCGGCCGCGCCATGCACGCGCGCCAGGGCCGCTGCGTCCTGGCCGACGACCTGCCACACGCTCGCGTGGACGCGCGCCGCGTAGGCGGCCGTCAAGACGCAGGGCACGGCGAGCGCCGCTAGCGGCGCGCGCCAGCGGCCGCGGAGCACTTCCCAGGCGACGACCACGCCGCCGATCTGCGGCTTGATGAGCGAGAGGCCGAGCAGCATCCCACCGCCCACCGGCGAGCGGGCGCTCGCGCCATAGAGCGCCAAGGCGTAGGACAGCAGGCTGAACTGGTTGAGCGTGCGGAAGCAGGCGGCCGCGGTGAGGAGCAGCGCGAGTCGAACCTGGATCTCGCCCGGTTCGATCGCCCGGCGGGCCAGGCGGGAGACGACGGCCGCGACCAATCCAACGTTAACGGCGACCCAGACGGCCGCCTGCCACGTGGCGGGCACGAACGAGAGCGGCCACAAGACCACCAGCGCCCAGGGCGGGTAATCGACGACCGAGTCCGGCGGGGCGTAGGAGTTGACGCCCGATCCCCACGCTCGCGCCCAGAGGCCGAGATGCTCGAGGTCCAGCGTGCGGTCGGGTTGAAGCGAGAGCCAGACGCCGGCGGCAAGCGTCACGCTGGCCAGGGCCGCGAGCGGCAGCCACCAACGGCGCCAGCCCTTGGGATTCACGGGCGCCCAGGCACAGAGCGGAGCGGCATGGTCAGTCCGAGACGGCCAGTTCACCCGGGACGATCGGACGCGTCCGCGGCAGCAAGCCCAGGCGGGCGAGATTCCCGACGAATGCCAGTAGCGCGACGAAGACCGCGAGCTTGACGGCATCCGACCCACGCGAATGCGGCAGCACCCTCCACAACAGCCACAGGATCGGCTGCGCCACGCACACGGCCCACACCGAGCCGTAGAAGTACCGGCGCTCGTGCCCTTCGCCTTTGGTGGAGCGTCCGACGCGCGGCAGCCAGCCCACGGCGCCCAAGGCGAGGATCGACAAGGCGAGGGGAAAGTACCAGACGTCGTAGAAGTGCCGCAGCCGCCACGTGCCGTGCCACACCGCGTCCACCAGGCCCGCGATGTTCAGCACCGCGAAGCTCACGGCGTCGCTCCAGGCAAACGTGTAGCAGACGCGCCGATACAGCGGGTTCGGCCGGTCCTCGCTGAAGCGCACGATGTAAGGCGCCGGCTCGACGCCCGGTAGCTGGCCGCGCCAGCCGGCGATTCCCGTGCCGACGAGCACGACCCCAAGCCATGCGAATACGCGGATGTCAGCACCGCCCGCGAACAGGTCGGCGGTCAGCGGCCCGGGCACGATGAAGAAGACCCAGATCCAGATCGGCCAGTGCGCGAACCGGTAGCCGACCTTGTTCCGATGCCGGATCGCCCGGTCCTCGGCTAATTCGACGCGGATGGCCTGGCCATGACGGCGCTCGTACGATGGGGGCAGCAAACGGCTCACGAGCGTTCTAGTGTCCCACAGGAACGCGCCGTGGGACAGGCGGCGGAGCGGCGGCCGTTGCCCTCGCCGCCGTTGCGGCGCGAGGTGTAGGATTCCCCCTGCGCGAACCCACCCACCGGCACGCGGGCTGCCGCGCCAACGTATCGGGCTGTCCGGAATCGCGGATTGAGGAGCGGACTGCGATGAATAGACGCGAATGGTTGCGGCTGACGGCGTCGGCGAGCGGCGCCTTGCTCTTGCCGAACGCGACCGGCTGGCTCGGGGCGCAGAATGCGGCGGGTGGCGCCCAGACGGGGACGGCCAGGCTGACGCCAGGCCGGGAGCGGCTCCTGGCGGATTTCGGCTGGCGATTCCACCTGGGGCATGCCGATGACCCCGCGCGCGATTTCGGCTACGGAGCGAGCAGCGGGATCTTCTCCAAGTCGGGCGGCCTGATGAGCGGCCGCGGCGCAAGCAACGTCACGGCCGCGCAATTCGACGACGGCCAGTGGGAGCTCGTGGATCTGCCGCACGATTGGGCCGTCGATCTGCCATTCGTGGACAACCGGAGCGTCAACGGCCACGGCGCCAAGCCTCTCGGCCGCGCCTACCCCGAGACCAGCATCGGCTGGTACCGCCGCACCTTCCAGATCCCCGCCTCGGACAACGGCCGGCGGATCGCGCTCGACTTCGACGGCGTCTTCCGCGACGCCATCGTCATCGTCAACAACCACTTCGTCGGCCGGAACCTGAGCGGCTACTCGCCGTTTCGGTTCGATGTGACGGACCTCCTGAACTACGACGGGCCGAACACGCTGATCCTGCGCGTCGATGCGACCGAGGGCGAAGGCTGGTTCTACGAAGGCGCGGGCATGTACCGGCACGTCTGGGTCGAGAAGACCGCCCCGCTTCACGTCGGCCCGTGGGGCACGTTCGTCCGATCGGCCGTCTCGGCCAGCGGGCGCGCCACCGTCAGCGTCGACACCGAGGTCATCAACGACGCCGAGACCCCCGCCGCCTGCCATCTCGTCTCGACGATCCTCGACGCTGGCGGCAGGACCGTCGCCAGCGCGCGGTGGGCGACCGCGTCGATCGGCCGCGTGGGATCGCCGACACGTTCGCGCAGCAGATCCCGGTCGCGGCGCCGGCGCTCTGGTCGGTCGACGCGCCGCACCTCTACCGGCTGGTCACGACGGTCGAGACCGCCGCGGGGCCCGCGGACCGGTACGAGACGCCGTTCGGCATTCGCACGGTGCACTTCGACGCCGACCGCGGGTTCTTTCTGAACGGCACACGCGTCGAGATCCAAGGCACGTGCAACCACCAGGACCACGCCGGCGTCGGGTCCGGACTGCCGGACCGGCTGCAGGCCTTCCGCGTGGGCAAGCTCAAGGAGATGGGCGCCAACGCCTATCGCACGTCCCACAACCCGCCGACGCCTGAGCTGCTCGACGCGTGCGACCAATTGGGCATGCTCGTCCTGGACGAGACGCGCATGATGTCGTCGAACGACGAGGGCCTGAGCGAGCTCGAGCGCATGATCCGGCGGGACCGCAACCACCCGTGCGTCTTCTGCTGGTCGATTGGCAACGAGGAGCCCGACCAGGGCACGGATCGCGGCGCGCGAGTGGCGGCCAGCATGAAGCGGCTGGTCCGCGAGCTCGATCCCACCCGCCTCACCACCGAAGCCATGAACAGCTCCAACACCTGGGGCCACGGCCTCTCGGAGGTCGTGGATGTGCAGGGGTTCAATTACGGCGGCGCCGCCGAGATGGACGCGTTCCACACCAAGTTCCCGAAACACTTCGCCATGGGCACCGAAGTCGCGAGCACCGTGTCGACGCGCGGCATCTACGCCGACGACCCGCAGAAAGGCTACGTGACGGCCTACGACGTCCGCGCCCCGCGGTGGGGTGCGACCGCCGAAGAGTGGTGGCCGATCTACGCGGCGCGGCCGTGGCTGGCGGGCGGGTTCGTGTGGACCGGATTCGACTACCGCGGCGAGCCCACGCCGTACGGCTGGCCGTGCATCAGCTCGCATTTCGGCTTGATCGACACCTGCGGGTTCCCGAAAGACAACTTCTATTATTACCAGGCGTGGTGGAGCGGCAAGGACATGCTCCATCTGTTCCCTCACTGGAACTGGGCCGGCAAGGAGGGACAGGAGATCGATGTCTGGTGCTATACGAACCTCGACAGCGTCGAGCTCCTCGTCAACGGCAAGAGCCTCGGCACGCAACCGGTGGCCCGCAATTCCCACGTCGCCTGGAAGGTGCCCTACGCGCCGGGCGTGATCGAGGCGCGCGCCCAGCGGGGCGGCCGGCAGATCCTCTCGGAGCGGCGCGAGACCACGGGACCGGCGGCAGCCTTCCGCCTGCGGCCCGATCGCCCCCGGATCAATGCGGACGGCGAGGATGTCTCGTGCGTCGCCGTCGAGGTCATCGACGCGCAGGGCCGCATCGTCCCCACCGCCGATCAGGAGGTCACGTTCACGGTGAGCGGAGGCGGACGACTCATCGGCATGGGCAACGGCGACCCCAGCAGCCACGAAGCGGACCGGGTGAAGCCGGGCGCGTCCGGGCCCTGGACGCGGCACGCGTTTGGCGGCCTGTGCATGGCCATCCTGCAAGCCTCGAAGACGCCGGGGGACATTCGCCTCGACGCGGCGGCGCCGGGTCTCGCGACGGGCAGCGTGAACATTACCGCCGCGCCGGCCACCGTGCGGCCGGCGTTGGCGTAGCATCGAAGAATGGACTACCGGAAGCGGTTTCGGATCACGCCCGGGCACAGCGTCTCGCTCGCGGGCCTCGACCCGGGGGACACGGCGGGGCTGCACAGCAAGTCGGCGGCGCACAAAGGGCTCGCGCGCGGCGTCGAGCGGCTGGCGGACCTGCAGGACCGGTTGTACGCCGAGAACAAGTGGGCCGTCCTGCTCATCTTTCAGGCGCTCGACGCCGCGGGCAAGGACAGCACGATCAAGCACGTGATGTCGGGCGTCAACCCGCAGGGCTGCCAGGTCTTCAGCTTCAAAGCGCCTTCATCCGAAGAGCTGGACCACGACTATCTCTGGCGGTCGATCCGCGCGCTGCCGGAGCGCGGACGCATCGGCATCCACAACCGGTCGTACTACGAGGAAGTCCTCGTCACGCGCGTGCATCCCGAGTTACTGCAGGAGCAACGGGTCCCCAAGTTGAAGGTCGGCGACGCGCTTTGGCACCAGCGCTTTCGCGAGATCAGCCAGTTCGAGCGCTACCTCGTCGACAACGGCGTGCTCGTCCTCAAGTTCTTCCTGCACGTGTCGAAGGCCGAGCAGCGCAAACGCTTTCTCGACCGACTCGACGAGCCCGACAAGCACTGGAAGTTCCGGCCGGCCGACATCCGGGAGCGCGCCCACTGGGACGCATACATGGCCGCATACGAAGACCTCTTCCGCCACACGAGTACGGCGTGGGCGCCATGGTACGTCGTGCCCGCCGACCACAAGTGGTTCACACGCCTCGCCGTCGCCGACATCATCGGCGACGCGCTTGGCGACCTCAACCTCAAGTACCCCACGGTCGCGCCCGACTCGCGCGACGAGCTGGCCAAGGCAAGGAAGGAACTCGAGCGGGAGAGAGTGACAAGTGAGAAGTGAGAAGCCAGAAGTGAGAAGTGAATCTCGGAACCTCGTCCCTCGACGAAGCTCGGGACGCCCTGAGCTTGTCGAAGGGCGGAACCCCCGTGTATTTGCCTCCCATGCACCGAGTCAGATATCGTGAACGGTCGTGGCGGCCCTCGAGGCCGCACTAGCCAGCCGCGAAGCGTTTGCGGATCGAATCTCGTCAACCTTCAGCGCTTCGAGGCAAGGAGCACGAGTGGCCGAGATTCACGCCCTGCCAGTTCGAAAATTCGGCGAGACCATGCGGCGGGACGCCTGGTGGGTCACGCCGCTCCTCACCTTCCTCGGATTGAGCGCGTTCATCGTGTATTCGACGTGGGCGGCGCTGCAGGGCGCGCATTACGAGTTCGGCGCGTACCTCTCGCCGATGTACTCGCCGCTGCTGTTCGGGCCGCCGCCACACGCGTGGTTCGGCGCGGCGCCGTCCTGGTGGCCAGCGGTGCTGCCGTACTCGGCGGCCTTTCTGATCCTCTGGGCGCCTGGCGGGTTCCGGCTGACGTGCTACTACTATCGCGGCGCCTACTACAAGGCGTTCTGGGCCGATCCGCTGAGCTGCACCGTTGGCGAGCCGCGCAAGAAGTATCTGGGCGAGCGTTACTTTCCGCTCGTGCTCCAGAACATCCATCGCTACTTCCTGTATCTGGCCCTCCTGTTCCTGGTCTTCCTCGGGCATGACGCGTGGGAGGCCATGTGGTTCACCAACGCCGCGGGCGTCACGCACTTCGGCATCGGCGTGGGCACGCTGGTGCTCACGGCCAACGCCGTGTTCCTCGCGTGCTACACGCTCGGCTGCCACTCGCTGCGGCACCTGGTAGCCGGCGCCTTGGACGTGATGTCGGGCCGCCCGGCGCGCAAGACCGCCTACACCTGCGTTAGCTGCCTGAACCGCTGGCACATGAAATGGGCGTGGACGAGTCTGTTCTGGGTCGGGTTCACGGATCTGTACGTCCGGCTCTGTTCCATGGGGATCTGGCACGACTATCGGCTGTTCTAGAACATGAATCACCCAACTTTTGAGCACGATGTTCTCGTGATCGGCGCCGGCGGCGCGGGCTTGCGCGCGGCCATCGAGGCGTCCGCGCAGGGCGCCAAGGTCGGCGTGCTGTGCAAGTCCTTGCTGGGCAAGGCCCACACCGTCATGGCCGAGGGCGGCATGGCCGCCGCGCTGGCGAACGTTGACGACCGCGACAAGTGGCGCGTGCACTTCGCCGACACGATGCGCGGCGGCCAGTACCTGAACAACTGGCGGATGGCCGAGCATCACGCCAAGGAGGCGCCCGACCGCGTCCGCGAGCTCGAGGCGTGGGGCGCCGTCTTCGACCGCACCCCGGACGGCCGCATCCTCCAGCGCAACTTCGGCGGGCATCGCTACCCGCGCCTGGCGCACGTGGGCGACCGGACCGGCCTGGAGATGATCCGGACGCTCCAGGACCACGGCATCCACCAGGGCCTCGACGTCTTCATGGAGCACACGGTCATCACGCTCCTGACCGATGGCGGCCGCGCGGCGGGCGCCGTGGCGTACGACCGCGAGCGGGGACGCTTCATGGTGTTCCGCGCCAAGGCCGTGGTCATGGCCACGGGCGGGCTGGGCCGCGCGTTCAAAATCACGAGCAACAGCTGGGAGTACACGGGCGACGGGTACTGCGCACGCCTATCACGCCGGCGCGGCGCTGACCGACATGGAGTTCGTCCAGTTCCATCCGACCGGGATGGTCTGGCCGCCCAGCGTGCGCGGCATCCTGGTCACCGAGGGCGTGCGCGGCGAGGGCGGCATCCTCAAGAACAGCGAAGGCCGCCGGTTCATGTTCGACGACATTCCGCCGAACTACCGGAGCTCCGACCGCCAACGACGAAGACGAAGGCTGGCGCTACGTGCAGGGCGACAAGGCGGCGCGGCGTCCGCCGGAGCTGCTCACCCGCGACCACGTCGCGCGCTGCATCGTCCGCGAGGTCAAGGCCGGCCGCGGCAGCCCCCACGGCGGCGTGTTCCTCGACATCGCGTGGATCAAGAGCAAGCTGCCGAACGCGGCTGAGCACATCAAGCGCAAGCTGCCGAGCATGTACCACCAGTTCAAGCAGCTGGCCGACCTCGACATCACCGAGGAGCCGATGGAGATCGGCCCGACGACCCACTACACGATGGGCGGAATCAAGGTTGATGGCGACACGCAGATGTCGACGCTGCCGGGCCTGTTCGCCGCGGGCGAATCGGCTGCCGGGCTGCACGGCGCGAACCGCCTCGGCGGGAACTCGCTGTCCGACCTGCTCGTGTTCGGCAAGCGGGCCGGTGAGCACGCGGCCGCGTTCGCCAAGACCGAGGCCGCCCCTTCGATCGACGAGAGCCAGGTCGACGCGGCGTGCGCCCGAGCCCTTGCGCCATTCGACCGCGGGCCGTCAGGCGAGAACCCCTACGCGATCCAGCACGACCTGCAGGAGACGATGCAGAACCTGGTCGGCATCGTCCGGCAGGAGTCCGAGATGCGGGAGGCGCTGGAGGTCATCGCGCGGCTGCACACGCGCGCCGCGGAGCGCCGGCATCGGCGGCAACCGCGAGTACAACTACGGCTGGCACACCGCCGATTGACTTGAACAACCTGCTGACCGTCTCCGAAGCCATCGCGCCGCGCCGCGATCGACCGGCAGGAGAGCCGCGGCGCCCACTTCCGCGAAGACTACCCGACCAAGGTCGAACGCGCTCGGCACGTTCAACATCGTGCTCGAGAAGGGGGCGGACGGCGCGATGAAGGTGACGCACGTGCCGATTCCGCCGCTGCCGGACGAGCTCAAGCAGGTCATCGAGGAGAACAAGTAGCCATGGCCACCGCGACGTTCCGCATCTGGCGAGGGGCCAGGGGCCAGGGGCAGTTCGAGGACTTCCCCACCGAGATCAGCGAAGGCATGGTCGTGCTCGACGCCGTCCACGCCATCCAGGCGGCGCAGGCCCCCGATCTGGCGTGCCGCTGGAACTGCAAGGCCGGCAAGTGCGGCTCGTGTTCGGCCGAGATCAACGGGAATCCGCGCCTCATGTGCATGACGCGGCTGAACCAGCTGCCGCTCGATCAGCCGGTGACCGTCGAGCCGATGCGGACGTTTCCGCACATCAAAGACCTCGTGACCGATGTGTCCTGGAACTACGAGGTCAAGAAGAAGATCAAGCCGTTCAAGCCGCGGCCGGCGGACGCGCCGGACGGCACCTGGCGCATGCAGCAGTCGGATATCGACCGCGTGCAGGAATTCCGCAAGTGTATCGAGTGCTTTCTGTGCCAGGACGTCTGCCACGTGCTGCGCGATCACCACAAGCAGGACGAGTTCATCGGCCCGCGGTTCCTCGTCAACGTGGCCGCGCTCGAGATGCATCCGCTCGACACCGAGGACCGGCTGCCGGAGCTGCGCGCCGCCTACGGCGTGGGCTACTGCAACATCACCAAGTGTTGCACGAAGGTCTGCCCGGAGTCGCATCACGATCACCGACAACGCCATCATCCCGCTCAAGGAGCGCGTCGTCGATCGGTTCTACGATCCGATCAAGAAGCTGCTGAGAGTGGTGACGGGCGGCTCCTGAGTCTCGCGCCCGCAATGGCTCGACGAGCGGTCGCCGTCAGTCCGGGCGCGCCGCGCCGAAAACGATCCCGGCCACGACGCCGACGAACAGGGCCCCAACAATCAGCGAGGGCTGGCGAAGCGTCAGGATTTGGAAGACCGCGGCGGCCGTGGCGACCCCGAGAAGCAGTTCGACGCAGGTCACCCCGACCGAATGCGACCCGCCAGACGGCGATAACGAAGATCGCGAGGGCGAGCGTCCACAGCGCCACGTGAAGATGGTTGAAGAGCCGGCCGCGCGTCGAGCCTTCGGCCAGCTCGGCGATGCCGAGCATCATCCGCCGCTCCATCACGAAGTGGACGGGTTCGAAGATCGACCGGTCGAATGCGACGCCCATCAGCGATCGCCCGGCGGCCCCGCGGCCGCGCACCAGAAGACGCGTCGCGCCCTCGCCCGCCGGCTCCAGGACGAAAGCCCAGCTGCCGTCATCGGGAGCCGTCGGCCTGGTACCGATCGCATGCGTGCCGAAGGCCAGCGCACGGCCCGGCACGAGAACGCGAAGCGTCGCGAATCCGACGCCGCCCACGCGGCCCGACGGGTACATCCACAACTTATCGCCGACCCGCCACGACTGGCGATCGGGCCGGAGTCGGTTGACCGTCGGCATCTCGCAGCCAACGAGGTTCTCGAGCAGGTCAAAGCTGTAGAACCCGCCGCGGTCCTGACCAATCTGCGCCACCCACGGCCAGACGCGATCCACGGGCGCCTGGATGGTGATGGCCCTTGTTTCCTGGCCGCCGGCGTTGGCGACGATCTCGTCGCCCGGCAGGGGCCGCCGGACCTCGTCCGCCGTCGCCCCCCAGCGCAGATACCAGGGGCGCACCACGAAGACGAAGATCGCGACGATGCCCAGCAGCACCCCGGCGAGGGCGGCCAGCCTCACGAATCGCTGCGACCAGCTCACGAGGCCACGCTGGCGGCGGATGGGACGCCGAGCCGGCGATAGAACTGCTGGCCGAAGCGCCGCAGATCGGCCCAGTCGGTGTACTCAAAGTCACGCGTCGTGTCGACGTCGCCGTGGGCCTTCGCCGAGATTCGCCGCATCACCCACCGCTTGATCCAGTTGTAGCGCGTATAGGGCAGCGCCCCGGCGACAATCTTGACCGTCGAGGGTTCCCAGCCGGTCTTGTCGGAAAAGCGCTGAACGATGCGCGCCAGCTCCGCGTCGACGTTGGGGTCCCGTTGGAGCACACCGAGACACACCGAGACGAACACGTTCGGCCTGCCGCGCAAGGCGGCCGCATGGCCCGAGACCCAACGCTCGACGGCGCGCTGGTATCCACCGGCGTGCACCGAGGCTGCGACAATCACCGCCGCGAACCGACGAGGGTCCGTGTCTTCGCGCATGCGCTTCGCGTCAACCAATTCAGCGTCGGCTCCTTCCGAGCGCAGGACGTCGGCGAGGGCAGCGGCGACTTTGGCGGTCTGGCCGTCGGTCGTGCCGAACAGCACGAGGACGTTTGGGCGCATGGGCTCTCTCCTTGTCCCCAGCCTGCGAGGGCCGGCGGGGACGCTCCAACGGGACGGGGCCGGTGGTCCAGGCCGACACCAGGCCACCCCGCGACCCCGCCCGAATCAATTGCAAGATCGGCGCCTGGAGAGCGTCTGCGCCCACGCGGCGTGGGCGGGAAAGGATGGGACTTTTCGCGCGAAAGACCAGGGACCCGCTGCGAAAATTTCAGCTATGCGCGCGGTCTATTCGGCTTGCTTCGCGACGTCGCGGATGTCGTCGGCGGGCAGAATCCCCAGGGCCGGTGCCGCGCGCGGCCCAGGATTTCTGAGCAGGATGACCCCAACAAAGTTCCCTTTGAGGTCGAAGACGGGTGACCCGAGCCCGGACTCGGCCAACGACGGCCACGCCAGCTGGTAGTAGGTGCGTGGCTTGTCCAAGATGAACTGGACCATCCCGACGGATGCCGCAATCGACCAGCCGGTCGCCTCCGAGGTGCGCTCGACGACCAGGAGCGGATCGAGGAGCGCGGGAGCCGCCGACGGCGCATCGATGTGCACCCACGCGGCGTCGGGCGCGGCCGTCGGGCGGATGAACGCGAGATCGAGGTCCTCGTCGCGCAGCACGAGCTTGGCCGGAAGCTCCCGGCCGCCGGCCAGGTGCATCTTGATCTCGAGGGGCTCGCTCGTGATGTCGACGTGGACGTTGGCCCGGCCGCGGCCGCTCATGGCCCTCGCCATGAGCGTGTCGGGCTGAAGCGTGGAGAGCGAGAGCACGGTCAGCCCGCCGGCGTCGAGCACCGTGGCGTTGGCCTGCGCCTGCCGCTCGCTCGTCTGCTCCTGACCGTTCACGTTGGCGCGCACCTGCAATCTGGCGGTCACCATCACGACGGCGTCGCCGCGAGCCTGCACGACCTGCCGAGCCGCCGCGCGTTCGTCGAGCGACTGCGCGCCCACCGGCGCGGCCGTCGCCAGGATCGCCGCCCCCGCCACGACCGCCGCTATCGTCATTCGCATGTGTCGCATCCTGATCCCAGCGGTCGCCGCGGCGAGACCTACTCCCACGCGGGATCGAACTCGATGAACATCGTCCGTACGCCGCGCTTGATCTCGAAAACGAGCGACCCGGGCCGCTTCGCCTCGATGTCCTTCATCCGTCCTTCGAGGGCATCGACGTCCCGAATGGGCTGGCCGTCGATGGCCACGATCAAGTCGCCGCCGACCAGATGGCCGAGCGCGGCCCACCCGCGCAACGCCACCGACTCGACCATCGCGCCGGAAGCGTCGCGCAGCCGCGGATCCAGCCCGTCGGCTTCGGCCAGATTGCGCGCGCGGAACTCGAACACCGGGTCGTTGTAGCTGCGCATCTCGCGCGGCTGCGACGGCGTCGGCACGAGCTGCACGGGCACGCGCTGCTCCCGCCCGTCCCGGCTGACCGTCAGCGTGACGTTCGACCCCACGCGGTATCGACGGATCGCCGACGCGAACACTTCGTCGTCGTTCGACGAGGCCGGACTGACCGGGTCGTCGTCAATCGCCAGGATCACGTCGCCGACCTGCAGCGGCGCCCGATCGTCGAGCACGCGCGTGACGCGGACGCCGGTCCGATCGCCAAGCCCGAGCCGCTCGGCGAGCGAGCCGGTCAGCGCCTGCACGTCGACGGGCACCCACGCCTTCTTCGCATCGCGCGGCGGGTCGTCGGGCGTCACCTCGCCGATCTCGACGACCGTGAGATAGCGCTCGCTCTCGCGCTCGAACGAGACGAGCGTGCGGGTGGTGCTCTTGTCAACCAGGAGCGCCTTCGTCGCGGCCTCCAGGTCCGCCACGTCATGCACGGGCGTCTTGTCGACCCCGACGATGACGTCGCCCGGCCGAAGGGGCGGCTTGGCCTGGTCGGCCGGGCCGTTCGAATCGAAGGCTGACGACGCGGGCGCCGTCGGTCGAGGGGCGCGCCATGTCGATCGCCTCGAACTTCGTCAGATTGGCGGCGGTGAAGCCCCACGCGCGAAGCTCTTCGGGCGTCGACAGGGCGGCCGGCCGTTCGACCGGCGCCATCGTCACGACCTGCTCGGCGCCGTCTCGCCGGATCACGAAGCGCGACGATCGTCCGATCGGCAGCCCCAGCAGGAGCTGGTTCACGTCGGGAATCTGCTCGGCGTACTTGGCGTTGACGGCATGGCCGTTCACGCTCATCAGCACATCGCCGGCCTTGACGCCTGCCGAGGCGGCCGGGGATCCATCGGCCACCCACGCCACGAGGGCGCCCGAGGCGTCGCCGTCGCCGATGCGCGGCTGGACGTCGATGCCGGTCCAGCTGCGCGTGACGTGTCCGTCCCGGATCAAGGCCTGAACGACCGTCTTGGCCAGATTGCTCGGGATGGCGCCGCTGAGCCCGATGTTGATTTCGTTGATCCCCACAATTTCACCGGCCAGGTTGACGAGCGGCCCGCCCGAGTTGCCCGGGTAGATCGCCGCGTCATGACCGATCCAGCGCACGATCGTCCCGACATCCTCGCCGTCCAGCCGCTCCGCGCCGCTGGCTGGCGGCAGCACCATCTCGGGGTTGCTGACAATCCCTTCGGTCACCGATTGTGAGAGCGCGAGGGGACTGCCCATCGCGAGCACCGTCTCCCCGCGCTTGAGGCGTGAAGAGTCCCCAAAACGCGCGGCCGGAAACACGCGTGGCTTCGCGGGGTGGAGCTTGACCACCGCGATGTCCGACAACGGATCGGTCCCGACGAGGTCCGCGGGCACTTCTTCCTTGTTCGACAGCGTGCAGACGATGCGCCGAGGGTGGCCGGCGACGTGATGATTCGTGACGATGTAGCCGTCAGGCGAGATGATCGTGCCGCTGCCGTACAGCTGGCCCTTGATCTCGCGCCCGGCCTGCTGGTCCAGGTACACGACCGACAGCCGGACAAGGCTCGGCAGGACCGCCCGCACGGCCCGCGCGATACCCGGGGGCACGGCGGAAGCGGCGGCCCGTCCGCTCGCTTGCGGCGCCGGCCGTACCGGCGCCCGCGCGGCGACCGGCGCGCCGCACAGCACGAGCGCAACCGCCGGCCCGACGACCCGGGCCTTTATGTGCACTTGACCCCCGTGCCGCCCAACCCGCAATAGCCGCCAGGGTTCTTGGCGAGGTACTGCTGGTGGTAGTCCTCGGCATAGAAGAAGGGGCCGGCGTCGCGAATCTCCGTGGAGATCCGGCCGAAGCCGTGGCGCACGAGCTCCTGCTCGTAGCGCTCGCGCGAGGCCTCAGCGGCTGTGCGCTGGTCGTCGGAATTGACGTAAATCGCCGACCGGTACTGCGTGCCGACGTCGTTTCCCTGACGCATCCCTTGCGTCGGGTCGTGCGCTTCCCAGAACGCCCGGAGCAGCTCCTCGTAGCTGGTCTTCTTCGGGTCGAAGACGACGAGCACGACCTCGGCATGGCCCGTGCGTCCCGAGCAGACTTCCTGGTACGTCGGATTCTTCGTGAAGCCGCCGGCGTAGCCGACGGCCGTCGTGTAAACGCCGGGAAGCTGCCAGAACCGTCGCTCCGCTCCCCAGAAACAGCCGAGGCCGAAGATCGCCTCTTGAAGGCCGGCAGGAAACGGCGCCTTGAGCGGTCCGCCAAGCACGGCATGCGCCTCCGGCACGGGCATCGCCGCGTCCCGGCCCGGGAACGCCTCGTCGGGCGTCGGCATCGTAGTCTTCTGGGGCGTAAAGAGAGCCATCGCGCGTCCTCAATCTTTCGGTTCGAAACGCATGGCCGCACCGTTCATGCAGAAGCGCTGCCCGGTCGGTGCGGGGCCATCCTCGAACACGTGGCCGAGATGCCCGCCGCACCGCCGACAGTGCACTTCGGTGCGCTCCATGAGGTGGCTCCGATCGACCGTCGTCCCCACCGCATCGTTCATGGGTGCGAAGAAGCTCGGCCAGCCTGTCCCGCTGTCGTACTTCGTCGTCGAGTCGAACAGCGGCTGACCGCAGCCGGCGCACGTGAACATGCCCGCGCGGTGCTCCTTATTGAGGGGGCTGGCGCCACGCGGCTCCGTTCCGTGCTTGCGCAAGACCTCGTACTGCTCCGGCGTCAGATCCCGGCGCCACTCCTCGTCCGGCTTGACCACGTCGGTCTTTTGCTCAGTCGCCATGGTTTCGTTGCCTCCCATTGAGACGCCGCGCGCCCCAAAGCCGTTTCTCGGGACTTCCGCCGTATACGTTACCTCGGCCGTGCGCAGGCTGTCTCGGGTGAAGGGCCGCGACGTTCCCCGGTATGATGGCCCCGCTCATGCGGCGCCGGTGGCCCCTTGCCTTCGCGATTGCGCTGTTCCTTGGCCTGCTCGCCTGGGAGGTCGGCCGGTCCCTTCAATTGAACGGCGGCCACCTCGTCTATCCAATCGACGACGCCTACACCCAGATGACGATGGCGAGGACGCTGGCCGAGGGCGCCACGTACGGGCTTCGCCCTGGCGTGCCTGCTACGGCGTCGTCGTCGCCGCTCTGGGTTCTCTTGCTCGCGGCAGTCTTTCGTGTGGTCCACGCCTCCCGTGGTGCCGCACCGCTCGCGCTGAACACGCTGGCGGGGTTACTGCTCCTCGCGGGCATGGACCGCTGGTTCGGGCTGAATCAGCTCGGTCCAGGCCTGCGCGCGACCATCCTCGCCGCGGCCGTTCTCGTCATCCCATTACCTAGCCTCGCGTTCGGCGGCCTCGAGCACACGGCACACGCCTGGCTGACTGTGGTGTTCGGCGTGTACGCGGCCCGGTCGATTGCGGCGGGCCGGACACCGCTCTCCTCCGACCTGGCCTTGGCCGCTGTCGCGGCGGTGCTTTGCGGGATTCGCTTCGAGGGCGCGTTCCTCGTCGCGGCCGCCGCGGTCGGTTTCGTCTCCCGGCGGCGGTGGCGATCGGCGGCCTGCGCCGTCGCCGGCGGCGCGCTCCCCATCGTCGCGCATGGCCTGTACTCGTGGTCGATCGGATGGGCGTTCGTGCCGACCTCGCTGCTCCTCAACGGGCGCTATCCGGATCTGTCGACGTGGCGGGGCTGGATCGGAACATTCGGCGAGACGACCATTGGATCGCTCTGGCGGGCACCGGCCATCTTGGTGCTCACGCTGGCCAATGCGGGGCTCGTCCTCGAACGCGTCAGGACACCGGCGGGCCGTCCGGAGGCGCGGGAGGTCCTCCCCTGGCTGTTTCTCGGGACGGTCCTGCTGCACGGGCAATTCGCGAAGTTCGGCGACACGTTCTCTCGGTATGACGCGTGCCTCATGGCGTTGGGCATTGCCGCGGTCGGACCGGCGCTGGCCGCGTGGCTCGCGCGGGCCCGCGCCGCGCTCGCGGCGGCCTCCGTCGGCCGGCGCGCGGTGGCCGCGGTGCTCTGCCTCGTCGCCAGCTGGCCGTTGGGCTACCGCGCGGTCGAGGCGCTGCGCCACGCGCCCGCATTCTCGAACGAGACCTGGCGGCAGCAGGCGCAAATGGCCGCGTTCTGCCGCGGCTTCCTCGCCGGCCGCGTCGTCGCCGTCAACGACATCGGGCTGGTGAGTTATGCCGGGAACGTGCCGGTCTTCGATCTCTGGGGCCTGGGCAACATCGACGTCGCGCGCGCGCACGCGGCGCTCGGGCGCGACCTGACGCCCGAAGTCATCGATCGGCTGACCCGAGCGGCCAACGCCGACGTCGCCATGATCTACGACTCCTGGTACGACGCGCCTGCCGGGATCCCGGCCGCGTGGGTCCGCGTCGCCTCGTGGACGGTTGACGACTCGACGTACGAGGCGGACCCGACCGTCTCGTTCTATGCGGTGAAGCCGGAGCTCGCGCCGTGGCTCACCGAGGCGTTGCATCGGTTCACCCCGTCGCTGCCGAACGGTGTGACCGTGGACTGGCCGCCCGCCGGCCGCTGACCCACGCCAGATTCCGACGGCTCACGGCGCGGCGGCGTTGGCGGTCGCCCCCTGGTCCACGAGCACCAGGCGGGCGTTCGGCGGAAGCGTTGGCGCGAATTGACCAAGTCGCTGCCGAAGAAGTCCGGCCGCGTCGCTCGTTCGCGCGTAGATTGACACGACGGACGAGGACGGCGTGACGAGTCGGCCCTCGAGCCTCAGGTCGCCGACCTTCACCCACCCCGCGGGGATGGATGGAAACCATGTGTTGTAGATCATGACGAGATCGACGGAATGCCGCCGCGCCAACTCTTCCATCCACGCGCTGCTCTGCGGGCAGCAGAGTCGCTGTCGAAGCGCTTCGTTGGAAGACAAGCCGGCCAGATCGAGCACGTACACGCCGGGATTCTTCCAGCCAATCAACCCGATGTCGTTGAGCGCCACCGACCGCACGCCGAGGTCCTGAATCAGCCGCGACATTTGATACTGCTGGCCGTAGATGTTGTTCGCGCCGAGCGGCGTGAGCGCCGTGGCTCGCGCATACGGCTCGCACATGAGCATGAGGACGGCGAGAAGAGCGACCGAGGGCTTCCCCGAGAGGACACCCAGCTCGGTAAACGGCGCCATCACGCCGACTCCGAGCACGGCGATCGCCACGAGCGCCCATACTTCGTAGCGTTCGAACCAGCCGTTCTTTCCGGCGATGAAGACCTCCAAGAGGAGGGTACACGCGACGACGGCGATGTCCACCCTTCTGCGACGCGCGGCCATCCCCACGGTCATGGCCGCCAGAGCGGCCATGACGGCACCGGCGCGGCCACCCATGTTGCCCATGAAGTTGTGAAACAGCGACACGAATACTCCGGCGCCGCGGCCCAGGTCCGTGTAGTCGGCCTTGGCCAGAACGGAGTTGGGCAGCAGCGGCAGGCCCAAGGCGTGGAGCGCCAGGCTGAAGCCGCCGACGCTCACGCAGATGAAGGCGAGCGCCGCCGCGGCGCGCGCAATGTGCCTTCGGTAGGCGCAGTATGCGATCGCCGTCAGGCTGAGCGCGAGCAACTCGTACCGAATCATCGGACCAACGGCGACGGCAGCCCAGAACAGGCGTCCGGGCGCGCGGCCGGCCGAAATACGGTCAATGCCGATACACACGGCCACGCACGCAAGCACCTGCAGGGAATGCTCCATGCCGGTGAAGACGAGACCGACCAGGTTGAATCCAACCATGATCGACACCGTCAGCGCTGACGCCACCCGCGGGCTCGCCTCGAGATCGCGGGTCATCCACACGTGCAGCATCCACAGAGTCGCGAGTAGCGCCGCGGCGTTGAGCACCAACGGGCCGGCTTCACCGATGTGCAGCCAGACAAACGGCACGAGCAGAAACGGAAACGTGATGCTCGACGACGGCGACGACGCTTCCAACATATTGAAGCCGTAATGGCCTCTGGAAATCGCGCGCGCAAGGACGAGGTGAATGTAGGGGTCGTCGAGCGAGTAGGTGAACACGCCGCGGTTGAGGAACAGAATGATCCCGGCCACCAGGACGAGCAGAGCCGTCACGCCGGCCAACAAGGCCACCCGTGAGGTTCTCTCGCGCGCGAGCCGGCCGTCGGCGTGAGCCATCAGGCGGTCATCCCCAGCTGCCACATGAGGAACGCGCGCTGATCGGTGGCGTCGCGCAGCCGAAGATTGAGCGGTTTGCCCTGGCCGTGTCCGGCATCTCGGTCGACCCAAAGAAGGACGGGTTGCTCGGCCACGTCGGAGGCCGTCGCGGCCTGGAGCGCGGCCGCCATTTTGCGCGCGTGGAGCGCGTGCACGCGCGTATCGTGCTCGCCGGCCGTCAGCAGCACGGCCGGGTACTTCACGCCGGCCGTCACGTGCTGATAGGGAGAGTAGGCCGAGAGGACCTTGAACTGGTCGGCCTGCTCCGCCGATCCGTACTCGGGCACCCAGTACCGCGCCATCAGGAAGTGCTGGTAGCGCAGCATGTCGAGGAGCGGCACGGCCACGATAGCCGCGCGAAAGAGGTCGGGCCGCTGTGTGACGGCCGCCCCGGTCAGCAACCCCCCGTTCGACCCGCCGAAGATCGCGAGCCGCTGCGGATTGGTGTAGCCATTGGCCATCAGCCACTCGGCCGCCGCGAAGAAATCGTCGAAGACGTTCTGCTTCTTGTCGAGCATCCCGGCTTCGTGCCAGGCATCGCCGTACTCGCCGCCGCCGCGCAGATTCGGCAGCGCGAAGAGCCCTCCGGCCTCGAACCACTGGAACAGCGTCGCCGAAAAGACCGGGGTCTCGCTGATGTTGAACCCGCCGTAGCCGGTCAGCAGCGTCGGCAATCGCCCGGAAGGCGCGAGGCCCTTCTTGTGGACGAGGAACATGCTGACCGGCGTGCCGTCCTTGGACGGGTACCACACCTGGCGAACCTCGACCGTTGACGGATCGACCGGCACGGCCGGCTGCTGCCAGACGACGGCGGGCGCGGAGGGCGCCGCCAGATCGACGCGAAAGATGGTCGTCGGGTAGTTGAAGCTGGTAAACGTGAGGTACGCCTCGGTCCGATCCTCTTCCGCACTGACGCCCGCCGAACCGATCCCGGGCTGTGCGACCTCGCCCTTCGGCCGTCCCGCCATGTCGAAGACGCGGACGACGTTGCAGGCGTGTTCGAGATACGTCACGGCCAGCACGCCCCGGCCGAAGGCCACGCCTTCGATCACGGCGTCGGAACGCTCGGGCACGATGTCGCGCCAGTCGGCGCGGTCGGGCCGCGCCGCGTCAACGGCCACGACGCGTCCCTTGGGCGCGCCCTTGGTCGTCTCGAGATACAGCGTGCCATCGATGACCGTGCCCGACGCGCGGCCCGTCTCACCGGCCGTCACGACGTGGCGCGTGAGCACGCCCGTCCGGCGAAACTCGTCGAAGTCGGCCAACCACAGGTCATTGGACCTGGTGTCGATCCAATAGCCGAGGACGAGCCACCGGCCGTCGCGCGAGAGACTCGCGAACGGCCCCCATGTCGTCGCAAGTGCCGCGTCTTCGTCCTTCGTGAATTGGCGGAAGATGAGCGCGTCGGCGCTCGGGTCCGTCCCCATCGCGTGGAACAGGACCTGCCCGCTGTACGGGTCCTTGGCGTCTTTCAGGTTCTGGTAGACGAACCCCGAGCCGTCCGGCAGCCAGTCGGGCGCGCGAACCTTGCCCGTGATCTCGAGGGGCAGGCGGCGACCGGTCGGCACGTCGATCAGATGCAGCGTCGTATTTTCATCGCCGGCGCGGTACGTGCCATAGGCCGCAAGCGCACCGTCGGCGGAGGGCGAAACCCACTCGACGGTCGTCAGGCCCGACGCATCGAGCTCGAACGGATCCACGAGCAGGCGATCCGGACCGGTCGAGCTGTCGCGCCAATAGAAGACCGCCTGGTTCTGCTGCCCCTCACGTTTGGAGAAGAAATACCGCCCGCCGCGCATGGCCGGCGCCGACACCGACCCGACTTCCATCAGCGGCCGGAGCTGGTCCTCGAGCGCCTTGCGGCCTGGCCACCGGTCGAGCACCGCGCGTGTGTACGCGTTCTGGGCGTCCGTCCACGCGTCCACCTCCGCCGTGGGGCGCCCCATCTCGCGCGGGTTCGAGTTGTCGCCCTCCAACCAGCGGTAGTGGTCGATGACGGCCGTCCCGTGCAGGTGGTCGGTCACGGGCGCCGTCTTCGTGGCTGGGAGGCCAGCCGCGTCGCGCCGCCCCGACATCACAGCGGACAAGACGGCGCCGAGCGCGAGGCCGACGAGCAGGTCCATGGCGACGATTATGCCGCACGGCGTGCCGCGGAATGGTGCTACGCTTCTCCAGGGGAGTACCAACATGGCTCATGAACACTCCGGCATCCGGCGGGCGTGGGGCCTCGCGGTCGTCTTGGCGGCGGCTGCCATCACCGCGGGCGTTTCTGCGTCGCCACAGGACGGCCCGCAGACACCGGTCATGCCGACGTTCAGGGCCTCGGTTGACCTGATCGCTGTCGACGTGCAGGTGGTCGATCACAACGGCTTGCCAATTACCAACCTCTCTCCCAACCAGTTCGACGTCACGATTGACGGCCACCGCCGGCAGGTCGTCTCGATGAACCTGGTGCAGTACGACGAGGCCAACCTACCCGTGACGACGCAGGCGCTGACAGGCCCGGCGGCCAGCAACGACTTGTTGACGACGCCCGGCCACGGCCGCACGTTCGTCCTGGCCATCGACGCGGCGAGCTTCAACATGGGCGAGTCGCGCGGGGTCGCGCAGGCCGCGCGAGGGTTCGTCAACCAGCTCGCCCCGGACGACCGGGTGGGTCTGTACACGTTCCCGATCGGCCCGCGGATGGACCCGTTGACCGACCGCAGCGAGATTCGACGCCAGCTGGACACGGTGATGGGCGACAAGCAGGAGACCAGCAACCGGTTCCATCTGACGCCGACCGAGATCATCGACATCAACGCCGAATCCTCGACGATGGCGGCGCAGATGTCCTCCGGCGGAACGCAGAGCCAGGGGGGCTTCCCGGGCTATTCGGGCTTCTCCGCGCTCGTCGGTAACGAGACGCCGACGCTGCGCGCGGTGCAGCTTCGCGAGTGCGGCAGCGACTTCAGTTCCCGGTGCGTCGACGACATCCAGACCGAGGCGAAGGCCCTGGCCTACGAGCTCGAAGGCCTGGTGACGCGCAGTCTCACCGGGCTGCGCGATCTCGTGCAGGGCCTCGGAGAGCTGCCTGGGCGAAAGACCGTTGTCGTCTTCAGCGCCGGCATGCCGGTGAGCGACCGGCCAGGCGGGCGCCCGAACGTCGCCGACGAGGCCCGCGAGATCGGTGAGGCCGCGGCTACGTCCAACGCCACGATCTATGCGCTCCACATCGACTCGGGTACCGATATGTTCAGCGCCGAGCGGCGGCGAGGCGCGATCCACGGCGACACGCGACCGGCCAGCCAGTTCGCCACCAGCCGCATCCTCGACGAGTTCTCGTCGCTGTCGGGCGGCACGCTCATGCGAGTGCTCGTCGGATTGGGAGAAGGCGCGCTCAATCGCGTCCTCCGCGAAACCTCGGCGTACTACCTGCTGGGCGTGGCGCCGGGCAACGCGGACCGCGACGGCCGGACGCACAAGCTGAAGGTCAAGGTCGACGATCACGACGTGACGGTGCGCAGCCGGACCTACGTGATCGTGCCGCCCAAGCGCACCTGAAGGACGAGACGTCCAACAGGCGCCTGGGACGCGCGCCGTCGGTCGGGCCGACGCACCCACGCCGCCTCTGTCACTATCAACGCGCGTGAAGACGGCTCTCATTGCCACGGGGCTCGGTATTGCCATCGTCGGATTGGTTGCCTGGTTCGTGATGGGACACCCCTCCACGCCGGCGACGCCGGCTTCCGGCGTGCCCCTCGCGCTGGCGCAAGAGCGCGCCTCGCGCGTGTCCGACCTCCGGTACGTCGTGCGCTTCGACATCCCGGCCCGGCGCGGCGACCCGGTGCGCGGCCGTCTGACCGCCTCGTTCACCTTGCACGGCGCGTCGAGGCCGCTCGCCTTCGATTTCGCCCAGCCGACCGACCATCTGCTCAGCGTCACCGCCAATCAACATCGCCTGAACGCGCTCGTGCAGAACGGGCACGTCGTCATCCCCCGACGGTCGCTCGATGACGGCCGCAACGAGATCGTCTTCGAGTTTCTGGCCGGCGACGCCCCGCTCAACCGAAACGACGACTTCCTCTACACCCTCTTCGTGCCGGCGCGCGCGTCGCTGGCCATGCCGTGCTTCGATCAGCCCGATGTGAAGGCGAGGTGGACCCTGACGCTGAACGTGCCGGCGGGGTGGACGGCCGTCTCGAACGGCGCCGAGACCGGGCGGACGGGGGCGGCGCAGGGCACGCGGATCTCCTTCGCCGAGACCCAGCCGATCCCGCCCTATCTCTTCGCGTTCGCGGCCGGGCGCTTCCAGGTCGAAACCGCCGTGAGGGACGGACGCACGTTTCGCATGTTCCACCGCGAGACCGACGCGGCGAAGGTCGCGCGCAATCGCGACGCCATCTTCGACCTGCACGCGCATGCGCTCGCCTGGATGGAGAACTACACCGGGATCCCGTACCCGTTCGGCAAGTTCGACTTCGTCCTGATCCCGGCATTCCAGTTCGGCGGCATGGAGCACCCGGGCGCCATCTACTACAACGCCAGCAGCCTGATGCTCGACCAGTCCGCCACGCAGAACCAACTGCTCAATCGGGCCGAGACCATTGCCCACGAGACGTCCCACATGTGGTTCGGCGACCTGGTCACCATGAAGTGGTTCGACGACGTGTGGATGAAGGAGGTGTTCGCCAATTTCATGGCGGGCAAGATCGTCGAGCCGTCGTTTCCGGGCGTCAATCACCAGCTCCGGTTCTTGTACGACAACTACCCGGCCGCCTACGGCATCGACCGCACGCCCGGCGCCAATCCCATCCGGCAGCCGCTCGCGAACCTCGACGAGGCCGGCTCGCTCTACGGCGCCATCATCTACAACAAGGCGCCCATCGTCATGCGGCAGCTCGAGGCGATCCTCGGCGCGACAGGACTCCGTGACGGGCTACGCGATTACTTGAAGCAATATGCGATGGGCAACGCCTCGTGGACGGACCTCGTCCGCCTGCTCGATGCGCGGACGCCCGTGGATTTGTCGGCCTGGAGCCACGCGTGGGTGGACGAGCCCGGCCGGCCGACGGTGCGCGTCGAGCCACAGGTCGAAAACGGCCGGTTCGACCGCGTCGTGCTCGAAGAGGCGGACCCGCTGAAACGGGGACTCGTCTGGCCGGAGGCGCTGACGCTCGTATTCGGTGGTCGAGGATTCGACGCGGCGAGTTGACGTCCGGATCGACGGCGCCCGCACTGACGTGGCCGGCGTTCCTGGCGAGGCGGTCCCGCGGTGGCTGCTCCCCGTCGGCGGATACGGCCTCTTCGATCTGGATCGGCGCACGCTCAGCTACTTGTCCATGTCCCTCTGGCGGCTCCCCGACCCTTACCTGCGAGGCGTTGCGCTCATCGAGCTATGGGAAGCCATGCTCGAAGGCCAAGTGGCTCCTGGGCGCCTGCTCGACAATCTGCTCGTCGCCTTGAAGCACGAACCTGACGAACTGAACGTCCAGCAGATGCTCGGCGATGTCCGAGTCGCCTTCTGGCGGTACACGCCGGCAGATGCGCGAAGCACGATTGCGCCGCGGCTCGAGCAGGTGCTGCGCGCGGGCCTCACGGCGGCGGCGTCAACCCGCGAAAAGGCCGCCTGGTTCAATGCCTTTCGGAGCACGGTCCTGAGCGCCAAGGGCGTTGCCTGGCTGGAGCGCGTTTGGAGGCGGGATGAGAAGATTCCTGGGCTGCCGCTTTCGGAAACCGACGAAGCGAACATCGCGGCCGACCTGGCGGTGCGCGGCGTAGCCGACGCTGACGCCATCCTCCAGACCCAACTCGCGCGGTTCACCAATGCCGACCGGCGAGCGCGATTCGCCTTCATCATCCCCGCGCTGTCGCCACACCAGACGGCGCGCGATGCGTTCGTCGCCTCACTCCAGAATCCAGCCAATCGCGCGCACGAAGCGTGGGTCGTCGACGCCCTTGGCTACGTGCATCATCCCCTTCGAGCCGCCACCTCGCGGAAGTACCTGCCGCAAGCGCTCGCAATGCTGCCGGAGATTCAACGTACGGGCGACATCTTCTTCCCGAAGAACTGGGCCGACGCGGTGCTGAGCGGCTACCAGTCGCGCCAGGCGGCCGCCGACGTGCGAGCGTTCATCGACCAGCTCCCGGCCAGCTATCCGACGCGCCTTCGCTGGATCCTGCTCTCATCGGCCGATCCCCTGTTCCGCGCCGCAACGCTCCTGCGCCAGTAAGGGGGTCAGGTCATGGATCCTGCGTTTTGCGACCGTGGATGGTTTTCGATTCAGATGACGGTCGCCACAGTTCCATGCTGACCTGCCGAAACGCAGGATCCATGACCTGACCCCGTTAGCGAACTGTACATCTCGAGCCGGGGAAAGGCGAACTTGCGCGCGACCTCGTCGATGATGTTCACCTGGCACGAGTACAAGCCAGGCTTGAACTCGTTCGCGGGCACTTCGAACTGGAAGATTGACGCTTTCCGGTCGGCGGCATCAAGGGTGGAGCGTTCCACGACGGGCGTCTCGAACACCTTCACCTTGCCCCGGTAGAACGCCAAACTCGTGCGGATCTGCGGGTGAGAATCGGCCTCCGCCGGATTGTAGACCTCGTAATAGAAGTACAGCGGCTGGTCGTGCCCCACGACGTGCGTCAAGTTCGGCACGATCGACACGTCGTCGTGCACGAGGGGGTTGAGCGTCTTCGTGTTCGGCGCAACGCTCTGCAGCTGCGTGCTGAGCACGACCGAACTCACTTGGAGCGGCGACTGGGTCAAGTCCGGCACGGTCACCGGCATCTCGAAGGTTCCCATCTGCCCGGAGGTATTTTCGCGGACGACCACCTTCACGGTGAAGTGCCCGGGGCCGAGCGCCGTGCCCGTCTGGTACAGGACCTGCTTCGAGGCGAGCGTGTCCTTCGCCCCGGGAGGCACCGTCAGGGTGTCTTTGATCGCGCCCACGGGAAAGCCTCGCTCGTCACGAATGTAGCCGCGCACATCCAGCGTGACATTCTGCGTCGACACCGGCACGGCGTCACCGGGCACGGCGATCGAGATCGGCACGTAGTAGCAGCCGGACTCCGAGTCGGCGCCTGGTCCACCGCCGCGCGGCCCGCCGCCGAAGCCCCGACCGCCGCCGCCGCGTCCGCCCCGCCGCCCAATCTGGCCGCCCGGGCACGACGTCTTCGACGGCAGCAGGAAATAGCCCGACGTCACGAAGAGCGGGACGTCGGTATCGGGAATCGCCATCATGAGCTGCTCTTGCATCTGGGTCTCGCGGTCGTCCTTCGCGGTATGGCTGAAGTCGCGGTCCGCGTAGTAGCCTTCGCGCGCCCGCAGCTTGGCGTCGTTCTTCCCCTTCAGCTTCACGTCGATGCTGCGGTACCGTCCGTCCTTGGTCTGGTTCGAGCTGACGTAGCCGAGGATGTAGTAGGACGAGATGTCCTTCTGCACCCTGTCAAAGGCCTCGCCGAAATCGTTCGAGTCGGTAAATGCGGTGCCGCCGGTGTCGGCGGCGAGCGCCTGCAGGGTTTCCTGCTGAGACGCCAACTGCGCGAACTGCTGCGCGACGCCGCGGCCGGAGAAGGCCCCTACGCCGCCTCGGCTGCCCGACCGACCGTTTCCGCCGGGCACGATGGCCTGGAGACCGCGGGCGTCGACCGGGTTGATCATCACGTTGGCTCGATTGCACGATTGCTCGGCGGCGCGCATTTCGACCTGGTTGTCCGTCCCGCTGCGCTGCATACCGGAACTGAAATAGAGCAAGGCCTTCTTCTGTTGAATCGACGTCAGGCTATCGCAGATCGTCTTGAGGCCCCGCAGCCGCATGTCGTTATTGAAGGAGTCCAGCTCCTGCGTGCTGGCATCAACCGTGGTCGTATCTGTGGTGGCGGTGTTGCTCGCCTCGTCAGTGGCCATCGTGCTGGCGTCCACGTCGGCGGCTGCCGTGCCGTCGGTTGACGAGAACGCCTGGAGCGTCCGATGGATCAACGCCTTGTCGGTCGTGAAGTCCTGCAGGATGTCGAGCGTGGAGCTGATAGACGCCACGGCCACCAGGTCGGCCGGGCCCATCTTGGTATCGGTCCACTTGATCGCGGCGTCCGCGGCCTTCTGCACGTCCTCGGGCTGCATCGAGCTCGTGTCGAACAACAGCACCCAGACGCGGTGGCCCGCGACCTCGTTGGAGGTGAGCGGCGTGCTCGGCGTCGCGGACACGGCCGCTGGCTGATCGGCAGCCGCCGGCGCCGCGGCCACGGTCACCGGCACGGCGCCCTTCTCAGCCCCCGCGTTCGAGAGCACCGACGAGGTCTGAATGGCGGCCGCTTCGCTCGTGATTTCCTCATAGGCGAACGAGACCACCTCCTGCGGCTTGCCGTCCTCGCGCAAGTCGAAGTCCGACGCCTTCAAGCCCTTAATGGGCGCGCCGTTCTTGTCGCGCACGTCCACGTTGACGAGGATGATGTTGACCCCGCCTCGGAACACCTTGACCGGCGCGGACACGGGCGCCTGAGACGGCGCCGGCGCCGCCGTCTGCGCCTGGCCCGAGAGGCCAGACGCCGTACAGAGCATCAGCGCGATTCCACAAGCAATCAGTCGCGTTCGCATGATTAGAACCTGAACCGGAGATTGGCGGTCATCGCGCGCATCCCGGCAAAGCGCGTGACCTGCCCGAATGTCGGCGAATTAATGTTCGTGTCGATCGCCGACCACTGAATCGTGTTGAAGAGGTTGTTGGCGTTCAGCTGGAGCGACACCGCGCGGCTGGCGCCGATGCGCATGTCGCGCGAGAACGTCGCGTTCACGACGTGCCCGCCCGGACCGACGATGACATTGCGCGGCGACGTCCCGAACTGGCCGAGCGCCGGCGCCGCGAACGCCGCCGTGTCGAAGAACTCCGCGAGCGACGGGTCGGCAATCGCGATGGGATCGCCCAGGTAGTTGGCCCGGAGCGATCCGCTCGTCCCGTTGGCAACGCTCGTCGTCGCCCCGACGACCTGCGGCGTGAACGGCGAGCCCGAGTGCGCCGAGAACGTCATGGTCATCGTCCACTCGCCCACGAGCGCCGCCCAGAAACCGCCGTTGTTCAGCCAGGGCCTGTTGACGCCAAACGGCAGCTCGTACGAGACGTCGGCCGAGAACTGATGCCGCTGGTCGAAGTTTGACAACGCCCACTCTGCCCCAAGATCCTGATCGTTCTGCGCGACCACCGTGCTGCCGGCCCCGAGCGACGACGCGTTGTCCATCGACTTGGCCAGGGTGTAGTTGAACCCGTAGCTGATGCCCTTGGCATAGCGACGCCGGAGTTGGAAGTTGGCCAGCTGCAGAATCGAGTGGGCGCCCGACGACTCCCAGATGAAGGGCTGCACGCCGGCGATGCGCAGCGTCCCGTCGGGATTACGGTTGGGCGCGCGCAGCAAGTCGAGGTTCGTGCCCTTCGTGCCGGTGTAGCCGACAATCATCGTCCAGTTCCGGCTGAGATCCCGGCTGAGCGTCATGTTCCACGTCTGGATCATGCCGAGCGCGTAGTTGGGATCGACGCCGTAGTTGTTCGTGGTTGATTGTTGGGACAGGGCCAACCCCTTCTGGAGCGTCAGGGGACTGGTGGGCGTGCCCACGTTGGTCTCGGTGTAGGAGAACGGCGGCTGGCCGACCAGGTCCCTCGCAATCGATGCGTACGACCCGCTGTTATACGTAATGCTGTACCCGCCCCGGAGGATCGTGTTTCTCGCCAGCCGATAGGCGACGCCGAGGCGCGGCCCGACGTTGTTCGTATCCGTCTTGATGAGGGCCGTGGGAAACGTGATTCCGGACAGCGCCCCGGTTTGCCCGGGCAACACCGGCTGGGCCCCCGTGAATCCGGTCGCCACGTCCAGATTCGCCATCTGCCCGTTCGCTTCCACGTAGGGCATCGTCAATTCATAGCGAAGACCCAGACTGAGCGTCAGCCGCGAGCTCGCCTGCCAGTTGTCGTCGATGTAGGCGTCGAACGACTTCTCGCGCAGCCGGGTATCGCCGCCGGCTTGCAGCGTCGCCTGCTGCGGCAAGCCCAGGAGGAAGTCCGCGAAATCGCCGTACGTGCCCCTCGACGTCGTCGAGCCGGCCGCCGTGTACGCTCCCGTGAACGTGAACGACCCGCGCGCGTTCGAATTGCTCTGGGTCAGCGAGGCGTCGTGGCGGAAGTCCACGCCGATCCGCACCTGATGACGACTGAACGGATGTGAGAGCGTGTAACTCGTCGTGACGCGGCTGTCCCGCCGGATACTGGCCGCGCCAAGCCTGAGACCACTGAACGACGAGAACGTCAGGTTCGGCACACCGTAGTTGAGCGGCTGGGTCGAAATCGTGTCGGCGCTGGGATACCCGATCCCCGCGTTGCCCGCGACGTCATTGACATTGGTGAACGGATTCGACGACGTCGAGTTCGACCGGGTGTACTGCACCGAAATGGTCTGCACCGTCCGGCCGTGCGAGATGTTCACGGACACCGGCACGCTGACGTTCGTGCTCTTGGTCGTGCCGCCGAAGCCGGGAATCGCGTTGAACGTCTGGCCCTGGTTCTGTCGGTACTGAACCTGCGCGTTCAGCATGATGCTCAAGGGACGCGCGCCGCGCCCCCGGCCGCCCGGCCCGCCAGGCCCGCCGCCAAATCCACCACCGCCGAACCCGCCGCCGCCTCGACCGCCGCCGCCCCGGCCTCGCCCGGCGGTCACGGTCGGCGAGAGGTTCTGGGTGAGGCGCAGGCTGAAGCTGTTCGACGTCGAGAGCGTCGTGCCGGCGTGTTCGTAGTTGCTGGTCGTCGAGTCATTGCCCGGCACGTTCGGCATGGGAACGAGCTGCAGGAGTGCTCTGGCCGCCGGATTGAGCGCGCTCGCCGGAATCTGGTTGTTGGCAAACGGCTGCCCCGTGCGCGGGTTGATGAGCTGAATCGAGCTCGACGAGAAGTCGCACGTCGCGCCCGGGTCGGTCGCGCACTGACGCATGGCCGCGGTCGGCACGTTCAGGTATTGATCCTGCAGCTGCGTCGTGTGGCTGCCGCTGTAGTTGGCCTGAAAGTTCGTCCGGCGGTTGGTGTCGGCGTAGAGGCCGGGAATCTTGAGCGGGCCGCCAAACGTCCCGCCGAAGTTGTTCCGGTTGAACGGCAGCTGGCTGACCGGCGTGATGACGCCGTTGCGCGGCTGCAAGCTCGTCGCGTCGAGGGCGGAGCCACCGTAGTTGTACGTCGCCGAGCCCTGGTAGGTGCTCTGCCCGCGGCCGCCTCGACCACCCAGGAAGAACCCGCCGCCGCCACGGCCGCCGCCAAAACCCCCACGCCCGCCGCCGTCGCCGGCCGCCAGGTCTCCGCCGGCCAGCCCCGGGACCAAACCCGGCCGCAAACTGCCCGCTCGCCGGGTCGAACTCCCCACGGCCAATCGCCGCCATCCGATCGTTCATTGCGCCGCGGTCGATGCTCATCGCGTCGGTACTGCCGCTGATGGCCACCGCATCCGCCTGCGCGTTCTGCGCGGTGAAGCCAGGCGGCAACAGGCGCGCGAGGTCGCCCGACGTATCGGGAGGCGCCGCATCAATCGTCGCCGTGCCGTTGGCATCCGCTTGGACGTTCAGCTGCTGGAAGCCCTGGCCCGCTCCGCGGGCGCCCCCGGCCCGGCCGGCTCCCCCGGCGCGTGCGCCTGCAGCCGTGCGGGGTGCCGCCGCGGACTGCGGTGCCGGCCGTGACTCGCCACTCGCAGCCGCAGAAGGTGCCGCGCCCGCGGAAGGCGCGGCGGGCGCAACAACGCCCCCGGCAGACGCCTCCTCGGCCGGCAGCGCGTCGGTGCGCGGCCTGAGCGTCATCGCAAAGTCCAGCGTCGTGTCGCACGGCGGTGCGCCGAGCGTCAGGTCGTGCTCCAGCATGCCGAAGCCCGTGAGCTGCGCCGACACTTGATAGGTCGCGTTCGGCCCGAACAGAATGGCGAACGTCCCGTCGAGATCGCTGGACGTCGCGGCCTTGAGGGCGCTCCCTGTATGCACGACGACGGCGGCACCGGGAAGCGGCGTCGTGCCGTCCAGCACCCGGCCCGTGACCCGGCAGCCCCTCGGGCTGCTCGGATGCGGCTCCTGTGCCGCCGCCGGCGTCTGGGTCTGGCCGACCGCCCTGATCGAGAGCTGACCGAACGCCAGCATCGAAACGGCCGAGGCCGCCGTGACGACGCCAATCCGGGTCCTGGCGGTCCAGCCCCGGGCACGAGAGGACGACAGTGAGTTCTTCATACAGGTCGTGAATCCTTCCTACACTTACGACCTGTCGGGCCGATGTGTTTGCGCCCAACGGCGCAAACGAGGCCTGCCACAGCTTTGTCACAATTCTTTCGGCGCCCGTTGGGGCGGGACACTAGGCGGGGAGGGTGATTTCGAATCGCGCGCCCGACGGCGAGAGGTTCGAGGCCACGACCTCTCCCCCGTGGCGTCGGACGATCGCCTGGACGATCGACAGGCCAAGGCCGCTGCCGGACGGCATCTCCGTTCCTGTCCGCGACTCGTCCACTTTGTAGAAGCGGTCGAAGAGCCTGGGGAGGTGCTCGGGCGGGATTCCCGGCCCGGTGTCCTCGACGAGGAGTTGGATGCCACCTGGGACCCGGTTGGACGAAACGCGGATGGTGCCGCCCGACGGGGTATGCCGGACGGCGTTCGCCACGAGGTTCTGGAGCGCCTGTTCCAGTCGGTTCGCGTCACCCCTCAACGTCAGCGCGTCCGGCCCGACGGCCGTCTCGAGCACGATCGATTTCTCGCGCACGCCGGGTGCGTGCCGGTGCCGGACCCGCTCGAACAGGTGCTCGACGGATACCGGTTCCCGCTTCATCGACGTACCGCCTCCCTCGAGCCTGGCGAGGTCCAGCAGGTCGCCGACAATCTGATCCAGTCGCTCGGTTTCCTCTCCCACGATCCGCAGGTACCTCGCGCGGGTCATTGAATCGAGCGCCACACCGGGCATCGCGAGCGTCTCCACGTACCCGCGGATGGCGGCCAGCGGCGTGGTCAGTTCGTGCGAGACGTCGGCCAGCAGCTGCCGCCTCGCCAGGTCGGCTGAGGCGAGCGCGCGGGCGCGCTCCTCGAGGTCGATGGCCATCTGATTGAAGGTCTCTGCGAGCGCGGTCACCTCGTCGCCGCCCTCTGCTGGGGCGCGCGCGCCCGTATGGCCGGCCCCCAACTCGGCGGCCGCCAGCTGCAACGACCGCAGCCGGCGGTGGGCCGGCCGGAAGACCAGCAGCGCGGCGACCGCCGTTCCGGCCATGAGCAGCAGGAGTGCGACGCCGGCCAACGTCGGCCCGAAGCGGCGAAGCGTCAAATAGATTGGCGGGGGCGCGGAGGACACGGCAACCGCGCCGACGACGGCGCCGTTGACGCTGATCTGAGCCAACTCGAACAAGGGGCGCGGCCCCCCGCCCCTCCCGCGGCCGCCCGCGGGCCGCCATGGCCAGCCGCGTCCGCGTCCGCTCCAGACGCCCGCCAGCTGTCCGCGCGCCAGGCGATCGATGTTCGGCGGCGGGGGAATGCCCCGGCTGAGGATGCTGCGCCCGTCCTTCATCACGACGGCAAACGGGCGGAACGTATTCGGGTACCGGCGATTGACGTAACTGTCGATGTCGAGCGTCGGCTGCGCGGTCAACGCGCGCGACAGGTCGGACGCGATTGAGGTCGAGAGTTCTGCCGGCGATCGCCCGGTCAGAAACGCATCGGCCCTCCCCGTCAGCCAGAGGAACGCGCCGCCCTGCACGGCCAGCAGCGCGGCCAGCAGCAGCACGAAGCCCAGCGCGATGCGCCAGTACAGACTGCGGTACCAGAGGATGTCAGCCATCGGCCAACTTGTACCCGGTGCCCCAGACCGTGCGAATCAACTGCGGCGCGTGGTTGTCGAGCTCGATCTTCTGGCGCAGGCGTTTGACGATGGTGTCGACGCTTCTGGGCGTCACATGCGTCCCGGCGCCCCAGACTTCTTCAATGAGTCGATGGCGACTGAAGACGACGCCGGGTTGTCCGGCCAGCAGCAGCAGGACGTCGAATTCATGCGGCGTGACATCGACGCGCCGGTCGGAGACGTGCACGAGCCGGCGGGCGCGGTCGATCCGCAGCGGCCCGACGGCAATCACCTCGTCCCGATCCGCGGACCGGCGCTCGGCAGCGGGCCTCGCGCGGCGCAGGAGCGCCCGCGCGCGCGCCACCAGTTCCCGGACGCTGAACGGCTTGGTCAGATAGTCGTCGGCGCCGCTCTCGAAACCGAGCAGCCTGTCGTCTTCCTCGCGCTTGGCGGTCAACATCAGGACCGCCACATCGCGCGTGGATGGCTCGGACCGGATCGCCCGGCACACCGCCAACCCGTCCGTCCGCGGCAACATCAAGTCGAGCACGATCAGATCGAACCGCTCCTCCCGCAGGCGCCGGAGCGCATCGTCGCCGTTGCCCGCCGTCTCCACGAGAAGGCCGGCGAGCCCAAGGTGCAGCGCGACGAGCTCCTGGATGTGCGGCTCGTCCTCCACGATCAGCGCGCGAAGGGGTCCTGGCAAGGTCTCCGTCATCCCGACACGCATCCATTCCCTCGCACGAGGCGCGGTCCCCAATGCGTCAATGGCTCAATGGCCTGATGGCCCAATAACCAATAACCAATGGCTCAATGGCTCAATGGCTCAATGGCTCAATGGCTCAATGGCTCAATGGCTCAATGTATTAGACTCCCTCCCTCATCCCCCGGTTGACCAGCGCGTGCAGGCGCTGCCGATCGGCCTTCGGCGCGATTGCGACTCCCCTCCTCACCGCGTCAACGGGCACCGGCGTGCTACGATCGAACCTCACGTCCGGAACCCTCGTGACCCACGCTCTTCCCACACGTCGCGTTCTTCCGGTCCTCCTCGCCGTCGCGATCCTCGCGGGGTGGGGACTTCGGCCGGTCCGGGCGATTGCCGCGCGCCAGAGCGCGGCGCCGGCGGCCGCCGCCAGCGACTCGTCCGCGCCGCTCGCCGAAGCTGTTCCGCTCGTCCACAAGACGCTCGCCAACGGCCTCGAGGTCGTGGTGCTCGAAGATCATTCCGTGCCGCTCGTGACCGTCGAGCTGGCCGTGCGAAACGGATCGTTCACCGAGCCGCCCGAGCTGAACGGGCTGTCGCACCTCTACGAGCACATGTTCTTCAAGTCGAACCAGGCGATGCTGGACCACGCCGACTACCTGAAGAACATCGACCAGCTCGGCATCATCTACAACGGAAGCACGCAGGAAGAGGTCGTCGAGTACTACTTCACGACGACGTCGCCGAATTTCGCCGTGGCGATGCGTTTCATGCGCGACTCGGCGCGGTACCCGGCGTTCGACGAGAAGGAGTTCGAGAGCGAGCGCGAGGTCGTCGTCGGCGAAATCGACCGTGACGACTCGAATCCGTACACGGCGATCAACACGGAGATGAACAAGCTCCTGTTCTTCAAGTATCCGAGCCGCAAGACGCCTATCGGCAACCGCGAGACCGTGCGCTCTGCGACGACCGACATGATGCGCCTGATCCAGAGCCGGTACTACGTGCCGAACAACTCGGCGGTCATCATCACCGGCGACGTCAAGCCGGATCAGGTGTTCAAGGTCGCGCAGGACCTGTTCGGCGACTGGCCCCGGCGCGCGCGCGACCCCTTCGAGGAGTTTCCGCTCGTCACCCATCCGCCGCTGCCAAAGAGCGAGGCCGAGATCCTGACCAAGCCGGTACAGAACGTGGCCATCACGTTCGGCTGGCAGGGCCCGTCGATCGGCAAAGACGACCAGGCCACCTACGCGGCCGACGTGTTTTCGTTCATCCTCCGGCAGCAGGACTCCCACTTCCAGCGCGCGCTCGTGGATTCAGGGCTGTCGGTCGGCGCGAATCTCGGCTACTACTCGCAGCGCAATGTCGGCCCGATCAACTTCGTCATGCAGACGACGCCCGACAAGGCGGTGGCCGCCGTCCAGGCCGCGTACAACGAGATCGCCCACTTCAACGATCCGACCTATTACACCGACGACGAACTCGAGAGCGCGAAGGCCCTGCTCGAGGCCTCCGACCTGTACGACCGCGAGAAGCTCTCGTCGTACACGCATGTCATCGCGTTCTGGTGGTCGTCGGCCGGGCTGGACTACTTCCAGACGTACTTGAAGCGGCTGCGGGCGACGTCGCGCGATGACATCCGTCGCTACGTGACGACCTACATCCAGGGCAAGCCGCACGTCGCCCTCGCGCTCCTCTCGCCGGAGTCGTTGAAAGCCTCCGGTCTCACGTCGGACATCCTGATCGGGGACGCGACGCCGGTACCCGCGCCGGGCTCGCAGCCATGAGCCCTTACCGCCAGGCGACCGCCCGCCGGCGCGCCGGATGGAGACGCGTCGCCATTTGGACCGTCGTCGCCGCGCTGTTCGTTGGGAGCGCCGCGGGCGTCTCGGCGCAGAGCGTCCAAAGCGCCCCGGCATCGGAGGCGGCCTCTCTCCAGGTCCGTGATGCGCTCCGCGCGGTCACCGAGTTCGACGTCAACGGCCTGAAGGTCCTCGTCAAACGTCGCGCAGGCAGTCAAACGGTCGCGGCGGGGCTCTTTCTGCGCGGCGGCGTCCAGCACATGACGGCCGACGACGCGGGCCTCGAGGCGTTGATGCTGGACCTCGAAACCGAGGCCAGCGTCCACTACCCGCGCGAACAGTTCCGCCGCGAGCTGGCCAGGACGGGCACCGTGATCGGCTCGGGCGTGAACCGCGACTACTCGGCGCTGACGCTCCGCAGTACGCGCCGCTACTTCGACCGCGCCTGGGCCATGTTCACCGACGTGGTCCTCCACCCGAGCTTCTCGCCGGACGACTTCCAGCGCGTCAAAGAACAGGAACTCGTCGGCCTGAGCGACGACGAGGATACGCCGGACTCGTTCCTCCAGCTCCTCGAGGCGAGAGTGATCTACGCGGGCCACCCGTATGCCGTCAACCCGCATGGCACGACCGAGTCCGTCAAGGGCCTGACGCTCGACGGCCTCAAGCGTTATCACACCGAGATGATGCAGACATCGCGTCTGCTCCTGGTCGTCGTGGGGGACATCGACCCGCAGACGCTCCGCGCGAAGGTCGCATCCTCGTTCGGCACGCTGCCTCGCGGCGACTACCACCCCGTCACGCCGCCGGCCTTGTCGTTTTCGGCGCCGACCGTGACCATCACCGCGCGCGATCTGCCGACGAACTACGTACAGGGCGTCTTCGCAGCGCCGGCGATGACTTCGCCGGACTTCTATCCGATGCAGGTGGCGATCTCCCTGCTCCGCGAGCGGGTCTTCACCGAGGTGCGGGTCAAGCGCAGCCTGTCGTACGCGCCGGACGCGTTTCTCTCGCGGCAGGCCGCCAACGTCGGCGGGATCTACTTCACGGCCGTTGACGCCAGCCAAACCGCTCAGGTGATGCTGAACGAGGTCGCGCGCCTGCAACAGGTGTTGGTTGACCAGGATGAGCTGACGGGTGTGGCCCAGCAGTTCCTGACGACCTACTACATGGGCCAGGAAACCAACAATGCCCAGGCCGGCGAACTCGCGCAGTACGAACTCATCGGCGGCGGATGGCGCAACGCGGGCGACTTTCTCGATCGCCTGCGGAGCGTCACGCCCGACGACGTCCGGCGCGTCGCGAGAACCTACATGCGCAACCTGCAGTTCGTCGTCCTCGGCAACCCGCAGAGCATCGACAATCCGATTTTCACCGGCCAGGCGACCGGCCGCTGAGGCCTAGGACTTCGGCTGCCGGGCCACCCGCAGGTACGGCCGCGCCGCTTTCCAGCCCTCGGGATACAGCTTCTTCGCTTCCTCGTCGGAGACCGCGCCGGAGATGATGATGTCCTCGCCGGGCTTCCAATTGGCCGGCGTCGACACCTTGTGCCTCGACGTGAGCTGCAACGAGTCGATGACGCGAAGGATCTCGTCGAAGTTCCGGCCCGTCGACATCGGGTAGACGATGATGAGCTTGATCTTCTTGTCGGGACCAATCACGAAGACGTTGCGAACCGTCTGATTGTCCGCAGGCGTGCGTCCCTCGGACGTGCTGCCCTCCGACGCGGGCAGCATGCCGTAGAGCTTCGAGACCTTGAGGTCGGTGTCGCCAATCATCGGAAAGTTCGGCGCCACGCCCTGCGTCTCGCGGATGTCAACCGCCCATCGCGCGTGGTTCTCGACCGGATCGACGCTCAACCCCAGCACCTTGACATGCCGTTTGTCGAACTCGGGCTTGAGCTTCGCGACAGCGCCCAATTCCGTCGTGCAGACGGGCGTGAAGTCCTTGGGGTGGGAGAACAAGACCACCCACGAATCCCCCATCCACTCGTGAAATCGAATCGGCCCTTCGGTCGTCTGAGCTTCGAAATCCGGTGCCACATCGCCAAGTTGAAGCGCCATCGCCACACCTCCTCTACATTCGGTTGAGTTTCCTATCACTCTTACCATGAATGTCGGCGATCGTGAACACCGCCGGGATGGCCGAATCTGCGATCCGCGACCCTGGCTCGGTACGCAACGGGCGCCATCTTTGCGGGAGTCCGCTGGAGCACGTCTGGCGTGGTCCTTGCACTTCAGGGCCGCATGCGCGCGCACTCGCCCGCTGGGCCGCGGGCACGCCTACATGCCGACACCCTGGAGTACGCCGAGCTTGCCGCGGGTGCGCTCGCGGCGCTCAGGCCACTGGTCGCCGCTGTCGATGATGCGGTCGCCTTGGCCGCCATGCGTGTGCTCGAACACGGCGCGGAGCAGATGAGGATACTTGCGGCGGCCGACTCGACGGCAGCAACACGTCGCGTCGAAGTGGCAGACGGTGCCGCCCCCGCTGACCGGGAGCTCCGGGACAAGGCGCGGCGGCTCATTACCGACTCGCGACGGGCGTGGACGCTGCTCACGCGCCCCCGCCATGCGGTCGGCAACGGCCTGCCGACCGCCATGGTGCGCCGACTCGACCGAATGGAGGCCGCGCTGACCGAGGCCCACCGGCGATGAGCCGCGCCGGACGACACGTCGGCGCCCCTCGGCGACACGCGTCACAAGGGGCGCCGACGCCATCGGAAGGGGCGTTACTTCACCGTGACGGTGATCTTCTCGGACATCACGGGCGGATCGTGCGGAATGTGGAGATAGTCGCCGAGTATCAGCTGGAGCGTGTGCTTCCCGGGCGGCAGGGTCAGCTCCGTCTCGGTCTGGCCGCCGCCAAAGTGCTTGATGTGATCGGTCACCGGGAGCGGCGCGTTCAGGTCAGGCATCGCGTTAACGTCGATCAGCACGTGGAAGTGCCCGGTGTTCTCGTGTTCGACGCCGGCGGGTGCGATCCCCATCCCCTTGAGGCCGAACTGCACGAGGAACGGAGACGACACCGTGGCGCCGTCCTCGGGAGAGATGAAATAGGCTTTCGCCGCGGCGGGCGACTTCTGCCGGGCCACCTGGGCGGCGACCAATCCGCCGCACACGAGAACCGCGACAGCACCAACTAACAGGAGTTTCCTCATTGCTCACTCATCCAGGTTGAACGTGGTTAACGTCGAGAGCCCGTGCGGGCCCCAGGGGGCATTACGCAGCTTCTCTTATAACACTTCGTGCCGGCCGGCCAGACGCTCCGCTGGCGCTCCGCCCCGCGTCACAGTTTCGAACCCGCCCCGCGCCAGGCGGCCGCGCCCATTTGGCCTCCGTCGAGTTCCATCAGGCCGACGATTCGCGTGAGGGGCATCGGAACGTCCAGGGCGGAGTGCTACGATCAGGGGATATGGCTGCTGCATCGTTCGACGTGACGTCCGGCGTGGATCTCCAGGAGGTTGACAACGCCGTCAACCAGGCCAAGAAGGAGATCGCTCAGCGCTACGACTTCAAGGGGTCGAAAGCCGCGATCGACCTGAACCGCAGCGAAAACGCCATCGAGCTCCTCGCCGACGACGCCTTCAAGATGGACGCGGTCTGGGACGTCCTGCTCACACGAATGACCCGCCGCGGCGTGCCCGTCAAGAATCTCAAGCCCTCCGACATCGAGCCGGTCGCCGGCGGCCTCGTCAAGCGAACGATCACCCTGCAGCAGGGGATTCCCTCCGACGCCGCGAAGGCCATCGTCAAGTTCCTGAAAGACCAGAAGCTCAAGAAGGTTCAAGCCGCGATTCAGGGCGACCAGCTCCGGATCTCGTCGCCCTCCAAGGACGACCTGCAGGGGACCATCCGACTGCTCAAGACGCAGGACTTCGGCCTCGAGCTGCAGTTCGGCAACTACCGCGAGTAGCCGCCCAATCAGCGGCGTGGAGGTCGCCAATGGCAAACGACGAAGATCCGGTTGAAATCAACATCAGCAAGATCCCCGTCGCCGGCATTGGTGGACTCGGGCTGGTGATCATCGCTGGCGGCGTGGTCTATGGAGTCCCGGAGCTGCACTGGGTCGGCTTCATCAGCCTGGTCGGCGGCGTGGCGACCGGACTGGCGTTGCTGATTTCCAGGCATCGCCGTGTTCGACGCACGGCCGTTGTGTTGATGGTGCTGCTGGCAGCTGTATTACTTGGGGCAATCATCGTTCACGCTCTGGCGTAACGAAACCATTTGGCAGCCACACGGCACCAGTGGAGCGTACCAGCGAGTTGTACAGCGGCATCCGGCGCGCGGCGGCCGCTTGGCCAGGCGCGACGACCGAGAATACGGCCGGTATTTGAGGGAGGAGCCACGCCGCCAGGCGGGATGCCCCGCCCGGAGGGCGCTTTACAACTCGCTGGTACGCTCCACTCGCCCACGACCCGCCGGCGGGGTCGGCCCGCCCAACCGGGTGCTTCTGCTAGAATCCGCGGTACACACGGAATTCATCATCTTCTGAGGGACGTGCCATGACCATTGACCGCCGAACATTTCTTGGAACGCTGGCCGCCGGTGCGCTCGCGGCCCCGCGCCTGGCCTGGGCCGCGCAGGACCGCCGGATCGAGGCGGTCGGGGTCCAGCTGTACAGCGTCAGAACCGATATGGCCAAGGACTTCGAGGGCACGATCGCGAAGATCGCGGGCATCGGCTACAAGGAAGTCGAGTTCGCGGGGTACTTCGATCACTCCCCGAGCGAAGTGAAGGCCATCCTGGTCAAGAACGGCCTCGTCTCGCCGTTGACCCACATCGACCTGGCCACGATCAGCGACAGCAGCAAGTGGGCGAAGACGATCGATGACAGCCAGGTGATCGGCCAGTCCTATATCGTGATGCCGTTCATCGACCCCTCACTGCGCGGAGGGCCCGACGCCTGGAAGAAGATCGCCAGTACGCTCAACAGCGCCGGCGCGGTCAGCAAGAAGGCCGGGATCCAGCTCGCGTACCACAACCACAACTTCGAGTTCTATCCGGTCGATGGCCAGCTGCCGTACGACATCCTGCTCAAGGAGTGCGATGCCGACCTCGTGAAGTTCGAGATGGATCTCTGCTGGATTGTGGCCGGCGGCGGAGATCCGCTCGAGTATTTCGCCCGCTATCCCGGGCGGTTTCCCCTGGTCCACGTCAAGGACCTCAAGCGGATGCCGGTGCGGCCGATGTCCCAAGAGGGGGCCATCCCAACCGGGGACGTGGTGCCGGATATCGCCGACGTCGGCAGCGGCATCATCGACTGGCGGCGTATCCTGTCGGGCGCTCAGCAGGCTGGCATCCAGCACTACATCGTGGAGCACGACGCGCCGCCGATGCCGTTCGAGGACCTCGCCAAGAGCTATCAGTTCCTGGAAGCGCTGCGTTTCTAGGCACGAGCCGCCGGGCGCCAGCCGTGGCGTGGGCGTCACCGCACGGGCGGTGGCGCCGCGATATAGCTCCGCCGCGCACGGACGGTCACGTCCGGCGCCGTGACGTGCACCTCGATTTCATGCCGCTTCCCGTCGAGCACTCGCGGCGTGAAGCCGAGCAGGTACTGCCGGTGCAGCTCGTCCGCGACCCGCCCGAAGGTGGCCGCGAGGTTGTCCGTTTCCCGCAGTTCGAAGTACGCGCCGCCGCCCTCGTCCGCCAACTGCTTCAACCCAGGATCGGGCTCGTCCGGCGAGCACGGCGTCACCACCGGGCTGAACGGGTGATCGGGAGGCCGCCCCGGACCGCGGCCGCCGATGCGGTCGACGCCCGGGAAGCCCGGCAGGATCGGCGGGCCCCCGGTTCGCGGGGGCGGTTCTCGGCCGGGCAGCGGACCGGGGCGACTTGGAGGGAGCCCCCCTGGTCCGGTCGGGGGACGGACGGGACCGCGGCGCTGCATCCCGAGGAGGTTCCTGCCGCGCGTCCTGCTCCGGGGAAGCGGCAGGACGCGTGACGTCGGTGCAACGGGCCCGCAAGCGTCGGCAAGTCCAATCGCATACGGCATGATGCCGTCGCGGTCCGAGCGGTCGATGACCTCGGACTGCGTGGCCTGGCCCGCATCAAGGGGAGGGTTGTCCTTGCCGTCGGTAAAGATCAGCACGACGCGCCGGCCGTCCTCGCGGGCCAGCGCGTCCATCGCCGCAATCGCGGCATTCCAGAGGGGCGTCGCGCCAGGCTCCTGCATGTCATCGCGCAGGACTTCCCGGAGCTCGGACTTGTCGCTCGTGAACCCGGCCGGGTCGATGCGCACGCGATTGCTGAAGCTGCCGATGCGCGCGCGATCCGCCGGCAGCAGGTGACTCACGAACTGGCCGGCCGCCTCACGAACGCGGTCGAAGTTGCCGACCATGCTTCCGCTCCGGTCGAGCATGATGACGATCGTGATCGGCTGCAGCTCGTTGCTGAACGCGGTCAATGGCTGGAGCACCCCGTTGTCCAAGACCTGGAAGTCGTCGCGGGTGAGATTGGGCACCGGTTGGCCGGCGCGGTCGAGCGCCGTCGCGTAGACGGGAACGAGGTCAGCCCCGCTGCGGAAGCTGGGCTCTTGACGCGCTCCGAGCGACGCGGCGCCAGCCGCGACCGCCAGGAGGCAGACGAAATTCAATGGGCGGCGCCCCATGCACCCTCGAGGAACAAGCCGGCGCTGGCGTTTCGATTATAGCGCGGGCGCCCGCGGCCGGCCGGTTGTCTTGCCTGGCGAGTGGAATCGACGGGGCGGGCGGGCCGCTGGTGCGGCACGGAAGGAAGCGGGTGAGGCCGTACAAACGAAAGGCCCGCGGGGACGTACCCCGCGGGCCTTGGAGAAATAATCCCGGCAGTGACCTACTCTCCCACACAGTTACCCATGCAGTACCATCGGCGGTAGCAGGCTTAACTTCCGTGTTCGGAATGGGAACGGGTGTGACCCTGCCCCTATCGCCACCGGGAAACCGACTCGACGGCAGAGCCGCCGAAAGTTCGAAGGTCGAAGCGGAAGGCCCGAAGCGGCAGCGCCGAGGCGACTGGCCGATTTCTGGCTTCCGGCGTCTCCCTTCCGTATCTTAGTTGTGGCGCCGGAACATGCGCCCGGCGGCACGGCATGACGGTCGCGCCGAAGCGCGCCCATCACACGAGACGTAACACTGCCCGCCGTGCCAGCCGGCGATGTCCGGTGGCTGCGGCGGGTCCGCCCTCGCTCGGGGGATTGGCGATGAAGCCCAACCAGCCGGCGACGGCGAAAATACCCTGCAAACGGTAGTCCTTCCCGATCCACCACACGCATGTCACGTGTGGGCCTCCATGGCGATGTCACGGAGTCGGGTCCACGCGGGACCCGGAGTAAAAAGAATCAATGGTCAAGCCTCACGGCTGATTAGTATCGGTAAGCTTCATACCTCGCGGCATGTCCACATCCGACCTATCGACCTGGTCATCTTCCAGGAGCCTTTAGGGATCTTGCGATCCAGGGAGATCTCATCTCGTGGAGGGTTTCACGCTTAGATGCTTTCAGCGTTTCTCCCGTCCGCACATAGCTACCGAGCGCTGCCGTTGGCACGACAACTCGTACACCAGAGGTGCGTTCAACCCGGTCCTCTCGTACTAAGGTCAACCCCACTCAAATCTCCTGCGCCCATGGCAGATAGAGACCGAACTGTCTCGCGACGTTCTAAACCCAGCTCACGTACCGCTTTAACCGGCGAACAGCCGGACCCTTGGGAGTTGCTACACCCCCAGGATGCGATGAGCCGACATCGAGGTGCCAAACCTGAGCGTCGATGTGAACTCTTGGCTCAGATCAGCCTGTTATCCCCGGCGTACCTTTTATCCGTTGAGCGATGGCCCTTCCACGCGGAACCACCGGATCACTAAAGCCTGGTTTCCCACCTGCTCGACTTGTAAGTCTCGCAGTCAAGCTCGCTTATGCTTTTGCACTCTCCGGCTGATTTCCAAACAGCCTGAGCGAACCTTCGCGCGCCTCCGTTACTCTTTAGGAGGCGACCGCCCCAGTCAAACTACCCACCTAGCAGTGTCCCGACCCTGGATTACAGGGCTCAGTTAGAACGCCGCAGCAGTCAGGGTGGTATCTCACCGTTGACTCCCCCGAGTCCAAAAACCCGGGTTCAAAGTCTCCCACCTATCCTGCGCAGACGGCGGCAGCATTCACTACTAAGTTGCAGTAAAGGTGCACGGGGTCTTTTCGTCTAGCCACGGGCAACCGGCGTCTTCACCGGTACCACAAATTCGCAGTGCCCCTCGTTGAGACAGCGCCCAAATCATTACGCCATTCGTGCAGGTCGGAACTTACCCGACAAGGAATTTCGCTACCTTAGGACCGTTATAGTTACGGCCGCCGTTTACCGGGGCTTGAGCTCGAAGCGTCGCCTTGCGGCTAACCTCTCCCTTTGACCTTCCGGCACCGGGCAGGCGTCAGACCCTATACGTCGTGTTCGACTTTGCAGAGTCCTGTGTTTTTAGTAAACAGTTGCTTGGGCCTCTTTATTGCAACTCCTTCACGCTTCGGGGGTAAACCCCTACACGAGAAAGAGCACCCCTTCTTCCGAAGTTACGGGGTCAAGTTGCCGAGTTCCTAAACGAGGGTTCTCACTTGCGCCTGAGGATTTTCTCCTCGCCTACCTGTGTCGGTTTGCGGTACGGGTACCGAGTTCACTCCTTAGAGGCTTTTCTTGGCAGCGTAGCGTCTGCGACTTTGTGCGCCTTGCGGCGCTCGCTCCGGGCTCTCACCATTAACGACCCACCGGATTTGCCTAGTGGATCTGGCTACACCCTCAACCGGCACGTCCAATCGCCGGCTCGCATAGCTTCCTGCGTCCCCCCTTCGTACAAACGTGATCTCGGTAGTTCCGGAATATTAACCGGACATCCATCCGCTACGCCTTTCGGCCTCGCGTTAGGTCCCGACTAACCCTGAGCGGACGAACCTTCCTCAGGAAACCTTAGGCTTACGGCGGAGAGGATTCTCACCTCTCTTCTCGCTACTTATGCCGGCAGGGTCACTTCTCTAGGCTCCACCACTTCTTTCGATGTGACTTCGACGTCTAGAGAACGCTCTTCTACCATTTACCGATCCCGCAGGATCGGCTAAATCGACGGCTTCGGTCTCGTGCTTAAGCCCCGTTGAATTGTCGGCCCGAAGACGCTTGACCAGTGAGCTATTACGCTTTCTTTAAAGGATGGCTGCTTCTAAGCCAACCTCCTGGTTGTCTGGGCATCTTCAGATCCTTTCCCACTTAGCACGAAGTTAGGGACCTTAGCCGGTCGTCTGGGCTGTTTCCCTCTCGACAATGAAGCTTAGCCCCCACTGTCTCACTCCCGGACTGCGGTCATTGGCATTCGAAGTTTGGTTGGATTCAGTAACCTGGTAAGGCCCCTAGTCCATCCAGCGCTCTACCACCAATGCCGACCATCCGAGGCTGCTCCTAAAAGCATTTCGAAGAGAACGGGCAATCACGAAGTTTGATTAGCCTTTCACCCCTACCCTCAGCTCATCCGAGCTCTTTTCAACGAACACCAGTTCGGGCCTCCACGCGGTGTTACCCGCGCTTCACCCTGGCCAAGGGTAGATCACCTCGCTTCGCGTCTTTTCCCAGCGACTCAACGCCCATTTAGGACTCGCTTTCGCTACGGCTCGCTAATGCTTAACCTCGCCACTGAGAAAAACTAGCCGGCTCATTATGCAAAAGGCACGCGGTCAGGCGTTACAGTTGGCCTTGCGGCCGCCTGTCATAGCCCTCCCACTGCTTGTAGGCATACGGTTTCAGGTACTTTTTCACTCCCCTCACAGGGGTGCTTTTCACCTTTCCCTCACGGTACTGGTTCACTATCGGTCGCTAGAGAGTATTTAGCCTTGCGAGATGGTCCTCGCAGTTTCCCACGGGATTTCACGTGTCCCGTGGTACTCAGGAACCTGTCCAGCGAGCCAGCGCGTTTTCGTCTACCGGGCTCTCACCGTCTATGGCCGACCGTTCCAGGTCGTTCGACTAACGTGCTGGTTTATCACTCGCCGGCCTTTCGGCCGAACAGGCCCTACAACCCCGGGGTGCAAGCACCCCGGTTTGGGCTCTTCCGCGTTCGCTCGCCGCTACTAGCGGAATCACTATTGTTTTCTCTTCCTGCGAGGTACTGAGATGGTTCACTTCCCTCCGTTGCCTTCGCCGCCCTATGAATTCAGGCGGCGATACGGCGGCATAACCCGCCGTGGGTTTCCCCATTCGGACATCCCCG
>CAWKHL010000010.1:0-1240000 GCA_963849525.1 uncultured Acidobacteriota bacterium | reverse complement strand
GGCATGTTATGCGGTATTAGCCCTCCTTTCGGAAGGTTATCCCCCACTCGAAGGTAGGTCGCCCACGCGTTACTCACCCGTTTGCCACTCTACTTATCCCTTGCGGGACTTTCGCGTTCGACTTGCATGTGTTAGGCACGCCGCCAGCGTTGATTCTGAGCCAGGATCAAACTCTCAAGTTAAACTTGCTGCCAACGCCGCCGACCGAGGCCTGCGGGCGCAACTCGTTAACCCGATCGCCTGTTGATTTGGCTCTCGGATTCAAATCCCGCCGGTGCCCTTGCTTGCGCTCGGACCTCGGCGGGCCGTCAAGTATGCGAGTCCGCCCTCCCCCGGCCTTACGGTCGGGTTCGACGGCACAAGCTGATACTCGACGGGCTGTGCTTGCACGTTCTATCTAGTTTTCAAAGAACTGGCGCCCGCCCCGCTCGAAAGGCCGAAGCATCACTGCCTGGCCAATTCGCGTGAGGCGAACCTATCAAACTTACGACAGCAGGCTAGCCCCTGTCAAGAGGGTTTCTCTCGTATTTCATCCCCACTATTTCATCCCCTTCATCCCCTTCATCCCCACCGGGGCGAGCCCACCGCCAGCCTCGCCTGAAGGGGCGAGACAAAGCCAGCTTCCACTGTACTCATGGCCCATCGGCTCGTCAAATCGCCGGCCAGAACCTCACCGCCCGGGCGGTCCGAATACGACGCGCCGGCCATCGAGACGCCAGCCGCCTCGGAGAACCCGCTGAACGGCCTCCGGATAAAGACGATGCTCGACCTCGAGAATCCGGGCCGACAACGTCTCCACCGTGTCGTCATCGGACACCGCGACAGGCGCTTGCAGAACAATGGGCCCGGCATCGAGCTCCGGCGTCACGAAGTGGACGGTCGCCCCCGTGATTTTGACGCCATGCTCGAGCGCCTGTCGCTGAGCATGCTGGCCCGGAAACGCGGGCAGCAGCGAAGGATGGATGTTCAACGCCGCGCTCGGGAATGCGCCGCAGAAGACCGGTCCGACGAGGCGCATGAACCCGGCCAGGCAGACGAACTGGACGCCTCGCGCACGAAGCGCATTCACGATCGCCCGGTCGTACTCCTCACGCGAGCTATACGCGCGATGCGAGAGGACGACCGACTCGATCCCCGAGGCTTGCGCGCGGACGAGCCCGGCCGCGTCGGCCCGATTGGAAACCACGACCGACAGCGGCGCGCCCAGTCGCCCCTCTCGGCTGGCGTCGATAAGAGCTTGCAGGTTGCTCCCGCGCCCCGAAATCAACACGCCAATCATCGTCTGGCACCTTCATTGCACGACTGGACGCGTCGCTGATGCCCAGACGCCCACGCCATCACCGCAAGGTCGGTTGCTTTCACGTCGTCAACCGTAGCGCCGGGCGCGGATCGATTTTCGCGCAAACGGCCGACTACAGAGCCTTCACGGAGACGCTCCGGGAAGGGCTGCAGCGCCACCCCGCCCGGTTGATCGCCTACTGCCTCATGCCGAACCATTGGCATCTCGTAGTGGGTCCAGTGGACACCATCACGCTGTCCAGGCTGATGCACTGGGTCACGCTGACCCACGCCGTCCGATGGCACCATCATCGACGCACGGTCGGCTTCGGCCCCGTCTACCAGAATCGATTCTGGTCCTGCCCGGTTGATGAGGCGGAGGCTCTCGTTCGAACGTGCCGCTACGTGGAGCGCAACGCGCTTGCGGCCTGCCTGGTCCGGCGGGCACAGGACTGGCCGTGGTGCAGCCTCGCCGAGCGCCTGAGACCAACGGCCGCCGTTCCCGTCGTCACGACGCCGTTTCTGATGTCGGAAGGATGGATCGATTACGTCAATGCGCCTGGCGTCAACGAGCAAGTTTTCCACAGGTTGAGACCCGTCCCCCTATCTGTGGAAAACTCCGGTCGTGCCGGGCACGACGCCGCCGATGACCCAGGCGCGCTCGTTGACGGCGGCCAGCGCCGAGAGGATGTCGTCGGCGCGGTCGCGATCGCACACGAGGATCAGGCCGACGCCCATGTTGAACGCCCGAAACATCTCGTCGTCCGCAATGCCCCCCGCCGCCTGAAGCCAGGCGAACACCGGCGGCACGCGCCAGCTGCCGCAGTCGATTGAAAACGCGGTACCGGCCGGCAGCGTGCGCGGGAGGTTCTCGGTGATGCCCCCACCGGTGATGTGCGCCATCCCCTTGATCCAGCCGCGCTCGATGAGCGGGGCCACGGGCCGCAGATACGAGCGGTGCGGCCGCAGGAGCGCCGCGCCCACAGTCTCGCCCAGCTCCGCGACGTGGCTGCTCACGGTGAGGCGCAGATGGTCGAACACGACGCGCCGCGCGAGCGAATAGCCGTTGGTATGGAGCCCCGACGAGGGCAGCGCGAGAAGCACGTCACCCGGGGCGATCGCCCGCCCGTCGATGACCTGCGACCGCGAGACGAGACCGACGATGAAGCCGGCGATGTCGTATTCGCCGTCGGCATAGAAGCCAGGCATCTCGGCAGTCTCTCCCCCCAGGAGCGCGCAGCCGTTCTCCCGACACGCCGCCGCCACACCGCCGACGATCTGCTCGGCCACTTCCGGCGCCAGGCGCCCCGTGGCGAGGTAATCCATCAGGAACAACGGCCTGGCGCCCTGAACGAGGATGTCGTTGACGCAGTGATTGACCAGGTCCATGCCGATCGTGCCGTGCACACCGGCCATGAACGCCACCTTGAGCTTCGTGCCGACCCCATCGGCGCTCGCCACGAGCACCGGGTCGGCGACCCGTGAATCGAGCGCAAACAATCCGCCGAACGACCCGATGCCTGCCAGCACCTCTGGCGTGTAGGTGCCTTTCGCCAGGTTCTTGATCCGGCGCACCACGTCGTTCCCGGCATCGATGTCGACCCCGGATTGACGGTAGTCGATCGCCATTCGCCTAGCTCCCCCTCAGAAGTCCAGCCCTTGAATCACCGCGTCGGCGAGACGCCGCTGGGCCGATCCATCGGGCGCGCTCCAATACGCGTGACGGACCGCGACGTAGAACTGCTCGAGCCGGTAGTCCTCCGACGACAGCATGTCGAAGGCGTCGCGCAGCAGCGTGATCGCGCCGTCCGAATCCTGGCGTCCCTCGAGCGCGGCCAGCACGATCTCCGGGCGCCGGAGCGCCACCAGTCCGACGGCAAACCCGATGGCTCCTCGGGCCGGATCGTGCGAAGGGATCCCCGCATCGAGCAGCACGGCAAAGGCCGAGGGATCCTCGTCGGTCGCGAGCGTCGCCAACCCGTGGGCCGCGCCCTCGAGCAGCCCTTCATGTCCAGGCGTCGAGGCGGCGAAAGCCAGCGACTTCTCGAGGTACTCGCGGTTCGCCGCGCGGCCTACGTCCTGCAGGCACAGCGCGGCCGCCACCGACGGCTGGATGGCGGGCGGTCCCTGCTGCCGGAGAGCTCGGAGGGTCTCGCGCGCGACGTCGCCTCCAATCTTCCCCAGCGCCGTCACCGAGTCGTCTTGCAGGGGCCCGTCCAGCTTCGCCACAAGGGCAATGCTCGGCGCGGCATAGGCCGCATGGTAATCGCCCAGGGCCTCGATCAGTGCGCCGCGAAACTCGTCCTCGCCGCGCAGGACGAGCGGCGCGATCGCGCTCCGGACACGGGCGTCGTCGCCCTTGGCCGCGAGCGCGCGCAGCAGCGCGGGCCGGACGAACTCGGACGACTCGCGACCGAGCGCGTCGATCAAGCTCGGCACGATGTTCGGGTCGCGATGCTGCTCGAACCACTCGTAGGCGACGGCCCGCAGACGGTCGTTCTTGTCGCCCAGGGCCGAGCGCATGGCGTCGGATGCGGCCGGCTCGCCGAAGCCGGAGAGCAGCACGAGGGCGCGGTACTGGACGTAGCCATCCTGGCTCTCGCGGATCGCGCGGCGGAGCGCGGGAACCGCCGCATCCGGCGTGGCCCGCCGGACGGTCCTCGACGCCGCGGTTCGCGTCGCCAGGTCGAACGACCCGAGCTTGCCGATCGCCTCCGTCAGATCAGACGAGGCGTTGCCAGGGGCCTGACGGGCTGCCGGCGCGGTCTGGCGCCCGGCCACGGTGCTCCCGCGTGCCTGGACGCCGTGCGTCCAGCACATCGAAGCCGCCAGCGCGATCGTCGGCCAGCGCAATCCTCGCACGGTCATTCAACAAGTTTGAGCGCGAGTTGCAGGTACGCAGACTCGTTTGCCGGAAAGGCGACCGGGTACTCCCCGGTGTAGCACGACGTGCAGTACGCACCGCGGGCCGGACCGACCGAGGACAGCAGGCCATCAAGGCTCAGGTACCCCAGCGAGTCGGCTCCGATGTACCGACGAATCTCATCGAGCGAATGCGTCGCGCCGATGAGCTCCGACCGCTGCGGCGTGTCAACGCCATAAAAGCAGGGGGAGACGGTCGGCGGACAACTGACGCGCACATGGACTTCGCTTGCCCCGGCCGCGCGCACCATCTTCACGATCTTGCGGCTGGTCGTGCCGCGCACGATCGAGTCGTCGACCAGGACGACCCGGCGCCCGCGCAGAATGCTCTTGACGGGATTGAGCTTGACCCGCACGCCGAAATGTCGAATCGACTGACGCGGCTCGATGAACGTCCGGCCCACGTAGTGGTTGCGGATCAGTCCCATCTGCAGCGGCACGCCGAGCATCTCGGCAAAGCCGGTCGCGGCGCACACGCCGGAGTCAGGAATCGGCACGACCACGTCGACGTCAGCCGGCTGCTCGCGCGCCAGACGACGACCCAGCTCGGTGCGGACTTCGTTGACGCTCAGACCGAAGACGTAGGAATCCGGCCGCGCGAAGTACACGTGCTCGAAGATGCAATGGGCGAGCGGCGCTTCGGGAAACGGCTGCAGCGACCGCTCGCCATCCGGGCCGATGACGAGCATCTCGCCCGGGCGAATGTCGCGCTCCCATACGGCGTCGATCAGATCGAGCGCACACGTCTCGGAGCAGACGACCGACGCCTTGCCGAGCCGCCCCAGGGTCAGCGGCCGGAAGCCATGGGGATCGCGGACGGCGATGAGTCGATCCTTGGTCAGCAGCACGAGGGAGAACGCGCCGCGCGCCTGGCGGACCGCTTCGACCAGCGCGTCTTCGGGCGTCGGCGCCTTCGATCGCGCGTACAGGTGCAGCAGGACTTCGGTGTCGCTGGTCGTCTGGAAGATCGCGCCTTGCTGAACCAGCTCGTCGCGCAACTCCTGCGCGTTGACGAGGTTGCCGTTGTGGCAAATCGCGATCTCCCCGTGGGCGCAGTCGATGAGAATCGGTTGGGCGTTCTTGAGGCCGCTCTCGCCGGCCGTCGAGTACCGCACGTGGCCGACCGCGATGTCCCCTTTGAGCGTCGCGATCGTGGCTTCATCGAACCCATCGGCCACGTGGCCCATGGTCTTGTGCACGCGCAGACGCACGCCGTCGGACGTGGCAATCCCCGCGCTTTCCTGGCCGCGGTGCTGCAAGGCATAGAGGCCGAGATAGGTCAGGTTGGCGGCCTCGGGCTGGCCGTAGATACCGAACAGGCCGCATTCCTCTCGAAGCTCGTCCATGGGCTGCTACTTCACCTGACCGCGAGCCGACCGCTCGCCCACATCAGCGGCACTACCGGGTGGCTCCCACCAGTGCGACAGGCCCCCGCGCCAACGGGCCTCGGCGTTCGCCACGGGACACTCGACCGCCACGAGATCCTCGACGACGATTCGGAGGCTGTCCCCTCCGGTTCGACCGATTCGACGGGCCGGCACGCCCCCGGCGCTGGCCGCCTCGAGCACCACATCCAGATCGCGCGGCTCAACGCTGACGATGACCCGCGAGGCGGACTCGCCGAACAGCGTGGCGGCGATCCGATCGACGCCGCCGTCGCTCGGCGCCATCGGGACCGCAACGTCCGCGCCGCCGCCGCCATCGAAACAGCATTCGGCCAGCGCGACCGCGAGCCCGCCATCGGCGCAGTCGTGCGCCGAGCGGATCCGACCGGCGCCGGCCAGCTCGACGACCAGCGTCTGCAGCGCGGCTTCCCGCGCCAAGTCGAGCCTCGGGGGCTCGCCGCGGAGCAGCCCGTGCACGAGACCGAGATACTCGCTGCCGCCAAGCTCTCCACCGCCCTCGCCCAAGAGCACGACCTCGAATCCCGCGCCGGGAAAAACGCGCGTGAGCACCCTCGAGGCATCCTCGAGGACGCCCACTACGCCGATGACGGGCGTCGGCAGGATGGCGCGCCCGTCGGTCTCATTGTACAGACTCACGTTGCCGCCGGTGATTGGCGTGTCGAGCGCGCGGCACGCCTCGGCGATGCCGGTCACGGCCTCGGCGAGCTGCCACATGATCTCGGGCCGCTCCGGATTGCCGAAGTTCAGGCAGTTGGTCGCGCCGACGGGCCTGGCGCCGGCGCACGCCACGTTGCGCGCCGCCTCGGCCACGGCCAGCGCCGCCCCGCGCCTGGGGTCGAGCGCGCAGTACCGGCCGTTGCCGTCCACGGCCATCGCCAGCGCGCGGCTCGTGCCCTTGACACGCACGACCCCGGCGCCGAGTCCGGCGAGGGCAATCGTGTTCGTCCGCACCATGTGGTCGTACTGGCGGTAGATCCACCGCTTGCTGGCGATGGTCGGCGACCCCAAGAGCGCCAGCAGCGCGTCGGTCGGCGCCGGCGGCGCTTTCAGCAGGTCGCGCGGAATCCGCTGCAGCTCGTCGCGACCGGCCGGCGCCGCGATCGGCCGATGGTAGACCGGCGCCTCGTCGGTCAGCGCCAGATTCGGCACCTCGGCGACCACGTGCCCGTCGGCCTTCACCCTGAGCAGGCCGTCGGCGGTGACCTCGCCGATCCGCACGGCGTGGAGGTCCCATTTCTCGAACACCCGTTCGACTTCGGCCTCGCGTCCGCGCTTGACGATCAGCAGCATCCGCTCCTGCGACTCGGACAGCATGATCTCGTACGGCGTCATGCCAGATTCACGCTGGGGCACGTTCGCCAGATCGATCTCGATGCCCACGCCGCCGCGCGCGCCCGTCTCGCACGTCGAGCACGTCAACCCCGCCGCGCCCATGTCCTGCACGCCCACGCAGGCGTCGGTCTTCATCACGTCGAGGCACGCCTCGAGGAGCAGCTTCTCCATGAACGGATCGCCGACCTGCACGGCGGGCCGCTTCTCGGCCGACCGGTCGTCGAACTCCGCCGACGCCATCGTCGCGCCGTGGATGCCGTCGCGGCCGGTCTTGGCGCCAACGTAGTACACGGCGTTGCCCACGCCGCTCGCGCTGCCCTTGACGATCGCGTCCTCTCGCGCGATGCCGAGGCAGAACACGTTGACCAGCGGATTGCCCCGGTAGCTCTCGTCGAACTTGACTTCGCCGCCGATGGTGGGAATGCCGATGCTGTTGCCATAGCCGGCAATCCCGGCCACGACCCCCTCGAGGATGCGGCGGCTGCGCGCGTCGTCGGGCGGGCCGAACCGCAGCGAGTCGAGGAGCGCGATCGGGCGCGCCCCCATCGTGAAGATGTCGCGGATGATGCCGCCCACGCCCGTCGCGGCGCCCTGGTAGGGCTCGATGAACGACGGATGGTTGTGCGACTCGATCTTGAAGACGGCCGCCAGGCCGTCGCCGATGTCGATGGCGCCGGCGTTCTCGCCCGGGCCCTGAAGCACGCGGGTGCCTTCGGTGGGCAGGCGCTTGAGGTGGACCCGCGAGCTCTTGTAGCTGCAGTGTTCCGACCACATCACCGAGAACAGCCCCAGCTCGGTCAGGTTGGGTTCCCGTCCGAGCCGCTCGACAATGCGCGCGTACTCGCTCTCGGTCAGCCCATGCCGCTCGAGCGTCGCGGCGTCGAATCGTCGCTCGGACGCGGTTGGAGGGCGCGCCGTCATGCCTGTGCCGCCTCCGACGCCGCGCCACGCACGGGCCGGTCGACGCCGCCGCGCGCCGCGACGGCGCGAATCACTGATTCGAACAGCACGAGTCCATCCTCGCTTCCCATGGCCTTCTCGCAGGCCCGCTCCGGGTGCGGCATGAGCCCGACGACATTGCGGGCCTCGCTGCAGATGCCGGCGATGTGGCGAACCGACCCGTTCGGGTTCGCCTCGTCGGTCATCTCGCCGGCGGCCGTGGTGTAGCGGAACACGACGCGGCCCGCCGCCTCGAGTTCGCGCACGGTCTCGTCAGGCGCGTAGTAGTTCCCCTCGCCGTGGGCGATGGGCAATCGGAGCACCTGGCCGACACGGCAAGCGCCGGTGAACGGCGTGTCCACCTGCTCGACCCGGACGTGCACGTGCTCGCAGTGAAACTTCAAGTCGCGGTTGCGCAGCATGGCGCCCGGCAGCAGCCCGCACTCGAGGAGGATCTGGAACCCGTTGCAGATCCCGAGCACGGGGCCGCCGGCGCGGGCGAACGCGTCAACGGCGCTCATCACCGGCGAGAAGCGGGCAATCGCCCCGGTCCGGAGGTAGTCGCCGTGCGAGAACCCGCCGGGCAGCACGACAACATCCGCCCCACCGAGCGAGGCGTCCTTGTGCCAGACGAACGAGGCATCCTGTCCGAGCACGTGCCGCACGGCGTGGTACGCGTCGTGGTCGCAATTCGATCCGGGGAAGACGACAACCGCAAACTTCATTTCTTCTTCCCGGGGGGCTGCGCCCCCGCCCTTCGACCAGACCTCAGGGCGCCTTGAGCCTCGTCGAGAGGCGCGGAGGCCGCAGTCGGCACGGTCTCCAGCCGGAAACTCTCAATCACCGGATTGGACAGGACCCGGGTGGCCACTTCGGCCGCGAGCGCCTCGGCCGCCGACGCGGACTCGACGTCGAGGTCGAGCTCGAAGTACTTACCCTGGCGCACGCCGGACACGGCCGGATAGCCCAGCGACTGCAGCGCATCGGCCACGGCCCGCCCCTGCGGGTCGAACACGGACGGCTTGAGCGTCACGAAAACCCTGGCCTTCACTGCGGCCTCCCCTCGAACACGCGGTCGAAAATCGCGTCCACATTCCGCAACTGGAGCTTGAGATCGAAGACCGCCTCAATCTCGGCTTTGGGCAACACGCCCGTTACATCACGGTCGGCCAGCAGCAAGTCTTTGAAGTCGCGGTGCTCCGCGAACGAGCGCATCGCGTTGCGCTGGACCCACTCGTAGGCCTGCTCGCGCGAGACGCCGTGGCGGGCCAGTTCGAGGAGCACGCTGCCCGAGAACACCACGCCGCGCGACCGGCCGAGATTCTCGAGCATCCGGTCGGGATAGACCACCATGCCATCGACGATGGTCCGAAACCGCCGGAGCATGTGATCGATCGCGATGAAGCTGTCGGGCACGATGACGCGCTCGACCGAGGAATGTGAAATATCCCGCTCGTGCCAGAGGGCGATGTCCTCGAGCGCGGCCATCGCGTTGCCGCGCAGCAGTCTCGCCAAGCCCGTGATTTGCTCGCAGCCGATCGGGTTGCGCTTGTGCGGCATCGCCGACGAGCCTTTTTGCCCGCGCGCGAACGGCTCCTCGACCTCGCCGATCTCCGTCTTCTGGAGTCCGCGAATCTCGAGCGCGAACGTCTCGAGCGAGGCCGCGAGAATGGCGAGCGTCGTGAGCAGCTCCGCATGGCGATCGCGCTGGATCACCTGCGAGGCGACCGACGCCGGCTCGAGCCCCAGCCGCCCGCACACCGCCGCCTCGACCGACGGGTCGAGGTGCGCGAACATGCCGACCGCCCCCGAGAGCTTGCCCACCGACACCGCCTCGCGCGCGCGGATCAGGCGGGCGCGGTCGCGGCCAAGCTCGGCGTACCACAAGGCCAGCTTCACCCCGAACGTCATCGGTTCGGCGTGTACGCCGTGCGTACGGCCGATCATCGGCGTCAGACGATGCTCCTCGGCGCGCCGCTGGACCGCGACCAGCACCTGGTCGAGGTCCACGAGGATCAAGTCGCACGCCTCGCGCAGTTGCAGGGCGAGCGCGGTATCGAGGACGTCCGAAGAGGTCAACCCGAAGTGCAGCCACCGGGCCGCCGGCCCGACGCGCTCGGCGACCGCAGTGGTGAACGCGATCACGTCGTGCTGGGTCGTCCGCTCGATCTCGTCGATGCGCGCCACGTCGAACGACGCACGTTCGCGAAGCGCCTTCGCATCCTCGGCGGGCACGAGGCCGGCCTCGGCCAGCGCATCGGTCGCCGCGAGCTCGACCTGGAGCCAGGTTTCGTACTTGCGGGCGTCGCTCCAGATGGCGCCCATCGCCGCGTGGGTGTAGCGAGCAATCATGCGTGTTAGATCTTCAACCGCTCGGAAGACAGCGACCCGCCAGGCTTCGGCCCGACCACTGTCGCCACCAGGCCCGAGTCCTGAAAGAGGTCGACGGACACTCGCTGGATATCGGCGGCCGTCACCTGCTCGATGCTGTCGAGGGTCTCGTCGAACGTGAAGTGCCGCCCGTAATAGAGTTCCTGGCGCGCCAGATGCGTCATGCGGCTCGAGGTGTTCTCGAGGCTCAGCATGAGGCTGCCCTTCAGGTGATCCTTGGCCCGGCGCAGTTCGTCGGCCGGCACGATCTCCTCTCGCAGCGTGCGCAACTCGGCCATCGTCAAATCGGCCACCTCGGTCACCCGGTCGCTCGCGCACCCCGCGTAGACCGTCATCATGCCGGCGTCGCTGTACGTCGCAAGGTTGCTGTAGACGGCGTAAGCCAGCCCGCGGTCCTCGCGGATGTGCTGGAAGAGCCGCGAGCTCATCGAGCCACCGAGAATCGTGTTGAGCACGTACAGCGTGTAGCGATCGGCGTGCGCCTGGGGGTAGGCGGGCGTGCCGACGCACAAATGGCTCTGCTCGATGTCCTTGAACCGCTCGACGACGCCCGACGTGACGGCCGGCGGCTCGGTGGCGTGCGCGTTCGCGCCGACCGGCATCTCCGCGAACGCGCGCGCGATGAGGTCGCGGAGCGCGGCGTGCTCGAGGTGACCGGCCGCCGCGATCACGATGTTCGGCGCGACGTACGTCCGCGAAAAATAGTCACGGAGCGTCGCGGACGAAAAGGTGCCAATCGTCTCGGGCGTCCCGAGAATCGGCCGGCCGAGCGGATGCTTGGCCCAGCACTGCTGCGAGAACACCTCGTGCACCAGGTCGTCCGGCGCGTCCTCGACCATCTTGATCTCTTCGAGGATGACGGTCTGCTCTTTTTCGACGTCGTCCGGCGCCAGCGCGGGCCTCAGCACCATGTCGCTCAGCAGATCGATCGCCAGCGGCACGTGCTCATCGAGGACCTTGACGTAATAGCTCGCCTGCTCTTTGGCCGTGAACGCGTCGAGCTGGCCGCCAATCGAATCGATCGTCTGGGCGATGGTCTGCGCCGACCGCGTCGTCGTGCCCTTGAAGAGCATGTGCTCGAGAAAGTGCGCGACGCCGCTCTCGGCCTCCGCTTCGTGCCGGGAGCCACGCGTCAGCCAGACCCCCACGGTGACCGACCGGACATGCGGAATCGCCTCTGTGACCAGTCGCAGGCCCGAGGGCAACGTCTCGGCGGTTACCACGACGCGGCGCCCCTCTCCGACGGCGCCCTGCCGTAGCAATACTGTAAGTTGTTCATTAGCTTGACTTTAAGCGAGACAGCCAAGACAAGAATGATAGCATGAATTCAGTGTGACACGCGCCCCCCTAGCGGTCGATCTCGCCGAATTCGACCGCGCCGAAATGGCCGAGACGATGGCCAGCCTCGGCGCGCCGGCGTTCCATGGCCCCCAGGTGTTCCGGTGGATTCACGCGCGCGGCGTGACGGACTTTTCCGGCATGACCGACCTGGGTCAGGCCCTCCGCGCGCAGCTCACCCTTGCCTTCCAGATTGGCTCACCTGCCGTCGAAACGCGGCAGGTGTCGTCGGATGGCACCACGAAGTTCCTGCTGCGGCTGGCCGACGGCCGCCACATCGAAGCCGTCTTCATTCCGGACACGCCCGCCCAGACCTTTTGCATCTCGACCCAGGTCGGCTGCGCCATGCGCTGCGGGTTCTGCCTGACCGGCCAGATGGGGCTGACCCGTCACCTCACGGCCGGCGAAATCGTCGGGCAGGTCCGCGTGCTGGCGCGAGAAACCGGGCTGCTCGGGACGCGATTCAACCTCGTCTTCATGGGGATGGGCGAACCGCTTCACAACTACGACGCGACCATGAAAGCGATCCGCATGCTGGCGGATCCGCACGGGCTGGCCATCAATCCTCGGCGAATGACCCTCTCGACCGTCGGGCTCGTGCCGGCGATCGAGCGGCTCGCGGCCGAGCCGGTGATGCCGAACCTGGCCATCTCGCTGCACGCGACGACCGATGCGCAGCGCGACGAGCTCGTGCCGGTCAACCGCGCGCATCACCTGCAAGACCTGATCGACGCCTGCAAGCGCATTCCGCTCAAGCGCCGCGGCCGCATCACCTTCGAGTACGTGCTACTCGACCTTGTCAACGACACGCCCGAGGACGCCAGGCGGCTCGTGAAACTGCTGAACGGACTGAAGGCGAAGGTCAACCTCCTCCCCCTCAACGAGGCGGCGGGCGTGCCGTTTCGCAGGCCCTCGGACGCGCGGGTGGACGCCTTCGCGAAGATCCTCGCCGATCGCGGCGTGCTTGTGTCGGTGCGCAAGAGCCGCGGCCGCGACATCCGCGCCGCGTGCGGGCAGTTGCTCGTCGAAAGCGAGCAGCGCACGCCAGCCCAGCGGCTCGGCGAGCGGATCGGCTCGTCGCCCGGCCGTTAGCCGATGCCGCACGGCACCCTGTTGTCGTGAAGTTCGGGGAAGGACAGCGCTTGGACTTCCGCGTCGAGCCCTACAGTGACAACCTCCGTGCCCTCACCGCGCCCGCCGACCGGTGGATCGCGAGACTGACATCCTTTGGCCGGCGATTGAGGACGAGGCTCAATGTCGCCATAAGCGTACCCGCGTCGTCGTCGAAGTCGCCGTGGTGGCGCGCGCCGAGAGCCACGACGTGGCCCGGGTCGGCGGTGGCGCGCGGGGGCGACAGCTTCCAGGTGACGGAGCGCTTCGACAGCAGATCGGTGAAGTTGCCGCCGTGCGTCGGTTGGTAGTTCCTGACGTGCTCTTCCAATCCCATGATCGACGTGCCGGGAGCGTCGTCATCGCCCGGCACCCGCGGCGCCTCCTCGAGCGCATTCGCGATCAAGCGCAGCAGTGATTTGCGGTAGATACCGGCGACGTTGTCCCGTGCTTCGGCCTGCTCGGTGAGCGTGATCAGCAGAAAGCGGCGGATGCGCTGGCGGGCGATCGCGTTGTAGAAGGTCTCATGAAACAGCTCGGTCGTACACGCCGGCGCCCAAAGCGCGCACGACTCCACGTTCACGCCGAGGCCCTTGCGGCCCTTCATCGGACCTGACGCGATCGTGCCTCGTCCCGTCAGGAGCTGCATCGCCGGCGCGAGCAGAATCGCGCCCGCGCTGTGACCGGCCACGTGCACTTCCACCGTTCGATCGCGCCGGACCAGATTCGCGATGTAGTCGAGCGTCAGGCGGACGGCGCCGTCTCTCTGCGCCGTGGCTTGGCGTGCGGTCCGCTTCACTTCGTCCCACTGGAGCTTGCCGCCCAGCACGCGCGCCCTCGGCTCGATGCCGTCGTCGAGCCGATCGAGCATGAAGTCGGTGTGCGCGCTCGCGATCGAATCGTGCTGCCGTTCGCTCAGGGCGCGGCGGAGCACGGTGTTGATCGTGTCCCAGAGCCCGGTGCGCCACACGAACGAGAGCGGATAGATTTCCTGCGCGAGCAGGGTCGCGCAGTAATCCGCCACCTCTCGCTGCACCGCATCGTCGAGTGACCTGAGGCCTCCGCCGGCAAACAGGAGCAGGCGCTTCTTCTTCCACGTCGAAGTGACCTTCGGAAAGTCCTCTTCGAAGAGCGTCACCAGATCTTCGACGGACGTCCCGTACGCGTCATTCGATTGGAGCCGCCCGTCGGGGTGCACGCGGACGATGTGCTGGCGCAAGTGCCGCATGACATGAATCCGCGACGACGGCGCGTTGGCGGTAATCTGCGCGGCCGACGACGCCGCGCCGATGACGGTCGGCACGCCAAGGCGCGCCACCCAGACGTCCGTGCCGTTCTTCAGCCAGTCGTCGTACTGCACGTGGCCGAATCCCTCGAGTCCCCACCGCTCGCCCCAGCTGTTCTGGACCCAGAACCCGTACTCGTCATACGCGACGATGGCGACGGCGTGCGAGCCGACCAATGACTCCGAGCGGCGAATCGCGCCGTCCTTTCTGGCCCGGAGCCACCCCTTGTGCACGTTCGTCACTGCGTAGAGCACGCCGACCTCGGCGAGCGCGCAGTGCATCGCGACCAGATCCTTGTGATTGACGCGGAAGTACGCGCCGAGCGGACGCTTCGCCGCATCGGCCGCACGATCCGCGCTCAGACGGCGATCGCGGCGATCGGGACTGAACGACCACAACTCCTGCCGGCACACCCCGTGGATGGACCAGCCTTTCATGGCGCCGCGCGCGCTCGATCCGTTGTAGGAATCGCCGGTGTAGTCGTCATAGCGGCGCGCCATCTCGAAGAACATGGCCGAGCTGACGTTCGCTTCATCACGATGGACCTCGCGGCGGCGCAGCAGGTAATGCGCGACGGTCGATAGCGCGAATCCGGTGCAGGCCCAGGCGGTACCGTGCGCGGTGGCTCCTCCCGCGCTCCCTAGCAAACGATCGGCCACCTCGGCGCGGCTCGAGACGGGTCGTCCCAGCTGACTGAGGATCGGCACGCCGACCTTGCGGTAGCGATCGAGTGAAATGACGCTCGGCACCTCGACCAGCGTGGGCTGAAAGATGCGATCCCGGAAGTCGAGCGAATCGGGGCGGATGAAGAATCCAAGGTCGGGAGTCGCCACGGGGGGCACCTCGGCGGATTGCGGGTGAACACCGACACCCGATCGAAGGCCCGCGATGGTAGCACGCGTCGTGCCGCGCTGGCGGCGGAGGCTTTCCGGATACGCGCGATCCGCCGGTGCCATAATCGCACCGCATGAAGCGCGGCCAGGGACTCCTCATCGCGGTCGTGCTGTTGTTCGCCGCGGTCGCCGCCAGTGAACTGTGGATGGGCCGCCTGCCGCTCGGGCCCGACGGCATGTTCGGCTGGTGGGAGGGCAACATCTGGAGCCGCGAGCAGTCGCAGCGCTTTGCGGACCCGTACTCCTTCTCGCACATCGTCCACGGCCTGCTCTTCTATGCCGCGCTCTGGATCGCGGCGCGCCGCCTGCCTGGACGCTACCGGTTCCTGGCGGCGGTGGCGCTCGAGTCCATCTGGGAGGTGCTCGAGAACTCCCCGCTCATCATCGACCGGTACCGCGCGGTGACGATCTCGCTCGGCTACGTCGGCGACAGCGTCCTCAACTCGCTGAGCGACATCCTGATGATGTGCCTGGGCTACCTGATCGCCTCGCGATCACGCGTCTGGATGAGCGTCGCCTTCGTCCTCGCGATCGAGGTATCGATGGCGCTCTGGGTCAGGGACAACCTGACGCTCAACATCATCATGCTCATCCACCCCATCAACGCCATCCGGGCCTGGCAGATGGCCGGCTAGAACTAGCCGGCCGCCGCCTTGAGGGCCGCGCGGCCCGTGCCACGAAGGTCGCGGGCTGCCAGGACGCGCTAAGCGCGAACAGGGGCTGCCCGCGTCAATCGCGTCAATACGGTACGGTGAGGCGCCGTGCGCGGATTGAGGGAGCGCCCTTGCCTGATGGGTTCCGGCGCCGCCCGTCAGGCCGGCGCGATGTCAGTCTTGGCAAAGTCCCCGCCCACGAACAGCAGCGTGTCGTGTGCGGCGTGGGCCGTCGCGTAGGCGAGGCAGTCGCCGTAGTTCAAGGCCGCGGGGTGCCGGCCGCGGCCGAAGCGGCGGAACGCCTCCACGGCCAGGCGTCCCTCCATTTCGCCGAACGGCACCACCGAGACGCCGAGTTCCACGATCAGGCCTTCGACCGACTCGGCGGCGCGCGCGCCGCGACGACCGGCAAAGACGAGACCGGTCTCGACCAGCGTCGGCGCGCCAACGCGCACCTGATCCGCCCCGAGGATGCGATCGACCAGGTCGAGATAGCCAGGCTCGGCGAACAGGATGGCGACGAGCGCGGAGGAGTCGAGCGTCATACGCCCTCGGGACCGTAGCCGAGAATGGCGTCCTCCTCGGATCGGGTGAGGGCTCGCCCGACCTCACCCTTCGGCAGCGCGGGCCAGACCCGCTTCTTGAGAAAAGCGAGCACGGCCGCGCGCCGGTCACCGGCCGGCGATCCTTTGATGCGCCGTTTGCGTTCCTCGAGCGCTTTGCGAATCGCCTCGGTCTTGGTCTCCCCCGTCAGGCGGGCCACTTCCGTCGCCAGCCGTTCCACTCTGGGATTCTTGATGTTCATCGCCATGGATACACCATGGTACATCACAGGGGTGTAATGGTGTAAGACCAGACGACTCGACTCAACTCGGCTCGACCAGCGCGCGAACGGCAGCTAGTCGGTGCCGGACTCGACGCGCTTGGCCGCCGCTTCCACCTTGTTGACCAGCTTCTTCTTGTAGTTGACGAGCCGGGCCGCGAGCGCCGGGTCGGCGAGCGCGATCATCTGGGCGGCGAGGACCGCGGCGTTGGCGGCGCCGGACTTGCCAATCGCGACGGTGGCCACCGGCACGCCGGGCGGCATCTGCACCGTCGAGAGCAGCGCGTCGAACCCTTTGAGCGGCGACGAGTCGATGGGCACGCCGATGACGGGCCGCGTCGTGTGCGCGGCCACCACGCCCGCCAGATGCGCCGCGCCGCCCGCCCCGACGATGAACACCTTGACGCCTCGGGCCATCGCGTCGTCCACCAGCCGAAGGACGCGGGCCGGCGACCGGTGCGCCGAGGCCACCGTCATCTCGGAGGCCAAGCCGAAGTCCGCCAACGCCTGCTGCGCCGCCTTCATGGCAGGAGCGTCCGAGTCGGAGCCCATCATGATCATCACGTCAATGCTCATTCGTGTTCCTTGTCCTTACTGGCGCACCTCCGCCGCGACCCCGAGCGCCTTCTGCCCAATGTCGCGGCGGTAGTGCATCCCTTTGAAGTGGATGTGCGCGACGCCAAGGTACGCGCGCCGCATGGCCTCGTCGAATGTCTCGCCGCGCCCGACGACCGTCAGCACGCGGCCGCCCGCGGTGACGAGTCTGCCGTCGACCATCCTCGTGCCGGCGTGAAAGACGACGACGCCGGGCAGCGCGTTGGCCTGGTCGATGCCAGTAATGGGCTGTCCCACCTCGACCCGACCCGGATAGCCTTCGGCGGCCAGCACCACGCCAACGAAGCGCTCGCGCGCCGTGCCGAGCGCGGACGGCTCCAAACCGCCGGTGGCCGACGCGAGAAGGACGCGCGCGAATGGTCCCTCGAGGAGCGGCATGACGACCTGCGCTTCCGGGTCGCCAAATCGCACGTTGAACTCGATGACCTTCGGCCCTTCGGGCGTCAGCATCAGGCTGACGTACAAGAACCCGTGGTACGGCTCGCCGGCCTCGCGCATCGTGGTCAGGACCGGCTGCACGACCCGCTCCATCACGTCGGCGACGCCGTCCGGGCCGACGAGCGGGCTTGGGGCGAAGGCGCCCATTCCGCCGGTGTTGGGCCCCAGATCGTGGTCAGAGACCCGCTTGTGATCCTGGGCGGTCCCGAGCGGCAGGGCCCGGCTGCCGTCGGAGAGCACGAAGAACGAGACTTCTGGACCGGTCAGGCACTCCTCGATGACCAGGATCCCGCCCGCCTCGCCGAACTGCCGATCGACCATCGCGGCGCGTACGGCCGCCTGGGCTTCGGCGCGGTCGCTGGCGACCGTCACGCCTTTTCCTGCCGCCAGTCCGTCCGCCTTGACCACGACCGGGAAGCCGAAGCGTTGGCCGTCGACGGCCTCCAGGGCCTCGGTCAAGGTCTTGCAGACCGCGAACGCGGCCGTCGGGATTCCCGCCCGCGCCATGAACCGCTTGGCATGAACCTTCGACGACTCGAGGGCCGCTGCCTGGCGGGTGGGGCCGACAATCGGGCGGCCGGCCTGTCGAAAGGCATCGGCCACGCCGGTGGCCAAGGCCGCTTCCGGCCCGACCACGGTCAAATCCACGCCTTCGGCGGCCGAAAGGGCCAGCATCTGGGCGGGCTGGCCGAGGTCGACCGGCAGGCACCGGCCCAGGGTCGCCATCCCGGGGTTGCCGGGCGCACAAAGGACTTCCCGGACGTCGGGATCCCGGCTGAGCCGCCAGGCGATGGCGTGTTCGCGGCCGCCGCTGCCAAGAACGAGCACCCTCATTGTGATCGACGATTGTGCCACGAACGGCCCGGCGCAAAGGCCCGGCGGCCGTGCTAGGCTAGTGTGTTGGCCGCCGCCCGAAAGGCGCGGCAGGCCCAAATCCCACGGGAAAGGAGGTGTTGAGCCTTGGCAGAAGTGAAGATCCAGGAAGGCGAGTCCATTGAGAGCGCGCTGCGCCGCTTCAAGCGGAAGGTGCAGCAGGAAGACATCATCAAGGACATCAAGAAACACTCTTTCTATCTCAAGCCCGGGGACAAGCGCCGCGCCAAGCAAGCCCTCGCCCGTAAGCGCTCGCGTAAGAAGCAGCGCAGGGAAGCCGACTGATTCCTCACGAGAACGAAGGCGGTCGAACGACGACTCGCCTTCGTTCTTGTTCCTTCTCTTGAATCTGCCGAGCGCCTACCGAAGCGCGGTCCGCACTTCCTGCAGCAGGCCTTCGTTGGTGAACGGCTTGGCGAGGAACTTGGGGAGCGCGGCTCCCGATCGCGTGATCGTCTCCGCGCTGTACCCCGACACGAAGACCACCTTGAGGCCGGGCTGGAGGCCGCGCAGCCGCGTGGCCAGCTCGGGCCCTTTCACCCGCGGCAGCACGACGTCGCTCACGAGCAGATCGATCCGGCCGCAGCCCGATCGACAGATGGCTTCGGCCTGCTCGGCATCGGCCGCCTCAATCACCTGATATCCCGCGCCCCGCAGCATTCGGCACATCGTCTCGCGCACGCCGGCCTCGTCCTCGACGACGAGCACCGTCTCGGTGCCTGCGGTCACGATCGCGTCGCGGCTCGCCGGCTGCGGGCGCGCCACCGCGGCCTCTGGCGCGGCGCGCGGCAAATGGATTCGCATCGAGGTCCCTCGGCCAAGGGCGGTCTCGACAAGGATCTCGCCGCCGTGCTCGACGACGATGCGATGGATGGTCGAGAGCCCGAGCCCCGTGCCCTGGCCGCTTGCCTTTGTCGTGAAGTACCGGATCGAACACATGGGCGCGAACGTCTTCGGCGATACCGTGTCCGGTGTCTCGCACGACCAGCTCGACGTAGGAACCGGCCGAGAGCGTGGCGCTTCCACTGAAGAGGTTGAGATTGCCCGTCCGAATCGACAGCGCCCCGCCCTCGGGCATGGCGTCCCGGGCATTGGTGACCAGGTTCATCAGCACCTGGCTCATCTCGGTGGCATCGGCGCGAATGAGCCAGAGCGACGGATCGAGCGTCAACGAGAGGCGAATGGTCTCGCCGAGCAGAGCCGTCAGCATCGGCTGGACGTCGGCGATGATGTCGTTGAGGTCCACCAGGGCCGCGCCGCGCGGCTCGCGGCGGCTGAACGACAGCATGCGCGAGGTCAAGTCCGCCCCGCGCTCGCCCGCCTGGTGGATGGGCTCGACGAGCGACCGCAAGTCTTCCTCATCTGAGACTTTGCGGAGCAGCAACTCGCTGCAGCCGTTGATGATGGTCAGCAGGTTGTTGAAGTCGTGAGCAACACTGCCGGCGAGGCGCGCGACGTTCTCCAGCCGCTGGGCGTGCCGGAGCTGGGCCTCGAGGCTGTTGATTTCGCTCTGGATGCGGTCGCGCCTGACGCGCTCGTCGACCTCGGCCAGCGCGCGTCGGACCGTCCAACCGAGCCGGCCCAACCTGTTCATGAAGATGCAGTCGGTCGCCCCGCCGCGAAGCAGGTCAACCTCCGCAGACGCCTGCGCCTCGCCAAGAAGGGCGATGACTGGCAGGTCCGGTTGGGCCGCGTGCAGGCGCCCGACAAGTTCCTCCGGCGACGAGGTGCCGACGGCGCCGCACAGAACGACATCCACGGCGCGCCGACTCACCGCTTGCTCGAGGGCGGCGACGGACGTGATGACCTCGGCCCGAAGCCCGTCGGCCTCGAGACGACCCGCGACCGCGTCACTGGCTTCCGTCGAGGTCGTGGCGTGAACGATCCTGGGACCGGTACCCATCATTGAGAGGCCTCGGTGGCGACAAACGCCCGCATGAGACAGGCAGCAAGGCACATAAGGCGACTTGTAGCGACACCTCATGCCGTCAACGCGAGGCGGAGGACGGCTTTCCCCTTCTATCGGCCAGGGCGAGTCGAAGCGGTAGGCGAACAGAGAGGCTCGGCCGGTCCTCTCGGAGGCGACCGGACGCGGCCTTGTGGAATTCACCCTCTACGCCGTAGACTAAGGGCTCAATTTTCTGGGAGTTAGCGGCTGGGCGTCCGCCTCGGTCGTGGGTCGCCGCGTGACTCCCTCGGTTGCAGGCAGTTAGGCCCGGAATCTGGGCGACGGCGGTAGGAGTTCTCGCATGCAGATCGAGGAACGAGTTGTCGGCGAGGTCACGATTCTCGACCTGAAGGGCAAAATCACCCTGGGCGAAGGTGACGAGGTCCTCAAGGACAAGATCAATTCGCTCATCCTCCAGGATCGGAAGCGGATCCTGCTCAACTTCGAGTCCGTGCCGTACATCGATAGCGCTGGGCTCGGCGAGATCGTCCGCACGTACACGACGGTGAGCCGGCAGGGCGGTCAGCTCAAGCTCGTGAACCTGACGAAGCGGATCACGGACCTGCTCAGCATTACCAAGCTTCTGACGGTCTTCGAGACGTTCGATAACGAGCAGGACGCGCTCAAGAGCTACTCGTAACACCGGGCGGCGGGCCCCATGCTCGCTGCACTCATGGCCCGACGTCCCGATCCTTCTGTCCGCGCGGCGCCCACGGCCCCGTCGTGGCGCGCTGCCGGTCATTCCCGTTCGACCAGCCTGCTGCTGTCGCTGCGCCCCAGCCAGTGGACGAAGAACCTCATTGTCTTCGCCGGGTTGATCTTCAGCGAGAAACAGAAGCTCCTCGATCCCGGGTCGGTCGCGCGGGCAGTGGCCGCGTTCGCCGTGTTTTGCGTGCTGTCGGGCGTCGTGTACCTCGTGAACGACGTTCGCGATCGGGACGCCGACCGTCTCCATCCGGAGAAGTCCTGGCGACCGATCGCGTCAGGCGTGATTTCGCCGGTCCTGGCGATTCAGGTCGCCGCGGGCCTGGCCGTCCTGGGCACGGCGACGGCCTTCTGGCTGGATCCGCAGTTCGGCATCGTCGCCGTGGCCTACCTGGTGCTGCTCGGACTGTATTCGTTGTCGCTCAAACACGTCGTGATCCTGGACGCGTTGACGATTGCGGTGGGCTTCGTTCTGCGGGCGCTCGGAGGGGCGGTGGTGATCCACGTGCAGTTCAGTCATTGGCTGTTGTTGCTCACGCTGCTCGGGGCGCTGTTTCTCGCGTTGAGCAAGCGGCGGGCCGAGCTGGTGACGCTGGCCGACGACGCGCACGGGCACCGGCGGATCCTGGCGGAGTACAGCCCGTACCTGCTCGACCAGATGATCGGGGTGGTGACGGCGTCAACGCTGCTGGCCTACGCCTTCTATACGATTAGTCCGGAGACCATTCAGAAGTTCGGCACCGATCACCTGCTCTACACCGTGCCGTTTCCTTTGTACGGGATTTTCAGGTACCTGTACCTCATACACCGGCGCGAGGGCGGGGGAAATCCGTCCGAATTGCTCCTGACCGACCGGCCGCTCCTCGCCTGCGTGGTCCTCTGGGCGGCGACGGTGATTGGCATTCTGTACGGTCCGGCGTTGAAGTGGTTCTGACGTCTATGGCGAACGCTCGATCCAAAGTCGCGATCCTTCGAACCACGCCAGCCACGGTGCTGGCCGACTACCACGAGCTGGTCAACCTCGCCGGCTACCAGGACGTGATTTCGCGGGATGCCGACACGGCGCTCAAGGTCAATATCTCGTGGCACTTCTTCTTCCCCGGCAGCTCGACCACGCCGTGGCAGCTCGAGGGCGTCATCCGGGCGATGACCCGCGACGGCTACGACCCGGCGCTCATTCACGCGTGCCACAACCGGACGGTGGTCATCGACGCCCACCTCGGCGAGCGGGAGAACAAGCAGCTCGACGTCGTCGAAGCCCACGGCCTGCGCAACATCCATCTGTACGAAGGCGACGAGCCCTGGATCAACGTGCGCGACGCCGTCGGCGATCTGACGAAGAAGTTCCTGTGTCTGAACGAGGTCTACCCTGACGGCTTCCTGATTCCCCGCCGGTTCATCGGCGAGAACATCATCCACCTGCCGACGATCAAGACCCACGTCTTCACGACGACGACCGGCGCGATGAAGAATGCGTTCGGCGGCCTGCTGAACGAACGGCGCCATTGGACGCATCCGGTCATCCACGAAACGCTGGTCGATCTGCTGATGATCCAGAAGAAGATTCATCGCGGCGTCTTTGCCGTGATGGACGGCACGTTTGCGGGCGACGGCCCCGGCCCCCGGTGCATGATTCCGCACGTCAAGAACGTGATTCTGGCCAGCGCGGATCAGGTGGCCATCGACGCCGTCGCGGCGAAGCTCATGGGCTTCGACCCGATGTCGATCAAGTTCATCCGGCTGGCGCACGATCTCGGGCTCGGCACTGGCGATCCGCGCGAGATCGAGATCGTGGGAGACACGGGCGCGGCGCGCGAACGGTGGCACTTCACGGGGCCGTTCCGCAAGATGACGTTCGCCGCCCGCATGCAGCACAAGATCTACTGGGGGCCGCTCAAGGGGCCGATCGAGTGGTCGCTGAAGACCGTGCTGGCGCCGTGGGCGTACATCGCGAGCGTGCTGTACCACGACAGCTTCTGGTATCCCGTCAAAGCCAGGCGCGCCATGAAGGCGACGCTCGCGAGCCCGTGGGGCCGGCTGTTCCGGCACTGGGGCCACGTCCAGTCGGACGAACGCGGCTACCCGGCGCTGCCCGAAGGCGGCGCCGCTCTCCAACACACGGGCCTGCGGGCGTTCGGGCGATCGCTCGGTATTCTGGCCACCTGCGTGAAGGAAGCGCCCGAGTTCGGCAGACGACGACGCCGCCGAACGGCCGCGTAGCCTTTCACATCATGACAACCCCCGTCTTCCAAGCGAGAAGAAACTGCGATGGCTGATTTCAACGTCCGTTCCGATGCCGTCGATGTCGAGCAGATCATGCGGCAGATTCGCGCGCGCATTCGAGAGAAGCGCGGCGCCGACTACACGGAGGCCGAGCTCCACGAGCTGGCCAGCGTGAAGCTCGAGAAGTTCCTCGATCCGCGCGGTCTCCGCTCGGACCTCGTCGAACAGTTCCGCCGTCAGCGCGAGCACGTCTCGAGTCCACCGCTCTCGAAACTGCCCGACCCGTCCGTCTACGCGTCGCACCGCGGGGCGCTGACGACGATCCGCCGGCTCCTCAATCCGCTGCTGAAACTGTTCATGAATCCGACGCCCCTGATGCACGCCGTGGCGGCACAGGGCGCCATCAACGACGAGATCGAGAGCTGGATGCGCCGGCGCGAGCAGGTGGACGACGTCCTGCACTACGAGCTGCTTCACAACCTGGTCGTCGAGGTCACGCGTCTCGGTATCGAAGTCCACAACATGAAGATGCGGGTCGAGTCGCTGTCGAGCCGGATGGATTTCGACGAACGCCGCGCCCGGTCGCTCGAGGGCGTCGTCGAGTATCGCCCCTCGGCACCGCGGCGCCAGGGAAGCCCGCGCCCCCAGCCCGCCACCGCGCCGGGAGAGCCGGCGGCAACCGAGGCTCCCGCGAGCCCTGCCGCGGCGGCTGCCGAGGGCGTCCCGCAAGAGCGGCGCCGTCGGCGCCGACGCCGGCGCCGACGCCCCGGACAGACGATGGCCGGCCAACAGAACGGCGCCGCCGACACGGAGGGCCCGTTCGACGCGCCCGAGCCGGGCGGCGACGGCGAAGGGACGCCGGATCAGTGAAGCTGGCGGTCGTGGTCCAGCGCTACGGCGCGGACATCAGCGGCGGCGCGGAGCTCCATGCCCGGTATATCGCCGAGCGGCTCGCGCGGCACGCCACGGTCGAGGTCCTGACGACCTGCGCCAAGGACTACATCACGTGGCGGAATGAGCTGCCGGCGGGTACCGAGAGCATCAACGGCGTTTCCGTGCGGCGGTTCCCCGTCTCCCGAACCCGCGACCGCCACGACTTCGGCCGGCGATCGGCGCTGGTGTTCGACAACCCTCATTCGCTCGCCGACGAGCTTGCCTGGCTCTCGTCCGAAGGCCCGACGAGCCCCGCGCTCATCACACATATCGAGCGGACGCGCGACGCGTTCGACTACTTCGTGTTCTTCAGCTATCGCTATTACCACGCGTACCACGGGGCGCTTGCGGTCCCGGCCAAGGCCGTCCTCGTGCCCACGGCCGAGCGCGATCCGGCCGTGGGCCTGTCGATCTTCGGTCCGGTGTTCCGCGGCGTCCGGGCGCTGATGTACAACTCGGCCGAGGAGCGCGCCCTGATTCAGCACGTCGCGGGGCGCCAGGTCCCCGGGGTCATCGTGGGCGTCGGGTCCGAGATTCCTGAGCGCACGCAGCCGTGGCGGTTCCGCAAGAAGCACGGGCTGAAGCGGCCGTACGCGATCTACATCGGACGGATCGACGAGAACAAAGGCTGCAAGGATCTGTTCTCGTTCTTCGAGCGATACGCCGCCATGTCGCCGCGCGGCGTCGACCTCGTGCTGGTCGGATCGGCGGTCCTGCCGATCCCCAACCATCCGCGGATCCGCCACGTCGGCTTTCTGTCCGACGAGGACAAGTTCGACGCGCTCGCCGGCGCCGACGTCCTGATCATGCCCTCGCCGTACGAGAGCCTGTCGATGGTCGTCCTCGAGGCGTGGGCGCTGGGCAAACCGGTGCTCGTCAACGGCCGTTGCGACGTCCTGCGCGGCCAGTGCATTCGGGCGAACGGCGGGCTCTACTACGAGCGCTTCGAGGAGTTCGCCGAAGCGCTGTACGCCCTCGAGGCCTCCGGTCCGGTGGGCGCGGCCCTGGGTCGCCACGGCCGGGAGTTCTTCCGTCGCCACTACACGTGGGGCGTCATCGAGCGGAAGTACCTCGACGTCTTCGACCGCCTGTCGCGCGAGACGGCCAGGCCGTCGGTCGAGCCGCTTCCAGGCTGGTTCGCGCGCCGGCGGCGGACGATTCCCCCGGCCAGGGCCGCGGTCGACGCCGCCCCGGCCGGCCCGGTGCTGCGCTAATGGCCGTCCACCAGATCCTCGCGACCCTTGGCTACGGCGACGCCATCGGGCACGAGGTGCTCGGCATTCAACGCGCCCTTCGAGCGGCCGGGCACGACTCGGAGATCATCGTCGAGACGGCCGACCCCCGGTTGGAAGCGCTCACGGTCGACTACCGGGACATGGTTGACGCGGTTGGCGAGCAGGACCTGCTCATCCACCATTTCTCGATCGGTTCGCGCGCGTCCCGGACCGCGTTCGCGCTGCCGAGCCGGATGGTGCTCGTCTATCACAACATCACGCCGCCGGAGTACTTCCTTGGCGTGCACGACCAGCTCGTCCGGCAGTGCTACCACGGGCGCCGCGAACTGCTCGCCTATCGCGATCGCGTGGTCCTGGCCCTCGGCGACTCGGAGTTCAACCGCCGCGAACTCGAAGCTCTGGGCTTTCCCCTGACGGCGGTGATGCCCGTCGTTCCGGATTTTTCGCACCTCGAGATCCCTGGCGACGCGCGCGTCCTGGCCGCGTACGACGACGACTGGACGAACCTGCTGTTCGTCGGCCGCGTCGTGCCGAACAAGCGTCCTGACGACTTGATTCGATTCTTCTGGGCCTACAAGCGGCTGTACAACCCGCGCGCCCGGCTGATTCTTGCCGGGCCGTACGGCGGGTTCGAGACGTACCTTGCCCAACTCCACGCGCTCTGCGCGCGGCTCGAGGTCCGAGACGTCCACATCCTGGGCCAGGTCACGGACGCCGAGCTCACGGCGCTGTACGACGTCGCGGACCTGTTCCTCTGCGCGAGCGAGCACGAAGGCTTCTGCGTCCCGATTGTCGAGTCGTTCTGGAAACGCGTGCCGGTCGTGGCCTACGCGGCCGCCGCCGTGCCGACCACCATGGATGGCGGGGGCGTCCTCTATCACACGAAGGACGCCCGGCACGTCGCCGCCCTGGTCCACGGCGTGCTGTCGGACGCCAAGGTCGCCGAGACCGTTCTCGACGCGCAGGACCGCGCGCTCGACCGCCTGCTCGCGCAGGACTTCGACGGCACGCTGCTCCGGTTCGTGGACCAGGCGCTGACACTGGACGCCGGCCCGCATCCGCCCGTGGCCTACGATTTCTGGCGCCAGTTCGTCCTGGCCGAGGAGCTCGAGGCGATTCGGCAGACCCGGCCGGCCGCGTATCGCGCGCTGCCCTTCTCGCCCACGGACGAAGCGACCGTGGCGGACCTGGGAGCGCGCGCGTGATCGTCAACCAGTGGGTGCCGGCCGCGCACCGCGGAGACGCCGTTGGCGACAACGCGCGGGTCTTGCGTGATCTGTTTCGGGCCTGGGGACACCACGCCGACATCTTCGCTCTCTCGATCGACGAAGGTCTCGAGGACGAGATCCGGCCGTGGCGCCACGCCGCCGCCCGGGATGGAGACGTGACACTGCTGCACTTCGCGGTGCCGTCACCGATGACCGCGGCATTCGCCACGCTGCCGGGCGCGCGCGTGCTGCTCTACCACAACGTGACCCCGGCGCGATTCTTTGCGCCGTTCGACGCCGGCCTGGCCGGCATGGCCGCCGCGGGCCGCCGCGAGCTCAAGACGCTTGCCGGGCGCGTCAACCTTGCGCTCGGCGTGTCCGAATACAACCGGCGCGAGCTCGAGACGATGGGATTCGGCGCGACCGGCGTGCTTCCAATCGCCGTCGACGCGGCGCGCCTGCAGCGCGCGCCACGCGTGCCGGCCATCGAGGCGCTTCTTCAGGACGGCCTCGTCAATATCCTGTTCGTGGGCCGGATTGCGCCCAACAAGAAGATCGAGGATCACATCAAGCTCGCCGAGCACTACAAACGGTACGTGGATGCCTACTATCGATTCATCTTCGTGGGAAAGTACGACGCGGTGCCCCGCTACTATTCGGCGGTGCGCGCCTTGATCGCGCGGTACCAGATGCTGCCGGATCGGTTCTGGTTCACCGGCGCCGTGCCGGACGAGGAACTCGCCGCCTATTACCGGAACGCCCATGCGTACGTCTCGCTGAGCGAGCATGAAGGTTTCTGCGTCCCGCTCGTCGAGTCGATGGCGATGGACGTGCCGGTGCTCGCCTACGGCGCCGCGGCCGTTCCCGAGACCCTTGGCGGGGCCGGCGTCTGCTTCGCACCAAAGGACCTCGAGCAGGCGGCGGAGTTGCTCGGCTCGCTGGTCTACGACCTTCCCGTCCGGAACGCGGTGCTGGCGGGCCAGCGCCGGCGTGCCCGCGATTTCGGCGCTGACCGCGTGGCGCGGCACGCCCAAGCTATGCTGGAGTCCGTCGCGTGAAACTAGCCTTCATCGTTCAGCGGTACGGCACGGAGATTCTTGGCGGGTCGGAGTACCACTGCCGACTCGTCGCCGAGCGCATGGCCCAGCGCCACCAGGTCGAGGTGCTGACGACGTGCGCCCGCGATTACATCACGTGGGCGAACGAGTACCCGGAGGGGATCCGACCGCATTCGCGGCGTGACGGTGCGAAGGTTCGCCACGACCCGCACGCGCGATCTGCCGTCGTTCAACGCGTATTCGGACTGGATCTTCAATCACGCCCACACCCGGCAAGACGAGCTCGAGTGGGTCAAGCAGCAGGGGCCGTGGTCGCCCGCCCTGATCGAGTATCTCGAACGGCACCACCAGGGATACGACGCGCTGATCTTCTTCACGTACCTCTACGCGCCGACCGTGCTCGGCCTGCGCGTGGCGCCGTCGAAGAGCCTGCTGGTGCCGACGGCCCACGACGAGCCGGCCATCGGCCTCGGCATCTACGCGGACGTGTTCTCCCAAGCCGCCGCCGTGGCCTGGAACACCGAAGTCGAGCGGGCATTCGTCAGTTCGAGGTTCCGCCTTCGGACGGTCGCCGAGGACGTGGTCGGCTGCGGCGTCGACCTCCCGGAGGGTGGGCAGGTCGCACCGGCCGACCGGGACACGCCAGCGGCGCCCACGGCCCGCGAGCCGCTCGCGCCGCACCTCGAGGGGCCGGCCAACGCGTTCCGCCGCCGCCACCGCATGTACGGCCCGTTCCTGCTGTACGGCGGGCGCATCGACCCGGGCAAAGGCTGCGAGGAACTGCTCGAGTACTTCCAGACGTACATTGGCGAGGGCGGCGAAGGCTCCCTCATGCTGATGGGCGTGAAGCTCATGCCCCTGCCCGAGGATCCGCGCGTGCGATTTGCCGGCACTCTCCCGGACGAAGAGCGCCTTCATGCCCTGGAGGCCGCCACCGTCGTCGTCGTGCCGTCGCCCTACGAGAGCCTATCGCTCCTGACGCTCGAGGCCTTTTCGGTCGGCACGCCGGTGCTCGCCAACGCGCGCTCGGAGGTGCTGGTCGATCATTGCCGGAAGAGCCATGCCGGGCTGTACTACGCGGACCGGTGGGAGTTCGTCGAAGCGTTGAAGCTGCTGATGCAGGACGAGCCGTTGCGGGAGGCCATGGGGCGACGCGGCCGGACGTACGTCAACCGGCACTATCGCTGGGACCTCGTGCTGACGAAGTACGAACGCCTGCTCGCCCGCCTGCGTCAGCCCATCCGAGAGGTCCGGCAACGGCGGTAGCCGGCGGAGGGCTCACCGCTCGTCGGCGACGCCCTCGGCTCCCGGCTCGTCGGCGTCTCCGCCTTTGCGCCGGCGCGGTCGAATGTCGTAGCGCTTGATCTTCTCGTTGAGCGTGGTCGGCTTCACGTGAAGGAGCTCGGCGGCCTTCTTCTGGACGCCGCCGGCCGCCCCGAGGGCCGCTTCGATGTAGCGCCGTTCCTGACCGAGCATCACCTCTTCCAGGCGAATCCCTTCGCGCGGAATAACGATGGGCGGCATCTCCTGGTACGCGCTCGCCACGACGTGCTCGGGAATCAGATCGGGCCCGATGTCGCCGCCGCGGCTCAGCACGACGGCCCGCTCGATCACGTTCTCAAGCTCGCGCACGTTGCCCGGCCAGTCGTAGGCCGCCAGCCGGTCCATCGCCTCCGGCGTCAGGATCAGGCCCGGCTTCCCGCTCTCGATCCCGTACTTCTCCAGGAAGTGCTGCACCAGCAAGGGGATGTCCTCCTTGCGGTCGCGCAGCGGCGGCAACGGGACCGTGATCACGTTGAGGCGGTAATACAGGTCCTCGCGGAACCGGCCCTCGCGCACCATCTCGCGCAGCGAGACGTTGGTCGCCGCGATAATCCGCACGTCAACCTTGATCGTCTCGACGCCGCCGAGGCGCATGAACTCGCGCTCCTGAATGACGCGCAGGAGCTTGGCCTGCGTCTCGAGCGGGATGTTGCCGATCTCGTCGAAGAAGATCGTGCCCTTGTCGGCCAGCTCGAACAGGCCTTTCTTCGGATAGACCGCGCCGGTGAACGCGCCCTTCACGTGGCCAAAGAGGTTGGACTCGAGCAAGTCCGGCGGAAGGTTCCCCGAATTGACGGTCACGAAGGCCCGGTCGGCGCGGGCCGAATGGCGATGAAAGGCGCGCGCCACCAGCTCCTTGCCCGTGCCGCTCTCGCCCTGAATCAGCACCGTCGTCCGGCTCGGCGCCGCGCGCGTGATCAGATCGTAGACGTCCTTCATGTTGGACGTGCCACCGATGATCTCGTCGAACCGATGCGATCCCGACCGCAGCCGCGTGCGCAGCACGCGATTCTCCATCACGAGCCGTCGGCGCTCGAGGGCGTTGTGCAGGATGAGCAGCACTTCGTCGTTCTGGAAGGGCTTGGCGATGAAATGGAACGCGCCGCGCTTCGTCGCGGCAATCGCGTTCTCGATCGTGCTCTTGGCCGTGACCATGATCACCGGCAGCTCGTCGTCCAGGCGCCGCAAGTCCTCGAGCACGTCCAGGCCGTTCCGATCGGGCAGCATGATGTCGAGCAGTACCGCGTCGTATTGGCCGTTGGCGGCCAGGTCCTGACCGGCCTTCCCCGTCTCGGCGGTACGCACCACGTAGCCTTCGGCCGTCAGCAAGGCCTCGAACGCCTCTCGGATGATCTCCTCGTCGTCGATCACCAGGATGGAAGCGGGATCGGAAGGCATCAGTTGGCTGCGACCTCCAGCGACGAGCGAGCGGCCAGCGGGAGCGTCAGGCGGAACCGCGTGCCCTGGCCAGGGGAGCTCTCGCACACCAGCGCCCCAGCGTGTTCCTGCACGATGCCGTAGGTCACCGACAACCCGAGACCCGTGCCGCGACCGTCCGGCTTGGTGGTGAAGAACGGATCGTAGATGCGCGCGAGGTGCTCGGCCGGAATGCCCACGCCGGTATCGGCCACCTCGACGACCGCGTCGCCGTTGTCCACCCGGGTCGCGATGGACAGCCACCCGCCCTTCGGCATCGCGTCGCGGGCATTGAGAAACAGGTTCAGAAAGACCTGCTGGAGCTTGTACTCGACGCCGCGCGCGACGACGGGCGCGGCCGACAACTCCTTGCGCACCTGAATGCGGCCGGTCTTGAACTGGTGCTCGAGGAGCGACACGACGTCGGTCACGATCACGTTCAGGTCGACCGGTTCGGCCTCGCCGTCCGACGGGCGCGCCAGGCTGAGCAAACTGTTGACGATCTTGGCCGCCCGGAACGTCTGGCGCTCGATCTTCTCGAGGAGCGGGCGCTTCGGATCGTCCGAGGGCGACCGCTCCAGCAGCATCTGCGTGAAGCTCGAGATGCCGGTGAGCGGCGTGTTGACCTCGTGCGCCACACCGGCCGCGAGCAGGCCGATCGCCGCCATCTTCTCCGACAGGCGCAGCTGCTCTTCGAGGTTCGCTCGGTCGGTCACGTCCTCGAGGACGATGATCCAGCCGGCCTGTGAGCCGTCGATGGTCTGAAGCGGCGCAATCCCGGCGTTGACGAGCAGCGACCGCTTTTCCCGTCCGTGGCTGGTGAGCAGCGGGACGCGATACAGCGTCGTGCCCTGCGGCGCGTCGCGCCGGGCGCCGTACAAACTGTCGAGAAACACGTGGTCGAAGATCGCGGGCAGCCGTCGTCCCACGGCGCGCCCGCGCTCCAGCCCGATGAGCGACTCGAGGCGCCGGTTCCACCGCATGACCCGGTCATCCAGATCGACGACGAGCAACCCGTCGCTCAAGGACTCGACGACGCTGTCGCCGAACTGACGGAGCCGCTCGATCTCGTCGGCCTTGGCGCGCAGCTGCCCGTAGAGCCGCGCGTTCTCGAGCGCCGTCGCGGCCTGGCCGGCCACGGCGCCGAGCAGCGCCATGTCCTCGCTGCTGAGCGGCTCGGACCGCGGGCGCCGGCCGATCGCGAGCACCGCAATCGTCACTTCCTTCGACACGCAGGGAATGAAGCACTGCAGCCCCGCGTCCCGCCACTCGATGGCCTCGTCGCCCCTCAGCCGCCGGACGGGCAGCGGGTCGTCGAGCACCACGGTGTGGCCCGCGACGAGGCGCGCGCCGAGCGGCGAGGTCCGGTCGAGGCGCTGCACGCTCGATCCGGTCTGGCCGAGCGAGGAAACCCCGATGAAGTCGCCGTCGTCGCGACTCACGTCGGCCAGCAGCAGCACGATCTTGTCGACGAGCAGCGTGTCGCGCACCCGCGTGACGAGCCGGGTGCTCAGCCGATGGAGGTCGAGGTCGCTGTTCAGCTCGCGCGCGAAGCTCACGAGCGCGCGGCGATAGTCGTACCGGTCGCGATAGTACAGGCGGTCGAGCGCCGACTGAATCGCGTGGCGCAGCGATGGGTAGACCAGCACGACGATCAGCGTGGCGAAGAGCGCCCAGAAACGACTGTCGTTGGTCTCGGAGAAGATGCTGACGCCCCAGAACACGCCGCCGTAGATGAGCGTGAGAACGAGCATCACGACCGCCGCGACGAGCGCCTTCTTGATGATGACTTCGATGTCCATCAGCCGGTAGCGCACGATCGCGGACGCGAACGCCAGCGGGATACAACCGAGCAGCACGGCCGAGTACTCCGCGTAGGGAAGCGACCGGCCGGCCAGGTACGGCAGAACGTACAGCGCCACGAAGGGCACCGCGCCCACCGTCGACCCCCACACGATCCAGCGCAACTGGCGCCTGGCCGTGACCGACCGCAACCGGCTCAGCGCGCGGAGCATCAACCCGAGGCCGCCGAGCAGGCACGCCGTCAGATACCCGTACTCGAGCCGCTCGAGCCGTTCGAGCATCTGCGAGGACTGCGGCCCACGCAGACCGTGCAGCATCAGCGCCACGAGGGCGCCACCCAGGAGCAGCGCGGGCATGTAGAGCGCCGGGACCATCGCGCGGCCGGCGTCACTCCGGACCCAGGCATGCGGGCGCTCGGGAAACTCGAGGGCGAAATGCAGGAACATCGGCGGCAGTGCCAGCCTGGCCACCGCGTCCGCCCACCAGAAGAAATAATCGAGCCGGTCGAACTTCCCGCTCGCGTGAAACGCAAACGCCCCGCAGAAGGCCACCGACAGCCAGAAGAAGTGCAGCGTCGCCTGATCCCGCGGCCGCCGCAGCCTCACGGCCGCGCCGATAATGAGCGAAAGGATGCCCACCGCGGCCAGCGAATAGTACAAACCGAACTGCGTCAGCGGGGAGGACTGCAGCGTGAGGCTCAGCGGATGATCGGCCGACTCGCGCTCGATGACGTAGGTCAGTGTGGCCCCGTCGCCCGCGGCTTGAACGATGCGCTCCACCTCCTCGGGGCTCGTCACCTCGCGGCCGTCGATGGTGAGCAGGACGTCGTGTACACGCACACCCGCCTGTTCGGCCGCCGACCCGCCCGCGACGTCCGCCGCGACGATATTGACGCCCTGCCGGCCCCACAGCACGCCGTCCTCGGGCGCGCCTCGCCACGTATGCACCGACGCGATGTTGACGATGGCTAGACAGACCAGGACCACCGCCACCGCGACCGGCAGGGCGACGCTGAGCAGCAACCGAAGCTGGCGCGTGGGTCCGGGCATTATCGAGACATCACCAACAAATTGGGATGAACTACATGAGCAATTGGCGTTCCCGTCCTCGCATCGTATCAGCTTGGAAAGGTGCCTTTTGAATCAATAACTTAGAGACGGTCGCCAAACCCATGACATCCCAGCAGACAAACGGACGAATATCCGATCCAACAGATTGGATACATTCGCCGCGAGCCTAGAACTCGACCTGGATGCCTCCCATGACACGCAAGGGCGGGGCGACGGTGAGCAGTTCGTCGTAGGCCGAACCGGTTTGCGACAGATCGCGAAACAGATTTCGCACGGCCAAGAGGAACTCGGTCTTGCCGGTGTGCAGCGGGTGATAGGGCAACCCCTGGCGAAGCTGCACGTCGAAGCGCGCGCTGGCGGTTGGCGCGGGGTTCCCGAGGCCCGCCCCGCTGAACGCGTTGCTGACGCGGTACGCCACGGACACCCACGTGGCCGTCTCCGGCACGTTGGCCTCGACGGATGCCGATAGATTCTGCAGACGCTCGCGCGAATCTCGCACGGCTGCCGGCTCGACCTGCGCCAGGCCGAGCGCTTCCGGTCCATTCGTCCAATAGGCCTCGCCGGATGAATAGGCAATCGTGCCGCGCACGTACGGGACCAACGGGCCATCGAACCGCACGAGCCATCCCGTCAGGTTGACGTTGCCGTCCGTTGCCACGTAGTAGTGGCCCACGTCGGCCGCCTGGTCGAGCCCGAAGATCGTCGAGAACTGATGGTCCACCGACTGATAGAAACGCTGCACCGCGATGGTGGGCGCGTCCTTGGCCTTGCCGAGCTGCTCTTCGATGCCCGCGCGCAGGTTCCGAACGTGCTCGGTGTGAAAGGCGGCGCCCGACAGGAGCGGCGAAAAGGTGCGCTCAGGAGGCAGCCACGGGCCCGCCGCGGCCGACGGTGGCAGGAACTCGTCGCTCCCCGGTGCGGACGCCCGATTCGGAGGCGAGCAGGACGATGCGCGTGCGCGGCCGCACGGCCAGGTGGAGGCCCATACGAGGGCTGATGGCCAGCGGCTCGGTGACGTAGTCGTACCGATCGACGTTGAGGCCGTACTCGATCATCAGCGCCGGGCGGACCTGCCACCGGTCGGACCCGTACATGCCCCCCACGCTTCTCGCCCGTTCGCTCAAGGACTCCAGCGCCAGTGCGGGGGCGCCGCCGCCGGTGGCGACTTGCGAGCCGTAGGAAACGCCGACGCGAATCGCGTGCACCTGATTGCGCCGGCCAGCGTACTCGCCAAGCACGACCCAGGACGGCAGACGGCCGGCCGTCATGGCGCCCCGCACCGACACGTCGCCTGTGGTTCCGACGGGGGCGCCGACGACGATGTACGCGATGCCGTGGCCGTCCTGTGACCAAGGTCCGCTCGACGGCCCGGCCGCGCTCGACACGAAGGAACTCGTCCTCAGAAAGTTCACCTGCCCGGTGAACGCGGGCGCGCCGACCAAGCTTCCAGCCGTGCGAGTCTGACGCGCCCCCGCGTCGAGGGGCGGCTGGTCGGGCACGCCTGGATCGAGGCGACCCGCCAACAACTCGTCAACGGCGATATCGCGCAACGCCGTCGGCGGCAAATGCCTCAGGCGCCACACCGTTTCAGAAGGCGATGGCCCGGCGCCCGCCTGCGACGGATCGTCGCCCGATCCCTCCTCCCCAGTCACGGGCGGCTCGGGCACGAGCGCGGCACCGGCCAACAGCACCTTCGTGGCCGCGTGGCTGCCTTGTCGGACGAGCGTGATGTTCCGGACGAGCACCGCGGCGGACTGAATGCGCACCGCCTCGCGGTAGGTCGAGACATAGCCGTCGCGTGAAGCGCGCAGGATGTAGGTGCCGGAAGGCAGCGGGAGCGAGAAGTGGCCCGCGCGATCGCTTCGCGCGATGAGCGGCAACGACGGCGCGGTCCCGATCGCCACGACGCTGGCGCCCGTCACGACCTGGCCCGAGTCGTCTCGCACCACGCCGTAGACGCGCCCGCCCCGCCCCTGGATGTCTTCGCCAATGGTCATCGGACGGCGCGCGAATCCCTGCGCCAATGCAGGCGATGCGAACGTCAGCGCCAACAGCGGTAAGCTGATCAGGGCAGCGACATGGCGAGGCATTGGGCCTCCGGGTTCAGCTCAACGGGACACGGGCCGGTCGGTGCAGCGGCCATCCTCGGATTCAGCGAAAACGAGCTATCGCGGCCATCGGGGATGATCGAGCGTCGGTCAGTCGATAGAGGCGATAGGGCTGATCTTAGAGGCCGGCCGGGCGCAAGTCAAACGACTGAACACCCACTCCAAGGTGGTCGATTGACAGGCCAGGACCGGCGGGATACGGTACGAAATCCGCCCGTGGACCGCCATAGCCAAAGCAACGAGGCGCGATTCTCCGTCCTGTCCGACGACGACGCGGGCTACTACCGCTGGCAGGCCGCCAAGGTCGCCCTGATCACATCAGTCCTCCACGCCCTGAGCTGTCGGGGAACGCTTGCCGACGTCGGGTGTTTCACCGGTGTCGCCACCGAACAGTTCTCGAGAGCCGGCTTCGATAGAGCCGTCGGCTTCGACGTGTCGCGCAAGGCGCTGGCCCAGGCGGCAAGCCGCGGCATCGAGCCGAGAGTCTGGAGTATCGGCCAGGGGCCGTGTCCGGCGGCTGACGGGGAGTTCTCCTGCGTCGTCGCCGCCGACATCATCGAGCACATCGTGGACACGGATGCCTTCCTCGAAGAGTTGCACCGGATTCTTGCGCCCGGCGGCCTCCTGCTCGTCACGACCCCGAATCTCGGCTTCTGGCTCTCGCGGCTCCGGCTGCTGCTTGGCAAGCCGCCGTGGAGCTATCCGGGCGCCTCCTCCACGGTAAGAGAGAACGTCATGGTCGATCTGAACCACATTCGGGTCACGACGGTGCGGGAATGGTCGGCGCTCTTCCGGGCCAGGGGGTTTCGCGTGAAGGAAGTGAAAGGATGGACGATCTTCGGAGGGTTTGGCAACACGCTGGGGGTGCGGTTGAAACGAGCCGTCAACAGGGTCGCGACCCGGGTGCCGGCCCTGGCGTTTGGCCTCCTGTTCGTGCTCGAACAGATCCCGCGAACCCTCTCCGACGCCGAGGCGGCGACCGCGCGCATTCCGGCTCGCACGTGCTAGGATCACGGACGGCGCAGATTTCGCCCCTTGCGCCCTCATCCCGTCTCATCGGTGGAACCGATTCCTCATGAAGATTCGCACGATTCAAGCCCGCGAGATTCTCGATTCGCGCGGCAACCCGACCGTCGAGGTCGATGTCATTCTGGAGTCCGGGGCGAGCGGCCGCGCCGCCGTTCCCTCGGGCGCCTCCACGGGGACGCGCGAGGCCCTCGAGCTGCGCGACAAGGATCCCAAGCGGTTTGGCGGCAAAGGCGTCCGCAAGGCCGTCGGCCACGTCAACGACGAGGTCGCCGGCACCCTTGAAGGGATGGCGGCCGATCAGCGGTCGATCGACGACAAGCTCATCGCACTCGACGGCACGCCGAACAAGGCCCGGCTGGGCGCCAACGCCATTCTCGGCGTGTCGATGGCTGTCGCACGCGCCGCGGCGGCCGACGCCGGCCGGCCGCTGTACGAGCACTTGGCGGCGCTCGTGCCCGCCGACGCGCGCAAGGGCGGACCGCGCCTCCCGGTGCCGCTCATGAACATCCTGAACGGCGGCGCACACGCCGACACGAACGTCGACTTCCAGGAGTTCATGGTCGTGCCGGTCGGCGCGCCGACGTTCGCCGAAGCCCTGCGCGCCGGCGCCGAAGTCTTCCACGCCCTCCGAGCCCTGCTCAAGAAACGCGGACTGTCGACCGGCGTCGGCGACGAAGGCGGCTTTGCGCCGAGTCTGTCGTCGAACCGCGAAGCGGTCGAGCTGATTCTCGAAGCGGTGCAGGCGGCCGGGTACCAGCCCGGCGGGAATGTGTTCCTCGCGCTCGACGCCGCGGCCAGCGAGTTCTGGGATGACAAGGCCGGCCACTACGTGCTCGCCAAGTCCGGCGAGGGCGTGCGCACCTCCGATCAGATGATCGCCCTCTACGAAGACTGGACGCGGCAATACCCGATCGTCTCCGTTGAAGACGGCTTGGCCGAAGGCGACTGGGCCGGATGGGCGCGGCTGACGTCCGCGTTGGGCGATCGCGTCCAGCTCATCGGCGACGACATCTTCGTGACGAACCCGGCCATCTTGCGCCGCGGCATCGACGAGCACGTCGCCAACTCCATCCTCGTCAAGCTCAACCAAATCGGCACGGTGAGCGAGACGCTCGACGCGATCGAGATGGCGCGACAGGCCGGCTACACCAGCGTCATTTCGCACCGGTCCGGCGAGACGGAAGACACGACCATCGCCGACTTGGCCGTCGCGACCAACGCCGGCCAGATCAAGACCGGGTCGGCCAGCCGCTCGGATCGGATGGCCAAGTACAACCAGCTCCTCCGGATCGAAGAAGCCCTTGGCGCGGCCGCCGTCTACGCGGGCCGAACAGCCATCAAGCAGCTTCGCTAAGCCATGCCTACGCTTGTCCTCCTTCGTCACGGCGAGAGCGACTGGAACAAAGCGAACCGGTTCACCGGCTGGACCGACGTCGACCTGAGCGAGACCGGCCGGGCGGAAGCCCAGCGCGCGGGCCGGCTGCTCAAAGAGACCGGCTACATCTTCGACGTGGCCTACACGTCGGTGCTCAAGCGGGCCATCCGCACGTGCTGGATGGCGCTCGACGAGCTCGATCGGCTGTGGATTCCGGTGGTGCGCGACTGGCGCCTGAACGAGCGCCACTACGGCGCGCTGCAGGGCCTGAACAAGGCGGAGACGGCCGCCAAGCACGGCGACGCGCAGATCAAGATTTGGCGGCGGAGCTACGACATCCCGCCGCCGCCGTTGACGCTGGACGATCCGCGCCACCCGTCCCACGACCCGCGGTACGCCGGGATCGATCCGGCGCTGCTGCCGTGCACCGAAGCCCTGAAGGACACGGTGGCGAGGTTCCTACCGGCCTGGCACGAGACGATCGCGCCAGCCATCACGGCGGGCCGCCGCGTGCTCATTACCGCGCACGGCAACAGCCTGCGCGCGCTCGTGAAGTACCTGGATCGGATTTCCGATGAGGACATCGTCGAGTTGAACATCCCGACGGGAATTCCCCTCGTCTACGAGCTCGACGACGCGCTGACGCCGATTCGCCACTACTACCTGGGCGACCCGGAAGAGGCGCGCCGCGCGGCCGAGGCGGTCGCCAGACAGACCAGCGCCCGGACGTAGCCCGGACGACCGGGCGCGGGCTACTCGACTTCCTTGCCGGTGGCCTCGTCGGCCGAGATTCGCAAGGACTTGAGGAAGCGGCGATCGTTCGCCGTCATGTCGAACTGACGTCCGGGCAGCCGCTTCGTGGTCAACGTCTTCTGCACGGCGTTTCCCTGAGCGCGGTTGACGAACCCAATCACGGCCTCGAGCGAGACGCGCATGTCCAACCCGGCCGCCCGCCCCTTCTCGCGGCAGGCTTCCACGCGCGCATCAGCGGCCACTGCTGCGGCAATGGCGTCCGCCAGTTCCCGGGCCAATTGGTTCACCAGCGTATCCATGCAGACCTCCACCAAGCGCCGGGCCGGGCGACCGGCGCGCATGCCCACCACGCGCCTCGCGTCTTCGGGCGAAGCGGCAGGGCGCGTGTACTGGCGACTGATCGGGACATTGACGAGGTTCCGTCACGCGGAAGAACTTGCGGGCATTGTAGACATCGGCTGTACAGGCTGTCAACGCGGAAAGGCGCCGTTTTCACTGAATTGACGCCCCTTTGATCGCGCGCGCGGTCGCGGGCCGGCGACACGCGCTAGAATCGCTCGATGGCCCGGCCGTTCGCGCGCCCAGGCGACAGCAGCCGCCCGGCCGAGCCGGGCGACCAATGGCCCGGCGTGTTCCCCTTCACCCGGGGCGTGCACCCCACGATGTACCGAAGCCGCGCGTGGACCACGCGGCAGTATGCCGGGTACGGCACGCCGGCCGAGTCCAACCTCCGCTTTCGGTATCTGCTGGCCCAAGGCGTCAGTGGGCTGAGCGTGGCGTTCGACCTGCCCACGCAGATGGGCTACGACCCGGACCAGCCGCTGGCCAAGGGCGAGGTGGGACGGGTCGGCGTCGCGGTCTCGTCGATCGACGACATGGCAGCGCTCTTCGACGGCATCCCCCTCGATCGGGTGTCAACCTCGATGACCATCAACGCCACGGCCATGATTCTGCTGGCCTTCTACGTGGTGGTCGCACGAGGGCAGGGCGTCCCGCTTGACCGGCTGTCCGGCACCGTCCAGAACGACATCCTGAAGGAGTACGTCGCGCGCGGGACGTACATCTACCCGCCGCGCCAGTCCTTGCGCCTGGCGGCCGACCTCTTCGCCTGGTGCGACCGGACGCTGCCCCACTGGCACCCGATCTCGGTCAGCGGCTATCACATCCGGGAAGCCGGCTCGACCGCGGTGCAGGAAGTCGCCTTCACGCTCGCCAACGCCATCGCGTACGTCGAGGCCGCCCAATCGGCGGGCCTGGACCTCGAGCGGTTCGGCCAGCGCCTGTCGTTCTTCTTTGCCTCGCACAATCACCTGATCGAGGAGGTCGCCAAGTTCCGCGCCGCGCGCCGCCTCTGGGCGCACGTCATGCGCGACCGCTTTCACGTCGCGCATCCGCGCGCCCAGCAGCTTCGGTTCCACACGCAAACCGCCGGCAGCACGCTCACCGCGCAGCAGCCGGCCAACAACGTCGTGCGGGTTGCCGTGCAGTCGCTCGCCGCCGTGCTCGGCGGCACGCAGTCGCTGCACGCCAACAGCCGCGATGAAGCCTTGGCGCTTCCCACAGAGGACGCGGCGCGGATCGCGCTGCGCACGCAGCAAATCCTGGCTGCCGAGACGGGAGTCCCCAACACGGTCGATCCGGTCGGGGGCGCGTGGGCGATCGAGCAGCGGACGGACGAAATCGAGCACGAGGCCCGGCTGCTGCTCGAGGCCATCGATGAGGCCGGCGGCGCGCTCGCGTCGATCGAGCGCGGCCTGATCCAGCGGCAGATTCACGAAGCCGCCTACGCGGCCCAGCGCGCCATTGAGCGCGGCGAGACGATCGTGGTCGGCGTCAACGGCTACGTCACCGACGAACCCGCCCCGATCGAAGTGCTCCGCATCGACCCGTCCACCGAGGCGCGCCAGGTCGCGGCGGTTCAGCAGGTGCGGCAGACCCGCGATCAGGGCGCATGGCGGGAAGCGCTTGCGTCGGTCGACGCCCGGGCGCGGGACGGCTCCAACCTCATGCCGGCGGTCATCACGGCCGTCGAAGCGCACGCGACCCTGGGAGAGATCTCGGACGTGCTGCGCCGGGCCTTCGGCGAGCACCGTGACGCTTCCGCCTGACCGGGACGCGCCCGTGCTCCGCGTCGAACACCTCCGCACGGTGTTCGCCCTGCCTGCAGGCGACGCTCCCGCCGTCGAAGACGTGTCGTTGACCATCGGACGGGCGCAGACGTTGGGCCTGGTTGGCGAGTCGGGAAGCGGCAAGTCGGTGACCGCGCTGTCGATCATCCGGCTCCTGGCGCCACCCGGACGCGTCACCGGAGGACGCGTCGAATGGAAGGGTCGCGACCTCCTCGGCCTCAGCGAACGCGAGATGCGCGAGATTCGCGGGCGGCACATCGGCTTCGTGTTCCAGGAGCCGATGATCGCCCTCGATCCCGTTTACACCATCGGCCGCCAAATCGAGGAAACGCTCGCCGTACACGGCCTGGCTCGCGGAAGGGCCGCCAGGCGCCGCGCCGTCGCGTTACTCGAAACCGTGCGCATCCCAGACCCGGCCCGCCGCGCTCAGGCGTACCCCCACGAGCTCAGCGGCGGGTTGCAGCAGCGGGCCATGATCGCCCTGGCGCTTGCCGCCGAGCCCGAGCTGCTCATCGCGGATGAGCCAACCACGGCGCTGGACGCGACCGTCCAGGCCGAGATCCTGGATCTGCTGCGCGACATGCGTGACTCGCTCAAGCTGTCGATGCTGCTCATCACGCACGACCTGGGTGTCGTCGCCGAGATGGCCGACAGGGTGGCGGTGATGTACGCGGGCCGCATCGTCGAGCAGGGTCATGTCAGCCAGATCTTCGCGGCCCCCGCCCATCCGTATACCCGCGGCCTGCTCGGCTGCGTGCCTGGCGCCACCGATGCGGGCAAAGACCGCGGATCACGCCGCCTGCACGCCATCGCCGGCACCGTCCCAGCTCTTGGAGAATGGCCGGCGGGCTGCGCGTTCGCGCCGCGCTGCCCAGAGCGCTTTGCCCCATGTGACGCATCGCAGCCGGCCGAAGTCAGAGTCGGCGCCGACCAGTGGGCCCGCTGCTTTCTGCACGCCGACGTCGCGGCGGACCGGCCCGCGCCCTCTCCGCATCAGGACCGGAGCGACCGATGAGCGGGCTCCTGCACGTCCAGCACCTGGTCAAGGAGTACCCGACTGGCCGCGCGGTCTTCGGAGCGTCCGGAACCCTGCGGGCCGTCGACGACGTGAGCTTCCAGATCGAGGCCGGCGAGCTGTTCTGCCTCGTCGGCGAGTCCGGCAGCGGCAAGACGACGACCGGCCGCTGCATCCTCAGGCTCATCGAGCCCACATCGGGCAGCGTCCATTTCGACGGGACCGACCTGCTGCGCCTCTCGGGCCGCGAGCTTCGAGAGGCCAGGCGCCGCTTCCAGATTGTCTTTCAGGATCCGTACTCGTCGCTCAATCCGCGAATGCGCGTGGGCGACATCCTCGAAGAACCGTTGATCATCCACCGCATCGGCACGCGCGCCGATCGAGCCGTGCGCGTGCGCGAGCTGCTCGACCTCGTCGGGCTCGACGCCGCCCATGCCAAGCGCTATCCCAGGGAATTCAGCGGAGGACAACGTCAGCGCATCGGCTTGGCGCGGGCCCTCGCGCTGAACCCGTCGCTGGTCGTGGCCGACGAGCCGGTCTCGGCGCTGGACGTGTCGGTCCAGGCCCAGGTCGTGAACCTGCTGCTCGATCTCAGGCAGCGATTGGGGCTGACCTATCTATTCATCGCCCACGATCTGCGGCTGGTGAGGCAGATCGCGGATCGCGTCGCGGTGATGTATCGGGGGAGGTTTGTCGAGGTCGCGCCAGCGGCCCAGCTGTTCGCCGCGCCCGCGCACGCCTATACGAAGAGGTTACTCTCGGCGATGCCGCAGCTCGTCCCCGGAGGTCGGCTGCCGCGGATTCCGTTTGATGAGGACGCGTTCCGCCCCTTGCCGCTGAGACCGGTCGGTCCCGATCACCTCGCCGCGGTGTGAGACCAGCGAGACCGGCCCTACTTCACGCTGAACATCACGGTCTGCACCTTGCTGCGGTTCCCGTGGGAATCGATCGCGTGGAACGTGAAGCTATCCGACCCGGAGTAGTTCCGATCCGGAGTGTAGGAGAACGAGCCGTCGCCGTTCCACGTCACCGATCCGTGCTTCGGCCCGCTGTCCACATCAGCCGACAACCGATGCCCCGACGGGTTGTCGCAATCGTCGAGCACATTGCCGGATGACGAGTGGTTCTTCGACGTCCGGTAGTCGTGGTCGTGCGCGCCCGGGCAGGCCTCGACCGTGATCGTCACCGTCGAGACGTTGCTCGTCGCGCCCGTCGCGTCCTTCACCCGATACGTGAAGGTGTCGTTCCCCGCGAAGTCGGCCGCCGGCTTGTAGGTAAACGAGCCGTTGGCGTTCAGCGTGAGGGTCCCGTGCGAAGTGGAGCTCACGAGGATCACCGTCAGCGACCCCGTCCCGCTGTCATTGCCCAGCACGCCCGAGGCGCTCACGGTCAAGGTCTGGCCGTTCGGCGTCGTGTACGCGTCGTTCCCCGCCACCGGCGGCGGCGCCAGCACCGTAATCGTCACGGTCACGACGTTACTCAACTGCGATCCGGCCGACGCCTGGTAGGTGAACGTATCCTGCCCCGCGAACGTCTTGTCGGGGTCGTAGTCGAAGCTCCCGTCAGCCTTCAGCGTCAGCTTGCCGTGCGCCGTCGTCGAGACCAGCACCGCCGTCAGCTTCCGGTTCTGGCTGTCCGTATCGTTGCCCAGCACGCCGCTCTTCGGATCGACGTGCAGCGTCTGGTCCGGCCCCGTCGTGTAGCTGTCATTGACCGCCACCGGCGGCGGCGGCGTCACCGTGATCGTCACCGTCGCCGTGTCACTCGTCGCGGAGCCGTTCGACACCTTGTAGCTGAAGCTGTCCGTGCCCGTGAACGACGATGTCGGCTTGTAGACGAACGAGCCGTCCGCCGCCAGTGTCAGCGTGCCGTGGCTGACCGACGAAACCAGCGCCGAGGTCATCGCCAGATGCTGCGGGTCACTGTCATTCGTCATCACGCCCGGCGCGGACACCGTCAACGTCGTGCCCTGGACCGTGCTGTAGCTATCGTTCGCGGCGGTCGGGCTCGTCGGCGCGCACCCATTCTTGTGGTCGTCGCCACCGTGCGGCCCGCCGTGCCCGCGGCCAGGACCTGCCCCGCGGCCATCTTTATCGCGATCGTCATTGTCGCCGGCGCAGTTTGGCCCGCCGACCGTCAGCTTGACCGTCGCCGTCTTACTCGTCTGCTGCCCGTTGCTCGCCTGGTAGGTGAAGGCGTCCGTCCCTGTGAAATTCGTCGCGGGCGTGTAGGCAAACGACCCGTCGCTCTCGAATGCCAGCGTCCCGTGCGAGACCGTCTTCACGAGCACCGCTGACAGCGCCGCGTGCTGAGGATCCTGGTCGTTGGCCAGGATGCCCGGCGCCGGCACGGTCAACGTCTGGCCGATCGCCACGTCAAACCGGTCGTTGGCCGCCCTCGGCTTGCCGCCCGTGCAGTCGTCGTCGTTGGGATGTCTGCGATCGTCGTGGTCCCCGTCGCCCGTGCACGGCCCCACGCCGGCCACCGTAATTGCCACCACCGCCGGGCTCGTGGTGATCGCCCCGTACCCCACGGCGTAGGTGAACCGATCCACGCCCGTGAAGCCCGCATCCGGCGTATACACGAAGCTACCGTCAGGCTGGAGGGCCACCGTGCCGTGCGCGGCCGTCGAGACGAGCACCGCGACGTAGGCGCCGCCGCTCACCTTCGGGAGCACGTCGTTGCCCAACACGCCTGACGCGCGCGCCGTCAGAGGCCGGTCGGTACCCGTGTTGTAGCTGTCGCCAATCGCCGCCGGCAGCCCGCCGCAGTCGTCAGCGTCCGGGTGCGTGTAGTCATCGTTGTCCGGGTGCCCGTGGTCGCCCACGCAGCCGTTCACCGTAATCATCACGGTCGCCGTCGCCGTTCCGCCATGGCCGTCACCGATCGTGTAGGTGAACTGGTCGATCCCCACGAACGTGCTGGCCGGCGTGTAGGTCACCGTCCCGTTCGCGTTCACGTCCGTCGTGCCGTTGGCCCCGGCCGTCGCCGCGGTCACCGTCAGCGCGTCGCCATCCGGGTCGCTGTCGTTGGCGAGCACCGGCACCACCACCGGCGCGCCGGCGATGACGGCATTGGCGGAGTCATCGAGTGCCACCGGCGGATGGTTGCCCGGAGGCGGCGTCGTCCCGCCGCCGCAATCGACCACCGTGAGTGGTTCGCTGTTGCTTCCCGTCTTGCTCGGGCTGGCGTGCATGTCGGTGATGCGCGGGTAGCCGAACCCGGCGCTCCCGAATGCCGCGGGATTCAGCGTCACGTCGTACGACACGTCGAAGACCCAATTCGGATACGACGGGTTCGGCGTGTAATTCGCATCGGTCGCCGGCGAGTCGCTCGTCAGCACGTACCCGAAGTGATTGAAGTTCTGGTCGAGCGACGTCGTGGCTCCCACGACGTTGGCGGCCGACCCCTGCAGCATCTTCCCATCGCCGCCCGTCACGCCCAGCGAGCGGTAGCCGCTCGGCACGGTCGTCGAGGCACTCAGGTAGTCCTCGTCGAACTCCATGGCCTTCGCACCCGTGGCGTCGAACATGGCCATCTGGATGTGGTCCGACCCGACCAACTGCGAGAAGGTGTGGTTGCCGTTGCCGTCGCGGCCCCTGCCCGGCCACCCGATCGCATTCACGCCGTAGGTGTTATCCACGAAGTTGCGGCTGAGGACCGTGTGCACGGTAATCGTGCCGTCAGCGTTGGCCCAGAACTGCTGCGTCGCCGAGAGTTGAGGCGCGCTCGCGCCGACATAGCAGACTTCCGCCGGCAACACCGTGATCGTCACCGTCGCCGTTGACGTGGCGCCCTTGGAGTCCGCGACCGTGTAGTTGAACGTGACGACGCCCGTGAAGAGCGCCGGCGCGGTATAGGTCACCGTCCCGGTCGCCACGTTGATGCTCACGGCGCCCTTCGGCGTCGAGGTGTTCTGGACCACTGGCTGGGTGGCCGACACCAGGTGAATCGTGTCACCCGCGTCCGGATCGTAATCGTTCGTCAGCACCTTCACGCCGACCGGCGCCGTGCCCGTGGTGGTGGCCGCGTCGGCCACCGCCACCGGCGGCTGATTGCTCGCGAGCACGGTCAGGGTCCCGGGCGTGATCGTGACGGCGTAATTGACGAGCCGGCCCTGCGGGTCGACCAGCGTCGGCGTAATCGGATAGGCGCCAACCGGGCTCGCCTGCGTCGCCGTCGTGGCATACGTCGCAGTGATGTCATCACCGGTCACAACACCCGTCAGAATGCCGTCAAGCACTGGATTCGGCGCGCCCTCGATCTTGGTCTTGTTATTGGCGACGACCGTGAGCGACGCCGGCACGACGTGCAGCGTTCCCGGCGTGTTCGTGACGGTGTAGTTGCCCAGCTTGCCGTTGGGGTCGTTGAGCGACGCGACGATCGCCCCCGCGTAATCGCCGACCGAGGCCGTCGCGCCGGACGTCGTGCTGTAGCTCGCCGTGATCCCATCGGCGCCGAGCGCGCCCACCACGGTCCCCGTGAATACAGGATTCGAACCACCATAGGTTCGCGTGGCGGCGTTCGCCGTGACCGTCAGCGACGCCAGGCCGACCGTGAGCGCGCCCGGCGCGTATGTGATCGTGTAGTTACCCGCGCCGGGTCCAGCCGCGTTGCCGGCGGTGATTGTATAGGGCGACCCGGCCACGCCCGCGCCCGCGGCGGTTCCGAGGCTCGACAGGGTCACGCTCTGGATCGAGTCACCGGAGAGCAGCGACCCGCTGGTGATCGCGAACTCCGTGCCCGCGAAGGAGAGCGCTTGGCCGTACGTCTTGCTCCGATCGTTCGCCTTGATGGTCAGCGTCAGCGGGGTCACCGTCAGGCTGCCATTAACGTAGCTGATCGTGTAGTTGCCCAGGCCGCTGCCCTGGGCGGCGCTCGGCACGATTGCGTAAGGCGAGCTGCCGGCACCCGCCGTCGCACCGGCCCCCGCGCTCGTCAGCGTGGCGCTCGCTACGCTGTCGGTCAGCACCAGACCGGACGTCGAGAATTCCGTGCCGACAAACGTGAAGGCCGTCCCGTACGACTTGGTCTGATCGTTCGCCGTGATGAACAGCGGGCGAGCCGTGACCACGTGGCTTGTCGAGCCGCTGCTCGTCGGGCAGAGTGAGCCGCCGTCGAAGTCCGCCTCGATTGGATACGTCCCGACCGCCAGAGAGGGCGTCGAGAAGGTCGCGGTGCCGTTCGTCACCGGCACCTGGCTCGCGAGCACCGTCGTGCCCGTCTTGAACGTCACCGTGCCGTCAACCGCCGGCTGGTTCGCGCAGGCTACCGTGGCCGTGAGGCTGGCAGACGTGCCGTATTCGGTCGGCGTGTTCGTCGCAACCGTGGTCGTCGAGAGCGGCGTAATCCGAAGCGTAGCCGTGGCGACGTTGCTCGTCGCGCCGTCCTCGTCGGTCGTCTGATAGGTGAAGCTATCGTTCGCGTTGAACGACGTCCCCGGCGTGTACGTCACGGCCGCGGTGCACTGGCTCCCGCCAGACGGCGGCGTCGTGCACACCGCCGCGCCGAGAGACCCGAGCGTGCCATGGCTGGGCGGCGTGACAACGGCGAACGTCAAGCCTGGGCTCGCCGCACTGTCGCTATCCGCGCTCGACAGCGTCACGCTGACTGGCGTGTTCTGATCCGTGCTCGGCGCCGTCACGGCGTCGGCCGTCGGCGGCTGGTTCACGACGGTCACCGTGACGGTGGCCGTGTTGGCGGCCGGTGGAATCGAGACGCCGTTGATGGGGCTCGGGTTGTCCTGAACCGTGTATGTGAACGTCGCGACACCCGCAAAACCGACCGCCGGCGTATAAACCAGTTCGCAGCACACGCTCTTGGCGGCACTGGAACCGCCGAGCGCCACCGTCCCACCCGGCGCGGCCGAATTGGCAACGACGGGCTGCGTGAAGGTGACATCCACGGGATAGTTCCCGTTCCCGTCCGACTTGAGTGCGAACGGATCGCTCTCGGGGTCGAAGTCGTTGGCCAGCACGTCAATCGAATGCCCGATCGGCGTGGCGCTCTTCGCCATCGACACCGAATCGCCGACCGCGTTCACGCCATTGACGTGGAAGGTCAGGGTCGCCTGCCCAAGCTGACCCTGCGTGTCGATGGTGTGGTAATACGCCGACCCGGTGGTCGCCGTACCAGAGGGCTCCCACAAGAAACTGCCGTCAGCGTGCATCGTCAGGTAGCCCTGGCCGTTCTCCAGGGCGTAGCGCTGATCGACGGGGAGATGTGTCGTGGGCTGGCTGCCCCACGTCCAATAGCTCACGACAAGCCCGGAAAAGTCGGCCGGATCGTCATTTGCGAGCACGCCGCCCGCGCCGTTGACCTGCCGCGACGCCGTGCCCCGAGCCACGGCGTAAAAGTCACTGTGTGCGTGCAGCAGAAGGCTGCCGGTGACCGTGATGTTCAGGTGCGCCGTCTTGGTCAGCGGCGTATTGGCCGGAGGCTGGTCCTTGATCGAGTACGGAATCGAGACCGCGCCGAAGAACCCGGCTGGCGGCGTGTAGACCGCGACACAGCAGCGCCCGCTCGGATAGCTCGCGTTCGGCGCCAGCCGCTGCCAGCTCACGGCGCCGGTCTGCGTCGAGCCCTGGGGGAAGCCCGTGGACCCCGTCGTAACCGTCGCGTCCGATGTGAACGGCGCGGGCGTCCCGCCGCTATCAACGACCTGAAACAGGTCGCCGTTCGGATCGCTGTCGTTGGCGAGGACCGGGACCGTGACGGGAACCACGGGAGATGACTGGCTGATCGTCGCCGAGTCGTTCACCGCGATGAGAAGATTCAGCTCCTGAATGACCGTGATCGAAATCGTGGCCGTCGCGTGGTCACCCGACGGATCCCCAATCTGATAGGGGATCGTCTCAACCCCGAAGTACCCGACCTTCGGCGCGAACGCGAGCGAGCCATCGGATCGAACCGTAATCTGGTTGCCGCTGGCCAGTGTGATGGCCTGGTTGACGTTCGCGGTGTCCCCGTTGACGCTCGTCACCGAGATGGCCGCCACTGCCGGGACGCCGGGGCCAGGCTGGTCGTTGCCGAGAATGCCAGGAGCCGCGACCGAGAGGTTCGTGTGGTACGGCGTCGAGTACGTGTCATCGGCGGCCGTCGGCCCGCCGATCCGTGCGTTGACCGAAATATTGATCGTGGCCGTCGCGTAGCCACCCGACGGGTCGCCAATCCGGTACTCGATGCCCGGCTCGGCGCCCGAGAACCCGACCCTCGGGACGAAGATGAGCGATCCGTCGGCGTTGACGGTGATCTTGTTGCCGTCGGCGAGCGTGATCTGCTGGCCCACGTTGGCGGCCTGCCCGCCAACGTCCGTCACCGAGATCGCACTCACTTCCGGCAGACCCGGCCCGGCGTGGTCGTTTCCGAGGACGCCGGAGGCCGGCACCGACAGCGTCGTGTAGTACGGCGTCGTGTAGGTGTCATCGGCCGCCGTCGGCGCGCCGCAGGACGGGTCGTTGGTCGAGCCGCTGCACACCGGGATGGCCGCGCAGTTGTCATCGATGATCCCGTTGCCGTCGTTGTCGATCCCGTCGCCGCAGATCTCGTGCGCGGCGGTGTACTGCCACATGACGCACATGCCCTCGACCATCCGGCCTGGAGAGCCCCCGGACTTCGGCACGAACTGCACGGCATGCTTCCGGTCGAGCAACCGGCCGCTCGCAATATCGAACTCGTAGATCCAGCCGGTGTCGTGGGCGGTGGCCCAGAATGTCCGGCCGTCCGGGTTGACCTCGAGCGTGTACCAGAGGCCCACGTGGCCGTCCGGTGCCGGGTACCCAGTGGCCACCTTGTAGTTGTAGGCGTCCTGGTCGTCTTCGATGGTGTACCGCTGCACCTCGTTGCCGAACTGGTCGATCCTCAGGATGGCGGTTTCGGCAGCGACCAGGAACCCGCCCGTGCCGTCACCGGGCGGGAGGAGCCGCACGGTGTGGAACCGATGGGCGTTGGACAGGTTGCTGGTCTTGCCGAAGTCGGTCTCCTGCTGCCCCGTCCAGACGGAGACGTTCTGGCCGTTCCACGTCCCCATGACGTCATTGCCCGCCGTCGGCTGAAGCTTCGAACCGTCCACGGCGGTGTTGAAGCGATAGACGCGCGGGTATTCGGACGTGTAGTAAATCGTGTGCTGATCGGCCCCCACATCGACCCAGTCGGTGCCTTGATTGCTCGTGAACGTCGAGAACACCCGGTCGAGCAGAAACCCGCCCGGCTCGTTGGCGTCGGGCACGTAGCGCTGCAGGTCCTTGCCGAGGATGTTCATGAACTGGACGCGCTTGCCCGCCTGGTTGACCGTCCACTGATTCGTGCTCGGATCGAACCAATACGCCTTCGGCAACCCATCGGCGTCGAGCGTCAACGTGCCGGGTCCAGGGTCGCTCAAGCTGCCCAAGGCCGCGTGAATCCCGCTCGAATAGTCGATGCCCGTGCTGACGTAGGCCCCCGTCTCGTCCAGCCCCCACACGATGTTGTTGAAGTCGACCGTCACCTGACCGTGAGCGTCGGTATACGTCCAAGCAGGCGTGCTGTACGGGAAGGAGTGGCCCACATACATGTTCCCGGCGCCGTCGAACGCAACGGACTCGGGGTTCTCGTCAACCGGATAGCCGGTCGGATCGTCCGACTTCTGAATCCTCGTGGAGATCCGCTGACTGAGGTCCGAATACGGGAGGTGTCCGTGCACCGCGTCGAGCGTGCCCGGCTGGCGCTCGATGACGCTGACGCCAGGATCGAAGCTGTCGAAGTTCGTGACGTAGGTATTTCCGGTGTGCCAATTGACCGCGCACCCCGTGATGTTGCCCCCGATCGTCGCGGCGCCGCCATCCTGCAATTCGCCGGTGTAGCTAATCGTGTCTCCGACCGCGGGCGCCTGTGCCAGCGGCGTCCCGAACGTGACCGTCTTGCCGGAAAGCGACGCAATCGTGAGGCCGGACGACGCGGCTCCGTTGTGGACGATGACGTACGGATAGGTCGTGTCGTTCCAGCTCAACTCGTCGCCCGCGACCGGCGCGGTGCCAAGGGCGGGTGACCAGGTGACCGCACTATTGCCCGAGTCCACCCCCGTAATGGTCACGGTCCCCAGAACCTGGTCGTTCTGGGTGTCAACAACCTCCATGACCTCGCCGACGTAGAGGTACGACGTGTCGTCCACGGGGGCGCTGGAGACGGTGGCGCCGCTTCCGATCAGCGCGTACTCATAGAGAAAGTTCACGACGCCACTGACATCCGCGCTGGTCGTGGTCGGATTGGCGAGCACGGTCGCCGCGTTGACGAGCTGGGCCGCGCCGTACACGCTCGGCCCGCGCGACGTCACGTCCATCTGAATCGCCCCGGCGTCGCCGGAGTTGTAGGTCATCTTGTTCGGCGCCGGAATATCCAGCGTCCGCGACGACCAGTCGGCGCTCCAGTGATACGTCCCCTGCCGCTCCAGATCGGATGTGGCCAAATAGCGCTTGAAGTTGCCGTCCTTGTCGATGACCTTGATCGCCGAGGCGTTGAGGTTGACGAAGACGTCGCCCTTGGCCCAGCGCGAGATGTCCCAATCGAACGCCACCGGAACCGTCCCGGCCGATCCCGCCACGCTGACGGTTGCGCTGGGGTACAGGCCCACGCTACCACCCGCATCAATGGCGGACACGTCCCAGTAGTTCGGCGTGTCAACTTCGACCGACGTCGCGCCGACGGTCTGGTCCACCCGGCGGACCTTGTTGGGATCCGCATTGCCCGACGCGTCGTTCAGGCTCTCGCCGGACAGAATGTCCCGGTACTCTGGCGTGCTGGTCTTGAGCTTCCCGAAAATCGCTGGTCCGTTGGCCGAGAGGGCCGGTGAGTTTGCAAGCGGGTCGCCGCACGTCCCGCCGGTCCCGGCCGGCGCGGTCGCCGGCGCGGGAATCCCCAGGCTCGCCGGTGTCGGTGTCGTATCAATGAGACTCGCCACGTCCACACTGATCCCGGTGGCCGTGGCGTCAGCCGCGCGAATCTCGACGATGTCGCCCTCGGCCGCGGAAATCCTGACCTTCGGCTGCCCAACCACCGTGCCGCTCGCCGAAGACGATGCGCTGCCCCCAAAGTCGTAGGTGAACGCGCTGGCACTCGTCACCGTCACCTGGAACGTCCCGTTGTACTCGGTGGGCGAGGCGCCCGAGATCTCGACCGTGTCACCCGTCGCCAACCCGTGGTTCGCGGCGGCGACACCCGTGGCGATCTTTCCAGAGGACGTCAGACTGGAGATGCTGAACGTGCCGTAGGTCGGCACGCAGGAGTACATCCACTGGCTCGAGTACGGATCCCAGACACCGTACCGGACACTGCTCGAGGACGACGTGGGAACAGCCTGCGGCGCGGGTGCCGCATGTCCCGTCACGGCCCGAAGCATTCCAGGCACGACGGCCGCCACGCTGGCGACGAGCGCCGCGATCGTGAGCCGGTGGAGAGCCGAGCGTTGCATCATGGGAAAAAACCACTCAGTCAATTACATGCGTGAACCGCACGACTCATAAGAGTGATCGGTGCGGGCTGGGGAGCACCAGAACTATACCTTCATTGTCGCTGTTGTCCTAATAGAAACCCGCCAAGCACATAACTGTACTTCGCTTAGGGCTATTAGTTTTCGTGTGGAGAAAACCGAGGTGGCTGAAATAACAAAACCGAAATCGAGACGCGCGTAACCGCCTTACTTATGCGGCTTTGCGGACGTCCTTCTCGACCTGGCCGTCGCGGATGTGGATGACCCGCTCGGCATGCGCGGCGATTTCCGGCTCGTGTGTCACGAGGACGATGGTGTTCCCCGCCTCGTGCAGGCGCGCGAAGAGCGTCATGATTTCTTCGCCGGTCTTCGAGTCCAGGTTGCCCGTGGGCTCGTCGGCCAGGAGGATGGAGGGATTGTTGACCAGCGCCCGGGCGATGGCGACCCGCTGGCGCTGGCCGCCCGAGAGCTCGTTGGGCCGATGCGTCTGGCGGTCGGTCAGCTCCACCCGCGCCAGCGCCTGTCGCGCCTGTTCCGCGCGGGCTTTCGAGGTGATCCCCGCGTAAATCAAGGGGAGTTCCACGTTGTGCAGGGCCGTCGCGCGGGGCAGCAAGTTGAACGTCTGAAAGACAAACCCGATTTCCTGGTTCCGAATCCTGGCGAGCTCGTCGTCATTCATCTCGCTGACCTGCTTGCCGTTCAGCAGGTAGCTGCCCTTCGAGGGGGTGTCGAGGCAGCCGATGAGGTTCATCAGTGTGGACTTGCCGGATCCGGAGGGCCCCATGATGGCGACATACTCGCCGCGGTCGATCTGGATGGACACGCCGCGCAGCGCGTGAATCGTCTCGGCTCCCATCTGGTACGTCTTCCAGAGGTCATTGGTTTCGATGATGGCCATGAGTACCTGCTAGATACGAAGTCTCCTTCATCCTAGTTCATCCGCTCGCGCCCCCGAGCGCCCAGGCCACCGAGGCCTGCAGCACCGGGACCTCGTCCGGCCCCAGGGCATCATCGGGCAGGGCCAAGCCGGCCGGCAGGCCCGCGTCCAGCACGCGGACGTCCGGGCCGGCAGACGGTGCCGGCGCCGGAACTCGCGCAACTGGTCCGACAGCGCGTCGCTCATTCCGGCGGCGGCCGCCGCGATCAGACGTGGGGGATCGGCGGCCCGCCGGCGCACCGCCGCGACGGCGCACCCGGACGAGCAACACGCAGCGGTGACGATGGTGGCCAACAGCGATGGACGCGTGGTCGCGGGTTCGGCGCTCGCCGCGCGGCTATTCCCCTGACTCGTACTCGTTCTTCAACCGTGCCACGACCGCCGGGTCGGCCAAGGTCGTCGTGTCGCCAAGGGCTTTGCCTTCAGCAATATCGCGCAGCAGGCGGCGCATGATCTTTCCCGATCGTGTCTTCGGCAGGTCCGCGGCAAAGAGGATCTGGTCGGGCCGCGCGATGGCGCCAATCTTCTTGACCACGTGCTCTTTGAGCTCGGCAATCAGCGCCGGGGTGGGCGTAATGCCCTCCTTCAGAGTGACGAACGCCGTGATCGCCTGGCCCTTGATCTCGTGCGGGCGGCCGACGACGGCGGCCTCGGCGACCTGCGGATGGTCGACGAGCGCACTTTCGACTTCCATCGTGCCGATCCGATGGCCCGCTACGTTGAGCACGTCGTCCACGCGGCCGAGGAGCCAGTAGTAGCCGTCCTGATCGACACGCGCGCCGTCGCCCGTGAAGTAGACTCCGTCCTTCCACTTCGACCAGGTCCTGCTGGACGAAGCGCTCCGGATCCCCGTAGATGCCGCGCAACATCGCCGGCCACGGCCTAGTGAGCGCCAGCAGGCCGCCCCCTTCGGTCACCCGTTCGCCCTTGGCCGTGCGGATCTCGGCGGCGATTCCTGGAAACGGCTTCGTCGCCGATCCGGGCTTGAGCGGCGTCAAGCCCGGGAGCGGCGTGATCAGGATTTGCCCGGTTTCCGTCTGCCACCACGTGTCGATGACCGGACATCGTCCGCCGCCGATATGCTCGTGGTACCACATCCACGCTTCGGGGTTGATCGGTTCGCCGACCGATCCGAGCAGGCGCAGGCTCTCGAGGTTGCGCTGCGCCGGCCACTCGACGCCCCACCGCATGAACGCTCTGATGGCCGTCGGCGCCGTATAGAGGATCGTGACGCCGTAGCGCTCGATGAGCGTCCAGAATCTGTCTTTGCTCGGCCAGTCCGGTGCGCCCTCGTACATGAGCACGGTCGCCCCGTTCTGCAGGGGGCCGTACACGACGTAGCTGTGGCCGGTCACCCACCCGATGTCGGCGGTGCACCAATAGACGTCCTCGTCGCGCAGGTCGAAGACCCAGCGCGACGTCGCGTAGGTGCCCACGAGGTAGCCGCCGGTCGTGTGCACGATGCCCTTGGGCTTCCCCGTCGTTCCCGACGTATAGAGGATGTAGAGCATGTCCTCCGAGTCCATCGACTCGGGGGCGCACGTCGGACCGGCGTGCGACATCAAGTCGTGGTACCACGCGTCGCGGCCCTCGGTCATCGACACGGGCAGCGGCGCGCCGACATGGCGCTGGACGACGACCACGTGCTTGATGCTGGGCGTCGTCATGAGCGCCTCGTCGGCGGTCCGCTTGAGCGGCACGATCTGCCCGCGGCGGTAGCCGCCGTCGGCGGTCACGAGAATGGTCGCGGCGGCGTCGTTGATGCGGTCGCTGAGCGATTCGGCGCTGAACCCGCCGAAGATGACGCTGTGGACGGCGCCGATGCGCGCGCACGCCAGCAGCACGACCACGAGTTCGGGAACGAGCGGGAGGTACACGGCCACGCGGTCGCCCTTGCGGACGCCCAGACCTTTGAGGACGTTGGCGAACTGGCACACCTCGCGCAGCAGATCGAAATAGGTGAGGGTGCGCCGGTCGCCCGGCTCGCCTTCCCAGATCACGGCCGCCTTGTTGCGGCGGCTGGTGCGCACGTGGCGGTCGAGGCAGTTGACGCTGGCGTTGAGCCGGCCGCCGACGAACCATCGCGCGTGGGGCGGCTGCCAGTCGAGCACGCGTGTCCAGGGCTCCATCCACTCGAGCTCGGCGGCAAACGACGCCCAGAACGCCTCCGGATCGCGCTCCGCCTTGGCGTACACCCCGGGATCGGTGACTAGCGCCCGCTCGCGCCACTCGGCGCTCGGCGGGAAGACGCGAACCTCGTTCAAGAGCGCGTTGATCTCGTGATGGGAGTCGGACATGACGGTTAGCCCTCCCGGGCGGGCGGAAGCTTCTTCTTGAAAAATGCCAGCCCCAGGAGCGAACCCAGCGTGCTGAAGACCGCGTAGACCGGCAGTGAAATCGCGAACTGGATCAGCACGACGCCCTGCCCCGTCAGCAATCGCAGCATCCAGTCGCGCATCTCTGGCGACAGCTGGGCGTTCGCCTGGAGCTGGGCTCGAATCTCATCCTGCCAGACCGGTCCGGTCCAGGACAGCAGGGCCCAGCTGCCCAGGGTGTTGAGGATGGCGCCGATGACGCCGGCCAGAAGCCCGGTCAGCACGGCCTCCGCGGTCTCGAGCGGCAGCGGCTGCTGTTGCTGCCGCAAGTACATCGCGACGAGGCCGCCGGCGACGACCCACAGACAACAGCAGACATTGAGCGCGCCCAGGAGGGGCAGCGACGAGAGGATCCCGATGAAGAGGCCGCCGAGGATCGCAGGCTGGTAGCGATTGGCCATAGCGCGACGCCGGACTCAACGAGAAGCGCCGAACGCTGCCTCAGGCAGCGCGGCGCTCAGTCGTAGTACTCCCGGCCCAAATGGGTGATCAGTTCCTCGCCCTTGATGTAGCGCAGCGTGTTCTTGAGCTTCATCAGCTGGATGAACAAATCATGCTCGGGATAGACAGCCGGCGCGTGCATCGGGCTCTTGAAGTAGAAGGACAGCCATTCTTGAATGCCCGAAAAGCCGACGCGCTTCGCCAGGTCCAGGAACAAGGCCACGTCGAGGACGATGGGCGCGGCGAGAATGCTGTCGCGGCACAGGAAGTTGATCTTGAGCTGCATGGGATACCCCAGCCAGCCGACCAGATCGATGTTGTCCCACCCTTCCTTGTTGTCCCCGCGCGGCGGATAGTAGTTGATCCGCACCAGGTGGTGCAGCTTGCCGTAGAGGTCCGGGTACAGGTTCGGCTGGAGGATGTAGTCCAGCACCGACTTCTTGCTCTCTTCCTTCGTCTTGAAGGACTCCGGATCGTCGAGCACCTCGCCGTCGCGGTTCCCCAGGATGTTGGTCGAGTACCAGCCGCTCACGCCAAGCAGGCGCGCCTTCAGACCCGGCGCGATGATTGTCTTGATCAGCGTCTGGCCCGTCTTGAGGTCCTTGCCTGCCAGCGGCGAGCCGGTCCGCTGCGCCAGCTCCAGCAGCGCCGGAACGTCGGCCGAGAGATTCGGCGCGGCATTCGCGTAAGGCAGGCCCTCGCGGATGGCCGCATACGCGTAGACCATGCTCGACGGAATCGTCGGATCGTTGGCCTCGAGCGCCTTCTCGAACGCCTCGATGGACTGATGCGCCGCCGACTCCTGCATGAAGACTTCCGTGCTGCCGGCCCACACCACCACCAGCCGGCTCAGCTTGTGCTCCGCCTTGAAGCGGCGGATGTCCTCGCCGACCTGGTCGGCCAGCTCGCGCTTGTTCTTGCCCTTCTTGACGTTGGGACCGTTCAGGCGCTTCACGTACTGCTGGTCGAAGACCGCGGGCATCGGGCGGATCGCCCCGAGCTCGTCCTTGACCTGGTCGAGCAGCGACGTCTCGATGACGCCCGCCGTGCGGGCCGCCTGGTAGCAGTCGTCCTCGAAGATGTCCCACCCGCCGAACACGAGGTCGTCGAGGGCGGCCAGGGGCACGAACTCGCGGAGCGACGGCGCCCGCCCTTCGCTGCGCTTGCCCAGCCGCACCGTGCCCATCTCGGCCAACGATCCAATCGGCTTGGCGATGCCCTTCCGGACGGCCATCGTGCCGGCAATCGTGGTGGTACTGACAGCTCCGAGCCCGACGAGCAGCACGCCGACTTTACCCTCGGCAGGGGCAATCGAGAGTCCTTGTTTCACGGGCAAGAACTATATCATTCGAATCCATGAAGTGGTTGCGACCCGGCCCCTCGCCGCATCGAACGGCGCTGGCCATGATCGGCGCCCGCGCCGGCAATCGCGTGCTGCTCATCGGCGCGAGCGACGGCGCCCTGGCCGCCTCGGTCGCCGCCTTGACGGGGCTCAACGGCCGAACGCTGGTCGTTGACGACGCACCGACCGCTCGGGCCGCCGCGGAGCGCGCGGCCGGCCGGGCGGGTGTGCTCGTCGAGTTCGAGGTCGCGCCGGCCACACAGCTGCCAGCCGAGGACGCGAGCTTCGATATCGTCGCCATCCAGCGCACGTTGTCCGCCCCGGCCGACGAGGCCGCGCCGGCCGTCTGCACCGAATCGCGCCGCGCCCTGCGTCCGGGAGGCCGCGTGCTCGCGGTCGAGGCCGCGCCGGCCGGGCGGCTCGGACTTGCGCGGCGCCCACCGGACCCCGAGAGCGCCGCGCGCACCACGGCGCGGTTGACCGCCGCTGGGTTCCGCGCCGTGCGCGTCGTCGGCGAAGCCGAAGGCGTGACGTACATCGAAGGGCTGAATCCTCGATCCTGAGCGGCTCCGGACACCTTTTCGACACGACAAGCGCGAGCGCCCTGTTGTCCTGGCGCCAAGCGCCCGAAAACACGGTAGGCCCGAGTGTACCCGGATGCGTACCGCCGTCTTTCCCGCCGCGCGCGACCAGGTGTTTTCGATTGCGGAGATCGCGAACGCGGCCGGAGTCCCGGTCGCGCGCGTGCGCCGCGCCGTCGAAGACGAGCCGGTGCTCGCCTTCCACCAGTTCATCGCGCGGCGCGACGCCGTCCGGCTCGTCAGCCGCCTGCGCGTGGCCGCGCCGGCCGAACCAACCCGCGAGTCGATGCGCCTGCTGCTACCCGAGCGCGGGAGGCGCCGCTTCGGGCTCGCGTGCTCAGCCGCGCTCCACGTCGTCGTTCTGGTCGCCGCGGTCCTGACCACGCTGCTGGGCCTGCTCGCGAGCCCGACCACAACCGAGGCCCCCGTTGAGGCGGCGCCAACTCGGCTGGTCTTCCTGATGGCGCCCGGCCCGTCCGGCGGCGGCGGAGGCGGCGGGATGAAGGTGCCGATTCCGGTGGCCCGCGCCGCTCGTCCGGCGCCGACCCCGCCGAGGAAGAAAGTGTCGAGCCCGGTTCCGCCGGTGCGGAAGGCGCCGCCGCCCAGGCCCGTCCCCCCGCAGCGAATCGTGCCTCCCAAGATTGATCCTCCGACGGTCAACTTCGCGAAGCTCGAGCCCCTCGCCCCACCCGCGCCGGTTCCGCCGCCGATACCCGCGCCCGCCGCCGTTCAGGCGCCCGTCGTCCCCTCACCCGTCGAACGCGGTGAGTGCTCCAGGCGTGGCCACCCGTGCGGCCGAGGCGCCAAGCGCGGGCGCCGGTTCGGGAGGCGGCACGGGCAGCGGCGTGGGCTCCGGTATGGGCAGCGGAACCGGCCCGGGGATCGGCCCGGGCACGGGCGGCGGCACCGGCGGCGGCCTGTTCCGTCCGGGAAGCGGCATCGATCCGCCGACGCTCGTCAAGGAGGTCAGGCCGCGCTACACGGATGACGCGCGGAAGCAGGCGATCGAAGGCGACGTGCTGCTCGAGCTGGTCGTGCGCCGCGACGGATCGGTCGGCGATCTTCACGTGACGCGGCGCCTCGGCGGCGGTCTCGACGAACGCGCGATCGACGCCGTTCGGCAATGGCGGTTCGACCCGGCGCGCCGCCACGGCGTCCCCGTTGACGTGGTCGTCAACGTGGCTGTCGAGTTTTCTCTGAGATGAACGAGGTATCTGCGATGCAACTGACATTGATGGCCGTCACGCTGGTATCGCTGGCGCTGGCGATTGGAATGGCCGTGCTGGCGTGGAAGCTCCTGCACGAAGATCGCCAGCGCTCGGCGGCCCGCAGTGAAGCGCTGCAAGCCATGGCGATGGCCGAGGACGAGGAGGACGAGGAGGCCGGGCTGGACGCGCGCGGCCGCTTCACCGCGATTGACGACGAACTCGAGACAGCGCCTCGTCCGGATCCGATCTTCGCGGCGGTCCCGAGGCAGGCGTCGGGACGACGATGGCCGGCGGTGGCGGCGCTGCTGGTCGTGGCGGCCGCCGCGGGCGGGGCGTACGCGATTCGCCAGTCCGACCTTCACCTGCACCTGCCGTTCGGACACCAGGCGCCGCTCGAGCTGATCTCGCTCAGGCACACGGCCGACTCAAACGGCACGTTCACCGTCACCGGGCTCGTCGAGGACCCCGCCGGCGGCACCGCCCTTCACCACGTCATCGCCGTCGTCTACCTCTTCGATGCCAACGGCGATTACTTCGCCAACGGTCAGGCCCCGCTCGATCTGACCGCGCTCTCACCCGGCGAAGAGTCGCCGTTCGTCGTCCACGTCCCGACGACCAGCCGCGTCACCCGGTACCGCGTGGGATTCCGGTCGGAGGCCGGCGGCGTCGTCGCCCATGTTAACCGGCGCGGCCAGCTTCCGGGAGGCACGACGGGCGAAGCCACCAAGACCTCCGTCAGCCAACCGGGGGCCGCGGCGGCCGCACCGCGGTCGGAGAGCTGAGATGCGCGCCCGCCGCCGCACCGCCGCCGCGGCAGGAGTCGTCGCCGTGCTGGCAATCGCCACCGTCTTCGCGGCCGGCCGGCAAGAACGGCCGGCCGGCCAGGGGTTCACGTTCAAGACCGGCGTGGAGCTGGTGAACGTGACGGTGACGGTCACCGACGCCTCCGGACGGTTCGTCTCAGGCCTGCACCAGAACGACTTCGCCGTCTTCGAAGACGGCCGCGAGCAGGCCGTCTCGCAGTTCGACGCCGAGCGGGTCCCCGTCAGCCTCGGCATCGCACTCGACACGAGCGGCAGCATGGCGGGCGCGAAGATCGCCGCGGCGCGGGCGGCGCTTCATCGTTTTCTATTCGATCTGCTCGGCCCGCAGGACGAGATGTTCCTGTACCAATTCAACAGCCAGCCGACGCTCGTGCACGACTGGACGTCAGACCGCCAGGCGCTCAACCGCGGCCTGGAGTCCATCCGCCCCTTCGGGGGGACGGCGCTGTACGACACGGTGGCGGAAGCCGTGCCGATGGCTCAGTCCGGCACGCGGCGCAAGAAGGCGCTGCTCGTGCTCTCGGACGGCAACGACACGAGCAGCCGGACGGACCTCGGGTCGCTCGAGCAGCTGATTCGCCGGACCGAAGTCCTCGTCTACGCCATCGGGATCGACGTCGCCGGCGAGGACGGCGGTGCGCCCGTGGCCAGCCGACCGACGTCGCACCCAGTCCCGTCGCCGTTTCCAGGGAAGCAGCCGCCGCCAGCCGCGCGACCGCCGCGAATCTCGTCGCCCCGCACGGCGCGCGGCGGATCATCGGATCGCGTCAACGCCGAGGCCCTGCGCGAGCTCACACTCGACAGCGGCGGACGCACCGAGATCATCTCGTCCGATCGCGACCTCGACCCGGCCACGGCCGGGATCGCCGACGAGTTGAGCAGGCAGTATTTTCTTGGCTACGCTTCATCGCTGCCGAAGGACGGCCAGTGGCACACGATTGAGGTGCGGGTGCGCCGCCCGAATGTGACCGTGCGGGCACGCAGGGGATTCATCGCAAACTGACCGGCGTCGTTCCGACCCCGGCCGCTTCGGGGAGGGCATTTGAGGGGACGCCGAGCCGTCCCCGAACGCGGACACCGCCGCCGCGTCGCGAGCGCTCCGCTCTGCTCCGCGCGCGCTCCCCAAGCGCCTCTCTTGGCACCGGGTTTGCTCTATAGTCTAGCTGGAATGGCACGTGCACGACTCCACACACGGGGGCTCTTCGAGCGCACTCGGCTGATCGCCGCGGCGCTGGTGGTCAGCCTCCTGGTGGCGCCAGCGATCGCGCGGGCCGAAGTGAGCGACTCGGACCTGGCGGAAGCCGTGGCGGAGGTCGTGCAGCGGTACTCGCAGTTCACCATCTTCGACGACGTCAACATCTCGGTCGTGAATCGCGTCGTCACCCTGACCGGCCGCGTGACCACGCCAACCAAGCGCGACGACATCGGCAAGCGCGTCGCGAAGATCGATGGCATCCGGTCCCTGACCAACGACATCAAGGTCCTGCCGCTCTCCCGATACGACGACGAGCTGCGCGTGCGCATCGCGCAAGCCATCTACAATCATCCGGCGTTCTGGCACTACACGGCCATGGCGGTGCCGCCCATCCACATCATCGTCGAGAACGGCCACGTGACACTGACCGGCATCGTCGACAACCAGGTGGATCGCAATCTGGCGTACGCGCTCGCCCAGGTGCCAGGGGCATTCGTCGTCAATAACGATCTCAGGGTCAACGGCCAGTAGCTCCACGGCGTAAACCAAGCGGGGCGTTCGACGGTCCCATCCCGTGAAGGTGCTTATGGCTCAGGATGCCCGACGTCTCGCGCGGTCCGCCCTGTCGGTGGCCGCATGTGTCATGGCCGGCCTGCTGGTGGTCGGCGCGCAAGGGCCCGCCGGACAAGGCGGGGGCCGCGGGCGCGGCGGCGGACCGGGCGGCGGTGTGGGAGGCGGCCGCGGCCAGGGGCGCGGAAGCACCGCCATGGTGTCGGGCACCGCGAGCATCGCGGGCCAGGTCGTGCTCGACAGCGGCTCGCCGGTCCGGCGCGCGGAGGTCCGTTTGTCGGGCGCCGGGCTGGGGCTGCGCTCGACGTTCACGGGCGATCGCGGGGAGTACTCCTTCCCGGCGCTGCCGGCCGGGCGGTTCACGCTGACCGCGTCAAGACCGGGGTACGTCACGATTGCCTACGGCGCCAAGCAGCCGGGACGCCAGGGCACGCCCATCCAACTCAGCAACGGCCAGCAGCTCGATCGCGTCAACGTGACGCTGCCCAGAGGCAGCGTCATCACGGGCACCGTCGTGGACGACCATGGAGAGCCCGCGCCCAACACCGAGGTTCGCGTCTACCGCTACGCGTTTCTGAACGGCACCAAGGCACTGCAGGCCGCCGGCGGCGATGAAACCGACGATCGCGGCATCTACCGCATCTTCGACCTGGAGCCCGGCGACTACGTAGTGAGCGCGCTGCCGCGCAACCAGGCCGCCACCGACATCCGCCAGATGCTTCAATCGCAGCTCCAACCGCTGCTGCAACAGCTGCAAGCCGCCGGCGGCGCGGCAGCCCTGCAAGCGGCCGCGGCGAGCGGTGGCGCGGCCTCGGCGCTGAGCTCGGTGCTCGGCAACGGTCAGGGACTGCAGCTCGCCGATCGCGTTCGTCAGCTGCAGCAGGAGTTGCAGCAGCAGCCGCCCGCGCAGTCGGTGGCCTACGCGCCCGTCTACTACCCGGGAACGACGATGCCCGGTTCGGCCGGTCGAGTCACGGTCGGAGTCGGCCAGGAGCGCGCGGGCGTCGACCTGCAGTTGCAACTCGTCGCGACCGCACGAGTGTCGGGCACCGTGACCAATCCCGACGGCAGCTCGCCGGCGAACACACAGGTGACGCTCGAAGCGAAAGACCCGCAGGACATGGTCGCCATGCCCGGCCGGCGGAACTTCGCGCGCGTCGCACAGGACGGCCAGTTCTCGTTCGAGAACATCACGCCGGGCACGTACACCCTGATGGCGCAGTCGCTGGTCGCCGACGCGGCGGCGGGCGCGGACACCCAGAACGGGCCCGGAACTCGCGGCGGGCGGCGCGGCGGATTCTTCGGCGGCGGCCGGGGAGGCGCCGGCATCGCGCAGGTGCTGTGGGCCTCGGCGGACGTGACCGTGGCCGGACAGGACGTCCCGGACATCCCGCTCAACCTGCAGCCCGGCATGACGCTCTCGGGACGGGTGGCGTTCGACGCGAAGAGCGCACAGCCGCCAACCGACCTGAGCACGATTCGCGTCAACCTGCAGAGCGCCGAACCCGGCGCCGCCGGGTTCATCCCGCCCGCCCAGACCGACACAAGCGGCCAGTTCACGGTCACGGGCGTGCCGCCGGGCGCCTATTCACTTCGGGCCGGCTTCGGCGGCGGAGGACGCGGCGCACGCGGCGGGTCCGGCAACAACCAGGCGCCAGCGATCCAGACGGGCTCGTTCTCACTGGAATCGGCGGTCGTCAAGGGACGCGACGCACTGGACTTCCCGTTCGACGTCGGTCCCAACGAGAACATCTCCGGCGCGGTGCTGACGTTCACCGACGAGACGCAGCAGATCTCCGGCACCCTGCAGGACGCCCAAGGTCAACCGACGTCCGATTACACCGTCATCCTGTTTCCCGCCGACAACCGCTATTGGACGCCGCAGTCGCGCCGCATCCGCGCCGCGCGGCCCGGCACGGACGGCAGCTTCTCGTTCAGGGGCGTGCCGCCGGGCGACTACCGTCTGACGGCGGTCACCGACGTCGAGCAGGGCGAGTGGTACGACCCGACGTTCCTGTCGCAGGTAGTGGGTGCGTCCATCCAGGTGAGATTGGCGGCCGGCGAGAGCAAGACGCAGGACATCCGTCTGCTGGGCGCGCGATGACGCGCGCGGCCTGAAGCGCTTACGGGCGCGGTGAACGGGCCGCCGGCCCCTGCGCGGCTCGGACGCGCGCCTTGCCCTTTCGGATCGTCCACCAGATCAGGCCGACCATCACGAGGACGGCGGCCGCAAACGATCCGCCAAACAACCACAAGGTCCGGTGCAGGATGGACTCGGGCTCCATCTCCACCTGCATATCGACCGGCGCGCCGCGCCGGCGATCCGAGAGGTACTGCTCCCAGGTCAAGATGTTGCCGTTACCGATCTCGCCCGGGGCGTTATCGGCCAGCCGCCGAACGTTGTGGAACGTGATCCGGCTCGGCAGGTGCAGCTTGAACGCCACGAGCTCCTTGCCCGTCCACTGCACGTCTTTGGGGTCTCCGCCGGCGGACGCGCCGACCACCTGTTCGTATCGAATCCGCGTCGGCGTACGGTCGAACGTGTAGGTCGACCAGGCGAGCGGACCGCAGGAGGAAAGCGTGCGGACGTCACCCGCGCTGACCTCCACTTCGACGAATCGCCGGCCGTGCCGGGACCAGGGTCGTCCCACGCGCGTGACGTGACAGCCCGCGGCCTCATAGACCTGTCGGACGCGGGCCGAATCGATGAACGCCCGCGGGGAGGGGTCGAGCGCGAGGCCGCGCAGCGCCACGAGCGCCGCGACGGACGCGTCAACCGTCACGGTCGCCGATCCGTTGACGCTCAGGTAGAGCTGTTCTTCGTACTCGTACTCGTGGCCAAAGAGGGTGCCGCACGCCGCGATGCCGGTGAGCGCAAGCACCAGCATGACCGCAGGGCCGATCGGTCGGGCGCGCATCCACCGAATGATATACATTTTCAACATTCATGCCCCGCCTGTTTCTGATCGATGGCAGCTCGCAGATGTATCGCGCGTACCACGCGATTCGCGGTCTGACCGGACCCGACGGCCGATCGACCAACGCGGTGTACGGATTCGCCACGATGCTCAAGAAGCTCGTCGCCGACCAGGCGCCCGAGTATCTCGCCGCGTCGTTCGATCTGCCGGGCCCGACATTCCGCGACGACCTGTCGCCGACCTACAAGGCGAACCGGGCGCCAATGCCGTCCGATCTGGCGGAGCAGGTGCCGCTGGTGCACGAGGCCTGCGAGGCCCTGGGCGTGCCCATCCTCACCCTCGAGCGCTACGAGGCCGACGACGTGATTGGCACGCTGGCGGTGCGGGCGCGCGACGCGGGGTTCGACGTGGCAATCGTCACCGGCGACAAGGATTTCTTCCAGCTCGTCGGCCAGGGCATCCGGGTGTTCAACCCGCGCGACGCGGGCGTCTGGTACGACGCCCCTGGCGTGGTCGAGAAGTTCGGTGTGCGGCCCGACCAGGTCGTCGACGTCCTGGCGCTCATGGGCGACAGCATCGACAACATCAAAGGGGTGCCGGGCATCGGTGAAAAGGGGGCGCGCGAGCTGATCTCGACGCACGGGTCGCTCGACGCACTGCTCGCCGCGGCGCCGGGGGTGACGCAGAAGCGATACCGCGAGGCCCTCGCCCAGCACGCCGACTCGGCGCGCGAGAGCCGCGAGTTGGCCACCATCCGCACCGACCTTCCGGTGCCGTTCGATCCTGATGCGCTGCGCTATCAAGGCCCACAGCGCGAGCGGTGCTATGCCCTGTTCTCGTCGCTCGGGTTCCGTTCGCTCGTCGCGGAGTTCGCGCCGACGGCCGCGACATCGGCGCGCGAGTACCGCGTGCTGAGCTCGCTCGAGGAAGTCGACGCGCTCGCGCGGTCGATTCGCGAGGCGGGCCGCGTGGGCATTGGCGTCGTCGCCTCGGGCTCGTCGGGTGTGCGCGCCAACATCGTCGGCTGGTCGTTCGCCACGCGGCCGGGCAGCGCCGCGTACCTCCCCCTGGCGCACGCCGGGCTGGTGGAAACGCCAAACCTGCCGGCCCGAGAGGTGTTCGACCGGCTCGGCCCCCTGCTGGCCGATCCGGCGATTGCGAAAGTCGGCCACGATCTGAAGTTCGCCGTCATCGCGGCCGCCCGCCAGGGCGTCGACCTGGCGGGGCTGGACCTCGACACGATGGTGCTCAGCTACCTGGTGGACGCGACCCGATCGAGCCATGACCTCGAAGGCCTCGCCATCGAGCACGCGAGCTATCGCGCGGTGGCCGTGGAGGACCTGACCGGGCGAGGCGTCAAAGCCGTCGACCTCGGTGCCGTGCCGGCCGCCTCGCTCGGCGCCTACGCCGGCGAGCGCGCGGACCTTGCGCTGACGCTCGCGCCGCCGCTGCTCGAGCACGTGCGCGACGAAGGCCTCGAGGGCGTGTACCGCGATCTGGAGCAGCCGCTCATCCCGGTGCTGGCCGACCTCGAGCGCGTCGGCATCAAGGTGGACACCGCCGTGCTCCTCGCGCAGGGCGAGGCGATGCAATCCCAGCTCGACGGGCTCAGCCGCGAGATCTTCGCGCTCTCCGGCGGCGAGTTCAACGTCAATTCGCCCAAACAGCTCTCGCACGTGCTGTTCGAAAAGCTCGGCCTCTCGCCCCTCAAGAAGACCGGCAAGACGCGCGCGACCTCGACCGCCGTTGACGTGCTCGAGGAACTGGCGCTCACGCATGAGCTGCCCGCGCTGGTACTCAAGTGGCGAAGCCTGCAGAAGCTCAAGGGTACCTACATCGACGCGCTGCCGGCGCTGGTCAACCCGCAGACCGGCCGCGTGCACACGACGTTCAATCAGGCGGTCGCCGCGACGGGCCGGTTGAGCAGCAGCGACCCGAACCTGCAGAACATCCCGATCCGCAGCGAAATCGGACGGGAAATCCGCCGGGCGTTCGTGGCCGAACCGGGCCATTCGCTCATCTCGGCCGACTACTCGCAGATCGAACTGCGCGTCCTCGCGCATCTGTCGGGAGACGCAGCCCTCGTCGACGCGTTCCGGCAGAACGTCGACATCCACGATCAGACGGCCGAGCGGGTCTTCGGAGCGGCGAGCGGACTCGACCCCCACGAGCTCAGACGCCGGGCCAAGATCATCAACTACGCCCTGCTCTACGGAAAGACGGCGTTCACGCTCGCCAAGGACATCAACGTGCCCCAATCGGCGGCGCAGGCGTTCATCGACGCCTACTTCGCCGGCTATCCGAGCGTGCGGGGCTTCATCGAGAAGACGCTCGCCGATGCCCGCGTGTCAGGCGTCGTTCGCACGCTCAGCGGACGCCGCCGCCTGGTGCCGGAGTTGTCGAGCCGGAACGGACAGGTCCGCCAAGCCGCCGAGCGCGAAGCCGTCAATATGCCGATTCAAGGCACGGCCGCCGACATCCTGAAGAAAGCCATGATCGACGTCCACGCGGCCCTGACACGCCGCAATGCCGGACGGGCGCGGCCGAGTCGAATGATCCTCACCGTCCATGACGAGCTCCTGTTCGAAGCGCCGACGGACGAAGCCCGAGACGTCGCCGATCTGGTCCGGCAGTGCATGGAGCAGGCCGTCGCGCTGTGCATCCCTCTCACCGTCGATGTCGGCATCGGCGCCAATTGGAAAGACGCCAAGGCGTAGCCTAAATGGAATAACTCTTCTGTTTTCAATGCTTTATAATGATACTCGCGGCCGTCGCCTGACAGAGGCGAGATTCGGCACCCTATAATTTGGTCGTGCCCACTCCGGTCATCATTCCGCGCGCCGACCATCCGATTTCCCGGCGCGACATCGACCCGGACGCCCTGAAGGTCCTCTACCGGCTGCACCAGAACCAGCATTCGGCCTATCTGGTCGGCGGCAGCGTTCGCGACCTCCTGCTCGGACGCCGGCCCAAAGACTTCGACATCGGCACCGACGCCCACCCGGGCCAGATCAAACGGCTCTTCAGGAATTGTTGGATCATCGGCCGTCGCTTCCGGTTGGCCCACGTCAAGTTCGGGCAGAAGACGATTGAAGTTGCCACGTTCCGGCGCAACGTACCCGCGCTGCCCGCTGACGCTCCTCCGGAGCCGGACTCGGTCGTCGTGGCCAGCGCCCCGCCCGAGACCGCCGAAGAGAATCGGCGGGGCATGATCCATCGCGACAACACGTTCGGCACGGCCGAAGAAGACGCGTTCCGCAGAGACTTCACGATCAACGGGCTCTTCTACGACATCGCCACGCACTCGGTGATCGACTACGTCGGGGGGCTGTCCGATCTCGAGCGGCGGGTAATTCGCTCGATTGGCGACCCGCACGTGCGCTTCGTCGAGGACCCCGTGCGCATGTTCCGTGCGGTCGTGTTCGCCGCGCGGCTGGGCTTCGACCTGGACGACGTCGTCGTTGAGGCGATTGCCCGTCATCGAGCGCTCATTCTCGAAGCCTCGCCTGCGCGACTGCTCGAGGAGTACTACAAGATTCTGCGGTCGGGATACGCGGAGGCGAGCTTCCGCGCCCTCGGACGGGCTCGGCTGCTCGAGCTGGTCACGCCGGAGCTGAAGTCGCCGCCGCCCGCGGTGTGGGCGTCGCTCGAGCGGCTCGACCGCTATCGGCAGCCGCTGCCGGCCGCCCCGCCCGAGTTGACGAACACGATTCTGATGGGCACGCTGCTCGGCCCGCTTGGCGCCTTCGAGGAGCGGCGCGAGCCGGCCCCCGACGCGCCTCCCCGCCGCGAGCGTGTGGCCTTCGGCCGGTTGCCGGTGGCCAAGAAGGACTTCGAGCGGCTTCGCCAGCTCGCCGTGATGCTTCCGCGCATGACCGAGAGCGAGCTTCCGGCGCGCGTCGTGCGCAGCATCGCGCACCGCCCGGCCTTTCCCGATGCGTTGACATGGCTGAGCGTCTTCGGCGATTCACCGGAAGGCGTCGAGCGCTGGCGAGAGGCGCGCACGGGCCACGCCGACGCGTCCTCATCCGGCGCCGAGCACGGTCCCGAGGAGCCCGATGGAACCGCGCCACCGCGGAAGCGCCGCCGCCGGCGGCGACGCCGCGGACGCGGGCGCGCCCAGGGCGGAACCGGCAACGGATCCACGCCGCCGGCGACGGCCTGACCGAGCCCACAGGCCTCACCCACACCTCCACCGTACGGGATCGCTCCATCCGCACCCACGGGCTCCGCGTCGGAAGCCGCGGCTGCATCCGGCACTTGGCCGTATCGGGTCGCCTGGTTACCCGCGCGTGCGCTCGAACTCCCGCATGAACGCGACGAGCGCTTCGACGCCTTCGACCGGAAACGCATTGTAGAGCGACGCGCGAAGGCCGCCCACCGATCGGTGGCCCTTCAGGCCGTCGAGCCCTGCGGCGGTGGCTTCCCTGACGAACGCGTCCTCCAGATCGGTCGACGCGAGCCGGAACGTCACGTTCATGCGCGAACGGCTGTCCTTCTTCGCATGCGGCCGCCAGAACTCGCTGCGATCCAGCTCGTCGTAGAGCAGCGCGGCTTTGCGCTCGTTCAGTCGCTCGACCGCGGCCAGGCCGCCAATGCTCGTGAGCCACTTCATGACGAGCCGCAGGATGTACACCGCGAACACGGGCGGCGTGTTGTAGCGCGATCCGTGCTCGGCGAGCGTGCGGTAATTGAGCATCGTCGGCAGGGCGGCGGTGGATCGGGCGAGGAGATCGTCGCGGACGATCACCACGGTCAAGCCTGACGGCCCGAGGTTCTTCTGCGCACCCGCGTAAATCAGGCCGAACTTCGTGACGTCAACGGGGCGCGAAAAGATGTCGGACGAGGCGTCGGAGACGAGCGGGGCGGCGCCGACGTCCGGCACGCGAGCCCACTCGGTGCCGTACAGCGTGTTATTGGAGGTCATGTGCACGTAGGCGGCGCCGGCCGTGAGCGCCAGCTCGTGCGGCCCAGGAATTCGGGTGAACCCCTCGGCTTCGGTTGACGCCGCCACGTGCGTCGCGCCCACCTTCTCGGCTTCGACCAGGGCGCGGCGGCTCCAGTCGCCCGTAATCAGATAGTCGGCCGACGTCCCGGCGGCGAGCAGGTTCATCGGCACCATCGAGAACTGGAGGCTCGCGCCGCCCTGCAGAAAGAGAATCTTGTAGTGGTCCGGGATGTTCCCCAGCAGGCGCATCTCGGCTTCGGCGCCGTGCAGAATCTCGTCGAACGGCTTCGACCGGTGACTGATCTCCAGGATCGACATGCCCACGCCCGGGAGGGACAGCAGATCCCGCTGCGCTTCTTCGAGCACGGGCAGCGGCAGCACCGCGGGCCCAGCGGAGAAATTGTAGACACGATGAACGGCGGCAGCAGGCATGCCTCGACTTCCTCTCTCCTCTCGCACGGAGCGGGCGTCAGATTCAGATCATGTGTGTGAGCAGTCCGTCGCGCAGCTTGGGCTCGAACCAGGTCGACTTCGGCGGCATGATGCCGCCCTCATCCGAGATCTCCATCAGCGCCTCGAGCGCGACCGGGTGCATGGAGAACGCGACCGCCGCGCGGCCGGCAGACACCAGCCGTTCCAGCTCGGCCGTGCCCCGCGCTCCGCCGACGAACTCGATACGCTTGTCGGTCCGCTCGTCACCGATTCGAAGGAGCGGCTCGAGCACGTCGCGATGCAGCCGCGCGACATCGAGCTCACTGGCTCGATCGCTTCCCTTGGCGGCGGACAGCGAAAGCGCGTACCACCGCCCCGCGAGGAACATGGAGACCTGCCCCTCGCGATCGGGAGTCGGCTTGCCTGGCGTGACGTCGAGCCTCGCCTCGAGCGCCGCGAGAAACGCGTCAGGCGACAAGCCGCCAAGGTCCGAGACGACGCGGTTGTACGGCAGGATTTGCACCTGCGTATCCGGGAACGCCACGGCGAGGAACGTCGCGGCGTCCACGGGCCGGTGCCCCGCGGTCGCGAGCATGGCGCGCGCCCGCGCCGCGCTCGCCGCGCGGTGGTGCCCGTCGGCGATGTACAGCGCCGGCAGTTCGGCAAACGCCGCGACGAGCGCGGGAATGTCCGCCCCGCCCACGCGCCAGATGGTGTGCGCGATGCCATCGTCGGCCACGAAGTCGTAGAGAGGCCTCTCCGAGGCCGTCACGCGCGCCGCGATCGTCTCGACCGCGGCGGCCGACCGGTACGTGAGGAACACGACGCCCGTTTGCGCGCGCAGCTCGACGATGTGGCGGGTGCGATCGTCTTCCTTGTCCTTCCGCGTCCGCTCGTGCTTCTTGATGAGATTCCGGTCGTACTCGTCCAGCGAGAAGCAGCCCGCGAGGCCGGTCTGCTCGTGCGCGCCCATCCGGAGGCGGTAGAAGTACAGGGCTGGCTCAGCCTCCATGACGAGCGGCGCGGCGCGCTTCAGCTCCTCGAAGTTCCTGACCGCCTGTACGTAGACCGCGGCGTCGTACGGGTTGACGTCCGGTCCAAGGTCGACCTCCGACCGGGTGACGTGCAGAAAACTGAGCGGCTCGCGGCCCGCGAGCGCGCGAGCCTCCTCCGTACTGACCACGTCGTACGGCACGGAGGCCACGCGCGAAGCAACTTCAGGCGCCGGGCGCAGCGCCCGAAAGGGAAAGAGATCAGCCATCGGTTCAACCTCTACTGCATCCGCATGCCTCGACCACCCTGGCCGCGGTTGGCGGTCAACGGCGGCACGATGCCAGCCAGCCGCTGGTAGGTCACCATGTTGCCGTAGTGCTCGTTCGCGTGCGCCGTGGCGGTGATGAGCTGCCCGATCTTCGAGGCGCCCCCGCGGCCGCCACTGGGCCCGAGCATGTCGTCGGTCGTGATCTTCGTGAACGCCTGGTGGCACACGTCGATGGCGGCCTTGAACCCGTCCACCAGCTCCTGCTTGCTCTTCGCATTCGGCCCGGGCGTGCCGCGCTCGACCGACGCGGGGCGGGGGTCCGTGTGACCCGCGAGCGTCCAGCAGTTGTTGTTCTGATCGTCGGTCATGTGCGCGACCAACTCGGCCCACGACCGGATCGTCGCGTGGTCTGGCTGGTCGGGCACCGTCGGCGTCCAGCCGTACTTGGCCTCGGGAAACCCTTCGGCCGATTGCAGGGCGTTGTTGGCCACCGCGTCGTACTGCCGCTGCACCTCCTCGATGAGGTTCGCCGGCGGCGCCATGCCGCCGCGGCGCCCCGACATCCCCTGGCCCATCCCTTGACCCATCCCCTGCCCCATGCCCTGGCCCATGCCTTGAGCCGAGGCGGTCACCGCGAACGCTGCACAACACGCAAGGACGATTCCGACGTTCCTCATGATGTCTCTCCTTTTCGGCGTTCCCTTGAACCGTTGGCGCTGGCGCTCATCAGCCGCCGAGCGCCACCACCACACTGGCGGCCACCCGTATTTCCCGCGCCTTGTCACCGGCGGCGCGAACTGCGCGCCAGTCCGCTTGCAGGCGACCGGCCGTCCGCGCCGTGATCCGGACATCGACGCCGCCGCCGGGTTGGAGCGCGACGCCATTCTCGACGAAGCCCGGCTCGTCATATCGCTCCCAGCCGAGGAGCACTTGGCCAAACGGCGCCACGGGCCCGCGCACACGCGCCGTCAGCCGCGGGCCGCCGAGCAAGGCGTGCAGCCTCTGGGCAACGCCAGCCGGCGTGCGGGCGTCGCCGCTCGCTTCGGCCACCCACCCGAGACTTCCGTGCCGCCGGCCCGCCAGCGCGACAATCCATCCACGATCGTAGGCGGCGCCCGAGTCGATGTCGTGAAGAGAGCTGTACCCGATGCCAAGGTCCGCGCCCGACCACGCTTGCGCCGACGACGGGGCCGCCGACACGACGCACGAGGCCACGACCAACAGCGCTGTCGATGCCGCCCGGCGGAACAACGGGACCTCCTCGAAGATCAGCACCGTATCACATGCCGCCGCGCTCAGCCCTTCTGCAGGAAGCCCTTGAGCGAAAACAGCCCCGCGAACAGCACGCAGAGCCCGACGCTCAGCCACGCGGACACGAATGCCAGGGCAAACGCCGTGAGGTACATGAACGGCCCGAACCGGTACTGCGCCCACAGGCGGGCGACTTCCGCCTGGGTGCCATCGAGCAGCAGGTACGGACGTTTGGTGGCGTGGCGCCAGAGCGCCGTGAACGCCAGCGTGATCGCGACAGCGTGGCCCGCGTAGACGGCGGCCGCGACCTGCGCCCGCGCGCCGGGGGCGCCCAGGTATTCGGCCAGCAGCGACGTCGGGAACGGCACGATCGTGACCAGCATGAGCAGCAGCCCGTTCCAATAAAGGAACGAGTGGTCCGTTCTCCGGATCAGCGAGAAGATCCGGTGATGATTCACCCACATCACGAGGATGACGGTGAAGCTCATGACGAACGCCAGATACGAGGACCGCTCCGCCCACAGGGCGTCGACGAGCGAGCGCGCGCGCCAATGGTCGGCGAGGGGCGGCACCTTGAGGTCGAGGATCAACAGCGTGATCGCGATCGCGAACACACCGTCGCTGAACGCCTCGACGCGGCTCATGCCGCGCTCCTGGGCGAACTCTGTCATGGGGTCACCTACCGCCTGGCCGGACGCGGCCTCGTCAAGAAGTTCGACCACCGCCGCCATCCACATGTCGTGCGTGTTTTCGAGGTGCGCCGCGTGGTCGGCGCCGGGAAGCACGACGAGCTCCCGGTCGCTCGCGCCAAGCCGCGCGAAGAACTTCGCGGCTTCGTCAGAGGCGATCCCGGGATCCCGGGAGCCGTACATGACGAGCGTCGGCACCGTCAGCCGGCCGGGCGCCAGCAGGTTGAACTCGTCGTCGTTCTTCAGATCGATCTGGATGGGGTCGGACTTGAGCGCTTGCGCAACGAAGGCACGCACGACCGCGGGCGGCGTCACCGCGGGGGAGACGAAATCGCTGGCCGCCGCCTCGGCCGTATTCTTCGCCATGGCGGGCTTGCTCGGCTCGTCCGCGTCGATGAACTTCGCGTCCGGATCGAACTCGAAGCCGAACAGCACGACCGCCGACACGCGCGACGGCGCCGTTTGCGCAACCAGCTCGGAAATCGCCGCGCCGCGCGACCAGCCGACGAGCGCGGGCTTGGCCAGTCCCGGATGCTGCGCGGCCACCCAGGCCAGCACGTTGACCACATCGGCCGCGGCCCGCCGCGGTGTCAGCCAGCCGGTCTGGTCCCTCGGCGTCTGTCCGTACCCGCGCAAGTCGACGGCGTACGTCGCGAACCCCCGGGCCGCCAGGCCGACCATCACCGAGCGATGCAACCCGGGCACTTGCAGGTCGAAGTCGGGCAGGCTGCTCCACGTCAGACCGTGGACGAGCAAGACCGTGCCGCGCGCGGTCGCCGGCCGCCGAGCCCAGACCGCCATCGGGTGGCCGTCCGACGACACCGTGAATCGTTCGAGCGATCCAGCCGCCGCCTGACGCATCGGTCCGGCCTCGGCCTCCGTCCGCCCCCGCGAAGCGCCGCCCCCCCACGCAACCATCGCGCCCACCCCAAGGATGCTCAGGACCGCCGCAGAGATGCGCCGACGCATGCCGGCATCTTATCGGGTCCGGCGAGCCTCGGCGAAAGGCGTTCTACAGGCCGTCGAACGTCGTCACACGGTCGAATGCGTCGCCGTCGGCGGGAAGGTCGTGGTTGCCCGGCCGAACGCACAGGACGACAGAGAGACCCGCGCGCCGCGCGGCGGCGAGCTCGGCGGGCGCGTCGGAGATGAACAGGATGTCCCGCGGCGGGACGTCCAGGGCGTGGGCGATGCGCGTGTAACTCGGCGACCCGGTCTTGGGACCGACGGCCGTGTCGAAGAATCCGCCGAGCTGCGGCGTCAGGTCTCCGTCCGGCGTCGACTCGAAGAGCAGGCGCTGCGCGAGCGCGCTCCCCGAAGAATAGATCGCCACGCGAATGCCGGCCTCGCGCCACCGCCGAATCGCTGGCGCAACGTCGCTGAAGATCTCGCCGCGCAGCCGCCCGAGACCGTAGCCGCGCGCCCAGACGCGTCCCTGCAGCCGCTTGAGCGCGGGCGACTTGCGGTCGCGGTCCATCAGCCAGAGCGCGTAGGCCACGGCGGATGCCAGACGCTCGTGCTCGGCTCGCTCGAGCCACGGCGAAGGCTCGTGGCCCTGCGCGAGATCGACGGCGTGCTCGCTGGCGAGCTGGGCCGTGATTTCCCGTACCTCCGAGGAGTCCCACTCGTCGCGGAGGTAGTCGGTCAGGTGCTCGCGCGCGAAGGGAAACAGCACGTCGTGAACGAACGCCATCGGCGTGGTCGTGCCCTCGATGTCGAGCAGGACCACGCGGACGCCGCGGGCCCGCAGCGTGACCGTCACATCGTGCGACCGGACGTGCCTTGCGCGAAGTAGGCCGGACCGAAGCAGACCGGCTGGAATCCCTTGTCGACGCCGCTCTCCGTGTAGTGCGGCGCCCAGCCCGACGGGTCCTGGAACAGCCGGATCGCGCGGATGCGTCGATCTCCGCACAAGTCGAACCAGTGGTGCGTGCCTTTCGGCACGCGGATCAGGTCACCGGCCTCGACTTCAATGGCAAACACCGGCCCGTCTGCGGGATGGACATGGAAGAGCCCGCGGCCCTCCACGATAAATCGCACTTCGTCTTCGTCGTGCCAGTGCTCCGAGTTGAACTTCGCGAGCATCGCGTCGAGGCCGGGCGTCGTCGGATAGACATCGATCACGTCGGCCGTCACATAGCCCCCGCGTGCTTTCAACTCGTCGATCTTCGACCGATACGCGGCCAGCACCTCGTCGGTGGGCGAGCCGGCGGGCAAGGCTTGCGCCGGCGTGGTCCGCTCGTAGTCGATTCCGTGCGCGCCGAGAAACGCGCGCAGTTCGCCGATGTCGGTAATCGTCCGGTCTTCTTCGGGAATGCGAACGAGCGCCATCTTGGGCTCCTTTCACGTAGGCCACGGGCTTCGGGCCCCGGGCCCCGGTCAAGCTCCCGGGCCTCGGCAAGGCGCGTAGTTACGGATCCGCCTGAAGCCAGGGGCCCGAGGCCCGCGTGGTTTGCTAGTTATTGTGCGCCCGGCCGACGGCCTCGAACAAGAACTCGAGGATCTCGACGTGCCGCTCGGCGTCGGCCAGCGTGCGGCCCCACGTGTAGAGGCCGTGCTGCCGCAGCAGAAACCCGTGTGCGGCCGGGTGCGCGGCGAGCACGTCGCGCGCTTGCGCGGCCAGCCGCCGCATGTCTTGATCGTTCTCGAGGATGGGCAGCCATTCGCGGTGGTCGTGGCTGCCGACGCCGTCGAGCCCCTTGAGCATCTCGTAGCCGTGGATGGCCAGCCCGCTCTCGCGCGCGTACCGCTCGGAGAGGATCGTGCTCCACACCGAGTGCGTATGGAGCACCGCTCCGGCGCCGCGGCGTTCGACGATCTCGAGGTGCAGCAGCGTCTCGGCCGAGGGCGGCCCGTGGCGGTCGCCAATCACGCGGCCTTGGGCGTCAATCTCCAGGATTTGGTCGAGGGACAGCTTCCCCTTGTGCGCCGCGCTCGAGGTGATCGCCAGACGAAGCGGAGCCTCCGCCACGACCGCGCTGAAGTTGCCGCTCGTGCCGAGCACCCAGCCACGGGCGTAGAAGCGCCGGCCGATGTCCACCAGCTCGCGGGCGGCTTCGTCGAACGAGGGGGCTGGCGTAGCCATCCGACGCTAGTTCCGCCGCGCAACCAGCAGGCCGTCGCGAATCGGCACGAGGCTCGCCGTCCAGTCGGGGTCGCCAAGGACCAAACGCGTGAACTCACGAACGCCGGCGGTCGTTTCCGCGCGATCGGCCTCGTCGAAGACCCGGCCATGCCAGAGCAGGTTGTCGGTGATGAGCAGCCCGCCCGGGCGAAGATGCGACTTGATCACGGGAAGGGCCGCTGGATACCCGGCCTTGTCGATGTCGTTGAAGATGATGTCGAACGTTCCGCCCGTGTCGCGCAGCGCGCCCACCGCCTCGGCCACGTGGAAGGTGACTTCCCCGGTGAGACCGAGCACCGCGAGGTGCCGCTGGGCCTCGAGGGACAGCGCGGCGTCCCAGACCGTGTGATGCACGACGCCGCCGCCGTTCTCGCGCACCGCGCGAGCGAACCAGGCTGTCGAGTACCCGTACCCGGAGCCCAGCTCGAACACGGCGCGGGCGCCAATCAGCTTGGCCATCAGGTAGCAGAACTGGCCGGCCGCGGGGCCGACGATGGGAAAGCTCCGCTTCGCCGCCTCGGCCTCCATCAACTGGAGCTCGGCGCTCCTCTCCGGAACGAGACCGTCGAGATACGCCCCGAGCACCTCAGGAATCGGCTCCGCCATCACACTCACCTCTCATCGCCGCTGCCCGCCAACCGCGCGAGCGCTCGATCGAACGCCCGCCCAATTCTCCGTCCGCCAACGATCCTCAGCGCCAGACCGCCCATGAACCCGGCGGGCACCTGGTCCGCCGTCAGCACCACTCTCGTGCCGCCGCCCGCCGGCCGTAGCTCGACTCGCACCGTGGTCTCACGGGAGATGGCCGGCGCGGGTCGGCCATCGATCTGCTCGCTCACGTGCCGCCATGCGAGGCGCTCGCCCGGCACGTACTCGATCACTTCCTGATCGATCGTGGCGTGCCGGCGTCCCCATCGTGTGAACAACCGCTGGCGCCGCCCGAGGCCTTCGCCCGAGAGGCGTTCACAGCGCTCTCCGAGCGGAAGCCATGACGGCAGCGTCTCGGCGGGCTCCACGATCTGCCACACCACGTCCGGCGGCACGACGACGACGCGGTCCCTTCGAACGCGCAGGGGCTTCATGACGGCGATGTGCGAGCTACCTTACACCTTCGCCGCACCCGCGGCGCCGTCAGGCCGGTGCGCCCAACGGGTGCGATCCCGGTCGAGCGCCGCCGCGCGCGAGAGGGCTCGTTCCACCAGGTCCGGCGGGGCGCCGTTCAGCCGCAGCAGCGTGATCGCGTTCCTCGTCGTCGCGGGGCCCGACTGAAGTTGATAGCTGAACATCAGGCCCGACTCGCCAACCGTGTCGGCGAAGTGGAACGGCGCGTAGTCGTCGCTGAGCAGATCGACCAGCTCCTGGTCGTGCGTGGCCGCGAGCGTCACGTGCGGCGACGGCTGGTCGCCATGCGGGCGGACGAGCTCGGCCAGCACGGCTTCGCCGGCCGCAATCCGCTCGACGGCATTCGTCCCGCGGAAGAGCTCGTCGAACAGGAACAGGTGTGGCGCGGACTGCTGACTGTCGACGACCCGCGACAGGACGGACTCGACCTCGACGATGTAGTAGCTCTTGCCCGCGATGAGGTCGTCCGAGCGGCCGATGCAGCTCCGGACGATGAAGACCGGCGCCCGATACGACTCGGCCAGGCACGTGTTGATGGTCTGCGCCATGACAATCGTCACGCCGACGGTCCGGAGAAACGTCGACTTGCCGGACATGTTCGAGCCGGTGACGATCACACCGCGCGGAGGTCCCAGCAGGATCGAATTGGGCACGGCGTCGGGCACGAGCGGATGGCGGATCGCCGTGAGCGCCGCCTGTTCGAGCCGTTCGACGAACACCGGCCGCGTCCAGCCGGGCGTGCCGGCGCGATACGAGGCCACGCTGATCGCCGCATCGACCTCGCCGACGGCGGCAATCGCGCGCATCAGCTCGCCGCTGCGGTCCCGCAGCTCGCGCGCGCCGAAATACAGGGCGTTCGCGTCGAACAGCAGCAGGATGTTCAGGTACTCCACGACGATGGAGGACAAATCCAAGCTGGACGACGTGTCCCGGCTGACCCAGGCCGCGATGCGGCGCAGCCGCGTGAGTCGCGCGACGTCGGGCGCGAGCGTCGCGGTGATGGGCTCGGCGCCGGCCACCCCCATCGACGACAACTCGGCCGCGGCGGCAATCAGCGGGCCCAACTGGCGGAACGGTCCGAGCACGAGCGGCATGTAGGACGCAACAAAAAGCCGGGTGGCGATGCTCACGACCGCGCCGGCCGCCAGGAACACCAGCGCCTGGGGCCAGAACGGCGCCGCGGCCAGCGAGGCGATCATCGCCGCCGTGATGACGGGAAACAGGACGAACCAGGGCTCGGGCTTGAGCAGGTCGGGCTGCGCCAGCGACCAGAGGTCGTACCCGGCCTTGTCGCTGAGCCGACAGAGCGCGAGCTGCGCGCGCTCCCGAAGCGGGGCGTCGGCCTCCATGCGCGCGGCCAGGGCCTCGAACGCTTCGAGCGGCTCGGCGACCGGCGTCGTACGCAACCGCCGATAGAGCACCTGCTGGCCGACCGAGCTGTGCGTCCGATCGAGCACGGCAAAGACTTCGTCGAGGTTGAGGTCGATCCACGTGCGGTCGTCGAGGGACGGCGCGTCCGCGTCCCCGCCAGCCAGGGCCAGGTGATAGCTGGCAATCGGGTCCATGTCGCGGTCGCGGTCGACGGGCTGCGCCCACTGCGCGCGCAGATCCAGCCGCAGCCGTCGTCGCGCGATCCGCCGCGCGACGACGCTTGAGACGATCACGACGATAGTGCCGAGGAGTATCCAGACGACCACGTGGTTCCCACTCCGCGATGGTGGCCCGAACCACCGCAAGTCAGGTATCGTATATGACTGGTTAGTGGCGATCGACCTCGCCCACCTCGAACCCACGCATTCGGACAGCGGTCGTCCCGGCTGTTCGTAGCTTTTCAGGACTCCTCCATGAGCGCCGTGTTACCTCTCGTGCAGTTGGCAAATCTCCGCGCTCGGCGCGCCGCCATTCGGGCGATCGCGCTGGCTGGCCTGGCGGCCGCAGCCGGTTGCGGGTCGGGCGGCCCCGCCGCGGGAGGCGCCGCAGCAGGCCCCGGCGCGGCCGCAATGGCCCTGCCGGTCGGGGTCATGACGCTCGCTCCCACGCCGGTGGCGCAGACGTCCGAGTACATCGCGACCATCAAGTCGCGGCACTCGATCTCGATTCAACCGCAGGCCGTGGGCTTCATCACGCGGATCGCGGTCAAGTCGGGCGACCGCGTCGCGTCGGGCGACGTCCTGATGGAAATCGATGCGGGGTCCCAGCAGGCCGTCGTCGCGGGGCTGCAGTCGACGCGCGCCGCGCGCGCGGCCGACGCGACGTTCGCGCACCAGCAGGCGGATCGGGCCAAGGCGCTCCTGGCGTCCGGGGCCGGCACCCAGCAGGCCTACGACCAGGCCCTGTCGGCCCAGCAGGCGGCCGACGCCCAGCTGCAGGCGGTCGACGACCAGATTCGCCAGCAGCGCCACGAGCTCGGCTACTACAAGGTCACGGCGCCGGCGGCTGGCGTCGTCGGCGACATCCCGGTGCGTCAGGGTGATCGGGTCACGCAGACGACGATGCTCACGACGATTGACGACAACGCGGGCCTCGAGGCCTACATCGGCGTGCCGGTGGAGCAGGCGTCGGAACTCAAGCTCGGCTTGCCGGTCCGGCTCCTGGACGACAGCGGGGCGGTCATCGACACGGAGAAGATCACCTTCATCGCGCCCTCGGTTGACGGCCAGACGCAGACGGTGTTGGCCAAGGCGGCGCTGACCGACCGCAGCCAGCACTGGCGGACGGCGCAGTTCGTCCGCACGCAGATCGTGTGGAAGACCGAGCCCCAGTTGACCGTGCCGGTCGTGGCCGTCTCGCGCGTGAACGGCCAGGACTTCGTGTTCGTGGCCGAGCACGGCGCGAAAGGCACGACCGCGCACCAGCAAGCCGTGACGCTCGGTCCGATCGTCGGCAACGACTACGTGATCGAGGGCGGCGCCAAGGCCGGCGACCAACTGATCGTCTCGGGCGTGCAGAAGATCGGCGACGGCATGCCGGTACAGCCGATGCCGGCGCCGCCGGCCGCGAGCGGCGGAGGCCAGTAGGTGCTCAGCGACCTTTTCATCCGCCGGCCGATTCTCTCGACGGTCTGCTCGCTCCTCATCATCCTCGCGGGCGCGATCGCGATTCCGACGCTCCCGATCGCCCGCTACCCGGAGCTGACGCCTCCGGCCGTGGTCGTCACGGCGGTCTACACGGGCGCCAACGCGCAAGCGGTCGAGAGCGCCGTCACCACGCCGCTCGAACAGGCCATCAACGGCGTCGACGGCATGCTGTACATGACCTCGTCGAGCACGAACAACGGCGTGTGCACGATCCAGGTGACGTTCGACATCGACCGCGACCCCGACCTGGCGGCCGTCGACGTGCAGAACCGCGTGAACCAGGCCATCGGCCGGTTGCCCTCCCAGGTGCGGACCAACGGCATCCAGGTGACCAAGGGGCAGACCGGGTTCCTGGCGGCGATCGGGTTCTACTCGGAGGACAACCGGTACAGCACGCTGTTCCTCAGCAACTACGTCGACCGCTACGTGCGCGACGCGCTCAAGCGAGTGCCCGGCGTGGGCGACGTCACGATCTTCGGCGAGCGCAAGTTCGCCATGCGCATCTGGGTGGACCCGGACAAGCTGGCCGCGCGCGGCCTGACCGCCTCCGACGTCGTCAGCGCGCTGCAGGAACAGAACGTCCAGGTCGCGGCCGGCAACCTGGGCGACGAGCCCGCATCGCCGAACCAGATGTACGAGCTGAGCGTGAAGGCGATGGGCCGGCTCACCGACGTGCACCAATTCGAGAACGTCGTGCTGCGCAGCGGCCCCAACGGCGCGCTGGTGCGCGTGAGCGACGTCGCGCCGGGTGGAGCTCGGCGCCGAGACGTACTCGGCCAACCTGCGGTTCCGCGGGCTGAACGCCGCCGGGATCGGCGTCCAGCTGCTGCCGAAGGCCAACGCGATTCAGGTCATGCAGGGCCTCATGGCCGAGATGAACACGCTGCAACGGAGCTTCCCGCCGGGCCTCAAGTGGAACCTGGCGTTCGACAACGTGAGCGTCGTGCGCGCGTCGATCACGGAAGTGCTGAAGACGCTCGCCGAGGCGATCGGCCTCGTCGTGCTGGTGATGTTCCTCTTCCTGCAGAACTGGCGGAGCACGATCATCCCGGCCATCACGATCCCGGTGTCGCTCGTCGGCACGTTCGCGTTCGCGAAGCTGTTCGGGTTCTCGATCAACACGCTGACGCTGTTCGGCATCGTGCTCGCGACCGGCATCGTGGTTGACGACGCCATCGTCGTCATCGAGAACATCGAGCGGCACATGCGCGAGGAAGGCAAGCGCGCGCACGAGGCGGCCATCGACGCGATGAAGGAAGTGTTCTCGGCGGTCGTCGTCATCGGCATCGTGCTGGTGTCGGTCTTCGTGCCGGTCGCCTTCTTCCCCGGGACGACCGGGCGCATGTATCAGCAGTTCTCGCTGACGATCGCGTTCGCGGTGGTCCTGTCGGTTTTCAACGCGGTCACGTTTACGCCGGCGCTCGCGGCGCTGCTCCTGGACCGCGAGAGCCACACCCACGGACGGTTCTTCTCCGGCGTCAACCGGGTAATCGACGGCGGGACGCGGCAGTACGTCCGCGTCGTGAGCATCGCCACCCGCCAGAAGCTGGCCATGCTCGGGCTGTTCGTGCTGGCGCTCGGCGCGACCTGGCTGGTCTTCCAGCGCGTGCCGTCCGCATTCGTCCCCGACGAAGACGAGGGCTACTTCATCACGATCATCCAGGCGCCGCCGGGCGCGTCGCTCGAGTACACGACGAACATCGCGAAGCAGGCCGAAGCGGTGATCCTCAAGCAGCCCGAAGTGGAGACGGCGTTTTCCATTTCGGGGTTCAGCTTCAACGGCGCGGCCCCGAACCAGGGAATGATGTTCACGCGGCTCAAGGACTACTCCGAGCGGCCCGGGCCGAGCCATTCGCTGGCGGCGGTCCTCGCCCGCCTGCGCGGCCCGCTGCTGGGCGGAATCCCCGGCGCGCTGGTCATTCCGGTCGCGCCGCCCGCGATCCAGGGGCTGTCGCGCTTCGGCGGGTTCCAGTTCGAGGTGCTCGACGAGTCGGGCGGAGACGTGACGCAGCTTGCCAACGTCACGAACGCCCTCATCGCGCGCGGCAACCAGTCGGGTCGCATCGCGGGGCTGAACACGAGCTTCACGGCGAACGACCCCCAGCTCGTCGTCAGCATCGACCGCGAGAAGGCCCGCAGCCTGGGCCTGCCGCTCCAGCAGGTCACCGACGCGCTGCAGACGTTCATCGGGTCCACCTACGTCAACGACTTCGACTTCGCGAACCGGGCCTACCGCGTCTACGTGCAGGCCGATCCGCAGTTCCGGGCCCAGCCGAAGAACATCGGCCAGCTCTACGCCCGCGCGACGAACGGCCAGATGGTGCGCCTCGATTCGGTGGTCCACCTGAGCGAGGCCACGGCGCCCCCAGGTCATCAGCCACTTCGACCTGTTCCGGTCGACCGAGATCACGGGCTCCGGGCTGCCGGGGGTGAGCTCCGGCCAGGCGCTGCAGACGATGGAGCAAGTCGCGCGGCAGACGTTGCCGCAGGGTTTCGACTTCGCGTGGGCGGGCCAGTCGCTCGAGGAGATCAAGGCGGGCAAACAGGCCGGCTACATCTTCGCGCTGAGCCTGGTCATCGTCTACCTCGTGCTGGCGGCGCAGTACGAGAGCTGGGTGCTGCCGTTCATCATTCTGCTGGGCGTGCCGCTCGCGGTGTTCGGCGCGCTCAGCGCGCAGTTCCTGCGCGGGTTCGCCAACGACGTGTTCTGCCAGGTCGGGCCTCGTCATGCTGATTGGCTTGGCGGCGAAGAATTCTATCCTGATCGTCGAATTCGCCGAACAGCTGCGAAGACAGGGCCGGCCGATTCCTCGAGGCGGCGGTCGAGGCCGCCCGCATCCGTCTTCGGCCGATTCTCATGACGTCGTTCGCGTTCATCCTCGGCGTCATGCCGCTCGCGCTGGCGACAGGCGCGGGCGCCGGCGCGCGGACGTCGGTCGGCACGACGGTGGTCGGCGGCATGGTGGCATCGACCATCCTGTCGATCATTTTCATTCCAGTGCTCTACGTCACGATTAGGACGCTGGCTCCCGGTCGCGCCCCCCGCGGCGCCGCGATGGAGCCGCACGCGGGAGAAGCGAATGGATAGAGCAAACATCGGGCCCCGGGCCTCCGGCCCCTGGAAGACAATCGCGCGAACGACCGCCCTGGCGGCGGTCGTCGCCCTTGGCGGCCACGCGGCGTACGCGCAGTCGCCCGCGCCGGCCGTTCCCCCGGCCATTCCCAAAGTCGAGTTCGACGATGCGATTCAGCGGGCGATCGCCAACAACCCGCAGGTCGCCGAGGCCCAGAACGCGATCGCGCGCGCGCGAACGCTGCTGTCAACCGCGCGAGCCCAGCTCGGGCCCACCATGAGCGCGGGCGTTTCAAACGCAACGCTGAATGCCGCGCGGGGATTCTCGGCCGGCGTGGTCCAGCCGCGCAATCAGACGACCCTCTCCTTCGACGCGACCATGCCAATCATCAACCTGTCGAACTGGGCGGCCCTGCCCCAGGCGAGGGACCAGATCGATGTCGCCACCCGATCGGCCACCGACGTCAAGCGCGCGACCGCCGTGGCGGCCGCGGACGCCTACCTCGCGGTGATCACGGCGCAACGAGAGGTGGACATCGAGAGTCAGGCCGTCAACAACGCGCGGGCACACGAGGACTACGCGCAGAAGCTGCTGGCGGGCGGCGCCGGCAGCCGGCTGAACGAGGTGCGCGCCGCCGGCTCGCTCGCGGGCGAACAGACTCGCCTGGAGAACGCGCGGCTGGTCCTCACGCGATCGCAGGAAGCCCTCGGCGTGCTGCTCGCGAGCGATGGGCCGGTCAACGCCGGTGATCCTCCGGCGCTCACTCCTCCGCCGCCCGGCAGCGAAGATCAGTGGATGGCGGCGCGTCCCGATGTCCAGGTCGCGACCGCGAACCGGGACGCGGCCCAGCACCTCGTGGGCGACAGCTGGCGGCGGTGGGTCGGCACGGCGTCGGTGTCATTCGATCCCCAATACATCACGCCGAGCACGCTGTTCCAGCCGTCGGGTTCGTGGCGGCTGACCGCGTCGTTCACCCAGCCGCTTTTCAGCCGCCAGATTGCGGCTGAGCGGGCGCCTCTCGAGGTGTCCTTGGAGCGGACCAAGCTCGTGCTGACCGCGGTCGAGATCCAGGCGCGGTCCGAAGTCCGCGTCGCCGAGGCCGCGCTTCAGAGCGACACACGTGCGCTCGCCCGCGCACGCGACGCCTCGGCCCAGGCCGACGAAGCGCTCCGCATCACATCGTCGGCCTTCCAGCTTGGCGCCACCACGAACATCGAGGTGATCGACGCCCAACAGGCCGCGCGCGATGCCGACATTCAGGCGGCGCTCGCCGACGATGCGCTGCAGCGCGCCAAGCTCGACGTCCTGGTGGCGATCGGGCAGTTCCCGAAGTAGCGGCCACCCGGGCAGGTTCGCGCCGACCAGAGCCGCATCGCGGCGTAGGCCGAGCGCCTATTTCGGCACGAAGAAGAAGTAGATCACGAGCAGCGCCACAATGCCCGCCGCGCCCGCCATCAGCCCCGTTCGGCGGCGGCGCGGCAGGGTGAGCAGCGTCACGATCCCGGTGAGCGCGCTGATCGTGAGAAGGATGGCGGTGACGTCAATCGTCCACCGCCAGACGCTGCCCGTGTCGAGGCCTTTGTGAAGGTCGCCTAGCCGCCCCATCAGTCCCCGCGTCTCCGCATCGACCTGCGCCGTGCCGTCCAAGCGGTTGATGGCCACCTGCGTCCGCCGGCCAGGGGCGGTGAACGTGACGTCGATTTCGTCCGGGTCGGCGTGATACGACGACACGGTGGACGGGGCCGCCGCCAGCTTGGCCCGCAGGCTGGCGACGATGGCCGCCTGGTCGGCCTGGCCCATCAGGTCGCGCGGCACCGTGATGGTCAACATCGTGTCGCGCGGCTCGCTCATCCCGAAGTCGTCGTGGTTGAGCGTGAAGCCGGTCACGGCGAACAGGAGGACCAGCAAGAAGCCGGCCATCGAGAGATAGATGTGCAGGGTGAGGCCCCAGCGGGCCACATGTCTAAAAACGTGTTTCACGATGTTGCGCGCGGGCCGTAGGCGATCTCGACCGCCTCGAAATCCACGGTCGCCCTGAGAGTCGCCGTGGCCGGCTCATTCCCGCAAGCGATCGTCCCGGCCTGCTTGGCGTAGTTGCCGTGCTCCTGGTTGACTTCGACGACGATCCTGTACGTTCCATTCGGGACCGCCTTTCCGTGGTCGTCCAGGCCGTCCCAGATGAGGTCATAGTGGCCGGGGTCGCGCGTCGCGCGGCTCACCGAATACAGCAGGTTCTGGTCGCGGCCGATCGCGTTCAGGATGCCTGGCATGTCGGTGAGATATCGCCACTTCGAGCCCCAGAGGACGAGCACGCGAACGAGCTTGCCGTTGCCGTCCTCGACCCACACGGCAACGTACGGCCGCCGGCCTCGGCCGCGACCGAAGCCCCGGAACCCGCCGAACCCGCCGTTGGACCCGCCGGTCGTGATCGTGAGCGCGATGGACACCGCATAACCAGCCGGCCAATTCGTGTCCGCGGCCGTGCGCACTGGCAGGGGCCGCTCGACGGCGCCGAAGCCCGCCGACCGCACGAGCGCGCCGTCGGCGGTCACGAGGAGCGCACGGGCGCCCGGCACGGCGTGCACGAGCTCGAGCGTCTCACCGGCGTCGAGCACGCACGCCGCGGTGGCCAGGGCGTTGGCCGTGACGCAGGTCGGCGCCATCACGGTCGCCGCGTGGGCGCCGGTCGCGGGCCGGCCCGTGCGTGGATCGACGAGGTGGCTGCCGCGAGCGTATCGCCCGCTGGTCGCCACCGCCGCGTCGCGTGCGGCGACGCGGGTGATCGGCCGCGCGTTGTCGAACGGCTCGCTTGGATTGGCGACGTCGAGCGTCACCATGCGGCCGAAGCTGGCGACGTCTCCGCCGATATTGAGCAGTATCCCGCGGGCTTGGGGCGCGGCGAGGCGTGCGGCCGCGAGCGCGCGGTCGACGATGTAGGCCTTGCCGAGCGCGTCGACGTTCAGCCGGCCGGTTCCGGTGGCCCGCGCCGAGATCGCGCCGCGCGTGCGGCGGCGCCAGGTCTCGTAGGTGGCCAGCACCTCCACCAGCTCGCGCGACTGCGGGCGGAACGCGGGCGCGGTCTGCAGCTGGCTGATCTCGCTCGCGGGGTCATACGTGCTCAAGATCGCCGTCAGCCGCCGCACCTCGGCCAGCGCGGCCGTCTCGGCGCGTGCGGCCTCGCGCGCGTCATCGGTCCAGACCACGAGATCCAGGGACGTGCCGAGCAGGTGATCGTGCGCGAACCAGTGCTCGTTGCGCGAGCCGGTCGCCGACCTTGCCATGACGGCCATCGGCGCGACGAACGGCAGCGCCAAAAATGAACGCCTGGTGAATTCGCGGCGTCGCCGCGTCTCCGAGGTGTCGCTCATGTACAGACGGTATACGGCCTCGCGCCAAGCGCTGTTTCAGCCACGCGCCTCTCGGTCACGCCCCAGTATTCGCGATCTCGTTGTACAGGATCGCCGCCGACACGATGCCGCCGTGGAAGTTGGCGAGGTCCAGCCGTTCGTTCGGCGCGTGGGCGTTCTCGTCCGGCAGGCCGACGCCGAAGAGCACCGCCGGCACGCCGAGCTCTTCCTGAAGGGTCGAGACCACCGGGATCGACCCGCCCTCGCGGCAGAACACCGGGGCTTTGCCGAACCCCTGCTCGATCGCGCGGCCCGCGGCGCGCACGAACGGGTTGTCGAACTCCGTAATCCACGGCTTGCCGCCGTGCATCCGGGTCACCTTCACGTCGACGGTCTTGGGCGCGATCTTCTTCACGTACTGCTCGAACCGATCCGCAATCGCGTCCGGGTCCTGATTCGGCACGAGGCGCATGCTCACCTTCGCCATCGCGACCGCGGGGATCACGGTCTTGGCGCCCTCGCCCGTGAAACCGCCGAGCAGCCCGTTGACCTCGAACGTCGGGCGGCCCCAGACGCGCTCGAGCGTGGTGTAGCCGGATTCACCGAAGAGCTTGGGCGCGCCAAGCGCTTTGCGGTACTGCTTCTCGTTGAACGGCAGCTCGGTCCAGGCCGCGCGCTCCTCGTCCGAGAGCGGGCGCACGTCGTCGTAGAACCCCGGGATCTTGACGCGCCCGCTGCGGTCCTTCATCTGGGCGAGTATCTGCGCGAGCACCATGGCCGGATTGGCGACCGCGCCGCCGAAGACCCCGGAGTGCAGGTCGCTTGTCGTGCCCCGGACGTCGATCTGGAAGTACGCCAGCCCGCGGAGCGAATAGCAGATCGACGGCACGCCGCGGTCGAACATGGCCGAGTCCGAGATCACCGCCACGTCCGCGGCGAGCAGGTCCTTGTTCGCGCGGATGAAGTTGTCGAGGTTGACCGAGCCCACTTCCTCCTCGCCCTCGATGATGGCCTTGAAGTTCACCGGCAGCCGGCCGAACTCCTTCATGTGGGCCTCGATGGCCTTGAGGTGCATGAAGACCTGCCCCTTGTCGTCGGCCGCGCCGCGCGCGTAGATCTCGCCGTCGCGCACCGTGGCCTCGAACGGCGGGGACTCCCACAGGTCGACCGGATCGACTGGCTGCACGTCGTAGTGCCCGTAGAACAGGATCGTCGGCGCGCCTTCGGCATGCAGCCACTCGCCGTAGACGATCGGATTCCCCGGCGTTTCGACGAGCCGGACCTCTTCCAGGCCCACGCGGGTCATCTCGGCGGCCGTCCACTCGGCGCACCGTCTGACGTCGGCGGCGTGGTCGGGCAGCGCGCTGATGGAGGGAATCGCGAGGTACTCCTTGAGCTCCGCGATGTAGCGGTCGCGGTGGCTGTGGATGAAGTCGATGACCTTGAGCATCCGAGCAGCATACCAAGTCCTGATCGGCGAGACGACCGCCGATCGGCTCGTGGCCGGCGGGCCAACCAAGGGGCGCGAGGCGACCGCGCCCTAAAGAGCTAACGGCCGCGCAGCGCCGCAAGCACGCCGTCGTAGGCGGGCTTCGGCACATACTGCGCGTCGAACAGCAGGGGCGAGTCATTGGCGATCCACGTGTGCGCGTCGGTGAATCCCCAGAACGTGACGGCCTGGCACGCGGGCTCCGCCACGCAGACCGCCACCAGGTCGTGATAGGTTGACCTTTGCGCGTCGAGCCTCGCGGCTGGCGCGCCAGGCACGCCGTTGATCCGCACGTCCATCTCGCTGATATTGACAAGCAGCCCGAGACCGGCGAGCCGGCGGATGTTGGCCGCGACGGCCGCCGCCGACGGCGGCGCGGCCGCCGAGACGTGCATCTGGAGGCCCACGCCGTCGACCGGCACGCCTTGGGCGCGCAAGCCGCTCAGCATGGCGTAGATGGCGTCCGCCTTGGCGTTCAGAGCCTCGCCGCCGTAGTCGTTGTAGAACAGCAGCGCCTGCGGGTCGGCCTCGTGCGCGAGGCGAAAGGCGTCGGCGATGTAGCCGTCACCGAGCTTGTCTCGAAACACCGAGTTCCGCAGGCCCGCTCCGCCGTCGGCGACCGCCTCGTTGACGACGTCCCATGCCAGCACGCGTCCGTCGTAGTGGGCGACGACGGTCCGGATGTGGCGTTCGAACGCCGCGCGAAACGCGTCGGGCGGAAGGTCTGCCGCCCACGCAGGAACTGACCCATGCCAGACCAGCGTGTGGCCCTTGACCCGCATCCCCATCGACTCGGCGTAGCCGACGATCGCGTCGCCTGGGCCGAAGTTGTCGTCGCCCGGACTGGGCTCGACCGTGTTCCATTTCATTTCGTACTCAGCCGTGAGGTAGTCGAACTCGCGGTCGAGAACGCCGCTATAACGCACGTCGTTCAGGAAGGCCGACTGCACGGCCGCGCCGACGAGCTTGCCGTCGGCCATTGCCGCTGCCTTCAGCGAATCCCCGCCGCCGCCCGAGCCGGCTCCTCCCGCGTCGGGTGCGGTCGGCGCATGGTGACCGCACGCAGCGGCAATCGCAACCAGGAAGACCCAGGCCGGGCGCAGTGAAGCCATGGTGGCCAGCACCACCAGCGTACGCGATTAACCCCGCGGCCGTCCCGGCGGCGCGAGGATTTTTCCGGCGGCGCGCGCGCGGCGTCCGCATCGGATGTACAGTCTTGGCCTGAGGTCCTTTCGCGTGGTCCCACCCACGCGACCCTGACGTGCGGCACACAGAAGTAGTGTTGGCCTCGTGCCGCGGGGAGCATCAATGCGAATCGGAGTCCCTAGGGAGATCCACGCGGGAGAGAAGCGCGTCGCCACCACGCCCGAGGTCGTCGCCCAGTTGCGCGCGCTCGGCTTCACGGTGGCGATTGAATCGGGCGCCGGCGCCGGCGCCATGCTCTCCGATGCCGCGTACCTGCAGGCTGGCGCGAGCGTCGAAGACGCCGCCGGCGCGTGGGCGAGCGACATCATCCTGAAGGTCCGGGCGCCAGAGGACGGCGAGATTGCCAGGCTCCGGTCCGGCCAGACGCTTGTCGCGTTTCTCTGGCCCGGCCAGAATCCGGCCCTGCTCGCACAACTGGCCGAGCGAGGCGTGACGGCGCTCTCGATGGACAGCGTCCCCCGGATCTCGCGCGCGCAGAAGCTCGACGCACTGAGCTCGATGGCCAACGTCGGCGGGTACCGCGCCGTCATCGAGGCCGCCGAACATTTCGGGCGCTTCTTCACCGGCCAGATTACGGCGGCCGGACGCATCCCGCCGGCCAAGGTGCTGGTGATTGGCGCCGGAGTGGCGGGGCTCTCGGCTATCGGCGCCGCGCGTGGACTTGGCGCCATCGTGCGCGGGTTCGACACGAGACCGGAGGTCAAGGACCAGGTGGCGAGCCTGGGCGGCGAGTTCCTCGAGCTCGACTTCAAGGAAGAAGGGACGGGCCAGGGCGGCTACGCCAAGGTGATGAGCCCCGAGTTCATCAAGGCCGAGATGGCGCTGTTCGCCCAGCAGGCCGCCGACGTCGACATCATCATCACCACCGCGCTCGTGCCGGGCAAGCCCGCACCGCGGCTCATCACCGCCGAGATGGTCGCCTCGATGAGGGCCGGCAGCGTCATCGTGGATCTGGCGGCCGAACAGGGCGGCAACTGCGAGCTGACCGAGGCGAACCAGGTGGTCGTCCGGCACGGCGTGACGATCATCGGCTACACGGACCTGCCGAGCCGGCTGGCCACGCAATCGAGCCAGCTCTACGCGACCAACCTCTCGCACCTGCTCTCGGACATGTGCCCCGCCCGCGACGGGATGCTCGTCGTCAACATGGAGGACGAAGTCATCCGGGGCGCCACGGTGGTCAAGGGTGGGCAGGTCACCTGGCCGCCGCCACCGCCAAAGATTTCGGCCGCGCCCCCCAAGCCGCCGGCGCCGAAGGCGGCCGCCATGCCGGCACCACGACCGGCCGCCAAGTCGGGGCGGAGCGGCGCCGCCGTGGCCGCCATGGCGGTCTCGAGCCTCGTCGGGCTCGCCGCCGTCGTCGGCCTCGGATTGGTCGCGCCGCCGGCCTTTCTCGCGCACGTGGTCGTGTTCGTGCTCGCGTGCTTCATCGGCTACATGGTGGTCTGGAACGTCACGCCGGCGCTGCACACGCCGCTCATGAGCATCACCAACGCGATCAGCAGCATCGTCATCATCGGCGCGCTCCTGCAAATCAGCGCGCCCGGGGGCTCGACCGTCTGGATCGCGGCAGCCACGATTGGCATCACGAGCGTGAATATCTTCGGCGGATTCGCCGTCACGCAGCGGATGCTGCAGATGTTCCGAAAGTAGGGAGCGGCGGATGACCTCCGGACTCGTCACCATCTGTTACCTCGGCGCCGCCGTGCTCTTCATTCTCGCGCTCGGCGGCCTCAGCCGCCAGGACACCGCGCGGCGCGGCAACATCTACGGCATCCTCGGCATGGCCCTCGCGCTCATCGCCACCGTGCTGAGCGTCGTCACCGCGAACTACGCGGTGCTGGCCGTGGCGATCGCCGTCGGCGCGACGGCCGGCATCGCCGTCGCCAGAGGCGTCCGGATGACGCAGATGCCCGAACTCATCGCCATCCTGCACAGCCTGGTGGGGTTGGCGGCGGTGCTCGTCGGGCTCGCGAACTTCATGGGCGGAAGGGCGCCCGCGGGCGGCATCGAGCGGACGATTCACGAGGTCGAGGTCTACGTCGGCGTGCTCATCGGCGCGGTCACGTTTGCCGGATCGGTCATCGCCTTCGGGAAATTGAGCGGTCGAATCACGAGCAAGCCGGTGATGCTGCCGGGCCGGCACTGGGTGAACCTCGGCCTGCTGGCGGTGGCCGTCTGGCTCGGCTACGCGTTCCTCGCGCAAAGCGGCGCCGATGCGGGCCTCGTGCCGCTGTGGGCGATGATTGGCGTCGCCGTCGTCTTCGGCATTCACATGGTCATGGCGATTGGCGGCGCCGACATGCCCGTCGTGATCTCGATGCTCAACAGCTACTCCGGGTGGGCGGCGGCGGCGACCGGCTTCATGCTCAACAACGACCTGCTCATCATCACGGGCGCGCTCGTTGGCAGCAGCGGCGCCATCCTGAGCTACATCATGTGCCGCGCGATGAACCGGAAGTTCTTCTCGGTCATCGCGGGCGGCTTCGGCGGCGCGCCGCACCCGGCCGGACACGCGGCCGCCGGCCCGCAGGGCGAGGTGGTTGCGGTGACCGCGGCCGACGTGGCCGCGATGCTCGCGGCGGCCAAAGAGGTCGTGATCGTTCCTGGCTACGGCATGGCCGTGGCGCAAGCGCAGCACGTTGTCTACGAGATCACGAAGCTGCTCCGCGACCGAGGCGTCGACGTGCGGTTCGCGGTGCACCCGGTCGCGGGCCGCATGCCGGGACACATGAACGTGCTGCTCGCCGAAGCCAAAGTCCCCTACGACATCGTCCACGAGATGGACGAAATCAACCCCGACTTCCCCAAGGTCGACGTCTCCATCGTGGTCGGTGCCAATGACATCGTCAACCCGTCGGCCGAGGAAGAGCCGGACAGCCCGATTGCCGGCATGCCCGTGCTCCAGGTCTGGAAGGGCAAGACGACGGTCGTCCTGAAGCGCAGCATGGCCACCGGCTACGCCGGCGTCGAGAATCCTCTGTTCTTCAAGGACACCACGCGCATGCTCTTCGGCGACGCCAAGAAAAGCCTGGACGCGGTGCTCGAGGCGCTGCGGCACGAGCCGTCCTGAATCCCGTTTTTCGTTGACGCCGGCGACACCATGGAGCGCATGAAGGCTGGCAGGCGCATGGTGAACGCGGACCTGAGCGGCTCGGAATCGCCGAGCCCGGCGCGGGGAGCGCTGCCGCCGATGGCGGCACTCAGGTCCGCGGACAGGATGTGCCTCCATGTGCTCAATGGTGAGAATCGTGGATGGCGACGTCAAACGGGCCGGTCGAGCACGTCGCGAACCTTGCGGGTGAGGCTCCGCGCCGTAAACGGCTTCTGCAGGAATGGCGTGGACGCGTCGATCACGCCGTGGCGCACGACCATATCGTCGGCGAATCCCGACATGAAGAGCACGCGCAGATCCGGACGGCGCTGTTGCAGGCGGAGGTAGAGCTCGCCGCCCGAGAGCCCAGGCATCACGACGTCGGTGAGGAGCATGTCGATGCGGCCGTTCCGCTCGACAATGCGCATGGCTTCCAGGGCCTCGGCCGCCGGAAGCACGGTGTAGCCGGCCTGCTGGAGCATGCTCATCACGAGCCCGCGGACGGCGGCTTCGTCTTCGACGAGCAGGATCGTCTCGGAGCCGGCGTAGACCGTGTCGTGGAGCGGGAGCTGGCGAGACTCGCGGACCGGGCGCGCCGCCCGTGGAAAGAAGATCGTAAATGCCGTGCCCTTCTCGGGCTCACTCTGCACCGAGATCGAACCGCCGCTCTGCTTGACGATGCCGTGCACGGTGGCCAGCCCGAGACCGGTGCCCTTGCCCTGCTCTTTGGTCGTGAAGAACGGCTCGAACGCGCGTCGGCACGTCGCATCGTCCATGCCGACGCCCGTGTCGGTCACGGTCAACACGACGTAGTCGCCCGGCGGCAGCGCCAGATGCCCTGGTGCAGCGGCGGCCCCCATGGCGACGTTGGCGGTTTCGATCGCGAGCCGGCCGCCGTGTGGCATCGCGTCGCGGCTGTTGACGGTCAGATTGACCAGAATCTGCTCGATCTGGCTCGGATCGGCCTTGATGCCGTCCAGATCCGGCGACAACTGGAGGTCCAGGCGGACGTGCTCGCCCGCGAGACGGCCTAGCATCCGTCCCATCCCCTCGATCAGGCTGTTCAAGCTCAGCACGCGCGGTTGAAGAATCTGCTTGCGGCTGAACGCCAGGAGCTGTCGGGTGAGCTGCGCGGCGCGCTCGGCGGCGCCCTGGATCTCGTCGACGCTGGCGCGGCGCGTGTCGTCCTCGAGATCCCGAGCCAGGATGTTGCCGTAACCGATGATGACCGTCAGCAGGTTGTTGAAGTCGTGCGCCAGCCCTCCGGCGAGCTGTCCAGCCGCCTCGATCTTCTGGGCCTGCCGGACCCGTTCCTCGAGCGCACGGTGCTCGGTCACGTCGCGTGCGATGGTGGAGAGAAAGGCGATGTCGCCTTGCGCATTCCTGTGGCCCACGATGACCTGGGACACGGGGATGACGCGGCCCGAGCGCGACACGTACTCCGTGTCGCCGCTCCACACGCCGTCGCGGTGCAGCGTCGGCAGGATGACCGTGTGGAAGAACGCCGAGAAGTCCGGATGCCGGAACGCAAAGAGGGTCGGCACGGCTTCGCGCGGCCCCACGCCGAACGCCCGGCGCGCCGCGAGGTTGAGATAGAGCGGCGGGCCCTTCGGCTGGCTGATCGTCACCACGTCGGTCGCGGCCTCGAGGATTTGGGCCAGACGCTCGTGGGCCTCGCCGAGCTGCTTGCGCTCGACGCCGAGGGCGATGAGCTGCGAGATGGACTCGAGCGTCTCGAGTGCCTCTGCCGTGAGGGGCTGGCGTGCGAAGACGGCCATCGCGCCGACCACCTCGTCCTGGGCGATGAGCGGAAACGCCACGAATCCCATCAACCCCGACCGCGCGGCCCACTCGCGATCGCGCGGGTCCAGCTCCGGGAACGGCGCGGCGGACACTAGCGGCCGCCGGTCGACCGCCACGCGGCCAATCGCCTCCTCGCCGAGGAAGACCCGGCTGTGCGCGCCCGACAGCCGGGTTGACAGACCGGCGCTGGCCCGAAGCTCGAGCGCGGGCTCGGACGTGCTGACCGTCCAGATGCGCGCCTGCTCGACGGCGGCGTGCTGGACCGTCGCACGCGCGCACCAATCGAGCATGTCGGCGAGATTCTCAGCCTCGGTCAACGCGACGCCGACTTGGGCCGCGAACCTGGCCTGGCGCTCGCGCTCGAGCGCGCGAAGCTCGGTCAGCTTCAGCGCTGTGATATCGACGTGCGACCCGGTCACTCGGACGGGCTGCTGACGGCTGTCGCGGTCGCAGACCGCGCGCGACAGGATCCACCGGTACGACCCGTCCCGGTGGCGCAGCCGGTACTCCGCCTCGTACGCCGGAGCGGTCCCGTCAAGACAGGTGCCGAGGGCAGCCAACACCCGGTCCCGATCTTCGGGGTGCAGGCGCCCGTGCCACGCCTCGTACGAATCGGGAATCTCCGACGGCCCGTACCCGAGCTGCCGCTTCCACTCGGCCGAATACGTCACGGCGTTGGAGACGACGTGCCAATCCCAGATCCCGACGTTCGAGCCGCGCACGGCGAACTGCAGGTGCCGGTGGGTCAGGACGAGCTGGCTGGTCAGCAGCTTCAGGTGGGCTTCCCGTATCTGCGACGGAGCGGCGGCCAGCGCCTGCGGCGGGCGTGACAGCGCGTCCTCGATCGCGCCGATCAGGACGTCGAGCGAGTCAACGGTCGTGACGAGCGGCGCGCCGCACAAGGCGGCCAGCGCGTGAAACTCCGGCGGGAGCGTGGCAGCGGTCTGGAGGATGACGGGCAGGCCGGCCAGCCTCTCCTCCGAGCGCATTCGGAGCACCAGCTCGTAGCCGTCCATGCGCGGCATCATCGCGCCGGCCAGGACGAGGTCGACTGCGCGCTCGTGCAGCCGATCCAGCGCCGCCTCGCCATCGGCCGCCTCGACGAACTCGTGCCCACGCTCGCGGAGCCTGGCGGCGAGGCGATGTCGATCCAGCGGCCGATCGTCGGCGACGAGGATTATGGACACATCAAGCTACAGCCAGGCGGCGTTGGCAACGCGGTGCCCGTTGTCGTGCGCGAGGTCTGAGTATACCGGCCGATGAGCGGCATTATCCGCCGCCCGCGGCCCGTGGTGCCAGCCGGCGGCGCATGTCCTCCGGAGGCCCAGAAACACAGGTGGTGACACGGCCGCATCTCGGTCAGTCTCGCCGGTCTGGCTCACGCCGTGGGCGGCACGGGACGCGCGATGCGCTCGAGCGGGAGATCCTCACGGTCTCCCCACTCCTTCCACGAGCCGGTGTAGTTGCGCACGCGCGGGTAGCCGAGGAGCCGCAAGGCGAGGTACGTGTGCGCCGCGCGATACCCGCCCTGGCAGTACGTGATGACCTCGCGATCGGGCAGCACGCCGATTTCGGCGTACATCGCGGCAAGCTGCGCCGCGGGCTTGAACGTCCCGGCGTCGGAGAGACTCCTGCTCCACTCGAGATGGACGGCGCCGGGAATCGCCCCGCCTCGCTTCGCTCTGACAAGCTCGCCGTAGTACTCGGCATCGCTGCGCACGTCAAGAATTGCGGTGTCCGCTTGGCCGAGCCGGTCGCTCACCTGACGCCAGGTCGCGACGCGCGCCGGCTGGGCCGCACCGTGCCAGGTGCTTGGCGTCGGCGGCTGAACAGCCGTCGTGAGCGGCTGCGCGGCCGCGCTCACCCACTGGGTCAATCCGCCGTCGAGCACACGGACGGCGGGATGGCCGAGGTACTCGAGGAACCAGAAGGCGCGCGCGGCCTTGACGCCCGACGTGTCGTCGTAGGCGACAACCGCACGATCCGGCGTCACCCCGCGCAGGGAGAAGAGGTGCCCGATCATCCACATGAACGCCCGAAGCGGCGCGTCGTCGGTGTCGATCAGGCTGACGCCCCACAGGTCCAAGTGGACGGCGCCGTCGATGTGGCCCTGCGCGAACGATTCGGCGGGCCGCACGTCGATGACCAGGGGCGGCCGCGGTCCGGCGAGCTCGGCCGCGAGCTGCTCCGGGGTCACGAGCACGGACACGTCGTGTGGCATATCGTCGCGAATCTCCACTCTTCTTGCGGCACGCCGGTTACGAGAAAGCGTAGCGCACCAGAAACAACACCGCGAACAGATAGCCTATCCAATCCATGTCGCGTCCGCGCCCGGTGCCCAGCTTGAGCACCGCGTAGGCAATGAACCCGAAGGCGATGCCGTCGGTAATGCTGACCGCGAGCGGCATCGTCACGAGCGTCAGGAAGGCGGGGATCGCTTCCGTGTAGTCGTCCCACGGGATGTCCCGAACGCCTTCCATCATCATGACGCCGACGAGCACGAGGGCCGGCGCGATGATGGGATAGAGCGTCACGGAGCCGCTCGCCGTGTAGCCGCCGCCGATCATCTCCACGAGCGGATAGAAGAATAGCGCCAGCAGGAACAAGGCAGCCGTCACCACGCTGGACAGGCCCGTGCGCCCGCCCGCCGCCACCCCGGCCGCGCTCTCGACGTACGCCGTGACGGTCGACGTGCCGAGCCCGGCGCCAACCACGGTCCCGATCGCGTCGGCGAGAAGCGCCTGGCGGACGCGGGGGATCCGACCGTTGCGCGTGAATCCGGCGCGCTGGGCCACGCCGACGAGCGTGCCGATCGAGTCGAAGAGCGCCAACAGGAAGAAGACGAACACGACGTCGATGAGGCCCGGCTTGAGCGCGCCCAGAATGTCCAGCTTGAGAAACGTCGGTGCCAGCGAGGGCGGCGCGCCGAAGACGCCCTCGGTACTTGGTCAGCCCCAGGACGAGCGCCGCCGCGGTCGAGGCCAACATGCCGATGAGCATCGCCGCCTTGACGCCCCGTGCCATCAGAATCGCCATCAACGCCATCGTGGCCAGCGAGAGCTCCACGGGCGGTGACGTGAGCCGCCCAAGCGTCACGAGCGTCCCTGGCGCGGCGACGATGATGCCGCTCCACTCGAGGCCGATGAGGGCGATGAGCAGGCCGATGCCGACGCTGATCGCATGCTTCAGCGAGGTCGGCACGGCCGTCATCACGCGCTCCCGCAAGCCAATCCCCGCGGTGAGAATGAAGATTGTGCCGGCAATCGCGACGGCGCCAAGGGCGATGGGCCACGGCGTTCCGCCGACGACAACCACCGTGAACGCGAAGAAAAAGTTGTGCCCCATCGCTGGCGCGACCGCGATGGGGTAATTGGCGAGGAACGCCATGAGCAGCGTCGCGAGCGCGGACGCCAGACAGGTGGCGGTGAGAACGGCGCCTCGGTCCATGCCGGCCGCCGACAGCACCGTCGGCTGCACGAAGATGATGTAGGCCATCGTCAGGAAGGTCGTGGCCCCCGCCACGACCTCAATCCGCACGCTGGTGCCGGCCGCCCTGAGCCCAAAAAGCCGTTCGAGCATGGGCGTAGTCTACGCGCGATGTCCCGCCAGTCCTCCCCGTATACTGCGTCGATGACCGACGTCGGGCGTGCGCTCGAGCAAATCGCCGAGATCCGCGACCACCTCGCCAAAGGCGAGGTCTACCGCGGCTGGCGGTCGGTTCCGGTGGCCTGCTCCGGCCTGATAGGAATCGGCGCCGCGGCCTGGCAGACGGCGGACTCGCCTACCCGAGACGCCGCGTCGTTCGTCCGCTACTGGCTTGCCGTGGGCGCGGTCGCGCTGCTGGTCGGTTGCTCTGAGATCGCCTGGCGCTACGCCGCGCGGGCGACGGCCGAGGAGCGCTCGCGCGCGCGGCGCGTGCTCGGGCAGTTCCTGCCGGCCCTGATCGCGGCGGCGATGACGACCTCCGCGCTCGTGGGCCGCGACCGGCAGTTGGTGTCGCTGCTGCCTGGGCTGTGGGCGCTCTTCTTCGGCGTGGGTATCTTCGCGACGCGCCCGAACATTCCGCGAGCGAGCCAGTGGGTGGCCTTGTACTACTGGGGCGCCGGCGTGGCGCTTCTGTGGTTTCGCGGCACCCCCGTGTCGCCGTGGGCCGTCGGCGGCACGTTTGGCGCGGGGCAGCTTCTGGCCGCCGCCGTCCTCTATTGGAGCCTCGAACGGGACCCGTGTTATGCCGAACAAGAAGCCTAGACAAGAGAACCTCGACGACAACGGCCGTTTCGCCTACGGCGGCCTCGACCGCGTGCTCCACGAGAAGGCCAGACTCGGCATCCTCGCCTCGCTCGTCGCGCACCCGAATGGGCTTCGATTCGGCGAGCTCAGGGCGCTGTGCGCGCTGACAGACGGCAACCTCAGCCGCCACCTGGATGTGCTCCACGAGGCCTCGCTCGTCGAGATCTGGAAGGGCGTCGAACGCCGCCGGCCGCAGACGCTGGTACGACTGACCGCGGACGGGCGGCGGCGGTTCGTCACGTATCTCGAAGAGCTCGAGCGGGTCGTTCAGGACGCGCTGCCAAAGGCGGCCGAGAAGACTTCCGCGCGAGAGCGGCATCTCCCGCCAGGGTGGCAGCCGGCCTGATAGCCGGTCAGCCGCTGAATTGGGTCATGGTTGGACCATGGGCGCATGGAGGCTGGCCGCGCACGAGCTGGCGGCCCGGCAAAGCCGGGCCCTGGCACCGCGAGGCGAGGGCTTGACGTGAACGCGGAGAAGCCGGAGCAGGTCCGCGTTCACGTCAAGCCCTCGCCTCGCGGTGCGGCCGCCGGAGGCGGCGGCCAGCTCGACAAGCAGATGGTTCACTGCGCGCCCGCCAGCCTCCATGTGCTCCATGGTGAAGGGCGTCGCCAGCGCACGTTCGCTTTGGGTCTGACGTTCTAATCCAACGAGACTGGCCACTCGAGCCGGCCTTCCTGCCGGAGCTTGTCCAGATGCGCGGCGACGGTCAGCCGCGCTGCCCACCGAATCGTGGCTGGAATCTCCGGGTAGATGCGGCTCACCAGCGCGTCGAGATCGTGCACGCCATCGGCGAGACACGCGAGCACCTGCTCCTCGCGCTGACGCCGGTGGGCCAGGTATTCCGCGATGATCTCGGCCGGCCGATCGATGACGGGACCATGCGCCGGAAGCAGCCGCGCGGGCCGCAGCGCGGCCATCCGTTCGAGCGACGCCAGATACGCCCGCAAGTCGCCACCTTTCCCAAACGGCACCAGGACGCTGCTGCCCCGGATGACCATGTCGCCCGCGAAGAGGTCGCCGCTGGCTTCATCGAAGAAGCAGACGTGATCGGGCGCATGCCCCGGCGTGTGGACGATGCGCAGGAGGATGTCGCCGGCATGGACGACCTCGCCGTCGATGAGCGGCCGCCAGACGGTCTCGTCGGGCGGCGTGTGCTTGCGAAGTTCGACCTGCGGCCACCTGTCTCGCAGCCGATTGGCGCCTCCGATGTGGTCGGAGTGGCCGTGGGTGGCCAGGACCTGCGCGAGCGGCCGTCCGTCGAGCGCGCCGGCAATCGCGTCCAGGTGCGCAGGGACGCCGGTCCCGGCGTCAATCAACGTCGGCCGCGGCCCGTCGAGGAGCCACGTGTTGTTGCCGCGCCCCGTGAGCGGCCCCGGGTTGCCGGCGGGAAGAAGGAGCATGAGACGAAGTGTGAAGGACGAAGCCAGAAGTGTGAAGCACGAAGGCACCGGTGCTTGGCCGCCTTCGTACTTCTGGCCTCTCACTTCCCACTTGCGAAGAAAGCTCGTTCCCGGCCCTGGTATTCAGGAGAGAGCTATTTTGGAAGCAAGTGGGGCGAGACGCTGGTCTTTCGGGGTCTGGCGATTCCCGGGGAAAGGGAGCCGCGAGGGTCGTTAGCGAGCGATAGGGCCGGGAACGACCTGCCGAAATTATGTGAAATGTTTCACAAGGAGTCAAGTAAACGACGTGTGAACTCTTTGTGAGAGCTGGAACTACCTGTGTCTTAAGGGTTTGAGAGCTTGCGCTTCGCTTCGAGGCGGCGCTCGGCCGCCAACCGCTCCAACGCCACATGGGAGTGGTCGGCGTAGCGCATCGCGTGGGCAATCGCCCGGTGTCCGGCCACGTCGGCGATGAGGTCGTGCATCCGCTGGCAAATGCGCCGGTACGCCGGATGGCCCTGCGGCGCCGTCCGGAGCTCGATCACGTGCATCGCTTCCCGCGCGTTCATGTCCATCACGAACCTCACCCGATACGCCATCGCGACCGCGTAGGACGCGACGGCGGCCAGCCCGGCCTCGGCCAGCGCGTCGTACAGCGACGGCCGATCGGTCCATGACATCGCGCCAGTCGGCCAGGGCGCCCGCTTCGACAATCGCCTCCGGCTGGTTGTAGCCATGCCAGGGCGTGAGCGACTGCCACTCGATGGTGAGCAGCCGATGGCGCTGCAAGTCGCGAAACGCACCATAGTCGCCAAGCACGTCGAAGCGATAGCTGGTCCGCTCGAACGCGCGGCCCGGGCTTGTGCCGGCGGTTTCCGCGGTCGCCAACGTAGGCGCGCAGCACGGCGGCCCGATCGGCGGGCGGCATCCGACGCGCCATGGCCGCGAGCTCGTCGTCCGGCAAGTCGGTCGCCGCGTAGAGCGCCGCCGCGACGACCTTCGTCTCGCCCTCCGGATCGAAATCGGTGAGCGTCACTTCGTCGCGACTCGGCACGGCCACGTGCTGCGGCCAGCCGCGACGCCACCTCCTCGACGCCCGCGCCGCGTCTCCGCCGAGATAGGCGCTCCACCGCCCTCCCCGATCGGGCTGGTCAACCCGTGTCAGGAACGCGGGGATGATCTGGCGCAGCTCCTCGAGCATCGCGTCGGCGGCCGCGCGCACCTCCAGCAGCGGATGCGCACGCATCCTGAGGAGCAGCGCCTCGTAGGATTGGCCGGTGCCGTAAATGCCCCACATTCGATTGCGTGGCGGCCGGCAGCAGCCCCCGCAGCGTGTCCAGCGCCTTGGCGCGGATGGCCGAGCGGTAGACGGCGTCGGAGTCGCGCCGGCGCCTTCGGGACTTGCTGCTCGAACCACGCGCGCATCGGCTCCAACCAGCGCGCGTAGGTCTCGAACGACGCGTTCATCACCTCGACGAACCGCGGCCGCAGCGGATGGCCGTCGAGCTCTGGCGGCGACGAGGTACCGCCAGGCGTCGCCGCGGCGGTCCGTGTACGGGAATGTACCTGGTCGATTGCTCGAGGTAGGCCATGAGCCGGCCGCGTTCGAGCACCTTCGTCAGGATGTTCGACACGTCCTCGCACGCCAGATGCACGCCGCCGAGCTGGGCCACCGAGTCGTCGCCGAACTCGTTGAAGACGCGCTGATAGAGGCGCTCGGCGCGCGCGGCACCCATGGCCCTCCCCAGCCGGCGTCGTGCCCGCCTCGTCGGCGAACTCATCGAGAAAGAGGCGGCGGAGGGACTTGCGGGAACGCGAGTAGCGCGCGAACAGGGCGCCCTTGACCGTCTCGGGCAGGTTCATGAGGCGAAGATCGGCCGGTCCAGACGTTGGTGAAATACGGCGTCAGGACGGCGACTTCGGAGGGCGAGAACTCGGACACCACGTCCCTACTTCTGCTCGCTCGTCTTCGTTCTTGGTCCAGAAGCGCTGGAACTCTTCCATGAACGTCAGCGTGTCCGAGCGAGCGCATCCGGTCGAAGAACAGCACGCCGTCGAGGTGATCGGTCTCGTGCTGGATCACGCGGGCCGGCAGACCGCGGGCCGTGAACTGCACGCGGCGGCCGCGCCGGTCGTGCGCGTCCACGCGGATCGTCCGCGCGCGCGGCACGAGGCCGCGGACGTCGGGAATGCTCAGACATCCTTCCCAGCCCTCGTCGATCTCCTCCCCGACGGTCGTGATACTGCAGGGTTGATGATCGTGATGAGGGGCATGTCGCTCGTCGCCGTCGAGCTCGCCGGCCGGCGCATCGGCCGGCCGGATACCAGCCACGAACGATTCGCAGACCCTCGTGAATCTGCGGAGCGGCCAGCCCGATGCCCGAGTACTCGCCCATCGTCTCGAACATGTCGTCGATGAGCTGCTGGATGCGGGGCGCGTGATCTCCTTGACGGGCACGGCCTGGGCCTTGGAGCGAAGCACGGGTGCCCCATACGGGCGACCTTCAGAATCGACATCCCGAGACATTATAGGTTCCGACGGTTCCGCTGAGCGGTTCCGGGGTTCCGCCCTTCGGCAGGCTCAGGGCGTCCCGAGCTTGTCGAGGGACGGGTTCCGGCGGAGTCCGGCAGTCGCGCGTCTATGAGGCTTCCGGGCGTCCCGCCGATAGGTCTTTCAGGGACTTTGCGATGAATGGCCTTCCCTTGCCCTCGCCGCCGTGGCCGTCGTTCTGAGCGCGGGGTGTTTCAACCTTCTCAGCTCGCTTTCCACGAGCCCGACGACGGTGACGACCGACTCGATGGCCGGGTCGTGGAGTTCGGTCTCGTCGGCCACGTCGCTGACCGACACGTGCACGAACTTTCACTGGGCGATCACCGACATCTCGGGGAACACCGCGTCGGGCACGTTCAGCGCGACATGCCTGACCGACCTGCAGGTTGCCGGCACCGCGAACGGCACCCTGTCGGGCACGACGGTCACCTGGACGGCCGTGGCCACCGGCACGGCCCCCGGCGGCGTGTCGTGCCCCATCACGCTCGCCGGCACGGCGACCTATGACGGGACGCAAATCCGCGTCCCCTACACCGGGACGACCTGCCTTGGCCCGGTGAGCGGCACGGAGATTCTGAGAAAGAGCTGACCGCTCAGGCCAGCGCGTCGGCCGAGCTCACGCCGTAGACCGAGAACCACGGCGCGGCGGGAGCCAGCGCGTTGTTGACGTGGTTGATGTTCTCGACGCCCTTCGTCTCGAGCCACGCGCGGAATGCCGCGGCGCCCTGCTTGGCGTAGACCTGAATGCCGTCCTTCCACGTCGCCCGCCCGCACAGCACACCGGAGAACCGGACGCCGGACTCGGCGGTCAACGCCAGCGACGCGGTGAACTCTTCGTTGCTCACGCCCGCCGACAGGTAGATGAACGGTTTGGTCGACACCTTCGCGGCGTCGAGCAGGAGCCGCTTCGCCTCGTTGCGGGTGTAGGCCGTTCTGGCCGGCGTAGACGCTCGAGCCCTCGACGAACTTCATGTTGATGGGAATCTCGACCTTCAGGACATCGACGCCGTAGCGGTCCTTCGTGAACTCCGCCATGCTCGCGGTCACGACGCCCGGCTTCTTCTTGGCGTATTCCAAGCCCTTCTCGTCGACGCCCTCTTCGTACCCGACGAGCTCGAGGAAGAACGGGATGTCGTTGGCGCGGCACTCATCGCCGATGCGCTCGGTCCAGGCGTGCTTCTTGTCGTTGACCTCTTTGGAGTCGAAGGGCGTGTAGTACAGGAGCACCTTCACGCAATCGGCCCCCGCCTCCTTGAGGCGCCGCGCCGACCACTCGTCGAGCAGGTCCGGCAACCGCCCTGGGCCGGTCTTGTCGTAGCCCGTCTTCTCGTAGGCGAGAAGCAACCCGGCGTTGCGGCTGCGGTGTTTGGACGGCCCCAATCCCCATTCGGGATCGAGCAGAATCGCGCTCGCGTGCGGCGTCAGCACTTCGGTCACCAGGGCCTTGAACTCCTCGAGCTGGGCGTCGCTGACCTCACCGCCCGACTCCTTCGCGATCGCCTTCTTGAGCGATCCCCGCTGGTCCATCGCCGCCGCGGCGATGACGCCACGCTTGTCCGAAACCGCCTTCATCCCCGCAAGTTTGCCCGGTGTGATCTTCACTGACGCTCTCCCTCAATCCCCGCACGCGCGGAGCCTTTGATTCTATCACCGGGAAATCGCGAAGTCCTCGACGACGGCGGCCTCCTCGGCCGCGCGCACGAGGCCGGCGACGTCCAACTCCGCCTCGGCGGCTTCCACCGCCAGACGTGCGGCCCGCGTGGCGGGAAACCGCGGCGTAAACAGCGTGCAACAGTCCTCGTCCGGAATGATGGAGGTCTCGTACGTGCCCAGGCGCAGCGCCTCGCTCGTGATTTCCTCCTTGTCGAACCCGATGAGCGGTCGGAGGATGGGCAACGCCGCCACGGCCCCGATGACCGCCAGGTTCTCGACCGTCTGCGACGCCACTTGCCCGATCGCGTCCCCGGTCACGAGCGCGCGGGCCCCGGCCCTCGACGCAATCCGCTCGGCGATCCGCAGCATGAGGCGCCGGTAGATGACGACGCGAAGGGGCGGCGGCACCGTGACGACGATCCGCTGCTGGACGGACGCGAAGGGGACGAGGAACAGCCGCGAGCGGAGCTGATGGCGCGTGAGACACCGGACGAGGTCGCGCACCTTGTCCTGCGACGTGCGAGAAAGAATCGGATAGCTGTGGAAGTGGATGAACACCGCGCGGCATCCGCGGCGAATCACCCGCCAGGCCGCGACGGGCGAATCGATGCCGCCCGAGATGAGGCACGCCACTTTGCCGCTCGTGCCGATCGGCAGGCCGCCCGCGCCGCGCTCGCGGTCCAGGTAGTAGAACGCGTCGTGCGTCACGATTTCGACGTGAATGGTCAGATCTGGCTGGCTCAGGTTCACCGGCCAGCCCGTCGCCCCTTGAACGCGCTTCCCCAGGATCCGCTCGATCTCGGGCGAAGGCACGGGAAACCGCTTGTCGGCGCGGCGCGCGGAGATCCGGAAACTCCGCGGCGGCCGGCCGGTCAGATCCGCGACGAGTCGTCCGCCGATCTCATCCAGGTCCGGCGCGACGTACGTCGCCCGCGCGAAGTTGCCGATCCCCGGCAGCCGCGCGAGCCGATCTCGAACCTCAGTCCAGTCCGCGTCGGCGCCGAGCTGCACCTCGATGCGGCCCATCAGCGAGCGGACGCCACGGACATCCAGCCCGGCCAGCACCGCGCGAATCGTGCGCACCAGCGTGGTCACGAACCACGGCCGGTTGCGGCCCTTCAGCGCGAGTTCCTGGTAGTGGATGATGACGGAAGGCATGCACCAATGATTATTGGTTATTTGTTATTGAGCCATTGAGTTATTGAGTCATTGGGCCATTGAGCCATTGGGCCATTGGGCCATTGGGCCATTGACTCATTGGCGGCCAGCGCGGGAGGGACCGCCCACGGTCGAGCCTCACGGCTCCAAATGACCCAATGGTCAAATGGCTCAATGGTCCAATGACTCAATGGCCCAATGCCGGCGCTACTTCCGTGCCGGCGCGCGGCGGTGCAGCTCTTCGAACCAGTTGGTCACGACATTGACCGCCGTGCCGCCGGCTTGCGACGGCAGCTCGATCAGGAACCGGTTGGCGTCCGGCGTCACGTCCCAGGTCGTGCCGACGATGTTCTGGAAGAGCACATGCGGCTCGCCTGGCTGAAAGGTCGCACCGGCCGGTGTGTCCACCGCCATCAGGCGGCCGGAGGAGCTGCCGCCCCAGTAGAAGAGTTCCCGCCCGTTGTGCGACCAGCGCGGGCGAACGCCGAGGTCCGTCGAAATCCGCGTCTTCGGGCCGGGGCCGGGAAACGGCTGGACGTAGATCTCGGGCGAGCCGGAATCGGCGGCGCGGTAGGCGACCCACCGGCCGTCGGGTGACACCTGGCCGTCCATCTCGCCGGCCACGGCGTCGTGGAGCGGATGCGCCTCGGCCGGCTGGTCCTTCACCGGCAGCGGCAGCACGAAGATTTGGCGCTGCTTGGTCGGCCCCACCATGTCGTACAACACCGCGTGGCCGTCCGGCGTGAACGAGGTTGGCGTGGGCCGTGCCGGTGTCGACAAGACGAGTGACGGTCTGCCGCTGCCATCGACGGGCACGACATACAGGCCGAACTTCCCGTCGCCGGCGGCGGAATAGACGACGCGCTTGCCGTCAGGCGAAAAGACGGGCGTGTCGTTGTCGCCGCCGAACGTCAACCGCGTCGGCGTCCCGCGCTCCACGTCGTAGACCCAGATATCCGTGTTCTGACCGGACTTGATGCCGTTCCCGATCAACCGTCCGTCGGGGGACAGGCGGCCCGTGCCCCAGAGCTGCTGGGACTCGCCAGGAATGGCGTGCGTCGTGCCCGACCTGTCGGCCCACACGAGCGTGGTGCCCACGTTCCCGACATCCCCGCCTATGTAGGCGAGCAGGCCGTTGTCCGAGAACGCGTAGTCGGCCGTCCCGTCCGGGCCAACCGTGGAGACGCCTTCGACCACGGGCACTTCCGGCCCCGTAACCTGGAGCCGTGCCAGATCGAACGGCAACGCGAACAGCGTGGCGTCGCGCACGTAGGTCAGGTGCCCGCTCGGCGCGTAGCGCCCGTTCGTCCCGCCCTTCGCGACGCGCGTGTACTTGCCGGTGGCCAGATCGAGCACGGCAAACTGCGGATCGGACGAGCCGTTGATCGTGAACAGGATCTGTTTGCCGCCTGGCAGAAATTGCGGCCGGCCGTGTGAGACCTCGCCCTTGGCGGTATCTACGGTGGTCAACTCCTGCGGCGCGCCGCCCCCGGCCGGGACCTGCAGCAGCCCCTTGGGACCGCTGAACACAATGGTGTCGTCCGGGCCCCATGTGCCGCCGTCGAAGAAACTACCGTCGCAGATCGTGATTGACGTGCCGCCCGTGATGGGAATCTTCCGGATCTTCCGCGGTTGATCCGTCGTCGTGTACGCGATCCACTCGCCGTCCGGCGAGAAGAGCGGCAGGAGCGCGCCGTCGGATCCAGGGATGATCTTGCCGGCGAATTGATCGAGCATCCGCAGCGTCAGACCCGACCCGGCACCCTGCGCCGTCGTGAACGCCATGCGCGTGCCGTCGTTCGAGACCGCGATGAAGAGCGACCGATCCTTCAGCACCGTCTGCGCGCGCACGACGAGTGAGGCCGGCGCCGGCGCCGGCTGGCGCAGGATCGCCCACGTGAGACTCGCGGCAGCGATAAGGCCGGCGGCGATCCACGGCAGACCAGCGAGCGAGGCCTGACGCGCGTGCGGTCTCGACGGACGCCGGGCTGGCCGCAACGCCAGATGCCGCGGCCGCACTTCCCGCGAGAGCAGCGTCAACGTCCAGCCAGGCATCGCCGATGTCTCGCAGACGGCGTTTCGGATCGCGCTCGAGGCACCGCTCGAGCAGGCGGCGCACGGCGGGCGGCGTGCCGGCCGGCAGCGCGCTCCAGTCGACCTCCTGCCGCAAAACGGCGGCCAGCACATCCGAGACGTCGTCGCCTTCAAACGCCCGGCGGCCGGTGAGCATCTCGTAGAGCACGACGCCGAACGCCCAGATGTCCGCGCGCTTGTCCACGACCTTGCCCTTGGCCTGCTCGGGCGCCATGTAGGCCGCCGTGCCAAGGATGATGCCGAGCTGCGTCGCATGCGCGCTGAGCGTCGGCGAGTTGGAGATGTCCATGCCCGGCGTCGAGGTGGGGTCGGCCGCCTTCGCCAAGCCGAAGTCGAGGACCTTCACCGTGCCGTCGGGACGGACCTTGACGTTGGCCGGCTTCAGATCGCGGTGCACGATGCCCTGCTCGTGCGCGACCTCGAGCGCAAGGGCTATTTGCCGCGCGATGCGCAACGCTTCGTCGAGGGGCAGACCTCTGCCGGACGCGGCGGGGTGCGGCAGGCCAAGCTTGCTCGCGGTCGCCGCGGCCGCGCCGGACGCCTGGCGAGGCGGTCCGTCGATGATCTCCGCCAGCGTCGGGCCCTCGACCAGCTCCATCACCAGCGCGTGAACCACCGGTCCGCCACCTGCCGGCGGCGCGTCTTCGAAGCCGTAGATCTGCGCGATGTTGGGGTGGTTGAGCGCCGCGAGCACGTGCGCCTCGCGCCGGAACCGCGCGAGCCGATCGGGCGCGTCGGCAACGAGCGCCGGCAGCACCTTCAGCGCGACATCGCGGCCGAGCTTGGTGTCGCGGGCGCGGTAGACCTCGCCCATGCCCCCGGCCCCCAGGTCGCCGAGGATTTCGTATGGACCCAGCCGAGCACCAATCGTCAATGCCATCCCGTCCGCGGCCTCCCAGGCGTGCCGCATCATAGCGCGAAGGGCGGGGCGGCACAGCCGCTGGGCGGATGAGGCGCACCACGAGGCGAGTCGTCCATTCCTCGAGCGGGCGGTCTCCTGCGCGCGGCCGCCGCACCGCAGGCAATCGAGCGCCTTGCGGTCGCGCCGCTCGCACGAAGAAATGACGCAATGGCCCAATGGCCCAATGGCCCAATGGCCAACGATGTCCCGGTCGTGCGATTGTCAGTCCGCCGCGGTCTCTGCCGGTACCACGGGCTTCTTCGTCGCGATGGTGAGCAGGATGCTCACGAACAAGCCGGCGAGGAATCCGGCGACGCCCCACCACACGACACGAGGGCGAAAGCGCAATTCGACCCGCACCTCGCCTGCCGGCACGTGAATCGCCTGAAACAGACCGAACGCGCGTGACACCGACGTCGTGGCGCCGTTCACCGTGGCCGTCCAGCCGGGATACATGGCCTCGGTCACGACGACCCAGCCTGCTCGCGGTGCGCGGAGATGCAGCCCGATGTCGCCGGGCACGTCGCGGTCGATGACGACCTCGGCGGTGGCCGGCGGCGCGGACGCGTGCTCGGAGATGGCGGCCGCGCGCTCGAGCACAACGCCGCCACCGAGTCCGATGGACGGCAGCAAGCGCGCCGCCGATTCCGCGCTATCCGCAACATGCGTGTCGTCGCTCCACCAGGCGCGGCCGCGCGTCGAGACCAGCGCCCGCAAGGCAAGCGACCCGCCGGGCTGGCGCTCGATGGCGTGCGTGACGCCGGCCGCCCCCAACGCGTCCGGCGATGAGCCGGCCAGCACCGTCATCAGCCGATCCCACCCCGCGAGGTGAAACCGGTCGTAGCCGTTGAGCGACCGTACGCCCCAGAGGATGTTCGCGTTGTCGCCGGATTCGAAGAGGTCGCCCGCGGCGGCGCCGACGCGCGCGTCGGCCTGGCCGATGACCGGCGCCAGCACCAGACGGTCCTGCCGATACGCGGCGTCAGTGGTCACGACGCTCGAGAGGAAGGGGTAGGCAAACATCCCGAGGTCGACCGCGAGAATCACCAGGAGCGCGGCCTGGCGGAGCGGCGTCAGACGATTCGACGTCCAGAACACGGCGGCCCCGGACACCGCCAGCAGGAGCGAGGCGACCGCCAGCGACAACGCCGCGTGCGCGACGGCCCACCCACCCAGCGTCGCGGGCGTCTCCGGACGCGCGAGCACGGTGGCCAGCACGCTCGGCGTGAGATGAACGCGCGCCAGCACCAGCCGCACGACCGGAGCGCGAAACCAGAACAGGGCGCCGGACACGCCCGCGAGGACCGCCGCGCCCGCCGCGGCCGCGCGGCCGACGCGCCGAGCACGCGAGGCCACCTCCGGCGAACCGAGCACGGACGCGCCCAGCCCGGCGAGCACGACCAACGCGAAGTTCGTCAGGAACACGAAGCGGCCAGGGCTGCGAAACGCCGCGTCGAATGGAATGACGGCATCGACCAGGCTTTGCGCGTGCGTCCAATCGTTGAGCGCGAAGACCATGCCGGTCGCCGCGATGAAGAACCAGACGCGCGGCCGCACCCGGAACGACTCGCCTCCGGGTAGACACACGAGCAGGAGCGGCAACACGCCGACGTAGATCAGCGTCTCGCCGAACGAGACGAGCGACCCCGACAACTTGTGGACCAGGCCGTCGGTCGTGAGCGACAAGTCCCACGGCCCGAAGAGCCTCGGCGCCACGATCGTCGGCAACGACAACGGCGGCAAGGAACTGCCCTTCTGGAGCGCGCCCGTGGCGAGCGCGCCCTGACCGCTGCCCGAGTGCAGCGTCGCCTGCGCGGTCGGCAGCAGCTGCGGCGCGCCGACGAGTAAGCCGATCGCCACGATGCCCGCGAAAATCACGGCCCGCTGACTCCACGACCGCCGCAACGAGCCGGCGCCGGCCACCACAATGGCCGTGATGATGAGCGTGTAGCGCACCCACTCGGGATGTCCGCTCAGGATCTGCACGCCGAGCACGATGCCGGCGACGGCCATGAGGCCACCTGGCCATCGGCGCGTGTCGCGAAGCGCGCGGCACGTGAGCCAGACGACGCCGGGCGCCCACGCCATCGGCGCCAGCACCTGCAGCCAGCCGGCATACGCGAACACAATCGCCTGCCCTTGCAAGCCGTACGCGAGGCCCGACACCGACGCACCGAAGCGATTCGCGCCGAGCTCGCGCACGAGCCGGTACATCAGCCACGATCCCAGCCACACGTGCAACAGCAGCGTGAGCTTGAACGCCAGGTCGGGCGGCATGACGAGCCACAGCGCGTGACTCGGATAGAAGGTCTGCGCCTGCGGATCGCCCACGAACGGCGTGCCGCCGAACGACAGCGAGTTCCACAGCGGGAAGCGGCCCGCACGCACCTCGTCGCGCCAGAAGATGTTCCAGGGGTACGTCTCACTCGTCGCTTCGCTGATCTTCGGCAGCGGCGCGCGAATCAGCCCGGGCGAGGTGAGAGCCGGCAGGAAGAGGAGAAGTTGTGCGGCAAGAACGGCGGCCAGACACCACCGGCCAGATGCCAGGGTGCCCCGACGCGAAGAACCAACGGTCGCCGCCATGCAGGCTCACTATACGGCGAGGCGACGAGAGCCGCTGGCCCTTGAAAGCCGTCCCGCCTCTCGACAATGCCCCAATGGCTCAATGACCCAATGCCCAATGGCTCAATGACCCAATGACCCAATGGCCCAATGGCCCAATGGTCAACGGCCCAATGACTCAATGACCCGCTCGGCCGCCCACCGACCGCTGGTCACGGCACTTTCAATCGTCCCCGGCAGCCCTGTGTCGACCCAGTCGCCGGCAAGATAGAAGCCGGCGAGCGGAGTTTCCGTCTTTGGCCGAGGCGGCGCGCCGGGCGCGAGCGAGAACGTCGCGCGCCGCTCGCGGACGACGACCGCTCGCAACAGACGAGCGGCAGCGGCTCGGGGAAGCGTTCTCGCGAGCTGCGCGCGGGCCAGCTCCGTCGCTTCGTCGCGATCGAGGCCGACCAGGTCGGTCGCCGCGCTGGCCACCACCGCGACGTGCCCCGCTTCTCGCGCGAAGATCGCGCTCTTGTCGAACGCCCACTGCATCGGCCCATCGACCAATCCCACGAATCTTTCCGGCATGACGGGCCTGTCAAACCAGAGATTGACCGTCACGATGGGAAGCGCCTCCATGGCGGCCGCGCTTGCTGCCATGTGGGCCAGTTGACCAGGAACCGGCCCCGCCCAGATCCGCGAGAACTCGTGCCACGGCACCGCGCTCACGACCCGGCTTGTCGTGACCTCAGCTTCACCGGCCTGCACGTGCGTGATCCGATCGTTCGCGTCGGTGACGATTCGGGCCGGCGCCTTGACAAGAACGGCGCCGCCCGCCGATTCGATGACGCGGGCGGCAGGCACCGCGTAGAGCTCGTCGAGCGGAACGGCCGGCACGCCGATCGCCGAATCCTCCGGACCGGGTCCGAACATCTCGCCGAGCACGCGGACGAACGGCGCGGCCGCTGCGGTGTCTGGGGATTGATTGAGCGCCGCGACCGCGAGCGGCGCCCACAGCCACCGGCAGAGCGCGGGCGACTGACCGTGCGCCGCGAGCCACGCCGTCACGGTCTCGTCGGCCGGCACGCGTCGGGCCGCGGCCGCCGCGCCCTCCCGCTTGACCTCGCGCAGCACGGGCAGAAGCTTCAAGGCGCTGAGGCGATCGCGCAGCGCGATCGCCGGCCAGCCGAGAATCCCGCCGGCCAGGTGCCATGGGGAGCGCCACGGCGGACAGGACAGCACGGCGACCCGGCCGTCGCCCGCCGCCATGGCGACCCTCAACCGTCGATCCAGCGGCGCGCGGTCGTCGGTGCCCAGGCGCCTGAGCCAGCGGTACGTCTCCCGGTAGCAGCCGAAGAGGACGTGCTGGCCGTTGTCGACTCGCTCGCCGGACACGCGGTCGTCAAAGGCCGACGCGCGTCCTCCCAATCTCGGCGCCGCCTCGACGACCGCTACCGAGAGGCCGGCGTCCGCCAGAGTCACCGCCGCGCTGAGCCCCGCGCAGCCGGCCCCGATCACGACGACATCGGCGCGCATCACCGCCCGCGCCGCCCGCGCCGAGCCGTCCACCAGGTCTTGACGGCAATCCGTGCCTGAGCCGGCCGCGGCACGCGAATCTTCCTCGTGAAGACGTCACAGCGGGCGGCCTCGATCCGGCGGAGCACGTCCCAGTAGAATCGCGCGCATGACTTCGGCCGAGACCAGGCGCGGCGCATCAACCGGCGGGAGCGCGCGGGCCGCCCGGTCGAAGAAGACGCGGGCGCGCGCGGCCTGGTGCTCCAGCAGCGCCTGCACGCGCCGGTTCCGCACGCCGTGTCCGGCGTGCGCGATTTCGTCGGCGATGTCGGCCTCGGCGCACTGAAACCGCTCGAGGTCGTCCGCCGGAATGTAGCAGCGGCCGCGAGCGTAATCGGTCGCGACGTCGCGCAGGATGTTCGTCAACTGAAGCGCGACGCCAAGATCCCTGGCGTAGACGAGCGTTCCCGGGTCCTCGTAGCCGAAGATCCGCACGCACATCGCGCCGACCGACGACGCCACGCGGTGGCAATAGGTCTCGAGCTCCGGGAATGACGTGAACCTGAGGGGCGCCGCGTCCATCGCCACGCCCTCGACGAGCGCGTCGAACGGCGCCCGCTCGAGGCCGAAGGCCGCGACGAACGGCTGAAGGCGCCGGCCTTCCTCGGTCGCTGGCGGGCGGCCGTCGAACCACCGCGGGATCTCCTCGCGCCAGCGATCGAGCGCGGCCGCGGCGCGGGCGGGATCCGTCTCGAGATCGACGCAGTCGTCGATCGCGCGGCAGACGTCGAAGACCGCGGTGATGGCGCGTCGCTGAACCGCGGAGAGCACGAGAAACGAGTAGTAGAAGCTAGTGTTGCGCGTCATCGCCACGTCAACATCCGCCAGCCGATGATCGCCGCATCCGGCCAGCCAAGAACCGGGCGCTCGCTGAACACGTCGAAGCCGCCGCCCTCCAACCGATCCAGCACGCGCATCCCGCCCAGCCATGTCGCGCGCAGCTCCCAGCCCAGGCGTCCCGGAACGCGACCCGGCAGCTCGCGGCCCTGTTCGAACAGCGCGCGGGTCCGCCGGGCCGCGGCGCTCAACGCCTCACCCCATTCGGGCGTCAACCGGCGAACGTCGAGGTCGGACTCTTTCGCGCCGGCGTCGTTGACCACGGCCGCCGGCACGTACAGACGGCCTTTCCGCCAATCACGCTCCAGGTCCTGCCAGAAGTTCGTCAGTTGAAGGCCCGTGCAGATCGCGTCCGACCACTCGTCGAGCGCCGGCGTCTGGCAGCCGGCCACACGCAAGACCAGGCGGCCGACCGGGTTGGCGGAGCGCCGGCAGTAATCGAACAGAATCCTCCCACGTCGCGTATCTCGTGACGAGCACGTCCTGGCGGAACGCGCTGAGCAGGTCGTCCAGGAGCTGCTCGTCCAACGCGCACGTCCGCATCGTCTCGCCCAGGGCCTGGAACACCGCGTCGGCCGTCTCGCGAAGGTCGGCGTCGCCCGCAGCGGGGACGGGCACGGCCGGCCCACCGGCGGCCGCGTGCAGCCGCGCGCGCCAGTCGTCGATGAGCGCCAGGCGTTCGGCGCCGGTTCGCGTCCCCTCGTCGGCGAAGTCGTCCGCGATTCGCGCGAAGGCGTAAATCGCCACGACGTGCGGGCGCATCCTTCGCGGCACCAGCCGCGACGCTACGGGGAAGTTCTCGTAGTGGCGGCGGGCGACCTGGCGGCACACCGCGTACGCGTCGGCCGCTACCACTCCGGCTCCGGGCGGCCCGCGCGAAGGTTGGCGGCCCGCGCCATGACGAAGAGCAGGTCCGAAAGGCGATTGAGGTAGATCACGACGACCGGATCGACCTCGGCGGCCCCCAGCGCGACGACCGTGCGCTCGGCGCGCCGGCAGACGGCGCGCGCCAAGTGGAGCTTCGCGCCGGTCGGGCTGCCACCGGCCAGCAGGAACCGCCGGAGCGGCGGCAGCGCCGCATCCAGCACGTCGATCCACGCCTCCAGGCGGCGCACGTCATCTTCGCCGAGCGCCGCTTTCTCAACCCTCGCCGCGATCTTCCGTCGCGGGTCGGCGAGCAGGGCGCCGGCCGCCAGCAGGTCTCCCTGAATGCGCGCCAGCATGTCGTCGAGATCCGAATCGGGTCCGTCGGCCCGCGCGAAGCCCAGCCACGCCGACAGCTCGTCAACCGTGCCATTGGCCTCGACTCGCGCGTCGGCCTTCGAGACGCGGGTGCCGTCGAACAACCCCGTCTCGCCCGCGTCACCGGTCTTGGTGTAAATCTTCACTGCGGTCAGATTATAGTGACGCCGAAGTGGCTGGCGGACGACCCAAACGGCAGAAGCGCGCGAGGCGTGCCGCCCCCTCTCCCCTTCCCGACGCCCAGCAGCGCCAGTGGTTCCGGCGCCGGCTGCTCACCTGGTACGGCCGCCACGGACGGGATTTGCCTTGGCGACGGACGCGCGACCCGTACCACGTGCTGGTCTCGGAAGTGATGCTCCAGCAGACGCAGGTCGACCGCGTCGAGCCCAAGTACCACGAGTGGCTCGGCCGCTACCCGACGCTCGAAACGCTGGCCGCGGCGCCCGAGGGCGAGGTGGTCAAGACCTGGTATCCGCTGGGCTACAACATCCGTCCCAGGCGGCTGCACGCGATCGCGCGCGAGGCCGTGCACAAGCACGGCGGCCAGCTGCCGGGCGATGAGGCGACGCTGCGGTCGTTCAAGGGCATCGGCGCGTACACGGCCGGCGCGGTGATGAGCTTCGCCTTTGGCAAGCGCGCGGCAATTCTCGACACGAACGTGGCGCGCGTGCTGTTCCGGGTCTTTGTCGGCAAGGGCGAGGCCAGGAGCCATGCGATGGACCGGCACCTGTGGGAAGTCTCGCGCGCCGTACTGCCCTACCGCCGCGTCTTCGACTTCAATCAGGCGCTGATGGACTTCGGCGCCACGCTCTGCTCGGCGCGCAAGCCGCAGTGCCTGCTGTGCCCGCTCGCCGCCAACTGCCTCTCGTTTCCGTTCAACCCTGAGCACGAACGGGCCGCCAAGCCCACGACCGCTCCCACCCGCCGCCGGTGAACGACCAACGTGCCAATCCCGTCGTCGTCGTCGCCGCGGTCGTCGCGCGGGCCGGACGATGGCTGATGTCCCGACGGCTCGCGGGCACGCATCTGGCGGGATTGTGGGAGTTCCCGGGCGGTAAGCTCGATCCGGGTGAAACGCCCGACGCCGGCTTGCGGCGCGAGCTGCTCGAGGAGCTCGGCGTCCGCTCGACCGTCGGCCCCAAGCTGCTCTCGACCGAGCACGCCTATCCGACGCGAACCATCCGCCTTCACTTCTACCGCTGCGACCTCCTCGGCGAGCCGGCGCCGCGGCTGGGCCAGGAGCTTCGATGGGTCGCACCCGATGAGCTGCGCGAGCTGGACGTCCCGGAAGCCGACCGAGACCTCGTCGCCCTTCTCCTTGGAGAGGCGGACGCCTCAGCGCGCCCGCCCGCATAGCGAAACTTACCCGCCCAGCCCCGTGACCTGGGCCGACCAGCCCCCTTCGGGTGTCTTGGCGGTGAGCGCGCGTCCGGGTTCGGCGTCTTCTCGCCGCACGTAGCCCAAGGCGACTACGTGGCCGTGCGCGGGTGAAACCGCCGCGCTCGTGATCCTGCCCACTTCGCGGTCGTGGTCGAAGAGCGGCGTCCCGGCGGCCGGCGGCCGATCGAGCGCCGCGTCGAACGCCAGCGTGACGAGCCGTTTGGCCACCCGCCCGCCGCCTCGATGCAGCACGCGAATGATGACCTCCTGCCCGACGTAGCACCCCTTGGTCGTGCTGATCGCCCGGTCGAGCAGGCCGGCCTCGAGCGGAATCGTCTCGTCGGTCATGTCGACGCCGAAGCGAGGGCGGCCCGCTTCGATGCGCATCGCCTCGACCACGTCGGCCGACACCGGCGCGACGCCGGCCGATTCCAGCCGGCGGACCAATTCGCCAAATGCCTCTCGCGCGAAGATGAGCCCGAACACCGGACATGCCCCAAGGTCTTCGGCCCGCGCAATCGTCGTCCCTTGGACGACGACGTGCGAGAGAGGCGCGAGACTTGTGACCACATCGGCCTCGGACCCGAACGCGTGCGCGAGTGCGGCCGCGGCGTGTGGACCCAGCACCTCGATTTCGCCGGTTGCGGGCGAAATGTCGATCACCCGCGCATCCTCGGCGAAGATGAGCTGGTCGAGCCGATGGGCCAAGGGGCCGCCCTGTCCTGGAGCGGTCTGGATCAGCAGCCCGTCCTCGAGGCGGTGAATCGTCAAGTCGGCGATCATCCTGCCTTGCGGCGTGAGGTAGGCTGCGTAGACCGCGCGTCCGGGCACGAGCGACTGGACGTCGCCCGTGACCAGCGCGTGGAGGAAGCCAAGGGCATCACGCCCGTCGATGCGAAGGCGTCCCGAAGACTGTCGGTCGAGCCAGCCGGCGCCGTTGGCAATAATGCGATACTGATCGGTGGTTTCGGTCATGACACGGTGCTCCCGTCATCTTAGCCGTCCTTTCGGCGAACGCCGCTCGACCTTGGGGCGCCTCGTTCGCGGCGCGGCGATTGCCGCGATGGCGGTCCTGCTGGCGCCGGCGCCGCGCGCGAGAGCTGCGGCGGCCCAGGGCACGGAGACGCCGGGCACGCGCTTCATCGTGCTCCTGCAAGGCCGGCCCGTCGGCTCGGAGACGATGTCGATCCGAAAGACGACGGACGGCTGGCACGTCTCCGCGACGGGGAGTCTGGACGCGCCAATCAATCTCTCCACGACGCTCTTCGAGCTGAGCTACGGGCTCGACTGGCAGCCGCAATCGCTCACGATCAGCGCCTTGCTGGCCGGCCAGCCGTTGACGCTCACGACGACGTTTACGCCGACGCAGGCGACGACGCAAGGCACGCAGCGCGGCGCGCCGATCGCGGTTTCGCAGCCCGTCTCGCCGCGGACGGTCGTGCTCCCCAACAACTTCTACGCGGCGTACGAGGCGCTCGCCGCGCGGATCGGCACCGCCGCCGTTGGCGCAGAATTCCCAATCTACGTCGTCCCTCAAGCGGAGATCACCGCGACGGTCACGGGAATCGCCTCGCACCGTTTCTCGACCGACGCGGGCCAGATTGCGTTGCGGCAGGTCGCCATGACGTTCAACAACCCCGGCCGGCCGTTGGCGGTCGACGTGTGGATCGACGCCGAGAGCCGCCTGGCCCGGGTCGTGATTCCCGCCGCGTCGCTGTCGGTGGTGCGCGAGGATCTGGCGAGCGTCACGACGCGCGAAGAGACCATCACCCGGCCCGGCGACGAGGAAGTGTCGATCCCGTCGGTTGGCTTCAATCTGGCCGGCACGGTGTCCCGGCCCAAGGACGTGACCGGACCGGCACCCGCCGTGGTGTTGATTGCCGGCTCGGGGCCGCAGGACCGCGACGAGAACGTCGTGGGTATTCCAATCTTCGGCGAGATTGCCGGGGCGCTGGCCGACCGGGGATTTCTCGTCGTCCGCTACGACAAACGCGGCGTCGGCCGAAGCGGCGGGCGGACCGAAAGCGCCACCATCGAGGACTACGCCGAGGACGCCCGGCGGGTTGTCGACTGGGTCCGCAAACGACCCGATGTCGACAAGAAGCGGGTGGCGCTCGTGGGCCATTCCGAGGGAGGCGCGGTCGCCTTGATCGTCGCCGCGCACGACGACGACGTGGCCGCCGTGGCGCTGCTCGCGGCGCCCGGCGAGACCGGCCGGGAGATCACGCTCGCGCAGCAGGCGCACGCCCTGTCGATGACCGGCCTGGACGCGGCGTCGCGGCAGGCGAAGATCGACCTCGAGAAGCGGATTCTTGACGCGGTCGCGTCCGGCAAAGGCTGGACCGACCTGCCGGCCGATGTCCGGCAGCAAGCCGAGACGGCGTGGTTCAAGAGCTGGATCGCGTTCGACCCGGCGCCGCTCGTGGCGAAGGTCAAGCAGCCCGTGCTCATCATTCAAGGCGCACTCGACACGCAAGTGCCGCCCGAGAACGCCGACCGCTTGGAAGCCATGGCCAAGGCGCGCAAGCACGCTTCGGCCGACGACACGCGCAAGGTGATCGTGCCGGGCATCAACCATCTGCTCGTGCCGGCCAAGTCGGGCGAAGTTGACGAGTACGCGAGCTTGGCCCGAGAGGCCGTGTCGCCGGCCGTGACGTCGGCGCTCGGTGACTGGCTGGCCCAAACGCTGAACACGCCGAAAAAGTGATATCGCGGGGGTTCGATTGGTGAGCTGGATCCTTCAGAGCGACGGCGAACCGTCGCTGACGCTTCGGCTGCCGCAGGGCAGCGTCAAGACTCTGGGCCGGACGGCGCGCGCGGATTTCATCGTGGACGCGGCGCTCGTCTCGCGTCTCCACTGCCGGCTCACCGCCGATGCCTCCAACCAGCTCGTCGTCGAGGACCTCGGCAGCACGAACGGCACCCTCGTCAACGGCACGCCGATCGAACGCGCGGTGCTCAAGACCGGAGATACGTTGACGGTGGGACGGTGCGTCTTCACCGTGACACACGCGTCCCCGAACTGAGATTCAGCCGGCGTTTCGCCCGGCCCGCTTCTTCTGGTACATCGCGGTGTCGGCCTCGGCGATGACCTCGTCGAGCGATGCCGCGCCGTCGAACGGCGCGTATCCAATCGACACGGAAACGCCGACGTCTTCGGGCACGCCCGCGGAGCTCGACTGCCGAAGCGCGACGTTCACCGCGCCCAGGCGCGACCGGGCCTCCGGCTCGCCGACGCCGATGAAAAGGATCAGGAACTCGTCGCCGCCCCAGCGGAACAGGAGGTCGTCGGCGCGGATGCAGGACCGCAGCCCGGTGGCCACCGCGCGGATCGTGGCATCGCCGGCGGCGTGGCCGTAGCGATCGTTGATGGCTTTGAGGCCGTCGATGTCGGCGACCGCGGCGCAGCCGCGCAGTCGATTTCCGCGTCCGGGGGGCGCATCCTCGACGATCGAGTCGAACGCGTGGCGATTGAGCGCCGACGTCAAGTGATCGAGCTGGGCCATGGCCTCGAGCCGGTCGCGTGCCTGCGCCAGACTCGTGTTGGCCACCTCCAACTCGTGCTGGACCTCGCCTGTCGTGACCATCAGCATGCCGAACGCCAGCAGCACCAGGCAGAGCAGGTCGTACAGGGGCGAATAGACGAGATACGGCTCGCCCGGCGCGATCGCCCCGCGCCCGATCAGGACGTACACCACGGAGTAGTGAAGGTAGTCGAGGGCCAGCAGGAGTAGCGCGACCTTCATGACGCGAAGGCCGGTGACGCCGCCATGAAGCGATGGGCGGCGCCGAAGGACACGGAGCGAGAGCACGAAGAGGCCCGCGTAGATCAGCGTGTGGATCGGGAAGAACGCGTCGAAATGACCGGCGGTGGACCACGGCAGCAAGATCGCGAGGCCGACCGCCGGCAGGAACAGCCACAATTCGATCCGGCGTGGACGGCGGCCCGTGACCAGCCGGCGGCAGCCCACGACCACAAGGTAGGCGAACGCGTACTCGCCCACCACGTACAGGCTTTCGCCGATCCATCCCAGTTCGGGGAACTCGAACGCGGCCAGCAGCGACAGCAGCGCGGCGGCCAGGGCGAACCATCCGGCCGACCAGTAGCCGAGCGGCTCGCGGCGCACCGTCTGCTGAAGGACGAGACACAGCGTCGCAAGGAGCAACGCGCCCGTCGCCTGAATGGCGAGGGCCACGAGATTTGATAAACCTGGGGACGTCACGCGCGTTCCTCGTCCGGGGAGCAGTTGCGGCTTGGTCGCCAGCTTAGCACGCGGCGCGAGCGCGGCCCGCCGGATTGGACGGCAGACCAGGCGCCGCGGCGTCAGCGAAAGAAGGGGTTCGACCGCCGCTCGACGCCAATCGTGGTCGCGGGCCCGTGGCCCGGATGGACGACGGTGTCGTCCGGAAAGGCGAAGAGCACGTCGCGAATCGACCGCATCAGCACGTCGTGATCGGCGCCCGGCAAGTCGGTGCGTCCGACCGACCCGGCGAAGAGCGTATCGCCGACGAAGAGCTCGCGCGCGGCGGACCCGGCCTGGCCGATGGCAAGGCAGACGCCGCCGGGACAATGCCCGGGCGTCGGGAGCACGTCCACCACGCACGCGCCGAACCGAAACGGCGTCCCCGCCTCGTAGAACCGGTCGAACGGGCGGAGGCGGCTCCACGGTCACGCCGAACATCCGGCCCTGCTCGGCCGCCCCTTCGTACAGGAACAAGTCTTCGCGCTGCAGCCAGATCGGGACGTGCAGCAGATCCTTCGCACGCGCCACGCCCGTGATGTGGTCGAAGTGGGCATGCGTCAGAAGAATCGCCACGACGAGCCGGTCGCTCGCCGCCGCCGCATCGAGCAGTTCCTCCACTTCATCGCCGGGATCGATGAGGACCGCTTCGCGGCTCGACTTGGACGAGACGAGGTAGCCGTTCTTGAAGAACGGCGCGACGGCGGCGGAGACAATCTGCATGATGATGGTCGATTCGTTGAGCCCGCGGGACTGGCAGGTTCAGGCGGACTTGGTCTTCGCCGGCCGAATCTCGACCTTGCTCGGCAGGCTGCGCGCCGGATGGCGCAGCAGGTCGACGACAACTTCCGCGATGTCGTCGGGCGTGAGTTTCCAGGTCTGCGCGCCCGACTCGGTGCGGGATGGCGATGAGAAGTCCGTCCCGACCGATCCCGGCATGACGACGCTCACGCGGATGTTGTCGAAGCGCACTTCCTGCATCAGCGACTCGCTGAAGGCAATGAGGCCCGCCTTGGAGGCGCAGTAGGCCGCCCCTTCGGGAAAGGAATTGCGCCCGGCCAGGCTCGCGATGTTGATGATCCACCCGCCGCCGGCCTGCGTGAGATGGGGAATCGCGGCGCGCGAGCAGAGGAACGCGCCCGTCAGGTTCGTGTCGATCACCCGCCGCCAATCCGCGTCCGACATCGCGGCGACGCTGACGAACGCGCCGACGCCGGCGTTGTTGACGAGCGTATCGATCCCGCCCAGGCGCTTCGCCGACTCCTCGAACAACCGCGCGACGGCCTGCGGGTCGCGTACGTCGGCCACCAACCCGTCCACCCGCGCCGGCTCGGCGCCGGCGCCAAGGGCGGCGACCGCGGCCGCCACGCGCGAGCCGTCGAGGCCCGTAATCATGACCCGCCCGCCTTCAGCCAGGATCTCCCGCGCGATCGCAAAGCCAATCCCGCGCGAACCTCCGGTGACGATCGCTCTTCGCATACACGCTCCTGCCAGTAGAATATCGACTTCATGTCCGTTGTCGCCATCCTGGGCGCCGGAGAGCTCGGCGGCGCCATCGCGCACAAGCTGGCGATCCGCGCGCGCGTTCGCGAGATCCTCCTCGTTGACCCCAACGGCGCCGCCGCCGCGGGCAAAGCGCTCGACATTCAACAATCCGGCCCGATTGAGCCGTTCGACACACGGCTCTCGGCCAACGCCGACGCCCTGGCGGCGGTCGGCGCCTCGGTCATCGTCGTGGCCGACGCGGTTGCCAGCGGTCAGTGGAAGGGCGAGGCGGGGCTCGGGCTCGTTCGCCAGCTGGCGCGGGCCGGCGCATCGGGACCGTTTGTCTTCGCCGGCCCGGACCAGCTCTGGCTGCTCGAAGCCGCGGCCCGCGAGGTGGGCGTGCGCGCCAATCGTCTGGTGGGCACGGCCCCATCCGCGCTTGTCGGCATGACACGCGCCCTGGTCGCCCTCGAGACCAACGGCGCGGCCGCCGACGTCCTGCTGAGCGTGGTCGGCCGGCCGCCGTCCGTCGTGCTCGGCTGGTCATCGGCCACGCTGGCCGGTTCGCTCGTGACCGACTGCGTGCCGGCGCACCGTCTCCGTGCAATCTCTGACGCGGTCAGGCGCCTGTGGCCGCCGGGCGCCCACGCGATCGCGGCCGCGACGGCTCAGGTGGTCGAGGCGCTCGCCTCGGGGTCGCGGCGCCGCCTGCACGCGCTGACCCTGCTCGACGGGGAGTTGGGCGCCCGCGGCACGGCGGCAATGCTGCCCGTGGAGCTCGGCGAGGGACAGGTCCTGCGACGAATCGTGCCGTCGCTCAGCCCGCAGGAGCGGACTGAACTCATCAACAGTCTGGGGTAAGGGACCGCGCCCGATTTCCCGCGGATCGGTCGCTTGCGCGCCATTGACATTATTTTAGTTTTTACTAATATGTTGTTCGTGGTCCTTACTCAGGACGCCCTCGCCGCCGTCGCGTCGCCGAGACGGCGTGAAATCCTTCGATGCATTTGGGGCCGTGAGCGATCCGCCGGCGACATCCACCGCGAATTATCCGATGTCACGTTTGGCGCGATCTCTCTGCAGCTCCAGACGCTGCGGCAGGCGGGTCTGGTCAACCGCCGCGTCGCGGGCCGGTACCGGTTCTATCGGGCGAGGCGAAGCGCCCTCGGCGCCGTCCGCCCGATGCTCGAGCGGATGTGGGACGATGCGCTCTCACGGCTGACGATCGCGGCGGAACTTGAGCAGGCGCGGCGCGGCCCGCGGCCCCGTCGCCGCGCGGCCAGGAGATCCCTCTCATGAAGGCGCTTCCCTATCGACTCGACCGGTCGGTCGTCATTCGCGCGACGCGCGAGACGGTCTTTCGTTACTTCACCGATTCGGTCCGCTGGGCGTCGTGGTGGGGCGCCGGGTCGACGATCGAGCCCGTCACGGGTGGCCTCGTGTACATCCGCTATCCGAACGGAGTCGAAGCCCAAGGCACGATCGTCGAGCTCGCGGCGCCCGACCGGATTGCGTTCACCTACGGATTCACGAGCGGCACACCTGTGCCGCTCGGCGCCTCGCTGGTCACGATCGCACTAGAGCCCGCGCCGGGCGGCACGCGGCTCCACCTCTCGCATGAATTCTCCGATGCGGCCGCGCGCGATCAACACGTGCAAGGCTGGCGGTACCAACTCTCGGTCTTCGGCAACGTGGTCGCCGACGAGGCGCACACCGGGGTCGGGACGACCGTCAACGCCTGGTTCGCCGCCTGGTCTGAGCCCGACGCGGTGGCGCGCGAAGCCGCGCTTGCGGGCATTGTCACGCCCGACGTGGCGCTCAGAAACCGATTCAGCCTGATCGACGGACTCCCCGACCTGGCCGCGCACATCGGCGCGGCGCAGCGTTTCATGCCGGGCATGGTCCTGCGACGCCGTGGCGACCCGCACCATTGTCAGGGCACCGTGATCGCGGATTGGTCGTCGGTCGCGACCGACGGGTCGGACCAGGAGCGCGCACGGGGCACGAGCGTCTTCGTGCTGGACGAGCACGGCAGGATCAGCGCCGTGACCTCCTTCGACATTCCGGCCGGCCCGTCCTAGAACTCACCGGGCGACTGAACCGATCTCGTGCTCCCGCGAGCCGAACGTCGTGTTCAGCGCGCGAACCACGGCGGTCTCGACGTCGGCCATGGGCACCGGCCGTCCCAGCACGCGCTCGATCGACGTGACGCCGTGGTCGCGAATCCCGCACGGCACGATGAGGTCGAACGCCGTGAGATCCGAGCTCACGTTCAGCGCGAAGCCGTGGCTCGTGATCCACCGGCTGATCCGCACGCCGATGGCCGCCAGCTTCTCCTCGCGGCCTTCTGCCCCCACCCAAACGCCGGTCAGCCCGTCGAGCCGGCCCGCGTCCACGCCGAACTCGCGAACGGCGCTGATCAGCACGCCCTCGAGGTCCCGCACGTAGCGGTGCACATCGCAGCGATCGGGTTTCAAATCGAGAATGGGATAGCCCACGAGCTGTCCAGGGCCATGGTAAGTGACGTCGCCGCCCCGCCCGGTCTCTCGCACGGCCACGCCCAGCCCCGCCAGCCGTTCGGCCGACGCGACGATGTTCGAAGGACGGCCGCGGGTCTTGACGCCTAAGGTGATGACCGCCGGATGCTCGAGCAGGAGCACCGTGTCGCCAATGCGGCCGGCCCGCCGATCTTCGACCAGCTCGCGTTGCAGCTCGACGGCCGCGTCGTACTCGACACGGCCCAGCCGGCGGATGTCGAGGCCGGAGACGACGCTCGCGCCAGTTCTAGACCCACCGCTCATCGAACTGCTCGATCCGGCCCTTCAACGCTTGAAGGAACCGCCCCGCGTCGGCGCCATCGACCAGCCGGTGGTCGTGCCCGAGCGACAGGTAGCTCATCGGACGCACCGCGATCATGTCGTCGACCACCGCGACCCGCTTCTCGATGGCGCCCACGGCGAGGATGGCGACCTGCGGTTGATTGATGATCGGCATCCCAAAGAGCGCGCCGAACACGCCCGGATTGGTGATGGTGAACGTCCCGGACTGGACCTCCTCCGGGTGGAGCTGCTTCGTGCGCGCACGGTGCGCCAGGTCCTGGATCGCGCGGCAGAGGCCGAGCATGTCGCGCTCACCCGCGCGGCGGATGACGGGCACGAGCAGCCCGGACTCGAGCGCCACGGCAATCCCCAGATTGACGTCGCGTTTGTAGACGATGTTCTCGCCATCGAGCGAGGCGTTGATCACGGGGAATTCGCCGATCGTCTCGATGACCGCCTTCGCGATGAACGCCGTGTAAGTCAGCCGGGCTCCGGCCGCCTCGTACTCCGCTTTCTTCAGCCGGCGAAGCTCGTCGACGCGATGGAAGCTCACCTCGTAGACCGAGTACACGTGCGGCGACGTGTGCATGCTCGCCACCATGTGCTCGGCGATCTTGCGGCGCATCACGCTCATCTTCTCGATGCGCACGTCTTCGCCCGGCGCGAACGCGGGAGGCGCAGCCGACGGCTTCTGCGGCGTCGGGGCCGGCGTCGAATGGGACGGACCGCGTTCGACGTAGGCCAGGATGTCCCGTTTGGTCACGCGGCCGGCGATGCCGGTGCCCTGCAGTGTGGTGATGTCCACGCCGTGCTCGCGGGCGATCTTCCGAACCACCGGCGACGACCGAATGTGCCTCCGGTCGTCCAGCGACACTCGGGCGCGGTCGGCTGACGGCGCGGGGACGGGACCGGTGCCTTCGCTCGGTGTGCCGGCCGCCGATCCCGGGGCGGCTGGCGCATGAACCGCGGCCGCATCCGGGTCGCCGATCACGGCGACCAGGCTGTTGACCGGCACCGTCTCGCCTTCCTTGACGAGGATCTGAAGCAGGACCCCCGCGCCCGGCGACGGCACCTCGGCGTCGACCTTGTCGGTCGAGATCTCGAACAGCGGGTCGTCGCGATCGATCACGTCGCCCACTTGCTTGATCCAGCGGACGACGGTCCCCTCGGCGATCGATTCGCCCATCTGGGGCATCACGACTTCTACGCGGGCGTTAGACATGGAGCCCCAGGCGTCTGGCGCCAGGCACTGGGCATTGGGCACTCGGCCCCTTCAACGAAGCCGTCCTCGTGCCCAGTGCCTGAGGCCCAGTGCCTCTATGCATCATACGTGTATCGCCGCGCCGTGCACGGCGTGCGCCGCCTCGCCGATGGCTTCCGACATCGTGGGGTGCGCGTGGATGGTGTGAATCAGCTCCTCGACGGTCAACTCCAGCCGCAGCGCCACCGTCGCCTCGGCAACCAGTTCGGTCGCCCGCGGCCCGATCATGTGCACGCCGAGGATCTCGTCGTACCGCTTCTCGGCGACGATCTTGACGAAGCCTTCGGTCTCGCCGGCGATCCTCGCCCGCCCCAGGACGCCGAACGGAAAGGTCCCGACCCGGACGTCGAAGCCGCGGCTCGCGGCCTCCGCCTCGGTCAGGCCGACACTCCCGATCTCCGGGTCGCAGTAGGTGCACGTCGGCACGTGGTCGTAATTGATGGGCCGCACGGCGCGGCCCGCGATCCGCTCGGCCACGAGAATCCCCTCGGCCGAGGAAAGGTGCGCGAGCTGCGGATGGGCGCCGGCGCCCAGGGTAATCACGTCGCCAATCGCCGAAATGCCGGCGACGTTCGTGCGCAGCAGGTCGTCCACCTTCAGGAAGCCGTGCTGCAGATCGAGTCCCATCTCGGCGGCGCCGAGCCCCTCGGTCAGCGCCGCGCGGCCGATCGCCACGAGGAGTGTCTCGACCTCGAGCGACCCGGTTCGGCCATCAGCGCCGGCTCGAAGCTCCAGGACGACACGGCCGTCCTTCACCTCCGCCGACGTCACCGTCGTTCCGGTCCGCACCGCGATGCCGCGCTTCTTGAACGCCTTGGCGAGCTCGGCCGACACGGCTTCGTCCTCACCGGGCACGAGGCGCGGCTGCAGCTCGATGATCGTGACGTCGCTCCCGAAGCTCCGGAAGATCGACGCGAACTCGACGCCGACCGCGCCGCTGCCGAGCACCGCGATCGTCTTCGGCACCTTCGGCAGATGGATCGCGTCGTCGCTCGTGATGATGCGCTCGTGGTCGATCGCGATACCGGGGGCGGGCCGCGGCGCCGATCCGGTCGCCACGATGATCTCCCGTGCGGTAATCCGTCGTGGGCCGTCTCCGCCAGTGACCTCGACGACGCCGGGCTCGGCGAGGCGCGCCGTGCCCTTCACCCACGCGATCTTGTTCTTCTTGAACAGATACTCGATGCCCTTGGTGAGGCCAAGGACGATGCGGTCCTGGCGTTCGTGGACGCGGGCGAGATCGATGGTCGGCGTCGCGTCGCCGGCCCCGAACGTTATGCCCCACTCGCCGGCCTGCTGCGCGATCTTGAACGCGTGCGCGTGCTCGAGGAGGGCCTTGGTCGGAATGCAGCCCCAGTTGAGACAGGTGCCGCCCGGGACCTGCTGCCGGTCGATGACCACCGCGCCGAGCCCGAGCTGGGCGGCGCGGATCGCCGCGACATAGCCGCCGGTTCCGGCGCCAATGACGGCGACGTCGAATCGATCAGACACGGCGGGCCGCACGCATCACCGAGGTCACTGGGTCGTACCTTAACGGGGGCCCGCACCGCCGTCAAGGAACCCGCGCGCACACGGACGCCCACGCCGCCCGGCGGAGGAGGCGCCTGACGCGCGTCCGGCCGGACAACTCCCTGACGAATCGATTGAATCGGGCCTTACTTCCGCGGCAGAACGGCGTCTTTGAGCTGCTTCGCGATCCGGGCCTTCACGACGGTCTTGGCCGGGATCTTGATCGGCTGCCCGGTCGCGGGATTGCGGCCCTCACGCGCTTTGCGCTTCTGGACCACCAGCTTGCACATGCCGGGCAGCACGAACTCGCCGGAGCGCTTCAACTCCTTCTCTGAAAGTCTCAGTAGCTCATCGAACAAATCACGCACCGCCGTTCGCTTCAGGTCGAACTTCTCGGCGAAATGCGCGAACAGCTCCATTTTGCCCATTCGACGGGCATCTGCCATTGCCTGCTCCCTGGCTGGAGCGCGCGTCAACTTCTCGTGGCCGTCGTTCCGCGCGCGCGAACGGATCGAAGGCGGGACTACCGAAAGAGGCGGTATCGTAGCCTTGCCCGTGACAACGTGTCAATCGAGCGTCGGCGGGCATGCGTACTCGTAGAATGACGTGTATGTCCGCCGCCCTCGAAACGTTTCCGAATCCGCGGCCCGAGCGGGACTACGCGATCGACATCCGGTGTCCCGAGTTCACGTCGATGTGCCCGAAGACGGGGCTGCCCGACTTCGGCGAGATCGTCATCCACTACGTGCCGGATCAGCAGTGCATCGAGCTGAAGTCGCTGAAGTACTACCTGCTCGCCTACCGCAACGAAGGCATCTTCTACGAAGCCGCCACGAACCGGATTCTCGACGACCTCGTCGAGGCGTGCCGGCCTCGGCGGATGACCGTGACCGGCAACTTCACCGCCCGCGGCGGCATCACGACGTCGGTCGTGGCGGAGTTCGGCGGCTGAGCGCGCGCGAGGGCACGGCCGCACGATGAGCTCGGACCTCCCACCGCCCCACCACGTTCCGATCGACGCCGAACTGGACCTGCACGCCTTCGCCCCCGGCGACGTCGCCGCCGTCGTCGACGAATACGTTCGCGCCGCGCATGCCGCCGGCTTCAAGGAAGTCCGCGTCGTTCACGGCCGCGGCCGGGGCGTCCAGCGAGGCATCGTGCAGGCGACGCTCGATCGCCACCCGCTCGTCGCCGAGTTCTGGGACGACACCGCCTCGCACCTGGGCGCCACGCACGTGCGGCTCAGCTAGGCGGGCACCGGGCACGAGGCACGAGGCACTGGGCACTGGGCACTGGGCACTGGGCACTAGGCACTAGGCACTAGGCACTGGGCACTAGGATTGGTTAGTCCTCCAGTGCCCAATGCCGAGTGCCCACTCCCTGATGCCCAGGGCCTCTCGGTGGGCCCGCGGCCCAGGGCCCGAGAGATGGCACCCGCTTTGCCTTACAACGCCTCGGCTCGCGGACGTCCGTCGGATGACCGGCGGACATGCAGATTTCTGCGTACGAACGAGCCGGACGAGGTGGCAAAAACGTGCACGACCACATGCCGGCCTCCGGCACATCGGTGTGGATTCGCCAGCAACTCTGGCGCGTCGAACGCGCACGACGCGACGGCGGCGTCCTGTGTCTGGACGTGGCGAGTCAGGGCCGCCGCCGCACGTTCCTCGCGCCGTTCGATCGACCGGCCCCCGCCGCGTCCCATCGTCGCGCGCGGCGCGTCGGTTCGCGACACGCCATGGCGCGTCTCTCCGGCCTCGCCGCCCGCGCGACCCGCGCGCGCGCGCTGATGACGCTCGTCGACGCGCGCGTCGACATCCTGCCCCATCAGCTCGAACCGGCGCTGGCCGTGCTCGAGGCCGCGCACAGGATCCTCATCGCCGATGAGGTCGGGCTGGGCAAGACGATTCAAGCGGGTGTGATCCTGGCCGAGTGGCGGCGCCGGCAGCCGTCGCTGCGCGCCCTCGTCGTGGCGCCGGCGAGCCTCCGCTTCCAGTGGATCGACGAGCTCCGCAGCCGGTTCGGGCTCCACGCGCTCGTGGCCGACAGCGCCGCGCTCGACCGCGTAGCGCGCACGCGCCTGCGCGATGAGGGCCCGTGGATCCAGCCTGGTCTCTGGGTCGCCTCGCTCGACTACCTCAAGCAGCCGCAGGTGCTCGACTCGATGCCGCTCGTGCCGTGGGATGTCGTGGTCGTTGACGAAGCCCACGACGTCTGCGGCGACTCGGAGCGGCACCGCGCCGCCCAGCAGCTCACCGGCCGTGCCCGGTGCGTGGTGCTGCTGACCGCAACGCCGCACAACGGCGACGCGGCGCAGTTCGCCCGGCTCACCCGTCTCGGCGCGCTCCCCTGCCGTCACGACGACTTGCTGATTTTTCGCCGGACGCGCGGCGAGGTCATGACCGCGCCAGCTCGACGCTGTCGCTATCACGGCGTGACCCTTTCTCTGGACGAGACGCGGGTGCTCGACGCTCTGGCCGAGTTCGAGGCCGTCGTCCTTCGCGCCGCGGGACGCATGGATCGCGCGACCGCGCTCTTGCTCTTGTCCGTCCTCCGCAAGCGGGCGCTCTCGACGATGGCCGCGCTGCGGCAGTCGCTCGACCGTCGGCTGGCCTGGATCGACGACGCGCACGAGCAGGATGCCGCGGCGTGGACGCAGCCGCCGCTCATCTTCGACTCCGACTCGGATGTCGTCTCGCCAGACGAGCGCGTTTCGCTTCGGGCCGTGGGCATTGGCCGCGATGTCGAGCGATCGTGGCTCCTCCGCTTGCGGCTCCTGTCCGAGACGGCCCTGCGCCGGGACAGCAAGGTCGCGCGCGTCGCGAGACTGATCGGCCGCTCGCGCGAGCCGGTTGTCGTGTTCACGGAGTTTCGTGATTCGCTCGACGCCATTCGCGCGCGTCTGGGTTCGGCGCGCCGCGTCGCGGTAGCGCACGGCGGGCTCGCGCCGCGCGAGCAGTACGAAGAAATCCAACGGTTCCTGGCGGGCGATGCGTCCGTTCTGCTGGCCACCGATGTCGCCGGCCAGGGCCTGAACCTGCAGTCGCGCGCGCGGTGGATCGTCAACGTCGAGCTGCCGTGGAATCCCGTGCGTCTCGAACAGCGAGCCGGACGCGTGGACCGCATCGGCCAGCGCCTCACCGTTCACATCACGATGCTGGTGGCGCGCCACCGGGCCGACGAGGCCCTGCTCGCGCGACTGGCGCGTCGGACGCGCCTGGCCAAGCAGGCGCTCGAGCCATCAGGCGCGATCGAGCCGTCCCTCGACGAGGCCAGCGTCCGCGCCACGATCCTCGCGGGCGCCCCTCTGGAGTCGCCCAAGCCCGCGGTCGTCTTGCCCAGGCTCTGCCGGGCCTGGTCGCGCGGCGCTCGCGCCCTGGCGCGGTTCGCAGGCCCGCAGCGGGCGCTCGCCCGCAGGTGGCAGACGCGCGAACCGGCGCGCGGGCGCCCTTGGGGCGCCGCCGTTCGGACGGGCTCGCCGTTCGGCCGACTCGTGGCGGGCGGCCAGGCGTGCGTGTTCGCGGTACCGGTGCTCGATCGGTCCGGCGCGGAAGTCGAGCGGCATCTGCTGACGCTTCACCTGCCGCCTGGACTCCGCTGCGAAACCAACAGTGCCCGGGTCGCGGACGTCGCCCACCGGTTCGCCGTGGACCGGTGGACCCGCCGCGTCGTTCGGCTCGGCACGGTGCGCCGCGAAGCCGCCGGGCGACGCGCTTCGCGCGAGCAGGCTGTTGTCCTGTCGATGATGGCGACCCGATCGCCTTCGCGCGAAGTCCAAGCCGGCTTGTTCGACCGGCGGTCCGTGCGCGCCTTCGACACGGCGACGGCCGACCTCGAACGGATGCGGCGGCAGCTGGAGAAACGCCTCGCCCTGCTCGAGGACTCGACGCGCCTGTCAATCGGCCGCCCGACGCTCGAGTTCATCTTCACGGCTCGGCCATGACGGTCTCGCTGCCGGGCGTCAGCGGCACGCTGTTTCCCAGCCGCTATCTCGTTGACCATCTGCCAGACGACGCGGCCGAGGCATTCGCCAGCGCGCCCGCGCACCGTCGACCGCTGCGGCTGGCGGCCTGGTGGCGCCGGATTGCGGAGACGTGCGGCCCGGCGACTGGACTCCGCGCGCTCTCGGACCTGGTGGCCATGCCGCTCATGGGCGCGCTCGGATTCCGCGCCGCCGACCCGGCCTTTGGACCGCACGCCGCGTCATGGCGCCTGCTGACACCGGGACGAACGAGCGTCGGCCTGGTCGTCCTGCCGTGGGCGACCGGCCCGAGCGGCGCCTGGAGACGGCCAGCCGCGCTGGCCCGCGCGCTCGGCACACGGTGGTGCTTCATCGTGGCGCCTCCATTCCTCTCGCTCGTCGCCGCGCGCGGCCACGCGATTCGCGAGAGCGTCGACTTCACGTGGCCGGACGTGCTGGATGCGCGGAGTCTCGCCGTGCTCTCGACGATTGCGCACGCGGGCGCGTTCGAAGGGACGAACGACGGCGGCGCCCCGATCGACGCGCTCGCGGCGCGGGCGATGGCCTTCCAGGACCGCGTGCGCGGCGACCTGCAGAAAGGCGTCGTGGCGGCGCTCGCAACGCTCGTCGGCGTGCCGTGCCCCGGACACGGCGCCGCGACGCCGGCCGCCGCGTTCGACGAGGCGTTGACCGTGATCTACCGGATCCTCTTTCTGCTCTTCGCCGAGGCGCGAGAACTCGTGCCGCACGCGCACCCGCTGTACCGCGAGGCGTACGCCATCGGCGCGCTGTGCCGGCAGGCCCGGACCAATGCCCGCGGCACCGGCTTGTGGGAAGGGCTGGCCGCGGTGACGCGCCTCTCCCGCATAGGCTGCCGCACCGATGAGCTCATCGTCCGTCCGTTCAACGGTCGGCTGTTCGCGCGCGCCGCCGCGCCGTCGCTCGAGGCCCGATCTGTGCGACGCGGCCCGACGCGGATCTCGACGATCCGTGACGCGGCCATGCGGGAAACCCTGGTCGCGCTCGCGACTCGTCAGCGCCGGGACGGCCGCGAGGACATCTGCTATGCCGACCTCGGCGTCGAGCAGCTCGGCGCCGTATACGAGCGGGTGCTCGACATCGATCCGGCCGCCTTCCAGGCCAAGAGCGCGAGTCCCCCGGTCGGCCGGCTCCGGCCCCGTCCGGCCGGCAGTCCGGTGTCGCGCCGCAAGCGAACCGGCAGCTTCTACACGCCACTGCCGCTGGCCGAGTTCGTCGTGCGCCGCACGCTGTCGCCGCTCGTCTCGGGCCGATTGGCCGGGCAGATTCTCGCGCTTCGCGTCGTCGACCCGGCAATGGGAAGCGGCGCGTTCCTGGTCGCGGCCTGCCGCTTTCTCGCCGCCGCCTACGAACGCGCCCTCATCGACGATGGCGAATGCACGGAGGCGGACGTCGGCGAGAGAGAGCGAGCCGACTTCCGGCGGCTGGTTGCCGAGCGGTGTCTGGTCGGCGTTGACGTCAATCCGGTCGCCGTCCAGCTCGCTCGGCTGTCGCTGTGGCTGGCGACGCTGGCCCACGGGAAGCCCCTCGGCTTTCTCGACCACCGATTGCGCGTGGGCAACAGCCTCATGGGCATCGCGCCCGAGGATCTCGTACGCACGCCGCGGCGCCACCGACCGGCCCGCCCTTCGGCGCTGCCCCTGCTCGACGACCCCGAGCTCGAGCGCTCCCTGCGGCAGGTGGCTCGCCCGTTGATCGGGCTTGTCGAGCGGCGCGATGACACGGTCGCCGACGTTCACGCGAAGGCGGCGTCGTGGGCGGCGCTGACCGACCGTCGGTCGCCGCTCGCCTCATGGCGCCTCGCCTGCCATCTCTGGTGCGCGAGGTGGTTCTGGCCGGGTCGGCCCCCGTCACCCCAAGAGCTGCATGCGGCGATCGACGGCGTGCTCGCGCGCGACGCGACATTGAGCCCGGTCCAGTTGGCGGCGTGGACCCACACGGCGCAGTCGCTCGCCGCGAGCCACCGGATGTTCCACTGGCCGCTCGAATTCCCCGATGTGTTCTACGACGCTGCCGGACGACCAAAGCCGGACGCCGGGTTCGACGCCGTCATCGGCAACCCGCCGTGGGAAATGCTGCGCCGCGAGGCGACCGGCGAGCAGGCGCCCGACGACCGCCCGGATCGGGCGATCGTGCGCTTCATCAGAGAGTCGGGGCTCTATCCCGATTGCGATCGCGGCCACGTCAACCTCTACCAGCCCTTTCTCGAGCGGGCGATCGACATCGCACGACCCGCTGGCCGGGTTGGGCTCGTGCTTCCGTGGGGCCTCGCCGCCGACGCCGGCGCCGCGGCGTTGCGCGGCCGCCTGCTCGATCGCTGCCGGACCGACACCCTCGTCGGCCTGGACAACGCGAAGGCGCTGTTTCCGATTCATCCTGGCCTCCGGTTTCTTGTCGTGGTCACGAGCGCAGGCGGACGGACGATCCAGATCAACGCCAGATTCGGCGTGCGGACGGCGGAAGCACTGGACGGCTTGTCCGAAGGCGGCAGCGAGCAGGCCGAACGTTCTTCGTACCCGGTACGGTTGACCCGCGAGACGATTGGCCTGGTCGGCGGGGCCGGCCTCCGGATCCCGGACGTGCGCCGTATGGACGACCTCGCCTTCGCGGAGCGCGTGGCGCGAACGCACCCGCCGTTTGGCGCACGCGAAGGCTGGCATCTTCAGTTCGGCCGCGAGCTCAACGCCACCGAGAACGGCGCGGCCTTCGGCGCATTCGGTCTCCCGGTCATCGAAGGCAAGCACATCGGCCGCTTCCGCGTCGACGCGGCGGCGTCGGCGCGTCGAGTGACGCGCGTCGCGGCGCGGCGGCTGCTGCCCGACGAGCGCTTCGGCCGCCCGCGCCTGGCCTACCGCGATGTCTCCGGTGTGTCCAACCGCTGGTCGCTCATCGCCGCCGTCGTGCCGGCTGACGTCGTCACGACGCACACATTGTTCTGCCTGCGCGACCCGCCGCCGGAAGAGCAGCAGCACTTTCTCTGCGGCCTGTTCAACAGCTTCGTGCTCAACGCGCTCGTCAGGATGCTGATGAGCGGCCACGTCACGACGAGTCTGATTGAGGCGTTGCCTGGACCGGTGTGGGCTGGCACCCGCGCGCAGCGAGCCGTGGCCAGACTGGCCCGGCGCCTGGCCGCGGCGCCGAATCGGGCGACGTCCGCGGCCCTTCAGGCGGTCGTGGCCGACCTCTACGGAATGGACCGGGAGACGTTTGCCCGCCTGCTCGAGATGTTCCCCCTCGTGCCAGCCGCCGACCGACATGCCGCACAGAGGGCGTTCGCGCGCCGCCTGGCGAGGCGTGGAGGCCTGGGCGCGGCGCCGACGGGATTGACCCGATAGTCCCGGCCGGTTCCCAGCAATTTGCGCTATAGTCCGAGCTTAACCATGAGACGGCGTGCGCTCCTCGCGCTGGTCATTGGGGTGGGCGTCCTCCAGATCTTGTTCTGGACCGCAGGTGCCCGCGAGGTCATCCCACGCACCCTCGCAGACGTCCTCCGTTTCGTCGTCTCGTTTGGGCTGAGCGTCGGGCTTGCCGCCATCGTGCTGCGTCTGGTCCGATCGCTCGAGACCGATCTGCAGGTGCAGCGCCGCCTGCATCAAACCACGCTCAACCATGCCGAGCAGCTGGCCACGCTGAACGAGATCCTGGTGATCGTGGGCCGGTCCAAGGACGTGGGGCTTGCGTTTCAGGCCTTGGCGCGCCGCGTCGGCCAGATCGTGCCGTGCGACCGGCTGGGGCTGGCCCTGCTGCGCGAGAGCGGCCAGGAGGTGCTGACCTACAGCGCGCGCGTCAGCGAGCCGGAGCGCCGGCGGCGGCCGAGGCCGGAGCTCGAGTTCAGCCTCGAGCGCAGCGCCTTCGGGCAGGTCGTCCGCTCGTGCGAGGGCATGCTGTTGAGCGACCTTGGCGAGCGCGCCAGCGAGTTCCAGGACGCGGGCTTCCTCGACTCGCAGGGATTCAGAATCCGCGCTCGTGCTGCCGCTCGTCTCGCGCAACCGCGCGATCGGCGCCTTGATGCTCGCGTCGCGGTCGCGCGCGGCGTTCACGTCAGAGCACTCGGAAGCCATCCAGCCGCTGGCCGAAGTGCTGGCCTTCGCGTTCGTCACGCAGCACCAGTTCCACGCGCTCGAGAAGTTCGAGACGGTGGAGGGGCTGTCGGAAACGGCCTTGGGCGTCGCCTCCGATATCAACAGCGCGCTCCAGGCGATTGTCGGTGAGGGCGCTCTTCTCCAGAGTCAGCATCCCGAACTCGCCGCCAACGTCGGCCCGATCCTCGAGCAGGCCGAGCGCATCGAGGGACTGGTCGAACGCATGCGGACCGCCGCCCGAGAGCGCCACGATCGGGTCGGCGCGGCGGGCGCCATTCCGGCGAGCCCGGAATCGATCAGCCAGGACGAATCGTTCGTGTGACGGACCGCCTCAGGCGTGTCCCGAGAGCGCCGAGTAGAACACCGTGGCCAGCATGATCAGCAGCACGGTGCCGGTGGCGAAGGCGAGCAGCCGATCGCCGCGTCGCAGCGCGTCGATGAACGACGCGACGATGCGAGCGACAGGAATCGCCATCAGCACGACGAGGCCGGCGTCGAGGACAACCGTCGCCGACGAGGATCCCTGGAACCATAGCAACAGGCCGACGCCGAACGCGAGGCCGCAGAGCGCCACGCCGCCCCGCAGCAGGCGGCGGATCGCGGTTTCAAGCGTCGAAAACTCCTGGTCCATCATCGCCCCGCCCGAATGAAGTAGATCGCGGAGACCGTGATCAGCACGCCCGCCAGGCACAGCTTCAGCCACTTCGCGCGGCTTCGCGTCTCGATCATGTGGCCGACCTGCGACCCCGCCAGTACGCCCAGCGCCGCGGCCGCGGCCAGGTGGGGAATGATCTCGCCGCGGGCGAAGTAGTTGATCGACCCGACGACCGCCGTGGCCCCAATCATCAGCGCGCTGGTCGCGGCTGCCGCGCGAATAGGCACCCCGCACCAGACGTTGAGCGCCGGCACCTTCAACACGCCGCCCCCGATCCCCAGATTCGAGACGAAGCCGGCCACGAACGAGGCGCCAAAGGCCACGGGCACGCGCTTGACGCGATAGGCCACTTCGCCGCCGCTCTCGCGCTCGTGGAAGCGCCCGCCGAGCGGTCCGATGTCGGCGGCACGGTCCGGCAGGACGTTGCGCCGGTTCATGCGGCTGATCGTGATGACCGCGATGACCGCCAGGACCGACGCGAAGACGATCAGCAGGAGTCGGTCTGACACGTGGTTGACGAACAGGATGCCGACCAAACCGCCAATCGTCGTGAAGATCTCGAGCACCATCCCCAGCCGCAGGTTGACCATGTGCAGCCGGCCGGGGCTGGCGAGCGTCATGCTCGAGGTGGCAATGACGGTGACCAGGCTCACGGCGAACGCAGAGTGGGCGGGCAGGCCGATGACGAGATTGAGGAACGGCACCAGGAACACGCCGCCCCCGATGCCGAGCATCGCGCCGAACCCGCCGGCCACCGCCCCGGCGCACATGGTGTAGAGAACCGCGGTCATAAGAAACGCCTGCCGCCTTCAGGTTGTATCATGGCGCCCATGCATACGTTCTTTTTGAGTGTTCGCGCGCTCCACGTGCTGCTCGGCGCCACCTGGCTAGGCATGGCGCTGCTGGCCTCGATGTTCGTCATGCCGGCGATTCGCGACGCCGGGCCGGACGGCGGAAAAGTCCTCGCGGCCATGGCGCGCCGGGGACTCGTGGCATTCATCCCGAGCATCGCCGGCCTCACCGTGCTCTCCGGCCTGTGGTTGTACTGGCGCTTCACCGACGGATTCAATCCAGCCGTCAGCGGCAGCGCCGGCGCCATGGTCTTTGGCATGGGCGGCGTGCTCGGCCTGGTCGCCGCGGTGCTTGGCGGCAGCGTCGTCGGCCGCAACATCAAGAAGGTGCTCAAGCTTTCGGGCGAGGCCGCCGCGACGAGCGACGCGGCCGCGCGCGAGGCCCTGCTGCGCCAGGCGGGACAGGCCGGACAGAAGGCCGGTGCCGCCGGGCGGCTCGTCACCGTGCTGCTCGCCATCACCATCGTGCTGATGGCGATCGGGCACTACGTGTAAAGAGCGGGCACCAGGCACCAGGCATCGGGCATCGGGCATCGGGCATCGGGCATCGGGCACCATAGGGCCTCGTGGCCTCCGGTGCCCACTGCCTAACGCCCAGGTCCTAAAGCCCAGTGCCAAGTGCCTAACGCCCAGTGCCTAGGGCCTAGTGCCCAGTGCCCGATTTCACGAAGGGCCGATCCGTCACCGTCGCACCGACGCGGTGATGGGCGCCGGCGACCGTTTGCTCGACTTGCAGGCGCGTCCCGAGGGCGGCCGAGCCCGCCTCGACGGTCGCGATCCCAATCATCTGCTTGAGCACGGGAGACCACGTCGAGGACGTGAGGCGACCAACCTGGCGGCCGCGCGCGAAGACGGGCGCCGCCCCGCGCGAGGCGACCGGTGACGCCACGACTTGGCGGCCCGCCGCCGCATGCAGAGCCTCGACGTCCGACCAGTCGATCGTGACGCCGACTATCTGACGGTGCGCGCCGCGCGTCCGTTCGGCGGCCAGCGCCGCGCGTCCAATGAACTTCTCCTTGCCGAAGTCCACGAGGCGGCCCAGGCCCATCTCGAACGGGGTATAGCGCTCGAGCGGCGTCTGGGCCTTGCTCGCGCTTTGAAAGTCGACGCCGACCTTCGGCGCGCCAGCCTCGATTCGCATGACGTCCAACGCCTCGAGACCCGCCGGGAGAAGGCCGACGCCCCGCCCGGCGGCGGCGAGCGTATCCCACACCGCGACGCCGTCGGCCGCATCGACCCACATGAGAAAGGCGCCATCGGCTGCCCGCGTGATGTTGACGTCGATACCGGCGATTCGAGCTCGGGCGCACCGTCGTTCCGCGAGGTCGGCCGCATCGGATCCCAGCACCGCCCGGATGATGCCGGCCGCGAACGGGCCGCGGAGCCCGACACCGGCGAGCGCGGCCGAGCGGTCTTCGACGTCGGCGGCCAAGCCGGCCGCGTTCGCGATCATCCACCGCAGGGCCGGCTCCTCGGTGACGAGCAAGAATCGCTGCGCCTCGATGCGAGCAAGCGATCCCAGTCCGAGCACGCCGCCCTGTTCGTCGCACCACAGCATGTTGACGAAGTGGCCGACGGGCACGGCGGCGACCTCACTGGTGGCGAGGCGATCGAGCCACTGCGCCGCCCCTGGCCCGGCAAGCACGTACTTGAAGAGCGGTGACACGTCGGCAATCGCCGCGGCGTACCGGCACGCGTGGTACTCGTGCTCGGGCGCCGCCAGGTACGACCCGGCCGCGCAGTACCCGCACCAATCGATGAAGTGCATCGTCTCGGAGAGCGGGAACGTCCGGTCGTGCAGCGCCGTTGGGATGGGCATCGACGCCGGATTATAGACGGGACACCACCTCCCGGGACCAGGCCGCGGAGCCCAGGAGCGCTGGACCTGGTGCCCGATGCCTAATGGCCTAATGCCTAGTGCCTAATGCCTAATGCCTAGTGCCTAGTGCCTAGTTGCCTAGTGCCCGGTGCGCTCTCGCCTCGGGGACCATAGAATGGCGCTCGTGTCTCAGCGGTACGACGCGGTGATCGTCGGCGGCGGCCACAACGGTCTGGTGGCCGCGGCCTATCTGGCCCGGGCGGGGCGCAAGGTCCTGGTGCTCGAGCGCCGGCCGCGCATCGGTGGCGCCGCGGTCACCGAAGAAGTGTTTCCCGGCTTCCGGTTCTCGGTCTGTTCGTACGTCGTGTCGCTGCTGCGCCCCGAGATCGTTCGCGAGCTCGACCTCGCACGGCACGGGCTGCAGCTGCTGCCGCTCGACGGCACGTTCACTCCGATGCCCAACGGCGACTACCTGTGGCGAACGAACGACGCCGGGCAGACCTACCGGGAAATTGCGCGGCACTCGCGCGTGGACGCTGAGGCCTACGACGAGTACGGCCGCGTGATGGTCGAGTTCTCGCGCTTCGTCAAGCCACTCCTCGGCCAGGCGCCGCCCAACCCGTTCTCGATTCGGCCGCGCGAGGTTCGCGCCGCGCGCGACGTGCTGCGCAGGCACTCGGCCCTGCCCGACTGGGTTCGCGCGCACCAGCTCGCGCTCTTGACCGGCAGCGCCGCGGACTTCCTGGACCGGTGGTTCGAGACTGACGTGCTCAAAGCCACACTGGCCGCCTCAGGCGTCATCGGCACCTTTCAGGGCGTCCGTTCCGCCGGCACCGCGCACGTGCTGCTGCACCACTATCTCGGCGAGATGGACGGCGCGTTCCGCGCGTGGGGTCTTGCGCGGGGCGGCACGGGGATGGTCTCGGAGGCGATTGCCGCGGCAGCGCGCGCGGCCGGCGCCGAGATTCGCGTGAACGCGCCCGTCTCGCATGTGCTCGTCAGCAACGGCGAGGCGACGGGCGTCGTGCTCGACAACGGCGACTACGTCCTGGGATCCACGGTGCTCTCGAGCGTGGACCCGCCCACGACGTTCCTCAAGATGGTCGGCGCGGACCATCTGCCGGCGGATTTCGTGGAAGACCTTCGGCGATACAAAAGCCACGGGTGCGTCGCCAAGGTCAACCTGGCATTGGACGGGCTGCCCAACTTCACGTCGCTGCCCGGACTCGGGTCGCACCTGGGAGGCGCGATCTCGATCTCGCCAAGCATCGACTACATGGAGCGCGCCTACGACGCGGCGAAGTACGGCGAGTATTCCAGACGGCCCTATATCGACATCGTGATTCCGAGCGTCCGTGATCCGTCCGTCGCGCCGCCCGGCAAGCACGTGATGTCGTGCTTCGTGCAGTACGCGCCGTATCACCTCTCCGCCGGCGGCTGGGACGACCATCGCGACGCGCTCGGCGACGCCGTCGTCCAAACCATCGCCGAGTACGCGCCCGATCTGCCCGACCGCATCCTCCACCGGCAAGTCCTGACGCCGCTCGATTCTCGAGCGGGAGTTCGGACTGACCGAAGGCCACATCTTCCACGGCGAGCTCACGCTGGACCAGCTGTTCTGGTCGCGGCCGGTTCACGGATGGGCGCAGTACCGCACGCCGGTCCGTCGTTTGTACCTGTGCGGGTCGGGCGCCCACCCCGGCGGCGGCATCATGGGTGCTCCGGGCCGCAATGCCGCATCGCGGGCCCTCACGGACGTGAAAGCACGCCGACAATGACGAGTGTCCATGTTTGACGTCATCGTGATTGGCGGCGGACTCAACGGCCTCGTGGCCGGCGCGTGTGTCGCGCGCCGCCGGCTGTCGACGCTCATCGTCGAGCAGCGGCCCGTGGCCGGGGGCGCCGCCGTCACGAGTCCCATCACGCCGGGCTTTCACGTGCCCGAGCTCAGTCATGCGCTTGGTCCCCTCAGGCAGGACGTGGTGCGCGCGCTCGGTCTCGACCATCCCCCGCTCGACGTGATCCGCCCGGATCCGGCGCTGACCTCGCTTGGCCCCGACGGGCGGGTCGTCACGTTCCATCCCGACGCGGTGCTCACGGCCGGCAGCATCAATCGCCTGTCGTCGGCCGACGCGGGGCGCTGGCGCGAATTTCTCGATACGGCGCACCGACTCGCGCGAGTGGTCGCGGAGCTCGATCGCGACGCGCCCCCGGCGCTCGAGGGCGGCGCCTTCCGCGATCGGTGGCGGCGCCTCATGCTCGGCCGCCGGCTGCGCAGCCTCGGTGCTCGCGACCGGGCGCGGTTGAGCCGATACATCTCGCTCCCCATCGCCGATGCGCTCGGCGAGTGGTTCGAAAGCGACCTCTTGAAGGCGGCCATCGCGGCCCACGCGACGTTCGGCAACTTCGCCGGTCCGCGCTCGGCGGGCACGACCGCGATGTGGCTGCAGCGGCTGGCCGAGGACCCGGCGCCGGTGGGCAGCGGCGTGACCGTCCGCGGCGGTCCCGGAGCGTTGTCGGCGAGGATCGCATCGGCTGCCGTCGATGCCGGCGCTCAAATCCGCACCGGCGCGCGCGTCGTTCGGATCACGACGCTCGACGGACGCGCGAATGGCGTAGTGCTCGAAAACGGAGAGACGCACACGGCGGCCACCATCGTCTCGGCGGTCGACCCCAAGCAGACGCTGCTGCGCTTGGTCGATCCGGACGACGTGCCGCCGACCGTGCAGGCGCGCATGCGGCATTTCCGCACGCGCGGCGTCACGGCCAAGGTCAACCTCGCCCTCTCGGGGCTGCCTACGTTTACGGCGCTCGACGGCGACCCGGTACCGCTGCGAGGCCGGTTTCTCGTGGCCCCCGGCCTCGATTACCTCGAGCACGCGTTTGACGCGGCCAAGTACGGCCGGGCATCTCCCGATCCGTGGGTGGAGTTCACCGTGCCGTCCGTGCTCGATCCATCGCTCGCCCCCGCAGGCGGCCACGTGATGTCGATCTACGTGCAGTACGTCCCACAGCCGCGCCCCGGCGCCGATCCGCCGCTCGAGCGGAGCGCGCTGTACGAGACGGTCATGCGCGTGCTGGCGCCGCACGTTCCGGATCTCGGCGCCCGGGTGGTCTGCACCGAGGTGCTGACACCCGACGACCTCGAGCGTGTGTGGGGACTCTCGGGCGGCCACCTGTTTCACGGCGAGACCAGCGTCGATCAGGCATGGTGGGCACGTCCGCTTCTCGGCTGGTCCAGTTACCGCACGCCCATCGACGGCCTCTATCTCGCCGGAGCCGGCGCGCACCCGGGCGGAGGGCTCACCGGCGCCCCGGGACTGCTGGCTGCGCGCGCGGTTCTGAGCGATCTGCGGCGGCGACGCTGAGCACCTACTGGATTCAAGAGTTTCCGGTCAATCGATGACGAAACAGCTGCCGCCGCGGCTGTTTGAGATGCGGGGCGACCTTCCCGGCGCCCTCGTGGGTGCGATTACCGATCCAGAGTTGTCTCGCTCGCCGCGCCTGGCCGAGATCGGCCCCACGCCGCTCCCGTGGCTCATGGCAGATCGTGCACCGAGTTCCAGTTGTTTTCGCGCAGTGACGATGGCATCGTCGTCGTCATGGGGAGTCCGTCCAAGACTCGGGCCGCCGCGCGCGCCGCTGCCGAACAGGCCGACACCTGGGCGGCACGAGCGCCGGCGCCTCCACGACGCGGGCGCCGTTCGCGCCGGGTCCGGGAGCCAGACGGGAGGACGTTCATGACCTTGCTCGATTACTACAACACACCGGAATCGGTGGCGCCTCAGGAATTGATCTTCGGCGCGATGCGCGTGGCCGATGCCCCGTTCGTCAGTCACCAGCGGATCGTCTTGAGAATGGCGATCGCGCTCGACGCCCATGCGCAGCAGTTTGGCGGCGAGGTCATCGTCGCGCCGATGGATGTCGTGCTCGACGAGCGGCGCGCGCTCGTGGTCCAACCCGACCTTTTGTATGTCTCCGGAGAGCGGGCGGCGATCGTCGGAAACCGCGTCTACGGTGCGCCGGACCTCGTCGTCGAAATCCTGTCGCCGCACCCCCGCATCGGCCGGATCGACGAGAAGATCCGCTGGTTCACGGAGTACGGCGTCCGCGAGATCTGGGTGTACCAGCAGGTAGCCAGGCGGCTGCGAGTGCTGGCCTGCGATCACGGGACGGTCGTCGACGACCAGGTGTTTGGTCCGCACGACCGGATCGAATCGCGCGTGCTCCCCGCCATGGCGACGAGCACTGGGGCGATGGGCCTGTGAAGAACGGATTCGCTCGCGTATCTATCGCCGCGCCAAGCGCCGGCCTGACCAAGGGGCCCCGGTGACCCTTCACGCCCCTCATGGCGGAGGAAGCACGTAAACGTTCGATGCCCCTCCGGTTGACGCAGCCAGGACCACCAGGTGTGTCCTTTGGCGGCCGCCGTGGTCTAAATCGGTATGACATCCGGTACCCGCTCGTGGGTGCGCAGCCTGGCCGGTCTGGCGGGAGGCGTCGCCCTCTTGGCCGCAACCGGACACGCGTCGCCTTCGGGCAGCGCGGTGCCCAAGCATCCTGACGCCCGTACGATCCTGCACGTATTGAATCGTCTGGGATACGGCGCGCGCCCCGGCGACGTCGAGCGCGTGCGGCAGATGGGGCTTGCGAACTACGTCGACCAACAACTCACGCCAGCGCGGATTCCAGACGACCCGGCGCTCGAGGCCAGGCTCGCCGCGCTCCCGACGCTCACGATGGGCACCCGTCAGCTGGTAGACGAGTACTTCCTGCCGGCGCGGCAGGCCCAGCGCGCGGCGCAGCTCGCATCGCGGGCGGACGCGCAGCCGGCCACCGATCCATCGATGGCCGCCGCACCGGCGGCCGGCGGCGCGGCCGAGTCAACCCAGCCGTCCCCCGAGCTGCGCGCGCGACGCCAGCGTGCTCAAGAAGTCGCGAACGACCTGATGCAGGCCCGGATTCTCCGCGCGGTCATGTCCGATCGGCAGCTCAACGAGGTGCTGGTGGACTTCTGGTTCAACCACTTCAATGTCTACGCGGGCAAGGGACAGGTGCGCGACTATCTGACGTCGTACGAGCGCGACACGATCCGGCCGCACGTCCTCGGGCGCTTTCGCGATCTGCTCGGCGCGGTGGCGCACAGCCCGGCGATGCTCTTCTACCTCGACAACTGGCAGAGCTCGGCGCCAAACGCCGGCCCCGCCATCCCCCCGCAGATCGCCCAACGTCTCGCGGATCCGTTCCTGCCGCCGGCGCAGCGCATGCGGCTGCAGACGCGGCTCGAGCAGGTGCGCCGACAGCCCAGGACGAACCAGGCACACGGGCTGAACGAGAACTACGGGCGCGAGCTGATGGAGCTGCATACGCTTGGTGTCGACGGCGGCTACACACAGGCGGACGTCATCAGTGTCGCGCGCGCGCTGACGGGATGGACGATCGACCGTCCCCAGCAAGGCGGCGGCTTCATCTTCAAGGCGCAGATGCACGACACCGGCGAGAAGACGATTCTGGGCGAGACGTTTCCCGCCGGCCGCGAAGAGGACGAAGGCGAGCGCGTGCTCGACCTGCTCGCGTCGAGCCCGGCGACGGCGCACCATATTGCGTTCGAGCTCGCACAGCGATTCGTCGCCGACGACCCGCCGGCGGCGCTCGTCGACCGAGCCGCCAAGACGTTTCTCGATACGAAGGGCGATCTGCGCGCCGTCGTGCGGCTCATCGTCACGTCTCCCGAGTTCTTCGCGCCAGCGGCCTATCGCGCCAAGGTCAAGTCGCCGCTCGAGTTCGTCGTCTCGGCGCTTCGCGCGACGTCGGCGACGGTGGCCGACGCGCGGCCGGTCGTGCAGGCACTGAACCAGCTCGGCATGCCGCTCTACGGGTGCCAGCCGCCGACCGGCTACACCGACACGGCGGACGCCTGGATGAACACGGGCGCGCTGTTGGGCCGCATGAACTTCGCGCTGCGGCTGGCCACGGCGGGCGGGCGCCCTGGTCCCGGCGGCCCCGGTCGCGGTGCGTTCGCGCGCGGACGCCAGGCTGGACCGATCGGCCCGGACGCGGGGCGCCCGGCCGGGCGCGGCCCGGCCATTGCGCCGATGCGAATCGACCTGGCGGCGCTCGTCCCGGACACGAGCGAGGCGAGTCAAGACCGGCTGATCAAGGACCTCTTCGCGGGCGACGTCTCGGCCTCCACACGACAGGCGCTCGCCAAGGCGACGAGCCCCGGCGAGCTCGTCGCGCTCGCGATTGGCGCCCCGGAGTTCGAGCGGCGATGACAAGGGCAGGCACCAGGCAATGGGCACTCGGCATGCGCGGGTGCCTCACGCCAAGTGCCCATTGCCTGTGAGGACTGAGATGATGAACCGACGCGTCTTTCTCAAGAACGGCAGCCTGGCGTTTCTCTCGTTGGGCTTCGCGCCCGCGTTCCTGACGCGGACCGTGCAGGCCGCGCGCGCCCGGCGCAAAATCCTCGTCGCGATCTTTCAACGGGGCGCGGTTGACGGGCTCAACATGATCGTGCCGTTCGGCGAGCGCGCCTACTACGAGGCGCGGCCCTCGATTGCCATTCCGATGCCCAGCTCGAAGGCGACCGACTGCGCGGTCGACCTCGACGGCTTCTTCGGCCTCCACCCGCGCATGGCGCCGCTGCACCCGTTCTTTCGCGACGGCTCCCTGGCCATCGTGCACGCGTGCGGGTCGCCCGACGCAACGCGGTCGCACTTCGACGCGCAGGACTACATGGAAACCGGCACGCCCGGCGTCAAGAGCACGCCCGACGGCTGGATGAACCGCTACCTGCACGACCGTGAGCACGACGACGCCGGTCCGTTCCGCGCCGTCGCCCTGGCGTCGCGTCTCCCGCGGTCGCTCGAGGGACCGGCGCCCGCGCTCGCGATTGGCTCGCTCAGCCAGTTCGGGATCCGCGCCGGACGGAACAGCGACCAGGTCTCTGCGGCCTTTCAGGACGAATACGCCGATGCCGCCGACACCTTGCTCCGGCCGACAGCCAACGAGGCGTTCGACGCCGTCAAGATGCTCCAAACGACCGACCCCACGCGGTACGCCCCCGAGCACGGCGCCGAGTACCCGAAGACGGGGTTCGGCCAGGCGATGCAGCAGGTCGCGCAGCTCATCAAGGCGGACCTTGGCCTGGAGCTCGCATTCGCCGAGCTCGGCAACTGGGATCACCACGTCAACGAGGGCAGCACGACCGGGCAGATCGCCCTGCGGCTGGACGAGTTCTCGAGTGGAATTGCCGCGTTCGCGACCGACCTGGGAGACGGCATGGCGGATGTCGTGCTCGTCACGATGTCGGAGTTCGGCCGCGCGGTGCAGGAGAACGGCGACCGCGGCACCGACCACGGACACGGCAACGCGATGCTCGTGCTCGGAGGGCCGGTCAAGGGCGGAAAGGTGTACGGCAAGTGGCCGGGGCTCGAGCCGGAACAGCGCTGGCAGAACCGCGACCTGGCGGTCACGACCGACTTCCGCGACGTGTTCGCCGAAATCGTCACCGGGCATCTCGGCGCGAGCGACGTCTCCCGAATCTTTCCGGGCCACCTCGTCGGCCAATCGCTCGGCTTCCTGCGCGCGTAGCGCCGCGCGTCGCTTGCCATTCGCCGTGCGATGGAGCAACATAGCGGCTCCGTATGTCCTCCAAGACGTTACCCGGCGAAGCTCTCGGATTGGTTGAAACGCGCGGCCTCGTCGGCATGATCGAAGCCGCCGACGCGATGGTCAAGACGGCCAACGTGACGTTCGTCGGCTATCAGAAGGTGGACGCGGGTCTCGTCACCGCGATCGTCCGTGGAGACGTCGCGTCGGTGAAGGCCGCCACTGACGCCGGCGCCGCGGCCGCTCGCAAGGTCGGCGAACTGGTCGGCGTCCACGTCATTCCGAGACCGGTTGACGGACTCGGCGACGTCTTTCCCATCGACTGACCGCTAATCCTTCCTCCTGGCCGGCGCCTTTCGCGCACGGCGTCTCGCTTTCACATTGACGGGTTCGAGCGGCAGCCCCTCGCCGGTGACCAGCGGCTGCATCGGATCGACGAGCAGGTCGAAGATGTGTCCCTGACGCGTCCGGAGAAACAGCCGGTGGCCGTCCGTCAGCAGCCGCAGCTCGCCGGTATCGTCGAGCGTCTCGGACAGCCGGCGCCGAAAGTATTGTTGGAGCGTCTCCATCAGCGCCTTGAGCACGGCCGGCGCGAAGCCCGAGCGCCGGAGCTCGGCCAGCGCCAGCAGCTCGATGAGATCGACCGGCGTGTAGCGGCGCTCGGTGAACCCGCCGGCGGTCGTCCGGCGCGGCGCGACCGACGAGGGAAACACGCGGGTCACGTCCCAGCCTTGCAACTGCCGCGCGGTCAGTCCGGTAAGCGCGGCCACTTCGCGAGCCGAATAGCTGGTCTTGAGACGCATACAGACTGGGCCCCAGGGCGCCGAGCGAGGGGCATTGGGCGACAGGCACCAGGCACTCGGATCGAGCGACCTCGCGCCAGTGCCTATTGCCTAGTGCCTACCTCTCATCTTGCGGCAGTCCGAACCGTGCGGCGATTGTGTCCGATTCGCGCGCACCGGCAAAGTCCTTTTCCGTAAGGCCGCCAGCGCTGTGGGTGCTCCACGTGACCGTCACCCGGCGGTAGCTGACCAGCAGGTCCGGGTGGTGGTCGGCCGCCTCGGCGGCGAAGCCCAACCGGGTCACGAACGCCACCGCGTCCGGAAACGATGCGAACGTAAGCTGCCGCGCTATCGCGTCTCCCTGCTGAGACCAGCCCGGCAAGTCGGTCAGACGGGCTTCGACCTCTGCCTGTGTCAACTTCATCGTGTCCCTCCAAATCGATTCGGTGTCGTTACGTCGATCGCCCGATCGGTCACGCCGTCCACCACCAGACGCGCCACGACATCGGCCGTCCATGGCGCGAGGAGGATCCCGTTCCGGTAGTGTCCCGTGGCAAAGACGACGTTCGGCGCGCTCGCGAGGGGACCGATGATGGGGAGACCGTCGCTCGTGGCGGGCCGCAATCCGACGCGAACCTCGTCCAGGGCGGCCGTCCAGGCGCCTGGCAGCAACTCACCGGCTGCCGCGAGCAGACCGTGAACACCCGCAGCCGTCGTTGACTGGTCGAAGCCGACGTCCTCGGAGGTGGCGCCCACCAGCACCGATCCATCCGCCCACGGCACGGCATAACACCTGGGTCCCCACGTCACCCGGCGCGGCAGGGGACCATCGTGCCACCGCAGCTTGACGAGCTGTCCCCGCTCGGGCCGCACCGGCGGCGGCGTCGTTCCGCGCACGCGCACGCGGCCGGACCAGCAGCCAGTCGCCATGACGACGGCGTCCGCGCGCTCGCGCCGCGCGCCAGCGCGCACCTCGACGCCGCCGGCCTGTGGCGCGATCTCGACGACTTCCACCGGCGATTCGAATGACGCGCCGTGAAGCCGCGCGCTGTGCTGAAGGGCCGTGACGAACGAGCGCGCGTTCACGAAGCCGTGCGTGGGCACGAGCAACCCGCCGAGCGCCGAGGGCGTGATGGACGGATCGACCGACCGGAGGCGCGCCGCATCGACCCATTCGTGCGCGACGTCGTGCGCACTCGAGCCAGACTTGCGACGCGCGCAGGCCATCTTCCTCGTCGTTGGAAAGGGCGATCTTGAGACTGCCCGTGCGGGCGTACTCGACGACGAGTCCGGTGTCCTCGGCGAGGCGGGCGATCAACTCATCGAAGAGACCGAGGCTGGCCGTGCACAAAGGAAGAAGAGGCCCGGCGTGGGCGGCTTCGAGATAGGGCGCCAGCATGCCCGCCGCCGCTTGCGACGCGCCGCGCCCGGGCGTCTGCATGTCGAAGACGGTGACACGAACGCCTCGACGAGCCAGGCCCTCTGCAACGGCGGCGCCGACCACACCGGCGCCGATGACGAAGACGATCACCCCTCAAGTTTATGGCACCGGCGTTTCCGTCGAGGGCGCCCACGTGTCGGGCCGGCGGCGGCCGCCCCAGCCCCAATAGACGGGCGGGACGGGCTTCTTCTGAACGGGCACGAGGGCCGGAATCGTGTAGACGACCTGCGTGGGCGGCGCGGGCGAAGTGATGACGCGCTGCGTCACGGTCTGCGTGACGTTGACAACCGCGGGCGCGGGCGGCTGCGAGACTAGGGCACGGTCGACAGCCGATCCGCCAGCGGGCGACTCGGCCGGGGACGGCGCCGACACCGAGACCGGCGGTACCGCGGCCGCCGGGGTCTTGGAAGCCGTCTGCTCCATGGCGAGGATCACGGCATCGCTGAGGCCGGCCTTGTGCAGCGCCAGGATGTCGGCCGCTGAAAGTTGAAACGTCGATCCGTCGGTCTGAATCAACGCAATCAGCACGTCGTCGCCGAGGCCGGCGCGGGCCAGACCGACGAGTTGGTCGGCCGAGGTCGCCGCCTCCGCCGTGCCGGCCGCGAGGCCGGCGACAACGAACATCGCCGTGGCGATTGCCGTGACGTGGCGCATGGGCACTCTCCACAGAGGTCCGGGTGCAAAGGCAGTGCCGCCCGAAGCCGGCAAGATTCCTCGCTCCTCGCGAGACAGTGCCCCCCGCGGGGGACGCTGGTTGTCCTCTGAAGGCGGCCCGCAGGCGAATTCGACGCAAAATGGCGGCAGGCTGCCCGGTACGGCCCTTGCTCTCGAACAGGTCGCGATGTCTCCGAAGCTCGTCATTCTTTCCGTCGTGGGCGCTACCGCCATTGCCGCCGCTGGGATTGGCGGGTACGTCGCGCTGCGGATGAACACCGCCGACCAGAGGGTCAACGCGCCAGCGGTCGTGGCATCGCCCGCGCAAGCACCGGAACCGGCCGCGGCGGCGACCGAAGCATCGGCGCCGGCCAAGCCAGCCGCCGTCGCCCGCGCGGTGGCGAGTCGAGCCGCTCGCAAGCCCGGCACCGCATCCCGGCGCGCCGCGGCCGCGGCGAAGCCAACAGTCCGCGAGGCGGCGCCCGCGCCGTCTCGACTGCCTGTGGCCCCTCCGCCGCCCCCGCCATCGAGCCTGCCGGCCATTGTGTCCACGAGCGCTCAGGACACGAGCAGTCTTCTTCGCTATTCACCCGGGGACTTGCCGACGGTGCCTCCCGCCCGATTCGATGAGCTCACCGTCAAGGCCGACTCGGTCGTCGGCATCCGGCTCGACTCGACCGTGTCCACCGAGACGGCCCGCGTCGAAGACAAGGTCACCGCGCGGGTAGCGCGTGACGTCACGGTCAACGGCCGCACGGCGATTTCGGCGGGAGCCAGACTGGAAGGCGTCGTGACACTTGCCGACCGTGGAGGCCGGTTCAAGGGCCAGTCGCGGCTGGGCGTGCGCTTCCTGACGCTGATTCTTCCCGACAACACGCGCGTGCCGATTCAAACCGAGACGATCTTTCGAGAGGGCGAATCGCCGACGAGCGAGGCGGCGTCGAAGGTTGGCGCGAGCGCCGTGGTCGGCACGATCCTGGGCGCCATCATCGGCGGCCACAAGGGCGCCGCGATTGGCGCCACCGCGGGCGCGGCCGGCGGCACCGCCGCCGTGATGACCGACAGCCCGAACGACGTCGCGATCGAGGCGGGCACTTCCCTGACCGTGCGGCTCACCGCGCCGGTCGTCCTGTCGATCGAGCGGCTGAACTAGTGCCCTGTCCGTGCTGAATCACCACCGCCTGACGGGCGGGGCATCCCGCCTCGCGGCGTGGCTCGTCGCTCACATATCGCCAATATGCTCGCTCTTCGCGCCTGCCGATCCGGGCGCCGCGCCCGCCAATCGGTCCTGACTCAGCGCGGACAGGCCACTAGCGCCCCCATATAATCGCGGCGTGACCGCTTTCGGCGATATGCCGCCGGACGAGTTCCGACGTCACGCGCACGCCCTTGTCGAACTGGATCGCCCGGTACTTCGAGACGATCGAGCAGTTCCCGGTGCTGCCCGGCGTTCGGCCCGGCGATCTCGCACGCGCCCTGCCCGCCGACGCGCCGGCATCGGGCGAGCCGTTCGAGCGGATCCTCGCCGACCTCGATCGCCTGATCCTGCCCCACGCCACCCACTGGAATCATCCCGGCTTCTTCGCGTATTTCGCGATCACCGGCAGCGGCCCCGGGGTGTTGATGGACTTCGTCTCAGCGGCGCTCAACCAGCAGGCGATGCTCTGGCGCACGTCGCCGGCCGCGACCGAGTTGGAGCACGTCACGCTGCGGTGGCTGGCGCGGCTGATGCACCTCTCCGACGAGGTCGAGGGCGTGATCTACGACACCGCATCGATCTCGACGCTCCATGCGCTCGCCGGCGCGCGAGAAGCGGCCATCCCCGACGTTCGCACGCGCGGGCTGGCGGGCCGCCCCGACCTCACGGCCGTCCGCGTCTACTGCTCGAGCCAGGCGCACTCCTCGGTCAACAAGGCCGTCATGGCGCTCGGTCTCGGCCACACCGCGCTCCGGCGCATCGCCGCCGACGCCGATTTTCGGATCCGCGTCGACGAGCTCGACCGCGCCATCGAGCGCGACCGGGCGGCCGGCGAGACCCCGATGGCCGTGGTCGCGACCGTGGGCACGACGTCGACGACGAGCGTGGACGACGTCCCGGCAATCGCGGCCGTGTGCGAACGCCACGGCGTCTGGCTGCACGTCGATGCCGCCTACGCCGGGGTGATGGCGATGGTGCCGGGGTTCGACTGGATGCGCGCCGGTTTCGACCGCGCGGATTCGCTCGTCGTCAATCCGCACAAGTGGCTGTTCACGCCGGTCGATCTCAGCGTGTTGTTCACCAGGCGGATGGATGTCATTCGCCGCGCGTTTTCGCTCACGCCCGAGTATCTCGAAACGAGCGAGGGCCGCGACGTTCGCAACCTGATGGACACGGGCGTGCCGCTGGGCCGCCGGTTCCGCTCGCTCAAGCTGTGGGCGATCCTGCGGTATTTCGGAGCCGACGGCATCCGCGCTCGACTCGTCGAGCACGTGCGTCTCGCGCACGCTTTCGCCGGCTGGGTCGACGCCGACCCGAATTTCGAGCGCCTCGCCCCGGTTCCATTCAGCGTCGTGTGCTTTCGCGCGAACCCGCCGGATTTCACGGGCAGCGGCGCCGACCTCGATGCGCTGAACGAGCGCATCCTTCACGACGTCAATCACAGCGGCGAGGTCTTCCTGTCGCACACGAAGCTCGACGGCCGGTACGTCATCCGTCTGGCGGTCGGCAACCTTCGCACCGAAGAGCGTCACGTCGCGCGCGCGTGGGCGCTCGTTCGGGACGCGCTCCCGCGCGTCAGGTGACGGCCGGCGGGCTGCGCCGCCACGCCTCTCGCCACGTCAACCCGGCGTCATCGGTGACCACCGCCACCGCGCCATGCAACGGGAACCGATCGGCGCCGGGCACCAGCGACTCGAGCACGCCCGCGATGTTCGGCATGTGCCCGACGAGCAGGAGGTCGGCCGCCTCACGCAGCAACGCATCGTGCACGATCGCCGGGGCGTCGTCGGGCCGCAGTCCCCGCACCATCGTGAACGCCGCAAAGGGATTGCACAGCCGATAGAACGGCTCGGCCGTCTCGCGCGCGCGCAGCTTGCCGCTGTGCCAGATCGCGCTTGGCGCGGCTCCCGCCGCCTTGGCCTGTTCGGCCAGCCACCGCGCCTGTTCCCGCCCGCGGGTCGAAAGCGGCCGCTGCGGATTCACGTCGGGCCCGACAGCCTCGGCGTGGTGGACGAGGACAACCTGCATCAACGTGTGAACTCCACCCTCTGATACTGTACCGCGCCTGTGAATCGTCCGTCGTTCGACCCGCGCGCCGACTCGCCGCCCGCATCGCGGCGCGCGGTCGTGTCATGGGTGCTCTACGACCTGGCCAACACCATCTTCTCGATGGGCGTGGTGTCGCTGTACTTCTCGCTGTACGTGCGCGCGACGGTCGGCGTCGAGCGGGCCGACCGAGTCTACGGCACCATCACCGCCGTCTCGATGGGGCTCATCTTCCTGCTGTCGCCGTTTCTCGGCGCGATGACCGATCGGGCCCGCCGGCGGATGCCGTTCCTCGTCTGGAGCACGGCGGTGTGCTGTCTGTGCACCGCCCTGCTTGGACGGGGCTCGTATCGCACGTCGGCCATTCTCTTCATCGTCGCGAATGCCGCCTACCAGGCGGGCTCGCAGTTCTATGACGCCCTGCTGCCCGATGTGACGACCGAGACCAACCGTGGCCGCATCAGCGGCATCGGGGTGGGCATCGGGTACCTGGGGTCGTATCTGGCGGTCGGCATCGGGCTGATGCTCGGCACCGATCACTACGCGCGGCTCTTCACGATCATCGCGGTGGCGTTCTGGCTGTTCGCGCTGCCGTGTTTCGTGTTCGTCCGCGAGCGCGGCAACCCGCACCCGCAGCCGATCTTCCGGCCCGGCGCAATCGTCCAGGCCGGCCGAGAGACGTGGGCGGCGCTGCGGTCGAGCCGGCAGTGCCCCGGCCTGCTGCGCTTTCTGGTCGGCCGGGTGTTCTACACCGACGCCATCAACACGGTGATCTCGTACATGTCGCTCTACACCGTCAACGTGGCGATCGCGAGCGGCCTGTCGCGCCACGACGGCGAAGTCCGAGCACAGCTGATCCTCATGGTCGCCATCACGTGCGCCGTGATCGGCGGCATCGCGTGGGGCGCCGTCACCGACCGGATCGGCCCGAAGCGGACGCTCACGATCGTCCTCTGGCTATGGATGGCGACGTTCACGCTGGCCTCGGCGACCGGAGGACTGCACCTGCCGCTGGCCTGTCTGTACGTGGTCGCGTGCGCCGCCGGCGTCGCGCTGGGCGGCACGTGGGCGGCCGACCGGCCCTACATGCTGCGGCTGACGCCGCCCAACCGGGTCGGGGAGTTCTACGGGCTTTACGGAATGGTCGGGCGGTTCTCGGCGGTATCGGGCCCGGTCTTGTGGGGCACCACGACCTATCTGGTGGTGGAACGCGGGGGCCTGCCTCCGGTCGTCGGCCAGTCGATCGCCGTGTTGATCCTGCTGGTCATGGTCGTCGTCGGCTACTGGGTGCTTCGCCCGGTGACGGATGACCGAAGAGAATGGAATGCGGAGGTCGGCCTGTGAGCCGCGCGGCCCAACGCGAGACGGTAGAAGCCGGAAGTCGGAAGTGTGAGGCCAGTGCTTCTCACTTCTGGCTTCCGCCTTCTCACTTTCCTATGTCGTGACGGCCAGCTCGTCGAGCCGCCGGCAGGTCTCCTGCATGTACTCGTACAGGTGCTTGTGGATGAGGGCGAGCGTGATGGCCTCGCGGAACGCCCGCGGCCGGCGCAGCAGCGTCTCGCCCATGAGCGAGAGCGTCAGCCACGCGCGACGGGGCGACGCGTTGAGGATGCACGTCCAGAGCACCCGCCTGAAGATCGCCAGATCCTGACGGCTCGCCACCAGCTTGTTCTCGATCTGCGAACCCTTGTGCAGGATGAGCTGCATCACGCGTCGACGGTAGTTGCGGTGGCTGTACAGCCGCTCGAGCAGCCGCTTGTAGCCGGAGTACAGCTCGGCGCTCGACATGCCCTTGGGTACGATGTTCGTCAGCACGAACTGGTCGCCCACCGACTCGGCGGCCAGCCTCCCGGCCTCCTTCAGGCGCTTGTGGAGCGGCGTCTTCGGCAGGGCGTTCAGCATGCCCGTCATCGACACGGGAATCCGCGCATCCTGGATGAATCGGAACTGCTCCTCGAAGATGGCGGTGTCGTCGCTGTCGAAGCCGACGATCATCCCGGCCATGACCTCCAGGCCGGCGCGCTGGATCCGATGCACGGACTGGAGGAGGTCCTCGCGGAGGTTCTGGTTCTTCTTCGTCTCCTGAAGGCTCGCGGGACGCGGGGACTCGATGCCGATGAAAATGGTCGTGAAGTTGGCCTCCCGCATGAGCGCCAACAGCTCGTCGTCCTGCGCGACGTTCAGCGAGACCTCGGTCATGAACTCCATCGGGTACTCGTTGGCCCGCTGCCACTCGATGATCGACGTCAGCAGCAGCTTGGCGTCCTTCTTGTTGCCGATGAAGTTGTCGTCGACCACGAAGATGTTGTGGGCGCCCAGCCGGTGGATCTCGCGGACTTCGGCCATCACCTGGTCGACCGTCTTCGCGCGCGGGCGGCGGCCGTACATCACGATGATGTCGCAGAACTCGCAGGTGAACGGGCACCCGCGCGTGAACTGGATCGTCATGCTGCGGGTACTGGTCGATCTTCAGCAGGTCGAAGCGCGGCAGCGGCGAGTCGTGCATGCTGGGCTTCTCGTCCTGCCGGTACTCCGCGTGCCACTGGCCCGCCTCGAAGTCCTTCAGGAACTGCGGCCAGGTATACTCGGCCTCGTCGACGAAGACGACGTCCACTTTGTCGCGAAGCTCCTCGGGGCACAGCGACGCCAGCGGGCCGCCAGCGACGACGAACTTGCCCCGGCGCCGAAACTCGGCGGCGAGCTCGAAAATGCGCCGCTTGTGGATCACGTACCCGGTCAACCCGATGATGTCCGCATCCGTGTCGAAGTCAATCTCCTCGACGTTCTCGTCCATGAGCACGACCTCGTGCTCGCGCGGCGTGATCCCGGCCACCGTCGGCAGCGACAGATTCGGGAACACACATTTCTTGTTGAGACTGGGCAGGATCCGGTCGAACGTCCAGAAGGACTCCGGATTCTTTGGGGCGATCAGACAGATCTTCATCCGTGCTCCCTATGGGGCGGTCGAGGCCGGCTCTTTCCGGCTCGCCGGGCGCGCAGCCGGCGACTCCACGGGGTCGTCGGCCGAGCCAAAGCGCAAGCCCTGATCTTAACCCATCGGAGGAACGCCCGTGGTCAACCGCTCGCGGATCCAGACAGTCATCCTCGTCACCGTCGTGGCCGCCGCCTGCGGAAAAGCCCCCGCCCCGGCCCCTCCTGCCATCCCGGGCGCCGACCTGCAGGAGGCCACGATCACAGAATTGCAACAGAAGATGGCGTCCGGCCAGGAGACGTCGCGCTCGCTGGTTGACAAGTACCTGGCGCGCATCAAGGCCTTCGACGCCGCCGGCCCGGCCCTGCACAGCGTGATCGAGGTCAACCCCGACGCCGAGACGATCGCCAATCAGCTCGATGCCGAGCGCCGGACGAAAGGGCCCCGCGGGCCGCTGCACGGCATCCCCGTATCCTGATCAAGGACAACATCGCCACGGCCGATCGGATGACCACCACGGCCGGGTCGCTCGCCCTGGCAGGCACCGTGGCGCCCGCCGACGCGTTCGTCGTCGCCCAGCTCCGGCGTGCCGGCGCGGTGATCCTCGGCAAGACGAACCTGAGCGAGTGGGCCAACTTCCGGTCGACGCACTCGGTGAGCGGCTGGAGCGGCGAGGGCGGCCAGACGAAGAATGCATACGCCCTGGACCGCAATCCATCGGGATCCAGCTCGGGGTCGGCGGTGGCCGCGGCGGCCAGCCTCTGCGCGGTGGCCATCGGCACCGAGACGGACGGGTCGATCGTCTCGCCGTCGAGCAACGACGCCCTCGTGGGCATCAAGCCGACCCTCGGGCTCGTCAGCCGCACGGGCATCATCCCGATCGCGCACAGCCAGGACACGGCCGGACCGATGGCGCGCACGGTGACCGACGCGGCGATCCTCCTGGATGCGATGGCCGGCCCGGATCCCGGCGACGCCGCGACGCGCGACGCGGGGGTGAAGGGCCGCACCGACTACACGAAGTTCCTCGACCCGGACGGTCTCCGCGGCGCGCGGATTGGCGTCGTCCGCTCCAAGCTGATGGGCTACAGCCCCAAGGCCGACCGGATCATGGAGGCCGCGATCGCCGATATGAAGGCCCACGGCGCGGTCATCGTGGACCCCGCGAACATTCCCACCGTCGGCCAGTTCGACGACTCCGAGCTCACGGTCCTTCTCTACGAGTTCAAGAACGACCTCAACGCCTATCTCGCCTCGCTCGGCCCGCGCGCGCCCGTGCACTCGCTGGCCGAGATCATCCAGTTCGACCTTGCCCATCGAGCCCGCGAGATGCCCTACTTCGACCAGGAGCTGTTCGAGCAGGCGGAGCAGAAGGGGCCGCTCTCCGACGCGGCATATCGGACCGCGCTGGCCAAAGACCGGCGATTGACGCGCGCGCTGGGCATCGACGCCGTCATGAAGAAGTACGCCCTCGACGCTCTCGTGGCACCGACGGGCGGCCCGGCGTGGCTGACCGACCCGGTCAACGGCGACTACGCGGCGGGCGGCAGCTCGTCGGTGGCCGCCGTGGCCGGCTACCCCGACATCACCGTGCCGGGCGGGTACGTCTTCGGCCTGCCCGTGGGCATCTCGTTCTTCGGCCGCGCGTGGAGCGAGCCCACGCTCATCCGCCTCGCCTTCGCGTACGAGCAGGCGACCAGGCACCGCCGGCCGCCCACGTTCGCGGCTACGGTCGCCCTGAAGTAGACGGAGCCGGCGGCTGGAGGGTCGCCGGTTGGAACGAGCGCAGCAAGCCCACGTAGATCGAGTTGTCGATGCTCACATCGCCCGAGAACGGCCGGGACATGCTGAGGATCAGCACGAGGCTGAAGCAGACGAGCGCGGCGATCGACGCGCACATGCACGCATGCGTCCACGCCTGCTTGGTGCCGAGGAAGAAGCTGAGCCCAATCGTCACCACCGCGCCAAAGATGAGAAACGCCCACATCAGGCCGGGCATCTTCGACTGGCTGTACAACAACCGCTCCTGCCGATACCGTCCCACGTCGTTGAGCTCGTCGAGGGATTTCGCGAAGAACGCCCGGTCGGTCTCGCCCCGCGGCGTGTACCCGTAGTAGGCCCGCCAGATGTTGTCGTAGGCGGCGGCCGTGACGGCGTCGGCCTCGCCTCGAGCCATGCTCGGCCATTCGCGACCCTGGACGGCGTCAACATAGGTGCGAATCAGCCCGTGCATGCGGTGCTGCGTGTCGGCTGGAAACGCCTGAGTATCACGCCAAAGCTGGCCGAGGCTCGTCACTTCATGGTACGTGCTCGACTGCGCGTCGCTGAACTGCTGCCACACGATCACGACGGCGAACGCCAGGAACACGCCGTAGATCAGGCCGATGACGGGATAGGCGATCGCTCCAAAATCGTTGTTCTCGATGAGCGCCTCGACCGATCTCGCACGCCGGATGGCCACCGAGACGACGACGGTCAGCACGCTGGGCAGGACGACGAACAGCAACACGGCGTAGACGATTGGCAGTCTGGCGAACGACATCGGATCGGTCCCTCCGGCTGGTCGAGAGCGGCTGACTCCGGCGAGACATTACATCACGAGTCGAGATACAGTTTTGAGAAGCATGGCCATCGATCTGATCGCGTTCGGTCCGCACCCGGACGACGTCGAAATCGGCCTGGGCGGAACGATCGCCCGGCACGCGTCGGCCGGCTATTCCGTCGGGCTGTGCGATCTGACGGCCGGCGAGCTCGGCAGCAACGGCACGCCCGCGGAGCGGCGCCGCGAGGCGGCCGCGGCCGCCCGCACGCTCGGCGTCGAGTGGCGGGAGAACCTCGGCCTGCCCGACGGCGAGCTCGACGCGACCTCGGCGCAGGTCGGCGTGGTCGTCGAACTTCATCCGCCACCACCAGCCAAGGGTCGTCGCGGCGCCGTACTGGGAAGACCGTCATCCCGATCACCTCGGCGCGAGCCGCCTCGTCACCCGCGCCGTCTTCACGAGCGGGCTGCGGCGCTACGAAACCGGCAAGCCGGCGTGGCGGCCAGACTGGGTCTGCTACTACTTCATCAATGACGGCGCCGCGCCGTCCTTTGTCGTCGACGTCTCGGAGTTCTACGAGCGGAAGCGGGCCGCACTCGCCTGCTATGCAGAGCCAGTTCGCGCCGACGGCCGCGTCGGCCGTCCAGACCCGGTTGACGGCGCCGACGTTTCGCCAGCTCATCGAAAGCCGCGACGCCCAGTTCGGCGCGCGCGCTGGGGTGGCGTTCGCCGAAGGCCTCGTCGTCCGCGAGCCCGTCGTGCGATCGACGCTGTTCCGACACGAGTCATGAACGTCGGCATCATCTGCTACGCGTCGGCCGGCGGCAGCGGCGTCGTCGCCACCGAGCTGGCGCACGCCCTGGCGCTGCGGGGGCACGAAGTCCACCTCATCAGCAGCGACCTGCCCTTCCGGTGGCGATCCGGGATCCCCGGTTTGTCGTTCGAGCGCGTCGATACGCCGACGGTCTACCCGGTGTTCCGGCAGCCCCAGTACCTCCTCGCGCTGACGAACACGATTGTGCGCGTGGCGCGCCGACGCCAGCTCGACATCGTGCACGCGCACTACGCCGTGCCGCACGCGACGGCCGCGTACCTGGCCGACCAGATCCTCGCGTCCGAGCTCGACCGCCGGTCGCCCCGCACGGTGACGACGCTGCACGGCACGGACATCACGCTCGTCGGCGGCGACCCGTCGTACGCGCAGGTCGTCGGCTTCTCGATCGAGCAGTCACACGGCGTCACGGCGGTCTCCGAAAGCCTGCGCCAGCAGACGTTCAAGACCCTCGGCATCAAGCACGACGTCCGCGTGATTCCGAACTTCCTCGACTGCACCGTCTACCGGCGGATTCCGGAGCCCGCGCTGCGCGAGCACCTCTGCCCGGCAGCGAAGGACGATATCCTCGTCCTCCACGTCTCGAACTTCCGATCGGTCAAGCGCGTCGGTTTCGCGTTCGACGTCTTTCGTCGCCTGCGCGAACGCGTGCGCGCCCGGCTTGTCCTGATCGGCGACGGCCCGGACCGGGCCGACCTCGAGCAGCGCGTCGCGGACCTCGGGTTTTCCGGGCTCGTCGACTTCATCGGCGAGCAGCCGGACATCGTGCCCTGGCTGTCGGCCGCCGACATCTTCCTGCTGCCCTCGTCCCAGGAGAGCTTTGGCATGGCGGCGCTCGAAGCGATGGCGTGCCGCGTCCCGGTGATTGCCTCCCGCGTGGGCGGCCTGCCCGAAGTGATTGAGGACGGCGTTTCCGGCTACCTCTGCGACCCAGACGACGTCGAGGGGATGGCCGATCGGGCGATCGAGCTGGCAACCCACCCCTCTCTGCGCGCGCGGGTCGGCCGCGCGGCGGCCGCCCACGTGCGATCCCAGTTCTGCGAGGGCAAGATCGTCCCGCAGTACGAGGCGTTCTACCGCGAGGTCCTCGAGCGGCGGTAGCCGGACCGCTGTTGACCTGCCGCCGGCAAACACTGCATCATTGAGCGCAATTGCGACGGACGCCCAGTCCGCACATCGATGTTCACCGCCATCATTGCCTTCGCGCTCGGCGTCTTCCTGGGACCGGTGATCAAGCCGCTGCTGCGGCCCTTGTTCGTCGAACTCATCAAGCTCACGTTAGTGACCGCCGACGAGGTCAAGCGGCTGTCGTCGCAGGTCAAGGAAGACATCGAGGACGCGGCGGCCGAGGCGAGCGCCCAGCGGGCGGCCAGTGCGGCAGCGGCGGCGCCGGCCGCGGCCCAAGCGACGCCGACGCCCGCCCCCCCGCCCCCGGTGCAAGAGTCCTCGGCGCCCGCGCCGCCCCCGGCATAGCCCCGCGCCACCGCGAGGCGGTTCCACGCGTGGCTCCGGCGGCGTGGAACGCCGTCGGGTCAGTGCCCCGTGGTCGTCGACGGAATGAATTGCGACGGATGCTCGAGCGTCCGGCCCTGGCTGTCCACCTCGGTTACGTCAATCAGGTTCGGATAGAGCTGCGGGATGTACCAGCGAATCCCCACGACCCAGACGCGATAGAAGCGCCCGGGCACGATCTTGTTCTTCATGCCCTGTGAATTCAGCTTGCCGAGCCACCACATGTTCACGTTCTCGTACTCGCGGGTGTGATCCGGGTCGAACATGTCGATGCCGTGCACCAGGTACTCGAACTCGTTCGTCGTCGTGCGGATATTGATCGCGTTGTCGTCCGTGATCTGCACGTAGTTGACGCGCGGGACGAAATACATCCCGGGGAGGAAAATAAGAAAGAAGCCCACGATCGTCACGAGGACCTTGCGGGGAAACGCCAGATCCCAGAAGCGGAGGCTCGTGCGCCGCGCCTCGTACATGAACCCGGCGAGCGGACGTGCCACGAGGCCGTACAACTCCTGCCGCCGGTTCCATCGTTCGCTCCACTCCTCGACCAAGGCCTGGTGCATCGTCCGCCGGTGCCCGGACCCGCTGCGCAGCCTGACTTCCGACGTGTAGAGCAGCGGCGTCATGACCATCCGCAAGACGAAGCGGAGGACGAGCAGCACGGCCGTGAACGCCCAGAGCCAGAACGCAACGACGCCGAGCAGCGCGTAGAGAAGGAAGACCAGGAACTTGGCCGTCTCCCACACGAGATGCGTGCCGTCGGCGATGACCCGCCACAGATCGTTCGCGATGCGCTTCGCGCGGCTGTCGTGGGTCGCCTCTTCCGGCCGGCTCCCGTCGATCGGTGGCACGTTGGTCGTCGCCTGCATGGCAGCCCGGCACCCGGGCAAGTGCATTATCACCTTTACCGGAGTGACGCGGAAATCGGCGCTCGCGCCCGTTGTTGCGGTCGAGGGGCCGGGTCAGGGCGCCTCGACGTTCGGCGTGACGATGCGCCCTTCGGCCGATGAGACCCGCGCCGCCTGAATGACTTCCAGCACGGCCACGGCGTCCATCGGATCGACCGGCACCGTGCCCTGGCCGCGAAGCGCGGCGACGAGCTGCGCGTAGAAGCGAGGATAGTCGCCGCGCTCCGTCCGCTCCGGCCGAGCCGCATCCCCCTGGCCGAAGAGGCCCCAGCGCTCCGGCGGCTCTTCGCCCCAGTCGGGGCGATTCGGCAGCTCCCCCGCGCGCAGCGGCGCCTCTTGCACGTCGAGGCCGAACTTCGTGTACGCCGCGACCGTCCCAAAGACGCGCATCCGGGCCGCGAGCTGCGCGGCCAGCACGCTGGCCGAGAGGTGCGACCGGACGCCCGACGTGTGCCGCAGCGCCACGAAGACGTCGTCATCGACGTCCGACCCTTCGCGCCGGCGGTCGAGCTCGGCGTAGACCTCGCGCGCGGGCCCGAAGAGCACGAGCGCCTGATCGATGAGGTGGCTTCCTAAGTCGTTCAAGAGTCCCCCGGCGTCTTCGGGTGCGCTGCGCTCCCGCCAGTTGTCGCGCAGGCCGGGACGCCAGCGGTCGAACCGCGACTCGAAGCGGAGCGGCTGTCCGAACGCGCCGGCGCCGAGCAGACGCTCGACGGTTAGGAAGTCCCCGTCCCAGCGCCGGTTGTGAAAGACCGTGAGGAGCACGCCGCGCCCGGCGGCGCGCCGCACGAGATCGCGGCCCTCGGCCGCCGTGGGCGCGAGCGGCTTGTCGACGACGACCGCCAAGCCGGCGTCGATGGCAGCCCGCGCGAATGGGACGTGCGTCCGATTCGGCGACGCCACGACCACGACGTCGAATTCGCGGGGATTCCAGAGCGCGTCGGGGGTGTCGAGGATCCGTGCCCCGGGATGGCGGCGGTGCGCGTCCGCCTGCCGCTCGGGATTGCGCGTCACGATCGCGTCGAGCGTGAGGCCCGGCGTCGTGCTGATGAGCGGGCCGTGAAAAAACGCGCCGGCGGCGCCGTATCCGATGAGGCCGACACGAAACGCTGGCGGCATGGAACAGCGACCCCCTGGCAAGTCCTCGAGCGTTTTCGAATGCTCCGTATGGAGCCGCGGGGCTTCAGCCCCGGGCAGCGTCACCGGCCCTGAAGGGCCGGTGCTCCATCGGCGTACGACGCACGAGCTGAAAATGCTCTAGACGTCGTGCGCCTCGAGCCACTGCCGCGCTTCGGCGAGGGCGGCGGCGACGGCGGCCGGCCCGGTGGACTGCGGCGTGCGCTTCGCGGCCACCGCCGCCTCCGGCGTGATGGCCGCGAACACACTCTCGTCGAACCGCGCGTCGTAGCCCTGCCAGTCGGCCAATGACATTGACGCGAAGTCCCGGCCGCCGGCGTAGAGATCGCGCACGATTCGCCCCGTGATCTCGTGCGCCGTGCGAAACGGCACGCCGCGGGCGACCAGAAAGTCCGCGACATCGGTGGCGAGCAGAAGGCCCGAGGCGGCCTCGTGCATGCGCTCGAGATGCGGCGCCAGCGTGCGCACGACGGAGGCGACGCTGGCGAGACAACCCGCGAGCGCATCCTCCGCCTCGAACGCGAGGGCTTTGTCTTCCTGCAGATCCTTGTTGTAGCCGAGCGGCAGCCCCTTCAACGTCGCGAGCCAGCCGGCCAGGGTGCCGATCGCACGGCCCGCCTTGCCGCGCACGAGCTCGAGCGGATCCGGGTTCTTCTTTTGCGGCATCAGACTCGAGCCGGTGGCGACCTCGTCGGCCAACTCGAAAAACCCGAATTCCTCGCTCGTGAAGATGATGACGTCTTCGGCCAGCCGGCTGAGGTGCGTCATCGTCATCGCGCAGGCATAGAGGAACGACGCCACGAAGTCCCGATCGCCCGAGGTGTCGATGCTGTTGGCGACGACCCGCGAGAAGCCGAGTCGCTCGGCCAGGAAGGCGGTGTCGATGTCGTAGCTTGCGCCCGCGACGGCACCCGAACCGAGAGGCATCGCGTCGCACTCGGCGCGCGCGTGGTCGAATCGCGCCCAGTCGCGCCGGAAGGCCGCCGCGTGGGCGAGCCACATGTGCCCGACGAGGACGGGCTGGGCGCGGCGGAGATGCGTGTACGACGGCATCACGGCGGCGCCGGCGCGCGCGGCCTGGTCGACCTCGGCCCGGACGAGCGCGGCCACTCCCCGCTGCAGCTCCGGGATCCGCCGACGCAGGTACAGGCGGAAGTCGAGCGACACCTGTTCGTTCCGCGACCGGCCGGTGTGGAGCCGCCGGCCGGCTTCGCCGATCCGCTCGACCAGCTCGCGCTCGACGAACGAATGCACGTCCTCGTCCGGCGCGTTGGCGATGAGGGCCGGGTCCTCGCGCACGGCCGTCCGGATGGCCTCGAGGCCCCCGACGATCTGGCGGGCGTCGGCCGCCGACAGCACGCCCGCCCGAGCGAGCGCCTCCGCCCACGCCTGGCTTCCCGTGATGTCGTCTTCCACGAGGCGGCGGTCGATGCCGAGAGACTTGCCGAATTCGAAGACGTCGGTGTCAGGCGCGCCGGCGAACCGGCCGGACCACAAAGTTGCCATGGGCGTTAACGCGAGTTTCCAGCCACCGCGAGCGGCGCGGTCAGGCCACGAAGCGTCTTGGAGGTTATGCCCGTCTCGAGACCCGCCCGCTCATCGGCACGGCCGCGGGCCTCGTCGGCCGCGCACGCGGCCGTGGGGGCGTTTGCCGAGCGGCGCCCGACCACCTGACAGGCGCCTTTCGACAGCTTGAGCCGGACCCGCCCGGTCACGACCGCCTGGACCTCGGCGACACACGCGTCGATCGCCTGCCGACTCAGGGTGTGCCACAAGCCATCATCGATCAAGCGGGCGTACGTCGTGCCGAGATTGGCGAGCAGCCGATCGAGATCGGGCGGCACCACCAGTTGCTGCATGGCGGCGTGGGCCGCGCGAAGGACGACGGCCGCCGGGGCCTCGGAGACCTCGCGCGCCCAGCCACTCGGGGCAACTGGCGGCCGCGCCACGTCGAGCCGTCCCACGCCATGCGCGCCGGCGATTGTCTGGAGGCTCTGAATCAACTCGACGAGCCCCATCGCCACGTCGTTGATCGCCACCGGCACGCCGCCATCGAAGTCCACCTCGACATACGCGGGCTCGTCGGGCGCGTCGGCCGGCGCGCGGGTCAGCACGAACAGGTCCTCGGGAAGCGCGTCCCACGGATCGAGCGATCCGCAGGACGTCGTGCGCGCCCACAGATTCGCGTCGCCTGGGGCGGCCGCGTCGAGGCCGCCGGGCGCGGGGAGGCCGTGCCGCCTGGCATAGTCGAGGGCGTCGGCCGGCGTGAAGCCCCACAGCCGTCGGGGCGCCACGACGGTCAGCGCCGGATCGAGCGCACTCACGAGCGCCTCCCATCCGGCATGGGCGCTCGTCCCGGCCCCTCCGTGCGCCACGATCGTCGCGCCTTCGAGACGCGCAACGGCCACCAGGTGCTTGGCGACCAGCGCGCGGCCGAGCGCGGGGGAAAGCGGCGCGCCGCTCCCGTCGACGGCGCCCGCCTGCAACGACGGCAGGACGAAGTCGCGGGCGAACTCGTCGCGGGCGTCAACCACGTGCGCACGCGCCGCGCCCGCCGCGAGCGCGCGATCTCGCACGTCTTCAAGGAGTCCGCCCTGGCCGAGATCGACCGTCACCGTGACCACCTCGGCTCGGTACCGATCCGCGATCCACGGAATCGCGATCGATGGCTCGAAGCCCCCCACGTACGCAAAGACGATGCGATCCATCAGCCCCTCACCATATGGCCGAGCCGCTCCTCGAGCCCGGCCGCCAGCTCCGTGCCGCGACACACCAGCAGAATCGTGTCGTCACCGGCAATCGTTCCAGCGACTTCCGGCAGCTGCGACCGGTCGAACAGGATCGCGAGAGGCTGCGCCTGGCCCGGATCGGTGCGAAGCACCATCAGCAGGTTGACGCGCTCCAGCCCGCGAACCAATGTCGACACGGCTTTGCGCAACTGGTCCCCCACCGCGTGGCTGGCGCGCTGGGTGCCCGGCCGGGTGTAGGCGCCGTCGCCCGCCCGCTTGACCAGACCGAGTTCCTTCAAGTCGCGCGACAGCGTCGCCTGCGTGGCATCGATCCCGCGCGCCTGCAGCTTCTGCCGCAACTCCTCCTGGGAAGAGATCGCGTCCCGGTTGACGAGATCGAGGATCTGCGTTTGCCGCCAGGATTTCATAACTATTCACCAGCCGACCGATTATACACGGCCTGCATAGGGCGTCCAGCCTGAGGCAAGACGACTCAGGCCGCTACGAAATGAATAGCTACGCGATCTGAAGAATAGCTATGCAAAACAGCCGGCGCGCGGGTGTACCATGCACTCGCGCCATGCGGATCCTGGCCGTTGTCAATATGAAGGGCGGCGTGGGCAAGACGACGACCGCCGTGCACATCGCGGCGGGCTTCGCCGCGCGCGGCCGGCGCGTGCTGCTGCTCGACGCGGACCCTCAGGGCAACGCGGCGCACGTCTTCGATGTCCAGGCGCAGTGGACGATTCGCGAGTTGATGCTCGGCGAGGTCTCCCTTGCCGAGGCAACGGTCACGAACGTGCGGCCCGGGCTCGACCTCATTCCTGCCGGGCCGACGGCGTTCGCGCTCGACGCCCAGCTGGCCGGCGCGGTCCAGCGCGAGACGATCTTGGCACGGCGCCTTACCGGCCTCGTCGGCTACGATCTCGTGGTCGCCGACACATCGCCATCGATGGGTTTGCTCGCCTACAACGTCTTGCTCTTCGCCAACGAGTTGGTCGTGCCCGTGGGCATGGATTCGCTGGCCGTGGTTGGCGCCCGGCAGACCCTCGACGGGGTCGCCGAAATACGCCGCCTGTGGCCCGACCGCGTGCTCCACACGTCCGCGATCGTGCCCACGGCGCTCAATCCGCTCACCCACGCGTGCCGCGCAACCCTTGCCGCGCTTGATGAAGACGAGGACATGCGCCCTCACGTCTTTCGGCCGGGCATCCGACAGTGCCTGGATCTGACGTACGCCACGGCGGCCCATCAGACCATCTGGGAGTACGCGCCGAAGAGCCGCGCGGCCGTGGATTATGCGGCGCTCCTCCAATTCATCGATCCGACGGCCGTAAGCGAAGAAGGGACGGCACACACCGATGGCGAAGAAGCGGCCATCCTTTAGTACTCAGCGCAAGATCACCCGTCCGGCTCCGGTGCCAAAAGGGGCGGGGTCCGCTCGTGCCGCGTCGCCCGCCGACCAGTCAACCGGATGGGTGTATCGTTCGGCGGGCAGCGCGCCTCCGCCGCGCGCGCCAAGGGCGGCCAAGCGTGCGGCCGCCCCGGTGGCGCCGCCGCGTTCCCTTCCGACGCCCGCGCCGCGCCCCGCCTCGCGTCGGTCGAGCCGGCTCATCATCGGCGAGTACGCACTGCTCGCCTCCGGCGCGGGTCTCGTGCCCATCCCCCTGCTCGACGCGACGCTCATCGCGGGCGTCCAGTTGGCGATGCTCAGTGCCCTGGCCACCCACTACGACGTGCCGTTCTCGCGCGACCTGGGCAAGGCCGTGCTGTCAGCCGCGGCCGCCGGCCTCATTTCGGCCCGAGGCGGACGTGCCTTGGGGTCGCTGCTCAAGTCAGTGCCGGTCATCGGCTCGATCGCCGGCGACGCGATTGCGCCGGTGCTGGCCGTGAGCACCACGTACGCGATTGGCCGCCTCTTCGCCAGGCACTTCGAAGCCGGCGGAACCCTGTCGAGCTTCCCCCTCCCGGCGGCCCTCGCGAGCTGAGACCCGCGAGAGGCGCCGCGGTCTCATAGGTATCCGGCATTCCCTTGACGAACAAGTAAGACTTGTGTATATCTAATCTCTTCAATGCATAGCTATTCATCCGCCATACGAGTCGGGGTGGCCGGGGCGACCGGCTACGCCGGCCAGGAACTGGTCGCGCTGCTCGCGCGGCACCCCAACGTCGATCTGCGCGCGGCGATGTCCTCGAGCGCGGACTCGGCGGCTCGCCGAATGCCGCGGCTCGTGCGTGTTTTCCAGGGCGAGCTCGAGCCGCTCGACGTGGCGAAGCTCGCGCGCGACGTGGACGTCGCCTTTCTCGCCGTCCCCGAAAAGGCGGCAGCCGATCTCGGGCCGTCACTCGTCGAGTCGGGCGTGCGGGTGATCGATCTGTCGGGCGCGTTTCGCATCCGAGACGCCGCCCAACGTCACCGCTGGTATCCGGCGACGACGGCGCTGCCCGATGGAATCGTGTACGGACTGGTCGAGCATTACCGCGAGGCCATCAAGACGGCGCGGCTCATTTCCTGTCCGGGCTGCTATCCGACCGCCGCCTTGCTGGGGCTCTTGCCGCTTGCGAAGGCGGGCGTCCTCGAGCCGTCGGCCGGCGTGGTCGTTGACGCCAAGTCGGGGATCTCCGGCGCGGGCCGCACGCCGAGCGACCGGACGCACTTTTCCGAGAACCACGGGTCGGTCGCCGCGTACGGGATCTTCGGGCACCGCCACGCCGCCGAGATGGAGCAGGAGATCGGCACCGAGGTGACCTTCGTGCCGCACCTCGTCCCGCTCGACCGGGGCATTCTCGAGACGATCTACGTCAAGGTCGCACCCGACACGACGGCGGAGCGCATCGCGGGTATTTACGAGGCCGCGTACGGGCGGGAGCCGTTCGTGCGCCTCACGGGCGACGCCCTGCCGGAGATCAAACACGTCGCGTGGACCAATTTCTGCGACATCGGGTGGCGCTTCGACGCGGCGTCGCGGCGGCTCGTCGTCGTCTCGTGCCTCGACAATCTCGTGAAGGGCGCGGCCGGACAGGCCGTGCAGAACTTCAACGTGGCCTTCGGCTTCGACGAACGGACGGCGCTCCTGTGACCGAGCCGGTCCTGCTCAAGCTCGGCGGCGAGTTGCTGGAGACGCCGGAGGCGCGGACGCGAGTCGCCGTGTACGCCGCCGCCCTCGCCGCGCGGCGGCCGTTGGTGATCGTGCACGGCGGCGGCCGCGCGATCGACCGCGAGCTCGATCGCCGCGGCATCGCGCCGAACAAGGTCGACGGGTTGCGCGTGACCGACGCGCCCACGCTCGACGCCGTCGTCGCCGTGCTCGCCGGATCGGCCAACACGGACCTGGTCGCCGCTCTGGTCGGGGCCGGCGCGCGCGCCGTGGGATTGACCGGCGTCGATGCCGGCTTCGGGCGCGCGGCGCGGGCCGACGCGTATCGCAGCGCGTCGGGAGCGGTGGTCGATCTGGGGCTGGTCGGCGACCCGACCAAGGCCGACCCTGCCCTCGTGACGCTGCTCCTCGCCCACGGCTACGTCCCGGTCATCGCGAGCCTGGGCATCGGCGCGGACGGCGCGGTGCTCAACGTGAACGCGGACGTCATGGCGTGTCGGGTCGCGGCCTCGCTCGACCGGTGCGATCTCCTGATTGCGGGCGCGACGGCCGGCGTGCTCGACGCGCGCGGCGCCTCGATTGCCGCGCTCGACGCCGCGGGCATCGACGCGATTGTCGCGAGCGGGACCGCGACCGCGGGCATGATCGCCAAGCTCGCCTCCAGCGCGTCGGCGCTGGCCGACGGCGCCGCGAGCGTCCGCATCATCGACGGCCGCGCGCTGGGGACGTCGTACGGCATCGAAGACGCGCCAGGCACGGCGATCGTGCCCCGTGCAGAGACCCTCGCGGGCCGCTGACGGCTCGCGACTTCACCTTCAATACGTAACGGATGGAACGCGCTATGGCCACCGACTCGACAACCGACGTCAAGACGCTTGAATCGCAGCACGTGCTGCAGACGTACCGCCGGCAGCCCGTGATCTTCGTGCGGGGCGAAGGCGTCCACCTGATCGACGACCAGGGCCGGAGCTACCTGGACTTCGTGTCCGGGATCGGCGTCGCCTCGCTCGGGCACGCGCATCCCGGACTCGCGGCGGCCGTCGCCCTCCAGGCGAAGACGCTCCTTCACACGTCGAACCTGTACTTCCACCCGCTGCAGGGAGAGCTGGCCACCAGGCTGTCGGCGCTCACCGGCCTCGAGCGGGCGTTCTTCTGCAACAGCGGCACGGAGGCGGTCGAAGCGTGCCTCAAGTTTTCGAGGCGCTACTGGCACACGAAGGGCGTGGCCAACCGCACGAAGTTCGTCGCGTTCACGCATTCCTTTCACGGCCGCACGATGGGCGCGCTGTCGGTCACCTGGGACGAGCACTACCGCGCGCCGTTCGAGCCGCTCGTGCCGACCGTCACGTTCGTCGACGCCGCCGATCCGGATGCGCTCACGCGCGCCGTCGATGACGCGACGGCGGCGGTGATCGTCGAGCCGATCCAGGGCGAGGGCGGCGTCCGGCCGATCTCGACGGACCTGGCGGCGGCGCTCTCGGCCGTCTGCAGGCGGACGGGCACGTTGCTCATCGCCGACGAAGTCCAGAGCGGCAGCGGACGGACGGGCGTGTTCCTCCACAGCCGGACGTTGGGTCTCCGCCCGGACCTGGTCGCGCTCGGCAAGGCGCTCGGCGCGGGCGTGCCGATTGGCGCCGCCATGGTGAGCCACGACGTGGCCCAGGCCGTCGCACCGGGCGACCACGGCACCACCTACGGCGGCAACCTGCTGGCGTGCCGCGCGGCGCTCACGTTCCTCGACGTGCTCGACGGCGGCCTGCTCGACTCGGTCCGCCGCGTGTCGGCGCATTTGTTCGCCGGCCTTGCCGCGCTCCGGGCGCGCTATCCGCGCCTCATCGTCGACATTCGCGGCGCCGGGCTCATCGCCGGCCTGGACATGGCCGTTGACGCGCAGCCGGTCGTCGCGGCGGCGTTCGAGCGCGGCCTGCTGGTCAACCGCACGTCCACGACGGTCGTGCGCCTGCTGCCGGCCTACATCGCGACCGAACGGGACGTTGACCTTGCGCTGCGAATCCTCGGCGAGTCGCTCGACGCCATCGCGTGACGTGGAGGAACGACGAGTGACTGACTTGCTCTTGCGTCCCGCGACGCCCGACGATGCCGAAGGGCTGCACGCGCTCGTGCACGCACACGAACGGGAAGGACATCTGCTGCCCCGCGAGCCGACGGAAATCCGACGGCACGCGGCGCGCTTCGTGGTCTGCGAGCGGCTGGGCCAGATCCAGGCGTGCGCCGAGCTGGCGCCGCTCTCGTCGAGGACGGCCGAAGTCCGCTCGCTCGTCGTGTCGGCGGCCGTGCGGCGCAACGGTCTGGCGAGCCGGCTCATCGACGAGTTGCGCGACCGCGCGAGGACGGCCGGCTTCGAGACGCTGTGCGCGTTCACGCACGACGCGCGGTTCTTCGTCGAGCAGGGATTCTCGATCGTGCCCCACATGTGGGTGCCCGAGAAGATCGCGTCCACGTGCGTCTCGTGCCCAATCTTCCGCCGCTGCGGACAGTACGCTATGGTCCTCCCTTTGCGCGCGATCGGCCGCGTCGGCACGGGCGACGCCGCGGCCCCTTGCGTGGCCGTCGCCTAGTGTCCTGCGAACGACGCTTTAGGAGACGGCTTCCGGCGCGCGGCGCCCGGCCGGCAAGGCGCGAGGAGCGAGAAGACGGCGTGTATTTGAGCGACGAGCAACGCCGCCGCCCGGGATGCCCCGCCCGGAGGACGTCCTAAAGCGTCGTTCGCAGGACACTAGTATCAGGAAGGAGTCTCGTGTCGGATGTCGTCGAAGGCGGCGTCACGTCGCCAAAAGGGTTTCGGGCCGCCGGGGTCGCCTGCGGAATCAAGAGCGGACGACCGCCCGCGGATCCTCCGCTCGATCTGGCGCTCATCGCGGCCGACAGCCCCGTGGCCGCCGCCGCGGTGTTCACGACCAACCTCGCCGTGGCGGCGCCCGTCGTCGTCTCGCGTGAGCATTTGGCCAGATCCGGCGGACGAGCGGCGGTGATCGTGACCAACAGCGGCTGCGCCAACGCGTGCACGGGAGACGCCGGGTTGCGCGTCGCGCGCGAGATGGCCGCGGCCGCGGCCGCCTCTGTTGGCGTCGCGCCCGAACACGCACTCGTGGCGTCCACTGGGGTGATTGGCGTCCCGCTCGATCTCGCCAAAGTCCGGCGCGGCGTCGAAACGGCCGCGGGCGCGTTGTCCGTCGATGGCGGCCCGGCCGCGACCCGCGCCATCATGACGACCGACCCGTTTCCGAAGTCGTGTGCCGTCACCGTCGACTCGGCCTCCGGCGCGTTCACGGTCGGCGGCATGGCGAAGGGCTCAGGCATGATCGAGCCCCGCATGGCGACGATGCTCGGCTACCTGACGACCGACGTGCGGATCGAGTCGTCCGTCCTCGCCTCGGTGCTCAAGCGCGTCGTCGCCGAGACGTTCAACGCGATTTCCGTGGATGGCGAGTGCTCGACCAACGACTGCGTGTTCGTGCTCGCGTCCGGCCGCTCGACGGTCGCCGTGACGCGCGACGACGACCCGGTGTTCCTGGACGCCATGCGCCGAGTCGCCGGCCATCTGGCGCGCGAGATCGTGCGCGGCGGCGAAGGCGCCACCAAGCTCGTGACCGTGAAGATCACCGGCGCCGCGTCTCACGCCGACGCATGGCTGGCCGCTCGAACGATCGCCAACTCCCCGCTCGTCAAGACCGCCATCCATGGGGGTGATCCCAATTGGGGCCGTCTCATCGCCGCGGCGGGGCGCTCGGGTGCGGCCTTCGTGCTCGACCGCGCGTCGGTCTGGATTGGCGCGGTGCCCCTGTTCGTCCAGGGCGTGCCGCATGACGACCGCGCGCCCCAGGCCGCCGATGTCCTCGAGACCGCCAACCCGACCGTCGCCGTCGACCTGGGCACGGGCGGCGGGCACGAAGCCACGATGTGGACGTGTGATTTTTCGGCGGAGTACGTGCGAATCAACGCGGAGTACCCGAACGTAGCGAGGGTACCGTCATGAGTCAGCGATCGGCCAGCAAGCTTCCTCGCGTCGTCTCCATCAAGTCCGCCCAGGGCAAGCGGACCACGCGGCCCCTCGGCTGCCGGCACTACCTCTCGGTGCTCGACCTGACGCCGGCCGAGCTCGGGCGACTGCTCGACCTGGCTGCGATCTTCAAGCGCGACCGGATGTTGGGCCAGACCGGCGACCGCGCGCTCTCGGGCCGGCACATCGCGCTGCTCTTCGACAAGCCGTCGCTGCGCACGCGGTCCACGTTCACGATCGCCATTCGCGAACTGGGCGGGGACGTGATCGAGCCGCCGCCCGAGACGTCGCTCGGCGGCCGCGAGTCGGCGGCCGATGTCGCGCGCAACCTCGAGCGCTGGGTGGCCGGCGCGATCGTGCGGACGTTCGCGCAGGAAAGCCTGAGGGAGTTCGCGGCCGCCGCGACCCGGATGCACGTGGTCAACGCCCTGACCGATGAAGAGCATCCCTGCCAGGCGCTCGCCGACATGCTCACCCTGCGGGAGCACTTTGGCGAGATCTCGGGCCGCACCCTCGCGTTCATTGGCGACGGCAACAACGTCGCGACGTCGCTCGCGCATGCCGGCGCCCTGCTCGGACTGCACGTGCGCGTGGCGTCGCCGCGCGGCTACGAGCTGCCGACAGCGGTCGTGCGCGCCGCCGAACAGGCGGCGCAGAAGGGGGCAACGCTCCGGCTGACCGACGACCCGTTCGACGCGGTGCGCGGCGCGGACGCCGTCTACACGGACACGTGGACGTCCATGGGCCAGGAAACCGAGTCGCCAAAACGCGACCGCGTCTTCCGCGGTTTCCAGGTCAACGCGAAGCTGATGACCGCGGCGGCCACGCACGCCCTCTTCATGCATTGTCTGCCCGCCCATCGGGGCGCCGAGGTCACCGACGACGTCATGGACTCGAGCGCGTCGGTGGTATTCGACCAGTCGGAGAACCGGCTGCATACCCAGAAGGCGCTGCTCCGGCTGCTCCTCGCGGGCGGCCGCTGATCCGGGCCGGGCGGGGGGCCCGAACGGCCCTCCCCCCGGCCGATTCCGGGCGGTTGCGACATCTGTTGCCCTCGGTCGAGAGTTCGCGTAGGCTGGTGGGGCTTGAAGTCTTGCCAGTCGCTTTGCCCCAACGTCGTCGAGTCGATCGAGCGCGGGTTCCTCGTTCCCCTCAAACCACGTGAGCGCTGAAGCAATGGAGTGGATGGCCGCTCCGGCTTGCCTTCGGGACAACCGTTCGGGCCTCGCCCGATGATCCCTGGGCCTCGGGAGAGGTCCAGGACGCAGGAGCATCACATGGGTCGCAAACTCTACGTCGGCAATCTTCCGTATTCCACTTCCGAGGACGAGCTCCGCGAGCTGTTCTCGCGCGCCGGGGCCGTCGATACGGTGAGTGTCGTGAGGGACAACGCCACGGGCCGCGCACGCGGATTCGCCTTCGTCGAGATGGCCACCGACGACGACGCGCAGAAAGCCATCAGCGAGCTCAATGAGGCGCAGCTCGGCGGTCGCGCGCTGACCGTCAACGAGGCGCGTCCGAAGCCGCAGTTTGGCGGCGGTGGCGGCGGCGGCGGCGGCCGTGGCGGCGGCGGATTCGGCGGCGGCGACCGTCGACGCGAACCGCGCTGGTAGGCGTCGGGCTCGATCGGCCGGCGGCGGCGCGCCCGAGGCGACCGCCGGCCGCTGTTTGACTTCGTCCGTGGGCGTCGATATGCTCTCGGATTGATGTCACGGTTCGCGCACCCCATCCATATCCATCGTCGCCACCACGGCGAGATGGCGGTGCTCTGCGCGAACTAGTCGGCAACGACTTCTGTTTCAAGAGAGCCCCGCCGGTCTGGCGGGGCTTTTTGTTTGTGCGGCCCCTTAGGTCTGTCAGGGAATAAGTGATGCATTTGGGGCGTCGAGGCGCCCGCTTGGCGAGGCGCGACAACCGAGAATACCTGGCGTACTTGAGGGAGGAGTAACGACGCCAGGCGGGATGGATCGGCGGCCCAAATGCATCACTTATTCCCTGACAGGCCCTTGGAGCGCGCCGGCGCGGCTTCCGAACCGACAACCGCCAGTGGTTGAGGAGATGTCACCCGTGGATTACTCGAAGTTGAATGGCCTCGTGCCGGCCGTCGTCCAGGACGCCGAGTCGAACGAGGTGCTGATGGTGGGGTTCATGAACGAGGACGCGCTCGCGAAGACCCGCGAGATCGGCTACGTCACGTTCTTCTCGCGCACGCGCAACACGCTCTGGACCAAGGGCGAGACGTCCGGCAACCGCCTCGCCGTGGTCGAGATGCTGATCGACTGCGACGAGGACACGCTCCTCGTCAAAGCCCGCCGAGAGGGCGACGGCAACGTCTGCCACACGGGCCAGCGGACGTGTTTCTTTACGGAGTTCAAGTAGGCACCAGGCACTAGGCACCAGGCACTAGGGGCACCAGGCACTGGGCACTAGGGCAGCAGACGCTGGGCATTGGGCATGTGTAAGCCTCGGGAAACGCCGGCGGCCAAATGACGCAATGCCCCAATGCCCCAATGGCTCAATGGCGCAATGGCTCAATGGCCCAATAACTCAATAACAAATAACCAATAGCAAATAGCATGATTCTCAAACTCGGTCTTCCCAAAGGGTCTCTGCAAGACGCGACGGTGCAGCTGTTCGCGCGAGCGGGCTTCAACATCTATGTGAGCTCGCGGTCGTACTTCCCGACGATTGACGACCCCGAGATCGAGTGCATGCTCATCCGGGCGCAGGAGATGGCGCGCTACGTGGACGACGGCGTCCTCGATTGCGGCCTCACCGGACAGGACTGGATCGCGGAGCACGCGGCGGGGGCCGACGACGCCTCGAACGTCGTGCCGGTCGCGGACCTCGTCTACGCGAAGCAGAGCTTCGGCCGCGTCAAGTGGGTGCTGGCCGTACCCGACGATTCCCCGTTCAAGCGGCCGCAGGACCTCGAAGGCAAGACGATCGCGACCGAGCTCGTGCGCGCCACCGAGGCGTACTTCCGGCGGCTGAACGTCAACGTCAACGTCGAGTTCTCGTGGGGCGCGACCGAGGTCAAGCCGCCGAAGCTCGCCGATGCCATCGTCGAGGTCACAGAGACGGGATCCTCGCTGCGCGCGAACCGGCTGCGCATCATCGATACGCTGATGGAGTCGAACACCCAGCTCATCGCGAATGCCGCGGCCCGCAGCGACGACTGGAAGCGGACGAAGATCGACAACCTGGCGCTGCTGCTGCGGGCGGCCATGGAAGCGCAGGGCCGCGTGGGGCTGATGCTCAACGTCAGGCGCGATGAACTGGCGTCGGTGCTCTCGCTGCTTCCGGCGCTGCAGCGGCCGACCGTCTCGCCGCTCAGCGAGTCCGACTGGGTGGCCGTCAACACCATCATCGAAGAGCGCACGGTGCGCGAGCTGATCCCGAAGCTCAAGGCCGCCAACGCGCAGGGTATCGTCGAGTACCCGTTGAACAAGATCGTGCTGTGATGCGCATCGTCCAGGCCTCCGACCGTCGTGCGATCGACCGACTGGCGGCGCGCGATCACGCCCGCGACCCTGCCGTTGAGCGCACGGCCGCGCGCATCGTCGCCGACGTGCGCCGACGCGGCGACGCCGCCCTGCGGGCGTGGATGCACCGGCTGGACCGGGTTGACCCGCCGTTCGAGATCAGCCGCAAGTCGCTGAAGGCCGGCTGGAGCCAGACGCCGGCGCCCGTGCGCGAGGCCATCAAGACCGCGGTGCGACACGTCCGCCAGATCGCCGAGCGCCAGCTCCCGCGGCCGTTCGTCGTGTCCCCGGTGCGCGGCGTTCGGATCGAACAGCACGTCCAACCCCTGTCAAGCGTCGGCTGCTACGTGCCTGGGGGACGCTACCCGCTGCCGTCCACGCTCGTGATGACCGTTGTGCCCGCGCGCGTGGCCGGCGTGCGCGATGTCATCGTCGCGTGTCCGCACCCGGCGCCCGCGGTGTTGTGCGCGGCCCTCGAGGCCGGCGCCACGCGCGTGCTCCAGATTGGCGGCGCGCAGGCCGTCGCCGCGCTCGCCTACGGGACCGCGTCGATTCCCCGCGTCGACAAGATCGTGGGGCCAGGCAACGCGTGGGTGGCCGCGGCCAAGGCCCTCGTCTCCGAGGATTGCGCGATCGACTTTCGCGCAGGGCCCAGCGAGATCGTCGTCATTGCCGACGCCGGCCGCCCCGACTGGATTGCCGCCGACCTCATCGCGCAGGCCGAGCACGACCCGGCCGCGCGCGCGATCTTCGTCACGACCAACACGCGACTGGCCGCCGACGTCGCCCGCGCGGTCGCGCGGCAGACGCCGGCCGACGGCCCGGCGCGCGCCGCGCTGCGGAGGAACGGCGCGATTGTGGTCGCGCGAACCCGCCGCGCGGCGATTGCGCTCGTCAACCGGCTGGCCCCGGAGCATCTCGTCTGCGAGCGCGCGGACGACGTCCCCGCGTTTCGTGCCGCGGGCACGATCTTCGTGGGCGCCTGGAGCGTCCAGGCCGCCGGCGACTACTGCACCGGCTCGAACCACGTGCTGCCGACGGGCGGCGCCGCCAGATTCCGCGGCGGCCTCGGCGCCGCCGACTTCGTCCGAGTGTTCAGCGTGCAGACCGTGACGCGGGCCGGCCTCGCCGCCATCGCGCCGTCGGTCATCACGCTCGCGGAGGCCGAGGGCCTGCGCGCCCATGCCCAGTCGGTTCGGGTCAGGCAAGAGGCCAAGGAGAACGCCGGTGCGCCGCGCCACGATTAATCGCCAGACGACCGAGACCCAGATCCAGATCGCGCTCAACCTCGACGGGCGCGGCACGTACGACGTGCACACCGGCCTCCGGTTCCTCGACCACATGCTCGAGCTGGTCGCACGCCACGGCGGCTTCGACCTGTCGATTGCCGCAACCGGCGACCTCGATGTCGACGCGCACCACACCGTCGAGGATGTCGGCATCGCGCTTGGCGAGGCGGTCGCCGCCGCGCTCGGCAACAAGCGCGGCATCAACCGCGCCGGCTACTTCATCATGCCGATGGACGAGACGCTGGCCGTGGCCGCCCTTGACCTGTCCGGCCGGCCGTTCGCCAAGGTCGATCTCGAAGCTCGGGGTGAAGAAGGTCGGCGATCTGCCGACCGAGCTCGTGCAGGACTTCTTCGAGGGCTTCGCGGCGGCGGCCCGCGCCAACGTGCACCTGAAGCTGCTCTACGGCCGATCGAGCCACCACCAGATCGAGGCGATCTTCAAGGCGTTCGCGCGGGCCCTGCGGTTCGCGTGCTCGAAGGATCGCCGGCTTCAGAAGATGCTGCCGAGCACGAAGGGGCTGCTGTAGATGAGCCCTCCTGCCATCGGCCTCGTCGACTACGGCGCCGGGAACCTGACGTCGGTGATCAAAGGCCTCTCGTCGGTTGGCGGATCGGTTCACGTCGTCTCAGCGCCATCGGGCCTCGTCGATCTCGATGCGCTCGTCGTCCCGGGCGTCGGGCATTTCGACGCCACCCGGGCGCTCGACGCATCCTGGCGCACCAAGATCCGTGCGTGGATCGACGCCGGGCTGCCGCTGCTCGGCATCTGCCTCGGCATGCAGTGGCTATACGAGGGCAGCGACGAGGCGCCGGGCGTCGAGGGCCTTGGGCTGCTTCCCGGTCGCTGCTTCCGCCTCCCGGACACCGTCAAGGTGCCGCACGTCGGGTGGAACACGCTCGATCGAACGAGCCGTCCGAGCCGCCTGCTCACCGAGGTGGTGCCGGGCACGATGGCGTACTTCACGCACTCGTTCGCGGGGCCCGTCGGTCGAGGCGACCGTCGCGACGACGACGCATGGCGTGCCGTTCGCGTCGGCCGTCGAAGTCGGGCGGGTGTTCGGCACCCAGTTTCATCCGGAGAAGTCGGGCGCAGCGGGTCTTCGCCTGCTGGAGAACTTCCTGGCCATCGTCGAGGAGACTCGCTGAGGTGCTGGCCAAACGTCTCATTGCCTGCCTCGACGTCCGGAACGGATCGGTCGTCAAGGGCATCAACTTCGAGGGCTTGCGGTCGGCCGGCAATCCGTCGGAACTGGCCGCACGCTACAACGCCGAGGGCATCGACGAGCTCGTGGTCCTCGACGTCACCGCCACGCTCGAGACCCGCCGCGCGCTGGTCGACACGATCCGCGCCGTGTCCAGCCAGCTCTTCATCCCGCTGGCCGTCGGCGGCGGCATCCGATCGCTCGACGACGCGCGGGCGGTCATCGAGGCGGGCGCCGACAAGGTCAGTATCAACAGCGCCGCGCTGCGGACGCCCGAGCTCATCACGGGGCTCGCGCGCGTCTACGGCAGCCAGGCCGTCGTCGTGGCCATCGACGCGAAGCGCGAGGACGGACGATTCGCCATCTACAGCCGCAGCGGCACGTCGCCGGAGTCTCGAGACGCAGTCGAGTGGGCGCGCGAAGCCGAGTCTCGAGGCGCCGGCGAGATCCTGCTCACGTCGATCGACCGCGACGGAACGAAAGCGGGGTTCGACTGCCCGCTCACCGCGGCCGTGAGCGACGCCGTGCGGATCCCCGTGATCGCCTCGGGTGGCGCCGGAACGCCCGAGCACTTCGCCGACGTCTTCTCGGCCGGACGCGCCGATGCCGCGCTGGCCGCGTCGGTCTTTCACTTTTCCGAGCACGCTGTAAGCGACCTGAAGATGTTCCTCAGCGCGCGCGGCGTGCCCATGCGCCTCATCTGGTAAGCCAATGCTGATTCCCTCGATCGATCTCATGGGCGGGCGGGTCGTCCAGCTCGAGCAAGGTGAGCGCCTCGCGCTTGCGAGCGCCGACCTCGACGGCTGGATGGCGCGCTTCGCGTCCTATCCGCTGGTGCAGCTCATCGACCTCGACGCCGCGATGGGTAAGGGCGATAACCAGGCGCTCATCGACCGCGTCTGTCGGACACTCCCCTGCCAGGTGGGCGGCGGAATTCGTTCGGTCGAGCGGGCGCTGGCGCTGCTCGATGCCGGGGCCAGACGCGTCATCATCGGATCGGCGCTCTTCACGTCTGACGGCGTCAACCTCGCGAACGCCAAGAGCTTCGCTGACGCGGTGGGACCGGACCGGATCGCCGCCGCCGTCGACAGCCGCGCGGGCCGCGTCGTGATCCACGGCTGGAAGACGCCCATCGACGTCACGCCCACGGACGCCATCCGCGCCCTCGAGCCGTTCGCCGGCGCGTTCCTCTATACGCACGTCGACACCGAGGGGCTGCTCACGGGTCTCAATCTCGACGTGGTCAAGGTCATCGCCGCGGCCACCACCCGCCGCGTCATCGCCGCCGGCGGCATCCGCAGCATGGAGGAAGTCGACGCACTCGATGCGCTCGGCATCGACGCCGTCGTCGGGATGGCGATTTATAAAGGGATGATCAAGCTGACGTGACCGTTTGGGTTCCGGGGTTCTGGGGTGCCCGGGTGCTGGGGTTCCGGTTCCGGGGTTCCAGGGTTCCGGGGTTCCGGGGTTCCGCCCTTCGACCGGCTCAGGGCGTCCCGAGCGGCGTCGAGGGACGGGGTTCCGCGGTTCCGGGTTCTGGGGTGCCCGGGCGCGGGGGTTCCGCCCTTTGACAGGCTCGCGGCGTCCCGAGCGGTGTCGAGGGACGGGGTTCCCGGGACTTCGTCTCTCGACAAGCGAGGGCGTCCCGCGAGCCTCGTCGGGGACCGAGGTCCGGGCGCTCTGGGGTTCTCTACTTCGGCGGGCCTCACGGACGCCGCGACCTTCCTAGCGTCAACGGCGGAGCGCTGCATCGCGGGCCTCTGCTGACAGCAGGTAGCGGATCATGCGTGTCGCCGCCGCGCGAGATCGACGGGCGTAAGAGGTGACCTCGTCCGCCTCTGCCTTGCTCGCGAGGCCAAGGCCAACCACGTCAACCATATGCTCGATGATTTCGGTCAGTGAGCTCTTGGCGACCGTCAGGAATCGTGCGAAGTCTCTCGGCTGGTACCTCGAGAAACCTTCCGCCACGTTGACACAAGCGGAATTTGCCGCTCTCTGAAGCTGTGTCCGCAGCCACAAATATCTCTCGAAGGCCGAGCGGGACGTGAGTTGGCGCACGAGAACTCGAACCTGGTCGGCGAGTTTCCATACATCCAGCTCTCGATGGTCCTTCGCGCCCGCCACGTCTGTGATTGCAACGCAAGTCTGCGGCCAACCGTTCCCGCTCCAGATTGGCGCTCGTGTCGCAGGATGCCCCACGTTGCCGTGCAAGATGTGACGCAAGCCAATGGCTGCCCAATGGCATTTTCAGCGATCCTCTCTCAGCCAGCGTCCGGGGCAGAACCCCAGAACCTCGTCCCTCGACGAAGCTCGGGACGCCCTGAGCCTGTCGAAGGGCGGAACCCCAGAACCCCCGAACCGGAACCCCAGCACCCGAGAACCTCAGAACCGCGGAACCCCGTCCGCAGTTAAACTTCTCCTATGCTCATTGTCGTGGCCGGCGGATCCGGTTTCCTCGGTCGAACCGCTTGTGTCAACGTTTGTCGCCAACGGCGACGATGTCGTCGTGCTGACCCGCGGGGCGGGCACGGCCGTGGCGGGGGCGCGGGCGGTGACGTGGCGCCCGGACGGATCGGCGGGCGACTGGGCGCACGCGCTCGACGGCGCCGACGTCGTCGTCAACCTGGCGGGGGAAAGCATCGCGGACGGACGCTGGACAAGGGCGCGCAAAGAGACCTTGCGGCAGAGCCGCATTTTGAGCACGCGCAGCCTGGTGGCGGGGATGCGGATGGCGGCGCGCAAGCCTCGCGTCTTCGTGAGCGGCTCCGCGGTGGGCTACTACGGCACGACCGGAGCCACGGCCGTGGACGAGTCGTTTCCGCCAGGGTCCGATTTCCTGGCGACGCTGTGCGTCAACTGGGAAGCGGAGGCTCACGCCGCCGAGGCGCTCGGGTGCCGGCTCGTCGTCATTCGCACGGGCATCGTGCTCGCGCGCGACGGCGGCGTCCTGAAGAAGCTCATCCCGACCTTTCAGTGGTTCGGCGGCGGCCCGATGGCATCGGGGACGCAATTCATGTCGTGGATCCATCGTGATGACTGGATGGCGCTGGTCCTGTGGGCGATCGCCCACGCCGACGTGTCCGGCGTTTTCAACGGCACCGCGCCGACCCCGGTGACCAACCGCGAGTTCTCGAAGGCGCTCGGACACGCCCTGTTTCGGCCGAGCTGGATCACGGTCCCGCCACTCGTGCTGAAGCTCGCCGTCGGAGAGATGGCGGACATCGCACTGATCAACGGACAGCGGGTCGTGCCAAAGCGCTCGCTCGACTTCGGCTTCGCGTTCACCTATCCGGACATCCTTGGTGCGATGCGCGCGGCGGTCTCCAAGCGCGCCGTCCACCGGGTGTAGTCCCGCCGTCTGGACGATTCGCATGAAACCACCGGAAGACTGCAGCTCCCTCGACGAGATCCGCACGGCCATCGACGACCTCGACCGCGAGGTCATCCGCCTGCTCGGCCGGCGCGCCGGCTACGTTCGCGCGGCCGCCGCGTTCAAACGAAACGAAACGGCGGTACGGGCGCCGGACCGGGTTCGCGTGCTGCTCCAGGCCCGTCGCCAGTGGGCGTCCGACGAGGGCCTCGACCCCGAAGTCGTCGAGCAAATCTATCGGACGCTCGTCAACTACTTCGTCCGGGAGGAGCTCGCGGGGTGGCGGACCGGCGGCTCCGGGCCGCGGTGAGCACGCCCGGTGGCGACGCTCGAGGCCCGGATCGTCAACATCACCACGCTCGCGGTGGACGCCATCGTCAACGCGGCCAATGAAGCGTTGGCGCCCGGCGGCGGCGTCTGCGGCGCGATTCACCGCGCGGCCGGACCGGCGCTGGCAGGCGCCTGCGCGCGCGTCGGGCCGTGTCCGCCTGGCCAGGCGCGGATCACCCCGGCGTTCCATCTGCCCGCACGGTTCGTCATCCACGCGGTCGGCCCGGTCTGGCAGGGCGGCGCGCACAACGAAGCCGACGTGCTCGCCTCGGCGTACCGCGCGTCGCTGGCGCTTGCCCGATCCGAGTCGCTCGAGAGCGTGGCGTTTCCCGCGATCAGCACCGGGATCTATGGCTATCCGCTTGCCGCGGCGACGGCGATTGCGGTGGCCACCGTGCGGAGTGACTGCCGGATACCCGGGTCGCCCGCGCGGGTGATCTTCGCGTGCTTTCACCGCGACGCCCTCGAGGCCTACCGGCGCGCCGGCGTCGAGATCGTAAATTAGGGCGGAGCACGAGACTCATGACTGACCCTGTCATCGTCATCACAGGTGCAAGCCGTGGGATCGGCGCCGCGACGGCACGCCTCGCCGCCGCGCGCGGCTACGCGGTGTGCGTGAACTATCGCCAGAACAACCAGGCGGCCGCGAAGGTCGTCCGGGACATCACGGCGGCCGGGGGGCGCGCCGTGGCGGTCCCCGCCGACGTGGGTGTCGAAGCGGAGGTCGTCCGGCTGTTCGAAACGGTGGACGATTCGCTGGGTCGCGTCACGGCGCTCGTCAACAATGCCGGCGTGCTCGAGACGCAGATGCGGCTCGACGCCATGGATGCCGAACGCTGGCGCCGCGTGTTTGCCACGAACGTGCTTGGCACGTTCCTGTGCGCGCGCGAAGCGGTGCGGCGGATGTCAACGGCGCACGGCGGAGCCGGCGGCGCCATCGTCAACCTCTCATCGGGCGCGGCCGTGTTGGGAGCGCCCGGCGAGTACGTCAACTACGCGGCGTCCAAGGGCGCCGTCGAGTCGATGACGATCGGCCTCGCCCGCGAGGTGGCCGACGAGGGCATTAGGGTCAACGCGGTTCGCGCGGGCCATATCTACACCGAGATTCACGCCAGCGGCGGTGAGCCGAACCGCGTCGATCGCGTGAAAGCAGCCGTCCCCATGAAACGCGGCGGTCAACCCGAGGAGGTCGCGCGCGCCGTGCTCTGGCTGCTGTCCGACGAGGCGTCGTTCACGACGGGCACGTTCCTCGACGTCACGGGCGGCAAGTAAGGCCCGGAAGGAAATACGGCGACCGCTCTTGGCGGCGCGAGTCATGGTCTAATGCGACATGAACCCGGGTATTCGCCTCGCGACGTCAGAGGATGGGGCGGCCCTCGCCGCCATCTACGCACCCGCCGTCTCCGCGATGGCGACCTCGTTCGAACTCGATCCTCCTGACGCCGACGAAATGGGCCGGCGTGTGCGAGCCGCCACCGAGCGGACCCCGTGGCTGGTCTGCGAAGCGGATGGCCGCGTCATCGGCTACGCCTACGCAAGCCGCCACCGCGAACGACTCGCCTATCAGTGGTCGGTCGATGTGTCTGCCTACATCTCGGCGGACGCCCATCGGCGCGGCATCGGCAGGGCGCTCTACACGTCGCTGTTCGCGATTCTGAGGCTTCAGGGATTCTGCAACGCCTACGCCGGCATCACCGTGCCCAATCCCGCGAGCTTCGGGCTCCACGCGGCAATGGGGTTCGAGTTGGTCGGCATCTACCGGAACGTGGGGTTCAAATTCGGCCGCTGGCACGACGTCGCGTGGCTCGGCCTCGCCCTGGCCGACTATCCGGCGGCGCCTTTGCCGCCGGCGCCGTTACGAGAGGTCTCAACGGATCCGAGATTCGCGGTCGCGTTGGGCGCCGGCATGTCAACCCTGCGACTCACGTGATGCGGATTGGGAATCGCGGGCAAGGAACGCTGAAAGGGCATGTCTTCTAACCTGGTGATGGCGCGCGACTTCTGGCGCCAACAGGCTGCCAACGCGCGTAGCCCAGCGCGTGAGAACGCTAGAACTCATCTCATAAACCGACCCGGCATTCGGCCGGCGATCCATCCGGGCCGGCGGCGTTGCTCCTCCCTCAAATACCGCCAGTATTCTCGGTCGTCGCGCCTGGCCAGCCCGGCGTCTCGCCGCCCTCGGTGCAGCGGTCGGTTTATGAGATGAGTTCTAGCGAAAGCCAGCCGCGCGGGTGCGAACCGGGTCATCGTCAACCTCATCGAGGCCGGCCTGGCGGCGCAGGATGCGGCGGAGCGGAAGCAGTTCTTCGATCTCGCCGTTGATCGTTGACGAATAAGCGTGACGAGGGAAGGCGTGAACACGACCTGTCGCTTCAACCAGTCGCAAATGCGGTATCGTTGACAGCGGTCCTTCTTGCGGAGTCGGCCGCAAACCGAATGTTTCGAACACTCTTACGTGTCGTCGGTCTGACGGTCCTGACATCCGCTGTCGTACTGGGGCTGTCGGCGTGCGGTTCGGGTTCCGGCGGCTCCGACCCTGTCGCGCCGACCCCCGTCGGCAAGAGCGGCACCATCGGCGGAACGGTCAGCGGGAGCACCAGCGCCGGTTCGGCGAACGGCGCCGTCAATGGCTCGATCACACCGAGCGGTGCGATGAGCGGCACCGTCAGCGGCACGATCGGCGGAGCGGCCGGTACCATGTTCGCCGCACTCGACGTGCCTGTGACATTCAGCGGCAGTGCAAGCGGCATACATGGCGGTGGCAGCGTCAGCGGCACGGTCAGCGGCACGATGAGCAACGGCGGCACGTTCAGCGGCACCTTCGACGGTCCCGTCGACGCCGCCACGCGCACGTACACGGCGACAGGCAACATCACTTTCAGCGGTGTGGTCACCGGAACGGCCGCCATCGTCATCGGCGGCGATTGCCCGTCTGGAGGGACCGACCCGCCAGGGACACCCGCCCCCGGGACACCCGACCCCGGGACACCCGCCCCCGGAACGCCAGGGCCTGGCACACCGGGCGCGCCCGGCACGCCCAGCGATCTCTCCGGCACGTGGACCGGCACATACGCCCTCAATGGCGGCAATCCAGGCACGATGACGTGGTCGATCAGCGGCAGCAGCGGCACGTTCGCGGGCAGCCTGATCGACATGCCCTCTGGCGCGCTGTCGTTCCAATCCGCCAATCCAGACAATTCCCTTCCCATGTTGCTGACGCTGAACTGCACGAATGGGCAAGGCGTCGTGGTGTTTCAAGGGACCGGACAACGCGCCGGCGCGGTCGTCTCGGGCACGTTCACGTCGGTGGGCGGCGCGAATTGCTCGGACCCGGCTCGTTCGTCGTGGAGCGTGTCGCTGGCCATGACGAAGCAGTAATGGTAGACGCGCGAATCGTGGTCGGATTTTGACGCGGAGGGATGGCCGAGTGGTCGATGGCGGTGGTCTTGAAAACCACTGAACCTGAAACGCCGTCGGTCAGCACCTGCTGCCGCGCGGCGGCCTCGCGATCCTTCGAGCGCCAGCTCTGCCCGTAGCTGATGAAGAACGTCCGGTCGTCGAAGCTGTGGCCGATCTCGTCCCGATGGTGGCGCCGGTCTACGGGCTGATCCACCTTAGGCCGCCCCGACGGGCGTCGTCGCACGGCAGTCGAGACAGACGGGTGGCCGAGACTATCTATTACGGACCGAGCGCCATGTAGAACGGGCCCCTCAGTCCCGCCGGACAAGCGGCGCGCTACGGCGCCGGCAGGATCTCGATCCCGTTGATCTGCGGATTCTCGACGATCGGCGTGAATGTGATCTCGATCTTGCCATTGGTGACGTCCACGGGGACCGTCTCGATGTAGGCCGTGAGCGGTCCGCCGGCCTTCACCCACACGTCGAAGTCCTTGAATTCCTTCCCGCCGACCGTGAACGAGAACACGCGCTCGCCTGGGCCGCCGATGCCCTCGTACGTCTCGGCGAAGTGCAGCTTCACGGTGTACTTGCCGTTCGGCACCGGATACGAGAACCCGGTCATGCTGTAGTTCTCGCTGCGGTAGATCTGCGGCGTCTGCGTCTTGGCGATTTGAATGTCCGGACGATCGATGGACTCCGCATCGATGAATCCGCGATCGGGAATCCACTGGTTGCCGTCGGCGTCCTTGAACGCCGCACCCGGTCCCGCCTTGATGCGGACCGGCGGCGGCGGAAAGACGTTCGGATTCGTCAGCGCCTCGGCGAGCGACGCGGACGAGGTGCCGGCCTGCTGCAATGTGGGGGCCGCGGGAAAGACGAATAACGCGGCCGCGACGAGACACGCCGAAACGAAGGTCCGTGTGCGCATGGCGCCTCCGCGCCGAGTCTACTCCATCTTCGCCCGGGGGGCGATCACGTTGGGCCTCACGGTAGAGGTCAAGTTTGAAACCACGTCGGCCATTTCATGAAGCTCGCGCGCGAGGGCGCGTCTGGGCTCGCCGCTCGGGCCCCAAAACGCGATGCCTGCGTTTCAGGTCACCATCCACAAGTCCGGTCCGGACTTCGTGTACCGCCCTGCGCGAACCAGCGCACCCAGTCCGTGTCAGAGCGGAGGCGCCGAGAAGGTCGGTAACGGGCATCACGTTACCCGGACCACCGTGCGCGATAGGTGTCGGCCAGCGCGTTGAGGCGCCGTAAGGAGCGCGCCGCCCCACGCCGGCATCGACACGGCCGGCTCTTCGCTGCGCTCCGCCGAACGGAACTCGAAGAGATCGCCGGGGTGGGAGGCGAGCACGTCGGAAAGTTTCTCGAGGATCGCCCGCATTAGCGACATAAGACGCGGTATCGGACGCTCGCCCGTGTCCGTTACCCCGCTCGCCACCCTTCCATTGCTCTAAGACAGATCGTCCCGTTGCCGCCGGGCGTAGAATCCGCTACGACACGCAACGCCGTGCACAACGGCGGGAGAGCCGGACCATTCCACTCGGAGCGATGATCCTGCAACCAGCGGAAGAGTCGCTAAGCGACGGCGCGTAGCGGGTGCGACCGCCTCCGCGCCGCCCCGATGCTTCCTGTTCCCGCAGCCGGTTCAGCGTTTTATAGAAGGCAGTTCTCGGCGTACAACTGCCAGATCGTGCGTTCCAACCGAGCGATCTTGGCGTCCGTCGAGGCGGCATTCCCGTTGCCGGGAAACGGATCCCCGGATTGCGGCGATAAGCATCCCACCATTTGGCAAGCAGATTCGGATGAATCCTCTGTTCCCGCGCCATCTGAGCGATGGACGCGCCCGCTTCCAACTGCTCGACGAGGGCGATCTTGAACTCCCGATCAACCTGACGCCGTTGCACCGACATGGCAGAATCTCCGTCCCGGAATCTACCTTAACCGCGTGCCCACGAAACCGGGTTCAGTCCAGAAAACCTACCCTTTCAGCCTGCAAGCAAGGGAGGGGATGCGGAAGAGGACTTTGAGCAAAGGGGTTTGCCGGTTCACCACTCGGTTGTGTGATCCGAGAACTGAACGCCCCTGGCGATGGGTTCCGGTCGGTTACAGTCCTGCGCCACTTATCAGGTGGCGCACTTGACAGTTGAAGAGACGTTAACGATACTACACTCGTTTTTTGCCCACCGGATCGCCGTCACATGTTCGTCACAATGAGGAGAGTGTCATGTCCGAACAAGACCAGGTCATCAAAAAGACACGATGGCAGTTCGACATCGACCACACCGGCAACGCCCTGGACGTCGTCCTCAATAGTAATGGGACGGCGACCGTCACTCTGCATTCGGGATCGTTTCCCTTACCGGCGAATGCCAAGTGGTACTGGGCATTGCAGCTCCCTGCATCACCGCAAACGGCCATGGTCTACGGCAACACTGAGGGTGGTGATCCGAAAGGCACGCAAGTCTTCGTCTTCAACTATCAGGCAGCCAGCAGTACAGGCTGGTTCATCGCGAAGCAACCGAGCGCGAACGGCGGCGCGGTCGGGACATTCACAACGTTTTACACAGGATGACCTGTTCCGTCCTTCCGTCTCCAGCTCGAAGTGAAGGGCTCGCTTACTCGAGGATAGCCCGCATTACCAACATAAGGCCCGGTATCCGACGCTCGCCCGTGCCCGTTACCCCGCTCGCCACCCTTCCCTTTCTCTGAGACAGCGCACCTTCTGCGCCGCCCAGCGGCGAGGCACGCTGGACCCGATGGTCGCGCTGAGGCACGACTGGCACAGAGACTTCCCGCCGCGGATGTCAGATCGAGTGACCCATCGACTTGCGGATGGTCTCGCCACCGAGCGTGCCCTCCCGTCAGCGAAGCCGCCGGCCAGCCATCCGCATCGAAGGAAATCGCGGAACGCCTGCTCGACAAACTGCGGAAGCCCTTTGCCCTCGCGGAGCCAACCGGCCTGCGCACAAAAGGTTTCGAAGTGGTCACGGACGATCTGGTACAGGATCGAATCCGTCGGCGACCGCGGCTGATACACGCTGGAGGGCACGCCCTTCCTGGCGCAGCCGCCGTGCCAGCCAGGGTGACGCGAGAATCGGCCGGAAGGTCGGTCAATCCCCCTTCACAGTTGAACAAACTGGCATGCCGCAGCGGCTGGACGATTGCGGTTTCTGCCATGCTCAAGCTCAGGATGGCGGGCCGCGCGCCGAAGACCGTCAAGAACGCGCTCGTGGCCCTGAGCACGCCGCTGAAGAAGGCGCCGGAGTGGGGCGCAATCAATCGGATGCCTTGCGCGATTCACTGGGTTCGGCTGCCGCCGCCGGCCTTGCGCGCGACCGCTTGGCCCTCCCACGCGCTGTGCGTTCTCGGCGGGCGCCTCGAGACCCGACCCATCCCGTCTGGCGTCGTTGCTTCTCCCTCAAATACGCCAGGTATTCTCGGTCCGCGCGCCTCGCCAGACGGGCGTCTCGACGCCCCAAATGCGTCAGTTATTTTCTTCCAGGCCCTTAAGATTAATCTCTATGCGCTTTGGACACGCCCTTCGCTCCGAGTGGCCGCTCGATCCGGCCATCACGTACCTCAACCACGGCACGGTCGGCGTCACGCCGAAGAAGGTCCTGGTCACCCAGCAGGCGATCCGCGACGAGATGGAGCGGCAGCCCGCGCGCTTCATGCTGCGGGAGGTCACCCACTCGGTGGGCGCGCCCAGCGAGGGCCCGACGCGAATCCGGTTGGCCGCCGAGGAAGTGGCGGGCTTCATTGGCGCTCGCGGCCGTGACCTCGTCTTCGTCAACAACGCCACGACGGGCGCGAACATCGTCCTTCGCTCGTTCCCGCTCGAAGCGGACGACGAGGTGCTCGTCACCGATCATTCCTACGGCGCGGTTGGCTACGCCGCGCGCTACGTGGCCGACCGGCGGCGCGCCGTGGTTCGCACGGTCGAGCTGCCGTACCCGGACTTCGATCCGGCGCGCGCCATCGCCGCGATTGATGCCGCGATTGGCCCGAAAACCCGGCTGCTCCTGATCGACCACATCGCGTCGAACAGCGCGGTCGTCATGCCGGTTGCCGCGATTGCCGCGCGGTGCCACGAGCGCGGCGTCGCCGTGCTCGTCGACGGCGCGCACGCGCCCGGCGCGATTCCCCTGGACGTTCCGTCGCTCGGCGTCGATTGGTACACGGGCAATCTGCACAAGTGGGCGCAGGCGCCGCGCAGCTGCGGGTTCCTCTGGGTGGCCGAGGCGCGGCAGGCGAAGATCCGGCCCCTCGTGGTCTCCTGGGGCATCGGCCAGGGGTTCACGGCTGAATTCGATATGCCCGGCACGCGCGATCCGTCGGCGTGGCTGGCGGCGCCGGCTGGCCTCCGCTTCCTCCAGAACCTCGACTTCGAGCGTGTCCTCGCCTGGAACCACGACCTGGCCCGCGAGGCCGGACGCCTGCTCGCATCACGATGGGGCACGCGCGTCGGCGTGCCCGAGGCGAGCATCGGTCCGATGGTCTCGGTCCCGGCGCCACCCCGCTTCGCGGCCGACACCGAGACCGTCGCGCGACTGCGGGACGCGCTGCTCTTCGTCCACGGGTTCGAAGTCCATGTCTGCGCGGCATTCGGCCGGACGTGGGTGCGCGTGTCGGCTCAGGTCTACAACGAACTGTCCGATATCGACCGCCTCGCGTCGGCCGTCCTGTCTCTTTGAAACAGGAGATTTGCACAGGAGGGGGACGGGTTTCGGCCTGTGGAAAACTCGGGCGGACGGGCGAGTTTTCCACAAATCGAAACCCGTCCCCCTCCTGTGCAAATCTCTCACGGGCAACGCGGCAGGCGTCCGTCTCGTCTATGTCTCCGAGGGGGACAGACGTATGCGCCTGCCAATTGCTTCTTCGTTCGTCACCAGTGCCGCCGTTGTCGTGCTCGGCCTCGGGCTGGCCGCGCAAGGTGTGCAGGAGACGGAACACGTCAACCGCACGATTCAGCTGCCGGCCGGCGGCACCCTGAAACTCAAGAACTTTTCCGGAAGCATCACGATCACCGGCACGACCGGGCGCAACATCGTCATGAGCGCCACTCGCCACGCGACCCGTGACCGGCTCGACCACATCAAGCTCGCGGTGAACTCGTCGGACTCGGCCGTCACCATCGACGCGAATGTGCGCGACGCCGGCTGGAAGGACGACGACAACAAGAACGTGGTCGAGACCACGTTCGACCTCCAGGTGCCGTCGGACGCGAAGCTCGATATCGACACGTTCTCGAGTCACGTGACGATCCGGGGCGTTTCCGGCGCCCAGCATCTCCACACGTTCTCCGGAGGCATCAACGTCTCCGGCGCGAAGGCGGTCGTCGAACGCATCCTCGTTCAGCGGCGGCCTGGACGTCAACGCCAGCGCGGCCGGCACCGACCCGGACCTCTCGCTCGAGACGTTCAGCGGCCCCATCCGCGCGCAGGTCGCGAGCGGCGCGAAAGGCACCGTGCAGTTCGACTCGTTCAGCGGTGACTTGAACTCGTCGCTGCCGATGGCGATGCACGTGATGCGGAAGCGCAATCTCACGGCCGACCTGCCCGGCGGCGCGGGACGCACGCTCAGGTTCAAGACATTCAGCGGGAGCGTTCAGATCGACAAGTGAGGCCGGACGACCGCCGCGCCCTCAGCGGGCGTGGCCGTCCGATTGCTCGGCGGGCCGATCCTCCGCGAGGCGAGACTCGATGCGGCGGTCCGGAACGAGCCACATGAGAGTGACGAAGACATAGACGGCGTCGGCGAGCCACGGGCGCACGAACGCCAGCGGAATCGCCGACGCGTAGAGGATCGCCGACGCCTTGCCTTTGCGATCCTTCCCCACGGCCACAGCCAACGGCGATTCCGGGCCGCCGAGCGCGATGATCTCGGACTGCAGGATCCTCCACGCCATTGCCGCCAGCAGCAGCACGACGCCGTAGGCGGCGGTCGGCACGGACGAGAGATGCGCGCGCCCCATCCACTCGGTCACGAAGGGCACGAGCGACAGCCAGAAGAGCAGGTGCAGATTCGCCCAGAGAATCTTGCCGTTCACATGCCGCGTGACGTGCAGCATGTGATGGTGATTCGTCCAGTAGATGCCAAGGAAGACGAAGCTGAGCACGTACATCAGCAGCGATGGCAGAATCGGGCGGAGGGCCGCCCAGCTCGGCTCGGCCGGCGGCCGCAGCTCGAGCACCATGATGGTGATGATGATGGCGATGACGCCGTCGCTGAACGCTTCCATCCGCCCCGCGGTCATGCGCGTAGGATAGCGCGAAGTGCGCGGACCTGCGGGTTCAGCGCCCGAGCACGACGATGGGATCCGTCCGGCTGGCGCGCCAGGCGGGCAGGATGCTCGCGACGAGCGCCACGACGGACAGGAGAACCGTCACGGCGACGAGGACGACCGGGTTCATCGGCTCGATGCCGAAGAGCTGTGCCTTGATGATGCCGCCGAGAAAGTACGCACCGACGAGCCCCGCCACGAGGCCTATCCCGACAATCTTCGCGCCGCCCGACAACACGAGACGGAAGACGCTGCCAGTCGTGCCCCCCAGGGCCAGGCGGACCCCCAGCTCGCGGCGGCGCTCGACGACGCCGTAGGCCAGCACGCCGTAGATCCCGATGGCCGCGAGGAAGAGCGCTACCGCCGCGAATGCCGAGGCAATCACCATGGGCACGCGCCGGCCGATGAGCGACCGGTCGATCCAGTCCTGCATCGTCCGCACGCGGAACACCGGAAGCTGCGGGTCGATGCGCGCGACGGCGCGGCGGACGTCGCCCACCAGCGTGGGCCGGGGCGCGTCGGTCTTCACGACGAACGCGGCGCCGCGGTCCGGCGCCTGGTCGTACGGGAAGTAGACGACGCCGACCGGCGCCACGTCGCTTCGCGGGTCGAGCAGCCGCATCTCCTTCACGACGCCGACGACGTTGAAGAACTGCGTGTCGGGGGTGATCTTCGTGATGTCTTTCGGATCACCCGGTCGGTACAGCCGCCGGCCGACCGCGTCCTTGCCGGGCCAGAACAGCTCCGCCAGCCGGTCGTCGATGATGGCGACCTTCGTCGCGTCGGCCGTGTCGCGGCTGTCGAAGAACCGCCCCAACGCGAGCGTCACGCCCATCGTCTCGAAGAAGCCGGCCGAGACGACCATCCGCGTCGGCGCCAGGAGCGACTCGCCGGGCTTCCGGACGTGGCCCTCGGCCATGATGACGTTGTAGTTCATGTTGCCGCTGAAGGGGATCAGCGAGGTCATCGCCGCGTGCTCGACGCCGGGGATCGCGCGAATGGCCTGCAGGCTGCTCTGCTCGAACCGCACCATCGCCGACGATCCCTCGTACGACGACCCGGGCAGGCTCACCGAGGCGGTGGTGACGTTATCCGGCTGGAAGCCCAGATCGAGCCGCAGGACGGTGCGGAAGCTCGCCAGCAGCAGGCCGGCGCCAATCAGGAGCACCAGGGCGATCGCCACCTGCGCGGCCGCCAGGCCGCTGCGCCACAGCGTCGCCCGACGACTGGCCGACCCGCCGCGGGTCTCCTCGCGCAGCTCCTGATTGAGGTTCATCCGCCACAGCCGCACGGCGGGCGCGACGCCGAGCAGCACGCCGACGACGGCCGACAGACCGAGGATCGCGGCGACCGATACGGCGTCGACGTGAATCTCGTAGCCGCGCGGCAGCTGGTCGAGGTTCAGCAGGCTCAGCGAGCGCAGCGCCCACCATCCGAGCAGCACGCCCAGCACGCCCCCGGCCACGGCGAGCAGCGTCGTCTCGGTGACGAGCTGCCGGGCGAGCCGGACGAGGTCGCCGCCAATCGCGTGGCGCGTCGCCATCTCGCGCGTCCGCCCGGTCGACCGCACGATCACCAGGTTGGCGATGTTGACGCATCCGATCACGAGCACGAACAGCACGCCGCCCCACAGCAGGTACAGCGACGACTTCACGTCCCGCACCACGTCGTCGTTCAGCCGGACGACGATGGTGTGGAAGCCGGCGTCTTTCAGCAGCTGGCGGAAATTCGGAAAGCGCTCGTCGTTGTGCGCGTTGAGCGCGTCGACCTGCTCGCGGACCAGCTCGATCGAGGCGCCCGGCTTGACGTGCCCGATCATCTGCCAGTTGTTGCTGTGGCGCTGCGAATCGGCCTTGTCGTCCGGACCGAACGCCGCCGGCAGGAAGAGATCGATGTCGTTCTGCAGGAAGGTGAAGTCCGGCGAGAGCACGCCGATGACCTCGTACGGCTGGCCGTTCAAGCGGATCGTGTGGCCGATGGCGTCGCTGCCGCCGAACTTCTGCTGCCAGAAGCCGTACGACAGCAGCACCTTCGCGTCCTTGCCGGGGTCGCTCTCCTCGCTCGAGAACAGCCGCCCGCGTACGGCCCGGGCGCCCACCATCGGGAAGAACGACGGCGTCGCCCGCAGCGTCGTCAGCCGCTCGGCACCGTTCGCGTCGCCGTAGGTCATGCCCTCGTTGCGGAACAGCGCGAGCTGATCGAGTGCGGGCACCGCGGTGAGCCGATCGTAGAAGTCCGGCACCGCCGCGCCGACGCGCGGCGCGCCCGCGTTCGGATAGCTGTTGGAGAGCAGGATGAGCCGATCCGAATCGGGGAACGGCAGCGGCTTCAGCAGCACGGACCGCACGATGGTGAACATCGCCGTGTTCGCGCCGATGCAGACGGCCAGCGTGAGGAGCGCCGTGATCGTGAAGCTGCGATCCTTGATCAGCAGGCGGAGCGCGAACTTAATGTCTTGGAAGAGGGAGGACATTACTCAGGGGTTCCGCCCTTCGACGGGCTCAGGGCGTCCCGAGCGGCGTCGAGGGACGGGGTTCCGGGGTTCCGCGGTTCCGCCCTTCGGCAAGCTCAGGGCGTCCCGAGCATCGTCGAGGGACGAGGTTCCGCGGTTCCGCCGTTCCGCGGTCGAGGGCGATGTGGTCACGATGCATGATACGGTGAGGATTATGGCGCTCATCGAGCCGGGAAAGAAGGCGCCGGCCTTCACGCTCAAAGATCAGGACGGCGAGTCTCATGCGTTGACCAGTTACGCCGGCCGACCCGTGGTGGTGTACTTCTACCCGAAAGACGATACGCCCGGCTGCACGAAGGAATCCTGCGAGTTTCGCGACCGGCTGCCCAAGTTCAAAGCCAGCAAGGCCGCCGTGGTGGGCGTCAGTATCTTAGACGAGCGGAGCAAGGCGAAGTTCGCCAAGAAATACTCGCTGACGTTCCCGCTCCTGGCGGACGCCGATCACGCCGTGGCCGAGAAGTACGGGGTGTGGCAGCAGAAGTCGTTCATGGGCCGCCGCTTCATGGGCATCGCGCGGACGACCTACCTGATTGACGGGCAAGGCAAAGTCGCCCGCCGGTGGGACAACGTCAAAGTTGACGGCCACGCCGAGGAAGTCCTGGAGGCGGTCGGCGCGCTGCGCTGACGCGCCGCCAGGGTCCTCGTCGCGGTCGCCCCCGCGCTACTTTCCGAAATCGAACTGCGCGGTGCGCATGATGGCCCGCCTTACTGCGCCTGGGCGCCCGCATCGGCGTGCGGCAGGCTGACGTTCAGCGTGACGGTCTCACCGCTCCGCACGTTGACATCGGTCGAGTACGTCTGATAGCCGTCCTTCTGCACGTCGAGATGATGCCGTCCCGCCGCGAGCTGCACGACCAGCCGATCGGCGGTCGCCGTGGTTGACCAGCGCTCGCCGTCGATCACGATCGCGGCGTCGGTCGGCTGCACGCGGATGGACACCGACCCGAAGTCCGACGACTGGATCGCACCGTTGGGCGCTTCCGGACCGTTGGGCTCCGGTGGCGGCATGCGGCGATCCGGCCCCTGCGGCGGCCCGCCTCGACGAGCGCCCGGCTCGGCCGGCGCGTTCTGGGGCGGCGGTGGCGGCTCGGGGCGCGGCCCGGCGGACTCACCCGGAGCCAGCGGCACCATCGTGTACCGAATCTTCTGATCCGACCCTGGATTCAAATGCAGGGATTGGCGAACCGTCCGGTACCCGTCCTGATACAGCACGATCTGGTGGTCGCCCGGACTCACGCGGAGGCGCTGAAAGATCCCGTCGAAGTTGTTGACGATGCCGGCGCGGTAGCCGTTGACGTACACTTCGGCCGTCTTCGGCGTCACCTCGAGCCGAATCGAACTCGTGAGGTCGTCAGCGCGGCCGTAGTACGGATACGTTCCATAAGGGCCATAGGGCCCGTACGGGCCAAACGGGCCCCACGGCCCGGACCGGTACCAGGAATCGAAGTAGGGTCGAGGGCCATAGTAGCCACCGACGACCACGACCTGACGGGAGCGCATGGGCCCACGCCGCTGGGCCGCGGCTGCCGTGGGCCAGAGGGCCATCAGGCCGCCGACAAGCGTGGCCAATAACGCAACGCGAAGGGACTTCTGATAAAGACGCACCGGAAACCTCCCGGTCTCTCGCAGGACGCTTGCACCCTGGAAAGTGCAAGCGACGTGCCAGCAGGTTCCGCAGGGAAAGGGGCCAGGACCGGTCCTCGCGGCGGCGCCTGGTGCGGACATTCGCCGCCTTTGGGGGACGCATAAAGAGCCAACGTCCCGCCGCCGACTTACGTCTAATACCCTCATGACCTCGAGGTTGAAGTTCGCGTTCCGGACCCTCTTCAAGACCCCGTTCGTCACCGCGGTCGCTGTCGCCTCGCTGGCGCTGGGCATTGGCGCCAACTCGGCGATCTTCTCCATCTTTCACCAGCTGCTGATTCGCAGCTTGCCCGTCGCCGCCCCCGAGCAGCTGGTCAATCTCGGCGCGCCCGGACCCAAGCCCGGATCGACCTCGTGCAATCAGGCCGGGGACTGCGATGTCGTGTTCAGCTACCCGATGTTCCGCGATCTCGAGAAGCAGCAGACGGCATTGACGGGCCTCGCGGCGCACGATCTGTTCGGTGCGAATCTCGCCTACCGAGGCGAGACGCTTACCGGCGACGGCGAACTGGTGTCTGGCAGCTACTTCAGCGTGCTCGGCGTGCGGCCCGCGCTCGGCCGGCTGCTCGACACGAACGACGACCAGTCCGTCGGGCAGTCGCCGGTCGTCGTGCTCAGCCACGCGTACTGGATGACGCAGTTCGGCGGCGCGTCGAGCGCGCTCAACGACACGCTGACGGTGAACGGCCATCCGCTGACGATCGTCGGCGTCGCCGGCCGAGGGATTCACGGGCACGACGCTCGGCGTTCGGCCCAAGGTCTTCGTGCCGATCACGCTTCGCGGCGAGATGAATCCGGGCTTCGACGGCTTCGACAAGCGGACGAGCTACTGGGCGTACCTCTTCGGGCGGCTCGAAGCCCGGGGTCTCGATGACGCAGGCCGCGTCGGCACTCAACGTGCCGTATCACGCGATCCTAGGCGACATCGAGGCGCCGCTGCAGAAGGACATGAGCGCACCGACGCTGGCGCGATTCAAGGCGAAGCCGCTCGTCCTCACGCCCGGCGCCCACGGCCAAAGCGATCTGAACCGCGAAGCCCGCACGCCGCTCGTGATCCTGTTGGCCGTCACCGGCGTCGTCCTCCTCATCGCCTGCGCCAACGTCGCCAACCTGCTGCTCGCCCGGTCCGCCAGCCGCGCCACCGAGATGGCCGTCCGCTTGTCGATTGGCGCGAGCCGCTTCCAGCTGATCCGACAGCTCCTGCTCGAGGCCTGTCTGCTCGCGCTGATGGGCGGCGGGGCGGGTCTGCTCGTCGCCAAGCTCACGCTCTCGGGCATCCATGCGCTCATGCCTCCGGAAATCACGAGCACGGTTGACCTCGTCATGGAGCCGTCGGTGTTCCTGGCCGCGGCCGTGCTGTCGATTGCCACGGGCATCCTTTTCGGGCTGTACCCGGCCATTCACAGCACCAGACCCGATCTGGCCTCGACGCTCAAAGGATCGTCGGGGCAGCCGGCGGGCGCCAAGGCCGCGGCGCGGTTCCGGTGGACGCTCGCCACGTCGCAGATTGCGCTGTCGATGACGCTGCTCGCGACAGCCGGTCTGTTCGCGAAGAGCTTGGTCAACGTGGACAAGGTCGATCTTGGTTTGAACGTCGAGCGGCTGGTGACGTTTCGGGTCTCGCCGGATCTGAACGGCTACACGTCGGAGCGAACCCGTGGGTTCTTCGAGCAAACGGAAGACGCGCTGCGCGCGATGCCAGGCGTGACGGGCGTGACCGTGTCGATGGTGCCGCTGCTCGAGCACAGCAACTGGGGCAACAGCGTCTCGGTCGAAGGATTCAAGGGCGGCCCGGACGTCGATCAGAGCTCGAACTTCAACAACGTCGGGGCGGGCTACTTCAGGACGCTCGGCATTCCGCTCAAGGCCGGCCGCGAGTTCACAGCCGCGGACCGCCTCGGCACGTCGAAAGTCGCCATCGTCAACGAAGCCTTCGCCAAGAAGTTTCACCTGGGCCGCGATGCCGTCGGCAAGTTCATGTCGGAGGACCGCGACGCCTCGAAGCTCGATATTCAGATTGTGGGCCTCGTCCAGGACGCGAAGTACAGCGAGGTCAAGGCCGAGGTGCCGCCGCTGTTCTTCCGGCCGTATCTACAGAACGAGAACATCGGCTCGGCCAGCTTCTACGTGCGCACGGCGGGCGATCCGGCGTCGCTGCTGGCGGCGATTCCACGCGTCATGAAGGCGCTCGACCCGGCGCTCCCGTTGGAGAACCTCGCGCCAATGCCGGAGGTGGTGCGGCAGAACGTGTTCGTCGATCGGTTCATGAGCACGCTCTCGGCGACGTTCGCCGGCCTGGCGACGCTCCTGGCCGCTATCGGCCTCTACGGCGTGCTGTCCTATACCGTCGCGCTGCGCACGCGCGAGTTCGGGCTGCGGATGGCGCTCGGCGCCTCGCCGGCGGGCATTCGGAGCCTGATGCTCCGACAGGTCGCGGTCATGACCGCCGTTGGCGGAGCGATCGGCCTCACGGCTGCCGTCTTTCTGGGCAAGGCCTCCAGTTCCCTGCTCTTCAAGCTCGAGAGCTACGACCCCGTGGCGCTGGCAACCACGGCCGTCGTCCTGTCGCTCGTCGCCCTGGGCGCCGGCTTCCTCCCGGCCTGGCGGGCGTCCCGCATCGACCCGATGACGGCGCTCAGGTACGAATAGGCATCAGGCACTGGGCACTGGGCACTAGGCACGCTAGTGGCCTCGGGCCTCGGGACCTGGCACTGGGCACTGGGACGCCCGCGGACACGGAGTGCCGCGGCCAGCCCGCCAGGGCGCCGCGCGACCGCCGTCGCCAAGGCTTCGGCGCGTCCGCCGAAGCTTCAGCGGAGGCGGAAGTGCGTAAGCGAGCGGGGGTGGGGCCCCGCGAGCCCTAAAAGAAGATGGCGCCCGCGCCTCGGCTAGAATTGTTGCCACGATGTCACCCTCGGCGCCGCCTGATGCGGCGGACCGTCAAGATTTCATTCGCGAGATGATCGCGGCCGACAACCTGTCCGGCCGGTATGGCGGACGTGTGGCCACGCGGTTCCCGCCCGAGCCCAACGGCTACTTGCATATCGGGCATGCCAAGTCGATCTGCCTCAACTTCGGGATTGCCGCCGATTTCGCCGGTACGTGCAACCTCCGGTTCGACGACACCAACCCGGTGACCGAGGATGTCGAGTTCGTCGACTCGATCAAGGAGGACGTCCGCTGGCTGGGCTTCAGCTGGGACGACCGGCTGTACTACGCCTCCGACTACTTCGAGGCGCTGTACAAGTGCGCCGAGACACTCATCGAGTCGGGCAAGGCTTATGTCGACAGCCTGACGGCGGACGAGATCCGCGAGTTTCGCGGCTCGCTCACCGAACCGGGCCGCGAGAGCCCGTATCGGTCGAGGCCGGCAGTCGAGAGCCTGGATCTGTTCCGCCGCATGCGCGCCGGCGAGTTTCCTGACGGCGCGCACGTCCTGCGCGCCAAGATTGACATGGCGTCGCCGAACCTGAATCTGCGCGACCCGATCCTGTACCGCATCCGGCGCGCGCACCACCACCGCACCGGCGACGCGTGGTGCATCTACCCGATGTACGACTACGCGCACCCGATCTCGGACGCGCTCGAAGGCATCACGCACTCGATTTGCACGCTGGAGTTCGAGGACCACCGGCCGCTCTACGACTGGCTGATTCAGCACGTGCCCCTGCCGGCCCAGCCGCAGCAGGTCGAGTTCGCGCGGCTGAATTTGACGTTCACGATCATGAGCAAGCGGCGACTGCTGCAACTGGTCGCCGAGAAGCACGTGAGCGGCTGGGACGACCCGCGAATGCCGACGCTCACCGGGCTCCGCCGCCGCGGCTACCCGGCGGCGGCCATTCGCGCGTTCTGCGACGAGATTGGCGTCGCCAAGCGGGAGAACGTGGTCGATGTCGGTCTGCTGGAGTTCTTCGTTCGCGAGAATCTGAACGCGCACGCCCCTCGAGCCATGGCCGTGCTGCGGCCCCTCAAGGTCGTGCTCGAGAACTACCCGGACGACCTCGTCGAGGACATGGACGTCGTCAACAACCCCGAGGACGCGGCGGCGGGCACGCGCAAGGTGCCGTTCTCGAAGGTGCTGTACATCGAGCGGGACGACTTCCTCGAGAATCCGCCGAAGAAGTTCTTCCGCCTGGCGCCGGGACGCGAAGTGCGCCTGCGGAATGCCTACCTCATCACGTGCCGCGACGTCGTCAAGGACGCCTCCGGGGAGGTCGTCGAGCTGCGGTGCACGTACGACCCGGCAACGCGCGGCGGCGACGCGCCGGACGGGCGCAAAGTGAAGTTGACGCTCCACTGGGTCTCGGCGCCGCACGCCATCGAGGCGGAAGTGCGGCTCTACGACCGGCTGTTCGACGCGGAGATCCCGGGCGCTGGCGGCGTGGACCTGCTCTCCCAGCTGAACCCGCGGTCGCTTGAAGTGCTGTCGGGATGCCGGGTCGAGCCGTCGCTCGCGGCCGCCGCGGTGGGCGCGCGCTTCCAGTTCGAGCGCATTGGCTACTTCTGCGTGGACCCCGACTCGGCGCCCTCGCGCCCCGTCTTCAATCGCACCGTCACACTGAAAGACAGCTGGGCCAAGATTCGCGCTAAGGGAGACTGAGCCGCGCGGGGGGCAGGAGCGCCGACGCGGTGACGCTCCGTACGGGAGTGGCCCGGCATGACACATGGCCTCATCTATTCTTGATGCCGTCTTCTCACCGGCCCCTTCGATGCTGGCTGTGCAGTCGCACGCACCGGGGCCAGTTGGCCGCCTCCCGATTACGGCGGCCGAGCTTCGCGCGGTCGCGAGCGGGGATCTCTTTGGGCTGACGCAGAACATCGGCATGGGCTGGCGGCCCGAAGAAGCCGGCCGCCCGCCGTTCCTCATCCTCAGCACCGCTGGCGGCGTTCGCGCCTCCGACGGGACGCCGCTCGCGCTCGGGTACCACACCGGACATTGGGAAATCGGCTTGCTCGTGGAAGACGCCGCGCGCGAGATCCGCCGCCTCGGCGCCATTCCGTTCGCCGGCTTCTGCTCGGACCCGTGCGACGGCCGCACCCAAGGCACGCCAGGCATGATGGACAGCCTGCCGTACCGCAACGATGCCGCGATCGTCCTGCGCCGCCTGATTCGCAGCCTGCCCATGCGGCGCGGCGTCATGGGCATTGCCACCTGCGACAAGGGGCTGCCCGCGATGATGCTCGCGATTGCCGCCTTGAAGCGTCTGCCTGGCGTGATTGTGCCCGGCGGCGTGACGCTGCCGTCGACCGACGGCGAGGATCTGGGCGCCGTGCAAAGCCTTTCGGCGCGCTTTGCACAAGGCGAGATCACGCTCGAATACGCGCAGGACATGGGTTGTCGGGCGTGCGGCTCGCCCGGCGGAGGCTGCCAGTTCCTGGGGACCGCGGCGACCTCGCAGGTAGTCGCCGAAGCGCTGGGGCTCACGATTCCACACGCGGCGCTCGCCCCGTCCGGTCAGCCCATCTGGCACCTCAACGCGGAGCTCTCCGCGCGCGCCCTGCTCGAGCTGGCACGCCGCGGCATGGGCGTGGAGGACATCCTCACGCCGGCCGCGCTGCGCAACGCCATGGTCGTGCACGCGGCGTTCGGCGGCTCGACCAATCTGCTCCTGCACATTCCCGCGATCGCGCACGCGGCCGGGCTGCCCCGCCCGACCGTGGAGGATTGGATCGACCTCAATCGGCGGGTGCCCCGTCTGGTGGACGTCCTGCCCAACGGCCCCGTCGGCCATCCCACGGTGCGGGTCTTTCTCGCTGGCGGCGTGCCCGAAGTGATGCTCCATCTGCGCGCGCTCGACTTGTTGGATCTCGATGCGCTCACCGTCTCGGGCACCACGCTGGGTGAGGTGCTCGATCGCTGGAGCCGGTCCGAACGGCGGGCCCGCCTGCGCGAAGCGCTCGTCGCGCAGACGGGCGTGGATCCCGACGATGTCATCCTGAGCCCCGACCGCGCGGCCGCGCTCGGCTTGACCAGCACGGTCACGTTTCCGCGCGGCAACCTGGCTCCGGAAGGCTCGGTGATCAAGAGCACGGCCATCGACCCATCGGTGGTCAACGCCGACGGCGTGTACCGCAAGCGCGGCCCGGCCCGCGTCTTCGTCCGCGAGCCCGACGCGGTGGCCGCCGTCAAAGCGGGGCGCATCAAGGCCGGCGATGTGATGGTGCTCCTGTGCGGCGGGCCGCTTGGCAGCGGGATGGAAGAAACCTACCAGATCACGTCCGCGCTCAAGCACGTGTCGTGGGGGAAGCAGGTGGCGCTCATCACCGACGCCCGGTTCAGCGGCGTCAGCACCGGGGCCTGCATCGGGCATATCGGTCCGGAAGCCCTGGCTGGCGGTCCGGTCGGCAGACTGCAGGAGAACGACGTCATCGAGATCGTGGTTGAACCGCAATCGGCTTGAAGGCCGATTGAACCTTGTCGGCGAGGCATCGGATGCGCCGGCGGCCTGGAGCACCGCCCGGGGCGACGCGTTGCTCGCCGGCCGCGCGCCGCGTCCCGACCTCGAGCCGCGTCCCGACCTTCCCGACGACACCCGCCTCTGGGCCGCCCTTCAGGCCGCGAGCGGAGGCACGTGGAGCGGCTGCGTCTACGACGTCGATCGGATCACGGCGCTGTTGCAGCCGTCGTCCTCGACCACACTGGCCACCCCAGCGAGATCATCGTCAACCTCCACGACGAACGACCAGGAGACGACGGATTCGTTTAGGCGGGCGCCTCGGGACGCCTGACGCGGTAGACTACGAACTTCAAAGGAGCACATCGTGACCAGACGAGACGTCCTGACGCGTCTCGCCGGGAGCGCGGTTGCCGCGCTCGCCGGCGCCGTGGCTATTCCGGCCCGCCTCGCGGCCATGACCTCTGACCGTCGGATGGCGAACGCGCCAACGGGGCGCGGGGTCTCAACCGCCGACGCGCCGGCGGCGCTGTCGCCGTTCTCGCTCCGGGACGTCCACCTTCTGGAGGGGCCCTTCCTCGAGGCCGAGCAGCGCGACCTCGCCTATCTTGTCTTGCTCCAGCCCGACCGCCTGCTCCACAACTTCCGCGTCAACGCCGGTCTCGCGGCCAAGGCACCGGTCTACGGCGGCTGGGAGTCCGAGGAACCGTGGGTGGGCATCCGCTGCCAGGGACATACGCTCGGCCACTACCTGAGCGCGGCGTCGCTGATGTACGCGTCGACCGGCGACGCGCGCATGAAGTCGCGCGTCGACTACATCATCAGCGAGCTGCAGGCCTGCCAGCAGGCGTCCGGTACCGGGCTCGTGTGCGGGTTTCCAGACGGCGCCGCCCAACTCGAGAACGCAGTGGCCGGCCGGCGCTTCATCGGCGTGCCCTGGTACACGATGCACAAGATCCTCGCCGGACTGCGCGACGCCCATCTGCACGCGGGGAGCGCCAATGCGCGCGACGTCCTGGTGAAGCTCGCCGACTGGGTGGCCGCCGCGACGTCGCCGATGACCGACGAGCAGTTTCCGCGCATGCTGCGCATCGAGCACGGCGGCATGAACGAAGTGCTTGCGGACGTGTCCGCGATCACGGGTGCGTCGAAATACCTGGACCTCGCCCACCGGTTCAGCGACCAGACACTGCTCGTGCCGATGGCCGAGTCGCGCGATACGCTCGACGGCCTGCACGCGAACACCCAGATCCCGAAGGCCGTGGGCTTCCAGCGGATTGCCGAGTTGACCGGCGAAGACCAGTACGCGGCCGGGGCGAAGTTCTTCTGGCAGACGGTGGCCGGCCGGCGCTCCTTCGTCACCGGCGGCCACGGCGACAACGAGCACTTCTTCCCGCCCGCCGACTTCGAGAAGCACTTGCCGTCGGCCAAGACGATGGAGACCTGCGGCACCCACAACATGCTGCGGCTGACGCGGATGCTCTTTCAGGCCGAGCCCGCCGGCGAGTACGCCGACTTCTACGAGCGCGCGCTCTACAACGGCATCCTGGCCTCTCAGGACCCGGAGTCCGGGATGATGACGTACTTCCAGGCCACCCGACCGGGTTACGTCAGGCTCTTTCACACGCCCGAGCGGTCCTTCTGGTGCTGCACCGGCACGGGCATCGAGAACCACGCCAAGTACGGCGACTCGATCTATTTCCACGGACCCGACGCGCTCTGGATCAACCTCTTCATTCCGTCGGTCGTCGACTGGAAGGCGAAGGGGCTCACGCTGCGCCAGACGACGAGGTTTCCAGAACGCGCGAGCAGCCGCCTGGCCGTGACCGTCGAGCAGCCGGTTCGCGCGACGCTGCACGTGCGGCGGCCGGGCTGGTGCCCGGCCATGACCGTGCACGTGAACGGCCGTCCCTGGACCGCTGGCGCCGGCTCGAACGGTTACGTCGCCATCGATCGCCTGTGGCACCGCGGCGACGCGATCGATGTGGCGCTGCCGATGACGCTCCGCGTCGAGCCGCTGCCGGGGGCCGCGGATGTCGTGGCGTTCGCGTATGGTCCGATCGTGCTGGCCGGCCGGCTCGGCCGCGAAGGCCTGGCTCCCGGCAACCAGATCATCGTGAACGAGCGGACCGAGGGCAGCATGCTCAACGCGAACGTGGAGATCCCCGTACTCCGTGGGGAGGCGGCCTCGCTCGCGACACGGGTCGAGCGAGACACGCACGACCCGCTTACGTTCCGAACGGTGGGCATCGGCCGGCCGACGGATGTGGAACTCGCGCCGTACTACCGGCTCGCCCACGAGCGCTACAACCTGTACTGGAAAGTCGTGCCGGCGTGATCCGGGGTTGGGCGAAGGGCTGCCGGTTCCGCGAGGCGCCCGGATTGATTACTCTGATCTGAAATGGCGAGACGAGACAGATCCCCGCGCGTTCCATTCACCACACTGCAGAAGAAGATCTTACTGACGCTGGCCAGCGTCGTCGGGCTGCGAATGCTCGGCCTCTTCCTGGTGCTGCCGGTGTTCACCCTCTACGGCCTGCGGTTCACCCATTCCCGATTCCTGGCGGGATTCGCCTTCGGGTGCTACGGGCTGACGATGGCCATCCTGCAGATTCCCCTCGGGCGCCTGTCCGATCGGATCGGCCGCCGCAAGGTGCTCCTACTCGGCATGACCCTCTTTGCGCTGGGGTCCTTCATCTGCGCGATGCCGAGCTTCTTCCCGCCGGGGATGCAGATCGGGGTGTTGATCGTCGGGCGGCTCGTTCAGGGCGGCGGCGCCATCATTTCGGTCGCGTTTGCCACCGTGGCCGACCACATTCCCATCGAGCGGCGTTCGACCGCCATGGCCGTGCTCGGCATCCCCATCGGCGCGGCGTTCGTGGTGGGCATCATCGCGGGGCCAATCATCGCGGGAGTCTTCGGAACGGCGTCTCTTTTCTGGATCACCGGCGTCCTGGGCTTGTGTACGGACGGCCTCCTGTGGCGCTATTTGCCGGACACGCCGCCTTCGGGTGCGGTACCCGTGCCGCTTGGCCAAATCATCCGGACTCCGGCGCTCCTGGCGCTCGACGTCGGCGGCTTCCTCATGAACTTCTTCATGAGTACCTTCTTCTTCTACTTTCCGCTCATCGTGACGGACCGGTATCAGATGAAGATGACCGGCTACTACGAAGTGCTGCTACCGATGATTGTCGTGAGCGGGCTCACGATGTTCGCGTTCACGCGCGGCGCCGACCACGGATGGGCCAGGCCGCTCTCCGCCCTGGCCTTTCTTCTGTTTCTTCCGAGCGCCATTCTCCTGTTTCATCCGGCCCTGCTTGGATTCAATCCGAGCCACCTGGCTGCGCTCCTGGTCGGCGGCACGCTGTTCTACATCGCGTTTACCGGACTCGAGCCCGTGCTGCCGAGCCTGGTCAGCAAAGCGGGTCCGGAGAACGCCCACGGCAGCGCGCTGGGCGTGTACAACAGCCTGCAGTTTCTGGGCAGCTTCGTCGGCGGCTCAATCGCCGGAGCGTTTGCGCACGGGTCGGCCGAGACTGGCATGATGCTCACGCTCATGGCAGCCTCCGTCCTGGGGTGTGTGCTGATGCTCGCCGCGCGCGCGCCCCGACGAGCCGCGGCCGCGTAAGAGCCAGAGCGGACGGGCCGTCTGGCGCTGCGCCCGTAGCCCGTGGCCCGTAGCCCGTAGCCCGCTAGCCGTAGCCCGTAGCCCGTAGCCGTAGCCCGTAGCCGTCGTAGCCCGTGATTCTTCCTAGTTCGGCAGCTTGATCGTCTGCAGGTACGCGAGTGCCCGCTGCACGAGCACGTGGAACGCCGGCACGTACTGATACGCGAGCCATCCGAGAATGAGCAGCGCCAGCAGCGAGACGAGGCCGTTGGATTGGACGACCACGCCGTGTCCGCTGTGGCGCCAGGCCCTGGCCATCACGAGCGGCGCGGCGATGAACTGATACACGACGATGAGCGCGAGAGCCGCCACCCAGACGGGAATTCCGGCTGGGATGGCCCATCCGAAGATCGCGCCCGTCGCGATCAGGGAGATCAGCGCCAGGAGGAGCCCGAGGATCCACGCGGCGCTGAGGAGGTTGAGGATCGGCATGATGAGCGGCGGCCCGGACGCGTGCGGCCACGGACCGGGCTCCTGATTCCAGAGGTACGACTGCTCCCACATCCGCCGGTGGACGTGCTGCTTCCAGACGCGGCGCTGGCGCTTCCATTGCCGCCGCCAGTCCCGTCCAGACCGAAAGTGCGCGTAGTTCCGCTTCGCCTGGTCGATGACTTCCTTGGCGTTGAACGGCATGCCGTGCGCGGCGGCGTGCTCCTCCGAGGTCTTGGCGTACGGAATCACGAACATCAGCACGCCGTAGACGAGGAGCCAGAGCCCTTTGGTGAGGAGGGCCAACACGACGAACAGGACGCGCACGATGATCACGTCGACGTTGAAGTAGGCGGCAATGCCCTGGCACAGGCCGCTGATCATCGCGCCCTCGCGAATCTGATAGAGGTGCTTGGTGCCGGCGTCGCTGGCGGCGGAGGAGGTGGACGAGGACGTCGATGGGCCGTCCGCGTCTTCGCTCGCGTTGTCAACCGGCCCCATCTCCTCCAGGACCTGCTCGACCTCGGCGGCGGTCACAACTGTCTTGTGCGGCCCCAGCACGCGCTGGCACTTGTCGGCGACGGCCTGCTCGAGGTCCGCGAGGATCTCGGCCTGGTCGGGATTGCCCTCGAGCGCCGCCTTGGCTCGCTCGAGGTACACCCGCAGCTTCGTGTGGCCGGCCTCCTCGAAGTGGTAGGCGTTGCCGTTGAGATTGACGCTGATGACTGGTTCCATGGTTATCGTCCGAATTGCGTGATGGTCGTGTTGAGGTGCGCCCAGTAGCTGTCGAGCTCGGCGAGCTGCGCTTCGCCCTTGGACGTCAGCCGGTAGTACTTCCGCGGCGGGCCGGCGTCCGACTCCTGCCATTCGTAGTCGACCAGGCCGTCCCGCCGCATCTTGCTGAGCAAGGGATAGAGCGTCCCTTCCTGGGTCGCGAACTCCGTCGCGCTGAGCCGCTTCAGCATGTCCGCCACGTAGACCTGATTCGCCGCCACGATCTTCAGGATCAGGAACTCGAGCAGGCCTTTCCGAATGGCCGTGAATTTCTCGTTCGCACCCATAGATGAGTAAAGCTACCTTGTTATGACAAGGTATATGCGCAAGACAAGGAAGTCAAGCCCGGGCAATGGCCAGGAGTCCGTAGCCCGTAGCCTGTAGCCCGTAGCCCGTAGCCCGTAGCCCGTAGCCCGATCTAACGGTTCTTGATGTGAAACCGGTGCAGGAGCCGGTGAGCGAACGGTGAGATGAAGATGCCCGCCGACGCGATGAACAGCAGCCCGGCGTACAGGGCGTAGCAGCCCGCGAAGATCTTCGACGCCGTCGTTGGCAGATTACCGGAGGGTCCCATGCCGCCGAGCAACATCGCGGCGTTGAGGAAGGAGTCCACCCAGCTCATCCGTGCCAGGTAGTGATACCCGGCCATGCCGCCGACCAGCGAGACGCCCACGACGCCGGCCACCAGGAGGAAATGGCCGATCACGCGCTTGACGAACTGCGGCCGCGGCAGCAGCGCGTCGGTATGAGCCTCGTAGATGCCGACCACGGCGTCCTTCATCCCCTGAGGAATCCGAACACGTCGTCTTCCTTGCGCGACTCGCCGCGGAAGTGCCGGAGCGCGGCTCGGGCCGCGAACCAGGCCAACCCGTCGCCGTGCCAGCGAAGCGCCAGGGCAAAGAAGTGATGGGGATAGTTCCGATGCGGGCCAATCCACGGCAACCCGTCGAGCGTCGTCACGACCGGCACCCGCCAGCCCCAGGCGGCCGGCAGGCCGGAGATCGCCGGGTAGCGAAGCGACAACTCGTACATGAGCTGCGCCGTACGCGGCACGAGCACCTTGTCGCGCTGGCGCGCGGGCACCGGCCGCGACAAGGCTCCGGCAAACAGGAGGCGGTCCTCGCTCAGCCAGCGCATGAAGTGGGGCGTCTCACCGGCCTCGGTGACGAGGCTGCCGCGCGCGCCGACCTCGCGGCGCATGGGCGCCGGCAGCGAGTGGGTCGCCACCGCGAATCCGTCGAACGTTCGCACGTGGCGTCGGAGCTGTCCGAAGACCGCCCCGGGCTCGCCGGTGGCCACGACGACCCATCGCGTCCGAATCGTGCCGGTCTTGAGCACGACTGTCGCGTCCTTGCGTGTGAACTTCGTACGCACGGCAGGCGACCGCTCGAAGATCCTGGCGCCGCGCGCCGCCGCCGCGCCGGCCAGCCCGAGCGCGGCTCGAACCGGGTCGTACTCGAACGCCGGACGCAGATGCAGCGCGCCCGCCGACTCACTCAGGATGTCGCGCGCGGCGGCCGCGCCATTCAGCCAGGGCGCAAGGATGCCGGCGTCCTTGCGCCGCGCCTGATCCCGCCGGAGCAGGACGGCGTCGGCGGCCGACCGGGTGTTGACGATGAGAGAGGACGGCTGCAGGTCGCAGCGCACCGGGAGCCGCTTCAACGTCGAGGCCAGCTCGAGCGCGCTGCGGCGTGTTTCATTCCACGCCGCGCGCGCGGTGCGTTTGCCCAGCGTCCGCTCAATCTTCGAGAACGTGGCGTCCGGCTCCGGCGCGATCACGCCGAGTCCGGCGGCCGTGCCGCCGTCGGCCAGGCGCCCCTGCTCGACGAGCACGACATCGAGCCCGCCCGCCGCCAGTGCGTACGCCGTGGCGCACCCGACCAGCCCCCCGCCAATTACGACGACCTCGGCGCGCTGCTCACCGCGAAAGGCTGGATGGTGCTTGCGGCGGTTGGCGGCTGTGCGGTCGGTCCAGAAGCAGTGTCCGTACCCTGGCATCGCGCTACAGCATAGCTGAAGCGCGCGTGCTAGCATCCGCCCATGCCGAGCCGGAGGACCTGCGGCACGCCACGCCCGACATGACGATTTCGCCGCGCCGCGTCGGCATGTGGACCGCGGTGGCGCTGGTCATGGGCAACATGATTGGCTCCGGGGTCTTCCTCCTCCCGGCCTCGCTGGCCACTTTCGGCGCCCTGGGGCTCGTCGGCTGGGTCGTCTCGGCCGCCGGGTCGATCGCGCTGGCCCTCGTGTTCGCGCGGCTGGCGCGCCTGGAGCCGGCGGTCGGCGGCCCGTACGCGTATACCCGACGGGGCTTCGGCGATCTCCCCGGGTTCCTGGTCGCGTGGGGGTACTGGATCTCGACCTGGTGCGGTAACGCGGCCATCGCCGTGGCGTTCGTCGGCTACCTCGAGCCGTTCGTTCCGCACGTCGTCCACACGCCCGCGCTGGCGGCCGCCGCGGCCGTCGCGGCGGTGGCCGTGTTGACGGTCGTCAACGTGCGCGGCATCCATGAAGCCGGCCAGCTTCAGGTGGTGACAACGATTCTGAAGATCCTGCCGCTGCTCGCGATCGGTGCGGCGGGCATCTTCTGGTTCAACCCGGCGCCGTTCGTCGTCGCGGACACAGGCGCGCGCGCGATAGCCGGGCGGCTGGCCGGCGCGGCGACGCTGACGTTCTGGGCGTTCGGCGGCCTCGAATCGGCGACCATTCCCGCCGACCACATCGTCGATCCGGAGCGGACGATCCCGCGCGCCACGATCGTCGGCACGGTCCTCACGGCCATCATCTATATCGCGAGCACTGTCGGGGTGATGAGTCTCGTGCCGGTCGCGGCGCTTCGCGTCTCGCCGGCCCCGTTTGCCGACGCCGCCCGCGTGCTGGCCGGACCGTGGGCCGCCGCGGCCATCGCGGCCGGTGCGGCCATCGCCTGTTTCGGCGCCCTGAACGGGTGGATTCTCATCGCCGGTCAGATTCCGCTGGCGACCGCCAACGACAAGCTGTTTCCTCGGCTCTTTGGCCGGGTGTCCACGCGGGGGACGCCGGCCATGGCGCTCGTCATCTCCAGCGCGCTCACGGCGACCCTCATCATCGTGAACTCCTCTCGGCAGCTCGTGGACCTCTTCACGTTCATCATCCTGCTGGGCACGCTCAGCGCGCTCGTGCCGTACGCGTTCTCGGCGCTGGCCGGCTTCGTCATGCGAGGACCGCGGCACGCCATGTCGCGCAGCGCGGCGATTGTCGCAAGCTTCGCGTTCGTGTACTCGTTGTGGGCCATCGGGGGCGCGGGCCCCGAAGTGGTCTATTGGGGATTCCTCCTGTTGCTCTCGGGGCTGCCGGTATACGTGTGGGTGGTCCGGCAGCGCGGAGAGCGATAGGATTTCCTTCATGTCAGCCGTCTTCGCACAGTCTGAAGTCGCCCCCCTCCGCCGCGTGCTGGTCAAGCACGCGCGCGAGGCGTTCGCGAGTCCAGAGGCCATCGCCGCCGAGTGGCGGGCCCTTCACTTCACCAAGCCGCCAGACTTCGCACGGGCGATCGCCGAGTACGACGCCTTCCTCGAGCGGCTCGCCGACGCGGGCGCCGCGATCGAGCGGCTGCCGACGGCCTCTGGCGTCGGGCTCGATTCGATCTACACGCGCGATGCGTCGGTCGTCTGCGGTCGAGGCGTCATTCTTTGCCGGATGGGCAAGCCCGCCCGCGTCGGCGAACCGGCCGCGCAGGAGGCGGCGTTCCGCGGGCTGGGTCTGCCAATCCTCGGCGCCATTCAGCCGCCCGGCCGCCTCGAGGGCGGCGACGTCGTCTGGCTCGACGAGCGGACGGTGGCCGTCGGCCGAGGCTATCGAACAAACGCCGAGGGAATTCACCAGCTCCACGAGCTCTTGGGAGACTCGGTGGACCAGGTCATCGCCGTGGCGCTCCCCCACTGGCGCGGGCCAGACGATGTGTTTCACCTGATGTCGGCGATCAGCCCCGTCGACCGCGATCTCGCCGTCGTCTACTCGCCGCTGCTGTCGGTGCCGTTTCGCGAGTCGCTCCTCGAACGCGGCGTCGCGCTCGTCGAAGTGCCGGATGAGGAGTTCGGGACGATGGGCGCGAACGTGCTGGCGCTCGGGCCGCGCAAGTGCCTGGTGCTCGCGGGCAACCCCAAGACGCGCGCACGGCTCGAGCGCGCCGGCGCCGAGGTCATCGAGTACGAGGGCCGCGAGATCAGCCTCGCCGGCAGCGGCGGGCCAACGTGTCTCACGCGACCGATCGAACGACAACGCTGATCGGGACTCGACCTCAGGGGGCTCTAGCCCGCTTTATTCACGAACGCTGCGCGTTCGTGAACACGCGCCCGTGGCTCTTGGTCAGGTGAGGCCACGGCCTTCGACACCGCGCAAACCGCGGTGCTCAGGGCTAGCCCTGAGCGAAGGCCCAGTGTCTGGGCCTGAGTCGAAGCCCGGAGGGCGGATTGTGGGGCCTTCATGAATAATCCGGGCTAGGCTGGGCTCAACCATGTCCGCTGAGCAGGTAGCGGGCAGCAGTTACGCCGCCTTTTCAGATTCGGCGGGGATGTCGCGTTGCGCTGCCTTACTCTCCGGCTGCCACTCGTCGGTGTCGGGCCGGCTTCGGGGGCAGCGAGACGACGCGATCACCCGATGCGGCGTCCCTCTTTCTAAAGTCAGCCACAATGCGAGCGACATCGAAGCCGAACGCCGCGGCGTGAGCCCGGCGGACGGCACGAATGTCCTCGACGATTTCATCAACAAGGTCATCGCCCGCACGATCATTCGGCTCGACCATCGTCAGTCCTCCAATAACTCTTCGGGCGTGCAGATCACCGGCGCTTCGAAGCCCGATGCCGCGCAGACATCCGCGATACGGTTTCGCATAGCGGCATTAGCAATGCGCCGACAATTTCCAGGTCAGCAGATAGTCCATTCCGTGCGCCGCAGCCACGGCGACATGCAGCGCGTCTTCAGCCGCTTCGCGCGGGATCGCGGCTTTCGTCACGAGATTGGCCGCCAGGATCGATGTCGCCTCGGTCAACTCCAGCCGAGGTATGCCGCTGAGGTTCACCAAACGCTGCGCCGCCGCTTCCGCGTCGCCGGCTGCCGCCTCGTCGACGACGAGCCTCGATACGTAGAGCTCGAAGTGCGTGCGTTGACGGGTCCACCAGTCGGCCGTGATCTGCTGGTGCGCCACCACGTACAAGTTGCGCGACGGCCGCGCCGTCAGATAGCTGATCACGGTCGTCTCAAGATAGACCTTGGGCGTGCCGGACATCGTAAACGAAGCCTAGCACCGACCCGCTCGGCGAGGCCCGTCCCATGTTACCAAGCCGCCGGCGCCCCTTATGCTGTCCACGTGCTCGCCAGCTTCAAGTCCCCTCGCGTTGCTCGTTCCCTTTCGGGCTTCGGCCTTGGCCTGGAGGAGGCCCTGGGCCAGAGCGATTTCGTATCGAGTTTCGACGCCGTCTCCAGCTCGCGACAGGCGTGAATGAGGCTTGGGTGAGGGCGAGGCAGTGGATCGCTCTGCCTCGGCGGCGATCTGTCCTGTTGACTACCTACAGAGAAAGGCCTACGCTCTGTAGCCAGTCAATAGGACGTTTGCGATGGATGCCACCCTGTCTCCCGTGCCGTACGGCACCCTCGACCTGATGGTCCTCAAGACGCTCGACGCGATGGGTCCCCTCCACGGATACGGAATTGCGCGGCGGATTGAGCAGGCGACCCAGGGCTCCTTTCCCTGAATCAAGGCACGATCTACCCGGCTCTCCTTCGGCTGGAGCAGCGCCGCTGGATAAAGAGTCGTTGGGGCGCAAGCGACAACAACCGTCGCGCGCGCTTCTATGAGATCACACGCACGGGGCGCCGCCAGCTGTCCGTCGAGACGAAGACCTGGGCGAGAACCGTCGCGTTGGTGACTCGGCTGCTGGAAGGGTCCTCATGACGCGCCTGCGCGCCCGGTAGCTGACGATGCGGTTCCACAGGCTCGCTGGTCGGGTTCTTGGACATCTCGGCTGGAGCCGGCGCGACCGGCGGCTCCAGGAGGAGATCGACCACCATCTTTCGGCACTCACTGACGAGTACGTTCGCCAGGGCGTGCCCAGCGATGAGGCGGCAAGAAAGGCTCGCCGAGAGTTCGGCGGCGCGGACCAAGTCAGAGAAGCCGTCCGGGATGTCCATGGTGCCGCTTGGCAGACGGGCGTCTCGACGCCCGAAATGCGTCACTTATTTCCTGACAGGTCCTTAGGTCAGACGATGGAGCGGACGAGACCGCCGTCGACGCGGATGGCGGAGCCCGTGGTGGCGGAGGCACGTGGGCTGCAGAGGTACACGATCATCGACGCCACCTCGTCTGGCGAGCAGAAGCGCCTGAGGAGCGAGGTCGGTCGCGCCGTGTTGAAGAAGTCGCGCTCGATCGTGGCAAGATCCACCCCGCGGGCAGCCGCCATGCGCTCCAGAAACGTCCCGACGCCTTCGGACGCCGTCGGCCCGGGCAGCACGCTGTTGACCGTCACGCCCGTCCCGGTGAACGTCTCGGCCAGCCCGCGCGCCACGGCCAGTTGCGCGGTCTTGGTCATGCCGTAGTGAATCATCTCGGGCGGAATCTGCACGGCCGACTCGCTCGACACGAAGACGATGCGGCCCCAATTGTTCGCGCGCATGCCGCGGGAATAGTGGCGCGACAGCCGAATGCCGCTCATGACGTTGGTCTCGAAGAACCGGATCCAGTCTTCGTCCAGGATTTCGTCGAAGGGCTGTGGGGCGAAAATTCCGAGGTTGTTGACGAGGACGTCGACCTCGGGGAGACGGGCGGCGACCAGCTCGCAGCCGGCCGCGGTTGACAGATCAGCGGCAATGCCGGTGACCGTCGCCTTGGGCAGGCGGCGGCGAAGCTCCTCGACGGCGGCGTGAACGCGTGCGTCGGTCCGGCCGTTGACCGTGACATGCACGCCTTCAGCGGCCAGGCCGTACGCCGTGGCCAGCCCGATGCCAGCCGTCGAGCCGGAGATCAGCGCGCGCTTGCCTTGGAGTTCAAGATCCATCGTCTCGTCGAGACTATGTCATCGAGGACGCCCGCGTCGAGATGGGGCCCGACTCCATTCAGTCGAGACACCAGATTTCTGTCTCGCCGCCCTTTGATTATAGTCCACGTGTTATCGTGCTACACTTATTTGCGTGGACAAGAACCAGAACGTGACCCTGAGCCTGCCGCGCGACCTGCTGAAGCGCGTCAAGCGGGTGGCGGTCGATCGCGACTCGTCCGTCTCGGCGCTCCTGGCCGAAGCGCTGGAACGGTTGGCCGACGAAGAACATCGCTATTCCGCGGCCCGAAGACGCGCGACGACGGCGATGAAATCGCCCGGCGCGCTCGGCACGGGCGGCCGCCGGACGTGGTCGCGAGACGAACTGCATGAGCGTTGAGCCGCCCCACGAGTTTGTTGACGCCAACATCCTGGTCTACGCGTTCGATTCGTCGGCCGGCCGGAAGCAGCAGGCCGCGCGATCGCTCCTGGAGAGACTGTGGGAGAGCCGCACCGGCCGTGTCAGTGTCCAGGTGCTTCAGGAATTCTTCGTCACGGTCACCCGGAAAGTCGCCAGCCCCCTGCCCATGGAGGACGCCACCGCTCGCATCCGCGAATTGGCCACGTGGAAGGTGTTCGCCCCTGGAGCCGATGACGTACTGACCGCCATCGCGCTGCACGCGCGGGTGCGGATCGCGTTCTGGGACGCCATGATTGTGGTCGCGGCCGCCGAGTCGGGCTGCGACCTGCTGTGGACCGAGGACTTGACGGACGGTCAGCTCATCCACGGCGTGCGTATCCGGAACCCCTTCACCAATCAGAGATAGTCGCCCGTGCCGAAAATGCTTCACGACGGAGCATGAGCGGGGTCCGGCTCGTCGCGCCTCGACAGCACTGCGGCGCGGCGCTCACGGCGCCTCGTCGCGTTCCGAGGTCGGGCTCGCGGTCACCGCCGTCAGGCGGCGCTGGGCCCTCCTGTGCCGCGCGCCGTTCCACGCCTGAGCCGGCCCAATGAGGAAGTAAATGAGGCCGGCCTCGAACGCCAGGCGGCCGTCAATCAGCACGAGCGCCATCGAGGTCACGCCGATGGCGGCGACCCACAAGTGGCCGCGCACCTTGAACCGTGCGACCAGCGTCTCCTGCGGCGTCAGGCCGATTTCCTTGCGAAGGTTCCACGCGTGCCGGTAGAGGCCGGCGAGCGTGACGAAGATCAGCACGAGACCGCCGCTGTACAGCAGCATCAGCACCCGGGCGTCACTGGCGGTCGCGGGTGTCGCGGCGCTCGCCCCGAACGTTGGTCCCAGCATGCTGGTCGTCAGGAACTTGAGCGGATAGACGTAGAAGAGGACGACGAACAGGAGGGCCGAGTTGAGCACGACGGTCCAGCCGTCCTGCAGGCCGAACCGGCGGAAGAAGACGTTGTGTTCGTACCAGATCCAGCACACCATCGCGAACATCAGCGCGACGGGCACGAAGCCACGGGCCACGCGCTCGAGTTCGGCCATGCTCTTCGGCGTCTCGAGCGACACCACGAGCAGGGTGAGCGCGATGGCGAACACGGCGTCGCTGAAGCCCTCCAGCCGCGCGGCTTCGTGGGAACGCTCCGGCATGGCGGAATTCTACAGGCGATCAGCGGCCGCCGAACCCGGCGACGATCCGGAGAATCGCCCCATTGTCAGAACCGGCTGAGACCCGCATCGCGCGTCCATCAGCAGTCCAAACACCGCATGTCGTCGAAGATGTCCGCGTGCTTGTCCGGGTTCTCGCGCGCGTAGTTGACCAGGCAGCGGATCGCCTTGCCGATGTCGGCCAGGCCGTGCGTGGCGGCCATCTGCTTCAGGAATTCAACCTTCGCGGTCTCCAGATCGATCGAATGGCTTTCGGCGTCTTTGGGCATGAACGTCTTATACCTTCGTCCATTCCGGCCGAGCAACCGATCTTCTCAACGAGGCGTCCTCTGAGCGAATGCCCTGGTTTTTCGGACGGGCCCCCGCTCGCCACAGCCCGCGTTGACCCACACATCGAGGTCAGCCGTCGCGCGTGGTCGCCCGTGGACGCCGAGGGCGTAGGCGCCCACCAGGAACCGCACGCTATGGTCGACGAACGCGCGCAACAAATCGACGAAGTCTTGATCCATCAGGGAACTCGCCGCGCAGGCGCCGCTGTTCCGCGCTCAGCCTCCACACTTGGAGGACACGGTCGTCAACGCTCAGCGACGCCCAGAACGTCGGGTCATCTTGCTCGTGGGCGGAGAGCGAGGGGTAGACACGCACGTCCATCCGGGCGCGGCGTGTTGAGGAGGGATCCACACGGCCGCCGCACCGGGTGACAGATCGGACGCTGGTGCGGGGGAGAGTGGGCCTCCGTCGTTCGATGAGGTCCGTAATGCGCGCTGCCGAGATACCGTCCGCGAACGACGCGGTGCCGCGCCTTCCCACCTTCTACGACTCAAGCACGCGGCGCATGTACTCGAGATTCGCCTTCGCTGCCTCGACGGTTGACGAAAAGCCGGTTCGACCCTGTTCGAGAATGCAGGCGATCGGCCACCGGTTGTCGCGAATGGCCTTCAGGATCTCGGCGACTTGCAGATCGCCCTCGCCGATATTGGCGGGCGTCCCGTCGCGTTTCTGATCGCGGACGTGGATGTGCGTGATGCGTTCGTGATGCGCCTTGATGTAGGCGAACGGGTCGTTGCCTCCGCGGGCGAAGTGCCCGATGTCCAGGTTCACCCGGAACCGCGGTGACATCGCCATCATCGTGGCCAGGCTCGCGGGTGAAGCGATCTCGTTGGGGTCGTCCACGAGCGCGTGGGTGTGGAACGCGGGGCTGATCTGGTAGCGATCGGCGTAGGGCACCAGGCGCGATCCCGCGCCCACGCGCGTCTGATTCGTGCAGAACTTGTTGACCTCGAGGGCCTGCATCTGCCGAAAGACGGCGTCGATCTCCGGGTCGGTGAAGTCGTCGCCGATCGTCATCACGTACGAATAGAGATCCAGACTGGCCGCGTTGAATCGCCGGCGAATGTCCCTGAACCTGTCGAGCGGCGTCGTGAGGCGCCACTGCCGGAGGGCCTCCCGGCTCGACAAATACTCAGGCGTGGCGCGGGCGGGCGCCTGGCCGCCGATGCCGCCGCCGGTCACCCTCGGTTCGATCAGGCTGTTGACGAGCTCGACGTGGCCAATTCCCGCCTCGAGCGATCGCGCGATGACCGCGTCCACGACGTCCTGGCCGGGCCGAGGCGTGAACGGCCCGTAGACCCCGGTGATCGCCCCGAGTTTCACGCCGTGCACCGTGGAGAGATCCCGCGCCGGCGCCTGTCGACGCCTGAGCCACACGGGAAGAGCAATCGCCGACCACCCCAGCTGGACAAACGATCGTCGTGAGTACAGAGCCATAGGTTCCGCAAGCGTATGCGCGCGATGGAACGAAATCTATCTCCCCGATATGAAACGTTATGAAAGCCGCTGAAAACGCGGCGTCTCTACCTTCAAGGCAGTGGCGGTCGGCCGTCGGACATGGTAGCGTGCGCCGCTGTGTACGACGCGTTCAACCAATTTTCTGAACGTTCACGAGTGGGCCTACGGCGTCACCGAGGTCGTGCACATCGCGTCTCTTGCCGTCGGGATTGGATTGATCTTTCTGGTTGACCTTCGGCTGCTTGGATTCGGCCTTCGGGAGGCGCCACAGCGACTGCTGCGAGCCGTCACCGTCCTGAGCATCCTCGGACTCGTCGTCGCCGTGACATCGGGGTTCATGATCTTCTCGACCGACCCCGTCCGATATCTTGCGCACCCGACGATGCGGTTCAAACTGATCGTCCTGGTCATCGCCCTGGTGTTCAACTTTGTCGTGCACAACCCGGTGGCCCGCCGCGACGACCCGTCCTGGCCAGGGCGGGCCGTGGCCGTGCTGTCGCTCCTCTTGTGGCTGGCCGTCGTCTTCAGCGGCCTCTTCTACTCGTTCACATGACGGACCGCCGCGCATGACGCTTGCCTCAATCGGCCGATTCATCCAGAACCTGAGCCTGTTCACGGCGGTGCGTGAGTCGAGGCTCGTCTATCCCACGCTGCTCGCGACGCACCTGGCATGCATTGCCACGTTCGGCGGCCTGATTCTCGCGACGAACCTGCGTCTGATGGGCCGGCTTCTGAACCACATCCCGGCCGACGCGGTCATTCGAGCGCTGCGGCCGTGGAAGCAGGCAGGATTCGTCATCATGGTGACGATGGGCCTTCTCCTTGGCGGCTCCAAGGCCGAGGAGTACCTGACCAATCCGTACTTTCAGCTGAAGATGGCGTGCCTGCTTGCCATCGCCGCTCACGGCCTGTGGTTCCGGCGGACGGTCTACCGCAGCCAGAGCCCGATTCGGCCGCGCGCGGCGCGCGCGGCAGGGCTGCTGTCGCTCATCCTGTGGCTGGCCGTCGTTTCGATGGGCCGGTGGATCGCCTACTACGATCTGCGACCGCCGGCCGAGCAGACGTCGGGTGTCGCGGCCAGATAGCCCGCCCGCGGGTGACGCGGGGGGGAGTCGTCACGTGCCATGGATCGTCGTGGCCTGGCTGCTGCTGATTGTCTCCGGCGCAGCGACGACGGGCGTGATTCGTGCGCCGCTTGCCAATCCCGCGATCGGCTCATTCCTCTTCAGGTCGCATCGAATCGCCGGCACCGCGCTCGGCATCCTGGTGGTGATCCGGCTCCTGCAGGCACGGCGACAGCCGCGGTGGCGGTGGTTCTCCGCAGCGTTGGTGGCCGCCGTCGTGGCACTCGGTTGGTTCGTGGCCGCGTCTCTGGCGTCGGGTCCCGTTGCGGTCCACGCGACGCTCGCGGCCTTCGCGGCGGTCGCCTTGGCCGCGCCTTCAGTCGCGCGGTCGCGGGATGAGCCGCCAGAGGGTGTCTCAGCCGCGAACGCCGGAGCCCAATCGACGTGGGTTCGGCCGTGCGCGCGGCTCGCCTTCGTCCTGGTGCTGATCCAGGTCGCCGTGGGCGCGCTGCTCCGCCACGGGCTCATCGGCCTCGTGTGGCATCTCCTTGCCGGCGGCCTGACGTTGGTCGCGCTCCTTCTCCCGGCCGTCGTCGTCACTCAGGACGACTCGGCCCCTCATGCGACACGCCGGACGGCGCAATGGGTCATCGCGATGGCGATCGTGCAGGTCTGCTTGGGCGCAGCGGTGTTTCTCATGATCGCGCTCGGACCGCCGTCAGTCAGCGCGTGGCTTGCCGCGACGATTGCGCACGTGACGGGGGGCACGCTCACGCTGTTGGCGAGCGCGGCATTCGTTCAGGCGGTTGATCGTGACAGCCGCGCACGGAGCCCGCGCGCTACCGATCGACATTCCCCAGGATGAAGATCTGCCCGGTTCAACTCGGTGACCGGCAGATACAGATGTCTCGCCGCCAGCGCCATTTCGAGCCGGCTCAGATCGGGGGCGATCATCTTGCGCGGGTTGCCGAACGCGGTGACGGGAAAGGGATCCCCCACCGCCACCGCGGCGACGGGGTCGAACCGCCGGCCCCACACGTTGAGAAATCCGTTGCGATTCGAAATGAAATACACCGTGCGGCCGTCGATGCTCCAGACCGGCTTCTGGTCGTAGTGCGCCGCGTCGGTCATTTCAATGGGCGGCCCCCCTCGCAGTGGCAGCACGACAATTTGCGACGTCTCCGAGCCGCCGTCGAAGGCGACGGCGCTAATCCACCGCTGATCGGGAGAGAAGCGGAGGCTCCTCAGGTGACGACCGGGATCGCTGGCGACGGGTCGCACGTCGGCCGGGTGGTCGGCTGACGCCACGCACGCGCCGAACGTCAACCCGCGCACGTTGACGCACGGGCCGAGAATCAGCGACCCGTCTCTGGACCAATCATCGGGGACCAGACTCGGGCCGCCTGGCGCGGTCACCACTTGCTCGCGCAGGCTATCCATGGCGAGCACGGCCAAGGCGACTCCAGATTGCGGCTGACGCAGATTCAACTCGTACGCCAGCCGTGTCCCGTCGGGCGACCAGCGAGGACTCGAGCGAAGGGCGCCGCCGCCTGCGATGAGCTGGCGCTCTCGACCGTTGTCGATCGAGCGCTCTCGAAGCTCCTGGCGGCCACCGCGCGTCGTCCGATAGATGAGCTGCTGCCCGTCGGCGGACACGGCGGCGTCCAGCTCACCCGATTCACCTGGAGTGACGGGCACACCCGGTCCAGAAATCCGACCGTCAGCCGCCAGGGCGAACGCCCAGATTCGGGTGCGCTCAGACGTCGAGGTGTACGCCACCTGCGTACCGTCCGGCGACAGCACGGCGTCACGGTCCGTTTCGGCGTCGGTGGTCAGCCGTTCGAGAGGGCCATGCAACACATGACGCGACGGGTCCACGCCCACACGCCACAAGTTCTGGAGGCCGCCGGTCACGCCGTCGAAGAACACGTGCCGGCTGTCCGGAGCCCATGTGAAGGAGGTCGGTTCCAGCCCTAGAGCGTTCACCTGCTGCGCGAGGTCGTCCGCGACCGCAAAGCTCAACGTGGCGGCGCCCTCCACCGGCGCCGTGACGAACGTCCAGTGGCCCTGCTGAATGCTCCAGACGGAGACGCGGCCGTCGGGCGTCCAGGCCGCGGTCACCGTGGAGGCGCCGCGCGTCAAGTCGGGACGAAACTCCCGCGCGGCCGTCCCATCCGCGTCGGCGATGAAGTATCGAGGCCGCGGCCGCTGCGCGACCATGGAGCTCGCGAACAGGATGCGCGAGCCGTCCGGCGACCACCGCGGCTCGTAGCCGAAGCCGCTGACTCGCCTCGGACGGCCCCCGCTCGATGAGACCACGAAGACACCGCCGCCGTCCTGTTCCGAGCGGAACGCCAGCAAGCGGCCATCAGGCGACCAAGCCGGCTGCCATTCCTCGGCGGCGGCTGTCGTGACCTGTCGGGGCTCCGAACCATCCAGCGGCTGCACCCAGATGTCCAGGTGGTCCGCCCGGTCGGAGGCGTACGCGAGCGACCGGCCATCAGGCGACCACGTCGGCTGCAGGTGCGCGTTCGGCCCGTACGTCACCTGCCGCAGCACACGCGGACGGACGGCGATCGAAGGTTCCGGGCGGCCAGCGAGAAAGAACCACGCGACGGCCGCCGTGACGAGTCCCGCGGAGATGCCCACAATCGCAAACGCGCGCCACCGTGAGGCTCGCGGCGCCGGCGCGCCCCCCCGCGGCGTGTCGGCGGCGTCGACGACCGGCGAGGCTTCGGCCATCGGCTGGTCAGCGTCGGCCGCCCGATCCAGGGCCTCGAGCGGTGGGACGACAGTCGGCAGGCTGTTCGGGAGGCTGTCCAACTCGGCGACGTCGGCCACGAACCGATAGCCTCGCCCCTTCACGGTGACAACACAGGTGTGGTCGTGAGCACTTTGGCCGAGCACCTTGCGCAGCGTCGAGATGTGCCGGACGAGGTTGTTCTCCTGGACGAACGTGTCGGGCCAGACCGACTTCAGCAGCTCATCCTTGTCGACGATGCGGTCGCGGTGCTCCAGGAGAAACACCAGGATCTCGAACGGCTTGCCATCGAGCGGGAGGAGTCGTCCTTGCTCCCAGACGAGCCGGCGGACGGGGTCGACGGCATAGGACGCGAACGTGAAGCATCGGCTCATGGAACGCACCGGCTTGGAAGATTTCGCGCCATTCTAGCGCAAGCCTGTGCGTCGGCCCTGGGCCTCCCGGGGGCCGTCCGTTCCGAAGCGTGACGGTCGTTCCGCTACTTGCCGATCTGCTCCGGTGGGACGATCGACTGCTTCTCGATGGGATCGCTCGCGTCGCACCACTCTTCCATGGCGTACGGGGGATTCCCTGGAGCGCGGTCAAAGACGTAGCGGTAGGTGTGGGGCTGCTCGTAAATGTCCGGATCGTTCCATGTGTAGCTGATGTTCAAGGTCTTGCCGTCCGGCGCCACCTCGAACCGCTCCGCGAGGTGGGTGGCCGCCGATCGCACGCCGCCGCCAGGCACCGAGCCAGGCGTCAAACCCACGGTGTCGACGACCAGGACATCGCCTTCCCAGTGCCCGATCGAATGCCCGGCGCCGGTCGGCACCCAGTCTGACGGGTGCGGCCGGCCGTCGGTGTAGATGTGGCGGACGCCTCCGCGTTCACCGGCGAAAATCACTTCGTCGGGGGACACGACGAAATGCACGCCGCCCGAATCCGGATTGATCAGCAGCGCGCCCCCGCTTCGCCCGCGACCGCCGCCGCACGGCTGGGCCACGACGATGTAGGGATCGCCGGCGTCGTGGGGACCAGTCGTCGTGTCCGCGCCGGCTCCGGCCCGTCCGCCGCGCCCGCCCCTTCCACGGCCCCCTCTTCCAGGTACGGAGACGCCGGGCTTGATATGCGCGGCCGGGATGCTTTGACCGAGGCCGTCGAAACTATTGGAACCGTCAGGATCGGTTCTGACCCACGCGCCTTCCAGCCGCGCCGCCGCAGACGGCGGGGCCTGGCGAGCGGCGATGCCAGCGGCGCCCACGCCCATCATGGACGCGGCAGCCGCCACACAGAGAAGCGCACGCATGGTCACTCTCACTCTCGCCCCTCCTGTTTCACCGGCGGCGTCTGCGCCATGGGGTCGCCGAGAAAATCCGCTCTCACCTGGTCGTACGGATCGCAGGGCAACCCGGCCCGAGGCTCGTAGGTGGCCGGCAGCCGGTAGTACCTGAACTCGTAGGTGTGCGGCTCGGCGAACACGGTCGGATCCGTCCAGGTGAACGTCGCCGACAGCACGTCGCCGCCCTCGAGCAACCGGTAGCGTTCGACCAGGTGGGAGTGATCGGTCCGGTAGCCGCCCCCGGGAATCGCCGTGATGCCGTGTGTCGGGTGAAAGCCGATTGTGTCTGCCACCAGGGTGTCTCCCTCCCAGTGCGCGATCGAATCGCCCAGCGTCGAGGGATCGTAGATGTCCTGGTTGATGTGCGTCGAACGGTTCTTGTACAGATAGCGAGGATTTGGGACATTCTCGGCGACGACCATCACCACCGTCGGGCCCTCGCGGATATCGATCGGTCGGCCGGAGTCCATCACGAACGGGAGCCCCACGAGGTTGCACCACCGAATGGCATGGGCGTCGAGCTTCGCGTGCTCGTCGATCGCCGCCTGGGTCACAGTGGGCAAGAGCTTGGCGCGGGGGACCTTCCGGCTGTCGTAGGACAGCTCCCAGTTACCGGACATCCGTGCCTGAACCGCAGGCCTGGGTGTCGCTGGGGCCTGCGTGGCCCTGGCAAAGGCCGTTGACATGCCGATACCCGCGCAGACGAGATAAACGAATGGGCGCGTGAGCGTCATAGTCAGTGCTGCCTTGTGAAGGGCCGTATGTTACCCGCAGGCCGCGTCCGGTTCCAGGGAGTCTGACGGAAAACGCGGGGTTTTCGGCCTTGTTTCAGCCGGCTTCAGGTTGTTTCACACGAGGGGAATAGCGATCCGCCCGCCGCGGCGCTAGTATGAGCCCGTCCATTCGACAGACCGTGACCCCAGCGCAGCGGCAAGCTCCGGCCTGTCATTCGATGAGGGCGATGTTATGAAGCGTCTATTGACGATCCTGGTGTTCGGTGCCGGCCTGGCTGCCATGGCGAGTCCCGTTTCGGCCCATCACTCGTTTGCGATGTTCGACATGAACAAGAGCGTCGAATACCGCGGCGTCATCACCCTGTGGAAGTGGCAGAACCCGCACGTCCATTTCACGGTGCTCGTGAGCAACAGCCCCGGCGTCGATCCGCAGACGGTTGGCACGTGGGACGTCGAAGGCGGATCGGTCAACATCATGGCGCGGCAGGGATGGACGCGGGCCAGCTACAAGATAGGCGACCCGATCACGCTCGTCGGCCACCCGATGAAGGACGGGTCGAAGGGCATCTCCCTCTTCTACGCCATTCGGCCGGACGGCACCCGGCTGTACCACGACATCGCCCGCCCTGCGGACGACGTGAAGAAGAACGGCGAGAAGTAGGCGCGGCCAGCGTCGGTCACCGCGCCTGACATTCCCGACATGTCGTTCTTCCACAGTCTCCAAGACAGCGCGTTCACGGACTGGTTTCTCGGCTCGCCGTCCATCTGGGCCTATCCGACGGTGCTGACGCTGCACACCATCGGGATGGCCATGCTCGTCGGCGCGAGCATGGTGATCCACCTGCGCGTGTGGCGGGTCGGCGCGGCCATTCCCCTGCCCCGCCTCCGCGGTCTGTTCCCGATCATCTGGTTTGGCTTTGCGATCAACTTGGCGAGCGGCCTCGTGCTGTTCGTAACAGAGGCGGCGGATCGTGCCGTGGATCCCGTCTTCTACGTCAAGCTCACCTGCATTGGAATCGCCCTGTGGCTGGGCGTGCTGGTCAAACGGCGCGTCATTGACGTCAGCGAGACGCCGTTACTGGTGACGTGGCGGGTACGCTCGCTCTCCGCCGCCGCGCTGGGCTTCTGGACCGCGGCCATTGTGGCCGGGCGCCTCATGGCGTACTTGAAGGGCTGACGGCCCCGACCATGCAGAACTTCGCGGCGTGGATCGAGGCAACTCGGATCTCAAAGGCGCTCTTTGGGACGTCCTGGCTGTGGCCGACGTGCGAGTCCCTCCATTTTCTCGGCCTCTGTATGCTGATCGGCGGCGCCGGCCTGCTCGACCTACGCCTGATGGGATTCTTCCGCGGCATCAGTATCCGCGACGTGAAAGCGTTCATGCCGTGGGCGATCGCCGGATTCCTGATCAACCTCAGCACCGGCCTGCTCTTCCTCGTCATGCAGCCCCACCTGTACTTGAGCAGCGGCGTCTGGTGGTCGAAGGTGGCGTTTCTCGGCCTTGCCGGCCTCAATGCGGGCTTCTTCGAAACGCGGCTGTCGGCCGGCGCGCTCGCCCTCGCGCCCGACGCCGAGACGCCGCGCTCGTTGAAGATCGTCGGCGCGCTGTCCCTGTTCAGCTGGTTCGCCGTGCTCTATTGCGGGCGCATGCTCCCGTATCTCGGCACGGGCAATTAAGGGCCTGTCAGGGAATAACGGTCGGCCATGCCGCGTTCAGGAACTCGGCCTGCTCGGTCTCCTAATCGACTGGATGGCTTTCGGCGTCTTTGGGCATGAACGTCTTAGGCCTTCGTCCATTCCGGCCGAGCAACCGATCTCTTCTTCCGCACGCCCCCTACTCGCCAAGGCCTTCCACGTCGCCCAGGTCCCTCGTCCGGTCCGTCGTGCCGGCCGTTCTGTCTCGGGCTCGCGTTAGTCCTCTTGAAGAGCGCGCGGCCACCCATCGCGAACGGCCTGCCCAGCCGGCACGACGACCGCTCCACCGCCGATGGCGAGAAGGAGGCCAATCGTTCCGAGGAGAGTCGGCACGTGGGTGGCGGGTAGACCGTAGAGGAAGGCCGCCAACACCTGTCCGACGGCGATTGCCAAGGCGAGACCGATCCCCAGACCCAGGGCAACGAGCCACGCGCCCTGTCTGAGAACCATTCCGATCACGCTCACGCGCGGCGCCCCAAGCGCGAGACGAATGGCGAACTCCCGACGCCTGAGCGTCACGGTGTACGCGGTCACGCCGTAGATCCCCATCGACGCCAGAAGCAGCGCCACGAGTCCCATCGCGCCACTAACGATGGCGACCACTTCTTGAGGCGCCAGGCCGAGGGCCACGGCATCGGAGAGTGATTCGGCGTTCGAGAGGAGAAGGCGCGGATCGACGTCCTGCACGAGCGCCGCGATCGCCCCGGCGAGACTCGTGCCGCCGCGGCGTCGCGCCACAATGGACATCTGTGCGGTCATGATCTGGCCGACCGCCCCCAAGGCGTCAGTTTGCGCGAGCGGAACGTAGACGTAGGGGTCGGCAAGGCCGTCGATCGCGCTGCTTGATCGGATCTCACCGGCCACGCCGACGACCGTGGCAACCTGCTGCTCGCCGCGCGGATCTCCTCCGCTGAAGGTCCTCAGCCTGACCGGTTTCCCAACCGCCCGCTGTCCTGGCCAGAAGCGTCGCGCGAGCGCCTCGCTGATCACGACCACCAGTGGGGCCCCTCGGGTGTCAATCGACGCGAAGTCCCGGCCGGCCACGATCGGAATGCCGAGCGTCGCGAAGTAGCCGGTGTCAACGATGTTCCAGGCGGGCGAGAACATGGCCGGCGGGCCCTGGCGATCCGCAGGCGCGACGTCGCCGAGGCCAATGCCCTCCCATCCTCCGGGCGGGACGCGGGCGAGCGAAGCGGACGCGACGGCCGGCAACCGCCGCACGCGGTCGATCGTCGTCCGCCAGAGGTCCGCTTGCGCCGAAGCTGGCTGCCCGGTCATCGATGAGTCGAGCATGGCGACGTCCACGCCTCGTGAATCGAAACCGGGATTGGCAGCACCCGCGTAGCGGAGGACACGAACGAACGACGAGCTGAGCACCACGAGCAGCACACTGCACGCGACCTGGCCAACCACCAGGCTGCTCCGAAGCCTCGATCGTCCGGACGATGAGCGGACGCCGATCCTGAGCGAGGCGGCTCCGACTCGTGAGCCTCTGAGGGACGGCAACACGCCGAAGGCTGCGGCGGAGATGATCGACAGCGACGCCGCGAAGAGCACCACGCGCCAGTCCAGCGTGAGTGGCACGGCAATCGACGTCCGCACCGCTGGAAGCATCCGCATCGCGAGGCGTGTCAGGAGCCACGCGAGACCGACGCCAAGCAGACAGCTGAGGGAGGCCAGCACGGCGGTCTCAGTGAGCAACTGACGGATGAGGCGGCCCCGCCCGGCGCCGAGCGCCGCGCGCAGGGCCATTTCTCTCGCGCGCGCGGCCGCCCGCGCCAGCATAAGGCCGGCCACGTTCGAGCAGGCCGCGAGCAGAACCAGGGAGATCAGCGCCATCAGTGCGCCAGCGAAACCCAACACGAGATTCCGGTTCGCGCCCGCGCGCGAGAACGGCAGGGCGCTCAAGGCACGTGGCTGATCGCCTGGGCCGCGGTCATCCGCATGGAGGCTCGAGCTAATGATTCTCAAGTCGGCCGCCGCCGCGTTCAACCGAAACGCCTGGTCGCAGACGTCCACCCGCAAGAACGCTTCCATTTCGCTCGCCGAGCCGCGGGATCGCCATCCACACGTCGCACGTCTGGATGCCGATGCCCTGGAACTCCGGGGCCGCAACGCCGACGATGGAGAACGGCCGCCCGTTGATCTGCACGGTCCGCCCGACCGCCCCGTCATCGCCATTGAACCGCCGACGCCAGTAGTCGTAGGCAAGGACCGCCGCAGCGTCGTCGCCATCCATGAAGACGCGTCCCCTGGCCGGGTATGCGCCCAGCGCGCGAAAGAAGTTGGTTGTCACGGGCCACGCGCGAACGGCCTCCGCAACTTGTGTCCCGGGGAGGACCAGGCCCATGACATGCGGAAACATGTCCTGCGCGAATACGTCCGTCAGCGTGGCCGTGCGACTCGAGACCTCGAGGTACGTGGCGTAGTTCATGGGGTTCAACCCGCCATCGCCGCGAGCCGTACCGATGAGCGCGAGCCCAGGCGAGCGGGTGATGCCGCCCGGCGGGCGAAAGAGCAGGCCGTTGGCCACGGTGAAGATCGCGGTGTTGGCGCCGATGCCCACCGCCAGCGAAAGCGCCGCGGTCACGGCGAACGTCGGACTGCGTCGCAACAGGCGCAGCCCGTGCACCGCGTCCTGCCACACGTCCTCTATCCAGCGGAAGGACCGGGCGTCCCGGTGCTCTTCCTTCACGCGGTCAACGTTGCCGAAAGCCACTCGCGCAGCTCGACGAGCCGCATCCTCCGACAGACCACGAGCTTGATAGGCGTCTTGGAGCAGCGCTAGGTGCGAGTCGATCTCACGGGTGAGATCGCCGCCCGGACGGCGCAGTCGGAGCAGGGCCAGCACACGTTCAAGGAAGCGTCTCACGGCAGGGAAGGCTCCTAGCCCTGATCGAGGAGCAGCTTGTCCACCAGCGCCGAAAGCCGGCGCCACCGCGCAGCCTGCCCGTCAACGGCGCGACGTCCACGGCGTGTGATCGTGTAGTACTTCGCGTCGCGGTGGCTTTCGGTCTGACGCCAGGTTCCCTTGATCCACCCACGCTGTTCGAGACGGACAAGGGCGGGATAGAGAGTCCCTTGGTTGAGGCCCAGCGGATGCTCAGACACTTGGTCGAGCCGCGAAGCGAGCGCGTACGCGTGAAGGGGGCCCATCGTCGCCAGCGCTCTGAGCACGATCAGATCCAACGTGCCGTGCAGGAGTTCGACGCGCGCGAGGTCAGGCATTCACTTGTCTCTCAAGTGAAGACTATATACGCGTCCGCTATCGCGATGTCAACTCAACTCATCGGCGACCGCGCCGTGCCGGTCGAGCCACCGATCGCTCCTTCTCGAGCAGCGCCTGCTTCACCTCGACACCCCATCGATAGCCCGTGAGCGATCCGTCACGGCCGATGACGCGGTGGCAGGGAACGACGAGCGCGATCGGATTGGTGGCGCAGGCGCGCGCGACCGCGCGGACCGCCGACGGGCGCCCGATGGACGCGGCGACATCCGAGTACGAGCGGGTCTCGCCGCGGGGAATGCGCGTGAGCGCGCGCCACACGCGCCATTGAAACGCGGTGCCGCGAATGTCGATCGGCAGCTCGGCAGGCAGCGCCTTTCGCTCGGCGACCGCGCGGGCCGCGGCCATGAGCGGCGCGAGCGCGGGCGACGGCCGCCGGTCGACCGTCCGCGAGCGGAAATTCCTCGCGCAGGAGCGCGACCAGCGCGCGGACGGTCGCGCCCACCTGCACGAAGCACAACCCGCGCCCGGTTGCCGCCACCATGATCCGGCCGACTGGCGATTGGCTCGTCGCCCACCGCACGTGCGCGCCCTTTCCGCCGCGGCCGTAGGTGGCGGGCGTCATGCCGGGCAGCCGGATCGCGTCGTAGACGCGGCTCGGCGACCCGTACCCCGCCTCGTAAATGGCGTCGGTGACCGTCGGCCCCTTCTTGAGGGCGTCGAGAAATCGCCGCCGCTTCGACGCCGTGACGAAGTCGCGCGGAGAAATCCCGAGCACAGCGCGGAAGGCGCGCTGCAATTGGGCGGGCGTTGCGCCGGAGACCAGCGCCAACCGGTCGCTGTTCCAGCGCGCCTCTGGGCGGAGCGACACGGCCTCGCAGGCTCGCCGAACGACGTCGGCTTTCGTAGGATCTGTGGCGGCCATGGAGCAAGAGTAAGGAAACCCGCCGGCCCGCGCTATCCGGATTCCGACAGGCCCGGCGCGCGGCGGGAAGCCGATGGACCATCGTCGAGGGCCAGGTGGGTATGTTTCACATCCTCTGACTCTTGTCTTGATTCACCGTGGAGCTCATGAAGGCTGGCCGTGATGCCTGACCTGAGCGGCCCGGCAAAGCCGGGCTCGGCGCTTGTGCCCAGATCCCTGGGCGAGAGCACGGTCGGCGCTTTGCGTGCTCTCGCCCAGGGATCTGCGCACAAGTGCGGCCGCCGGAGGCGGCCCTCAGGTCAGGCCCCGCCGACGCTGCCAGCCTCTATGCGCTTCATGGTGTCAGTCGATCGGCGCCAGTCGCGGTCAGGATGCGAGCAGCGAGCGCGCGAGCGATTCGTACAGGTCGGCGGCGCGATGGAGCTCGGCAATCGCCACGTGTTCGTCGGCCGTGTGCGCGAGCGCGACCGACCCTGGACCGATGAGCAGCGGCGCCCCCCATCGATCGAGAAACGGGATGTCGGTCGTGAAGGAAAACACCGCGGTCTCGAAGCCGGGCAGCGTGTGCAGCTTGACCAGGGGCACCACCAGGATGTCCTCGAAATCAACCTTGCCGCCCAGGCTCGCCGCGAGCCGTTCCCGCACGTCCTCGTGCGGACCGACCGTGCGGAACATCAACTCCGCTTCGGCCGAGGGCGGAATGACGTTCGGCGCCACGCCGCCGCTCACCAAGCCGATCGTGTAGTGCGTGCGGCCGAGCACCTGGTCGTCCGGCCAGTCGACCCGCCGCAGCGCCACCAGCGCATCGAGCAGCTTTTCGATGGCCGACTCGCCGAGCTCCGGCATGCTCGAGTGCGCGGCGCGGCCCTTCGCCTTCAGCCGCGCGCGATAGACGCCTCGCGTGGCGGCCGCCAGCCGGTTGTCGGTCGGCTCGCCGTTGATGAGGAACGTCGCGGCGTTCGGCAGCGTGTTCGCGGCTTTCGCGCCGTCACTGCCCCGCTCTTCGCCGGCCACGAACAACAAGCCGACGCGCGTCTCACCCGCCGCGCGCAGGCGCTCGGCGGCGGCGACCTGCGCCGCGAGAATCCCCTTGGCGTCGCACGACCCGCGGCCGTAGAGCTTGCCGTCGGCTTCGCGGCTCGGAAAGAACGGCGGGACGCAGTCGAAGTGCGTCGAGAAGACGACAACGGGCTCGCCTACCGTGGCGAGCACGTTGGACCGCCCGCCCGAGAGCGGCTGCTCCATCACCTGGTAGCCGAGCCCGCGGAGCGTGCCGGCGAGGGCCGTCGCGACCTCGCCTTCGCGGCCCGTCGTCGAGTCGATGTCGACGAGCTCGCGCGTGAAGCGGATCTGGGCTAGCGGATCCACGCTTCGAGCCCCGTGCGGGTATCCGTGCGGTCGTCGCGGTACTTCACGATGACGGGCGTGGCAAGCGAGAGCCCCCACTCGCGCCCGGCGCCTTGCGTCACGGCGCGCGCGCCAGGCACGACGACCGCGCCTTCCGGCACGACGAGCGGCTCGCCCGGCGCGGCGCGAATGATCGCGCTTCGAGGGAGGTCGTAAAGAGGCGTCGATCCGGTGAGGACCACGCCCGCGGCAATCACCGCCCGCGCCTTGACGACGGTGCCTTCGTAGATGCCGGTGTTGCCGCCCACGAGCGCGTCGTCTTCCACGATGACGGGCAGCGCACCGACGGGCTCGAGGACGCCGCCGATCTGGGCCGCGGCACTCAGGTGCACGCGCTCGCCAATCTGCGCGCACGACCCGACCAGCGCGTGCGAGTCGACGAGCGTGCCGGCCCCGACGTACGCGCCGATGTTCGATGTACATGGGCGGCATGCAGATCACGCCGCGCGCAACGAACGCCCCCTCTCGAATCGTCGAGCCGCCCGGCACGATCCGCACTCCGGCATCGACGCCGACGCGCTTGATCGGCATCGTGTCCTTGTCGTAGAACGGCCACTTGCCGTGGTCGGCGGAGACGTCAACCGTGTCGCCGAACCGAAAGCCCAGCAGGATGCCCTGCTTCACCCACGCGTTGACGCGCCAGCCGGACGGCGACGCGGGGTCGGGTTCCGCCGCGCGAACGTCGCCGCTGGCCAGCGCCTGCTGGAGCGCGGCGAACGCCTCGCGCGCCGCCGCGCGGTCGGCGCCGCTGCCTTGCGAAAAGAGGGATTCGATCCGGCTGGACAGGTCGCTCATGCGCGCGACCCGACGGCGACCGGGAGTCCGAATGCCTTCAGCACGGCCAGGATCTTCTCCTGCGAGGCCGGCTGCGGCGGCACCATCGGAAGCCGATATACCTCTTCGCACAAGCCCATCGCCGCCGCGGCGAACTTGACCGGGATTGGGTTGGACTCGACGAAGTTCACGTGCATGATTGGCAGCAGCTTGTCGTGCCAGCGCCGCGCCGTCAGGAAATCGCCATCCTCTGCGGCCGCGACGAACTGGACCATCTCGGCCGGAATGAGGTTCGACACGACCGAGATGATGCCCCGCCCGCCAAGCGCCATCAGCGGCAGCGTCACCGCATCGTCGCCAGACATGACGATGAAGTCGGCCGGCACGCGATGGCAGATCTCGGCCATCTGCGCGATGTTGCCGGACGCTTCCTTCACGCCGACGATGTTCGGAATCTCGGCCAGGCGGACGAGCGTGGCCGGATCGATGTTGCAGCCGGTGCGGCTCGGCACGTTGTAGAGCACGATCGGCAGGGACGTCGACTGCGCGATGGCTTTGTAGTGCTGGTACAGCCCTTCGGGCGTCGGCCTGTTGTAGTAGGGCGTCACCGACAGGATGCCCTGCGCGCCGGCCTTCTGCAGATCGGGAATCGGATTGATGACCCCGCGCGTGTCGTAGCCGCCGGCGCCGGCCAGGACGAGCGACCGGCCGGCGGCCTCCTCGGCCACGATCTCGACGATGCGCCGCCGCTCGGCGAGCGACAGCGTCGGCGATCTCGCCGGTGGTACCGCACGGCACGAGGATGTGGATGCCGGCATCGACCTGACGTCGCGCCAGCCGCCGGATGGCGGGCTCGTCGAGGGCCCCGGTCCGGGTGAATGGAGTAATGAGTGCCGTGCCCACGCCGGTGAAAGACTCACGCATAAGGCCCCCGCATCGATCGCCAATCGTCTCGTGTCATCGCCCTGCCACCACGTCCCGCATGGTAAACCAGCCGCGCCGCCCTTTCAGCCACTTTGCGGCCTCGAGCGCGCCGCGGGCGAATACGGCGCGGTCGCGCACCTCGTGCGTCAGGAGAATCGTCTCCGACGCGCGCGTCGAACCCCACCGTGTGAACGCCGGGAATCGAGCCCGCGCGCGTGGACGCCATGTCGATGGGACGCGCGTAGCCCGCCTCCCGCATCACGGCTTCAAGCTGGAGCGCCGTGCCGGACGGCGCGTCCTTCTTGGCCGCGTGGTGGGCTCGTGAATCCAGGCGCCGTAGTCGTCGCGGCTGCTCGAACCGCGCGGCGAGCACTTCGACCGCGAGCTGGAAGAGGTTCAGCCCGAGCGAGAAGTTCGCCGCGGCCAGCACGCCCAGCCCGGCGCGCGCGGCCACCGCCTTGCAGTTCGGCTTCATGCGCAAGCCAGCCCGTCGTGCCGATCACGACGTTGATGCCGCGCGCCGCCAGTTGCGGCAGGTTCACGGGCACGGCATTGCGCCGTCGAGAAGTCGATGGCGACGTCCACGGCGCCAAACGCGCCTTGTTCGATCGGCCGCTCGGCCTGAGAACTCGTCGATGACGCCGGCGATCTCGCAGCCGTAGGACGCGGCCAGCCCCTCGACCAGCTGTGCCCATGCGCCCGTGTCCGAGGAGCAGCACCCGCATGCGTCACGCCTCCTGCACCGGCTGGTGGAAGAAGCGCTCATGCACGCGCGACAAGACCGAGCGGCAGGTTCGGACCGTCGCGAATGACGAAGGTGATGTTCCGCCGCGAGGCCGCCTGCGACACCATGTGCACGGGCACGCCGTCCGATCGCCTGCAGCAGCTCGCCGACGAACGTCGGATCCTCCTGCAGTCCTTCGCCGACGGCGCACACGATGGCCATCTCGTCCTCCTGCGAGACTTCGGCGACGTCCTCCAGCCCCTCGATGATCTCGGACAGGCGCGCGGCGGTCGTCGATCGTGACCGAGACGCTCACCTCCGAGGTCGTCACGACGTCGACCGGCGTCCGGCATTGCTCGAACACATCGAAGATCCGCTTGAGGAAGCCGTGCGCCATCAGCATGCGGGTCGAGGTGATGTCGACGACCGTCACGCCGGTCTTCGAGGCGACCGCCGTGAGCGGCGCGGTCGCTCGCCGGGCGCTCGTGGGTGATGAGCGTGCCGCGCGCGTCGAGCGGGCGGCGGGAGTTGAGGATCTTGACCGGGATGTTCTCGGCGACGGCGGGTTGAATCGTGGCGGGGTGCAGCACCTTGGCGCCGAAGTAGGCGAGCTCCGACGCTTCGGCGAACGAGAGATGGGGCACGACCTGCACGTCGGCGATGACCCGCGGGTCGGCGGTGAGCATGCCGTCGACGTCGGTCCAGATCTGGATCTCCGAGGCCCCGAGGGAGGCGCCGATGATCGCCGCCGAGTAATCCGACCCGCCGCGGCCCAGCGTCGTCGTCACGCCCGTCACGAGGTGGCGCCGACGAAACCGCCGATGCACCGGAATGCGGCGCGCGACCAGCGCGGGATCGACCTCCGCTTCGAGCGCGATGCGCGTCTCCTCGAAGAGCGGCGGCGCGGCCGTGTGCTCCGGCCCGGTCACGATGGCGCGCCGGGCGTCGATCCACGCGGCCGGCAGCCCGTGCGACGTGAGCGCGGCGGCCACGAGCCGGCTGCTCACGATCTCGCCGACGGCGGCAATGGCGTCCAGCCAGCGCGGCGAGACCTCGCGCAGCACACCGAGCGCCCCGGCAATCCGGTCCAGCTCGTCGAACTCGCGGGCGATGAAGCGATCGACCTCGGCGCGCTCGGCCTCGTCGGTGATCACGCGCGCGACCTCGAGGTGACGCGCGCGCAGCAGCGCGCGTGTTCTCGATGCGCGCCCTCCGCGTCGCCCGCGCCAGCGGCCGCGGCCACGCCGAGGAGCCGGTCGGTCGCGCCGCCGAGCGCGGAGACCACGACGATCGGCCCGCGCCAGTCGCGGCTCTCCGGCTGAATCGCCGCCTGGCGCTCGGCGCGAACAATCGAAATGAGACGCTCGATGGCCGACTCGATCGGCCACCGACGTCCCGCCAAACTTCATCACGACCATGAACATCACTCCGTGCAGGCCTCGGGCCTCGGGCCTCAGGCCCAGGAAGAGCACGACGTCAGAGACTGAGCGCCGCCTCATCCGGGGCCCGGGGCCCGTGGCCTGGGGCCTAGTCGATCAATCCTTCCGCCTTCATCAACTCCGCATTGAGCACCGAGGCGCCCGCCGCACCGCGGATCGTGTTGTGGCCGAGGGCCACGAATTTCGTTGGACAACACCGGGCACGGCCGCACGCGGCCGATCGAGACCGCCATCCCGTTGGCCAGGTCAACGTCGAGCCGCGGCTGCGGTCGGTTCGTCTCCGTCTTCACGACGATGGCGGGCACGGGTGCGGTCGGCAGCTTCAGTTCCTGCGGACGCCCCTTGAACGCGCGGAAGGCCTGGAGCACGTCCTCGGTTGACGGCGCCGCCTCGAGGCCGACCGAGATCGTCATCGTGTGCCCGTCGATGACGGGGACGCGGTTGGCCTGCGCGCTGATGACGACCGGGTAGCGCGACCGACCGCCGTCGGTGCCGAGAATCTTGAGCGCCTCGGTCTCGATCTTGTCCTCCTCGCCGCCGATGAACGGGACGATGTTTCCGAGGATGTCGAGCGACGGCACGCCGGGATACCCGGCGCCCGAGACCGCCTGCATCGTCGAGACCATCACCGTGCGAAGCCCGAACGGCAGAAGGGGCGCGAGCGCCATGGCCAGCACGACCGTCGCGCAATTGGGGTTGGTGACGATCGCGCCAGACCAACCTTTGACCAGGCGCTGCTCGGGCAGGAGCGCGAGGTGGTCGGCGTTGATCTCGGGGATGAGGAGCGGCACCAGCGGGTCCATGCGGAAGCTGCGCGCGTTGCTCAACACGAGGTGGCCCGCCGCGGCAAACTCGGCCTCGAGATGATCGGCGGCCGCCGCATCGAGCGCCGAAAACACGACCTTCGGGCCGCGGCCGGGAACGCACGCCTCGACCGTCATGTCGCGGCAGGCGTCAGGCATGGGCGCGGCGAGACGCCACGGTGCGGCCGTAGCGTAGGACTTGCCTTCCGAGCGCTCGCTGGCCGCGAGCCACCGGACCTCGAACCAAGGGTGACCGGCCAGACGGGACACGAACTGCTGGCCGACCATGCCCGTCGCGCCAAGCACTCCAACTTCAATCTTCTTCGACGACACCGGTTTGTCTCCTTTATTAGTTGCGCGTGGGGCCCCACCCCCACGCGCCTCACGCGCTTCCGCGCGGCGCCCTTCGGGCTGGCCGCGGCGTTTCACGTCCGCGGGGCGTCACGTCCTCAATTGCTCGTGGGGCCCCACCCCCACTCGCTTCACGCGCTTCCGCGCGGCGCCCTTCGGGCTGGCCGCGGCGTTTCACGTCCGCGGGCCGTCACGTCCTCAATTGCTCGTGGGGCCCCACCCCCACCGCTTAGCTTCGCGGTTCGGGCTGGCGCGGAGTTCGCAAGTCTCGTTCTCGGCCCCACCCCCGGACAGAAAGTTCGAAGTTCAAACTTCGAAGTTCGAAGTTCGTTCGGCCCCACCCCCACACAGAAAGTTCGAAGTTCGAAGTCCGAAGTTCGAAGTCGTTCAGCCCCGCCCCCGGACGGAAAGTTCGAAGTTCGAACTTCGAAGTTGGTTCAGCCCCCGTCACTCCTCGGCTCACTGGCAACAAAAAACCCGCCGTGCGGTTGCGCGCATCGGCGGGTTCAGGGTGGCGGCGAGACCGACGTTTCAGACCAGACTCACACGCACACCTTGACCGCCGACGCGGACTTGCTCCGCTTCGCCCGCTTTCGCGACTTCAGTGGCTGATCGGCGGTGATCATTCGACTGATGAGTATAGGAGGGCGGCGGTCGCGGCGTCAACTGGCCAGGCGGTATCCTGATCTGCGATCGATGGCCATGTAATCACATTCAGGGCGCCGGTCGTCAACACGTGAGATATCCATGATTCGCGCGATCCGTGTGCCCTCGGCCGGGGCTGTTGCGGCGGCCTTGTGGTGGTGTTCAGCGACGCTGTCGGCGCAGACCGCGGCGGCGCCGGCATCCGCCTCGTCCGAGACCCAGCCAGATCCGGCAGGCTCGACAGACCCAGCAGAGGCAGGCTGCGGATGACCCGGCGGCGGATGAAGACCACCTGGCCACCCCGACCGGGCATGAAGTGGACGTCAGCGTGGGCCGCTACACCTACGTTGAGCCCGGCGCGCTGGGCATCTCAATCCACGGCGCCAAATTTGGGGGCAAATACACGGGCACGGTGTCACTCGACAGGCGCCGGCACTGGTTTGCTCAGGCCAATGCGCGCCTCATCGTGAGGAACGCCAGCTACACCGGCTGGTGTTCGCCCTGGCTGATCACGCCCAACAGCGCCTCGCCGAACGGCTATGAACTGGACGAGGGCGACGCGTCGCCGTGCAGTGAGACCGGCGACCGGGACTGGTATCTGGAAGGCCGCGCGCTGGTCGGCAAGGATTTCATCAGTGACGCATGGGCGTTGTCGCCCTATACCGGCCTGGGTTTACGTCATCTGTCGAACGGCACGACCGGTACGCCCGGCTACCGGACGGACGACTATCTCTATCTGCCTTTCGGCGCCACGGCACGCACCGAGCTGGCGTCGCATCGGGTCCTGAGCGTCAACCTGGAATACGACCGCCTGATCCATGGCTGGCAGAAGACCCGTAACTCGGCGCTGGGCAGCGGCTCCGTACCAGCGACGACGACGGCGCCCGGCTTCACGATCGAGGGCTTCACCGACGTCTCTTTCGCTCAGCAGGCGGGATGGGCGCTGCGCGCAAGTGCGAAGTATCAGGTGACCGCGCGCTGGTCGGTGGAGCCGTATTACATCCGCTGGAGCGTCAGCGCCTCGCCTGTGAACTATGACACCGCGACGTTCACGGTCAACAACGTGACCGCCAATGAGCAGCTCGGCTTCTATGAGCCCCGGAACGTCACCAACGAATTTGGCGTGTCCCTGGGCTGGCATTTCAAGTAAGACACCGCCAGCGCCGACTTCACTCGGCAGCGCCTTTGCGCTTCCGCTGAGCCGAAAAAGCATACTATTGGGCCCTCATTAACCGTTTGACGAGGGCTCGCTGTGTTCCAACAGGTCCTGAACCCGTTCGGACATCTCCTGTCCACCGCGCTCGTCGCGCTCGTGCCGGTGGTGCTCTTGCTCGTCCTCCTGGCCGTGTTCCGCATGACGGCCTGGCTTGCGACCCTCATCGGGTCGCTCGTGACGCTGGCGCTCGCCATCGGCGTCTGGTCGGTGCCTGCCTCCTCGGCGCTGCGCGCCTACCTGTTCGGCAGCGCAACGGGCGTGTGGTCGGTGGACTGGATCACGCTGTGGGGCGTGGTTCTCTTCAATACGCTCCTGCTGACCGGCGTCTTCGGCGATTTCCAGCAGTGGCTCAGCGCGCAAGCCACGAAGGACATTCGCGTGCAGACGATGCTGCTCGCGTGGGCGTTTGGCGCGCTGCTCGAGGGGCTCGTCGGCTTCGGATATCCGTGGGCGGTCGTGGCCCCGATGCTCATCGCCCTGGGGATTGGCGATCTCGACGCCATCCGCATCGCCGCCATCGCCAACAACGCGCCGGTGTCCTACGGGGCGCTCGGCGTCCCGATCATCGCGCTGGCGGCGGTGACCGGCCTGCCGCTGATGGCGCTCTCCGCGTCGGTTGGCAAGATCGTCGCGCTGCTCGCGCTGGCGCCGCCGTGGGTGCTCATCTACCTGGTCGCCGGCAAGCGGGGCTTCAAGGGCGCGTGGCCGCTCGCCATCGTGGCGTCGTTCTCCTACATCCTCGGGCAGTACCCGGTCTCGCAGTACCTCGGGCCGTACCTGCCGGACATCACGGGCTCGATCGTGTGCTTCGTCTCCCTGCTCCTGTTGCTCAAGGTGTGGCACCCAGCCGTGACGCTGGGCTACGGCGGTGTGCCCGTGCCTGACGCCGACGCCGACGCGGAGCATCACGGTCTGTCGACGTCGCGGATCTTCCGCTCCTGGCTGCCGTTCCTGATCCTGATCGCGGTCGTCGTGCTGTGGACGGGGCCCTGGTCGTCCCTGCCCGGCGTGAGCTGGTTCGGGTTCCACGTCGACGCCCGCAGCTCGCTGGGCTCGGGCGCCGTTCAGGCGGCGTTCTCGTTCCACCCGTTCGTCGGGGGCACCGCGATCCTCGCGTCGTGGATCGTCGTGTGCCTGATGCTCCGGCCGAGCATGGGCATCCTCAGGGAGGTCTTCCGGAAGACCTTTCAGCAGATGTGGGGCGCGCTGCTGGTCGGCGTGTTCATCTTCGGCCTGGCCTATGTCTTCAACTTCTCCGGGATGGCCGCCTCGCTCGCCAACGCGTTCTCCAAGGTCGGCGTCTGGTTCGTCGTGCTGGCGCCCATCCTCGGCTGGATTGGCGTGGCGCTTTCCGGAAGCAACACGTCGACCAACGCCATGTTCGGCGGGTTTCAAGCCATGGTGGGGAATCTCCTCGGGTTCCCACCGCTGCTGGCGCCGTCACTGAACTCCGTGGGCGCCGAGGTGGGCAAACCGGTGGCCCCGCAGACGGCGAGCGTCGGAGTGGCCACCAGCCGCTTCGTCCGCAACGAGGGCGAGGTCATCCGCCACAACATGGGGTGGACGCTCTTCATGGCGGCCTACCTCATCGTCCTGGGCGTGCTCTTCTACTGGGTGTTCCCCGGCGCGATGCGCTAGTCCCCTCGCAGGGCGATGGCCGGGTCGATGCCCGCGGCGCGGCGAGAGGGCAGGTACGTCGCGAGCAGCGACGTCACGACGAGGCCGACCGAGACGACGGCATACGTCACCGGGTCCGCGGCGCTGACGTGGAAGAGCAGCGACGACATGAGGCGGACGGCGAAGAACGCGGCGGTGACGCCGCACACGACGCCAATCGCGGCCAGGCGCAGCCCGTCCCAGACGAACATTCCCGTCAGCAGCTCCGGCTGCGCGCCCAGCGCCATCCGGATGCCGATCTCGCGCGTCCGCTGCGAGACCGAGTACGCGATCACCCCGTAGAGGCCGACGACGCCCAGAAACAGCGCCATGACACCGGCGACGCCGAGCAGAATCAGCGTAAACGACGTGCGCGCCATCGATCGCCGGTACAGCTCGCCCATCGTGCGCGCGGAAAACAGGGGAAGGCTCGCGTTGACGGACCAGACGGCCTGCTGGGCGTCCCTCATGAGCGCGTCGGTGCCGGCGCGCGGCGTGCGCATGCTGAACGTCACGAAACGACGAACGTCGACCGGCTGGCCCTCGAATCGATCCTGGATGATGGGCCAGTACACGTTCGAAGTCGCCGCCTGACTGACCCCATCGTCGTAGACGTCGCCGACGACGCCAATGACCTCGCGCCAGTCGTCCTTGCTCCCGACGCGGATGTGTTGACCGAGCGCCTTGTCCGGCGTGCCCCAGTACTCCGCCGCGAAGGCCCGGCTGATGACGGCCACCGGCATGTGTTTCTGGATGTCCTGGTTCGTAAAATCCCGGCCGGCGATGAGCGGCGTGCCCATCGTCGCGAAGTATCCGGGAAGGACGAACCGGAAGCGGCGCAGTTTGGCGAGCTCGCCCTCCCGGTAGGTCCGATCCTGCGCGAACACGGGATCGTTGCTGGAGTTCCCGTCGAGCGGGACGCCGGTCGAGACGGCCGCGGACGTGACGCCGGGGATGGCTAACAGACGCTCACGAATCGCTTCCTCGGCAGAGACGACGCGGTCCGCGTCGGCAATGCTCGCGTCGGGTATGTAGAGGCCGAAGGTCTGCAGCGTCGCGGGATCCGCGAACCCGGGGTCAACCTGCGTGAGCGCCAGGAACGTGCGCACCATCAGACCGGAGCAGACCAGCAGCACGAGCGCGAGCGCCACCTGCACGACCACGAGCGCACCGCGGACACGATGCTGCTCGCGGCTATGGCTGAGCGACCGCTCCGAGTCGCGCAGGCCGGTGTTCGCGCGTGGGCGCGCGTATCGCAGAATCGGGATCGCGCCGAACATCAGGCTGGTCAGGAGCGTGATGCCGACGGTGAAGAGCAGCACCGTGTGGTCGAGGCCGACATCGCGCAGCCGCGGCAGGCCCTCCGGCGCCATGGCGACCAACCCCCGCAGGCCTGCCCACGCCAGCGCCAGTCCGACAAGGCCGCTGATGCCGCCGAGGGTCAGGCATTCGAGCAGCAGTTCGCCCGAGAGGCGGGCTCGACTCGCGCCAAGCGCGGCGCGCACGGAGAGTTCTCGTCGCCGCCCTTCCAGGCGGACGAGCCACAAGTTGGCGACATTCGCGCACGCGATCAACATGACGAGGCCGATACAGGCCATCAGCACACCGAGCGTTCCGCCGACGTCGCCAGTGACGTCGTTTTTCAGGGGGCGGAGGTTCGGACCGATGTGCGCGTCCTCGAAGAGCTTGATGCTGAATCCTTCCGGAGCCGGAAATGACCGAATCACGATGGGCAGCATGCGGGCGACGTCCGCGTTCGCCTCCGTAAGCGTCACGCCAGGCTTGAGCCGGGCCAGACCGAGGTAGCTGAATTGCCCAAGACGCGTGTTGGCCCGATCCATCTGGAACGGCGTGACGACCGCCGGGTCGGGCTCGTCGAGGAAGCGGAACGTCCGTGGAAGGACGCCGATGATTTGGTGCGAGACGCCGTCGATCGTGATCGTGCGGCCGACGACCGACGCGTCGCCGCCGTACTTCTTCGTCCAGTAGGCATAGCCGAGCATGACCGTCGCCGGCGCCCGCGCCTTGTCATCGTCGCGGGTGAACAGACGACCGGCGGCCGGCGTGACCCCGAGCAGCGGCAACAGCCCGTCGGTCACATCGAGCGACGGCACCTGTTCGGGCTCGGCCGTACCAGTCACGCTGGCCTGCCCGCTTCGATAGAGCGCGACGTCCTGGAACGCCCGGCCTTGCTCCCGGTAGATGAAGTAGTTCGACGGCGACATGTTCAGGTCGGTGATGTTGACCCCTGGCGCCGTCTGCCAGAGCCCGACGAGCTGCTCGGGATGGGGATACGGGAGCGGCTTCAGCAGGACGCCGTTGAGGACGCCGAAGACCGCGGCGTTCGCGCCGACGCCCGCCGAGAGCGTCAGGATGGCGACGATCGTGAACCTTGGCGCACGCGCGAGTCGACGCAGGATCTGTCCGAGCTGACCGGCTGGTCTCGCCATGTTGACCCTCTTGTGACGGTCAATACGGGAACCGGGTTAGGTTCGTTCCGTTGGAGACCGTGGGACGCAGAGTTCACGTCGGCCGAGGCCGACCTCACGCGCCGGCCCCGGAACTAGAATCGACTGAGCTCCCTCGGACACTTCTCCATGACCCTGCTCAACCGCCACGACGTCGAACTGCACTACGAAGTATCCGGTGAGGGCCCGCCCGTTCTATTCATTCAGGGAGTGGGGGTCGCCGGCAGCGGCTGGGAGGCGCAGACCAGTGTGCTTGCCGCTGAATTCCAGACGCTGCGTTTCGACAACCGCGGCCTCGGGCGCAGCGTGCGCATTCAGGGTCCGGTCTCAATCGAGGCGATGGCCGATGATGCCAGCGCGTTGCTGAATGCGGTCGGCTGGGAATCGGCGCACATCGTCGGTCATTCGATGGGCGGCGTCATTGCGCAACAGCTCGCGCTGAACCAGCCGGAGCGGGTGCGGAGCCTGGCCTTGCTGTGCACGTTTGCCCGTGGCAAGCAGGCGGCGCGACTTTCACCGAAGATCGTCTGGCTCGGGCTGCGTACGCGACTCGGGACGCGGCGGATGCGGCGCCGCGCCATGCTCGAGCTCGTCTATCCCGCGGACTTCCTGAAGAGAGCCAATCGTGACGAGTTGGCTGAATCCTGCGGGCAGCGCTTCGGCCGCGATTTGGCGGACTCACCGCCCATTGTCATGAAACAGCTGAACGCCACGGGCCGGCACGACGTGTCCGCCCGCCTCGGCGAACTGGCGGCGATCCCGGCGATGGTCCTCAGCGCCGAGCGCGATCCGATTGCGTTGCCGGAGTTCGGTCGCGACCTGGCGCGCCGGTTGGGCAACGCGAGCTTCGAGGTCATTCCCGGCGCGTCCCACGCAGTCGTGCTGCAGGAGCCCGGCGTGGTCAACGACCGACTCCGCCGCTTCTGGTGGCAGGTGGAGCGGGAGCGCGTTGGGCGGGTCGCGGACTGAAAGTTAGAAGCGGTCGCTTGTCTCGGCTGAGGCCGTTCGGCAACGGGCCTCGGCTCCCGTACCCTTGCGCCCCCCCATATGGTGATGGACAATCCGGCATGCCTCAACCCATCAGCCGGATCGTGAACCTGCTCGATCCCGATCTGAACTGCATCGACAACACGAGCCTCGACGAGGCGCTGACCGCCGTGCGGAGCGGTGATCCCGCCCGCGTCCGCGCCATCGACGGCTCGTTCGCCCTCGTCGCCAGCGAGGGCGTGACCGTCCGCATGGCCCGCTCGCTCGATCGCCCCATGCGGTACTTCCTCGCGAAGCGGCACGAGGGTCCCGCGCTCTACGTGGCCGACCGGATCGATCGGCTGCACGCGGCGCTCCGCGCCGACGGCCTCGCCGAACAGTTCCATCCGAGCTATACGCGGATGGTGCCGGCTCACCACGTCCTCGAGATCGCCCTCGTGGGCTGCCCGGACCCCTCGCCGACGTGCACGCGCTTTTTCACCCCGACAACGAACGCCCTGCCCGAGACCATCGAGGAGATTGGACGCCGGTACATCGGCGCCGTCGCGGTCGAAGTCGAGAAGTGGCTCCGGCGGATCGACGCAGGCTCGTCCGGCGACGAGCCTGTCGGCGTCGCCTTCTCGGGCGGCATCGACAGCGGCGCCGTGTTCCTCGTCGTGTACCACACGATGCTGCGTCTCGGCCTGTCCCCCAGCCGGCTCAAGGCGTTCGTGTTGAACCTCGGCGACGGACCGGACCTCGAGCAAGCCCGCTCGTTCCTGTCGAGCCTCGGCCTGTCGTTGTTCCTCGAGGAAGTCCACGGCTCGCCCGGCGGCGTCGACCTTGCCCTGACCGTCAGCGTGCTCGAGGACTACAAGCCGCTCGATGTCGAGTGTGCGGCGATGGGCCTCGAGCTGTGCCGCGGCGTCCGAGCCCGCTATCCGAACTGGCGCCACCTGGCCGACGGAGACGGCGGCGACGAGAACCTCAAGGATTACCCCATCGAAGAGAACCACGAGTTGTCGATCCATAGCGTGGTCGACAACCTCATGCTCTACCAGGAAGGCTGGGGCGTGGATCGCGTGAAGCATTCGCTGACCTACAGCGGCGGCCTCAGCCGCAGCTACGTCCGGACGTACGCCCCGGCCCGCCGCTACGGCTTCAACGGGTTCAGCCCCTACACGCGCCCCAACGTCGTCGAGGTCGCCGAGGGGATTCCGTTCGCCGCGCTGACGCACTATGACGTGCCCACGCTCTACGCCCTCAAGGGACAGATCGTCCGGTCCGGAGTGAAGGCGCTCACGGGATTCGACATGCCGGTGTTTCCGAAGCGCCGGTTTCAGCATGGCGCGATGCCCGCCGACGCGATGCGCGCGCACCTCGACGGCACGGAGCGCACCTACCGCCAGACGTTCCACGGTTTGTACGCGTAGTCCACGATGTGGCGGTATCCGACCGGCGCGGCGGCTCGCAGCCGGTTCGTCCTCGACCGCCGGGCGCCGCGAACGCAGCCCGATCCCTGGCGCGCGCCAGAGGTCGCGATCGAAGACGAGCGGATGGCTGACGGCGCGGTGCGGTCGAGCGCCACGGTGTTCCTGACTGGCCGCGAGTGCCCGTGGCGCTGCGTGATGTGCGACCTGTGGACGCACACGACCACGACCGATACCCCGCCGGGCGCGATTGCCGACCAGGTGGCGACGGCCCGTCAGACGCTCGCGCGATCGGACGACCGCGTGGCGCAGATGAAGCTGTACAACGCCGGGAGCTTCTTCGATCCGCGCGCCGTGCCCGACCAGGACTACCCCGCGATAGCCGCCTCGCTCGCCGGCCTCGACCGCGTCGTGGTCGAGTCGCACCCGTCGCTCGTCGGCGCACGCACGTGGCGCTTCCTCGACGCGCTCGCCCGCGGCACAGGCGCGCCTTCCCCCGCGCTCGAGGTGGCCATGGGGCTCGAAACCGCGCACCCGACCGCGCTCGACCACATCAACAAGCGCATGACGGTCGACGACTTCGCGCGCGCGGCGGGGCGGCTTCGACAGCGCGGCGCCGACGTGCGCGTGTTCCTCCTCGTTTCTCCGCCATTCGTGCCGGCCGACGAGCAGGACGTGTGGCTCCTCCGATCGATCGACGTCGCCCTGGCGTGTGGCGCGTCGGCCGTGTCGCTCGTCCCGACGCGCCCGGGCAACGGCGCCCTCGACGTCCTCGCCGGCGTCGGCGCCTTTCATCCGCCCGCGCTCGCCGACCTCGAACGCAGCCTCGCGCTCGCCCTCGAGCATGTCCGGCCGCGTCACTCCGGGACGGCCCTGCGCGTGTTTGCCGACCTGTGGGATCTCGACCGCTTCGCCGCCTGCGCGCACTGCCTGGACGCGCGGCGGGCGCGCCTCCGCGAGATAAACCTCCGGCAGTGCGTTCCGCCGCCGGTCCTCTGCTCGTGGTGCGGTGCGGACGCCGACGCATGACAAGCACGGCCCGCGCGCCCGTCGACGTCGACGTGGCCATCGTCGGATCCGGCTTTGCCGGCACGCTGGCCGCGCTCGCGCTCCGCCGACGCGGCCGGCGCGTGGCACTCCTCGAACGCGGCCGCCATCCGCGCTTCGCGATCGGCGAGTCGACCACCCCGCTCGCCAATCTCCTGCTCGAGACCCTTGCCGACCGTTATGACCTGCCAAGGATTCGCGCGTTCGCCAAGTGGGGCCCCTGGCAGCGCGAGCACGCCGCCGTCGCCGTCGGGCTGAAGCGCGGCTTCAGCTTCTTCTTCCACCGGCCGGGCGAGCCCTTCTCAGACGGTCAGGATCATGCCCGCCAGCTTCTCGTCGCCGCGAGCCCGCGCGACGAGATCGCCGATACGCACTGGTATCGCCAGGCATTCGATCTCGCGCTGGTGCGGGAGGCCCAGGCGGCGGGCGTCATCTATCTCGACGACACGCAGTTGGACGACGTGCGGGATGGCGGATCGAGGCTCAGCCTCGTCGGTACGCGGCGGGGGCAGGCGGTGAACGTCACGGCCGACTTCGTCATCGACGCCAGCGGCCCGCGGGGCTTTCTCGCGACGAGGCTCGGTCTCGACGCCGGCCCGCTGCGTTGGATGCCGCCCACGCAGGGCCTCTACACGCACTTCGAAGAAGTCGCGTTATGGGAAACCGTGGCCCCGCCCGGCGCGGCGCCGCCCTATCCGCCCGACGCGGCGGCGCTCCACCACGTCTTTCCTGGCGGGTGGATCTGGGCCCTCCGGTTCAACAACGGACTCGTGAGCGCCGGCGCCGCGCTCACCGATGGATTGGCCGCTGAGGTCGCGGCCGAAGACGGCGCGCCGACGTGGGATCGCCTGATCGCGCGCTTGCCTTCGGTTCGCGAGCAGTTCGCCGCGGCACGCGCCGCGCGGCCGTTCGTCCACGTCCCGCGGCTCGCGTGGCGATGCCGCGACGTCGCCGGCGAGCGCTGGGCACTGCTGCCTTCCGCCGCCGGATTCGTCGATCCGCTGCTCTCGACGGGCTTCGCCCTGACGCTCCTTGGCGTCCTGCGCCTGCTGGACGTGCTCGAGACGACCGAAGCGGGCGAGGCTCGGCGCCTGGCGCTGGCCGAGTACGCCGCCGCCACACAGGCGGAGCTGGACGCGGCCGAACAGCTCGTCGCGGCGCTCTACGCCACGATGGCGGACGCCGGGCTTTTCAAGCGTCTCGCGCTGCTCTACTTCGCCGCCGCCAGCTTCAGCGAGGCCGCGTATCGGCTCGGCCGACCGCAGCTCGCGCCGGGCTTCCTCCTCTGCCGGCACCCGACGTTCGCGCCGGAGCTGCGCGCGTGCGCGCAGCTCGCGCTCCGCGCGCCCACTGGTGACGACCGTGCCGCCCTGATCGACCGAATCGATCGCGCGATCGCGCCATTCGACACCGCCGGCCTGCGCGACCGTTCACGCCGCGACTGGTATCCGGTCCTGGCATCGGATCTGTTGGCGAACGCGTCAAAGCTGGAGGCGTCGGCCGAGGAGATTCGCGGGATGCTCGAGCGATGCGGATTGAAGTAATAGCCGGGGACGCTCAGACGCCCGCGGACACGACCGCCTTCACGCCAAGCTTCGGCGAGTCCGCCGAAGCTTCAGCGGAGACGGAAGTGCCGCGGCCAGCCCGTCAGGGCGCCGCGCGAAGCGCGTGAGCGAGTGGGGGTGGGGCCCCACGAGCGGTCTTCTTGAAGATGGCGCTCGGACGCTCAGACGCCCGCGGCCCTTCATACTTCTGGCTTCTCACTTCTTACTTCGCAACGCGCCGGCGCCACCACATCTCCACCAGCAGCGCCGCCGGCCCGACGAGGAAGAGCGCGTAGAACGGCGCGTAGACGACCTCGTCGAGCCGGAGCAGCATCTCGACGAACCCGACCAGCACCGCCACGGCGATCTGTCCACGGCGCGAGCTGACCGTCGTCTTCGGGTCGGTGACCATGAAGAAGATGAACAGCTGATACATCGGTCCGGTCACCGGGGCGAGCGTGGACAGCCACGGATTGCCCGTAATGACGCTCCGCACCAGGCTGAAGACGACGAACGACGCCGCGTAGGACGCGCTGATGTGGAGCCGACCCGCGCGCCAGACAATCGCCGCGCCCAGCAGCCAGATGACGGCCATCGGCCAGACGTTGTTGCCCCACTGAATGCTCAACACCGCCGCCGTGCTCGGCGCCAGGAAGACGACGGCGCTCACGCCGAAGTTCGAGGGATTCCAGATGTGCCGCCCGTTGACCCGCAGCACGTACTTGGAGGCAATCGAGATCAGACTGCCGAGCAGATACGGCCACAGAAACGGCGACCGAATGAGAATGCCGACGCTGATGCCCGTGATGTAGGCACTCGCCAGATGCGGCCATCGGCCGTAGACGAGCCGCCCCAGCAGGACTTCGGCGCTCATCGCCGCGACAATCGCCAGGCCCGTCCGCGTGTAGGCCTCGAGGATGCCGTACTCGAGGTGCGCCGCGACGAGGATGCACGTGATGAGGATCGGCGGCAGGAGCCGGGCGGAGAGGAGCGCAGGCGCGCGGCGAGGCGGCGCGGTCGCGGCGGACAGGGACGTGCGATCGTCCGGGCTCATCGCGGTTCCGTGACGTGGATCAGGCGGTCGATCGCGGGATGGTCAATCGTCTGCGTCCGCCCAGACGGCCACCGGATGACGACCCGATCGACGACGGTGGCCGTCCCCAGGCCGAAATGGAGCGGGCGCTGGTTCTGGGCGCTGAAGCCGCTCCCGCCGCTCACCTCCTGTAGCTGGTGCTGACCATTCCAGTACAGGTCCACCTCGGCGCCGATGGCGCTGCGGTTGCTCACCGTGCCTTCCAGGTCCAGCTCGATCCAGTGGCGGCCGGGGTCAACCGCGTTCTCGTAGACGAGCAGCGGTCCGCGCTGGTTCGCGACGATCACGTCCAGGGCGCCGGTGTGAAACAGATCGGCGAGCGCGACCGCCCGGCCGTCGTACGCGTCGGTCGCCCCGACCTCCGGCGCGACGTCCGTGAAGTGTCCCGCGCCGTCGTTCACCCACACGCGCGGGTGCTGGTAGCCCGACAGGCTGCGCCCGCGCATGGCCGGCCAGTTCTTGGCGTCGGCGATGATGCGGCTGTGCCCCACGGCAATCTCGGAGAAGTCGTACCAGTAGCTCGACCGTTCGCCGGCCGAGACGTCGCCGTTCACCAGGTACAGATCGACCCGGCCGTCGTTGTTGAGGTCGCCGAACTGCGCGCCCCAGCTCCAGCCGCCGAGGTCGATGCCGAGCGAGGAGGCCAGGTCCTGGTACTCGGCCACGCCGCCCGACGCGCCCGCCGCCGGCACCCAGAGAATCGTTGGCCTGCACGAGCACGCCGGGCTCGGAGATGTTGGTCTTGTAAATCGACAGCCGGCCGTCGTTGAACACGTCGCCGAAGGCCGCGTTCATCCCGCTCTTCGGCGTCCGGCCGACGCCGGTCTCCCGCCCCACTTCGACGAACGACTTCCCGTCGTGATTCGCGTAGAGCTCGGAGATGCCGTAGTCGTTCGACACGAAGAGATCCGGATACCTCGTCCCGAACAGGTGCGCCGCCGAGGCCGCCAGCGTCCAGCGGTGCGACGTCATGCCCAGCGCCTCGGACGTCTCGGTGAACGTCCCGTCGCCGTTGTTGTGGAACACGTAATTCCGGCCGCCGTTGTTCGCGTACTCGAAGCTCTCCGGCATGATCCGCGTCGTCTTCAAATGCCAGAGGTCGATGTCCTCCGGATAGTAGCCGCCCAGGAACAGATCCAGCCGGCCGTCGCCGTCGTAGTCCCACCAGATGGCGGAGTTCGCGTTGACCCAGGCCGGCAGACCCGCCTGCTTCGACACGTTCACGAAGCGCGTGCCGTGGTCGTTGTGGAACAGCTCCGGCCGGCCGTACTTATAAAGGAAGAGATCCTCGTACCCGTCGTTGTCGAAATCGCCCCACACCGCGCCCATCGAGGCGCCCGTGCCCGGCCGATTCACGTCGGCCAGTCCGACCGCCTGGGCCACGTCCGTGAACGTCCCGTCACCGTTGTTCCGATATAAGTGGTTGAAGCTGCCGAGGGCGCTGTTCGTGACGTACACGTCCGGCCAGCCGTCGCGGTTGAAGTCGGCCACCGACACGGCCGCGCCCATCGAAGCCACCTCGGGCATGATCGGCGTGAGCTGCGCGTCGAACGTCGGCCCCTGATGGACGAAGTCGATGCCGACGTGCTTCGCGACCTCCCGCAGCCGGAAGCCGTGCGACGAGGACGCCTGTGCCCGGTCGCCGCCCGCGCCAGCCGGCGTCGCGGCCGAGCGGTTGAGCACGACCACGGCCACCAGTGCTCCGCCGAGCACGACGACAGCCAGCAGCCAGGCGAGACGAGGCCGCGCGCTCATGGACGCCCCCCGCCGGGAAGCTCGAGACCGTCGAGAAACGCCCGCGGCGTGACGAACCGCGTCTGGAACGTCACCCAGTCATCCTGGTGGCGCTGGTAGACGGGATCCTGCGCAAGCGTCGTTTCCGCGGGCAGCCGGCCGTAATCCGGCCGGTCATGGGACGGGAGCGGCAGCACGGTTTTCGAGTGGCTCGTGTTGAAGTCGCCGTCCTTCTCCCAACCGTCGCCAATCAGGACGAAGTCGCGAGTCCAGCCTGCCGCCGGCGGCGGCAGTGCGGCAAAGCGCAGCCGCAGTTCGTCACCGGCGTTCATGATGACGTAGCGATCGTCGACGCGGGCCAGGAGCGGCCGCACGTCGCCAAACCGTGTGTAGAAGCCGGTCAGGTCGCGCCAACGCGGCGCCGTATTCGCCAGCTGGTCGTACAGCGGCACCTCGGGCTTGGTGCGCGAGTCCATCCGCGTCTCCGAAAAGCCGCGGTACCGGAGGTCGGCCGAGGTCGGATTCAACCGCACCGTCTCGAGCGGCGCGTTGGCAACGCCCTCGGCGTAGCCAATCGAATCCCAGTAGATCTCGAGGTTGGTCCGCAGCCGCAGGCGACGCGCATCCGTCACGCCGGCGCGGGCCACGCACCGGAGGTCGATCAGGATCGTCTTGTTCTTGCCTTCCGGAAACCCGAGGTCGGGCGCCACCACGACCCAGTGGCCGCGCCCGTCCAGCGCCTCGAGCGAGAGGTCGTGCGGCCGCACACTTCGCCCCTGACCAATCGCCACGTTGATGCTGCTGTCGGTCGGATAGATCCACCCATGCGCGACGAGCCACGTGGGCGTTCCGCTTGGAATCGGGCGGCCGAGATCGAGGTCGACGAAGTGGTCCGCGGCAATGCCCTGGTAAGTGCCGCGGGCGAACGTGTCGAGGTAGCGGCCGTCGTTGCGTGCCACCAGATCGGTCACGTCCCGCCCCGTCTGGTCCCACGCATGCGCGACCGGCTGCGGCGGGCGCATCGCGTGAACCGCCAGGCTGGGGGCCCCGGGCGCGAACCGCTCGTCGACGAAGACGTCGATGTCCTTCGGGTGATCGACGGCCATGAGCGAGACGTAGTCGATGAAGTGCGTCTCCCACAGCTCGGCGGTGATCGCCACGTCGTACGCGCCCTGGCGCGGCACGAGCTGGTCGCCGCGAATCTTCACCCAGTCCTCGGTCTGGGTCACGCCCGCCGTGTCCACGGCGTTGATCCGCAACCCCAGCGGCGACCGCCAGAGAAAGTCCGTCACGAACCGCATGCCCGTGCCGTCGTCGGCGAACACCCAGGGACAGGACCCCTTCAGACGCTGCTGGGCCACGACGGCCTGGTCGACGCCCTGGTCGAAGTCGGCCTGGAGCACGCCGTTCGGCCAGACGATCCGCATCACGTCCACGGCCGTGCGCGTGCCGAGCCCGACGTGGAGCACCGGCGCGGCAATCGTCTGCCGCTCGACGAGGCGCCCCGACCGGACTTCGAGGTCCCCGCCGATCCCGAACGAGTTGATCCGCCCGTCACCCGCGTTGGCCTGGGCCCGCGGTCGAATCACTTGATAGTGGTAGCCGCGCGTGCCCCGCCCCACGAGGGCCGCCACCCGTCCCGCCGACGACGCCGACCAGGTCGAGCAGGCCGTCGCCGGTAACGTCGGTGATCGCGCGCACGTCGGTGTTCGCGGCCGCGTCGAGCGGATGCCACGTCCGATCGGGCGCGGCCAGCCAGACCGCGCTCCTCCCGGCCCCCGACGCCACCAGAATCGAGCGCGCCGTTGTTGTCGAGGTCCGCGATGAACAGGCGCGCCGCGCCCACCGCGAGCCCTTGCGGCGCGTCTCGCCACACGGCCACCTGGTCAACCTGCCACGCTCTCCCGTCGAACCAAGCCCGACGGATGGCTCCAGCCTCGCTCAGCGTGACGACATCCAGCGTGCCGTCGCGGTCGACGTCACCAATCGCGAGCGCATCGAGTGCGGCGCGGCCACCCGGTCCAGGCACGAGACGAAACTGCCCGGCCTGGAGATTCGAGAACACCTCGAGCTCGCCGCGACCGTCGAGGCACACCGCGTCCGGGGTGCCGTCGCCATCCACGTCGCCCCACGCGAAGGCGCGCAGGTCCGTCACGCCGTCGAAGGGCCGAATCACCGTCCACGTGCCGTCACCGTCGTTTCTCAGCACGATGGGCGCCGCGCCGCGTACGCCCACGATCACGTCGAGGTCGCCGTCCATGTCGATGTCGGCCGCCCACGCGCCGGTCGCGTCCACGGTGATTGGACCGCTCTTCGCCGAGGCCCGATCGGTATCGTCGGTGAAAGCGCCGGACGCCGACTGCACGAAGAGCCGCACACCCCTCGCCCCAGCGACCAGCAGATCCATTCGAAAGTCGTTGTTCCAATCGAGGGCCACGAGCCCGTGCGGCCCGATCGGCTCGCCGGCCCACGGCAGCAGGTCGCCTGGCGCATCGGCCCGATAGAGCCCGCGCGCGTCGGCGGCGAACACCACCGGGCGCTGCTCGCCGTCCGGCGAGAACGCGACCACGGCGGCCGGCGGCGCGACCTGCGCCTCGCCAAGATCCTGACGCGAGAAGGTGAGCGCCGAGTCGACGGCCGACGGCGTGGAGACCGGCGTCGGCAGCCGTTCAAAACCAGTAAACGGCTCGGCGATGAGCGCGGCTGACGGCGTGACGAGGCCGCGGTCGTCGAGGTACTGCGGCACCTGCACGAGCATGTTGCGAAGGAACGCCAGCGCCCGTGCGGCCGCGGAGAAGTCGGCCGCCTGCGCCGCCGTGCGGGCGGCGCGGTACTGGCCGGCGACGTCGGACGGCCACGCCTCGGCTTCACTGTCCATCCGCTGCAGCGCGTCGCGCAGCGCGCCCGCGTCGCCACGCTTCGCCGCAAGGCGGGCGCGTTCGATGAGCACCGCAAGATTGCCCGGCTCCAGCGCGGCGAGCTCGTCGATCACGCGCTGGGCGTCGGTATCGCCGTCCGGGCGGCCGCTGTTCTCGAACGCCTGCGCCAGCGCTGTTCGCGCGCGCAGGTTGAGCGGATCGAGCGTGATCGCGCGCCGGAACTGGGCCATCCCCTCGTCGGCCCGACCCCGCGTCGTCTCGAGGCGCCCCCGCAGGAAGGCGATGCGCGTGTCCGTCGGCGCCAGCGCCTCGGCGCGCTCAATCGACGTCGCGGCCAGGTCAACGTCACCCAGCCGAAGCTCCGCCAGCCCAAGGTTCGCCCAGATCGCGGGCTCGCCAGGCGCGAGCGTCGCCGCCTTGGCAAAGTCCTGCCTTGCGCCGTCGAGGAGTCCGATCTGCAGCTCGGCCAGACCGCGGTAGAAGGCCTGAGTCGTCTGCTCGTATTCGGCCGAACTCGTCGCCGGCAGGCCCGCCCGACGCGGCCACACCGCATAGTCCCCCACCGCGGCAATCACGACGACCGCGATCGCCGCCGCGACGAACGGCCCGCGGCGGCCGGCGCGGCGCTCCGGACTCACGGAGAGGCCTCGGACGTCTGGCCGACACCCAGGGCGTCAGCGACCCGATTGATGTAGTTGAACCACGCGGCAATCAACGTAATCTGCAGGATACCTCGGTCGTCGAAGCCGGCGGCGCGCAACTGCGCGAGATGCTCGTCGGTCACGCCCTTGGCGTCTTTCGTAATCTGCTCGGCGTACTCGAGCATCACGCGATCCCGGTCGTCGATCGGAGCGCTCCGAAAGTCGCGCCGGACGGCCTCGGCCAGCGCCTCGTCCGACGTGGTTCTCCGCAGGAACTCGGTATGCGAGACCGTGCAGTACGGCGTCCCGTTCGTCGCCGACACCACGGTGGCGATCATCTCGTGCTGACGGCGGCTGAGCGGCAGGTCGGGCGACATCAGCGCGCCGAACGTCGCGAACGCGTGGTGGAGCGCCTCGGGAATCAGCGAGTGGGCCGCCACGATGCCAGCCATCTCGTCCTGGTCGATGGGCAGCACCGGTTCGGCGTACTCGGGCGGATACAGCTTGTGCTGCGCGGCGCGCGCCTCGCGCAGCGTCTCGTCCGCGTCGGCCGGCCGGATCGTTCTGATGCGTGTCATGACGGACCTCCTTCGGACGACGTTGACGAGCGCGGCGCGACGAGCCGCTGGATCGGCAGCCCGACGAGCACGATGGCAACGCCCGCCAACGCCTGCCACGGCCGGTTGACCGCGATCATCACGACGACGGCGAGCACGAGCAGCACGAAGATCGCGGGGGTCGCCGGATAGCCCGGCGCCTGGACGATCCCGGGCGCCCCGCCCCGGCGCCGGACGACGAACAGCGCCACGGCCGCGAGCGCGACGAACACGAGCGCGGTGCAGACGAAGAACGCCACGATCTGGTCGAAGGTGCCGGCCAGCACGAATACCGTGGCGAGCGTCGCCAGCACCGCCGTGGCTCGAATCGGCGCGCCCGTCGCCGCGTGGCGCTTCGCCACGATCGCCGGAAACAGGCCGTCGAAGCTCATGGCTTCGTAGAGCCGCGGCGTCACGATCATCACGGCCATCACGCTCGGCACGACCGACAACAGCACGGCCGACGCCAGCACGGACGGCCCGGCGGACCCCATCAGCGCCTGCCCGGCCAGCCGCGCGAATTCCGACGCGCTGGTCGCCTCGGCCGGCGGCACGAGGTAGATGAACGCGAGGGTCGTCAAGACATAGATCGCGGTCACGCAGACCACGCCGAGAGCGAGCGCTCTCGGCAGCGTCCGGCGCGGGTCGTCCACCTCTCCGGCGATGCGGCTCGTCTCCCAGAATCCGCCGAACGAGAAGAAGGCGCCGAGCAGACCGAGCGCGATCGCCTCGCCGATCGGCGGCGCGTCGGTGCGGCCGCCGACGAACGGCACGAAGTGCGACCAGTCGCCGTGGCCCACCGCGAGCGCGATGATAACGACGCCGGCCAGCATGCACAACTTCACGACCGTGAGCGCGCCGAACATGCGCTTGCCGAACGTCAGCCCCGCCATGGCCGCGAGCGCCACGCTCCAGATCACGCCCACCGCGAGCCACCGCTCGGTGCCGGCCGCCGCCGGCCAGAGCGCGACGAGATACTGCGCCGTGCCCGCCGCCAGCGCCGCGGCGACGCCGGGGTCCATGACGAGCAACGACTGCCAGCCGTAGAGGAATGCGACGCGCGGGCCCCACGCCTCGCGCAGGTAGATGTACAGGCCGCCTGTCTGCGGGTACCGCGACGCGAGCTCGCCGAACGTGAAGGCGCCGGCCAGCACGATCGCGCCGCAAACGATCCAGAGGCCAAACGTCAGCGCCGGCGACCGGAGCGCGCCGATCAGCTCCGCCGGCGTGAGGAAGATGCCGACGGCCACCGTATGGCTGATGACGAGCGCGGTGGCCGACCACAGGCCGAGGCGACCGGCTCGGCCGACGGGCGTCATTCGCGAACGGGCGTGTAGCGCCGGTCGAGGTACCCGAGCTCCGCCGTGAGCCGACCCGCCTCGTGATAGAACGCGGGGTCGTCGGGCTGCGACGTGCCGAGGCCGTCGACGTAGCGATTGAACAGACAGAAGGCGGCCGCAATCAGCACGACGTCGTGAAGCTCCTGGTCGGTCGCGCCCGCCCGCCGCGCCCGCGCGACGTCGTCCGGCGTGACGTGCTTGCCGCCCTGCTGCACGTGGCCGGCAATCGTCAGCAGCGCCTTCATCTTCTCGGACACCGGCGCCGATTCGACGTCGCATTTCACGCGCTCAATCAGCTCGTAGTCCGACGCGGCGCCGCCCAGATGCTCGGCGGCAATCGCGCCGTGGCAGCTCTGGCAGTACTGACAGTCGTTCCGGAACGACACGTAGGCGGCGACGAGCTCGCGCTCGGCGCGCGTCAACGAACTGGGCCCCCGAAGCAGCACCTCGGCCAGCTCGCCCATCGGCTTGGCCGTTTCCGGCCGAAAGGCCAGCAGCCCACGAATACCTGGTAGTCCGTCCGGTACTGGGATGTACGCCATCTTAGAACTCGATTCTCGCACCGAGCTGGAGCGCGCGCGCCCCGCCCGAGCCAAATACGCCGCCGGCCGTGCTGACCGGCGTGCCGAAATGCGAGGCGGTCATGTACCCCGGATTGGTCGGGTCGTTCGAGTCGCGCACCAGCGCGTTGGCGAAGCCCGAGTAGTTGACCGTGCTCGTGCCGAGGATGTTCGTCGTGTTGAGGACGTTGAAGACCTCGGCGAACCCGCTGAGCGTCCTCGAGCCGAAGTGGAACGCCTTCGACACCCGGATGTCGAGCGACTCGAAGCTGTCGTTGAAGCGCGCGTTCGGCGACACGAGCGGCAGCGGCGTGCCGTCGATGCCGCCGGCCGCGTTCAGGTTCGTGAGATACGCATTCAAGTCGCCCGCCGTCTTGAACTACCCGTCCGCCGGCGTTGCGCGAGAGCGTGGGAATCCGCGACTGCCCGTCGGGCATGAGAATGTCCATCGGCACGCCCGACGAGGCGGTCAGCAGCCCGGCGAGCTGGACGCCGTCGCCCAGGTTGAGCACGCCGGAGAGCACGAGGCGGTGCCGCCGGTCGTTCGGCGCCGGTCCCCACTCCTTCGAGAGATCGTTCGGATCGATGGGACCGCTGCCAAATGGAATCTGGTCGTCGTTGGCGTAGTTCCACGCCTTCGACAGCGTGTAGGCGGCGCGCAGGCCGAACCGGCTGCCGTAGCGACGCTCGAACGAGACGAGCAGCGCGTTGTATTCCGTCTTCGCGCTCGACTCGAGGCTGACGACGCTGTCCGGCCCGCCGACGACCGGATTGAAGACCGTCCCGACCTTCCGGCCGATGACGAAGTCCGTGCCGCGGTCGTGCACGACGTCGACGCTCAGCACGCCCCGATCGCCCACCTGCCGCTGGAAGCCCAGGGAGAACTGCTGGACCATCGGGTTCCGCAGCCGGGGCGCGATGACGTCGATGCCCGACGCGCCCGCGCCCGGCAGGATGAAGCCGGTGAACGGACTGGCGAGCGTCGGCGCGACTGGCGGGAACGTGCCCGTCGTCGGGTCGAGGAAGAAGACGTTGCCGGCCCGGACCTCGACGGGCAGCGTCCGGCCGTCCAGCCCGCGCTCGAGCGATTCGATCTCGAGCGTGACGCGGTCGTAGTAGATGCCGTAGCCGCCGCGAATGCTCGTCGCGCCTCCGGCGGGCGACCAGTTGAAGCCCACGCGCGGGCCGAAGTTGTTCGTGTCGCGGTGGCGCGTCCCGGGGAAGAAGGGCTTGACGATCGGATTCAGCTGGCCGACGCGGCTGATGTCGTTCACGTCCGTGTCGATCTCGTAGCGCAGGCCGAGGTTCAGCGTGAGCTGCGGATGCACCTTCCAGTCGTCCTGGATGTAGCTGGCGAGGTGCACGTTGTTCGCGTTCGGCAGGTTCACGTCCGAGTCCGGTCGCCCGCTCCGAAGCGTGACCGAGAACAACAGGTCGTTGTCATTGACCACGCCGTCGCCGTTGCGGTCGAAGGCCGGAAAGTCTTCCGCCAGCTCGACGCGGCCGGTCCGGAACACGCCAAGCTCGAACGCGGCGTTGACGCGCTGGACCTGCCCGCCGATCGTCAACTGGTGCGCCCCGCGGGAGAGCGAGAGACGGTTCGACACCTCCCACCGCTTCTGCTGCGTGCCCTGCGGCACGCGGAACGAGGCGCCGCCCTGCAGGCTGGGGAACGTGAGCTGAACGCCTGGCTCGACCGGCGCGATGTGGTTGTCGAACCCGCTCCAGCTCACGCTGAGCGTGTTGACCGCCCGCGGCGAGAGCACGCGGGTCCAGGAGCCAAGCACCGAGTTGGTGTGGGTGCGCGAGTCCTGACGCTCGGAGGCCGTGCCGATCGGGCGCTCGAGCGTGCTGGCGCCGGTCGCGTCGAGGTGCTCGCCCGAATAGCGCACCGTCACGTGGTCCTGGGGCCCGCCCTGCCAGTCGGCCCGCATCGTGCCCAGCCAGTCGTCGAGCGGCGCCGGCGCGAAGCCGTAGTCGATCGCCCGCGTGGCCGTGTTGCGGCTGCCGACGAGGACGCCGCCGTGCTGGTGGCGGACCTCGATGGCGCCGAATCCGAAGAGCCGGTCCTTCACGATCGGCCCGCCGAACGTGCCCGCCACCTGTTGCCGCGAGAACGGCGGCTTGCCGGCGAGCGACTTGTCGATGGTCGCCGGCAGCGCCTGCCAGCTCGCGTCGCGCAGGAAGATGGCGGCGGACCCGGCCGGCGTCGCGCCGCCGGATCGCGTGACGACGTTGATGACCGACGACGCCGACCGCCCGTACTCGGCCGAGAAGCGGTTGGTCGCGACCTGGAACTCCTGGACGTCTTCCTGCGTGATGTTCTCCAGCGGGCCGCCGACCACATCGTCGTTGTCGTCCATGCCGTCGACCATGATGTTGCCGCCGCGGCCGAGCTGGCCGGCCGAGGAGATGATCACCGAGTCGGCCTTGGTCGGGTCGAAGGTCGCCGACGGCGAGTTGCCCGGCGTGAGGAAGGCCAGCTCGAGGAAGTTGCGGCCGTTGAGCGGCAGCGCTTTGATCTCGTCGGCCGAGATCACGCCGCCCACGACCGACGTCACGCGGTCGACGGTGCCCGCGCCGGCGCGGACGTCCACGGCCTCGGTCACGCCGGCGACGGTCATGGCGATGTCAATCTGCGCGACCTGCCCGACTTCGAGCCGGATCACGGCCGAGCGCCACTCGGCGAACCCCGTGGCGGTCGCGACGACGGTCACGTCGCCGGGGGGAATGCTGGTGATCGTGAAGCGCCCGGCGGCGTCCGCCAGCGTCTCACGCGAAAGTCCGGTGCGCGCCTCGACGACCCTCACGCGGGCCGCGACGCTTTGTCCCTGCGGATCGACGACGCGCCCGCGAATCGTCGCGGCGGCGCCCGGCTCCTGCGCCGCGGCGGCCGTCGCCATACAGATCACGGCGGCCATTGCACCCAGCGCCGCCGCTCCTCGCCATCCCCTGCCTCGCATTCGGTCCCCTTCTGATGCGACCGACGTACGCCGCCCAGCCGCCGAAGACCGGCACGCGCGGGGAGCGGTCCGTCGCAAGAGGCGCTACTGTACGGGGCCTTGGGAGGGGCGGCAATAGTACGGACGTACTAGTGGCACTAGATCAGCTGCCGGTCGCCGACCCTATTGCGCCTTGGCTGGCGATACCATATCTGGCATCATCGGCTTCGCCGAAAGGGAGCTCACGCTACGACGAAGGTCCGCCGTCTCCACCGTCGATGGGCGAAAGACGCCGACTACGAGAGGGCCTACGACGCCCTCCGCGAGGAGTTCAACCTCGCGCGAACACTGGCCGAGGCGCGCACAGCGGCCGGCCTGTCGCAATCGCAGTTGGGTTGACGGACAGCCAGGAAGTTGTCCGCCCCACGACCAACAGATTAAGAACGGATGGCCGCGAGCTCACGGTTGCTCCTCCCCCAGCCCCTGCCCTTTCACGACGCGGGTACTGCGCCCCGGCGCGCACGCTCTTGAACTCATCCGTGCGGCCGCTGGGCCAGTCGATGACGACGCGGTCGACGAGGTCGCGGGAGCCGACGCCGAAGGTGACCGGGAGCTCCGACTGGGAGAGGTAGCTCGACCCGCTCTTCACCATCCGCATCTGCGAGACGCCGCCCGCAACGGCGCGGACGCGCGCGCCGATGGCGTCGCGGTTGGACTTCGTCCCCACCAGCGTGATCCGCACGCTCCGGTGCCCGGCCAGCTGTTCGTTGCGGAAGAGCACGGCCGGCCCGTCTTTGGTGGTCATGAGCACGTTGACGTCGCCGTCCCCGTCACGGGCGTTCGTCCCGGCCTTGCTCCCACCGTGGGAGCGCGCCACACTGGGGTCCCGTCCGGATCATCGCCCGCCGGACGCTCCGAGAGTTCTGGGCCACGCATGCCGATGCCGAGCAGCCGTTGCGAGCGTGGTACCACGACGTGCTCAGGGCGGACTGGAAGTCGCCCACCGACGTGAAGCGTGTGTATCGGTCCGTCAGTGTCGTCGGCGAGAACCGTCTGGTGTTCAATATCGGCGGCAACAAATACCGCCTGGTCGTCTCGGTGAACTACGCGTATCGGATGTGCTACGTCCGATTCATCGGCACGCATCATGCGTACGACCGCATCGACGTGACAACCGTGTGAGGCCGTTCCATGCAGATTCGCCCTATCAAGACCAAGGCTGACCACCGAACCGCGCTGAAGGAAATCGAACGGCTGATGGACGCGAAGCCGGGCACCGCGGCCGGAGACCGCCTCGAGGTTCTGACGACGCTCGTGGATCGCTACGAATCCGCGCACGAACCGATCGAGCCACCCGATCCAATTGACGCGCTGCTTTACCACATGGAGAGCCGCGGCCTCACGCGCCGCGACCTCGAGCGATACCTCGGGACTCGCGCTCGCGTCGCGGAGATTCTCAACCGCCGCCGCGCGCTGACGATCGACATGATCCGACGACTGCACAACGGGCTCGGCATTTCGGCGGACGTGCTGATTCGCCCGTACGGCCTGCGCGGTTCCGCCGCATAGCTTCGAGACCGTCGAACGCATGAGGGCGCCGCGGCCGCGGCGCCAAACCAGAGTGGCCGCGAGCTCACGGTTGCTCCTCGCGCAGCGCCTGCCCTTCCACGACGCGGTAGGCGCGCCCGGCGCGCACGTTCTTGAACTCGTCCGTGCGGCCGCTCGGCCAGTCGATGACGACGCGGTCGACGACGTCGCGAGGGCCGACGCCGAAGGTGACCGGGAGCTCGGACTGGGAGAGGTAGCTCGACCCGCTCTTCACCATCCGCGTCTGGGTCACGCCCCCGGTGAACGCGCGGACGCGCGCGCCGATGGCGTCCCGGTTGGACTTGGTGCCCACGAGCGTGATCCGCACGCTCCGGTGCCCGGCCAGCTGGTCGTTGCGGAAGAGCACGGCCGGCCCGTTGTTGGTGGTCATCAGCAAGTCGATGTCACCATCCCGATCGAAGTCGCCGTACGCCAGGCCGCGGCCCACGCGCGGTCGCGCGAACGCCGCGCCCGCGGCCGCCGCCCCGTCGCGAAACATGCCGTCGCCCTGGTTCATGAAGAGCAGCGGGGGATACGCGGCGCCGACGTCGCTGCGCGGATGGCGCACCGACGGATCGATGTGCCCGTTGGCGACGACCAGGTCGAGCGCGCCGTCGAGATCGACGTCGGCGAACAGACACCCGAAGCCGAGCCGGTTGCGCGAGGCGTCGCCGACGCCGGTCCGCAGGGCGACATCCTCGTAGAGGCCGGGCCCCACCGCCCGGTAGAGACCGACCATCTCGCCGTCGAAGTTCGTGACGGCGACGCCCATGCGTCCGGAGTTGTCGAAGTCGCCCGCGTCGATGCCCATGCCGGCGCGCGCGCGCCCGTCGGTGCTGAACGCGAGGCCGCTCTTGAGGCCCACCTCCTCGAACGTGCCGTCGCGCCGGTTCCGATAGACCTTGTTCGGCTGCGTGTCATTCGCGACGACCAGATCGAGCCAGCCGTCCTCGTCGGTGTCGAACATCGCGACGCCGAGCGACTTCGAGCTCGTGTCGAAGACGCCGCTCGTCGCGGTGACGTCCTCGAACGTGCCGTCGCCCCGGTTGCGAAACAGCCAGCACGTGTCGCCGCGGTACGCCTCGGGCGTGCAGTAGGACTTGTGCGTGCCGTCGGCGGTGCAGAAGACGTCGTGCTCGGCCGACCAGCGCACGTAGTTGCAGACGAAGAGGTCGAGCAGGCCGTCCCGGTCGAAGTCGAACCACAGCGCCGAGGTGCTGAACGCCGTGCGCCCGCCGAGGCCGCTCTTCTCCGTGACGTCGACGAACGCGCCCCGGCCCGTGTTGCGAAACAGGCGGTTCTGGCCGACGCCGGTGACGTAGAGGTCCGGAAACCCGTCGTTGTTCCAGTCGCCAATGGCGACGCCCATGCCGTAGAGCTCGACGTCCAGGCCGGCGGCGCGCGTAACGTCAACAAACGTCCCGTCGCGGTTGTTCCGGTAGAGACGCATCGTCGACCGCCCCGTCCGATGCCCGGGCCAATCCATGCCGTTGATGAAGAGAATGTCCTGCCAGCCATCGGCGTCGTAGTCGAGAAACGCGCACCCGGCGCCCATCGTCTCGGGCAGGAGCTTCCCGCCGTACGCGCCGCTGTGGTGGCGGAAGTCGATGCCGGCGGCGGCCGTGACATCGACGAAGCGCATGCCGAGCGGAGACGACGACTGCGCGCGGACGAGGGGCGCGGCGGCCGCGACCGTGAGCGCGCCGCAGGTGCGCTGGAGAAAATCGCGCCGGTTCACAGGGGCCCCACGAGTCCGCGGCGAAGGGCGTACGCCACGAGCTCCGCCGTCTTGTGGACGCCGAGCCGCGCCATGATGTTGGCCCGGTGGACGCTGACCGTGTTCACGCTGAGGTCCAGCTTCCCCGCGATCGTCCGATTCGAGTGGCCCTCGCAGATGAGCTGCAGGACCTCCATCTCCCGCGGGCTGAGCGCGGGCGGGCGCTCGCCCGCCGCCGCGGCCGTCAACGCCACGCTCGGATCGAGCACCGTCTCGCCGGCGGCGACGCGCTTGACGGCGGACGCAAGATCGAGGTCGAGCGCGTTCTTCAGCACGTAGCCGCGGGCGCCGGCCCGGAGCGCCTGCGAGACGAGCGTTGGCTCGGCGTGCATGCTGAGCATGAGCACCGCCACGCCGGGCCGCGCCTCGAGAATGCGCCGCGTGGCGGCGAGCCCGCTCGCGCCCGGCATCGCGCAGTCCATCACGACCACCTGCGGCGCCAGCCGCTCGACCAGCTCGACCGCCGCGTCGCTGTCGCTCGCTTCGCCCACAACCTCGACGGCCGGGTCGTCCTCCAGCAGCCGGCGGAAGCCCCGGCGCACCAGGTGATGGTCGTCGACGAGCAGCACGGTGACCTTATCCGTCATCAGCGTCTCCCGCTTCGAACGGCACGCGCAGCCGCACCAGCGTGCCGCCCGTCTCGAGCGGCAGAAACGCAATCGTGCCGCCCACCGATTCGGCGCGCTCGCGCATGGCGACGAGGCCGAGGCCCCGCCGGGGGCCGTCGGCCTTCGTCCGCGCGCCGTGGTCTTCGACCTCGAGCTCGAGCCCGTCCGCACGATACCGCAGGCGCACCCAGGCCTCGCCAACGCCGGCGTGGCGCGCGACGTTGCGCAGCGCCTCCTGCAGCACGCGATAGACGTGAATGGCGACGGCGCCGCCCACCGGCACCGGCGTGCCGCTCCGCTCGAGCGCCACGCGCAGGCCAAGCTGCTTCTCAGCAGTGGCCACGTAGGCCTCGACGGCGCTCTCGAGTCCCAGCTCGTCAAGAATCGACGGATGCAGCATCTGCGACAATCCGCGAACGTGATCCAGCGTCCCCTGAGCCATCTCGCCGATCTCCCGCAGCTCGGCGCGTAGCGGGTCGTCGTCGGCCATCTGCTTCTCGGCGCGGCCGAGCATGAGCCCCATGGCGGTCAGCAACTGGCCGAGCTCGTCGTGCAGCTCGCGGGACAGGTGGCGCAGCGTGGACTCGCGCGTGGCGATCAGCTGCTGGGCCAGCTCGCGCCGGCCCTCGGAGAGCGAGGCCATCTCGGCAAACAAGCGGCGGTTGGCGCGAATCACGTAGAGCCCGGTCGTGGCGATGACGAGCAGCGTGGCCGCGAGCAGCCAGTAGACCCGGCGCTGCACCTGATCATAGATGGCCCGCACGCGGCCGGCCGCTTCTTCCTGGCTTTGGTTGTTCTCGACGAGCAGCCGCGCCACGGCGGTGCTGAGCGACGCCTGGCGGGCCTGAAGCGACAGGCGGATCTGGGCGCGCGCCTCGTCCTCGCGCCCCGACCGCGCCAGGGCGAACACGCGATCGACCGCGTCCCAGAACGCCGACAGCGAGTCGAGCAGCCGGATCCTCCCCGGCGACGGGGCGCCGTTCGACGCCAGCCGGTCCTGGCGTGCCAGCGCGTCGTCCAGGTCCCGCCGGATCCGCTGGAACTGTCCCGACCAGGCGGCGAGCGGGTACGGTTGATCGTTGTCGAGCACGTCGCGCATCGCCAGCCCGAGCAGGTTGAGATTGTTCTGGACCCGCAGGAGCTGCAGGGAGTCCTGCCGGTCGCGCTCGATCAGATCGCCCTGGAGCGTCTGGAGCCCGGACATCTGACGGGTGATGTAGCGCGAGAACACGCCCACGGCGACCAGCGTCAGCACCAGACCGAAGATCAGGCCCGGCGTCGGCGACCGGCCGCGCGAAGAATCGGCCTTCACGTCTGTGTAATCCCGATGCCTATAATAGGGGCGTTCCGGCAAGACTGATGGCCCGCCGCTTGAATCTCGGACATCGTGTCGTTTTCCTGCTCGCTGGAATTGCCACGGGCACGTCGGTCGCCATCGCCGGCCAGTCCGCGGCAACGCCGCCGGGGCAACCGTCCGCCTCGATCGCCGATCGGCTGACGCGCGTGCAGGCCGACTTGTTCGGCCCTGCGAATCACCTCGATGAAGACGTCGGCGAGCTCAAGACGATTCTCGCGGCGGCGCCGCAGTCGTCCCAGGGCCACATGCTGCTCGGCCTGGCCTATCAGGCGCTTGGCACGCCGGCGCTCATCGGCGAGGCCAAGGCCGAGCTGCGCGAGGCGTTGACCCTCGATCCGGACCTCGTGACCGCGCGCCTCGCGCTCGCCCAGCTGTATCTCGCGCTCGGCCGGTACGACAGCGTCCGCACCGAGATGCAGACCGCGCTGGCCCGGACGCCGAATCAAGCACAGTTTCTGGCCCTCCTCGGCGAAGCCGAGCGGCGTCTGGGTCACCCGGAGCGGTCGGTGCAGCTCAACCAGCAGGCCATGGCGGCCGACCCCACGCTGGGTCAGGCGCACTACTACCTCGCCTGTGCCCTGCTCGACCTCGGCCGGCGCGCCGAGGGCATCCGGGACCTCGAGCAGATCGTTGGTTCGCCGGGCGTTCCGCCGGACGTGTACCTGACGCTCGGCACGGCGTATCTCGACGACGGCCAGGCCGCGGCGGCCGTGCGCACGCTCGAGCAGGCGGCCACGCTCGCCCCGTCGCGCACCGACATCCACCTCGCCCTCGGGCGCGCGTACCGGACCGCGGGCCAGCTGACGCAGGCCGCCGCGCAGCTGACGCTGGCCGAGCCGCCGGCGGCGTCCGCGCAGGCGACCGAGGATTATCAGAACGCCGAGACGAACCTCCGCGTCGAGTGGGGACGCCTGCGGCTCCAGCAGGACGACCTGTCTGCCGCGCAAACCGCGTTTCAGGCCGCCGTCACGATGAGCCCGGACAGCGGCGCCGGCCACCTCGGGCTGGCCGAGGTCTTCCTGCGCCAGCACCAGTACGGGCGCGCCCGCGAAGAGGCCGCGGCCGCCGGGAAGCTTGGCTCGATGCTGCCGGCCGCGGAGCGCCAGGCGCTCGACGCTGCCGCGCCGCAGGGCCGCGGAACGGACGGCCGCCAGTGAACCGGCGAACCTGGCCGCTCCTGCTCGTCCTCATCGGCCTCATCGGCATCGGCCTCGCGGCCACGTCGGGCGCGTCCGCCCAGAGGCAGGCCACGCCGGCGCCGCCGGGCCCGCCGTTCGTCGACATCACAGCTCGTGCGGGGATTACGTTCGTTGACAACGCCGGCACGACCGCGGACAAGCGCATGGTCGAGACGTTCGGATCGGGCGTCGCCTGGATCGACTACGACAACGACGGCTTCGAGGACCTGTATTTCGTCAACGGCGCCCCCGGCGCGTCGAACGTCCTCTATCACAACAACCGGAACGGGACGTTCACCGACGTCACCCGCCGCGCCGGCGTCGGCGGGCTCACGGCCGCCACGGCCAAGGCCTACAAGACGGGCGTCGCGGTCGGCGACTTCGACAACGACGGCTACCTGGACCTCTACGTCACGACGTTCGGCTCGAACATCCTCTACCACAACAACGGCAACGGCACGTTCACCGACGTCACCGCCGCCGCGCACGTCGCCGGCGGCACGACCGAGTGGAGCACGAGCGCGGGCTTTCTCGACTACAACCGAGACGGCAAGCTGGATCTCTACGTCACGAACTACCTCGACGACCCGCCGGGCGACAACCCGTACTGCGGCTTCAAGAAGCCCGGCTTCCGCATGTACTGCAGCCCGACGATGTTCGACGGGGTGGCCGACCGGCTGTTCAGGAACAACGGCGACGGGACCTTCACCGATGTCTCGAAGGCGGCGGGCATCGCCAACCCGACCGGCAAGGGCCTCGGCGTGACCTTCTGCGACACCGACGACGACGGCCTGACCGACATCTACGTCGCCAACGACCAGGTGCGGAATTTCCTCTACCACAACAACGGGAACGGCACGTTCACCGACGTCACGTACGGCGCCGGCGTCGGGTTCGATCCCGACGGCAAGCCGCAGGCCGGCATGGGCGTCGACTGCGGCGACGTGAACGGCGATCTCAAGCCGGATCTGTTCGTGACGAACTTCGAGGACGAGCTCGACGCCCTCTACCTGAACCAGGGCGATGGCACATTCACGGACGCCGCCGCCTCGTCCGGCCTGCAGTCGAGCAACGCGCCGCTCGGCTTCGGCGCGAAGCTCTTCGATTACGACAACGACGGCGACCTGGACATCTACGTGACGAACGGCCACGTCATCGACAACGTGGAGCGGTACCGCCCGACGTCACACTATCTGCAGCCCGACCAGCTCTTCGAGAACGTCGGCGGCCGGTTCCGGGACATCTCGCACGAGAGCGGCGCGGCCCTCCAGGCTCAGGCGCGCGGGCCGCGGACTCGCCGTGGCCGATTTCGACAACGACGGCGATCTCGACGTCGTCATCACGAGCGTCGGACGGGCGCCGGCGCTGCTCAGAAACGACGCGCCGCACGATCGCCACTGGATCACCATCCGCGCGCGCGGGCGGACGAGCAACGACTTCGGCCTGGGCACGCGCGTGGAGATCACGGCCGGCGGCAAACGACAGGTCGGCGAAGTGAACAACGTCGCCAGCTATCAGAGCAGCAATGACACCCGGCTGCACTTCGGCCTCGGCGCCGCGAAGGCCCTCTCACGGATCGACCTTCGCTGGCCCAGCGGAAAGACGCAGACCCTGACGAACGTCGCCGCCGACCAGATCCTGACGGTGCAGGAGCCGTAGGAACGTTCGAAGTCTGAAGCCGGAAGTTCGAGGTCTAAGACCGTAGCCCGCGGTTTGTCTTCATTACCAGCAACGCGACCTTCGTGGCCGGCTGCGCGAGGAAGGCCTGGGCGATTGGCGACAGTCGCCGGGTTCGAGGAATCCCAGCTCGTCCGGCGCTGCGAACGAAGATGTCCGCGAGTCGATCCGACAGCGATTCGCACGTTGCCCGCATATGACACGTTCGTCGTTACGGCGACGGCACTGTGCTGTGCTTCACGCATTCGCGCGACCGTGAGCGGAGTCGAACAATCGCGCGCGCTTATCGGCCGCCCAGCTGCAGGTCCCGCACCCTCTTCTCGCCTTCGGCAAGCGTGATCCGAACCGAGGCGGCGATCAGACCGTCGAAGAAGCCCGGCTCGTTCCACGCGCCGTCGTCCACGTCCATTAGCGCGCAAAGAAGATAGTCGCCGGCCGGCAGGTTCCTGAAGACGAACCGCCCGCCGCTGTCTGGCCTGACGGCCTGAACCCGCCGTGAATGCGGTGTTCGCAAGGCTGCGTCGGCTGGATACGCCGCCACGAAGAGGTCCGAAGCGGCCGTGCCGCCTGCCGTGGTGAGCGTGCCCGAGAGCTCCGTATGGCGATCGGACAAGACGAGCGTGACGCCGCTGATGTTTCCGTTCGGCTCCAGGCGGAGCGGGGCGTCGAGCAGATCCCGGCCGTTCCGCATGGCCGCGCGAAGCCACCACCCCGAGTCGCTGATGGCACTTCCCGAGACAGTAAGCCGGTACTCGTCGGGAACCAGATCGGTCACCTCGAACGCGCCATCCGCGCGGACGACTGCCGGCCGCAGGAAGCGCGCGCCAGGAGGGCCGCCGCCGCGAGTCTGCGATGGCGCGTTCGACAGCGACTCCGCCTGCATCTCGACGCGGAGGCCAGCAAGGTCAAAGCCCGGCAGTGTCGCGCCCGAGTCGAAAACGACGCGTCCCGAGAACGTCATCCCCGGTTCCAGCGTCACGCGCCCGAGGTCCTCGTCGTCGCCAGCAATCGGCACCGCCCGAGTGGCCCACCAGAAGGAGTCACCCGGGCCGGACGACTGCGGAACGGCGCCGCGCGCGAGCAGACGGTAGTCGCCCGGCGAGATCGGGCCGAGCGTGAACGTGCCGTCGGGCCCCGCGGTGATTGTCACCGGCGCCGGGACCGCGCCCGCGAACTGTTCCGGCCGAGTGACGATCGCAAGCTGGATGAAGGCCTGCGGGACCGGCGTGCCATCGGGCCCGACAACCGTGCCTCGGATCGTGGACGTCCGAACCGGCTCCACCGCGAAGTCCAAGCCGTCGCGTTCCTCGCCGGCCACAAGCGTGATTGGCGTCGCGTCGGCGACGACGGGCGTGCCGGGAAAGTAGATGGGTGCGGTCGCCATGACTGTTCCCGCCGGCTGGATAGAAGTCGTCGGAGGCCGGATGGCGCCGGCCGGGAGCGTCTCGGGCTTCCTGGCCGCGAGCGCGGCGAGCATCGCGTCGATCTCGGCTTCGGACGCGGCAATCACCGGCCGGCCCAACCGCGGGCTGCCCGCGCGGATGATGTACGTGCCGGGCTCGAGACCGAAAATGCGGAATTCACCGAGGTCGTTAGTGGTGGCCTGACTGTTGTTGCCGAGCGTCGGTCCGGTTGGCGTGACCTCGCGCACCGGGACGGCCGCGACCGCAGTGTTCGGGAGAGGTGCGCCTAACCCGTCGCGCAGGACGCCCGATACCACCGCGCCACGCCACAGGCGCACCTGGAGACTCTGAATGCGCTGACCGTCGGCCAGCGTGATCGGCGTACCGGGCCGCCCCGGGCGTTTGGCGCCGTACACCGACGTGACGAACGCCCCGCGCTCGGCCATCAGCGTGAAACGGCCCGCGGGCAGCCCGCGCAGCGCGAACCATCCCTCATCGTCCGTAATCGCGCCGCGGTCGGGACGAAGACCGTCGCCCGACAACGTGACCACCGCGCGGCGAACTGGACGTGCCGGCTGCTCGTCATCGACGACCACGCCCGAAATGGATGCGGTGCCGGCCGTCGGATGCGCGACCACGCCGCGCGTCTGCTGAGCGGCGATCCGAGCGAGCCGCGGTGAGGCGCCGATGACGACGATGAGTGAGATAAAGAGAGGAAGACGCCGGCTCACTTGACGACGACCTCCGATACAGGCAGATCCTGGGTCTTGGTCTCGCCGCGCCCCAGCGAGACGGCCTTCGCATGACGCGCCGCCGCCGCGAGGAACTTGGGATCCAGCCACTCGTCGGCTTGACTCGCCGACACAGCTATCACGTTGTAGTCGCCACTGGGCAGTTCCGAGAATCCGTACGCCCCGTCGGCACTCGTATCCGTCGATCGCAAGCGCGGCGGGGTCAGTCCGAAGTCCACCCATTCTTTGGAATCGGCAGGAAACAGCACTACGGTACCGGTCGCCGGCCGACCGCCCGGATCGAGCACGCGCCCCGACAGGGCCGCGCCGGTCTTGCTGACCGTGACGACGACGTTGTCGTAGTCGTGGCCGAGCGCGCCGTCCAGCCCCGTGTCGGTCACGTTGACGCCGTCGGCAGTGATCGACTCGACGCACCAGTCGTTCCCGTAGACCTGACGGAACGACCTGAACCGGACGAGATACCGCCCACCCTGCAGGCCGGTCATCGTGAAGGCGTGCGAGACATCGCCGGGCGTCGTCGTGGCGTTCGGCGCGCCGAGCGAGGGATTGCCGTCCGCGGGTTCGAGGCTGACGAGAAACAGCTCGCGCGGGTCGGGCTGGGCCCGATCGTCGAAGACCACGCGTCCACGCACCGCGGCGGCTGTTCGAAGCGGCAGTTCGACGTTGGTGACGTCGGAGTCGCCGACGCTCACCGACACGCGCCCCCACACGGATGCACCGGCCTCGGCCTGCCACCACATGACGCTGAGATCAGGCGCGGTGGGATAGAGCGCCGACAGACCACGCGCCGGGCCGAAGCCCACGGCTTTGGGCAGGCCGCCGCCACGGCCGAGCTCGGGGACCGCTGGCGAGGCCAGCAGCGCATACACGCCGGACGGCACGCTGAGAAAGGTGAACCGGCCGTCAGCTTCCACAAGTGAGGTCGCCGCCTCGGAGCCGAAGCCAAGAGACTCCGTGCCGGGCGCCATCAGGCGCAGGAGCATGTTCGTGGCGCCTTGCACGGCGCCAGTCACTTCGCCCGAGACCACCACGGTCGAAACGGGTGCGAGCTGGAAGTCGATGTCGCTGCGACTTGCCCCGAGCTCGAGGTTGACCGGCAGCGCATCAGTTACCGTGCGGGCATTCGGATAGAACACAGGCGGGTAGGCGCGCGGCCGATCTGCGCTTGGTGGCGGCGGCGTGGTGAAGTTCGTCAGCACGAGGCGATGCCGGCCGTCGACGTCGACGCTCGCGCCACGCACCTCCGGGGGCGAGCCAGGTGGCGTGTACGCGCCGCCGCGAGGCCCTTCAAGTCCGCCGAGCGGAAGCGCCCGCGGGCCGTCGGCCGTCGCAACGGGCACCGTGGATTGCACGGACAGCACCGCGACGAAGTAGCGTCCCGGCTCGACAAAAGAGAAGCGATACACTCCGCGGTCGTCGGTCGCGACAACCGGTCCCTGGACGAGCCGTTCGTGTCCGGCCAGGAGATGGGCCGAGAAGAGGCGGACGGCGGCGCCGACCACGGCCTCGCCGCGCTCGTCGATGACCCGTCCGCCGATCGAGCCCGGGCGCCACATCCTGATCGCGGCGTCTCGCATCCACTCGTTGTCCGCAAGGTGAATCAACACGCTCCGGCCTGGCGCGGCCGCGCCTGCCTCGCCCTGGACGGCACCGTCATACGCGCCGATCACGTAACCGGCGCGGGTCGCGCGGAGGTTGAACAGCCCGGGGGGCAGCGCTGTGAAGACGAAGCGTCCTCGCCGGTCCGTCAGCACGGGCGGAGGTGCGAATGACAGTCGCTGCGCGCCGGGTTCGATCGCTGAAAGAAGCACGGTGGCGCCGGCGATTGGCTGGCCGTTAACCGCATCCGAAACCACGCCGCTGACGGCGGCCGTGCCGGTCGTCGCGGCCTGAGGGACGCGCGGCGACGATTGCAGGCCGGAAATCGAGCCGGCCGTCAGCAAGACCAGTCCAGACGAAAATGCCGCCGCTACGGCAGCTCGCATACGCGCCTCCTGCCTGTCCGTGGGTGCGCGGACTCAGTCCACTCCCCCATTCAGACCGTCGTCATTGGTCTTGATCGGCTCCAGCGACCCGCTAGCGTGGCCGATGTTACCGCGAGTCACCTTGACGTCTGCCCAGAAAACCGTTGAAGAGAAGCGCGTCGCCATGGCCCGCTCGTCGAGCGGTCACACCCCCCGCACGGCCCAGCGCAGTTTCGCGGACGACGCGCGGCGGTTCGCCCGCGTTTCCTCCATCGTCGCGCGAGTGACCTCGGTCGCCACGGCCGCGTACATGCCAGCCCGGAAGCCCGCCTGGAACGCCTTCTTCACACGCCGGTCTTCGCCGGAGTGAAACGTCAGGATCACGACCCGGCCGCCGGGTGCGAGACACCGCGGCAGGACCCGCAGCAACGCGTCGAGCGTCGAGAACTCGTCGTTGACCTCGACACGCAAGGCCTGGAACGTGCGGCGGACCGACATCTTCACCTCGGCCTTCTCGATCTTCGGAAGCGCCGCGACGAGCCCGGTGCGCACGACCCGTTCGAGGGCATGCGTCGTCTCGACGTCCTTCTCCTTCAGGAGGTGCGCGATGAGGTCGGCGTGCGGCTCGTCGGCATTCTCGCGCAGGAGACGCGCCAGCGTTTCCTCACTCAGGCGGGCGACCAGTTGCGACGCCGGCGTTCCACGCGACGGGTTCATCCGCATGTCGAGGGGGCCAACCTGCTTGTAGCTGAAGCCGCGATCGGGGTCGTCGAGCTGCATCGAGGACACGCCAAGGTCGGCCAGGATCGAGATCGGCGGCCGCCAGTCCCTCGGCCGCGAGCACCTGGGGCAGGCCGGCGAAGTTCGTATGGTGTGTGCGGAACGTCTCTTCGCCGAAGCCGGCCGCGCGGAACCGGGCTTCGGTACGAGGCAGCTCGAGCGGATCGACGTCGAGTCCCACCACGCGTCCGCCGGGCAGCACACGCTCCAGGATCGCGCGCGCGTGCCCGCCGCCGCCGAGGGTGCAGTCAAGGGCGACCTCGCCGGCCACGGGCCGAAGGAAGTGCAGGACCTCCGCGGTCATGATCGGCCGGTGCGTGCCCGCCGGCGTCTTGCCCGCCGAAAGGACCTTCTCGGCCTCCAAGGGGTACCGCGCCGGGTCGAGCTCCTTGTACTTCTCCGCGAACCTGCGCGGGTTCTTTCCCGAGTAGCGCGGGCGTCGCTTATGGGGCGACGGGCCGGGGGGGCGTGTCGTCACGTGCCTCCGATCGTACGCTGGTGCGCGATTGGCGCGGCCGCGTCGCGGAGCCCCTTTTTTGCGTCAAATCTCGGCCGGTGCTAGGCTTCCTCTGGGCAGGACCGTATTGTGGCACCACTGGAACTGAGCCTCGAGATCACCCCGCGCGCTCGACTGGACGTGGTTGACGTGCGGGAACGTGCGCGCGCCGTCTACGGCGACGCGTTCGAACAGTACTCGCGGTGTCTCTACTCGTCGCCGCACACGACGGCCGGCTATCTGCCACAGAGCGTGGCCTCGAGGCTGGCCGCGCGGCCTCAGGGCGTGGGTCAGTACCTCGACCTCTTCCGAACGGTCTTCCCGGAGGGCGCCGGCTACCGCCACGACCAGCTCGAGCTGCGCGACGAGCTCGACCCCGCGCAGCGCGAGGTCGAGCCGACCAACGGCGACTCGCACCTGGCGTTCATCGCCGGCGGTCTGCGCACCTGCGTCTCCTACGTCACGCGGCGTCCTGGCCCCGTGCCGTTCATCGACCTGGACGGCGTCCACGCGGGCACACCGCGCCGGCGCGTCACCACGCTCGTCGGCTACAACCATGAGTCGGTGGTCGCGCACACGACGCTCCGGATTCCCGTGTCGTCGCATCCGGTCAACGCGGTGAACCTCAAGGAGCCGCGACTGGGTCTTTACGGCCAGCTCTCGGAGTTCATCGAGAAGCACGATGTCGCGAAGGGGCGCGTGAAGCTGGAGCTGGCCACGGGCGAGCAGTACGCGAGCCTGACCGTGAACGAGTACGAGACGCTGCTGATGCAGCACGACCTGGCCGACGTGCTTCGCAACCCGCTGCGTTTCGCCGCCGAGAAGGCGCGGCACGCGTGGAACGACCCGCGCGCCCTGCCCGGCAAGGCGATCGGCTACGCGAAGTACGACTTGGCTCGCGCGCTGAACCAGTTGTTCGACGCGCTGGGCCTGCGCGCGTCCCGCCTCGAGCGCATCCTGGCGCGCGCGATTGAGGTGCCGGCGTCGAGGTTCCTCCGGATGAAGCGGTCGGTCGATCTGCGAGTTTCCGACACCCTCACCCCTGGCCGCGGCGCCGTCGTCGAAGGCACCTACCAGACGCCGATCCTGGTCCAGTGGCGCGGCGCGCGCCATGGCGTGCGCGTCGTCGACGTCACGCTCACGCGGTTCTCATAAGAAAAGGGTTCCGGGGTTCGGCACGGCGAACCGCAGAACCTCGAACGTGCGGAACCGTTGAACCGGCACCCCAGAACCCGAGCACCCCAGAACCCCGGAACCGCTAGAACCCCAAACTCATCGAGAAGGTGACGCGCCGCACGCCGGCCACCGACGTGGGCTGCATGAAGAACTGCGACGTCATCACGCCGCTGTAGCCCGTGTAGTTCGCGTGGTTCGTGAGGTTCTGCAAATTCGCGTAGAACGTCAACCGGTACTTTGGACGCGCGTCGGTGACGGCCGTGGCCGTGTACCCGCCGCCGGTCGATGTAATGCGAATCCCCTGCATGCCGCCTGATTGCTGCCGGCCAAACCCGAAGGAATAGCCGATGTAGCCGTTGAGGTTCCATTGGCCCGGGGTGCGCGCCGTGTTGCGGCCGACGCCGGCGGGCCGGTCGTTGAACACCGAATCGCCGTTGTTATCGTAGCCGGTCAGAATCGTGTACGGCGTGCCCGTGGACGTCGTCTCGTACAGCTCGACGGTCAGGTTCTTCAAGGCACCGGTCTCGATCCCCACCTCGCCCCGGTATCGGGTGTCGCCGGGCGCCGGCCCCCACTGCGCCTCGAGGTCATTGGTCGGGGGCAGCGCGAAGGCGCCATCCGTGTTGTTCTCGGACTTGGCGATGCCGTACGACACGAAGAAGTTCAGGCCGCGCTTCCAGCTGACAAGCGGCGCGCCCGCCCCGGAGGCTCCAGGTCCCGAAGGGGCGAAGAGGTTGGCGTAAATCGATGCGGAGCGCAGGCGCGAGCGGCCATCGCCCACGGCTTCCACGATGTTCGCGAAGGTCGGGTCCGGCCGGACGCCGTTGACCGGCGCGTTCAGGTTCTGGCCGACGAGCAGCCCCTTGCCTCGCGCGTCGGAGTACGACACGCCAATGGTCAGGATCTTCGTGAGTTTCTGCTGTACGCCGACGCTCGCACGCAGGTTCCTGACCATCGGCAGCTGAGGCGACAGCAAATACCTGTTGGTCTGCGTCACGGAGCCGCCGGAGCCCGGATCCGGGTACTCCGGGTTGATGATGTTGATCTCCTGCTGCCGGAATCCGTCCACCTGCAGCGTCTGCGCGTACGTGCCCGTCGAGAGCCAGTCGTAGAAGACGCCCCAGCTGGCCCGGAGCGTCGTCTTGCCGCTCTTGAACGGCGCCCACGTCGCGCCAATCCTCGGGCCGATGTTGTTCTTGTCGGGCACGTGCGACTGGGCCTCGAACCGGACGCCCGGACTGAGCGTGAGCGATTTGCCGATCTTGACGTCGTCCTGCACGTACACGCCCGCCTGGACGTTCCAGTAGGAGATGAGCGGATTGCCGATGCGACGCGTGTAGCTGCGCGGCTGCCCGGCCGCGTAGGTGTCGAGGCTGGCGAAGGTGAACGTGCCCAGATAATTCGACTCGCTGTCCGATCGATAGCTCGAGGCGTCGATCTGCACGCCCATGCGCCACGAGTTGACGCCCCGAACGTAGTCGAGGTCCGAGGCCAGATAGTAGGCGCGCGTTCGCTGGCCGCCGCGCCGCTGCGCGCCGCCGCTCGTGAAGGCGTCTTGCACGACGATCGCGGGCGCCTCGAGCGTCGAGTGCGCGTCGGAGGTGCTCGCGTTCATCTGGAAGCGCGTATTGATGAAGAACCGCCGGCCGAGCGGCCCCGCCTCCTGCGTATAGAACGAGAGATTGCGGTTCGAGGTCGAGTACGCGCGGTTGGCCAGGTCGTAGGCGCCCACGCCGAGGTTGTCGCTCGAGGAATTGCCGTGGCTGAAGCCCAGACGGAACGTCTGATCCTTCGTCAGTGCGTAATTAAAGGATCCCGACACGTACGTATTGCGGCTGGGTGTCCGCAGATTGAGGTTCTCGGCGACGTGCCCCGTCGGAGTCGCGGCATAGAGATTCGGCGTCTGATAGTTGTCCGAGCCGCTCACGTAGAGGCTGAAGTCGCTCTTGTTCTTGATGAGCGACCGGCCGATTGAGAGGCCGTAACTCCGGTTCTGCGCGGGCCCCTTCTTCGGAATCAGCGGGTTGCGGCCGTCCATGGCGCTGTCGTAGAACCCCAGGCGCACGGTGCCTTGAAGCGGGCCAATGCCCGGCTGCGTGATGATGTCGATCGAGAGGCCGCCCGCGTAGTGGTTTTCAGCCGAGAACTGGTCGCGGCTGATATGGATGGCCTTGATCTGCGCCTTCGGCGGCAGCTGCTGCCCTTCGAAGCTGTCGACCCGGATGACCGCGTCCGGCCCCGCCATCGCCTGCAGCTGCTGCTGCATCTCGGTCGGGTCGTCGGCCAGCGCGTCGATCTGCTCGCGCGTGAGCGCCGTGCCGAAGGTGGAGTTCCGGTTGGTAGCCGCTGCCTGCTCGTCCTCACCAACCGTGACTTGCTCGGCCAGGCCCTTGAGCGGGAGGACGACGATGTGTTTGTTGTCGCCGCGGCTGACCCGGATGTCACGCAGCAGACCGATGTCGAATCCCGGAAACTCGGCGCGAATGCTGTAGTGGCCCAGCACGAGGTGGTCGAACGTGGCCACACCGTCGTCCGAGGTCTTGGCCGACGGGTTCGTGTCGCGCTTGGTCGCCTCGTCGAGGCCGATGACGGTCACCTGAGCGCTGCTGATGACGCCGCCGCTCGGGTCGACGACCGTGACCGTCAGCTTGCCTTGGGCCTGCGCGGCTTGCGCGAACACTCGTGCCGGCAGGAGCAGGCACGTCACGACCGCAAGCAGACACAGGAATCGCGACAGGGACACGAACACCTCCTTCTGAGAGAGCCGCTCCGGACGTGCGATAAGGGCTCTTCCCGGCCCTTACTTGACGACGTCGAACTTCTTCGGGTCGATCTTCGCGTTCAACTTGATTCGGTCGAAGGTCGTTTCCTCGATGGTCTCGGTGCCCACCGCGTGGCGCAGACGATACGGAAACTGGAAGCCGTCGGTCGGCCGATACTCGGCGAAGTAGATGCGGTTCTCCACCTTCGTGCCCGCCATCGTCTTCGCGCGGATCGCCTGGACGTCCTTGGCGTATTTGTCCTTGTCCGCCTGCGCGGCTGACGCCGGCGGCAGCGCCGGCACCGGCACGATGACCGTACCTGGCGGCGGGTTCTCCGGCTTCGGCTGCCCCTCGGCCAGCAGAATGACGTTCGTGGGCGGCACTTCCCAACTGATCATGATCGGCAGGTGCGTGTCGCTCGCGATGAAGAGACGCACGTCGAAGTTGCCCTCGCCTTTCACGCCAATCACGTCGGCCTTGCCCTGCGGCGCTTCGGCCTCGCCCACATAGCTGAACGTCAGCGGATAGCTGCTGAAAGACGTGGCGAACATGCCGAGCGTGAGCTTGGCGAAGTCCTGCTTGATCGTGGTCACCCGCGCCTTGCGGGCCTGGGCCGCGCGCTGCTCGGGGGTCATCGGCGGCGGACCACCGGGGCGACCAGCGGCTGCTGACGCCGCGCCCGCGCGTGCCGGCGCGGCGGGCGGCTCGGCAGGCGCCGGCACCTGAATCAGCCCGTCGCCGTTGAAGCCGGTCGAACTCGGCGCGCTCTCGCGCGCCGGAATCTCGTCCTTGCGCACGTACTTGTCCGGAAACTGGACGTCGATCTCGAATTCGACCGGCACGAGGTTGTCGCCGCTCAGCCTGCGGGTCTGTCCACTGGCCACGAAGCTCTTGAGGGCCGCGATCTTCTGCTCGCCGCCAAGCGCCTCATGCGCGGCGGCCAGCACCGTCGCGGCCTTGTCAACCGCCTGCGGCGTCTGCGCCCGCACGGGGCCCAGCACCACCACCGCCGCCGCCACCGTCAGAGCCGAGAAGTGTCCAAAACCGCGCATGATTCCCCCTGGTTCGCCCATGCGATGTCCCCTTAGACGATCTAAGACACCGGATCGGCGGCTATTGCTTCACTTCTTGTGAAGATTTTCTTGGCCAGCCGATGCCCATTTAATAGGTCAAAACATCTGTCGAGGCCGCAAACTGGCTGCGACTAAATGACTTATGTCTAACTAGATCTCGATAAGATGAAAGGAGTGATGAAGTAATTCATCCTAGCTCACCGCAAGCGGCCTCGCGTCGCGTGGCTAAGTCAGAAGATCTCGAACCGACGATGATCCTCACCATCGAGCACATGGCGGACTTCGTGTCCGTGCGGACCTGGGTGCCGCCTGCGGCGGCAGCGACGGAAGTGCGGACCGCAGCCGAGCACACGCGGGAGTTCGGCCGTGCGCTCGGCTGCGGTCCGTGCTCCCGTCGCAAGGCCCGGCGATGCCGGGCCGCCCAGGTCCGCCTCACTGAGCGCCTGCCAGCCTCCAGGCGCCATGGTGTGAATGGTGTGATTGGTGTCAGTCAGGGTCGCGGTTGACCGTCGCGGGCGAGAACGCCGGCAGGCAGATGGCGACGTACTCGGCACCGCCGGCCTCCGGGCTGCTGTATCGGATCCATTCGCCAGGGTGGGCCACGACCGCCTGACCGGCGCGGACGTCCATGGCGCCCGACTCGTACTCCACGCGCAGCATGCCGCGAAGGACGACCGTGATTTCCTCGAACTCGGGCCGCTGCCCCGGTTCGACCCATCCTTCGGGCGAGACCATCCGGGCCACGCTCACGGCCTCGTGCCCCGAGTTGACGCGGCCCGCGTACTCTTCGATGCGCTTCGGCTTGTTGCCGGCGGGGGCGATGACAGTTGGCTGGTCGATGCGTGTCGGCACGCCCAGGAATTTACAATCAGACGGCACGAATTTCAAAATGTCTCGAGGTCCCAACCATGCGCGCGATTGAAATCTCCACGCCGGGGCCGCCCGAGGTACTTCGGCTCGTCAATCGCCCCAGCCCCTCGCCCGGCCCGGGCGAGGTCCTGGTTAACGTCTTCGCCGCCGGCGTCAATCGGCCGGATCTCATGCAGCGCAAGGGCCACTATCCCCCGCCCGCGGGGGTGACCGACATCCCGGGCCTCGAGATCGCGGGACGCATTGCGGCGCTTGGCCCGGCGTCGCCCGACGGTCCGCCGCGCTCGGCGAGCGGACACGCGTGGAAGGTGGGCGACGATGTCTGCGCCCTGGTGGCCGGGGGCGGCTACGCCGAGGCGTGCGTCGTTCCGGGCGCGCAGTGCCTGCCGATTCCGCCGGGGCTCACGAACGCCGAGGCGGCCGCCATCCCCGAGACGTTCTTCACGGTGTGGACGAACGTGTTCGAGCGCGGTCGGCTGGCGCCTGGCGAGTGGCTGCTCGTGCACGGCGGCACGAGCGGCATCGGCTCGACCGCCATCCAGCTCGCGGTCGCACGCGGCTCGACTGTCGTCGCCACCGCCGGAACCCTTGCCAAGTGCCGCGCCTGCGAGCAGCTTGGGGCCGCGCGCGGCATCAACTACCGCTCCGAGGATTTCGTCGCCGCCGTAGGCGCGCTCACGTCGGGCCGGGGCGTGGACGTCATTCTCGACATGGTCGGCGGCGGCTACACCCCCAGGAACCTCGAATGTCTGGCGCGCGATGGCCGCCTCGTCCAGATCGCGTTCCTCGGGGGCGAGGTCACCGAGGTCTCGCTCCGCACGATCATGATGAAGCGCCTCACGCTCACGGGATCGACGCTGCGCGCCCGCGCGCCTGGGGAGAAAGGCGCCATCGCCCAGGCGCTCGAGCGGGATGTGTGGCCGCTCCTGGCTTCGGGTCGCGTGCGGCCACGGGTCCACGCGACGTTTCCTCTTGCCGATGCCGCAGGTGCGCACCGCCTCCTCGAGAGCGGCGAGGTCATTGGAAAAGTCGTGCTGATCGTCCGGGAGGCCCAGGCTCGCTGACGCGGCCAAGCCACCAGCTCCAGGCCGCGGCGTAGATCCAATACGCGGCGACGAACCACCAGCGAAACGTCGGGTCGAGGTTGCTGGGCGCGAGTCGAAAGCCGGTCTCGCCGGTCATCAGCACCGCCGACGCCAGCAGCGCGGCCCGCGCCAGCGTCCGGCCTGGCGGGCGTGCGCTCGAAAGAAGGGCCCCGGCCACCATTTCCGCCGCGCCAACGAGACCGCGGAGACCGATGAGGCCGAGGGTCCAGACACCGCGCATGCCGAGGCTCGGCAGCAAGCCAGTGATCCACATGACGCTCTCGAGCGCCTCGACAACGAGCAGCACGCCGAGGAGGCGCCGAAGACCGGTCGAACCCGCCGCGGGTCTCACGCGTCCAAGAGTAGTGCAGTCGGGAGCGGGACCTTGGGCGACGACAGTTGACCAGTCGGATCCGCCGGGCCGATAATCGCCAAATCCCTTCACAAAGGAACCCTATGACCCAGCGCCTTCGCCGGCCCCTGCTCTTTCTGACCGCGACCGTTGTCGCGACGGTCTGTCTCTCCGCCGCCGCGCCCCAGGTGCCGTCGTCGGGGGCCGGCACCGCGGCGCTGACCCAGCCGATTCCGATCGATCCACAGATCGCCGTGGGCCGGCTTCAGAACGGCTTGCGCTATTACATTCGCGCCAACAAGAAGCCCGAGCAGCGCGCCGAGCTCCGGCTCGTCGTCAACGCCGGCTCGATTCTCGAGGACGACGACCAGCAGGGCATGGCGCATCTGGTTGAGCACATGGCGTTCAACGGGACCAAGCACTTTCCCAAGCAGGATGTCGTCTCGTTCATGCAGTCGATCGGCATGCGCTTCGGGCCGCACGTGAACGCCTATACGAGCTTCGACGAGACGGTCTACATGCTGCAGGTGCCGACCGACAAGCCGGAGGCGCTCGACAAGGCGATGCTCATCCTCGAGGACTGGGCGCACGACATCACGTTCGACCCCGCCGAGGTCGAGCAGGAGCGCAACGTCGTCATGGAGGAGTGGCGCCTCGGCCGCGGCGCGTCGACGCGCATGCAGGACAAGACGCTGCCGGTCCTGCTCGAAGGATCCCGCTATGCCGAGCGACTGCCCATCGGCAAGCCGGAGATCATCCAGCACGGCTCGATTGATCGGCTGAAGAAGTTCTATACGGACTGGTATCGCCCGGATCTGATGGCGGTCGTCGCGGTCGGTGATTTTGACAAGCCGTCGATGGAGGCGCTCATCAAGCGCGACTTCGACCCGCTTCCCGCGCCCGAAGTCCCGAGGCTCCGCCCGACCTACAAGGTGCCCGACCACAGTCAGACGCTGTTCGCCATCGCCACCGACAAGGAAGCGACCAGCTCCAGTGTGAGCGTGTACAGCCTGATGCCGGCGCGCGACCAGGCGACGGTCGGCGCCTATCGCCGGCAGATTGTCGAAGGCCTGTTCAGCAGCATGCTGTCGGCACGCTTCGCCGAGATCGCGCAGAAGCCCGATGCGCCGTTCCTGCGCGCGGGCGCGGGTCAAGGCCTGCTCGTCCGGCCGGAGGAGGCCTCGACGCTGCAGGCGTCGGTGAAGGACGGCGGCATCGACAACGGCCTGGGCGCGTTGTTCACCGAGGCCGCGCGCGTGCGCCAGTTCGGCTTCACGCAGACGGAACTCGACCGGCAGAAGGAGCGCGCGCTCCGGAGCCTCGCGCAGGCCGTAGCGGAGAAAGACACCGAAGACTCGTCTGGCTTCGCGGCCGAGTACATCCGCAACTTCCTTCAGAGGGAGCCAATTCCCGGCATCGTGTACGAGGACGCGTTGTATCGGCGCTTCATCCCGGAGATCACCCTGGCAGAGGTGAACGGCCTGGCCGCGAACTGGGCGGGCGATCACGACCAGGTCGTGGTCGTCGAAGCGCCCGACAAACCCGGCCTCACGACGCCGTCACCCGCCGATTTGTCGGCCGTGATGAAGACCGCCTCGAGCCAGACGCTCACGGCGTACGCCGACACGGTCGGCAACGCGCCGCTCCTCGCCACGCCGCCCACCGGCGGCCGCGTCGTCAACACGACCACCAAGGACGAGTTCGGCATCACCGAGTGGACCCTATCGAACGGCGTCAAGGTCGTGCTCGAGCCGACCACTTACAAGGAGGACGAGATTCAGTTCCGGGCGGAGAGTCTCGGCGGCACGTCGCTCGCGACCGACCAGGACTTCATTCCGGCGCGGACCGCCGCGCAGGTCGTCTCGGCGGGCGGCCTGGGCGCGTTCAGCGACGTCGACCTGCGCAAGGTTCTCGCCGGCAAGATCGCCTCGGCGAGACCTTCGATCAGCGAGCTCGAGACCGACCTGTCGGGCGGCGCCTCGGGGCAGGATCTCGAGACGCTGTTTCAGCTCATCTACCTGCGGTTCACCGAGCCCCGCAAGGATCCGCAGGCATTCGCGGCGCTCACCGCTCAAATGAAGGCCGCCTACGCGAACCAGGAGGCCCGGCCGGAGTACGTCTTCGGCGTGACGCTCAATGCCCTGCTCACGCAAGACCACCTTCGCGCCAGACCGATGACCGCCGCGCTCGTCGACCAGATGGATCTCGACAAGTCGATGGCCTTTTATAAAGAGCGGTTCGCCGACGCCGGCGGCTTCACGTTCACGTTCGTCGGCAGCTTCAACCTCCAGGCGATCAAGCCGCTGGTGGAGCGCTACCTGGGCGGCCTGCCCTCGCTCCATCGAAACGAGTCCTGGAAGGACGTCGGCATTCACTTCCCGACGGGCGTCGTCACCAAGTCGGTCGAGAAGGGCGTCGAGCCCAAGAGCGAGGCCGTCATCGTCTTTACCGGTCCGTTCGAATACACGCAGGATCAACGCGTGGCGATCCGGGCGATGGGCGACGTCCTGGAGAACCGCTTGCGGGACGTCCTCCGCGAGAAGCTGGGCGGCACCTACAGCGTGAGCGTCGGCCCCAACTACACGAAGATTCCACGCGTGCAGTACGCCGTGCAGATCGCCTTCGGCTGCAGCCCGACGCGCACGAACGAGCTCGTCAAGGCCGTGTTCGACGAGATCCACAAGCTGCAGGCCGCGCCGCCGACCGCGACCGAAGTGAGCGACATCAAGGAGACGTTCCTGAGAGAGAACGAAACCAACCTCAAGACGAACGGGTACCTGCTCCAGCAGGTCTCCTTGCGGTACCGAGTACGGCGAGGACCTGACGAGCCTGTTCCATTTGGCCGACTACTACGACAAGCTCACGCCCGCGATCGTGCAGGCGGCGGCCACGCGATATCTGAACGAGCAGAATTACGTCGAGGTGACGCTCTTCCCGCAGAAGACCGAGGAGTCGCCAGCGCCGGCCGCGCTCGCGCCCGCGAGCAATCAGTAGCGAGCGACGTCCGCCCGGCAGGATTTGCCACGCTCCGCGGGCGGGTACGTCGCACACTCTGCAACCTCACGCCCGTGCCTCGACCCGCTGCGGTGATCTCGGGCCGGCATGGTTCCTACAGTGACGACCCGGCGATCGCTTGCATGGGGCGAGGCGACGACGGTAAGGTGGAGGCGGGTCGTGGCGGTCATCGAAGAACGGGTGGCATTTCTCGAGGCCCGGGTCTCCGAGCACGGACAAATGATTGAAGGAATTCGCCAGGCAATCGTGAGCCTCGAGGCTCGGATGGACCAGCGATTCGCGGCCATCGACCAACGGTTCGTGGCCATCGATCAGCGATTCGCGGGTGTCGATCAACGCTTCCTGGGCCTCGACCAGCGCCTCGCCGCGCTCGACGACAAGGTCTCGAGCCAGTTCCACTGGGTCGTGGGTGTCCAGGTCACGACATTCGTCGCGACGATCGCCACCGTCCTGGCCGCCCTGCTGGCGCGCTGACGCCGGCGGCCAGGCGCCTAAATGTGGGCCGTTCTCCATTCTCCATATGGAGCCCCGGGGCTTCAGCCCCGGGCAAGTCACCGGCCCTGAAGGGCCGGTGCTCCATCGGCGTTCACGCACACGCTGAAAATACCCTCGCAGGATATCGACCGGATCAGGCGCGCGCGATCATCACGTGCGCGAGACTGCCGACCCGCAACCCGTCGGCCCGGCCGGCGAAGTACCGCGCGTTGAGCGCGAGTGGCCCAAGATCCTCCGGCTCGAATCCCATCTGTCGGAGATCGGCCGCGAGCGCGGCGGGATCGAAGAACCCGTGCCACGGCTCGCCCGCGGCCTCGACGCGCCGTGCGAACCGGTCGAACACCATCCGTTCGAGCAGTCCGAGCGACTCGCGGGGCAGCGCGTAGTCGAAGACGATCCCGCCGCCGCCCCGGGCAAACTCGGCGGCGACGCGGAGCGTCGCGCGCACCGCGTCGGGCACGAGGTACGGCGTCACGCCGAGCCAGGAGAAGAATGTCGGGGTGCGCCGATCGAGGCCAGCGCGCACCAGGACATCGGCGAGGTCTTCGGCGGCGAAGTCGACGGGCGCGAACGTCACGTGCTCCGGCACGGCGATGCCCGCCAGATGCAGGCGCTCCCGCTTCCACCCCTGCGTGGCGGGATGATCCACTTCGAAGACGCGCACGTCGGGGAAGGGATTCCTGTACGCGAACGTGTCGAGGCCGGCGCCGAGTACGACGTAGCGGCGGACGCCGCGCGCGACCGCGGCGGCCAGTTCGTCCTCGGCCGTGCGGCTCCGCGCGACGAGAAACGCGCGCAACGACCTGGTGATTCTCCCGTGCTCGAACGCGAGCGGGTCGGCGCGCAGCCGCGCGGCCGCGTCGTCGCCGATGATCCGAAGCGCGATCGGATCGTCGAGCACGACGGGCCGGTCGAGCAGCTGGTGCGCCGCCCGCCGCATCGCCACGCGCTGCGCCGTGACGCTCGGTCGATTCTCCCGCATGTCAGTAGGTCGTTCGCGCGACCCACTCGCGCATCAGGGAGTTGACGACGACGTAGCGCCCATCGTCGTCCCGGGCGATGGCGTCGAGCCGCTGCAGGGCGGCAAGCGCGGTCTGCACGCTCGACGCCGCGCCCAGCCGATGGCGCGTGCGCGTGTCGGCCCCGAGGATCTCGACGCCGTGTTCGACGACGACCGCGCGCAGCACGGCCCGCTGGCCCAAGGTCAATCGCTGCCACGTCGCCTCGAACAGCGTGTCCTGCTCGGCCAGCAGACGATGGAGCGTCGCATGCAGGTCCTCGAGGCCGGCCGTCCGCCGCCGCGCGCGCGCCACGTCGTCCCAGGTCTCGTGGGCCAGCCGCTGGACGTCATACGGCAGGTTGCCCGCCAGATCGATGACCGCCGCCCCCAGGCCGTCTTCGGGGCGGATGCCTGACTCGGCAAACCGGTCGTCGACGAAGGCCGCGAAGACGTCGGCCGGGATCTTGCCGAGCCGCATCACCGGCCCGGCCTTGTAGAACGGCCGCCTCGCGCCGATCATCTTCTCCATCAAGCTCGGCTCCGAGCCCGCGAAGACATAACCGACCTCGCGCTGTTGTTGCACCGCCGCGCGAAGCGCGTGCTCGACGCTGCCGCCGTCGTAACTGGCAATCGCCTGAAACTCGTCGAGGGCGATCGCCACACGTCGCCGCAGGCGCGCGGCAATCCGTCCGGGTAGCGCGAAGACTTCCTCGGCCAACCGCCCGGCGTCTCGCGCCGTGCGGACGGCTGGGAACGCGACCGTGAGCTCACCGCCTGGGGCGCCGGCCTGCACCCGAAGCTCCGGCTTGACCCCGGTGAAGAGCTCGCGGATCCAGCCGCCCGCACGCGCGGCCCGAGCGTCCAGGGCCATCATGGCGCGCGTGTAGCCCTCGAGAAACCCGACGTAGGAGCTGAAGCTGCTGACGGTGACCTCGAGCGTGGCCACGCGGCGCCGAGCCAAGGCGGCGAGCGCTTCGTGGACGAGCGACGACTTGCCGTATCGCCGCGGAGAGATGAGGAAGACCTTCTGCCCGTCGCCCAGGTCGGCGACGAGGCGCTCCAGCTCAGCCTCCCGGTCGGCAAACGCCGCCCGCGGCACGACTTCGCCGTACACGAACGGATTGCGGCTGGCCGCCTCGGTCATCACTATTACGTAGTATCACGTAACCATGACGTCGCGCAACGTAACGGGCCGGCCAGCGGCCTACGCCGGCAGCCACCCGGCCAAGGCGTCCAGCGCTTCGTGGAGCGACGGCAGCACCCGGAACGCGAGCGCCGCCGCCTCCACGGAGGGCGGCTTCAGGTCCGGCACCATCAGCGTGGTCATGCCCGCCGCCGAGGCGGCGCGGACGCCGTTGTCCGAGTCCTCCAGCGCGACGCACGCCCCCGCCTCGACGCCGAGCCGCCGGGCCGACTCGAGATAGATGTCCGGCGCCGGTTTGCCGCGCGCGACCTGGTCGCCCGTGACGACGACGGCGAAATGCGGCCGGAGGAGGGTCACCTCCAGGCTGATAGCGGCCGCGCCGGCGTGGCTCGACGTCGCGACCGCCAGAGGAACGCGCCGCCCGACCAGAAACGCGATGAGCTCCCGCAGGCCCGCCTTCGTCGCGATCCCCTCGCCGCCGACGCGCGCGTGCCAGAGCTCGCGGCGCCGTGCCCGAAACTCCCGCATCGGGAACGCCCGGCCAAGATGCGCCTGCACGCGCGACTCGCAGTCGTCGGTGGTCCGCCCCAGCAGCGTCATGTAGAACTCGTCGTCGAGCGGGTGGCCGAGTTCGCGGGCCGCGGTCTGCCAGGCAACCTTGTTGATCGACTCGGTGTCGAGCATCAGGCCGTCCATGTCGAAAACGACGGCAGCGACCGTGCCGGCGGAAATGGGCACCGTCACTGAGGCGCCAGCCCGTCCGCGCCGTCCGGTATCGCGCTCGCGTCGTCGTAGCAGGCGAAGAGCTGCTGGTCGCAGACGATCCCGTCCTTGATCGCGCTGCGCCGCAGGATGCCTTCTCTGACGTAGCCGGCCTTCTCGAGCACGCGAATCGACGCGGCGTTGTGCGCGAACGGCAGCGCGAAGACGCGCGTCACGGCGAGGCGCTCGAACGCGTAGGCCGTCATGCCGCGCAACGCGGCCGTGGCGAGGCCCCGCCCCCAGAATGGCTCGCCGATCCAGTAGCCGATCTCGGCCGACGTCCGCTCGATGTCTTCGCCAATGCCAGCGCCAATGGTCCCGATCGCCTCGTCGTCAATCACGATGCCGAAGTGAGCCGGCGGCTCTTCGTGCCGGACGGCTGCGATGAACGCCGCCGCGTCGGTCAAGCGATACGGATGGGGAAACCGGTCGCGGAGGGCGATCCAGATCTTACGGTTGTTCGCGTAGCGGGCCAGACTCTTGACGTCGCTGGCCGTGAGCGGCCTGAGCTGGCACACGCCGCAGTCGATGTGCATGACGGTCGCGCTCACTCCGGGCGCCGGCGGCGCCTACGGCTTGACGGCGTACACGACGTACGCGAACTGCTTCGAGTCGGGCGCCCACGAGTTGACGTTGATCGTGCCCTGCCCGCCCATGAACGTGGCCAGCACCTCGGGGACGGGCTGCCCGCGCAGCGTCGCGCCCGGCATGGGAATCATCCGAAGCGCGACCTGTTCGTTGCGGTCGTTGTGCGTCTCGGTGCCGTGTGGGAACGAAAGGAACAGCAGCCACTTGCCGTCGGGGGACGGATGCGCGAACCAGTCCTCGAGCGCGTCGCTCGTCACCTGCTGCGCTCTCTCGTCGTTCGGGCCGGCGCCATCGGCGGGCATGCGCCAGATGTTCCAGCCGCCGCCGCGATTCGAGTTGAAGTAGATCCACCGGCCGTCAACCGAGTAGTCCGTCCCGTCGTCGTAGGCCGGATCGACCGTCAGCCGCTCTTCGGGTCCGCCGGCGGCCGGTACGCGATAGAGGTCGGTACTGTTTGCCGTCTCGGTTCGCGACGAACGAGAGGTACTTCCCGTCCGGCGACCAGCCGTGAAAGTAGCTGGGCCCTGGTTCGATCACGAGCCGGGCCCCTGAGCCATTGGCGTTGGCGACGTAGATCTGCGACTGGCGCGACGCGGGCGACGAGGCCGAGAGCGCGATCAGCTTACCGTCCGGCGAGAAGTTGTGGTCGTTGTTGCAGCGCAGCGACGGATCGAGGTTCACCGCCTCCGGCGCCGAGGTCCCGTCCACGGGAATCCGGTAGAGCTTGCCGCCCGAGTTCGACAGCAGAAACTTGCCGTCGGGCGACCAGTTCGGCGCTTCCCACACGTCATCCGCCCGGTGAACGACCCGCGACGACTTCGTGGCCAGGTCGTAGATCATGATCGTGCTCGAGTACCTGCGGCGCGGGGGCGCCCCGGCCCTGTGGCCCGGGCGAGACGCGCGCGCGAGCGGCGGTCGGCCGCTGCTGCGCGCCAAGGACGAGAATTGCCGCGACCCCCAGGCTGGCCGGCAGCAACGCCGCACGCCGGAGCATCGTTGCCATCATCGACACCTCAGTAGGTCAACCCGTCGCCGAACCGGAAGAGCGGATCGTAGTTCGCATCGCCGATGCTGAGCGGTTCCTGGTCCGGGCGGCGCGGCCACGACATCGAAAGCTTGCCCGTGGGCTTGTAGTCCCCGAACAGGACGTCGGCCACGCCCTGGCCCTCGGTGCCCGGCAGCCAGGCCGCGACGAGCGCGTCGCACTCGTCGAGCACGCCGCCCAGCGCCAGCGGCCGCCCGGACACGAGCACGACCAGGACGGGGATGCCGGCCTGCTTCAGGTTGTGAACGACCGCGACGTCCTCGGCGGCCAGCTCGAGCGTGGGCCGGTCGCCCATGCCTTCGGCATACGGCGTCTCGCCGATCACCGCGATGCCGAGCGCCGCCCCCTCGGCCCCCGTGCCATCCTTCGACGTCGTCACCGACGTGGCCGACGACACGGTCTCCTGAATCGCCTTCAGAATCGTCGTCCCGCCGGTCGTCACGTTTCCGCTGCGTCCCTGCCAGTCGATCGTCCAGCCGCCGCACTGGTTGCCGATGTCGTCGGCGTTCTTGCCGGCCACGTGAATGCGCGCGGCTCGTTTGGAAATCGGCAGGACCTTCTTTTCGTTCTTGAGCAGCACGAGCGACTGACGCACGCAGTCGCGCGCCACCGCGCGGTGCTCCGGCGATCCGAACGTCTTGTGCAGGCTCCGGTCAGCCAGGTGCGATCGATTGCGGTCGAGCAGCCCGCCGGCGATCTTGACGCGCAGGATCCGCGTGACGGCGTCGTCGATGCGCGCGATGGGCACGCCGCCGTCCTTGGCGAGGGCCAGCAGCTGGTCGTAGAGCTCCGCGTACCGGGTGGGCTCCATGAACATGTCCATGCCCGCGTTGGTCGACTGCGCGATCTTGGCCTTGAAGTCGCCCGGCAGCTGGTCGACGGCGTTGTAGTCCGAGATGAGAAACCCGTCAAACCCCATCTCGTCCTTGAGAATCTCGGTCAGGAGTCGTTTGCTGCCCGAGCACTTCTCGCCGTTCCAGGAGTTGTAGGACGGCATGATCGTCGCGACGCCCACGCCAATCGCGCCGACGTAGCCCTGCATGTGAACGGCGCGCAGCTCCTGCTCGCTCAAGCGCGTGTCGCCCTGGTCGAGATAGCGGACCCCGCCGCGCTGCGGCGTGCCCGTGCCGAACGTCGTGCCGCCGTCGCCCGCGAAGTGTTTGGCGCAGGCCGCCACGCTCGTCGGGCTGCTGAGATCGGTGCCCTGGAGCCCACGCACCGCCGCCGTGCCCAGCTCGCGCACGAGCTGCGGCGACTCGCTGTAACCCTCGTAAGTGCGGCCCCAGCGTTTGTCGTGCGGTACGGTGACGCACGGCGCGAACGCCCAGTTGATGCCCGTCGCGCGCACCTCTTCGGCCGTCACGCGCGCCGCCGACTCGACGAGCGCGGCGTTGCGCGTGCACCCGAGGCCAATCTCCTGCGGAAAGATGACGGCGTTCAGCACGTTGTTGTGGCCGTGCACGGCGTCGATGCCGAAGAGGATGGGAATCCCCAGCCGCGTCTTGACGGCAATCGACTGATAGGTGTCGTAGAGGTCGGTCCAGGCCTCGAGGCTGTTGCCGGCCTTCGGGTCGGAGCTGCCGCCCGCGAGCAGCGAGCCCAGAAAATACTTGCTGACGTCGTTCGGATCCTTCAGGCCGGAGTGCTCGGCCTGAACCATCTGGCCGACCTTCTCCTCCAGCGTCATCTTGCCGAGCAGTTCCTTCGCCGCCGCGTTGAATCGGGCGAACCCGCCGGCGCGCGCCTGGCGCGCCGACAGAAAGTCGACCGGGAAGACGACGCCCGCCGCGGCCAGCGCCGCCGACGCTCTGACAAACTCTCGTCTGTTCATGGGGGTTCTCCGGCCCATCAGCCTAGCGCACCGGCCGGTCGGCCGCAATGCTGACTGGAACTGGTCTAGGCGTCAACCGGGACCGGCGACGCGGCCCCGGCTCCAATGACCGTCGTCCACGGCCGCACCCGCCAGCGGGTGACCAGCCCGTGAAGCACGTAGGGGTCGGCCGCGACGAACGCCTCGGCGGCCGCCGGCGACTCGCCTTTGAAGAGGAGGACCGCCTGGTCGGCGGGATCGGCAAGGGCGCCGGCGAGCACCAGGTCGCCGTGCGCGCTCGCCGCCCAGGCCAGCCGAAGATGCGCGGTGCGGAACTCGACCCGCCGCTCGAGATAGTCGGGCGCCAGGTCATAGATCAGAAGGTAGTGGTTCATAGCGAGGCTCCACGAGGCGCGCGAGAATGTCCGCCGCCTGTTCACAGTCATGCCGCGAGACGTCGAGATGCGTCACCGCGCGGATGGTCCTTGGGCCGAACGCGAAGACGAGCACGCCGGCCGCCCGCGCCCGATTGACCACGGTCGCCGCATCGGGTCCGCCAGGGGCCAGGTCGAAAATGACGATGTTGGTCTGGACCGCCGATGGATCCAGGATCACGCGCGGGTTGACGGTGAGGCGCATCGCGAACTGCCGCGCGTTGGCGTGGTCTTCGGCCAGCCGGTTGATGTTGTTGTCGAGCGCGTACAGACCCGCGGCCGCCAGGATGCCGGCCTGCCGCATCGCCCCGCCCATCATCCGACGATACCGCACGCAGCGGGCAATCGTCTCGGCCGATCCGGCGAGCAGCGATCCCCCCGGTGCCCCGAGGCCTTTTGACAGGGCCACGCCCACCAGATCGAACGGCGCGGCCAGCAGGGCCGGCGACTGCCGCCTCGCCACCGCGGCGTTCCACAGCCGCGCGCCGTCCAGGTACGTCGAGACGTCGTAGGTCTTGGCCGCCAGGCAGATCCGCTCCGCCTCGTCCTGGTCGAACACGACGCCGCCGGCGCGGTTGTGCGTGTTCTCGATGGCGACGAGCGTCGTCGGCGGCGCCGTGATGTGGCCGCGGGGTTTGCGTGCCGCGAGAAAGTCGTCGACCGTGAACTGACCGTACCGACCGATGGCCGTGAACTGAATGCCGGAATTGGCCGCCGACGCCCCGGCCTCGTGCATCACCGTGTGGCATTCCTGGCTGACGATCACGTCGTCGCCGGGCCGCGTCAGAGTGCGCAGCGCGACCTGATTGGCCATCGTCCCGGTCGGGAGCCAGAGCGCCGCTTCCTTGCCCAGGAGGCCCGCGACGCGGGCCTGGAGGCGGTTGACCGTGGGATCTTCACCGAACTGGTCGTCGCCGACCGGCGCCGAGGCAATCGCGCCCCGCATGGGCTCGGACGGCCGCGTGACGGTGTCCGAGCGCAGGTCGATCACGCGGGTCGATGGCGGTCGTTGAGGCACGAGAGCAGCATCTCCTGCGTCGCCCGCGCGAGCGCGGCGGCGCGACGAACGTCAGTACGGCACATGCCCGTTGAGCGCGCCCGCGAGCACAAGCGTCCTGAGCTCACGCACATTCCCGACGGGGCCGCGCGCCGCGCCGGTCCATTCGAGTGTCACCCGTCGCTCGAGCCGCCCGAAGAGCAGCACCGGAAACGACGGACGAAATCCTGCCCGCTCGTACTGAACCAGACAATGATACGGCCCGCACCCGGCGACAATCAGCCGGCGGGCGGGCAGCGCCGTTCCCGGCGCGTCGTGCATCTCACCCAGGGGCATGCCCGGGTCGGCGACCTCGAGAACGGGCTCGTGCAACACCGCCCGCAGGGCGCTCCGCACGCCCGCGGGCAGGTCCCGAACGCGGCGAATCGGCTGCAGACGTTCGTTCGCGATGAAGAAGCGATGCGCGGCCGAGAGCGGCGGATGCGTCTCTGGGCAGGCTTGCGGCGCGACGACGATGACGGCCACGGCCAGAATAATGGACCTCACGCGCGAGCCTTCTCCCACGACCGAACGCCGCCGGCGCCGATCCGGAACAAGGGGTGCGCCGCCGGGCGCGCGATGCCGCGCCATTGCCGCGCGAGCGCCGGCGCGCGGCCGCGCAGCTTCGCCTGGAGATGGCGCCACTCGGCCAGGAGTTGACCGCGCGTCTCATGAAGCGACCCGCGCGTACGCGGCCCCGCGATCTTCCGCCGGTCGAATCGATACCCGCGCCGGTCGGCCTCGTCCGCCACGGCCGAGAGGTACGTATTGATCGCCGCCATCGGCCGCGGCGCCTGGCGAAACCGCAAGAGCTGCGGATGCGCCCGGTAGCCGGTCGTCCGTCCCGCCAGGACGGCGCGGGCGAGCAGGGCTTCGCGCCAGAGCGCTACGAGCCCGCGGCTGTCGAGGTACCTCGGGTGAACGGTCCACAGTCGCATGCGTCGTCAGGCGCTCCCGGCCGCCGGCACCGGTCTATGCGGCCGGCGGCACGCGGCCGGCCATGAGCGCCAACTCGCGCCACTTCCAGTAGCAGTCGACATCGACGAACCCGATCTCCCGGAGCCAGGCCAGCTGGACCTCGAGGTCCAGCAGCTTGTTCGACGGGTCTTCATCCTCCGGACGAATGTCCATGGCCTGAAGAAACTGCGCGTGCCCATGCGCCGAGGCCGGCGCGACATGTTCCAGGTTGCAGAACACGCCGCCGGGCGGGAGCGCCGCCCGCACTTCGCCATAGAGCGCCCGCTTGCGATCGTGATTGACGTGATGGATCGCAAAGCTCGAGACCACCGCGTCGAACGACCCCAGGGAGGGGAGCGGGTCGTCGAGGTCGTGGCGGACGACATCCACGCGGCCGGTCGAATCGAAGCGGGCGTGAAGCTTGTCGAGCATGACCGGAGAGAAGTTGACGGCGACTCCGTGCGCGTTCGGGTGTGCCCGCAACACCAGGTCGAGCAGGCGCCCGTCGCCCGATCCGAGGTCGAGCACGCGACGGATACCGGAGGGAAGCTCATCGAGCAGCGTGGACTCGCCGGCGGCCCGGTGCGGGATCCGGTCCGCGCGCTCCAGATACGCAAGCGCGCGCGCCGCAGAGCGCCACTCGTTCACCGGCCCACCCGACGCCTGTCGCGAATCGCGGCGAACAACGGATGCGCAGACGCGAGGGTCACCGCCAGCGCCGTCAGCCCGAACATGATGAACGGCGGACGCTGCGCCCGGTCGAGCGCCGAGGCGAAGTGAATCGCCGCCGCGCCGGCGACGAACACTCCGACGCCGACCACGCCGAGCACAATGGCCACCGTGGCGCTCACCTTCTCCAGCACGGCGCGGGCGACGGCCGCGCCCGCGGCGACGAACAGCGCGACGGTGGGCGCGACGACGAGCTGCGAGCCGGCGCTCGTGAGATGGTTCCGGACGACAAACGCGCGCGGGTCGGTCAACCCGCTCGCCCCGTACGCCTGGGCCAGGATGACTTCTATGTGCGGCATGAAGACGAGACCGATGGCCATCGCGAACGCGACCAGCGTCGCGGCGTAGACCAGCGCGCTCCACACGCTCGAGAGCCCGCCCATCGCCACCGACCCGACCTTCGAGTACGTCGCGGAGTACGCGTAGCCAAACGCGAAGAACATCACGCCCCACATGCCGGCGCCAAACAGCGTGGCGAAGAGCGGCGGCAGCGAGACCCACATCTCGACGATGTGGTTGACCGCGGCCAGCGCGGCCACCGCGAGGCCCACACGCGTCCCGATACGCGCGGCGGCTTGCACCGCCGGCAGCCGCGAGGAGCGCACGCCCACGGCCGCGAGCGCATAGATGGCAAGGAGCGCCAGTACCGTAAGGAAGCCGAGCAGCCCGTCGCGCGCGATGCTCTCTGGAAAACGCGCGACGCCGTAAACAACCAGGACCAGCGCGACGGTGATGCTGGCCAGAAGAAGAGTGCCGGATCCGCGCGTCATGTCTCCCGCATTACATCGCACTCCGGGGGCTCATCGCCGGCCATGATGAAGACATCACCCCCGCGAACAACGTCCGGCCGCCGGCGATCAACGTGCCGCGGCCGGCGGCGACTGCAGCAGCTCGCCCAAGTCGTGGGCCCACCACTTCGCGGCCATCGTCGTGCCGTGGCCGGCCGTCTGGCCGCTGGCCGGGATCACGAGGAACCGCCCGTGCTTGACGCGCGGGATCTCGCGCTCGAGCACGCCCAGCTCCGGCGGATCGCGCTCATCGTCGGCCGAATTGATCGCGAGTAGCTGCGCCTTGATCCGCTCGAGCCTAGGCGCCGGGTTATAGTCGCGCGACGCGTCCCACTGATAGATGAGGTCGTTGGCGTCGGCCCGCGACGGGTGCGCCAGGCGCTCGTTGACGAGGCGATCGGCGGCCTCGCGCGTCGGCGCGGCCCGGTAGAGAGCCTGGCTGCCGCCGTTGGTGGCGATGCCGAAGAAGACGAGCGCGGCCTGGACGCCGCGCGGCTGGGTCGTGTAGTTGCCGCCGTTCCACTCCGGGTCTCGGCGAATGAGCTCGATGAGCATCCGGCGCGTCATCCAGTTCCGACCCGCCATCTCGACCGGCTGCGACGCCAGCGGCACGAGCGTCGTCATGAAGTCCGGATAGAGCTCTCCCCAGAGCCAGGTCTCCATGCCGCCCATGGAATTGCCCATCACGAGCCGGAGGTGGCGCACGCCGAGATGCTCGGTCAGCAGCCGGTACTCGGCGCGCACCATGTCCTCGTAGTCGTAGCGAGGGAACCGCATGCGAAGGCCATCAGATGGCTTCGAGGAACGGCCGTGCCCGATCGCATCGGGAAGAATGATGAAGTACCGTCGGGCATCGAGCGGCTGGCCTGGGCCGAAGAGCTCACCCGCGAATCCGGCACCAAGCATGCTCGCGCCGTCACCGCCGGTGCCGTGGAGGATCAGCACCGGCTGCCCCGACGGGTTGCCGATCGTGGTGTAGTGCAGGTGCAGCTCCGGCAGGACTTCGCCGCTGTGGAAATGGAAGTCGCGCGCCACCCAATCGCCCGCCGTGGGACTCGGATACGCTTGGGCCCACGCCGCGGACACACCGAGCCAGGAGATCGCGCCGCACGCCGCCAGCACTCGAATGACCTTCATTGCACCTCTCCTCATGACGCGACGGCCGACACCCGGCAGGCCTGGCCGAGTCACCCGCGCATCGTTTCCGGCGCACGAGGGGCGACGGTGCGATCCGGCCTCAGCGGCGCTTCGGCGGCCGGCGCGCGCGAGGGGACGAACGCGTGCGCCGCGCCATCGGGTCGCCGTCGAAGAACGTGACGACGCCAGACTCCAAGGAGTACTCGGCGCCGACCACGAGAAGGCGGTCCCGCAGAATCAGCTGCTCGAGAAGCTCCGACCCGTGCCGCAGGTGGTCGGCGGAGGCTCGCACGTTTGCGCGAACCGCCTCGGCAATCAGCGCCGAGCGGCTCTTCCTGCCACGCCCGGACAGCAGCCCTTCGACCGACGGCCGCACGCGGTCGACAATCGACCGAAGGTTGCGAGACTGTGTCGTGGCACGGCCCGTGAGCTCGTCCAGTGTTGCGGTAATGGCGCCGCACTGCGAGTGGCCCATGACCACGACGAGTCGTGTCCCGAACTTCGTCGCCGCGAACTCCACGCTGCCGACCTGCGAGGGCGCCACGATGTTGCCGGCCACGCGGATCACGAAGAGGTCGCCGAAGCCCTGATCGAAGACGAGCTCGGCCGGCACACGCGAATCCGAGCAGCCGAGAATGATCGCGAACGGCTCCTGGCCGAGCACGAGCTCCAGACGGCGCTGCCGACTGGCGCGCGGCGTGGCCGCCGAGAGGTCGGCGACGAATCGGCGGTTGCCTTCACGAAGCCGGGCAAGGGCATCGAGGGCGCTCAGCATGATGCGGCGGGATTGATTCTACCCTCGCCGCCTCGTCTTCCGCATGGCCGCGCTCGTCTCACACCGCGGGACGAGCGTCACGGTCGTCCCGTGAGCAGGCCTCCGACGACGAAACCGAAGCCGAGGATCGCGTCGCAGTGAGGACAGGAGTACATCACTTCCTTCTTCACCGTCCCGACCACGTCCTTCTGGACATCGTCGGGAGCCATCGCCACCTCGCGCGTGGCGGTGGCCAGGGTAACGGACTGCTTGCAGTGCGGGCACTTCGCCATGTGTTCCTCCGAGGCATCGATGCGGCGTGGGCGACCGTCACGGCCAGCGCACGCCGGGACTCGTGGCGCGAATCACTGGGACGGGACACTGGTGCCGAGCGGGCGTCACGCTCGACGAATCAGAGCACGCGCGGCAGCTCTGTCACACTCGACAGGACGCGATCCGCGCCGGCGAACGTGCTTCGGCTGGTCAGCCGGGTCGGCACGACGACGCACCTGACACCGGCCCGGACGGCCGCCGTCAGCCCGCGCGCGGAGTCTTCGACCGCCAGACAGCTCTCGCGGGCGATGCCGCTGCGCTCGACCGCCGCCACGTAAGGATCGGGCTCGGGCTTGGTACGCGCGTAATCGTCCGACGTGAGCACGAAGTCGAAATACTTCAGGAGGCCGGTCGATCGGTGGATCACCTCGAAGTGGTCGCGCCTCGAGCTCGTGACCACGCCCATGACGTATTTCCCGTGCAGCGCTTCGAGCGTACTGACAATGCCGTCCACCAGCTGCGGCCCCTTCGCCAGCCACTCGCCGTACAGGGCGTTCCGCTCTTCGCGCAGGCGCTCAATCGTCTGCGCTGGCACGCCCTGATCCTTCGCCAGGTGCCACGCCCCGCGCCCCTGCACCAGGAACAGCTCGATGTACTGCGCCTCGGTGAGGTCCATCCCGACCGATCGGAGCACGCGGCGGGTCGCCTCGAAATAGAGGTGCTCGGTCAGGACGAGCACGCCGTCGTTGTCCCAGAGAATGGCTTTAGTCACCGCCGAGGCCGCTGCTTCGCCGACACCGACCGGATCGTGAGCGTCCCTCGCCCGCGCGTGGCTAACGGAACGCGGGCGCGCGCCTCGGCGGCCGCAAAGAGCGCCTCGACGTCCGGCCGCGCAAGCATGGCGGCGGATTCCAAGCGAAGGAAACGAGTCTGCGTGCCCGATCCCGTCAGAATCCCCGTCGGATCCGGAAGGGCGGCGCCGTAAAGGAAACAGATCGCCGCGCTGTTGGCGCGAGCGGCAATCGAGACGATCGAATCGGATGGCCGAGCTGTCGGTGAATAGCCAATCACGAAGAAATTGTAGTTGTCCCAGACCAGTTCGTTCGCGGCCGGCCATCGTCGCCGCATCGCCCGCCGGACCGCGCGAATACGTTTCTGGTCATCCGGGCTGAACTTGCCGATGAACGCCGACAGCTGCGTCTCGGGATCTGGAGCCGGCGCAACCTTGCGTTTCCCAGCGGCCATCAAGGCTCCCTTCGCGGCCGGCAGCTTCCGCCTGCCGGCGCGCCGCGCGCGTGTGGAGTTCCGGTCACCCATTCCCGTCATCAGTCGACTCATGCGTCGCCGGCGCCAACGGCAGGACGAGCGGCCGACGCCCCGCCGCGGCGGTCGCAGCTACTGACACACGCCCGCCGCCGTCTTGAGGTACGTGTTCTCCGACAGCTGGTTCAGCATGAAGTCCGCGACGTCGGCGCGGGAGATGCGCGCCGTCCGCAGGCAACTGCCGAGGCCCCGGCCATGCCGATAGCGGCCTCGTCCCTTGGCATCGGTCAACACGCCGGGCCTGACGACGATCCAGTCCGCGCGGCTGGCCGCGATGAGCCGCTCCTGTAGACCGCGTAGACCGCGAGCACCACGACCGCCACAACCAGTTCCGTCGTCATCGCTGAGATGCCGCCCTGCCACGCCGCGAATCCGCCCGCCCGTCGTTGGCCAGCCGCGCGACGTACAACCCACGACCCGTGAGGCCCTTCGGATCGTAGCGGACGTCGAGCTCGGCGGTGCGAAACGCCTCGAGAAGTTCGTCCGGCGTGAAGAGGCCCAGCTCGTGCACCTCGCTGGCGCGCCGAGTACCGGCGCCGTCGGCAATCGTGTAGTCAAAATTGATTCGGGACACCCGCCCCTCGACACTCACCCGGGCCGCGCGCTCGACGCGAATCCCCGCCCCCTCGCCACGATTGTGGACGACACGTTCGGTGTTGAGCGCGCCGGGTGGAAACCACGGCTCGACAACAATCACGCCGCCTGGTGCGAGATGCTCGGCGAAACACCGCAGGGCCGCGGCGACGCGGTCAAGCGTGCGCAGGTAGCCGATTGAACTGAAGAGGCACACGACGGCGTCGTATCGCTCCGCAACATGGAAGTCGCTCATGTCGGCTTCGATGAACCGGCCGCCTGGGTGCTTCGCTGCGGCAATCCGCACGAACGCCGGATCCAGGTCGAGGCCGTCAACGACGAAGCCAGCGGCCGCAAGCAGACGCGCGTGCTCGGCGGTGCCGCAGGCCACGTCCAGGACCGTCCGCGTATCGGGATTCACCTCGCGCAGCAACCGCGCGATCTCGGCCGCCTCGCCCGCGTAGTCCTTGAAGGTCGAGTAAATCAGGTCGTAGTACTGGGCCGATGCATCGAACATTCGCTGCTCAGCGCCGCTTGGGCACGAACGCCTGTTCGAGCAGCGACCGGTCGAACCCCGACGCCGCCTGACCCTCGGTCGCGTATCGATAGAGCGAGGCCACGTAGACGCCATGCAGCGCCGAGAAGAGAATCGTCAGGCACGCCGCGCCCACGCCGAACACGGCCAGTGCGAGCGGCACGGCCACCTGGGAGAGAAGGCCGGCCACGGCCGCGAGGGCCAGCCACCCGCACAGGGCGGCGAGCCCGAGGCTCGCGCCGCCGACGACCGTCTCGCCCCAGGTCGCTTTGAACACGCTCACCGATCGCTTGAACGACGCGCCGATGGGTCGATCTTCCAACACGAGCACGGGGACGATGAAGAAGGTCGCGAGCGACCAGGCCACGCCGATGAGGCCCGCCACGATCTTCCCGACGCCGCCGACGCGATCGTGGATCATGCGAACGACCGTGCCGACCGTCGCGGCCACGACCGCCCACATCACAATCGCGCCGATCCGTCGGCCGGCGGCGGCCAACGCGGAGCTCACTGTCGGATCGCCGCCCCGCATGCGCTCGGTGGCGCCGGCCACGACAGCCGCCTGGAAGAAGATCCCGACGGTGTACGTCGCGACGTACATCAGGAACAGCGGCACGTACACGTCCGGCCCGTGGCGCTCCACGCTCGCCGGGTCGAGGCCGAAGCCGAACCAGACGCCCACGCCAATGGCGGCGATGACGATGCCGGACGCGAGCGGCAAAATCATCAGCTCCTTGTCCTGCATCAATGTCTTGTAGGACTCGCCAACGAGTTGGAAACTCCGACCGATTCGTCCCACAAGATCCTCCTGTGTGCGTGTGCCAAGAACCGAATACCACGTGCGCGCCGTCGATGCCAGCGTCTTGAGACGGCGTCGTCAGCCGCCCGCTCGGTCGCCCTCTCGAGGTCAGAGCCAACGCCGGACGCGCGCGCGGTAGTCGTCGTATGCGGGGCCGAAGACTTCCTTCAGTCTAGCTTCTTCGACGGGAATGATGACGCGGTTGACATAAGCGATCGCGAGCGGCAGCACGAGGACCGGCCAGAGCTGGCGGAGGATGCCCGCTTCGCCGAGATAGGCCAAGGTCAGGCCCAGATACATGGGATTGCGGCTGAAGCGGTACGGGCCGTACGTGACGAACGTGCTGGAGCGGCGCCCGGGCACTCTGGTTGTGCGCGCTTTGTAGAAGATGCCCCACGCCCACGCGGCGAGCGCCGCGCCCAGGGCAAACAACGCGGCGCCGACGGCGCTCACGAACCCCGTGCCGAACGGGTGCTGTGAGCGACCAGTGGCGAACTCGAGGCCCACGCCCACGAAATAGTCGAGGACGAACACCCAGGGCACCGGCACGTGCGCGAGGAAGCGCGGCAGTTTGACGGGCACGGTCACCCTCGGCGGCTGGCGGCAGCGCTGGTCGCGCCCGCCGACGGTCGGGACACTGTATGGCGGGACAAGCCGTGGCTCTCCCGCCGCGTCCACCGTTCAACAAGGTTCATGGTTCATCCTGACCGCGCCCGCTCGATGACCCAACACGACGGCCGCTGCGTCATGCCGATATGTGGATAGTAGGACTCGGCCTTTGGCGCGGCAATCAAGATCAGGTGCGTGCCCACGCCGGCGCGCGCGTGCGTCCGTCTGATCAACTCGCGGCCGATGCCCCGGCGCTGAAACGCCTCGTTGACGGCCAGGTCGGAGAGATACGTGCAGTAGGTGAAGTCCGTGATGGCTCTGGCCACACCCACCAGCCGCCCCGCCGCTCTGGCCGTCACGATCACGTCGGCGTGCGCGAGCATGCCGGCCATCGTGTCGGGAGAGTCAACCGGGCGGCGCTCGGCCAATGTTGACCGCCGGAGGACGTCCACGAACTCGCTCACGCTCAGTTCGGGCTCCACGCTGTACTCAATGTCATCGACCATGGGTCACGTTCTCCCACCACTCCCGCGCGGACTGGTCAGCCAGCCGAACGCTCGTCGCCGCTGCCGCTACGTCTCGTCCCGCTCGACCCACTTGACGACCACCGGCGGCTCGTACGCCTCGAGCTGGTCGAGCAGCACGGCCGGGGAATCCGCCACCGAGATCATCGGCCGGTAGTCGCGCTTGACGAAGCCTTCGTCGATCGAATGCTCGACGAACGACAGCAACCGATCGAAGTAGCCTTCGACGTTCAGCAGCCCGCAGGGTTTCCGGTGGAATCCCAACTGCGCCCACGTGAGGATCTCGAAGAACTCCTCCACCGTCCCCCACCCGCCAGGCAGCGCGATGAAGCCGTCGGCGAGATCGGCCATCATCGCCTTCCGTTCGTGCATGGAGCTCACGATCCGCAGCTCGGTCAGCCCCTCGTGCGCCACCTCTTTCGTGACGAGCGCCTCGGGAATCACGCCCGTCACCAGCCCGTGCCGCGCGAGCACCTCATCGGCGACCGCGCCCATCAGGCCGATGCACGCACCGCCATAGACGAGGCCCAATCCGCGATCGACGAGCGCGCGGCCCAATTCCCTGGCGGCCGCCACGTACCCATCCCGACTGCCCGGGTTCGAACCGGCGAACACGCATATCCGCTTCATCGTCGTCTGGTGTCCCCTCCGGGTCGCCGCTCACTTCCCGCTCGTTTCATTCAGCGCCGCGTCGATCGCGGTGCGGTACTCGGGGAAGTCGCGGCTGCCGTGAAATTCCGCGCTCGCGGTCTTCGTGCGGCCATCGACCACGACAATGGTCCCGGTTGCGCCGCGATAGTCCTCGAAGACCGCGTCAAGCCCCAGCCGCTTCGCCTCCGCTCGGCTGGCGTCGGTCGTCGCCTGGTTCGTGACGTCCAACACGACAAGGTTCACGCGCGTCGCGTATGTGGCCTCAATCCGGCGCCACGCCGGCTTGGTCAGCATACAGATAGGGCACCACTGCGCGTGCACCTTGACCACGTACGGCTTGGTCGGCGCGGCGGCGTCGATCGCGGAGATCGGCTGGACCGTCGGCGCCGGGTTGCCGACGTACAGGACGAAGCCCACGGCGGCCAACAGGACAACGAGCGACGTTGCGACGAGAAGGGTCTTCTTGATCATGATGTTCAACAGCCCCTTGCGCGCCTCCGATGGCGCCAACGTTCTATCGGCTCGAGACGGGTCGCACCCGGGCGATGTCTTTGCCGAGGCAAACGCTCGTGTCTGACGAACGTGTGTACTCCCCGTAGAGCGGAATCGGGCGGAAGCCGGTCCGCTCGTAGAGCGCGATGGCGGCGATTTGTCGTGTGCCGGTTTCGAGCACGAGGCGCCGGGCTCCGAGCGCCCGCGCTTCGGCCTCGAGCGCCTCGACGAGTCGTCGTCCCAATCCTTCGCCGCGAGCCGCGGGCGCGACGTACATCCGCTTGAGCTCACCGGTCTCCGCGTCGAGAAGGCGGACGGCACCGCAGCCGACGGGCGTATCGCCGCGAGAGAGGATCAGGAACGCGCCCCGCCCTTCGCTGACCTCCGCGGGATCGAGCGCGAAGTGCGTCGCCCCGGGCTCCGGGTAGAGCGCACTCAGCTCCGCGTTCAAGTCGCTGATAAGCGCCCGGCTCACCTCAGCGGTAAGGTCGGCGCGCCTTGTCGTGATGGTGCCAACGGGCATGGATGTTCACCTGTCCCGGCGCGCCGCGCCATCATGCCATTGGCTTCACGTCCATGGCTCGGCTGGTCGGGCCTCGTAAAGGTCGCGGTGGTCGGTAGGCGCGTTACGCGGACTGATCATCCGCGACCGGCGCCCGCGGACGAGTCGCTCAGGACTTCGTCGTCTTGATCGAGGCCTCGAGGTAGCCGGAGATCTTGGCGCGGTCGCCCGTGCTGAGGCGCGGCGCGGTCTTGTCGATGAGTCCGAGAAACGCTTTGACCTCGGGCTCGACGCCTGGAAAGCCGATATTCTCGCCGCCCGGCATCACGTTCGAGTCCGCGATCTTCCGGCCGGATGCATCGAGGAACACGTAAAAGGGCAGCCCCGAGTTCGCGCCGCCCCACTTGTCCATGAGCTCCGCGCCGCCGGGGTTCTCGAGGGCGACCTTGTCCTCACGCTCATGCACGACGAGGTTCACGACCACGTAGTTATTGGCCACGATCGACGCCACCTCTGGCGCGTGCACGAAGGCCTGGAAATGCCGGCACCAAGTGCACCAGGACGCCCCGAACTCCACCAACACGACCCGATGGCTCGCGGCCGCGGTCTTCACCGCCGCCGCGATGACGTCGGCAGCCGGCGCTGGAGCGGCGGTCGTTGCCTCAAGCGGTCCACCGAGCCCAAAAGCGCCAAGGAGCACGAGAGCACAGGCGCTACGCCAGAGTGTGTGATGTCGCGATCCAGACATGAGCAACCTCCCAACGTCGAAAGTGGCCGTCCGACGGCCGAAGCGCATCACTCGTGTGCAGGCCCTCAGTAGTGCGGCAGATACGGCCGCAGCACGCCGTAGAGCCAGGTGCCGGCAAGCGCGCTCACGACCGCCACCGCGTAGACGCTCGCGCCGGCGCCGGTGAGCGCGACCAACGGCCCCGGGCACGCGCCCGTGAGCGCCCACCCCATGCCGAACGCGGCGCCGCCGAGACAATACCGGTAGCCCCTGCCCAAGTGCTTCGGCGGAATCACGATGGGCTCGCCCGAGAACGTTCGCGCGCCCGTCATCCGGAGAAGGGCGATCGACAGCGCCGCGACGGCAATGGCCGACATGATGATGCCGTACATTTGGAACGACTGAAATCGAAACATCTCCTGAATGCGGAACCAGGAGACGACCTCGGATTTCACGAGCACGATGCCGAAGAGGCACCCGAGCCCGAGATAGATGAGCAGGCCCAGCCCGCGCGGTGCACCACCCGCGGTGGCGCGGTCCGTTCCCGATCGACCGTTGGCGGCACTCATCGTCATAGAGGCCTCAGAAAAGCAGCGGCAGGATGAGATACGTGCACAGCAGCCCGCCCGCGAAGAATCCGAATACCGCCACGACGGAGGCGCGCTCGAACGCCGCGAGCCCGGAGATCGCGTGCCCGGACGTGCAGCCGCCTGCATACGCGGTGCCGAACCCCACCAGCAGTCCGCCGCCAATGATGGACACCACGCCGCGAAGCGTCAGCAAGCTCGACCAGCTGAAGATCTCGCGCGGCGCGAGGCCCGTGAAATCGTGCAGGCCGAGCGCGGCGAGCGACGTCCTCGTCGCCGGCGAGATGGCCACGACGCCGGAGCCGAGCCAGTGCGCGGCGATGAAGCCGCCGGCGAACACGCCGGCGAGGAACGTCAGATTCCACAACCCCGCGTCCTTCCAGTCGTACCGGAAAAACTCGACGTCGGTCGGCGCAATGGCCGCGCACATATGGCGCAGGTTGGTCGAGATGCCGAACTGCCGGTTGCCCAGGAGCAGGAGCGTGGGCACGAACAGGCCGATGAGCGGCCCGGCCACGTACCAGGGCCAGGGGCGAGAGATGACGTCAAGCATATGAACCTCTGCCTCCGGAGAGAACTCTTCGTAGGACGAGGATTATCAGGGCTCGGGGCGCGATTTCAAAGCTTCGCCGGTCCTCCTCACGCCCACCGCACCGGGTCAATCGTAGGGCCGCGGGGACGCGCGGACCGGGCCTCCGGCGTCACGACCACGCGCTTCTCAATCTCTTATATCGCTTATCTAGTCGAATCCCCGCCCTGGTCCTCGACGCTCGGCACGAACCTCTTCGCGTCGTCCGGCCGCGCAGGGTCGAGGGATTTCGCGAAGGCGTGCTGCGTCTTGATCTTCGTGTAGCCGAGTCGTTCGTAGAAGCGATGCGCGCCGGTGCGCGCCAACGTTGACGACAGGCGGACGACAGCGCAGCCGCGCCCGCGCGCCCACGTTTCGGCGTCCGCCATGAGCAGCCGGCCAATTCCCTGCCCGCGGTGCTGACGGTCCACCACCAACCCGCCAATGATCACGAACACGCCGGTCTCGACGTACTCCGAAGCGACCGCGTGCACCCACCCGACCACCGGACCGTCGAGCTCCGCGACGAGAAGGCGCTGGTCCGCTCGCGCGAGAATCCTCGAGAGTCGTTCGCTCATCGTGGACGCGTTCGACGCCGTACCCCAGCTGCTCGACCAGGGCGGCAATTGCCGCGGCATCGGCAGCCCGCGCGGGACGGATGGTGAGTCCCACCTCAGAGCACGCGGCGACAATTCGGGCGACAGCGGCAGCGAATCTCCGCCACACCGTCCGTGTTGTAGTCGTACACGAGCTCCTCGCCTTTGCGGATCTTGCGCGCGGCGAGGATCCAGATCGTGTAGCCGACGATGTTGACGTAGCAGTTCGGATGACACGAATGATTGATATACCGGGCGATGTTGCCGCCAACCGCCGCGTCGCGCGACCGGCGCGCGTTGATGATGAAGATCCAGATGCGGTGCCGGGGCAGGTAGCGGCTCTCCCGGCGCCACGCCTCGGCCTGCGAGATCAACTCGCCTTTGTACTGGACGATGCGCGTGTCTTTCTCGATGGCGTGCGCGGCGTAGACGCCCCAGCCGGAAATGCGCGAGCGCCGGCGAACCAGGCGCGGCAGATCGTTCACGGATGAATCCTCCAAGAGATCGTCGTCAGGCGTCAATTCGCCGGCGCGCGCTCCGAACGGGCGTATCCTTGTCGCGGACACGATAACAAGGAGGCGGCCATGGTGTACCTGAGGGGTGCGCTCGTTGGCGTGGCGACGGGGTTGGTCGCGGCGGCGCTCTGGGCGGCCGGCAACCTGTATCTGCCGCTGCTCTACCAGACGATCCGGTCGCAGGCCGAAGGCGGCTACCTGGGCTCGGCCTCGGTGGACTCCACTTCGACCCTGCTCGTCATCGCATTGGGCTTTGGCGCCGGCTTCTACTGGACGGTCAGAAGTCCGTCGGGTCTGAAGACCCGACGCTCCTGAACGCCCAGGTCTCGGCGCCTTCGGCGCTCCCGCATGTCCCACGCCCCGAGCGTGTCGAAGGGCAGAACCTCGTCCCTCGACGAAGCTCGGGACGCCCTGAGCTTGTCGAAGGGCGGAACTCCCTTCTAACTTCTGTCTTCTCACTTCTAACTTGCTCTTCTAGACGTCCAGCTCCTCCGCTTCCTCCGCCCGCTCCATGATGAACCTGAACCGCGCGGACGGATCCTTCCCCATGAGCTCGTTGATGACGCGGTCGGTGACGATCTGATCGGCAATCTGCACCTTGAGCAGCCGCCGCGTCTTCGGATTGAGCGTCGTCTCCCACAACACCTTCGGCATCATCTCGCCCAGGCCCTTGAACCGCGTGATCTCCGGCTTTGCCCGGCCGTTGACGCGCTTGAGGATCGCGGCCTTCTGCGGCTCGTCGAGCGCCCAGTACGTCTCCTTGCCGACGTCGATGCGGTAGAGCGGCGGCTGCGCGAGAAAGACCTTGCCCGCCGTCATCAGCTGCGGCATGTGGCGATAGATGAACGTGAGCAGGAGCGTCGCGATATGGTGCCCGTCCGAGTCGGCGTCGGCGAGCAGAATCACGCGTCCGTAGCGCAGCCGCGACATGTCGAAGTTCTTGCCGAGGCCGCACCCGAGCGCCGTCACGAGCGCCGCGAGCTCCTTGTTCTCGAGCACCTTGGCGAGTGAGGCGCTCTCGGTGTTGAGCACCTTGCCGCGAAGCGGCAAGATTGCCTGCCGCGTCCGGTCGCGGCCCTGCTTCGCCGACCCGCCCGCCGAGTCGCCCTCGACGATGAAGATCTCGCTGTCCTCGCGGCCCGACGACGAGCAATCGCTGAGCTTGCCGGGCAGGGTGAGCCGGGACGACGTCGCGCTCTTGCGCGTGACCTCGGCGTGCGCGGCGCGGCTGGCTTCGCGCGCGCGCGCCGCGAGGATGATCCGCGCCACGACCGCCTCGGCCGTCGTCTTGTTCGTGTTGAGCCAGTGCTCGAGCGGCGGCCGCACCATCGAGTCGATGATGGCCGTGACCTCGGGGTTGTTCAGCCGATCCTTCGTCTGTCCCTGAAACTGCGGCTCCTTGAGGAAGACGCTCATGACGCCGACCAGCCCCTCGCGGATGTCCTCCGCGGTGAGCGTGACGCCCTTCGGCGAAAGATTGTGCGTGTCGATGAAATTCCGGATGGCCTTGCCGAGCCCGGCGCGCAGCCCGCTCTCGTGCGTGCCGCCCGACCCGGTGGGAATGCCGTTGACGTAGCTGCGCAGGTGCTCGTCGGTCGACTCGGTCCACTGCAGCACGAAGTCGAGCCGGACGCCGCTCTCCTCGTGCTCCTTGGTGAGCACGAACGGCTGCTCGTGCACGGGCTTGGCCTTGCGCTCCTCGAGAATCTTCTTGAGGTAGTTGACCAGCCCCTCGGCGTGCTCGAAGACCTCGCGCTTGGGCTGGCCGGCCTCGGCCGCTTCGTTCTCGAAGGTGATCTTGACGCCCTTGTGCAGGTAGCTCGCGACTTCGAGCCGCTCGCGCAGCGTCGCGGCGTCGAATTGCACCTTGGGGAAGATCTTCGGATCGGGTCGGAAGAACACCGTCGTACCGGTCCCGCGCGCGGGCCCGACCTTCTTGACGCTGCCGACCGGCGTCCCTTCCTTGTAGCGCTGCTCCCAGGTGGCACCGTCGCGCTTGACGGTGGCGACCAGCTCACGCGAGAGCGCGTTGACGACCGACGCGCCGACGCCGTGAAGGCCGCCGGCCGTCTTGTAGTTCTGGCCTTCGAACTTTCCGCCGGCGTGGAGCTTCGTGAAAATGACCTCGAGCGCGCTCGTCTTGGTGGTCGGATGCTTGTCAACCGGAATCCCGCGGCCGTCGTCGGTGACCGTGATCGACGCCGCGTCCTCGTGCAGCGTGAGGGTGATGTTGGAGGCGTGGCCGTTCATCGCCTCGTCGATGGCGTTGTCGAGCACCTCCCAAGCGAGATGATGGAGCCCCGCGGCGCCGACGCCTCCGATGTACATCCCGGGACGACGGCGAACGGGCTCGAGGCCCTCGAGCACGGTGATGTCTTTGGCGGTGTAGGCGGACATGGGCAGAACTAAAGATAGTACAAGTTCTGGCCTGGACCATCTTTTCAAGGCCGCTCGCGGGGCCCCACCCCCACTCGCTCACGCGCTGCGCGCGGCGCCCTGACGGGCTGGCCGCGGCGCTTCGCGTCCGCGGGTTGACCGGTGGCGAAGGCCGCTCGCGGGGCCCCACCCCCGCTCGCTCACGCGCTGCGCGCGGCGCCCTGACGGGCTGGCCGCGGCGCTTCGCGTCCGCGGACTATCAGTGCCGCGCCGCGGTCTGGGCCTGAAGCCCGTGGCCTGCCCGTCCTGCTCTACTGGGGCCCGGGGCCTGAAGCCTGGGGCCCTGGAAGTATGCAGCTCTTGAGAACCACGTTGCCTTCGAGGCCCTCGCAGAAGCAGCGCAGCGTAAGGCGCTGGCCGGGGGTGGCGGCGGCGAGCGTCATGGTCGCCTGGTCGTCGAGCGGGCGCGCTTCGATGCCAGGCGCGGACGTGGTCTTCGCCGCCGGCTGGCTGAACAGGACGTGCGGCGCCGGGCCGTCCTTTACGACCGACGCCACCGTGCCGGTGACTTCCACCACCTGTCCCCAATACTTTCGGTCGGCGGCCTGCTTGTCGGCGGCGTAGTCTTTCCAGAGTAAGTCGGTCGAGAGCTTGGCGGCGGGCGCGCTCGTGAGAATTCGCCGGTCCTGGTCGGGCAGGCGATCGGCGCAGGCGCCGGCCACGAGGCCGATCATGACGACGGCCACGAGCGTTTGACGGCGCATGAGGCCGCGATCATACGCGGTCTAACAATTTGTTTACAAAACGCCCCGCACGAAACCCCCGCGCCGGCGTCTAAGGGCTTGGAAGCCAGGGTGCGTGTCCTGAACAGGTGTCCCATGTCGAGAGCACTGCTCACCGCCGCTCCGGTAGCGGTTATTGTCCTGATTGCCGGCGCATCGGCCGCGCGTGGCCAGACCATCATCAATGAAGAAGTCCGCGGCGGCCCGCCAGGGGCCGTCGAGGTCCAGCCGATGCCCACCGGCACCGGCGGCATCTCGGGCCGCGTGGTCGCCGTCGGCCCCACGTCGCGCGGCATCGGCGACGTCCTGGTGACCCTGACGATGAAAGGCGCGACGCCCCAGCGGGCGTTGACGGACACGCAGGGGGCGTTCGCGTTCTGGAACCTGCCCGCCGGCGACTTCTTCCTCACCGCCGAGCGCGCCGGTTATGCCACCGGCGCGTTCGGACGCGTGCGGGTGGCGGGCCCGTCCAGTTCGCTCATCCTGACCAACGGCCAGCAAGTGACGGACGCCACGCTCCTGGTCTGGAAGCTCGGCGTCATCACCGGACGCGTGACCGACGAGCACGGCGACCCGGTGGTGGACGCCACCGTGCGCGTCTTCAAGCGCGGCATCGCTGGCGGCGTGGTCGACCTCTCGCCTGGGCCGACCGCACGAACCGACGACCGCGGCATCTACCGAATCAGCTCGCTCGAGCCGGGCGACTACGCGGTCGCGCTGCCCATCACCGCGGGCTCCTCGATTGCCTCGATCATCGGCGCCCTCGGCCTGCCGCCCCCACCGCCTCCGCCATCCGGCCCATCGGGGCCGCCGGCGTCTGGTGGCAGCCCGATGCGAGTGCAGGTCCGGGTGCCGGCCAATTGCGCCAATTGCGGGCCGATGGTGTTCAGCAGCACCGACCAGGATCTCGTTGAAGCCGGCGTGTCGCCCACCGGGCAGCCGCTCGTCTATCAAACGACGTTCTACCCGTCCGCGCTGTCCGCCAGCCGCGCCACGTTGTTGACGATTGGCGCGGGCGACGAGCGCACGGGCGTCAACTTCCAGCTGCGCCCGGTGCCCGCCGTCACGGTCTCCGGACACGTGACGGGCGCCGCTTCCGCCATCAACGGCCTCACGCTCAATCTCGTGCCGGCCGAGGCAAGCGGAGCGACGACGCCGATCGAGGCGGCGACCACGACCGTGCAGGACGACGGGACGTTCCGGTTCACCGACGTGGCGTCGGGCCAGTATGTGCTGCGCGGGCGCCGCCAGCCCGGCGCCGGCGGCCCGGCGAGAGTCCAGATGACGTTCGTGCAGAACGGCGGGAATCAGATGATGGTCGGCCAGTTCGATCCGAAGATGGCCGCGGGCGGCTCCGCGCCGCTGCCCACCGAGCCCACGCTCTGGACGGAAGAAAGCGTGTCGGTCGGCTCAGCCGATCTCACCGACCTCGCCGTGCCGCTCCGCGAAGGCCTGCGCGTGTCCGGCCGCGTGAAGTTCGACGGCTCGGCCAATCCGCCACCCGCCAGTGAATGGACGCAGGTGCCCATCGCGCTCGAACCCGCCGATGCCCACACGAAGTCGTTGGCTGCATCGGCGCGCGGCCGGGTCGACACCGACGGCCAGTTCACGACCGTCGGCGTGCCCGAAGGGCGATACATCCTCGACGTCAGCGGCGCGCCAAAAGGCTGGTCGCTCGCGGGCGCGATGTTCGCGGGTCAGGACATCACCTCAGTTCCGTTCGACCTTCGCGACAACGTCGACGGCGTCGTCCTGACGTTCACCGATCGTCAGACGACGCTCGAGGGCACGGTCACCTCTCGCTCGGGCGGTCCGGACGACAAGGCTGACGTCATCGTGTTCCCCGCCGAATCGACAGGCGTGGGTGGACACCGGCCCACAGCCTCGACGACTGAAGAACGTGCGCGCGGAGGCGGACGGCTCGTACTCGATCGGCGGGCTGCCGGCCGGCGATTACCTGGTCGCCGCCGTGAAGGACGCGGAGGCCGCCGACTGGCAGACGCCGGAATTTCTTTCGTCGCTCGAGGCCCGCGCCACGCGCGTGCATGTGGACGCCGGCCAGAAGACGACCCAACCCTTGACGACCACCGCGGCGAGGTGACCCGTGAGACGCCAACTCCTTCAGTTCGCCATCGGCCTCTTCGTCGCCGGCGCCTCGGCCTCGGCCGCGCAGACCGCGAGAGACGCCCGGCCAACCCCGACCGGCACCGCCGTCCTCTCCGGCGTCGTCATGACAACTGACGCCGCGCCGCGGCCCGTGCGCCGGGCTCGCGTGGAGCTCTCCGACACCGCCGGCAGCGGCGGCGGACCGAAGGTCGCGTTCACCGACGAGCGCGGCGCATTTGCGTTTTCCAACCTGCCGGCGGGCCGGTTCACGCTGGCGGCGACGAAGCCCAGCTTCGTCCGCGCCGCCTATGGCGCCAAGGCCCCGGACAGGCCCGGCACGCCAATCACGATCGCCCAGGGACAGCGGCTGACCGATGTGGTGCTCAAACTGGCGCCCGGCGCGGTGATCACCGGGACCGTCCGCGACGAACTGGGGCAACCCGTTCAGGGCGTCAACATGCGCGTCATGCGGTACCGCGCGCTCAACGGCGACCGCGTGCTGGCGCCCGTGGCCATCGATTCGATGCCGCTCGGCGCCTCGACCGACGACCGCGGCATCTACCGCCTCTACGGGCTGCCGGCCGGCGACTACTACGTCATGGCGTCGCCCACGCCGCCCGCCGAGGGCGACGTTCGCAAGACGACGGCGGCCGACCTTCGGTCCGCCACGCCGCGGCCCACCACCGTCGTCTATGCGCCGGTGTTCTATCCGGGCACGACGAGCGAAGCGGTGGCCGAGCCGGTGACCGTGCGCGCCGGCGAGGAACGCACCGGCATCGACCTCTCGCTCCAGCTCGTGCGCACCGCCCACATCGAAGGCGTGGTCACCGCCCCGCCCGGCGTGCCGCCGTCCGCGGTGAATCTGATGATGATTCCGGCGGATCGCTCCACGGGCATGATGCTCAGGCTCAACCGCGCGACGCCGGACGCGGACGGCACGTTTTCGTTCGACGGCGTGCCGCCCGGGCAGTACACCGATCAACGGGCAATTCGGCGGGCGAAGCCTGATCCAGTTGACGAAAGTGGTGCCGGGCACTCCACCAACGAGCGGCCCGCGCAACGACGCGCCGACGCCCCTGCTTTGGGGCGAGGCCAGCGTCGCGGTCGACGGCGACGATGTGACGGGCGTGAGCGTAGTCATGCAGCCTGGACTGACGGTCGCGGGGCGGTTGGTCTTCAACGCCACCAACGGCACGCCGGCCCCCGACATCGCGCAGACGCGACTTATGCTCGTCCGCGCCGGCGGCAGGAACGTCGTCACCGTCAGCACCGGCTTTCCGACCGCGCATATCGACTCAAGCGGCGCGTTCACGATCGCCGACGTCACGCCTGGCCGGTACACGTTCCGCGCGCTGCTGCCGAGCCGAGGCTGGACGCTCGCCTCCGCGATCGTCGGCGGCAAGGACACGTTGGACTTCCCGTTCGACGTCAGCCCCGACGGCCCCGTCAACGACGCGGTGCTGACGCTCACCGACGAGACTCAAGACGTCTCGGGCGTGTTGGCGGACGCCTCCGGCCGCCCCGCGCCCGACTACACCGTCGTCGTCTTTCCGGCGGACAAGACCTACTGGTCCGCGGCACGTCGAATCAAGACGACCAGGCCGGCGACCGACGGCCGGTTCACGTTCAATGCTCTGCCGCCAGGCGACTACCGGATTGCCGCGCTCGTCAACATCGCGCCCGGCGAGTCCGATGACCCCGCCTTTCTCGAGCAGCTCGTGCCGGCCTCGGTGGAATTCACGCTCGCGGCCGGTGAGCACAAGGTGCAAGACATTAGAATGGCGGGCGGAGGGCAGGCTCATGAGCTGGATGGGACGGCGCGCGGCGGGACGATGGTGCGTCGCGCTGCTGATGGCGGCGGCATTCGCGGTGCTGGGACAGCCGCAGCGGCCGGCCGAAGCGCGCGGCCAGAACCCACCGGCGGCCGGCCAGGCGACGCCGCCCGCGCGGAAGAAGCTGCTGGCGCTGGGCGATACACACACCGGCTATACCCATGACTCGATCAGCCACGCCTTCGCGGTGATCGATCGGCTCGGGCGCGAGTCCGGCCTCTGGGACACCTATATCCGCACCGATTCCCAGTGGATCACCAAACACCCGCTGCCGGCGACCGCGCGCAATGGCCACACGCTCGACGACTTCGACGCGGTCTTCCTCTTCATCTCCGGCGACGACTTCTGGACCGCCCAGCAGAAGGCGGACTTCCTCTCGTTCGTGAGAGACGACGGCAAGGGCGTCGTGGCGGCCCATTCCGGCATCGCGGCCTTCTATCACTGGCCGGACTACGGCGAGATGATTGGCGGCTCGTTCGACGATCATCCGTGGAACGTGTTCAACGGCCGCGTCGTCGTCAACGCGCCGGACTTCCCGGCGATGAAGCCCCTCCCGCCAAGCTTCATGGCGAACGAAGAGTTCTACGTGATGCGCGACAAGCCGTACTCGCGCGACAAGGTCCGCGTCCTCGCGCATCTGGACACGACGAACGTGGACTTGAACAACCCGGACTACCACCGGAAGGACGCCGACATCCCCGTGGCGTTCGCGCGGACCTACGGCAAGGGCCGCACGTTCTGGTTAACGTTCGGCCACACGCCGGAGATCTGGGACAACCCGCAGATCCAGCAGATGTACCTCGAGGCCATCAAGTGGGCGATGGGACTGGAGCCCGGCGACGCCACGCCGCGCCCGGGCCCCGCACCGGCCAAGCCCGCGAAATAGCGAGCACCGGGTCGTCAGGCCCGGCCTCCCCCGCCTTGACGCCCCCGCCGCGGGCGGGCAGAATGCCCTCGCACCCGCGCAAGCCATCATTCTGCTGAGAGGAATCTCCTATGCGTAGCCCACTCTTGAAGCTGCTTCCGGTCGCCGCGTTCAGCCTCGTCGCATTGCCCCTTCTGGCCCAACAGGCCGCCGCGCCGCAGACGGCCCCTCGTCCCCGGCCGCAGGACACGGAGGTCTGGACGCCCGTGCCGCCCGTGGTGACGCCCGGCGCGATGACCAGCGCCGCGCCTTCTGACGCCGTCGTGCTCTTCAACGGCACGAATCTGGATCAGTGGGTTGAGGTGAAAGACAAGTCTCCGGCGGCGTGGACCATCGCCGACGGCAGCATGACGGTCAACAAGGGCGCCGGGAGCATCGAGACGAAGAAGCTCTTCCACAACTATCAGATCCATCTCGAGTACCGGATCCCGTCCGACATCGAAGGCACCGACCAGGCGCGCGGCAACAGCGGGCTGTTTCTCGCGTCCACCGGTCCGGGCGACGACGGGTACGAGCTGCAGATTCTCGATTCGTACAACAACAAGACGTACGTGAACGGCCAGGCCGGGAGCGTCTACAAGCAGTACGCGCCGCTCGTGAACGCCTGCAAGGCGCCCGGCGAGTGGCAGACGTACGACGTCGTCTGGACGGCGCCGACCTTCAACGGGGACGGATCGCTCAAGACGCCGGCCTACGTCGTTGCATTCCAGAACGGCGTGCTGATTCAGAACCACGTCGAGCTGAAAGGCCAGACGCTCTATATCGGCAAGCCGTTCTACAAGGCGTTCGACGGCGCGCCCATCAAGCTGCAGGCGCACGGCGACAACAGCAAGCCGATCAGCTTCCGCAACATCTGGGTGCGCGAGCTGTAGGGGGACGCGGAAGTTGGAAGTTAGAAGACAGAAGTGAGAAGTCGGCGCGCGTGAACGCGGTCTCGGGGTCAGATCATGCGTCTCCTGGGAGAGGCATGACCTGACCCCCCGACCCCGCTCACGCCGTCTTGTCTGGTTCCTGCGGCGGCTTCGCCGGCGTGTCGTCCGGCGTTTCGCGCTCGACCTCGATCGTGCAGTCGGTCGCGAGCGCGGTGATGGCGGCAATCGCCGCAAGGACCGGCGCCAGCACGGCGCCGACCACGCCAAAGGTCAGCGGAAACTCGGCGATCGTCCGCTCTTTATGGCGGACGCGGATGCGACGGACGTTCCCTTCATTGAGGAGCTCCTTCAGCTTCTCGAGGATGTCCGCGCCCTTCGTTTCGACTTGCTCCCACAACGTGGCCATGCCCACCTCACGATTCGATCAGTAAGACACCGGGGTCTTCCACGAGCTGCTTGACGCGCACGAGGAATTGCACCGCTTCGGAGCCGTCCACGATACGGTGGTCGTACGTCAGCGCGGTGTACATCATCGGCCGCAGCACGATCTGGCCGCCCCGCCCCACCGGCCGCTCCTGAATCGTGTGAAGCCCGAGAATGCCCACCTGCGGCGGGTTGAGGATGGGCGTGCTCATCAGCGACCCGAAGACGCCGCCGTTCGTGATCGAGAACGAGCCGCCGCGCAGGTCGTCGAGCGTCAGCGTGCCGTTGCCCGCGCGCGCGGCGAAATCGCGGATGGCCAGCTCGATCTCCGCGAACGACCGGAGGTCGGCGTCGCGCAGCACCGGCACCACGAGCCCTTCGGCGGCGCCCACCGCGACGCCGATGTCGTAGTAGTGCTTGAGCACCATCTCGTCGCCCTGGATCTCGGCGTTGAGGCGCGGGAACTCGCGCAGGGCCGAGACCGCGGCCTTGACGAAGAATGAGGCGATGCCGAGGCCGACGCCGTACTTGTCCTTGAACGCCTGCTTCTGCCGCGCGCGCAGCGTCATCACGGCGGTCATGTTGACTTCGTTGAACGTCGTGAGCATCGCCGCCGTCTGCTGCGCCTCGACGAGCCGCTTGGCAATCGTCGCGCGCCGCTTCGACATGCGAATTCGCTCTTCGGTGCGGTCACCGGGCCGAGGCGGGACCACGACCGGCGCCGGCGCCTGACGCTCCGTTCGCGCGGGCGCGCTCGCGGCGCTCGCTCGGGCCCCGACGCTCGCGCGCACCACGTCGTCTTTCGTCACTCTCGGACCGGTGGCTGACACGGCGCCGAGGTTGACGTGCTGCTCGCGCGCGAGCCGGCGCGCCGACGGCGTCGCCGCGACGGCCTCGGCAGGCGCTTCGGCGGCCGCGGGCTTCGCGGCGGGCGGCGCCGCGGCGGGGCCCTGGCCCTCACGAATCGTCCCCAGCACTTCACCGATCTTCACGTCGGCGCCCTTGGCGTGCGCGATCGACGCGAGCACGCCCGCGTTCGGCGCCGAGACCTCGACGTTGACCTTGTCGGTCTCGAGCTCGACCAGCGGTTCGCCGACGGCCACCGCATCGCCTTCGCTCTTCAACCACTTCGCCACGCGGGCGTCGACGATCGACTCCCCCATCTCCGGAACCACGATGTTCACTGCCATAAGTCGTTGCACGCTCGCTTGCGTTGAAAGTTGAGGCCCAGCCTCACGAGGTCATCACCCGACCGGCGGGCTTGCCAACCTCGAAGGCCTGCGCGATGAGGCGCTCCTGCGCATACGCGTGGCGCGCCGCCGATCCTTCCGCCGGGCTCGAGCTCCTGGGCCGCGCGAGCAGCGCCAGCGGCTTCCGGCCGACGAGCCCCGCGAGCACCGGGCGCACGTGTTCCCACGCGCCCATGTTCTCCGGCTCTTCCTGCACCCAGCAGATGTCCTCGAGCTTTGGATATCCCTCGATGACGCGCAGCATGTCGCGCACCGGCAGCGGATACAGCTGCTCGACGCGACAGACCGCGACCTGCGCCGATTCGGCGCGGTGCGGACTCGTCAGCAGATCGATGGCGATCTTGCCCGTGCAGAACACGAGACGCCGCACCTGCTCCGGCGTCGACGAGGCGCCGGGCTCGGCCGCGCGCGCCGGCTTGAGCTCGGGGTCGTCGATGACCTGCATCCAGTGCCCTTCGGCCAGGTCCCGAGGCGACGAGGCGGTCATCGGATGGCGCAGCAGACTCTTGGGGGTAAAGACGACGAGCGGCAGCGGGTCTTTGTCGAGCAGCAACGCCTGGCGGCGCAGCACGTGGAAGTACTGCGCGGCGGTCGTGCAGTTCGCGATGCGGAGGTTGATGTCCGCCGCCAGCTGCAGAAATCGCTCGGGCCGCGCGCTCACGTGGTCGGGGCCCTGCCCTTCGTGGCCGTGCGGCAGCAGCATGACGATCGACGGCTCCTGGCCCCACTTCGCCCGCGCCGACAGCACGAACTCGTCGAGCATGACCTGCGCGCCGTTGATGAAGTCGCCGTACTGCGCCTCCCAGATCACGAGGTGGTTCGGCGCCTCGATGCTGTAGCCATACTCGAAGCCGACGACGGCATTCTCGCTGAGCGGGCTGTTGTGAATCTCGAACGAGGCGGCGGCCTCGGGCAGCCGCTGGAGCGGCACGACCGCGTCGCCGTTCGCCGCGTCGATGAGCACCGCGTGCCGATGGCTGAAGGTCCCGCGCTTGACGTCCTCGCCGGTGAGGCGAATCGGCACGCCCTCGGCCAGGATCGACGCCAGGGCCAGCTCCTCGGCCGTGGACCAGTCGATGGTGCGCGCGTCGAGGTCGTCGAACGTCTGGCGCCGCCGCTCGCGAAGCCGGCCGAGCTTGCGGTTGATCGAGAACCCGGCCGGCAGATCGATCAGGTGATCGTTCAGCGTCCGAAGCCGATCGGCCGGCACCGCGGTGCCGACCTGCGCCGCGGTGCCCGGCGCCGCGACCTCCGGCGTGGGTTCGACCAGGTCCTCGGGCCTCAGCGCGTCGAACACCTGCTGCAGCCGGGCCAGCCGATCCTCGAGCATCGCCTCGGCGCGACCGGCCTCGACCAGGCCCCGCCGCTCGAGCGTCGCGGCCCACGTCTGCCGTACTGTGGGCTGCGCGGCGATCTTCGCGTACATCATCGGCTGGGTGAACGCCGGCTCGTCGCCTTCGTTGTGGCCGTAGCGCCGGTAGCCGACCAGATCGATCAGCACGTCGCGCTTGAACCGCGCGCGATAGGCAAAAGCCAGCCGCGCGGCGGCGATGCACGCCTTCGGGTCGTCGGCGTTGACGTGGAAGATCGGGATCTTGAACCCGCGCGCGAGGCCGCTCGCATAAAGCGTGCTGTACGCGTCCTTGGGCGACGTCGTGAACCCGATCTGGTTGTTCGCGATGATGTGAATGGTGCCGCCCGTCGTGTAGCCTTCGAGCCGGTGCAGATTCAGCGTCTCGGCCACCACCCCCTGGCCCGAGAACGCGGCGTCGCCGTGAATCAGAATCGGCAGCACGGCGTCCGGGTCGAACGTCGGCGGGCCAGGCCGCCGCGTATCGGTCCCCGCCGCGCGCGCCATGCCCTCGAGCACGGGATCGACCGCCTCGAGGTGGCTGGGGTTCGACGGCATCGACACGACCAGGTGGACCTGCTCGCCGCCGTCCACCGCGCGCGACGCGCCCAGGTGATACTTGACGTCGCCGCTCCACTTGACGCCCTCGATCTCGTGGGCGTTGGCGACCGGGTCCTTGAACTCCGCGAGAATCTGCTCGTACGGCTTGCCGAGCACGTGCGCCAGCACGTTCAGCCGACCGCGATGCGCCATGGAGATGAACGCCTGACGCATCCCAGACTCGGCGGCTTCGCTGATGGCCTCGTCCAGGATTGGGACCAGCATGTCGAGGCCTTCGATCGAGAAGCGCGTCTTGCCGGGAAACGTCCGGTGCAGGAACCGCTCGAAGGCTTCCACTTGCGTCAGCCGATCGAGGAGCGCGACCGGATCGATTGGGTCGGCGGGCGCGCGAAAGCGGCCGGTCTCGATCGCCTCGCGCAGCCAGCGCCGCTCGGCGGGCACGAAGATGTGCGCCACGTCGTAGCCGGTCGTCGAGCAGTACAGCGCCCGCAGCCGCTCGATGACGTCCCACATGGTCGCGGCGCCAAGGGCGACCGGGCCGGCGATGAGGCTCGCCGGCAGCGTGCGCAGGTCGGCCTCGGTGACGCCGTGCGTCTCGGGGAGAAGCGCCGGGTCGCCCAAAGGGCCGCCGCCCAGCGGATCGATGTTGGCGCCCAGGTGCCCGTATCGGCGAATCGACTGCGCCAGGTTCACGGCGCCAACGATGACGTGGGCGCCTACGGCCGGGGCGCCGTCGGTCTGAATCTTGAGGTCGGGGGCGAGGGGGCTGCGCTCGAGGGCGGGCGGGGTCCAGTGCTCGAAAAACGCGCGCGCGTCCGCGTCAACCGACTCCGGATCGCGCCGGAAGCGGTCGTACAACTCCAAAACGTAGCCCGCGTTGACTCCCTGAAAATCCGCCCAGGACGACATAACCCGATCCTATCTGGTACGCTCCACGCCGCCAAAGGAGAGCAAGACGAAGGATGGCGCGCTATCAAGTGTACGTCACGGACTTCTTGAAGCCCCCCGCCGACATCGAGCAGCGCGTGCTGGGCCGGCTGGCGAAAGTGACGATCCGTCATGGCGACCGCGCCGGGCGTCTGCCCGACGTCATGCGCAAGGCGGACGGCCTGCTGTGCTGGCATGAGGCGCGGATCGACGCCGCCAACATCGCCCGGCTCGACCGGTGCAAGATCGTCGTCCGCTGCGGGGTCGGCTTCGACAACGTGGACCTTCAAGCCGCGGGCCGGCGCGGCATCGTCGTCTGCAACGTGCCCGACTACGGCACCAACGAGGTCGCCGACCACGCCATCGCGCTGCTGCTGGCGCTCCGCCGCGGCATCGTGCGCTACGACGACGCGATTCGGCGGCGCCGGACGTGGACGTTTCAGGATGCGAGCCCGATCCACCGGCTCACCGGCCAGACAATCGGCATCGTCGGGCTGGGACGCATCGGCACGGCGACGGCGGGCCGCGCGGCCGCGCTCGGGCTGAAGGTGCTCTTCTACGATCCGTATGTAAGCGACGGCCTCGACAAGGCGCTCCAGTACGAGCGCGCGTGGACGCTCGAAGACCTGCTGCGCCGCGCCGACATCATCTCGCTGCACACGCCGCTGTCGGAGGACACCCGCCACCTGATCAACGACCGGACGCTGCGGCTCGTCAAGCGCGGCTGCACGATCGTCAACACCGCGCGCGGGCCCGTCATCGACACCGGCGCGCTCTACCGCGCGCTCAAGAGCGGCCGCATCGGCGCCGCCGGCCTCGACGTCCTTGAAGAGGAGCCGGCGCCCGCCGACGAGCCGCTGATCCGGGAATGGCGGAGCGGCACGGGCACATTGCGCGATCGCGTGATCATCACGCCGCACGCGGCGTTCTATTCAGAGGAGGGCCGCGTCGAGCTGCGCGAGAAAGCCGCGGAAGAGATCCGCCGCGTGCTCGGCGGCGAGAAGGCGCGCAACTGCGTCAACGGCGCGTTTCTGTAGGCACCGGCGACGCTCGGCGCCCGGTTCAGGCCGAGCGCCAGCACCCCAGCAGGCGGCGTACGGCCACGAGCTGCCCCACGTGATACGCCGTGTGGTCCGCCGCCAGCATGACCTCGCGCAGTAACGTCTGCCCCTCGCCCATGGGGACCGGCGCCAGCAGGTCTCGATGGACATCCAGCGTTAACCGCTCGAGCGCGCGGCGGTCCCGCTTGAAGGCAGCAATGCTGGCGTTCCACGCTTTAGCAGACGACGGCGCGGGTGTGGCCGGCCAGTAGTCGCGCGGCCACTGCTTCTCCTTGTAGCGGCGACTCACGCAGAACTCCAGGATGTCGGCCTGCGCGAGACGCACGTGCTCGACGAGCTGCCACGGTGAGTACCGGCAGCCCCTTCGGCACTTTGCCGCGGGCGGCCGCCGGCAGGCCCGCGACCGCGTCGTCAAAGGAGACGTGAGCATCGGACCAGCCGAGCAGGCGCGCGAGGTGGCGTCGGACTTCTTTGTTGGTTGTGTTGGCGGTCATGGTGTGAACGCCCCCGGCCTTGCGGCGCTCGAAGAGCGAGGGCTCGGGACCGCCCTAGCGGGCCCCGGCGGCCCCTCCCACTACCAGCATACAGGCGAACGGGGGAGTTCCCACAAGGCCCTGGTGCCAGCCCAGAATCTCCTCCACTCACCGCACCAACAACCGAGGCTCGTGCGAAAGGGGAACCCCCAAAATGCGAGTACTGCTGTCGACGATCGGATCGCGAGGCGACGTCCAACCGCTGGTGGCGCTGGCGTTGCAGTTGAAGGCGCTCGGCCAGGACGTCCATCTGTGCGTGCCGCCCGACTTCCGCGGCTGGATCAATAGTCTCGGGCTCACCGTCACACCGATTGGCCCGGACCTGCGCAAGGCAACGACATCCGGTTCAATGGCGGGGCCGGTCCGCCCCTCGCCCGATCAGCTGCGTCAGATGGCGGAGGCTTCGGTCGCGGCCCAGTTCGAGACGGTCGCGGCGGCGGCCGAGGGCTGCGACGTCATCGTGGCCGCGACGGCCCTGCAAGTCGCCGCGCGCTCGGTGGCCGAGAAGATGGGCATCCGCTACGTCTTCGCCGCCTACTGCCTCGCCGTTCTGCCATCGCCGCATCACGCGCCGCCCACACTTTCGCTTCGGGGACAGACGCCGGAGGCCGCCGCGGCCGACAACCGCGAGCTTTGGGCTCGTGATGCCGAACGCTTCACCGGCACGTTCGGCGCCGCGCTCAACGCCCATCGGGCATCCATGGGCCTGGCACCCGTGAGCGACGTACGCAGTCACATGTTCGGCGACCGGCCCTGGCTCGCGGCCGACCAGACGCTCGGGCCCTGGCCCGATCCGGCGGATCGCACGGTCGTTCAGACCGGCGCCTGGATTCTGCCTGACGAGCGTCCACTGTCCCTTGACCTGGAAACGTTTCTCGACGCCGGCGAGCCGCCCGTCTACTTTGGCTTCGGCAGCATGCGCCCGCCGGAGGAGCTCAGCCAGGTGACGAGCCGAGTCCACGCCGCGCGCGCGGTCGGCCGTCGTGCCGTCGTCTCCGCCGGATGGGCCGACGTGTCGATGTTGGAGAACGAACCCGACTGCCTCGTCATCCGCGAGGCGAACCTGCACGCGCTCTTCACACGGGTCGCCGTCGTCGTCCACCACGCCGGCGCGGGCACGACGGTCCTCGCCGCGCGAGCCGGCGCCCCTCAGGTCGCCATCCCGCAGGCCTACGATCAGGTACCACTGGGCGCAACGCATCGACGACCTCGGCATCGGCACCAGGCACGCGCCGGGCGCGCCGACCGCCGACTCGCTCACGGCCGCGCTCGAGCGCAGCCTCCACCCGGACGTGGCCGCCCGCGCTCAACTCGTCGCCGCCGGCGTCCGCAGCGACGGCGCGCTCGTCGCGGCCCGGCGTCTCATCGCCGGGGCGTGAACAGCGCTCGGCGACGTTCAGAACTGCGTGAGCGAGAGCACATTTCCGTCCGGATCCTTGAACCACGCGATTCGCGCCCCGCTCGGAGACGACCAGATCCCAAGGTCGTCTTGCGGAAGGCCGGGATACCGGTCGAACACGACGCCCTTCTGCGCGAGGTCCGCGATCGTCTGGCGGATGTCGGCGACGTTCCACCCGAGAGTCGTGTGAGGGGCGGGATCGAACGATTGAACCTTCTGCACTCGCAGCATGACGCCGTGAGCGTCGAATACGACCGCGAACGGGTTGTCTTCCAGGAGCGTCAAGCCCAACGTCCCTTCGTAGAAGGCGCGGGCCCGTTCGGCATTTGTGGTTGCGACGAAGGCGATGACATCGGACGTGTTCAACATGATCGGGCTCCCGGAGCGAGCAGTGTTGATCGTGCAGCTGACGCGCGGGCCGCGTGCTATTTCAGCGCGCGGTACGGCGCAAAGTCCTGCCAGACTTGATCCAGCAGCTTTGAATCGACCGTCCGCTCGTCCCCCTTGTCCGGATCCTTCTCGGAATACAGCACGAGCTTGACCTTCCCGCACGTCGGCCCGAGCGCGTCTGGAGCGAAGACGTAGAGCCCTTCGCGGATGGCGTCGCTTTCGGAGACGCGCGTCTCGAGCGTGAACGGGTGGATGGGCGTCACTTCCGTGTCGCCGCAGAACGCGCGCATCCGCGAGAAGCCGGGTTTGAAATGTTTGATCGGGGGCAGCGAGATGCCCTGCGTGGCCGCGGCGCCGCGAGCGAGGGTCGTCCAGAAACTCTCCGTCAGCTTCGGTGTCGCACGCACGAGCAGGACCGCGGGATGGCCGGCCACGTAGTCGGACCAGTCGCCGAAATCCGTGAGAGTGCGATCCGATTCCCGCGACGCGCCGTAGACCAGCGGGGGCGTAATGAACGTGATGTCGAAGTCGGAGGAGGAGGTCTGGTAGGGATGCAAGCTGGCCGGCTGCCGCGCGACGTCCGTCGCGAGCGCGGGCATGGGAAACGGCCGCGCCGGCTCGACGGGCAAATGCGTACCAGACGGGGCGGCGTCTGTCATCCTCGGCTCCGCCGACGCCACGACATCGCACACGGCATCGAGCGGGACAATCCGCACGTCTCCGCTGCGGTTCTCATTATCGCCGGCGAGCGACGTGATCCCGACGAGGTCGCCGTCGTCTACGAAGACTGGTCCCCCCACGCTACCGGAAGGCAGCAGGAAGTCCGACTCGACGTTTGGCGGCGCCGCCCGGTTCACGGTGCCGTCCGTGAGGCCTTTGGCTTCACCGAGAGGCGTGCCGATCGTGAAGACGTCCTGCCCGTCTTCGAGCGGCTTCCTGGGAAGCCCGCACCCCAACGGCACCGGGGGCACCGATGCAAGCACCGCGGGATCGATCCGAAGAATGGCGACGTCACGCGCGCGGTCGGTCTCGAGGACGCGCGCGGCGACTTTGACGTCCGGCGTGAGCTGCACTTCGATCGACGTCGCGGCGCCGATCGCCCGGGCGCTCGTGGCGATGAGCCCCCTCGCGTCAATCGCGAATCCCGAGGCGTGGGTGGTTGGCGTCCAGAGCGCGACGACGCTGTCCTGCCATTTCAGGAGGAGGGACGAGGCGGCGGCCGCCGGTGGCGGCTCGACGGCGCCGGGCAGCGACTCGGCCGCCGCGGGGGTAATGGGCCCAACCTCCGCGTTGTGCGTCGTCAATTCGAGTGTGGTCTCGCGCCCGGCCGTGACGTCCACGGTCTGGATCCACTCGTAGGCATGGTTCTCGAAGGCGACCGGCTGGTCCGATTCGACCGTGTACTTCCCGGGCGGCAACGTCAGGCTGGCCGTGCCGTCAGAGCCCGTGATCATCCGACGAGGCGCGGCGGTGACGGGATCGTCGCTGACGAATAGGACGTGCTGCGGCACCGGCATTGGCGTTCCCGCCGCGTTGACGAGGGTCACGGTGACGCGGAGCACGCTCGGCTGTTGGCCCGCGAGCGTGCACGGAACGACGGCCAGCAGCGCCGCGAACGTGAGGGCGCGGGGCACGCAGCCATCGTGGGCCGGTGGTGGCGGGATGTCAACGACGTCGAAGGCGGGCTTCGTCTCGTCTTGTCGCTGTCACCCTTGGCAAGGCGGCGCGGCGGCGCGCCCCTTCTTTCGATTGACACGCACCCGCACACCGCTCACGCTCCTCGCATGATCCGTTACCGACCGGCCACGCGCGCCGAACTCGACACCGCGATTGAATGGGCCGCCGCTGAGGGATGGAATCCTGGACTGCACGACGCCGACGCGTATTGGGCGACCGATCCGGAGGGGTTCGTGTGCGCCGAAGACACGGGCGAGGTCGTTGCCACGGGGTCAATCGTCAGTTACGGTGGCGCCTTCGGGTTCATGGGCTTCTTCATCGTCAGGCCCGACCGACGCGGACAGGGCATCGGCCGGACGTTCTGGCGCTGGCGGCGCGATGCGCTGCTCGCCCGGCTGCGACCGGACGCGGCGATCGGCATGGACGGCGTGTTCGACATGCAAGCGTTCTACGCCAAGGGCGGGTTCGTCTTTTCCCACCGCAATCTGCGCATGGCCGGCACCGGGCGGGCGGCGCCGAGGGGCGCCCTCGAGGGATTGGCCGACCTCTCCACACTGCCCTGCACCGCTGTCGCCGCCTGTGACCTGGCGCACTTCGGTTGTGCGCGCCAGGCGTTTCTGCAGCGCTGGATCACCCCGGCCGGAGGCCGGGCGCTCGGCGCATGGGATGGCCAGCAGTTGCAGGGCTACGGCGTCATCCGGCCGTGTCGCGACGGATTCAAGATCGGCCCGCTGTTCGCCGACGCACCGGAGTTGGCCGACCGACTTTTCGACGCCCTCGCCGACCTGGCGGCGGGCCAGCCGGTCCTTCTCGACACGCCCGAGAACAATCCCGCCGCGCTGGCGCTTGCCGCGCGGCACGGCCTCGCTGAAAGCTTCGGGTGCGCGCGAATGTATTACGGCCCCGCCCCGGCGTTACCGTGGTCGCGGATTTTCGGCGTGACGAGCTTCGAGCTTGGTTAAGGTTCGTTATGACTCATCACGACGGTGGTCAGGCATGCCGCTAGATCGCGTCTGCTTCGATCTCAGGGGCCCCGTTCAGCGGGCGACTATTGTGCGGTGGGTCGCCGGCGAGACGTCGCGCGTCGAAGAGCATCTTGAGTTTCGCGAGGATGCCAGGCTCATGGTGCGCAGGACGGTGTTTGTTTCGGCGAAGGGCACGACCTACGGACGTGCCGTAGCCATCGCATTCCAGGAGGGAGGGACCTCTCTTGAGGAAGAAGAGTTGCCATCCGCTGACGCGTGGGCATCACGGTACGTCCCCAACATCTCGTTTGGGTGCTCAGGAGCGAGTGTCGTTCGCACCCAGATTGATTCCTCGGGTGTTCCGACGGCCACAACCTTCTACCATGCTGAACGTCAGCCGACCTCACGGATCGAGTATCGAGTGGACGACCGTCTTCGAGTGATCGTCGCCAGGCAGATCCTGCTGGGCCAGCTGGAGAGCGACGGCAGCCTTAGTGAGATTCCCGCGTTTGAACTGTGCGCTGTAAGGCTCTCCTACGACGACCAGGATCGGCATTTACATCAGTCCGCGTCGATGCTTGGCCAGGAGCTGTGCAGCTACGCATGGGATTACTCTGCGGATGATTCTGAAGTGACCGTGACGCGGCGTTCGGCGGACGGGCCAATCGGTCCTGAGCGGTATCACTGCCGTGGATTCGATGCGTACCACAATTGGACGGTTCGAAGTGGGACGGTCGGCAGCCAGCGAGTCGAAACGGAACGGCGGATCGACTACTTCCTGTAGCCGGCGACACGAAGGTCGATGCCGCGGCGCGGGTCCGGGGCCGTGGCGAGGGTGCGCCGAATGACCCGATCAGCGGGATCTCGGCCGGCGCCGCCTGGTAGTAGTGGAGGAACGAGGGAACCTCGGGCGAGGTGGCGCGGTGAGCCCGCAGGACTTCCTGCTCTTCGTCCTCCCGCGGTCGCCTCAGCGTCAGATCGGGATGCATCCCTGGTTCATCCGGTGAGCCTGGGCGCGAGGATTAGGCTTACCGTCTCACCCCGGGAGTCCCTCGGCCCGGGCCCGTCGATTCTTGAACCCGAGCTTCTGGAGTACTCGGGCCGATGGGGCATTCTCCACGAGGCACGTCGCCCGAATCGACCGGAGGCCGAGTTCAGCGAAGCCGAACGACACGACCAACTGAGCCCCGGCCGTGGCGTAGCCGCGGCCCCAGTAGGGACGCCCGGTCCAGTAGCCCAGGCTGGCCGTCCGCTGGCCTCGGTTGACATCCATCAGCGAGCCAATCCCCACAAGGCCCTCTTCGGGGTCGATGACGGCGAACGCGTAGAGCCTTCCCTTCTCGCGTCTCTCGTGGACGTGCGCGATCCACGTCCGCGCACCGTCGGTTGGATACGGCGAGGGGAGGTTGGACGTCGCGGCGAGCGCAGGATCCGAGGCCAGTTCCTGGACTCTGACCGTGTGCTCGACGCCTACCGGTTCGATTCGAATGCTCATCGCGCCAATCGACCCTCACCCGCCACCGAGCGCCAGGCTCAGGCCGATGGCATCCGTGTCGGAACACCAATCCAGCGCGGCACACTCCGCCTGTAATGGTCCCACTGCTGGCCGAAGCTTCTCGCGAGCGTCGGCTCCTCGTAGAGCAGGACGCGGAGGTGAAAGGCCACCGCGACGGTTCCGGCGTATGCGGCTAGCGGCCAGAAGCCAAATCCGGCTGCCCACCCACACAGGATCAGCAGCACGCCGACGTACATCGGGTTTCGCGACACGCGATAGAGGCCGGTCATCACGAGGCCGCGCGGCGGAGCCCACGGCGCCAGCGTGCCTTTCCCGGACACGTAGAAGTCCCGCGCGCACCAGAGGAGCACGACCGCCCCGGCCGTGAGCGGCGCCGCGGAGGCGGCGATGTTCAACGGAGCCCGCGGCGCGATGAGCAGGAGAGGAACAGCAAACGCCACGGTCCCTGGAAGGACCAGAAACGCCAGCACCGCCTTCGCCAGTAAGCCATTCATCGACGCGTCGGCACATCGTAACGCCAGCGGCGTTCCGCCGCCTGCTGCCCGCCGCCCCTTCAAAGCGCGAGGGCGTACCGCGCCGCCTGCCCAAGGCGCGAGCGCGTCTCGGGCGGCATCAGCACGACGAAGCCTCGCTCTCTGAGCTCTTCGGTCGCGTTGACCGGCAGGGCGCCCCCCGCGCCTGCCGCGTGTGACAGCGCGCCGGCGCCATCTGGTGGTCCGCCCTACTCGCCGCCACGTGGATCGTCATTGGCCGGCGGGCGGTTGCCAGAGTTCGACCTTGTTGCCTTCTGGATCGATGACCCACGCAAACGTCCCGTAATCGGATTCATCAACCTTCTCGAGCACATGGCAGCCTTCGTCCTTCAAGGCCTTGACCAATCCGTGGAGGTCTTCTACTCGGTAGTTGACCATGAAGGCAGCCGCGCTCGGAGCGAAGTGATCGCTTTCTTGCGGATCGATGAGCCAGGCCGTTGTGCCGGCCACCGGCTTGCCCTCCGCGTCGGTCCAATCGAAGGCGGCGCCGCCCCAGGCTTGGACGTCGATGCCCAAGTGCCGCTTGTACCAGGCCTGTAGTGCCGGAGCGTCTTTGGCTTTGAAGAAGATGCCGCCGATGCCGGTGACTCGTTTCATGTGACCTCCGATGCGCGGTCGTGATTCAAGAGAGATTGCGAGGGCGGCCGGTCAGCCAATCGGGCTCAGCACCGCCCGGCCATACGCGATGCACACCATGAGGAGGCCCAGCACGCTGCTCAAGATCAAGGGCGCCATCTCGTGGTACTTGAGGTGCACCCAGACGAACACCAGGCTCTCGATCGCCAGGACCGCCGCGGCCGCCACCGTGAGCGCCGGCTTCCAGTGGAAGGCCGCGGGGACGATGAGACCGAGGGTGCAGACGAGTTCCAAGATGCCCAGCGCCATCCACGCTCCCCGCGGCAGCGCGCCGAAGGACGGGACGTCTTGACTGATTCTGTCGAACATGAAGACCTTCATGACCCCCGACGATCCGTATAGGAACGCGGCGAGGACCTGCAGCACCCACAACAGGATGTTCATGATGCGCCCCTCGGCGTGCGTGTCAGGCCGACAAAAGTGTTCCGCGGGGACAGCCGCTGGTTAGGCCTCAGCCCGAACCACCGTGCCCGGCTGATTCTAGCGCCACGACTCTGTTGAGGCCCAACGCTAAGCCGAGCGCTGCCGCGACGTGATGGACGAGGCGATGGGCGCATTGGCCCGGTTCGCCCCTTAACCCGCGCGCCGACCAAGCCCCCGGCGGTAGCAAAGCACGTCCTGCGTGATCCCCGCCGCGAGATTGGGAAACTCGAGCGGCCGGTTCCAGCTGCCGTCCCGTGCGAAGCCGCACTTCTCGAGCACGCGCCATGACGCCTGGTGCGCCGGGTGACACAGCGCGTACAGTCGCCTGACGCCGCTGTCGGTGGCGACCTCCACCACGGCGGTCAGCGCCTCGGTGGCGTAGCCATTTCCCCAGGCGTCCGTCGCGAGGACGTAGCCGGTGATCGCCTGCCCGCCCGGCTCCAGGCCGAGACCGGTGCCCCCGAGCAGTTCACCGTCTTCCCGCGCCCAAATCAGGTAGGGCCCGGCCCCCTCACGTTCCCACTGAACGGCGCTGAACGCGAGAAACCTCTGCGTGTCGGCAATCGTTCGATGCGTGGGCCATCCCAGGTACCTCGTCACGACGTCGTCGCCGGCGTACCGCCGGAAGACGGCTTCGGCATCCGCGGCCACTGGCATCGCGAGGACGAGCCGGGGCGTTTCCACGAGGGGCGGCGCTCTCATGAGGATTCAAAGACAACAGGCGCGCGTTCGCCGAGCGCGCGAACGACCGCGGCTCAACGCTTACCCGCTACTCACGCGCCAAGACTTCTCCATGGGGCACCATGAAGAACGCATCAGGCTTCTTCGACCACGCGCGGAACGCCGTCGCAATGGCGGCGAGCTCGTCACGCGTTGACAGCCCGTAGGTGATGGCTTGCTCGCCGAGCGACGACAGTTCGCAGCGGTCGGCCCACAAGTTGGCCCACCACGCGCAGGAGTGTGGGTCCGCATAGGTCCAGGTGGAGCTACTGGCCTGCACGGTGCTGAAGCCAGCGTCGAGCGCCCACCCCTTGAGGAACCGTCCGGCGTCGGGCTCGCCGCCGTTGCGGCGCGCGACCGCACGGTAGAGGTCGAGCCAGCGCGCAAGCACCGGATCGAGGGGCGCCCACGCAAAGCACGCGTAGTCGCCGTCGCGGGCGCCGAGCACGCCGCCAGGCCGCAGCACGCGCCGCATCTCGGCCAGGGCCCGGACCGGGTCGCTCAAGTGCTGCAGGACCTGGTGGGCGTGCACCACGTCAAACGAAGCGTCCGGGAACGGCAGCGCGTACACATCGCCCACGCGGAGATCGATCGACACGCCCTTCTCGCGGGCGTGAGCGCTCGCCTGCGCCAGGACTTCGGGCGCACGGTCGATGCCGATGACGCGGCCAGGCGCCACCAACCGCGCCAGATCGGCCGTGATGGTGCCGGGGCCACAGCCCACATCGAGAAGCTCCATCCCGGGTCGAAGCTCCGCCAGCAGATAGGCAGCCGAGTTCTCCGCAGTGCGCCATGTGTGGCTGCGAAGCACCGATTCATGATGCCCGTGCGTATAGACGTCGCGCGTCATGAGCTTATGAGACCCGCCCTTATCGTGGCCGGGCGGTATCAACCGAGAACCATTTGACGTTCGAAGAGCTTGCCGCCAGCCCAGGACTGCGGTACGGCAAGCACGACCAATGCGATCGGATACCACCTCGGACCGAGCCCTAGGTTCCACGTCGTGATGACTCCGACGAGCGCAGCCGCGGCGCCAAGGGCCCCAAGGATCATCACGTGTCTCATCGGGTGGCTCGGCGCCAGTCGCGCGGTCAGCCAGGCGCACCCGATGCCGATGACAATCCGATAGGAGGTCGCCAGTAAGGCAAGCCCGTCCGTGATCGGCGTCTTGAGCGGCGGAAACACACCCGCCACGTGGAGGACGATGTCGATCAGCGTGGTGGCGATGATTCCGACCAGCACGCCGACGACGATGGCCCACGCGGATCGCCGATTCATTCAACCTCCTTCCGGATGCGCCGGTCCCCGCCCCGGCGACGGTCGTCGTCGATGGCAGGCACCTTCATGTCCATCCTGAGCGCGTCGGGAATGATCAGGAAGGTCCAGCATGATCGCACCGGCGGCCGTCTGGCGCAACGCGGGGTTAGGCAACGCCCCGCGGTCTCACAATGTCTCGGCAAACAAATCGCGTGATCACGCTAGATCCCCATGCCATCGTGAGCAGGGCTTGCAACGGCCGGCGTGGTGCGCAGAGCAAGAGGTCGGGATTGACGGAGGCGGAAGTGACTCGGTGGCTGAGACCCATGCGCGGCGCAGTCGGCGTCGGCCTGATCTGGGCAGCGGCTTGGGGCGGGGCGGGCGCGATCATGGCGCTCGGGATCCTGCTCGTGACCGGTCGTCGTCCCGACCCCCCGTTTCCCCTCATGTTTGGGGCGTTCGGGTTTGTCGCTGGCGTCGTCTTCTCGGGGGCGCTGGGTCTTGTCGAGGGTCGTCGCCGGTTCGATCAAATGTCCCTTCCACGCTTTGCCGCGTGGGGAGCGTCGGTGGGGTTGATGCTGTCGGCGACCTTTGTCCTGGCCGTCGCCTTGGCCGGGGACCCCGCGTTCCTCTGGAACCTGCTGGTCTTAGGGCCCGTCTTCGCGGTTGCCACCGCGGGCTCCGCCGCGGCTTCGCTGGCCCTGGCGAGAAGAGCACGGCGCTGGAGACGCCTACTCGTCCCGTCGGGCTCGGATGTCCCGAGCGATGTCTGATGCCGGGCTTCCGCCGCGGCCACGGTCGTCGGCGTCAGGAAGCGCTTAACACTTTACATTGCAAAGTTCTGTATATACGATGCTTCTCGAAGGTCGTCATGCACCGTTTCCTGCTTCTACTCGGGCTGGGCGCCGCGCTGCTCGCGGCGGGGGCCTGCGCTCAGGGTCCCGCAACTCCGCTGACCCAGGCCGCCGCCCGCAACGACGTCACCGCCCTTCGCCAACTGCTCCATGACGGTCATAAAGCCGATGAGGGTGGCGACTCGTGGACGGCGTTGATCTGGGCCGCGCGGTCCGGATCGCTCGAAGCGGCCACGCTCCTCCTCGATTCCGGCGCTGACGTGAACCGGCCGGGCCCCACGGGTGATGACTGGGACGCGACGCCGTTGCAGCACGCGATTCTCCAGCGGCAGCCTGCCGTCGTCCGGCTTCTTCTCGATCGCGGCGCCGACCCGAACCGGAGTGCCGGCCCGCGAAGCGTGGCGCCGCTGTTCCTCGCGGCGGGCGACACGGATCCCGCCATCCTCAAATTGCTGCTCGCCCACGGAGCGGACCCGACCGTCGAGGACGAACACGGCGCCACGCCGTTGTCCCGCGCGGTCAGCGCCGGCACGCTCCACGGACCCGACCGTCCGATGTTTGGCGGCTGCCGCGTCGAAACGGTGCGCGCGCTCATCGCGCACGATCCGCGGCTTCGTCTGACGCACAACTCCGCCTGGAACGACGCGGTCTGGTGGGCGCGTTTTCAGAGATGCAAGGGCGTGCTGAGATTGATTGGCGAGTAGCCGAAACGACAGCCTCGTAGTGTCAGTCCGGTCGCCGTTCCCATCTCCAGACCAACCCGTCTTCTGGATCGTCGACCTCGCCCATCGCTCTGAAGCCACACTTGGTCAACACGCGCGCGGACGCATTTGTCGCCGCAAACGTGTGGGCACGGACCAGCCGAACGTGTCCTTCACCAAAGGCGTAGGCCACGAGCGCCCGAGCGGCTTCGGTCGCATAGCCCTTGCCCTGCTGGTCCGGCGTCACGCCGTAGGCGATCTCCACGATCCCGTCGGCTCCCGGTGGCCCCTTGAACCCACACGCCCCGACAACGGCGTCCGTGCCGCGATCGACGAGGGTAAATCCGAGTGTCCAGAGATCCACGCTCGGCGTATCGAGCTGAGCCAGCCAGCCCGGCGACAACTCTGCTCGTTGGTCGGCCTCCATCGCGTCGATCTGGGCACGAACCTCCGCCAGGCTCTTCGGAACCAGTCGCAGCCGTCGAGTGTCAATTGGAGCCGCGTGCATCATCGATGTTGACTGTGATCGGCAACGCTTCGGTTGAGCCCCGGGCCGCGCAGCGGACCGGCCGCCTGCCCTCGAGGCATTCGGGATCCCCGCGGCGGAGGGCTTCTCACACCAGCGCGATCGACACCAGTCTTCAGGTCTACGACTTCTTCCCCCCGACGCCGGGCACGGCCGCGACCTGAATCATCCATGCCGCGACCTGGCGTTCGTCGAGGTCGCCCACTGACTTCAGCTCCACGCCCCGAGTGGATTTGCCCATCGCCACCGGCGTCACTGGCGGTACCGGCGTGAGCGTCACGCCGTTCACGAACATGAGCTTGACGTGTTTCGCGAAGCCGCCGCAACAGAAGCACCAGCCATCGCCGACGCCGTAGTACCGACATGCCCCACTTCACGGAGCGCTGCAGGCCGGGCAGCGTCTTGGCCGCCAGGGCATCGACTCGTTCGGCGATGCCCCGCTGCGGCTGCGGCAAGCTGGCGATGTAGGCGAAGACCGGCTTGTCACCGTCGGCTGCCTTCGCAGGGCTCGCTTTGCCGGTGAGCATGCTTGCCGGCAGCGTCGCGGCAGCGTTGCCTGGTACCGCCGTGCGCCCGGCCGGTTTTCGGACCGTGGGCTTGGACGTCTTGCGTGTCTTGCCGGCAGGCATGGCGGTCTCCGGTCCTCTGATCAGTGTGTCGGCCTAACGCGCGGCTTCAGCCGCGGCGGCATCAGATGATTTCACTCGCCGCCGTCGGCTGCAAGGCGATGTTAGGCACCAACCTGCTGAAGCTGCCCGGCCTGAACGCGCCCGAGTGCGCCGAGAACAGCCGGGACGAGCGGCAACAAGTCCTGAACGCGATTCGATTTGGCGACGATGACGATCAGGATGACTCCGAATGAGAGGACTGAGAGGTTCTGTTGCCGCTGGAGGCGTCGATCCATCGTGATGAAGGCGTCTGTCTGCCCAGCCGCGAGGCGGAGCAGTTCGCCGTTTTCGATGCCCGCCCAACCCATGCCCTGCACTGTCGAAACGATGTGTTCCGACAGCGGGGCAATCAGATCGTGCGGGAGGTTCTCGTCAAGCAGGACGCGCACTGGACAGGATGCTCTCGCGAGCCTGTTCAAGAGCCGCGAGTGCCTGCTCGCGCTTCACGGTCGGAAACTGCCGGAGAAACTCATCGAGCGTGTCCCCGCCCTCCAGGTAGTCGAACAGGGATTGAGCCGGAACTCGAGTCCCGATGAAGACGGGCGTCCCGCCCATGACGTTCGGGTCGGAATGTACGACAGCCGACTTTGAAGGCATGGACTCCACCTGCATGCGAGTATAACGCCGACGCGATTGTTGCGTGCCCAACGGCAGCGTTCACCAGCGGCCGCGATACGCTCACCACCGCGGCCGTCTGGTGCAGCGCGATGTTATGCCGCCCCCTTGGTCGCGCCAACCCATTGCATGGTCGGACGCCTCCTCGTCTCGGCACAATCTCGCAGGTATGAGTTGATCAGGGTCTGGTATGCGATGCCGGTCTCCGCGGCAAGGTTCTTGAAGTACCGCGACCGTCGTATTATCCAGACGGATCGTGACACTTCGCTTCAAGCGTTTCGCGTACGGGCTTGGCCGAGCATCACTGAAATCGTATTCTTTCTTCATCGCTGGAGTCCTCTCGCGTACGACGCACGTTCAGACTTCGTCGCCTTCCGTGCCGAAATGATTCGGATTCGTTCGGGAGCGACCCGGACGACGTGAACCACAACTCAAGACCCGCAGACCGCTGCTCATGCCGAGAAGCACGAGGCGGGTTTCACCGCCGACCGTTTCGAGGTCGTCGATAATCAGCGCGTGCTCGTCGGCAAACACCGTTTGCGCTTCTTCGAAGGCACCCCGTGCTTGCGAAGATTCAGTGTCGCCTTCGCTGAATCCCACTCGAACCGGAGGTCGTCCATCTCCGCCTAGTATGCACGATGTATGGACGCAGCGGAAGGTTCTTGTTTGTCGGCATAACGACCGCGGCTCACCCGCGGCCGCGTCACTGCCCTTGACGGCGCGGCTGTCGGGTGCAGCCGCTTGTTGGGCTGCCCCTTCGGCGTCTAGAATGGCGGCATGACCTCGCGAGCGCAAGCCCTTCTTCGGGAAGCACTGACGCTGCCGACTGACGAACGAGCCGATGTGGCAGCGGAACTCCTCGCCAGTCTGGACGAGACGGCCGCCGAAAGCCCGGCCGAGGTCGAGGCCGCGTGGGCGCACGAGATCGAGCGGCGCGCCCGGCGAGTGATGAGCGGCGACTCGACCGGCGAGCCGTGGGAGGACGTGCGCGCGCGCGTCCTGCAGCGGCTGGCCGAACGATGAACCGCGTCTTCCGACCAGAACCAGAAGCCTCCGCCGAACTCGAGGACGCCGCCGTTTGGTACAACGGTCAGCGGCGGGGCCTTGGTGTCGAGTTCGTTGAAGCGGTGGACGCCACCCTCGATCAAATTGCACGCTGGCCTCAGATCGGTCGCCTTGTGCCGGGCGTCCCGAATGATGTGCCCGCCCGCCGGTTTCCGGTCGAACGATTTCCCTACCACATTGCCTACTTGGAGTGGGATGGCGCGATTCGACTGCTTGCCTTCGCACACGATCGACGGCGGCCCGGTTACTGGTTCTCGCGCGTTTGATCTGTCAGCCCAACGTGAGCGCTCAGCCGCGGGCGCGCCGCAACGACGTTTACTGAGGCGCGCCCGTCGGCTGCAGTGCATGTTAGGCCTCACCGCCGCCGACGCCAAGTCTCCGGATCGCGACGCCCATGAACAATGCCAAGGATGACGATGGCGTTCGCGGCAATCCGGAAAAACACACCAAATGGAAAGCGATGAACAATGGCCCGTCGAGTTGCGCCATGGACTTGCGGAAAGCTCTCAGGCCGGGCGAGCACTTCAGAAATGGTGAGGTTGACTTCGAGTGCGAATTCGTGGCCGAGCCCCGGTTGCTGCGCGTCGAACCACTGCTGGGCCTCGAGCAATTCGGCGGCCGCCTGAGGGCGGACAACCAGCTCTGGGGTCACGGCCGGTTCAGGAGCCTTCGCCGAACCTCGTCCCACGGCAGGGCCGTGCTGGGATCCGCTTCGTGTTCTTCGAACCGCCGGTCGAGCTCTGCGGCTTGGTCAGCCGTCAGGGTCAGCTGCGAACCTCGTTGTGCCTCGTCGAGGCTTGCCCAGAGCGCCATGGCCAACTCGGCCCGCTCGCCGGAGGAGAGTTTCAACAGTTCCGCCAGAGTGTCCGGAGCCATGCGCTGATCCTGCCATTCTCGGGGTCGTCCGGCAAGCCGCTGATCGTGCGGTCTAGCGCGCGGCGTCTGCCGCAGCGGCCCATCGTCGCGTCGGCCGCCGTTGGCCGCAAGCCGAGGTTAGCCAGCCGCCTCCGACGCCAGGTCAAGGAGTCGGACAGAGGCCGCTCCGACAGCGTCCGGGCCGACATCGGCGACCACCATACCCGTCGACAGGAGCGGAACCTGCGCCAGGACGACGCCTGACGGATGGAGCACGGCGGTCGGTCCGTAGCCGATAGTGGTGTCTGACGATCCGGTGACGTCCGCCGACACCAGCCACACCCCGGTCTCGCGGACTCGGCGCAAGCGGGTCTCGTTGTGCAGCAGTTTACACCGCTCGGCGTTGGCTCGCGTCAGCATGTTGTTGGCGGGACAGACAATCAGCTGCGCTCCCTGGTCGGCAACCGCCTTGGCGGCCTCAGGAAAGTTCGTGTCGTAGCAGATGTTCACGCCGAAGCGAACGTCGTCGACCTCGAAGAGTGGGTACTGGTCGCCTGCCTCGAATGTCGTCGCTTCCCGGCCGACGAGATGGGTCTTTCGGTAGACACCGACCAATTCACCACGCTCGACGACGACCGCACTGTTGAATAGCCTCTCGCCTTCTCGCTCCAGTACGCCCAGCACGAGCATCGGCCTGACGCGGCGTAGCGCCCTCAACACGGTTGCGAACGCGCGAGAGGTCAATTCCAGCGCGTGCTCGTACGCCGAGCGCCGGTCCGTGAAATATCCCTGTAGAAATCCTTCTGGAAAGACGAGAAGACGCACGCCCTCAGCCGCCGCCCGCATGCCGAATGTCTCGACCCACTGGAGGGATCGAGGAACGTCCGCGCGAATGTCTGGAACCTGACAACCTGCAACTCGGAGCATCAGCCCCTCAATCCCTTCACTTCCGAATGCCCAGCAATCCGTCATGGCGGGGCCTACTGAATGACGGTGAACTCGAGCCGCGCAGGCTCGTTCCCGGGCAACACGTCGTCGGCGCTGATGCGCTCCAGCGCGCTTCCGAGTCGGGCGCAGGCTCGTGCTTCCGCCGCGGTCATGTTGGCCAGCACCACGCCACATCCCCAGACTCCACTCCGCTCGGGATAGACAAACGGCGACGGCATCGTCACGTCCCCGCACCAGAATTCCGCCGCAGGCGCGAGACGAGCGATCTCTTCGCGCGCCCACGCTCGTTCATGGATCGAATCGTATCCATACCAATAGACGACTCGATATCCGCTCCTCGCAAGATGCGCGGCCAATTCGACGGACGTCATGCCGTCGGGTACCACGCGCTCATGAGGTTCGAAGGGGTCGTGTCACCGAACGTTCAAATGCGGCCAGTGAGGAACGTTTGAAAACCGGCCACCGGCAGGGACTGTGAGTATCTATGGATCCGTGTTCACGTGCAAGCGTGAGCCTTTGCCGGTTCGTTCCGTACACATCGAGCAAGGACGGGCGGTGGGCGCTTGTGGGAATCGCGCAGCGATTTCCAAGGCGCGGTGGGCGCGTGCTCTTCGCGTCCACGGCGCCGGCAGCGTCCACGGCCCTCTTCACGACGGGTCGTCGGTCGATCGGCGGCGCAGTCGATAGCTCTTGCCGGTCATCGGCACGATGGTGGCGTGCGCCAGGAAGCGATCGAGGATCGCGGTCGCCGCCGGGACATCGCCGAGAAAGACCCCCCAGTCTTGCGTCGGTCGATTCGTAGTGATCAGCGTCGAGCCCGTTTCGTGACGCCGGACGAACACCTCCAGCAAATCCTCGGCGGCACTCGGGCCGAGCTTCTTCATGCCAAAGTCTTCGAGGACCAGGAGGTCAACGCGCGTCAGCTGCTGCACGAAGTCGCGGCGGCTGCCGGTCGCTTCAGCCTGGGCGAAATCGGCGGCCAGATCGAACGTGCTCCGGACGAGCGCGCGGTGGCCAGCGCGGATGGCACCGACGGCGATGGCCGTGGCCATGTGAGATTTACCGACGCCGGGCGGGCCGATGAGCAGCACCCCGCCATGGGTCTGGACGAAGCGGGCGCTCGCGAGCTCCACGAGTTTGGTTTTCGGGATCTTCGGATTGAAGGTCCAATCAAAATCAGCGAGCGTCGTCACGGTGACCACGCCCGCCTGTTTCAACCGACGCGCGTAGAGTCGATTGGCGCGTCGCGCGAGCTCGTCCTCGACGAGCAACTCTAAGAAGTCCAGGTGTGGCAGCGGCGCCGCCTCGGCCTGGGCGACGCGTCCGGGCAGGGCCTCCACCATGCCCGACAACCGCAAGTGGCGCAGGCGGGTCGTGAGCTGAGCATTCATTGTAGGAAATCCTCCAGGGTGTATTGGGTCATCGGACGAATCGCCGGATCGTCGACGACCAGCGCCGGCGCTGCGGGCGCCGGCGGCCGCTCGACGAGCTGACGAATGGTTTGATAGCGGAAGTGCTGACGGGCGTGGGCCTCGGCGATCGCGCGCAGCACCCGCTCGCGTGGATGCTTGCGCGTCAGGCCCAAGACGCCTTGAATCAAACGGATGGCGCGGACGCCACGGGCGGCGAGCGCGGCCGCGGCCCAGAGCTCGAGCGACGGCCCGACGCGCTGACACTGCCCGAGCAAGCGATCGACGAAGGCCTGCTGACGCGTCGAGGCCTCCGCTTCACCGGCGCGCGGCGCGAAGAGACCGGCGGCGATCTTCTTGTGCACGGCGACGAGCGCGTCGTGACGAAAGACGCGCACGAGGTGCGCGTCCCACTGCACGCGGACTTTCTGCCCGAGCAATGCCAGGGGCACGGGGTAGAAACTGCCGTCCACTTCGACATGGCCGTCGCCGTGTACGGTGCGCTCGCCAGCCGTGAAGATCGGAAAGGCCGTCGCGGCGAGCGGCTGCAGCACGCGCTGCTCGGCCTCGACAAAGTGCGTCCACACCTGGCGGCGGGTGGTGCCATGGATGCGCAGCCGCGCAATCGTGCAATTCCAGTGCCGCAGAAACGCATTCTGCGCCTCGAGGCTGTCGAACCGGCGGCCCTTCAGCGCGTTGCCCTTGACGTACCCGCCGCTCCGCTCCTGCTTCCCATTTTCTTGGGGGTGGCGCGGCTGCGTGGGCAGCGGCGTGAAGCCCCAGTGCCGCGCGAACGCCAGGTACACCTCGTGACTGTCCGGGTCGTAGAAGCACGCCCGGACGACGGCGGCCTTGAGATTGTCGTGGCGCACCACCTTCGGCACGCCGCCGAAGTCGCGGAAGGCGTGCTCGTGCACCCGCAGAAACGTCTCGAGCTTCTGATCCCAGACCGCCTCTTCGTAGCCGTGACGCGAGTGACACAGCGTCATCCGAAAGACCCACGGCCGACGCCATTCGCCGGTGCGCGGCTCGAGCGTGGGCGCCCCTTGGAAGAAATCCACCTGCGCTTCGTCGGCCGGCGCACAGTGGAACACCCCAATGGCGCGGCGCGTCGGCGTGAGCGTCCGCACGAATCGCTTCACCGATTCGTAGCTGGCGCCGTAGCTGTACTCCTCGACCAGGTCTTGCCAGACGCGCTGCAGGCTCAGGCCAGCGTCCAGCTTTTCGGTGATCGCCGTCCGATAGGCGGCTGCGGCAAACCGTGGCGGGGTCCCCGAGCCGGCGAACGTTTTGGCCGGATTTGGCGGCGCCCCGGCGAACGGTTTGGCCGCATTTGCGTCCTCCGTGTCGTCGGTCGGGGGGACCGGTGCCGTCGGCGAGGGATCCGAGCCGGGGAACGTTTTGGCCGCATTTGACGGCCGCGCGCGGTCGTACCGGCTGACGGTCTCACGGCGAACGCCCGTCTCCGCTTCAATGCGGCGGTACGTCCAGCCGAGCTCGAGGAGGGCGAGAACTTGTTGCTTCTTCGGCATTTGCAGGTAATTGGCCATCGACATCCTTGAAGGCGGAAACCTTCAAGGATGTCCGATCACCCCTACCTGCCGTGGCCGGTTTTCAGACGTTCCGCCGTGGCCGCATTTGCCCGTTCGCTAACAGGGTCGATGTGCACGAGCACGTCAGAGGGACGCGGTCCAGCGGATGCCGCTTCGCGCTGGATTGCCGAGACCCCGTCTTCCTCGGCAAGCCTGATGCCGAGATGGCGACCAGCCTCGCGAAGGCTCTGGATGCTTTCGGGGTCGGTGTCGCAGAACAGGTAGCCCGCGCGCTGGCCCAACGCCCGCATTGCCAGCAACGCGGATCCCGGGTACATGCCAGGCACGGTGCGGAGGGCCGCAAGATAGCTGCAGGCTGCCAGTTCCGGATCAGCCGGCGCACGAGCAAGAAATCGGAGGGCGCCGTGAAGTCGTGCCGGGCTCTCGGTCAGCGCGTACTCGGCGGATCCGGCGTGTGTTTCCGAGTAGTGCAGGGGCGGATTCAGCCGAAGAACCTCAGCGAGTGGCAAGTGCTTCCAGACCTCACCGAGTGCCCCAAAGTGTCGGTTCGCCATTCCATCGGTCTCTGCGGCTCAGCGGGGATCGTTGTGTCTGGCCCTTAGGCCACCTGAGCCGCGCGCCACCGCGACATGCGCGCACGGCGGTCACGCGCGTCGACTCCATCTGGATGTTACCCGACATCGACGTTCCCACCGGTGGGTCCCAGTTGCCGCTTCAGGATCGCAATCTGGCCAGCGTGATAGGCACTGTGTTGGACCATGCCGTGCAGCATGACGTAATAGGTGCAACGCACCTGGGAAAGGTGTTCGCCGAGAACCCCATCGTCGAGCCGCTCTACGGCGCCGACAAATTCTCGATTCGCGTCTTCGAGCTCATTGAGCGCTTGGTCCCAGGCCTCCGGGGACGGCGCCTGCTGCGCTGACCACGTCGTACGGCCTGCTACCCACGGCTTGGCGCTGCCTTCGAGTAGTGCGCGAGCGTAGCGAAGCTCCAATGTCACGTGGCTCACCAGCTCCCAAATAGAATGCGCGCCGCCCTCCGGCCTGCGAGCCGCCATTGCAACGTTGACATCTTCGAGCACGTCCCGAAAAGAGGGACCGTGATAGGCCTGCCCGCTGAAGGTCCGTTCGAGGAGTCGAGCGATTCGGTTGACTTCACGCATGCGCAGCATTCTATGAGACTGGGATTCGAGAAGCCTTCAGGGTCAGCCCAACCCACCGCTTCGGCGGCGGCGGTTTACCATCGCGACAGCCGCCGCCGGACGCCAGCGAAGCCTAAGCCCGCTCAGCCCGATGCCGGCCCAGTGTCCCTGCCCCTTGGGCGGGGTGTGACTAGCGATAATAGGCGACACCGTCTCGATGGCTCTTTCCGCAGACGCGTACAAGAACTCGAACGATGCATCGTCGGCCACCAAGTACTCCAGGTCAAGATCTGAATAGGCATCGACAGACCCAAAGGCGGCGCTGCCACCCTCCCATCCGGCGAAGACCGCGGGGAGCGGCCTTAGCGCTTCGGTGACCGCGCTGGAGATCCGAGCACGAAGTGCGTGGTCAATCATCATGACTGGAACTCGCCGTCAGCCTAACGACTGCGGCTCACCGGCGGCCGCCCACCGTTCTTGACGCGCGGTCGTCCGGTGCAGCCGCGTGTTATGCCGCCATGATGCACTCAGGGCAGTGGGTCAAGACGGTTGAGCGGCTGCAACTTGGCCGCGCGTTCCCACAGTTCTTGAAGTTCTTTCTGGTGCAGCGTCGTCCATTCCGCTACGAGCCCCATCGCGCGTGGCGGCAGGTCACCGGACAACACCGCCAGGCTACCAATGGCAATCCTGGCTTCGTGTTCGGCGTACTCCGCGTGGAAGTGTGGCGGGGCATGGTCGGCAAAGTACATCTTGATGACGATGCCGTAGAAGCGGCTGATTTCAGGCATCGACCGAAACCAACTTGACGTCCGGGAAGATCTCCTCCACGGACTTGCCGGTCAGTCGCAAGTACATCGCGTCTGGGCAGAGGTCGAGGTCTGGCGACCATTCGATCGCCCCGTGAGAGCCGAGGTGAACCGCGTTGAAGAACGCCGCATCGTTCCACGGCGCGAACACGCCACGCCCCGCCAGGGCAGACAGATCGACTTCCCCCTCGATTCCGTCGTCGTACCGCAACCAGATGCGGTAATTCGGCAGCGCTTTCACGTTGATCGGCTTTGGCATGATCCACCGCTCCCTACCCTGAACAGAATACTGCGACGCACGCTGAAATACCTCGCTCCTGAGGATCCCGCGTCAGCGCGGTCTGTCGGCATAACGCCCGCGCTTCAGCCGCGGCGGCTCATTGTTGCGCCGGCCGCCGACGGCTGCAAGCCGAGTTAGGCAGCGCCCATCAGGATGAGCGATAGCCATGCCTGGCTATGCAAGGGCGGCGAGGACCCGGCACCAGTGCATCGACATGGCCTCCCCGCCATGACCTTCGTCGTTGACGATGATGAGTTTACTGCCGGGCCACGCGTGGTGGATCCGCCATGGAGCGTCGAGGGGGCTACTGAGGTCGAGCCGGCCGTGGATGAGCCATCCCCGGATTCCGGCCAGTCGAGGTGCATTTCTGACGATTTCGTCAGGCGCGAGCCACGAGTTGTGGCGCCAGCAGTGGGTCACTTGCCGAGCGAACCCGAGGCGAAATCTCGGATCGGCGAAGCGAGGGTTTGGCCGAACTCTTGGAGTCGTCGCCACATGGGCGTCTTCCCAACGGCACCACGCAACCGCGGCCGCTTCCCGGACTGCAGGATTGGGGTCCATGAGCAGCGTGTTGTACGCGTTGACCAGTCGGCCCTCCCGCAACGCAACGGGGACGTGGTCATGGAATGCCTGCCACTCGACTGGGAAGAACCTTCCCACGTGGCCCGTCAGCCAGTCGATGTCGGCCTCTGTACCGGTGCTGACAGCAGCAAGAACAAGAGCGCTGACTCGTTCCGGGTGACGTTCAGCGTACGTTGCGCCGAGGACCGATCCCCAGGACACTCCGAATACGATCCACCGCTCTATGCCGAGATGCACTCGAAGCCGCTCGACGTCATCGATGTGGTGATGCATGTCGATGCTGGCCCAGTGCACGCCTTCGTCGCTCGCGTGCGGGGTGCTCCGCCCTGCTGCTCGCTGGTCAAACAACACGGCTCGATGTCGCCGGAGGTCGAAGTAGCGTCTCGCCCCTGGCGTGCAGCCCGCGCCCGGCCCCCCGTGCAGATACACGACCGGCGTGCCCTCCCGCGCCCCGACCTGCTCATAGTAGAGAGCATGCCCGCGGCCGACGTCGAGACGCCCTGTCGAAAAGGGTTCGGGTGCCTGCTCAGCCATCGAGGAATGCTGAAGCTCTATCTGGATGTCCACGTCTGCTTTTGGACCAGCCTGTGCTCGGCGTGATCAAGGCTCGACGGCCTAACGCTGGCGCTCAGTCGCGGGCGCCACGCGCCATGATCGCACGACGGCGCGCCCGCCGGCTGCAGCGCAAGGTTAAACGGCGTGCGTCACGGCCGGTCGTACCGGATCGTTGTTGTCCACGACGACCGACGCCCACTGATCTGGCTGTACGCCGGCAAGATAGAGCCGTTGACCAGGCACGTAGCGCGTTTCATACCGTTGACGCACCGCCGCAGTACTGCCAAAGAGAGGCGCGTCGCGCTTCTCGGCCCGCTCCATCGCGACGTTGAAATCGACATGAAGAAACACCGAGAACTCAAAGTGCGCCCGAACCTCTGGCCGCAACAAGAATACGCCGTCGAAGAGCAAGATGGCGTCAGGTTCGGCACGCTCGATCGGTGCGCTCACGGGTGAGTCGGTTCGAAAGTCGAAGACGGCTCGCCGGAATTGGAGAGTGCCACCTGGGCCAAGCGGCTGCAGCAAGGCTTCCACCAGCGCTGGGTAGTTGAATGAATCGAGAAAGTAGCCCTCCGGCGACAACGGCCCGCGGCGGCGACGAATGGCCGCCGGGTGGTGAAAGCCGTCGATGGAGGCCCGAATCACGGGTCGCCGGAGGCCTGCAAGGACGGGCGCAAGTTCATCCGCAAGCGTCGTCTTGCCGGCCGCGTCAACTCCGTCGATCGCGACTCGAACCGGATGGGGCCGGACGATTGCTGCGATTCGGGAGGCGAGGTCCTCGACCAGAACGTGACGTTCCATACTGGCTCTAGCGTGGCAAGTGTTAGACGCCCGATATTCCAAACACGACCTCTGGTCACTCTTCTTCACGGTCGATATTGAGAAGCTCATTCTCAGAGTACGTGTCCAGTTCCCCAACCTCGTTCCGCTTGGTGCCGCAGATCAAGTCGTAGCCCTTCCAGCCAGGGCTCCGCTCGCCGTCCCGGTACCACTGGCAGTTGATGCTCATGCCGACACGAAGCCGCAACCGTAGGTGACCCCAGCGGGGCTGCCCTTATAGTTATTGCACCGCGCGTAGTACTTGTGCCCACCATGCTCCACAACCACGTCCACCCAGAACTTGAGCTGACCTCGTAGTACAGACCATGGAAGAGAGGGCCGACCTCCGGCCCGAACAGCTCAAGATGGTGATGCTCGACTTCGTCTGCGGAGCGATGGTCAGCCATGACTCTTGTGAGGCCTAAGGCCCGGCTTCAGCCTCGGCGGCAGCAAATGCTTGCATGCGCCGCCGACGGCTGCAAGCCGCGTTAGACAGGTCTTGACGTTGCCTGTCCGCTTCTCAGTATGAACTTCTGTGTCGGGCCACGCGCGTCTGTCGGTCCTGGCCCCTCAGCTTGGAACCCGAGCTTCCGGAGAATCGCAGCCGAAGCGGCGTTCGTCTCCAGGCAGGCCGCACCAATCGACGTGAGGCGGAGTTCCCCGAAGCCAAACGCGATGACCAGCCGAGCCCCTGCCGTCGCATAACCTCTGCCCCAATAGGGGCGCCCCGTCCAATAGCCCAAACTGCCTGTTCGTTGAGACCGATCGACCGCCATCAGGGAACTCACGCCGACAAGCCCCTCGGCCGGATCAATCACAGCGAACGCGTAAAGCAATCCGTTTCGGCGCTGTTCCCGGACGTGAGCGATCCACCTCCGCGCGCCGTCAGGTGGATACGGCGAGGGAACATTCGAGGTCGCAGCCACGGCCGGATGCGAGGCCAGCTCCTGCACCCGAGCTTCGTGCTCTTCGCCTACAGGTTCGATTCGAACGCCCACTGTTCTGGACTCTGCCTAGCGCTGGGCATCAGCCGCAGCGCCGCTCATGATTGCACGCACTGCTGTCGGCAGCATGCCAAGTTAGGCCGTCTTGTTTACGCAAGCGATCGATACCTAATCAGAAACCGCCATCACGGTGTTGCTGAGCCATCTGATAGGCAATGACCCCGGCGGCCGCGCCAGCGACCAGACACAGGCCCAATAGGACCAGGCCGAGGGTCACAAGGGTCCGCCGAATATGCTTGAGGCGTGGCGAGAACGCTCCGCCGATGAGCCCGAACAGAAGAAATGCAAAGCCGACCAGGGAAATGATCTCGGGTTGCGTCCTTGAGTGTCGGCATCCAAGGTGGTGGCGGCATGTGGACTCCGAAGTTGACGCATCACACGGGCAACGTCCGTGGGTGCCAATCACTATTTCGTATCGGCATAACGCCCGGCTTCAGCCGCGGCGGAATCAAATGCTTGCACCATCCGCCGTCGGCTGCAAGTGATGTTAGCCAGTCTGCTTCGCACGCTCGATCTCCGCCGCAATCGCAGCAGCGCGAGCGTCCAGGCCGTCCTTGACGTGCTTGAGCACACGGCGAAAGTCGTCGTGCCCAAGAATAGTCATCGCATGGGTATTGGCCTTGAACAGACTGGAGTACCGGTTGACGGTCGTTGCCGCTCTTTCAAGCAAGGTATCAATCTCGGTCTGACTGAGGTCACCGGGAGGGCTTTGACTGGCGCCGAGGACGACCGTCGGATCACGATGAGCAATTACCCTGTTTCTCAAGCTGGCCAGCTTCTTGACAAGAGGATCGGAGTCAGAGACGACACGCGCGTCCGTTGAAAGCGTCTGTGTGTCAGGCGTCCGAGCGCTCTCAGCCAAACTGGCGACGAACGGATTGTCCTTTAGGCGCTCCCTGAAATGCTCAACATCGAAGAAATGGGCGTTCGCAGATATCGTGGCCACCAGGCTCGGGAGACTCAGTGCTCGGTTCTGCTGGTCGTACAGGCGGCCAAGGCGAAACAGTACAACTTCCCGATGGGCATTCATCGTCAGTGACCAAAACGCAGGCGACTGATTCAGTTCTCGAACGCACTCGTTCACGGACGCCCAGAGATCCTTGCACAGCCTCCAATGAATCGAGGCCGTGACGGTGTCTTCGGACAGGGAATCAAGCAACGTCTCCAATTCGTTTGCTGAGGTGATTGGGATCGTTGACATCTGATTGAACTGGCTAACGTTGCCGCTTCAGCCGTGGCGGCTCAGCATCGCACCGGCCGCCATCGGCTGCAAGCGGAGGTTAGGCAGCCCAACGCTTCAGCCATGCGACAAAAGCATGGGGCTCGACCCGAGGGTTGACGAACTCGTTGGCCGTCAAATACGCAATAGTTGTGCCCCCTCGCTCGAAGTGTGGCGGAGTCCTGGAGTACTCGTTGAACGGCGATAGTTGACTAAACGGGTTGCCGTACGGACCAAACTCGTTGAAGATCGACTCCTGCCTGAACTCGTTTCCGTACGTACCGAACTGGTTCGTCAATGAACTAGCATCGAACTGATTCTGGGTAACTTGGCCCAGGAATGTTCCATTTGCGGCGACCAACGACGCACCATCGAGTTCTTCGAATGACGCGATAGCGCCGGTTGCGCCCGGCATCGTCCCTTGAATACCTTCTGCGAATACGTCCTCCCATGGGTACGGCAGTCGCGCCATCCGGAGTCGGCGCAGCGGCCGTAGGGGCCTAAGTGGGCGGAGCGGTCGCAGTGCGCGAGTTGCTCTCGGCCTCATTGGTTCGTTGCGCCGACGTGCCAACCGGTCATCATCCATGACGTATCCGACGAATAGGCCGTCCGGTGAGTACACCTCGTTCCCACCCTTGACGACGCCAAGCCAGTCGCCATCGGGAGCAAACATATGGCCATTCTGCAGAAAAGCCACGTATTCTCCAGCCGTGTTGAACAGGTACCGGACTGACATCTACCGGTCCTTGAGTGAAAAGTATGTTCCAGCTGCCGCCATTCCCAGCGCCGGCAATAGGGTGGAAAGGCCAGGCCAGACAACGTGTGAGGTCAGAAGGTTGACGCCGAATCCGATTCCAACGTTTGAAAGAAGCAGGAGCACCGCGCCAACACTGGCATTCGAGCGCTTCCGATCGTAGCCACTGATGTACGTCTTCGCCGTGTTCAAGTCGTTTCGAACGGACGAGTTCTCGTCGAGCAGAACCTTGTAGTAGTGCACCAGCATCGTGATGGCCGTCTTGTTTCCGGTCAGTTCCTCTATGGAAAGGCCAGCGAGCTGTTCGGTTGAAAGCCCCAGAATGGCGCCTTGCGCTGGGGCTGGTTCGGTCTTGCTCGTCGGTTCGTTCACCATGCGTTGCGCTCACCTTCTAAGTGTGTCTGCCTAACGCTGGGCATCAGCCGCAGCGGCGCTCATTCTGACACGCGACGCTGTCGGCTGCATGCCGAGCTAATCGATTAGACGGCGCTGCGCGGTTTGCCGTGAACGTCTAAGCCTGAAAGGAAGAGGTCTGGAAACTCGTTCTTCAACATCAGTCGAGCAATACAGGTGGCCAGTGGAAGCCAGTGGTGCACCTTCGAGATCTGGTCTGGATCGTCGATCCACAGTCGAGCGCGCGGCCTCGCTGTGTCGTCGTCCCCAAACAGGTGGCCAATGTCGTTTCGAATTGGTCTGAGAAACTTGTCACGAATCTCAGCACAGCTTTTCCCCAGCGCTTCGGCCACGAACACCGAGTCGAGTGCCATTGAGTCCCATCGTTCAGGTCGAACCGGAAACAGCGCCTGCAACCAGTCATTGAATTCGCTAGGCTCCGCAGGGACCCGTTCCTTCTCCCGTGGATAGATCTTGGTGGCGCCCCTACGGACAACAATTCCCTCAATGATTTTGTAAATACACAGAAACCGGTATAGGACACTGTTCGTGTTTGCAGCCTCTCGGTACAGGGCGCCAAACCAGAGGAAGTCTTCGGAAAGGCCCTTGTCGTGGACGAGCTGCGCGGGCGCGTCGTAGAAGGGGTTCACCGCGCTGATCTGGGCATTGCCAGTCCGGGTCTCTGTAACCTGAACCTGCTGAACATGAAGAGGGATGTTCAACGTCACGGACCACATACTCAGCGCGGGAGTCAGAGCGCGGGAAGCTGCCGACTCAGCGTCCTTGAATCCTTGGGCCTGCAGTGTGGCCTCGGCTGATGCGATGAATCCCTTCGAGTTCGGGCGGCACACAAGCTTCACGACGCGGTTGTTGTGGGCGTGCTCCAAGTGCATTGCAACGATCGCTTCGTGCTTCGCATCGACGGCTAAACTTATCGGAGCATTGAGACTCAGGTGCGAATCACCTTCGGCGCTGAGGTCGAAGGAGATCTCGCGGTCGCCCCTCTGGGCTCGACCGGGACGACTGAACACAAAGACAACCTTGTACTCACCCTCATGACCCGCCGGATTCGACGGACGCCCATCTTTGAACTCGTTGACGACTACATAGCGCTGGCTCTGCCCAGGAAAGCCGCCCAATTGTACCGACGCGGTGGTCTGGTCAGGAGCCAGACCGCGAGCGTTCTCGAGCTGCGTGGATGGGCTCTTCGGTTTCGTCGGCCCGACCGACGAGACCGGAGAGCCATGACATTTCTTGAACTTGATGCCACTGCCGCATGGGCACGGATCGTTACGTCCTGTCTTCGCGGCTGAGGTCATTCTGGGATTCGTGTCGGTGATGGTCAAGCCGTCTAACGCGCCAAATCAGCCGCGCGCCGGCACGCGTCACGCGGCGCGTCGGCTGCATTTGGATGTTAGCCGGCCTTTCGTTTCCGGCCTGGTGCACTCTTGCGTTCACCTTCGACCTGCCCCCAGCGCGCCGATTTGCGTAAGAAGCGTCAGGGAGTTGACCAAACTCCAGCGTTCGATGCACTGTCCTTCGGCAAATCGCAAGATCGTGAAGCCTGACACGGAGACCTTCTGGCCCGATGACGGTACGCCCTGAAACGGTCCGGCATGGGTGCCCTCAATCGTCAACCGGCAGGCCACTTTGTCTCCTGCACTGACCATGTCCTTGAGGACGAGCTGCGATCCTGGGAACGCCTGCCACCAGTCCTCATAGAACTTTCGGACACTGGCCAAGCCAGGTTCGACGCCTGCGTAGCCATGCACGACCACCTCCGCAGCGCAGAGTCGAAGGTACTCTGGTAGGTGTCCGAGGTTCCAATTGTCAATCGCCCGCCCTATGGCTCGCTGATTCGACGTTTCAGAATTCGTGGTCATCGATGATCCGATATCGTCTGGTCCGGCTAACGTCGGCGCTCACTAGCGGCAGCTCCCCGCTCGCTGTGCCGCGGCCGCCTGGTTCAGCGCGAGGTTAGGCAGCAGCCTACTCTCCGGCGCGCTTGAAGATGGCCTCGCCAGGATTGGTGAGAGCCGACACTATGTTCTCTGCGACTTTGTTCAACAGCTTCTCACCCCAAAACGGGTCGGTCACGTCATAGTAGATAACCCTAATATGCCGCACGTCGAACGGGACATCGTCCTCGTTAGAGGAAATCAAGACGACGGGCTTCTTCAAGGCATGCGCGATGCCGAGCTCGTAGAAGACGTTGGGGTTCCGAGAAGTAAGCTCGGCCACCAGGACCTTTGCGGCGTTGATCCCGGCCCACACCTGGTCCATGATCTTGCCGGTTGCGAAAATGTCGGCATCCGCCCGAACAGCCTTGAGGCCCGCCTTGCGGATCGCCGGTTCGTAAATCACTCCGTAGTGGTTGCCGAGGGGCGGGGCGAACGGCATCAGGACGAAGCACGAATCGTCACCCGATAGCTTGGCGGTCTTCGTGACCTTTCGTAGGGCTTCCGTTGATTCGGCGACTCCACCGACCTGCTGTGACACGTCCAGAACTCGCACTTTTCCTGCGCTCTGCTCGTTGACGAGCTGCGAGGACCGGAGCGACTCGATGAAGATGGTCTTGAACTCGCCGAGATCAGACGCCGGAACTCCGAAGTTGTCAGTCAACGCGTTGTCAAAGAACTGCGCGTCCGGGAGGTTTTCTCCCCTGTAGTGCTTGTAGACGTCGCCGAGCACAGGGGCGCTTAAGACCGCTTCCCGGAGGCCGTCAACGCCGTCGGCCGGGTTTTGAGGCCGAAGGACCTTCTTCGCCCGGTCGGTTAGCTGAAGGCGGCCAGAAGAGGGCCGTTCAAAGAAGCCGTACTTCACCCCAGAACTGATCTCGGTGTTGATCGGCCCACTCGGCTTCAGACCGACAAACGCAGCGGCCTCGGCGTCGGTACACTCCTTGCCGGCATTCTGTTCGAGCACGGCGCGCGGAATCCTGAGTGCCTTTTCTACCGGATGCCGCGGATACCGTGGCGCCGCCCGCCCTTTTGGTTTTGACTTCGTCATCGACGTCTTCTTCACGATGCCTCCATCTGCTTCTTACCGTGCGCGCTCAGCCGCTGGCACCGCGGCGATGGCACTCCGGCCCCGTCTCATCGGGCCTCACTGGCCGTAGAAACGCTGTGCTTCTTGCAGCGCCTCCATAAAGGGCTCGACGTTGCTCAGCTCCATCGTAAGCGTGAACGCCAGGGTCTTCCGGTTCTCAGGGGATGCCACCTTCACAGCCTCGTCCAATTTTGCGAGGTTGGTGCTAGGGAAGGCTGTGATCTGCTCGACGAAATTGTTCACGAATGCCGACATCTCTAGGGCAGATCGGTCGAACGGATGGTGCACCCGTGCCCGACGAACTCGTTGGCTCCACTCAAGAACCAAGCGCAGGATCTGGCCGATCTTTCTCGTGATCCACAGGATATGCTCCGCATCTCCGGGTTGACCAGGTTCACCGAAGGCAGCCGCGGTCTCGACATTCAGCAAGTGGTTGAGTGCCGCCGCCAGTCCCTGAAGTTCGTGGCACCGTGTGAGAAGCCACTCGGACGCCGATTCGGCCAGAACATTCTCCGATATTCCGATCGTGACTCTCGCCCGGTGGTCGCGAAGCGGCCACGCTTGATCGTCGACCTCATCGAGCCACGACTGAAAGAAGAGCCGATACTCCCATGAATTAGGCCTCTCAAGAGCGATGCGCAAGGTCTGCGGACCCGTATGCTCCAGATACTTGGGCATCCCATCGCCATGAAGGCGCCTGCTTAGCCGCAGCCCGCCCAGGAACAGGTGGGCGAGTTGGGAACGCAGGACCTTGACGATGTCCTGAGCCATCTCGAACGGAAAGACCCACGTCTTGTGCGCGTCCAGAATCGTGTCTACGAATCGAAACAGCTCTACGGTGTCAACTGCGCTCGTATAGTCACCGTCCGGGTTTGCTCTCCAAATCGGCAAGATCGTCAAGATCCGACTCTCCACGAAGACGTAAACAGGAATCCCTTTCGATCGTGCTGTTAGATATTCGAGGTTCGTTACTGATTTTGCCGTGCTGTCGTCGATCGAGCCGTACCGACCGCCGACCACGAGCACGAGCAAGTCGGCGTCGTCCTCAACTCGACGCCTGCAGTTCTCGATCGTGTCAAGGTCTGGATTGACCGGAAAGGAAGGCAGCTCCGATAGAAGTGCCTGATACCCAAGTTCGTCACCCAGAAACGCCGCGAGATCTCTCCTGACCTGCTTGAGGTCATAAAACGTCGAGCTGACCATGACTGCTGGAGCGTGGGACATTGGCTATGAATCCTGCTCGATCTTAGGACGAGGGCACCCTTGTCGAGAAACCGGCTAATGGCAGCACTCAGCCTGGGGTGCCACCGACGAACGACGTATGACGAGCTCCCGTCGGCTGCACCTAGCGGTTAGGCCGCATTTGTCGAAGCGCGAATCAGCTCTGCGACGCGCCACGCAACGAACAAGACACCGCCTCCCACCAAACAGCGAAACTGCACTCTGGCCCACAACTCTACCTTCTTAGCGTTGCCGTCGAGTGCCTTCTCGACGCCACGCACGGCGGCGGCGACTGCTTGAGGATGTAGTGTCTGGTTGGGATGGACGCCCGCCTGAAGGCTCAAGAGACTGTAGTTGGCACCAACACACGCTTGAGTCCATTGGACCGCACGGCATCCGGCGTAGAAGCTGACGGCCCAGCACAACACTGACAGCCCAGCCGGTAGCAGCCACCAACTGAGTAGTTGCCCCTCCGTCTTGGTGATTGCGAAAGCGATTCCAGACGCGGCTCCGGCCAACAGAAAGTACGTGTACTTGTTCTGGTCCTCGTGGTGCCGTTTGGTCAGTTCAAAACGCTCTCCGCCTTCAGCCATTCACTACTCCGTGTCGAGCCAGCACCGGTCGTCGGCCTAACGCGGCCGCTCAGCGGACGGGGCGTCTCGGAGCTGCCAGACCATATGCTCCGAAACGTGAGCCAGCCGAGCGGCGCCGACGAACAACGCGGCCGCGAGGTTGCGATTTGGCACATGTTGAACGCCGAGCCGACTGACCAGAAGCCCAGGCCAATCTTCCGCCGACGAGGTCGAGTATGCGGCCAACGCTTCGCCCAACTTGGCGCTCCCCTCTTCGCGTGACGGATACCCAAAGGGCTGCCACAGCTCTTTCTCGCCCTCGGGCCCGTCGAGCAAGAGGTTGAGCAGGACGGTGAGATCGGGCGGAATCTCCGAGGCGGCCTTGATATGGGCGGCCGTCAATATGGCCACGATCTCTTGGAAGGCGATGTCTTCCAGTGCGACTCGCCAATCCGGCTGGAACCGTCGGAAGAACCTGCCAGCTCGGGGCCGGCGTGGGAATCCAAGATCTCGCCATGGCTCGTCGGTGAACACGGTCGAGAGGACTGAACGAACCATGGACCAAGGATCCATCGTGAATTGTTCGGCTAATAACCTATTGGACTTGCTGCTATGCCGCTGGCCAGCTGGAGCTGTCCGTCAGGCTAAGTCCTTCCGTCGCCCCGTCTTCCTGGCTCAACGGCCGGGCCGTGCAGAGATTAGCACTGCGGTAGGTAGCCGGCGCAATGGGGGTTGGGGCGCCGCCGGGTCTGAAGACCCGGCGCTCCATTGGGCTCGGGGCCTTATCAGCCGAGACGGTTGCCGGAGCTAGCAGGCTGCTGAAAAACGCGGCCTACCGGGATCGACAGACGGGTCCGAGCGTACTACGATGCCCGCATGCGTGGTGACGATCAGCAGGCCGGCCCCCTCTTCAGTTATGTCTCGCTTGAGCAGCGCGTACCGACGGACCACCCGTTGCGAGCGATTCGGCGGATGACGGACGCCGCGTTGACGCGGTTGTCGCCGCGCTTCGATCGGCTGTACGCCTCGACGGGCCGCCCCTCGATCCCGCCCGAGCAGTTGCTGCGCGCCTTGCTGCTGCAGTCGCTCTACTCGGTCCGGAGTGAGCGGATGTTGATCGAGCAACTCGAGTACAACCTGTTGTTTCGGTGGTTTGTCGGGCTGGCGATGGATGACGCCGTCTGGACCGCGACCACCTTCACGAAGAACCGCGAGCGCCTGCTGTCGGGCGACATTGCGACGGCGTTCTTTGCCGCGGTGCGGGAGCAGGCGCGCGACGCCGGGCTCCTGTCGGACGAGCACTTCACGGTGGACGGGACCCTGCTGCAAGCGTGGGCGAGCCACAAGAGCTTTCAGCCGCGCGAGGGCGGACCGACCGATCCGCCGGACGATCCGGGCAATGCGAGTGTGGATTTCCGGGGCCAGAAGCGGTCGAACCAGACGCATGCGTTGACCACGGATCCCGACGCCAAGCTCTATCGCAAGGGGAACGGGCAGCCGGCGGTCCTCGGGTATCTCGGCCACGTGCTCCTCGACAATCGCCATGGGCTCGTGGCGGGCGCCTGCCTCACGGCGGCGACCGGGACGGCCGAACGTGAGGCCGCCCTGGGACTCCTCGCCAGCCTGCCCGACGGTGCCGTCACGGTCGGCGCCGATAAGGCGTACGACCAGCGGGCGTTCGTCGAGACGAGTCGCGCGCTCGGCGCCACGCCGCACGTGGCGCAGAAGATCCGCGGCAGCGCCATCGATGCGCGCACGACACGACATGCCGGCTACGCGATCAGTCAGCGGAAGCGGAAGCTCGTCGAGCAGGTCTTTGGCTGGATGAAAACGACCGGGCTGTTGCGCCAGGTACGGCACCGCGGCGGAGGGCTCGTCGAGTGGATCTTCTGCTTCACGGCGGCGGCCTACAATCTGACGCGGATGCGACGACTGCTCCAGGTCTGAGGACGGTGTGGGTCGAGACCGCACAGCCGGATCGCCCACCATCTCGACATCGCGGCCGCTGATCATGATGAAGACACCATCACTTGCGTCGCGTTTTTCAGCAGCCTGCTAGAGGTCCGAAGCCCGAGGCCTGGGGCCCGGGGCCCGGGGCCCGGGGCCCGGGGCCTGAAGCCTACGTCCCAGCCTTGGTCATAGCCTTTGCGTCTACCCACTTATCGAAGTCCGCTTCGCTTACATGGCCCAGCTCGACGGCGGCTTGCTTGAGCGTGGTGCCGTCCTTGTGGGCCTTCTTCGCGATCTTGGCGGCCTTGTCGTAGCCGATGTGGGGATTGAGCGCGGTCACGAGCATGAGGCTCTGCTCGAGGTTGGCCTTGATGCGGGCCATGTTGGGCTCGATGCCTTGCGCGCAGAACTTGTCGAAGTTGACGCAGGAGTCAGCCAGGAGCCGGATGCTCTGCAGCACGTTGAAGATAATGAGCGGCTTGAAGACGTTGAGCTCGAAGTTGCCCGACGCCGCGCCGATGGTCACCGCGACGTCGTTCCCCATGACCTGCGCCGCCACCATCGTCATGGCCTCGCTCTGCGTGGGGTTGACCTTGCCCGGCATGATGGAACTGCCGGGCTCGTTTTCTGGAATCGTAATCTCGCCGAGGCCCGACCGCGGACCCGACGCGAGCCAGCGGACGTCGTTCGCGATCTTCATGCACGCGACCGCCAGCGTCTTGATGCCGCCGTGGAGCTCGACGAGCGGCTCGTGGCCGGAGAGCGCCGCGAACTTGTTGGGTGCCGTGCGGAACGGGAGGCCGGTAATCTTCGCGATGGCCGCCGCCGCCCGCTCGGCAAACTCCGTGTGCGTGTTGAGACCCGTTCCCACGGCCGTGCCGCCCAGCGCCAGGTCGTAGACGCGGGTGAGCCCGGATGAAATCGCCGCCTTGGCCAGATCCAACTGCGCCACCCAGCCGGAGATTTCCTGCCCGAGTGTGAGCGGCGTCGCGTCCTGCAAATGCGTGCGGCCAACCTTGACGACGTCCGCGAAGGCCTTCGACTTGGCGTCGAGCGTCGTCCGCAGCTGATCGATCGCCGGCAGCAGCCGGTGCACGACTTCTTCAACCGCGGCAATGTGCATGGCCGTCGGGAACGTGTCGTTCGACGACTGCCCGCGGTTGACGTGGTCGTTTGGATGAATCGGCTTCTTGCTGCCCATCTCCCCGCCGGCCAGCTCGATGGCGCGGTTCGAGATGACCTCGTTCGCGTTCATGTTCGTCTGCGTGCCGCTGCCGGTCTGCCAGACGAAGAGCGGAAAGTGCTCGTCGAGCTTGCCCTCGATGACCTCGTCCGAGGCGCGCACGACGGCGTCCACCGTGGCCTTCGGCAGCGTCCCCAACTCGCCGTTGGTCATCGCGGCGGCCTTCTTGAGGATGCCCAGCGCGCGGATGAGCGGGCGCGGGAAGTGTTCCGTCCCGATATTGAAATGATGCAGCGACCGCTCGGTCTGCGCGCCCCAGTAGCGGTCGGCGCCGACCTCGATCTCGCCCATGGTGTCGGATTCGACTCTTGTCTTGGCCATGACCTCAATTTATATCGCGTTCTTGACGACGAACCAGAGATTGGCGGGGCGCTCGGCCAGCCGGCGCATGTACCAGGGAAACCACGACTCCCCGTAGCTGATGAGACACCGCATCCGCGCGCCAGAGGCCGCAAGCTCCCGCTGGCGACCGGCGCGAATGCCAAAGAGCATCGCGAACTCGTACCGCTCGCGTGGCACCTGCCGCTCGGCAATTACCTCCTGCAATCGCGAAATCAGCCGCTCGTCGTGCGTGGCCAGATGGACGACCGCACCCGGACGCGCGGCGTCCTCATCGAGCAGGCGCCTTGCCAGCGCGAAATACTGCGCGTCAACGTCGGCCTTCTTCGGAAACGCGACAGACGACGGCTCGAGATAGGCGCCTTTGACGAGGCGAATCGCCGCGCCCAAGGGCACGAGCGCCTCGACGTCGTCAGGCGTCCGCCGCAGGTAGGCCTGAAGTGCGATGCCCACGCGGGGACTTCGCGCGCGCAGCTCCCGGTAGAGCGCGACCGTGCCGTCCACGTAGCGCGAGCTTTCCATATCCAGCCAGAGAAAGCTGCCGGCCTCGACCGCCCGATCGAGCAGGACCGTCAGATGTCCGAGACAGACGGCCGGGTCCTGGTCGTAGCCAAGCTGCGTCGGTTTGACGGAGACGTGCGCGTCCAGACCGCGCGCGCGGGCGCGATCAATGAGGTCGAGATAGTGCGCGACCACGCCGTCGGCGTCGTCGAGCCGCGCGAGGTTTTCGCCGAGGTGCGTGAGGATGGAGGTGATGCCGCTCTGCTCGAGGCGGGCGGCGGCGTCGAGGGCGTCCTCGGTGCGCTCGCCCGGCATGAACGCGGCGACCGAGCGTTTGACGAACGGGGCGCGAACCGCGCGCTCGCGCAGCCAGCGGTTGGTCGAGGCCCAGAGAAGGACGCGACGCATGAGAGTCGAGCACGGCGGCCAAGCGGGCCGCCGTGCTCAACTCTCATTCTGTCACCGTCCGGCGGGAGCGGCGCCGCCGACCTGCGGTCCGGCGGGCAGCAGGCTGAAGCCGCCGCGCGCGCCCCAGCCGGAGTCGGGCGCCATCGGCGGCTTGACGCCCACGTCGCCGCGGTGGCACGTGTAGCAGCTGACCTTTTCGGGGCCCTCGTCCGCCTTGCCGACATCCTTCAGGTAGTCGGCGTTGATCGCCATCACCATCTGGATCATCTTGCGGGCGACGTCCTTCTCAGGCTTGGTGTCGAGCGCGTAGTCGAGCCTCGGTCCTCGGCCGGCCGCCGGCGGCGGCGCGTTCGGATCAGCGGCGTGGCAGTGGGCGCAGCCGTCACCCGCGGGCGGCTGCAGACCGAGACTGATGACGAAGGTCTGCATCAGCGCGCCCACCTGGCGGGCGGTCCACTCTTTCGGCAGCACTTTCAAATTCTTCGGCGCGGGCGGCTGAAATCCGCCGCGGCCTTGTCCGGGTCCGCCCGCGGGCGGCATGCCGGCAGGCGCCTGCTGATAGCTGGCCGCCGCTGGCGAGACGGTGGTTTGAGCGCTGGGGATCGCGATCGCCACTGCGACGCCGACGCCCACCAACACGACAAGTCCTGAGAGTGACCGCATCCAAGCCTCCTGAGCCAAAAAAGAGGCCCTATCTTACGCCATTTTGGGCGCTCAGCTCGACCCGTCCGGCGTCTCGATGGGCGTCGGCACGACGCGCGTGAACTGGCCGCGCTGGAGCAGCTCGCGCCCCTTGCCGCCGCGGCCCGTGACCTCGGTACTTCGTCGTGCTGATTGTCTGCTCGGCGCCGCGCGTTGTCTCGACCGTGAGCAAGTCGCGGTCGCCCGTGGACGCGACGAAGCCCAGCACGCGGTCATCCTCTTTCTGGAGCTTGATGAGGATGACGCCGCGGCCGGGGCCGGACAGGAAATTGATCTCCTCGGCCTTGCAGAGCATGGCCCGCGCCTGACGAGTCGCGGCGATGACAATCTCGCTGCCCGTCACGCGGGCGACGCCAATCACCTCGGCGTCGCCGGCGGTGCGCGCGAAGCGGCGCCCCGCGCGCGTGCTCGGCTCGAGGAAGGGCTCGATCGAGAAGCGCAGGCTGTAGCCGTCACTCGTCACCGCCAGGGCGTGCACCGGCGGGGCTTCGCCTTCCCGGCCCGTGATGCGGCCGGCCGATCGCGGGTCGAGGCTCAGCGCGTCCACGACCTTCTCGCCGTCCTTGAACTTGAACAGGCTCTGGATCGGCTCGCCGTAGCCGGTGGACGCCGGCACGTCGGCGATGCGCGCCGTGTAGGCCACGCCAAAATTCGTGAAAAAGACGACGGTGGCCTTCGTGCTGCCGGGCAGGACGGCGAGAACTGCATCGCCCTCGCGGAGGCGCGTCGCCGAGATGTCCTTCACTTCCTTCTGCCGCTTCACCCAGCCGTCGCGCGAGACGATGACGACGTTGTCTTCGTCGATGATGAAGTCATCGGCCGTGTACTCGGTCTCGTCCACCTCGCCCGTGATCTCCGAGCGGCGCGCGTCGCCGTACGTCTTCCGGATCTCCTCGATCTCGTCGCGCACGATCTGCCACAGGTCCTTGTCGCGTTTGAGCAGGCCGCCAATCTCCTTCGCGCGCTTGCGCTTGTCGGCCAATTCCTTCTGGATGACGAGGATCTCGAGCCGCGCCAACCGGTAGATCTTGAGCTCGAGAATCGCGTCGGTCTGCTCGGCGTCGAGCGAGAAGCGCGCCATGATCTTGGCCGCCGCGTCGGGCTTGCCGTCCGACTTGCGGACGATCTTCAGGATCTCGTCCAGGGCGTCGAAGACCGCTTCGAAGCCTTCGAGCAAGTGGATGCGCTTCTTGAGCGCCTCGAGCTCGTGGTTCAGCCGGGCTCTCACGACCTCGAGGCGGAAGTGCAGGAACTGCCAGAGCACTTCGTGCAGCTCGAGCCGCTCCGGCTTGCAGACGTTCGGATTCTCGGTCGGCACGAGGCACGTGAGGTTGACCGGAAAGTTCGACTGGAGCGGCGTGTGCTTGTAGAGGTACGCCATGACCAGCCGCGTGTCGGCGTCGCCCTTGAGCTCGAGCGCAATCCGCACGTCGTCTGTCGACAGATCCCGGACGTCGACCAGGTGCGGCAGCTTGCGCGAGAGCGCGACCTCGGCGATCCGCTCGACGAGCGTCGACTTGTTCACCGTGTACGGCACGCTCGTGATGTAGATCGTCTTGCCGCTTCGAGACGACGGCCCGTCGACCCAGCTGGCGCGGATGCGAATCGTGCCGGAGCCCGTCTTGTAGATGTCGCGGATCTCGGCGGCCGTGTTCATGATGAGGCCGCCGGTGGGAAAATCCGGGCCCTTGATCCACCGAGCGAGCTGCGCGCTCGAGAGCTCGAGGTCGGCGTCGATCATCTTGACGAGGGCGGTCGTGACCTCGCCGAGGTTGTGGGGCGGGATGTTCGTGGCCATGCCGACCGCGATGCCGGTCGCGCCGTTCACGAGCAGGTTCGGCACGCGCGCCGGCAGCACGACCGGCTCTTCCCTCGTCCCGTCGTAGTTCGGCCGGAACGGGACGGTGTCCTGGTCGATCTCGCGCAGCATCTCGTCGCTGATCCGCGACAGGCGGCACTCGGTATAGCGCATGGCCGCGGCGCTGTCGCCGTCGAGCGACCCGAAGTTGCCGGATCCTTCGACCAGCGGATAGCGCAGCGAGAACGGCTGCGCCATGCGGACGAGCGTCTCGTAGAGCGCGGCGTCGCCGTGGGGATGGTAGTTGCCCATGACGTCGCCCACGACCTTGGCGCACTTGCGGTGCTTGGCGTCGGCGGTGAGGTTCTGCTGCCACATCGTATAGAGGATGCGGCGCTGGACCGGCTTGAGCCCGTCGCGCACGTCGGGCAGCGCGCGCGAGGTGATGACCGAGAGCGCGTAGTTGAGATACCGCGACTGCGCCGCCTCGTGCAGCGAGACGACCTCGTCCTCGGGCGGACCGCCCGACGCGCGGGTCGCGACCTCGGCCGCGTCATCGAACTGGTCGAAGAGAGAATCAGATTTCTGGGACCGTCGTTTGGCCACGAGTCGATTCTAGTACGGCTCGATCACCATGGAGCGCATGGAGGCTGGTCAGTAAGGCCGAGCCGGCGGCCGCCATTCGGCGGCACGGTTGCACGACGAGCGGCGGAACCGAAAGCCGGTGGAGCGGACCAGGGCTCTCGGTTCCGTCGCTCGTCGCACAACCCGAGCCCGGCTTTGGTCGGCGAAGCCGGGCTGCCAGCTCAGCCGCTTGTGCACGCTCCGAAGAGCGGGTCCTGTCGCCGGACAGCCCCTCCGGCGCCACCCGCAAGCGGTAATGCTGAAACGTGTTCTCTTATTACGACCCGCTCGTGACCCTTGTCTTGCCGTCGAAGCGAATCGCGATCTCGCGCCCGAGCGGCACGGTTTCGACGATGAGCCAGCCGAGACGGGCGTGGGTGAGGAGGAGTTGATAGCGGTCGCGGCCGACGTGGTGGAACGTGAATCGTCCGTCCGCGCCAGTTGTGGCGTGCGCGGCCTCGGCCGGCGAGGCGCCGCCGGGCTGGGTCGTCCTCTCGAGGAAAATCGTCACGGCGTCAAGCGGCGCGCCGGCCGCGTCGCGGACGACGCCGGAGACCGTGACGTCGGGCGGCGAGGCCGGCAGCGACGCGCAGCCGGCCGCCCACGCCAAGGCGATCGCCACGGCCACGGCCAGTCGAGCGGACGCCCAGCGCACCGCGGCATCTTATCCGGTTGGCTTCGGGCCGCCCTCCCCTCACGCGGACCGCAATTTCCCCTTTCGCTCCGGCGCAAAGCGATCAAAAATCGAAGGTCGCGACCCATGGTTCGCCGCATCCTCCACGTGGACATGGACGCGTTCTTCGCGTCGGTCGAACAGCGCGACCACCCCGAGCTGCGCGGCCGCCCGGTCGCCGTCGGCGGCCGGCCGACCTCGCGCGGCGTCGTCGCGGCCGCGAGCTACGAGGCGCGCCGGTTCGGTGTGCGCTCCGCGATTCCGATGGCGCGCGCCGTGCGCCTCTGCCCCGACCTGCAGATTGTCTCGCCCAACTTCGCGAAGTACCGGGCGGTGTCGCAGCAGGTGTTCGCCATCTATCGCGCGGTGACGCCGCTCGTCGAGACGCTCTCGCTCGACGAGGCGTATCTCGACGTCACCGAGAACGCCTGGCAGGAACCGCTCGGCATGGCCGTCGCGAAACGCATCAAGGCGCAGATCCACGAGGCGACGGGGCTCACGGCCTCGGCCGGCGTCGCGCCGAACAAATTCCTCGCGAAGATCGCGTCGGCCTGGCGCAAGCCGAACGGCCTCACCGTCATCGCGCCCGAGCGCGTCGAGGGCTTCCTGCAGAAGCTGTCGGTTGACGCCTTGTGGGGTGTGGGGCCCGTCACCGCGAAGCGACTGCGCGAGCGCGGCATCGAGCGGCTGGTCGACGTGCGGACCGTCGACCCCGCGCTGCTCCGCACGACGGTTGGAAGCCTCGCCGATTGGCTGCTGCGGCTGGCCGCGGGCGAGGACGACCGGCTCGTCGAGCCCAACCGGCCGTCGAAGTCGTCGTCCAGCGAATGCACCTATTCGCACGACCTCACGGACCTCGACCGTATTCGCGAGGAGATTGCCGGGATGGCGCGCGAGAACGCGGAGTGGCTTCAGAAGAAAGGACTCGTCGCGCGGACGGTCACGATCAAAGTGCGCTACGACGACTTCACGACGGTCACGCGCAGCGACAGCCGCGCGCCAACCAGCAACCCCGATGACATTCAGGAGCGCGCCGTGCGCCTCATCGACAAGACCGACGCAGGCCAACGGCCGGTGCGTCTGCTCGGCGCCGGCGTCCACAACTTCGTCGGCGCGGAGGTGACACCTAACGACCAGACGGCGCAGGACCGGCTGCCCTTCGACAGCAGGACCCCGCCGGACCGCCCTTCGTCTAATTAATTGTGTCGAAGGCCCGCGCGGCTACTGACCGAGCGCCGTCTTCAGCGACTCGACAATGGCGCGCGCGGCGTCGGGCTGGCCGGACTCGGGCGCGAGCTGCAGGTAGAGCCCCTGCTTGGTCGCGATGTGAAACGCGCCAACGGCTTTGCCAACTGCCCTGTTCAAGTTGATGTCCAGGATTTCCGTCGCGGGAATCACCCGAGGCGCCTCGCCGCCATCGAACGTGATCGTGAGGCCGGCATCGTCGGCGGTGAGCAACGCCCCGCAGGCCCGGCTGAAGTACGCCTGGTCACCCAACTGGGAATGGTCGTGCACGACGCGAATCGGCCTCGGGGCGCCGCGCTGGGCCGGCATGGCGTAGTTCGGCGGTGCCGCATACGGGTTGACGGGCGCGGCGTAGGCTGGCGGATATCCCGGGGCACTGGGCGCCTGTGGCGCGGCCATGTTCGGCGGAGCGTAGCCGGGCATCGGCTGGTAGGTCGGCGCCGGCTGGTAGCCCGGGTACCCGACGGGCGCCGGCGGATACGCGTACGCCGGTGGCGCGGCGCCCTGCATCATCGGCTGCGGCATCTGCATCGGCGGCGGCGCCTGCATCTCTGGCGGCGGGGCCTGCATCGGCGGCGGCGCTTGCATCTGCGGCGGCGGGCCCTGCATCGCAGGCGGCGCCGAGCGCGCGCGCGCCTGCTGAATTGCGCTCACCGTGGCGAGCACGACCGTCATGGCGTTGACGAAGTTATCGACTTTGCTTCCTCTGGTCAGGCTGCGGCCCTGCTCGACCTTCAGACGTCCGGGAAGGGTCGTGTCGAGCTGGAGGGCGACCGTCTCGAACTCTTTGGCGCGCTCGACGTCGCCGGCTTTCGCCGCGGTCGCGCTCATGGCTTCATAAATGGCCGCCTGCGCGACGGGCTCATTGGCGTACAGCTCGAGCCACTGGCGCGAGTCCGCCAGGGCTTGGGTGTAGTCGCCGCCCTCTTCCGCGGTCTGCACCGAGGTGCCGATTTCGGACGCCTGATTGGGGTTGACCGGCACGCTGAGACGACCCTGGCCGGTCAGTCCGGCGGGAAGCACGACCGCCGCGCACATCAATAGCAACAACACACGCCACGACTTGACAAGGGTTTGCGGCATAGGGGAGCTCGATAGCTGGTCCTGGAGTATACTCCCGCGCGGAGGATTTCGATGCAGCGCTCCCTTGCACCTACAACTACGTCCACGTCTCGTTCTGTCGTCCGCCGGTCGGCGCGTTTCGTCGCCACGCTTTCGGCGTTCACCGCTATCACGGTCGCCGCGCTTCTGACGGTCAGCACGCCTGCGTCCGCGCAGTGGAATGGCATGAGCGAAGCTCAGCTCCAAAACGACGCGGCCAGCCAGAAGGCGAACCTGCAGCGGGCATGTCCGCAGGACTACTGGGTCGCCTATGCCTTCCAACGGGTGACCGCCGGCGGGATCGCGTCCGGCGACTTGTGCAACATCCGCAACTACAACGACGGCCACTGGTCGAGCCTGACCGATCTCATCGGCTTGATGGATTGCTACCTGAGAAAGGGCCACTTCCCCTGTGGCAACCTCGAGCTCGATCAGTACGTTGAGCCGCAGGGAGCGAACATTCGCCTGACGTTGACGGTGAACGGCATGGGCATCGGCTACATTGACCTCAACGCCGCACGGAACATCATCGCGGCGGGCGGCGGCAACATCATCGCCGCGGGCGGCGGCAACATCATCGCCGCGGGCGGTGGCAACATCATCGCGGCAGGCGGCGGCAACATCATTGCGGCGGGCGGCGGCAACATCGTCGGGGTCGCCGCCGGCAGCCTCCTGCCGTCGGCCACGATGCAGGCCGTCGCCGCGATTGCGCCTCCGAACGCATCCGGGTACCGTCTCGCCAGTGTGTCCGGCCGGTGGGTGTCGCTCGGCTCCGCCAGCAGTCCGAGAACCCGCGGCAAGGACGACAAAGTTGACGACCTCTCGGGCAAGCTGCTCAACCTCGTGGTCCCAGAGAAGGCCGGGACGGTCGCACCGCCCGCCCGGAAGTAACGCGAAAGGCCGAGTGGCTCCGGAGGTTCGCCCGCCCGGTCCACTCGGCCTTGCGCGCGGGTTCACGATGCCGATCCTTCGGCCGGTCGTCGCGGGGCTTGTCGTCGCGCTCGCGGTGTCCGGCGCCGCCAGCCGGCTCGACGCCAGCGCACCCCAGACGACGGCCTCCGGTCAGCCAACTCAAACGCCCGCGCCGGATCCCGGCTCTCGTTGAACAGGGCCTCCGCTTCGTCGCGCTCCTGACGCTCGATGACGCGAGCGACCGCGCCCGCATCGAAGGCGTCGGCGCCGCCCGCGCGATCGAGCTCTTCAACGCCGTCGTCAATCACGGCCAACGCCGCGGCGCGACCCGCGAGGACTGGGACGCCATGCACCGCGCGGTGTCCGGCCTCGTCGAGGTGTATCTCATCGAAGGCAATCCGCTCAAAGCCTCGGTGTTCTCCAATATCCAGTCTCAGCTCTACCGTAACTACGATGAGGACGAGGCGCGCGCGCTCGAGGCGGCGCAGCGGGCCCTGGCGCTGAAACGCACGGCCGGCGAGACGAGCTCGCTCTTCGTCGACCAGGCCGCCATCGGCACGATCCTGCTCGCCCTGGGGCGGCCCGGCGAGGCGGTCGTCTCCTTCCGCGCGGCGCGCGACGGCGAGCCCGATCCGCTGAGCAACCACGCCGCGATTCAGTGGCGGTCGATCGTTCAGGCCGACCTCGCCATGTCGGACGTCAAAGCGGCGCGGGCGGACGCTCATGCATTCAGCCAGCGCGCCTTGCGCGCGCCGGCGTCTTTTCGGGCGCATTCATTGTTGGCGTCGTCGGAAGTCGACGCCGCGGAGAACCAGTTCGATGCGGCCCTGGACGACGTCAAGTCCGCGCGTGCGTTGGTCCAGCAGGATCCGGCGCGGGAGACCATGGAGATCGAGTGCGCGGCGACGCTCGCCACCCTCGTTCTCGACACGACGCGGTCGCTGCCGTTCGACGAGGCCCTGGCGCTTGCGGAGCGAATCGACCGGGAGTTTCCCGGCCTCGTCATCGAGATCACGCCGTTTGCCCGCGCGGCCATCCGAAGTCGCGAGCGCCTGAGCGGCGACTTCGCGGACATCATCCGAGAGGACAGCGAGACGCTCCGGCAAGCGCGCGCGAGTCACAGTGCGAGCGGCCAGATCGAGGCGCTGCGGTCGCTCGCGGCCACGTACGCGACGTTCAACGCGATGGACCAGGCCACCGCGATGCTCAAGGACGCGTATGCCCTGGCCAAAGACGCGTGGGCGCCGGCCGGCCGGCCCGTGGGCGTCGTCAACGCGAGCGATCTGTACGGCCTCGCGAACGATCTGGGTGAGGCCTACGCGCAAGGCGGTCATTTGAGCGATGCGCGCGCCACGTTCGAAGACACCGCGGCGAGCCTCCACCGGTACACCGACGCGGCGATGCGGCGCGACCTGGGCGACCGATTGGCGGGCGCGGTGGTCGGGCTGGCCCGAGTGACGGCCCTCGAAGGGGACGCGCCGGCCGCGATCAAGACGTTGACGGCCGCGCTTGACGGCGTGCCGGCCGATGCCCGGTTCGATCGCGCCGACGTGCTGACCCGCCTGGCTCGGCTCGAGCGCGACCAGGCGCCGGCCGACGCGGTCCAACATTACGAAGCGGCCATCGCCTCGTACCGCGACGCGCGCGACCGCGTGTCCGAGATCTCCGTCCGGCTCCAGCTGGCCGATTTTCTCGCGCGAACGCCGGATGCCGGCGCGGATCGCCTCGACCGCGCACGCCGCCATCTCGCGATTGTCGCCCGCGATGCGACGCTGCTGAACTACGCCGACGCCACGTGGCGCATGGACTTCGTGGACGGACTGGTCGCCGAGGCCGATGGACACCCGTCAGAGGCGCTCGACCACTACACGGCCGCGGTCGGGCGACTCGACCAGATTCGCGCGGGCCTGAACGTTCAAGAGCAGCGCGCGGCGTTCGTCGATACCGACACGGTTCAGGATCTGTATCGACGAGCCGTTCGCTTGTCGCTGGCCGCGAACGACCGCGACCGCGCCTGGGCATTCCTGGAGCGGGGCAAAGCGCGCACGTTCCTCGAGCAGCTGCAGGGGCACCGGTTTGCCGCCGACGCGGCGTCGCCGGAGACCGCGGACTTGCGGAAGCTGGAGCAGCGCATTATCGACCTGCGCGCGTCGCTCTCGCCGGAGGCCCAGGTCGTCCAGCGGGGCGCCGGGATGGAGCCGACGGTCGTCCTGGCGCAGCTCCGCCACCTAGAGGAGCAGTTTGCGCTGAGCCGCCAGCAGAGCCTCGTGGCCTCGAACCGCGCGACGCAGCCGCTGTCGGTCGCCCCAATCCAACTCGGCGAAGTCCAACGACGGTTGCCCGAGCACGCCGCGCTGGTCGAGTACTCGCTGCTCGATGACACGATCGCCGCGTTCGTCGTCTCGGGCTCAACCGTGGAATCGCTGTCCTGGCCGGCCGACACGAGCCTCTTGCGGACGAACGTCCAGGCGCTGCGCGTGGCGCTCTCGCACCTGTCGGGCCCGGGCAATCCGGTTGCCCTCGCGCAAACAGTCTCCGCCACGCTGCTGCCGAACGTGCTGGCCCACGTCCCCGCTGACGTGGATCACCTCATCATCGTGCCGGCCGGTTACCTGGCCTACCTTCCGTTCGAGGTGCTGCCGGTGGCGGCGGGCACGCAGCTGATCGATCGGTATGCGATCTCCTACCTTCCGAGCGCCTCGACGCTGCAGTTCCTACGCCCGTGGCAGACGCCGTCTGGCCACGAGCGGCTGTTCCTGGGCGCGCTCGGCAACGCGACGGTCGAGGACTGGCCGTCCTTGCCGGGCACGATCGTGGAGACCGATCGCATCCTGAAGCTCTACCCCACGGCCACGCGCGTCATCGAAGGCGCCTTCACGAGCGCCGCGGCGCGCGACGCGCTGGAGCACGACGACTGGGTCCACTTCGCCACGCACGGCTTGGTCGACGAGCAGGCTCCGATGTTCAGTGCGGTGCTGATGGGCAGCAACACGGCCGGGTCCACGCGGTTGTCGATGTACGAGATCGCGGACGTCCCGATCAAAGCGAACCTCGTCGTGCTCAGTGCGTGTGAGACGGGGCTCGGTCGCCTGTTCCGCGGCGACGAGGTGGTGGGATTGACGAGAACTTTGCTCCAGGCGGGGGCCGGCGCCGTCGTGTCGAGTCTCTGGAAGGTCTCCGACGACTCGACCGCCCAGCTCATGGAGACGTTTTACTCCGGGCTCCGATCGGGCCTACCGCCCTCGCAAGCCCTGCGCGAAGCGGCGATCTCGACCCGCAAGCAGTACGGCATGGCGTTCTTCTGGGCGCCCTTCGTCCTCACCGGAGTAGAGTAATCGGCAGCCGCGCCGCGTGGAGCCTTCATGCCCGTCACGCCGGAATACTTCGTCCGTATTGCCTGGCTCGTCTGGATCGTCACCTGGTGGGCGGCGGCCATCTGGTCGGACCGCGCCGCGAAGCGGCCGCCCGCCGGGTCGGAGATTGCCTATCGCGTGCTGGCCGTTGGCGGCGCGGTGCTCGAGTTCGCCGTGACCGTCACGCCGAACAGCCGCCTGCTGCTGTGGCGCGGCGGCGGGGTCGTGGGCTGGATGTTCGCCGGCGTCACGATTCTTGGGTTCGCGTTCACGTGGTGGGCGCGCTTCTCTCTCGGCCGCTTGTGGTCGGCGAGCGTCGGCCGCAAGAAGGATCATCGTGTCGTCGATACCGGGCCGTATGCGATCGTCCGGCATCCGATCTACACCGGCGTCATCACGGCGCTCTTCGCGACCGCTGTCGTCATGGGCACCGCCACGGCGCTCGTCGGCGCGACCCTCGCAACGATCGGCTTCCGGATCAAAGCGCGGCTGGAGGAGCGATTCCTTCGGAGCGAACTGGGCCCGGACGCGTATGACAATTACAGCCGCCGCGTGCCGATGCTCGTGCCGCGATTGATTCCCCGGGGCTGAAGACCCGGGACTTGCCGGGAGGGCCCTTACGGCTTTCGTTGCAGCGTGACTTTCAGGATGCCGATGGACGTCTGCGGCTTTTCGCCGTCAACCGGCACGGCGCCGATGGCGCGCACGACGTCCATGCCGGCCGTGACGCGCGCGAACACCGCGAACTTGCCGTCGAGCGAATGGCAGTCTCCCGTGCAGATGAAGAACGACGTCTGCGCGCTGTCGGGGTCGTCGCCGTGGGCCATCGACACGAGGCCGGCCACGTTGGGTGTGTCGGTGAACTCCGCCGGCACGTTGTGCACGAGCCGCTGCTGCCCCATCGTGAGCGGCACGTCGCGGTAGGCCATCGCGCCGGTCTGCAGGATGAACCCCGGCACCACACGGAAGATCAGCGTGCCGTCGTAGACGCCGCCAGCGGCCAGCTCCAGGAAATTGCGGACGGTCTCGGGCGCCTTGTCTGGAAGAAATTCCAGCGTGATGTCGCCAAGGCTGGTCTTCAGTACCGCGCGGTACTGCGCCATCTCGGCCGCGGTGGCGGTGGCCAGCGGCGTCTGAGCCTTCGGCGGCGCGACCTGCGGGATGAGCAGAAGCGCCAGAAGCAGAACGTTCATGGACCGGAATTCTACGCCAGGACGGCTCACGCGGCCCTGGCGGCGGGCCACTCGCGCAGCATGGCGGGCAGCGCCCAGCGCACGCGCTTGACGCACGCCATCACGACGCGAAACGCGTGGTCCCGTCGCGCGTCCCAGCGGAACCCATACCCCTCGCGCACCGCGGCCGGCAGCATCCCGACGGTGACGAGCGTCGTCACGCGAAAGAGCGGCGCGGCCACCGGGCCGAGCGGCGGCGCCAGCAGCGAAGCGGCGAGCGCCCGCGCGTCGGTTCCGACGACGATCTCGCCCGAGTCGTAGGCCTCGCGTATCGCGGCCTGCAGCGCGACAAATTCCTTGGGGAGGTCCGCGTCGGCAATGCCGAGCCGCCGCCCGGTGTCGGCGGCCTCGACGCAGAACTCGTCTTTCTCGGCCGGCGTGAGCGGCCCGACCAACTGCTCGTAGGCCTGCACCATCGACTCGACGAGCGTGATGTGCACCCAGCGAAGGAGCCGCGGGTCGGTGGCGCTGTACGGCGTGCCGGCCGGAAAGACGCCCGTGTCCTCACGCAGCGTGCCGTGAATCTTGCCGTGGATGCCGTTGATGCGATCGATGATGCGCTGCGCGGCCTCCGGGTCGCCGAAGGTGATCCCCAGCATCCCGCCGACCGTGCGCCGGACGCGCCGCACGTAGCCGCCGGCGCTCCCGTTGAAATGGCTGTAGTCGGCGACGGCCGCGGCGACGAGCGGATGCGCGATCTGGAGCAGGATCGCCCGGCCCCAACCAAGCAGCACCACTCCTTCGCGGTTGATCTTGGCGGCGACCGTGCCGTCGCGCGAGCTACGCGGGCTTGCCATGAATCGCCCGTTCCGTCATCACGCCGGTCCACAAGCCGATGAACGCGAGGAGCGAGACCATCGCGAAGTACCACTGCGGCAGGTCGGGACTGGCCTCCATGCGTACGGAGACCAGATTCACCACGAAGAAGACCACGACGAGCAGCCCGAGCGAGATGAGCATCCGCCCCGTTGGCGCGAAGCGCGCGCAGAGGTAGCCGGCCAGTGCGGCGCCGGACATCCCGAGAATGACGTCGGTAGCGAGATGGTGCGCGGCCGCGGCGCCGGCGGCCGCCGAGTCGAAAAACAGCGCGTCGATGCGCGTGCCGAGCGCCCCGACGAGCCACGCGACGGCATAGCTGCCAAGGACGACGACCAGTATTCGAGGCACCGACCGCATTGGGAAACGCTCCAGGGTCAGGATATCAGGTCGCCAATCGGCCGCAGGTCAGGGCCCTTAACCAAGGTTGGGCGCGAGCCACCGCTCGGCCTCCTCGAGGCTCTCGCCTTTCCGCGCCGCGTAATCGACGAGCTGGTCGCGGCCGATGCGCCCGACGTTGAAGTACTTGGCGTTCGGGTGGCTGAAGTAGAGGCCGCTCACGGAGGCGGCCGGCATCATGGCGAACGACTCGGTGAGTTCGATCCCGATCTCCTGCGCGTGGAGCAGGCGGAAGAGCGAGTCCTTTTCCGTGTGATCGGGGCACGCCGGGTAGCCGAACGCCGGCCGGATGCCGCGATACTTTTCGAGCCGCATGTCGTCCTGGTCGAGTTTCTCGTCGGCGCCGTAGCCCCAGTCGCGGCGCGCCTGCGCGTGAAGCGACTCGGCGAACGCCTCGGCCAGCCGGTCGGCCAGGGCCTTGACGATGATCGCGCTGTAGTCGTCGTGTTCAGCCTCGAATGCCTTCACGACCGGGTCGATGCCGAGGCCCGCGGTCACGGCAAACGCGCCGATGTAGTCGGGCGCCTGCGATTCACGCGGCGCGACGAAGTCGGAGAGCGATCGGTTCGGCCGGCCGTCGGCGATGGGCTCCTGCTGCCGGAGCATGTGGAACCGCACGAGCTCCTCCCGCCGGGCGTCGTCCTTGTACACCGCGATGTCGTCACCGATCGCGTTCGCCGGCCAGAAGCCGTACACGCCGCGTGCACGAAGGAGGCCTTCCTTGGCGATGCGCGCGAGCAGCGTCTGTGCGTGGTCGTAGAGGTCCCGCGCCGCGGCGCCGTACTCCGGGTGATCGAGGATCGCCGGAAACCGCCCTTTCAGCTCCCACGCGGCGAAGAAGAACGTCCAGTCGATGAACGGAATGAGGTCCGCGATCGTCGGCTCGACGACCCGGCGTCCGACGAACCAGGGCACGGACAGCGTGAGCTCGTCCCAGTCGGTGGTCAGGTGGTTGGCGCGCGCGGCCTCGTAGGCGAGCAGCGGCCTGGCGCGCTTGGCGCCGTAGGCCTCGCGCAGCTTCTCCTGATCGGCGCGCGTCGAGGCGGTAAACGCGTCGCGCTGCTGCGGATTGATCAAGCTCGACACGACGTCAACCGCGCGCGACGCGTCGAGCACGTGCACGGTGGCCGCGCCGTACTCGGGCGCGATCTTCACCGCCGTGTGCTGACGACTGGTCGTCGCGCCGCCGATGAGCAGCGGCGTCCGAATCTGGCGCCGCTCCATCTCCTTGGCGACGAACACCATCTCGTCGAGCGACGGCGTGATGAGGCCGCTCAAGCCGATGATGTCCACGTTGCGCTCGGCCGCCTCGGTGAGGATGCGGTCGCACGGCACCATGACGCCGAGGTCGATGACCTCATAGCTGTTGCAGCCGAGCACGACGCCGACGATGTTCTTGCCGATGTCGTGGACGTCGCCCTTCACCGTGGCGAGCAGCACGCGGCCGGCAGAGCGGGGGCGGGTGGGGCCGCGGGCGCTTTCTTCCTTCACTGCGGATGGGGCCCCACCCCCATCCGCGCGCGCTCCGGCGCTCGCCGACTCGCTATCCTCGCGCGGGCCGCGGGCGCTTTTGTCTCTTACGGCGTCTGGGGCCCCACCCCCGTCCGCGCGCGCTCCGGCGCTCGCCGACTCGCTATCCTCGCGCGGGCCGCGGGCGCTTTTGTCTCTTACGGCGTCTGGGGCCCCACCCCCAGGCGCTCCGGCTGCGGCGGTTTCCATGAAGGGCTCGAGATACGCGACGGCGCGTTTCATGGCGCGGGCGCTTTTGACCACCTGGGGCAGGAACATCTTGCCGGCGCCGAAGAGGTCGCCCACGACCTTCATGCCATCCATGAGCGGCCCTTCGATCACGTGGAGCGGCGCGCCGAGCTTCTGGCGCGCTTCCTCGGCGTCCTGCTCGATGAAGTTGACCACGCCGTGGACCAGCGCGAACGAGAGACGGTCCTCAACAGGTTGATCGCGCCAGGCCAGGTCGGCCTCGCGCTTGGTGCCCGCGCCCTTCACCTGCTCGGCGAACGTCACCAGCCGCTCGGTCGCGTCGTCTCTCCGGTTGAACAGGACGTCTTCCACGTGCTCGAGCAGGTCGGCCGGGATGTCCTCGTACACGGCGAGCTGGCCGGCGTTGACGATCCCCATGTCGAGGCCGGCTTTGATCGCGTGGTAGAGAAACGCCGCGTGCATGGCTTCGCGGACGCGGTCGTTGCCGCGAAACGAAAACGACAGGTTGCTGATGCCGCCGCTGATCTTCACGCCCGGGCACGACGCCTTGATGAGGCGCGCGGCCTCGAGGAAGTTGACCGCGTAAGCGTTGTGCTCTTCGAGGCCGGTCGCGACGGCCAGCACGTTCGGGTCGAAGATGATGTCGGACGGGTCAAAGCCGGCCTGTTCGACGAGCAGCCGGTAGGCGCGCTCGCAGATCTCGACCTTGCGCGCGATCGTGTCGGCCTGGCCGCGCTCGTCGAACGCCATGACGACGACCGCCGCGCCATACCGCCGCACGAGGCGAGCCTTGTGCAGGAAGTCGGCCTCGCCTTCCTTCATCGAGATCGAGTTGACGACGGCCTTGCCCTGCACGCACTTGAGCCCGGCTTCGATCACCGACCAGCGGGAGCTGTCGACCATGACGGGCACGCGGGCGATTTCGGGCTCGGTCGCGATGAAGTGCAGAAAGGTCGTCATCGCCTGCTCGGAGTCGAGCATGCCTTCGTCCATGTTCACGTCGACCAGGTTGGCGCCGCCGCGCACCTGTTCGAGCGCGACTTCGGCCGCGGCGGTGAAGTTGTCTTCCTTGATCAGCCGCGCGAACCGCTTCGACCCGGTGACGTTCGTCCGCTCGCCGATCATTTGGAAGTTCGAGTCCGGACGAATGACGAGCGGTTCGAGCCCGGCGAGCCGAGTGAGATGCACCGCCTGAGCCGACCGCGGCGAGGAGAGCGAGTCCTCGAGCGCCGCAGCCGCCTCGCCTGGGGGTGGGGCCCCAGGCGCATTAAGGGAGGATGGCCGAGGCCTCGGCGCGACGCCCGCCACGGCCTTGGCCACCATCGCGATGTGGTCGGGCGTGGTGCCGCAGCAGCCGCCCAGGATGTTAGCGAAGCCGCTCACGGCAAAATCGCGGAGCAAGTCGCCCGTCTCAGCCGGCTGCTCGTCGTACTGGCCGAAGGCGTTCGGCAAACCGGCGTTCGGATACGCCGAGACCCAGCAGTCGGCCTGCCGCGCCAGTTCCTCCAGATAGGGGCGCATGTCGCGGGCGCCGAGCGCGCAGTTGATCCCGATGCTCCACGGCCTGGCGTGCTCGACCGAGATGTAGAACGCGTCGAGCGTCTGGCCCGAGAGCGTGCGTCCGCTCCGGTCGGTGATCGTGACCGAGAGCATCAACGGCAGACGCACGCCTTTGCCGGCCTGGACGTCCTCGATGGCGACGATGGCCGCTTTGGCGTTGAGGGTGTCGAAGATCGTCTCGACGATGAGGAGGTCGACGCCGCCGTCGATGAGCCCGCTGACCTGGTCGGCGTAGGCCGCCGCCAGGTCGTCGAACGTGATCGCGCGAAACGCCGGGTCGTTCACGTCGGGCGAGATGGACAGCGTGCGGTTCGTCGGGCCGATGGATCCGGCGACGAACCTGGGCCGGTCGGGCGTCCGGGCGGTCGCTTCATCGGCCGCGGCCCGCGCGAGCTTGGCCGCCTCCAGGTTGAGCTCGTAGACGTACGGCTCCAGCCCGTAGTCGGCTTGCGAGACGACGTTCGAGTTGAACGTGTTCGTCTCGATGATGTCGGCGCCCGCCTCGAGGTATTGGCGGTGGATCCCGGCAATGACGTCCGGCTGGGTGAGCACGAGGACGTCGTTGTTGCCCCTGAGGTCGTGCGAGTGCGAGGCGAACCGCGCGCCGCGAAAGTCGCGCTCCTCCAGGCGGTGGCGCTGGATCATCGTGCCCATCGCACCGTCGAGGACGAGGATGCGGGCGGCAAGCAGGCGGTCGAGACGGTCAACGACGTTCATCGAGAGGTCCTCTTCTTCTTCAGGTTCTGGTTCGCGCGCCGACCGGTCCGCGGCCGTCCGGCTGGCTTCGTGGCCACGGCGATGAGCACGGCAAACGGGTCGCCCGACCGCCGCGCGCCGATGCGGACGGTTGGGGCGGCGAATCCGGCGCGGGCGAACAGGTCGCGGAGCGCGGCGTCGCCGAAACCCAGCCAGCGGTCGCCGAGCTTCCCGCGCACCCAGGCCTCGCCGTGCTCGCGCAGGTCGAGCAGTAGGACCCGGCCGCCGGGCCGCAGAATGCGCCAGGCCTCGGCAAGCGCCTGCGCCGGGTCTTCCGCGTGGTGGAGCGCCTGCGAAAACAACGCGAGGTCCACCGACGCATCGGCGAGCGGCAGGCGCTCGAAGTCGCCGCGCTTCCAGGTCACGTTGGTCACCTTGCGGCGGGCCGCGAGCGCTTTCGCGCGGGCGAGCACGTCGGTCGATCGATCGACGGCGATCACACGGCGCGCCCATTGCGCCGACTCGATCGTCAAATAGCCCTCGCCGCAGCCCAGGTCGGCCACGTCCACGGCCGGCAGGAGCAGGCCCAGCGCGCGGGCCCACGCCGCCCAGCTCCGGCCGGGCACGAACTGGCGCCGCTCGTCGCCGGCGCCGTGCAGCGAGAAGCCTTCCTTTCGCAGCCGCCGCACCTCCTCGAGCCGGGCGTCATCGGCGCGCGTCGCGACGGTCGGCCGGTCGAACTCGGCGGCGAGCGAGGTCCAGAGGGCGCGATGGGGGCCGTCGGGCGCGTCGAGGTCCGGCGCCAGCCGGTACCAGGCGAACGTGCCCGAGCGCTGTTCGGCGACCAGGCCGGCGTCGCGGAGCAGGCCCAGGTGGCGCGAGACGCCGGACTGGGCGAGGCCCAGCACGGCGGTCAGCTCCGACACGTTCAGCGCATCGCGCGAGAGCACGCGCAGCAGGCGCAGCCGGGTCTCGTCCCCGAGCAGCCGGAAGAGCGCCGACGCCTGAATCATATCTATAAATCTACATGTATCGATGTGATGCTGGCAAGCCGGCGGCGTTCGTACAATCGCGGCCGTGCCGACCGTCTACGCCGCCGCCGCTCGCCAGGCGCCCACGCTCGTGCTGGCGCACGGCGCCGGCGCGGGCCAGGACCATCCCTGGATGGTCCGCGCGGCCGAGGGCCTGGCCGCGCGCGGCGTCCGCGTCGTCACGTTCAACTTCCCCTACCGCGACGCCGGCCGGCGCTTCCCGGACCCGGCACGCGTGCTCGAAGAAGCGTTCGAGGCGGTGTGGAAGGCCGCGGCGCCCGACGGGCTCGGCCCGATGTTCGCCGGCGGCAAGTCGATGGGCGGCCGCATCGCGTCGCAGGTGGCCGCGCGGAGCGGCTTTCAGCCCACGCCGGCCGGTTTGGTGTTCTTTGGCTATCCGCTGCATCCCCCCGGCAAGCCGGCGCAGCGCCGCGACCGGCACCTTCCGGACGTGCCGGTGCCCATGCTCTTCGTCAGCGGCACGCGCGATCCGTTTGGACGCCCTGACGAACTGGCCGAGCTCTCCGCCGGCCTCCCGCTGGCGAGCCTGCGGCTCATCGACGGCGGCGACCACTCCCTCAGCGCGTCGAAGCGCCAGGATCCGCACGGCGTGCTCGTCGACCACGCGCTGGATCTGGCCGCCGAGTGGATGCGACTTCGATATCATCAACGCCATGTCTCCGATCGCCCCGCCCCGCTCCCGCCAACGAAATGACATCGACGACGCGCACAAGTGGAACCTGGCCGACATCTTTCCCGACTGGGCGGCCTGGGACGAGGCGCGGGCGACGCTCGAACGGCGGATTGACGAGTACGCGGCGCTGAAAGGCACGCTCGCGCAGGGGCCCGAACGCCTGTTGACCGCCTATCGGCTCAGCGACGCGCTCGGCCAGCTCGCCTACAAGGTCTACTTCTATCCGTCGCTCAAGTACGACGAGGACCAGCGCGACAACAGCGTCAACGCGCGGCGGCAGCAAGTCCAGGCCATCCTCGCGCGCTGGCAGCAGGCCACCTCCTGGGTGAGCCCCGAGCTGCTGGCGATTCCGCTCGAGACCGTGCGGGGCTGGCTCGACGCGAACGCCGACCTGGGCGTCTATCGCTTTGCAATCGAGGAGGTCTATCGACTGCAGGAGCACGTGCTCGACGAGAAGGGCGAGCGGCTGCTGTCGCTCTCGACCCGGTTGTCGGGGGCGCCGGGCGAGTCGTACTCGGCGCTGTCGATCGCCGATGCCAAGTTTCCCGAGGTGACGCTCAGCACGGGCGAGCAGGTCGTGATGTCGTACGGCCAGTACCGCGCGGTGCTCGCGACCAACCGCAACCAGGCCGATCGCCGCGCGGCCTTTCTCGGCCATTACGGGCAGTACGCGCAGCATCTGAACACGTTCGCCACGCTGTACCACGCCGTCTGTCAGCGCGACTGGTTCTACGCGCGCGCGCGCGGCTACGCCACGACGCTCGACGCGGCGCTGCACGGCAACAACGTGCCGCCGAGCGTGGTCGAGAACCTGATTGCCACGACCCGCGCCGGCGCCGCGCCCCTGCAGCGTTACCACCGGCTGCGGCGCCGCGCGCTCGGGCTCGACCGCTACTGCCCGTACGACTTCTCGATTCCGCTGGTCGCCTGGGATCGGCGCTACGGCTACGACGAGATGCTCGAGCCAATCGTGCGCTCGACCGCGCCGTTGGGCGCCGATTATCAGGCCCGCCTCTCGCGGGGATTCGGCGAGCGGTGGGTCGACGTCTACGAAAACGACGGCAAGCGCAGCGGCGCCTACTCCGCCCCCGTGTATGGCGTCCACCCGTACGTGCTGATGAACTGGGCCAGCACGCTGGACGACGTGTTCACGCTGGCGCACGAGATGGGCCACTCGATCCACACGACGCTCTCACACGAGCGGCAGCCATTCGTCTACTCCGACTACACGATCTTCGTCGCCGAAGTGCCGTCGACCCTCAGCGAGGAGCTGCTGCTCGACTCGATGCTCGCGCGGGCGACCGACCGGGACGAGCGCATGGTGCTGCTGCAGCACGCCATCGACAACATCACCAGCACCTTCTATACGCAGGTCTTGTTCGCCGATTTCGAGCTCCAAGTCCACCGGCGCGTGGAGAAGGACGAATCGGTCACGGCCGACGTGCTGAACGCGCTCTACCGGGAGTGCTTCCGGGCGTACTACGGCGATTCGGTGGACGAGGAGGAGCTCACGCCGGTGACGTGGGCGCGCATCCCGCACTTCTTCAACACCCCGTTCTACGTCTATCAGTACGCGACGTGCTTCGCGTCGGCGGCCAAGATTGCCCGCGCGATCACGGAAGGCCCGGAGGACGAACGCGCGCGCGCCCGGTCCCGGTATCTCGATCTGCTGGCCGCCGGCGGCAGCGACCACCCGATGACGCTCCTCGCGCGCGCCGGTGTCGACCTGTCCGAGCCCTCAACCGTGCACGCGGTCGTCGATCGGCTCAATGTGCTCGTCGGTCAGCTCGAGTCACTCGTGTCGGAAGGGTAAGGTTTCTGATCCGGCGCGGCTCAGGTTCTGTGACGCGAGCCTCTGGAGCCAGTGACCCCGAAAGAGGACGACACAGGGTTTTTGGATTTCCAAATTCAGTTGTACGGATCGGCGCCCCCGCTTCAGTTTTGTCGCCTCGGACGATTTCGTCGCTAATTGACTGCAGCCAAAGGTCCTGACGCGATCCGCCCGCGTCGCCCAGCCGACGAAAAAGTACGGCACGACCTTTCCTTATGTATCTGCCACATTCGCCATGGGAATTCTGGACAAGCTCAAGCCGCAGCCTCGTTGGAAGCACGCCGACCCCACCATCCGACTCGAGGCCCTGCGTGACCTCGACGACCCGGTGGAGCTCGCGCTTCTGGCGGAAACCGACTCCGAACCGAAGGTTCGCCGAGCCGCCGTCTCTCGGTTGAGCGACACGGACGTACTCGCCCGCGTCGCCTCGGCCGACGCCGACGCCGAGACGCGCGAGCGCGCCGACGATCGGCTGATGGCGCTGGCCGGGAACACCGGGGTTGACGAAGCCACGGCCCTCGCGGCGGTGCGCGGCGTGCAGGATGCGCGCCGGCTGTCGACGCTGGCCAAGGGCGAGGCGCTGGCGTCGGTCCGCGCGGACGCCCTGGCGCGAACGACCGATGAGCGGGCGTTGGGCAGCATCGCACGCCACGCCAAGCACGAGGACACGGCCATGGCCGCGCTCGCGCGCCTGACCGACGGACGCGAGCTGCTCGAGGTCGCCGTCAACGGCGACTACAAGGACGTCGCGCTCGACGCGTTCGAGCGGGTGCTCTCGGCGTCGCCCGCGCCCAATCTCGCGCTCCTGCAGTCGGTGGAAACGCGGACGCAGCAGAAGGCCGTGAGCAAGCGCGCGCGCGCCCTCATCCAGGAGATTGAAGAAGCCGAAGCGGCGCGGCGGGCCGAAGAAGAAGCCCAGCGTCGCCGGCAGGGCGCCGCGCTCGAGACGGTGTCGCGTCTCGTTGACGAGGCCGACCCGTCGGTCGCCGAGCGCGAGCTCGCGCACGCAGAGGACGATTGGCGCTCGCTCTCGGGCGTCGAACCGGCGGCCGCCGCCCAGTTCGACCAGGCAGTCGGCGCGGCGCGCGAAGCCATCGCGGCCCGGCGCCGGGAGGCCGAGGAAGCCGCCGAGCAGGCGCGGTTGCGCGCCGAAGCGCTCGCGTCCCAGGAAGCTCTGTGCGCCCGCGTCGAGACCATCGACGGTGAGGACGCCCCCGAACAATTAGCTCCTATCGAAGAAGAGTGGCGATCGCTCGTCTCGCTCGTCGGACCAGGCCCGGAGGCCGACCGACTGGCCGGGCGGTTCGCCGAGGCGGTCGCCGCGTGCCGGAAGCGCCACGAGTTGCGCGGAGTGCTCACCGGAGCCCACGCGTCGCTTGAAGCGCTCGTCGCCGAAGCTGAAGGTCTTGTGTCCCAGGAGGCGGCGGCCAAGGCCGTCACCCGGTGGCAGGCCCTCAGCCGCGAGGCACGCGGCTTGACCGCCGTTTTGGCAGAGGGGGGGCGTCCGGCGACGGCCCTCGAGGCGCGCCTCGGGGCCGTCGATCGGACGTTTGCCGAACGCGATGCGGCGGAGCGCGAAGCGCTCTTCCGCGCGCAGCAGGAACTCTGCGCCCGGGTTGAACCGGATGTCGGAGCGCGTGCAGCGCACGATCGACGCCGAAGCGGTGACGCTCCGCGAGGGCGAGCGCCTCATGCGCGACGTCAGCGCCATGATCGACGAGGCCGCCCACGCGACCGCGGCGAGCCGCGAGACTCAGAGCGCGGTCGCCCGACTCCGCACGTTGCAGGAAAAGGTCGCGCCGCGCGTCCGCGAGCTGCGCGAGATGGACGAGTGGCGCCGGTTCGCCAACGCACAGCAGCAGGAGCAGCTCATCGCGATGGCGGAAGCCATCGTCGCGTCGCTCAAGAGCGACATGGAAACGGGCAAGGACTCCGACTTGATGGCCACGGCGCACGCGCTCCGCGAGATCAACGCGAAGTGGCAGGAAGTGGCCGAAGCCCCGCGCCACTCGGCGCAGAAGTTGTGGGAGCGCTTCCGCGCGGCGACCGACTTCATCCGAAGCCGCTGCGAAGGGTTCTTCGTCAAGCTGCGCGAGGAGCGGACCGCCAACCTCGCGAAGAAGGCGGCGCTCGTCGAAGAGGCCGAGTCGCTGGCCGAGTCGACCGACTGGTCGAGGGCGGCCACGCGGTTCAAGGCACTGCAGACCGAGTGGCAGGAGGCCGGCCCGGTCCCCCGCGAGGCGGCCCGCGACCTCGCCCAACGATTCCGCACCGCCAGCAACCAGTTCTTCTCCCGGCGCCGTGAGGACCTGACCACGCGCAAGAAGACGTGGGCCGAGAACCAGGCGCAGAAGGAAGCGCTGTGCGAGCGCGCCGAGGCGCTGGTCGCTTCCACCGAGTGGGAGTCCGCCTCGTCCGAGATGAAGCGGCTGCAGATCGAGTGGAAGACCGTCGGCCCGATCCGCCGCAACAAGTCCGAGGCGCTCTGGCAGCGGTTCCGCACCGCCGCCGATCAGTTCTTCGAGCGGTATCACAACCGGCATCAAATCGCCCTGAACAGCAAGCTGGCCGAGCGCGAGGCGGTCGTGGCCGATCTGGAAGTCGTCGCCGAGGCGCAGAATCCGTCGGCGCCGGCCGGTCTGGCCGACCGTGTTCAGGAACTTCGCACGGCGTGGAACCGCGGCGTCCCGGTCCCAACCGCCGAAATGCGGTCGATTGCCGACCGCTGGCACGCGGCGTTCTCGCGCGTGCTCGAACGGTGGCCCGAGGCGTTCGCCGGCACCGAGCTCGACCCGGCGGCCGTGCGCCAGCGCCTCGCGCGCCTGGTCGCGCGCGTCGAAGGCCTCGCCGCCGAGGCCCGGGACGCGGCGCCGCAAGGAACGTCGCAGACGGAGATTCTGGCCGCGAAACTTCGCTCGGCGTTCGCCAACAACGCGATGGGCGGACACGTCAACGACGAGGCCAAGTGGCGGACCGCCGCCGATTCGGTCAAAGAGGCCCAGGCGTCGTGGCTCCGTCTGCCCCCGGTCTCCGGCCCAGACGTGCAGGCGCTCGAGCACCGCTTCCGCGAGGCCTGCCGCCGCGTGATGGACCAGTCGCGGCGCCATGGGCACGGTCATAGCCACTCGCCGGCGCACAAGCCGGCCAGGCGCACGCCGACGGCCGCCGCGGTCTAATTCGAGTTCTTGACGTTCTGAGCCTTGGGGCGCCGTTGGGCCTGAGCCTCGGCGCCCCGGCGTGCTTGTACGCCCCCAGTCAAGGCAGCCTCTGCCGCACTGCCGCCGCGCCCCGGATTTGCCGGAACGCTCCAGAATTCTGTATAAGGACGCGGGAGGTTCCATGGATCGACGTACCGTTCTGAGGCTGGGGGCGCTCACGCTTGCGGGCTTCTCCTCGCGCGTTGCCGCGCAGGGCAACGCCGCTCGAACCGACACCGCTGGCCCTGCCGCCGGCTCCAGCGAAACGGTGACGCTGTGGCCTGGCACGCCGCCGGGCATGACCGGCAGCGGTCCCACATTGAAGATCGACGACCACAGCCAAGTCCCGGGAGAACCCGATCGCACGGTCATCGGCGTCGCCCAGCCGCTGATGATGGTCCTCCGGCCCGCCAAGCCCGACGGATCGGCGCTGCTCATCGCGCCGGGCGGCGGCTACTACAACGAATGGTTCGACGGCGAGGGCTTCAATATTGCCCGCCGCTTCAACCAGGCGGGCGTGACCTGTTTCATCCTGCGCTATCGCCTGCCGGCCGAAGGCTGGGAGGATCGCGCCGATGTGCCGCTGCAGGATGCGCAACGCGCCATACGGCTGATCCGGGCGAACGCGGGCAAGTACGGCATTGACCCGGAGCGCACCGGCGTCATCGGCTTTTCGGCTGGCGGTCATCTTGCCGCTTCGCTCACCACGCGCTACGCCGCCAAGGTGTACACGGCGGTCGATACGGCCGACGTTCAGGACGCGCGTCCCGCTTTCGCCGCCCTGATGTATCCCGTCATCACGATGGGTCCGGGCACGCACGGCGGCTCGCGCGACAATCTGCTGGGCCGCAGCCCCACACCCGCGCAGATCGAGACGTACTCCTGCGAGAAGCAGGTCACGGCCAACACGCCGCCCTGTTTCATCTGCTGCGCGGGCGACGATACGCTGGTGCCGCCTTTTGCCAACAGCGTCGCGATGGTCCAGGGCTTGCGCCAGGCCAAAGTCACCACGGAGTTTCATCTCTTCGACGCCGGCGGCCATGGCTTCGGCATTCGCCACACGATCGGCAAACCGGTGTCGGCCTGGCCGGACTTGCTGCTCCATTGGGGTGCCAGTCACAAATGGTTCCGTGACTCGTCGGCGCAGCCGGCCTGATGCGCCGGAATCAATCCGGCTCCGCTCGACTCAGGATCGCGCCGCGTCGGCGAACCCGAGCTTGCGTTCGGCCACGAGGAAATACGGCAGCGCCATGGCGGCCACCACCGCGGTAACGCCAAACGCGGTTCTGAAGCCGAACTGGTGAATCAGCCATCCGGTGCCTGACGCACCGCTGCCAATGCCGGTGTCAAACGCCGCGAGGATCGCGCCGAACGCGGCGCCGTGCCGCTCGAGCGACATGTGGCGAATGACGTACGCGGTGAAGCTTGGATAGATCAGGCCGAACCCGAGGCCGTAGATGACCGCCGAGAGAATGAACGTCGGCCGGCCCTGCGCGAACGCGAGGATCAGCAGACCGACCGCCGGCACGGTAAAGCACGGCAGCAGCACGCGCCGGTGCCCGATCTGATCGAGCACGCGCCCGAAGACCAGCCGCACGAAGAGAATCGCCAGGGCCATCACCGTCAGGAACAGGCTGCGCGGACCGATGTGCAGCTCGTCGGCGAAGAGCGCCGAGAAACTGGTCAGCGCGCCGTACCCGAACGAGACGACGCCCATGCTGACCGAGAGTGCCACGACGCGCCACTCGGCGGAGAAGTGCGGCCGGAGCCGCGGCGGTTCCGCGGGCGTGGGTGCGACCAGCCCCCGCTCGGCGCGGTCGTCGGGCAGCCACCACGCAATGGCCGCCATCAGCACGTTCAGGACGACGATCTCGGCGCAGAGCGCGGCCCACCCGCGGTGGTAGACGAGAAACCCGATGGGCGGTGCGAGCGCGATTGACACCACCGAGGCCAGCCCCCAGTAGCCGATGCCTTCGGCGCGCCGCGACTCCGGCACCGAACGCGTCAGGTACGCGCCCGAGGCCGAGAGCAGACCGGACCAGAAGAGGCCATGAAAGAAGACGACCGTGAGCAGGACGCCGACGCTCGTAATCACGGCGTAGCTGGCCGCGAAACCCGCCAGGATGAGGCTCAGCACGATGAGCACGCGGCGCTGGCCGAACCGGTCGCCGAGCATGCCGGTGAACGGCGCCGACATCGCCGAGGCGAAGGTGAGCGACCCGTGAAACAGCCCCGCCTCGGCCATCGACCCGCCGAGGTCGAGGATGTGGTACGGCGCGGCCGGAAGCAGTTGGAACAGCGAGATGAAGACGGAAAAGCTGTACGCGCACATCGTGAGGAAGCGCGCGGTAAAGAGCCGGTCGGACGTCACTTCTCAGTATTCTAACGAGGGTCCCGGGCGTCCCGGCGCGGGCACGAGGTAGGATTTCTCCATGCGTGTGCTTCCCTCCGTACTTTGGAAAGACCTGTCGCCCGAGACCCGGCTCGCGGCGGCCGCCGCGTTCTGGCGGGACGACCAGGGCCGCGAACAGCAGATTGAGGCCATCGTCATGCTGGCCCGGCGGCTGAAGTTTCGCGAGAAGAGCATCCAGGCGCTGCCCGTGGATCGGCGCGCCGCACATCTGGCGCATGTTCGCGACGTCTCGGACACCATCGCGACGCGCGCGCTCATCGCCTACCACTTCCAGGACCAGCGGCCGCTCATGGCGGCCTTCCTCGACGCGCTGGGGCTCCCCCACGAGGACGGCCTCATCACCGCCGAGACCGTGGCGCCCCCCGAACAGGCCACCCTCGAAGCCGCCGTCGCGAAGATTCGCGCGGCCTTTCCGGAGGACGCGGTCACGCTGTACCTGCGGACGCTTCTGGCCCTCGACGGAGAAACCTGGGCTGGGCTGGACTCGCTCGGCCTCTAGCAGCCTGCGGGATTTCCCTTTGGCCGGGCACGAAGGTACCGATACCCTGGTGGTACCTGACTTGCTTATCAGACCGTTGGAGGCGGGCATGCGTCTCAATGGACAGATGACGCGGCGCTTGATTGCGATCCCTTCGCTGGTCGCCATGGCGTGGTGTCTGTCCGCCGGCACGACACTGCGCGCGCAGTCGACCGCGCTGTCGGACCCGCCGCCTGCCGATCCAGCCGCCAAGACCCAGCCGCAGCCCGTCTCGCCAGGGACGACGCCGCTGCCGGTCAACTTGGACTACATCAAGGACCAGGTCCAGAAGCAGCCGGCCATCAAGCTCGACGAGAAGCAGCTCAAGTTCTACGTCGTCGTGCGTGCGCCGCAGCCGTTCGACGACTACGCGAAGCCGTACGACTACATGAACGGCCCCACGCGCGGCGGCGCGCCGATGACGTACGCCGAGTTCCTGAAGATGACGCGGCCGAAAGAGCTGGACGAGTTGTTTGGCTCGACCAGCGGCTCGTCGTTCGCGCTCGCGCAGGCGGCGCTCGTGAACGTGGCCGGCCAGGCCGCGATCAGGAAGGCGATTGAGGCCATCCGCCGGGCACACGACGAGCACGAGATTCAAGCCATCCGCAATCAGATCGACAAAGAACTCGCCGCGCTGAACGGCACCGACCGCCAGTAGGCCGCCCAACTCCATTTCCACGCGCGCCCGGAGCCCTCAGCGTTTCGCGTTGAGGTCGATCTTGCCCGACACGCGCACGGGCGCCTCCCGATAGAACGACGGAAGCAGCCGCTTGAAGTTCTCGATCTTCGGCAAGTCGTTGATGACGATGTACGGGTAGGTGGGGTTCTTGATCAGGAAGTCCTGGTGGTACTCCTCGGCCCGGTAGAACGTGGTGAACCGATCGACGCGCGTGACGATCGGACGTGGAAACACCCCGGCCCGATCGAGCTGCTTGATGTAGGCCTCGGCCACGGACTTCTGGGCGTCATTCTCGTAGAAGATGTCCGACCGGTAGCTCGTCCCCTCGTCTGGCCCCTGCCGATTCAACTCCGTCGGATTGTGACCGACCGAGAAGAACACGTGCAGAAGCGTGCCGTAGGACACCTTCGCGGGGTCGTAGGTGATCTGTACGGACTCGGCGTACCCGCTGGTCTCGCTGCTCACGTCCTGGTAGGTCGGGTCGACCTTGACGCCGCCGGCGTATCCGGCGACCACGCGCGTGACGCCAAGGACGTGCTCGAAGACCGCCTGAATGCCCCAGAAGCAGCCGCCGGCGAGCACCGCTTCCTCGGAATGCTTCGACGCGGGTGCCGGGTCGTACGCGGGCGCCGGCAGCGCCACGCCCAAATCGGCCGCGCGAGGCCGCGCGAGATACGTCATCAGCACGAGGCCGAACAACAGGGCCACGGCCGTAGCCCCGCGCGAAAACGAAGACGCTCGTCTGCGAACCATGGAAGCTCCTTGTCTAAAAGAATACGCTCGCCGAAGCCCTGGCGAAGGCGGTCGCGTCCGCGGGCGCTCTCTCTCACTCTACCTGGGGCCCCACTCTGAAAACTTCGAACTTCGGAGTTCGAACTTCGAACTTTCCCCTTCGGGCGCTAGCTTCTCTACCCGGGGCCTGGGGCCTGAGGCCCTGGCCTGAGCCTGAGGCCTTATCTGACGCTGACGAGGATCGCGTCGCTGACCGGACGCGCGAAGCCGTCCGACGGATGATTCACCACCTTGCCCCGCACCACCATCGTCGTCGAGCCGCCCCCATCGAGGTTGAGCGCGCCCGAAAGATGGAGGCGGTCGCAGAGCCGCTCCAGGTCGGCGAACGTCATGCCGATGCTGCGGTCGGGCTGCCGGCCGTCGATCGCCACCAGCCAGACGAAGCCGGCCGCGTCGAGCCCGATCACGGTGCGGGGATGCCGCTGGTCGATGAACGCGGTCTGGCTCAGCCCTTCGGCGTCCCGCCAATTCGACGGCGTGCGCCCGTCCACGCGAAGCAGTCCCGCGCCCGTCACGATCTCGTCGGCCGCATCGAGCGTGGACGCCGATGAGCCGTCGAGCGCCGTCCAGGTCGTCTGGAACGCCACCCGCACGCCAGGCGTGAGGGCGGCGAGCGCGGGCGGCAGGGCCGGGCCCACACCGCCGAACGAGAGCACGCTGCCGTCGCTGGGGATCGGCGTGCGGCCGGCATCGGACCGGATGGCGGTGACGGCCGGCGGATCGCCGCGAACGACCCATTCGGTGCCGTGCGGCGCGGTGTCCGTGTCGGCGTGATAGCGCGCGGTGAACAGCATCAGCTTCCCGCGTGCGCGCGTCGTATTGACGCCCGCCACCGGCACGGTCCACGACCGCCCTCGGCTGGAGAACGTCACCGACACGCGGGCGCTGAGCTGATCGAAAGCCAACTCGGTCGAGCCGTGGGGCGGCGACCGGATCACGACGGCGCCCCTCACGGCCGACGCGTCGCTCACGAGCGCGCCCGCTTCTTTCAGCACCGACAGCGGGTCGCCGTTCCGTCCGTTGAAGAAGCCGCCGTTGATCGCGGCGACCGCGTGGTGGCGCGCGGCCAGGCTCTGAACGGCTTCGAGTCCGACGATCTCGTCGTTCGCATGGACGCTCGAGAGCCGCACGCGCGCCCGATCCAGGCGCAGGGCGAACACCGCGATGGGACCGGCATGGTCAACGAGGGAGGCGTCGGTCGATGTGAAGTAGTCCACGCCGGCGGCGATGTGCGTGGGTCGGCCCAGCCACGCAGGCGTTTGCGGCGCCGCGCCCACGCGCATCGCGAGCGACAGCAGCAGGACGGCCGCCCCGAGAAAACACTGCCGCCGCATGGGTACTGATTCTGGCACGCCGGGCCGCTTGCCGGAGTACTCGAGCATCTGCTGCTCCAGGTCCATCGGATACGAGATCCGGACGTCGATCGGTCGTCCGGACGCGTCCAGCACCGGCTCGAGGCGCGGCTGCACGAAGCCCGTGTACGACGGCAGGTTGAGCCGATCGACGCGCGCGACGATCTCGTCGCGGAGCGACGGATCGAAGTGAACGCCGTAGGTCTCGAACAGGGCCTTCGCCGATTCGTAGTCTCCCTCGGCCTTGATGCGCTGCACCTGGGCGAGCAGTCGTCCGACGCCCTCGTGAAACGCGGCCACGTCGGCCAGCACGTAGTACGTCTTGCCGTCGCGCACGCGCACGTCGATGGCGGAGGTCTCGGCCTGGAGCCAGCCGACGATCAACTGCCGGTTGCGCATGTGGTCTTCTTCGAGCGAGGTGCCCTCGCGCACGCGGCGCAGCTGGACCAGCGCGTTCCTGGCATAGGCCTCGTAGTCCGCCCGCACGATGGCCGGCTGGTCCGATGCCGCGAAGAACCCCAAGTCGGCGATCTTGGGATCGGGCAGGAAGTACAACGCCACGAGGTCCGCGCGCGCCTCCTCGAGCGCGGCGTACTGCTCCTTCAAGGCCAGCTGCGGCTGGCCTTGGAGCCGCTCGGCAATCCGGCCGGATCCATGGCCGAGCACTTCGTGGATGGCCGTCGACACGTCCTGCGCGAGGGACCCCCATCGCTCGGCGCGGGCCAGTTCGTCGGCGTCCCAGCAGAACTCGCGCCGGAACTCGGGCTTCTCCGACTTCTCGTAGGCCTCGCTCACGTTGGCGAGCGACACGGACTTGCTGCCGTGCTCCTCGCGCACGCGCTGGTCGTTGGGCAGGTTGATGCCGATGGGCGTGACGGGCCCGGACTCGCCCGTCTCGATCACGACGTCCACGGCGCGGGCCGTCACGCCGCGAACGTCCTGCCGGCGCCACTGGGGATCCCACGGCATGCGCTCCTCGAACCACGGCGCCGCCTCGGCGAGCCGGCGCAGGCTGTCGGTCTTCTCGCGGTTGACGACGAACACGAGCGCTTCCCACGCTCCCTTGACGCCGCGGGCGTCCATGTAGCTCTCGATGAACCCGTTGATGGTGTCGACCGGCGAGTCCCTGTCTTCGACCCACGCGACGTCGTAGGCCAGCCGGTCGGCGTCCGCGCCGGTGTCGTAGAACCGGATGAGTGCGTCGAGCGCGCGGCGCATCGGCGGAGGGGCGTACGGCAGCGCATCGCCAAGATGGCCGATGATGCGCGCAATCGCGTCGCCGTACCGGCCCCCCGTTCGATAGACCTCCTCGCGAAGGCCGCCGCTGGCCTTGACCAGACGCGAGTTGGGGCCGAACCGCTCGTCGAACCCGTCGAGGTCCGCCATCGTGACGTGGTCGTAGAGGTTGTTCGCGCTGGCGGCGAGGATGTCGCCGCCCTCGCCCGGCGCCTTGTTCGTCACCGACGCGTCGACCGCCGGGTCGAAGAACGCGCCGTCCAGTCGGGCGAGCAGCGCGTCGAGCGTTTCGCCAACGCGGCAGGGAAACCGCGCGCCAGAGGCTTCGGCAGCGTGCGCCGCCTGACGGAACGCCTCCCGCGAGCACGTCAGCACGAACTTGCGCGCGGTGAGGTTGTTGTGCGGACCGCTGTTGATCCAGAAGAGCTTGGTGTAGCGGCGGATCTCGGCCACGACGGCGGGCGGAACGGCGCTGCCGTGGACGAGGATCTCCTCGATCACCTCGCGCATCTCGAGCGCGTGGCGGTAACGCTGGTCGTAGAAGATGTCCCGCCCGGCCAGCGCCGCCAGATAGAGATGCCAGATCAGCAGCTTGCGATCGGGCGGCAGGTCATCGAAGCCGTCGGCGTACAGCTGCACCACCGCGGCTTCGTCGATCTGTTCGAGGAGGTAGCGTCTCGACATGGGCACGGACAGTGTGACACCGACACTGGGCACTGGGCACTGGGCACTGGGCACTAGACTGGGAAAGGCGTCAGGCACTCGGCGCTAGTACCCAGTGCCTAGTGCCGAATGCGTAGTGCCTGGTTCAGATGTCGAACCGTTCCGCCGGCATCGGCGTCTTGCACGTCCAGTGCAGCTCGCGCTCGATGCGCGCTTTGAGCACGTCCATCGGACCGGGCTCGCCGTGGACGAGGCAGGTGAGCTTCGGCGGCCGCGTGAAGCCGCCCAGCCAGCGCATGATCTCGTTGGCGTCGGCGTGCGCCGACATCGAGTCGACGCCGTCGATCGTCGCGCGCACCGGCACGTCGTGGCCGTGGATGCGCGTCGTCTTCGCGCCCTCGTTCAAGGCGCGTCCGCGCGTGCCCGCCGCCTGATAGCCGGCGAACAACACGGTATTGCGGGGGTCGGGCAGCGCGCGCTCGAGGTGGTGCAGCACGCGGCCGCCGGTCGCCATCCCGCTCGCCGAGATGACGATGCTGGGCTCGGTCGACTCCTGGACGGCGCGGGACTCGCCGATCGACGCGATGACTTTCAGCCGGCGGGTGCAGAACGCGCACATCTCGCGGTGGTTGGTCACGGCGCCGTGGCCGTTGAACGCGGCCATCTGCTGGAGATCCGGGTCGAGCTCATCCATGTGCTGGCGGTACTGCTCGAGCACCTTGGCCGCCATCGGACTGTCGACGTAGACGGGCAGCACCGGAATCGCGCCGCGGTCTTCCAGCGCGTGAATCCAGTAGAGCAGCTCCTCGACGCGGCCGAGCGCGAATGACGGAATCACGACTTTGCCGCCGCGGCCGGCGGTCGTGGTGATCAAGCGGCCCAGCCGCGCGCCGCCGTCGTCGGCTTCGTGGAGGCGATCGCCGTAGGTGGACTCGACCAGGAGCACGTCGGCCTTCTCGATCATCGTCGGGTCGGGCAGGACGGGCCGGCCGAACCGGCCGAGGTCGCCGCCGAAGAGGATCGTCTGGCCGGTCTCCTCGATCGTCACCCGCACGTAGGACGACCCCAGCAGATGGCCGGCGTTGATGAACTCCGCCTGGACGCCCGGGGCCACGGGCATCGGCCGGTTGTAGCCGACCGGTTGCAGCAGGCCAATCGCGCGGTCCGCGTCCTGCTCGGTGAAGAGCGGCAAGGCCGGCCGATGGCGCGTGTAGCCCTTGCGGTTGGCGCGCTCGGCGTCTTCTTCCTGCAGTTTCGCGGCGTCGGCCAGCACGATGCGGGGCGAGGGTCGCCGTGGCCTGCGTGCAGAAGATGCGCCCGCGAAAGCCCTGCGCCACGAGCTTCGGCAGGTATCCGCAGTGGTCGAGGTGGGCATGCGTCAGCAGGACGACCTCGACCGAGTCGGCCCGAATCGGAAGCGGCTGCCAGTTGCGCTCGCGCAGCGCTTTGAGGCCCTGAAACAGGCCGCAGTCGACGAGAACGCGGTGGCCCGCGGCGGTCTCGAGCAGGTGCTTCGAGCCCGTCACCGTACGCGCCGCGCCAAGACATGTCAGAGAAGCCATAGTCCTCACGCAAAGACACCGGGAACGCCGCCGGTGTGCCAGAACAGAACGGTTTGATTTGAGGGGAATTCCTCGGCGCGAATATACGCAAGCAGACCCGCCATGGCCTTCGCCGTGTAGACCGGATCGAGCAGGATGCCCTCGCGGCGGGCCAGCATCGTGAGCGCGTCGGACGACTCGTGCGTCGGAACGCCGTATCCCCGGCCCACGAAGCGGTCGTCCACTTCGACGCCCTGCTCGGCGCCGACGGTGAACGGCGCGGCGCCGAGGCGCGCGGCCGCGGCGTCAATCAATCCGCTCACCACCGCCGACAGCCGCGGCGCCGGGTCGTCCGCGCTGATGCCCAGGACGCGCGCCCGCACGCCGAACAGCGCGCATCCCGTGATGAGTCCGGCCTGCGTCCCGCCCGACGAACTGGCGTGCACGATGACGTCCGGCCGCACGCCGGACGAGGCGACCTCCGCAACGCCGCGCGCGAAGCCCAGGGCGCCGAGCGCCGTCGAGGCGCCCACCGGAATCGTAAACGGCCGGCGGCCGCGTGCGCGCGCTTCGGCGGCAACTTCCTCCATCACCGGCTCGCGCTCCGCGCGCGAGGACACATAGCGGACCTCGGCGCCGAAGATGCGGTCGAGCAGCGCATTCCCGGTGGGGACGGCGCCCGGATCGCCGTCGAGCACCAGGACGACGTGGAGGCCGAGCGCGGCGCCGGCCGCGGCGGTGACGCGCGCGTGGTTCGACTGCGCGGCGCCGCACGTGATGAGCGTGTCCGCGCCGTGCGCCAACGCCTCGGCCGCGACCACCTGGAGCTTCCGCACCTTGTTGCCGCCCATGCCAAACGACAACAGGTCGTCGCGCTTGATGAAGAGCTTCGGGCACGACGGCCCAAGCGCCTTCTGCAGCCGCGCCAGCGGCTCCACCGGCGTCGCATGCGGGGCGAGCGGCACCGACGGGAGAGACATCAAGGCGGCAAGAGCAGTGGCCATGGAGAGAGGACTCTATTGAGTTATTGGGTCATTGAATCATTGCGCTCATTGAGACAACAAGCTGATTCGGTGACGCCGCACGAGATCAATGACCAAATGACTCGATGGCCGAATGGCCCAATCGCTATACTCTTTCTTCACATGCCCGGCTCGTCCGTCTTCCTCGACGCGTTGCAGGCCGCGGATCCGCTCGTGGCGGTCGAGCTTCGGCCGCCGCGCGCGGAGTTGGATTCGAACGCCGGCAGGGACGCCTGGATCGATACCTATCACGCCGTTCGCCGGTCGGTCCGCCGCGGTCAGTTCGTCTTTCTGACCGACAGCGCGGTTGGTGCGCGCGAAGAGCACAACCTCCGGCACCTGGTCATCAACCTGGGAACCGATGTCCCGCGCGGTCATGTTATCCCGTTCTTGACGTCCAAGCACTCGCTCGAGTTCTGCCTGACGTACGCCGAACGGGCGCGGGAAGAGGCGTTTCAGTCGCTCGTCGTGTTGGGCGGGGACCGGTCCGTCGGCCCGCCGCGCTGCGTGGACCATGCCTGGGAGCTTCGCAAGGCCATCCGCACGCATGTGCCCGGCCTGGCGCTTGGCGGGTGGGCCAATCCGCACGCCCCTGCCGCCCAGCAGCTCGACTTTCTCACCGACGCGAACTTCACGGCCGAGTACTTCCTCACGCAGGTGGTCTCGCACCACGACGTGGCGTCAGTCGACGGTTTTCTCGAGGAGGCCGCCCGGCGTGGTCTCACGCTGCCGGGCGTCTTCGGCGTGTTCTACTACCGCAGCGCGAACCCGAAGACGATGGCGATCCTGCGGCAGTTCCTGCCGGTGCCCGTGGAGGGCCTCACGCGCGATTTCGCCAGCGGGCTTTCACCGGAGGCGGTCTGCGCGCGCACGATCGCCATGCTGCGCGCGGCGGGCGCGCGCCACTTCTACGTGTCCAATCTTCCGCTGGGAAAATCGGAGCAGACACTGGCCAGGATTCTCGACCTCGTCGATTCAACAGCTCAGGCTACCGGGGGTAATGCTGCCGGCCAACCGTTGAATTGACGCCGATGACACCGTGGAGCACATGGAGGCTGGCCGGCGAGCGGCGAGGCGGACCTGGTCGGCCCGGCATCGCCGGGCTCGTCGATGGGCGCGCGGACCGCACTCGAGCGCACGCGGGATGTCAGCCGTGCGCTCGAGTGCGGTCCGTGCACCCATCGCGGCCGCCGAAGGCGGCACCCAGGTCCACGTGGACACGAGGGGCCTCCATGCGCTCAATGGTGCGAATCCTGGTCAACCCACGTGCCCTTTGGGATCCACCGGCCACGTGCGGCCCCACGTGGCCTCGAAGACGAACTCGCCAACGGGCCGCCGGCTGCGCGGCCGCAACTCGGCCGCGCGGTGCGACTCGCGCTGGAGCGACGTCGGGTCGCCTGGATAGCCGATGGCCATGACGATCCCGGGCTCGAACGGCTCGGGCACGCCGCACGCGATGCGCACGCGCGCGTGGTCGAAGCCTTCCATTTGACGGATGCCCAGGCCCGCCGCGGTGGCCTGGAGCGTGAGAAACGCCACGGCCTGGCCGGCGTCGTACCACGCGTTGTTGTTCGGTTCACCGGTGAGCTGCAGCACCGGGCTCACGGCCAGCAACGCCAGCACCGGCGCGACCCGGGCCCAGTCGCGGTTCGACGGAATGAGCGCGGCCAGTAGGGCGTCGAACGCCTCTGGCGACCGTCGCCTGCTCGCGATAACGAACCGCCACGGCTGCTCGTTGAACGAGGACGGTGCCCACCGGGCCGCCTCGAACAGCCGCGTGAGCTCGGCGGCCGACACGTCCCTGGCTTCGTCGAACGCTCGAGGGCTCCACCGTTCGCGAATGACGTCAAGGATGTCGGCAGACGACGAGGCGTGTTTGGGATGAGACATGGAGGAAAGTTAGAAGCCAGAAGTCAGAAGTTAGGAGCCAGAGGTGAGAAGTTGCAAGCCAGAGTCCGGGGTCGTCATGAACTTCGAACTTCTGGCTTCGAACTTCTCACTTCCTGGCGTCCTACGCCAGGTGCCGTCCGCCGTCGACACGCACGGTCTCTCCGGTGATGAAGTCGGACTCGATGAGCGCGGCGACCAGCTTCGCGACTTCGTCCGCTCCGCCCCAGCGGCCGAGCGGCGTCGCGTCCTCGACGGCCTTGCGCTGCTCGGGTGATAGAATCGTCGGGCGCCAGCACGGGCCCGGGCGCGATGGCGTTGACGAGAATATTGTCGGCGGCCAGCTCGAGCGCCAGCGCCTCGGTCAGCGCCTTCACTCCGGCTTTCGCAACGTAGTACGCCGTGTAGCCCTTGTAGCGGGGCCGCCCGCTCGCGGCCACCCAGTCGACGAAGTTGATGATTCGTCCGCCGCCGCCGCGCTTCATGAGCGGCACGGCGGCCTTGGCGCAGAGAAACGAGCCGCGCAGGTCGATCGAGAGCTGGCGATCCCAGGTCGCCGCGTCCAGCTCCGCGAACGGGACGGCGCGGTACAGCGACGCCATGTTGATCAGCACGTCCAGGCGGCCAAACGTCTCGCCTACCGCGGCGATGAGGGCGTCGCACGACGCCTCTTGCGCGACGTCAGTCTCGATGACCAGGGCCCGCCGGCCGATCTCCGTGACCGAGGCCGCCACCGCGTCGGCTTCCGGCTTCAATCGGTTGTAGGCGATGGCGACGTCGGCGCCGCCTCGGGCCAGCGTGGTCGCCACGGCCGCTCCGACCCGCTTGGCGCCGGTGATCGCCACGACGGCGCCGTTGAGATTCACAGGGAGATCGTAGTCAAGTTAGAAGTCAGAAGCCAGAAGTTGGAAGTACGGACGCGAGCCCGCGGGACGCGAAGCGCCGCGGCCGGGCCGTCAGGGCTCATCCAAATCCTCGAGCGACACCAGTCCTCGCCGGAGGGCCTCGACGATGGCCTGGGCTCGGTTTTCGACGTGCAGCTTCGCCAGCAGGTGGCCGACGTGCGTCTTGACCGTCTCTTCGCCGACGCCGAGCCGGCCGGCAATGTCCTTATTCGATCGGCCTTGGGCCAGCGCGCGGAGGACCTCGGTCTCGCGAGGGGTCAGCGCTTCGGTGGCCGGATCGGGACGCAGCAATTGCCGGCCGATCGCCGGATCGATATAGGTCCGCCCGGCGGCCACCGCCCGAACGGCCGCGATGAGCGTCTCGGGCTCGGCGTCCTTGCGCACGTATCCCACCGCGCCGGCACGCAGCACGCCCATCATCCGCGGTTCGTCAACCGACGCCGTGAGCGCGATGACCTTCACCGCCGGCCACCGTTCGCAGACCCGCCGCGTCGTCTCGATGCCATCCAAGCCGCCGGGAAGCAGCAGGTCCTGGAGCACCACGGCGGGCTCCCACTCTCCCAATCGTTCCAGCGCTTCTTCGCCGTTGGCCGCAATGCCGACCACTCTGATGTCGGCGAACGACTCGAGCCACGCCTTCAGGCTGCGCGTGACGACGCGATGGTCGTCGACGAGGACGACGGTGATGGGCGTCACCGTCGTCCCCGGCTGAGGCGACTGGCCCGCACCCAGGCCAACGCGTACCGCGTGAGATCGAAGACGGCGCCGATGGCGAAGACCCAGAGCCAGCCTCTGGAGGTCTGCCGCGTGTAGTGATCGAGCAGCAACAGGGCGAAAAGGATCGCGGCGAACGGACTGCTCCAGAGTAGCTTCTTCCGATAGTCGGCGGCCGAGACGTCCATGACGGGGACCGAGAGCGTCACGGTCGTCCCTCCACCCTGGCTACTGGCGACGTCGAGCGTGCCGTGCGCTTCTTCCGCGCGTGCGCGCATGTTCCCCAGCCCCATACCCGACCTGGGTTGCGGCTCGTCGAATCCAGCGCCATCGTCGGCGACCGAGAGCACGAGGCGCGACGGGTCCGTACCTGACAGCGCCATCGTCACGTGGCGCGCGCGCGCGTGCCGGGCGACGTTCGCGAGCGCTTCCTGCGCGATCCGAAGAATGGCCTGCCGCGCGCCCGGCGGTACCGCCGCATTCGGCGGCAGGTCACTCACGGTGAAATCCACCTCGGCACCGGTCCGGAACTTCAGCGCGTCGCATTGCTTCTTCAGCGCTTCGACCAACCCGGCGTTCTCGATGGGGGCGGCTCGAAGCTGATCGAGCATGGCCTCCATCTCGCCGGTAGCCTCGCGGGCGCTGGCGCGGACGTTCGCCAGCGCGGCCTTTGCGCCGTCCGGGTCCACGTCGAACCGAGTCTGGGCGGTGGCGGCGGCCGTCTGAATCGCGAAGATCTGCTGCTTCACCGAATCGTGCAGATCGCGCGCAAGCCGGTTCCGCTCTTCCTGCGCGGCCGCGTCACGAATGTGATCCTCATACTCGGATCGAAGGCGTTCGGCAACGGTCTGTGCTTCGGGGTGAAGCAGGATGCCACCGAACCGCGGTCTCGGGTCCCCGGCCGCTCGCATCCAGACATAGAACAGGGCAACGGCCGCCACGACGACGCCGCGCACCAGCCACTCGACCGGACCCGGAGACCATACGGCCATGCGCTGCAGCAAGGCCATGCCGACAACGATGAAGTGGCCGGCGGCAAACCACCCGACCGCGCGGCGCCGGTCAACCGGGTTGTCAACCATCGCAAGCGCCGCGGCGCAACAACCGGCGGCGACGATCATCGTCCCGCCGACACGCACCAGGCCATCGAAGGCATATCCACCGTACGTCTGGCCGTCGAGCGAGCCGTGGATCCAGATAACGCCCCAAAGCGCAACGAACAGGCCCGCGACCCATGCGGCCACGGCGTAGACCCAAAGCGCGAGGCGTGAGTCAATCCGGTCGAGCGACACCGTCGTCTGCATGGCGCAACTGTAAGCGGCAGATGGCGGTCGCGCATCCCCCAAGGGAGGGAACGGGGGAAAGTGAGAAGTGAGAAGCCAGAAGTTCGAAGGCGGATGCCCCCGGGAGCCCCGCGAGCAATTGGAAGTCAGACCACGGACGCCCGCGGACGCGAAGCGCCGCGGCCAGCCCGTCAGGGCGCCGCGCGAAGCGCGAGAGCGAGCGGGGGTGGGGCCCCGCGAGCAATTGGAATTAGTGTGAAGCCAGGTCTGAACTTCTAACTTCTGGCTTCTAACTTCTGACTTTCCTTTAGAGCTTCCCGCGCAGACGCGCGCGGCCGGCGGCCCGGGAGGCCGCGGTGCTCGCGCGGCGGCCGTCGATGGACCAGGGGCCGCCGCCGGTAAATACCAGGCACAGCAGCGCACCCATGAGCGCGAACGAGTATTCGATGCCCTGGCCGCGGCCGGCCGCGCCGGTCCAATTGAGGAAGAAGCCCCACTGCCAGTGAGCCTTCCACACCCCGACCGACAGATAGAGGGCGATGGCGACCGCCGCCCACCGCGTCAAGTAGCCGAACGCGAGCAGAACGCCGCCGACCAGCTGCGTGACCGCCGCAAGCACGGCCAGCAGAAACTCGGGATGAAGCCCCAGCCCGGCGTACACCGATGATGTGTACGCAAGTCCCCCGGGGCCGACGCCGGGGTTTCCCCAGACGCCGAAAAGTTCATGGGCGCCATGGGCGACAAACACCACGGCGAGCGCGAGGCGAAGGATTGTCAGGCCGAGTCCGGCCATGCCGCGACAATTGTGCCACTACTCTTGTGAAAACTCGCGGAGAAATCGGTCCGATTCATCAGAAGTAGAAGGCCACCCCGGTGGTCCACATGGACCCCTGGTGCGAGAGCTGGACCTTGTCGAGGCCGGGAATCACCGAGCTCCCCGGAATCAGGAGCGGTTGGCTGGTCGAGTCGGCGGGCGCGCCGAACTTCACGAAGCGGAACCGGTAGTCCGCAAAAAACGCCGCGTGGCGCGTGACCCGCACCTCCGCGCCAGCCCCCAGGTGCCAGCCGATCTTGCGGTCGGTCGTCGAGCTCGTGACGGTATTGTTCACGCCAAGCACGTCGTTGATCTGCGAGTAGACGCCGATGCCGCCGCCAACGTAGGGGGCAAACGCCGCGCGCACCGGAAAGAGCAGGAGCGACGCCTGGAGGGGCACCTCGCGGGTGCGCCGGGTGCCCGAAGCGTCCAGGTACGACCGATAGTCCATCGACACCTCAATCTCGGTGTGGTGCCCGGTGACCATCCTCATGGAGCCGCCAAACAGCCGCGACGTGGGGGTGTTGGTCGAGAGGTCGCCTCGGACCAGGCTGAGCGTGGGGCCGATGCCGAACGACTGGGCGGCGGCGGGCAGCACGGACCCGAGGACGGCGGCCAAGGCCAGCGCGGCCGGGGCGACAAGACGTCGAAAGAGGGGGTGTGTGCTCACCTTATGTTTCTCGGCGGGTCACCCGCCGACCATTATCCCGACCGGCCGCCTGGCGCTTTGCCCTTTGCCGGCGGCCCCCGTAGGATCTAGGGATGCGCGTCCACACGCCAGTTCCCGTCGCCGGCCGGATCGAGGCTTTCTCCTACGCCATCCGCAACATCGTCCTGGAGGCCAAGCGGGTCGAGGCGGCCGGAATGCGCGTCCGCTACCTCAACATCGGAGACCCGATCCAGTTCGGGTTCCAGACACCGGCGAATCTGGTGGCGGCCGTCGAACGAGCCGTCCGGGACGGCCACAACGGGTACACGGCCTCCGCCGGGATCGAGCCGGCGCGGGAAGCCGTCGCGGCCGAGTACACCCGGCGCGGCATGCCGGTGACGTCCGACCGCGTGCTCATCACGTCGGGCACGTCGGAGGGCATCGAGCTCGCGCTAGGGGCGCTGGCCGACAGCGGCGATGAGGTTCTCGTCCCGGCGCCGACCTATCCGCTGTACACAGCCGTGCTCGCCAAGCTTGGCGCGCGCCCGGTCTACTACCGGACCGACCCGACGAACCAGTGGCTGCCGGACAAGGATGAGGTGGGCCGGCTCGTCACCAGTCGCACGCGCGCCCTCGTCGTGATCGACCCGAACAATCCGACCGGCGCGGTGTACCCGGAGTCCACGCGGCGCGCGCTGCTCGACATCGCCGACCGCACCGGTGTGCCGATTCTCGCCGACGAGGTGTACGGCGACCTCGGCTTCGAAGGGCCACTGCCCCTCCTCGGCAGTCTGGATCCCGACGCGGCGATCGTCTCCTTCTCGTCATTGTCGAAGGGCTTCGTCGCCCCGGGCTGGCGGACCGGCTGGCTCACCGTCGGACGCTCGCCGCGTCTGGACGGCGTGCTCGCGGCGATGAAGAAGCTGGCGGACGGCCGCCTGTGCAGTCCGGGCCCGATGCAGTACGCGGTGGCCCCCGCGCTCGGCGGCGATCGGTCGCACCAGCGCGAGTTCGCGCGGGCGCTCGCGGCCCGCGCCGAGCTGTCGACGAGGCGATTGAACGAGATCCCGGGCATGCGCTGCGTGGCGCCGAAAGCGGCGTTCTACGCCATGCCGCAGGTCTCGCTGCCGCCGGGGCGCTCCGACCAGGACTTCATCATCGGCCTGCTCAGGGCCACCGGCATTCTGTGCGTGCACGGGTCTGGGTTCGGGCTTCCCGAGAACGACGGGTTCTTCCGCATCGTCTACCTGGCGAATCCGACGGAGTTGGCGTCGATCTACGACGACATGGCGGGCTTCGTCGGCGCATTCCTGGGCGAGACCGCGGCGCTCGTGTCCGAGACAAGCGGGCCTCGCGTCGGACCTGGAGCCTGACGCGGTGTCCGAGTCCTCCCGCGATGAGCGGCGCCTCGTCGTCCGGATCACGACGGCATTCGTCGTCGGCGTCGTCATCTTGTGGGGGTTGTACTCGATTCGCGGCGCCCTCCTGATCATCTATGTCAGCGGCCTGCTGGCGATCGGCTTCACGCCGCCGGTCCGATGGCTCGAGCGGCAGCACTTCGTCGGCCAGGGGCGGATGCCGCGATGGGCCGCGATCCTCGTGCTCTACTTCGGCGTCGTCGCGATTGCCTCGCTCGTGCTGGCGCTCGCGATTCCGCCGATCGTCTCCCAGTCGGTCGGCTTGTGGCACGAGCTGCCGGTGTACGTCGTCCGCATCGAGCGGGCGTTCGAGCGGCACGGTCTGCTCCGTCAAGGCTGGACGCTGAACGACCTGTTGAGCGTCATGCCGGAGCCGGGGACCGCGGTCACCGCGGTCTTCGGCGCGCTGCAGAGCGTCATCGGCACGATCGGCGCCATGGTGGCAATCCTCGTGCTTCCCTACTATCTGCTCGTCGATACCGACGCGCTGCGCGACGGCCTGCTGCAGCTCTTTCCGTCCGAGCGCCGCGGGCTCGTGTCGCGCATGACCCAGAACGCCACGGCCAAGGTCGGCGCCTGGCTACACGGCCAACTGCTGCTCGCGTTCGCCATTGGCGTGTCGGCGTCCATCGGGCTGTGGCTCATGGGCGTGCCGTATTTCTACGTCCTCGGCCTGATCGCCGCGGCGGGAGAATTCGTGCCGATCGTCGGACCGATCGTCGCCGCCATTCCGGCCGTGCTCGTCGCGTCGAGCGTCTCCTGGCACACGACGGTCTTCGTCATTGCCTACTTCAGCGTCCAGCAGTTCGTCGAGGGCAACATTCTCGTCCCCCGCCTCATGCAGCGTCAGGTCGGCGTGAGCGCCTGGTTCGTGATCGTGGCGCTGCTCATCGGCAGCGAGCTTCTGGGCGTGGCGGGCGCGATCCTGGCGGTGCCGACGGCGGCCATCGTGCAGGTGCTGTTTCAGGAGTATCTGAACGGGGACCCGGCCGCCTGAGCGGGCCGCCCCTCGTTGTATGATCGGCCATTATGGACTCCGTCACGCTCACGATAGATGGTCACGAGGTCACGGTCGAGAAGGGCAAGAGCGTCCTCGAGGCGGCCATCCAGCACAAGCACCCGGTCCCGTATTACTGCTACCACCCGGGCCTGGGCGTTGACGGCTCCTGCCGCGTGTGCATCGTCAAGATCGAGAAGATGGCCAAGCTGCAAACGGCCTGCTCGACGATCTGCACCGACGGCATGATCGTGACGACGCGGTCGCCAGAAGTGGACGAGGCGCGCGCGAGCGTGTTCGAGTTCCTCCTCATCAACCATCCGCTCGACTGCCCCGTCTGCGACAAGGGCGGCGAGTGCCCGCTGCAAGACTTCTCGTACTCGTTCGGCCCCAACCGCAGCCGCATGGAGTTTCCGCGCCGGGTCTTCGACGGCGAAGGCGTGAAGGCCGACGTCGATTTCGGGCCGACGTTGATGCTCAACCGCAACCGCTGCATCCTGTGCACGCGGTGCATCCGGTTCATGCGCGAGGTGGACGGCGACGCCCAGATTGGCGTGGCCAACCGCGGCTACGGCAGCGAGCTCGCGACCTTCGACGAGCGCGGCGTGCTGTCGCTGCTCTCCGGCAACCTGATGGATGTCTGTCCGGTCGGCGCCATCACGACGCGCGCCTACCGGTTCCGCGCGCGGCCGTGGGACAACCCGCACGCGGTCGACACCATCTGCACGCTCTGCGAGAAGGGCTGCAACACGACGGCCTGGATCAAGGCCAAACCCGAGTGGGCCAAAGGCGCCCAGCTCATCCGCATGACGCCGCGGCTGAACCACGACATCAACGGCTACTGGATGTGCGACATCGGCCGCTTCGACTACCCGTGGGTCGAAGGCGACCGCCGCCTGCTGCAGCCGCACCTGCGCGGGGCGACACGCGGCCGGTCGACGGGCCCGGAGTCGTGGGAAGCGGTGCCCTGGGCCGATGCCCTCGTCGCCGTCAAGCACGCCGTCGACGCTGCGGGCGGCCCCGGCGGCGTGCGATTCCTGGTCTCGGCGCATGCCTCGCTCGAAGAGCTGTTCGTCCTCAAGCCGCTCGCCGATGCGTCGGGCGGCGCGACCGTCTCGTGGCGGGTCCGCGAGAAGCCGCAGCCGGCGGCCACCAAATTCAAGATTCCCGCGATCGACGCGCCAAACGTGCGCGGCGCCCGGGATCTTGGCTACGACGTGGGCGCCGGCGCGGGACCGGCGGACCTGTCGGCGCTCCGCGCCGCCGTCGAGGCCGGCCAGGCCAAAGTGCTCTACGTCTTCGATCCCGGCCCGGACGGTTCGATTGGCGAGACCGACTGGATCCTCGAAGCCCGTGCGGCCGGCAAGATCGACACGCTCATCGTCCAGGGCGTGCTGCGCACGCCGCTCGCCGAAGCGGCCGACATCCTGCTGCCCGGCGCCGCGTGGGTCGAGAAGGACGCCACCTACACCAACGTCAGCGGGCACGTGCAAGCCGCGGCGCGGGTGATCGTTCCGCCTGGAGACGCCGGCGAAGACTGGCAGATTCTCATGAAGCTCGCGCCGGTCTTCGGCGCGAACGTGAGCTACACGTCCGGCGCGGCCGTGCGGGATGCCATCGCGGCGGCGCTCTCGAGCGTTCCCGGATACGCGGCGCTCTCGACCATCACGTTCGCGCGCCCCGTGCCTGGACGCGACTGGCTCCAGGCCTCGAATCCATCGGAGCGGTGGAAGTGGGACGTGATGTTCCAGGACCTGCCGCCGGTCAAGTTCGGCGACGACTTCGGGCCGCTGACGCGCGCCGACGTCATCCCGCTGAAGGAAGCCAAGTAGCGCACCGGCCGCCCGCGCCACGCCGCCGCCGTTCGCGGGCGCGGTGTCACATCGGGTGCCCGGGCGGCGTTGTCACGATGGGGATCTGATGGACAGGCCGACACCTCGCCTTCGCCGCGCGGCCCTCGTCGCCCTGGGCGCCTCGGCCCTGCTGGCCATGGGTCAGGCCGGCACGACGCCGGCGCGCGTGGACGTGGTGCCCGTCGTCGAGAGCGAGGCGGTGCATCCGGGCGCCACGCTCAGACTGGCGCTCCAGATTTCGATCGCCAACGGCTTCCACATCCAGTCCAATCAGCCCCTCGACCCGTCGCTCGTGCCGGCCGAGCTGACGCTGACACCGCCGCCAGGCGTCACCGCCTCGGGCCCGATCTTTCCGGCGTCGGTCGAGTTCAAGCTGGACGGCAGCGACGCGCCGTCCGCGGTCTTCGACGGCACGATCCTGGTCGGCGTCGTGGCGACCATCGCGCCCGATCACGCGCCCGGGCCCGTCACGGTGCCCGCGCGCTTCCGCTATCAGGCGTGCAACCAGACGATGTGCTTCATGCCCATCGCCATCCAGACGGAGTGGACGTTTCGCGTCGTCCCGGCCGGCCAACCGGTCGAGCGGCAGCACGCCGAGATCTTTCAGAAGATTGACTTCAGCCGCCAGCCGACCGCCCCGGCGGCAGCCGCGCCCGAGAGCGCGCCGACCGCCGGCCCGACGGCCGCCGCCTCGGGCGGCGATCCGCTGCAGCAGTTCGACCAGTTCCACATCGCCGGCGCGGCCGGCGGCTACATGGGCCCGAGCGCGTTCCTCCAGTTCATCCACGACGCGGAGACCGGCGTGACGTCGAGGGGCCCGTTCGAGGGGCGAGGCCCGCTCGCCATCCTGCTGCTCGTGTTCGTGGGCGGCCTGGCTCTGAATCTGACGCCGTGCGTCCTGCCGATGATCCCGATCAACCTCGCGATCATCGGCGCCGGGGCGCAGCAGTCGCGCCGGAGCCGCGGGTTCTGGCTCGGGGCCACGTACGGCGGCGCGATGGCCCTTGTCTACGGCGTGCTGGGCCTGGTCGTGATCCTCAGCACGGGCACGTTCGGCACCATCAACGCCTCGCCGTGGTTCAACGTGGGGATCGCCGTGCTCTTCGTGATCCTGGGCCTGGCCATGTTCGATGTCTTGTCGCTCGACTTCTCGGGCTGGTCGAGCCGAATCCGGTTCAGTCAGGCGAGCCGCGGCACGTTCGTCCTCGCGTTCAGCATGGGCGCCGTGGCGGCGCTCCTCGCGGGCGCGTGCGTGGCGCCGGTCGTGATCCAGGTCATCGTCTTCGCCAGCAACCTGTACCGACGGGCACGACGGCCGCCCTGGCGCTGCCCTTCTGCCTCGGCCTGGGGATGGCGCTGCCCTGGCCGTTTGCCGGCGCCGGCCTGGCATCGCTGCCGAAACCCGGAGCGTGGATGGTCCGCGTCAAACAGGTGCTCGGCGTCTTCATCCTCGCCACGGCCGTCTATTACGGCTACGTCGCGTACGGCATCTTCGCGAGCCGCTGGGTCGATCCGGCGCGCGTCCAGGCGAGCGTCGAGCAGCAGCTCAAAGCCGGCTGGTACGGCTCGCTCTCGGCCGGCCTCTCGGCCGCGCAGCAGAACCACACGCCGGTGCTGCTCGACTTCTGGGCGACCTGGTGCAAGAACTGTCTGACGATGGACGAGACGACGCTGGTCGATCCGAAGGTCGTGTCGGCGCTGTCCGGGTATACGCGCGTGAAGTTCGAGGCCGAAGACCTCGACGGGTCGCCCGCCAAGGAACTCTTCGACCGGCTGCGCGCGGCGGGCCTACCCGCCGTCGGGCTGCCGACCTACGTCATCCTCCAGCCGAAGCCCTGAAGAGATCGCGCACGCGGCGCCGATTTTGGTTGTATAGTAACGAGCATGCGTCAACGTGGGCTGGGCGTTCTGCTCGTCCTGACGTTTGCAATCGTCGCCGCCGCCCTCATCCAAGATTTCAGGTTCGACCGATCGGTCGGCGCGAGCCGCGTCGCGGCGGCGCGGACGGACGCGTCGATTCACGCGGTCGAGCTCGCGATTGCCAACCACCGGGCTGCCCAGGCCGGGTACCTGGCGACCGGCCAGAACCCCGAGGTACTGGACCAAGCGCGCGGTCGCCCTCGCCACCGATATCGAGAGCACGATCACGTCGTTGCAGTTGACCGCCTCGTCCGACGAGGCGAAGAGCCATTACGACGCGGCCGCCGCGGCGCTGGGCGATCTCAATAGCATCGACCAGCGGGCGCAGGATGCGATCGCCCGCGGCGATACGTACGTGGCCTCCGACCTCGTCTTCACCGACTCGGTCAAAGCCAGCCAGCACCTGGAAGACGAGATCGCGGCCGCGGGTCGCGCCGAGCAAGCCTCGGCCGACGCGAGATTCGCTTTCCTGCAACAGGCGCGTTTCGCGCTCAACGCCGCGGCGCCCACCCTCGTGCTCATCGTGGCGGTCGTGATGTTCTCGAAGCGCCGCACCGTCGAGGTGCCGGCCGCCGAGGCCGCCCCCGCCGAGACGCCGGTGGCGGTTGGCGCCGCCGATGCCCATGGCCCGCAAGCGCCTCCCCTGCCCGCCTCATCGTCGGTGAGCCTGGTGGACGCCGCCGAAGTGTGCGTGGACTTTGGCCGGGCCCTCGAGTTCGGGGACGTGCCGCCCTTGCTCGAACGGGCGGCGAAAGTCATCGGCGCCAAGGGCATCGTGCTCTGGATGGCTGAGCGCGGCGGCGCCATCCTTCGGCCGTCGCTGGTCTACGGCTACCCCGAGAACGTCGTGCAGCGTCTGGGCTCACTGCAGGTGGACGGCGACAACGTGACGTCTCTGGCGTTCCGCTCGATGAGCGCCCAGGTCGTGAGCAGCCCCTCGCTGGGCGCGACCGGCGCGATTGCCGTGCCGATTGTGACCTCAACCGGATGCATCGGCGTGCTGGCCGCCGAAGTGAACCAGGGACGGCCGGAGGACGACACGTTGTCGGTCACGCGCATCTTCGCCGCCCAGCTGGCCACGCTGATTGCCCCCGCCGGCGAAGCCACCTCACACGCCGCCCAGGCGTAGTCGAAACCGGTCACGTCTCGCGAGCGTTGTCCCCTGGCAGGGCCGGCGCCGGCCTCGCCCTAGGACATGTCCCGGCATTCCCGCCGCAAAATACGCACATTGCAGCGGCCGACGTACGGCACGCATCTTGATATTCCTCTGCGCGGAGCCGCCCGGACGTCAACGGGGTGCGACACAATCGACAGGCAGGCGCTGGCATCGCCGCATCCCGTCCGCTCCAGGTTCGACGCACGGTCGGCTCCTCTTCGCTCTTCTCGCGTCGGCGATGGGCCGCGGTTCGGTTCTGGCCGCCGCCAATCTGAAACCCAGACGCCCGCCCTATCTTTCCTGTCGTTGCCCGATCTTGAGCGCGACAATCGTCGTGTCGTCATTCGACGGGCACCCGGCTCGGTGAGCCTCGACGGCCTCGACCACCGCGTGGACGATCCCACGGGCGGAAAGCGACCGCGACTGCTTCACGACGTCGATCAGGCGCCCCGACGTGAACTCCTCGCCGTCGCTGTTCATGGCCTCGGACACGCCGTCGGAGCAGAACACGAACACGTCGCCGGCGACGAGCGGCAGCGTGATCTCGTCGTAACTCACCCCCATGAACGATCCGAGCGGAACGCCCGGCAGGACAATTTGCTCAACGCTCTCGCCGGTGGCGTGCACCGGGTACGGCACCCCCGAGTTGGCCAGGGTGACCATGCCGCGCTTGAGGTCGAACACGGCGTAGACGAGCGTGCAGTAGTACTCCTCGATCTGGCGCTCGTGGAGAATCGTGTTGATGGAGGTGAGGACGGCCGCCGGTGACGAGCGTTCCGGGACGTAGCGTCGGCGAAACGTTCGCCCGCGGACCAGCTCCGCCGCCAGCACGCTGTACAGGGCGGCGGGCACGCCCTTCCCCGACACGTCGCCGAGCGCGACGATGAGCGTATTGGAATCCGGAACGAGCAGGTCGTGGAAGTCGCCGCCGAGCTCGCGCGCCGAGGCGAACGACGCGGCGACGTTGACGCCCTTGAGGCGTTTCGGCAGCTCGGTTGGCAGCATGGCCGCCTGGACCCGCTTGGCGAAGCCAAGCTCCTTCTCGATGCGCGCCTCGTTGGCGGACACTTCCTCGTAGAGGCGGGCATTCTCGATCGCCACCGCCGCCTGGCTCGCGAGGAGCGTGAGGATCTCGACGTCCCGCTTCGTGAAGGCGTCCAGCTCCGGGCTCTCGAGGTCGAAGACGCCGATGCAACGGTCCTTGAGCAGCATCGGCACGGCCAGCTCCGACCGGACGTCCTCGACCAGCTTGATGTAGCGCGGATCCTGGGACACGTCGGGGACGAGCACGGCCTCGCGGTGGAGGGCGGCGTAGCCGACCAGGCCCTCGCCGAGCGCGACGTTCGGCGGCGTGACCTTCTCGCCGTACTGGACGGCGATCTTCATCTCGAGCTCGTTCGTCTGGTCGTTGAGCAGCAGGATCCCGAACGTCCGGTAGTCGATCACCCGCCGCGCCAACTGCACGATGCGCGACAGGAGCTCGTCCAGAGCGAGGACGGCCGCCACTTCGCGGCCAATTTCCGCCAGCGTCTCGAACGCCTCGGCGTCCTGCCGCTGCTGCTCGAACAGCCGCGCGTTGACGATCGCGCCGGCGACGAGCGTCGCGAACTGGCGGAGGATTGTGGCGTCGCGGTCGGTGTACTGGTCGCGCTTGCGGCTCAGCACGTTGAGGGCGCCGATGGCTTTGGCCTTGCGCACGAGCGGCACGGCCACCGTCGAGGCCATCCCGGCCACGACCTCGATGTAGTGCGGATCGGCGGCGACGTCGCCGACGACCACGGCCTGCTGGGACGTAACCACGCGTCCGATGAGCCCCTCCGACACGCCCAGCCGCAGCTCCGCGATCTCCGGATACCCCACCGCGAAGGCGACGCGCAACTCCTTGCCCTTGGGGTCCAGGAGGTACACGGCGAACGCGTCGAACGGAATCAAGCGCCCGATCAGCTCAGGCATCCGCCCGAGCAGCTGGTTCAGATCGACGACCGACGCGACTTGCCGACCCAGGTCGAACAGGGTCAGCAGGATGTCGCGCTCCGACGAGGCGGAATCAAGAGACGCCCCGGGCTCGGTGGGGGGATGAGAACTCATAGGAGGAAGACTGGCGGCGAGCAGGACCAGCTCGAATTATACTTTGCAGGGACGGTCGCCGTCCTCCCATGATGCAACTGCCGCTCGACTACGCCGCGATCGAACGCATTCTGCCGCACCGGTATCCGTTTCTCCTGGTGGACCGTGTCACCGAGTTCGAGCCGGACAAACGCATCGTCGGCATCAAGAACGTCTCGCTGAACGAGCGATACCTCTCGCCCAAGACCGGCGATCGGCAGACGCTGCCGCCGACGATCCTGACCGAGGCGATCGCCCAAGTTGGCGCGATTCTGATCCTGTCGAAGCCGGAGAACCGCGAGAAGCTGATCTTCTTCATGGGCATCGAGCGCGTCCGGTACCGCCGCCCGGTGTCTCCGGGAGACGTCGTGGAAATCGAAGCGGTGGTCAAGCGGCTGCGGGGCCGCATGGGCGTGCTGAGCGGGACGGCGCGGGTCGGCGGGGTCGTCGCCTGTGCGGGCACGATGACGTTCGCGCTCGGGCCGCGCGCCGACGGCCAGGAACAGCCTGAACCGTAGCGGGACGGGCCCCGCGCGGCCTCCCCGCCGCCCCTCACGTTCGGCCGCGTGACGTCGGGCCGACAATCACGATCCCGGCGCCGATGACCAGCGCCGCGGCGAGCATGCGCGGCTCGAACGGCTCGTGCAGGACCAGGATGCCAAGCAGCACCGCAATCACGGGATTGATGTACGTGTAGAGCGACACGACCGTGATCGGCAGGTGCTGCAGGGCGTAGGAAAACGCGACGAACCCGACGAGCGACCCGATGACCAGCAGGTAGATCCAGGCGGCGAGCGTCCTTGGGGTGATGGCCGTGTGCCGCCACTCGCCGGTCACCGTGGCGACGACCAGCATCAACGCGCCGCCGGAGATCATCTGCAGGGCGGCGGCGCCCATCGCGTCCCGCGACAACACGCGCCGCCGGGTGTAGTGCGATCCGAATGCCCATCCGGCGCATGCGACCTGCAGCGAGAGCACGCCCAGCGCGAATTCGCGGCCCCGCGCTCCGCCGACGAAGATGTCGGGCCAGACGAGCAGGATGATGCCGCAGAACCCCACGGCCAGACCCATCCAATGGCGCGGATGGAGGCCGTCCCCGCCGTCCATGATCGTGTTGACGCCAACCATCCAGAACGCGCTCGTCGCGAGCAGGACCGCCGTGAGGCCGCTCGGCACGAACTGCTCGCCGGTCACCACGCCACCGTTGCCAAGCGTGATCATCAACGCCCCGATGACGGCCAGCCGGCCCCAATCGGCCCTTGGCGGCAACGCGCGGCCGCGCGCCAGGACGATGCCGGCGATGGCCAACCCGCCGAGCACCTGGCGGACGCCGCCCAGCACGAACGGAGGCACGGTCTCGAGTCCGACCTTGATGGCGAGGTAGGTCGTGCCCCACACGACGCACACCGTCACCCAGGCGACCCATGCCCGGCGGTGACCGACGGCCGGCCCCACGCCCGCGACGGCGCTCACGACCGTGCCGGCTTCAGCAACACGCGTTCGAGGCGTTTGTGGTAACTGGTGAAGGGCCCGTCGGACGAATCGTTGTCGATATGTTGACGGATCTGCTGGATCCGCGCGTCCAGGTCGTCGGACGCCGAGAGGATGAAGGCTTCGAGCGTCATGGGCTCGACGGGCGACCCGTGCGCCCGCGCCCCGTGGTGGGACAGGATCAGATGCTCGAGCTCGACCGCCAGGTCGGCCGGAAAGCCCGGGCGGTCGCGAATCGCATCGCGCACCATTCCCAGACCGATGGCGATGTGGCCGACGAGGTTCCCCTCGACCGAGTACTCGGTCGTGACTTCGTACGACAGCTCGCGGAGCTTGCCGATGTCGTGCAGGATGGCGCCGGCGACGAGCAGGTCGCTGTCGGCCCCATAGGCGGCGCCGAGAAACGAGACGACGTCGGCGATCTTCAAGATGTGCTCGAGCAGGCCGCTCCGATACGCGTGATGCACCTGCCGGGCCGCCGGCCAGACGCGGAGCCGATCGGCGTTGGCCGCCACGACCGCCTCGAGGAGCGCGCGGAGGTCGGGCTGCCGCACCGCCGCCACCCGATCGGTGAGCTCCTGCCACATCTCGTCGATCGGGCGAGGCGAGCACAGCAGGCAGTCTTCCTCGCGGAAGCCCTCGAGGGCGTCACGATCGGGCATGACGCGGCGAATCTTGTCGAGGACGAGCTCGGTGCGTGAGTTGAACGAGTTGCCGCGGCCCTGGACCTTGACGAACTCGCCGGCGTCGAACTCCTGCTTCAGCGCCTCGACGTCCTGAAAGACCTTCGCGGACATCTCGCCGGAGACGTCCTGAAGCACGACCGCGAGGTACTCCCCGCTGCGCCCGGTCCGCACTTCCTTCTTGACGCACAGGAAGAAGCCCCATCCGGCGGCGTGGCTGTCGATGTGGGCGATCTGGGGAAGGCTGGCCATGAACGACGCGGGTCCTCTCCTGGCAGTGTAATGCCAGATGCTAGAATCGCGGCATGCACGCGAGTCGACGCGGACCGGACTCCCCCGCTCGGGCAGGCGGCGGCACGCCCGGTTGCCGCAGGTAGGCCCCGTGCGACGAACGCCGCCGGCTGGTCGCGCCGCGCCGCTCGCGCATGAGGCCTTCGCGCAGTTGTTCGAAGGCCTCCACGAGGGCGTGTACATCGGCCTGGTCAGCGCCGACGCGACCGCGACGCTGGCGGCCAATCCACATCTGAAATTGATGTTCGGCTGGGCGGACAACGCGCCCATGACCGACATTCGGCCGTTCGACGCGGACCGGTTCGTCGACGAGCAGGCGCGCCTCGCGTTTCTCCAGCAGCTCAGCCGCGATGGATCGGCGCTCGCGTACCTGATCCGCGTCCGCCGGGTCGACGGGTCGGCGATGTGGATTGAGGTCACGGCCCGCGCCGAGATGCTGCCCTCCGCGACGACGCTGCGCGTCGAAGCGATCCTTCGCGACGTCACCGAGCGCCAGAAGCTGCAGGAGCAGGCCCGGGAGCTCTTCCACCAGCTCTCGCAGGCCGAAAAGCTGGCCTCGCTGGGCCAGACGATGTCGGGAGTCGCCCACGAACTGAACAACCCGCTGGCGACGATCCTCGCCTGCGCCGAGCGGCTGGCGGGACGCCGGGTCGACGATGTGACCAGGCGCGATCTCGAGGCGATTCACAATGCGGCCGAGCGCGCGGCCCGGATCGTGAGAAATCTCCAGACGTTCGCGCGCAAGCGCCACACGACGCGCACGATGGTCGACCTGAATCAGGTCGTGCGCGACACGCTGGCGATTCGCGTGTACGAACAGCGCCTCGCCAACGTCGTCATCCTGGAAGCCCTGGCCGCGGGTTTGCCGCTGGTCTTCGCCGACCCGCATCAAATCCAGCAGGTCCTCTTGAACCTCATCATCAACGCCGAGCAGGCCATGATTGGCGCGCATGGCCGAGGCACGTTGATCCTGCGGTCGTGGCACGACCCGGAACGGGACGCCGTGATCCTCGGGATTCATGACGACGGGCCGGGCGTGCCCGAAGAGCTGCAGCCGAAGATCTTCGACCCGTTCTTCACGACGAAGGCGGTCGGCAAAGGCACCGGCCTCGGCCTCTCGGTCGCCTACGCCATCGTCCACGAGCACGGCGGCCGTCTGGTGCTCGAATCGGCCGAGGGTCAGGGCGCGTCGTTCCTGCTGGAGCTGCCCGTGGGCGGCGCGAATCTACGCCTGGCCGAGCCCGCGCCGCCGACGGTTCTTCCAGACGTCCCCCGAGGCACGCGGGCGTTGGTCGTCGAGGATGAGGAGGCGTTGAACGAGGCCGTCGCGGGCGCGCTGACCGACCAGGGCTTCCTGGTCGATCGCGCGGCGAACGGCGAGGAAGCCCTCGAGCAGGTGCGGGCGCAGGCCTACGACGTCGTGATCTGCGACTTGAAGATGCCGAAAGTCGACGGCGCGGCCTTCTTCCGTGAGATCGCCGCGAAGGCTCCGCACCTGACCAAGCGGCTGGTCTTCGTCACCGGCGACGTGGCCGGCACCGACGCGGAGCGATTCCTGGAAGAGAGCGGCTGCCGCTGGCTCGCGAAGCCGTTTCGGCTGCGTGACCTCGTCCGCGTCGCGCGCGAGACTCTCGCGTGAGCCGCGCCGGGTCAGGCCACCGCCCGGCGTTCGTCTGAGACCGGGGGCACCCGGACCGAGAGGATCTTCGCGGCGACGGGCTTGTGCGAGGCGACGCGGGCAAGCCGCGCCGCGGGCCGCGGCCGCGCAACGGGTTTCGGGCGCGACACCCGCGGCAACGCGTTCGCCGGCTCGCCAGCCAACACGGCCCGCAGGCGTTGAATCGCGCGCGCGTGCAGCTGCGACACGCGCGATTCGTTGACGCCAATCTGTTGACCGATTTGCTTCATGGTCACCTCGGCGAAGTAGTACTGGTGGAGCACCAGACGCTCGCGCGGCGGGAGCTTCATCAGCGCGGTACGCATCCGATCCCGCACCTCGGACCGCTCGTACAGCGCGTCGGGAGATGGCGGTTCGCTCGGCACCAGAATCGCCGGCAGCGACGCGCTGTCGGAGCTGTCGACGTGCGCCAAGGGCGACGTCGACTCGATGGTGTTGATGCGGACGATCGTGCGCTCGAGTCGGGCCTCGTCCGTGCCGACCCTTCGCGCCAGGTCGGACAGCGTGGGCTCGGCGCCAAGCTCGCGCCGGAGCGCTTCCCTCGCCGCTTCGAGTTCGCGACGGACCCGCCGGACGCCGCGCGGCCACGCGTCACGACGAAGCGCATCGATAATGGCACCGCGCACGCGCCGTTCGGCAAACGTCTCGAACTTGATGCCGCGGCTCTCGTCGAACCGCTGCGCGGCGTCGATCAACCCAAGGACCCCGTCCTGAACGAGGTCACTCACGTCGATGGAGTTCGGCATCGTCGATGCCATGCGCCGGGCGAGGGATTCAACGAACGGGAGACCGGCCACGACGCGTTCCTGGCGTTGGGCGGTCACTGACACGTGCTGCATGCTGCCTCCTCAAGCTCGCTCCAACCGGGGGGCGAGGTCCGTTTGAAAGGCAACTCGGGTGCCAACAGCCGTCTGGGGCGTGTCCGGCCTCGGGTGGTCTGTCGCAACCGACTCTATTTATGGGACTTAGTGTCTGTGATGAGCTGGGAAGGCGCGTGCAGTTCTGTGCCGTGACGTGCCAAATTAGTCAATTCCATGACGATCTCGCCCCAGATCGTCAGTAAAGTGACAGGCCTAGTGTCCCGTCCCAGCAATTCATCGCATAACTCCAGGGCGGGGCATCCGTGCACTAGCTTCCGATGGTGGTCGGAGTCGGCCATTTCGCGGATGTACTTGGTGGTTTCGATGGCGTCGAGTGCACTCGAGACGACCTGACCAGCGCGTGAGCGATGGGTGTCGTCGGTGAGGCGGCTCTCGAGCAGTTCCGCGTTGGCCAGGATGATGCCCAGCTGGTTGTTCAGCTGGTGGAACAGGCGCGAGAGGTCGGTTGGGAGGTTCGGCACAGGTACAGGGAGCCGCCGGGCCTCAGGCCTCCCGACGAATCGGCTCGGCGGTCCAGGCACCCGCGCCGCCTGGCCCGGCGTCCGGGCGGCGCCACAGCGTGTCCGCAAAGATGCGGACCGACCCTCCGGCCGTCCTGAGGTACTGCGATCTTGCCGCTGGCAATCCAGTTGTAGATCGTGCGTCGGCTGACACCCACGAGCTCGCACGCACGCGGAATCGAAACGGTCTGACGATCGGCGTTGGCAACCATTCGCCTGGAACTATCGGCGGGCCTTTCTCGGGACTTTACGGGCGCCCCGTGTCAAAATGTCGCCACCGTCCTGATGAGCGAGCCAACCGCGCAGCATCTGCTCCTCGTAGACGACGAGGCGGCCTTCCGCGAGGTGATCGCGGATCGGCTGGTCGAGCACGGCTTCCACGTCGAGCAGGCCGCGACGGGCGAGGAAGCGATCGCGCGGCTGAGTGAGTTCGCGTTCGATGTCCTGGTCACCGACCTCCGCCTGCCCGGCGTCGATGGTCGTCAGGTGCTCGACGATGCGTTCGGGCGTTATCCGGACATCATCGCCATCGTGATCACCGGTTACGGCACGGTGCGCGAGGCGGTCGAGGTCACGCGGCTCGGCGCCGAGGGCTTCATCACCAAGCCGTTCCAGTTCGAGGAACTGCTGCACGAGCTCGGCGCCGCTCTCGAGAAGCGCCGCCTGCGGGCCGAAAACGACGTACCTCCGCGCGCAGCTCCACGATCGCTTTCGCCTCGAGGGCATGATCGGGCGCACGCCGGTGATGATGCGGCTGATGGAGGTGATCGCCACGGTCGCCGCCACGTCGAGTACGGTCCTGATCGGCGGCGAGACCGGAACGGGGAAGGAGTTGGCCGCGCGCGCCATTCACGACGCGAGCCCGCGCCGGCAGCATCGCTTCGTGGCGATCAACTGCAGCGCGATTCCCGAGTCGCTGCTCGAGGCCGAGCTCTTCGGGCACGTCCGCGGCGCGTTTACCGGTGCGATCGCCAACCGGCAGGGGCGCGTCGAGCAGGCGAATCGGGGAACGCTCTTTCTCGACGAGGTCGGGACGATGAGTCCGGCCCTTCAGGCGAAGCTTCTGCGCGTCCTGCAATCACGCGAGTTCGAGCGGGTCGGCGAATCGCAGACGATTCACGTCGACGTCCGAATCATCGCGGCCACCAACTCGGACCTCAAGAAGCTCGTCGAGCTCGGGGAATTTCGCGAGGATCTGTACTATCGACTCAACGTCATCCCCGTCCTGGTGCCGCCGCTACGCGAGCGGCGCGCCGATGTGCCCTTGCTCGCGCAGTACTTTCTCGACCGGTTCGCGAGCGCCGCGTCGCCCGCGCGCTCGCGCGTCACGCTGGAGCAGGACGCACAGCAGATCCTTATGGCCTACGAGTGGCCGGGAAACGTCCGGCAGCTCGAGAACGTCATCGAGCGGGCGTTCGCGCTCTCGCCGGGCCGGTCGCAGATCGGGGCCGCCGATCTCCCCGAGGACGTGCGGCACGCCCGAAAGGTGGCGCCCGCCGCCGACGTCGACGTGCCGGAAGACGGCCTCGAGCTCGACCGGGTCGTCTCGGACTTCGAGCACGCCCTGATTCGTCGGGCGCTGGAGCGCACCGGCGGGAACAAGCGCCAGGCCGCGGACTTGCTCCGGATCAAGCGGACGACTCTCATCGAGAAACTGAAGCGGCTGGCGCGTTGAACGCGCCGCGGCAGCAAGGAGCATCAGCCATGGCGCGCCGATTCGCATTCTGGGTGATTCTGGACGGCAACACGCCGACGGCGTTTCGATCCAGCCGCCAGGACACGTTGATCCCGACGCTTCGTCAATTGCAGCGGACCCAGCCCTACGTGTCGCTCCGCTGGTTTGAGCGGAACCGGCTCTGGGATTCTCCCGCCGAAGCCGACGCCGCGCAGCGGCAGCTGCGCGAGCGCCGACGGAAGCCCGCCGGATGGCGCCCGGGCGGCACGCATGAGGACCCGCGCGCCCGGTTCAAGCGCACGCGCGACCAGAAGCGCGCCGATTTCAAGCGGCGGCACTCGAGCGCCCGCCCGCCTGGCGCGCGGCCCGCCGCGAAGCCCGTGGGCCGAAAGGGACCGAAGCGGTGATCGCGCACATCGTGCTGTTCGAACCGAAGCCGACCATGTCGGCGACCGATCGTCGGACCTTCGTCGAGGCACTCGGGCGCACACTCCGCCAGATCCCCGCGGTTCGGCGCGCCCGCGTCGGCCGCGCCGTTGCGCCGGCCACGGGAGGGGAGGCGGCCACGCCCCCGTATCGATACGCCGCCATCCTCGAGTTCGACTCTCGTGGCGACCTCGACCGGTATCTCGAAGCCCCGGCCCACAAGGGCCTGGCGACGGCGTTCTGGACCGCGTGTGCGTTGACCGTGATTCTGGACGTCGAGCTCTTCGACGGTCTCACGCCGGCCATCAACGGCCTGCTCGACTCCTAGTGGAGCGTACCAGCGTGCGCGCAGTTGCGCCGACGGAGCACTGGCCCTCCAGGGCCGGTGAGGCGCTCATTCTAAAGCTAAATGCAGAAAAGCACGTTGGTTCGGTCTATAGCCAGAGTACTACGAGATGAACCTGGCGATGGGCGGCGGCCTGGCTCAACAGCTGGCGGTCAGGGCCGCCAGACGACAATGACGGTCGCATTGTCCGGGTGGTTCTGGAGAGGGGAACGGGGTCGAGGTAATTACGACCGGTCGTGATTGCGAGGGAACCTGCCATTACGGAGAATGAGTAATACGCTTGTTAGTCGCAAAGTGGGTCGAAAGATAGATTTATGAGACCAAGCGACTACCTAGATTGGTCATTCAACAGATAGTTACGGGCTCGTGCGGTGCGTTGAGGTCTTCCTGTCGCGGCTGCAGGAAGAACTTCGCGATGAGGTCGCGGACCTCGGCCACCGACTCGGCCGAGTTGACAGCCACCCGAAAGTTGCCGCCGCCTTCAAGGCCCTTCGAATACCAGGCGTTCAGCGCCCGCAGTTTGTTGATGACCCATCGGGCTCGGCCCCTGGCCGGAGCGGGCGGGTCGCTGGGCCCGGCACTGGGCGCCATGTGACGAAACCCTTCCGCCTCGTCAACGCGCTCGTTGAGCAGCAGCTGGAGATACTCCAGTAGGAACTGCCCCCGCTCGGCCGTTGACGGCGCGTCCACCCGATACCCCGCGGCGGCGGCGACCGCCTGTTGAAAGATCCACGGATTCTTGAGCGCCCCGCGGCCCACCAGGACGCCCGCGGCGCCGAAGTCCCGCAGCCGCTCGACAATTTGCCGCGGCTCGGTGCAGTCGCCGGATCCGAAGACGGGAATCCGCACGTGCTGGGCCACCTCGGCGATGAGCCGCCAGTTCGATTCTCCGGAATAGCTCTGCGCGGCGGTCCGGCCGTGAACGGCGACCGCCGACGCGCCCACGTCCTCCACCATCCTCGCGAGCGTCGGCGCGTTGATTTCGTGGTCGTTCCATCCGGCGCGCATCTTGACCGTGACCGGAATGCGGACGGCCTTGACCATCGCGCCGATGATGGCCGCCGCGTGCGCCGGCTCGCGCATCAGGCTGCATCCGGCGTTGTGCTTGGCGATCTTCGGCACGGGGCATCCCATGTTGACGTTGACGATGTCGGCGCCCATGCCTTGAACGATTTGCGCCGCGTCAGCCATCTTGGCCGGATCGCCGCCAAAGATCTGAATCGAGACCGGCCGCTCTTCCTCGGTGTACTCCGCGTACTCGAGCGTGCGGTCGATGCCGCGGACGAGGCCTTCGGAACTCACCATCTCGGTGACCACGAGGCCGCAGCCACCGCGGCGCTTCACGAGGCGCCGAAAGGCGGTGTCGGTCATGCCCGCCATGGGCGCCAGGGCGACCGGGTGATCCAGATTGACGGAGCCGATACGCATAGTTCGAGGAAGTCCGCTAATACTGTCTCACGTCGGCGGCGTCCACTTCGACCGACACGCCCTGGCCAATCAGATCGACCGAGAGAATGAGACGGGCATGGGCGCCCTTGCGGACGAGCCGCCCAACCACACCGCGCAGGGGACCGTGCACGACCTCGACGAGCATGCCCTCTCGAATCAGCGGGCACGGGTCGTACTGGAGGTCCGTCTCGACGAGCCGGCGGATGCCGTCAATCTCCTGATCCGGAATCGGCGCCATCGTGCCGTTGAACGAAATGATCGTCACGACGCCCGTGCACTTGAGCACCGGCAGGCGGTCGTGGTCGGTCAGGCGCGCGAAGCAGTACCCGGGGAACAGCGGCCAGTCGATCTGCTTCTTTCGGTCTTTCCACCGGCTCCATCGGGTAATCGTGGGCAGAAAGGCGTCGAATCCCTTGCGCGCAAGCTGGTCGCGCACGACCAGCTCGTGCCGGGAGCGCGTCCAGACCGCGTACCAGGCGACAGCGGACGCCGTCTCGGCGTTCCCCCGAGTGTCCAGTTGGACGTCACTCATGGCCAGGTTGGAGAGCGGAAAGGGCTACGACTGCCCCTTCGGCTGCGCCGCCGGTTGCGCGGGCGCCTGATCCGCGGCCTGTTCGTTTGCGAGCTCTTTCTCGTACATCTGACGAAGGTCGTCGCGCTTCCATTCGATGAGCGCGTCGGCCCGGAGCTGCGCGAGATACTTTGTCATCGCGCCGGCGAGCCGCTCCTGGTAGACCTTCTGGGCGATCGCGTCACGGACATCGGCGAACGGCTGAAGCGTCGGCGTGGTGCGAGACACGAGCTGGAAGATCTGATAGCCGCGCGTCGTACGAATCGGCTGGGTGATCTCACCGGCCTTGAGCGGGGTGAGGGCGTCACGGATGCCGGCGGCGAGGTCGCTCAGGTTGACGGGTCCAACGAGCCCCCCTTTGGACTTGGACGGCGCCTCGGAAGCTTCCCCGACGAGCTTGGCGAAGTCTTCGCCGTTTTCCGCGCGCGCGCGGAGCGCCTGAATCTTCTGCCGCGCCGTCTGATCCGCGCCCGCCGAGAACATCGACTGGGCACCGGCCCCCGTCATGACCGGCACGGCGACCAGCAGCTCCCGCAGCATCACGGTCGGCGTCGTCATGAACTCATCGTGGTGGGCGTCGTAGTACTGGCGCGCCTCCTCCTCGGTGAGCGACATGTGCCCCATGATCTCCTGCTGCTGCACCTGCCTGACGATGTACTGACGATTCAACTGATCGTGAAACTCGGCGAGCGTCGTGCCCTGCTGTTTGAGCGCATCGAGGAACCCGGCGTCGTCCAGCTTGTAGTCCTTCTTGAGCTGGTTCACGCTGTCCTGAAACTGCTCGTCCGTCATGTGGTACCCGAGGTCGCGGCCCTTCTGGACGATGAGGAGCTCGTCGACCGCGTTGACGAGAATCAACGGCGTGACCTGTTCGAGCGCGGGTTTCAGGGTCGCGTCATTCTGCAGGTCCTGGATTGACAGCGCGTTGCGGTTCAGCTTCTCCCGCAGCGCCTCGACCTGCGCCTCCTGAAGGTCGGTCTGCGTGTAGATGTCGCCGTTGACCTTCACGAGGACGCGCTGAATGATCTCGCTCTGCGCCGATGGACGCGGGGCAAGAGCGGTCAGCAGAACGACCGCACCGATGAGCAGATCTTTGCGCTTCATGAAAAGTCTCACGCCCTCAACATCTTAGTTTGGCAGCAGCGCATCGCTCAACCTGCCGAGCACGTCGCCGACGCGTTCGAACAGGCCCCCAGGCGCCGAGGGGTCCGGGGGAGTCTCGGCCAGCACGGCCTCCCGCGTGAAGCCGGGTTTGACCTCGCTCGCGGTGGCCCGTGTCGTCCACCAGGACTCCGACCCGTCTTCTTCGGCCAGGTGTGCCGGTTCCGGGCGGCGCCGCAGCCGCGGCCCGCCAGGCACGGCCGGGGGCCGCACCGCCACAGGCGCCTCTGTGGCTCGGTTCAGATCGAGCCTCAGCACGGCGGGCGGAAGCAGCGTGAGGTCGCCCCGACTCTGAATGAGCCGCAGCAGCCAGCCTGGGTCGATCTTCGCATCCTGTCTGAACTTGAAGACGACGGCCGGCCCCTCACGGTCGAGACTTTCGAGACCAATGCGATCCGCTAATAAGCGAATCTGCGCGTAATTGGCCAAGTTCCCAACAGTTGGTGGTGGCTCTCCATATCGGTCCGTCAACTCGACGAGGATGGCGTCCACTTCTTCCGCGTTCAGCGCACTCGCCAGCCTTCGATAGACCGAGAGGCGCTGGTTCATGTCCGGAATGTACGCCTCGTCAATCCGCAGGTCGAGGTGGAGATTGACGGCGGCGTGGTGCTCGTCCTCGATGTCTTCGCCCTTGAGCTCGCGGATGGTCTCCTCGAGGAGCTTGGTGTACACGTCGAAGCCGACGGCTTCGATGTGGCCGCTTTGCTCCCCGCCAAGCAGGTTCCCGGCGCCGCGGATTTCGAGGTCCAGCGCGGCGATGCGAAACCCGCTGCCGAGGTCGCTGAACTCGCGAATCGCGGCCAGCCGACGGCGGGCGATGGGGGAGAGCGTCTGCTCTGGCGGGATCAGCAGGTACGCGTACGCGCGGCGATCCGACCGGCCAACCCGTCCTCGCAGCTGGTAGAGCTGGGCGAGGCCGCAGCGGTCGGCGCGGTTGATGACAATCGTGTTGGCGTTGGGGATGTCGAGCCCGTTCTCGACGATGGTGGTCGCGACGAGCACGTCGAACTTGTGGGCCACGAAATCGACCATCACGCGCTCGAGCTCGGTCTCGCTCATCTTCCCGTGCGCGACGGCCAGCTTGGCCTCCGGCACGCCTCTGGCCACGAGGTTCGCCACCGAGTGGATCGACTCGACGCGGTTGTGCACGAAATAGACCTGGCCGCCGCGCTCCATCTCGGTGCGGACCGCTCGCGCGATCAGGTCCTGGTCGAACCGCACGACGTGCGTCTGGATCGACAGTCGATCGCGCGGCGGCGACTCGATGACGGACATGTCCCGAATCCCCACGAGCGACATGTTCAGCGTCCTGGGAATCGGCGTGGCCGTCATCGTCAGGACGTCCACCTTCTTCCGAAGCTGCTTGATCCGCTCCTTGTGCACGACGCCGAACCGCTGCTCTTCGTCGACCACGAGCAGCCCGAGGTCGCGGAACGCGACGTCCTTCGACAGCAGCCGGTGCGTGCCGACGATGATGTCGAGCTTGCCGAGCTTCAGATCGGCGATGAGCTGCCCTTGCTCTGTCTTCGAGCGAAACCGGCTGATCATGTCGATCCGTACCGGAAACCCGGCGAACCGCTCGTTGAGCGTCCGGAGGTGCTGGAACGCCAGGACGGTCGTCGGCGCGAGAAACGCGACCTGCTTGCCGTCCATGACGGCCTTGAACGCGGCGCGCATCGCGACCTCGGTCTTGCCGTAGCCGACGTCGCCGCAGAGGAGGCGGTCCATGGGCGTCGGCGACTCCATGTCGCGCGTGATGTCCCGGATGGCGGCTTGCTGGTCGGGCGTGAGTTCGTACTCGAAGCTCGCGTTGAATTCCTGCTGCCAGTGGCTGTCCGGGGTGAAGGCGTGGCCGATGACGGCCTTGCGGGCCGCGTATAGCTTCAGCAGCTCCTCGGCCATGTCGCGCATGGCCTTGCGGACGCGCGTCTTGGCTTTTTCCCACGTGGTGCCGCCGAGCTTGTCCAGCACCGGGTTCGCGCCGCCGGTGTACTTCTGAACGAGGTCCAGGCGCTCCAGCGGCACGAACAGCTTGTCCTCGCCGGCGTAGCGGAGCTCCATGAACTCCTGCGCGATCTCCTCGCGCGACCCGGTGGACGGCCCGACCGCGATCTTCTTCAGCCCGACGAACCGGCCGATGCCGTTGTCGATGTGCACGACGAGGTCGCCGACTTTGAGGTCGCGAAAGTCGGAGATGAACGACCGGGCCGCCGAGCGGCGCCGCTCGCCGACGCGGCGTTCTTCCTCGAACAGATTCGAGCTCACTGAACAGGTGCAGCGCCGCGCCGGGGAGGTGGAACCCCTTGGAGAGCTGGCCGACGGTGACGAGGACCGCGGCGCGCTCCAGGTCGTCGGCGTCGGCGACCGATCGCGCCCGCACGTCGTAGTCAGCGAGCAGCTCGACCGTGCGTTCCGCGCGCCCGGACGTGGCGGCCACGAAGACGACGGTCTCGCCGCGGTCGCGCGCCGCCTTGACGAGGTCGACCCAGTCGCCGATTCTGCCGTGGTATTCCAGGCTCGGGAGACTCGTGATGTGCACGACTTCAGCCGGCTCGTCCTCGAGCGCGAGCTCGCTGACGCGATTGGCCGATCCCAGCCACGAGGCCAACTCGTCCCACGGGCGCGCGAGCGCCTCGAACGGGAGAACGTCGCGGCCGCGCGTGGCCATCTGCTCCGCACCCGTCCGCCACTGTTCTTCGAGCTTGCGGCCGCCGGCCTGCACGTCGTCGATTTCCAGCACGACCACGCGGGCGCCGGCCGACCGGACGTAGTCCTCGATCGACGAGGACCGATCCGCGGCAGCCGGATCATCCGGGGCAGCCAGGCTCGACAGGGCCTCGCGCTGCGGGCTGACGGTGATTTCGCTCACGGCGATGAGGGACCGCTGCGTCGCCGGGTCGAAGCGCCGAACGGACTCGATGATGTCGCCGATGAACTCGAGACGGACCGGCTGCGCTTCGGCGGCCGGATAGAGGTTGACGACGCCGCCGCGCGCGCAGAACCCGCCGGGTTCCTCCACGGGATCCTGCGGCGAGAAGCCGGCGGTCGCCAGCCGCTCGGCGAGGTCGTACGGCGAGACCTCGAGGCCCGGTCGAAGCGTGAAGCCGGCGGCGGCCAGCCGGGCCGGGTCGGCCAACCGCGGCGGCAGGGCAGCCGCCGAGGCGACGACGAGCCGGGCCGACCGCGCGGCCAGCGCGTACAGCGCGCGCGCACGCGCCGAGGCGATCTCCAAGTGCGGCGCGAGCCCGCGGTACGGGTCGACTTCCTGCGAGGGAAGGGGCAACACGGCGGAGGCGGCCTCCGCGTCGGTCAATCCTTGAAGCGTCGAGAGAAAGAATCTGCCGTCGCCGGTGAGCAGGTCGACGTCCGCGTCGGTGGGAACGACCAGAAACACGGGGCCGTCCTGGGCGAGCAGGGCGGCATGAAACGCGACGGCCGCGTGCGTCAAGCCCGTGAGTCGAGCCGATGGCCGCGCCAGTCCCGACTTGGCCGCGGCCGACTTCAGGAGCGCGCGAAACGCGAGCGATGACGATCCGGACAGCACGTGCGCGAACTTCGAGCCATCAAGGCGTGTAGGTCACGCGAAAGATACGTCCGCCGGTGTCGTCGCTCACGAGGACCGACCCGTCCGGCAGGACGAGCACATCGACCGGGCGTCCGAACGCGGCGCCTGTCGTGCGCGTGCCCTGGCTGCCGGCGGTGCCCTGCAGAAAGCCCTGAATGAACGGCTCGTACGAGGTGACCTTGCGGCCGCTGACGTGCGCCACCATCACCCGGTACCCGATCGGCTGCGAACGGTTCCACGACCCATGCTGCGCGATGATGATCGCGCCACGGTAGGCGGCGGGAAACATCGTGCCGGTGTAGAACTTCATGCCGATCGCCGCCACGTGCGGCCCCATCTTCTCGGCGGGCGGCTCGGTCGCCGAACACGGCTTCTTCGACCCGAACTCCGGATCGCTCACGTCGCCCTGGTGGCAGTACGGATAGCCGAAGTCGAGGCCGGGCTTCCACGCCACGTTCAGCTCGTCATTCGGCACGTCGTCGCCCAGCAGGTCACGGCCGTTGTCGGTGAACCACAGGTCGTGCGTGGCCGGATTCCAGTCGAACCCGACGCTGTCACGAACGCCGTGGGCGAAGTTCTCGACGCCGGTGCCGTCCGGCTTCATGCGAAGGATCGAGGCGAAGTTCGGGCCCGGGGGCTCGCAGATGTTGCACGGCGCCCCGACGGAGACGTACAGCAAGCCATCGGGGCCGAAGGCCAGGTAGCGCCAGTTGTGCGTGTCCGCGTCGGGAATCTGGTCGTAGACGGTGACCGGCGCGGGCGGCGCGTCCAGCTTGTCCTCGATGTCGTCGAATCGAATGATGCGGGTGATGGCGCTGGCGTAGAGCGCGCCGTCCCGGAACGCCAGGCCGGCCGGATTCCTGAGGCCGCTTGCGATCACCTTCACTTCGTCGATCTTCTTGTCGCCGTTGCGGTCCAGGAGCGCATAAATCTTCCCGGCCGACCGAGACCCGACGAACAACGTGCCTTTCGTCCCGAGCACCATTGCGCGCGCGTCGGGCACGTCATCCGCATACACGCTGATGTGAAAGCCGGGCGGCAGCGTCAACTGGTTGAGCGGCGCGGGCTGGCGGTCCCGCGCGGCCTGGCCGTGCACCGGAAGAGCCGAGCCCATCACGAAGCCCGTCAACGCGACCGCGGTCAGCAGCGGCGCAATTCGTCGTAGGTCCATAGCGTCCCTCGAATGATCCTTGGTCAGCAGCTTATCAACTTTCCCGAGTTCCGTCGGGCGCGCCGGCCTGAATGCGCTCCACGATGGCCGACGTCGACCACCCGGCCTCCACGGGCACGCGCACGACGCGCCCCCCTCTGGCCTCGACCACCTCGCGGCCGACGATCGCATCGGCGGCCCAGTCGGCGCCTTTGACGAGCACGTCCGGCTGAAGACGTTCCACGATGGCGGCCGGCGTGTCCTCGTCGAAGACCACGGCCGCGTCGACGCACGCGAGCGCCGCGAGAATCTCCGCGCGCTCCGCTTCTGGCACGATCGGGCGCGTCGGGCCCCTTGATGGCGCGAACCGACCGATCGGAATTGACGCCGACGATGAGCACGTCTCCCTGCGCGCGCGCGGCCTTCAGGTACCGCACGTGGCCCGGGTGGAGCAGGTCGAAGACGCCGTTGGTGAACACGACGCGCCGGCCGTCCCGTCGGGCGGCGGCGATGAAGTCGGCGGCGGCGGCGAGGGTCAGGACGGGCATATCGGGCGCTCGGCAGTAGGCACTAGGCAGTAGGCAGTAGGCACTGGGCACTCGGCACTCGGCACTCGGTAGCGTTCGCTGGCAGCCAGTGCCTGGCGCCCAGTGCCTGGGGCCTGTCTAGACTCGTGGCTTGAACTTGACGTTCGACGAAAACTCCCACCGATGGCGCGGGCGGTAGATGCCGACGTCCTTCAAGCGCGACTTGACGCGAAACGTGTAGAGCAACCGGTGGTAGTCGTAGGGCGCGCCGTCCCGCTTGTGAACGGCGACGTCCAGCTTATAGGTGCCTTCCACGAGCTCGAGCGCGGCGACGTCGAGCGTGACCTCGGCGTCACCCTCCAGCACGTCGGCTTCGTACTCCTCGATGTCGGTGTTCGTGCCGTACACGCACGCGCCGTCGACGTTGAACAGGCCCACGCCGAACACGAAGTCTCGAATCGGCCGGGCGGCGTGGACCTTCAGGCGGAGGCGCATCGGGTCGCCGGTATGGAACACGTGGCTCGGCTCACCCTGCTCGTCGCAAATCGTGACGTCCGTGATCTCGACGCCGCCGAGTCCCCACCGGCCCTTCGCTCGCCTGGAACATGTCGCCGCCCGCGGCGGTCGGATCCTTGGGGCCGTCGGCGTCGTCGGCCGGTTCGGCGGCCTGGCTCTGCGCTTTCGCGTCGGTCGCCGCCAGCAGCCCTTCTTCCTGCCGCTCCACGTCCGTCACGTAGGCGCCAATCACCCGCCGCGGCTCGCCTTCGGCCCGCTTCACGCCGGCGTCGAGCCAGACCGCTTCGTCGCAGAACCGCTCGACCAGGCCCAGCGAATGCGTCACGAGCAGAATGGTCTTCCCGCGCCGCTTGAATTCGGCGAACTTGTCCAGGCACTTGTGCGTGAAACCCTCGTCGCCGACCGCCAGCACCTCGTCGACCAGGAGCACGTCCGGGTCCACGTGGATCGCGACGGCAAAGCCCAGCCGCATGTACATGCCCGACGAGTAGGTCTTGACGGGGGCGTCGATGAAGTCGCGCAGCTCGGCGAACTCGACGATCTCGTCGAAGCGCTGCTGCACCTCGCGCTTCGTCAACCCAAGCATGATCCCGTTGATGAAGACGTTCTCGCGGCCGGAAATCTCCGGGTGGAAGCCGGCGCCCAGCTCGATGAGCGCCGAAATCCGGCCGTTGACGTGCACGCTGCCGCTCGTCGGCTTCGTGATGCCGGCCACGAGCTTGAGCGCCGTGCTCTTGCCCGATCCGTTGCGGCCCACCACGCCGAACGTCTGCCCGGCCGACACCGTGAACGAGACGTTCGTGAGCGCTGGAAACGTCTCACTCGCCCGCAGTTCGCGCAGGATGCTGCGCTGGAGCAGGGCGCTCTTGAGCGTGGCGAACTGGCGGCCGCCGTACCGGCGGTACACCTTCGTCACGTCGCATAGCTCGATCGCCGTCCGGTCGGTGTGCACCGCCGGGGCCTGTCCCCCGAGAAGTCGAGGGCTCACACCGCCTCCGCAAACGAGTCCCGCAGGCGGTCGAACACCCAGAAGGCCCCCACGAAAAAGACGACCGACGCCGCGCCGAGCAGCATGAGCGATCGGAGGTGGCCGAAGGGACCGGGGAAGAACAGCAGCTCCTGGTAGGACACCGCCAGGTGGTAGAACGGGTTCAGTTTGAACGCCCAGAGGTAGGGCTGGATGGTCTCCATCTTGTACGAGTAGATGATGGGCGTCGCGAAGAACCAGAACGTCAGCAGGTTCGCCAGCAGGTCCCGGATGTCCCGGAAGTGCACCGTCAGCGCGGCGAGCAGCAGGCCCAGGGCGCACGTGAAGATCAACTGCACGAAGACCACGACTGGGAACCAGAGGACCGCCGGCCAGTCGGGCAGCACATTGAACCCGGCCGCGCTGAAGCCGACGAAGAACGCCACGAGGATCAGCAGCCCCAGGAAGAAGTGCACCATGTTCGCGAGCACGCTCACGATGGGCAGCACCTCCGCCGGGAAGAGCACCTTCTTGATCAGATTGCCGCCGGTGATGAGCGACCCGGCGGCCTCGGTGAGCGCCGTGGAGAACCACGTCCAGGGCAGCAGGCCGCAGAACATGAACAGCGAATACGGTTGCAGCTCCTTGTCGGAGTTTTTCATGATCGTCGCGAAGACGAACGAGTAGATCGAGAGCAGCAGCAGCGGGTTGACGAACGACCAGAAGAAGCCGAGGACGGACCCGCGGTACCGCGCCTTGAGCTCGCGCGCGACCAGGCTGGCGATCAAGCCGCGGTAGCGGGGCAGGCGCGCGAGGTTATGCCACATCGACTTGGAGCACGATCGCGGTGATGTTATCAGGCCCGCCCGCGTCGTTCGCGGCGGCCACCAGGGCGTGGCACGTCTCCTCGAGCGGCCGGTTGCCGCTGAGGACCGCCTCGAGCCGCTCGTGCGGCACCACCGCCGAGAGGCCGTCGGAACAGAGCAGCAAGCGATCGCCCTCCGCCAGGGAGACATCGGCCAGCGCGACGGCCGGATCTTCGCCGCCCGAAATCGCGCGCGTGACGACGTTGCGCCACGGGTGGTGTCGGGCGTCGGCGTCGGACATGTTGCCGGCCCGCACCTGTTCGCCAACCCACGAGTGATCCTCGGTCAACTGGCGCAGCGCCCCCTCGGACCAGCGATAGGCACGGCTGTCGCCCACGTGCGCGACGACCGGCGCGTCGCGGCCGAAGAGCACCGCCACGGCCGTCGTGGCCATGCCGCGGAGCGCCGCGTCGGCGGCCATCGCCGCGCCGAGCCGGCGATTCGCCAGTAGAAACGCCGCACGCAGCCGGTTGGCGTCGAAGCTGATCGTCTGGTCGTAAGGGAACGGCCAGGTCCGGGTCGGGTCAGGCTCGCGCGTCTCGCCCACGAACGCTTCGATGGCGTCCACCGCGAGGCGCGATGCCACCTCGCCGGCCGCGTGTCCGCCCATGCCGTCTGCGACGAGGTAGAGCCCGAGATCCGACCGCACGCAGAAGGCGTCCTCGTTGTCCAGCCGTCGCAACCCGGGATGCGTTGCGGCCGACGAGGAGACCGATGGCATGGCCCGCACTCTCGCTAGCCCGCTGTATTCACGAACGCCGCGCGGCCGTGAATACGCGCCCGCGGCCCTTGGTCGGTCGAAGCCCGGAGGGCGGATTGCGGGGCCTTCATGAATCCGGGCTAGGCGCGCGTGCGGACGCGTCGCGAGACCTGCAGGCGCAGGAGCGCCTTGAGCAGGGCGAGGCGAGCCCGCTCGGCGTCCAGGTCCCCCGCGGGGCGCGCCAGCCGCTCTTCGGCCCGTCGTTTCGCGGCCTCGGCTCGTTGGTTGTCGATGTCCTCGGCGCGCTCGGCGATCGGCGCCAGAATGGCGACGCGGTCGGACAGAACCTCGGCGAACCCGCCCGCGACGAACGCGTAGCTTCCGCTCCCCGCCCTTGCGGTACCACAGCTCGCCCGTCTGCAGCGCCGCGAGCAGCGGCGCGTGGCCCGGCAGCACGCCGAAGTAGCCTTCCTCGCCCGGGATCTCGACCTCGTCCACGTCCTCGTGGACGATCGCCCGCTCGGGCGTCACGAACTGCAGGCTCAAGTGCTTGGGGATCGGCATATCGGCTACGGGCTACGGGCTACGGGCTACGGGCTACGGGCGCCGCTCGGCTCAGTTACTTCTGCGACTTCGCGCGCTCGATGACGTCGTCGATCGTGCCGGCCAGATAGAACGCCTGCTCCGGGATCGCGTCGTGCTTGCCTTCCACGATCTCCTTGAAGCCGCGCACCGTCTCGGCGATCGGCACGTAGGCGCCCTTGTAGCCGGTGAACTGCTCGGCGACGAAGAACGGCTGCGAGAGGAACTTCTGGATCTTGCGCGCGCGAGTGACGGAGAGCTTGTCTTCTTCGGACAGCTCGTCGATGCCGAGGATCGCGATGATGTCCTGCAGGTCCTTGTACCGCTGCAGGATCTGCTTGACCTGCCGCGCCACGTCGTAGTGTTCGTCGCCGATGATACGCGGGTCGAGGATGCGCGACGAGGACGCGAGCGGATCGACGGCCGGGTAGATGCCCAGCTCGGCGATCGCGCGCGACAGGTTCGTCGTCGCGTCGAGGTGCGCGAAGGTCGTCGCCGGCGCCGGGTCCGTGTAGTCGTCGGCCGGGACGTAAATCGCCTGCACCGAGGTGATCGACCCCTTGCGCGTCGACGTGATGCGCTCCTGCAGCTCGCCCATCTCGGTCAGCAGCGTCGGCTGGTAGCCGACGGCCGACGGCATGCGGCCGAGCAGGGCCGACACTTCCGAGCCCGCCTGGGTGAACCGGAAGATGTTGTCGATGAAGAGCAGCACGTCCTTGCCTTCCGCATCGCGGAAGTACTCGGCGACCGTGAGCGCGGACAGCGCGACGCGAAGCCGCGCGCCCGGCGGTTCGGTCATCTGTCCGTAGACGAGCGCCGCGCGGGACTTCGACGGATCGTTCACGTCGATGACGCCGCTCTCCTGGAATTCCATCCACAGGTCGTTGCCCTCGCGGGTGCGTTCGCCGACGCCGCGCGAACACCGAGACGCCGCCGTGCTTGACGGCGATGTTGTGGATGAGCTCCTGGATGATGACCGTCTTGCCGACGCCGGCGCCGCCGAACAGGCCGATCTTGCCGCCCTGCAGGTAGGGCTCGAGCAGGTCGATGACCTTGATGCCGGTCTCGAACATCTTGAGCTCGGTGGACTGATCCTCGAGCGTCGGCGCCTCGCGGTGAATCGGCCAGCGCTCTTTGGATTGGACCGGGCGATCGGGAAAGTCCACCGGCTCGCCGAGGACGTTCAACACCCGCCCCAGCGTCTCGGGGCCGACCGGCACCGAAATCGGTCCGCCCAGGTCGACGGCCGACATGCCGCGCTGCAAGCCGTCGGTCGGCTTCATGGCGACCGTCCGGACCCGGTTCTCGCCCAGGTGCTGCTCGACCTCGACGACGATGTCGAGGGCGGTGCCGCCGGCCTCACCGGTGATGCGCAGCGCGTTGTAGATGCTTGGGCAGGTGGCCGTCGGCGAATTCGATGTCCACGACCGGACCGATGACCTGAACGACCTTGCCGACTTTCTGTTCGGTTGCGACTGCTGTTGCCATCGTCATGATCCCGTTGGGCCGACGGCGCGCGCCCGCCCTCTGTCCGTCCTAGAGCGTCTGGGCGCCCGACACCACTTCGATGATCTCGCGCGTGATGGCGGCCTGCCGGAGCTTGTTCATGTAGAGCGTCAAATCGTCGATCATGTCGGTCGAGTTGCGGACGGCGGCATCCATCGCCGTCATCTGGGCCGCGTAGAAGGCGGCGTGCGATTCGAGCAGCGCGCGCAGCACCTGCGCCTCGACCAGTTGCTGCAGGAGCACTTCGAAGATGCGGTCGGCCGAAGGCTCGTAGAGGTAGTCCACGGCATTCTCGGCCGCGGCCGTGGTCTGGTCGGGCGCGGCCTCGGCCATGACCGGCAGCAGCGGCTCGACGACGACGTGCTGCTGCATGATCGACTTGAACTCGTTGTAGACGAGATACACGCTGTCGACCTTGCCAAGGGTGAAGTCCTGAATCGCGGGCTGGGCGATCACTTCCGCCTCGGCCACGTGGATGACCTTCGGCAGATTGACGTGCTGGAAGCGGACGGGCAGGCCGCGCCGGCCGAGCAAATCGCGGCTCTTGCGTCCCACGAGCCCGAGCGTCACGGGCCGACCGGGCTGGTCCTGGAGAAACTGGACCACCGCCTTGGCGACGTTCGTGTTGAAGCTCCCGCAGAGCCCGCGGTCCGCGGCGATCGCGATGAGCATGCGTCGATCCGGACTCGGGCGCCGGGCCGGCGGGTCAGCAGCGGGTGCACCGACGGATCGACGCGCGACGCGATGCTCGTCGAGCACGCGGCGCGCCTCGCGCGCGAACGGCCGCGCGGCAATCACCCGCTCCTGCGCACGGCGCAGCTTCGAGGCCGCCACCATCTTCATCGCCTTGGTGATCTGCTGCGTCGACTTGACCGCGCGGATCCGCCGCCGCATGTCGATGAGCGAGGGCATGGCCGAGGGCTCCTTGGTGACCGATCCGCCGCGCTAGGCCGCCGGCGCCGCGGTGAACTGCTTCCCGAATTCCGTCAGCGCTTCGCTCAAGCGCGCCTTCACCTCGTCGTCCAGGATCTTCTTCTCCGCAATGGCCGCCAGGACGCCCGGTTGATGCGTGTCGAAGAACCGGTACAGACTGGTCCTCGTAGGCGCGCAACCGCTCCACCGGAATGTTGTCCAGATAGCCGTTGGTGGCCGCGAAGATGATCGCCACCTGTTTCTCGACGGGCAGCGGCCGGTACTGCGGCTGCTTGAGGATCTCCGTCAGACGCCGGCCGCGGTTGAGCTGGCGCTGCGTCGCCTGGTCGAGGTCGCTGCCGAACTGCGCGAACGCCGCCAGCTCGCGATACTGCGCCAGGTCGAGCCGAAGGCTGCCCGGCCACCTGCCGCATCGCCTTGATCTGCGCCGACCCGCCGACGCGCGACACCGAGTTGCCGACGTTGATGGCCGGGCGGACGCCCTGGTTGAACAAGTCCGCCTCGAGGAAGATCTGGCCGTCCGTGATCGAGATCACGTTCGTCGGGATGTAGGCCGACAGGTCGCCCGCCTGGGTCTCGATGATCGGCAGCGCCGTCAGCGACCCGCCGCCCGACTCCTTGTTGAGCTTGGCCGCGCGCTCGAGCAAGCGTGAGTGCAGGTAGAAGACGTCGCCGGGATACGCCTCGCGGCCCGGCGGACGGCGCAGCAGGAGCGAGATTTCGCGATACGCCTGCGCGTGCTTCGAAAGGTCGTCGTAGACGCAGAGCGCGTGGCGCCCGCTGTCGCGGAAGTACTCGCCAATCGTGCACGCCGAGTAGGGGCTGATGTAGAGCAGCGGCGCCGGGTCGGACGCCCCGGCGGCGACGACGATGGTGTACTCCATCGCGCCGGCTTCCTCGAGTGTCTTGACGACCTGCGCGATCGTCGACTGCTTCTGACCGATCGCGTTGTAGATGCAGATGACGCCCAGGCCGCGTCTGATTGATGATCGCGTCGACCGCGACGGCGGTCTTGCCGGTCTGCCGGTCGCCGATGATGAGCTCGCGCTGGCCGCGGCCGATCGGCACCATCCCGTCGATGGCCTTGAGTCCCGTCTGCAGCGGCTCCTTCACGGGCTGGCGAGTCGACGACGCCGGGCGCCAGCCGCTCGATGGGCAACTGCTGTTTGGCGGTAATCGGCCCTTTGCCGTCGATTGGCTGGCCGAGCGCGTTGACCACGCGACCGAGCATCTCTTCACCCACGGGCACCGAGATGATCCGGCCCGTGCGCTTGACGATGTCGCCTTCCTTGATCTCGGTCGAGCGGCCGAGCAGCACGGCGCCGACGCTGTCCTCCTCCAGGTTCAGCGCGATGCCGAACACACTGATTCGGAAACTCGAGCATCTCGCCGGCCATGGCCCGCTCGACGCCGTGGATGCGCGCGATGCCGTCGCCCACCGAGACGACGCTGCCGACTTCGGCGACGTCGACGTCGACGGCGTAGTTGCCGATCTGGTCGCGAATGATCTTGGAGATTTCTTCAGCCGTGATCTGCTGCATAAAAAGTCCTCGTTCCCGGTCACGCCTCGTGCAAGAGCTGCTGGTGCATCCGCGCGATCTGCATCACGACACTGCCATCGAACACCATGCTGCCGACCCGGGCGATGACGCCGCCGACGATGGAGGGATCGACCTTGGCTTCGACGGCCAACTGCGCGCCGGCGGCCTTGCTCAACGCCTGTTCCAGCGCCGCCCGCTGCGCGTCGGCCAGCGGCACGGCCGTCACGACCCGGGCCCGCACGATGTTGCGGGACGCCCGCAGCCGATCGGCGAACGCCGCCGCGATGTGCGCCAGATACGCCAGGCGGTCGCGTTCGGCCAGCATCAGGAGCAGCCGGCGGATCTCGTCGCTCGTCCCGCCCATCTTCGCCAGCAGCGCCGTGATGATGGCCTGCTTCTTGGGCGCGGGGACGAGCGGCGTCTCGAGCACGCGCGAGAGCTCCGGGTGGTCGGCCACGAGCCGCGCGAACTGCTCCAGCTCTTGACCGGCCGCGTCCGCGTCGCCGCGCGGGTGCGTCACGTCGAAGAGGGCCGTGGCGTACCGCCGGCCCAGCATGGACGGGCTCACGCGTGCACCTCGGCGGTGTAGCGGTCGATGAGGCGCACCTGGTCGGCAGGGGTCATCTCGCGCGCGATCTGTTCGCGCGTGCGCTGCATCGCCAAGGCCGCCGCCTGTTCGAGCAGGGCTCGGCGGGCCACACGGCTCTGGAGGTCGATTTCTCGGCGCGTCCGTTCCAGCAGCCGCTCCTTCTCGCGCCGGGTCGCGTCGACCAGCCGGGCGCGCTCGCCGGCCAGGTCGTCCTGGCCGCGCGTGCGTAGCGCCTCGAGCTCGGCCGGCAGGCCGGCGAGCCGGGCGCGAATCGCGACGAGCTGCTGCTCGGCGGACGCCCGCAGCGCCGCGGCCTCGTCGAGTTCATGCCGGATCGTGGTGCTTCGCGTCCGCAGGTAGGTGACCGTCGGGCTCTTCAGGTAGTAGACGAGAATCGCCACGAGCACCGCGAAGTTGAGCGCCTTGGAGAGCGTCAACGTCCAGCTGCCGCCGTGCTCGGCGGACGACTCGGACGCGGCCGCCTCGGTCGCCGGCGCCGGCGCGGGGACCTCGCTTTGGGCCAGCACGACCATCGGCGCGGCGTGCGTGGACGGAGCCTCGGCGGCGCGGGCGTGGAGGGGCAGGGCGATGGCCAGCAGCCCCGCCGTGAGCAGGGCGGCGAACAGGCCGCGGCGGTCGTGTAGTGAACAGGCGTGCTTCACGGTTCCAGCTCTCGAAAAAGTCGTGTGGTGCGCGCTACGAGACGCGGCGTCCCAGGATACGGCTGGCGGCGTCCGACGCGAGCGATGCGGCGTCGGCGTCCAACGTCGCGCGCGCGCGTTGGACGTCTTCGTCGAGTTGCGCGCGGGCGGCGGCGAGCGCCTGCTCGGCTTCCTTGCGCGTCGCGCCCAGGAGCTCGGCGCGCTCCTCGAGCGCCACGTGGCGCAGCTCGTCCATCTGCCGGTACACCTCCGCGCGCGCCTCCGTCGTCTTGCGTTCGAACTCCTCGGTGGCGCGCCGGGCCTCTGCGGTCGCCTGCTGCGCCAACGTGCGGGCGGAGGTGGCGGCCTGCTCCCGCGCGGCCATCACGGCGAGCAGCGGGCGAAAAACGAGACGGTTCAGGATAAATGCCAATAGCAGGACAAAGAAGACGACCCAGAGGACGGAGAGATCCGGAAGCATGGAAGAAATGTGATTGGCTGGCCGCTGGAACGAGGACCGGGCTCGTCGACGTAAGCCCTTCGTCCCTCAGGCAAACGTCAATTTATACCATTCGGCGGCAAGCGCGGGCAAGGCGTCTCAGCGGTTCGTCAGGAGCTCGAACAGCCGCTGGAGTTCGTCCTCCTGCTGGAAATCGATCTCAATCCGGCCGCCCTTGCCCTTCCTGACGATGCGGACGCGGGTGCCGAGCGCGACCTTCAGCTGGGTTTCGGCCGACCGCGTATTGGGATCGACGGCCGGCTTGGCGGGCGCGGGCGTCGGCGGCGCGGTCTCGCGGCGGACCAGCGCCTCGGTCTCCCGCACCGACAGCCCCCGGGCCACGACGTCGCGGGCGACGCGCCGCTGGGTCGTCTCGTCGGCCAGGCCGAGCAGGGCGCGGGCGTGCCCCATCATCAGGGCGCCGGCGGCCACGTCGTGACGCACTTCCACGGGCAACTTCAATAGACGCAGGACGTTAGCCACGGTGGCCCGGTCCTTCCCGACGGCCGACGCGATGGCTTCCTGCGAAAGCCCCAGCTCGTGGCTCAGCCGGTGGTAGGCCTCGGCTTCTTCAATCGGGTTCAGATCGGCGCGCTGCACGTTCTCGACGAGCGCGACCTCGAGCAGCTTGTCGTCGGGCACGTCGCGAACGACCACGGGCACCCGCAGGAGTCCGGCCCGCTGCGCGGCGCGCCACCGGCGCTCGCCGGCGACGATCTCGTACCGGTCGGCGACGCGCCGGACGATGATCGGCTGGATGATGCCGTTCGCGCGGATGGACTGCGCGAGCTCGTCGAGGGCGCCGTCGGCCATCTGCGTCCGGGGCTGGTCCCGATTCGGAGCCAGCAGGTCCAGGTCGAGCTCGACGGGAAGGCCGGCCGGTCTCGGCACCGTGGCGGGGGGGGGCGAGTCTGGAATCAGTGCGCTCAGGCCGCGGCCGAGCGCGGGGCGTTTGTCGGCCATCAGGAATCTCCTCGGCTAGTTGGGTTGGGGCGCGTCGCTCGGGGCGCGGTGCCGGGCGAGGAATTCGTGCGCGAGGGCGACGTACGCCGCGGCGCCGCGCGATCGGGCGTCGTGAAGAATGACGGGCACGCCATGGCTCGGCGCCTCGCCAAGGCGGATGTTGCGAGGGATGACCGTCTCGTAGACCTGGCTCCCGAAGAATTCACGGACGTTCTGACCCACTTGCTGGCCCAGGTTCGTCCGATCGTCGTACATCGTCAGCAGGACGCCCTCGATGGCCAGGGCGTTGTTGAGCGACACGCGCACGCGGTCGATGGTCGCGAGCAAGTCCGCGATGCCCTCGAGGGCGAAGTACTCGCAGTTGAGGGGAATCAAGACCGCGTCGCAGGCGACGAGGGCGTTGAGCGTGAGCAGCCCGAGCGATGGCGGTGTGTCGATGAAGATGTAATCGAACCGCGCGCGAAGTTCGTCGGTGATTCGGCGCAGGCGTCGTTCGCGCTCGGGCAAGCCGACGAGCTCGATTTCGGCGCCAGTCAGATGGCGGTCCGCGGGGATGATGGACAGGTGATCGATGGCGGTCGAGAGCACGTAGTCGGCCGGGGGCGCCGATCCGTCCGTGAGCGCATCGTAGACGGTGCCAGCGGCGGCGCGATGGCCTTTGAGACCGAGGCCGCTCGTCAGGTTAGCCTGGGGGTCGAGGTCGACGACGAGGACGCGCTGGTTGGCCATGGCGAGGGAGGCGGCCAGATTGATGGCCGTGGTGGTCTTGGCGACGCCACCCTTTTGGTTTGCGACTGCGATGACCGAGTTTTTGGTCATATAGCCAACATGCATTAAAGCTTCGGCACATTTTGGCGCTGGCAGGGCGTCTCGTCAAGCCGTTTTCGTCTCGGTGCCGGTGGAGGTTGGCTCTTTCTGGCGACGAGAGGAGGCAAACCCCGCAGTTGAGGTGTTCCACGTGGAACAATGGACCCATGACACGAGACTGGACCTGCCGGCCTCAAGAGCGATATACGCAGGAAGATCGGCCGCCGGCATCAGGCCGACGTCCAATCTCTAGGAAGAACACGGCGGCAACACGCAAATTCATCTTCGTTCCGACATTTCTTACGACCGGAAATCTATGATGCACACTCTTCGCGTCCTCAGTATCGCCCTCTGCTTGGTGGCGGCTGGACTGGCCGCCAGTTCCTGCGGCAGCACGGCCACTTCGCCAAGCTCGACCACCGCTAACCTCGCGGGAACCTGGACCGGAACGTTGACGGACGGTATCTCCGGCACGGGCAATCTCAAAATGGTCATGACCCAGTCGGGAATCTCTCTGACTGGAACGTGGGAGGCCCTGTACTCGGTCGCGGCCAAGAATCAGACTGGCAGTTTGACCGGCACGGTTAGCGGGTCATCCGTGTCTCTCATGCTCAAGCCCAGCAGCGCCAGCACCTGCCAAGGCAAGATCATCGCCACGGCCAGCGGCAGCTCGTTCTCTGGCATGTACTCGGCCGTCAACTGCTCAGTGACCGATACCGGCAGCATGTCTGCGACCAAGCAATAGATCACGGACTCAGCGTTTCCACTATCAGCGCAGGTCGCCACGAAAATGGGCGTACGCTCACGGTACGAACGTCCGCGCGAACAGTGCTCGACGTACTCCTACGACAAGGCGCAGAATCAAGCGCGTCCTCAAGGGGGACTCACATGGGAGACGAAGGGGCACGACCAGCCGCCAATCCGCCGCTGACGACCGTGAGGGTTGGCTCTACCTGGTCTTCCTTGTCGCGGCAGGAATTCTCGCCTCGTCCGACGTGGTGGGGAACTTACGGCCGGTCGCCGTGACGGTCCTCTTGGCGATGATTGCGATCCGGTTCGCCCTTCAGCTTCGGCGTCCGCGCGGTTAACGCGGTCAGTCAGCTATGCCATTGCGACATCAACCTATTGGTTGTTTGACCTAATTATGGCTCTCCAATCGCCAACACGCGAGACGCGACTCGCTCCCGGCGCCGAGCGTGACCAACTTCTCCCGCCGAAACCCTTCGGTGGGCTCCTGTTCGACGTCCCCCGCGGCGCCAAACCAGAACAGCCGGCCGGCGGACGCCAAGACCTCTCGAATCGACTGGGCCATCTCTGGGCTCATTCGCACCGCACGAATCGTCACGATGTCCGCTCGCAGCGACTCGCCGCCGCGTTCCTCTCGCGTCCCCAAATCTCCGGTTCTCGACCTCGACGCCCGAAAGACTCAATTGCCGCGCGGCCTCGCGCAGGAACGCCGCCTTCCGCGCCTTGGCCTCGATGAGAATCAGCCGCAGCCGCGGCAGCGCCAACTTCAGTGGAATCCCCGGCGACCCGCCGCCCGAGCCCACGTCCACGCACACCCGCTCGGTGTCGTGCACTTCGCGGCTTGCTACCAGCGCTTCAACAATCAGCCGATTGATCGCCTCGTCGGTCGGAGGATCGACCGGCAGCGCCGTCAAGTTGATCTTGCGATTCCATTTCGCGAGCAGCCGGAGGTACGCCGCAAGAGCGGAGCCCAACTCCGCTGACACCACGACGCCCGCCACCTCGGCGCGCTGACCGATCCGCTGTTCGAGCCCGTCGCTGCTCACGATTCCCGGACGTCCGACTCGGGGCGCGCGCTCTCCAGCACCGCCGGCCCCCGCCACCGCGACACCCGCGCCGCCACAATCGCCACCGCCGCCGGCGTCACCCCAGGCACGCGCGCCGGCCTGGCCGATCGTCGCCGGACGCACCGCCGACAGCCGCTCGACCACTTCGCGCGACAGCCCCGGAACACCGGCGTATTCGAACTCTCTCGGGATTTCCCGGCGCTCCTGAGCCCGCATCCGCACGAGCTCGGCCTCGTGCCGCTTGAGATACCCCTCGTACTTGAGCTCCGCTTCGAGCGTCGCGACATCGAGGTGCGCGCGCCCGCCGTCCACGTCGGGATGAAACCCTTCCTTCCCGAGCTCCGCCGTCGTCACGTTCGGCCGCGCCAGGAACTGCGCAGCCGTCACCCGTTCGCCGTCGACCGTCACGCGCGTGCTCCGAGCGCGCGCGAGATTCGCCTCGAGCCGCGTCCGCCGCCGCTCGAACGCGTCCCACCGCTCGTCGTCGACCAGTCCCGCCCTGCGCCCGATGGGCGTGAGCCGAACGTCCGCGTTGTCGATGCGCAGCTTCAGCCGGTGCTCGGCGCGCGACGTGAACATCCGATACGGCTCCAGACATCCACTCGTGACGAGGTCGTCAATCAGAATGCCGATGTACGCCTCATCGCGGCCCAGCACGACCGCCGCCTCGCCTCGCGCCGTGCGCGCCGCGTTCAGCCCGGCCATCAGCCCCTGCGCCGCGGCTTCCTCGTAGCCCGACGTCCCGTTGATCTGGCCGGCCAGGAACAAGCCACGAACCGCGCTTCGTCTCGAGCGAGCGCTCGAGCTCGGTCGGCTGGACGAAGTCGTACTCGACGGCATATGCGTGCCGCAGAATCTTCGCGTCCTCGACGCCGGGCAGCGCGCGGACGATGGCCTCCTGCACGTCGCGCGGCAGACTCATCGACAGCCCGTTGACGTAGGTTTCGTTGACGTCGAGCCCCTCCGGCTCGAGGAAGATCTGATGCCGCTCCTTGTCGGGGAAGCGCATGATCTTGTCCTCGAGCGAGGGACAGTATCGCGGTCCGATGCCCTGGATCTGCCCGTTGTAGAGCGGCGATCGGCCGATGTTCTCGCGTACCAGATCCCGAATGCGCTCGTTCGTGTGGACGAGGTGACACACGATCTGCGGCCGACGGATCGGCTCGGACTGAAACGAGAACGGCACGATGGGATCGTCGCCGCGCTCCTCGGGAAAACGCGAGAAATCGATCGTTGCGTCGATCGAGCCTCGGCGGCGTCCCGGTCTTGAGCCGGCCCATCGTGAACCCGAACCCCCGCAGCGAATCGGCCAGCTCCCGGGTCGGCGGCTCGCCCGCGCGTCCCGCAGGACGCTGCTCATCGCCCACGTGCACCAGACCCGTTCAGGAACGTGCCGGTCGTCACCACGATGGCCCGGCACGCCACCTGCTCGCCGTCCTCGAACGCCAACCCGGTCACCCGCCCCGCGTGCGTCAGCACCCGCCCGGCCCGTGCGAACAGCCATGTCACATTTCGTTCGCTCGAGAGCGCCTCGCGCACCCAGTCGCCGTACCGTCGCTTGTCGGCCTGCGCCCTCGGCGACCACACCGCGGGCCCTCGACTCCGGTTGAGCAGCTTGAATTGAATGCCCGTTGCGTCGATCGCCAGGCCCATGAGCCCCCCGAGCGCGTCGATCTCACGCACGAGGTGTCCCTTCGCGGTGCCGCCGATCGCCGGATTGCAGGGCATCAGCGCGACCGTCTCAGGCGACAGCGTGCACAGTCCCACCCGCGACCCGCTCCGCGCCGCCGCCCAAGCGGCCTCGCACCCGGCATGCCCCGCGCCGATGACGACGACGTCGAATTCAGGGTGCGACATACGCCTCGCTACTTGCCCACGCAGAATCGCGCGAAGATGTGCCGCAGCAGATCCTCGGGCGTCCGGCGTCCGGTGATCTCTTCGAGCGCGCGCCGCGCCGCGCCCAGCTCCGCCAGCACCACTTCCTCGCTCGCGCCCGCCGCCAGCGCTTCGCCGGCCTCCGCCACGGACGTCAACGCGCGATCCGCGAGCGCCAGGTGCCGCACGTTCGTCAGTCGCGGGAGGTCCCGCAGCGCCTCCGTCCCGGTCAGCGCCGTCACCATGGCGCGCCGAAGCTCGTCGATGCCCTCACCGGAAACCGCCGACACGCGAATCGCCGCCGCGCCGCCCAGCACGCCCGCGTCCGGGTTCCACGCTGCCGGCCTGTCCGCCTTGCTCAGCACAATGAGCCGCGGCCCCTTGGCGCCCTGGCAGATCCAGTCGAGCGCGTGGTCAGCCGGCACGATCGAGCCATCGACCACGGCCAGCATCAGCGACGCCACCCCTTGCGCCTGCCGCGCGCGCGCGACGCCCTCCACTTCGACGGCATCGCCGCCTTCGCGCAGGCCGGCCGTGTCGACGAGCGTAATCGGAATCCCGTCGATATCGACCCGCTCGGTCAGCAGATCCCGCGTCGTCCCGGGCACCTCGGTGACGATCGCGCGCGCGGCACCGACGAGGCGATTGAACAGGCTCGATTTCCCCGCGTTCGGGCGGCCCGCGATGACCACGGTTCGGCCTTCGCGAATCACCCGGCCCGTCCGGCCCTGCTCGACCAGCACCGCCACGGCCTCCCGAACCTCGCCCAGAATCGCGATGGTTTCGTCCCGCGTGATGAAGTGAAACCCTTCCTCCGGAAAATCCAACGAGGCCTCGAGCCGGGCCGCCAGGTCGAAGAGCCTCGCGTCGATCGCGCCAATCGCGTGGGTCAGCGTCCCCTCGAGCTGGTCCATGGCGGCTCGCGCCTGGAGCGGCGTCACCGCCTCGACCAGGTCGGCGACCGCTTCGGCCTGCGTGAGGTCGAGCCGCCCGTTCAAGTACGCGCGCAGCGTGAACTCGCCCGGCTCGGCCAGCCGCGCACCGGCCTCCATCGCCAACGCGACAATCTGCTCCATCAGCACCGGGCTGCCGTGTCCGCTCAGTTCGACGACATCGTCGCCGGTGTAGGACTGGGGCGCCTGAAACCAGGTCACGACGACCTGGTCGACGACCTTGGAGGCGCCAGGACCGCGCAGGCGCGCTTTCACGCGTGCGTAGGTCGCGTGCCGGGGCACTAACGGATCGGCACGATCCAGCAATTGTTGGGCAACAGAAGCGGCGGCGGGTCCCGCGATACGCACGACGCCGATCCCGCCGCGGCCCGGCCGGCGTCGCCATCGCGACGATCGTGTCGTCAGGGGAGAACATGGCTACTTCGAAGGCTCGAACGTCGAAGCCCGAACGTGAGCCCGCCCTAGAACCGATGAGATGGGTTCTAGGCTTTCTTCGAGATCACGACGGTCTTCAAGAAGGCGTCTCCCACGCTCTCCGACGACATCTCGTCGTCTTCGCTCACCATCAGGTGGACGATCCGCCGGGCGTAGGGATTGAGCGGGCCGATTTCCTGCGGCAGCCCAGACGTCTTCGCGCGATCGATGAGAAACTGCGCCATCTGCCGAAGCTCGGCGTCCTTGTCCTGCCGGAAGCCGAGGGCGTCGATCAGGTAATGGCGATCGCCGCGCTGGTCTCGGCGGAAGGCGGTGTTGACGATCACCTGCAGCGCGTCGAGGGCCTCGCCCTTTCTATGGAGGAGGACCTCGGCGTGCTCGCCCGTCAAGTTGATCCGCACGTGGTCCGGCGTCTCTTCCTGGCTGATGTCGAGCGACAGGCCCATGGCCGACAGGACCTGCCGGACGAATTCGATGACTTTGGCGTCGAGGTCTGCATCTGCGCTCATGTTCATTCCCTCGCGCGGGGTTTGACGCGCCGCGCCGGCACCGGCCGCGCCACACGGACCGGGGCGCCAATCAGGCGATTGGTCACGTACTGCTGGCCGATCGCCATCAAGTTGCTCATGAGCCAGTAGATGACCAGCCCGCTCGGCGCGGCGAGAAACATGGTCGTGAAGATCACCGGCATCAGCAGGAACATCTTCTGCTGGACCGGGTCGGCCGTCGAAGGCATCATGCGCTGCTGCCAGAACATGCTCACGCCCATGAGCAGCGGCGTGACGTAGTACGGATCCTTCAGCGACAGGTCCTGAATCCACAAGCCGAACGGCGCCCCGCGCAGCTCGATCGAGGCGGCGAGCATCGCGTAGAACGCGTAGAGCACCGGCATCGTCAGAATCATCGGCACGCAGCCGCTCGCCGGATTGACGCCCTTCTGCTTGTAGAGCGCCATCATCTCCTGGTTCATCTTCTGGCGCTCGGGATCGGTGATCTTGTACTTCGCGAAGCGTTCCTGAATCGCCTTGATCTCGGGCTGCAGGCCCTGCATCTTGCGCATCGACACCATGCTTCGGTGGCGCAGCGGGAAGATCAGCAGGTTGATGAACAACGTCAGCGCGACGATCGACCAGCCGTAGTTGCCGAGATAGGCGTTGATCCCTTGAGCGCCTGGAGCAGCGGCACGACCAGGAACCGGAAGATCCCGAAATCGATCGCGCCGGTCGAGCTCCGGATCGACCGCCTTCAGCCCGTCGAGATCCTTCGGCCCGATGTAGAAGGCCAGCGACACCGGCGCGGCTTCGCGGAGCGTGTAGCCGATGAACGTCCGCTTCCGGTTCTTCGCGTCGTTCGGCACCGGCAGCGAGACAGGCTGGTACTCGACGTGGAGCACCTTCGACGGCGCCTTGGGCGCGCTCAGGAAGAACTGATCGGCCACGGACAGGAAATACTGATCCTCGACGCCGACGTACCGCATCGCCGAGTCGTAGGTTCGACTGCTTCTCGATGTTCGACGCCGTGAGACGCCGGACTTTGCCGTCGATGAACTGGATGGCGCGCCGCGGCGACTCACGCGCCCCGTCCGGGCTGTATCCCAACCCCACCGCCGCGCCCCACTCGACGGTCACGGGGCGGGCCACGCCGCCGGCGTCGATCGACGCGTCCAGCGTGACCATGTAGGCGCGGCCCTGCGGTTGAAAGAGAAACGTCTTGCGCACGTCGAGCCCCGACGTGTCGCGGTACTCGAACGTGAGCGTGCCCGGCTTCGACCCGAGCGAGAGCGCACTGGCGCTTGGGTGATAGACGGCATCGCGCAGCGTCGTCGACAACCCGGCGTCGTTGGTCGCCAGCGTGAACGGGCGGGCGTACGAGGCCGGCAGGTCCTGCGGCACGAGGTCCAGCAACGCGCGGCCGATCCCGAAGTAGTGCTTGAGCTTCCAGCTCTTGAGCGCGGCGCCCTTGGTCGTGAAGACGGCCCTCACCGTATCGGTCTCGACCACGATGTCGCGCGCCGGCTCGTTGCCGTCAACCGGCGTGCTCGCGACGCTCGCCGGCGCGGCCGCCGCCGCCGGAGGAGGGGCAGCGGGCGCAACAGCGGCCTCGGCGGCCGCGGCGGCCGGCGGTGACACTTCCGGCGTCGAAGTTGACGCGGCTGGCTGGCTGGTCGTCGAACCGGGCGCAGGCGGCTTCGGTGCGAAGTACGCTTTGTACACCGACAGAATGGCGAACGACAAGAAGATCGCGAGGAAGACGCGCTTTTCCATGAACTCAGACGCGGGCCGGTGCGGAACCGGATCAAGGCCCGGACGGGCGAACGGATGACAGCGGCCGAGCCGGCGGATTGCCAGCCACAGCCCTCGCCTCAGCCCGTGCCGCTCGATCGCTTCCTGCGCGTAATCCGAGCACGACGGCACGAACCGGCAGGCGCCGCCGGCAAACGGTGAAAGCAGGAGCTGATAGGCCCGGACGAGGGTGACGCCGAATCGCTGGGAGGGAGTCACCGAGGAGCGCCTCGAAGCTTCCGCAGGGCAAGTACGAAATCGGCCCGGACGGCCGCAAGCGGCAGCGCCACGAGCTCGCGCCGCGCGATGGCGACGACGTCGAGCGTCGGAAGCGGCGAGCGGTCGACGGCCCGGACGGAGCGCTCCCGGCGGAAGATCTCGCGGAGGCGCCGCTTGGCCCGGTTGCGGACGACGGCCCCGCCCAGACGCCGAGAGGCAATCACCCCGAGGCGGTCCTGACCCTCTTCATTTGGCAGCGCCAGCACCGTCATCGACCTCGTTACCACCCGCCGCCCCTGATTCTGAACCACGGTGAATTGCTGGCGCGAGCGCAGGCGGACGCTGGAAGGGAAACCGGCCGTCTGACGCTCCAGCGTGTCCGCCTAGCGCGGAGAACTGACGGTCAACCGCTTTCGTCCCTTCGCGCGCCGGCGCTTGAGCACGATGCGGCCGTTCTTCGTCGCCATCCGCACGAGGAAGCCATGGGTGCGGCTGCGATGCCGACGGTTGGGCTGATACGTTCGCTTCATGGGACTCCAGGCAGGCGGACTTCGCCACCCCGCCAAAAGAAGCATCGTAGCGGACGGATGAAAACAGTGTCAATGTGAGACCATCGCAAGAACGGGGTCCCTCCGCGTTGTGCCCGTGAAGGCCGTATGGTAGATTCGCCAGCCTTCACCGCGGGGCCACCCCCTCAGGGAAGTTTTCCACACCTGTGGAAAAGACTGTGGAAAACCTGGGGTTTTCGGCAAGTATCCGCTGCAAACCCAACAAAATGCGGCACTTCCAACGGGGCGAAGGAATGCAAGGGCCGGCCAGTCAAGGGGTTTTCGTGGCTCGATCGGCGATTCGCCCGCAACACAAGCCTTTCGCAAGGCGAAAGTCCTGCAGGGCCCAAAAAACCCGCGGTTTTTGAGCATGACCGGGACCATCTGGGACCAGGTTCTCGCGCGCATCGAGACCAAGGTCAATCGCCATACCTACTACATGTGGTTCCGCCGCACGTCGCTGCTGGCTGACGGGGGAGCCACCCTCTCGGTCCGCGTGGCGAGTCCGATGGTCGTCGAGTGGCTCACGAAGCACTACCGCGGCCTGCTCGATGAGTCCCTGGCGGAAGTCGGGCGGCCGGGCGTGGATCTCGCCTTCGTGCCGGACGAGCGGGACCCGGGCGAGTCCCAGCCGATGCTGCCGACCATCGAAGTTGCCGATCCGGCCGCCGCGCCTCTCGCGCCCGGGTCGGACGAGACGACGGATTTCCTCGGTCTCAGTCCCCGGTATTCGTTCGAGACGTTCGTCGTGGGCGCCTCGAATCAGTTCGCGCACGCGGCCAGCCGTGCGGTGGCCGAAGCGCCGTCGCGTTCGTACAATCCGCTTTTCCTCTACGGCGGCGTGGGGCTCGGCAAGACCCACCTCATGCACGCGATCGGCCACTACGTCCTCACGCACAACCCGAGCTTGAAGCTGACCTACATCTCGGCGGAGCGCTTCATGAACGAGGTCGTCAACGCGATCCGGTACGATCGCATCCTCGAGTTCCGCGATCACTATCGCGGCGTCGATGTGCTCCTCGTCGACGACGTGCAGTTCATCGTCGGCAAGGAGCGGACGCAGACGGAGTTCTTTCACACGTTCAACGCCCTGCATCACGCGCAGAAGCAGATCGTGCTCAGCAGCGACTGCCCGCCGCACCAGATCAACGACCTCGAGGAGCGTCTCCGGTCCCGGTTCGAGTGGGGGCTCATCGCCGATATTCAGGCGCCCGACCTCGAGACGAAGATGGCCATTCTCAAGCGGAAAGCCGACGCCGAAGGGGTCCCGCTCCCCGACGACGTCGCGCTGTACATCGCGTCCCGAATCAAGTCGAACGTTCGAGAATTGGAAGGTTCGCTGACGCGCCTGCTCGCCTACGCGTCGCTCAGAGGGCAGCACATCACGATCGGGCTGGCCCAGGACCGTGCTCCACGACGTCCTGCCGCCGGAAGAGCGGACGATCACGATCGATCGCATTCAGAAGTTCGTCGCTGACTACTACCACCTGAAGCCGGTCGATCTGAAGTCACGGAATAACTCGAAGTCGGTCGCCATGCCGCGGCAGGTCGCGATGTACCTCTGTAAGTCGCTGACCGTCGCATCGCTGCCGGAGATCGGCAAGAGCTTCGGCGGCAAGCATCATTCGACGGTCATTCACTCGATCCGGAAAGTCGAGGAGATGCGCCAACGCGACGCCTCCTTCAACACACTTATCCACAGTCTGCTCGAGTCCGTTCGCTAGGCGAGGCGCCCGATTTCGACGGTTATCCACACCCGCCCACAACCGCCCCTGTGGACGGCTGTGCACCCCCCTGAGCGCCTGAAATCCATGCACAGCCGTACGGCTATGACCGCGGCCCAAGTCCGCCACTTTGTCCACAGGGTAACTACTTGAAAAATCAAGTTTTATGGCGAATCTTTAGGTTTCCAACAGGCCTTTCTTCCTGTTATAATTCTTTGTCTGCTTTCATCCAAAGATGATTCACCTGATCAGCGTAGCAACCACGCCCGATTGGAAACCGAGGACTGCCCATTTATGGAGCTAGTAGTCCGCAAGACCGATTTGCTCAAGGAGCTCTCGCTGCTGCAGGGCATTGTCGAGCGGAAGAACACTATTCCGATTCTGGCGAACGTTCTGCTCGAGGCGGCCGACAACCACGTCTCGCTGCTCGCCACCGATCTCGACGTCGGCTTGCGGAGCCGCTGCGAAGCGACCGTCAGCAAACCGGGCACGCTGACCCTGCCGGCCAAGAAGCTGTTCGAGATCGTCAACGCGCTTCCCGAGACCGAGATTCGGATCGAGGAGGATAGCGGTGGCAAGAGCGTGACCATCGCCGCCGATCGATTCGAATCGCGGATGCAGACGCTGCCGGCCAGCGAGTTTCCGACGCCGCCGCAGGAAGCCGGACCGGCCGAGGCCGTGCTGCCAGGACCGTCGCTCAAGCGCATGATTCTTCATACGCGCTTCGCGATGACGAGCGAGGATACGCGCTACTTTCTCAACGGCGCGCAGCTCGTCCTGCGCCCTGACTCGATGAGTATGGTCGCCACCGACGGCCATCGCCTGGCCTTCATGAGCGTGCATGAGGCTCCGGGAAAGGACGTGCAGACGGATGTCCTCCTGCCCCGCAAGACGCTGAACGAAGTGGCGCGGCTCATCGACGGCGGAGGAGCGATCGAGTTCTCGCAGGGCGAGAACCATCTCTTCTTCAAGGCCGACGGACGTCTGCTGATTTCCCGAAAGATTGACGCGAACTTTCCCGCGTACGAACGGGTGATTCCGAAGACGAACGACAAGCGCATCGAATTCGATCGCGATCGCCTCGCCGCGGCCGTCCGCCGCGTGCGTCTCCTGTCGAACGAGCGCTCGAAGGCCGTGAAGTTCGTCATCGGCAAAGACCAGGTGGAGATCACGTCGAGTACGCCGGAGGTCGGCGAGGCGCACGAAGTGCTCGCCGTCGAGTACGCGGACGAGCCCTTGCAGATTTGCTTCAACGCCGACTACGTCGACAACTTTTTGAGCGTCGTGGAAACCGAGGCGGTGCAGCTGGAATTCAAGGACGAGATGAGCCAGGCCGTCATGAAGCCCCTCGGAGGCGAAGGCTACGACTACACGTACGTCATCATGCCGATGCGGATCTGAGAACTCGATCCGAAACGCCTCCAAGACGAATACATGGCAGAAACAGATCTCGACAACTCAGGGCCTTGGCGCACCGGCACGGTCGACGCCGGTGCCAGCGGCGCCGAGGACTACGGCGCCGACAAGATCAAAGTCCTCGAAGGCCTCGAGGCCGTGCGCAAGCGGCCGGCGATGTACATCGGGTCGACCGGACCGCAGGGCCTGCACCACCTCGTCTACGAGGTCGTCGACAACTCCATCGATGAGGCCCTGGCCGGCTTCTGCGCCAAGGTCGACGTCACGATTCACATCGACGGCTCGGTGACGGTCGTCGACGACGGCCGCGGCATTCCCGTCGACATGCACGAGAGCGGCAAGTCGGCCGCCGAAGTCGTCCTGACGGTGCTGCACGCCGGCGGCAAGTTCGAGAACTCCGCCTACAAGGTGTCAGGCGGTCTCCACGGCGTCGGCGTGTCGGTGGTCAACGCGCTGTCCGAGTGGCTCGAGTTGGAAGTCTGGCGCAACGGCGCACGTCCATCAGCAGCGCTACGAGCGCGGCGCGCCGATGGGCACGCTCTACGTGACGGGCACGACCGAGAAGCGCGGCACGAAGATCACCTTCAAGCCGGACTCGACCGTCTTCGAGACGACCGAGTTCAGCTTCGAGACGCTGTCGCAGCGCCTGCGGGAACTCGCCTTTCTCAACGCGGGCGTCTCGATCACCATCGACGACGAGCGCAACGACCGCCGCCACACGTTCCTCTATCAAGGGCGGCATCCGCGAGTTCGTCGAGTACCTGAACACGAACCGCACCCCCATCAACGAGAAGCCCGTTTTCATGTCGGGTGAGCGCGACGGGATGGTCGTCGAAATCGCGGTGCAGTGGAACGACGCCTACACGGAGACGACCTACACCTTCGCCAACAACATCAACACGACCGAGGGCGGGACGCATTTGTCCGGGTTCCGGTCCGCGTTGACGCGGACGGTCAACGCCTACGCCTCGAAGAACAATCTCTCGGAGAAGCTGGCCGAGAGCGTGACCGGTGACGACATCCGCGAGGGCATGACGGCCGTCGTGTCGGTCAAGATTCCGCAGCCGCAGTTCGAAGGGCAGACGAAGACCAAGCTCGGGAACACCGAGGTCAAGGGCATCGTCGAAGGCGTCGTCAACGACCGGCTGGGCGCGTTCCTCGAGGAGAACCCCGCGATCGCCAAGCGCATCATCGCCAAAGCGGTGGACGCCGCGCTCGCCCGCGAAGCTGCCCGAAAGGCGCGCGACCTGGTGCGGCGCAAGGGCGCCCTCGACAACACGGCCCTGCCCGGCAAGCTGGCCGACTGCCAGGAACGCGACCCGTCGAAGAGCGAGCTCTACATCGTCGAAGGCGAGTCGGCCGGCGGGTCGGCCAAGCAGGGGCGCAACCGCCGCTTTCAAGCGGTGCTGCCCATCAAGGGCAAGATCCTGAACGTCGAGAAGGCCCGCTTCGACAAGATGCTGAACCACGAGGAAATCCGCACCGTGATTGCGGCCCTCGGGTGCGGCATCGGCGAAGACGAGTTCGACGCGTCGAAGCTGCGCTATCACCGCGTCATCATCATGACCGACGCCGACGTCGACGGGTCGCACATCCGGACGCTGCTGCTGACGTTCTTCTATCGTCAGATGCGCGACCTGGTCGACCAGGGAAACATCTACATCGCGCAGCCGCCGCTCTTCCGGGCGAAGCGCGGCCGGCAGGAAACGTTCATCAAGGACGAGCGGCAGCTCGAGACGTTTCTGATCCATCGGGCCACCGAGCACGCGCACGCTCGTCTTGTCGACCGGGCGGGAGCTGTCCGGCGAAGCGCTCGAGCACCGCCTCGAGAAGCTCATGCTGTTCCGCAAGTTCCTCTGGGTCGTCGAGCGGCGGGGACCGTCCCGGCGCGCGATCCTGGCGCTGCTCGAGGGCCAGGCCCGCGAGAAGGCGTTCTGGAACGACCGGGAGCGCGTCGATTTGCTGGCCGCGCATCTTGCCCAGCCGGGCATCGTGGCGACCGTGATTGACGACCCGGAGCACCAGGCGCTGGCCGTGCAGATCTCGGACGGCACGGCCGGATACGATCGGCGGCATCGGCTCGACCTCGGCTTCGTTGGCGGCGCGGAGTTCCGCACGCTGGCGACCGCCTATGAGGACGTCCGCGAGCTGATGATGGGGCCCGTGACCATTCGCACGGTGGGCGCCACGCAAGCCGACGAGCCGGAGCCGGCCGAGACAGCGGAAGGCGCCGCCGACGCCGAGGCGCCCCAAGCCACGGCCCGGCCGGCCGCGGACGGCAAGGACAAGGATGCGGACCGGCGCGTCGAGTCGCTCGACGAGTTGGTCGAGTATTTCGTCGCGGCCGGACGGCGCGGCGTCGCCATCAATCGCTACAAGGGGCTCGGCGAAATGAACCCGGACACGTTGTGGGAAACGACGATGGACCCGGACAAGCGCACGCTGCTGCAGGTCCGAGCCGAAGACCACACGGAAGCCGACCTGATGTTCACCACGCTCATGGGCGACCAGGTCGAGCCGCGCCGGAAGTTCATCGAGGAGAACGCGCTCGACGTGAAGAACCTCGACATCTAGCGAGAATTTAGAACCCCGGAACCTCGGAACCCCGGAACCCCGGAACTTCGGAACCTTAGAACCCCGGAACCTTAGAACCGAACCTCAGCACCCGGGAACCCGACCCCGGAACCCCAGAACCCTATGGATTCTTCCTCCCGCATCCCGGTCAACATCGAAGACGAGATGAAGCGCTCGTACATGGATTACGCGATGAGCGTAATCATCGGGCGCGCGCTTCCCGACGTCCGCGATGGTCTGAAGCCCGCCAATCGACGCGTGCTGTTCGCCATGCGGCAGATGGGGCTGGCGTCGAACCGCACCTACCGCAAGTGCGCGAAGATCGTCGGCGAAGTCATCGGCAATTACCACCCGCACGGCGACGCGCCGGCGTACGACACGCTCGTTCGTCTCGCCCAAGACTTCAACATGCGGTACACGCTCGTTGACGGGCAGGGCAATTTCGGATCGGTCGACGGCGATCCGCCGGCGGCGTACCGCTACACCGAGGCGCGCCTCAAGTCGCTGGCCGAGACGATGATGGTCGATCTCGACAAGGACACGGTCGACTTCCGTCCGAACTTCGACGAGACGGCCGAGGAGCCGGTCGTCCTCCCAACGCCGTTTCCGAACCTGCTGATCAACGGGTCGACCGGCATCGCCGTCGGGATGGCGACGAGCATCCCCCCGCACAACATGCGTGAGGTCATCGAGCGGCGTGCTCGCCGTGATCGAGCGGCGCGAGCTCCCGCGCGAGGAGCGCTTCCGCCTGCTGCTGCAGCACGTCCCCGCGCCGGACTTTCCCTCGGGCGGCACGATTGTCGGCCGAAGCGGCGTGGCGCGCGCCTACCGGGAGGGCCGCGGCGGCGTGGTCGTGCGCGGCCGCGCGGCGTTCGAGGAGCACAAGAAGCGACCGGGTGTCGATCGTGGTGACCGAGATCCCGTATCAGGTCAACAAGAAGCACCTGATCGAGGACATCGCCGCCCTCGTCCGCGACAAGCGCCTCGAAGGCATTGCCGACCTACGCGACGAGTCCGAGTCGCGAAGGGATGCGCATCGTCATCGATCTCAAGCGAGGCGAGCTGCCGGACGTCGTCCTGAACAACCTGTACAAGCACACGAAGCTGCAGATGAGCTACGGCATCACGCTGCTGGCGATCGTCGCCGGGCGGCCGCGCGTGCTCAACCTGCTCGAGATCGTCGAGCTCTTCATCGAGTTCCGTCGCGAGGTCGTCCGCCGCCGCACCGAGTTCGAGCTCCGCAAAGCCGAAGCACGCGCCCATATCCTCGAGGGGCTCAAGATCGCGCTCGACCAGCTCGATGCCGTCATCTCGCTCATTCGCGGGTCGCGCAACCCGGTCGAGGCGAAGGCCGGCCTGGTTGCCACGTTCGGCCTGTCCGAGATCCAGGCGCAGGCGATCCTCGACATGCAGCTGCAGCGGCTGACCGGCCTCGAGCGCCAGAAGATGCTCGACGAGCTCGCCGAGCTGGCCGCGACGATCGCGCGGCTGCGGTCGATTCTGTCGAACGACGACCTGCTGATCGCGATCGTGGTCGAGGAGCTGCAGGCGGTCCAGGCCAAGTACGGCGACGACCGACGCACCGACATCATCGAGGAGAGCGGGGATTTCCGCGTCGAAGATCTCATCGCGGACGAGGACGTCGTCATTACCGCGACGAGCACGGGCTACATCAAGCGCACGGCCCTCGATGCCTACCGTAAGCAGCGCCGCGGGGGCAAGGGTTTGATTGGCATGGCCACGCGCGACGAAGACGTCGTCCAACACCTCTTCATCGCGAACACGCACGCCTACATTCTCATCTTCTCTGACCGCGGCAAGTGCTATTGGCTGCGGGTCTTCGACGTTCCCGACGTCGCGCGCAGCAGCAAGGGCAAGTCGATCGCCAACCTCGTCAATATGGCCGAGGGCGAGAAGATCGCGGCGCTCCTGCGCGTTCAGGCGTTCCCTGACGAGGAAGGCCAGCGGTTCATCGTGATGGGCACGCGGCTGGGGACGATCAAGAAGACCGACCTCAAGGCCTTCTCGAATCCGCGCGCGGCCGGCATCATCGCGATCCAGGTTGGCGACGACGACCGCCTGATTGCCGTGGCCGAGACCGACGGGAAGAAGGACCTCGTGATTGGCACCCGCAACGGCATGGCCATCCGGTTTGCCGAGGATGACGCCAGGCCCATGGGCCGCAGCGCGCACGGGGTCCGGGGCATTCACCTCCGCAAGGGCGACGAAGTCGTGGCGATGGAGGTCGTGAGCGACGATGCGACGCTGCTCACCGCGTGCGAGAACGGCTACGGGAAGCGCACCGACGTCGGCGAGTACCGCCGCCAGACGCGCGGGGGCATCGGCCTCAAGAACGTCCAGGCAAGCGAGCGCAACGGTCTGGTCGTCGGCATTGCCTGCGTGAGCGACCGCGACGAGCTGCTGCTCGTGAGCGAACAAGGCCAGATCATCCGGCTGAAAGTCGCCGACATGCGGCCGATGGGGCGCGACACTCAGGGTGTCCGGCTGATGGATCTCGCCGACGGCGATCGGCTCGTGTCGATGGCGACACTGGCGGAGCCCGACGACGAGGAGTTGGCCGGCGAGGCCTCGGCCGAGGAGCCCCCGACGCCGCCCCAAACCGAGCCCGAGGAGTAACGGGAGGCCCGCTCAGGCGGGTTCGAGACCGGCGTAGCTGGCGAGCAGTTTCTTCGTGCCGGCCGAGGCGAAGCGGACGGTGACCTTGTAATCGTCGCCGTGGTCTTCGATCGCGACGACGGTGCCGACGCCGAACTGGCGGTGGCGCACGCGCAAGCCCGCCTGGATTCTCGTTTGGGACTGATCTTCGTGTTCGTAGGCGAAGGTGGGCGCCGCGGACCGGGTGCCGCCGTCCGGACGCGGTCGTCGTCCGTACGGATTTCGAAGCGTCGTACGGGGCGTTGGCCCATCGGGGCTCCGGTGCGACGGGCTCGACCACGCTCCATGAGCTCGGTCGGGATCTCGGCGAGAAACCGCGATGGCTCGGTGGCCTGGTACTCGCCGAAGATGCGGCGCCGCGCCGCGCCGGTCAGGACCAGCCGCTCGCGCGCGCGTGTCACGCAGACGTAGCACAGCCGCCGCTCCTCCTCGATTTCGTCGTCGTCGGCCACCGAGCGCGCGTGCGGGAACAGCCCTTCCTCCATCCCGGCCACGACCACGACGGGAATCTCCAGGCCCTTCGCGGCGTGCATCGTCATCAGCCACACGCGCGCTTCCTGTGGCGCCGTCGGCCTCGTCGGCCTCGGAGAGGAGCGACAGACGGTTGACGAACCCTCCGAGGCGCGCGTCGGTCTCGCGCGATTCGTACTCGCGCGGCCGCCGAGACCAGCTCCATCAGGTTCTCGATCCGCGCTTCGGCCTCCTCGCTTCGCTCGTCGCGTAGCGCCTGCAGGTAGCCGGAGCGTTCGAGCACGCGGCCGATTGCGGCGGCTACGCCAAGGTCTGGGCGACTTCGCTGCCGATCGCAAGCAGGAGTCGACGGAAGCCGTCGAGCGCGGTCAGCGCCCGTGGCGCAACCAGTCGGCGATCGACGGCCAGGAGCAGCCGCTGCCCACAGCGAGCGCGGCGCCGTCCTGGGGCTGACCCTCACCAAGCAGCGGCGTCGCGGCCAGGGCCTCGTCGTCGCCAGCGACGTGCTCGAGGGCTTCCATGACGCCTCTTGCCGATGCCCCGCGACGGCACGTTGACCACGCGGCGGAAGCTCACGTCGTCGTGGGGATTGATCGCAAGGCGCAAGTAGGCGAGGACGTCCTTGATCTCCTTGCGCTCGTAGAACCGGACGCCGCCGATGATCCGGTAGGCGAGGCCCTCGCGGATCAGCGCGTCTTCGATGGCGCGCGACTGCGCGTTCGTCCGGTAAAGCACGGCGACCATGGCCCCGGATCCGGTTCGGGCGGTTTCGCGGACGATGCGTGGTGATGAAGTCGGCCTCTTCGATCTCGTCGCGCGGAGCGCCGGTAGAGCACGCGGTCGCCGCCCTGGCGATCGGTCCACAGCCGCTTGTCCTTGCGGTTGCGGTTCCGGCTGATGAGCGCCGAGGCTGCGTCGAGAATCACCTGGGTCGAGCGGTAGTTCTGTTCGAGGCGGACGACCTCGCGCCTCGGGGAAGTCGCTGCTCGAAATCAAGGATGTTGCGGAGGTCCGCGCCGCGCCACCGGTAGATGGACTGGTCCGGGTCGCCGACGACGCACAGGTTCCGGTAGTGGGCCGCCAGGCGCCGGATGAGCAGGTACTGCGGCCGGTTGGTGTCCTGGTACTCGTCGACGAGCATGTACCGGAACTTGCGCGAGTAGAACTCGCGCGTCCGCTCGCTCGTGTCCATCAGCTGGACGGTCTTGAGCAGCAGGTCGTCGAAGTCGAGGGCGCCGGCGTCGCGGAGCACGCGCAGGTACGATTCGTAGACCCGGGCGATCTGCAGGTCGCGCAGGCTGCTGCCGGCCGTCCGAAGGTCGTCAGGCGCCTCCATCCGGTTCTTGGCCTGGCTGATCCGCGACAGCGCCGCTCGCGGCGGAATCATCTTGTCGTCGATGTCGAGCGCCTTGAGCGCCTGCTTGACGACCGCCAGCTGGTCGGACGAGTCGTAGATCACGAAGTCGCGGGTCAGTCCGATCGCCGGCGCCTCGCGGCGCAGAAGCCGCGCGCACAGCGAATGGAACGTCGACAGCCAGAGCTGGCGGCAGTCGGCGCCGAGGAGCTGCTCGACGCGGTTCCGCATCTCCTCGGCCGCTTTGTTCGTGAACGTCACCGCCAGAATCTGGTCGGCCGCGGCATGTCCGCCGCCGACGAGCGCCGCGATCCGCGTCGTGATCACCCGCGTCTTGCCCGACCCGGCGCCCGCCAGAATCAACAGCGGGCCGTCGGTGTGGAGCACGGCCTCGCGCTGTGCTGGGTTCAGGGAAGAGAGGAAGTCCATGGACGTGTGAAACACCGCTCAGGCACTAGGCCCTGGGCACTGGCGCGATCGTTCCTGGAGAATACCACCCCGGTGGAGTCACCCGAGTGAACGCCACAGACCCTGAAGCAGCTTCGCGACGAGTTCGCATGATCGCACGAGGCTCTCACCGTCCTGCTTCCGCCACAACGTGAGGCGATCGGCCAGCTCAAGTTGCGTTTCAAGCTCCGCGATCGAACCCAGGGCGATTGCGACGTGCGCGCGATACGCGGCACGCGAATGACGGCTGAATCCCTCCGCGATGTTCGACGGAACGGACGTCGCCGATCGACGGAGTTGCCGTCCAAGCTCGACGGTTTCTCTGGCCGGAAGTGTCATGGATAGCCGGTGAACGTTGACTGTCAGCCCCATTGCTTCCTGCCAAACCAGCAGCTGGCGAAAACTTCGTACTTCCGAAGCGGGAGTCATCGAAGGATTTGCCATCTCCACTCCAATCTAGTGCCCAAGGCCTGGTGCCTTGAGCCTTTCATAAGCAACTCTCATGCCCTCGGCGGCCTGATAAGATTCAAAACTGCCCATGGCTCAGACACTCTTTCAGAAGGTTTGGGATCTCCACTCCGTCCGGCGGCTGCCGAACGGCCAGACGCAGCTTTACATCGGGCTGCATCTGGTTCACGAGGTCACCAGTCCGCAGGCGTTCGATGAGTTGAACGCGCGCGGCTGGCGGGTCCGCGCGCCCGAGCGCACGTTCGCGACTTTCGACCACATCGTGCCGACCAGTCGTCAGGCGCGGCCGTTCGCCGACGCGATGGCCGAGCAGATGACCGCCGCGCTCGAGGCCAACTGCAAACAGCACGGCATCCGGCTGTTCGATCTGTCGAGCGGCGTGCAGGGCATCGTCCACGTCATCGGCCCGGAGCTGGGCCTGACCCAGCCGGGGATGACGATCGCCTGCGGCGACAGCCATACGTCGACGCACGGCGCCTTTGGCGCGATAGCGTTCGGGATCGGCACGTCGCAGGTCCGCGACGTGCTGGCGTCGCAATGCATCGCGATGTCGCCGCTCAAGGTCCGGCGCATCGTCGTGCGCGGGCGCCTCGCGCCCGGCGTCTACGCGAAGGACGTGATTCTGGCGGTCATCGGGCGGCTCGGGGTGAAGGGCGGCACGGGCTTCGCCTACGAGTACACCGGCGACACGATCAGCCGCATGTCGATGGACGAGCGCATGACGATCTGCAACATGTCCATCGAGGGCGGCGCCCGCGCCGGCTACGTCAACCCGGACGAGACGACCTTCGACTATCTGCGCGGCCGCCGTTTCGCCCCCGCTGGCGACGCGTTCGACCGCGCCTGCACGTGGTGGCGCCGGCATGGCCTCCGACCCCGGCGCGCCCTGGGACGACGAGCAGATCTTCGAGGCGGCCGACATCGCGCCGACCGTCACGTGGGGCATCAACCCCGGACAGTCGGCGGCCGTCAACGTCCCCCTGCCGGCGGCGGCGGGCGAGGCGGGCATCACAGAAGCTCTGGATTTCATGGGCCTCGAGGCCGGCCGCCCGATGGCCGGCACGCGCATCGACGTGGCGTTCATCGGGTCGTGCACGAACGGGCGCCTGTCCGACCTGCGTGAGGCCGCACGGGTCGCCCGCGGCCAGCGCGTCGCCAAGCACGTGCGCGCGCTCGTGGTGCCAGGCTCGCAGGCGGTAGCCGCGGCCGCCGAGCGCGAGGGGCTGGACGTCGTCTTCCGGGACGCCGGGTTCGACTGGCGCAGCGCGGGCTGCTCCATGTGCCTGGCGATGAACCCGGACCGGCTCGAGGGCCGCGAAGTCTGCGCCTCGTCGTCGAATCGGAACTTCAAGGGACGCCAGGGGAGCCCCACCGGACGCACGCTGCTGATGAGCCCCGCGATGGTGGCCGCGGCCGCGATCGCCGGGGAAGTGGTTGACGTGCGGTCGTGGCTCGCCGAACATGAAGCCTCGCTGGTGACGCGGTAACTCTTATGCCTCAGTCTTCTCGCATCGAACAGGTGGCCGGTCGCGCGATTCCCGTACGCGGGAACGACATCGACACGGATCGGATCATCCCGGCGCGGTACTTGAAGTCGGTGTCCTTCGAGGGCCTCGAGCAGCACGTCTTCGAGGACGACCGCGCGGCGCTTCGGGCGCGCGGGGATCGCCATGCGTTCGACACCCCGGCGTTCGCGGGCGCCACGATCCTGCTGGCCAACGGCAATTTCGGGTGTGGATTGTCCCGGGAGCACGCCCCACAGGCCATTCGGCGGTGGGGAATCCGGGCGGTCGTGGCCGAATCGTTTGCCGAGATCTTCTTCGGCAACTCCCTGGCCATCGGCCTGCCGTGCCTGACGGCGTCGCCGGACGACATGGCGCGGGTGATGGCGGCCGTCGACGCGCACCCGGAAACCGTCTTCACCGTGGACATCCGGAACGGCCAACTGAGGGCCGAGGCCGTGACCGCGCCCGTCGAGGCGCCCGCGTCGGCCCGCGACGCCCTGCTCTCCGGGGACTGGGACGCCACCGGGCTCTTGCTGGCCGACTACGCCCTTGTCGAGCGCACCGCGGCCCGGCTGCCCTACATCGCGGGGTTCTGACGCACCCGACGCCCCATAAGCCGCGCCACTGGAAAGCTAAGCATCATCAATTTGACTTCTCCACGGGCGAGGCCAAGACTGCGAGCATGAGCCAACCACTCGTCATCTTCGACACGACGTTAAGGGACGGCGAGCAGGCCCCGGGCTTTTCCATGCGCATCGAAGAGAAGCTGCGCATGGCGCACCAGCTCGAGGCGCTCGGCGTGGACGTGATCGAGGCCGGCTTTCCGATTGCCTCCGAAGCCGACGCCGAAGCCGTGCGCCGGGTGTCGCTGGCGGTCACGCGGCCGGTGGTCGCGGCGCTCGCGCGGTGCGCGATTGGCGACGTGGAGCGCGCGGCGTGGGCCATTTCGCCGGCGAAGCGCGGACGGATTCATACCTTCATCGCGACGTCCGACCTGCACCTCCAGTTCAAGCTGCGCATGACGCGGGAGGCGTGCCTCGACGCGGCCGTCGCGGCCGTCCGCAAGGCGCGGTCGGCGACCCCGGACGTCGAGTTCTCGGCCGAGGACGCCACGCGAAGCGATCGCGACTTCCTCTGCCGCGTCATCGAGGCGGTGATCGACGCCGGCGCGACGACGATCAACCTTCCCGACACCGTTGGCTACTCCACACCAGACGAAATCAGCGACTTCTTCCGCGACGTGATCGGGCGCGTGCCGAACGCGGATCGCGCCATCTTCAGCGCGCACTGCCACGACGATCTGGGCCTCGCGGTGGCCAACACGATCGCCGCGATCACGGCCGGCGTCCGCCAGGTGGAGTGCACGATCAACGGCATCGGCGAGCGCGCGGGGAACGCCTCGCTCGAGGAGATCGTGATGGTGACGCGTGTCCGCGCCGACCGCGTCCCCGTCGAGACGTCGCACATCGATATCCAGCAGCTTTTCGCGGCCAGCCAGCTGTTGAGCGAGATCACCGGGGAGTTCGTGCAAGCGAACAAGGCGGTGGTCGGACGCAACGCGTTCGCGCACGAGGCCGGTATTCATCAGGATGGCATGTTGAAAGACCGTCGAACCTACGAAATCATGCGACCGGAAGACGTCGGCGTGTCGCGAACCACGCTCGTGCTCGGCAAGCACTCCGGCCGCCACGCCGTGCAGAAGCGCTGCGAGCAGCTCGGCATCACGCTTTCGCGCCACGACCTCGACGAGGTCTACCGCCGCATGGTGGCGTGGGCGGACGACCGCAAGCAGGTGACCGACGACGACCTGGTCAACATCGTGACCGCGGTCAACGACGGCGCGGTGCCGCGCGACCCGGTGGCGCACCACGCCGGCTCCAGGTTCGGCGCGTGAAGGCGCGCATCGTTCTCCTCCCAGGCGACGGGATTGGCCCGGAAGTCGTTACCGCCGCCGTACACGTGCTGAACACCGTGGCCAAGGTCTTCGGCCACGAGTGGTCTCTTGAATCGAAACTGATTGGCGGCGTGGCTCTGCACAAGCACGGCCACGCGCTGCCCGACGACACGCTGGCCGCGGCCAAGGCTGCCGACGCCGTGCTGCTCGGCGCAGTGGGCGATCCCGCGTTCGAGGCTTTGCCGCCGCACGAACGGCCGGAATCCGCGCTGCTCGGCATCCGCCGCGAGCTCGGGGTCTTCGCCAATCTGCGCCCGGCGCGGTCGTGGCCGGGGCTCGAAGAGTCCGGCCCGCTCAAGCCGTCGGTCCTCGCGGGCACGGACCTCGTGGTCGTCCGCGAGCTGCTCGGCGGCCTCTATTACGGACAGCCGCGCGGCGCGGAAGCGTCGACCGGGGCCGTCGTCAACACGATGCGCTACACGCGGCCCGAGGTCGAGCGCGTCACACGCGTGGCGTTCGAACTCGCCCGGAAGCGCCGCAAGCAGCTCGTCTCGGTCGACAAGAACAACGTGCTCGAAGTCTCCCAGTTCTGGCGCCGCATCGTCACGGAAATCGGCCGCGAGTACCCCGACGTCACCCTCACGCACCAGCTCGTCGATTCGTGCGCGATGAAGCTGGCCTTGGCGCCGGCGAGCTTCGACGTGATCCTCACGGAGAACATGTTCGGCGACATTCTCTCGGACGAGGCGGGCGCCGTCTGCGGCTCGCTCGGTCTGCTGCCGTCGGCGAGCCTGGGCCCCGGCGCCGGCTTGTTCGAGCCGGTCCATGGGTCCGCACCCGACATTGCCGGCCAGGCGAAGGCCAACCCGATCGGCGCGATCGCGTCGGCGGCCATGCTGCTGTCCGACGGCTTGGGGTTGGTTGAGGAAGGGGCGGCAATCGTGCGCGCCATTGAGCACGCGCTGGCTGACCGGTCTTCGCACGCCCGATATCTACTCGCCTGGGACCCGTCCGGCCACGACGACCGCGTTTGCCGACGCCGTGGCCGCCGGCATCGCGCGCTGATCGACCGCCTCCGGAGGCCTTGTTCGACGTCGCGTTCCGGTCGCATCTCTGCGTGTGACTGCGTGCAGGCACTCACGTGCTATCATGCCTGCATGGCGTCGCAACTGACCATCCGGGGCGTCTCGTCCGAACTCAACCGCCGGCTCGCGGAGTTGGGCAAGAGCCGTAGTCAAAGCGTCAACGCCACCGCCTTGCAGATCCTGGAGCAAGCGGTTGGCATCGAGGCCCGGCGGCAGCGCCTGGCTCGATACATGACCTGGTCCACGGCCGACGCCGTCGAGTTCGAAGCCGCGCTCAAGTGCCAGCGGGTGATCGATGAAGATCAGTGGCAGTAGCACGGAGCGCATCCCTCGCCTCGTGCTCGATACCTCGGCCTACTCGAAGCTCCGGTCAGGCGACACCCGTGTCCGCGACCTCATCGCTGACGCCGAATCGGTGATGGTGCCGGCGCCGGTGCTCGGCGAGCTGTACGGCGCGTTCGAGCTGGGCTCGCGCACCCGTGAGAACCGCGTCGCGCTCACTGATTTTCTAGCCGAGCCGTTCGTTGGTGTGATCCCCGTCTCCGAAACCGTCGCCCGGCACTATGGGAACGTCTTCGCGGGGCTTCGGCGCGCGGGCACGCCGATACCGGCCAACGACATCTGGATCGCGGCCTGCGCCATCGATCGCGGCGCCTGCCTCCTGACGTTCGATCACGACTTCGAGCAGGTCCCCGGGCTGGATCGACTCGTGATGGACGGCATCGAGCTCGGCACGGACGAGTAGCACTCCAACTCCACGCACCGCACCGCACGTCGGTCCGTACGGCTGCGCCTTGCTGTCGCGGCGGCCGCCTACTCGACCGTCACGCTCTTCGCGAGGTTGCGCGGCTGATCCACGTCGCACCCTCGGCGCACCGCGATGTGGTACGCCAGGAACTGGACGGGAATCGTCAGCAGCACCGGCATCAGGAGTCGGTGGATGTCGGGCACCGCGAGCACGATGTCGCGGGACTCGTCGAGAATCTCGTCGAATGCGTGCGCCGTGGACTCGCTCGTGATGACGACGAGGGTGCCGCCGCGAGCTTTGGCTTCCTGGATGTTCCCGATCATCTTCTCGAGCACGTCGTCGTTGGGAGCGAGGGCCACGACCGGTAGTTCCTCGTCGATGAGGGCGATCGGGCCGTGTTTCATCTCCCCCGCCGGATAACCCTCCGCGTGCGTGTACGAAATCTCTTTCAGCTTGAGCGCGCCCTCGAGGGCGATCGGGTAGTTGATTCCCCGCCCGATGTACAAGAAGTCACGCTGCTGGTGGAGTCGCTTGGCGAGGGCCTCGATCTTCGTGTCGAGCTTCAGCGCTTCTTCGATGGCCAACGGCAGTTGGTCGAGGGCGCCGATGAGCGCTGTGCATCGTGTCAGGCTGCACCGTGCCCCGGGCCTGGCCGAGGTACAGGCTGAGCAAGTGAAGCGCGACGAGCTGCGACGTGAACGCCTTCGTTGACGCCACGCCAATCTCCGGGCCGGCATGGGTGTACACGGTCCCGTCGGCTTCGCGGGTCGCCATGCTGCCCACCACGTTGCAGATCGCGACGCTGCGGGCGCCGCGGCGTTTGGCTTCCCGGAGCGCGGCGAGGGTATCGGCCGTCTCCCCCGACTGCGTAATGGCGATGGCGAGCGTCCGATCGGACACGATCGGATGGCGATACCGGTACTCGGATCCGTAGTCCACTTCGACGGGCACGCCCGCCAGTTCTTCGATCAGGAATTTCCCCACCAGGCCTGAGTGCCAGGACGTGCCGCACCCCAGGATGACGACCCGGTTGACGTCCTGAAGCACGGCCGGATCGAGCCGCAATTCCTCGAGGAACACGTGCGCGGTCTCGAGCGACGTGCGGCCGAGCACGGTCTCGCGCACCGCCCACGGCTGCTCGTAGATCTCCTTGAGCATGAAGTGGCGGTAGCCGCCCTTCTCGGCCATCACCGGATCCCACGAGATGTGCTGCGGGAGCTTCCTCACGGGCTCGCCAAGGAAATCGGTGAAGACGGCGCCGGCCGGCGTCACGACGGCCATCTCGTTGTCGTCGAGAAACACCACGTCGCGGGTGTGCCCGAGAATCGCGGGGATATCGGACGCGACGAAGAACTCGCCGTGCCCGAGGCCTACCACCACGGGCGGACCGTTCCGCGCCGCGACGATGGTCTCGGGCTCGTCGGCACTGATGACGACGACCGCGAAGAGGCCGCGCAGCTGCGCGAGCGCGCGCCGGACGGCCGGCGCCAGGCCGTCGTCCCGCCACACCTTCTCGATGAGGTGCGCGATGACCTCGGTGTCGGTCTCGGTCACGAAGCGGTGTCCCTCGGCGATGAGCGTGCGCTTCAGCTCGAGGTAGTTCTCGATGATGCCGTTGTGGACGACCACCAGGCGGCCCGTGCAATCGCGATGCGGATGGGCGTTCTCCTCGGTCGGCCGGCCGTGCGTGGCCCAGCGGGTGTGGCCGATGCCGAACTCGCCCGAGAGCGGATGCTTGGCGATGACCTCCTCGAGGCGGGACAGCTTGCCGGCGCTTCGGCGAATGTCGAGCTGGCCGTCATGGACGAGCGCGACCCCGGCCGAGTCGTAGCCGCGGTATTCGAGCCGGCGCAGCCCTTCGATGAGGATGGGCAGCACGGGTTTGGGGCCGACGTAACCGACGATACCGCACATAGGTCAGTCGTCCTTGCCGCGCCGCTCGCGTCGTTTGATCGCCCAACCGGGTTTGATTTCCTGGCGGCCGCGCGCAATCGCCAGCGAGTCATCTGGAACGTCCGAGGTGATCGATGAACCGGCCGCGACGTAGGCACCGCGGCCGACGCGAACCGGCGCGACGAGCTGCGTGTCGCTGCCGATGAACACGTTGTCTTCGATCACGGTGGGATGCTTCTTTTCACCGTCGTAGTTGCAGGTGATCGTGCCGGCGCCGATGTTCACGCCGGCGCCGATGGTGGCATCGCCAAGATAGGCGAGGTGGCCGGCCTTGGAACCGTGGCCGAGCGACGTCTTCTTGAGCTCGACGAAATTGCCGACGCGCGCCTCTTCGGCCACGTCGGAGTCCGGACGGATATGGGCGAACGGACCGATGGACGCGCCGGCGCCCACACGCGACCGATTGACGATCGAGTAGTCGAGAACCTTCACGTCGTCGCCGACCGTGGCGTCCGTCGAGCCGGACGCCGCGCGTGCAGCCGGCACCGCGCGCCGACCGATGTCCGGCCCTCGAGGCGCACGCCCGCGCCGATGACCGTGTCGGGGCCGACGGTGACGTCCTCGTCAATCGCCGTCGTCGCCGGGTCGTCGAGGGTCACGCCCGCCAGCATCACTTCGCGGTTCTTGCGCGCCCGGACGAGCCTGGTGAGGTCGGCGAGATCGAGGCGGCTGTTGACGCCGCGCAATTCATCGGCCGATGGCAGGCACAAGGTCTCGACACGCAGCTCCTTCGAGCGGTACATCGCCACCAGGTCGGTGAGGTAGTACTCGCTTTGCGCGTTGTCCGCCGCCAGCTCGTGGAGCGCCGGAAAGAGCGGCGCCAGCGCGAACGCGTAGATGCCGGTGTTCACTTCGCGCAACGCGCGCTCGGCGGCCGACGCGTCGCGCTCTTCGACAATGCGCGCGATCGCGCCGTCGGCATCGCGCACGATGCGGCCGTACCCGTACGGCTCGTCGAGCGCGGCCGAGAGCACCGTGGCCGCGGCGCGCGCGCCATAGTGGACCTCGAGCAGCCGAAGAAGCGTGCCGGGCTGCAGCAGCGGCACATCGGCATAGAGCAAGAGGATGGTGCCGGACTGCCCTGCCAGCGCCGCCTCGGCCTGCAGGAGGGCATGGCCGGTGCCAAGCTGTGGGGATTGCGTGACGAACTGGAGATGCGGGCGCCCAACCAATGCGGCCCGCACTTCGTCCGCGCCGTGTCCGACGACCAGCACCGTGGACGCCGGAGCGAGTCAATCGACCGTGCGGAGCAGGTGTTCGATGATTGGCAGGCCAGCCAGGTCATGCAGCACCTTGGGCCGACTCGACTTCATCCGCGTGCCCTTGCCGGCCGCAAGGATCACGACGTGCAGAGACTCCCCGGCTCGCCCTCGCATCGTCCGATTATGGCGCGAGTCCGTGGGATTGGGGCCGCGCCCGGAGGGGAATTCTTAGGGTTCGCGCAACAATAACTCGGTCAGTCTTGGTGTCGAGGCGCCTGTCCCGCAAGGCGCGAGAAGGGAGAATACGGGCGTATTCGACCGACGAGCAACGCCGCGGGACGGGATGGATCGGCAGTCAGACTGACCGAGTTATTGTTGCGCGAGCCCTTAGCCGCGCGCGCCGCGGCGGCGCTTGAGCGGCGGCAGGGCCGCCTCTTCCTCGGGTTCGATCAGGGCGTGGAAGGCGTCCAACTCACGCAGGGACTCGAAATCCGCGTCGTGGCGAGCCTGGGCGCGCACTTCCGGGCTGGCCTCCACGGCCTGCTCCAGGTAGGACAAGGCGCGGTCGCGGGTGCCGCGGCGCGCCTCGACCGCCGCCATGAGGTAAAGGGCCAACTCGTGCCGCGCGTCCTCTTTGAGAGCCGCGCGTGCGAACTGCTCGGCCGCCCAATCGTTGCCGTCGTTGAGCGCCGCCGTGGCCGCCGTGAGCCGCTCTTCGAGCGTGCGGGGCGCGGTTGGCCGGGCGTCGAGTTCGCGCACGCAGAGCTCGAGGTAGACCCGGGTTCGATCCAGCACCGCGCGCTCGGCCGGGAAGGCCTCCAAGAGCTGCCTGAAGATGCGCGCCGCCGACGTGTAGTCGCGCCGCTGCAAGCGCCGCACGCCGCTTTCGAACACGGCGACGGCATCAGCGTTGGGTTGGGTGGGCGGAGCGAGAGACCGCCTCGCCACGCCTACCGATATGGGCGGCGTAGACTTTGGAGGTTGGCGCCCTGCTTGGCGCGCCTTGCGGGTCACCCGGCGCGGCTTGGGCCGCGCGCGCTTCACCATTGGATCTGCTTCCCTAGAGACGGACTCGACCTGACGAAGTGTCGAGACAATAACAAAATGCCTCTCGGGTGGTCAAGGGACCGAGTCGTTGTGTTGTTTGACCAATATTTTGCCCTTCTTGATTAGCTTTGTGGCTGCCTTCGTCGGAATCTGCTTCAGAAGCGCCACGACATCGACCGCAGACTCCTCGCTGAGGCCTAGACTTTCGGTCACTCGATAGAATAATTCAAGTGCCTCACCCGGATCGACAGGCGCCTCTGGCTGCCGTTCGACAGGACCGACGACGAGAGTGAACTCGCCCTTCTGGTTGAGCGTTGTATTAATTGAGCACATAACCAATTCTTCGTTAATTTTTGTTATTTCTCTCAACACTAGTATCTGTCGAGTGACCAATAGTTCTTTGAGCCGAGCCATCGTCTTCTCAATACGGTGGGGCGCCTCGAAGAATACGACGGCGCGTGGCTCGGCGGCGAGGCGTCTGAACCAGTCGTTCCGCCCGGATCCCCCAGCCGGCGGAAAGCCCATGAAGACAAACTCCTCGATCGCCAGACCAGCGACCGACAGGGCCGCGGCCACGGCGCTGACCCCCGGGATTGGGATGACCCGAATGCCGCGTGCACGGACCGTCTCGACGAGCCTGGCCCCTGGGTCGGCGATGCCCGGCGTGCCCGCGTCGGAGACAAACGCGACATCCTGACCCCCGAGCAGTTTCTCCACCAACCGGTCCGCCGCCCCTCGCTCGTTGTGTTCGCGGACGCTCACGAGCGGCTTACGGATCTCGTAGTGCGCCAGTAACTTTGCCGTCCGGCGGGTATCCTCGGCGGCAATCAAGTCGACCTCGCGCAGCGTCCGCAGCGCCCTGAAGGTCAGGTCTTCCAGGTTGCCGATAGGCGTGGCGACGACGTAGAGCGTTCCTGGCGGGGCGGGCATGGTGGTATAAAGGAAACGGGTCTCACCCGCGATACCGGGGAGACCCGTCCTTGTCTGACACCATGCCATTATACGAATACGAATGCGACGCGTGCGGGAAGCGGCTCGAGCGCATCCAGAAGTTCTCGGATCCGCCTCTTGCGGTGTGCCCTTCTTGTGGCGGGAGCCTGCGGAAGCTCGTGTCGTCGCCCGCCTTTCAGTTCAAAGGCACGGGGTGGTACGTGACGGACTACGCCCGAAAGTCCGACGGCTCGAAATCGGGCGGGAACTCGGCGTCCAAGGACAAAGAGAACAAGGAGAAGGACAAGGACAGCAAGAGCGCGGAGACGACTGAAAGCAGCAAGCCGTCGTCGGCCGACGCCTCATCAACCTCTACAAGTTCGACCCCGCCGGCCGCCCCGACGACGCCAACGAAGTCGTCCTAGCGGGCATCCGCTTTCAGCAGGCCCTCGAGGTATTTGCGGAACGGGTCGGCCAGGTCTGGCCTGCGCAGCGCGAAGTACACCACGGCTTTGAGAAAGCCGATCTTGCTCCCCGTATCATGGCGGACGCCGGCGACCTCGCAGGCGTACAGCGGGCGCTTCTGGAGCAGGCGTTTGAGGCCGTTGGTGAGCTGAATTTCCCCGACGCGCCGGTCTTCCTGCGTTTCCTCGAGCATGTCGAAGATGTCCGGCGTGAGAATGTAGCGCCCGACGATCGCCAAGTCCGACGGGGCCTTGTCGGCTGCGGGCTTTTCGACGAGGTCCTTGATTCGATACACGCCCTTCTCGAGCGGCTCCACATCGACGATGCCGTAGCTCGAGACGTCCGCCCGCGGGACGCGTTCCACCATGATGACCGGGCCGTTGAACTTGTCGAACACGTTCAGCATCTGCGCCAGCGCCGGCGGCGCGGCATCGACGACGTCGTCGGCCAGGACGACGGCAAAGGGCTCGTCGCCGACGAGGGCCCGCGTCATCAGGACGGCGTGGCCCAGGCCCAGGGCCTCGCCTTGTCGGACGTAGGCGACGTTGATCAGGCTGGAGATCTTGCGAACCTCGTCCAGCAGATCGCGTCTTGCCGCGAGCCTCGAGGAAGGTCTCGAGCTCGACGGACACGTCGAAGTGATCCTCGATCGCGTTCTTGCCTCGGCCGGTCACGAGGATGATGTCGTCGATGCCGGACGCGACGGCCTCTTCGACGCCGTACTGGATAATCGGCTTGTCGACGAGGGGCAGCATTTCCTTCGGCTGGGCCTTGGTCGCCGGCAGGAACCGGGTGCCCAGGCCCGCCGCCGGAAAGACGGCTTTGCGGACGAGCGTTTTCACCTGGAGGATCGTATCAGACCCCGCGGCCGGCGTCGGAAGTCTGCGCGTACCATCACACCATGCTGGATCCCGCTTTTGTTCGTGACCATTTCGAGGCCGTGGTCGACGCGGCTGCGGGACGCGCGGCGACTGCGGCGGCCGAGCCGCTGGCGGACTTCAGGTCCTGGAATCGGAACGCGCGCCGGCTGATCCCGCTGGTCGAGGGGCTCAAGCGCGAGCAGAACACGGCGGGCGAGGCGGTCGCGCGGGCGAAGCGCGAGGGGCGCGATCCGGCCGACATTCTGGCGCAGAACAAGGCGCGCGGCGCGGAGATCCGTGCCGCGCGAAGCCGAGCTCGCGGACGTCGAGCAGCAGCGCGACGCGCTGCTGCTCACGTGCCAAACCTCCCGCACGAGTCGCGTGCCGATCGGACCCGGCGCGGCCGACAACGTCGAAGTCCGCCGGTGGGGGACGCCGCCGACGTTCGGCTTCGCGCCGAAGCCGCACTGGGAGATCGGGCCGGCGCTCGGCATTCTCGACTTCGAGCGGGCGGCGAAGATGTCGGGCGCGCGGTTTTCCGTGCTGCTGGGCGGCGGCGCGCGCCTCGCGCGGGCGCTCATCAACTTCATGCTCGAGCTGCACACGGGCGAGCACGGGTACCGCGAGGTCGAGCCGCCGTTTCTCGTCAATCGCGGCCGCGCTGACCGGCACCGGCAATCTGCCGAAGTTCGAGCAGGATCTGTTTCGGATTGCGGGCGACTGGGATCTCTTCCTGATTCCCACCGCTGAGGTGCCGCTCACGAACCTGCACCGCGAGGAGATCCTCGACGGGCGGCGGCTGCCGTTGAAGTACACGGCCTATACGCCGTGCTTCAGGAGCGAGGCCGGGTCGTACGGCGCCGACGTGCGCGGGCTGATTCGCCAGCATCAGTTCGACAAGGTCGAGCTCGTCAAGATCACGACCGCCGAGCAGTCGCACGACGAGCTCGAGGGACTCACGCGCAACGCCGAGACGGTGCTCGAGCGGCTCGGGCCTGCCGTACCGGCGGATGCTCCTCTGCACGGGCGACATGGGGTTCGCGGTCGGCCAAGACCTACGACCTCGAGGTCTGGCTCCCGAGCCAGGACACGTATCGCGAGATTTCGTCCTGCAGCAACACGGAAGCATTTCAGGCGCGCCGGGCGGCCATCAAGTACCGGCCCAACGGCGCGGGCAAGCCGCAGTTCGCCCACACGCTCAACGGGTCGGGTCTGGCCGTCGGGCGGACGCTGATTGCGATCCTGGAGAACTACCAGCAGGAAGACGGCACGGTCGTCGTGCCGGAGGCGCTGCGGCCGTTCATGGGAGGGAGGGAGAGCCTCGCGAAAGAGTGAGACATTGAGTCATTGGGCCATTGAGACATTTGGTTATTGGCTATCTGTCATTGAAGGCATGCGCACCGGCGCGGCTCACTTTGCTTGCGCACGCCGTTCAATAGTCAATGACTCAATAGCTCAATAGCTCAATGGCTCAATGACTCAATGGCTCAATGGTTCAATGGTTCAATGACTCAATGGCTCAATGGCCTTGCCGGAGGGATGTGTGAGTGGTTGAAACAGGCGGTCTTGAAAACCGCTGTACGGGAAACCGTACCGGGGGTTCGAATCCCTCTCCCTCCGCCACAACTAACACGTTTATTTACATACGTTTACAAGCCGATAAGAATTTACTGTACCTGAATTGTCCCTCTGGAGTATTCTGGAGGTCGGAAACCGGCCTCCATGCTCGCTCTGTATCGCCGCCACGCTCCGCCCTGCGAGCACCGGTCGCGCCGCTACCGGCGCTGCTCCTGCCCGATTTGGGTCCAGGGCTCTCTGGCCGGCGCCTACGTTCGCAAGTCCCTTGACCTGCGCTCCTGGGACGCGGCCACCGACCTCGTCCGCGGCTGGGAGTCCACCGGCAAGGTCGGGGAGGTCAGGCGGGCGATCCCGACCATCCCCGAGGCCGTTGACCGATACTTGGAGGACTGCGCGGCCCGCCTGAAGCCGCCGAGCGTTAAGAAATATCGGAACCTCCTCAAGAACCACTTCCTGCCGTTCTGCGACAAGCGCGGCATCCGCCAGCTGTCCCAACTGAACGTTTCTTTCTTTCGCGAGTTCCGGACCAGCTGGACGTTCGCGCCGATCACGCAAGCCAAGAGTTTGGAGCAGATGCGCGCCTTCATGCGCTTCTGCGCGGCGGACGACTGGATCAAAGAAAACCCGGCCGCGGCCGTGAAGGCGCCGCTGGCAACACACAACCCGACCCTGCCGTTCTCCGAGGCCGAGATCAAGAAGCTCCTGGCCGCCGGCCGGAAATGGAAGGGCAACGGCGCAAAGATGACGGCGCTGATTCTTTTGATGCGCCACGCCGGCCTGCGTATCTCTGATGCGGTGACGTTGAAGAAGAGCGAGCTTGTCCGCGGCCGGGTGTTCCTGCACCAGGCCAAGACCGGCACGCCGGTCTACGTCCCCGTCCCGCCCAAGGTCGTCGCGGCGTTGAACGCCTTGAACCACCCCGGTGAGCGTTTCTTCTGGTCCGGAAATGGGGAAGTGAAATCAGCGATCGAGGATTGTCGTCGCGCGTTTGGCGCCGTCGCCAAGCTCGCCGCCGTGCCGAATGCCCACTTCCACCGCCTGCGCGACTCGTTCGCCGTGGCGCTCTTGCAGAACGGCGTGAGCATCGAGGAGGTCTCCATCCTTCTTGGCCACGCCTCCATCCGCGTCACCGAGCGCCACTACGCGCCTTGGGTCAAAGCCCGCCAGGACCGCCTCGAAGCCGCCGTGCGGAAAACGTGGACCTGACCGACGCCACATTCAAACCTCAATTCATTTCATTCCAGAAGCCACAAGTGAGCGACGCCCAGGAACCACGCTCGGTTGTCAATGGCCCGAGCAACGGATCGACCTCCTCATTCCGAAAACAGAACTTTGTCCATCGTGATTTGCCGAAAATGTCATCGTAGGTCACGATACCGTACAGAAAAAGATGCGCCTTGCCGCTCCCGATTGCCGCGACATCGTCTCGACTCGGCGGTTTCAGACGGGCGGCGGATGATCCCGTGCCTCCCGGTCCGATAATGCCGACACTTACTTCGTGCACTCTATCGAGCTGCCACGGCGGGGCGGTTGAATAGGAGATAACAAATCGAACTGTCGGCCGTACGTTCGACGCAGGAGACGGTCCGGAGTTCTTCAGAAACACCATCCCCAGCGTAGGCGCCGACGTATTGAGTAGATTGCCGAGATCAGAATGATCGACTGTGACCCAGGCCCTTTGGGCTCGCTCCGTCGCCACTTCTGTCGCCCGCGATTGAATGCCGGTCATAACCAAGGCGAGGATCGACGTCAGCCACGCAAGAACGGCCACGGTGGTGCGTTGCTTGATTGCGACAATGAAGTGCCGCAGCCAGTTCCAATTCAACGGCTGCTGCTTGGTGGGACTGTGAGGCCCACCCTGTCCCTTCACAACCCCTTCCGCCCCGCCTTCTTCGCCTCCGCCCACCGCCGCCTGGTGGCCGCCGCGAGCTTCGCCCGCCACTCCTTGGACATCCGGCGCCGACGCTTCGGGGCTGCTGCTGTCTTGCCGCCACCCGGCTTCTTTACCTTCTCGGAAGCGGTGCGCTGAAACCGCAACTGCGGAAAGCTCTCCAGAATCTCGGCCATCTCGCTCCGAATCTCCTGCAGCCGAGCCTCTGCTCCACGCAAAGCCCATTCCGTCTTCCGATCAATCTTCGCTTCTTTCATACAGTCAGTGTCTCCTCACAACCAGCGATGCGGAAGAATTCACAACGAGATCAATCCCTGCCGAGAAGCCGCCGCATCTATTCGTGACCCGCCGTAACCTCGTTCAACTTCAGCAGCTTGACCCGAGGCATAAATGCCTTCCGAAACTTCGCGACACGGTCAACGAGCCAGTCGCAGTACTCCGGCCATGAATCACGATCCGCCAAGTCCACCTGCCTGTTCAGCGCGATGATCTTGTCGCGCTTCTCCGGCGTCGGATTCCAGGATAGTGTCGCGCCGATCTCTTGCTCAATCGCCACCCTATCCTTTTCAAGTTGCGCGAGCGCTGCTTCCGCGATTCGATTGCCCAGGTAAACGCGAATGCCAACTCGGCCACCGCTGGTGTCCAGAATATTCGAAAGGACAATGTTCGCCCGGCCGAGAGCCACATCAAACCAGTACTGCGGCCGAGGTGTCTGCGCCGACGGAACGACCTTCTTCTCCAGAAGCCGCTCCCGGAACATCGTCCAGAACTCCAACTGCAGTTCCTGAGTCTCGGTTAAAGGCCCTGAAGATTTCGCAGCAGTCGCCGCACGAACGACCTCATTCGGTTGGCTGATGACATTGAAGCGGATCGCGGGCTGCGAATCGTCTATCTGCAGCACTTCAAGCTGGACCGCGTACAGTGACAATGACTCTATCGTCTGTTCGTTGAGCCATTCAATCGTCTTGCGGTGCTCATCAGTGAACTGCTCGGCGATCCATACCACCGCAGATGCGCCAAGGGTCGCGCCGTACGTCAGGAGTTTGCCAAGGTGATCGTGGTTCGTCTTGCCGAACTGGTTCTCAATCACGACGTACTTTCCGGAGGCGTCTTGTGCCAGGATGTCGGCGCAGTACGGGCCGACGGGGACCTCGATCCTCTCCAACTGTAAGTCCATACCGATCGCGTCAGACAAGGCGGCGAGGTGCTCCTCCTCCGCCAGCCACGGCGTGAAGTCGTGTTCCTCGTGAGACCAGACCGACTTCAGTGTCAGGTTCTTCAACTGCCCGAGCTTCGGTGCCATCGATCTCCCCTTAAAGTTCAGCGCAGTGCATCTCTACAACTCCCCCCGAAGCGCCCGATCCAGAATTGACGGCAACAGCGCATCCAGTTCCACGGCCGTCTCGGCCTGCAGCCCCTTCAACTCGTCGACCTCCGCCTGCAACGCGTCCAGCTCGGCGACGATCCGGCGCTGTTCCGGGAGCGGAGGGACTGGAATCGTAACGTCCTTGAGTCTCTTTGATGCGATGCCGGCCACCGTTGTTGCTGTGGCTCGCGACACAATGTCGTCACGGACACTTGGGCATCTGAGGGCTCTGGCACCTCAGCCGATCAAACACATCAAGGCCGAATGGTCGAAACGCGACATCGGTCTTCTCGCCGAGGTACACCGGAACACAATGACTGTCAAAAACGTTAACCGCGGCTAGGGCCTTTGCCGGCGGGCCATCAGGAGTCCACACGAATGGAGTCTCGGCCCCGTTGCAACGAAACCGAATGGTTGCTTGCGCTTTCATCGGGGTCTGACCGCTCAACACGTCTCCGAGGATGTCCTCAGTAAAACGTGATCGGCATGCCCGTTTGAGAATTCTCGTATAGCCGGACTTTCCCGCGGTGTTTTGGCCGTACACGATTGTGAGGCCGGGTCCGAACGAAAGCACTTGTTCCGGGGTAAGCGCGTTGACGCCGCGATGATGGGTGATGCTAACGAGCGATACGGCTGCAGCCTCTTGGTCGGTTATGGCTAGATGATCGCCGGTCAACACGCGCGGCGCCGAATATGAGGACAGACCAATGGGGGCCTTGCAGAGCGAAACGAGTTCGTCGATGTCAGAAGCGCCAAGGCTGCCAGTCGTAAGGAGGCGCCGCAAAGCGTCCCGCTGCCAGAGCGGACGCTGTTGTGACCACGCAAGGATTTCGCTGAGGATTGTGTCCGGCATGTGGGTTGGCTGAACCTGAAAGGATTGCTCTAAATCATACGCTTCTGTCCAGGTTCATCAACCCCGTTCAAGACTAGTCCCGCCCCCATCCTCGCGCTGAACGCCTTGGCCGGCGTCCCGTCAATCCGATACCTACTGAACCGGCGTACCCGTAACGCGGAATGCTTGTGCATCCGGTGTGACAGTAGGAGGACTCCAGGACCCGCCGTCATTGCTGCTCGAGCTGATCGGACCCGTGTACCCAACGGAGTTCCAATCAAGGATTCCATTGGCGCCGGCACTGCTCCTGGGGAAAAGTTCGAAGGCCAGCCAATAGCGAACACCGGCACTGAGAATAGGTTGAGACGAGGAGGTGGCGGTCTGGATTACCATGGCGGTCGGCGTAGGGTAGGGCACGTTGGGAACGGTCAGCGTTTCCAAGACCGTCGAAGGAGCTCCACTTGGATCGCTTGTCATCACTGAGACGATAAGATCAGCCGGAAATGAATTAGCAAAGGCCACCTCTATCTTATCTAGCCTTGCCGTGCTTGTCGGAGTGAAGGCATCCGCGATTGCGTTGTCGCGCGTACTAGGAACATTCGTAAATAAGAGGCCGCCGATGACCTGAAACGTGTCCCCGGCCGCGAAGCTCGAGAAGATCGTGGTCGGGCCCGGTGTTGGACTTGGTGGTGGCGGCGACGCCGGTGCCGCGTCCTGCGATACAGTGAAAGTCCGCCCCGCGATCGTCAGGTTGCCACTGCGAGTACCGCCTGCATTTGCAGCAGCGCTCAGTACCACTTGCCCGTCACCAGTACCGGATGCACCGCTGACGACACTCACCCAAGACACATCGGACGTAGCGGTCCAAGAGCATGTGGCGCCGGTGCTGACAGCGGTAGAACCCGTCCCGCCGCCAGACCCGACGGACAGATTCGTCGGTGAAATCGCGTAAGAGCACGGAGGGGATGGTGGTGGTGGCGATGCCGTCCCTGTCGTGAACGTCCACACGTCTCCGGCGGTCACGCCGGCATCGTTCCTAGCATCAACTCTCCACCGATATACCGTGCTCGGTTGGAGGCCTTGGGGCGGCGTGTAAAATGCCTCCCGGATGTTCACGGGCGAAGACGGGAGCGAAGTGCCCAAATATAAGTCGTAGCTCGTCGAGCCCGATCCGCCGGCCCAACTGAGCGTCGGTATCAGCGCGATTCCCGTATCGCCATTGCTGGGCATCGGGTTGGTTGTTTTCTCAGGAAGCGTTGGAGTAGGAGGCTGGGGAGTAGACACATCAGGTGCTACAAAGATCAGGAACGCCGGTGAAGCGTATATTCCTGCGGTGACCGCTTTGACCTGGTAGACTCCGACGCCATCAAAGGCTGCGGTCAGCGACACTTGTTGGGTACCCTCCCACGTGATCTGGTCGGCTGAATATGAGTGACTGCGTCCATCCAAACCTGAGATCGTAATGACCATATCGCTGGCAAACTTGCTGCCCGTGACCGTAACCACATCGGCGCCAGGATACACGAGGCTTCCGGCCACCTTAGTGATCGTTGGAGTACCTGGGCGAGGTCCAATGAGTGGCGGCGCCTGTGGCGTGGGCTGGTCGCTCTTGTCAAGGATCGAACAGGAGATGGTCGGATCTTCACCTATATTCTCGAGCTCTCCACAGAATGGTTCAATCGGATTCTCCCCAGTCACGACGCCATCTAGTACGAGAGCAGCCCCGCACTCAACGCTGAGGAGACACGCTGCAAATAGACCCTCTGCGGCTATGCATGAGCCGTTCTCAAGAGTGAGGGCTGCACTGCATGCCTGCGATGGCGTATCGAGCGGGCCAGCCCCACCGCGAGGCCTAACCTGGAACGTGCTCAGGCCGCCTGTGACAGGTGTCTTGGTACCGGTGAAGCCTTTAAGAATCCCGGTCACACCGTCCGGGTTGGTGTGACTACGGAAGGTGTACGCAGCATCCGGTACGCTAGACCAGTCGAAGATCGCGCCGACGCCATTGGCGAACGAGGCCTGACTAAGCCGCTGGCTGCGGTCGTACGTGAGATGAAGCTGGGACTGTACCGAGCTTGGATCAGATTGAACGTAGATATCGGTGATCGATGTGGCTATGCCGTCTGAGCCCTTTGTACGAAAGAAACGCCCTACATCTCCAGAAGGCGTCCGGATACTCATAATCTCACTGCTGGCTGGATCAGTGTAGACCGTCAGCGGCGATTGGAAAGTGGTAGATTGGGGCGAGTTGGCTGTCGGGCTCTGGGGTGCGGTTGGCGAACTCGGGCTAGCGTTGGGGCGTCCACAGGAGCAGACGACGCCGGAGCCGAGAGCGAAACCAATGAGTAGCGTCTGCCAGCGGTGCATGGGGGGCATGGAAATCATAGTTCCGAAGCAATGTCTGACGCCAGAACTCTCCCCATCCTCGCACTGAACGCCCTGACCGGCTTCCCGTCAATCATCATCCGGACGTAGGCGTGGTGGTACGGAATTGAGACCAGGTCCTCGGCCTTGAACTTCGGCTCCATCTCGCGAGAGAGGATTCGAGCGCATAAGAGCACCTCCGATGAGCTCTGGTAGGATCGATAGCTGGCGGTTCCATGCACCAAGAAGTCATCCTGGCCCTACATCAGGCCATCAATGCCGCTCTCGCTGGGCTCCCTCGGCCTGCGACCAGCACGCTGATTCGTCGCACCCTTCGAACACGCGAGCACAACGCCTGGGTGGGCCGTGAGGTCGTGGTCTCAGGCCCTCCAGACGCACTTGGGCGCGTCGATTATACAAAGTATCTCAAGGCACTCACTGAGGCCATCCAGAGACATCACCCGGAATACATAGGCCTAGCGACGTCTTCTCTAGGTGGGGGCATTCGCTCTGGCCCTGACGTCTGGTTAGGGTACGCCCTGCTCGCAATCTGGGAACGCGCGCATGCTTGGGATGTACCTCAGGCGACCGTTCACGCTGTTGTCAAAGACATTGAACAGTACGTTGACGATCCTCTGCAACACTACACCTGCATCATCCCGCTGTCCGGGCTGTCGAGCGATGTGAGCGGCGTGATCTGTCAGGTTAACGACCGCGCACAGGTGCGCCGTTTGACGAGGCAGGAGATTAATGACCTGTTCGGAGGTCCACGAGAGGCCACACTGCTGCCCTGGGACATACCGGACTTCGCTCTGTTCGTTGACGTCGACGAGCCCAAGGCATTTGGCGACAATGCAACCCCACCACAAATAGAGCACATCCGAGTCGATGCACTCATTCGACGCTTTGTACTTGCGGCGATAACCTTCAAGAGCGGATATCTTCGGTCTCGCTTCGGATCTGCCGACGCCGCGGCGCCACCCCACTGCCAGCTGGGATGGCGAGTCAGGGTGTTCTGGCGACGGCAATTCCTGGTAGTTACGGGCTCGAGGCGAGTGACATTAGCGATCTTCATCAACATCTTCAATACTTCGCGCGACCTTTGGAGGCCTCTCTTCAATTGGCTTGCGACCGGCTGGACTTCTCGGAGACACGAGTTCGCGCCATCGATCAGATCATTGATGCGACAATCGGGCTCGAGTCACTTCTTCTTACTTCAGATACGTCAGAACGTGGCGAACTCAGATTCAGATTCTCTCTGAACTACGCGCTCCTTGTAGACACGCCGACGGAGCGCCTGGAGCGATACCGGGAGGCACGACAACTTTACGACCTACGAAGCAGCGTAGCCCATGGATCGACGCCACCCCGCTGGCGACTCGGCTCGGCGACAGACGAGCACAGTGTCGCGGCACGGGCGCGCGACATGCTGCGCGAGGTAATTAAGAGGTTTCTTCCGCCCGAAGCGGCTAAGCCGTGGCTCAGCAAGACATTTTGGGCGAGTCGATATTTTGGCCTCGACGTTGGCCCCCCATCCTCTCCCTAAACGCCCTCGCCGGCTTCCCGTCAATCATCATCCGGACGTAGGGCTTGTGATACGGAATTGAGGAAGACCCGGCGGCTCAGCGCGGGCGAGCCGCCCGCTTGGGCTTGGCCGGCACGGATTGCTTCAAGTGCTTGATCCCGTCGCCCAGTATGAAGGAGCGGTGGAGAAAGGCTTCAACCACTTCCATCATCGTGGTCAACTGATCCGGTGTCGGCCGCCAGCCGCGATGCGCGGCCGCACTGCCAGCATCAACAAGAACATCCAACGTGTCGCGTTCATCAGGGCTCACCTTACCCGCGGTAACAAGCGCCGAGAGCTTCTTGTCAAATGGGAGAGCCGCATCAACGCGTAGGATCTTCAATAACCATGTTCAAATGCGGTGCGTGCCCCAATCGCCGCAAGAATCCTCAGGTCATTATTGAGGGCCGAATAGATCTCGCCGAGCAGGGTACCGAGTTCTCTATCTTGAGATTCCAGGTGGGCAATCCATTTCGGTGGCTTACGCTTGACTGGAGAGGGCCAGTACGTTCGTCTCGGTTCCGCCCTCTAACCGCGGTTCTCCTGTGATCGGGTTTTCGCCAACCGTCTCCCATTCGGAGAACCAGAAGTCACGTCGAAAGAAAACTCGGCTGCAGCCGCAGCACTCAAGAATCCTACCCGTCTCGCTCGAGGCGGTTCCGTCATCACTCACGGATTGGACAACGTGCTTGCCGCGGACGTAGGTATTGCGATCCGGACCGCAATCGGGACAATCGGCCCTTAAGATTGGGATGGCAGGAGCGGGTTCCATCATTTGCGTAAGTGTCTCAGAAGGGAGCATAACGCGTCACGCCCATCCTCGCACCGAACGAACCTTGTTGTTCAGACCACACTCTAAGGCCGTCGCAATTCTGTGAGCCGGGCGCGGCCAGTCTCCGTCAGGCAACCAGGGTGCAGCTTGGTTTCGCCACATCGTGCGGTGTACTCGACGGGGCAGCCAAAGCCGGTGTGAATGTGCTCCCCTGTGATGAACCTATTGGCGAGAAGGCGCCGCGCGGCCAGTTCCCACGCGATATCCGAGTCCGCAGAGCGGTTCCTGCGGGCGGTCCCAGCCGGCAGCAGTCGGGCCACGGGACTCGGCGAACTCAAGAATCTCCTGCTCAAGTGATGCTTCGTTCATGACGACCTCGACCTGCATTATCTCCCACGCGTCGACCGAGCCCATCCCATCCTCGCACTGAACGCCTTGGCTCCCGTCAATCATCATCCGGCTGAAGAGAAGAGTTGACCGCGGGCGCCCCGCCGGCGTAGGCTCCGTCCATGGACGTCAGTACCACTCGTCTCCTCGGCATGATCGCCGCCGGAATAGGCGTGGGTGCGACGATCCTCTACTACGTTTTCAAATACAAGGAACTTCGCACTCTGCGGGACATCAGAGATCGACTTCCGAAGAAGTGACCCAGTAGCGGATCAGCGAGCGTGATTCACTACAACGTCTGGTTCTCATTCAAGGATGGCCTTGCCCCCGAGGGTCAGTTGGTCAGGGTGCGGTCGTTCCTGCAGGATCTCAAGGCTCGCCGCCAGATTCACGACTTCCGGTTCCTGGGAAATCAGGCAGCCGCCGGCAAAAGCCGCCTTCCGCAGGTTCCACGCCCTCATCATGTTCGCCGACAAGGAACAATTCGCCCTCCCGTTTCAAGAGGTTGCCGCGCTCGGCATTCACTCCGGCAAACACGGCTTCATGATTGAGAACGTCAGCGACTTTGTCGTGGAGATCTTTAACGAGCTCGCGCCAGACGCTTTCGCCGACGTCACTGAAGACCCATCCTCGCACTGAACGCCCTCGCCGGCGCCCCGTCAATCATCATCCGGACGTAGGCGTGGTGATACGGGATTGAGACCAGGTCCTCGGCCTTGAACCGACCCGTGTCCAGCCTTGTCGTTCAGCGTTGGTCCGCGTCAGTCGGCGGCTCGTTGCCAGCCCGCCTCGTGAACTTCAGCAGATCGCGCGGCTTCGCCTTGCCGGCCCGCCGCTTCAGGAATTCGTCGGCCGTCTCCATCACGCCGACCTTTTCGGCCACGGCCACGGCGATGAACTGATTAAGCGAGACGCCGTCGGTCTTCGCGAGGCGGGCGGCGGCGGCCTTGACCGAGGCCGGAAGCTTCAGCGGATACGCGCTCTTGCTCATCCTTCCAACTCCTTCAAGACCTCACGAGGAAGCCAGCACGCGGATATTGAACAGGCGAGCCGCGTCCCGGAAGTCCCGGACGTTGTGGCGTGACCAGGGCGTCCGCCTGACCGTTGACGGCGGCTTCGAGCACGAGTTCCTCCGAGGGGTCTCGGGAGTTGAGGTCGCCACAGGAAGCTGACCTTCACCCCGCTTCGCTTCGCCGCGGCTACGCAGCGTCGCCATCCGTCGCGATCCCAGTGGCGAGCTGGCGACGGGGCGTCCACTTCCTGGTACGCGAGACAAGGCCGTTGTACACCGACAGGCCGAACTTCTCCGCCAACGTGGACGTCTTACGAAAAGCGGCGTGGCCCGAGTCTTCGTCGATTGTCACGTGAAGCCCCGAGAGCATCTCCAAGGCTGACTTCCGCTCCGACCCGGTGAGTAGCTTCCGCCGTTGTGCTGAACAGCCCATTGGCCACTTCCAGCAACCATAAGGCGGGCGCCACGATCGCCGCTCCCGCCTCGACCTCCTCGAGGAGCGCATCGGTCTCGGCTGACGCCTGGCTTGGATACACCCGGGCAAGACCCCACGGCGATGCACGACGAACGCCGTCCTACTGTGGTCTCCGTCTGGCCGACGCCGAATGCCTACATGGTGACTGGATCAGTGGCCGTCAGCTTGTACGCCGAGCCCCGCATGACGCGCGACGTGGATCCGGTCGTCGAGCTGCGCCAAGGCGGCGCCGCGCGCGTGGTCGAGATGTTCGACGCCGAGTTTACCTGCGACGCCGCCGGATCGGAGACGGATCGCGCGCCGGTCCATGTTAACCTGATCCATGCCGAGGCTCGTCAAGATCGACATCATCGTCCGCAGGTCAGCCCGTATCGCGATGAGGAGTTTCCGCATGCCAGGCGCCTCGCGACCATTGACGGCGTGGCCATGTGGTGGTTTCCGCTGAGGACTTGATCCTGTCATAGCTGACTGGGCGCGCGAGAGCCGGTCGGAGGTCCAGCTGTCGGGATGCGAGGAACGTCCGTCCTGGAACTGGTGGTCTCGGGTTGGCCGTATCCGGGATCGCCTACGACACGCCGCCGGAGGTGCGTGCGGCATTCACGTCGCTGCTCATGCGGCGGTCGGAAGGCGAGCGCGCCATGATGGCGTTCGAGATGTTCGACATGGCCCGCGCGCTGATGACCGCCGACATCCGCGCGCGCCATCGAGATATCACGGAGTCCGAGTTGCGCGGCCAGATCTTCGAGCGCACCTACGGCGGCGACTTCGACGAGGCCGACCGAGGCCGCATCGCCCAGCGCATCCGAGGCGGCTAGCGGCACGATCCTCTGCATCGGCACCAACCCGCAGACGGCGTTCTCGCGGTGCCCTGCCGGCGCGCCGATTTTTCGTCGCGCCGGCGTGGACAGGAGGTAGGATTCCCCGGGAGCTACTCATGATTCGCAATTTGACCGTCGGCGCGGGTATTGCCGTGGCGTTTGCCGCGGGTCTCTTCATCGGGCGGGGCACGCCGGTGCGCGCCCAGGCACCGAATCATGTCTATGAAGTCCGGATCTACACCGCTGGCGAGGGCAAGCTGGACGCCGTGGTGAAGCGATTCCAGGATCCTGAAGTGAGGCTCTTCGAGAAGTACGGGATGCACGCGGTCTTGTACTCGACGGCGTTCGAGCCGGCGGATCGGCAGAACCAGTTCGTCTACGTGCTCCAGCACGACAGCCGCGAGGCCGCGCGCGCCTCGTGGGCCAAGTTCCTCGCCGACCCGGAGTTCCGCGCCGCCGAGCAGGCCTCGAACGTGGGCGGCCGCGCCGTCGTCAAAGTGGAGTCCTTCTTCGTCAACCCCACGAGTTTCTCGCCCCTGAAGTAGGGCGACGAAGGGAGCACCGGCCGAGAGCGCCGGTGCCGAGCTTATGCCTGAGCACCGAACCAGTCGACGCGACTTCTTGAAGACCGCTGGCTATTCCGGCGCCGCCCTGGCGGCCGGCTCGTTCCTGACGCGCATCGGGTACGCGCAGGCCGCCGGCCCGGCGCGGACCTTGATCGACAGCGCGCACGTGCGCTCCGATCTGGATCGCCACATCCTTGGCTCGTTTCTGGAACATCTGGGGCGGGCCATCTACGACGGCATCTACGAGCCGGGCTCGCCGCTCGCCGACGCGAACGGCTTCCGCAAGGACGTGCTGGCCGTCGTCAAGGACATGGGCGTGCCGCTCATCCGCTACCCGGGCGGCAATTTCGTCTCCGGCTACAACTGGCTCGATGGCGTCGGCCCGAGCGACAAGCGGCCGACCGTGCTCGATCGGGCCTGGAACACGCTGGAATCGAATCAGTTCGGCACCAACGAATTCATGGAATGGTGCGCGCTCGCGGGCACCGAGCCGCTGATGGGATTCAATCTCGGCACCGGGACGCCGGAGATGGCGGCCGCGCTCGTCGAGTACTGCAACGTGGAGAAGGGCACGAAGTGGAGCGACATGCGCCGGCAGGACGGCTACGAACAGCCGTGGAACGTGAAGTACTGGTGCATGGGCAATGAAATGGACGGCCCGTGGCAGATGGGCCACATGCCGGCGGTCGAGTACGGCCGCAAGGCGCGGGACTCCGCGCACCAGATCCGCGCGATTAGCCCGGACGCGAAGCTCATCGCCTGCGGCTCGAGCAACAGCAATATGCCGACCTACATGGTGTGGGACCGCGAGGTGCTCGAGGAGTGCTACGACCTGGTGGATGGCATCTCCCTGCACAACTACTACGGCAACACCGCGGCACTCTCGGGCAACAGCACGCCGCGCTACCTCGCCATGAATCTGGACATGGAACGGCAGATCCACGAGATCGCCGACGTGTGCGACTACGTGCAGGGCGTGCTGAAGTCGCCCAAGCGCCTGTGGCTGTCCTTCGACGAATGGAACGTGTGGTATCGCGCGCGCACCGGCGACGCCGTCGACGGCAAGCGTACGGTCGCCCCGCATCTACTCGAAGAACCCTACAACCTCGAAGACGCGCTGCTCGTCGGCGGCTTCCTCAACACGCTCCTGCGGCAGTCCGACCGGGTCCGCGTGGCCTGCCTGGCCCAGCTCGTGAACGTCATCGCCCCGCTGATGACGAACGAGACCTCGGTACTGCGCCAGACCATCTATTACCCCTACGCGTGGGCGCTCAAGTACGCGCGCGGCCGCGTCCTCGACCTCGAAGTGTCGTCGGACACCTACCCGATTCGCGCGGCCGGCCTTCAGGCCGATTTCGCGATCGACGCCGACATTCCGTACCTCGACGTCGTCGCGACGCTCGATCAGGCCGCGGGCACGGCGTCGCTGCTGATGTTGAACCGCGACCTCGCGTCCGAGCGGGAGCTGGTGGTCAACTGGCGGAATCCCATGCCGACGCGCGTGATCGCGTGTGAAACGCTGACCGGATCGGACCTCAAGGCGGTGAACACCTTTGCGAAGCCGACGCTGGTCGAGCCCAAGCCCCTTGATGCCCCGGCCGCGGGCGCCAGCATGACGTTCAAACTGCCGCCTCGCTCGTACAGCGTGGCGCACATCGCGACGGCCTGAGCACCGGCCCTTCGAGGAGACGAGAGACGATGCGCGTGACCCGCCGCTCGGCGTTGCTGCTGGCTCTGGGGTGCTGGATCGCCGCCGCGCCCGCTGCCGCCATCGCGCAGACGCCGCCGGCCGAGGCCGGGCGGTTCAAGACCGAGATTGACGCGTTCCGCCAGTGGGACACGAAGAACTTCGTGCCGAAGCACGGCGTGCTCTTCGTCGGCAGCTCGTCGATCAGGTTCTGGCCGACCGCCGATCGCTTTCCGTCGCTGCCGGTCATCAACCGGGGCTTCGGCGGCTCCGAGATCTCCGACGTCAACTTCTACATCCAGGACGTCGCCCTGAAATACGCGGCGGACGTCATCGTCTTCTACGCCGGTGACAACGACATCCACGCCGGCAAGACGCCGGCGCGCGTGCTGGGGGACTATCAGACGTTCGCGAGCCGCGTGCTGGCAGCGAAGCCGGATACGGAAATCGTCTTCATTGCCATCAAGCCCAGCCTGGCCCGCTGGTCCGAATGGGACGCGATGCGCCAGGCCAACGCGCTCGTCGAGCAGTCCTCTTCGACCCGGAAGCACCTGCACTATGTGGACTTTTCGCCACAGATGCTGGGCGCCGACGGCCGGCCGAAACCGGAGCTCTTTGTCGCGGACGGCCTGCATATGACCCCGGCCGGCTACGACATCTGGTCCACCGCTCTCTCGAAGATGATCCCAACGCTCTTGACCGCCCCGCCCGCAAAATAGCGGCGGATTTCCGAGGAGACTCCCATGAAGCGCGCAATGTCCGTGATATCCACGTGTGCCGTTCTGCTCGGCGCGGTCCTCGCCGCCCAGGCGAAGCCGACGTTCTCCGGCACCTGGAAGCTCGTGCCTGATGCCGCCGCCACAGGCGGCGGCCAGATGTTCGTCGTCTCTGAGTTGGACGCCGTGCAGGATGCCAAGACGCTCGTCGTGACCTCGACATCCGACCAGATGGGTCAGAGCAAGACGACCTACAACCTCGACGGCACGGAGGCCCAGAGCCCGCTCGAGTTCAACGGCACGTCGATCGACCGCGTGACCAAGGCCGCGTGGGATGGCGACAAGCTCGTGCTCACCACGAAGTCGGACTTCAACGGCCAGGCGTTCGAGGTCAAACAGGTCTGGTCGCTGGCCGATGACGGGAGCCTGGTCGTGGAGATGACGTTGCCCGACTTCCAGGGCGGCGGCGCGCCGACGACGACGAAGTCCACCTACAAGAAGAGCTGACCCGGGCCGGGGGCGGACCGGAGAGTCCGCCCTCTCCCCGTGAGCGACGCGCCTACTGTCGCGTGGTCGGCGGCGGCGCCAACAACGCGGCCGCCGCCGATTGCGTGCGTGGATCGGCCGCGGCTCGCCGCAGTTCCCGCTCGGCCCGATCGCTACTTCTGGTAGCGAACGCGAATGCCGCCCTTCAACTGGTCGGCGGTCATCGCCTCCAGTTGCGCGGCGTCGTACTCCCAGACGAGCGTGCTGCCTTCCTTGCGCGTCGCGTTCTGCTCGAGGACGGTGAACGGCGCCGAGATCTTCACGACGACGCGCATCCCCTTGAACATGTCCGCGAACTGCTTCTGCAGCGCGGCGTCCATCGGCATCTGCGTCATCTGGCTCTTCGCGTTGCTCATCGGGTCAACAACCGGGCTCGTGATGAGCACGGTCCGGCCGTCGTCGACTACCGTGAGGCCGCCGAACGGTTGGGCGACGGGGTTCTCCGGCCCCTGGGAGGCCTGGCTCTGATCCGAGGGCTGGTCGAGCAGGATGTGCTGGAGACCCGCCGCATCCTGGAACGACAAGAGCGCGCTCGCAGACGACTTGAGTCCGTCCTGCTTGTAGGTCGAGTTCAGGAGCTTCACGCCGGGCGGCAAGTGCGTCTCGAGATCCTTCTTGTCCTTGTCGAACGCCGTCTGCGCATCGGTGGACTTCAGGAACTCGGCTCTCGCCGCGGCCAGTTCGTCGGCCGTTGGCGGGCCGCTCTCGCCGGCCATCTGCCGCTGCATCTGCGCCATGAAGCCCACGACGGGCTCCATGTCGACGCTCATGGTGAACCCGGCCTGGCCGGACATGTCGCGGTTGAGCGCCAGCGTTTCCTCGATGTCGAGACAGCCAGCGCTCATGAACGCGGCGGCAACCAGAAGCACGACAGCAAGTCGTTTCATGACGTCATCTCCCCCAGGAATCAGGGGTGCAGTATGGCGGCGCATTTCGAACGCTGTCAAGGCAGGCAGCCCGGCGGAACGGATCGAGACGGCGATCGACTGAAGCCGCTATAATCGCGACCGTTCTCATACGCATTGCGTCCAATTCCTCAGGGGGTCCACGTGAAAGGATTCGTGTTCGGAGTGGTGGCCACCATCGTCGTCTTGGCGGGTGGCGTGTATCTGTACTTCTCCTCTGGAAGAGCGCCGGTCGCGACCTCGGCCTCGCCGATGCCGTTTGAGGCAAGCCTGGCGAGAATGGCGCTGCACGCGCGCATCGAGAAGGAGATGCCGACAACCGCACCTATTCAGGCCGACGACGCCAACCTGACCGCGGGCGCCCAAGTGTACGGGGAGCACTGCGCCGTCTGCCACGGCCTGCCCGACCAGGCGCCCACAGCAATCGCCAAGGGCATGTTTCCCCAGCCGCCGGACCTGTTTCGCGGCAAGGGCGTCACCGACGATCCGGCCGGCGAGACGTACTGGAAAGCGGCGAACGGTATCCGTCTGACCGGGATGCCGGGATTCAAGGACTCGCTCTCGGACACCCAGTTGTGGCAGGTCTCGCTGCTGCTGGCCAATGCCGACAAGATCTCGCCCGCGGCGAAAGCCGCGCTGTCGCCGCCGAACGGAATGCAGCCGAGCTCGCCGCAATAGGGGAGCTTGCCACGCATGGCCGCTCCATTCGTCGGCGAGATCATCGGCACCGCGCTACTTCTGTTTCTGGGCGACGGCGTGGTCGCCAACGTCGTCCTGAAGGACACGAAGGGGGCCAACAGCGGCTGGATCGTCATCACCTTCGGCTGGGCGCTCGCCGTGTTTGTCGGCGTGGTCGTCACCGCATCGGTGAGCGGGGCGCACCTCAATCCGGCGGTGACGATTGGCCTGGCCGCGGCGGGAAAGTTTCCCTGGGCTCGCGTGCCTCTGTATCTCGCCGGTCAGCTGATCGGAGCCTGCCTGGGCGCCGTGCTCGTCTGGCTTCAGTACAAGCCGCACTTCGACGCGACGACCGACCAGGACGCGAAGCTCGCGGTGTTCTGCACGGGCCCGGCGATTCGCCAGCCGGTCTTCAACGTCGTGTCCGAAATTCTGGGGACCCTGGTGCTGGTCTACGCCGTCGTGCACATCACCAGCCCGAGCGGCGGCCTTGGAGCGCTCGACGCCCTTCCTGTCTCGCTCGTCGTGCTGGTCATCGGTCTCTCGCTCGGCGGCACAACGGGCTACGCCATCAACCCGGCACGCGACTTTGGTCCCCGGCTGATGCACGCGCTGCTGCCGATCGCCAACAAGCGCGACAGCGACTGGGGCTATGCATGGATTCCCGTGGTCGGCCCGATCGTGGGCAGCGTGATTGCGGCCCTGCTCTATCGCCTCGTACTCTAAGGGCGCGTTGCAGAATTACCGGATGGCGGGTCCTGTCGCCGGACAGCCCCACCTGGCGCTCGCCAAAAACCGCTTGTCACGGCCCCGGGCTCCGCGCCAGGCGGGGCGCCCCGTCCGGCGCCACCCGCAAGCGGTAATTCTTCTCCAGGCCCTTAGCCGACCTCTCACCTGACGCGCGCCGCGGTCAGCCGCTGACGGCCCTCGCCGAGGCATAGCCGGGCTTGATCACGTTGTAGATGATCGGAAGGCGGCGGTGGTAGGGAATGAACGCGCTCTTCATCGAGTTGATCGTGATCTTTTCGAAATCGTCGAGGTCGAGGCCGAACGCCGCCTGGGCCAGGGCGAACTCCTTGGTCATGGTCGTGTCGCTCATCAGACGGTCGTCGGTGTTCAAGGTGACGCGGAACTGCTGGCCATAGTACACGCGGAAGGGATGCGTCTCGATGCTGGCCGCCGCGCCCGTGTGGACGTTGCTGCTCAGACAGATCTCGAGGGGGATGCGCTTGTCGAGGACGTACTGCGCGAGATAGCCCATGCGCGCGATGCGCGTGGGGTCGTGCGGATCGACCGCCACGTCTTCGATCAGCCGGGTGGCGTGGCCGATGCGGTGCGCGCCGCACCATTGGATGGCCTGCCAGATGCTTTCCTTGCCGAAGGCCTCGCCGGCGTGGATCGTGATGTTGAAATTCTCCCGCTGAATGTAGTGGAACGCGTCCACGTGCTTCTTCGGCGGAAAGCCGCCCTCTTCACCCGCCAGGTCGAACCCGACGACGCCGCGCTCCCGAAAGTCCACGGCGAGCTCGGCCGTCTCCTGTGAGAGATGCATGTTGCGCATCGCGCAGATGATGAGGCCGTAGTCGACGCCGAAGTCGCGCTTGCCCCGATCGAGCCCCGAGAGGACCGCCGTCACCACGTCGTCCCAGTGCAGGCCCTTCTCGGTGTGGAACACGGGCGCGAAGCGCGTCTCGACGTACACGACGCCGTCGTCGCGCATGTCCTCCATCATTTCGTAGGCCACCCGCTCGAGCGCGTCGGTGGTCTGCATCACGCCGCAGGTGTGGGCGAAGCCTTCGAGGTAGAGCGGGAGACTGCCCCGCTGAGCGCCGCGATGAAACCAGGTCCCGAGCTCGCCGGCGTCCTGCGTGGGCAGGGCGGTGTAGCCCTGATCGCGCGCTAACTCGATGATCGACTGCGGCCGCAGACCGCCGTCAAGGTGGTCGTGGAGCAGGACTTTCGGGAGGGATCGAATGATCGGGTCGGATAACGTCACGAAACGCTCCTCGTTGTCATTATCGGGCACCTGTGGGGCGAACCTCGCGGCCGGCGTGATCGCTCACACGAGACGCGGCCCGATTGGGTGGCGCGCCCGCGGCCAGGAAAGCCGCATCCAATGTGCCGGACTCGTGGGACACTACGAGATCGGGGAGGTACCTTCATGAAGACCGTGATGACGTTCGTTCTGGCCGCTGCGCTCTGTCCCATTGCGCTTGCCGCCGCGCAGATGGCGCCGATGGGGGAGAAGTCGGCCAATCCGGTGACCGACAGCGTTCGCCAGATGCTCGCCCGTGATTCGAAGAACCTGATTGGCGCGGCCGAGCTCATGCCGGCCGACAAGTACGGCTATCATCCCACGCCCGCGCAGATGACCTTCGGTCATCTGGTCATGCACGTGGCGCAGTCGAACGTCGGACTGTGCGCCGCGATTTCCGGCACGCCGCGGGCGGATCTTGGCAAGCTTGCCGACACCGACGCCAAAGACACGCTCGTGACGGCGATCAAGACGTCGTTCGATTACTGCACCACCGCGCTCGCCAAGGTGACCGACGCCCAACTCGGGGACCCAGTCTCGATGGGCCGCGGCCAGGCTCCACGCGCCTATCTGCTCGTGACGATCGCCACCGACTGGGCCGACCACTACTCGGCCGCGGCGTCGTATCTGCGCCTGAACGGGATTCTGCCGCCGTCGGCGCAGCAGCCCATGGGACGGATGGGGCGACAGTAGCATCGAGCCGGGCGTCGGGCGCGCGCCTACACCCTGGCCGCGCCCGGGCTCGACGAGATGAGCAGCCGGGCCGTTCGACCCGGGTGCCGCAGGTCATCCCAGACCTGCGGCCACCCAATCGTGTGCAGGTAGTACCCGAGGATGAGCAGCACGAGCGCCGTGAGGATGGACAGCACGGCGCCGAACGGCACGAGCCGCGGCAGCAGCGCGTTCAGCCCGAGCGCCGCGGCCGCCGCGAGGTTGCGCCACGCCCGCTTGTCCGGCACGAGAAGCGCCAGCAGCAGGTGCCGCGGCACGTTCATCTTCATCGCAAGGAACATCGCGAACGGCACGATGTTCCATCCGACGCGGTCCTCCCAATCGAAGCGCAGCTTCGTCTCGATGTACCAGAGCGCGACCGCAACGGGAATGCCATAGCCGAAGGCGGCGAGCAGCCCCAAACCGCTGCTCTTGAGCCCGTCGTTGAACGAGAAGATGTACAGATAGTTCTTCCACACGACGCACGGCAGGACCAGCCCCGCAAGGAGAATCGCCACGCAGACGACGGCCGCGCCGCGCGACATCGCGAACACGTTCTTCATGTAGTAGAGCGGCGTGATCTTCATGTCGATCGCGACGGCCATCAGCGCGTGTGACAGCGGACGACCCGCGCGAGCGAGGAGCAGCGCGGCCATGACCACGTTGAGCATGACGAGGTAGGAGCCGTCCTGGACGAACACGAACCGGTACGCGAGATACGAGAAATTGGCGTAGAGCAGCGGAAACAAGTACCAACGCGTCTTCAGGAAGTAGCCGAGCGAGAGCCCAAGGAACAGGGCCGCCAGGAGGAGCACCGTCCCGTAAAAACCCAGACCCGTGTGCTCGCCGATCCAGAACAGCCCGGCCTCGGCCAGCAGAACCGCCGGCGGGTAGGGTGACGACGCGGCCTTGGACCACGTCGCCGCCTCGAGCGGCGTTTGCGCGAGCTTGGCCTTCGTGTACATGTCCCACGGGTCGTTCAGCACGACCTTGGCTTCGTACATGTCCGCGATGGTGTCGGTGCCGTAGGTCGCCGGCTGGGAAATGTGCTGTAGGACCGGCCACTGCCGGTAGTCGATGAAGGGTCGAGGAACGTTGGGTAGGCTGGTCCAGACCATCAGCGCCAGCGTGAACACGATGACCGCCCAACGGACTGGCCAGGCACGGGCGAGAAGCCAGGCGTCGAGCGCGCGCGCACGGGCAATGAGCGACCCGCCGTTGGGCGAAGCAGCCTGCATGACCGGATCGGTTGTACTACAGCTTGCCGTGCGGCCGAGCCGACCCGGCTGACGCGTCGAAAAAAAGTCGGCCGGCGGCAACTACGAGCGCCCCGCTGATCGCGGGAAACCCGCGGCCGCCGCCGGCCGACGTCGAACTAGGTGCTACTTACCAGCGCGGCTCGGAACGACGGCGATTGCCGCCCCCGCCGCCATTGCGCCCGCCGCCGCCGCCGCCCGCGAAGGCTTCCTGCGGCCGCGCCTCGTTGACGGTGAGGGCGCGTCCGCCCACCTGATGACCGCTCAGGCCCGAGATGGCGCGCTGCGCCTCCTCGTCCGTGGTCATCTCGACGAACGCGAATCCGCGGGCCTGGCCGGTGGCCTTGTCGCGGACGACGCGCGCCGACTCGACGGCTCCAAACTGTCCGAACAGTTCCTGAAGCTCGTTCTCGCCGGTCTCGTAAGGTAGGTTTCCAACGTATAGTTTGCGACTCATGTTTTCTTGACTCCGTTGCGCCCATGCCGGGCGCTGTCCGCAGCCGAAATGGCGCGGACGCGCGAAGAAACTCACCTGAGTGGATTTGCCACTCGCGCTCTATGGGGACGCAATTGGGACCGAGTCAGGAAAAGGCTGGATCGGATCTCGAAGCGGACACGAAGCGATGGGTAGGACTTCTCAGCTGAAAACACTATAGCCGATGCCGCCACCCCGCGGCAAGCTATTTTCGCGCCGGCCGCAAGCGTTTCAGCAGCTGAATCTGCCCGGCATGGTACAGGTCGTGAGCAGCCGCGCCCGTCACGAGGGCGCGATTGTCGAACGGGCTGCCGCGCCGCCGCAGGCCCAGGCCCTTCGGAGTCAGACGCTCGACGCCGTCACGCAGCAGACGGTGCATCTCGTCGAGCAGTGCGACGTCCTGTCGCCAGCCCCGATCGCCCGCGCGCTCCGGACGCCGGAACCAGTTCGAGCCCTCGAGCGGAAACGAGCCTCGCGGCGCGGAGGCCAGCCGCCGCCACACGGCGTACTTCCAGTAGGCCGCATGGACCACGATCTCCCAGATGTTGTGCCGATCGGGTCGAGGCCGCCACGAAACCTGACGCGGCGTGAGCCCGCGAATCGATCCGCGAAGGTTGGTCCCGTGCCAGGATTTCGAGTCGTAGGCCTGGTCGAGCAACGACAGCAGCCAGTCAACTTCCCTCATCCCCACGATTATCGCGACTTTTCAACAGGAGGGGGACGGGTCTCGGATTGTGGAAAAGTCGGCTGCGACGTGAGTTGGCCAAGGGACGTGGGTATTTGCCGCACGTCCGGGCAAAAGTCTCCAGCGCACGTGCAGCGGCCGCCGAACGGCGTCCCGGTGCACCACTGGCATCATTCATGCTTTCTCTTCTGTCGAAGGTGCTGGAGGGTTCGATGAACGCGTTCAAGCGAGTCTTCGGGCAGCGGCGGCCGCCTGTGCCGGCGACGCTGACATCATTGCAGGCGTTCGTTACCATTCTTCTCGGCGCCGCCGGGTCGGACGGCACGATTGACCCGGAGGAACTCGCCCAGCTGAAACGGGTCTTCGCATCAACGAAGCTGTTCGAGCATCCGTCCCCGGCGGAGCTGCAAGGGACGTTCGACGAGATGATGGGCTTGATCGCTGCCCATGGCCTCGATCCGATGCTCGCCCCGGCGGCCGCGAGTCTGCCGGTCGCGCTGCGCGCCAGGACGTTCGCGGTCGCAGTCGATCTCGTGTTGAGCGACGGCCAGGCGCGGCCGGAAGAGCGGCAGTTCATCGAACGTCTCCAGCGGCACCTCCACATCTCCGACGAGGGCGCGGTCGAAGATCGTCCAGGTTCTCCTCTTGACGCACGCCGTCTGACAGGAGGGGGACGGGTCTCGGCCTGCGGAAAACTTCCGTGCGCCTCGCGTCGCTACTGTTGCGCCACCACCATCAGCTTGAACGTGCCCGGCACGACCGGAGGGCGGCCGCGCGAGCCGGCCGGACGCGGGCCGAACGCGGCCGAGACGACGAACACACGGTGCGTCGTCGGATCGAGCCCCATGTTTCTGGCTCCTTCGGCGGTGGCGAGCGTCTGGGCCACGCGGTACTTGTCGGGGCCATCCTGGTGGATGATCGTCAGCGTTCCGTCGGCGGCCGACGCGAAGACGTCCGCGCTCGCGGGGTCGAATCCGACGCCGTCAACGCCGGTTCCGATCGGCGCCGTCGCCACGACCTTGCCCGCCTGATAGTCGGAGACCGCCAGGACGCCGCTTCGGCAGCCGCTGAACAGCCGCTTGTGCACCGTATCAATCGCCATCGCGACCGGCTGGGCGCAAGGGGCCGTCGCCCACCGGCGCGTTACTTTCATCTGCTTGGCGTCGATCTGGACGACCTCGCTGTTGTCGGTGAGATTCACGAACACGGATCCATCGCCGGCTGACGCCCCGTACTCAGGCTTGCCGCCCAACGGGATGGTCCCCACGCGCTGGCCCGTGGCGGGATCGACCACGGTCGATGAATGCGCATCGCCGTTGAACGAGAACACGCGATCCGATGCCGGGTCGTAAATGATGGAGTCGGCGTCTTCGGCCGCCGGCGCGCGGCCAAGCGTCTTGAAGGTCGCGAGGTCGAACATCACGATCGACCCGTCGTTTCCGGACGTCGCGAAGCCGTGGCCCGTGTGGCGGACGATGGCCGTGCCGTGCGCGCCGTCGATGCCGGTGACTTCACCGAGCAGTTTGCCGTCGTTTTCGTCGACGACCATGACGCGGTTCTCTCGGCCGATGAACAACCGATGCTGCGGCGGATCCGGGATCACATAGTCCCAACTGCCATTGCCGCCGATGGTGTAGGTCTGGACGATCTTGTACGAGCCGGACTGGCCGATGAGCACCGGCGCGGCCGACGCGACCAGCGCAAGCGCGAGTAGATGGCGCACGGATCCTCCTCGCCCGCGAGAATGAGGTGCGGGCGGCCTCATTGGACCACCCGCGCCTGAAGAAACCCTGAACCGCGCCTAAATCTAGTGTCCCGTCCCAGTAATTCATCGCATAACTCCCGGGCGGGGCATCCCGGCTGGCGGCGTTGCTCCTCGCTCAAATACGGCCAGTATTCTCGCTCGTCGTGCCTGGCCCGCCGGGCGCCGCGCGCCGGGACTTATGGCGCGAATCACTGGGACGGGACACTCGCGGTCGTCTCCGTCGTCGTCACCAGCGCCGACCGGCCGCAGAAACGCGGCATGCACGGGCGGCGGCACCACGGCGGCCGCCCCATGGATGGACTGCCAGAGCACTTCGTTCAGCCCCATCTCCGGCGTGAGGTCGGCCTCGTCGAAGTCCATCCGGGCTGAGGCGGCGGCCCCAGGCGCGTCGATGCCGTTGGTCTCGTCGAGCGAGATCCGCGCGGGCTGATGCACGAACGGGGAGGCGACCGGCGTGTTCCGGAACGCCAGGTACAGCGGCGTGGCCGCGGCATCGGTACCTGGCTCATCGGCGGGAGTCCCAGGATCAGCTCCATCGTGCGAAGCACGCCGGACGTCGTGTAGAGCGTGCTGTTGACGATGCCGCGTCTCGCAAACGGACTGGCGACCAACGCCGGAGATCGGTGCGCGTCCACGTGGTCGGGGCCGTTCTGCGCGTCGTCTTCCACCACGAAGACAGCCGACGTGGCCCAGGTTCGGCTGTGACTGATCGCCTCGACAATCCGGCCGAGCGCCAGGTCGTTGTCGGCAATCATGGCGCGCGGTGTCGGTGCCCCGACGTTCGTGCCGCTGGTGTGGTCGTTCGGCAGACGGATGATGGACAGCGCCGGCACCGTGCCGTCCCGATCGAGCGCCTGGAATTCCTTGATCCACACGTCGGCTCGGGTCTGGTCGCGAATCTTCAGATCCCACGGCGGATAGAGCGGGTCAACATGGCCGACCAAGCCTGGGACCGAGGCCTTGGTCCGGCCCGTCGCGGGGTCTCGCTCCGCGAACTCGCCGTAGCTCGTCACCGTCTTACCGGCGCGCAGGCACGCGTCCCAGATGTAGCCGTTGGCTGGCGCGGTGATGTTGCCATACGCGTTGCGCATCTTGCCCCCGCCCTCGCTCATGTAGGCGGCCCCGCGGTTCGCGTAGTTGGTCGGCCAAATCTTCTCCACGAAGTCGTTGGAGTACGCGGCGGTTGAAAACGCGTGTCCGTCGTAGCTGACCTCCGCGTTCACGTAGAAGTTGTCGAGCGTCACGAACTGGCGCGCGAGGGCATGGGCATTCGGCGTGACGTCCTCGCCAAAGAGCGCCAGGTCGGGATCGCCGTCGCCGCGACCGAGGTCGCCCAGGATCTGGTCGTACGTGCGGTTCTCGCGGATGACATAGAACACGTGCTTGATGGGCGACGCGGCGCCGACACGGCTGGGAATCGGCGAGGACGCGGGCGCGTCGGCGGGTGCCAGACGCGTCTTGTCGCTGTACGGCGTCAAGTCGAACACCGTCTTCGTGTATCGCGCGAGCGTCTCGGCGTCTGGCACCGGGACGATCGACAGCGCGCCTTCGAGCATCGAGCCGCTGTATTGCCCGGGCGCGCCCGGAATGCCTGGCTGCGCGCCCCGCGGGTTGGCCAGCGAGGTGAGCCCCTTGCCGCTGAGGACGTACAGGTCGCGGCCGTCTTTGCTGAAGAGCACGCCTGTCGGATACCAGCCCGTGGGAATGAACCCGCTGACGCGGCTCTCGCCCGGCTTCGACACGTCGACCATCGCCACGGTGTTGTTGTCCGCGTTCGCCACCGCGAGCCGCGAGCCGTCGGGGGACAGGGCGAGAGCGTTCGGGGTCGATCCCATCGGGGCCTTGGGAAAGAGGGCGATCGCGATTTGCTCGGTGGCTTTTCGCGTGGCTAGGTCGATGGCCCAGACGGCATTCGTGTTGGCGCAGGCGACGAACAGCCGGGAGCCGTCGAGCGACTGCACCATGGCGTTCGGATGCTCGCCGACCGGCACTTCTCCAGCCGGTGCCAGCGTGGCCGCGTCGAACAGCATCACGCGCGCGCCACCCCAGACCGACACGAACAGCAGCTTGCCGTCGCGCGAGGCGAGACACGTGTACGGCTCAGCCGGAAGCTTCGCCGTGGCCAACACCGACCGTGTCTTCGTGTCCACGAGATTCACGATCTGACCGAGGACGTGCACGGCGCACAGGCGGCCGCCATCCGGCGTGACGTCAATGCCGCCGACGAAGCTCTGCGGTCCTCGCGCCGCCGCGTTGGGCGGTTCTCCAGCGGCCGGCGCGACCGACGTTGGAGCGAGTTGAATCGTCGCGCGCGGTCGAAGACGCCCGGAACGCCACGCCAGTTCGACGACGCTGTTCGCCGCCGCGCCCGACGAGTAGAGCGTGGTGCCGTCCGGATGCCATGCGAGACCGAGCCACGCGTTGTCGAGGGAAAACACCTGCGACACCGCCCGCCGTTCGAGATCGACGACGCGGATCGTGGGCTTGGCATAGCCGTTGTTGCTCACGAGGAGCGACCGGCCGTCCGGCGACAAGGTCATCGCCAGTGGGAGATCGCCAATCGACAAGTGGCGCCCGGCTGGCGCGATGCGCCACCCGTTGGGCAGCAGTGTGATGCCGCCGCCCGTATAACCCGGTCGAACCGCGGAAGCCCGCTGGGCGACCGAGCCGGCAACAATGGCAGCCACGAACCCCATCGTGACCGCGGTTCGAAGCAGGGGATGGAGTCGCATACGGCACACGGTAGCAGATGCACGACACAAAGAGGTAAAGGCCGCGGTCGTCACGCCTGGCCGCCCGGCGTCTCGCCGCCCTCGAGGCGACGGTCGGTTTATCTAGGCGGTCGCGGCGACTTCGTCGATGACGGGCCAGCCATGGGCGTCCCAGTGCATCGGACGGATCGCGAGCATCGACGTCCCGCGCGGCGTCGTGCCGTCGTAGAAATGGCAGCTGAAGAGAAACCGACCGTTCTCCTCGAGGATGCCGGCATGGCCCGGGCCAATGAACGGGCCATCAGTCGCGAGGACGACCGAGCCGCCGTCGTTCATCAAGTCCACGCCGTCCTTGTCGAGGTACGGGCCGGTGATGGCGCGGCTGCGCCCCACGCGAATCTCGTACGTGCTGTTCAGCCCCCGACAGCATCGGCCCCAGTTGACGAACAGGTAGTAGTCGTCGCCATGGTGGTAGAGATACGACGCCTCGATTTGCGCGTGATACGCGAGCGGATACACGGTCGAGTTCGACGCCGCGCGCTTGCCCGTCGCCTTGTCGAGCGCGATGAGCTTGATGCCTTTCCAGAACGATCCAAAGGCGAGCCACAGATTGCCGCCGGCGTTAACAGTGACCGCCGGGTCGATCGCGTTGAAATCCACGCTCGGGTCGGACTGGATCACGACGCCTTCATCGGTCCACTTGAAGTCGGGATCGTCGGGGTTGAGCGTGGGGGTGGTGGCCAGCCCGATCGCGGAGGTCTGCTTGCCGAACGTCAACACGGCAAAGTACAGAAGGTAGCGATTGCCCAGATGGATCACGTCGGGCGCCCAGCAGTCGTTGTTGCGATTGTCGGGCACGGCGCTTGCGACCCATGCCGGCGGGGCGGTCATGACCGGCGGTCCTGCGGTCCAGGTGACCAGATCGCGCGAGCGAATCGACGGGACGCCTCGACCGGTCCGGAAAATCCAGGTACTCGCCGTCGGCCGCGCGGACGATCGTGGACGGATCGTGCACGCGGACGTCGCGCTTGCCCAGGGCGACCAGGCGCCGCGCGGCCTCATCGTCGGCGGTGACGGGCATGCCGGCCTGAAAGCGCACGGGCAGCCAGGCGCCGGCCATCGCGGTGGCGCATCCTTGGAGAAATGTCCGTCTTCGCACGGTGACCTCCTGCTGGACTGAGGCGGGCGCGCCGATCATGGATCCCCGCTCACCGGCCTGTCACGCGGATTCTGCAGAGGGCTGGAACCTTTTCGACCCGGCCGCCGTTCACCTCTTCAGCATTCCCGCGTCTTAATCCGGCAGGAGGGCCTTCGTGCTCCAGGACGTCCGCTTCGCGCTGCGCGTCATCAACAACCACCGGTGGTTCTCGACGGCCATCGTCATGATCCTGGCCCTCGGGATCGGACTGAACACGGCGGTGTTCAGTCTCGTCAACGGGGTGCTCTTCAAATCGCTTTCGGTGCCGGGCGGCGACCGCCTCACGATCGTGAGCGATCGCAGCCCGCACAACGACATGATGGACGTGTCGTACCTCGACTATCGCGACCTCCAGGCCGGCACCCACGCCCTCGAGCGGCTCGAGGCGTCGGCGACGGGGGCGGCGGTGCTGATCGACGCGAAGCATCCCGCCGAACGATTCAGCATGGCCCGCGTGTCGGTCGGGCTGTTCGACATGCTGCATACGCGGCCGCAGCTCGGCCGCGGATTCGCGGCGGGCGACGACCAGCCCGGCGCCCCGCCGGTCGTGCTCATCGGGTCGGGCGTCTGGAACAGCCGCTACGGTCGCGACCCGGACATCCTCGGCCTGCAGGTTCGCGTCAACGATCAGCCGGCCACCATCATCGGCGTCATGCCCGAGCACTTCATGTTTCCGAGCCAGCAGGAGCTGTGGATGCCGTACGTGCCGGGGCCCGACGACCTGGCGAAGCGGACGAACCGGCCGCTGATGCTGATCGGCTCGACGAGGCCGGGGCTGACTCGGCTGGATGCCGAGACCGACCTGGACGCCGTGCAGCAGCGGATCGACGCGGCCAACCCGACAGCCGACGCGGACATCCACGTGCATTTGTCGACGTTCAGCGAGCGCTTCAACGGCGGCCAGATCCGCCTCGTGTTCATCCTGATGCTCGTCGCCGTCGGCTTCGTGCTGCTCATCGTCTGCGCGAACGTCGCCAACATGATGCTCAGCCGCGCGCTGGCGCGACGGCGCGAGATGTCGATCCGGACCGCGCTCGGCGCCGCGCGGTGGCGCATCATTCGGCAGCTGCTCGTCGAGAGCGTGCTGCTCAGCGTGCTCGGGGGCGTCCTGGGCCTCGCGCTCGCGTTCGTCGGCATCCGCGCCTTCGACGCGGCGGTGTCCGACGTCGGCAAGCCGTACTGGATCGACTTCTCGATGGACTACAAGGTCCTCGCGTATTTCGTTGCGATCTGCGTGGTGAGCGGCGTGCTGTTCGGCCTGGCGCCGGCGCTCCGGAGCTCGCGCGCCGACGTCCACGCCGTGATCAAGGACGGTGCCCGCTCGGTCGGGTCGCGGCGCGGCCAGCGGCTGTCGAGTGCGTTGGTGGTGCTCCAGTTCACGCTGGCGGTCGTGTTGATGGCGGGGGCCGGCCTGCTCGTGCGATGCATCTTCGCGGCGCAGTCCGTCAATCCCTGGGTGCCGGCCGACCACCTGCTCGAGGCGTTCGTCTCGCTGCCGACCGAGCACTACAAGGATCCCGACGCGCGTGTCAGGTTCGTGGAGGCGCTCCTGCCCGCCGTCGATGCGCTGCCGGGCGTGCAACAGGCGGCGGCCACCGCCGCGATGCCCGCCCGCGGCACCTGGACGCGGCGTGTGGAGATCGACGGCGCTCCGGCGGTTGCGGCCGGCGACCGCCCGCAAGTCGGGATGGTGATCGTCTCGCCCGAGGTACTTCGGCGTCGTCGGCTTGTCGATCGCACGAGGCCGGGGCTTCGACGCGGCTGACGGATCGGCTGGCCACGAAGCGGCCATCGTCACCCCGGAGTTCGCGGCCCGCTTCTGGCCGACGAGCCAGCCGCTCGGACAGCGGTTTCGTCTGTTCGACGGCGACACCGCCGGCCCATGGATGACCGTCGTTGGCGTGTCCGGCCCGATCATCCAGGACCCACAGCAGACGACGCAGAATCCCGTGCTCTTCGTGCCGTATCGTCAAGAAGCCCCAGACGGGTTTGCCATCGCGATTCGGACGAACGTCGATCCCGCTGGACTCACGACGGCAGTCAGAGGCGCAGTGCGCGCCGTTGACGCCGACTTGCCTCTCTTCGCCGTCAGGACGTTCGCGGCCGATAACTACCGATCGCAGTGGCCGTACCGCGTGTTCGGCACGGTCTTCGGGATCTTCGCGATCGTGGCGCTCCTGATGGCGTCCATCGGTGTCTATGCCGTGATCGCGCAGGCGACGAGCCGCCGGACGCGGGAGATCGGCGTGCGGATGGCCCTTGGCGCGTCGTCCGGCCGCATCCTTACGCTGGTGCTGGCGCGCGGCGCGTGGCAAGTCGGACTTGGTCTCGGTCTGGGACTGGCGGCGGCGGTGGGCGTGACGCGCGTGATGGTGACGCTGCTCTATCACGTGTCACCGCTCGATCCCGTCGTGTTCACGACGGTCGGCGTCGTGCTCGCCGGCGTCGGGCTCATCGCGTGCTGGCTGCCGGCCAGGCGAGCGGCGCTGCTGAACCCGGTGCAGGCGCTCCGCGACGAATAGCACGCCCGTCAGTCGGACGGCTGGTTCGCACCGATGCGGCCGGCGCGAATGGGGGCACGCGAGTAGTTCTCGCCGCGCACGGGCGACCCGGCCAGCCGCCGCAGCATCGCGATCTGGCCCACATGCGTGAGGGCGTCGGCGACGGCGCCTTGAAACATCCGCGTCGCATCCGTGCGCAGCACCGCGCGCGACGCCAGATAGCGATCGAATGCGCGAACGCCCTCGAAGAAGCGCGCCGTGTCGCGCCGCCACGAGCCGGGCTTGATCGGTCGCCATGCCTCCGCGCCGCGCGCCTGCGAGAGCACCCACTCCATCAGCTCGCTCATGTGGGCCAGAATCTCGCCCGCCGAGCGCGAGCCCGGCGCGGGCCGGAAGCCGCTGAATCCGCCTGGTGCGCCGCGAAGCACTTTGGCCGCGCGATACGCCAGCGTTGCCAGCGCGTGTCTGAGCGAAATGTCCCTGTCCTGTCTTCGCATCGTCGTGGCTCTCATCAGCCGTGCCTCCAAAGATGAGGATTTCCCAATTATCGTGTCAGGCGACGGCACGGCGGTTCACGAGGACCGGCGTAGAATCGAGGTTCAGCCGACACACTGCGGTGATGACGGAGCGTGTCTCATGACGGGACAGATACCTCGCGGCGGCGTCACGGCCGCCGCCCTCGTGCTCGCCGGCGCCGCGGCGCTCGCGCAATCCGGACAGCTCCCGGTCTTTCGGGGCGGAGCCGTGCTGGTCACCGTTGACGCCTATCCGGAGCAGGCCGGACGCGTCGTGGACGGCCTCAAGGCCGCAGACTTCAAGATCTTCGAGGACGGGAAGCCGCAGCAGATCGAAGCGTTCGACTTCGTGCGCGTGGAGCCCGAGCCCGCCGAGACGGCCAGGGTGGATCCGACGACCGTGCGGCAGTCGGTCACCGAGGCCGCCGACGCCAAGAACCGCCTGTTCGTCGCGTTTCTCGATCAGTACAACGTCAACAAGGGCGGATCGCGATCCGTGCCGAGGCCGCTCATCGACACGATCAACCAGGTCATGGCGCCGACCGACCTGTTCGGCGTCATGACGCAGGGCATGCGGCCGACCCAGATGGCGTTCGCGAGAAAGCTCCAGTCGATCGAGGATCAGCTCACACAGCAGTGGCCGTGGGGCGCACGCGACTCGCTGCCTACCGATCCAGAGGATCTGGCACTGGATGCCTGCTTCCACTACAAGAACGGTCAGGAGGCGCGCGTCGTCGACGGCGCCGAGACGGTCCCGCTGGTCTCGCTGCTCCTGGCGCGGCGGCATGAGGACCAGGCGCTCACGGCGCTCGAAGCGCTCGTCACGTACCTCGGCCAGCTGCGCCAGGCGCGGACCGTCATCTTTCTCCTGAGCGACGGGTGGCGCCTCTTCGAGCCGGACCGAGCGCTCGAGGCCTCTGCCGACGCCGGCAACGGGCCGGCGCAGCCGGGCATCGCTGGGAACGGCGGCGGTCTTTCGGCGCGGCCCACGCGGCTCGGCGACCGCGACATGGCGTCCTGCCAGGTCGAACTCGTCCGTCTGTCGAAGCTCGAAGATGGCCGCCGACTCCGCGACCTGATGACCGAAGCCAACCGCAACAACGTCTCGTTCTATTCGATTGCGCCCGATGGACTCGCCGTCTTCGACACGTCGCTGGCCGACCGCGTGAACCTTAACGCCTACGTGCCAGAGAACATGTCGGTGTCCCAGCAGGACTTGAACCGCGTGAACGATCGCGTCGGAAGTCTGCGCACGCTGGCGGAAGGCACAGGCGGCATCGCGCTGGTCAACACGAACGACCCGCGGCCCGGCCTCCAGAAGATCGTCGATGACATGTCGGCGTACTACCTGCTCGGCTACTACTCGACCAACCAGAAATTCGACGGACGCTTCCGCAAGATCGAAGTCAAGCTCGACCGGCCCGGTCTGACCATCAAGGCGCGGAAGGGCTACGTCGCGCCGACCGAAGCCGAAATGCGGACCGCCGCGGCACCAGCGGCGCCAGCCGGCCCGGCGGGCCCGCCGGCGGGGCTGACTGACGCGCTGGCCGGCCTCGGCCGGGTCCCGCCCGGCGCCGAGTTGGCCATCTACGGGTTCGCCGACGCTAGCCAGCTGACGATCGTGCCGGAGATTCCGAGCGCGCGCATGACGGGCGACAGCTGGAGCAACGGCGCGACCGTCGAGGCCACCGTGACCGGGCCGAACGGCGCCACGGTCGGCACCACCACGGCGCAGATCGTGCCGGCCTCGCGCAGCGCACTGCTGCGCGTGCCGCTGCCGATGGGCGCCCAAGGGCCCTGGCGCGTGAGCGTCAAGGTCAGCGCCAGCGCCGACCAACTCCAGGATCGCGCGTCGCTGGCGGCGTTGCCGCCCGAGCCGCTCTTTGGCCCGCTCCTCGCGTATCGCGGAGGCCCGGGATCCCGATCGCCGCTCGATCCGGTCGCCGAGTTCGACTTCTCGCGGACCGGACGCGTGCACCTCGAATGGCCCCTGACGAAGTCGCTCGACGAGCGGCAGGCCCGCTTGCTCAGGCAAAACGGCGAGCCGCTGCCCGTGCCGGTCACCGTCACCGAGCGCGAAGTGGACGGCCACCCGGCGCTCGGGGTCGACGCCAGGCTGGCGCCGCTGGCCCCCGGCGACTACGTCTTCGACGTCACCGCCAGCGCCGGCGCGGATCACGTCGAGAAGTTCGTCGCGATTCGGGTGACGGAATAGTTCTGGGTTCCGCCCTTCGACAAGCTCAGGGCGTCCCGAGCGTCGTCGAGGGACGCGTTCTACGGTTCCGAGGTTCGTCGGGGTGCCGGTGGCCCTGGGCCCGTGTTTATCCTGCCGTCTTGAACACGAAGAGGTTGGCGCCGGCGACGTACGAGGGATCGCAGACGGTCATGCCGAGCGTGCCGGCCGGCACGACGGTTGCCTCGGACGTCCACGTGGAGCCGCTGTCTCCCGAGAGGTAGCTGTCGATGCCATCGGATCCGCAGACGTAGAGGCGCACGCGATTGTCGCTCGTGAGCGCCACCTCGGGCACGCCGCCATAGTTGACCGACCCGTATTGGCTGAAGCTCAGTCCATCGGTGGATCGCGCGAGAATCGTGGACTGGCCATTCGACCCGGCCAGCAGCCAGCGTGCCATCCGCGAGACTGGACCATCGACGGGTCGGTGTAGGTCGTGTTCGATCCGAAGTGTCAGCGCCGCCGACACCACCTGGAAGTTCTGACCGTCGCTCGACTCGGCGATGCAGTAGGCGCGCTGGCCGGTCGTGCCGAAGCCCGACAGGTAGACCAGCCGCACGCGACCGTCCACCAGCGAGACGTCGGGATCGACCACGCCGCGCGGGCCGGATACGCCGTTGACGCTGATTGGCCCGACCGGCGTGAACACCGATCCGGTCAGGTGGCCGAAATGGACGCCGCCGGCCGACCCGTCGACGTAGTAGATGGCGATGCTGCCGTCCGCCATCCGTACGCCGTCTGGCACCGAGGCGTGATCGAGCACGATCATCGCGCCACTGATCGACGCGCCGTCGCTGGTGTTCGCCACGGCCATGTGATGGAAGTACGGGCCGTTCGGGTCCGTAGAACCGCCGCCGGTTGACGGGTCGCCGACGTCACACCCCGCGATGCCGCTGCTCGTGCCACCCGTCGATCCGCCCGCTGTTGACGGGCTCGTTGGCGTCGAGGGAGCTCCCCCGCTTCCCTGACTACTCTTGCCGCAGCCGCAAATGATTGCCCCGGCCAACGTTCCTATCAGGAGCGTCTTCGCGTGTCGGATATGTACCATCGCTGCTTTGACCGGCGAACCGTCTCGAGGGTTTAGTATGCCTCCTCCGGCCCACCCACACCGTCCAGCCAAGGAGCACCGCGACGGAGGTGAGCGTGAGATCGTTGCCAACCGTTCGCGCGCGGGTATCGTTCAGGGCGACGCTGACGTCGTGCGCGCCGGGCGGCACGGCGACTTCCATGTAGCCGGAGCCCGCACGGATGTCGATTGGCGCGCGGCGACCGTCGATATGCGCGTTCCATCCCGGGAAATAGGGTGACGAGAAGATGACGCACAAGGGAGTGGTCGACGCGGTGCCGACGTCTATCACCGTATCTGAGACCTTAATCGGCGAGACCGTGCCTTGGCCGGCCACGGTCCACGGCGGAACGGGACCGTCCGGCCGGCGCGTCACGTCCGCCGGGAAGTAGCCGTCCTCGACGAACGGGTGCGACGTCGCGGCGGCGGTGTCGGCCCACTGGGGACTGTCGATATCCGTCGCGCGCGCATCGAGATATCTGGGCGGTGTCAGGGCGCCCCACGACAGAGCGAGGCGCGCTACCACCGCGGCGATGACGAGTGCGGTCTGGATGGACGGACGCCGCACGAGCGAGAGCAGGATCGCCGCGGTGGCGGCGCACCCGACGCTCACGAGCATGAGCAGGCGCCACGGGAATTGAAGAAAACGCATCGGCGCCACGTGATTCCAGATTGACACCGACCCGCCGGTCATCAAGAACATCGCTCCGGTGACGACGGCCAGCCAGAAAGCCAGCAGCGGCGCCCGCGCACGACCGCGCCGTGAAGCGGCTGCCCTGGCGAGGACGACGAGCGCCAGCGCCAGCGCGACCCACTGCAGCGGGCCAATCTGAAACGACATACTGTCGCCAGGCCCGGCGACCGACCCGCCGTAGCCCCAGTGGTAGTCCACCCACTGCCGCGGGTAGACGAAGTGCTGATGAAAGTCGAAGTACCCGCTCGAGAGCTCGCGCATCTTCACGAACGGCTGTTCGACGATGGCGGGCAGCACGTAGAACGCGGCCAGGCCGAGACCGACGGCCGCCGAGGCGATCGGGCCGGCGGCTACGCGAAGAGGTGGACGGTGGCGCCACGTCCACACCGCGAAGAATCCCGCGAAGACCGGAAAGAAGATCAGTGTCGTGGGAGGATGGCACATCAGCATCAGTCCCACGAACGCGCTCAAGAGGATCAAGAACACCGGCCTCGCCGTGGTCGCGTAGCCATCCAGCGCCCATAGGCCACCCACTGCCCAGGCGACGCCCGCGAGCTCCGGGTAGGCCGCGCGCACGAAGACATCGAGCAGCACGTACGGCGAGAACGCCAGGAGCACGGCCCCTAGCGCGCCGGGCAGCCGGCCGAACCGCTTGAGCAGCAGGTAGGCGAAGAAGGCGCCGCCCCACCAGCTGAGCAAGACGGTCAGTTTCAACGACAGGACCAGCGACGATGCGACGCGGTGAACGAGCTCGACGAGGTAGTAGAAGCCCGGCGGGTAGAAGTTGAACAACGGCTGGCTGTTCCCGCGGCCCGGGAGCTCCACCCACCGCACGGGAAACTGGCCCTGTCTCCACCCGCTATCGAAGGCGTACGTGTACGTCACGTGCGCCATCGCGTCGTGCGCGGCCGGGAAGCCCGGCCGCAATTGCACGACGAGCAGCCCGAGCAGGCTGACGACCACCGCCGCGCCGGCCAGGTTCGTGAGGTTCAGTACGCGCCCTTGCAAGAGCCTTCCCCCGAGGGAATTGCCGAAAAGCTGGGGACGGCTCGTCTAGTGCCAGAAGGATGCCAACCGCCAAGGGGCGTCGGCCGTGGGTCGACGGTCCCATGGAGGGATCGAGCGAGCAGTTTCTACTCGCCGGGAGACACGGCTGGCGCGCGGGGCAGCGCCCCGCGTGCCAGCCGTCCTCTCACTGCTCAGTTGAACCGCACGCCAAACATGATGGCGAAGGTCTTCGTCTTGAGCGTCGGGTCATTCTTGTTCTTCGCGATGTTCCCGATGCCCTTGGTATAGCGGCCTTCCACGATGAACCGTGTGATCTCGACCCCGGCGCCGAACTGCACGCCGTAGTCGGCGCGATTGAAGAGGCTCTTGAGATCAGTCCCATCCTTCGAGTTCGCCTTCAGCAGAAAGTCGAAGTTCGGCCCGACCACGCCATACACGCTGACGCCGCCCGTGCTCGACGATCCGGCGTTGATGCGCAGATAGACCGGGACCTCGATGTAGTCCAGGTTGACGAAGTCGCTCGAGTTCGGGTCCTTGGCGCCCTTCTTGGCGTAGAGCAAGTTGACGCCGACCCCGATGAGACCCGGACGGTTACCGCCGAGGAACAGCCCGCCAATCACCCCGGTCCGATTCGAAAACCCGTTGGTGACGTTTGCCTCGTCGAGCGAGGAGAAGAGGGGACCGGCCTTGACGCCAATGCCAATGCCCCCGTGATTCGAGGAGGCCTGGGGCGCCGACTGTTGGGCCGATGCGGCGACTGGCGCCAGCACGAGCGCCAGAACGCCCATGACTTGCGCGATTCTCTTGAACTGGGGTTGCATGGTGACTCCTTCCGAGTCGTCTGGGAAACGATTCCCAGGGCGCCGCCACGACAGGCCGCGGCACCTGGCTCTGGAGACTGCAACTCAGGTGCCACCGGATCGGTCCCAGTTGGGGCCGGGAAACGCTCAGGAATCGTGAGCCTGCACGGCGACAGCCGCCAAGCTGACAGGGGAAAACTCCAGCGAGCCGTGGGATTTCCGCGCGCGCCGCCCCGCGTCATCCCTCCCGCAGCACTTCGGTCGGATCGAGCCTGGCGGCCCAGCTGGCGGGAATCCATCCGGCTAGCAGGCCCGCGGCGGCCAGCACGAGCGCGGCGACGCCGAACGTCCGTGGATCGCGGGCGTTGACGCCGAAGAGCAGCGAGCTGCCGACGAATTTCGCGGCCCAGAGACTCACCACCGTGCCGACGATGAGGCCCGTGGCAACCAGCCAGCCCACGCGCGCCAGCACCAGCCGCACGACGCTACCCGGCGCGGCGCCGAGCGCCATGCGCACGCCAATCTCCGCGCGTCGGCGCTGCACGGCGTGCGCGGTGACGCCGTACAAGCCCAGCACGGCAAGGAGCAGGGCGAGCCCGCCGAAGAAGCCCGACAGGACGGCAATCAAACGCTGTTGTGCCACCGTGCCGCGGACGCGATCCGAGAAGGGATGGAACGAAAACCCAACGCCGCTGTCGACGGCCGACAGCCGCTGGCCAAGCCGCCGTTCCACGTCGGAGAGCGCGCCGGCCTGCGCGGAGAGATCCACTGCGAGCGAAGCGCTCGGCCCGGGCCCTTCGAGCTGAGCGAACGGAAGAAAGATCGTCGCGGCCGCTCCTTCCTGAGGCGACCGGTACACACTGTCGCTGACCATGCCGACGATCTCGTAATCCACGTCTGACTGAGGGCCCGCCAAGCCGGACTTGAAGTGCCGGCCCACGGGGCTCTCGCCGTCAAAGAATCGGCGCGCAAATGTCTGGTTGACGACCGCGACCGGCACGTGACCCGCTCGATCGTCGCGATCGAAGTCGCGTCCGGCGAGGAGCCGCAGGCCGTATGTGTCGAACCAGCCAGGCGTGACGGCGTTGACCCACGGAAGACGGACGCCGGCATGGCCCGCCTCGGGATCGGGCAGGTCGATCTTCGTGTTCCACCCGCGTCCGCTCAACGGTTCGATCACTGAAATGGCGGCGTTGGCGATGCCGGTCGTGGACCGGGCCGCGTCGCGGAGCTGCTCGTAAAGCTGCGTGCGCGCCGGGCCTTCTTTGGCGCTGCTCGTGGCGTCGACATCCGCGACCAGAACCACGTCCGTCTTCAGCCCGAGTGGAACGGCGCTCAGTGACTGGAACGTCTCGATGAAGAGCCCCGCCGTCACCACCAGGACCAGCGACAAGGCGACTTGCCCGACAACGAGCAGATTTCGAACGCTCCAGCGCCGATCGCCCGTCACGCCCCGGCCGTGCTCCTTCAGCACGTCGTTCGGCGAGACGCGCAACGCGCCGAGCGCGGGCGCGACGCCGACGACGATCGCCGTGACGACACCGGCGGCGGCAGTGAAGGCGAGGACGCGCACATCCAGCGGCGTCTCGAGGAAGACCTCGCTGCCCATCGTCGTGAGCTGGCGAATCAGGAGCCGGCTGGCGACTTGGGCGAACGCCAGTCCCAAAACCGATCCGCCTCCAGCCAGCAGGACGCTCTCATAGAACAGCTGTCGCACCATCCGCGCACGCGACGCGCCGAGCGCGAGCCGGACGCTCAGATCGCGTCGCCGCGCGGCGGCTCGCGCCAGCAACAGGTTCGCGAGGTTGGCGCAGGCGATGAGCAGCACCGCGCCGACAACGATGAGCATGGCGACGAGCGGCTGCTGCAGGTGTGTCCGAAGATCCGACTGGCCTGAGGCCCCGGCGCTCACGCTGAATGGATCGGTGAGGTAACGCGCAAGCATGTTCGGTGGCCAGTCGGCCGGCAGCGTGGCCTCCCGAATCTGCGGTTGCGCCTGGCGAAGGCTGGCCGTGGCCTGGGCAGCGGTTTGCCCCGGCCGCAGGCGAAACATCACGTCCAGCCACCAGGTGGCGCGGTTATCAAGGGTGCTGTTCGTGCCTCGGATCAGGGGCTCATCCCCCAGTGGAATGATGACGTCGCATGCCGAGCCGACATCGGGGCCAGTGAATGTCTTGGGCATGACGCCGATGACGGTGAAGGGCACGTGGTCGAGCAGGAGGTGGCTCCCGATCGCCGCGGAGTCGCCGCCCAGGCGGCGCTGCCAGAAGCCGTAGCTCACAACGGCGACGGCGCCACCCGGACCGCCGCCGCGCGCGTCATCTGCTGAAGTGAAGAGTCGCCCGCGGACGGCGCTAATCCCAAGCACGTTGAAGATGTCGCCGCTCGCATAGGCGCCGCTCACCGGATCGGTGCGGCCACTGGGCGACAGGTCGAACTGGTCGCTCGACCACGCAAACGCGCCGGCGGCGATCCCGGTGTCTCTGGCGCGGATCTGCTCCCAGATCGGATTCGTCCACGAACCGTTCCCGAGCAGCACGAGCTGCTCGGGATGGGAGACGGGCAGGGGCCGCAGCACCAGGCCGTTCAGGATCGAGAAGAGCGCGGTGTTGGCGCCGATGCCAAGCGCCAGCGAGAGGACCGCGACCGCGGTGAGGATCGGCGCCGTGCGCAGCGCGCGGAGGGCATCGCGCCAGTCAATGAGCAGTCGGGACATCGTGGATCCTTTCAGGTCGACGACTTCGAGAGGACGGAGAGCGCCGCGGCGGCGCCATTCGCAGAGCGCGCACCAGGTGAGGTCGAGCAGCGTGCGGAGCCAGAACGCGGCAGTCACGAGCCGGCCGTGTTGGCGGATGCGCGCCAGATCGTGCGCGAACGTCTCGCGCATCGCGACGCCGAAACGGGTGCGGAAATGCCCCGGATACAGCCGAAGCAACGCAGCGAAGGCGCGCTCACCGGCGGACGGCCGGGCGGGTCGCGGGTTCACGAGTGGCTCTTCCGCGACAGGGGCTGCAGCCGATCGAGGGCGGCGACCAATCCGGCCAGGCGGTCGCGCTCGGCGGAAAGCGCCTGACGCCCGCGCGGCGTCAGCCGGTAGTAGACGCCGCGGCGCAGGTCATCGGCCGGGCGGGTGCCGATGTCGACAATGAGCCCGGCGTCGATCAGCCGCGCCAAGTGGCGGTACAGCGAGGCCGTGCCGAGCGGGACGCGGCCGCCGGACTGCTCGCGGACGGCCCGGAGGAGCCCGTAGCCGTGGCTCGTGCCGGCGAGGAGCGCGAGGAGAATGTGGAGCGGTGCGGGCGCCAGCGGCTTGGACGTATCCATAATGGATATATCCACTATAGGCGGCGCGAGTTGCCGTGCGCAAGGATTGTTAGTTCCCCTTGCTAACCGAGAGGAATGGGCTTATGCTCTCGGTTACCGAGGTGAGACCGTGAGCAAGCCGCCCGACCTGATGCAAGGCACGCTCGACCTATTGCTCCTGAAGATCCTGGCCCTCGAGCCGCTCCACGGCTGGGCCATCGCCCAGCGCCTCAAGCAAGTCTCCGGAGACGTCCTCCAGGTGAGCGAAGGCTCGCTCTATCCGGCGCTCCACAAGCTCGAGCAGCACGGCTGGGTGCGCGCCGAGTGGCGGGCCAGCGAGAACAACCGGCGGGCCAAGTTCTACGCGCTGACCACGGCGGGCCGCGGGCAGCTCGACCACGAGACGGACCACTGGTCCCGCGTCTCGCTCGCCATCAACCGCGTCGTCAAGCTCAAGGAGGTCTGACGTGGGTCGCTGGTGGAACATGCTCCGGCTTCGCGTGCGGTCGCTCGCCAGGCGGCCTGAGGTGGACCACGAGCTGGATGAGGAGCTCGCGTACCACGTGGACCATGCGGTCGATCAGGTACCGCGCGCAGGGGCTTTCGCCGCGCGAAGCCCGGCGCCGTGCGCTCCGCGATCTCGGCGGTCTGGCGACGCGAACCGAGGAGTGCCGGGACACGCGCGGCCTCCGGTGGGTCGACGACGCCGCCGGTGACGTGCGGATTGCGACGCGCACGCTCCGGCGGCGTCCGGGATTCACGGCGCTCGTCCTCACCGTACTCGCCCTTGGCATCGGCGCAACCGTCACCATGTTCAGCATCGCGTACGGCGCGCTCTTCCGGCCGATGCCGTTTCCTCGGTCCGATCGCCTCGTCGCGGTTTCGGCGGTGCCGGGCCAGGGACACACGCCCTTCGGCCGCATGCTCGGTCTCGACGAGGGGGATTACCTCGCCATTGAAGGGGCGGACCGCGCGTTCGATGGGCTGACCTCGTGGTGGTCGGCGCCCGCGACGCTGACTGGCGCCGGCGTTCCACGTCACGTCTCGATGGCGTACGTCACGCCGCAGTTCTTCGGCGTTCTTAACGCGCGTCCGATGTTGGGCCGGCTGCTGGACCAGCGCGACGCCCACGAGCGCGCGGACGTGATAGCGGTGAGCCATCAGTTCTGGCAGGACGCGCTCGGGGGCCGCCCCGACGTCGTGGGCCGGGTCGTCACGCTCGACGGCGCGTCTCACACGATCGCCGGCGTCCTGCCTCAGTCGTTTGACTTTCCGGACCGCACGGACGTCTGGGCGCCCTTCGAGGTGACCGTCAATCCGCACCTCTCAATGCTCCGTCCAGCGGTCGCGCGGTTGAAGCCCGGCGTGACGCGACGCCAGGCGCAGTCGGAGCTCGAGCGCCTCGCCGAAACGGGCGTGATTCAGGCCTGGGGTCACCAGCGCGCCGACGCGCAGGTGCTCCCGCTGGTCGAGTTGGTCATCGGCGACAGCCGCCGGCCGCTGCTCATCTTCACGGCGGCCGTGGGCCTGGTTCTGCTCATCGCGTCGGCCAACGTCGCGGGGCTTCTGATCGTGCGCACCGCGGAACGCGACCGCGAGCTCGAAGTCCGCGCGGCGCTCGGCGCCCCGTACGGCCGGCTGCTCCGTCAATTGCTCGCCGAAAGTCTGCTGCTGGCCATCTGGGGCGGCGGACTTGGCGCCTTGCTGGCGTACGCCGCGTTGCCGGCCATCGTGCACGCCGCGCCGGCCGGAACGATCCCAAGGATGGACGCGATACGCGTCGACCTCGTGCCCCTTCTCTTTGCCTTGGTCGTCTCGATCCTCCTCGGCGTGGTCGTCGGCACGGCACCCGCAATCAAGGCCGCCCGCCACGGCCGCCAAGCGGCGACCGGCGGGACCCGCACGGCGAGCGACGCGCAGGATCGCCTACGCGCCGGGCTCGTCGTGGCCGAGGTCGCGCTGTCGCTCACGCTGCTTGCCGGAGCGGGGATCATGATCCGGAGTTTTGTCGCGATGCGCGCCGTCGACCCGGGGTTCCATGCCGACCGCGCGCTGACCGCAACAATCGATCTGCCGAAGACGTATGACACCGCGACGAAGGCCGCCGCGTTCGATGCGGAGGTCGTCGATCGCCTCGCAAGCCGCCCGGGCGTGACGAGCGCCGCGACCGTGAACTGGCTACCGCTCGGCCAGGGCCTTATCTCGGGCGACGTCACCCGCGACCACGGCCGCTCGCTGCCGGCGGGCTTCATGGCCGCGAAGCTCGTCGTCAGTCCCGGATACTTCCGCACGATGGGGATGCGTCTGCTCGACGGGCGCGGCTTCAGCCGATCCGACCGCGCCGATGCGCCGGGTGTCGTGATTGTCAGCCAGTCGGTCGCCCATGCGCTCTGGCCCGGCGAGAAGCCCATCGGGCAGCGGTTGAGCATGAAAGATCATCCGGCGGCGGGCGATTGGCTGACGGTCATTGGCGTCGTGAACGACGTCCATCAGACGGGACTGATGACGCCGACAATGGGCGCCACCTATCAGCCGGCCCTGCAGACCGCGGTGCTCTCCTGGCTGACTCATCTCACGCTCGTCGTCACGCCGACCGGCGAGGCCTCGCCGGTCGCCGACGCGATCCGGGAGACTGTGCGCGCCGTTGACCCCAACCAGGCACCCCCGACCGTGCGATCGATGACCGACGTCATCGATCGGTCGACGGCGACGCCGCAGTTCCAGGCGTGGCTCCTGACGGCGTTCGCGGCGCTGGCCCTGGTGTTGACACTCGTCGGGATCTACGGCGTGCTGGCCTATGCCGTGTCGCGCCGAACGCGGGAGTTCGGCGTCCGGATGGCGCTCGGCGCGGACGCCGCCGCCATCGTCGCGCTCGTGGCGCGCCGTACCGCGTGGCTCGTGGCGTTCGGCGTGGTGGTGGGGATGGCCGGCGCGGTCGCCGCCACGCGCCTGCTCTCGACGTTCCTGTTCGAGGTCACGCCAACCGATCCGCTGACTCTGGCCACCGTCGTGGCCCTGCTCCTGCTGGCTGCCAGTGCCGCGGCTGCCGTTCCCGCCTGGCGCGCCACCCGCGTCAATCCGGTCGAGGCGCTGCGGGCGGAATAGGGCGGTCGGCATTGTCGGTTCCCGGCTGGGGCAGTCTTCCGCGCACGAGGAACTGCGCGCGAGGAAACCGGAAGGCCACGCGCTCGAAATAATCGTGCTTGGAGATCTCGACCGCCTCGCGGCTCGCCGCCGACCGCCACGTCTGCAAGGAAACCGGGCGCCGGACGGCGAATGCGGTCGGGGCGAACAGCGCCACGTTCGATCCGCCCTCGGAATCACGGGCCGACATATACCGCACGGCCTCGACGCCGCCGGTCCGCATCGCCGTGCCAAGCGGTTGTGTCGCCGCATAACTTACCTTCGACGCCAGGGTGCGTCGCCACCGCGTGAACGGCGGCCGGGTGAGATCGATGCCCCGGCGCGTGTGCACCCGCGCGCGGAACGCTGTGAGATCCGCCTCGAGCAGGCCGAGATCCGCCGCCGTGCCTTCGAGAAACAGCAGCCGGTAGTAGGCCACTTCGGCAAACGCCGCGCGGAGGGTGTCGGATCCGTACCAGACGCCCCGCTCGGTCGCCGACCCGAAACGCGAGCCGTGCGGCAGCGGTGGATAGCGAAACGGCGTGAAGAGCAGGTAGTGTAGCCGGCCGCCATCGAAGGCGGGCGGTTTCTGCGCCTCGATCAGCTCTTCGAGCACGGCCTGCGCCGCGTCCGAGCGGACCAGCTTACGCGTCGCCACCCGGTGCTGCGCCTCGACGACGCGCCACGGCGCGGCGGTGAGACGGCGAATCCTATAGGCGCCCGCGGATTGCGTCCAGATAGTGGACGACATCGACGAGTCCCTCGACCGACCGGACGCGCTCGGCCGGCACGCCGCTGAGGTGAACATTGGGGGCCGTGAACCACGCACGCGCTTGGGCCTCATTGCCACCCGTGAGCGCGTCGAGACTCCGGAACAGCCGCACTAGCAGTACCGCAAGTTGCCCCTCGGCGCTGGCGGGCCGGAGAACCCGGGTCCGGCCGAGCCGGGAGATCGACGCTTCGCTGGTGCCCAGGATATCGGCCAATACCCGGTTGGTGAGCCCGAGGCGCGCGGCCGCCGATGTCGTGGCCTCCGCCAGCACGGCCTCTGGGGCCGGCACCAGCGGATGACGCTCAGGCAAGGCCTGCATCAATTGAAAGATATCAGCCTATACTTTCAATTGCAAGCCATCAACGGAGCGTGAACTTGAACTCCAACTTGACCAGCACGGGGACCGGCTTGCCGTCGAGCGTACCGGGCTCGAACGTCCAACGCCGGGCAGTGCTGAGCGCTGATTGCTCGAGGCCATGGACGAGACTGAGTGACAACGCGTCTCCCGTAAGGTGGCCGCCGCTCTTCGCCATGCGAACATCCGAGACGGTTCCGTCCCTGGAGACGATCGCGTCCAGCACGACCGTGCCGCTGATCCTCGCGTGCATCGCCTCGGGCGTGTAGGCGGGGCTCGGGTGGTCCTTCGGCCGCGGCAACACCAGTTGCGGCGTGGCGTCCTTCGTATAGGCGCCTTTCCCGAATGAATCCTGGTCGCCCGATGCCTGGGCGATTGCTGCGGCCGGCGTCGCGGCTGTTGACTGAGCCATGACACGCGGCATCGGTAGAAGCCCGGTGACAAGAAGGAACCCGATGGCGCCGGCGCCCGCGAGGGTTGCGCGGATGCGTGAGAACGCGAATGACGTGATCGACATCGCAGATAACCTCCGTGAGAGAGCCGAGGGGCGTTCGAGGAGCGCGGGCACGACGAGTGGATGTCCGGCCGATCGGTGAGCGGCCACGGTGAGCAAGAGCTCGCCGTAGGCCGAGATGCAGGTCTCGTCGTGCCGGTAGGCGCCAATGACTCGTCCGTCGCAGTCCAGTTCCACCGCGATCCGGAGGCGCGAGACCATCCACCAGGCCAGCGGATTCCACGGCATGACGAGGAGTGCGAGGTTCGCCGCGTGAACGAGCAACGGGTCGCGCGCGGACGTGTGCGCGTGCTCGTGTCTGAGCATGAGATCGATGGACCGCCGATCGAGCGCCAGCGCCCATTCCGGCAGCACGACTCGCGACGACCAGACGCCGATGACGGCCGGTCCGGCGTCCGGGGCCACCAGCACCGCCGCGTCCTGGACGCGCGCCTCTCGCCACGTGCGCCGACGCCGCCGGAGCACGGCAAGACCGAGAAGATACGCCGCGACGAGCGCCACGCTTCCGGCGACCCACGCGCCGAGCCACACGGCGTCGAACGGGCGAGCCGCCGCGACGAGCGCGTCGACGTTCGCGCCAAGCCCGAGCCGCAGCCGCGTCCACGCGCCAGGCAAAGCGGCCCGCGCGACGAACGCCAGCGGCGCGCCGCCACTGACGGCCGACGCGGACGCGTGTGCGGCCTCTCCGAACAGGAGCGCGCGCGCAGGCACGGCCGCGCCGAGGACGATCGAAGCGCCGAGCGCGGCTGCCCAGATCCATCGGCGCGGACGACGGGAGAGGGCCGCCAACTGCTCGAGCAGGGCCGCCCCGGCTGCGAGCGGAACGGCGACCACCAGCGCGTAAATCACGACCGCCGTCGTCATGACTTGCGACCTCGCTTGGCCGGTCGGTCCAGCGCGGCGCGAAGCCGTTCGATCTCACCCGGGGACAGATGGCGGTCGGCGACGAGCTGAGTGAGGAGGAGTTCGGCCGAGCCGCCGAAGACCCGGTCGACCAACCGCGACAGCGCGGACTTCCTGGCCGCCAGCTCGTCGACGGTCGCGAAATACCGGTGCGCTTTTCCGGCCTCGCGGTGATCGACGTGCCCCTTCTCTTCGAGTGTCCGCAAGACGGTCAGGACGGTCGTATACGCCAGGTCGTCGTCCAGCTCGCGGCGCACGTCGGCAACAGTCGCGGGGCCCAGGCGCCAAAGCACCTGCATGACATCGAGCTCGCGGTCGGTGAAAGTCGGCACGGTCACTCTCCTACTAGCTGACTAGTAGATCCTAAGGAAGTAGCCGGCGGCTGTCAACTATTCAATTAGTAGGTCTCCGGGCCGCGCCTGCACGCGCGGCCCGGATGAGCGGAAGGATCGGGAAGAACCGCTAATTTCTAACCGGACTGCGCGACGCGACGTACGCCACGATGTCCACCATGTCCTCCTGCGTGAGGTGCTCGACGACCTGCTTCATCAGCGGCGACCACGGACCCCGCCGCGTGCCCTGCTGGAAGTCGTAGAGCTGCCGCATCAGGTAGCTCGGCCCTCGGCCGGCGATGCCGGGCACCGGGCCGATACCGTTCAGATCCGCGCCGTGGCACGTCGCGCACGGGAACGTGTTGCCGCCGCCTCCAGAGACCAGGGCCGCGCCTTTCTGGATGCTGCCCGGGGGCGCGTAGGCGATGAACCCGGAGTGCGGATCGCGCAGCTCGAAGAGCGGCACGTTCTCGGGCGTCTCGATGATGCGGTTGCCGATGGGTTCGGTGCCGCCGCCGTCAATCGGCAGGAAGACGTTGCCGGCAATCCGCATCTCCGGCACGGTCGCCGACTCGACCACGCGAATCCATGGCCGCCACTTCAGCGACGACATGTAGGTGGCCGCGTCCTTGATCTCCTCGTCGGTCATGTCCTTGGCGCCTTCGATCATCTGCTGCGTATTCGTCTTTCGCGGATCGGCGCTGGTCCGCAGGTCGTTCTTGAAGTCAGACAGCTGCTGAAGGATGTACGTGTATGGCAGTCCGGCCACGGGGGCGTTCTCGGGCCGGCCGAAGCCTTCGGGCGTGTGGCACATGCCGCAGGCGCGGACGTGCGGCGCGCGGCCGTGGAGGACGACGTTCGGCGCGGGAACGTGCTCGTTCGGAAACCAGTCGGGCACGTTGAAGAAGTCGCGGAGCTGCGCGACGGTGATTGCCTCGCTGCTGCCGGGCACGTGCTGCGGCTCCATATTGGGCTGTCCGCGGCCCGGGCCGCGCCCGCGGCCGCCCGGACCGCCGCCGCGCCGAGCGCCGCCGCCGCGGGGAGCCACCGGGGCGTCGAGCGGCGGCACGCCGTACGCCCACGACGGTGTGTCCTTTGGAACCTGCATCGGTTGTTGCGCGGCAACGAACACCGCGGCACTCATGATGGTTGCGCAAGCTACAGCGATCGCGGGTGTGGTTCTCCGCATGCGGACGTCTCTCCTCGAAGACCTTGGAGTCTGGATGTGCGGGCGGCGCTGACCGCGCCGTCGAGCGCCGCACACAATATCACTACTCCGCCCTCAATCCACCAGCCAGGCCCTCACCTCGCGGACGCCGTGGCCGCTCGTCGCGAGCACTTCGAGCCGAAGGCGTCCGTACTGCACCACGTCACCGACGCCCGGTGGCCGATCGAGCTGTGCAAGCACCAGGCCGCTCACGCTGTCCACCTCGTCGTGCTCGATCGTCAAGTTGAAGTGCTGGCCCAGCTCGTCGAGGCGCAACGTTCCGGCCGCTCGCACCGACCCGTCCGCGAGCGGCACCAGACTCGGCGACTCCGGCATCCCTTCGTCGATATCGCCAACGACTTCCTCGAACAGATCTTCCAGGCTGACGACGCCCGCCGTCCCGCCGTGTTCGTCGATGACGATGGCCATGTGCGCGTGCGCGCGCTGCATCGTCGCCAGGACGTCATCGAGCGGGGCGGTCTCGGGCACGATGGGCATCGACCGCACGTCGGCCACCGAGACCGGCTCATCGTGAACGAGGCGGCGCAGCAAGTCCTTGACGTGCAGCATGCCGACGATGTGGTCGAGGTCGCCCTGAAAGATGGGGTAGCGCGTATGCCGGTGCCCGCGCAGCAGCTGGCGCACCTCGGCGGGCGACGCGCCGGCGGGGATGCCCACGACGCGCACTCGCGGCACCATGACCTGGCCCGCGGTCAGATCGCCAAACTCGAACAGCTCGCGGAGCAGGCGCCCGGCGCCCACCCGGAGCGCGCCGCCGCGCTCGCTCTCCTCGACGATGAGCTGTAGTTCCTCCGGCGTGTACGAATCCTCCGGACCGCGCTCGCGCCGGCGGATCCCGAGGAGCCGGAGGCAGACGCCGGCCGATTCGCTCGAAATCCAAACGAACGGATAGAAAAGAATCAGCGCCGTGCGCATCGGCCAGTACGCGAATCGCGCCAGGCCTTCGGTCCGCTGCAGTGCCAGGCTCTTGGGGACGATCTCGCCGAACAGCACGTGCACGAGCGTCAGGCCCGTGATCGCGAGGATGCTGGCGAGCGCCGCTTCGCCGATGATCGGGACCGGCCCAATCAGCGGCTCGAGCCGTGCCGCCAGTTCGTGCTCGCCGTACATACCCAGACCCAGGCTCGCGAGCGTGATGCCGAGCTGGGCCGTTGCGATGTAGCGATCCTGCCGCCGCGGCGAGGCGAGCAGCCCACGCAGCCGCTCGGCCAGCCGGTCTCCAAGCGCGGCCTGATGCTCGATCGTCACGCGCGGCGCGCCAATCAGCGCGAACTCCGCCGCGACGAACAAACCGTTCAACGCGACAAACGCGAAACAGAGGAGGATCACCATCGCGAGCGTCATGCCTTGACCCCGGCGCCGAGCAGCTCGTTGAGGACGTCTTGAATCGTGATGAGGCCGATGGCCCGGCCCGGCGTGTCGACCACGACGGCCTGGTGGACACGCCGTTCGCGCAGGAGGCTGACCACGCGATCGGCGGGAAGGTCGGCTCGCAGACGCGCCACCGGCCGGATCAGCCGCTCGAGCGGCACGGGGCCCTCCGCGATGTATCGTGCGACGAGGTCCTTCACGCGCAGCGTGCCGATGATGTGGTCCGCCGTGCCCCGGTACACCGGAATCCGGCTGAACGGGCTCGCCGAGACGGTCCGGAGCACGTCCTCCCACGACGTGTCGACCGGCAGCATCGTCAGCCGATCGCGCGGGACCATCAGCTCCCGCGCGGACCGGAGGCCAAGCCGAAGCGCGCGGTGCAGACGCTCCTGTTCATCCGCCTCGAGCAGGCCGCCGTTGCGGCTTTCCGCGATGAGCAGGTCGATCTCATCGGGCGAGTGGATGTGGCGATGGCCGCTCAGGTTCGAGCGGAACAGGCGCAGCAGCAGGTTCGCGGCGGCGTTGAGCACGGCCGCGAACGGCCGAAAGAAGGCCAGCGACCAGAGCATCGGCTGCACCGTGAGGAGCGCCGTTTCGGTCGGGTACTGCAAGGCGAGCGCTTTGGGCACCAGCTCGCCCAGCACGAGCTGCGCGCCGGTGAGGCCCGTGAGGATGCTGACTTCGGCCACCGACCGCGCGGTGTCGGGGGCGAGGTGCACCCACGACGCCAGCAGGCGCCCGACCGGTCCGCCAAAGACGGCCTGGGCGTACGCGCCAAGCATGAGGCTGCCGAGGGTGATGCCGATCTGCGAGGCCGAGACGTACCGCACCAGACCCGCGGGGCTTTCGATGTACTGCAGGAGACGCGTGGCGCGGCGGTTGCCGTCCGCGCCGAGGCGGCGCATGCGGCTGCGGCGTGCGCCCACCGCCGCGTATTCCGCGCTCACGTACAGCGCGTTCGCCAGGATGAGGACAAGAATGGTGACCCAGGCGGTCACGGACACGCCGCCTAGTGTGCTGTGTCTGGGACTCCAGGACAAGCTCGGGGGTCAGGTCATGGATCCTGTCTCGCTCTCCGGAGCGACCGCTGTCCGTTGCTTCCGCTGTCTGAGAAAGATGTGGCTCACCGTGCTCGGATCGAGCCCGACGAACAGTGCAGTGCCAGGGGCCTCGCGGCGTGGCAGAAACTGCCATCTCGCAGGTTCCATGACCTGACCCCCTATAATTTCGACGTGGGCCGTTTTTCGAGCGACCAGACGGATGCGGGCCCGCGGCGCGCGCTGGACGCCCTTGCCCGCGCGCGGATCGTCCGACGGGCGATGTTGTCGCGCGGCGTCGAGACCCGTCTCCTCGAGCTGTTCTCCGAAGGCCGCCTGTTCGGCACCATCCATACGTGCATCGGTCAGGAATTGGTCGGCGCCGTGCTCGCGGAGTTCCTCCGGGAGGGCGACACGCTCTTCTCGACCCACCGCTGCCACGGTCACTTTCTGTCACTGACCGATGACGTTGACGGGCTCGTCGCCGAGCTCATGGGGCGCGCGACCGGCGTCTGCGGCGGCGTCGGCGGGAGCCAGCATCTCCACGCGCCGGGGTTCTATTCGAGCGGCATCCAAGGCGGCATCTTTCCCGCCAGCGCCGGCGTGGCGTTCGCGGCGCGGCTGGCCGGCGGCGACCGGATGGCGGTTGCCATCGCCGGCGACGGCACGCTCGGCGAGGGCGCGCTCTACGAGACGATGAACCTGGCGGCGCTGTGGGATCTGCCGCTGCTCATCGTGCTCGAGGACAACGGATACGCGCAGTTGACGCCCAAGGTGCAAGGCGTTGCCGGCGACATCCTGGCGCGCGCCGGCGCTTTCGGCATCTCGACATGGCGCGCTGACACGTGGGACTGGCCCGCGCTGCGCAGCCAGATGGACGCGGCGTTCACCCACGTGCGGACGACGCGCACGCCGGCGTTTCTGCTGGTTGACACGTATCGGTTGCGGGCGCACTCGAAGGGCGACGACCTCCGCTCGCCCGCCGAAATCGCGGAGTACGAGCGGCGGGACGTCCTGAATCTGCTGCTCGACGATCGGGACCCGGACGCGTTGGCCGGTCGCGACGCGGCGGCCGATCGCATCCGCGTGGCGGTCGAGCGAGCGGAGGCGGCGCCATTTCCCACGCCGGTCCCGGCCCCCGCCGCCGCCCAGCCGGTCGGGTGGACGAGGGTGGCCCTGCCCGCCGTGCGAGGCGTCGCGGCCATCAATGGCGCGCTCGCGCGGGCGCTCGAACACGACCCGCGCGTGCTCGTCATCGGCGAAGACATCGAGGACCCGTACGGCGGCGCGTTCAAAGTAACGCAGGGCCTCTCGTCCGCTTTTCCGGATCGCGTCCGCAACACGCCGATCTCCGAGGCCGCCATCGTGGGCCTGTCGGCCGGACTGGCGCTGTCCGGCCATCGGCCGGTCGTCGAGATCATGTTCGGCGATTTCAGCGCGCTGGCGTTCGATCAGATCGTCAATCACGCGGCGAAGTTCCAGGCGATGTACGCGTTGGCTGAGCCGGTGGACCTCATCGTGAGGACGCCGATGGGCGGCGGCCGAGGATACGGTCCGACGCACAGCCAGAGCCTCGAGCGGCACTTCTTCGGCACGCCAGGGTTGAGAGTGGTGGCCGTCAGCGCGCTCGTGGATCCGGGAGACGTGTACGCCGTGCTTCTCCAGGGCGGATACGGGCCGACGTTCGTCGTGGAGCACAAGCGTCTGTACGGCGCGATGCTCCAGAGCCGCGCGCCCGACGGGTTCGATCTGCTGCATTCGGTCGAGCCCCTTCCCGCGGCGTGGCTGCGCCCGAGGACCAACCACATCGACGTGACGCTCATCGGGTACGGCGGCATGGGCGATCGACTGGTTGACGCCGCGGACCGCTTATTCGAGGAACACGACCTCATCTGCCAGGTGCTGTGTCCGACGCAGATCTATCCTCTCGACATGCGCGCCTACGCTCACGTCATCGGCCAGGCCCCGGCGGTCGTGGTCGCCGAGGAAGGGCAGGGATTCGCCGGATTCGGCGCCGAAGTCTCGGCGCAGGCCGCCGATTCTGTTTCCTCGAATCGCCGGCCGGATTGCCCGCGTCGCGGCGGCGCCGACCATCGTGCCCGCAAGCGGCGCGCTCGAACGCCAGGCGCTGCCCGATGTCGATGCCGTCGTCCGCGCCGCGGTCGGAGTGTCCAGATGAGCGCCACGCCCATCACGATTCCCCGCGTCAACGCGAACGACGACAGCGTCGAGCTGCTCGCGTGGCTGGTGGAGGACGGCGACTTCGCCCGTGCGGGACAGACGATTGCGGAGCTCGGCACGACAAAGGCGACCGTGACCCTCGAGAGCCCAGGCGAGGGGTTCGTGCTCCACCGCGAACCCAAAGGCGCCGTCATCGCTGTCGGCGCGCCGGTGGCCGACCTTCTCGCGACGCGGGAGGAACTCGACACCGCCAGGCGCGCGCGCCAATCGGCCTCGGCCGCCGCCGGTCCTTCGGACGTGGGCCAGCCTGAGGCCGTCCGATTCTCTGCAAGAGCGCGCGCGCACCTCGCGGCGCAAGCGATCGATCCGGCGGCGGTGTCCTTGTCGGGCTTGATCACGACGCGCCGGCTCATCGACCTCAGCCGCGGCCGCCGGGTGCCGCTCGATTGGATCAAACGCGCCGAGGTCCACGCGCTCGTCAACGCCGCCGATGTGCTCGCGAGCAGCGTGACCGTCCAGGTCGGCCGCCATCGGCTCGGCCCGGCGGCGGGCCTGCCGACCATCGTGTTCCATGCGGCGCGGTTGCTGTCCGCGTATCCGCAGCTCAACGCGGCGTTCGACCGCGACGCGGTCGTCGAATACACGCATGTCGACCTCGGCGTGGCCCTGGATCTCGGCCGTGGGCTGCGGGTCGTCACGATGCCCGGCGCCGAAGCGCGGTCGATTGCCGAGATTCGAGCAGTGGCTCGTCGACTGCACGACGCGCTACCTCGAGGATCAACTGCGCCCGGAGGACATGCGGCCGGCGACGTTCACGGCGACCGACCTGTCCGGGTTGGGCGCGAGCGGCGTCGAGCCACTCATCGGCGAGCAGCAGTCAGCCATCCTGGGTGTCACTGGCGGAAGCGACCTCGCCGGCACGCCGCTCACGTTGACGCTCGTCTTCGATCACCGCGTCTCGAACGGCCGGACGGCCGCGATGTTCCTGACGGATTTGCGAGACGCCGTCGCTTCAGAGACCGACGCGCCCGTGGCCGCCGCGCCGGCCGACCGCGTCCCGCGCGCAGTGCCGGGCAACTGCGACCGCTGCGGCATCGGTCTTACGGACTACTACGAGCGCTATCCGCGCGACGGCATCATGCAGGCGTGGGTGCGTCCGGACGGATCGCTGGGCAGCCTGTGTCACGTGTGTGCCGCGGGCCTTTTCTGAATGGACGTGTGACGCGATGGACCAAGTGGCAGCAGTCGTGGCGCGGCTTTCGCGCCAGTCGCCCGACCGCGTCCGTCCGGAGACCCGCCTGGGCGACCTCGGCCTCGGATCGTCAATTGCGATTGGCATGCTCCGGTCGCGGCTGCGCGAGGAGCTGGGGATCGACGTCGGCGACCACGTCACCTGGAAGACGCGCGTGGCCGAGCTGACGAGCGGCGCGGCACCCGCCGCGGCCGCCGCGTTGACCGAGCCTGACGCGCCGGCTGGCGCACCGATCCCGCCGCCGCGTCCACGTTCAGCGCGCGTCGTTGGCATTGGCATCGATCTCGAAGAGCTCGACGCGATGCCGGAGTGGGGCGATCCCTTCTACGCCGATCACTTCACGCCGGCCGAGCTGGACGCGGCGACGGGCAAAGACGACCGCCGCCGGCATCTCGCCGGGATCTGGTGCGTCAAGGAAGCCGCCCGAAAGGCGTCCCCGGACGTCATGACCTTGCCCTTCACCTCGCTGGAGGTCACAACGACCGCGACCGGCAAGCCCGAGCTGCGCGTGACGGCCGCGACCCCGCTCGTGCGTACGCGGTTCGAGGTCAGCATCAGCCACTCGCGGTCGATTGCCACGGCCGTGGTCATTGCCCTCGCGGACGAGGCGTCGTCGTGAACGCGGGCGAACGCTCCTTGAAGATGCGCACCGTGCCGTGCGCGACGAGGCCGTCAACCGCGTAGCCGCCGTCGGCCGCGCGGTGCTGGACAAGCGCGCGGCGCCTTCCTACGATGGAGGGCCGCGACCCGGTCGAGCACGGCTGGAGCGAGTCAGCGACGGCTATCGAAGGAGTTCCCATGGTTCGCCGATCCCTTGTCTTGGTGTGCGCGCTCGCGCTCCCGTCCATCGGGACCTTCCACGGCGTCGGGTTGGCGTACGCTCAATCCGCGGGGGCCGTCGCCCAGACCGCGCCCGCGGAAACCCCGCTCACGCCGGCGGACGCAAAGGCGCTGCTCGGCGACTGGGCCATTGCCGCCGACTCGCCGCAGGGTCCCGTGACGATCTTCGTGACGCTTAAAGTCGAAGCCGACAAGGTGGTTGGCGAAGTGTCGGCTGAAGGGATGGGCGACAACCGGGCAGCCGAGGTCATGAAGTCCGGCGCGGATGTGTTGATCTACTACTCGTTCGCGTACCAGGGCGGCATGATCTCGACCGTCCTCACGCTTACGCCCGGGTCGGCCGACGAGCTGAAGGCGTCGTTCGACTTCTCGAACGGCGCCATGGTGATGCCCGGCACCGCCACGCGGAAGAAGGCTGCCTAGACCCCCTTTGACTTATTCCTCGGTCTTCCAGTGCACGGCGCCGAAGTCCACGCGGGCCGCGCGCCCCTTGGCCACGTGCTCGGCAATCTGTCGTGCGTGAAACCGGCCGTTCTCGATGAACCAGCGCCCCGTCTGATAGCCGCCGCAGACCGTCCCGGCGATGTACATGCCCGGCCGCGTCGTCTCGAACGTCGTCTCGTCGAAGATCGGCGTCCGGAACTCGTCAGCGGCAAAGGTGACGCCCAGCGCCTCGAGGAAACCGAAGTCCGGATGGTAGCCGGTCATCGCGAGCACCCAGTCGTTGTCGATCTCGCGCCGGCCGTCCGGCGTGGCGAGGACCACGGCCTCCGGCCGGATCTCTTCCACCGAGCTCTGGAAGAACGCGTGAATGCTGCCTTCCTTGATCCGGTTCTCGAGATCCGGCTTGATCCAGTACTTGATCTTCGGCGATAACTCGGCCGATCGAACGACGAGCGTGACGCGCGCGCCGTGGCGGTGGCAGTCGAGCGCTGCTTTCGCCGCCGAGTTGCGCGCGCCGATGACGACGACGCGTTGGCCGGCGTACGGGTAGGGCTCGCGATAGTAGTGCGTCACCTTCGGCAGGTCCTCGCCGGGGACGTTCAGGCGGTTGGCGAGGTCGAAGAAGCCGACCGCGATCACGATGGTGCGAGCCGCATGTTCGCCGCGGCTCGTGGTGATCGTGAAATCGCCGCGGGTGCCGCGGACGGCAAGCACGGATTCGTACAGCCGCACGTCGAGCTGCTCGCGCGTCGCCACCGATCGGTAGTACTCGAGGCCGTCCTCACGCGTCGGCTTGTAGCCCTGCACGGGAAACGGATGCCCGCCAATCTCGATGAGCTCCGGCGTCGAGAAGAACTCCATCCGCGCGGGATAGCCGACGATCGAGTTGACGAGCGCGCCCTTCTCCACCACGCGGGCCGTGAGTCCCTGCCGCGCGGCTTCGATGGCGCAGGCCAGTCCGACCGGACCGGCCCCGATGACCAGGACGTCCACCATGGCACAACGTTGTATCACTTCATGGGCGGGAGGGAGATAGCGGGTATTCGCAGCCGCGAGTCCAGCGGTGAAGACGAGCACGCTGGCGTCGAGAGCGGCCGGCTGCAGCGTTCGCCATCGTCGATGGCGCGCGGTTCGAGCCTCGCCCGCACAGCGTCCGCCGACACACCCGGGAGGAAGAGGGTGTCGGCGGACGCGTTCACGACCAGCGTCAGAACTTGTAGGCGATTCCCGCGGTCACGACCTGCGCGCGCACGGTGAACCCGAAGCGATAGGTGTCGAGGCCGGGCACGAGCTCAGGCTTCCCGACAAAGAATGCGTCGGTCGTCGACCCGAAGTCCGCGTAGCGATACTCGGCGCGTACGAGCCAACGGCTGGCCACGCGGCCTTCCACGCCGCCGCCCACCGTCCAGCCGGCGCGGGTGTGGCTGTGCGTGTCGATCCGCAGCGGCTGCTTTGGCATGACCATGCACTGCGGGTCCGTTGGGCTGGCCTGGCACGTGCCAGAGACCTCGAGGTTCTGTGAGGCGGCGCCCATCGTTTCGTATACCAACAGGCCCGGCCTGGCGAGGTAACCCAGCCGGACGCGCATGCTGACGTCCCACCGGTACCTGACGAAGGAAGTGTCGAGGCCCGGTCCCGGCTCATCGCTGCAGTTGATCGTGCAACCGGGCAGTCCGATCTTGTTCGACGTGCCGGTTGACCATCCGGCGTCCGCTTCAGGACCGAATACCCAGTGACCGAACTGCCAGTTGTAGCCGCCGTATTCGCTGATGCGCGGACCGACGGGCCTGAACTTGGCCGGAGACGATGCGTCCACGGTCGTGTCGTATACATCGCCGCGATCGGTGACGGACGTCGTGGTCCAAATCGAGTGACCGATCTTTGCGCCAGCCGAAAAGCCGGCATAGGCGCCGTTCCACGAATGGTCGCTCGACTGCGCGAATGCCGATGGCAGGCCCAAGCCGAGCATGAGGAAAAGAGCGATCGATGCCACCCAGATGCCGCGCAGCGTTGCGGCCGGGTGTGGGGAAACGGTCTCGGTCGTCGCACGACAGGCGCAATCGACAGAGAACGGAGAAACAGCGGGCTTCATGGCAGGCCTCCGGAGCTGGGGACGTCAGGGGGCAACACCCCAATGGGGGCGACGGACATCCACTCCTTACTTGAGAGAGCAGATGTCGTACCAGGTCCAGTTGAGCGGCGCAGCAGGAGAGCGCGGCTTCCGCGGCCTGCCCCTTGGGGCGATGGTGCTGGCGTAGCTGGTTTCTTCCCAACGGTGGCGAAGATGCCGCAGAGACCTCGAGGGCAGGCGCGGCCTGCCATTTCGGCACTCCGCGCGCCGGCGCGCGCGCGATGTCAGTGCGGCGCGGCGACGGCCCCGGTCTGCCCAAGGACAAACACCCAGCCGGTGGCCGCGGATTTGTCAAAGACCGCGACCTTCTCCTGGCCACGGAACGTGTAGCGGACGACGCCACTCGGGTGGGTCAGCATCGTCTGCACGGCCTCGGACAAAGTCTCGCTTCCCATGCTGGAAGGGAACTCGAAGATGAGGGCGGAGTCACGGTGCAACGCGGTCTCCCCGGTGTGGTCGAGGGCGTAGAACACGACGTTCTGGGGCAGCCGCAGAAGTTGGTCGATCTCAGCGGCGAGCTTCTCGACCGACACGGACACCCCGAGTGCGCCGATGACGCGCCCGTCCTTCGCGATTGGTGTGGCGACGATGACGGACTTCTTGCCGGTCGATTTGCTGATGACGAGCTGACCTTCGACGTTCTTTCCCGCCATCAGGCTGGGGAAATACGCCCGGTCGCTGAGGTTCTCCGGCGTCAATCCTTCCGCGACGGTGAAGTACGAGCCGTCCGGGTGGACGAAGAACACGGCGGCCGCGTTCGGCACTGTGTGACTGAAGTGCGTCAGCGGCTCTTTGATGTTCAACCAGTCGGCCGACTGAACGTCATCGGTGGACGCCAGCACGCTCAGGCCATTGAGGATCGATCTGAACTCCTGTTCCACAACCGCTTGAAACGCGTGGACGACCACCGCGGCCTGGAGGTCGAAACCCTCATCGGGTGCGGCCTGGCGAGCCGGCGTCGAGACGGGCCGCAGCGCCAGCACGGCGATGGCGCCAACGGCGACCAAAATCCTTCGGAACATGTGTCACCCCCTGCAAGATGCTGTTCATGTATCAAGCAAGGATCGAGCCGTGCCCGGCCGGCAGTGGACGCCAAGCCGGGGCGGCCGCGCCAGGGTCCCTGGGGCGTGGCCGTCACGTATACTGGAACGTCGCGGTGAGGTGGCCGAGAGGCTGAAGGCGGCGGTTTGCTAAACCGTTATACGGGCCAAAACCTGTATCCAGGGTTCGAATCCCTGCCTCACCGCCAAATCCTGGCCGGTATCTTCAATTTAAGACCGCTCGCGGGGCCCCACCCCCGCTCGCTCACGCGCTTCGCGCGGCGCCCTATCGGGCTGGCCGCGGCGCTTCGCGTCCGCGGGCTGACGTTAACGTTCCGTGAAGCGCTCGCGGGGCCCCACCCCCGCTCGCTCACGCGCTTCGCGCGGCGCCCTGTCGGGCTGGCCGCGGCGCTTCCGCCTCCACTCAGGCTTCGGCGGACTCGCCGGAGCCTTGGCAACGGCGGTCGCGTCCGCGGGCGTCTCTATCGCGACCGCTCGCGGGGCCCCATCGCCGAACGGAAAGTTCGAAGTTCGAACTTCGAAGTTCGAAGTTGGTTCGGCCCCACCCCCGCCCTTCGACACACGCTCAGGACCGCTCAGTCCGAGGCCCGAGGCCCGAGGCCCGGGGCCCGCGGCCTAGTGCCCAGTGCCCAGTGCCCACCGCCTATAGAATTCAGGGGTGTCTGTTCGACTTCGCTTCGCGCCGTCGCCTACCGGGTATCTTCACGTCGGAGGCGCGCGCACGGCCCTCTTCAACTGGCTGTATGCGCGGCATACGGGCGGCGTGTTCATTCTCCGTATCGAAGACACGGACGTCGAGCGCTCGTCAACCGACATGGTCGCGGGCATTCTCGCGAGCATGAAGTGGCTTGGCCTGACGTGGGACGAGGGGCCGGAAGTTGGCGGCCCGCACGCGCCCTACTTCCAGACGGGCCGCCTGGAGCAGTACCCGTGCCGCGGCCCGCAAGCTCATCGCGTCCGGCCACGCCTACCGGTGCTTCTGCACGCCCGATGAAATCCGGGCGAAGCGCGACGCGGCGCAGGCGCGCGGGGAAACATGGACGTACGACCGCGCGTGCCGATCGCTTGGCTCCGACGACGTCGCCCGTCGCGAAGGCGAGGGTCGTCCCTACGCCGTAAGGTTTGTCGTGCTCGAGGGGCGCACCGTGTTCGATGACATCGTGCGCGGGCGCATCGAAGTTGACCACGCCAACATCGAGGACTTCGTCCTGCTGCGGTCCGACGGGTTCCCGACCTATCACCTCTCGGTCGTCGTCGACGACGTGGAGATGGAGATCACGCACGTGGTGCGGGGCGACGACCACATCTCGAACACGCCGAAACAGGTCCTGATCTACCAGGCGCTTGGCGCTGCCGTGCCGGCGTTCGCGCACGTGCCGCTCATTCTCGGGCCCGACAAGAAGCGGCTGAGCAAGCGCCACGGCGCCACGTCCGTCGGCGAGTACGAAGCACAGGGCTATCTGCCGGAGGCGATGGTCAACTTCCTCGCGCTGCTTGGCTGGTCGCCCGGCACCAATGAGGAAGTGTTCAGCCGCGAGGAGCTCATCGCGCGATTCGGGTTGGACGGCATCAGCGGCGGCAACGCCGTGTTCAATCCCGAGAAGCTCGACTGGTTCAATCAGCAGCACATCTGCCGAATGGCCGCGGCGGAGATCGCGCGGCGGCTGGGCTCGACGTTCGAGGCCGCCGGGCTCGTCATGGACGACCTGGACCCGGGGGAGCGCGCGCGCCTCGAGCGCGCGATCGACCTCGTCAAGCCGCGCGCCCGCAAGCTCCACGACATCGTCGGGCTCACCGCGCCGTTCTGGAAGAACGACGTCGACTACGATCGGGCGGCCGTCGACAAGCACCTGGCCGCGGCCGATCTGCGGCCGCATCTGGACGCGTGGCGCGAGCGTGTGCGCCACGTGGATCCGTTTGATGCGGCGACGCTCGAGACCGCGCTCCGGTCACTGGCCGCCGACCGCGGCCTCAAACCGGGCGCGCTCATCCACGCCACCCGGGTGGCGGTGACCGGACAGGCCGTGAGCCCGGGCATTTTCGAAGTGCTGGAGCTCATGGGCCGCGCCCGTGTGCTGTCCCGACTCGACGCGGTCGAACAGTTGATCCGGGGAAGTTTGAAGTGAGAAGCCAGAAGTGAGAAGTGAATCTCGGAACCTCGTCCCTCGACGAAGCTCGGGACGCCCTGAGCGTGTCGAAGGGCGGAACCCGCTAGCTCATGTCCCGTCCTCTCTCTCCCGCTGAATTCGAACGTGCCCGGCGCGTGCTGATGCGCCGTGACCCGCGGCTCGGCGCGCTCATCAAGCGGGTTGGGCCGTGCCGGCTGCCGGAGTCGCGCACGCGCGAGCCGTTCGCGGCCCTGGTGCGCTCGATCATCTCGCAGCAGCTGTCCCTCAAGGCCGCCGCGACGATTCATTCGCGCCTGCTGGCCTTGGCCGGCGCCGGCGCGAACATCACGCCCGAGGCCTTGCTCGCGCTGGACCTGGCGGCTTTGCGAGCGGTCGGCGTGAGCGGGCAGAAAGCGTCATATCTGCGCGACCTGGCCGAGCGCGTGGTCGACGGCCGGCTCGATCTCGAAGCCCTCGAACATCTGTCGGACGACGAGGTGATCGTGATGATCACGTCGGTCAAGGGCCTGGGGCGCTGGTCGGCGGAGATGTTCCTCATGTTTCGCCTCAATCGGCCCGACGTCTTCCCCGTCGCCGACCTCGGCATCGTCAAGGGCCTACAGAAGCTGGTGGGCATGAAGCGGCGGCCCGCGCCAAGGACCATGCTGCGGCTGGCCGAGCCGTGGCGGCCGTACCGATCGGTGGCCGCGTGGTATTTGTGGCGAATCCTCGAATGAACTGAGGTAACGTTCTGGGGTTCCCGGCCGTATTTCTAACGTGAAACTTCGCCCTCGACTGCTCGTCCTGACCGCGATTGTCGCGATTCCGCTCGCCCTGCTGGTGACGTACGTCATCGGGCGGATTCGGTCGGCCGACATGTCGCTCGCGCTGAATCGGTTCATCACGTCGCAGATGACCGACGACTTCCGCGACCGCTGTGAATCGAATCCCAACTGGTTTCTGGCCGGCCCTCGCGAGGATCGGCCGAGCCCGGAAGTCCTGGCGGCGCCTGACGCCGACGTCACGGCGCCTCGACCTCCCACGGGCAGTCTGCCGTTCGAGTACTTCGCCTATGACACGACGCTGACGGCGTTGAGCACGGCCGGGCCCTCCTTGCCGGCGAACATGCGACAAGTGCTGCGGACGGGCTACGACACGGCGATTCTGCCGTTCGTCGCGCGCGACGGCACGGGCTGGCAGAAGGCCATCTTCACGAAATGGAAGAACAGCCCGTGCACGGTGATTCTGTTCAGGATGCACGCGCGCCCGCACCAGACGCGGGACGCGGTCGTGACGGCCCTGGCGCTCTCGGTGGCGTTTGGCCTCGTCGGCCTGGTCGCAGGCGGGCCCATCGTTTGGCGTGTCCGTCGGATGGGGCTCGAGGCGCGGCAGTCGGCGAGCGAGGAGTATCGATCCACGTTGGATGTCGGCGGCCGCGACGAACTGGGCGCGCTGGCGTTCGCGTTCAATGAGGCGGCCTCTGATATCCGGCGCCGCGCCACGGATGTGAAGGACCGCGAGGACAGCTTGCGACGCTTCATCGCCGCCGCGTCGGACGATGTGGCGGCGCCGCTGGCCGAACTCACGCGTCGGCTGGACGCGCTGGGCCAATCAGCGGGTCACAGCCCGCAGCGCGCCGCCGTGAACGACGCGATCGTCGAGGCGCATACCGTGGGAATGCGCATGCAGAACCTCTCGGTGACGGCGCTCCTGCGGATGCGAAGCGAGTCGGCGGCAAAGGACACCGTGAATCTGGCCGACCTGGCGGACCGCGTGGTCGCGCGGCAGGCGGCATTTGCACGGGCGATGAACGTCACGGTGACGGCGCACGTCGCGGATCGGTCGCTCGCGATTGCGGCCGACCGCGCGTTGGTCGAGCAGGCCGTCAACAACCTGGTGGATAACGCCATTCGCTACAACCGGCCGGGCGGCCAGGCGGCGATCACGGTCGACAGGACGCCGGACGGCCGCGTCTCGCTCCGGGTGGCCGACGATGGCCCGCCGGCGCCGGCCGAAGTGCTGGCCAAGCTCAACGCCAACAGGCGGTTCCGCGGGGACGAAGGCCGCAGCGTCCCCGGCGAGCTCGGCTTGGGTCTTGCTGTGGTGCGCGAGGTGGGCGACCGTTTCGGCATCCAGTGGGCCTTCCGCACCTCCGCCAACGGCTGGTTCGAAGCCGAGCTTTTGCACAGTTAGGGGGACGGGTGTCGATCTGTGGAAAACTCGCTCGCGCACGCGAGTTTTCCACAGATCGACACCCGTCCCCCTATGTCTGCGTCAGCACCTTGATGTCGCCGATCAGCCGATCGATGTCGAACGAGAGCGTTCCGTTGTAGACGCCCCGCAACCGCCCGCGCCGATCGACGAGCAGCACTTTCTCGCTGTGCAGGATGCTGTCGGTCCCCACCACGCGAGCGTCGTCGGCAAAGTAGGACTCGCGGGCCAGGCGATAAATCTGCGAGCGGTCGCCGGTCACGAGATGCCACTTGGCGGGATCGATGCCGTGCGCCTCGCCGTACGCCTCGAGCAAGTCGGGCGGGTCGAGATCCGGCGTCACGCTGTAGGACACCAGCACGACGTCCGAACGAGTCGATCGCGTCCCGCACCTTCTTCAGCTGGCTCATCACGATCGGGCAGAGGTCCGGGACATCGGGTGAACATGAAGTTGGCCACGTGGACGTGGCCCAGCAGGTCGGCGTCGGTGAGCGGCGCGCCCGTCTGCGTGACCAGGTGAAACGCCCCGATGTGGTGCGCCGAGTCCGTCGTCCATCGCGGCGTGAAGTCGGCGTTGTCGTAGAAGGGCAGCGTCGTCTTGGTCGCGGCCGACGCGCCGCAGCCGGCGCCCAACGCGACCGCGCCGGCCAGGACGAATGCGGCCAGCCAAGGTCTCGTGGTCATGGCTATTCCTCCTTCGTGAGCGGCACGCATGGCTTGGCGTTGATCAGGCCGTACCGGCGGCCGTCGCGGACCTCGTAGTTCAGATACAGCGAGCCGTCCGGGTTCCGGGACTGTTGGAGCCCCTCTTCGTGGCCGTCCACGTAGTGGCGCAGCTCGTAGGGCCGGCCGTTGGCGTAGTAGGTGCGGTATTCGCCAACGAGCCGGTCGTGTTCGTAGAACGCGTTGACGCGCACCGTGCCATCCGGCCACCAGGAACGGTGGCGGCCGGACTTCTCGCCCTGCCAGTAGTCGAGTGCGGCTTCACGTTGGCCCGTCGCGTACCACTCGCGCGTGACACCTTGCGGGAGCCCTCGCCAGGTCGGCTCGACGGATTTGACCACGCCGGTCGAGTAGCGAACGACGACGACGCCATCCGAGACGACGCCCGCGGAGGTCGCGACGCTCGTGCCGGCGAGGCTGACGACGACAAAGAGGAGGGCGAGGCGCATCGTCTCGCTCCTATCCCGCGGTGCCCGGCGTGCCTTTGAAGCAGCCGGAGATGTACGGCGACGTCGCGGTGACGTGGTAGTGGTAGATGCCGTTCGGAAAGTCCGGCGTGGCGTGCGTGTGGCCGTTGCAGGAATCGAGGCCGGTGGGCGTCGAGCCGTCCGCTTCCATCGGACCGTAGACCGGAAACCCGTCGAGCAGCACGCCCACGAGCGCGCTCTTGTCGGTGCGCGTCAGCCACAGCGGCTCCAAGTGGTAGTGGTAGACGCCGGTTTGCTGCGGGTGCCCGTTGTACTGGTCGAACGAGAAGATCTCGTAGGTCAAGGGCTGGCGACCGGCGGCGTATTGGTTGAACAGCGCCACGCCGTTGGTGGCCATGCCGATCGGGCCGAGCGGCGTGTCGGATGGCGTCGCCACGGCGGGCGAGGCCGGGACGCGAAACACGAAGTGCTGCTCGGCAATTACGTTGGGGTTGACGGTCATGCCGGCTTTCGGCGCTTCGTACCGCGGGTCGCCCACGCCGAAGTAGGGACTCGGGTGATCCGGGACGCCGTTCGACGTCAGTACGACCATGTCGCCATCGAGTCGAACGGTTACGGCGCTGCCGAACTTCTGGTACATGGACGGAATTCCGTCCGTGGTGGGCGCCGGGGTGGTCGGGGCGGCAACCGCCGCGGGTGCCGTCGTGGTCGCGGCGGCGGTGGCGGACGCGGCGGTCGCCGAGGGGCTCACGGGTCCCGCCGAACAGGCCAAGAGGCTAATCAGCGTCGCGATGGAGGTGTAGAGGGGGGCGCGCATATCGTCTCCTTGTGGAGGTGAGACCCCGGCGGGCGGCCGTTTATTCCCGCGGCCGGTCGTGGCGCCGGTCGGCTGCCGCGGATATCCTGGAGGACGTACTCGGAGGACGGCGTGGCGGCGTACTTCAGTCCTGACCTCTTCACATTCCTGCGTAGTCTCAAGCGGCACAACGACCGGACGTGGTTCGCGGCGCACCGCGAGCGGTACGTCGCGGCGGTCGAGGCGCCGATGCAGCAGTTCATCGCGGATTTCGGCCATCGGCTGCGCGGGGTCAGCCGCGCCTACGTGGCGGATCCCAAGCGCAGCGGCGGGTCGATGTTTCGCATCTACCGCGACACGCGGTTCTCGAACGACAAACGGCCGTTCAAGACGTGGGCGGCGGCGCGGTTTTCTCACGAGGCGCGCCACGGGCGCGCCCTGGCGGAGCGGAGTGGGGCTCGCGGGGCCCCACGAGCGACGCCGCAAGGGGGTCCGGCGGGACAACGTCCCCCGGGTGAGCACGAAGCGAGGAAGGAGCGCGACGGCGTGCCGTCGTTCTATCTCCACCTCGAGCCGGGCGACTCGTACGGCGGCGGCGGCGTGTATCACATCGATATGCCGGGTCTCACGCGGATCCGGCAGCACATCGCGGCCGCGCCGCGCCAGTGGGCGGCCGTGCTCGAGACGGGGATCGACATCGAGGGCGACCGGCTCTCGCGCGCGCCGGCCGGTTTCGACCCCGCGGACCGGTTCATCGAGGACCTCAAGCGGAAGGACTTCTACACGCTCAAGGAGTTCACGGACGCGGATGTCGTGTCGGACGATTTTCTCGACCGGTACGTGGCCGCGTGCGAGCGCGCGGCGCCGCTCGTCGAGTTCCTGACGAAGGCGCTGGGCCTGCGCTGGTAGCCGCCACCGGGTCGTGAGCCCCGCCGGACAGACGTACGCCGCTTGCTCGGTCGAGCGCGGTACTGCTAAGTTGGGGGTTCTCGTACGCGGCGATCTACCGTGCTGGGAGGTCGTTCAACGGTAGGACACAGCGCTCTGGACGCTGTTATCGGGGTTCGAATCCCTGCCTCCCAGCCATCCGCCTCCGCGGCCGCTCCGCTGGTTTATCGCTCTCTCGGCCGCTACGGCGGATGTCTCGCCGAAGCTGCGAGCCTGAGCGAGCGCTCAGCGCAGGCGGACAGCCTTCAGCCTGTCCTGGTACATCAATCTGCGATCACCGCGCCAGGAGCGTGAGTGTTGGCACCCGGCATGCTTGCGCGTCTGCGGTGCCCATCGAGAAGCGGATCGTGTATGTCCTCCGCAGCGACAGCGATTCATCGCACACGTACGTCGGTCTCACCTCTGATCTGAAACAGCGCTTGCGTCTGCACAACACTAGTGGCTTGTATCGGCTGAGTCAGTACCGAATTCCGGAGCGTGGCGCCCGGATGGCAAGGCGCGACGACCGAGAATGCTGTCTGCATTTGAGGAAGGAGCAACGCCGCCAGGCGGGATGCCCCGCCCGGAAGGCGGTAGTGACTCAGCCGATACAGGCCACTAGCCCCACAGGGCACACAGTCAGATACCGTCCCTGGTGTGTCGTCGTCTCAATCGACTTCTCAACTGAGTCAGCCGCGCGCCGCTTCGAGCGTTACCTGAAATCGGGATCGGGTCGAGCGTTTGCGAAGCGGCACTTCGGAATGAGAGCCGAACCGATCAGGAGATCCCGACGAAAGAAGAGCAATGTCGCGCCGCGCCAGCCAGGACCCAATCGGCTCAGCGCTCACGGTGCGTCCACATCGGCGTTCCAGCCGTGGTTGGCCAACGCCGCGAACGCGCTGAAGAAGACTTCGTCAGGGTAAAGGTCCGGGGTCAGGATCCGTTGAAGGACGAGTCCCTCGATGAGGGCATAAATCACCCGGACAAGATGATCCGCTGACATCGGGAGTTCTCGCTCTCCTCCCAGGTGACGCAGCCATTCGGCGCCAATCTTGAAGCTGCCCGCCGTCACGTCGTGCACGCGCGCGCGGAGGTCCTGGTGGGCCAACGTATAAGCGATGCCCGTCAACCGGCCAACGGCGGCCGTCGTTCGCTCCGGGATCGCTTCGAGCGTTGCCTCAGCCAGCGCGCGCATCGCCTCGGCGAACGTCGCCCCCGGTCGCAGCCTCGGCTTCACCGGCGCCCAGTAGGTCTGTCCGAGAGCGATGAACAACTCGTCCCTGTTCTTGAAGTTGCCGTAGATCGCCCCCGTCGTCATGCCAGCCCGTTGCGCCACCGCGCCCAGGGTCGTGCGCTCGTAGCCCTTCTCCCGGATCAGCGCCCGCGCGGCTTCAAGGAGCGCCGCCCTGGTGCGGTCGCGCTTGTCGCCCTTGGGCCTCCGTCGCGCCGACTGCTTGGAAGGTGTTGCCATTGCTTATAAAATAGCATATCTATTTAATAGTTAACACACATAACGGAGCGCGTATGGCCGGCCAGAAACTCGTTGAAGACGCAATTCGACCGTATGTAGAGGCCGGCGCACTCGCCGGCGCCGCGACACTGGAGTGGCGTGGTGGACGGGTCACCCAGACCACCACCCTGGGGCGGCGAGACCTGACGACCGACTTGCCGGTCGAGCGGGACACCATCTTTCGGATTGCCTCAATGACAAAGCCGGTGACGTCCGTCGTGGCCCTGATGTTGGTTGACGAGGGCCGCATCGCGCTGGACGAGCCCATCGCCCGCTACGCTCCGGAATTCGCGCGTGTGCGCGTGTTGCGTGATCCGAACGGTTCGCTCGACGAAACGTACGCGACCGAAAGGCCCATTACGTTTGGCGACTTGCTGACGCACCGCTCGGGCTTGACCTACGACTTCGATCGCGGTCCGATCTCGCGGAGTTACGCCGAGGCCCTTGGGGCCACGATCGACAATGCACTGTCGCCGGATGAGTGGATGGCGAGACTCGCCACTCTGCCATTGATCGATCAGCCGGGAGGCAACTTTCACTACGGCGTCTCGACCGACCTGCTCGGCTTCCTGATCGCCCGTCTCGAGGACGCTCGATTGAGCGAGGTCCTCGAGCGGCGCCTTTTCAAGCCGCTGGGCATGAGCGATACGGGATTCGTCGTGCCCCTGGAGAAGCGGAGACGGCGTGCCGGGCTCTGCGGGTTTGACGCCGAAGGGCGTCTGACCGCCTTGACTGCGACGCCAGGCGGTCACGCGCTTGCCGAGCGGCCGGAAGACATGACGTTCGAGTCAGGGGGACAGGGACTGTGGTCGACGCTGGACGACTATCTTGCCTTTGCCAGAATCTTCGTCGGTGGCGGCGCCGTGGACGGCAGACGTCTCCTGCGGCCGGAGACGTTCGCCATGATGGCCTCGAATCAGCTCACGCCGCGCCAGCGTGGGTCAGCTCGACTGCTGGGCAGGTCGTTGTTCGCCGTGGGCCACGGGTACGGCATGGGTGTCGCGGTCGTCATGGAACCCGAGAAGGCCGATCCTTTGTGCTGCCGCGGTGGCCTGGGGACAGTCGGTTGGGCGGGTGCGTATGGCGGTTGGTGGCAAGCCGATCCGACGGACGGCTCTGTCCTGATCTTTCTCGCGCACAACATGCCCGAACTGCACCAGATGGCGAAGGGGATCGGCCTGGATGTGTGGAGTGCGATAGTCAAGTTCCACGAGTCGGCGTCCCGAGCGCGCGCGTCCGAGTTGCAACCACCAATTGGATGACTCGCGTATCGTCGCCGTTCGGCTACCCAATGCTCGTTGGGTGGCAGGAAGGGGATGGTGCGCCGCGGGCAAAGCCGGTCATCCGTGCGACGCAAGCCTCGGGACCGTCGGCGTGTGCGCCCAGTCATCCCCTGGTCGCCACGTTTCTCTGACGTTTCCGTGAGCCGATCCTGGCGCCACGCTTGCCTTGATCGAGGCTGAGCAAAAAGCACTCCTGCCGTGGAGAATCCCGCGATGTCGCGGCGTGGCTCGTGTCTGAGCCCGCCCTGCCTGTCGTGACGTCGGCCCCGCCGCTTGGCCCTGGACTTGCTTCATCTCTAGCGGAGCTGTCTTCCGGAGCGGGCGACCTCATGAAGAGATCTGTGTGGATGATCGTGGCACTGGCGCTCTCGACCTCCCCGGCGATGGCGCAGACGTCGGGGCCGCCGACCGCGCCGCCCGGCATCGAGATTGGCGGGGTGCTGGACGCGTACTACGAGTACTACTCGACCAAACCCGGTGGGGACGCGTCGTATCGGGCCTTCGATACGAAACACAACCAGTTCGCGCTCAGCATGGTTGAACTCTGGCTGGCCAAGGCGCCCACGACCGACTCCCGCGTGGGCTTCACGTGCACGCTGAACTTCGGACCGGCATCGTCGAACGTCATCCACGCGATGGAGCCCGGCGGCTCGCCGTACCAGAACATCCAGGAGGCCTACGTCAGTTACCTGGTGCCGGTCGGCCGGCGTTTACAGATCGACGCCGGCGTCTTCGTCACCCCGGTTGGCGCGGAGGTGATCGAAGCGAAGGACGACATGAACTACTCGCGCGGCCTGCTGTTTACCCTGGGGCTCCCGTACTACCACGCCGGTGTGCGCGCGACCTACGCGGCGAGCGACAAGGTGACGGTGATGGGCGCCCTCACGAACGGCTGGAACAACATCGTCGAGAACAACACCGGCAAGACGCCCATCGTGGGCGTCACGATCAAGCCAACGGGCGCGCTGTCGATCGTCCAGAACTACATGTTCGGCCCCGAAGAAGCGGGCGACAACGGCCACTTCCGCCACTTGCTCGACACCGTCGTGACCTACACGCTGACGCCCACGACGACCGTCGCCGGCAACTACGACTTCGGCCGTGAATCACTCGGCTCGAGCAGCGCGCAGTGGCAGGGAATCGCCGGTTACCTGAAGTTCCAGATCACGCCCGTCGTCGCGTTCGCGCCGAGGTTCGAGTTCTACAACGATCGGGACGGCTTCACGACAGGCGAGGCCCAGAACCTGAAGGAGGTCACTGGGACGCTCGAAGCCAAGGCCGCCGACAACCTTCTTTGGCGTATCGAGCTCCGGCACGACTGGAAGAATACCGATTCGTACGCCAGCCCAAGACCCGCGGCGCAGCGCCGCCAGACGTCGATTGGCTTCGCGCTCCTGTACTCGTTCGCCGGCAAGATTCAGTAGGTGAGGGCTCACGCGATCCACTTCCCACTCTCGGGCTCACGCCTCATGCGCGTCTGGACAACTTTGGATTCACTCCATCTTTTGATCTACTCTGGTTGCTCGTGTCCCTCGACTTAGCCGACCTCCTTCGTCAACGCGGTATTCAAGTCACGGCCCAGCGCCTGGCCGTGTTGCGGGCGGTCACGGGCCAGCCTCACATCACGGCCGACGGCGTGGCCGAGGTATCCAGAGCCGAAATCGGCGCCATCTCGCTCCAGTCGGTGTACGACGCCCTCGGCGTCCTGACCGCGGCAGGTCTCGTTCGGCGCATCCAGCCGGCCGGGTCACCGGCCCGCTTCGAGGCCCGGGTCGGCGACAACCACCACCACGCGATTTGCCGTATCTGCGGCCGGACCGCCGACGTCGACTGCGCCACCGGAGCCGCGCCCTGCCTCACCGCGGCCGATGACATGGGCTACGAGAATCGACGAAGCTGAAGTGATCTACTGGGGACGCTGTCCGGAGTGCGCTGCGCAGTCGCGAGCGTGAGCTTCGGTCCGCGAACAGGGAGCGGGCCCGCGGCGGCGAAGCCCCAAAGCGTTTTCTTGAACAGGAGAGAGAAACATGAGCGGCGAGAGTAAATGCCCCGTCTCGGGCGGCACGCACAAGGGCCCGTCGAACCGCGACTGGTGGCCGAAGCAGTTGAACCTGAAGAGTCTCCAGCGGACCTCACCCGCGGCCGATCCGATGGGACAGGCGTTCGACTACGCCGAAGCGTTCAAGTCGCTCGACCTCGACGCCCTGAAGAAGGACATCGAGGCGGTGATGACGACCTCGCAGGACTGGTGGCCGGCCGACTACGGCCATTACGGGCCGCTCCTCATCCGGATGGCCTGGCACGGCGCGGGCACGTACCGCATCAGCGACGGTCGCGGCGGCGCCGGCGCCGGGATGCTGCGCTTCGCCCCGCTCAACAGCTGGCCCGACAACGTGAACCTCGACAAGGCGCGCCGCCTGCTGTGGCCGGTCAAGCAGAAGTACGGCCGGGCGATCTCCTGGGCGGACCTGATGGTCTTCTCCGGTAACTGCGCCCTGGAGTCGATGGGCTTCAAGACGTTCGGCTTCGCCGGCGGACGCGCCGACGCCTGGGAGCCCGACGATCTGTACTGGGGCCCCGAGCGCACGTGGCTCGGAGACGAGCGCTACACCGGCGACCGGGATCTCGAGAATCCGCTCGCGGCGGTGCAGATGGGCCTGATTTATGTGAATCCTGAGGGGCCGAACGGCAACCCGGATCCGGTCGCCGCGGCCAAGGACATTCGAGAGACGTTCCGCCGCATGGCGATGAACGACGAGGAGACGGTCGCACTCATCGCCGGCGGTCACTCGTTCGGCAAGACCCACGGCGCGGGTCCGGCGACCCACGTCGGTCCCGAGCCCGAGGCCGCCCCCCTCGAGGAACAGGGCCTCGGCTGGAAGAGCAGCTACGGCACGGGCAAGGGCGCCGACGCCATCACCAGCGGCCTCGAGGTCATGTGGACGACCACGCCGACGCAAATGGGGCCACAGCTTCTTCGACGCACCTGTTCCGCTACGAGTGGGAGTTGACCAAGAGCCCCGCCGGCGCGAACCAGTGGACGCCGAAGGACGGCGCCGGCGCGGGCACGGTCCCGCACGCGTACGACTCGTCCAAGAAGATTGCCCCGACGATGCTGACGACGGACCTCGTCGCTGCGTGTTCGACCCGACGTACGAGAAGATCTCGCGGCGCTTCTACGAGCACCCGGACGAGTTCGCCGACCGCCTTCGCGAAAGCGTGGTTCAAGTTGACGCACCGCGACATGGGACCGGTCTCCAGGTATCTGGGTCCGCTCGTGCCCGCCGAACCACAGGTGTGGCAGGACCCCGTACCTCCGCGTGACGCACGAGCTCGTCGGCGCAAAGGACATCGCGGCGCTCAAGGAGAAGATCCTCGCGTCGGGCCTGTCGATTGGCCAACTGGTCTCGACCGCCTGGGCGTCGGCGTCAACGTTCCGCGGCACCGACAAACGCGGCGGCGCCAATGGGGCGCGCGTTCGTCTCGCGCCGCAAAAGGACTGGGCCGCCAACAATCCACCCGAGCTGGCGAAGGTGCTGCGGACGCTGGAGGGCATCCGGAAGGACTTCAACGGCTCACAGGCCGGCGCGAAGAAGAAGGCCATTTCGCTGGCCGACCTGATCGTGCTGGGCGGCTGCGCCGCCGTCGAGCGCGCCGCCAAGAACGCGGGGCACGACGTCGCGGTTCCTTTTTCGCCAGGGCGCACGGACGCGTCGCAGGAGCAGACCGACGTCAACTCCTTCGCGGTGCTCGAGCCCACGGCCGATGGGTTCCGCAACTATCTGGCGCAGGGACTCGCCCATCCGGCCGAGCGTCTGCTGATCGATCGGGCGACGCTGCTGACGCTCAGCGCTCCCGAGATGACCGTGCTCGTCGGCGGCCTGCGCGTCCTCGGCGCGAATCACGGGCGGTCCTCAGTGGGCGTGCTCACCAAGCGGCCCGAGACGTTGACCAACGACTTCTTCGTGAACCTGCTCGACATGGGCACGTCGTGGACGCCGACGCCAGTGGCCGGGGATGCCTTCGAGGGTCGCGATCGCCAGACGGGCGCGCTCAAGTGGACCGGCAGCCGCGTCGACCTCGTCTTCGGCTCGGACTCGCAGCTTCGGGCCCTCGCGGAGGTCTACGCGTGCGATGACGCGCCGCGGAAGTTCGTGGACGACTTCGTCGCCGCCTGGGACAAGGTCATGAATCTCGACCGATTCGACCTCGCCTGATCCGACGGACCCTTCGCCTCTGGCTTTTTTGCTAAGATTCGAACGCTATGACCCCAATCACCAAGGCTTTGATCGTCGTCGGTCTTTCGTTCGCTGTCGTGGGATCGCTCCGGGCCCAGGGGGCGTCCTTTACCGTGACGCTCGTGCCGTCGGTGCACGGCAAGGTGCAGATCTCGCCGGCCCTGCCCGCCGACGGCAAGTACCCGACCGGGACCGTCGTCACCCTGACGGCCACGCCCGACTCCGGCTACGCGATCGACTCCGTGTGGTACTCGGTGCCCGGGCAATTCGGCCAGATGTATCACGAGAACCCGACGCGCGAGTTCAAGGTGACGATCGACCGGAACACGCGGGTCGGCGCCTCCTTCATCGAGGCCTCCGCGGTGGCCGGGATCACGGTCACCAATAACGTCGTCTACGCCAAGCCGGGCGTGAAGCCGCTGAAGTACGACGTGTACTCGCCGAAGGGCGCGCACAACCTGCCGATCATCGTCATCATCCATGGCGGCGGCTGGACGGCGAACGACGAAGACGTCATGCGCGGCCTCGCCCGGGAACTGACGAAGGGCGGCAAGTTCGTCGTCTTCAGCATGGACTATCGCTGGGCCGGCAAGGCCGACGGCGACGCCACCGGCAACACGATGGCGGACTTGATTGATGACGTCTTCGGCGGCATCGCGCACATCATGGAGCACGCGGCGCAGTACGGCGGCGACCCCACGCGCGTCGGCGTGACCGGCGACAGCGCCGGCGGGCACCTGGCGGCGGTCGCCTCGCTCATGCCCAACATGATTGGGTCCGGTGGGTTCGGCACGACGCCGGGCGTCTTCCAGTTCATGCCGAGCTACTTGCCGAAGGGCAAGACCGTCGAGCAGGTACGCGACGAGATGATGAAGGCCATCAAGGCCGGGGCCCCGAGCTACGGCGTGTTCAGCCCGGCGAACCTGAACCCGTACTCGCCAGATCACACGAGCGACCAGGCCTGGAAGGACGCCATCGCGCCGCTAAGCCATATTCCCTTGGCCACCGAGCGGTCGGTGCCGGAGTTTCTGACCCGCGGCACGCGCGATCCGCTGATCTCGGACGCGATGGTCAAGGAGTTCGTCGATGCCCTCGTCAAGGCGGGGCAGCGGGCGGAGTACATCCAGCTCGGCGGCGCGAGCCACGCGTTCTTCGACTGGAAGCCCGACGAGAACACGAAGGCGACGTTCGCGAAGTACGGCGTGTACTACGCCGGCGCGATGAAGAACTTCTTCCTGTCGGTACTCTACTGACGAGCGACCGGCGGCTACGAGCCTCCGTAGGCCGCCAGCGCGCTGCGGATGACCAGCGAGACGTACAGGACGATGACGCCGGCCACCGCGGCCAGCTCGACCATACGGCCCACCGTGACGCGCACGCCAACGGCGGCCAACCGGCGCCGCCGGCGCTGGCGGGCGAGCGCAGCATGACACCGCGCCCGGACGCGTTCGCCACGGGCCGCGTCCGGCTCGACTGGCGTCAGCCGCAGCAGTTGACGGGACACCAGGTCGTCTGAGGGTTCGGTCATGACACCACCTCTCGTAATACGCCGGCCCGAGGCGTCGTCATCCCGTCGAGGCGCCGAGCCAAGAGAGATTCGGCGCGGCTGAGCCGCTGGCGAAGCGCCTCGGGACTGACGCCGCAGACCGCGGCGGCCTCGGTTGGCGTCAGGCCCTCGACGCCAATGAGCAGCAGCACCTCGCGATCACGAACCGGCAGCGCCGCGAGCGCGGACTCGAGGCGCGCCCCCGCTTCGCCGGCGGCGGCCACGTCCAACGGCGACCGCGCGGCGGCGCCAGCCGGCCATAAGCCCATCAAGTCCGCCGCATGCGAGCTCTCGAGCAGACGCGAGCGGCAATAACTCGTGTAGAGATTGCGGGCCACGGTGAACAGCCAGGGAGCCAGCCGCGTGTCGTCGCGAAGGCGCCCGGACCGTGAGACCAGTCGCAGCCAGGTCTCTTCGACCAGGTCCTCCGCCACGTCCCTCCGGCGCGAGAGCCGCGCCAGAAAGTTGAAGAGCCTGGCATGGTAAGCGGCATAGACGACGTCGAATGCCGAGGCGTCGCCATCCCGCAGCCGAGCGACCAGCGCTAGCTCGACGCTCCGGTCCATCCGGTCCATAGGGATAGGAACGCTCGAAGATGCCACGCGTGACACGTCACGATTCGGTTCTCCGAGCGTTATACCCGATCACACGGATCGGGAGGGACACATGGCACAGGATCTGGCGCGCGCGGGTATGGTGGCGATCTTCGGGATGGTGATCGGTCTGATACCGCTTGGAGTTGCGATGATCTATATGATCCGGCCGACCGAGCGCCTGCTCGGCCTGATGCGGCCGCTATCGCTTGCGACGATCTTCGCGGCAATCCAAACGCTGTTGGCCGGTTTCGCCGGTACCTTCCGGACCATCCCAAGCGCCATGACGGCGACCGGCTATGACATTCCCCGGATCATGCAATGTCTGACCGAGTCCGTCGCGCCGATGTTCGTGGCCTTCGGCTGCCTCGCCGCGGCCTGGCTCTGCGTGGCGGTTGGGATGCGCCGCCAGCCCTAGGCCTATCGTCCGGACTGTGCGCCGTACCTGAAGAGCGCGCTACAGTCCCGTCATCTTCTCGACAGCTTCCGGATACCGGGCCCCTTGAATGATGATCTTCGCCGACGCGTTTTCAATCTCGCGTAGATCGTCGGCGGTGAGCGTGATGGCCGTGGCGCCGAGGTTCTCTTCGAGCCGGTGCAGCTTGGTCGTGCCGGGGATCGGCACAATCCAGGGCTTCTGCGCCAGCACCCACGCGAGCGCGATCTGCGCTGGAGTCGCCCCCTTGTGTTTGCCGATCGCCGCCACCAGGTCGACCATGGCCTGATTGGCCTTGCGCGCCTCCGGCGTGAAGCGGGGAAGCGTGTTGCGGAAGTCCGTGCTCGCGAGCTTCGTGTGCTCGTTGATCGCGCCGGTGAGGAAGCCTTTTCCAAGCGGGCTGAACGGCACGAAGCCGACGCCGAGCTCCTCCAGCGTCGGCAAGATGGTGCGTTCATGCTGGCGCGTCCAGAGCGAGTACTCGCTTTGGACGGCGGTCACCGGTTGGACGGCGTGGGCGCGGCGGATGGTCTGCGCGCCGGCTTCTGACAACCCGAAATGCTTCACTTTGCCGGCCTGGATCAACTCCTTGACGGCGCCCGCGACGTCTTCAATGGGCACGGCCGGGTTGACGCGGTGCTGATAAAGAAGATCGATCGTTTCCACGCGGAGCCGCTTGAGCGACCCTTCGACGGCCTTCTTGATGTGCGCCGGCTGGCTGTTCACGCCGACCCAGCCAGGGCTGCCGTCCGCCTTCATTTCGAAGCCGAACTTCGTGGCGATGACCACGCGGCCACGGACGGGCTCGAGCGCCTCGCCCACCAGATCCTCATTGGTGTACGGGCCGTAGACTTCGGCGGTGTCGAAAAAGGTCACGCCCAGGTTGACGGCCTTTCGGATGAGCGCGATCATCTCCCGCCGGTCCGCCGGCGGACCGTAGGAGAAGCTCATGCCCATGCAGCCGAGGCCGAGGGCCGAGACTTCCAGGTGGTTCTTTCCAAGCGTGCGTTTCTGCATCTTCTTCCTTCCTCACTTGCCTGGCGACCGGTTCAATTCAGAGTACCGGCGCCTGTGCGAGCCGAGTAGTCCGAAAGACCGGCATGGGTCTGTGAGCGCGATTCATGAATAGTTCAGGACGAACGGAACGCGGTTCGCTTGGGGAGAGGAGGCGGCGGCCGCGCGGCGCACCGCGTCCGGCTGCGCTGACCAGGGCGATGCTAGGCGGCGCCGGAAACCTCGCGCGCGGGATCAATAGACCCGGGCACGCGTACGAGGATTGGCGCTTAGAACTTGCAGCAGCCGCGCCCGCCGCGGCAGGCGTCCGGCCGCACGGGTTCGCCGTCTGGACCGAAGCCGGTCTGGGTGGCCGTGCACCAGTACGCCGACCCGTCGTACGGGTCGTAGAGCTTGGCCTCGTCCGGATCCACGATGGACTGCACGTACATGCCCTTCGTCCGAATCTTCAAGCAGTGCACGCCAATAGCGATCTTTGGCGACGTCAGTGAGTGCATATGGCTGCTCCTGTTAACTTCTTTGCAATGCGAATGGGGCCCCACCCCCATTCGGCTACGGCGCTCAGCGCCGCTCCTACGTCGCGGGCTTCGCGGAGTGCGAATGGGGCCCCACCCCCATTCGCCTTACGCGCTGCGCGCGGCGCCCTGACGGGCTGGCCACGGCGCTCCGCGTCCGTGGCTGTCGTCTCAAAAGCCGCTCACGGGGCCCCACCGACCTCCGAACTTCGGCGTTCGAACTTCGAAGTTGGCGAGCGTTCTAGGCCCTCCCCGACCGGGCCCCACCCCCATTCGCGACGGCGCTCGGCCCCGTTCCTCCGTCGCGGGCCTCGCGAGTCAGGCCGTCTGAAGACCGCCGGCGCGGAGGATGGCGCGCTTGACGGCGGTCTTGGCCACCTGAATCTTGTAGGCGTTCTGGCTCATCGGACTCGCGTCGCGCAGGGCGGCCTCGGCCGCCGCGGCCGCGGTCTCTTCCGTCACCGTCTTGCCCGCCAGCGCCTGCTCGGCGGGCTTCGAGCGCCACGGAATAGGCGCGACGGCCCCCATCACCACCCGCGCCGACCGCACCGTCGATCCGTCCATCGCGAGCAGCACGGTGGCGAAGGCGATGGGCCAGTCGTGCGCCGCCTTGTAGCGCACCTCGTAGTGCCCGCTCTTCAGATTTCCCGGCGCCGGCAGGATCGCGTGGGTCATCAGCTCGTCTGGCGCGAGCACGTTCTCCGTGCGGACGTTCTGGAGGCTCGGCAGGGTGAAGTACTCCGCGGCCGGCACCATCCGTTCGCCCTTGGGGCCGAGCAACCGGAACGTGGCGCCGTAGGCCACCATCGGCACCGCGAGGCTCGACGGGTGCACGATGAAGCTCGGTCCGCCGCCGAAGATGGCGTGGAACTGGTTCTCGCCGGCCGGCGAGAAGCAGGTGTTCCCGCCCTTCTTGAAGCAGACGAACTCCTCGTTCCGGAAATACCAGCACCGCGGCCGCTGGTTCAGGTTGCCGCCCACCGTGCCCTGGTGGCGGATCTGCGGTGTGCCGACCTCGATGGCGGCGGCGCTGATCGCCGGGTACAGGCGCTGGATGTCAGCGTGCTCCGCGACGTCGATCATCTTCATCGCCGCGCCGATTCGCAGCCCGCCGTCGGCCTGCACAGCCGTTGCGTCAAGCGCGTTCTTCACGTTGACGATGCGATCGGGCTGCGTGATGTAGTCCTTCATCCGCGCCAGGACGTCCTGCCCGCCGCCAAGAGGCAGCGCCTTCTCGTAGTCCGGCAGGAGCGCCGCGACGGCGTCCTTCTCTGACGTTGGGTTCACGTAGGCGAAAGGTTTCATCGGGTCATCTTTCTCTCAATGTGAACGGGGCCCCACCCCCGTTCACTACGGCGCTCAGCGCCGCTTCTACGTCGCGGGCTTCGCGGAGTCTGAACGGGGCCCCACCCCCGTTCGCTTTACGCGCTGCGCGCGGCGCCCTGACGGGCTGGCCACGGCGCTCCGCGTCCGTGGCTGTCTTCGCGGGCCCCTCCGAAGTTCGAAGTTCGAACTTCGAACTTCGAAGTTGGCGAGCGTCCTGTGCCCTCGCTCGCCTTGGCCCCACCCCCGTTCACTACGGCGCTCAGCGCCGCTTCTACGTCGCGGGCTTCGCTACGCCCGCCCGCTTGCGGCGCGCTGCTGCTCCATCGCTTGCAGAATCGTCGCCGGGACGAGCGGCAGGCTCCGGACGGTCGCGCCGATGGCGTTCCGGACCGCGAGCGCAATCGCTGCCGCCGTCGGCACGGTGGGCGGCTCGCCGAGGCCGATGACGCCGCGCTCCGGCTGGTCCTTCAATCGGATGTCGATCTTCGGAATGTCCGACATCCCCGCGAGCAGGTACCACTCCATGTTCGGATTGACCATCTGCCCCGTGTTCCGGTCGAGGATGCGGTCCTCGAACAGCGCGAAGTTGAGCGACCCAATCACGCCGCCGTAGCACTGGCTCTCCGCGGTCAGCCGGCTCACGACGAGCCCGCAGTCCTGCAGCGCGAGGATCCGCGTGACGCGGACGATACCGGTCTCGATGTCGACCGTGGCCTCGGCGAACTGGACGCCCGACGTCGTGACCGAGGACAAGCCCGGGACCCAGTCGCCGTCCACGGCAATCGGCTGCGGTCCGATGTGCTTGCACGCGTCGGCCCACGACAGCCCCTTTGACGGGTCGTTCGCGGCGTGGATGCGCCCGCCTTGGGCGACGAGCGTGTCGGCCTCGACGCCCAGCACGGGCGCCACCTTGGCCTTCAGCGCGTCCAGCGCCCGGACCGACGCCACCCGAAGAGCCGGACTGATGCTCGCGGCGGTTGTGCTGCCGGCCGAGAACGGGCTCATGCCGTAGCGCGTGTCGCCGATCTCCGGGGTGCATCTGCGACGCCTTCAATCCCAGCGTGTCGGCCGTGATGATCGGCGACGAGCGTCCGCGTGCCGGTGCCGAGGTCCTGGCTGCCCAGACGCATGATGACGCTGCCATCGGAGGCAATTTCGCAATGTGCCAGTGACGGTCCGCGTCCGCCGCCGCCCCACGTGCCGATCGAGACGCCCATGCCCGTCTTGATCGGCCCTGGCGTCTTGTCGCCCGTGGGATGCCGCTTGTCCCAGCCGAATTCCGCGGCGCCCTCGCGCAGATAGGACGCCCACATCGCATTCGGCGCCTCGGGCGGCAGGTTCTTGATCCGGAACTCGATCGGATCCATGTTCACCGTGTCCGCCAGCTCGTCCATCATGATCTCGGTCAGGAACGAGCCCTGCGGATGGCCCGGTGCGCGCATCGGCCGCTGCTGACCGGCGTTGATGAACACGTCGCGGTGCGTTCGGCGGCGATTCGCGATCTGATAGATGTACGGCAGCGGGAACCCCGCCGCCGCGCCCGCGCCGCCGGTGCCCCACGATTCGGCGTCGAACGCCGTGATGATGCCGTCGGCCGACACGCCCGCCTTGATGCGCGCCGCCGCCGACGGCCGGTTGCCGGTCGCCAGGTGCTCTTCCTTGCGATCGAGCATCAGCTTGACCGGCCGGCTGGTCAGCTTCGCCAGCTTGGCGCAGATCAGGCCCTCGGCGCCCACGCCCGTCGCCTTGCTGCCGAAGCCGCCGCCCATGTACTGGCAGATGACGTCCACGTTGGCCTGCGGAATCTGCAGCCCGCTGGCGAAATTCTCACGCGCGCCGTTGATCCCCTGCGTGGAGATCCACGCCGTCAGCTTGTCGCCGTCCCACTCGCACACCGTGCCGTGCGTTTCGAGGCAGACGTGGGTGATGACGGGGGCCGAATAGGTCTCGTCGATCGTGTGCGCCGCCGCCCGGAAGCCCGCCGCCACGTCGCCGGCTTCCTGGGTCCGGGCGTCGCGCACGTTGCCCCCGGTGAAGACCTCCGGGGCCGTGCCATTCAGCGCCTTCTCGACGACCGTGACGTGCGGAAGGATGCTCGTACTCGACCGCGATCAGGCGCGCCGCGTCGATGGCGTGTTCCTCGGTGTCGGCCGCGACGGCCGCCACCTCGTCACCCTGGAACATGACCTGGTTGTTCTGGTCCGCCGGGTCGCGCCAGACCAGCACGGCCTTGACGCCGTTCACGCGTTTCGCGGCCGACAGATCGACCGCCCTGACCCGCGCGTGCGGATGGGGCGACCGCACGATACGGCCGTACAGCATGCCGGGTCGGGTGATGTCGAAGGTGTATCGCGCGCGGCCGCTGACCTTGTCGGGGCCGTCGAGCCGCTCGACGTGCGTGCCGATGACCGTCGGGTGCTCAGGCCACTTGAAATGCGGGTCGGCCGGCGGCGGCGGGCCGCCGCCGCGTCTGCCCTGGGCGGGACTAGCCACGTTGCACCCCCTTCACGCTCTGGACCGCCTCGAAGATCCGCGTGAACGTGCCGCAGCGGCAGATGTTGCCGTCGAGGCCCTTGCGAATCTGTTCGTCGGTGGGATTCGGGTTCTTCTCGAGCAGGGCCACGCTCGCCATGAGGAAGCCCGGCGTGCAGAAGCCGCACATCAGCGCGTCCTTCTCCACGAACGCCTGCTGCACGGGGTGCAGCGTCGCGCCCGTCGCGAGACTCGTGGACGTTGCGAATCTGCTTGCCCTGACACTCGATCGCGAGCGTCGAGCAGGAATAGACGGTGCGGCCATCGACAATCATCGTGCACGCCCCGCACGCGCCGCGATCGCACACGCGCTTGTTCCCCGTGAGGTCGGCGCGCATCCGGAGGGCATCGAGCAGGGTGACCCGCGGCTCAATCATCAGATTGAGCCGGCGCCCGTTCACCATGAGCTGCACCGGGACCTCGCCGGGGCCGAGCGCCGCCGGGCCGCTCGCGGCGGCGGGTTCGGCCGGCGTGAGCACGGTCGCGGCCAGACCCACGACGCCGGTAGACTTCAGAAAATTGCGGCGGCTGACGTTGACGCCGCCTGACGAGTCGTCCTTGGGTGCCATTCTGCCGTCCCTTCGAGAGTGCGCAATTGGAGAGGGCGCGCCGTGCTCGTAGCGCCCGATTGTCGGCAGCGACGTCGCGTCGGGCACCCTGACAGTCTTGTAGCCCTATAAGAGTAGCGAGCCCGGCAGCGGCCGACAAGATGCAAATTCGGCAAGGGCCTGTGAGGGCCATTCACCAATGGCCGTGCGCGGGACGCGGCCGTGCGGGAGGCGCACGCCGAACGTGCTGCCGCACGCTCGGGTGTGCTCCTTCCAGTAGACTGTGGGAAATCGCCGTAAGGAGCCAACCGTGAGAGCCAGAGGATACGCGACTCAATCCGCCGACACGCCCGTGGTCCCATTCGAGTTCGAGCGACGGGCGCCCGGCGACCGCGATGTGCAGATCGAGATTGATTTCTGCGGCATCTGTCATTCCGACATCCACTTTGCACGGAACGAGTGGGGGATGACCGTGTTTCCCTGCGTGCCGGGCCACGAGATCATCGGTCGGGTCGTGAAGCTCGGGAAGGACGTTCGAGGGCTCTCGACCGGCCAGCGAGTGGGCGTCGGCTGCTTCGTGCAGTCGTGCCGCGCCTGCGGAAGCTGCACGAGCGGCCACGAGAACTACTGCGAGCGCGGCGTCACGATGACGTACGGCGGCGTGGACCTCGACGGCAAGACGCCGACGTTTGGCGGCTACTCCAACCAGATCGTCGTTGACGAGCATTTCGTGCTCCGTCTTCCGGACGGGCTGGACCCGGCCGCGTCCGCGCCGTTGCTCTGCGCCGGCATCACGACGTATTCGCCGCTTCGGAAGGTCGGCGTGAAGAAAGGCTCGCGGGTCGCGGTCATGGGCCTCGGCGGCCTGGGCCATATGGGGGTGAAGCTTGCCGCCTCGTTCGGCGCCGAAGTCACGGTGCTGAGCCACTCCCCGAAGAAGAAGGCCGACGCGAAGCGGCTCGGCGCGCACGAGTTCGTTCTCACCAGCGCCCCTGGCGCGCTCGAGGCGTTGGCGAATCGGTACGACGTCATCCTCGACACGATCTCGGCCAAACATGACATCAACGGACCGCTGAACTGCCTCAAACCGCACGGCACGCTGATCCTGGTCGGCGCCGCGCCTGAGACCCTGGACCTGAGCCCGTTCCCGCTGATTCTCGGGAACCGCACGATCATGGGCTCCCTGGTCGGTGGCATTCCCGAGACCCAGGAGATGCTCGACCACTGCGGCACGCACGGCATCACGAGCGATATCGAACTCATCGCGCCGGACCGGATCAACGAGGCGTTCGAGCGCACGCTCAACGGGGACGTGAAGTACCGGTTCGTCATCGACTGCACCGCGATCTAAGGGCCTGGAGGCCCTCATGCGCTGAAGAACGCCGGAGGTCCATTGAAACTCGCGCGCCACGTCCGGTCTCTCGCGGCGGCCGTCTCGATCGCAACGACCGTGCTCCTGTTCAGCTCGGCGATGGCGCAGCCCAGCGCACGCCGGCAGACGACCATCGCGGTCTCGCCGAACGGCGACGATCGCAATCCGGGCACCCGCGAGCGGCCGCTGAAGACGCTCGAGGCGGCTCAGCAGAAGGCCCGTGTCGCGGCAAGATCCGGCGACGTCACGGTCGAGCTCGGCTCCGGGACCTATCAGCTCAATGAGCCGCTTCGCCTTTCGGCCCTGGACTCGGGGGTCACCTGGACCGCGCAACGCGACGCCGCGCCGGTGATCTCGGGGGGACGCCCGGTGAGCGGGTGGACGCCGTACGACGCGTCCAGGCACATCTTCGTGGCGTCGGTGCGAACCGGCGCGGACAGCCGCCAGCTCTACATCGACGGCGCCGCCGCGCCCCGCGCCGCCATCGCCATCGCGCGGAGCGACGTCACAGTCACCACCGCCGGGATGACGATCGACAACCCGGCTCTGGCCTATCTGGCCGCCTTGCCCGACCAGCACCGTATCGAGGTCGAGAGCCAGGATTCGTTCACCGATCGGTACGCGCCCGTCGAGCGCATCGTCGGTTCGACGATCACCATGCAGCAGCCGGCGTGGCAGAACAACAACTGGGGCTACGACACGCTCGCCCGGCCTTTCGCGGGAGGGACGCTGCTGCTGGAGAACGCCTACGCGTTCCTCCAGCCAGGGCAGTGGTACCTCGACCCCTCGGTGGGCAAGCTCTACTATCGAGCGCCCGCCGGGGTCGATCCGGCTACCCGGTCGTTCGTGCTGCCGGCGCTCGACTCCCTGGTGCAGATTGCGGGCAGCTACGCCGCGCCGGTGCATGACGTCACGTTCTCGGGCATCCAGTTTTCATATTCGACCTGGCGCTCGCCTGGGACGCCGATTGGCTATGCGGACCAGCAGAACGGCGCCTTCATCCCGGCCGCGTTCCCGCAGCCGTCCGATTACCTCTCGAGCTGCCAGGGCGGGTGTCCGCAGTTCGAGGCCGCCCGCAACTCGTGGAATCAGATCCCGGCCGCCGTTCAGGTAGCGGCGGCCTCGCACATCACCTTTTCGGACGATGTCTTCGCCCACCTGGGACAGGTGGGCCTGGGCCTGGGCAACGACGCCGACGCGAACGGCTCCGGCATCGGTCTCGGGGTCACCGACGTGACGGTGCACCACAATCGGTTTGTCGATCTGGGCGGCGCGGGCGTGGTGGCCGGCGGCGTGAAGCCAGACGCCCATCATCCGCGCGACCCGCGCATGACGCTGAGGAACATCACGATCGACAACAACCTCATCACGGATGTCGCGAAGGACTACAAGGCGATGTCGGGCATCCTCTCCACCTACGTTGACCACGCCGTGATCGCGCACAATGAGGTCTCGGATCTCGCGTATGACGGCATCGACGTGGGCTGGGGCTGGGGCGCCAATGACGCCGGCGGCAGCCAGGATTACCGCAACCGCGGCTTGTACGATTACCAGCCCGTGTACGCGACGCCGACGACGCTGAAGAACACGGCCATCACGGACAACCTCGTCCACGGCACGAAGAAGGTGTTCCACGACGGCGGGAGCATCTACAACTTGTCAGCCAATCCGGGCGCCGTTGTCAGCGGCAACTACGTGTACGACAACCGGCACACGGTCGGCCTGTATCTCGATGAGGGCTCGCGGTACGTGACGCTGCAGAACAACGTGCTCCAGGATTGCGGCGCATGGGTGTTCACGAACGCCTCCCGCGTCAACGAGACGAGCGACAACGTCATCCAAGGGAACTGGTACAACGCCGGGGCCGCCCGGACGCCGAATGCCCTTGCGCACCACAATCTGCTCACCGGGAACGTGCGGGTCACGGGAACCGACTGGCCTCCGGACGCCACGCACGTGATCGATAACGCGGGAATCGAGCCGGCCTTTCGGACCTTTGCTGGTGCCACGGCGCCGGCCCCGCCGGTGAGCCTCGCTCCGGCGGCGAGCTCACGGTGACGTTCTCATGAGCGTTCTTGTCGATGGCGCGATGTACATGGCCAGCTTGCTGTGGAGGATTCGAACATGAAGTCGCTGATTGCCGCCCTCGGGGTGGCCGTTGTGCTTGTCGCGCCGCTGGGCGCGGGGGTGCAGGAACCGGTGAAGGTTGACGGTGGGTTGATCACCGGCCGGCCGAGCTGGGGCTGGAACGTCCGGGCGTACCGGGGCATTCCATTCGCCGCGCCGCCGGTGGGCGATCTGCGCTGGAAGCCGCCGCAGCCGGTCGTGCCGTGGACGGGCGTGCGGACAGCCGATCACTTCGGCGCCTCGTGCATGCAGGCGCAGCGCGAGCATGTCGAACTCGTGGTGGAACGACGACGTCTACCCGGAGAGCGAGGACTGCCTGTACCTGAACGTGTGGACGCCGGCGTCATCGGCCTCAGAGCGGTTGCCGGTCATGGTCTGGATCTATGGCGGCGGCGGCGTGCAGGGGTCCGGCTCCGAGCAGTTCTACGCCGGCGACGGGCTCGCGAAGAAGGGCGTAGTCGTCGTCACGTTCAACTATCGGGTGAACGTCTTCGGATGGATGGCGCACCCGGAGCTGACCAAGGAATCACCCCACCACAGCTCCGGCAACTATGGCGCCCTGGATCAGATTGCGGCGCTCCAATGGGTGCAGCGCAACATCGCCGCCTTTGGCGGCGATCCGGCCAAGGTCATGATCTTCGGCCAGTCGGGGGGCAGCCGCAGCGTCAACTGGTTGCAGGCGTCGCCGCTGGCCAAGGGGCTCTTCCGCGCCGCCGCCGGGGAATCGCACACCGTATTCGGCCCGATGACCGACCTCAAGCAAGCCGAGGCCGAGGGCGTCACGTTCGGCGAGTCGATCGGAAAGACCTCGCTGGCCGAGCTGCGGGCGATGAACGCCGCCTGACCTCGAAGCCGCGTCCATCAAGGATCCGGCTGGCATGACCGGCGCCATCGTGGACGGCTGGATGCTGCCACAGGACGTGCGGGCGATCTTCGCGGCCGGACGCCAGAACGATGTGGCCTTGATCACCGGCGCGACCAATGACGAAACCGGCCGCATTGGCAACGCGAGAGGCCGACGCGCCATGCCCACGACCGTCGCCGGCTACACCGAGTGGGCGAAGACCACGCTCGGCGCGAAGGCGGAGGCGTTTCTTCGGGCGTATCCCGCCAAGGCGGACGCGGACGTGAAGACCGCGCTCCACGACGCCTTGCGCGACGCGAACTTCGCCCAGCACCGGTTCTGGGCCCACGAGCAAGCGACCACCGGCAAGGCGCCGGTGTTCCTGTACATGTTCCGCCAGGGGCCGCCGGCGCCGGCCGGCAACGGCAACAGTGAGCCGCCGATGATCGGCGCGGCCCACGGCGCCGAGATCTTCTACGTGTTCAACAACCTGCGTTACCGGGACCTGCCCTGGACGGATACCGATCGCAAGGTGGCCGACGAGACATCCTCGTACTGGTCGAACTTCGCGAAGACCATGAACCCGAACGGCGCCGGGTCGCCCGAGTGGCCCGCCTACACCGCGAGCGCGGAACGCTACCTGAGCATCGGGGACCCCACGCGCGTCGAGACCATTCGGGCGGCGGCGCTGGATTTGTTCGTCGACACGAGTGTCCCGTCCCAGTAGTTCATCGCACAACTCCCGGGCTCGGCCGGATTGAGCGACGTGAGCCCGGGGGCAGCGGGGGCGGCCACGAGATCACGATCTTGAACGCCGCGCCGTTCCTCGCGGGGACCGGCGATAGGATCGTCCTCAGTGGACCTTGCCAACATCGGCCCCCGCGAGCGGCGCAAGCGGTTCGTCGTCGGTCTGGTGGCGTGGGCGGCCGCCGGTCTCCTCGCGGCCCGCATGATCAGCCACCACTGGACGTGGGCCTGGCGCCTGCTTGTGTTTCCGTTCGCGCTGATAGGCGCCATCGGTCTGCTTCAGTCGGTCGCTCAAGACTTGCGTGGCGCTCGCCGCCCGCGGCACTTGCAACCTCGACACCGGCGAACAGCCGGTTGGCGACCGTCGAACGGCGGCCGCCCTGGCGGCGCGCGGGAGACGGATCATGGGCTGGGCGCTCGCGATTGCCGCGGTCGCGACTGCGGCCGTCGTGGCGCTTGGCTAGAGCTGCATCAATTCATCGTCCGTTCATCTGGTGAGCGGATCGGGCCCGTTCCTGCATTTCGTCCGTGGCCGATGACATCCTATGAGGACGAGCTATGCGTGTCTTGCTGGTCGAGGACGAGCGCTCCGCCGCGCGCATGATTGCCAAGGGGCTGCGGGAGCATGGAAACGCCGTTGACGTGGTTGGCGACGGCGAAGCCGCGCTCCAGCAGGCCGCCAGCACCGCGTACGACGTCGTCGTGCTCGACCTGATGCTGCCCGTCAAGGACGGCCTCGAGGTGTGCCGCGAGCTGCGCTCGACGGGCAACGCGGTCCCCGTGCTGATGCTCACCGCCCGCGACGCCGTCGACGACCGCATCACGGGCTTCGATGCCGGCGCGGACGACTACCTGACGAAGCCCTTCCACTTCCTGGAACTTCTGGCGCGCGTGCGCGCGCTGGCGCGCCGCCGTGCGCTTCCACTCCTGCCGGACCGGTTCGAGTGCGGACGGCTGGCCCTGAACACGCGGAGCCGGGAAGTGAGCGTCGACGGACAGGTGGTGGAGCTGACCGCGCGCGAATACGCCCTGCTCGAGTACCTGTGCCGCACGGCCGGTGCGGTCGTCTCGCGCGAGGACATCGCCCTGCACGTCTGGGACAACCGCTACGACCCGTGCTCGAACGTGATCGACGTCTACATCCAGCGCCTGAGGCGCAAGCTGGATCGCGGTCCGCGTTCCTTCATCCGCACGCGGCGCGGCGCGGGCTACCAGTTGATCGGCGTACCGAGCGATTCGCCATGACGTGGTCCATCCGCGCGAGGTTGACGCTGTGGTACAGCGCGCTGATGGCGGCCGCGCTGACGCTGTTCAGCGTCGGCGTCCTGGTCGTGCACACCCGGTGGGGCCAGTCCGACTTCGACACCCAGCTCGGCGGTCTCGCCGACGCGACCTCGCGGATGATGCATGAGGAGCTGGAAGAACGCGACAACCTCAGCGAAGCGGTCTCGGAAGTCCGCGATTCAATCGATGTGCCCGGGCGAGCCACCGCGATTCTCGACGCCAGCGGCCGGCCCCTGGCGGCGCATTGGCGCGGGTTCACGTTCACCGCGACCTCGGCGACGACGGCGGGGTTGCCGCCACGGCGGATCAGCACGGTGGAGAGCGGCGGTCAGGCCTGGCGGCTCCTGCTGCAGCGCGAGTCGTCGTCGGCCGGCGACTACGTGATTCTCGTGGCCGGTACCCTCGATCCGCTCGTCAGGCAGCAGGCCATTCTCTCTCGCGTGCTCCTCGTGGCGACGCCGCTGGTCGTGCTGCTCGCGGCGGGCGTGTGCTGGTGGGTGGCCTCGTCGGCGCTTCGGCCCGTGACGGCGATGGCGGCGCAGGCCGAGGCAATCACCGTGACGTCCTCCGCATGGCAACTGGACATCCCCCCGGCGACCGACGAACTCAGTCAGCTGGCCGGCGCGTTCAATCGGCTCCTTCACCGCCTGTCGGCGGCGTCCGATGCGCAGCGTCAGTTCATGGCCGACGCCTCACACGAGCTGCGGACGCCCGTCTCCGTCATTCAGACCGCGACCGAGGTCACGCTCGAACGGCAAGAACGCGAGCCGTGGGAATACCGCGAGGCGCTGACGATCGTCAACGAGCAGAGCACTCGGCTGAACCGCATGGTCGAAGACATGCTGGTGCTCGCGAGAGCGGACGCCGGCGGTTATCAGTTGAAGCCCCGCCCCGTGGACCTGGACGAGGTCGTGGCGGAGTGCGTGCGGGGCGTGTCGATGGTGGCGGCCAGCCGGCATGTCGCCCTGGTCACCGAGATCGAGCCCGACGTATCTCTCAACGCCGACGACCGGCTGCTGCGTCAACTGGCGACGAATCTTCTGACCAACGCCGTGCAGTACACACCGGCCGGCGGATCGGTGACCGTCGCCGTGAAGAACGAGTCCGGCGGGGCGCTGATGACCGTCTCTGATACGGGCCCGGGCATCCCGCCGGCCGACCGCGAGCGGGTGTTCGAACGATTCGTGCGGCTCGATCCGGCGCGCTCCACCACGTCCGGTGCCGGGCTCGGGCTGCCCATCGCGCGGTGGATTGCCGTGCAGCACGGAGGCACGTTGACGGTGGAGGCCAACGCGGCTGGCGGCTGTCTGTTCGTCGTGCGCCTGCCGGCAGGCAGATGAACCGACGGTGAATTCGGGACAGTGTTTCACTGCCAGAGGACATCGGCGCATGGCGGGCCGCAGGTCGCGATCGTGGCAACGTTGTTGCAACACGAATCGACGCGCGGACGCCGCGGCCTCTCGGACGGCGGCTCGCGGCGTTTCTCGGAGGTAGTTTGACGTCATGCCGGATCAGTGCAATTCCCGACGCGACTTTCTTCACACGGGGGCCTGCGCCGTCGTGTCTCTCGCCCTGTGCGGACTCTCGGAGGCCGCCCTGCGGGCGCTGCCGGTTCGAGCCGTCGCCGGGCGGGGCGCCGGCTCCGATCGCGCGTATCCCATCCCCCCGGACGACAGCGTCAACATCGATCATCAAGCCGGGATCATCATCGTGCGGTATCACAACGAAATGCTGGCGTTCTCGCTTTCCTGCCCGCATCAGCACGCGGCGCTCAAGTGGGTCGAGGGCGAGCACCGGTTCCAGTGCACGAAGCACGACTCGCGCTACCAGCCCGACGGCGTGCACATCTCCGGGCGGGCCACGCGCAACATGGATCGCTTTCCGGTGCGTCTCGAGGGCGGCCAGCTCGTGGTGGACACGAGTCAGGTCTACCGCTCCGATCAGAACGAGACGGGGTGGGACGCCGCGGCCGTGGCCCTAGCCGAGCCCCCGCCAAACGCGGCGACCGCCGTGGTGCGCCGCTAGCCGCGCACGCAGGCGTCTCTTGGCTGCCGCAGAGATAGGTGTTGGTCTCACAATGCACGAACGTTCGAGGTCATGGATGTCCACCGCCGCGGTCGCCGTTCTTGCGATGATTGGCGGCCAGGCGTGCCAATACAACACGACCGTCCCGACGCAGCCGACCTCCGGTCTGACGACGTCCGGAACGCCGACCACGGCGACGACCACCGGTACGACGACGGGGACGGGCGGGTTGACCTACGTCGCCGACGCGGCGCCGATTCTCAACAGCGACTGCGTTCGTTGTCACGGACCGTCTCGGCGTGACGCGGGCGTCGATCTCAGCACGTACTCGAATGTGCTCCGGTTCGTCTCGCCGGGAAGCGCGAACAGCATCCTGATCCTCGTGACGCAGCCCGGCGGGATCATGTATGGCCAGTTCTCCGGCAATCGGAGCCAGAAGGCGGCGACGATCCACGATTGGATCGTGGCGTCGAATGCCGCGCAGCAATAGGGCCCATCACTCGTGAGGAGACCGATATGCGACGTTGGATGCTGATTGGCGGACTGCTGGCGGTAGCGCCGGCGACGGCCGCGGGCGCGGCCGAACTGTTGACCCCGGCCAGGCCCTGCCAGGCGATGGTCTTCGCGCCCGTCTCGACGACCGAGACCTCGGCGCCGGTGTGGCAGACATCATGGACGTCCGCCGGCGACGCGTCGGTGGCGCCGTTCGCCGGGGTGCACACGCTGACGGCGTCCTGCGAGACGCCGCTGCCTGACCTGCACGAGGCGCTCGCCGACGCTTTGGCGGCCGTGCCGCCGCAGACCGCCCCGCCGCCGGTCGCCTTCGAGTACAGCCGCGGTTATCAGATCCGCAACACCATCCACCATGACGCGAGCTACGCCATGCTCCCGTTGTTCGTCACCGAAGCGGTGCTGGGGCAGCAGCTCTTCAATAATCCCGCCCAGGCCGGCACGTGGAAACGATCGGCGCACCGCGGCATCGCGGCCGCGATCACCGGGCTGTTCGCCGTCAACACCGTCACCGGCGTGTGGAACCTGATGGAGAGCCGGAAGGATCCGAACTCGGGCTCGTTGCCCCTCATCCACGGCGTCTTGATGCTGGTGGCCGACGCGGGGTTCGTGGCGACGGCGTTCTTGGTGCGGCCGAGCAGCCATTCGGCGCGCGGCCTGGCCGTCTACGACGCGAAGAAGAACCAGCACATGACCATCGCGTACGCGTCGATCAGCGTGGCGACCGTCGGCTATCTGATCATGCTGTTCCGGTAGGTCTGGCCCCGGCGTGTACGGGGGCGAGGTTCGAGAGGGGAATGATGCTGACTTCCGTCCAGGCGCTGGTGCAATCCTGGAACACGTGGTACTCGAATTCGGCGGTGCTGCGAACCGGGCTCGACTTCGCGCATGTCGGCGGCCTGGTGGTCGCCGGTGGGTGCGCGATCGTCGCCGACCGCGCGACGCTGCGGGCGGCCCGCACGTCCGGGGCGCGGCTGGCTGAACTGGACGCGCTCGAAGGCACGCACCGCACCGTCATCGTCGGGCTCGCCATCGTCATCGTGAGCGGCTTGCTCCTCCTCGCGGCCGACCTCGACACGTACCTCGGATCGGTGGTCTTCTGGTCGAAGATGGGCCTGGTCGTCCTGCTACTGGGCAACGGCGCCGTGATCATGCGCGCGGGACACCGCGCGCGAGCGGGCGAGGGATCGGCGTGGCGCACCTTGCGCGCGGCGTCGGTCCTGAGCCTGCTGCTGTGGTTTTCCACCACCCTGCTCGGCGCCGCGTTGCCGAACCTCTGAGCCGGTCCCGGGTCGTCAGTTGGCCGAAACCGTCGTCGCCGCCACGCTGCCGTCAGCCTGCGGCCGGTTGACGAGATGAGTTCTAGTCGGCGAAGACGCTCAAGGCCAGCGGCGCGGGTGCGTCCACGGCGTCCTCGATCGTCACCCTGATCCGGCGTGAGGGCGTCGGCGCGAAGCGGTTGACTTTCGCGTAGCCGATGGTCGTGCCCGACGAAAGCGGCTGCCACCCGGCGTCGGCCTGGCCCGCAACCGAGTAGCGCGCCACGCACTGCCCCTTGGTGATGTCTTCGGCGAGTCTCACGAGCGCTACGCCCGCGACCCTGCCAAGATCGACCGTGGCTTCGGCGGTGCGGTCACCCGTCCGGGTCCAGACGACGCGCCTGGTCGCGGCGAGATCGTTCGACGTCAGCGCACGCAGCCGGTCGTCGAATCCAGACAGGCGCGCGACGTCGATGTCATTGAGCAAGCCGTCGCGGGTTGGCGGCACGTTCAACAGGAGCTTCGCGTTCCGTCCAACCGACTGGAAGTAGATCTGGACGAGCGCATCGACGCTCTTCACGCGCGCGTCCTCGGCGGGATGGTTGAACCAGCCGGGCCTGATCGACACGTCAACTTCGGCCGGCCGCCATACGGATCCGCTCGGATCGCCGTGCTGAAGGGCGGAGGCGACGCCAGGTCCGCTGGCTCCCGGAAACGGCACCGCGGCCGGGTTGACCGTTGACCAGTTCGGATCGCCGGCAGACCCGCGTTCGTTGCCGCACCATCGCAGGTCGGGCCCGGCATCAGAGAACATCACCGCTTCGGGCTGCAGACGCCGCACGAGGGCCCAGACCCGCGGCCAGTCGTAGACCTGCTTCTTGCCGTTGGGGCCCTCACCGTTCGCGCCGTCGAACCAGACCTCGGCAATGGGGCCGTAGTTGGCGAGCAACTCCGTGAGTTGATCGCAGTAGAGGTCGTTGTAGCGAGGTGAGTCGCCGTAGGACGGGTCGTGGCGATCCCAGGGCGAGAGGTAGAGCCCGGGGCGCAAGCCCTGCGCGCGGCACGCGTTCGACGAACTCGCGAACCGCGTCGCCGCGCCCGCCTCGAAACGGGCTGGACGCCACCGAATGCGTGGTCGTTCTCGTCGGCCACAGACAGAAGCCGTCGTGGTGCTTGGCCGTCAGGATCATGGCGCGGAAGCCGGCGGCCTTGGCTGCGCGCGCCCACTGTGCGGCGTCGAGCCGGGCCGGCGCGAAGACGCCCGGGTCTTCCCGGCCGTCGCCCCATTCGCGGTCGGTGAACGTGTTCACCCCGAAGTGAATGAACATCGCCAACTCGTCCCGCTGCCATCGAAGTTGAGCGGCCGATGGGAGCGGGCGCGCGGCCGGCGGGCCCGTGCGCGCGCTCGCCCACGCGACGCGCGAGGCCGCCCAGGCGCCGGTGACGCCGATGCTCGCTCGGATGAACGATCGTCGGTCGGAGACCGTGGCCCGGTCGGTCATTCGTCTTCACCCGCGACGACGCGGTTCCGCCCCAGCCGTTTTGCGGCGTAGACGGCGCGATCCGATCGGGCGAGGACCGATTCGACCGACTCATCGTCTCGCACGAGCACCAAGCCGATGCTGGTGGTGATCGACACCGGGGCGGTGTCGGGCAGCGGTACCGTGGTGCCCGCCACCCTTCCACGGATCCGCTCGGCGGCCGCGCGCGCCGCGTCCAGATCGGTGTCGGGCATGGCGATCAGGAACTCGTCGCCGCCCATGCGGCCGACGACGTCCCGGTCGCGGACCGCGCCGCGGCATGACGCGACGACGACCTCCAGCGCACGGTCGCCCACCGCGTGGCCGTACGTGTCGTTGATGCGCTTGAAGTCGTCGAAGTCCAGCGTCAGCACCGCGACCGGCCGGCCGTCGCGTGCCGTGGAATCCATCTCGCGGCGCAGCGCCTCCATGAACCCGCGCCGATTGAGGACGCCGGTGCCGGCGTCGGTCACCGACTGGCGTTGGATCTCGGCTTCGAGTACCTGGCGCCGCTGGATCTCGGCCTGCAGGGCGCGGTTGAGCCGATAGAACTTGCCCAGCGCGATGCCGATGACGATGACCGCGAGCCCGGAGATCGCCAGGATACGGTAGACGACCGTCCAGTCCGTCGGTTCGGGCGGCGTGAAGAGGAACGTATCGAGGTCGACTTCCCGCTTCAGCAGGCCGGCCGCGCGGAACTGGTTTGCGATGTGCTCCCAGCGCGCGCGGTTCATGTAGCCGATCTCGATGAGGTCCGGAATGAGCAGCCGGCGGATCTCGTTCGCTGCGAACCGCTCCTGGTCGTCGGTCAGCGTCGAGTGGTACTGGCGGTCGATCAGCGCGATGATCTCGTCGCGGTGCCCGAAGGCGTAGAGCCAGCCCTGGACCATCGCGCCGCGCAGCGCGACCACGAGTGCCGGGTGCTCGTGCGCGAACGTCTCGGTGGTGAAGAGCGTGTCGCCGTAGAAGTCAATGCCGGCGAGCTTCGGGTCGAACACGCGGTACGGAATGCCCGCCTGGTCCAGGATGAACGGCTCCGTCGTCGTGTACGCCGTCATCGCGTCCGCCGTGCCGGAGGCCAGGTCGAGCGGGTTGCCGCTGTGCTCGACCATGTGGATCTTGTTGACGTTGACGTGCTCGTGATGGAGGTAGGCGATCAGCTCCTCGGCGAAGGGCTCCACCATCACGCGTTTGCCTTCGAGGTCCTTCACGGTCGTGATCGACGGATCCTTGCGGGCGATGAGCACGTACGGCGAGTGCTGGAAGATGCCCGCCACGGCCACGATCGGCTGGCCCTGGCTTCGCGAGACGAGGAGGCCTGAGGTGCCGATGCCGAACTCGGCGCGCCCGGCCACGACCTCGTTGACCGGGTTGATCGAAGGTCCTCCCTCGATGAGGCGGACGTTCAGCCCCGCGCGCTGAAAGTCGCCCTGGGCCAGCGCGGCGTAAAAGCCGGCGAACTGGAACTGGTGCTTCCACTTGAGCTGAATACGGACGTCGGTCAGCGGCGGCGCGGCCTCGATCCGTCGCGTCGAGCCGACCATGACCGCCGCGCTCACCGCTGCCGCCGCCACCGAAATCAGGAGTCGCCGCATGGGTGCCTGGTGGCCGGCCGAGTGTCTGCGCAGGACCGGAGTCTCTGAGGATAGGCGAAAGGCCGGAGGGCCCGCAAACACCCGAGCCGTCACGCCGCAGCGGTCCCCGATTGGCGTAGACGAGACACGCGCGTCCCGACCTGCCATGCCGTGGCCAGGACGGTCACGACCGCCCCAATGTGAATCGCGGTGTTCAACAGGCCGACCGCATTCAGCAGGTCAGGCGTCGGGGCGATGCCCGACGCGATCTGCACCGCGTCCGCCCGGAGCAGGACGGCCGCGATGACGAGCGCCAGCGCGTCGGTGAGGAGGCGTCCTGCCTCCCGGAGCCTGACCCAATCGGGTCGAAGCAGCATCGCCCAGAGTGTGGCGAGGCTCAGCAGCCAGATCGCGGCGGTCGGCAGGTACATCTGATGCCACACCGGCGCCAGCGACAGGAAGGCCGCCATCGGGCCCAGGACCAGGAAGGGGAACTGCGGCAGCGCCAGCCACCAGAGCAGGAAGATCGTGCTGCCGACGATCTCCGCGAGAAGCGTCCCGCGCGGACCGGCGATCGCCAGACGTCCGGCCGGCAGCTTCGTCGGACTCCACGCGCACCGGTCGAGGATCCGCGGAAGCGCCGCGTCGATGAGCGCGAAAATCAACGTGACCCAGCCGAAGACGACCACGGCAGCGCCGAACGGAAACGTGGCGATTGGACCAATGGCGCTCGCGGCGGGCCCGCCGCCCATGACCGACGCGATGCCCATGGCCACGCGGACCGTCAGCGCCACGCCAAGCGCGATCTTCAGCGTCTGCCAGTAGACGGGAAACATTAAAGAACCAATCACGTGCCGCTGCGGTTGGTAGCGCGCGGCGAGCGCCATCGGGTGCCCGAGCGCCTTGACCATGGCCGCCTGTTCGTCCTCGCTGAGCGCGCGACCGAGGTCTTCCTCTCGATCGCTCACCTGGGCGTGGAGGTCGTCCGACAACTCGCGGAGAATGTCGTCCTGTCGGCCGGCGGGCAGGTAGCCGCGAACTGCGTTGAGGTATCGATCGATCAGCGTCATGTCAGTGTTCCTCGAGGATGCGTGCGATCGCCGCGTTGAGATCGCGCCAATCGGCGGCCAAGCGCGCCACGATACGGGCGCCGGCCGGCGACAGTCGGTAGAAGCGTTTTTGGCGCTTGTCTTCCTCCCTCCACTCGCTCATCAGCAGGCCCTGCGACTCGAGTCGCCGGAGCAGCGGGTAGAGCGTGCCTTCATCGACGGGGAGCCCCAGCGCGGCCAGAGCCTTCCGGAGGGTGTAGCCGTAGTGCTCGATGCGCAGCTGCCCGAGCACGGCCAAGACCAGGCCGCCGCGACGGAGTTCCTGGCGGAGGTTGTCCTGGACCTGCGGGTCATCGGGGAGCGGGGAGGCGTCGGCAGTGTGCAACATAGTATGTGTCATATACTATGCGACACATTGTAGTGAGTCAAGTCCTGATTTTCGTTCCCGGAGAAACAGCGATGCAGACGTCGCGGTTGGCGTGGCTGCAACCGCCATCGCGCCATGGCGGCGACACGGGCGGGCCAGGACCCACCAACTGGGAGGGCTCCAGTTCGCCGCGCATGGTCGGTCTCCGGTGCGGCAATATGCCGCATTCCCCGTGGCAAATGCTCGTGACAAGCTCACGGGAGCATGAGCCACTACGTACGACGTGCGGGGGGCCTGGCGTTCACGACCGCGCTGCTGGTCGCCTTCGCCTCGGTTGCGCACGCCGCCATTTTCGGGATCGTGAGCGGCACCGTCGAGGACGTCCAACATCGCCCCATCGCGCACGCCACGGTCACGCTTCACGCGGAGCTCTCCGCCTGGCAGGAGCAGGCGCAGACGGACGGCCGCGGCGCCTTCTCGTTTCCCACGGTGCCAGCCGGCGCCTACTCGCTCACGGTCGGCACATCCGGCTTTCAGCCGGTCACGCGGCGGCTGCTCGTCCAGTCCGGCACCGTCACATCGCTCGCGCTCGAGCTGCCCGTCGCCGGTGTGTCCGAGACGGTCAGCGTGAGCGCGGACCAGCAGACGATCAACTCGCGGACCTCGACGACCCAGAGCCTGGTCACGCGGGACGAGATTGGCGGCGTGCCCGGCGCGACGCGCACCAACAGTTTGGCGGTCGTGACCCAGTACGTTCCGGGCGCCTACCTGGTGCACGACCAGCTGCACATCCGCGGCGGCCACCAGGTGTCGTGGCTCGTCGACGGCGTGCCGGTGCCGAATACGAACATCGCGTCGAACGTGGGGCCCCAGTTCGATCCGAAGGACATCGACACGATTGAGATTCAACGCGGCGGCTACTCGGCCGAGTTCGGCGACCGGACGTACGGCGTGTTCAACGTGGTGACCCGCTCGGGCTTCGAGCGAGCCAGGGAAGCCGAGCTGCTCGCGACCTACGGCAGTCCGCACGAAACCAACGATCAGATCAACGTCGGCGACCACCGCGGCGGCTTCGCCTATTACGCCAGCGTCAACGCCAACCGCACCGACCTCGGCCTCGAAACGCCCGTCGCCGACGCGATCCACGACCGCGGCACGGGCGTCGGCGGGTTCATCTCGCTGATCTCGAAGAGCACGGGCACCGATCAGGTCCGGCTCGTGGGATCGCTGCGTCACGATCACTTCGAGATTCCCAATACGCCGGCCGACCAGGCGGCGGGCATCGACGACCACCAGCGCGAGCGCGACGGGTTCATGAACCTGTCGTGGCTGAGGACGATGAGCCCCGCGGCGTTCCTGACCGTCTCGCCCTTCTATCACTACAACCAGGCGCGGTTCGACGGCGGCGCGGCCGATCCCGTCGTCACGACCGACCATCGGACGTCGCAGTACGTCGGCGCACAGGCCGTGCTCACGGCCGTCACCGGACCGCACACCGTTCGCGCGGGCGTCTATGGCTTCGTCCAGCACGACCTCACGCGCTTCGCGGTCCGATCCGCCGACCTGGCGCCGGTCGATCAGTCAGACCTCGCCCAACGGGAACGTGAGCGTGGTGTTCGTCGAAGACCAGTACGCCGCGACGGGCTGGCTGACGGTCAACGCCGGTCTGCGCGCGACCCGGTTCTCCGGCGCCTTGAACGAGCACGCCGTCAGCCCGCGGATCGGCGCGGCGGCGCGGCTGCCGCGCTGGGGCTGGGTCGTTCGCGGCTCCTACGGCCGGTACTACCAGCCCCCGCCGCTCACGACGGTGAGCACCGCGGTGCTGGCGGTGTCGGAGGATTCACTCGGGTTCCTGCCGCTCAAGGGCGAGCGCGACAATCACTACGAAATCGGCGTCGCGATTCCGGTCCGTGGCTGGACGATCGATCTCGACCACTTCCAGACGAACGCCACGAACTTCTTCGACCATGACGAGGTCGGCAATTCCAACATCTTCATCCCGCTCACGATCGACGCCGCGCGCATTCGCGGATCGGAAGCGACCGTGCGGTCGCCGCGCGATCGCCGGGTCCAGATGCACGTGGCCTACTCTCACCAATTCGTCCAGGGGAAGGGCGGCGTGAGCGGCGGGCTCACCGACTTCTCTCCGCCGGAAGACGGCTACTTCTTTCTCGACCACGACCAGCGCGACACGCTGACCGCCGGGGTCGATGCGACCGTGGCCACCGGCGCATCGGTGTCGGCGAGCGTCGACTATGGCTCCGGCTTCCTCGATGGCGACGGACCCGGCCACCTGCCCGCGCATGCGATCGTGAGTCTCGAAGCCCGCAAGGCCTTCGGCGAGGCGTGGACCGTGACGCTGACCGCCTTGAACGTCGGCAACACCCGATTTCTACTCGACAACAGCAACACGTTCGGCGGCACGCACTACGAGAGCCCGAGACAACTCTCCGTCGGGCTTCAGTATCGGTTCCATTACTGAGCGCATCGATCAAGACTCCCCATTCCGCGGGGAGTGGCCGGGCAGTGCCCCCGGCCGACAGCGCGCCGACCTGAAGGTCGGCCCTTCCCGTTGGAGCATCTTCAGCTTGTGCGTCGTACGCCCGTGGAGCACCGGCCCTTCAAGGCCGGTGACGTGGCCCGGGGCTGAAGCCCCGGCGCTCCGCCAGACGAGCCCTCAGTGTGCCGTGAGCAGCCGGATCAACCGATCCTCGAACGTGTCGAGGTCGGCGCCGAGGTCGCGGGTGGCGCCCGTGTAGACCAGCCGGCCTTTGGCTATGACGCTAATCTCGTTGCAGAGGCTGAGGATCTCGTGCGCGTCGTGGCTGCTGAGGAACGTGGTCACGTTGTCCTCGGTGGCGAGCCGGCGCAGCAGGTTCCACATGTCGCGTTTGGCCGGCAGGTCGAGGCCGCGCGTGGGCTCGTCGAGAAACAGAACCTTGGGTCGGCCCATCAGCGCGCGGGCGATTTCCACGCGCCGCTTCATGCCCGTGCTGTACGTGCCGATGAGCTTGCCGCGAAACCGCGCGTCGAGGCCCACGTCGTCGAGCAGCCGCTCGACGTAGTCGTCCGGGCCGGGCAGGTGGCGGATGCGCGCGAAGTACGAAAGATACTCCCGAGCGGTCCAGGTGGACTGGCTCTCGCTCGTCTCGTCGCTGACCAGCCCGACGATTTGGCGGACCGCCAGAGGCTCGGCGACCACGTCGTGCCCCCAGAGCCTGGCGCGTCCGGCGCTTGGCGGCAGCAGCGTCGTGAGCATGCGAATGGTCGTCGTCTTGCCCGCGCCGTTGAGTCCGAGAAACCCGTACAGGTGTCCCTTGGGAATCTTCAGCGTGATGCCGTTGACCGCCACGAACTCGCCGAACCGTCGCGTCAACCCCTCCGTCTCGACGGCGTACTCGGTCGCCTCGCTCATCGCGTGCGCCTCCAGCGTCTGAAGGCCGCGCCCAGGCAGAAGAGCGGCAGAAGGCTCGAGGCGAGCCCCATCTGGTACAGGCCGCTTGCGACCTGCGCGTTGACCGCCCCGCGCGAGGTGAAGGCGCGCGGCCGATCGTCGCCCGCGACGTCGTAGCTGGCCGTCACGGTCAGCGGATAGCGGTTGCCGCCGATGTCCCACGGGTGCATCGGATTGACGGTGACGGGCACGCGCGCCATCCAGCCGCGCGCGAGGTGCTGGCCATTGGCGGCCGTTGGGCCGAACTCGTTTGGATAGGCGTGCGTTTCCAGGTGGGCGGCGGCATCGGCCAGGGCGCTCTCGTCGGGCGTGACCTGCAAGCCGTCTTGACCCGCCACCTGCACGCGCAGGTTCGCCACCTGCTCGGACGGGTCGACCGGCAGGAGGATGAGCAAATCCTCGCGGTTCGCCTGGTCGGTGGCGAGCGGCGCCTCGTCGCGATTGAGAATCGTGCTGCAGCAGCGGCGCGGCGGCTCGCCGCCCGGCGGCACCAGGACAAGGTTGTTGCCCGCTCGGGCGAACAGCCCTCGGATGGCCGGCGCATGGTTGGCGGGCGGGGCCGGCCGGTCGTACGTCGTGTCGGCCAGGGAGACGGGTAGCAGGACGATGGCGCCGATCGCGCACGCGATGACCGCGCGATCCCGGCGGGTGGCTTCCCACGTTTCGACGCCCTGCACGCGGAGGAACACCCACGCGGCGAGCGCCAGAGCTCCGAGCGTGATCGCGATGACGCTCGCCCAGGTCATCGAAGTGGCGTCAGGAATGCTGCTCGCGACGAGCGAGAAGCCGAGGGCGTTCTTGAGCAGCACGGCCGGACTCATGAGCGTGAGATGCCCGGTGCGCGTGGCGCCGTTGTTCTGGGCGACGAGCAGCTCTTGCAGCGGGATCAGACCGGCGTACGCCAGCAGGATGCCCATGCCCGCGCCGGTCGGCGCCGAGAGGCTGCGGCCGACGAAGAGGACGCCGATGAGCGTCCCCAGCGCGACGCTCGCGACCAGCAGACAAGGCGTCCACACCAGGAACTTCTGGAGCAGAAACGGATACCCGACGTGTGCGCCGTAGACCAGCGTCATCGGCAGCAGCGCGACGTAGTACGCGGCGGCGAGCGTCAGCAGGACGAGCAGTTTCGCGACGAACCAGTCGCGCCGCCGGACGGGCGCGGTGAAGACGCTTTCAACGAAGCGATTCGCGCGCGGGCTCGCCACCATGCCGGCCGCGATGGGAATGAACGCGAGCGGGACGAGGCCGTAGGCGATGATGCCGTAGCCGTCGAGCCACGTGTCCTGGGTCGCCACCGTCGCCAGGCCGCCCACGGCCAGCAGGATGATCGCCGTGCCGAGCCACGCGAACCGTCCGCGCATCGTGGCTTTGAGCTCTTCGATGTAGAGGGTGGTGATTGCCATGCTCGAGCCCGGCAGCCGCGCGCGCACTGACGCATCGCGGGCCGAGGCGTCGATTAGACCACCCGTGCCTGAAGAATCGCTGAATGGCGCCGGCGCGCCGCGCTATTTGGCGGCGACGTACACCCGGAGGTTGGTCATCGACCACACCGCGTCGCTGGTCGCGGTCTCGGTGAGACGGACGAACTTGGCCTGGACGGGTTTGAAGGCAATCGCCATCGCCCCGGGCGTGCCGGTGCCCTGCGCGACCGGCGCGCTCCAGTGCGTGCCGTCCATCGACACCTGGACGCGGTAGGCGCGCGGGTACAGGCCCGGCGGCTCGGTCGGAGCCGGCGCCGCCGCGCCTCGTCCGCGACGTCCGCCGCCGCCTGCGGCGGCCGCTGTCGCATTGCCGCCGCCCGGGCCGCTCGTTGACCCGCCGAGGCTGCCGACGCCGAATCCGCGGCCCGCGCCTGGTGAGTCGAACTGGAGCTCGGCGAGCCTCTCCGGCGCCGGCAGCTCGACTTGCACCCACATGCCTGGCACCTGTGGCGCCGCCGTGGTCCAGCCCGCCAGCGAAAGCGCGCCCGGGGCGCCTGCCGCGTTGTGGCTTGCCGTTGCCTTCCAGGTCGGCTGCGCCTCGATCAGCGACGGCAGCGAGGCCTCCAGATCGGCCGTCGTCCAACTCGTCTTGCGCGCGGCGGTCAGGGCGCGCACGCGCGCCACGTCGGCGGGCGTCACGAACGTGCCCGTGTTTCCGAAGCTGTTGCGCACGTACGAGGCAATCGCGGCGACCCATGCGTCGGTGTTCGTGGCGCCCATCGGCAGCATGATCTGCGTATACGTCTTGCCATCGACCGGGCCCGTCAGCCCGTGCAACAGCGCGCCAATGACATAGTCCCGATGCCCTTGCACGCGCGGCGAACCGGCGAGCGGCGGCGCCATCGTCGTGCCGGCAGGCGCGCCATCGACCGGCTGGCCGCGCCCGTCCGGTCCGTGGCAGCTGAAGCAGATCTCGTTGAACGTCGTCTCGCCGCGCGTCATCAGATCCTGATCTTCGGCCGACAAGGCCGGCCCGCCTCGTCCGCCGCGGCCGGCGTTTGGCGGGCGGGTGACGAAGCTGCCGATTTCACTCACGCCGCGCGCCGTGTTCGCCGCCTCGGCGGCGGTCACGACGTCGCCCAAGTCCGGCGCCTTGAACAGCTTGAGCGTCAGCATCGCCTGGATCGCGACGTCGGCATCGGCGTCCTTCGCCAGCGCGCGATAGTCGGCCGCGAACGACTTGTCGCCCGCCTTGTAGAGCGTCTCGCTGGCGCGGATCGCCTGCACGCGCATGCGCGGATTCGGATCTTTCAGTTGTTCGCGCACGAGCGATGCGTCGAGCGCGCCGAGGCCCTCGAGCGTCCACAGGGCATGGACGCGCGCGAGCAGATTGTCCGACGTGAGGACGAGTTGCTTGAGCGCGGGCACGACGGACATGTCCTGCTTCAGGATCGAGCAGCCGTTGCGCCATGTCGCGCCACCAGCCGTTCGGGTGCGACAGGTGCGCCACCAGCTCGGCGGGCGTCTCCGAGTACATGTGCGGCGGCGTGAAATCCGGCTCGATGCCGGGCACGGCCGGGCTGCCGGGCGTCGCGTTGGCATTCGGCTGCGCCGGCGTCGGCGGCACGGCGGGCAGGCCGTCGTAGCGCAGACGCCAGATGCGGCCGTGGCCGACGACCGCGTCGAGCTGGTACTGCTGGATCTTCCGCCGAAGGTACGAGCCGGGCAGCGTCCACTGCGAGTCCTGGATGATGCCGTGGTACATGTCCACGATGTAGATCGTGCCGTCCGGCGCCGTGCGCAGGTTGATAGGCCGGAAGTACAGATCGGAGCTCAGGATGAACTCGGAGTTCGGATAGGCGTTGCGCAGCTGCGTCAACCCTTCGGTCTTGACGATCTTCGCGCGGCGCACGAGCCGGCCGACCGGCTCGCCCACGAGCAGGTCGCCCTGAAGATCGGCCGGCAGCCGATCGCCGCGCACGATGGCGTCGCCGGCGGCGGCCGTGAAGTGGTTGAGCACGCCGGTCGGCAACCGCACGCGGCCCATGCCGCCCTGCATGTCGCCGACCCCGGCGATGGGGAAGACGGTCTCGAATCCCGGCTCGGTCTGGTCGGGCAGCGTCAGCGCGCCGTACTGAATTGGAATCTCGAAGTTGATCGGCCCGCGCTCGCAGCCGCCGCAGATGAACCACATCTTGCCGTCGTCATCCTGGGAGACGCCCCACTGGCCGCCGTTCGGGCCGGTGGGCTCGCGGATGAAGCCGCGCGGCGTCCACCGGAACCTGAAGGCGTTGTAGGTGCTGTAGATCCAGTTGTCGAGCCCCCAGACGAAGCCGTTCTGCTCGTGCTCGAGGTTGCCGTCCCGGCCGACGCCGACGCCGCTGAAGACCACCTCGCGCTTGTCGGCCACGCCATCGCCGTTGGTGTCGGTCCATTGCACGACGTCGTCCGAGTCGGTCTCGTTGGTGAGGATCACGCCGTCCTGGAGCGGGAGAATCATGCGCGGCAGCACCAGATGGTCGACGAAGACGGTATGCGCGTCGTAGACGCCGTCGCCTTTCGAGCTCTCCCAGCGCGAGATGCGGCTCACCGGGTCGTGCGCGCCGTTGCCGTCGGCGTCGAGCATGTAGCTGCGGAACTCGCCGACGTACATCCGGCCGTTGCCGTCGAACTCGATGACGGACGGGCTGATGATGTCCGGATCGGACAGGACGGGCTCCATGCGATAGCCGGGCGGCACGGCGAACGTCTTGGCCTCTTCGGCGGCCGTGCGCGCCGGGATGGGCGGTCTCGGCGAGAAGTCGGCGCCCTCGTTCGGGTTGCGGGCGCTCCCTTGCGCCCAAAGGCCGAGGCCGGCCGCCATGACGGCGGCCGCGACGAGCATCATGATCCGGACCGAGAACACTCGCGCGCGCGTCATCGTCCACCCCGCTCTATTTGTTGAAAAGTGGGCTCAGTATATACACGGAGCAACTGATAATCGATGGCTGTGCTCACAGGTCGCGTCGCGCTCGTCACGGGGGCCACGTCCGGCATCGGTCGCGCCATCGCGGAGCATTTCGCGCGGCAGGGCGCGAACGTCGTGGTGCATGGACGCCGGGAGACGGCCGCGCGCGAGGTCGTCGATCGCATCCGCGCCAAGGGCGGTGAGGCCGACCTGGCCATCGGCGACCTCGCCGACGTCGAGGCGTGCCGCCGGGTCGTCCGCGCGGCGGTCGAGCGGTTCGGCGGCGTCGACGTCCTCGTCAACAACGCCGCGAACACGACGCGGGGCTACCTCGAGGACGCGCCCGTCGAGGTCTGGGACGCGATCATGGCCGTCAACCTGCGCGCGCCGTTCCTCTGTCTGCAGGAGGCCGTGAAATCGATGAAGACGCGCGGCGGCGGGTCGATTCTCAATATCGGGTCGATCAACGCCTACGTCGGCGAGCCGAAGCTCGGGCCGTACGCGGTCTCGAAAGGCGGGCTGATGACGCTCACGCGCAACGCGGCGTCGGCGCTCGGCCGCTACCGGATTCGGGTGAACCAGCTCAACGTGGGATGGACGCTCACCGAAGGCGAAGACCGCGTCAAGCGCGAGGAAGAAGGGAAGCCGGTGTGGCTCGAGGCGGCCATGGCCACGCGGCCGTTCGGCCGCCTGCTCGCGCCGCAGGATGTCGCGCTCGCGGCCGAGTACTTCGCGTCCGACGCCAGCCTGCTGATTAGCGGCACCGTCATGGACCTCGACCAGCATCCGGTCGGCGCGCTGCCGAACTTCTAGTTCTGGCGACGGCCGTCGTCAGTCTTCGTCGGGCCGCGACGCCGAATAGAAGCACCCGATCGCGATGACCGCGGAGAGCCCGGCGAGGAGGACGGCCTGGGTCTCCGGCTCCCGTAGATCCTCGATCCACCCCTCGATGATCACGCCCGTCGTGCCGTAAAGGATGCCCATCTGGCGCCGATTGGCCTGCGAGTAGCCCGGCATCAGCTCATCCATCGACGGCTCGCGGTCGCGCGTCCGGATCCAATACAAGAGGCACGCACTGGCGAGACCGGCGGCGAGCACGGTCCACCCGATTCGCCGGAGTCGGCGCCGACGCTCCTCGAAGGGATTGGGACGGACAGGCAGACGGCGAGGCGGCCGAAACCCGCGCGGCCTGCGCGCGCCGTAGCTGACGATGTCCGCCACAAGCGCCATTGTAGCGGGAGCCGACGGCGACCTACTTCGCGTACTCGGGGTCAGTTCCGCTACACTCTGCCTGTCACGGAGGCGCCATGGTCATTGGGCTTGTCGTCGCCGCCCTCCTGTCCGGTCAGTCGGCAGCCGCCCGTCCGGCTTCGCCCACGCTCCCGGAGATCTTCCACGTGTTCTGCCAGCAGACGGCGGCGGGCCATCCGGCGTGCCGCGACGAAGCCGGCACACCGCCCGGCTACCAGTGGCTGCTCATGACCGATGCCTGCGCGCACGTGTCGCCGGCCCCCGGCTATTGCCGCGCCTTCAACGGGATCAGCCCCGGAACCGAGCCTTGCGTGCTGGCCTACAGCCATCGAGACGGCCACTGGCGGCCGAAGTTCGCCCTCGACGCCGACGACAGGATGAAGTGGGCGTTCGACCGCGATGTTGACGGCACGCCGATTCTCGTGGCGGGCCGATCCGACGACTGTCTCGTCGTGGTCGAAGATACGAACCCGCTGCTCTACGCTGTCCAGCTCGGCAAGATTGAGGAGAAGGACAACGACCTCGCATCCGGGCTCAAGGACCTCGCCTCGCTGCTGGGCGCGACGGCCGCGGCGGCCGCGCCCATGCTCGCCGGGAGGCCGGGATTCCGAGCCGACAACATGGCCGACGAACGCGGCTCGGCGGACGACCCGTTCGCTGCTCTCGCGCGTCTGAGCGTCGCGACCGCCGAGCACCTCAACGCGCTTGCCGAGGCGAAGGCCGACGCGGTGTCGGCAATCAATGGCGTGGACGCGTCAACGACTGGGAACGTCAGCCCCGTGGACTGGAACGCCGTGGAGCTCGACGTGCGCGTCTGGCAGCGCAACTTCGTGTCGCTGCGCGCCGCGCGCGCCGAAGCCGTCAAGTCGCTGGACGGGGATACGCCAACCAAGCCGCAGCAGAATCTCCTCGATCAAGCGCAGAAGCTCCTGGACCGCCAGACCGACGCCTCGAAGGCCGTCGCCGGTCTCGCACTGGTCAAGGCCCGGTGGGACCAGTACGTGATCGACGACCGGGTCGTGACGTGGATGCTCGTGTCGGTCATCGCCCAGCCCGTCAAGTGGACCAAGGATCAGGTCTACGCCTTCACGGTCGTGCCGGACTCGCCGCTCGCGTCAGAAGTGTCGAGCGGGCTGGCCAAGGCCAGCTCGTCGGTCCGGCTCACCTCGCCCAGCGCGTCGATGTTCGGCGTGGACGCCGGGCTGGTCGTGACGCCGCTCGAGGCGCCCACCTACACGGCGGTCTCCGCGACGGACGGGAGCACGCGAATCGCGGTCGCCGATCGCGCCAGGCGTACGGGGCAGATTGCCGTGTTCTTCGATTGGCACGTCGCCCAAGTGTTCTCCGGCAAGGCGCGCGCCTGGCCGCTGCGGCCGGCGCTGCAAGCTGGCGTGGCCGCCAATACGAAATCGCCAGGGGTGTTCTTGGGCGCATCGGTCGGCCTCACGAAGTGGATTCGATTGTCCGCCGGCTGGACCTGGCAGTCCGTCAAGGCACTCGACGGCCAGCAGGTCGGCGACCTTGTCGGCGGCGACAGCGCCATCAGGACCCGGGACGTTTTCTCGCGCGCGAGCTATGCGGGCCTCAGCGTGTCTCTGGGCGATCTCCCGCTCTTCAAATCGAAGTAGCATCGGCTGAGGAGGGTGCATGTCCATTCGTCCCGTGAAGCGGCTCGTCACCTCGAAGCCGGCCATTGAAGGCGCCGGCGTCCATCTGCGGCGCGCATTCGGATTTGGCGCCACGTCCGACTACGATCCGTTTCTCCTCCTCGACGACTTTCGCAACGACCAGCCGGCCGACTACCTGGCGGGCTTCCCGTGGCACCCGCATCGGGGCATCGAGACCATCACCTATGTGCTGGCCGGTACCGTGGAGCATGGCGACAGCCTGGGGAATCGCGGCGCGATTGCGGCCGGCGACATCCAATGGATGACGGCGGGAAGCGGCATCATCCATCAGGAGATGCCGAAGGGCGACGCGACCGGCCGGATGCACGGCTTTCAACTCTGGGCGAACCTCCCGGCGTCGCTGAAGATGACGACGCCCCGCTATCAGGAAGTCGGCGCGCGGGATATTCCCGAAGTGACCGACGACGACGGCACGCGCGCGCGCGTGGTGTGCGGCTCGTTCTGGGGGAAGACGGGGCCGGTCGACGGCATTGCCGCCGACCCGGTCTATCTCGACGTCTCGGTCCCGCCGCGGCGGCGGAAGACGTTGCCCGTCGAGACGACGCGCCACGCGTTCGCATACGTCTTCGCGGGATCGGGCAAGTTCTGCAATGCGTCCGGGCCGCTTGCCGTGCCAACCGAAGGCGTCGGCTGGTGGTCGGACACGGCGCCTCCGGCCGAGGTCGACAACCGTTCCCTCGTTCTCTTCGATCGCGGCGACGAAGTGATGGTCGAAGCGGGGGAGGACGGCATCAGGTTTCTTCTCGTGTCGGGCAAGCCGCTCGAGGAGCCCGTCGCCTGGTACGGGCCCATCGTCATGAATACGCAGGAGCAGCTTCAGGAAGCGTTCGACGAACTGCACAAGGGGACGTTCTTGAGAACGGGCAGCACGCGGCCGCGGTAGTCTCTCGACCACCGAGCTTCTCGCCAGGCTCGGGACACGACTGGGAGGCGTCTTCGAGGCCGCGAGTGCATGAATAGTGAGTTCTCGTGCGCTTGCCGCAAAAGATCGGTATAGTGACAGCATAGGCCGAGCGACTAGTTCGATCGCCTTTACGAATTTCACAACCTACGGAGCTGACGTCGATGAAGACTGGACTTGAGACTCACCGCGAATGGGCCCGCTTGGGCGCCGCTGCTCGACTGGCCGCCATCGATCGCGAGCGAGCGGAAATCTTGGCGGCCTTTCCCGACTTGCGGCATGGCCTTGGTCGATCTCAGGCCGCCGCCGTCCTGCCCGTGGCCCCGCGGCGCCGGCTGTCGGCGGCCGGGCGTCGCGCCTTGAGTGAGGGCATGCGCAAGTACTGGGCCGCCCGCAAGAAGGCGGAGCGGAAGGCCAAGCAAGCCTGATTGCGGGCCGCCGTGTCGCGTTCCCCGCGCGTCGGCGCGCGCCCCCGCCGAACCCGCAGGCTTCGGCGTTTCTGGGACGGGCGCTCCTCGGCGCGAGAGCATTTTCAGCGTGTGCGTAGGTAGATGGAGCACCGGCCTCCTGGGCCGGTGACCTTTCCCGGGGCTGAAGCCCCGGGGCTCCATACGGAGAATTGGAAAACGCGCTACGCGATCGCCCGGGTGGCCGCCGCGATAATCTGGGGCACGCGAAACGGCTTGGTCAGGTACCCGGCCACTCTGAGGTTCGCGGCGTCAATCGCCACCTCCTCGGTCGAGAATCCGGTGATCACGATCACCGGCAGCTCGGCGGCGTGGTGCCTCAGTTCCCGAACGAACGTCAACCCATCCATCCCCGGCATTTTCACGTCCGTAATCAATAGGTCGTAACGTTCGTCGCGGACGAACGCCAATGCCGTTCGCGCGTCGGGCGCAAGGTTAACGTCGTACGACGCCAATCGCAGAGACTTGGCGATGAGATCGCGGATATCCGGATCGTCGTTCAACGACAAGTACCCGCCTGGACGCCGCCCTGGGGCGAGCCAATGACGCGCGATCGGCGGCAGTGGAGCCGGAAGCCAACCAGGTGTCGATGTCGCTCCGCCGGAGCCGCCATTGGCGGCCGACGCGGACGGCGGGAAGGCGCCCGGTCCTGATCAACGCGTACACGGTCTGCAGATTGATCTTGAGGTACGCGAGCACTTCACTCGTGGTCAGGAACGGCTCATCGCGCATGACGTCACCCCACCTGGCATCAAGCCCCCACGGTCGGCTGCGGCTGAGCACGGTTCGCGCCGCCTCCCGGGGGGAAGACCGAGCAGTTCGTGACAGTATAACCACCTGACGCTCGGCGTGCGTCACTCGCCGAACATATTTGTATGACATAGCAGGAAGACAATGACAATACAGTCGAATCGGTAGTGCTGGTACCTGTGTTCGTAGCCTACATATCGCTCTTCAGTTTATGTAATTAGTCGTCTATTCTAGTAATGGCTCCCCAAGCCATATGACGGCTGAATGGATGGAGCACCCATGACTACTGAACCCGTAGGGACACCGTTCGATGCCGCGGTCGTTGACGCGCCGGCTCACCGCGTGCTCGACCGGTTCATGGCGCCACTGCACCGTCGGACGTTGCCGAAGGCGCCCGCTGCCACGCACGTGCTGATCGTTGACGACGAGCCCCTCGTGCGCCGCACGACGTCAATGATCCTTCACCACATGGGCGGCTACCAGGTGGCCGAGGCGGGCGACGCGGCCGAGGCCGTCGCGCGCTGCCGGGAGCAGGCGTTTGATTTGGCGGTGGTGGACGTGCTGATGCCGGGCGCCCGTGGCGACGAAGTCGTTGCCGCGCTGTGGCAGTTCCAGCGCCGCTTGAGGGTGCTCTATCTCACCGGATACCCGGACGCGCTCTTCACACGGCGCCCCGTCCTGTGCGACGAAGAAGCGTTTCTCGAGAAGCCGTACACAGCCGCCGGCCTGCTCGAAGCCGTGGCGCTCGCCCTGACCGGACATCTTTAGAGCTAGACTCGGTGACCGCCTGTCCTGGAAGGACGCACGTCCCAGCCGGTCGGACTTCTCATGGACGAACGCCAGGCGATATTCGAACGCGCGCAGGCCCTGGCGCACCTGGGGACCTGGATCGCCGAGCGGGGCCCCGGCGGCCGCGTCGTGTACCGAAGGAGGCGGCCAGAATCTGCGGCCTGCCCGACGCGCCGCTCGAGGGCCGCATCGAAGAGTACGTCGCGCTCGTCCATCCGGAGGACGTTCGACCGGGTTCGCGCGGCCGCCGCCTCCGCCGACACCGCCCTCGAGCCCTTCGTCACCGAAGTCCGCATCGTCCGGGCGGACGGGACGGAGCGATGGGTGCGCGTCCACGCCGAAGTCGCCCCGCGGGAGTCGCCAGGACCGAACCGCGTGATCGGGACGGTGCAGGACATCACCGAGCAGAAGCAGATCGAGCGATACCTGACGCAGCGCCACCGCCTTGACGCGCTCGGGCAGCTCGCCGGCGGCGTCGCCCACGACTTCAACAACCTGCTGACGATCGTCTCCGGGAACCTCGACTTGATCGAGATCGAGGCGCCGACGCTCGATCGGGCGGCGTTGTTTTCCGCCATGCGATACGCCATCGAAAGCGGGGCGCGGCTCACGGCGCAGCTGCTGGCCTTCAGCCGCGAGAAGATCGCACCGCCCGGGGTGATCGACCTCAACGACACGCTGCGACGGTTGATGGGGATGCTCCGGCGGACCATCGAGGAGTACATCGAGGTGCACGCGGATCTGGCCGAGGACCTCTGGCCGGTTCGTATCGACTCCGGTGCCGTCGAGCAGATTGTCGTCAATCTGGCGGTCAATGCGCGCGACGCGATGCCCCAGGGCGGACGCCTGGAGATCGTGACGCGCAACACGATCGTGCCCGCCGCGTTGCCCGCAGGGCCCAAGCTCGTGCCGACCGGGGCGTACGTCACGCTGGTCGTGCGCGACACGGGGACGGGCATGGACGCGGCGACGCAGGAGCGCGTGTTCGAGCCGTTCTTCTCGACGAAAGGGCCGGAAGGGACGGGCCTTGGGCTGGCCACGGTGTACGGCCTCGTGCGGCAATGCGGCGGCCACGTGCGCGTTGACAGCGCGCCAGGCGAGGGCTGCGCGTTCACCGTCTACCTGCCCCGGACGGCGGAGCCGGCTGGCCGCGTGAGCGCCGCGTCAACGGAGGCGATCGTGGCGCCGGCCGGGCGGCCGCGCCGGACGGTGCTGCTCGTCGAGGACAACGACAGCGTCCGGGAGACGCTGGAGAAGATCCTGCACACGGCCGGGTACGAGGTCTTCGTCGCGGCCTCGTCGGCCGATGCCCTGACCGTCGCGCAGCAGCACGCCGGTGCGATCGACCTGCTCGTCAGCGATATCGTGCTTGCCGCGATGAACGGGCCCGCGCTCGCACAAGTCATGGCGCCCGAGCACCCGGCGATCAAGGTGCTGTTCATCTCCGGCTACACCAACGCGCTGCTGAATACGGCCGACCGGCGTGTGTTCTTTCTGGCGAAGGCGTTTTCGGCGAAGGACCTGCTCGCCACGGTCGATCGGATCTTCGCGTCATAGCCTGATCCAGAGACGCCGCCACTGACGCCGGTTGGGACATCCGCGCCCCACCGGTGGGGCATCGATGTCCCAACTCCCCGGTCTGTTCGACGAGTGGGCTGCGCTCGGCGTCGTTCGGCCGGTGGCATACGGCTTGCTCGCTCCACAGGCGTGCTCCCTTGCGCAGCTCGTCGCCGCTTGCGATTCGACGGGCGCCCCCTCGGGCGCTGGAGCGTCCTCTCGTCAACAACCCAGCCGTCAGCGGTCTGCCAGAAAGGCCAGTCATGAGTCGGATCGAACCGCGATACTTGCTGAAACGCGCGCGCGCGGCGGAGCGCTTGCGACAGCTTCACGCCGAGAAGTCCGAGATCCTGTCCGTGTTTCCAGAGCTCCGGTGCCGGCTGAGGACCGACCGCCTTAGCGAACGGCGCATCTTGATTCCGCGCTATCCCCTGACGACCCACTGAGACGCCGAACGCCGAACGCCCCGGTCGGCGCGAATCGACAAGCGCAAGGCGAACGTGCGGCGCGAGCCGAGGGGCAGCGACGATCCGATGGCATGGCGTTCGTCGAGATACGCGGTGACGAGTGCCGGGTTGACGACGACGACCGGCAGTGACGTCGCGGCGTCGGTCGGGTTGACGCTGCGCCCATCGATCACGCGCATGCCGACCGTCGTGAAGCAATCACGGTTGGCGGCGCAGCGTCCGGAAGGCGGCGCGCAGGTCCATGACGAAGCCGCTCACGGCGTCGATCATAACGCCGACCCCCGCGGCCGCCGCCCAGCGGGCGAGTGTGCGCTATTCTGAGGTTCTCCTGCCGACGTACGGCGCGTCTCGCGGTGACACCTGACTTGATCGACCACCCTCGCTGGTGGCAGTGGCCCACAATCCTCTCGCTGGACGCCCCCGTGGTCTGCGTGGTGTGGCAGCGCCTGCTGGCCCGCGGCGGCGCGGATCCGGTCGGCTGGCCGCACGTGTTCGTGCTCGGCGCCTCGGTGTGGCTGGCCTACGCCGCGGATCGATGGCTCGAGGGCTGGCACTTGGAGCAGACGCGCGTCCGCACGGCGCGCCATCTCTTCTATCAGCGCCGGCGCTGGTCCGTGGCGGCCGTGTGGGGCGCCATGCTGGCGGCGGACATTGGCGTGGCCTTCGGCCGCCTGGCGTGGCCGGATATCTCCCGGGGGCTCATCCTCGTCGCGCTCGTGCTCGTGTACCTCTTCTCGCACCAGCTCCTTCACCGCGCGCGCCGGTGGCGCGCGCCGAAAGAAGTGGTGATTGCCGTCCTGCTGACGGGCGGCGTGACCGTCTTTCTCGTCGGCCGGGTCGGCGTGGGAACCCTCGCCGTGCCGCTGACGCTCTTTGCCCTGCTGTGCTTCGCGAACTGCGCGCTGATCTCCTGGTGGGAGCGGTCCGTTGACATCGCGCACGGCCAGACGTCGCTGGCGCTGCAGTCGCGATGGACCGGCCGACTGATCGGCTGGCTGCCCTGGACCGTGGCGGCCGCCGCCGCGGTCGCCGCGCTGGCCGGCGGCGCGACGTCGCAGGCGCCGGCGTGGTGCGCGCTGGCCAGTGCGCTCCTGCTGGCGGCCATCGATCGCGCCGAAGGCCGCTTGGGCTGGGCCCTGGCGCATGCGCTCGCCGACGCGGCGCTCGTGACGCCAATCGTGCTCGTCGTGTGGAGACCCTGACGTGGCGTCGGGGTTCGACCGCGTGGCGCGCATCTACCGGATCCTCGAACGCGTGGCGTTCGGCGGTGCGTTGCTCGACGCGCGGCTGTGGGGGCTCGACTGGCTGCGGGACCGCCGCGACATCCTGGTGCTCGGTGAAGGCGACGGCCGATGCCTGCAATCGCTCGTGCACGTGGCGCCGGAGGCTCGCGTGCGGTGCATCGATGCCAGCGCGGTGATGCTCGACCTCGCACGCCGGCGCGTCGAGGCGGCCGGAGCGGCCGGGCGGGTGACGTTCGAGCAGGCCGACGTCCGCGACGCGACGTTTCCGGCCGGCGCCTACGACGCGGTCGTGACGCTGTTCTTCCTGGACTGCTTTCTCCCCGAAGAGGTCGACCGGCTGGTGCCAATGCTCGCGGCCAGTCTTCGTCCGGGAGGCGTGTGGGTCTTCGCCGACTTCGCGATTCCGCCGCGCGGCTGGCGGCGTCTTCGCGCGCGCCTGTGGGTCGCCTTTCTCTACGCCTTCTTTCGCTGGCGGGCGGGTCTCGCGGCGTCCGCGCTCCCGCCGTCAGAGGACGCTATCGCCCGCGCCGGCCTGCACCTGGTCGCCGAACGCGAAGCGCAGCACGGGCTGATCCGCAGCGCGGTGTTCTCGCGCGAGACGTCACGTGCTACGGACGCCTGCGTTGACGAGGATTCTCACCATGGCCATGGCAGACCTAATGAACAGAAGCGTGCCACGGCTGACCTGGGTGCCGCCCACGGCGGCAGCGATCGGAGCGTGGACCATGCACGAGCGCACCGCTGATCTCCGAGTGCGCTCGCGCATGGTCCACGCTCCGATCGCGAGCCCGGCTACGCCGGGCCACCCAGGTCAGCCTCAAGTCGTGCTGTGGCGTTCCTCCATGAGCTTCATGGTGCAATCAGACGCCCTCCGGGCTTCGATTCAGGCCCAGACACCGGGCCTTCGCTCAGGGCTAGCCGAGCGGCTGGACGGACACTGGCGTCCGTCGCGGCGTCTCGACGCGCACGGGGTTGCGGAGCGCGCGTCCGAAGCCGGCGAATTCAACCACCATCACGTCCCCGTCCGAGAGACGCACCCCCTCGCCGAAGCTCAAGCTGTGCGCACCGAAGAAGTGGACGTGCAGATCGCCGGGGCGCCGGTGCGCGTCGAACTTGAAATGGTGGTGCTCGATGTTCGCCAGGCTGTGGCACATCTCGTCGGCGCCCGTCGCGATGGCCTTGGTCCAGAGCGCGCGGCCCCCGCGCTCGATGGTGACGCGGCCCTGGATTCGATTGGAACTCTGGCTGGATGACCAGCTCTGGGCCAATCGCGCACGAGCGGAGCTTCGATCCCGCCAGGTTGAGGTAGTTCTTCTTCTCGAACACGTGGTCGGAGAACTCGTTGCCCGGTGTCATGCCGATGCGGCGCGGCTGGCCTGACGCGTCGATGAGATAAACGCCGGCCACTTCGGCTTCCTCGCCGCCGTCCTCGGCATGGGCCGGCACGACCAGCGGTTCGTCATGCGCGCGAAGGATCGTGCCGGGACCTTTGTAAAACCATTCGGGTGCGACACCCACGTCACCGGGCGCCGGCCGACCGCCGTCGAGGCCCGACTTGAACATCTTCATGCTGTCGGTGAGATTGGCGGCATCCGACTCGTGCATCGTGTTGCGGTCTTTCGCGCTGCCGAGATGCGTGAGCCCCGTGCCGGACACGAGACACCGCGCCGGCTCGACCGGGTCGTCGACGGGCACGAGAAGCCGCCAGGTCGCCCGGCCTTGGTAGACCGCGTCGTAGTCGAGCACGTCGCCAACCGCCCGGTCGCGAATGAGCGTGGTGAGCGCCGTGCCGGATGAAGCGGCTTCGGCGGCGAGCGCGTAGACGGAATCGGGACCACTGACCAGCCGGAGGACGGGCTCGTCGACGAGAGCCACCGCGCGCCGGCGGCCGTCGGTGACTTGAACGACGCGGGTCATCGGCCGAACGCCACGCCCGAGACGCCGCCGACCGAGCACGACGCGTCGTGACGTTCGACGCCGGCGCGCGCGCCTGCGCTCACGACCGTCTCGCTGCCGTCGAGTTGTCCCATGAGAGTGGACGACATGATAATACTGTCCGGTCAGGAACCCACCACAGGATGCGCACCCAAGCGGCGGTCGTTCAATACGCCCTCGCGCCCCTCGCCGTCGAGCTGCGCGAGGTGCCCGTGCCCGAGATTGCCGACGATGACGTGCTGCTGAACGTCGGCGCCGTATCGGTCTGCGGCTCGGACGTGCATCAGGCGTGGAATACGCAGTCCTGGCCGGTCGACGTGCCTGTCGTGCTTGGGCACGAATTCGGCGGCACCGTGGCCGAGGTCGGACGCGCCGTGTCCGGGCTGCGCGCGGGCGACCGCGTCGTCAGCGAGACGGCGGCGCGCATCTGCGGCCACTGCGTGATGTGCCGATCGGGACGATACAACGTGTGCCCCTCGCGCAAGGGATTCGGGTACGGCGTTGACGGCGCGATGGCGCAGTGGGTGCGTGTACCCGCCCGATGCCTCCACCGCATTCCGGACACGCTGCCGTTCGAGATTGCCTGCCTCGCCGAGCCGCACGCGGTGGCCTATCACGCGATGTGTGTGAATACGACGATTCATCCAGGCGATGCCGTGGTCGTCATCGGCCCCGGCCCGATCGGACTCCTGTGCACGCGGTTCGCGAAGCTCTCCGGCGCGGATCCGCTGATCGTGGCGGGCCTCCACGCCGACCGGCCCCGCCTCGAGGCCGCCATGCGTCTTGGCGCTACCCACGTCGTCGACGTCGAAATGGAGCGTCTGGAGGAGGTCGTCTACGCCCTGGCGCCCATCGGCGCCGACGTCGTGTGCGATGCGGCCGGCGCGAGCGACGTTCTTGCGGGCGCGCTCAGGCTCGCACGTCCGGATGGGCAGGTCACGAAGGTCGGCTGGTCGCCGGAGACCGTCGCCATCGACGTCAATCCGCTCGTTCAACGCAATGTGCGACTCCAGGGCACGTTCAGCCACAACTACGCGGTGTGGGAGCGCGTCATCCATCTTCTCGACCGTGGGGCAACCATGCCGGAGGTCATCGTCGGGCTGCAGGCGCCGCTCGAACGCTGGGAGGAAGCCTTCGAAGCCATGCACCATCGCCGCGTGATCAAATCGATCCTCGTGCCATGAGGCGCGCGGTGGGATGGCGTCGTCTCACCTCCACACTTCTAACTTTTGTCTTCTAACTTCTGACTTTCCCTCATGCCTCGCATCTGCGTCTTCCCCAAGTGTTGGTTCGACGAGCTGGTCGACGGGCGCGTCTCGTACTCCGGATGGATTCGCGACGCCGCCACGCTTGGGGGGGAAGGCGTGGAGCACTATGACGGCTTCTTCCAGGCCCGGCCGCCGGACGACGTGGAGTCGATTGCGCGGCTGCTCGATGAAACGGGCCAGACGAGCTCGATGCTGTGCTTCTCGCCCGACTTCACGCATCCGGACGCGGACGAGCGCGCCCGCCAGCTCGAGCGCCAGAAGGCGGCCATCGATTTGTCGGTCCGGCTGGGCGCGCGGTACTGCCGCACGCTCAGCGGGCAGCGCCACCCTGGGGTCAGCCGCGCGCAAGGCATCGGCTGGGCGCTCGACGGCATCACGCGGTCGCTCGAGTACGCGGCGCGTCGTGACGTCGTGCTCTGCATGGAGAACCACTACAAGGACAGCACCTGGCGGTATCCTGAGTTCGCCCAGGCCGAGGACGTGTTCCTGGAGATCGTCGAGCAAATCGACTCGCCGCACTTCGGCGTTCAGTACGATCCGTCGAACGCGACGGTGGGCGGGTACGATCCGATTCGGTTTCTCGAGAAGGTTCGCGATCGGGTCGTAACCGTGCACGCCTCCGATCGCTACCTCGCCCCGGGGGCGACGCTTAAGGATCTGAAGGCGGCCGACGGAGCGGCCGGATATGCGACCGTGCTGCGCCACGGCGAGACGGGCACGGGGCTGAACGACTACGACGCGATCTTCCGCCTGCTGGCGGAGGTCGGCTTCGACGGGTGGATTTCGCTCGAGGATGGGATGAACGGCCTCGACGAGATGCGCCGGTCGGTGGAATTCCTGAAGCGGAAGCGCGCGGCCTACTTTCCGTCGGGCGGCGATGGCGCAGCCGGGCGCGTGGGGCATCCATGACGACACCTTCACTTCCTCCCAACCGGTTCAAGGCGGCGCTCGCCCTGCGCCGTCCGCAAATCGGCGTTTGGTGCTCGCTCGCTAGCGCCATTGCGGCCGAGATCGTGGCCGGCGCCGGCTTCGACTGGATCGTGGTCGACGGCGAGCATGCGCCCAACGACATCCCGGGACTGCTGGCGCAGTTGCAGGCGATGACGGGCGGCACGGCGGAGCCCGTGGTCCGGTGCGCCTGGAACGACGCCGTCCTCATCAAGCGCGTGCTCGACATTGGCGGTCGATCGATCCTTATCCCGTTCGTTCAAAACGCTGGAGAGGCCGCGCAGGCGGTCTCGGCCGCGCGCTATCCTCCGCGCGGACGGCGGGGCGTGGCCACGGTGCCGCGCGCGAACCGGTACGGACGCGTTTCCGGCTACCACGAGCGCGCCCACGAGGACACGTGCGTGCTGGTGCAGGTCGAGACGGCGGCGGCGTTGGGCGAGATCGACGCGATCGCGGCCGTTGACGGCGTCGACGGCATCTTCATCGGACCGCACGATCTGGCCGCCGACCTCGGCCACCTGGTCCACCCGGAGCATCCCGACGTGCAGGCCGCGATTGCCGACGCGTGCGCCCGGATCCTCGCCACCGGCAAAGCCGCCGGCATCCTGACGTCCGACGTCGACGACGCCGCGCGGTATCTGCAAGCCGGCTTCACGTTCGTCGCCGTCGGCAGCGATGTCGGCATCCTGGCGCAAGGCACCGCGAAGCTCGCGGCCCGCTTCAAACATTAGGCCGACGGGTCGATAGGCCGATCCTTCTGTGCTACTTTCTCGCCATGCAGCCACCCAAGGTGTCTCGCCGGGCGTTTCTGGTCGCATCGGCCGTAGCGCCGATGCTCAGCAGCGTGAGGATCTCGGCCTACAAGAATCTGCCGGTCGGCCTCGAGATGTACACCGTGCGCAACGCGCTGGCGAAGGACTTGATGGGCACGGTGCGCGCCGTCGCGGGGATGGGCTATCAGGTCATCGAGTTCTTCGCGCCGTATTTCGATTGGACGCCGCAGACGGCCGCCGACGTGCGCAAGCTGATGGACGACCTCGGCATCGTGTGCCATTCGACGCACAACAACACGCCGTCGTTCACTGACGACGGGTTGAAGAAGGCCATCGAGCTCAATCAGATCATCGGGAGCCACTTCATCGTCATGGCCAGCGCCGGGCGGGTCGTCGGTGCGGATGGGTGGAAGGGCGTGGCCGAGACGCTGACGAAGACGGCCGACGTGCTGCGGCCGCTCGGCATGGCGACGGGCTATCACAACCACCAGGCCGAGTGGCAGCCCGTCGATGGCCAAAGGCCGATGGACATTCTGGCGGCCAACACTCCCAAAGACGTGATGCTGCAGTTCGACGTCGGCACGTGCGTCGAGGTCGGCGCGGATCCGATCGCGTGGATCGACGCGAACCCCGGACGGATCAGGAGCGTTCACTGCAAGGACTGGGCGCCCACGACCGGCTATGCCACGCTCTTCGGCGAAGGCGTGGCCCCATGGGCCAGGATCTTCGACGCGGCCGAGGCGACCGGCGGGGTCGAGTACTACCTGATCGAGCAGGAGTTGGGGCCGGTGGGCGAGGAGCTGCAGCGCGCCGAGCGCTGCCTCGCGAACTGGAAGCGTCTCAGAGGTTGATCGGTGGCGTGGGCGCCGCCGCACGCCGCGGACGGGTGAGCATCAACGTCCAGAGACAGCACAGCACGACGCCCGTCGCCCAGAAGATGAACAGCCACGCGCCCCGGAACGTGAACAGGTCGGCCACCTGAACCTTTCCTCGCACGACCATGCGTCGATCGCGCGCACCCATGAGGTTGTTGACCACGCGGTCGGTCGGGTACGGGAGCTTGGAGAGCAGCGGGTAGAACACGTTCAGCGGGCCGAACCGCCGGTTCGGCTCCATGTACAGGAAGCGATTGTTCAACGCGTACCATTCGACCGGGTACCGCCGAACGAAACTCGTGAACTCGTCGGGCGTCCAGTCGTGGCGCAGGGGATTGGCCGCGAAGTGCAGGTCCTCGCCGCTCAGGAGATTGGCGCGCACCGACGAGACCGAGAGCGGCATCCCGTCTTCATCCTCCAGGTAGCCGTTGAGGTTCATGTCGTAGTAGAGCCATCGCTTCGCCGCCGGCGAGTAGACTTCGAGCCCGTAGTGGCCGACGTCGCCCTCGTGGTCGGCCCAGCGAACCCCGCGTGAATCGCCGCCGAGGCTCCGCCAGAACACCTGGACCATCGCCGACATCTGCCCGCAATTGGCCACGTCGCCGCCCTCCATGTCGGCGAGCAGCCGCGACGGTCCGCGGCGCACTTCCCGTTCGTCGAGGTCGGCGCGGCTCTGTTGACGCAGGCCGTAGATGTAGTTGCCGAGCCGACGGAGTCGCTCCGCATCGGTGAGCGCGCCGCTCACGATGGGCGCGGCGATCGCCCGGTAGGGGGCGAGGTCGGCGGGGTCGTCTTCGGTGTAGCCGAGCCCGCGCAGATCCGCGGGCGGAAGCGCGACCGACTGTTCGCTCGGGACCTCGCGAAAATCGTACGCGAGCAGCTTCAGCCGATCCTGGTCCGCGGCCAGCCAGAGGACCGCGGCCGCGTGCGTCCAGAGCACGAGCGCGACAAGAGTGCGGCTGGCATGACCCCGCCACACAAACGAGCGAACGGAGTTGGTCACCTGCGTGTCGGGCCGGCCTGGGCCGCCTTCAACTATAGACGACCGTGGTATGGTCGGCCGCTGGAGGTTCCGGCATGGCGGCACATCGCCTTTTCTTGCTTCCGCTCGTGATTCTGGGCGTGGGGTGGACTCAAGCGTCGGCGCCGGCGCCCAAGGCCCCGGGCGGCTACGTGGTCGAGCACGACGCCGACGTGCAGACCACCGAGCCGGGGACGCACAACGGCGGCGGCGAGACGATTGGGTACTCGTTCTTCAAGAATGCGCGCGGGTTGAACCTCGTGTTCCGGAAGCGCGCGCTCGAGCCGGGCTCGGGCATCGGCTATCACGAGCAGAAGGAAGACGAGATCTACTACGTCTTGAGCGGACACGGGCTGATGACGATCGACGGCAAGGACTTCGAGATTGGACCAGGCACCGCGGTGCTGACGCGTCCGGGAAGCTCGCACGGCCTGAAGCAGACCGGGGCCGAGGATCTCGTGATCCTGATCAACTACGACCAGCGGACGCCGCAGTAGTCACACGGTCGTTACATCGCCGCGTCCGGCGGGCGCGTGCCGGCGGAGTATCATCAGCGACGGCCATGCCCGATCAGCCGAAGTCCCCGCCGCGATTGGTGGCCGTGCTCGACATGGGCGCGAGCGCCATTCGGCTCGTCATCGCCGAGATTGCCCACGGGCGCCCGATTCGCATCGTCGAAGAAGCCTCGCGCGGCGTGCTGCTCGGCCGCGACGCGTTTTCCACGGGCGCGATTCGCGCCGAGACCGCCGACTCGACGATCGCGGCGGTCGACGGCTTTCGTCACATCATGGATGGCTACGGCGTCGAGCACGTGCGCGCCGTCGCCACCAGCGCGGTCCGCGAGGCGCGCAACGCGGCGTTGTTCCTCGACCGCGTGCGCGGCCGGACCGGCATCACCTTCGAGATCATCAACGAGGCGGAAGAAAGCCGGCTCGTGTACCTGGCCGTGCGCCAGGCGCTGCGGCGGCAGGCGGCGTTCAAAGCGAGCTGGGCGCTGCTCGTGGAAGTCGGCGGCGGCAGCACGAGCCTGACGCTGCTGCGGCGCGGGCGCCCGAACCGATCGGGCGTCTACGCGCTGGGCGCCGTCCGCATGCGGCAGCAGCTGGACTTGCGGCGCCACCGCCAGGAACTGCAGGTGAGCCTGTTGCGGCGGTACATCGCGAACGTCATCGAGGAGATTCGCCTCGAAATCCCGCTGCGCCGCGTGACGCATCTGGTCGCGATTGGCGGCGACGTGCGGTTCGCGGCGTCGCAAATCCTCGAGCGCGAGCCCGACGGATCGGCGCGCGACGTGCCGCGCGACCGGTTCCTCGCGTTCTGTGACGAGATCGAGCGGCTCGATGACGAGAGCCTCGTCGATTGGTTTCGCCTGCCCGCGGTCGAGGCCGAGACGCTCATTCCGTCCCTGCTGGTCTACCGCGCGCTGCTGGTGGAAACCGAGGCGCGGGGCGTAGTCGTGTCGGACGCCTCTCTGCGCGCGGGCGTGCTGCTCGACCTCGCGGAGCCCGGCGGCCGCATGGGCGCCGAGGACTTTCAGCAGCAGGTGCTGACCAGCGCCGAAGCGGTCGGCCAGAAGTACCAGTTCGACCGCGCGCACGGCCGCCACGTGGCCAAGCTCTCGACCCGGCTGTTCGAGGAGCTGCGCGACGAGCACGGGTTGTCGAGCCGCGACGCGCTGCTCCTGCGCGTCGCGGCGCTGCTGCACGACATCGGCGTCTACGTCAGTCTGCGGGCGCACCACAAGCACTCGCAGTACCTGCTGGCCGCGTCCCAGATCTTCGGCTTGACCGACGAGGAGACCGCGATGGTCTCCAATATCGCGCGGTACCACCGGCGCGGCATGCCGCAGGACAGCCACGTGCCGTATATCGCGCTCGACCGCCAGGATCGCGTCATCGTCAACAAGCTCGCGGCTCTGCTGCGGATCGCCAACGCGCTCGACGCGGAGCACCTGCAGAAGGTCCAGGATCTTCACGTCCGCCGCGAGGAAAAGGTCTGGGTCATCGAGCTCGAGGGGACCGGGGACCTGACGATGGAGCAGATGGCCGCGACGGCCCGCGCCGACATGTTCGCCGAGATCTTCGGACGCCAGGTGCTGGTCCGGCCGGGGAGCGTGCTCGCATGAAGGTGAAGGAAGGCCACGACCGCGGTCTCTTCATCAATCGCGAACTGTCGTGGCTGGCGTTCGACGAGCGGGTGCTCGAGGAAGCCGCCGATCCCTCGACACCGCTGCTCGAGCGCGCCAAGTTCGCCGCGATTGCGGCGTCCAACCTCGACGAGTTCTTCATGGTGCGCGTCGCGGGTCTCAGGCGCGCCATTGAAGAGGGCGACACGTCGCTCGATCTGTCCGGGCTGACGCCGACGCAGCAGCTCACGGCCGTCCGAGCGCGTACGCAGTCGCTCGTCGCCGCGCTCTGCCAGCTGACCACGCAGGCGCTGCTGCCGGCGCTCGCGGCGCACCGCATCCGCGTCCTCGCGTGGCAGGACCTGGACGCGGCTCGCCAGGCGTCGCTCGGCGCCTTCTTCGCGAGCGACGTGCTGCCCGTGCTCACGCCGCTCGCGATTGACGCGTCGCGTCCGTTTCCGCTCCTCTCGTCGCTGAGCCTGAACCTCGCCCTGCTGCTCGAGGCCGCTCCCGGTGAGACCGAGCACCGCCTCGCCGTCGTCCAGGTGCCGTCGCGGCTCGCGCGGCTGGTGCAGGTGGCCGACCCGGACGGGGTCTCGTTCGTGCTCCTCGAGGACATCATCCGCGCCCATGTGCCGCAGGTCTTTCCTGGCCAGACGGTGCTCGAAACCACGGTGATTCGCCTGTCGCGCGACGCCGAACTCGAACTCGACGATGAAGGCGGGCGGACGCACTTGGAGCTGGTCGAGCGCGAGGTGCGCCGGCGGCGCCAGAGCGACGTCGTCCGACTCGAGGTGGACGCCTCGGCGTCGGCCGAGATCGTCGGCCTCCTCCAGGACCGGCTCGACCTCGATGAGGCCGACGTCTACGCGCAGCCGTGGCCGCTCGACCTGCGCGTGCTCATGGGGATTGCCGAGCTGCCGGGATTCGAAGCCCTGCGCGAGCCCGCGCTCCAACCGGTGAACGTGCTGGCCAGCGAGGAGCGGGACGTGTTCTCGGTGCTCGAGGAGCACGACGTGCTCCTGCATCACCCCTACGACGCCTACGATCCGGTGGTCGCGCTGGTCGCGCAGGCGGCCGACGACCCGGATGTGCTCGCCATCAAGCAGACCCTCTACCGCACGAGCGTGGGCTCGCCGATCATTGCGAGCCTGCAGCGGGCGGCCGAGGGCAACAAGCAGGTCACCGTCCTCGTCGAGGTCACGGCGCGGTTCGACGAAGAGCGCAACATCCAGTGGGCGCGGACGCTCGAGGAGGCCGGGGCCCACGTCATCTACGGCGTCCGCGGGTACAAGACGCACGCGAAGATCTGCCTGATTGTTCGCCGCAGCCCGCAAGGACTCCGGCGCTACATTCATCTTGGCACCGGCAACTACAACGAGCGGACGGCGCGCATCTACACCGACTTCGGCCTGATGACGACATCGGCGGCCATCGCCGAGGACGCGACGGCGTTCTTCAATGCGCTGACCGGCTATTCGGACCCGCCGCGCATGAAGAAGCTCGTCATGGCGCCGACGGCTCTCCGGACGCGCTTCGTGAAGCTCATTGACCGCGAGCGGCGCCGCGCCGAGGCGGGCCAGCCCGCCGAGATTGTCGCGAAGATGAACTCGCTCATCGACGAAGAGATCATCGAGGCCCTGTACGCGGCGTCGAGAGCCGGCGTGCGCATTCGCCTGAACGTTCGGGGGATCTGTGCGCTTCGGCCCGGTCTGCCAAAGACCAGCGCGACGATCGACGTCGTCTCCGTCGTGGATCGGTTCCTCGAGCACGCCCGCGTGTACTACTTCCTCAACGGGGGCGACGAAGAGGTGTATCTGGCCAGCGCCGACTGGATGACGCGGAACCTCGACAAGCGCATCGAGTTGATGTTCCCCGTGGAAACCGAGGCGAACAAGACCAAGGTCATGAACGCCCTTCGGGCGATGTTCAAGGACACCGTCAAGGCCCGGTGGTTGGGGCCGGACGGCGTGTACCAGCGCCGCAAAACACCGCGAGGCGAGGCGCCGTTTCGCGTGCAGCAGTACATGCAGGAAGAAGCGAAGCGCGCGGCGTCGCTCGCCCGCGGCCGCGCCGGCGTGACCTTCAGGCCGGAAGAGCGGAAGTAAGACGGGCTGGATTCGGTAACCGACGTGGGTGACGACGCCACCCGTCATTCCGACGACGCCAGTCGTCGTCATAGCAGCGCCACCGGCTAGGGTGGACGCTGCTCTGCGGCGGGTAGCCGTTCGGTCGGATCCTGGGAGGGCCGACGACGGGAAGCTTGTTTACCCGACTGATTCGGCTCAGGTGGAGCTGGTCGTGTGGATGGACGGGGCTGATCAGGAAGTGGTTGACGACTTCAACAAGGTCGAGTTGGCGTTGAACGGCAAGGGGCTGAAGACGTCGTTCGTCTTGGGCAGCGGCAGCTGCATGAGGTTATCCCCACGCAAAGGATCAATGGGGATTCACCGGCACCGGGGATTCTCTCGACCACGCCGACGGCCGTGACTAACGCCGACCTGACGTTGCTTAGAGCTCAAAACACGTATCTGCTTCTTGCGCAATATTCAGCGCAGTAGCGGCTGATAGCGGATCTAGTGGGAATAGTCCAGCCATACAGAGGTATAATAACAAACTAAGATGCCTCACGTTGCCCGAGTGGTTTCGTACTCTGTACTCCTGTACTCGTCGCTTCGCGGCGACGACCAGCAGGAGCTAGATTCAACATGGTTCGTTACTTTGGGGCCCTCGCCGTCATCTTCTCGGTGATCGTCAGTGGTTGTGGCGGCAGTAGCTCAACAACCAGCCCGACGACAACAGCCACGACCACTCTAGATCTGACCGGTTCGTGGACAGGGACTGGCGCGGATTCCTCTGGCCCAGGCAGTCTCTCCGCAACCATTTCACAATCCGGCAGTAAGATCACGGGAACCGGACGAGCCTCGGCCTCGTCCCAAAACGGTTCGGTTGTGGGGAACGTAACAATCACTGGAACTGTTTCAGGAACGACCTTGACGTTCACGTTCGTCGTGCCTGTCGGTGGATTCTCGTCGCCGTTTCAAGCGTGCTCCGCGGTCTCTAACGGTACCGCGAGCAACATCACGAGTACGAGTATCTCCGGAACATACACTGGCACAAACTCCTGCACCGGACCATTTACAAACGGCATCGTCACTTTGACCAAACAGTGATCCGACCAGGCGGCGTCGCTCTTTTCGGCGTCGCCCCAGTGTGATGGTCCGATAAGGCGTCTTACGTTACCCTCCGCTACAAGCGCCTCGCCTCGCAATCCAAGGCCTGCTCTCTTCCGCTGAAGCTACCGTCGAATCGACGACTCATCGAGCCGCGCACCCCACCCGCAGACGCGCCCTCCCAGGGGGCAATGATCCGACGGTCGCGGCCTCAGAAGGGAACGTGAGATTCGAGAAGGTCCGGTCCTGCGCGTCCTACCGGCAGTCCCAGTCCAGGCATGCGCGGTCCGCCACGTCTCAACGCGCCGGGTCTTGGTCGTCGGACAGCTACCGGTAGACGTCGCGACGATGCCCGACTTTGATGACGACCACAATCAGGTCGGCATCTTGAATCTCGTACAGGATGCGGTAGTTTCCCTGGCGAAGGCGGTATTGATCGTGCGCCGAGAGCTTCTCGCAGCCGGGCGGCCGCGGGTCGCGCGCGAGCGCCGTGATCTTCGCGACGATCCGGCGGCGGTCCTGCTTCGGGAGAGTCTCGATCTCCTTGGCGGCGGACGGCTTGATGAACAGTCTATAACCGGCCACGACGGCGAAGATCGTTCACGACAGTCTCGAAATCAAGGTTGGGTTCCTTGCTCCTGTCACGAAATGCCGCGAGATCGTCGGCGTCCTCTGCGAGGCTTTGCCGGAGCGCGGCGTTCACCAGATCGGAAACTGACCTGTCAATCTCCGCGGCCTTCATTCTGGCAGCCCGATGGAGGTCGGCATCGAGGTAGATGGTGGCTCGCTTGGTTGACCTCATAGGCCCATCGTAACGTTATAACGTCACAACGTCAATTACGGTCGCGCGCCCACGACCTTGCGGATCATCCCGTCGCTCTTGCTCGACAGATACAGCTCGCCCGCGGCGTTGACAGCCAGGCGCATGTTGACCCGGCCGGAGCCGGAGACGGTGGCCGTGCCGGGCAGGTCGGCGTCCTTGCCGCCGCGACCGAGGTACGCGGCGAGGACGATCGGCCGCAGGCTGTCGTAGGTCTCGAGCCCCGCCTTGGCGTCGGCCGGATTCTTCCACGCCAAGTGCAGTTCGTGGGCCTGGGCCATCGTGCCCGGCTTGCCGTCGTCGGCCCGGAGCATCTCCTGAAAGTCCGCGTACCACAAACGTCCGGTAGAGATATCGCCGAACACGTACTTGCCCCTGAGCGCCGGGAGGGCCTTGCCGCGGTAGACGAAGCCGCCGGCGATCGCGTCGCCGCCGTCCTTCACATGGCCGTACTCGAGGACGGGGTAGGTCGGCGTCACCGTGCTGACCGTTGTCGTCGCATTCACGCGCACCGGGATCGTGTCGTCATCGGGCAGCGCCTCGGTGGTGTTGTCGAGCTTCAGCCGCTCGTTGCCTTCCCGCAGGGAGTACCCGTAGTTCGCGCCCTTGTGGATGATGTCAACCGTCTCCCACGTGTGCAGGCCAATCACGTTGGCGATGAGGTGATTGTCGCGAGGGTTGGTCGGGTTGACGTCCCAGGTCAGGCGGTGAGGGTTGCGGAAGCCCAGGGCCCAGATCTCCTTGCGGGCCCCGGGGGTGCCGACGAACGGGTTGTCGTTCGGGATGCGGTAATGGCCGTTGTCGCTGACCGTGCTCGTCTCGACGTGCTCGTCCAGGTCAGGGACGATGCGCAGGATCTTGCCCACGAGCGTATCGAGGCGCTGCGGGTTCATCCGCATGATGGCCGCCCGCTGCTCACCGGCGCCGCCGTCGCCGTCGGCCAGGTACATGACGCGCCAATCGGCGTCGCCGGGCTTGGCCGTCGGGTTGAAGATCAGGTCGCCCATCGGGTGGATGTGCGTGTTGAACTGCACGCGCAGCAACTCGCGCGCGGTGCCCTCGAAGACCGCGTCGGATGGCTTGGTGTCCGTCCATTCGATGAGCACGGCCTCGCGCTCGGTCGGGCCTGGCGTGCGCACGGCGGGCGTGGTCTGGTAACCCGCGACGTTCAATCCCGGCACGTGCGAGTTGTCGGGAACCGCCGAGCCTGCGACCGTCGGGTCTTCGAGGTGAATGGTGTAGAACTTGCCGTTCCGCCGGTAGTCCGGGTCGAACTGGAATTCCACCAGTCCGTTCGCGTAGCCGGTCGCGAACGTGAACTTGTGGAACAGCCCTGGCGCGCCGTCGCGGCCGTTGAAGTTGAGGTAGGTCGTCAACTGCTTCGTCCGCTTATCGAGAATGTAGAGCGGGCCGTTGAGGTCACTCACGAAGAAGCGCCCGGAGTCGCCAGGCTCCTCGCGCATGAAGTTCACCCGCGCGAGCGACCCGTCGTTGCCCGTACCTGTCACGACGCCGGTCATGGGCATCGTCGCGAAGTCGGTGAGGGTCAAGGTCAGCGTGTCGGCCGGCGCTTCCGCCCGCAGGCCGTGCCATCCCAGCGCCAACACGGCGACCAACGCTCCGCTCGCCACTCTCTTCATTCCGGGCTCTCCTTGTCCGTGATTGGCAGAATGATACCGCGGCGGCCGGCCGTGGTATCGTCTCGCGGAACTACCCGTCCAACACAATGGAACAGGGGCGCGGGGAGCGGCAGCCGTATGCTCGCCCCCGCGGTCCGGGAGAGCCAACATGACGTTCCCAACAACGTTGAAGTTGAAGAGAATTCACTGGATCGCGCTGCTCGCCATGGTCGCCCTCTGGTCGGCACCCGGATCGGCCCGCCAGACCGCGGCGCTCAAAGACCTCGTGCCCAAGGGCATGCTCATCGGCGCGGCGCTGAACCCGGCCGAGTTCGATGGCCAAGACCCTGTGGCCGACCCGATCATCCTTGCGCAGTTCAACGTGATCAGCCCGGAAAACGTCCTGAAGTTCCAGAGCACCGAGCCGCGGCCCGGCGAGTTCAACTTCGACCCGGCCGATCGCTACGTCGCGTTCGGCGAAGCCCACGGGATGGCGGTTATCGGCCACAACCTCGTCTGGCACTCGCAGACGCCGGCGTGGGTGTTCCAGGGGCCGGACGGCGCGCCCGCCGATCGCGCCACGCTCCTCGAGCGCATGCACTCCCACATCGCGGCGGTCGCCGGCCGCTACAAGGGCCGGATCCACGGATGGGACGTCGTCAACGAGGCGTTGAACGAGGACGGCACGATGCGGCAGAGCCCCTGGTTCAAGGGTATCGGCGACGACTACATCGAGAAGGCCTTCCAGTTCGCGCACGAGGCCGACCCGAACGCCGAGCTCTATTACAACGAGTACAACATGTGGAAGCCGGAGAAGCGCGCCGGCGCCATCCGCATCGTCAAGGACCTGCAGGCGCACGGGCTTCGGATCGACGGCGTCGGGATCCAGGCCCACTGGCAGATCGACTCCCCGTCGATCGAGCAGATCGACCAGGCGATCAGCGACGTGGCGGCCGCGGGCGTGCACGTGATGATTACGGAGCTCGACATCAACATGCTGCCGCAAGGCCCCAACGTCGGCCGGCGCGGCCAGCCGCCCCCGCCGAATCCCTATCCCGACGGCCTGCCGGCCGAAGAACAGCAGCGGCTCGCGAAGCGCTACGCTGACATCTTCCGCGTGTTCATGAAGCACAAGGACCAGATCACGCGCATCAACTTCTGGGGCGTAGACGACGCCCACTCGTGGCTCAATAGGCCGGGCCGGCCGAACTACCCGCTGCTGTGGGACGGGGAGGGCCAGCCGAAGCCGGCGTTCCAGGCCGTGGTGGATGTGCTCAAGGGACAGTAAGTAGCATCGACCTATCGACCTATCGACCTATCGACCTATCGACCTATCGAGGCACCAACGCATCGAGCCGTCGGCGTCGGCCGGTCGGCGGGCCGGCGGGTCGATAGGACGATAGGTCGATGGGTCGATTCTTCAATGGGTCGATGGGTCGATAGGCCGATAGGTCGATTAAAGTGGTTTCCATGTCCCCTTCTCCCTTTCGCTTGGACGGTCTTCGCGCGCTGGTCACTGGTGGGGCCAGCGGGATTGGCGAAGCGACCTCTCGGGCGCTCTCCGCTGCCGGCGCGACGGTGATCATCGCGGACCTCGACCGCGGGCGCGCCGAGGCCCTGGCCAAGGAGCTTCCCGGCGCCTCGACGCTGATTGTCGACATCACGGACGAAGGGGCGGTCGGCCGGGTGCTCGGCGCGGTGCCCGCGCTCGATATTCTCGTGAACAACGCCGGCATCGGCCTCGTGGCGAGCATCGAGGAGACGGCCGTCGCCGACTTCGAGCGGCTGTTTCGCGTCAACGTCGAGGGCATGTTTCTCGTGACCAAGGCCTTGATGCCCCAGCTGCTGGCCTCGAACGGAACCATCGTTAATATCGGATCGGTGGCGGGCATGGTCGGGTTCAAGCGGCGGTTCGCTTATTGCGCGACGAAGGGCGCCGTCATCGCGATGTCGAAGCAGCTGGCGATGGAGTACGCGGGGCGGCTGCGCGTGAACGTCGTCTGCCCCGGCACGATCGACACGCCCTTCGTCGAGGCGTACCTGGAGAAGTATCATCGCCACGAGAAGGCGGAGGTGCGCGAGCAGCTCAAGGCCCGCCAGCCCATGGGCCGGCTTGGCCGGCCCGACGAGGTCGCCCATCTGGTCGTGTACCTCTGCTCGCGCGAGGCCGAGTTCATGACCGGATCGGCCGTCGTGATCGACGGCGGGATCACGGCGACGTGACAAGGGGCACTGGGCGATGGGCATTAGGCACTTGGCCCCGGGCCTCGGGCCCCGGACGCCCCGCGGACACGGAGTGCCGCGGCCAGCCCGACAGGGCGTCGCGCGAAGCGCGTGAGCGAGCGGGGGTGGGGCCCCGCGAGCGATTCAAGAAAGATGACGGGCATGTCCGAGAAGAGTCTTTCCGGCTCCTCCGCTCTCGTGACCGGCGCCAGCCGCGGCGTTGGCAAGGGCATTGCGCTGGCGCTCGCCGAGGCGGGCTGCAATGTCGCCATCAATTACCACTCGGCTCCGGATCTGGCCGAAGAGACCGCCGCGGAAGTGCGAGCGTTTGGCGTCGAGGCCTTCACGGTGCGCGCCGACGTCGGCGTCAAGGCCGATGTTGGCCGTATGTTCGACGAGGTCATCGGTCGGTTCGGCCAGCTGCAGATCCTCGTCAACAATGCCGGCGTGCAGACCTGGAAGCCGCTGCTGGAGCTGACCGAGAGCGAGTGGGACCGGGTGATCGACACGAACCTCAAAGGCTGCTTTCTCTGCACGCAGCGCGCGGCCTGGCACATGAAGGACGCGGGCGGCGGCGCGATCGTGAACATCGGGTCCGGGTGCAACAAGATCGCCTTTCCTGGCCTGGTCGATTACACGGCGAGCAAGGGCGGCATCGAGATGTTCACGAAAGTGGCGGCCGTCGAGTTGGGCCCGCTCGGGATCCGCGTCAACTGCGTGGCGCCCGGCGCGATCCTCATCGAGCGGACGCGCGCCGAGCTGCCCGATTACGCGGGGATGTGGGGACGGGCGACGCCGCTCGGGCGGGTCGGTCTGCCCGCCGACGTCGCCAACGCCGTGGCGTTCCTCGTCGGACCCAAGGCGTCGTTCATCACTGGGCAGACGGTCTGGGTCGACGGCGGGCTGTTCGAGCAGCCGCCGTGGCCCGGCGCCGGGTCTCACGAGGGACCGCAGTGATCGGCCGCGGCGCCCTGGCCCTCGCCTTCCTTGTTGTCAATCCAGGCTCCGTCCCCGCCCAGACTCCTGCGCCCCACTCGGCGCTGTCGATCGCCGCCAAGGACCGGTCGCTGCAGCCGGGCGAGCTGGTGGTGCTGACGATTCATACAGCCGCCCCGGTCGAGACGCTTCGCGGCCAGGCCTTCGGCCACGACCTCGAGCCTTACAACGTGGACGCGCACACGTGGCGCGCGCTCGTGGGCATCGACCTCGACGCGACGACGGGCGCGCATCGGGTGACGGTAGAGGCCGGCGCGCCTCCGGACGTCCAGCACGCCACGTACGCGCTGGTCGTGCGCGCCAAGCGCTTTCCCACGCGCCGTTTGAAGGTCGATCCGTCGTTCGTCAATCCACCCGAGAACGAAGTGCCGAGAATCCTGGCCGAGCAGAAAGCGCTCGCCGCCCTGTGGGCCGAGTCGGCGGCGTCGAGGCTCTGGACCGGGCCGTTCGTCCGCCCGGTGCCCGACCAGGCCAACAGCGCGTTTGGGACCCGCAGCGTGTTCAACGGCCAGCCGCGAAGTCCCCACGGCGGCGCCGATTTCCTCAGTCCCGCCGGCCGGCCCATCAAGGCGCCGAACGCCGGCCGCGTCGTGCTCGCGCGCGACCTCTACTTCACCGGCAACACCGTCGTCATCGACCACGGCCTGGGGCTGTTCTCGCTGATGGCCCACATGTCGGTGATGGACGTGCACGAAGGCGACACGGTCACGGCGGGACAGGTGATTGGTGAAGTGGGTGCCACGGGCCGCGTCACCGGTCCGCATCTGCATTGGGCCATCCGCGCCGGCGGCGCGCGCGTCGATCCGCTCTCGGTCCTCGCGTTACTGGGCACGCCGCGCTAGCCCGCTTTATTCACGAACGCTGCGCGTTCGTGAACACGCGCCCGTGGCTCTTGGTCAGGTGAGGCCACGGGCTTCGACACCGCGCAAACCGCGGTGCTCAGGGCTAGCCCTGAGCGAAGGCCCAGTGTCTGGGCCTGAGTCGAAGCCCGGAGGGCGGATTGTGGGGCCTTCATGAATAATCCGGGCTAGAAGAGCTGAAGCCGCCGCCGCGCGTCACGCTGGTATTACGCCGATCGGCCTAATCGCCAGGTGCTGTGGCTTACGATCTCCGATAACTATCGGCGAGTGCATCTGTTAGCAGCGCTGTGCCTCTGTCGGCCGTTCGGCGTTATGCTGCGAACTAGCTGGGTCCGGCCGCGATACGCAGGTCGGCCTAATATTAGTTGGGCCGACGGACGGACCGATCCGGAGAGGCGTAGAATCCGATCATGAGCATCGACGATTTGGAAGCCGAAGTCCTCAAGCTCGGACCGCGGGCGCGAGCGCGCTTGGCCGGGCGACTGCTGGACAGTCTTGAGAGTCTCTCCACGGAAGAGAACGACCAACTCTGGGTCGAAGAGGCCGAGCGCCGGGACGCGACGTGGGATGCGACCGGCGGAACGGGGCGGCCTGCGGCGGACGTGTTCAAGGACGCGCTGGCGCGGCTTTCGTGAATGGTCGTTTCGTTTCACGAGCTGGCTGAGCAAGAGCTCAACGATTCGGCGCAGTACTACGATGGGGAGGAACCAGGGCTCGGCGCGGCGTTCATCGCCGATGTGCGGCGCTGCACGGACGCCATCCTTGAATACCCTGAGGCTGGGCCGATCATTCGTGGCGGCGTGCGACGTCGCCTTTGCCAGAAGTTTCGATACGGCGTGCTCTACTCAATCCGGCCTGGCACCGTTCGTGTGCTGGCCGTCGTGAATTTGCGCCGCCACCCCACGTACTGGGTTGGCCGTTCATAGGCAAGCGGCCCAACAACGCGCTGCACCAGACGGTCGCGATGTTCAAGAAACGGTGAGCGGCCGCTGGTGAGCGCAGGCGTTAGCCCGACGAGACAAAAGATGGGTGAACCGGCGGAGATTCTCGAGACGACCAAGGTCCAGCGCAACGACGCCATTCGCTTTGCTGCCCTGACGTTGGTGAACCTTGAGTTCATCGAGGCCGCCTGGCGCACCGCCAGGATCACGACGGCCATCCAGCGGTTCACTTGGTCACGCAGACGGTGAACTCGCTTCTGGGCCTCGTCGTTTTCACGTGCGAAAAGGAATACGTCCGGTCGAACCCTCAAGGAAAGGCTTGCGGACCTGACGGCGAAGGGCTGGCCCCACTGGATGTTCCAGCTGGGCGGCTCAACCGCCGACACGCTGGGCGACCTTGTCTACCACCTTCGAAACGGGGCATCTCACGCGCGCATTTCATTCTCGTCGGACAGCCCGTTGCCGTCGGCGGTAGAAATCACTATTGAGGACGCCGAGCCAAAGACCAAGCAGGTCTACTGGCGGGTTTCGACCACTGCAGCCGATCTTCTGAAGTTCTGCAGGTTGTACGGGAAGCACGTTGATGACGTAATCAGGAATAAAACGTTCAGAGATCAGGGCGACCGGAATTCGATAGGATTGGGTATGCCAGAAACAACCACGCGGGACCAGATTCGCGAGGCCATCGAGCAGCTCCCGGCCGACGCCACGTTCGACGATGCAATCGAGCGCCTCGTGTTCTTGGCGAAAATCGAGGCTGGCCTTGCGGAGCTTGACGAGGGCAAGGGCGTTCCCCACGACGAAGCGAGGCGGCGGCTCGGCGTGTGATCCCGATCATCTGGTCTCCCCAGGCGATCGACGATCTTCTCGGTATCCAGGCATACATCCGAGCTGACTCCGAGCGCTATGCCGATCTCGTCGTCCGACGAATCGTCGCGAGCGTTGAACGGCTGTCGCTTTTCCCACAGTCCGGCCGCATCGTTCCCGAACGCCACGATCCGGAGATCCGAGAAGTCATTCTCCGGCCCTATCGGGTCGTCTATCGGTATCGCGGCTCGGTCGTCGAGATCGTGACGGTCTTTCGTGGCACCCGTCAGTTCCCGGCTGACGTGAAATGAGCAGCCCAACTCGGCATGCAGCCGACAGCGACGCGTGCAACAATGAGCGCCGCTGCGGCTGATGCCAAGCGTTGGGCGGCACAGAAGGATCCGGAGTGATCAGTCTTCTTCTATCAGGTTTCGTCTTGATCGGCCTCGGACTGTTCGGCGGGTCATCCCGACAGATCCGCAAACACAGGCGCCGGCTCATTATCGTTGGTGCCGCAGTGGTCATCGCCTCGCAGGTTCCAAAGATCGCCCAAGGCCTTAGCGAGGGCTATCGAACTGGCTCGGAGATTCGGAAGAGCCAAGGCCGTTAGCTGCCTGACTCGCATTACCCCAGACGGTCCGCTGTGCGGCCCACCGCTGAACTAGCGCGTCGGGTGCACCGGAAGACCTCCATTCCCGGCGACCGACTCGGAAGCGTGATGCGGTTCGCCGCTTCCGAGTACAGTGCCGACCACGATGGACCTGGTCGAGATCCTCAAGCGGTCCGAACGCCGGCCGCGTCGCGCTCGCACGCGACCTCTACTTCACGGGCAACACGGTCGTCATCGACCATGGCCTTGGGCTGTTTTCGATGCTCGCCCACATGTCGGTGATGGACGTGCACGAGGGCGACACGGTCACGGCTGGGCAGGTGATTGGTGAAGTCGGTGCCACGGGCCGCGTCACCGGTCCCCATCTGCATTGGGCCATCCGCGCCGGCGGCGCTCGCGTCGATCCGCTATCGGTCCTCGCGCTGCTGGGCACGACGGGCTAGTGTCCTGGACCCGTGATTCGCGCAATAGGTCCCGGTGCGCGGCGCCCGGCGGGCAAGGCGCGACGAGTGAGAATACTGGCGGTATTTGAGCGAGGAGCAACGCCGCCAGCCGGGATGCCCCGCCCGGGACTTATGCGATGAATTACGGGTCCAGGACACTAGAAGAGCTGAAGCCGCCGCCGCGCGCCACGCTGGTGTTATGCCGATCGGCCTAATCACCACGTGCCGTAGCCTGTGATCTCCGTAAACATCTGCGAGTTCATCCGTTAGGAGGCTGTGCCTCTGTCGGCCGTTCGGCGTTATGCTGCGAAATAGCTGGGCGCGGCCGCGATACGCTGGTCGGCCTAATATTAGTTAGCCCGACAAAGCCCGGAATCGAGGATCGGTGCACTCGAAATACCTCGGCGACTCCTTCGACATCGTGAAGCGCTTCTGGGCCGAGCGCCTTGGCGCCGTAGCACCCCTTCTCGCTCACCCGCGGTTCGTCCCTGGTGGCATCAGAGCGCAATTCGAACAGATGATGGGGATTCGCGTTCTGAAGAAAGAAGAAGAACCGAGCGAACCGTTCGGCCTCTTCTTCGATCCGCACACGGGGATACCGCTTCCGAGGGCGGCTCAGCAGACGGCCACTGCGTCGCATGCACCGCTGGCCTTCATTGCGGCCGAGTGTTCCCGCTTGAGGCCCCGATACGTGGTGTGCTTTGACCAGAGTCACGATCGCGTACCCGACTTGAATCGAGCAGCACAACGAGCGTTGAAGCGAGCGGATCTCAAGGCAAGGGGGTTGGTCTCGTTCTACTACGTGTCGCACGCGCCGTTCTTGTTCGCGGCGAGTGACAACAGCGTGCTCGAATCGCTTCATTCTCGCCTGGGCGAAAGCGGAATCCCGACATGGCGCTTCGAGTCCGAGGATCTGCGTGAAGCAGGCGGGCTAACAACGCGATGCAGCCGACGCCGGCCTGTGTCAGAATCCGCGTGGCCGGCGCGGCTGATTGCGCACGTTAGACGGCAGAACCAGGATCCAGCCCCTTGGTGTGGCTCTGGAGCCATCGCTCAACATCCTCACGACGACGCCGTCCAGCCGCGAGATCGAGAATCAGTTCCTCCTGCTCGTCAATCGACGCGGCAAGATCGACGCCATTCAGGAGTAGAAACGTCGCCATGGCGGCGTGACCGATCCGCTTGTTGCCGTCGACAAAGGGATGATTCTGAACCAGCGAGGTGCAGAGTGCCGCGGCCTTGGCCAACAAGGCCGGGTGAAGGTCCAGCCCGCCGAACGTGACCCTCGGCTGAGCCAGGGCCGAATCCAAGAGTCCGAGGTCGCGAATCCCGGGAGCTCCGCCGCTCGACTCGATCAGCACCTGATGAAGTCGCACGACCTCACCAAGCGAGAGGTACCGCATCAGGCGAGGCGGCGATAGAGCTCTCGATTCCGGTCGAGCACACGGCGCGCCGCCGCCTCGAAATCGGGAGCCTGCGTGGCCAGCAAGTCCGAAATGGCGGCCTTGGCCAGTTCGTCCGGCGCCAGGCCGAGGCGGGCGGCCTCCTGGCGGAGCCGATCGGCCTGGGCGGGCGGCAACTCGAAGGCGACCTTCATGGGCTCCACTTTACGCCCAGCTCTGCGGTCTCACAAGCGGCTGCAGCGGAGGCGCGGAGGCGTCGAATCGCGACCGCGCCGTCGGCCGAGCGGCAGGCGTTGGACCGGGACGAAGGACCCGAGGTCGGAGTAGAACGGCGTCGTCAGTCGGACTGTCACGGAGCTCTGGAGAGAAGCGGCGGAGCTGACCGGCAGCCGTCTCCCGGGGCCTGTTCTAGTGCCGAGTGCCGAGTGCCTAGTGCCATCTTCTTTGAGACCGCTCGCGGGGCCCCACCACATCAGAAAACTTCGAACTTCGAAGTTCGGACTTCGGACTTCAGTCCGGCGCCGTGCTAGCGGCCGGTCCGGTGGCCTGGGGCCAGGGCCTGTTCTAGTGCCTAGTGCCTAGTGCCTAGTGCCCGGTGCCCGCTCTTTAGAGTGTCGCGAGAAATGCCTTCGTCCAGCGGATGCTGGCTTCGGCGTCTTCGAGCTGCTTGGGGATCCGTTGCGCGTCCGGCAGCGAGAGGCGCTCGACGTCAGTCGTAGGCGGCGTGCCCTTTTCCGCGAGCGCGATGAACCGCGCGAACTCCCACGCCGGCATGTCTCGGTAGCCGTCCCACTCGGCCGGGTCGGCGTAGTTGAACATCCTCGCGTGGTGGACGATGACTTCGAGTGAGACGGGTTTGCCGGGACACCGCGTGACGTAGGTCCGGAGGAAGTCTTCCATCCCGATGTTGCCGTCGCCCATCCGTGTCCACGCGGCGGCGATGCCGTCTGGCGTCATCCACAGTCGGCTGTCGCGAATGTGGCTCGTCTGGACGTACGGGGCGAGCACCTCGAGCGTGAGGTGAGGGTCCTCGATTGCCCACACCGCGTTCCCGGAATCGATCGTCACGCCCACGAACTCCGGGCCGGCGGCCTCGACCAGTGCTTTGAGCTCGCGGGCCTGCATGTCGCCGGCGTGATTCTCGATGGCAACCTTGACGCCGGCGTCCATGAAGCGCGACCGGACGTTCCTCAAGACCTTGATCGTGTCGGCGATCCGCGCCTGGATGCCGCCGGGCGATCGCCGGTCCGCGAAACTTCCCAGCACGCACCGGACGATTGGCGATCGGACGATGGCGGCAGCCCCGGCGAGCGCCGTGAGCTGTGCTTCGCCGGTGCCGAGCGTCGCGTCGAACATGCCGCTCGCCGACGTCGGGCAGATCGAGCGTGTGCCGACCTCGAGGTCCAGTCCGAGCTCGTCGGCGTGCGCGCGAACCCGGCGCAGATTGGCCGCGTCGAGACTGCCGAGGAACCGGACTTCGCTGAAATGCACGACCTGCACGCCGCACCGGGCGGCCCAGTCGAGCATCTGAAGAGCTGTCCAGCCCTGATCCTTCACGCTGAACAGGTTAACGCCGACCCGCACGCGCGAGGCGGGACGCGGCGCGCTCGGGTCGAGGTCGGCGTTGGGAACGTTGTGGTCTGACGTCATGGCGGCGCCCGCAATTGCGGGGAAGTCCCGCCGATGCGAGGCCGTCAATTATAGTCGCCGCGTCCCGCGCGGCCGGCTACTTCTGCACGCCCACGTTCTTCATCGCGTCCAGCTTGTCGAGGTCGAGCGACGACACGGCGGACTTGAGCGTGTCCAGATCGACGTTGTCGCTCGTGGCCTCCACCATGAACCGGCCGCCGACGATGACCCCGTACTCGTTCGTGCCGCCCGTCTTCGACATCTTCTCGTGCACCATGCGGCCGTTCACCTGCTGGGTGCGTTCGAAGCCGGACGCGTCCTCCGAGTCCTGCTGAACGTTCGTCCAGCTGGCGAGCCCGACCAGGCCGCTCATGCCGCCGCTATCGTCGATCTCCAGGTGGACGTTCTTCGAGTCGTTGCCGTAGGTGGCTTCCGCCTTCGACACCATCAAGCCCCCGAAGCCGTTCTTCTCGGCGTTGGCGCTCGTCTTGGGCAGCCCGGCGAACGTGTCGGGCACCAAGGGCTTCAACTGATCGATATCGACGGGCTCCACATGCTTGCCGCCGCCGAGGATCGTGCCGAGGCCCTCCATCGCGGCCGCCACCTGGCCATTCGTGTCGCCGGCTTTCTGGGCGGCGTCCATCTTCTTATTGCTCTCGTCCAGCTTCGCGCCGAGGTCAGCCAGCTTGCCGAGCGCACTGTTCGGGTCGGCCCGGACCGGTGCGGACGCACTGCCGGTCAGTCCACCGATCGCGCCCGCGCCCACGACGCCGAGCCCCGTGGCCGCCGTGACGACGAGGCCGGCGACGATCGACACCACCACGGCGCAAATCACGACGACCGCCGTGTAGCCGGCGGCTTTTTCTTTCGGGCACTTCATCAGCGTCGGCAGGCCGACGTACATGAGGTAGATCCCGTACAGCGCCGCCAGGATCGCCAACACGCCGAGCAGCGGAAGAAGCTGCAGCACGCCGGCGACCCAGGCGGGCGTGTACGAGTAGACGGCGAGCTTCCAGGCCTGATTGCTGTCCTTCTGCGCGTCGAACGTCGGGGCGAGCAGGTTGATGACGACCGCCAGAATGGCGACGCTGACAATCGCCATGACGAACGACAGCACGGCGCCTGCCAGGCCGGCGGTGAGGCCCACGTGGTACGTGCCGACGAACGGCACCGTGCGCCCGATGATCGATCCGCCGATGAAGCCGGCGACCGCGCCGATGGCCGCAAGCGGCGCGGCGTAGCCGGAGATCAGCGTGGCCGGCGTGGCCGATTCGGCGGCAATGACCGGCCATTCGGTTTGGGGAGAGAAGCAGATCTGCTTGACGCGTTCAACGATCGCCATTGTGGTGTCTCCAGGGGATCAGATGGTCGATCAGGGCTAGGCGTGATAGAGGGTCCGGATTTGAAACAGGATGTAGAGGCCAATCAGGGCGCCGACGATACCGGAGAGCACATCGCCGCCGAGGATCGAGCCTGCCAGGCTGACCAGCTGCGCGTAGAAGACCAGCGTCCACCCCGACTTCTTCCGGGCGAACAGCCCGGGCAGCGCGGCGATGGTCAAGGCGAAGGTCACGAGCAGGAGCAGGCTGTAGTAGCCGAAGCCGACCGCGTATCGGGGGCCGCCAAAGGGGACGAGCATCGTGCCGAGGCCGAGGATGAAGAGCACCGCCGGCAGCATGAGCACGAGGAGGACGACCGCGATCCACGGCCCGTATTTGACGATCCATTCCCGTCCGGCGTCCGGAATCTGGAACGGCGCTTTCTGCACGAGGTAGTAGTCGAGGAATCCGATGATGTCCCGCGGCGCTTGGTTGGCGTCAGCCATCGCGGCCTCCAGTGGGGTGGTGGTGCTCGCCCATGTTCGGCGAGGGCGTGGCACCCATCGGGAGAGGCGTCACGCGCCCCGGCGCCTGGGGCGGATTCTGTTGCCGGGGTGCCAGGAGTATACGCGCTTCGCCTCGCCTTCACACATCGAGCCGCCGACCTGATACCCTCATTCGGCCAGCCGTGGATTTACGCCAACTCGAGATTCTCTGCGCAATTGCCGAGACCGGCACCTTCACGGGCGCCGGCGAAAAGCTGCATGTCTCGCAGTCGGCGATCAGCCGCCAGGTCCTGCTGCTCGAGGACGAGCTGCGCCAGCCGTTGTTCATCCGCCAGGGCCGCGGCGCGATTCCGACGCGGGCGGGCCAGACGCTGATCCAGCTCGGCCGGCGCCTGCTCGAAGACCTGACCGCCACGGTCGGGCAGATCCGCGATCAGCACGACGAGCTCCACGGGACCATTCGTCTGGCGGGGAGCATGACGGTCTGCCTGTACGTGGTCCCGCTGCTCCTCAAGGAGTTCCGGCGGCATCATCCCCGGGTGGACGTCAAGCTCATCACGGGCGCGACGCCTCGCCTGATCCGCCAGCTCAAGAACGGCCTGGTGGACGCGGCGCTTCTCACGCTGCCGGTCGAAGAGCCGTCGTTCACGGTCGTGCCGGCCTTTCGCGAGGAGCTCATGCTCGTCCTGCCGCCGAAGCACCCGCTCGCCGGCAAGCGGCGCGTTCAGCCGAAAGACCTGGCCATGGAGCCGTTCGTGCTGTTCGAGCCGAACTCGAACACGCGGCGCACGATCGATCGGCTGTTCATCCGGGTGGGCATCGAGCCCCGCGTCGCGCTCGAGACGGAAAACGTCGAGATCCTCAAGGCGCTGGTCGCGAGCGGGATGGGGTTGACGATCATCCCCTATCAATCGGTGGCGGCCGAAGTGCGGGCCGGCCGGCTGGCGTGCGCGCGGATTAGCGGCGTCGTGCTCGAGCGGGAAACCGGATGGGTGTACCTGCGCTCCGCGCACGTCCCACGGGCGCTCCAGGAGCTCAAGCGCACGCTGCACCACATTCGGCCCAGCCTCAAGCTGGCGCCGGAGGCGTAGCGGCGACTAGCCGACTAGCCCATCTGATACACGCCGCCCGCTGCGCTGGTCGCGAACCCCATGTAGTCGTCGAGCGTGCCCCCGTCGAGACAGCATTCGATGATGCGCCGCGCTTCCGGATCGAGATCCTCTTCCAGGAACTTCGGCAGCTCGCGTTGGAAGAAGCCGTTGAGCAGCTGGGCGCCCCGGTCGTAGGCCTCGAGGCCCACTTCGGCCTGGTTCTGCACCTCGAGCAGCCACTGCGGCACGGTCGTGCCCTCCACCTGCATCGTGCGCAGCGTGTAGCCGAACAGCGGGCAGCGGGCCGGCACGAGTTGATCGGGACGGAACCGCGCGCTGCCGCGCCGGGCGAGGTACTCGCGCGCGATCCACTGGGGCATGAAGCCCGTCTTCCACGCGCCGACGTGCTGGTTCGGCACGAGGATGTACCGCGTCTGCGGCGACTCCTGGATTTGGCGCAGCAGCAGGTTGGTCGGCGTCACCCGGCGGCCGGTGGAGAACGGCCAGAACGACCCGACGCCCTCGCTGCTCATGCCGTCCGAATCGGTGATGCTCGGGTTGTTGTGGCCGCGCGGGGCGACCAGCCGCCAGAGCCAGGCCAGGGCCGGCGGCAGGATGTGCAGCAGGCCGGCGATCCCGTAGCTGGGTTGGTCGCGCGTGCACGGCGGCGTCCGGATGCCGAAGCTCCGGATGTCGACGGCCACCGGCTTGTTGACCACGTTCGGCACCAGCCGGCGCGGCATGATGACCCGCGGGTTCGGGCACGGCTTCCCCGGGGCGTCTTCGATGTGCTCCCAGATCAGGCACGTCGCACCCGGCTTGCCGTCCATGTTGAGCATGAGCAGCGGCTCGCCCGGGTGGCAGCACACGCTTTCCCAGAACGGGTCCGTGCCGTAGTGGGTGATGTGGTTGACGCGCAGGAACCACGCGTTTTCGGCGTCGATGACGACCAGCTTGCCCTCGTTGTTCTGAAGCGCCGGGTGGCAGAGCGCCATGTCGTCGGACACCGGACGCAGCTCGCAGCCGCGCGGCAGGGTCAGAAACCGGCGCTCGCCGGTGACGACGTTCTGACCGACCAGGAGCTGGCCGTGCGGCTCGCGGTGCACCGGCTCGAGCATCTCGCTCTTGCCGCCGCCGCTCGCGCCCTCGTGCATGATCGTCACGACGTTGTCGTAGGGCGTCACCACCTGGACCGTCGAGGCGTGCGCGGTCAGCCAGCCCTCCTGCTCGCCCTGGTGGATCAGGACGCCGTAGATGCCCTTCTTCGCGCTCGGGCCCGGGTACAGGTTGTAGGCGAAGATCTCGTGCATCTGGGGCAGCCGGTTGTGGACGACGACCTGCTGGCCCTTGAAGCGCGTGTGCCGGAACGGCGGCGCGAGATAGATGATGGCCTGGGGCCGGAAGTCGCGCGGCAGCTCCCCGTCGGCCATCTCCTGCAGGTCGGCGAGCGCGCCGACGAAGAACGCCGCGTTGGCGGGACCGACGAGCAGCGTCGCGTACCCGAGCTCCTTGCCGCCCGTGTAGAGCGGAAGGACGAGCAGCTCCTGCTGCTTCAGCCACTCGAAGGTCTCGTCGCGCAGGCCGTCGAACGGCTCGCCCCACCGATCGACGAAGCGGTCCTTGTCGGACGGTTGGTCGTCGGCCACGACCAGGCACTCGGGGTCGCGGCGCCGCATGTGCGGGTCCGGATAGTTGACCGAGAGGCCGTTCTTGCAGCGGGTGACCGTCGCTTCGACCACCCGGCCGCGCCCCGGCACGTCGTAGGCCACGTCGTAGACGTCCTTGGCGTCGCCAAGGGCCATCTGCAGGATGGCTTCGCGACTGCGCGGCACGGACCAGCCGGGACAGCCGCCGAGCAGGGCCTTCAGATCGGCCGGAAGCGGGAGATTCAGGAAATTCTGTTCGAGCACACGCACTCCGATTGGGCAGGCATGGACGGACACTAGATTACCCAGTTTTTCGAGATAGAACCTGTACGCATGCCAAGAATGAGTAAATTCAATTTCCCTTCTTGCGGGCTTTGGTTCATAAACGGCATGTGCAGGGCCTTTACGATCCGCAGTTCGAACACGATTCGTGTGGCGTAGGCTTTGTCGTCCATATCAAAGGGCACAAGTCTCACACCATCGTCCGGCAAGCCTTGCAGGTGCTCATCAACCTGCAGCACCGGGGGGCGTGCGGGTGTGAGGCGAACACGGGCGACGGCGCGGGCATCCTCCTGCAGATGCCCGATCGGTTCCTGCGGAAGGCGGCGGGCCTGGCGGGGCTGTCGCTACCGGCGCCGGGGGCCTACGGCGCCGGGCTCGTCTTTCTGCCGCGCGACGCGGCCGCCCGCGCCGCCGCCCAGGCGCTCGTCGAAGACATCGTGCGGGAGGAGGGCCAGCATCTGATCGGCTGGCGCGACGTCCCGGCCGACGACCGCCTGATTGGGCCGTCGGCCGCGGCGGTCGAGCCCGTCTTCAAGCACCTGCTCGTCGGCCGCGGGCCGGCGCTCGAGGTCGTGGGCGACACGCCCGACGCGGTGCTGGCGTTCGAGCGGAAGCTGTACGTCATCCGCAAGCGCATCGAGCACGCCGTCGACCGGCTGAGCCTGCCGGATCCGTCGCAGTTCTACGTCGTGAGCCTGTCGGCGCGGACGCTCATCTACAAGGGCATGCTCAACGCCGGGCAGATGGACACGATGTTCCCGGACCTGAACGACCCGGACATCGAGTCGGCGCTCGCGCTCGTCCATCAGCGGTTCAGCACGAACACGTTTCCGTCGTGGCCGCTCGCGCACCCGTACCGGTTCGTCGCGCACAACGGCGAGATCAACACGCTGCGCGGCAACATCAACTGGATGAAGGCGCGCGAGGCGCTCTGCCAGTCGGACGTGCTCGGCGACGACCTGAAGAAGATCCTGCCCGTCATCCGGGAGGGCGGGAGCGACACCGCGATCTTCGACAACGTCCTCGAGTTCCTCGTGATGGCGGGCCGGTCGCTGCCGCACGCCATCCTGATGATGATCCCCGAGCCCTGGCAGGGCGACGAGGAGATGAGCCCGGCCCGCCGCGCGTTCTACGAGTACCACTCGGCGCTGATGGAGCCGTGGGACGGCCCGGCGTCGATTGCCTTCACCGACGGCACCGTGGTCGGCGCCGTGCTCGACCGCAACGGCCTCCGCCCGTCCCGGTACTACGTGACCAAGGACGACCTGGTCATCATGGCGTCCGAGGTCGGCGTGCTCGACGTGCCGGCGGACCAGATCCTGGTCAAGGAGCGCCTGCACCCCGGCCGCATCTTCCTTGTCGATACGGCGCAGGGCCGCATCATCGACGACGAGGAGATCAAGCGGACGGTGGCTGAAGAGCACCCGTACGGCGAGTGGCTCAAGGCGAACCTCGTCCACATCGAAGACCTGCCGCCCGCGCCGCGGCTGCCGACCCCCGATCACCACACGATCGAGCAGCGCCAGGCCGCGTTCGGCTACACGCAGGAGGATCTGCGGATCATCCTCGGGCCGATGGCGACCAGGGGCGAGGAGCCGATTGGCTCGATGGGCACCGACACGCCGCTGGCCGTGCTCTCCGATCGCCCGCGGCTGCTCTACGACTACTTCAAGCAGCTCTTCGCGCAGGTCACCAACCCGCCGCTCGACGCGATTCGCGAGGAGCTCGTGACGTCGATGGAGTCGACGATCGGGCCCGAGCGCAACCTGCTCAAGCCGGAGCCGGAGTCGTGCCGGCAGATTGCCATCACCTACCCGATTCTGCAGAACGACGAGGTGGCCAAGCTGCGGTACATCGACCGCCCCGGGTTCACGTCGGCCAGCCTGCCGATGCTGTTCCATCCGGAGGGCGGCGGCCGCGGCCTGAAGCGGGCCATGGACGAGCTGCGCGCGCGGGCGAGCGCGGCGGTCAAGTCCGGACACACGATTCTCATCCTGTCGGACCGCGGCGTGAACGGCGACTGGGCGCCGATCCCCAGCCTGCTCGCCACCGCCGGCGTCCATCACCACCTCGTTCGTGAAGGCACGCGCACCAAGTGCGCGCTGGTCGTCGAGACCGGCGAGGCGCGCGAGGTGCACCACATGGCGCTGCTGCTCGGCTACGGCGCCGGCGCGGTCAACCCGTACCTCGCGTTCGAGTCGATCGACGACTTGATCGTGCAGGGCGCGCTGCCCGACCTGACGCACGAGCGCGCCGTAGCGAACTACATCCGGGCGCTCAACAAGGGCATCCTCAAGGTCATGTCGAAGATGGGGATCTCGACCGTTCAGAGCTATTGCGGCGCCCAGATCTTCGAGGCCGTGGGGCTCGACCCGGAGTTCGTCGAACGGTGCTTCACCTGGACGGCCTCGCGCATTGGCGGCGTCAACCGCGACGTGATCGCCGAGGAAACCCGGCGCCGGCACGCGCAGGCGTTTCCGGATCGGCCGGTGGGAGACCCGGGGCCGGAGACCGGCGGCGAGTACCAGTGGCGCCGCGACGGCGAGTACCACCTGTTCAACCCCGAGGTCGTCTACAAGCTGCAGCACGCCACCCGCAGCGGCCAGTACCGCGTGTACGAGGAGTACACGCAGCTGGTCAACGATCAGCATCGGCGCCTCGGCACGCTGCGGGGGCTCCTCGACCTGAAGCCTGGGCGCGCCCGTGCCGCTCGACGAAGTCGAGCCGGTCGAGCAGATCGTCCGGCGTTTCGCGACCGGCGCGATGTCCTACGGCTCGATCAGCCAGGAAGCGCACGAGATGCTGGCGATCGCGATGAACCGGCTGGGCGGCAAGTCGAACACCGGCGAAGGCGGGGAGGACCCCGCCCGCTACCTCCGCGACTCGAACGGCGATTGGCGACGCAGCGCCGTGCACCAGGTCGCGTCCGGGCGCTTTGGCGTGACCAGCGAGTACCTGGTGAACGCCGATGACCTGCAGATCAAGATGGCCCAGGGCGCCAAGCCCGGTGAGGGCGGACAGCTGCCGGGGCACAAGGTCTACCCGTGGATTGCCGAGGTGCGGCACTCGACGCCCGGCGTGACGCTGATCTCGCCGCCGCCGCACCACGACATCTACTCGATCGAGGACCTGGCGCAGCTGATCTACGACCTGAAGAACGCGAACACCCAGGCGCGGATCCACGTGAAGCTCGTGGCCGAAGTGGGCGTGGGCACCATCGCGGCCGGCGTGGCGAAGGCGCACGCCGACGTGGTGCTGATCTCCGGCCACGACGGCGGCACGGGCGCCTCTCCGCTCACCGCCATCAAGCACAGCGGCGTCCCGTGGGAGCTGGGGTTGGCCGAGACGCAGCAGGTGCTCGTCCTGAACAAGCTTCGCGACCGCATCGTCGTGCAGGTCGACGGCCAGATCAAGACGGGGCGCGACGTCGTGATTGCCGCGCTGCTTGGCGCCGAGGAGTTCGGGTTCGCCACCGCGCCGCTCGTCGTGGCCGGCTGCATCATGATGCGCGTCTGCCACTTGAACACGTGCCCGGTGGGCATCGCGACGCAAGACCCGGAGCTTCGGAAGAATTTCACCGGCCGCCCGGAGTTCATCGAGAACTTCTTCCGGTTCGTGGCCGAGGACGTCCGCGAGCTGATGGCCCAGCTCGGGTTCCGCACGGTTGATGAAATGGTCGGCCGCACCGACCGGCTCGACTTCCACCCGGCGCTCGATCATTGGAAGGCGCGGGGTGTCGATCTCTCGGCAGATCCTGCGGGTGCCCGAGGTGCCGGCCGACTCGCCGAGCCGGTGCGTCCGGCTTCAGGACCACGGCCTCGATCAGGCGCTCGACAACGAGCTGCTCGTGCTGTGCGCGCCGGCGCTCGATTCGCAGCAGCCGGTCGAGATCGACATGGCCATCCGCAACGTGCACCGCACGGTCGGCACGATGCTGGGGGCGGAGATCACGCGACGCTACGGACGCGCCGGCCTGCCCGAAGACCGGATCACGATCAACTTCACGGGCTCGGCCGGCCAGAGCTTCGGCGCGTTTCTGCCGCGCGGGGTGACGCTCAGGCTGGAGGGCGACGCCAACGACGGGTGGGGCAAGGGCTTGTCGGGCGGCAAGATCGCCGTGCTGCCGCCGCACAATTCCACCTTTCCAGCCGAAGAGAACATCATCGTCGGCAACGTGGCGCTGTACGGCGCGACCAGCGGCGAAGCGTACGTGCGCGGCGTCGCCGGCGAGCGCTTCGCGGTGCGGAATAGCGGCGCCCATGCGGTCGTCGAAGGGGTGGGCGATCACGGCTGCGAGTACATGACCAACGGCCGGGTGCTCGTCCTGGGACGCACCGGCCGGAACTTCGCGGCCGGCATGAGCGGCGGGATCGCGTACGTCTTCGATCCGGCCGGCGTCTTCCCCCCGCGCTGCAATCAGGCGATGGTGGACCTCGAGGCGCTGACCGATCCGGAGGACCTGGCGCTCGTCCTGCGCCTCGTCCAGCGGCACGTCCGCTATACCAACAGCGCGCTTGGGGCGCGGATCCTGGATGCGTGGGAGGTCGTGCAGTCCGCGTTCGTCAAGGTCACACCCCGCGACTACAAGCGCGTGCTGGCGGCCGAGGCGCGCGCGCGCGAAGAGAACCGAACGCCGGCTTTCGCCGAACTCGTCGGGGCGAACGCCTGATGGGCAAAGTCACCGGCTTCATTGAAATCAAGCGACACAAGGCGTCCGCGCGTCCGGTCGGCGACCGCGTGCGGGACTGGCAGGAGGTCTACCTGCCGCAGCCCGTTCAGGAACTGCGCGATCAGGGCGCGCGCTGCATGGACTGCAGCATTCCGTTCTGCCACCAGGGGTGCCCGCTCGGTAACTTCATCCCGGACTGGAACGACCTCGTGTACCGCGATCGCTGGCGGACCGCGATCGAGCGCCTGCTGGCGACCAACAACTTCCCCGAGTTCACGGGCCGGCTGTGCCCGGCGCCCTGCGAAGGCGCGTGCGTCCTGGCGATCAACAACGACCCGGTCACCATCAAGTCGATCGAGGTCTCCATCATCGAACGCGCGTTCGATGAAGGGTGGATTTCCGCCAAGCCGCCGGCCGCGCGGACCGGCAAGCAGGTCGCCGTGGTCGGGTCGGGTCCGGCCGGGCTGGCCGTGGCCGATCAACTCAATCGCGCCGGCCATCTCGTCACGGTGTTCGAGCGCGAAGACCGGATTGGCGGCCTCCTGCGTTACGGGATCCCCGAGTTCAAGATGGAGAAGCGGTTTCTCGATCGACGGCTCGCGATCATGGAAGAGGAAGGCGTCCTGTTCCGCACGGGTACGGCGATTGGCGTCGATCCTGCCGGCGAGCGAGCTGCGGCGGCAATTCGACGCCGTCGTGCTGACCGGCGGCGCCACGGTTCCGCGCGACTTGCCGGTGCCCGGCCGGGAGCTCCCTGGCATTCACTTTGCAATGGAATACCTCACGCAGCAGAACCGACGTTGCGAGGGGGACACCATTCCGGACCAGGAGTTCATCTCGGCCAAGGGCAAACGCGTGGTCATCATCGGGGGTGGTGATACCGGCGCGGACTGCCTCGGCACGGCACACCGGCAGGGCGCGCGGTCGGTGCATCAGTTCGAGCTGCTCCCTCGGCCGCCCGAGGAGCGCGCGGCCGACAACCCGTGGCCGGAATGGCCCAACATCTTCCGGGTGTCCTCGGCACACGAAGAGGGTGGCGAGCGGGTGTATTCGGTGTCGACGGAGCGGTTCTCGGCCGGTCCCGACGGTCGCGTGGCGAAGCTGCACGGGACGACGGTATCGGTCTCCCGAGAGGGCGGCCGGATGAAGGTCGAGCGGGTGGCGGCGTCGGAGTTCGAGCTGGATGCCGACCTCGTGCTGCTGGCCATGGGATTCTCCGGTCCGGAGCGCCAGGGCGCGGTGGACGAGCTGGGCCTCAAGCTCACCGAGCGCGGCACGGTCTGGCGGGACGAGCGCTGGATGACGAACGTGCCGGGGGTCTTTGCCGCCGGCGACATGCAACGCGGTCAATCGCTGATTGTGTGGGCGATTGCCGACGGGAGAAGCGCCGCGCGCGGCGTCGATGCCTACCTGATGGGTGATTCGATGCTGCCGGCACCGGTGTCCTGACCTGGGTATGGCAGCCTCACATCCGGTGGAACCGACCCTCACGTCCGAGCAGTTGGCCACGCTGCTCGACATCAACTCGATCCTGTCGAGTTCGGTCAACCTGCGCTCGGCGCTTCGGCGGGTGCTCGAAGTGCTCGAGCGTCAGTACGGGATGATTCGAAGCTCGGTGACGCTGCTCGTCCCGGAGACCGGGCAGCTCCACACCGAGGCGACGCACGGCCTGCCGGCCGACGGCCAGCGGGCGCGGTACCGCGTCGGCGAAGGGATTACCGGACGCGTCGTCGAGAGCTGTAAACCGATCGTCGTGCCGCAAGTCAGCCGCGAGCCGATGTTCCTCAACCGGTCGGCGCGCCAGAACCTGGGCAAAGAGGAAATCTCGTTCATCTGCGTGCCCATCGTGCTGCATCGGAAGGCGGCCGGGGCGTTGGCGGCGGATCTGCCGTTCGTGGCGAATCGGGATTACGACCAGGCCCTGCGGCTCCTGCGCCTGGTGGCGTCCATGATTGCCCAGGCGGTCAAGGTCGAGCTCATGGCGGACGCGGAACGCCAGCGGCTGCTCGATGAGAACACCCATCTCCGCGAAGAGCTGCGCGAGCGCTACGACTTCTCGCACATCATCGGCAGCAGCGGGCCGATGCGCCGGGTGTACGAGCAGATCGCGCAGGTCGCGCGAACGAACACCACCGTTTTGATTCGCGGCGAGTCGGGCACGGGCAAGGAGCTCATCGCCCACGCGATTCACTACAACTCGCCGCGCTCGACCAAGTCGTTCATCAAGGTCAGCTGCGCCGCCTTGCCGGATTCGCTCATCGAATCCGAGCTGTTCGGGTACGAGAAGGGCGCGTTCACGGGGGCGCAGGCGCGAAAGAAGGGCCGGTTCGAGCTTGCCGAGGGCGGCACCCTCTTCCTGGACGAAATCGGCGATGTGCACCTGTCCACCCAGGTCAAGCTCCTCCGCGTGCTTCAAGAGCGCGAGTTCGAGCGGCTGGGCGGCACCGACGTCGTCAAGGTCGATGTCCGGCTGATCGCCGCCACCAACAAGGACTTGGAGAAGGCGATCGCCGCCGGGACCTTCCGCGAAGACCTGCACTATCGCCTCAATGTCTTCACGATTTTCGTGCCGCCGCTGAGGGATCGGAAGCCGGACATCCTGCTGCTGGCCGACCATTTTCTCGAGAAGTACTCGATCGAGCACCACAAGCACATCAAGCGCATCTCGACGCCGGCGATCGACATGCTCATGGCCTATCACTGGCCCGGCAACGTCCGCGAGCTGCAGAACGTCGTCGAGCGATCGGTCCTGGTCTGCGACGGCAATGTCATCCACGGCCATCACCTGCCGGCCACGCTGCAGACCGCCGAGGCTTCCGGGACCGTGGTCAACGTGTCCCTCGACGAGGCGGTGAGCGCCTACGAGAAAGACATCATCCAGGACGCGTTGAAGACGAGCCGGGGGAACCGGTCGAAGGCCGCGAAGCTCCTGGGATCGACCGAGCGGATCATCAGCTACAAGGTCCGCAAGTACGCGATCGACTGCCGGCGTTTCCGGTCGTGACGTCCCGCACAGTCGACATATTTGTTGACAGCCGTTCTGGTCTGACGGAAAATGTCGAACGTCATCCTGGCGACGCCCCACGCGCTTATCCGAGGTGGCGGAAGGGATCGGCTCGCTCGTGAAACCGCCCGGGCTGAGCGCCGGGAGCCGTTCTCGCCTCGAGGGTGGGGTGTCGATGTCGGTTTCAACAAGAACGTCGAATTCAACGGCCGGCCGGACGAAATTGTCGTCATTTGCGCGGCGACGGTTCCAGCCGCCGGCGTCCCGGGCTGCAAATTCGGCGGATTTCCCGGGCACCGGCTAGAAGGCCGGACCCTTGCTTTTGGCGTCCTTCTTGCTTGATTTATCGAGTTTGCCACTCTCTTAAGGAGCACTTAAATATGGGGTCAGCAGTTTCAGCGGAGGCCATCAGCGCCCTCCGAGCGTCGTCAACAACGGAATCGACGGAGGTCGGACCGCACGCGGCCGACGTGTTCGGCAGCCTGGTGTTCAGTGAGAGCGTCCAGCGGGCGCGCCTGCCCAAGTCGGTGTTCAAGGCTCTGCGGCGAACGGTCATGCGCGGCGAGGCGCTCGACTCCACGATTGCCGACACCGTGGCCTCGGCCGTCAAGGACTGGGCCGTCGAGCACGGCGCCACGCACTACACGCACTGGTTCCAGCCGCTCACGGGCATCACGGCCGAGAAGCACGACTCGTTTCTGTCGCCGAGCGGCGACGGCAAGGCGGTGTCGGAGTTCTCCGGCAAGGAGCTCATCCAGGGCGAGCCGGACGCGTCGAGTTTTCCGTCGGGCGGTATGCGCTCAACGTTCGAGGCGCGCGGGTACACCGCGTGGGACCCGACGAGCCCGCCGTGGCTGCTGAAGACGGGCAAGTCCGTCACGCTGGTGATTCCCACGGCGTTCCTCAGCTGGACCGGCGAAGCGCTCGACAAGAAGACGCCCCTCTTGCGCTCGATGGAAGCGCTCTCGAAGCAGGCGGTTCGCGTGTTGAAGCTCTTCGGCTCGACCGCCGGGAGTGTCATCACGACCTGCGGGCCTGAGCAGGAGTACTTCCTCATCGACCGCACGTTCTACCTGTCCCGCCCGGATTCTGATCAACGCCGGCCGCACGCTGTTCGGCGCCAAGCCCCCGAAGGGCCAGGAGCTCGAGGACCAGTACTTCGGCGCCATTCCGGACCGGGTCATGGCCTTCATGTCGGAATCGGAGTCCGAGCTGTACAAGGTCGGCGTCCCCGTGAAGACCCGCCACAACGAAGTGGCGCCGAGCCAGTACGAGATCGCGCCGGTATTCGAGAACGCCAACGTCGCCACCGACCATCAGATGATGACGATGGAGACGCTGCGCCGCATGGCGCCGAAGTTCGGCCTCGCCTGTCTGATGCACGAGAAGCCGTTCGCGGGCGTGAACGGCTCGGGCAAGCACCTGAACTGGTCGATGAGCGACGACGAGGGAAACAACCTGCTCGGTCCCGGGAAGAACACCCACGACAACATGCAGTTCCTCGTGTTCTGCACGGCCGTCGTCCGCGCGGTGAACAGGTGGCAAGGTCTGCTGCGCGCGAGCATTGCGAGCGCCGGCAACGACCACCGGCTCGGCGCGAACGAGGCGCCGCCGGCGATTATCTCGGTCTTCCTCGGCGACATGCTGACCGACATCTTCGACCAGATCGAGAAGGGCGGCGCCAAGTCGACCAAGCACGGCGGGGAGCTCGACACGGGCGTCATGGTCCTGCCGAAGCTGCCGCGCGACGCCGGCGACCGCAACCGCACGAGCCCGTTCGCGTTCACCGGCAACAAGTTCGAGTTCCGGGCCGTGTCGGCCGGGCAGAGCATCGCCTACCCGAACATCGCGCTGAACGTCGCCGTGACCGAGTCGCTCGACTACGTGGCGACCGAGCTCGAGAAGGCGATCAAGGCCGGCCGCACCCTCGAACAGGCCGTGGCCGAGCTGCTCCCGAAGGTGATCAAGGAGAGCAAGCGGGTCATCTTCAACGGCAACAACTACTCGAAGGAGTGGGAGGCGGAGGCCGCCAAGCGAGGGCTCCTGAACCTCAAGAACACGGTCGATGCGCTGCCGCAGCTCGTCGCGCCCGAGGCGGTCGCCGTGTTCGAGAAGTACAAGGTGCTCAATGCCCGTGAGCTGAATGCCCGCTACGAGATCATGCTCGAGACCTACAACAAGACCCTCAATATCGAGGGCCAGCTGATGGTGCTCCTCGCCAACCGCTACATTCTGCCGGCGGCGTTCGGCTATCAGAAAGAGCTCGGTGAAGCCGTGGCGGCCGTGAAAGCCGCCGGCGCCGAGTCGGTCGAAGGCAAGAAGACGCTCACCACGCTCCTGAAGCTCACCGACCGGTTCAAGGCGAAGAGCGACGAGCTGGCGCACGCGCTCGAGCACGAAGGCGGGTCGGCGGCCGAGCACGCCAAGCACTTCCGCGACGTCGTGGTCCCGGCGATGGCCGAGCTCAGGGAGATTGGCGACACGCTCGAGACGATCGTCCCGCACGACACCTGGCCGCTGCCCACCTATCGGGAGATGCTGTTCATCAGATAGGCGTCCCGAGCGGCGTCGAGGGACGGGGTTCTGGGTTCTGGAGTTCTGGGTTCGCAACTCGAGGGTTCTGGTGGGGACGGCCTGCCAGAACCCTTTTTTCTTGAAGCCCTTGAGAACATTTCAGCTTGTACGCAGTACACCGCTGGAGCACCGGCCCTTCAGGGCCGGTGACGTTGCCGGGGGCTGAACCCCCGGGGTTCCATACGGAGAATTGGAGAGCGCTATAGCCCCGGTCTGGAGGGTTAGGGCCTGTTACTCGGCGGCCAACGTCTTCCGGCCGCGCCGGTTGAAGCTCCACTTGAGGGCCGGGGGCGTGATGACCGTCGTGACGATGACCATGACGACCACCGCCGAGAAGACGCTCTCGTTGATCACAGGCTGACCAGCCACGACGAGCGTGAGGCCGATGTTGGCGAAGATCAGGCCGACCTCACCACGCGGGATCATCCCGATTCCAACCGACAGCCGGTCGAGCCCCCGGCCGATCACGCCCATGGCGCAGAGCTGTTTGCCGACAATCGCGGCCAGCGTGAGCGCGGCCGCCAGGGCGAGCACGCCGGGCTTGGCGAACGCGCCGAGGTCCGTGCGCACGCCCATCACGACGAAGAACACCGGAACGAGGAACGACGCGATGGGCTCGACGAGGTGCTCGAGGCTCTGCTCGCCCCTGTTGACGAAGTCGCGATAGTGCAGGTCCTCGAGGACCAGGCCGGCCGCGAAGGCGCCGACGATCGGGGCCAGGCCGATGTAGCTCGAGAGCCATGCCAGGAAGAAGCAGAACGCGAGGCCCGTGGCCAGCAGCACGCCGCCCGCTTGCAGCTTCGAGGCCAGCAGGAACATCCGAGACGAGAGGTTGACGCCGAGGATCAACGATCCGAAGAGAAAGACGGTCGCCTTGAGCAGCACCATGCTGATGGCGCCGTACGACAAGGTGGCCCCCTGGTTGGCTGACGCCATGATGCCAGTGACCACCGCGAGAATCACCAGGCCCTGCACGTCGTCGATGACGGCAGCGCCGAGGATGATGCGCGCCTCGTCGCACTGCGCCTTGCCAAGGTCCTTGAGGACGCGCGCCGTGATGCCCACGCTGGTGGCCGTGAGCGTGGCGCCCAGAAAGACGTGGGCGTACACGCTTTCGCCCGGGAGGAGCCACGCGCCGACGCCCCAGCCCAACGCGAACGGACCCATCACCCCCAGCGTGGCCACCAGGAACGACGAGAAACCCACTTTGAGCATCTGGCTGACTGTCGATTCCAAGCCCACCTGGAAGAGCAGCAGGACGACGCCCAGCTGGGCCAGGATGTCGATGGCCGGATCCGTCTTGAGATAGTTGAAGCCGGAGAAGCCGACGAGGCCGAGGTTGCCGACGATGAGACCGGCGGCCAGCTCGCCAAGAACGGGAGGCTGGGACAGCCTGGCGGCGACGTGGCCACCGAGCTTGGCGGCCACGAGGATGACCGCGAGCGAGAGCACGAGCCGGGCCACCTGGTCCTCCTGGCCGGAGGTGCCTTCGGTGGCGGCGAGCAGCGGAACGGCGGAAATCAGCACCGTTCCAAGAACAATCCAGAGGAGACGAAAGCGACTCATGGTCACGCGGGTGGCTGCAAGCATAGCGCGCGACCAGCTCGGGGACGCGGCGCCCAGGCCACCAGGCGCGCGAGCCTCCCGGCGGTGCCGGAAGGCTCGCGCCCCTTCACATTATGCTTGCCCGCGCCGTTGCGTCTTCCAGTTGACCACGGCGGCCAACAGCACGCCGATCAGAAGCGATCCGATCGGCGCCCCGAACTTGAGGAGAAGAGCGCAGGTGAGAATACAAGCCCCGACGAAGTACTTCCATTTCATTTCCAGGCCATGGCGATGAACAGCACCAGAATCATCGCCGAAAGCACCAGCGTGGGGGCTTTCAGCGACTTGGTCCAGCTGACGTTGCGGATGCTCGCGCGCCTCATCTCGCGAACGTCGAGCAACTGCTTCTTGGCGACCGAGAACTGCCAAGGCGTGCTGGCGAGGTCGAGCGCCTTACGCGTTTCTTCTTCCGCCCGATCGAGCGCGCGCAGCCGATATTGTAGTTCGGCCAGCTTCATCTGCGCCCAGAAGTGCTGCGGGTCGAGCCCCGCGGCGGCCTCGAGCGCGTCCATGGACTTGTACACCTCGTAGTTCATCGCGTACGCCATGCCCAGACACGTGCGCAGGTCGGCCGAGCGCGGGTGGTCGAGACAGGCCTGTTCGAGCCGGGCGATGTGCCCGGCCAGTTCCGCTGGCGAGACCCCGTGGGGGTCTCGCCAGGGAACGCTCGGAATCGACTGAGCGGGCACCGAGCCGTTCGGTGCCGACGTCGTCAATGCGTGTGACATGTGCCGCTCCTACTCGGTCGCCCCGACGGCCTCGCTCTTGAGGACGAACTCGGGATAGCCGAGCGCGCCCATCTCGGGGATGTCGAGACCTTCGAGCTCCGTCTGCGCAGACACGCGCTGGCCGACGAGCCAGTCGATGACGACGTTGAAGATGAAGCTCAGCGAGAAGACGAAGCCGATGAGCGTCGCGCACCCGATGAGCTGCGCCACCAGCTGGCCGGCATCGCCGTAGAACAGCCCCTTCGGGCCGAACGTGCCGTCGGCGAACAGGCCCACCGAGATGACGCCCCACAGTCCGTTGACGCCGTGGACCGAGATCGCGCCGACCGGGTCGTCAACCCTGGCCACGCGGTCGAAGAACTCGACCGAGAGGCAGACGAGCACGCCGGCGATGAGGCCGATCAGGACCGCACCCACCGGGTTGACGAACGCGCTCGGCGCGGTGATGGCGACCAGGCCGGCCAGCAGGCCGTTGCCGGACATGGACGCGTCCGGCTTGCCGTAGCGAAGCCACATGTAGAGCATCGCGCCGAACGATCCGGTCATGCCGGCGAGCATCGTGTTGACGGCGATGATGCTGATCCGGAGGTTGCCGTTGCCGGACGCGCCGAGCGTCGAGCCCGGGTTGAACCCGAACCAGCCGAACGCCAGGATGAAGCAGCCGAGGAGCACGAGCACGATGTCGTGGCCCGGGATGGCGTTGGCCTTGCCCTGCCGCGTGTACTTCCCGATTCGCGGGCCGACGATGATGCCCAGGGCGAGAGCGGTGATGCCGCCGACGGCGTGGACGACGCCCGAGCCGGCAAAGTCCGCGTAGCCGTGGCCGAGGCCGAAGTTCGACAGGCCGGCCAGCCAGCCGCCGCCCCAGGCCCAGTTGGCGAAGAGCGGGTAGGTGAACGCGCCCATCAGGAAGGACGAGATCATGAACGCGGAGTACTTCCAGCGTTCCGCGGCCGTGCCCGTCACGATGGTCAACGCGGTGTCCATGAAGACCATCTGGAAGAGGAACATCACCGCGACGCCCACGTCATACGTGCCGTGGTGCATCAGGAAGAACCCGTTCTGTCCCCAGAGGCCGAAGGTCTGCCCCATGAGGTGGATCGAGAACTCGGCGTTGAGAGGCGCGGTGCCGCCCAGGTTGGCGATGGCGCCGGCGCCGCCTTCCTGAAGGGCGAACCCTATCAGCCAGTAGGCCAGCATGCCCACGCCGTAGACCATGAAGTTCATCATCATGGTGTGACTGGCGTTCTTGGCGCGGCAGAGGCCCGTCTCGACCGCCGCGAACCCCGCCTGCATGAACATGACGAGGAAGCCCGTCACGAGCGTCCAGACGAAGTTGATCGCGACCTGATTCTGGCCGACCTGGTTGATGATGTCGGAAATCGACAGGCCCGCTTTCGAGTCGCTGACCGGGATGTCCGCGGCGTTGCCGGTCAGCGTGCCGCCAGGATCGCCCTTGGCCTTGTCATCGGCGGACGGCGTGCTGACGCTCTTCACGTCGGCCTGGGTAATCGGTGCCGGGACTGGAGCCGCCGGCGGCGTGGTCGCGGCCGGCGCCGCGGCTGGGGCCGCAGCCGTCTGAGCGTGCAGCGCGACCGACAGGCCGAGGCCCGACATCGCCACCACCGCCATCGCGAGCAACATCTTCTTCATCGTTGTGATCCTCTCCTTGTCGTGACGCGTGGTCGCCATCACGTCACTTCTTCCAGATCGCGTTCTTCATATACGCGGGATTGATGACCCCAAGAATGCCGGTCAGGCTCAGCGCGATGCCGATCAGCACGATCACCAGGCGCGCCCCGTTGCCGGACGCCAGGCCCACGCTGCCGACCGCCACGACCCAGCCGAGGATTGTGAGTACGAGTCCCATGAACACCATTGAATCGATCCTCCGAGGAAAAGAGACACCAGATACGTCGCTATCCGTCCGTCTACTCCGACGCCTTGGCTTTCATGGACAGGGCGAGCGACGCGCCAAGGCCGACGAGGAATAGCAGCATCAGCAGGATGTTGCCGCCCGAGAAGAACGCTCCCGCCAAACACGTGAACGCCAGTAGGAAGATAGTGACCGACCAGCCCTGCGTCGAATTCGCTCCCATTTTGATGACCCCCCCAACACACATACGAACGACTAGGAATTGCCGAGCATCGGAGCATGTTGCAAGGGTCGGGCCAGACAACGTCCGGCAGGGGGGCGCCGCTCAATTTGCTCATCCGCGACCGAATTCGCTCGGCAAATCGGCCGCGCGACCGGCGCGACCCCGGCTCCGCCCGGTCGGCAAGGGCGGGCCCGGTATGAATTGTCAACATTTTTGTCTGAGTAGGTCCGTACGGCAGCAATTGTGTGGACGGGGCGCTCTGAAGCCACCGTAGGCGCCGCACGTGGGGCCGGATCTGACCCGGTTCGCGCTCGGGCCTTCGAGCCGTCCAGGCCGCCGGCGGACGTTCCGCGAAGACTACCCGCCCGGCCGAGTCGGGGACGCAGGCCAGAAATGGCCTGCGACAGAGCCCGGCGAGGCATGACGGCCAGGAGGCGCTTCGTCCGGGCGGCGACGGCGCGTCGCCAAGGCGCACAGGTGCGCCTCTCGAGCCGAGTTGGTGTGGTCGACGAAATTGTCGATCTACATCCGTTCGTTAACAGGAATGTGTCGCGCGGCCCGGCGCCCGGCGCTGCCGCCCCTGCGAATCGTCATTTGTGTCCGGCCGCGCCCGACGACCCCGCCGCGCCAACCGAGGGCGCCGCTCCCGCGCCGCGGCCGTATCATTTCTTTGCGGCTTCCGGCGGCTCGCGTGCAGCGGGCGCGGCGCCACTCGGGCGTTGTCGCGTGCCGGCATCGAGATCTCAGACAAAAGCGTCCAGGTCCAAATCGCAATAGACATTCCTGTCGATCGGCGCGCGCGTCGGTCGCGCCGCGTGCGACGGTCCTCACGCGCTCTCCTGGGGCGGATCGCGCGCCGCCGTCCCGGCGCGCTGTGGCACTCGTCTTGCTATGTCTATCGACACCGGCGGTGCCGCGCGCGTCGCGCGATCACGGTCGGCATGAAAGAAGAAAGAGAGAGGAGCGCAGTAAATGAAGGGTTCCGTCGCAAGAAAGTGGCTGTACAGCGCCGCGCTGGGTGTGAGCGCGTGTCTCTTGGGTGCGATGACGCCGGCGCGCGCCGCGGCGCAGGCCGCACCGGCACCGGCGCCCGCCGCGGCACCAGCGCCCGCACCGCCATCGATGGACATCGGCGGGATGGTGGACGTCTACTACGACTACTACACGAACAAGCCGACCGGCGATGCCGTGTTGCGGAACTTCGATGTGAAGCACAACCAGTTCGCCTTGAGCATGGCGGAGGCGTGGTTGACCAAGGCACCGACCACTGATTCCCGCACGGGTTTCAGGGTTCTTCTGAACTACGGTCCGTCGGCGACCAATTACATCAACGGGGGGGAGCCTGGGGGAGCGTCGTACGCGAACATCGAAGAGGCCTACGTGAGTTACCTGGCGCCGGTCGGCACCGGCCTTCAGGTCGACGTCGGCAAGTGGGTGACGACGGCTGGCGCTGAAGTCATCGAAGCCACCGGCGACTGGAACTATTCGCGCTCGTTCCTGTTCGCGTTGACGATTCCGTACTATCACTCCGGCATCCGGATGAAGTACTCGCCGAACAGCAAGGTCTCCCTCCTGGCGGGCCTTGTCAACGGGTGGAACAACGTCCAGGACAACAACACGGGCAAGACGGTGATGGGGTCGATTTCTCTTACCCCGAGCGGCTCCTTCAGCCTGAGCGAGAACTACATCGGCGGGCCGGAGCAGACGGGCGACAACAAGGACTGGCGGCATCTGTCCGACACGGTCATCAGCGTGACGGCCAGCCCCACGGTGAGCCTGCTCGGCAACATCGACTACGGCCGCGACACGGTCGCCGGCCAGAAAGTGCACTGGGACGGCGTGGCGGGCGCGCTCAAGGTGCAGGCGACGCCGGTCGTCGCGTTCAGCCCGCGGTTCGAGTACATGAACGACCCGCAGGGCTTCATGACCGGCACGGTGCAGAAGTTGAAGGAGGTCACCGCCACGCTGGAGCTGAAGGCGGCCGACAACCTCATCTGGCGGCTCGAGTACCGCACGGACTTCTCGAATCAGTCGGTCTTCGCGAAAAGCGACGGCTCGATGTCGGACAAGCGGACGTCTCTCGGGTTCGGCCTGATGTATTCGTTCGACGGCAAGATCCAGTAAGTGAGCGAGTGAACCACGGCGACCCGGCGTCTTCCTCCAAGGGCGCCGGGTCGCTGCCGATGGCCGGCTACCATCTGAACGTCTGAACGTCGCGCCCGCCCGCTGTCCCGCCAAACGGCCACTATAATGGCGTACGCAACACTCACCGTTGGTCAGACGGCTATGGCAGCCCGACTCCGCGATCTAGAAGCCCACGAGCGGAAAGAGCGACTCGCCGCCCTGCTCTCGACGGCGCGCGACGAGTATGCGGCGGACATCCGCCGCGGCCACGGCGGCCCGTCGGCGTGCGCGCGGTTCGCCGAGCGCATCGATGGGCTCGTCCGCGACATCACCTGGGCCGCGCACGATCTCTACACGGTTCCCTTCGCCGTCTGCGCGCTCGGCGGGTACGGCCGCCGGATGCTCTGCCTGCACTCGGACCTCGACCTGCTCGTCGTCTTCGACGGCCCGATCGGACGCCCGGAGGAGCGGCTCGTCAAAGCGCTCCTGCATCCGCTGTGGGATCTCCGCCTGACCGTGGGGCACCACATCCGGGAGCTCGGCGAGTTCGGTCATCTCGACACGAGCAATCCGGAGTTCCTGCTCGCGACGCTCGATGCCCGCCTGCTGGCCGGGGACGCACGGGTGTTCGAAGACGTCTGGGCGCAGCTGCCCAGGGCCGGCCGCGATGCGGCGAAGGGCGTGATTGGCGCCCTGCTCGCCCTCCTCGAGCAGCGGCACGCGACGTTCAACAACACCTACTATCAGCTCGAGCCGGACGTCAAAGACGCGCCGGGCGGGCTCCGCGACATCGCCTCGGCCCGCTGGATCCGCGCCCTCTCGGGCGACGCCTGGCCGGACAGCGGACGGTTCGACGAGCGCCGTCTGTACGAGGCGGAAGACCTTCTGCTGCGGATCCGATCGATCCTCCATCTCGAAACCGGCCGAAACATCAACGTCTTGAGCCACGTGCTCCAGGAGCGGGTCGCCGAGGTGCTGAGGTTCGGCGGCGCGACGCCGCAGCACCAGGTGGAAGGCCTCATGGGCGAGTACTTCCGCCACGCGCGGGTCGTCACCCAGGTGCTCGACTGGTCGCGTCGGGTCGTGCACGGCGGGCCGTCGCGCGACGAGCCGGTGGCGGTGGCCGCGGGGTTGATCCAGGTGGCCGGCGGCATCGAGTTCGCCGATCCCCGCGCCGCCGAGTCGGATCCCGCGCTCTGGCTCGCGGCATTCGACGCGGCCCTCGACCGCGGCTGCGCCGTGGCCGACGCGGCGCTCACGATCATTCAACAGAACGTGGATCGGTACGCGGCCGAGGATTTCGCCGCGACCGAGCCGCAGCGGCGCCTGATTCGTCGGCTCTTTCAGCCGAGACGCGGGCTGTACGAGCGCTTTTCCGAGATGCACGACTGCGGCCTGCTCGGCCGCGTGTTTCCGGAATTTCAGCGGATCCACTGCCGCGTGATTCGCGACTTCTACCACAAGTACACGGTCGACGAGCACACCCTGCTCACGCTGCGCAACATCGAGGCGCTGCTCGACCCGCCAAACCCCGGCCGTGGACGGTTCAGCGGCCTGCTGCACGAGCTGCACGCGCCCGAACTGCTGCTGCTGTCGCTGCTCTTTCACGATGTCGGCAAGTGGAAGGACGACGACCACACCATCGAGAGCGCGCGGATGGCCGAGTCGATGATGGAGCGCCTCGGCATCACGGACGTCGAGCGCCGGACCGTGCGCTTTCTCATCGAACACCATCTCGAGATGTCGCGCGTCGCCTTTCGCCGCGATTCCGAGGACCCGGACGTCGTCCGCCAGTTCGCCGCCTTCGTGGGCACCGAAGAGCTGTTGAAGCTCCTCTGCCTGCTCACGCTGGCCGACGTCGGCGCCGTGAGCCCGGACACGTTGACGCCGTGGAAGGAAGACCTGCTGTGGCGGCTGTACGTGGACACCTACAACCACCTCACCATCGCCTACGCCGACGAGCTCATCGGGGAGGACGCGACCGACATCGCCGCCCTGGTCGCCGGCCGGCCGGGCGACGTCTCGGAAGATGAGCTGCGCCACTTCCTCGAAGGGCTGCCGCGGCGCTATCTCTCGATGTTCGACTACCGGCACGTGCGGTTGGTGCGCGACCTCGGCAGCGACCAAGTGCACGCGATGCTCGAGCGGCGGGGTGACGTGTGGGAGCTGACGGTGGCCGCGCGCGACCGGCCGTTTCTCTTCTCCAACGTGTCGGGCGTCCTCTCATATTTCGGGATGGACATCCTGCGCGGTCAAGCCATGACCTCGCCGGACGACCTCGTGCTCGACGTGTTCCAGTTCACCGACCAGGAGGGATTTCTTCACCACAACGAGGTGGCGACGAGCGAGATCCTGCGCCTGCTGCAGCAGGTCGTCGCCGGCGCCGCCGACGTCACCCGGCTGCTGCGCGCGAAGGCGCACGGTGCGCGACTGCGCCGGACGCCGTTCGTCGCGCCCGTCGTCTACTTCGACACCGAGCATTCGAAGAAATACACCGTGCTCGAAATCATCGCCGACGATGCCCCGGGACTGCTGTACCGTATTAGCCGAGCGATCTCGACGAACCATTGCGACGTCGACCTGGTACTCGTGTCCACGGAGGGCCACAAAGCCATCGACGTCTTTCACTTGACCAAGGCGGGCCGCAAGCTGTCAGACGCGGACCGCGAAGAACTGGCGACGCATCTGCACCACATGTTGGAGGGAGGCTATGAAGCTGATCAAGAGTATCGTCCGGCCTAATAAGGTCGACGACGTCAAGGAGGCGCTGGAGAAGATCAACGTGTCGGGGATGACGGTGACCGAAGTCCGCGGGCACGGACGCCAGAAGGGCCACACCGCCATTTACCGCGGCCGCGAGGTACAGCGCGAGCCTTCTGCCAAAAATGGAGATAGAAGTCGTCGTCGCCGACGAAATCGTCGACGAGGTCATCCACGCCGTGATCCAGGCCGCCCGCACCGGCGAGATCGGCGACGGGCGGGTCTTCGTGCTGCCGGTCGAAAACGGCTACAACATCCGCACGGGCGAAAAGGACATGGTCTAACGGTTCGTCTCGGCTGATTCGACGTCGACGTCCCTGACCGTGGCGCCAGGGTGGCGAGGCGCGAGACCCGGGAGCGCGGTGCTCCGCCAGGCCAACGGACCTGAATCAGCCGAGACAAGGCCGCCGGCAGGCACGCACCCGCCCTCCGTTCCCACCGCAGACGTTTCGCTACGAACGTTAGGAGAGGAGCAGACGCTCAGCCGCGACCGTTGCGCCCAAAGGCAACGAGAGGGGCGGTGTGTCAATGCCTCGGGCTGACCTGTCGCTCGTCGCGAACAAGTCTGCGAGGTCGTACGCTGAGCGTCTGCAGACGTAGTGCAATACGAGGGCTACTGGCAGAAGTGCGAGCGGCACGAGCCGACTCGCACGGGGTAACTCGGAGGGGCGTTTGGAGGAAGAGGCCATGCAGTTTTTTTCGCAGTCAACCACTTCCACCGCCGGCCGTTGAAGAGGACACACCGCCCGCGAAGCGTTGACGTTGCCATTTCTATTAGCAATGGCTGTGCCAAACTCGCGACGACGACTGTCCGCGCACGATTGCCGATATCCTGCCCAAATCGAGTGTAAATAGTCCGCAGGAGCGTCGAAGACGCGTCAGGCGGAGATGTCTTCCGCCACTCGTTTCCTCAGATTTGTCGATCCCTGACTGGGGCACCGCAAGAGTGTGGATTCGGCCGGCCCGCGCCGCCAGGCGGGGGACCGTCAGGCGGTATCACGTCTACGAAATTGTTGTCACGAGCGCCCAACCCCTCAGGGTTGTCGTCATCCGCCCACGACTGGGACGGGCCAAGCGCCTACTGGTCTGCCCGCTTCGCGGCGAGGAGCGCCGGCCCCTTGGCGGCGGTCTCCGTGACGAGGACGCCCATCTTCGGATGACTCGGCTCGAGGTCCGGCTCGATGCCCCGCCGCCGCAGGGATTCGCTCGTCGTGGGCCCGATGGAGGCGATGACCAGGCGCCTGAGACCGCGCTCGAGCGACGCAATCTGATTCGACCGGCCGGCAATCTCCCAGACGTGGTCCACCTGGACGCGCGTGGTGAAGAACACGATGTCAACGGCGCCAGTGGCGATCATTCCAATCGCCCGCTCGACCGGAGCCGTGTCGTGAGGCAGCGCCCACTGGTAGACCGGTACCGGGCGGACCGATGCCCGTCGCAGGGAGAGCGCCGCGATCAGCTCAACGCTCGAGGTGCCATATTCCTGAATGGCGATCCTGGCGCCCTCCAAGGGAATGTCCCGGGCGCGTGCGTCCAGGACGTCGAGCACTTCCCGCCAGGTATTGGGTTCCGGGGCCGTCGCCCAGATCGGGATCCGCCACTCGCGAAGCACGGCCGCGGGCTTCGGTCCGCGGGCGACGACCTTGGTTTCTGCCAGTCCGGCCAGCACACGTTCGCGATCGCTCAGCCCATCGGCCATCTGCAGAAGGACGCGGGTGCCGACGCCCGTCAGGAAGATCACGAGGTCGAATTCGTGGCGCCCGACCGCCCCGAGGAACGCCAGTGCGGCGTCATTGGCCTCGAGCGTCACCTCGCGCAGGGCGGGCGCCGAAACCGGCCGGCCCCCGAACTTCGTCACGAGGGCCTGCAGCTCGGTCGAGCGCCGGCTCTCGAAGCTGAGCACGCGCAGTCCTTGGAAGCTTTCGGCAGGCATCAGAAGTGGCCAAGGACAATCTTACTCACTGGGCCCGCCACAATGTTGTCGCGGTCCACCAGCCGGCCGACGAGATTGTCGAACTGGAGGGAGTTCGGCTCGGACGATCGTCCAGGGGGCCGTCCGTTGCCGCGGGGAGCCGTCTGGATGGCGCCCGGGCCCCCGTCGCCCGGAACCTTCGTGTTTTCAGGATGATGCCACGGTCGAGGGCCCTGGCCGGGGCGCCGGCCGATCGGCCCTGCGTGACAGCTCCGCTCAGCTGGCCTTGAACTTGCTAAGAGAAATGAGCATGAAGCTCATTCAGGGTATCGTCCGGCCCAACAAGGTCGAAGAGATCTGCGACGCTCTGGACAAGCTGACCATTCCCGGCCTGACGGTGACGGAAGTGCGCGGTCACGGCCGGCAGCGCGGGCACTCGACGCTGTATCGAGGCAAGGAGTACAGCGCCGGCCTGCTGCCCAAGATGGAGCTTGAAGTCGTTGTGTCCGACGCCGTGGTCGAGGAGGTCGTGCGCGCCATCGTCGAGACGGCGCGCACGGGCGAAATCGGCGACGGACGTATCTTCATCCAACCCGTCGAGCAGGCCTACAACATCCGGACCGGCGAGAAGGACATCATCTAGGTCAGCGGCCGGAACGTGCAGGCATCCGATCTGTTCCTCTCGCCGACGCTCACCGAGGAGGCCGCGGCCGCCTACCTCGCCTCGGTCGGATTTCGCCACCCGGATTCGGCCGACGAGCGGCTGCAGGAGCTGGCCGAGGATGTGGTCGTTCGCGAGGCGCTCGGGAGCATCGCGGCGCCGCTGCTCGAAGGCTTGGCCGGCACCCCCGATCCCGACGCGGCGCTTACCGGCTTCCTGCGTTACGTCTCGACCTGCATCTCGAAGCCGGTCTTCCTTCGATACCTGCGCGACGAGCCGATGGCCCTCGCGGTGCTCACGCGGCTGCTGGGCGCGTCGCCGATCCTCAGGGACATCCTGGTTCGGAACCCCGAGTACTTCTACTGGGTGCTGCCGCAGCTCGACCAGCCGGCGTCGCCGGTGTCCGGCCAGGCCCAGTACCGTATCGGCGCTGCTCACGACGCTCGACGGGCTGCCGGCGTCGCTCAACGCGCTTCGGCGGTTGAAGCGACGGGAGCTGCTCCGCATTGCGGCGCGAGACCTGTTCGAATGCGATCCGCCGCAGGTCGTCGTCAGGCAATTGGCCGACCTGGCCGACGCGCTGATCCGCCACGCGGTCGACCTCATTACGCGCGAGGCCTGCGAAAGCGCCGGGATCTCCTTGCTGCCCGGCAAGTTCGCCGTCGTCGCGCTCGGGCGCCTCGGTCAGCGCGAGATGGACTACGGTCCGGAAGTCGATGTGGTGTATCTGTTCGAGCCCGTCGGTGCCGACAGCGCCAGCGAGACCGAGATCTTCGAGGAGCTGGCCTGGCGCCTGACCGCGGCGCTCGGCGACCAGACCGCCGAGAGCGACCTCTATCGCGTCAATGTCGTCACGTCGTCCGAGAGGGCGGGGCCGGCGCTCGCGTTTGATGTGACGGGTGGGTGGGACAACACGGCGATTCTCAGCGCAGCCGCGGACCGGTTGTCGCTCTCGACCGCACGGGCTGTCGCCGGGGACGTCGAGATGGGCACGCGCATCGCTGCCGTCCTCCGAGGAGCGTCCGGCGACGCGCCGGCCGATCGCGCCGATGCCCGCGAGATGCTCGCGCGGGAGGTGGACGTACTCCAGCGGGAGCGCTTCGCGCCGCCGCAGGCGCTGGGGCAGGCGTGTCTCACGACCCTCGAGCGATTCACGCGCGCGCTGCTGTTGGCGCACGGTCTGGATGGAGGTCCGCGTGTGGCCGACCCGGGCACGGCCACCGGCCTCTCGGCGCTCAGGGATGCCGGCGCGCTGGACGAGTTCGACCTATTCACACCTGACGGCCGCGCTCGATTTTCTTCGCCGGCTGACCTGCCGCCTTCAGTTGGTTCAGGAAGCCGACGGCGGCGTGCCGCACGAGCGCGAAGTCGAGCTGTGCGCGAAGCAGCTCGGGTTCGGGGCCGCGTCGACGCTCGTCGCCGAGCTGCAGCGGTGCCTCGACGAGCTGTCCGACCTCTGCCGGACGCTTACGGCCGGGGTATGACCGCGCCTTCGGGCGCCGGCGAGCGGGGTGAGGCCGTCTTTCGCCGATCTTCGAAGTAGCGCGCCACGATCGCCCCGATGTAGCAGGCCGCCACGATGAAGATCAGGGCGCGATATCCGGTAATGAGCGACATGTACTCGGCGACGCCGCCGACCATGGCCCCCAGCAGGTTCGTGCCGTAGTCGCGCGCGAGCGCCGTCGACCCCTTGATGGCCGAACCGAACAGCAGCCCGCCGCAGAAGATGGGACTGAAGATCAGGAGCGCGTAGAACGCCGATTCGGCCGCGCGGCTGCTGAACGCGACGTGCCCAACTGGCATGCCGTAGTCGACCATCAACAGGCCGACCAGCAGCACGCCGATGAGCCACGGCCGCCGGACGGCCCACCGCGACACCGCGAAGTTGGCGGAGAGCGCCATCACGAGGACCGAGGCGATGGCCAGCGACGAGACGACCCACGTCGATCCCCAGAGCAGCGCCAGCTCGGTGATGGCTTTCGTTTCGAGCAGCATGAAGCCCGAGCCCAGCAGGAAGTACTGCCAGGACCAGCGCCCCGGATCCCGTCGCACGACCGGCAGGACCAGGATGGCCGACACCAGCAGGATGAGCCCGAGCGTGATCAGGTAGTGCTCGGGGATGCCGCGATTGCGGAGGTACAGGAACGGCCAATCGTCCGACGCCGGCTCGATGGTCGGATCGCGCTGAAGCAGATGGCCGGGGCTCAGCTCGTGCGACTGGCCGAACGCCATGACGCGGTCGGGGATGACCGGCGGCGTCGTGAGCGTGCGAAGCCGCGGACCGGCCATGAGCACGCCGAGGTACGCGCTGGCCTCGTGCACCTGCACGCGCGGCTCCTGGCCGAAGGCCAGGGCGGCCGTGTTCGCGAGCCGGTCGACCAGCCACCGCTCGCGGAAGTAGTTGTAGATCACGAGCAGGCCGTCCGGCTCCAGGTGATCGCGAACGGCCTCGAACGACTCCTTGGTGAACAGGTAGCTCTCCAGCCGCACGCCGGAAAAGCTCGACTGCAGCGTCAGCGAGTCGATCAGCGCGAAGACGACGAGGTCGTATTTCTTGTGGGTCACCTGCAGGTAGTGGCGCGCGTCGTCGTTCACGATGGTCACGCGCGGGTCGCTGTACGGACGGTCGGGGTGCTGTTCGCGGCCGATTCTGAGAATCACGGGATCGATCTCGACGGCGTCAACGTGCTTCGCCCCGTGGGCGAGCGCCGCCGCCACGTCCGTGCCCGTGCCCGCACCGAGGACGAGCACGTTGTTGAACGTGTTGCCGAACACCGTGTACGGCCACTGATAGAAGAACTCCTTCTGCGACACCCGCGCCATCGACTGGTGGAAGATGTTGTTGACCTCGACCACCGTGTCCGGGCCGTCCTGATAGACGCCGATCTTGTAGTACGGCGACCACCGCGTGCCGCGCGCCATGACGTGCACGAGGCCGACCGCTCCGAGGAGCAGCGCGACGTTCAGGGCGACGACCAGCATGTGGGGTCGGGCCTCGCCGGGCGCCGCCGTGGCCAGCAAGGGCACGGCCGCCAGCGAGGCGACCCCCATCCACGCGGACGGCGGAAGCTGCAGCCACGAGAGCAGGGCGAACGCGACGACGCCGGCCAGGCTGCCGGCGACGTTGATCGTGTAGCCGGTGAGCGAGGGCAGCGACGCCATCTCGCGCCCCATCCGCTGTGACAGCGCCCAGAAGAGCGCCACCACGATCAGGAAGATGACGGGCAGCAGCAGCGTGCTCTCGATCGGCGTCACGTGGCTCGCCGTGCCGCTCGAGAAATAGATGTTGCACCGACGACCGCACGGCGACTTCGATCCGGAAGTGGTAGACGCCGGCCACGATGGCGAGCAGGATCGCGGGGAAGAAGCGGAACACGCGCGACCGCGCCGACGCCGTGAGACACCCGACGCCGATGCCCAGGAACGAGGCCAGGAGGATGAAATTGGAGAAGAAGGACAGCAGCCGGATGTAGGCCGGCATCCAGCGAATCAGCGCCACTTCCAGGAACAGAACCAAGAACGACGCGAGAAACGTTCGAGTGACGCGCATTAGGTCATCTACCGTGGTGAGGGCGAGGCGCCGGGCGGCTGGGCCTCCTCCCGGGACGCCAGAAACAGCTCGTACGCCGCGTTGGCCCGTTCGTGCTGATAACGGTATCCGAGTCCGTCGAGAAATGCATGAAACGCCGGCATGTCGTCCGAGGGGACCTCGAATCCCGCCAGGACCCGGCCGAAATCCGCGCCGTGATTGCGATAGTGGAACAGGCTGATGTTCCACCGGTCGCCGAGCGCGTCGAGAAACGTCATCAGCGCGCCGGGCCGCTCGGGAAACTCGAAGCGGCACACCTGCTCCTGCTCGGCTTCGGGGCTGCGGCCGCCGACCATGTACCGCACGTGGAGCGTGGCGACGTCATTGGTCGTCAGGTCGACCGTCCGGTAGCCCTGCTGATTGAGGCTCGCGGCCAACGCTGCCGCATCGTCGCGCGAGGTCGTGGCGATGCCCACGAAGATGTGGGCCTCGCGACGGCCGCTCAGCCGGTAGTTGAACTCCGTCACCACCCGCTGGCCAATCGCGGCGCAGAACTCACGGAAGGCGCCCGGCCGCTCCGGGATCGTGACGCCGAAGAGCGCCTCCCGCGCCTCGCCGACCTCGGCCCGTTCGGCGACGAACCGCAGGCGGGCGAAGTTCATGTTGGCGCCGCTCAACACCGCCGCGACGCGCGTGCCCGTGGCGCCCGTGCGGCCGACCCACGCCCGCACCCCAGCCACGCCGAGCGCGCCCGCCGGCTCGAGGATCGACCGCGTGTCGTCGAACACGTCCTTGATGGCGGCGCAGATTTCGTCGTTCGTCACCCGGACGATCTCGTCGACCGTGTCCCGCGCCAGGGCGAACGTCAGCTCGCCGACCTCCCGCACCGCGACGCCGTCGGCGAACAGGCCGACCCAGTCGAGCGTGATCCGCCGGCCGGCATCGATCGAGCGGTACATCGCGTCCGCCTCGTACGGCTCGACGCCGATGACGCGCACGTCGGGCCGGAGCGCCTTGACGTAGCAGGCAATGCCCGCGATGAGCCCGCCGCCTCCGACGGGCACGAAGATCGCCTCGACCCCGCTGCCCAGGTGGTGGCGGAGGATCTCGTGGGCGATCGTCCCCTGTCCGGCGATCACCAGCGGGTCGTCGAACGGCGGGATCGGGATGCGGCCGGTTTCGGCGACGAGCTGGTCGCAGCGGGCCTGGGCGTCCGCGTAGAGGTTGCCCGCGAGCACCACCCGCGCGCCAAGGTCGCGCACCGACTGGATCTTGATCTCCGGCGTCGTCTCCGGCATGACGATGAGGGCGTCGAGACCGAGATGCCTCGCGGCGAACGCGACGCCTTGCGCGTGATTGCCCGCGCTGGCAGCCACAACGCCGCGGGCTCGCTCCGCCTCCGACAGGTGCGCGATGCGGTTGTAGGCGCCGCGAAGCTTGAAGCTGAAGATCGGCTGGAGGTCCTCTCGTTTGAAGAGCACCTCGTTGCCCAGGCGGCGCGACAAGCGAGGGGCCGGCTCGAGCGGCGTCTCGCGTGCGACGTCGTAGACGCGGCTCGTGAGAATGAGCCGCAAGATCGCGTCGAGGTCGGGGGCAGCGGGGGACACGGTCTCAGCCGGCCACGGCTCCCGAGCCCGCCAGAGAATAGATGTCGTTCAGAAGGCCGGCCGCGGTCACGGCCGCGCCGGCGCCCGGTCCGCTGATGACCAGCGGCTCCGAGCGGTAGCGGCGGGTCGTGAACTGGACCAGATTCCGCGTGCCTCCGAGCGATCCGATCGGACTGGACGAGGGGACTGCGATGAGCTTCGCCGACACCGCCCGCCGCGTGGCGGTCACGACGTAGCGCAGCACGCGCCCGCGCGCCGCCTCTCGCGCCACGCGCGCCGCCCAGGCCGCGTCGAACGCCGGCAGCCGCCGCATGAACTCGGCGAGGGGCGCGGACTTGATCGGGCGCGGCACGAGATCGTCCGGCACCGGCGCGGACCCCCGATAGCCGATGAGCCGCGCGAGAATAAGGGCCTTTCTGGCGGCGTCCCGACCCGACAGGTCTTCGCGGGGATCCGGCTCGGCATACCCGAGCTCGACGGCTTCCCGGACCGCCTGCGAGAAGGGCTTCCCGGCGGACACGGCCGAGACGATGTACATGAGCGTGCCGCTGACGCAGCCGTCGATGCGGAGCACGCGGTCGCCGGTCTCGGCAAGCTTGTGGTACGTGTCGATGATCGGCAGGCCCGCGCCCACCGTGGCTTCGTAGCGAATGCGGCGGCCGGCGGTGGCCGCCGCGGCGAACAACCGCGCGTACCGCTCCCACGTGCCCGCGAGCGGGCGCTTGTTGGCGAGCACGACGTCGAATCCCTGACCGAAGGCGGCGTGCAGCAGGTCGTCGGTCTGCTCGCTGGTCACGTCGACCACGACGGGACGCGACACGGCGTGGCTGGCCATGAACGTCAGCGCATCGGCCGCGGCGGCCGGCCGGCCGCCGAGCGAGGCCAGCATGGCCCCGCGGTCCTTCTCGCGCGCCAGCTCCAGCAATCGCTGGCGCGTCAGTCCGCGCGGCTGGAAGATGAAGCCGGAGCGGTCGAGCACGCCAACGACGCGCACGTGCGGGCGGCCGTTAGGGGCAGCCATCTGATCGGCCAGCGCGCGGCCGACCCGGCCGAAGCCCAGGAGCACGACGTCCGTCCGCGGCGCCACGGTTGGCCGCCCTCCGCCAATCTTCGAGAGCTGGAAAGCCGAGTGAATGCGGCGCGCGGCGTCGGCCGCGTCGGCCTCGCGCACGGCGAACGAGATATTGCGCTCGGACGACCCCTGGGCGATGGCGACGACGTTGATGCTGGCCGAGGCCAGCGCCGTGAACACGCGCGCGGCAATCCCGGGCGCACCGGCCATGCCGTCGCCCACGACGGCGATGACCGCCATCCCGGGGCGCGCCGTGACGTCGTCGATCAGGCCGCTGGCCAGCTCTTCGCGAAACGCCTGACGAACGCTGCGCACGCCGCGCTTGGCCTCGGACTCCGGAACCGTGAAACCGATCGAGCTCTCCGAAGAGGCCTGGAAGATCGTGGACACCGACAGCCGCTCGGCGTGGACCGCCGCGAACGTCCGGGCGGCGACGCCGTGCACGCCGACCATGCCCTTGCCGGCCACGGTGATGATGGCCTGGCCATGAACGATCGCCAGGGCCTTCACCGGGTAGGCGCGTGAGCTGCGCCTGGCCGAGACCTCCGTTCCGGGCTGCTCCGGATTCACGAACGACCGGACGTACAGCACGATCCGCGTGCCCGCGATGGGAATGAGCGCGCGCTGGTGCAGCACCTTCGCGCCGTAATGGGCGACCTCGGCGGCTTCGCGGTGATGCAGCTGAGGGATGAAGCGCGCGTCGGGCACGAGCCGTGGGTCGGCCGTGAGGATGCCGGCGACGTCCTTCCAGAGCACGACGCTCTTGGCGCGCAGGCCGCGGGCGAGCAGCGTCGCCGTCAGATCCGATCCGCCGCGGCCGAGCGTGGTCAGGCTGCCGTCCGGCGCTTCGCCGAGAAAACCTGGGCAGACGGCGATCCGCCCGCCGGCGAGGATGGGCGCGATCGCCCGTCGCGCGCGGCGGGCGCTCAAGGGGAGATTCGGCGCCGCGCCGCCGTGCTGGCCGTCGGTCGAGACGACGTTGACCGCGTCAACGTAGGTCGCGCGCCGCCGCGTCAGGCGCGAGATCGCGGCGGCGAGGAGTGCCGCCGACAACCGCTCGCCGCGCGAGACGAGCAGGTCGCTCGTGCGCGCATCGAGATAGCCGAGGACGCCGACCGCGGCGCCGAGCTCTGCGTACTCTCGAACCGCAACCTCGACCGAGTGAAGCAGGTCGCGGCGCGCCCGCCCGGCGGGCAGCAGGTGGACGACGACCTGGCGATGGCGGGCGAGCAGCTCGCGCGAGGCGCGCGCCAGATCCTTCGGGCGGCCGGCCGCCGCCTGTCTGGCGCCCTCGAGCAGCAGATCCGTGACGCCGGCCAAGGCCGACGCGACGACGACGAGCGGTCCGGCGTGCCCGCCGATGAGGATCGCGGCCTTACGAATGGCGGCGGCGTCGGCGAGCGAGGCGCCGCCGAACTTCCACACTTCAAGATTCACGCGATGCGTACCGGCCACGGTCTCGGCTCCTTCAGCGCCCGCTCACGGCGGGCACCAGTCGATCGACCGCTCGGCGAACGGCGTCGTAGTCGTTCGGGAGCTCGACAGGCGGATTCGCGTAGCGCGGGTGCAGACCGGGGATCCGGTCGGTGTGATAAGCGGTCTTGAACTCCGAGAACTTCAATCCGTTGGCCGTCGAGATGACGATGACCCGATCCGTCCTCCGGATGTCGCCGCGCGCGACGAGCTTCTCCAGCGCGGCGAGCGCGACGCCCGTATGCGGGCAGTTGAACATGCCCGTGCGGTCGGCGCGCGCCGCGGCGTCGGCCAGCTCGGCTTCGGTCGCCTGCTCGACAATGCCGTTGAACCGCTGGAGCGTGCGGATTGCTTTGCCAATCGAGACCGGGTTGCCGATCTGGATCGCCGACGCCATCGTGGACTGCGCGCGGATCGGCTCGAAGCGCCACTGATTCATGTACGCCAGGTAGAGCGGATTGGCCGCGGCGGCCTGGGCCACGACGATCCGCGGCCGCTTCGTGACCAGGCCGAGCTCGACGAGCATGTCGAACCCGGCGCCGATCGCGCTCACGTTCCCGAGATTTCCCCCAGGCACGACGACCACGTCCGGGGCTTCCCAGTCGAACTGCTGGACGATCTCGAACGACAGCGTCTTCTGGCCCTCGAGCCGCAAACTGTTCATCGAGTTGGCGAGGTAGACGCCTTCCTCCTGCGCGAGCCGCTGCACGATCGCCATGCAGCCGTCGAAATCGGTGTCGAGCGCGAGCACGAGCGCGCCGTTCGCCATCGGCTGGACGAGCTGCGCGGCCGACACGCGCGCGCGAGGCAGGATGACGACCGCGGGAATCCCCGCCGCGGCCGCGTAGGCAGCCAGTGCCGCCGACGTGTCGCCCGTTCGACGCGCACGCCACGGCGCTGATGTTCGCGCCATCGGCAATCATCTGTTTGACGACGGAGACGAGCACCGTCATGCCCAGGTCCTTGAACGACCCGGTATGCGAGTTCCCGCAGAGCTTGATCCACAAGTCGTCGAGGCCGAGTTCGTGGCCGTACCGATCGGCCCACAGCATGTTCGTGCCGCCTTCGTCCATCGACACGACGTGCTCGTCGCGGATCTCCGGGCAGATCCACTCCTTCTTGCCCCACACGCCGGACCCGTACGGCCAGCTCGTGCGCTTGTAGCGCTGGTCGAACAGCCGCTTCCAGCCGCTCGCGGTCCGCGTGCGCAGCGCGGCCGTGTCGTGAACGACTTGGAGCAGGTCGCCGCACGTGGGGCACCGATAGATCGGTCGCCAGATGGTGTGGTCGCCCGGGCAGCCGGCGACGCATCGAAAGACGGCGTGGTACTTGGTCGTGGCCATGGGACTAGGCGGGCGCGGCGGCGCCCATGACGGCCTCGAAGTCGGCCAGCGACCGCCCGATGTGCACGGGCTGGTTGCAGCGGCCGCCGAGTGCCTCGACCGCCGTCTTGTAGCCGTTGCCGGTGATGCAAATCACGATGGACTCGTCGCGCGGCAGCACGCCGCGCTCGACGAGCTGGCGAGTCGCGGCCACCGTGACGCCGCCCGCGGGCTCCGTGAAAATGCCCTCGGTCTCGGCGAGCAGCTTCATGCCCGCCACGATCTCGTCGTCTTCGACCATCGCGCCGCTTCCCCCGGTGCTCCGGACCGCGCGCAGCACCTGGAACCCGTCGGCCGGGTTGCCAATGGCCACCGACTTGGCCAGCGTGCGCGGTTTGACCGGGTCGGGGAACTCGAGGCCGGCGTCAAGCGCGCGGATGACCGGCGCGCATCCGGCGGCTTGCGCCGCGTGAATGGCCGGCACCTCGCCCTCGACCAGACCGAGCCGCTGCAGCTCTTCGAAGCCCTTGAGAATGCGGGGCAGCAGGGTGCCTCCCGCGACCGGCGACACGACGTGGCGGGGGAACCGCCAGCCGAGCTGCTCGGCAATCTCGAACCCGGTCGTCTTGGCGCCCTCGGCATAGTACGCGCGCAGGTTGATGTTGGCGAAGCCCCACGCGTATTTGTCGGCGACCTGCGTGCACAGCCGGTTCACATCGTCGTAGTTGCCGTGGACGGCAATGACCCGCGGACCGTAGACGGCGGCGCCGACGACCTTGCCGGCTTCGAGGTCGTCGGGGATGAAGACCGAGCACTGAAGCCCGAGCCTCGCCCCGTGCGCCGCGACGCTGTTGGCCAGGTTGCCCGTTGATGCGCACGCGAACGTCGTGAACCCGAGCTCGACCGCCCGCGTGGCCGCGATCGACACGACGCGGTCCTTGTACGAGCACGTGGGATGGTTGACCGAGTCGTCCTTGACGAACAGCTCCTTGACGCCGAGGCGGGCGGCGAGCCGGTCGGCGCGCACGAGCGGCGTGAACCCGGAGTAGAACCCGGTCCGGGGCTCGCCGGCAATCGGCAGCAGCTCCCGGTACCGCCACAGGTTCCTCGGACGGGCCGCGATCGCCTCACGCGTGAAGGTCCGCGCGACGCGCTCGTAGTCGTAGACGACCTCGAGCGGCCCCAGGCACTTGTCGCAGACCCAGAGCGCCTCGGCCGGAAAACTCGCCTGACACAGATGACAACGAAGACTGAAGTCCATGAATTCAGATTCCTCCGACGCCGCCCGGTTGGTGGGCGTCAAGCGTCCGGATCGTGCACGGGACGCCCACCCGATCGTATAAGGCCGCGAGCACGGCCGCCACTTCCTCTTCACGGCCGGCCGAGAGGGCAACGATCGAGGGGCCGGCCCCGCTGAGGTAGACCCCGAGCACCGCCGGGTGATCGAGGGCCAGGGCTTCGGCCAGAACCGGCACGAGCGGCGCGCGGAATGGCTGGTGCCACCGGTCCCGCAGGGCCTCGCGCAGCTCGTCGTAGCGGCCGGTCTCGAGCACCCGGATGAGCAGCAGCGCCCGCTGCAGGTTGTAGACGGCGTCGCGCAGCGGCACCGTCTGGGGCAGCACGCGTCTGGCCTGGGCCGTCGCCAGGGGCACGTGTGGCGTCGCGACGACGAATCGGAGGAGCGCCGGCCAGGGCCAGGCGTGCGCCGTGACCCGGCCATCCTCGTGCTGGCAGCTCGTCGTGATGCCGCCCAGCAGCGCCGCCGCGGCGTTGTCCGGGTGGCCTTCGATCTCGCAGGCGAGGGGCAGCCACTCGAGGGCGGCGCGCCGCGACGTCAGCGCCTCGTACAGCCGAAAGCCCGCCACGGCGGCCGCCGCGCTGCTGCCGAGCCCGGCCTGCCTGGGGACGTCGCTCCGCACTTCGATACGGAGCCCGGGGACGGGCACGCCGAATCGCGCCCGGGCGAGCCGGTACGCCCGCTCGATGCGGTTCTCGCCGCGAAACGGGCCATCGATGAAGACCGTCTCCAGGGTGTCGGGCGCCGACGGACGGACGTCGGTGACCTGGACGCGCGTGTACAGGCGCAGCGCGACCGACAGGGCATCGAAGCCCGGGCCGAGGTTGCTTGTCGAGGCGGGGACGATGATCTCGCCGCCGAATTCACTGGCCTGGTTCACCGCGGACACTCCGTCACGTGGATGAAAAAACCCGCCGGCTTCCTGAAAGAAGCCGGCGGGTTGGTCGTCCTTTGAGCTTCTGGTTTCGGCTGGCTACTTCTTGGTCATCGACATGGCGGTCGGCGTCGCGTCCGCCTTCAAGTCGCCAATCGCGTACTGGATGCCGGCCAGGTAGTGCTGGAGCATGTTCGGCATCGCGTAGACCTTTTCGTCGTGGCCGTGGAGCTCGACGAACACGTGGCCCTGACCCTCCATGCGGATCCAGCTCAGCGGGTAGAACCCGTTGGCCGAGTGCGGCTGGGGCTCCTTGGCCTTGTCCGCATCGCTCATCTTGGCGTAGTCGATGCTCGTCAGCACGTGCGCATTCGCCAGCGAGAACGACTGCGGGTTGAGCGTGTACGTCTCATCGTGGATCTGGAACTCCTGGCCGTGGAACATCGTGGTCAGCGGGCTCTGCGTATCGTCGATCTTGACGGTGATGAGCTGCGGATACGTCCAGTGCCACTTGAAGTAGCCGTTGACCATGTGGTTGAACGCCGGCCAGAGCGGCTGGCCGCCGGTGGACTCCGGCGCTGCGCCGCCGGCTCGAGCGCCGCGGCCGCCGCGTCCGGCCCGGCCGCCGCCGAACGGCGTCAGATTCCGCCGCGGCGAACTCCGCTTCGGTCACCTTGCCGGTGTGGCCCGCGTCGAGCTTCGCGTACCAGGTGTTCGCCAGCCCGTCGAGCTCGACCTTGTTCAGCTTCTGGTCGTTGTTCTTGTCGGCCTGCGAGACGATGTCGGCCGCGATGGCGTTGCTGAGGAAGTTGCCCCCGCCGCCGGCACGCCCGGCGCGGCCAGCCGGCGCGGCCGCCGCGCCGCCTCCGCAGGACGTCCCGTGGTACGAGTCGATCGCCGCGTGAATGGCGACGAGGCCCTTGCCGCCGCGCACGAAGCTCAGCAGCGCGCTGCGCCGCGCGTCGGTGGCCGCCTTGTCGGCCGGGTCATCCAGGAAGCAGCCCGTCGTGTTGTCGAGCACCACGGCGTCGTACTGCGCGAGGTTCGCGGCGTTGATGTCCGCCGAGTTGTAGCTGGTCGTCGTCGCCCAGGCGCCCGTCTTCTTGCCGAGCTCCTCGACCGTGCGCGCCGCCAGCGGGATGTTCGAGTGGTGATAGCCATCGGCCACGCCGAGCACGAGCACTTTTCGGGCCTTGGCCGGCTTGGCGGGCGCCGAATCCGGCAGCGCCGCCATCATGGCCTGCACGTCGCTCGCGCAGGGCACCTCGGGCGTCGCGCTCTGGCCGCCGCACGGCGGCATGCCGCGGCCGCCGCCGGCGTTCATGGCCGGCATCGCGCCGGCCAGCGCGCCAGACAGCTGCGCTTCCGTCATGACGCCGCCCGAGCCACTGTCGGCGAGCCACTTGTCGAACGACGCGGTCAGCTCCTGTTGGGTGAGCGAGCCGTCCTTGTTGCTGTCCAAGGCCGCGAAGAGCCCGCTGGCCAACATGTTGCCGCGGCCGCCCCCTCCGCCGGCGCGCCCTTGGGCCGGAGCCTGTGCCTGAACGCCGCTGTACGCGCCCGCCAGCAACGCGGCCGCGCAGATGCCGACCAGCAGCGGAGCCGTCGAGATCTTCACTTGCATATCTGCCTCCTGGGCGGCGTGGTCCGATGCCGCCCCACACCTAGGATGATGACCCGTTCGTTATAACCGCCTGAAATTGATTCTCCTCAATCTATCGCACCCCGAACGCTGAACTCAACGCGGGGCGCGGCGTCACTTCTCGCTCGGCGAGTCGTCCGCTTTGAGGTCGCCAATCGCGTACTGGATGCCCGCGAGCACGTGCTCGAGCATCGGCGTAATGGCGTAGATCTTCTCGTCGTGCCCGTGCGCCTCGTAGAACACGCGGCCGCTGCCCTCGCGCCGAATCCAGCTCAGGCCGTAGTCGTGGTCGGTGCGCGGCCAGTCTTCCTTGGCCTTGTCGACATCGCTCATCTTCGAGTAGTCGATGCTCGTGAGCACGTGGACGTTCTTGCGGGACCAGGAGTCCTGCGCGAAGGTGTACGTCTCGTCGTGGATCTCGAACTCCTGGCCGTGGAACATGGCCGTGAGCGGGCTCGTCGGGTCGTCGATCTTCACGGTGATGAGCTGCGGATCGAACCAATGGAACTTGAAGTAGCCGCCGATCATCTGGTTGAACGCCGGCCACGTCCCGCTGCCGGGGAACGCGCCCGCGCGTCCGACGACAGGCGCCGGCGGTCCGCCGGCGCCGCGCGCCCCGCGTCCGCCGCCCCGCGCCGCCGGCGGGTTGATGTCGGACCCGAACCGCGTGGCGAAGTCAGCCTCGTCAACCTTGCCGGTCTTCTCGGGATCGACCTTGTCGAACCAGGTGTCGGCCAGCGCGGCCATCTCGTCGCGGCTGATCTTCTGGTCGTGGTTCGTGTCGCCCTGACGGAGGACGACCGGTGCGAGCACCGTGCCTTCACCGCGCGGCGCGGCGGCGGGCCGCGGCGGGGCCGGCGGGCCCATCGTGTGGTACGAGTCGCCCGCCGCATGGATGCCGGCCAGGCCCTTGCCGCCGCGCACGAACGCGAGCAGCGCGGCGCGCCGCGCGGTGGTCGCCGCCGGGTCGGCCGGGTCATCAAGGAACTCGCCGGTGGTGCTGTCGAGGAAGATCGCGTCGTACTGCTGCAGGTTCGCGGTGTTGATATCCGCCGGGTCGTAGCTGATCGTCGTGGCCCACGCGCCAGTCTTGTTGCCCAGCGCCTCGACCGTCCGCGCGGCCAGCGGAATCGACGAGTGCACGAAGCCCTCGGCCTTGGCCAGCACCAGCACCTTGCGCGGGCGCATCGGCGTCGCGGGCGCCTTGTCGGGCAACGCCGCCATCATGTTCGCCAGGTTGTCGCAGTAGGGCACTTCGTTCTGCGCGGCGCTCCGGCCGCCGCCGCCGAACGCCGGCGCCGGCAGCGCCGCCGTGAGGCCGGCCGCAAGCTCGGTCTCGTCGAGGGCGTTCGTCTTGCCGCTGTCCCATCCGTCGTACCACGTGGCAAACGTGGTCTTCAGCTCCTCGCGGGTGAGCGCGCCATCCTTATTGATGTCGGCCGCCGAGAACAGACCCGGGGCCACTCCACCACGGCCGCCGCGGCCGCGGCCGGCGCCGCCGCCGCGGGCGACCGCGACGCGCTCGCGGCATCCCTCAGGACCCACGGCTGCCTGCGCATTGACTCCGGCCTGTTGTTGCGCGTGCACGCCAGTGAAGGTGCTCGCGGTGAGCGCCACTCCGCACGCGCCGGCCAACAGGGCGACGGCTGAACGTTTGAACGTCATACGAGCCTCTCTTCGGAATGGCGGGCGCGCGAGCCGCACCGCCGTTGACGATGGACGATGATCGACAATTTCTTGCAAGTTCGACTAGTTGCTGCATAATCTACAGGATCTCCACTGATCCACTGCAGCTTTTTTTGCTGGCATTCCCATGTTCATGACGAAGGTACGGGTATGAACTCACGAGCAAGAGATTCAAGGATTTGGCGGGTCGGATTGGCGTTCGCAGGAGCCGTTGCGCTGCTGCTGACGGGATTCGGCCCCATGACTCAGCTACAAAACGTGGCGGCACAGGGAGCCGGCCGGGCCGGCGGGCCGGCGGCGATGGCGGGGGGCGGTCGCGGAGGCCAGCGGGGGGCGACCCCTGAGACGAACGACGTGGTCCCCGATTTCGCGCCCCGGACGCCGTATCTGCCCCGCACTCCGGCCGAAGAGGAGAAGGGATTCATCCTCCCCCCGGGGTATCGCATGGAGCTCGTCGCGTCGGACCCCGACCTCGATCAGCCCCGGGGTCGTTGAATTCGACGGCGCCGGCCGGATGTATGTGGGCGAGCTGGTGGGCTACATGATGGACGCCGACGCCACCCACGAGCACGACCCGGTGAGCCGCATCAGCCGGTGGGAGAGCACGAAGGGCGACGGCCACTACGACAAGCACACGATCTTCGTCGACCACATCGTCGCGCCGCGCATGATCCTCCCCCTTCAAGACGGCGTGATTCTCGCCAGCGAAACCGACTCGAACGACATCGTCAAGTGGACGGACACCAACGGCGACGGGGTGGCCGACAAGCGTGAAGTCGTGTTCACGGGCATCGGGATGAGCGGCGACGCCAACATCGAGCACCAGAAGGCCGGGCTCGTGTGGGGGCTCGACAACTGGATCTACACGACCTATAACGCGTTCCGGATTCGGTGGACGCCGAACGGCTTCCTGAAGGAGCCGACCGGCCCGAACGGCGGCCAGTGGGGCCTCGGGATGGATAACGACGGCAAGATGATGTTCGTCGACGCCGGCGGCGAGCGCGGGCCGATGAACTTCCAGTACCCGATCGAGTACGGCGCGTTTACGCCGTGCGCCGTGCCGGGGGCCTTCGGGTTCGCGGCCGATTCGGCCAACAAGCCGCCCGACCCGAACTGCCCCGAGGGCATGCAGGACGGGTTCGAGCCGGACTTCCAGGTGGTCTGGCCGGCGCCCGGCATCGGCGACATGCAGGGCGGGCTGCCGCGGACGCGCATGCCCGCGCGCAATTTGAATCACTTCACCGCGGCGACCGGACCGGCCGTCGTGCGCGTCGACCGGGAGCCCAAGGACTTGCAGGGCGACTTCCTGTTCACCGAGCCGGTCGGCCGCCTCATCCGTCGGGCCAAGCTCGTCAACATCGAAGGGCTCACGGAGATGAAGAACGCCTACCCGGGGTCCGAGTTCCTGACCAGTCAGGACCAGCTGTTCCGGCCGGTCAACATCAGCAACGCGCCGGACGGCACGATGTACGTGGCCGACATGTACCACGGCATCATCCAGGAGCGTCAGTGGTCGGGGCCGGGCTCGTACCTGCGCGGCAAGATCGAGCAGTACCAGCTCGACAAGGTCGCCAGCTACGGGCGCATCTGGCGGCTTCGGTTTGACGGCGTTCCGGCCGTGGCGGCGACGGACACGAACCCGGGGAACCCGGCCGTGCCTGCCATCGAGCCGAACTTCGCGCCGCCGCGGATGTACAGCGAGACGCCGGCGCAGCTCGTGACGCACCTGGCCAGTCCCAACGGCTGGTGGCGCGACATGGCGCAGCGCCTGCTGATCCTCCAGCAGGACAAGTCGGTGGTGCCCGCGCTCCAGACGATGCTGAAGACGTCCGACGATCTGCTCGCGAGGTTCCACGCGCTGTGGACGATCGAGGGGCTTGGGGCGCTCGATGCCCCGCTCGCGCGCGAGGAGATGAAGGACCCGAATCCGCGCATGCGGATTCAGGCGATTCGCGCCAGCGAGACGCTCTACAAGGCCGGCGACAAGTCGTTCCTGAACGACTATCGCGACATGACGAAGGACGCCGATCCCAACGTCGCGATCCAGGCCATGCTGACGCTCAATCTCTTCAAGGCGCCTGACGTTGACCAGGTCATCAAGGCGACGATGGCGGACAACAAGGCGAAGGGCGTCCAGCTCATCGGCGAGCACCTGCTCGAGCCGCCGTCGAACAACGCGTTCGGCGGCCGCGGCGGCGCCGCGCTCACCGCCGAGGATCGCGACCTGCTCCAGCAGGGCAGTCAGGAGTTCACCCAGTTGTGCTCGACCTGCCACGGCGACGACGCGCGCGGGAAGGCGTTGGCTGGCGCGCCGGACGGCACGACGATGGCGCCGCCGCTGGCCGGCTCGCCGCGCGTGCAGGGCCATCGCGACTACGTCATCAACGTCCTGCTCAACGGCCTGACCGGGCCGGTCGATGGCAGGACCTACACCGAGGTCATGGTGCCGATGGCGTCGAACAGCGACGAGTGGATCGCCGGCCGCCGCCTCCTACGTGCGCAATGAGTTCGGCAACACCGCCGGCTTCGTGACGCCCGCGGACGTCGCGCGCGTGCGCGCCGAGACGAAGGGCCGCAAGACGCAGTGGACCGTGGCGGCTCTGGAAGCGACGCTGCCGAAGATGCTGCAGACGCAGTCCACCTGGCACCTCAGCGCCAGCCACAACACGAGTGAGGCTCAGGGCGCGTTGAACCTGCGTGGATGGAACTCCGGCGAGCCCCAGACGGCCGGCATGTGGTTCCAGGTCGAGCTGCCGCAGGCCACGACGCTGGCGGAGATTCAGTTCGACTCGCCGGCCATCCGTGGCTTCGGCGGCGGCCGCGCGGGCCGCGGCCGTGGCGCGCCCGGAGCGCCGGGCGCGGCGGCTGGGCCGGCGGGCGTCGCGGGTCGGGGTCGCCGGCGCGCCCTGGCGCGCCGGCGGCGGGGCCGGCGGGACGTGGACAGGGACGCGGCGCCGGTCGCGGCGGCGGCCGCGGGGCCGGGCCGGCACGCCGCCGGAAGTCGGCTATCCGCGCGCCTACAGCGTGCAGGTGTCGATGGACGGCAAGTCCTGGAGCAAGCCCGTTGCGCAGGGCGCAGGCACCGGGACCCGCACGTCGATCTCGTTCAAGCCGACGAGAGCCAAGTTCGTCCGCATCACGGAAACCGAAACCGTGGCGGATGCCCCGAACTGGGAAATGACCAATCTGCAACTCTACGAGGCGGGGGCGGCGCCGGCCGGCAAGTAGCCCGGTTCGCGCAGTTCCGCCGAAAGGGCAGGAGGGCGCTCGTCCTCCTGCCCTTTCTTTTTTGAAGGGGGCCGCACGTGAAATTCGGCGTCAATACGTTCCTCTGGTCGGCGGGCTTCGACCGGTCCATGCTCGACCTGCTGCCGCGTATCAAGGCCTGGGGATACGACGGCGTCGAAGTGCCGGTCATGGATCCGGCGGCACTTCCCGCCGGCGACCTTCGGAAGGTGGCCGAGGCCAACGACCTCGAGTGCACGGCGTGCTGTGTGCTCACCGGCGACTTGAGTGTCATCAGCGACGACGCCGATCTGCGGCGGAGGGCGCTCGTCTACGTGCGGGACGCCATCAAGGCGGCCGCCGAGGCCGGGGCGACGGCCATCGGGGGCCCGCTCTATTGCCCGGTGCGGTATCTGCCGGGCCGTCGGCGGACCGCCGACGAGTGGAAGCGCGCCGTCGAGGCGCACCAGTCGCTGGGCGACACGCTGGCAGGCTACGGCATGACGCTCGCCATCGAGCCCATGAATCGATTCCAGACGTTCTTTCTCAACACCAACGAAGACGCCGCCGCGCTGGTCGACGAGATTGGGCACCCGAACATCGGCGTCCTCGTCGACACCTTCCACGCCAACATCGAGGAGAAGCACGTCGCCGACAGCTGCCGGCGCCTCGGCGCCCGCTTGAAGCACGTCCACGCGTCCGAGAATGACCGCGGGACTCCCGGCAGCGGGCATGTCGAGTGGTCGAGCCTCCTCTGTGCGCTTCGCGATCTGCGCTATGAGGGCTGGCTCACGATCGAAAGCTTCGGCTTCGCCCTGGGCGCGTTCAGTGCGTCGGCGGCGATCTGGCGCGACATCGAGGTCTCGCCGGAATCGATTGCCGTCGAGGGCATCAAGTACCTCAAGCAGCAAGCCGCGAAGGTGCGATGACGTAGGCCCCTGGGCTCGGGCCCCAGGCCCCGGATGGTTGTCCTGGGGCCCGACGCCCTGGGCCTTGTCCTACTGTCCGAACCGCACGCGCAGACCGACGTTCACCATCCGCGGCGTGCCAATCGTCGTCGGGAGCGTGCCCACGTAGTAGGTCTGGTTGAAGAGGTTCTCCGCGCCGATGTACAGCGCGAAGTTCTTGGTCAGATTTCTCGATGCGCTGAACGAGACGAGCGCGAACTTCGGCAGGCCAGGCGCGGTCTGGCCTGGCACGATTCTCGTGTTCTGGTCGTCGTCGTACTGCGTGCCGACAACCTGCAGCGACACGGTGGCGTCGAAGAGGCGCGGATTGGCGTACGTCACGGCAATCGAGCCGCGCTGCTTGGGCACCTGCGGCAGGAACTTGCCCACGAGGCTGGGATCGCCGGCGTACTCGAGCACGGTGGCGTGGTCGTACACGTACGCCGCCGAGACTTTCCAGACGCGCGACACCTCGAACTCGACGTCGCCCTGAAGGCCCCAGATGCCCGTGCGCCCGAGATTCTCCCGCATCAACAAGGTGCCCGCCGCGTTCTGGCTGACGTTCGACACGGAATTCTTGACGCGATTGTCGAACCACGTGCCCCGCACCGTCACGCGATCGGTCGGCGCCAGGTTGACGCCCAGTTCGCCTCCGGTCAGGCGTTCGGGGCCGAGTTGGTCGTTGGGCAGCGTGGTGACGCTGCCGACGCGGTACTGCCGGTACAGCTCGTTGAGCGTCGGGGCGCGGAAGCCGGTGCCGAAGTCGCCCCAGATCCCCACACGGTCGGTGACGTGATAGATCGCGGCGACGCGCGGCGTGAACACCGAGTCGGCGCGATCGGGAAGCGTCGGTTTGTTGTTGGCCGTGGGCGCGCCCGTGGCGACGGACGTTTCCAGCCCGTGCCCGTCGTAGTTGCGCCAGTGGTCCACCCGGCCGCTCAGCGTCACGGTAAGTTTGGGCGCCACCGCCACGACGTCCTGCGCGAAGATGCCGGCGCTCTGCTGACGGCCGCCGGCCGCCCGCAGGGTCACCGGCTGTTCGCCGCGGACGAAGTCGAGCACCGCCTCCTGACTCTCGCCCTTGACCCATCGCCAGTCGCCGCCGGCCGTCACGAATTGGCGCGGGCCGACCGCGCGCGACCACTGCACCGACCCGCCCAGGTCGCTGCTCGGCACGGTCTGGTCGAGCGACATGCGACCGGCGCCGCGCGACACGGTCGTGTTCGAGACGGCCAGGAAGTTGCTGTGGAACGTCTCGCTGTCGCCGAACAGGCGCACCTGAAGCGCGCTGCCGTCGGCGAACTGGGCGTCGAGGCCGCCGCTCGTCGAGGTCGTCTTCGTGTTGTTCTTTTCCTCGGCCCCGTCAATCGTGCTCGCCCGCCCGTTGTTCCGGTGCTCCTCGAACGACCCCACCCTGAGGAACGCCCGCACGCGGTCGGAGGCCTGGTAGTCGAGCTTGACGTTGGCATTGCGGAAGCTCACCGACGCCTTGTTGTTGACCGGGCCGCGCTCGCTGGCGGCGACGATTGGATAGCCGTCGGTGCTGAAGGCGCTGCCGTCAACGGCCGCGCCGATCTTGCCCCACCGGTTGCTGGCGGCGACGTCCACTTTTGGGCTGTTCAGGTTGCCGTATTGAACCGAGAACGTGCCCGTCTCCGGTTCGGGGCGCGCCGTGACGATGTTGATGACCCCGCCCATCGCGTAGTTGCCGTACAGGCTCGAGCTCGGGCTGTCGACCACCTCAATGCGATCGGTGTCCTGGAGGGGCACGCGGGTCCAGTACACCCATCCGCCGAACGGGTCGTTGAAGGGCACGCCGTCAAGGAGCACCAGGGTGCGGCTGACGCCGCTCGGACCCAGGCCCCGAAGCGACACGCCCTGGGCGGTCGGGTGAGACGAGAGGCTGCTCGTCCGCCGGAACAGGCTGAACGTCGGGACCTGCCGCAGCACGTCGTCGGCCACGACCGCCGGCGATTGGCGGATGTCCTCGCGGCTGAGGACGCTGACGCTGGCCGGGACGTCGCCCGTCCGCTGCGCGGAACGCGTGGGGGTGACCGTCACGGTTTCGTTCACCGGGGCGGGCGTCACGACGATCCGGAGGGCGCCGCGCGGCGCCCCGGCGGCGATCCGCTGTGAGATCTCGGCGAAGCCGCCGGCGCGCACCGTCAGGGTCACGTCGGTCGATGTCGGGGCGTTGAGGGTGAACCGGCCGTCGGGGCCGGTCGTGGTCTGTTGCTCGGCCGCCTGGCCGGCCTTGGCGGTTACGACCGCGCCGGACACGGGGCGGCCGTCCGAATCGACGACCGAACCCGAGAGCGTGGCGGCCGCGACCTGTCCGGCCGCGGGCGCCTCGAGACCGGCTGCCGCCTGGCGATCGTGGGCGGTCGGGTGAATGGGGGCATGAGACAACTGCGCAAGGAGAATGAGGGTTGGAGCGATCATGGATATGAAACCTAATACGTGTGAATTACTGACGTGCGCTTACCACGAACACGAGGCGCGAATCGACGCGCCACGAGGACTCTTGCGTCAACCAGAGACTGTCTTCTGAACATACCTCTCGCTTCGCGGCCGAGTCCAGGCAGGAGGCCGCGGCCGCGCCGGCTCCCCAGGCCCGATGGCATGGGTTATGATCAGCCTCCCCAAAAAGAATTGCAGCCGGAGGCGTGACATGAAACGAATTGGAATGGGTATCGTCGGCGTGGGCTTCGTCGGCCCGCATCACATCGACGCGGTGCGGCGTCTGGGTTACGTGGACGTCGTCGCGGTGGCGGACATGAACGAGGCGCTGGCGAAGAGCAAGGCGGACGCGTTGCACGTGCCCAAGGCGTACGGCGATTATCAGGCGCTGCTCGACGACCCCGACATTCAGGTCGTGCACAACGCGACCCCCAATTATCTGCACTATCCAGTCAACGTCGCCGCGATTGCCAAGGGCAAGCACGTCGTGTGCGACAAGCCGCTGGCCATGACGGCCGGCGAGGCCAAGAAGCTCGTCGACCAGGCGAACAAGGCCGGCGTCGTCCATGCGGTCACGTTCGGCTACCGAGGGAACCCGCTCGTCCAGCAGGCCCGGTGCGCGATCGCGCGCGGCGACATCGGTGCGCCGCGCTTCGTCCACGGCCACTACCTCCAGGACTGGCTGCTGAAGGACACGGATTACTCGTGGCGGCTCGAGCCGGACAAGGGCGGTAACTCGTCGGCGCTGGGGGACATCGGGTCGCACTGGTGCGACCTGGCGCAGCACGTGAGCGGCCTGCGTATCACCCACGTGCTGGGCGACATCTCGACGATGATCCCGAAGCGCAAGAAGCCGCTCGCGGCCCGCGAGGCGTTCCAGGCCGCCGGGAGCAATGACGAGTACGAGCTGGTCGACATCAAGGTCGAGGACCTGGCGTCGGTGCTCGTGCGCTTCGACAGCGGGGCGAAGGGGAGTTTCTCGGTCGGCCAGATCTGCTCCGGCCACAAGAACGACCTCGTGCTGGAAGTGTGCGGTGCCACCCAGGCGATGCGCTGGCGGCAGGAAGAGCAGAACGAGCTGTGGATCGGCCATCGCGATCAGCCGAACGAGGTCCTCCAGAAGGACCCGGGCCTGGTTGACGCGTCCGTGCGCGGCTACGTGCACCTGCCCGGCGGCCATCAGGAGGGCTGGCCCGACGCGGTGTTCAACGTGATGCGCGACATCTACGGCTTCATCGCCGATGGGAAGAAGCCGACCGACCCGCATCCGCCCGCGTTCGCGACGTTCGAGGACGGCTACCGCGCCAACGCGATCGTCGAGGCCATCCTCGACAGCGCGAAGGCCGGCAGCGTGTGGACGAAGGTGAATTACTAGGGGACACGACAGGTCCATCGACACCATGGAGCGCATGGAGGCCTGCCAGGCGCCGAGTTGGCGGCCCGGTGGTGCCGGGCCCTGGCGGGGTGGAAGCAGCGGCGGAGCGAACGCGCGGGTGACGTAACCGCTCGATCGGCCGCGTGTTCGCTCCGCCGCTGTTTCCGCCCCGCGGCCGCCGAAGGCGGCTGCCAACTCGGCGGACGTCAGACGAGGCCAGCCTCTATGACCTCCATGGTTGAGCAAGGAGTGAAGCAATGGCAGTGAAGAGTTTCGATCCGAAGTTCATGAAGGTGGGCGTCCTCACGGCGGCGCTGCAGGAGCTGACGCCGCGCGAGGTGCGCGATCCCGATCCGGATCGGGCGATCGAGGACTGGCTGGCGTTCGCGCGTGAGCTGGGCGCGAGCTACATCCAGCTGTCGGCGGCGCTCCATCCGTCCGAGTCGGACGTGCCGGCCGAGGCGATGCTCGACCCGGTGGCCAACACGCTCGATTTGCGGCAGCCCTTCAACAAGGATCGGGCCCGGCGCGTCGAGGCGGCGCTTCGCGCGAACAACGTCGGCATCTCCGACATCGGCTACTTCGACAACTACCTGCACGACGACCCGGCGATTCGCAAGAAGAAGCACGACTTCGCGACCAAGATCTTCGACGCGGCCGTCCTGCTGGGCGTCAAGACGGTCTGCGGCTTCGTCGGCCGCAACCAGACGCACACCATGGACGAGAACCTCGTCGACTTCGAGACGCAGTTCGTGCCGCTGCTCAAGGCCTGTAAGGATCGGGGGCTGACCTACTACGTCGAGCAGTGCCCGATGCCCGGCTGGACGACGGGCGACAACTTCCACAACAACATCGCCTATACGCCGGGGACGTGGATTGCCCTGCATCGGATCGCCGAGAAGCACGGCGTGGGCGACCAGTTCCGGATCTACTACGACCCGTCGCACGCCATTCTGATGGGACAGGACACCCGGTCGCTGTTTCAGTACCTGAAGGACACCGGCTACAACTTCCTCATCGGCGGATTCCACGTCAAAGGCCAGGTGATCGACGCGAAGGGCGTCTCGGCCTGGGGCTACGGCGGTCAGACGGTCGAGCGCGGGGACTGGACCTGCGGCAAGCCGTCGCCCAACCCGGCCGATCAGGTCAACGCGTGGAAGAAGCAGACGATTCTCGCCGAGCACGAGCTGCCTGGGACGGCGCGCCACGATCCGTTGGCGTATCTGCAGAATCGCACGGTTGACTGGCTCGACCATCAGCTGGCCGCCCGCGAACTGCTGGACCTGGACGTGGCCAACACGCACCTCGTCGTCGAGCACGAGTATCCGCCGGCGCGTATTCAGGATCGCGAGCGCCTCAAGCCGATCCTGCAAGGATCGATCGCCTTCGTCCGCTACATCGACGAAGCCGCGGCGGCGTTGTACGCGCTGCAGCATGAAGTGCTGCCGGCGCAGGGGATCCCCGTGCAGGGTGTCGGGCGAGAGGCGTATCGATCCTAGGCACTAGGCACTGGGCACTAGGACAGTAGGCCCCAGGCCTCGGGCGCAGGGCCCCGGCAGCCCGCGGACGCGAAGCGCTGCGAAGGGCGAAGTGGGAGGCCAGAAGTTGGAAGTGAGCACGGTGCTCAGGATCCCGTGGTGACGGCCCGCGGGGCGAGCCCGTTGAACCAACTTCGAACTTCAAACTTCATACTTCACACTTTCCGTCCGGGGGTGGGCCCCGCGAGCGGTGTAGCGGCATGTCAGCCCGCGGACGCGAAGCGCCGCGGCCAGCCCGTCAGGGCGCCGCGCGTAGCGCGTGAGCGAGCGGGGGTGGGGCCCCGCGAGCGGTGTAGCGGCATGTCAGCCCGCGGACGCGAAGCGCCGCGGCCAGCCCGTCAGGGCGCCGCGCGTAGCGCGTGAGCGAGCGGGGGTGGGGCCCCGCGAGCGGTGTAGCGGCATGTCAGCCCGCGGACGCGAAGCGCCGCGGCCAGCCCGTCAGGGCGCCGCGCGTAGCGCGTGAGCGAGCGGGGGTGGGGCCCCGCGAGCGGTGTAGCGGCATGTCAGCCCGCGGACGCGAAGCGCCGCGGCCAGCCCGTCAGGGCGCCGCGCGTAGCGCGTGAGCGAGCGGGGGTGGGGCCCCGCGAGCGGTATTAGAATGTTGACGTTTCACGCGACAGGTCCGAGCGAAGCGGCGCGACCGCGCTGATGATGAGGAGAGCACGGCATGGCAATGGAGTCCCGACAGCGGAATATGCGGCACGTCTGGTTGACCTTTATTGGAGTCCTGGCGCTGCTTGTCGTCGGGTTCAGCCCTCGGGCGTTCACGCAGGGCCGCGGCGCTCAGCCGCCGGCTCCCGCCGACGGCCGAGCCGCCGGCCCCGCGCCGGCGCCGCAGCGGGGCGGCACCCTGATGTCGACCTCCAACGAAGGCGCCGACTTCAGCCCGAGGCCGCCGATTGAGGCACAGACGGCCGAGGAGGAAGCCAAGAGCTTCGTGCTGCCGCCGGGCTACCACATGCAGCCCGTCCTCTCCGATCCGCAGATCGTCAACCCGGCCATCATGGAGTTCGACGGCAACGGCCGGATGTACGTCGCCGAGTTCATCAGCTACATGCCGGACGCCGACGGCAACCACGAGCACGACCCGATCAACCGGATCACGCGGTGGGAGAGCACCAAGGGCGACGGCGTGTACGACAAGCGAACCGTCTTCATCGACCACATGGTGCTGCCGCGCATGATTCTGCCGCTCCAGGACGGTGTGATCCTCACCAACGAGACCGATTCGGACGATGTCGTCCAGTGGACGGATACCAACGGCGACGGCGTGGCCGACAAGCGCGAGGTGGTGTTCAGCGGCGTCGGGCTCGGCCGCGACGGCAACCTGGAGCACGAGCAGAGCGGGTTCGTCTGGGGCCTCGACAACTGGATCTACAGCACGTACAACGCGTTCCGCTTCCGGTGGACGCCGAATGGGTACCGGCGCGAGCCGACCGGCCCGAACGGCGGCCAGTGGGGCCTCACGCAGGATGACGACGGCAAGATGTGGTTCGTGGACGCGGGCGGCGAGCGCGGTCCGGTCAACTTCCAGTTCCCGATTCAATACGGCGCGTACACGCCGTGCCAGCGCGGCCGCGGCGAGGCGCCCGATCCGGACTGTCCGCCCGCCGACCAGCCTGGGTTCGAGACCGTCTATCCGATCGCCGGGCTAGGCGACATGCAGGGCGGGATGCGCCGGGTCCGGATGCCGCTCGGCGTGCTGAACCATTTCACGGCGACCAACGGCCCCGCGATCGTGCGGGCCGACAAGGAGCCGGCCGATATGCAGGGCGACCTGCTCTTCTGCGAGCCGGTCGGCCGGCTGATTCGCCGCGCGAAGATCGTCAACAACGGCGGTCTCACGCAGCTTCAGAATGCCTATCCCGAGTCGGAGTTCATTCTGAGCAAGGACCCGCTGTTCCGTCCGGTCAACATCCGAACCGCCCCGGACGGCACGATGTACATCGCCGACATGTACCACGGCATCATTCAGGAGTCGGAGTGGACGCATCCGTTGTCCTACCTGCGCCGGAAGATCGAGCAGTACCAGATGGACAAGATCACGACCCACGGGCGGATCTGGCGGCTGCGATTCGACGGCATTCCTGGCGTGCCGGCGACGCCGCAGGGCCCGGCCGCGCAGGCGACGCCGGAGATTCCTTCCCAGCCCGCTCTGGAGCCGAACTTCGCGCCGCCGCACATGTACTCCGAGACGCCCACGCAGCTCGTGGCGCATCTCACCAGCCCGAACGGCTGGTACCGCGACATGGCGCAGCGGCTGCTCGTGCTGAAACAGGACAAGTCGGTCGTGCCGGCGCTTCAGCAGATGGCGCGCTCGTCGAAAGACCTCGTGGCGCGCTTTCACGCGATGTGGACGCTCGAGGGTCTCGGGGCGCTCGATTCCGGCCTGGTCCGTGAGGAGATGAAGGACCCGAATCCACGGATGCGCGTGCAGGCGATTCGCGCCAGCGAGACGCTCTACAAGGCGGGCGATCGGTCGTTCGACACCGACTATCGTGGGATGGCGCTCGACACCGATCCGAACGTGGCGATCCAGGCGATGCTGACCCTCAACGCGCTCAAGGCGCCGAAGGTCGACGAGGTCGTCAAGGCCGCGCAGGCGGCCAACGACGCGATTGGGGTCAAAGAGATCGGCAACTGGATTCTCAATCCGCCCGTGATCAACGCGTTCCTCGGACGAGGCGGCGCCGTGCTCACGCCCGAGCAGCGCGACCTGCTCCAGCAGGGCAATCAGGTGTTCAACGAGCTGTGCTTCACGTGCCACGGCAATGACGGCCTTGGCGCGCCCATGGCTGGCGCGCCGGCGGGTACGACGATGGCCCCGCCGCTGGCCGGGTCGCCGCGCGTGCACGGGCACCGCGACTACGTCATTCGCGTGCTGCTAAACGGCCTGACGGGCCAGGTGGGCGACAAGACCTACACCGAGGTGATGGTGCCGATGGGCCAGCAGACCAACGAGTGGATTGCCGGCGTGGCGTCCTTCATTCGGACGAGCTTTGGCAACAGCGGCGGTTTCGTCACGCCGGCCGATGTGGCGCGCGTGCGCGCCGCGACCGGGAATCGCAAGACCCAGTGGACGGTCGGCGAGATCCAGGCGTTGCTGCCCACGTTCCTGCCCGCCGAGTCGGCATGGAAGGTGACGGCCAGTCAGAACAACGACACGGCCCACAACGCCCTCACGCTGGCCGGATGGAATACCGGCGAGCCGCAGAAAGCGGGCATGTGGCTGCAGGTCGAATTGCCTCAGGCGGTCAATCTGACCGAGGTTGACTTCAACGTGCCGGCGGGCCGCGGCGGGGGCGGCGGTGGGCGCGGCCGAGGCGCGGCTGGCCGAGGCGGTCGCGCGGCGGGGCCCGGTGGCCCTGGCGCGGCTCGGGGCGGGCAGCGGCAGGGAGCGGGCGTGGCTCCTGGGGGCGGGCGTCCAGGGGCCGGTCCGGCGGGCGCCGTCGGCGCTCCGGCGCAGAACGTGATGCCCAACGGCGAATACCCGCGCGGTTATCAGGTGCAGGTCTCGACGGATGGATCGAAGTGGAGCAAGCCGGTCGCGACAGGCGAAGGCAACCCCGGCCTCATGACGATCTCGTTCAAGCCGGTGCAGGCCAAGTTCGTGCGGATCACGCAGACCGCCACGGCCGAGGATGCGCCGAACTGGGGCATCGAGAACCTGAGGCTGTACACGGCGGCGGGAAAGAACTAGCCATCGACCTAACGACCCATCGACCTATTGGGATCGGGCCATTGGGGGCATCGCTATCGATCAAATAGGCCGATGGGTCTATAGGTCGATGGTTGGGCTCAACGTCTCCGGGATCTTGTCGGACGCGTTGAGCACAATCCAGTACTCGACTTCGAGGCTGGCTCCGCCGGGAATCCAGCGATACGACGGAGTGTCGAAAAGCGATCCACGCTCGATCATGGCCCGGCGGGTTTCCGGGAATGGCGAGACGCCGAACTCCATGCCCCGCGTGATCGTGCCGCCGTTCCACGGCGGGCCGAGGCGGCTGCAGTTCTCCTCCCAGATGCCCAGCCACGGGAAGTCCGCCCGGCGCCACACGTACCCGAAGGCCAGCTCGACGCGTGGGCTGAACGCGACGAAGAACGCGTCCGGCTGGTCGAGGTCCATCGCGTGGGTGGTGAACGCGCCCGAGACGGCGGCGTTCGTGAAGGTGCGCAGGTCCACGGACCTGCCGTCCAGCGTCGGAGCGTGCGGCCAGTCGAAGTTCACGGCTGGCGCGAGGTAGTCACTCGTGCCGAACGTCGTCTCGAACGTGCGCGACCGCGTGGCGGAGGCGCGAAACTTGGTCGCGCCTCGCTCGAGAAATGGAGGCCCGAGGGTCACGTGCTGCGTCCATGCGATGGGCCGGTCGTGCCGAGCTTCATTGCGGACGACTTCGCGCACGTGGACCGAGCGATCGTGGAGAGTGAGCTGCCGCTCGATGTGCAGCCGGGCGCTCGGGAGTGACGCGGCCGCCCGCAGGACATCTCCGTCAGCATCCAGATCCCACCGGGCGACGGGCGCCTCGCCGTGGACGCCCAGGCCCGAGGCCGCCTCATCGGCCGACGGCCCGCCGAAGATATCGAGGCAGACGTTGTGGCCCATGATCGACCCGAGCAGACGTGCCTCGGCGCCTCGGCCGTAGACCGCCTGGTCGCGACGCGCGTCGAAGTCCCACGGCTCGATCGACGGCCAGATTGGCGTCCAGAGGGGGTTCACGCCTGAGGCCTTGTCGAGCACCTCGGCGATGTGGCCACCGCCCTCGAGCACGGTCACACGCAGCCAACGGTTCTCGATGGCGACCGCCCGGCGGCCCCGATACGGCGTGGTGGACGGCATCGTGGGCCATTATGCCGCGCCGGTCTTGATCTGGCGACTCTCGAGGCGATATCGTGCGCATCACGATGGTGAACCGATCGCAGGTTGAGGCGGCCCTTGGTGTGGGCGGCGGGGTTCTCCGGCTCGAGCCCTGCTGGGTGCCGCGGTCCTTCATGGTGCCCGGCAGGCGTTTGAAGCTGCACCCGGACGATTTGTACGCGTGCGGCGCGCACCGCGGCGGGATCAACGAGCGCTGGTTCTCGTCGACGACGAACGCCGACAACGGACCAGGGACGCCCGCCGACGAGGGCCTGAGCTACGTGCGGGCGGCGGCCGGCGAGCGGTTTCTCTTGAAGGCCGCGGTCGAGCTGGCGGGCGACGCGCTCCTTGGCGCCGACGTCATGCGGCGCGCGGGCGGGTGGAACGTGCTCTGCAAGTTCTTCGACAACATGGGCCCGATCCCGCACCACATGCACCAGAGCGAGGAGCAGGCCGCGCTGGTCGGCCGCCGCGGCAAGCCCGAGTCGTACTACTTTCCGCCGCAGTACAACGAGACCGACAACGACTTTCCGTACACGTTCATGGGGCTCACGCCAGGGACGACGAAAGCGGACGTCCGGCGGTGTCTTGAGCGATGGAGCCGCGGGGACAACGGCATTCTGTTTCTTTCACAGGCATTTCGCCTCGAGCCCGGGACCGGCTGGCAGATCGACCCGCGCATCCTGCACGCGCCGGGCTCGCTCGTGACCTACGAGCCCCAGGTCGCGAGCGACGTGTTTGCCATGTTCCAGTCCGAAGTCGATGGCCGGATCGTGCCGTGGGATTTGATGGTGAAGGACGTGCCGCCGGCGCACCGTCAGGATCTCGATTACCTGGTCGAATTGCTCGACTGGGAGGCGAACGTCAACCCGAACTTCGCAACGGACAATCGAGTGTTCCCGAAACCGGTCGCGCCGGTCACCGAGACCGAGGCTGAAGGCTACCGGGAGTTTTGGGTCTCGTACGGCACGGCGTGGTACTCCGCGAAGGAGCTGACGGTGCTGCCCGGGCGCACCGTGACGATTCGGGACGCGGCCGCCTACGGCCTGATTCTGACGCAGGGGTACGGGACGATCGCCAAGCACCGCGTGTCGACCCCGTCGATGATTCGCTACGGACAGATGACCGAGGACGAGCTGTTCGTCACCGCCGAGGCGGCGACGGCGGGTGTCCGCATCGCGAATGCGAGCGACTCGGATCCGCTGGTGATCCTCAAGCACTTTGGTCCCGGCAACCCCGACAATCCGGTTACCCGCTGACGAAGGAGCGCGCATGACACGGACGCGACACTCCCGGCCGTTTCTGCACAACGCCATGTGGCCGGGCCTGGTGGGCAAGGGCGAGGGCTCGGAGCCGCCGATCGACCTCGACACCATGATCGATCTCACCGCTGCGGCAGAGGTTGACGGCACGCGGTTCGAGGGCATCGACATCTTTCTCTCAGAGCCCCACACCTCCATCGACGCGACCGACGACGATCTCAAGCGGCTCGCCGAGAAGGTGGCCTCGAAGCGGCTCGTCATCGGCTCGGTCGTCGCGCCCGTGTGGGCGCCCACTGGCGGTGGGTCCGCGATGGGGAGCGACGAGGACCGGAAGAAGTTCGTGGCGCAGGTCCGGAAGGCGTGCCGGATCGCTCGCAAGCTCAAGGAGCTTGGCGTTCGCCGCTACGGGGTTGTGCGCATCGACTCGGCGTGCGGCGTGGACGAGTGGGCGAAGGATCCGGCAGGCAACCAGCGGCGGATCGCCGAGACGTTCCGCCAGGCGTGCGACGTCGCCGACGAGTTCGGCGAGCGGCTGGCCGCGGAGGGCGAAATCTGCTGGGGCGGCATGCACAGCTGGCGGAAGAACGCCGAGCTCCTCGAGATGGTCGGCCGGCCGAAGACGCTCGGTTTTCAGGCCGACATGGCCCACACGTTGCTCTTCACGATGGGCTACAACGCACCGGACGATCGCATTCTGCCCGAGGGCTACGACTGGCGCGACGGCGCCGTGCTGGACGAGGCGCTCCGCACGATGACGCGGACGCTGCGGCCGTGGACGATCGATTTCCACGTCGCGCAGAACGACGCCACCGTGAAGGGCTCTGGCACGCACGACAAGACGGGCCACCACTGTCTGCCCACCGACCCGAACGGCAAGCTCGACATTGCCCGCCATGCGGGGTTCTGGCTGAGGGACGAGGCCGGCGAGCTCACCAAGGCGACCGAGCACGTGTGCTGGGACGGCTGCATGTTCTCGAACGAGACGATGATGCGGCCGGAGACCTGGCAGAGCGTGCTGCGTACGATGATGGCGGTCCGCGACGCGCACGGCTGGCAGGCGTAAGGAGCCGTGTCCCGCGTTTTTCACCATGGAGCGCATGGAGGCGGGCAGCGCTGGCGAGCTGACCTGGGCAGCCCGGCTTCGCCGGGCGTGGTGATTGGCAAGAACCCGCTCAACGAGAGCACGGCCACATCTCACACGTGCTCTCGTTGAGCGGGTTCTTGCCAATCACCGCCGCAGGCGGCGCCCAGGTCAGCGTCTGCGGGCAGCCTTCATGAACTCCATGGTTCAACCTGACTAGCGAGGGCGGGGCCCACGTGAAGACACTCAATATCGGACTCGTTGGCTACGGATTCATGGCGCGGACGCATTCCAACGCGTACCGACAGGCGGAGCGCTTCTTCGACGTGCCGTACCGGCCCGTTCTCAAAGCCGTGTGCGCCCGGACGCCCGACCGCGTCAAGGCCTTCGCCGACAACTGGGGGTACGAGTCGATCGAGTCCGATTGGCGCGACCTCGTGGCCCGCAAGGACATCGACCTCATCGACATTGCGACGCCGAACGACACGCACCACGAGATTGCCATCGCGGCCGCCAAGGCGGGCAAGATGGTCGCCTGCGAGAAGCCGCTCGCGCGTACGGCGGCCGAGGGCCTGGCGATGGTCGAGGCGGTGGAGTCGGCCGGCGTCCCGAACATGGTCTGGTACAACTACCGCCGCGTGCCGGCGGTGACGCTGCTGAAACAGCTCATCGACGAGGGGCGGCTGGGCCGGATCTTCCACTACCGCGCCAAGTTCCTGCAGGACTGGACGATCTCGAAGGATCTGCCGCAGGGCGGCGAAGGTCTCTGGCGCCTCGACGTCAAGGTGGCCGGCAGCGGCGTGACCGGCGACCTCCTCGCGCACTGCATCGACACCGCACTCTGGCTGAACGGGCCCATCACCACCGTGTCGGCGATGACCGAGACGTTCATCAAGGAGCGCACACACAATCTGACCGGAAAGGTCGAGCCGGTCGGCATCGACGACGCGAGCGCGTTTCTATGCCGCTTCGCCAACGGGTCGCTCGCGACGTTCGAAGCGACCCGCTACGCGCGCGGGCACAAGGCGCTCTACACCCTCGAGATCAACGGCGAGCACGCGTCGGCGATGTGGGACCTGCATGACCTCCACCGCCTCCAGTGGTTCGACCACGGGGACGAAGGGAAGGTTCGCGGTTGGCGCAATCTGCACATCACCGACGGCGACCACCCGTACATGAAGCACTGGTGGGTGCCCGGCCTGCAGATTGGCTACGAGCACACGTTCATCCATCAGTTCGCGGACTTTCTTGAAGCGGTGGGAGCAGGCAAGCCCTGCGCGCCGACGTTCCGCGACGGCCTGGCGACCGACTACGTGACCGACGCGGTGCTCGACTCGGCCGCGACCGGCCGCTGGGTGGACATCAAGACGGCGACATCCTGATTCGTTTGAACCATGGAGCGCATGGAGGCTTGCCGTGAGCCGAGCTGGCAGGCCCGGCGGAGCCGGGCCTAGCCGATGGCAACGAGGTCGTCGAACATGAGAGCGGCGTCGATCAAACAGATTGCCGGTCGGGCCGCTCTCATGTTCGACGACCTCGTTGCCATCGCGCCGCCTTCCAGGCGGCGGCCAGCTCGGCGACTTACGGGCACGCCGCTGGACGCCAGGCGCGGTGGACAGCGTTCGCTGTGACACGGCCAGCCTCCATGTCCTCCATGGTGGTCACGAGCAAGCGTCAGAACGCGCGCTGAAGAACTACCGCACGCCGAGCAGCACTTCCATCGTGAGCTGGTCGAGGCGCTCGTAGGCGAGGCCTTTGGCCGCGATGGCCTGGCGGTCGAACGACTGGGCCATCAGCGCCTCGCGGTGCTTCGTGGAGTACTGGCCAACGGCCGGCGCGCCCTTGCCCAGCTGACCGAGCTCGCCGACGAGCGCCTGGATCTCCTTGTCGGCGTTCCACCGCGCGGCCTTGTCCTTCATGATCAAGTACGTCCGCATGCAGCCTCGGGCGAAGTCCTTGACGCCGTCGTAGTCCTCGGTGCGGTAGGCGTGCGCGTCGAAGTGCCGCGGGCCGCTGTAGCCGACGTCCTCGAGGAACTTGACCAGGAAGAACGTCATCTTGGCGTTCACGGCGCCGAACCGGAAGTCCTGGTCGTACCGGCCTGATACCTGGTCGTTCAGGTCGATGTGGAACAGCTTGCCGGCCTCCCAGGCCTGCGCCACGGCGTGGACGAAGTTCAGCCCGGCCATCGTCTCGTGCGCGAACTCGGGGTTCACGCCGACCATCTCCGGATGCGCGAGCGTCGGGATGAAGCCGAGGTAGTTGCCGGTCGTGGCCATGTAGATGTCGCCGCGCGGCTCGTTGGGTTTGGCCTCGAGCGCGAAGCGGTAGCCGTACTTCTTGTCGATCGAGTACTCGCACAAATAGTCGACGGCTTCGCGCAGCCGCTTGACGGCCTCGTCCGGCCGCCGGCAGGCGTCCGTCTCGGTGCCTTCGCGGCCGCCCCACAGGACGAAAATCTTCGCGCCGAGCTCCGCGCCGATGTCCATGGCCTGCATCGTCTTCTGGACGGCGTAGGCGCGGACGCGCGCGTCATTCGACGTGAAGGCGCCGTCGCGGAAGACCGCGTCGAAGAACAGGCTGACGGTCGCCATCGGCACCACGAGATGGTTCTTCTCGCAGGCCTGCTTGAACTCGCGGACGATCTTGTCGCGCTCGGTTGGCGTGGCGTCGATCGGCACGAGGTCGTTGTCGTGCAGGTTCACGCCCCAGGCCCCGACCTCGCCCAGCATGGCGGCCGCCTCGACCGGCGGCAGCGTCGGCCGCACGACGTCGCCGAACGGGTCGCGCCCCCGATTGCAGACGGTCCACAAGCCGAAAGTAAATTTGTGTTCGGGACGAGGAGTGAACGAATCAGCCATTGATGATGCTCCTAAAACACGGACTTCAACGCCGGATACAGCCGCTGGAACTGAGCATATCGTGCGTTCATGGTTGCCCGCGCGTCTGCGGCAGGCGGTGTGATGCCGGTGGCCTGGACGACGGCGTCGCACGCTTCGTCCACCGAGGCCCAGCGGCCGGCGCCGACGCCGGCCAGCAGCGCCGCCCCGTACGCCGCGCCCTCCTCGGCCGCGACGGTCTCGACGTCGTGGCCGTAGACGGTCGCCTGGATCTCGCGCCAGAGCGGCGACCGGGCGCCGCCGCCGCCGACCCGGATCCGCGTGACGGGTACGGCCATCTCGGAAAAAATCGTGAACGTGTCGCGAAGGCTGAAGGCGACGCCCTCGAGCACGGCGCGGACGACGTGGCCGCGCGTGTGGCTGGCGGCCAGACCGACGAGCGCGCCGCGAATCGACGAGTCGAGATGCGGTGTCCGCTCGCCCATGAGATACGGCGCCCACAGAACGCCGTCGGCGCCAGCTGGAACGGCCGCGGCTTCTTTCGTGAGCTGGTCGTACGAGAGCGGGCTGCCGGCTGGGCTCCACTGATCGCGGATCCACCGAAGCGAGAGCCCCGCGGCCTGCGTGACGCCCATCACGTGCCACCGGCCAGGAATGGCGTGGCAGAACGTATGCAGCCGGCCCTTCGGATCGAGCGCCGGTCGATCGGTGGCGGCAAACACGACGCCCGACGTGCCGATCGTCGCGCTCACGGCCCCCGGCCGGGTGATCCCCATGCCGACGGCGCCTGCGGCCTGGTCGCCGGCGCCGGCCACGATTGGCGTGCCGGCGGGAATGCCGGTCAGCGCCGCGGCCTCGGCCGAGACGCGCGCGCAGACCGCCGGCGACTCGAACACGGCCGGCAGCCACGCCGCGTCGATGCCAGCGGCCTCGAGCACGGCGGCCGACCACCGCCGGTTGGCGACGTCCAGCATCAATGTGCCCGACGCATCGGCGACGTCGATGGCGAACTCGCCGCTCAGCCGATAGCGCACGTAGTCCTTCGGCAGCAGGACGTGCTTCAGCCGCTCCCACAGCCGCGGCTCGTGCTGGCGGACCCAGAGCAACTTGGTCAGCGTGAAATTGGGGAGTGCGGGATTGCAGGTCAGCTCGAGAAGCCGGGCCGGACCAATCGTCGCGATCGAGCCAGGCGCATTGCTCATCCGAGCGCTGGTCGCACCAGATGATGGACGGGCGGATGACCTCGCCGTGCTGGTCGAGGAGCACGGCGCCGTGCATCTGGCCGGACAAGCCGACCGCCGCGATGTCGGCTCGCGGCGACCACGCCGCTCGCGAGCACCGCGCGCACGGCTTCCTGCGCGGCGCGCCACCAGTCGGCCGGCTCCTGTTCCGCCCAGGCCGGTCCCGGCGATGTGAACGGTGCGTGCTCGCTCGTAGCGGAGGCGAGGAGCGCGCCATCGTCGCCGACGACGATGGCGCGCGTCCCGCCCGTACCGATGTCGATGCCGAGGACTGGAATCGATCTTCTCCGGTGACGTTACTTGCCGGCGTCAGCGATCGCGATCGGCTTGTAGCCGCCCTTCGACCTGAAATAGATCCACATGCCGCCGAAGATCACGATGAGGATCGTCGGCAGGACGGCGACGTACTGCAGCGCGACGCCCGGCTGGCCCTGGCCGTAGCGGTCGATCAGGCCGCCCATCACCGGCAGGACCGCCGCGACTGACGCCATGCCCGCGCCGCCCATCAGGCCGAGGAGCAGCGCGCCGCCTCTCGGGAACCGCTCGGACGTCACGCCAATCATCGTTGGCCAGAAGTACGACTTGCCGACGCCGAAGACGGTGGCCGCGGCGAACGCGACGGTCACGCTCGTGCCCTGGTGCAGGCCGCCCAGCCAGAAGAGCCCGATGGCCGTCAGGATCGAGCAGATGAACAGCGCCCTGATCGGGGACTTGTGGGCCCAGCCGTTGAAGTAGAAGCGGAGCACCCACATCAGGCCCGCGGTGTAGACGAGGAACAGGACGCCCTGTCCGGACATGCCGGTCAGGTTGCTCATCACGCTCGGGAACCACTGGTCGGGGCCGAGCTCGGAGGCCGCGGTCATCCACATGCACGCGAACATGAGGATGAAGAACGGCTTGGCGGCTTCCTTCCACATGACCTTGGTCGGCACGCTGGAGGTGACCCGCTCCGTCTTCGGATACTCGAGCGACATCGACATGAAGAGGTAGACCAGCGTCGGGACGAAGATGGTGCCGAGCTTGAGCTGCCAGCTCGCGTTCATCGTCATCGTCATGGCCACCGCGAGCAGACCGCCGATGACCTGGCCCCCCGGCCACCAGGCGTGGAGCATGTTGAGGCGACGCGTCTTCTCGTCGGCGTAAATCGTGGTGACAAGCGGATTAATGACGCCTTCGACGAGGCCCTGCGACAGACCGAGGATGAAGAATCCGACGTAGAGCAGCGTCGTGCCGGTATTGCCGAAAATCGATGCGACCGGAGCCGTCGGATGGGGCGCGAGCAGAATGACCAGCAGGCCGATGATGTAGCCAATCGCCGACACAATGTGGAGGGCGCGCATGCCCACGACGTTGACCAGGGGCGTGCTGATGAAGATGGCGACGGTGAAGGCCCAGAACGCCGGGCTCCAGATCGTTCCCATCTGCTCGTTGGTGAGATGAAACGTTGCGCCCATCGCCGGCTCGATGTCGCCGCGGATGGCGAAGACCATCGACGTCACGACCAGCGAGAGGCAGCTGGTAAAAAACAGCGTTCGCTTGTTCATAGCCGATTCACCTCGAAAATTAGTCCGGGGGGCTCTGCCCCCGCGGCCCCCCCTACGGCGTCACTCGCCCCGCGCGTCGTCGCGGGGCTCCGTTCCGCCGGGCTCACTTCGCTTCGCTCGTTCGCGCTTGTACGCCGTCGCCGGCGTGAAGCGCGCTGCCATCGGTCTGATTTGCGGCGGTAGTCTACCAGAACCGGGGGCACGGCAAGGCCTCAGGCCTCGGGCCACGGGCCCCGGGGAGTATCGAGGTTCTTGGGGCCCTCGGTCGCGCGCTTCGCGTCCGCGGGCTGTCCGGGTTCCGGGGCCCGGGGCCCGGGGCCTGAGGCCTGGGGCCTGAACTTCTTACAACCGCTTGAGCCAAACATTACGGACGAGCAGTTCGCCCGTGGATTCGACCTCGAGGCCGATGAGTCCGCTCTTGTGGAACTTCGTCGCGTCCTCGTTGACCAGCACCGAGAGCACCCGTCCGTTGAGCAGGTGCGTCATCTGGTGGCCGATGGCGATGATGTGCAGCTCGTTCCAGTCGTTCGGCTTGAAGATCGCGTTGACCGACGCCGTGTCGCCCAACGTGGCGAGCAGGCGCGGGTCCTCTCCGGTCTCGGTCCGCACGACCTGGCCTTTCCAGGCCACGATGCCGCGGCCGGTGCCCTGCTCGTAGAACTGGCCGGTGTAGCGATTGCCGGCGTCGAAATCGTACTGCGGGCCGGCCATGTCCCACCGCGCTTCGCTCTCGCGGCTGGGCGGCACGCCCCGTGGTTGGCCGCTGGGGCACGGCCCCTGCGGCCCGCGGCCCACTCGGCCCGGCGCGGCGCCGGCGGCGCGCGGCGCCGGAGGCGGCGCAATCCATGACCGGTACTGCACGCCGCCGTTGATGTTGCCGGTGCCCTTCATCTCGAGCTTCAGCTCGAAGTCGCCGACCTCGCCGCCCTGCCAGACCAGATAGATGGTGCCCGTGGGGTGTTCGCACGACGCGTCGATGACGATGGCGCCGTCCTCGACGCGCCAGTTGGCGTCGCCCGACCAGCCCGAGAGCGTCTTGCCGTCGAAGAGCGATGTCCATCCCGCGTGCTCGTTGAAGTCGATGGGATCGGGCTGGCGGAAGCCGCCACCGCCGCCGCGCCCCCCTGGCCGGCCGGCGCGAGCTGGCGCCTGCTGCATGAACGCGACCGACGCCGAGAAGACAACGGCCGTGGCAACGGCGGCGATGAAGAGTCGTGTGTGAGTTGTCATAGGTGGCGCTCTCTTCGATCGGTTGCTCGCGGGGCCCCATCCCCGCTCCGTCTCCACTGAAGCTTCGGCGGACCGCCGAAGCCTTGCGCGAAGGCGGTCGTGTCCGTGGGCCGTCAACTTCTCACTTCTGGCTTCTCACTTCAAACTTCATCAGTGTCTTTCCAAGGCGAATCCGAACGCGTAGACGGTTCCGTCAGTCGTGCCGACGTAGACCTGGCTGTTGCTGCTCCAGAGGCTGCGCGCCGACAACGCGGCGGTGATGGTCTTGGCGCTGTTCCAGAGCGGTTTGCCGGTTCGGCCGTCGAGCGCGTCGAGGACCGTGGGCCCTTCGGCTCCGGTCGCGGCGAACACCACGTCGTTCACGATGATGGGCGTCACGGGTGACGCCTGGGGGAAGACCCACCCCGGCGTGAGCGACAAGCCCGTCCCAGCGTGCTTCACTTCGAGCGCGACGATGGCGCCGCTCGTGGCTGCGCTTCCATCCGCTGCCCGCGCGGCCGCCGATAGGGGGCCGCCGACCGGCAGCAGCAGCCAGCGCGTCCCGGTGCCCGGCTCCGGCGCCGCCGCGCCTGCCGCCGGCGTCAGGTCCTCCCAGGTCGCGAGCGCGCCTGGAGCGAACGCCGCCGCATCGCTCGTGAATGCGGGCGACACGTACAGCGGCGTGGTGTGGTTGGCGCCGCCGAGCGAGCGGGCGTCGAGCAAGAGGACCCGACCGTCCTTCGTCGCGGCCGCGACGATCTCGCGGGGGCCCTCCTTGAAGACGACCGGTCCGGTCACGAACTCGGCGTTGGGCGCGGTGAACCAGTCCTTAAGGGCCAGCGTCTTCTGGTCGAGCGCGACGATGGCGTTCGAGTAGCCGCCGGCCGTCGGTCCGGGGCCGATCGCGGCAAACACCGTCCCGTCGGTGCCAAGGGCGACCGAACCCACCGGATTGCCGCCGTTCGTCTTCCACGACGTCACGGTGCCGGCATCGCTCGCGAGGTCGGCGGCCCACACGGCGTTCGGCGCGCCGCCGCAATGCCCGCTCGTCGCCGCGTACAGCATGTCGTTGTCGGCGGCGACCAGGTCGGAGACGCGGGCATTCGGCGGAAGGAACGCGATCGGCTTTTCGATGTCGATGCTGGACGGCAAGCCGAGTGTGTGGAGGGTTCCGTCGCTCGAGACGGCGTAGACCACGCCAGAGGGACGACCATAGCCGTAACCGCCTCCGCCACCGCGGCGGGCGCCACGCGCGGGCGCCGCGCCCGCGCGGCCTGGCGCACCGGCTCGTGGGGCGTTGGCGGCCCCGGCGGCACGGCCAGGAGCCGGTGCCGGCCCGCGCTGCGGTGCGGCGCCGCGCCTCGCGCCGCGTCCGTTGATGTCGGGCGCGCCCTCGCCAGGCAATCCGACGGCGCCGCGGTATCCGGCGCCGCCGAATCCGCCGCCGCCCGGTCGCCCGACGGCTGGGGCCGCCGGCTCGAGGCTCGCTTCGCGCGTCGCGGCGCCCGTGATGCCGCCGGGACAATCCGCCGTCGCCTCGGCGGGCAGCGGCGCCTCGAAATGCCGCTGCCAGAAGAGCCGGCCCGTATCGGTGTCAATGGCGAAGACGTTGTTCGAGGCGCCCGTGATGAGCGCGAGCGGCGTGAAGAGCGTGACGCCGTTGACGGTCACGCCCTGTGCCAGCGAGTGCGACTGGCGCGGCTGGTTGTCGAGCGTCGTCTTCCACTGGAGGCTGAAGCCTGGCTTGGACAGTCCCTCGACCGAGATGTTGGGATCGCCTCGCAGCCAGGACGTGCCCTGGGCGTCGCCCTGGGGCGTGGGCCAGTCGGGTCCGCCGCGACCCTGGGCCCACAACACGGCGCCGGCGAGCATTCCGACCAGGGCGACGGCACATGAGCGTTGAATGCGCATGAGTCTGATCCTCCAGGGCCCTAGGGCCTGTCGGCGAATAGGTGACGCATTTTGGGCGTCGAGACGCCTGGCTGGCGAGGCGCGACGACCGAGAATACCGGGCGTATTTGAGGGAGGAGCAACGACGTCAGGCTGGATGGATCGGCGGCCACAATGCATCACCTATTCCCTGAGAGGCCCTTACTTCGCGAGACCGAAGCAGTAGAGCTCGCCGTCGAACGTATCGATGTAGATGCGGCCGTTGACCACCGTCAGCCCGCTGAAGTGGTTCCACGTCTTGATCGTGTCGCCGCTCGACCACAGCTCCTCTCCGGTCGTCCGCGTTGAGCGCGTACACCGTGGCGTGCGTGCCGTTGGGAATCCGGCGGGTGGCCGAGCTATTGAGCCCGCCGCCGAGTTGGGTGCCACCGGGCTGGTTCCACGCGCGGTCCTGAACCGTTTGCGTGGCGTCCTCACCGCTGGCGTACGTGAACGCGACTCCGTTGGCGACGAGCACCTCTTCGGCCAGGTCCATGTCACCGGACAGCCAGGCCGGCGTCAGCTGCCACTTGCCGTTCCTCTCTTCGACCTTGTAGGCCGCGACACCGCCATGCGTCGGTCGGGCGTGCTCGATGGGCGCGTGGAATTCCTTGCTCACCGGTCCGTAGAACGGCACGTCCAGCCACTGCGTGCCTTGCGCGTCCTGCCAGGCCGCCATCGCGCCCCACACGCCCCGGGCGTCGAATCCCGCGTCGTCGTTGCACAGGAGCGGCGAGGTGTAGAGCGTGGTGCGGTGGTCGTCGCCGCCGAGCGCGTCGCGGTCGAGCAGCCAGAGGCGGCATTCCTTGCTCGTGCCGACCAGGAAGTGGCGGTCCTTGTAGTCGAAGGGGATCGGCGAGATGTTCACGTCGAGGTCGCGGCGGTGCATCCAGTTGGCATTGGGCGGCGCGAAGTAGTTGACGAGCTGCAGCTGGTCGTTCTTGTCGAGCTTGACCGCGACGATGGCGTTGCCGAGCCGCTTGGCCGCCGGGTCGAAGTCGCCGTCGCCGGTACCCACGAATGCCGTGCCGTCGGGCGCAATCGACACGCCGCGCCGCGCCCACATGCCCCCGCCGCCGGGCACGAAGATGGTTGACTTCCGGGTGGCCAGGTTGAAGGCGTAGAACGCGTTGGTGACGCCGCCGCAGCCCTGGGCGCTCGATGTGTAGATCGTGCCGTTAAACAAGTTCAGCGCGTACGGCTTGCCGTTGGCCGGCATGAACTTCTCGGGCGGCGCGGCGTCCTGGCCGTCCGCGACGTTGACCTGGCGCAGCCGTCCGTCCCACGAGACGGCGTAGAGCGTGTACTTGCCGGGCGTCGAGGTCGGCGCGATGACCGGGACCGCCGTCTGGCCGCCGGGGCAGAGCGTCCCGCCGCCGCGGCCGTTGGCCGGCGGCGTGTACGTGCTGTCGAAGTGCTTCGTCCAGATCTGCTTGCCGGTGGCGACGTCGATGCCGAACAGGTCGTCCGAGACGCCGGCGACCACGGCGATTTCGCGCGGCCCCTCCGGCGTCGTGACCCCCGTCACGACGAGCGGCGGAAACAGGTTATGCATCTCCCGCGGCGTGCTGTCGAGGTGGGTCGTCCACAGGAGCTTGAGGTCCTTGACGGTGTCGAGCGTCAGGACGCGCTCATCTTTGATCCACCCCGTCCGGCTGTTGTCGACACCCTCGGTCAGGTAATTGGATGCCCAGACCGTGGCGCCGGATGCCAGCAAAAGACATGCCGCCGCATACCACTTCCGGAATTGCATGGTCGCCTCGCTTGACGTGTTAAACAGGTTTGAAACCCGGGGCCATGATACCCCCATTTCGCGGGCGGGGGCAGACGGGGATTATTGAATACATCTCATTGGGTCATTGGGTCATTGGGTCATTGAGTTATTGGGTACGACTGCCGCGCGCGGGGAGCCGCAGCGCCCCAATAGTCCAATAGCCCAATGGCCCAATGGCCCAATCAAAAAACGATTCGGTCCTTGTTCTTCTCGATCTTCTCGAAATCCAACCCCTCGACGTTCTTGAGGTCGTCGAGCTTCTTGAAGGGCCCGTGCTTCGTCCGGTAGGCCACTAGCGCGGCGGCCTCTTTGCGCAGCAGACTCAACACGCTTTCGAGGTCGATTGGCGCCGCGGTGTTGATGTCGAGCGGCGGCGGGTCGGAGCCGAGGAAGTTCGTTGTGAGGTAGTCGAGCACCTCGCTCAACTCCTGGGGCGTTCCCTTGGCGCCGCGCTGGACCATGTTGTCGATCGTGGACGACCAGCCGTCGCGCGTGAACCGGACCGACGCGATGCGCTGCGGTGCGTGGCAATGTCCGCAGATCTGCACCGTGACGTCCTTCCCAGGGCCATCCGGCAGTCCCGCGCCAGAGGGAGGCGGGCCGCTGGAGGCGTCGTCCTGCCGCATCGCGGCCGAGAGAGAGACGGCAAACATGAGCGCGGCGGCCACCAACACGAATCGAACCAGGCGGGTCATTGCAGCTCCAACGGAAACGGCCGCTACTTTACACCGAAGGCTCGACGCAATTCACTCCCCGTAGCCCGTAGCCCGTAGCCCGTAGCCCGTAGCCCGTAGCCCGCAGCCCGCAGCCCGCAGCCCGCTTCGTCATATGCTCTCAGATCGTGAATCGCGGAAGGTTTCTCGCATTCGACCTGGGGGCGGAGAGCGGCCGCGCGCTCGTCGGGCGGCTGGACGCGGGCACGCTGGCCCTGGACGAGCTGGCGCGTTTTCCGAACGAGCCGGTACGAACCGGTCAGGCCCTCCAGTGGGACATCCTGCGCCTGTGGCGCGAGATGCAGTGCGCGCTCGACGGCCTGCCGGCCGGCGAGGTCACCAGTGTCGGCGTCGATACGTGGGGCTGCGACTTCGCGCTCATCGGCGAGCACGGCGGGCTGCTCGAAAATCCCTATCACTACCGCGATCGGCGCACCGACGGCATGCTCGAGCCGCTCTGCGACCTCGTGGGCCGCGAGCGCATCTACGCCAGCACCGGCAGTCAGTTCCTCCCGATCAACACCCTCGTTCAGTTGTACGCGGCCTGTCAGGCCACGCCGCGCCTGGTTGGGATTGCGCACGCTCTTCTGACCATTCCCGATCTGCTGAACTACTGGCTGACAGGCCGGATGCGAACCGAGTACACGATTGCGTCGACCACGCAGATGGCCGATCCGAGGACGCGCGGCTGGGCGACGTCGCTGGTCGACGATCTGGGGCTGCCGAGCCGGCTCCTCCAGCCGATTGTCGAGCCGGGCACGGTGCTCGGGCCGATTCGCGCGGAGACCTCCGCGTCGCTGGCCGGCGTGCCGGTCGTGGCGCCAGCCTGTCACGATACCGGTTCCGCGTTCGCCGCCGCGTGCTCGGCAAGGTGCGCGGTCCTGAGTTCGGGCACCTGGTCGTTGCTTGGCGCCGAGATTCCCGCGCCGGTCGTAACGCCCGAGGCCCGCGCGCTGAACTTCACGAACGAAGGCGGCGTCTGCGGCACGACGCGATTGCTCAAGAACATTGGAGGACTGTGGCTCCTGCAGTCCTCGGTGCGGACGTGGACCGCCGCCGGACTGCCGGCAACCTACGACGCGCTGGTCGCGGCGGCCGACGAGGCGGACGGCTTTCTGTCGCTGTTCGATCCGGACCACGAGGCGCTGTTCCACCCAAGGGATATGCCAACGGCGATTGCCGACCTCTGCCGGCGGACGGGCCAGCCGGCGCCGGCCACCCCGGCGGCGTGTACGCGTGCGATCCTCGAGAGCCTGGCCTTCAAGTACGCGGGCGTGTTGGACTCACTCGAATCTCTCACCGGGACCCGATACGATGCGGTGCGCATTGTCGGCGGCGGCGCCCGCAATCGCCTGCTCAACCAGTTCACGGCGAATGCCACCGGGCGTCCCGTGCTGGCGGGGCCTGTCGAGGCCACCGCGCTGGGCAACGTCGTCATGCAGATGCTGGCGACGGGTGCGGTGGGTTCGCTCGACGAGGCGCGCGAGATTGTCCTTCAGTCGTTTCCCGTGGAGCGGTTCGAGCCCCGCGACGTGGAACGGTGGCAGAAGGAATATCAACGATTTCGGACGTACGTGGAGGTAGTGAATGGCTAAGGGAACGGCCGCGACAGCCAAGTTCAAACTGTTGACGGACTTGTGGGACGCGGCCGAGGCGCGCGCGCTCGAGACGCGTCCGCTCGACTTGCTGCAGTACCGGTCCAACCTGCTGGGCGCCGACCTGCGGATTACCAACTTCGGCGGCGGCAACACGAGCTCGAAGTTCACCGCGACCGACCCGCTGTCCGGCAAGCCGGTCAAGGTGATGGCGGTCAAAGGCAGCGGGGGAGACCTCCGGTCCATCAAGACGTCAGGGTTCGCACTGCTGTACCTCGAGAAGCTCGAACAGCTGATCGAGCGGTACCGCGGCGAAGCGCACGAAGACGAGATGGTGGGCTTTTACCCGCTGTGCGCGTTTGGTGAGAATCGGGTCGCCGCATCGATCGACACGGCGCTCCATGCGTTCTTGCCGTTCGACCACGTGGACCATCTGCACCCGGACTGGGCCATCGCGCTCGCGGCGAGCGCCAACGGCCTGGCCAAGCTCGAGGAGTTCAACGCCGCCTACGGCCGGAAGATCGCGTGGGTGCCGTGGCAGCGGCCGGGCTTCGAGCTGGCGTTGATGCTGCGGCGGGCCGTCGAGGCCAACCCCGGCTGCGACGGGCTCATCCTCGGAAGCCACGGACTGTTCACGTGGGGCGAGACGCAGCGCGCCTGCTACGTGAACAGCCTGCGCACGATCGAACAGATGGGCGAGTTCATTCAGGCGCATGCCGCCCGGCGCGGCCCCACGGTGTTCGGCGGCGCCGCCGTGGCGCCGGCCGTCGATCGGGAGTCTGTCGCGGCCGCCATTCTCCCGCGCCTGCGCGGCATCGTCTCATCCAGCCGGCGCGTGGTCGGGCACTTCGATGCGTCGGACGATGCGGTGACGTTCGCGTGTTCGACGTGGGCGGCCGATTTGTGCCGGATGGGCACGAGCTGTCCGGATCATTTCTTGCGCACGCGCATCTCGCCGATGTTCGTGCCGTGGGATCCGGCCACCGAGGACCTCGCCGTGCTCGAACAGCGGATCGCGGCCGAGATCGAGCCGTACCGCCGCGCCTACGCGGAGTACTACCGTGCGTTCGCCGAGCCCGGGTCGCCGGCCCAGCGGGGATCCGATCCGTCGGTGGTCGTGATTGGCGGACTCGGGCTGTTCGGATTCGCCAAGGACAAGCGGGAAGCGCGCATCACGTCGGAGTTCTTCGTCAACGCGATCCACGTCATGGCCGGCGCCAACGCGCTCGAGGGAGACGCCGGCACGGTGGACGCGTTTCCGCAAGCGAAGCGCCCGGACCAGCACGCCGAGTTCAAGAGCTTCCACAACTATGTGGCGCTGCCGCGGTCCGAGGCCTTTCGGATCGAGTACTGGGCGCTCGAAGAAGCCAAGCTCCAGCGCATGCCGCCCGAGAAGGAATTCAGCCGCAAGGTCGTGCTGGTCGTGGGCGGCGCGAGCGGCATCGGCCGCGAGGTCGCGCTGCAGATCGCGCGCAAGGGCGGCCACGTCATCGTGGCCGACGTGAACGCGGCAAGCGCCGAGCTCGTGGCCAAGGAAGCCGCGGCCGTCTCGTCGGCCGAGATGACGTGGGCGTGCGCGCTCGACCTTACGTCGCGCGACACCATGCGCGCGACGCTTCGCGCGATCGTGCTTCGCTTCGGCGGCCTCGACATCGTCGTCAACACGGCGGCCATCTATCCCACGCCCGCTCCGTCAACGCCGCCAGAGGCGACGTGGGCGCTGGCGATGAGCCTCAACGTCAGCAGCAATCATGTGCTGGCGCAGGAGGCCGCGCGGATCTTCTCGGCGCAGGGCCTGCCGGCAAGCGTTGTGTTGACGAGCTCGGCCAACGCGGTGGTGCCCAAGTCCGGCAGCGAGCCGTACGACGTGAGCAAAGCCGCGCTCAGCCACCTCATCCGCGAGCTGGCGATTGGCCTGGGGCCGGTGGTGCGCGTGAACGGCATCGCGCCGGCAACCGTCGTGGCCGGCTCGGCCATGTTCCCCCGCGACCGCGTGATGGTCTCGCTCCGCAAGTACGGCATTGCTTTCGAGGATGCGGAGCCGACCGAGTCGCTGCGCGACAAGCTCGCCGCGTTCTACGCGAAGCGAACGATCACGCGCCTGCCGATCCTGCCGCAGGACTGCGCCAACGCCATCTGCTGGCTGGCCGGCGACCACAGCGCGAAGACCACGGGCCACGTGATCCCCATCGACGGAGGGCTGCCGGAAGCGTTCCTCAGATAGGGCCCGGCGCGGATCCCGGCAGATTCTGCCCGCGGGAGGCAATCGCGAGGTCAACCCCGTGCCGATGTTCGGGCACCCCGTGCGCGCATCGGCAAAGCGTCTTATGCTGACGGCGCTTCCAATCGCACGGCTGACGATTGTTCGCCGGATGAGGCTGGCACCAACCTTTCGCCCCAGTGCTAATCTCTGCACGAGCTATGAGATCGAGGCGGAATGGCCAGCGGGCGGCCGATTTATCTTGACCGGGATATCCGGCTAGCAATCGGCTTGGTTGCAGGTCCAATAGTTGTTGGGCCGACAATTCAGACCTCGACCAAAGTCCCGAAGGATGACGAATGTCGCAATACGACCTCCGATTGGACGTGCCTGCCCGAGCGGTCATCAACGCGCAACTCCTGGTGCTCCTTCAGGAGGGTGGTACGCTCCTCGACGCAAAGCGCCGCCTGTTTTCAACACAGCCATACGACATCCAGTTCTCCGCAGACGACCGTGAGCGTTATCGGCTAGATGACCACTCACTGACCATTCCGTTGTTGTACTGCTGCGTTGTTGTTCCACGTGAGTACCTCGATCTCCCGACGGACCATCAGATCTATCAAGATCTCGACGCAGCGAATGTTGGGGGATTGTTCACGGCGACCGAGCCGATCGGTCTCACTTCCTACCAGTTGATACGGTCACTTCGACATTCAATCGCTCACGCGCTATTCTCCATCAGCGATGACAGCCCCACGCTGTATCAGTTCTGGACGGAGCGGCCACCTCTATTTCGGGCGGCGATTCGGCACCACGAATTGCTGCAGTTCGTTAGTCAGGTGGGGCCGCATTTGGCAAACGCCGTCTTGGCCGAGAAGCGTGGCCTGCCGTACGAACGGCGGCCCAACTAGGCGCTGCACCCGACGGCCGCGGCGTCAAGTGCTTGGCGCGGCCGCGGGTGAGCGCTGACGTTAGACCTCACAAATGACGTGGGCCTTGATTCGGAGACCCGTTGGAGTAATCTGTCCTCATGACTCCGGTTGTCGAGAAGTTGGTGGCGCAAGTCGAGGCGCTGCCTGAGCGCCAGCGGCAGGAAGTCATTGCCGCTTTGCTCCAGCGCGCCAAGACTGAACCGCACGACCTGCCGGACGACGCTGATCTCGTCGCGGCGGCCGACGTACTGCTTCAAGAACTGGATCGGCGCGAGCAGGGCGGGTGATCGCGCCGAAGCGCGGCGAGGTCTGGCTGGTCGACCTCGGCATGGCCGCCAAAGTTCGTCCCGCTATGGTCCTGAGCGTTCCTGTCAACGACGAAGATCGGGCGCTCGCCACACTGGTTCCCCACACGACGAGCGTTCGAGGCTCTCGATTCGAGGCCGCGGTTGCAGTCGGCTTCTTGAAGTCCGGCGCGTTCGACGCGCAGAGCCTCATCACCATTCCGCTCGCGAAGCTCCTTCGGTCGTTGGGCACGCTCAACGCGCAGCAACTCGCCGAAGTCGAGGCGGCCGTGCGATCGTGGTTGGACCTTTCCGCCGGTGAGGTCTAACATGCGCTGCAGCCGGCGGGCGCGTGTCTTGAACACAGAGTGTGGCGCCCGCAGCTGAGCGCTGGCGTTAGGAGCCCCGGAAGAGGCCGCGACGGCTGGGACGGGGAGGAGCAGGCTTGAGATTGCCCAACGCAGACCGCGCGGTGATTCCGCACGAGAAGCTCTTTGGCTATCTGCTCTCGCGAGCTCATCCGATTGGCCGATTCAAGGCAGCGTTCTTCGCCAAGCTTGGGTACCGGGCAGACACGTGGCAGGGACTCAGCGCGGACCTGCGAGCGCAACATCTCTCGCAGGAGGCACGACTGGTGACGACGACCACCTTTGGTCAGAAATACGAGATTCGAGCTATTCTGAAAGGACCACTCGGTCCACCAGAAATGGTCGTCAGTATTTGGTTCATGCCGAATGATGGTGACGTGCCGCGTTTTGTTACGGCCTATCCAGGAGGCCCACCGTGAATTTCAAAACACTCGACGTGGTCGTCCTCGAGCGAGACTTGCCTGCTGAGGGTCTAAAGAGCGGCGATCTTGGCACCGTTGTCGAAACGTACGGGTCTGAGGGAGTTGAGGTCGAGTTCGTGACCGCTTCAGGTCGGACCGAGGCCTTAGTGACCTTGAAACCGTCGGACGTACGGTCTGTGGCCAGCAACGACTTGGTTGCCGTCCGGTCACTCACAGGCGCAGCCTAGCCGTCTAACCTTCGTTTGCATCCGACGTCGCCCTCGGCTGCGATCATGACCTCGCGCGGCGCGGGTGAACCAAATCGTGAGACGGCCGAACCTGGCGTTGGGCTGGCGGCGCGTGACTCATCAACATGAGTCAAATAGACTTCCGTCATGACTAAGCGCCTTCAGGTCCTGCTCGAGGAATCGGAGCTCCGCGATCTGCAGCGCGTGGCCAGGGCGCAACAGTTGACGGTCGCTGAATGGGTGCGCCAGACCCTGCGCGCCGCGCGTCGTCAGGAACCGACGGGCCAGGCAGGCCGAAAGCTGGACGCCATTCGCAGCGCGGCACGGCATGCGTTTCCGACCGGCAACATCGACGACATGTTGCGGGAGATTGAGCGCGGGTATGTCGATCCCGCGCCATCATGATCCTCATCGACTCGAACGTGCCCCCCATCCACACAAGGTTGACGCGCAGCGGGCGCTGGAGCGCTGCGTCAGCGAACGCATCCGGTTGGTCACCGATGCCGAAGTGCTGCAGGAGATCCTGCATCGTTACGTCGCCATCAATCGACGCGACGCCATCCAGCCGGCCTTTGATGCGCTGCTGGCTGTCGTCGATGACGTGCTGTCGGTCGATCGCGTGATCCTCGAGCGAGCAAAGACTATCGTCCTCGGGCGAGCCGCACTCTCGGTGCGTGATGCGCTGCACGTCGCGATCAAGCAGGCGCACGAGATTCCGCAGATTCTGAGCTTCGACGGCGGCTTCGACGGTGTGCCTGGGATCAAGCGGATCACCGCGTGACGCCGGCGATCAGCGGACGGCAGGCCCTTCGGGCACGCACCTCAACCGCGAATCTGTCGGGGCAAAGCGACCGCTCGTGTCTCCGGAATCCGTTGCGTCCCTTCGAGGACGCTCGGGACAAAGCCGGCCTCACCTGATGCGCGTGTCAGGCAGCCCGCCCGCGGCTATACTCTCCGGTTGAGGGCGCCCCCCCAGACAAGCGATGAGGTCAGCGGCCGCATGGCCGCGACCGAGGTGGACTCCACCATGAGAAATGAGGCAGGCCATGACCCAGCATAGGGACGACACGAAGGGCTCCGGGTCCGACAACTCGGGAATGTCGAGGCGCGAATTCGTCTCGACCGTCGCGCTTGCGGGCGCGGGACTGACCATTGTGCCGAGACGCGTGCTTGGCAAGGGCTTCACGCCGCCGAGCGACCTCGTGAACATCGCCATCGTCGGCATCCACGGCATGGGCGGCACCAACGCGCAAGCCGTGATGGGGCAGAACATCGTGGCGATTTGCGACGCCGACGAGGCGTTGCTCGATGCGAAGCTGGACAGCTGGCTGCACCCGAAGCCGCCGCAGACCGCGGGAGGTCGCGGTGGGAACGGCCGGCGCGGGGCTGCGGCGCCGAGCGGGCCGGTCTGGAAGGACTTCGGGCCGTCCCGGGCGCAGGTCGAGGCCGACGCGAAGTGGGTCCAGGAGCCGCAGGCCGCGCGCATGCAGCAGTTCCTCGACGAGCAGCTGCCGAAGCTGAAGAAGTATCACGACTACCGCGAGATGCTCGACCAGCAGAAGGATCTCGACGCGGTCATCGTCGCGACACCCGATCACATGCACGCGATCATCGGGTCGGCGGCGATGGACGCCGGGAAGCACGTCTACATCCAGAAGCCGCTGTGCTGGTCGGTGGCCGAGGCGCGCCACCTCGCCCGGAAGGCCGCCGAAACGAAGGTCGTCACGCAGATGGGCAACCAGGGCCATTCGCTGGATGCCGCGCGGCGGGGCCAGGAGTACTTGATGGCTGGCGCGATTGGCGACGTCCGCGAAGTGCACGTCTGGACGAACCGCCCGCTCGGGTATTGGCCGCAAGGCGTCCCGCGCCCAAGCGCCACGACGACGGTGCCGGACAACCTGCGGTGGAACAACGCCGGCGTCGAGCAGCTGCTGGCGGCGGCGATGGGCGGCGATCATCCGGTGCCGTCAACGCTGCACTGGGATCTGTTCCTGGGCGGCGCGCCGGAGATGCCGTACCACCCGATCTATCACCCCTTCAATTGGCGCGGCTGGACCGACTGGGGCCAGGGCGCGGTTGGCGACATGGGCGCGCACTTGATTGACCACCCCGTCTGGGGGCTGAACCTCGGATGGCCCACGACCGTCGAGACCGTGTCGAACGCCATTCAATCACCAGACGTATGCGACAGGCTCGATGACGCACTACGAGTTCCCGGCAAACGGGAGTCAGCCGGCCGTCAAGCTGACCTGGTACGACGGCGGCCTGCTGCCGGCGCGTCCGGAAGAACTGGGTGAAGAGAAGCTCAACGCGGACGGCGGCGTCCTGTACCTGGGCAGCAAGGGCAAGCTGCTGCAGAACACCTACGGCGCGAGGCCCCGCCTGTTGCCCGCCGAGCGCCACAACGCATACGGCCCGCCCAAGGAACGGCTGCCGCGCATTCCCCACGAGTCGCACGAGATGAACTGGGTGAACGCGATTCGCGGCACCGACCAGATCTCGTGCCCGTTCTCCTATGCGGCGCACTTGACCGAGATCATGCTGCTCGGCGTCGTCTCGCTGCACGCAGGAACGAAGATTCACTACGACGGCGCGAACATGCAGGTCACCAACAGCGCGGCCGGACAGGCGGCGCTCTCGCGCCAGTACCGCGCGGGGTGGAAGCTGAGCTGAGAGGAAGTTAGAAGTTGGAAGACAGAAGTTAGAAGGCAGAACTTGGAAGTGAGAAGGCAGGGCCAGCAAACTTCTCACTTCTGTCTTCTGACCTCTAACTTCTCTTGCTGAGTTCCTCGCGCTCGTACTGTCGAACGTCGGTGAGCCAGGCGTCGTCGCCGGGCACGCCAGAGATCTCGCAGTACTGGTCCCACACAGCGCCGAATGGGAGCGTCTTGATGGCTTCCTGCCAGGCGAGCCGCGCGGTGTAGTCGCCGGACGCTTCCGCCGCCGTGAGGGTCGCCGTGGGCTCGAGCATCGCCTTGAGCACGGCCTTCTGCAGGTTCCTTGCGCCAATCACCCACGCCGCCACGCGGTTGATGCTCGCGTCGAAGTAGTCCAGACCGAGGTGCGTGCGGTCGAGGAAGCCGTGCCGCACGAGTTCCTGGGCGATAGCCTCGAGCTCGTCGTTCAGCACCACGACGTGGTCGCTGTCCCAGCGGACGCCGCGGCTGACGTGCAGGAGGATTGCGGGGACGAAGAGCAGGACGGCGCTGATCTTGTCGACGATCGTCTCGGTCGGATGGTAATGGCCCGTGTCGAGCGTGAGCAGGATGCGCCGCGAGACGGCGTAGCTCAGATAGAACTCGTGCGAGCCGACGGTGTAGCTCTCGTAGCCCAGGCCGAACAGCTTGCCTTCCACCGAGTCGAGCGCGAGGGCCGGGTCGATGGGCTCGCGAAAGATGGCGTCGAGCGACTCGATCAAGCGCTCGCGGGGAGCCAGGCGGTCAACGGGCGTGTCTTTCATGCCGTCGGGAATCCAGAAGTTGGTCACGCAAGCCGATCCGAGGGCGCGCCCGAACGCTTCGCCGATGCGCCGCGACGCTGAGCCGTGCGCGATCCAGAACTCGCGGATCGCGCGGTCCGGGTGCGACAACGTGAAGTCGGCGGCCTTGGGGTGGGCGAAGAAGGTCGGGTTGAAGTCGAGGCCGATGCCCAGCTCGCGCGCCCAGTCGATCCATCCCGCGAAGTGCTCCGGGCCGATCGCGTCCCGGTCAACCCGCCGGCCGCCGAATTCACCGTAAGAAGCGTGCAGGTTGAAGCGGTGGCGCCCGGGGATGAGCGAGAGCGCCTTTGCCGCGTCTTGCCGAAGCTCGTCTGGCGTGCGGGCCTTCCCAGGGTAGTGGCCGGTCGCGGCGATGCCGCCGCCCGGCGCCGCTCCAGGCGTCTCGAAGCCGCCGACGTCGTCTCCCTGCCAGCAGTGCAGCGAGAGCGGCACGGCGCGGAGCGCGGCGAGCGCGGCGTCGGCATCGACACCCAGCGCCGCGTAGCGATCGCGGGCGAGCCGGTAGGCGGCGGGAGTCGGGGTCGGCATGATGAGAACTCTCGAGAGATGCAGGGGCGTGAGCATCGTAGCGCATCGAAGCGGAAGCGCGAACCGGGTACCACGGGGGAAGTCCGGCAGCGCGGAGCGAAACGCGCGCGCGGCCTCCTCGCCCAGCCGGTGGAGAAACCAACCGTACGTCTCGGAGACGACGGCCAGTGACGTGTACCAGCGCCGGGGCGGATCCGTGAAGAGCCGCACGGCCGCCGAGTGATAGTGGTCCGACCGGTCGAAGAACGCGATGAAGATCCCACCGTCGGCAAACACCGGCCCCGGTCTCACGGGCGGCCCCTCCGGTACACGACTTCATCCACGCTCCGGCTGGCCCCAGGATCACCCGACGACATCGTGCCGGCGTGCCGCATCCACGGCCGGCGCTGGTCTACATCTCCGAAGGGGGCCAGCGACCGGTGGCGCCCGTGCACTTCATGAGTCGCGTCGTCGACGCCAGCGGCCGCACGAAGATGGAAGAAGCACGCGAGGTGACCGTCGATCAGTTCAATGCCGCGCGCACCGCCGGGTGGACGCGGCTGCTCCCGCTCGACGGCCTCGCACCTGGCCAGTACGTCCTCACTGTCGAGGCCACCGAGCAGGATCACACGGCACGACGCGATGTCCTCTTCACGGTGAAGTGAGCCAACGCGGGGCGCTCGGCAGCGCGGTTGCACGTCGCTGGCGTTGACGAGACGCCCAGGCGGGGCTCGTGGGAGAGCCTGCCGCCGCCGGCCGCGCCACGCCGGGCCGTATAATTGGCCATGAGCTTCGATGACTACACGGTCGTCCTGTATCGTCAGGAGGACGGATCCTGGGTGGCCGAGATCCCGGCCGTCGGAGGCTGTTACGCGTTGATGGACACTCGGGAGGCGGCTCTGTCCGAGCTCGAGCAGGTGTTCGCGCTGATCGCCCAGGAACACCGGGATCGCGGGCTGGCGCTTCCGAACGACACGACTGAAGTCGTGCATGCCTAGTGCGACGGCGGGGGAATTCCAGCGGGCGGCCGCGGCACTCGGTTTCGTGAGGCGTTCAACAGACTGGCAGCCACGAGCGCTGGACACACAGCGACGGGCGGTCCGTCACCATTCCGTTGCACGGCGGGCGTGAGATTGGCCCGCCGTTGTTCTTCAAGATCCTTCGACAATTGGATGTGTCGCAGGCGGAGTTCGACCGACTGCGCTGACTGGAAGAGCGCCGCGACGTGGCCGCCGACCAGTTCAAGGCGCACGGCCGCGTGGACCCGCCACGTGCCGCTCACCGACCTCGCGCCTGGCGAGTACGTGCTAACCGTCGAGGCGACGGAGCAGGATCACACCGCACGACGCGACGTCCTCTTCACGGTGCGCTGACCGGCGACGTCACAATGCGAGACGCTCGATGCCGGGGACGCGATCGAAGCCGGTATCGAATGTCGCGACGTGCGTGATGGCGTGGTTGCGCATGACCGCGGCATGCACCGCGTCCCTGGCGCTCACGCCCTGGCCTGTCGAAAGCAGTGCCTTGGCCAGATCCGTGTCGGCGAGCGTCACTGGCAGAACGGTTGGGCAGACCTGTACGAACAGGTCGTAGACGCTCGCGGCGAGGTCGTGCCGTTTGAGCGCGGTGTACCGATACAGGATCTCCTGAAGCACCTCGGTGCTCGTGCAGATGTCGACCTCGCCGGCTTGCGCACGGGCGAGAAAGCGCCGGGCGGGCTCGCGCAGGGGGTGGTCGCGACCCGCGACGTACATCGGCACGTTCGAGTTGACGAACACGGTCATCCGCGGCCCGCTTCGATTTCGGCCAGCATCTGCTCGATATCGCCGGTCGGGGCGCCGAGCGCGGCCAGTCGGCCCACGGGATCGGGCGCGCGGTCGCCGCCGAGCGCCCCTTCGATGGCCTCGCGCACCCACGCGCCGACGGACAAACGCCGACGCTGCGCCGCCTTGCGCACGCGGCGGTCGAGGCTCTCAGGAATCAGGACCTGTAGGCGTTGACTCATATGCTTATGCTCATATTAGCATCGATGGTCATCTGAGGGGAATTGCGCCGATCGCACCCCAGCCCGCGTCATCACGGGCTGCTATACTTTCTCCGGCATAAACCAGTTCCGCCTCACGGGATCTCCCCACTCCACGGGGTGACGGGGCGGTCGCGCCGCGAGCCGACCGGCGGGCTGGGGGACCTACCAATGTCCAGGGGTTCCAGATGAGACTGATGTTCCGTGGCCTCTTTGTCTTGGGCGTGATTCTGGTGGCAGCAACGGCTCGAACAACGGCAACCCAGCAGACCAGGTATTCGGCGAAGCTCGAGGACGGCATCGTCCATCTCGAGGACGCCGTCACCCATACGGTCGTATCGCTGATTCCGTCGGCCGGCAACATCACGTACGAGATGCTCGTCAACGGCAAGAACGCCCTGAGCTTCTCCGGCGGGCCGCTCGACCAGTTCAAGGCGCGCGGCGGCGTGCTGACCGGCATTCCCTTTCTCGCCCCGTTCGCCAACCGCCTCGACGAAGACGCGTTCTACGCCAACGGCAAGAAATACGCCTTCGACATGGGCCTCGGCAACATTCGCGGCGCGATTCCCATCCACGGGTTCCTGACGACCACGAAGGATTGGCAGGTCGTCGAGGTGAAGGCCGATGACAACAGCGCCTGGGTCACGAGCCGCCTGGATTTCTACAAGCATCCCGACTGGATGAAGCAATGGCCCTTCGCGCACACCATCGAGATGACGCACCGGCTCCAGAATGGCGCGCTCGAGGTGACGACGAAGCTCACGAACCTGAGCGTCGACCCGATGCCGGTCGCGATCGGGTTCCACCCCTTCTACCAGTTGACGGACTCCACGCGCGACGACTGGACGATCTCGATCGGCGCGAAGACGCATTACCTGCTCGCTTCGACCAAGGTTCCGACTGGTGAGACGGAGCCGATTACGAAGATGTTTCCGGACCCGAACAACATCCCGCTCAAGAACTACGATCTCGACGACGTCTATGGCGACCTTGTGCGCGACTCGTCGGGACGTGCGGAAATGATCTTGAAGGGACCGGGGACCCAGCAAGTGCACGTGATGCTCGGCGAGCACTACAAGTCGGTCGTCGTCTGGGCGCCGACCGCCGGATACATGCAGAACCGCAACTTCGTCTGCTTCGAGCCGATGAGCGGGATCACCGACGCCCTGAACCTGGCGCAGAAGGGGTTGTACAAGGAACTGCAAAGCGTGCCACCGAACGGCGGCACGTGGGAAGCCAGCTTCTGGGTGAAACCGATAGGGTTCTGACGCAGGACAAGTTAGAAGTTGGAAGCCAGAAGTTCGAAGTACGGAAGACCGAAGACGGCGCCGCGCGAAGCGCGAAGAACCGCGTGGGGGTGGGGCCCACGCGACTAATTAGGGAGACACACGTCACTCAATGGCACACACACACGTACTCGAATCATTTCGTTTGAACGGCAAGACGGCGCTCGTGACCGGCGGCGCGGGTGGGCTGGGGATCGCCATGGCCACCGCGCTGGCTGAGGCGGGGGCCGACGTCGCGATCGCGGGCCGGCGGCTCAGCGCGAGCGAGGAAGCGGCGAAGTCGATCGCCGCCGCCACCAAACAGCGCGCCAAGGGGTTTGCCGCGGACGTGACCGTGCTCGCGGATGTCGAGCGGCTCGCCGGCGAAGTCGAGGCGGCGCTCGGTCCGGTCGACATTCTCGTCAACAGCGCCGGCATCAACGTGCGCGGCACCGTCGATGTGCTGACCGAGGCCGATTGGGATAGCGTGGTTGATATCAACCTGAAGGGCACGTTCCTGTGCTCCAAGGTGTTCGGGCCCAGGATGGTCAAGCGCGGCTGGGGCCGCGTGGTGAACATGGGCTCGATCCTGAGCGTCATCGCCATCCCCGGCCGGGCGCCGTACGCGTCGTCGAAAGCTGGCGTGATGAACCTGACAAAGGTGCTCGCGCTCGAGTGGGCGGGCACGGGCGTGACCGCGAACGCGATCTGCCCGGGGCCGTTCGGCACGGAGATGAACCGCCCGCTGCTCGACGACCCGGTCAAGTATCAGGAGTTCGTCCGCAATATCCCGATGGGCCGTTGGGGCGAGCTCGACGAAATCACCGGGGCCGTCGTCTACCTCTCGTCGCCAGGGGCGTCGTACGTCACGGGCAGCAGCCTGTTCGTCGACGGAGGATGGACGTCGCGGTAAAACGAAGTGTGAAGTGAGAAGACAGAAGTTAGAAGTTCAGTCGGAAGTCGGTGCCGCACTTCTCACTTCTGGCTTCGAACTTCTGACTTGCTATGCCGTTTGCTCCAGTGGCGTGTGCGGGTCGATGAAGAACCAGCAGATGCCGCCAAGCATGTAGATCGCCGCCGAGACGTAGAGCGTCAGCGTCCAGTCTTGCCCGGTCATCGTGAGCAGCACACCCACGATGAGCGTCGAGGACGCGCCCGCGACGCTGCCGAAGGTGTTCATGGCACCCGACACCGTGCCGGCGTAGCGGCCGCCGATGTCCATACAGCTTGCCCACGCGCTCGGCATGACGAAGTCGTTGAAGAAGCCGGCCATGCCGAGGATCCACATGGCTTTGATTGGGTCCTGCACGCGCGTGAACAGGAGAATCGAAAGCGACGCGCCCGTGAACCCGGTAATCGCGAAGACCCGGCGCGCCAGCTTGACGCTGCCGGTCGCGTCGGCGAGCTTGGGGCCCAGCCAGCCGGCGAGGATGCACCCGAGGCCGCCCAGGAGCAGCGGCAGGCCGGTCAAGAGCGCCAGCACGGTCGGACCGAGCGAGGTGAGCGACGTGCCGCGCGCCTCACGCAGGTACGTCGGCAGCCAGGTGATATAGAACCACCAGCCGTACGCCAGACAGCCGGTACTGGACGCAGAGCAGCAGAATCGACCCGCGCGACAGCAGCTTCTTCCACGGGATGCCGCCGTGCACGACGGCCGTGTCCTTGGGAGGCGGCAGGAGCGCCAGCTCGGCGGCGTTGACGCGCGGGTGCGTGCTGGGGTCGTCGCGGTACCAGCGATAGAAGCCAAACGCCCAGGCGACGCCGAGGAGTCCAAACAGGCTGAAGGCGACGCGCCAGCTCACGTAGCGCAGGATGACGACGACGACCAGCGGCGTCAGCGCGCCGCCCCACCGCGTGGCGAGCCACAGGGCCGCCTGCGCACGCTCGCGCTCCTTGGCGGGCAGCCACGTCGTGAGCACGCGCGTGATGTTCGGGAAGCACCCGGCCTCACCGGCGCCGAAGAGGCCCTGCGTCACGGCCAGCGACGTGATGTTCCAGACCCAGCCGGTGGCAGCCGTGAAGAACGACCACCAGATGACGATGCGCATCAGCACGCGTCGGGGGCCGATGCGGTCGCCCAGCCAGCCGCCGGGGATTTCGAAGATCGCGTACGCCCATCCGAACATCGAGAACGCCAGGCCCATCTCGATCTTCGAGAGGCCGAGGTCGTGCAGGATGTATGGCGCGGCCTGTCCCAGGCTCACCCGATCGATGTAGGTGATGACGGCAAGCCCCAGCACGAACGCCGCCGTGATGTAGCGCGCATTCGTGGGGACGGCGGAGGTCGAGTTGTTCATGAGCAGCCTACCTCGCGGAAGAAGTCAGAGGGACGGCGTGAGTATACCGTCCCGTGATGGTCGACACCATGGAGCGCATGAAGGCTGGTCGCGATCCACGCCGTCTCTGTAAAGCGCCTGAACGACCGGGCTTGAGTTCTTCCACGCCGAGCTGGGGCCGCCTCCGGCGGCGGCAGCGAGTGGCGACTGGTGGACACGAGAGCAAGCAGGTCGAGCCCTCCCTGCCGAAGCTTGTTCTCGTGTCCGCCAGTCGCCACTCGCTGCGGTGGCCCGGCTCCGCCGGGCCACCAGCTCGGCGCGCGACGAGCCTCCATGCGCTCCATGGTGTCAGGATCGTCCTTCACGCTCGCGGCGATAGGCTGCGGCGAAGAGCGACATCGGATGCGCGACCCGCACATCGGCGCCGCGCTGCCGCAGGCCGCGCGCGATCTGCAGCTGGCACCCTGGGTTGGCCGACGCGACCACCGTGGCGTGCGTGTCGATGACGTGGCCGATCTTGCGGTCGAGCAGCAACTCGGCCTGCGCCGGCTGCGACACCGTGTACGTGCCGGCGCTTCCGCAGCACCACGACGCTTCGTCCAGGTCGACCAGCGACACCCCGGGCAGCAAGCCGAGCAGCGCGCGCGGCTGCCGCACCACCTTCTGGCCGTGCGCGAGGTGGCACGAGTCGTGGTACGTGACGGACACCGGCGTGTCGAACGGCGCGGCTTCGGGCGCGCGGCAGCCGATTTCGGCCAGCCACTCGTGGACATCGCGCAGCTTGCGGTCCCATTCGTGCGCGGCCTCGGCATAGCGTGGGTCATCAGCGAGCAGGCCGCTGTAGTGCCGCAGATGCGATCCGCAGCCGCCGGCGTTCGAAATGATCGCGTCGTAGCGGCCGGGCGGAATGAGGTCGATGAGCCGGCGGGCGAGGGCCCGAGCGGTGTCCAGTTCGCCGTTGTGCGCGTGCAGCGACCCGCAGCAGGGCTGGACGGGCGGGGTGTGCAACGGCGCACCCGTTCTCGAGCAGCACGTCAGCGGTGTCCCGGTTGACGTCCGAGAACACGAGATCCTGAATGCATCCGGTGAGCAGGGCCACGCGGTACCGGGCCTCGCCGCGCGGCGACTCGTGCGCGGCGATCAGCCGGTCCGAAAAGGCCGGGGCCATGACGGGCGTCTGCGGCTCGAGGCCGGCGAAGCGAGGGCGGCAGGAGGCGCGTCAGGCCGACCCGGCGCACCAGCGCCTCGAGCCCGGTCCGCTGATAGATCCGGAGCATCTGGCCGACGCTCCGAAGCAGGCCGGGATGGACGAACAGCCAACGCAGCGTGAGGGCGCGCCAGATCTTGCGCGCCGCGCCGGGATGCGCGCCCTGACGCTCGATGTCGCTCCGCGCCGTCTCGAACAGCTCCGCGTAGTTCACGCCGGCCGGGCAGGCCGTCTGGCACGCCAGGCACCCCAGGCAGTAGCTCATCTCGTCGGCGAACGCGCGGTTCACGTCGAGGTCGCCGTCGGCGATGGCCCGCATCAGGGCGATCCGGCCGCGCGGGCTGTTGCGCTCCCGCTTCGTCGTGACGTACGTCGGGCACGTCGGCAGGCACATGCCGCAATGCATGCACTGTTGGAGGACCGAGTAGTCGATCGTCCGCAGCGTGGCCGGCATCGTCAATCGAACATCTTCCCGGGATTGAGCAGGCCGTGCGGATCGAGCGTGCGGCGGAGCTGACGCATGATCTCGAAGCTGCTCTCGCCCAACTGCTGCCGCAGCCACGCCTTCTTGGCCAGCCCGACGCCGTGCTCGCCGGTGATCGTGCCGCCGAGCGAGAGCGTCTTCGTGACGATGGCCTCGAGCGCCTGGTGGACGCGGTGCATTTCGTCCGCGTCGCGCTCGTCGGTGAGGAAAGTCGGGTGCAGGTTGCCGTCGCCCATGTGGCCGAACGTGCCGAGCTGCAGGTTGAACGTCTTGGCCGTCTCCGCCACGAACGCGACCATCGTCGCCAGTTCGCTGCGCGGCACGGTGACGTCCTCGAGAATCGTGGTCGGACGCTGGCGGGCCAGCGCGGAGAACGCATTGCGGCGGGCCGAGGCGAGCGCGAGGGCCTCCGTCTCGTCGCGCGCGGACCGCACGTCCCTGGCGCCGTGGGCGCGCGCGATATCCGCCATCCGGTCCGCCTCGTCCGCGACGGCCGCCGGGTGCCCGTCGGTCTCCATCAGCAGCACGGCGGCGCAGTCGGTGGGCAGCCCCACGTGCGCGTAGTCCTCGACGCAGCCGGCGGTCATGCGGTCGAGGAACTCGAGCGTGCAGGGAATGATGCGCGCGGCGATGATCGCCGAGACCGTCTCGGCCGCGTCTTCGATCCGGTCGTAGAGGGCCAGCATCGTGCGCCGCGCCGCCGGGCGCGGGACCAGCTTCAGGAGCACTTCGGTCACGATGCCCAGCGTGCCTTCGGACCCGATGAAGAGGTCCTTCATCGAGTACCCGGCGACGTCCTTGACGCATTGGCTGCCGAATCGCGCGACGCGCCCGTCGGCCATCACGACCTCGAGGGCCATGACGTAATCGCGGGTCACGCCGTACTTGAGGCCGCGGAGGCCGCCGGAGTTCTCCGCCACGTTCCCGCCGATCGTGCTGATGCGCATCGAGCCGGGGTCGGGCGGGTAGAACAGGCCGAGGCGGGCGGCCGCCTGGTCGATGCTCTGCGTGATGACCCCGGCCTGCGCCCTGAGCGTCAGATTGCGCGGGTCGATGTCGAGGATTTGGTCCATCTGGGCGAGGCAAAGCACGAGACAGCCCGCGCTTGGCACGCTGCCGCCGCTCAAGCCGCTGCCCGATCCGCGGACGACGATCGGCAGGCGCTCGGCCGCGGCGACCGCGACGCAGCGGGCGACATCTTCAGTTGACCGGGGAAACACGACGGCGTCCGGGCGCTGGCGGAGCGCGGCGGTGCCGTCGAAACTGTAGGGAACGAGATCCTCGGGTTGCGTCAGGACGCCGGCCGCGCCGACGATCTCGGTGAAGGCGAGGAGGGTCTCCGTCGTCAAGGGCATTCCGGCCCTCAGTGCGATTCGCGCGTCACCGTGGCGCCGCGGCATCCGACGAGGAAGTCGAGGTCCGCGCCGGTGTCGGCCCCGAGCACGTGCTCGACGTACAGCTGCGCGTAGCCGCCCTTCGACGTGATGTTGGTCGGCGCCCGCCACGCGGCACGGCGTTTGGCCAATTCCTCGTTGCTCACGTCGAGGTGCAGCCGCCGGGCAAGGACATCGAGTTCGATCATGTCGCCGTCCTGCACGAGCGCCAGCGGGCCTCCCGCGGCGGCCTCCGGCGTGACGTGCAGCACGACCGTGCCGTACGCCGTGCCGCTCATTCGGGCGTCGGAGATCCGGACCATGTCGGTGACGCCCTGCTGGAGCAGCTTGGGCGGCAGGCCCATGTTGCCCACCTCGGCCATCCCGGGATAACCCTTCGGCCCGCAGTTCTTCAGCACCAGTACCGAATTGGCGTCGACGTCGAGCGCCGGATCGACGATCCGCGTCTTGTAGTGCTCGATGCTCTCGAAGACCACCGCGCGGCCGCGGTGCTTCATCAGATGCGGTGAGGCTGCCGACGGCTTGAGCACGGCGCCGGTTGGCGTGAGATTGCCGCGCAGCACGGCGATGCCGCCGCTCGCCACGAGCGGCTGGTCCATCGTGCGGATGACGTCGTGGTTCCAGTTCGACGCGTGCCGGACGTTCTCCCAGACCGTCGCGCCATTGACCGTCAGCGCATCGCGATGGAGCAGGCCGTTTTCCGCGAGCGTGCGCATCACCACGGGCAGGCCGCCGGCGTAGTAGAAGTCTTCCATCATGTACTTGCCGGACGGCATCAGATCGACGAGCGTCGGCACGTCGCGGCCGAAATCGTCCCAGTCCTGCAGGGACAACGGCACGCCGACGCGCCCCGCGAGCGCCAGCAGGTGGATGACCGCGTTGGTCGACCCGCCCACGGCGCCGTTGACGCGGATGGCGTTCTCGAAGGCCTGGCGGGTCAGGATCTTGGACAGCTTGAGGTCTTCCTTCACCATGTCGACGATCCGGCGGCCGGACTCGTGCGCCAGCGCGAAGCGGCGCGAGTCGACGGCGGGGATCGCGGCATTCTCCGGCAGGCTGAGCCCGAGCGCTTCAACCTGCGTGGCCATCGTGGCGGCCGTGCCCATGACCGCGCAGACGCCCGTCGACCGGGACATGCAAGGCTCGGCCTCCATGAACTCCTCGACGCTCATCTTGCCGGCTTTGACATCTTCGGCGAAGTACCAGACGTGCGAGACGCCAATCGTCTTGCCTCGGTAGTGGCCGTTCAGCATCGCGCCGCCCGAGACGACGAGCGCCGGCAGGTCGCAGCTGGCGGCGCCCATGACGAGCGACGGCGTGGTCTTGTCGCAGCCGCACAGGAGGACGACGCCGTCGATCGGATTCGCCCGGATCGACTCCTCGACGTCCATCGCGGCGAGATTTCGGAACAGCATGGCCGTCGGGAGGATGCTCGTTTCCCCGAGCGACATCACGGGGAACTCCAGCGGGACGCCGCCAGCTTCCCAGACGCCGCGCTTCACGTGCTCGGCCAGTTCGCGGAAGTGCATATTGCAAGGCGTCAGCTCCGACCAGGTGTTGCAGATGCCGATGACAGGGCGGTTCTCGAAGACGCCCTGCGGCAAGCCGCGGCCGATCCAGCTGCGGTGAATGAACCCGTCTTTATCGCGCTTGCCGAACCACCGCGCGGATCGGTAGGTACGTTTCTGGTCGTCTGACACGGATATGGCTCCTCGTGAAGAGGGGCGGACCGGTGACCGGTCCGCCCCTCGCTTGCTCTTAGTTTACCGCGTCGGTCGAGCGACGCTGAGCTTACCGGCCGGGAGCCGCCGCCTCGCCGCCGCCGGCCGCGCCTGCCGCACGCCCGCGGCCGCCTCGGCCCATGCCGCGGCCCATGCCGCGCGCCGGCGCCTTGTAATCAACCAGCGTGTTGACCGGCTGCTTGCCGGCCCACGCGATGCCGCGAAGGAGCATCGGCTCGATCTGCGGGTCCGTGAAGTTCTTGTAGAAGTGGCCCTGCATCCACACGAACGCGCGCGCCGGCTCGCCGCCGGGCACCGTGTGCTCGTAGGTCCAGGCCTGCGGGACGACTTCGCCCGCATGGGTGCCCGCGCTCGGCGTGTGGTCGATGACGCCATTCATGAGGACGTGGATCCCAGGGGCCTTCGCCCACGTCATCAGGTAGAACGCTTCGTCCTGAATCGTGAAGTTCTTCGGCATCCCCGCCATGATCGGGTTCTCGGGGTCCATGACGGTGTACGCCACGTTCGATTCGAGCGTGTAGTTCACCTGGCCGTGCTGCTTGCCGCCGCCCACGAGCTCGGCCATGGCCGCCGGGTCGGGCCCGCACAGGCTGTCGTGGAAGCTGACCAGTCCGCCCCCACCCTTGACGTAGGCATCGAGGTCCGCCTTCTCGGTCGGGCTCATGTACCCGGCGTCGCCCTTGTAGATGACGACGACGTCGGTATGGAGGAGATCCTCGGCGCGCGGCGCGTGGAGCGCCCCGTCGACAACCGCGCCGTGCTCGGTCAGGATCTTGCTCCAGTCGGCCAGGAACTGCGGGTAGTCGTGCTGACCCACCTGGTGCGACTTCAGGCCGCCATAGAGGTAGATGTGCATGCCGTTGGGGTTCTGGCCCTGCGGCAATGGAGCGTCAGCCGGGCCGAATCCCCGTCCTCCGCCCCGCTGGCCTCTGGCCCCGGGTGCGGCGCCGGCCGGCGGCGTCGCGGGCCCCTGCTGTGCGCCGAGCGTGACGCAGAGCGCGAGCGCGCTGCCGAGCGCCGCGAACAAAACGAAACGTTTCTTCATAGCGATCCTCCCAAACACAACCGTGCTTCAAGCAAACGGACACCCGGACGGCCGGGGCATCCCCTCAGAACTCCGCTACCGCCCGCGCCCGCCGCCGGCTCCCGGGGCTCCGGCCCCCCGCCCGCCGCGCGCGCCTCCGCGTCCACCGCGCCCCCCGCGTCCGGCCAGCAGCGCCGTCAATTCATCATTCGTCCAGGGCGTCTTGCGGTCCGATGTGGTCTGGCGAAGCTCCGTGACTTCCGTGGGGGTGACGGCGGACGCCGTGTGGCCCCACGAGCGGCGCACGTAGGTCAGCACGTCGGCAATCTGCGTGTCGGTCAGCGCGGGGCCGAGCGGCGGCATGAGGCCGACGGTGCCTTCCTTGCCTTCGAGGACGATTCGCATGGGCACCTGCGCGTTCGCGGCCGCGGCGAACTGCGACGTCACGAGGCTCGGCGCCACGTTGGGCTTGCCTTGCCCGTCGGGCTGGTGGCAGCCGGCGCACAGGCCCAAGAAGATCGTCTGGCCGGCCTCGAAGCGCGCTTGCTCTTCCGGCGTGAGCGGCGTCACGGGCGGCCGGACGGGTTGAGGCTTGCCGGTCCACTCGAGCTTGTCGACCAGAGTCTTGGCGAGCGTCGCCACCGAGTCGGATCCGTCCGCCAGCTTCGTGAGGGCGACTGGCTCGGCCGGCAGCGTGACACCCCGACCTGGTGTGATCACGATCTGCGCGCTGCCCGCGCCGCCGATGCCCGGCAAGCCGCCGCCACGGCCGAAGCGTCCACCGAAGGCGGGCGCGGGAAGACCGGCGCTCAGACCTTCGATCAGGGCGCTACGCTGCCACTCGGGGCGGGAGGCGTCGGTGATGACGTTGACGACCTGCTGGACCTTCGCGGCATCGCCGCTCTTGGCAATCGCGGCGGCCAGCATCGTGACCGCGTCGGTCGGCGGCTTGGCGACCGACGCCTGGAGGACGCGCTCGAGCACGGTGTTCTCATCGCCCTGCAACCCGCTCAGCGCGGCGTTGACGATGATCGCGTCGGTGCCATTCGCGGCCAGCAGTTCGGCCGCCGGTTCGATCCGCGCGGCCTCGGGCAGGGCGCCGATGGAGGCGGCCAGTTGCCGGCGCACGTTCCAGTTGGGGTCGTTCACGAGCTTGAGCACGCTGGCGGTGATGGGCGCGCCCGGCTCACCGAGCCAGCGCTCCGAGATGCGGACCGCCGCGGCGCGAACGTCCGGCGACGCGTCGGTCAGCGCCTTCTCGACCGACGCGGTGTCGATGGCGCCGAGTCCGTCGAGGGTCCACAGCGCGTGAAGCTTCACGCGCGACTCCGGAGCCGTCGCCGCGAGCGTCTTGAGCTCCGGCGCGACCGACGTCTCGTTGCGCTGGATCAGCAACTGCTGCGCGGTGTCTCGCCACCAGCCGTTCGGGTTCGACAGATCCTGCACCAGCTCGGCCGGCGTGGCGGTCGACAGGTGCGGCTTTGGATCGAGCCGTCCGTTCCCGTAGACGATGCGCCAGATGCGGCCGTAGTGCACCGGCATCTCGAGGTCGTGCGACTTGATATAGCCGCGCAGGTAGTCGCTCCAGAACGCGCCGTCCTGCACCACGCCGCGGTACATATCGACGACGTACAGCGACCCGTCGGGCGCGTTGGCGAGGTTCACCGGGCGGAACCGTTCGTCCGACGACGCCATGATTTCGCCGCGGTCGTACAGGTTTTTCGCCGTCACCTTTCCGTCCGCGTCGTCGGTGATCTTGAACCCGTGCACGAGGTTCGTGGGCGAATCGGTGATGAAGGCGTCGCCCTCGAGGTTCGGCAGCTTGTCGCCGCGGTAGACCGTCGGGGTGCCCGCGCCCTGGATGATGATTGACGAGCCGTCGGCGCGCAGAAACTGGTCGCGATAGCCGCGGTTGACGCCGCGGTTCGACCGCACCGGATAAATAGTCGCGTCCATCTGCTCGATCAGGAGCTCGTAGAGCCCTCGCGTCCGGACGACGGCCGGATTGCGCGCGAAGTACTGCCCGGGCGTGTAGTCGACGTACAGCGGCTCGTCGTTGACGTTGCGGAAGATGCGTCCGGCGTCGTCTTGCGAGACGCCCCACTGGCCGCGGCTCGGCGTGTCCTGCTTCTCGAACTTGCCGTCCTTCCACCGCAGGAGCCACGTGGCTTCGCCGGTGTAGATCCAGTTGTCCATCGCCCAGTACAGGCTGTTGGCGTTGTGTTCGATGTTGCCGCTGGCGTTGCCGAAGTCGTCCGCGATCTTCACCTTGGTGTCGACCTTGAGGTCGCCGTTCGTGTCGGTCATCAGCCACAGGTTCGGCGGTTCGCCGACGAGCACCTGGCCGTGGTCGAGCACCTTCAGCGAGCGCGGCAGGACCAGGCCGTCGCAGAACACCGTGCGCTTGTCCATGACGCCGTCGCCGTTGGTGTCTTCGAGGACGACGATGCGGTTGATCGGGTCGCGCGAATCATGACCCGACGTGTCGGGCATGAACGCCGGGGTCTCGAGGACCCACAGCCGGCCGTCCTCGTCGAAGTCGATGGCGATCGGATCCACGACGAGCGGCTCGCTCGCGACCAGTTGGGCGTGGAACCCCGGCGGCATCGAGAAGGTCCGCATCTCGGTGGCTGCCGTGAGCGCCGGCGACTTGGCGGTCGCCCGCCGCGCGGGCCGCCACCGGTTGCCCGGCACTTTGGAGGGCTGCGCCGTGACTGGTCCGGTGGGAGTCGGCAGCGTCACTGCCGGGGTCTGCGGCGTCGCCGCGGGCGTCGGGTTCTGAGCCGCGCGAACCGCGACGAGCGAACTCAGGGCGATCGCCGTCGAGCCAATGACGAAGTACGGTCGGTCGAAGCGCATAAGTCCCCTGTCTTACTGCACCGGCATCAGCCGGATGATCGTGCCGGGCGTATCGGCGGATAGCGAAATGCCGTTGACGCCGGTAGGCTCCTGAAGCGCAAGGTAGAAATACCCGTCAGGCCCCTGCACGATGTCGCGCACGCGGCCGAACTGCGCGAAGACCACTTCCTGGTGCGTGACCTTGTTGCCGTCGATCTCCAGCCGGCGCAGCTGCTGGCCGAGCAGGGCGCCGATGAACAGGCTCGTATCCTTCCAGCCCGGGTACTTGTCGCCCGTGTAGAAGGAGATCTGGGCCGGTGCGATCGTCGGCGTGTAGTAGACGATCGGCTGCTCCATGCCCGCGTGCTCCCGCTCGGTGATCCCGGGCTGGATGCCCATCGAGATGACTCCCCAGCCGTAGTTGTGCCCCTTCTGGATGAGGTTGATCTCGTCGCCGCCGGTCGGCCCATGCTCGGACTCCCACAGATCGCCCGTCACCGGATCCCACGCGAGGCCTTCCGGATTGCGGTGGCCGTAGCTCCAGATCGTCGGATCGGCGCCAGGCGTGTTCACGAACGGGTTGTCCTTCGGCGCCGTGCCGTCGTCATTGATGCGGTGGATCTTGCCGAGCGAGTTCTTGTCGGTGAGCGTCTGCGCGTTCGTAAAGGTGCCGCGCTCGCCGAGGGTGAAGAACAAGTGCCCCTGCTTGTCCCAGAGGAAGCGGCAGCCGTAGTGGATGGCCGTCGTGGCGTACAGATCCAGCGGCGAACGGAAGATGACCTGCTGGTCGACCCACTCGTTGTTCTTGTTGATCTTGCCGCGCACGATGACGGTGTTCGTCGGAATCTGCGGCCCGCGGCCGAATCCGAACCCACGGCCCCGGCCCGTCGGCGGCGGCTCGGGTGTCGCGCTGGGCGGCGGCGGGACGAAGCCCGGCTTCACCTCGACGTAGGCCAGGTAGATCCAGCCGTTCTTCGCGTAGTCCGGGTGGATCGTGACGTCAAGATAACCACCGTCCTGCTGCACATGCGGCACCGGCGCGTTCTTGATGGGATCCGACAGCTTGCCGTGGTCGAGAATCCGCAGCCGGCCCGGGCGCTCAGAGATGAGCAGCCGCCCGTCCGGCAGGAACACCATGCCGAACGGCGTCACCAGACCGTGCGTGACCACCTCGATCTTGAACTTCTGTTTTTCGGAGTTGATGACGACGCCGTCCGGATCCGCGACGAAGGTGGGCTTCGGCGACAGATTGCCTGTCTCCGTCCGGACGTAGGCAATCAGTTCGAAGATTTGCTGGTCGGTCAACTGCGTCGGCGTGAAGCCGTCCATTTCGGTGTTGGGCACGCCGTTACGGATGGCGTCGCTCATCTGCGCGTCGGTGGTCCCGCTCAGCCACTTCTGATCGAACAAGGTCGGCGCACGCCCACCCTGCGTCGTCGTGCCATGGCAGCCCGAACAGTTCTTATCGAAGAGATCGGCCGCTTCATTGCGGCGGCCGCGGCCCCCTCGGCCCCCCGCGCCCTGTCGGCCGCCGGGCCCGGCCGCTTCACCCCCACGAGCCGGCACGCCGGTCTGGGGCGGTGCCGCCTGCTGCTGCGGCGCCGCCGCGGGCGTCGGGTTCTGGCCTGCGCGCGCGATGACGGGGCCGTCTACTTTGAGAAAGAATGCCGCGGCGAGAATCGCGGCTGGGCTGGCAATCTTGGCGACGACGTTCATGGAGCTCCCCTCGGTCAAACGAGCTGGCTACTTGCTGCGTGGTGCGTAGGTCCTGCTGAATTCGTTCCGGCTGTTCGACACGGTGAACGTGCCGTCAGGCTGCACGGAGATCTCTGATCCAGTACGCGGGTGAGTGCGCGGCCGCGCCGCCGCCGAACCCAAATCCGCCGCGGCCGCCTCGCGCGCCGCCCGGGCCGCCCTGTCCGCGGCGGCCCTCCGGCGCGGCGGCCGCGTTGCCCCCGCCCGCCGCGGCGCCCGGTGCCGCTATTGGCGGCGCGCCGGCCGGCGCGGGTCCCGCGCCGGGCGCCTCGCCGCCAGGCCGGCCGCCGCCGCGACGGCCGCCACCGGCTCCGCGCGGCGGCGCCGTCAGGATGGTGGCAAGGCTCTCGGGTGTTTCGACGTTGGCGATGAATGTGCCGGGGCTGTTGTATTCAACGCCGCCGGTGTAGCCCCAGTGGAGCTCCCAGATGTCTTCGAGTCCGGGAGACGACCGCAGCGCGTCGAACATCTCGATCGACGCGCCCTTGCGCGTGCCGTTCTGGACGACGGCGACGCGGGGCCGGAGCGCGTGGACGAACTCCGGCGCGTTGGCGCCGGCGATCCCGTGGTTCGACACGAAGTACATATCGACCGGTCCAATCGGATTGTTCGGACAAGTCAGATCGTATTCGATGTTCGACGTCATGTCGCCGAAATCAGCGGCGCGGAACTGGCCGAACGAGATCACGCTGCCGACCGACTGCGCGTTCTCCGGATCGCGCGTGATGTCGGGACGCGTGGCCGCGGCGCACTCCGGGTTCGGCTGGCCGCCGCCGGGCAGCGCCGTCTTGATGACCTTGCCCGCCGAGGCGACGATCCGCCAGTCGAGACCCGGCAGGGGAATCCGATCGCCTGGCTTCAGCACGGTGTGCTGCGCCTTCGCATACTCGCTCGCGTACCAGGCCTGAAAGTCCGGCACCTGCTCCCGCTGGTGGCCATCCACGCCGTCTTCGACGGTGGGACCGTGATCGTAGAAATGCGCGATGGGCGGCAGGCGCTTGACGAGTTCCTGCAGTCCGCCCACGTGATCGACGTGGTAGTGCGTGAGCAGCAGGTTGTCGATCTTGGTCACGCCGGCGGCGGCCATCACTTCTTGAATCCGATCGGCGTCGCGCGCGCCGGGGCTGCCCGTGTCGACGAGCAGCGTCTGGCCGGACGGCGTGACCCAGAGGTCGGCCTTGCCGCCTTCGACGTCGACAACGTAAATCTCGAGAGGCTTGGTGCTCTTGGTTTGCGCGGAAAGGAACGTGGCCGCGACGGCGACCGTGGACAGCAAAGCTACCGCCAGACGCTTCATACAAACCTCCGGAACGAGAGACTAGCGGCCGTGAAGATAATCGATCATCGACGGATTATCGAAAGTATTAGCGGTGCCCGGTGGGGTGTCAAGTCCCATCCCGCGCCCAAATCCACGCGCGCGGGGGCCCTCACAGTCCGTGCTACGCGAGCTCGCTGCACTGGTCGAGCAGCGTGCGTACTGTGCAGGTGTAGTGCTGCTGCAGCAATGCCACCGACCGTGCGGCATCGCGGTCGAGCACCGCGCGCAAAATGCCTTCGTGCTCGGTCCGGTGGTCGCGCGTCCGGTCCACGTCTTCGAGCAGCAGGCGCCGGTAGCGCAGCGCCCGTTCGGCCAGCACCTGGCAGAACCCACTGAGCCAACGAAGGCCGCACGCCTCGTACAGCGACCGGTGAAACGCGTCGTGGCGCCGTTCCCACTCGGCATCAAGACTGCCGTCGTCGGCATACGTCGGACGCTTGGAGAGTTCGTGAAAGCGGGCCATCGTGTTGGCTTCCCAGTAGTCGTCGCCCTTCTCGATCGCCATGCGCAGCGCGAGGCCCTCGACTTCGCACCGGGTGTTGGCGATGTTGACGAGCTCGGCGCGCGAGACCGGAGCGACGCGGAAGCCCTTGTGATCCTCGAGCACGACGAGGCCATCGGACGCGAGACGCATCAAGGCCTCGCGCAGCGGACTCATGCCGGAGACGTAGGCCGCTCGGAGGTCGCGAAAGACGAGCCGGGAGTTCGGCCGGAGACGACAGTGAAGAATGTCGCTGCGCAGCCGCTCGAACAGGTCCGACGTCAACGTGCGGTTGACCGGCGCCGCCGTTGACGACTTTAACGCAGCGTCGGCGCCTGACGAAACAAGGAGCGCCGTGTTCGTGGGGGATCCGCCGGAGATGATTGGACGCATAGCGGTCTGGGGGGCGCCGACCGGGGCGGCCGGTGCCGGCAACAGCGTATCATTGACGGTTCCGAGACCGCTCGCGATTCTTGCCTTCGACCTGGCGTTCGGGTCTGCCGTGCGGGCGGGTGGAGGAGGGAGCCCCATGATTGCGCCAGCCGCACACGTCTTCGAGATTCGCCGCTATACGACGCCGCCGGGAAAGCTCGAGGCGCTCAAGGCCCGGTTCCGCGATCACACCATGGCGCTTTTCAAGAAGCACGGTCTGCACGTCATCGGCTACTGGGTGCCCCAGGACCCGCCGCTCTCCGAGAACACATTGATCTATGTGTTGGCACACGACAGCCGCGAGGCGGCCAGGACGCGCTGGGCCGCGTTCGCGGCCGACCCGGACTGGATCACGGTGAAGGCCAATTCCGAGAAGGACGGCCCGCTCACCGTCAAGCCGGCCGAGTCGATGTTCGCCGACCCGACCGACTTCTCGCCGCTGCAGTAGCCGCAGCCCTTCACTTCTGGCCTCGAACTTCCGACGTGACGGCGGCTACTCCGCAGGCACGAGCCGAAGGACGTATCCCTCGGTTGTGTCCGCCATGCGCTGGCCCGGAAGGGCCGTGGCGACATAGAAGTCGCCGTCCGGGCCGACGACGATGTCCCGGATGCGGCCGAGGTTGTCGAACACGACTTCCTGGTGCGTGACCCGGTCGTGGTCGATCACGAGACGGCGGAGCTGCTGGCCGACGAGCCCGGCGACGAACAGTTGGTTCTTCCAGTTCGGATACTGGGACCCCGAGTAGAAGGCCATGCCGGCCGGTCCGATCGATGGGGTCCAGAACGTGACGGGCGACTCCATGCCGGGCGCCTCGGTCTTGGTGATGCCTTCCTGCCGGCCGTTCGAGATGACCGCCCAGCCGTAGTTGTGACCTTTCTTGATCACGTTCAGTTCATCGCCCCCGCTCGGGCCGTGCTCGGTTTCCCATAGCTCGCCGCTCGCCGGGTCGAACGCCAGCCCCTGCGGGTTGCGATGGCCGTACGTCCAGATGGACGGCACCGCGCCAGGCCGGCCCACGAACGGGTTGTCCTTCGGCACGCTGCCGTCGCGATTGATGCGGTGGATCTTGCCCGTGGGCTTCGACAGGTCCTGCGCGTCTTGCGGCTTGCCGTGCTCGCCGAGCGTAAAGAACAGGTGGCCGGCCTTGTCGAAGATGAACCGCGATCCGTAATGGATATGCGTCGTCGTGTAGAACTCTGGCGCGGCGTGGAAGAGGAACTGCTGGTCGGTCCACGATCCGTCTTTCGTGATCCGGCCGCGAATGACGGCGGTCATCCCGGTGTTGGTCGGCGCGCGCTCGGTGAGCGACGTGTTGTCGGGGCCCGGCTCCGCGTACGAGAGATACACCCAGCCGTTCTGGGCGTACTGCGGATCGACGGCGACGTCCATCAGACCGCCGTCCTGCACCTGCTCGACTTTCGGCAGGCCCGAGACCGGCGCGGACAGCTGGCCGTGATCGACGATGCGGAGCTGGCCCGGACGCTCGGTGACGAGCAGTCGGCCATCGGGGAGGAACGCGAGGCCCCACGGCGTCTCGAGGCCCTTCGCCACGACCTCGACTTTGAGCGTCTGCACTTCCGACCGGATGATGTGGCCCTCGGGCTCGGTGATCGTGGGCGGCTTGGGAGGCCTCGCGGTCTGCGGCGGCGGGGCGGGCGCCGACTGCGCGCCGGCGCGAGCGTAGAGCGTGAGGACGCCAAGTGCGGCGACCGAGACACCGACGATCGAGCGGATGAATGGGAACCGACGTCGCATGATCAACCTCCAACGCGCGTCGCCCGGGCGGACCAACGCGGCGCGCGTGGCCAAGAACAAGAATAAAAGTGGAACAATCGCGACACTAACATAGCCTCCGACGAGTGGCAAAGGCGCGTGGCGGCGGCGCTGATGCCGCTCGTGGGCGTGCGGATCGTGTTCGTCACGCTCGGGGACGACCGGCGAGTCGCGCTGCTGCCGCCTTTGCGCGAGTGAGAGATTTCTGCGCCGGCCGACCGCGTTTTCCCATACACTTTTCGCCATTATGCGAAGCCTCTGGACACGTGTGGGCATGGTCGGCGCGCTCTGCGCGGCGGCCGGGGTGTTGGTGTTGACGCAGGGGCGGGCGGCTCAGCCGGCCGCCCCTGCGCCGGCGGCGGGGCAGGGCGCCGCGCCCGCGGGCGGGCGTGGGCGCGCCGATCAGCCGGGCGCGGATTTTCTCCCGCGGCCGCCGATCGTCCGCCAATCGCCCGACCAGGAGCAGAAGCTGTTCCTGCTGCCCGACGGCTTCCACATTGAGAACGTGCTCGCCGACCCGGCGATCGAGGATCCGGCCGGCGTGACGTTCGACGCCAATGGGCGGATGTACGTTCTCGAAATGCGGTCCTACATGCAGGACGTCGCGGGCACGGGCGAGCTCGCGCCGGTCAGCCAGATCTCGCGGTGGGAGGACACCAACGGCGACGGCCACTACGACCACCACACGATCTTTCTCGACCACCTGGTGCTGCCGCGGATCGCGTTTCCGCTCCAGGACGGCGTGCTGCTCGTGCTCGAGACCAACAATCGCGATCTCTACAAGTACACGGACACCAACGGCGATGGCGTGGCCGACAAGAAGGAGCTTTTCTACCCAGGGTTCGGCCGCGTGCAGAGCATGGAGTGGCAGCCGGGCGGCTTGACCTGGGCGCTCGACAACTGGCTGTACTCGACCTACAACCCGTTCCGCCTGCGCATCGGGCCCGACGGCAAGGTGCAGCGCGAGGAGACGGCGCAGAACGGCGGCCAGTGGTGGTCGACGCAGGACAACTACGGCAAGACGTGGTGGGTGGACGGCGGCGGAGAAATCGGCCCCGTGAACTTCCAGGAACCCGTGCAGTACGGCGCGTTCAACGTGCCGGATAATTTCGAGCCCGGCTTCCAGGTGCCCTGGAGCGCACCGGGAGGCCTCAGCGACATGCAGGGCGGCATGAACCGCGTGAAGGTGCCGGAAGGCACGCTCAACCACTTCACGGCCGCGGCCGGGCCGGCGATCTATCGCGGCGACCGGCTGCCGAAGGATCTGGTGGGCGACCTCTTCTTCGAGGAGCCCGTTGGCCGGATCGTCCGCCGCGCGAAGGTCGTCGTGACCGATGGGCTGACACAGCTCCGCAACGCGTACCCGAATTCGGAGTTCGTGCGGTCCACCGACCCGCTGTTCCGTCCCGTCACCATCACCAACGCGCCGGACGGCACGCTGTACCTGATGGACATGTACACGGGCATCATCCAGGACGCCCAGTTCGTCGGGCCGGGCTCCTATCTGGCGCGCAAGGTCGAGCAGTACCAGCTCGACAAGCAGCACAACTGGGGCCGGATCTGGCGCATCACCTACGAGGGCATGGAGCCCAATCGCACACGGCCGCGGATGTACCAGGAAACCGCCGCCCAGCTCGTCGGGCACTTGACGGATCCGAACGGCTGGTGGCGCGACACCGCGCAGGAGCAGCTCGTGCTGCGCCAGGACAAGTCGGTCGTGCCCGCGCTTCAGACGATGGCCCGGACGTCGACGGACGAGCTCGCCCGCATCCACGCGATGTGGACGCTCGAGGGGCTGAACGCGCTCGACGCGTCGCTCGTGCGCACGATGGCCAAGGACCCCGACGCGCAGATCCGTATCCAGGCCATTCGCGCCAGCGAGTCGCTGTACAAGGGCACGCCGGGCGACAAATCGTTCGCCAATGACTACCGCGCGATGCTCAAGGACCCGGATCCGAACGTGGTGATCCAGGCCATGCTCACGATGAACCTGCTGCAGGTGCCGCAGGCAACCCAGCTGATTCGGCAGATGGCTGACACGAGCACGGTGCGCGGCATCAAGGAGATCGGCCACCAGCTGCTCGAGCCGGGGAACGCGCAGGGGCAGCGTCCGTCGCTGGCCGACGCGGGCACGACCAATCTGAATCTGTCCATCGCGGATCGTCGGGCGATGAATCAGGGCGACCAGACGTTCCACGAGCTCTGCTACAGCTGCCACGGCACCGACGGGAAGGGCGCCCCCCTGCAGGGCGGGCCGGCGGGGACGACGATGGCGCCGCCGCTCGCCGGGTCGCCGCGGGTGACCGGCCACCGCAACTACGTCATCAGCGTCCTGCTCAACGGGCTGACCGGACCGGTCGACGGCAAGGACTACAACGGTGGCCAGGTGATGGTGCCGATGGGGCAGAACACCGACGAGTGGATTGCCGACGTCGCCAACTACGTGCGCAACAGCTTCGGCAACTCCGGCATGTTCATCACGCCGGACGACGTGGCGGCCGTGCGCGCGGCGACGACCCGCAAGACGCCGTGGACGGAGGCTGATCTTGCGGCCGTGGTGCCCACCGAGCTCGAGAATAGCGACGCGTGGACGCTCACGGCGAGCGATAACGCCGACGCGGCGCCGACCGCGCTCGGCGGCGGCTTCCTCGAGCGCTGGGACACCGGTGCGCCGCAGAAGGCGGGGATGTGGTTCCAGATCGAACTGCCGGAGGCCACGCAGGTGGCCGAAGTGCAGATCGACTCGGCGGCATCCACGATGTCCTTCAACGCCGGTGGGCGGGGCCGCGGCGGCCGAGCCGGCGGCGGCGCCGGGCGCGGAGCCGCGGCGGGTCGTGGCGGTGCGCGCGGTGCGGCCGCCGGCCGTGGAGCCGGCCGCGGGTTCGCGCGTCCAGCGCCGGCGACCGGCCCGATCGCCTACAAGGTGCAGACCTCGACGGACGGCACGACGTGGAGCGCTCCGGTCGCGCAAGGCGACGGCGGCACGCCGACGACGATCATCTCCTTCAAGCCGGCGACGGCGAAGTACATCCGGATCACGCAGACCGGTAGTTCATCCGACGCGCAGTATTGGGCGATTCAGGGGCTGCGGGTCTACAAAGTCGGCAAGTAGACCACGAGGGTTTTGGGGTTTGGTAGCGGGTCAGTGTGATTGTGCAAACTGACTCGCTACCATCCGTACTCAGCTCTGAAAGTCGCGGCGGTAGATGGTGAGCGCTGCGAGGAACACGGCGACCGCGAGCGGGCCGATCAGCAGGCCGACCGCGCCGAACGCGCCAATCCCGCCGATCAGGGCGAAGAACACGACCGCGCCGTCCATCCGGGTGTCTCCCTTGATGAGGTAGGGCCGAAGCACGTTGTCGATGAGCGAGACAACCACGAGCGCCCAGATCGCGAGAAACAGCGCCAGGTAGGCGTGTCCGGAAGCCCAGAGCAAGGCCGCCACCGCCAGGGCCACGCTTCCGGCGCCGATCGCCGGCACGAACGCCACGATGAACGTCACGCCGGCGACGAAGATCGGATGGGGCACGCCGGCAATCAGATACCCGACGAGCGCCGCGACGCTCTGAACGCCGGCCGTGACGAGGCTCGAGAGGATCACCGAGGAAGACACACGCCGAACCTCCTGCAGGAGCTCGAGGGTCCAGCCGGGCTCGAGCGGCGACACCGAATCGAGCCAGGCCACGAGCCGGTCGCCGTCGTTGAGCAGGCAGTAGAGCGCGATGATCGTCATGACCGCCTGAAAGACGAACGAGCCCGTGGCGGAAATGGCCGAGCCCACGGCCACGGCCGCCGTGCCGCCCTGCTGACTCACTTGTTCCTGCACGCGTGCGCCGAGTCCGCCGTTCGCGAGACGTTCGATGGCGTCGCGTGCGACCCCCGCCATCGAATCGGGTAGCCGCGCGACCAGCCCGGCGACACCGGCGCCCTGCAGGGTGTGCGACACGAATCGGACCGCCTCGGCCGCCCGCTGGACGGCGATCGTGGACAACGCCGTCAACGGCCCGCCGACCACGAGCACCACGGCCACGACCAGCAGCAGTGCCGAGAGGCTGCGCCGCCCCCGAAGCCAGCGCGTGACGAGCTGCTGCAGGGGCCACAGTGCGGCCGCAACGACTGCCGCGAGCAGCAGCGCCGTCGCGATCGGCCACGCGGTCGCCGCGATGAGGATGGCCGAGCCGAGCAGGAGCACGAAGAGGCTGCGTCGGGAGGCAGGCATGGACGCCATCAGCGCTTGAATACCCGGCCCTTGTCGAGGCCGAACGATGGATCGCTCTTGGTGCCGGTCACGTGGATCGGGATCTGGGCGCCGCCGCCCTTGCGGTTGAACAACGGGTCGAGCAGCTTCAACAGAAACGACTTGACCCCGCTCGTCATCTCCGAGACCCTCACGTCCGTCAGCAGCGTACCGTGGAAGTCGATGGTCTCCTGTTCGAGGGAGTAGGTCCCATGCAGGCGAACCACGGCGCCGGGCACGGTGAAGGTGACCGCGGGGATGACGAGCTGCCCCCCAGCCAGGTGAAATCGCCCGGTGAAGTCCGAGGTGACCGCGGTTTTGCCGGCGTCGTCGAGGTCACCCTGGCTGCGTCTGCTGAGCTTACCGATCGACCGCGACACGTCAGGGCTGGTGAACCTGGCATCCGAGAGGGCGAACGTGCCGCCGAGGCGCAGCTTCCTCGCGACATCGTCGTCGCCGGGCGGCAGCACCAGGGCGGCATCGAGCGTGAGCGCGCCAGACAGGGGCCGCGACGACTTCACCGCGAGAAGCAGAAGGTCTTCGATGCGACCGGTCTGGATCGCGACATTGAGCCGTACCTCGCGACCCGGCTGGCCCGGGTTGGAGTTGACCACGGCGCCTCGCGCGACGATCGTCGTCTTGAAGAACGAGGCGTTCACGGGATCGAGCGTCGTGTTGCCGTTCGTGCCATCCACGACGGCGTGATAACTGACGTGCAGCGGAACGGGATGACCCGCCACGTCCACCCTGAACGTCGGCGTCTCGGCCTCCCCGTCCACCGACACGCGCGCAAGCGTGCCGCCGAACGTGCCGTGGGACGAAAGCATGCCCGAGATGCCGCGGAAGACGCTCAGGTCGGCATGGTCGAACGTGAACTGGCCGTCGAGCGGCGTGCCGCCAGGGTCGCCCGTGTTCCAGGGACCGAAGTGCCCCGCGACCGCAATCAGGCCAGGCGGCACGGCGTTGGTGAGCGTCGCCTTGAAGGGCATCGACCGGTCGCCGACCGACCGCATGCGGAGATCGTGAATCATCCACACCTTCGGCTCGTGGCGAGGCGTGGCCGGCAGAATGGCGAGCCGCGCGTTGGTCGACACGAGATCGTCGATCTCCCAGGAGCCCCCGACGGCTGCCCGCACGCTGGCGGTCACCTCGCGCGTTGGCGGAATCCGGATGTCGAGCCCTTCGAGCGATACGTGACTGATGCGATGCCGCAACAGGCCGATGACGCCGGCTCGCACGGTGAAGGCTTTGACGGAGATGAGCGGCGGGACGTCCTGCCGGCCCGCATCCCGGACAACCAGCAGCGTACCGGTCGCGTGGGGCGTGGGGAGAAGGCCGACATTCAGCGAGCCGAGCTCGACGGCGCCGTTCAAGCGCCTGGAGAGCTCGGCCACCACTGCCGATCGAACCCGTCCGGAGGTCAGCGGTAGCTCGGCCGCCAGCGCGATGACGAGGACGCCCAGACCCGCGCCAAGAACGATCAGGAGGCGGCGCCTGCTCAAGGGCGATCCCGGTGCGCGACCGGCCGCGCGGTACCGACAACCCGGAGCGCTCGACGTGTCATTGGCGTCAACCTCCTAGTGGCCTGTCCGTGCTGAATCACCACCGCCTGACGGGCGGGGCATCCCGCCTCGCGGCGTGGCTCGTCGCTCACATATCGCCAATATGCTCGCTCCTCGCGCCTGCCGATCCGGGCGCCGCGCCCGCCAATCGGTACCTGACTCAGCGCGGACAGGCCACTAGGACCATACAACGGGTCGGAACACGCCCGGTGCGCCATTCAGGACAGCAAGGGACGCCTCTACCTGCGTCGGGCAGATCCAGGCCCGCCGGGCCTCCGCGGCGTCGCCGTCGAGGACATGATCGAGCTGTTCGACGTGATGGCGACGTGCCTGGAGTTGGCGGGCGACGCGCCGCAGCTCTCGGGCCGGCTCTTGGGCTATGCGAAGGCGACCGGGGTCGCGCCTTTGGCGATGGCTTCGACGATTGTCGCCGCGCCGACGATGGTCGCTCCAGGAACCGTCTGCTCCTCAGTGAGTCCGTGCGGCTTGGTGCAGGCGCCGCACAGCCACACTTTTCCGCCGTTCTGCGTGCAGGCGCCGTTGAAGACGGCCTCGCCACACGCGGTCTAGAACTCATCTCATAAACCGGTCGCCGCATCGAGGGCGGCGATGCGCCCGGCCGGCAAGGCGCGACGAGCGAGGATACTGAGTGTATTTGAGCGAGAAGCCACGCCGCCGGGCGGGAGGCAGCGCCGACCGAGTGCCAGCGAACTTCTGGGACGCGACACTAGCGCAGCGCTTGAGTAACGAGAAGCCTGTAAGTAATTCTACGTATTGTATTTAGATCGTAAGCCGTCTACGATAGTATCGTGACGGGCATCCGCCAGGACCCTGTCGGTCATTGGCGCCCGTGGCGGACGCCGGAGTCGGCGTCGCCTCGACCCCGAGACCGCCCGGGCCATGGTCCGAGTGCGCGAGGCCCGCCGCGCGTTCCGGCGATTTCGGAGCACCTGCTTCTGGTCGAGTCGTCCGGACCTGCCCATCGGCATCAGTGATGTACCGTGGGTCGCTGAACAGCTGATGAAGCACGGCAATCGTGACGCGTGGCGTACGGGAGCGAAGCTGTGCCGCTGACCGAATTCCAGCGCATCTTGCTGGCGGTGCTGGCCGAAGCGCCGACCGACGACCGCTATCTCGCGGGTGGCGCCGCCATGCACTTCGCGCCGCAGTCGGCGCGCTACAGCGACGACCTCGACTTCTTCCACGACTCGGAGGCGCGAGTCGCCCGCGCCTTCGCCCACGATCGCGCGCATCTGACCGCGGCCGGCTACGTCGTGGACGTCGAGATCAGTCTGCCGGGATTTGTCCGTGCGGTCGTCCGGCGCGGAGATGCCGAGACGCGCGTCGATTGGGCGCAGGACTCCGCGTGGCGATTCATGCCGCTCGTGCGCGACGCGCTCGGCGGCTGGCTGCTGCACCCGGTCGACCTCGCCGTGAACAAGGCCCTTGCCTTGGCCGGCCGCGACGAGCCCCGCGACTTCGTCGACATGCTCTTCGTACACCGGACCATCCTGCCGCTCGCTGCCGTGTGTTGGGGCGCCGTCGGCAAGGATCCGGGGTTCACGCCACTCTCGCTCCTCGAGATGCTGAAGCGACGAGGGCGATACCGCCCGGAGGATTTCGTCCGGCTCAACCTCGCGCAGCCATTCGACCTCGTGGCCGCGAAGCAGACGTGGCTGGCCGCGCTCAGCGACGCGGAGGCGTTCGCTCACGCGCGGCCGCCCGATGAAAGTGGCTGTCTGTACCACTCACGCCGCACCCGAGGATTCGTGGTGCCCAGCGCCGACGTTCACCTGGTCGCGCAGGACATTGTCCCGCACTACGGGGCGCCCGGCGGCGTCGTCCCTCGCCTGGCGGACGCGCGAATCGAATGACGTCGGTTGACGGCTCGGCCATGCCCGTGAAGGTGCGGAGTGGATGCGTCCGTCACTGACGTAGAAACGGCTGAGACGTATGCTGGCGAGGCAGCCTTTCTGCGGTCCTCGGCTCCTTATTCCCGGAAAGCACACACATTGTGCTATCTGCCGCGCTAGGTCGCCGATCCGTTCTGTTGTAGCGTGAGGTCGTGCAGCTCGATCCCAACAATCCGGTCGTTCGGCTTTGCGTCGACGGCATGACGTGCGAGCAGAAGGGCGACTTCGCCCAGGCACGGGCCCTGTTCGAACAGGCATGGGCCGAGAGCGTCGATGCCTTCGATGCTTGCGTCGCAGCGCACTACGTCGCGCGGCACCAGGACACGCCAACGGACGTATTGCACTGGAACCAGGTCGCACTCGAAAAGGCGAATGAGGCCGACGCTGAGGCGGTGCGCGGATTTTTCGCCTCGCTCTATCTCAATGTGGGCAAATCGCATGAGGACCTTGGCAACATGGCCGACGCGAGCGAGTTCTACCGCTTGGCCCAGGCGGCGATCGACGTTCTGCCCGGAGGTGGCTATCGCGAGATGGTGACGGATGGCGTGACGCGCGGCCTCGAGCGTGTGGGGCAATCGCCTGGCGCTTAGATGGAACCCGACGCCCCAGGCGGCCGGGTATGATGCCTTCATCCATGAACCGCGTCGTCGTCTTCAGCGGACACGCTCATCCCGAACTCGCCAAGGCGCTCTGCAAGCGCTTGAAGGTACCCCTCAGCCCCTCAGCCACGACACGCTTCAGCAACGACTGCCTGGGCGTGCAGCTCGAAGCCAACTGTCGTCAGGCTGACGTGTTCATCGTTCAGCCGCTGGTGCCGCCCGTGCAGCACCATCTGATGGAGCTGCTGCTGATGCTGGACGCCGCCCGCGGCGCGTCGGCCGCGCGCATTACGGCGGTGATTCCCCATTTCTCGTACGCGCGATCGGACAAGAAGGACGCGCCGCGCATCTCGATTGCCGCGCGCCTCGTGGCGGACCTGCTCGTCTCCGCCGGCGCCAATCGCGTCCTGGCGATGACCCTGCATTCGCCCCAGGTCCAGGGATTCTTCAGCGTGCCCGTCGACCACATGAACGCGCTGAAGGTGCTCGCCCAGCACTTCCGCCACCGGAGGCTGAAGAACACGGTCGTCGTCTCGCCGGACCTCGGCAACGCGAAGGAGACGTCGCATCTGGCGCGCAGCCTGGGCCTCCCGATGGCGGCCGGCAGCAAGAAACGGATGAGCGACGACCGCGTCGTGATCGACACGATCGTGGGCGACGTTCGACGGCAAGAACGTCATCGTCCTCGACGACGAAATCGCCAACGGCGGCACGGTGGTCGAGGTGCTGGACCGGCTGCGCGAGCGGCACGTGAAGCACGTGACGGTGGCCTGCACGCACGGCCTCTTCACCGGCAAGGCGATCGCGCGCTTGCGGTCAAGACCGGACATCGAGGAGATCGTCACGACGGACTCCGTGCCGATTCCTCCGGAAAAGCGGCTGCCCAACATGAAGGTGCTCTCCATCGCCCCGCTGCTCGCCGAGGCCATCAGGCGGATCCATACCGGCGACTCGGTGAGCGTGCTCTTCGACCTGTGAGCGGCCGGCGATTGGAGACGCCCGCATGAGAAACGTCCAGTTCTAAGCTAAGGGTTCCCGGGCGAACCGGGCGCGCCGGCCGCCGCGAGCCGGTAGGTGCCCCGGGCCGGCATGGTCGCGAAGCCCTCGGCCACGAGCGCACGGTTGCCGAGACCCGCCTCCGCCCGCGACAGGCCGGTCACTCGGGCCAGCTCGCCTGGAAACGTCATGGCCGCTCCAGCCAGAAATCCACGGGCGATCTCTCGCCGCGCCGTGTCCCTGCTGACGCGTGCCGTGAGGCCATCGGGAAACCGGCCCACCGCCAGCGTCCAGATGTACGTGAAGCTGGGCGTGTACACGGCCTCGCTGGGCACCACGAGCATCGCGGCCTGGAGCTCGTCGAGGGCCCGGGTGAACGCCGCGCGCTCCTTCACGCCGGACTCTTGGCGCAGATCGGCGGTGCCCATTTCCCATTCGCGGCGCAGCACGCGCAGGATGCGCCGCGCCCCGGTGCTCAGTCGCTTCGCCTCTCCCGACCGGCGCACGCCCCAGATGGTGTGAAAGTACGGAATCATCCGCGGCGCGAGGAACATCGGCCCGCGCGCGAGCTTGGCGTAGTACACGCGGCCGCGCCGCATCATCTCGTCCTTGAGTGTCCAGGTGAGCGAGGTCTCCGGGTCTTTCTGAACGTTGCGGGGCTTGACGGCGTCGCGCCGACCGCACACCGCCACGTAGAGCGACGGACCGGGACGACGGGAGTCGGTCAGGCAGGCGGCAAAACCCGCCTGCTCGACGAACCGCTCGGCCTCGGCCGCGCTGTCGACCGCGCGCATGCTTTCGCGACACCAGCGCGCGTCGCGAAACTCCTCGATGTCCGCGGGGATGTCCCTGGGGGTCACTTCTCGCGGGGCGTCAAGGCGCTTCGCAGTTTGTCGGCCAGCGATCCCACACTGCGTGCTTGCGCCCCGGCCTCACGCTCGGTGTACTCGCGGAGGTCCGCGGCCTGCTCGGATCGGGCCACCGAGCCTTCGGCCACGAGCGCCACGCCAATCCGTTTCCGCTCCCTGTCGATGCTCAGGACCTCGAAGCTGGCCGTCGTGCCGGGCGGGACGGCCTTCGCCCAGGAGCCCCCGGGTCCCGAGGGCGGAAATGTCGACGCGTGCGCCAGGGCCTCGACCCCGGACTCGAGTTCGACGAACGCGCCGAACTCCGCGACCCGCGTCACCCGGCCCGGGAGCACCTGCCCGACCGCGTACGTCACGGTCGACCACGGATCGGCGGTGAGCTGCTTCAGCCCGAGCGCGATCCGGTCGGCCTCGATACGCAGCACCTGGACGGTGAGTTCCTGGCCCGGCGTCGCGAACGCGGACGCGTCGGGCACGCGCGACCAGCCCATTTCCGACACGTGCAGCAGGCCCTGGACGCCGCCGCCCAGGTCGACGAACGCCCCGAAGTCGCGCACCGACACGACGCGTCCGGTGAGAACGGCGCCGACCGCGAGCGTCTGCCGGATCTCGGCGGCCCTCGCTTGCTGCTCTTCCGCTTGCACCGCCCGTCGCGAGACGACGAACTTCCGGCCGGCGTCGCGGTACTCGATGATCCGGAACGTGTAGACACGCCCGAGGTGTTCGTCCGGAGCGGTGCCGCGTGCCGTGTCGATCTGCGACATCGGGCAGAACGCGCGCTGCCGCGCGATGCTCACCTCGTATCCGCCCTTGATCTCACGCTCGACCTTGCCCTCGACCGGCAGGCCCGCGCGAAACGCGTCCTCGAGCTGCCGCGCCGTGGCGGCGCCGCGCTGGAGCTTGCGCGAGAGCGTCAGCCCCCCGGCGGTCGAGACGATGGTCGCCTGGATACGATCGCCCACGGCGGCCTCGAGCACGCCCTCGTCGTTCTGTAATTCACCGATTGCGATCGTGGCCTCGCCCTTGGATCCGACGTTCACGAACGCCGCTTCGGGACCAATCGCCACGATCGTGCCCTCGACGGTCTCCCCGCTCCGAAAGCGCTTCGCCTGCAGCGACGCCTCGAACAGCGCCGCGAAATCCTCTTCCCCACTCCCGTGCTCGTTCTCGCTCACCACACCACCCCTGACGATCGTCGCTCCTGCGACAGGCCCATCGCGACGCCATCGCGGCCGACATCACCCCACACAACGACGCGCCCAAGCCCTTCATCCGGTCGAAGACCGCCGATCAGATCCTGGACAGGGCTGCCGCTATTGTGAACGAATCTCCGGGTCACGACACAGCCCTGTCGCGAAGCATCTCTGCCCGTCCGCCATCGATCGCCGTCGGCTGGCCTCCGGGCGTGGCACCTCGGCGCGCAGTCTTCGCCACGCGACCCCGCCTCCTGCCGCCCGCGCCGCGGGGCGGGCTCACGCCGCTTCGCCCGTTCCTGCAATTCGTTGACTGTATGGCCCCGGGCGGATATGTTGAGTGGGCATCCGAGACCAGTGACGATGGCGGCCAAGGAAGGCGGCGTAGATCTCGTCGAGTTCGTCAACGGCGTGGCCGGTGATCTGACCGATCGGATCGAGCAGCAGCGCCGGGTCCTGCTGAAGCTGATTGACGAGAGGCGCGAAAGCGGGCTGAGCGTCAACTACTGTCCGTTGATCGACTGCGCGCCACAGCAGAAGTACCGTGCGGCCGTGCGCGAGGCGATTCAAGTGCTCGAAGACACGCGGCGGTCGTTCAAATCTCGGCAACTGGAGGATCTTCGCAAGCGGCTGGAGCATCTGCTGGCCGACGATGCGACGGGACACTAAATCTTAGAACGTTACGGACGATGTGACCGATAGACATCACGTCTGACGGCCCCGATTTCGGATCGGGGAAGTGCGGGCGCAACCGGATCAGCCCTCTCTGTTCGATGAGAGACGGCTGATCCGATTGCGCCCTTTTTTCTTGCGCCAGGTGTCGTGTCGCCTGAGACCAATCGGGCCGCGACGGAACCAAGGAGAGCAGCGTGGAACAGCCAGCTCACGGCCCATTGCCAATCAGGCATGCGTTGGTCAGGGAACGGGGAGTCTTCCGGTTCAGCCTGATCAGCGGAGTGCTGATCTTCCTGACGATCACGGGGCTGGCCGTCTGGCTGTTGCCCTTCAGCGTGCCGGTCCAGGTCGCCGTGCTGGCGCACACGGTGCTCGGACTCTTGATCGTGCTGCCTCTGGCCGCCTGGCAGCTAAGCCATTGGCTGGCGACCCGCAAGGCGAGGCGATCGTTCCGGAAGTTCTGCGCGTACAGCGGATTCTGGACGCTTGCCGTCATGCTGGTCTCCGGCGTCGTCTTGACGTGGCAGGCCATGTTCGGCCTCCTCACGAGCCGCCTCTGGGACCAGGTGCATCTCTGGAGCGGCCTCGCGGCGGTGCCGTTCCTCGCGTACCACGTCTGGCCGCGCGCCAGAACTGAAGGACAGGCGATTGGTCATGCGCCCGCCGCCGAGGGCGTGCCCGCGCTGCCGGACTTCGGTCCTGGCCGCCGCCGCATGTGGCTGACAAGTGGTGTGAGTGCCATGGTGCTGCTCGCCGGCGTCGGCGTGCTCGCGGGGCTGTACGAGGTCTACGCGCCGGACTTCAGCCAGTACCGGTTGCCGGCCGGCTACAAGATGCCGTATGGCTCGGACATCTTCGCGCCCAGCATGGCGAAGACCGCGAGCGGCGGCCCCGTGGACCCGCGGCTGCTGGCCGGATCGGCGTCGTGCGGCGCATCGGGCTGTCACACGGAGATCTACCAGGAGTGGAATGCCGACGGCCACCGCTGGTCGTCGGAGGACGTGGCGTTTCAGGGCGTTCAGGCGGCGTTGATCAAGTCCGAAGGCGCGCCGGCGGCGCGCTACTGCGCTGGCTGCCACGACCCGGTGTCGCTCCTCTCCGGCTACAAGAACGCGAGCACCAGCATCGAAGCGCCGGGCTTCAAGGAAGGGGCGTCGTGCGTCGTCTGCCACGCGATGCGGCGCGTGGACGTGCAGGGCAACGGCAACTACGTGTGGGGCGCAGCCGCTCCCTACCTGTTCGAGTACGCGGGTACCGGACGCGCCTCGGCGGTCACGAGGTTTCTGATTCGCGCGTACCCGCGGCAGCACGACGTGGACTACGACCTGGCGCTCGCGAAAGATGCGGCGTCCTGCGGCGCGTGCCACAAGCAGTTCATCGACAAGCAGATCAACCACGTGGGCTGGGTGCAGCTCCAGAATCAGTACGACGACTGGAAGCAGGGGAAGTGGAACACCGATCCCGATCCGTCCCATCGGCTGCGCTGCCAGCAGTGCCACATGTACTACCAAGACGGGGCGAGTCCGGCGCTCGCCGATCCGTACGACGTGAAGGTGGGGCTGGGTGTGCGCCATCGAAATCACTGGTTCGCGGCGGGCAATCAGTGGATGCCAGAGGTCCTTCACTCGCCGGACGCGGCTGGGCAGACGCAGCGGGTCACCGAGTGGCTGCAGGGGACCAAGGTCATCCCGGAGATTGCCGGCGTCTGGCCCAAGGGCCCCGTGCTGCCGATCAGTATCCTGGCGCCCGATCCGGCGCGGCCGGGTGGGAAGGCCAAGTTTCGGGCCGTGATCGCCAACAACAAAGCCGGTCATAGCTTTCCGACCGGTCCGCTGGATCTCATCCGCGCCTGGGTGGAGGTCAAGGTCAGCGACGAAACGGGGCGCGTCGTGTTCCACTCCGGCGACGTGCAGCCGGACGGCCACCTCGAGCCTGGCACGTTCGTCCTGAAGGCCCAGGGCGTCAACGCCGAAGGACAGGAAATCGTGCGGCACGACTTGTGGCACTACGTGGGCGCCAAGTGGAAGCGGGCGATCTTCCCGGGCTACTCCGACATGTACGAGTACACGTTCACGGTGCCTCGCGACGCCAAAGGGCCGCTCAGCATCGCCGCGCGGCTGCGCTATCGCAAGGCCAACCAGTACTTCATGGACTTCGCGTTTCCGGGACAGCACCTGCAGTCGCCGATCACTGATCTCTCCTCCGCCCAGGTGGACGTGCCGCTTGTCGGAAGGTGACGTGATGCGCGCCGCGGTCGTGCGGTCCGGGCCGGCCCCGAGGTCATGACCCGCCGAGACATGCTGATCTCGGGCATCGGGGTCCTCGTGGGCCTCGTGATCGGCTGCTCGCGGTCGACACCCGACCGCGACCCGCAGGTCTTCGACAGCGCCGCCCGGAGTCTCCCGTCGAGCCATCCGGCGATCCGCTTCACCGACGTGACCCGGCAGGCCGGGATCGACTTCGTCCACTCGAGCGGCAGTCGTACGCACCAACTCCCTGAAGACATGGGGTCAGGCGTGGCCTGGGGCGACTATGACAATGACGGATGGCCGGACCTGTATCTGGTCAATCAACCAGGCCCGTGGGGTGCGAAGCCCGGTCCCGATGCGCCGTTCAGTCACCTCTACCGCAATGACCGCGACGGCACGTTCACCGACGTGACGGTCGAGGCTGGCGTGGCCAACCGCGGCGGCTATGGCATGGGCGCGGCCTGGGGCGACTACGACAACGACGGGAACCTCGACCTGTACGTGACCAATGACGGCCGGTCCGTGCTCTATCACAACAACGGGAACGGGACCTTCACGGACGCCACCGATCGAGCCGGGGTGGCGAACGACCGGTGGGGACTCACGCCCGCCTGGGTGGACTACGACCACGACGGCTACCTCGACCTGTACGTCGCCAATTACGTGAAGTACGACGCGCGGCAGGTCCCTGCAAGTTCGACGTCGCAGGACTGGGGGCCGAACGTTCCCTTCACGCTGAACCCGTCATCGTTCGATCCGGCGCCGAACCGGCTCTATCGCAACAACCGGGATGGAACGTTCACGGACGTCGCGCCGCAGCTCGGCGTGGCCAATCCCGGGGGGCGCAGTCTCTCGGCCGCCTTCGCCGACTTCGATCGCAACGGGTGGGACGACCTCTATGTGGGCAACGACATCTCGTCCAACCGCATGTACGAGAACCTCGGACACGGACGGTTCCGGGACGTCAGCGCGTCCTCATGGACGGAGGAGAACCGCGGAACCATGGGCGTGGCCGTCGGAGACTTCGACGGTGACGGCGACAGCGACATGTTCCTGACCCATTGGATCGGCGAGGGCTACGCGCTCTACGCGAACCTCTGGGCGGAGCAGGGAGGGAAGGGGCCCCTGCATTTCTCCGATATGGCAGACGAGTACGGATGCGGCGGCATTGCCATGGGCGACGCAGGGTGGAGCGCGTTCTTCTTCGACTTCGACAACGACGGCCGGCTCGATCTGATGGCCATCAACGGCTCGACGCTCGAAGACAAGGGCGATCGCACGAAGCTCGTGCCGGCGCGGCCGTTCCTGTTCTGGTCCAGAGGCGCGGAGGGCTACTACGACCTGGCGCGCGCGGGCGCCGCGGGCGATGCGCTGAACGCCCCCATCGTCGGCCGCGGCGCGGCGTACGCCGACTACGACCACGACGGCGATCTGGACGTGATCGTGACGACGAACCACGGCCGCCCGATGCTGCTGCGCAGCGACGGGAACGGGCACAATCACTGGCTCGCTGTTCATCTGATCGGGCGGCGAGCCAACCGCTCGGGCTACGGCGCCAAGGTCTCGCTCGAGGCCGGTGGCACACGGCAGTTTCGAGAGTACGGGGCGACGGGGAACTATCTGTCGCAATCGGCTCCGGAGGCCTGGTTCGGATTGGGACAGACCACCGCGGTGGACCGGATCGAGGTCCAGTGGCCCGGCGGTGATCGCCAGACGGTCGAGCACCCGAACGTCGATCGCGTGCTGACCGTCGAGGAGCGGTGACCGCCCGCGGTCCGTCGTGCAGGAGCGTCCCCCAAGGCACCCTGACAGACCCTTAGCGTCTCTCCAGGAACCCTCGGCCTTCGAATATCGCCGGCATCGCCTTTTCGATTCGCGCCACCCGCGTCGCCGACTGCTTGGCCGCGGCAAAGTGGTACAGGTAACTTCTCTGCCGCCCCGGCGTCAGCGCTTTGAAGGCGCGCTTGAAACGCGGGTCCGTTCGGAACCGCGTCCGTAGCTCCTCGGGAACCGGATAATCCGAGGTCTTCTTCCGCGCCATCCGCAGCCCAGCCTTCTCGACGGCGATGGCTTCGCGCACGTAGGCCTTGATGGTCGCCGCCTTTGCCGCGATGTCTTTCGCGCTGGTGAACTTCATCACGCGCCCGGCGTGCACCTGGCCGAGCTGTACCAGCAGCTTCTTGGGGTCCTTCAGCAGGGCGCCTTGAAAGAAGCCCAGCCCGAAGTACTCCTTGAAGCCCTGCATGATGATGATGTTCTTCCCATCCACGGTGTAGGTGGGCTTGCCCCACTTACACTCCTCCTTCATCGCAAAGCCGGCGAGTACCCGCCGCATCTGGGCGATCTCTGCCTCCCACCGCTCTCGATAGGCCATCTCCACGCGTCGCCCTCCAGGATCATCCGCCAAGTAGGTCTATCGAGCCGTCGGGCCCTAGCCCCGCCGTGCGGCCTCGATGGCCGCGATGTCGATCTTCGTCATGGTCATCATGGCCGCGAACGTGCGCTGGGACTCGGCGCCGCCGGCCGCCAGGCCGTCGGTAAGCGCGCGCGGCGTGATCTGCCAGGAGAGGCCCCAGCGATCCTTGCACCAACCGCACGCGCTTTCCTTGCCGCCATTGCCGACGATCGCGTTCCAGTAGCGGTCGGTCTCTTCCTGAGTGTCGGTCGCGATCTGGAAAGAAAACGCCTCGCTATGCGTGAACGCCGGGCCGCCGTTGAGGCCGAGGCAAGGAATGCCGACAATCGTGAACGCCACCGTCAGCACATCGCCCTTCTTGCCGCCCGGGTAGTCGCCGGGCGCCGTGTGCACCGCAGTCACTTTGCTATCCGGAAACGTCGCGGCGTAGAAACGCGCCGCTTCATGCGCGTCCTTGTCGAACCAGAGACAAATCGTGTTCTTGGGTGTCATGTGTGTCACTCATTCTGCAACGGCCTGAAAGGCCACAGCCGGTGGCTCCTCCAGCCGGGAACTCGTCATATTTTGCATTGAAATGGGCGACGAGCACTTCGCCCCCCTCCGGCATCGTCGCGTACGCGTTGGATGAAGTCTGTGTCTGAAACGTGGAGCCGGGACGGTCCAAGAATGCCGTTCTGTCACCCGCGCGCCTGCGCTGATGTTTGCTATCGTTGAAGTGTCGTCATCAAACGACGTCACACCCCAGCACGAGGAGAAACCGATATGCGCCTATCACGCGCGACAGGATCGGGAGTGCTCGCTGTGGCTCTGTTGTTCGCGACCGCCGGCTGCGGCAGCAGCGGGAGCTCCAACACGGCTGACACCAACCATGCAACGGGTCGCCCCGCGACCACGGCCCAAAAAGCGACGGGTGCCTGGCCGAACACGTCGTTGCAGGCCTGCGATCTGCTCACCGATGCCCAGGTCGCTAGCGCCGTCGGGATGAAGGTGGACCCCGGTAAGGCCGACAACGAGACTCCCGGCTCCCGTGGATGCAATTGGATGACCGCCGCAGGTGATACCGGCGCCGGGCCGGACAAGATCGCTTCGATCACGCTCGAGGTCAGCGGCCCCAATCCGGCGCTCGCCAAGCAGTACCCAACCGCGCAGTCCTACTTCGATTCCCTCAAGGAGCTGTACGCCGGGTCGATGCAGTCGGTGGCGGGTGTCGGAGACGAGGCAATCTTCACCTCGTCGCAGCACTGGCTGTGGGCCATCAAGGGCGACGTCGTGCTCCGCGTGTTCGCCACCTTCGGGTCAAGCGCCACAACCGTGCCCCGGTACTCAAGCAGCTCATGACCGAGGCGCTGGCCAACACCTGACGTCGCACGACGTGTCGGAACGTGATTAGCTGGAACCGACGTTCCGAGTGTGTCGAGGGACGCGGTTTCCGGGTCTTTGGGACCGCGCGCTTGTCGCCGGCTCCACCAGCACCCACAATGGTCCCGGCGTGACGGACCTGGATCTCGACGCAGCCCTGCAGCGGGGCCGGCAGCACGAACTAGCCGGGGCGCTCGCCCAAGCCGAGCAGGCGTACCGCGGCGTCCTTGACGCCGTCCGAGGCTCGGGCTCGGCGCTGGAGCGCGAGGTCACGAAGAACATGGCACGCCTCTGCGCCAACGACGGGCGCGAGTTCGAGGCGCTCACCCTGGCCACGCACGCCCGGGACCTGGCGGCCCGCGCCGGCGACCCCTGGCGCCGCGTGCTTGCCGAAGAGCAGATCGCCAACGCGCTGGACGGCATCGAGGACTACGAGCGGATCCCGGCCGTGATCGACAGCATCGAGCGGGAGATCGACGACGTCGAGCCCGCGGAGGCCCGCCAGCTTCGGCTGTTGGTGGCGCTCCATCGCGCCCGGCTGGCGGCCAACCGAGGGGACGTCCCGCGCGCGCTCGAGGAATTCGCGCGAGCGAACGAGGCCTCGCGGGCCTTCCAAGGGAAGCCCCTGTCGCGGCGGCTCGAATGGTTCGTCAACGTCGTCGCGCTGAACAATGCGGGCCGCTTCGCCGCAGTGCAGCCCTGGCTCGAGCGCATCCCTCCTTCGGACGGCATTCTCCGCCGCGAACTGGAGTACGCCGAGCAGAGTGTCCGATGCCTGCTGGCCGTGCGCCCGGAGCCCGACGGCCTCGCCGCCGCCGCGGCCCTGCTCAGCGGGCTCCGCGACGCGCCGCCGGGGACGATGGGGCCAGCCTGGCGCCTCCGTGTCGCCGCCGACCTTGGCACCCGCTTGGCCGTCGTTGCCGGTGGCGCCGACCTCGCGCGCGCCGCCTGGGACCTGGCCGGCCACGCGATCCTCGTCCGGCTGCGCCAGATTGAGGACTGCATGCGCGCGCTGCCGGAGCTGTCCAGTGCGCGGAGCGAGGTGTTCGACCTGCTCACCGACTACCGCGACCGATTCCGCGGCCGGCACTCGCAGCTGTTGCGCGAAGTCGCGGCGTCGCGTCCTTGGCCGCCCGTGGATTCCTCTCTGATTGCCGTCGACGCCGGTATGGCCGTGGTCTGCGCGTGGTGCACGCGCGTGCGGACCACGGAGGGCAAGTGGGTGCCGATTCGTCAGTTCCTGCCGGACCAAGGCGAGGCGTTCGCCCTGTCGCACGGCATCTGCAGGGCGTGCTGGGAACGCTTCGAGGTGGACCTGGCCGCGTACGAACGGGAGCGGGACCTCGAGTAGCGCGAAGTCTCTACCGTTGTGAACGCCCGCCGGAGGCGCGACAACCACCGTCGGCCCTTGCCCGACGGTGTTGCGGCACCGGTCGCCGGTGCAGAAGACCGTCAGATAGACGATCGCGTCCGCTTTACTCTCCCCGGCGGAGGGCCTCGATCTTCGCCTCGCGCTCGGAGCTGAGGCGCTCTCGATCGCGCCGGTACTCGTCTTCAGCCGCTTCGCGCTCAGCCGGATCCATCATTGCGACCGTGCTTCCGCGATGAAGAATCTCACGCTCGGCGATTTTCGCCTGGTATCGGCTGCGCACTTCCGCGATCGCGGCCTTCTGCGCGTCGGAGAGCGGCTGCTGCACGATGCCGGCGTCGGCATCGCCTTTCTGGAAGCGCGCCATCGCGATCTCGTAGGCAGACTTGAGCTGGTCATCGGCCATGGAACCAGTGTACTTGCGTCGTCACGTTTCACGCGTGTCCGCGCGCTTTCGGGACGACCGGGTCCTCGCCAAGCCGCGGCTCCTCGCGTCCTACTCGTCGCGCAATGCCTGCAGCGGGTTGCCGCGCAGCGTGCGCCACGCCGGCACGACGGCGCGGCGCCCGTCGCCAGCAGCAGGATCGTGACGAGCCCGTACGCGGCCGGATCGAGCGGCCGCAGGTAGAACGGCGAGCCGGCGAACGCCTTGCCCGCGGGCCAGCCGCCGGCGAGGCCCACGACCAGCCCGGCGGCGCCGCTAACGAGCGTGTAGCGCAGCAACAGACGAAGGACCGATCCGGTCGTGGCGCCGAGCGCGAGCCGAACGCCAATCTCCTTCGTCCTTAGCCCGACGCCGTACGAGACGACGCCGAAAATGCCGAGCGCGGCGAGCACGAGCGCCAGGCACGCCGTCAGTCCGGCGAGGGCGCTCGCGAGCCGCGGGCCGCGCAGCTCGCGGTCGAAGTCGTCGCGGACGAGTCGGACCGCGGGCAGGACACGCGGATCGACCGCCCGCACGGCATCCCGCAGCGGCGTAACGAGACGCGCCGGGTCCGTTCGTGCCCGCACGATCATCACGCGTGTCTGGTCAACGGGTAAAGGCCGGTAGAGCTCGACCTGGTCGGTGGCCTGGACGTTCGACAGACGCGCATCCCCGGCGATGCCGACGATTGTCGGCTGAGCCGCGCCCTTCGGGAACCCGCGGCCGAGGACGTCGAGCGTGCCGTACATATCGAGGGCGCCCTGCCGGCTGATGACGACGGCGGAGGCCTCGTCGTCTCCAAGGGCGAAGGCGCGGCCCGACAGAATCGGGATGCGGAGCGTCGCAAAGAAGTCGGGATCCACCTTCAACACCCGAAACCATACCGGCGCGACGGCAAAGCGGCTCGATGAAATGCCGTCGCCGAGCGGCGCGGCGTTCGCCAGCGTCACGCCCTCCACCTCGGGCTGCGCGCCGACCATCGTGCGGACGTCGTTCCAGAACGAGACGGCCGCGCCGCGAGCGGCGCCGAACGAATCCTCTGGAGGCTCGAGAACCGCGAGCCGATCGAGGCTGAAGCCCTGGTTCGTGTCCACGGCGCGTTCCAGGCCGCGGAGCATCTGGGCCGCGAAGACGACCAGGACGCAGCTGCCCGCGACCTGGCCGGCGGCGAGCCAGTGGCGCAGGCGAGCGGCGTGCAAGCCCCGGGACGAGCGCTCGCCACCGTCGCGCGCGGCGAGCGCCAGATCCTGGCGCCCGATCTTCCAGGCCGGCGCGAATCCGACCACCAGGGCCGCGAAGAACGCCGCGCAGGCCGCGGCGAGCAGCATTCGCCAGTCGAACTCCGAGAACGGCGGCAATACCGCCTCAGTCGCCAGGACGGACATGGTGGCGAGCGTCAGCAGCCATCCGCCCGCGGCGCCAGCGCCTGCCAGCAGGAGGTGTTCGACCGCGAGGTGCCGGAGCACGCGCCATCGCCCGGCGCCCAGCGCGGTCCTGATGCTCATTTCCCGTACGCGCGCGACCGCGCGCGCCAGCGTCAGATTACTGAGATTCAGGCACATCACCATCAGCACAATCGTCGTCAGGACGGCGACCGCCGCCACGATCGTCCACGCCTGCTGCCGCTCTTGGGGCGGCATGAAGCGGACGTCGCCGGAGTAGGGTTCGAGCCATTGCCCGGGTCCGACGGCGTCGGGTCTGGCGGCCGCGAGATCGGCCATCACCGCTCGCGATGCCTCGCGGGCGCCGGCGAGCGACACGCCGGGCCGAAGACGGCCGTACATCTGCACCGTCTGCGTCGCCCAATCGTTGAGGACCGCGCTGGCGGGCTGGAAATAGGCGATCCGTTCGATGGGGATCCAGAAGTCGCTTCGGTCGAGGCCGGGAAACCGCGCGTCGGTCACGCCCGCGACGACGGTGGGCTGGCCGTTCAGGCGGATCGTGCTGCCGACGAGGTCGAGGCGACCGCCGAAACTGCGCTGCCAGAATCGATAACTCAGGACGACGACCGCCGGCGCCGACGCGGTGTCGTCGACGCCCCGATGGAACATCCGGCCCGCCGCGGGGCCTGCGCCCAGCTCGTCGAACCAGTTGGCCGACACAAACTCGCCGTTGACGATCTCGTCGCCGAGGCTGGACCAGCTGAGTGCGGCGACGCGGGACACGAGGACGGCCGAGAGGGCGTCCGTGTGGGCGCCAGCGTACACGGCGACGGGGTACGGCACGTCGCTCGAATCGAAGGTCTTTCCGCGGTAGTGGAAATTGACGAGCGACCGCGGGTCCTTCACCTGCAGCGGTTGGAGCAATTGGCCGCTCACGGCCTGAAAGAAGGCCAGGTTGACGCCGATGCCGACGCTGAGCATCGCGATCGCCGTCAGCGTGAACCCCGGCGATCGGCTGACGGCAACCCGTCAGGACGGCATAGCGGAAGTGGGCCGCCATTGTCACCGCCGGTTTGACAAGCGGCTCTATGTGGTCATCATGATTACATGGCTAGATGCGCCACCGTCGGTGCCCGCGAACTGAAGACGCGCCTTGGCGCGTAGCTGAAGCAGGTCCGTCGGGGCCGGACGCTCGTGATCACCGACCGGGGTCAGCGCGCCATTTCGCCCGGTCCGTCGCCGCGGGAGTTCGTGGCCGACGCGATTCTTGAAGACCCTGCCGACCGCGCATGACCCGCTATTTCGACGCGACCGCACTCGAAGGTGTCTCCGTGGCACCGACATCGAGGACCAGCGGGCCGGGCGCGCGCAAATCAGTGCGCCCGTAGTGGGGCGGGAGGTTCGCGTGCCTGACGTGTCGTCGATCGCCCTCGGCCGATTCACCCGCCTCGCGCTCCGATCGCAGGAGGTCTGGCAAGGCGGCCTCGTGCGGATGCCCGCCTGGGTCGACAACCCCGTGGACAAGAACGGTCCGCCCTTTCGGCCCGTCGCCGCTCTCTGGGTCAGTTCGCGCACCGGTTTGATTCACATCGAGTTCCCTGACGACTCGGGGGGAAACACCGCGACGCCGGACCTGGCGCTTGCCGGGCTCATCAACTTCGGCCTCAAGGAGGCCAGGCGGCTCGACGGCCGGCCGGCCGTCGTGCAGGTGCGCGACGCGGACGTCCTGCGCCGGGTGTCGGACGCGCTGTCCCGGTACGACACGCGGGTCGAGCTGGTGGACGACCTTCCGGCGGTGCGCCACGTGCTGCAGGAGATGGAAGCCGGCGTTACCGATGGACCGCGCGTGCCCGGCGCGCTCGAAGCTCCGGGCGTCACGCTGGACCGGCTGCGCGCGTACGCCGAGGCGGCCGCCGCGTTCTACGGCGCCGCGCCGTGGCAGCACCTTGCCAACGAGGACCTGCTCGTCGTCGAATCACCCGCGCCGCCGCGCGGCATGAAGCACGTCGTGGTGCTCGGCAACGCGGGCGAGCAGTTTGGATTGGGGTTCTTCGACTCGCGCAGCGCGTTCGAGCGGATGTTCGACGATCGCCGGAAGGCCCCGACGCGCGCGCACGGCATGACCTTCGGCGCCATCGACGAGATGCCGTTCGGCGACGCCGACGCGTGGGAGGAGCGCGGTTTGCCGGTCGCCGGCCCGCGTGCCTATCCCTTTGCGGTGGATCTGCACCTCAACAAGGCTTCCCGGCGTCCGGACGCCGCCGGGCTCGCCTACATCGAGGCCCTGCTGCGCGCATTCACCACGACCACCGAGGACGAGCTGGACTCGGGCCGCTGGGAGAAGACCGTCACGACCGTCGACGGCGCGGTGACCGTGCGGCTGACGCTGCCGATGCTCCTCGAGGTCGAAGCGGGGGCGCCGCCCCGCCCGCCGGAGCGGCCGCTCGCACGGTTGGTCGAGCGCAGCACGGTCAACATCTCGCGCTTGCTGGCCAGCCGAACGTTCGAGTCCCTGGACGATGCGAACAAGGTCATCGAGGAGGCGCAGGCGCAGGGGCTGCTCGATGGCGATCCGGAGCAGGCGCTCGGCCGGGGGCTCACCCCGCTCGAGCAGGCGCAGGACCTGGCGTATGCGGCGATGGAGGTCAACGGACGCCTGCGCGTCAAGCGCGCGCGGCTGGCGCTCGCGCGCTCCGAGGATTGCGCCGACGCCTGCGTCATCCTTGGTGAATCGGCGGCCACACCAGCGCGCGCCCTCGAGTGGTACCAGCGGGGCGTCGAGGCCGGCGCGCGGGCCATCGGCGCCAAGGCATTCGAGGGGCTGGCCGGCCGGTTCTGGGGTCAGGTGGAGACGCGTCCGTACATGCGCGCTCGGCTCGCGGTGGCGCAGGCGCTCGACGAGCTCGGCCGACGCGACGAGGCCATCGACCAGTACCGCGAGATGCTGCGCCTCAACCCCAACGACAACCAGGGCGTCCGGGACCTGCTCCTGCCGATGTTGTTCGAGCAGGGCCGGGACGATGACGCCGGCCGGCTGCTCGACGACTACACGGACGACATCCACGCGATGTGGCATTACGGAACCGCGCTCCGGTGCTTCCGAGCCGAGGGCGACACCGAACGCAGCCGCGTGGCGCGTGCAGAAGCTGTCAGGGCGAACCCGCACGTCCCAGCCTTCCTGGCGCTGGCGGCAGTGGATCTTCCGCTGCCGCCACAGTACACGCTCGGCAGCGTAGAAGAGGCCGTGTACGTGGCCGACGCGTTGCTCGCCGTCTACCAACAGACCCCCGGCGCGATCGAGTGGATGCAGGCGCAGGGCGGTCCACCGGGACGACGGTCCGCGCAAGGCCGGCCGACGCGCAGCAAAACGCGCCGACGGTCGAGGCGCTGAGTCGTCGTGTGGGCTCCGGCACGGCATCGCCGATGGACGACCTTGACCGCAGGGCTCGGCTCGCGGCGTTCGCGGCATGCCAGCCAAGAATCCACGCCGCCGACGGCCGAAGTCACACAGTTTCATGTGTTACATTTTGTGTATGCCTAGCAACCTGGCCATTGACGATCGTCTTCTGAGCGAAGCGCTGCGGCTGGGCGGCCAGAAGACGAAGCGCGAAACGGTCAACGAGGCGCTCCGCGAGTTCATCCGTCGGCGCCACCGCGCCAGCCTCTCCCAACTGTTTGGCTCGATCGCGTTCGACCGCCGTTACGACTACAAGAAGGATCGTCGCCGACGATGATTCTCATCGACACATCGATTCTGTCACGCGTCTTTCGCCGCGCGGGTCCGGGCGCAGGCGAGGTGCGGCTTCAGAACGCGATGGCGAACCTGATGACCGGCGACGCCGGCGTGGGACTGCCCGGGATCGTGCTGCAGGAAGTACTGAGCGGTGTCCGCCGTGACAAGCAATTCGTCGAACTCGAGGATCGGCTGACCAGCAGCTTCGCGATTGTCCTCGCCTCGACCAACGACCACGTCGCGGCCGCGCGCCTGAGAAACACGTGCCTCGCCAAAGGGTGCAACGTCTCCGCCATCGACTGCCTGATCGCCGCGGTCGCCATCGGCGGCGATCACGAGCTGCTGACCTCGGACGATGACTTTGCCGCCATCGCACGGCATTCGCCGCTGAAGGTGATCGCGCTGTAGATACCCCGCGGGCGTCGCGATCGTCTGCGCCGCCGGTGCTTCTCACTTCTGACCTCCCAACGTCGAACTTGACGCGCTGACGACGGGAACGCGAGGACGGGGTCAGACCTGTGTCTGAACGGGGGAGCCGGGAAGATCCAAGAACGGGCATGTTGCGCGGTCAACGGCGGAGACTCCGCCCGAAGCAGACGACGCTTGCGGCAGACACCGCGGCTGGCAGATGATCGCCCCGCATCAACTTGTGAGGACCTTATGAGCACCAGGCAGACGGATCGATCAACGGACCGCCCGACGCGCGGGATGGGCCGGCGGGACTGGATGAAGAACACGGCGACGCTCGCCGGCGCCTCGGTGGCTGGAGCCGCCCTGGCCGCCGCCGGTTGCGCATCGGCGGCCCCGCCGCCAGCCGCGGGCGCCGCTCCGGCCGAATCGGTGGCCACGCCCGACAGCGCCATCGTCGCGACCCGCGCCGGCAAGATTCGCGGGTTCACGCGCAACGGCGTATTCATCTTCAAGGGCATTCCGTACGGCGACACCACGGCCGGCGAGAACCGCTTCATGCCGCCGAAGCCCGTCAAGCCGTGGACCGACGTGCGTCCGACGATCGCCTGGGGTCCGGTCTCGCCGCACGGCCCGCGCGCCGGCTGGGTGAATCAGGAGGAGCAGTTCCTCTATCACTGGGACGACGGATTCGCCGGCGAGGACATGCTGCGCGTGAACGTCTGGACGCCGGCCGTTGGCGACTCGAGCAAGCGGCCCGTCCTCGTCTGGATCCACGGCGGCGGGTACGCGTCGGGATCGAGCCAGGAGCTTCCGTCGTACGACGGCGAGCGGCTCGCGCGCGAGCACGACGTCGTGCTCGTGTCGATGAACCACCGACTCAACGTCTTCGGCTTCCTCGACCTCTCCGGGATCGGCGGCGAGAAGTACGCGGCCTCGGGCAACGTCAGCATGCTCGACCTGGTCCAGGCGCTCGAGTGGGTGCGCGACAACGTCGCCAGCTTCGGCGGCGACGCCGGCAACGTCACGATTTTCGGCCAGTCGGGCGGCGGCGGGAAGGTGACGACGCTGATGGCGATGCCAAAGGCGAAGGGGCTCTTCCACAAGGCCGTCGCGATGAGCGGGTCGTTCATCGCGACCAGCACGCCCGACTCGGCCAAGACGCTCGCGCTTGCCGTGATGAAGGAACTGGGGCTCGGCGCCTCCGAGGTGGCCAAGCTGCACACGGTGTCGACCGACGCGCTGCTCAATGCGGGCCTCGCCGCCCAGCAGAAGATGGCGCCGTTCGGCTTCCCGCCGCCGGGCACGGCGCCCGTCGTCAACCTCGGTTGGCAGCCCGTCGTCGATGGCGCCGTGCTGCCGGAGAACCCGTTCGCGAAGGCGGCGCCGGCTCTCTCGGCCGGCATTCCGTTCCTCGTCGGCAACTGCTTCCAGGAGTTCGCGGGCGGCATGAACAATCCACAGGCGAACACGCTGACGTGGGATCAGCTGCAGGCGCAGCTCACACCGCAGATTGGCGCGAAGACCGCCCCGGCCATCGCGGCCTATCGCAAGATCTTCCCGTCGGCGCAGCCGTTCGAGGTGGCCGGCCTCATCGGCGCGGACCTGTTCCGCCGGGGCACGATCCTGGAGACCGAGCGCAAGGCCGCGCAGAACGGCGCGCCCGTCTACGCCTACTGGTTCGGCTGGAAGACGCCGGTCCTCGACGGCCGCCCGCTGGCCTTCCACTGCCAGGACCTGGCGTTCTGGTTCGACAACATCGATCGGTGCGTGCAGGCCACCGGCGGCGGGGATGACGCGCGAACGCTCGCGTCGGGGATGAGCGGCGCACTCGTCGCGTTCGCCAAGAACGGCGACCCGAATCACAGCGGGATCCCGACGTGGGCGCCGTTCACAGAATCCAACCGCGCGATGATGATCTGGGACACGACGCCGACCGTGAAGATCGACCCGGACCGCGACGCGCGGCAGGTGCTGGCACGGACGTAGCGCGCCTGGCGCGCGCCGACGAGGAAGAGTAAACGGTCACGACAATGTCGCAGGGTCGGGCACGATCGTGCCCGACCCTGTTCTTGTTTTGGAGGCCGCGATCTACACAGCGCGGCGTCTCTCGGACCAATCGCGACTACCGTTGGTTTGATCGGGAACCGGTGACTTCGGCGAGCAGATCGAAAAAGCCCTTCTTGCGCGGCGAGCTGATCCGCCAGTTCACGGGCACGCTTTGGTAGCCGGAGTCGAAATCCTCTCCCTGCATCCGGTAGTCGAAGAAGCCCCAGCCGGCGTGCTCGGAAATGGCGGCGACCATGTTGTTGTGCGGTTTGTCGAAGTCGTAGTGGTCGTCCTCGTTGAAGAGGATCGGCTGGTCGCGGTAACCGGGCACCGCGCGCGACTCACGCACTATTTCGGCAATGCGATCGGGATCGCCCACGCCGTTGCCGTGCAGCAGGAGGAAGTCCGAGGCGCGCACGACGCTCTCGGTGGGGACACTGCCGCCCTTGAATGAAGTTCCCGCCAGGAGATGGCGGCCGTTGCGCGTGGTCGCTCGCACGCGCTCGATCAACTCATGGATTCGCGCGGGCTCGAGAATGTCGTGGTGCCACTCGCCGACGTCGCACTCGTTGTCGACCTCGACAATGACATTGCGCCATCCGTGATCGAGGACCCAGCGCGTGACCTCGTCCGTTGCGCGGATGACCGCCGCCTCGTTGGCGAGGCGCTGGTCCTGCCCGAAGTAGAAATACGACAGGATGACGACCATCCCGTGCGCATCGGCGGCATCGATGACGCGGGCCATGCGATCCGCATAGGCAGGGCGCAGAGAGCCATCGGCGTGATAGGCGTTGTTCTCCCAGGGTTGCCCTTTTGAGTAGCCCTCGGGCGAACCGCCCTGGAAGTTGACCGTAAACGCGAGCAGTCCGTGCGCGCGCCAGTCCGGCATCGCCGCGATGAACTCCGTCACGTTGCGCACGGGATCCCATGTGCCCGTGTCGGGATACGCCCACCGCGCGACGGTCCCGGGATTGAGATCATCGAACGTCGCCTGCACGAGACGTGCGTTCAGGAGCAGCCCCTCGATCTTGTGCCCGTGCCACGTGCGGCCCTCATAGGTCGGGTGGCCGTTGATAAGAAAACTGTCGCCTTTGATCGTGACGACGGTTTGCGGCGTCGCGGCGGACGTGACCGAGACAGCGGCCAGGAGGAGAAACGAGAGGAGGGGAAGGCGCATGGCGGGATGCCGTGATCCAACCACAACGGGCGTGTTGAGAACAACCTGCCCCAGCCACACGGCCACGGTTTACGACCAGCGAGGGGTGATGTCACGAACCATGGCGGCCGAGGCAGAGGACGCTTGCGGTAGACCCCGCGGCCGGCAGATGATCGCCCGGCAGCAGTGAGGAGGACGAGCGTGACGAAGCGAGCGCGAGTGGAATATGGACTGGCGGCCATTGCCGTGGCCGTGGTGATCGCCGGACTGCCGATGCGCGCGCAGCGAGGCGCCCCGCCGCCCGCGGCGTCCGGGCCGAAGCTGGCGACGCCGACGGCGTTCCCGGTCTCCGGCACGTATCCGATCACGCTGTCGGTCACGCTGATGGACGCCGACCCGCAGGCCGAGATCCACTACACGCTCGACGGCAGCGTGCCCTCGGCGGCCAGCCCGCGATTCGACCCGGCGAAGCTGTTCTTCCTCGCCTCGGTCACCGATGGCGATCGCGGCCTGCGCACGGGGTACACCGTGCGCGCCGTCGCGACGAAGGCGGGCGCCGCGGCGAGCGACGTCGCCACGTTCGTCTACACGATCGACCGGCGCGACCGTGACGTGTACGTCTCGGAGCCGGTCTTCGCCGGCGTCCGCATGATTCGCGACGCCTTCAACGACAAGATGTTCCTGGTGACCGGCCGGACGCGCGCCGTGCTGATCGACTCCGGACAGGGCGATGGCGCGCTGCACGACTATCTTTCGCCGTTCATCGCCGGCCGGCCGATGGATGTCGTCTTCACGCACAACCATGGCGATCACATCGGGCAGGCGGACCAGTTCGTGCGCGACAGCGTCGAGTACATCGGCGAGGCAGACCGGCCCGCCCTCGTGCGCCGCCTCCAGGGCGCCGGCATCGACGAGGCGACGATCGAGGCCCATGTGAAGGCGATGACCGACGGCCAGAAGATCGATCTGGGCGGCCGGACGATCACCCTCTACGCCATGCCCGGCCACACGCCGGGATCGCTCGTGGCGTTGGACGAGCCGAGCGGCATTCTGTTCAGCGGTGACTCATTCGGCAGCAACAACGCCATCGTGCCGGACTCGGCCTACATGCAACTTGGCAACAGCCTGCCCATTGATGTCTACCTGGCGTCGATTCTCCGCGTGCGCGCGAAGACGCGCGGCAAGGTGACGGCGGTGCTGACCGGGCACAACGACCGGCCCCTCTCGGGCGAGCAGTACCTCGACAACGTCCAGACGGCGGCGCAGGCAGTCGTTGACCGCGGCGCCGACGCCCTGGTGCCAGGCCCCCGACCCGTCGGGGCCATGCAGGCGCAGGTGGGCGATCGGCTGAACGATCCCAACTGGGTGGCCATCAGCGTGAACACGAACCGCTTGCTCTCGACACCGGCCGGACGGATCGCGGTGCTGGGGCGACTCGACGTGACGGGCGGCACGCTGCGGGAGCCGTTCTCGCCGCAGGTCACGAGTTATCACGTTCAGGTCGCGAAAGGCGCCTCGAGCCTGAAGGTCGCGCCGGTGACGCTGTCCGGTCGCGCGACGCTGACCGTCAATGGCGCGGCCTCGACGTCCGGCGCGCCCGTCACCATCCCGCTCAAGTTGACCACGAAGCCCGTCACCCTCGTCGTCACCTCGCCGGACGGGACCGCGTTGACGACGTATACGCTGACCATCGCGAGGTCGTGAACGCCGGCCGCGCCGCGCTCGTCAAGAAAGCCGTACATCGAGGCGTCGAGCCGCCATGACCGCACGTTCCGAATTCCAGGACCCCGAGCTGTTGCGCCGGCTGCTGCGCGCCAAGGACCGGATGGACGCCGCGTCGCACGAGCACTGGCCGGTGCGGCGTCTGGCAAGGGTGAGCGGCGTGTCCGCGGCCCACTTCGCGCGGTCGTTCAAGCAGGCGTTCGGCGTCCCGCCGCACCGGTACCTGCTCACGCGGCGCATCGAACGGGCGACCGCGCTGCTCCGCGACACCGAGCGGTCCATCACGGAGATTGCGTTTGAGACGGGCTGGCTGAGTCTGGGCACGTTCGGGCGCACGTTTCGCGATGTCACCGGCGAGAGTCCGAGCGCCGTCCGGGAACGCGCGAAGACCGCCGAGCACGCCCTCGACCGGGTGCCCCACTGCTTTGTGAGCGCGGCGCACCGGCCCAACCTCACTTCCGCAGTTTCGGAGAAGCGAGCGGCAGAAGGGGAGCGATACCATCCGGTCTCGCCGAAAGGAGGCCCGATGAGCCAGGGAGTCGATGTCGTTGGTTTGTACGTGCGGGATCAGGACGAGGCGCTGTCGTTCTACGTGGAGAAGCTGGGGTTCCGCGTCCACACGGACGTGAAGAACGGGGACTATCGCTGGCTGACGGTGCAGCACCCGGACCAGCCGTCGCTCCAGCTCGGGTTGTTCGTGCCGGGGCCGCCGGTGCACGACGCGGCGACGGCGGAGACGCTGAAGGCGGTCGTGGCCAAGGGCGCGATGCCGCCGCTCGTGCTGGTGGTGGACGACTGTCGAGCGTTCTACGAGCAGATGCGCGGGCGGGGCGTGGAGTTCACGCAGGAGCCCGTGAATCGTTATGGCAGCGTGGACGCCGGATTCCGCGATCCGTCGGGGAACGGATGGAAGATGATCGAGGCGCGTCGGTGAGAGCCCAGTCGCCCTCCGCGCTGATCGACGCGCGAATCGCCGAGCTGGACGACTGGCGGGGCAAGGTGCTCGCCCGAATCCGCGGACTGATCAAGGAGGCGGATTCCGAAGTGGTCGAGGCGTGGAAGTGGAGGGGGACGCCGGTGTGGGAGCATGACGGCATCATCTGCACGGGCGAGACGTACAAGACGGTGGTGAAGATGACCTTCGCCAGGGGCGCGTCGGTGAAGGATCCGGCGGGTCTGTTCAATTCCAGTCTCGACGGAAACGTGCGGCGCGCCATCGACGTGCACGAAGGGGAGAAGCTGAACGAGAAGGCGTTGAAGGCGCTCGTGCGGGCGGCCGTGAAGTTGAACACGGCCTCGAAGCGACGCTGAACTGAGGCGCACAGGCCGCGTGTGCAGGTCCCAGCATCGAAATCCAAGCAATTTGCGCTTTGAGTATTATAAATCTATACTTTATAATTCTCACATGCCCATCATTCGCCGCGCACTGGCCGCCGAGGTCGAGCGGGCCGCCCGCGCCTTTGGCGCCGTGCTCCTCACCGGGCCGCGCCGGTCGGGCAAGACGACGCTGCTCCGGACGCTGCGGCCGCACGCGACCTACCACCTGCTCGAAGACCCGGATGTCGTTGCCCGTTTCCGGGCCGACCCGCGCGGGTTCCTGGCGGAACTCCGCCTCCCGGTCATTCTGGACGAGGTGCAGCACGTCCCGGAGATCTTCAACTACGTGCGCGCCCGCATCGACGCCGAGCCGCGGAAGCATGGGCAATGGTTCCTGACCGGCTCGCAGGAAGCGCCCCTCATGCGAGGGGTCACCGAGTCGATGGCCGGCCGGGCCGCCATTCTCCACCTCTGGCCGTTGTCGGTGGCCGAGTCGCCGAAGGTCTCGCTCTATCGCGGCGGCTTTCCTGAAGTCGTCGCGCGGCCGTCGGCCGCCGGTCTCTGGCTGCGATCCTACGTGCAGTCGTACCTCGAGCGGGATGTCCGCGACGTGACCCGCGTACGCGATTCTCTCGACGTTTCGCCGCTTCGTCGCGCTCCTGGCCAGCCTCACCGGGCAGATGCTGAACAAGACGTCGCTGGCCGCGCCGCTCGGCGTGTCGGTGCCGACGATTACCGACTGGCTGAGCGTGCTCGAAGTGACCGGCCAGATTCTGCTGGTGCCGCCGGTACTTCAAGAACTTCGGCAAGCGCCTCGTGAAGACGCCGAAGTGCTACTTCGTGGATTCCGGCCTCGCCTGTCATCTCCTGGGCATCGAGTCGGCGCGCGCCCTGGAGCGGTCGCCGTTTCTCGGCGCGGTGTTCGAAGGATTTGTCGCCAGTGAAATCGCCAAGCAGCAGATCAATCGCGGCGGCCGGCCGGAGGTCTACTACTTCCGCGATCACCAGGGGCTCGAAGTCGATTTCTTGGTGCCGCACAAGTCGGACCTGGTGTTGATCGAGGCCAAGGCGTCGAGAACGCCCGTGCCGCAAATGGCCGACGGGCTCGTTCGCCTGCGGGCGGCAATGAAGTTCAACGCCCGCCACGCCGCTGGTCGTGCATCGGACGCTCGCGACCTCACCAGACTCGACCGCGCTACGGCCGGGAGTGCGCGCCGTGGGATTGGATCGGTTGCTCGCGGTGCTCGCGTAAGGCGCATCTGCCCGCGGAAGCGAGCCGACTCGGCGGCTGTGAAGCTGCGCGCGATGGCCAATTACCTCGTCTGGCTCGCGCGGGTTGACGACCGCATGTTCGTCCAGATGATCTGGGCGGCGCCGACCAGGGCGAGGACGGCGCCGTAGAGAGTCCAATGAATGTCGCCCACCATGAAGCCGACGCGGAACGCGAGGTTGAGTCCCTGGAGGATCCAGACACCTCCCATGAGCACCATCACGAGGCCAATCAGGCTGCTGACAATCCGCATCACGACGTTGAACGTGTTCCACATGGCTGTCATCCACTCCAGTCGGTCGCCGGGTTGGTCGTAGTATCCCCCACTCCAAGACCGGCAAGGGCCGAACGGATATCGGGGCCCTGCCCCACGCTCGGAACCCCAGGCCCGATGGGCTATCCTGCGTGGTCTGGGCACGGACGGACGGCTGGGACGCTGACGACGAGGAGCCGCTGATGAGATTCGACATTCTTGGAACGACGATGCAGGTGTTGAGCGTGAGCCTCGACGCGGGCGACGCGGTCTACAGCCAGACCAACACCATGGCGTGGATGTCCGACAACGTCCAGATGCAGACGAATACGGGCGGGGGGTTCTTGCGGGGGCTCAAGCGCACGTTCGCTGGATCGTCGCTGTTCGTCACCAATTTCGCGGTAGAGAGCGGCCAGGGCAAGATCGCTTTTGCCCCTCGGTTTCCCGGCGCGATCCTGCCGTTCGCGCTCCAGGCGGGCGAATCGTTGCTGCTGCGGAAAGAGACCTTCTTGTGCGCCGAGCACAGCGTGACGCTCGAGATCGCATTTCAGAAGAAGCTCGGCGCCGGTTTCTTCGGCGGCGAAGGCTTCATCCTGCAGCGCGTCACGGGGCCCGGCACGGTCTGGCTCGATCTGTCCGGCGAGGTCACGATCGAAGAGCTTCAGCCCGGCCAGCGCCTCCTGGTACACGCAGGCCATGTCGGCGCCCAAAGCCCGTCGGTCGGCTTCGATATCCAAATGATGAGCGGCTTCCGCAACATCCTCTTCGGCGGAGAGGGCCTGTTCCTCGCCAGTCTCACCGGTCCGGGCAAGGTCTGGCTGCAAAGCATGCCGATCATGAATCTGGCCGAAGCGATCGCGCCCTATCTGCCGCACCACCATGCCGAGACCGCGAGCGAGGGCGCGACGGCGGGACTTCTCGGAGCAGTGGTGAAAGGCATGATTTCCAAGGGGTGAACTGCAGGCCGGGAAGCAGTCACCCCACACGTCAAGGGCGACGCTGAAGCTGACGGGCGGAGGACGAGTTCAGGCGTTCGTCACGCCACGCGGAGGCGTCGAGCCGTGGCGCGGTGCTCGGGTGGGGCCTGTATATCGAGGTGCTCACGAAGCGGCGCTCGAACTCCGTCCCTCGACTAGCTCGGGACGCCCTGAGTGTGTCGAACCTCGGAACCTCGGAACCCCGGAACCCTCGAACCGGCACCCGGGCACCCCAAGAACCCGGGAACCTCAGAACCCAGGACCGTCAGTATCTTCTCTTGAGCTGCTTCATCAAATCGAACTTGGCCGTGTCGGCGACCGCCATCACGGCCATGACGCCGGCTTGCACCGGATCGCTCACCACCAGGTCGGCGGCGTCGGGCACGGTGCCGGCCATGTTGAGGGAGATCACGAACAGGCCGTGGCGCTGCACTTCCTGGACGGCCGTTGTGATCTCGCCGCCCATCAACGCGCCGGCCAACACGAGCAGCTTGACGCGCGGGAGCCGCACCACCGCCCGGACCGCCGCGGCCAGCGCCTGCTCGCCGACCAGCGGAATCGTGTCCACCGAGATGTGCTCGCCGCGGATGTTGTGCCGGTCAGCTTCCGAGATGGCCCCGAGCGCCACCTGGCCGACCTGCGCGCCGCCGCCCATGACGACGATGCGCTTGCCGTAGATTTTGCCGAGCGACGGCGTCTCGAGCACGCGCTCGACGCCGGGAATCTGCCGCAGGTCGCCGCCGATGGCTTCGAGGCTGTCTCCCTCGACGTCAAACTCGAAGTAAATCTGCGACCGATCCGTCCCGGCGTGGATGTCGACGTAGCGGATGTTCGCCTGCCGGTCGGCAAACACCTTCGTCAACCGAAACAGCATGCCCGGCTGGTCCGCGACCGTTGCGAGCACCGCATGTGTGGCCATCGTGCGACTGTACAACAAGCCGGCCGCACCGAGATGTGATGTAATCGGTGCCCGTCATGGACAACCAAACTCGACGCGCGTCGGTGGCGGCCGCGCTCATGGTGCCGTGCCTGCTTGCGGCCGCCTCCGCCCAGAGGCCCCGCGCCTCTGGCCCCGCGCCCGACCACCTGACCTGCGAGTACATGGCGAATCCGCTCGGCATCGACGTGACGTCGCCTCGGTTCGCCTGGCAGAGCGCGGCGACGACCCGGAACTGGCGCCAGACGGCGTACGAGATCGTGGTCGCGACCAGCGCGGCGAAGGCCGCCGCGGGTGCCGACGACGTGTGGGACAGCGGCAAGCGGACGTCGGACATTTCCGTGGGGATTCACTACGCCGGGCCCGCGCTGCAGTCCGGCCGCCGGTATTACTGGTCCGTCCGGGTGTGGGACGCCGCGGACCGGCCGTCGCCGTACGCCGCGCCCGCCTGGTGGGAGATGGGGCTGGCTCCAGCCCGCCGACTGGACGGCCGCGTGGATCAGCCGGCCCGACCCCGACGCGGCCGCCGACCACGCCGGCATCCAGTGGATCTGGCGCGCGAGCCAGGACGCGTTCCACGTGCCGCTCAAGACCGTGACCGAGCTTCGACTGACGTTCACGCTGGCGAGGCTGCCGATGAACGCGACGCTGTTCTTGACGTCGCGCGGTGATTTCACCGCGACCGTCAACGGCCGGCCCGCCGGCGCGAAGACGCGCAGTTGGCTCGAGTTCGACCGCCAGGACATCACCGGCAGTTTGCACACGGGGGAGAACCAGGTTGACGTCTCGGTCGTGACGGCCGTGCCGGCCGACGCGACGCCGCCGGCCGATGGCCTCATCCCGTCGGCGCTGGCCGGCCTGGTAAAGATCGTTGGCCAGGACGGCCGCGTCGACCGGTACCCGACGGACGCGCGCTGGGAGGCGCGGGCGACTGGCGCGGCCGCATGGGCGCCTTCCGCCGCGGTCGCCCCGGTGGGCGACGCGCGCTTTCCCGATCCCGGCCCGCTGCCCGGTCCCGCGGGGCTGTTCCGGCACGACTTCGCCGTGTCCAAGCGCGTGGCGCGCGCGCGCCTGTACGTGACGGCGCTCGGCAGCTATCGGATGTTTCTCAACGGCGCGCGCGTCGGGCACGACGTGCTGACACCGGACTTCACGGACTATCGCAAGCGGGTGAGCTATCAGACGTACGACGTCACGAGCCTCGTCGTGCCTGGCGCGAACGCGATTGGCGCCGAACTGGGGGACGGCTGGTTCGCGAGCGCGATGAGCTGGTACGGCGACCGGTTCTTCTTCGGGCCGGGGCCGACGCGGCTGCTCGCCCAGCTCGAGATCGACTACACCGACGGCACCCGCGATCGCGTCGTCACCAATCCGTCGTGGAAGACGTCGACGTCGCCGATCCGCCACTCGGAGATCTACGCGGGGGAGATGTACGACGCGCGCCTGGAGCAAGCCGGCTGGAGCCGCGCCGGGTTCCGCGATCAGTCGTGGACGGCAGCCACGGCGGCCGCCGGGCCCGCGGGCGCCGTGTCGGCCCAGATCTCGGCGCCGGTGCACATCGTCCAGACGCTCGCGCCCAAGAACGTCAAGGCCATGGGCGGCGGCGTCTACGTGTTCGACATGGGCCAGAACATGGTGGGCTGGGTGCGGCTCTCGGTGAACGGACCGCGCGGGACGCGCGTTCACTTGCGCTTCGCCGAGATCTTGAAGCCCGACGGCAACATCTATCGCGACAACCTGCGCGACGCCGATGCCGCCGACGAGTACGTGCTCAAAGGCGGCGGGCCGGAGACGTACCAGCCGTCGTTCACGTTTCACGGATTCCGCTACGTGGAGGTGCGCGGGTATCCGGGCCGGCCGCCGCTCGGTGCGATCACGGGTGAAGTCGTGAGCAGCCTCGTGGGCGAGCCGACCGGTCGGCTGGCGACGTCGAGCCCGCTCATCAATGCGTTCTGGAACGTCGGCGTGTGGGGTCAGCGCGGCAACTTCCTGAGCGTGCCGACCGACTGCCCGCAGCGCGACGAGCGGCTCGGGTGGATGGGCGACGCCGGCGTCTTCTGGCGGACCGGCGCCTACAACTTCGACATCGCGGCGTTCACCCGCAAGTGGCTGCAGGACGTGGACGACGCGCAGTCACCGGACGGCGCATTCACCGACACGGCGCCGCACGTGCCCGACCTGGGCGTTGGCGCGCCAGGCTGGGGCGACGCGGGCGTGATCGTGCCGTGGACGGCGTGGATGCAGTACGGCGATACGCAGTTCATTCGGGCGCATTGGGACGCGATGGAGCGGTGGATGGCCTACATCCAGGCGGGCAATCCCGACTTCATCCGCAAGAACCGCGTCGGGTTCGACTTCTCGGACTGGCTCGCCCCCGACGACCGGACGTCCAAGCCGCTGGTGGCGACCGCGTACTGGGCGCTCATCGCGCGCCAGATGGCCCAGATGGCGCAAGCCGTCGGCAATGACGAGGCGGCCACCCGCTACACGGCGCTCTACGGCCACATCCGCTCGGCGTTCCAGCAGGCGTTCATCAAGCCGGATGGCACGGTCGAACGTCGGCACCGAGACGTCGTACGTGCTCGCGCTCTACACGGGGATGGCGCCCGACGCGCTCACGCCGAGGCTCGTGGATCGACTCGTCGGCGAGATCCAGGCGCGCGGCTGGCACGTGTTAACCGGATTCCTCGGGACGCCATTTCTGCTCTTCACGCTCGCCGACCACGGGCGCAGCGACGTGGCCTACCGCCTGTTGCTCAACGACACGTATCCGTCGTGGGGCTACATGGTGAAGAAAGGCGCGACCACATGGTGGGAGCGCTGGAACGGCGACAGCGGCGATCCGGCGATGAACTCGTACAACCACTACTCGTTCGGGTCGGTCGTGGCGTGGGTCTATCGAGACGTGACCGGCATCGACACGACCGCCGGCGCGCCGGGTTTCAAGGACATCGTCATTCATCCGAGGCTCGACCCGCGCGTCACGCAGGCCCGTGGCGAGTACGATTCGATCTACGGGAAGATCGTGACCGACTGGCATGGCACGGCGGCCGGGCCGTTTACGATGAGTGTGACGATCCCCGCCAACACGCGCGCGACGATCTATCTGCCGGCGATTCCGAACGCCACGGTCACCGAGGGCGGGCGGCCTGTGTCCGGCGTAGAGACCGAAGGGACGAGCGACGTGGTGCACGTGGGCTCCGGAACGTATACGTTCGTGGTGCGTTGAGCGATGGACTTAGGGCGTGGAGAAGAATAGAGGTGTCATTCTGGGTGGCGAGGCGCCTGACCCGCAAGGCGCGAGGAGGGAGAATACCCGGCGTATCCGACCGACGAGCAACGCCGCGGGGCGGGATGGATCGGCAGCCAGAATGACACCTCTATTCTTCTCCACGCCCTTACGTCAAGCGTGGCCGCGACCGTCGTCACCTCGTCCCATCGTGGCCATCGGCGCCGGCGCGATCATGCGGACCGCGCACCTGCCCTCCTACCGGCGGCTCGGATTTCCGGTGGCCGGCGTCTTCGATGTGAGTGAGACCGCCGCGCGCGGCGTGGCCGACGCGTTTGCGATTCCTGAAGTCTTCCCCTCGCTCGACGCCGCGTGCCGGGCCTCCGGGGTCGTCTTCGACCTCGCCGTACCCGGCGACCAGGTGCTCGCCACGCTCGAGCAGCTGCCGGCCGGCTCCGCCGTGCTGATTCAGAAGCCGATGGGGATGAACCTGCCGGAGGCGACGCGCATTCTCGAGTGCTGCCGCGCGCGCCGGCTGACGGCGGCCGTGAACTTTCAGCTGCGTTTCAGCCCGAACGTGCTCGCGCTGCGCGACCTCATTGCCCGCGGCGCGCTCGGCACGGTGGTCGATGTGGAGGTCAGGCTCGTCACCGAGCAGCCGTGGTGGCTGTGGGACTTCATGCGGGGCGCGCCACGCATCGAAGTCGTCTACCACTCGATTCACTACCTCGATGCGATTCGCGCGCTCGTGGGCGAGCCGGACGGCGCCTACTGCCGAGCCGTCGCGCACCCGGACCTGCCGGAGTTTGCCGATACGCGGTCGTCGATCATTCTGGATTACGGGGATCGCATTCGCTGCTCGCTCGCCCTCAATCACACCCACCGGGCGGGCAAGGCCCGTCGCGCGTCGATGCTGAAAGTGGAAGGCACGCGCGGCGCGGTCGAGCTGACCATGGGCGTCAACCTCGACTACCCCGAGGGGCCGCCCGACGCGATGGCCGTCAACCTCGACGGCGAGTGGCAGCCCGTGCCGCTGCGCGGTTCGTGGTTTACCGAGGCGTTCGAAGGGCCGATGTCCAATCTGCAGCGGTTCGTGGCCGGCGAAGACGAGACGCTCGAGAGCGCCGTGGACGACGCCATCCGGACCATGGCGGTGGTGGAAGCCTGCTATGAGTCCAGCGCGCGCGGCGGGTGGCCCATCCCGCGCGTGAACTGAAGGAGTTCGCGTGCGCATTGACACTCACCAACACTTCTGGCGGTACGACGCCGCCGAGTACCGGCTGGATCGACGACCGGATGGCGAAGCTGCGCCGCGACTTCCTGCCGGGAGACCTCGCGCCCGAGTTGGAAGCAGCCGGCATCGACGGCTGCATCGCGGTCCAGGCCCGCCAGACCTTCGAAGAGACCGGCTGGCTGCTCCAGTTGGCCGACGAGCACTCGTTCATCGCCGGCGTCGTCGGGTGGGTTGATCTGCAGTCGCCGACCGCCGACGCCGATCTGGAGAGGATCGCCAAGCATCCCAAGCTCGTCGGCGTGCGCCACGTGCTGCAGGACGAGCCGGACGAGTTCTTCGAGCGGCCGGCGTTTCGGCGCGGCGTCGCCAGGCTCGAGCGATTCGACCTGACCTACGACCTCCTCATCTACGGGCGACAATTGCCGGCGGCGGTCAAGTTCGTCGCGCCGCTCCCGAATCAGCGGTTCGTGCTCGACCACATGGGCAAGCCCGACATTCGCGGCGGCCAGCTCGAGCCGTGGCGGACCGAGCTCCGGCGACTCGCGGCGTTTCCGAATGTGTGGTGCAAACTGTCGGGGCTCGTGACCGAGGCGGAGTGGAACGGCTGGACGCCGGACGATCTCCGGCCGTATCTCGACGCCGCCGCGGAAGCCTTCGGACCAAAACGCCTCATGATCGGATCGGACTGGCCGGTCTGCACGCTCGCCGCGAGGTACATGCGGGTGATGGGCGTGGTCATGGATTACATCGCGACGTGGCCGGCCGCCGATCGCGAAGCCGTGCTCGGCGGGACCGCCGAGCGTCTGTGGAACCTGAAAGCCTCGGAGTCCGACGCGTGAACCGAAAGCTCTTGGCGACCATTCGCGGGATCCAGACCATCGACCTGCGCTTTCCCACCTCCCGCACGAGCGACGGGACCGATGCCATGCATCCGAACCCGGACTACTCGGCGGCCTACGTGATTCTCAAGACGGACGGCGATCTATCCGGCCACGGGTTCACGTTCACCATCGGCCGCGGCAACGAGGTGTGCCTCCTCGCGATCGAGGCCTTCCGCCACCACGTCGTGGGCAAGACCCTGGCCGACATCGTGGCGGATCCGGCCGCGTTCTGGCGGTCGCTGGCGTCCGACTCGCAGCTTCGATGGCTCGGGCCGGAGAAGGGCGTGATCCACCTGGCAATGGCGGCGGTGGTCAACGCCGTCTGGGACTTGTGGGCCAAGGCCGAGGGGAAGCCGGTCTGGAAGCTGCTGGCGGATATGCCGCCGCGCCAGCTCGCCGGCTGCATCGACTTTCGGTACATCACCGACGCGCTGACGCGCGAGGAGGCCGTCGAGATCCTCGAGCGTCAGGCGCCGCAGAAGGCCGAGCGCGAGGCTCGTCTTCTGCGCGAGGGCTATCCGGCCTACACCACGTCGGCTGGATGGATTGGCTACTCCGACGAGAAGGTGCGCCAGTTGTGCCGCCAGGCGCTCGCCGACGGCTGGCGCCACTTCAAGGTCAAGGTCGGCGCCGCGCCGGCCGACGATGCGCATCGGCTTGCACTCGTGCGTGAGGAAATTGGCTCGGAGTGCCGGCTGATGGCCGACGCGAATCAAAGCTGGGACGTGGGCGAGGCGATCGCGCGCGTTCGCGAAATGGCGCGCTTTGGTCTCTGGTGGATCGAGGAGCCGACCAGCCCGGACGACGTGCTGGGCCATGCGGCGATAGCGGCCGCCGTCAAGCCCGTTGGCGTCGCGACCGGGGAGCACGTCGCGAACCGCGTGGTGTTCAAGCAGATGCTGCAGGCGCGCGCGCTCGACTTCTGCCAGATCGACAGCTGCCGCCTGGGCGGCGTGAATGAGAATCTCGCCGTGATTCTCATGGCGGCGAAGTTCGGCGTGCCCGTCTGTCCCCATGCCGGCGGCGTCGGCCTGTGTGAGCTGGTGCAGCACCTGTCGATGTTCGACTACCTCGCGGTGTCCGGCCGGATGGACGATCGCGTCACGGAGTTCGTCGACCACCTGCACGAGCACTTCGTCGATCCGGTCGTCATTCAGCAGGCGCGGTACATGGCGCCGCTCAAGCCTGGCTACAGCGCCGAGATCAAGGAGGCGTCGCGTCGTGACTACGCCTATCCTTCGGGCGCGGCATGGGCGTCGGAGACGCGAAGGTCATTGATTGGCGAGACGGTTGGGGGCAACGCGGCCGGTTGATGCGGTAGACTCCAGCCCATGCCGTTTCTGGTCAAGGAAGAGCCGTCGCACTACGGCTTCGACACGTTCGTCAAGGACGGCGGGACGTCGTGGACCGGCGTGAAGAACCCGGTGGCGCAGAAGCATCTGCGGACGATCCGCAAAGGCGACTTGGTGTTCTATTACCACACGGGAAACGAAAAGGCCGTCGTGGGCATCGCGAAGGCGGCGGGCGACGCGTATCCGGATCCCGCCGACAAGACCGGCAAGGCCTACGCGGTTGACCTCGTGCCTGTGAAGAAGCTGCCGACGCCGGTGACGCTAGCGGCGATCAAGGCCGATCGGCGGTTCGCCAAATGCCCGCTGACGTATCTGCCGAGACTCTCGGTCATGCCGATGACCGAGCAGGAGTGGGAACTGATCCTCGCGATGTCCGGCCGCGGGTAGCGCCGCCGGTTCCCGGCGGCTACGCCAGCCACTTCATCATTTCGGCGGCGGGGACGACCCCCGGCTGCTGGCGCACGACGCGGCCGCCTTTGAGCACGACGAAGTTCGGGATGCTCTCGACGCGGTAGCGCGCCGCCAACTCGGGGTGGCGCTCGGTATCGACCTTCAGGACGAGCGCGCGGCCCGCCGTCTCGGCGGCCACGCGTTTGACTTCCGGCGCGGCCGTCCGGCACGGCCCGCACCAGGACGCCCAGAAATCCACGAGCACCGGCACGGTCGCGTGCTCCAGGACATCATCGAAGATCGCCTGGTCGGCATCGATAGGCGCCGCGACGGGGGCAATCGGCGACTTGCACTGGCCGCAGCGCGCCGGCCCGGCGAGGTGACGTCCGCCGAGCCGGTTCTTCTGGCCACAGTTCGGGCACGCGATGACCATGGGCAAAGCCTCGCTATTGAGACATTGAGCCATTGGGTCATTGGCTCATTGAGTCATTGGTGCGACGGCGGCGGCCGAATAGCTCAATGGCCCAATGGCCCAATGGCCCAATGACCCAATGGCCCGATGGCCTACTTAAACAACATCGGCGCCACGTCGTTCAGGTTGTGGCGCCAGACGGTCCACTCGTGCCGGCCGTCCGAGATCTTGAACGTGTGGTGCACGCCCTTCTCGGTGAGCAGCGCTTCGAACTGCTTGACGGTTGGGCCGACGAGCGTGTCGTCCTTGCCGACGCCCATCCAGAACAGCTTGAACTGCTTGTTCGGCACCGACGGATCCTTGAAGAACGCCGGATAGGCCTGCTCGGCGTTCTGTCCGGGCGTGGCCGGGCTCATCAGGACGACGTAGCGGAAGAGTTCCGGGTGGTTGAACGCGATGTTGATGGTCTGGCCGCCGCCCATCGACAGGCCCGCGATCGCCCGGTCGTCGACCCGCTTGGAGACCTTGTACGTCTTCTCGACCAGCGGCATGACGTCGTCGAGCAGGTCCTTCGCGAACGGCGTCAGGTCGCCGCTCGGCGGCCCGCCGCGGCCGCCGCCCCGACCGCCGGGCGCCTGGAACGACTTGGCGGGCCCGTTGTAGAAGCTCTGAATCGACTGGCCCAGCGGCATGACGACGACCATCGGCTTGGCCTTGCCCTCGGCAATCAGGTTGTCGAGGATCAGATTCGCGCGGCCGATGAGCGTCCAGCCGGACTCGATGTCGCCCGCGCCATGCAGCAGGTAGAGCACCGGGTAGTTGCTGCCGCGGTCGTAGCCCGGCGGCGTGTAGACCCAGATCGATCGGCTGAGCCCCATCGTCTTCGACTCGTACGGCTGGATGCGGACGACGCCGTGCGGGACGGGCTGCGCGTCATAGAACTGAGGGCCGTCGCCGGGCACTTCGACGACGCTCACGGCGCCGAAGCCGCCGTAGCCCATCTTCGTGTTCGCGTTGCGCGGGTCGAGGGCGGTGACCCCGTCTACGTGAAACGCGTAGGTGTAGATGTCCGGCGCCAGCGGGCCGATCGTCACGCTCCAGACGCCGTTCTCGCCCTTCGTCAACGGGTACGTCTGGCCGTCGAGCTCGCCGCTCACGGTCACTTCCGTCGCGTTGGGTGCGAGGTATCGCAACGTGACGGTCCGGTCGGCGCCCACTTCGGGCGAGACGACCTGCGGGCCGCGTCCACGACCGCCTCGTCCGGCGCCCGCGCGGCCGGGCCCGGCCGGGACTTGCGCGAACGCCATCGCGGCCATCGCGCCGAATGCCACGGTCGTTAATGCGAATTTCATCAGGATTGAACTGGTCGGTCGCCTCATTGCACACACTCCTCCGTCAAACGGATGTCGAGGGCTGCGCCGCGGGGCGGTGGCGGCCCGGGATCAAAGGCTGACCCCGATATAATAGCCGCGAACTCATGAAGACTTCGAGGCCGGCCGCCGACCAGAACCTCGCCGATCGAGTGGTCGCGCACCTGGTCGAGTACATTCGGAAACGTCGCTTGAATTCCGGCGACGAGATTCCTTCGGAGACGCGGCTCAGCGCCGACCTCGGCATCAGCCGGGGCATCGTTCGCGAGGCGTACTGCTCGCTCGAGAGCGCGGGTGTTATCGACATCGCGAACGGCCGATCGCCCCGGGTCGGGCGTTTGAATAACCGAGCCGTCAAGCAGTTCCTGAAGCACGCCTTGTTGACCGACCAGGCGACGGCCGAGCAGGTATTCGAAGTGCGGAGCTCGATTGAGGTGCGCGCGGCGGAGCTGGCGGCCGGCCGCCGCACCGATGCCGACGTCGAGGCGCTCTCGGAGGTCGTGGCCGCGATGCGGGCCGCCGGGCGCCAGCGCGAGCGGTTCGTCCAGGCGGACCTCCGATTCCATGAGGCCGTCGGACGCGCCACCGGCAACCCGCTGTTCGGGCTGCTGGGGAATGCGCTCATGGGCTCGCTCGAGCGCACCGTCCGCGCCGGGTACGACAGTCTTCGGTCGCGCGCGGAGGTGGACCGCGTGGTCGAGATTCACGAGGGGATTGCGGAGGCCATCGCGGCTCGAAACGTCTCGCTGGCCAGACGCAGGATGGAGAGCCACTTCGACGAAGCGCGGCAGTTCGTCGTGGCGCGTGACGTCTCCGCGAAGCACCCGAAGAAGGCGGCGCCGCGGCGCCGCTCCGCCTCCTGATTGATATCGAACGAAAGGAAGCTCCATGACGACGGCGACGACGGCGAGCGGGGACGGTGTGAGGGGCGCGCTTCTTAGCGTCCTGCGCGTGGTCGCGGCGTTCCTGTTCATGGCGCACGGCGCGCAGAAGCTCTTCGGGTTTCCCGCGAGCCATCCGATGCCGCACATGCCGCTCATGTCCGAGTTCGGCATCGCCGGCATCCTCGAGACGTTCGGCGGCGCGTGCATCCTGATTGGGTTCTTGACGCGGCCGGTCGCGTTCATCCTGAGCGGCGAGATGGCTGTGGCGTACTTCACGGTCCACGTGCACGGCGGGTTCTGGCCGATCCTGAACGGCGGCGAGATCACCGTGCTGTTTTGCTTCCTCTACCTCTATCTCGCGGCCGCGGGCGGGGGGGCATGGAGCGTGGACCGGCTCATCGCCAGCCGACGGAATCGGGACGACGGGTGATCACCCGCCGTCCCGCTGGTACGCTCCACTAGGCCAGCGCGTTCTTGATGAACTGAAAGCACTTCGTGATGCCCGCGACCGCGCCGTCCGGGTCGTTGATGCCCTCGTACTCGATGTTCGCGGGGATATCCCACTTCTCCTGCACCAGCAGATCCAGCACGGGCTTGATCGGCGTGTCGCCCTGGCCCCAGACCTGGTTCGGACCGTGGTCCTTCTTGCGGTCCTTCAGGTGCAGGTTGGTGATCCGGTCGTGGTATTTCCTGATGAACGCGACCGGGTCGCCGCCGGCCGCGGTGTAGTGGCCGATGTCCAGGTTCGCGCCGATGTACTTGCCGGCCGCCAGGACTTCCTGGAACGTCGCCTCGGTCGAGACTTCTTCGGGGTCCGACGTGTTGTCGTGCCCGTGGAATCCCACGACGAGCTGGTGCTTCTCCGCAAACGGGGCGAGGCGCTTGGCCATGCTGACCTGCGTGGAGGTCGACATCGCCTTGACGCCGAGCGCCTTGGCCATCATGAACGCGTATTCGATCTCGTCGTCGGTCGTCGTGGCGACGTTCATGTTGTAGCAGAGGAGCTGGAGCAGGATGCCCGCGTTGGTGATCTTGTCGCGCACGGGCGTGAAGGTCGCCTCGGTCGCCGACATGCGCCACTTCTTCATCTCGGCGTTGTAGGCGTCCATCGCGGCCTGCTGCTCCGGCGTCATCTGGCGCCCGCGTCCGCCGCCGCGCCGCCCGGCCGCCGGGGCCTGGCCGGCGCGCGCGGCGCCGCCTGGCGCCGGCATGGCCGCGCCGCCCGCCGCCGGCCCGCCCGGGCCGCGGCCCGCGCCGCGTCGACCGAACCCGCCGCCGCGCGCGGGCGCCGCGGGCGCGCCCGCCAGCGCTTCGCAGTGATTCGACATCAGCTCCATCTCGCCGAGCCCGATCGTGACGTACGCCTGGATGATGTCGTTCGGATTGGCCGCGATGCTGTTGAAGCTGTAGGTGATCGCGCCGATCTGGACGCCCTTGATCCGCGAGTCGATCATGGCGGCGCGCGCGCTGAGCGGAAGGTTCGCGAGCACCAGCGACGCGGGGACGCCCGCCAGGGCGAGCTTGCCGAAGTCGCGGCGTGTGAGCAGTCGTCGTTCGGGGTCGGTCGTGTGCATGATGCGTCTCTCCGAGTCAAAACGCGCGGCCGCGCCGCGCCAAAGAACTGCCTCGTGTCTCGTGTGTGGGTGAGTATAGCGGGGCGACGGGCGGCCGGCTACGGGCTTCTAACCGCAGGCGACGGGAGCGTTGCGTGGCTTGCACGCCGGAATCCGAGCCAGGGGCCCAAAGCCTGTGGCCGGAAGCCCGCCCTGGAGCCGCGTGCGCTACGATGATGGGTTAGGGACCTGGTATCAACAGAGGGCGATCGACAGGAGGACAGGTGGCTGCGACGAAGACAATGGCAATTCTCGTGGGGGGCGGGCCGGCGCCGGGCATCAACAGCGTCATCGGGGCCGCGACGATCCGAGGGAGGCTGGAAGGCGTCCCGGTGCTTGGAGTCCGCGATGGCTTCGAGTGGATCATGAAGGGCGACATCGACCACGTCGTCCCGCTCACGATCGAAGAGGTCAGCCGCATTCACTTCCGCGGCGGGTCGCACCTGGGCACCTCCCGAGCGAACCCGACCAAGGACCCGCAGCTGGTCGAGAACGCGATCCTCTCGCTGCTGCGACTGAACGTCTCGGCGCTCATCACGATTGGCGGCGATGACACCGCGTTTTCGGCAATGACGCTCGAACGTCAGGCCGGCGGGCGCATTCGCGTCGTCCATGTGCCGAAGACCATCGACAACGACCTGGACCTGCCCGCGAACATCGACACCTTCGGGTTTCAGACCGCACGCCACGTGGGCGTTGATGTCGTCAAGAGCTTGATGGTGGACGCCAAGACGACGTCGCGCTGGTATTTCGTGATCGCGATGGGACGCAAGGCGGGTCACCTGGCGCTCGGCATCGGCAAAGCCGCGGGCGCGACGTTGACCCTCATCCCCGAGGAATTCCCGGGGCCGACGGTGAAGCTGAAGAAGATCGTGGACACGCTCGTCGGCGCCGTCCTCAAGCGGCTGGCGTACGGCCGGCGCGACGGGGTCGCGATCCTGGCCGAAGGCCTCGTGCTCTCGATCGACCCGGACGATCTCGCCGATCTCGACAACGTCGAGCGCGACGCGCACGGGCACGTGCGGCTGGCCGAAGTGAACATCGGCGACATTCTCAAGGCGCGCGTCCAGGAACGGCTCAAGGACTTCGGTGTCAAGCTGACGATCGCATCGAAGAACATCGGCTACGAGCTCCGGTGCGCCGACCCGGTGCCCTTCGATATGGAGTACACGCGCGACCTGGGCTATTGCGCCGCCAAGTACCTCCTGTCTGGCGGCAATGCGGCGATGGTGTCGATGCAGGCGGGCAATTTCGTGCCGATCCCGTTCACGGAGATGCTCGATCCCGAGAGCGGCCGCGCGCGTGTCCGCCTCGTCAACGTCCACACGACGCGCTACGCGATCGCGCGCCGCTACATGATCCGGCTGAGGCGCGACGACTTCGTTGACCCCACGGCGTGCGCGAAGATCGCGTCGGCCGCCGGGCTGTCGCTCGACGAGTTCAAGGCCGAGTTCGAGTACCTCACCCTGGACGAGCCGCCGCACCTCGTGCTCGACCACGGCGCGTTCGTGCTGGAGGCCGAGAAGTGAGGGCGGTGCGGCATGGCTGACCACCGGCCGGTCTCCGACGTGATCGAGGCCGAAGGCCACCTGATCGATTCCAAGCTGCTCAACCTGATCTTCGACAAGGTCATCGAGCGCGGCGGCAGCTTCGAGGTGCTGCGGTTCGACATCGGGCGCACGAACGAGGACTTCTCGCACCTGCGCTTGAAGGTCACCGCGCGCGACCAGGCGACCCTCGAGAGCCTGGTCGAGGCGCTGATCCCGCTGGGCTGCCACGCGGTGAGCGAGCGGGACGCGCTCGTGCGGCCCGCCGACAAGAACGGCTGCGCCCCGATCGACTTCTATTCGACGACCAACCAGCAGACGCTGGTCCGCTTCGAGTCGCAATGGCTCGAGGTGGAGCGGCAGCGGATGGACGCGGTCATTGTCATCGACGCCGGCCGCGCGATCTGCCGCAAGCTCCGCGAGGTGCGGAAGGGCGATCGTGTCGTGTGCGGCGTCAACGGGATCCGCGTCACTCCGGCGTTCCGCGAACGCGATCGGCAGAGCTTCGCGTTCATGACCAACGACATCTCGTCGGAGCGCCGCGTCGAGGTGAGTGTGGCCCGGGTGGCCGAGATGCTGCGCGAGATCAAGCGCGCGGGCGGCCGCGTGGCGTTCGTGGCCGGCCCGGTGGTCGTCCATACGGGCGGCGTGGAGCACTTCGCGAAGCTGATTCAGGGCGGCTACGTCGATGCGCTGCTCGCCGGCAACGCGCTGGCCGTGCATGACATCGAGTTCGCGTTGTTCGGCACGTCGCTCGGCGTGGACCTCGCGACCGGCGCCCCGGTCAAGGAAGGCCACCAGCATCACATGCGGGCGATCAACGCGATGGTCCGCGCCGGCGGCATCCGCGCCGCCGTCGACCAGGGCGTGCTGACGTCGGGCGTGATGTACGAGTGCGTCCGGAAGGGCGTGGACTACGTGCTCGCGGGCAGCATCCGGGACGACGGCCCGCTGCCCGACACGATGATGGACCTCGTCGCGGCTCAGGACGCGTACGCGGCCGCGCTGACCGACGTCCAGCTCGTCCTGATTCTTTCCTCGATGCTCCACGGCATCGGTGTCGGCAACATGCTCCCGGCGCGTGTGCGCGTCGTCTGCGTTGAACATCAATCCGGCGGTCGTGACGAAACTGGCCGACCGCGGCTCGTCGCAGACGCTGGGGCTCGTGACCGACGTCGGCTTGTTCCTGCACCACCTCGCGCTGAAGCTCGGAGACAAGTAACAGACATCGGGCTCCGGGCTTCGGGCTTCGGGCTCCGGACTCCGGACTCCGGACCCCGGACCTGTCTCCTGCCGGTAGCCGGTAGCCCCCCGGCGTCAGAAATCAAATTTGTCGATGTTGTCCTTCGTGAACTTGAGCGGCGGCCCGAGGATGATCTGGTCGCCTTTCACGTCGATCGCGCCGAGCCGGCCGGCCTGCATGGTCGTCGCGCCCGGCGCGAGCTCGTGGCGCGCGAGCGCGTTGGCGGCGTACACGGTCAGATAGCCCAGATCGGTCGTGTTCCAGAGCACGACGGTCTGCACGACACCGCTGTGCACGTAGGCCTTGTTCAGGTTGGGCAGCGAGAGGCCGATGACGTCGAGGTCCTTGCGCCCGGCCTGCCGCACTGCTTCGGCCGCGCCCGGCACCGCCGGCGCTGAGATGGCCATCAGCAGTTTGACCGTCGGGTACACCTGCATGATCGTCTGGGCCTCGGCAAACGCCTTGTCACGGTCGTCATCGGTCGGCCGGATGGTGACGAGGTGCAAGTTCGGATACTTGTCGGCCAGGCGTTTCTTGATGAACGCGATCCACTCGTTCTGGTTGGCGGCGCCGAGCGCGCCGGTGAGCACGGCGAAGTCGCCTGTGCCGCCGAGCAGCCGCGCGGCTTCGTCGGTCAGCGTGTCGCCGATGCCTTCGGGCGTGGCCTGATCGACGAAGAAGTCGCGCGCGTCCGGGTCGGCGTCGGCGTCCCAGGTGAGTACGCCGATGCCGTGCGCCCTCGCTTTGCGCAGCACGGTCGAGATGCCGGCGCGATTCGCCACCGCCACGGCGATGACGTCCACCTTGCGCGTGATCCAGTCCTCGATCACCTCATTCTGCTTGGCCGCGTCGAGGCTCGTGGGCCCGTCCCAGATCAGATCGACGCCCAGCTCGCGCGCAGCTTCTTCGGCGCCGGTGCGGCAGCTGACGAAGTACGGGTCGCCTTTGGCCTTGGGCATCATGGCGACCACGATGCGTCGGCCGCCGGCGGTGGCAGGCGCCGACGTCGCCGCCGTGCCGGCCGCAGGGCGCAGCGACCGCACCAGCCACACGTTGGTGCCGGCGACGATGAGCGCGCCGGCGAGAATCATGCCGCCCAAGATGGCGACTTGGCTGTTCTTCACGTCCACGTCCTCCGCGACGGCCGCCGGTTTGACCCGGCGCCGCCACCGATCCACGGCAATCGTCGCGACGAGCAGCACGCCGGTGAGGACGCCCGTCAGCTCGGCGGGCAGCGCCGCCAGCTGCAGGCCGTTCCTCAACACGGACAGGGCAAAGAGCCCTAGCAGTGTGCCCCAAAGCGTGCCCCGGCCGCCAAACACCGAGGTGCCGCCCAGCACCACGGCCGTAATCGCATCCAGCTCGTAGCCCGTTCCCGCGTCCGACTTCGCCTGGCCCAGGTGGGCGACATAGATGATTGCGGCCAGGCTCGACACGAGTCCGGACAGGACGTAGACGAGGCTGATGCGCTTGGCGACCGGGAGGCCGGCGTAGCGGGCGCCGGCCGGCGAGAACCCGATGGCGTAGCAGGCGCGGCCGATGACCGACCGGTGCAGCAGCACGTAATAGGCGGCCAGCACCGCCAGGAAGATCGGCAGCTGCGCCGGGATCATGCCCCAGAGGTCGCCCTGCCCGAGGCGGAGAAAGGCCGGATCGAATCCGGTGTAGGTGACCGCGGCGTGGGTCATGCCCTCGGCGATCCCGCGAAAGAGCGAGAACGTCGCGAGCGTCACGATGAGCGGCGGGACGCCGAGTCTGGCCACGGCCGCCGCGTTGAGCCATCCGCCGGCGGCGCCGACGCACAGGACGAGCGCGATCGCCGCGGGAATCGGCAGGTGCCAGGTCTGCACGGCCGCGCCGAAGACGACCGCCGCGAGGCCCATCATCGACCCGACCGACAGATCGATCCCGCCCGTGATGATGACGGGCGTCAGCGCGATGGCGAGCAGCCCGAGCTCGATGCTGAGCCGAAAGACCTCGAAGAGGTTGTCGGTCGTGAAGAAGCGCGGCGCGATGGCGGCAAAGAGCGCGATCTCGCAGCCGAGCGCGGCCGCCAGCACCCATTCGCCGTTCGGAGACCAACGCGCACGCCACGACGGGGCGGGGCTGGGCCTAGCAGGCACTGGGCACTCGGCACTGGGCACTCGGGTGGAAGGCACTTGGCACAAGGCACTCGGCACTGGGGTGGAAGGCACTCGGCACTGGGCACTCGGCCCAGGCCGGGGCGCGGTGGCTCGCTCGGACCACGCCGAGGGCTTCAACGCGTACCGCGACGCTTCGCCCTTCCCAGTGCCCGGTGCCTGATGCCTAGAACTCATCTCATAAACCGGCCGCCGCACCGAGGGCGGCGAGGCGCCGGGCTGGCCAGGCGCGACGACTGAGAATACTGGCGGTATTCGAGGGAGGAGCCACGCCGCCCAGCCCGGATGCATCGCCGACCGAATGCCGGCCGGTTTATGAGATGAGTTCTCATGCCTGCCTGTCTCATGCCGGCCTCGCGACCGCCGCGGCCGGGGGCGTGGCCCGCCGCCGGAACGCGTGGGCGGAAACGGCGGCGAGAATGATCGCGCCCTGCAGCGCGCGTTCCCAGTACGCGCTCGCTCCAAGGAACGTGAGCGCGGGGCCCAGTGCCCCGAGCAGCAGCACGCCCAGCACCGTGCCCACGAGTGTGCCCCGCCCGCCCTCGATGGCCGCGCCGCCGACCACGACGGCTGCAATGACTTCCATCTCGAGGCCCAGCCCGGCGTTGCTGGGAATCTGGCTGAACCGGACCGCGTTCAAGACCGCCGCCAGACCGGTGCAGGCGCCCGACGCGGCGAAGACCGCGGTCTTGACGAGCGCCGTGTCGAACCCGACGAGCCGCGCCGCGGCGGCGTTCGAGCCCGTCGCATAGATCGCGCGGCCGGCCGCCAGATGGCGCAAGCCCCACGCGCATGTCGCCAGCACGCCCGCCACGATCCCGGCGGCCACCCATGGATACGCCGCCTGGGACCACCCGAACCACTGGAATCCCTGAGGTAAGTTCTCCACCCAGGCGCCTTGCGTGATCCAGCGCAGGCCGTCCCGAAGCGCGACCATCGTCGCAAGGGTCACGACGATCGACGGCACGCCGACGTAGGCGACGAGCGCGCCGTTCATCGTCCCCAGCGCCGCGCCCGCCGCGCAGGTGGCGAGGGCCGCGAGCGGCAGCGGGAGGCCCAGCTTCGCGAGCACGCCGGCTGTGACGCTGCAGACCGCGAACATCGAGCCGACCGAGATGTCGATCTCGCCCGCAAGGATGACGAGCGTCATGCCGACGGCGACGATCATCACCGGCATGTTCGCGAGGAACAGGTCGTTCAGGTTTCCCAGCGCGAAGTAGCCGGGGGCCGCCAAGCCAAGCACGATCGACAGCGCGGCAATCGCGAGCGCGACCGAGGCTTCACGCGGGTGCCGTGTCCAGAGGCCTTGAGAGGTCATGATCTGGTCATCTTCCTTATACCGCTCGCGGGGCCCCACCCCCGCTCGCTCACGCGCTTCCGCCTCCGCTGAAGCTTCGGCGGTCGCGCGGCGCCCTTCGGGCTGGCCGCGGCGCTTCGCGTCCGCGGGCCGTCGTCTCAAATAACGCTCGCGGGGCCCCACCCCCGCTCGCTCACGCGCTTCCGCCTCCGCTGAAGCTTCGGCGGTCGCGCGGCGCCCTTCGGGCTGGCCGCGGCGCTTCGCGTCCGCGGGCCGTCGTCTCAAATACCGCTCGCGGGGCCCCACCCCCGCTTGCTCACGCGCTTCCGCCTCCGCTGAAGCTTCGGCGGTCGCGCGGCGCCCTTCGGGCTGGCCGCGGCGCTTCGCGTCCGCGGGCCGTCGTCTCAAATACCGCTCGCGGGGCCCCACCCCCGCTCGCTCACGCGCTTCCGCCTCCGCTGAAGCTTCGGCGGTCGCGCGGCGCCCTTCGGGCTGGCCGCGGCGCTTCGCGTCCGCGGGCCGTCGTCTCAAATACCGCTCGCGGGGCCCCACCCCGGAACTTCGAACTTCGAACTTCGAACTTCTCCCTCTGGCCGCGGCGCTTCGCGTCCGCGGCTATCTCGGTAACTAGTCGCGGGGCCCCGCTCCGGAACTTCGAACTTTCCCCGCCGGGCGAGTGCCGAGCGCCCGGTTGTCAGTGCACCACGTCCGACGCCGATCCAAAGGCGAGCGCGAGCACCGCGTTGGACGTCGCATCCGCGCGGTCGAGGACCGGCGGCGACGGTGCCTTTGCGCATGACAGCGGTCCGATTGGCCAGGCCAAGAACCTCTTCGAGCTCCGACGAGATCATCAGAATGGCCAGCCCACCGCGGGCAAGCTCGCGCACGAGCGCGTGGATCTCCGCCTTCGCGCCGACGTTGACGCCCTGTGTCGGCTCATCGAGGATGAGCACGCTCGGACCAACCGACAGCCAGCGCGCCAAGGCGACCTTCTGCTGGTTGCCGCCGGAGAGCGACTCGGTCGGCGTGCTTGGCGACGGGGTCTTGATCCGGAATTGCTCGATGTACGTTCGAGCCAGGTCGAATTCCGCGCTCCGGCTGATGAGGCCGTGGCGCGAGACGCGCGAGAGGGTGGCGAGCGTCGTGTTGTGGGCGACCGACATCTCGGGGATGACCCCGTGCCGCCGCCGATCCTCCGGCAGGTAGCCGATGCCGAGGGCAATGGCCTGAGCCACCGACGCGATGCGCACCGCGCGGCCGTCGATCAGGATCTCGCCGGAGTCGGCGGGCGTGAGGCCGAAGACGACCTCGGCCAGCTGCGTGCGTCCCGATCCGACGAGACCCGCCAGCCCGAGAATCTCGCCGCGGCGGAGCGCGAGCGATACGTCGTGCACGCCGGTGGCGCGATGCGACACGCCGCGGAGCTCGAGCGCGACGTCGTCGCCCGACCCATGCGGCGCGGACGCCGCCGCCGAATCGATGCCGCGTCCAACCATCAGCCGGATCAGTTCGTCGCGCGTCATGTCGCCGGTCGGGCGCGTGGCGACGCTTTCGCCGTCTCGGAGGACCGTGATGCGGTCCGCGATGGCGAGCACCTCTTCGAGCCGGTGCGAGATGTAGATGATGCCCGTGCCCTGCGCGCGCAGGCGCGCGACCAGGTCGAGGAGCCGCTGGACCTCCCGCTCGCCCTGCGACGCGGTCGGCTCGTCCATGATGAGCACCTTGGCCTCCGTGCCGAGGGCCTTCGCGATCTCGACGATCTGCTGCTCGGGCATGGTCAAGGTGCCGACGAGGCGATTCGGATCCAAGTCGGCGCCGACCCGCTCGAGCACGAGGGCGGCGTGGCGTCGGCGCGCGGTCCAATCCACCCGCCGCCACACATGACCGCTCTCGACGGCCAGGCCGATGTTCTCGGCAATCGACAGATCGGGGAAGAGGGCCGGCTGCTGGTAGATGGCGGCAATGCCGAGCAGGCGCGAGGTGTGCGGCGCCATGTGCGCGACCGGGTGCCCGCCAATGGCGATGGTGCCGGAGTCGGCGGCTTCGGCGCCCGTCATGATCTTGATGAGCGTCGACTTGCCGGCGCCGTTTTCGCCCACGAGCGCGTGCACCTCGCCCGCGCGCACGTCGAACGACACGCCCCGCAGGGCCTGGACGCCCGCGAAGGACTTCGCAATCGCCGTGGTTTCGAGCAGCACGGGCATGGGGGGAAGAAGCGCTTCGCTTATACCATGGAGCACGTGGAGGCTGGCCGTGAGCCGACCTGGCGGCCCGGCGGAGCCGGGCCGGGACACCAACCGGTGAGGGGCGGACACGAACAGGTTGGGGGCGGTCAAGCAACGTAGAGCCGACCTGCTCGTGCCCGCCCCTCACCGGTTGGTGCTGCCGCCAACGGCGGCTGCCAGGTCGGCGATTTGGGATGCCTCGCGCAGGAAGGCGGCGCCGAGTCCGCCGTTCGACGCGGCGCGCCTCCATGCGCTCCATGGTGTCGATCCTTGTCGGCCCAGGGGCCGTTCGGGGCACCCAGGCCTGGGCGACACGGTATTCTTGGCCGTCATGGCTACAGGTTCGGGGGCGTCACTGTCGGGCGCGGCGCCGCGCGGACGCGGTGCAGGCAAGGCGCGCGCGTATCTCGAGCTGCTCCGACCCGCCAACGTTGCCACGGCGCTGGCCGACGTGCTGGCCGGCTACGCCATCGCCGGTCGGCCCGCCGGGCACGGCTTGCCCTGGCTGCTCGCGTCGACCGCGTGCCTGTATGCCGGCGGCGTTGTCCTGAACGACTTCTTCGACCGCGCGCTCGACGCCGTCGAGCGTCCCGAGCGGCCGATTCCAAGCGGTCGGGTGAGTCCATTGGCGGCTGTGTGGCTCGGTGGCGGGCTTCTCCTTGCGGGGGTCGCGGCGGCCACGCCCGTGTCGCCGGCGGCCTCCGTCATCGCGGCGGCCGTTGCCGCACTCGTGCTGCTGTACGACGCGTGGGGCAAGCACCAGACGTGGCTGGGGCCGTTCAACATGGGCGCCTGCCGAGCCGGCAACCTTCTCTTGGGCGTGGCCGCCGCGCCGGCCGCGCTCGTGACGGCCTGGCCGCTTGGCGGGCTGCCGCTCGTCTATATCGGCGGCGTCACGGTGCTCAGTCGCGGCGAAGTGCGGGGCGGGTCGCGCGCGGTGGCGGCGTTTTCGCTCGGCTGCGTGCTGGTCGTGCTCGCCGCGCTCACGGCAATCGCCTGGTCGCGCCCGGTCGCGATCGCGAGCCTCGCGCTTGCCGCGGCGTTCGGGTGGCGCGTCCTGCCGCCGTTCTGGCGGGCGTACCGGTCACCCGAACCGACGGCGATCCGGCGGGCGATTCGCGCGGGCGTGCTATCGCTCGTGTTGCTGGACGCCGTTCTGGCCACCAGTTATGCTGGGGTGTTCTACGGAGTCTCCGTGCTGGCCGTGGCGATACTGGCGGCCGGTTTGGCTCGTGTGTTCGCGGTGACCTGATCTCTCGCGGATCGTTATTCATACACCGATGACTGATCTCGAGCGCGATTTTTCCGTTCCGTTTCACTACGCCGTGCGGTTCACGCGCGGCGTGCTCGACCCCGCCAACCCCTGCTTCCGGGACGTCATCGCGGCGCAGGCCGACTACCTGCCGGCCAAGGTCGCGTTCGTCGTCGATCACGGCCTGTTCGAGGGCCGACCGGAGCTCTCGCGCGAGATTCAGGAGTACTGCCGCCAGCACGAAGACGCGCTGCGGCTCATGGCGCCCGTGCTCGACATGCCGGGCGGCGAGCGCGTCAAGAACGAGTGGCGCTACATCCTCGACATCCTTCGGTTGATCAATGACGCGGCCCTTTGCCGGCACTCGTACCTGGTGGCGATTGGCGGCGGCGCGGTGCAGGACGCGGTCGGGTTCGCGGCGGCGATGGCCCATCGCGGCATCCGGCTGATACGCCTGCCCACGACGGTCCTCTCGCAGGACGACTCGGGCATCGGCGTCAAGAACGGGATCAACGCGTTTGGCAAGAAGAACTACCTCGGGACGTTCGCGCCGCCGGCTGCCGTCATCGACGACTTCGATTTCCTGACGACGCTGTCCGATCGCGATTGGCGGAGCGGTATCTCGGAGGCGGTCAAGGTCGGCCTCATCCGGGACGCCGGCCTGTTCGAGTTCGTCGAGGCGCACGCCGCCGACCTGGTGGCGCGCGACCCTGGTGTGATGGAAGAGGTCGTCCGGCGGTCGGCCGCGCTCCATTACGCGCACATCGTCACCGGGGGCGACCCGTTCGAGCTGGGCTCGTCGAGGCCGCTGGACTACGGCCATTGGGCCGCGCACAAACTCGAGCAGGTGAGCGACTACCAGCTGCGGCACGGCGAGGCCGTGGCGATTGGCATCGCCCTCGACACGACGTACGCGCACCTGCTCGGCGAGCTGGATGAGGGCTCCTGGCGCCGGGTCATCGACGTGTTCGTGGCGCTGGGCCTGCCGATCTACACGCCGGAGCTCTCGGCCCACCTGGAAGACGACGCCGACGGGCGGAATGTGCTGAGGGGACTGGTCGAGTTTCAGGAGCACCTGGGCGGGCGCCTGACGATCATGCTGCTGCGCGCGATTGGCCAGGCGTTCGACGTCCACGAGATTCGCCGCGACCTCATGGTGCGCAGCATCGAGACGCTCCGCCTCTACGGCCAGGCCGCGCCGAGCCCGGCCGACGCCGCTGCGATAGACTCAGGCCATGGCCCACTCTCCACTCGGTCCGACGGCAATCGTCGATGAATATTTCATCGAGAACCGGAACCGGCTTCTCGAGATTGCGGCGTTTTTCGACCGGCTCGACCGGGCCGATCCCGGACGTCGGACGAGCGACTTTCGCGTGCACGCGCTCCGCGAGGCGTTAGGCGTGCTCGCCGGCGAGGGGCCGAGCTACGTCACGCGGATTCAAACGCTGCTGAGCGATCCAACCACCGAGCCGATGACCAGCCTCGATCGCAAGAGCGCGCGCGGCGCGTACGACCGGGGCGAGTAAGTCCGGATCAAGGAGCGCGAGCAACGGCGTAACGGGGTCCGCGGGGGCGAAGCCCCCCGGAAGTACGGAGCGCAACGCGAGCGAGCGAAGGGGAGCGAGCCCGCCGGAGCGGCGTGGGGCGTCGGGGCCCCACCAGCGACGGCGTAAGGGGGTCCGCGGGGGCGAAGCCCCCCGGAAGTACGGAACGCAACGCGAGCGAGCGCAGTCGAGCGAGCCCGCCGGAGCGGCGTGGGGCGTCGGGGCCCCACCAGCGACGGCGTAAGGGGGTCCGCGGGGGCGAAGCCCCCCGGAAGTACGGAACGCAACGCGAGCGAGCGCAGTCGAGCGAGCCCGCCGGAGCGGCGTGGGGCGTCGGGGCCCCACCAGCGACGGCGTAAGGGGGTCCGCGGGGGCGAAGCCCCCCGGAAGTAAAGATGAAATATATCGACCACCACGCGCACATGGTTTCCCGCACGACGGACGACTATCAGCGGATGGCGCTGACCGGCTGCGTGGCGGTGACCGAGCCGGCGTTCTGGGCGGGCTGGGACCGCAGCTCGGTCGAGAGCGTCGAAGACTACTTCCGACAGCTCATCGATTTCGAGCCGAAACGGGCGGCCCTGTTCGGTATCCAGCACTACACGTGGATGGCGATGAACCCGAAGGAGTCGGAAGACCGCGCCTTGTCGCGCGAGGTCCTCAAGCGGATTCCGAAGTTCCTCGAGGAGCCGACCGTGCTTGGCATCGGCGAGATCGGCATGAACCGCATCACCCGCAATGAGGTGGCGACGTTCACCGAGCAGGTCGAGCTTGCCATCGAGTACCGCCAGTTGATTCTGATCCACACGCCGCACCTCGAGGACAAGCTCAAGGGCACGCGCGTGTCGATCGACGTCCTGCGCCGGTACCCGGCCCTTGATCCCGGCCGCGTGCTCATCGACCACGCCGAGGAACACACGATCGACATGATCCTGGACCACGGATACTGGGCGGGCGTGACGCTCTATCCGCAGACGAAGGTGTCTCCGCAGCGCGCCACCGACATCATCGACGCCCACGGGCCTGAGCGGCTGTGCGTCGCGGGCGCGTGCGACTGGGGCCCGAGCGACCCGATTGCCGTCCCGCACTTCGTCATGGAGATGCGCCGCCGCCAGATGCCCGAGGATCTCATCAAGCGCATCGTCTTCGACAACCCCGTGCGCTTCTTGAGCCAGTCGGGCAAGTTCCACGTGCCCGCGGGGGCGGAAGAGACGGTCGGAGCCAGGTAGGCCGCGCGGCGGGCACTTGGTATAAGGCACTAGGCACTGCACTGGCGTGATCATGTGTGATGCAGGTTCGGCCGGTGCCGAGTGCCCAATGCCTGAGATCCACTCTTTGCACTCAGCGTTTGTCTGATCCGTGCGCATTCCCTCCACGCCGCTTCATCTCACGTACTGCACGAACATTCATCCGGCCGACGGCTGGCCGGCGGTCGAGGCTGCGCTCCACCGGATCGCGCCGGCGCTCAAGGCGCGCCTGTCGCCCTCGGCGCCGTTCGGTCTCGGCCTGCGGCTGGCGGCGCGCGAGGCGCGCGAGCTGCTCGTTGGCGACCGGCTCGCCGCGTTTCGCTCGTGGCTGGACGACGAAGGGCTGTACGTCGCGCTGATCAATGGCTTCCCGTACGGGCCGTTTCACGGGGCCGCGGTCAAGACGAACGTCTACGCGCCGGATTGGCGCGAGCCGGCGCGCGTCGAGTACACGCTCGATCTGATTGCCATTCTGAGCCGGCTGGTGCCCGAGGGCCTGGATGGCGGCGTGTCCACGTCGCCGTTGTCCTACAAGCCATGGATGGCAGGGGCGCCGCGCGAGGACTGGACCACGATCACGCAGCACGTCGCGCGCGTGGCCGAGGCGCTCGTCCGCACGCGCGAGGCCACCGGCGCGCGGATTCATCTCGACATCGAGCCGGAGCCGGACTGCCTCATCGAGAACACGGAGGAGACGATTGATTTCTTCGAGCGCTGGCTCGTGCCCGTCGGCAGCCCGTGGCTGGCCGCCCGGCTCGGCGTGGGCGAGGACGAGGCGGCCGAGCATCTGCGCCAGCACGTGCAGGTCTGCCTGGATTGCTGCCATTTCGCCGTGGAGTTCGAGTCGCCCGTCGAGGCGATCGATCGGTTCGAGCGTGCGGGCGTGCGCGTGGGCCGCGTGCAACTGAGCTCGGCGCTCGACGTGCGGATGCCGGCCGAGCCGGACGCGGCCTCGGCCATGGCCGCGCGGCTCCGGGCCTTCGCGGACCGGACGTATCTCCATCAGGTGGTCGAGCGCGGCAGGGAGGGGGCGCTTCGGCGGTTTGCGGACCTCGAGGCGGCGCTCGACGAGACGCCGGACATGGCGGGGCGGCACTGGCGCGTGCACTTTCACGTGCCCCTGTTTGCCGCCGCGTATCATGGGCTGCGCTCGACGCAGGACCAGGTAGCCGCCGTGCTCGACCGCGCCACCCGCGCGCCGTTTACGAGTCACCTCGAGATCGAAACCTACACCTGGGACGTTCTGCCCCCCGAGCTCAAGCTGGACGTGGTGGACTCAATCGCGCGAGAGTATGGGTGGAGCCTGGCATCGACCTATCGGCCTATCGACCCATCGACCGATCGGGATCGACCTATCGAGTGATCGAGCCATTGGCCGTAGGCAGTCCGACGGGCAGATGGGTCGATGGGTCGATGGGTCGATAGGTCGATAGGTCGATAGGTCGATGTCCCTGGGGCGATGCATAAGACTGCCGTTCTCAACGTCGTCGGTCTCACGCCGAAGCTGATTGGCGCGGCGACGCCCAACCTCCAGGCGTGGGCGGCCCGAGCCGAGATGGCGCGCGTCGCGCCCGCGTTCCCGGCGGTGACCTGCTCGGCCCAATCGGATTACCTCACGGGCCAGTACCCCCTGCGCCACGGCATCGTGGGCAATGGCTGGTACTCGCGCGAGGACTGCGAGGTCCGCTTCTGGAAGCAGTCGAACGCGCTCGTCCGCGCACCGAAGATCTGGGAGACGGCGCGCTCGCTGGACTCGTCGTTTACATGCGCGAACCTGTTCTGGTGGTTCAACATGTATTCGACCGTCAACTACTCGGTCACGCCGCGGCCCATCTACTGCGCCGACGGCCGGAAGCTTCCCGATATCTACAGCGCCCCGGCCGGTTTGCGCGACGAGCTGCAGTCCTCCCTCGGAGCGTTTCCGCTCTTCGACTTCTGGGGGCCGAGGGCCGGCATCGCGTCGAGCCGTTGGATTGCCGAAGCGGCGAAAGCGGTCGACCGCCGCTACGATCCGACGCTGACGCTCGTGTATCTGCCGCACCTGGACTACAACCTCCAGCGGCTCGGCCCCGGCAACCCCGCGATCGCGAAGGATCTTGCCGCAATCGACGAGGTCTGCGGCGACCTCATCAGCTACTTCGAGTCCCGAAACGCCCGCGTCGTGGTCCTCTCGGAGTACGGGATCGTCGACGTCTCGAGACCCGTGCACATCAATCGGGTCTTGCGTGAGCACGGACTGCTCGTCGTGCGGGAGGAGCAGGGAGGCGAGCTGCTCGATGCCGGCGCGAGCGCGGCGTTCGCGGTGGCCGACCATCAGGTGGCGCACGTCTACGTGAACGATCCTTCGCGCATCCAGGCGGTTCGAGCGATCCTCGAGAAGCTGCCTGGCGTCGACGCCGTGCTCGACAAAGAGGGCCAGGCCGCTTCGCATCTCGCGCACGAGCGCACCGGCGACCTGGTCGCGGTCGCGAGCGCGGACGCGTGGTTCACGTACTACTACTGGTTGGACGACCGCCGCGCGCCAGATTTCGCGCGGACCGTCGAGATCCACAAGAAACCCGGCTACGACCCCGCGGAGCTCTTCCTCGACCCCGCCATCCGCTGGCCGATGGCGTCGGTCGGGTGGCGGCTGGCCAAGAAGGCCGCCGGCTTCCGGATGCTCATGGACGTCATCCCGCTCGACGCCTCGCTGGTCAAGGGGTCCCACGGCCGAGCCGGCGCGCCGAGCGATGACGGGCCGCTCGTCATGAGCTGGCAGAAGGGCCTGGTCGGCGCCGATGTGCTCAGGTCGGTCGAGGTGCACGACGTGATCCTGAGACACCTGACGGAGTGAGAACATTGGGCCATTGGGCCATTGGGCCATTGAGCCATTGGGCCATTGAGCCATTGAGCCATTGGGCCATTGAGTTATTGGTTATTGAAGAGCTTTCTTGTCGAGGTGAGCTGTGTGGAAGCCGGTGACTCGGGAATCGCCGTATCGTCAATCCCACGCCCCCACGCCGCGGTCGCCACAAACGGCTAATAGCTCAATAACTCAATAACTCAATAACTCAATGACTCAATGACTCAATGACTCAATGACTCAATAACCAAATGGACGCCCTTCTCCGGTTTCTGCATCGCTCCCTCCTGGTCCCGCCAGGCGTCCAGCCTCGGTGCACGCCGCTCACCGGCGGAGTCTCATCGGACATCTGGCTGGTTGAGGGCGCAGGGCGGCCGTTTTGCGTCAAGCGCGCCCTGCCACGGCTGCGCGTGGCGGCGGAGTGGACGGCGCCCGTCGAGCGCAACACGATTGAGGCGGCGTGGCTGCGCGCTGTCGAAGGGTTCTGTCCGGGAGCGGCCCCGCGTGTGCTCGCCCTGGACGCGGAGGGCGGGATGTTCGCGCTCGAGTATCTCGACCCGTCTACGCATTCCCTGTGGAAACAGGAGCTGCGAGAGGGGCGGGTCTCGGTGCCGGTGGCTGCGGCGGTCGGCCGGCGGCTCGCGCGGATTCATCGTGAGTTCGCGCGCGTCCCCTCCGCGCCGGACGAGTTCGCCACCGACGCGACCTTCCACGCCATCCGGCTCGAGCCCTACCTCGTTGCCGCGGCTCGCGCGCATCCCGATCGTGCCGGCGCGCTCCACGCCCTGGTAGAGACGACGGCGCGCACGAAGCGCACCGTGGTGCATGGCGACGTCAGCCCGAAGAACATCCTCGTCGGGCCGGACGGCCCGGTCTTTCTCGACGCCGAATGCGCATGGTTCGGTGATCCGGCGTTCGACGCCGCGTTCTGTCTGAACCACTTGCTGCTCAAATGCCTGTGGGTGCCGACCTCCCGCGCGGCCTTCCTCGCGAGCTACGAGGCGCTGGCAAGCGCGTATCTCTCGGGTGTCGATTGGGAACCCTCCGGGGACGTCGAGCGCCGAACAGCGAACCTGCTGCCTGGCCTCCTGCTCGCGCGCGTGGACGGCAAGTCGCCGGTGGAGTACCTGACGGACGACCGCTCGAAGGACGTCGTCCGGCTCGCCGCGCGCGCGCTCCTCGCCGACCTTCCCGACCGTCTCGTCGAGGTCGAGGATGCGTGGGCCGCGGCGCTGGACGGTGCGGGAATGGTGGAGCGCCGATGACGTCGACCGGTGCTCGCATCGAACGCGTGCTTGGCCGCCGCGTATGGGACTCGCGCGGCCGGCCCACGGTCGAGGCGGAGATCGTGCTCGATACCGGGGCGCGCGGGCGGGCGATGGCTCCGGCCGGCGCGTCGACCGGCCGCGGCGAGGCCGTCGACTTGCGGGACGGTGGGGCGTCGTTCGGCGGACTTGGCGTCGACCGGGCCGTGGCGAACGTGCGAGGCGAGATGGCCTCGGCGCTTCGGGGATGGGCCATCGCGGATCAGGCGGGGCTCGACCGCCGCCTCATCGAGCTTGATGGCACGCCGAACAAGGCGCGGCTGGGCGGCAACGCGATGATTGCCGTGTCCATGGCGGCCGTCCACGCCGCGGCCGCGGCGGCGGGCGAGCCGCTGTGGCGGTATCTTTCGGGCGACGTCCGGCCCAAGATGCCGGTGCCCATGGTTCAGGTGTTTGGCGGCGGAGCTCACGCGGGACGCCGCGTCGATATCCAGGACTTCCTCGTCATACCGGTCGGCGCCGCGACGTTCGACGCGGCCATCGCGAGGTGCGCGGAGATCTATGCGGCCGCCGGGCGGATCATGGCCGAGCGCGGCCGTGTGAGCGGGGTCGCCGACGAAGGGGGCTGGTGGCCCGAGTTCACCTCCACCGCGGATGTGCTCGACACGCTCGTACAGGCGATCGAGCGCGCCGGGTACTCGCCGGGCGCCGACGCCGCGATCGCGATTGACGTGGCGGCGTCGCAGTTCGCGAGAGGCGGCCGCTACGTGCTGGCTGCCGACGGCCTCGAGATGGACAGCGACGGTCTGGTTGCGTGGTTGGTTGAGCTCTGCGATCGCTATCCGATCATCTCCGTCGAAGATCCGGTGGCCGAAGACGACGATCGCGGCATGCACGCGTTCACAACGGCGGTGGGAGATCGGGTGCAGGTGATTGGCGACGACTATCTCGTCTCGTCCGCGTCGCGTGTGACCGCCGCGGCCTCACGGGGTGCCTGCAACGCCGTGCTGCTCAAGCCGAATCAGGCTGGAACCGTGACCGAGACCTTGGACGCGCTCCACGCGGCTCGTGCCGCCGGCTGGCGCACGGTGGTGTCGGCCCGTTCAGGCGAGACCGAGGACGTGACCGTCGTGCACCTGGCCGTGGCGTGGGCCGCCGACCAGCTCAAGGTCGGGTCGATGGCCAGGGGCGAGCGGACGGCCAAGTGGAACGAAGGCGTGCGGATCGAGGAAGAGCTTCGCCATCGGGCCATTTAGCCATTGGGTCATTGGGGCATTGGGTCATTGAACCATTGGGGCATTGAACCATTGAGCCGCGGATCCCTCGCGGCGCTGGCGATGGTCACTCGTGCTCGGCCCAGTGCTTTGCTCGCCCGAGCGCTTTCGTCCAGCCCGCGGTGAGCGTCTTACGCATCGCGGGTTTCATCGCCGGCGTGAAGCGGCGGTCGGTCTGCCACTGCGCGGCAATCTCGGCCTGGTCCTTCCAGTAGCCCACGGCGAGTCCGGCCAGGTAGGCGGCGCCGAGGGCGGTCGTCTCGGCGACTTTCGGCCGGACGACGGGCACGCCCAGCAGATCCGCCTGGAACTGCATGAGCAGGTTGTTGGCGCAGGCGCCGCCGTCCACGCGCAGTTCACCCAAGCGAATCTGCGAGTCGCTTTGCATCGCGCGCAGCACGTCGGCGACCTGGTACGCGATGCCTTCGAGCGTGGCGCGGGCGATGTGCGCACGCGTCGATCCCCGCGTGAGGCCGATGATCACTCCGCGGGCGTACGGATCCCAGTGCGGCGCGCCCAGGCCGGCGAAGGCCGGCACGAAGTAGACGCCGCCGTTGTCCGGCACGCTCGCGGCGAGCGCTTCGACTTCCGGCGCCGTGGCGATGATGCCCAGGCCATCGCGCAGCCACTGCACCGCGGCCCCTGCAATGAAGATGCTGCCTTCGAGCGCGTACTCCGTCTTGCCGCCGATGCGCCACGCCACGGTCGTCACCAGGCGGTTCTTCGACGCGACGGGCACCTCGCCCGTGTGCATGAGCAGGAACCCGCCCGTCCCGTACGTGTTCTTGACCATGCCGCGCCGGGTGCACGCCTGGCCGAAGAGCGCGGCATGCTGGTCGCCGGCCATGCCTGCCACCGGCACCGCGGCGCCGAACAGGTGGCACTCTCCGTACACCTCGCTCGATGAGGTCACCTCGGGCAGCATGGTCCTCGGCACCCCGAACAGCTTCAGCAGGTCGTCGTCCCAGTCGCCGCGGTGGATATTGAACAGCATCGTGCGCGACGCGTTGGTCCAGTCGGTGACGTGCCGCCGCCCGCCCGTGAGGTTCCAGACGAGCCAGGAGTCGATCGTGCCGAACGCGAGGTCGCCCTTACGGGCCTTCGCTTTCGCGCCGGGCACGTGCGCCAGGATCCACTGCAGCTTCGTGGCCGAAAAATAGGCGTCTACGACCAGGCCCGTCTTGCGGCGAATCATCGGGGCAAGGCCGCGCGCGCGTAGCCGGTCGCAGACGGCCGCGGTTCGGCGATCCTGCCAGACGATGGCGTTGGTGAGGGGCTTGCCGCTGCGGCGATCCCAGACCATGGTGGTCTCGCGCTGGTTCGTGATCCCGATCGCGGCCAGGTCGCTGGCCGAGAGCCGCGCGCGCGCGAGGGCCTCGACCGCGACGCCCGCCTGGCCCGCCCAGATCTCGAGCGGATCGTGCTCGACCCAGCCGGGGCGCGGGAAGATTTGCCGCAGTTCCTGAGACGCCATCGCGACCACTGCGCCTTGGTGGTCGAAGACGATGGCGCGCGAGCTCGTGGTGCCCTGGTCGAGGGCCAGGATGTGCTTGGGGCTCATAGGAGTGCCCATAGAGTAACGTGGCCGTTGGCCATTTAGGCATTGGGTCATTTGGCCATTTGGCCATTGAGACATCGGGCCATTGGGCCATTGGGCCATTGAGTCATTGGGGTATTGAGCCGTTGGGCCATCGGCATCGTGCCGTTCGGCGGGCGGCTCGTCGTTGGTCGAGGGCCGGGAGAAGCCGTCACGGCCTCCAATGGCTGAATGATTCAATGGGTAAATGACCCAATAACCAATAACAAATAGCCCGATAACTTGACTTTCCCGCCTCTCCCCGTGGTATGTACGTGGGGTACTGCTTATGTCGATCCGTCTTTCCTGTTGTTGTCCGGGCGTCGCGTCGGCCGCGTGTCGATGCGCGTGTATCAGGCCGGCGATGGCAGGAGAGAGGCCCTTCTAAGTCCGTTCCGTTCGCTTCCTCCTTAGCTCATCCGTCGGCCTGGTTCGGTTCGCCGTTCTTGACGGACGTCCGTGCGGCGTCCGTCGTCGCAGGAAGTGCCGGAGTCTCACGGAGGCATTCACTCGCTTTGTATGTCAGCCCACTCGATCGAGCTCATCGCCATCACGTTCGGCGCGGCTGTCGTCAACGGGGCGCTGGGCTACGGCTTCTCGTCGATCACCGTGCCGCTCGCGCTGCTCTTTCTGAGCAACCGCGTGCTCAATCCGGCGCTGGTGCTGATCGAAGTCGTGCTGAATGCCTACGTGCTGTGGGCCAACCGGACGGCTTTGCCCAAGGTCTGGCGGCGGGTGCTGCCGGTCGCGCTGGGGCTGCTGCCTGGCGTCATCGTCGGCACGCTCATCGTCTCGCAAGTAGCGCCCGGGTGGTTGAAACTGGCGACGTACGCCGTGCTGTTGCCGCTCATCCTCGTGCAGGCCTCCGGGTTTCGGCGTCCCATCGCGTCCGAACGGTCGGTCGGGCTGATCTTCGGCGGCGGGCTTGGCATGCTCTACTCGGTGACGACCATCTCGGGACCGCCGCTGGCGATGGCGCTCAACAACCAGGGGTTCTCGAAGCAGGAGTTTCGCGCGGCCCTCGGCCTGATCCGGCTGGTCGAGTCGAGCCTGACGGCGGCGGCGTACTTGTCGGCCGGGCTGATCACGTCGCAGAGCGTGGGGCTGATTCCCGAGATTCTCCCGAGCGTGGTGGTTGGCGTGCCCATCGGGATCGCGCTCATTCGCTACGTTCGCCCCGAGACGTTCCGTCGCGTGTGCATGAGCTTCGACGCCTGGATCGTCGCGTTCGGCGTGTTCACCTTGCTCCGCAGCCTGCACGTCATCGAGAGCAGTGCGGCGTTCGGTGTGTTGGCGGTCGTCATCGTGATTGACGGCGTGTTGTTGTACCGGTTCTTCAGCGGCGCAAGGAAGGCCGCGGTGTCCTATGCATCTTGATCACCTCCGCGCTCTCGAGGCGGAGAGCATCCACATCCTTCGCGAGGTCGTCGCCGAGTTCGAGCGGCCCGTGATGCTCTATTCGATCGGCAAGGACTCGTCCGTCCTCCTGCGTCTGGCGCAGAAGGCCTTCCATCCCGGGCCGATCCCGTTTCCGCTGCTCCACATCGACACGACCTACAAGTTCCGCGAGATGATCGAGTTCCGCGACGCGTACACGAAGGAGATCGGCGCGAAGCTCATCGTTCACACCAACGAGCAGGCAATCGCGGAGGGGACCGAGCCGTTTCTCGTCGGAACGCAGCGGTGCTGCGGCCTGCTCAAGACGCGCGCGCTGCTTGACGCGTTGGGGGCCGGCGGGTTCGACGCGGCGTTCGGCGGCGCGCGCCGGGACGAGGAGCGGTCCCGCGCGAAAGAGCGCGTGTACTCGCTTCGCGACCCGCGCGGACAGTGGGACCCCAAGCGCCAGCGTCCCGAGCTGTGGGATGTCTTCAACAGCCGGCTGAAGCCCGGCGAGAGCGTACGCGTGTTTCCGTTGTCGAACTGGACCGAGATCGACGTGTGGCAGTACATCGACGTCGAGAAGATTCCCGTCGTGCCGCTGTACTTCGCCAGGCCGCGCGAGGTGATTGTGCGCGGCGAGGCGCTGCTCATGGTCGAGCAGCCGTTCGTACGCCTGTTCCCTGGCGAGCGGCCCGAGCCCGTGATGTGCCGGATGCGGTCGCTCGGGTGCTCGCCGTGCACCGGTGCCGTCCGGTCGACCGCCGACACGGTGCCGAAGATCATCGAGGAGTTGATCGCGGCGAAGCACTCCGAGCGCCAGCTGCGCATCATCGACCACGACCAGGACGGGTCGATGGAGATCAAGAAGCGCGAGGGCTACTTCTGATGTCGGGCCTGCTCCGCATCTGTACGGCCGGGAGCGTGGACGACGGGAAGAGCACGCTGATTGGGCGGCTGCTGTACGACTCGCAAGGGGTCTACGAGGACCAGGTGCGGTCGGTCGAGAAGGCGTCGAAGAACCGGACGGCTGGCCCCATCGACTTCTCGCTCTTCACCGACGGCCTGCGCGCCGAGCGCGAGCAGGGCATCACGATCGACGTGGCGTACCGGTATTTCGCGACGGCTCGGCGCAAGTTCATCCTGGCCGACACGCCCGGCCACGAGCAGTACACGCGGAACATGGCCACGGGCGCTTCGACGGCCGACGTGGCCATCCTCCTCGTCGACGCCCAGCACGGCATGCGCGTCCAGTCGAAGCGCCACGCCCACATCGCGCGGCTGCTCGGCATCGAGGATTTCGTGCTGGCCGTCAACAAGATGGACCTGGTCGGCTTCGACCGGGACGTCTTCGAGAAGATCCACCGCGACTTCGCCGAGCTACTCGACGGCGCGCGGTTGCACGCGATTCCCATCAGCGCGCTCGAGGGGGACAACGTGATCACGACGAGCGACCGCACGCCGTGGTTCAAGGGCCAGAGCCTGCTGCAGTACCTCGAGACGGTCGATGTCGACTGGAACGTCGCGAGCAAGCCGTTCCGATTTCCCGTCCAGCTCGTCTCGCGCCCGGACCACACCTTCCGCGGCTACGCCGGCACGATCACGTCGGGATTGGTCCGGGTCGGCGAGGCCGTGACGGTCTGGCCGGTCGGCCGGGAAACCCGGCTGAAGCGCATCGTGACCTGGAATGGCGACCTCGAAGAGGCATTCGCGCCGATGTCGGTGACGCTCGTGCTCGAAGACGAGATCGACATCAGCCGCGGCGACGTGCTGACGACCGGCAGTCCGGTCACGATGGCGCCGAGGTTCGAGGCGCACATGGTCTGGATGGACGAGCGGCCGCTCGACCCGTCGCGCGCATACGTGTTGAAGCACATGACGCGGACGACGGCGGCGGAGGTTGACCGGCCGCTGCGCGCTCAACCAGGTCGGGTCGGTCGTCGTCACTGCGTCGCGGCCGCTCCTGTTCGACCCGTACACGGAGAATCGCGGCACGGGCGGGTTCATCCTGATCGACCCGGCCACGAACTTCACGTCGGGGGCGGGCATGATCGTGGCCGCCGTGCGGGAGCGCTCGGCGACGGTAGGTGAGCGCGGGCTGGCCGAGCGGCTGGCCGCGATGGCTCGGGCGGCGGCGTCAGAGGAAGAGGCGGCCGACCTCGTGCGGCGCGCGCTCGAGGAGATGTTCACATGACCGATGCGGCGCAGCTCATTGCCGACGAATTGGCGGCCGCCGGGCGCCCGGCCGTCACGTCCAGCTTCCAGGCCGAGTGCGTCGTGCTCGTGCACATGATGCGCGAGGTGCGGCCGGACGTGCCGGTGCTGTTTCTCGACACCGTCCACCACTTCGCCGAGACCTACGCGTATCGCGACGAGCTGGCCGAGCGTTGGGGGTTGAACCTGATCAACCTCCGGGCCGCCGAACCTCAGCCCGGGCTCTGGAAGGAGAGCACCCAGGCGTGCTGCGCGAAGCACAAGGTCGGGCCCCTCTTTTCGGCGCTCGACGCGTACGACGTCTGGTTCACGGCCCTTCGGCGCGACCAGTCGGCATCGCGCGCGGACCTTCAGGAGGTCGAGCCCTTCACGCTGCCGACCGGAAAGGTTCTGAGGAAAGTCAGCCCGCTCGCCGCCTGGACCACGAAGGACGTGTGGCAGTACGCGAAGGCCCACGACATTCCGCTGCTGTCCCTCTACGACCGAGGTTACACAAGCATCGGCTGCGAGCCGTGCACGTCGTTGCCGCTCGATCCGAACAATCCGCGCTCCGGCCGCTGGCAGGGCCAGAAGCTCGAGTGCGGAATTCATATCCAACCGCAGAACCGCTGAGGCTCCAGAGGCCCATGGCACGCACGGGACGATCGACCCCACACGGCGAGGCGCATCGCAGCCAGCGCATCGGCTGGCTGCGCGCGGCGGTGCTCGGCGCCAACGACGGCCTGATCTCCACGAGCAGTCTCGTGGTGGGTGTGGCGGCGGCTGACCCGAGCCAGGCCGCGATTCTGCTCGCGGCCGTAGCCGGTCTTGCCGCGGGCGCGCTGTCGATGGCCGCCGGCGAGTATGTCTCGGTCAGCTCCCAGGCGGATACGGAAGAGGCGGATCTCTCGCGAGAGCGTCGAGAACTCGCGACGGCGCCAGAGGCGGAGCGAGCCGAGCTGGCCGGCATCTACGTCGCTCGAGGCGTGAGCCGGGAGTTGGCCATGCAGGTCGCCGGTCAGCTGATGGATCACGATGCCCTGGGCGCCCATGCCAGGGACGAACTGGGGATCCAGGAACTGACGCGGGCTCGTCCGATTCAGGCCGCGATCGCATCGGCGGCGTCTTTCGCGGTCGGCGCGGCGCCTCCCGCCATCCTCGCGGCGCTCGTGCCCGTCGGCGTCCTCACGCCCAGCGTCGTCGGCGTCACAATCGGCCTCCTGCTGGTCCTCGGCAGTGTCGCCGCGCACCTGGGCGGCGCCTCGCTTCTTCGGGGCGCCGTTCGCGTGGCGTTCTGGGGCGCCGTCGCGATGGCGTGCACCGCCGGCGTCGGGCGCGTGTTCGGCGCCGTCGTCTAGATCTAGGCTCGAACGCCACGGTCAAGGGCCACTCGTCGCGGCGCGACGTGCCGTCCGCCGTGCCTCCGTGAACTCGTCGCGGAGCCCGCCCTATAATCGTCTTGTGACGATCGATCCCCGACTACCTGGCGCCGATCTCGTCATCGACGGCCTGGCCGATCTGGCGGCTGACCGTGTGAGCGCGGCGGCGTGGCTGGTGTCGATTGGCGCGCCGAAGCTGCGTTCGCTCGGCGTGCCGCTCCCACGAACCCTTCCGTCGCCCGAGCACGGACTCTATGCGTGTCTGGCGAGCGACGACTCGGATAGCGCGCACGGCCGCTACAATGCGCTCGTCCGCCGCCTGGTGAGCTTCGAGCGAGCGTTCTCGTGCGGGACCTGACGAACGCGGATCGGCTGCAGCGTTTCATGCGCGCCCTCGGGCGGGACGCCCCGGCGCCAGGCCGCGTGTACTTCACCGGCGGGGCCACCGCCGTCTTGTTTGGCTGGCGCGAGACCACGGTCGACATTGATCTCAAGGTGATCCCGGAGCAGGACGGGGTGTTGCGATCGATCGTCGAGCTCAAGGAGGCGCTCTCGATCAACGTCGAGCTGGCAGCGCCGGACGATTTCATTCCGGTGCCGCCCGGCTGGGAGGATCGGGGTGTGTTCATCGCCACCGAAGGCCGATTGTCGTTCTTTCACTTCGATCTGACCGCCCAAGCGCTCGCGAAGATCGAGCGTGGCCATGCGCTGGATCTTGCCGACGTCGAGACCATGTTCGACCGTCGGCTCGTCGATCCGAATGGCGTGGAACGCGCGTTTGAGGCCGTTAAGCCGCTCCTGTACAGGTACCCGGCGATTGACCCCGGCGCCTTCGAGCGGGCTGTTCGAGCCGTCCTCCGGTCGAGACGCCAGTAGCTCGTCCTCCAATCCCTCGGTTCAGGCGCCTGCGATTTGCGATGCTGGTGCCGGAGCTCACGCGGAAGGCGTCGTTTCGTCGAACCCGTACTTGTTCGCCAGCCGCTGCATTGTCTTGATGCCGCGAAACGTGACCTGCGCTCCGGTGAGTTTCTCGAACTTGACCTTCGCGAAGGGTGACTCGGTCTGGCGCCCCTGACACAGCCAGTACACCTCGCGGCCCTGCACGTGAAAATCGTTGACGTCGTTGCGGAGGGCCAGCACCGCCTTGGCCGCAGCCGTCGGCAGCGGCGCCGCGAGCAGCCCGACGTTGAGCGCATGGGCGGTTGCGGCTCGGGTGGCGGGAAACGGCTCGTTGCGCGCGATCGCCGCGACCTCGGCCGCGGTGCGTAGGAAGGTCGCGACCTCGTAGCCGAGCGCCTTCTGAAGCTCGGCTTCGAGCCGCCGCTCGAGCGCTGCAGGCTTCGCTCGCGAGGAGAAGATGACATTGCCGCTGGCGATGAACGTCTCGACATTGGCGAGCCCCATCTGCTCGAAGAGGGAGCGCAGACGTGCCATGGCGATGACGTGCCCGCCGACGTTGATGGCGCGAAGAAACGCGACGTATCTGGGTGGCACCATGGAGCGCATGGAGGCGTGCCCGGCGAAAAGGAGTCAGACGTCGAACGCGGGACTGCCTGCAAGAGCAGCCTGGGGCTGACCTGAGCGCCGCCTTCGGCGGCGGCGAGTGGAGGGTGGAGCTCCGACGAGAGCACAGGCATCCGTCCCGCGTGCTCTCGTCTGAGCTCCGCCCTCCACTCGCTAGCCCGGCCTTGCCGGGCCGTTCAGGTCAGCCCCTCAGCCCTCGCCGACGCTGGCCAGCCTCCACGTCCTCCATGGTGACCGATCGTCGTTGACGCCCCGAGCGTCTCGACGCCTTACGACGGGTGGTCGACGATGAGGGAAAAGTTGATGCCCGCGGCCGTCAGGTTGCCGATGTCCCAGAGTTTGACGCAGTAGTACCCGGGATCACCGGTCACCGTGATCTGCGGCGACGAGGCCGCCTGCGCGTCCACGAAGGTGTTGATGGCACAGTCGGTGCCCGTGGCGCCAGGCACGCCCAACCCCATCCGCACCGTGACGTCCGGCGAGAGCGTGATGAGCGTCGCGGTGATCGTGCCCCCCTGCGAGACCGTGAAGGACCGCGAGTAGGATCCGCCGATGCCGAAGACGCTCGCCACCGTTTCTTCGACGGTCGTGGCCGTGCCTGTCGGCGATCCCTGGTTGATGCGGACGACGAAATTCGCGGTGGCCGCGAGGTTGCCTGGGTCGCTGATCCCGACGCAGTAGATGCCCACGGCCATCGAGGCATTCGAGATTTGCGTCGTGAGCGACGGCCCTGCCGACACCGGCGTGATCGTCGGCGTGCACGTGTCACCGTTGGGTGTCCCGGTCCACAAGTTGAGCGGGCCGCCGACGATGGTGCCGGTCCCCGTCGTCAGGCTGACCAGCGAAATGTTCACGGGCGTGGCCGACGCGACGGCGAACGTATACGTGCCTTGCGCCTGCGGGGCGAGGCTCCCGGAATAGATTTCCGTCGTCACGCCGGTCGTCGCGGTGGTCGTGGGCGTGGTCGGCGGGGAAGAACTGCTCCCGCACCCGGTGGCGAGGAGACCAGAGACGAGCAAAGCAGAGAGGGCAGTTTTCATGGAACTGTCGTGTACCTCGCCGTGCCCGGCAGCAACAACGCTGCCAACGTCACGGCCTGAAAAAGCGCCGCTTCAGAGCGAACGGGGCCATCTCCGCATCCCGCCCTTGTCCCCAGGCTGGGACAGCGATGATGTACTCCGCCGTGGAGACATTGCATCAGTGTAGCCGGTTTCACGCAACTTTCGCCGCCGCCGCCTCGTCTGATACGGTGCGGCGCGGCCATACTCTCAGGGGAGGATGCGAGTGCTTCGTTCCGCCGGCCTCGTGCTTATGACGTCCGTCGTCCTCGCCGGGTCGGTGCTGGTCGCGGCCCCGCGTGCCGCGCCTCCACGGGCGCCGGCACAGGCCTCGGGCGACCTCGACACCTTCATGCAGGCCGTGCTCGCGCGCCGCGACGAGAACTGGAAGAAGCTCCAGCAGTACGTCCTCGACGAGCAGGAGCGTGTCGAGGTTCGCGGGCCGTCGAAGGCCATCATCTGGGGCGAGAAGCGTGACTTCACCTGGTACCTGCGGGACGGCTTCTTCGTCCGGAGCCCGGTCTCGGTGAACGGTGTGGCCGTGCCGGACGCGGAGCGCCGCAAGTACGAGGCGGCCTACCTGCGTCACGCCAGGGCGCGCGACGAGCGCGGTCGCGGCGCCGCTTCTCCGGCACCGAACGCGGCCGGCGGGTCGGACGCCTCGGCGTCGCGCTTCATTCTCGAGACGCGCCAGCCGGAGTTCATCGACTCGGCCTACTTCCTGAAGTTCAAGTTCGAGCCCGGGCACTACGCCCTCGTGGGGCGCGAGACGCTTGACGGGAAGGACGTGCTGCGAATCGAGTACTACCCGGCGCGGCTGTTCTCGCACGAGCAGGACATGCAGCAGCGCCGCGAAGCTCAGCAACAGACGAGCCGGTCGCGCGATGCTCAGGCGGAGTTCGAGCGCATGATGAACAAGGTCTCGCTCGTGACCTTATGGGTCGAGCCGACCGCCCACCAGATCGTCAAGTACACCTTCGACAACGTCGACCTGGATTTTCTCCCGGCCGCCTGGCTCGTCCACATCGACGACGCGACCGCGATGATGACGATGGGGCAGCCGTTCCCTGGCGTCTGGTTGCCCCGCGATTTGAACGTCGAGCTGGCGGCAACGCTCGCCGCCGGGTCGATGACCGCGGCGTATCACGTCGACTACGACCACTATCGCGAGGCGAAGACCAGCACCGTCGTGCGACCCGCGCCGGACCAGCCGTGATCGTCCTCGCATCCTTGCTTGTGGCCTCAGCCCTTGCCAGCTCGCCCGCGGCCATCCCGCAAGGGATCGCGGCCGCGCCCCAGGGAGCCAGCCAACCCCAGCCGGCGGAAGTCGTCGCCGAGATCACGGTGCACGGCAACGTGCTGACGTCCGACGAGGACGTGAAGCGGATCGCTGGCGTTGTCGTGGGCGACCCGTTCGCGCCGGAGACCGTGGGCGACGTCGAGGCGCGGCTGCGGGCCTCGAAGCGGTTCGTCGAGGTGCGCGTCCTCGAGCGGTACGCGTCGATCGCCGATCCGTCGAAGATTCTGCTCGTCATCATCGTCAACGAAGGCCCCGTGCGGATCGACGTGCCGAAGTCGGGCGCGCCAATCAGGGTCGTCAAGCGGCGTGTCTGGTCGAACCTGATGTGGCTGCCCATCCTCGACGCGGAGGACGGGTACGGGCTGACCTACGGCGCGCGCGTGGCGTACGTCGGAACCGGCCGCCGGCCGGGCCGCCTGTCGATGCCGTTCAGTTGGGGCGGCATGAAGCAGGCAGGCGTCGAGTTCGACCAGCCGTTCGCCCAGGGCCCGGTCGACCGTGTCACGGCGGGCGCGGCCGTGACGCGCCAGACGAATCCCGCGTTCAAGGAGGACGACAGCAGACGGCGCGTGTGGGCGCGGGCCGAGCGTGCGGCCGGGCCGTTCCTCGCGGGCGCCACGGCCGGCGTGGACCACGTGTCGTTCGCGGGCGCGACGGACACTCTCCACAGCGTCGGCGCGGACCTGACCTATGACACCAGGCTCGACCGGTTGCTGCCGCGAAACGCCGTGTACGGCGTGGCGTCGTGGCAACGGATCGGATTTGGCTCCGGCGGCGTCGCCAACCGGCTCCGCCTCGAGGGCCACGGCTACATCGGGCTGTTCGGGCAGACCGTTCTAGCGATCGGCGCCGTGCGCGAAGACGCCGACCGGCCCCTGCCTCCGTACCTGAAGTCGCTCCTCGGGGGCGGGTCGAGCCTTAGGGGATTCTCCGCTGGAGCGTTTGCCGGCGACACCGCGATGTTCGGATCGCTCGAGCTTCGCGTGCCGCTGACCTCTCCCCTCCAGCTGGGGAAGGTCGGCGTGAGCGTGTTCGTTGACGCTGGCGCCGCCTACGACAAGCCCCAGCGCTGGAGGGACCAGCCCGTACGGCGCGGCGTCGGCGCAAGCCTCTGGTTTGCCGCCGCCGTCTTCCATCTGGACGTCTCGGTGGCCCACGGCGTAGGCGCCGGCACGCGCGTCCGCGTCGGCGGAGGGCTCACCGTCTTCTGACTCATGCGGCGGAAGACGTCGGACACGCCGTGACGCGACGGCACCAGAGCATGTTCAGCTCGTGCGTAGTACGCCGATGGAGCACCGGCCCTTCAGGGCCGGTGACGTTGCCCGGGGCTGAAGCCCGGGGGGCTCCATCCCGAGAATTTGGAAACGCTCTACATTTGACGCGCGGCGTCGAGCCATTTCGTCAGACGCTTGACCTTCTTGCGCTGAACGGACACCGTCACGTACTCGGACCCAGCAGGCACGGTTGTGCGCGTGATTCCTGGGGCATCCTTCAAGAACGCCAGCACAGGTCCGCCCGCGAAATACTTGCCGAGCGTCACGTCCTGCCCGGCCGCCGCCGCGGCCAGTTTCGCGCAGAGGGCGTCAATCGCATTGCTCCGGATCTGCGCGTCGAGATAGTCAAGGGTCTCCATGCCCAACGCCGCATGCGAGCGAGCCACGGCCCGCTCTGACCAGTCCTTGCTGTTGTCTCCGGCGAAGAACCGGCAATAGGACCACACCAGATCGTCCGGTCGAGTGGAGTACTGTTCCTCGCCATACGTGAGATGGACGATCCGGCCCGATGAGGTGGCCGCCGGCACGATGAACCCTGGCGGGACCGCCTTGCGGAAGTCCTCCAGGAGATCCTCGGGCACGAGATCATACAGGCTGCCATCGTCCGCCATTTGTTCGACGATGCCCACGACGCGCGCGCCGACGCGTTTGTCCTGGAACACGTTGGCCAGCGCGGCGAAGATCTTGGCGTCGGGAATGACGCCGCCCGCTTGCCAATTCAGATCCAGAATCATCCGCCCGAGAAACAACACCTGGTTTTGCTGAAGCGCCGTCACCTGGACGATCGGGCCTTTCGCGATCCCCGCCAGCAGTGCCAGGAACGCCCCCGGCGAGAACGTGTACACCGCTGGCTTTCGCTCCACCCAACTGGCCAGAACCTGGATATGGAGGGAACCTTGACTCGACTGGTATGTCCGAAGGTAGTCTTCCAGCCCAATGCTCGCGCGCTCGAGTTCGGTCAACGGGCCGATCGTGAATATCCGATCGGCGTTCTGGGGCTGCTCCAGCGCATTCGTCAAGTCGATGAGGTGGGTCGCCAGCTTCGCGAGCAACGGATCTTCGCTGCCCTCGAGGGACGCGACCGACCGATTCATGCTCCTGGCTTCTTCAGCCGACACGGTGACGGTGACCGTGACCGGCGGCACGGTTTGCGTCTGCGTCGTCTGGCTTTGGGCGGCGACGCTACCCGTGGCGGCAACCGCGATGGCCGCCAGCCATCCGGCACGCCTCATCGTCGGCCGAGGCGCCGAGGCGTTGAGGCGTTGAGGTGCTGAGGCGTTGGGGGTGCTGGGGTGCGGCTCATTTCCGTGATTATCCTCGACGAGCCTCAGCGGCGGCTGTGCCGTTGTGGACACGGCCGTTCAAGACCCCTCGTCGCGCCACGGGGTGTGTCACCAGCCGACTCGACCCTCGCTCGACACCCGCCCGATCAATTCAGCGGCTGGGCGTGCACGATGAATCGCGTGGGCGCGGGGCCGACGAAGTAGAACGGGAAGCACGTGATCAACGTGAGCTCCGACCGGCCGCGGGACTCCATCACCCGTGTGTCCTCAGGGGCGACAACCTCTGTCGAGCCGACGACGTAGTCGTAGGTGCGGGAAACGGTCACGACGTGAATGGCGTCGCCCGGGCGTATCCCTTGGAGCTTGCGGAAGAACGTATCCCGATGCGCGGCGATCGCGACATTGCCGGCGCCGCCGGGCGGCGGCGTGCCGGGCACGTGGCCCGCGCCGGCCACCAGCGTGCGTTCCCCCGTGCCCTGGAAGACCATGACCGAGAGACCGATCCGGGGCACCTCGAGCCGGCCGACGACGTCACCGTCCCGAAGGGGGGCGGTCGGCACCATAGCGGCCGCGCTGGTGGCCGTGGCCGCGGCGACCGCGCGGTCGAACTTCCGCGACTGGTACCGTTGGTAGATGCCCGCATAGGCGACCGTGCCGCCGGCGTAGATCAAGGCGGCCGCGCCGACCCACACGAACAGTTGCTGGACAACCCGCGATGTGGACGAAGGCGCGTTCATCTCTCGACTCGTCTTAGTTGGCGGACGCCGCACGGTAGCTGTCTCGGGTTGTCACGCGCAGCGCCCGGCCGTCGCGGCTGGCCGTGACCGAGATGGACCGAGACGTTCCGTCATGCCGGCGGTTGGTCGAGTAGTACCCAATCGTGTACTGGTGGCGGATCGCGCCGGCCACGTCGCGCCAGATGTGCGCGAGTTCGCCGAGAGACCGTGGAAAATACGCGCGGCCGCCGCTCGCCTTCGCGATCTCGCGGAGCACGCCAGGATTGTTGTCGCGATCGGTCTCGTCGTAGATCCCGATGGGGTAGATCGTGGCGCTCGACGCGTGTGCCAGCCGCAGTACGTCATCCAGCCGCAGCCGGCTCGCGTTATCGCCGCCGTCACTGAGCACGACTAGCACCTTCCGATCGAGGGTTCCGGTATTCAAGTGTTCGAGGCCGACCGCCAGCGCGTCGTACAGCGCGGTCCGGCCGGTCGGCGCGGCTCGGAGCAGCGCCGCGCCAATCTGGTCCACGTCGTGCGTGAACGGGATTGACGGCGGCAGTCCGAAAGACGCGCGCTCGTTGAAGGTGATGACGAACATGTCGTCGTCCGCGTTGCTCGCACGAGCAAAGGACAGCGCGGCCTGAATGACCTCCGCGTGTTTGTCGATCATGCTGCCGCTGTTGTCGACAATGATCCCCACGCTGGCCGGGGCATCCTCGTCGTGGAAGAACGTGATGTTCTGCACGCGATGGTCTTCGCGCACCTCGAAATCGCCGGCCTTCAATCCGGAGACCGGGCGGCCTGCATCGTCCGCGACCGCCACGTTCAACACGACGAGATCGACGTTGACGCCGAACGTCGGCGGGGTCTCGCCCCGGCCCTGTTGAGCCGGGACGAGCGCTACCGCTGAGAGACCGATCAACGCGAACGATGCTAGCGGGCCCACGATCGGCGAACCGAAAGTCCAAGCCCCAACGACAGCAGGCCCATGAGGGCCAGGAGCGGCATCTCGCTGGCCGTTTGCGGCAAGCGCCGAGCGGCCATTTGCACGGGCGGCGCCTGGACGACGTCCGTGACGGCGACGTCTTCGCCACTCGGGTTCAGCGCCTTCACGGGCAGCTTCTCCAAGGCGACGACCGGGGCTTCGGTCGCGCTCCGTACCGGCGCGACGAGGTTCGACGCCGCCTCGTCCGGGATGTACAGGACAGGCTCCTTCGTTTCCGCCGCGAGGGCCAGCGCCCGCGTCCGCGGGTACACGAACTGTTGGCCCGACCGATCGCCGGGATAGAACCATGCCTTGAGGGCTGGCGGATCTCCCGCGGGTCGCTCCGCGAAAGTGATGACCGTCTTGTCGGTCGCCACCAACCGAGAGTTCGGGATCGCCAGGATCGTGGCATACAGGTGAGACCCGTCCTCATTGAAGATCTGGACCACATTCCGGTCCGTGATCGAATCCAACAGCTGGAACACATACGTGCCGGCCGGTAGGACTTGAGCGCCTACGCCCGGGATCTCCACCGGCGCGCTGAATGTCACGATCGTCTTCTTGTTCCACAACTGGGCGGACGCCGGGCTGGAGAATACCAGGCAGAGCGCCGCGAGTCCGACCACGGACACGAGCGCCCGCCTCAAACGCTTCGACGGATTTGGAGCAACCATACGTAATTCCTGACTTTCTCTATGGGCTGGGGGCCGGGCGGATCGCCCGCCCTCATTGATACGACCCGGAGGGCGTCTGGAGAATTCCACCACCCTTCGCAACCTCGAGACGGGCTGCACTCCCGAGTGTGCTGGTACCCCAGGACGAGTGCTGTTCACATTGGCACAGGCTCGCGAGACGCCGACCGCGACGGCTGCGTGGATCCACGGAGGCCCGCGCCGCCTTGGCCTCGCCTCACGGGCACCACGACTGCCAAGATGGCACCGTGACGCCTTTCGAGGCCGTGCCCTAAATTGCTGGCCGGCCGAGCCGATACCACAAGAGTGATGACGAGGCTCAACCCTTGGCTGTTCGGTCTGGTCTTACCCAAGATGAGGCTGCTGCGAGGCCTGTCAGGCCGCGTGCTGTCGTGTGGGTGTCTGCTTGGCGTCTATGAGACCTACGGCGGCGGTATCATTGCCATGGTGGACGCACGCGGCACGACCTGCACCGAGGCCGGCCATGCGCTCCACGCCGTGGTGAATCGATTCGACGGACAGACGCCGGCCGCGCCGGCGGGCGACCGCGTGTCGGACACCAGGCACTGAACGGCCTGACTGGCATGCTGCGCTCCCTTACCGCCCTTGCGGCCATCGCGCCGCTACTCACCGTGCTCGCCCCTGGACGCGCGTCCGGGCAAACCGTTGACGAACTCGTCGCCAAGAACCTGCAGGCCCGCGGCGGGCTGGACCAGATCAAGGCCATCCACAGCATCAGGCAAGTGGCGCGCCTGGACACGCAGGGCATGCAGGCGACCGTGACGATGTACGGCGCGCGTCCGAACTTGACGCGCCAGGAGTTGCACGTCGGCGACCAGACCGTCGTCTCGGCCTTCGACGGGACGACGGCGTGGACCATCAACCCGCTGAGCGGCAGCACGACGCCGCGCGTGATCACGGGGCCCGAGCTCGAGGTCATCCGGGAGGAGTCCGAGTTCGACAGCCCCTTCGTCGACTACAAGACGAGGGGGTTCACAATCGACCTGGTCGGCACCGAGACCGTTGACGGCCGGCAGGTGTATCACTTGAAGGTCGTCTCGAAGAACGGCGCCGCGAAGGACTGTTACCTCGACGGCGAGACGTTCCTCGAGACACGCATCGTCCTCACCGGGCCGGTCGGGACGCTCGAGCAGCGGTTTTCGGATTACCGCGACGTGCAGGGCATCAAGATGCCGTTCGCGATCGAGACGCGGCAGAACGGCGTCGAAGTCGCGCGTGTGACGGTCGAGCAGATCGAGGTCAACGTGCCCGTCGACGTGCACATGTTCGGGCCGCCGGGTTCGGCCGGCGCCAAGCCGTCCTCGCGCAAGGATGATGGCGAGAAAAATCGACGTGCGGCTCTTGTTTTTCCCATATCATTAGCGGCGTGAGTGCGACGAGTCGTGCCCAGCGCACGTGGCGGCCGGGCGATCCATGGACGGTCTCCGATGCTGCTGAGTTGTACGAGGTCGAGCGGTGGGGAAAGAACTACTTCTCGGTCGGCGCGAACGGCCACGTGCTCGTCCACGCCACCAAGGATCCCGAGCGCTCGATCGACCTGAAGCAGCTCGTCGACCACCTGCAGCTTCGCGGCATCGGCCTCCCGATCCTGATTCGCTTTCGTGACGTGCTGCGCCAGCGCCTGGCCGATATCGCCGGCGCCTTCCAGACGGCCATCGCGCAGCACCAGTACGAGGGCCGGTATTTCTGCGTCTACCCCATCAAGGTCAACCAGCAGCGCCAGGTCGTCGAGGAAGTGCTGGACTTTGGCCGGCCGTACGATTTTGGCCTCGAGGCGGGCTCGAAGCCGGAGTTATTGGCCGTCATTGCGATGGCCAGCAACGAGACGCCAATCATCTGCAACGGCTTCAAGGACGCCGAGTTCATCGAGACGGTCATGCTCGCCCAGAAGATGGGCCGGCGGATCATCCCGGTCGTCGAGAAGTACACCGAGCTGGGGCTGATCCTCGAGTACGCCCGCAAGGTCGGCGTGCGGCCGAATATCGGCATGCGCGTGAAGCTCGCGGCCCGCGGGGGCGGGCGGTGGCAGTCGTCGGGCGGCTACCGGTCGAAGTTCGGGTTGACGGTCGCCGAGGTCCGGCAGGGCCTGGACGAGCTGAAGTCCTACGGGATGCAGGACTGCTTCAAGCTGCTCCATTTCCATCTCGGCAGCCAGATCCCGAACATCCGTACCGTCAAGGGCGCGCTGAACGAAGCCGCGCGCATTTACACCGAGCTCGTGAAGGAGGGGGCCGGCCTCGAGCTCCTGGACGTCGGCGGCGGGCTGGGCGTGGACTACGACGGATCGCAGACGAACTTCGAGTCGAGCGTGAACTACACCCTCGAGGAATACGCCAACGACGTCGTCTACCACATTCAGTCGGTGTGCGACGAAGCTGGCGTCCGGCATCCGACGATTGTCTCGGAGAGCGGCCGCGCCATCGTGGCCTACCACAGCGTGCTGGTGTTCAACGTCCTCGGCGTCTCGGGCTTCGGCGGCGACGAGATGCCCACGAACGGGCACGGCGACGAGCTGGAGCAGCCGCTCATCGACCTGCGCGAGACGTTCCAGAACCTCAACGCGCGGAATGCCCTCGAGAGCTATCACGACGCGCAGCAGGCCCTCGACATGGCGTTGAACCTGTTCAACGGCGGCTACCTGCCGCTGGGGCAGCGATGCCTGGCCGAGACGTTCTATTGGGCCATCTGCGCGAAGCTGCGGAAGCTGGTCCAGTTGATGGACGAGGTCCCCGAGGATTTGCAGGACCTGGACGACACGCTCGCCGACACGTATTTCTGCAACTTTTCCCTGTTCCAGTCGATTCCAGATTCGTGGGCGATCAAGCAGCTCTTTCCGGTGATGCCCATTCATCGGCTCAACGAGCCGCCGACCCACCAGGCCGTCCTGGGCGACATCACGTGCGACTCGGATGGGAAGATCGATCAGTTCATCGACCGCCGAGACGTCAAGCGCACGCTGGCGCTGCACGAGTTCACAGGCGAACCCTATTACCTTGGCGTCTTTCTCGTCGGCGCGTACCAGGAGATCCTGGGCGACCTCCACAACCTGTTCGGCGACACCCACGCGGTGCACGTGAGCCTGGACCCGGCCGGCGGCGTGATGTTGGAGTCGGTCATCAAGGGCGACACGGTGCGGGAAGTCCTCGACTACGTGGAGTTCGACGCCGAGATTCTGGTGCAGAAGCTCAGGGACTCAGTTGAAGCCGCCGTCCGCGACGGCCGCATCGACTTCGAAGAGTCCGGCCGCCTCATTCGCTTCTACGAAGACGGCCTCCACGGCTACACCTACCTGGAAGAGCCGGGAGAGCAGTAGGACATTGGGCTATTGAGTCATTGGGTCATTGAGTCATCTTGGCCCCAATGGCCCAATGGCCCAATGGCCCAATGGCCCAATGGCCCAATGGCCCAATGGCCCAATGGCCCAATGGCCCAATGGCCCAATGGCCCAATGACCCAATGGCCCAATAGCTCAATGACCCAATGACCCAATGACCCAATGCTTCATTGGCTTCCCGCCACCACCACTTGCGCTGGGCGAAGCACTTCGTCGCCGATGAGGTAGCCCGGCTTGACGACGCCGCAGATCTGGCCCTCGGGGAGGTCGGCGGACGGCGCGAGGGTCGAGACTGCCTCGTGCAGCGCCGGATCGAATGGCTGGCCGAGCGGGTCGATGCGGGTGACGCCGAAGCCGCCGAGCGTGGTGAGAAACTGCTGGCGGACGAGCGACACGCCCTGCACCAGAGGATCCTCGGGCCGGCCGGCGGCCGCGTCGAGCGCGCGGTCGAGGTTGTCGAGCACCTCGAGGAATGAGGCGATCATCGACCGCCGTCCACGCTCGACGTCCTTCGAGAGCTCCTTGCGCAGCCGCGCGCGCGCCTGGTCGAACTCCTCCGACGCGCCGCGGTACTTCGCGATGAGCTGCTGAAGTTCGGCGTCCTTTACGGCAATCGTGGCCTCGAGCTCCTCGACGTACTTCGGCTTGAGCTTTGGCTCTTCGGCCGTCTCGCCGGCCGCCTCGCCCTCGGCGCGGGCCCACCATCGGCGGTCGGTGACCTTCAGTTCGGGATCAGACATAAGGGAACTTCGAACTCAGAACTTGGAACTTCGAACTTCGGACTCAGAACTCACGGCTTCGAACTCGCACCTCGGCCCTCACGATGGTGCCGGCGCCTCGGCGCGTGCTTCGTATGCGAACGTCAGTGCCCCGTCCGACTCGTCGATCGTCACGGTCCCGCCGTGCTCGAGGGCACCGAAGAGAATGGCATCGGTCAACGGGTCGCGGACGTCCCGCTGCACCACGCGGGCGAGTGGGCGGGCGCCGTAGACCGTGTCGTAGCCTTTTACAGCCAGCCAGGCGCGCGCGGCCGGTGTCAGCGTGATCGCCACGTGCCGCTCGGCGAGCTGCGCCTCGAGCTGCAGGATGAACTTCTCGACGATCGTTTCCATGACCTGCGGCGTCAGGCTCTGGAACATCACGATGGCGTCCAGCCGGTTGCGGAACTCCGGGCTGAACACGCGCTCGATGGCCGCCTTGGATTTGCTGGCGGCGTCGCGCTGCCGCGTCTGGTGGGCCTCGTCGCCGTCGCCGGTTCCCTGGTCGACGAAGCCGATAGACTTGGCGCTCATCTCGCGCGACCCGGCATTCGAGGTCAAGATGAGCACCACGTGGCGGAAGTCCGCCTTTCGCCCGCTGTTGTCGGTGAGCGTGGCGTGGTCCATGACCTGCAGCAGGACGTTGTAGATGTCCGGATGGGCCTTCTCGATTTCATCGAGCAGCACCACGGCGTACGGGTGCGTGCGCACGGCATCCACCAGCTGGCCGCCTTGCTCGAAGCCGACGTAGCCCGGCGGGGCGCCGATCAGGCGGGCCACCGCGTGCTTCTCCATGTACTCGCTCATGTCGAAGCGAATGAACTCGTTGCCGAGCTGGACCGCGAGCTGCTTGGCCAGCTCGGTCTTGCCGACGCCGGTGGGACCCGTGAAGAGGAAGCAGCCGGCCGGTCGGTCCGGCTGTCCCAGGCCGGCCCGCGATCGCTTGATCGCCTGGGCCACGAGCTTCACCGCCTCCTGCTGTCCGAATACGACGCGATTCAGCGACTCTTCGATCGTGCGCAGCCGCTCCCGATCGGACGCGGACGCCTGTCGGGCCGGGATACGCGCCATGCGTGCGATGACGGCTTCGATATCGGGGGCATCGATAACTGGAGGTTCCGGGGTTCTGGGGTTCTCGAGTGCCGGGGTGCCGTTCCTGGGTTCTGGAGTGCCGAGGTTCCGCCCTTCGGCAGGCTCAGGGCGTCGCGAGCTTGTCGAGGGACGGGGTTCGGGTGCGCTCACACTCGAACTTCTGGCTTCCGACTTTCCACTTGCCGCGGCCTGGGGCCCGAGGCCCGGGGCCTTCACCTGGGCCTGCTTGAGCCGCATGACGGCGCCGGCCTCGTCGATGACGTCGATGGCGCTGTCGGGCAGCCGGTAGTCGCGCAGATGGCGCGCCGCGAGCTTGGCGGCCGCCTCGAGCGCCGCGTCGGTGAACTTCACGCGGTGGTGCGCCTCGTAGTGCGGCCGGAGCCCCATCAGGATCCGCACGGTCTCTTCGATGGACGGCTCCTCGATGGCAATCCGCTGCAGGCGCCGCGCGAGCGCCCGGTCCTTCTCAATGTGTTTGTACTCCTCGAAGGTCGTCGATCCGATGATGCGCAGCTCGCCGGCCGTCAGGATGGGCTTGATGAGCGTGGCCAGGTCCATCGTGCCGCCGGTAATCGCGCCGGCGCCCACGGTCGAGTGAATCTCGTCGATGAACAAGATCGGCAGCGGCCGTCCGGAGAGCGCCTTGACGATGTTCTTGAACCGTTCCTCGAAGTCCCCGCGGAACCGGGTGCCCGCCAAAAGCGCGGCGGTGTCGAGCGAGAACACTTCCGCCCCGGCCAGCGTCTCCGGCACGTCGTGGCCGGCCAGGCGAATCGCCAGGCCCTCGGCCATGGCGGTCTTGCCGACGCCGGCTTCTCCGACGAAGACGGGGTTGTTCTTCCGCCGGCGGCACAGGACCTCGATGGTTCGCTGCAGCTCGTCGGCGCGGCCGATGAGCGGATTGAGCCGGCCCTGCTTCGCGCGCTCGCTGAGGTTCGTGCAATAGGCGGTTAGCGGGTCGCGCGCGGTGGCCGGACGCTCTTCGTCGCCAATCTCGGCGTCGCCGAGGTCGGGCGTTTCGGGGCCGGCGGAGGGCGCCCTGCTGATGCCGTGCGAGATGAACTCGAGCACGTCGAGCCGTGTGATGCCCTGGCTGTCGAGCAGCTGGGCGGCGTGTGTCTTCGGCTGTTGCAGCATCGCGGCGAGGATATCGCCGGCCCGGACCTCCTGCCGCTGGGCGCTCTGCACGTGCAGGACCGCCGTCTGGAGCACGCGGCGGAAGGCTGCCGTCTGCTCGGGCTCGCGCTCCTGGCCGCGCTTCAGCTGCTCGATCGACTCGCCAAGATACTCGTTCAGATCCTTGCGGAGCTTGGGCAGGTCGGCGCCGCAGCCCTGGAGGATCGCTTCGCCTTCCTGGTCGTGCGCGAGCGCGTACAGGAGGTGCTCGAGCGTCAGGTACGCATGGCGCCGTGAGATCGCTTCCCGGTAGGCGATGTTCAGAACGATTTCGAGCGAGGCCGAAAACATAAGGGGCTCGTGAAAATTATACGTGTCGTCACGCTTCCTCGATCACCGCGCGCAGCGGGTAGCCGGCGTCCTTCGCCAGCGTACCCACCACCTCGGCCTTGGTGTCGGCGACCTCCCACGGGTACACCCCGGCGATGCCCTTGCCGTGCAGGTGCACCGACATCATGACGCGGTAGGCCTCGGCCGGCGACTTCTGGAACACCGTTTCCAACACGTGGACGACGAACTCCATCGTCGTGTAGTCGTCGTTGAGCAGCACGACCTTGTAGAGCGTCGGCTCCTTGGTCGTGGTCCGAACGTGCTCCTGGACGGCTCCGCCGGTCTTGTGCTGGTCCGATGCCATCCCCTCGATTATACGGACCGTCTCGGCTTCCGACCGAACGGCGATGGCCGAAGGCCGGCGCCGGCCTATTTCTGAAGGCTTTGCATGCGTTTGATGGTCTCGTCGATCCGCGCAAGCTCTTCGCCGTAGCGCGCCCAGTCGCCGTCCCGCTGTGCCTGGACCGCCCGATCGAAGTGAGTCCGCATGTCGGTCGTCAGCTGCGCCATCGTCTCGTTCGTCGAGGCCTCGGGTTCGCTCGGCACCGTTGACGGAGCCTGGACAGCCGCGGCCTCGGCGCCGGGGGCGCGATCGGTCGGCAAGGCGTTGGCCACCTCGTTTCCGAAGATCTGGGCGAGGGCCTGGGTGAGCGTCTCGGCCATGACGATCTGGCTTTGGTAGGCCACGATGACGCGTTTGAGCTCGGGAATCTTGCCCTCCGGCGATCGGAGGTAGAGCGGGCGCACGTAGAGCAGGGATTCCTCGATCGGAATGACGAGGGGCGTGCCCCAGATCACCTCGGAGCCCTGCTGGTTCCAGAGTGAGATCTGAGGCGAGATGATCTGGTCTTGATTGATCCGGCCGATGATCTGACGCGGGCCGTAGACGATCTTCTGTTTGGGGAACTCGAACGCCAGCATGTGCCCGTAGTGGCTCCCGTCGCTGCGCGCGACCATCCAGGCCGACAGGTTGTCCTTCGACCGAGGCGTGAACGGCAGGATCTGCACGAACTCCGTCTTCTGCTCCCCCGGCAGCTTCATGATCGTGTAGTAGGGCTGCATCGGCGACGTGTTGGGGGCCGTGTCGAGCACGGGCAGCTGCCACTGGTCTTCCTTGTTGTAGAAGACCGAGGGGTTCGTCATGTGGTACGTCATGAACATCGAGGCCTGCACCCGGAAGATGTCCTCCGGATAGCGGACGTGGGCGCGCAGGCCCGCGGGCATCTCGTCGAGGGGCTTGAGCAGGCCAGGGAAGATGCGCGCGAGCGTCAGAACGAGCGGGTCGCGCGGCTCGGCCATGTAGAACGTCATGCTGCCGTTGTAGGCGTCGATCACGACCTTGACGGAGTTGCGGATGTAGTTGATGTCGTCGCCGTTGGCGGTCGGCGTCGGCGTCGAATACGGGTAGTTCGCCGACGTCGTGTAGGCGTCCTGAATCCAGTAGATCTTGCCGTTGTTGACCACCGGGTACGGGTCGCCGTCGTAGGTCAGGAACGGCGCCAGGGTCCGCACGCGGTCCGCGATGCGCCGGTGGAAGAGAATCCGGCTCGCGTGCGTGATCTGGCTGGTCACGAGAATATCGGTCGTGCCGAAGCGCATGGCGAACAGCAGCCGATGGAAGAGGCTGCCGATCGACACGCCGCCCGAGCCCGCGTAGGTCGTCGTGACGTTGTCGTTGCCGTGCGGATAATCGAATTCCGGCGTCGACGTGCGCACCAGCGCGTAGTCGCTCGAAAGCTCACCGTAGTAGATGCTCGGCTGATCGATCCGCAGGTTGACGGTGGAGACGGGCGGCAGGTCGCGGATGAAGAGCACCGGGAGGCCTTCGGTCGTGACCTGATTGACCGGTCCGAGCGTCAGCCCGTAGCCGTGCGTGAACGTGAGGCGCTCGTTGACGAACGTGTGATTGGGCAGGCTGTTGGTGTTCAGTTCGCGCGCCGACAGCATCACCTGCCGGTACTTGCCGTCGATCATGTACCGGTCGTTGTCGACCGAGACGAAATCGTAATACGTGCGGATCTCCTGAATCTGGGAGAACGTCTGCAGCAGCGGCTGGTTCTCCCAGAGCCGCACGTTTTCGATCGTGCCGGCGTTGTTCGCGATCTCCTGCGGCGTCAGCTCGGCGTCGCCCGAGAGCTGCCGCTCGTCGACCCGTTCGAGGTCGTACGCCGCGCGCGTCGCGGCGATGTTGTCTCGGATGAACGGCTGTTCCTTCACCGACTCGTTCGGGCTGACCACGAATCCCTGGACGAAGCCCGCGTAGAGGCTCCCGGCGACGGACACGACGACATAGAGGCCGATCGCCGCGGGGACGCCCCAGCTCCGCCGGCTGAAGCCGTGCCAGATCGACAGCCCCGCGCCGATGGTGAGCGCGACCATCGCAACACGGAGGAAGGGCAGGTTGGCGTGGACGTCCGTGTACGACGCGCCGAAAATCACGTTCGCCGGCGTCAGGAGCGTCTGGGCCATCGCCAGCCAGGCGCCCCACGCCATCAGCGCGAACAGCAGCGCGGCGAGCAGCGAGAGGTGGCGCCGCGCCGCCGGCACGAGCCGGAATCGCGGCCAGCCCGCCAGCCCCGGCCGCGCCTCCATGACGAAGCTGCCCGACAGCAGGTAGAGCAGGCCGCAACCCAGCAACGCGAGCACCGTGACGACCAGCGCCTCGGCCCGCACGGACTCCCACATCGGCAGCCGGTAGACGTAGAACCCGACGTCCCGGCCGAAGAGCGGGTCGCGCTGCCCGAACGGTACCCCGTGCAGGAAGTTCAGCCAGCCGAGCCAGTCCGATGCCGCCGAGAGGCCGAAGAGCAGGCCCAGCACGACCGTGACCGGCGCCGTGAGCGCGGATACCTGGCTGCGCTCGAGCGTGATGGCCCGGCCGTCCGGGCCCGTCGCGAGCACGACCTGCGGCCGGCGCAGCGACCGTTGGGCGACGCGGAAGTTGGCGAAGAGAAAGACCGTGACGCAGGCGAACGTGGCGGCGAAAACCGCGCCCTGCGCGTCGAGCGTTCGCAGGAAGACGCCCTGATAGCCAAGCCCCCGAAACCAGAGCCAGTCCGTGTAGTAGACGGTCGCCGTCGGCACGACGAAGAGCAGACCGAGCGCCAGCACCACCAGCGCGAACAGCCAGGTCCGCCTCATCGGTCCATTCTCCTTGTCCGCATTTCCCTCACCTTATCATGCTGATTCGCCGTGGTTGTGATAGACCAGAAAGGCCCGCGCCCGGCGGCGCGGACGCCAAAGGAGGCCCATGCTGCAGACTGGCACCGTTGCCCCGGATTTTGAGTTGGTGAGCCATACCGGCCACCAGGTTCGCCTCTCCGCCTTTCGCGGCCGGTCGGCCGTCGTGCTCGCCTTTCACCCGCTGGCGTTCACGCCGGTCTGCGCCGTGCAGATGCAGACCTACGAGCGCGAGCGGCCGCGTCTCGAGGCGCTCGGGGCGCACGTGCTCGGCGTGAGCGTGGATGCCGGGCCGGCCAAGAAGGCCTGGGCCGAGTCGCTGGGGGGCGTCTCTTACGACCTGCTGAGCGACTTCCACCCGAAAGGCCGGGTCGCCGAGGCGTACGGGGTCATGAGGCCCGACGGCATCTCCGAGCGGGCAGTCTTCGTGATCGACAAGGCCGGCCGCATCGCGTGGGCCAAGCAGTATCAGATTCCCGAGCAGCCCGACATCAACGAGCTGCTCGAGGCGCTGCGCGCGTTGGCGTGAACGGCTTGGACCATGGAGCACATGGAGGATTCCAGGCGCAGGGCGAGCGTGACTTGGGTGGCCCGGCGAGGCCGGGCCTGGCGAGGGGAGCGCGGGGCACCCACGAGAGCACGCAGGAGTCTTCACTCGTGTTCTCGTGTGTGCCCCGCGCTCCCCTCGCCGCCGCCCGCGGCGCCCAAGTCAGCTGGCGACGCCGACGCAGCCAGCCTTCATGATCTCCATGGTGGGCCTGAGGTTCCCTCAGAGCTCGCGGAGCGCCACTGAAATCGGCAGCCGCGCGGCTCGGACGGCGGGGAAGAGGCCGCCCACCAGGCCCATGGCCAGGGCGTAGCCGAGGCCGCGCACGAGCAGCGACGGCGTCACCGCGAAGGCAAACGCGACCTGGCTGAACGTCTGGAAGTTCATCGTCGCCGTTTCGTAGCCGTTGAAGCCGACGTACGCCAGCACGCCGCCCGCCAGCCCGCCGATCACCGCGAGCGCCATCGATTCGCCCAGGACGGAGACGAGCACGGACAGGGTGTTGAACCCGAGGGCGCGCAGCGTCGCAATCTCGCGCGTCCGCGTGGCGACCGCCGTGTACATGGTCAGGATCGCCCCGAATATCGCGCCCACGCCCATGAGCCCCGCGATGATGTACCCGATGCTGTCGATGAGCGTCGTCATGACGCGCGTCTGCGCGGCGTAGTACTCGCTCTCGCGGCGGACCGAGACGTTCAGCTGCGGGTTGGTCGTGAGCCAGTCCTTGAACGTGTCGAACGACGCCGGTGAGTCGAGTTGCGCGAGCACCGACTGGTAGGAGTTTCCCCGCCGGTACGCGCCCTGCAGCACGCGGCCATCACACCAGATCTCGCTCTCGGCCACCGACCCGTTCGCGGTGAAGATGCCGACGATCTTGAGGTGGAGCTGGCCGGACGTATAGTCCGACCCGAGGTCCACGCCAGAGAACTGCTGCACGGCCGCCCGGCCGACCAGCGCTTCATCGGTGCCGAAGCGCAGGGCGCGGCCCTGCACGATCTTGACCTCGGGGCGGATCTGGAGCGACTCCGGCTCGATGCCGCGGATCGGCACGTTGGCCGGCGTGCCGGTCGAGCGCTTGTTCAGGTCGACGATGACGAACAGCTCGGCGGCGGCCATGGCGCGATTGTTCTCGTGCGTGAGGCCGGGCGCCTCCTTGATGATGTCGGCTTCGGGCCCGGTCAGGCCGCTCGTCATCTCCGACTCCGAGCCGTTTCGCAGCACGATGGCGCGCGAAGGCGACCCCGCGCCCGCCACGGCGGCGCGGAAGCCCTCCGAGATCGAAAGCACCGACACGAAGACGACCACGACGCCGGCGATGCCGATGACGGCCACGATCGACGAGCCGAGCCGCTGGGGAATCGTGCGAACGCCGAGGGCGGTGACGGCGAGCGTCTGGCTGATCCAGCGGCCCATCAGTGTCCCGTCCCAGTCATTCGCGCCATAAGTCCTGGGCGCGGCGCCCGGCTGGCCAGGCGCGACGAGTGAGAATACCGGCGGTATTCGAGCGAGGAGCAACGCCGCCAGTCGGGATGCCCCGCCCGGGAGTTGTGACGCGAATGACTGGGACGGGACACTAGTTTCTCCTCAGCGCGTCGGTGATCTTCAGGCGCATGGCGGCCAGCGCCGGCACCGCGCCGGCCAGGAAGCCCAGGAGCAGGATGAGCGCGCCGCCGATGCCCGCGGCGCGGCCCGTAAATATGAAGACCGGGAGAAAGGCCGTGTCGAACGTCCCGCGCTGGACGAGGGCGGCGACGACCGCGAGGCCGAGGCCGCCGCCGAGCACCGCCAGGAACAGGGACTCGCCGAGCACCAGCACGAGCACCAGCCCGTCGGTGAACCCGAGCGTCTTGAGCACCGCCAGCTCGTTCGTGCGCTCGCGCACGGCCTGCGCCATCGTGTTGGCGACGACGAGCAGGATCGTGAAGAACACCACCGACAGGATGGCCACGATCATCGTCCCGATGTCGCCGGTCTGTTTGGCGAAGTCGGCGATGACGGCCTTCTCGGGCGCCGTCTTCGTCTCGGCCGGCGAGTTGGCGAAGTCGTTGTCAATCGTCTTCGCGATTTCGGGCGCCCGGTCGGAATCGGCAATCTTGATCACGAACCAGCTCACGTTGCCCTTGCCGTTCCGCCGGTTCTCGTCGAAGTAGTCGTAGCGGAACAGGAACTGCGTCTTGTCAACTTGCTTATCGCCGTCGTAGATGCCGTCGAGGTTGAAGTACCAGGTCATGCCCTGTGTGGGCATCCAGATGTCGGCCTGAATCGGAATCCGATCGCCCAGCTTCCAGCCGTAGCGGGCCGCCGTGTCCTTGCCGACGATCACGGCCTGCCGGTCGGCCAGCGCCGTCTTGAGCTCGTCGGGCGGCACTTTGAACTCCGGGTAGAGCTTCAGGTACTGGTCGAGGTCGGTCGCGATGACGGCGAACTGATTCGGCGTGTTCTGGTAGCTGCCGCCGAACCAGGTGCAGTCGGTGGCCGCCGTGACGCCCGGCGTCGAGAGGATGGTGTTCAGGTACGACACCGGCAGGAACTGGATGATGCTGACCTTGTGCATCGTCCAGAGCCGGTCGGCGCCCGCGAAGTCCACGCCGAGCGTGAACGCCGTGCGGACGATCATGAGAAACGCGTACAGCACGAAGCTGACGAAGATGCACCCCAGCGTGAACGTCGTGCGGAACTTCCGGCGCAGCAGGTTCCGCCACACCAGGGGCAGGTACTTCATGCCGTCGCTCCCATCAAGGTGCCCTTCTCGAGATGCAGGGTGCGCGCCGCGCGGTCGGCGGCGTGCGGGTCGTGGGTCACCATGACGATCGTCTTGCCGTGCTCGCGGTTCAGCGTCTGGAGCAGCTCCAGAATCTCGTCGCCGGCCTTGCGGTCGAGATCGCCCGTCGGTTCATCGCAGAGCAGCAGCGTGGGATCCGTGACGATCGCGCGCGCGATGCCCACGCGCTGCTCCTGGCCGCCGGAGAGCTGCCGCGGATAGTGCTTCGCGCGGTCCGCGAGGCCGACGACCTTCAGCGCGACGGCGGCGCGCGTGCGGCGCTCCGCCTTCGAGAGGCTCGTCAGGAGCAGGGGCAGCTCGACGTTGCGTTCGGCGGTCAGGACCGGCAGGAGGTTGTACAGCTGAAAGACGAAGCCGATGTGCTCCGATCGCCATCGCGACAGCTCGCCGCCGCCCAGCTTCGAGATGTCGACGCCCGCCACCTCGATCGACCCCTCGGTCGGGCGGTCGAGGCCGCCGAGCAGATTGAGCAGCGTCGTCTTGCCGGATCCCGACGGCCCCATCAACGCGAGGAAGTCGCCCTGCGGGATCGTGACGTTCACGCCTTTCAAGACGTCGATGCGCTCGCTGCCGCGCGTGAAGTACTTGTGGACTTCCCGGATCGTGACCAGATCGCTCATACGAACAGACTCCCGCGCTGGCGCGCGCCTGACTACCTGACGACTACCGGGTCGCCGTCCTTGAGCGTCTTCGGGGGCGAGAGGACGACGCGATCGCCGGCGTGAAGGCCGCCGGCCTGAATCTCGGTCCGGTCCCCATCCGTGCCGCCGAGCCGGACCGCGTGGCGCTCGGCCGCGTCGTTCTTCACGGCGAACACGACGCGCTGGTCGCCGTCGTTCAGTACCGCGGCTTTGGGCACCAGCAGCGTCGGCTGGGCCGCAGCCGCCGCGTTCCCATCCGCCTCACGCAAGAAGGTGACCTTGACGCCCATGTCGGGCAGGATCCGCGAATCCAACGTCTCGCCCTTCGACGACGATCGGGGCGACGCCGAGTTCGCCCTGGCGTCGAACGCAATCCGCACCTCGACCGTGGCTTTCTGTCGATCGGCCGTCGGCACGACCGTGATGACGTGCGCCGGAATCTGCCAGTCCGGGTACGCGTCCAGGATGGCCGACACCCGCTGCCCTGGCTCGACGCGGTTGATGTAGCTCTCGTTGACGTCGACGTCGATTTCGAGCGAGTTCATGTCGACCACCGTGCAGATGCCGGTTCTCGTAAACCCGCCGCCGGCCGACACCGGCGACACCATCTCGCCCGGCTGCGCGTCCTTGGAAATGGCGATGCCGCTGAACGGCGCGCGAATGATCGTGTTGTCGAGGTCGGCCTTCTGGACCGCGACCTGCCGATCGGCGACCACGACCTGCTGCTGGAGCGCGGCGATGCGCGCCGCTGTCGCGTCGACGTCGGCCTTGGCTTGATCGAGGGCATCCTGGGTCGAAACGCCTTCTTTGAGCAACTGGGTCGTCCGGTTCAGCGTGATATGCGCGAGCCCGAGGTGGACCTGGTTCTCCTTCATGGCCTGCTGGGCCGCCTCGGCCTGGGCCTGGGCCAGCGCCAACGCCGCGCTCGCGGTCGCATCGTCGAGGCGGGCGAGCACCTGGCCGGCTTTGACCGCCATGCCTTCCTCCACGTTCACCTCGACGACCTTCCCGGTGATCTTCGACGAGATCGTGGCCTGCCGCCGGGCCGTGACGTACCCGGAGGCATTGAGGACGGCGGCTTGCGTGCCGGCCGCACGCTCGGTGACGCTCGCGACCTGAACCTCGACGGGGCGGTCGCGCGTCATCCACGCCCATGCTCCGGCGGCGCCGAGGAGAACGATCAGGATCACGCCCCACACCACCCACCGGCCCGACGATCTGGCCTGCTGGGGACGGCGTTCGATCCGGAGAGCGGCGAGGTCTTGCTGAAGGTCGGTCATAGATCCTGGCGCTGTGGGTCCCGGGGTCGAGGCTGAGGGCTCAGGCCGGCCAGCCATTGGAGACACCCATTTCGAGCCGCATCGCTCGCGGCCGCATTGGGAATTGTGACGGAGTTCGCGTCAGCCGCGTTCAATGAATCGGCGAACGGCAGCCTCGGCCCGGCCAACTCTAGGCCTCAGGCTGCGGGCCCCAGGCCCCGGGGATGCTGACCTCCAGGTCAGGCCCGTTGCGCCTGACAGAGTCCGACCTTCGATCTCAGGCGTCGTTGCCCTGTGGTTCCGCCTTCCGGGGCCCAGGGCCTCGGGGCCTGGGGCCTACTTTCCCGGCAGCCAGCCGCGGCTTAGGTAGTCGCTCATACCGAAGCCGAACAGGATGAGCAGCCAGAGGAACCCGGCGACGACCACGACCTTCGTCAGCGGCGTGTTGAACCGCACGCCCATGAAGAAGATGATGACGAGCGAACCCTTCAGGACCGCGATCCCGAGCGCCGCGACGTTGTTGAAGAACCCGAGGTCATGGCTCGCGACGACCGTGGTACTGAGGGTGAGGATCAGCAACGCCACGAAGACCGTGACGTACGTGCGAACCGGCGTAATTGGATGCGTCGACATGCGTAATCCTCAGGCCGCGTGGTGCAGGTGATAGCCCACGAGGTAGAGCAGCGGGAACAGGAAGATCCAGACAATGTCCACGAAGTGCCAGTACAGGCCCGACACCTCGATGGGCGCGTAGTACTCGGCCGTGAAGCGGCCCTTCCACGCCCAGATCAGCATGACGGTCATGATCCCAAGGCCGACGATCATGTGCAGCGCATGGATCCCCGTCATGATGAAGTACAGGGAGAAGAAAATCTGCGAGCCGTAGGGCAGCGCCTCGGCCGGATGGAAATTGGGGCCGGGGACCAGGTGGTGCTTGAACTTCGCGGCGTACTCGAAGCCCTTGATCACCAGGAAGGTCGTGCCGAACGCCATCGTCAGGATCAAGTTGATGATCTGGCCGCGGCGCGAGCCTGTCTGCGCCGACCGGACGGCGAGCGCCATCGTCAAGCTGCTGCAGATGAGCACGGCCGTGTTCGTGCCGCCCATGACGACGTCCAGCTGCTGGCTGGACTCCGCCCACGCGGTCGGGTACATCGTGCGGTACACGAGATACGCCATGAACAGCCCGCCGAAGAACATCACTTCGGTGACGAGGAACACCCACATCCCGAGGACGGACGCCTCGAGCTGCTGGTCCATGCTGTAGAAGTGGTGCTGCAGGCGCGGGTGGTGCTCGCCAGCGCCGTGATCACCGGCGCCGTGGACGCCGATCGGCTGTCCCGCCAGGGCCGCGTCGGATGCGTGGTTAGCCAACGGTGACCTCCTTCCGAGGCCTGTAGTTGTAAGCCGGCTCATCGACCACGACGGGCTCCTCGAAGTTGTAGGTGGGCGGGGGCGACGAGGTCGTCCACTCGAGCCCCTTGGCGCCCCACGGATTGGCCGGGGCCTTGGCGCCCTTGAAGAGCGAGTACGTCAGGTAGCACAGCGGCAGCAGGTAGCCCAGGGCGAGCACCGAGGCGCCGGCCGACGACAGGACGTTCCACACCTGGAACTCGGCCGGATAGGTGTAGTAGCGCCGCGGCATCCCGAGGTAGCCCAGGATGAACTGGGGAAAGAACGTCAGGTTGAAACCGACGAAGATCAGCACGGCCGCCGTCCGCGCGAGCGGCTCCGAGTACATCTTCCCGAAGATCTTCGGCCACCAGAAGTGCAGGCCGCCCATGAAGCCCATGATGGCGCCGCCCACCATGATGTAGTGGAAGTGCGCGACCACGAAGTACGTGTCGTGCAGCGGCACGTCCATGCCGAGCGTCGCCAGGAAGAGGCCGGTCAGGCCGCCGATGGTGAACAAGCCGATGAACCCGATGGCGAAATACGTCGGCGACTCCCAGCTGAGCGCGCCCTTGTACATCGTGGCGACCCAGTTGAAGACCTTCACCGCGGACGGCACGGCGACCAGCATGCTGATGAACGAGAACAGCAGCCCCGCGTAGATCGACTGGCTGCTCACGAACAGGTGGTGGCCCCACACGAGGAAGCCCACGATGGCGATGGCCATGCTCGAGTAGGCGACGAACGAGTAGCCGAAGATCGGCTTGCGCGACATCGCGGCGACCAGTTCGCTCATGACGCCCATGGCCGGCAGGATCATGATGTAAACCGCCGGGTGCGAGTAGAACCAGAACAAATGCTGGAAGAGCACCGGGTCGCCGCCGACCGCCGGGTCGAAGATGCCGAGGTGCAGCGACCGCTCGGCGGCCACCAGCAGCACGGTGATCGCGACGACCGGCGTGCCGAGAATCATCACCAGGCTCGTGGCGTAGTGCGCCCAGACGAACAGCGGCAGGCGAAACCAGGTCATGCCTGGCGCGCGCATCCGGTGGATCGTCACGATGAAGTTGAACCCGGTCAGAATCGACGAGAAGCCCGCCGTGAAGACGCCGATCACCGCCAGCGTCACGTTCGCGTTCGAGCCCATCGTGCTGTAGGGCGTATAGAACGTCCAGCCCGTGTCGAGGCCCCCGGTGGCGACCACCGCGAGGAAGATCATGCCGCCCGCGATGTAGAGGTACCAGCTCAGCAGGTTGATGCGTGGAAACGCCAGGTCCTTCGTCCCGATCATGATGGGAATCAGGAAGTTCCCGAGCGTGGCCGGGATCGACGGGATCAGGAAGAAGAAGATCATCACGATGCCGTGCATCGTGAAGAGCTTGTTGTAGAGGTCCGCGCTGACGAAGTCGCCCTGCGGCGTCAGCAGCTCGATCCGGATGCCGGCCGCGAACAGCGCGCCCAACGCGAAGAAGAACGTGATCGAGAACAGGTACAGAAGGGCAATGCGCTTATGGTCTCGCGTCAGCAGCCACGCTTTGACCCCGTAGGGCGCGTCCAGGTAGCTATGACGTTCAGGAGTGGTGGCGTCCATAAATTTCGTCCTACTTCGCGGCTTGCGCGGACTTCAGCGATTTGACGTACGCGATGAGCTGCGAGAGATGGTCCTCGTTGATCGTCCCCTGGAAGAGCGGCATGATCGGCTGGTAACCCTTCACAACCTTCGCCTGGGAGTTCATGATCGACTCTCGGATGTACGCGTCGTCGGCCGCAACCTGACGGCCGTCCGAGAGCGTCACCGTGCTGCCGTAGACGTTGACCAGCGACGGCCCGCGGCCCTTGCCGTCCGGCAGATGGCAGGTCGCGCACGCGTAGTCGTGGAACAGCTGCTCGCCCGCCGACGCGAGCGAGGTCGACGGCACCGCGCCGCCCGCGAGCCACGTCTCGTAGTCCTGGGGCTCCATGACGATCACCTCGCCAATCATCCCCGAATGCCGCGTGCCGCAGTACTGGTCGCAGAAGATGTGATACGAGCCCACTTTGGTGGCCGTGAACCACTCGGTGGTGGTCCGCCCGGGCACCGCGTCCATCTTGACGCGGAACGCGGGAATGCCGAAATCGTGGATCACGTCCTCGGAGCCCAGGGTGAGCCGCACCGGCTTGCCGACCGGGATGTGCAGTTCGTTGATCTCCCGTACGCCCTCCGGGTGCTGAATCTTCCACATCCAGCGCTTCCCGACGACGGTGATCTCCATCGCGTTGTTCGGCGGACGCGAGACCCTGTAGAAGAGCGATGCGCCCCACCCGAACATGGCCATCGAGATGATCAGGGGAATGATCGTCCACGTCAGCTCGAGCGCCAGCGACCCGTGGATGTCCGCGCCCACCTGGTCTGGGGTCTTGCGGCGGTACTTGATGATGAAGACCACCACCAGGGCCGCGATCAGGACCACGAAGAACGCGCTGACCACGGTCAGAAAGAGGTAGAGCAGGTCGAATTCGGTCGCGGCCGTAGACGCGTTGGGCGGAAAGAACGGAATACTGGTTGACATCTAGTGGGTACCTGTGACGGGGCTCGCGACTGCCGCGGCGGTCCTATTCTTCCGCCGCTCGCGCCGCAGAGCCAACGTGACGAACGCGCCAAGGCCCGCCAGCAGCAGTCCGCCGCCGAGCCGCACGAGATTCATGACCGCCGCGCCGTACCGGCCGGTCGTGGGATCGTAGTGGTAGCAATAGAGCAGGACGGCGTCCACGACGTTGCCGATCTTGCCGCTGGCGGCTTCCACCAGCGCCAACCGCAGGTCCCGGGGCGGATAGTCGATGCCCATCAGGTAGCGCGAGATCCGGCCCGACGGCGTCAGTACCGCAATCATCGTGGGATGCGCGAACTGATGCGTCGCGTTGTCGTAGAGGTAGTGGAACCCGACCGCGGTCGTCACGGCCTTGATGGCCTCGGGCGTCCCCGTGAGAAAGTGGAACCCCGACTCGGTGCCGGCGCGGCCGTACTGCGTGAAATACAGCTGCTTCTTCTGCAGCGCCACGGCCGGCGTATCCGCCGGATCGAAGCTGACGACGACCACCTCGAAGTCCTTGGCCGCGTTGAACGACATCGTCTGAATCGACCCGACCATGCCGCTGAGCACTTCGTTGCACAGCATCGGACACGTGTAATAGGCCAGCACCAGCACGACGGGCCGTTTGCCGAAGTAGTCGCCCAGCGTGACGTCGTGGCCGTACTCGTCGACGAACGGCGTCGCGAGCGGCACCTGCTGGTCCAACCGCTGATCCACGCTCACGTTCTTGAGGATCGGCACGTACTCGGTGGCCGCCTTCCCGGGCGGCGGCACCGACGCCGGCTCGCTGAACTGCGCGTGCGCGGGCGAGGCCACGAGCAGCACCGCCGCCGCGGCGGTCGCGGCCCACCAGGGGCTGAGCGGACGAGACCACGTCATCCTGCGCGCCATCTAGTGGGCACCCGTCGCGAAGGCCGTGGCCCCTGCGGCCAGCCGCTTCTTGCGCCGCTCGCGCCGCAGCGCCAGCGTGACGAACCCCCCGAGCAGCAGCAGCACCACGCCGCCGACCAGCCGGATGACGTTCATGATTGCCACGTTGTAGGACCCCGTCGAGGGGTCGTACTGGCAGCAGTAGAGCAGTACCGCGTTGACCACGTTCCCGATCTTGCCGTTGCTGGCTTCGTCCAGCGCCATCCGCAGGTCGCGCGGAGGATAGTCGATCCCCATCAGGTAGCGGGAAATGCGTCCGGACGGCGTCAACACCGTGATCATCGTCGGATGCGCGTACTGACCCGTGGCCGGGATGTACGAGTAGTGAAAGCCCACGGCCGAGGTTACGGTCTTGATGGCGTCCGGCTGGCCGGTCAGAAAGTGAAAGGCGCTGTCGGATCCGGCCCGGCCGTACTGCGTCTCGTACAGCTTCTTCTGCTCGAGCGCGACGGCCGGCGTGTCCTTCGGGTCGAAGCTCACGACGACCACCTGGAAGTCTCTGCCGGCCTGGAACGGAATCGCCTGGATGGCGTCGACCATGCCCTTCAACACCTCGGGGCACAGCATCGGGCACGTGTAGTACGCCAGGACGAGCACCACGGGCTTCTTGCCGAAATAGTCGCCCAGCGTCACGTGCTGGCCGGTCTCGTTGACGAACGGGGTGTCGAGCGGCACTTGGTGGTCGAGCAACTGGTCGATCTTCACGTCCTTCAGAATGGCCAGGCGCGCGCTCGCGGCCGTTCCCGGCGTCTGGGCCGACCCCGCCTCCCCGAACTGCGCGCGCGCCGGCGCTGCGGTGAGAAGCGCCGCGGTCGCCAGGGCCGCGACCAACGCTCCGCAGGCGCGGAACGGCGCACGTCGCCTCTCCAGGGAGGCCTGCTGGCCTCGACCCGGGAGCGAACCCGTGACCCCGCGCGGAACGTTGTGCATGCCCTTCATTGCTGGTACCTCACTTCGCGACTCTCGACCCCACGCCTCTCGATGCGTCCAGTCCTCGTCCTCCAGGAAACCCTGTTCGGAAACCGGCGTTCGTCCGTCGACCGTCGGCCAACCGTCATCGACGCCGGCATCCGGCGTCTACGTTCCGACCTCGACCTGCGCGCGCCTCACTTCGAGGCGGCGGCCTTGGCGCCCGCCGCCTCCTGGCCGCGCACCGGCAGCCCCTTCTCGAGCAGGAGCGCCTTGGCGCGGTCGATGGGAATCCGCACGATGCCCGCGCTCTGATCGATCCAGGCGTAGGTCGTGAGCGTCTTGTCCTCTTCGGCGCGGAACTTACGCAGATTGCCCGCCTCGTCGGTGAGCAGATTCGGCGCCGGCGGCAGTTGCCCGACGGGCGCCATTAGCGCCGAACGCGGCGCCTCGGTCGCGATCGCGTAGCTGTTCATCTCGTGGAAGACCACGAGCGCCGTGCCCTGGCAGAAGAGCACGGTGATCACCATGATCAGCGCGAACCACCGGATGCCGCGGTAGTTGATGCCGTCGCCTTCGACGGGCGCCGATGTGGGGGCGAGGTGCTCAGTGGTCGCCATGGGCCATTGCTTCCTTGAAATAGGGGTCGTGCGCCGGCAGGAGTGCCCGGCCGGCCAGCGTCGTGAAGAAATACGCCACCCAGATGCCGCCCATGCCGATGACCAGGGCGAAATCGATCCAGTGGATCGTCACGTTCGTCGTCCGGAAGGCCGGCGCGACCTCCCAGATGATGTCGATCACCCGCATCACAAGAACGAAGACCGCGACTTTCACCAGCATCGAGGGCCGCCGCTTCAAGTTGCGCGACAGGAGCAGCAGAAGCGGCAGGAAGAAGTGGCCGATGAGCACCGCGACGGCGACCGGCATCCAGAGCCCGTGCAGCCGCACGATGTACCAGGGGATCTCGTCCGGCAGGTTGCCCGCCCAGATGATGATGAGCTGCGAGACGTTGAAGTAGGCCCACAGCAGGACAAACGCCAGCAACAGATTCCCGTAGTCGTGGAAGTACTGGGTCTTGGCGACGTCGGAGAACGGCTTGGTGCGCGAGAGTGCCGTCACTACGAGAATCGTGAACGCGACGGTCGCGAGCCCCTGTCCGCCCAGGAAGAGGATGCCGTAGATCGTCGAGTAGAAGTCCGGCGAGATCGACATCACCCAGTCCACGCTCATGAACGTGATGACCAGGACATAGAGCACGAGCCCCGGGCCGGACAGCGCCCGCAGCCGCCCGTCCTTCGGGCCCGGCAGGCGCGTCGGCTCGCCATCCTGCTCCTTCGACCACTTGTTGAGCAGGTACGTCAGCACGCCCAGGATGACGAAGAACAGCACGGCGCGCACGAAGAAGAACGGCTCGTTGAGGTAGGCGGCCTTCGACTGCACCATCGGATCGGTGGCCGCTTCCGGCCGGACCCACTCGTAGAGCACCGACATGTTGAAGGCGATCGGCAGGAACAACACCGCCATGAGCGGCAGCGTGCGCGTCGAAGCCTCGAAGATGCGCCGCGCGAACAGCCCCCAGGCGCCGGCCGTCAGGTACTGGAGCATGAGCAGGGCGAGGGAGCCCATCGTGATGCCCATCCAGAACACGTACGCGATCAGGTACGACTGAAAGAACACCGGCCGATTGACGACGAAGCCAATCGCGCTCGCGGCGATGCCCGCGACGCCAACGGCGATGGCGCGGGACTTGAACCGGGCGAGGTCCGCCGCCGGTCGCTCGGCGAGAAGAGTCTCTGGATCAACTGAGTGATTCATAGCGTTCCGTCAGGATTAGCGCTCCGCGGCCGTCTGCGCCGGCGCGTCGGCCGGCGTCTGGCCGTTCATCAACTGCTTCAGGATGTCGGGCGGCACGTCGGCCGTCGTGGCGTCGTGGCTCAGCTGCAGCGCCCGGACGTACGCGACAATCCGCCAGCGGTCTTTCGGCACGACCTGCATCTTGTAGTCCGGCATCTGTCCGAACCCGTTCGTGATGACATCGAAGATGTAGCCCACCGGCACGTTGCGCAGCCGGTCGATGTGGTACGACGGCGGCTGCTTGAAGCCGCGCTGCACGACCATGCCGTTGCCCTCGCCGGTACGGCCGTGGCACGGGGTGCAGTAGATGTTGAACCGCTCCTGGCCGCGGTCGAGGTCGGCGGCCGTAATGGGGAACGGGAACGTCGTGGCCAGTTCGCCGTTCACCTTGCCCGTATACAGCTGCGCGTCGTCGCGCAAGAACCCGCGCGCGACCGTGCCGGCGACAAGCGGCTGCGCCGAGCTGCCGTTCGGCAGCACCGTTGACGCCTCGTACGGGTCGTAGCGCGGCGCGTCGTGCATATCCTGACGGCAGCCGGCGACGAGCGCCCCGGCGACCAGAAGCGCGGCCAGCCGGAGCCGGGGCCCGCGCGGTGACCGATCGTGCGTCCTACTCATCAAGCGTCACCACCTCGGACGGACGCAGCCCTTCGAGGAACTTGGCGGTGCCGTGCCTGTCGAACTTGGGGTCGCTGGCCTCGACCAGCAGGAAGAACCCGTCCCGGCTGGCGTGCTCGAAGCGCGGCGCGTTGAAGACCGGGTGGTACGGGTGCGGCAGGCCGTTGAGCGCCAGCATTCCGACCACCGCGGACAGCACCGCGCAGAGAATCGTGATTTCGAAGGTCGGCGGAATCCACGCGACCCACGAGTAGTACGGCCGGCCGCCGATGTTCATCGGATAGGCGACGGCCTGGCAGTAGTAGCACAGGCCGAACCCGGCCAGGCACCCGAAGATGCCGCCGGCAAGAATGATGGGCGCCACCTTGTTCTCCTCGAACCCGATGGCCTCGGCGAGCCCGTGGATCGGAAACGGCGAGAACGCGTCCGTCTTCGCGTAGCCGGCCGCCTTGACCTGCTGCGCGGCCGCGAGCAGGGTGTCGGCCGTATCGAACTCGGCCAGCAATCCGTAGAGCGACGGCGTCACAGCCTGTGTGCTCATGACAGGGACTCTCCATCAGCCGCCGGCTGGGGTTCGGGGGTCCGCGGCAGGAGCATGCGGACTTCGAACATCGAGATCATCGGTAGCACTCGGATGAACAGGAACATCAGCGTCAGGAACAGGCCAATCGTCCCGAAGAACGTGATGAAGTCCCACTTCGTCGGGTAGTACATGTTCCACGACGACGGCAGGAAATCGCGGTTCAGGCTCGTGACGATGATGACGAACCGCTCGAGCCACATGCCGACGTTGATGAACATCACCACCGTGAACACGGCGGCGACGTTGTGGCGGATCCGCTTCGACCACAGCAACTGCGGCACGATGAAGTTGCACAGGATCAGCGCCCAGTACGACCAGCGGTACGGGCCGGTCAGGATCCGGTTCTGCAGCATGTACCGCTCGTAGGTGTTGCCGCTGTACCAGCCGAAGAAGATCTCGGCGACGTACCCGTAGCAGACGATCAACCCGACCGCGAGCATGACCTTGCACATGTTCTCGATGTGCCGCGGGGTGATGAAGTCGTGCAGGCCGTACAGGGCGCGGAGCGGGATGGCCAGCGTCAGCACCATCGCGAAGCCGGCGTAAATCGCGCCCGCGACGAAGAACGGCGGGAAGATCGTGGCGTGCCAGCCGGGGACGATGCCGACGGCGAAGTCGAAGCTGACCACCGTGTGCACCGACAGCACCAACGGCGTCGAGAGGCCGGCCATGATCAGGTAGGCCTTCTCGTAGCGTGCCCAGTGGCGCGCCGATCCGCGCCAGCCCATCGCCGCGATGCCGTAGAGCTTGGCGAGTACCGGGTGCTGGGTCTTGTCGCGGAACGACGCGACGTCCGGAATCAGCCCGAGTGACCAGAAGAGGAGCGACACGGTGAAATACGTGCTCACCGCGCACACGTCCCAGATGAGCGGGCTCTTGAAGTTCGGCCAGAGCGTCATCACGTTCGGGTACGGCAGCAGCCAGTAGGCCAGCCACGGACGGCCCGTGTGGATGACGGGGAACAGTCCCGCGCAGATGACCGCGAAAATCGTCATCGCTTCGGCGAACCGGTTGATCGACGTGCGCCAGTCCTGCTTGAAGAGCAGCAGAATCGCCGAGATGAGCGTCCCGGCGTGGCCGATTCCGATCCACCAGACGAAGTTGATGATGGGGAACGCCCACGCGACCGGGATGTTGTTGCCCCAGATGCCGACGCCCTTGAGGAACAGGTACGGCAGCGCGACCATGAGTCCCATGACGAACATGAAGCTGATGGCCGTGACCACGAACCACGCCGTCGGCGTGTTCTTGGTCAGCACGACGGACACCAGCTTGTCGGTGATCGATCGGGGGGTATGCCCCGGTGCGATCACCGGCGCCGGAATGCGTACGTCCCCAGGGGGGTATTCAGTAGCCTGCACAGAGACTCCGCTCAGAACTTCGGGGCCCAGGGCTTCACGCGCCTGGCCCCACACGCATCACCACAGAACGGCATTGCAACGTCCAACTTCACGTCTACTCTTCTCAACTGGCGCGGGGCCCCACCCCCACGCCTTCTTCGCGCTTCGCGCGGCGCCCTGACGGGCTGGCCGCGGCGCGTCGTGTCCGCGGGCGCTGCGTCCGGCCTTCTAACTTCTGGCTTCCAACTTCTAACTTTCCTTCACGCCCGGGTTCGGGTTCCGCACGACCGCCAGATACGTCGTCCGCGGCCGGGTCCCCGTATCCTCGAGCAGCCCGTACTTCCGGTCCTGCTTGACCAGCTTCACGAGCTTGCTCGCCGGGTCGTTCAAGTTGCCGAAGACGATGGCGTCGCTCGGGCACGCCTGCTGGCACGCCGTCTGCACCTCGCCGTCCTTGATGGTCGTGTCCGCCACCTTGGCGTCGATCCGCGCGTGGCTGATGCGCTGGACGCAGTAGGTGCACTTCTCCATCACGCCGCGGCTGCGAATCGTGACGTCCGGGTTGCGCTGCGCCTTGAGTTCGGGCGTCGTGAAGTCCGAGTAGAGCAGGAAGTTGAACCGCCGCACTTTGTACGGACAATTGTTCGAGCAGTACCGTGTGCCCACGCAACGGTTGTAGACCATGTCGTTCAGGCCTTCATCGTTGTGCTGCGTGGCGGCCACCGGGCAGACCAGCTCGCACGGCGCGTCCTCGCACTGCTGGCACGGCACCGGCTGGTGGTAGGTGCGCGGCGTGTCCAGGTCGCCCGCGAAATAGGTGTCGACGCGGATCCAGTGCATCTCGCGCGTCCGCTTCACCTCGGCCTTGCCGACCACCGCGATGTTGTTCTCGGCGACGCACGCCACGATGCACACCCCGCAGCCCGTGCAGGCGTTGAGGTCGATCGACATGCCCCACTTGTAGTTCTTGTACTCGTAGACCGGGTACAGCGTCAGCGAGTCGGGCGGGCGATTCGGCCCCAGATTCCGCCACGGCCTTGCCCGGGTTGGCGCGGTACGCGGCGGCATCGACGACGCGGACCGGATTCCGGCCCTCCATCACGAAGTGATTCTGGGTCGCGGCCAGCGTGTAGGTCTCGCCCGTCTTGACGACGTCGCCCTGCGTGAACCACGGCGCCGACGAGCTGCGGATGCCGTAGGCGTTGAACCCGACCTTCGAGCCGACGCGACCCGCCTTCTCGCTGCCGTAGCCGAAGTGCACCGCCACGACATCGTCGGCCGTGCCCGGCAGAATCCAGACGGGAAGCCGCACCGAGCGGCCGCCGGACCGAATCTCGATGAGATCCTCGTTGCTCAAGCCGCGCTGCTCGGCCAGACGCACGCCAATGTAGGCCACCGCATCCCAGGTCATCTTGCTCAGCGGCTTCGGCAGTTCCTGCAGCCAGCCGCTGTTCGCGTAGCGGCCGTCGAGGATCGTCGGGTCGGGACGCAGCACGATTTCGAGCGGCCCGGTCGCGGCCGACGAGCCGGCCGTTCCCGACGAGGTGGGCGCGGCCGCCGCCATGGGGGCCGCCGTGCCGCGTGCCGGAGTGGCCGGCGCGCCTTCGAGCAGCGACGTGCCGGACACGAACCCGTAGTAGAGCGCGTGGCGCCAGAACGTGTCGAAATCAGGAAACGGCTGGCCCTTCTGGTCGCGCAGCGTCCACGACACCTTCGTGCCGCCGCCAAACGCCTTGGTCCAGTACGCCTTCACCAGATCGCTCGGCGACCCGGCCGCGCCGTTCAACGTCGCGAACACTTCGATCGCCTGCCGGCCGCTGTAGAGCGGCGCGATGAGCGGCTGGATCATCGTGAGCGTGCCGTCGAACGACCGGCCGTCGCCCCACGACTCGAGGTAGTGCGCCTCGGGCACGTGCCACTGGCACTTCTCGGCCGTTTCGTCGTAGTAGAGGCCGAGGTGCGCGCACGTGCCGACCTTCGTCATCGCCTCAGCGAAGCCGAGATCGGCGGGCGCCGTGAAAACAGGATTGGTGCCGATGATGAGGAGGAATTGAACGCTGCCCGCGTTCATGTCGGACACGAGCGAGGCCAGCGACTCGGTGCCGTTGGCCGGGGACGCCGTCACGGGAGGCGTGTAGATCACCGTCGCCCCGACGCCGCCGAGCGCCTCGTTCATCGCGCGGGCCAGCGCGTGGACCGCCGCCGGCTGCCGATCTCCGGCCACCACGAGGGCGCGCCCCGGGTGGGCCTTCAGATCGCTGGCAGCCGCCTCGATCCAACTCGCCGGCACCGGCGTTGCCGCCGGTGCGGTCGCGCCGGCCACGCCGAGCGCCGCCGAGAGCGCCTGAGCGACCGCGGCAATGTCGCGCGCCTTGACCGCCAGCTTGTGGTCGGCCTTCGTGCCCGTGAGACTTGGTACGGGCTCGACCATATAGAGACGGTTCTGCTCGTCCGTGGGCGACGTGATGCGCCGGCGTGAGGCGAAATCCTTCTGGTAGCGCAGCGACCCGGCGCCGAATCCGAGGAAATCCGCGTCGAGCGACACGACGACGTCGGCGCGGTCGAACCGGTAGAGCGCCGCTTCGGCGGGCGCGCCGCCCTGGACCGTGCCGAACACCGGATCCCACTGGTGCCAGCGGGCGTTCGGCATCGAAGCGAGGAGCGTGTCAATCTGATCGACGAGCGACGGCGAGGAAATGGGACCCGTGAGCAGCCGCAAACCCGCGCCCTGCACGGTCTGCTGGAAGCTGGTCGCCGTTTGCAGCGCGGCCACGAACGCGTCCCACGTCTGCGGGTTCCCGCGGTTGATGATCGAGCGCGACCGATCCGGATCGTAGAGGGCCAGCACCGACGCCTGCCCGAAGATGTCCGTCGCGCCAAGGCTCGCCGGGTGCTCCCGGTTGCCTTCCATCTTCGTCGGCCGGCCCATGTGGTTCTCGGCCAGCAGCGGCATGGCAAAGCCGCCCTGCGGCATGGACGTCGCGAAGAACAGCGGGCGCCCAGGGACGACTTCCTCGGGCTGCGTCACGTACGGGACGATCATCTCGTCCGGCTGACGCGTGCAGGCGCCGACGCCCGCCAGCGCGAGCGACGCGCCCATCAGCTTCAGAAACTGCCGCCGGCCGGCCGGATCGGTGAACTCAGAGGCCTGCGCGGGAAACTCGCGGTTGACGTACTCGCGAAATTCCTGGCTATCGGCGGCCTCGTCAAGGCTGCGCCAATACGATCGGCCTCCAAGACCAGCCAGACGGGAACGGATTTCCTCGAAATTCATCGGCTTCTCACACGGCACACGTGGCCACGTCCACGAATGTCATCGTTCTGACTTATGGCAAGGTGCGGCAACGAACAAGGTCCTATCTATCTATCTGTGACACGTCGAGCAGTTCGTCAGATGTTGCACGCTCGAGACGTGGTATCGCCTTCTTCAACCGCAACCCCAGGGCGATTTGGTCCGCTGGCGGCTGGTACGAGACGTTGAACACCTGGTCGCGCGGACGCAGGTACTTCTCCGGCGCGCGGTGGCAATCGAGGCACCACCCCATTTGCAGCGTCTGCTGTTGGTACATCTGCGGCATCTTGTCGACGGGCCCGTGGCAGACCGTGCAGCCGACGCCTTGATGCACGTGAATTGAATGGTTGAAGTACACGAAGTCTGGTAGGTCGTTAACCCTAATCCAAGTGAGCGGCTTGTTGTCACGGAAACTGGCCCGAACCGGCTCCAAAATCGGTGCCTTGTTCCAGATCGTCGAGTGGCAGTTCATGCAGGTCTTCGTAGGGGGAATGCCCGCAAATGACGAATTCTCGACCGAGGTGTGACAGTACCGGCAGTCGAAGCCCTCGCCGCCGACGTGGTGCGCGTGGCTGAACTGCACCGGTTGCTCGATGACTTCGTGCTGCCGGGTTTCCCACGGCGAACTCATGAGGACATAGAGCAAACACCCGGCGAGCGTCGCAAACACGACAATCCCGGCGAGCGTCATTCGTGCGATGGCGTTGGCGCTTTTGGAAAAAATCTGGCTCATAGCAGGAGGCGACGAAAGCGCCCATAGCCTACATTGATCGGCGGCCGATTGCACAGGCCGTTTCGGCGACGACCGATCGGAGGGAGCGAAGCCGGAGGGTAGCGCCGGCATCGCTCCTCCGGAGGACGGGCGGCGAGTCCCTCCGGAGCGCCCTATATGATGTGAAATGTTTCACAACCCTGTCAAACGCCCTGCGAATTCGCCCCACGTTCGCGCCCAATGACAAGTGAACCTCGCGTGCGGCAGAATGGTCGCGCGACTTTCGTCGAACCCTTCCTATGATCGCGATTGCCATCCGCAATGTGACCAAGCGCTTCGGAGCACTGGCCGCAGTGAACCAGCTCTCGCTCGACGTGCCGACCGGTTCGATTTACGGCTTCATCGGTCCGAACGGCTCGGGCAAGACGACGACGATCCGCATGATTATGAACATCCTGATGCCCGACGAGGGCCAGATGCTCGTGCTCGGTCGCGCCAACGACTCGTCCGTCCGGGACGAGATCGGCTATCTGCCGGAGGAGCGCGGGCTGTACAAGCGCATGACCGTGCGCCGCGTGCTCCGCTATTACGGTCAGCTGAAGGGCAAACGGCTGTCGGAGCTCGACCCGGTGATCGACACCTGGCTCGAGAAGCTCCAGCTCAGCCAGTGGGCGGATAGGAAAGTGCAGACGCTGTCGAAGGGCATGTCGCAGAAGGCCCAGTTCATCGCGACGATCGTCTTCCAGCCGAAGCTCATCATTCTCGACGAGCCGTTCTCCGGACTCGACCCCGTCAACGCGGACGCGCTACGGGACGCGGTACTCGAGTTGCGGCGACAGGGCGCCACGATTGTGTTCTCCACCCACGACATGGCGTCGGCCGAGCGGATGTGCGACCGCATCTTCATGATCTTCAAGGGACGGAAGGTGCTCGACGGCACGCTCGACGAGATCCAATCGCAGTACGGTCAGGACACGATCCGCCTGCGAACCGCGGCGGGCGCCGCCGCGCTGACCGGCCTCGCTGGGGTTGAAAGCGTGATCGATCATGGCAACTTCCAGGACGTCCGGATCGGGGGCAACCCCCAGGCGTTCCTGGCGGCGGTGATGGCGAAGACGGCCGTCTCGCAATTCGAGTTGATGAAGCCGTCGCTGCACGACATCTTCGTGCGAATCGCCAAGCCGGCGCCCGAAGACATGCGCGTGCCGGAGGGAGTCGCCCTATGAGTCGAGTGCTCACGGTCGCGATTTCCGAATACACGGCGCTCGTCCGCACGAAGTTCTTCGTCATCAGTTTGCTGATGCTGCCGGTGATCCTTGCCGCGTCGGTGGGTTTCAACCTCTTCGCGGCCAAGCGGGTGGACCGTCAGGAGAGGCGCTTCGCGGTGATCGACCACACCGGTGTGCTCTACCCCGTGCTGGTGCAGGCGGCCGCTGACCACAACGATCAAATGGGCAGCGGCAGCTCCCAGAAGGGCCCGCACTTCGCGCCCGTGCAGGTCGACCCGGCCGGCCGGTCCGACGACGACCTGGAAGTGGAGCTGTCCGCGCGGGTGAAGTCCAAGGACCTCTTCGCGTTCATCGATATTCCGGCCGGTGTGCTGGAGCCGGCGTCGAAGGCCGACGTCGAGTACTTCACCGAGACGCCGTCGTTCAACGCGCTGCCGGATTGGCTGCAGAAGACCGTGGGCGAGGAGATCATCCAGCGCCGCTTCGCCCGTGCGTCGGTTGATTCGGCGCTCGTCGCGAAGCTGAACACGCCGGTCGATGTCTCGACACTCGGGCTCGTCCAGCGCGCCGCCGATGGCTCGGTGACGCCGGCGAAGAAGACCGACGAGATTCAGACGTTCGTCCTGCCGTTTGCCTTGATGTATCTGATGTTCCTGTCGATCGTCGCGACGGCGCCCCACCAGTTGAACGCGGTCATCGAGGAGAAGATGAGCAAGATCAGCGAAGTGCTCGTCTCTTCGGTGACGCCGTTCCAGTTGATGCTGGGCAAGCTGGCCGGGACGGTGGCGCTCTCACTCACGTTGGCGTCTGTATATCTGGTCGGCGGTATCTACGCGCTCATCGCGGGCGGCCGCATCGAGCTGCTGAATCCGGCGCTCATCGGTTGGTTCCTGGTCTTCCTGGTCTGCGCCGTGCTCATGTTCGGATCGGTGTTCCTAGCGGTCGGCGCCGCGGCCTCCGATCTGAAGGACGCGCAGGGCATGATGCAGCCCGCGATGTTCATCATGATCCTGCCGATGGTGGCCTCGCCCGTCGTGCTGCGGGCGCCGGACTCGGGGCTCGCGGTCTTCGCGTCGCTGTTTCCCACCTCTGCGCCGTTCATCATGATGATCCGCCTCGCGATGACGCCGGCGCCGCCGATCGGGCGGGTGATCGCGGCCGTCGCGCTGATGCTGGTGACCGCCGTGACGCTCGTCTGGTGCGCCGGCCGCATCTTCCGCTTCGGCCTCCTCATGCAGGGTAAAGGGGCGACGCTCGCCGAGATGATTCGCTGGATTCGCGCGTGAGCGCCGACCGCGTCCGTGACGCCGATGTGATCGTCGCCGGCGCTGGACCGGCGGGCGCCGTGGCGGCGCGGACGCTCGCGGCGGCTGGTCTCGACACCCTGCTGGTCGACCGCGCGGCGTTTCCCCGAAACAAACCGTGCGGCGGCGGACTGACGGCGCGCGCCGTCCGGCGGCTTCCCTGGCTGGGCGAGGTGCTGCGCGAGATCGACGTCCACCCGGTTGCCGAGCTCGAGCTCGAGAGTCCCGACGGATCGCTCCTGACCCTGTCGGCCGATGAGCCGGTCGGATTGCTCGTGCGCCGGGTCGAGTTCGACCACGCGCTCGTCCGCGAGGCCGCGCGCGCCGGCGCCCGTCTCCACGAGCGCTTCGAAATCACGCAGGTCCAGCAGGACGCTCTTGGCGTCACTCTGCAATCGCGGTCGGGCGACCGGCTGCGTGCACCCATGGTCGTCGCGGCTGACGGCGTGCACAGCGTCATCGCCAAGCGGCTCGGCGTGAATGCGCGCTGGCCTGTCCGGTCGATTGCCATCGACATGATGGAGGAGACGCCGGTCGAGACGCTGCGGGCCGCGCGTCCGCACGTGGCCTGGGTGTCCTACGCGTACCGGGGCCTCGACGGCTACGCCTACATCTTTCCGAAGACGCGCCACGTGAACGTCGGCATCGGCTGCCTCCTGTCGCACTTCAAGGGGGCCGTGCCGGAGCGGCCCTACGACCTGCAGTCGAAGCTCGTCGACTCGCTGGTCGAGACGGGGGCGCTCGACGGTGACTCCGATCGGCGGCACTTCACGCCGTACCTGATCCCCATCGGCGGCCCGCTGCCGCGCGCCTATCGCGGTCGGGTGCTGTTTGCCGGGGACGCCGGCGGATTCGTCAACGGCTTCACGGCCGAGGGAATCTACTACGGGATGATCACCGGCGAGTTGGCGGGACGAGCCGTGGCCGACGCGCGCGACCGCCCGCTCACGGCCGGACCGCGGTACGACCGGTTGTGGCGGCGCGAGCTCGGCAGCGAGCTGCGCGACTCGGTGTTGATCCAGCGATATCTCTTCGAGAACCATGCGCGCGTGAACCGCATCGTGCGTGGGGGCCGGCAGTTCCAGTGGTTGGTCGATGGCGTGATCGACTACGCGATCGGCCGCCGGTCGTACCACCAGGTGCGGCGGCGCCTGCTCGCTCGCGCGCCGGCCACCGCCGCGCGGCTCGCCTGGCGCCGCGTTAAGAGAAGTGAGAAGTTAGAAGACAGAAGTTAGAAGGCAGAAGTTAGAAGGCAGTTCCTGCACTCCAGGGCCCTTGCCTTACTGCACAATCTGCACGCACCCCGCTGTCGCGGGCGCTCCGCCTCGGCCCGCCAGGCTGGCGCGGTTCCTGCTTTCATCCTGACTTGCCGAGTCGGTGACGACGACGCTATGGTGGAGGTGCCTTGTGAGCGCAACCGTGGCCGAGCGCGTCGCTCGGGTCGAGGGCAGGGTTGAGGAGCAGGCGCAAATGGTGGACGGAATCCGGCAGGCGGTCGTGAGCCTTGAAGGGCGGATCGTGAGCCTCGAAGGTAGGATCGATTCGAGGGCATCGAACAGACGATGGCCCGGCAGTTCCATTGGATCATCGGGCTGCAGATGACGATGTTCGCGGCCCTCGTCGCGACGATCCTGACGGCGCTCCTGGGGCGGTAAGTGCCCTGTCATTCGTGCCGCGCGGCGGCCGGCGGGCACCGCGCCGTCTCACGCCTCATTGTCATTCTCGGCGGTCTCCTGCTGTCGGCGGCGCCCGTCTGGGCGCAATCCGCCGTTTCCTATCACGTCACGTTCCCCGAGCCGGAGCACCACTGGCTGCAAGTGGAGGCGACGTTTTCCGATCTCGGCCGCGCGCCGTTCGACGCGAGGATGAGCCGGTCGTCTCCCGGCCGCTACGCGGTGCACGAGTTCGCGAAGAACGTGTTCTCGGTCGAGGCCTACAACGGCGTCGGCAAGCCGCTGACCGTGACGCGGCCGCTCGCCGACGAGTGGGAAGTGACCGGGCACGACGGCACCGTGCGCCTCGTCTACAAGCTCTTCGGCGACCTGGTCGACGGGACGTACCTCGCGGTTGACGAGTCGCACGCCCATCTCAACATGCCGGCGACGTTCATGTTCGGCGTCGGCCTCGAGCATCGGCCGATCCGCGTCACGTTCTCGCTGCCGCCCGGCCTCGGCTGGAAGGTGGCGACGCAACTCTACGCGACGTCCGATCCGGAGACGTTCACGGCGCCGAACCTGCAGTACTTCATGGACAGCCCGACAGAGTGCTCGCACTTCGTGCGCTCCACGTTCTCGCTGCCGAACCCTGATGGCCGGCCGGTCGAGTTCCGCGTCGTCGTGCACGCCGACGCCTCGCAAGCCGATGTGGACGCGCTCGCCCGGCTCGTCCGTCGTCTGGTGCAGGAGGAAGAGGCCGTGTACGGCGAGTTCCCGGCGTACGAGCCCGGGGCCTACACGTTTCTGCTCGACTACCTGCCGTACGACGACAACGACGGCATGGAGCACCGCAACAGCACGTTCATCACGGCGCCGGACATCTCCCTCCGAACCCCGCAAGGCCGCGCGCAGGCGCTCGAGAGCATCGCGCACGAGTTCTTCCACAACTGGAACGTCGAGCGCATCCGGCCGGTCGGCCTCGAACCGTTCGATTTCACGCGCGAGAACGTGACGTGCTGCCTGTGGCTGGCCGAGGGCTTTACGCAGTACTACGGCGAATTGCTGCTCGCGCGTGCGGGCGACTGGCCGGCGACGCAGGCGGCCGAAGAGCTCGCCCGGTACGCCATCGCCACGATCAACGGCTCGGGCCGCCGCGTCCGGTCGGCGGTCGAGATGAGTGAGTACGCCCCGTTCGCCGACGCCGCGACGTCGATCGATCCGACCGACGGGAGCCGCACGTTCATCTCGTACTACTACTACGGTGCCGCAGTCGCCCTGGCCCTCGATCTGTCGCTGCGCGAGACGTCCCACGGTGCGCTGACGCTCGACGACTACATGCGGCGGTTGTGGATGTCGTTCGGCAGGCCGGGCGGACCCGCGCCGGGTCTGGTCGGCCGGCCGTATTCTCTGGGCGACCTTCAGGACCAGCTCGCCCTGCTCACCGGGGACCGCGGGTTCGCGACCGCGTTCTTTGCGAAGTACATCGAGGGCCGCGACGTGCCGGACTACGCGCGCCTGCTCGGTCTCGCCGGGTTCGCGTTGCGGCCGGCCGCGTCCGATCGCGCCTGGGCCGGCAATCTGTCGCTCTCGGAGACGGGCGACGGCCTCCTGATTGGATCGCAGACTCCCGGCGCGGCCAACATCGGGCTCGTGCCGTTCGGCACGCCCGCGTACGCCGCGGGGCTGGACGCCGGAGACACCATTCTCTCGATCGCCGGCCGGCCGGCCACGCTGGCCGCGTGGCGCGCCCTGGCGGAGCGCAAGCCCGGCGACACGGTGGCGCTCTCGGTGCGCCCCGTGGGCGGCGACACCTCCACGCGGACGCTGACGCTCGCCGCCGATCCGGCGCTGCAGGTGGTCGACCTCGGCGGGTCGATGACGCCCGCCGAGCGCGCGTTTCGCGGCGCGTGGCTCGGCACCAAGGTCAAGTAGGGCCCGGGCCCGGAACGGCGCGGGCTACTTGATCTTCACGCTCGCGCCGAACCGCCGGTAGTTGGTGTAACGCGCGTCGCAGAGCACGGTCTCGTGCATTTCGTTCTGCACCTGTTCGTACCGCTCGGTCATCACGGTCGGCACCCACATCCCCAGGTTCGCGTCGTTCGCGAAGGTCGTCGTGAGCTCGGCCTTGACCGGGCCGTCGCTCATCTGAATGAGCGTGCGGCGCACGCGCCCCGTGCCGGCCTCGATATCCAGGTCGCCGTGCGAATAGATGTCGCCGCCGTGCACGGTGTGCACGAGCGTCGGAGGCACGCTTTCCTTGAAGGCGATTGTGACGACCTGGACGTCCCCGTCGGGAGCCACGCGCTTGCGGTCGAACTTCAGCCGCGGCCGGTGTTCCGGTTCGAGGACGAGCAGCCCGAGCGTGGGCTCGCTGAAATTGCGCGTGATGGAGCCGATGTTGAACCGTGCATTCTCGGAGGCAAGCCGTCGCGCCGCGCCCGCGGGCGGCTCCCGTTCGAGCAGCGACTGGATGTCTTGCCGGTCAGAAATCGGCCGGCCGTCGACGGCCGCCACGTCCCGGACGAAGATCCAGGCGTGGTCGGCCGGCACGTAGGTGAGGAAGGACTCGCCGGTCGTCACCCGGCGCGCCGTTTCGTTGCCGCCGCTGTCCAGCACCCGTTGCGTGTACACCTCGTCGGCAAGCAGGAAGGAGAACTGCTGCTGGTACGTGACCAGATACTCGGCGGCCGCCTCGACGACCGCGTTGGTCGAGGTGTTCGACGCCCTGCGCGCGGTCGGGCGCAACGACGAGCAGGATCAGGATGAAGGTGGCCGCGGCGGCGCTCGCGGCCCGCAGAGGCGGCCGCGGTCCGGGGCCCAAGGCCCGAGGCCTTGCGCCTGATGCTTGCCCCCGAGTGCCGAGTGCGCCAATGCCTAGCGCCTGGTGCCTGGCCCCGAGTGCCCGATGCCCGGTGGCTACTTCCCAAAGATCACCCCTGGCGCGAGCTTCGAGTCGGGGTCCAGGACCTCTTTGATCGCCCGCATCTCAGCGATCGCCCCGTCGCCGTACAGCTGGCGCAGGAGCGCGAGCTTCACCGCGCTCCTGCCGACGCCGTGCTCGGCCAGCGGGCAGCCTCCCAGCCGGGCCACGGCGCGGCCGAATTCCAGCATCGCATCCTTGGCGGCCGCGACGTCGTCGTACGAGCGTGGAAGCACGTTGGGATGCACGTTGCCGTCCGAGATGTGTCCCCAGATCGCGTAGTCGAGCGACCGGCGCTCGTAGCCTTCGCGGTACACCGCCATCATCGCCGGGAAGGTGTCGAACGGCACGATCATGTCGCCGGCGACTTTTTCGATGCGTCCGTTGACCAGCCGCTTCGCGTCGCCGATCCGGCGATTGACACCGGTCGGCACGGCTTCGCGGAACGCGAACACTTGATCGGCGCGCCGTGCGTCGCCGGGCATGGCGAGCTCGGTGTGGTCGAGGACGCCGTGCCGCTCGAGGACGCGGCAGAACCGCGTGAGCGGTGTGTCGGGCGGATCGGGGTCGAGCGCGGCGGCGATCTCGTCGAAGGCCTTTTCGGCCGTCAAGCCGGCCGGTAGCTCGAGCTGTACGATCAGCGCGAAGCGCGCATCGTCCGGGACCGCGATCTCGGTCCGTCGGTCGGCGCCGTCTTCCTTGAGGATCTGGAGGCAGCGCGCGTCGAGCGATTCGATGGCCGAGACGTCAATGCCGCGGGCGTCGCGGTCCGCCCACGTGCGATGCGAAGCCTCCCGGAGCTCGCCGACGAGTGGAAAGGCGTCGCGCTCCGACCGGACCGGCACGAAGGCCAGCGCGACGGCCGGCGGCGTGGTCATGACCTTGAGCGTGGCGTCGACGATGACGCCCAGCGTGCCCTCCGCGCCGATGAACAGATCGATCAGATCCATGTCCGGCGCGGCAAAGTACCCGGCCGAGCATTTGGGCACGGCCGGCATTCGGTACGTGCCCGGCCGGATGCGCCTCGTGCCGCAGGGGCACACGAGGGTGAAGCCGTTCAAGGCGTCGGCGTGGACCGTCCCTCGGACGAGGTCGAGGACGTGGCCGCACGCGAGCACGACGGTCAAGCCGTCGATCCACGCGCGAGTGGCACCGTACTTATAGGTGGAGGCGCCGGCGGCGTTGGTGGCCGCCACGCCGCCGACGAACGCGCCGGTGAAGGTCGGCACTGGCGGGTACCACTGGCCGCGAGCCGCGAGCGCCTCTTGCAGCGTGACCAGCGCGACGCCCGCGCCCGCGCGGACGTGCGTGGCGCCGGCATCGGGCGATCGTCGCAAGCCGTTCGGTGGACAGGATGACGCCGCCATCGGGCGTGGCGCCGCCCGTGACCGACGACTGCGCGCCAATCGCCAGCACGGTTGTCGCGGCGCGCACGACGGAGGCGACCTCCGCCTCGGTTCGGGGGCGCGCGAGCGCCTCGGCGTGCCCGCCTGAAAAATGTGCGGCGTCCTCCAAGTGGGGCTGGATGGCGTCGGGGGCGCGCTCGAGCGCTGGCATCGCGCCGTCACCGATGGGCTCGCGCGCGTGAATCGTCGAGTCAGACATGGGCCGTGACCGGTATTGTATCGGGCGTGGTTGACCGCGCGGCGGCCGTCACGCCGGCTGCGTGCGCTTCTCGGCGCGGCGGCGGACCAGGTACAGGATCGTGCCCACGGCCGCGACCAGCAGCGCCAGCCTGATCGAGACGGCCGACTTTGGCCGCATGATCACCACGTAGATGAAGCCGACGAACGCGACGAGCGCCGGGACGGGGTAGAGCCACATCCGGAACGGCCGCGGAATGTCGGGCCGCCGCTTTCGAAGAACGATCAACCCGATCGTCTGCACGAGGAACTGCGTGATGATGCGGATCACCACGAGCGCCGTGACGACGTCGGCGAGGCGGAAGAGACAGAAGACAATCGCGGCGCCGCCCAGCGCGAGGAGCGAGACGTACGGAATCTGGTGCACCGGGTGCACCTTCGCGAACACCTTGAAGTAATCGCCGTCGAGCGCCGCCGCGTAGGGCACCCGGGAGTAGCCGAGCAGCAGGGAGAAGACCGACGCGAAGGCCGTCCAGAGCATCAGGACGGTCACCACCGAGCCGGCGGTGTGGCCCCAGATCTGTTGCATGAGGTCCGAGGCGATGAACGACGAGTGCTCCACCTGCTGCCACGGCATCGCGCCGAGGATGGAGATGTTCATCGTGAGGTACAGCACCGCGACGCCCGCGATCGAGAGCAGCACGGCGCGCGGGATCGTCTTCCCGGGGTTGCGGACTTCCGAGCCCAGGAAGCAGATGTTGTAGTAGCCCCAGTAGTCGTACATCGCGATGAGCAGGGCCGCGCCCAGCCCCGTGAAGAAGTCGGTCGATGGCGTCCAGGCGCCCGGCGGGAAGCTGAACGCCCGCGCCGCGCTGAAGTGGGTCAGGCCCGTCGCGATGATCCAGAGCGTCGTGCCGATGACGCCCACCCACAGCCAAGCCGCGAGCTTGCCGATGACGGTGATGCGGCGGTAGAGCAGCACGACCGCGGCGGCCGCCGTGGCCATCGCGAGAAACGTTCCGCGCGTGATCGTGATCTCCACCACCGTCGCGCCCAGGCCGAAGAGCGAGAAGTGCAGTTGGTGGGTGACGATCGTCTCGCGCAGGCTCGGCCAGAGGTAGCCGGCATACTGCGCGAAGCCGATGCAGCCGGAGGCCATCGAGAGCGGCGCGCTGAATGTCAGCTGCCACACGAAAAGGAAAGACAGCCACCGCCCGACGCGCGGGCCGTACATCGCGCGCAGGTAACGCACCGGGCCGCCCGCTTCCGGCAGGCTCGCGCCCAGTTCGGCCCAGACGAGCCCGTCGCAGGTGACGAGCAGCGCGCCCAGCACCCAGCCGAGCATGGCCTGCGGGCCGTGCATGGTCGCGACCATCAGCGGGATCGTGATGAACGGTCCGACGCCGATCATGTCGATCATGTTCAGCGCCGTCGCCTGCCAGAGTCCGATCCCGCGGATGAGGCCGCGGCCGGCGGAGGTGGCGCCCGGTGGCGTGGTGGCCATGGTGCCCGTCATGTTACTGGCTCGCGGCGGCGGGGCATAATCAAGACATGACTGCCGCATATGGCGAGCACGTGACCGGTCGGGGCGTCATCGATGCGCTGAGAGACTCGTTGGCGGAATTCCGGGCCCTCGCCCCGCGCGTGGCGCCCGAGCGTTGGCGGACGCCGTGGGCGCCTGGCAAGTGGACGATCGCGCAAACGATGCTGCACGTGGCGCAGTGGGAGCTCATCGGCGCCGCGCGCGTGCGCATGGCCCTCGTGCTGACGCCGTGCACGATGACTCCGCTCGACCAGGACGCCCTTATGCGCGTCGAAGCCCGCGACGTCGACGGCCCGAGGGCGCTCGCGGCGTTCGCAGGCCTGCGAGAGATGAATATCGCACTCGCCGCCGGCCTGTCGGCGGCCGAGCGCGCCAAGACGTGTCAGCATCCGGAGCGCGGCGCGCAAACCGTCGAACGACCTGTTGACGACGCTCGCCGGCCACGCCGTGCACCACTACAAGCAGATCGCGTTATGCCTCGGCTGACCCCGCGCGTGCTTTCACGAATCGCGACCGTCGCGGCCGCGGTGGTGCTCGTCGCCTCGACGCCCGGCGCGCAGGCGCCCCCCGCGGCCTCCGCGCCCGACCCGTCGTCGGCGCCGTTCGTCGTGAGCGTCTGGTACCGCGGCGGCCCGGCCGGCGTGCCGCGTGCCAAGGACCTCGCGGCGATCCGGGATCTCGGATTCACCGCGATTACCTGGCCGGTCTCGGCGATGAAGGCGTTGGCCGACGTGACGAGTCTGGCCAAACAGGCGGGCCTCTCCGTCAACGTCCGAGGCGAGTACCAGACGACGGGCCGCCGCCCGAGCGGCGATCGGCCGACGCGGATCGAACGGATCGATCTGGCTGTGAAGACGATGCCGGTGGCCGAGCTGGTGCCGTTCGCCTGGCGCGCGATCGCGCGCGGCGCCCGGGAGCTGGCGTTCGACTCAGGTGAGCCGGTCGGGGCCGGTCTGGTGGACGCCAAGGGCGAGACGCTGCCGTGGGCGTACGCGGCGGCGGAACTGGCCCGGCAGCTTCGGATCAACGGCGACGTGCTGCTCCATGCGACACCGGTGTCGGCCATCACGCCCCAGCCGCCGGTGCCGCCGGCCTTCGACGCGGTCCTGCTCGACGCCGGCAAGTCGTGGGTCCTCATCGCGACGAACCTGTCGCGCGACCACGCCATCGCCACGATTCGCCTGCCCGCCGACGTGCCCTATGCGCTGTGGCTCGACATCCTCAGCGGGGCGAGCATGGCGATGCTGAGCGAGCCGGCCGGGCCGAGGTGGACGGTCGACCTCGGGGGGTGGGCGACGCGGGTGTACGTGATCGACAAGACCCTCAAGTGATCTCGAAGGGTATGAGCGTCCACGGACGACATCACCATGAAGCACATGGAGGTTGGCTTTGTGATCATGGAAGACGTAGGGCTCGGCAAGTGAAACGTGGCAGAGGCTGGCCTGGGTGCCGCTTGCGGCGGCAGCGGGTGAGGAGAGCCTCGCGCACGCGAACACGAGGAGGTCTGCAGGTGTGCTCGCGTGCGCGAGGCTCTCCCCGCCCGCCGAGCCCGGTTATGCCGGGCCGCCCAGGCCAGCCTCTCCGCACGCTGGCCAGCCTCCATGCGCTCCATGGTGCAACCCGCGTGAATACCACGGTCAACTGGAGCTGAGCGGTGTTCTCCTCCAGACTTCCGCCCTCGCTCGTGACCAACGAGGTCAGCCGGACGGTCGCCGATCTCCGGCGCGCGGGCGTTCCGCTGTTCGGACCTGACCGAGACCAACCCGACCTCGGTCGGGCTCGAGTACCCACCCGACCTGCTTCGTGTCCTGGCCGACGCGCGGGGCGTGCGCTACGCGCCGGAGCCGCTGGGACTGTGGAGCGCACGTGAAGCGGTGGCGGCCGACTACGCACGCCGACACGTCGCGGCCACTGCCGACCACGTGGTGCTCTCGGCCAGCACGAGCGAAGCCTATGCGTGGATCTTCAAGCTCCTGTGCGACCCGGGCGACGCCGTGCTCGTTCCGCAGCCGAGCTACCCGCTCTTCGAATGGCTGACGAGGCTCGATGGTGTGGAGGCGCGGCCGTACTGGCTCGAGCGCCACGGCGTCTGGTCGATCGATCGTGACGGCCTGGCGGCGGCCGTCACGCCGCGCACGCGCGCGGTCGTGATCGTCAGTCCCAATAATCCCACCGGGTCGATGCTGCGCTCCGCCGATCGCGAGTGGCTCGTGGACTTGTGCGCCGAGCGCCGGTTGGCGATTGTGGCCGACGAGGTGTTCGCCGATTACCCGCTCGTGCCGAGGGCCGACGCGTGCTCGATGGCCGGCGAGCGTCGCGTGCTGACGTTTGCCCTGGGCGGCCTTTCGAAGTCGGTCGGCCTGCCCCAGGCCAAACTCGGCTGGATGCTCGTCGATGGCCCTGAGGCCGAGCGACGGGACGCACTCGGGCGTCTCGAGCTGATCGGTGACACCTATCTGTCCGTGTCGACGGCCGTGCAGCTGGCGGCGCCGGCGCTGATGGCCGCTGGCGGCGCGATCCGAGAGGCCATTGCGGCCCGCGTGCGCGCGAATCTCGACACCGCCCGGGCCCGGCTTCCACGGTATCCCGCCGTGTCGATGGACGACCCGGAAGGCGGCTGGTCGGTCGTGCTCCACGTCCCGGCCACCGAGCCCGAAGCCGCGCTGGTCGCCCGACTGGCCCGCGAGGCCCACGTGCTCGTGCATCCCGGATACTTCTTCGACTTCGCGCGCGAGGCGTTCCTGGTCGTGAGCCTGCTGCCGGCACCGGCCGTGTTCGCCAATGGCCTCGACCGGCTGCTCGCCCTGGCCGGCGGCGGGGCTGCGTGATGGCGCGCCATTCCGGCTTCTCGCTCCCGCTGTTCTCCGCCGCACGGACGTCGAGCTGGGGCATTGGCGAACTTTCAGGCATCGCGCCCCTGGCCAGGTGGACGGCGGAGGCCGGCGGCGACCGCCTGATGCTGCTGCCGATTGGCATGATGGCCGAGGGCGAGACGTCGCCGTACTCGGCCGCGTCGGCCATGGCGATCGATCCGATCTACATCGCCGTCGGAGACCTGCCGGATTTCGTCGAGGCGGGCGGGGAAAGTGCGATGTCCGAGGAGGGCCGCGCCCATCTGGCGGCCGCGCGCGCGGCCGAGCGCGTCGCGTACGCGAGCGTGCGTCGCGCGAAGCGCGAGGCGCTCGAGCGGGCGTTTGCGTCGTTCGTGCGGCGCGAGTGGGAGCCGCTGACCGGGCGCGCATCGGCGCTGGCGTCGTACATCGCGCGGGAGCGCTGGTGGCTGGACGACCACGCGCTGTTTCAAGCCCTGTCGGGACAGTTGGACGCCGCGAGCTGGCGCGGGTGGCCGCCGCCGCTTCGCGATCGCGAGCCGCAGGCCCTCGAGGAACGGCGCCGCGCGCTGGCCCGCCAGGTGCTGTTTCATCAGTATCTGCAGTGGATCGCCGAAACCGAATGGCAGACGGCGCGGGCCGACGCGGCGTCGTGCGGCGTCGCGATCATCGGCGACCTGCCATTCGTCGTCAACAGCCACAGCGCCGACGTCTGGGCGCGGGCCGGCGAGTTCCTGCTCGATGTCTCGGTCGGCGTGCCGCCGGACGCGTTCAGCGAGAACGGGCAGGACTGGGGCCTTCCCGCGTACCGATGGGAGGCCGTCGCGGCGAGCGACTTTGCCTGGATCCGCCAGCGCGCGCGCCGGATGGCGACGCTGTTCGATGGGTTTCGGGTCGACCACCTGGTCGGCTTCTTCCGCACGTACGGCCGGCCGACGGTGGGGGAGCCGTGCTTCAGTCCCGCCGACGAAGGCGCGCAGCGGCGCCAGGGCGAGCAGGTGCTTCGCATCTTTCTCGACACGGGCGCCGAAATCCTCGCCGAAGATCTCGGCACCGTGCCCGACTTCGTACGCGCGTCGCTGTCGGACTTGGGCGTCGCCGGCTGCAAGGTCCTCCGCTGGGAGCGCGACTGGCGCGCCCCGGGCCAGCCGTTCATCGACCCCGCGAACTATCCGCCGGTCTCGGTCGCCCTCACCGGGACGCACGACACCGAGACGCTCGCCGGCTGGTGGGACGCCGCCCCTCGCGCGGAGCGCGAGGCCGTCGTGGCGCTGCCGTTTCTGTCGGCCCGCGGTTTACTCGTGACCGATGGATGGAGCGACGCACTTCGGGACGCGCTGCTCGAGCTGATGTACCGGTCCGGCTCGAACGAGCTGCTGATGCCGCTGCAGGACGTGTTCGGATGGCGCGCGCGGATCAATATCCCCGGGACCGTGGGCGAGGCCAACTGGAGCTGGCTCATGCCGTGGCCGGTCGACCGCTTGCGCGAGGTTCCCGAAGCCGCCGCCCGCGCCGCCGCCTGCCGCTCTCTCGCGAGAGCCGGGGGGAGAGGAGCGCCGCCATCGGGCCATTGAGTCATTGAGTCATGGCGCGTGCGTGGCCAATGGCCAATGGCCAATGGCCCAATGGCTCAATGGCCCAATGGCCCAATGGCCCAATGGCTCAATGACTCAATGACTCAATGGCTCAATGGCCCAATGGCTCAATGACCCAATGTAAGATGGTCTCTCTGATGGGTCGCCCCGAGTATCTTCTTCGCGAATATCCACTGCAGCAGGGTGCCCTCGAGATTGCCTACATCGAGGAGTTCTTCAACGAGTTTCCGAAGCGGAAGACCGCCACGGAAATCGTCGAGCGCCTCGACGGCCGCGAGTTCCAGATCCTCATGGCCGAGGCGCCGCTCGACGATGGCGGGACCGTGGTGCCGGTGTCCTACAAGGTGTCGCACGAGTTGCGCGAGCAGGAATCCGACCCGAAGCTGGCCGACCTGGTCGAGCGGCTGCGCGACGTCATCGCGTTCGACGGCCGCCGCGTGCTCTACAACTGGCTGGGTGCGACGCGCCGCGACTGGCGCGGGCAGGGGCACTTTCGGGCGCTGACCGAGGAACAGGAAGTCTGGGCGGTCGGCCAAGGTTTCGATGAAGTGATCGTCAAGACCAAGAATCGCTACTACGACATGCGCGGCACCCTCGACAGCCTGCAGTTCGACGTCATCAAGCTCGAGCCGGCCGAGAGCAGCCTCGACTCGAAGGTCTACCTGCGCAAGCGGCTCGGACCGTTCGTGCTCGATGCGCACCGCAGCCGTCGCGTCGTGACCCGCGCATAATGGACGCCTCCCGACGCCTGCAAGCGGTTCAGACCCCCGTCATTCCGATCGTCAGCCGATGGATCGCGGAGACGCCCGGCACGATCTCACTCGGGCAGGGCATCGTGTCGTACGGTCCGCCCGCCGAGGCGGTGGCCGCGCTCGCGGCGTTTCCTCGCTCGATCGACGACCATCGGTACGGCCCCGTCGAAGGATCGCCCGCGCTCGTGGCCGCCCTCGAGGAGAAGCTCCAGCGGGAGAACGGGATCCGCGTCCGCCCGGCCAGCCGTCTGGTGGTGACCGCGGGCGGCAACCTCGCGTTCATGAACGCGGTGCTGGCGATTGCCGATCCCGGCGATGAGTTCATCTTTCCCGTGCCGTTCTATTTCAATCACGAGATGGCGGTCGTCATGGCCGGCTGCCGCGCCGTGCCGGTTGCGACCGACCGCGCCTATCAGCTCGACGTCGAGGCCATCGCGCGCGCGATCACGCCGCGTACGCGCGCCGTCGTCACGGTCTCGCCGAACAACCCCACGGGCGTCGTCTATCCGGAAGCGGCGCTGCGGGACGTCAACGCGCTCTGCCGCGCCAGGGGCGTGTTCCACATTCACGACGAAGCCTACGAGTACTTCACCTACGAGGGCACGCCGCACTTCTCGCCGGGATCGATCGCGGGCGCCGCGGGCCACACGATCTCGCTGTTCTCGTTGTCGAAGGCGTACGGATTCGCCAGCTGGCGCATCGGCTACATGGTCGTGCCCGACGAGCTGTGGGACGCGGTCAACAAGATTCAGGACACGATCCTCATCTGCCCGCCCGTGGTGTCGCAGCACGCGGCGCTTGCCGCCGTTCGAGTGGGGTCGTCCTACGCGCGCGGGCACCTCGAGCGGCTGGACGCCATGCGACGACTGATGCTGTCGGCGATGACCGGCCCCGACGTGCCGTGCGACGTGGCGGTCTCGCTCGGCGCGTTCTACTATTTCGTGAAAGTGCACACCCCGCTCGATGCGCTCGCGCTGACCGAGCGGCTCATCCGCGAGCACCAGGTCGCCGTCATTCCCGGCTCGGCGTTCGGCGCGACCGACGGTTGCTTCGTCAGGATCTGTACGGTGCGCTCGACGAGGAGACGGCCGCCCTGGGCATCGGCCGTCTCGTGCGGGGGCTGAAAGCCCTGGCCGCGCCTTCGCGCTGAATCGTCTGGGACGACGGCACCATGGTGCCGTTCTGACGCGCCCGCAGTGCAGTAAAGACGCCCTATGAAGATTGCCACCTGGAACGTCAACGGCATTCGGGCGCGGCAGGCCGAGCTGCAGGCCTGGCTGGCCGCTCATGAGCCCGATGTCCTGTGTCTCCAGGAGCTCAAGGCCGCGCCGGAACAAATCCCCGCCCTGCTCGTCTCTCCGGAGGGGTACTCGTGCTACTGGCACGGCGCGCGCGGGTATTCCGGTGTCGCGCTGCTCGTGAGACGCGAGGCCGCGGCCCCGGCGCTGACGTTCAGCCACCCTTCCTTCGATATGGAGCAGCGCATCGTGGTGGCCGATCTGGGCGACATGCGCGTGGCGTCGGTCTACGTGCCGAATGGCGGGAAGGACTACGACGCCAAGTTGCGCTTCCTGGACGCGTTGGCGGGCTGGGTGGCGGAGACGAACGCCGCCGGCGACGCGCTGGTTGTCTGTGGGGACCTGAACGTGGCGCGCGAGGAGCGGGACGTTCATCCCAAAGAGCGTAAGCCCAACCAGATGGGCACGCGCCCCGAAGAGCGCGCGTTGTTCGCCCGGCTGCTTGCGGGCGGCCTGGCGGACGTGGGACGCGCCCTTGATCCGGAGAACGAGAACCTCTTTACTTGGTGGCCCCCCTGGCGCAACCTTCGACAGCGCAATATCGGGTGGCGGATCGACTACGTGCTCGCCAGCGAGAACATGGCCGCTCGGGCCACCTCCGCCGTCTCGATGCGCGAGTTCGGCACGAGCGACCACGCGCCGGTCCTGATTGAATTTTCGCCGGCCTAGTGGAGCGTACCAGCGAGTTGTACAGCGGCATCCGGCGCGCGGCGGCCGCCTGGCCAGGCGCCGCCCCCGTTACGTTTCGGCCCCCGCCGTCGTTATAGAGAGAGGACCATGAAGCTGCGCCTCCGCCTGATTCTCGCCTTCCTTCTCCTGTCGGTGGTTCCGCTGGGCGCCGTGACCGTCTATTCGTACATCTCGAACGTCAAGGCGCTGCAGACGGCCGCCACCTCGGAGGCGGACCAGCTGGCCGTCGAGCTCGGCCAGCGCATGCAGCTCGTGACCACGCAGCTCAGCCAGCGGGTCGAGCACTTGATGGACCTGCCGGCGCCGACCGCGCCCGCGACCCCGGCCGCCGAGCCGGCGCGCGCGGCGGCGGTTGCCCCCGTCGGCCAGGTGTCCGGGGCGGCGCCTGCGGCCTTGTCGGCGACCGGGACGCTCGACTCGCAGGTGTCCGACGCGCTGGGGTCGGCGGCCATGCTGCTGAACACGGTTGAAATCCACGGACTGCGGGGACCCGGTCGAGGGCGGGGTGGCTTCCGCGCGGGTGGGCCGAATGGCGGCTCGAGCCGAGGGACGCCTCCTTCCGCTCCTGGAACCAGCGAGGCGGGTTCGACGGCGTCGCCCACCGAAGGCCCTGCGCCGCCCGCGGCTGTCGCCGTCGCGGAAGGCGCGTCCACGCCTCCCGCGACCGAGCGTCCGCCGAGGTTTCGGCGCGATCAGGCGCCGGGGGACCAGACGCCACCAGGGGGCCGGCGCGGCCGTGGGCTGTCTCCGGACCTGCTAACGCCAGGGCGCGCGAACGGGACGCCGGCCTCTGGCGAGCCCTCCGCCAACGGAACGCCGGCGGACGCGGCCGATCGCATCAGCATCGACCTTGGACCAATCGCGCGCGACATGTTCCGGCAGTTCATGCCGGAGGGCACGGACTTCAGCCACCTGACGCCGGAAGAGCGTCAGCGGGTCGCGACCGAAGTCAATCAGCGGATGCTCGGCATCGTGGAAGGTCTCCGCCTCGGCGCCCAGGAGCTTCAGCGAAAGGCGGATGCCGCGCGACAGAAGGCTGCCGCCGACGCGAAGACGGCGCCCGCCGCGCCCGCGCCGCCCGCCGCGCCGTTGACCAATGGCGCGATCAAGCGGCGCGCCGCGCTGTCGGGCAGCCGGCTCGACGTCACGATGGAGCAGAACGGCAAGGTCCTGAGGACCGTGAACGCCGAGGTGAACCTGCCGAACGTGTTGATGACGGTCTTCTCGGCGATTCCGAGGGGCCAGGGCGAGGTGCCGTTCGCCCTGGGCAAGGATGGTCGCATTTACACGCCGTCCGACCACGATCGGAGCGTCATCGCACAGCTCGCGCCGGCCTCGCGGCCCAATGGCACGTTGGTGCTGCGCGATTGGATTGTCGTGATGACGGCCGATCCCACCGGCTCCGGGCTGCGTCTGGGGATCGCGCGTCCGGTGGGGGATTCCCTGAACGCGCTGCGGAGAACGACCGGCAGGAATGCCGCGCTCGGACTTCTGTGTGTCGGGCTCGCCATTGTCGGTATCGTCCCGCTTTCCGGGCGGCTCACGCGCAACTTGTCCGTGTTGACGGAGGGGGTCACGCGCATCGCGCGCGGTGAGTACCACACGCGCGTGTCGGTCAAGTCGGCTGATGAAATGGGCGCGCTGGCGTCCGCCGTCAACAAGATGGCGGAGGACATCGAGCACCACCAGCGGGCTGTCATCGGGCAGGAGCGTCTCAAGCGGGAGCTCGAGCTCGGCCGCCAGATCCAGCAGGACATGCAGCCGCACGAACCGCTGCACCTGGGGTTGACGCAAATCCAGGGCGTGTCGGTGCCGGCGCGGGAAGTCGGCGGCGACTTCTTCAACTACTTCGCGCTGCCCACCGGCGAGGTGGCGCTGCTCGTGGGCGACGTGTCCGGCAAGGGCGTCGGGGCGGCGCTGCTCATGGCGAACATCCAGGCGTCGCTGCGGACGCGGCTGGCCATCGGTCAGGATCTGGCCGCGATCGCGGACGCCATCGATCGCGAGATCGAAGCCAATTCGCCCGGGCAGATGTATGCGACGCTGTTCCTGGGGATTCTGGATCCGACCTCGCGCGAGCTTCGGTACGTGAACGCGGGTCATCATCCCCAGTACGTGCTGCACGGCGGCGCCGGCCTCGAGAAGATGGGAGCCACGGGGTTGCCGATCGGACTCCTCGCCGGGCGCGGATACGAGATGCAGCGGGCGCGGCTCAACGCCGGCGACCTGATCGTCTTCTACACGGACGGCATCGTCGAGATGGAGAACGAGCGAGAGGAGATGCTGGGCGCCGAGCGCTTCGAGCAGCTGCTTGTCGACAGCGGCCCGGAAGGGCCGGACCACGTGCTGCAGCACGTCGAGCGTGCCTTGAAGGAGTTCCGCGGCGTCAAGGAGCTGTTCGACGACGCGACGCTGATGGCCGTTCGGGTGGGATGAGACGATTCGCCCGATGCAGCTGCGTCTTCCGCTGATTGACACCCGCGAGCACCGACGCCTGCGGACCGTGACGGTGGCCGGCCGCACCTACCCGGTCGTCCTCGTGACGCACCGGCGCGCGCGCCGGTACATTCTTCGGCTGTCATCGGACGGCGCCTTGCGATTGACCGTCCCGCGCGGCGCCTCGATTGCCGGCGGCCTCCAGTTCGCCGAGCGCGAGGCCGCGTGGATTGCGCGCGAGCGGCTGCGGCAGGGGCACCGCGCCGGGCCGTGGCGTGACGGGACGCTCGTCTGGTGGCGCGGGAGCCAGGAGGTGTTGCGCGTCGCCAGCGACCACGTGGTCTGTGGGGACGAGCGCATTCCCCTGGACCCGTCAGCGACAAGCGTGCGTGAGGCGGTCGAAAGCCACTTTGTGTCGGCGGCGCGCGCCACGCTTCCTGCCCGCTGTCTGGAGCTGGCCGAGGCGCACGGATTGGCGGTCGCCCGCGTTTCGGTCCGCAACCAGCGGTCGCGCTGGGGCGCGTGCTCGGCGCGCCGCGTCATCACGCTCAACTGGCGGCTCGTGCAGATGGCGCCGAGCGTCGCCGACTACGTCATTCTCCACGAGCTGATGCACTTGCGGCAGCCCAACCACTCTCGCCGCTTCTGGCGCGAAGTGGAAGGCGTGTGCGGGTGGTGGCGCGAGGCCGAGCGCTGGCTGCGGCGGCACGGACGGGACGTGCTGTGACGTGCAGCCCCGCTAGCGCCCAATGCGTAGTGCCTACTGCCTACTGCCCAGTGCCTACTGCCTAGTGCCTGTGCCTACTGTCCGCTGCCCGTGGCCTGAAGTCCTGTGTCGCCAAAGAGCGCGCGGAGTTCCGCCAGGATCATCGCCGTCGCTCCCCAGACCTCATGGCCGTCCAGATCCAAGAAGGGATAGGTCACCTCGACGTCGCCTCGCAGGCGGCGCCCCGAGCGCACGCGCGTGCGGTCGTCCACGTGCGTGAGGGGGACTTCGATCAGGGCTTCGACTTCGCGCGCCGCGAGGCGAAACGCGGGCCGGCGGTCTGAGACGGCCACGAACGGCTGAATGACGAAGTTGCTGACGGCGACCCACAAGCTCGAGAGCGGCCCAAGGACGCGGAGGCCGTCCGTTGGGACCCCGATTTCCTCGTGCGCTTCGCGGAGCGCGGCGGCCTCGGCCGTTTCTCCGGGGGCGACGCGTCCTCCCGGCAGGCTGACCTGGCCGGGATGATCGGGCAGGTCCCGATGGCGCACCGTGAGGGGCAGGGTCAGCCCCTGGACGCCCGGATAGACCAGGACGAGTGCCGCGGCGCGGCGCGCCGAGTCCGGCACGTCCTCCGGCCGGCCCCCGGGCCGCATCGGCTCCGGCGCAAACCGCCGGTGCGCCGCCGCCCCTGGCAGCGGCTGCCGCAACCGGTCGCGCACGAATGACTCGAACGCACCAACGTCAGCGAACCACCCAGGGGTCAGGTCATGCATCATGGTTTGTTGTAGATTGCTCACCGGTGCGCGACCTCAACTGTTGCAGAATCTTCAACACGGTATCAAGTGTGCCTCGAACGACTGTGCCAGGGTTCCCCTTTACTTCCGGGGCTTTCTGGAGAGAATTGGCGGAGGATTGTGGCGAAGGTGCTTGGGGTCAGGTCATGCGTCATGAAGCTCAGGCTTCATGACGCATGACCTGACCCCCCGCCATCAATGCGAAAGGATTCGGTCGTTATGAGTGCGCGAGCATTGCGAGACGCGACGAAGGGCATTATCGAATGGGGCCTCACGGCCGGCCGCGGGCCGGTCGAGCGGCCGAAGGCCACGGAATTGTTCGGGTCGTTGACGTTCAACGACGAGGTCCAGCGGCGCCGGTTGCCCAAGGAGGTCTATCGCGCGCTGCGTCGGACGGCCCTCCACGGCGAGCCGCTCGACGACTCATCGGCGGACACGATCGCGACGGCGATGAAGGACTGGGCGGTCGAACGGGGCGCGACGCACTATACGCATTGGTTCCAGCCGATGACCGGCATCACCGCCGAGAAGCACGACGCGTTCATCGCGCCGACGCCCGACGGCGGCCGCGCGGTCGCGGAATTCAGCGGCAAGGAGCTGATCCAGGGCGAACCGGACGCGTCCAGCTTCCCGTCCGGCGGCATGCGGTCCACGTTCGAGGCGCGCGGTTACACGGCCTGGGATTCCGACGAGCCCGCCGTGGCTGCTCGTCGGGCAGAACGGCGCCACGCTCGTCATTCCGTCGGCGTTCGTCAGCTGGACCGGCGAGTCGCTCGACAAGAAGACGCCGCTGCTCCGATCGATGGAGGCGCTGTCGAAGCAGGCCGTCCGCATCTTGAAGCTGTTCGGGTCGTCGGCCGAGCGCGTGGTCGCCACGTGCGGTCCGGAGCAGGAGTACTTCCTGATCGACCGGCATTTCTATTTCGCCCGGCCGGATCTGATCAATGCGGGGCGGACGCTCTTCGGCGCCAAACCGCCGAAGGGGCAGGAGCTCGAAGACCAGTATTTCGGCGCGATTCCCGAGCGCGTGCTCGCGTTCATGCAAGACGTCGAGATGGAGCTCTACAAGGTCGGGGTGCCGGTCAAGACGCGGCACAACGAAGTCGCCCCGAGCCAGTATGAGGTCGCGCCGATCTTCGAGAACGCCAACGTCGCCACCGATCACCAGATGATGACGATGGAAGCGCTCAGGCGGATCGCGCCGAAGTACGGCCTCGCGTGCCTCATGCACGAGAAGCCGTTCGCGGGCGTGAACGGCAGCGGCAAACACTTGAATTGGTCGATGGCCGACAGCGAAGGCAGCAATCTCTTCAGCCCGGGCGCGACGCCGCACGACAACATCCAGTTTCTCGTCTTCTGCGCGGCCATGCTGCGTGCCGTTGACAAGTGGCAGGGCCTGCTTCGCGCGTCGATCGCGAGCGCCGGGAACGACCACCGCCTCGGCGCCAACGAGGCGCCGCCGGCCATCATCTCCGTCTTCCTCGGCGACATGCTGACCGACATCTTCGAGCAGGTCGAGAAGGGCGGCGCCAAGTTCGACGAAGTCGGGCGGCATCCTCGACACGGGCGTGAGCGTGCTGCCCAAGCTGCCGCGGGACGCGGGCGACCGCAACCGCACCAGCCCGTTCGCGTTCACGGGCAACAAGTTCGAGTTCCGCGCGGTCTCGTCCGGGCAGACCATCGCGCTGCCGAACATCGCGCTGAACGTCGCGATGACCGAGTCGCTCGACTACGTGGCCACCCAGCTCGAGACGGCCGTCAAGGGCGGGAAGTCGATTGACGCCGCGGTCAAGGCGCTGCTGCTGAAAGTCATCAAGGAACACAAGCGGATCATCTTCAACGGCAACAACTATTCAGACAGCTGGCGGAAGGACGCCGCCAAGCGCGGGCTGCTCAACCTGACGAACACCGTGGACGCGCTGCCCGAGCTCGTCAAGCCGGATGTCGTCAAGATCTTCGAGAAGTACAAGGTCATGAACGACCGCGAGCTGCACGCGCGCTTCGACGTGGCCATCGAGACGTACATCAAGACGCTCAATATCGAAGGCCAGTTGATGACGCTGCTCGCCAACCGCTTCATCCTGCCGACATCGCTGCAGTACCAGAAGGACGTGGCGGAGTCGGTTCGCGCCGTGCGGGCGGCCGGCGGCACGATGCGGGAAGGCAAGAAGCTGCTGGCGAAGATCACCAAGCTCGTCGACGCCTTCCGGGTGCAGACCGAGAAGCTCGAGCGAGCCCTCGAGTTCCACTCGCCCAGCGCGGCGAAACACGCCAAGCACATGCGCGACGTCGTCGTGCCGGCCATGGCCGCGCTGCGAACGACCGGCGACCAGCTCGAGTTGATGATTCCCCACGAGACGTGGTCGTTGCCGACCTACCGGGAGATGTTGTTCGTCAAGTAGAGACGGTGCGTTTCGCGCCGAATCGCGCGAGAATGGTCTTGTGACACGTGCCGGCCGGCAATCGATCCTTGTGTGGGGCCTCGCGCTCGGGTTGCCCCTCAGCGGAGTGGCGGCCGCTGGCTGCCGGCAGGATCCCGAGCAGGCGCGCATCCGCGCGACCTCGCTCGGGAAGTACGACGCCGAGACGGGCAAGCTGACCGAGATCACCTACGACCGCAACAAAGACGGCAAGATCGACACCTGGGTGCAGATGGCGGAGGGGCATCCCGTCTCGGCGACCATCGACACGGACGAGAACGGCGTCATCGACCGGTGGGAGTACTACGACGCCCAGGGCAAGCTCATCAAGGTTGGTGAATCGCGAGGGGCGGCCGACCGCGCGACGCCGCCGCCCGGCACCACACCGGCGAGCGGTGTCCCCGGCCTGCCGCTGCCGGCGACGCCCGACAAACAAACGGGCAAGCCGGACACCTGGGCGTACTTCGGACCCGACGGCAAGCTGACGGAGACCGAGTTCCTCGAAGTCTCGAACACCACCGACAAAGAACCCGTCGTCCGGCGCGAGTTCTACGCCAACAACATCGAGGTCCGCGCCGAAGAGGACACCGACGGTGACGGCGTGATGGACCGCTGGGAACGGTTTGAGAACGGCCGCCTCGTGTCGGTCGACTTCGATGACGGTCACGACGGCAAGCCGGATCGGCGGTTCGTCTACGACGCCGCCGGCGGGCTGGCGGAGATCGATAGCGCGCCCGATGCCGAAGGCCACTACACCAAGCGGGTCGTGCCCGGCCGGCCGCCTGGAAAGTAGCCGAACGCCGTCCGTCTCAATTCATGCTGGCGACGCGGCGCCGGAGCGTCTTGACGTGCTCCACCAGTTGCCCGCGTTCGTCCTGGTCATCCTCGCCTTTCCAGCCATACAGCCGCAGGTAGTCCTCCAGATCGCGCAGCGCCGCGGGGAAGTCATCCAGGTGGTACGAGAGCAAGCCCCGGTCGCGTAGCTCCGAGAGCAGCGTCGGCTCGACGGTCATGAGCAGGTCGGTGGCCATCCGCGCCTGCGGGAAGCAGCGCAGGCCGATGTACGTCCGTTTGAGATTGTTCAGCATGCGGGCGAGCATCTGGCGAGGCGAGCTCGACCGGAGCAGCGACCGATCCAGCGGCCGGTCGTCACCGAGGTGGCGTGACAGGAGGACACGGCAGTCACGCTCGTCGAGCTCGGCGCCGCCGTTGAACGGGTCGAGGATGATTCTGCCGCGCGTCTCGAGCGGCGCGCGCATGAGGAAGTGCCCGGGGAACGAAACGCCGAGCACTTCCAGACCCGCGCGGCGCGCCACTTCCATGTAGACGAGCGCCAGCGTGATGGGGATCCCGAGACGCCGATCCAGCACGACGTTGAGCAGGCTGTTGCGATAGTCGTCGTAGTGGCTGAGATTGCCGGTAAACCCCTCTTCTTGGAAGACGAGCCTGTTCAGCGCGCCGATCCGTTCGCGCACCGACTGGTTGGGAAGCCGCGCGAACCGCGCTTTCGCCGACTCGCCAATCCGCTCGAGCCTGGCGAGGTACGGCAACGGGTCGAGGTCCGGGTACTCGAGTCTCGCGACGACCAGCGCGGCCCGCGCCAGGTCTAGCGGCTCGCGTGCGAGCAGCAGGGCGAGTTCATCCACGTGCGTTCGCACCATGGAGGGCATGGAGGCCGATCGTGTCAGGGGCTGACCTGGGTGCCGCCGTAGGCGGCAGCGAACGGGGCAGAGCGTGGGCACGAAAACACGCGGGCGTTCTGACGTGCTTTCATGTCCACGCTCTGCCCCGTTCGCCGACCCGGCCTTGCCGGGTCGCCCAGGTCAGCCCGCGGCGCGATTACAACCAAAGTCCGCATGCGTCGGCGCCAACCAGCCTCCATGTGCTCAGGCGTGAAGGCTGCCAGGGGGACCGGCCAGGAGGGCGCCGATCACCTCGGCGGAAATCTCGTCCAGCGACCCGACGATGAGGTCGGCACTGCCGAGGGCCGAGGCGTCGTAGGTCGTCGTGATGCCGATCGTGCGCAGGCCGGCCGCACGGGCCGATGCGAGCCCCCACTGAGAGTCTTCGACCGCCACGGCGGCTGACGGATCGATGCCCAGCAGCGAGGCCGCCTTCAAGTACGGCTCCGGCGCCGGTTTGCCGCTCGAGACATCGTCGGCCCCCACGATGGCGCGGAAGGCTTCCCGCAGGCCGCCCGCCGTCAGGATGTCCTCGATCTCGGCGTGCAGCGACCCGGATGCGATGGCCAGTGGGAAGCGGTCGCCGAGGCGCCGGACGCACGCGGGCGCCGAGGGGTAGAGCGCGCCGCCGGCCGCGAGGATCTGCCGATAACGGTCGGCCTTCTCCGACGTGATCGCCGCGACGGTGCGGTCGTCAATCGCCCAGCCGGATTCGCGCGCGAATTCCACGACGAGATCCCGGTCGCCAAATCCCAAGTAGCGGTTGAAGTACGCCGCGTCGTCGAGCGTCCGCCCGACGGTCGAAAGCGCCGCCTGCATCGCGCGCAGGTGCAGCCGCTCGGTGTCGGCCAGGACGCCGTCGAAGTCGAAGATGACGGACGCCGGCGCGGTCACGGCGTGTGGGCGGCGGAGGGCCCCAGGCGCTCGCCGGCCCGGATTGCGACCGGCAGTCGATTCTCACTGGGGGGCACCGGGCAATCGTAGGTGAAGTTGTAGACGCAGTACGGGTGATAGGCCACGTTGAAGTCCAGGTCGTAGAGACCCGTCGGCGTGCGATTCAGATCGATGTAGCGCCCGCCGCGATACGTCTCCTCGCCGTTCGTCAGGTCATTAAACGGCACGAACAGTCGATCGAGCGGCGCCCCCTCGTCGGCGAACGCCGTCAGGCGGTATTTCGTGCCCTGCAGCGTGAAGCCGAGCGTGCCGACCTCCTGCGTCCGTCGCCGCTTCTCCGGCCCCGTCGTCTGCAACTCGAAGATGACCGGCGGACTCGTGGGCACGAGTGTCAGCAACGCCGGGACGTGGTACACCGGATTAATCGGAAAGTAGGTCAGGCCCTGGAACGACGCCCGCTCGCCGACCGGAATTGGCGAGAAGCTGTCCTTCGCCGTCGACCGGAAGGCGGCGTCCTTAGCGGCACGCCCCGCGAGGATGCCCTGGTTGTACGCCTGGTTGTCGCCAGGCGTCGTACCCGGCGCGCAGGCGGCCAGTGACACCGTGGCTCCAACCGCGGCAATCCACCTCCAGCAACGGAGATTCATAGCACCACTCTACCGGAAAGAAACGACCCCGGCACCCCGATGGGGCGATGGGGCGATAGGTCGAATCTCACAGGTCTCCCACCAGGTCCTCGAGCGCCTCGCCAACTTCCCTGGTCCTGCCCTCGAACAGGTGATTGGCGCCGTCGATCACCGCCAGGTCTTTGGGTTCCTTGAGCTTGGCGTAGAACGTCCAAAGGTCCTTCAGCGGACACAGTTCGTCCATGTCGCCCTGGACGAAGAACTTCGGCTTCTCCGATGCGAGCGTGTGGGTGAACGTGTAGTGCTCGCGCGTCACGGGCGGCGCGACGCCGATGAGGACCGAGACACGCGGGTCAACGGCGCCCTCCTCGAGAGCAATCCATGAGCCGAACGAGAACCCCGCGGCCCAGAGCGGCACCGTCGGATACCGCGCCCGCATGAAGTCGAGCGCCGCGCGGAAGTCGCCGGCTTCGCCCAGGCCTTCATCGAACGTTCCCGCGCTTTGGCCGACGCCTCGAAAGTTGAAGCGCAGCACGGCACACCCGGCGCGGGTGAGGCCTTTGGCGCCCTGGTACACGGCCTTCGTATGCATGGTGCCGCCATGCGTCGGGAGCGGATGCGCAAAGACCACGGCGGCGCGTGGTGCCCGTCCGTGCGGCAACGGCTCGTCCAACAAAGCTTCCAATAGGCCCACCGGGCCGGTCAGTGTGAGTCGCATGATGACGCGATGAATCCTCCAACGATCTTCGCGAATTCCTCGGGCTTCGACACGAGGCCGACATGGCCGGTGTCGTGGAAGACCTGGGAGCGGGCGTGCGGAATCAGGGACAGATACTCCAGGGAACGCTCCGGCGGCACGACGAGGTCGAGCCCGGGCTCGCCGGTCAGCACGAGGGTGGGCGCGGCGATGCGCGCCAGCCACGGGGTCAGGTCATGGGTTTGCCAAGTCTCGACCCACTCGGCCATCCGCCGCGGCGACGCCGGAAATCGTATACCGCGACCGAAGTAGGACGCCATGAACGCCGCCCGAGCCCAACGCCCGGGAAGGGCCGCCCGCAGCTCCGGCTGGAATCGGACCCAGGTCAACCACGCGAAGGCCGGCGCCGACCGGACTGGCCGGCGGGCGTAGGCCGCGAGGCGCTCATCGAGCCGCCATCGCGGCGGAGGCGTGGAGGCGAGTACCAGCGCGCAGGTGTTCGCCGGGCGTTCGGCGGCATACGCGGCGGCGACGAGGCCGCCAAAGGAGACGCCGACGAGGGCCACCCGCGGGTCCTCACCCCGGCCGACCAGACCGTCAATCAGGCGAACGCACCCGCTCAGCCAGTCATCGGCGGCCGAGTCTCCCGGACCGGCCGAGCGGCGAGGCCGGGGCGCCTCACCGAGTGAGAAGCTCAGGACGCGGTAACTTTGGGCCAACGCCCTGATAGCCGGCCCCATCCACTCGCAGCGTCCCTGGATACCCGGGATGAGAATGAGTGTCCGGCCAAGACCCTTGTCGATCATGACGATTCTTGTCGATCCCCACGCCAGTTTGCGCCATCACGGGGCCGTTCTTGGGTTGCCCAGCCTCGATCCGGGGCCGCCAGGCCCGGAAAGTGGCCGAATTCCTACAGACGGCGTCTAATTATTTCTGAAAGGGCCTCCAGGGAGGAGAAACGCTGAAGGCAGATTCTGCGTATACCCCTTCATAGTCTGGGGTCAGCGCCGGCCTAGTCTTCAGTTCTTATGTCGTAGTCGAAAGACTCGGGGAAGCCGTAGGAAATCATATGATCGACGACGCACAGCAGCAGGCTCTGGTGACGCGTCTGAACCGGATTGAAGGTCAGGTCCGGGGAATCCGCCGAATGGTGCAGGAACCTCGCCTCTGCATCGAGATTCTGCAGCAGTTGGCCGCGGCCGAAGCCGCCCTCAATCGCATCAGCCTGTCGGTCTTCCGGCACCACGTGGAGAGTTGCGTGCCGAACGGGGTAGCCCAAGGGGAGATCGAAGGGAAGAAGCGCCTCAACGAGTTGGTCGATATTTTCGACCGGTTCGCGAAATAGACAGGCCCGGGGCTTCAGGCTCCGGGCTTCGGGCTTCGGGCCAGCACGTCTCGGTGCGGCCAGGCCCGTGGTCTGGAGCCCGCGGCCCTGGGCGTCACGCCCAGTGATACAGCATCAGATAGACAATCACGCCGGTCACCGAGACGAACCACCAGATCGGGAGCGTGATCCTGGCGATCCGCCGGTGGCGTTCGTCGTCCCGTCTCAGGCCCCGGCGCAGCGTGACAATGGCCAGCGGCAGCACCGCGGCGGCCAGCGTCACGTGCGGAATCAGGATTGAAAAATAGACGACGCGGATGAACCCCGTGCCCATGAACAACTTGGCGCCGACGTTCGCGTGATAGACGACGTACGAGATCAAGAAGCACGTCGAGACGACGAACGCGGCGATCATGCACCGCCGATGCTGTCTCACCCGGCCGGCGCGAATGAACAGCCACCCGATGGTGAGGAGCACCGCCGCCGTGGCATTGAGCAGCGCGTTAACCGTGGAGAGATCGGCAATCGACATGTCGGCCGCTTCGAACTTCTGACGTCTAACCTCTGACTTCCAACTTCCAACTTCCAACTTCTGACTTCCGACTTCTAACTTCTGACTTCCTTCTATCCTCTCCTCGTCACGGTCATCAGGATCCAGATCAGCGGCAAGTACGTCAGCGTCGCGTAGAACAGCCGCTTCGCGTTGGCGTCGGATCGATTCCGCGCGAACGACACCGCGAGCGCGAGCTGCAGGAAGCCGAGTCCCAGCGCGCCGACGAGATAGGCCGCGCCGGTGAGGTGGACGGCCGACGGCAGAAGGCTGATGGGGATGAGCGTGGCGGCCCAGAGTACGGCCTGGCGGCCGCTCATGGCACCCGTCGTATCGACCACGGCGAGCACCGGCAGCCGCGCGCGCCCGTAGTCCTCGCGGTACATCCAGCCGACCGCCAGGATGTGTGGCAGCTGCCAGACGAAGCCCAGCAGAAAGAGCGCCCACGGCGCCGGGTCCGCGAGCGACCCGCCCGCAGCCGTCCAGCCGATGAGCGGCGGCAGTGCGCCGGGCACCGCGCCGACGATCGTCGAGAGCGACGTCACGCGTTTGAGTGGGGTATAGACGGCGGCGTAGAGCAGGAGCGTCGCGAGCGCGACCAGCGCGGCCGGCGCCCCGGATCCCACCCAGAGCATCACCAGGCCGGACATGGCCAGGCCGAGCGCGATCGCCAGCGCCTCGGGGACGCCCATCCGGCCCTGGGCGAGCGGCCGCGTGTGCGTGCGCTCCATCAACCGGTCGAGGTCGCGTTCGGCGATCTGGTTGAAGGCGGCGGCGCCGCCGGCCACGAGGGCGGTGCCGACGCAGGCCGTGACCAGGCCCAGGACGTTCATCTCCCCGGTGGACGCCAGGTAGTACCCGCCCGCCGCGGTCGCGACCACGAGCGTATTGACGCGAATCTTCGCGAGCGTCAACGCGTCGGCGGCCTTCGATCGCCCGTGCGGCACGATAGCGGCGTCTGAACTCATGGTGAGAAGCGTACTCGATATAGGCGCACGGCCAGGGTCAGCGAGGTCGCCAGCACGACGGCGCCGTTCGCGGCCGCGGCGCGCGCGGGGGACGTTGGGGAGCGTTCGGCCACGCCGCTCTACGACCGGCCGGCCGTGAACGTGAACGACACGTTCTGGGTTTGGTGGTTGCCGACCGTCACCTGCTGCGTGCGAGTGCCGAATTGCTCGTGCCACGCTTCGAGCGTGTACGAGCCGGGCGGAAGGTTCTTGATGGCGAACGTGCCATCGGCGCCCGTGACGGCGAAGTACGGGTTCGCCACGACGCCGACGTACCCGGACATCCAGATGTGCACGTCGCACTTGAGGTGGACCATGACCTCCGGGACGGTGAACACGTGGGTGAGCCGGCTGCCCTGGACGGGTTCGCCCTGGTCAAACTCCTGGTTCATCTGCGGCATCACGTGCACGTTGTGGAACACGGGGTCGTCGTTCACGACCTGGATGGGCTGCCCCACGCGGACGCCCGTGACCCGCGGCTCGTACCGGCAGCCCTTCTGGTCGATCTGGACCGGCGTCGTCGGCACGTCGAAGGCGTACGCGGCGTCGAGGCCGTCCTTCACGTAGACGAACACGTTCTCGACGTCGCCGGCCTTGTTGACGAGCACCGCATCGCTGTGGGGATGCGGTCCGCTCTCCTCGAGGCACGTCGGGTCGGCCGACATCTTGAGCGGCGCGGGCGTTGGCGGCGTGCCTTCGAACACGACGCGGCCCGTGATGGCGCCGGCCGCTGCCGGATCGACATGCTTGGCGGGCGCGGCGGCCGCCGGCGGCGGTGCGGGTGTCGTGCCGCACGCGGCAACCAGGGTCAACGTGGCAAGGGACAGCAGGACGGACGAACGAGCAGGCATGGCGGGCTGGAACCTAGGAAATAAGACCCAAGGAATCAGAAAATAAAGAGGGTGAATCGCGTGCTGGACACCGGACTGCGGCCAACACCGCCTCGATTATGCCACGCCTTGCACGGGCCCGTTCGGAATGCTACCGTTGAAGGTTCGGACACGGCGATTCGTCGCCGGACGTTCTGAAGTCCGCAGCTCGACGTTCAGGTGTGGCGGTATCGTCTAGGGGTTAGGACACGTGGTTCTCAACCACGGAACCGGGGTTCGAATCCCCGTACCGCTACCATCGCCTGTATAGACCGCCCCCCCCACAACGCACCGTCGAACGTCGCCGAATCGTGACGCCGGACCCCATGGAAGCGCCCGCGAACACCGACTCCGGGGGAGCGCGGCGTGCGGGTAGAATGGCGCCCGATGCGCTACCGATTCCTGGTGCTCGTCGCCGGAATTCTTGCTGTTGCCCTCGTGGGGCTCGAATCGCGCCGGAGACGCCACCGGTTCATGCTCGTGCTGGCCGGGGTTCTTGCCGCCGCCTTCATCGGCCGGCTCGGCGGTCTGGGGGTGACATGGCTGCCGCCGCTTTCACTCATCGCCGTCGCGCTCGCGCTTGTCCATCTGGTGGACGTGGTGTCAGACCCCGGGCGTCTCTCCGTGTTGATGCGCGCCGTCCGCAAGCACTGGTTTGTTCTGGCCGTCGGTGTGCTCGTCTTGGTCACCCTCGCCGTGCGACTGCCGAACCTGGGGAGCGACCTCGGGCGCGTCCCCTTGGACATCGATGAGCATCGGCTGGCGTCCAGCGTCCAGCACTATTTCTCGACCGGTGAGCTGCAGCATGACACGGTCGAGCACTACCCGGGCCTTGTCTTCTGGCTGTTTTCCGCGGCTTCCTTCATCAGTTTCGTCTGGCGCCTGGCCGGCGGCATGGTCACGCCGCCCAGCGACCTTCCGATCGAACTGTTCGTGCTGGCCGCGCGAATGGCGAACGTCTTCATTGCGGCGGCGACGGTTGCCATCACCGCGCTGATCGCGAGACGAATGGCGGGCCGCGCCAGCGGATTGCTGGCCGCGGCCCTCGTGGCCATCGCGCCCCTGTCGATCGACACGACGACGATCGTTCGCGACGACGCCGGCATGGTGCTGGCGGTGATGGCCGCGGTCCTGCTGGCCTTGGTCTCCTACGACCGGCAGCGCACCGGCTGGTTTGCGAGTGCGGGCGCGGCCGCGGGGCTGGCGGCCGGCATCAAGTACTCGAGCGTGTTCGCACTCGTCCCCGTACTCCTGGCGCTTGCTGCGCCCGGCCTCGGCCGCAAGCGCCCGGTGAGCGCCATCGCGGCCCTCACGGGGTTCGTGGCGGCTGTGGCCGTGACGAATCATTTCGTGTGGGCGGACTTTCCGAACTTTCTCCGGCAGCTCACCGACCAGGTGGCCATCACGGGCATAGGGCACTGGGCGGCGAAGACGAACCCGGCGGCGTTCTACGTGAGCGTTCTCGACCGGTTCGGTCCCGGCGTTGGTCTGCTGGTGGCGGCGGCGGCGCTAGGCGTCTACGCGCTGGCGACGCGACGCGCCGACTGGTGGATCGTGGTCACGTTTCCCGTGCTGTACGTCGCGTTCATGATCCAGCGGCCCGCCCAGTTTCCACGGTGGGTGTATCCGACGTTGCCATTCGTGGCGATTCTGGGCGCCTCGGCGCTTGTCGTGTTCGTCGGGCGCGTTCGCTCGTGGGCGGCTGGGCGAGGGGGCGTGGCCTCACGCGCGGCCATGAGCGCCGCCGGAGTCGTGGTGATTGCGGTGCTGGTCCAACCCTTCTGGTCGGGCGTCGTGGCGTTCAGCCGACGCGTGACGCCTCCCACTCTGGTCCAGGCCGAGCGTTGGATCGAGGCAAACGCCGCCCCGGGCGACGTGGTCCTCCTCGAGAACGGATGGCTGGACTTGTCCGGCACCGCGCTCCAGCCGCGCCGAGTTCGACAACCTTGGGGCAGTCCTTGCCGCGGACGGTGATGCGCTCGCGGGGTGCCAGTGGGTGATCGTGCCCGAGGTCTACTTCGGGCGTCCCATGCCCCGCGACCTGGTGTTCCATCAGCGAATCCACGCCGAGCAGGGCTTCGGCGGCAGCATGGGCTACGACTACGACATTTACGCCGTGCCGCCGCGCTGAGCACGCCGGTCGTCAGCGTGGCAGGGGGAAGCCGCTCAGTTCGTCCAAATCAACACGCGCTCCCCGGACGGCGCTCGATAGTCGAGCACGAGCGCGGGACCGACGCGTTCCAGTTCGTCGACGTCCAGATTCAGGCGCTCCAGGTTGAAGTCCGCGTCCGCGTGCACCAAGGTCATTTTGCGCCGTGCGAGGCGAAGGGCCCACAGCGGCAGCGAGATGCGGGCCAGGTGGTCGTCGTCCGGGTTCCAGGCCAGGACGTGCAAGCTCTGCGGCACGACGGCGGCGTTGGGCAGCTGGCCAATCGGCCGTGTGGCGCGCGGCCGGCCGAAGGCGTCCATCTCGATGAGCGGCTGTTGGGCTTTGAACGATTGGCGCGCCGCGTCGAACGTGTGCAGCGCTTGCGCGCTCGTCGTGTGTTGAATCCGGATGTGATGCGCGACGAAGTACGCGCCAGCGCCGGCCATGACCAACAGCCCGAGCACGCACGCGAGGATCACGCCGACGATGGTCCAGAGCCAGCCCTTGGCGCTCATGCTCATTCGGTCCCGGCAACGTAGCTCTTCCGCGCGCGGACGGTCAAGCCGCGCCGTTTCAGCTTGACCTCGAGCTTATGCATCTCGCCGTCGAGCTTCCGCGGCGTGAAAGCCAGCAGGTACTGGTGGTGCAGTTCGTCGGCCACCCGCGAGAACGTGGCCCCGAGATCCTGGTTCCACGAGAGCTCGAAGTAGCCCCCGCCGGTCTGCTCGGCGATCTTCCTGAGACCGGGATCCGGTTTGACCGTCCTGCTGCCCGGCCGCGATCCCAGTTGCCTGAACCGGTTCCGCGTGCGCGGCGTCCAGAACGACGTGGTCTGGGTGTCGGCAAGTCCGATCGCGTACACCATCACTTCGTCAATCATCGCGCGCCGCATCACGTCCTTGACGTCGGTCACCACCTGTCCCCGGATTGGGCTGTCGTGCCCGTCGGTGAAGATGAGCACCACGCGCCGTCCGGATTCGTGAAGCAGGGCCGTGATGCTCCGGTCGACAGCGGTCCATACCGGAGACGGTCCCTCCGGCTGCAGCCGGTGCGCCAGGATGTCCTCGAGCTCGTCCTGCCGGCTCGTGAACGCGGCGGGCTGAATCTCGATCTCGCGGCTGAAGTCGCCGATCCGCGCGCTGTCGTTCGGCAGCAGCTTGTGCACGAACTGGTCGGCCGCCTCCTGGACGAGCACCGAGTTCTCGGCCATGCTGCCGCTGCGATCGAGCATGACGACGATCGTGATGGGCTGGACGTCGTTGCTGAAGAGCGCGATCGGCTGCGTCTTGCCGTCGTCCTTCACCTCGAAGTCGTTCTGGGTCAGGTCGGTGACCAATCGGGCGTTCTGGTCGGTGACGGTGGCGTAGACGGAGACGAGGTCGGTGCGTTGGCGAAACGGCGTCTGGCCGCCGACCGGCGCTGCCGCCAGGACGGCGGACATCCCGGCCAGCGCCGCCGCCCGTGCCACGGTCGCCGTCATTGAGCCACGCTCCTGGACGTCGGGGCGGCCGCCGTGGCCGCCGGCGTCGCCTCGGGGAACTCGGCCACGTAGAACTGACGGGCCCGGGCCTTCAGACCCGGGCGCCTCACACGTACATCGATGCGATGGAGCCGGCCGTCGGCCTCTCGAGGCGCAAAGCCCAGGACGTATTGATTGTGGAGTTCGGAGGCGACTTCGGTGGCGACCGCGTTCAGATCCTCCAGAGGATTGTCGACGAGGAAATAGCCGCCGCCGCTGTCCAGCGTCAGTTGCGCGAAGTCCCTGATCGGCGTCCGTTTGGACAGCCGATTCTCGCGCAGCGGCGCGATGCCGCGAAGGAGGATGGCGTAGATTGCCACGCCGGACCTGCGCGCTCTGTTGCGCACGCTGTCGAGCGTGGCCGAGCTGTCCGTGTCATCGCCGTCGGTGACGACCACGACCACGCGGTGGCCGCGCACTTCGTCAAGGGCATCGACGGCCTGGTCCAGCGCGTCCCACAGGCGCGTGTTGACGCCCAGGCGAAGGTCGAACCCGTTGTGCACTTCCCGCGCGAGCAGGTCGCGGTCGGAGGTGAACGACGGCTCGAACCGGATCTCGTCGCTGAAGCTCCCGATCCGGGCGCTGTCGCCGGGCATGAGCCGGACGACGAAGTGATCGGCCGCGGCGATGACCATGTCGAGGGCGTTGACCATGCTCCGGCTGCCGTCGAGCAGCACGACGGCGGTGAGCGGCTGGGTGGTCGTCGTGAACTGTGTAATCGGCTGTGGGACGCCGTCGTCTTCAACCTCGAAGTCCTTGACCGAAAGGTTCTGGACGAACCGGCCAATCGAGTCGGTGACCGACGCGTACACCGGGATGATGCGCGTGGCGCCCTGAAACGTTGGAGTGCGCGGCGGCGCGGGCGCGTGCTGCCGCGCGTCAACCGACACGGCAAGCGCCGCGGCTAGAACGATGGGGACCGCCGCTCGCAGCTTCGACATAGCGCCTTTGTCCGCCTACGCTCGTCGGATGTCCGGCATTTCGCGCGACCGTGCGTGCCGTCAGTTCGCAGGGCCAGCCAGGTAGCTCTTGCGCGCGCGCGCCGTCATGCCGGGCCTGTTCACCACGACGTCGAGCTTGTGCAGCTTGCCGTCGAGGTCGGTCGGGGTGAACCCGAGCACGTACTGCCGGTGCAGTTCGTCGGCGACGCGTGTGAACGTGGCGTTCAGCTCGTCGCCGCTCTTCAGTTCGAAGTAGCCGCCGCCGGTTTCGCTGGCGATCTTCTTCAAACCGCTGTCAGGCTTCGTAATGGTGCCGAGGACGTGGCTGCGGAAACCGATGCCGTAGATCATCACGTCCTCGGTCTGCGCCGTGTGCATCACGTCGCCGAACGACGCGCGGCTGTCGTTGTCGTCGCCGTCGGTGAAGAGGAGGACGACCTTGCGGTTCGATTCTTTCGCGAGGGCCTCGAGGCTGACGTTCGTGGCGTCCCACAGTGCCGTCGGGTTGCCGAAGTCGATGTCTTCGTGGAGGTACCGGACGAGCGCGTCGCGGTCGCTCGTGAACTCCGGACTCAAGTCGATCTTGTCGGAGAAGCTGCCGATGCGCGCGCGGTCGGCCGGCAGCAGCCGGATCACGAAGCTCTCGGCCGCGTCCTTGAGCCGATCGAGGTTGGCCGTCATGCTGCCGCTCGTGTCGAGCATCAGAACGACCGACAGCGGCCGCACGTCGGTCGTGAAGATCGAGAGCGGCTGCGGCTTCTTGTTGTCGTACACCGTGAAATCGTCTTTGGTGAGGTCGGGGACGAGGCGGCCCGCCGAGTCGACGACCGTCGCGTAGATGGGCACGGTCTGGACGCCCAGCCGAAACGCGGGGGCGCGCTGCTGCGCTCGGAGCGAGACCAACCCGACGGCAAGGACGGCGAGCGCGATGAGCGAGCGGAGAAGCAACTGTCGGCGCATGTGCGGAATCACCTCTATCCGGCAGACAGGCTGGTATTTAGCTTATCCGCGCGTTTCTGGCTTTACCAGGGAATTGGGGGGGGGATGACCGACAGACTGGTCGGCGTGGCGGATTCCCGCGCCGGCCGTGGTGTTGACGAAGATCTTGAAACATGGAGGGCATGAAGGCAGATCGCGCACATGACGCCTGAACGCTCGAGCGATGTGACGAGGGGACCTGGGTGCCGCCTGCGGCGGCAGCGATCGGCGAGCGGGCCGGACACGAGAACACGGGGGAATCTGAATGTGCTCTCGTGCCCGGCTCGCTCGCCGATCGCCGCGCCCGGCTTCGCCGGGCCGCCCAGGTCCCCTCGGATCGCACGTTCGGCTGGGTCGGAGTTGTCGTGTGTCTCACGGCCAGCCTCCAGGTGCTCCATGGTGGAAGAACACGTGGTGAAATACCCGAGTGGAGACCGTGGCATGAGCGCGCTCGTTGTCTTCGACCTCGACGGCACGCTGATTGACTCGCGGCGCGACCTGGCCGAGAGCACCAACGAGGTGCTCGAAACCTACGGCGCGCGGCCGCTCCCGCTCGAGCGCGTCGTGGCCATGGTGGGCGACGGGGCGAAGAAGCTGGTGGAGCGGGCGTTGGAGGCGGCCGGCGCCGACCCGGGCGAGCCCGACGCGCTCGAGCGATTCAGGGTGATCTACGATCGGCGCCTGCTCGGTCACACGCGTCCGTACGACGGCGTGGTCGACGCCGTGCGTCGTGTGGCCGCGAGGGCGGAACTGGCGGTGCTCACGAACAAACCGGAGCGGCCCGCGCGGCGACTGCTCGAGGCGTTCGACATGGCGGAGGCGTTTCGATGGATCATCGGCGGCGATTCCGGGTTTCCCCGCAAGCCCGACCCGGCCGCGCTCCGCCACCTGGTGGCCGAGAGCGGCGCCGCGCCCAGCGCGGCGCTCTTCGTCGGTGACTCGATGGTCAACCTGGAAACCGCCCGGCGCGCCGGCGTCCGCGTCGTCTTCGCCAGCTACGGATTCGGGCGCGAGCGAGGCGACCTCGTGCTGCGGGGAGACGAGCTCATCGCCCATGCGCCCGCCGATGTCGCGACCTTGGTGGAAGAAGCGCTCGAGTGATCGTCCGGGGCTAGAATGGCCCCGAACGGGGGGCTGTATGGCAAGTCGGTCGAAGCACTTGAATCGGCGCGAGTTTCTCGATCTCATGGTGCAGGGCGGACTGGCCGCCGGCGCCGTGGGCGGCGTGCTGCCCGCGGTCGTGCCGCGCCTCGACGCGCGGAGTGTCGCCAATGTGCGCGGCGTCGCGATCCTGCTGCCGGCCGATCCCGGTGTGACGTCGGCGCCCGAATGCCGGTGGGCGCTCGACCGGCTGCGCCAGGCCTTGACGGCGCGCCGCGTGCCCGTGCGCACCATCCACGCGCCCGCCAGTCTTCGCCCGAATGAGCTCGCCGTGGTGGTTGGTCGGAACCCGGCCGGGAGCGGCGTGCCGCGCCGCGCCGAAGCGGTGCTGGCCGGCGCGCGCGAGGCGGGCGGCCGGCGGTTCTTCGACGCGACTGGCTCGGACGATCGCGGCCTTGTCTACGCGCTGACCGATGCGGCCGATATTGTCTCGTCCAGCCCCGACCCGGTCGCCGCGCTCATTGGGACATCCCGTCGGGTGCAGGTCGCCGCCAATCCGGTGCGCAGCGTCATGCGGGTCTTCTGCAGCGACGTCGAGGACAAACCGTGGTTCAACGATCGGGACTTCTGGCGCGACTACCTGTCGATGCTGGCCACCGAGCGGTTCAACCGGTTCAACCTCGCGCTGGGGCTGGGCTACGACTTCGCCCGCCAGTTGGACGACACGTACTTCTATTTTGCCTATCCGTTCCTCCTGGACGTGCCGGGCTACAACGTCCGAGCGACGAACCTGCCGAACGCCGAGCGCGACCAGAACCTCGAGATGCTCCGGTTCATCAGTGACGAGTCGTCGGCGCGCGGCCTCGAGTTCCAGCTCGGGTTGTGGACTCACGCCTACATCTGGCAGAACAGCCCGCGCGCCAATCACGTCATCGAAGGGCTCTCGGCCGACCAGCACGCCACGTACTGTCGAGACGGGCTGGCGCTGCTCCTCAAATCGTGTCCGAACATCTCCGGCGTCACTTTCCGCGTCCATGGCGAGAGCGGCGTGGCCGAGGGCAGCTACGACTTCTGGAAGACCGTCTTCGACGGCGCCGTGCGGAGCGGCCGCACGATTCGTCTCGACCTGCACGCCAAGGGCATTGACCAGTCGATGATCGACACGGCGCTCGCGACCGGCCTGCCGGTCACGGTGTCGCCGAAGTTCTGGGCCGAGCACATGGGGCTGCCCTACCACCAGGCGGCGATTCGTCCGACCGAGATGCCGGTCGCCGGGCGCGCCTCGACCGGCCTGCTGGCGCTCAGCAGCGGGTCGCGCAGCTTCACGCGCTACGGCTATGCCGACCTGCTGGCCGAAGATCGCCGGTACGACGTGATGCACCGCATCTGGCCCGGGACCCAGCGCGTACTCCTGTGGGGCGACCCCACATTCGCCGCCGCGTACGGCCGGAGTATGAGCTTCTGCGGCAGCGTCGGCTGCGAGATCATGGAGCCGCTGTCGTTCAAGGGGCGCAAGGGGTCGGGCCTGCCCGGCGGGCGCGAGGGGTACGCGGACGTCTCGCTTCGTGCGCCTGGTCCGGACGCCGCGAAGTTCCGGTACACGTATCGCCTCTGGGGCCGCATGCTGCACGACCCCGAGACGCCGGCCGATGTCTGGCAGCGCCAGCTGCGAGAGATATACGGCACCGCCGCCGCGCCGATCGAGCAAGCCCTCGCATCGGCGAGCCGCATCCTCCCGCTTGTGACCACGGCCCACCTGCCCTCGGCGGCCAACAACAACTATTGGCCCGAGATGTACGTGAATATGTCGATCGTCGACATCACGCCGAACCGCGAGCCGTACAACGACACGCCGACGCCGCGGCGGTTCGGGACCGTGAGCCCGCTCGACCCCCAGCTCTTCTCCACGATCGAAGCACACGCCGACTCGCTGCTCGACCGACAGTCGTCGCCGAAGATTTCGCCCGTCGAAGTGGCCGACCGGTTGGACGCGCTCGCCGCTGTTGCCATGGCTCGCGTGGCCGAGGCGAAACGCGTCGCCGCGGCACCCATGAGTCCGGCGTTGAAGCGGACCGTTGTCAACGTCGAGGTGCAGGCAGGTCTGGGCCGCTTCTTCGCCAACAAACTACGGGCGGGCGTGCTGTATGCGCTGTTCGATCGCACACGCGCGCGCGATGTGCTCGAGCGGGCGATCGCGTTCTACGAGGCCGCGCGCGCGGCCTGGGCCGGCGTCGCGGACGTGACGACGGGCGTGTACGTGCGCGATGTGACGTACGGCCCCGGCACCTTTCAGCGCGGCCACTGGGCCGACCGGCTGGCCGCCATCGACCGCGATGTGGCGGCGATGCAGACGAAGCTCGCGGGTGCCGACGCGGCTGCCGCCCGCGCCGACGTGATCCCGTTGGTGCTGCAGGCGCCCGCGCGGCCCGTGTTCGCGATCGCCCACACGCCGCCCGCGACGTTCACGCATGGTGGACCCGTCAACCTCACGCTGGCGCCGGCCAATGGCGGTGCTCGGGCGCACGCAGCACGCTGCCTATTCCGCCGCGTCAACCAGGCCGACGCCTGGATGGCTGCCGACATGGCGGCCCAGGGCGGCGGGTGGCACGTTCAATTGCCGGGGTCGCTCGCCGACTCGGCCTTTCCAATCCAGTACTACTTCGAGCTGACCAGCGAGTCCGGCGCTGTGAGCGTGTACCCGGGATTCGACCAGACCTGGTCGAGCCAGCCATACATCGTCGTCCGGCTCGGACGGTGACGTATTCCCTGACAGGCCCTTATTGGACGTAGCCCAGCGAGCGCAGGCGCTCGAGGATTGTGCGGCTCGGCAGCGGCGTTGAAGGTCCCGGACGCGCCCTGCGGCGCCATTCCTGGAGTGCCTGCTCCATCCGCTGATACGTCGGCTCATTGGATCGGTACAGGTTTCGCCGCTCGTCCGGGTCGCGAACCACGTCGAACGCCTCGCGCCGTCCGTCCTCGTAGACGATGAGCTTCATGTAGCCCTGGATGATGGCCTGACTCGGGCTTGGGTCGGCCGCATTGGCGTTGCCGAAGAAGTCCTCCGCAAACACCGACCGCGGGTTCGCTGCGACAGGGGCGGCGAGATTGCGGCCTTGCACCCCAGGCGGTACCGCAACGCCGGCGACACCCAGGACCGTTGGCAGCACATCGACGCCGCTCACGACCTTGCTCACCACGGCGCCGGCGCGCTGATGCGGCCACTTGACGAGCAGCAGCACGTGAATCTGGTCTTGATAGAGCGACGCGGGATGTTCCTGGTCTCCATGTTCGCCGAATCCCTCGCCGTGGTCGCTGACAATGATCAAGAGCGTGTTGTCGTAGAGATTCCTCGCCTGCAGGGTCTTGATCAGTTGGCCCACCTGCGCGTCAAGGTACGCAATGGCGCCGTCGTACCGCGCGACGCTGGCGCCGTTCCGGCCGGCGTCCAACCGGTCGGCGAACGCACCCGGCGGGAGATACGGGGAGTGCGCGTCCATGTAGTTGCAGAAGAGAAAGAACGGGCCGGACGTGAACGTCCGGTCGTCGAGCAGCGCGGCGGCCGCGCGATTGATGGCGTCCGCGGTTCGGTACGCGCGCGTCAGGAACCTCAGCGGGCGCCATGCCGCCGCGATGGCGTGCAGACCGCGGCGCAATGCAAAGCGGGTGGACAACCGCGGCAGACTGGCGGTCGGCCACCGGGAGTCGTAACGGGCGAAGCCCCGAGCCATACCGTACTCCGGCGCCAGATACAGCGTGTTGGCGACCACGGCCGCCGTCGCATAGTGGGCCTTGGCCAGAAGCTCGGCCATCACCGGGATTCCTGCCGGCAGTGGGGCATCGCCGTACCCGGTCCAGTACCTGGCACCGTGTTCGCTCGGGTACAGTCCGGTAAACATCGACGCGTGGCTGGCCAGCGTGTAGTTCGAGGTCGACACCGCCTCGGTGAACACCGTCGAACTCGGCGGCCAACTGTCGGAGATGGGGTGTCGTGTCGAGTTGGTAGCCGTACAGGGACAGGTGGCGCGCGTTGACAGTGTCCAGCACGAGCAGAACGACGTTGGGCGCGTTTGGGCTGCCGCTCGGCGCCGGGAACGCCGCATCGGCCCAGAGCGCGGGCTGCAGCCACTGCGCGCCGACGCAGATGCCGATGGCCACCAGTCCGACGCGTGCGAGCGATCGGATCTCCGCGCCGAGGGTTCGGAGCCGCGGCGCGCGCGTCACGGCGCGCCGAGGCCTGGCGCGCCGGCGCGTCCAGTCAATGCCTATCGCCGCCGCGAACATCAGACACCCGAGCACGAGTCGCGTGCCGGCGCCGTACATGGCGGTCGCGGCCGGCAGCAACAGCAGCGCGGGTCCAATCCACGGACTGGCCACGAATTCGGGACCGCGGGGGCGGACCAGTGAGCCCGATCACGACGATGAGCGCGGCGGTGCCGAAGAGCAGGGCAGCGTAGACCGTGCCGAACACCGTGAGGTCGCCGAGAAAGTTGACGCCGCCGCCTGCGGCCAGCACGGCCGCCGTCGCGGCCAGGCCCGGCCAGCGCCCGGCGTCATTCGTCGCCGCCGGGCCGTGCGCGACGCGCACGGCGATCAGGCCGACAACGGCGCCAATGACGGCATACACCGCAATACACGCGACGTTGGTGAGCGCGTCCGATGGCCGGTAGTTGACTCGTGGTTCGAAGAGCCAGCGGAAGGCGGTCAAATACAGGACTTCCGCCAGACCGTAGAGGACCCACACGTACGCGCCCTTGGCGGCGGCAATCGCGCGGCCGTGGCGGATTGGTGTCATTGGGGCGCGTGAGTCGAAGCCATCTTAGCGAAAACCGGGATCGGCCGGTGGGTCCGGGTTCCTGGTTGTGAGAGCCCTCATTGACAACTGGTCTATGTACTATGCATAGTGCATAGATGGGCACAAAGACAATCTCTCTGAAGGACGAGGCCTACAGTCGCCTCAAGGCCGCCCGGCGCTATCCGAGCGAGTCGTTCAGCGCCGTCGTGCTTCGGGCCACCTGGCCCGAGGACACCGTCACCGGCGCGGCACTTCTCGCCCTGCTTGGCTCGCAGCAGGGCCGTTTCCGGGTTGACGAAGTCGACCGTGTCGAATCGCTCAAGGCTCACGATCAGCCCGCGGAGGACAAGTGGGCCGGTCGCTGATCCTCGAGACCACGTTTCTCATCGATCTCGAGCGCGAGCATCAGCAGGGCACCCCGCGCGCGGCCATCGCCTTTCTCGAAGCGAACGGCGACGCGCGACTCTACCTGCCGTTCATTGTCGCGGGCGAGTTCGCGGCTGGCGTGTCGATGCGCGACCGCGCCCGCTGGGAAGCGTTTCTCGCGCCGTTCTACGTACTGCCGTCGACCGCGGACGTGAGTTGGCAGTACGGACGCGCGTATCGCCACCTCTCCCTCAACGGACAACTGATCGGCGCCAACGATCTCTGGATTGCTGCCACCGGCTTGGCGTACGGCATGCCCGTCGTGACCCGGAACACGGAACACTTTCGCCGCGTCCCTGGGCTCGAGGTGGAGGGGTTCTAGCCAGAGGGGGGGCATTGGGCCATTGGGTCATTGGGCCATTGGGCCATTGGGTCATTGGGCCACTGGGTCATTGGGTCATTGGGCCATTGGGCCATTGGGCCATTGGGTCATTGGGCCATTGGGCCATTGGGTCATTGGGTCATTGGGCCATTGGGTCATTGGGCCACTGGGCCACTGGGTCATTGGGTCATTGGGTCATTGGGTCATTGGGCCATTGGGCCATTGAATGACCGCGACTCCGGCGCTGAGTGCCACCCAGGGAGGTCCCCTGACGGCCGGTCCGCCGATGGCGAAATGGCCCAATGGCGAAATGGCCCAATGACCCAATGACAAAATGACTCAATGGCTTCCGCCGTCGTTCCTGCCGCCGGCGCGGCGACGCGCTTTGGGGGAGACAAGCTCGTTGCCGACGTCCAAGGACGAGCGCTGCTCGATTGGACGATCGGTGCCCTGCTCGACGGGGGCGTTGGCGAAGTGATTGTCGTCGTGCCGCCGGCGAATCCGTGGGCGCCGAAGGTGCGGGCGTTTGGCGATTCGCGCGTACGGGTGGTCGTCAATCCGGACCCGGCCCGAGGGATGTTTTCGTCAATCACGCTGGGCCTCCGGGCCGTGACCGGGGCTCCGGCGGCCGTTCTTCCAGGCGACATGCCCTTCGTACGTGGCAACACCGTCCGCGCCCTGTTCGAGGCCGCCGTGCGGACGGGCGGCATCGTCGTTCCGCGATATCGTGGACGGCGCGGCCACCCGATCGTGTTGTCCGACAGCGCGCGGGCGCAGATCCTCGAGGCCGCGGACCCGACGTTGAGAGACGCGCTTCGGCGCATGGGCGACCCGCAGATTGACGTGGACGTGGACGACCCCGGCGTCTTGCGCGACGTTAACGTGAAGGAGGACTTGCCGTCTTGAGGGACATGCTCGAGCGGATGCTGGCGCTTCGGCGCGAAGGCCGCCGCTTTGTCGCGGCGACGGTCGTGCGTACACACGGCAGCACTCCGCAAGTCGCCGGCGCGCGCTTGGTCCTCGACGACCTCGGCCGTGTGACAGGCACGCTCGGCGGCGGCTGCGTCGAAGGTGACGCGATGGCCGAAGCGCAGCGCATCCTGGCCGATGGCGGCGCGTCGCTGCGCGCGTACGACCTCACCGAGCCGCTCGCTTGGGATACCGGTCTCGTCTGCGGCGGGACGATGTGGATCTACATCGAGCGCGGCGAAGCGGCGCTCGACGCCGCCGCGAGCGCTCGGCTCGCCGAAAGCCTGGACGACGACGGCGCGCGCCCACCGGTGGCGCTCGGCACGCGGTTGCGCATCGCGGGCCAGACGGTCGCAGCCGAGGGGCATTGCCTGGTCGAGAGCGCCACGGCGATCGCGTCGCTCGACGGTCACGATCTGGACGACCGCGCCCGCCGGTTGCTCCGCGATGCCTTCGAGCGCGGCACCGCGCGTCTCGTGCCGATGGCGGAGGGCCGCGAGCTGCTCATTGAACCGGTCGTCGCCCGGCCGCGCCTTGTGATCGCCGGCGGCGGCCACGTCGCGTTCGCGATCGCGACGATGGCGCGGCTGCTCGACTATGCGGTGACCGTCATCGACGACCGCCAGGAGTTCGCCAACGCCGACCGCTTTCCTGGCGCCGACGTGCGGCTTGGCGACATCGCGGAGACGCTGGCTCGCCTGGCCATCGGCTGGAACACCTTCCTCATCGTTGCCACGCGCGGTCACAAGATGGACGCGCAGTGCCTCCGCGCCGCCGTCGCGACCCCGGCGCGCTACGTCGGACTGCTCGGCAGCCGGCGGAAGACCGTCCTCATTGCCAAGATGCTTCGCGAGGAGGGCGTGAGCGAAGAGCGCATCGCCGCGGTGCGTGCGCCGATTGGCCTCGACCTCGGCGGCCACGCCCCCGCCGACATCGCGCTGGCGGTGCTGGCGGAGATGAACCAGGAACGATTCGGCGGTACGGGCCGGCCCCTGTCGGAAAAAGCGGCGGCGGCTTTGTCGCACCTCGCGGCGAAGGCCGCGAGTGAGCGCTCGTAGCGCTCGAGCCGCCCGCTGGCGCGCCCGGGTGCCGTGCCGTACACTTCCGTGTATGGTGCCGCTGACTCTTGAATGGAAAGGCGATCTCAGGCTCGAGAGCGGGTCGGGCAGTCCGCACGTCGATCTGCGGAGCTCGACGCCCGGCGTGATGTCGCCGATGCAGGCGTTGGCCTACGCGGTGATGGGCTGCATGGCCATGGACGTGGTGCACATGCTGCAGAAGGGCCGCCACCCGCTCGAGGGACTTTCGGTCTCGTTCGAGAGCGAGCAAGCCAAGGAGCATCCGCACCGCTACACCGCGATCCACCTGCACTTCGCCATCCGCGGCGCCGTTCCCGACCACGCGGTCGCCCGCGCACTCGAGCTCTCACGGACGACCTACTGTTCGGTCTACAACTCACTCAGGCAGGACATCGACTTCAAGGCGACGTTCGGCGTGGAACGCTAGGGTCTCCGAACTTCTAACTTCTGGCTTCTAACTTTCTGACTTAGTGCGTGGGGCCCCACCCCACGCCTTTTCGCGCTTCGCGCGGGGCGTCTGTAGTTTCTAACTTCTCACTTCTGTCTTCGAACTTCTCACTTCTAACTTCCCAAGCGTCAGGCCCACGTGAATCCGTGCGTGGCGAGCGGGAGCGACCGGATTCGCTGGCCGGTAGCCGCGAAGATCGCGTTGCAGACGGCCGGAATCGCCGGCGGCAGCGCGGGCTCGCCCAGGCCGGTCGGCGTGTAGGTCGAGTCGGCGAAGATCGCGTCGATCTCCGGCGGCGCCTGCGGCATCCGCGTCGGCTGGTATTGGTTGAAGTTGCTCTGCACCGCGCGGCCGTTGGCGATCGTGATCTGCCAGTTCATCAGGTGACTCATCCCCTCGATGACGCTGCCCTGGACCTGATTGAGCGCGTTGCCAGGATTGATGATCTGGCTCCCGATGTCGGCCGCGACCCAGACCTTGTTCACCTTCAGCCGGTTGCCCGCGCCGACCGTGACGTGCGCCACTTCGGCGAAGTAGCCCAGGTGGCTGAAGTGGCAGGCGACGCCCATCCCGGAGCCCGACGATACGGCCGTCTTGCCCCACCCCGATTTCTCGCGGACGAGCTCGAGCACGGCGGTCATACGCGGCGCGTTGAACGGCGCGCCGAAGCCTCCCTGGCCCGTGGGCGGTGTCGGCGCCGTGTCCGAGTTGAGCAGGTCGAGGCGGAACTGCAGCGGATCTTTGCCCGCCGCGTGCGCCAGTTCGTCGATGAACGACTGGATGACGAACGCGAGCCCGTTGCTCCGGGGCGCGCGCATGGCGCCGGTGGGCACGCCCAGGGGGATCAGCGACTGGCCGAGTGAGAAGTTGGGCACGAAGCCGGCGGGGAACTCGTCCGGCGCGATATTCGCACTGGCCGCCGTGCGCGTGCCCTCGCCGAACGTCACGAAGTGGTCGCGCCATGCGATGAGCTTGCCCGCCGCGTCGACGCCGCCCTGAAAGTAGTGGAAGCCCGCCGGGCGATAGAAGTCGTGCGCCATGTCGTCTTCGCGCGTCCACAGCAGCTTGACGGGCGCGCCGCTCACGACCTTCGCAATCCAGGCCGACTCGACCAGGTAGTCGTTCGTCAGCCGGCGGCCGAACCCGCCGCCCATGCGCATCAGGTGCATCGTGATGTCGGCGGCGTCAATGTTGAGCGCGCTCGTGATCAGCCGGATGCCCGAGTCGGGCTGCTGGCTGGTCGCCCACATCTCGAGCTTGCCGTCCTTGAACTGCGCCGTGCAGTTCTGCGGCTCGAGGGGCGCGTGCGAGAGGAACGGATAGAAGTACGCGCCCTGGGCGGTTGTGGCCGCGCCGGCCATCGCCTGGTCGAAGTTGCCGTCGTTGCGCAGCGACTGTGCCGGCGTCTCGGTGGACAGCGCGGCCGCCTGGCGCGCGAACCCTTCGCTGCTCTGAGACGCCGTGGCGCCTTCATCCCACGTGACCTTCAACTGCTGGCGCGCCTTCTGCGCCTGCCACCACGTGTCGGCGACGATGGCCACGCCGCTCGAGAGGCCGTTGAATTGGCCGTTGCCCTCCACGACGAACGCGTGGCGCACGCCGGGCAGCGTCTTGACGAGGTCGAGATTGGCGCTGACGACCTTCCCGCCGTAGACCGGGCACTTCTGGAAGACCGCGCTCAACATTCCCGGCAGGTCGGTGTCGATGCCGTAGAGCGGCTTGCCCGTCACGATCGACGCGTTGTCAACGCCGGGCTCGATGGTGCCGATGATTCTGAAGTCCTTGGTCTCCTTGAGGGGCACCGACTCGAGCGTGGGCGGCGTCATCGCGGCGGCCTTGGCCGCCACCTCGCCGTAGCCGACCGACTGCCGGCTCGCCGAGTGCATCACGCGGCCGGACCGGGTCGTGCATTCGGCGGCCGGCACACCCCAGGAGGCGGCGGCCGCCGCGATCAGCATCTGACGTCCGGCCGCACCGACTTGCCGCATCGGCAGCCAGTTGGTCGGCGTCGCGGTGCTGCCGCCCGCCGACTGGTTGCCGTACTTGGCCGGGTCGATGTCCGCCTGCGCGATGCGCACCGCGCTCCAGTCCACATCGAGCTCGTCGGCGATGATCATCGGCAGCATCGTCTTGATGCCCTGGCCGATCTCGGGGTTCTTCGCCATGATGTGGACGGTGCCGTCCGGCAGGATCTTGATGAACGCGTTCGGGTCGAGCGGCGGCGCCGGCGGGCCCCCGCGTCCCTGTGCCTCGACGGGATCCGTGAGATACAAGGACAGCAGCAGGCCGCCACCGGCAACGGCCGAGACCCGCAGGAACGATCGACGATCGAGGATCAGACTGCCCATCACGGTCTCCTAAAGATCAGACTCCTGTCGAACGCTGAACCGGTGCCGGTCGCACCATGAAGCTCATGGAGGCTGGCCGGCGATCTGCGAGGCTGACCCGGGCGGCCCGGCTCCGCCGGGGCCGGCGGTTGGGAACGCGATCGCGCGCGAGAACACGAAAAAGTCTCCTCGTGCTCTCGCGCGCGATCGCGTTCCCAACCGCTGCCGCCGCAGGCGGCACCCGGGTCAGCCGCTGACACGATGTGCCTCCATGTCCTCAATGGTGAAAAGCTCGTGAATGCCAATGCCCTTGGAGGCTAGTCGTGCCCCAACGCTGCCGCCGCGACCGGTGCGGTGGTCACGGCGCGGCTCGACGCCGACCGCTTCGGCGCCGCCCCGGCGGCGGCGTCGAGGCCCGCCGCCTGGTGGATGGCTTCGCGAATGCGGTGGTAGGTGCCGCACCGGCAGATGTTGCCGGCCATGGCGGCGTCGATGTCGGTGTCGGACGGGTTTGGCGTCTTGGCCAGCAGGGCCGCGGCCGACATGATCTGGCCGGCCTGGCAGTAGCCGCACTGGGGCACGTCAATGGCCATCCAGGCTCTCTGCAGCGGATGGCTGCCATCGGCCGACAGCCCCTCGATCGTTGTCACCTTCCGGCCGCCGACCCCGGACACCGGCAGGCTGCACGAGCGGGTAGGCGTGCCGTTCGACGTGAACGGTGCACGCGCCGCACTGACCGATGCCGCAGCCGAACTTCGTGCCCTTGAGCTTGAGGGTGTCCCGGATCACCCACAGAAGCGGCGTGTCGGCGGAAACGTCGGCGGTGGTCGTGCGACCATTGACGGTGAGGGTGTAGGCCATAAAAGGACGCTCCAGCGCGGCCCCTAGTTTTAGGCTACTCTTGCCGGTCAATCAAGCGCGAAGCGCTCTCCCTGTCCAGGCCCCAACGTGCAAGATTGCGCGATGACTGCTCCCGCTCCGGCTCCTTCGCGCGCTTCGGCCGCGCCGCGTGGCAAGCGCCCTCGGCTTGCCTACGTTGACTGGGTGCGCGGCCTGGCCGTCCTCATCATGATCCTGTGGCACACGAGCGATTCGTGGACGGCGGCGTCGTCGAGGCAGGGCTGGGGGTTTCCTATCGTCGTGTTCATCGGGGGCTGGGCCGCACCGCTGTTTCTTTTCCTGGCGGGCGTCTCGGTGCCGCTCGCCGGCGCGGCCCGCGTGGCACGCGGCGCCACGCGCCGCGCCGCCGCGTGGAGCCTGCAGAAGCGCGGGTGGGAGATCTTCGTCCTGGCGCACGTGTTTCGCCTGCAGTCGTTTCTGCTGAACCCGATGGCCTCGTGGTCGAGTCTGCTGAAACCGGACATTCTCAACATCCTCGGACTCGGGCTGGTCGGCGCGGCGTTCTGCTGGGGACGCGCGTCGACCCTGGCCCGCCGCGTCGCCTGGCTGATTGGCCCGACGGCCGTGTTCGTGCTGCTCGCGCCCGCTTCGCGGGTGTGGCGCTGGCCGGCGGTCTTTCGCGCGTTCGCGCCGCGGCTCGAAGCCTACATTCGCCCCGTCGGCGGCATGGGCGTGTTCAGCATCTTTCCGTGGGTCGGATTCGTCTTCGTGGGCGCCTTCGTCGGGGGCATGTTCGTCGCGTCGGGGGCCTCCTCGGACGAGGCGGTCGCACCCAGGCGACTCGCGTGGGCCGGGCTGGCGGCGATGCTCGGCGGCGGCGTCGGCATGTGGCTCCCGGCGCTCACCGCGTCGTCGTTCTGGACAACGTCGGTGTCGTTCTTCCTGTTGCGCACGGGAGCCATGACGCTGGCCATGCCGCTCGCGTGGCTGTGGCTGCGCGGCCGGGCCGACCGCTGGAGCCCGATGGTCGTCTTCGGCCGCACGTCCCTGTTCGTCTACTGGATTCACGTCGAGCTGGCCTACGGCTTTGCCACCTATCCGCTGCACGGCCGCCTGTCGCTCCCTTGGGCTCTGGCCGCGTTCGGCCTGTTCACGGTCGCCATGTTGGGCTGCGCGGTGCTCTGGCAGCGGCGGCGCCAACCCCTGATTCCGGACTGGCTCAAGCCCCCGGCGGAGCCCGCCGGGGGACCCGGCGGCGGGCGGCCCGGGTGGCTCTTTGGGGCAAAGGCTTGAGATTGGGGACCGCTGGCACATACAATCCCCGCGAAAAGGCGTTTTCGAGCTCGGGGCGCGGAAGGGCCCCCTTTGCCTATGATTAGCGTGGCCGCCCTCCGGATGCAGCAGTTTGGCGTGCAGTTCTATCAGGCCTCCCTGACGGCGCACGACATCGACAAGCTCGTGCGGTTCGAAGTGCTGAGCTACGGCGAGCACGGGCCGACGCCGGGCGTGCGAGGCGCCGCGAGGAAGTCGAAGGTCCGATGGGACCTGCTCGAGCGCCGAATCGCGGCCAGCGACAAGGCCTATCAACGCCAGATCATCAGCAAGAAGATCGACGAGCTCGTCGCGTACTACGAGCAGTGCCGGCTGGCCCGCGACCTCCCGTCGATCCCCGGCGCCGTCATCATCTCGTGCGACGAGCACCTGCACTTCGAGCCGGCGGCCGGCGACCCGTCGCTCGGCATCCTCCACGTGCCCGAGCGCGAGGGGATCCTCCGCGCGATTGACGGCCAGCACCGTCTGCTGGCGCTGCATGCGGGCATCGAGCAGTTCGGGGGCGAAGTCTTCACCGTGCCGGCCGTGATCTTCGACCGCCTGCCCGAGGACCACGTCGTGCAGATGTTCGTGACGATCAACGCGAAGCACACAAGGCTGAACGCCTCGCACCTGGTGTCGTTGTCGGGCCGCCAGCTCTACCGGGACGAGAACCTGGCCGCCGCGCACGACGTCGTGCGCGCGCTGAGCGAGCGCGAGGACTCGCCGCTTCACGGCGAGATCAAACTGTTGGGGGTCGGGCGCGGACGCGTCGCGCAGGCGCCCCTGGCCCAGGAGCTGAAGAAGCTGTTTGCTTCGGACGCCTTCGGCACGGGCAAGAAGGGAGACGAATTCCGCGAAGAAGCCAAGCGGTTCTTCGTCAATTACCTCCGCCAGGTCTCGGTCGTCTTCGGCGCGGCGTGGAACGGGCGGAAGTACAGCATCAAGTCCGGGCCCGCGCTGCGCGCCTTCATTCGCGTCGCGCCCGACATCGTGCGCCATCTCGACCAGCAGCATGCCGACCGGGCCGACTTCCGCGCGATCGGCCGGGTCATCGCGCCCTGGGGCCGTCGCATCGGCGATCTCAGGTTCGAGACCGAAGGTGCCTGGAAGCGATCGGGATCGACCGTGGACCAGCTGACGAAGGAACTGCGCCTCGCGTTGCAGTATCCAGAAGGCGCGATGGTGTAGGCCGGTAGGGCATTAGCGTCAGGTGCGAAGACGGACAGATCGTATTTTTGTAACTCAACGACAATTCGCGTCTGCCGCCTGACCGGTCAGCTTGAAGTTGCCGCGAGAAATCCATTGAAAACGGTGCGGCGGCGGCCGGCACGCGCCTTGCTCTAGCATCCGCCGGGTAGTCTGAATTTGTGGCATGTGCCACGAAGTGCTGGGGAGCCAGACTGCCTACCAAGGCCCGCGAAAGCGGGCCTTTTTTATTGCGGTAGCCCGCCGTCGCGTCGAGGACCGAGGGCGGAAACTGCCCGAGCCACTGCCGGCCGTTCGACGTCGGTGCGACGATCGACATCGGGAACGGCACGCGGACCCTTACAATCGTCCGGTCTCATGTCTCTTCGCGTGGGCATCGATACGGGTGGGACGTTCACCGATTTCGTCTGCCTGGATGCGGCCGGCTTGCGAGTCTACAAGTGCGCTTCGACGCCCGGGAGTCCGGCTGACGCGGTGGTGGCTGGTCTCGAGCACCTGGCGGCTGGCGCGAGGCGCCTCGATGTCGTGCACGGCTCGACGGTAGCCACCAACGCAGTGCTCGAGCGCCGCGGCGCGCGGGTCGCCCTGGTGGCGACCGAGGGCTTCGCTGATGTCCTCCGGATCGGACGACAGGCGCGCGCCGAGCTCTACAACCTCTTTCTCCCGCCGCCGTTCCCGCTCGTGGACCCGTCGTTGAGCTTTGGGCTGCGGGAACGGATCGACGCATCGGGCCGGCCGCTCATTCGCCCTGCCGCGGCCGCGGTCGATCGACTCGCCCGTCGGCTCGCGCGCCTCGAGGTTGATGTCGTGGCCGTCTGCTTTCTGCATGCGTACGCGAACGCGGCGCACGAAGCCTACGTCGCCGGCCGCCTGCGGCGCCGCGGCTTCGAGGTGTGCGCGTCGCACGAGGTGCTGCCGGAATACCGGGAGTTCGAGCGGTGGAGTACGACGGTCGTCAACGCGTACGTGCGGCCCTCAGTCGACGGCTACCTGCAGGTCGTCGAGGCGGGGCTTCCGCGCGTGGCGGGCGGCGCGGGGCGAGGGCGGGCGACGAGAGCGGCCACGCTCGCGATCATGCAATCGAACGGCGGCGCGATTTCGGCGCGCGCCGCCCGTGCGCAGCCCGTCCGAACGATTCTCTCCGGGCCGGCCGCGGGCATTGTCGGGGCCCAGGCGGTCGCGCGGGCGGCCGGCATCCGGCGGCTGATCTCGTTCGACATGGGCGGCACCTCCACCGACGTCAGCCTGCTCGATGGCGCGCCGAGTGTGGCGTCTGGGACGTCCATCGGCGGCTTCCCGGTGCGACTGCCGGTGCTCGACATCCATACCGTGGGCGCCGGCGGCGGCTCGATTGCGTTCGTCGATAGCGGAGGCGCCCTGCGCGTTGGACCGCGAAGCGCGGGAGCCTCGCCGGGCCCGGCCTGCTACGGCCGCGGCGACGACTTCACGGTGACTGACGCCAACGTGCTGCTCGGCCGGCTCGATCCCGAGCGCTTTCTCGGCGGCCGGATGACCATCGATGTCGCGCGCGCGCGCCGCGCGGCCGCGAGGCTGGCCGGCCGGCTCCGGGCGACCGTGCCGGAGCTGGCCGAAGCCGTGGTGCGTGCGGCCGACGCCAACATGGAGCGGGCCATTCGCGTCGTGTCGATCGAGCGAGGCCACGACCCGCGCGCGTTTGTACTCGTCGCGTTTGGCGGCGCCGGCGGGATGCACGCCTGCGCGCTGGCCGACCGGCTGGACATCACGCGCGTGCTCGTGCCGCGATACGCGGGCGTGCTCTCGGCGTTGGGCATGCTCGTGTCCGACGTCACGCGAGACTACTCGGCCGCGGTGTTGCGCCGAAGCGATGAGACTGGCCGGGCGGCGCTGGCCGCGCGATTCGCGCCGCTTGTCAGTCGGGCCAGGCGGGACCTCTCGGCGGAAGGATTCGGCCGGCGCCGGCAGCGCCTCGATCGGTTCGTCAACGTTCGCTACGTCGGCCAATCGTCCGAGATCACCGTTCCGTTCTCCTCCCAGTACGTCCAGGCGTTCAATCGGCGCCACGAGCGAGAGTACGGATACGCCGATCCGGCGCGCCCGACCGAAGTCGTGGCCGTGCGCCTGACGGCCTCCGGCCAGACCGTGAAGCCGCCGCTGCCGCGTGCGGCGGTGCGGCGGCCGGCTCGCGCCAGGCCCGCCGTCCTGCGGCCGGGGCGATTCAACGGCCGCACCGTGGACGTCGCGTTTCATCGCTGGGAGGACCTTCGTCCAGGCGCGTTCGGATTGGGACCCGCTGTCATCACGAGCGGCGAGGCCACCGTCGTCGTCCTTCCGGCGTGGCGATTTGAACTGGATGGTTTCGGAAACATCCTCCTGAAGCCAGCCACCGGTCGCTCGAATGCCGACGCCCGGCGCCGGCGAGTGAACGTCCGGGGCCCGAGGCCCGCGGCCCGAGGCGAATCGCGGTGACCGTATCCCCGCTCGACTTCGCCGTGTTCAAGAACCTCTTCCTGTCGGTGGCGGAGGAGATGGGCGTCACGCTTCGGCGCACGGCCTTCTCGCCGAATATCAAGGAACGCCTCGACTACTCGTGCGCGGTCTACGACAACCGCGGCGAGACGATCGCCCAGGGCGATCACATGCCCGTGCACCTGGGCGCGATGCCGCTGTCGGTGCGCGCGGCGATCGACGCGGGGCCCATGGAACCGGGCGACATGGTCGTGCTCAACGACCCGTTCCAGGGCGGCACGCACCTGCCCGACGTCACGCTCGTGGCGCCCGTGTTCCTCGGCCGCGACCGGCGCCGGCCGACGTTCTACGTGGCGAACCGCGCGCATCACTCGGACGTGGGCGGCATGAGCCCCGGATCGATGCCCGTCTCGCGCGAGATCTATCAAGAGGGGTTGGTCGTGCCGCCAATCCACCTCGTCCGGCACGGGCGCGTCGTGCCGGATGTCCTCGCGCTCGTGCTGGCGAACGTGCGGACGCCCGACGAGCGCGAAGGCGACCTGACGGCGCAGATCGCCGCCAACCGGACGGCGGCCCGGCGTCTCGGGCGCCTCGTGGCCTCGCACGGCCTTCCTCGAACCCAGGCGTACGCGCGCGCCCTCCAGGACCACACCGAGCGCATCGCTCGCGCCCTCCTGCGATCGATTCCCGACGGCGACTACGCCTTCGAGGACGCGCTCGACGATGACGGCGTCAGCGAGGGACCGGTGCGTATTCGCGCGTCGGTGCGCATCAGAGGCGAACGCGCCACGGTCGACTTCGCCGGGTCGAGCGCGCAGGTGGCCGGCAGCGTGAACGCGAATTACGCGGTGACGTTGTCGGCCTGTCTCTACGTGTTCCGTTGTCTCATTCAGGACGATGTGCTGTACAACGCCGGCCTGGCGCGTCCCATCACCGTCGTCGCCCCTCCGGGCTCGGTGGTGAATGCGCGGCGGCCGGCGGCCGTCGCCGGCGGCAACGTCGAGACCTCGCAGCGCATCACGGACGTGGTGCTGGGCGCTCTCGGCCGCGCGCTGCCGACGCTCGTGCCGGCGGCCAGCCAGGGCACGATGAACAACGTCACCATTGGCGGCACGTCTCCTCTGACCGGCCGGCCGTTCGCCTACTACGAGACGCTTGGCGGGGGCATGGGCGGGCGCCGTGGCCTACCCGGTCTGTCAGGCGTCCACACGCACATGAGCAATACACGCAACACGCCCGTCGAGGCCATCGAGCACGACTTGCCGGTTCGCATCCGCCAATACGCTCTGCGCCGAGACAGCGCGGGGCCGGGGACCTGGCCGGGCGGCGAAGGCCTGGTGCGCGAGTACGAGTTGCTGGCCGATGCCACGGTGACGCTGCTCTCGGACCGCCGGCGTCTTGCGCCCTACGGTGTTCGCGGCGGCGGTCCCGGCCGACGAGGGCGCAACACGCTGTGGCGCGCGGGGCGCGCCATTCCACTGGCAGGAAAGGTCCAACTCCACTTGCATGCGGGCGACCGGCTGCGGATCGAAACGCCCGGAGGCGGGGGATACGGGCCGGCGCGCGTGACGCGTCCGGCCAGGCGCAAGCGAGCGCCTTAGGCCCTTTAGGAAGGCTCGTAGCGCTCGACGAACTTCAAATGTTCCATGCGCGCGAAGTCGGCGTCGGCCGACCAGATCAGCGCCCCAATCTCGTTGGCGAGCGCCGCGATGAGCAGGTCGCCGAAGCCAAAATGACGCCCGGCCCGTGACGCCCGTTCGGTCCAGTCGTCGATCAGTTGCCACGTCTGGTCGGTCGGGTAGATTACCGGTAGTGCGGACAGGCCGCGGCGCAGACGCGGACGGTCCTGGTTGGACGCGCCCGACAAGAGCTCCACGCGGACCGGGTATGGCAGCGCGACTTCGTCGGCGTCGAGCAGCGAGCGGAGGACCTCCGACTCCGGGCTCGCAGCCGATCGCAAGCTCGCAATCCAGACGGACGAGTCAACAACGATCACGCGAGCTCCGCCGGACGCCGCCGGCTGCGGGACACATCCACGTCCAACTCGACGCGTCCCATCAGGGCCTTCAGTTCATCCAGGTTGCGACGCCGGATGAGGTCACGAAGCGCCAGCACGACGGTGTCGGTCTTGGACTTGAATCCAAGTACGCGCCGCGCTTCTTCGATGAGGTCGGCAGGAAGATCGAGGGTGGTGCGCATATAAACAATGCTATTTCGTATGCGCCCATGCGTCAACTCATGGATATTCTATATGCGCCCAGGCGATGCTGGTGATGCCTGTCAGGGTGGGCTACGGCTTCGTAATGTGCGTGACGGCGCCCATCAGATAGTGCAGCGTCACGGCGTCGCCCGCTTCCATGCCGCCGGGCACCGACTCGTTGCCGACGCGCGCGTGCCGCACCTCGTCGGGGTCATCCGGATCGATCCAGAAGACGTCCAGCGAGATCTGACCGTGGATGGACACGCGCTGGATGCGTTTGACGACGGCGGCGCGGGTGCCTTTGATCATGGGGCGAGCGCTGAGTCTACCGCGTTTTGTCCCACGCCTCCCCCGATAGGCCGATAGGTCGATAGGTCGATAGGTCGATGGGTCGATTCCCCCTCCCCCTTGCTCTCGGCCCTGTCTTGTTGTTATCCTCCAATGACCTGCAAGCACGGTACTTCCTTCCGCGTGCAACGCCTGCGGCAGGCGCGTTGCGAGCGACGTCGATCGCCAAGCGCTCGCGACCCGGGGGCCCTGACCGGCCGCCCGCCCGACGTCACGGGACACCGGGTGGGGCCGAGTCTTTCGGAAGCGGCCCCCAGCCGACTGCGGTCTGACCGCCCTTGAGAGTGGCCGGGACCGAAGGCACGGAAGGAACGACTCGAACATGCACACTCGGGAGAAGTGAATGGACCAGCGCCCGCTGCGTCTAGGTGACCTTGTGGACGACTACTGTCCTCGGGAACGACGCATTACCAACCACGCGATTGTCGCCATCGTCGGCGAAGAGATTCGGCAGACTCGCTGCACCACCTGCGATGGCGAGCACGTCTACAAAGGCGCACGCGGCCCGCGCATCCGCAAGAAGGAGTCCCCGACGTCGGCCCTGTACGACGAAGTTCTGGCGAGCGCCGCCGGCGGCCATCCGCCCGCGCCGGCCGGGGCTTCCGAGCCGCCGCCGGACCGGCCGTCGGTTGAAGCGCGTGACGAGGGCGCGCCGGATCAGGCCACGGACGGCCTCGAGGTCACCGAACCGGGAGCTCATCCCGCGGCGGACGAAGGATGGGCCGCACACCGGCCGTTGATACGCGCGACCCTCCCCCGCAGCGAGAACGACCAGCCTCCTCCCCGCCCCATCCCCGAGTTCACGATGCATCAGCGCAATGTGCGCGGCGGCCATGCCTTCCGGCAGGGCACGGGATGGTACGGGGCGAACGGGCACGCCGGCTCGCACCGGCAAGGCCGCCCGGTGGATGGCAACTCGTTCGGCAACGGCAACGGGCAGCCGCACGGAGCCGGCCCGGGGGCGGGCCATCCGCGCTCGCGCCACGGCAAGCGACGCGGCAAGAAGCGGTCGCACTGAGCCCTCCATGCCGGCGCTCGCGTCCAAAGTCGGTCTCATTCTGGGTGTCGCCAACAAGCGTTCGATCGCATGGGCGATCGCGCGCGCGGCCGCGGCTGAAGGCGCCTCGCTCATCCTGACCTACCAGGGCGAGCGCCTCGAGGAGAACGTTCGCGAGTTGGCGGCGACGCTGCCAGAGGCGGTCGTCCTGCCGTGCGACGTGTCGAGCGACGATCAAATCGACGGGTTGTTCGCCGCCATCATCGAGCGCTACGGCGGCCTCGACTTTCTCGTCCACGGCGCCGCGTTCGCGCGGCGGGAGGATCTGGCGGCGCCGTTCTCGGAGACGTCCCGCGAAGGGTTTCGCCTGGCCCTCGACGTCAGCGCCTATTCGCTCGTGGCCCTGGCGCGCCGCGCGGCGCCGCTCATGGAAGCGCGCGGCGGCGGCAGCATCCTGACACTCAGCTACCTCGGCAGCCAGCGCGTCTTCACCAACTACAACGTCATGGGCGTGGCCAAGGCCGCGCTCGAGGCCTCGGTGCGGTACCTCGCCAGCGAGCTCGGCCCGAAGGGGATCCGCGTCAACGCCATCTCGGCCGGGCCAATCAAGACGATTGCCGCGTCCGGCATTTCCGGGTTTTCCGACATCCTCCAAACCTATCGGGATCGGGCGCCGCTCCGGCGGACCGTGGACACGGGCGAAGTCGCCGATGCGGCCATCTTCCTGCTCGGACCGGCCGGACGGGCCGTGACGGCCGAAGTGCTCATGGTTGACGCTGGCTTTCACGCCATGGGCGTGTAGGTCCCCTCATGCCGGCCGGCGCTGTCGCACGTGCGACTCTTCGCCCGGTCTCCCTGTCTAATTCTTCAGAGCGCTCCGATTCGCGGGCGCGTCAGAGAGAACCCTCTCGAGGGTGAGGTTGGCCATGCACGCAGGGGTTCGCGCTGTTGTTGCCGCGGGGATGCTGTCGTTCCTGACAGCGGCCGCCGCCCTGGCCCAGACGCCGGCGCCGCCGGGGCAAGGTGAGCCCGTCTTTCACGGGACGACCACGCTCGTGCCGGTGGACGTGATTGTCGTTGACCGGAACGGCAAGCCCGTCACCGACCTCACGCAGAACGACTTTGCGGTCTTCGAGGACGGCGTTCGGCAGCCCATTCGCCATTTCGCGACGCAGATTCTGACCCCGACGCCGCCGACGCCAGGCGCGTTTCCGACACCGCTCGCGCCGACGGTCGGGCCCGGTCCGCGCGACGAGCTGCCGCTCCAGAACTATCGCGTGTTTCTGATTGTGCTCGGCCGGGGGCGGCTGCAGGGGCCGGCGAGCGGCGTCGACGGCATTCTCCACTTCGTCCGCACCGACCTGCTGCCTCAGGATCGCGTGGCCGTACTCGCCTGGAACCGCGGAACCGAGTTCACGACCGACCACGCGAAGATCGCCGACCTCATCGAGCGCTTCAAGCGGATGCACGAGGGCATCGAGTCGAAGCTCAAGTCGCACTTCAGCGGGCTGGCGGCCGTCTACGGCGGGTCGCAGATTCCGCCGGCGATTCAGGCGGACATCGACACGGTCTTCGGCGGCCCCGCGGCTCGTGGGACGCGGACGACGCAGCCCGGCACGAGCCCGAACGCGGATCGGCTCAGCGACGACACGCGCCAGACCACCGATCTCCTGCTTGCGCCATCGGCCAGCGCGGCGCCGGCCTCCAATGTGGTCCAGCCGACGAGCGGGACCTTCGACGACTTCGTCTCGACCAACGCCCAGACGATGCAGGACTTGGGCACGCTGTACCTGGGCGTGGAGTACCTGCGGTTCCTCTCGGGCGAGAAGCACCTGGTCTTCGTCACCGAAACCGGGCTCGTGCTGCCCCGCGCCGACGACGAGCGCGACCTGGCCGCGGCGGCGGCCGACGCGCGCGTGACCATCGACTACGTCTACACGGGCGGCCTCGTCACGAACTTCGACGTCGCGGGTGGACGGCGCGGCCAGCGCGGCCGCCGCGGCGGGCCGATGCCGCGCGTCGTCGACACGTTTCCGACGGCGAGGACGCTCGCCACCCTCACCGGCGGCCAGTTCTACGGCAATCGATTCGCCCATGCCGCCGACGACCTGAACCGCATGGATGAGGCCACGCGCGCCGAGTTCGTCCTGGGCTACTACCCGATGAAGAGCGCGCTCGACGGGCGATATCGGCGGATTACCGTGCGAGTCGATCGTCCCGGCCTCACGGTGCTGTACCGCCACGGGTACTTCGCGCGAGAGACGCCGCCGTTCGACCAGCGCGGGCTGATCACGTACTCGCGCATGGTCTCGGCCGTGAACTACGCGAAGCCCGTCGCGGACATTGCCCTGCGGGTGAAGCCCATCGCGCCGCCGGGCGCGGGCGGCACGACGATCGCGATCGACGTGACGGTCGACCTGTCGCGCGTCGTCTTCGCCAAGGCCAACGGCCGGAACACGGCGTCGATCGAGATCGGCGCGTTCTGCGTGGACGGCCGCGACGCGCCGGTTGGACAGGTGTGGCAGACGATCGAGCTGAACCTCGCCAACGACCGGCTGCAGCAGTTCTTGCGCGACGGGCTCTCGCACACGATGACGGTCGAGCTGGCGCGCCCGGCGAAGCGCGCCAAGGTCGTGGTCTACGACTACGACGCGGATCTTCTGGGCAGCGTCAACGTCACGGTGCCGTAACGAGCCGGGGACGAATTCGAGGTAAGCTACGATTCGGTCGCGCGCGTCGCGCGAACGTTCTCGGAGATGCTCTCGTGCCTCACCGTGCTCCCGGGTCGCCGCGGCGCGGCCCACGCCAGTACCTCACCGGCAAGCCGATCGCCTACTACCGGCCGACGGGCCACCCGGCCGTGCGGTCGCTCGTCGACAACGGATTTCAGGCCTTCAACGCCGGCCGCCTCTCCGAGGCCTGCCACATCTTCTCGGACAAGATGCTGGCGCCGGCGAACGACACGACGATCGGGCTCACGATCGCCGGCGCGATGACGCCGGCGGGTCTCGGGGGCTGCGTCAACGAGATGATGGAGCGCGGGCTCGTCGACTTCCTGATCAGCACGGGAGCGAATCTCTATCACGACCTTCACTACGCCCTGAACTTCACGCTCCACCGGGGCTCGCCGTTTCTGGACGACCGCCAGCTCTACGAGAACGGCGTCATTCGGATTTACGACGTCCTGTTTCCGGCCACGGTGCTGCTCGAAACGGACGAATACATCCGCGAGTTCCTCGGGCGGTCCGGCATGAGCGGGCCGGTGTCGACCTCCGAGTTCCACTACCGGCTCGGCCGGGACCTGATGAAGATGCGGCCCGGCTGCCACGCCTATTCGGTGGTGGCGCGCGCCGCCAAGCTGGGCGTGCCCATCTATACGTCATCGCCCGGCGACAGCTCGATTGGGATGAACGTCGCCTGGCATGAGTTGATGACGGGCAGCTCGCTGATGATCGACCCGAACCTCGACGTGAACGAGGTCTGCGCGATCATCCTGGCGGGGAAGAAGAACGGGTGCGTGATTCTGGGCGGCGGGTCGCCCAAGAACTTCTACCTGCAGGGACAGCCCACCTTGTGGGAGGTCTACGGCATTCCCAAGGGCGGCAACGAGTTCTTCATCCAGATCACCACCGACCAGGTGGTCTGGGGCGGCCTGTCCGGGGCGACGCCGTCCGAGGCGGTGAGCTGGGGCAAGGTCAACCCCGGTGTGCTTCCCGACACCGTCGTCGCCTACTGCGATTCGACGATCGCGTTTCCGCTCTTCTGCGAGTACGCGGTCGGCAGCCGCTACGGCAAGCGTACGCGCAAGGCGCTGTACCATAAGCGCGACGCGCTGGTCGCCGACCTCAAGCGCCGAGGCCAAGCCGCGCAGAAGAAGCGCAGTAGGAAGCGCCGATAGGTCGATGGGCCGATAGGTCGATGTCAATCCCCCGCGTCTACGTTGACGCCAACCTGCCCTGGGGTGTAGTGACGTTCATGCGCCGGACCCTGCGGTGGGACGTGTTCTTCGTGCTCGAGGATCCCGGCTTGCGCCGCGCGCCGGACCGCGAGCACTTCAGGCGGGCCCTGGCCCTGGGCCGGACGCTCATCACGCTCGACCACGATTTCTGCGATGACAAACGGTTTCCTCCAGCCGAAAGCCCTGGGGTGGTCGTCTGCGCCGCGCCGGGCGAGCGGGCGCTGAAGCGCCTGCTCGCCGAGCTACATCGCGTCGTGTTCGAGGCCGACCAGGCGACGGACCTTCCGCTGCGGGGGCACAAGATGGAGATGGCGCCGGGGCTGTGGCGCGAAGTATGACGGCCGCCGCCCGACGGTCATGACGCGCACGTTCTTGACGAGCGCCGACGTCGTTCTGCCGAGCGGCGTCGTGTCCGGCCGTACCGTCGTGCTGGAAGATGGCCGCATTGTCGACGTGGCCGGGAACGCTGGCGGCGCCGGCGCACACGAGGCGCGCATCGATTTGCCGCGGCGGCTGATCGTGCCCGGCTTCATCGACGTTCACGTCCACGGCGCCGCTGGCGCCGATGCGCTGGACGGCGACGACGCGGTGGGGCGTATCGCGGCGCGGCTGCCGCGGTGGGGCGTCACCGCATTCTGCCCGACCACCGTGGCGTGCGCGCCCGACCTGCTGGAGCGCTGTTTGCTCGAGGTCGCGGCGGCGCGACGCCGGCCGCTCGGCCTGGCGGCGCGGGTGCTTCCCGCGCACCTCGAGACGAACTTCGTGAACCCGGACTATCGCGGAGCGCAGCCCGCCTCGTGCCTGCGCGTGCCGGGCCTCGGGCCGTGGGCGTCCGGCGCGGCGCGCGGCGACGACTACACGGCCGGCGATGTGCTCGCCGTGATCGAGCGGCACTATCCCGACGTGGCGATTGCGACGATGGCGCCGGAGCTCGACGGCGGCATCGACCTCGTCCGTCGGTTCGCTGCCGCGGGCCTGCACGTCTCGTTGGGACACTCGGGCGCGACGTTCGACGAGGCGCAAGCGGCGATTGCCGCCGGCGCGCGTCAGGCGACCCACTTATTCAACCGGATGCGTCCCATGGGACATCGTGAGCCCGGGCTCTCGGGCGCCGTGCTCTCGAGCGACGAAGTGGCGGCCGAGCTGGTCTGTGACGGCCATCACGTGCACCCGGCCGCCATGCGCGTCGCCATCGCCGCGAAGTCTCCAGCGCGCATGATGGCTATCACCGACGGCACCGCCGGATCCGGCTTGACCATTGGCAGTCGCGCACGACTTGGCGGACAGTCGATCACGGTGGCCGACGTCGCCCGGCTCGACGACGGGACGATTGCTGGGAGCGTGCTCACGATGGATCGGGCGTTTGCCTATCTGGTGGGCGTGGTCGGCCTCGGCTTGGAGCAGGCGGTCGAGATGTGCTCGGCGACGCCCGCTCGGGAGCTGCGGCTTCAAGGGCTCGGCGCGATCGTGCCCGGCGCGCTCGCCGACCTTGTCGTCCTCGACGCGGCGCTTCGCGTCGAGCAAACGTGGATTGGCGGCCGGCTGGCGTTTGCGGCGGATGACGCGGCGGCGAATCGAACCGCGCGCTAAGAGCCCCCGCGGGCCGGCGCCACCGCGTAGGAGGTCTGGTCCACGAGGCCCGCGGAGAGGAACGCGTCGTGTCGCTCCCGGCACTTGCTGCACTGGCCGCAGTGCCTGTCGCCCTGGGACGGGTTCATGCACGACAAGGTCATCTCCAGCGGCACGCCCAGCTTCAAGCCGAGGCGGATGACGTCCTCCTTGTGGAGCTCGGCGAGCGGCGCGGCGATCGTCAGCGCGCGGTCGAGACCGAGCGACATCGCCCGCGCCATCGTGTCGAAGAACTCTGGCGTGGCATCCGGGAAGGGGTTGCCCTTGAGCGGCCCCAGTACGACCCGGTCGAGGCCGAGGCGCGCGCAGAGAATGGCGGCCTTGGAAATCAGCGCGATGTTGCGGCCTTCGAGGTACACGTCTTCGTCGGGCGTGTCGTACGCCGGGGGGCGGCCGACCATCGCCCAGTGGGTCGGCGGATAGATGTCCCGCATGTCGACCGTCAAGGTTCGCGCCGGCGCGGCCTTCTGCGCGAACGGCGCCGAGAGCAGCCGGCTCACCGTGCGAGCCTCGGCATCTTCCCAGGCGAGCCCGGCGCGCACGTGCACGGGCAGCACCCGGACGGCTGTCTGGAGCTCCAAGGCAAGCAGCACGGCGCTGTCGAGCCCGCCGGAGAAGAGAACCGCGGAAGCGGAAGACATCGCAGATTAGGGTCTTTACGTTACAGTGAACGCATGTATCTCGTCACGAAGCGGATTGATTTCTGCTACGGCCACCGGCTCCTCGACTACGACGGCGTGTGCAAGCATCCACACGGCCATAATGCGATCGTCGAAGTGGACGTTCGGACCGATCGGTTGGACAAGCGCAACATGGTGGCCGATTTCTCGGACATCAAGCGCGTCGTCAAAGGGTGGATCGATCGCGAGCTCGACCACAAGATGATCCTGCGCAAGGACGACCCGCTCGTGGCTCCGCTCGAGGCGTTGGGCGAGCCCGTCTACAAGCTCGAGAGCAACCCGACGGTCGAGCGAATCGCCAAGTTGATTTACGACAAGTCGCGGGACCAGGGCCTCGACGTCGTGGCCGTGCGCGTCTGGGAGACGCCGACATCGTTCACGAGCTACAGCGAACCCTGAGCGGCGGCGGCCTCGTCACTTGGCCCGCAGCAGCAACACGGGCACGCGGATGCTGTGTTGGACGCGGCTCGCGGTCGTGCCGAGGAAGAGATCGGCGAGGAAGCGATGGCCGTGCGTGCTCATCGCCACCAGGTCGCATCCCTTCTGATTCACCCACTTGACGATTTCGGTGACCGGGTCTCCATAGGCCAGCTCCGCCTGGGCCGGAATCCCCGCGGCCTGAAATCCCGCGAGGACCTGCTCGAGGTAGGCGGTGTCGTCCTTGATTTCCTGGCTCACCGCGTCGGTGCCGTAGGTCCTGGCCGCCCAGCCGTCGGCGACGTGCAGCAGCACGACACGGCTGTTCGCGAGCTTCGCGAGATCTTTGACGTGCTCGATAATCGCCTGATCGGTCGGCGTGCCGTCCAGCGTCACGAGAATGGTGTGATACACGCGGCCCCCGCTCTCCTCACGCTATCACCCGCCCACGATGACGCGCCACGCCGACGCCAGCGAGTCGGGCAGGCCCCAGATGTCCATTAGCGTAATCAGCACGGCGCTGCCCCAGCCGGCAATCAACAGGAACCAGCCGTTGCGCCAGGCGCCCATCTTCGAGCGCGAGCTGGTGAAGTGTAGCAGCGGGAACATCGCGAACGGGAGTTGAAGCGCGAGAATGACCTGGCTCAGCGTCAGGAGGTCGTTCACACTGCTGTTGCCCCGGATGCCGATGACCAGAATCGCCGGGATGATGGCCAGCGAACGCGTGATGAGCCGGCGCAGCCATGGCGTGATCCGCCAGTGCATGAAGCCTTCCATGACGACCTGTCCGGCCAGCGTGCCGGTGATCGTGCTGCTCTGGCCGCTGGCTAGCAGCGCCACGACGAAGAGCGTGCTCGCGAGCGTGGTGCCGAGCAGCGGCGCCAGCGTGAGGTACGCGATGCGAATCCAATCGCTGTCCGCGCCAAACGTGGCGACGCCGCCGCCCGCGACCGCGACGCTCGTCTTGCCGTAGAAGACCAGCGCCGCGAGCACCAGGATCGCCGCGTTGACGAAGAACGCGAGGATGAGCGCCGTCGTCGAGTCGATCGCGTTGAAGCGAATCGCGCGTCGGATCGACGCGTCGTCCTTCTGCAGCTGGCGGCTCTGGACGAGCGCCGAGTGCAGATACAGGTTGTGCGGCATGACCGTCGCGCCGATGATGCCGATCGCCACGTAGATCATGCCGGCCTGGGCCAGCTGCGGCGTGATGAGCGCGCGCCCCATTTCGAGAAAGCTCGGCCGCATCTGGGGCAGCACGAAGATCTCGAGCAGATAGCAGATGCCAATCGTCGCGACGAGCAGCAGCACGACCGCCTCGATCGTGCGCATGCCGAACCGCTGGAGCATGAGCAGGAGCAGTACGTCGAGCCCGGTGATGACGACCGCCCACAGCAGCGGGATGTGGAACAGCAAGTTGAGCGCCACGGCGCTGCCGAGCACTTCGGCCAGGTCGCAGGCGCCAATCGCCACCTCGCACAACAACCAGTTCGGCCAGCGCGTCCACTTCGGGTACCAGTCGCGGCAGCACTGGGCCAGGTCCTTGCCGGTGACGACGCCGAGGCGGGCGGCGATGACCTGCATGAAGATGGCCATGAGGCTGGCGAGGCCGACGACCCAGAGCAGGCCGTATTTGTACTGCGCGCCGCCCGCCAGGTCCGTGCCCCAATTGCCGGGATCCATGTAGCCGACGCTCACGAGAATCGCGGGTCCGACGAAGGCGCGCCAGTGCTGCCAGAACCCGGCCTGGGCATGCGGCACGGGAACGGTGCCGTGCAGGCCCTCGAGCGACGCGTGGGTGGACTGGGCGCTTGCCTTGGGCGCTGAGGAGCTGCCGGAAGGCTCGGACGACTGAGGCGGGTTTGGCGGAGAAGTCAATTTGACAAATGGTAACTATAATTTTGAATGGTCAAAAATAGATCCAAACACAGCTCCTGTCAACCGGCCCCCAAGTCAAATGGGTGGGTTTAGTCGGCTTTCTCGAGTCTAGTCAGTAGTTTAGAAGCGGCGCGCGTGCCGATGGTAATGACCGTGCCGGCCTCCGACCGGAGCCGGACGGCGTCCGACAAGCCCTCGCGCGCCTCGATCGTGACACCGTGGCCGGGCATCAGCCCGTGCTGTTCGAGGAAGCGAAGAAAGTCGGGATCCTGGTCGGTTACCCGCGTGACGACGAGGCGTTCGGCGATGGGCGCGGTCAGCAGATCCTGGTGGGATGGCCGCGGCATGCGGCCTTCGGCGGTGGGGATGGGGTCGCCGTGGGGATCGACCTCGGGTCGCCCCAGCATCTGGTCGATCCGATCGATGAGCCGCTCGGAGACGGCGTGCTCGAGCTGCTCGGCCTCGTCGTGCACTTCGGCCCAGCTCATGCCGAGCACCTTGACGAGAAAGAGCTCGATGAGCCGGTGCCGCCGCAAGACGAGGCTGGCGAGCTTCTCGCCGGCCGTCGTCAGGCGCACGCCCATGTACGGCTCGTAGCGCACCAGCCCGGACTCGGCCAGCGTCTTGACCATCGTCGTGGCCGTGCCAGGCACGACGCCGAGCGCCGCCGCCAACTGGCCCATGGGCACGAGTTCGTCGGCCGAGGCGTGCCGGTTTTGCGCCTGGTAGATCGTCTTGAGGTAGTTTTCGACCGTCTGCGACGGCAGCATGGGACATTATGTTCCGAGGTTCCGCCCTTCGGCAGGCTCAGGGCGTCCCGAGATTGTCGAGGGACGGGGTTCCGAGGTTCCCGGGTTCCGAGGTTCCGGGGTTCCCGGGTTCCGGTTCGACGGTTCCAGGGTTCAACGGTTCTCGGTTCGCGCGTTCGAGGGTTCGAGTCGGCGAAATCTCGGCGCGCCGACGCAGCGAAGAATGAACCCGGGCACCGTGGAACCGAGAACCCCCGAACCGGAACCTCGGAACCTCGGAACCTCAGAACCCCGGAACCCCGGAACCATCATGTTGAACGACGCCTTTACCGGTCCGGACGCCAAGCGTCGCTACGTCCGCCGGCTGTTTGGGACGATCGCCGATCGGTACGATTCTGATCACGGTCGTGCTCTCCTACGGGCGGGACCGCCGCTGGAAGGAGCGGCTCGTCGAGGCCGCGGAGGTCCGGCCCGGCGCGCGTGTGCTGGACCTGGCCTGCGGCACGGGCGACCTCGTCTTTGGCGCCGCGGCTCGCGGGGCGGAGGTGACCGGACTCGACATCACGCCACGGATGCTCGAGCTGGCGCGCCGGAAGCCCCAGGTGCGCGCGGGCATCACGTGGGTGGTGGGCGACATGGACGCGCTGCCGGTGGCCAGCGCGGCGTTCGACGCAGTGACGACCGGCTACGGGCTTCGGAACGTGCCCGACCTGGTGCGGGCCATCGAGGAGATCCACCGCGTCCTCAAGCCGGGCGGTGTCCTGTGTTCGCTGGATTTCGACAAGCCGCCGGCGCGCTGGCTCGAGCGGGTCTACCTGGGCTACCTCACCGGCGTGGGGGCCGCGCTCGGCTGGCTCTTGCACCGCGATCCCGACACCTACCGCTACATTCCCGCCTCCATCCGCCGCTATCCCGGGGCGTCCGCCGTGGCCGGGCTGATGCGCCGCGCCGGGTTCGTTGACGTGCGGCACATCGGCGTATTCGGCGGGTTCATGGCAATTCACGTGGCACGCAAGCCGCGCCGGCCGGCGTAGGTACCATGCGCTGATGGACGTCGGCGACTTACGCAAACGGATTCTCCGGGCCCTCGATGACGCGCGGAAGGACGCCGCGGCGCGGCGTCAGACGTTCGACGCCGCGTCGGCCGACTACGCGGTGTTCCTCGAGACCATCGCGGCGCCGCTGTTCAGGCAGGCCGCGAGCGTGCTTCGGGCCGAGGGCGTGGAGGTCGTGACGAATACCCCGGCCGGCTCGGTTCGGCTGGCCGTCGACCGGCTCGGGCATACGTTCGTCGAGCTCGAGTTGGACTCGTCGGGCGAGGCGCCCGAGGTCATCGGCCGCACCAGCTTCGTGCGCGGCGGCCACGGGCAGGCCGTCCTCGAGCGCCCGCTCGCGCGCGACAAGGCGATTACCGATCTCACGGATGATGACGTCGCGCGGTTCCTGGTCGAGGAAGTTCCGAGACTGATCGCGCGACCCTGAACGGGAGGCCGACCGAATGCCGGTGTCCACCGTCTCAACTAATACGCGGGTCCCGATGCTCTGGGAGCAAGGTCGCGCCAGGCACTCCAGCACTGAGGACGAGAATGACGCCGGCCCAAGTGCATCGTCCTCGGCGGCTGTGCGCGATCGAGACAGCGTCGGGGCCCGCCTCTTCTTCGCCAGGCCGCCTCGACCGTGGGCGTCGATGATCCGGTTGCCGCTTCTGCTGGCGGCCATAGCTCTGGTGCTCTCCAGTCAGCCTGCGGCCGCGCAAACCACCCAATCGCCCGCCATCGTCACGCAAGGCAACGCCGTCGTGACACAGCCGCCCGACGAGGCCCGGATCACGATTGCCGTGGAGGCCCGGGGTGCGAAGCCCGAAGACGCCAGAAGCCAGGCTGCATCGGCGATGACCGCCGTTCTCACGGCGGTGAAACCACTGGTGGCCGCTGACGCCGTCAAGACGTCCGCGTTCTCCGTCGAGCCCGAGACGGAGTACCCGAACGGCAGCCCGCGGGTGAAAGACTACGTGGCGCGCAATCAGCTCGAGGTGAGAGTCGATGACCTTGATTGCCTGCCGCGTGTGCTGGATGCCAGTGTCGCGTCCGGCGCGACGTCGATTGCCGGCCTCCGCTTCGACGTGAAGGACCGCGCGCGATGGGAGAAGGAGGCGCTCATGTCGGCGGTCCAAGACGCCCTGGGTCGCGCCGCGGCCATCGCCGCCGGCGCGGGCAAGAATCTCGGCGCCATCCTGCGGATCGAGGAGCAGCCGACGTCTTCTCCGACGCCGATGTTCCGCTTTGCCGCCGGAGTCGCCGCCTCGCGCCCATCTCCGGAAACGCCGATTGCCGCCGGGGACATCGAAATCCGCGCCCAGGTCAGCTTGACGGTGGAGATCCACTGACGGGCACCATGTACCTAGGCCTAAGAGCATGTTTCAAAACTGGAGGGGTGGACCTTCAGGTCCACCCACGCCGGGTCTCAAGACCCGGCGCTCCAACGTTTTGAAACACGCTCTAAGGCATTGGGCCCCAGGTCAGCCCGGTCCTCGAGGCGACGCTGGGGGAATCAGGTGATGGGTTCCGACTCTCAGAGCGATCGCGGCCGCAGTGCCCTGACCCGCGTCGAGTTGGTCACGCTCATTCTTCGCGTCCTCATGGAGATCTGGGTCGTGGTCGGCTTCGCCTGGTGGGGTTACCTGACCGGGAGTTCGCCGACCACGAGCGTCGTTCTGGCGCTCGCTGCGCCGGTCGTGGGATTCGGAATCTGGGGCGTTGTCGACTTTCACCAACTGGGCCGCGCCGCCGAGCCGCTCCGGCTTGTCGAGGAACTCGTCCTGAGCGGCCTCGCTGCGGTTGGTCTATTCGCCGTCGGTCAGCGCGCGTTGGGCGCCGGGCTGGCGGCCCTGTCCGTCGTGTACCACGTTCTCGTCTATGCCCAGGGCGCGCGACTGCTCAAGCCGCGGCCCGCAACCACAGTTCGCTCATGAAGCGAGTGCTCGCGTCACGTCGTCGCGTGCCACGGATCGCCGTGGCCGTCATGATCAGCGCGGTGATGGGGATGGTCTACCTGCTCGCGAATGCCTCGGCACTTGCCGGCCCGGTGGCGCTGGCGGTGCGCATCGCAGGCGTCGTCGCCTTCGTCGGCATCATCGTCGCCGTGCGCACCATACCCGAGACGGCCCACGACCCGACAGGCGGTGGCTTCGGTAGGGGCTACTGGACCGTTGTCGCCCTCGAGGTCGTGGTGGGCCTCGGCGGAGCCTTGGTGCTGACCCAGGTGCTGGACGCGCCGCGAGCGACGTTGCCGTGGATCACCTTCGTGGTCGGCGTCCACTTCTTCGGGCTCGGCGTCGTGTTCCGGTCTCGCCTTCAGCACGTCGTCGCGGTCCTGGTGACGCTGTGCGGCGCGAGCGGGCTGCTGGCCGTGGGGCTTGGTGCCAGCGATGCGATCGTGACGACCGTAGCCGGGCTGCTCCCTGGCGCCATTCTGATTGGTGCCGCGCTTTGGGGGCTGCGCGTCGCGCGCCGGCGCTGAGGCGAGTGTCCGGGCGGCGCACGCGATGCGCCGCCCGGATCGCCGTGCCGTGTCGATGCGTTACCGCTTGATGATGACCATCTGCCCGCTGGGCAGCCTGACGGCACACCGCTCGTCCGCCGATAGCGTGTGGAAGTTGCCGCCGCCAGCCGCGATGATGTTGCCGCCGCCGGCCGCGATGATGTTCCCGGCGCCGGCGGCAATGACGTTCCCACCGCCGGCCGCGACGACCCGGTTTGCGGGCAGGCCGGCGACCGGGCGGTTCATGTCGATCACCACGAGCGTTGGCACACCGCGCTGCAGCTCGATCCGCAGGTTCTGCTGCGCGAACGCGTTGATCGTCGCGTAGACGGCGCGCTGCAGTTCCGCGAAGCTGTTCCAGTGCCCGCCGTTGTAGAGCGCCGGGCTGCATTCATCCGAATCGCCGTGACCGGCGGCCATGGCGCCAACCTTCGCGTTCGACACCGCGAGGCTGACCCAGGGATCGCGGCAGGGATTGTTGGCAAAGCGTGCGTTTTCGGCCGCCGAGGGATTCGCCTGCGCGAACGCACTGGCGGAGAGCGCGCCCACCATGAGTGCGCCGGCAACGAGAACAAACGGAACGCGGAGTCGGGACATGCGGTTTCTCCTTCGCTAGTGGAACGTTGGCCTATCGCTTCTGACAAAACATCGCTTCCGAGCCCCGCGGGCTCATGAAGCTCACCGTCGGCCGGCCCTGCACGACGTGATAGACGGCGTAGAACCCATCGGGCATGGCGCCGTCGAGGGCGCCGCCGGCGAACGTCATGCGCGACGTGCGCGCATCCAGCCTGAAACGACCCGGCATCCGGTCGGCGCCGACGTACTGGCCCGCGCCCGACACCGTGAAGTTGAGCAGCATCCGCGCCTCCCCATTTGCCCAGCACTCATAGGCGCCGGCTGCGACGCCGGCGCCCGCTGCCGCGGCGGGCGCTCGCCGCGCCGCAACCGGCGCCGGCGCTTCGGGCGCCGCGACGCCGGACAGGCCGGTGAGCGGTTGGCTCGACACGCCCGCGGAGGGATTCGGCTGGCAGGTCCGCTGCGAGAGGTCGGGCGTCATGCGGCCCTCGACCTGCCACGCGCCAAGGTCATCGACGGACAACTGGTACGTCCAGCCCGTGATGCGCGCGACGCACGTCTCGCCGTAGTACCGGTTCGCGGGATAGCCTGGGCCGTAGTCGCGAATGACGAGCGTGGCGCGAAAGGGATACGTGCCGCCGGTGGGTCGGCCAGCGACCACGTCCTGATAGAGAACGTTGCGCTCCGTCACGCCATCGGGGCGGAGCGAGAGCAGCTTGCGGGTCAACACCTGTTTCAAGGTGTCGGCGGTGGGCGCGGTCTGGGCAACTCCCGGCGCCGCGCACGCCGCGAGCAACGACGACAGGATTACGAGTCGGGTCAGACCGCTGGGGCTCATACCTAGAAGAGCGCAAAGCCGGGCGGCGCCCCCTCACCGGCCCGAGGTGGGCCGGTGTCGGCTCCGCGAAAGCGGCGGGTTAGCGGCGGTCGAGCCGGGAGTTGACGAGCGCCAGCGCCCGCGCGGCCTCTCCCGCGCGAAAGGCGTCGTCGGCGGTGAGCGCCTGACGGCCGCGGAGGGCGGCCCAGGCATCGAGGGCGCGCTGGTACGCCGCGCGGGCCTCGGCGAAGCGGCCGAGCTCGGCGAGGCATCGGGCCTGCGCGTCGGCGGCGCGAGCCCCATCGGATTGGAGCATGGCGTTGACAGGATCCGCCCGGGCCAGCCGCTTGGCGATTTCCTCGGCCTGGCCTGTACGCCCCGATGGCCTGTCCGAGGTCCCCCTGCGCCGCGCGCGCGTCCCCATCGTCGGCCAGCGCGCGGCCCCACTGCGCGTTGACGCCCGCGTCGTGCGAGGGACCGGCCGCCATGGCCTGCAGAATTGCGGCGCCGGCCGCCGCGTGGGTATGGGCTTCAGCGGCGCGGCCGAGGGCGAGGAGCGTCTCGGCCACTTTACGATGGCTGATGGCGACGTCCGAGCGCAGCTCCGCGCTCATCGGATCGGCCGCGCTCAGCGCCTCGGCAATGGCCAGCGACCGCTCGCTGTGCCGCAGCGCCTCGGGCGCCCGGCCCTCGCTCCGCAGCGCGTCGGCGAGGTGGTTCTCCACGACGGACTGGTCGCGCTTGAGCAGGGTGTTCAGCGGATCGGTCCGCGAGAGGGCTTCGAGAATCGAGAGGGACCGCTCGATGTACGGCAGCGCGTCGGTGGACCGGCGGGCGTCGAGCAGTTGCATCCCGATGCGGAGGTTCGTGTTCGAGACCTCCATGCGATCCGTGGTGTTGTTCGGATCGGCAGCCGAGAGGTGCTCGATGAGCCCCAGCGCCTCGCGAAGCGTGGTCGCGGCGTCTTCGGAGTGGCCGAGCGCCGTCTGCGCCCCCGCCAGCGACAACACGGTCTGATAGTGCTCGAACTGGGCGGCGCGATCGTCGGGATGCCGGAGGACCACCGCCTGACCCGCGGCGGCGGCGCGCTGATAGTACGCCACGCTCTCGGCCGTGCGGCCGAGGTTCTGCAAGCCCTCGCCGCCGTACAGATCGCCGAGATACCGCAGGTGCTGCGCGAGCTCGAGCGCATTGCCATCGTTGTTGGGATCGTCGCGCACGACGCGCTCCTCGAGATCGACGGCACGATGCAGGAGCGTATCCGCCTCGGCGAGCTGGCCGGCGCCGTACAGCAGCGAGCCGTCCGCCGCGTACGCCATCGCCGCCGACCGCAAACTCTCCGGCGACTGGTCGCGCGCGAGCAACGCGTCCGCGCCGGCCGCAGCCTTGCGCGCGCTGGCGATCGCGCCCGCGGTGTCGCCAAGGTTGGCGTTGTACGAGTTGCCCTGGACGTCGCTGATGCGTACGTACGCGTCCACCAGCTCGCGCTGGAGCGAGGCGTCGTTTGACTCGGCCGACAGGCTGTCGAGGTACTCGAGCGCATCGTGCACCAACTGCCGGCGGACCGGCGTCGATCCGGGCAGGCTCGAGATCGCGTCGTAGTAGTCGAAGACGACGGCGTGGGCAAGCTTGCGGACCTGCTCGAAGCGCCGCTCCGCCCGCGCCTCGGCGCGCACGGTCATTACGATGCCGGTCACGAGCGTGGCGAGCAGCAGCCCCGCAGCGCCGACCACGACCTTGTTCCGGCGCACGAACTTCACGGCGAGGTAGCCGAACGAGTCGCCGCGCGCGAGAATCGGCAGCCCGGCGAGCCACCGACGCAGGTCCTCCGATAACTGATCCGCGGACGCGTAGCGCGCGGCGGGATCCTTTCTAAGCGCCTTGAGGACGATGACGTCGAGGTCGCCGCGCAGCCGCGGCGCGGCCAGGCTTGGCCTCGCCGGCTCCTCCTCGCACACGGCCCGCATGAGCTCGTGCGGCGGCCCGTCCACCTGGCGGTAGGGCGAGCGGCCGGTCAGGAGCTCGTAGAGCATCACGCCGAGCGAGTACACGTCAGACGCCGACGTCGCGATCCCGCCGCGGACCTGCTCGGGGCTCGCATAGCGGATCGTCATCATCTGCATGCCCGCTTCGGTAACCGGCGCGGACGACTCCGACGGCTCCTGGGCGACCAGCTTCGCGATGCCGAAATCGAGGAGCTTGGGGATGCCGTCGGCCGTGACCAGCACGTTGCCGGGCTTGAGATCGCGATGAATGACCATCCGCTGGTGCGCGTAGTGCACCGCCGCGCACACCTGGCGCACGATGTCCACGCGCTCCCGCACGCCGAGGTGGCGCGCGTCGCAATAAGCCTGGAGCGGTTCGCCGTCCACGCACTCCATGACGAGATACGGCAGGCCTTCCTCGTCCGACCCGCCGCCAAGCAACCGCGCGATGTTCGGATGTTCGAGGCGCGCGAGGATCTGCCGTTCCGCGCGAAACCGCGCGACGATCTGCTCGGCGTTCATCCCGCGTTTGAGGAGCTTGAGCGCGACCACCTGTCGGTACTCCGCGTCCGCGCGCGCCGCACGGTAGACGGTGCCCATGCCGCCGCGACCGATCACTGCCACCAGTTCGTAGGGCCCGACGCGCCGCCCGGCGGGCGACTCGACCTCGACGGCCGCGGCTTCAGCCTCGTGTTCGAGCGCGCTGCGCTGCCAGGCGTCGCTCCGCCCAATGGCGACGTCGGCCGCGAGCAGGCGGCGAACGTCAGCCAGCAGCCGATTGTCGCCGGCGCAGGCCTCGATGATGAAGGCGTCCCGCTCCGCCTCCGGCCGCTCCGTCGCGCGCGCGAAGACCTCCGGCAAGCGGTTTCCGCTCACGACGACCTCGACATCTCGGCGTGCAGCCACGCCTTGGCGAAGCGCCAGTCGCGCTCGACGGTGGCGACCGAGATGTTGAGCACCTTGGCGATCTCCGGTGACGTCAGACCGCCGAAGAAGCGCAACTCGACCGAATCCGCGTGCCGCGGGTACGTCTCGGCCATCCGGCTGAGGACTTGATCGACCAGGAGCACGTCGAGCCGCGACGGCGCATCCGCGGCGATGTCCAGCGTGTTGACAGTCACGTTGACGACCGTCCCGGCCGCGCGCTTGGCGGCCTTTCGGCGGCGGGCGTGGTCCACGAGAATCCGGCGCATCATCTGCGCCACGACAGCGATGAACTGGCCCTTCGCCTTCCAGTCGAAGCCGCGAACCGAGGCGAGGTGCAGGTACGCCTCGTGGACGAGCGCGGTTGGCTGCAGCGTGTGGTCGCGCGCCTCTCGGCTCAGGTAGTGCGCCGCCAGGCGCCGCAGGTCCCGGTAGACAAGCGCCGTCACGCGCGCGATCGCTTCGTCGTCGCCCCCGCGCCACTCGTGGAGCCAGCGCGTGACGCTCGCGTTCGACTGCCTTCGCCTCGTCCATCTCGATCGGGTGCTGCGGGAGACGCCGCGGCGCCCCGCGCGCAGGGCGTTCCCGAGACAGCGACGTAAGTGTAGCCGAGGCCGATCGGCTACAAACGAGGCAGCCGACGCGGTCCATCGCGATGTCAGGAGGCGCCGGTGACGTGAATGGGGCCCAGTGGAAGGGCTGTGGATGCGTGGCCCGGAGGTCGAGCGCGGCCTGCCGAAGGGCGTCGGCGGCGGCGTCGGCCGTTTGCACCCGCTGGGTTGCGCGCGGATCCCTACCTCACCGCTGCGTTGGCGGCCGAGATGGCCTCGACCGCGCTCGCCATGGCGGCGATTTCGTCAGGGGCCAGCTGGAGCGGATAGATGTGCTCCCATCCGTCAGGCGCCAGGATCACTGGCGCCCCGACCACGCCGTGCAAGCCCAGCCACTCGCCGTCCAGTGCGACCTGGGCGGGCAGCGCGCGCTGTGCGCCCGTGACCATCGCCGCGGCGATCTCGGCCACCGCGTGGGCGGTTGCGACCTCGGTCGTGCGGCCCGCCGTGAAGTGCGTGAAGAACGGTTTCACGATGGCGCGCAGGTCGAAGGGCAGCGCCTGGACCAGCGCGTAGGCGTCGTGGACGCGCCCGCCGCGCACCAGATCCAGCATTTCCGCCTTGTGCGCACGCACCTCCTGTGGAAGCTCGGCCAGCGTGCGCCCCGCGCGGGTGCGTTCGACGAGCGCTTCGACGTCGCGACCGGCCACGCCGCGCACGGACATCTGGCTCCACGCCGGGACCACGTGGTCGCCGTGCTGACCCAGCATCAGCGCGTGGATTTGCGGCCGGCCGATACCCAGGTCCGCGGCAATCTCGCCGCGGAGGCGCAGCGTGTCCGACCAGGCGCCGGCCCCCAGCACGCGCCGGCGGCCCAGGCGCTCGGCAAACACCTGGACTCCGAGCTCGACCGGATTGGATTGGACGATGACGGTAGGCGGCGGCCCCGGGCGCCCGGCCAGCGCGTCGGCATAGGCGGCGAAGATTTTGCGGTTGGTATGCCCCAGCGCCGCGCGATCGACCGGTGCGTTCGGATCGACGGAGATGGTGGCGCCGGCGAGCATCACCACCAGCTCCGCGTTGACGGCGGATGGCTCGAGCACGACTTCGATGGCGGGCGCCGCGTCCCCGAAGGCATCCTCCAGGTCGGCACGCAGGCCCCACAGCTCGTGGGCGCTCGGTCCGCCCTCGTGGCCCACCAACTGCAGGCGATCCGAGGCCGGCAGCAGGCGTCCACCGAGCAGTTGGGCGGCGAGTTGCCGTCCGCAGCTCCCGGCGGCGCCGACGATGGCGATGCTCATGCGTAGGGCCTTAGTCTTGTTCGAGCAGCGGCATCGCGGACTCGGCCTCGACGATCTCCGCGGCGGCTGCGTCTTCGCCGCGGCCGCCGGTCAGTTCTTCCCGTTTGACGCGCCGGACCGACAGCGTCAGCGGCGCCGGTGAGTCGATGGTCTTGGTGGAGCTCACGCCAAGGTCTCGGAAGCGCCGTGCGCTTGGCAGCACGGATTGCTCGAGCGACCCGATCAACTTGTCGTAGCTGTCGGCGGCCAGCTTGATGTTGGTGCCCACGCGATCGAGATGGCCGGTCATCGTGGCCAACCGTTCGTAGAGCTCGCGGCCGAGGTCCCGGATTTCCTCGGCGTTCTTGGTCAGGTCCTGCTGCTGCCAGCCGTACGCGACCGCGCGCAGTACGGCCAGCAGCGTCATCGGCGTGGCGGGAATGACCCGCAGCGTCGCGGCGAACTCGAGCAGCGACCCGTCCTGCTCGAACGCGGACGACAGCAGCGGTTCGAGCGGCAGGAACATGATGACGAACTCCGGCGAGGGCTGGAACTGTTTCCAGGTACTCCTTCGATCCCAGCGCGCGGACGTGTTCCCGCACCTGTTTGGCGTGCGCCGCCAGCCACCCGCTCCGCTCGCCATCGTCTTTGGCGGCGGCCGCCTTGAGGTACGCGTCGATTGGCACCTTGGCGTTGACGACGATGCTGGCCGCGCCGGGCAGTTTGACGATCGAGATCCGGCGTCTGCCGGCCGCCCTCGCTGGTGGCGCTCTCTTTCTCGACGAAGTCGCACTGCTCGAGCATGCCGGCCAGCTCGACGATGCGCTTGAGCTGGATTTCACCCCAGCGTCCGCGCACGTTCGGGGAGCGAAGCGCCCGGGACAGGCCCTCGGTCGAGAGGCGCAGTTGCTCCTGCGCCAGCGAGAGTTGGCCGAGTTGGGTCGTGACCGCGCGGAACGCGCCCTCGCGATCCTTGTTGACGCTCACCAGGTGCGACTGGAGACGGTCGAGCGTTTCGCGGACCGGCTTGAGCATGCTCTCGGCGTCCTGACGAAACTCGGTTCGATTCTCTTTCAGCGCGTCTTTGGAGAGGGCGGCGAACGTGTCGCGGAGCTGCGCGCGGGCGTCGGCCGCGGCCGCGCGCTCGTCCTGGGCCGTTTGGCGGGCGGCGGCGAGGTCCGCTTCGAGGCGAAGGGCCTCGCGCGTGAGGTGCTGTTGCCGGAGGAGGCTCGCGATCGCGACCAGCGCCGCGACCGCGGCTACAAGCCCGACGCCAATGAGCCAGGTCAAGCTAAGCATGCGAGGGATTGTACGCCCGTGGTCTGACAGGGCAGGACAGGGCCATTGAGTCATTGAGCTATTTGGTCATCGAGCGATTGAACCCCTGGGGCCTTCTGCCCAGTGCCCAGTGCCCAGCGCCTGGTGCCTGCCCCTCGAATGACTCACGGCCCCGATCACTCAATGGCCCAATGGCCCAATGGCCCAATGGCCCAATGGCCCAATGACCCAATGACCCAATGGACCCAATGGCCCAATGGCGCCCCGAGGCCCCTCCCCCTTGGCAGGCGACCAATTCCTGGCTAAGATGGACTGGTTCGGTCGGATATCGCCGGCCGGGGTGGATGGGTGATGTTGAGGCTGTCGAAGAAGGCTGATTACGCGCTGCTCGCGATGCGTCACCTGGCCCAGTCCGACCGGGGGGCGGTGTCGGCGCGCGAGTTGGCCGAGACCTACGACATTCCGGCGGAACTACTGGCGAAGGTCCTCCAGACGCTGGTCCGCACGCACCTGCTCGAGTCTCATCAGGGGACTCACGGGGGATACGGCCTGGCGCGTTCGGCCGGCGGCATCTCGGTCGCGGAGGTCATCCAGGCCATCGACGGTCCGCTGACCGTCACGGCCTGCTCGGAGATTGACCAGAGCTGCGACCAGTATTCGAAGTGCGGGGTGCGCGACCCGTTGTGGCGCATCAAGGACCGCATCATCGCGGCGCTCGCCTCGACGTCGGTGGCCGAGTTGGCGGCCGACGCCGGGCTGCCGCCGCCGACCGCTGGGCCCGTGTCGGTGTCCGTGGTGAGGAAGTGAACGGCGATGATTACGGTGACTGAAAACGCCGCCGCGCAGATCCAGAAGCTGCTGGTCAAGCAAGCAATGACCGGGGGCGGGCTTCGCGTGGGTGTGAAAGCCGGCGGGTGCTCCGGCTTCGAGTACGTGTTTTCGTGGGAAGGCGAGCCGCGTGCCGATGACCTCGTGTTCCCGGGCCCTGACGGCGTGCGCGTCTGGATCGATCCGCGCAGCCACCGGCTCCTGGATGGCACGACGCTCGATTACGACACGAGCCTGCTCAGCCGCGGCTTCATGTTTCAGAACCCGCACGCCAAGAGCACGTGCGGCTGCGGGACGTCGTTCTCTGTGTAACTCGCAGGCGCTGGGCACTCGGCGCTGGGCGCTGGGCGTTAGGCACTAGGCGTTAGGCACTAGGCACTAGGACGCGCACAAGACTCGTGCCCGATGCCCAGTGCCGAGTGCCCGATAAGCGAAGGGAAGTTATGAGCACGTCTACTGACACCATCGAACAGCTGGCCAACCAGGAGTACAAGTACGGCTTCGAGACGACGGTTGACGCCGATACGTTTCCGGTCGGCTTGAGTGAGGACGTCGTCCGGCAGCTCTCCCTGAAGAAGGGCGAGCCGGCCTGGTTGCTCGAGTTTCGATTGAAGGCCTACCGCGCGTGGCTGACGATGCGCGAGCCGACGTGGCACAACTTGAAGATTCAGCCGATCGACTACCAGGCGATCAGCTACTACTCGGCGCCCAAGAAGAAGCCCGAGCTCAAGAGCCTCGACGAGGTGGATCCGGAGATCCGGAAGACCTTCGAGAAGCTCGGGATTCCCCTCGAAGAGCAGAAGCTGCTCTCCGGCGTAGCCGTGGACGCCGTCTTCGACAGCGTCTCGGTGGCGACGACGTTCCGGACGAAGCTGGCCGAGATGGGGATCGTGTTCTGCTCGTTTTCCGAGGCGGTGCACGATCATCCGGAGCTCGTGAAGAAGTACCTCGGATCGGTCGTGCCGTACACGGACAATTTCTACGCGGCGCTCAACTCGGCGGTCTTCAGCGACGGGTCGTTCGCCTACGTCCCGAAGGGCGTGCGGTGTCCGATGGAGTTGTTCAACCTATTTCCGCATCAACGCGAGGAACACGGGGCAGTTCGAGCGGACGCTGCTCGTCGCCGACGAAGGCGCGTCCGTCAGCTATCTCGAAGGCTGCACGGCGCCGATGCGCGATGAGAACCAGCTCCACGCCGCCGTCGTCGAACTCGTCGCCCTCGACAACGCGACGATCAAGTACTCGACGATTCAGAACTGGTATCCCGGCGACAAGAACGGCAAGGGCGGGATCTACAACTTCGTGACCAAGCGCGGCAAGGCGATGACCGACGCGAAGATCACGTGGACGCAGGTCGAGACCGGGTCGGCCATCACGTGGAAGTACCCGAGCTGCATCCTTCAGGGCGATCGGTCCGTCGGCGAGTTCTACTCGGTCGCGACGACCAATAACTGGCAGCAGGCCGACACGGGCACCAAGATGCTGCACATCGGCAAGGACACGCGCAGCACGATCGTGTCGAAGGGCATCTCGGCCGGCCACGGCCAGAACACCTATCGCGGAGCGGTCCGCATCGGCAAGACGGCGCACGGCGCCAGGAACTACTCGCAGTGCGACTCGCTGCTGATTGGCGACAAGTGCGGCGCCCACACGTTCCCGTACCTGGAGATCAAGAACACCTCGGCCCGCGTCGAGCACGAGGCCTCGACGTCGAAGATCGGCGAGGACCAGATCTTCTACTGCCAGCAGCGCGGCATCGCGACCGAGGACGCCGTGAACATGATCGTGAGCGGGTTCTGCAAGGAAGTGTTCCGCGAACTGCCGATGGAGTTCGCGGTCGAGGCGCAGAAGCTCCTGTCGATCAGCCTCGAAGGCAGCGTCGGGTAGAGGAAGTCAGAAGTTTGAAGCCAGAAGTGAGAAGTTCGCCCGCGGACACGACGGCCGTCGCCAAGGCTTCGGCCAGTCCGCCGGAGCTTTAGCGCAGGCGGAAGTGCCGCGGCCAGCCCGTCAGGGCGCCGCGCGAAGCGCGAAGAATCGCGTGGGAGTCAGGCCCCACGAGACACCGCAAGGGAGCGAGCGTAGCGAGCCCCGAAGCGAAAGACAGGCGCGTGGGGGCGGGGGCGCCCCGCGGACACGAAGTGCCGCGGCCAGCCCGTCAGGGCGCCGCGCGAAGCGCGAAGAACCGCGTGGGGGCGGGGGCGCCCCGCGGACACGAAGTGCCGCGGCCAGCCCGTCAGGGCGCCGCGCGAAGCGCGAAGAACCGCGTGGGGGTGGGGCCCCACGCGAACTAAAGATTAGAGGACACGATCGTCATGTTGCTAGAGATCAAAGGCCTCCGCGTCCGCGCGGAGAACAAAGACATCCTGAAGGGCCTGGACCTCGAGGTCGGGGCGGGCGAGGTGCACGCGATCATGGGGCCGAACGGCTCCGGCAAGAGCACGCTCGCGCGCGCGCTTTCCGGGCACCCGTCGTACGAGGTGACCGGCGGCTCGGTGACCTACCTGGGCAAGGACCTGTTGGAGATGAAGCCGGAGGAGCGCGCCTGCGAAGGCGTGTTCATGGCGTTTCAATATCCGGTCGAGATCCCGGGCGTCAACAACGCGTACTTCCTGAAGGCGGCGCTCAACGCCGCCAAGAAACACCGCGGCGAGCCGGAAGTCGACGCCGTCGAGTTCATGCAGATCATCCGCGACAAGGCGAAGCTGCTCGAGATGGACCAGGCGATGCTCAACCGCGCCGTCAACGAGGGGTTCTCCGGCGGCGAGAAGAAGCGCAACGAGATCTTCCAGATGGCCGTCCTGGAGCCGAAGCTCGCGGTGCTCGACGAGACCGACTCGGGCCTCGACATCGACGCGTTGAAGATCGTGTCCAACGGCGTGAACGCGCTTCGCAGCCCCGACCGCGCCATCATCGTGGTGACCCACTACCAGCGGCTGTTGAACTACATCGTGCCGGACTTCGTGCACGTGCTCACCGATGGCCGGATCGTCCGCTCGGGCGGCAAGGAGCTCGCGCTCGAGCTCGAGGCCAAGGGCTACGGCTGGGTGGAGTCGGCGGTCACGGGAGCGAAGACGCGATGACGCCACAGGTCGCCGAACGGCACGAGACGTACGTCACCGCGTTCGACGCGTTCCGCCGGGATCCGGTGTTCGGCCCCGAGCCGCTCCAGGCGGCCCGCCAGGCGGCGTTCGACCGGTTCCTGCTGCAAGGGTTTCCGACGACGCGGAACGAAGACTGGCGATTCACGAACGTCGCGCCGATTGCCGACACGCCGTTCGTTCGGCCGGCGGTTGGCGACGTCCCCGCGGCCGCCGCCCTCGCGCCGTATCTGTTCGCGAACGTGCCGACGATTCTCCTCGTGAACGGCCGGCTCGTGGCCGGCTGGAAGGGCGCGCCGCCCCTGCCCGCGGGGGTCCGCGTGGCCAAGGGCACGACGCCGGAGGGCGCCGGTTTCGGCACGGGCAACGCGTTCGCCGACCTGAACGCCGCGTTCTTCGACGAGGCGGTCGTGATCGAGATTGCGGCCAAACACGTTGTCGACGCGCCCCTGCACATTCTGTCGATCGTCCTGTCGGCCGAGCGGCCGGCGTTCGTCTCGCCGCGGGTGATCGTGACGGTCGGCGAAGGCGCGCAGGTGTCGATCGTCGAGAGCTACGCCGGGCTGGGCACCGGAACGACCTTGACCAACGCCGTGACCGAGTATCGTCTCGGGCCGGAGGCGGTCGTCGACCACGTGAAGCTGCAACGCGAGACGCCCGCGGCGTTCCATGTGGCCAACGTGAACGTCCACCTCGAGCGCGCGAGCACGTTCACGTCCTACTCGCTGACGTTCGGCGGCCGGCTGACCCGCAACGACATCGTGGCCGTCCTGGCGGGCGAGGGCGCCGAGTGCACGCTCGACGGGCTCTACATCGCCGATCGGGACAGCGTGGTGGACAACCATACGACGATCGACCACGCGTCGCCGCATTGTCCGAGCCACGAAGTCTACAAAGGGATCCTGGGCGGCAAGGCCCGGGCCGTATTCAACGGCAAGATCATCGTCCGGCCCGACGCGCAGAAGACGGACGCCAAGCAGACGAACAAGGCGCTGCTCCTGAGCGACGACGCGCAGATCAACACGAAGCCGCAGCTCGAGATCTTCGCCGACGACGTGCGCTGCACGCATGGCGCGGCCATCGGCCAGCTCGACGACGACGCGCTCTTCTACTTGAGGGCGCGCGGCATCGCGGAAGCGGACGCCCGCAGCCTGCTCATTCACGCGTTCGCCGGGGACGTCCTGGACGGCATCAAGGTCCCGGCCGTGCGCGACCGGGCCAGACAGTTGATGGAGGAACGCCTCGAGCTCGTGTAGGACACTCGGGAGTGGCACTAGGCATCAGGCACTCGGACTAGTACCCAGCGCCTGATGTCTGACGCCCGGTTCGGCCCGGTGCCGAGTGCCCAGTGCCCAGTGCCCAGCGCCTAGTGCCTAGTGCCCAGTGCCCAGTGCCTGTTATGACCGCACCTGCCGCCTCGCTTGACGTCGCCCGCATCCGCGCCGAGTTCCCGGCGCTGGGGCAGCGTGTACACGGCCGGCCGCTCGTCTATCTCGACAATGCGGCGACGACCCAGAAGCCGGTCGCCGTGATCGAGGCGGTGCGCCAGTACTACGAGGCCGACAACGCCAACGTGCACCGCGGCGTCCACGTGCTGAGCCAGCGCGCGACCGACGCCTACGAGGAGGCGCGCGCGGCCGTCGGCGCGTTCATCCACGCCAAGTCGGTTCGCGAGGTCGTCTTCACCCGCAACGCCACCGAGTCGATCAACCTCGTCGCGCGCGCGTGGGGCGACGCCAACGTGCATCAGGGCGACGAGGTGCTCATCACCGCGATGGAGCACCACTCGAACATCGTGCCGTGGCAGATGCTGTGCGAGCGGAAGGGCGCGACGCTTCGCGTGGCGCCGATGGACGACCGCGGCGAGCTCATCATGGAGGAGTTCGAGCGCCTGCTGACGTCGCGGACGAAGATGGTCGCGGCCACGCACGTGTCGAACGCGCTGGGGACGGTCAACCCGGTGCAGGAGATCGTCCGAATGGCGCGCCAGTCCGGCGCGACCGTGCTCATCGACGGGGCGCAGGCCGTCTACCACATGCCCGTTGACGTGCAGGCCATTGGGGCGGATTTCTACGTGTGGACCGGGCACAAGATGTACGGGCCAACCGGCATCGGCGTCTTGCATGGCCGTGAGGCGATCCTCGAGGCGATGCCGCCGTTCCTGGGCGGCGGCGACATGATCCGGTCGGTGACCTTCGAGGGCAGCACGTGGAACGAACTGCCGTACAAGTTCGAGGCCGGAACGCCGAACATCGCCGGCACGGTGGGATTGGGTGCGGCGATTGACTACGTGCGCGGGGTTGGCTTCGAGGCCATCGTGCCCCACGAAGCGGCGCTGCTCGAATACGGCACCGCCCGGCTCGAGGAAGTGCCGGGACTTCGACTCGTCGGCACCGCGCGCCGCAAATGCGGCGTGCTGTCGTTCGTGATGGACGGCCTGCACCCCCACGATATCGGCACCATTGTCGATCGCGAGGGCGTGGCCATCCGCACAGGGCACCACTGCGCCCAGCCCGTGATGGATCGTTTTGGAATTCCAGCGACGGCCCGCGCGTCGCTGGCGATGTACAACACCACCCAGGATCTCGATGCGCTGGCGATGGCATTGCGCCACGCCCAGGCGCTGTTAGGTTGAGTTGTGGGAATTTTCAGTTTCTTGACCGGCAAGACGACGTCCGACGCGGATCAGGCTCCGGACAACAAGCGGGCCCAGGGCCTCGGGCCTCAGGCCCCGGACGGCACGCAGGCCTCGGACAGCAAGCGGGCCTCGGACGGCACGCCGGCCTCAGGCCTCGGGCCTCAGGCCCCGGAAGGGCCGGAGGCCGAACGTGCTCTTCCCGACGCCAGCAGCCAGGAGCCCGGAGCCCACGCGAGTGAGACGCCGTTTACCCCGCCCGACGCGTGGAACGTCGATTCGCTGCTTGCGCCGAGGCCCGAGAGTGGAGACAAGCCCGAGATGGGGCCGGTCGATCCGGAGCGGACTGCCGCGTTGCAGCCGCAGATCGTGGACGTGATCAAGACCGTCTACGACCCGGAGATCCCCGTCGACATCTACGAACTCGGGCTGATCTACGGCATCGACGTCGATGCCGGGGGGCACGTGCTGGTGCGCATGACGCTGACCAGCCCCGCCTGCCCGTCGGCCCAGCAGATCCCGAGCGAGGTGCGCTACAAGGTCAAAGCGCTTCCCGGCGTGACCGACGCATGGGTGGACATCGGCTGGGAGCCGCCATGGGACAAAGACCGGATGTCCGAAGCGGCAAAGCTGCAGCTGGGTTTCTTCTAGTACCCGCGGACGCGACCGCCTTCGCGCAAGGCTTCGGCGAGTCCGCCGAAGCTTCAGCGGAGGCGGAAGCGCCGCGGCCAGCCCGGTGAGGAAAGTTAGAAGTTCGAGGCCAGAAGTTCGAAGTTCTGCAGTGGGGCCTTCGCGAGCATTGAGTGTGAGACGCCCGCGGACGCGAAGCGCCGCGGCCAGCCCGAAGGGCGCCGCGCGAATGCGCGTAAGCGAGCGGGGGTGGGGCCCCGCGAGCATTAAATATGTCTGATCTCAGAGACCTCTACCAGGAAGTCATCCTGGACCATAACCGCCGGCCGCGCAATTTCGGGCCGCTCGCGGGCGCGACGCACGCGGCCGACGGGCACAACCCGCTCTGCGGCGACCGGTTGACGCTCTCGGTGAAGATCGCGGGCGACCGGATCGACTCGATCGCGTTCGAGGGGTCGGGCTGCGCCATCTCGAAGGCGTCGGCGTCGTTGATGACGGAGGCCGTGAAGGGCACGACCGTTGACGACGCATTGGGCCTGTTCGACCGCTTTCAGCACATGATCACGACGCCGCTCGACCAGCCCGTCGATGAAACCTCGATGGGGAAGCTGGCGGTGCTCTCCGGCGTGCGGGAGTTTCCGATCCGGATCAAGTGCGCGAGTCTGGCGTGGCACACGCTGAAAGCGGCGCTCGCGAGCTCGAACGCGCCCGCGAGCACCGAGTAGCAAGTCCGAAGTTCGAAGTCCGAAGTTCCTGAGGCTACTTCTTTACGGCCGTCGTGCCTTCCAGTTCGTCGACGTCAACCGGGTTGATGAACGGCATCATCTTCCGCAGCTTGGCGCCGACTTCCTCGAGAATCTGATGCCGCTCGCGCGCCCGGGTCTTGTTGAACTCGGGACGTCCGCTCTTGTGCTCGGCCATCCACTGGCGGGCGAACTCGCCGCTCTGGATCCGCTTGAGCATCTGCCGCATGTTGTCGCGAACCTGCTCGGTGACAATCTGCGGTCCGGCCGTGTAGTCGCCGTACTCGGCGGTGTCGCTGATCGAGTACCGCATGTAGTTCAATCCGCCGCGGTACATCAGATCGACGATGAGCTTGAGCTCGTGGAGGCACTCGAAATAGGCGATCTCGGGCTGGTAGCCCGCCTCGACGAGCGTTTCGAAGCCGGCCTTCACGAGCGCGCTCGTGCCGCCGCAGAGCACCGCCTGCTCGCCGAACAGGTCCGTCTCCGTCTCTTCCGGGAACGTCGTCTCGATGACGCCGGCGCGCGTGACGCCGATGCCCCAGCCGTACGACAGCGCGATCTGGCTGGCCTTGCCGGTGGCGTCCTGGTGCACGGCGAGCAGGGCCGGCGTGCCGCCGCCCTCGACGTACAGCTCGCGGACGCGGTGCCCAGGGGCTTTCGGCGCAATCATCGTCACATCGACGTTGGCCGGCGGGGTGATCTCTCCGAAGCGGATGCTGAAGCCGTGCGCGAACATCAGCATCTTGCCGGGGGCCAGGTTGGGCGCGACCTCGTCGCGGTAAATCGGGCCCTGCGACGTGTCGGGGACGAGCATCATGATGACATCGGCCCACTTGGTCACCTCGCCGACGCTGCCTACGGTGAGGCCGGCGTTCCGCGCCTTCTCGCGCGACCGGCTGTCGGCGTGCAGTCCGACGCGCACGTCGACGCCGCTGTCCTTCAAGTTCAATGAGTGCGCGTGGCCCTGGGACCCGTAGCCGAGGATCGCGACCTTCTTGCCCTGGATGACCTTCGGGTCGGCGTCCTTGTCGTAATACATCTTCACCATGAGATTCGTTCTCCAGTAGGCCTCGGGCTTCGGGCCCCGGGCCCCAGCAACACTGAACCGCCGGCTTCACGCCATGGGCTCAGGCAGATACCGAGCTAAGCAGGTCGCGGGGGCTTCCGGGGCCTGAGGCCTGAGGCCCGGGGCCTGCTCTCGCCGCGCTGCGATGCGCCGCGGCGCTAAACTGACCCGCTGCTGACGTCGGCCGTCGTGGCGGCGTTGCTTTGGTGCCGGGCCGTGCGTTCGATCGGACGCGTGCCCCGCATCATCGCGATCTGGCCGGTCCGGACGATCTCGATGATTCCGAACGGCCGCAGCACCTCGACCAAGCTATCAATCTTATCCTCAGTCCCGGTGGTTTCGACGACGAGCGAGTCGGCGCTGACGTTGACCACGCGGGCGCGGTAGACGTCGACGAGCTGCATGACATGCGAGCGCGCCTCGCCGGCTGCCGCCACCTTGATGAGCGCCAGGTCGCGCGCGATGGAGGGGACGTTCGTCAGGTTGTCCACGCGGCGGACGGGCACCAGCTTGTACAGATGCGCTTCCAGCCGCCGCGCGCCGTACTCGTCGGTCGTCACGACGACGGTCATGCGCGAGACGCCGGCGGTCTCGGTGTGGCCGACCGTCAGCGACTCGATGTTGAAGGCGCGGCGCCGGAAGAGCGACGCGACGCGGTTGAGCACGCCGGGCTTGTTATCGACGTAAACAGCGAATGTATGGACCATAGGAGTGTCAGTCTGCCGACGTCTCGACGATGGGAGACGGGCGGCGAATCATTCCGTGTAAATCGGCGCCGGCAGGCACCATCGGGTACACCGAGTCTTCCTGCTCGACCTGGAAATCGATGAGCGCGGCGCGGCCGGATGTCCGCGCGGCCTGCACCGCGCCGGCCACGCCGGCACGCGAGGTGACGGTCATCCCCTCGATGCCGAACGCCTCGGCGAGCTTGGCGAAATTGGGACCCGTGAGCGGCGTCGCGGCGTAGCGGCGGTCGTAGAAGAACTCCTGCCACTGCCGCACCATGCCGAGATAGCCGTTGTTGATGATCGCGATGTTGACGTCGAGGCCTTCCTGCGCGATGGTCGCCAGCTCCGGCATCGTCATCTGGAACCCGCCGTCGCCGACCACCACCCAGACCTCGGCGTCCGGACAGGCCACCTTGGCGCCGATGGCCGCCGGCAGCGCGAAGCCCATCGTCCCCAATCCGCCTGACGTGATGAGCGAGCGCGAGCGGTCGTGCTTGTAGTACTGCGCTTCCCACATCTGATGCTGGCCGACGTCGGTCACGACCACGGCGCGGCCGTCGGTCAGCCTCCAGAGGTCGTTGATGACGTGCGCCGCGTAGAGGTGGCCGTTGTCCGGCAGGTTCTGGATGTCGCGCACCGCCGAGTCGCCTTTGAGCGCCGCGATCCGGTCGAGCCACGCGGACCGGTCCCGCTTGGCCACGTGCGGATGCCACTCGGCGATTGCCGGCCGTAGGTCTTTGGCGATCGCGACGTTGACGCGGACGTTCTTGTTCAGCTCGGCGCGGTCGATGTCAACGTGAATCTTGCGCGCGTTCGGCGCGTACGTCTTCAGGTTGCCGGTGACGCGGTCGTCGAACCGCATGCCGAGCGCGATCAGCAGGTCGGCCTCCTGGATCGCGTGATTGACCCACGACTCGCCGTGCATGCCCATCATGCCGAGGTTCAGCGGGTGCGAGGCGGGCACGCCGCCGATGCCGAGCAGCGTGACGGCAATCGGAATGTGGCCCCGCTCGGCCAGTTCGAGGACCTCACGCTCGGCGCCCGAGAGCATGACGCCGTGGCCGGCCAGGATGAGCGGCCGCTCGGCGGTATTGATGAGCTCTATCGCGTCCCGATAGTCCCCATCGCCGGGCAGCGCGTCGTCCTGCGCTTCGTGCAGGTCGGGCCGCGCCGCATCCCAGTCGACCTCGCAGCTGCCCTGCTGCGCGTCCTTGGTGATGTCGATGAGCACCGGCCCCGGGCGGCCGGACCGCGCGACGGCAAATGCCTCGAGCACGCACGGCGCGACGTCCTCGGCGCGCGTGACCAGATAATTGTGCTTCGTGATCGGCAGCGTGATGCCCGTGATGTCGGTTTCCTGGAACGCATCCGACCCGATGAGCTTGCTGCCGACCTGCCCCGTGATGCAGACGATGGGCGACGAGTCCATCATCGCCGTCGCGATGCCCGTCACCATGTTGGTCGCCCCCGGGCCCGACGTGGCCACGGCGACGCCGACCTGCCCGCTGGCCCGCGCGTACCCGTCGGCCATGTGCGTGGCGCCCTGCTCGTGGCGCACGAGGATGTGCCGGAGCGGGTAGCCCAGCATGGCGTCGTAGGCCGGCAGAATGGCGCCGCCGGGGTAGCCGAAGACCGTCGTCACGCCTTCGCGGACGACCGCGTCCCAGAGAATCTGCGCACCTGTCAGTCGCACGTCAGGACCTCATCACCGCGCCAGCCGAGGCGGAATCGACCGCCTGAGCGTAGCGCGCAAACACCCCCGTCGCGTACCGGGGCGCGGGGGCATGCCATTCGGCCAGGCGCGCCGCGATCGTCGCGGCGTCCAGGCCGACATCCAGCCGTCGTTCGTCGATGTCAATCACGATCGTGTCGCCGTCGCGGATGGCGGCGATCGGCCCGCCGTTGGCCGCTTCCGGCGCCACGTGTCCGATCATCAGCCCGCGCGTCGCGCCCGAGAACCGGCCGTCGGTCACGAGCGCGACCGACTCGCCCAGCCCGGCGCCCACGACCGCCGCGGTCACGCCAAGCATCTCGCGCATGCCGGGGCCGCCCTTCGGGCCCTCGCAGCGGATGACGATGACGTCGCCGGCGTTGATCTTGTGGTGCGTCACCGCGTCGAACGCCGCTTCTTCCGAATCGAACACCCGCGCCGGGCCCGTATGCTGCCGCCGGGTGGCCGCGCTGGCCTTCAGCACGGCGCCGTCGGGCGCGAGGCTGCCGCGCAGAATCGTCAACCCGGCCTGTTTGGCCACCGGCGCGTCGAGCGGAGCGATCACCTTCTGTCCAGGCCGTTCTTTGGCGCCGGCCGCCTCTTGCCTGATCGTGTGGCCGGTCACGGTGGCCGTGTCGGCGTCGATGAAGTTGCCCTCCATGAGCCGCTGCGCGAGCAGGCGCGACCCGCCCGCGGCATACATGTCGACGGCCGTGAACCTGCCCGAGGGCTTCAGATCGGCCAGGACCGGCACTTCGCGGCTCAGCCGGTCGAAGTCGTCGAGGGCCAGCGGCACGCCGGCCTCGTGGGCGATGGCGAGCAGGTGGAGCACGGCGTTGGTCGAGCCGCCGGTGGCGGCGACCGAGCGGATCGCGTTGGCGAAGGCGTGGCGCGTCAGCGTCGCCCGCGGCCGCCGCCCCTTGAGCACCGTCTCGACCGCGAGCGCGCCGATCGCCTCCGCCTGATCGGGGCGCTCGGTGGCCGTGGCCGGCACGCCGCCCGATCCGAGCGGCGCGAGGCCCAGGAATTCGATCGCCAACGCCATGGTGTTGGCCGTGAACTGGCCGCCACACGCTCCGGCGCCAGGGCAGGCGGCCTCTTCGAGCGCGCGCAGGTCGCCGTCCGACATCGCGCCGCTCGCCTGCGCGCCGACGGCTTCGAAGACGTCCTGAATCGTCACGTCCTTGCCGTGCCAGTGGCCCGGCGCAATCGGCCCGCCGTAGTAGACGAGGCCGGGAATATCGAGCCGCGCGAGCGCCATCGCGCCGCCCGGAATGGTCTTGTCGCAGCCGACGAGCACGACCAGCCCGTCGAACTCGTTGCCGCGGGCCACGAGTTCAATCGAGTCGGCGATGACTTCGCGGCTGACGAGCGAGGCGCGCATGCCGGACGTGCCCATGGTGATGCCGTCCGAGATGGAGATCGTGTTGAACTCCATCGGCGTGCCGCCGGCGCGCCGGACGCCCGCCTTGATGGCCGCGGCCAGGTCGCGCAGGTGGTAATTGCAGGGGCCGATCTCGGTCCACGTGTTGGCGATGCCGATGATGGGACGGTTCAGATCCCGTGCCGTGAACCCGGCGGCCAGCAGCATGGCGCGCGCCGGTGCGCGCTGCGGACCCGAAAAGCGGGAAGCCCCGGAAGTGGACATACCCCTTGAGTAGAGGCGAGGCGGGGAGCCAGGTCCAATTCGGATTGCTTACGTTTCGATGAGCACGCGCCGCGGAGGGCCGGTTTGAGGCCGAAATTGGCCATCAACCAAAGTGATAAAGCTCGAAACATAATGAGATATGCTTATCGCTCGATGAAGGGCACCCGTGGAATTCGATGAGTTGAAAGTCTTTCTGGCCGTCGCTGACAGCCGCAGCTTCACCAAGGCCGCGGCGATCACGTTCCGCACGCAGTCGGCCGTGAGCCAGGCCATTCGGCGCCTGGAGGACGACCTGGGTGAGCGGCTGTTCGATCGGTCGGTCAAGGACGGCCAGTTGACCGAGGCCGGGATGATCCTGGCCGAGTCGGCGCGCCAGATCCTCACGCTGGTGGACCGCGCGGCGGTGGCCGTGCGGGAGCTTCGCGACCTGAAGCGCGGCCGCGTGCGCATCGGCTCGAACGAAGCCAGCATGCACGTGCTCGTGCCGATCGTCGCGCGCCTGCAGGAAGACCACCCGCGGCTGCTCGTCGAGATTCAGCGCATGACCTCGCGCCAGATCTCGACGGCCCTGGCCGACGGCAGCGTCGATTTCGGCGTGCTGACGTTCGACCCGCACCAGCAGGACCTGCAATTCGTGCCGCTCGGGCGCGACGAACTCGTGCTGCTCGTGCCGCCCACTCACCCGCTCGCCAAGCGCCGCTCGGCGTCCGAGCGCGACATCGCCGAGTGGCCGATCGTCGCGCATCACGACCCGTCGCCGGCGAGGAGCCGCGTGCTGAGCTATTTCGAGGGGCGCCAGGAGGCGCTCGACATCCGGCTGTCGATGTCGAGCCTCGACGCCATCAAGCACGCCGTGGAAAGCGGGCTGGGCGTGGCCATTCTGCCGCGGCGGTGCGCGTCGGGCGAGATCGCGTCCGGTTCAACTCGTGGCGCTCGAGCTGCCGCACCTGCGCATGCGCCGCGAGCTGCGATTGACCTACAGCGCCAAGCGCGGACTGTCGCGTGCGGCCAAAGCGTTCCTGGAAGCGGCCAAGGCGGGGTAGGAAACTGCCAGCTACGGGCTACGGGCTACGGGCTGCGGACTACGGACCGGGCTACGGGCTACGGGCTACGGGCTACGGAGCGCCTGACTTCAGACTGCGGACTGCGGGAGAGCATCACACCGCTGCGCTGCGCGCCCGTAGGCCTGTCGCCCGCGGCCGGTAGCCCGCAGCCCGTCGTTCGAAGTTCTATACAATCGATCTATCCATGGTACATCCCCCGGTGTATCTCGACTCGCATGCCACCACGCCGGTGGACCCGCGCGTGCTCGAGGCGATGCTGCCGTTTTTCACCGAGACCTTCGGCAACCCGGCCTCGTCGAGCCACCAGTGGGGATGGAAGGCGCAGGAGGCCGTCGAAGCGGCGCGGCGCGAAGTGGCCGCGCTCGTCGGTGCCGCCGCGCGCGAAGTGATCTTCACGAGCGGCGCGACCGAGTCGAACAACCTGGCGATTCGCGGGGCCGCGGCCGCCGCCGTGGATCCGGCCCGCCGCCACGTCGTCATCTCGGCCATCGAGCACCGGTCGGTGATCGAAGCATCGAAGTGTCTCGAGGCCGAGGGGTGGCGCCGGACGGTCGTGCCCGTGGCCTCGGATGGCCGGGTCGATCTGGCCGCGCTCCGGGCGGCGGTAGACGACGAGACGGCGGTCGTGAGCGTGATGGCCGCCAACAACGAGATTGGCGTGATCCAGCCGCTGGCTGAGGTCGGCACGATCGCGCACGCGAAAGGCGCGCTGCTGCACGTCGACGGGGCCCAGGCGGCCGGGAAGATCCCGGTGGCCTTCGAGGCGGACGGCATCGACCTGTTGTCGATCACGGCCCACAAGATGTACGGCCCGAAAGGCTGCGGCGCCCTTGTCGTGAAGAAGCGCACGCCGCTCGAGGCCCTCATCGTCGGCGGGAGCCACGAGCGCGGATTGCGCGCCGGGACGTTGAACGTCCCCGGGATCGTCGGGTTGGGGAAGGCGTGCAGCCTGTGCCGTGCGGAGATGCCTGAAGAGGGCCCGCGGCTCGCCCGCCTGCGGGACCGTCTGCTCGACGGATTGAAGTCGAGGCTCGACGGCGTGACGGTCAACGGCTCGATCGAGCACCGCCTGCCTCACAATCTGCACGTGAGCTTCGCGGGCGTCGACGGCGAGTCGCTGCTCGTCGGGATCGGCGACATCGCCGTCTCTTCCGGATCGGCGTGCAGCTCGGCGTCGGCTACGCCCTCTCATGTGCTCGTGGCACTCATGGGCGAGGGGCGGGTGCCGGCCGCGGCCATCCGGTTCGGACTCGGGCGCTTCACTACGAGCGACGAGATCGATTACGCCGTCCTGAAGTTCGCGACGGTGATCCAGCATTTGCGACAGCTCGCGCCGGCGTCTCGCGGTCTGGTAAGTGATGCATTTAGGGCGTCGAGGCGCCCGCTGGCGAGGCGCACAACCGAGAATACCTGGCGATTTGAGGGCGGATAACGACGCCAGGCGGTGATCGTACGGCCCTTTAAGGGCCTGACAGGCCTGACTAGGCGCGGCGGCGCATGACGCTGTTTCATGAAAGCGAGATTATGGCTACCAATGGTGTCGATGAGCGATCGGGACGGGAGATCGGGCTCCTCGTCCTGGTGATCGTCGTTGCTGTTGTCGGGCTTCTCGTCCTGGCGCGGTTCAGGTTTCCCGCGGCCGACCTCGCCGGGGTGTCGCCCACGCCCGGGCCGCTCGAGCGGCTGACGGACCGCGCGACGTTCGACGACCTGTCGAGTGCGATTGCCAACGTCAGCGGCCGCGTGGCGCCGTGGTTCGTCGTCATCGACGCGTTGAGCGTGCCGGAGCCGCCGGCCAAAGACACGGCGGCGACGCCGGTCGAGGCGGTGCCCGTCCTGCGCCGCCTCTTGCCGGCCCTGCGCGTGCGCGCCGACCTCGTGCTCGCGTACCTGCCGCCTGGGCTGCGCGTTGCGGCCGTGCACGGCAGCGCGGACGCTCCCACGATCGTGGCCAGCGACACACCGCGCGGCGTCGTGCTCGTGCGCGTGCCCGCTGAGTCGGGCGTGCCGGTGGACTTCGCGGAGGCGGTCCCGAATTTCACGGGCGTTCGATACGTCGCGGCCATCGAGGCCGCCGCGGGCGGACCAACGGCGCGGCCGGTGTTCGTGCCGCGCGTCGATTCGAGCGGCGACGGCCGATGGCAGGCGCCGACGCTCGCCATCGGGGCGGCGCCGGAGCCGCAGGCCGGCGCGTTTCTCGTGACGCTTGACGGCCGGCTGATTGGGTTGACGGTGAGCTACCAAGGACGCATGGAGATCGTGCCGGCCGCGGCGCTCGACCGCGCGGTCGCGGAACTTTCGAACGCGGGGACCGACGGGTCGCGATGAATGGGACGCGCCCCGAGATCCGCGGCCGCGAGCTGGGCGGGCCCGATCCCCTCGATCGCCGCCTGGGCCGGCCCAGGTCGTTGCCGTTCACGCCGCTCTTGTCGTTCTGGCGCACGCGATCGGCGCTCGGCCTCGCCCCGTCGCTCACGCCGGCCATCGTCTTTCTGCCGATTGGCTTCCTCCTCGGGCCGAGGGCGCTTGGCCTGCTGTCGCAGAACGCGCTCGCCAATCTCGATCTAGCGGTCACGGTCGCGCTCGCGGTACTCGGCATCCTGGTCGGGATCGCGCTCGGCCGGGCGCTGCCGAAGACCCCGCGCCTCATCGCAGCCGCGAGCCTCGAGAGTCTCATCACGATCGGCGCCGTGGCCGGCGCCACCATGTACTTCGCCGAGCGCACGATGCTGCCCGTGGGCGCGTCGCTTCTCGTCGTGGCGCTCGCACTCGGGTTGTGCGCGTCGGCGTCCTCGGCGACCTCGGCCGACCCGGACTCGGAGCCTGCCGCGGCCATGGCCACCCGTGTGGCGGACCTGGACGACGTCCTGCCTATTGCGGTGGCGACGCTGGCCTTGCTGCCCGCGGCGATCGGCGGTGAGCGGTGGGTGCTGGCGTTCGCGCCCGTTGGTGTGGGGCTGGCGGTTGGCGCCGTGGGCTGGCTGCTGTTCAACCGGGCGGGCTCTGGCGGAGAACGCACGTCGTTCGTCCTGGGCACGCTCGGGCTCGCCGGCGGCGCGGCGGCCTACCTGCACGTCTCGCCGCTCACGGTGGGTCTCGTGGCGGGCGTCTGCTGGACGTGGGCGCCCGGGCAGGCCGACCGCGTCGTGCAAGAGGACCTCGGCCGGCTTCAACATCCGCTCGTGGTCCTCCTGCTCGTGACCGCCGGCGCGCTCTGGACACCGAACATGGCGGCCATCTGGCTGCTCGCGCCGTACCTCCTGTTTCGATTGGCCGGCAAGGTCGCTGGTGCGTGGGCCTCCGCGCCGCTCGCCGAGGTCGGGCCCGCCGATCTGGCGGCGTATCTGATGCCGCCAGGCGTGCTGGCCGTCGCGTTCGCGCTGAACTTCCGTCAGCTGCTTCCTGGGGCGTCGGGCGACATCCTGCTGTCGACGGTCGCGATGGGCACGGCCATCTTCGAACTGTTCGCTCTGGCCGTCGTGCCGCGCTGGCGTCGGTGGCCGCGGCGCTCGGCCGCCGAGCCGCACGCCGGGCCCGCACCGGCCGCATCGCAACCGCCAACCGGACCCGAGACGCCGTCGGGAGGGGCGCGCTAATGCGGCGGTTAGGCGCCCTCGCGATCACGATTGTGATGGTGTGGCTCGTGGCTCGCCTGGGCGACCCGGGCGCCAGCTCCGCGGCGCTCTCGCTGGGCGTCGCCTTGATCGCCGCCGCGATCGTGGGGTGGCTCGTCGAGTTCCTGCACGTGCCCCGCATCGCCGGCTATCTCGCGGTCGGGTTGATTTGCGGGCCGTCGGTCGCCAATGTCATTCGCGAGTCGATGGCGCGCGACCTGCAGGTCGCCAACGGCCTCGCCATCACGATCATTGGCTTCATCGCGGGCCTCGAGCTCAACTTCGAGCGGCTGCGGCCGCGGCTCGTCCGCATCGCGACGATTGGCGGCGTCACGTTGGGGCTCGGATGGATCGGCCTGTTCGTGCTGCTCGACGGCGTCTGGGCGTGGCTGCCGATCGCGCCGACGCTCATGGGCGTGGGCCGCGCGGCGGCCGCGGCCATCACGGCGACCACGCTCGTCGGCGTCTCGGCCACCATCACCATCGCCGTCGTCACCGAGAGCCGCGCGCGCGGGCCGCTCTCGGACCTGGCGGTGCCGCTCGTCGTCTTCGCGGACCTCGCGGTGATTGTGACGTTCTCGTTTTGCATGGAGGCCGCGCATCTGGCCTTCGCGTCGAGCGGCCAGCCCGGGTCGGCGTTCTTCGCGTCGATGAGCTGGTCCATCCTGGGCTCGTTCGCGTTTGGCGCGATTGCCGGATCCGCGTTCGCGATCTACCTGCGGTTCGTCGGCCGCGAGTTGACGGTCGTCCTGCTGGCGCTGTGCGTGGTGCTGGCGGGCGTCGGCACGCGGCTGCACTTGACGCCGCTGCTGGCGGCGCTCGCCGCCGGGGCCGTCGTCCAGAACGTCGTGACCTCGACCGGCGACGTGCTGCACGACGCGGTCGAGCGCGGCGCGACGCCGATTCTCGTCCTGTTCTTCGTCGCGGCCGGGGCGTCGCTCCACCTGGAAGCGCTGGCGACGATCGGCGCGACCGCGCTGGCGCTGTCCGTCGTCCGCCTGGTGCTCATTCGCGTCGGCACCCGGATTGGCGCGAAGGTCGCGCATGACAACAGCCGCGAGTCGCGGCTCGTGTGGCGCGCGCTGATGACGAAAGGCGGCGTCGCGCTCGGGCTGGCCGTTCTGGTCGCGAACGAATATCCCACGTGGGGCGTGCGGCTCGAGACGCTGGTCGTCGCGGTCATCGCGCTGCACGATCTGGTCGGGCCGATTCTCTTCAAAGCCGCGCTGACCCAGATGCACGAGACCGACCGGGTCGGCGGGCTCGTCGTCGTGTCGAACCGCGAGCCGTGGATGCACGAGTACGCGGAAGACGGATCGGTCCGCGCCCGGCCGACGCCTGGCGGCGTCTCGGTCGCGCTCGACGCGCTGATGCGGGAGCGGGGAGGCGTGTGGATCGCCCACGGCGCCGGGGCGGCCGACCGTGCGACGGTCGATTCGAACGATTCGCTGGCCGTGCCGCCAGGCGCGCCCGCCTACCGCCTGCGGCGCGTGTGGCTGACGGCCGAAGAAGAGGAAGGCTACTACGCGGGGTTTGCCAACAGCGCCCTGTGGCCGCTGTGCCACCAGGCGCACGTGCGCCCGAACTTCAAGGGCGAGGACTGGGACATGTACCGCCTGGTGAACCAGCGGTTCGCCGAGATTGCGGCGGTCGAGGCGCCGTCCGACGCGTCGGTGTTCCTGAACGATTACCACCTGGCGCTCGTCGCGCAGTATCTGCGCGAGCGTCGGCCGCTGCTCCGCACGGCCCTCTTCTGGCACATCCCGTGGCCCGACTTCGATCGCCTGCGCATTTGCCCGTGGTATCGGGAGATCGTCGAAGGTCTGCTCAGCAACGACCTGGTCGGATTTCAGTTGCCGCGCGATCAACACAATTTCCTGGCGACCGTCGCCAATGAGATCGGCGCCTCCGTGTCGGGCGACATCGTCCACGTGGGCGATCGGTCGGTGCACGTCGTCGCCATCCCGATTGGCGCCGACTTCGATCGGATCAGCGAGATCCTGGCCGAAGAGGGGCTCGCGGCCGAGATGCAGCGGCTCTCCGACGAACTCGAGCTCGGGGGACGCGACCGCATCATCGGCGTCGGTGTTGATCGACTCGACTATACGAAGGGGATCCCGGAGCGCCTCGACGCCATCGATCACCTCCTCGAAGAGCGCCCGGACCTGAAGGACAGGTTCGTGTTCGTGCAGATTGGCGTGCCGTCGCGGAGCGACCTGGCGGCCTACGTGGAGATCAGCGCGGAGATCGACGAGCACATCGCGCGCGTCAATACGAAGCACGGCCGCGGGCCGAATGACGGGCCGATTCGCTACGTGAGCGAGTCGCTCAAACTGCCGCAGCTCGTGGCGCTCTACCGGCTGGCCAGCTTCTGCATCGTCTCGTCGCTGCACGACGGGATGAACCTGGTGGCCAAGGAGTTCGTGGCCGCCCGCGACGATCTGGATGGCGTGCTGATCTTGAGCGAGCTGGCGGGCGCCTCGCAGGAGCTGCTGGACGCGCTGATCATCAATCCGTACGACCAGCGGGGATTCACGTCGGCGATCGAGCGCGCGATCGAGATGCCGGTGTGGGAGCGGCACCGGCGGATGCAGGCCCTGCGCCGGAATGTCGCGGGCCGCGACGTGCTGGCGTGGGCGTCGGATATCCTCGACCAGCTCGAACGGCGGAAAGGGCAAGGGTTTCTCTCTGGGTAGACGACAGGCGATCGACGTTCCGGCGGGCGAAGTGGCGGCCGTGGCGCGCGAGGTGCTGCGGCGGACGGGGCGCCGCCACCTGCTCGTGTTGACCGATTTCGACGGGACGTTGGCCGAGATCGTGCCCGTACCCGCCGACGCCGTGATGAACCCGGAGATGCACGCCGCCTTCAATGCCCTGGCCGCGCTGCCGGCCGTGACGATGGGCGTCATCAGCGGCCGTCGGCTCAATGACGTCCGCGCGCGGGTGGGGCCGTCGGCCGAGTTCGTCGCGGGCCTGCACGGGCTCGAGATCGCGGGGCCGCGCGACGCGTTCGCCCATCCAGCGCTGGCCGCCGCGGCGCCCGCCATCAGGGAGATTGCCCGGAAGGCCACGGACGAGCTGGCGTGGTGCCACGGCGTGTTCCTCGAGGACAAGACGTTCACGTTGACCTGCCACGTGCGCCGTGTGGCGGAGGCGGACGCGGCGCGTGCGCTCGACGACTTCGCGCGGTTGGCCCGGCCGATGGTCGAGGCCGGGGCCGTGCGTCTCATGACCGGCAGGAAGGCCGTCGAACTGCTGCCGGTGGCCGACTGGCACAAGGGCCGGGCAGTCGACTGGATCCGGGCGGTCGTGGCGAAAGAGCGTGGGGCGCCGCCGGCGGTGCTCTACCTCGGCGACGATCGGACGGACGAGGACGCCTTTCGCGATCTCGCGGACGACGACGTGGCGATTGGCGTGGGCGCGCGTCCGCCCGCCGATCTGATCGATTGGCGCCTGCCCGGCCCCGCGGCCACCGCGCATTTGTTCGAGGCGCTGGTCAGGGGGACGGGTCTCGAATTGTGGAAAACTCCGAACTGATGCGCCAGGGAGTTTTCCGCAATTCGAGACCCGTCCCCCTACAATGATCAGATGAAGATTACGGTTGCACACAGCCCGGACTCGGACGACGCCTTCATGTTCTTCGGCCTCGCGAGCGGCGCCGTCCGTCACGACGGCATCGAGGTTGACCAGGTCCTGTCCGATATCGAGTCGTTGAATCAGGCGGCGTTCGAGGGCCGCTACGAAGTCACGGCCGTCTCGTTCCACGCGTACGCCCACTTGCAGGATCGCTACGCCCTTCTGCCGCACGGCGCGAGCATGGGCGATCGGTACGGGCCGATTCTCGTGGCCAAGCGTCCGCTTGCCTCATCCGGATCGCTCAAGGGCGTGAAGGTCGGAATTCCCGGCCGGCTGACGTCGGCATTTCTCACGCTGCAGCTCTACGATCCGTCGTTCGACGTCGAGATCCTCCCGTTCGACGAGATCCAGCAGGCGGTCGTGGACGGGCGCGTGGACGCCGGGCTGCTCATCCACGAAGGGCAGCTCACCTATCAGGCGGACGGTCTGCAGAAGATCGTCGACCTCGGCGAATGGTGGTTCGACCGGACCGGCGGCCTCCCGCTGCCGCTCGGCGGCAACGTCATTCGACGCGACCTCGGCCCGGAGACGATCCGCATCGTGTCGACGCTGCTCCACGACAGCATCGCGCATGCCCTGAGCCACCGCGAGGCGGCCGTCGAGTACGCGCTGCAGTTCGGCCGCGGCCTCGACCGGCAGAAGACGGACCGATTCGTCGGCATGTACGTCAACCAGCTCACGCTCGACTACGGCCCGCGCGGCCGCGCGGGCCTGGAGCGCTTCTTCGGTGAAGCCTTCGAGCGGGGATTGATTCCGGCGAAGGTGGACGTGGCGTTCGTCTAGGGACGGGCGACGGGCTTCGGGCTACAGGCTACAGGCTTCGGGCTTCGGGCTTCGGATATGGTGGTACGGAGCCAGGAACCGCTAGCCCGTGGCCTGTAGCCCGTAGCCCGTAGCCTGTAGCCCGTAGCCTGTAGCCCGTAGCCTGTAGCCCGCAGCCCGCGGCCCGCAGCCCGCCCTAGGCTCCAGGCCTCGGAAAGACCTCCGGATGTAGGACCTGCGCGATCGCGGTGATTGCCTGGATCACGCGCGGGCCGGGGATCGACATCAGATCGGCGGTGAGCAGGTAGATGCGTCCCGTTCGGACGGCGGGCACCGACGACAGCCCGCTCCAGACCCGGCGCTCATGCGCCACGCGGTCGGCCGTCCACCCGGGCCCTGAATCGATTTCCACGATCACGTCTGGCGCGCGCGCCAGCACCAGCTCGGACGTGACCTGCAGGCTCTGCTGTTTGACATCCGCGAACACATTGACGCCGCCGGCGACGTCGAGCATGTCGGCGAGGAACCCGACGTTCCCGCTCGCGTACATGCCGCGCAGGGTGCCCGGCTCGCGCTCGAACACGATCATCGTCCGCGGTCTGGCCAGCCCCGCGGTCTTGGCCCGCAGATTGGCGACGCGCCGCTCGATATCACCGGCGACCTGGTTCGCGCCTGCGTCGTGGCCAACCCGATGCCCCACGGTGCGGATCGTGGCCGTGATGTCGGCCAGGCCCGCCTGCTCGTACGGGAACATCGCGACGTGCACGCTCGTCAGCCGCTCGATCAGATCCCGCTGGGTGGCGTAGACGATGACCAGATCCGGCCGGAGCGACAGGATGCGTTCGAAGTCCGGGTCGAGCAGCGCGCCGACGCTCGGACGGCTGGCCGCTTCTGGAGGGTAGTGGTCGAAGCTCGAGACGCCGACCACCTCGTCGCCGGCGCCAATCGCGAACAGCATCTCGGTCACGGCCGGCACCAGCGAGACGATGCGATGCGGCGCCGCGACCGCCGGCGGCCCGGCGGGCGAACGCATGGCCTGCGTTGGCGGCATGGCGGCGACAAGAGCGGCCGCCGCCACGACGGCGGCCATCGCGCGGCGCGGACCGGGGACGCTCGGCGTGCCGCCGACCGTCATCGGGTCCTCAAGAGCAGCCACAGGAAGAACGGTCCGCCAATCATGGCGGTGATCACGCCGACGGGCAGCTCGAGCGGCGCGATGGCCGTGCGCGCGATGACGTCGCACAGCACGAGAAAGGCCGCGCCAAAGAGCGTCGAGGCGGGCAGGACGAGGCGATGGTCGGAGCCGACGAGCATCCGCACGAGGTGCGGCACGATGATTCCCACGAAGCCGATCGGTCCGCCGACCGACACGGCCGCGCCGGTGGCGAGCGAGGCACTGAAGAACGCCAGCCGCTGCGCGCGTTCGACGTTCACGCCGCGCGCTTCGGCGGCGTCCGGCCCGAGGCTGAGCAGATTCAGCGGCCGCGCGAGCCACGCGAACCCCACGAACGCGGCCAGGATGAACGGAAGAGCCGCAACGATCGGCCCGTAGCCGCCGACGTCGAGGTCGCCCATGAGCCAGCGCATCGCGCGAAACAGCTGCGTGAAGTTGCTGAGGTACTGCACGAACAGGATCAGCGCCGAGAAGAATGCGTTGAGCGTGACGCCGGCCAGCAGCAGCACCATCGTCGAGAGGCCCGTGCGCCGCGCCGAGGCCAGGGTGTAGACGAGCGCGACCGCGATACCCGCGCCGACGAGGCTCGTGGCGGTGACGCCGGCGAACGGCAGCATCGCGCCGAATGTGATGGCGACCATGGCCCCGAGCGCCGCGCCGGCCGAGACGCCCAGCGTGTACGGCGTTGCCAGCGGATTGCGCAGCAGTCCCTGGAAGACGACACCGGCCGCCGAGAGGGTTCCGCCGACCAGCGCCGCGGCCAGGGCCCGGGGCAGCCGCGCGATGAAGAAGATCTGCGCGTTGACGTTGTCGGCGAACGGGATCGAGGTGCTGAACACGCGCGAGAACTGCAGCGGCGTTGACCCGATGAACGGCGCGGCCACCACCGCGACCACCGCGGCCACGAACAGCCCCAGCACGACCGGTGCGCCGCGCCGCAGCGGATGATGGACGCCCGCGATTGGCTCCGGCGCGCGCGTCACCATGCGTGGATCCCCACGGCTTGTGCGAATTCCTCGTCGAGCGGCACGTCGTACAGGGCGCTCAACGCCTCGGCCGTGAGCACGTCGGCTGTCGGACCGTGCGCGAGCACGGCCCCGTCCCGAAGGAGCAGCACTTCCGTGCACACGGACGCCGCAAATCGCACGTCGTGCGTCGAGAGGCCGATGGCGATGTCCTGCTCCTGGTGGAGCCGCCGGATGAGCCGAGCGACCTCGAGCTGATAGCGCAGATCGAGCGACGCCGTGGGCTCATCGAGCAACAGCAGCCGGCCGTCGCGGCCGGATCCCGAGGTCGCGCGCGCGCCCGTCTTCCGGTCGCGGCCGGTTGGGGCGAGCTGCGCCAGCGCGGACGCGATGACGACGCGCTGCTTCTCGCCGCCGCTGAGGGTCTGAAACGACCGGTTGGCCAGGTCGCGCGTGCCGGTCGATTCGAGCGCCGTGAGCGCGCAGGCCAGATCGTCGGGCCCCTCCACTTCGAACGCGCCGAGATGGGGGTAGCGGCCCATCAGCGCAATCTCGAGCGCCGTGTACTCGAAGGCGAGCTGGGTGTTCTGCGGCACGACGGCGCAGCATTTGGCGAACGTCGCGCGCGAGAGTCGTCGGAGGTCCTGGCCGTTCCAGTGAACGCGGCCGCTCTTGGGCGCGAGCGTGCCGGCCAGCAGCCGCAAGAGCGTCGTCTTGCCGGAACCGTTCGGCCCGAGGATGCCCACCAGCGCGCCGTGATCGATCGCGAGCGACACGTGCGAGACGACCGGCGTGGGGACGTCTCGTCGGCGTGTCTGGGGCCCGTACGCGAAGGTGAGATCGACGGCCTCGAGCAACATCAGGCGCTTCCGCGGCAGGCGAGGTGGCCGGCGGAGAACGGCTCGAAGGTATCACGTGTGGGCCGCCGGGAGGGGGCGCCAGGCACGGGGACCGGGTCCCCAAGCGACCGAGCCCGGTCCGGGGAGCGGCGGGTTGTCGCGCGCGCGGCTCGCGTGGCAAGATGACGGCTGACGGACGCATGGATTTTGCCGCGCTCGGCCTCTCGGACATCGCGACCAAGCTCGACCACGGCGAGCGCCTGAGCTTCGACGACGGCGTGCGCTTGTTCCGGTGCCCGGACGAGCACGCCGTGGGCTGGCTCGCCAATCGGGAGCGTGAGCGGCGCCACGGCGCGCGGACGTACTACAACTACAACCTTCGCCTCGAAGCGACGAACGTCTGCGTCGCGAGCTGCCTGTTCTGCTCGTTCGCGCGCCTGCGGCCAGGCGATGCCGAGGCCTATACCCTGTCGCTCGAACAGGCCTTGGACAAGCTGCGCGTGAGGGCCAATCAGCCCCTGACCGAGGTGCACGTCGTCAACGGCCTCCATCCCGACTTGCCGTTCGACTACTACCTGGATTTGCTGAGAGGGCTGAAGGCCATCCGTCCGGAGATCCACCTGAAGTGCTTTACGGCCGTCGAGCTCGCGTTCTTCGCCGACACCTACGGGATGACGGACGAAGCGGTGCTGCGCGCGCTGATGGACGCCGGGCTCGACTCGCTGCCGGGCGGCGGCGCCGAGATTTTCGCCGAGCGCGTGCGCCGCAAGATCTGCCACGACAAGGCGGACGCCGACCGCTACCTGTCGATCCACCGGTTGGCGCACCAACTCGGGATCCGGTCGAACGTGACCATGCTCTACGGCCACATCGAGACGGACGAGGAGCGCGTCGATCACATGCTGCGCGCCCGCGCGCTGCAGGACGAGACCGGCGGGTTCCAGGCCTTCATCCCCTTGGCGTTCCATCCGGACAACAACCAGATGCGCAAGCTGCCGGCGCCCTCGGCGACCGAGTCGCTCCGTGTGCACGCCGTGTCTCGATTGATGCTGGACAACATCCCGCACATCAAGGCGTTCTGGATTGCGTCGGGCGTCGAAGTCGCGCAGATCGCGCTGTGGTACGGCGTGGACGACCTCGACGGGACGGTCCAGGAAGAGCGGATCTATCACATGGCGGGCGCGCGAACGCCGGTCACGCTCACGACCGCCGACATCCGCCAGCTCATCCGCGCCGCGGGCCGGGAGCCCGTCGAGCGCGACACGCTCTACCGCGTCGTCACCCCCGCGACAGACGAAGTCCACGCGTAGCCCTGGGTAGGCACCAGTGCATTCGGCACTGGGCAGTCGCCTCGACGATGAGGGGCCTGACTGCCGGGTCTACCCTGAAATGCCTGACGAGCCTGAGTGCCGAGTGCCACTCCCCGCCGACGGCGGCCCGTGATAAACTGCTGTTACGTCAAGTCCCGGTCCGGCAATAGCCGGGGGCGAAAGCTCAACGGGGTTTGACATTTTTCGTCTCTGGAGATTGAGAAAAATTTCACAATCTCCCAGGGGGGATGCGGGCGCGGGAAGATGGACCTTCAACTGCTGACGGACCATGAACGGACGCGGCTCAGCGAGCGCCAGCCGCTGCCTGACGTGTACCGCCGTTTGTCGGATGACGAGTTGGAGCTGCGCATCGACGCGGCGAAAGCGGCCCTGGGACCGCGGTTGGTCATCCTCGGCCACCACTACCAGCGCGACGAAGTCATCAAGTTCGCCGACGCCATCGGCGACTCCTTGAAACTCTCCCAATACGCCGCCACCCAGCGCGAGGCCGAGTTCATCGTCTTCTGCGGCGTGCACTTCATGGCCGAGAGCGCCGACGTGCTGAGCGGCCCGCACCAGAAGGTCATCCTGCCCGACCTGGCGGCCGGGTGCTCGATGGCCGACATGGCCGCGATCGACCAGCTCGAGGTGTGCTGGGACGAGCTCGCGCCGGCTCGGCATCACCGGGGTGACGCCGGTCACGTACATCAACTCCGCCGCCGCCATCAAAGGTTTCTGCGGCGAGCACGGCGGAATCGTGTGCACGTCGAGCAACGCCGTGAAGATCATGACGTGGGCGTGGGATCGGTCGGAGAAGCTGCTCATGCTGCCCGACCAGCACCTCGGCCGCAACACCGCCTATCGGATGGGCGTGCCGCTCGATCGGATGGTCGTCTGGGATCCGGAGCTGCCGTTCGGCGGCCTTGACGCGGCCGCGCTCGAGCACGCCAAGCTGATTCTGTGGAAGGGCCACTGCAGCGTCCACACGCGGTTCAGCGTCCGGCAGATCGAGCAGTTCCGCCAGGCGCATCCGTCCGGCAAGGTCGTCGTGCATCCCGAGTGCACGTTCGACGTCGTGCAGGCCGCTGACGCGTGCGGATCGACCGACTTCATCATTCGCACGGTCAGGAACAGCCCGGAAGGATCGATCTGGGCCGTGGGCACCGAAGTGCACCTGGTGAGCCGGCTCGCGCACGAGCTGGCGCCCGGCCGGACCGTCACGACGCTCGATTCGCTCGGATGCCTCTGCTCGACGATGTTCCGCGTGTCGCCGAATCACCTGCTGTGGGTGCTCGAAGGGTTGCTCGACGGGGAGGTGCACAACCAGATCGTCGTGCGGGAACCCGTGAAGCAGTGGGCCGGTGTGGCGTTGGACAGAATGTTGAAAGTGTGATGTTCTGGGGAAAAGGAGATTCCAATAATGCCCTTCCAGTTACCAGCCCTGCCGTACGATTTCGCCGCCCTCGAGCCGCACATCGACGCGCAGACGATGCAGATCCACCACGGGAAGCACCACGCCGGCTACGTGAACAACCTGAACGCGGCGCTCGAGAAGCACCCTGAGCTTCAGAGCAAGAGCGCGGAGGAGTTGGTGAAGAACCTCGGCGCCGTGCCGGAGGCCATTCGGACCGCCGTGCGCAACAACGGCGGCGGGCACGTCAATCACTCGATGTTCTGGACGATCATGGGCCCGGGCAAGGGCGGCGCGCCGACGGGCGCTGTGGCCGACGCCATCAAGGGCGCGTTCGGCAGCTTCGACGCGTTCAAGGAACAGATGAACAAGGCCGGCGCCGGCCGGTTCGGCAGCGGCTGGGCCTGGCTCGTCGAGGCCGGCGGCAAGCTGGCCATCGAGAGCACCGCCAATCAGGACAACCCCCTGTCCGAAGGCAAGCGCCCCATCCTCGGCGTCGACGTCTGGGAACACGCCTACTACCTGAAGTACCAGAACCGCCGCGCCGACTACCTCGCGGCGTGGTGGAACGTCGTCAACTGGGACGCGGTCAATAAGCGACTCAAGGGCTAGGCGGGAAGCTAGACAAGTTCGAAGTGAGAGGCCAGAAGTTGGAAGTGAGGAACGAGACACGTTCCGTGCTTCTAGCTTCTGTCTTCCAACTTCTGTCTTCTAACTTCTAACTTCAGAAGAGCGTCACCACCACCGTCGTGCCTGCCTCGACGGTGTCCGTGTCGGCCGGAATCTCGATGTAGCCGTCGGCGTGCGCCATGCTCGTGATGTCGCCCGACGCCTTGAACGCGGGCTCGGCGCCGCCGGCCACGAGCCGGACCGTGTAGAACTGGTGGCGGCGCACGGGCGAGACGATCCGCCGCGTGAGCGGGACGCGGATCTGCGTGGGGCGCCACTCGGGCAAGCGGGCCGTCGCGCGAAGCAGCGGTACCAGCAGCAAATACGCGTTCGACAAACACGACGTCGGATAGCCGGGGAGGCCCAGCACCGGAACGCCGCCGATCCGGCCGAGCGCCGTGGGCTTGCCTGGCTTGACGGCTATGCCGTGAAAGATCACCTCGCCGCTCCGCTCGAGCACGTCCAGGAGCAGGTCTCGTTCGCCCACTGAACTGCCGCCCGAGAACACCATCAGATCGTGGCCGCGCGCCTCGTCGACGGCGGCCAACAGGTCGTCGACCGTGTCCAGGGGCGACGGCAGCACGGTCGCCACGCCGCCGTGCCGTCCGACGAGCGCGCCGATCGTGAAGCGGTTGATGTCGTAGATCTGGCCGGGCCGCAGCGGCTGGCCCGGCTCGGCCAGCTCGTTGCCCGTCGACACGATGGCGACGCGCGGCCGCGCGAAGACGTTGACGGCGGTGATGCCGGCAGCCGCGAGCGCGCCGAGCCGTGCGGGACCGACCACGCTGCCGGTTCGGACGATGGCATCGCCCGCGGCCAGGTCCGCGCCTTTGGGGCCGACATGTTGACGCGGCCGGACGGATGCGCGGATGTGGATCGTGTCGCCAGACGCGTCGGTCTCTTCGACCATCACCACGGCGTCCGCGCCAGCCGGCAGCGGCGCGCCGGTGGCCACGGCAATGCACTCGCCGCGCGCCACGGGGCGGTCCGGCGTCTGACCGGTGAATACCTGTCCGACGCAGGCGAGCGAGACCGGCGCCTGGGTCGCGGCGGCGGTAGTGTCGGCGGCGATGACGGCGTAGCCGTCCATGGCCGCGCGGTCGAACGGCGGGACGTCGATGCGGGCGACGACGTCGCCGGCCGCGACGCGGCCGTCGGCAAGGACGAGCGGCACGCGTTCGACGCGTGCGATCGGCCGGGCGGCGTCCAGCACGCGCTCGCGCGCCTCGACAAACGACAGCGCATCACGGATCGTGTGGGACTTCATGGCAGCATCTCAGCAGGCACTGGGCACTGGGCACTGGGCACTGGGCACTAGGCACTAGGCACTAGGCAGTAGGCAGTAGGCATGGGTTCTGAGTCCGAACTTTCAACTTCTGTCTTCCAACTTCTCACTTGCCGCCTTACTTCGTCAGTTCCCCCACGATGTGTCCGAGTTCCGGCAGGATGAGCCGCGTCATGGCGAGCCGGACGGCGGCTTCGGATCCGGGCAGCGCGAAGACCACCCGCCCGCTCGCCACGCCAGCGACCGCGCGCGAGAGCATGGCGGCCGCGCCAACCTCCTCGAAGCTCAGCATGCGAAACAGCTCGCCGAATCCGTCGAGCTGCTTGTCGAGGAGCGCGGTGACCGCCTCGTAGGTCGAATCGCGCCCGGCGATGCCCGTGCCGCCGGTCGTGATCACGGCCTGCACGCGGGCCTGCTCGAGCTGCTCGCGGATGACCTCGGTCACGAGCGCCGGCTCGTCCGGCACGAGGCGGTGGCCCACAACGACATGGCCGGCCTGTCCGAGGAGATCGACAATCGCGCGGCCGCCCGTGTCGGTGTCGGCCGTTCGCGTGTCGCTCACGGTCAGCACGAAGCACGAGACGCGGGCCGGTGAACCGGCGCGGTGGTCGTTGGCAGACATCCCGGAAATTATGTCCCGGGCGGGTGCGAGCACGGGGTCATATCTCGACAGGATTGACAGCCGCGCGCGCGACATGGCAATGTGTCGAGGTTTTTTTCAGTGCGGTCGCCTGAGGGCGGCGGGAGGACGGTATGTCGAGAGTGGCAGTCGCGCCACTTGGTCTGCTTATGTTGGTCGGGCTTTCCGGCGGGTGGGGATCCGCCTCGTCGAGCCCGCCGCCGAACACCATTACCCTTGTCGCGAAGGAGGACCAGTTCCAGGCGCCGTCCACGGCGCCTGCCGGCGCCACGCGCATCACCCTCGAGAACCAGGGTACGCAGGTCCATCACGCCGTGTTCGTTCGCCTCGATCGAGGCAAGACGCTGACGGACTTCGTGGCCGCGATGAAGACGGAGCACGCGCCGGCCTGGGCGACGTTCGTGGGCGGACCGGATGCCGCCGTGCCGGGAGGTCGGTCGCAGGCGACGATTGACTTGCCGGCCGGTCGCTACCTGATCGTGTGCATGATCCCCAACGCGGAAGGTGTTCCGCACATGATGATGGGGATGATGAAGGCGCTGACCGTGACGGCAGCGTCCGGCCCCGCGCCCGCCATGCCCGCCGCCGATCTGACCGTCGACATGAAGGACTATAGCTACACGTTCTCGAAGCCCCCGACGGCCGGCACCCACACGCTGATGGTGAAGAATACCGGGACGCAATGGCACGAGCTCGAGCCGGCCAGGCTGAAGCCGGGCAAGACGCTGCAGGACCTGATGGCGTGGGGCCAGAAGCTGGACGGTCCTCCGCCGGCGACGCTGCTGGGCGGCGTGTCACCGATGTCGCCCGGTCGGGAAGGCGAGATGACGGTCGACTTCACGCCGGGGCAGTACGTGTTTCTCTGCTTCCTGCCGGACGCGAAGGACGGCCAGGTTCACGCGGCGCACGGCATGGTCAAGGCGTTCGACATCCAGTAATCCCTGCGACCAAGGGGCGCGGGACATCTGCTATATTGAGATGTTTCGCGCCCTTAGCTCAGTTGGATAGAGCGTCTGGCTACGAACCAGGAGGTCGCAGGTTCGAGTCCTGCAGGGCGCACCAAATATTGATCCGGGGGGCTTCGCCCCCGCGGACCCCCCAACACGCTCACTTGCGGGGACCCCACGATCCCCGCGCCGTTCGCGTGGCTCACTTCGCTTCGCTCGTTCGCTTGGGTTCGGGGGGCTTCGCCCCCGCCGCACCCCCCTTACGGCGTCACTCGCGGGGCCCCGCGATCCCCGCTCCGTTCCGCCGGGCTCACTTCGCTTCGCTCGTTCGCTTGGCTTCGGGGGGACTTCGTCCCCGCCGCACCCCCCTTACGGCGTCACTCGCGGGACCCCACGATCCCCGCGCCGTTCGCGTGGCTCACTTCGCTTCGCTCGTTCGCTTGGGTTCGGGGGGCTTCGCCCCCGCCGCACCCCCCTTACGGCGTCACTCGCCCCGCGCTTCGTCGCGGGGCTCCGTTCCGCCGGGCTCACATCGCTCCGCTCGTTCGCTTGGGTTCCCCCCCCACAGCGTCGCTCGCGCCCCTCGACTCTGCTCGGGGCGCCGCGAGTGCAGTCGAGTGGCGGGGGCCGTCTTCTCACACCGCGGCTCGGAGGATTCCCCAGTAATGCAGGATTCGCGGGAGAGAGGCGTGCGTCTCGCACCGGCGGATGCTCACGGTCGGGACTGGCACAATTTGTGCTATGTATAAGACCCGTGACGCGAGTCTCTTGGGTCAAGCAGTTCGGCGCGCTGCTGATCGTGCCGATGATCCTCGCGCTTGTCGTGGCGTCGCTCTCGGCGAGCGACTGGGAAGGCTGCAGATGTCCGCAGGGGCGTCGCTGTTCGATGAACGAGGCGATCACGCCGACGTGCTGCGACTGTTACAGCCCGTCGGCGCCTGCGGTGCCTGAATCCGTTCAAACGCCACCGGTGCCAGCCGCGACGCCGGCTTTTCTGCCGGCGACCTCGCTCGAGCGGGCAAGCCATCTGTTGAGTGTTGTTCGTCCTCAGGCGTGGAACGAATCGCCCCCGGATCGACTGACGCTCTACTCGACACTCCTCATTTAAGCCTCCCTATCGCCGACCGGCGGAATCGCTGACGGCCTGAGTCCTCTGCGCGCTTGCCGTGCGGCAGGTCAACCGTTCAGCACGTCCTTCATTCGAGAGAGTCGTAGCGGCCCACCGGCACGTTCGCGGTGGGCCCGTGAGGCCGAGATGTTCAGTCGCGCCAGTACTTCGTTTGTCCTCGCATTAGTCGCCATGACCTCGGCGGCGTTCGGGCAGACCGCGTCGCCGCAAGGATCTGCCTCGCGCGCGGTGACGTCCCCGCCAACGGCGGCGCCCGATTTCTACGCGCCGGATCCGGACCTGGCCGCGTATATCCGCGCCGCGCTTTCCGCCAATCCTGGTGTTCAGGCCAGCCTGGCGTCCTATCGCGCGACGCTCGAGACCGTGACCGTGGCGAAGGCGCTGCCCGACCCCATGCTGACCGTCGGGCAAGCGATCGCCCCGGTGCAGACGCGCGTCGGCCCACAGCGCGACGTCTTCACGGTCAGCCAGGCCTTCCCATGGTTTGGCACGCTCGATCTGCGGAGCCAGGTCGCCGGCGCGGACGCCGCCGCGGCCGAGCAGGCGTATCGCGCACGCCAGCGCGACGTCATCGTGCAGGTCAAGAGCGCGTACTACAACCTCGGCTACGTGGATGCGGCGCTGGGCATTGCGCATGAAGAACAGGCGCTCCTCGACCATTACGAAGAACTCGCCCAGGCACGGTATGCCTCGGGGCAGGGCCTGCAGCAGGCGGTGATCAAGATCCAGGCGGAAATCACCAAGGTCGTCAACCGGCTGGACGGCCTCCAGCAGCAGCGCGAGACCCTCGCGGCGCAACTGAACACGCTGCTGAATCGTCCACCTGAACAGCCGGTGCCGGCCGTGGCCCCGCTCACGAAGCCGGCCGGCGTGCCGCTCGACCTCGCGCACCTCGAGTCCATCGGCGACGCCGATCGGCCCGAGGTCAAAGCGGCCGATGTCCTCATTGACCGCAGCCGGCTGGTCATGGCCCTCGCGCACAAGGCATTCCGGCCGAACTTCACGGTGGGCGCCACGTTCATCAACGTGGGCGGCCGGACGGATGCGGCCGGCCTCGCGCAGCCGCCCCCCGACAACGGCCGCAACGCGTGGAGTCTGACGTTCGGCCTCAACCTGCCGCTCCGGCGCGGCAAGTATCGCGCCGATGCGCAGCGGGCGGCCGAGGATCTCTCGGCGGCGACGCTGCGCCGCGACGACGCGCACAACGCGATGGCTTTCGCCACGCAGGACCAGATCTCGCGCATCCAGACGCTCGCCGAGCAGTTGCGCCTCATTGGCGACGTGCTGGTGCCGCAGACCGACGAGGCGCTGCGGTCAACCGAATCGGCCTACGAAACTGGTGAAGCCGGCGTGCTGGACCTGCTCGACAGCGAGCGCAGCCGGCTCGACGTACGGCTGATCTACGCACGCGACACGGCCGACTATCTGGTCGCGCTCGCCAATCTCGAACGGGCGATTGGATCGCCGTTTCCGGAAGGCACGAGGATCCCATGAAGAGCCGTTTGCTGTTGGTCGTGCTGGCGCTTGGCATTGGCATCGGCGCCACGCTGTTCGCCGTGGCGAACCCGGCGCACTGGTCCTGGCTGGATCGCGCGCGCGGCGCGATCGTCTCGACGCCGCCGTCGTCACCCAGCGGGGCTTCGACGCCCTCCGCCCGGAAGGTCAAGTACTGGCGGGCCCCGATGGACCCTACCTACATCCGCGACGCGCCCGGCAAGTCGCCGATGGGGATGGACCTCGTTCCCGTCTATGAGGACGACGGCGAGCCGCCTCCGCCAGGGACGGTCCGGATCGACCCGGCGTTCGTGCAAGACATCGGGGTGAAGTCCGAGCCGGTGCGCCGCACGGACATCCCCTTCACGATTCGCACGCTCGGCACGCTCGCCTACAACGACCGGCAGGTCGCGCTCATCACGACGAAGTACGAGGGCTGGATTGAGACGGTGCACGTCAACTACGTCGGCGAGCCCGTGAAGAAGGGCCAGGACCTGTTCGACATCTACAGTCCGGAGCTCGTGACGACCGAGCAGGAGTACCTGCAGGCGATCGCGTACGCGAAGCGCCTGGCGGCGAGCCCGTATCCGGATGCCGCAGCGCGCGCGCAGGCGCTGGTCGAGTCCGCTCGACAGCGGCTGCAGTACTGGGACATCAGCGACACCCAGATCGACGCGCTGGCGAAAGCGGGACAGGTCCAGCGCACCCTGTCCGTGCTGTCGCCGGTGAACGGCCTGGTGGTCGACAAGATGGACCAGGCGCTCGAGGGCATGCGCGCGACGCCCGGCATGGTGCTCTACAAGATTGTCGACCTGTCGACGATCTGGGTGAACGTGCAGATCTTCGAGAACCAGATCCCGATGGTGAAGGTCGGACAGCAGGCGAGCGTCGAGCTGCCGTATCAGCCGGGTCGCGTCTATACGGGCGTCGTGCGGTACCTGCACCCCGCGCTGGACCAGAAGACGCGGACGATGACCGCGTCGATCGAGCTGCCAAACGCCAACTCGAGCCTCCGCGCGGACATGTACGCCAACGTGACGATCGCCGTCCCGTCCGTGCGCGGCGTGCTCACCGTGCCCGACAGCGCGGTGATCCACAGCGGGCTGCGCGACGTCGTGGTGCTCGATGTGGGCCACGGACTCTTCGCCGCCAGGAACGTCACGCTCGGCGTCAACGGCGACGGTCTGTGGCAGGTGCTCGACGGCGTCCACGAGGGCGACCGCGTCGTCGTCTCCGCGCAGTTCCTCATCGACTCGGAAAGCAACCTGAAGGACGCCATCTCGCGGATGGCGGCGAAGTAGCCATGCTGGAACGCCTGATCGACTGGTCGATTCGTAACAAGTTCCTGGTGATCCTGGCGACGCTCTTCGTGGCGGCCGGCGGCGTCTACGCGGTGCACCAGACGCCGCTCGACGCGATCCCCGACCTCTCGGATGTGCAGGTCATCATCTACACGCAGTACCCGGGTCAGGCGCCGCAGGTGGTGGAGGATCAGGTCACCTATCCCATCACGACGCAGATGCTGGCGGTGCCGTACGCGAAGGTCGTCCGCGGCTACTCGTTCTTCGGCTACTCGTTCGTCTACGTCATCTTCGAGGATGGGACGGACCTCTACTGGGCGCGGAGCCGGGTGCTCGAGTACCTGAACTACGTGAGCGGCAGGCTGCCCGCGGGCGTCACGCCGTCGCTCGGACCGGACGCGACGGGCGTCGGGTGGGCGTTCATGTACGTCCTGCAGTCGCCCCATCGCAACCTGTCGGAGCTGCGCAGCCTGCAGGACTGGTACCTCAAGTATCAGCTCACGGGCGTGCCCGGCGTCTCGGAAGTCGCGAGCGTCGGCGGGTTCGTCAAGCAGTACCAGATCACGGTCGACCCCAACAAGCTGCGGGCGTATCACGTCACGCTGGCGCAAATCCGAAGCGCCGTGCAGCGGAGCAACAACGACGTCGGTGGCCGCGTGCTCGAGATGGCCGAGTCGGAGTTCATGGTCCGAGGCGAGGGCTATATCAAGAACGTCGGCGACATCGAACAGGTGGCGCTCGGGGTCGACAGCAGCGGCACGCCCATTCTGCTCAAGGACGTCGGCACCGTACAGGTCGGCCCGGAGATCCGCCGCGGCCTGGCGGAGCTCGACGGTCGAGGTGAGACCGTCGGCGGCATCGTCGTCGTCCGCGCCGGGGCGAACGCCTACGACGTCATCAGCCGCGTCAAGGCGAAGCTGGCGGAGCTCAAGCCGGGCCTGCCGAGCGACGTGCAGATCCTGACCGTCTACGACCGGTCGGGCCTGATCAAGCGGTCGGTGGACACGCTGGAGGAGAAGCTGCTCGAAGAGAGTCTGGTCGTGGCGCTGGTGTGCCTGGTCTTCCTCCTGCACGTGCGCTCGGCGCTCGTCGCGATTTGCATGCTGCCGGTGGCGATCCTGATGGCCTTCGTCGTGATGCACGCGCAAGGGCTCAACGCCAACGTCATGTCGCTCGGCGGCATCGCGATCGCGATTGGCGCGATGGTGGACGCGGCGATCATCATGATCGAGAACGCGCACAAGCACCTCGAACGCGACGCGGGCAGGAAAGCCCACTGGCAGATCATCGCCGATGCCGCCAAGGAGGTCGGGCCGACGCTCTTCTATGCGCTGCTCGTGATCACGGTCTCGTTCGTGCCCGTCTTCACGCTCGAGGCGCAGGAAGGCCGGCTGTTCAAGCCGCTGGCGTTCACGAAGACCTACTCGATGGCCGCCGCCTCGCTGCTCTCGGTCACGCTGGTCCCGGTGCTGATGGGCTACTGGATCCGCGGCAAGGTCCGGTCCGAGGCGCGCAACCCGGTCAGCCGCCTGCTCATCCACGTGTACGACCCGGCGCTGCATTTCGTGCTGCGCTGGCGCTGGCCCGTGCTCGGCGCGACCGTTGTCGCCCTCGGGCTGACCTGGATTCCGTACTCCCGCCTGGGGTCGGAGTTCATGCCGCCGCTGTGGGAAGGCGACCTCCTCTACATGCCGACGACGCTGCCGGGCATCTCGATCGGCGAGGCGCGGCAGGTGCTGCAGCAGACCGACAAGATCCTCCGCTCGTTCCCGGAAGTGGTGCACGTCTTCGGCAAAGCCGGGCGCGCTGACACGGCCACCGATCCGGCGCCGCTCAACATGTTCGAGACGACCATCACGCTCAAGCCGCAGTCGGAGTGGCCCGCCGGCATGACCCCCGAGACGCTGACGAGCGAGATGAACCAGGCGATCCAGATCCCGGGCGTGACCAACGCCTGGACGATGCCAATCAAGACGCGCATCGACATGCTCTCCACCGGCATCAAGACGCCGGTCGGCATCAAGATCTCCGGCCCCGACCTGGCCGTGCTGGACGGTCTCGGCCGCCAGGTCGAGGCCGTCATCCGCGGCGTGCCGGGGACGCTCTCCGTCTACGCGGAGCGGGTGACCGGCGGCAACTATCTGAATTTCAACGTGGACCGTACGGCCATCGCCCGCTATGGCCTGACGGTCGGCGATGTCGAGGACGTCATCCAATCGGCCATCGGCGGCATGAACATCACGACGACGGTCGAGGGGCTGGAGCGGTATCCGGTCAACCTTCGGTACAGCCGGGAACTGCGCGACAATCTGCCGGCGCTCCGCGGGATCCTGGTCGGCACGCCAGCCGGGCCGCAGATTCCCCTCGGTCAACTCGCCGACGTGGAGATCGCCAAAGGCCCCCCGGCGATCAAGACGGAGAACGCCCGGCCCAACGCCTGGGTCTATATCGATCTGCAAGGGACGGATGTCGGCACCTACGTGCGCCGCGCGCGGGACGCGGTCGCCAAGGGCGTGACGATGCCGGCCGGGTACAGCCTCGCGTGGAGCGGCCAGTACCGAGTACATGATCCGCGCCGAGCAGCGGCTCATGTACGTGATCCCGATGACGATGCTCATCATCTTCGTCATCATCTACCTGAACACGAAATCCGTCTTCAAGACGCTGATCGTGCTGCTCGCGGTCCCGTTCGCCCTCATCGGGGCGCTGTGGCTGCTCTACGTGCTGCACTACAACCTGAGTATCGCCGTCTGGGTCGGCATGATTGCCCTCGCCGGCGTGAGCGCGGAAACCGGCGTCGTGATGCTGCTGTATCTCGATGGCGCCTACGACGAGGCGGTCGCGGCCGGTAAGCTCACGACCCGCGCCGATCTGGCGGCGGCGGTCTACCAAGGCGCCGTCACCCGCGTGCGACCGAAGATCATGACGGCGAGCGTCATTCTGGCCGGCCTGCTGCCGATCATGTGGAGCCACGGCACTGGCGCCGACGTCATGAAGCGCATCGCCGCGCCAATGGTGGGCGGTGTGGTGACGTCGGTCATCGTCGTGCTGCTGGTCTATCCGGCGATCTACTACATCTGGAAAGGCCGGCGGCTGCCGGACGGCCCAGCCGGCCACGAGGCCCCATCGGAGGGGCCACTCCATGTCGAGGCATGACCCCTCCCGAACGCTCGCCGGCCGCAAGACGAAGCGACGGGGAGCACCGAAGCCACGTGCGAAGGCGGCCGTTCCGCCGAGTCCGCGCCGCCCCCGCTCGTTCGCCGTGCTTGATTGGTGCCCGCGACCGGAGTAATGTGCGCGTGCTCAGGTACGCATCTTCGCGCGACGTCAACTCGCCCGCGGCCTGAAGGAGGCAGCATGTCCATGAAAGCAGCGGTACGGACGTTGGCGCTCTGCGCGATGGGGTTGGTCCTCACGGCGCCGGCGCTCGTCGGACAGGAGAGCGCGCCCGCGGCGCAGGCGGCGTCGGGGCGCCCGATGCACATCTACATCCGGGCCGGGCTGAAGACGCATCCGCCGGGCATGCACGATTACCCGCAGTTTCTCGCCGATTGGAGCAAGCTGCTGACCGACCACGGCGCGATCGTCGACGGCAGCCTGCACTTCCCGACGCCGGCCGAACTCTCCGGCGTCAACGTGATGGTGATGTACAAGGGCGACGCCGGCTACATGACGCCCACCGAGCAGGCCACGCTCGAGGACTACCTCGCCCGGGGCGGCGGGCTCGTCAGCATCCACGACACGCTGTGCGGCCCGGATCCGGAGTGGCTCGCCTCGATTCTCGGCGGTGCCAAGAAGCACGGCGAGACGAACTTCTCGGCTGGCGACATCAAGTACTCCATCGTCAACAAGGCCAGCCCGATCATGCAGGGCATGTCGGATTTCACGCTGAACGACGAAGCGTTCTTCCTGATGACGTTCGCGAAGTCGCCCGCTATCCACGTGCTCGCGACCGGCGTCATTCCAGAGAGCCAGAGCGCTGGCACCCACGCCGGCGAAGTCGTGCCGCAGGTCTGGACCTACGAGAACCGTCTGCTGGGCGGCGGCGTGGCGGGACAGCCCTATCGCGCGTTCGTCTGGATGCAGGGACACGCCTACGCGAACTTCACCAACCCGGTGATCGAGCCGATGCTCCTTCGCGGCATCGCATGGGCGGCCGACTACCCGGTTGACGCGCTGATGGCCGAGCGGCCGGCGCGCGGCGGTGGCGGCGGCCGTGGCCGCGGTGGCCGAGGTGGGCGTGGCGCCGGAGGGCGCGCGGGTGCCCCGGCCGGTGCCGCCGGGGGCGGACGCGGCGGGATGTAGCGCCATGAAGTACCACACGACGCGACTTTGGGAAACTGGCGCTGGCGACGCTGCCGGCCGCGGCGATGTTCGACCGGCTGTTCGGTGATTCGGTGCTGGCGGCCGCCAGACCCGATTCGCTGATCGACGGGGTGCAGATCGGCACGATCACCTACAGCTACCGGAGCATGCCGGACCAGAGCGCCGAAGCCATCCTCAAGTACGTGGTCGACTCCGGGATCAGCGCGATTGAGCTGATGGGCGCGCCGGTCGAGAGCTACCTCGGCGCGCCTTCGCGCGGCGGCGGTCCCGGCCGGGCCGGGGCCGGCGGCGGGCGCGGACGAGGTGGTCCCGGCCGCCGCGGCGCCGCGCCGGATCCGGCGACGTTGACGTCGGAGTGGAACGGCGTGCCGTGTGCGCCCGCCCAGGAAGGCGGAGGCCGCGGCCCAGGCGGGCCCGGCGGAGGTCGGGGGCGCGGCGGCCGCGGCGCCACCACGCCCGAGGAGCAGGCGGCGGCCAAAGCCGCCGCCGACGAACACCGGAAGTGGTATCAGTCCGTGTCGATGGACCAGGTCAAGGCCCTGCGCAAGATGTACAACGACGCGGGCGTGTCAATCTACGCCGTCAAGATGCTGAGCACCAGCATGTCCGACGATGAAGTGGAGTGGGTGTTCAACGTCGCCGAAGCGCTCGGCTGCACGCAGACGACGCTCGAGCTCACCGACGATGTGGCCCAGCTCAAGAGGCTGGGGGACTTCGGTCTGAAGCACAAGATCTACGTTGCCTACCACACGCACTTGCAGGGCAGCATGACCGCCTTCGATGCGGCCTTCGCGGCCTCGAAGGGCAACATGGCGAACGTCGACTTCGGCCATTACGTGGCGGGCGGCGGCGGCAACCCGGTGCTGTTCCTCGAGAAGTTCCACGACCGGATCGCCAGCTTCCATCTCAAGGATCGGACCACGCCGGCGCACTGCGCGCTCAACCTCCCGTGGGGTACCGGCGAGACGCCCAATCAAGGAGCTGTTGCGAACCGTCCAGAAGAACAAGTGGACGATGCCGGCGGCGATCGAGCTGGAATACAACATCCCGCAAGGGTCGGACGCCGTGAAGGAAGTCATCAAGTGCCTGGATTACTGCAAGGCCGCCCTCGCGTGAGGGATGTCCGGCGCCCCTCGCGTCCGTCTGGTCCGTCAGTAGTCGTATGGCCATCCGCAGCGCCTTCACCGGCCGGTGAAGGCGCTGCGTGTATGCTGATTCGATGCCTCGTCCGCGGACGCCCGCCACAACCCTGCTCATCGTCGCAAACGTTCTCGCCTTCGTCTACGAAGTCGGGCGCGTCGGGCCGGCGCTGCTCACGGGCGGCGGATCGCTCCAGCGTCTGGTCAACGCCGGCGCGTTGGTGCCGGCGCTCGTGAGGGAAGACGGCCAGTACCTGGCGGCTGATCTCCGGGGCTTTCCTCCACGGGAGCGTCCTGCACATCGCCGTCAACATGTACTCGCTCTACATCCTCGGGCGCTTCATCGAAGTCATCATGGGGACGAAGTCAACGGTGATCGTGTATGCGATCTCGCTGCTGGCTTCCAGCCTGGCGGTGGCGTATTTCGCCGGACCGCTCGAGGTCACCGTTGGCGCGAGCGGCGCCATCTTCGGGTTGTTCGGCGCGCTCTTCGCCGTCGGGTTCAAGCTCGGGCCGGCCGGTATGCGCCTCGTGCGGGCCAATCTCGGGATCCTGGCGCTCAACCTGATCTTCACCTTTGCGGTGCCGGGCATCTCCCGCTGGGGACACGTCGGCGGGCTCGCCGTCGGATTCGTGGTCGCGTTTGCCATCTTCGACAAGCCGGCCTTCCGCGGCATCGAGACCGCCGACCCGATCTGAGCCCGTCGGGCGGCGACGCCCCCGTATTAGCCCGGATTATTCATGAAGGCTCCACAATCCGCCCTCCGGGCTTCGACTCAGGCCCAGACACGGGGCCTTCGCTCAGGGCTAGCCCTGAGCCCCGCGGTCGGCGCGGTGTCGAAGCCCCTGGCCTCACCCGACCAAGAGCCACGGGGCGCGTGTTCACGAACGCGCCGCGTTCGTGAATAAAGCGGGCTAGGATTGTCGCGCTCACGTGTCCAGCCGACTGCTCGCGGTCGTCCGTCGATTTGCCAGCCTCTTCGGGCTGATTCCGGTCCTCGCCCTGGCGGCCGTGGTGTCGCCGGTCCGTGCCGGCCACAACGTCTTCCTCGAGCCGCAGAACCTCCTGAACGTCATCCGCTTTGCCTCCGAGAACGGCATCATCGCGATCGGCATGACGCTCGTGATTGTGACCGGCGGCATCGACCTGTCGGTCGGCGCGGTGCTCGCCCTGTGCGCGGTGGGCGCGGCGACCTTCCTCATGCGCGACCACCTCGGCATCGTGCCCACGCTGATCCTGGTGCCGGCGCTGGGGCTGGCCGTCGGGCTGACGAACGGCGTCGTGACGACGAGGCTGCGGATTCAGTCGTTCATCACGACGCTCGCGATGATGAGCGTCGCGCGCGGCGCGGCGTCGCTGTGGTCGGGCGGCTACGCGATTCCGCTGGCGTTTGGCGCGGGGGCGGACCTGGCGCCGCCCGCCTTCAAGGCGCTGCTCGCCGGAGAAGTGCGGATCTTCGGGTTGGCGCTGCCCGCCCAGATGTTCTACTTTCTTGGCGCCGGGCTGTTGTTCTCGGTTGTCTTGCGGCTGACCGTGTTCGGCCGCCACGTGTACGCGGTGGGTGGCAACGAGACGGCCACGCGCTTCTCGGGCGTCCGCGTGGATCGTGTGAAGGTCATGGCCTTCGGCCTGGCCGGCCTGCTCTCCGGCGTCGCGGCCCTGCTGCACGTCGCGCTCGTCAACCAGGGCAGCGCCATCGACGGCAGCGGGTACGAGCTCAACGCGATTGCCGCCGCGGTCATCGGGGGCGCGAGCCTGTCGGGCGGCGTCGGGTCAATCGCGGGCACGATGGGCGGCGCGCTGATGCTGAGCGTGCTCGACAACGTCTTGGGCTTGAGGAATCTGCAGTCCGAATATCAGATGATCCTGAAGGGCGTCATCATCGTGCTGGCCGTGGTGTGGCAGCGGCGGCGCGGGGCACGCGCGTAATCGCGCGACGGGAGAGGTCGAGATGCGCATGGGGTGGGTGAACACGAGCGTGGCGGCCGGCGCGGCGCTGGCCATGATGGCGGCAGGCTGCGGCCGCGGTGCGCAGAGCGGCGCGTCCGGAAACGGCGCGGCGAAGACCTTTCTCATCGGTGTCTCGCAGCCCAACAAGGGTGAGCCGTGGCGTCGGGCGATGTACGATCAAATCGCCGCCGCGGCGAAGACGCACCCGGAATTCCAAGTCGCCTTTGCCGATGCCCAGCAGGACAACGTGAAGCAGGTCGCCGACGTCGAGGCGTTCATCCAGCAGGGCATCGACTTGCTGATCATCTCGCCCAACGAAGCCGCGCCGCTGACCGACGTCGTCGCCAAAGCGTACGGGCAAGGCATTCCCGTGATCGTGCTCGATCGCAAGGTCAACGGCGACCAGTACACGATGTGGATTGGCGCCGACAACACGCTGATCGGCCGGCAGGCGGGCCAGTACGTGGCCGGCTGGTGCCAGGACCACCACAAGTCGCCGTGCGACGTGATCGAGCTGCGCGGCCTCGAAGGCTCGACGCCGACGCAGGAGCGGGGCGATGGATTCCGCGCCGGGCTGGCCAGCGACCCGAACGCGCACATCGTCGCGAGCCAGACCGCCGACTGGCTGCGCGAGCGCGCGGTGCCCGTGTCGCAGGCCATGTTCCAGGCGAACCCGCGCGTCGACGTCGTCTACGGGCAGAACGACCCGATGGCCGAGGCGGCCTACATCTCGGCTGAGAACGCCGGGCGGACGCTGGGCGACATGCTGTTTGTCGGCATCGACGGTCTGCCCACGCCGGATGGCGGCATTCGGTCCGTGTTGGCTGGACGCATCGGGGTGACCTACGTCTATCCGACGGGCGGCGCCGAGGCCATCGACTGGGCCGAGCGCATCCTCGTCAAGCACGAGCACGCGCCGAAAGAGGTCGTCCTCGGCACCGAGCAGGTCACGCACGCGAACGCGGCCGAACTCCTGAAGAAATACGGCGGCTCCTGAGGACGTCTCGCAGCCCGTCGCACGAGGACGAGGTACACCATGGAGCACATGAAGGCTGGCCGCGAGCCGAGCTGGCGGCCCGGCAGAGCCGGGCCCGGGCACCGAGAGGCGAGGGGCGGACGTAAGCGCGGAGAAGTGGCTAGCCGGAAGCGCATGGTCCGCGCTTACGCCCGCCCCTCGCTTCTCGGTGCGGCCGCCGAAGGCGGCGGCCAGCTCGGCGAGTTCTAACTCACCGGCGCCTGCCAGCCTTCATGAGCTTCATGGTGTAAGTGCCTCGGCGTCAGATCGAACCGGCTTCGACCATGTAGTTGTTGGCCGTGCACATCGCCGAGTCGTCGGCGGCCAGAAACAGCGCCATCTGCGCCACGTAGACCGGTTCGATGGGATCGGGCAGGCACTGGGTGTCGAGCTGCTTGGCCAACCCTTCCGGCGTGACCCACAGAGATTTCTGCCGCTCGGTCATCGTCCAGCCCGGCACGAGCGTATTCACGCGAATGCGGTGCTGGCCGAGGTCGCGCGCCATGCTGCGCGTCAGTCCGTGCACGGCGGCCTTCGACGTCGCGTAGACGGGGAAGCCGCCGGTCGCGCGCCACCACGAGTCCGAGCCCAGGTTGATGATCGAGCCGGCGCCCGCGGCGATCATGCCGGGCGCGACCGCCTGAATCGCGAAGAACATATGACGCAGATTCGAGGTGATGCGCTCGTCGAAGAACTCCGGCGTCACGTCTTCCCAGCGGTGCCGGTCGTCGCGCGCGGCGTTGTTGACGAGCACCTGCGCCGGACCCTGGGCGTTGGCGAGCGCGGCGAACGCGCGCTTCAGCGCGGCGATATCGCGGAGATCGCACGGCTCGAACCTGGCGCGCGCGCCTCCATCGGTGAGCTCGGCGGCCAGCGCCGTGCCGCGCTCGACGTTGAAATCGACGAAACCGACGTTCGATCCCTGGCCGGCGAACGCGCGGACGATCTCCTCGCCGATGCCCGAGGCCCCGCCGGTGACGAACACACTTCTGTTTTTCAAACTTGGATACGTGGCGAACGACATCGTGCTCCCTTGCCATGCCGCGTGTCCCGGCGCGCCGGAACGCGGCCTACTGGCCGATATCCTCGTTCCAGACCTCGGGATAGTCGGCGATGAACGCTTCCATCATCTGGATGCACCGCGCGTCCTGGACCACCTCTATGTGGACGCCGCGCGACCGGAGAAGGTCTTCTTCTCCCATGAACGTGCGATTCTCGCCGATGACGACACGGGGGATGCCGTAGAGCAGGACGGCGCCCGTGCACATCGCGCAGGGCGAGAGCGTCGTGTACAGCACACACTCGCGGTAGACCGACGCGGGTTGGCGTCCGGCGCGCTCGAGTGCGTCCATTTCACCGTGGAGCACGACGCTGCCGTGCTGGAGGCGCTGGTTGTGGCCGCGGCCGAGGATGCGGCCGCCGTGGACGAGCACGGCGCCAATCGGAATGCCGCCCTCGGCGCGCCCCTGCAGGGCTTCGTCCAGCGCGGCCTGGAGAAACACGTCCATGGCGGCGCCATTGTGCCACGATCCGCCGGGCGGACCGCGAGCCTGCGCCGCGTGGAGACGGGCTCGGTGGAGGGCGGGGAGGAGCCGACGATTGGGCCCCTCCCCGAGGAACGGATGGACGCGGCTACTCGATGGTCGGTTCCAAGACGTCGGACCGGGCTTCCGCCAGCGCTCGGTCCGCCTCGATTCGCGCGTTCACGCCTGGCTTGAGCGTGTGTATCGCCCGCTGCAGACTCATGTGCCGCGTGACCGTCCGATCCTTGAGCAGGACGAACGGGACGTTCAGATTCCGAGACGCACGCGCGATTGACGCGAACTGCGTGGCGCTGTGAAAGCCGCGTGCGGCGACCGTCATGTTCGTGCCGGGCTCGAGCAAGGGCTGCTCTCGCGCGAGGAAGCGGTCCGACGGCCGGTAGGCGGCGCGCGCGATCCGGGCCGTCGCCGCGGGCGCCGCGGTCTCGGGCTCAACGGCCGGCGCGGCGGCGGCGACGGCCGGCCCTGCCGCCGGCGCGGACGCGGTCGCCACCGCGGGCGGATGATGGAACGCCGTCTCGAGCGGCGTGACGCGCGGCGCCAGCCACATACCTAACACCGTGCCGCCGACCATCGTTGCGATCAACACCGACGTCTTGCCTGCGGTCATTGCACACCTCCTTGACGCTCGCGTGGCGTAATCGGGACGCGCACGTTGATGTCGCGTCCCAGAGAGAAAGACAGCGTGCGGCCGTCGCGCCACCGGATGTTCTGACCCGGTGTTGACAGCACCACCGCCGTTCCAGCGCCGCCGCCAATGGCCGCGCCGGCGAGGGCTCCCTTCTTGCCGCCGAGCAGCCCGCCGATGATCGCGCCACCGGCCGCTGGCAGCCCAATGGTCTTCGTGTCGCGGCCCTTCGTCGCACGGGCTTCCGCCACGACATGGCCGTCGATCGCGTAGGTGCCATCGTGGGCGGTGAGGGTCGTGAAGCGCACGGCAAGCCGCGCGCGGCCCTTCACACGCCCGGATGCCGTCGCGTCATCAACCGTGCCCTTGATAAGGGTGCCCACGGGCAGCACGACGGTGCCGTTGACCATCACCGGCTTCGCCAAGGTGGCCCGCACGGGATCGCCGGAGTGATTGGCATCGGATGCAACCGCGGTGTCGAGCCGGGCCGTGAGCGTCACATTGCCCGGCACGAGGTACTCGCGGAATCGCGCCGCCGGCGGAAGAAGATCGTCGCTGTTCATCGCGGTGTTGGCGTCGAGCACGCGCACGGAGACGACATCGGCGACGGGGATCGTGCGTTCGCGCGTCCCGACGGCAATGACCGCATTCGTTCCCGCGATCCGCAGCAGCGTGCCGTCCGTCACACCGCCGTCCTGCCGCGTGATCTCGACGCGGGCGCCCGTCGGCACGTTCGTGATGTCACGGTGGGCGCACGCGGAGATCGCCATGGTCAACGCAATCGCGGCCGCCGCCAAGGCTTTCTTCACCATGTTCGTCCTCCGATGGACTAAACGAGCACACTCCGTGCCAGGCCCTGAGACCCAGGGATCGGCGACTATCGCGCCTGAAGACGTGGAAGGAGGCACCGGAGACCGGCGGGTGGCGCGCGTAAGATCGCCACGGTCCGTGAACAGATACCGGTCGGTTCCGCTAGTCCCGCGAGACGCGCCCGGGAGCGTTCCAGCGGCGGGGTTCTGGCACGAACTCTGCACTCCCGAAAGCAAGCGTCAGACGCATACGCGCGTCAGGGAGCGAGACATGATGAAGTCCCTGTTGTGGTGGGGCGCCGTCGTCTTCACGCTCGGCGCCTTTGTCTTTGCGTGGTTCGTCATTCCTGGGGTTGGTGGCAGCAGCCCGTCGACCGCGTCGCCGCAGGACTCGCTCACACACGACCTGATCGAGTTCGCGGTGTTCGTGTCGAGTGTGGCGCTGGCCGCCGGGTCCGCGCTGGTCGGCGTCGGAATGGGCCGGTGGAAGCACCCGAGACGGTCTCCACGCGACGGCTCGTCCGAGGTGTGATCGCCCGCCGGCGCCGCCGCGCGGACCATTCGTGTCTCGTCGCGGCGGCGCGTGCCGGCCGCTCCGCCGGACTCGGACACGCGCTATCCCGGATAGGCGCCGTCGATGTAGCGCTGCAGATAGTCGATTGTCTGCGCTTGCGACCCGACGACCCAGTTCACCAGATCGCCAATCGACACGACGGCGACGGCCGTCGCGCCGTCGAGGACGGGGAGATGGCGCACGCGCCGGGACGTCATCAGGCGCATGCACTCGTCGATGGTGTCCGTCTCGCGGACCGACCACACCGGCGTGCTCATGATCTCCTCGACGAGCGTGGACCGCGAATCGCGGCCCTGCAGGATCACCTTCCGTGCGTAGTCCCGTTCGGACACGATGCCGACGACCTGTCCGCCGCCGAAGACGACGAGGGCGCCAATCTTCGCCTCGGACATCAACTCGATGGCTTCGTACACGCTCGCGTCCCGCGGAATCGACCACACCGCATAGCCCTTGCGGCGAAGCACGGCGCGGACAGGCTCGTCGAAGCGGATGGCCGCCTGGTCAAGCACGACAGTGGAATTCATGGGGACCCCCAGGGCTCAGGATGCGCCCGGTCCGGCTGGCCGTCAAGTGCCCCCGAAGAGGCCCCGGGGGGCCGTCCCAGCCGCGGCCAGGCCCTGCGCCCCGCCGATTTGACAGGTCCGGGAAGGGCCGTCGATACTGGCAGTCGCCCCGCGATTTGTCTCGGCGGCGTCCACGGCGAGTTGCATATGAAATCGATGTCACGACGTGAATTCGCCGTCATGCTGGCGGGCCTCGCACCCGTCATGGCGGCATCGCGCGTATTCGCCGCCGCGGCGCCCGAGAGCACGAGAGCGCTGCGCTTCACCCATACGCACACGGGCGAGCGGCTGGCGATTGAGTATTTCGAGCGCGGCCAGTACTTGCCCGACGCGCTGAGCACGGTCAACCACTACCTGCGTGACTTCCGCACGGGCGACGTGCACCCGATCGACCCGCGCCTGCTCGATCTGCTGTTCGCCATCACGAGCGCCACCGACACGGCGCGGCCGTTTCAAGTGATCTCCGGCTACCGGTCGCCGGTCACGAACGCGATGTTGCGGCGGCGCAGCGAAGGCGTGGCCGCCAACAGTCTCCACATGGTCGGCCAGGCCATCGACATCCGCCTCGCCGACGTGCCGCTGCCGAAGCTTCGCGCGGCGGCGCTGCATCTTCGCCGTGGCGGCGTCGGGTACTATCCCTCATCGGATTTCGTTCACGTCGACACGGGCCGCGTGCGGACCTGGTAGTCGTCGGGACGAGGTCTCTCTATTAGTTGCCAGCCTGTGAACGCGACGTCAACGCCTCGTTGAGTCGCGTGTCCTGACCGTAAATGTCGTCCGCGAAGTGGACCGTGCCGTCATCCGGCATGACAGCGGCCGTGTTGTAGAACAGGATGACCTGGATCGGGCGCGCCACCGCGACGCGGATCGTCGTCGTGCCGGTCATCGCGGCCCCGATCCGATCCGGCGGCCAGTCGGCCTGATTCTTCAACACCCAGTCGGCGAGCGCCACCGGATCGGCCACGCGGACGCAGCCGTGGCTGAAATCCCGGCGCGCGCGCGTGAAGAGCTGGGGGGCCGGCGTGCCGTGCATGTAGACGTCCTCCACGTTCGGGAAGACGAATTTCACCAGACCGAGAGAGTTCTTCGGGCCCGGGCGCTGGCGGATCCGCACCTCGCCCTGCCTGAGGCGCCCGATGTTGGCCGGCGTCGGCGGGACGACCGCCGAGTCGTCGCGCTGGCCATCGACCAGCTCCATCGCGTTCTTGGAGAAGTAATCCGGCGTCCGCGCGATCGCCGGAAGGACCTCGTGCCTGACGATGGACCGCGGCACGTTCCAGTACGGCCGGAAGATGACGTCGCGCAGCGTCGCGACCAGTACCGGCGTCTGCGTGTTCATCGCATTGCCGACAATGACGTCCATCTGCACGGCGGGCGGACCGCTGACCGGCGTCTGGTCCCAGGCCCAGAGATGGAACATGGGGACGTTGATGACGACCAGCGGCGCCGGCGTGAGGTCGGGCAGCCACCGCAGGCGTTCGAGCGCCAGCTCGATTTGCCGGACCCGCCAGCCGGGCGGCACGGCAAGCGCCTTGGCGGTGCCGCTGCCGATCACGCCGTCGGGCGTCAGCCCGTGGCGGCGCTGGAAGTGCGTGACGCCACCGACGAGCGACCCTTCATACACCTGAGACGCCGGCGGCGGGCTGTCGGGCGGTAGATCGCCCACCGCGACGAGGCGGCGGTACAGCGCGCGAACGCCGGCGTACGGATCCCCCGGATGCACCGTGTGAGCAGGCGCGGGCACCTGCGGGATCGACGAATCGGCGGCGATCGATCGGTACATCGTGAGCGCGCGGCGCAGCTGGTGGTACTGCGCGAGCGGCGGCTCGAGGTCCGCGGCGGCCGCCGTGAGCTGGTGGTGCGCGAGGGCGGCCGCGAGCAGCACGCCGAAGTCGTGCGGCTCCGGCGGGGCGATCAGATTGAATCCAGCTGATTGGGCGTCGACCCGGCCCAAATGCACCTGACGGAAGTAGCGCAGCATCGCCAGGCTCATGCCCGCGTCGAACGCGGCGGCGACGCGGCCGGCCGGCCGCGCGGCGTGGTCCAGGGTCGAGGCCATCTGCTGTAGCGCCGCCGCCGGGTACTCGGTCGGGTCGAGCCCGTCCTCGTTGACGTGATCGAGCAGCGTCAGCGCATCGTGTGCGTCTGCGGTTGGTCGGCTCGCGTCGTCGAGCCAGACCGGCGGCGGCAGTTGGGCGTAGAGCGTCCCCGCGTCGGCCTGCTCGGCGGAGGTGAACTCGCCCATGCCGGGCACGGCGCCCGTTGCGACGTCGCGCCGAACGAGCGCGGCGACGTCGTCGCGGCTGGCTTCAGGCGGAGACGTGCGTGAGGAGTCGGTCGGCGTGCAGGCGGCGGCGAGACCAGAGATGGCCGCGACAAGACCGACGACGACCAGCCGTCCCGTTCGCGTCTTGTCGCGGTGCCATGCCTGTCGCCGCCCGGTCATCAGTGGGTCAGAACGTCAGGACCAGCGCGACGTAGATCCGTTGCGCTGACTTCGTGATCGTTGGGCCTCCGACAGGCAGTCCTCTGCCGTTGTTGTCGATGGAGATGAAGCGATAGTCCGCCCGCGCGCCCCAGTGAGGGACGGGGAACCAGCGGACGCCGCCGCCCGCGTTGGATGCGAAGTACGTCGTCTGCGCGGCAAGCCCCACGCCGATGTCCGTCTGGGCCCCGAACACCGTCAAGGCCCCGAGCCCGCCTTCGACGTACGGCACGAGCTTGTGGTGGATGCCGAGCGGGCTGTAGACCAGGCTCCCGCTCCAGTTCAGCATGCTCGGCACGTGCTGCTGAATGGGCGCCGTGCCGTAGATGGACATCGATTGGTTGTGGCTCAGTCCCAGGCCCAGGTCGCCTTCGACGCCCAAGTGGTTATCGAGGTTCACCGTCACCGCGCCGCCCACGACGTAGCTGGTCGAGCGGGACTGGCTGGCCCCCGCGGACGGCAGGATCAGCGCGCCGCCGCCGAAGATGGCGCTGCCAATCTCGACCCGACCGGGTCCGACGGCGCCCTGTTCCTGAGCGAAGGCCACGCCCGTCCCCACGAGCGCGAAGACGGTTGAGAGCAGCAGAAGGCGTCGCATATGAATTTCTCCTGGATGTAGTTCAACAGATTCAAATGCAAGGTGTGTGCCTAGGGGCCTGGGGGGGCGACGGGGCCCAGTCGGGGCGCCTGGCCGCGCCCTGCTGCGGTTATTCGGCGCGCGTGTAGGATTTTCGACGCCGTGAGGGCCTCGAAGAGCCTTCGAGGGCCCAGAAGCTCTCCCTCTGGCGGAGCTGCCGAGCGCGCTATTGGCAGTCGAACAGCGCCATGAACCCGTAGTCCATGTGCAGTTGCATGTGGCAGTGGAGGAGCGACAGCCCGAGGCTGTTCGCGGTGAAGTCCACGGTGGCCGACTGGTAGCCGCCGAGCATGAACACGTCTTTCACCACCCCCGCGGTCGCGCGGCCGGCGATGTTCGTCAACTCGAAGCTGTGGCGGTGCAGGTGAATCGGGTGGATATCGTCGCTCGCGTTGTGGAGGCGCAGCCGGTACCGGCCGCCGTGGTGGATCTTGAACATCGGCTGCTTGGTTTCCATCGAGAACGCGGCGCCGTTGATGAGCCACCGGTTGAAGCCGTTGACGGCCGCGTTGTCCTTGCTGAACACCATGTCGATGGTCTCGTCAACCGGCGGCAGCGACCCTTCGGTGCTGCCGAACCGGGTGTAGTCCCACTTGGAGGGCGGCGCCGGCGTCCACCGAGGCTGTCCCGTGGCGCCGGCGTACTCGACCACCATGCCCATGCCGTTGTTGCGGTCGTCGCCCACGTCGCCCAGGATCCACACACCCGGCCGCGTCATCTTGACGATGGCCGAGATGCGCTCGGCGGTGCCCAGCCACAGCACCGGAACTTCGACGGGCGTCGGTACGGGGTTGCCGTCGAGCGCCACGACTTGGAAGACGTGGCCCGGCAGCGCGAGGCCTCGGATCTCGGTGGCGCTCCCGTTCACGATGTGGAAGAGGACGCGCTGGTTGGGCTTCACGCGGAGCGGCTCGCCGTGGCCGAGCATCTTGCCGTTGATGGCGAACGTCTCGTAGCCCACTTCGTAGCCGTGCGGCATGCCCTTCGCGAGCGACGCGCGCATCGCGGCTTCGCCGGTCGCCTGAAGCTGCGGGTCGGGCGCGGCGGGCGACAGGAAGTCCATCGGCATGTCGCCGCCGCGGCTGAACGCCGGCTCGAATTCTTTCAGCACCAGGAACACTTCCTGGTCGTACGCGCCCGCGTTGTACTTGGGCTCGATGTACACGGGTCCCACCTGGCCGGTGTACTGGCCCGCGTGCAGGTCGGGTCCGGCGAACACGTGCGTGTGGTAGAAGCGCAGGCCGGAGGGCCCGGGCGTGAAGCGGATGCGGCGCTGGCCGTGCGCCGGGATGAACGGCGTGCCTTCTTCGGCGGCGCCGTCGACGTCCACCGGCACGAACTGGCCGTGCCAGTGCAGCTGCTCGGGCGTGTCCGTGTCGTTGTGGATATCCACCGTCACCGGCCGCCCTTCCTGCAGGCGGAGGAGCGGGCCTGGGCACTGGTCGTTGTACATCGTCGTTGCCAGGATGCGATCGGGCGCCAGCTCGACCAGGCCCGTGCCGATGCGGATGGTGTGGTCGGCGGGGCCGGTGGGCGCGGCCGGCGCGGCGGCGGGCTGCGGTTGCGGCTTGGCGCACGCGGGGAGGGCGGCGACGAGCGGCGCCAGGCCCGTCAGTTTCAGAAACGATCGTCGATCGACTCCCACTGTGTGCCTCACAGAGTTCTCAATCGGTCATTGGCTATCGGCTATTGTTATTTGTTATTTGTTGCGGGCGATTGAGGCGCTGGTTGTCTTGCGCGGCCGATCAGCCGGCCTTTCTGATGAAGGTGATGAAATCCGTGTTCGTTGGCGTGGCGCCGACCTGGCGCAGCATGCCGGCAATCTGGCCGCGGTGGTACGTGCCGTGGTTGGCGAGGTGCCGAAGTTGCGCGCCAAGCGCCTGCGTGGAAGGCTTGCCGTTGAAGAGCGTGTAGGCGACGGGCTTGACGAGGTCCGCGTCGGTCACGGTTGAGAGATACGCCGCGAGTTCGGCGTCGATCGCGGCGAGCGTGGCCCGGAGCGCGGGAAGCGCCGGCGCGCTCACCCAGTCGGGCATCTTCGCCGGGCTGGCGCCCTTCCACCGCTCGAGCCACACCCATTCGCCGCCGGCCAGGTGGGCGGCGGTGCCGAGAATCGTCGGGAAGCTCGACCCCAGGTCGCGCGTCGAGCTGCGCCTCGGTCAGGGGCTCCAGGCTCGCCAGCGTTCGGTCGTTGGCCCACGTGTTGTAGGCGAAAAGTTCGAGTGCGTCGGCGTGGGTCATCGCGCTACTCTATCGTATTCATGCACGCCCGATTCTTTCAGGTGGACGCGTTCACGGCGGAGCCGTTTGCCGGCAATCCCGCGGCGGTGATGATCCTCACGGCGCCGCGCGACGAGGCGTGGATGCAGCGGGTCGCCACCGAGATGAATCTCTCGGAAACGGCGTTCCTGCACCGGCGGCCGGACGGGGCGTTCGACCTCCGGTGGTTCACGCCGACGGTCGAGGTGGCGCTCTGCGGCCACGCGACGCTCGCCGGCGCGCAGGCGCTCTGGGAGAGCGAGCAGGTCGACCCGGATCAGGCGATTCGGTTTCAGACGAAGAGCGGGGAGCTCGTGGCCACGCTCCGTGGCGAGTGGATCGAGCTCGACTTTCCCGCGACGCGGGAAGAGGCGGCGCAGGCGCCGGCGGGATTGGCCGAGGCCCTGGGCGTGGCTCCTACGTACGTGGGCAAGAGCCGGTTCGATTATCTCGTCGAGGTCGAGAGTGAAGCGGTGGTGCGCGGCGCCACGCCGGACTTCGCGACGCTTGCGACGCTGCCCGTGCGCGGCGTCATGATCACGAGCCGGGCATCGATGCCGGACATGGATTTTGTCTCTCGCTTCTTCGCGCCCGGGTCGGGCATCACCGAGGATCCGGTGACGGGCTCGGCGCATTGCTGTCTCACGCCGTATTGGAGCCGGAAGCTCGGCAAGACCGGGTCTGGTGGCCCGCCAGCTCTCGGCAAGAGGCGGCCTGCTCAAGGTGCGCCTCGACGGCGACCGCGTGTACCTCAGCGGCCAAGCGGTGACGGTGCTGCGAGGCGAGATCCTGGTGTAAGAGGGCAGGCCACGGACATCGGGCTCCTGGCTCCGGGCCGGCCCGTAGCCCGCAGCCAGTCGCCTTCTCTTGCGATAGGATGAAGGGTCTGGTGGTCGACCTGAGGCACGCCCAGTTCATGCACGACGCGTTGGAGCTGGCCGGGCGGGCGGGGCAGGCCGGGGAAGTGCCGGTGGGCGCCGTGGTCGTGGTGGACGGCGAGGTGGTGGGCCGAGGCTGGAACCAGCCAATCGGGGCTTGCGACCCCACGGCGCACGCGGAGATCGTGGCGCTGCGTGAGGCGGCGCGGGCGGTCGGCAACTACCGGCTCACGGGCGCGACGCTTTACGTCACGGTCGAGCCGTGTCTCATGTGCGTCGGCGCGCTCGTTCATGCGCGGGTCGGGACGCTGGTGTTTGGCACGACCGAGCCCAAGGCGGGCGCCGTGGAATCCACGCAGCGCGCGCACGAGCACCCGGCGCTCAACCACCGCATGGTCGTCGTGTCAGGCGTCCTCGCGGCGGACAGCCGGGCGCTGATGCAGCGGTTCTTCGCGGAACGAAGGAAGGAAGTTAGAAGTTAGAAGACAAAAGTTAGAGGAAAGTTAGAAGGCGGAAGCCAGAAGTTAGAAGTTGGCCGACCGGCGCCAGGAGCGAGCGTCGCGGGCGGGAATTCCGAGCTTCCAACTTCTGTCTTCCGACTTCTCACTTGACGTTCGCCAGTGCCAGTCGTGCGGAGAGGTACCGAAGTGGTCGTAACGGGCGCGCCTCGAAAGCGTGTTGTCGCGAAAGCGGCACGTGGGTTCGAATCCCACCCTCTCCGCCAATCTCTTCCCTTTGTTTTCAATAAGTTAGAGCGACCTGTCGCCATTCTGGTGCAACGCATCCGATTTTCGCCGTAATCGTCGCCTCAAGAAGATGCGAAAACAGGCCGGTCACGTTCCATTGTTCTGCTGGCTGGCGGCAGCAAGCACACCCAGATAGCAGACATCAAGATGGCACGGCAGCTGGCGCGCGGTCTCGTAGGAGTAGCGGATGAAGAAGAAGACAGCCACGACTCGGTACGATGTGGCGGAGCATCGGAAAACACCGGAGGAGATGGCCGCCTACCTCGAGGCGTTCCTCGCGGATTCCGATGGCGATGCGGCGTTCGTCGCGCAGGCGCTCGGGGATATCGCCCGAGCCAAGGGTATGTGCCAGGTGGCTCGCGACGCCGGCCTCTCGCGCGAGAGTCTCTACAAGGCGCTGTCAGGTGAGCGCAGTCCGGACTTCGACACGATTCTCAAAGTAATGGGCGCCCTCGGGTTGGAGGTTGCGATGCCGAGGCCGCTCCCTGACACCGCCGCCCAGTTCCCTGCCGTCTCGCCACGCTGGGGTGGGCGGCGCCGCGCTGTTGGTCTTCGCCGAGCCCGCCCCTCGGCCGTCGTCCGCGCCGTTTCCCGGCGCCCCGCTGCGACGCGCTGCTGCTTGAGCTTGCATGGACTACCTGTTCATTGACGAGACCGAGCGCTACATGGCGGGCCCTGCGGCTTGCTTGCGACAAGTACGACCACGTCGTGCTCGCCGGCGCGTCCCTGGGCGCGATCACGACCAAGTACTTTTTTTTTTTTTTTTTTTCTCCCCCGGACTGGGGCCGACGTTTTCTGGTAGCACCTGGACTATCGCCCCATCCAGCTCCCCTACCAGGTCGACGAGGTCATCTCGCTGTCTGGACCCCACCGCGACTGCGGTTTCGCTCTAAATCAAAACGATCCTCGGCGAGGACCTGGCGCCCCCGCCCCCCGTCTCGGCCAGCGCGAGACGACCGTGAACTATCGCGAGCGCATGGGCCAGTGCGAAGCGCTCCGTGAATCTGCGATGGCGGAAGCATTTCGCGAGCTTCTCGGGGGTCCAACAAGGACACAGCTTGATTTGGCCACCGCACTGAACAAGACGTCCGGGTCCGGACCGCCTGATGCTCGGCGGCGGCGCCTGCGCATGTCATCGGCGCACAGGCCCCCGTCCCGGTCACGGCCGCGCGCGCGAGCTCGCGGCCGCAGGGTCGGCAGGCCCGCTGAAATCCTCGAATTGGATTTCGATGTCCTTGACCCTGGCATTTTCACCATCGTGCTCATTGCTTCACGATCGCGGGTGGTCCGGCGAGGGAGGAGCGTGGTGCGAGGAGCGGCATGCGACGGCGAATCATCGCCATCGATGAGCGTGTTCCTTACCTTGTGATCTGTGGGACTTTGCTATATCTGTCATGGTCGGCACGAAATGGTGCAGGGAAGACGTGGCGTCTCGGCGGCAGCTGTCGGAGTTCGTCAAGGAAGTCGCGTCCTCCGGCTCGGTTGTTCGAGAGGAGCCAGAGCGGGTGGGAGAGCTTCCTGGCGACTGAAGTTCCCCACTCATGCTCCGGAAGGGTGCGACGCCGATCGTGCCGTCAGAAAGACGGCCCCGCTGGCTCGCATCCTGCCGCAGTGACGTTCGTCTGGTTCTTCGCCGCACTCGCGGCTCAATGGGCACCGACGCCAGCAGACGCTCGAACGCGAAATCGCGGAGATGTGTCGCGATCTCGATACCGTCATCCTGGGGGGCGCTGCCGACGGCAGATTGTCCGAGTCGCTGCCCTTGGCGTCCGTCTGTGGTGGTGTGATGAGGGCGACTCAACATGCCCCACGGTGTAGTGGAGTTCGCGGGCTTCCGAAGTGATTCGCGATCCCGCGATCCGCGACGAGATCTGCGGTGCCGTAAGGACAGGATGAGGGACGCCATCGGCCGCCTCTCGCCACTCAGATCGTCCGGACGCTGCGCTGTTCGCAAGAGAACAGACGCCCGCTGGCGCGCGGCGAATCCCGTTCTCATGAACGTCTGCATGGGGACTGGTGGGTCGTCCCGCATCACGGCGCCCGAAAGTTGAAACTGAGGAGGACCTTGTGAGCTCATTCGGGACCGCGCCGCGATCCGCCATAGGCCTGGGCCTATCGCGGGATTCAATCAACCACCAAGAAGAAGGTTGTTGACATGGGGCGGCTGGATGTCACGGACTACAAGACCGAGCCGCTGCTGCTCTCCGACCGCGGGCCGGCGTCTGCCTGGCTGTGCGTTGTTCCCCTGGTCGCTGCCGGCCGACGAAGTAGCAGACGTGAGGACTCCGGCCTCGGGAAGAGGCGAGAGCCGTGATGGCGACCGCCTGATAGCCGAAAAATGAACACGACGACAGCGATTACGAGAAGCACATGGAGAAACGCGCGCCTGAATTCGTGAACGCTCTGCGCACCGAGCAGCGAAAGGACGAGGAGGAACTACAGCGACGGCAGCAGCATGCGCTCTACATGGAGCACTGTGACGGTGTCGTTCGTTGCAGAGATCCACGCGCGATCAGCGGCGGCGGCGCCAGCTTCGCAAGTCGCTGAGGTGATGTCCGGCGGCCGACGACACCGGCGCTGCAGCTTATTCTGCTGCGTCGTGCCGTGCGCGCGGTCGCCGCCACTGAAGGCGGGGCAACGTCGGGTCACGATGCAAATCGGCGCGGCGCCAGCGAGAATTTCACGCCTCGAGGCGGCAAGCACGGTGAGGCCGGTGCGACGGCCATGCTGTTCATCCGCGCGAAGCGGGCAGAACCGAAGTCACCGCGCGCGCCGGGCCACAGCAAGGCGACGCTGAGATCGCGGTGACTGAACGATACGCACCTCACGCCGGATCGGCGATGAGCGCCGTGACGAGTGATGCACGAGGGATCGTCCACGATGATCAGGACAACGACGGCCAGCAGTCTGAACGAAAGAAATGTAAGCGCGCCAACCTGCAGTCGGTATCCGCGCCTGTGTCGCAGGAAGTTCACTGAGACGAGCACTAGCGCAAAGGCTCCTGCAAGAGGCTCGAGCTCGATGAGTGCCGCCGAGAAAGCGGTCATCGGGCGGCACGCGGTGCCGGCGCACCACGTCGTGCTCCTCGCGCTCGGCCTCGAACACAAGGGCGCAGACCGGATCGATCATGATTTCCAGCAGCGCGATATGGATCGGTCCGAAGATGACGGGCAGACCGATCACTAGCGGCAGCAGCGCCAGTCCCGCGATCGGCACATGACCGCGAAGATGAAGCTCATGGCCTTGCGAATGTTGTCGTAGATGCGCCGGCCGAGCCGGATCGCGGCGACAATCGAGCCCGAAATCGTCCTCGACCAGCACGATGGCTGAAGCCTCGCGCGCTACGTTCATGCCGCGGCTGCCCATGGCAATGCCGATTGCGCCGCCTTGAGCGAGGGGGCGTCGTTGACGCCGTCTCCGGTCATCGCGACGATGTCGCCGTTCGCCTTGAACCCGCTGACGATGCGCATCTTCTGCTCGGGCATGGTGCGCGCGAACACACTTTCCGTTGGGCTAGCGCCAGTTGGGCCTCATCCAGGGCTCGAGCTCGTTGCCGTTCATCACGTCCCTGGATTAATGCCCGCTTGAGCCGCGATGGCCCGGGCGGTTCCGCATAGTCGCCGGTGATCATCACCACGCGAATGCCGTCCGACTGGCATTGCCCAACGGCCTCGGCCACACTCTTCCGCAGCGGATCGGCCAATCCCACCAGACCGAGCAGCGAAAGCGATACTCCTTATGTCTCCTGCGAGATCGTCGATACCGCAGCGGCGTAGTGATGCCAAGCACGCGCATTCCTCCGTCGCTATCGCATCTACCGCGGCGTCCAGCGCGCGGCGCTCCGCCGCGCCAAGGTGGCAGAGTCCGCTATCGCTTCTGGGCGCCTTCGGCGGCGACAACGACCTGCTCGACCTGTCGCCTGCCTGCCAGACCTTAGCCACGGCAAGCAGATTCGGGCTAAGGCCGTACGAATGCAGGAGCGTCCAGTCGAGCCGTGTGCACGCGTGGTTCCGCTCAAACGCTGGCGGCCAAAATCGTGAAACGCCCTCTCCATCGGATCGAATGGGTCCTTCGCACTCGCGAGCACGCTGTACTCGACCAGATCGTGAAAGCTCGGCAGGGCTCGTGCGGACGCGTCGCGAGGGTGGAACCTTCGCCGTTCGGGATCCTCAGCGCGGCGACCGACATGCGGTTCTCGGTCAACGTTCCAGTCTTGTCGGTGCACAGCACGGTCGCGGACCCCATCGTCTCGATGGCGGAGGCGCGGCGCGTCAGTACCCGCGCCCGCGAGATGCGCCATGCGCCCATGGCCATGAAGATCGTCAGCACGACGGGAAACTCCTCGGGCAGCATCGACATGCCGAAGGCGACTCCGGCCAGTATCGCCTCGAGCCATCCGCCTCGCATGATGCCGTAGAGCAGGACCGCTAGCGCGCTCACCGCCGCGCCGACCGCCGCGAACGCTCGTACAATCCGCCGTCTGCGCCTGCAGGCCGGCGGCTCGGTTTCGAGCGTGTTCAGCGACTGGCCGATCTGCCAATCAGCTGTTCACGCCTTCGGCAATCGCTTTCACCGATGGCACTTCCTGCACCGCCAACGATCCGGAGAAGACATACGGGAGGTCGTTCCCGCCCGGCCGCCGTCCGGCCGGCGGCGTGTCGTGGCGCCTGGCGGCCTTGCGCACGGCGACCGATTCCCCCGTCAGGAGCGTTTCATCCGTGTGCAGATCGTCCTGTTCTAGAAGGACCGCGTCGGCTGGTACACGGTCGCCCTCGGCGAGCACGACGAGGTCGCCGCACACCACTTCGCGCCCGGCGATTCCGTCGGCGCTTACCGTCGCGAATGACCAATGCCCGCGGACTGGTAAGGTCGCGAAACGCTTCCAGAACATGCTCCGTGCGGGGCTCCTGGATCACCGTGATCAAGATGGACAAGGACGCGAAGACCAGCAGGATGGCGCCTTCTTTCAGGTCGCCGAGAACGAAATAGATCGCGCCACCGCCGAGGAGCAACGCGAGCATCGGTTCCCGAGGTACTTCGAGGGCGATGCGAAATACGGTGTCGTTCGTGAACGCGCGGGAGTCTCGTTGAATCCGCCGCTCTCGAGTCGCACCTGCGCGTTCGGCCTCCGCGACCGTGCGGCGCTGTGCCAGCGAGGGTGGTTGGCATTCTGACTGGTCCTCGTCTGCGACCGTCTGGCGCTCGCGAGGCCGATGAGGTGTCGATCGGGATGGCGGATGCAGGTCCCGAAGTCACCATCCGTCTCATCGGCATGACTGGCAAGAGGCCGACGTCCATCAACCGCGTGCGCTCAGGCCGTATTCGCACTGTACTCGTTCTGTGCCTCATCCGCCTCGGAGTTCGAGTTGATTCAGCGATTCTGGCGGTGGCCCGCGCCGCGGGAAAGGCGTCCTGAAGACCGACCTGCGCTGACGGCCACGTCGTCGCGGCTTCAGGCGCCCTCGCACCCGCTCACCACACGGGCGTCAGCCAGTCCGCCCGCGCCGGCACGCGGCCCCGGACGACCGCCTCGAAATGCGCGCCAGGCGTGCGGTGACGGGCCCGATGTGCCCGTCGCCGATCGCCCGCCGGTCGACCGACCGCACGGCCGTGATTTCCGCACCGGTGCCGCAGAGGAACATCTCGTCGGCCACGTAGAGCTCCGTCCGCCCGATGGGCCGCTCGACGAACGGAATGTCGAGGTCCTCGCGCGCCAGCGTGATGAGGCTCTGCCGCGTGATGCCGTCCAGGTTGTCCTCGGTGCTCGGCGGCGAGATCAGCTGCCCCTCGCGCACGATGAAGACGTGTTCGGCCGACCCCTCGGACACGTGGCCGTCCTCGGTCAGCAGGATCGCCTCGGTGTAGCCGTGGTCCATCGCCTCGCGGCGTGCGAGGGCGCTGTTGAGATAGCCGGCCGTCGCTTTCGCCCGCGCCGGAATCGCGTGCTCGCGCACCCGGCGCCAGCTCGACACGCAGACGTCGATGGGATCGGCTGACAGGTACCGCCCGAGCGGCAGGCAGAAGATGGCCGTCGCGCTCGTGTCCGGATCCAGCAGCGGCGACAGTTCGTTCGAGTTGGCGAAGACGATCGGCCGGACGTAGACATCGCCGCGCATCTCGTTCCGGCGGAGCAGTTCGAGGACGGCGACCTCGACGGCCGCGCCCGGCCCGCAGACGCAGCCGCAGGATGTGGGCGGACTGGGCCAGCCGCCGCACGTGGCGGTCGAGGCGGAACACGTTGACCTGCCCGCCATCGTCGGTCGCATAGCCGCGAATGCCGGCGAAGCAGCCGAGGCCGTAGTTGAGCGCGCGGGAGCGGACCGAGATGGTGGCCTCGTGCTCGGGTCGAAAGGCGCCGTTGAAGTAGATGAGCGGTTCCATCGGCGATGTCCTTGTCTCTGAGGGCCGGACAGCCGAGGGATTCACCATGAACCCGCGGCTCGTCGAGCCGGGGTTCGTCGTGTCTGCTTACACGCCGACGGCCCCGCTCGTCCCGGTCAGGACGAGAACGGCGACGACCGGGCGCAGGACCAGCGACGACATGTGAGCGCCACGATACCGGAACGGCGAGGCCGCGCGCAACAGGACGGATCGGGATGGCCGCAGGCGTCATGGGGCCGACGGCGAGCTGGCCGGTTGGGCGACCGGAATGGTTGCGTGGGACAGAGTCTTTACCTACTTGGTAAAGATGCTTTACGATCAGATCATGACCTCAACGATCTCCTCCAAGGGGCAGATCACCGTGCCCAAGGACGTCCGCGACCGGCTGGGACTCCGGCCGGGCACCGTCGTGGAGTTCGAGCTCACGGGGAAGGGCGTGCTGCTCCGCAAGGGGCACAAGGGCATGCGGCCCGTAGACCGGGTCCGCGGCATTCTCGAGCGCGCCGCCCGCACCGACAATCTCATCGACGACATGCGCGGCGCCGCGCCCGCATCCTGGAAGGCGCGGCGGTGACCACGGCTGTCGATTCTGCGGTCTTGATCGACGTGTTCCAGGAAGAGCCCGGCTGGGCCGCCAGGTCCGCGGACGCGATTGACGCCGCGTCGCGCGCCGGACGCCTCACCGCGTGCGAGATCGTCTGGGCCGAGGTGGCTGGGCGCTTCGCGTCCGCCGAGGCGGCTGCGGCCGCGATGGCGACGCTCGGGATCGAGTTCGATCCGCTGACCGAACTCGCCGCCTCCCACGCTGGGCGGCTGTGGCGCGGATTCCGCGAAACCGGGGGGCGGCGCCGCGATCGGATCGTCGCCGACTTTCTGGTTGGCGCGCAGGCGCTCCACCAGGCCGACGCCTTGCTCACGCGAGACCGCGGCTTCTACCGCCGCTACTTCAAGCGCTTGCGTATCATCGAGCCCGCCTGAGGGCAGGCCGATCACTGAGGTCGAGGAGAGACACCCAAGACACGATATGCCGCCGCGCCGCTGCTGGCGTCCACCGTCCCCGCAGCAGCCGACGCCGCGCCGCACGATCCGTGGGTGAGCCGGCGGACCCGTTCGCCGCTGATGTGACGCCCCGAGTCTGTGGCGGGGCCGGGCGAGCCCGCGAAGTGCGACAATTGACCGCGCTGTCAGGTGCGTCGACCAGGCTCTGCGTCGCCACCCCTCCCGACCTGCCGGCGCGGCCGACGCGTTGATGGCCCATGAGGCCGGAGTGCACACCGTGTATGAGCAAATCGTCACACGCTGGCTGCTGGATCCGGTCGTCGGCAAGCTCGTGGCCACCGCCGTGGCGATGGCCCTGCTCTTCACCGGTGTGCGCCTGCTGCAGCGTGCCCTCAGCCGTCATCTGAAGGACGTCAACGCGCGATACCGCGCGAGAAAGCTCGCAAGCTATCTCGGCTACGTGGCGGCCCTTGGCGTGCTGGCGACCGTGTTCAGCGACAAGCTGGGCGGGCTGACGGTCGCCTTCGGCGTCGCGGGCGCCGGCGTGGCCTTCGCCCTGCAGGAGGTCATCGCGAGCGTCGCCGGTTGGGTCGCGGTGTCGTTGGGCAGCTTCTATGCGCCGGGCGACCGGGTTCAGCTCGGCGGTGTTCGCGGCGACGTGATCGACGTCTCGATTCTCCGAACGACCCTGATGGAAATCGGGGAGTGGGTCGCCGCCGACCTGTACACCGGCCGCATCGTCAGGGTCGCCAACAGCGCGGTCTTCAAATCGCCCGTGTTCAACTACTCCGGAGACTTTCCATTCCTCTGGGATGAGATCACCTTGCCGGTCAAGTACGGATCGGACTGGCAACTCGCGCGAGAGATGCTGCGAGGAATCGTCGATGAAGTCCTCGTCGGCTACGCCGAGCAGGTCAAGTCGTCGTGGCTGACCATGGTGCGCGAGTACCGTGTGGAGGAGGCGAACGTCGAGCCGATGATCACGCTCAAGGCCACCGACAACTGGATTGAGTTCACGGTCCGCTACGTCGTGGATTACCGGAAGCGCCGGTGGATGAAGGACCATCTCTTCACGAGGATTCTGGAAGAGGTCAACAAGTCCGGAATCCCGGATCCGCCTGGCGTCGGCAACCTTCCAACTGGTGCCGGGGTCCACCCTCGACGTGCTGATGCGGCCGGAGGCGTCGCCCCCGACGCCGCCACCCGGGTGATAATGCGGGCTTGCCCGCCGGTCCCTCGAGGCGGCGCACCATGATCGGGAACTGCGATTCACGACGCCGCTCTTCTCCTGCCGTGATCTTCGACGATGCCGGTGAGATGGGCGGGCCACACCGCTCTGGCGTCGCGGACGCCAGGGCCGCATTCCCCGACGAGAAGGAGAGACTCCCATGACTCGATATGCCGCCGCGCTGCTGCTCGCGTCAACCGTGCTCGCCGCGCAGCAGCCCACTCCCAAACCGACGACGGCCGCCGAGGCGCCGACGCGCGACACGAGCTACATCGACGCGCAGGGCACGGCGCACGTCACGCGAGTCGTGCCCGTGCCAGCCGACCTCAGTCCGCAGGCGCAGCGGTCGGTCGCGCGCGCCGAGCCGGACCAGGGCCCGCCGCAGTCGCTGGCCGACCGGCGCAGCTCGACCGACGCCTGGGCCGTGCGCGCGGCGGCGACCTGGAGCAAGCTGTGCCCCAATACCCTCGTCAATGAGACGATCGCGGGTGTGCCTGTCCGCAGCGTCACGCCGGACGGCATGCCGGAGGCCAACCGCGACAAGGTGCTCCTCAATCTGCACGGCGGCGGCTTCAACTCGGACTCGGGCTCCTACACCGAGTCGATCCCCATCGCCGGGTACGCCAAGATCAAAGTCGTCGCGGTGCTCTATCGCCTCGCGCCCGAATATCCCTTTCCCGCGGCCATCGACGACTCGGTCGCCGTCTACAAAGAGCTGCTCAAGACCTACACGCCGAATCACATCGTGATCTACGGCACCTCGGCCGGCGCGATTCTCACCGCCGAGGTCGCCGTCAAGCTCAGGCAGTTGGGCCTGCCGCAGCCGGCGGCGCTCGGCATCTTCAGCGGCCTGGGCGACTTCGCGGTCGCGGGGGACTCGCAGTCGATCTACGCGCTGCGGGGGTTGGCCGGGCATCTCGACCCGCCGACCGCCGAGCCGCACGACGCCGAGTACGTCGGCAAGACCGACCCGAAAGACCCGGTGCTTTCGCCCATCTATGCCGACCTGCACGGGCTGCCGCCGACCTTGTTCGTCACGAGCGGCCGCGACATGCTGCTGAGCGGCACCGCCAACCTGGAGCGCGCCTACCTCCACGCCGGCGTGGACGCCAACCTGGTCCTTTTCGACGGCTTGCCGCACGCCTTCTGGTACGACTCGACGCTACCCGAGGCCATCGAGGCGAACCACATGATGGCGGACTTCTTCGTGAAACACCTGGGGAAGTAGTCACTCGTTCAATGACCACTCCAGCCACCGCGAGACCCGGGCGCAACGAGCCCTGCCATTGCGGCCTCGGGCCGCAAGTACAAACAGTGCTGCCTCGAGAAGGACGAAGCGGAGGCGAGCGTCGCCCGTGCGAAGGCCGCCGCCCAGTTGGCCGAGAAGCCGACCGAGGCGGCCGCTCCCGCTCCGGCACGCAAGCCGAAGTCCCAGACGCCGCAGCCGTGGAAGACCGCGACCGCCCGCGGCTTCGTCCCGCGCGCGCGGACGCCCCGCAAGGTCGGCGGCGGGTAGGGTCGCCGGGTCTCAAGACCCGGCGCCCCACGCGTTCACGGCGCACCCCAGACCCGTCGGCGTCCCAAGAACGAATGGAGCGTCGGGTCTTCAGACCCGACGTGCCTTTAGGGTTCTCGAAGAAATAGCGTTGCCATTCTTGGTGCCGAGGCGCCCGGCCGCCAAGGCGCGAGGAGCGCGCATACCCGGCGTATGCAAGCGGCCTGGGCGAGCAGGTCCTTGCCGGCAATCAACAAAAGAATCGCTTCGCGTTGAATCGGTGTCGGTTCTTCGTATCCCAGTGCGCCGTCATCGTGCGGGGATTCCGGCCAGTCTCGCGCGGGGCGTTCGAACGGGCGGCGGGGCCGGCACGAACCTTACACCTACGGTGTGTTGATCCGACCTGGTTGGATGCGTACCTGTGAGCGCAAAGATCAGCAACGTCGCGCGATCGTCCCGGACGGCCGCCGCGAGGCCGCGCAGGCGCGATCCGCCGCTGGCGTTGACAGTTGATCAGGGAGGCCCATGCGAACTCGATTGCTTACCGGACTCGCCATCCTCGCGGCGGCGGCCGCCGTCGGGCTCAGGCGCCGTCCCGCCCCGCGCCGGCAACGCTCAGCGGCACCATCTACTACTTCTCCAATACGGCCCGGCTTTCGGTGGACGCGGTCACGCTGAATTTCTTTCCCCCGCGGGGCGGAGTGCTGGGGGACCCGCGTAAGGAAGGGAAGCAGTTCGTGCGCGTCGGTGTGACCGTGACCAACACGGGCACCAGCGCGTATCGGCCAGCTACACGAGCTTTTACCTCCAGAGCTCCGACGGCACGCGGCACTCGATCACCTCGTCGATCAACAAGGGCAACAGCACCGACCGGCTCGAGACCACGAAGCTCGCCGCGAAACAGTCGGTCAGCGGCGCCCTCTACTACGAGGTGGGCGGCAAGGAAACGTTGGCCACACTGACGTTCGTGTACACGGGACACCAGGGCTCGGACGACAAGGACACGCTGATTCCCCTGGCCGGTGCGCCGGCGTCGGCACCTCCCGCCGCGGCGCCCGCACGGGCCGCGGCCCCGGCGGCCAAGCCGATGAGCCAGCTCGGGGCGGAATCTGCCGCAGGCGCTCGCCGGCAGCCTCGAGGGCCGCTGGGTGCTGGATGTCGCGAAATCGAAGGCGGCGCCAGACGGCAACACGGCCGGCCTGATGGCCAATCTCGTGCTCGCGGACGACGGGACGTTCAAGGCAGGCGCCGGCGTCACGGGCGTCTACTCGTTCGACGGCAAGACGCTCATCGTGACCTACGCCAACTCGCCAGGCCTCCAGAAGAAGGGCGGCATCGCCGGCGCGTGGCTCAAGTTTCCCGCCCCGGCGGGGTTGTCGTCCTACTGCTACATGAAGCGGCCGTCCTAGCCCCGCGTCGGGGCGTTCGACCGAGGACTGAGGAGGATTCCGTGTACCCAACGGTTGCGAAAAGAAGTCTCGTCGTCTCGATGGCTGCGGCCCTTCTGCTCGCCGCCTGCGGCGGCAGCCCCGCCCCGGCACCCGCGCCGCAGAACAAGATCGTCGGCACGTGGGATGCCGACGTGCGGGCCATGATGACGGCCTCGATGCCGGCTGGGCAGGCCATGTCCGCTGACATGGAAGCGATGATCAAGGACGCCTACATGGCGGTGGAGTTCGCGCCCGACGGGACCAACACCATGACCTCGAAGATGGGTGGGGATGAGAAGAAGGAGACCGGCAAGTGGGAGTTCGTCTCGCAGGACGGCAACACCTATCACCTGAAACTCACCAGCCAGACCGGTGCGGGCGACACGAAGACCGACAACGGCACCGCCGTGTTCACCGACGACGACCACGTCAAGATCACCATTGACGGCGAGGGCCCCGGCGCGCCGCCGCTCGGTACTCGCGCGCCGGGAGTAGCAGGCGGTCGGCATGTCCGGGCCTGCTCGAGTTGGCTGGCGCGTCGCCCGCTACGTGACGACGACTCCGCTTGACGCGGCAGGCGTTGGGCGCCGCGCTCTCGCGCCCGGCGACCACCCTGGCCTTCCATCGCGACCTCATCACGCGCCGCGGCAAGTGGCAGCCGCTGCCGGTTCGTGGGCCGCAACGGCTAGGCGCGATAGCAAGCCAATGGGCGGCCGCGCGCGTCCTCCAGGGGTCTTCAGGCCCTTGAGGGCCTGTCAGGAAATAAGTGACGCATTTGGGCCGCCGACCCATCCCGTCTGGCGTCGTTGCTTCTCCCTACAGGCCCTAAGTGTCTCAGCCCCTCGCGTGGCGTCTCGGCGCGTACAGCGGGCGCACCTCCTCCATGTGCTGGTGGAGGTGCTGGAGCAGGTCCCGGCGGCGGCCGAGGCTCCCTTTGGGCGCTTCGACGGCCGCCTCTGCGTGCGCCAGGAGGTGGGGGGCCACCGCGTCCACCTTCTGATAGATCCGCTGCCAGCGCTTCTTGATCGTCACGGGCGACACGCCCAGCGATCGCGCCATTTCCTGATCGGTCTCTCCCGCCAGCGCCTGGTGCAATGCCTCGCGCTCGGGCGTCGAGAAACCGAATCGCGCCTGCGGCGCCAGGAACAGCCGCGACACCGCCAGGTTCGCATTGGCCGTCGCGAGGTCGCCGCGCTGGGCGCCGACGAGGTACGTCGCCGGAAACGGGTGCTTCCACTCCCGCGACGAATCGTTCTGGTGTTCGCGGTAGACGCGAAGGCCGTTGCTCGCGTGAGCCGCGAGGTCCACCGGTCCTCCGTTCACCGTCTCGAAGAACTCGTGGATCCTGTATCCGGCGTGCGCCCAGAAGAACGACTCGGCGATCTTCGCACCCAACTCGTGGAAAGGCGCGCCGGCCGAACCGTTCCATCCGTAGTGGAGCACGCCGAGCTTCAGCGATCCGAGGGCTTGCTGTTCTGCGATCCCTGGAAGGTCGAGAAACGGGCGCCGACCGGCCGCGTGCCACTCGAGCGCCCGGAAACCTAGATAGGGCGGACCGGCCGTCTGGAGGTCTTCGGCGAACTCGTTCGTGAGAAACGCGGCGAAGCCGAATCCCACCGGAATCGTCCGACCGCCGTCGTCGATGCCTTCCACGAGCATGGACAGCGCAGTGCGGGTCTTCAGCAACACACGCCACATGGTCAGCAGCGAACTCCGGTGGGCCGACGTCGAGAAGAGGAATCCGTCGGAGAGCAGCGGCAGAACGTGGGTAAGGTCGTCCAACCGGGTTTCCCGATAGCTGAGGTTCACGGTGCCGCCCTTCCCCGTCGCAGACGCCGGATGGATACCAATAGTGTGTTGGAGCTTGCCGGACGCGAGCGTAGCGTACCTGCGTGCGGCGTCAAAGAGCGGGCCCGTTCGCGGCGGCCGGCGCTCTGCCCGCCCCGTCCGGAGATGACGCTGGTGAGGATCAAGCCATTCGCGGTTGTGTTCATGGCCGCGGCGCTGGTCGTGGCCCCGTCAGGCCGGTCGGCGCACGCCGCTGACCCGCTGACGAAGCTGCTCGACAGCTGAGCGCTCGCGAAGGCCTATAACTCCGTCCTCCTCGGTACTCCTGAACGAGGGCAAGACGGCGCTGCCCGACGCCGTCCGTACCCGCGCGATCGACCAGGTCGCGACCGGATTGAGGCAGGAGCTCACCGAGCAGCGGTACCTCAACTGCGCGGTGAGCAGCGACGACCTGTGCACCGTCGATACCCTGATCGCGGCCGGCTATGGCGACGATGCCGCCGCGTTCCTGGAGGATTGCGTGAGGCGCGCCGACTCCCCGTCGTAGCGGGTCTGCGCGGTCCACCTCGCCAAAGCCCAGCCTCAGAAGGCGTACGATTGGCTCGCCTTGATCCTCGAGAGCGGCGGCCTTGCAAGGAAGAAGAGCCGGCCTGCGCGCGCTGGGAGAGTTCGCCGCCGACCCGACGTGCTTCTCAGCCGCGCGACGGGCCGCGGTCCGGCCGCACCGTCACCCGTTTGCCGCGGATCGTCGTCGCGCGCAGCGCGGCCATGATCTCGTCGGCGCGCGAGGCCGGCACGTCGATCAGCGAGAAGCGGTCGGAAATCTCGATGGCCCCAAGGTCCCGCGAACCAATCTTTGCCTCGCCGGTAATGGCGCCAACCAGGTCGGCTGGGCGAATGCCCGCCTCGCGGCCCGCGCCAATGAACAGCCGAACGGCATCGTCCGGTGAGCCCGACGGGCGCCCGGCCCCGGGGGGCGCCGCGCGCTCCTTCCCCCCGCGCTCGTCGCTCTCGGCGAACGTCCGTCGTCGTGCCTCGTCCGTTCGAACGGCACGACGGCCGGGATCTCCGGAGCCGCCTCGGCTTCTTCATCGGCCGCGTGCGCGAGCTTCACTGCGGCCGCCGCGATGTCGACGATGTCGAACTCCTGCGCGAGCGACTCGATGACGACGCGCATCTCGTCGAGATCGCCGGCGATGATCCGCTCTCGAAGGGACGCCTTCGTCACGTCCAGCCGTCGGGCCTTGATCTCGGCCACGGTCGGCACGGTGGCGACGTCGATCCGCTGCTTGGTGAACGCCTCGATGCTGCGCAGCAGGCGATGCTCGCGCGGCTCGACGAGCGTGATGGCCGTGCCCCCGCGCCCGGCGCGGCCGGTGCGCCCGATCCGGTGGACGTACGCCTCGGCCGATGCCGGCACGTCGTAGTTGACGACGTGCGACAGGTGTTCGATGTCGAGCCCGCGGGCGGCGACGTCGGTGGCGACGAGCAAGTCTGCCTTGCCGGCCCGGAATGTCTGCATGACGCGGTCGCGCTGCCGCTGTTCCATGCCGCCGTGGAGCGCCAGCGCGCGGCGGCCGTGCGCGCTAAGTGTCTCGACGAGCGTCTCGACCTCGAGGCGCGTGCGGCAGAAGACCAGCGCCGACGTTGGATTCTCCATGTCGAGGACGCGGTCCAGCGCGGCGGGCTTGTGCGCGCGCGGCGCGATGTAGGCCATCTGCCGCACGCGCGGCCGCTTGCCGGCCGCCGTCTTCTCGCGCGCGATCGTCACGCGCGCCGGGTCCTTCAGATGCCGCTGCGCGATCGACATGATCCGCGACGGGATCGTGGCCGAGAAGAGCGCCGTCTGGCGCGTCTGCGGCGTGGCCGAGAGAACCGCGTCGAGGTCCTCGGCGAAGCCCATGTCCAGCATCTCGTCCGCCTCGTCGAGCACGAGCATGCGCAGGTGTCCCAACTTCAGCGTCCCGCGTTTGATGTGATCGAGGGCGCGTCCTGGCGTGGCGACGACGATGCCCGCGCCGCGCTCGAGGGTGCGAATCTGCGTCGAAATCGGCGCGCCGCCGTAGACGGGCACAACCGACACGCCGACGCCCTTGGCGTACTTGTGGATGGCTTCGGCGACCTGCATCGACAGCTCGCGCGTCGGCACGAGCACGAGGCCGCCTGTATGTCGTTTGGTGTCGGGATCCTGCGAGAGCGTTTGCAGCATCGGCAGCGCGAAGGCCGCCGTCTTGCCCGTGCCGGTGGCGGCCTGGGCGAGCAGGTCCTTGCCGGCAATCAATAAGGGAATCGCTTCGCGCTGAATTGGTGTCGGTTCCTCGTATCCCAGTGCGCCGACCGCGGCGGCGAGCTTGTCGATCAGTCCGAGTCCGCTAAATCCGCCCGTGGCGTCGTCTTTCACATTGCTCAAAGTCTTGTAGCTCCCTCTCTTTCCATTGTGCGTGCTGGCGAGGGCGCACGACCAGCTTATTCACTTGCTCCATGCGGACGGCTCGCCCGGCTCCTGGGTCGCGACGGCGTAAAGCGTGTGGTGGCCGAGGATGAAGAGCGTGCGGCGGTCGGCCCCGCCAAAGAGGATCTGGATCGGCCGCTCCGGGACGTCGATCTCGCCAATCATCCTGCCGGCCGCGTCGTAGACGAAGATCTGGCCGTTGGCCACGTAGACGTGGCCGGCGCTGTCCGTGGCGACGCTCTCGCCCCCGCGCTCGGCAAACGGTTTGAGGTCGCCGAGCGTGCCGTTGGCCTGGACCGTCGCGCTGTAGGTGCGGTCCTCCGAGTCGCTCGCGACGTAGACGAGGTGGCCGGGCAGGGCGGTGAGGAAGCCGTAGGCGTCGAGGTTGTTCGACCAGCGCCAGCCCGACTCGTCCATCCCTGGATAGGCATCGTCCGGGCCCTGGCGGAAGACGCGGCCGGCGGGCAGCACGAGGCTGCCGTCGGGCGAGACGTACTCTTTCGCTTTCGGGCTCGTCACGTCGCGCGCGAACATCTGCGCGAGCGTCGTGTACCGGTACGTCTTCAGATCGAGCTGATTGGCGAACTCGCCGTTGTCCCAGACGTTCACCGGCAGGGCGACGGCCGCGCCAGGATGCGGCGCGCTTGCCGTCGGCTGGATGCGGGTGACTTGATCGTCGGGCGCCCCCGGGTGGATCGAATAGACCGACCCTTCTGGACCATCAGAGGACTGCACCAGGAGGCTGCCGGACTTGTCGACCGCGAGGTTCACCGGGTCGAGGGGATTGGCGCTCACGATGTTGAGGCCAAGGGCCTTCGACCACGAGAAGATCCGCTGCTGGTGGTGGTCGACGAAGTAGAGCGTGCCGGCGGCGTCCACGGCGGCGCCGGAGATGGCGTAGAAGCCGCCCTCGAGCTTCTGTACCTTGGCGCCCACCGCCAGCACCGCTGACGCGCTCATCGTCGCGGGCGTCTTCGGCAGGGCGGGGATGTCGATCACGGCGAACTCGTGCTCGCGCACCTCGAGATGGTGCGTGACGTCCTGAATCGCGTTCTCGTACGGAAACTTGCTCACGCGCAGGAACGTGCCGCAGCCGTTCTCGTCGCAGATGCCGTAGCCGCTCTCGGCGTTGACGTGCACGTTGCGGAAATGGATGTCGGACGCGTGGTAGAGGCGCACGGCCGCGGGGAACGGCGCGTGGGTGCGCGTCACGCGGTAGCCGTGGTAGTTCGCGATGGTGATGTTCTTCGAGTAGTCGATCTCGAACGACACCGACTCGGGACTCGACGCGGCCTCTTCTTCGGTCTGCGGCGCGTTGAAGTCCCAGTTCTCGACGTGGTCGAGCTTGATCTCGTTGAAGAGATGATGCTCGTTCGAGAGCTCGTAGACGTGGCCCGGCGTCGTCGTGTCGGAGACGTAGAAGCCCGCCTGCGCGTAGCTGTCCGGCGTCCAGATGTCGGCGAACGTGCCGCCGCCGCCGTGGGTGACCCAGAGGCTCGGGTACTGGGCGCCGAGGCGGCCTGGCGACGCGCCGAACCCGCCGCGCCCGCCCGTGTTGTAGAACGCGGTCCGGACGTCCGCTGGGAAATAGGTGCCCCCACCGCCCATGAACTGCACGTCGTCGATGAGCGACGTTTCGCCCGCCATCCACAGGATCCCCGTGGCGCGGGGGTTGATGCTGCCGGTGTAGATGCCGAGGCCGCTCACGATGTTGGTGCCGCCCCGCGGCGCTTCCAGCACGGGCTTGGGCGCGCCCACGCCATCGAAGCCGGGCGTGGAATTGGGCAGGTCGAATTGGGTCGTGCCCGGGTGCAGGGCGATGATCACCGTGTCAGGCTTCAGGGCGATCGTGTTCCGCACGATGTAGAAGCCGCTCGGGAAATAGAGCACCGTGTGCGCGTCGACGGCCTTCTGGATGGCGTCGGTGTCGTCGGTCTTCCCATCGCCTTTGACGCCGAGCGTGTGGACGTTGACCCACTGATCGGTCGGCGGCAGCGCCCGAATCGCGGGCGGCATCGGCGCCGGCAGCGCGGCGAGCGGCGCGGCGCTGTACATCGTGTCGAAGTGGCCGGTCGTGCCAAGGGCGACGACGAGCCCGTAGTTGAAGTTCTCCACCCGGTAGATCGGGCCCGCGCCGGCCTGCGTCTTGCCGCTCTCGCGGAACCTCGCAAACACCGGCACGTTCGCGCAGACCGCGTTCTCGACGCCGACTTCGGTGGACGGATTCTTCTCGTTGCTGATGACGACGACGGCCCTGGAGACGTTTTCGAAACGGCTGTCCTTGATCCACAGCTGGTCGGAGTACTCGGGGTCGAGGTCCACGGCAGTCGGCAGCCCGCGGAATGTATCGCGGATGAGGGTCAAGCCCGCCATGTGCTCGCGGATGCCTGCCTCGCGCTGGCCCTCGAACGTCGAGTCGATGAGCGTGAACTGCCAGAACGGCGACGTGTTGTCCGTGAGGATGCCGTAGCGGCCGCCGTCGAAGTGGAGGTCCTCGGCTTCGTTGCCGATCTCGGTAAGGGCGGCGAGCCCCGAGCCCATGTGGAAGTCCATGTGGCTCAGGTAGCCGTGCTGCGCCACATGAAAGCGGATGGCGATCGCCGCCGGGTTGCCGTCGCCGATCTCGAAGTCGACGTTGCTCATCGCCGGATAGAACGTGCCGGGGCCGGCGTCGGGGATGTTCGGGTTCGGCGGCACGGTGCCCGGCGGCGGAAACGGCACCTGGCCGCCGCGTCCTCCGCGGCCGCCCCGCCCGCCGAACGCCGACGGCGGCGCGCCATTCGTGAACATCACCATGAGGCCGATGCCCGTCTGGAATCCCGGCGTGTTGGCCGCAAGCACGAAGACGGGCCGCGTCGCTCCGTAGCCGATCACGCGCACGCCATGCCACACATAGATCGTGCGCGTGAGGCGATAGCGGCCGGCGGGGACGAACACGATGCCGCCGTTCGGCGTCGTATACGCCTTGTCGATCGCGGCTTGGATGGCGGCGCTGTCGTCGGTCGTGCCGTCGGCGCGCACGTCGAACTCCGGCGCCGCGAGCGTGACGGCGCCCGGGTCGTCGGGCCGCGTCGTGAAGACCGATGCGGCGAACGCAGAGCCCGAGATGCCAAGCAGCAGCGCGATGAGCAACAGCAGACGGCGCGTCATGGTCGTGACCCTCCTATAGGCCCAGCAGGTCGTGAACTGTGTGTGTGGCCGCATTATACGTGCGCGCGGCCGCGCCCACGATCGGGAGGCGCGCCGAGGATGAAGCGTCGAGCGAATTAGTGCGACGCCTTCCGGGAGGCCTGGCGATCGATCATCGGCCCGAACGGCCCGAGGCGGTGCTGCTCCAGCGGAAACGCGTCGGCAAACGGAGGAAACGGCGCGTCGACCGGTTTGCGCGAGAGGTCCGGATAGTCCCGTTCGAGATGGGCACGCGCCGGGCGCGGCTGGCTGTTGACGAACGCCGCGACGTCCCAGGCCTCCGCCACGGAGAGCACGGGCGCGTCGTAGTGGGTGCCGAACGGCATGTTGGCGTGCACGAAATTCGCCGACGTGATGAGGCGATGCATGCCGGCGCCGTCGTTGAAGCTGTCGGGTCCCCAGAGCGGCGGATAGAGATAGCCCTTGGCGTCGCCGAGCCGTCCAAGGCGGATGCCCTGGCCGTTCGCCTGGTGGCAGACGATGCAGCGCTGCGTGAAGACGGCCGCACCGCGCGCCGGGTCCGCCGCGCGACTGAGCAGCGGCAGCGCCGGGGCGCCGCGCCCTTTCACCGCCGTGCCCACCGGCACCCCAGTGCTCAGGAACTTCAGGTAGGCGACAAGCGCCTTCATCTCACGACTGGATTCGGGCAAGGCGCGCCCGTTCATGCTGCGTTCCATGCAGCCGTTGATGCGCTCCTCGAGCGTGCGCACCTCGTTCTCACGGCCGATATACATCGGGAAGAGGCCGTACACGCCGATCATCGGCAGGCCGTACTGCTGCGTGCCGCCTTGGAGATGGCAGTTCTGGCAGGCCAGGTTGTTGCCGGCGTAGCGCATGGACGGGTTGGCCACTTCCGGCCCGATGATCTGGAACGTCTCGGAGAAAATCGTCCGCCCGTACAGCACCGTGTCTTTCCAGGCGCCGGGCGGCAGGGCATCGACGTTGGGTGTGGGCCACGAGGCGGCGGGCGTCCGGGCGCTCGTGACGGCCAGACAGCCGACGACGACCAGCAGCGCCAGAATAGCGGCGCCGTACGCTCGCCCGCGTCTCGTGACCAGTGGACGCTCAACCGACATAGGCGAACGTGTACCCGCGCTCCTGGGCCCGATTGACCGCCACGATGCCGGCGGGAACGATGTGGGAATTGCCGATCATGTTGGCGACGAGCTCCGCGTAGACGGTGTCGGCGCTGCCCCCGGAGTTGGTCGCGATCGCGCCGGCGAAGAAGTGCGTCGCCATGCCGCACACGGCGAAGTGCACGCCGCGGCCGACGAGACTGTCGAGCGTCTCGCCTGACGCGTTGTACACGTTGACGGTGGGGGCCTGCTTGGTACGCGGGTCGGTGAACTTCAAACGCTCGGACAGCTGCGTCCCGTACTTCGCCCACATCGCGTCGTTCAGCGCGAAGGGCGTCGCGAAGTGCCTGAGAATGATGACGACCGCCAGGTCGCCCGACTCGAGTCCGTAGCCGTCCTTGTTCGCGGTGAAGAAGTTGGCGGCGAACATCCTCGACTGGTCCGCGGCCGCGGGCGTTGTCGTGTCGAGCACGAACCGGTGCTTACCCGGCAGCTCCAGCCAGTCGTCCTGCGCGTGCCTTGCCGGCTGGAATGTGCCGGGGGCCTGCGCCAGAACGGGCGCGTCCACCCCAGCCAGGGCGCCGAAGGCCGCAGCACCTACGGTCAGGCGTGAGAGAAACGCGCGGCGCGCGCCGACGCTTCGAAGCTGATCATCAGACATCACATCCTCCCTCTTGTGACCGCCGCTCGTGACAAGCGGTCGAGCGCGGCCTCCGTCAGACGCCGAGTCCCAGGTGGTCGCGCGCATAGTCGAACGACTGATTCACGTACTCGAGCTCCAGGGCGTAGCGCGCCTCTTCGGAGAGGCCGGTGATGCGCGGCAGCGGCATGCGCGGTTTGTAGGCGCGAATGCGCGAGAGCGCCCGCGCCAGGTCGAGGCCGCAGACGTCGCCGAACGTGGCCCAGTACCTTGTCGGTGAGGCACGGCACTTCGAGGGGATCTCGCGTGATCATCTCGAGCGAGAAGTGCACCTCCGGCCGCGCGCGCCGGATCGCCTCCACCATGGGCTTCAAGTCCAGCAGGCCTTCGCCGAGCGGAACCTCCGACAGGAGGAATCCCTTCTCGGTTTCCTTGGCGCCCATGTCCTTGAAGTGCACGTTGAACGTGTACGGCGCGAGCTTCTCGACGGTGGCTGCCGGGTCGTCGAGGATCGAAAGATTGTTGCCCGTGTCGAGCGACACGCCGAGGTACTCGCTGCTGTAGCGCTCGAGCAGCGCCACCTGCTCGTCCACCCGCCAGTCCTTGTGGTTCTCGAGGCCGAGCGGCATCCGGTACTTCTCGACGATGGGCAAGGCCGTTTCGATCTGGCGGTGGAATCCCTCGACCGCCGTCTTCCAGTCGGCCAGCGTGTCGAACATCTCGTAGCGCCGGCCGAGCAGGCAGACGACGCGCAGGCTCGAGGCGCCGGCCGCCTTCGCGACCTTGACCGCCTGCTCGAAGACGCCCGGGTCTTCCTGAAGGCGCGGCAGGAAGGTCTGGACCTCGACGTACATGTCGAGCGCCTCCTTCATGCGGCGCGTGCGATCGGCCCACTCGAGATCGATCTGGGTCATGCCGCCGTGCACGCCGGAGGCGCCAATCGCGGCGGCCAGCTCCATCAGGCGATCGACCTCGAGCAGCCGATGGGGCGAGGCGAAGCGGATCGACTGAAACGAGTCCGCGCTGAGGCCCATCTTCGTGCGACGCGCCACCGGCGCGCGCGCGGGCGTTCCTTGAGTGGGTGAGGTGGTCATATCAGGCTATGCGGCCCTCCGCGGCAGCGCCCTCGCGCGGCAATCGCGCGCGCAGGACCAGAATCGCTTCGACGACGAGCACGCCGGTGAGGGCGAGCAGGCTTCGAGTGTAGCCGCCCGTGGCCTGGTGCAGCATGCCAATCAATGTGGGGCCGACGAAGCCGCCGAGATTGCCCACCGCGTTGATCAGAGCCAGACCCGCCGCGGCGGCCGCGCCGCCCAGAATCTGGGGCGGAATGGCCCAGAAGACGCCGGCGAGCGATCGCAGGGCCATTTGCGAGATCGCGAAACCGAGCACGAGCAGCCACGTCTGATGCTGGAACGAGACGGCGATGACGAGCCCGGCGCCGGTCGCGAGCGCGCAGCCGGCCACCCAGCTGGACCGGTCGCCGCTGCGATCGGAGGCGCGGCCGACGAGGACCATGGCGGCCAGCGCCGCAATGAACGGGAGCGCGGTGATCGCGCTCAGCTTGAACCCGCGCGCGCCGGTGACGTCCTCGAGCAGCTTCGGCAGCCACAGGAACATGCCGTAGTTGACGATCGAGTTGAGAAAGAACACGGCGCAGAGCAGCCACAGCTGGAGGTTGGCGAACCCCCGCCGGACCGACGTGTGGCCCGTGGCCGCGCGCCGCGCGCGGTCCTCCGCCATGGTGCGCGCCATCCAGGCGCGATCTTCCTCGGGGAGCCAGCGCGCATCTTCCGGCCGATCGGTCAGCACGACGAGCGCCAGGACGCCGAAGATCACGGCCGGCAAGCCTTCGACGAAAAACAGCCACTGCCACCCGCGCAGACCGAGGACGCCGTTGAGCGCAGAGCAGCGCCTGCGACGCCGGCGCGCCGATGATGACCGAGACGGGCGCGGCCATCATGAAGAGTGCGCCGGTCTTGGCGCGCTCGGAGGCGGGAAACCAGTACGTGAAGAAGAGCAGCATGCCGGGGAACAGCCCCGCTTCGGCGATGCCGAGAATCACGCGGGCGGCCATGAAGCCCGTGCCGCTCCGCACGAACATGGTCGCCATCGAGACCACGCCCCAGCCGATCATGATCCGGGCAATCCACCGGCGGGCGCCGACGCGCTCCATGATCAGGTTGCTCGGCACTTCGAACAGGCAGTAGCCGAGAAAGAACAGGCCGGCGGCCAAGCCGAATCCGGCGGATCCCAGACGGAGGTCGTGCTCGAGGCTGGTCGCGGCAAAGCCGACGTTCACGCGGTCGAGATAGGCAATGACGTAGCAGATGAACGCGAAGGGGACGAATCGCCTTCGCACGCGCGCCATGATGCGCTGGCCGTTTGCCGTCGAGTCGGGAGCCATCCTGGATTACCCTGGCGATCGCGCTTGAGAAACACGGCAGTATGTCACGGCCCCGCGCCGGGGCTGGTACGCTCCACTAGTGTTCCGGGTCAGCCGTTCACTCGCAGTCGAAGGAGGCATCGCATGGCCAAGTCCGCTTTGATGGCAATCGTCGCGGTCGCCGCGGCCGCCGTGCCGTGGTCGCTCGCGAGCCGCGCGGTGGTCGCGCAGACGACGGCGCCGGGCGCCGCGTCCACGGCCGAGGCCTGCGCCGGGCTGACCGGCCTGACGCTCGCCGACACCACGATCACGACGGCCCAGGTCGTCGCGCCAGGGCCCATGTCGGCTATTGGTCTTGCCGGCGCGCGCGGCGGGCGCGGCGGCGCCGATCTGCCAAGCTTCTGCCGCGTGGCCGGCACGATCCGGCCGTCGGCCGACTCCAACATCACGTTCGAGGTCTGGATGCCGACCGAGTGGAACCACCGCTTCCAGGCGGTCGGCAACGGCGGGTTGGCGGGATTGATCGACTACCAGGCGATGGCCGGCGCGCTTCGGAGCGGGTACGCGACGTCGGGCACCGACACCGGACACACCGGGTCGGCGATGTCCGGCGATTGGGCGCTCGGGCATCCAGAGAAGATCACGGACTTCGGCTATCGGGCCGTCCACGAGATGACCGTGCAGGCGAAGGCCGTCATCGCGGCGTTCTATGGCGGCGCCCCACAGGTACTCAGTACTGGAACGGCTGCTCGGAGGGCGGCGGACAGGCGCTGTCCGAAGCGCAGCGCTACCCGGCCGACTACGACGGCATCCTGGCGGGCGCGCCGGCCAATTACATGGTGCACCTGCAGGTGGGCGGCAACTGGATTGGCCAGGCCATCCATCGCGACCCGGCCACGTTCATTCCCGCCTCGAAGCTTCCAGCGATCTCGAAGGCCGTGCTCGATGCGTGCGATGCCGCCGACGGCGTGGTGGACGGCGTCCTCGAGGATCCACGCACCTGTCAGTTCGATCCCGACGCGCTCTTGTGCAAGAACGGCGACGCGCCGGATTGCCTGACGGCGCCCCAGGTGGCGGGCTTGAAGAAGGTCTACGAGGGCGCGACGAATCCGCGCACCGGTGCGGTGGTCTTCCCCGGCTACATGCGCGGCGGCGAGGCCGGGTGGGGGCAGTGGATTGCCGGCACCGATGTCCCGCCGCGCAACGCGCAGCACGCGATCTCGGTCGCGTTCTTCGCGAACTTCGTGTTCGACAAGCCGGACTGGGACTGGACGTCGTTCGACTTCGACAAGGACGTGGCCTACGCCGACCAGAAGGTCGGCGCGGCGCTCAACCACATCAATCCCGACCTCACTGCCTTCAAGCAGCACGGCGGCAAGCTGCTCCAGTATCACGGGTGGAGCGACCCGGCGATCTCGCCGCAGAACAGCGTCAACTACTTTTCCGGCGTGCAGCAGAAGATGGGCGACACGCGCGACTTCTACCGGCTGTTCATGATGCCGGGGATGGGCCACTGCAGCGGCGGCCCCGGGCCGAACCAGTTCGACAAGATGGCTGCGATCACCCTCTGGGTCGAACACGGCCAGGCGCCAGACGCCATTGTCGCGTCGCGGCCGGGGCAGACGCGTCCGTTGTGCGCCTATCCGAGCATCGCGAAATACCGGGGCGCGGGCAGTACCGATGACGCCGCGAGCTTCGTCTGCGCGGCGCCGTGAGCGCCGGGGACGGTGTGATATATACACCTGTCCAATAGCTCACATTCGCACGCCGTCGCCCGAGTGTGCGCGTTCGTCGGGACGTCTTCGGGAGGATTCAGGACATGGCGCAAGACACCTCGAGCTCGGCCGTCCACGACGTCGTCATCATCGGGTCGGGCGCCGGAGGCGGAACCGTCACCAAGGTGCTGGCCGACATGGGCGTTCGGGTGCTCCTGATGGACGCCGGGCCGATGATCACGCCCGACGATTTCAGAACGCTGGACAGCCCGCTCGACGCCTGGCACCGCGGTGCGGGTGAGGCGGCGACGCTCTACACGACGGGCGAAGGCGCGGAGCGGCTGAACACGAGCGTGTTCTTTTCGCCGGATCCGACCGACGAGCCGTATACGGTGGCGCCGGGCAGCTCGTTCCGCTGGTCGCGGTCGCGGGTCATCGGGGGCCGGACGAACCACTACTCGCGCGTGCAGCTGCGGTATTCCGACTACGACTTCAAGAACAAGTCGATGCGCGGTGTCGGCTTCGACTGGCCGATTGGCTACGACGACCTCGCACCTTATTACGACAGGGCCGAGCGGTTGATTGGCGTGACCGGCCGGGCGGAGGGCTTGCGCAGCGCGCCCGACGGCATCTTTCAGACGCCCGCGCCGTTCAAGCCGCACGAGCACCTGGTGTACCGCGCGTGCGAGAAGCTCGGCATCAAGGCCAGCGCTTCGCGCCAGGCGGTGATCACCGCGCCGCTCAACGGCCGGCCCGCCTGCGTCTATTGCGGGTCGTGCGGCCGCGGCTGCAAGTTCGGGTCGAATTACGCGTCGAGCTACGTGCAGATCTTTCCGGCGATCGAGACGGGCCGCGTCACGGTGCTGACCAACGCGATGGCGCGCGAGCTCATCACGGACGCCTCGGGCAAAGTGACCGCGGTCTCCTACATCGACAAGACCACCGGCGCCGAGCGCCAGGTGCGCTGCCGGACCGTCGTGCTCTCGGCCTCGGCCTGCGAGTCGGCGCGTCTGCTGCTCAACTCCAAGTCCACACGGTATCCGAATGGCCTCGGGAACTCGGGCGGGATGGTCGGCAAGTACCTCACCGACACGACGGGCTTCGGGCTGTCCGCCACGGTGCCGTACATGCGCGGCATGCCGACGCCGTTCGCGACCGAGGGCTACGGCTCTCACATCTACATTCCGTGGTGGCTGGCGGACGATTACCAGAAGCTGGATTTCCCGCTCGGGTACCACATCGAGGTCGGCGGCGGCGGGTTCGGCATCCCGAGTCTGGGGTTTGGCGCCGCGGCCTACAACGAGAGCGAAGGCTACGGCCTGCCGATGAAGAAGGCGATCCGCGACGCCTACGGCAGCGGCATGAGCATCAGCATGAGCGGCCGCGGCTCGACCGTGCCGGACGAGAACAAGCTACTGCGAGATCGACCCCGACGCCAAGGACAAGTGGGGCATTCCCGTCCTGCGCTTCCACTGGAAGTGGAGCGACTACGAACTGAACGAAGCCCGGCACATGCGCGAGAGCTTCACGGCCATTCTCGAAACGCTCGGCGGCACCGTCAACACGTTCGGCCGGGGGCGCGGCGGCCGCGGCGGCCGCGGCGGCGCGGCCGGACGAGGGGGAGCCGCAGGACGCGGCGGTCCGGCCCAGGGGCGAGGCGGGCCGGCCGGTCCGCCGCCCGCCGGGGCGCCGGCGGCCGCGCCGGTCGCCGCCCAGCAGGCCGCCGCGCAGCCGGCCGACGATCGGCCGCAGCTTGGCGCCGGCGGCGGCATCATCCACGAAGTCGGCTGCGTCCGGATGGGCACCAGCCCCGACAACAGCGTGGTCAATCAGTTCTGCCAGGTGCACGAGGTGCCCAACGTGTTTTCGGCGGACGGCGGGCCCTTTGCGAGCCACGCCGACAAGAATCCCACCCACACGATCATCGCGCTCGCGTGGCGGACGGCCGAGTACCTCGCCGAAGAAATGAGGAAAGGCAATGTCTGAGATCACTCGACGCGAGGCGCTCAGCCAGCTCGCATCCGCGTTCGCGGCGGCCGCCGTCATCGACCACGTGCTCGCCCGCGACGTCCACGCCCAGGTGGCTGCGCTCCCAGCGGACGCGCGCGCGCCGAAGGCGCTGTCGATGCACGAATTCCAGACGCTGGAGAAGCTGGCCGACCTCATCGTGCCGGTCGACAACGGCAAGCCCGGCGCGCTTCTGGCCGGCGTGCCCGCCTGGATCGACGCGCTCGTCAACGTGAATGCCGACCTCAAGAGCCGCTACACGACGGGACTCGCGTGGCTCGACACGACGATGCAGGCGCAGCACGGCACCGACTTCGCCACCGCGGCGCCCGCGGACCAGGCGGCGCTGCTCGACGTCATCGCCTTCAAGAAGAACCGGACGGCCGACAACGCGACCGGCGTCGACTTCTTCGTCCTGGCGCGGCGGATGACGGTGGACGGCTACTACACGAGCGACATCGGCATTCACGACATCAACCCGGGCGGCCGTCCACCTCACACCACGTTCACCGTGCCCCAGGAAGACGTGGACTACGTGATCAACCACGGGCCGTTTCGAAGTTAGAAGTTGGAAGACAGAAGTTAGAAGTTCTGAAGCCCGTAGCCCGTAGCCCGTAGCCCGTCGCCGTCGCCCGTCGCCGTCGCCCGTCAGTCCAAACACGACCGGCAGTACTCGATTGCTCTCGCGATCTCGGCCATCTGCGCGGCCTCGTCCGCCAGGTCGTAGGCGATTTCGATGGTCGCGGGAAACGGCCAGGCGCCGTCTCGCCATGCCTGAAGCACCTCTCGAATCGGCGCGTCGCCCTGGCCGAACCAGGTTGCGGCGCCGTCGCTCGTGCGCCGGTCCTCGAGCCGCACGTGGGTGACCCGATCGGCGTGCTTGGAGAGGAAGGGCAGCGGCGAGCCGCGCTCGCACGTCACCCAGTCTCCCGAGATCGAAGCTCACGGCATTCGCGGGCGACTGTCCGAGCGCGTGCTCGAAATCGGCCGCCGTGGCCACATCATCGTCATCGTCGGCGTGAAAGCCGACGCGCACGCCGTGGCGCTCGGCATAGGCGCCGAGTCGCTTCGCGCCGGAGGCCGATAGCTCGGTCGAGAGAGCGCGCGCGCCCACCGCCAGCGCGACGCGGAAGGCGTAGTCGAGCTCCTCGTCGGTCAGCGCGGCCAAGTCCGGCCACCGGACGACCTCGATCCGGACGCCAGCCTCGTCGTACCGGCGGCGGAATGGGTCGAGCGGCGCGAGCGAGGCCGTGGCGCGCCACGCGCTCATCGTGGCCGCGAACGTCCGTCGCGCCAGGTCGAGCGCGTCCTGGAAGACCTCTTCTTCGAGTGGAAGCAGGCCGTGCTCGAATCCGATCTCCGGCGGATGGAGCGCGGCCGGCTCCGCCGGCGCGCCGAGTAGGGTCTCGAGCGCCGCGGCGTCGAGTTCGACGACGCTCACGCCGAGCGCCGTGCAGCGCGAGAGGATGTCGTTGACGCTCCCGGGGAACGGACCAAAGGCGTCCGGCACGTGAAGGCCGATCGGGACGCCGGTCTGCGGCAGGGTCTGCATGCGGATTTCCGAGCGTGCGAGGCGCGGGCGGATCGCGTGAGCGAGTCCTCGGACCGCGCCGCGCTCTCGGGTATTGTATTCGTGCTCCGCGCGCGAAGCCGCGCGCCGGACGTGGAGGCGACAGGGAGTGGCGATGTTTCGCAGGTCAGTGCCACGGACGCCGGTGGCGGGCGCCGTGGCGTGCGCGGTCGTGGTGATGCTGCTCGTGATTGGTCGAGCGGCCGGCGCGGCAGGGCAGGACGCGGCCACGGACGGCAGCGTGACCGCCGATCAAATGGCCGCGCTGATGGACGAAGGGCAGTCGGTCTACGGCGCGAACTGCTTCGAGTGCCACGTGGAAGGCGGCGTCGGCCGCAAACTCGATGGCGACACGGTGCTGGCCGACAAGGACCGGGTCATCACGCAGATCCTGAACGGATCGGCCAACCACAGCATGCCGTCGTTCGCCCCGACGCTGACCGATTTTCAGATCGCTGGCGTGGCGACGTTCATTCGCAACTCCGGGGACAATCAGTACGGCGCGGTGCTCGAGGCTGACGTGAAGCGCGTGCGCGACGCGCTGAAGAACAAGAAGTAAGAACGACGAACGAAGGCCTGCTTCGCCGAGGGCGGCGAGGTCAGCTCGAAATCGCGCGAAACCCTTCCAATTGGGCGGCGCGGCCCAACGTCTGATCGAGCGTCACGAACTCCAGCGTTTCGGGCCGATCCCCTGAGGCGAGCAGCGCGGCGCCCAGCTGCATCGCGTCGGCGGCGCTCAATGGGTGCACGCCGACCAGCCGCTCGGCGCGCCGGCGCACGCCCTCGATGTGCGTCACGGCCGCCCACCGCTGGAACAACTCCATCGCGTCCAGACGCACGCCCGGCAGCACGTCGGTCAGGGCACTCGCCGCGCGGCCGAGGCGTCCAAGCGTGGAGAGGAGCTCGACGCTCGTCAGCATCCAGACGACGACGTCGCGGTCGCGCGCGAGGACCGCGCGCATCGCGGGCGTCGCCGGCTCGTCGATGATGAGGGGAACGAGCGCGGACGTGTCCCAGAACTTCACCGCGTGCTCTCGCGCCGCATGTCGAGCAGCAGGTCCACGGCGCTCGGCGCGCCCTCGGGGCGCGCGAGGGGCGCGTGCCGGCCGAGCCAGTCAGCGACCGCCGCGGGATCGCCAGGCGACAGGATGCCCTCACGGACGAGACTGGCGACACGCTCCGCCGCGGCCGCGCCTTTTGCGACTCGGCCGTCGGCAGCGCCGGGGACGAACGGCACGATGCGCGCGACCGGGGTGTTGCGGTCGTAGACGACGATTTCTCCGCCCCGCCGCACGCGGGCCAGATGCCGAGACAGATTGTTCTTCAGGGTAGCTATGTTGACCGCATTCATATGGCTATCATAGCCATATATGACCGCTCGATCAATCGAGCCTTGCCCATCCCAGGCGGTCGATCGTTTCGCCTACCGCGCCACGAGTGTGACCGTCAGCTTCGTCGTCGCGCCCTCCGACAGCTCGATGCCGGTCTTGAACGTCTGGTAGCCGGCCTTGCGGACTTCGAGCTCGTGCGCGCCCGCCGGCATGTGAACCACGAGCTCGGTCAGCCTCCGCCTTGCGGTGTCTCCTGGTTACCCACGCAACCCCCGTACCATCGCCCGGCTGGCTTCCGCTCGGCGGACGCTCGCGTGGTGAGCCGCGGACGAACCGCGGGCTCCTCATCGTCCCTTCATGGGGACTTTCACACCGTGTCTGCGGGTGTTTCTGCGGCGTAGTCTCGCGCGCACTCGTCTTCTCGGCCGCGCACGACTCGTTGCCCCGCGAGCGCGCCATTCGACTCGGTGACGACGGTCCATTGGCCGGTCACCGGGCCGTGGTCGGCGTAGATGACACGTCTGGCTCCACAATCTCCACAGGGATACCCGCGGTTGCGGCCCGCGCCTGAAGCAGACTATGTACAGACAGGGATGACCATGACATGAGCTTCTTGCGCGGGACCTCCAGCGCGTGGATCAAGGTGCTGCTCTCGACCGGGACGCTGCTCGCCATCGCGCTCCTGGTCCAGACCGTGGTCGACTACCGCTACGTCTCGAACAGCCTCATCCAGCAGGAAGCCCGGAGGGCCGCGCAGGAACGCGTGAGGTCCATCGAGCGCGCGGTCCGGGTCGCGCGCCCGCAGGATGCCGGGGCGCTTGCGAGCGTCCTGACCGATCTGCGCGCCGACATGACCGACCAGGTGGCCGCGCTCGTCCTTCGACGAACCGACGGCACGGTGGTGGCGGCAAGCGGCGCGCCGGCGGCCACGTTCGGGGCCGAGACGGGGCGCCGATTCGGCGCGGCGGGTCCGACCGCGCCAATGCGCGAGTCGCGCGACGGGCGGGAAGTCCTCGTCGAGGTGTCTCCCTGTCGATGCTCGCTGCCCGGGCCGGCGTCGAACGCGCCAGGCCCGCGGTCGGTCGTGCGGCTCATGGCCGAGGTCGCGCTCTACCGCGACGGGCTGTCGGCGCCGTTCGCCCGGTTGCGGCGCGATACGACGACGAGCGCCGCGACCGCGCTCACGCTGCTGGCGGCGCTCTCGCTCATCGCGCTGCGATTCGGTCCGTACGTCCGCGGCAAGCAGCTCGAGGCGCAGATGGACATCGGACGGCAAGTGCAGCGCGATTTGCTGTCCGGGGCCGATTCCTGGCCGGCCGGCGTCAACGTGGCCGCCGAATGCGTGCCCGCTTCCAAGCTCGGCGGCGACTTCTACGACATCATCGCGCTGCCCAGCGCCCGCGTGGCGTTCGTGCTGGGGGACGTGTCCGGCCACGGCGTGTCCGCGGCGCTGCTGATGGGCCTCATCTATGGGGCCATGAGCAGCCGGCCGTGGGGCATCGGCGAGGCCCCCGACCGCGCCGCCGTCGGGCTCAACGATCTGTTGTTGAAGAAATCCTCGGAGGAGCGATTCGCCTCGCTGTTCTGGTGCGCCTACGATCCGGCCTCGCACATCCTTCAGTACGTCAACGCGGGCCACCTGCCGGCGCTGTGGATTCGCCGCGACGCGCAGGGCGCGCCGAAGGTCGATCGGCTGGCCGAGGGCGGGCCGGTACTCGGGCTGCTGCCGTCCGCCGAGTACGGGACGGCCTCGGTCGAGGCGCGCGCGGGCGACCTCGTCGTGCTGTTTTCTGACGGCCTCATCGAGGCCGCCAACGAGCGCGACGAGTACTTTGGCGAGGAGCGCCTGATTGAGATTGCCGCCCGGCACGCCGACGATCCGGCGCGCACGATCGTCCACGCGATTCTCGAGGCGGTCCGCGAATTCGCTGGGACCCGGCTCGTGCCCGACGATCAGACGTTGCTCGTCGTCAGGCTCTGGTCGTCGGCCGAACGCGCCGTGTGATCGCCGGAAGGTGTGTCAGCGCAGGGCTTTGTCCGGCAGAACGAACGTCCGTCGAGCCAGGTCGGATGACAGCGTCTCGTCGCGGTAGTAGCGCTTGAGAACGTTGTCGTTCCAGTTCAACAGGTCGGCGTTGGCGTCCTGGAATTCCGTCCACGTCTGCGAACGCCCGGCTCTCGCCATCCGCTCGCGAATGAGCAGGACGAAGGCCCAGGTGATGGTCTCGTGGTACCGCTCGGGCTTGCCTTTCGCCGCGGCGAGCCTCGCGAGCGCCGCCGAAAAGCGGTCGAGGGCCTCAGGCGCCGGATACCGGCGCAAGTAGAGAAACGCCATTCTCACGTGGTCGGCGTGATGGAAGCCGCCATCGGCGAGACGGCCGTCCTCGAAGCTCGCCAGGAACTCGTCATCGGTCACGCGGCACCACCTGTTTCAACCGTACTCCAGCCCGACGCAGCCGGTCGACCCAGTGGGCGCCGTCCTTCGCGCAGGCGTCGCGCGATAATGAACGACGGGGGTGTGACGTGCGCATGACGAACGCGGCGAGGCGGCGAGGGAGATCGACGGGTGACTGGCAAGGCGCGGCCGGACGGCGGGCGAGGCTCTCGTCATGAAGCCGAACACCTCCTCCGCGCCGGTCTCGTCCTTGACGGCTCTCCCGGCCTGGCAGGCGCTGGCCGCGCACGCGGAGCGGATGCACGACGTCCACCTGCGGTCGCTGTTCGCCCTCGACGCCTCGCGCGGCACGCATTTCTCGGCGGAAGCGGCCGGCTGGTATCTCGACTACTCGAAGAACCGCATCACGGATGACACGCTTCGGCTCCTCGTCGACCTGGCCGAGGCGTGCGGCCTGCGCGCGCGCATCGACGCCATGTTTCGCGGCGACCGCATCAACACCACCGAGGACCGCGCGGTGCTGCACGTCGCCCTGCGCGCGCCGCGCGGCGCGTCGATCGTGCTCGACGGCGACAACGTCGTGCCGCACGTGCACGACGTGCTCGACCGCATGGCGGCCTTCGCCGACGAGGTACGCGACGGGCGCTGGCTCGGCCACACCGGCCGGCGCGTGCGCGCGGTCGTCAACATCGGGATTGGCGGGTCCGACCTCGGGCCGGTCATGGCCTACGAGGCGCTGCGGCACTACAGCGCGCGCGATCTGACGTTCCGGTTCGTCTCGAACGTGGACGGGACGGACTTCGCCGAGGCCACGCGCGATCTCGATCCGGCCGAGACGCTGTTCATCGTCTCGTCGAAGACGTTCACGACGCTCGAAACGATGGCCAACGCGCAGACGGCGAGGGCGTGGCTGCTTGGCGCGCTGAAAGACGAGCGCGCGGTCGGCCGGCACTTCGTCGCGGTCTCGACGAACGCCGATCGGGTCGCCGCGTTCGGGATCGATCCCACCCACATGTTCGGCTTCTGGGATTGGGTGGGCGGCCGCTACTCGATGGACTCGGCCATCGGGCTCTCCACCATGATCGCCGTGGGCCCGGACCGGTTCCGCGCGATGCTGGCCGGCTTCCATCAGATGGACGAGCACTTTCGGACGGCGCCGTTCGATCGGAACCTGCCGGCGCTGATGGGGCTCCTGACCGTCTGGTACACGGAGTTCTTCGGCGCGTCGACCGTGGCCGTGCTGCCCTACGACCAGTACCTCAAGCGCCTGCCCGCGTACCTGCAGCAGCTCACGATGGAAAGCAACGGCAAGCGCGTGACGCGCGATGGTACGCCGGTCGACTATCAGACCGGGCCCATCTACTGGGGCGAGCCGGGGACGAACGGGCAGCACTCGTTCTACCAGCTCATCCACCAGGGCACGCGGCTCGTGCCGTGCGATTTCATCGGCTTCAGCCAGACGCTGAACCCGCTCGGCCAGCATCACGATCTCTTGATGGCCAACGTGTTCGCCCAGACGCAGGCGCTGGCGTTCGGCAAGACCGCCGAGGAACTGCGTGCCGAGGGCACGCCGGAACGGCTGGTGCCGCATCGGACGTTCGACGGCAATCGGCCCACCAACACGCTCTTGACGGACCGGCTGACACCGGAGACGCTGGGCGCCCTGGTCGCCCTCTACGAGCACAGCGTGTTCACGCAGGGCGCGATCTGGCAGATTGATTCGTTCGATCAGTGGGGCGTCGAGCTGGGCAAGGTGCTGGCGGCGCGCATTGTTCCAGAACTGACCGGTGCGGCGGGCGAGGCGTCGGGGCACGACAGCTCGACCACCGCGCTCATCGCGCGGTATCGGCGGAGTCGGACCGGCCAGTAGCCGAGCCGCGCCGGGTCAGGCCGGCGTTTCGCGCGGCGCGCTCTTCACCTTGCCCTCGGCGACTTCGCGTTGGGCGGTGATGACGGGCCGGTGTTCCAGCGGCACGCGCGGCGTGCAGCCGCGCATCAACTGCGCGGCGCGCAGCGACGCGACGACGACGAACTCGAACGGGTTGCTGTCTGCCGGCCGACGAATCATGACCGGGCCTCGCCGATTGACGCGCCCGCGGCGGTCGCATCGGTCATGACGGCAGCGTGAGTGGGTCTGTTGAGCGACACGACGACCTCCCAGGAAGAACGCGCGGGTTGACTCTCGGCGCTAGGGCCCGGTGAGCACAGGTGGGCCGGTCGGCGCGCACCCTCGGAGGGCACTACTCGATACGCTGGCGGGCTCAGTCAGATCGAACGGACTCTTCCATTGTACGCGACTTCCTCGATGCCGACCGGCTGCCCGCGGAACGCCGGGAGCGTGCCCTGACGCCGGGGCCCGCGCGCGCGGACGGCTATCATGGCGGAGGCGACGATCTCGGGAGAGGTGCACCAGATGCAGCACAGACGGCTGGGACGAACAGGGATGTCGGTCGGGGCGATTGGCTTCGGCGCGTGGGCGATCGGCGGCGCGTGGGGACCGGCCGACGATGCCGCCTCGATGGCGGCGCTGCATGCGTCCGTCGACGCGGGCGTCAACTTCATCGACACCGCCGACGTGTACGGCGACGGCCGCAGCGAGCGGCTGGTCGCGCGGCTGAAGAAGGAGCGGCCTCGCGACCAGATCTGGGTCGCGACGAAGGCCGGGCGGCGGCTGCCGGTGCAGACGGCCGACGGCTACACCCGCGCCAACCTTACGGCCTGGATCGAGCGCAGTCTGACGAACCTCGAGATGGACGCCATCGATCTCCTGCAGCTCCATTGCCCGCATCCCGACGTGTACGACCGGCCGGAGGTCTTCGGCATCCTCGACGATCTGGTCGTCGCCGGAAAGATCCGGCATTACGGCGTGAGCGTGGAGACGGTTGACGAAGCGGAGAAGGCCGTTCGCTACCCCCACGTCGAGACGGTGCAGATCATCTTCAACATGTTCCGGTTGAAGCCGGCCGCGCGATTCTTCCACGAGGCCCAGGCGGCCAGCGTGGGCGTCATCGCCCGCGTGCCGCTCGCGAGCGGCCTGCTGACGGGCAAGTTCACGCGCCAGTCGACGTTCGCGGCAGACGACCATCGCGCGTTCAATCGCGATGGGGCGGCCTTCGACAAAGGGGAAACGTTTTCCGGCGTGCCGTTCGAGACGGCGCTCGACGCCGTGCAGGCGATTCGCGCGCTCGCGCCCGAGGGCGCGACGCTCGGCCAGTTCGCGCTGCGGTGGATCCTGATGCACGAGGCGGTGAGTTGCGCGATCCCCGGCGCGAGGACCGTGGCGCAGGCGCGGGAGAACGCCGCGGCCGCCGATCTGCCGCCACTTGGCTCGGCGACGCTCGATGCGGTCGCCGCGATCTACGCCGCGCGCATCCGGCCGTTGGTCCACGGCCACTGGTAGACCGGGCGCACGGGCGTCGGGGCGCATCTGGCAGAAAATTGACGCCGCACGTTCCGCGCCTAGGGAATCGGGGTAAGATCGCTCTCAACTCAATCTGAGTGAGGCGTTCACGAAAGACCTTGCCCCGATGGCACGGCTTGAGAGGGCTTTTTGTCGATGCGTGTCTATCTCGTCAATCCCAGTGATATTGCCTTTGGCCTCGCGGTCATCACGCCGCGGTGGCTCTTCGTGCTTGCGGCCGCGACGCCCGAGCAGTACGGCACCCCGGTGCTCGTCGATGAGACGCTGGAGCGCTTCGATCCCAGTGTGATCCAGCCGGGCGACGTGGTTGGCATCGGCGTCCACACCGGCAACGCGCTGCGTGGATACGTCATCGGTCAGGAAGCCAGGGCCCGAGGCGCGTTCGTGGTGTTCGGCGGGATTCACGCGACGCTCTATCCGGAGGAAGCGCGCGAGCGCGGCGCGGCGCACGCCATCGTGAGCGGCGACGGCGACCTCGTGTGGCGGCAGGTGCTGGCCGATTGCGAGGCGGGCACGGTCCAGCCGCTGTACGAAGGCGGCCGGGTGGCCGGCGAACGATTCATGCCGGCCCGGTGGGACCTCGTGCCGCGCGGCCGGTATATGTGGGCCTCGGTGCAGACGGTCCGCGGCTGTCCGAAGCACTGTTCGTTCTGCTCGGTCTGGCGCACCGACGGCCAGACGCCGCGCAACCGGACGGTCGACGCGGTCGTCGAGGAGATCGTCGAGCTGCGGCGCCGCGGCTTCCGGTTCATCGCGCTCGCCGACGACAACTTCTACCCGGTCGCCATCCAGGATCTGGTGCAAGCGCGCCGACTGAAGGATCCGACGCGACTGCAGGAGCTGGAAGCCCTGCGTGCCGAGCGGTTCGCGCTGATGGCGAAGCTCGCCAAACTGCCTTCCGATACCGTGTTCTTCACGCAGATCACGATGGAGGCTGCCGAAGACCCGGAGTTTCTGGACGCGATGCGGGCCGCGCGGATTCGCGGCGCGCTCGTCGGCGTCGAATCGGTGACGCCCGAGGGCCTCAAGGCCGTCTACAAGAACTTCAATCTTGCGGGCGATGCGCTGGCCACCCGCCTGCGCACCTTCCGCGACCGAGGCGTGCACGTGCTGGGCTCGTTCATCTTCGGGCTGCCCACCGACCGGCCGGAGACGTTCGACGCGACGGGCGTCGTCGCGCAGCAAGCCGGGATCACGTTCGCGCAGTTCGTGATGCTGACGCCGTTTCCCGGCACGGTTGATTTCGACAAGTGGGAGAAGAGCTTCGAAGGCGCGCCGCCGGTGGTGGACGGCATTCCCATCACCCGCCACTGGCTGATCCCCGCGGCGCGGCGGCCGAAGTCGTACATGGGCCATCCCGTGATGGCCGCCGACGAGATCCAGACGCGGACCCAGGGCGTGTGGGACCGGTTCTACAGCACGCGCGAGATTTGGGCGCGCAGCCGCTGCGTGACGTCGCTCAAAGGCCGCCTGGGATTCCTGCTGATCTCGAAGCTCTACCGGCAGATGTACGCGAACACCGGCATCTCGACCGACAGCGCGCGCCGGTCGTCCTCCGTGCGCTGGGCACGGTGGTTGAGCCGTCCGTGCCAGCGCCTCTTCGCGGGACGTCCGATGCCCGACCTGCAAGTGCCCGTGTAACCGCTCCCAGAGACGGCGCGTCAACACGTTCGTGAGATAGACGCGCCGCGGAGGTCGCCCGTGTCCACGAAACGACCGAACCCCAATCGTGACCGCGCGCCTGAGCGCGCGGATCTGGATCTTGGACGCCGCAATGCGCTGAAGGGCTTGGCCGGCCTCGCGGCCCTGCCGTGGCTGCCGATGCCGGCCGGCCTGGGCCGGCAGGCGCCAGCCGCCGTTCGCGCCGACGCGCGCGATCAACGCTTCGACGCCGGCTGGCGCTTCTTCCAGGGCGAGGCGCCTGGCGCCGACCGGCCGGACTTCGACGATGCCGCCTGGCGCCTGCTCGATGTGCCGCACGACTGGAGCATCGAGGACCGCCCTGCGCATGCGGAGACCACTGGCGAAGCGGCGCTCTGGACCGACGCCGAGATCCCCGTCCGCGTCGGCCCCTTCGACGCCGACAAGAGCGAAGGCCAGACCGCGACCGGCTTCGTGGTCGGCGGCACGGGCTGGTACCGAAAGACGTTTTCAGCCGCCGGCCTTCCCGCCGACCGCCGCGTCGAGATCCGATTCGACGGCGTGTACATGGACGCCGACGTGTGGATCAACGGCGAGCTCCTTGGCAATCACCCATACGGGTACACGAGCTTCAGCTTCGACCTGACGCCGCACCTCAGGCGCGACGCCGGGAACGTCGTGGCCGTGCGTGTGCGCAACGCGGGCAAGAACAGCCGGTGGTACTCGGGCTCGGGTATCTATCGTCACGTGTGGCTGACCGTCACGGGCAGCGTCCGTGTCGCGACGTGGGGCGTCGTCGTCAGAACGCCAATGGTGTCGCCGAATCGCGCGTCGGTTGTGGTTACCACGTCGATCGAGAATCACGGCGGAGAGGCCCAGCCTGTCGAGGTGCGGGTGCGCCTCGTGGGGCCGGCCGGCGCCGCGGCCGCCCAAGGTCGCGCGGCCGTCACGGTGGGCGCGGCGGGGACGACGGATGCGGATGTGACGCTGGACGTCGCATCGCCGGCGCTCTGGTCGCCGGCCGCGCCGAATCTGTACCGCGCCGAGGTCGACGTCGTGGCCGGCCAGGCCGTGGTCGACCACGCCGACGCGACGTTCGGCGTGCGGACCATCGAGGTGGACGCCCAGCGCGGCCTGCGGATCAACGGAGCGGTCGTGAAGCTCAGGGGCGGCTGCATGCACCACGCCAACGGCGTGCTGGGATCGGCGGCGATCGACCGCGCCGAGGAGCGGCGGGTCGAGTTGATGAAGGCGAACGGCTTCAACGCCATTCGCACCAGCCACAATCCGCCGTCGCCCGCGTTTCTCGACGCCTGCGACCGGCTCGGCATGCTCGTCATCGACGAAGCCTTCGACATGTGGCACGCGCCCAAGAATCCTGACGACTACCACCGGTTCTTCGAGGAGTGGTGGCAGCGGGACATTCAGAGCGATGGTGCTGCGCGATCGCAATCATCCGAGCGTCATCTTCTGGAGCATCGGCAACGAGATCCACGAGCGCGCCGAGCCGGCCGGCGTCGCGCTGGCCGGGCAGTTGGTGGGCGAGATCAAGCGCCTCGATACGTCGAGGCCGGTGACGATGGCCGTCTGCGAGTTCTGGGACTATCCGGGGCGCAAGTGGGAGCAGACGGACCCCGCGTTCACGCACCTGGACGTCGGCGGCTACAACTACCAGTGGCGTCGCTACGAGTCGGACCACACGCGCCATCCCGAGCGGATCATGATGGGCACCGAGTCCTATCCGCTCGAGGCGTTCGAGAACTGGCAGGCGGTCGAGGCGAACGCGTGGGTGCTGGGCGATTTCGTGTGGACGGGCATGGACTACCTCGGCGAGACGGGCATCGCGCACTCCCATCTCGACAGGGAGTCGTCCTACCAGCTGCAGCCGTTCCCGTGGTTCCAGGGCTACTGCGGCGACGTCGATCTGGTCGGCGGCAAGAAGGCGCAGTCCTACTTCCGTGACGTCGTCTGGCGGCGCAGCGCGATCGAGATGGCGGTGCAGCGGCCGGTGCCCGACCGGCACAAGGAAGCGGTGAGCGCCTGGGGATGGTCGGACGAGCTGCGGAGCTGGACGTGGCCTGGCGCGGAGGGCCGGCCGCTCAAGGTGCGGGTCTACACGCGCGGCGACACCGTCCGCCTGCTGCTCAACGGCCGCGAAGTCGGCTCATCGCCGGTGTCGGCGGCAACGAAACTGACCGCGGAGTTCACGGTGCCGTACGCGCCGGGGGAGCTGCGCGCCGAGGCGACGCTCGCGGGGAAGCCGGTCGGCTCGATCGCGTTGGCCACGGTCGGTCCGCCGGCCCGCCTTCGGCTCTCGCCCGATAGGAAGACGATTCGCGCGGACCGTAACGACCTCGCGTACGTGACGGTCGAGGTGCTGGACGCGAAGGGGAACCTCGTGCCGGATGCGACCGTGTCGGTTGACTTCGCGCTGAGCGGCGCCGGCGAGCTGGCCGGCGTCGGGAGCGCGGACCCCAAGGACGCGGCGAGCTTTCGTCAGCCGCGGCGCCGGACGTTCCACGGCCGGTGCGTGGCCGTGCTGCGTCCGCTCGGCACGCCCGGCGCGATGGCCCTCCGCGCGGAGGCCGCTGGCCTGTCGGGCGGCCGCGCGAGCATCAGGGTGGTCTAGGGGGACCCGTCCCCCTTTTCCTCCGGCGGTCTGATCTTGTGGAAGAAGACGTAGTACAGGATCGCGTTCACGCCTTGCAGCGCGGCGGCCAACTCCAGCGGGAGGCCGATCCACGCCACTTCGATGAGCCGGCCGGCGACCGTCGGGCCGACGGCCGAGCAGGCTTGCAGCGGGAGGTTGGAGAGGCCGGCCGCCGTGCTGCGATCCGCCGGATCGACGACACCCATGAGGTACGACTGGCGAATCGGCCCCGAGACGACGTTGGCGAGCGTCCGCAGGAGAAAGACCGCGCCGGCAAGGGCGAAGGTCGGCATCAGCGGCAGCAAGGCCAGCAGTCCGACGGCAATGCTGCGGGTCGCGACAATCGCCCGCACCGAGCCGAAGCGTCTCGCGATGCGTCCGGCCGCCAGATTGGACGGCGCGGACAGCACGTTGGTGACGAAGAAGAGCGCGCCTAACTGGGCCGCCGACGCGCCGTACCGGATGTGCAGCCAGTAGACGAGCACGGGGCCGAGCATGCCGATCGCCAGCCCGTTCGTTGTGTTGGTCACCAGGAACCGGAGCAGCATCCGGCGCGTCTCTGGGGCGATCCGCGGCGCGCCGGCAGCCTTGGGCACCCGCGGCACCTCCTTCACCGGCAGTACCACCGCAGCCATCGCGGCGCCGAGCACGGCCGTCAGATAGAACAGCATGCGTTCTCCGGTGAGCGGACTGGTGCCGGTCAGCGCGTGAAGCACGCTTGGGAAGGTCGCGACGAGCGAGCCGGCGGCTCCCGCCAGGACGCCGACGAGTGACACGATCCCGAAGGCGCTCGTGCGGTGCGTGTCGCCGCTGTGCTCGGCAATCAGCGCCTGCTCGGCGGGGAAGTACGGACCGAAGGCGCCGCCGGATCCGGCATTGCCTCCGCGTCCGATCGTTCCCGCCGCGGCGCCAAGCGCGATGACGGCGAAGTTTGGCGCCAGCGCGAACGCGAGGCCGCTGAGCGACGCCAGGACGCCCAGCGCGACGAGCAGCGGCTTTCGCCCCCACCGATCCGACAGCACGCCGACCGCGGCCGTGAGCGCCATACTGCCGACCGACCCGGCGGTGAAGACGAGGCCGATCTGAACGGGGCCGTACCCGAGGCCGACCAGGAAGAGCGGCACGACGATGGCGAGGTAGCCCTGGGAGAGGCTGCGGAGTGCGCGGCCGGCGAACAGGTACTCGAGGTCTCGCCCCAGCCAAGGCGGGCGTTCCATCATCGAGCGGGGGCGCCGGCGCGCGTGCGGCGTGCGGCGCGGCGTTCAAGGTGAGTACGCCGCGTGTCTGTGGTCGTTCGTCGCAACACCACGCAGTATATCGCCGTGGATTCCGGCGATTCGATCGACGCGGCGCGCGTGCAGTCGTTCGAGACGGCCGATGCGGTCGCTGTCAGTCGGCGAGCTGCAGGATGCGCTGGCCGTGCGCGGCCAGGACCTGGTCTTCATCGGTGTGCATGACGCGAATGACGACCCGGCTCGAGGGCGCCGAAATCACCGGCGCACCCGCGCGATTGGCCTCCGCGTCGAGCGCGAAGCCGACCTCGTCGAGGCCGCCAATGATGCGCTCGCGAATGGCCGAGGCGTGCTCGCCGATACCGCCCGTGAAGATGAACGTGTCCAGCCCGCCAAGCGCCGCCACGAGCCCGCCAAGCGCCTTGCGAATCGAGTAGCAGTAGACGGCAATGGCCGTGGCGGCTCGGGCGTCCTGGGCCTCTCGCTCCAGCAGGTCGCGCATGTCGGCCGTCGTGCCCGAAAGCCCGAGCACGCCGGACTCGTGGTTGACGAGCTGATTGAGGCCGTGCGCGTCGAGTCCGCCTTCACGCAGCAGGTACAAGAGCGCGCCGGGGTCAAGGTCTCCGGTTCGCGTGCCCATGACCACGCCCCCGGCCGGCGAAAAGCCCATCGTCGTGTCGACGCTCGCGCCGCCGTTCACGGCGGTGAGGCTCGACCCGCCGCCCAGGTGGGCCACGATCAGGCGGCGATTGGCCGCGTCGGGATCCTCCGCTCGAAGGCTGGCGACAATCGACTCGCAAGAGAGTCCGTGGAACCCGTAGCGGCGGAGGCCCTGCTCGTGGAATCTTGCCGGCACCGCGTAGCGCCTGGCGACATCGCTCATGGTGTGGTGAAACGCCGTGTCGAAGCAGGCGACCTGCGGAAGGCCCGGGTACCGCTGCGTGATGGCGTCAATCGCCTCAATCGTCTGCGGGAGATGGTCGGGCGCGATCGCGCGCCACTTGGACAGTTCGGCCACGACGTCCTTGGTAATGCGGCGCGGCTCGGTGAATCGGCCTCCGTGGACGACGCGGTGGACGACGCCGCCAAGCGCGATCGCGGCGGCCTGGCCGCCAAGTTGCACGAGCGCGGCGTCGAGCGCGGCGCGGTAGCTGGGCACGGCGCCCGAGCCGATGCGATCGATTTGGAGGCTGGCGGTGCGCCGCGGCGCCCGGGCGTCAGGGGCGTAGATGCCGACCTTGAGACTCGACGATCCGAAATTGATCGTGAGCAACCCGCGCGGTCCGGTGGCCACGCTTCATCATAGGCCGGTCGCGCACCGGCTGCCTGCGCCCGTTCCCGGCGCGTTCGCCCGTGGCGCAGCGGCGATCGTAGATGAGCGCGCGGCCGGTCCCGATCGACGCCCACGGCGCCCTGTCTGCTACGATCGTCTAATGTCCACAGGCCAAATCGTCTCGGATTACGAAGCCTACTTGTACGGCGAGGGCCATTGGATCAGGGCCTGGGAGAAGATGGGCGCGCGTCCGGCCGAGCTGGACGGCGTCCGCGGGTACTCCTTCGTCGTCTGGGCCCCCAACGCCAAGGCGGTCTCGGTCGTCGGCGATTTCAACCGGTGGGACGGGCGCGTCAATCCGATGCGCAGCCTGGGAGCGAGCGGCCTCTGGGAGCTGTTCCTGCCGGATCTTCCGTTCGGCGAGGTCTACAAGTTCGAAATTCATCCGAAGACGGGGCCGCCGTTCACGAAGGCCGACCCGTTCGCCCTGGCAGCCGAGGTGGCGCCGCACACGGCGTCGGTGACCTCGGCCTTCGATCGTTACGTCTGGCGCGACGACGAGTGGATGACCGAGCGGCAGAACCGGGGCACGGACCTCAACCGGCCGATGGCCATTTACGAAGTCCACGCCGGGTCGTGGCGCCGCAAGCCCGAGGAAGGCGGCCGCTCGCTCGACTGGCGGGAGCTCGCCGCGGAGTTGATTCCGTACGTCGTGCGCAGCGGCTTCACGCACATCGAGCTGCTTCCCGTCATGGAGCACCCGTTCGAGCCGTCGTGGGGCTACCAGGTGACCGGCTACTTCGCGCCGGTGAGCCGGCTGGGATCGCCCGACGACTTCCGGCACTTCGTCGATGAGTGCCATCTGCACGGCCTCGGCGTCATTCTCGACTGGGTGCCCGGGCACTTCCCGAAGGACGCCCACGGGCTGGCCTGGTTCGACGGCACGGCGCTCTACGAGCACTCCGATCCGCGGCAGGGCGAGCACCAGGAGTGGGGCACGCTCGTCTTCAATTACGGTCGACACGAAGTCAGCAACTTCCTGATCACGAACGCCCTCTTCTGGCTCGAGTCGTTCCACGTCGACGGCCTGCGGGTCGATGCGGTCGCCTCGATGCTCTATCTCGACTACTCGCGCGAGCCGGGCGAGTGGATCCCCAACCGGTACGGCGGGCGTGAGAACCTGGAGGCGATCGACTTCCTGCGCGAGCTCAACGCCGTCACGCACTCGCATCAGCCGGGCACGATGACGATTGCGGAGGAATCGACGGCCTTCCCGGCCGTCAGCCGTCCCACCTGGGTCGGCGGCCTCGGCTTCACGTTCAAATGGAACATGGGCTGGATGCACGACATCCTCGTGTACATCAGCAAGGATCCGATCCACCGGCGGTGGGAGCATCAGCACCTGACGTTCTCGATGCTCTACGCGTACCAGGAGAACTTCGTCCTGCCGTTTTCCCATGACGAAGTCGTGCACGGCAAGCGCGCGATGCTCGACAAGCCGCCGGGCGACACGTGGCAGCGCGCCGCGACGCTGCGGACGCTGTACACCTTCATGTACGCGCACCCGGGCAAGAAGCTGATGTTCATGGGCTGCGAGTTCGGCCAGTGGCGCGAATGGTCGGAGGCCTCGTCGCTCGACTGGCACCTGCTCGAGTACGAGCCGCACGGCGGTCTGCTGCGGTTCGTCGAGGACCTCAATCGCCTGTACGCGAGCGAGCCCGCCTTCTACGAACGCGACTTCGACCCGGCCGGCTTCGAGTGGATCGACTGCACCGACTCCGAGGCGAGCGTCATCTCGCTCATTCGCCGCGGAAGCAGCCCCGACGACTGGATTGTGGTCGTCGTGAACTGGACGCCCGTCGTGCGAACGGGCTACATCGTGGGCGTGCCCGACCCCGGGTATTACCACGAGCTGCTCAATAGCGACGCCGAGCTCTATGGCGGGAGCAACGTCGGGAACGCCGGCGGGATCATGGCCGACGCGCGCCCGGCCCATGGCCGACCGTACTCGCTCAACCTGACGCTGCCGCCGCTCGGCGCGATCGTGCTGAAACGGCGAGGGTAGGAGATGCGGTGGTGAGGGGCGTGCCGCTCGCGGTCGCGGGCGTGCTGGCGGCGGGCGTCTTGGCCTCGGGCCAGACCCCGCCTGCGCGCGTGCGGACGGTGTTCGTCATCGCCATGGAGAACACGAACTGGACGCAGCCCGGCGGCGACGTGACGGGCGCGCTCCAGCAGATCGCGGACAACCCGGCCGCGCCGTTTCTCAACGGCCTCGTTCGGGGGACCCTCACGACCGCCGTGCGCGGGCGAACGCTCTCGAGCCAGACCGCGTACGCGACGGCCTACCACCAGGTGATGGCGACGCCCTCCGGCGCCGGCGCGCCCAGCATTCATCCATCCGAGCCCAACTACATCTGGTCGGAGGCGGGGACCAACTTGGGCGTGGTGAGCGACCGCGACCCCTACGGCCTGTTCGGCACCAACCAGCAGACCACCGCGCACCTCTGCGCCCTCCTTGGCGAGGCGGGCAAGACGTGGCGGTCCTACCAGGAAGACATCGATCTGCAGGGCGACGGATCGGCCAAGACCGACATCATGCTGCCGGAAGCGCGGTGGACCGTGCCGCTGGCCGCCATCGCCGGCATGAGTCCCGCCTACACCAACCCGTACAACGGCTCACACCAGTACAACTACGCCCCGAAGCACAATCCGCCCGTCTTCTTTTCCGACACCAATGGCGGAGACGACGCGACGCCTGGCAACGCGATGGCGCGCCACTACGCGCCGCTGCAGCAGCTCGCTGATGGACTTGGATCAGGGCGCGACGGCCGACTACAACTGGATTGCGCCCGACCAGTACAACGACATGCACTCGAATCTGATCGACGGCCGTTTCACCTACCATGGCGAGACGTTCACCGGCGCCGCCGCCCGCATCGCGCAGGGCGACAATTTTCTCAGCCGGATCGTGCCGGTGATCGCCTCGTCCGAGGCCTACCAGCGAAACGGCGCCATCGTCATCTGGTGGGATGAAACCGAAGGCCGCGAGAGCGGCGCGTACACGACGACGCTGCCGGAGATCGTCATCTCGCCGCTGGCCGCGCCCAACGTCAAAGGCGTGCCGTTCGCCAGCCGCGTCAATCTGACGCACTCCGACGACCTCAGGACGATGCAGGACATCTTCGACGTGGGCCCGGCCTCGGGCCACCGCCTACCTGGGCGACGCGGCCAACGCGCACGGGCTGGCCAGTCTGTTTGCCGTCGGGGCCGTCGCGCCGGCAGCCAAGCCAGCGCGAACGATTCGCTGAGCTCGATCCAAATCAGCCAGGACGGGCCAGATTCAGAACCCGACGCCGACGCTGAATCGAATCACGCCGCCGCCGAGGTTGCTCTCGGTGTACGCCTGGAACACCCCGGAACGGCCGACCGCATTGGGAAGGTTCCGGTAGAGGCCTTCAACGGCCACCTTCACGATTGGCGCGACCCCGAGCTCGACGCCCGCGAACAGCGTGTCGCCGCGGTCGGTCGTGCTGGTGTTCTCGCTCGCATCGGCAAACTTCGACTGCTCGCGATACCGCTGTAGAAGGAGGGCCGCGCCGACATACGGGACGATACGCGCCCGCCCGCCGAGGGAGCCGAACCGCCACCCGCCGCCGACCTCGATGGGGGTGAGCTTCAATGTCAACGGAATGCCCAGCGAGTACGACTTGCCGGCGCTGTTGACCACGACGCGCGATCCGGAGTGCGTCGCGGTGGTGAACGACACCCGCGCGAACAGGCCTTTCCACAGGCCGGTGGCGTCAGCGCCGAACCCGACTTCGGTCAGGCTCGACGTGCCGAGTACGGCCTTGAAGCTCTTGCTGGCGGCCAGGCTTTCGTGATCGACGATCAGGGACGCGCGGAATCCCAAGTGTGTCCTTGCGGGGTGAGGCGCCGGTACTGTCTGGGCGCCGGCGGGACGGACTCCGACCAGCACCAGAGCGGCCGCGAGCAGAATCAGGAACGTGAACGCACGCCGCATGCCACCCTACTTTCGAAGGCCAACGCCAAACACCGCCGCTCGAGGCTGGATGAGACCGTACCCGAACTCGTCGTCCTTGCCGGCGGCCCCGAGATCGAGCGCCGTCGTCTCAATGATGCGCTCGACGAGGGCCGGAGTGGCCGCCGATCCGAGCTGGCTCATGATCAGGGCGGCCAGGCCGGAGACGTGCGCCGCGGACATCGACGTGCCCTCATAGCCAATCTCGGCGTACCGATCGAAGCGGGGCGCGATGACGGACGGGTCCTGGTCCGGATAGTAGAGCGTCATCTGCCAGATCATGCCTTCTCGTCCGCCGTCCTGGTCGTCGCCGCCAGGGGCGGCGACTTCGACCTGGCTGCCGGTCGTCGAGTAGTGCGCGCGGCGGCGCGAACGGCCCGTGGCCGCCACGGAGACGGCGCCCTCGATCCCGGGGGCGTCGCCGGCCGGATACTCGATGGTGTTCCCGTCCTCGTAGGAGTTGCCGGCCGAGATCGAAACGAACGCGCCGTGCTGGACCGCGTACTGGATCGCGTCGCGGATGGTCTGCGAGTCGTCCGGCCCCCCGAGGCTGAGGTTGATCACCCTCGCGCCGTGGTCGGCCGCGTACCGGATGCCCTTCGCGATGTCGCTGTCGGCGCATCCGCCGGCATCGGCGGGGGCGAATCCTTGAACGCCCGCTTGCGCCATCGCGATCATCACTTCCCAGTACCCGATGCAGACCTTCACGGGCATGATGTTCACCCGATAGGCCATGCCGGCCAGCGCGACGTTGTTGTTCGTGCTCTCGGCGATCGTCGATGAGACGTGCGTGCCATGGCCGTCCATGTCGAGAACGGGGCCGCCGGACGTCTCGAAGGCGAAATCGAACGGACTCGTCAGCCGCGACGCGTCCAGGTCGGGGCTGACGTTGAACGCGAGGTTCGTCTGCTGAAAGGCGTGGCCGTTCCAGAGGGGGAACGTCAACGTCTGCTTGGCCGTCGTCACGCCCGTATCGACGTCGGCGACCGTGATGGTCGGGCTGCCGCCGGGCTGGATGTCCCAGGTCCGCGGCATATCGAGGTCGATGAGGTTCCACTGACGCGCGTTGTAGTCGGGATCGGACGGGACGCCGAGCGGCCGACTCGAGGGGGGCGTCGCGGCGGCGGCGAACCTGGCGTTCGCGCGAGGAATGCGCATCAGGTAGTTGGGCTCGGCGTACTCGACTTCCGGCTGGCTGGCGAGCTGGGAGGCCAGGATCCGCGCATCGGGCTGGCCCAGGTCGGTGACGACCGCGACCGGGCCGGTCCATCGCAGGTCGCCGACGGATGGGCGGCTGCGCAGCGCCATCAGGGCGCGCTGCTGGCCCGTCGTCGTGACGCCATCCTTGAACTTGACGAGCACTTCGCCCGGAACGTAATCGAGGTGCCGGTCGGCGGCGTCGAGCCAGGCCAACACGCGGTTCGGCGTGGCGGCCGTCTGTCGCCGGGCCACGTCGGATTGGATCACCTCGGCGCGCTTCGCGGACAGGACCGCCATGGCGCCCGCGGCGACGAGCATCATCGCGATGCCGCGTCGCGCAAGGCAGGGTCGCTCAGATCGCATCTCGCATCTCCCTGTCGCAGGCGCCGGACAAGTCCATCTATTCTGCCCCAACTAACCTATACTGCGCGTCAGGGGACTCCTCATGAATCGCTGGATGGTTTTGGTTGCGTGCGGCGCGGTGTCCGCGATCGCGCTCGCCGCATCGCCGCGGCCGCCGGCCGGTGCGCCCGACGGGCGGATTCGCACCGTGTACGTCACGGTGGTTGACAGCGAGGGCACGCCCGTGACCAACCTGACCGCGGCCGACTTCGTCATCAAGGAAGGCGGCAAGGATCGCACGGTCGTCGGGGCCGAGCTGGCCACCGCCCCGATGCACGTGCTGATCCTCGACGACGACAACGGCACGGGCCTCTTCCGCGCCGGGATTGGCTTGTTCCTTCAGCGGCTGCTTGGACACGGCGAGTTCGCGATCAGCACGGTCACCGGCCAGATGCTGAAGATCGTCGACTACACGGCCAACGTCCCCGCGCTCAGCGAAGCGCTGGGCATGCTCGGGGCGCGGCCGGCGACACCGGATGGCGGGCAATTGATGGAGGGCATCTACGAAGGCGCGCGCGACATCGTCAAACGCAAGCTGGCGCGGCCCGTCATCATCGTGTTGACCGTCGGCGGGGAAGAGCAGGGCACGATGGAGCCCGACGAGGTGCTCTCCGAGCTGAGCAAGAGCGGCGCGATCCTGAACGTCGTCTCGGTGGCGGCGGGGCTTCGCCAGCGCGCGCCGATTTACGCGCCGTCGGACCTGTTTGGCGGCGACATGAGCCTCAGCGAGGTGCTCGGCGACGGGCCTCGCCAATCCGGCGGGCGGCACGACGAGATCATCGCGGCGCCGGGCCTGCTGCAGAATCTGCAGGAGATTGGCGACGAGCTCCTCAACCAGTACCGCCTGACCTACGTGCTCCCGAGTGGCGTGAAGCCGAGCGATCGCCTCAGCGTGTCGCTGATACGCGACGGCCTGAAGCTCCGCGCGCCCTCACGCATCCCAACGAAGTAGCCACGCCGTCGACGTGAGCAGCCGTCGTTTCGCCGATCCGTCGTTCTCGCGGCGCGGCGCGCGCGGGGAGGTCGAGATCATTCACGACAGGCTGAACCCGCCGACGACCGCGCAGATCACCGATTGGGTCACGAGCCGCTGCGGCGGCCGGCGGGACGCCGCGCGATAGGGTTCCCGGGCGCAGCTGGCTCAGCGCAGCCCGGCCCGCGCCCGCCTCTTCGGAGGCCCGGCCTTCGCCGCGCGTCGTTTTTGGGGGCGGGCCTGGGCGGCCACTTCTGCGGCGGCGATCCACCGCTCGGCCCACCGGCCGACCGCGTCGAGAGGGGCCTGCAGCTCGCGGCCCTTCGCGGTGAGCGCGTATTCCACGCGAATAGGGGACTCCGGCACCACCGATTGGCTGACGATGCCCTCGTCCTCGAGCTCGTGGAGCCGCTCGGAGAGCATCCGGTCGCTGATGTGGGGAATGGCGTCCCGCAGGGTGGCGAACCGGGTCGGCCCTGCGAGCAGCAGCTGCAGGATGGGGCCCGTCCATCGACCGCCAATCAGTTCGATGGCTTTGTGAAATCTGGGACAGAGCGTGTGCGCCATTGGGGTACGGGCCGCCTCCATCGACCTACTTGACAGTATTGACTTACTTAAGTATAGTCACGTTTAGCAAGTAAGTCACGTATCAAACGTAAGGAGAATGACTCATGCCGACTACGATTCAGAATCCTGTCACCGCCGCGACGATCTGGCAAATCGATCCGTCACACACGCAGGTGGCGTTCGCCGTCCGCCACCTGATGATCTCCACGGTTCGCGGCCGCTTCAGCGACGTCCAGGGGACGTTCGCGGCGCCCGGCGGCGACTTCGCCGACGGGCAGCTGGACGTCACGATTGGCGCCGGCAGCCTGGATACCCGAGAGGCCCAGCGCGACGCGCACCTCCGTTCGGCGGACTTCTTCGACGTCGAGACGTTCCCCACGCTCACGTTCAAGAGCCGCCGTATCGAGGCCGAAGGCGACGATCGGTACACGGTGACGGGCGACCTGACGATTCACGGCGTGACCAAGACGGTCACGCTGGATGTCACCGCCGAGGGCCGCGGCCGGGACCCCTGGGGCAACGACCGCGCCGGCTTCAGCGCCAAGGGCCGCGTCAGCCGCAAGGACTTCGGGCTGACCTGGAACCAGCTGCTCGAGACCGGGGGCGTGGCGGTTGGCGACGAGGTGAAGATCTCGCTCGACGTGGAGCTGACGGCGAAGCCCGCGGAGGAATAAGCTTCGCCGGTTCGTTTGACACCATGGAGCACATGGAGGCGCGCCGCGAGCCGAGCTGGCGGCCCGGCCATGCCGGGCCCTGGCGGCGGGGAGACGCCAGGCCCCGTGAGAGCGGCCAGATCAGGTCCGTGGCACCGCCGTTCTCACGGGGCCTGGTGTCTTCCCGCCGCGGCCGCCGAAGGCGGCGGCCAGCTCGGCGCATCGCCAACGCTGGCCAGCCTTCACGGTCTCCATGGTGAAGAGCCTTGTCAAAGGCCGCGCCTATTGCATAGGCTCACGCACATGCAGCGACAACTCATGTGCATGCTCCTGTCGGGCGCGGCCGTGCTCGCGGGCCGTCCCGCCGCCGCCCAACAACCGACGCCGGTGACGCCGGTCGCCCTCGCGTCGCCCGACGGCGCGCTCGAACTGTCGGTCGCGACCGTGCGTCGATCGGCGGTGGAGGCGCAGGGCCAGCTGGCCTATCGGGTGACCTTTCACGGCAAGACCGTGCTCGACTGGTCCAACCTCGGACTGATGCTCGAGGGCGCGCCGCCCCTCGGCGGCGCCGTCCGCATCGACTCGCAGCGGGCGTCGAGCCGCGACGAGACCTGGCGCGCCGTCGCCGGCAAGGCGAGCGCGATCCGCAATCACTACCGATCCGTGGTCGTCGAGGCCGTCGAGCCGGGGGCGTCGGGGCGCCGCCTCGACGTCGAGGCCCGCGCCTACGACGACGGCGTGGCCTTCCGGTACATCGTGCCGGCGCAGCCGTCGCTGTCCGAACTGCGCGTGACCAACGAAGCCACGCAGTTCCATTTCAGCAAGGACGCGACCACGTGGTCGCTCATCTTGCGGGACTTTCACACCAGCAGCGAGGACGACTACCACCAGCTGACGCTTCAGGCGCTGCATCCCGAGGTACTTGGTCGGCCTGCCCGTGCTGTTGGATGTGCCGGGCGTCGCCTGGGTGGGTCTGACCGAGGCGGATATCGACGACTGGGCCGGCCTGTTCGTGCACGGCATCTCGGGGCAGGACACGCTCACGGCGCGTCTGGCGCCGCAGGTCTCGGCCCCGTCGGCGCCGCACGTGCCCTGGCCGGTTCGACTCGAAGACGGAGTCGTCGCTGGTGTCGGTCGTGCGCGGCACGCCGGCGACGTCGCCGTGGCGCGTGCTGATGGTCGCCGACGATCCCGGCCGGCTCGTCGAGTCGAATCTGGTCGTCAATCTGAATCCGCCCAGCGAGGTGGCCGACACCTCCTGGATCGTGCCCGGCAAGGCCGCCTGGGACTGGTGGTCCGGTGAGGTCGTGACGAACGTGCCGTTCCGGGGCGGCATGAACACCGACACGATGAAGTACGACATCGACTTCGCGGCGCGCAGCGGTTTCCCGTACATGCTGATCGACGCCGGCTGGGCCGGACGCGCGGCGGCGCCCGCAGGCGGCGGTGGCGCGTCCGACCTGTTGACGTCCAACCCCAACGTTGACATCCCCGCGCTCGTGGCCTATGCCAAGTCCAAACACGTGCGCCTGTGGCTGTGGGCCAACTGGTCCGACGTCAACCGCCAGATCGATCAGGCCTTTCCACGCTTCGAGCAGTGGGGAATCGCGGGCGTGAAGATCGACTACATGGATCGCGCCGATCAGTGGATGGCGAACTGGTACCGGACCGTCGCACAGAAGGCCGCCGCGCATCACCTGCTGGTCGACTTCCACGGGGCGTTCAAGCCCGACGGTCTGCGTCGCACCTACCCGAACGTCCTGACCCGTGAAGGCGTCATGGGCGCCGAGTACAACCGGTGGAGCGCGCGCGAGACGCCGGCCCACAACGTGGCGCTGGCGTTCACGCGCCTGCTCGCCGGGCCGATGGACTACACGCCCGGCGGCTTCGACAACGTCACGCCGGACGTGTTCGAGCCGCGCGGCGTCGCGCCCGAGGTGATGGGCACGCGGGCGCACCAGACCGCGTTGTTCGTGGTCTTCGAGAGCCCCTTCGAAATGGTGGCCGATCACCCCGCGGCCTACGACGGCCAGAAGGAGCTGGACTTCATCAAGGCCGTGCCGACGACCTGGGACGAGACGCGCGTCATTGCCGGGCGGCCCGCGGAGTTCGTCGCGGTTGCCCGCCGCAGCGGCCGCGACTGGTATGTCGGCAGCATCACGAATTGGGATCCCCGCGACCTCGATCTGCCGCTCGGGTTTCTCGGCCCTGGGACGTACACCGCCGAGATCTACGCCGACGGCCCGAATGCCGCGGCCAACCCGAAGGACAGCGTGCGCAAGACCCAGCGCGTGACCGCCGACACCGTGTTGAAACTGAGACTCGCGCCGGGCGGCGGTGCCGCGATCCGGCTGACGCCGGCGCCCGGGGAAAGTTCGAAGTTCGAGGCCAGAAGTTCGAAGTAGGAAGAGATCGCCTGCGGACACGCAGTGCCGCGGCCAGCCCGTCAGGGCGCCGCGCGACCGCCTCGCCAAGGCTTCGGCGCGTCCGCCGAAGCTTCAGCGGAGGCGGAGCGCGTGAGCGGGTGGGGCCCCCGCTCGCGGTGAGGAAGAGAGTCCGCTGAAGCTGCGGACGCGAAGCGCCGCGGCCAGCCCGTCAGGGCGCCGCGCGAAGCGCGTGAGCGAGCGGGGGGTGGGGCCCCCGCGAGCGGTTTTTGAATGAAGACGCCCCAGCTTCTCTACAGCCAGAACAGGAGCGCCGCGCCGGCGAGTATCCGGTAGATGGCAAACGGCACGAACCCGCGCCGGCGGACGTACGCCATGAACCAGGCGACCGACGCGTAGGCCACGACGAACGATGTGGCAAAACCGATGAACAGAAGCACCCAGCCGTGGGGGTCGATCTGCGAGACCCCGATCGGGTTATCGCCCTTTCCCGAGAGCGACTTGAGCAGGTCGTACCCGGTCGCGGCCACCATCGTGGGCAGCGAGACGAAGAAGGAGAACTCGAGGGCCGCCGCGCGCGACATGCCCGCGATCTGTCCGGCGGCAATCGTCGCCATCGATCGCGAGGTGCCAGGAAAGACGGCTGACAGAATCTGGCACGCGCCGATCCAGACCGCCTGACCGAACGACATCTCGTCCATCGCCCACGTGTGGATCCGGCCTGGTGCACCCGCGCCCGCCCGTTCGGCGCCCGCGTTGAGGGCGTTCGACGAGCCACATGACCACGCCGCCCGCGACCAGCGAGACGCCCATGACCGTCAGGCTTTCGAGGTTCTTGCCGATGACCTTGGCGAGCACGAACGCCGGTCCGGCGGTGACGACGAACGCGACGATCGTCAGGCTCAGCGGGTGCGTGAGCAGCGTCCGGTCGCCGCGCGCGCCGCGTGGGAACGTCTTCGCGAACTGCACGATGCGGTGCCGGAAGTAGATCGGCAGGCAGAGGATCGCGCCCAACTGGATGACGATGGTGTACATCTTCCAGTAGCCGTCCGAGAGACTGATGTGGAGGAGGGCCTCCGTGATCCTGAGGTGCGCGGTCGAGCTGACCGGGAGAAACTCCGTGAGGCCTTCCACGACGCCGAGGAGCAGCGACAGCAGGTAGTCGTTCATACACGCTCTTTCGCCCTGCCGCGCCGCCACGGGCCGAGGGGCACGCCGAAGATCGCCAACCGACGGGGAACCATCGCTGCGAAGGACGATAGTAACTCGCCGCCGTGCGGCCGCGCGCGAGATTCGGATTGGCCGTGGACGGAGGCGGTGTTCGTCAGAGTGAAGCGGAGCGCCGGATGAGGTCGAGCAGCGCCGAGTGCACGCGGCCGTTCGACGCGAGCACGCCGCCGCGGCGGCACGAGAACGGCCGGCCGTCGAGGTCGGTGACGATGCCGCCGGCCTCGGCGACGATCAAGGCCCCGGCCGCCGTATCCCACGGTTTGAGGTTGCGGTCCCAGAAGGCGTCCACCCGCCCCGCCGCGACGTACGCGAGATCGAGCGCGGCCGATCCGAGGCGGCGGACGGCCCGCGCGAGGATGGCGCTCTCGGCGAGGACGTTCTCCATCTGCGGACTGCGCGCCGTCGCGTTGTGCGGGAAGCCGGTGCCAAACACCGCTTGGCGGAACTGCGTCGTGTCCGAGACGTGGAGGGCGCGGCCGTTCAGCTGGGCGCCCCGTCCCCGGACGGCGGTGAAGAGCTCGCCGCGCACCGGCTCGTAGATGGCGGCCAGTTCGAGGACGCCGCGCACCTCGAGCGCGAGCGACGCGCAGAAGAACGGCACGCCGCGGGCGAAGTTGACCGTGCCGTCAATCGGGTCGAACAGCCATTGGACGGGCCGGTCGGCCGCGTCGCCGTCCGTTGTCAGCTCCTCGCCCAGCACGTAATGATCGGGATACCGCTCCGCGATCATCGCGCGGAACATCGTCTCGACCTCGATGTTGACGTCGGTGACGATGTCGCTCTCGCCCTTCGCGTGGATCCGCACGTCGCGCTCGAAGTGCGCGAGCTGGATCTCCCCGGCCTTCCGAACCGCCGCGACGGCCGTGTCGAGGCGCGGGTCGCGCGCCGACGCGGGGTCAGGCGACATCGATCAGGATCTTCCCGTGCCCGCGCGCGTGCGAGGCGTCGAGCGCCTCCTTGATCTGACTGAACGGAAACTTCGCGGTGATCATCGGCAGCGGGTCGATTCGGCCGGACGCCATGAGGCGCAGCACGTGCGGGTACGTGCCGTGGCCGGCGTTGCCCTTGGCGAAGACGATCCGCACGCGGCTCACCTGCAGGGGCTCCGGGTAGATCGACACGTGCGCAGCATCGCGGCCGATCACGAGAATCGTGCCGAGCAGGGAGACGCACTGCTCCATGGCGGGGAGCGTGTGCTCGAACGCGCCGGCGGCCTCGATCTGGAGGTCGGCGCCCAGTCCGCCGGTTTCGGCCATCACGACGTCGCGCACATCGACAGTCCGCGGGTCGTGCGCGACGTCGGCGCCCATGGCGAGCGCGAGCTTCTGCCGCTCCGGCGAGACCTCGAACACGATGATGCGGGCCGCGCCGCACGCGCGCAGCATCGCCACGCTCGCCAGGCCGATGGGGCCGGCGCCGTGCACCACGGTGAACGCGCCCGGCTGAAAGCCCCCGGCCGCGTGGATCAACGCGTTGTAGACGACCGTGAAGGGCTCGACGAGCGCGCCGCAGTCGTAGAGCTGGGCGGGGTTGGCCACGCGCGCGCGAATCGAGGCGAGCGACCAGCAATTGCGCGCGGGCACGCGCACGTACTCGGCGAACCCGCCGTTCAGGCTGAAGCCGATCTCGTCCAGGTTCTCGCAGTGGTTGGGCTGGTTGATGCGGCACGGGTAGCAGGTGCCGCATCGCACCATGTCCTCGATCGTCACCGGCTCGCCAACGGCGATATGGGTGACGTTCTGGCCAATCGCCACGACGTCGCCGGCCAGTTCGTGGCCGAGCACGGTCGGAAACCGGGTCAGGCCGGGGTATTTGATGTACCCCGCGGCGTCGGTCTCGAAGAAGTGCATGTCGGAGCCGCAGAACCCGACACGGCGCTGCTTGATGATCACGTCGTCGGGGCCGGGCGAGGGCGTCTCGATCTCCTTGAAGGCGGACGTCGGATGGCGCCAGACGCTGCTGCCGATGAGGGCTTTGCGCGTGGAGAGCTCGGTGGCCGACGGCGTGTAGTCCGGCCGGGGATCCCAGGTGGCGTCGAGAACGAAAGCTTTCATGCGGTGGCTCGCGGAAGGTTCTTGGCGGCGGCGATGAGGCCCTGCCGGTTCGAGATGACCTTGATGATGGCGTCGGCGTACTGCGTGATGAGCGCCGGCGGCTGGCAGTAGATCGGATTGAGTTCGGCGCAGATGATGAGTGAGTTGTCGATCAGGCGCAGCGTCTCCGGGTACTCCTCGACGCGATAGCGGTAGTCGCTGTGGGCGACGGTCCACGGATACCCGCCGCCGTACCCCGACTTCACCTGGAAGATTGGATGGGCCGGCAGCGGCGCGTCCAGCCACATGCCGGCATCGACGCCTTCGGCGACCAGGGCCGCGCGCACGACGTCGCGGAACGCCGCGCCGCGGAGGGTCGCGGGCAGGTCCAGCACTTCGGGCTCGAGGCGCATCCGGTACTTGTGGTAGATCGACTCGCAGTCGGCGGGGACGTACGGCGGCACGACGCCCGCGAGACCGGCGAGCCGCGCGGTGAGCGCAAGGCCGTTGGCGCGCGCCTGGGCGTTGTACTGCGGCAGGCGCGCGAGCTGCGACCGCGCGAACGCCGACGGCATCTCCTGCGTGCGGTAGTTCCACCCGATCATGTCCTGGAAGCCGAGCAGGCGGCCGTTGTAGTCGGGCGAGGTCTCGCCGACCATGCGCACGACGTTGGCGCGCTCGCGCAGCGTCTCGTCGCTCGTCACGAACAGTCCGCCTTCGCCCACGGCGAAGTTCTTCGTGCCGTTCACGCTGAAGCCGGCCATCGCGCCGAGCGACCCGGCGGGGCGGCCCTTGTAGCGCGCGCCGGGCGCCTGGCAGGCGTCCTCGATGACGACCAGGCCGTGGCGCGCCGCGATGGCGTTGATGGCGTCCATGTCGGCGGGGACGCCGTGGACGTGCACCGGCATCAGCCCCTTGGTGCGCGGCGTGAGCCGGCGCTCGATGTCGGCCGGGTCGATGTTGAAGGTCCGGGGATCGATGTCGGCGAAGATGGGAATCGCCGACTGCTGGAGCACGGAGACCGGCGTGGCGAGGAACGAGAACGCCGACGTGATGACCTCGTCGCCCGGACCGATGCCCGCGGCCGCCACCGCCATGTGCAGGGCGGCGGTGCCGCCGTTGCAGGCCAGGGCGTAGCCGGCGCCGACGAAGGCCGCGAACTCCCGTTCGAGCGCCATCATCTCCGGCGCGTACAAGCCGTCGTCGTACGACAGGGCCCAGAGCGGGCCGTCGTCGAGGACCTTCATGACGGCGCGTTTGTCGGCGTCGGTCACGATCGGCCATTTGACTTTGAGCGTCGGATCGACCACCGGGCGGCCGCCGAGGAGAGCGAGGGTGTCAGCCATTGCGAATTACTCCCAGGCCTTCATGCGCTCGTCGACCAGCCGCCGCAATTTGCGGCCGGTGCGAAGGGCGCCGGGCGTTGTGAACTTGAAGGCGAACTCGAAGAGTCCGAGCTCGAAATTTCGCCAGGAATCGGGGATCCGATCCTTGACGCGGTCCTTGATCGCCGCGGTGACGGCGTCGGCGGACGCCGGGTCACGCAGCTCGACGCGAAACTCGATGGTGTCGCGGTTGGCGCCGCGGTACACGCCCACCTGCCAGTCGCGCGTGATGGCCGGCAGGTCGTCGAGCAGCTGCTCGAAGAACCACGGGCTGAGGTTGCCCATCCCGCAGTTGACCATCTCGTCCACCCGGCCGCGGATCTTGGCGATGCGTCTCGCGGCCTTGAGCGTGCACGTGCACGGCTCCTTGATGAACGCGGTGATGTCGGTCGATCGATACCGGATGAGCGGCATCACGACGCGCGAGAGCGTCGTGTAGACGAGCTCGCCGTAGCCGTCTTCGCCCTGGTCGACGATCTCGCAGTACAGGTTGAAGTCGTTGACGTGATAGCCGTGCTGGACCTGGCACTCCGAGCCCACTTGTCCGAACGACTCGGTCTGGCCGTAGCCGATGTACACGCGCGTGTTCCACTGCGCTTCGATGTAGCGGCGCGTGTCTTCGCTCAGGTTCTCGCCGCCGACGTAGAAGAACTTCACGGGCCACGTGCCGCGCACGCGCGCGATCTCGGTCAGCACGACGAGCCAGGACGGCTCGACGAACATGACGTTGAACGCGTACGGCTTCACGCGGTCGTAGAACTCGGCCGGCGGAATCTTGGCCGCCGTCACGTGGAAGCAGCCGAGCCGGTCGAGCGAGGCGCGCAGCGTGAACGGCGCGTTCCAGAACGAGTAGTCGAACGCGTCGACCACCCGATCCTCCTGGCGCAGGCCCAGGTTGTAGAGGCCGAGCGCTCCGTCCCGGCCCATGTCGGAGGCTTCCCGGCGCGAGAAGTACACGCGCTTGCTCGTGGTCGCGGTCGTGCCGGTGGTCTCGAATCCCAGCTCGGGCCGGCCGCACAGGAAGTCCTCGACCGGGTGGTCGCGCAGGTCCTGCGCCGTCGTGAAGAAAGTGCCGAGATCCTCGGGCGTGCGGATGCCCCGGGGGTCGATGCCGAGCTCCTTGAACCGCCGCCGGTAGAACGGCGAGCGCTCGGACACGTACCGCATCAGGGTCCGGAACTTGCTGCGCCGGATGGAGGGGACCAGGCCGGGCGGGATCTTCGCGGCCAGCCGGGACCGGCGCGCGATGTTGTTGCCGACGATCAAGTCGTCGAGGAGTTCGGGAATCCTGGAGAGCATGGAGTAGGCTGAAGTCGGCCTGTTAATTGAGAATTAATTGGCGCGCGAGGTCGTTCACGTTTATAATCTACACTTTTGTTGGCATGTTGCGTGCTTACGGCCGTTTCAAAGGTGGGATGCTCACAGGCGTGGCGACGGCCGAAGACAAGATCCTTCTGCGCATAATACACTACGGACTAAATCTTTGACTCCTGCATTCACGACTCGACACTCCACTTCGGAGCGGGTTGGCGTTCTCTTCGGCGGGTTGGGGGCAATCAGCACGACGCTCATCGCGGGCGTCGAGGCGATCAAGAAAGGCATTGCCCAGCCGATTGGCTCGCTGGCGCTGCTCGGCACCATCGACACCGGCACCGAGGCCGAACCCCGACACGAATTCATTCGGGACTACGTGACGTTTCCGGCGATCGAAGACCTGGTCTTCGGCGCCTGGGACGTGGCCGATACCGACGCCTACGCGGCGGCGCGTCAGGCCGGCGCGCTCGACGTGGAGATGATCGACTCGCTCGCGCACGAGCTGTCGCAAGTCCGATCCATGCCTGGCGTGTTCGACGCGCGCTTCAATCGGCGCGTGGCCGGCTCGTTCTTCAAGACGGGCACGAGCTTCATGGATCTGGCCGAGCAGGTCAAGCAGGACATCCTGCGGTTCCAGGAGGAGCAGCGGCTCGAGCGCTGCGTCGTGCTCTGGTGCGGCAGCACCGAGGCGTACATGACGCCGGCCCCTGCGCATCTGACGCTCGACGCCTTCGAGGCGGCGCTGCGCGAGAGCGATCACCGGGTGGTCTCGCCGAGCATGATCTACGCCTACGCGGCGCTCGCGCTCGGCGTGCCGTTCGTCAACGCGACGCCGAGCCGGACGGTCGACATCCCCGCGCTCGTCGAGCTCGCGCAGGCGACGGGCGCGCCGCTCTGCGGCAAGGACCTGAAGACCGGCCAGACGCTCATCAAGACGATCCTCGCGCCGGGCATCCGCGACCGCATGCTGGGCCTCACCGGCTGGTACTCGACGAACATCCTCGGGAACCGCGACGGCGAAACGCTCGACGACGCCGACGCCTTCAAGACGAAGCAGGAATCAAAGCTGTCCGTCCTGTCCTCGATCATGCGGCCGGATTTGTACCCGGACCTCTACGGCAAGACGCACCATCAGGTGCGCATCCACTACTACCCGCCGCGCGGCGACAACAAGGAAAGCTGGGACGCGATCGACATCTTCGGGTGGCTTGGATATCAGATGTCGATCAAGATCGACTTCCTCTGCCGCGACAGCATCCTCGCGGCGCCGCTGCTGCTCGACCTGGTGCTGTTCATGGACCTCGCGAAACGATCCCATCTCGCGGGGCCGCAGGAGTGGCTCGCGTTCTATTTCAAGAGCCCCATGTACAACGAGGGCCGCGTGCCCGAGCACGAGCTGTCGGTGCAGTTGTCGAACCTCCGACGCGAGTTGCGGCGACTCAAAGAGGCCTCCAAGGCGTCGCTCGTGCCGAACCTCGGCTGAGCCGTCGGGGCGCTCGTCCACATGACTCTGTCCCTGCACGGCAAGACTGCCCTCGTGACCGGAAGCTCACGGGGCATCGGTCGCGCCATTGCGCTGAAACTGGGCGCGAGCGGCGCCGATGTCGCGGTCAACTACGTCACCCGCGACCGCGACGCGGCCGCCGTTGTCGCCGAGCTGCAGGCCATGGGCCGGCGCGCATTCGCCATCCGCGGCGATGTCAGCAAGCTCGACCAACTGGCGGGCCTGTTCGACCGGGTGGCCGCCGAATGGGGCGGCCTCGACGTCTACATCAACAACGCGATCGACGTCAGCTCGTTCGGGCCGGTGATGCGCTTGCGCCCCGAGGCGTGGCGCCACACAATCGACAGCCACGTGACGACGTTCCTGGTCGGCGCTCAGCACGCGGCCAAGCTCATGAAGGGCCGGACCGGCGTCATCGTGGCGCTGTCGAGTCTCGGGTCGCGAGGGTACATTCCCGGGTACGCGCCCATCGGCGTCGGCAAGGCCGCGGTCGAGGCGCTGACCCGATACCTGGCCGTCGAGCTCGGCCCGGTCGGCGTGCGGGTCAACACGGTATCGGCCGGGCCGATCGACACCGACGCGCTGCGGCAGTTCTCGACGTACGAGCAGATGAAGACCGCGTCGACCGAGTTGGCGCCCGGCCGCCGAATGGGCCAGCCCGACGACGTCGCCGACGTGGTGGCCTTCTTGTGCAGCGACCAGGCGCGGTGGATCTACGGGCAGACCGTCATCGTCGACGGCGGCCTCTCGCTGCTCAGCGCGCACTAGACGACGGCATGATCGAGTTCCCGCTCCGGTTGAAATGACTATGACTGATGATTCGCAAGTGCAGCAGATTCGCACCCTCGTTGACGGCGTGCTCGCCACGCGTCATGACGAGTTGTACGGGCAGGTTCGGCAGTGCGTGGCCGATGTGCTCGCCATCGACCCGGCGAAAGTCACGCCCGAGGCGTCGCTCATCGACGACCTTGGCGCCGAGTCGCTCGACTTCCTGGACCTCGTGTTCCAGCTGGAAACCGAGTACAGCGTGAAGATTCCACGCGACGGCATCCGGGTGGCCGCGCAGGAGGGCCTGGCCGACGGCTTCGAGCAAGGGGGCGTGTTGACCGACGCCGCGCTCGAGCGGCTGCGCGTGCTCATGCCCGAGGTGCCCGCGGGGCGCATCGTGCCGGGATTGCGCACCCACCAGATCGCGAGCCTCTTCACGGCCGAAACGTTCGTGCGGCTCGTGGCCTGGCGGCTCGCCGATGGGACTGACGCCTAGACACTAGCGGGTCGAGGAGGCCAGGGCGCGCGGGAGAAACCGCTCGCCGTGGCCGGGGATGATCCAGAGTCCCAGATCGAGCAGCCGGCGTTCGGTCGCCCTGAACTGGGCCGCCGAATGGGGAATCATCGTGCGCACCTGGACCGCCGGGTCCTGATTGAGCACGGCATCGCCCGCCACCAGGACGACCGGCGCCGCTTCGACGCGTAGCGAGATATGGTGAGGCGTGTGGCCGGGCGTGGGCAGCACCTCCAGCCCAGGCGGCAGGGCCGTCTCTTCGAGCCAGCGAAACCTGCGCTCGTCGCCCAGCCGGTCGCGGCTCCACAAGAACTTGGCGAGCCGGGCGACGTTGCGGATGGTGCGCGGTTGAACGTTGGCGCTGGGCAGTTCCGGATAGAACTCGACGGCCGCGCGCTCGGGCGTCCGGGACGTGAAGATCGCCGTGTAGAACGCGTCGGTCCACTGCCATTCGGCGCGCGACATGACGATGTCGGCGCGGGGAAAGAGCGAGTTGTTGCCGCAGTGATCGACGTGCAGATGCGTGTTGACGACCAGATCGATGGCGTCCGGCGCCAGGCCATGGCGATCCAAGGCCTTGAGCAGATCGCGCTCCTGAAGGGAAATGCCGGTGTCGACCAGCACGTGGTGCGACGCGCTCGAGAGCAGGGTGCAGCTCGACGAGTAGGTGGTGCCTTCGAGGAGCGAGGTGACGGTCCACGGCGCGCTCATACGCCGGATCGTACCACGCGAGTTTCTTCCGGGCGCGCAAGGGGTGTGAGGACGAAAGAGCCATGCGTTTCGTGTTGATTGATCGCATCGAAGAGCTCGAGCCCGGCCGCCGCGCCGCCGGCTACAAGCAGATCGGCACCGAGGAAGACTATTTCCGGGACCATTTCCCCGGGTATCCGCTGGTGCCGGGCGTACTCCTGTTGGAGTCGCTCGCGCAGCTCGGGGGGCGTCTCGTCGAGGCCTCCGTGCGCGCCGCGTCCGGGCGCCGCGTCCTGCCGATGCTCGCCAAGGTTGACCACGCCAAATTCCTCAATCCGGTCAGGCCCGGCGACCGGCTGGACCTGGCCGTCGAGTTGGTCGCCCTGGCCGACGAGGCCGCACGGGTGACCGGCGTGGCGCGCGTCGGCGGCCGCAAGGCCGCGGTCGCCGAAATCATGTACGCGATGCTGGACACGGACCAGACGGCGGGCCGTCTCGACCCGTCGCAGGTTGACGCGCTTCACGCGTGGTCCGATCGCGTGTGGCGCGAGATCCGCCCGGACGCCGCGGGCGACGGGAAGGCAGGCGCATAGATGACCTCGATGCCCCGCCGCCGCGTCGTGGTGACCGGCATGGCGGTCGTCACGCCGCTCGGCTCGACGATCGCGAGCATGTGGGACAGCCTCGTCGCCGGCCGCTCGGGCGTGGATGTGATCCGCCGGATCGACGCGAGCACGTTCCCGACGCGCATTGGCGCGGAGGTCCGCGAGTGGGACGAGTCGCGCGTGCCCGACGACCCCGCGCTTCAGGCCCTGCTCGATCGGAAGAACCGGTTTGGATGGAGCGCGGCCGCCGAAGCGCTCGCGAACTCCGGGATTCTCGACCGGCAGCCGGTTCGCGTGGGCGTCTCGATCGGGACCGAGTCGCGCCGACCGGATTTCCTCGAGCAGCTCGCCGCCGGGACGGTCTATCCCAATCCGCAGGATCACCTCCGATACTCGCCGTTCGTGCTCGCGAGCGCGCTCGCGTCCCGGTACGAACTCAGAGGGCCGCAGGTGACCGTTTCGACGGCCTGTACGTCCGGCACGCAGGCGCTCGGCATCGCGTATCAGAAGATTCAGTGGGGGCAGGCCGACGCGATGCTCTCGGGCGGAACCGACTCGCTCATCGACCCGCTGATGATCACCGGATTCAGCCTGTTGGGCGCGCTGTCGACCCGCAACGACGAGCCGTCCCGCGCCTCGCGGCCGTTCGACCTGCATCGGGACGGGTTCGTCCTGGGCGAGGGCGCGGGCATGCTGGTGCTCGAGGAGTACGAGCACGCGAAGGCGCGCGGCGCCACGATCTACGGCGAGGTCCTGGGCTACGCCTCCTCGTCGAACGCCTACCGGCTGACCGACTCGCCGCCCGACGGCCAGGGCGCGTATCTGTCGATGACGCGCGCGATCGCCGACGCGGGCTCGAGGCCCGAGGAGATTGATTACATCAACGCGCATGGGACGTTGACCCACCAGAACGACCAGAGCGAGACGGCCGCCATCAAGCGCTGCTTCGGCCCTGCCGCCGCGCGCGTGCCGATCAGCTCGACCAAGTCGATGATGGGACACCTGGTCAACGGCGGCGGCGCGGTCGAGCTCATCGTCTGTCTGCTGACGATTGCGCACGGCATCATCACGCCCACCATCAACTACGAGACGCCCGATCCGGAGTGCGACCTCGACTACGTACCGAACGTGTCGCGCCGGCAGACGGTCAATCGGGCGCTGTCCAATTCGTTCGGCTTCGGCGGCGTCAACGCGACCGTCGTCGTCGGCAGGGCGGACGCCATGATGCGGCGAGTCGTGATTACCGGGGTCGGCGTCGTCACGCCGTTCGGCTGCGAGGTGGAGGCGTTCTGGCGCGCCATCCGCGACGGCCAATCGGGCGTGCGGGCGCTCGAGTTGACTGAGCGCGCGGCGGGCCAGGCGGCCGTCGGCGCGCCCGTGGCAGGATTCTCGCCGCGGACGTACGTCGATCCGAAGTCGCTGAGACTCATGGCGCCCGCCGTGGCGTTCGGCGTGGCGGCGGCCGAGCTGGCCGTGCGCGACTCGACGGCCGACCTCGGCGCCGTCGAGCCGTCGAGATTGGGCGCGTTCATCGGATTGCGCGGCCACAGCTCCGATCGCCAGGACCTGCTGGCCGCCGTGCGCCTCGCGAGCCAGGACGGCACGTTCCGCCTGGACCGGTTCGGCGCCGAGGGCCTGCCGCTCGTGCACCCGATGTGGCTGCTGAAGGGCCTGGCCAATAACGTGCTGTACTTCGTCTCGCTCAAGTACAACGCGCAGGGCATGAACAACAACCTCTCGCTCGGCGGGCTGGGCGGCACGATGGCGATCGGCGAGGCGTTCGAAGCCATTCGGCGCGGCTACGCCGATGTGGCGATTGCCTGCGCGTACGACTCGGCGCTCGACCAGGACCGCATCGAGATGTTCGGGTCCTCGGGGCTCGAGACGCGCGGCGCCGATCCGGCCTCGGCCAGCCGGCCCTTCGACCGGCGGCGCGACGGCTTCGTGCCGGGCGAGGGCGCCGGCGCCTTCGTGCTCGAGGCCATCGACGACGCGCGCGCGCGCGGCGCGAAGATCTACGGCGAAGTGCTCGGCTACGGCTGCGCCTCGGCGCCGTTGTCGATGGAGCACCTCGGGCCGTCGCGGCGCGGCTTCGCGGACGCGCTGACCGCGGCGCTGGCCGACGCGGGCGCGGCGCCCGATGCCGTGTTCGCCCATGGGCTGGCCACGCCGGCGAGCGACGTCGAGGAGACCGCGGCGCTCAAAGCCGTGCTGGGCGCGGCGGCGGCGCGCACGCCCGCGCCGGCAGTCAAGTCGATGATCGGCAACACGTTTGCGGCCTCCGGCCTGCTCGAAGCCACGGTGGCGCTGGCGGCGCTGCGCGACGGCTGGCTGCCGCCCACCATCAACCTGCGCGAGCCGGATCCGGCGTGCGACCTCGACTACGTGGCCGGGGCCGGCCGTGCGGCGGCGCTCTCCTCGGTCGCGCTGCTCAACGCGAACCTCGGCGGCGGCCACGCGGCGCTGGTACTGGGGCACGCGAAATGACCGCCGACACTCCCGTTGCGCTGGTCACCGGCGGGTCGGGCGAGCTCGGCCGAGCGATTTCGCGGCGGTTGGCGGCCCAAGGATTCTTCGTGGCCGTGCACGCGAATCGCCGCGCGGAGGCCGCGCTGGCGCTTGTTGACGAGATTGCGCTCAGCGGCGGCGGTGCGGCGGTCTACGAGGCGGACCTGCAGTCCTCGGACGCGACCGACACGCTCGTCGCACGGGTCATTGCCGACCACGGCCGCATCGACGTGCTCGTCAACAATGCCGGCATCATTCGCGACACGCTGCTCTTCGCGATGTCGGACATGGACCTGGACGAGGTGTTGGACGTCAACTTGAAGGCGGCGTTTCGCGTCACGCGCGCGGCCGCGCGCCACATGATGCGCCGCAAGTCCGGCGTGATCGTCAATATTTCGTCCGCCGCGGGGGCCAAGCCGGGCCGCGGGCAGTCGAACTACGTCGCGTCGAAAGCCGGCCTCGAGGGGTTCACGCGGGCGATGGCGGTCGAGCTGGCGCCCAAGGGCATTCGCGTGAACGCGGTGGCGCCCGGCGTGATCGAGAGCGAGATGACGCGCGCGATCCGCGACGCGGCGGCCGACCAGATCCTCGACCACGTGCTCATCCGCCGATTCGGGACGCCAGAAGACGTGGCGGCCGCGGTCGCGTTCCTGGCCTCGCCGGACGCCAGCTACATCACCGGCGAGGTGCTGCGGGTTGACGGCGGCCTCCACTAGGCCGCCGCGCGCCCCGCCGCGCGTCTTTATCATCTTCATGCAACGCAAAGTGCTCATCACCGGTCTTGGCGTCGTTTCCGCCGCTGGTGTGGGCGCCGAGGCCTTCTGGCGCGGCGTGACATCGGGCGCGACGGGGCTCGTGCCGGCGCCGCCGGATCTTGCCGCGATGGGCGTGCACGTCGTCGGCGCCGTGCGGGATTTCTCCGGCGCCGATTATCTCCAGAACGAGCGGCACGCCCGCGTGCTCAATCGCAGCTTCGAGTTGGTGGTGGCAGGCGGCGCGCTGGCGGCGGCCGACGCCGCGCTGGCGGCCACGCCGGTCGCCCCGGCGCGACTCAGCGTCATCGTCGGCATCGGCCCCATCGAACAGCACACGCCCGACCTGCTGGCGGCGATGCGCGCCGCGATGACGCCGGAGGGCCCAGACGTGTCGCGCTTCGCCGAATCGGCCAGGTCGCTGCATCCGCTGCGCCGGCTTCGGCTGCTGCCGAACGTCGGTCCGGCGATTCTCTCGATCGAGCATCACGCGATGGGGCCGAGCCTGACGCTCGTCAGCGGCCATGCGACCGGCCTTCAGGCGGTCGAGGTCGCCCTGTCGATGATCCGCGACGGACGCGTCGACGCGGTGCTGTGCGGCGGCGTCGACGCGCGCCTGACGCCGCTCGGGTTGAAGGTCTTCGCGCGGCTGTGTCCGGTCACCGCGTCGCGCGATCCGGACCTGGCGTGCCGCCCGTTCGACCGGGACCGCGACGGCGTCACGCCGGGAGAAGGCGCGGCGATGTTCGTGCTCGAGTCGGAAGAGTCGGCGCGCGCGCGCGGCGTCGACGCGTACGCCGAACTGGTGGGCTGCGCGTTGACGGGGCCGACCGAGGGCGGGTGCGCCGAGTCGATGCGCCGCGCGATGCTGCCGCTGGGCGGCCGCACACCGGACGTCGTCATCGCCCACGGCGAGGGCGGCGTGCAGTCGGACCGCCTCGAGGCGGCGGCGCTGGACCTGGTCGCGCCGCGCTGCATCACGTCGTTCCAGCCGGCCGTCGGCCACACGATGAGCGCATGCGGTGCGCTCAATCTGGCCGGCGCGTGCCTCGTCCTGGCCAACGAGCGCGTGCCCGCGATTCGATTGCTCGACGCGCCCGAGATGAGGCTGCCGTTCGCCACGCACGACGTGCGGGGGCCGTTTGCGTCGGTGCTCGTCAACGCGATCGAGCCCGACAACGCCGCCGCGTCGGCGCTGGTGGTGCGCGTATGACGGTGCGGTCGGCGCGCTCGCGCGTGGTCGTGACGGCGGCCGATTCGGTCTGTCCGCTCGGCGCCGAGTGGGACGAGGTGGCGGCGGCGCTCCGCGCCGGCGAGGACGGCGTGGGCCCGATCACCCGCTTCGACGCCTCCGGGTTTCCCGTGCAGGTAGCGGGCGCGGTGCGCGGATGGACGCCGCCCTTGAACGACCGGCGGACACGCATTCAGGCCATGCTCGACCGCGTCTCGCGGTGCGCGCGCCCGTGCCTTGACGTCGCCGACGCACGGCGGATTGGCGTCTCGCTCGGGCTGGGTAAAGAGCCGGTGACCTTCGAGCATCTGGCGAGCGCCGAAGAGGCCGACCCCGACTGGGAGCTGGCGCGCGATTACGCGGGCCAGGCGGCGCGGCTCGCCGCCAGCCTGGGCGTGCGCGGGCCGCAGTTCTCGATCTACACGGCCTGCGCGTCCGGCAACGACGCGATTGGGATCGCCTTCGACACCCTGCGCCGCGGCGAGGCCGACGTCATGCTGTGCGGCGCCTCGGATTCGCAGCTCGCGCCGGTGCCGCTCATGGAGTTCGTGTTGATCAACGCGCTGGCGACCGCGTCGGGCGGCGTGCAGCCGGAGTCGCGGCCGTTCGACCGCCGGCGCAACGGCTTCGTGCTGGGCGAAGGCGCGGCGATGTTCGTCCTCGAGACGCTGGACCATGCCTGGCGGCGCCGCGCGACGATCCTGGGCGAGGTCGTGGGCTACGGCGCGTCGATGGACGCCTGCTCGCTCACGCGCAGCCACCCGCAGCGCGAGGGGGCGGTTGGCGCGATGCAGGCCGCGCTCGCGTCGGCCGGGTTGACCGCGGGCCAGATCGACGCCGTCAACGCCCACGGCACCGGCACGGTGCTCAACGATCAGGCCGAGACGGAGGCCATCCACCGCGTCTTCGGCAACCGCGCGCGGCGTCTGCCGGTGAGCGCGACCAAGTCGATGACGGGCCACCTCATCGCGGCCGCGGGCGCCGTCGAGCTGGCGTTCTGCCTGATGGCGATCGCGGGCCACTTCGTGCCGCCGACGATCCACTACGCGATGCCCGATCCGGCGTGCGACCTGGACTACGTCCCGGGCACCGCCCGCCAAGCCGACCTGCGCTACGTGATGTCGAATGCCTTCGGGTTCGGCGGCCAGAATTCGGTCGTGATCGCGGCGGCGTTTCAAGGGTGATGGCCGTCCGGCGCGCCCCGACGAATTCCCCGGGGCGGCCCCAGGGCCGTGCTAGCATGCCCATACGACCGTCAGCGGACGGTCGATTTATTCATGACTAATACCAAGAAGTTCCGCGTTCTGCTCGTCTACCCGTGCCGGGACATCGATTCGCAGGTCCGCACGCAGTTCAGCCAGGAGCGCATTCACGGGCTCGTCCTGTGGCCGTTCAAGGTGAAGACCTACGGTCTGGCGTTCAACGGGCTGGAGACGCTGGCCTCGCTGACGCCGGACTGGGTGGATCTGAAGGTCGTCAACGAGAACCTCGAAGACATCGACTTCGACTCGCCGGTTGACCTCGTGGCGATTACGGTGATGGTGACCAACGCGTCGCGCGCCTGCCAGATTGCCGACCGGTTTCGGAATCGCGGCGTGAAGGTCGTCATGGGCGGGTACTACCCGTACATGGTTCCCGAGCACTCGCTCAACCATGCCGACGCGATCTGCGCGTCCGAGGCCGAGTCGGTGTGGAACGACATCCTGGTCGACGCGCGCGACGGCAACCTGAAGAAGGTGTACGAGCAGTCGGAGAAGACCGACATGGCCGCGCTGCGGCAGTTGCCTCGGCCGAACCGCTGGCGGTGGCTGCGGCACGTGTCGCTCACGCTGCAGGCCAGCCGCGGCTGTCCGTTCGACTGCGAGTTCTGCTCGATCGTCCACATGCTCGGGCACACGATGCGCTACAAGACGCCCGAGTCGATCGTCGCCGAGCTGGAGCAGATCTACCGGCACGACCTCATGGGCCGGGTCGCCGGCCGCGCGATCTTCTTCGTCGACGACAACATCTTCGGGAACCCGAAGCAGTTCAAGGAAATCTGCCGGGCCATCATCGGGCTCAACAAGCGGTATCCGAACTTCAAGGCGTTCTTCGGCTCGCAGCTCACGGTCAACGTCTCGAAGGACAAAGAAGCGCTGAGCCTGATGCGCGACGCCGGGTTCTATAACATCTTCATCGGCCTCGAGAGCACGAGCGTCGAGGTGCTCAAGTCGTACCGCAAGATGCACAATCTCGCGTTCGACTACGACGAGGCGGTCGGGCGCGTGCGCGAGTACGGCATGGAGGTGATTGCGAGCTTCATCTTCGGGACCGACGCGGACGACGCCGAGTGCTTCGAGCGCGCGTTCCAGTTCTTCGACCGCAACAACATCCTCTATCCGTACTTCAACATCCTCACGCCCATCGGCGACCAGTGGAAGCGGTACCTGATGGAGGGCCGGCTGCTCACGGTGAAGCCGAAGCTCTACGACGCGCACCACACGGTGTTCGTGCCGATGAAGATGCGGCCGATCGAACTGCAGCAGGGGTTCATCAACCTGGTCGACCGCGTGTTCAGCTACGAGCAGATCCAGAAGCGGTTGCTCGGATCGCTCAGCGCCGCGACCAGCCGACGCATGAACCTGCCGTACCCCGTGCAGATGGGCCTCTATTACAAGATCCTCGCAACGCTCAAGTTGACCGGAGACCAGGGTGGCGTCCGGTTCCTGCAGGCGCTCAAGCCGGCGATTCGATCGGGCCAGCTGTCGATGGTGTCGGTGCTCATCCAGCTCGACCAGCACGACTTCGCCGTGCGGAACCACCTGACGCTCGCCGAGCACCGGTACAAGCTCGACGTGCCGTCCTGGGAGGAGCGCCCGCGCGCGTCCCGCGAGGAAGGATCGGTAGCGGCCGCGGTGGCGGCGAGCGTCCGATAACGTCCTGAACAGGCGCCGAACCACCATCCTCGCGGCGGCCGTCGCCATCGCCTTCCTGGCCTGGGGACCCGTTCGCACGACGCTCGTCCGCGGCCTCCTCCTGCTCGCGAGCGGCAAGTTCTCCCAGTTTCAACACCACTTACAGAGCCTCGGCGCCTGGGCGCCGGTGGTATCGATCGGCATGATCGTCGCCGCGTCGCTCGCCGTGCCGCTGCCGGTGACCGTCATCCTCGTGGCCAACGGGCTGGTCTTCGGCTTCTGGCGCGGCATGGTCGTCTCGCTCATCGGCGGCGTGATCGGCGCCTTGGCGGCCTACCTCATCGGCCGGTACGTCGGACGCGGCGTCGTCGAGCGATTGCTACCAGCCGCGAGCCTTCGGGCGATCGATCGGGTCGGCCAGCGATACGGCCCTTGGGCGGTGGTCGTCGAACGATTGCTGCCCGGAGTGCCGTGCGACCCGGTCAGCTACGCCGCGGGCCTCACGCGCATGCCCGCGTGGTCGTTCCTCGCGCTCACGCTGGTCGGGCTGGTCCCCGCCAACGTGGCGACCGCGTACCTCGGGTCGAACGTTCCCGGAGACGTGCCGGCGGTGTACTGGTTCGGCGGCCTCGGCATCGCGGGCCTCGCGTGGCTCATCTGGAGAAGAACAAGGTCGATAGGTCGATAGGTCGATACACGTATCACTTCAGGGTCGCCATCTTCTCCCTGGCTATCTTCTTGAAGTTCTCGTCGTCGGGCGCCCACTCGGGATCGATCGGCGCGTCGAGGACGCGTTGCAGCAGCGGTCGCGCCTCCGCGTCTTTGCCCTCGTCGATGAGCACGTCGGCCAGGAAGGAGAGAGCGGTGAGGCTGTCGGGGTGCTTGGCGAGCACGCCGCGGAGCAGGTCTTTGGCCTTGCTGTGGCTGCCGCCGAATCCCCAGCCGGGCACCTCGAAGTACCAGCGTCCGAGCGCGCATTCGGCCGACCCTTCCTGCCAGTCCGGCTGGATGGCAATCGTGCGCTCGAGCTCGCGCTTGATCGCGCCTCGGTACTTCAGCCCCTGCATCATGCCCCCGGCTTCGGCGGTCGCGCCCATGTTGGCGGCGAGCCAGAAATGGCCTTCGGGGCGATCGGGGCCAAGCGCGATCGCCGATTGTCCGGCCTTCAAGCCACGAGCGAGGGCGTCGCGGCGGTCGGGTTTGGAGCCCTCGGTGCCGATCCAATAGCACACACGGGCGAGCTTCCAGGCCGACTCGTAGTCGGTGTCGGCGTGGGCGGCCCACAAATCCGCGGCGCGTTTGGCGCTCGCAAGGTTCTCGCGCGCCGCGTACAGCTCGTCGGGGTTGGCCGAGGACTGCGGGGCTCCGTCAGCCGCGAGCGCGTGGGTGGCGGCTCCGCCAATCAGGAGGCACAGCACGAGGGAGGACGCGAGACGGGTGAGCAACGGGAGCCAGTATACCGACCCGGCTGGCCGCGCGGCTCTTCAAGGCGGCGTTCAGAGGGTCTTCAGGTGACGGTGCTAGAGTATCCCGCTTACAGTTCGTGTCGGCTCATTGACCCGAGGAGGGTGGCATGCGTCTGAGGATGATGGCGATCGGCGCCGCGGCGGTGGGAGCGTTCGTCTTCGGCATGCGAGGGCTCGGCGCGCAGCACGTCCCGTACCAGAAGACCGGAGAGATCCACATCGGCGGTCAAGGCGGGTTCGACTACCTCGCCGTTGACCCCGCGAGCCACCGCCTCTACGTGTCGAACAGCACGCAGGTCGTCGTCATCGACGTTAACAAGAACGCCGTGGTCGGCACGATCGCCGATACGCCAGGCGTGCACGGCATCGCGTTCGTACCTGGCGGCAAAGGGTTCACGAGCAACGGCCGCGAGGGCAAGGCCAGCATCGTTGACCTCACGACGCTCAAGACCCTCAAGAAGGTCGATGTGGGCCCGGGTCCCGACGCGATCATGTACGAGCCGAAGATGCACGAGGTCTACGCGATGAATCACAGTGCCGGGACCGTGACGGTCGTCAGCGCGGACACCGGCGCGATGGTGGCCACCATCAAGCTGAGCGGCGAGGGCGCCGAGACGGCGCAGGACGACCCGGCGATTGGGCGTGTGTTCGTCAACATCGAGGACAGCAGCGTGATTGACGTCATCGACGTCGCCACGCACAAGGTCGTCGCCACCTGGCCGGTTGCCCCGGCCGAAGGGCCGACGGGGATGGCCATCGACACGGCCACCCATCGCATCTTTGTTGGCGGCGGTCCCGACACCGTCATGATCGACGACCAGACCGGCAAGGTCGTGGCCCAGATGCCGATCTGCAGCGGCACGGACGCGACGTTCTTCGATCCCGAGACGAAATACGTCTTCAGTTCCTGCGGCGACGGCAGGATGACGATCGGCCACGAGGACTCTCCCTCCGCCCTCACCGTGGTCCAGACCCTGACCACGACCGCGCGGGCTCGGACGATGGCCCTGGACCCGACGACGCACAAGATTCTACGTCGTCGGTCAGGACTACCAGGCCGCGGCGGCCGCCGCGCCGGCGCCCGGCCGCGGACGTCGAGGCGGCCCCCCGCCCGTGCCGGACTCGTTCAAAGCGCTCATCTTCAGTCCGAGCAACTAGAGCACTAGTGCCCAGAGCTGAACCCGGTGCGCGGTTGGTCTGGCGAACCGGGGCCCGTTCCATTCGGCCCCGCCACGTCAGATCAACCGCGCACCGGGACTGATGCCCAGTGCCTATTCCCCGGTGGCCCGTAGTACAAAGGGAGCGTGGCACAACCTGCGAAGGCACGTCCGGCCTTCGGTCAGCCTGGAATTCCTCCGACGTGGACGTCGAGCGCGAAAGACCTGGTCACCACCGCCCTCGGGGCGAGCCGGCTCTGGGCGACGCTCGGCTACGGCATCGTCAACGAAGTCTACTGGCCGTTCAACCTCCGACCCGCAGCTTCGCGACCTCGGGTTCATCCTCTTCAATGACCATGAGTGGATCGAGCTGAAGCGCGCCAACCGCTACACGGTGGCGCGCCCGGCGCCGGCCGTTCCGCGGCCGCGCGTGGTCCACACGGGCGAGGGCTATCGGTTCGCGTTCGAGGTCGTGCCGGACCCCCGCCGTGACGTGCTCCTCATCTCGTACATGCTCGAGGGCGACTACGGCGTGTGCGTGCTGGCCGCGCCCCGACTTGGCGGCAGCGGCCTGCACAACACCGCGTGGGTCGACGGCGACGCATTCGCCCAGAGCGGCGATTGCGCGCTCGCGCTCGTCTCGGCCGCGCCCTTCCGCGGCACGAGCGCGGGCTTCGTCGGCGCGTCGGACGGCTGGCAGGACTTCAACCGGCACGGACGGATGACGTACGACTTCGACACCGCCGAGGACGGCAACGTCGCGCTGATGTGCGAGCTCGGCGGGGCCGCCGGCGTGCTCGCGCTCGGGTTCAACACGACGCCCGAGGGCGCGCGGACGTTGGCCGTGTCGAGCCTCGGCGACGGCTTCGAGCGCGTGCGGCACGAGTTCGACGCCGGGTGGCACGCCTGGGGCAATGTGCTGACGATGCCCACGGTTCCCGCAGCGCTCGCCGACGAAGCTCGCTTCTCCGCGGCCGTGCTCAAGGTTCACGAAGACCGCACGTTTCCCGGCGCCACGGTGGCCAGTCTCAGCATTCCCTGGGGCAACGCCAGCGATTCGCGGGGCGGCTATCACCTGGTCTGGACGCGCGATGCGGTTGAGGTGGCGCTGGCCCTTCTTGCGATCGGCCAGCGAGACGACGCCCAGCGCATGGTGGCGTATCTGATGTCAACGCAGCTCGGCGACGGGCACTGGCACCAGAATTTCTATACGGACGGCCGTCCGTTCTGGGACGGCGTCCAGCTCGACGAGACCGCGCTGCCGATCCTGCTGGCCGCACGGCTGGTCGAGGAGGGCGTGAGCCCGCCCGAGGGACTGGCGGAGACCGTGAAGCGCGCGGCGGCGTATCTGGCGCGGGTCGGGCCGATGAGCCCGCAGGACCGCTGGGAGGAGAACCCGGGCGCCAACCCGTTCACGCTGGCCACCGAGGTTGCGGCGCTCGTGGCGGCGGGCGAATGGCTCGGCGAACCCGACCGGACGTACGCGCGGTCGCTGGCCGACTGCTGGAACGAGCGCATCGAGGAGTGGTGCTACGTGCGCGACACCGATCTGGCGCGTCGTCTCGGCGTGGCGGGCTACTACGTGCGCCTCGCGGCGTCGCCGGTTGCGGGGTGCCCCGACCGCGTCGCCCTGTGCAATCGGGCCGGTGAGACCATCGAGTCCGCTGACATGGTCGGCCTCGAGTGTCTCTATCTCGCCCGCCTCGGGCTGCGATCGGCCGACGACCCGCGCCTCGTGGATTCCGTGAAGGTCATCGACGCGCTCCTGCGGGTCGAGACCCCATCCGGTCCTCTCTATCACCGTTACAACGAAGACGGCTACGGCGAGCATGAGGATGGGCGGCCGTTCGATGGCGCCGGCGTCGGGCGGGCCTGGCCGCTGCTCGTCGGCGAGCGCGGCCACTTCGCGCTCCTTGCGGGCGAGGACCCGAGGCCGTACTTGGAGACGATGCTGCGATCGGCGGGATCGTGCGGACTGCTGCCCGAGCAGGTCTGGGATGCGGCGCCCATTCCCTCGCGCGGCCTCGCGCCTGGGAGGCCCTCGGGGTCGGCGATGCCGCTGGCCTGGGCGCACGCGGAGTTTCTCAAACTTTTCGTCGCGCGCGAATCGCGGCGTCCCTGCGAGCGCCTTCGGGTGGTCGAGGAGCGCTACCGCACCGAGCGGCCAGCGGGTGCGTGGCACTGGCGGCCGGAGACGCCCATCGAGCGTCTGCCGCGCGGCCGCGACCTCATCATCGAGGCGCCCAGGCCGTTCACCCTTCGCTTCGGCGTCGACGGCTGGGCCAACGTCGTCGAGCGCGACGCCGTCCCGCTCGGCCTCGGGATGTCCGGCGTTCGCCTCGCGGCCGCCGCGCTCGCGCATTGGCGCGAGATTAATTTCACGAGGCGATTCGGCGACACCTGGGAAGGCCAGGACTACGCCATCGGAATCGCGGCCAGGCTGTGACCATCCGCGTCAGCAAGCACACCGGAATCGCCATCCTCGCGCTCGTGGCCATCGCGGCGCACCTGATCGTTGGCGCGAGCGCCTGGCACAGCCGCGCGTGGCTCGGCGTGTCCGGGCCGGTCCTGCCGCTCGCGGTCGCGCTGCTGGCGGGCGGCGGGCCGCTCGTGTTCGACCTCGCGAAGAAGGCGGTGCGGCGGGAATTCGGATCGGATCTGCTCGCCGGCATGTCAATTGTCACCGCTGTATTGCTGGGCGAGTACTTGGCCGGCACGCTCGTCGTGCTGATGCTCTCGGGCGGCGAGGCCCTCGAGGACTATGCCGTGCGCAACGCGTCGTCCGCGCTCGACGCCCTGGCGCGGCGGATGCCGATACTGGCACACCGCGCGCACGACGGCGCCGTGGTCGACGTGCGGCTCGAGGACGTCGTCGTGGGTGAGGCCCTCGTGGTGCTGCCGCACGAGATCTGTCCGGTGGACGGCGTGGTCGTCGCCGGCCACGGCACGATGGACGAGTCGTACCTGACAGGGGAGCCGTACGTCATCTCGAAGACGCCCGGCGCCACGGTCCTGTCGGGGGCTATCAACGGCGCGTCGGCGCTGACGATTCGCGCAGAGAAACTGGCCGGCGATTCGCGCTACGCGAAGATCATGCAGGTCATGCGCGAGTCGGAGCAGCGCCGGCCGCAGCTGCGTCGGCTCGGGGACCAGTTGGGCGCGTGGTACACGCCGCTCGCGGTGGCGATCGCCCTGGCCGCCTGGGCGTTCTCCGGTAACTCGACGCGGTTTCTGGCCGTGCTGGTGATTGCCACGCCGTGCCCGCTGCTGATTGCGATTCCCGTGGTGATCCTGGGGTCGGTCTCGCTCGCCGCCCGGCGGGCCATCATCGTCAAGGACCCGGCTGCGCTCGAGCGGGTGGCGACGTGTCGCGTCGTCATTTTCGACAAGACCGGCACGCTGACCTATGGCACGCCGAAGCTCACCGAGACGCTCGCGGCGCCAGGCGTGGCTCCCGTCGACGTGCTGGGGCTCGCCGCCAGCCTCGAGCGCTACTCGAAGCACCCGCTGGCGGCGGCGGTGCTCGAGGCGGCCGCGGCGGCCGGCGCTCAACCCACCGACGCGAGCGAAGTGAGCGAGCGGCCCGGCCAAGGGTTGGCCGGCGTCGTCCTCGGCCGGCGCGTGCGCGTCACGAGCCGCCAGCACCTGCTGGCCGAAAACCCCGACCTGGCTGCCGAACTGCCGCCGCCGGCGCCCGGCATGGAGTGCCTGGTGCTGATCGACGGACGGTACGCCGCGGCGTGTCGGTTCCGCGACGAGCCGCGGCCGGAGGGGCCGTCGTTCGTTCGCCATCTCGCCAAGCGGCACCACATCGAGCGGGTGATGATCGTCTCGGGCGACCGCGAGTCCGAAGTCCGGTACCTGGCCGCGGCCGTGGGAATCGATGAAGTCCACTTCGGGCAGACGCCGGAGCAGAAGGTCGCCATCGTGCGCGATGAGACCAGTCGCCGGCCGACGCTGTTCGTCGGCGACGGCATCAACGACGCGCCGGCGCTCACGGCGGCCACCGTCGGCGTCGCCTTCGGCCAAGCCAGCGACATCACCGCCGAGGCGGCGAGCATCGTGGTGCTCGACAGCGCCCTGCCCAAGGTCGACGAACTGCTGCACATCGGTCGGCGTATGCGGACGATCGCGCTGCAGAGCGCCGTCGGCGGCATGGCGCTGAGCGGCGTGGGGATGCTGTTCGCCGCGTCGGGCCTGCTCTCGCCGGTGGCGGGCGCCATCGCGCAGGAAGTCATCGACGTCGTGGCCGTGGTCAACGCGCTCCGCGCGGCCTGGCCTCCGAAGCGGCTCACCGACTACTGAGGGCCGCGGGGCCTGGGCGGGCGGGGCCGGCGATCGTCATAAGGCCTGAATCGACTACTTGAATAGCTTGAAATCGACTCGAATCGTCGTCACTATAGGCGGATGACGGTCGTGACGGTGCGGGAGGCGGCAAGCCGCCTCGGCGTCGGCTACTCGACGCTGAAGCAGTGGATCTACGACGGCAGCGTGCGGACGACGCGGACGCGCGGCGGACACCACCGCGTGCCGGTGTCGGAAGTCGACCGCTTGCTGGCCGACAAGAGCCGGCTGCCGGACCATCGGCGGCGGGCGCCGCGCCAGCGGCCGCCCTCGACCGTGATCGCGGTGAGCGTGCGGAACCAGCTGCGCGGCGTCATCGAGGAAGTGCGGTCCGACGGCGTCCTCGCGCAAGTGCGGCTCCGGATTGGCGACGACGTGATTACGTCCGTGATTACGCACGACGCAGTCGAGGCGCTGGGGCTCAAGCGCGGCCGTCCGGCCATCGCGCTGATCAAGTCCACGGAAGTCATCATCGGCTGCGAGCCGGAGATCGCCGCGGCGCGCGGCCGGCGGCGAGCGCGATGATGCGCGCCATCGGCGAGTGGGCGCGGGCCGTCGCGGTCATTGCGGCAGCCGGCGTCCTGCTGGCCGGGACGACGGCTCGGGCGCAGCCGCCCGACCTTCTGGTGTTTGCGGCCGCGTCGCTCGAGACGGCGCTCGGCGACCTGTCGGCGCCGGTCGAGCGGGCCGCGGGCGTCCATCTGCGCGTGTCGTACGCCGCGACGTCGACGCTCGCCAAGCAGATCGTCGCGGGTGCACCGGCGGCGTTGTTCATCTCCGCCGACCTCCAGTGGATGAACTACGTCGCCGAGCGCGGTTTCGTGCGGGCCGGCACGCGCGTGAATCTGCTGGGCAACCGTCTCGTGCTCATTGCGCCGGCCCGCTCGCCCGCGACCCTGGCGATCGCGCCCCGATTCCCGCTGGCCGCCGCGCTCGGCGGCGGCCGGTTGGCGGTCGCGGACCCGACGGGGGTGCCGGCCGGCATCTACGCGCGCGAGGCGTTGACGTCGCTGGGCGTCTGGTCGAGCGTCCAGTCCCATCTGGCGCCGGCCGAGAACGTGCGGGCTGCGCTCCTGCTGGTCTCACGCGGCGAGGCGCCGCTCGGGATCGTCTATCGCACCGATGCGCTGGCCGATCGCGGTGTCGCCATCGTGGGGACGTTCCCCGAGAACACGCATCCGCCCGTCGTGTACCCCGCGGCTGTGCTGAAGGACGCGCCGCCCGAGGCCGCGAAGGTGCTCGCGTTCCTGCGGAGTCCGGCGGCGCGTGTGGTGTTCGAGCGGGAAGGGTTCACCAGTCCGTAATCCGACGAGGCGCGGGCATTGACGAGATTCCAACCATTGAGGACATGGAGGCAGATTGAGACTGGCGCTGGCCTGGGTGCCGCCTGCGGCGGCAGCGGTCGGGGCGCGGATCGCGGGCGAGCAGACGGCCTGATGCCCGCGTCTTCTCGCCCGCGATCCGCGCGCCGACCGCCGAGCCCGGCAACGCCGGGTCGCCCAGGCCAGCTGCGGCTCGCACCGGCCTGCCTCCATGAGCTCCATGGTGTAACGCCTGTCGGCGCAGCCGGCGGTTCGTTTTAGCCCCATGGCTGGATGGAACGCGCACGACGCGTCGATTGTCTGGCTCAGTCTGAAGGTCGCGACGGCGGCGACACTCGCGAGCCTGGTGCCGGCGGTGGCCGTGGCCTGGCTGCTCGCCCGCACGCGCTTCTGGGGCCATGCGCTGCTCAACGCCGTCGTGCACCTCCCGTTGGTCGTGCCGCCGGTCGTCACCGGGTATGCGCTGCTCGAGGTCTTCGGTCAGCGTGGCGCGGTCGGGGGATTTCTTGGCCGCGACCTCGGCGTGGTCTTCGCGTTTCGGTGGACCGGCGCCGCGTTGGCCGCCGGCGTGATGGGCTTTCCCTTGATGGTGCGCGCGATCCGGCTGGCCATCGAGCACGTCGATCCTGACCTGGAACAGGCGGCCGCTACGCTGGGCGCCAGTCCGATGTGGCGGGCGCTCACGATCACGTTGCCGCTCGCGCTGCCGGGCATCGTGGCCGGGATGATTCTCGCGTTTGCACGGGCGCTTGGCGAGTTCGGCGCGACGATCACCTTCGTCTCGAACATTCCCGGCGAGACGCAGACGCTGGCGCTCGCGATCTACAGCGCCCTGCAGACGCCCGACGGCGAGGGGGCAGCCCTCCGGCTCGCGTGGCTGTCGATTGGCGTGTCGCTCGCCGCCGTCCTTGCGTCCGAAGCGCTCGCGCGCCGCGCCGCGCGGGGACGCTCGTGATCCTCCACGTCAGCGCCCGCCACGCGCTCGGCCGCTTTCATCTCGACGTCGATCTTGCCCTTGGCGGGCCGTTGACCGCGCTCACTGGGCCGTCGGGGGCGGGCAAGACCAGCACCCTCAACGTCATCGCCGGCCTCTTGCGCCCAGACGCCGGCCTCGTGCGGCTGGACGATGAGGTGCTCGTCGATACCGCGCGCGGCGTGTGGCGCCCGCCCCACCAGCGCCGCCTCGGCTACGTGTTTCAGGACGCGCGGCTCTTTCCCCACCTGACAGTCCGCCAGAACCTCATGTTCGGCCGGTGGTTCTCCCGGACGCGGCGCGACACGTCGCTGAGCGAGGAGGTCATTAGCCTGCTCGATCTGGATTCCCTGCTCGCGCGGCGCCCGGCGCGGCTGTCGGGCGGCGAACGCCAGCGGGTGGCCATCGGCCGCGCGCTGCTCAGCCGGCCGCGGCTCTTGTTGCTCGACGAGCCGCTCGCATCGGTCAACCTCGCCAAGCGCGGGGACGTGCTGCCGTATCTCGATCGGCTGCGCGGTGAGTGGCGGCTGCCAATCGTCCATGTCACGCACAACCTCGAGGACATCGCCGGTCGGGCCGATGACGTCGTCACGATGGCCGACGGGCACGCGCGATATGTGACGAGCGGCGTCAGTACTTGAACTGCACCTGCACCTGAATCGACCGCGCGCTGAGCGCCGCCGTGGCCGCGCCGAACCCGGCGTTGTTCGGCGTCAACCGTCCGGGATTGATGCGGCCATCGGCGAGGTACTGCGCGTTGGTCACCGTCTGGTCGGTCGGGCTGACCAGTTGGAGCTGTGTCTGTCGTGCACTGAAGACGACGGCGTTGAACGCGTTGAACAGATCGGCGCGCAGTTGGAGGCGCTTGCCCCAGAAGATCCTGATGCTGCGCTGAATTGCGAGGTCGAGCCGGTGGTCGCCGCACCCGTGCAGGAGGTGGCGGCCGGACTCGAGCCCGGTGCTGCCGGGAAGCGGGCCGCTGAACGCCGCCGTGTTGAACTGCGCGTACTGATTGCTCGAGCAGCCCGAACCGGGGTCGCCGGTGATGACCACGCGGGCGGTGTAGTCGGGCGAGCCGGTGAGCGCCACGCCCCCGCCGCTCTGGTAGCTGTACGTGACGTCGTAGGGCGCGCCGGAATCGACGCGGAAGACGCCCGAGAGCTGCCAGCCGTTGACCAGCCGCGCGAGATTCGTTCGTACGAACCCGCCTCCGTCCATGTGCGGCAGATCCCAGACGAAGTTGGCCACCGCGATGTGCGTCGTCACGCCCTGGTCCGCGAAGAGCGCCTCGGCCACGGCCTGATCGGCGCGGATGGAGTAGGTGCCGTCGGCGTGATGGTCCAGCCGCAGTTGAGGCGCCGGCAGCTGCGTGTTGCCGTGGTCGCTGATGGTGTACGTCCAGTTCACGCCGAACGACAAGCCGTGGCTGAAGCGGCGGGTCCACGACGTCTGGATGGACTGGAAGGTGCGATGGAATCGGCCCCACTGGACGTAGATGTCGCCGTAGCCGCGATAGGCCCGCAGCAGGTTGTCGGGAAGCGGTGTGCCGGCTGGCTGGGTCGGATCCTGGCCGGCCGGCGCGAGCGTCGATCCAAGGTCGATCGTGTTGAGGTTGACGGCGTTCGCCCCCTGCTGCCCGCCGAGGACGTCGAACGCGTGATGCCCGACGTACGAGCACGTCGAGCGTCGACGACCACGGCAGCGCGATCTGGGCGCCGCCGTTCCACTGCACGTCGGACGGCAGCTTCGAGTCGTAGTGGTCCACGCGGAGCGTCGGGACGCCGCTCGCGCCGAGGCCGTCGCCAGCGAGGCCGGCCAGGTTGCCCCATTGTTCGATCGATCCGGTGGCGACGGGAGGATTGCCGACCGTGCCGAAGACCGTGTTGCCGTCCGGGCGATCGAAGAAGAGACCGGCCGACCCCCGCAGCACGAGCGTCTTGCGGCCGGTGACGTCGTAGGCGACGCCCACGCGGGGCGCGACGCCGAGCCAGGGCCAGCGGTAGCCGGTCGGCGCGATGCCGTGGCCGGCCTGCACGAGGCCGTTCGCCGAGTCTCCTGAGCCGATCACGGCCTGTCCGATGAGGCTGGCGGATCCGCCGCCCATGAGCGCGCCGGTTCGCGGGTCCACCGCCTGCCGATCGGTGCCGCTGCACGGGCTGGTCCCGACGCAGCCCGGCAGGTAGAGCGCGGGCGCGCTGGAGGGACTCCAGCGATCGGGAAAGAAGTTCGCCATCGAATCGAACTGGTCGGACTGCGGCGTCTGGTGGACGAAGCGCAGCCCGTAGTCGAGCGTGAGCTGGCGGCTGACCTTCCAGTTGTCCTCGGCGTACCACTCGACGTTGTCGTAGAGGAAATGCCCCTCGATGAACGCCGACTGCTGCGCGTACGACGAGAAGATGCCCAGCGCGGCGTTGGCATAGGGGAAACCCGTGTCGAGAGGGTTGAGGCTGTCGTTCCCGAAGTTCAGCGAGCCTTGGAAGTTCACGCTGGACGCCAGGTTCTGCGCCTTGTAGCTGTGGTTGAGGTAGAAGCCCGTCTTGAACGTGTGCGCGCCGGCGACCTTGGTCAGCGTGACGTTCACGTCCTGCGTCCGGTTGATGTTCATGTAGGGCGGGAAGTTCAGGCTTGGCGGCGCGCACCCGCCGCCGTTGCAGCCGTACGTGGAAATCCGGCTCGTCGTGCCTGAGGCGCTCCAGGCCAGCTGCGGCGGCAGGCGGCTCTGGCCGCTCTGAAAGAACGGCGCGCCGATCTGCTGGAGCGCGCCGTACCTCGTAGTACCCGCGGGTCGATCGCCCCGGCGTCGGGGTACAGCAGCGCCAGGTCGGACATCGCGCAGTTCGGGACGGCGGAGGCGAGCGCGGCGGGACAGGTGATCCCGTCACGGTTCGTGTACGAGGTCACGGGCGGCGCCCCTAAACGGTTCTGCGTCACGCCATACGTCACTTCGAGGAACGTCGTCTTGGTCACAGTCACGTTCGCGGTGAAGGCCGTGCTGAACGACAGCGGAAAGCGCTGCAGGGTGTCGTTGAAGCCGGGCAGGCTGCCGATCGTCGGCTTGACCTGGGCGTTTTGCCCGTGCCACGCGGCCGTGAGGCGCAGGCGCGGCGACGCCTGGTAGTCGATCCGGACCACCGGCGTGTACGCCAGCGTGTGCTGAATCGGCGTCGTCACCGAGTAGTTGAAGCCTTGGCCCGCCGCCTGCGCCACGTTTGGCAAGGGATATTGGTTGAGGAGCGCCAGGCCGGGACCGTAGAGCCGATCGGTCGGAACGCGTCCAAGGACGCCGCCGGCCTGGAAGCAGGCGCGCGTGTCGCCGGGCTGGCACGCCGCCTTGGGCAGCCCGCTGGCTGCGTCGTAGACGAGGTTGTCCACGGCGCCGCTCTGATCCAGCGTCTGCGAGAAGTCGCCCTGTCGTTCGACCATCGTTGGCAGGCGGAAATGGTTGACGAAGTGGCCGACGACTCTCGGGCGCAGCTCCTGGCTCGTGAAGAAGAACAGACGGTTGTTTCCGCCGGGTTTGCCGACCGGACCGCCCACGCCCACGCCCCAGTCGGCCTCCGTCGAAATGGCCTTGGGGTTGCCGTTCCGCGCATTCGCCCACGAGTTCGTGTTCCAGCTCGAGTCGCGCTGGTAGTGGATGAACGACCAGTGAAACTGGTTCCCGCCGCTGCGCGTCACGGCCGAGATCTGCATGCCGCTCGACCGGCCGTACTCGGCCTGGTAGCCGGAGGTGAGGACCTTGACTTCGCTGATGGCGGCGACCGGCAGATTGAGGCCGCCCATCAGGCCGTTGTTGCCGGTGTCCATGACCGACACGCCGTCGATCATGTAGTTGTCCTCGCCGCCGCCGCCGATGCGCGCGGTGCCGTTGACACCGGGCGTGATCGCCAGCAGCTGCTGGAAGTCGTGGGTCGAGACCGGCAGGTTGTCGACGGCGTTCGAATCGATGTCGGCCGAGCGTTCGCCCGTATCCGATTGAATCAGGGGCGCGGCCGCGTCCACCGTGACGGCCTCGGACGCGCCGCGGACCTGCAGGACGAGCGGGTCGACCACGACGCGGTCGCCGCCGGAGACTCGAACGCCGCGGTGGACGAGCGGCGCGAACCCGCGGAGCGCGACGTCAATCCGGTAGACGTCGGCCGAAAGCCCCGGCACGGTGTACGCGCCGGTCGGCGAGGTCTCCACCCGAGCCGCGCGCGTGCCCTGCGTCTCGCTCGTGACCGTGACGGTCGCTCGCGCGACGACGCCCCCTTGCGCATCGATGACGGTCCCGGCAATCGTGCCTGTCGTCAACTGCGCCGAGAGCGGGGCGCCGGCGGAGAGAAGCGCCCAGGCGAAGAGCCAGGCGGCCCCCCGGTTTCGCGATGGCACCGAGACGCGCGTACGGGTAGGCGCGTGCAACACGCTCACGACCCGCCAGACAATCGCGCACAAGGCGGCGAGCCCGAGACCGGCGAACTGGGGAGAGACGGCTCGAGACGCGCGCATGAGGGCGTCAGCAATCATCACCGCCAGCCAAGGCGCGGTCAATGGGCCCGCGTCATCTTCACCATGGAGCGCATCGAGGCTGGCCGCGAGCCGAGCTGGCGGCCCGGCACGGCCGGGCCTTGGCGGCTATGGAGAAGCCGGGAGGAATGCGCGCGGATTGGTTCCACTTCAAAGGGCTCGACGCGCGCATTCCTCCCGGCTTCTCCACAGCCGCAGCCGCCGAAGGCGGCGGCCAGCTCGGCGAGTACCGCTCCGACGCCGTCTCGCGCGAGCGGCAGCTTGTCGGCCTCCATGAACTCCACGGTGGTCAGAGCGTCTATGCTGCGCGCGGTCGATCACGGTGTCGGGCGCCGGCGGACTGTCTTTGAGCGGATGTGCTGCACGTTGTCGAAGACGAACGTTGGTCCGGCCCCCGCCGGCGGCGGCACCTTGATGTCCGAGAGGCGGGCGCTGTTGACGTCGGTCAACACGAAGGCGGGACGCGCGTCTGGCGCGAGCGCCGCAGATCTCGATGTCCCGCATGTCCAGGTTGTCCACGTGCCTCAGGTAGAACCCGTGCGACGGCATGCCGCCGAACATCGTCGGCTCCGGGTAGGCGTTGGCGTTCTCGGGCGGCGCCATCGCGGCGCTCGCCGGCGTGCCGCCCCCGCGGTGCTCGATGAAGAGGTGGCTCAATCGCACGTCTTCAATCGCGTGGCCGGGGATGCCGCTCACGATCGACGAGACGCGCGACGCGGTGTCCGAGCACACCACGTCGCTGATGGAGACGCGCCGGAGGACGCCAATCGGCACGCCCGCGGGGCCCCGCATGCGGCTGCCGAGGCGGAGGAAGATCGGCGCCGTGATGACGCCCCGCATCGTGATGTTCGAGATCGTCACGTCCTCGAGCGCGCCGCCGTCGACGGTCTCGAGCGCGAGCCCTTGGCACGTGTCGAACACGCAGTTGGTGATGGTGACGTTCTTGAAGCCGCCGTTCGACTCGGTGCCGAACTTGATGCGCCCCGTCCGGGGCACCCGCGCGTCGGCGGCAAACCGCTTGAACGTGCCGTCGAGCAGCGTGCCTTCCTCGAAGTCGCCGGTGACGAAGCAGTTGGTGATCGTCACCATTTCGGTCGCCCGCGCGAACCCGAGGCCGAAGGAGCTCTTCAGGCAGATGCCGTCGTCCCACGGCGAGTTGACGCTGGTGTTCGAGACGCGCACGTTCCGGCAGCAGTCGATGTCGATGCCGTCGCGGTTCGTGTCGATCTTCAGGTTGTCGATCGTGAAGTTGTCGACGCCGGTCGCGAGGATGCCGAAGTGGCCGCCGTGGAGGATGCCGAAGTCCCGGAGCGTGACGTTGCGGCAGTTCTTCAGGCTGATGGACTTGTTGCCGACGCCGGGCATCTCGGCCTGCGGTCCGGGGCCGCTGCCTTTGCTGAGGCCGCGCCCCCAGATGAGGCCGGGGCCCTCGATGGCCACGTCGTGCAGGTCCTCGCCCCAGATCAAGCTGTTGTGCCAATGGCTGTGGCCGTAGTCCTGGTACCTGTCCCACGCCATGGGCTCCGCCAGGTCGTAGCCGGAGCCCGCCTCGGTCGGCGAATCGGCGGCGATGAGCGACGCGCCCTGACCGAGGAACAGCGTGACGCGGCTCTTGAGGTGGATCGAGTACAGTCAGGTAGTTGCCGGCCGGCAGCACGACGCGCCCGCCGCCCGCCGCGGCCGCCTCGTCGATGGCGCGATTGATGGCGGCCGTGTCAACCGTCGTGCCGTCGCCCTTCGCGCCGAACGTCCGGACATCGAACACGCCCGCGCTCTGCGCAAACGGCGTCGCCTGCCAGACGCCCGCGAGCGCGGCGGCGCCCGCGAGTTTCAGAAACTCACGCCGTTCGGATCCGATGAGAGTCATGCGCGAAGTATCTGCCGGGGCTGCACTCAGGGCAAGCCCGGACCGAAACGGGCCGCGTGTGGTCGCGGCCGTGCACCATGGTTCGGGCGTCAGGCCGTGGCGAGTTGCGCGGCGACTTCTTTGATTTGCTGGGCGTGCCGCGATTCGTGGCCGGCGAGAAATACCGCCCACTGGTACGCGTTGAGCGGGCCGAAGAAGGGATGTTCGTAGATGACGGCGCCGAGCGCGAGACCGTCACCGCTCCGTAGGACGTCTTTGAACGCTTCGCGCGCGGCTTCCGCGGCCGTCCACGCCGCGGCCTCGTCCATCGCACCGGTCGGCTGCGCTGGCTCAGGCGCCGGGCGTTTCGTCGTCCGGTCGGGAAGGAAGGCATCGATGCGGGGTGGGAGCGGATCGAGCGTGCCTGTCTCGGGACCGAGCCCGGCGTCCTTCGCCTTGGCCAGCGCGTCCGCCGATCGCGATCGTGAAGCGTCGGTCAACGAGCGAGAGGTGCTCGACGATCTCGACCGCGGACCAGCGATCTGGCACCGGCCGGGTGCGTCGCAGGCGGCCCGGCACCGCCGCCACCGCGTCGCGCACGTCGGCGCGAGATGCGTCCATGACTCCGAAGACCACGACCAGGTGGGGATGCATTCGAGAATCTTACTCAACTCGGCCGGCGCGACGCGTGGCGAGGCTTGGCGACGGCGGGAACGAGCAGGCCGGCAAGGCCGACGATGCCGACGAGGCGGCTCACCCGGTCGAGCGCGTGCCCAGTGCCGAATGCCAAGTGCCTGGTGCCCAAGGCTGCCGCGACGCGGAGTACGCTTGACGTCATGCCGCACCTCTTCGATCCCTTGCAGGTCCGCTCCCTCGTCTTCGCCAACCGCGTCTTCGTCTCGCCGATGTGCGAGTACTCGAGCATCGACGGGTTCTCGACCGACTGGCACCTCGTGCATCTGGGCAGCCGCGCGGTGGGCGGCGCCTCGCTCGTGCTGACCGAGGCCACGGCCGTCTCGGCCGACGGCCGCATCAGCCCGCAGGACCTGGGTCTCTACGACGACGGCCACATTGACGGCCTCTCGCGCATCGTCCGCTTCATCCACGAGCAGCGGAGCGCTGCCGGCATTCAACTGGCGCACGCGGGCCGCAAGGGGAGCACCGGGCGGCCGTGGGAAGGCGGCCTTGCCGTGGCGCCCGATCGCGGCGGATGGACGCCGGTTGGTCCGACCGACGAGCCGTTTTCCGATCGCGCTCCGGTGCCGCGGGCTCTCTCGTCCCAGGATCTGCCGGCGATCGTGCGGGCGTTTCGCGATGCCGCGGTGCGCGCGCGCGAGGCGGAGTTCGACGTCGTCGAGATCCACGCGGCGCACGGGTACCTGCTGCATCAGTTTCTGTCGCCGCTCGTCAACACGCGCACCGATGCGTACGGCGGCTCGTTCGACAATCGCGCGCGGCTCTGCCTCGATGTGGTTGGCGCCGTGCGGGAGGTGTGGCCCGACCGCTTGCCGGTCTTCGTTCGAATCTCGGCGACCGACTGGAAGGCGGGCGGCTGGGATCTCGATCAATCGGTGGAGCTGGCACGGCGGCTGCGGGCGAAGGGCGTCGATGTGATCGATTGCTCGTCGGGCGGCGCCGTGCGCGATCAGAAGATCGTGCTCGGCCCCGGCTATCAGGTGCCGTTTGCCGAGCGGATTCGCCGCGAGGCCGCGGTGGCGACGGCCGCGGTCGGGCTGATTACCGAGCCGGCGCAGGCCGACCGCATCGTCTCGGACGGGCAGGCCGATGCGGTGCTGCTGGCGCGGGGGATGCTCCGCGACCCGTACTGGCCGCTGCACGCGGCCGAAACGCTGGGGCAGGCCGTGGCCTGGCCTCCTCAATATCTCCGCGCGGCTCCCGAGGGATCGCGTTCGCGATAGGCTCGGCCCGCGAGCGGCGCCTTGGCATACACTGATCGCGTTCCTCGCGGAACCTCAGCCGCCTGGGCCGTCTTCAGGGACGCCAGCCGCGGCGAGTCTCCTTGGAGCACTGCGTGAACCTTCTTCGCCGACTGAAGCGGACGCCGCCGGTTTTCACGGGCGGCCGGGCCTACGCGCTCGCGGTCGCGACCATCGTCGTCGCGACGGTGTTGACGCGCCTGGCGTCGCCGGTCCTCTCGCGGACGCCGTTCGTGCTGCTCTTCTGCGCCGTCTACCTCGTGGCGCGGTTCTGTACCCCGGGGGCCGGCTGGCTGGCCGTGGCATTGGGTGCCGTTGGCACGGTCGTGGCGAGTCCAGCGTTGGGACAGGCGCCGCTCGACTGGCCTTTCGTCATCGGGTACATCGCTGTGGCGGGCGTCGCCAATTACCTGGTCAGCGACCGCAACCGCGCGATGGCGGCCCTCAGCGCGAGCGAGGCGCGGTTCCGGGCGACGTGGGAGTACGGGGCGTTGGGCGCCGCGCTGCTCGATCGGAGCGGGACGGTGCTCCACGTCAACCCGGCGCTCGAGCGGCTCCTCGGCCACCAGGCCTCCGCGTGGATCGGCGGCCGCTTCGATGTGTTCAGCCAGGCTGGCGACGCCGAGTCGAAGCGCGGGCGGTTCGCCGAGCTGATGCGCGGCTCCATTCCGTATTACCAGGGCGAGTATCAATACCGTCGCCTCGATCAGACGTTGTGCTGGGGCCGGGTCACGCTCTCGTCGATTCGTGCCGTCAACGGCGCGCCCACCGGCGCGCTCATGCTGCTCGAAGACGTGACGTCGCGGCGCCAGGCCGAGGCCGACCTGCGGGCCTCGGAGGAGAAGCTCCGCCGCTCGCAGAAGATGGAAGCGGTCGGCCAGCTGGTCGCCGGCGTCGCGCATCACTTCAACAACCTGCTGACCGTCGCCACCGGCTACACCGACCTGTTGATGGAGCGTCACGCGAGCGTGGATCAGGACCACGCCGATCTGCTCGAAATCCGCGGAGCGCTCGGCCGCGGCGCCGTGCTGACGCGCCAGCTGCTCGGGTTCAGCCGGAAGCAGGACCACGTGGCGGCGCGCGTCAACCTCGGCAAGATGGTGACCGACCTCCGCGAGATCCTGCTGCGCGCCGTTCGCGAAGACATTCAACTGACAATGACGGTCGCGCCCACGCCGACGACGGTGTTCTTGAATCCGCAGGATCTCGAGCAGGTGATCATGAACCTGGTCGTCAACGCCCGCGACGCGCAGCCCGACGGCGGCGCCATCCACATCGACGTCGCGCCGCAGGCCATCGACGCGGCGTCGGCTCCGGCCGACCCGACCGTCGCCCCCGGCGATTTCGTGCGGCTGCGCGTCCGCGACGAGGGCATCGGGATGACGCCAGACGTGCAGGCGCACCTCTTCGAGCCGTTCTTCACCACCAAGGATGTCGGCAAGGGCACGGGGCTCGGGCTGGCGTTCGTCTACGGCATCGTCCGGCACCATCGCGGCTTCATCACGGTCGATACCGCGCCGGGCGGCGGCACTACCTTTACCGTGTACCTTCCATTCGCGTCGGGCGCGCCTTCCGCGGTGCGCGACGAACGCGCGCTGCCGGTCGCGACCGAGACCGCCACGTCGAAGAACGCGACGATTCTCCTCGTCGAGGACGAGGATGACGTCCGCGCGGTCACGGCGCGCACGCTCAACCGCGCGGGGTACCGCGTGCTCGAAGCGGCAAGCCCATCCGAGGCGTGCACGATCTTCGACGAGAACGCCCTCGACATCGACCTGCTGTTGACCGACGTCGTCATGCCCGAGATGCGCGGCCCGGTGCTCGCCGAGCGGCTCATCGCGCGCCGTCGGGATCTCAACGTCCTGTTCGTCTCTGGGTACAACGACGGAAGGACCTCGACGACCACGTCGGGGACCGGCCGCGTGCAGTTTCTCGAGAAGCCGTTCACGCCATCCCGCCTGGTCCGGACGCTCGACGAGCTGCTGAGCGTGCCGCAAGGGTCGTCGGGCGAGCTCCGTTCGTGACCGGGGGGCGGTCCGCGGGCCCGCCGATTGGCCGCGAGGCGGGCCGGGCGGGCGCTCGCACGCGCCGCACGCCGCGTGCGTCGGAGGCCCGGCGGTAGACGAAGGGAGATCGTGTCGATCTCGAGCGGCAAAGTCATCGGCTCCAGCGGGTCGCGCAAGCCCGCCGAATCCCGGCGATGGTTGAAGCCACGCGTGCCGCGCGAGCAGCTCTACCGGCTCTCGCCGGCCGCGCCCCGCCCCAGGCGGCTTGGGGCGCTCGAGTTCACCGACCGGGTGCGCATCATGTTGCGGGCCTGGTGGGTGTGGCTCGCCGTGGCGCTCGTGGCCCAGCAGTTCGGCCATCCGTATGTCGCGGCGTCGGCCGTGATCGCCTCGTTCGTGTTCTACAACACCTCACCCGAGTCCCACCCGGGCGTGTACCCCCTGGACGTTCATCTCGACGTCAACTCCGAAGCCTTTCAGGACACGCTCGCCGGCCTCACCGGCATGCCGATCGTCGCGGGCAACCGCGTGACGCTCTACAACAACGGCGATGAATTCTTTCCGGCGATGCTCGACGCCATCGACGCCGCGCAGGGGTCGGTGACGATGGAGCAGTACATCTTCTGGGATGGCGCGGTCGGTCGGCGGTTTGCCGAGGCGTTCGCCGAACGCGCCCGCCGCGGCGTGGCCGTCAAACTCCTCGTCGACGCCATCGGGTCGTCAACGCTGGGGCGGGAGATCTTCCGCATCCTCGAGGCGGGCGGCTGCCAGCTTGCCTGGTATCACCCGATTCACTGGTATACGGTGCGCCGCGCGGATTTTCGCGACCACCGGAAGTCGCTCATCATCGACGGGCGCGTCGCGTTCACGGGCGGCGCCGGGATCGCCGACCATTGGCTGGGGTCGGCGGCCAACCCGCGAGAATGGCGCGACATCCAGGTGCGCGTCGAAGGGCCGGCGGCGGTCTCACAGCAGAGCGGCTTCGCGGAGAACTGGCTGGAGACCACGGGTGAGATTCTGACCGGCGAGCGGTACTTCCCGAGTGCCCGGTCCGTCGGATCGGTGAAGGTCCAGACGATTCTCAGCGCTCCGTCGAGCGGCACGGGCGCCGTCGGCACGATGTACCTGACGGCGGTGCAGTGCGCGCGCCGCGAGATCCTCATTGCGAATCCCTACTTCATTCCCGACGGCCGGGTAATGGAACTGCTCGCGGCCGCGCGGAGCCGCGGCGTGCGGATCGCGCTGATGCTCGCCGGGCCGCTGATGGACAGTTGGTGGGCGCGGCAGAACAGCGTGCGCCGGTACGGCCGTCTGCTCGAAGCGGGCGTCGAGATCTACGAGTTCCGCCCCACGATGCTGCACCAGAAGACGATGATCGTGGACGGCGCGTGGGTCACCGTGGGCACGGCGAACTTCGACAATCGCTCGTTCGCGTTGAACGAGGAAACGAACCTGTGCTTCCACGACCGGTCCATCGCGAGCGAGCTGGAGGCGATCTTCGCCGACGACCTTCGCCGCTGCGAGCGCGTCGACCTCGACCGCTGGCACGCACGAGGCGCGTGGCAGCGCGGGAAAGAGGCCGTGGCCGCGCTCATCGAGGATCAACTGTAGGAGGCGCCGATCATGAACAGACGTGAGTTCCTGCGGGTGAGCCTCGCCGGCGGCGCGGTGGTGTGGAAACCGTGGGTGGTGGGCCTTGGCGCGCGGGGGCCGGCTGTCTCGCTCGTGGCCGACCCCTCCGACCCCGTCGCCGGTTCGGCGCCGGCGCAGTGGGCGCTCGGCGAGCTGCAGCAAGCCCTCGTGTCGGCCGGCCTGGCCGTTCAGCGGGTTGACGCGATTGCACGGGCCCCGGAGGGCGGGCTCTGCCTCGTCGCGTCCGGCGGCCGGACGGGGGCGATCGCGGCGGCGCTCGGCCGCGCGCGAGTGGACGCGCCGGACGCGCCCGAGAGCCTCGCCCTCGTGCCGGCGGAGCTCTCGGGGCGATCGGCGCTCATCGTCTGCGGCGCCGACGCGCGCGGGCTGGTGTACGCGCTGCTCGACCTGGCCGATCGGGTGCGCCTCGGCGCCGGAGGCGACGCCCCGCTGCGGATCGACGCAGCCGTCGCCGAACGCCCCGCGAATCCCGTTCGAAGCGTCATGCGCCAGTTCACGAGCGAGCCGCTCGACACCCCCTGGTTCACGGACCGCGAGATGTGGCCGAGCTACCTGACCATGCTGGCCACGCAGCGGTTCAACCGGCTGCACCTGGGGTTCGGCCTCGGGTACGACACCTTGCAGAACGTCGTCGACTCGTATCTGTTGTTCCTCTATCCCTTCCTGATCGCCGTGCCTGGCTACCAGGTCCGCGTCACCAATCTTCCGGACGCCGAGCGCGACCGCAACCTGGAGATGCTGCGCTACGTCAGCGAGGAGACGGTCGCGCGCGGGCTGGACTTCCAGCTGGGCGTGTGGATGCACGGGTATCGACTGACGAACAGCCCGCGGGCGCGCTACCTCGTCGAGGGGCTCACCGAGGAGACGCACGCCGCGTACTGTCGCGACGCGCTGGCGGCCGTGCTGCGCGCCTGCCCGGCCATCTCGGCCGTGGCGCTTCGTATCCACGGCGAAAGCGGCGTCGCCGAGGGCAGCTACGACTTCTGGCGGACCGTGTTCGACGGCGTGCGGCGGTCGGGGCGCAGGGTGGAAATCGATCTCCACGCCAAGGGCATCGACCAGACGATGATCGAGAACGCGCTCGCGACGGGCATGCCCGTGAACCTCTCGCCGAAGTTCGCGGCCGAGCATCTGGGTCTGCCGTACCACCAGGCGTCGATTCGCGAGCTGGAGATGCCCGTCGCCGGACGGGTGGGCGCCGGGCTGATGACGCTCAGCGAGGGCTCGCGCAGCTTCACGCGCTACGGCTACGCCGACCTGCTGCGCGAGGACAGAACGTACACGGTTCGTCACCGCGTCTTCGCCGGCACGCAGCGGCTGCTGCTCTCGGGCGATCCGGCCGGGGCGGCCGCCTACGCGCGCGCGTTCCAGTTCTGCGGGTCGACCGGCGCCGATCTGATGGAGCCGCTGACGTGTCGCGGGCGCCGCGGCACGGCCGCCGCGAGTCGTCGCAGTGGTTATCTCGATGCGCGCCTGGAGCCGCGCTGGGATTGGGAGAAGTACACGTACCTGGTACCGCACGTGGGGCCGGCTGACGTACAACCCGGAGGCGGCGACCGAGGTCTGGCGCCGTGAGTTTCGGAACGAGGCGGCGGCGCCCGCGCTCGAGTCGTGCCTCGCCCGCGTCAGCCGCCTCTTGCCGCTCGTGACGACCGCGCACCTGCCGTCGGCGGCGTGCGATGCCTACTGGCCGGAGATCTACTGGAACCAGCCCATGACGGGCGACACGCGGCAGACGCCGTACGGCGACACGCCGTCGCCGAAGACATTCCAACACGTCAGCCCGCTCGATCCGCAGTTGTTCACGGGGGTGGCCGACTTCGCGGACGAGTTGCTCAGCGGCGAGCGAAGCGGGAAGTACTCACCGATCGAGGTCGCTCAGATGCTCGAGGATCTGGCCGACGGCGGCGAAGCCGACCTGGCGCAAGCCGGTCAGACGGGCGTGCCCGAGCGAACGCGTCTCGTGGTGGATGCGGCCATTCAAGTGGGGGTGGGCCGCTTCTTTGCTGCGAAGCTGCGGGGCGGCGTGTTGTACGCCGTGTTCGAGCGGACCGGCAGCCGCCGCGCGCTCCAGGAATCGGTCGGGCGCTACCGGCGGGCGCGTGCGTACTGGGCAGAGGCGGTCGATCGGGCCAGGGGGGTGTACGCGGCGGACCTGTCGGCAAGCGACCGCATCTCCGAACGCGGACAGTGGGTTGACCGACTGACAGGCATCGACGAGGATCTCGATCGCTTGCAGGCGTTACTCGCCGGCGCGCCACGCGCGACTGAGCCGGTTTCGGCTGGAGCGGCGATCGAGGCCGCCCTCGGCCGTCCCGATCGGCCGGCGATTCCCTGCACGCATACGCCGCCGGCCGGCTTCCGGCCGGGCGCCGAGATTCCGATCGTGGTCGCGGTCGGGCGCGCCGTGACCACGGCCCGGCTGTACTATCGCCACGTCAATCAGGCGGAGCGCTTCGAGAGCGTGGCGATGGCGCCAACCGGCGGCGCCTATCGCGCCTCGGTACCCGCCGCGTACACGGACACGCCGTATCCCTTGCAGTACTGACGTCGAGTTGAAGGCAGCGCCCGGCCGTGCGACGCTCTTTCCAGGCCTCGGCCCCGACTTCCTGTCGCAGCCTTACTTCGTCATTCGACATCAGTGAGACCTGGGCGCGTGCGCGAGATCTTCGTGCCCGGCGCCCAACCCAGTGCCCAGTGCCCAGTGGGCGGCGACCGCCACCGCGGCGCTGAGAGAGGACTTCCTTGCAGGTGTCATTACAGCCTCCACATTGTTGACGGTGTTCGGCGGCCTTACGGCGCGCGCCCGGCGCAACGGCGGTCGCGAGCCCGTTGGGATCGCGTGCGTGAAATCGGTCGAGGCCGTACGCTTACGGCTGCTTCGGGTGCGTGTGAACGTAGTCGACCGCGAACTGCCGCAGCTTAGGGCTGGTCAACCCCAACGCGGCGGCCTCCACACCGGCCCTGTCGAGGTCCCAGCCGTCGAGCTCCACACGCTTGATCATCCACATCGCGGCGGAGCGCTCCCCGCTCCCGCAGTGGATGAACGCGGGCTGATTCGCCGGGTCGCCGACGGCCTTGAGAAACGGCGCGACGACGGCCGGATCCGGCCGGGCGCCGCTCAACGGCAGATGCACGAAGTTCAGCCCCGCGGCCTTCGCCGCGGCGGCCTCCGCGTCGATCTCCGCGCCCGGCTCGGTGGCCAAGCGCAGGTCGATGACCGACGCGAAGCCCATCTCCTTGATCTTGGCCAGCGCTTTCGGGCTCGTGGCGCCCGCGCAGGCCACCGTCGTGCCGACGCGGGCGAAGTTCATGACGCCCTCGACCGTCTCCTTGGTGGCTTGGGCGCGGAGTCCGTGGGCCGCCGTGAGCAGCGCCGCCGTGAGCGCGACGATCGTCAGGAGGCGAGAGCGTGGTGAAGGTGTCATGCGTTCGCGATCCTACCGAGAGCCCGGCTCCCCATGCAAGGCGCGTTGCCGTCTGACGGCGTGGTGACAGATGACATGAGGCCCCTTGACCGGAACGGCCGGTGAGCCTAGCGTGGGTGAGAGGGGAGGGACGAACCTATGAGAACGCTGAGTGCCGACGAAATTCTCCGACACGCGGGCCCGATTCTGGACCAGCGCGCGCACGAGCTGCAGCCCTTCGGTCACCTTGTGAGACTGCCGATCGCGCTCGACGAGGCGACCTGCAAGGAGAGCGTCGAGAACCTGAACCAGCTCATCGCCGACACGATGACGCTGCGCGACCTCTACAAGAAGCACCACTGGCAGGTGGCCGGGCCGACGTTCTATCAACTGCACCTGCTGTTCGACAAGCACTACGGCGAGCAGAACGCCCTCGTCAACCAGATGGCGGAACGCATCCAGACCCTTGGCGGCGTGACGATCGCGATGGCCGCCGACGCGGCGGAAATGACGCTCGTGCCGCGTCCGCCCAAGGGACGCGAGCCGGTACCGGTCCAGATCTCGAGGCTGCTGCACGCCCACGAGATCGTGCTCAAGGAAGCGAGAACGATGGCGCGGCTGGCGGCCAAGGGCGGCGACGACGGCACGAACGACTTTCTCGTGAGCGCCATCGTCCGCACGAACGAACTGCAGGTCTGGTTCGTGTCCCAGCACCTCGTCAACGTCCCGCTGGTGCACGCGACGTAGCCAGCCGCCCGCCCGTCGCGCGCGCGAGTATGCTTGGCCTGGCACCATGGCCGCGCTGCTCCCTCCACGCTCCTCTCGGGCGCGCCGCGCCGCGGCCGTCTTCCTGGTCGCGCTCGTCGTGCCCGCGCTGGCCTGGCCGGCGATTCTGCGCGGCATCCTCACGACGCCCGCCGGATCGGATCAGGTGCGCGTGCACCTCGGCGTGATCGACGACATGGCGAAGTCGTTCCGCGCGCTGCCGCTTCGCGACTACGCCGCCGCGGCCGCACCCGGGTACCACATTGGCATGGCGGTGGTCTTTCGGCTGTTTCATCCCACGACCACCGGGCTGCAGCTCGTCAGCAGCCTCTTTGGCCTCGCGCTCGTTGCGGTCGTCGCGGCGCCCATCGCCGCCCGGCAGGACCCCGGGCGGCTCGTTCTGCTCGCGCTGCCGTTCGCCGTGTCCTGCTACGTCATCTCCGGGAGCGTCTGGCTGATGACCGACAACGCGGCGTGGTTGTTCGCGCTGGGGGCGTTGGCGGTGCTCGTGATCGACGCGCCGCCGTCACCCGCGCGGCTGATGACGGCTGGGGTGCTTGGCGCGCTCTCGGTTGGCGCGCGCCAGGTGCACATCTGGGTGGCGCTGCCGATTCTCGTCGCGGGCTGGAAGACGCAGCGTCGTTGGAGCGCGGTCGCGGCGGCGCTGCCGCTCATTCCAGGCCTGGTCCTGCTGATCCTCTGGCGCGGCTTGGCGCCGCCGGCCTACGTGCGCGCGCATGTCGCCGGGTGGAATCCAGCCTCCATCGTGCTGACGCTGGTGCTCTTCGGCGCGCTTGGCGCCGCCGCCTTACCGCTTGTGGGCCTGGGGACGTCGACCGGGCGGCGGACGCTGGTGTTCTCCGGCGCGGCGGCGCTGCTCGCGGCGCTCGCGGTGCCGATGTCGTTCGATCAGGCGGCTGGCCGGTGGGGCGGCCCGATCTGGTGGCTCGCGCGGCTCGGGCCGACGATCGCCGGACGGTCGATCCCATTCGCGGCGCTCGCTGCGCTCGGCGGCGTCGTGCTCGCGCGGTTGCTTCTCGCCGCGCGGGCGGCCGAGGAGTCGCACCTCGCCGACGTGCTGTCGGCCGCGGTCATCGGGTTTGCCCTTGCCGAGTCGCTCAATCACTTCACGTTCGAGCGCTACTTCGACCCGTTTGTGCTCGCCGTCGTGGCATGGCTCGCGGCCGCGTCCCTGAAGCGCACCGCGGCGCGATGGCGGCTGGTCCCGATGGCGGTCCTCGCCCTCGTCATGCTCGCCGTGACGATCGGATCCCTGTACGAGCGCCCTGCGAGTCTGACGCCTCGCGTGTTCAACTCCTTCGGCGGCGCTGGGCACCCGAGAGCAGGCACCAGGCAGTAGGCAGTAGGCACTAGGCAGTAGGCACTAGGCATTAGTTAGGCGCGGGCGCCAGGTGCCTCCACTAGTGCCTAGTGCCCTAGTGCCCAGTGCCTAGTGTAGGGCCCAGTGCCTGCTGTCTGTCCTCGGCCTACCGTCCTCGGAGCCGAGCGAGCGCGTCTTGGGCGCGCGGCCGCACGAGCGCCGCGCTGATGGCGTGCGAGGGGGAGGCGAGCGTCTTCTCGTAATAGGTCCGCGCCTGGGGTATCTGGTTCAGCTTCTCGGACGACTGAGCGAGGAGGAAGAGAATGAACGGGTCGGACTGGTCTGCCTTCTCCAGTTGGGCGACGGCCGTCGGGTAGTCTTTTTCATAGAACGCGACATAGCCCAGGAGATATGCGTATTGAATCTGCTGGTCGGGGTTCGTGCCCTTGTCGAGCGCGCGCTTGACGAGCGTCTCTTGCTCGCGCGCGGTCGTGAAGTCGCCGTTCCGCGCGGCGATTCTCGCCTGGGCATGGGCCCAGCGCATATCGGCAAGGTTGACTTCCCAGGGCGCCCGGTCGGGCTTCTTGGTCGCTGTGTCGTAGCCGGTTCGGTACCAGGTGTACGCGTTCTTGGCGTCGCCCGTCTCCAGATACAGGCGTCCTAGTTCGTCGGCGACCTCGCCCGCCGCAATCGAATTCTTGGCGGCGATGTCGCGATCGTAGACCTGCCGGTAGTCTGCGGCGGCCTCCGCGGTGTTGCCGGTGAACACGTAGGAGATCGCCATCATCCGCTGCGTCTGGTCCTTCAGGCCCTCAGGCGCCAGAGCAAGCGCCTTCGCGAAATGCTCCCGGGCCTCCGCGTAGCCACCCGCCAGATCCAGCGCCCGCCCGATGCCGTACTGCGCATCGAACGAATCGGGATCCTGCGCGAGCGCTTGTCGATAGAGCGCGACGGCTTCGGCGTGCTGGCCGTCGAGGTCGAGCCGGTGGGCGCGCGTCGCCAGGTCCTGCGGCGGAAACGCGGGCGCCGCGCCAAGGACCATCGCACCGAAGGCGATCGCGAGGATGAGAGAGCCGGGCGCGTGCGTCACGACCACACTAGAGGCCCTTGGCGGGGGCCGCCGGCTGCAGGAGGGCCAGGATTTCCCGCTCGAAGTCCGCGGTGTGAGTGTAGCCGTCGTGGCGCTGGCACACGGTGCCATTCCGCGCGATGAGAAACGAGGTCGGGATCGCGACGAGCGGACTGTAGGCGTCCTGCAGGTCGCCGTGGCCGCGCCCGACGAGCACCGGGTAATTCATCTTGAATTGCGCGACGAACGGCTTCAGTTGCGCCACCGTGTCGTCCACCGACACGCCAAGGACGACAAGGCCCTGGGATCGGTACTTCGAGTACAGCGCGACCAGGCCGGGGATCTCGCCCTTGCACGGCGTGCACCACGTCGCCCAGAAATTGAGCAGCACGACCCGGCCCTCGTAGGCGCCCAACTGGACGTCGTGCCCGTCAAGGTCCTTGAGCGTAAAGCTCAGGTCGGCCTTCTTGCCCTTGGCGTTGCACGCCGCGGGTCCCATCGGCGAGACGGCGACCGGCCGCGCGGCCAGCACCGTGGCCGTGAGGGCAAGGCATCCCGCCAGCCTGACGAGTCCGTGCCGCCCGGCGTGTCCGTTCCTTTCCATACCTGCATGACTACGGCAGTCACGTCCGCGTGTCAAGCCGTGGCATTCATGACCTGACCCCACCCGACGGCGCGCGGCCGGGGTTCCAGATGAGGTCGCAGGCCTCGCACCGCCAGTAGGTCGAGGCGTCGACCTTCTGGCTGGCGCTCGTCACCCGAGGCGACCGACAGGACGGACAGGCGGTTGGCGTCTGGGGCCGCTCGGTCTCGTCCCAGTCGCTCGACGAGCGGGGCCTAGGAGGTCCGGTCGGCGTCATAGAGCACTTCGGCGATCGTTTGCGGTGGCGCGCCGCGCCACACGGCCGTGAGGACAATGGTCAGGGCGAGCGCGGCCGCGGCGAGGAATACGGCGCCGCTGGCCGCGAGCGGCGTGGCGCCCATCGCGGTCCAGCCTATGACCACGGCCAGGATCGCCAGCCACACCCCAACCAGGCTCGCACGGAAGAATCGTGTCGACAGCATGTTCAATTCTCACAATTCTGATCGCGCGCGGCGCCGGGCCACCAGGCCTCGGACGCGCGCGACAATGGCCCAAGTGGCCGCTCGGCGCGCACCCTGATTGCTGGGGCGCTGCTCGAACGCTCGGCGGGCCTGGCTCGGAGCGGAGAGCTTCCAGGATACTCGATCGCGGAAAACCACACAGCGCGACCATTTCCTGTCATACTAGACGTCTACCCCGGTGCCCGAGTTCTCGAGCGATCCAGCGATCCTCGGGGCGGGATCGCATCGGGGCCTGAAGGGACGACACCCTGGCTAGAGACGTTTCGCACAATCCACCGGCGGTCGGACGGCCCTCCAAGCAGGTCAGGGTCCCGGTACCTGAGCGCGTCGTGTGCCCGAGATGCGGCCGTCCCGACGCCCGCATCATCGGCCGGTCCGAATCCGTGCCGGTCGTCTATCTCCGCTGCGACGGCTGCCATATGCCGTCGATCGCATCGGCCTGACCCCCAAACCCCTTTTGTGAGCGCCCCGACTCTCGCGACTCTGAAGCCGCGCCGTGCGAGCGGCGAGACGCCCCTCACTCTGTGTGCCCGGACGGATGAACAATGGAATTCCGCGGATGGCCGCGGAACTAGGTGCATGACACCACTGGAGACGACATGTCCTCGATGAACGGAACGATCAAGCGGTTGGTGAGCGATAAAGGGTTCGGATTCATTGCCGCGTCGGATGGCAATGAGTACTTCTTCCACCAGTCGGCGTGCGCGGGCTGCCAGTTCGACGAACTGCGCGCCGGTCAGGCCGTGACGTTCGAGAAGGGCCAGGGCCCCAAGGGACCGCGCGCCGAGAACGTTCAGCTCGGGTAGGTCGGTTCGACGGTCGTGAGGTCTTGAGTCTGCCGGGCGTCGGTCAGCCGGGACTCAAGACTCAATACCCTGACCCTGCCTCGCCCGTGCCCGCCGGCATTCGGGGCCCGGGCCGTCGGCAGGGGCCTACGTCTCCTGCCCGAGGAGCTTGAGGAAGCGGTAGTGTGAGCGCAGCGCCGCGAGAAGCGTCGGGTGCTCGTGGTAAGCCACACCGTGCTCCTCGCACACCCGCTGAACGATACGTTCGATCGCCGGGTAGTGCACGTGGCAGACCCGGGCGAACAGATGGTGCTCGCGCTGCCGCGTGAGGCCGCCCAGGAAGAACGTCAGGAATCGGTTTCGCGGCGCGAAGTTCGCCGTCGTACGGATCTGGTGGATGGCAAACTCGTGCTCGGTCTGCCCGGTGACCTTGCCCGGGTGCTCGACGATGTCGACCAGGTGCGCCATCTGGAAGACGATGCCGAAGATCAGGCCGACGCAGAGCGAGATTCCGACGAAGCCGGCGAGCACCATCCACCAGGGACGCACCAGCGCCGGCAGCACGAACGCCAGCGTGGCGAACGCGACCTTGCCCGCGAGCAGCTCGGCCAGCTCCAAGGGCTTCGGATAGGGCACCGCCTCGCTGCCCACGGCCGGCCGCACCAGCCGGTACAGGTCGACGACCACGTAGCGCATGTGGATGAACGCGTACAGCCCCCAGATGTACAGGTGCTGGTACCGGTGAAACCACAGGCGCGGATATTCGCGGTCCGCGCGCCCGAACGGCCACAAGCTGACGTCGTCATCGCGATCGACGATGTTGGTGTAGGTGTGGTGGAAGACGTTGTGTTTGGTCTTCCAGAAATACGAACTCGCGCCAATCAAATCCAGCGACCATCCGGCCACGCGGTTGACCCAGCTGTGCCGGCTGAAGGCCCCATGGTTGGCGTCGTGCTGGATGTTGAAGCCCATGCCGACCAGCGCCAGGGCCAGCGACAGCGCGCTCGCCACGGCCGACCACGCGCTGCCGGCGAAGTACACGAGAAAGATGTACGAGGCGATGGCCCAGACGACCATGAACGCGGCTTTCGCGTACAGGGCCGGGTGGCCGCGGCGCGGCAGGTTCCGGCTCTTGAAGTACTGCTCGACCTGCTCTTCGAGCGTCTGCCGGAACCGGCTGGATTTAGGGAATGTCAGGCTGTTCATCAAACTCTCCTGCGACCGACCGCGTCTGGCCACCCGGAGAGCCGCGCGGCGCACACGCGTGGCGCGGAGGTTCGGGTAGCGTCAAGGATGGTCAAAGGGCGGTCCCACCTAGGACTGAGCGGGCTCGAGCGGTTTCGCTGCGTGCTGGCGGCCAATCACGAGGGCACACATATTGTACTGCACCGGAGTCCCCGGCGTATGCGCGATTTGGCCGGCCCCGGGCTACCGCATCGGGACGGCCACGAGGAGCGCGAGCGTCCGATTCTTCATGGTGCCGGTGCCGAGGAGGCCGCCGTTCCTGGAGACGTTGACGAGGCCCCACTCGTAGCGCGCCTGGACGAGGTATCCCCGGACCTCGAATCCCATGCCAACCATCAGCCCCGAGTCGAACCGCCGGACCAGATCGTTGACGCTCGTGCCGGTGATTGTGTCGCTGCCCCCGAACCGGAACGCAAACGTCGGCCCGGCCAGCACGTGGAGGGGAATCGGCCCGATGCGGCCCGCTGAGAACCGCCCCAGCACAGGGGCTTCCAGATACTTCAGGTTGTTGGCGGATACGCCCGCCGCGGTACCCAGCCGCACGCCCCGGACGACGAACAGGCCCTCGACGGCAATCGACGCGGGCCGCGTCGTGTCCGTGCCAATCGACACCCCGAAGAGACCGCCGCCGTAGTGCGACACGATGGCTGCGTCCGCACCTGACGAGTCGGTCGGGATCGTGCCCATCGCCATCGTCGAGCGGGTGAAGCCAATCATCACGCTGCCGGTCTGAGCCTCGGCCGAGGCTGCCGCGCAGACGATGCAGGCGAACACGAAGAGCCCGGCCCGCAGGCGCCGCAGCCAGCATTTGAGAACAGCAGAGGTAGTGATCACGCGGGGGACGCGTTGCAAGATGTACTCCCAAGCGAAAGACACGGCTTTTCCGCCCGCGCCGGGCTTCCCGGCCGGCGAGTGTGCTCCCTAGAGGGCGGTTGCCAGGGGACGGTCAGGTCGCGCGAAGAGCAGTTGTCTGGCCGGGCTGTCGCCCCGTCGATGACCAGAGAGGGCTCCCGTACGCCATTGTGTCAGGTTCGCCGAATCCGCTGACGAAATGTCGGGGATTGACCGATAAGGCACCTGACATTAGGCTAAGGCGCAAATTCGGTGCTCCCCAGCACAGGAAGACGCGTCTTCCATTTGACCATAGGTACAGGAGAGGGATTCCCAATGAGGAAGCTTTACCGTACGGCTTGGTGTGCTGGTCTCACGTTGCTCCTGGCCGTCGTGGCGTTTCACGCCGCTCCGGAGGTACGAGCCCAGGAGCCCCGCCCGAATCAACTCGACATCCGCAGCGTCACGGTTGGCGCCGACGGCGCGCTGACGATCCAGGGTGTCAACTTTACCGGCCGCGATACCGCCGATCCCGTCGTGACGATCGATGGCATTCCCGTCGCGTTGACGTCGGCGACGGCCACCGAAATCGTGACGGCGGCGGCCGCGCTCGCTCCGGGGTCGTATAGCTTGACGGTGACGCGGACGCTGCGCAGGGGCAGGGGGCACGAGGACGCGGGCGACCGGGACGAGGCGGCCACCGATGAGTTCGACGTCACGGTTGGGGCTGTTGGCCCGGTCGGGCCGCAAGGGCTGAGGGGTCTGCCTGGGAGAGGCGGGCCGATTGGGCCGATCGGCCCGGTCGGGCCGCAGGGCCCCCCGGGAGTTGACGGCGCCGTTGACTACGGCGTCGCGGCCGTGTCCGTGCAGCGCGGCGCCGGCTCGCCGGCCATCTGGGCGACGTATTCCACGCGCCTGGGGTCGCCCGTGGGCGACACGACCGGCGGCGCGTTTCGTTTCACGTGCAGCACGGCCAACGCGCCCTGCAAGTTGAGCGTCGCGGCGGCGGTTCTGTCGGGCACGGCCGCGACGATGTACGTCTACCCGCGCGTATTGATGCAGCGGCAGGACTACGTCACGGCGGGGCCGCAGCACTACTGCGAATACGGCGACGGCACCGGGCCATCGTCCGGCTCCGCCCCCGTCGTGACGCAGGCGTCCACGAGCACGCCTGTGTTCACGCCCCTCGCCATCAACATCGGCGGGTCGGCTGACTGCGGCGGTCCCGTGCCGACCGCGGGCGCCGTCAACGAAATCACCGTGCCGGCGGGCTACTACGACGTCTTCTCGACGTTCACGTTCTTTACGCCCTAAAGCGCCGCGGCGACTCGTCGCGCGACCCGAGGCGCGGCCTTCTCCCGAGCGCTTTGCTGTGTGTTCGCGGCGGGCGCGGGCGGGCCGCGTCCGGCTCGATCTCGAGCGGCGCTCGTCGCGCCGGCAGGGGGCGGCGACGCCAAGGGCGGCAGGCGGTCGCCGCCTATCGGCTCAGTACTTCGTGAACCTTGTGCTCGAGCACTTCGGCGGTGAAGGGCTTATGCAGAAAGGCGATCTCTGCGCTGACGACGCCGCGATCGACGATGGCGTCCTCCGTGTAACCCGACATGTAGATGATCTTCAGGGCCGGCCGCTGGGCGAGGAGCTGGTGGGTCATCTCGGGCCCGCTCGCCCCTGGCATCACGACATCGGTGAGGATCAAGTCGATGATTGGGTGCGTCTCAGCCAGATCGAGCGCCTCCTGTGCGTTCGCCGCGACCAGCACCGTGTAGCCCGCGCGTTTCAAAATTCGCCTCGTCAGCTCGCGTAGCCCAAGCACGTCTTCGACGACGAGGACCGTTTCGGCCCGGCCGCGTGACGGTACCTCCACAGGTCCCGTCTCCGCCGACGCCTCCACGGCATCCGCTCGCGGGAAATAGATCCGGAACGACGTACCCTTGCCGACTGTGGTCGAGACGTCCACGCTGCCTCCGCTCCGGGCGACAGCGCCGCGGACGGTCGCCAGGCCGAGGCCCGTGCCTTTGCCGACCGCCTTCGTCGTGAAGAACGGCTCGTACAGCCGAGCCAGCACTTGGGGCGTCATGCCGGTTCCCGTATCGCTGACCGTGAGCGCGACGTACGGCCCTGGAGTCATCGACGGGTGCATCCTTGCGTAGGCGTCGTCGAGATGGACGTTGGCGGTCGTAATCGTCAAGGTGCCGCCCGTGGGCATCGCATCGCGCGCGTTCACCGCGAGATTCATGACGACCTGCTCGATCTGTCCGGCGTCGGCTTTGACCGCCGCCAGCGAGGGGGCCAACTCGGCCACGAGCGTGACGTCTTCTCCGATGAGGCGTTGCAGCATCGCCTGGACGTTCGTCACCACGGCGTTCAGGTTGACCAGGGTCGGCTCGACGATCTCCTTGCGGCTGAAGGTCAGCAGCTGGCGGGTGAGCCCCGCGGCCTGTTGGCCCGCCTGCTGAATCTCCTTGAGGTCGACGCGACGGGGATCGTCTGAAGGGAGGTCCTCGAGGAGCAGGTCGCAATAGCCCAGGATCGAGGTCAGCAGGTTGTTGAAGTCGTGGGCCACGCCGCCGGCGAGTTCGACCGATAGCCTCCATCTTCTGTGCCTGTCGAAACTCGGCCTCGAGCACGTGGCGCTCCGTGTCATCCAACGAAATGCCCACGCCGCGCACCGGCTCGCCGAGTTCACCGAGGTGGATCCGGCCAATCCCGCGCAGCCACCGCATGGTGCCGTCCGGCCAGACCAGTCGGTGTATGGTCGAGAAATCGGCGCCGTACTTCGTGGCCGCTTCGATCGTGTCGAGCACCGAGGCCCGATCGTCGGGGTGAATCCGCTCGATGAACGCGTCGAAGGTCTCGCGAAACGTGCCGGGAGCGAGGCCGTACTGCGCCTCCATGGTCTCTGACCACCGGAGCACGCCGGTCCTGTAGTCCATGTCCCAGATGCCGACGTTGGCGTTTTCGAGCGCAAATCGCATGCGCTCCTCGGCCACTCGCAGGGCCTGCGCCCGCTCGTAGCGGTCGACGCCGAGCGCCACCTGGTCGGCCACCGTGCCGAGTGCCGGGGTGACAATGTCGGACAGCGGTTGCCGGGAGAAGACGGCCATGACGCCCACGAGACGGCCCGCCACGACCAGCGGGTAACCGGCAAAGGCAACGATCCGTTCCCGGCGCGCCCACTCCTGATCGTCGACCTCCCGGTCGCTAAGAACGGCGTTGCTCAGACGGGTCTCACGGCTCTTTGCGATGCGTCCGATCTCGCTCTCGCCGATCACCGCTCGCCCCTGGGGGCCGTCCACATCCGTGGAGAGACCGGCACTCGCCTGTAGTTCGAGCACGCCTCCACCGTCGTTGAGGGTCCAGATTCGCGCCAATGCGGCCCCCAGGTGCGCGACAAGCGCCTCGGCGCAGCGCTGCAGCGCGCGCGGGGCCGAGTCGTCGGCCACGAGCGCCTGGGACACGGCCGCACGCAGCGCCGTCAGTTGCGCGTGTTGATTCCGCTCCGCTTCGGCGCGCTTGCGCTCCGTGATGTCTCGGATGTTGCACTGGATGACGTCCTTCTGGCCCGCCCGGTAGACATTGCTGACGAATTCGACGTCAACCGCCCGGCCGTCCTTCGACTCGAGAGGCAGGTCCTCGTAGCGGATGTACCCTTTCTCCTGTAACTCCGTGAAGGCGTCCTTGCTAATCTCGGTATCTCGAAACGGCCCGATCTCCCACAGGGTCTTTCCCAACATCTCGGATTGCGAGTAACCCAACAACTGCGTGAGGAATGGATTGACCGAGACGATTTGTCCGGTGCCGGCGTCGAGAATCAGGATGCCGTCGCGCGCGGCCTCGAAGAGACGCCGGTATTGAATCTCGGACCCGCTGAGATCGGCCACGCGCCGTCGCAGCGCGGCCAGCTCGGCCACGAGCGCGTTCCCGGTCTCGAGCAAGTCCGGCAGCCCGTCTTCCACCCGACGGCCGTTGGGGCCGCCGGTGTCCGCCGCACGTTGTGGCCGTTCCGTCGACCCGGAGGCCACGCTCCCGGAAGTCGTTCACCACGACGAACTTGCGGTGCCCGTTGGTCAGCCAGAGGCGCACGCGCTGATGCTTCGCAAACGCTTCGGCTAGGGCGACCGCCTCCTCCTGCGTGCGGAGCAGGCACTGGTCGGGGCCTGGAGGCGTGTGCAGGACGAAGACGAACGTGCCGTCACGCGCCTCCTTTCGGATGACGACGTCCCCGTCTTCTGGTGTCGCGCCGGCCACCTTTTCCACCTCTGAGCACCATAAGAAGGTCGCGGTCACGTCGGCAATACGGTGAATCCCGTATGCGCTCTCGGAAGGGGGGCCAGGACTAGGGCTCGATGATGTGGTTGCGAATCGCGTAGCGGACGAGCTCGCTCATCGAATGGAGGTCGAGCTTGGCCATAATCTGGGTCCGGTGGGTCTCGGCCGTCTTGGTGGCCATCCCCAGCGTCGTGCCAATCTCCTTGTTCGACTTCCCTTCGGCCAGCAGTTGCACGACCTCGCGTTGGCGTGGCGTCAAGCGGCCCGGGGATTGGCCCGAGGCGGTGGTGGGACGCCGAGAGAGCGGGCGAGCCGACGAGGTACACACGCGCGCGGTGAAGAACTCCTGTTGGTCGAGCAGCGCGCCGATGGCCTCGACGAGGGTTCGTCCAGCCTCTGCCTTCAACACGTACCCGTGCGCCCCGGCTTCCCGCACCTCGGTGGCGAGCTGGTCGGACTCGTGCACGGTCAAGATGAGTACCTTGGCCGGCACGAGGCGGCGGATTTGCCGCGTCGCCTCCAGGCCATTCAACTCGGGCATGCTGACGTCGAGCACGACGACATCGGGCCGCAGGTCGATGGCCTTGGCGACGGCGTCGCGTCCGGTGCTCGCTTCGCCGCAGACGACCCACTCGGGGTGGCCCTCGAGGACCGCGCGCACGCCCTGACGCACGACTTCGTGGTCGTCGGCGATCAGGATGCGGACGGGCGTCATGAGATGTCCAACGGCACGCCGACGCGAACCGTGGTGCCGCGCTTGGTGAACGCGATGTCGAACGTCCCGCCCAGTTGACGGACGCGCTCCCGCATGCCCTGGATGCCGACGCCGAGCGTTCCGGAGCGGGCGGCGTGAGGTTCCTCGCCCCGACGATCGTGAAGCCCGCGTCCCCGGTCCTCGATGTCGAGGTGCACGGCGTCGGAGGTGCGCGTGAGACGGATCGTGGCCGTGTCGGCGGATGCGTGACGATGGATGTTGGTGAGACCTTCCTGGACGATGCGGAAGAGCGCGGTCTCGACGGCCTCCGGCAGCCTCCCGACATCCCCCAGATCCAGGACGATCTGGAGGTCGCTACGGGCCGTGAACCCTTCCACGTACCAGCGCACCGCCGACACCAGGCCGGTCTCGTCGAGCAAAGGCGGGTGCAGGAGATACGCCAGCGTTCGCACTTCCTGCGAGCACTGTCTGGCGAGCGACCGGCTCTCGGCGAGCGCGCGTTGCGACCGGGTGTCGAGGGCGTCACGGACGCCCTCGACGAGGTCGAGATTCATCGTTAGCGCCGCCAGGCGCTGGCCCGTGGAGTCGTGCAGGTCGCGCGCGAGACGCCGCCGCTCTTCGTCCTGGAGCGTGAGCAGGCGGTTGGACAGGTGCCGATACGCTTCTTCGCGTTGGCGGGCGTCGTCCGCCATGGTCTGCGCATGCGCGGCCGTCTCGGTCAGACGGTCGTGCGCGTCTCGCAGTTGCTTCATCAATTCTTCGAGGTCGGTCTTGGCCCGCGTCGTCTGGGCGTGAGCCTCGTCCGACAGGTCCTGGGCGCGCACCGCCGCGACGATCAGCCGCTCGTTCGCTTCCCGCATCCGGTGCATCAGCTGTTCGAACTCGGCGCGCGTCTGCGCGACGCGGCCGGCGACGACGCGCCGCGTGCGGCCTGGTGCCGCGTTCGGAGAGGAGGGCTTCGCACGTCTCTTAGGCGAAGCGGACATCGGTCAGGACCTCGGCCGCCGCGTGGTGGGACGACGCGCCGGCCCGCGGTCGGCCGGGGCCGGCTGGAGCAGGCCCGTCAAGATGCCCCGATAGTCCTTGACCCGCTCACCGACGATGAGGCCGTCCGCGGTGATCTCGAACAACCGCAGGTCCTTCTCGTGGGCGCTGGCGCGGACCTTCACGACCGCCATCACGCGCCGCAACTGGCTGTCGAGCTCGATGTACCGCTGCACGATGATCGCGTCGGTCAGGAACGCGGTGCCATGCGGACTGAACCGGAGATCCGTATAGCGGTCTTCCAATTCGGCCGTCATCATCACCGTCACGCCCATCCCGGTGAGCGAGGCGACCATCCGGTAGAGCGACTCGCGGAAGTCTTCGCGGAAGGTCGGGGCGAGCGCCAGTTCGAAGCCCGACAGCGAGTCGATCACGACGCGCTTCGCCTTGAGGCGGCCGATCGCCTCGGTCACGTCGTGCAGCGTCTCGTCGATGGACAAGTCGAGGGGCCGCGTGTGAATGATGCCAACCCGGCCGTCGCGAATGAAGCGTTCGAGGCGGCCGGCGCTCTGAGCGTATTCGCTCGGGCGTTTTTCGAAGACCGCGATGACGCCCGGCTCTCCGCGACGAGCGCCTTCGTTGATGAACTCCGTGGCCAGGACCGTCTTGCCCGAGCCTGACGGCCCGGCGACGAGGACGGAGTAGCCGGCCGGAATGCCGCCGCCCAGCATGTCGTCCAGCCCAGGGATTCCCACCGACAGCCGTGGCGGCCGCCGCGGCCGCGGGGGCGTGGCGGTCGGCTCGGCCGGTTCCTGCGGCCCGAACACCAGCCGCGGGAAGACCTGAATTCCGGCATCGGTGATACGGAAAGTGTGCAGGCCTGGAATGGGCGCCTGCCCGCGCATCTTCATCACCTGGATCTTCCGCACCATCGAGTTGCGGTCGAGGCTCTGGTGCAGCCAGACAAGACCGTCGGCGACCGTGAAGACGGGGTGGTCCTCCGTCTCGGTCAGCCGAAACTCCCCGACGAGAAAGGTCGTCGCTTGCCAGCTGGTCAGCCGCATGCCCAGTTCCTGGATGAAGTGCTGCAGGTCGGGCGTGCGGCCAGTCCCCTTGGCCGTGTGAATCACCGATCGAAACGAGTTGACGACGACGACGGACGGCGAAGCGGCGCGCACTTCCTTGGTGATACGCGCCAGCACGCGGTCAAGCCCGCCGGAGAGCGTTTCCTCCGCCAGGTTGATGAACCGGACCGACGTGTTGACCTTCGCCAGGTCGAAGAACGCGAACTGCTGCTGGTACCGGAGCATCTTGAGCGGCGGCTCGCCCAGCACGGTGAAGAACAGCACCGGTCGTTCGGCGCTGGCGAGGCCGAACATGATCTGCTGCACCAGTGTGGTCTTGCCCGCGCCCGGCACGCCGGCAATGACGTTGAAAGAGAACTCGGGCACGCCGCCTCCCAGGACGGCGTCCAGTCCGGGGATGCCTGTCGGCAGGCGACGAATCGCAACCTTTCCGTTCATGTCGTGCTCTCCTCGGCGGTCTCGTCGGCGAAGTCGTCGGGCCACGCCTCCCTCAAGAGACGTGTGGTCAAGCTCTCTCCGATGAAGGAGGCCAGCAAATCGGCGATGGTGGTCAGGATGTTGATGGCCGCGACGGTGGCATCCGCCGGCGCCCGACGTGCGAGCGATCGCTCGAGCCTGGCGGACGGCCCGTCGTCATGCTGGCCGGCCGCTTCTTCGTGGGAGAGTCCCGCCGTCTGCAGGTTGACCAGGTGCAGGGCACGGTCACAGACGGCGGTCATGCCGGTCTCGCCGATCAGGGGCGCCACGCGTCGAACGAACTGCTCACAGAGTCCGCGCGCCGCCGCGGCGGTGACGCGTGCGGCAGCGTCCGCCCCGGCCTCGCGCGCCAGCACGCTCCGAAACGCCGCGTTCCAGGTGCGTTCACTCGTCATCGGGGGCCGGGCAAGCCTGGAGTGGATTCTACATGCCCTTGATCGACGCCGGTCCGCAATTCCGCGCGGATGATCGGAAACCCTCCGCGCGCCGACGGCCGCGTTTGGGGCGGAATGCCGTCGATTCCCGGGAGCGTCGGGCCGGTGTCGTGCTCGAGCCTCGCCCCTCGCTAGGCGACCGACGCCTCGTACTCCTCGTACGTGCCTTTGAAGTCGTGGATGCGCTGGTGGTCGAAGTGCCAGATGCGCGTGCCGACTTCTTCCATGAGGTCCTGGTCGTGCGTGACGAGCAGCACGGTGCCCTCGAACTTCTGCAGTGCGATGTTCAGTGCGTTGATGGCTTCGAGGTCGAGGTGGTTGGTGGGCTCGTCCAGGATCAGGACGTTGGGCTTCTGCAGCATGATGCGGCAGAAGAGCAGCCGCGCGGTCTCGCCGCCCGAGAGCGCGTCGGTCGGTTTGAGGCCTTCCTCGCCGCTGAACAGCATCTGGCCGAGCAGGCCGTGAATGTCCTGGCGGTGCGCATCGGGGTCGAACTGGTGCAGCCACTCGACGGCGGTCATCCCTTTCTCGACCGCGCCCGTGTGGTCCTGCGCGAAATAGCCGATGGACACTTCGTGTCCCCACTTGACGGTGCCGGCGTCGATGTCCGCGGCCGATCCGGCGACGCCGGGTGCGTCGGCCAGGAGAGCCTTGAGCAGCGTCGTCTTGCCGAGGCCGTTTCGGCCGACGAGCACGATCTTCTCGCCGCGATTGACCACGGCGCCGAAGCCGTTGATGACGGCGGCGCCGCCGTAGGCCTTGGCCACGCCGGAGCACTCGAGCGCGACCTTGCCCGACGGCCGGTTCTGGACGAACTTGATGTAGGGCCGCTGGATGTTCGATCGGGCGAGCTCGGTCGTCTGCAGTCGCTCGACTTCCTTGCGGCGCGACGTCACCTGGCTCGCCCGGGTGCCCGCCGAGAAGCGCGCGATGAAGTCGTTGAGCTGCTCGATCTTCTTCTCGCGCTGCGCGTTCTCGGCCTCGATGCGCGCGCGGACCTGCGTCTTCGCCATCACCATGTCGTCGTAGCCGCCCGTGTAGGTGATGATCGTCTCGTAGTCGATGTCGGCGACGTGCGTGCAGACGGCGTTCAGGAAGTGGCGGTCGTGCGAGATGACGATGAGCGTGCCGTCGTACCGGATGAGGAACTCGCGCAGCCAGTGGATCGAGTCGAGGTCGAGATGGTTCGTGGGCTCGTCGAGGAGCAGGGCCTGCGGGTGGCCGAAGAGGGCCTGCGCCAAGAGCACGCGCACCTTCTGTCCGCCCTGCAGCTCGGCCATCGTCCGCTCGTGCAGGGTTTCTGGAATATCGAGGCCGTCGAGCAGAATCGCGGCGTCGCTCTCCGCCGAGTAGCCGTCCTCCTCGCCGACAATCCCCTCGAGCTCGCCGAGGCGCATGCCGTCGTCGTCGGTCATCGCGGTCTTGGCGTACAGCGCCTCGCGCTCCTGGAGCGCGTCCCAGAGCCGCTGGTTGCCCATGATGACCGTGTCGATGACGCGCGCGCGGTCGAACGCGAACTGGTCCTGCCGCAGCACGCCCAGTTTGCCCGGCGCGGAGACGACGCCCTTCTGCGGGGGCAGGTCGCCCGTGAGCAGCTTCATGAACGTCGACTTGCCCGAGCCGTTCGGGCCGGTGAGGCCGTACCGCCGGCCGTCGGAGAACGTGGTGGTGACGTCCTCGAACAGCAGCTTCGACCCGTAGCGCATCGAGACGCCTTGCACGGAGATCATGATCCGACCATTCTAGCGCGGGTCCGGCCCCGCGCCTACCAGGTCGTTCGCCTGGACGGTCAACGAGCGCCGATGTTCTCGCCGGCCAGGGCAGCCGGCACGGGACCTGCGACGGAGGGCGGCGCGCGTCAGCCGGCGGCCGATCCGGTAAGCTCTATCGCCGTGGATGTTCGCCGCGTGCTCGCCGATCTGGCCGCCAAAGGCCGGCAATTCATGGGCATCGTGATGCTCGTGGTCGCGACGCCCGCCATTGTCGTCGGCGTGCTGGAGTGGCGCCGGCAGTCGGACAAGCGCGTGCTGGCGGCGATGTACGCGCTGGCCGGCGTCTATCTCGCCTTCGAGGGAATTCGGCTGGTCCTGGGGAAGCGCAAGTAACCGGGGCCGAGGACCGGCGGCCCCTCGGCGCGTTGCGCGCCGCGCCGGCCGAGCGCGCCAAGTGCTTCAAACGACGGAGAACCCGTGAACGAACCATTGAACCCAAGCAAGATCCTGCAGACAGGTTTGGCCTTCTGGGCGTCGAAGACGCTGCTGAGCGCCATCGAAATTGGACTCTTCACCGAGCTCGCCAGAGGCCCCGAGGAGTTTGCCGCGCTCGCCGGACGTCTCGGGCTGCACGCGCGGTCGGCGCGCGATTTTCTCGACGCCCTCGTGGCGCTGGGCTTTCTGCAGCGGACGGGCGATCGGTACGCGAACGCCCCGGAGTCGGACCTCTTTCTCGACCGAAAGAAGCCGTCCTACGTCGGCGGCATCTTGGAGATGGCGAACCATCGCCTCTATCCGTTCTGGGGCCATCTGACCGAAGCGCTCCGGACGGGGCAGCCGCAGAACGAGGTGAAGGCCGGCGGCAACCCGTTCGAAGCGCTCTATGCCGATCCGGCGCGCCTGAAGGAATTCCTCGCCGCGATGACGGGGATCAGCCACGGCGCGAACATGACGATCGCGCGCGCCTTCCCGTGGAAGGACTACCGCACGTTCGTCAACGTCGGCACGGCGCAGGGCGACCTGGCGGCCCAGGTCGCGCTCGCGAATCCGCATCTGCGCGGCCTCGGGTTCGACCTGCCCGAAGTCGCGCCGATCTTCGAGGAGTACGTCGCGAGCGTCGGTGTCGCCGACCGGCTCTCGTTCGCACCCGGGAGCTTCTTCGACCAGGACCTGCCGAAGGCCGACGTGGTCCTGATGGGCCACATCCTCCACGACTGGGACCTGGCGACCAAGAAGATGTTGATCGCGAAGGCATACGACGCGATCCCCGCCGGAGGCGCGCTCATCGTCTACGAGGCGATCATCGACGACGACCGGTCGGCGAACGCGTTCGGATTGTTGATGAGCCTCAATATGCTCGTGGAGACTCCAGGCGGCTTTGACTACACGGGAGCCGACTGCCGCGGGTGGATGGAAGGCGCCGGGTTCACGTCGACGCGCGTTGAGCCGCTCGTCGGGCCAGATTCGATGGTGGTGGGCATCAAGTAGCGCCGTCCTTCGCGGGCATACACTGGGATCCATGGCGGCCGCCTATCAGGACCTCGTCTCCCAGCTGCGCACCGCGTTTCCGACGCCGGTCTCGGACCGCGTCCACGACGCGTATTTCGTCTTCTCGTTCCTGCGCGCGCTCGACCAGGTCGATGCCTTGAAGTCGGCCGCGCCGATGCTGGGCACGCCCGCCACGCTCGACTACGACCTTGCGCGGCTGAAGCGCGTCGCGCTCGACCCGACCACGCTCGAAGTGGTGACGACCGAGCTCGTCCAGTACCTCTCGGGCATGTTCATCTGGGGGCACCCGCGCGCTCAGATCAACGTCGTGCCGTCGCCGACCATCCCGAGCATCATCGGCGGGCTGCTCCCGTCGATCTACAACCCGAACCTGCTGAGCGAGGAGTCGTCCCGACGGGTGTCGGTGGCCGAAGTCGAGGCCATCGCGATGACGGCGTCCCTCGTGGGTTACGACCCGGCGACGGCCGACGGCGTCTTCACGTTCGGCGGCACCGGCACGCTGCTCTACGGCGCGAAGATCGGCCTCGAGAAGGCGGTGCCCGGGTCGCGGCGCACGGGTCTGCGGACACCGGCCGTCCTCGTCTGCTCCGACCGCGCGCACTACGCGTGCCTGACGGTGGCCAACTGGCTCGGCCTGGGTGAAGAGCACGTCGTCCGGATCCCCACGACCGACGACAACCAGATGCGGGTGGACGAGCTTGCCCCGCGGCTGCGCGAGGTCATTCGCGGCGGCCAGCGCGTGGCGTGCATCGTCGCGACGATGGGGACGACTGATGCCTTCGGGCTGGACGACCTCGAGGCGATCGTGGGCGTGCGCGACGAGATCGTGCGCGAGTGCGGGCTCGACTACGTGCCGCACGTGCACGCCGACGCGGTGATTGGCTGGGCGTGGAGCGTGTTCAACGACTATGACTTCGAGCAGAACCCGCTGGGGTTTCGCCCGCGGACCGTGCGCGCGCTCGCCGGGACGGCGCGGCGTATTCGCCACTTGGGACTCGCCGACTCGTTGGGCGTCGATTTCCACAAGACCGGCTTCGCGCCGTACATCTCCAGTGCCGTCCTCCTTCGCGACGGCGGCGACTTCGCACACCTCGCACGGCGCGAGGAGGACACGCCGTACCTCTTCCAATCGGGCGCGCGCCATCCGGGCAAGTACACGCTGGAGACCACGCGCGCCGGCACCGGACCGCTCGCCGCCATCGCCAACCTCAGGCTCTTCGGCACGCGCGGCCTTCAAGCGCTGCTTGGCCACCTGGTGACGATGGCCGAGGAACTGCGCGACGCGCTCGAGGGCCACTCGTCCACCGCGGTGATGAACGGCGACAACTTCGGCCCCGTGACGCTCTTCCGCGTGTACCCGGACGGCGTCGATACGTTCAGCATGCCGGGGCGGGAGCGGACGGACCCGGCCCTTCGGGCGACGGTGCTCGCGCACAACGAGTACAACCGGCGCCTGTTCGAGTTGATCCAGGCCGACGCACTCGAGGGCCACGGCGTGGTCATCTCGATGACCGACTGCTACCGCACGACGGACTACGGCGAGCCCATCAACGCGCTCAAGTCCTACATCCTCAGCCCGTTCTCGGAAGACCGGCACGTCAACGCGGTGCTCGAGTCGATCTGGAAGGCGCGGGAAGCGCTCGGCACGCCGAAATAGCGGACGCCGCCGCGCGGGTGCGGCGGCGTGCGATGTTGACATGGCCATATGGCCATGGCTATATTGGCGCCATGAAGACCATGGGGGCGGGCAAGTTCAAAGACGTGTGCCTCAAGACCCTCGACGAGGTGGCCCGGAACCGCTCGACCGTCGTCATCACGAAGCGCGGGCGCCCCGTCGCCAAGCTCGTGCCCTGCTTGCCGCGCGCGGCCCGGCGCGGCCTCGCCGGCAGCGTGCTGAAGGAAGTCGGCGATCCGTTCGCGACGGGTGAGTCTTGGGATGGCGACGCTTCTTGATACCCACGCCTGGGTCTGGTGGGTGACCGACGATCGCCGCCTGTCACGTCCGGCGCGGCGGGCGATCGAACGCGATCAGGCGCGCGACGCCCTCTGGCTCTCGCTCATCTCGATCTGGGAGCTTGCCAAGAAGGTGCAGAAGGGGCAGCTCGTGCTGGATCGGCCGGTCGACGACTGGCTCGATCTCGCGACGTCGCAGGCCGGACTCCATCTGGCCGAGCTCTCCGCGCCGGTGCTCGTGGAGAGTGGCCGGCTGCCGCCGCCGTTTCACGGCGACCCGGCCGACCAGATCATTGTCGCGACGGCTCGTGACCGCAGCGCCGCCATCGTGACGAAAGACGAGCAGATTCGCCAATATCCACACGTGCGCTCGCTTTGGTAGTCAGAGGGAGTCGTCAACGACGCACGAGATGAGATGCGGCTAATCAACCTCGTCGGGCGGCCCGACGAGGAGTTCGACGCTGCCTACCCCGGCAATCGACCCTTCGAGCCGGTCGTTCGGCACGACCGGCCCGACGCCTTCCGGCGTGCCGGTGTAGATCAAGTCGCCGGGCTGCAGGTGGTAGTAGTGCGAGAGATGCGAGACAACCGCCGCCACGCCGTGAATCAGAAGTGACACGTCGGACGACTGCTTCGTCTGGCCGTTGACGCGGAGCTCGATGCGTCCGCTCGTCGGGTGGCCGATGTCCTTCGCGGGCACGATCGCGCCCAACACCGCCGACTGCTCGAAGTTCTTGCCGAGATCCCACGGGCGTCGCTGGTCGCGGGCCGCGAACTGCAGGTCCCGCCGCGTCATGTCCAGACCGCACGCGTAGCCGAACACATGATCGAGCGCGCCGGCCTCGGCAATCCGAAACCCGGCCGCGCCGATGGCGGCGACGAGCTCGACCTCGTAGTGGTAGTTGCTCGTGCCGGGCGGATAGGCGACCGTCGATCCCGACGGCACGTAGTCTTCCGCGAACTTCGTGAAGTAGAACGGCGCCTCCCGGTCGGCGCTCTCGCCCATCTCCCGGGCGTGGGCCTCGTAGTTGCGGCCCACGCAGAAGATCCGGCGGATGGGAAACAGCTCCGCGCGGCCCCGAACGGGGGCGAGCACGGGCGGGAGCGCGGCGAACAGCGGTGTGGTCATGACGGCCTTTCCCGATACTGCTGAATGTTGCGGCGCACCTGGCCGATGTGCTTCTGCACGTGCTGCACGAGCAGGTCATCGAGGATGAAGCCGGCGGGCTTGACACCCCAGCGTGGATTGCGGCTCGGGGCCTCATTGGCGAGGTCCGCGTCGGTCAGGTGACGGAGCGCGGCAGCCGACTCGCGCGCGCGCATCCGAATCGCCCGGTCCACCTCACTCAGTTGCCGCGCGGCGGTGTGGTCGACCGCGGCCAGTCGGCGGGCATCCGCATGGTTCCGGCCCCACGGCTGGTCTGGGTGCCGCACGACCTGGAGGACAACCTCCGTCCAGTAGGGGATGAACTCCTCGACATGGCAGAGGATGTCCATCACGGACCACACGCCTTCGCCGGGAACCCACGTGATGAGGGCCGCCGGCAGCGTCTGGACCTCGGCGAGCAACTCCTCGGTCAGCGACTCGAGCCGTTCGGCCGCGCGGTCCGCGCGCGTTCCGGTGTCAGGCATGGCGCTCCTCACGGAACATGCGCAGGGCCTCCTGGATGGGGCGGTCGGAGAAGGAGAAGAGGACGCTGTCGTGGTCGGCGGTGTGGCGGACGCGCCTCCAGCTCGGCACGACGAAGACATCGCGCGGCTGCCAATTGACGATGAAGTCGTCGCCGATCGTCGTCTGGCCGCGCCCTTCGACGGCGACGAAGATTGTGGCATCGGTCGATCGATAGTCGGCGGTCGTGAAGCCCTTGGGGAGGAGCTGAATGAACGCCGCGATCGTGGTCAGCGGGTAGCCGCCGTCGGGATTCGCGTATCGCACTTTCAGGCCGTGGCAGGGGTCCCAGTCGCTCGTCCGACGCAGCCGTTCGAGTACCTCACGCGTCCGCGCGTACGGGTAGTTGAAGATCGGCGAGGCGCCGCCGCTGCCGTGATAGTCGACCGGCAGCAAGTTGGAGCCGTATCGCGCCTCGCTATCGCCCGAGGGGCGGACGATCGGCTGCTCGTCGTGGTCGTGGTGCTCGGCGAACGAGGCGTCGAGAAACTGCACGACGGGGATGTCCAGGCCGTCGAGCCAGAAGATCGGGCGGTCGCCTTCGTTGCCGTGATCGTGCCAGGCCATGGGCGGTGTGAGCACGAAGTCGCCCTCATGCATTACGGTGCGCTCGCCGTTCACCGCGGTGTACGCGCCGCCGCCCTCGAGCACGAAGCGCAGCGCGCTCTGCGAGTGGCGGTGCGCCGGCGCGACCTCGCCCGGCAGGACCATCTGCACGCCGGCGTAGAGATCGGTCGTGATCTTTGATTGGCCGCGCAGCCCGGGGTTCTCGAGCACGAGCACGCGCCGCAGGGCTTCCTTGGCCGTAATGAGCGCACCGGCTTCCAGCATGGCGTCGCGGACGTCGACGAACGCCCACGACGCGGGCTCGCACGCGCTCGTGGGCTCCGGCGTCACGAGGCTCGAGAGCGACAGCCAGAGCGGTGTCAGGTTCTGACGACTGATGCGCGCGTAGAACTCCCGGCGTGCGGGCGTGTCCGCGCCTGGATCGGATGGCACCGGCTCCTCCTCGGAAAGGCGGTCGAACAGTATACTCATCCGCCTCGTGCATCAGGCCGCGAACGCCCATCAAGTCAACGCCATTCGGCGGTGAGTGCCATGCCGGCCGTCCAGACCATCGACGTCCGCGAGTTCATCGACGTGCGCGGGTTGTCGCGCGTGCAGACGCTCGTCATCGCCCTGTGCGCGCTCGTCGTGACCATCGACGGGCTCGACACGGCCGTCATCGGCTTCATCGCGCCGGCGATTCGCGCCGAATGGGGTCTGCGTGTGGCCGACCTCGGGCCGCTCCTGGCGGCCAGTCTCGTCGGCCTGATGATCGGCGCGCTCGCCATTGGACCGCTCGCCGACCGCCACGGCCGCAAGACGATGCTCGTCTGGTCGATGCTGCTGTTCGGCGCGGCCAGCATCGCGGCGGCATCGAGCACCGACCTGCACATGTTGACGTGGCTGCGCCTCCTGACGGGCCTCGGACTCGGCGGCGCGATGCCCATGACGATCACGCTGACGTCCGAATACTGTCCGCAGGCGCGGCGGTCGTCGCTGGTCACGCTGATGTTCTGTGGCTTCACGATCGGGTCCGCCCTGGGCGGCCTCATCGCAGCGCAGGTGCTCGCGCGCCACGGGTGGCGGCCGATGCTGGTGATTGGCGGCGTGGCGCCGCTGGCGCTGGCCCCGGTGCTGTGGTGGATGCTGCCGGAATCGGTGTCGTACCTGGTGGCGCAAGGCGAGAACGATCCGCGGGTCGCGGCGATCCTTTCGCGGATCGCGCCGGATGCCGACCTGGCCGACGCCCGGTTCATCGGCCCCGCCCGCGCGAACGCGGCGCCCGTGCGCCAGCTTCTCCGCGGCCCGCTGCTCCCAGGCACGCTGCTGCTCTGGCTCGCCTTCTTCATGAGCCTGCTCATCGTCTATCTCCTGTCGAGCTGGATGCCCACGCTGATTGAGCAGAGCGGCATGTCGCTGGGGACCGCCGCACGGATTGCCGCCATGTTCCAGGTGGGCGGCACGGCGGGGGCCATCATCATCGGCCGCGTCATGGACCGCGTGAACCCGCACTGGGTGCTCGCGGTGGCCTATGCGGCGGGGGGCGTGTGCATCATCCTGATTAGTCTGTCCGCTGCCACAGTCTGGTGGTTGTCGTTCGCGGTGTTTGGCGCGGGGTTCCTCGTGTCCGGCGGGCAGGTTGGCGCGAATGCCTTGTCGGCCGACTACTATCCCACCGCGTATCGCGCCACCGGAGTGAGCTGGGCGAATGCGGTGGGCCGAAGCGGGTCGATCGTCGGGTCGCTGCTCGGCGGGGTCATGCTCGGGATGGGATGGCGCGTCACCACGGTGTATGCGATGGTCGCGATTCCCGCGGTCGTTGCCGGCGCGGCGCTCGCCGCGCTTGGCGTCATCAGGACCAGGCGCGGGAACGGCCCGCGTTCTTCGGAATGAAGCCGGGGAGGCGGCGCGAAACGCGAAGGCGTGTCGGTAGAATACGGTGAGAGCTGCCATGAGACGAGTGAGCGCGTCGGAGCCGATCTCAGTGGAAGACGTCCGCACGCTCGCCCGCGGACGATTCGGCGACATGGTCAAAGGCGTGGTCGATCTCAGCCGCGAGATCTTGCTACTCGACGCTGACATGCACGCCGATCAGGAGGCGGAGTTGCTGGCCGACGGGTCACGACAGTCGGACCTCTGGGGGATCAACCTCTATCCGGACGTCAACGGAGAGGACTGGCTGGAATTCGACTCGATGATCAACCTTCGGCCATCCCTCGGAAACCGGTCGCGCGGTGTCGACGATCCTGTCACGCGAGCCTCCATCGCCGCGCTGATCGCGCGCGTGGTGCGCCGATGACCGAGTGGCAGCATCGCGACCTCGCCCGAGGGCGTTGGTGCACCCTGTCACTCGCCGAGCAACTGGGCAACATTGGCAGTGAGATCAGTCGAGGCGTCAAGTGGGCCCCAAGGAATGCGGAGACCGCCCGGGCGGCCTTCTACCGCGCGCTGGAACTCATCGACCTGACGCTGGATGATCCACGACATCGGCGTTCGCCTCCGCGGCTGCGCGAACTCGCCCGGACCCGGGAGGTGGTCGTCGATTTCTTCGCGGGACCGAACGAGTACGGCTCGACGGGCGAGTCGCTGCTGAAGTACTTCGACCAGTTTGCTCTGGCGGCGCGCCGCGCGCGGTGGCGCCGTGAAGGATGAAGACGAAACCGCCGCCGCGGTCGATGCATCGTCGGCTCCGAGTGCTCCTCACGATGGCCGCGCTCGCGGCGGGGCTCCAGTCCCCCGCATTCGCGCAAGCCGTCACACCGCCGGGCACGCGCGTCGAGCTTCCGGCGATGAGCGCCGCGGAGGCCAACGCGCTCCTCGCGCCGCCGGGGACGCCGCCATTTCTCGCCGGCAGCACGGTGATGCGTCTCGTGACGACGGCGCCGCTTCTCGTGGCCCGCACGTTCGTGTTCAACCCCGGCAGCACGGTGAGGGGCTCGCTGGGCAGTTGGATGCTGCCCATCGCGCAACTCCGCGGGAAGAGCCGCGCGCAGTACCTGGACTTCTGGGCGCTGCCCATCGAGCCCGGGCGCGCACGCAACGACTCGGTCGCCTTCGTCCTCTTGCCGGTCGGCACGCATCTCTGGTCCGGCGTGGCCGGCCCCATCGCCGACGCGAACGGCGTCTGGGGGAACGGCGGCGGCGCCCAGTACTACGTCGGGCCTGATGCGAACGTCCCCGCGGGGGGCTATCAGACGACGCCGCAGATGTTCTTCACGACGAGGCAGCCTCTCGAGACGATCCAGACCTACGGCCCACGGGTGTCCGGTGCAACGGCCGCCCTTGCGCGATATCTCGACGACCTGACGGTCGTGCCCTTCTCCGACCTCGACGGCGTGCTCGTGCAGCTCGATGTGCTGCCGCTCATCGATGACGCCCACTCGTCGCTGCTGACCCGCGCGGTGCGGAGCATCGGGCCGGCCCGCTACGCCGACCTCGCGCTCGTCGGTCTCCGCGAGACCACCTTTTCATTGGACGCGTTCGCGCGGCGAGGCGGCGAGAGGGCCGGCGAGGGCGCGCCGCGGGCGGATTCGCCACGCGCGGCCGTGGCGACGTTTGGCCCCGACGGGCGGTCGGCTCGATCGATCGGCGGCATGGCTCGGGCCGCGGCCCGGGCCGGCGTCGTGGACGCCGGTTCCGGCCGCCTGCGCGCGTGGTTCCGCGGCGGCACGTCGTTCGACCGCCAGGTGGACCGACAGGATCTGCCCGGCTTCTCGTCGCAGAGCGTCGGCGGACTCGGCGGCGTGGATACGCGGATCGGCAGTGCGTGGGCGGTCGGCATTGGCGGTGGCGTGCGCGGCACGCCGCTCTCGTGGAGCGGCGATGGCGGAGATGCCAGCGTCACCGCGGCCTCGCTCGCGGGCTACGTCGGATTCCGGCGCGGTCGTCTGTTCGTCGACGGAGCGGTGGCCGGCGGCAGGGACGGGATCTCGGCGCACCGTCGCATCGCCATTCCGGGCGTGCCGGGGCTCACCGCCGATCTCGCGCGCACGGCCGACAGCCGCCAGACCGCGTGGACGCTGGGCGCGCAGGCCGACGTCGGGATCGACGTCATCGCCGGCCCGCTCGTCGTCCAGCCATTGACCGGTATCTCATCGACGCGATATTCCCAGAGCGCGTTCACTGAGAGCGGCGCCACGAGCCTCAATCTTGCCGTGGACGCCTACCGTGCGGGCGACGTCCAGCTCCGCGAGGGGTTTCGGGTCGAGCGCGCGCCTGGTCGCGGGCGCTCCCGCTGGGGGCTCGAAGGCCAGGCTCTCTGGACGCACGCGATCAAGGCACCGGCGCCGATGCTGACCGCCGGGTTGCTCGACGCGTCCGGCCGCTTCTCGCTTCAGGCCGCGCCTGACGCGCGTGACGGACTGGCGGCGGGCGTCGGGCTGGTCGGGCGATTGGCCGGCACGGCCATTCACGTCCGCTACGACGGCGACTACAGCCGCGATCGGCGAGGGCACGCGCTCAGCATCGCCGCCGACCTCGCGTTCTAACGTTCCCTCATCCTTCGCGGCCGGGGTCGCGCTCGGTGTCCTTCGTGCGTTCGAGCCGGTCAATCAAGCTCACGGCCCGTCGCCTGAGTTCCGTCGCGTCGTGGGCGATCTGCGGCTCGTTGAGGCGTTCCAGGTGCGGCACGCGTCGATCGAGCGCCTCGATCAGGCGGGAAAGATCGGCGAGCATTTCCTTCACGTGCGCGGCCGAGTCGTTCGCAGTCTTCGTCATGGGGCACCCCTCGCGGTCTTCGGTCGGCGTCGGTGCGTCGCGACGCGTCGGACGCCACTCAGGCGGCGCGGCGGAGCGCCGAGCCCGCCCAGCGGGGGCCGGGTTTCAGGACCCGGCGCTCCAGGCGTTGGCGACGCGCGTAGTGTAGTCCCGTCGCGTGCCTGGCGCCCGAATGGCCGTCGTCCTGGCTCCGAATCGGGTATGCTTGAAAAGTCAGTCCAGAACTGAGCCCGCCTGCGTTCGTGTGATGCCCTCCAACGAGGGCGCGCGCCGACCGGCCCAACTTTGGCCGGAGCGTTGCGCCCCACCAATGTCGATGGTGCGTGGACGATCCGCCTTTTCTCGGTGGGTGGTTTCATGTCTATCACTCGGCTTCACTTCATGGTCGTCACGGGCTGGTTCACGATGCTGATCGTCGTGCTGGGCGTCGCGATCGCCATCGGCATACCGGTCACGATTGGCGAGAGCCTCTCCGTGCTGCTATCCGGATGCGTGCCGGCGCTCGTGCTCGTCGCCGTGTTCCGCGGCGCGCCGCCGCGCTCCATCAGCCAGGTGTTGTACGACCTGGAGCCCGCGGCGAGCGAGGCGGGCGTGCCGCTGACGCACGTGGCCGGCGCGTCGCGCGGCCGGGCGGACTGGTCTGGACCGGCCGACGCGCGGCCCGTGGTGGACGCGTCATGAGCGTCTCGATTGCGGCCACTCCGCCTCTGGTCGAGGGGGCGTCAGAGCGCATGGCGCGCCTCGCGGATCGGCGGGCGCCGGCGCGGCTTCGGCCGGGTCACCTGCAGAGGGCGATGGCCTATCTGGGCGACGCCGCGCTGTTGCTCGTCGTCGTCTTTCTCATCCCGGTGGTCATTCTGCTTGTGGGGTCGCCGCTGGCGTTGTTCGTGCGGTTCCTGGTGGAGATCGTGCGGCACTGGTGAGACCGCATCTCACCGCTGGAGGGGCGGACTTGACAAGGCCGCCCGGGCTGGCTCGAAAAGAATTGCGCCGGCCGCGGCATTTTGGGGTAGAATAGGACAGCTGTCGCGCTTTCCTGAAGTAACCGTCGCTGGCATTCGACACCCGCCTGCGTCCTTTCCCTCATCAAACGCGTAGTTCAATTGCCTCCCCGGCGAGTGCCGGGCGGGCGGCGAACCGTGTCAATGCGATGCGCGGCTCCTTACATCGCGAGCAAGAGGAAGTCACATGGCAACTACGAATGGCACGGTTAAGCGGTTGGTCGGCGACAAGGGCTTTGGATTTGTCGCGGCGGCTGACGGCAGCGAGTATTTCTTCCACCAGTCCGCGTGCGCCGAGTTCGACTCGATGCATGAAGGACAGAGCGTCACGTTCGAACCGGGGCAGGGTCCGAAGGGCCCCCGCGCCGAGAACGTCCGCCTCGCCTAGTTGATTGGCCGCGAAGGGCGCGGGGCGTGTCCCCGCGCCCGTTCTCGGACGGCTGACCGTCATTCACGCTGACGGCCGGCGACCTGATTTCCACCGCAGAGAGTTCTCGAGCCGAGGCGGCCTGCAGCGACATCCAGTCGCGCGGCGACGCCCGGCCCCCAAGAGAGGCCGTCATGAAGTTCAGACCACTGCACGATCGAGTCATCATCGAACGCATCGAAGAGACGGAACAGCGCGTCGGCGGCATCATCATTCCCGACTCCGCGAAAGAAAAGCCCCAGCAGGGCAAGATCATCGCCGCGGGCAAGGGCCGGATCGAGAAGGAGGGCGGCAAAGTCACCCCGCTCGACGTCAAGGCCGGTGACACGATCCTGTTCGGCAAGTACGCCGGTCAGGAAATCAAGATCGACGGCCACGAGTACCTCATCATGCGCGAGGAAGAAGTCCTCGGCGTGATCGAAGGGAAGTAGGGGAGATTTAGAGCCATGGCAAAACAGATTATCTACGGCGAGGAGTCGCGGCACGCGATCCTCCGCGGCGTCAACGCGCTGGCCGACGCGGTCAAGGTCACGCTCGGCCCCAAGGGCCGGAATGTCGTCATCGACAAGCGGTTCGGCTCGCCCACCATCACCAAGGACGGCGTGACGGTGGCGAAGGAGATCGACCTGAAGGATCCGGTCGAGAACATGGGCGCCCAGATGGTGCGCGAGGTCGCGAGCAAGACCTCGGACACCGCGGGCGACGGCACGACCACGGCGACCGTGCTCGCGCAGGCGATTTACCGCGAAGGCCTGAAGATGGTCACGGCCGGCGCGAACCCGATGGAGCTCAAGCGCGGCATCGAGAAGGCCGTCGAGGCCATCACCGAGCAGCTCAAGAAGGTGTCCAAGCCCGTCGCGGGGCACATGATCGGCCAGGTCGGCACGATCTCGGCGAACAGCGACGAGACGATCGGCACGATCATCGCCGAGGCGATGGAGAAGGTCGGCAAGGACGGCGTCATCACGGTGGAAGAGGCGAAGAGCATGGAGACCTCGCTCGAGGTCGTCGAGGGCATGCAGTTCGACCGCGGCTACCTGTCGCCGTACTTCGTGACCGACCCCGAGCGCATGGAAACGGTGCTCGAGAACCCCGTCATCCTGATCCATGAGAAGAAGATCAGCTCGATGAAGGATCTGCTGCCGCTCCTCGAGCAGGTGGCGCGCGGCGGCCGGCCGCTCATCATCCTCGCCGAGGACGTGGACGGGGAAGCGCTGGCGACGCTCGTCGTCAATAAACTGCGCGGCACGCTCCAGGTCGCGGCGGTCAAGGCGCCGGGCTTCGGCGATCGGCGCAAGGCCATGCTCGAGGACATCGCGATCCTCACGGGCGGCAAGGCCATCACTGAGGACCTCGGCATCAAGCTCGAGAACCTCAAGCTCGAGGACCTCGGCCAGGCGAAGAAGGTGACGATCGACAAGGATACGACGACGATCGTCGAGGGCGGCGGCACGCAGGCGGCGATCGAGGGCCGCGTGAAGCAGCTGCGCACGCAGGTCGAAGACACGACCTCGGACTACGACCGCGAGAAGCTGCAGGAGCGGCTCGCGAAGCTCGTCGGCGGCGTCGCCGTCATCAAGGTCGGTGCGGCCACCGAAACCGAGATGAAGGAGAAGAAGGCCCGCGTCGAGGACGCGATGCACGCCACGAAGGCGGCCGTCGAAGAGGGCATCGTGCCGGGTGGCGGCGTGGCGCTCGTCCGCTGCGGCAAGGTGCTCGACCAGCTGAAGGTCGAGGGCGACCAGAAAGTCGGCGTCGAGATCGTGCGGCGCGCGATCGAAGCGCCGATGCGCTGGATCGCGACCAATGCCGGGCAGGAAGGCACCATCGTCGTGCAGAAGGTCAAGGAGAAGGACGACGCCTCGTACGGCTACAACGCGTCGACGGACAAGTACGAGGACCTCGTGAAGTCCGGGGTCATCGACCCGACGAAGGTGGTGCGGTCGGCGCTCCAGAACGCCGCGTCCATCGCCTCCCTGTTGCTCACGACCGAAGCCATGATTGCCGACATCCCGGAGGAGAAGAAGGACGCCGCCGGGGGCGGACCGGGCGGCGGCATGGGCGGCGGCATGGGCGGGATGTACTGACGAGCCCGAGCGACGTGTAACGACCAGACGGTTTGACGGTCGGCAGAACACACGGCCCGACGCGCGTACACGCGCGTCGGGCTTTTTATTTGTCGGACGACGGTCGCGGTGGATGGACGAGCCGCGGCTCGTCGCGCAGTTCGGCCGCCAGCCGATGGTGCTGTCGCCGCCAATACCCGAACCGGTCGGCCATCGTCGTCATCAGGCGCTTCCGGGCGCGGTCGCGGCCGAGATGCGCGGCCGAGTGATAGAAGCCCGCGCCCAGGCTCCCGTACCACTCCACGCTGTGGCGATGGCGAAGCTGGTCCTGGAAGAAGCCGGTGAGCAACAGACACTGCGATCCGGCCGCCTCCATGATCTCGGGGTCGGCGTGCTGGCTGCGGTCGAGTACGAAGACGTCGAAGACCGTCGTGAGGCTCACCGGGCTCGGCGGAAAGTCCGTCGTCCTGGACGCGGACGTCATCGCGAAGTGAGCGAGCACGCTCGCGTTGTACAGGAGTTCGTCAGTGGGCGGGGCGTCCCGGACGACATCCTGCAGCCGCTCGAAGAAGAAGCGGAGCGTCTGACGCTTCGTCACCGCCAACCAGGGCTGCGCCGTCGACATCGTTCGTCCCCCTCTCCCCGACTGCCAGTCGGATGGTACAGGACTTTCCGTCCACCCGCATGGTTGACTCCCAACTGGCGCCCACGCCAGGCGCTGAACACGCTGAGCGGTCGCCACGACGCGCGCTTCTCGGATGCGCTCACAATCGTGACAACGTCACCCCGCGTGCTGTTCGCCGGCCTGATCGGCGGCGATGTGGTGTTCCATTACGACCGCGATGAAATACATCTTGTCGGCCTGGACGCGCTCCCCGGCAGGACGATCTCCCTCCTGGAGTTATAGTGCTAATGTATGGGTCCCAATATACATTCCGCTCCGAAGGGGCGCCCGTCCCGCCGTCGGCCACGGGGCCGCCTCGACCGATATGCGGCGCGCGTCCGCGCCGACCTCGCCGCAACGTTCTCGCGCGACGTGCACAAGTGGCTATTTGTCGCCCCCGTCATCGGGGTCGTCACGGGACTCGTCGTCACGGTCGTCGCGAGCGTCATCCTTCGCGGCGTCTGGCCGCCCCTGCTGGAACGCTATGTGCGGACGCCATGGCTGATGGTCCCCGGCGTGACACTGGGATTCGTCGCGGCTGGCCTGCTGATGCAGTATGCGACACCCGATCCCGACGAGCACTCGACCGAAGAGATCATCCGCGCGTACCACCAGCGAGACGGTGACATCGACATGCGGGCGTTCATCCCCAAGCTGCTGGCGGCGGTCGCCACGGTGGGGGCCGGCGGCAGCGCGGCTCTCGAAGGCCCAAGCATCTATGGCGGCGGTGCCGTTGGGGCCTGGCTCTGGCGCCGCCTCCGGCGGTGGCCTCGGTTCCGGGTGGAGCCGCGCGACCGGCGCATCATGCTGATTGCGGGCGCGGCGGCTGGAATGGCGGCCGTCTTCAGAGCGCCGGTGACCGGGATCGTGTTCGGGCTCGAGATGCCCTATAAGGACGACCTGGCGCATGAGGCGGTACTTCCCGCGCTGATCGCGTCGGTCGTGTCGTACCTGACGCTCGCATCGATGCTCGGTGCCCAGCCGGTCTTCGACTTCGGCGTCGGGGCGACATTCACGAGGAGCGATCTCGTCTGGTCAGCGCTACTTGGCCTCGTGTGCGGCGGAATTGCCACCGCCTTCGCGCTGATCTTCCGACGCATCCGGGCGGCCGTGGTGCATATGGCCGCGCCGCACTGGCTCAAGATGGCCGTCGGCGGGGCCCTCACCGGCCTGTGCGGTCTCCTGTTCCTCTCATGGTTCCGCGGACCGCTCGTCCCGATTGGCCCCAACTACGAAGCGGTGCCGGCGATCCTGCTTCAGCAGCATTCCTCCAGCGAGCTCGTGGTTTTCGCCGCGGTGAAGCTGGTGGCGACGCTCTGCACTCTAGGTGTGGGCGGCGTGAGCGCCATGTTCGTCCCGCTCTTCTTGACAGGCGGCGCCTTGGGCGTCGCGTTCGCGCAGTCCGTCGCGCACAGCCCGTCAGTCGATTTGTACGCGGCGGTTGGGATGGCGGCCTTCATCGCGGGGTGCTACAAGACGCCGCTGACGGCCGTCGTCTTCGTGGCTGAGGCGACCGGCGGGCACGCCTACATTATTCCCGCGCTCATCGGGGCGGCCGTCGCGTACGCGGTCTCCGGAGACGCCTCGGTATCGGCTGACCAACGGGTGCATGAACCGTGGAGAGCGGCCGCCGACGCCCAGGCACGCCGCGAAGCGCGCAGCCTGTCGCGCGCCACGCCCGTCCGCCGGCGCGGTGAACCGTCGTGACGTGGCCATGTCCCTGCCCCACTGGCCGCCGGCCGACCCAGCTCAGTCGCGCGGGCGAGTCGCCTCGAAGAACATCCTCGGCCGTCGGGCCACCGCCATGGCGTCGGCCATTCGGTTCAGCGCGCGCGCGACCGTGCGTCGCGTGGGCGCTGGCAACCGCAGGACCGCCTCGATCAATTGCTCTTGGGCGGCGTCGGGCGCTGCCGCCAGAGCGACGCGTCCGGCTCGTGTGATCGCGAGGATGCGCTTGCGCCCGTCATGCGCATCCCTCCGGCGCTCGACCAGCCTCACCGACGCGAGGCGCGACACGACCATCGATACCGAGCTCTGGTGTGTGAACGTCCGCCGGGCCAGATCGTTGACCGATAACGGCCCGGCGTCCGCCAGGCGCCGGAGCACGAATAACTGCGCGCCGGTCAGGCCGATCCGTCGTTCCGCCTGGCGAGACGAGGCGTGTAAGCCGTGCACCACTCGGCGGATGCCGTCGAGCACCTCCTGAACCTCAGCCCCAGGCGACCCAGCTGTGCGCATTCCCCTGGCCAGGGTAGCAAATCGGCGGCCCGGGATTGCGCCTGATTGCACGAGGCCCGATCGGAGGGCGCTTTCGATGGCCTGTGAGGAGGCTATCGCGAGGTGAAGCGGCGACCGAGGCGATCGGCACCGCGGCAAAGGACCGAGGCGTACCGGGCGCCCGGGCAGACGAGCGCAGGGCGAAACGCCCGTGTTCCCACGAAGCGAAGGGCCTCGACCGAATCACTCGGTCAAGGTGGTAAAGATTGGTCGGGATGGCGAGATTCGAACTCGCGCTGAAATCAGCTCTCTGAGCGCGTTGGAGTCCGGAGTGCGCGGATTCGATCAGCCGCGATGTGGTGCTGCATCACCACCGCGATGCGCGAAGCCCGCAACTTGGCTTCAGCAGCATACGGGCCCATAAAGAGTGCGTCCACGGACGCGTGAAAGAGCTGGAGCCAGCGATTGAATTCGGTCGTGGTCAACCGCGTGCGGCGAGCGAGTGCGCGGTGCACTACGAGCGGGTTGCCCTTGAATCGCACCGTGCCGAAGAGCACCGATTCCCAGAAGTCGTACATCTTCGGCAGATGCGATTCCCAATCCACGCGTGCCACGTCCTCGAAGATCGGACTCAGGAGCGTGTCCGCCCGCACACGTTCGTAGAACGTATCCACGAGGCGGACGATATCCGCACGTTCGGTGATGTCAGGAACGGCGGTCATGACGCGCACGGACGAGTGTTCTGCACGGCGTGCATCAGGTCGGTACGGTGAGGTTGGGCATCGGGCGCGCGGTGAACAGGCGGCGGCAGGGATGGGCGATCCATCGGGCCCACCGCGCGGACCGGCCGACGCGCGCACTGTCGGTCGCAATGCCGGTGTTGGCGTACATCTGTCGGTACAGTTTGGAAATGAGCACAAACGCCATGCGCGACTTCAGCGACTGGACGCAACGCGACCGTGCCCACACGTTTCGGAAACTGTAGAACTGATCCCACGCCCGCTGCGTGCCCTGCCGGATGTCACCCGCGGCCATCGTCGGATGCGGCATGTACACCTTCGGCCGTTGGGCCTGGGGAATGAGCCAGTGGCGTGTGAGGGCCACCCCTGCGATGCGCGTCGGGTCCTCGGCCATCGACGTCTCCCACGCCGCAAAATCGTTCGTGCCGGGAAACGGCGTCAGCATCACAAACTGCGCGAAGGTCACGCCGGCCTGTTGCGCGACGGCCACCGTCGCATCGAACGTGCCGACATGGTCGCTGGGGAGGCCGAAAATGAACGAGCCGAGGACGTGCACGCCGTGCTCCCGAAAGCCACGGAGCCGTTCCACCAGTGCCGCCCCGGCCACGTTGAATCCCTTGTGCACGTCCTTGAGTCCCTGGGGCGACACCGATTCGATGCCGACCAACGCTCCCTTGATGCGCGCGCGGTGCATGGCATCGAGAAACTCAGGATCTTCGGCGGCTTCCATCGTGATTTGCGTGAAGAACACCATGTCGGAGGGCAGCGCGGCCAGACGACGCATCAACTCGAACCGCTCGGCGCGGATCGCGCTGAGGGTCTGGAAGGACGTCTGATCCGCCCGGCGTGCCGCCATTTTCAAATCGGTAAGCGTCACGGGATAGAAGTTGTCGTCGGCAAGCGCGATGAAGCGGAACCCCTTGCGCCGCAACTCGACGACCTCGCCGACGACCCGATCGCTCGGGCGTTGACGCGGGCGTTGGCCATCCGTTTTCCAGACCGAGCAGAACGAACAGTGCTTCGGGCACCCGCGGACCGTCTGTACCGAGGCCCACATGTACCGGTTGGGCGGCATGAGGTCCCAGCGCGCGGGCAGCAACTGCTCCGGCTCAACCCGCCCGCCTTCGTACACCCGCCTGGGGTGCTTCGCCACGCTGTCATCGAGCGCATCAGCCCAGGCCAGGTCCCCGTCGCCTTTGACCACGGCGTGGGCGCCGCCGAGATCGTGGACCTCGTCGGGAAATAACGTGGCGTGGATCCCGCCGTAGATTACCGTCGCGCCCGCGGCGCGTGCCAGCCGACCAATCTCATACCCGCGCAGGGCATTGCCCGTATGGATGCCGATCCCCACGATGTCGCCAGGAGCGATCAGCGAGGGATCCAGGGGTTCGAGCGTTTCGTCCGTGATGATCGGGTCGCCAAAGCGCCGTGGGGTGGCTTCCGCGAGCACGTACAGCCAGCGTGGAGTGATGACGCCAATGCCAAAGGACACGTGACTAGGGTTGACGAGGTGGACTTTCACGCGGGCAGACTCCGTTCGAGCGACACGCGCAGCAGTTGCTTGACCTCGCGTGTGCGAGGCAGGAAGTCGGCCAGGGTGTAGTCGTCGAGCACGCCCAGGAACGCCCGCTGCGCACGCGTGAGGGCGCCCTTGAGTCCGCAGGCCGGTTCGATGGGACACGTATTCGTGTCCCGGTTGAAACACTCGACGACGTCCCACGTCGTCTCGGTCCGCCGCACCAGCGCGCCCACATTGATCTCGCCCGGGGGCTTCTCCAGGCGGAACCCTCCGTGGCGTCCGCGGATGCTGGCCACGGCACCGTCTTCGATGAGCAGCTGCACGACCTTCACGAGCACGTGCGACGAGACACCGTACGCGCGACTCATCTCGCTAAGCGAAACCGGACGGCCCGGGTGCACCGCCAAGTAGATCAGGACCCGGAGCGAGTAATCCGACACCTTCGTGAGACGCATCTGGATGAGCCGGAGCAAAGGATAGCATATACACGTATGTAAAATATATCTTTACACATCGCGCATCGCCAGGCCCTTACGCCGAGGCCAGACCGAGGGCCTGTGGAAACAAGATGTCGTTCTCCAAGTGCACATGCACGTGCATATCGCGTTCGAGCTCGGCCAGCCCGTAATACAGCCCACGGAATGTGGGGCAGGCGTCGGCTGGTGGCGCGTAGCCCCGTGTGAGTCTGCGCATTTCGGCGAAGGCACGGTCAGCCTGTTCGTGCTCGGCTTCCATCGCCTCGATGGGGTGATCGAGCCGTGCCCAACCCGCGCCGGCCTTGTCGGGCTGCCCGTCGGCCAGCGCCAGGATGGCCGGGAAGAGCACGACGTCTTCCTTCCGCACGTGGCGGATGAGTTCGCTCTGTGAGGCGCGCGAAGGTGAACTGGAGCGGCCCAAGCGTGTCTGGAAACGCCGCGCCGTGGCGGGCGACGACCTTCTCCATGAGACCCGCCAGTCGGGGCAACTCTTCGCGCAACGGCCCGTGGAACCGCGTCTGGATGTGCCGAATGAGGTCCGCGATGGGGGCGTCCTCCCAGCGGGACGTCGCTTCGTCGCGAGCGGTGGCCTGTTGCAGTTCGGCCGCGATCGCGCCGACATCGAGGCCGCCGTCGGCGCACGCCTCGGCCAGCGACCGTCTACCGCCGCAACAGAAGTCGATCTGGTGTCGTTGGAAGACCTTGACCGTCGCGGGAACCGCTATCGCCAGCTCCGACACGCGGGACTCTGGGGTGATGTGCATGACTCAACTCCTGCTCGGCGACTGTACGATTCCTGCGCGCGCGCCGTCGTTGCGCTGGCGCAAACAGGCCCGCGGGCTTGACGGTCACGACGTTGACGGACCTGTTCCGGCTGGCGTGCCCCATGTCTGCCGATAACCCGCCCACAGGTGCCAGGCGGTGATGACGAACAGGCCGAGCGCAAAGACGCCCATGAGGCCCGAGCCCGACCGGGGCAGCGAATGGGTCGTGAAGTTGGCCACTTGCTTGGTGCCGAGGACCACTGGCATGAACGGCGCGATGTTGACGGGGGCGTGCGGGTCGAGATCGTGACCGAACACGTAGAGCTGGTAGACGAATCGCGCGAAGGCGAAGGCGGTGACGTAGGCCGTGAGGACGGACAGGTCGATGAGGGTCCGTACGTTCCCGATGACGGCGGCACGCAGGGTGAGGATAACGATGAACCCCAGGGCAAAGGGAATCCAATTGAGGTCGGCGAATGAAGACTGCTCGATCTTCTGCATCCCGATGTAGTGGTTCAGTTCGTTGATCTCGTCGATGTCGTGGCCGCCATGGCCGGCGCCGAGCTTGTAGGCGTACACGTCCATGTAGAGGCCGGCCGGGTACTGCGGCGCCTCCATGGCGATCCGCCAGAGCGGCTGCGTGAAGCTCAAGACAAGCGGAATCACGAGGAGCGCGAGCAGGATCCGGCTCCGGAACTGAATGGGCGTGCCGAGAAAGTCCTCGAACCGATCCACGAGCGTGTGCAGGGACATGTGGCCTCTCTTATTTCTTCCGCCCGCGCCGGCGCGCTGGCGGCACCCGTTCCGTTCACACCAAGTCGCCGCCGTTGAGACTGCGTCGCGCGAGCAGCCACGCCAGCGTGCCCACCGCAGCCGGCCACACCACTCCGGCGACGAAGAGCAGGGGGCTTCCGGCCTGCTGGGCGAGGAAGTAGCCGACCGGACCAAGCGTGTCGAGCGACGGGTCGGCGCCGGAGAGCAGGGCCAGCCGGGCCGTCTCGACTGGATTGGCCGCGGCGATCGTGAACACCGTCGCGGCCGGCAACTGCCACTGGAGCATCAGGCCGATGAGCCCGAAATCCAGGAGCGCCACGCCCAACGCCCAGGCCAGCAGGATGTAGACGATCGCCCGCGCGGAATCCTTGACCCGCGTCGAGATCGCCAGGCCGATCCCGACGAACGTCCACGCCAGCGCGGCGCTGACCGCGAGCGTACGCCCCAGGAATCCCCACGCGACGGGCTCGCCGAACGCCGCGTGGCCGAGGAGCGCCATGACCGGCATGAGGACGAAGAGCGGCGCCATCAGGGCTCCGTAGCGCACCACCGTCAGCGCGACGAGATAGTCGTCACGCGCAATGGGATGGCTGAAGAGCAGTTCGAGCAGCCCGCCTTCCCGCGCGCGGCTGACGACCAATCCGGAACCGGCCAGGGCAAGGAGCGGGAGCAGGAGGACGAGCGCGTGGCCGAGCGAAAGCAGCACGTGGTCCATGCCCGTGAAGCCCAGCACGGCGGACGACCGGAGGCCGATCAGGAAGAAGACCGCGGCCAGCGTGGCGTAAAGCCCGGCGCAGAAGGCCATCCACCGCGAGCGGAGCACCTCTCCCAGCTCCAGTCGCGCGAGTGCCGCGATGCGGACGCGTCTTGGGATGGAGGCGGGAACGGCGGCGCCGGGCGTAACGTCGAGGGGTGAGCCTGGGATCGAGTCCAGACGATTGGGCGGGCGCCGGTCGGTCATGCCCGTACCTCCTCACACAGGGTGTGCCGTCGGTACGCGGCATGCCCCTGCGTCCGCCAGAGTGACGGGAGGTCGACGCCGAGCCGGGAGGCCAGATCCGCCGACGAGACGGGAGTGTCGAGCGCGACGGCGCCATTCTCGAGCGCGACTACCCGATCGACGAGCCGGCCGACTTCGTCGAGACGGTGAGAGCTGAGCAGCAGCGTGGCGCCCGCCGCCCGCTCCGCGAACAGCCGGAAGAACGTCTCGCGCGCCCGGGCTTCCAGGCTGGCCGTTGGCTCGTCCATGACCAGCAGCGAGACGGGGCCGGAGAGCGCAAGCGCAATCAGCAGCTTCTGTTTCATGCCTCCTGACAGGGCGCGAATCGGCCGTTGGCTGACGCGCGCCACGTCCAGCTCGAGCGCCGCTGCGACATCCACGATCTCGGCGGGATCCAGTTGCCGCAGCGTGGCCACGGCGCGGACGAGCTCACCGACGGTGGCGCCGATCTGTGGGGCGGCCTGCGGGACGTAGGCCATCCGCGAAGCGAGGCGCGCCCGGTGGACGAACGGATCGGACCCGTCCAGACGCACGCCCTCGCAGCGGATGATGCCCATGACCGCTCGCACGAGCGTGGACTTGCCCGACCCGTTCGGTCCGACCAAGGCCACCTTCGCGCCCGACGGAATCTCCAGCGTGACGCCGTCGAGCGCCGGCAGGCTGCCATAGACCTTTCGCACGTCGTTCAAGTCGATCCGCATGTGGCCTCCATCTGGTCGCCGCTCAACGATCGGCCGGCGGCGTCATGCGCGGGCGCCGGTCGATGAACAGGACGTGCGGTTGGAGCATCGGAAACGCCCGGGCCGCCACGTTGACCATGGCGAGCGCGACCGTGCCTCGAAAGAACGCGAGCCCCGGATGCTGCGACACCAGACGCTCCGATAGATCGCGCGACTCGTACGGCACGTCACCGTAGCCGTCGCCATTGAGGTCGTATCCCTGGTAGTCATCGAAGTAGTTGCCGTGCCAATCGACGCCGAGGGCCGTTCCGCGCCCCTCGATCGCGACCTGCGTCTGGTTCGCGTCAAACCGGTTGTCCGCGAATGTGCTATCGGTCTCGCTGTTGTGGAAGGTCACGCCCGCGCTGCAGCGGGCAAAGGTGTTGCCCTCGACGATCATCGTGTCGCCGCGGCGGAACGGCGAGTTGTCGAAGTACACGCACTCGTTGTCGTGGATGAACCGGTTTCGCTTGACGATGATGTTGCCGGACTCCTTCACGCCCAGGCCCATCCCGTCGGCGGCCGTATTGTCGGTGATGAGGTTGTCCGTCAACGCGACATCGTCCGAGTACATGATGAAGACGCCGACGATGTTGCCGGTGAAGTGGTTGTCGCTGACGACGCAGTCGCTCGAGTACATGAAGTGGGTCGCGTAGCGGCTCCGCACGACCGTGTTGTCTGAAATCCGGTTGCCTGGCGAGTACCAGACCACCATGTCGCGCGAGTCTTCGAGGAGATTGCCCGACACCGTCGCGCCGCGCACCTCCCACAGCCGGATGCCGTCGCCTCGGATTCCGACCGGCGTCGTCGCGTCGCCGACGATGTGGTTGCCTTCGAACACGACGCCGGTCGACAACTCGGCGACCAAGCCGAACAGCGCGTGTCGGACCGTGAGCGCGCGCACGGCGACGTCCGCCCCGCGGACGTACACGGCGGCGTCCATCTTGTCGTAGCGTTGGCCGCTGCCGTTGACGGAGAACCCGTGAAGCTCAGCGTGCGGGGCGACGACACGCACGGTCGTGCCGTGGCCATCCGACTGGATGACCGCATCGGCAGGCCCCTGGAGCTGAACGGCGTGGCGAATGACGATGGGGCCGTGGTAGACGCCAGGAGACAGACAGAGCACCATGCCGTCGGTGGCCGCATCGAGCGCCGCCTGGAGGGGGACGCCGGCGCCGATCAGCCGCCCCGTCGGGGGACATGGGCGGGCCGCCCCCGGGGCGTCAACCGAACGCGCGGACGGCCGTTCGCCGAGCGGGCGAGGCGCCAGCGAGGGCGGCGAGCTTGCGTGACGGTGCGCCGGCCATCGGGCCGGTCCATCCGCCCGACCGGTCAGGCCCGCGACCAGCGTCAGGGCGGCCGCCAACACCAGCACCGCTGGCCTCGACGTCCGGCTGTTCACTGTGTGACGCATGCTCGCCTCCCTGGCGAAACGGTTCGGCCACGCCGCAGATTTAGCCCGGATTACTAGAAGGCCCCACAATCCGCCCTCCGGGCTTCGACTCAGGTGGACCTTCGCTCAGGGCTAGCCCTGAGCACCGCGGTCTGCGCGGTGTCGAACCCCGTGGCCTCACCCGACCAAGAGCCACGGGCGCGTGTTCACGAACGCGCAGCGTTCGTGAACAGAGCGGGCTAGGGTGCGGGCGTGACCAGCAAGTAGCCCATCATCTCGAGGTGGAGCGCCGAGCAGAACTCCGTGCAGTAGTACGGGAAGACGCCGGCTCGGTCAGCCACGATGGTGAAATCGGCGGTCTTGCCGGGCTCCATGCTCAAGTTCACGTTGTAGTCGCCGAGTCCGAAACCATGGGTCGCATCCGGCGTCTGCTCCAGGTTGGTGACGTGGAAGTGCACGGTATCGCCCTGCGTCACGGTCACGACGTCCGGTTTGATATGGCTGCGCACCTCGGTCATATAGACGTTGACGACCCGGCCGTGTCGCTCGATGCGCGCGTCCGCCTCGGACTTCGTCGCGTTTGGATCGGCCTGATGCGTCACCGCGTTCTCGCCGACCGGCGAGTACATCTGGATCGGGTTGAGCGTGTCGGCGCTGATGATCTGCGCGTAGTGCGGCTCGCCCAGCCCGATAGGCATGTCGTAGAGCAGTTGCATCGTCGGCCCTGAGGTGTCGATGAGCTGCATGTTCTGCGGCAGCAGCGGCCCCACGTCGTTGAACCGGTCGATCGACCACTTGTCGAGCGCGATGACGTAGTGGCCCTTCGGGTGCTCGGTGTCGCCCTCGGGCGTGGCGAGATGGCCGATGTTGTAGTGCACGGGGATCTTCTCGATGAGCTTCAGATCCTTGAGCGACCATTTGGCAATCTTCGACTCGATGAAGAGGGACGTGTAGCCATTGCCCTGGTCGTCCCATTGCGTGTGGAGCGGGCCGAGCCCGAGTTCGACTTGGCCGAGCAGCGCCGTCCGGAAGCCGATGATCGGCACGCCGTACGGGTCGGCTCCCTCGAAGGTCTTGGTGTCGATGGCGTTCTTGATCTTCGACCAGGCGTAGACCGTCTCGTGCGTGTCCAGCTTGCCGGAGATCGCGAGCCGTGTGCCGTCGGGCGTCACGTCGACGCCGTGCGGGCTCTTTGGCTCTGGCACGAAGAACAGCAGGCCATTTGCGATCGACGTCGAGAGCGGGATGACCTTCACGCCTTGAATCGTTCGCGTGGCGCCGGCCTGCTGGGCGACCTGCGCCGCCTTCCGCAGGTTGATCACGTGCAGGTAGTCCATGTCGTTCTGCGACGCGCCGGATTCCAGGGGCGGTTGCCCTTCCATGTCGCCGCCGTGCGCGCGTTCAGTGTCAAACGAATTGATGAACACCCAGCCGTCGCTCGCGAGCTTGCCCGCGTCCGCCAGATCCTGCATGTAGGGCGGGAGCTCCATCGCGAAGGACTGGGATGGGTCGAGTCGGCCTGTCGCGCGATCGAACTTCCAGAACATCACCGCCCCGCGATATTTGTCGTTGTAATCAGACAGGGGAGCGTAGCTGCCGTCGAGCGGAATGGGATACTGCCCGCCTTCGATGACGTAGTCGGTGTTCGGGGTCACGAACGTGCCCCCGTGGTCGGTGCCGAGAATCGGAGAGTGCACGATCTGCGTCGTGACGAAGTCTTTGAGGCTGATGACCGCCACCCGCGCGTTGGCCTTGTCGTTGATGAACAGGTACTGGCCGTCGTAGTCGCCGTTCGTCTCGCTGAGCGCGGGGTGGTGGCTGTCGCCCCAGGTCAGGACTTTCCCCTTCGGTGAGCTGTCCGCCATCAACGCGGCGCTCTGCTCGTCGAAACCGTAGCCCTGCCACGGCTCCGGCGTGAAGACTCCGATGTACTTCAGGATGCGCATGGACGGCACGCCGATGACGAGGACCTGTCCGCTGTGGCCGCCCGACGCGAACATGACGAACGGATCCTTGCGCCCGGTCGGGGTATAGGTCTTGAGCGCCGCGACGACGTCCGCTTCGCTGAGGTCGCGGGCTTTCATCAGATCCTGGACCGACGCACCGGCGGCGACGCCAGTCTTCGGTCCGCCGCAGGCCGCCAGGCCGATGAGGCTCAGTCCCAACAGCCCAAGCAGTGACAGTCCGATGGCACGAGTGACCTTCGTTGTGGCTTCCATTGGCTCCCTCCGGTTCATCTGAGCCCGATCGCGTCTCTCGAAGTGGAGAATCACGACGGTCTGCTAGGGTTGTTTCCCGAAGTTGCGGACGATCTCGCGCAGGGCGGCGACGACGTCGGGCTTGCTCCCCAAATCCGGGTTCGCCACCATCGCGGGGTTGCGGCCGACGGCCGAGCCGCCATAGACGATGGCCGTTTCGATTTCCTTGTCCGAGACACTCGCCTGCCAGGCGGCGTCGTGATAGTTGCGCGGGGGCGGTTTGAGCGCGGCGCCTCCGGGGCCGTTGCCCCGGCCTTCCGGCCCGTGGCACACGCTGCACCGCGTCGCGAAGATCTGCTGGGCTTCGGCGCGGGCGGCAGGGGTGATCACGACCGTCGCTGCGGTGTCGGCCGAGGAGGCATTCGCGGCGCTCCCGCCGCTGCCGCCGGTCCCCGTGCCGCTGCACGCCGTGGCCAGGCTGAGCGACCAGACAACCAGGCCCCAATGGAGATGTCTCTTCGGATGCATCGCGTCCTCCGTAGCCGGGAGTGCGGATGCGCCCTCCCTCACGTCGAATCTACCGACCGCCGCCAGTGGCGTCGTTGCGCCAGCGCAAAGACGTGTCGGGGCCGCGATGGGAGGGGGAGGTCGAAGGAGGGGCCCGCGGTTCGACGGATCGACCGGCCGTCGGGCGCCGCGAGTGGTCGGCACGATCGCAGGCCGCGTCGGAGGTTGCGCGGGCGCAATGTCCGCCCGCCCGGTCAGGATTATCGTTGACGTTGAGGACCGGCCGTCCTGTCCGAGATGGAAGGGGCCCGCCGGTTGAGGCGTCGGCGATCCGACGAAACCACCGTGATATCCGCCAAGGCCAGCCGCCGCGATCTCATACCGTCGTCGCCGATTTCAATCGCGTACTTTGCGCTCGCGCACGCTGGGTTGGCGCTGGCATTGCTCGTGCTGGTCTGCCGGCCGTCGCTTCCGGGCCCGTTCTTCTACCACCCGAAGATGATTGCCCTCGTCCACCTGGTCACGTTGGCCTGGTTGTCCGGATCGATTCTCGGCGCGTTCTACATCGTGGGGCCGCTCGTGCTTCGGTTGCCGATGCCGGTTGGGTGGAGGGACTGGGCCGCGTTCGCATCGTTTGCCCTCGGCACGACCGGTATGGTCGGGCACTTCTGGATCGGCGAGTACGGGGGCGTCGTCTGGGGCGCGGTCTTGGTCGTTGGTGCCGTCGGCTGGGTCGGGATCGGCGTGTGGCGCCGGCTGCCGGCCGCGTCGGTCCCTTGGCCCGTCGCGCTTCACGTCGGCTTCGCCTTCGCCAACTTTCTGGCCGCGGCGGGGCTCGGCATCCTCATCGGGATCGATCGGACACGCGGCACCTTCCGCATTTCGCCGCTGGCCGCCACCTTCGCCCACGCGCATCTGGCGGCCATCGGATGGGTGACGATGATGGTCGTGGGGCTGGCGTATCGGCTGATTCCGATGATGCTGCCGGCCGCCATGCCGGCGGGAACTCGACTGGCGCGGAGCGCGGTCCTCATCGAAGGCGGCCTCGTGGTCATCGTCTGGACGCTGATTCGAGGATCGCGCGGACTTCCGGCCGGCGCGATCCTTGTCGCCGCAGGCCTGGGCAGCTTCGTCGTCGAGATCAGTCGCCTCCTGCGGCATCGGGTGCCGAAGCCGCCGGCGCTGGCGCGGCGCGACTGGTCCACATGGCAGACGCATGTGGCCTTGATGTGGTTGCTCGTGGCGACAGGTCTCGGTTTGGCACTGAGCATCGGCGTGGCCGACGATTGGCACATCCGGCTGATGTGGCTGTATGGCGTGGCCGGTCTCGTGGGATTCCTCGCGCAGATCGTCGCAGGCATCCAGGGACGACTCGTGCCGCTCTACGCCTGGTATCGCGCGCTGGCCATGGGTGACGGCGCGCCGCCCGCGTGCGGCGCGCACGAACTGCCGTCGGCGACGCTCGCCCGCCTCGTGTTCCTGGCGTGGAGCGCTGGTGTACCGCTCTTGGCGTGGGGGCTGGCTGACGAGCGCCCTGCGATCATCGCGACGGCCGCCGCGCTGCTCTTGTGCGGCGTCATCATTGGCGGCGCACATGTGGCGTACATGCTGCGCAAGGCACAGGCTCGCGTCTGATGAAACGACGAAGCGCACCGACGCCGCCGATCGAGACATTCGCGAGGCCGGTGCCTCGGACAAGGAAACTCGCCGTGCCGCCGCGATGGTCGCGCGACGAGGCTGGAGGTGTGTGATATGCGCCATGCAGGACACGCGATTCCGTCTGCGGAGGCTCTCAGGCTCTCCGCCCTCATCACGCCGACCGATGCTGGAATCGCCAGCCGAGTCCTCGCGAAGACTACGGGCGGCAACGTCACCCTCTTTGCCTTCGACTCGGGACAGGGCCTGAGCGAGCACACCGCGCCGTTCGAGGCGCTCGCGGTCGTACTCGAAGGGGCGCTCGTCTTGACGATCGGTGGCCAGCCGGTCCGCGCGACACCCGGCACGATTGTGAGAATGCCGTCCGGGGTGCCCCACGCCGTCGATGCCGAGGAGCGCTCGCAGATGTTGCTGGTGATGCTTCGGGAGGCGACGGCAGAGTGAGAGTCCCCCGGCCGCGGCCCGAGTGATATCGCCGACGGAGACGTCGGCCGCCTGGGCCGTTGCCGCTCGAGGTCGCGTGACTCGCTGAGCGCCGAACGTCCGAAGGGCTAAGATTGGGGGCCATGGAGGCCCGCGGAGACGTCTCACGCTCACGCATCTTCGACGGATTGACCGACCTGGAGCGCCGCGAGTGGTTGGCCGGCGCCGAACGACGCGAGGCGCGGCGCGGCCAGCCAATCGCCCGACAAGGGGAGCCCGCGGCGTCCTTTTATCTGGTCGAGACCGGCTTGCTCAAGTTGCTGCAGCTCACGGCCGATGGCCGCCAGCTCATCGTGCGGTTCGTGGGGCCGTGCGAGCCGTTCGGTGGCGTGGTCGCGCTCGAAGGCACCTCGTATCCGGTCACCGCGCTGGCGGTCGAGCCGACCCTGCTGCATTGCTGGTCGAGTGGGAGCGTGGGCCGCTTGTTGGGCCGGTTCCCTCAAGTGCGCCTGAACATCATGCGGGAGATGACGGCCCACATGACCGACGCGTTGACGCGCGTGCGGGAACTCACGACGGAGCGCGTCAGCCAGCGTTTGGCGCACACGCTGCTTCGCCTCATGCGTCAGTGCGGCCGGCCCACCCCGGACGGCGTGCTCATTGCCCACGCGCTGACGCGCCAGGAGTTGTCGGAGTTGGTCGGCACCACGCTCTATACGGTCAGCCGCACGATGTCGCAGTGGGAGGCGAGCGGCGTCCTGCGCTGTTCCCGTCGGGAGCTGCTCGTGCGGTCGCCGCGAGGGCTCGAGGCGTTGTCGCGGTCGGACGAATAGACGCGCGTCTCGTCCCGGCCGCGACCGAGCCCACGGCGCTCAGTGAGGCGAATACGCGCGGAACGCGGCGTAGGCGACGATGATCACGATCACCAGGAGTACGAAGCGCGCGGCGCCCATGAGGTGAGTGCGTGCAACGTGTCGTGTGCCCTTCGCCTTGATGCCGGTGACGGCGGCGACAGCGGTGACGACCGCCGCGAGAAGGAGCCAACCAAGCCAACCCATGACTCCGATCCTACGCGGCCGCTGGGTGGCGGGGCCGTTCCATTCAGCACAGCCTCGCTGGGACACCGAGTGTGCGGAAGTGCACAGACACTCGCCGACGTCCACCGCATGCTGGTCTTACGAGCGTTCGCACGCCAAGAACGACTGGAGCATGTTTATGTGGAACAAGAATGAGCGCAAGGGAAACATCGATCAGGCCAAGGGCACGGTCAAGCCGGCGGTCGGCGACCTGAAAGGCAACCAGAAGGTGAAGGCCGCAGGCACGATCGGCGCGACCGCTGGCAAGGCGCACGGCGACCCCGATGAAGACGCGTTCGAAGACCAACCGTACGGTAGCGCGCTTGGGATCATCGACTCCGACCCACAGGCGGCGCTGCCCTGGGCTCCGAAGGATCACAGCGGCAATCCGAAAGGGATTGACGTCCGAACGCCGGCCACCGGCTTCGGCGACTTGCATCGGAGCCTCAGCACCACGGACATGGGAGGCGCCGGGGATGCCAATGAGGTTGTCTCTACGAACACGAGCACCGATCGGAAGTCGGACGACTGACGGGAGGGGCCGGAGCGCCCGCGCGCGCCGAGAGGACCCCACCATGGAGATCATGGAGGCAGGGCGCGTCGCGGCGTTAGAGAAGGTCGCCGAGCTGGCCGCCGTGCACGGCGGCGCAGGACCTGCGAGCCCGCGGAGACGCGAGCACCGCCTGCATCTTTCGCGGCGCTCGTGTCTCCGCGGGCTCGCCGGTCCTGCCGGGCCCGGCTTCGCCGGGCCGAGCTCGGCTCTGCGTGCTGCCTCCACGTCCTTCATGGTCCAATTTCTGCGTTTGCAAACTTCCGACGGGCGTTGCCACTAGCCCGCCTGGGTCAGGGCGCCGCTCTTCGACGCCAACCGGCCCATGAGGGCGTTCCAGGAATCGTCGAAGGACTTGGCGCCCTCGCGCTGCAACTGCGCGCCGAGTGCCGCGACGTCCACGCCGGCCTTGGCGAATCGGGCCAAGACGTCGTCTGCGTCGCCGCCGGCGGCCGGCATCACCTGCGCGACGTGCCCGTGATCGGCAAACGCGCGCAGCGTGTCTTCAGGAATCGTGTTGATCGTGTCCGGCGCGGCGAGGGCCTCGACGTAGAGCACGTCGGAGGCCTTGGGATCCTTCGTGCTCGTGCTCGCCCACAACAGGCGCTGCGGCTGCGCCCCGGCGGCCGCGAGCGCCTGCCACCGCGGCGACTCGAGCAGCTCGCGGTATGCGGCGTACGTGCGCTTGGCGACGGCCAGCCCCAGCCGGTTGTGAAGCTCCGTCGGCACGCGGCTCGCCACCGCCTTGTCCCAGCGGCTGATGAACAGCGAGGCGACCGAGCCCACGTGCGGGTCGAGCCCGGCGGCGATGCGCCGCTCGATCCCTCGGAGGTAGGCGTGGGCGGCCGAGAGGTACTGCTCCCGGGAGAAGAGCAGCGTCACATTCACCGGCACGCCCGCCGCGATCGACTCTTCGATCGCCAGGACGCCTTCCGGCGTGCCGGGAATCTTGATCAGGAGATTGGGGAGGTTCGCGCGCGCGTGCAGCTCGGCGGCCTGCTTGATCGTGCTGGCCGTGTCGTTGGCCAGGAGCGGCGAGACTTCGAGCGAGACCCATCCGTCCAGGCCGTGCGTCGCGTCATGAACGGGACGGAAGAGCGCCGCGGCCGCCGTCAGGTCCTCGAGGGCCAGCTCGAAGAACAGCGCCTCGCCGGACGTCCCCTTCCCGCTCTTCTCGCGAATCGCGTCGTCGTAGAAGTTCGAGTTACCGATGGCGTGGTCGAAAATCGTCGGGTTCGACGTCAGCCCGGTCACCGACCACTGGTCGATATACCGGGCGAGCGTGCCGCTCGTGAGCAGCCCGCGCGTGATGTTGTCGAGCCAGAGACTTTGTCCGAGGTCGTGGAGCTGTCTGGTCGCCGTCGCCTTCGTGGTCGTCGTCATGGGGGCCTCGCGTGTGCAGAGTTATGAAGATCAGGCTATCGCCGACGATCGAGCATGACAAGCGCGCGGGTCCGTGTATGTGCTGAACGGCACAGGCGCTCCAGGGTGCGTAGTACGATGGCCAATGGCCACTTCCCGTTCTGACGCGCTCGTGCTCTTCGGCGTCACGGGCGATCTCGCCCACAAGATGATCTTCCCGGCGCTCTATGCGATGGCGAAGCGCGGGACCCTCGACGTCCCGGTCATCGGCGTCGCGTCCCCGAAATGGAGTCTCGACCGGCTGCGCGCGCGCGCGAGAGACAGCATTCGGCGGTCGGGCGGCATCGGCAATCAGCGTGCGCTCCACCGCCTGTTGTCGCGGCTCAGGTATGTCAGCGGGGATTACCGCGACCCGGGCACGTTCGCGGCGATCAAGCAGGCGCTCGGGACCGCGCGGCGGCCGGCGCACTACCTGGCGATTCCTCCGTCCCTCTTCGGCACGGTCATCGAAGGACTGGGCGCGGCGGGCCTGGCCAAGCAGGCGCGCGTGATCGTCGAAAAGCCGTTCGGACGCGACCTCGCGTCGGCGCGCGCGCTGAATCGCGTCGCGCATCGCGTGTTCCCGGAGGACGCCATCTTCCGCATCGACCACTTTCTCGGGAAAGAGGCGATCATGAACATCCTCTATTTCCGGTTCGCCAACGCGTTCCTCGAGCCGATCTGGAACCGCAACTACGTCTCGAACGTTCAGGTCACCCTCTCCGAGGACTTCGGCGTGAAGGGCCGCGGCGCGTTCTACGAAACCGCCGGCTGTCTGCGCGACGTGATCCAGAACCATCTCTTCCAGATCGTCGCGCTCCTGGCCATGGAGGCGCCGTCCGGCCGGGACTTCGGCGCGGTGCACACCGAAAAGGCGAAAGTCTTTCAGGCCATGCGCCCCCTCCGGCCAGACGACGTCGTCCGCGGCCAGTACGCCGGCTACCGGAAGGAACCGGACGTGGCGAAACGCTCCGACGTCGAGACGTTCTGCGCGCTGCGCCTGTTCATCGACTCGTGGCGCTGGGCCGGGGTGCCGTGGTATCTGCGGTCTGGCAAGTACCTCGCCACTACGGCGACCGAGGTGCTCGTGCAGTTGAAGCCGGCGCCGCAGCGGCTGTTCGCCGACTCGGCGCCGACGACGGGACGAGCCAACTACCTGCGCTTTCGCATCTCTCCCAACTCGGCCGTCGCACTCGCCGCGCGCGTGAAGCGCGCCGGCAAGGAATTCGTCGGCAGCCAGCAGGAGCTGTATCTGTTCGAAGACCAGCCCGGGGCGGAAGCGCCGTACGAACGGCTCCTGACCGACGCCATGGCCGGCGACGGCGCGCTGTTCACCCGCGAGGACGCGGTCGAGGCGGCGTGGGCGGCCGTCGATCCCGTCCTCGAGACGCATCATCGGGCGCACCGCTACAAGCGCGGGAGCTGGGGGCCGAAGGCCGCCGACGCGCTCATCGCGTCGGACGGGGAGTGGTACAACCCGGCGGCGCTTGACTCCGATCACCGCTCCCGATAGATTCGCCGTGCCTTCATGCCGCAGGCGGTCATCGACAACCCGATCCTGAACTCGCCCTTTCGCGAGCCCACCCTTCGGCCCGTTTTGCGCTCGATCGCGGTCGTCAACGCGCCCGTTCGCTGGCAAAGAGCGGATTGTCCGGCGGAGATGGCTGATGCGCCCGCGCCGCCTTCACGGGCCTGTCGTCACGAGGCGATCACGTCGAAGCCATTGGCGCGAGCCGTGGCCAGGGCCGCCGCCAACTGCTCGGGGGGAAGCTGCGGCGTCCGGGCGAGAATCCAGAGGTACGCCCGATCGGGGGAGCCGACGACCGCCCACGAATAGTCAGCGGCGAGGCCGAGAATCCAGTAGTCACCCCAGACCATCGGCAGGAATGACAACACCGCTGGCGCGAAACGGACCTTCAGCTTCGCGGACGTGCGTTCGTCAACCACGCGGGCGATCCCGCGTGCCTCAGTCACGGTTCCGTCGGCGACGCGACATCGGTTGATCACGTCGATGCGGCCGTCGGAGCGTCGGACATAGCGTGCGCGCACGTCACCGACACAGCGACGCTGGAATCGGTTCGGGAAGCGCGCAATCTCAAACCAGTCACCGACGTACCGGTTCAGATCGACGGCCTTCACGGTCCGGACAGGTACCGCACTTTGGGCGCTGACCGCCAGCACGGCCACCAGGGTTCCAACGAACGCAATCGTCACATGTCTCCAACAACCTGCCGGGCGGCGCTCATGAAGAAGAGCGCGGTGGCCGTCTTTGCGTCTCGATCGCATGTACCGGATAACGCCAGTGCCAACCGTGAGACCGTTTCTTCGCACGTGCATCGGCGCTGGTCCACGCTCTTACAGCACCGTGAGCCGCCCGTTCGCCCGCCCGAGACCGGGAAGATTGCCGTCAAGGTGATCAATCACTACGGCGACGAGGTCCTGAAGGTATGCGACGCCGCGGCGGCCGTGGACGCGTAAGGGCCCGGTCAGAGGCGCGCACCGGTCATCTGGACGCGATGTCCAGGACGGCGACCGTGTACGGCTCGAGATCGATCGTGAGGTCCGGCCGGTACTCCAGCGTTCGTTCGACCGGTCTGATTCGATCCGGCTCGTCGAGCGAGGCGGCGTCGTGCAGGCCGGCCGTGATCGTGTAGAGCGTGGCCGTGGCGGCCGCCGGCACGTGCGAGCCCTGCAAATGCACGAGCAGGGCGTTGGGGCTGCCGGTGTAATTGACGGCCTTGATGACGAGCCGGCGACGGTCCGCCGAGGCGGTCGCGATGGCGTCGACCGTGCCTGGCTGCCACCCTTCGGGCTTCATCGTGGAAATGTCGCTGAAGAAGCCGGCGCGGTTGTTCATGTCGTGGAACGTCCCGGACGTCGAGGCCAGGTACGTCTCCGCGAAATGCTCCTGGAACAACTTCTCGACGACGTAGGCGGCGCCCGGGAACCAGGAGACGTGATCGTGATAGATGAGCGCGCTCCAGGTCGGGTCGTCCGTCGTGTTCCGCATCAGCAAGGCCGGCGACGTCATCGTCAATTCCGGCGCCAGCGACTCGTAGAGCATCAGGCTGCCCGCGGTGTGCAGGCCGGCGCGCCAGTCGTAGGTCCGGCTCAGGTTCCACTCCAGGACCGCGAGCCTGATGTTGGGATGCGCCGACGCCCGCACGTAGTCGCGCAGCTTGACGAGGTAGTCGCGGATGCGCTCGACGCCCGTCTGGAACGAGTCGCTCTCGTATTCGTAGTTGTGCTCGGCGAGGACGTCGAAGTTGGCGCCCGCCAGGTCGATGACCTTCTCGCTCCACGCCATGTCGTTCGACCGCTTCTGGCCGCACGCGATGATGACGGCGTCAGGAACAAGCTGGCGAAGCCGGCTGCCGTACAGGTTGACGATCGCGGCGTAACGCTCGGGCGTGAACCCGTTGTTCATCGGCTCGTTGTCGATCTGGAAGTACCGGACGCCGTAGGGAGCGGGGTGGCCGTTGCCGGCGCGCATCCGGCCCCACTGCGTCGTGGCCGGATCGTTCAGGTAGTGCACCCAGTTCATCGCGTACGCCACCGACGAGGCGGCGTCATCCGGCGCCGGCAGCACGATGAGCGGGTCGGCGCCGAGCTGTCGCGTGAGCTCCATGTACTCGTCGGTCCCGAAGCCGTAGTAGTCCGAGTAGCCGCCCCAGAGCTCGTTCGGGTGGTACACGCGCGAGGCGCGCGGGCCGATGCCGTCCTGCCACTTGTACGTGGACGCGAACGATCCGCCCGGCCAGCGGATGAACGCCGGCGCCAGACCTCGCAGCGCCTGGAGCAGATCCGGGCGCAGCATGCCGCTCCGGCGGACGTCGGCGCGCATGAGCGAGATGAAGTCGACGAGCGCCGCGCCCTGGCCCACGGCGGAGATTTCCACGGTGGCGTCGCGTTCGGTGCGCGGGCTGGAAAACGAGACGGGCACTTCCTGCCAGGCCGATCCGGCGGCTGGCAGTGGACGATCGGCCAGTACGGTCCCGTCGGCCGCGAGCACGCGGAATGACAGCCGGGGCGATCCCGACAGGGCCTTGATCCACACCGACCCGTCGTAGTCCCGCCCGGCCTCGACATACACGCGCCCCTGCCGGATGCCGGCGGGCTCACGGCCCGCCGTGATTCTCACGCTCTTGGTGCCGCGCTCGAAGGGCACATTGGCGACGCCCACAGCCGTTGGTGGCCCGAACGTCGTCCAGTACGTCTTGAAGTCGTTCCCCTCGAAGCCGGCCCCTCGGATTTCCTCGGCAAACAGGCCGTCGACGACCGAGTGGTTGATGAACTCGAGGAACTGACCGTATACGTGGCGGTCAATCGTGGCGATCTGCCGGTCGGTGTCGACCTGGAGCACGGCGACGCCGGCCGGAGTTTGCAGCGGCGCCGGGCGGTCGGCCTGCGCTTCCACGAGCACGGCCAGCGCGCCGGAGATCACGCAAACCGACAGGATCAGCACAACGCGCTTGAAGATAGTCATGGCCCGCATCCTTATATAGAGGTGGCGTGGCGGCCATCATGCCACGTTCCCTGCTCACAGGGGTACGGCACGTTGCCCGCAGCGGCTATAATCGAATCACCCCATGGCGTTGCCGAGTCGCACTCGTGTCGTCGTGTCGTGCCTCACCGATCCCTCGGACGACCGGGAGTACTGGTGGCAGCAAACGCCGGACGCGCGACTGGCCGCGCTGGAGACGATGCGTCAGGTTGTCTACGGCTATGACCCAGCTGCAGACCGACTTCAAAGACTTCTTGAGATTGCTCAACGCGCACCGCGTTGAGTACCTGCTCATCGGCGGGTATGCGGTGAGCTACCACGGCTATCCGCGGGCCACGGTTGACCTCGACATCTGGATCGCGCGAACGCCCGACAACGCGCAGCACGTCCTGGCGGTGCTGCGCGAATTCGGGTTCGCCGATCCCGTGCTCACCACGGCGTTGTTCCTCGAGCAGGACCGTATCATCCGGATGGGTGTGCCACCGTTCCGCATCGAAGTCGCGACGACGATCTCCGGCGTCGAATTCGACACCTGCTATCGGAGCCGAATCGACGCCGTGATCGACGGGGTGCCCGTTCCGGTGATCGATCTGGCGAGTCTGCGCCGCAACAAGCGGGCCGCGGGGCGGAACAAGGACCTCGACGACCTCGAGAACCTGCCCCCGACGGATCCGGAATGACGCCGGTCGCTTCGGCGCGTGCCGCCCTCGCTGCGGCCGGCACGGTCACTTGACGCGATGCGGCGCACGGGCGCATGGTCTAGAATTCGAGTCCTGATTACACACAAAGGAGATCCCGTGAGAGTCGCTACGTCTCTTCTGGTCGGAACGGTCGTCGCCATTGGACTCGTCGCCGGCCAGTTGGTTCGCGCGCAGGGGCCGCGGCCGGCGCCGTTCTCGCGCGCGGCCGCGACGCGGCTCGCACCCACGCCGCCGATGGGGTGGAACAGTTGGGACTCGTACGGCCTGCGCATCGACGAGCAGCAGTTCCGCTCGAATGTCAGCGCCATGGCCGACAAGCTGAAGCCGTCGGGTACACCTACGCCGTCATCGACGAGGGCTGGTACATGGTGAACCCGCAGGATCGGCCTCGGCCCGAGACGCTCCAGTACCAACTCGACGCCAACGGCCGCTTCATTCCCGTGCCGGCGCGCTTCCCCTCGTCGTTGCAGAACGGTGCGAACACCGGCTTCGTTCAGCTGGCCGGGTGGGTGCACGCGCAGGGCCTGAAGTTCGGCATCCACGTCATCCGCGGCATCCCGCGTGAGAGCGTGCAGCGCAATCTGCCCATCGAAGGGTCGGCGTTCACGGCCGACGACGCCGCCGATCAAAACGATCCCTGCCCCTGGGATCCGACGAGCTGGGGCATCAAGGACAACGCGGCCGGCCAGGCCTGGTACGACTCGCTGCTGCGGCAGTACGCGGGGTGGGGTGTCGACTTCATCAAGGTGGACTGCATTGCGAACAATCCGTACAAGGTGAGCGAGATCAAGCAGCTTCACGAGGCGATCGCGCACACCGGTCGCCCGATCGTGCTCAGCCTCTCGCCGGGGCCGACACAGCTCAGCCATCAGGCCGAAGTCGCCGAGCTCTCCCAGATGTGGCGCATCTCGAACGACATCTGGGATCTGTGGGACAGCCACGGCCGGCCCTATCCGTACGGGGTTGCCAATCAGTTCGATAACGCTGCGAAGTGGGCGCAGTACGCCGGGCCGGGCCACTGGCCGGACGCCGACATGCTGCCCGTCGGCGAGCTGAAGCCGTATCCCGACGTCGGGCCGGGCGCTCGGCACACGCGTCTCACCCCGGCCGAGCAGCACACGCAACTGAGCCTGTGGGCGATGGCGCGCAGCCCGCTCATCGTCGGCGCGAATCTCACCATGCTCGACGCCGAGACCATCAACCTGCTGACGAATCCCGACATTGTGCGGATCGATCAGACCGCCACGGCCTCGCGACAGGCGCTGCGCGACGGCGACCTGGTGGCGTGGACGGCCGATCTCCCTGGGGGACAGCACGCCGTGGCCGTGTTCAACGTGGGGGAGAAACCGCTCGCGTTCGATCTGCCATTTTCGCGGCTTGGGCTGCCCGCGGGAGCGCAGTCGCTGAAGGACGCGTGGAGCGGCGCGCCTCTGCCTGCCGCCTCTCGTGTCACCGGCACGCTCGCGCCGCACGCGTGTACGGTCTTCATGCTTGGCGGGCGGGCCTGAAGCCGTCTCCAGTGGTGAGTCGTGAGCCTTGAGTTGTGAGGCGTCGCCGCCCGTCGCCGTAGCCATCGATCACCTCGACGGCAATCTTCCCCGTCTCGGGCGGCCCCACGTGTCGTAGGACGCCCGGCCAGACGACGGATGTGCACAACAGGACAGCCTCCGCATTGGGCGAAGCCTACGATCGTGCTCACGAGGGTTTTGCGCAAGGAGCGGGCACATGCTGCGAAACGTCAAAGATCTGCGAGGCTATGCGATCCGAGCCACCGACGGCCTCATCGGCGACGTGGACGACGTGTATTTCGATGACGTCGACTGGGCGATCCGGTACTTCGTCGTCGATACCGGCGGCTGGCTGCCCGGCCGGCACGTGTTGATCTCCCCGGTTGCCATCGGCCATGCCGATTGGCTGCGGCGCGAGCTGCCGGTCTCGCTCACGAAGGCGCAGGTCGCAGGCAGCCCCGCCATCGACACGAAGCGGCCGGTCTCCCGCCAGCGCGAAGTCGAGTATTCGCGCTATTACGGGTACCCGTATTACTGGGGTGGCGCCGGGCTCTGGGGTATGGGGGCGTATCCGGGCGGCATGACGACCGAGGTGCTCGTCGACCAGGACATGAAGACCCACCAGACTTCCGCCGCGTCCCGAGGCGAGGACGAGCATCTTCGGAGCGGCCACGCGATCCTCGGCTATCACATCCACGCGACGGACGGCGACATCGGCCACGTGCGGGACTTGCTCGTCGACGATCGCACGTGGGCGATCCGCTATCTGATTCTCGACACCAGCAACTGGTGGCTGGGCCACGAGGTGCTTGTCGCCCCACCGTGGATCGAATCCGTCAGTTGGGCGCAGGCGAAGGTCTCCGTCGATCTGACGCGCCAGGCCATCAGAGACGCGCCGCCGTACGACCCGACGTCGGCACTCGACCGTCAGCGAGAGCAGGCGATCTACGATCACCATGGCCGCCTCGGCTATTGGATGGAGCAACCCGTCCGATCCCCTGCGTCGGTCGAACACCGCAAGTGAAGGTGAATGATGGAGACCACCGCCATCCACCGCTATCCGCCCGCTGACCCTGCGACGGGCCTGGACGGCGAGGGGCCACGGATGACAGACCTCCATGATCGGTCCGTCAACGCCATCCGAATGCTGGCCGTGGACACGGTCCAGCAGGCCAACTCCGGTCATCCCGGGATGCCTTTGGGCGCGGCGACGATGGCTTACGTGCTGTGGACGCGCCATTTACGCCACAATCCGAGAAATCCGGCGTGGCCCGACCGCGACCGCTTCGTGCTCTCGGCCGGGCACGCCAGCGCGCTGCTCTACAGCCTGCTGTATCTGACCGGGTACGACCTCGGGCTCTCCGACCTCGAGCAATTCCGACAGTGGAAGAGTCGAACGCCCGGTCATCCCGAGCACGGCGTCACGCCGGGCGTCGAGGTGACCACCGGACCGCTCGGTCAGGGATTCGGCAACAGCGTCGGACTGGCGATTGCCGAACGATGGCTCGCGGCGACGTTCAATCGCCACGGCGACGTCGTCGTCGATCACCATACTTACGTCCTCGCGAGCGACGGCGACCTGATGGAAGGCATCACCTCCGAAGCGGCGTCGCTCGCCGGCACCCTTCGCCTCGGTCGCCTGATTGTCCTCTACGATTCCAACCTCATCACGCTGTCGGCGACCACGAACCTCACATGGTCGGAGGACATCGGCGCGCACTTCGACGCCTGCGGCTGGCACGTGCAGCGGATCGACGGACAAGACGCGGCGGCGGTGGACGCGGCGCTGACCGCGGCGCGCGCCGAGGACGATCGGCCGTCGCTCATCGTGGCGCGCACGCACATCGGCTACGGCAGCCCCCACAAGCAGGACACGTGGCACGCCCACGGCGAGCCGCTTGGCGTGGAGGAAGTGCGGTTGACCAAGCGCGCCTTGGGGTGGCCCGAGGATCGCCGCTTCTACGTGCCCGTAGACATCCTGCAGGCGTTCAGGACGGCCGTCGATCGCGGTGCTGATCTGGAGAGCGCCTGGCAGAAGCGCGTGGACGCGTACGCGATCGCGCATCCCGATGCCGCGCGCCAGTTCGCGCGCGCGCTGGCCGGCGATCTCCCCGACGGCTGGGAGACGCACCTCCCGGTCTTCACGCCGGCCGGGGGCGAGATGGCCACACGCGACGCGGGGGGCGCGGTCATCAAGGCGCTGGCCGGCGTCGTGACGACCATGGTCGGCGGGTCCGCCGACCTCGACCCGTCCACGCGGACCGGCATGGACGGGTGCGGCGACTTCGAGAGCCCACGCGTCTCCCAGTCCGGCGGCGCCCTGCCGACCCAAGGGATGGTCGGCGGCGTCTGGGGATACGCGGGACGCAATATCCACTTTGGCCTTCGCGAGCACGCCATGGCCGCGGCGATCACCGGGATGGCGCTTCACGGCGGCGTGCGCCCCTATTGCGCCACGTTCTTCTCGTTCTCCGATTACATGCGGCCCAGCATCAGGCTCGCCGCATTGAGCCGGGCCCACGTGATCTACGTCTGGACCCACGACAGTATCGCGCTCGGCGAGGATGGGCCCACCCATCAGCCCGTCGAGCAGTTGGCGGGGCTGCGCGCGATGCCGAACATGCTGGTCCTGCGTCCGAGTGACGCGACCGAGACGGTCGAGGCGTGGCGAGTCGCGCTGCGACACACGGGCGGCCCGGTCGGCCTCGTGCTCACGCGGCAGAAAGTCCCCGTGCTGGACCGGACGGCGCTCGCCTCGGCCTCGGGCCTCGCGCAAGGCGCGTACACGCTCCTGGCCGAAACGGGGCCGGCTCCGCCGGACGTGATCCTGATTGCGACCGGGTCGGAGGTCGTCCTCGCGCTCGATGCGCACGCGGGCCTCGCGGCCGAGGGGATCCGCAGCCGCGTCGTCTCCATGCCTTCCTGGGAATTGTTCGACGCGCAGCCGCAGGCCTATCGAGACGCGGTGCTGCCGCCAGGCGTTCGCGCGCGGGTGAGCATCGAGGCGGCCTCGCCCTTTGGATGGGAACGCTACGTGGGACTCGAGGGGGCGATCATCGGCGTGTACACGTTCGGCGAGTCAGCACCCGGACCCGTCGTGATGCGCGAGTTCGGCTTCACGCAAGAGCACGTCGTCAGGACGGCCAAGGCCGTCCTGAAACGTCACAGAGGAGATTCTCATGACCAATCACATCCGACCGATTGACGCGAAGATGGATGAAGTCGGGACCGACCCGGGCCAAGTCGGCCCCGACAGTGGCGGACAATCCGGAGACACGCAGGGGCTCTCGGAGATGGCGGATGCCGCCGACGAGAGCGTCGAAGAGTTGGCCGACACCGGGCAGGCCTACGAGGCCGAGGTGATCGAGGGTGTGGAGGACGCGGCTGACCATCCCGAGCAGCCCGTGCGCACGCACGAGGATCGCCGCTAGATCATTTTTGGCTTGTGCGTAGTACGCCGATGGCGCACCGGCCGTTCAGGGCCGGTGGCGTTGCCCGGGGCTGAAGCCCCGGGGCTCCATACGGAACCGGGCGCTCTGAAACGTGCGCTCAATCCCCCGGACGCGTCAGAGGGCGTTCCGTTCGCCGCCCGGGCGGTTCGCTTCGACGACCCCTTCGCGCGTGGCAGCACCCACGCGCTCGTCGTGAAGCCGCCCCACCAGGCGCTCGGCCTCATCAATCCCCCGTAGAAGGAACTGCACCTGTCTGGCGTCATCGCTCGAGCCAAGGCGCTCGAGGTGCGCCTCGGCCAAGGCGAGCCGAGTCCGGGCGGTCTCCAAGTCTCGGGTGGTCTGGTCGAGGTTGAGGGTCGCGAGGGCGAGGCGCGCCTCGAGGAGGGCACGGTGGCCGTCCGCGAGATCCTGCCGAACGTCCCGCGCGAGGTCGCCGCGTGCAATCCCGCGCCGGGCGGCGACACTACCGGCCGTCCACCCGCCGCCGAGCGTGACGGCCAAGATCGCGGCAAGGACGATGCGCTTCGTTGACATGGTGCAGTCTCTGGCGCCGCGGCTCTTACGAGGACGAGCGGCGCGGTCCTGCTGGTCCGTGCCAATCATCCACGCCGTCGCCAGGGTACGTCTCGATCCCGGCCGGCCGATGTCCCGAAACGCACAGCCGGTTTCGGCGGGCCGGCGCGATGACGCCATGGCCCGTGGGCCATGGCGTGGGAGACGAGGCGGCCGCGGTCAGTGGCCCGCGGCGCGCAGGTTAATCAAGTAGTTCATGCCGCCGCGCGCGATCCACACGCGCACGTAGTCGCCGCCCTTCAGCGTCTCGACGCGCGATGTCCCCATGCGCGGCTTCGGGCCCTTGGCGATGGCCGCCATGTCGTCGGCCTTGATCACGGTCGCGACGGCGCGGCCGACGACCTTTCCGTGCTGCGTGAACTCCACCCAGGTCTCGGCCTGTGGCGATTGACCGACTGCCGGCGCCACGTCGGTATTGGTGAGGCGGATGTCGTACCGGCCCGCGGGGAGGGGCTGGTCGTTGGCCCGCGTCGCCTTCGTCAGCCGGATTGATCCGAGGGGCGACGTCGTGTCTTGCGCTCGCGCGGGGGTCGAACCGGCCAGGCCAATCGACAGCGCGATGAGTGCGATCCCAAGTCGTTGATTCATCTGGTAACTCCGTTATGACAGTGACGTGGGCCTAGTCGGCGTGCTGGAGGATGACGACCAGCGACGCTCGGCGATTCATGCGGCGAGTCTCTTCGCGCGCGTTGTCGTACTTCGGCCGGGTTTCCCCGAGGCTGACCGCGTGCAGTCGATCGGCGCCAATCCCCTGGCTGACGAAGTAGTCGCGCACCGCGTCGGCGCGCCGCTGACCGAGCGCCAGGTTGTAGGCGGACGAGCCGATGTCGCCGGCGTGGCCCTCGATGTCGAGGCGCAGCCCCGCGTCGGACTTCATCGCGGCCACCGCCTCGTCGAGCGTACGCAGCGCGTCGGGCCGCAGCGTGTAGCGGTCGAAGTCGAAATACACGTCGTCGAACGAGTACGTCTTCACGGGCGCGGCCACGACGTGAATCGTGACGCTGGCGCTCGCCGTGCCGCCGCGGCCGTCGTCCACGGTGACCGTGAACGGGACCGGACCCACTTGCATCGGCGCGGTCCAGTTCGTCTGGCTGTGCGTGGCGTCAGCCAGCGTGCCAAGGGCGGCCTGCCATTGGTAGGTCAGCGGGTCGTTATCGGGGTCGTGCGCGTCCGACGACACGGTCGCCGTCTGGCCGACCTCGACGGTGCAAGGGTCGCAGGCCGCGGTGACGGTCGGCGGACCGTTCGCGGGCGGCGGCGGCGCGGCGGCGACCGGCATAACGGGCACCGGCGCCGGCGCCGGCGCGTGCTTGCGAACGCCGGGGTGGAAGCCCAGGCGGATCTGGTAGTCCGACGCGTCGAACCTGTTGTTGCCGAAGTTCGACCCGGCCTGCGTGCGGTCGGCCTCCGTCACGTTCCAATTCGCGCCGGCGCCAATGAAGAAGCCGCTGGCCATCTGGAAGGTGAGGCCGAGGTTCACGTACGCCGGGCTCTTGATCAAGGTGGAGGTGGGCACGATCGATCCATCGGGGCCGATGAGCCCGGGCGGCGCGGTGATGGTTGAGTTCGAGTAGCGCTCGCCGTAGAACTCGGTCGTCACGCGAAGCGCCCCGTGCGACGGAAACGCCGCGCCCAGGCCCCAGCGGAGGCCGTTGGAGAGGACGTAGCCTTGGGGAGTGCCGCGCTTGAGGTAGCCGCCGTATCCGGAGATCTCGACGCGCTCGCCAACATCCTTGCTCGCGATGACGTCGATTGCCAGGTCGGTCTTGCCGGAGCTGGTCCCCAGCGTCGAATCGCCCGTCGCGAACTTGGCCTTCACGCGAAGGGCCAGCGCCATCGGCGCCCCGTCGGCTTGAGAGACCATGTTGATCTTGCCGCCGACCCAGAGGTCGCCGCGCCCGTTGCCCGTGAACGTCCCGCGGTCGAGCGGGTAGTCCACGAGGATGCCGCCGCCGTTGCCGGCCGAGGAAGACGGGAAGAACAGCGGACGCGTGTCGCGGTCGATGCGCGTGGCCGCCTGCCAGCTGGCGAAGAGCTCGACCTTGCCGCCGATCCCGATGCCGACGCTCAGCGGGAACGTGGAGATATTCGAGAAGCCCTGGCCGTCGTTGCGTTCGAAACGGCTCAGGCTGAACGACCAGTGGTTGGCCGGGAGCACTTCGGCCGTCGGCACGGTCCAGAAGCCGGTATCGCCGCCAATCGTGGCCGTCGCGGGCCGCGTCGCTTCGAGCGAGGTCGGCGGCGGCGTGCTCGACGCGGCCTCGGGGCTGGCGGCGGTCTGCGCGGAGGCGACCGAGGCGCACAGCAGTACCCCGAGCGTAGCGCCGAGCGAAGAACGAGAAACGAGATTCATCAATGGTCTCCAGTCGATTGCGAAAGGCGTAGGGGCGGCGAGAGAGCTACGCGGCGGGCTGTCCGAGACCGCCAGCATCGCGTACGGCGCGGGCGCGCGTCTGTCCTGTTGTGCACAGAACGACCGACAGACCGGCCGAGCACGTCAGCTTGGGCGTCGTAGGCCGATGGAGCACCGGCCCTTCAGGGCCGGTGACGTTGCCCGGGGTGCCCCCCCGGGCTCCACCCGCGGAGAATTGGAAGACGGTCTAGTGAAGCGGGAGCAGCGTGAGGAGACCGGACAGCACGGCGCCGGCCACGGAGTAACGGCCCGCGGTGTACACGCCGTACCGAGAGCGGCCGTAATAGGCGTCGTCATACCCGCGGCTGAAGCCCTGACGGAAGTAGTAGTTGTACTGGCCACGGTCAACGTAGAAGCCGTCGTACCCGTAGTTCGCGTCCTGGTAGGCGTACGCGTTCTGGTAGTCGTCCTGCCAGCGATCCTGCCGGTCCGCGCGCCCGGTAGCGAAACCCTGCGCGTAGCCCGTGTCCACGGCCTGGCGGAGCACGTTGGCCCCGAAGTCGTTCGTCTCGTAGAAGACGCCCCCGCGGGCATACCGGTAGCGCGGGGGCATGTAGAAGGACGGGTCGCCGCCGCCGCCGTGGTCGCGGGTCGTCTGGACCGCGACCTGCTGCTGCCGTAGGCCGGCGACGTACGTGAGATGAAGGCTGTACCTGGGCCGTCCGGTGCTGCTGCTGCAGTTGCGCCGCCCGCTGCGGGGCCAGGCGCTGTTGCTGATCCAACTGCGTGCCGTAGTGCGTGAGCCGCTGTTGGCGCGCGGCGACGGGCGCCGGCTGGGGGCGCGTTTGCTGCGCTCGCCCACGCTGGGGCGGCGCCGACCCGCGTTGTGGCGGTGCCTTCTGCGGCCGGGTCGCCCCGGTTCGCCCCCGCGCTTGCGGCGTCGGGTGGTCGGGCTGCGTTCGCTCGGCCGGCCGCGTCGAGGCCGGCTGTGTCCCGGGCCGTGACGATGGCTTCTTCGCCGGATCCTGGGCCTGCGCCTGGGTGTCGTGCGCGCGCTGATCCGCCTGCGGCCTCGCGTCGATCACCGCGACCGCGCCGAAGAACGAGACGGCGCTCACGATCGCGGCGGTCACGAAGCGCCGGTTCGAAATCCTGTTCATACTCATGCAGCCAGTCTAGGAGCGGCGGACGCACGTGTCTGTGCCGTTGTGCACAAACGAGGGCGGCGGCTCCGAACGGCGCGGAGCGGGTGTGCACTACAGGACAAGCGCGCGGCCGGGAAGGGGCTACGGTGGAGTCAGAGGTGCGCGATGCAAAAGATATTGGGAATCATTCTGATTGTGATTGGGCTGGGTGCGCTTGCGTGGGGCGGCTTCAGCTACACGACGACAAAGAAGGTCGTCGACCTCGGCCCGATCCAGGCCACTCAGCAGCAGACACACCGTATCCCGGTGACGCCGATCGCCGGCGCGCTCGTGTTGGCCGGCGGCGTGGCGCTACTCCTCGTCGGGCGGCGCTAGGAGGAGAACCACCTTCCATCTGGGCGTCGAGACCATCCGCCTGCTGACCAATCCCGACCGCTTGCGGATCGATCAGACCGCCACGGCCTCGCGAACTGTGCCGCACGACGGCGACATGGTGGCGTGGACGGCCGATCTCTCACACCCGTCGTTCGCTCCGAGGCGCGCTGAAACCGCTTGGGCGACGCCGAATATGAAGGACGTCTGAAGACAAAGACACGAAGTTGTTTCAGAGACGTTGCAGAAGCGTCAAACCCCGGACATAGAGTGGCCGTCGCCCCAGTCCGGAGGTCTTCGTGGCCCGCCAGCAATTCTACGTAGTTTCCGACGCCGGACGTGCCATGCATCCCGGCGCCCGCGCCGCATGTCCACCGGTGCCGCGAGTCCGGAGCGTCTCGAGGTGATGCGGGTGGCGTCGCTGAAGCTCGTCGCGCTGGCTGCCGGCGCCGCGCTGGTTCTCTCGAGCGTCCGCGCCCACGCCGCCGACCCGCTCGCGATCATCGCGTACGGCGACACGCGCTTCACCGACACCTCGAACACGACCGCCTCCAATCCAGCCGCCCGCCGCGCCCTCGTGGCGCGCATCGCCGACGAACGGCCTGACGCCATCATCGTCAGCGGCGACGTCCCGTGGCACGGCGGCACCGTGAGCGACTACGACGAGTACCCGCGCGGAGACCGCTGTGTGGCGCGAGCATCACCTGCGGGTCCTGCCGACGCTCGGCAACCATGAGTTTTCGGGCTGTGAGCCGGCCGAGTGCCTGGAGCACTGGTGGTCGGCGTTTCCCGAGCTGCGGGGCAAACGATGGTACGCCGCCGACGTGGGGCCAGCCGTCCGATTCCTCGCGCTGGACAGCATGAGCTCGCTCCTTGCCGGCTCCGACCAGCGCCGGTGGCTCGAGCACGAGCTCGCCACGCTTCCCGCCACGGTCGAGTTCGTCCTCATCGGGCTGCATCATCCGCCGGTCGCCGACATTCAGACGCGCGTGGAGGTCAGTCACAATCCGAGGCCGAACGAGATCGCCCTGGCTGACTACTTGGGAACGGTGGCCCCGACCAGTCGAGCGCGCTTCCTGGTCATCTCCGGCCATATCCATAACTACGAGCGGCTCGTGCGGGATGGCGTCACGTACCTCGTCACCGGAGGGGGCGGCGCGGCCCCGCGCGAGATCGATCGGACGGCGGCAGACCAATACCAGCGGGACGAATTCCCGAATTTCCACTACGTGAAGTTGGTCCTCGACGCCGGGGTGCTGCGCGGCAGCATGTACCGGCTCGACGAGCCGTCGGCACCCACGCCCCACTTCACGCTGAAGGACGTGTTCGAGCTGCACGCGGCGCCGCCACGCGGCGCCGCGGCGGCCACGCCGCGTCGTCGGGGTTCCGTCCTCGTGCTTCATCCGTCCGCTGCCGTCGCCAGCGCCACGACTGGCAAAGTCTCGCGAAAGGAATGACCGCAATGAATCGCCGACCCGACCGTCTGCAGAGGCCCCGTTTCGCGCTATTTCCGTTCGTCCTCGCACTCTGCCTTCTTGTTCCAGCGCCCCGCGCCTCCGCGCAGTCGAGCAAGGGCGTGATTGCCGGACGCGTCACCGATGAGACGGGCGCCGTGCTTCAAGGGGCTCAGGTGTCGCTCGCGCCCAAGGGCCTCAGTGTGGTGTCCAACGCTCAAGGCCGGTTCTTCATCAACAACCTGGATCCCGGCCGCTACACGCTCACGATCACGTACGTGGGCTTCGAAACCGCCACCGAGACCGTCGCCGTGGCCGCCGGTCAGAGCGCGACGGCGGACGTCACGCTTCACGTGCGGTCACAGACCGCCGAAGTCCTGGTGAGCGCGCCGCGCCCGTCCGCCGAAGCGGGCGCCATCAACATCGAGCGCACGGCTGACAACATCGTGCAGGTGCTGCCGTCGGAGGTCATCCGCAGCCTGCCGAACGCCAACATGGCCGACGCCCTCGGGCGTCTGCCGAGCGTCACGTTGGAGCGCGACGAAGGCGAAGGGAAGTACGTCCAGATTCGAGGCACCGAGCCGCGCCTCACGAATACGACGATCGACGGCATCAGCGTGCCGTCGCCGGAAACCGACGTTCGCCAGATCAAGTTCGACGCGATTCCCGCCGACATCGTGCAGGCGGTGGAAATCAACAAGACCCTGCAGGCCAACATGGATGGGGACGGCATCGGGGGCTCGGTCAACCTGGTGACGAAGACCGCCGGGCCGCAGCCCACATTCGACCTGAGCGGAACGACCGGATATACGCCGATTGCCGGCGGCCGCGGCCTCACTGAGTTGAGCGGGACGGTCGGCCGGCGGTTCGGCAGTGAGAAGCGCCTGGGTGTGCTCGTGGGCGGCACCTACGACTGGAATGGCCGCGCCATCGACGACATCGAGCCCGTCGCCGACGTGGCCACCCTTCCGGACGGGTCGTCGCAGCGCACCTTTGAGTCCCTGGACGTTCGCCAATACCTGTACTACCGGAGCCGGTGGGGTCTGACGGGCAGCGCGGACTACCAGCTCGGGAGCCAGTCCGATATCTACGTGCGCGGCTTGTATTCGGATTTCAAGAACTACGGCGACCGGTGGGCGTACTCGGTGAACGACAACACTCAGGGAATCAAACTGCTCGATGCCAACGGCTGCGATACGAACGACGCCGGCGTCACCGTGGGCCCGTGCGGGGGCACGCCGTCCTTCAATAACTCGATCCGGCGTCCCGACATCACGATCGGCAATCTCACGGTGGGCGGCAAGCACGTGCTGGCGACCAGCTGGTTTTCCTGGGAGGCGGCGGCGTCTCGTTCCGCCGACACGAACGTCTCTCCCGGCCAGTCCAACTTCTCCTCCACGCTCGACACGAGCGCGTGCCAGTACGACCCGGCGGGCACGACCAACGTGTATCAGCCCAAGTTCACCGCCGCCTGCTTCGCGGAGGCCTACGATCCGGCGAACATGACGTTGAGCCGGGTGACCAACGATCATGGACACACGCAGCAGGTGAACGTGACGCTCGCCGCCTCGGCGGCCAAGGATTACCACCTCGGCTCACGCAAGGCGACGATCGAAGTCGGGGGGAAGTTTCGGCGCGCTCACAAGTTCGACGACAGCTACAGCGATCGGCTGGATCCGCTGGTGGCCATCCCGATGTCGCAGTTTCAAAGCCGCTTCTCGAACAGCAACTTCTACAACGGCGTCTATCCGCTCGGGCCCTCTCCCAATTATCAGGACGTTCTGGCCTTCGCGAACGCCAATCCCGGCGACTTCAAGTTCCGGACCAGTCAGGGGGTCGACCCCGGAAACTACGATCTGGTCGAACGAGTCGCCGCGGGATACGCCATGAACACGGTCGACCTGTCCGCCCGCACGACGTTGATCGCCGGCGTGCGGTTCGAAGACACCAAGCTCGCGACGACGAGCTTCGACACCGACACCAACACGCTGAGCGACAAGGCTTCAGGGTCGTACCTGAACGTCCTGCCGAGCGCGTCCCTCCGTCTCGCGTTGACGCCCGAGACGAACCTTCGCTTTGCCTACAGTCGCGCGCTGTCGCGGCCGGACCCGGTCGATATCGCCCAGTCGGTCAGCTTCACGACCACGGGCAGTCCCGGCTCCCTCAAGAACACGGCGTCGCTGGGCAACCCCAATCTCAAGGCGGAAAATGCCGACAACGTTGACGTGCTCTTCGAGCACTACCTCGAGCCCTTCGGCATGGTCTCGGGCGGGTTCTTCTACAAACGGCTCACCAGTCCCATCGTGACGTCCACCCGGGTGCTCAACAACTTTCAGCCGTCCCCGGTTGCCCCGTCGGGCACCTACACCGTGACGCAGCCCTTCAATGCGGGCCGCGCGTGGATCGCGGGATTCGAAGCCGCCTACGTGCAGCACCTCACGTTTCTTCCGGGCGCCCTCGGCGGCCTCGGGATCTCGATGAACTATGGCTACACCGCGTCTCGTGCGACGGGTCTGATTGGCCGCTCCGATTCCCCGCGGCTGTTGCGGAACGCCCCGAACACCTGGAACATCAGTCCAACCTACGACCGCGGGCCCGTGTCGATTCGCGTCGGGCTGTCGTATAACCAGGCCAACATCTACAGCTACGAATACCAGGATGGGTCGAATGGCACGGACCCTACGCCCGGCGGACAGAACGGGCCTTTCGGCGACCTCTATTTCTATTCGCACCTTCAGGTTGACGCGCAGGGCAGCGTCCGCCTCGGGCGTGACCTCAGTGTCGTCGTGTCTGGCCTCAATCTGACGAACGAAGTATTCGGCTTCTATCAGGGCCAACCTCAATACATGATCCAGCGCGAGTACTACAAGCCGTCGTTCGCCGTTGGTCTGCGCTGGTCGGCGCGCTGAACGGGGTGCCTGTCGTGGGAGGGCCAGTGCCAGCCAAACACGCGCGTCTCGCCGGCGTGACGGTCGCGCTCGCCGTCGCCGTCTCGATCTCGTCAGTGGCCATCGCGCTCACCGCGCCTCGGCCCGTCGGCGAGGTCGCCCAGACACCGCCGCCGAGCGCCTGCCTCATCGCTCCCGACAAGACGGTGCCGATCTCGCCCGCGCCGGACCGCATCGTCTACTGTGGCCTCGATATCGGCAGCCGGACGGTGAAGCTCAGCGTGGTTTCGATGGTCGCCGGGGATAACGCGTCGATCCGGGACGAGCGGATCTGCCGCCGGACGCTCGGCATGGGCGCCGAGGTCTTCGACTCGAAGGCAAACACGGCCAAACCTCTCCCGGCGCAAGGGATCGCCAACCTCGCGGACACGATCAGGGAGTACCAGGGCATCTGTCGCCTCGATCACGGGACCATGCTCGCTGCGGGGGCGACGCAGTGGGCGCGTGACGCCACGAACATCGCGGACGTGCAGGCGCAGGTGCGGGCGGCGACCGGCCTGGCGTTCGACGTGCTGTCGCCGGCGCAGGAGGCCGAGTACGGCTACGTGGCCGCGGCCGTGAACACGCCGGGACGCATCATGATCGACCCGGGCAGCAACAGCTTTCAGATCGCCTGGGAGCCGAAGCATGCGCGCCAGATTCAGAGCATCGTGGTGGAGTACCGGCTACGTCCGCGGCGCCGCCAACGACTTCGAACCCGCCCCGAGCTACGCGGCCGGCGTCGCCGCCTACCAGGCCAAGGTCCGCGCGAAGGTTTCCGAGGCGCTCGCGCGGCTCTCTCCTCCGATGAGTCTCACGGGCCTCGCCCACCTCGTGCAAACGGGCGAGCTCAGCCCGGAGTTGATCGGCCTTGGCCAGGACGGCGCGATCAACCTGGCCGTTCGCGGGGAGCTGCGCTCCGACGGCGCGTGGGTCACCGACCCGGCCCTGTACGACAAACGCGTGGCCCAGTCGTCGTTCGTCACCGACCCCAGCTTCGGCGTCATGACCGACCGGCCCGTTCAACGAACCGAACTGCAGGCGTTCATCAAAGGCGTCGGCGCCGCCGACTTCAAGACGCTGACCACCGACCCGGTGAGAAGCCTCTACGGGCAGAAAACGCTGGCGGTGCCGGCGCTCGTGGACATGCTGATGGGGGAGCTCGGCCTGCGCGAGCTCGTCATCGTGCCGCAGGAAACGACGACCGGGCAGATTCTCGCCGCGCTCGCGAAGTCGACGATCAACGGCCGATGAGCGCCGCCTTCGACGCAAACGGCGCGGCCATCTCCTTGGCAATCGCCTTCGCATGCTTGGTCACCCTGGCGTTCGTCTGTCCCCCGCTTTCTTAAATCGGACGTCGGCAAGCGTCTCTCGACCAGCCGAGGTATCGGAGGTCGCGGCGACGGGTGCCCAGCCGCTCCGGGCGGCAGACGGCATGCGCGCGGCCGCCGTTCCGGTGAACTGCGAATAAGAGCGTCTGGCCGAAGCGAGCGGCTGTAAAATCACGGCCTGTGACGAGACCTCGTCCAAGGAGAAGAGCCATGCGCCGACTGATTCTGGTGGCGGCCGCTGCCATCGCGTGTTCCGTGTCGATTGGTGTCGCCCAGCAGGCCGGCACGACCGGTCCCTACAAAGTGCTCAAGACCGCGAAGGTCGGCGGCGAGGGCGGCTGGGACTACATCTACGCCGACGTGGCCGACCGGCGTCTCTTCATTCCGCGCGGCGCGACGCGCGAGAGTCCTGCCACCGACAGCGCGCCCGCCGTGGCCGCGGCCGTCGACCGAATCATGGCCTACAACCTCGAGACGCTCGCGCCGATTGGCGAGATCCCCGACACCGGCGGCAACGGCGTCGCCGTCTGTCCGACGTCCGGCCACGGGTTTGCGAGCAGCCATCCAAGCGTGTCGATGTTCGACCCGAAGACGCTGACGCTCATCAAGAAGATCGATGTCCCCGAAGGCTTCCGGGCCGACGGCATCTACTGCGACGCGTTCAACGACCACACCTACGTCTTCAGCCATCCGACCAAGAACGCGCTCGTGATCAACGGGGCCGACGGCGCCGTGCTCGGCACGGTCGACCTCGGCGGCACGCCTGAGCAGGGCGTCGCGGACGGCCAGGGCACGCTGTACGTCGTCATGCAGGCTGAATCGAACATCGCCGTGGTCGACGTAAAGACGATGAAGACGACGGCGCACTACGACTTCGCGGAGAAGGGCGGCCGTTGCAACGGCCTCGCGCTCGACGCAAAGAACCAGGTGCTGTTTGTCGCCTGCGGCGCGTCATCGATGACGCCGGCGCCGGGCGAGCCCTCGCAGGCGACGATGGTCATCATGAGCGCGAAGGACGGCAAGATTCTCACGACGCTGCCGCTGCCCGGCGGCTCCGATGGCGCGCAGTTCAACCCGGCGACGATGGAAGCCTTCGCCACACTCGGCAACGGCCGGCTCGCCATCGTCAAGGAGACGAGCCCGACCACGTTCGAGATGGAGCAGGATCTCGAGACCATGAACGGCGCGCGCACGATCGCGCTCGACACCAGGACGGGCCACCTCTTCACGATGGCGCAGGTGTTCACGCCGCCTCCTGCACAGCCGGCGCCGCCGCCCGCGGGCGCGCCCCCAGGCCGCGGCGGCCGCGGCCGTGGCCGTGGCATGGCGGTGCCCGGGTCGTTCACGATTCTGATGATTGGCAAGTAGCGCCAGACGCCCCGCGCGACCGCATCGCATGTGCCGAAGTGCACAGACGGTCGTCGACGATCCACGACATGCTCTAGTTGAGACGGTGACGTCACCAACGACTGGAGCATGTCATGTGGAACAAGAATGAGCGCGCTGGAAATCTCGATCAGGCCAAGGGCAGGGCCAAGCAGGCGATCGGCGACCTGACCGGTAACAAGCGGTTGAAGGCCCAAGGCACGGTTGACGAGACCGTTGGGAAGGCGAAGACGGCGATCGGAGGCGCGGAGAAGAAAGTGGCCGCCGCCGTCGCAAGCGTCAAGAAAGCGGCGAAGCGTTAGCCGTGTCCATCATCCTGATTGTCCTGCTCGTGGTACTGCTCTTCGGCGGCGGCGGCGCTTATTACGGCCGGCGCGCGGGATGGGGCAGTCGCCATTACGGCGGCGGATTCTTTGGACTGATCGTTGTCGTGCTGCTGATCCTCTGGCTCAGCGGCCACTTCGGCGGAATGGCGATGCGCTAGCCCGCTTTATTCACGAACGCTGCGCGTTCGCGAATACGCGCCCGTGGCCCTTGGTCGCTTGAAGCCACGGGCTTCGACACCGCGCAGACTGCGGTGCTCAGGGCTAGCCCTGAGCGAAGGCCAGGTGTCTGGGCCTGAGTCGAAGCCCGAAGGGCGGATGGTGGGGCCTTCATGAATAATCCGGGCTAGAGGAGACGTGCCAGGTTTTACCGTAACCGCACGGTTACCCTGGTGCGCCTCGGCGCCGGATCGTTCATGATGCGTTGTCGGAACCTCTTCACCGGCAGGGACGGCACATGAATCGACCGAGGCCCCTCCTCTTTTTCGCGACGACCGTCTGCGTGGCGGGCGCCACGCTGCTCTACGGGCAGGCCCAGAAGGCCGCGTCAACCCCCGTCACGCCTGAGACCTACGCGGCGTCGAAGGAATGGCCCACCTACGGTCATGACTCCGGCGGCATGCGTTTCTCGCCGCTGACCGAGATCACGCCGGCGAATGTCGGCACCTTGCAGGTCGCGTGGGTCTATCACTTGAAGCCCGAAGGCTGGGTGCCGCCGGCTCGCGGTGGACGCGGTGGACGCGGCGGAGCTCCCGGCGCACGGGGACGGGCGGGGGCGCCTGAAACGCCGGGCAGCGCTGTCGGGCGCGGCGCTCCAGGCGGCGGGCAGGCCGCGGGCGCTGGCCGCGCCGGCCGTGGCGGGCGCGGCAATACCGGCTTCGCCGCCGCCGAGGTCACGCCGCTCGTCGTGGACGGCGTGATGTACATCGCGTCGCCGTACGGTCGAGTGGTCGCGCTCGATCCGGTCACCGGCAAGGACATCTGGGTGTACAAACTGGCCAGCGGCAATCCGGCCACGCGCGGCGTCGAGTATTTCGCCGGCGACGCCGTGACCCCGCCGCAGATCGTGGTCGGCACGTCCGACGGCAAACTGTTCACGCTCGACGCCAAGACCGGCGCGCTCAACACGAAGTTCGGCGTCGACGGCATCGCCGATCTGAACACGCCCGAGATTGCGAACGGCGTGCCGAACGCCAGCGCCGGCGTGTCCTCGCCGCCGATCGTGTACAAGAATCTGATTATCATCGGCCACCGCGCGCCCGAGGGCAACGGTCCGGGAGTGGCGGGCGATGTGCGCGCCTTCGATATTCACGACGGCAGACTGGCCTGGACGTTCCATTCCATTCCCCAGCCGGGCGAGCCCAATGGCGGCACGTGGGCCGGCGAGAGCGCGAAACAACGGTCGGGCGTCAACGTCTGGGGCCTGATGACGGTCGATGTCCAACGCGGCATCGTCTATATGCCGTTCGGCGCGCCTTCGAGCGATCTGTTTGGCGGCGACCGCCCGGGCAACAATCTGTACAGCACGAGTCTCGTCGCCGCCGACGCGAACACGGGCAAGTATCTCTGGCACTTTCAGGTCGTGCACCACGACATCTGGGACTTCGACCTGGAGTCTCCGCCCCTGCTGATGGACGTCCATCACGACGGCCAGACCATTCCGGCCGTGGCGGTCGTCGGCAAGAGCTCGCTGCTCTTTCTGCTGAATCGCGTGACCGGTAAATCGATCTATGGCGTGGAGGAGCGGCCCGTGGCGCAGACCCATGTGCCGGCCGAGAAGACGTCCCCAACGCAGCCTTTCCCGGTGAAGCCGGGGCCCATCGCCCGCGTCGACTTCACGATGAAGGACATCGCCACGGTCACGCCGGAGCTGGAAGCCGCTTGCCGCAAGCTCATCGCGGACAACCACGTCGAGGTGGGACTCGGGCCCTATGCGCCGCCGTCGTACAACCATTCGCGGGTCATTTTCCCGAGTGAGATCGGCGGCTCCGATTGGGGAGGCGCGTCGTTCAATCCGGCCCTTGGGTATCTGTTCGTGAACGTCAACGATCTCGGGCAGCTGAATGGCGTGAAGGACCCGTCCAGCGGTCCCGTCGATCCCGCGGCGATTGTCGGCACGAACCTTCCGGGAGGCCGGACCGGCCCGATGGCAAACGCCGGGCCGGGCGGCCGCTTCGTGGACAGTGCCTCGGGTCTGCCGTGCAACCAGCCGCCGTGGGGCGAGATGGTGGCCGTCAACGTCAACACCGGCGACATCGCCTGGAGGGTGCCGCTGGGCGTCACCGACAGCTTGCCGGCCGGCAAGCAGCACACCGGCCGTCCCGGCCAGGGTGGTTCGATCGCGACCGCCGGCGGACTCCTCTTCGTGGGCGCCGCCGACGACGACCGGTTCCGCGCCTTGGATGCCAAGACGGGCAAGGAACTCTGGACGGTGAAGCTCGATGCTTCGGCCGAGTCGGTGCCCAGCACGTATCTGGGGACGGACGGCAAACAGTACGTCGTGGTGGCGGCCACCGGCGGCGGCGACGCGCGGGCGTCGGTGACGTCGGACGCGATCACGGCATTCAGTCTGAAGTAGTCCGGCCGCGCATCTGCACGGTCGGGTCAGATCACGCCGGCCGCGCCGAGGCGCTCGAGGTCCGAGGCCGAGAGTCCGAGTTCTTCGCCGAAGACCCGCGCGTTGTCCTGGCCGAGCTTCCCGCCGGCCCAGCGGATGCTGCCGGGCGTCGCCGACAAACGCGGCACGACGTGGTGCATGCGGACCGACCCGTCGGAGCCGGTCACGTCGACCGTCAACTCGCGCGCCTGCCAGTGGGGATCGCGCTCGATCTCCGCGATGGTCTGCACGGGGACCGCCGTCAACGCATGGGCCGCGATGAGGGCCTCGTTCTCTTCCAGCGTGCGCGCGCCAATCGCGCACCGTACGGCCTCGTCGAGCAAGGCGCGGTGCCGGACGCGCGCCTCGTTCGTCGCGAACCTCGGGTCGGCCAGCATCTCGGACAGTCCGTACGCTCGCAAGAAGCGCTCGGCCATCTTCGGCGTCGAGCCGCTGACGGCAATCCAGGCGCCATCCTGCGTCCGGTAACACCCGCGCGGACCCGCGTTGCGCGAGCGGCTGCCGTCGCGGGTCCTCACGCGGCCGAGCGCGGAGTACTCCGCCGCGAGCGGCCCGAGCAGCGAGAACAAGGACTCGAACAGCGAAACGTCCACGCACTGGCCCTCGCCGCCGTGGACGTCGCGATGGTAGAGCGCGAACATGATCGCGTTTGCCGCGTACAGCGCCGCGCTCATGTCCGCGAGCGGGAAGCCGGGCACGATCGGCGCGCCGCCCGGCTCGCCGTTCATCGCCGCGAATCCGCTCGCCGCCTCGACCAACGTGCCGAAACCGGGGCGCTCGCTCCCTGGGCCGTCCTGGCCCCATCCGGAGAGGCGGACCAGGATCAGCCCGGGATGCCAGGTCCTGAGGACGTTCCAGCCGAGGCCCAAGCGCTCGAGCGTGCCTGGGACGAACGACTCCATGACGACGTCGAAGCGCGGGACGAGGCGCCGGACGAGGTCGAGACCTTCGGGCGCCTTCAAGTTGACGGTGATGAAACGTTTGTTCCGCGCGTAGACCTGCCACCAGAGATCGCGGCCCTCCGCGGTCCATTGGCGGAGAGGATCGCCCTTGCCGGGCTGCTCGACTTTCACGACGTCCGCCCCGAAGTCGGCGAGGAGCATGCCGGCCACGCCGCCCGCGATCATGCGGGAGAGGTCGAGGACGCGCACGCCCTGCAGGGAGCGAGTGCGATCCTGGCTCGGCGTCTGCGTCGAGGGCGCCCCGTGAGGTGGGCGCGGCGTGCGGGCCATACCGCCGCCCAGGGTATCAGTCGAGCGGCCGCGGCGTCGGGCCGTCGTACTCGACCGGGATGCGGACGCGCATCGGCTTCTCGCGCGCGTACTCCTCGGCGACTTCCGCCGTGAGGCCCGCCACCCGTCCGATGATGAAGATGAGCTTCCCGAACGGCGGCGGGAATCCGAGGTCATGAAGCACCGCGGCGAGCGCGCCGTCGATGTTGATCGGCAGCGTCTTGCCGTGTTCGCGCAGGGCCGCATCGACGGCCTCCATGAACGTGATGCCCTCGCCCGCGAGGTGGTTCCTTCGGGTGAGGTCGAACAGCACCGCCGTTCTCGGGTCCACTTTGTGCGAGCGGTGACCGAGTCCCGGAAGTCGGCGGCCCTCGGCGCGCGCTTCGGCGACCGTTAGGCGCGCGGCCTCCTCGAGCGAAACGGACGTCTCGTGGGCGCGCGCGACGCCGCGGGCGATCATCTCCATGCAGGCCGATCCGGCCCCGCCGTGTTCGTCGCCGATGGCGAGGACGCCGGCCGCGACGGCCGCGGAGAGTGACTGCCGGTTGCCCGAGGCGGCCAGACGCGCCGCGGCGCAGGACGGCGCGCCGGACCCGTGGTCCGAGACGCCGACCAGAATCGCGTCCAGCACCGCGCGCTCCTCGGCGCTCGGCAGACGGCCGCGATGGAGCAGGAAGATGGTGTCCGTGAACGTGGCTCCGGTCATCAAGGCCGGGACGTCGTAGCCCTGAATCCGGATGTGTCCTTCGTCTGCGTCAACGATCGCGGTGCGCCAGGGTTCCACAGCCACTCCTCGTCAGTCGGTGTCAGTCGGTCCGGCGGCGCCGGACCCCTGAACTCTATAGTGCTTTCAGACGACCTTGCACGGCGGGCCGCGGGGCTGTAACCGTGGGGTTACCGTAACGCCTTTCGGCTCGACCGGCGGGAGTGGGCATAAGCTTAGCGGACGCCGGTGTGCTGGAGTCCCACCAGGAAGGTGATTCGGCAGGTATGGCAGCGACCGCAAGTGCCCCGAGATCGATAACCCCCGAGGAATCGGCGGTGGCCAGCGACCTTCTGGCCAACGCACGGTCTGCCATGCAGGCCGTCGAAGGCTACGACCAGGCGGCGGTCGACCGCCTGTGTCGAGCGGTGGCGTGGGCCGGGTACAACGAGCCCACGGCCGTCCGGCTTGCCAACATGAGCGTGGACGAGAGCGGCATGGGCAGCCGCGAGCCGCGGCGGCGCGCCAAGGTGCTCGGCATCCTGCGGGACGCGCTTCGGCAGAAGAGCATGGGGATCATCGAGGAGCTGCCGGAGAAGGGCATTGTGAAGTACGCGAAGCCGGCCGGCGTGCTCACCGCGCTCGTGCCGGTGACGAGTCCCTACGTGACGCCGATTGGCATCGCCATCTACGCGATCAAGTGCAAGGACGCCGTCATCTTCTCGCCGCATCCGGCGAGCCGCCGGACCACGAACGAAACCGTGCGCGTGCTGCGCGCCGCGCTGCGCAAGGCGGGCGCGCCGGAAGACCTGCTGCAGTGCGTCGAGCGGCCCAGCATTCCTCTGGCGCGCGAGCTCATGGCGATTTCCGATCTGACGATCGCCACCGGCGGACCGGCCATGGTGAAGGCCGCGTACGGATCGGGGAAGCCCGCCTACGGCGTGGGCGCCGGCAACGCGACGATGGTGATTGATGAGACGGCCGACGTCGCCCAGGCGGCGCGGAACACGCGCCTCAGCAAGACGAACGACCACGGGTCCGGCTGCTCGGCGGACGGGAATGTCCTGGTCGACGCGTCCGTCTACGACGCGTTGCTGGCCGCCCTCCAGGCCGAAGGCGGATACCTTGTGAACGATCGCGAGCGGGCGCTGCTCCAGGCGGCCTACTGGGACGCCCGTGGGCACCGGACGGCCAACACGATTGCGCGGCCGGCCCCGGTAGTCGCCCAGATCGCCGGATTCGCCATTCCTGACGACAGGACCTTTCTCATCGTGGAGGAGCGCAACATCGGCAAGGCGTACCCGTTTTCGACGGAAAAGCTCGGCAGCGTGCTCGCGATCTTCAAGTACGACGGCTTCGACGAGGCGCTCGACATGGTCCGGCGGATCTTCGAGACGGGCGGCAAAGGCCACTCCTGCGGCATCTACTCGTTCAACGACGACCACATTCACCGATTGGCGCTCGCCGCGCCGGTGAGCCGGATCATGGTGCGGCAGATCCAGTCGAGCTCGAACGCCGGGACGTTCACGAACGGCATGCCGATGACGTCGAGCATGGGGTGCGGCGTCTGGGGCGGCAACATCACGAACGAGAACATCTCGCTGAAGCACTACATGAACGTCACGTGGGTGAGCGTCCCGATTCCCGAAGATCGGCCGTCCGATCAGGAGTTGTTGGGCGAGTTCTATAACAGCGAGATTTTCTAGAGGCGGACCGCCAGGATGACGCGTATGCATCACGTGGAGCAGCCTGTGGACGTGGCGGCAACGGCCGGCACGCGTATTGCCGCCTACCAGCTCACCGAGTACCTCGAACGGCTGGGCGTGGAAGTCGTGTTTGGTCTGTGCGGGCACACTGTGATCGCGCTGCTCGACGCCCTCGGCAGGAGCCGGATCCGGTTCGTGTCGACGCGGCACGAGCAGGCGGCCGCGCACGCGGCCGACGGCTACGCCCGCGCCACCGGTAAACCCGGCGTCCTGCTCACGCATCTCGGGCCCGGCCTGACCAACGCGGCCACGGGCGTGGCCAACGCGGCGCTCGATTCGATCCCGATGGTCGTGATCGCCGGCGACATCCCGTCGTACTATCACGGCCGTCATCCCCATCAGGAGATCAACCTCCATCAGGACGCCGATCAGTTCCAGATCTTCCGGCCGTTCTGCAAACGCGTCTATCGGGTCGATCGCGTAGAGGACCTGCCGCGCATCATGGAGCGCGCGTTCCACCTGTGCCAGACGGGCCGGCCCGGCCCCGTGCTGGTGGACGTGCCGATGGATATCTTCTCGGCGGATTTGCCGGTGGGCGCGTTCCAGAAGTTCCCGCCGGTGGTGGCGCGGCCGACGATTGGCGCCGACACGGCCGCGGACATCGTCCGTGCGCTTGCCAATGCCGAACGGCCGGTGCTCTATGCGGGTGGCGGCGTGCTGTCCGGCCGCGCGACCACGGAGCTTGCGGCGCTGGCCGAGGCCCTGGAGATTCCCGTCGCGCACACGCTGATGGGGAAGGGCTGCCTCCGCGACGATCACCCGCTGCTCCTCGGACAGACCGGCTTCTGGGGCACGCCCATCGCCAACGACACGTGCCGGAACGCGGATGTGATCCTGGCGGTCGGCACGCGGCTGGCCGAGGCCAATTCGAGTTCGTGGGATGCGCGCTTCACGTTCTCGATTCCTCCCACGCGGCTGATCCACATCGACGCCGATGCCTCGGAGATCGGACGCAACTATCAGACCGAGCTCGGCGTCGTGGCGGACGCGAAGGTGGCGCTGGGGGCGCTCGCCGCCGCTGCGCGCGGGAACGTCCATCGCGACCGCGGGCGACTTCGGGAAGACATCGCCGCTGGGCGAAGGGCCTTTGCGTCCAACTGGGATCATCAGTGGCAGTCCAATCAGTTCCCGATGCGGCCCGAGCGGATCCTGCGCGAGCTTCGCACGGAGGTCCCGGAGGACGGCTTCATCGTCACCGACGTGGGGTGGAACAAGAACGGCGTCGCGCAACAGTTCCCAATCACCGTGCCCGGGACGTTCGTCACGCCCAGCGGCCTGGCGACCATGGGCTTCGGGGCCGCCGCCGTGCTCGGGGTGAAGTTGGCCTATCCGAATCGGGCCGCGGTGGCGCTCGTCGGTGACGGCGGCTTCAGCGCCAATCCATCCGTCGTGGCCACGGCCATGGAGGCCGACCTGCCCGTGGTCTGGCTGGTGATGGACAATGCCGGATTCGGCACGATCGCCGGGCTGGAATCGATGCACTACGGCTGGAGTTTCGGGTGTCTGTTCGAGCGGGGGGGCGAGCCGTACCGCGCGGACTACGCGGCGATGGCGCGGTCCTTCGGGGCGCGCGGTGTCGCGATCCAGTCGGCCGACGAACTGGGGCCGGCCCTGCGCGAAGCGCTGGCGTCCAAGCTGCCGACGCTCATTCAGGCCCCGATGGAAAATGCGCCCACGCCGACGCCCGGCCATTGGGACATCAACGACATCTATCGTCGCGGAGCGTAGGCGATTCGGTGGCTAGAGCGCAGACACCCAAGCGAAGCCTGGCGCCCCGGCCCGAGGCTCACGACGAACAGGCGCCGGCCGAGTCGCGGCGCGAGCAGCTGGAGCGCATCCTCCGCAGCGAGACCTTCCAGCACGCCGATCGCCTGAAGCACTTTCTCGCCTTCGTCGTCACGGAAGCGATTGGCGGGCGGCAATCCGACCTGAAGGAATACGCGATCGGGACGCAGGTCTTCCGCAAGGATGAGACGTTCGACCCGCGGACGGATCCGATTGTCCGCGTTCAGGCCCGCCGCCTTCGCGCCAAGCTCGTGCAGTACTACCGCGAGGAGGGCCGCGCCGATCCGATCACGATCGAGCTGCCGAAGGGCGGCTACGCGGCCGTGTTCAAGCCGCGCGAGCGGCCCGTCCTGTTGAAGCGGTCGATCGGCACGGTCTTCGTCACGCGGAACACGATCAGCGTGCTGCCGCTGTCGGATCGCAGCGCGTCACGAGACCTCGGGTACTTCTGCGACGCCGTGCGCGACGAAATCGTCCACCGCCTGGCCCAGTTGCCGGGACTCAGAATCCTGGCGTCGAAAGACCTCGGCGGCCACGAGGAGCGGGACGGTCCGGCCCAGACGGCCGCCGTGATCCTCGGCGGCAATGTGCGGCAGTCGGGGGACCGGCTGCGGGTGACCGTGCACCTGATCGATAGCGCCAGCGGCGTCTACATGTGGTCCGAGTCGGTCGAGGTCGGCCAGACGGACGCGTTCGCCGTGCAGGATTCGGTGGCCGACGCCGTTATCCGCCGGCTGGAACCGGAGCTCCGAGGCAGTCGGCGCGCGGGCGGCATCAATCAGCCGGCCGAGAACCTGGCGGCGAAGAATCTCTACCTCCAGGGCCGCTATCACCTGAACCAGCGGACCGAGGAAGGCCTGCGAAAGGCCGCCGACTTCTTCGAGAAGGCGCTGGTCGAGGGTGCGCAGTATTCTCCGGCCCACAGCGGGTTGGCCGACGCGTATGGCCTCCTCACGCACTACGGCGTGCTGGCGCCCGCCGACGTCTGGACGAAGGCCGCGTCGCATGCCGCGACGGCGGTCGCGCTGGATGCGGGGTCCGCGGAGGCGCACACGTCGCTCGCGCACGTGAAGGCCACGCAGGATTGGGATTGGGCCGGTGCCGAATCGGAGTTTCGGCGCGCCATCAGCCTGAATCCCGGTTACGCGACGGCCCACCACTGGTATGCGAACTCGTGTCTGGCGCCGCTGGGGCGGCTCGACGAAGCCCTGAACGAGATCGCCGCGGCCCAGGCGCTCGACCCGGTGTCGTCGATCGTCGCCCGCGATCTCGCCGTCATTCATTTCTATCGCCGTGATTTCGAGGCCGCGCTCGAGCAGTGCGATCAGACGATCGAGCTCAACCCCCACTTCGCGCCCGCCTATTGGATGCTGGGCGTCATCCAGGAGCAGCGGCGCGACTTCGACGAGTCGGCCGCGGCGTTTCAACGCGCCGTGCACCTGTCGCCGCACACGCCGCGCATGCAGGGCGCGCTGGGCCGCACGTTCGCCCTGTCGGGCCGGAAGAGGGTCGCGATGGACGTGCTGCGGAAGCTCGAAGCGTTCGCCAAGGAACGATACGTCTCGCCGCTGGAGTTCGCCTGGATTCAGTTTGCCCTGGGCAATGTCGAGACCGCCTTCCGGTGGCTGGCGAAGGCGCTGGCCGACCGGTCGTTCGATCTGATTTCCATCCGCGTCGATCCTCGTTTCGACCCGTTCAGAGACGACGATCGATTCAAGGCGCTGACGCGGAAGATTGGTGTCGACTAGTGGCGGGGGCAAATCCCAGGCGGTCGCGTCGCGTCCTGCTCCAATTCACCTTTGCCCTGTCCTTGATCACGTTCCTCGATCGGGTGGCGATCAGCGCGGCCGCGCCGACCATTCGCGAGGAGCTCCATCTGACCGCCGCCCAGATGGGCTGGGCGTTCAGCGCTTTTACCCTGGCGTACGCGGTGTTCGAGCTGCCGAGCGGCTGGCTCGGCGACGTGTTCGGTCCGCGCAAGGTCCTGACGCGCATCGTGCTGTGGTGGTCGGCCTTCACGGCGCTGACGGGCGTCGTGTGGAGCTTCCCATCGCTGGTGGTCACGCGCTTTCTGTTTGGCGCCGGCGAAGCGGGCGCGTACCCGAACATCTCACGGAGTTTCTCCAAGTGGTTCCCCGTGCGCGAGCGGGGCGTGGCCCACGGCGTCGTGTTCATGGGCAGCCGCGTGGGCGGCGCGATCGCGCCGCCGCTGGTCGTGCTCGTCATGGAATGGTTCGGATGGCGGACGGCGTTCTGGATGTGCGGCGTCATCGGCACCGTCTGGTGCGCGCTCTGGTGGCGATGGTTTCGCGACGATCCGGCCAAGCACCCATCGGTGTCCCCGGAGGAACTGCGGGAGATCACGGCCGGGCTCGACACGGGGCACGCGTCGGTGCGGTGGCGCAGCCTGCTCAGCCTTAACCTGCTGGTGCTGAGCCTGATGTACTTCTGCGTGATCTACGGCCTCTACTTCTATCTGACGTGGCTGCCCACGTACTTCCAGAATGCGCGGGGATTCACCCTCGCGCAGGCCGCCTGGCTGTCCGGCATGGTGCTGCTGACCGGGGGCGTGACGACGGTGGCGGGCGGCTGGCTGACCGATCGCCTCGTCAGGCGGTACGGGCTGAAAGTGGGGCGCTCGCTGCCCGCCGTCGCGCTGCCGCTGAGCGGTCTGTTGCTCATCGCCGCCGCGCTGACGCCCAGCGCGATGACCGCCGCCGTGCTGTTTGCGGCCGCGGCCGGGGCGGCCGACCTCTGCCTGAGTCCGGCGTGGGCGGTCTGCCACGATATCGGCGGCGAGGCGGCGGGCACCGTCACGGGCTTCATGAACACGTTCGGCAACCTCGGCGGGGCGCTGAGCCCGCTCGTGGTCGGCTATGCGCTCGACTGGTGGGGATCGTGGCAGACGCCGCTGCTCGTCGGGGGCGGCGTCTATATCGCCGGCGGCCTGTTGATGCTGCTGGTCAATCCTCGGCAGCCCCTGGTCGCAGGTTCGGCGTCCGCGCCGAACGCGAGACATCAACCGTAACCGTACTGTTACAGCCTCGGCTGTCGTCCGGGCCGATGCTATCGTCGCGTTCTCGTTCAGAAGGGGACATCACATGAGAGCAACACGCGTGGTCATGGTGCTCGCCGCGTCGGTAGGCATCTGGACGTTGGTCGCGGCCCGGCAGGTCACGCTCGCGCAAGGCGCGGCGGCTCAGACCGACGCGGGGCGCGGCGCGGCCGGACGTGGGGCCGGAGCGCCGGGGCGCGGCCAGCGCGGTGGCGGGCGTGGCGCGAGCGTTCGCAAACACGTCCTCGCCTGGGCGGACACGCGGAACGGGATCGCGCAGCACGAGTCGGTCGGGCACGCCCTGGCGACGATCGAACGGCTCGGCTACGAGACCGGCCTGTGGGACACGGACATCCGGACCGATTCGAACATCATCTCGACGTCGCCGAAAAAGACCGACGGCACTCCGGCGAGCGGCGGCCCAAACCTCAACAACGTGGATGCGATCTTCTTCGAGGGACACCGGGAGGTGCCCATTGACGCCGAGCAGAAGGCGGAACTCCTGCAATTCGTGCGCGAGGGGCACGGGTTCGTGGCCGCGCACGTGGCGCTGACCGCGTTCGCGTCCTGGCCGGAATTCGGCGACCTGATTGGCGCGCGTTTCGACGGGCACCCGATGACCGGGCCTGGCGTCGTCATCAACGAAGACCCGAGCTTTCCCGCGACGAAGCACTTCCCGTCCGCGTTTCCGTTCGACGACGAGTTCTATCAGCCCAGTGAATTCTCGCGCGACAAGATTGACGTGCTGCTTCGTCTGGATGTGAAGCCGGGCAACCCGCGTGTGCACCCGGACGGCGACTACCCGCTCGCCTGGGCCAAGATGTACGGCAAAGGGCGGGTGTTCTATTCGTCCTTCGCGCACGCCAGTACCACGTGGGACCGTCGTGACGTCCAGCAGATGTACTTCGAGGCGATGAAATGGGCGCTCGGCCTGACCGACGCCGAGCCCACGCCGCATCCGATGCGCGGCAGCGCCGACCTCCCGACGGGGCGAGGCGGCCGGCGCCAGTCGGCGCCCCGCTGAGAGTGCGCCCTCGTGGGCGCCGCGCGCGCCCACGAGGGTCGGTCGGATTCTACTTGATAGCCATCAGCGCCGTGCCCACCTGGCCGGCGACCGTCTGGGCGGCTTTCAGCTCCGTCGCCTTGAGGCCATCGTTGGCCTTGACCACAACGGCTTCCAGCGCCTTCTTCTGCGCGGCGTCCGTGCTGTCCACGATCGCGCCGTTCCCGAGCGCTGCGCACGGGTTGGCGGCCTTGGCGTCGAACTCCGTGCCCTTCGGTCCCACCAGGCAGTTGAGCACGTGGTGCAGATGCGTGTGCACCATGTTGACGGTCGTGGCCTTGGAGGCGAGGTTGGCGTGCGTCGCCGCCACCGCGATCTCCTTTTTCACGTCCGCGGCGGCGCGGGCCGCCACCGAGACGACGACGAAGCTGGCCGCCACGAGCACGGCGACGGTCTTGACTAGGGCAAATCGCTGACTGACGAACACTCGGCGAACATTAGGACTCATTCGGACCCCCTCTTTTGATAGGAAACCCTTCAATTGTATCGCCGAGCGCGTGTCTGGTCGATTCTTTGGATCCACGGACCCACGGCACACGAGCGGACCTGGACGACGACTCCGGCTTCAGGCACCAGGAACGGTGTAGCATGCACACCGAGCCCTGGTAGACGTTTGGGCGAACCTCAGAAATCAGCGGTAAGGAGACAAGATGGCCAACGAATCGTCGAACACGCCCCTGGGGCGAATGAATCGCCGGAAGATGCTCGGGACCACCACCGCGTTGCTCGGTGGCGCGTTCGCCGGCGTCGCCGGGAACGCCTTTGGACAGGAGCGACCGAAAGCCGAGGCGAGGCCGGCGGCCGCCGCGTCGGCGACAGGTCCCAACCTGCATCCGCCCGTGATCCAGCTCAAGGCCGGCAAGCTCCGCGGACTGCGGGAGGGCAAGACCTACTCTTTCCTGGGCATTCCCTACGCGGAAGCGGACCGCTTCGAACTGCCCAAGCCGGTGCAGCCGTGGGAAGGCGTCAAGAGCGCCCAGGATTGGGGCCCGGTCTGCCCGAGCCCGGAGATGACCACGGTCAGCTCCGATGACCTCGTGTTTCCGCATCGGTACTGGATCGCGAACGAGCACTGTCAGTATCTGAACGTCTGGACGCAGAATCCGTCCGCGGCCGTGAAGAAGCCCGTCATGGTCTGGATGCACGGCGGCGGGTTCACGAACGGCTCGTCCATGGAAGGGTACGCGTACGACGGCCGAACGCTGAGCGAGTTCGGCGACGTCGTGGTCGTCAGCGTGAACCACCGGCTGAACATCATCGGCACGCTCGATCTGTCGGCCTACGGCTCCCAGTACGCGAACTCGCGCTATACCGGCACCGCCGACCTGCTGGCGTCGTTGCAGTGGGTGCACGACAACATCGAGACGCTTCGGCGGCGATCCCGGCAACGTGATGATCTTCGGGCAGTCGGGCGGCGGCGGCAAAGTGGTCCGCATGATGCACATGCCGGCCGCGAAGGGCCTGTTCCACCGGGTCTCGGCCCAGAGCGGCGGCAACAACAACTACCGCGGGTCCGACGTGGCGGCCAACATCAAGGCGCAGCAGACGATTGCGGCGCACACGCTCAAGCAGCTGAACCTTACCGGGAGCGACATCGACAAGCTCAAGAAGGTGCCCTACTACGACCTGATCAATGCCGGTACGGCGGCGCTCCAATCCGCGGCCCAGGAGCTCGGCGCGGGGCGTCTTGGCTGGGACGTCATTGCCGATGACCAGTACGTGATGCGCGAGCTGGAAAGCTGGGCCGACACGATTCCACTCATGGCCGGCACCGTGTTCAGCGAGATGCAGGGCACGCTCACCCGGGGCGACGGGCGCAAGAACGAGTGGACGGCGAAGGAGATCGACGACCACCTGACCGAAACCTTCGGCGACAAGAAGGACCAGGTCGTGGCCGAGTTCAAGCAGCTGTTCCCGCGCAAGAAGGTGCAGGACGTGATCTACTACGCGGGCGGGTCGCGCAGCGGACCGAAGGCTCTGCTGGGCCGCAAGCTCGAGAAGACGAAGGTGCCGGTCTACAACTACCTGTTCGCGTGGGAATACCCGATCGACGGCGGCATCACGTCCTTCCACTGCTCGGAGCTGGCCTTCTGCTTCCACGCGCTGAGCGTGCCGCAGATCCATACGGCGACGGGCGGCGGTCCGATCGCGATGGCCTTGCAGGACAAGGTCTCGCAGGCGTGGATCAACTTCGCCAAGACGGGCAATCCCGGCCAGCCGGGCCTCGCCTGGAAGCCCTACACGGTGGCGGATCCGCAGGCGATGGTGTTCGACACCGTCAGCCAGTCGGTCGCGCTCCGCGACGACAAACTGGATTCGCTGCTGCCGGCGGGCTTCGGCCGCGGCGGCCGTGGCGGGGCTCCGGCCGGGCGCGGCGGGGCCGGCCGTGGCGGCCGCGGGTAGGCCACGCCGGCGTTCGAGCACCGCGTGATACAAGAACGGGCACGCCTCCAAGGCGTGCCCGTTTCTTTTTGGTGCCGCAGATGCCGCCCGGAACGACCTCCCGTGAGCCGCTTTGCCAGTGGGGCGTCCCGGTGAGTTGGACAGCGGCATCCGGAGCGCGCCGCCAGGCGGGATGCTCCGCCCGGAGGACGCGCGGTCCGCTCGAACCGATCTCGCGGGTCCCAACAGCAGCCCTGAACGGCGTCGGCGGGCGCGGCAGCGCGCGTCGCGCGACTACCGCGTCTTCAGCCGGATGACGCTCACCGAATGGGCCGGGAGCTCATGCATGAAGCTCGGGCCGGCATCAGTGATTGTAACTGGCGCGGGCACCACGTTCCGGGGCGCCGCCACGGTGTTCACCGCGTCCAGGGGGCCCGTCAGCACTTCACCTGATGCGTTCTTGCGGATCGACGGCACCCCCTTCACGTCGATGCGCAGCGACTGTGGCGTTGACTGGACGTTGACGAGCTTCAGGATGACGTCGCCGGTCGCGGTGTCGCGCGTGGCCTCGACGTACAGGCCGTCGAATGGGCCGGTCGGCCCGCGGCCGCCGCGCCCCCCGAGGCCCCGACGCCCGGGCGGAGGCGGCGGCGCCGGCGCGACGGGGATCTGGTCGAGGGTGAGCGTGGGCAGCGGATCGAAGGAGGCCGGCAGGACGACGTTCCCGCGATTGTTCGAGAACATCTTCTGCACGTAGTACGAGGGCGACCCGAAGCTCGAAAGCGCATCGTAGCCAATCAGATCCACGGCCCACTGACGCGCGCCCGGGTTCACGTTCACGAAGACCGGCGCGTAGGAGTTCATCTGGATGACGTCCGCGTTGCGCTCGAGCCCGGTCAGCCACGCGGCGTCGCCGAGCGCGAAGGCCATCATCGGCGTGTCGCCCGTCCGCGGGCTGTTCGTGGCCCATTCGCCGACGAAGATCTTGGACGCGGTGCGGTTGTAGTCGTCGTACAGATGCGCCTGCGAGAGCGCCGTCGGGATCGACATGTAGAAGTGGTCGTCCAGCAGATCCGGCGGACGCGAGTGGACGAACGTCCGGTCCTGCGATCGCATGGTCGAGATGATCTTGAGGTTCGGGTACTTCGCCTTGATGGCGTCGTAGAACATCGTGAAGCGCGAGTCGTAGCTGGCCGTGCCGCCGTTCAGCCAGTCCTCGTTGCCGATCTCGACATACCGGAGCGGGAAGGGCTGCGGGTGCCCGTCCTTGACGCGCCGGGCGCCCCACGTCGTGTTCGGTCCGCCGGTCACGTATTCGATCTCGTCGAGCGCGTCCTGCACGCTGGGCTTGAGCGCATCGCCCGTGAGGATGTTGGCGCCCCGGTCGATGTGCAGCCCCGCGTACACCGCGAGGAGCGGCTCCATGTGGAGGTCCTCGCACCACTCGAGGAATTCGAGCAGACCCATGCCGTCCGACGAGCGGTAGCGCCAGGGGCTCATATGCGTCGGGCGGTCTTCGAGCGGACCGATCGTCGCTTTCCAGTTGAAGCGATTCTCGTAGTTCGGCCCCTCGAGGTAGTTGCCGCCCGGAAACCGCAGGAAGCTCGGCTTGAGCGCCGCGAGCAGCTCCATGATGTCCGGGCGGGTGCCGTTCGGCCGGTTGTGGTAGGTCGGCGGGAAGAGCGACACCAGCGTGACCCACAGCGTGCCCGGCGCGTCGGTCGAGATGACGAACCGGTTCGTGGCCGACGGCGTGAGCGCCCCGGTCTTGATCGTGGCGGTGTACTTCTTCCACGCGCCGGAGAGCGGTCCGACCTTGGCGGAGGCGAACACGGTGCGCCCGTCGTTGCTTTCGATTGCGATCGTGACCGGCCGGCGCGCCTGGCCATCGGCCTTGGCGTAGAAAGACGCCCGATACGTCGTGTTTGGCCGGGCCGGAATCCCCCAGTACCCTTCGTTGGCGACGCCCACGCGCGCTCCGGCCTTTACCGTCGTCGCGTCGAGCCTCAACGCGGTCGTGAGCGCGGTGTCCGGGACCGGGCTGCCCGTATCGAGCGCCATCGTCGCGTTGGAGCCGTCGTCCTTGATGAGCGACCAGTGATCGGGGCTCTCCGGGTTGTCCTTGAGCGTCCGATTGCGGATGAGCTCCGCATACAGGCCGCCGTCGTACGAGAAATTGATCTCCTCGGTCATCATGCCGTAGAACATCGGGTTCAACGTCGGTCCGGGGCGATCGGCCTGCACGGTGAGCGTGACCGGTGATTGCGCCGAGACGCGATGTGCCATCGACACGGCCAGCGCGCCGGAGATAACGAAGGCAGACAAGATCAGCGAGACGCGCCGCGACGAAGTCATGGCCGGTGTCCTTTCGAGAGTGATTTGGCGGCAATCATGCCACGATTTCGGCGCGGCGGGCCCTCTCGACGTGGCAAAGGACGCGGCAGCGCCGGTTGATGCGGTTGGGCCCCGGTGGTTGAACGGACGGCGTTCGGAAGCCCCGCGCCGGCCGGCGTCCGGTGTTGCGCGAGCGGCGCCGTCGCGACATGATAGCCGGCACTCATGACCAGTCTCACCATTTCACGGCGGCTATCTGCCGTCGCGCTCGCTCTGGCCGCTGCCCTGATCGTTCCGCTCGTCGCGTCCCAGGCGCCGCCGGCGCCGGTATTCTCCGGTGCGGCGCCCGCGCCCGACCAGCCGCTGTCGCTGTGGTACCGCCGACCGGCCGCCGATCATCCGCTCGCCGCGCCGGCAGTCGTCTCGCGCCAGGGCGCCAACGCCGAGTGGGTGCAGGCCCTGCCCATTGGCAACGGTCGTCTGGGCGCGATGGTCTTCGGCGGCGTCGTCCACGAGCGGCTGCAGCTCAACGAGGACACCATCTGGGCTGGCGGTCCCTACGATCCGGTCAACCCGGACGCGAAAGCCGCGCTGCCGGACGTCCGGCAACTCATCGCCGAGGGACGCTATAAGGAAGCGGCCGACTTGACGACGCAGAAGGTCCTGGCGAAGCCGCTTGGCGAGATGCCGTACGAGACGCTGGGCGATCTGTCGTTGACGTTTCCCGACGTGTCGGCGGTCACCGACTACCGGCGGGATCTGAACCTCGACGAAGCCACCGCGCACGTGTCGTACACGGCCGATGGCGTCCGCTTCAATCGCGAGGTGTTCGCCAGCGCGCCGGACCAGGTCATCGTCGTCAGGTTGACCGCCGATCGCCCGGGGCGCGTTGACGTTCGCGTCGGCCTGCAGTCGCCGCTCGACGCGACAATTGCCGTGAGCGGCGACACGCTGATCCTGCGCGGGCGCAACGGCGACGGCCACGCGACCACCGCGGACGGCACGCCGATTACGGCCGCGCTCACCGTGCAGGCGCGGGTCCAGGTACTGCCCGAAGGTGGGGCCGTCACGGCTGACGGTGACGCGCTGGTCGTCCGCGGCGCCAATGCCGCCACGCTCCTCATCGCCGCCGCCACGAGCTACGTGAACTATCACGACGTCGGCGGCAACCCCGAACGGAGAACGGGCGACGCGATTGCGGCCGCGCGCGCAAAGGGAGTGGCCGCGCTGCGCCGGGCGCACGTCGCCGACTATCAGAAGCTGTTCCGGCGGGTGAGTCTCGATCTTGGCCGCACCTCTTCGGCCGACCTGCCGACCGACGAGCGGATTCGCGCATTTCCGGACGGCGGCGATCCGGCGCTGGCGGCGCTCTATTTCCAGTACGGCCGCTACCTGCTGATTTCAAGCTCGCGCCCTGGCGGTCAGCCGGCCAACCTCCAGGGCCTCTGGAACGACAGCATGAATCCGCCCTGGGGCAGCAAGTACACGATCAACATCAACACCGAGATGAACTACTGGCCCGCGTCGAACGACCAATCTCGACGAGTGCCTCGATCCGCTGGCGGCGATGGTCATGGATCTGACCCAGACCGGCGCGCGCACGGCCGCCGAGATGTACGGCGCCGGCGGCTGGGTCGCGCACCACAACACCGACCTCTGGCGCGCCACGGCGCCCATCGACGGCGCGGCCTATGGCATCTGGCCGACCGGCGGCGCCTGGCTCACGCTGGCGCTGTGGGATCGGTACCAGTTCACCGGGGATCGCGCCTACCTGCAGCGCATCTATCCGGCGCTGCGCGGCGCGGCCCAGTTCTTCCTCGACACTCTCGTCGAAGAGCCCACGCACCACTGGCTGGTCACCTCGCCGTCGCTCTCGCCGGAGAATCAGCATCCGCACGGCGCCGCGATCGTCGACGGCCCGACGATGGACGAGGAGATCCTGCGCGATCTGTTCGACGCCGTCTCGCGCGCGTCCGAGATCCTTGGCACGGACGCCGGGCTGCGCGCGCGCTGGGCCGAGACGCGCGCGCGGCTGGCGCCGCTGCAGACGGGCTCGTCCGGTCAGCTCCAGGAATGGCTCGAGGACTGGGACATGCAGGCGCCCGACATCCATCATCGTCACGTGTCGCACCTGTTCGGCTTGTTCCCTGGGCATGACATCGACCTGTACCGGCACACCGGCGCTCGGCGCCGCGGCGCGGCGCTCGCTCGAGATTCGCGGCGACGAGTCCACCGGATGGGCGACGGCCTGGCGCATCAATCTGTGGGCGCATCTGGGCCAGGGCGATCACGCGTACGAGATTCTGCGGTTCCTGCTGGGCCCCGGACGCACCTATCCGGACATGCTCGACGCGCACCCGCCGTTCCAGATCGACGGCAACTTCGGGGGCACGTCCGGGATCGTCGAGATGCTGCTGCAGAGCGAAGTCACCGTGCCCGCGGGAGCCGCAAACAACCGAGCGGCCGAGGTCGATGACGTCCGCCTGCTGCCGGCGCTGCCGACGGCGTGGTCATCGGGCCGGGCGACGGGCCTGCGCGCGCGCGGAGGATTCGACGTGGATCTGACGTGGCGCGACGGACACCTCGACACGGCGCGCCTCACGTCGCACCTTGGCGGGACGTTGCGAGTGCGCCGCGGCGACGTCGTCAAGACCGTGCGAACGCAGGCCGGGCGGATCTATACGTTCAAAGGCGACGCACTCCAATGATTGGGCGCCGACCGCACGGAACCGCGCCGAATGCCGGTTCGGTTGATGAGATGAGCTCTAGGCAGTTCCACAAGGAGGCATGAGATGGCAATGAATCGACGGGAGTTTCTGGCGGCTTCGGTGGCAGGCGCCGCCCTGTTGCAGCAGCGGATGGCGACGGTCGCCGCGGCGCAAGGCAGCCTTCGGGTCGCGATCGACGCGTCGAAGCCGGGCCAGCCGATCAACCCGCTGATTTTCGGCGGCTACATGGAGCCCGCGACCACGGGGGTGTGGGCGGAGATGCTGACCGACCGGAAGTTCGCCAATCCGATTGCCCAGGCGCCCGCCGCCGCGGCGCCAGGTGGTGGCGGCTTCCGCCGGTTCGGAGGCGAGCCGTTCCGGCCGGTCGGCCCGGACGGCACCGTCACCATGGACACCGAACGGCCGTTCGTCGGCGCGCACAGCCCGCGCACCACGGTCGACGGCGCCGAGCCCCGCGGGATTCAGCAGTCCGGACTGCGTCTGGGACGCGGCAGGGCGTACGCAGGCTACGTCTATCTGGCCGGGGAGCCCGGTGCGACGGTGGCCGTTCGGGTGGTCTGGGGCGCGGGCGCCGGTGACGCGCACACACTCAAGATTCCGTCGCTTACGCGCGAGTACCGGAAGTTCCCGTTGACGTTCACCGCTCCGGCCGACGCGGACGATGCGCGCCTGGAGATTCTCGGAACCGGCCGCGGCACCTTCCACGTCGGGGCCGCCTCGCTGATGCCGGCCGACAACGTCGAGGGGTTTCATGCCGGCATGATCCGCCTCTTCAAAGAAGAAGGCTTCAAGATGTTCAAGTGGCCGGGCGGCAACTTCGTCTCGACGTACGACTGGCGCGACGGCGTGGGCGATCGGGACAAGCGTCCGCCTCGCTCGCAGCCGATGTGGGGCAACCGGGTCGAGTCGAACGACGTCGGCTTGCATGAATTCTTCGCCCTCAACCGGCTGGTCGGCGGTGAACCGGATCTGGTGATCGACAGCGGATTCCTGTCGGCGCGCGAGGCGGCCGAGGAGGTCGAGTACTGCAACGGGTCCGTCAACACACGCATGGGGAGCATGCGCGCCGAGAATGGACACCCCGAGCCGTTCAACGTGCGGCTCTGGTCCATCGGCAACGAGATGTACGGTCCGTGGCAGTACGGCCACATGTCGCTGAATCAGTATTGGGTGAAGCACAATGACATCGTCGACGCCATGAAGGCGGTGGACCCGACCATCAAGGTGACCGCGTCGGGCGCGACGATTTGCGAAAAGTCGGTGGGCGGCGCCGAGAAGAAGGGCAACTTCTTCCCGAGCATCTGGGAGCCGGCGATTACCGCGACCCTGCCCTACGAGTTCGGCAGCACCTACGACTGGGATGGATGGCTGCTGCAGAACTCCGCTGACCGCATCGACTATCTCTCCGAGCACACGTACGCCTATCCCGATCTGGCCTTCGACGCCGACAAGCAGCTCTTCGTGGATGTGCACGACCCGCTGCAGTTCAGAACGCGGAGGCTGGCCAACCGCATTGGCGAAGCCTTCGAGGCCTGGGACAAGTACGTCGAGAAGATGCCTGCGTTGAAGGAGAAGAACATCAAGTTCATCTTCGATGAATGGGGCAATCGGCTCCGAGGGGCGTCGCCCGCCGCCGGGGGAGGCTTCGGGCGGCAATCGGGGATGCTGATGCCGCTCTCCTATGCGCTGTGCTTCCATGAGATGTTCCGCCACTCCGGCCAGATCGAGGCCAGCTGTGCGACCGGCGGCCTGCGCGTGTTGACCGACCGGACCGGCGAAGGCGTGGGCCTCGCGGCCGAGGGCGTGGTGATGAAGCTGATGCAGACCCACTTCGGCGGCGCGCGGCCGGTGGCGGTTGACGGCGATTCGCCCCAGCCGCTCGTGCCGGGCACGCCGTTTGTCGACAGAGGAAACAAGCCCACCGGAAGCCCGACCTATCCGCTGGACGTGCTCGCGGCGTTTTCCGCCGATCGCAAGAAGTTCCTGATTTCGGTGGTCAACCCCACGGAGGAGGCCCACAGCTTCACTCCAGCCATTGGCGGGGTCACGCTCCACGGCACGGGGACGCTCTATCAGATCGCGCCGCCAGGAGTGGACGCCACGAACCAGGCGGGGCAGGAGCCCGTCGTCAAGATCGTGGAGACGCCCCAGACCGCGCTTCCGCAGACCGTGGAGGCCCCGCCCGTGAGCGTGAGCCTCTACGCATTCAACGTGGCGTAGCTGGCCGGGAGGAGATCATGCGCGTCAGGGTTCGGCGTTCGGTTCAGGTCGTGGCCCTGTCGGTGGCGGTCCTGCTGTGCTTTTCGCAGGTTCCCGTGCGTGGCCAGGCAGGCGGCTCTCAGGTGTCGGCGACCATCGCGGCGAAGACGCCGGTGTTCGCCGGCGCCTGCAAGGCGTGTCCGTGGGGCATCCTCGCCAAGGTCACGGCGGATGCTCTCAGCTTCTACGGCTATCACACGAAGATTTGCTGGGTCTGCTGGTCCACCTACGGGCCGCGCGAGATGGCGGACAAGACCAAGCCGGTCATGCCGCCGCCCGAACAGATTGGCGACCCGGAGTACGTCGAGCCGCCCCCTGACGCGGTGCCGGACATCAGCGCCACCAGCGAGTCCAACCTGATTGACGCCTGGAACGGCACGGGACCGTATGCCAGAGACGGCAAACCGCGCCACAACTACCGGGTCATCGCGGTGGTGCGAACCACCACGTACATGCTGGCGGCGGCGAGCAAGAAGTCGGGCATCACCGACCTGAGCCAGATCAAGGACCGGAAGGCGCCGACCTGGATTGTCGGCGGCAACCCGATCATCTTCGACTACTACGGCATCAAGGTCGCGGACCTGCAGGCCAAGGGTGGGGGCATCATGCCGCCCGCCGGGGCCGGCCCGACGCGGGTGACCCGAGAGAAGCGGGCGTCGGCCGATGTGTTCATCGGCACCGGCCTCCTGGCGAACACGCCGGAACAGCGGTCCTGGTATGAAGCCAGCCAGTTGAACGACCTCGTGTTCCTCGACTTCCCCGAGCCGTTGATCGCCAAGCTGGCCCAGCAGCCGGGCTACGAGCGCGCCACGATTCCGCTGGCGCTCTTCCGAGGGGTCGACCGTCCGATTCCTACGGTGATGCGGCCCAACCACCTCATCTACGTGCGAGACGATGCGCCGGATGCCTTCGCGTACGCGGTCGCGAAGGCCCTCGATGAACACCGCGACTTGTTCCAGACGCAGATCGAACCGTGGTACTACGACCCCCAGACGGTGGCAGTCAGCCATGTCATCCCTATGCATCCCGGCGCGATGAAGTACTACCGGGAGCGCGGGTACGTGAAGTAAGGGCCGGGAGACACATCATGAGTCAGAAGGCACAGCCACAACAGCCTGTCGTCAACCTCAGGCACCTCGAAGTCTGGTTCGTGACCGGCAGTCAACATCTGTACGGCCCAGGCACGCTCCGGACCGTCGCGACGCATTCGCGTGAAATCGCCCGCGCGCTCGCCGCGGCGGCCGATGTGCCGGTGCGCGTCGTCGTGAGGCCCGTCGTCACGTCGCCTGACGACGCCACCGCGGTGATGCAGGCGGCCAACGCGGCCGATCGCTGCGTCGGCCTCGTCACCTGGTGCCACACGTTTTCGCCGTCGAAGATGTGGATCAACGGGCTCAGGCTCCTCCGCAAGCCGATCCTGCACCTCCACACCCAGTACAACCGCGATATTCCCTGGTCGTCCATCGACATGGACTTCATGAACCTGAACCAGGCCGCGCACGGCGATCGCGAGCACGGATTCATCATGAGCCGCATGCGCCTGAACCGGAAGGTCGTCGTCGGCCACTGGCGGGACGCGACGGTGCAGCGGCGGATCGGGACCTGGGCGCGCGCGGCCGCGGCGTGGGCCGACTGGCAGGGCGCGAAGTTCGCCCGCTTCGGCGACAACATGCGCGAAGTCGCCGTGACCGAAGGCGACAAAGTCGCCGCGCAGATGAAGTTCGGCTACGCCGTCAATGGCTACGGCGTGGGCGATCTCGTGAAGGTCGTGAACACGGTCTCGGACGCCGCCATCGACAGGCTCTGCCGCCAGTACGAGGCCAGTTACGACGTCGCGGCGGACCTGCGGAAGGGCGGCCGTCGCCGGGCATCGGTTCGCGAGGCCGCGCGCATCGAACTCGGCCTGCGCGCCTTCCTGACCGACGGCGGATTCAAGGGCTTCACGACGACGTTCGAGGATTTGCACGGGTTGCGCCAACTGCCGGGCATTTCGGCGCAGCGGCTGATGGCCGACGGCTACGGGTTCGGCGCCGAAGGCGATTGGAAGACGGCGGCGCTCGTCCGGGCGATGAAAGTCATGGCGAGCGGTCTTTCCGGCGGTACGTCGTTCATGGAGGACTACACGTACCACCTCAAGGCCGGCGCCGAAGCCGTCCTCGGCGCGCACATGCTGGAGATCTGTCCGAGCATTGCCGCAGGGAAGCCCTCGCTGCAGGTCCATCCGCTCGGCATTGGTGGGAAGGCCGATCCCGCGCGGCTCGTCTTCAACACGCCTCCAGGCCCGGCCGTCAACGCGAGCCTCATCGACCTGGGAAACCGCTTCCGCCTGCTCGTGAACGAAGTCGAGACGATCGTGTCCGGAGCCGAAATGCCCAAGCTCCCCGTGGCGCGCGCGCTGTGGGTGCCGAAACCGAACTTCGCGGATGGGTGCGCCAGCTGGATCTATGCCGGCGGCGCGCATCATACGGGGTTCAGCCAGGCCGTGACCACGGAGATGCTGGAGGACTTCTCGGAGATGGCCGGCATCGAGCTCGCCGTCATCGACGCCGGGACCCGCGTGCGCGAGTTCAGGCAGCAGTTGCGCGTGAACGAGGCGTATTACGGCCTGAAGGACGGATTCGTCGTCTGATGCGCCGCGCCCGCGTCGGAAACTCCGCCACGATGCGCGCCGCCCGGGTACACGGCCCAGGCGACCTGCGCGTCGAGCGTGTGCCGCGTCCGGGGCCGCCGGGGCGCGGGCAGGCCCTGCTGCGCGTCACGACCACCGGCGTTTGCGGCAGCGATCTGCACTCGTACCTCGACGCGCGCATCGGCGATACCGCCGTGGAGGCGCCCTTCATCCTCGGTCACGAGTTCTCCGCCATCGTCCTGGCCATTGGACCTGGCGCTTTCGACGGACACCACCGGCCGCTCACGCCAGGCACCCGCGTGGCCGTGGACCCGGCGCAGCCGTGCGGTCACTGTGAGCCCTGCCTGCAGGGGCACCCCAACCTGTGCCGCCATCTCGCGTTTTGCGGCAACTTCCCGTACGGGGGAAGCTTCTGCGAACGGATGCTCATGCCGGCGCGCAGTTGTTTTCCGGTGCCCGATTCGCTCGACGACACCGAGGCCGCGCTGCTCGAACCGCTCGGCGTCGCCATTCACGCGGTGGACCTGGCCAGGATCCGCATAGCCGAGAGCGCCGCGATCATCGGCATGGGGCCGATCGGCCTGCTCATTCTGCAGCTCATGCGGCTGGCCGGCGCCGCGCCTATCTTCGCGATCGACCGGTTGCCATGGCGGCTGGCCCTCGCGAGGAAATACGGCGCGGTGCCCATCCGCGGCGACCGGGAGGACCCCGTCCGACGGATCGCGCAGGCGACCGACGGCCGCGGCGTGGACGTGGCGATCGAAGCCGCATGGGCCGACGCCTCGGTCGCTGCCGCCGCCGAGATGGCGCGCCTTGGCGGACGCGTGGTCCTGGTGGGCATCCCCGGCGACGATCGACTGGCGCTGAAGGCGTCAACCGCGCGTCGCAAGGGGCTCACGCTGCTCCTGAGCCGCCGGATGAAGCACGTCTATCCGCGGGCCATCCGCCTTGCCACCGAAGGTCGGGTGGACCTCGGCGGGCTCGTCAGTCACCGGTTCCCGCTCGCGCGTATTGGTGAGGCCTTCGCCTTGAACACGGCGTACAAGGATCGTGTGGTCAAGGTCATGATTGACAGTTGACACGAGCGATGTGTCATTGGGCCATTGGGCCATTGGGCCATTGGGCCATTGGGCCATTGGGCCATTGGGCATTGGGTCATTGAGTCATTGAGCCATTGAGTTATTGACGCCGCGCAGAGGAAAGTTCGAAGTTGTGCGATGAGATCAAGTATGTCTACCAAATACACCATCGGTCTGGACTACGGCACGAACTCGGTTCGCGCGTTGATCGTCGATGTCGCCAACGGGGAGGAAGTCGGTACGGCCGTCTGGAACTACGCGCACGGCACGGCCGGCGTGATCCTCGGCCGCGACCCGCAGCTCGCACGGCAGCATCCGGCGGACTATCTCGAGGGCGCCGAGATCGCGATCCGCGAGGCGTTGGCCCAGGCACGTGAGACGGTGCGCGGGTTCGCGCCCCATCAGGTGATCGGCATCGGCGTGGACTCGACGGGCAGTACGCCGCTGCCGGTGGACGCCAAGGGACAGCCGCTCGCGTTCCAGCGGAAGTTCGCGAACCACCCGGCGGCGATGGCGTGGCTGTGGAAGGACCATACCAGCGTCGAAGAGGCCGCCGAGATCACCGCGCTGGCAAAGAAGCGGCGCCCGCAGTATCTCGCCAAGTGCGGCGGCACCTATTCGAGCGAGTGGTTCTTCAGCAAGATCCTGCACTGCCGGCGCACGAGCCCGGAGGTGTTCAACGCCGCGTACAGCTGGGTGGAGCTGGCCGACTACGTGCCGGCCGCGCTGACCGGCACGGAAGCGCCCGACCGGTTGACTGTCGGCGTGTGCGCGGCCGGCCACAAGGCCATGTACAACGAGGCCTGGGGCGGATACCCCGACGCCAAGTTCCTCGCCAGACTGGATCCCAAGCTCGGTGCGCTCCGCACGCGGCTGCGTCCCCGCGCGTCGGCGGTCGACACCGCGGTCGGCGGTCTGACGGACGCGTGGGCCGCACGGACGGGCCTCTCGGCTGGGATTCCGGTCGCGGTCGGCGCCTTCGACGCGCACCTTGGCGCCGTGGGCAGCGGCATCACCCCCGGGACGCTGGTCAAGATCATCGGCACGAGCACGTGCGACATGATGGTCGTGCCTTCGGCCAGGAAGCTCGCCGACATTCCCGGCCTCTGCGGCATCGTCAACGGCTCGGTCCTGCCCGGGTACTACGGCCTCGAGGCCGGCCAGTCGGCGGTGGGCGACATCTTCAACTGGTGGGTGAACTACATCCAGCCGCAGGGCGACAAGTTGTCCCACGCGGCGCTCGCCAAGCAGGCGGCGGCGCTCAACGCCGGCGAGTCCGGTTTGCTGGCGCTGGACTGGAACAACGGCAACCGGACGATCCTTGTCGACCAGGCGCTCACCGGGCTGCTCGTCGGCCAGACGCTCTATACGAGCCCGGCGGAGGTCTATCGGGCGTTGATCGAGGGCACGGCGTACGGCGCGCTCACGATCATCAATCGCTTCGAGGAGTACGGCGTCCGCGTGAAACAGGTCGTGAACTGCGGGGGGATTGCGGAGAAGAGCCCGATCACGATGCAGATCTACGCGGACGTTACGGGGCGTCCGATGAAGATCAGCCGCTCGGCCCAGACCTGCGCGCTAGGATCGGCCATTGCCGGCGCGGTTGTGGCCCGGGCGCACAAGACGTTCGCCGCGGCGCAGAAACGGATGACGGGCCTCAAGCCCAAGGTCTACACACCGAACGCCAAAGCGCACGCGACCTACAAGCAGCTCTATCCGATTTACAAGCAACTGCACGACGCGTTCGGGACGACGACGTGGCAGGGCAATCTCTACGGCGTGATGAAGCAGCTCATCGAGATTCGGAGCCGGGCGCGGACGTAGCTCTCCGTATGGAGCCCCGGGGCTTCAGCCCCTGGGGGCACCTCGCGATCTCGCGCGCCCCGTAGCGCCGCGGTTCCGAGCAGGTCTCACTGCGGCAGCAGCTCCTCGAGGATGAGCCGCGTTTTCGGCAGCAGGTGCGATTCATCGAAGTAGCGCGCGATGATGGCGAGGGCCTCATCGGAGGTCCCCACGTTCAGGAACCGCAGCAGGTAGCGCACGTCGTCCAGGTCGTGAAACTCCGCGCCCAGTCGGAGCGCGGCGCACTTCATGGCGAGCAGGTACTGCGGGCGCGCGACGAAGACCTTCAGGTGGGGCAGCTGCAGAAATCGATCGAACTCGCCGCGAGGGCTCAGGTAGCCCTTGACGGCGTCGTTGAGCCACGCCGCGTCAACACCGGCCGCGGCAGCCACACGCGCCGCCGCTTCGCGGACGGCGGTAGCCGGCTCGAACAGGCCATCCACATCCTTCGTGGCTTCTCGGGCATTGAACGCGAGGCACATGACGGCGCCGCCGACGAGGTAGAGCTCGCCTTCCACGCCGTGCGCCGCAAGGTCGGCGTCCAGCAGGTCGAACAACCGGCGGATGTCCGCGTTCGACAGCGTGTGTGCCGTCATGGGCGCGTCAGACGCGATCGCCGACCGCGGCATCGACGAAAAGATTGCGGCGCTTGAACGCCACCGGCGCCGCCCGCAGTAAATGCGGGCGGAGCTTCGGGAAGGGCACGGCGAAGTACGGGGCGTCCAGCGGCTGGATGTCGCGCGTCCAGGCCGGCGTCGGCGCCCCCTTCTGGTTGGCGGCCTGCTCGATCATCGCCGCGACGTAGTTCTGCAGGAGGGGCGTCAGGCCCGCGAGGTCGAGGTCGGCGGCGACGTCGGGGAACGCCGCGGGCGCCAGTCGCGACAAGAGGTCGTTGAGGTCGGCCAGGGCGAACCGCTGGTCTTCGCCGCGGCGAAGTGCGCCGACGATGTCCAGCAGCCGACCGCGCGCGGGCGGCAGGAGCCGCGCGAGCACGTACTGCGACACGTCCAGCCCAGCGCGTCGCGCGGCGCGCTTCAGTTCAGCTTTTTCGGCCGGCGTCACGCGAATCTGCAGCTGCTGCGACTTGACGGGCACGTGTTCGAGGATAGCCGGCCGGACCGCTCTGCGTCAATACGTGTGTATTGACATGGAGCGGTCGTCACCCGAGGGCCTTCCGGTCCGCGGCGGTCGCGCCCGGCACCAGTTCCAGCATCTTCTCGCCGTAGCGTTTGCCGAGCTCGCGGTAGCCCGCGGGCGTGAAGTGCAGGTGGTCTCGCCGGCATTCGCAGCCCTTCGACGAGATCACGTACGACGTCGGGACCACCGTCGGAAGCTCCGCGATGGTCGTATTCATCGCGGCCGTGGCGCCCTGCTGATCGGCGTTGACCGTTTCCCCGGCCAGGAGCGGCACGTCCGCGGCATTGAGGTGCAGGTCCGCGAGGAGATCGCCATAGATCTTTCCGACCTTGTGCGGCCACGCCTGGTCGTTCGGGTTGGACTCGCCCTGGTGCAGCAGGATGCCCTTGATGACGCCCTTCTGCTGCGCCACTCTGGCCATGTCCACCAGACGCTGATAGGGGTTCCCACCGTACTGCGCGATGATGGCGGTCATCCACGGCGCGACGGTCGCCGCATAGGTCTGATAGGTGTCCTTGTCGAACAGCTCGATCTTGCATCCGGCCACGGCGACGTTGAGCACCCCGACCGTGATGGCCTCCGGCAGCCCCGCCACCAGGGTGCGGCCAAAATAGTCAGCTGGACACAGTCCCGTCGTGCTGCGGCAGAGCGGCGGGATGGCGTCGTACCACTCGCCCTGCTGGCGGCCGAGGTTCGGAAAGTCGACCGCGGCCAACATCTTGAATCGTGGGTCCACGCCGGTCTTGTCCTGCGCTTCGACCCCCGGAAAACCCTCCATGTTGGATTGTCCGAAGGCAAGGTACACGTGGAAATTCGGATCGGGCGGCGTGGCCTGCTCGAGGCCGAACACGCGTGCCGCGGGCGCGACCAGGTATGCCGTGCCAGAGGCAGCTGCCGCACGGAGGAAGTCACGGCGACGCATCGAAGGGGACATTGAAACCTCTCAGGGAAGCGAGAACGGCAGAAGCATACAGCGGTTCACGCCCGTCCGGCGGGCCAGATGGTCCTTCGGGGGCTGGCGCGGGCGTCTGGGCGTGATGGCTTTACTGCAGAAGATCCACGCCATAGGGGCCGAGGTGAAGTGACCCGGAATAGCGTTGGCCTGACAGCACACCGGTCTTCGTACCGCTCAGAGGGACGGATTTCGGCTCGGTCGTCGTGTTGACATAGAGCGTGCGGCCGTTGACCTCGCGGGCATAGACGCCCGACGGCGTCTCTGGTCCACGCGCGATGCCGAGACCGGCATAGAGGGTGCGCACCAGGGGACCGAGGATTGACGGCTGCGCCGCAGTCGCCACGTAGATTGCCTGCCCCTTGCCGTACTGGTTGATCGATACCGCTGGGCTCTTCTCCCGCGTATTCAAGAACATCGCGTATGGCTTCGCGGTGTCGAGTTCCAGCACCTCGTAGTAGGGATCCGTGCCCGTGCAAAGGGTGCCGCCGATCCTGACTTCCAGGGGCCTTTCCGAACGGTAGAATTCGTTGGTGTGCAGTCCGAACACGTCGGCCAGCCGACCGGGTAGTGGCGTATCGAACCACTGGGCGTGCTCGTCCACCTTTGCGGAATAGCCGGTCATGATCGCGGTGCCGCCGTTCGCGACATAGCGGCGGATGGCGTCCGCGCTGGCCTTGTCCATGACGTAGTCGCCGGCCACCACGACGAGCTTGTAGCGGTCGAGCTCGGCATGGCCGAGGTTGACGATGGCCGTGTCGATATTGTCCGTGAAGAACGGCTCGAACGCGTTCTCCGCCTGCTTCAGGTACGGCATCTGGTAATACTGAGGAACCGTATTGGGACCCGGCGGCGGATTGGTCGCGATATGGCTGTCGAAAGACCACGCGATGGCGACCTGGGGCTTGGCGTAGCGCGGGAACCCCAGCTTTTCCACTCGGCCGAACTCGGAGGCGATTTGTGCGAATTCCCCCACTTTCCATGACGGCGTATTGTCGTGATTCAGCAGCCCGAACAAGGCTTGCTCTTCGCCGCCTTGTTGCGTGACGAATGTCCAGGCCAGGACCGTCTGCGCGTCGTCGATGAGTCCCATATAGGCCCACATGCGGCTGCGGCCTTTGCTCCCGTAATAGCCGCCGCCGCCCGCGGTGAACTCGTTGAACCAGATGGGCGCGTCGAGATCACCCTTTGTCATCAACGCACCGAAGCTCGCGTCCAGAGGGTCACCAGGATAAAAGCCTTCGGCGCCGTAGCTCACGTAATCCTTATAGGAACTGAGATAATCGAAGCCTTTGCGCGGGGCTGTGGGCCAAAGGTTGGAAACGGCGGGAACATCGGGAATGTTCTTCTCGCGCACGGTCTCCAGGTCCTTCAGCGTCGAGATGGTCTCGTCGGACCAAAAACGGTGGAGGTCCAGGTTTCGCTCGTTCGGTCCGGGCCCGTCGCCGTACGGCAGTTCGACCTCATCCCAGTCGTTCACCTTGCGCGACCAGAATTGCGTCGCCCAGGCTGTGTTGAGAGCCTCGATGGTCCCGTACTTGGCTTTCAGCCAGTCGATGAAGCGGAGGCGGTCCGCGGCCGAGTACGACATGTAGCCATTGCCGATCTCGTTGTCATAGCCGACAGCCAGCAACGCGGAGAAATGCGCGTAGTGCGTGGTCAGCGCATCGGCAAGACGGACGGCCTCGCGGCGATAATCGGGGTCGCTGATGTCCTCCATGTAGCGCGACGCGGCGTGAAGCACGACGCCGTCCTGCGTCACGACGTTCGCGCCCGGATATTTGTGATGAAGCCAGCTCGGCGCCGGCAAACCGGGAATATCCAGGATCACCTTGATGCCACTCGCCGCCATCTCGTTCATGATCGTGTCGAACCAGGCAAACTCGAACGTCCCGTCTGCCGGCTCGAAGGAATCCCAGGACAGATCGCCCATGCGCACCAGATTGAATCCGGCTGTCTTCATGATGGCGATGTCATGGCGGACCTCCTCGGGCGTGCGGCCGACCGGGTCGTAGCAAGTCCCGACGAAGAGCTGGCCCTTGCCGGGCCAGTTGGGATGACCGGCAATGCTTTGCGCGGTCGCCTGTTGGACTCCAAGCAGCAGGGCGATAATGGCAGCGATCGCGACGGAGGCGGAAGCGAACGGCGGGCAACGGGGAGAGGCGGAGTTCATTGAGCCCTCTGGGTGGACGCGGATCTTCGCTGACCGAAGTGAGCCACGCGGCCTGGCGCTCGCGGACGTGGCCTCCGGCGCATCGGGGGGAACGTTACAGGAGTCGGCGAGCATTGTGAAGACGAACTCGATCAACCGTCGAAACTTCCTGAAGGCCGCTGGCGCCGGCATCATCCTGCCCGCCGTGGTGCCGGGCTGCTTACTGGTGCGCCATGGCACGGTTACATTCTCCAAGCGCTCACTCGTCCGCTTGACCAAGCCCGGCCAGAGCGCCGCCTTTGCCGATCTGCCGGCGGCTACCAGATTGGCGATTCGGTACGGGTCGGTGACGAATGGCACGATCAGCGTCGCGGTCGACGGCCAGCCAGCCCGCAAGGTGAACGTTCACTCTTCGGGGGTGCTCACCAACCGTGTGCTCCACGCCATCATTGACGTGGCGATTCCCGCCGGCGCCACCGTCACCATCGGCCTGGCGACCGATGACATCGCGGTTGACATCGATCAACTGGTTGCCGGTGACGGAGACCTCGGACTCCCGCCGGACATCTGGAATTTGCCGCCGTTGTCGGTGGCATCAGGGCCCTACGCCCCGGACTGGAGGGCGATCAGCCGGCGTTACACCGTGCCGGAGTGGTGGCGCGATGCCAAGTTCGGTGCCTGGGCGCATTGGGATCCGCAGTCCATGCCCGAGGATGGCGACTGGTATGCGCGCGGCATGTATCAGGAGGGCAGCGGGCAGTACGATTACCACGTCCAGCACTTTGGCTATCCGTCGGTCTATGGCTACAAGGACATCTGTCGCAACTGGGTGATTGACCGCTGGAACCCTCATGAGTTGATGGCGTTGTACGTCGAAATGGGCGCCCGCTACTTCATGGCGATGGGGGCTCACCACGACAACTTCGACTGCTACGACTCGAAATATCAGCCGTGGAACTCCGTGAACGTCGGCCCCAAGGTGGACGTCGTCGGCACCTGGGAGAAGGTCGCGCGCAAATACGGAATGCGTTTTGGGATCGGCTTTCACAACACGCCCGGTCGAACCTGGGGCCAGTTCATGCCGGTGCGTTACACGAGCGACCGGCGCGGGCCGATGCAGGGACGTGCCTTACGACGCGCGGCAGACGATTCTGGACGGATATGGCAAATGGACTCCGGCGGACATCGCGGCGCTGGCGCCGCCGGCGGTGCGGCCAACCGTCGCGGACGGCCAAGGCAGATGGTGGCAAGGCATGGACCCGGTGGACCTCTACGGGCCGCCGCACGCCATGCCAGGGGGCCGCGCCGTCCGGAGAACGACCCGTTGCTCTCGCCCTTCGCCAATCAATTCATGTGGCGGGTGGACGACGCCATCAGCAAGTATCGCCCCGACGTGATTTACTTCGACGAACACGCGGGCGATTCCCAGGTGGATTTGGGCGTCCACATGGGACTGGGATTCCTGGCGCCGACGCTGGCCGCCAACTACTACAACAAATCCCTGCAATGGAACCGCGGGAAGATGGACGTCGTGCTCAACCTCAAGGGCGTGGGCGGGCGTTACAACAGCTTTCAGGACCGCCCCGACCTGCTTCCGTTCGTTGACCGGTCCCTGGTCAAGAGCACGGAGGCCATCGTCGAACCGCAGATCACGCCGTATTCGTTCCAGACGGAAGTCACGAGCGGGACCTGGCACTACCAGACCGGGCAGAAATACATGGATGCCCGAAGCGTCATCCGAACGCTGATGCAAAACGTCTCCCGCAATGGGAGCTTGCTGCTCAACATCAGCATGCATGGCCGCGGCGATCTGGACCCGCAGGCGATTCAGATGTGCAAGGACGTTGGCGCCTGGCTGAGAGCGAACGGCGAATCGGTCTATGCCTCGCGGCCGTTCGAGGTGTCCGAAGAAGATTCAGGGGCCGTGTGCTACACGCGCAACAACGGCAATGTCTATGCCACGCTCTTGAATTGGGACGGCGGCCCGATCACGCTGAAGGCGCTCGCGCGCCGGCGGGGCGACGTTGGGCAGCGTGTCCAAAGTCGAACTGCTCGACTCGGATGTTGCGCTGACGTGTGTGCAAGGCGACCAAGGGCTGACGGTCACGCCCCGCGGCACGGTGCGGCCGCTGGCAGGCATCGCCAATCAATCGCTTGCGACGATGTGCCGGGTCTTGCGCGTGACCCATGACAAGGGCTGGTTCAATGACGACGACCCCGGCGCGACGTATCCCGGATGGATTCGCCGTTGCAATCTCGGCACCGGCGACTTCAACGACGACCTCGCCATCAGCGACACGCCCGGCGACGTCTGGAGTTGTAAATTCGCCGGCAGCCGCGTGTCCGTGATCGCGCCGAAGGAATCCGGAGCCGGAACGATCGAAGTGCAGATCGATGGAAGAACTCGAGCGATGGCGGATCTCTCCACGGCGGGCGCGCGCCAGGCTCAGCAGACGGTGTGTGAAGTGACCGGTCTCGCGCCTGGCCCACACACCATCAACATCGTCAATCGTGGCCCCGGGCCGGTGGCGGTGGATGCCCTGGTCGTCCGGTAGATACCGAGGCTTATATCATCGCGGTTCCGCAGAACGCTCTAATACTCCAGACGGGAAAGCGGACCCAGAGGTAGCACCCTTAACGCGCCGGCACCAAGCGGTCGAAGGCATCCAGCGGGAGATCGGCCAGCGAGCGGACGAACACGTCCGCGGCGAGCTCGCCGGCGTGATGGACGCCGATCGACGCCATGCCGCCACGCCGTGCGGCCTCGATCCCGGCGGCGGCGTCCTCCACAACGACGGCACGCGCGGGCGTCACGCCGATCCGGTCGGCCGCCAACAGAAATACCTGCGGGTCCGGCTTACCAACGGTGACGTCGTCGGCCGAGACGATCGCGTCGAACGCGTCGGCCAGGCCGACGAGATCGAGCATCGTGTCGATATTCGCGCGCGGCGCCGACGACGCGATGGCCTGTCGCCAGCCGGCCGCTCGGAGGCGCGCGACCCAGTCGCGGGCGCCTGGTAGCGCGACGAGGCCGCCCACGCGCGCGAGGCGGCGGTACTCCTGTTCCTTCGCGTCGCCCGTGCGGCGGATCAGATCGTCGGACGCGTCCGGCCCAAGCCAGCCGCGCAGAATGCGCTGGTTCTTCAGGCCGAAGCTGGCGACGAACCGCTCACGCGTCACGTCGAAGCCCAGCGGCGACATGGCCGTGCGCCAGGACTGCCAGTGATAGTCGCCGGAATCGACAAGCGTGCCGTCCAGATCCCACAGCACGCCTCGCGTGCCGGTTCTACTGTCCGTAGTACGCGCCGGGGCCATGCTTGCGGAGATAGTGCTTGTCGGTAAGGAAAGTGTCCGGCTGCGGTGCGTCGGGGGCCATCGTGAGCCCGCGCCACTCGAGACGCGCGACGTACTCGAGCACGCGCGCATGATCGATGGCCTTCGCCGCGGTGGGCCCCCACGCGAACGGCGCGTGATTGGCCACGAGCACCGCCGGCACTTCCCGCGGATCGATCCGGCCCGCGCGGAAGGTCTCGACGATGACGAGTCCGGTGTTCGCCTCGTAGGCTGTCTCGACTTCGGCCTGGGTCATCGGCCGTGTGACGGGAATCGCGCCGCGGAAGTAGTCGGCGTGTGTGGTGCCCATGCAGCGGATCGGCCGCCGCGTCTGCGCGAAGAGCGTCGCAAACTCCGAATGGGTGTGGACGATGGCGCCGCAATCGAATGCGCGGTAGAGCTCGAGGTGCGTCGGCGTGTCCGACGACGGCCGCCGCGTGCCGTGGAGGACGCGGCCGGTCTCGAGCGACACGGGCACCATGTCGGCCGCCGTGAGCGCCTCGTACGGCACGCCACTCGGCTTGATGACTAGGACCCCGGCCTCGCGATCGACGATCGACAAGTTGCCAAACGTCCCCATGACGAGGCCCGAGTTGGCGAGCTCGAGATTGGCGAGGAGCACGGCCTCCGAGAGCGCATTCAGGTTGGAGTGATCGGTGGTCACGACGCGGTCTCCAATATAAGTCGCTCGCGGGGCCCCACCCCCGCTCGCGCACGCGCTTCGCGCGGCGCCCTTTGGGCTGGCCGCGGCGCTTCGCGTCCGCGGGCGCCGTCGCCTCACTATACCCGCTTGTCGTGCCACGCCCACGCGTGGCGGACGATGGCGTCGAGATCGGGGTAGCGGCAGGTCCAGCCGAGGACGTCGCGCGCGCGCCCGGGTGCCGCGACGAGTTCGGGCGGATCCCCCGGCCGGCGGGCGGCCTCGACGGCCGGAACGGCGCGGTCGCCGACGCGTGCCACGGCGTCCACGACGTCGCGCACCGAATGGCCGCGGCCTGTGCCCAGATTGATGGCCTGGCTCGGCGTGCCGGCGCCGAGCCGGTCGAGCGCTCGGAGATGGGCATCGGCCAGGTCCATCACGTGCACGTAGTCGCGCACGGCCGTCCCGTCTGGCGTGGGGTAATCAGTACCGAAGACCTGCACTGGCGGCCGCGTGCCCAGCGCGGCGCCGATGACGAGCGGGATCAAGTGCGTCTCGGGGTCGTGGTCTTCGCCAATCTCGCCGTCCGGGTCCGCGCCGGCGGCGTTGAAGTAGCGGAGCGCCATCCACCGCAGGTCGTAGCGCTCGCCGTACCAGCGCAGCAGCGTCTCGACCATCAGCTTGGATTCACCGTACGGATTCACGGGCGCCTGCGGGTGCGACTCGTCGATGGGCACGCGCAGGGGATCGCCGTAAGTCGCGCAGGTCGAGGAGACGACGATCGTGCCGACGCCCGCCTCGCGCATCGCGTCCAGCAGGTTCAACGTGCCGACCGTGTTGGTCCGGAAGTACTTGGCCGGGTCGGCCATCGACTCGCCGACCAGGGCCTTGGCGGCAAAGTGCACGACGGCCTCGACGCGCTGGGCGGCGAACACGGCCGCGAGGCGCGCCGGGTCGTTCAGGTTGCCGCGCTCGAACGGGCCCCAACGGACCGCCCAGTCGTGTCCCTGACTCAGGTCGTCGAAGGTCACGGGGACGTGCCCCGCCTCGGCGAGCCGCTTCGCCGTGTGGCTGCCGACATAGCCGGCGCCGCCGGTGACGAGGATGCGCATCAGGACGAGCGCGGTGCGGCGCGCAGGACCGCGTCGAGGGCCGGCTTCGGCTGTCCGTCCCGATCGAAGACCAGCGGACTCAGTCCGGACCGCCAGGACCGGCGGTCGTCGAGGCCCCAGAAGGTCACGCGGTTGATCGCGTCGCGGTGCTTCACGAAGATCGCGAACAGCTTGCCGTAGGCCTCGGCCTGCGCCTGGAGCGCTTCGGGCGTCGGAGGCGGCGGAGGCGCGCCGCGACCGCCGCGGCCCAACTGGCCGCCGCCCGCGCCGGCCAGCGTCACGTCGAGCTCGCTGATCGCCACCTTCAGCTTCAGCGCCGAGTAGTCGGCAATCGCCTGGTCGATCTCCTCGAGTTTCTGCGGTGTCAGCGCGGCGACGCTCCAGTGGCCCTGGATGCCGACGGTCGTGATGGGCGCGCCATCGGCGATCAACTGCTTCAACAGCACGAGCGAGCTCTGGTGTTTGAAGCCGCTCTCGATGTTGTAGTCGTTGTAGTGCAGCGGCACGGTCGGGTCGGCCTCACGGGCGAACCTGAAGGCCTGCAGCAGGTAGTCCGGGCCGACGGTCTGGAGCCATCGGGAGTTGCGCAGGTTCGCCGTGGCCGCCGTCGTGGCATCGCCGCCGTCGTTGATGGCTTCGTTGACGACATCCCAGCCGAACATGCGGCCTTTATAGCGGCCCAGGAGCGTGTGAATGTGCGTGTGCAGCCGCTCGAGTGCCAGGTCGCGCGTGGCTCCCTCGAAGAACCAGGGGTTGGTCTGGTTGTGCCACACCAGGCAGTGGCCGCTCGTCTGCATCCCATGCTCGGCGCAGAAGTTCACGAGCGCGTCCGGCTGCGTCCAGTTCCACGTGTCCTCCTGTGGATGGACGTTCGCGGGCTTCATCGAGTTCTCTGGCGTGATGACGTTGAACTGGGACGTGATGAGCGCCATCTCGTCTGGGCTGAACTCGTCGGGCCGCCGGAAATCCAGGGCCGTGCCGATGTGGAACACGCCCGTGTACGCGTCCTTCATGGCCGCGGCGGCGGCCGCCACCGAGACGCCGAGGCGTCGGATCAGGAACAGAGCCGCTGGAGCGGCCAGGAACGCGCGCCGGGACAGTTGATTGGGCTTCTCCATGGGGGAAGAGTAGCCCATCACCGTGCTCCAAGCATCAGGACAACGATGCCGCTCTTCGGAACCGTATACGTGAAGCCCGGCTTGACGCCCGTGACCGTCGCGGTGACCGGGACGACCTGATCCGGCGCGTCGATGGAATTGGTGGCCGAGGGATCGGCCGCGAGCGTGACGGCCGTCGCCGTTGACGCGAGCGAGCGCACGCCCGGCAGATCGATCTGGACCGGCGCATCCGCGTCCGTCGGGTTGACCAGCTTGACGTAGATGGTGCCCGACTTGCTGTCCCGCGTCGCCGAGACCAGGACGCCGGTGTCGGCCGCCGCGACCTTCAAGAGCTCGTCGCCCAGGTGCGTGCTGAACAGCTTGATCGCGTAATAGCTCGGCGACCCGTAGACGTGCAGCGCGTCGTAGCCGATCAGATCCGGACGCCATTGACGCGCGCCTGGGCTGACGTTGACCAGCAGCGGCGCGTAGCAGTTCATCACGACGATGTCGGAGTTCTTCTCCATCTCGGTCATCCACGCGGCGTCGCCGATGGCGGCCCGCATGTTCGGGGTGGGCGCCTCGGCCCGCGAGCGCTGGTCCCACGGCGCGAACGACGTCTCGTAGGACCCCCACTCGCCGACGAAGATCTCCGGTCCTTTGCGGTCGTAGGTCTCGTACTGTCCGAGCGCCGACTTCAGCGACTCGGCAACGGGCCGGTAGTAGTGCTCGTCGACGACGTCCGGCGTGACGCTGTGGACGCGCTGGTTCTCCGGGTGCTCGAAGCCGACGGTGGAGATGACCTTGAGCTGCGGATAGCGGGCTTTGATGGCCTTGTCGAACTGGGCGAAGCGCGCGTCGTACGAGCCCGACCGGTCGAAGAAGTCCTCGTTGCCCACCTCGACGTAGGTCAGCGTGAACGGCGCGGGATGTCCGGCCGCCGCCCGCATCGCGCCCCACTTCGAGGTGGCCGGACCGGTCACGTACTCGATCTCATCGAGGGCATCCTGGACGTAGGGCTCGAGATCCGGACCGGGGTTCACGTGCGCGCCCCGAAGCGAGTAGCCGGCGTAGACGGCCAGCACGGGTTCGGCGCCCATGTCCTCGCACCATTGCAGATATTCGTAGAGGCCCAGGCCGTCGGACGAGCGGTACGTCCACGGCGCCATGTGCCCAGGCCGGTCGGAGAGCGGCCCGAGCGTCTTCTTCCAGTCGAACCGGTCCGCAATCTGATTTCCCTCGAGGTAGTTGCCGCCCGGGAAGCGGAGGAACTTGGGGTGCATGTCCACCAGCATCTGCATGAGGTCCTTCCGGAAGCCGTTCGGCTGATCCTTGAAGGTAGGCGGGAAGAGCGACACCAGGCTGAACCAGACTTTGCCCGGCCGATCGGTCGTCAGGACGTAGCGCGCCTTGGCGGTTGGCGTGACGTTGCCCGTCTGCAGCGTCACCTCGTAGCGCTTCCAGGCCGGCGTCACGCTCGAAACCTGTCCCGTCGCGTAGACCGTCCGACCGTCATCGCTCTGGATCGACACCGTGATCGGCCCGCTGAATCCCGCCGCCGCCTTCGCATAGAACGACGCGCGATAGCGGGTGGCTGGCGTGACCGGAATGCCCCAGTAGCCCTCGTTGGCGATGCCCGCGGCGTGGCCGGCCGAGGCCCGCGTGACGTCGAGGCGCAGGCTGGTAGGGATGGCCTGGTTGAGCGGCTCGCCGGGGTCGAGCGCGATCGCGGCCGCGGCGCCGTCAGGCTGGACGACCGACCAATGAACCGCCGATTCGGCGCTGTCCAGGAATGCGCGGTTCTGCACCAGTTCGGCGTACAGGCCGCCGTCGTAGGCGTGATTGATCTCCTCGGTCATCAGTCCATAGAAGAGCGGGCTGACCTGACCCGATGCCGCGCCGGCGTCGATCGTAATCGTCGGCCCCGCGGCCCGGGGGGACACCATGCCAAAGACGAACAGAACGAGCAGAAACGGCAGATACCATCTTCTTGTCATGGAGCACTCCATCGCCTCGGGGCCACTGTTACGCGCCAGGCGGTTGATTCCGTGAGCCCTCTAATGTACCCTGCCGGCACATCTTATATAGAAGCGTACGGTTTTGGGCGAGGTGCCCGTCTATGGGAGGAACTATGAGACGCCTACTGTTCTACGCGGTGGCATTCTGTGTGGCGTTCGGCGCTCAGATGAGCTGGGCGCAAACGGCCGACGAGGCGTGCACACCATCGGCCACCAACGTCGCCGGAGCCAAGTACCCCTGCATCTATCCCGACCACCGCGTGCTCTTTCGCGTCGTCGCGCCCAACGCCGAGAAGGTCACCGTGAGGGTCGGTGGCGGGTTCGACATGACCAAGGGACCGGACAACGTGTGGAGCGTGACGACGACGCCGCTCGTGATCGGGTTCCACTACTACGGTATCCAGATCGACGGGGCGACGGTCGCCGATCCCTCGACGCACACGTACTTCGGGTCGGGATGGGAGAACAGCGGCATCGAGATTCCGGCCCCGGACGCCGACTTCTACGCGCCGAAGAAGGAGCCGCACGGCCACGTGAGCCAGCAGTGGTACTTCTCCACGGTGACGCAGGAATGGCGTCGCGCGTTCGTCTACACGCCGCCCGATTACGAGACGAACACTCGGGCGCGCTACCCGGTGTTGTACCTGCTCCACGGCTGGGGTGAGGATGAGACCGGCTGGTACCGCCAGGGGCACGTGGACGCCATCATGGACAACCTGATCGCGGCGGGGAAGGCGAAGCCGATGATCATCGTCATGGACAACCTGAACGCGGTGAAGCCGGGCGAGAGCGCCGCGATCTTCTTCGGCCGCGGTCTCGTGCCGGCGCCGGCCGACGCGCCGCCTCCTCCGCCGCCGGCGCGTGGCGCCGGGCCGGGCCGCGCCGCAGGGCCTGGGCGCGGCGCGCGCGGTGGCGGCGGCCGTGGCGGAGGGCTGGGGCGAGCCACGTTCACCGAGATGATGTTCACCGACCTCGTGCCGACGATCGAAAAGACCTACCGAGTGGCGCCCGGCAAGGCGAACCGCGCGATGGCGGGGCTCTCGATGGGTGGGGCGCAAACGTTCGAGACGGTCCTCAATAACCTGGACAAGTTCGCCTACTTCGGCGGATTCAGCGGCAACTGCGCCGGCTTTGGGCGCGGTGGGACATTCGACCCGAAGACGACCTGCGGCGGGGCGTTCGCGGACCCGGCGGCGTTCAACAAGCAGATCAAGCTCATGTTCATCAGCACCGGTTCGGTCGAAGGGCCGGGCGTGAAGAACTTCAGCGACGAGTTGACGAAGGCCGGCATCCACAACGTGTACTTCGAGTCGCCCGGTACGGCGCACGAGTGGCTGTCCTGGCGCCGCGCGCTGAACGATTTCGCGCCGCGGCTCTTTAAGTAGTATCCCGGCCCCGGGCGCGTTGAGGGGGGCGGACCCCCTTACGCGCGCGGGGCGCGTCTGACGACGCGCCGATGAATCGGGAGGGCGATATGCGCGCGGTAAAACGGTTGGTGTGGTGTGTCCCGGCGGCGGTGATCGCCCTCGTGCTGGGCGGGTCGGTCGCGGTGGTGGGGCAGGTCAAGACGAACGTGCCGGACGTGGTGCCCGGGGCGCCTCCCGTGTCGGTGGAGCACATCAAGATTCACGGGAAAGCGCTCGAGGGCAACCTCGAGGGCGACGCCGTCGATCGCGACGTCATCGTCTTTTTGCCGCCGAGCTATGCCCGGGATACCACGCGCCGCTACCCGGTCGTCTACGCCCTGCACGGGTACTCGATTGGCGCCGAGCAGTGGACGCACGAAATCCACGTGCCGCAGACGATCGAAGGGGCGTTCGCCCATGGCGCGCACGAGATGATCGTCGTGCTGCCCGACTCGAAGACGGTGCACAACGGCTCGATGTACTCGAGTTCGGCGACCACCGGAGACTTCGAGACGTTCATCGCGCGCGATGTCGTGTCGTACATCGATGCGCACTACCGGACGATCCCGAACCGCGAGAGCCGGGGGCTCGTCGGCCACTCGATGGGCGGCTATGGCGCCGCGCGCATCGGGATGAAGCACCCGGACGTGTTCGGCAGCCTCTACATCATGAGTCCGTGCTGCATGTCGGCGCGCGCGGCCGGCCCCGCGAACGCGGCGAACGAGGCGGCGCTCGATGCCGTCAAGACGCCGGCGGATTCCGCGAAGCTGCCGTTCGGCTTGCGCGCCCAGTTGGCGTCGGCGGCGGCCTGGTCGCCCGATCCGAAGAAGCCGCCGCTGTACCTCGACCTGCCGTTCGGCGCGGACCGCGACGTCGTGCTCGCCAAGTGGGCCGCCAACGCGCCGCTGGCCTTCGTCGATCAGTACATCGGGAACTTGCGGCAGTATCGCGCGATTGCCATGGACGTCGGCGACCAGGACGGCTTGCGGGTCGATGCCGGCAAGTTCCACGACATCCTCACGAGCTACGGCATCGCGAACGACTTCGAGATCTATCCCGGCACGCACACGAGCGACGTCGCCGTGCGCTTCCAGGACCATGTGATGCCGTTCTTCAGCCGGACGCTGTCGTTCGACGCGGCGAAGCGCTGACGGCGGGGCGGCCTGGCTGAGGAGCAGCGGATGCGCGACGTGCGGCCATCACGTGTCAGGCTTCGCCTGCTGCTGGCAATTGCGCTCTGCGGCGCCTCCGTCTCGGCGCAGCGCGGCGGTCCGATTTCGCAGCAGCTCACGTTCGCGCCCTATCACGCCAGCGGCATTTACGACGTCGGCGAGACCGTCGGCTGGACGGTCACGGCCGGACCCGCGCCGCCGACGTACACGTACAAGTGGACGATTCGCCGCGATAACGCCGTCGTGCTCGAGGAAGGCACGCTGGACCTCTCGAGCGGCAAGGCCACGATCGAGATCGTGGGCGACGAGCCCGAGATGATCTACGTCGCGGTGCAGGCGTACGCGGACCAGGCGGCGCCCGCGGCCGCGTCGGCGGGTGAGGCCCCGCACTTCGTGGGCGGCAACACCGGGCGCAACACGGGGTTCTATGCGGTCGGCGCGGCGGTGGCGCCCGCGAAGATTGGCTTGTCAACGCCGCGTCCGGCCGACTTCGACGCGTTCTGGGATGGCAAGCTCGCCGCGCAGGCCAAGATTCCCATCAACCCCGTGCTGACGCCGGTGGAGACCGAGGTTCCGGGCGTCGAGATGAGCATGTTCCAGCTCGATGCGCTCGGATCCCATACGCACGGCTACATCGCCAAGCCGACGGGAGCGGGCAAGTTTCCGGCGCTGATGCAGCTGCAGTATGCCGGCGTCTACGCCTTGAATGCCCGGCTCGATGCCAGGCACGCGGCCGAGGGCTGGCTGGTCGTCAACGTGGACTCGCACGACAAGCTGCCGTCGGATCCGTCGGGAGGCGTGCCGCGCACCTATCAGACCGTCGGCAACACCGACCGCGAGCAGTCGTACTTCCTCGACATGTACCTGCGCGACTCGCGCGCCCTGGACTATCTGATGACCCGACCCGACTGGGACGGCAAGACCGTGGTCCTCATCGGGGGCAGCATGGGTGGCCAGCAGAGTCTCGTGCTGGCAGGCCTGCGGCCCGACAAGATCAGCGACGTGCTGGTCTGCGTGCCGGCCGGAGCGGACACCAACGGCGACCTCCACGGCCGCAAGGCCGGCTACCCCAACTGGCCGTCCGACAACCCGGAGGCGATGAAGACGGCTCTCTATTTCGATACCGTCAACTTCGCGTCCCGCATCAAGGCGCCGGTGATGGCCGGCATGGGGTTCATCGACACCATCGCCCCGCCCGCCGGCGTCTGGACGGCGCTCAACCAGATCCCCGGCCCGGTCGAGGCGCTGCCCATGATCCAATCCGAGCACGACAACCTGACGCCCGTTCAGGGACGGGCCTGTCCGGCCCGGACGAGCGAAATCCTCGACGCGCTGGTCCACGGGGGCACGTTCGAGCCGAAGGTGCTGACGTGGTAGACCGGGGGTCCGGTCCGACGCCGGTTGCGCGGATGAGGGAGGCTCCATGACGTTCCGCGCGCTGGCGGCGGCCATGATGCTGCTCGCCGCGCCCGTGTTGGCCCTCGATGGCGACATCGGGATCCACGACCCGTCCACCGTCGTCCAGGCCGGCGGCCGGTTCTACGTCTACGGCACCGGCAGCGGACTGCCGACGCTCGTCTCCGATGACGGATGGACGTGGCGGCGGGCGGGCACCGTCATGCAGGGGCTCGCCCGGCGGACGCCCTGGTCAAGATGTCATCGCGCGGGGCGGCAACAGCACGTTGGCGCCGGACGTGATCCGCGTTGGCGACAAGTACTTCATCTACTACGCCGCCCCCGGCCCACAACCCAAGGCCGCCGTGGGCCTGCTCATTGGCAAGACGCTCGATCCCGATGCCCCGGACTACAAGTGGGAGGACGGCGGGCCGGTCGTCTGGTCCGATGGCGTCGAAGACAGCAACGCCATCGACCCAGGCGTCTTTCTCGATCCCACGAACGGGTCGCTCTGGCTGACGTACGGGTCCTATTTCGGCTACATCCGCCTCGTCGAGTTGAATCCGAAGACTGGCCGGCGCCTGCACCCGGATGCCAAGCCGGTCGACATCGCGATCAACTCCGAGGCGTCCGACATGATCTTTCACGACGGCTGGTACTACCTACTGGTCACGCATGGATCGTGCTGTGCCGGCGCGAACTCGACGTACAACATCCGCGTGGGCCGGGCGCGAAAGGTGACGGGCCCCTTTCTCGACGACACGGGCATCGACATGCTTCAGGGCGGCGGGAAGCTGTTCGTTGGATCGAGCGGCCGCCACATCGGCCCGGGGCATTTCGGTCTGCTCGACCTCGGAGACGGCGTGCAGAAGTTCTCCTGCCACTATGAGGCTGATCTCGACCGCGGCGGGAGCAGCGTGCTGGACATTCGCCCCCTGCTTTGGCGCGACGACTGGCCGGTCGCTGGAGACAACGTCAAGGAGGGCACGTACGAGATCGAATCCGCGCGAACCGGCACGGCCCTCGAGCTGGCCGTCGAAGGGGTGCCGGTCGGCGGCCGGCGTGGCCGCGGATTCGGCGGCGGACGCGGTCGCGCGGGGGGCCGCGGCGTCGGCCCCGTCCCCTCCATCCCGGATCAGGACGCGGCGCAGGTTCGACGGGAACTGGCCCGCCGGCCCGATCGACGCCCGGATGTCGCCGTACCTGGTGCAGGCCCAACAGCAGTGGGCGATCACAGCCGTCGCCGGCGTCGGCGGATATCCCGGGTCTCCGTACTTCAAGATCACCGTGGCCGGGACGAACCGCGCCCTCGCGGCCACCGCGGACGACGAGTTGGAGGTGGTCCCGGCGTTCACCGGCGGGCCGGAGCAGCTGTGGCGCGTCGACGAGCTCGCCGATGGCACGTATCGGCTGATGCCCAAGGCCATCCCGAATGCGCGCGAGCCGCTGGCGCTCTCCGCCGTCGGCAGCAGCATGCCGACGCTGGCCAGATTCAGGCCCGAGAGCGATCGGCAGCGCTGGCTGTTGAAGACGCCGTGATCGTTCGTTCGTGGGGTCAGGTCGCCATGTCGCCACTCACGAGGTCTCACCGATGAGGACGTTCCGTAGCCTGCTCGAGCCGGCGCTCGTCATCTCTGCCGTTCTGGCCGGCGCGGCGTGGCTCACCGCGGCTGGCACCCAGGATCTCGTCGCGCGCGGTCCTGCGCCCTCACTCGTCCGTCCCACCTCGCCAAGCAAGGCGCCCGACGCCGATGGCTTCCTCCAGCGCTGGGTCATCCTCGAGCCGATCCGCGTCAGCGGACAGCTCACGGAAAGCGCGGTGCAGGCAGTCGTCAAGGCCCAGGGCCTGCCCGGCGAGTCCACGGCGATCCCACGCGACGGTGGCGCCGTCACCGTTGGCGGCGCCGAGCTCACGTGGCATGCCGTCGATACGCTCGGATACAACGTGAACCTGTATCACTTCGCGTACGCGCTGGGAAAACCGACGTCCAACGTCCTGTTCTGGACCGAAACCGTCGTGAACGCGCCGCGGGACCTGTCCGGCGTGCGCCTGGCCATCGGCTCGAACGCGGCCTCCATCTGGTGGGTCAACGGCCAGGAAGTCATCGGCATCTACAACGACCGCCAGACCGTCATCGATGACGGCGTGTCGAAACGCCTGACGCTGCACAAGGGGCCCAACATCGTCCGCGGCGCGATCGTCAACGCCGGAGGCGCCACCGACTTCTGCGCACGCTTTCTCGACGCCGACGACCATCCGGTGAAAGGGATCACCGCCAGCCTCGACGCCACCGCGAAGACCACCGCGCGTCCGTAAGCGCCGGGCGCGCGCAAGCAGCGTGCTGAAGACGGAATGAGCGCGGCTAATCCGCCCGCAGCGCCGTGACGGGATCGACCTGGGCCGCGCGCCGCGCGGGAATCCAGGCGGCGGCCAACGCCGTCGCGGTGAGAGCGATGGCGGTCACCGAGAAGATCAACGGATCGGTCGGTTGAACGTCGAAGAGGGTGCTCGCGACAGCACGCGTGGCGACGGCCGCACCGGCAAGACCGACGACGATCCCCGCGGCGACGGGAACCGCCGACGACCGCACGACGTCCAGCACCACCCGCCCGCGTCCCGATCCGAGTGCGATCCGCAACCCGATCTCGCGGGTGCGCTGCACGACGGAATAGGCGACGACGCCATACACGCCGGCCATGGCGACGACCAGAGCGATGCCCGCCAGCAGGCCGAACAGGAGGGCACCGTCCCGCTCGGTCCGCACCGATGCTGCCACGCGCTCGTCCATCGTCGCGACCTGATCGATCACGATATCGGACCCGAGCGCCCAGACGGCCTGGCGGATGGCGGGCACGAGCGCCGCGGGATCGGCCCCGCGTGATCGCGCCACCAGGGTCACGCGACCGAACGCAAAGTTGCTGCCGGTCATCTGGGCCAGAGGCATGTAGACGAACGGGCGAGCCGGATCCCGAAGGGACCTATCGGGCGTGTCTTCCACGACGCCAATGACAGTGAGCAGAGACCGATTGAACGTGATTCGAGCGCCCACGAGCGCTCGATGCGGCGCGAGCTGCCGCCGAAGCGCGTCGTTGACGATCGCCACCCGATCATGGCTGGCGATGTCGGCCGATCCGAAGTCGCGACCCGACAGAAGCCGCGTGCCAATCGTCTCGAAGTAGCCCGGCGACACGGTCGCAACGGAGACGTCCGCCGACTTCCCGGGCTGGCCGACGACTGTCACGCCCGACATGCCCATCGCCACGCCGGTTAGCGGTACGTTCGATGCGACCGCGGCTGAGCTCACGCCCGGCACGCTGCGAACCCGCTCGGCGACGTCGCTGAAGAAACCGACCAAGAGCGGCTGCAGTTCGGGAATTGTGCCCGCCATGTTCGACCGCTCGACGGCAGCAGTGATGATGCGATCGCCGTCGAAGCCACGGGGCGAGTGGTAGAGGTTCCAGAGTGTTTGGGACAGCAGCGCAGCGGTCACGACGAGGACGAACGTGACGGCGATCTCGGCGGCCAACAGGCCTCGGCGTAGCCGCATGCGACCCGTGAGCGATCGTCCGCCTGTGGAGTGGAACGTCGTGGCCAAGCGGCTGGGCCGGACGACGGCGATGGAGGCGAGACCGCTCATGAGGCCCACGACGGCGGCCAGAATGATGCTGAAGGTCAGTACCGACCAATCGATCGAAATCGCCCGCGCTTGCGGCACCTGCTCGGCGAGCATGGACCGGGCCAGACCGCCGGTCCAGTGAGCCAGCAGCAGTGCGGCGACGGCTCCGCTGGTGGCAAGCAGCAGACTCTCGGTCAGTACCAGCCGCGCAAGCCGGGCGGTCCGCGCTCCGAGAGCGGCCCGGATGGCGTACTCCGCCTGCCGGCTGGATGTGCGCGCAAGCAACAGATTCGCGACGTTGGCGCACACGACGAGCAGCACGCAGCCGACGGCGCCCATCAGCAGCAAGAGCCTGTGCCTGGTGGCGCCAACGAGGCGTTCTTGGAGCGGGGTGGCCACGAGCGTGGTCTTGTCCAAGAGGCTGGGAGGAAAGCGAGACGACATCGCCTGGTTGAAAATCGCGTGTAGCTCAGCCGACGCCGCCTTGGGTGTACTCGTCGGCGAGAGCCGCCCGATCGCCTGCAGCCACCCGTCGTCTTGGGCGAGCCGGATGATGTCCGGCTGCGTCTCGTCGAACAACGCAGGCCCGGTGGAAGGCGGCGCGGTGGGAAAGCGGAAGTTCCGAGCGGTGACGCCGACAATCGTCAGCGTGTCTCCCGTCAGGGTGATGGTCCGACCGAGCACCGCGGGGTCTCCGCCAAACGCGCGATGCCAGAAGCTGTACGTCAGGACAGCCGCATCGTGTGCGTCCGCTTGTGCCGTGGCGTCCGAAAAAAGGCGCCCGATCGTCGGCGGGACGCCGAGCATGGAGAAGAAGTTCGGCGTCACCCGCGCGGCCACAGCCGGAGTGGGCTGACCGCCTATCACCAGTGTGGCGGCCGAGGGGGGCTCGAATGCCGTGAGGTCCGCGAGGCTGTGAGCCCGTGCGCGCCAGGCCGCCATCACCGGCGACGGGGTTCCGCCGATGGGTGGATGCTCCAGCAGCACGAGCCGGCCGGGATCGGCGTATGGGAGCGGTTGGAGCAGGACGGCGTTGACGACGCTGAAGATGGCGGTGTTCGCGCCGAGACCGACCGCGAGCGTCAGGACGGCGATAGCCGCGAATCCTGGAGACCGGCGCAAGGACCGCAGCGTGAATCTGACATCCTGGCGCAGGTCGTCGAGCCACATGAAGTGCCGCGACTCATAGAACCGCTCGTGCACCCGTGTCGTATTGCCGAAGGTGCGGCGCGCCTTTGCCGCGGCCTCATCGGGCTCGAGCCCTTCCTCGATCAGTCGGTCAGTCTCGAGCGCGATGTGCGCTTCGACCTCCTCCCGAAACTCATCCTCGGCAGGACCTCGTCGGCGCCACACGGTTTATGCCCCTTGCGGCCCGAGAACGCGCGCGATGGCGCCGCTCAGCCGGTACCACTGCCCCGTGCCCGCAGTCAGGTGCTTCCGGCCAGCGGCCGTCAGCCGATAGAACCGCGCGCGCCGATTGTTGTCGGAGGTGCCCCACTCGGCCGCAATCCATCCGCGGCGCTCGAGGCGCTGGAGGGCCGGGTACAGGGACCCGTGGTCGACCAGCAACGTGCCCTCGGTCTGTTGCTCGATCGCGCGAGCGATCCCCTGGCCGTGCTCGTGGCCGAAAGTCAGGACGCGAAGGATCAGGAGGTCGAGCGTGCCCTGAAGCAGGGCAATGCGCTCGCGGTCATCTTGGGTAGCCATTCGACATGAGTCTCGGTCGTCTTGGGTCGAATGTCAACCTGAAAGCGCGATCGCGCCGCCTTATCCCCCGCCGGCCAGCGTCACGTCCTGCACCTTCTTCTCGCCAGGACCCATCGTGATCTTCAGCGACGCCGGCACCAGGAGATCGAGGAAGGCCGGATCTGTACGGTCCTCGGGCTGCATCTGGGTCACGGCAGCGAGGTAGTACTCGCCCGGCAGAAGGCCGGTGATCCGGTAGTTGCCATCCGATCCAGGGCGGGCCGGGGGCGGCAGCCATTCGCCGCCGATCGTCCACAGGTTGCGGTTGACCGGGTATGCCAGCACATAGAAGTCCGGCATCGGGTGGCCGGCCTGATCGAGCAGTCGTCCGGATATCGCGGTGATTCGATCGGTGGCCGTTGCGACAATCGGGCCGATTGACTGGCCGGGCGCCACGTTCACGGTCGACGTCAACAGGTCCTCGCCGCCGAGCGTCACGGACGCCATCATCCACGTGCCGTCGGGCGGCGGCAGCGAAACGGACAGCCGGTATGATCCGGGCCCGACCCCATCGAAGCGGAAGGTTCCGTCGGCGTCGATCATCGCCGGAGCGATCGCAATCGACGCAAACGTCGAAAACGATGGCGCCAGTTGCACGCGCGTTCGAAGGAGATTCGCTGGGAGCGGCGGCTCGCGGCCTTCGAAGACCACGCGGCCCGACACGCTGACGCCGGGCAAGAGCGACAATCACCAGGCCCTGGATGTCGGCGCCGTCAACCGACACGTCCTGGCGGCCGAACAACACCGCGCCCGTCGATCCCGGCGCCGAACGCGCGACAACGGTGTACTGCCCCGGCGCTGTGCCGGTCAGGGCAAAGTCGCCGCGCGCGTCGGACTCCCCGAGCGGAGGTAAGCCAGTGCCGATCGCGCCCGCGACGCCACTGCTACTCAAGGCGAACAGACGAACGCCGCTCGCCGGCGCCCCGGTCGGCCCGGTCACCGTCCCGGAAATCGTCGCAAACCGCACCGGATCGATCGTGAAGTCCACTCCCGCCCGCTCTTCACCCGCGGTCAGGGTCAACGAGCCGGCTTGCGCAGGATCGGGAGTGCCTGGAAAGTAGATCGGCACATAGCCCTGGCCGGGCGCGGAGTCCGGCGGCGCGCTCGGAATCGATGCCGGGCCGCCGGCTCGGACCATCCACGCCAGCTCCGCCGAAGTCGTGGGCTCGAACGTTCGCAGCGGATCACCGTTGACTCGGTAGGCGCTCACGACGAACCGCCCTGGCGGCAGGCCATAAACGCGGTAGATGCCGCGATCGTCAGTGAGACAGGTCATTCCGGAAGAGAACGGGGCGGGACTACCGATCGCCGGCACGGGGATCAGCGTGAGCTTGCCGTTCAAGGTCCGAATCTCGCGCACGGTGATCCACAGGCCCTCAATCGGTTGCCCGAGCGGATCGGTCACGCGCCCGGTGATGACCGCGCCTTTCAGGAGCGGCAGCGGACGCGTCACGACGTGTTCGCCCGAGTGCACGGCAATCGGCACACCCGGCGATCGCCATCCGCGCGTGGCGCCGTAGTGCGTCGTGACGGACCCCGGGCGGGACGCCGTCAACGTGAAGTTGCCCGGCGGCAGATCGGCGAACGCGAACCGCCCGTCCGCGTCGGTAAACGCCAACCGGTCCCCGGAGAGCGAGGTTCCCGCCAGCGTCAGTGTCACGCCGCGGATCGGCTGCGGCTCGGCGGCGTCGGTGACGACGATGCCAGTGAGCGATGCGGTCGACACCTGTGGCGCCGCGCGCACGGTCACCAGCGCCAGCAGGCAGGCCGTAGAAAGGACCACCGCCTTCACTGTTCGCCCTCCAGCACCAGGGCCAGCGCACGTGTGTCTCCCGGTGCGACCGACACCTTCGTGCCATTCCGCGCGAGCGCGCGAATGAACTCAGGGTCCTGTGGCACGCGCGAAACGCTGCCGGCGTATGCGACCGCGAGGTACTCGCCGGGTAGGAGATTCGCCACCGAGAACGTGCCGTCGGGCCCCGTGTTCGTTGTCTTCAAGAGACGCGGCGTCATGCCTTCATCGATCCAATGGTCGAAATCCGAGGGGAACAGCGCCACAACCGCGCCGCTCGCCGTGTCGCCGCTCGGCCGCCGAACCGTTCCCGACACCGAACTCGGCTGATCGGTCAGCGTGATCACGACGCCGGTGACGTCGTCCTTGTCGAGGGCAAAGGGCGCCCTCAGCGCATCAGTGCCATGCACCATCGCCTTGATCGGCCACCAGCCTCTCGCATTGCCCACCGCGAGGTAGTACCGGCCGGCCGGGTACTGCATCGTGGTGAACTGCAGGTCCGCGCCCGGACGCGCCGCTGTGAAGTTGCCGCCGAGCGGGCCGGCGACGGGCACGAGCGTCACCGTGAACAGCGGTGCTGGGATGCCGGCCGGCGGAGTGCCTCCGGCCTCGACGACGAATTTGCCACTGAGCCGTGCGCCTGGCGAAATCGCCACCGCCACGTCATGCACGTCGCCGCTTACGGTGACCGGCGTCTCTCCCCACAACGTGGCGTCGGTCGGGACCTGCGGCACGGACGGACGAACGGTGGTAATTGCCGTCCGGGCCCCACCCACGTTGAACTCCGTCCGGATCCCGTTCTGCGCCTGGGCCGACGGGACGCGAAGCGCCTTGATGACGTATTGCCCGGCGGGCACACCGGCAAACTCGAAGCGTCCATCCGGACCGGTCACGGTGTCCGCAGTGTCGAGATCCCGTATGCCGGCCAAGGCCGTCGCTCCGGCTCGGACGAGGCGAAGCGCCAGGTGAGCGACCGGCCCGTCGCCCGAGGCCGCGCGACCGGACACCGAAAACGCGGGCGACAGCGTCAGGCGCACATCGACTCCGGTCCGTTGGTCACCGGACTTCACCGTAATCACCGAGGCTTCGCCGGCGCTCTCCACCGACGGATCGAAGATCGTGGGATAGACCATGGAGGCGCCGGACGCCGCCGGTGTCGTCAACGCTCTGGCTCGACCGCCGGGGAGCAGCACGGCGCCGCCCGGCACCGCGACCTCCGGGCCCGCGATCGGCATGCCGATTGACGCTGCGTCCTGGCGGATGGCATTCGCCCCCGCGCCATCTCCGTCGATCACCGCCTGGCGGTAGGCCGCCAGCGTGTCAGAGGGAATCGTGGCAATCGAAGAAGGCACGACGATGACGTAGTCGCCGGGTTCAAGGGAGCTGAGGCGATACTCGCCGCGATCGTCGGTACGGGTGCGGTCCGCCCGTTCGAACGTGGATTTGCCCGATATAAACGTCCGCCGCAGCGCCTGCACCGGCACGTCCACCGCCGGCGCGCCCGCGTCGTCGAACACCGTGCCGGCAATCACGCCCGCCTTCCATCCCTTGATGACGATGTCTCTCGCGCGCTGATCGGCGGCGACGACCAGCTCCTGCAGCGGGCCGCCCAGGCGCTGCTCGCCGTAGGCCGACAGCAAATAGCCTGGCGCCTGCAAGGCCAGCACGTACGACCCCGGCTTGACGTGGGGAATCACGAACTGGCCGTGCGCGTCGGCCACGATGTAGCGCATGCCGCCGCCGTATGCGGTCAGATTGTCTTCGAGCTCGCCCTGCGGTCCGGGGAACCGGATCCGCCGTCCGATCCGCACGACACCGGCCGGAATCGCCTGTCCTGTGTCCGCGTCGACGAGTTGTCCAGTTATCCATGCGGTCGCCGCCTGTTCGGCGTCGGCCTGCGTCGAGGCGTTGCCGGACCGAGATGTCGGCGTCTGCGGCCCGTTGGCGGCGGTCGTCACGAGCACAACCGCGACCAGCGCGGCACCGATAGCGATAGAGACCCGGCCGGCTCGACGCACGGGGTTTGCCTACTTCGGTACCCAGTACACGATGCCGGACCTGACGTGGTGCACGACCAGCTCCGGGACGATGGGGCGGAGCCAGTCGGCCATTTCCTCCATGCCGGACTCTTCCGACATGTGGTGGCCGAGCATGATCCAGCCCTTCGGCACGCCCAGCGTGGCGGCGTCCATGACGTATTCCGGGCTGTCGAACGTGCCTTCGATCTCCCGCTGTTCGCCGCCGATGACGACGTCGATGTCCGCCGGCTGAACCGACGGCGTGGCCATGCCGGCGCCGGTCGCGATGCGGCTGACCTTGGCCTTCGGATCGCCGACGACGCGAATGGACGGATCGCCGCGGACTTTCTTCACCCGCTCGGCCAGTTCGCCGAGCGTCGTCTCGGGGATGACGAACCGGTGGGAATTGGGCGCCGTTTCCGTCAGGGGATCGAGGCCGATCTCGCGTGCGACGCCAGAAAACGTGAAATCCGGACGCTGGCGGTGCATGTGATCGTGGATCCGGAAGATCACGATGTTGTGCTGCGTCATGAAGTCCACTTTCATCGTGTAGACCGGATCCTTGTTGACGATGGTCGTGTCGTCGGGATCGTTCCAGTACGTGTCTTCATGCGAGATGATCATGTTGAGGCCCAGCTTGCTGGCCTTCGTGATCGCCTCGAACGTTCCCATGAACGTCGTCGCGATGCCGTTCACGACGGTGTCTGGACCGCCGAACTTGAACCGATCGCGCGTGGACAGGTCGCTCCACGCGACGCCCTCGACGGCCATCACGGCCTTGATCCGGTTGACGATGTCGCCGGCGGTGAGCGTCGCCATTAGAGCGGCCTCCAGTAGGGATCGCCGGCCGAGATGAACTGGACCGGCACTTCGGGCACGAGCGTCTTCAGCCAGTTGCTGCAGACCTGCATGCCCTGCGCTTCGTTGACGACGCGGCCGATCGAGATGAAGCCCTTTTTGAGGCCCGCGAATGCGACGTCCTGCGCGTAGGTGGCGGTCTCCCACTCCTGGACTTCGCCGGCGACGATCACGTCAGCCCACGGCATCAGGGCGACGGCCGCCGCAATGTACGTCAACCCGGGGAGCAGCCCAATGCGGCGCACGGTCGTCGCTGGATCGCCAATCGCGCGAATGCCGCCGCGCGGCCCGAGCGCCTTCTTCAGCTGGCTCGCCAGCGCGTCGAGCGTGATGGGCGGGACGTCGTAATGGGTGGCGTCGGTGGCCTCGGTGCTCACCTGGTACTTGGTCCAGCCCATCGTCGCCGCAAGACCCTGGGCGCGCGGATCGGGCTTCCGCATGTTCCAGTGCTCGTTCAAGCGGAAGATGGCGAGCTTGTGCTGGTCGATGAACGCGTTCTTGCCGGCGTAGACGGGATCGGGATGCGGCGTCCCTGGCGCGGCGGCCCCGAACGCGGGCCGATTGGGCGGCGGCACGACCGACTCGGGCAGTGGCGGCACGGGCGGCATCGGAGCCGACGCGCCCGTGCCGGGGCCGCTCGCGTGCGCGATCTCTGCGCCGCGGGCCGCGAGCGCCTCGGCCCCACGGCCCGGCCCTGCGCCGCGCCCGGCGAAGCCGCCGCGACCTGCCCGGGCACCCGCGCCGAACCCGCGAGGGCCCGGCAGTTCTCGCAGATCCGCCCGTGAATAGAACGTCGGCGCCGCGGTGATGACGAGATTCGCGCCCGCCTTCGCTGCCTGCTGAAGGACGTCGAGCGTCGCCATTGACGTCGTGACGATGCCCGTCACGACGGTGGACGGGTCGCCGGCCTTGAACGTGTCGATGACCGTGTCGGCTTTCCACTCGACGCCGATGTTCTTCTGGATCCGCGCGACAATCTCGCCGGCGGTCATCGCCGCCGCGGGCGGATGGAGTCCTCGCGCGAATGGCGACGCGACGCGGCTGACCGCGGCGCCCGCCACGGCCAGCGAGACGAACTCGCGCCTCGAGATGGGCTTCATGAGTGCTCCCCCTGCGAATCGAGCGGATGTTCAGCGCATCGTCTGCTATTCGAGAGCGCAAATCCAGGCCTTTTCGATCGAGCCAGCGGCGCGCGCATTTCTCGGCTTGACTGGCGCGGCAAACCCACCTACGCTGCGGCTGTTCCTGAAAGTGCAAGCCGCTCGGCCGATGACGACTGGAGCGTCAACGGGGAGGATGCATGTCTGAGAGTGCCGCGCCCAAGGCCAACCCGGCCGCGCTCGGGTTGGTCGGCTTCGGTCTGACCACCGTTCTCCTGAGTCTCGTCAACGCGGGACTCCTGCCGGCCGGCGGCGAGCCGGTCGTGCTGCCGCTCGCCATCGCGTTTGGCGGCACGGCGCAGATCATTGCCGGCATCATGGAATACCGGGTCGAGAATACGTTCGGCGCCACGGCGTTCACGGCCTATGGCGCCTTCTGGTGGTGGTTCGCCATGCTGCTGTTGTTCAGCGGCAACCATGTGATCGACCTCTCCGGCGCGGGCCCCACGATTGGGGTGTGCCTCATCCTGTGGGGCGTCTTCACGTTCGGCCTGTGGATTGGCACCTTTCGCCTCACGCGACTGTTGTTCCTGATCTTCCTCACGTTGTGGATCACGTTCTTTCTGCTGGGGGTCGGCGCGGCGGCGTCGATGCCCACGCTGCATACGCTGGGCGGATGGGTGGGGCTCGCGTGCGGCCTGCTGGCGATGTATGGCAGCTTCGCCGTGACCACCAACGCCACGTTCGGCCGTCCGGTCGTGCCGGTCGGCGAACGGAACTAGGACAAGACAAGGAGCCTTCATGAAAGCGTTCACGAGAGTCATCGGCGTTCTGCTGGCAACGGGAGTCCTGCTGGTCGGCACGACGGCCATGGTCGCCGCCGACGGATGGGTCGGCGCCTGGGCCTATGTGGCGTCGCCGCAGCCGCCCGGTCAGCCGCCAGCCACGACGTCGCCGGCCGAGGCGCGACTGGCCGCCCTCGTCCCGCTTGGAGCGGCGCCGGCCCCGGCCGCTCCCCGGACGTTCACGCCGGGCGCACCACTGATTGAGAATCCCGGCAACGTCGAGTTCCTGCCGTTCAATGCCACGCTGGCCAACGTCACGGTGCGCCAGCTCGTGCGGGTGTCGGTCGGCGGCGACGCAATTCGGCTGCGCTTCACCAACGAAGAAGGCCGGGACGTCCTGCCGCTCGGGCCGGTGCACGTCGGCGAAGCGGGGGCTGACGGGAGCATCGTGGCCGGCACCGACCATGCCGTGACCTTCGACGGCCGCCCCGACGTCGTCATCCCCGCGTCGGCGCCGCTGCTCAGCGACCCGGTCAGCATGACGGTCAAACCGCTCGACCGGCTGCTCATTTCCGTTCACGTACCGGGCGCCGTCCCGCGCTCGGGCCGGAGCCTCTACATGTACGTGGCCTCCACGCCGGGGGACCAGACCGGCGCGGTCACGCTGCCGGGCGCCAAGCTGGCCCGCGTCTCGACGTTCGTGAGTGAGGTCGAAGTCAACACCGACACGCCGACCAGCGTCGTCGTGGCGCTGGGCGACTCGATCACGGAAGGCGCAACCTCGACCGCGAACGCGTTTCGCAGCTGGCCCGATCGGCTCGCCGAGCGCCTGGTCGCGGCAGGCAAGCCGTGGGCGGTCGTCAACGCCGGCATCAGCGGCAACCGCCTGCTGCGCTACGGGGCCGGACCGAGCACGCTGGCGCGGCTCGACCGCGACGTGCTCAGCGTGCCGGCCGTCAAGGCGATCATCCTGCTCGAGGGCATCAACGACATCGGATCCAGCTTCTCGCCCGCGAACCGGCGAGACCCCGTGACGGCGGAAGCGCTGGAAGCGGCCGACAAGCAGATCATCGCGCGCGCCCACGAGAAGGGGATCAAGATCTATGGCGCCCTGCTGACGCCGTACCGAGGGCGCGGGGTACGCGTCGCCCGAAGGCGAGCAGGTGCGGGAGACCCTGAATACGTGGATCAAGACGAGCGGCGCCTTCGACGGCGTGCTCGACTTCGCCACGCCGGTGGCCGATCCCGCCAATCCGCTGACCTTCGCGCGGCAGTACAACGACCGCGACCACCTGCATCCGAACGACGCCGGGTATCAGGCGATTGCCAATGCCATCGATCTCGACCTGATCACGAAGTAGGGGCAGACCGCGTGACCGTGACGCGCGCGGGCGTGCGCCTCGGCGCCCCAAAATGTGTCAGTTATTCCCTGGACGGGCCCTCGTCCCGGTTCGCAGTTGATCTGACGTGGCGGGGCCGAGTGGAACTGGCGCTTGTCAAGCACGACGCGGTTGACCCATCATTGACCATCGATTCCTGGAGAAGCCTATGACCAGTCCGTCAACGACGCCTGAGAAGTTTCGTGGAGCCACCTCTGTTTCACTCACCGTGAAAGACATTCACAAGAGCATCGCCTGGTACCAAGACGTGGTGGGCTTTGGCGTCGAGCGCACGTTCGAGCGCGAGGGCCGGCTGGTCATGGTGGCGCTCAAAGCCGGCGAGGTGCGCCTCAACCTGAATCAGGACGACGGCGCCAAGGGATCGGACCGCATCAAGGGCCTCGGCTTCTCGATCAATATCTGGACCACCGAGGACATCGACGCCATTGCCAATCGGATCAAGTCCAGCGGCGGCACACTCGGCTCCGAGCCGGTCGACGCCCCCTGGGGCGCGCGCTTCTTCCGCCTCACCGACCCCGATGGGTTCAAGCTCGCCATTTTGAAATCGCTGACGTAACGGCGGGCGCACGCCCGCACGAGAGATGTGGAGGACCTTATGCACACGCTCCGCAAGATCGTAGGGCTGGGCACGTGCGGTCTGGCTGTCCTGGCATTTCACCACGCCTCGGCCGCGCCTCCTCGTGCGGTCTTGGTCGGTCAAGAGGCCAAGGCTCCGCGCAGCCTTGCGCCATACTTCACGCCGGCCACGTCGCGCGTGAAGGCGCCCGACGCTGACGGTTTCCTGCAGCGCTGGCTGCTGCTCGAGCCCATCAGTAAACCGAACCGCACCAATGCCGTGTTTACCGGCACCTATGTGCGCAACGCCTTCAGTACCCAATACTTTCCGGACCAGTTCACGGTCGTTCCGCACAACGGTGACACGGTGACGGTCGCGGGCCAGACGCTCGCCTGGCACGCGCTGGATTCCACGAGGTTCGACGTCAAGCTGTTCAACTTCGCCTATGGCCTGAACAAGCCGACGTACGGCGTGATCTTCTGGGCCGTGACGGTCGTCGACAGCCCGAGCGAGATGACGAATGTTCGCCTGGCGGCTGGCTCCAACTCGGCATCGATGTGGTGGCTCAACGGCGAGGAGGCCGCCGGTCTGTTCGACGACCGGCGCATGGTGATGGATGATGTCGTCTCCAAACCCCTCACGCTGAAGAAGGGCCGAAACGTCGTTCGCGGCGCGGTGATCAACGGCCCGGGCTTGAGTGATTTCTGCGTTCGGTTTGTTAACGACCAGGGCAATCCGATCACGAACCTGACCCTGCGGCTCGAGTAGCGCTCGACCGACAGGGAGGTCGGGCGCTTCGGTTCAACGTTTCCACTCGGAGCTTCGATGAAATCACACATGTGGCCTACCGCGGTGTTCGGCCTGCTGGCGTTGTGCGCGCCCCATCCGGCGTCAGCGCAGCTGAATGGCGAACCCTACATCCACGACCCGTCGACCATCGTCCAGTCCGATGGCAAGTACTACACGTTCGGCACCGGAGGCGGCGGGCTGGTCTCCGACGACGGCTGGACCTGGCAGAGTGGGGCCGTGCGTCCGGGTGGCGGACTGGCCCCCGACGTGATCAAGATCGGGGACCGCTTCTTCGTGGCGTATGCCTCCAAAGGCGGCGGGCTGGGCGGCGGACACGCTGGTGCCATCAACACCATGTGGACCAAGACGCTCGACCCGAAGTCTCCGGACTTCGGCTTTCATGACAACAGCGTGGTCGCGAGCACGGACGGCGTCGAGGACGCCGATGCCATCGACCCGTCGTTCCTCTACGCCCGCGGCCGCTTGTGGCTCACGTACGGCACCTACTTCGGCTTCATCCGCCTCGTCGAGCTCGATCCCAAGACCGCGAAACGCGTCGCCGGCAACCGGCCCGTTGATATCGCCATCGACATGGAAGCCACCGACATGCTGTATCGCGATGGCTGGTACTACCTGCTGGGGACCCACGGCACCTGCTGCGACGGGGCCAATTCGACCTATAGCATCCGCGTGGGCCGCTCGAAGAGTGTGACCGGGCCCTTTGTCAACAACGTGGGCATTCCGTTGCTCAAGGGCGGCGGCAAGTTGGTGGTCGCGGCCAGCGACCGCCACATCGGGGCCGGCCACTTCGGCTTGCTGGACCTGGGCGATGGCGTGGAGAAGTTCTCCTGCCACTACGAGGCCGACATGGACCGTGGCGGCCGCAGCGTGCTCGACATCCGCCCGCTCCTGTGGGAGAACGGATGGCCGGTGGCCGGCGACAATTTCCAGGGAGGCACCTACGAGATTCAGTCCGAGCGCAGCGGCGGCGCCCTCGAGCTGGCCGTCGACTTCGTGCGGATCAACAGTGGGCGGCGCGGTTTTGGCGGGCGCCAGTCGGGCCCGGTGACGCCGATTCCGAATCAGACACTGGCAGAGGATTCAGCGACGTGGCCCTCTGGCACCATTGGCGTCAACCTCAGCGACTACATGGTCCGCCCGCACCAGATGTGGACGATTATGCCGGTCCCCGACGCCGGCGGCTATCCCGGCTCACCGTATTTCAAGATCACGATCGCCGGCACCGATCGGGCCCTGGCGGCAACCACCAACGGTGACATCGTGGCGGTTCCGGCCTTTACCGGCGGTCCCGAGGCCTTGTGGCGGATCGACCAGTTGACCGATGGCACCTACCGCATCATGCCCAAGTCGCTGCCGGGCGCCAACGAGTCCGTGGCCTTGACCGCGCTGGGCGCAAGTACGCCAGCCTTGATCAAGTTCGACCCCACGAGCGACAAGGCGCGCTGGACTTTCAAGAAGCCGTGATGGCGGCACGCTCTGAGTAACGATCAAGGCCTCTCGTGGGGCCCTTAGTTAGGCCACCCTTAGGCCGAATGCCATTCGGAAATTTGCAAACGCCGAAATTGGACCATGGAGGACATGGAGGCCGCACGCAGAGCCGAGCTCGGCCCGGCGAAGCCGGGCCCGGCAGGACCGGTGAGCCCGCAGAGACGCGAGCCCCGCCGGCATCTCTTGCGGCGCTCGCGTCTCTGCGGGCTCACCGGTCCTGCGCCGCCGTGCACGGCGGCGACCTCGGCGACCTCCACGCCGACGCGGCCGGCCTCCATGATCTCCATGGTGGGGCTTCTGTGAGTCGATTCGATCTGCCAAAAATTCCGAAAGGTATTGCCCTTAGACCACCGTCCAGTACACCGCGAAGCGCTGCCAGCTCTGGTTGAGCGGCTTCAGCGTGACGTTCCGTGCTTGGCCGATCGTGCGGAACGTCAGGGGTTGGCCCGGCACGGGCTTGATCCATTCAGAAGGATCCGCGCCGCCTGCTTTGAGCGTGGGCACGTCCACGGGCGGCGCGTCGGCAATCTGCGGCCCCTGCGTGTGCTCCAGACGACCTGCCAGGCCGACTTTCGGGAACTGTCCGGCGAGCACCAGCGGGCCGTACAAGAAGGCTTGTCGCGTGGTGTCGTCGTGCAAGGGCTCCGCGGTGAGCCGCATCGGCATCTCGACCTCGACGCGGTCGCCCGCCTTCCAGTGACGTGTGAGCGTCAGATACGTGCCGGGTGTTCCGGCCGTTTCCAGCGGGCGTCCGTTGAGCGAGACGACGTTTGCGGCGGTGGTCCAGCCCGGAATGCGCACGCGCAGCGTCCAGGGCGTCGCGGGCGAGGCCTCGACGACCAGTTCCGTACGGTCAGACTCCGGAAAGCGGGTGATCTGGCGGAGGTGGACGCCGCGTTCGCGCCATTGGACCCGGGATGCGCAGTACAGATTGACGTAGAGCGTCCCTTCGTCGTGGAAGTAGATGGTGTCGTTGAGCGCGGCAAACTGCTCGATGCCCGTTCCCGTGCAGCACCAGAACGTCTCATCGTCGGTGCACAGCGTCTTCCACGCGCCAGGAGACATCGAGAGGAAGTAGGTCGTGCGGCCGGTCTCCGGCTCGATCGCGCCCAGCCGGTGGTTGAGCAGATTGCGCTCGTAGTAATCCATGTAGCGCGCGTTTCCGTCCCAGCCATAGAGGTGACGCGCGAGCTTCATCATGTTGTAGGCGCAGCAGCACTCCTGATGGTGGGAACTGACCTGAATCTCCGTGCCCAGATGGTCGGGCTGCACGAGCCAGTGCTCGTTGGTGCTGGAGCCGCCCGTCGCGTAGGTGCGCGACTCGGCGACCGTATCGAAGAAGAAGCGGCTCAGGTCCCTGAAGCGATAGTCGGAGCTCACCTCGTAGCGGCGCGCGCCGCCCATGACCTCGGGGACGTGCGTGTTCATGTGCAGCCCCTTCAGTCGCGTCCTGGCGCAGGGCCAGCGGCGTGAAGAAGACCTTCTTGGTGAAGCGGTCGCCGGTGCGGGCCCATCGGTCGTCACCGGTCTCGGCGGCCAGATTGTAGAGCACCTCGTTCATGCCGCCGTATTCCGTATCCAGGATGTGCTGCATGTGCTCGTCGTTCTTGTCGGCCACCCAGGCATCAACCCAGCCCGCCAGCCTGATCAACACGTCGAGCGCTTGCCGGTTCTGTGCCTCCGCGCTCATGTCGTAGAGCCCCGCCATGATCTTGTGCAGGGTGTAGAAGGGCGCCCAGACCTGTCGGCCGCTCGCGAGCCGATCGAAGAGCTCGGTGGGAAACGCGCTGACGTAGCCCTCGGCGTCGAGTCTGGCCTGACATTCGGCCATCCCCGCGACCAGCCCGTCGCCTTTGGCCTTGATGTCCGGATCGCCGGTCGCGCCGTAGTGATGCGCGCACGCCGACATGGCGTGGCCGACGAAGTGGCCGCGCAGCTCGCAGTCGGGCGCCTCCCATCCCCCGAGGGGCGTGGCGTTGGTCGGCAGGCCGGCGTTGACCATGAAGTTCCGTAACAGCCGGTCGTTGGGAATGCGCAGAAGAAACCCGCGGTTCCACTCCCGGGCGTCGGCGAATGGGCCCGTGTCGAGCTGCACGTCGGTGAGGGCGAACGGACGAAGCGGCGGATCGAAGTCGCGACGGGTGAAGACCAGTGTGTCGGCGAAGGGATCCGGTTCGGTGACCACGAAGCGCCGATCGGCGATGCGCTCCAGCCTGCTCGCTTGCACCTGCGCGGCCGGCTCCTCCAGACCGCCAGACGCGGCCTGGCCGAGCATCGACCTCGTCGTGGCGAGACCAAGCGGCGCGACCGCCAGTGCCTTTGCGAAGACCCTGCGGCTGACCTTGCCGTGCCTACCGGCCATATCTCCCTCCCTGAATCCGCACGTGCTTCACCCGTGTTACCCTCGCGGCCCATGAACATCGTCAAGCGCCCACGCCGGTCCGGGCGGTCACCGCAGAGGGGCCGAGAGGGGGTCCCGGCGGCAGGGCATGTGAGCGGACTGGCGCAATTATATGGAGTTGCGCGTCGATGAATCTCGCGCGCCGCTCCCGCTTGCGGCGCACCGGCGTGCGGCGTTAAGGTGTGGCCGTACTGGCATCCCTTCTCCTGAACGGGGCTGACATGAAACCAGAGCAGAGTGGAATTCCCGGCCGACGGATCGATCGCCGGCGCTTTCTCGAATGCGCGGCCGGTGTGGGGGCGGTGGCGAGCCTCGGCCGCAGCGTCTTCGGCCGTGGCCTGAATGAGGCCGTGACCGGCGCCGCGCAGGCCGGTGCCGTCGTGGTGTCGGGGGACTCGCGCCTGCCCGACGGGACGGAATATGCGGCGTGGGAACAGCCGCTGAGGTTCTCGAAGACCTATTACGTGGACAACGGCGATGCGAGGGCCGACGACCGCGGGCCAGGTACACAGGCGCGGCCCTTCCGCACCATCAACAAGGCCGCCCAACTGCTGCAGCCCGGCGAGCGCGTGGTGATCGCCTCGGGCACCTATCGTGAATGCGTGCGCCCGGCCCGCGGCGGGACGAGTCCGTCGCAGATGATCAGCTACGAAGCCGCTCCGAACGCGAAGGTCATCATCAAGGGCTCCGAAGTCCTGAAGGGCGGCTGGGTGCAGCAGGCCATTCCCGCGGGGTTTGGCGGCGGTCGAGGCCGGGGCGGGCCGACCGCGCCGCCGCCGGTCGCCATCTGGCGCCACGAATTCAGCGGCGCGATGTTTCCCGATGCCTACCAGCCGTTCGCCTTGCCCAGCATCATGGGCAGCTGGCAGTGGCTCGATCCGCGGTCGGTGGACATGGGCCCGTTTCTCCGTCGGCGTGGACTGGTGTTTGTCGACGGCAAACCGCTCGAGCCGGTGGAACAGCAGCGGGAACTGACCGCGCCGGGTCTGCAGCCCGTCCCCGACTTCACGGTTCCCCTTCAGAGGCAAAACGGGCTGCCCCCACGCCGTCGGGGCGGCCCCATCATGCAGGAGGTCGGCGGCTCGCTCGACGCGCGTTTCTGGGTGGAGGAGTCGGGACAGGCCGTTCAGATCCGGCTTGCCTCGGGGACGCCGGCCGACCACCAGATCGAAGTGACCACCCGCCAAGCCACGTTCGTTCCCGCGGAGAGCGGGGCGGGCTTCATCCGCATCAAGGGCCTCACGTTTCAGCACGCCGCCAACGCGTATCCGTTTCCGCAGTCCGGCATGATCTCGTGCGCCGGCGGCGACCACTGGATCCTCGAGGACAACACGCTCGAATGGGCGAACGGCGGCGCCCTGTCGATTGGCCGGGACGCGAACAGCGGGGCGTCGCGGCAGGCCGGGGCTTCGCACATCCTGCGCCGCAATACGATCCGCTATTGCGGGATCGAAGGCATCGGCGGCATGGGGACCGCCAACGTGCTCATCGAAGACAACCTCATCGAGTGGTGCGGCTGGGCCGACGCCGAGCGCGGCTGGGAGGCGGCCGGGGCCAAGTTCCACTTCGGCCGCAACCTGCTCTTCCGCCGCAACGTCGTGCGCCACATCCGCCATGCCAACGCGATCTGGCTCGACAGCGGGAACGCCAACTGCCGCCTCACGCGGAACGTGTTTGCAGACGTGCTGTCGGTGAGCGCCGCCGTGCACATGGAGATGAACACCGGGATGAACCAGATCGACAACAACGTCATCTGGGACGTCCGCAACGCCGAGCCGGGCACGCCCGGCCAGCGAGGATGTGCCGGATCGGGCATCTTCGACAATGCCACCGACAAGCTGATCATCGCGCAGAACCTGATCGGCCGCTGCGACAACTCCGGCCTCTTCGCCATCACGCGACCCGATCGCCGGGGAAGCGGCACGGCGACGGGCAACGTCATCTCGAACAACATCTTCGCGAAGTGCGGCACGTCGGCCGTTGTGATCCTGAACCCCAGCAACGAGGCCGATGGCAACGTCTACGTCGGCATGCCGGCGCGGTTCCAGGGGTACGGCGAAGGCGACGCGACGCAGTATGTCGACCTGGCGACATGGCGCCGCGCGCACGGATGGGACACGAACTCGGTCGTAGCCGATGCGCAGGTCGATTTCGACCCGGATACGCTCCAACTGACGTTGGCGAGCGGCCAGCCGCTGCCCAAGGTGAGCGCGGTCAATCACATCGAGACCGACATCCTCGGCAAGGACGCGGGCGATACCAGGGTGCCTGGCCCGCTCGCCGATCCTGGCGCGAAACGCGAATGGAAGGTTGACCCGCGCTCGTAGGCGTGCCAGAGCGCGTAGCCTATATAATCCAGCAACTTGTCCCTCGCCCCTGGCGCCCGCCTCGGCCCATACGAAATCGCCAGGCCGATCGGCGCCGGCGGCATGGGCGAGGTCTATCGGGCGACCGACACGAACCTCAAGCGTCAGGTGGCCATCAAGATCCTGCCGGACGCGGTCGCGAGCGACGCGGAGCGGCTCGCGCGGTTCCAGCGCGAAGCCGAGTGCTCGCCGCGCTGAATCACCCGAACATCGCGCAGATCTACGGGATTCGAGGAGTCGGATGCGACGCATGCGCTCGTGATGGAGCTGGTCGAGGGCGAGGACCTGTCGGCGCTGATTGCGCGCGGTCCCATCGCGCTGCCGGACGCCCTGCCCATCGCCAAGCAGATTGCCGACGCCCTCGAAGCCGCGCACGAGCAGGGCATCATTCACCGCGATCTGAAGCCGGCCAATATCAAAGTCCGCGCCGACGGCACCGTGAAGGTCCTCGACTTCGGCCTCGCCAAGGCGATGGACCCGGCCGGCGCGTCGAGCGCCTCGGCGAGCGCCCTCGCGAACTCGCCGACGCTCACGTCGCCCGCGATGACGCAGATGGGCATGATCCTCGGCACGGCCGCCTACATGAGCCCGGAGCAGGCGCGCGGCCGGGCGGTCGACAAGCGCGCGGACATCTGGGCGTTCGGCTGCGTGCTGTTCGAGATGCTCACGGGCCAGCGCGCGTTCCCTGGCGAGGACGTCACCGACACGCTCGCGGCGGTCGTCCGCGCGGAGCCGGACTGGAGCGCTCATTCCGGCCGACCTCTCGCCGACGCTGCTCGCGTTCCTGAAGCGCTGCCTCCAGAAGGATCCGAAGCAGCGCGTCGGCGACATCCACGACGTGCGCCTCGCGCTCGAGGGCGCGTTCGACGCCGCGGCTCCCGCAGACGGCCAGCGCCGCACCGGCGGTCCCTCGTCGCCACGCGCGCGAGTCGTCGCGTGGGGGCTGGCCGCGATCGCGACGCTCCTTGCGATGGGAGCCTCGCTCCTGTACCTGCGGGCGCCGCGTCAGGCCGAGACGCTCGTGCGGTTCAGCGTTGTCGCCGCCCGTCGAGACGTGTCCGCTCGGCCTTCGCTCCGTTTGACGTGACCCCGGACGGCCAGATGATCGCCTTTGTGGCCAGAGGGCGCAGACGGTGTGCCACGCATATTCGTCCGGCGCCTCGATGCGGCGGTCGCGCAGGTCGTCGCCGGACACGGATGGCGCGCGTGCGCTCCGTTCTGGGCTCCCGATGGCCGGTCGCTCGGCTTCGCACAAAGAGGGCGGACTGTATCGCGTCGGCACTCGACGGAAGTGCCCCGCGTCTGCTGTGCAGCGTACCGGGCGCCGCGTTTGCGGGCGGGACCTGGAGCGCCCGCGGCGTAATCGTGTTTGCAGCCAGGGAAATGGCACCCTGCTGCAGGTGTCCGACGCGGGCGGGACGCCGACGCCGGTGACGAGGCTGGACGCCGCCGCCAGGGAAGTCGCGGCACTTCTGGCCGTGGTTCCTGCCGGATGGTCGGCACCTGCTGTTTCTGGCGCTGTCCGAGGGACAGACCCGGGGCACCGTCTGGGCGACCGCCGATCGACAGCTCCGGCGCGGACCCGCATCGTGGAGAGTAGCGGCGGCGCCGCGTACGCCTCTGGGTGGCTGCTCACCACCACGGCAACACCCCAGCAGTCTCGTCGCCCAATCCTTTGACCCCGAGCGCCTCACGCTCGAGGGCGCCGCCGCAGCCGATTCGCGATCAGGCTGGCTGGCGGGACCACAGAGGGGACACTCCGGGGTTCGCCGTCTCATCGAGCGGGGTGTTGGTCGTCGATCGGCCGCCGCCGACGCGTGTCTCAACTGGTGTGGATGGACCGCGGCGGGCGAGAGCTGGCGCGGGTGACCCCAGCCCGCGATGCCCTCGGTGAGTTCGCGCTCGCGCCGGACGAGCGTCGCGTCGTCGCCGCGATTCGATCCTGCGGTGACCGGAACGCGGGACGCTCTGGCTGTTCGATGGGATCCGTTCCGAAGGGACCCGCCTCACGTACGAGGGCAGCGGCCAGCCGACCCCTGTGGGCTCTCGACGGTCGCCACATCTACTTCACGGAGTTCAACGGGGGCTACAACTTCGCGCTGAGCGTGCTGCGCCCTCGGCGCCGCGGCGCCGACGGCATTCGAGCCGGCCCGGCCCGTTCGTCCATTTCGAGGATCTCACCCGGGATGGGCGCTACCTCGTCTTCAAGTCGATCACGGCCCCCGCCGAAGTCTGGATTCAGCGCGTCGGCGAGCGCCGAGCGACGGCCCGCTCGTGCAAGGGCAGTTCCCGGCCGCCTCAGCCGCGCGTTTCTCCGGACGGCCGCTGGCTGGCGTATGCGCTCAGCCTGCCGTCAGGCCTCGACGTCTTCGCCCAGCCCTTCGACCGGCCCGGCGACCGGGTTCAGGTGTCCGTGCAGGGCGGCCTCGGTCCGGTGTGGCGCGACGACAGTCGGGAGCTGTACTACGAAAGCCCCGACAGGGCTGATGGCGGTGCCGATGACCGAGCGCGACGGCGCGCTCATGGCGGGGACGCCGCAGAAGCTCTTTACGATCCGCACGCAAGGCCTCGCGGTCAATCAGCCCCACAACTTCGAGGTGGCGGCCCACGGACAGAAGTTCCTCGTCAACACGATTGTCGGCGACAGCGACAACGCCCCGCTCGAAGTGACGCTCAACTGGACGACGGGGTTGAAGAAGTGAGCCTTTGCGTCGGCGTCGCTCCTGCCGTGTCGGCTCGTGTTGTCTTGCGAAAACGTTACAAAGAAGACGCGAATTGATATGGCGGAGAGAGTGGGAGTCCTTGAAGCCGTCGTCGAACTCCCCAATGAATACGGGCGTTGGCAGGGCAACGCTCGCAGTTTCACCGACAGTCGGAGTCAGCCGGTAACGCCGAAGTGTTCCATAACCAGCGTCGCCGGCACTCCTCCGCGGGTCGGATGAGCCCGGCCGCGTTCGAACGCAAGATGACTCAAGCCTCGTCACTAAACCGTCCACCGGATCGGGTCACGCACAAATTTCGATCTCATGAGTAGAATATGCAACCTATGTTCAAACGAACCTCGCACTATCTTGCCGCCACCGCGGCCGCACTCATTGGCAGCGGCCTCTACGTCGCCGCCGCCGACGGGGCATTCATCACCGCCGTCACCTCGACTCCGACCTCGGTCCGCATCGACGGCCGGGGCTTCATGCCGAAGAGCATCGCGCCCTGCGTCGAATTCGGCGGCCTCGGCGGCACGCTAACGGATCTCACGATCGCTGCTGGAGCGACGGACCGTTCGGTCAGCGCGAGCCTGCCGACTGGGACACTGCCCGGAACCTATCGCGTCTATCTGCAGACGGCGAAGCGCAACGGCCACTGCAAAGACGATTTCGATGTGAACCAGACGTTTGCCACGGTTGACGTCACGATCGGCGCGGTCGGTCCAGTGGGCCCGTTTGGTCCGGTCGGACCGCAGGGACCGGGGGGACCGAAGGGCGACGCCGGTGCGCAGGGACTTCCAGGTGCACAGGGCCCGCAAGGTGCGCAGGGTGCCCAGGGTGCACAGGGCCCAACCGGTCCTCAAGGACCTCAGGGCCCGGCCGGTGCCCAGGGACCGCAAGGCCCCGCCGGCACGGCGCCGACGCCGCCGACTCCCGACCTGGCCTCGGCGATCACGAAGGAAATCCAGCCGATTGTGGAAGGCGACATGGCCTACGTCGAGCTGACGACGGTGGTGAACCTCCCGTATTCGGTGCAACTGATCGGGGTGCAGACGCTGCAAGGCAACAAACCGCCGGTCAGCTTCACCGCGCAGAGTGTTTCGTCCGAATGTCCGAGCGTGTTCAGCGGACGGCCGAACGACCAGGCCTGCCGACAGCACTTCCGCATCTACTACTCGTTCGACACCTGCCAGTTCTCCAACCAGCAGTCGGTCGCGCAGTTCAAGATCCTCGGCGGTACTCCGCAGCCGGATGCGTTCGTTTCCTTTAACGACAACAGCAACAACTGGTGCGACGTTAACACCATCTCCGTCGCTAAGCCTGTCGTGACCAGCATTACGCCGACGTCCGTGAATCACGGCGACACGTTCGAGCTGGTCGTCAACGGCAACAACTTCCTCGTCGGTGACGCCCCGGCGGTCGCCATCGGGCCGTACAACTTCACCCCGACGACGAAGACGGATACGCAACTCACGCTGACGATTCCGTTCGACGATGTTCGCGAGCTTCAGCGGCACGGTCAACATCAGCGTCATCACACCTGGCGGTTCGTCGAACGCAATCGCGCTCACCGTCCAGTAGTCGGCAAGCGGTTGACGCGGGCCCGGCGGTTTCGGCCGCCGGGCCTTTTGGCCGCATCGTGACGTGGCTTGCCAGCGGAAGCTCTCGACTGGATGAGGCCTGCCTCCGCCAAGGCTACGGGAGGCAGCTCGTCCAAGCACTCTTCAATTTTTCTGGCGCAACACCCGACTGAGCCAGTGCTTCGTATCGCTGGCTTCTTCTTGACTTGTGTGTACTAATATACTAGTATAATCACATAAGTGAGCATCGTCACCGTCGACTCACGCGACGCCACGCCCGATTTACGCGCAACTCGACCGCGCGCTGCGTGCGGCGATTGCAACCGGACGCCTCGGCCGGGGGATCAGCTGCCGACCGTCCGCCAGCTCGCCGTCGAGCTGAGCGTCAACGCCAACACGGTGGCGCGCGTGTACGCGGAGCTCGAGCGCGCAGGCGTCATCGAAACGCGGCGCGGCGTCGGATCGTTTGTCGGAGCTGGAGGCCGCGGGAAGGCGCGGTCGGCCGAGGAGAAAGCCGAGCACCTGCGCGCATTTGCGACGCGCGTTCTCGCCGACGCGGAGCACGCCGGTTTCACGATCGATGATGTCGTCGCCGCGCTCGGCGCGCATCGACAAGGAGGAGCCTGATGGTCCCCGTCGTCTTCGCTTCGGGTAAGACAACCTTTCAATCCCGCGAGGTCCGCACCAACGTCGTGGCGATCGTGGTGCTGCTCGCGACGATCGCCATCGGTGTGTTCTGGTCGGTGGAGATCGGCAATCCGGCGCCGTTGCTGTTCGCGGTGCCGCTCGGGCTGATCCTGATGCAGTCGCCGAAAGTGGCGCAGCAGTGGGAGCGCGCGGTCGATCTTGCGCCTCGGCCGGTTCGCCGACCTGCGCGGCCCGGGGCTGTTCTTCATCATTCCGTTCGTCGACCACATCTCGAACTGGATCGACCAGCGGACGATCACCACGAGCTTCGCGGCAGAGCAGACGCTGACGTCCGATACGGTGCCGGTCAGCGTGGACGCGGTGCTCTTCTGGATGGTCCACGACGCGAAGCAGGCCGCGCTCGAAGTGCAGGAGTACATGCAGGCCGTGAGCTGGGCGGCGCAGACGGCGCTGCGCGACATCATCGGCCGCACCGCGCTCACGGACCTGCTGCGCGGCCGCGAGAAGATCGAACAGGAGCTGCAGGCGCTCATCGACGCGCGCTCGAATCCGTGGGGCGTCACGGTGCAGTCGGTCGAGATGCGCGACGTCGTGATCCCCGACGCGCTGCAGGACGCGATGTCGCGCGAGGCGCAGGCGGCGCGCGAGAAGCGGCGCGCATCATCCTCGGCGAAGCGGAGTGCGCGATCGCGCATTAGTTCGCGGAAGCGTCCAAGGCGTACCACGGCAATCCGACCGCGCTCCACTTGCGCGCCATGAACATGCTGTACGAAGGGCTCAAGGAGAAGGGCGCGCTGATGCTGATCCCGAGCAGCGCTGTCGAGTCGATGGGCATGGGCGGCCTGATGGGCGCCGCGGCGCTCGCGCAGACGGAGCTGACCGGCGGCGGCGCGTCGGCGGGCAATGAAGACGCGAAGAAGATCACCTAATCCCGGTTCCTTCGCGGTCCGTCCCGCGTCGCCGATCCGCAGCGGCTGGTCGACATCGGCCGCGGCCAGGCCGGCCCGGGGCGGTTACACCAGGCCTGTGGACGCGCGGTGGGACGGACGAAGTCGTGACACGCCAACCATCCACATGAGGGTCAACACTCCCTGCGCCATCAGCATGACGCTGATGACGTCGACGAAGCCTTCATCGACATTGGTGCGCATCGCCCAGGCGCCGGCGGCGAAGACCGCGAGGCCCGAGGCGGCCGCGAGGGCCCGGATCCAGGCTGGTGGCGTCGCCAGACCCGCGGCGATCCAGACGAACAGGCCGACGGCCACAAAGCCGGCAGTCATCGCCGCCCGCCACTGATACCCAGGGTGCTGGAGGACGAAGTACATCACGAACAGCCAGAGCGAAGCGGCAATGGTCACGCCGGTGATCGTTCGCAGGGCAAGGCGCATGGCGGACTCCTTGCGAAGAGCATACCGAATAGTACTTGGCAATGCAAAGCCACATAATAGCGGTAGGAACGGGGCGGATCTTGCCACAAGTGACCCCATTGCACTACAATGCAGTGCAGAGGGCAGACATGCAGGATCAACTCACAGTTCGCTTGCCGGCAGATCTCGGACGGGCGCTCCGACGGGCCTCCAAGCAGTTGCGGCGCAAGAACTCCGACGTCGTTCGACTGGCGTTGCAAGCCTATCTTCAGACCGACCACGCCGACGACCGGCGCCCGGCCGACCGCGTTCGGCACCTCCTCGGCTCAGTGAACTCGGGCGTCCCGGATCTGGCCGAGCGACATCGAGAGTACGTCTTGGCGAGTCTCAAGCGTGGCCGGTGAGCTGCTGCTCGATACCGGCGGGCTCGTCTCCCTATTGGACCGAGATCAGCCACAGCACGCGGCTTGCCGGCAAGTGTTCGAGGAGTGGACCGGCTCGGTGGTATCGACCGAGGCGGTGCTGACCGAGGCCGCGCATCTGATGGCTCGCATCGACGGTGGCATTGCCAAGTGCGTCGAGTTCTTTCTCGCTGGCGGAGCCGTGTTGGTGCCGTCGAGTGTGACGTCCCTCAAGCGCGCCCACACCCTCATCAAGAAGTACGCCGATCAGCCGATGGACTTCGCGGATGCCTCGCTCGTCGCCCTTGCCGAGGAGATCGGTACGTCACGCATTCTCACAACAGACCGACGAGACTTTTCGGTCTACCGGTTGCACGGTCGGAAGGCCTTCGAGATCTTGCCCGACGCGGACGGGACAGCTGTGACTTCGCGAGCAAGACGACCGCCGCAATAATCTTTCGATGTCGACTGAGGCGCAACATGCCCAACACCACCTTGGTGGTTCAGCGATCCTGAAATCCTCGGTGGCGTGCCGGTGCGCCGCGCCCAGGGTGGCGGCCCGGCCCGGGCTACGCTACTATAGCGGCGCTCAGACAATCCTCAATAGCCTGGGTGAAGGACCAAACCCCCGGTGGACCTCCGTCGATTTCCTGGTTCACTGGTCGATCGCCGACGGAGGCGATCACGACGTTCAACCGGATCTAGGAAGGAGAGTCCATGAGGATGCGTCCCGCAATCGGCCTGACGAGCGCCCTCGTCTTGTCCGCCACCGCTCTGGCGGCCGGGCAGCGCGGTGCCGGCGCCCCGGCGCCGACCGCCGCCGCGAACCTGCCGCTCTCGCAGCGAATCGCCCACACCGACCCCGCGCGCTATCGCCCATCGCGGGGCGTGCATGCCGGCGCCGGGATCCTGGACTTCACCGCGCTCTTCAACGCCAACGCCACGGACACCAACCTCCTGTTTCTCCACCGCGGCGTGATCGAGCCCAAGTCGGGGATTGGCGAGCACTTCCACAACTACTGCGAAGAGATGTTCGTGATTCTCGACGGCGAAGCGCAGTTCACGATCGACGGCCGCACGTTGACGCTGAAGGGCCCGGCCGGCGCGCCGGACCGCCTGGGCCACGCGCACGCCATCTACAACGCAACCGACAAGCCGGTGCAGTGGCTGAACATCAACGTCGCGACGTTCCCCGGGGTCTACGACAACTTCGACCTCGGCGACGACCGCGTCGGCGCGCCGCTCGATCCCGTCCCGCAGTTCATCAGCATGCAGTTGGACGACGCGCGCCTGCAGAAGATTGACGGCATGGACGGCGGCAAGGGCACGGTGGAGTACCGCCGTGCGCTCGGACCCACCGCCTTCTTCACGACCTGGGCCTACGTCGATCACCTACTGCTGCCGCCCGGCACGTCGGTCGGCCCCAGCGCCGACTCCGACGTCGGCGGCTTCTACTACGTGATGAACGGCAGCGGGACCGCGACCGTGGGCGCCGAGACGGCGCCGATCGCGACCGGTGACGCGATCCCGATTCGCGTGGGCGAGACCAAGGCCTTCGAGAACACCGGGACGACGCCGCTCGAGTTCCTGGTCGTCGGCGTCGCGCGCGACATGGCCACGAAGAACGCCATGCTGGCGACGCCCCCGCGGCGGTTCGGCGGCGCCGGCCGGGCCGGCGGTCGGGGACGCGGGCGCGGGCAGGGGCGAGGACAATAGCGCGATGCGCTCGCCGCAGCCGATGCGCATGAATCCGCTCACGCACACGCAGAAGTGACCATGCCGCCCACCACATCCACGAAAGCGCGCTACCGCGTCGTCGCCCTGGCGACGGGGCTGGCCATGGTGACCTACCTCGATCGCGCCGCCATCGGCACGCTGGCGCCAGGCATCCAGCGCGACCTCGGCCTGTCGGCCGTCGAGATGGGCTGGGTGTTCACCGCCTTCCAACTGGCCTACGGCCTGTTCGAGGTCCCGACGGGCCGATGGGCGGACCGCTTCGGCACCCGGGCCGTGCTGGCGCGCATCGTGATCTGGTGGTCCGCGCTGACAATGGCGACGGCGGCCGCGATCTCCTACCCGATGATGCTCGGCGTGCGGTTCCTGTTCGGTGCGGGCGAAGCTGGCGCGTGGCCGTGCGTGGCGCGCACCTTCTCACGCTGGGTTCCGCTGCGCGAGCGCGGCCGCGCGCAGGGGATCTTCTTCAGTGGCGCCCACCTGGTGGCCGGGTTGACGCCAGCGGTCATCGTCGGCGGCGGACTGCTGGGCGCATGGCCCGGCATGCTCAGCGTGATGTCATGGCGAGGCGTGTTCGTGACGTTTGGTCTCGTGGGCCTCGTGTGGGTCGCGGTGTGGCTCTACTGGTTCCGCAACGATCCGTCCGAGCATCCTGCCGTCAGCCCCACCGAGCTGGCGCTCATCGTCGCCGATCGTCCGCCCGAGGCCGATCACGGCAAAGGCTGGCCGTACTGGCGAACGCTCCTTCGCAGCCGGAACATGCTCGCGCTGAGCGTGATGTACATCCCGAACTGCATGATCTTCTACTTCTGCATCACGTGGCTGCCGACCTACCTCCTCGAGCGCCACGGCTTCAACATCTCGGGGATGGCGCTCTTCGCCGGCCTGCCGCTGCTGGTCAGCATCCCCGGTGATCTGCTGGGGGGCTGGCTGACCGACAGTCTGTCCAGACGCTACGGCCTCCGCGTCGGCCGTTGCGGGTTGGGAGCGGCCGCCTATATCGTCGTGGGGATCGCGCTCTTCGCCGCCGGGCTCGCATCGTCGCCCGTCCTCGCCGCCCTGTTGATCGCACTCGCCACCGGCCTGACCATGTTCACGCTCGGCGCGGCGTGGGGCACGGTCATCGAGATCGGCGGGAATCACGTTGGCGTGGTCGGCGGCACCATGAACTCGGTCGGCAACATGGTCGCCATGCTCAACCCGCTCATCGTGGCCTACTCCGTCCAATGGTTCGGGAGCTGGGATGTGCCGTTGTACGTCATGGGCGGCCTCTTCCTGTTCGGCGCCCTCTGCTGGGGGGTGATCGATCCCAAGCGAGTGGTCTTCGAGGAGCCCGCCCTGGCCTGAGCCCTCGTCAAGGCGGGTGAACCCATGAAGATCAATCGCCGCATCTTCGCGAAGTCGCTGGCAGCCGGAGCCGCCGGGTCGCTCGTCTCCGGCGGGTGGACGAACGCCGCCGCGCGGACACGGACGCCTCAAGGCCTCGCGCGGACCGAGTCGCGCCTGCCGCCGGCCCTCATCACGAAGATCCGCGTGTTCTATCCGCCGAACTACAACCCCAACGGCCCGCAGGCGTTTGCGCAGAGCAACATGGTGATCCTCGTCGATACCGATGCGGGCATCACCGGCGTCGGGCAGGGCGGCTCGCCGGATCTGGTCCGCAATCTCGCGCGGAGCGTCATCGGGAAGAACGCCTTCGACTCCGAGTTCATCTGGCAGGCGGCCTACATGGACGGGTTCTACTCGCCCGGCAAGGAGCGTCTCCACGCGCTCGGCGGCATCGACCTGGCCCTGTGGGACATCAAGGGCAAGGCGCTGAACGTGCCGCTCTATGAGCTGTTCGGCGGCAAGGCCCGCGAACACATCGAGCTCTACGCCACCTCGGGGCTACCGCCCGGCGTGGCGGCCCCCGGCGAGGCCCAGGCGATGGGACTGAAGGAGCGCGCCGCGGCGACGATGGCCGCGGGGTACCGCGTCTTTCGGGTGGATTCCGCGATTCGGCCGAGCACGGGCCGCGCCGGGGCGGCCGGCCCGGTCGGCGGTGGGCGCGGCGCGGGCCGGGGCCGCGGCCCGACCGTCTACGATTCGCGCGCGCACGTCCGTCTGATCGCCCTTGCCGCTCAACAGATCCGCGACGGCGTCGGCCCGGATGGCAACTGGATGATCGACCTCCACCAGTCGTTCGATTTCCAGGAGGCGGTGGAGGTCTGCAACGCCATCGCGCCGATGCGTCCGTTCTGCGCCGAGGACCCGGTGCGCGAAGAGCAGTTCCGCACGCAGTTGCCGAAGCTGCGCCTGCTCACGACGATTCCGCTCGCCGCCGGAGAGGAATGGGGCACGCGGGCGGAATTCAGTCCGCTCGTGGCGAACCGCGACATCGACTTCGCGCGCGCCTCGCTGCCGAACGTCGGCGGCATCACCGAGATGCTCAAGATCATGGCGCTCTGCGACACGTCCAAGGTCGGCATCATCCCGCACTTCACGAGTCCCATCGGCACGGCCGGGCACCTCCATACGATGATGGCGTTTCCGGGACAGGTACTGATGGAATACAACTACGGCGAGCGGCCGGTGAACTACCTGCCCGAGTTTCTGGAGTTCCGCGACGGCAAGGTGTGGCCGAACGATTGGCCGGGACTCGGCGTCACCGTGGACATGAGCCAGCTGACCTTCGTCGAGGAGTTCGCGACCGCCGCGCCCGGCCCGACATATCGGCGGCCGGACGGATCCCTGAGCCACTGGTAGACCGAAGGCGGCGCGCTGGCCCGCCCCGTCACCGAGGCGTCGCCCCTCCGCCGCTCGACTCGGCCTTTAGCTTGTCGGCGTATTTGTCCAGCCGCACGGTCGGGGCGAACGCCAACAGCACGTTGCCGGGGTCACCGCCCTGGAATCCCGGGTACCCCGAGCCGATGAACACCATGCCGTTCGCCACGATCGGCCCGCCGGAGGCCAGCGATCCGCCGTGGGCCGCCACGCCATTGGCGGTCGTGAACTCCTGCGCGGTATCGAACTGCCAGAGCAACTGGCCGGTCCGGGCGGAGACCGCGCGCACCATGCCGTCGCCGGCGCCTGACAGCAGGACGCCGGGAATCAGCGTGACGGCACCGACCACGCCGTTCTTTCTCTCACGTCCGTCGGGGCGCACGATCGGCGAGTACCAGACTTCCTCGCCCGTCTTCAGATCGAGGGCGAGATGCGCGCCGCTGATGAGCCCCAGGTACACCTTCTCGTGATCCACGGCGGCGCCAAACAGCGTCTCGCCGCGCCCGCCGGCGATTTCGCGCGCGACGTCCTGCTTCCACAACACGGTGCCCGTCGCCGGATCGAGGGCCCAAATCAGGCCCTGTTTCTCTGGCGCGATGATGATGTCGCGCCCGTCCGTAGTCGTTGCAAGCGACGGCGACGCTGAGAAGTCCCAGTCCGGGCCAGTCGGACTCGGACAGTTCTCGGGTGGATACGGGGTGCGGCCACCCCGCGGGCCGCCGGCGCGGCCGGTCGCGGCGCCTCGGCCGCCGGCCCTGGGCGGCCCGGCGCCCCGGCCTCGTCCGGCGCCGCGCGGCCGGCCGCCGGGAATCGTCTGCGGGCAGCCGTTGTGCCACACGTCGAGCGGCAGCGCCTGCATCGACCACAGAACGCGGCCCGTGTCCATGTTGACGGCCATCACGGCGTTGGCCGTCTCCGGCGTGCCCGAGAAGGCGTTGCCGGTTCCAAAGTAGAGGGCGCGCCGTTTGAGATCGAGGGCCGGCGTGACCCAGATGCCGGCGCCCGCCGAAGCCATCAATTTCTTGCCGAGCGAGTTCGTTCCGACGACCTTGGGCGGTTCGGCGATCGTGTACGTCTTCCAGATGGGCGCCCCCGTGCTCGCGTCGAGGGCGGCCAGATAGCCACGGAACGTGCAGCACGCGTAGTCGGCTTGTGCGGCCTCGGGCTCTTCGAGCGACGTCACCGGAACGTACAGCCGGCCGTCGTTCAGGACGGGCGTGCCGGTGATTCGCGCCAGCGGGTGCGGATCGGTCTGCGTCCTCCAGATCACCTCGCCGGTGCTCGCGTCGAGCGCGTACGCCGCGCCGTGGATGTCGCCGAAGAAAACGGCCAGCCGGTCGGACGCCCTCGACAGGCGGCCGACGACGAAGCCGCTCCGCACCACCGCCTGCGACCGAAAGGACCAATGGACGCAGCCCGTCTCCGCGTCGAGCGAGTACACGTAGCCCGCGTTCGACGAGACGTAGAGGTGGCCGTCGATCACCGCCTGTCCGTAGAGGGAGGTCGCGCCTGGGAATCCAAAGGCCCACTTGAGCACGAGCCGTGAGACCTGCCCGGGCGACAGTCCGGCCGCGGCCGCGGACTGCGCGCGGGTATTCCGCACGTCCACGCCCCAGCCGTTCCAGCCGGGCCCGTCCAGCCGACGCACGGCCGGATGGGTCGCGCACGGGTTCGGCATGTGCTCGGCCGCGCCGATGAGGTCCGTGTCCATCTTGCGGCCGCCCAGCCATTCGGCGATCAGCCGCTTGTCCGGATCGCTGACACTGGCCGCCGTCGTGCGCATCGAGCCCGTCGTCAGGTTTTCGTAGATGTGTTCGGGCGTCATCTGCTTCAGCACGGACGTCCGCGGCGCCTCGGCTGATTCAGTGCCTTCGTGGCACTTCGCGCAATTCGCGAAATACTGATTGACGCCGGTGCTTTCGGAGAGTCCCTGCGCCGCCGCGCCGTGCGCGCCGAGGACGAGGGCCGCCGTCAGACCGGCGGCCCTCCACTGGCGGCCGCTCATTCTTATCATCATCGTTGTGGGCTCCCGCTACTTCAGGGCGAACGCCACGTAGGTGCCGCCGGTCGGACGCACGCGGCGGCCGCCGGCGGCAATGACGATGAATTGCCGGCCGCCGACCTCGTAGGTGATCGGCGTGGCCGTCCCGGCGAATGGCAGCGTCGTCTCCCAGACGAGCTTGCCCGTCGTCTTGTCGAAGGCGCGGAACTTCTTGTCGTGCAGCGTCGCCCCGATGAACAGCAACCCGCCGGCCGTCACGATCGGGCCGCCGTAGCTCTCATCGCCCGTGTCGGGCTGGCCGGGTCTCGACGAGATCCGGATACTGGCCCAGGGGAACCTTCCACACGTACTGGCCGGTGTTCATGTCGATCGCGTTCAGCGTGCCCCACGGCATCGCGACGGCCGGATAGCCGTCGGGATCGACGAAGCGGTTGTAGCCCGTGAAGCGATAGCGATCGGCCACCGTTCCGGTCGTCGACGCCCCGCGGCCGCCGCGCCCTCCCGGCCTCCCCCTGCCTCCGGGCCCGCCCCGACCTCCGGGGCCGCCGCGGGTCTGGGCCTGCCCGCTGCCGGCGACCGCCTGGTTCCGGCCGTTCAGCACGAACTCCATGACGGCGCTGCGCGTGTCTCCACTCAAGCCGGCAAACCCGGGCATCTGACTGGAGCCCTGCTGCATGAGCGCGTCGATTTCCTCGACGCTCCGTCGTTTGGCGACATCCACGAGCGACGGCACCGTCGGCGGCGTGCCCGAGAAATCCGCCTTGTGGCACGACGAGCACAGCACTGCGTAGAGCCCCTGCCCGTCGGTGGGTGCTGAGCCCGAGTTTTCCGCGAGGCTCGTGTACTCGGGCATGTTGCTGGCGTTGACGTAGAGCAGGTGGCTGGCCGGATTGAAGGCCAGGCCGCCCCATTCAATGCCGCCGTCCCACCCCGGCGACATGAGCGTGTTCTTGCCGACGGCCAACGGCACGAACGGCCCCGTCTGCATTTCGGCTAGCGTCTTCACCGCCCACGCATGCGCCTCCGGCGTGCGCGTCGTCAGCAGGTCCGGCGTGATGGTGAGCGGCAGCACGGGCTCGGGCAGCGTCGGCGCGGGCTGCGTGGCCGACGGCCGCCTCGCCCGGCACGGTGCTCGCCGGGACCGGTTGCTCCGGGATCGGGAAGAGCGGCTTGCCGGTCTCGCGGTCGAGGACGAACAGGACGCCGGCCTTGTTGGTCTGGACGAGACCGTCCACCGCGCGGCCGTTCTCGTCGATCGCGAACGAGGGTGGGCGGCGCCGAGAAGTCACGGTCCCAGATGTCGTGGTGCACGCCCTGGAAATGCCACAGCCGCTTGCCGGTGGCCGCGTCGAGCGCCAGCATCGTGTCGGCGAAGAGGTTGTCGCCGACGCGGTCGGCGCCATAGAAATCAAAGGCCGCCGACCCGGTCGGCACGTACACGACGCCACGGTCTCGATCGAGCGTCAGACCGGCCCACGCGTTGGCCGATCCGGACCGCAGCCACGCGTCCTGGGCCACGTGTCGTAGCCGAACTCGCCCGGATGCGGAATCGTGTGGAACGCCCAGCGCATCGCGCCCGTGCGCGTGTCGTAGGCGCGAATGTCGCCCGGCGCGGCGGGCAACCGCTCCGACGTCCGGCTCCCGATGATCAGCAGGTCCTTGTAGACGACGCCCGGCGTGCTGAGCGCGACCGACAGCGTCTGCGGATCGCGGCCGAGGCCCTCGCGCAGGTCGATGCGGCCGTTCGTGCCGAATGACGGCGACCGGCTCGCCCGTGCCCGCATCGAGCGCGTACAGGTAACTGGATACCGAAGCGAAGATGCGCCTCTGCCGTCCGTCGGACCAGTACGCGACGCCGCGGTTGGGACTCCGGTCCGTCAACCCCGAGTCGAACGTCCAGCGCTTCTCGCCGGTCGCGGCGTCGAGCGCGATGACCTTCTGCGACGGCGTGTTCGCGTAGAGCACGCCGTCGACCATCAGGGGCTGGGTCTGCAGGCCGCCGGTTTCCCCGGTATCGAACGACCAGGCCACGCTGCAGCGTCGCGACGTTCTGCCAGATTGATCTGCGTGAGCGGGGAATAGCGCTGGCCCAGCGCCCCGCCGTAGACCGTCCAGTCCGTTTGGTCGGGGGGAGCGGGCCCGCCGCCCGCTGGCCGAACGCGGCCGCCGCCAACAGACAAACCGCGAAGCCGACGAGGAGCGGGCGCGTCTTGGCGGCCATGATGGTCGGCACACCATGCCACAGTCGTCGACAGATGTGAAGCCGACAAGGATTTGGCGCTTGCCGCGGCTTTCGTCGTGTCGTAGGCTCTCGGGGCGTCCTGAGCATGGATTGAAGGGCGGGGGCGAACCCCCCCCCGGGTGTAGGCGCGAACGAGCGAAGCGACGTGAGCCCGCGCGAACGGAGTGGGGATCGTGGGGCCCCACGAGTGAGCGCGTAGGGGGGTCCGCGGGGGCGAAGCCCCCCCGGGTGTAGGCGCGAACGAGCGAAGCGACGTGAGCCCGCGCGAACGGAGTGGGGATCGTGGGGCCCCACGAGTGAGCGCGTAGGGGGGGCCGCGGGGGCGAAGCCCCCCGGGTGTAGGCGCGAACGAGCGAAGCGACGTGAGCCCGCGCGAACGGAGTGGGGATTGTGGGGCCCCACGAGTGAGCGCGTAGGGGGGGCCGCGGGGGCGAAGCCCCCCGGGTGTAGGCGCGAACGAGCGAAGCGACGTGAGCCCGCGCGAACGGAGTGGGGATTGTGGGGCCCCACGAGTGAGCGCGTAGGGGGGACCGCGGGGGCGAAGCCCCCCCGGGTGTAGGCGCGAACGAGCGAAGCGACGTGAGCCCGCGCGAACGGAGTGGGGATCGTGGGGCCCCACGAGTGAGCGCGTAGGGGGGGCCGCGGGGGCGAAGCCCCCCGGATTCTTATTAGTGGAGGAATCATGAACCGACGAGGCATTCTGAAAGCACTCGTGGCCACCGGCGCGGCCGTGCTCGGCGGCGTCTGGTCGACCGCCAAGGCCCGCGCCCAGACGACGAAGCACATCCGGCTCTATGTGGAGATGGACGTCGACCCGGCGAACGAGAAGCCGATGCTGGACCTCTTCCACAACCAGTTCGTACCCGAGGCGGTCAAGCACCCCGGGTACATCCGCGTGAAGATGCTCAAGCTCCGCACCGTCATTCAAGGCGCCGTGCCGATGCAGTACAAGTATCGGTTCGAGCTCGAGTACGAGAACGAGGAGCAGCGCCAGCTCTGGATCGCATCCGCCGGCCACAAGCGCGTCTGGCCGCCGATCGAGCGTCTCATCACGACCAAGGACTATCCGGTCACCCTCTACGACGAGGCCTGACGTGAACCACCGCACCGTCTTCGCGCTCCTCCTGGCCGCCAGCGTCACGGCCTGCCGCCAGGCCCCGGCTCCGCCGGCCGAGACGACCCCGCCAGCGGCCGCCTCGGCGATCGCCGGATCCGTCGTCCGCCTCGATCCCGCGCTCGATGCGCTCGTGCCGCCTGACGCCGTGGTGGAGAAGGTCGCCACCGGTTTCGGATTCACGGAGGGCCCGCTGTGGCGCCCGTCCGAGAGCCGGCTCTGGTTCAGCGACGTCACGGGGAACGCCGTGCACGCGGTGACGCCAGCCGGTGTGGCCGCGACGCTCATCGAGAAGGCCGGCGGCGAGTTCGACCGCGCCGGCGGGGTCCTTCGTGGGACCGAACGGGATGGCGGCCGATGACGACGGAACCGTGCTCTTGGCGCAGCACACGAACCGGCGCATCGTGCGCATCGCGCCGGATCTGCACATGACGGTCGTGGTGGACCGCTACCAGGGCAAGCGCTTCAACAGTCCCAACGACGTGGTGGTCGGACCGCATCACGCCATCTACTTCACCGACCCGCCGTTCGGGTTGCTGAAGCAGGACCAGGATCCCGCCAAGGAACTCGACTTCAACGGCGTATTCCGCGTCCTCGGCGGGACGGTCGAGCCGGTCATCAAGGATCTGGGCCGCCCGAACGGCATCGCCTTCTCGCCGGACCAGCGCACGCTCTACATCTCGAACACCGAGGACACGCGCAAGGTGTGGATGGCGTACGACGTCGCCGGGGACGGCACCGTCTCGAACGGCCGCCTGCTCCTCGACGCGACGTCGGACACGGCGGCCGGCTTGCCGGACGGCATGAAGGTGGACCGGCTGGGAAATCTCTTTGCGAGCGGCCCGGGCGGCATCTGGGTCATCAGCCCCGAGGGGCATCACCTCGGGACCATCCACACCGCCGAGACCCCCGCCAACTGCGCGTGGGGCGACGACGGCCGCACGCTGTACATCACCGCCGAGACGAGCGTCTACCGGATCCGGTTGTCAACGGGACGCTGACGCCGTCGGCGGAGGCTGCCGCTCAGGGCCTGGCTGTCGGATCTCTCACGGCACGTGCGGCATGCCGCACGGCGCGCGCTCTTTGCGCATGAGGACGCGGTGAAGGCCGTGTGGGCTGCCGTCGATCCCGTGCTCGAGAAGCCTCCCCGCGTTCATTCCTACAAACGCGAGAGTTGGGGGCCGCCTACGCCAAGGCTTCGGCGCCCTCACCCGGGGCCATCCGCCGTAGCTCGCGATTGGTTCACGCGCGAGCGAAGGCGGATGGCGGAGAGAGTGGGCGTTTTTGGCGCAACGCTCCCGGCCGCAGCGATTTAGCGCCTTCTAGTTTCTGCCGGCGTTTGCGTCTGGTTGCCGCATTTCGCCGATTTCTGCGCCGCAATGACACTCGACACGGCACTCGATGCGGCGGACTCCGGAGGGTTAGTCGTGAGGCTCCTCGAAAGCGGCCTTCCATCGTGTCTGTGGGTCGTCGAAGTGGATGCTCGTCGCGTCAAACACGTCGGGGTCGAAGCTCCCGCCAACCCATTCGAGAAGCTCGATATGCCGTTCGTGTCCCGGGTTGCGGACAGCTTCGAGGAACTCGACGTAGCCGTGCGCACCACCACAGTCTTCGGGTGGACACCTCCGGGCTCCTGACACGCAGCGCGGGTACGTGGTGTGGTGTTCGCGTTGGGCGGCTCCCTCGCACATGATCATGTGCTGCCAATCGTCGCCGAAGTCGTAGGCATAGAGGATCGGCAGGTCATTCCGGCCCATGACGGCCGACACCTTCACCGTCCAGTCGGGTTGAACTCGGGGCTGTTCGAGCGCGTCGTCTACGGGAATCCCGAAGCGTTCGACTCGACCGCCGCGCGAATCGCGCGAATCGATCGTCACTCTGAACTCGTGCAGGTGGCAGTCCAACCAGCCCATCGCGTCTTGAATCGCCACATGAAGATCCCAGAAGGAGCAGGATTCGGGGACTTGGATGCGTCGCCACACCACGGGATCGGTGTTCGCGAGGATGATCAAGAACTGATGCACCCAGTCGGCCCTCGGTCGGCGAGCTGTGGTGGTGGACGACGATCGCTTTGTGGCCATCGCTCAGAGGGATTGATGTGAGGTCGGAGTTCGCGGGAGTCTGCGATCGCTCAGTGGGCGCCAACCAACTCGACGGTGATGGTGGCGCGCCGGTTCGTCTGTCGGCGCGGCCGCACTTGGATATGGACATCCATCCCCAGCGAATTGAGGAAACGCCCAAGGCGTTCCTGGCTGAAGCGCGCCAGTTTGCCGCGCATGAGATCGGACATGTCCGAGGCGGCAATGCCAAGCGCTTGCGCTGCCCGGCGCTGCGTCCAGCCCTTGTCGTTGACGAGGGCGTGGATCACTCGGGCGAGTTCGGCCTTCGCGAGGCGCTCCTCCGGATGCGGTAATCCCAAGTCCGCGAACACATTTCCGCTGCTGGGTTCAATCTTCATCCTGGCGGGAACTTTGGTGCGCTTCGTCTTGGTCGCCATCACTGTCCTCGCTTCTTTCCGTAATGGTCGTCGTAGTGCCGCTTCGCGGCCTTGAATCGCTGAACGACGCGGTCTTTGTCGGCCTGCGGCGTCTTGAGGCCGGACTTCGACTTCTTCATGAACACGTCGAGCACGTACACGACGTCCGGAAAGGACGCCGTGTAGACCGCGCGGTACGTGCCACCATCAGTGTCTTCCACGATCTTCCAGACCTCGTGAGGAAGACCCTCTCCAAACGGCTTGGCCCCAGTCGGAGTGTCGCCGTACTGCACGTCGAGCCAGGCTGACCCGAACACGTCTGCCGACGGCTGCCTCTGTTTGCGTCGGTTTGCCGATTTTGCCAGCGCAATGACACTCGACATGCGACGCTCGGAAGCAAATCTTCGGGGGACTCTCGAGCGAGCACTGCGCTGACGTTCCCCGGGGATGGCCCGCTAGGGTTGAACGGTGTGGCGCGTGAGTCCGTCGATCACGTCGAAGTGGGCATCGATGGCGGCCAAGGCCACTTGATGCTCGACGCAAAGAGCCGCAATCCATAAGTCGTTCTCGGGAATTGGCTGACCTTCTTGCCGAAGCTGGAGCCGCAAGCGGGCATAGACCGCGGCCGTTGCGGCGGTCACGTCGAGCACTCGGCAGCGAGCGACCAGACTCTCGACCGCCGCAAAATTCCCAGCGCTCCGTTGCGAGTTGAGTGCGCCGTACTGAAGTTCACCGACGACGGGGGCCGGAAGTAGAAAGGGACCGAGGATGGGTTGAGCAAGAAGATCGCCAGCTTCGCCGGCGAGGACGGAGATAGCGACGCTCGTGTCCAGCGCGACGCTACTGCCAGTCACGCGCGTCGATGTTCTCGAACTCTCGGCTGACGACCTCTCGCATCTCGCGCGCGTCGTCGACGGAAATGCGACGCACGCCGTCGGCGAGCGAGGCGGCTGGCTCGTCAGCGGAGACAGTCAATGTCACGCGCCGATGCTCTGCAAGCCCGGCCGGGTCCTTGAGGGGTCTGAAGACGCCGTTTTCATAGATGGCTTCAAGGACTTCCTTCATGCCAAGCCAATGGTAACAGATCCGATCGGCGGAGGTGACCTCGTCGAGTGCTAACCTGGCGCGGTCGGGTCGCATGATGCATTTCTCCGTACCTAGCGCATACTACGCTGCGGGCGTTGCCGCGTTCCTCGGTGACTCCACCGGGTCCATTCTTGGAACTCTCACCGCGAAGAGCGCCTTTGCCGTTGAACCGGCCCAGCGCGATGGAGCGCGGACCGGATGGCCCTGGCCGCGGCCGCTTCAGTGTCCGCTGCGGCAAACACGCCAGGAACACCCACGACGTAGGCACTCACGGTGCCGTTCGTCTCGCGTTCGAGACGATGGGGCAGTGGCTGGTCATGAGGATCCTTTCGATGTCTTGATGCCGGCGTCTTTGAGAATCCGGCTGGCCAATCCGCTGCCAACCTCTTTCTTCGTGTGAACGGTGACCGTCACGTTTTGTCGGAGGACCTCGCGGGTCACTTCGTGTTCCAACAACGAGTCCGAGCGCCCAGTTCACGGCCTTCGTCGAGCATGAGCCGAACGTCGCACGCGTGCGCGACGATCAGCTCCAAACCAAGCTGACGATGAGCGCCGCGCTCAATCGACGGGTCAGCATGCAGGCGAGTTGCCAGGGCACGTAGAATCGCGCTCCCGCGCCGCTGCTGCTGGCGGATGGCCACATCGCGCTGGCCATCGGCCTCAACACCCAGTTCAACGCCGGCGTGATGATCGGGTTCTAGTGTCCCGAGTCAGAAGTTCGCGCACATGTTTCGGGCGGGGCATCCCGGCGGGCGGCGTTGCTCCTCGCTCGAATCACGCGGTATTCTCGGTCGTCGCGCCTAGCCCGCCGGGCGCCGCGCGCCGAAACATTGTCCGCGAACTTCTGACTCGGGACACTAGATCGCGAGCTTTCGATCTCTAGCGAACGTGTGGAGTCGGGGTGATCTTGATTGACAGGATGTCCGAGTCCGGATCGCTCGTCACCTTGATGGGGGGGGCGGCCTTGTCGGTGGCGACCGTGATCGCGGTCAGCGTGCTGTTGCCATTGCCGACGACATAGGCGGTCTGACCGTCCGGGGTGAAGGCGAGCCAATGGGGCTGCGTGCCCTTGGGAAGATCGATGGGCCGCCCCGGCTTGGCCGGAGTGGTGTTGAGATCGAACGGAACGACCTGGTCAACGTCGCCGGCGACCGCCACGTAGGCCTTGGTGCCATCGGGCGAGATTTCCATCTGGATGCCGAGATCCGGGAGTGGGATGGCTGGGCCGACCGTGTTCGTGGCCACGGTCACGGGCATGACCGATTTGCCGCCCTTGTTCACGACATAGGCGGTCTGGCCGTCGTGGCTCATCGCAATCCAGTTGGGATTGAGCCCCACGTCGAACGAGGGCAACACCTGACCGCCTGCCCCGCCATCGGTCACCTGGATCGGAGTCACGGTCTTCCCGGCGACGGCGTTCGTCCCCCAGTTCGCCACATAGCAGGTCTTTCCGTCCGGCGTGAAGGCGACCGTATTCGGTCCGGCATGCGGCACCGAAATGGTTTGCCCGTATTGTCCGGTCGCGAGGTTCATCGTGGACACCGTCTGTCCTCGGTAGTTCGACGTCCACGCCCACTGCTCATGGGTGTTGGGAACAAAGGCGATGGCGACAGGCTCGGAGCCCGCCGGTAGTTGAATCGATGCTCCGACCTGCCCCGTGGCCAACGTGATGCGGGTGACCGTGTTGGTGGTCTGGTTCGTCACGTACGCCGTCTTGTCGTCCGACGTGACAATGATGTCGTTGGTGCCTGCCCCCTGACCGAGGTTGATTGGCGTCCCGGGCGTGTTGTCCTTCAGGTCGATCGGAAAGACAGAGCCCATGCCCGAGGTCTTGCCGTTGTCCTGGGCGTTCGTGACCCACGCGGTGAGACCGCCTTTGTCGGGAACGCTGGGAGAAGAGGAAGACTTCGAACAGCCCGCAACCACAAATGCGCAGAGTACACCGCTCGCCACTAGGGCCGAGCGGCCGATCCCGGCGCGATCAGGAAAGACAGACTCGAGAATCATGCGCGGAGTATAGGCGACCAGTGACTGGTTGTCAACATCGTGGCGCGCCAGGGAGCCACGTTCGTCAGCGGCTTGTACCTCGAAAATGCCGCCTTCAACCCGAGCCTCGCGCCGCTGCAGTCGGCGCTCGTCGCATTGGTGATGCGCCAGGAGGCGTTTGCGAATCTCGCTCGCGTGGTGCTGGTGGAGAGTGCAGGCCGGACGATCAGTCAAATTCTCGAATGCACAACGCGACTCGCGAAAACGTTAGGAAAACTGCAGGAATAGTATTGGCGGAGAGAGTGGGCCGCCGACGCCAAGGCTTCGGCGCCCTCACCCGGGGCCATCCGCCGTAGCTCGCGATTGATTCACGCGCGAGCGAAGGCGGATGGCGGAGAGAGTGGGAGTCGTTGCAGCCGCATGCGAAAACCTCAATGAATACGGGCGCTTTCAGCGTAACGCTCGCAACCGCAATGATTTAGGGTCTTCCAATTCTTTCCGGCGTTCGCGTCTGTTTGCGTCCGTTTGCCGATCTTGCCAGCGCAATGACACTCGAAATGGCACCCGACGCGAACGACTACCGAGCGCTCTTTCGAGGACGTCCTCCCTTGCGCCCGTTCGCGCGAGCCGCTGCAGTCTTCTTGGCGCTTCGCCGCCGACCGAGTAGGGCACCCAACCCGACCAGGCCGACCTCCGGCGTGGCGTGGCCGCGATACGTTATCCGAGCGACCCGCAGGCTGGCGCGCAGCGGGCGCGGCGTCGTCGCCAGCGCCTGCAGGGCGGCCAGATGTGCCTGGAGCGCCGAACGGATGGCCCGGGCCGCGGCCGCTTCAGTGTCCGCCGCGGCAAACACGCCAGGAACACCCACGACGTAGGCGCTCACGGTGCCGTTCGTCTCACGTTCGAGGACGATGGGGTAGTGACTGGTCATGAGGATCCTTTCGATGTCTTGATGCCGGCGTCTTTGAGAATCCGGTCCGCCAATCCGCTGCCAACTTCCTTCTTCGTGTGAACGGTGACGGTCACGACCTTCTTGGACGTCGAATTCCAGAACTGCCGGTGGCTGCCCTTGCCAGTTCTCAGCTCCTCGAACCCGTGCTCCCGGAGCTTCCGGATCAGCTCGGCCCAAGTCATGTGTCCAATTGTCTAACCGAACGTTCGGTTATGTCAACGTCGACGCTGAATCGAGGCGCGCCCTGGAAAGCCACGGCTTCGCTGTCAATGACGATGTCGTCAACGCCGTATCGATTGGGGGCCGCGCAGAACTACCAGAACAGCTCGGTGGGCGGCCGCCGGTCAGTCGAAGCCCGGAGGGCGGATGGTGGGGCCTTCATGAATAATCCGGGCTAGACTCTCCTGGTACTGCGTCTCCCAGTAGGACTGGGTCAGTACGGACGACACCGGCGAATCCTGGTAGCGCTGTGGCGCGCGCCTCGAGTTCTTGCTGAGGCGACCGGGTTCGCTTCATTCTTTGGCAGTGACGGCGTTCATCCCCACCTTCGGAAACCGCCGGTGCACGGCCGCGCGGACCACCGCGAGGGTGGCCGGGCCGACATGCGACGCGCGCGCCAACGCATCGCGGGCGTGCGCCCGATCGTGAATCGGGAACCTCCTCGTTTTCGGAAAGGCAAACGCCGTCGAGGGTAGGCGCTTGCGAGCCGCCGCAGTCAACCTAGCCATGGCAGACCGGCATCCTTCCAGCCAGAGAACAAGCGCGTAGCAGGTCGATTACTTCTGGCGCCCGCCGGCGACCAGGAGAACGACGCCGGCGATCAGGCAGACGCCGCCCGCGATTGGGGACAGCGGCAGCGACTCGCTCTTGTTTTGCGTGACCTGCAGCGGCCCCATGTCGACCACCTTCTTTTTGGTGGTCCATTGAATCCCGCCATAGGCGAGTCCGACGACGCCGAGAACAACGAGCACGATGCCAATGATCTTCACGAGATCCTCCTCAGTTCATTCCACACACGATCACATCCGAACTCCCGTCGTCTGCTCGCCCGGCGACGCCGGCCTTAGCGGATGCCTGGTTCGAGGCTGCGGCTGAGCCAGAGGATCGGCACGATTAGCAGGATGAGTCCGAACAGTCCGATGCCGTAGTGAGGGACGCCCCACCCAGAACGCCGGCCGTAATACGTGCCGCCGCCGCCCAGAAGCAGCCCGAGCAGTACCGACAATCACCAGGACGAGCGTGCTCGACCTCTTCTAGCGCTTCGGCGCTTTGCCGAGACTGTCGATTGCGGCGCCGACCTTCTCTTGCGCGTGGCCGACCGCCGACTTCACTTTGCCCGTGGTCTCGTCAACCTTGCCCTCGTTCTTCAACTTGTCGTTGCCGGTCAGGTCGCCACCAGCCTGCTTGACCCGACCCTTGGCTTGGTCGAGATTGCCTTCGCGCTCATTCTTGTTCCACATGAGATGCTCCAGTTGTCGTTACCGTGCAGACGCTCATGAGAACAGCATGCGACGGCGCGCCGGCGGGCGTCTGTCCTCTTCGGCACAGCCTCAGTGGGTGGCATATGTGGGGAGCCGCTGCGGCGACGGCGGCGCGCCCAGCTCTATTTGTCCGAGGTGTGGCTGACGCCGGCCCAGCGATCAGTCGCCACGCCGCGCGTGACCGTGGGCGCCCTGAGCTCACGTGTTCGCGGCACGCTGATCGCCCAGGTTCAGGGCCGTGTTGATGATGGCCAGATGCGTAAATGCCTGAGGGAAGTGCCCTACGAGGTCCGTGGCGCACCTCACTCCTGTCGCCCGACCCGAGAGCGGCGTTCTGCCGCGGATTGCACAGCGGCGTGCATCTGATGTGGCAGGACGGCGCGTGCACATTGAGACGGCTGAGCTGTGGCTCAGCCGCCTATCCTGGCGGTCACGAGGCCCATGAAATGAAGCCACTCGTCGTCTTCACGATTGGGCACTCCACACGCGTGATCACGGAGTTCATCCGCCTGCTCAAGGCGCATGATGTGCAACGTGTCATCGACGTTCGCACGATCCCGCGGTCGCGACACAATCCGCAGTTCAACCGCGATCACCTGTCTCCGACGCTGCACAACGCTCGCATTCACTATCGGCACATGCCGGGCCTCGGCGGCTTGCGGCACGCGCAACGCGACTCGGCCAACACCGGATGGCGCAATGCGAGCTTCCGCGGCTATGCCGATTACATGCAGACTCCGGCCTTCGAAGAGAACCTCGTCCGTTGCATTGGCCTGGCGACGCACGAGCGCGTGGCGCTGATGTGCGCCGAGGCCGTACCATGGCGCTGCCATCGATCACTCATTGCGGATGCCCTGCTCGTGTGCACTTCGATACATCTGGCCCGCGGCGGTCGCAGTACCGTCGAGGTTCTGGGTGCGTCGGAACACGACGCTCCCGTGTCGTGTTCCAGGGGAGGACATCATGACGTGGCGGGATAAACTCGAACTCGGCCTGAAAGAGGACGCGCCGTATCGCAAGGACAACTTGCCGGAGTCTCAGATCCGTGGCCCGGAGATCTCGAACGGACCTGGTCGGTCCCCTGAACACCCCGCAGCGCGCGGCGATAGAAACCAATCGGGGCCGCCGCCCACAGCGAACCAGGAATCACCTGCGACTAATCCGATCATCCACCCGCGAAGCCCTCGACGAGTCAAGCGGGTACCGACAAAGTGAAGGTGCCCGCGTGAATCGCTCCATCGCGCGGCTTCTGATCGCTGCGCGAACTGGCCGCGCGCCCCGTTAATCGGTGTGATGAAGATCCGCCTGGCGACACCCCGCCATAAGTCTCCTGCGTTTTGCCCGAACCGAGTTCTTGCGGATCACCGCCATCTTGCGACTGAGCCTCGCTAGACCACGAACAGCGCGATCCCGGCCGCGAACATCGCTACCGTGGTCACCATCACGACCACGCGCGCTAGCCAAGCACTCAGCTGGCCACGTATCAACACGGGATCGATCGCTCGCGGCCAACGACCGGCGGCAGTACCGCGTCGGTCATCGCCGATGCCACGAGAAGCGCGAGCGCGAGTTGTGCCCCCTCTCGCGGACGCAAACGCTTCATGGCCGTCAGAACGGCGACGATCAACAGCCACACGACCCCGCCGCGGCCGATCGCGCTGAGTCCCCACATCACGCCAGTGAGGAAGGGCACGCGGTGGAGCACGATCCACGTGCGCATCGCCAAATCAACGGGCAAGAGCTGGGGCAGCCCGGCGTGGTTCGCGTCCACCGCATACAATAATGACGACCCTCCAACGAAGACTCATGCTGGCCCCCTCCTCGGTGACCGTATTGCTGAACGCCGCGGGTGGCCGTGCCGGCCAGCCGGCGACCGAGGCTGCGATCGCCGCGCTGTTCCTCGCCGCCAAAATCGAAGCGCAGATCGTCGTCCTGACGCACGGACAGGATCCCGCGGAGGTCGCTCGATCCGCCAGCGCTCGCACAGCAGTCGTCGTCGCGGCTGGTGGCGACGGCACCGTGGGTGGCGTCGCCGCTGGCCTTGTCGGCACGTCAACGGTACTCGGCGTGCTGCCGCTCGGCACGCTGAATCATTTTGCAAAGGATCTCCATATCCCACTCGATCTTGAAGAGGCCGTGGCCACAATCGCGGGCGGGCGGGTCGGCAGCATCGACGTCGGGCAAGTCAACGATCGCGTGTTCGTCAACAATTCTTCAATCGGGATCTATCCGAGCGTGCTTGAGGTCCGTGAGGAACTACGGCGTGCGGGTCATCGCAAGTGGCCAGCGATGGCGCGAGCGATCGTCCGAGTGCTGCGGCACTACCGTGGTGTGCTGGTGAGGGTCACCGCTGGCGGCCGGCAGTCTGTCTGGCGGACGCCGTTCGTGTTCGTCGGCAACAACGAGTACGCGATCGAAGGCTTTCGCCTTGGCGGCAGGACGAGGCTTGACGGCGGCCGGTTGGTCGCCTATCTCGCGCCGCGCATGCGAGCGCGCGATCTGCCGATGATGTTGGCGCGGGCATTACTGGGACGCGCCAGGCCGTCGGGGGCGTTCGAGATCGTGTCGGCGCCCGAGATGTGGGTGGACACGCCGCGCGCCAGGCACGTGCGCGTTGCCCTCGACGGCGAGATTACCACGATGACCACGCCGCTGCATTATCGAACGTGTCCGGGAGCGTTGAAGGTGCTGCAGCCCGAGGCGTGAGCGAATGCGAACCGTCGTCCATCTCTCCGACCTTCATTTTGGGCGCGTCGATCCGAGGGTCCTGCCGCCTCTCGTTCACGTCATCAGTGCGCTCGCGCCGAATCTTGTCGTCGTCTCGGGCGATCTCACCCAGCGAGCCCGACGCAGCCAATTCGTTCAGGCCCGTGCCTTTTTGCAGCAGCTTCCATTTCCCCAGATCGTCGTCCCTGGCAATCACGATGTGCCGCTGTTCAACGTCGCGGCGCGACTCTTGAGCCCGCTCGCCGGGTATCGCCGCTATATCGCTTGGGATCTGGAGCCGGTGTTTCAGGATGAAGAGATCATCGTCGTCGGTCTCAACAGCGCGCGCCGGTCGGTCCTCATGGGCGGTGCCGGGAGACTGAATGAAGGACAGGTCGGACGAGCGGCCGCGCGTCTGAAGGCCACCATGCCGGGTGTCGTCAGAATCGTCGTCACGCACCATCCATTCGAGTTGCCGGAGGGCCAAGGCGAGGAACATCTCATCGGTCGGTCACAGATGGCGATGGCGCAACTCGCCGCAGTCGACGCGGACCTGTTTCTGGCCGGCCACCTCCATGTGAGCCACGTCGGCCACACCGCCGAGCGGTACCACATCGCCGGGCAGTCGGCCCTCGTGGTTCAGGCCGGGACGATGTCCACACGAGGACGTGGCGAGCCCAACTCGTTCAACGTGGTGCGCCTCGATCGTCCCGACATCACGGTCGACCGTCACACCTGGGACGAGGGGCGGCAGACCTTCCTGCCGTCCAGGAGTGAGCAGTTTCAACGCGGCCCCGACGGGTGGGGCACGCCGCCACGCGAAGGGCCATAGAACGCGACCGGTGTCTGCGCGGTCAGGACGTCAGTGATGCCCAGATTCTTCACGCGTGTCTCGAAGGACGGCCATAGATCGCGTCCCGATCGCGCAGCAGGAACCGCGGCACCGTGTCGTCAGGAAGGGCCTCGACGATGTGCTGCGCGGTCCAACCGGCGGTTCACTGGCTTTAGGCTGGCCGGTGAAACCTGACAAATCCGAAGCGACCCACGAGCACGGCCTGCTCCGAATCGAGGGGCCTTCAAAGAGGAAGCTCTTGGGGTCGCGGTGCGCGCGCAAAGCGCTCGCTGTTGTCTACTGGAACACGTCGAGGATGATGTCGATCACGGTGCCCCGGCGGACTGCGACGACGCGGTCGCCGACGACGTAGAACGTGACGTTGCGCTGGCGCGGCACCATGGCCACCAATTCTGCGGGGAAGGCTCGCTTTGCGATCCCGGGCGGGAGCGGCTTGCCGCGCGCAATGTTCTTCGCGACGCCCGGTGGCAATGCCTGCGGAGCGATCTTGTGCGTGACGAAGTAGTTGTGGAACGTTGCGCGGTCGTTGTCGCGGAAGACGACGGTGACCGACCCGTTCGCCTGCGAGTGCGCTTTGGACTGCCCCCGTCCTCGCCCCCGGCCTTGCGCGGCGGCAACGTCGGCCATTCCCACGACAACAAGTGCGGTAGCGATGGTGAATACGAGTCCTTTCTTCAGTGTCATGGCTGTGTCGTGACCTCAGCCGAGTATCACTGCAAGAACGCGGCCGTCGCTGTCCCCAAGAGCACACATCTGCGCTCCTAATCAATATCCCTGGCGTGACAGCCGTCTCGTCAACGACTTTGTGGGCGGCTCCGTAAAGGACCGCAGAATAAAGGATCGCACGATCGTCAGTCCGCCCCTGGGAACTTCTCGATCTGCGGGATGGCCCTGGAGCCGCTCGAGCCGGCCGCCGCGGCCGAGCGCGCCGAGTGGACCTGCCGGTGCATCCGAGAGCGAGTGTGGAGGTACGTTCCTGCTGACGCTCGCGTGGCCGGCAAAGGACGAGCCTTGTTGGGGATAGTAGGGTCCCACGATTTCGCGCGACCTGTAGGGGGTGAACGCACGATAGTGTGATGATGCGGTCTTGAGATCGGGCACGGTCGTCCAGCGACGCGAACGACCACAAAGACACGCGAGGCCATGCTCCACGTGGTGGTCGGTGGGGACCGCTAACAAGATTCTCGGATCTGTGGGAGGCAGGGCACGATGAGTGCGCAGGATCACTGGAACGCGATCTACACGAACAAGACCGACCAGCAGGTGAGCTGGTTCGAACCATTTCCGGCGGTGTCGGTGCGGATGCTGGAAGCCGCGGGCCTCACAGCCGAGACGTGCATCCTCGACGTCGGCGGCGGAGATTCCCGGCTGGTGGATTATCTTGTCGGGCGCGGTCTCGATTGTGTGGCGATCCTCGACGTGTCGAGCGCCGCACTGGAGCGGGCCAAAGCCAGGCTCGGTCCGGCCGCCGTACCGCTGATGTGGATCGCATCCGACGTGACGGCGGTCTGGTCCCTGAAGTCGATGGATATTTGGCACGACCGGGCCGTGTTCCACTTCCTGACGGATCCGCAGGCCCGCGCGAGGTACCGCGCCCATCTGATGCAGACCGTGAAGGCCCACGGCACGGTCATCATTGCGACCTTCGCGCCCGATGGGCCGGAGCTGTGCAGCGGCCTCCCGGTCACCCGATATTCGCCGGAATCCCTTGCAGTGGAGCTGGGTGACGAACTGCGGTTGATAGAATCCGTGCGCTATCTGCACCGCACGCCGTGGGGCGCGATTCAGCCATTTCAGTACTCCCGATTCGTCAGGTCGGGACGGCCGGCGGGGGGTGAGCGCGGATGAGCAGGACCACCTCGGCAGTGGCAACGTTCGTCGACGTCATGCGGACGCGCTCGCCCTTCGACGACCGGGACGGTGGTGAGGGTCAGGGGGAAGCGGCAGATGCGCGGGTTGAAGATCCCCTGCGGCCCCTGCGGTGGCACACGCTCGCTATTTAGGTCGAGGCCTCGCGTGAGGACGCGCCGATCGAACCGTCAGGCGATACCCTCCGCTGCTCGTCGAGGAAAGCGAACGCGGCCAGGCGAACCCGCAGAAACGATCGATTTCCTCAGCAAATCAGCCATCGTGCCGCATTGGCAGAGAGAATCGTGCTCTTGGTCGATCTTGCGATAACGTTAGGGAAAAACGTGAAGACAAACTGGCGGAGAGAGTGGGCCGCCGACGCCAAGGCTTCGGCGCCCTCACCCGGGGCCATCCGCCGTAGCTCGCGATTGATTCACGCGCGAGCGAAGGCGGATGGCGGAGAGAGTGGGAGTCTTTGCAGACCCAGTCGAAAACCCCAATGAATATGGGCGTTTTCAGCGCAACGCTCGCAACCGCAACGATTTAGAGTCTTCCAATGTTTGCCGGCGCTCGCGTCTGTTTGCCGCCCTTCGCCGATTCTCTGCGCCGCGATGGCACTCGACGCGGCTCTCGACGTGGATCGTCTTGAAGGGAATCGATCGGCATTACCGCCCAAGCGCAGCGCCGGCTATTCGCCGCGACGAAACTCGGCGAGCTCGACTCCGGCGAAACGTCGTCTCCGGTGATCGGCGAACTTCTCTCCTTCCAACCGCTCGGTCGGAACGCCGTTCGCCTTCCACGGCTTGCACATCTTGCAGCCTGCGCGGCGATTTTGTACACGACGTCTCTTGTGATGCATCTGGGCTCACCACTTCCAGAGGCCGTCTCGGCCTGCGACGTCAGTCAGGTAATGTCGCCAAATGAACAAGCACCGGAAGCACGTCGATGGCCTTCCGCGTCATGTCGAGCATTTGCCCGACATAGACGAGATCACGCGGCGACATAGAGCGGCTCGGCGGTCCGCAAGATTTGATCGCGGATGCGGGGATTGAGGAACTTCGGCGTCACCAGGTCCACGCGTCGTCCCTGCAGCAGCTTCGACAACTCGCGTTCCATCGACACGAATTGCAAGCCAGGCACATGGCCTGGCTGAAACTCCACGAGGACGTCGATGTCGCTGTTCGGGTGGAAGTCCGACCGAAGCACCGAGCCGAAGAGTGCAAGACGCGCGATGAGGTGGCGCTGTCAGAATGCCGAGACAACGGCACGGTCGATTGGGACGTGCGGGCTCATGGTCGCTCGGCTCCATGACACGCCGGACCGAGTCGGTGGCGGCCGGTGGGTAGTGGTTGCCCACCGCGGCCGCGACCTTCGCAGCATCGCGGCCAGTGGCGACAACGGCGTGGCCGGCGGCCAACGTGGCGCGGTCGGGCGACCCGTTTCAGTGGACCCGCGTCATGCGATCATCAGACGTGCGGATCGCGCGGACCGTCGGCGCGCCTTGACGACAATCTCAACGTCATTTCCGAGCAGCACCAGAAACCGCACAAGTCGATCCAGTGAAAAGCCAGCCAGCCGGCCGCACTTCAGCGCCGAAATCTTCGGCTGATCGACCTCGAGGAGCTTGGCGGCCTTCGCCTGTGTCAGGCCGCGACGTTCGATCGCCGTGATGATCTTATGGGCGAGCTCCGCCTTCGCGAGGCGTTCCTCGGGATGCGGCAAACCCAAGTCTGCGAACACGTTTCCGCTGCCAATCACGTACGGCTTCTTGGTCGGCATCACTGGTTCTCCCGTGTGCGGTGAAGCGCCTCGGCCTGCTTCAGTCGAGACTTTACGAGGTCGAGTTCACGAGCGGGCGTCGCGATCCCCGTCGTCAACTTCTTCTGGAAGGCGTGGAGGACATAGACGGTCTCCGCGAGACGGACGGTGTACACCGCCCGAAAATGTGTTGCCACGATGATCCGAGAGGACTTCCAACACACCCGAACCAAAGCCCTTCAGCGGCTTGGCGCTGGCGTGTTTGCTGCCCACTTGCGCCCGGTACAGAGCGAATCCGACCTCATCTTGCACGAGGGCGGGGAAGTCGCGCAGCACCTCCCGCGAGTCGCCCATCCAGATCACGGGCTTCGGCAGCGGCTCGGCCATCGACATGATTATATGCCAGATGTGGCATGTGCCGGGAGCTCCGGAACGGACGAAATGCCACCAAAAAATGGCACTCGGCCGGTTTCGCGCCGAGAAGTCGCGGAATTGCTCAGCAACTCGCGCGAGGTGCGCGCGTTGGCAGAGAGAAACGTGCTCTCGATCGTTTTCGAGAAAACGTTAGGAAAACTGCAGGAATAGTATTGGCGGAGAGAGTGGGCCGCCTACGCCAAGGCTTCGGCGCCCTCACCCGGGGCCATCCGCCGTAGCTCGCGATTGATTCACGCGCGAGCGAAGGCGGATGGCGGAGAGAGTGGGAGTCTTTGCAGCCACTTTCGAAAACCCCAATGAACACGGACGTATTCAGCGTAACGCTCGCAACCGCAATAATTTAGCGTCTTCCAATTCTTGCCGGCGTTTGCGCCTGTTTGCGGCCGTTCGCCGATTTTGCCGGCGCAATGACACTCGACATGGCACTCGACGCGAAGGGCTTCCGAGGCGACCCCGCCGAGTTCTGAGTGGAAGCTCCTCAGAGCGTCTCCCGCGGTGGGTTACCGATCGATGTCTTTCAGAAGGTGCTCGAGATCTCGGGCGCCGTGGAGGACGGCAATGACGGTGAGCGGCACGCTGGTTGGGTCGTACACAATCAGGTAGGAGAAGACGCGCCAGAACTTGACGGGCCGGTCGGTGAGGTCCTCGCGCGCGTGGCCTATTTCTGGGGTCTCGGCCAACCTATCAAAAGCCTGCTCCAGCAAGCTCAAGACGCGAAGGGCGGCGTCTACGCTATCGTCGGCGATGAACGCGCAGATCGCCTCGATGTTCTCCTGAGCGTTCGGAGTCAGCCGGTAGCGCACCGTCACGCACGCTTCTTCGTCCGATTTATGAGGCGGTCTTTGATCGCCGCCACAGCTTTTGGCCCGTCCGCGACTTCGCCGGCCTGTGCCTGCAGCCAACCGCGCTCGATCTGCTCCCGCCATTTGAGCCGAACCTCATCGTGCTCTTTGAGCAGGCGCAGTCCCTCGCGGACCACCTCGCTTGCGTTGTTGTAGAGGCCGCTCCCGACCTTCCCGTCGATGAACTTCTCGAGTTCTGGCGTCAAGGACACGTTCATGCGAGTTCTCCTCTGCGGAGGTCCCAGACTAGCAGGGATAACAATCTTTAGCAAAGATTGTTTGGCGCGTCCATCGTGGGCCTCACCTGGATCAGGGGATGGCTTCGGCCGACCGACGAAACAGCGCATAGCGCGCCTCGAGAAGGCTCGGACTTGGCTGAAGAGTCGCTCGCGTCGGGATCCCGATCCGCTGGCCGTGAAAGCCCTGCAGTCCGTGGATGAGCATTGGACCGTCGGACTCCTCGAGCACGTCCCGTCGGACCTCAATCTCGTAATCCGGCCGGACCGCTATCAGATGGGCGTCGAAGGCTCCGTGGTGCAGTTTGCACAGGGCGATGCCGTTGGGAACCACCGGCGCACCGAGTTCGTCGGCGTCAGCCACGATATGCGCGGCTTCGAGCAGTTGCTCCTGTTTGAGGCGACAAATCGCGCAATGGCGTCGGTACGCCTCGAGGACCCGTTCGCGGAACTCCTGCTGGTGCAGTCGGTGTTGCACCGTCCGTGTGACGTACCGACGGCGGATGTCGGTTTCGAGCTGGTCGTCTGGGACGTTGCCCAAGCTCGCAAAGCGTCGCTCGTCAACCGACACGGTGAACGTCAGCGACTCCGGCGAGTCACCGACGACGAAGACCGGGTAGTCCGCCTCATACTTGCCTTCAACAATCCCATGAAAATAGATGAGTGGAAGGCGCTGGCGCATGGCCTCCCGAAGCCCTCTGTTGTCGTGGTGATTCGGATCGACTCCCCGATACCGGTACCGAAGCAGGCCGTCGACTCCGAACGCGTCGTCATACGGTCGAGGTTGCCCCTCGGTGACGGGAACCGTCGTGATGCTCAGTGGAAATCGGCAAACGCGCGGCTTGAAGATGCCCTGGGGGGCTTGGAGCGGCACACGCTCACCGTCCAGTTCGAACCCGCGTTGCAGTGTTCTGCGCTCGAATAGGTCTGACGAGAGCTTGCGCTGCTCGTCGAGGAACGCAAACGCGGCGAGTCGAACCCGCAGGTCAGATTCGTCCACGGCCGGATTGTATAGGCTTGAAGCGCTTTGTCTATCGTCGGATCGCGGGTCTTCTGATCGACGCGCCCTGACGGCTCCTGGACGAAATGCCACCCGAAAATGGCACTCGGCCGATTTCCTGCCGAGAGTTCGTTGAATTGCTCAGCAATTCGTGCGAAATGGGCGCGTTGGCAGAGAGAAACCGTCTCTTGTCGATTTCATGCGATTTGCTGAGGAAAAACACGAAAACAGATTGGCGGAGAGAGTGGGATTCGAACCCACGGTAGAGTTTCCCCTACACACGCTTTCCAAGCGTGCTCCTTCAACCACTCGGACATCTCTCCATTCGACTCGCTGCGAGCGCATTGCCCCCCTCCGATCGCTCACGGCGGGCCCGGCCCTGAGCGTAGTCGAAGGGAATCAATAGTTTAGCGTGAGGCGGATCCCCGCTCCAAGCCAAACTGTGACGTGATTGTGACGTTACCCCTTCGGCCAGCGCCACGACCAGCGGGATTTTCACGTCCGTTCTCGGGTGCTTGAAGGCGATGGCCGTTCGCGCCTCCATCGTCGCCTTGCCCGCGTTCCGTTCGAGTTCGCCCACCTCGCCGTGCGGCGTCCAGCGCGTCGAGCGCCTGGCGCTTCGCGTCGATGCGGATGTGCGAGTAGTGCTCCAGCATCCGGCGCGAGAGGTGGCCGCTGATCGACTCGAGCACGTGGTCGGCGATGCCCAGCTCGGCGAGCTCGGTGATGACCGTGTGGCGCAGGTCGTGGAACCGCAGGCCGTGCAGCCCGGCGGCGTCGCGCAGCGCGCGCCAGGCGGTGTCCCATTTCAGCATCGGCTGCGTCGGGTCGTAGCGGCCCCGCTGACAGTCGGGCCACAGGTAGTGCTCAGGCTCGATGTGGCCGAGGAGGTCGGCGCGCTCGAGCATGCGCGCGATCGGTCGTCCCGATTGGTGCGCTAACTCAGGTGTCCTTCAAGAGCGCGCGGACGTCTTTCAGCAGGACGAACAAGTGGTACGGATCGCTTGGCGCAGGCATGAAACCGAACCGCTCGTAGAAGGCCCGCGCGTCGTCGTCTTTCGCATGCACCGCTAGCGCGCGAATGCCGGCGATGTCGGCGGCTTGGAGCGTTCGCAGCATGGCGTCCTTGAGCAGGCCAGAGCCGAGTCCGTGGCCCTGCCAATTGGTTGCCACCGCCAGCCGCGCCAGCAGCATGAGGGGAATCGGGCGCTTCGCGAGTCCCTTGCCAAGACGCTGGGGCGCGTCGTCATACTCGACCTGCGCGACGACGAGCGTGTAGAAGCCAACGACCTCGTCGCCCGCCAGCACGACGTAGGTCTGCGAAGTTCCGGCGTGCTGATTCTGGAGCGCGTAGCGGACTAGGAAACGATTCAGCGCCTCCTGCCCGCAGTCGAACCGATCGACTGCGTGATCGCGGCGCAGTTTCTCGATTCGTGGCCCGTCAGTCACTTACGCCCGCGCTCGAATACGCTTGGCGTCTGGAGGAGCTTCTTTAGCCGCGGGTTACGGCGTGTCGGAGCATCGAGCGCGGCCTGGAACGCCGCCCACCGCTCAGCGTCGAGGCCAAAGCGCTGACGGTCCGGAAGGGTCTCTTCGGCCCGCGCCAGGGCGCTATCGAGCACGAACTCGCTGACCGAAAGCTGGGCCGCTGCCGCCGCCGATTGAAGGACTCGTTTGGCCGAGGGCGTGAGTCGCAGGTCGAGCTTCTCGGTGCGGGTCATCGTGGCCATGTCATGCTCCGGTCCACTGGCCATCATAGCACCTGCTGCCCGACATTGTCATGACGTCTCGGCCGGCCGACAATCTCGCGAAGCCCGTCTGGCCCGCTCGCCGGCCCTCAGGCGACGTTCACCAGTCAGTCATTGTAGCTCTGGCGGGATGGTATGGGCTCCCCAGGCGACGTCCACCAGGGGCGAGGTGCAGGTATTGCCACGTCCATTCGACACACTCGACCTGCCCCTCGCCGCGCTCAACGGCGTCGACCAGGATTCTGGACCGGGCCATCCACATCCCCGCTCAAACCAAACTGTGGCGTGATGGTGACGTCACCCCTTCGGCGCGCGACCTCACCTTAATCGTCGAACCTTTGGAGGCGAGTGGATCTACACTTGCGCTGAATCAGCTCTCAACCGCATACGCGAGGACCAAGATGCGTCAACACGTTCTGCTGCCGCTTGTGACCTGTCTCCTGTCTGGCTCTGCGGCGTTCGCGCAGACGCCAGCCCCCTTGCCGCAGATTCGGCAACACGGCGCCGTGAAGCAGCTCTACGTCAACGGAAAGCCGTTCGTGATGCTTGCCGGCGAGTTGCATAACTCGAGCGCCTCGAGCCCTGAGTACATGAAGCCGATATGGGAGAAGCTCTCGGCCATGCACCTCAATACCGTCATCGGGACGGTGAGTTGGGAGCTCGTCGAGCCACAAGAAGGCACGTTCGACTTCTCGCAGGTGGATGCCGAGATTACAGGCGCGCGCCGGCAGAACATGCGGCTGGTGCTCATCTGGTTCGCGACATGGAAGAACGCCGCGTCCAGCTACGTGCCGCACTGGGTGAAGGCCGATCGCACACGGTTTCCGCCGATGGTCTTCAAGGCGCAACCCGCGGGCGGCCGAAGACCGGGCGGGCAAGGCGGAATCGGGTCGCTGAGCCCGCTCGGCGAGGAGACGCTGAACGCGGACGCGAAGGCCTTCCGTATGCTCATGCGCCACATCAAAGCGGTCAACCGGCAACACACCGTCGTCATGATGCAGGTGGAGAACGAGGCCGGTAGCTTGGGCGATAGCCGCGATCGATCGCCGCTGGCAGAGGCCGCGTGGGCCAGACCCGTGCCGGCCGATCTCATGGCGTACCTCGTCAAGAACAAGGCGACGCTCCTTCCGGAGACGCAGGACCTGTGGAAGCGAAACGGCTATCGAGAGGCCGGGACGTGGGAGGAAGTCTTCGGACACGACGAGTGGGCCGACGAAGCCTTCATGGCCTATTTCGTCGGCCGATACATCGGCGACGTCGCCAAGGCGGGGAAAGCCGAGTTGAACCTCCCGATGTACGCGAACGCATGGCTCGGACCTCAGCCCGGCGCACAGCTGCCCGGCCAATGGCCAAGCGGAGGCCCGGTTGCGGGCGCAATGGATATCTATCGCGCGGCGGCACCGTCGCTCGACCTCATCGCTCCCGATATTTACGTGCAGGATTTCAAGGGGACATGCGCCCTTTACGCGCGGTCGGGCAATCCGCTGTTCATTCCCGAAGCGCGCGACCAGGTTGGGAATTTCTTCTGGGCGGTCGGTGCGCACGCGGCTCTCGCCTGGGGCCCGTTTGGCGTCGAAGACCTGAACCCGGAGGGGCAGGTGTCCCAGGCCTACAAGCTCTTCTCCGAGATGCTGCCGCAACTTGCGCAGTGGCAGGCGGACGGCAAGGTCAAGGCGTTTCTCGTCATCGAGGGCGAACAGCCGGCGCCGGTCTCGCTGGGTGGATACACGATCACCTACGCGGCTCGACCCGCGCGGCGCGGTCGTGGTGGAGGGGCCGCCGCGAATACCGCAGCCGCTCCGAACGGGCCGCTGCTGGGACCCGGCGGCGTCGCCCTCGGATCGCGTGCCCTGCCGCCCGACACGAGACCGTTTGCCATCGTCGTGAATACGGCCCCCGACGAGTTCCTGTTCATCGGCAGCAATGGCGTTCCAAGCTTCGGCGTGGATTCTCCTGGCCCTGCGCGCGTCGCGATTTCCTCCAAAGACGAGGGACACTACGAGAAGGGCACATGGGTGCCTGGACGACGCTTGAACGGCGATGAGGCGGGATCCGGACTGCCCAATGGGTCGATCGGGATGATGAAGGTCAGGCTCGTGCGCTTCGAGTAGGTTCGCACCCCGTTCTTGGTAAGCGGGCGCGCTGCCGGGCGCGGTGGCGCTGGCGACTCCCGTGTGGTTCAGCGAATTCCAAGCTGGGGGCGGGGCTATTACGGCGCCCGCGGCGTGGACCTTCAACAGCCATCTGGGCGGCGAAGAGCAGGCGCTGTTCGGCCTCCTCGTGGTCTCTGACCGCGCGGAGCCCATGTCGAATTCGTGGCAGACTGCATGCGTGAGCGCAGACGTCTCCCGACACAGGATCGACAGGGCGGCGCTCGAGATCGGAGCGACGCCCGAGGAGCTCTACGCCGCATTCGCCGATCCCGCGAAGCTGATGGAGTGGCTTCCACCGGGATCGATGACGGGGCGTGCCCTCGAGTACGACTTTCGTCAGGGCGGCCGCTATCGCATCGCGCTCACGTACGATGAGGCCGCACCGGCCAGCGTGGGCAAGACGGAGGGACGAACCGACGTGAGCACCGGGCGCTTCCTCACCCTCGAGCCGGGGCGACGCATTATCCAGTCCGTCGAGTTCGAGTCCACAGACGCCGCGTTCGCGGGCGAGATGCGCATAACCTGGTTGTTCGAGCCGACATCCGCCGGGACGAAAGTGACCATCACGGCCGAAAACGTCCCAGCAGGCATCAGCCAGGCGGATCACGATGCGGGGCTTCGTTCGTCGCTCGAGAACCTTGCGAGGTTCGTGCGCTGAGGGCGCCGCATACGACAGCGAGCGTCGCGGACCGGCAGAGGCCGCGGTACGGATACCCTTCGCCATCGCTCGTTCGCCGACGCGGTGCCGGGTATGCGACATCGAGCCGCGTGGGTGGTTTTCGTCGCACTCGTCGCAGTGGCTCCGCTCCTGGCCCAGAATGCGCTGAACTGGACGACCGTCTAGTGGCCTGTATCGGCTCACTACCGCCTTCCGGGCGGGGCATCCCGCCTGGCGGCGTTGCTCCTTCCTCAAATGCAGACAGCTTGTGCACCCGACCGCTCCGGGTGTCGTCTACGTCGGCACGGATCTCGGGCTGTGGATTTCGGCGGATGGGGGAGGCAGCTGGGCGCACGCCGGGCCGTCCAACGGGCTGCCCAACGTGCCCGTCCTCGATCTCGCCGTCGATCCCTGCGGTCTCACCGCGTTCACGTTCGGCCGCGGCGCCTTCCGGGAAGCCGTCCCGTTCGCCTGTCCCTGAGCGCGTCACGGGAGCGGATGTCCCGCCCCCTCTTTCGACGAAAGGACCTGGTCATGAAGTCCCTGCTCGTTCCCGCGTGGCTCGCCGCCGCAGGTTTCACGCTGGCCCTGGCATCACCCGCGGCCGCCGACCCGCTCACGGTCGTCGACGTCAACGCGCCGGCCTATCAGTTTGTCTTCTCGACGTCGGGCTCGGTCGTCGTCCAGGACACGGTCGACACGTTCGCGATCTCCGGCGCGGCGGGACTCGCACGGCTGCAGTCGCGGACGACCCAGGGCCAGGCAGGCGCGCCCGCCGCGGGCCTGTACCGCTACTCCTACCGCCTCGACCTGACGAACGTCTACGGTATTCTCGACGTCCCGTGCGTCACGTCGCTCACGCTGAGGTTCGGCTCCGTCGTCAACACGCTCGATTACAACGGCGACGGCGTCACGGGCGACGAGGTGTTCGTCGTCACGAGCGGGGGATTGGGGTCGGTGGGGCTGGCGTCGGCCACGCGCAGCGGCAGCGCGGTCACGTTCAATTTCGCCGACGGGGGCGTGTGCGCCGGCAGCAGCCCCGGCACCGGCGAGAGCAGTTTCTTCTTCGGCCTCGTCTCGACCACATCGCCACGGTACGTCACGGCGACGGTGGCCGACACCTCGTCGAACGCCTACACGCCGCAGGCCCGCGCGCCGAAAGCCGTCTTCTTCGTCAAAGGCGACATCTGGACCGGCGCGCTGGCCAGCCCGACGCCGCACCCCGGTTACGGCCTGTCGCTGGCGATTGACCACGTCGCGAATCGGCGGTTCGAGGGCACGCTCACCCTCGGCGGCGCGTCCGATTCGGCGCCGACGGTTCTCGCCGTCGCGGGGGCGTTTTCGGCCAGCGGTCGGATGGTCCTCGTCGGCCGCGGCCGAGGCGCGCAATTCTCGGCCGGCGCCGTGAAGGACGACGGCGGCCTCGTGTTCACCGGGCGGTATCGGTTGCGGATGGGGAACGAGGAGGAGAGTGGCACGCTCGAGATCGCGCTCGACCCGCGCCTGCTGCCGGTCACGGGATTCGAGCGAGAGGGCCTGTCAGTAAATAGGTGAGGCATTTGGGGCGTCGAGACCGAACGTGTGCAAATGACACGGTGGGCGCCCGGGACTATCCGGGCGGAGCCCTCCGGGTGCCCCCGCGGGGCCGGAAACGCGCTTGGACGCCGGGGGCCTGCCTTTTGCATTAGTTGGCTACTGCGCTTCCCCAGGAGCTAGGCACATGTTTCAACTGAGTCTGGTGGATCACATTCGCCTCAGTTTTGGCAGCGTCGTGAGCGCCTATGAGGGACACGCGGAGGCGGCGGCCCGCCTCGCGCGCTGGTCCTGGTACGCCAAGCTCGCCACGTGCTCGCTCGTCGGACTCACGACCGTGGTGGGCGCCGGCGCGATCCTCCGCGGCGGCGGTGTTCTTGGCATCGCCGCGCCGTGTCTGGGCGTGCTCGCGTTCGCGGTGTGCGTGGCGCAGTTCGCCATCGATCCGGAGAAGCGCGTCTACGCGCATCGGTTGACCGCGGCGCGGCTGTGGCTCATCTGCGAGGAGTACCGGGCGCTGCTTGCGGAGATACACGACGAGCTCCTCGACGTGCCTGCGATCGCCAAGCGGCGCGATGCGCTTCTGAAGGAGCTGGCGCAGATCTTCGACCGGGCGCCACCGGCCGACCGCGAGACGTACGCGATCGCCCGCGGTGCGCTCGGCGGCGCCTACGGCGGCTACTCGGATCAGCAGATCGACGAGTTCCTGCCCGTCTCGCTGCGACGCACCGGGCACGCGTCGGCGTAGACCTCGTCGCGTCTCGCGGCGTCGGAGTGCGATGGCGCGGCGGGTGCACGCGGCGAGGCCCGTCTGGACGGCACAGCGCGTGACGCTCAAGGCCGTCGTCCCCCATGCGTCCAAGGCGCCACGCGCCGCACCACGCGCGCCGTGCCCAGCAGCGCCGCGTGGCGCTATGGAGCGGGGCCGAGCCGATCACCGTCCGTAGAGCTCGCATGGCCGACGCCGCCTACCTCTAGTCGTATGGCCAAGCTCGTGTTCGGAATGAACCAGTCCCTCGACGGCTACGTCGATCATATGGCGTTTGCGCGACCAAGCCCTGCGCTCTTTCGCCACTTCATCGAGGAGTCCCAGGGACAGGCCGGCCGTGTGTACGGTCGGCACATGTATGAGGTCATGCGTTACTGGGACGACGACCATCCTGAATGGGGTGCGGAGGAGCAGGACTTCGCGGCGGCCTGGCGGAATCGGCCGAAATGGGTTCTCTCGCGCTCGTTGAAGTCGGTCGGCCCCAACGCAAGGCTCATTGAAGGTGATCTTGATAGTGCGATCCGCGCGCTGAAGTCCGAACGCGCGGGAGAGATCGGGGTTGCTGGCCCCACTGTGGCGCACAGCCTCACGCAACTCGGCCTGATCGATGAGTATCGGATCTACCTGCACCCCGTCGTGCTTGGACACGGCAAACCGTTCTTCGCCGGGGCCCGTCCGCCGCTGCGCCTCATTGCTCATGATTGGATTGACGAGGATGTGATTAGGTTGGCCTACGTGCCGAGAGAGGCACGCAAAGCAGCCGACGCCCCTGGTGGGCGGTAGAATCTCGAACGCGCCCCGACTGGGCCGCTGGCGTCAGCGGTCAGGAAATGGTCCACGCGAAGCACCACGGCGGGACGAATCATCGGCACCCATCCCTCTATCGACCGAACATGGCTCCGGCCTCCGATTACCCGATCGTTCTTTGCGCTGACCGCACCGCCTTCCGAGCCTGGCTCAGCGCGCACCACGCGTCGCGGGCCGGCCTCTGGCTCCGGATCGCCAAGGCCGCCTCGCCGCTCCGCTCGGTGACCTACGCCGAAGCGGTGGACCTCGCGCTCTGCTTCGGCTGGATTGACGGGCAGAAGCGGCGCCACGACGCGGATTCCTTCCTGCAGAAGTTCACCCCGCGGCAGAAGCGGAGTCCCTGGTCGAAGCGGAACCGCGAGCGCGTGGAGCGGCTGATCGCCGCGGGCGAGATGCACCCCGCGGGCTTGGCGGCCGTTGCGGCCGCCAAGGCGGACGGTCGGTGGGACCGCGCCTACGACTCCCCGGGCACGGCGACCGTGCCGGATGACCTCCAAGCGGCGCTCGACGAGCACCCGGAGGCCAGCGCGTTCTTCGAGACCCTGACGAGCGCGAACCGATACGCGATCCTCTACCGCATTCAGACGGCGGTTAAGCCCGAGACGAGAGCCCGCCGAATCACCGAGTTCGTCGCGATGTTGCAGCGACGGGAGACGCTGCATCCGTAGCCGGCCTCCGACTCATCGTCAGCGACTTCCGGAGGTTCTTCAGCGCCGCGCCATGCCGATGATGGCGGCCTTCGCGAGGGTATTGAAATAGAGCTGGAAGCCGACCAGCGCCGCGGAGGTGTCCGCGGTCACGGGAAGCGTCTCCACGCCGACCGCGTACACGGTGAAGAGATACCGATGGGGATCGCCCGGTGGAGGGCAGGGGCCGTGGTAGCCCGGAGGCCCGAAGTCCGTCCGTGTCGCCAACGCTCCCTTGGGGAGCTGGCCCGTCTTGAGATCGCCAATGCCCGCGTCGAGCGACGTGACGGCCGCCGGAATATTGACGACCACCCAGTGCCAGAAGCCGCTGCCGGTCGGCGCGTCGGGGTCGAAGACCGTCACCGCGAAACTCTTCGTGTCCGCGGGCGCGCCGGTCCAGGAGAGCTGCGGCGAGACGTTCTGGCCCGTGCAGCCATAGCCGAAGCGCTCGGAGAGGTAGTGATCCATGGCGACGTAGTCGCCGGTCTTGAAGTTATTGCTCGTGACTGCGAATGCCATTGGACGGCTCCCTCTAGTGTGGTGAGTCAGAGATTCGCGGAAGTATTCCGGTGCGCGGCGCCCCGGCTGGCAAGGCGCGACGACCGAGAATATTGGCGATATTCGAGGGAGGAGTAACGCCGCCCGCCGGGATGCCCCGCCCGGAATACGACAGCGAATCTCTGACTCACCACACTAGAACCCGACGAGCTCGCGCAGGTGATTCCGCGCCATCGTGGCGTAGGTGAGCGGGTTGGCCTTCGCCGGGTCCTGCTCGGCCTCGGTGACCAGCCAGCCCTCGAAGTGATGGTCGGCCAGCGCCTGCAGGATCGGCTGAAAGTCCACGCACCCTTCGGGGTCGCCGGGCACGGTGAAGATGCCCGCCTTGATGGCGTCTTCGAACGAGAGGTGGTCGCGGAGCGCCTGCTCCATGATCGGACGCCGGATGTTCTTCAAATGCACGTGCTTGATGCGGTCGCCGTAGTCGGTGGCCAGGCTCAACGGATCGCCGCCGCCGTAGAGAATGTGGCCGGTGTCGAAGCAGAAGTTCACGAGCTTGGGATCGGTCGAGGCCGCCAGCCGGTCCACTTCCTCCCGCGTCTGCACGCCCGTGCCCATGTGATGGTGATAGCACAGGCGCATGCCTTCCCGGCTGGCGATCGCGCCGAGCTCGTTGAGGCCGCGCGTGAGCGCGTCCCACTGGGCATCGGAGAAGACGGCCTTGTTCGGCACGAGCGCGACCGGAAGCGGGTGCGAGGAACGGCCCAGCTCGGCCACGACGACGTCCGTGCCGTGCATCGCCTTGATGAACGCCAGCGACTTCCTGAAGTCGCTCACGGTCTTGTCGTACATCGCCTCGCAGGTGAAGAACAAGCTCGTCCACGGCTCGGACACGCGGAGGTGCCGCCGGTCGAGTTCCTGCGTCAGCACGGCGACGTCCGCCGGGTACTTGTGGCCGACGCTGCAGCCGGAGAACCCGGCGAGCGCCATCTCGCTCACGCACTGGCCGAACGTGATCCCGATGTCGAGGTCGAGGAAGTCGTCGTTCCACCAGAGCGTGGGCGTGACGCCGAAAAGAAGGGTGTCCCGAGTCCACGTTGCCTTCACGCGTGCCATCGTGCTGACTCCTTGCTCGAACTCATCTCGTAAACCGAACCGGCATGCGGCCGGCGATCCATCCGGACCGGCGGCGTTCTCTGCATCATACGTCTGCCGTCTCGCTACCCGCGCGCTTGATGGCGGTCGATCAAATCGTAGGCGCGGAGGGCTTCGCCCACGCCCCAGGCCTGTGCGATGCAGCCCCGCGGCGTGAATGGCGCGCGGCCGTCGAAGATCTCGCTGACGGTGCCGAAACCGGCGCCCCGCAGATGGTCGGCGACGGGCGCCAGGTATCGAAGCGCCGCGGCTGGGTCGTCATACACACGCAAATGCGCCGCGACGAACGGCCCGATGAGCCACGACCACACGGTGCCCTGATGGTAGGCCCCGTCGCGATGCTGCTGGTCGCCGCCGTACGTCCCCACGAACGCGGGTTCCGCTTCGGCCAGCGATCGCAGGCCGTACGACGTGAGCAGCGCCCGCGCGCACGCGTCGACGACCGTGCGCTGCCGATCCGCGGGAAGGGGACTGTGGGGGAGCGACACCGCGAGCAGCTGATTGGGCCGCAGCGCGGTTTCGTGCCCGGCCGGCCCGTCCAGGACGTCGTAGCAATAGCCCGCCTCCGCGTGCCAGAACCGGTCGAACCCTTCACGGGCCGCGTCGGCCCTGGCCTGGAACGGCCCGGCCGGCGCGCCGAGCGCCGCGGCAAACTCGGCCATCGTGCACAGCGCGCCGTACCACAACGCGTTGATCTCGACCGGCTTGCCGATGCGAGGTGTGACCACGTAGTCGCCAACGCGCGCGTCCATCCAGGTGAGCTGGAGGCCCGCCTCGCCACCGCGCAGCAGGCCGTCGGCCGGGTCGACCGCGATGCCGTAGCGCGTGCCCTTGACGTGCCAATCGATGATTCCCTCGAGCGTCGGGAACAGCTCGCGCAGCAGGCCGGTGTCGCCGGTCGCCTCGTGATAGGCGCGAATCGCCTGGAAATACCAGAGCGTCGCGTCGATGGTGTTGTACTCCGGCTGGTCCGACGCGTCAGGGAATCGGTTGGGCAGCATGCCCTGGCTCACGAAGCGCGCGAACGTCCGCAGGATCGGCGCGGCCACCTCGGGCCGGCCCGTGGTGAGCAGGAGGCCGGGCAGGCTGACCATCGTGTCGCGCCCCCAGTCCTCGAACCAGTGATAGCCGGCGATGATGCTCTTCCCATCCGGCTGGTCGGCCGAGGGCCGGTCCACGACGAACTGATCGGCCGAGAGGACGAGCTGGCCGACCCAGGGCGGCGGCTCGGGCGCGTTCTCTCGTCGCCTCCGTTGCCACGCATTGAGGAGCCTTTGGTCCCGCGCCCGCCGTGCCTCGAGCGCGTGGTCCTCGACCGTGGCCGAAAGGTCGTCGCTCGCCATGACGACAAGCGTCGCGCCCGGCGCGATCATCGCCTCGAACGTGGCGGCGTGGACGTGACTGTCGTGGGCGTTGAGCCCGCGCGCCGCTTCCTCGGGCAGATAGAAGTCGTAGTTGACCGCGCCGCCGGCCTGGACAGAGGCGCCCGGCGCGCGGATCACCAGAGGACGCGCCCCGTCGCCGCCCGAAGTCACGCGGATGCCATCCGCGAGGGTCTCGACTGACGCCGGCCAGGCCACCTGCCCCGTATTGTGGAACACGCGGTTGTCGACGATCGCGTTGACAGACAGCCGCACCGGCTCGGCGGCCGACGCCACCGTGTACGAGACGTAGGTTGTATTGGCGCCGTGTGCCATCCACAAGCGCTTTTCGATCAAGGCGTCGCCGCACGCGAACGTCCACGTGGGAATCGAGCCGTCAAGTTCGAAGCTCTGGATGTGCCGGAAGCCCTCGGGCGCGACGACGCCGCTGCCCCAGCGATTCGTGGCCAGCGGATAGGCGGATCCGCCGTAGGTCGCCGTCTCATCGAGCTTGACGAGCATGACGCGCCGATCGACCGGAGGCCGGAGCGCGGCGACGAGCAGGCCGTGGTATCCCCGCGAGATCGATCCGGCGATCGTGCCGGAGGCGTAGCCGCCGATGCCGTTGGTCACCAGCCACTCGCGCTGCTCGGCGACCGACAAGTCGCCGGTGATCTCGCGTCCAACGCGGAGGGGCATGCCGCTCACCGTGGGCCGGTGGGCCCGAACCGGTTCAAGTAGACGTTGACCTGCGCGTTGTCACACAGGTAGTACCCCGGCGTGTAGTAGCCGGTCGTGGCGAAATCGAGGCGGCCGTCGCCGTCGAAATCGCCGAGCGCGATGCGCGCCGCCGACGCGGACGACACGCGCCAGCGCTCGAACAGGCCGTTCTCGTGGTCGATCGCCTTGTAGTAGTAGACGCCCTGGTGGGGCAGCGGCCCGCGCAGCGCCACGAGGAACTCGTCGTCGCCATCGCCGTCGAAATCGCCCGTCACGACGTGGTGGCCCGGGCCCTGCGTCCTCAAGTCGAACGGTCCGAACGTGTCGAGTATGTGCCGCGTCCACGGGTGGTCGGTCAACGCCTTTCCCGGCTGCCGCGTGTACGCGGTGACGATGTTGCCGTGGAACGGGTCGATGGTCGCGATGTACGCGTAGGGGTCGTCGCCGATGCGTCCGTACGCTAGGTTGCCGCAGCCTTTGAACTGCCCGGCCTGCCCCGACTCGTCGCCCGGACCGAAGGGCACGGTCTCCCACTGCCCGCGCGGCGCGTCGTAGTAGAACCAGCTGATGCCTTCCTCGCTCGCGAGGAGGACCGACTCGAATTCCGACTCTCCGCCGAACCGGTTCTGGACCACGTCGTGAATCACGCGGAAGTTCTTGTTGTCGATGATCCGGCCTTCCCAGTGCGAGGCGTGCACTACGTCATCGGGGCGGTCGTAGATCATCAGGCTCACCGGTTCGTGGACGCCCTTGCCGTACGGGCGGCAGCCCACCACCGGCAGCGCCAGCAGCTCGAGCCGGCCCGGCTGCGAGAAGTGCCCGAGCCGGAGCCGGTGCGCGGCCATCAGGTCGGCGATGAAGTGGACCGGCCACGGCTCGTCGCGATTGAAGGTCCCGGGGTTCTCGAGCCAGGAGATCTTGCCGTCCTGCGGACGGCACCAGAACATGCAGTTGCCGTAGTTGTGCGAGATCACCAGGTCGTTGCGGCCGTTCCCCGCGATGTCGCCGAAGTCGATGGCCACCGGCAGGGGAAAGTCGGCGATGATCCGCTTCTTCCACGACGGGTTTTCGTACCAGACGACCTTGCCGACGGCCAGGCCGGAGGTCACGAGGTCGAGGCGGCCGTTCCCGTTGACGTCAACCGCGGCAATCCAGTACCCGTCGTCCTGGTGGTCGGCGAGGGTCACCTTCTCGAAGTGCGGCGCGGCGGTCGAGCCGTCGTTGATGAAGTCGAGGACGTGCGGGGCCTGTGTGCCATGGAGAGATCCTATGATCACTTTCCGCCGGCGCCGCCCGGTAAATAGGGCGCGTTGTGGAGGGGCCGAGACACGCCCGTGACGGGTGTTTCGTCATCGCGCTGTGACGCGCCGGCGTGTCGGGGTGTGCGCCGGGCGATGGCGGGCCGTGCCGAACGGTCACCGCTGAGCGGGGGCGACACACGGGTTGCGCCTCTTTCCGCCCGTTCGACCCGCACGTCGTCTCGCCGGCGAAACAGGCGGCGATCTTCGCGCAGCTCGACTCCGCGCGCGCGCGCATCAAGGCGGCGTTCGGCGGCCCGTCGGTCTACGACGAATCGGGCTGGGCCACACCCGAGTGTGTGACGCTCGAGCTGGTGGCGGGCTGAAGGCCGCCGCGGGAACGATGGCGGTCGCTCTGTCGGCGAGGGGCAGGCTCCCATGGCGCTTCCGAGCGAACCAGGCGCCACCCGGCTTCGTCTAATCTCGGACAATGCCGTCTTCCAGGCGTGCCAATCGGTTGGACGGTCCCTCCGGGACGATGGCGCGCTGGGCGCGGCGGCTGGGCTTCGTTGTGGGGCTCGTCGCGGTTGCCGCGCCGGCCTTCGCGGCCCAGGACCCGGCGGCGCCGCCTGCGGCCGCCCGCCTGACCATCCCAACCGTCACGACGCCGCCCACTCTCGACGATTATCTCGGCGGCCAGTCGGGACCGGGCCTTTCCGTCACGACCTTTCTGCAGCGCTCGCCCAAGGATCTGGCGCCGGGCACCGAGCAGACCACGGCGTATCTCTCGTACGACGCCTCGAATCTGTACGTCGCGTTCGTCTGCCGGACGGCGGATCGGACGAAGATCCGGGCGCGCATGGAGAAGCGCGAGGACATCTTCGCCGACGACTTCGTGGGTGTCATGCTCGACACGTTCCACGACAAGCAGCGCGCCTACCTCTTCTTCGCCAATCCGCTCGGCGTGCAGGCCGATGGCATCACCGCGGCGGCGGGCGACGACTACAGCTTCGACACCGAGTGGCACTCGAACGCCAACCTGACGGACTTCGGGTACGTTGCGCTGCTGTCGATTCCGTTCAGGAGCCTGCGGTTTCCCAGTGGCACGGGCGGCGTATGGGGCGTTGGGCTGATTCGGGCGATGCCCTCGAGCGACGAAACGGACTTCTGGCCGGCGATCACGAATCGCATCAACGGCTTCGTGGCGCAGTTCGGCGAGATGGACGCGCCCGGCGGCGTCTCGCCCGGCCACAACGTGCAGCTCACGCCCTACGGCACGTTCTCGGGTGCGCGCGTGCTCGAGGACGGCGCGACCGGCTACGCCCGGCCCTCGGACGCGCGAATTGGCTTCGACGGTAAAGCCGTGATCCACTCGGCGCTCACCGCCGACTTCACGGTCAATCCCGACTTCAGCCAGGTGGAGTCGGACAACCCGCAAGTGACCGTCAACCAGCGCTTCGAAGTGTTCTTTCCAGAGAAGCGCCCGTTCTTCCTCGAGAACTCCGACTACTTCAACGACACGCTGCAGACGCTCGTGTTCACCCGGCGCATCCGCGACCCGCAGGTGGGCGGGCGGCTGACGGGGAAGGTCGGATCCTGGGCGCTCGGCGCCCTCGTGGCCGACGACCGCGCGCCGGGCGCCTCGGCCGACAGCGGCGGCGACGGCAGCGGCCGCCGCGCCGTGAACGGCGCCTTTCGCGCCAGGCGCGACTTCGGCGGCGGCTGGCGCGTTGGCGTCCTCGGCACGACGCACGCGTATGCCGGCGCGTCAAACCACGTCGCGGCGGTCGACGCGCGGCTCCAGTTCTCACCGACATGGGTGCTGAGCGTCCAGTCGGCGGCGAGCCGATCGGCTGGCGGCGACAGCGGCACGTCCTCCGGCGAGTCGACCGTCGCGGACCTCTCGCGCAGCGGTCGCCAGTTCAGCTACGAGCTCACGTACACGGACGCCTCGCCGAACTTCAAGGCGAGCATCGGCTTCGTGCCGCGCACGGACTTCCGGCAAGTCACCCACTACTTCCAGATCCGGCACTATCCAAAGGCCGGGCCCGTCATCAGCTTCGGGCCGAACTCGTTCGTTCAAGCCACGTGGGACTACTCGGGCGCGCTCGACGACTGGATCGTCCGCCTGCCCTACGAAGTCAACTTCAAGGGCCAGACCTTCGTCTTCTACCGCCACGCCTTCATCCAGGAAACGGTGAGCGGCGTGCGGCTGCGTGAGCGCGAGGACCTGGCACAGTTCGGTACGTCGTTTCTGTCGCGGCTGACGGGCAACATCACGGTCAGCCACGGCACGCGGCCCAACTACGATCCAGCGCCCGGCCTTGTGCCGTTCCTCGCGGCGTTCACCGACATCTCGGGTGGCCTGACGGTCAAGCCGATCGCGGCCTTGTCGGTTGACGAGACGTACTTCTACAGCACGCTGGCCGCCCGCTCCGGCCAGCCTGGGCAGGGGACCATCTTCACGAATCCCATCTCGCGGACCCGCGTGAGTTACCAGTTCAGCCGGGAGTGGTCGCTCCGCGCCATCCTCGATTACCGCTCGCTCCTGCCGGATACGGCGCTGGCCTCGCTCGATCGCAGCCGGCATGCGGGCGTGGACGTCCTGCTGACCTGGCTGCTGCATCCCGGCACGGCGCTGTACGTCGGCTACAGCGACGTGTACGACAACCTTCGTCTGGATCCGATCGATGGCGTCGTCCCGACGTCGTCGCGGTTGTCGTCGACCGGCCGGCAGGTGTTCGTCAAGACGAGTTGGCGGCTGCGGCTCTAGGCCAGAGCTCCAGAGTCTCCGGGGGCGACCGGCGGCACTCGGCCCGAGCAGCTCTCGGGGTATCCTGAATCAAGGAACCCCGAGACCGATGCAGCTGGCAGGAACCGCGCGGCGCCGGCGACGCTCGATTGCCGTGGCAGGGCTCGTCGTGGGCGTCGTGCTCGCGACCGTCGGCGGAGCCGCGTCCCCTGCGCCGCGCCAGCAGGCGGACCAGCCGCTCTACACCAACCATCTCATCGACAGCCACGATCCCTACCTCCTGATGCACGCCCACAACCCGGTCAACTGGTACCCGTGGGGGCCGGAGGCGCTCGCCAAAGCCAAGCGCGAGCGGAAGCCGATCTTCGTGTCGATTGGATTTGCCACGTGCTACTGGTGCCACGTCGCCGAGCGTGAGCTCTACTCGAACCCGCAAATCGCCGCGCTGATGAACCAGTGGTTCGTCAACATCAAGGTGGACTGCGAGCAGCGCCCCGACATCGACCGCGTGTACATGCGCGCGACCCAGATCCTGACCGGGGGCGGCGCCTGGCCCAACAACCTGTTCCTGACGCCGGACCTCGAGCCGTTCGTCGCCGGCAGCTACTATCCGCCGGAGGACCGGGGCACGAAGATTGGTTTTCCGCGCGTTCTGCAAACCGTCCACGACATCTGGGTGCGGGATCCGGCCACCATCGAGGCGCGCGCCCACCGCGTGTTTCAGCAGATGTCGCAACCGCCCGGCGCCGGCACGGACGGCCATGGGGCGGCGCTGGCGCCCGATGAGTGGACGAAGGAGGCGGTGGCCATTGCCGTCAAGCGCTTCGACAAGGTGAACGGCGGGTTTCCCAGCGGCGCGACGCAATTTCCCCAGCCGACGCTGCTGTCGCTGCTGCTCTCGGTCGGCAAGGACGACCACGATCGCGCGCGCGAGATGGCCGCCACCACGCTGCGCGCCATGGCCGAGGGCAGCGTGATGGATCAACTGGCCGGCGGGTTCTACCGCTACGCGATCGAGCCAACGTGGTCGGTGCCGCATTTCGAGAAGATCGTTGGTGACAACGCGCAGCTGCTTGGCGTGTACGCCCGTGCCTACGCGTTGACCGGCTCGCCGCTGTTCGCGCAGGTGGCGCGGCGCACGGCCGGCTATCTGACGTCCGAGATGCAGGCTCCCGGCGGCGGCTTCTACAGCGCGCAGGATGCCTCGTCGGGCGGCGTCGAAGGCGGCAGTTATGTGTGGACGCGGGACGCCATCGACGCCGTGCTGGGGTCGGCCGACGCGAAGCGGTTCCTCGAACTGTACAGATTGACCGACCGGCCGAAGGTTGCGGTGCCCGGTGAAGTGCCGTCCGGACCGACGCTGCGCCTGGACCGCCAGCGCGCCGAAGCGCTGGCCGACAAACAGCAGCTGACGGCCGCACTGGACGCGCTGGCGCCGCTCCGCGAGAAGCTCCTCGCGGCCCGCCGAACACGTCCGCAGCCGCCCATCGACGAGAAGATCGTCACCGCCGACAACGCGCTCGTCGTGCTCGGCTTCGTCGAGGCCGGCCGGCAATTGCACGAGCCTGCACTGACCGACACCGCCGTGAGCACGGCCGAATGGCTGTGGTCGCACGCGTACGATCCGGCCACGCGTCTGGTCAGACACCAGACGTACCACGGCGATCCTGGCGGCGACGGGTTTCTCGACGACTACGCGTTGCTGGGCGAGGCGCTTCTGGCCGTGCACCGCGAGACCAACGGCGCGGCGTGGCTCGACCGCGCACGCGCGATCGCCGACGCGATGCTCGATCGGTTTGCGGGGCCAGATGGGCGTCTCGCGCAGACCTGGGACGTCGCGGGTCTGGTGATGCCGCCGCCGATGGGCGGCGATGACGTGGCGCCGTCGGGTGAATCGGCCGGCGTGGCCTTCCTGGCGGACCTTGCGGTGACCGCCGGCGACGCGCGGTACGCGGCGGCCGCATCGCGCGCGATGGCTCCGGTGGCGTCCATCGCGGCCGCCAAGCCGTCCGATTGGAGCGCGCTCGTCGAAGCGCTCAACCGTCCGTCCATTCGCGCCGTGCTCACGAGCAAGGCCATGCCGGCCGCGTCGTTCGATTCGGCAAGCCACGTGCACGCGAGCGGCCGGTTCACCCGGACGACATCGGGCGCCGATCTGGTGGTGACGATGGACATCGACCCCGGCTATCACGTGAACGCCAATCCGGCGTCCGATCCCGATCTGATTCCCACGACGCTCACGCTTGCCGGTCAAGCCGATCTGGCCGTGGACTATCCGGCGCCAGTGGCGTTCAAGGCGCCGTTCGCGCCTGATGGGATCGACGTCTATCAGGGCCGCGTCGTCTTGCGCGCGCATCTCGACGCGGCGCCCGCGTCCTGGCCGGCGCACGCGACGCTACGCGTCCAGGCGTGCAACGACCGCGCCTGCTTCGCGCCGTCAACAGTGGACGTCGCTGTGTCGCCCCCCGACAAGTGACGCGCCGAGGCCGCGCGATCGCCGGCCAACTTCCGTCAGCCAGCCGCGCGGCGGCCGTCGATCCCATCATCGCGCTACGCCAGGAATCGCCGCGGTCGCGGCCGGCCGATCGCCGCGCTATACTCGGCCGTTCCGGGCCGGTGCGCCGCGAGGAGGCCTCGTGAGTCGAAGAGTCAGTCTGCTGATTGCCGCCGTGCTCGTCTGCGCGCCCTGCTTCGTCCAGGGGCAAGCTCAGCCTCCCGCCTGGGTCGCGGTCAGCAACGGCTATACGAACCTGCTGCTCAAGGTCCAGTTCGAGCATTCGCCGGAGGCCGGGTCGAATCAGGGACTGAGCGAGTACGACACGCGGGTGAGCCAGCCGACGCTGGCCGACGAAGACCGGGCGCGCCGGGAGACGGAGGCGCTGCTCGCGCAGTTCGAGAGCGCGGCGGGCAAGCAGACGCAGCCCGAGGTCGCGCAGGATCTGCAGATCCTCATTCACCGTATCGAGCTCGACTTTCGGGAAGACGACTACGCGCGCGCGCACGACGTGCCGTTTCTCAACCCCAGCTCGGCGGTGTTCAGCGGACTGCGCATTCTGCTCGACGACCAGACGGCGGCCAATCGGCGTCCGGCCGCCGTCGTGCGCATCCGCGAGTACGCCGGGCTCGAGCCCGGCTACACGTCGATCGCCGACATCGCGAAGCAGCGGGTCATCGACCAGATGGCCAAGCCGGGCGTCGTCTATCCGGCCCGGACCGAGATCGAGACCGAGCTCGGGCGGAACTCGGCGTACATCGACGGGATCGCCGCGCTCCTGACCAAATACAAGCTGACCGGATGGCAGGCGCCGTTCGACACCCTCAAATCTCAATTGGCCGACTACGACGGGTGGACGCGGACGAACGTGCTGCCCAAGGCGCGGACGGACTTCCGTTTGCCGCCGGCCGAGTACGCGCTCGACCTCGAGGACTACGGCATCGATATTCCGCCGGCCGAGCTCACGGCGATGGCGCACCGCGCCTTCACCGACATCCAGGCGGAGATGAAGCCGCTGGCCGCCCAGGTCGCGCGCGCGCACCACTGGCCGGCCACGGACTATCGCGACGTCATGCGCGACCTCAAGAAGCAGCAGGTCGTGGGCGACGCCATCCTGCCGCTCTACGAGGGACGGTTGAAGCAGATCGAGGCGCTCATCCGGGAGCACCAGATCGTGAGCCTGCCGTCGCGGCCGGCGCGCATCCGCATTGCCACCGCCGCGGAGACCGCCCAGCAGCCCGCGCCCCACATGGTGCCGCCGCCGCTCCTCAACAACACGGGCCAGCAGGGCGAGTTCGTGCTCCCCCTGAATCTGCCGGCGGCCCCGGGAGCGACGGCCGATCGCTACGACGACTTCACGTTCGACGCCGCGGCGTGGACGCTCATTGCGCACGAGGCTCGGCCGGGCCACGAGCTGCAGTTCTCGTCCATGCTCGAACACGGGGTGTCGCTGGCGCGCGCGCGATTCGCGTTCAACAGCACGAACGTCGAGGGATGGGGACTCTATGCCGAGTCCCTGATGCGGCCGTACATGCCGCCGGAGGGCCGTCTGGTGTCGCTCGACTACCTGCTCCTCCGCGCCGCGCGCGCCTTCCTGGATCCCGAGCTGCAGGCCGGCACCATCACGCCGGCTGACGCCGACCGTGTCCTGGAGCAGGACGTGGTGCAGTCGCACGCGTTCGCCCAGGAGGAGGTCGAGCGGTACACCTACCGGGCGCCCGGCCAGGCCAACAGCTATTTCTACGGCTACACGAAGCTGCTGGCGCTGCGCAAGGACGCGGAGGCGGCGATGGGCGCGAAATTCAATGAGAAGGCGTTCCACGACTTCATCCTGGCGCAGGGCCTGCTGCCGCCCGATCTGCTGCGGGCGGCCGTGATGGATCGGTTTGTGAAAGGCCGGTAGGGGGCCGACGCGATATCCTGAGGTTTTCCGAAGGAGACACTCATGCGTGTGCACCCCCGTTTCTGGTTGGCGCTGGCCGCGGCCGGCATGATGGTGAGCGCGGGCTCGTTGTTGGCGCAGGGCCGCGGCGCCGCGCCCGCGCCAATGACTTTGACGAGTCCGGCGTTCACCGATGGCGGCACGATTCCGGCTCGGTACGGGTGCAGGGCGCAGCCGGCCAACGTTTCGCCGCCGCTCGAGTGGCGCGGCGTGCCGGCCGGCACGAAGAGCCTCGTCCTGATGCTGCACGACCTCGACCCCCGGCCGCAGAAAGGGTTCCAGGATTTCCTCCACTGGATGATCTGGAACATTCCGACCACCACTGAAGCGCTTCCGGAGGCCGTGGCGCCGACCGCGACGCTCGGCGACGGGGCGCGGCAAATGGTGTCGGCCGGTCGAGGCGGCGGGCCCGCCATCGGCTACCGCAGCCCGTGCCCGCCGTCGGGCGTCCACCACTACGCCTTCGAGTTGTTCGCGCTCGACATCGCGCCGAACCTCCCGGTCAGCTCGACCCGCGCCGACGTGACCAAGGCGATCGACGGCCACATCATCGGCCACGCCGTGCTGGTGGGCTTGTTCAGCCACTGACCGCCCGACCGTGTGCTCCGTGTGGAACGCCCCGCGCCGGCCGTGGCCCCCGCGGGGCGTTCTGTTAGACTGCGATGAATCCCGCGCGTCGGACCGCGGTCCGGAACCTGTGCAAGTTCAGCCGACGAACCGCGTCAGGGCCGGAAGGCAGCAGCGCTAAGTCGATCCTGTGCTGTGCCGCAGGCCCTCCGGGCCGCGGTCGGACGCGAAGGGAAGTTAGAAGTTAGAAGCCAGAAGTCAGAAGGTGGACGGTCGGAGCACTCCTGACTTCTCACTTCTGTCTTCTAACTTCTCACTTGATCCAGTTCCCCCTATGTCGCACCTGGCTCTCGCACGGAAATGGCGCCCACAGCGCTTTGAAGACGTCATCGGCCAGCGCGGTGTCGTCCTGACGCTCACGAACGCCATTGCGAGCGGGCGGCTGGCGCAGTCGTTCATCTTCGCGGGCCCGCGCGGCGTGGGGAAGACGACCACGGCGCGCATCCTGGCCCGGGCGCTCAACTGCGACCAGGGGCCGACCGCCGAGCCGTGCGGCGTGTGCGACGCGTGTCGCGAAATCGCCGAGGGCCGCGACGTCGATGTCTTCGAGATCGACGGCGCCACCTATACCGGCGTCGACGCGGTCCGCGAAGTGATCGTCGAGCCGCTCGGCATCGCGCCGATGCGCGACCGCTTCAAGATCTTCATCATCGACGAGGTGCATCGCCTGTCGAAGAGCGCGTTCGACGCGCTCCTCAAGTCGATCGAGGAGCCGCCGCCGTACGTGAAATTCATGATGGCGACGACCGAGCTGCACGCGGTGCCGGCGACCGTGCAGTCCCGATCGCAGGTCTTCGAACTCAAGAGCCTGCCGTTCGGCGCGATCCGCGAGCAGCTGAAGGCGATCACCTCGAGCGAGGATGTCACCATCGACGACGCGGCGCTGTCGCTGGTGGCGCGGTCGGCCGAGGGCAGCATGCGCGATGCGTTGAGCGCCCTCGACCAGGTGCTGGCCTTCTCGGCCGACCGGGTGACGGCCGCCGACGTCGGCACCGTCCTCGGTCTGATCGGCCGCGACCAGCAGCTCGAGGTCGTCGAGACGATCGTTCGCGAGGACGCCGCCGCCGTGTTCGATCTGGCCGGCCGGATCGTCGAGAGCGGCTTCGACCTGCGCATCGTCTGCCGCGAGCTGGCGCGCCTGATGCGCGACGTGATGGTCATCGCCATCGACCCGTCGCGCCTGGCCGATCCGGAGATTGCGGCCGAGGAGGAACGGGAGCGGCTGCAGGCTCTGGCCGGCGCCTTCTCGCGCGAGGACATCATGCGGTCCTTCGACTTGATCTCGCGGACCGAGTTCGAGATTCGCGGGTCGTCGCAGCCGCGCCATCATCTGGAGATGGCGCTGTTGAAGTGGATTCATCTGCGGAAGCTGACGCCGCTCACCGAGGTGATTGCCGGCCTGGAAGCCGGCGGACCGGCGGGGTTGGCCGGGCCGGGATCCGCCCAGGCGCCGCGCGGCCGCCCCGCGCCCGCGCCTCGGGAGGCGCGCCCGTCGGGGCCATCACGCGGGGGTGTGGCTGAGCCGCGCTATCCGCGCCCCGCGCCCGCGCCGGCGCCCGCGCGTCCGATCGCGGCGGGACCGCCGCGCGCCGCCCCCGCCGGCGGCGATCCCAAGTCGGCGGTGCTCGCGTCGATTCGAGAAGCCAACAAGGTCTTCTACAGCATGGTCGTGGCGCAGGCGCAGCACGTCGAGGTCGAGGCCAACGCGGTGGTCTTCACGTTCGCGCCGGTCCACAAGGCGCTCAAGGCGCAGCTCGAGGCCAAGCGCGCCTGGCTCGAGCAGGTGGCGCAGGCGGCCGTCGGCCGCACGCTCTCCGTGGTCACGCGGGATGGCCAGGCCGCGCCAATCGCGGCGCGCCAGACCGAGGCGCCGGACGCGAAGGCGGACCTCCGAGCGCGAGCCCAGGCCGAGCCGACCGTGCAGGCCGTGTTGGACGTGTTCGGCGGCGAGATCGAGGACGTGGAAGAGATTGAGTAGGAAAGAATTCATTGGGCCATTGGGTCATTGAGACATTGGGTCATTGAGACATTGAGACATTGACGAGCGGCCGCGAGGGAGCCCGCTAAGGGGGGCGCGGGGGCGAAGCCCCCGGATGCGTGCGAACGGGTGACCACGAGTGAGCCCGCGCGAACGGAGTGGGGTATTGGGGCCCCGCGAGTGAGCGCGTAAGGGGGACCGCGGGGGCGAAGCCCCCCGGAGTAAAGAAGAGCCTTTGCGAACGAGCGAAGCGCAGTGAGCCCGCGCGAACGGAGTGGGGTATTGGGGCCCCGCGAGTGAGCGCGTAGGGGGGACCGCGGGGGCGAAGCCCCCCGGAGTAAAAAAGAGCCTTTGCGAACGAGCGAAGCGCAGTGAGCCCGCGCGAACGGAGTGGGGTATTGGGGCCCCGCGAGTGAGCGCGTAGGGGGGACCGCGGGGGCGGAAGCCCCCCGGAGTAAAGAAGAGCTTTTGCGAACGAGCGGAGCGCAGTGAGCCCGCGCGAACGGAGTGGGGTATTGGGGCCCCGCGAGTGAGCGCGTAGGGGGGACCGCGGGGGCGAAGCCCCCCGGAGTAAAGATGAACATACAAAAGATGATGCAGCAGGCGCAGCAGATGCAGGAGCGGCTGCAGCGCCAGATGGCCGAGATGCGCATTGAAGCGACCGCCGGCGGCGGCATGGTGACCGTCGTCCTGGATGGCCACAAGCACTTGCAGAAGCTCACGATCGATCCCGAAGTCGTGTCGAAGGAGGACGTCGAGATGCTGCAGGACCTGATTGTCGCGGCCATCAACGACGCGCACCGGAAGATCGACGAGGCGCTCGCCGGCCAGATGCAGGGCCTGATGGGCGGCATGAACATCCCCGGCCTGTCGTAGATGGCGCGGCCCGATCCTCTGGCCGAGCTGGTCGGCGCGCTTCAACGGCTGCCCGGCATCGGTGCCCGAAGCGCGCAGCGGCTGGCGTACTACGTGCTCAAGACGCCGCGCGCTGAGATCGACGCGCTGTGCGACGCCATGCGCTCCGTCAAGGAGCGCGTGACGTACTGCACGGTCTGCAGCAACATCACCGATATCGATCCCTGCGTGTACTGCTCGTCGCCGGACCGCGACCCGCGCATCCTCTGCGTCGTCGAGCAGCCGGAGAACGTCGGGTCCATCGAGAAGACGCGGGGGTTTCGCGGGCGCTACCACGTGCTCATGGGCGCCATCGCCCCGCTTCAGGGGATCGGGCCGGATGACCTGCGCATCAAGAGCCTGCTCGCCCGCGTGGCCGAAGGCGGCGTCGAGGAAGTGATTCTCGCGACCAACCCGAACGTGGAAGGCGAGGCGACCGCTCTCTATCTTGCCAGGCTGCTCAAGCCGCTCGGCCTGCGCGTCACGCGCATCGCGATGGGCGTGCCGGTCGGCAGCGACCTCGACTACGCCGACGAATTCACGATGTCGAAAGCCATGGACGGTTCAACGCGAGATCTAAACTCGAACGCCCGCGGCGTCCTCGCCGCGGCGCAAGTTAAAAGTTAGAAGACAGAAGTTCGAAGTGAGGGCGAAGCTCGTGCCTTTGCGCTTCAAACTTCTGGCTTCTGCCTTCTAACTTGACAAGAGTTTCGTTACCGCCTCGCTGATGGTCTTGGGCAACATCGGCTTCTGCATGAACATCGCCGGTTGCGCCGGCGTCATGTCCTGCGTCGGCAGCATGCCGGACATCAGAATGACCGGCAGCGTCGGCCACCGCTTCCGCAGGTCTTCGGTGAGCTGGCGGCCGTTGACGTCGGGCAGCACGAGATCGACGAGCAGCAGATCCACCGGCCCCGGCACGGCCATGGCTTCACTGGCGCCGCTGCAGAGGATGGTGGTGTGGCCATCGCGCTGAAGGACGCGCGCGATGAGCTGCCGGATCGCGGGTTCGTCGTCGACGACCAGGATGGTCGACATCGAAGCGAGGATAACTCAGTTTGGCCGCTCGTCCGTGCCGAAGAGTGTGCCCGTGCCGCCCGTGCGCGCCAACCGGCGCACCGACAGCCCCCGCCGGATGAGCAGGGCGACGCCCGCCACCGCCCACGCGAGCACGCGGCCCTTCCGAACGAGCGCTATCGACACACCGACGACCGGGTTGAACCCGACGATCGGTGCGATGAGCCCGGTGCTGTATTCGTCCACGCCCACCTTGAGCGGCACCATGCGGAACACGACGTTGACGATGCGGTTGAACGTGTCGAGGACGAAGGCGGGCAGCGGCGCCCAGACGCCGGTCAGCAGCCACAGGGTCAGGAGCGATTCGCCGAAGCTCAGGACGTGGAACCCGACTTCGCACAAGACGACGATGCCGAGCCGGCCGTGCGTTTGTCGGGCGAACGTGTACGTGCGCGTCTCGAACTCGCGCACGCGCTCGATCAGGCGTTCGAGGTTGACGAACGGCACGCGGCGGAGGACGCCGCTCACGACGGCCGGTTCGCGCCAGCCGATCCATAGCGCGCCGGCGAGCACGGCGGCCATCAGGCTGAGCGACAGCCACGCCGCCCACCGCACCTCCGGCTGGAGCGCGAAGTCGGCGAGGAGGACCGCCGTGCCCAGCACGATGAACAGCGCGACCGACACGCTGTAGAAGAAGTTCTCCGCCGTGAGCGCCGCGAACGAGCGCGCCGGCGGGACCCGGCCGCCGAGGTACAGCGATTTGGCCGGCTCGCTCACGAGCAGGCTCAGCGGCGTCAGCGTGCCCGCGGCGTCCCCGCCGACCGTGGCGGCGATGGCCGCGGTCAACGGCACGCGGTCGCCGATGATCGTCACCCACGCCACCGACCGCAGGGCAAAGCGCAGGAACGACAGCGCCAGGATGCCCAGGAATCCCCACCCGACGCGTCCGAGCGCATCGCCGACGTTGCCCAGTCCGACGCGCTCGACCTGCCAGACGAGCAGCGCCACGCCGAGCACCGACAGGAGCACGCCGACCGTGCGGCGGGGGAAAGACATCAGACAGAGTCTATTGGGTATCGAGCCATTGGGCCATTGGGCCATTGGGTCATTGAGCCATTGGGTCATTGAGCCATTGGGTTGTGGGTTGTGCTTTGAACTGGGCCGAGGCGTCCTTGGCCGTCGTCAATGACGAAATGACTCAATGACCCAATCGCTCAATGGCATAATCCTCCCGTGCTGCCTGCCTCGTTGGCCTCGCCTGCGGCGGCGATTCTCGTCGTCGGCGGGTTATTGGCGTGTTTTGCCGGGTACCGGCTGTTCCGCGTGGTGCTCGGCATCTACGGGTTCATCTTCGGCGCGGCCGTGACGACGTCGATCATGGGCACCGCGAACATGTTCGCGCTCGTGGTGGCCGGCGTGGTCGGCGGTGTCGTGGGTGCCGTGCTCATGGTGGCCGCGTATTTCGTCGGCGTCGGGCTCATCGGCGCCGGGCTGGCCGCGCTCGCGCTGAACGCCGGCTGGCACGCGGTCCGGCATGCCGACCCGCCCACGATCGTCCTGGTCATCGTCGCCGTGCTGGGCGCGCTTGGCGCACTGTCGATAGTGCGATACGTTGTGATCTTCGGCACGGCGCTGTCGGGGTCGTGGACGACGATCATCGGCGCGATGGCGCTCATGAGCGGGCGGGCGCTGCACGCGGGCTCGGCAACCAACGTCTGGGTGCTCTATCCACTCAATCCGACGCCCTACCGGTGGTGGGTGCCCGTGATCTGGCTCGGGCTCGCGCTCGCCGGCATTCTCGTGCAGCTCAAGACCACGACGAAGCTGGCCGGGGCGAAGCGGGTAGGCAAGAAGTAATCAATCCTGAGGAGTCAACTGAACATGGCCACGTTTTCACGTCACGTCACCGTCAACTGGAAGGGATCGCTGCTCGAGGGCGCGGGGGAAGCCAAAGCCGGCACCGGCGCGTTCTCGGTGCCCGTCACCTTCGCGCGCCGCATCGGCGAGCCGGAAGGCATGACCAGCCCGGAGGAGCTCATCGCCGGCGCGCACGCGGTGTGCTTCGCGATGGTCGTCAACGCCGCGATCGGCCGCAAGGGCGGGTCCATCGAGAAGACGAACGTGGTGTGCACGGTGACCGCCGACAAGGGCGACGCGGGGATCAAGATCACGACGTCGAAGCTGTCGGTGACGGTCGAAGGGCTGAAGGGCATGGAGCCCGGCGCGTTCGACGCGTTCGCGAAAGAGGCCGAAAAAGGATGCCCGGTCTCGAACGCGCTGCGCGGGAACGTCGCGATTGAGGTCGTGACGGCGGTCAAGTAGGCCGTTCCCGCTCGGTCAACGACCATCGCGAGCGCCGGGAGAGCCGCCAACCCGGCGCGAACGCCGCTGTGTCGAGGCGCCAGCGGGGTGTGGGCTACCCCCGTCCGGCCGCCGTGCGCCACCGGGTTCGGTGGGGGTAAGATATCGGCTCACCCTGAGGACGTGCTGGAGGCCCCATGCGTTTCACGCTGAAAGTGCGTTTCCCTGCCGAGGCCGGCAATGCGGCGCTCGTCATGAAGCCGGAGGACCTGGCCAAGGCCGGGCCGTCGGTTGGGGCCGCGCTGAAGAAGTGGGCCTGAGCGCGCCGCGTCCATCTTCGCATCATCATCATCCGGCGGTGCCATGCATCTCGAACAGTCTTGTTGGTCGGCGGCCGCCGGGTGGACTCCCGCGGCGCCAAGCCCCAACGGGCTCGGCCGGGCGGCCCAGCTCGTTCTCGTCTTCGGCAGCCGGGCGTCGCTCACGCCCGGCGTGCTCGCTGAAATCCGCCGCGCGTATCCGTCGGGCTACATCACCGGATGCTCGACGGCCGGAGAGATCTGCGATACGCGCGTGCGCGACGACTCGGTCGTGGTGGTCGCGATCGAGTTCGAGCGCACGCCGCTCAAGGTCGCGACGGTGTGTTTGTCCGAGGCGCCGTCGATCGAGGGAGCCGGTGCGATTCTGGGTGAGCGGCTGGCCGCTGATGACTTGCGGCACGTGCTCGTCTTCTCCGACGGCCTGCTCGTCAACGGCAGTGAACTCGTACGCGGGTTGTCGCAGCGGCTGCCGCGAGGCGTCAGCGTCACGGGCGGGTTGGCGGCCGACGGGACGAAGTTCGAGCAGACGGCCGTCGTGGTTGACGGCGAGCTGCACGACCGCCAGATCGTGGGCGTCGGGCTGCGCGGCGGCTCGATTCGCGTCGGCTACGGGTCGGTGGGCGGCTGGGATTCGTTCGGGCCGTGGCGCGCCATCACGAAGGCGTCGGGCAACGTGCTCTACGAGTTGGACGGCCAGCCCGCGCTCGGACTCTACCGCAAGTACCTCGGCGACACCTTTCGCGACGTGCCTGGCGCGTGGCTGCACTTCCCCCTGTCGATTCGCAAGGAGCCCGAGGGCCGCGCCGTCGTGCGCACCATTCTCTCGGTCAACGAGGCGGAGCAGTCGATTCGCTTTGCCGGCGACATCACCCAGGGTGCGCAGGCGCGCCTGATGCGCGTCAACATGGACCGGCTGGTCGAGGGGGCCGCGGGCGCGGGGAAGATCAGCGCCGACGCCGCCCCGGGGCATCCGGCCGAGCTCGCGCTGCTCATCAGCTGCGTCGGCCGCAAGGTCGTGCTCAATCAGCGGGTCGAGGAAGAGGTCGAGGCCGTGCGTGAATCGGTCGGCCCCGCCGCGGTCATCGTGGGCTTCTACTCCTACGGCGAAATCTCGCCGTTCGAGCCCGGCGGCCGGTGCGAACTGCACAACCAGACGATGACGGTCGTGACGTTCTCCGAGAGTTGATCGTGCCCGACCGGCTGCATTCGCTCCTGCGGCGGCAGCTCAAGCGGTGCTTCGGCTCCGTCGAAGCCGCGCCGCCCGAGTGCGGGCCGTTTCTCGACCTCGTGAGCGACGCCTACCAGCAAGCCGACACCGACCGGTTGATGGTCGAGCGGTCGCTCGAGCTCAGCTCCGGCGAGCTCTCGACCGCCAACGAGCAGCTGCAGCAGGCGGTCAGTCAGCTCCAGGCGGCACACCGAGATATGGAGGCGCGCGTCATCGAGCGGACGCGCGCGCTCGAGTCGGCCAACGAGCGGCTGCGCCAGGCCCAGAAGATGGAAGCGATCGGGCAGCTGGCCGGCGGTATCGCGCACGATTTCAATAACCTCCTCACGGTCATCGAGGGCTCGGTCGAGCTGCTGCTGGCGGGCCTCGAGCCCGGGGCGCTCGACCGGCGCGAGCTCGAAGAGATTCGCCGCGCCTCGCAGCGCGCCTCGTCGCTCACGCGCCAGCTTCTCGCTTTCGGGCGCAAACAGGTGCTCGAGCCCAAGACGGTCGATCTCAATCAGATCGTGCTCGGCATCCAGCGGATGCTCACGCGGGTCATTCGCGAGGACATCACGCTCACGGTCGATCCGTCGCTGCGGCCGGCGTGGGTGCGCGTCGACCCGAATCAGATCGAGCAGGTCGTGCTCAATTTCGTCCTGAATGCGAAGGACGCGCTGCCGGGTGGCGGCGACATCCGAGTCGACGTGGCCGATGCGCTGCGGTTGCCGGGCGAGCTCGGACCGTCGGGCGATGAGCGGTACGTGCGGCTGCGGGTCAGCGATAACGGCGTCGGCATGCCGCCTGAGGTGCGAGAGCACATCTTCGAGCCGTTCTTCACGACGAAGGCGGTCGGGAAGGGCACCGGGCTCGGCCTCGCGTCGGCATACGGCATCATCCGGCAGAGCGGCGGCTTTGTGGCGGTCGACACGGCCGTGGGCGAGGGGGCGACGTTCACGGTGTACATCCCCGCGGCGCCGGCGCCCGAGGCCTCGCGGTCGGTGGGCGAGGTGGACGACGAGGACGCCGTGCCGATGTCGGAGACCGTGCTGCTCGTCGAAGACGAGTACGCCGTGCGGCGCGTGCTCGCGACGATCATCCAGCGCAACGGCTACCGGGTCATCGAGACCGGATTGCCCGACGAAGCGCTCGTCATCTTCCAGCGGCAGTCAGCCGACATCGATCTCCTGGTCACCGACGTCGTCATGCCGGGCATGGACGGCCCGACGCTCGCCAAGCGTCTGGTGGCGATGCGGCCCGAGCTGCGCGTGCTCTTCATCTCCGGGTACGCCGACCTCGATCCGGAGACGCTCGGCCTCGACCAGCCGAACCTCGCCTTTCTGGCGAAGCCCATCCAGGCCTCGCATCTGGCGATGAAGCTGCGCGAGCTGGCCGCCGCCCGGCGCTGACGCCGCGGCGCCCGCCCCCCTTACCCTCCAACACCCACCGGCGTCGTCAGCACCTGGTCCTCGACGGACCGGCCGACGCTCACCGTGTAGGTGCCGGGCGCGACGACCCAGCGGTGGCCGGTGACGTCGTAGTAGGCGAACGCGCGCGCGTCGAGCGTGATCGTCACCGTCTTCTGCTGGCCCGGCTTCAGCACGACTCTGGCAAAGCCCTTCAGCTCGCGCGTGGGGCGGGGGACCGGCGAGTTGGCCGGCGGTCCCACGTACACCTGCGCGACGTCGGCGCCGGTGAGCGAGCTCGTGTTCCGGACGTTGAACGTCACGTCGAAGGCCGGGCTCGCGGCGGTATTGCCGGCGCGCGGCACGACGGCCAGGCCGCGGTAGGCGAACGTCGAGTACGACAGGCCGTAGCCGAAGGGGAAGAGCGGCTGGAGACCGCTGCGCTCGTACCCGCGATACCCGGTGAAGACGCCCGCCTTGTAGACGACCTCCTTGGTTGCCGGGTCTTCGTCATAGCTGTCGTGCGCCGGGTTGTCCTCCCAGCGGCGATCGAAGGTCGCCGGCAGGCGGCCCGACGGGTTCACCGCGCCGAACAGGATGTCGGCCAGCGCCGTGCCGCCTTCTTCGCCCGCGTACCACGTCTCGAGGAGCGCCGAGGCCTGGTCGATCCAGGGCCGCATGTTGACGCCGCCCCCGGAGGTCAGCACGATCGTCGTGCGCGGATTGGCGGCGAGGACGCGCCGGATGAGCTCGTCCTGGCCGAACGGAAGCTGGAACGTGCGATCGGAGGCCTCGCTCTCGCTGTCCGGGTCGAAGCCGACCGACAGCACGACCGCGCTGGCCTTGGCCGCCAGCGCGACGGTTTCCGGCCGGACGAGCGAGTCCGCGGGTGCCATGGCCAGCTGGAGGCTGTTGCCGAGGAACTGCGACCGGCCGCGATGCTCGAGCACGACGGTGTGCGGGGCCGCGGTCAGCTGGAGGCTCGTCCACGGCTGCAGCGCTCGCGCCTCGGTCCACTGATCGAAGACGGTCGTGCCGTCGATCGTCAGTCGGAAGTAGCCGCCGTCCTCGCCGGTATTCTGCACGGCCACGATGTAGGCGCCGCTCGTCTTGGCCGTGAAGTAGCCGGTGAACCGCTCCGACTGGGCGTTGTCGGAGAGCGGCGGCAGCATCACCGGAAGACCGCCCTGGTCGTAGCCGGGCGACGAGCGGCCGAAGCTCACGTGCGTTTCGGTGCGGGAGAAGGCCGGCGAGCCGGTGAGCGTGTCGTTGGTGAAGTAGTCGGCGTGGAGGCCCGGTTCGTGGCCCGCCTCGTCCACGGAAAAGTCCGTCGCCTGGGCGAGCTGAGCGATGGTCGGCAGGCCGCGGTCGTAGAACACGGGGATGTCGCGTCCCCTCGCGTGCAGGAAGTGGCTGACGCCCTCGAGTGACGCTCTCGGCGTGGAACGGGAACACGCGCCCGCTGCCGCCCGCGACCGGCACCGCCGGATAGGCGTCGGGGCCGAGCACGGCGACGGACGCGATCGTCGCCGGGTCGAGCGGGAGCAGCCGGTTTGCGTTCTTGAGCAGGACGATCGACTCACGCGCCCCGTCGAGCGCCGCCTGCTGTCCGGCCTGGTTGTCGCGGGGGATCGACGGGTCGGTCTGGTCGCGGTCGAGCCAGCCGAACCGGACCGCGGTGCGCAGGATGCGCCGGACCTTGTCGTCGATGGTGCTCATTGACAGCTTGCCCTGGTCGAGCGCCTGCTGGAGGGTCTTCGGGCTCATGAATTGGCCCGACGGCATCTCCAGGTCGAGTCCCGCGTCGGCGGCGGCCACGCCGTCGTAGGTGGCAAACCAGTCGGACATCAGCACGCCTTTGAAGTCCCAGTCGCGTTTCAAGATGTCGAGGTTCAGGTGTGCGTTCTGGGTGGCGTGCTCGCCGTTCACGAGGTTGTAGGAGTCCATCACCGCGCCGACGTGGGCGTCCTTGACCGCGGCCTCGAACGCCGGCAGGTACAGCTCGCGCAGCGTGCGCTCGTCGACGATCACGTTCACGTTGTGGCGGTCGTACTCCGAGTTGTTGACGACGAAGTGCTTCACGGTGGCGCTCACGCCCTCGCTCTGGACGCCGTTGATGTAGCCCACGGCGGTTCGCGCCGCCAGGAACGGGTCTTCGCCGAAGTACTCGAAGTTGCGGCCGTTCATCGGGGCCATATAGATGTCCACGCCCGGGCCCAGGAGAAAGTGCACGCCCTTGGCGCGGGCGTCGCGCCCGATCTCGGCGGCCGATCGTGGCGGCCAGTGCCGGGTCGAAGGTCGCGGCCAGGCCGATGCCGGCCGGCATCGCGTCGGCCGGCCCCCAGTTGCGGACGCCGATCGGCCCGTCGGCCATCTTCAGCGGCGGCAGCCCGAGGCGGGGCACGCCGCGGACGAAGAAGCCGTCGACGCCGCCAACCAAGTCGAGCTTCTCGGCGGTCGTCATCTTCGCCAGGAGCGCGTTGACACGCGCTTCCATCTGGGGCGTGGCGGGCGGGGGCGGCGCGGGAGCCGCAGGAGCCGCAGGTGCGGCGGGCCTCGACGGCGCCTGGCCGCTGGCGGTCAGACTGGCCGCCGCGAGGCACGCCGCGACGGCCGCGATCTGGAATCTACGGAGGTGGAGGGAATGTGGCACGTGGCCTCCTGGGCCGGAACGGGACGGGAACGGCTGACGCCCGCATCATATTCGAACCGCGGGCGGACCCGGCAGGCCGAGGGCGTAGGGCCGTGCCGGACCAGGCGTCGTTGGCTGAGTTGGCTGACCGGACGGGTACGCCTTCAGCGTGCCGGGGTTTTCAGATAGAATCGGGTGTTCCTGCCGCGGCCCCGAGCCCGCCAGGGCTCGACGCGCCGCACGCTGTTCCTCGGTAGCTCAACGGTAGAGCATCCGGCTGTTAACCGGAGGGTTGCTGGTTCGAATCCAGCCCGAGGAGCCAATTAAATCAACAACTTGCGACGATCGTGTTTCTGACGAGACTCGGATTGTGCCCAATTCTGTGCCCACCCCCGACGGGCGTCCTTACTCTGTCTGAGCGTTTCCGCACGCATCACTCGCGGCGGCTGGTCACCCGCGGTTCCGATTGGGTGAACACCGCGGGTGCTATGATTCCGATCGAGCGGCTTCATGAATGCCATTGAGCTAGTCGGAGATGTCAACGAGCGCCATGAGCTCCGCGTGCAGGTGCCGAGCGAGGTGCCAGCCGGGCCGGTGCGGGTGATCGTGCTCGTGCCGGACGAAGATGATGCCGGCAGCGCCTGGCAGCACGGCGTTGCACGCGCGTGGGCCGCCGAGTTGAACGATTCCCGCGAGGACATCTACACGCTGGACGACGGTCAGCCTGCGCATGCGCCCAGGTGAGATCCATTTGGCGCGCTTCCCATTTGGGGATGCGCCCGGCATGAAACTACGGCCGGTCCTGCTCCTGACCGGCACGCTCGGTCAGGTTCCGGAAGTTCTTGTCGCGTACATTTCGTCGGTCATTCCCGCCCAGCCGCTGGCGTCGGACTTCATCATCGACCCAGAGGCCGCCGAATTCCACGGCACACACCTCAAGGTGGTGTCGGCGCTACGACTCCACAAACTGGCGACGATCCACGCGTCCAGCGTCATTCGGCATCTCGGTCGGCTGGAGTCCGCGCATTGCGCGATCGTCAGCCGTAAGCTTCGAGACCTCTTGGCACTTGTGTCACCAGCAGAAGCATCGCCGGGAGCCGAATAGCCACATTCCCGTACTGGGTGGACCGGGCTTATCGGTGAA
>CAWKHL010000009.1:0-60242 GCA_963849525.1 uncultured Acidobacteriota bacterium | reverse complement strand
GCCAGCAATACGTCCGGCCACACAAGCCCCCCGCGGCGGGCAACCCAACTCCAAGGCACAAAATAAGAATGGGCGGCACAGGACTCGAACAGCCCTCGAATTCGCCGGAGAATACGGCCATTCCTGAAAAAGGCGACGCAAAATCCGACGCATTTGACCCGGATTTGGCGAAAATCATCGCCGCTTGGCCGTCGCTGCCAGAAGCTATCCGCCGCACAATTCGTGCCTTGGTGGGAGACAAGGAGCGCATCGGAATCATTGACCTGCAAGACTCCCTGAGAGGCGAAAAGCGTGAATAATCGTTGACCTCCGATAGTTCGCTCATTCTTGTGGGGTTCGAAGGTCCGCCGGCCATTCATAGTTTTGTGTAATTTGGCTGCGACGGCCACGCACAAAACGGACTGGGAAACGGCTACTGAGCAATCTCTTACGACGTTCGGCGCGTTGAATGAAGAGCGCGTCTTTCTCGTCTCGCTCAGTCAATTCACGCCGCTCATGGGGCGGCAGAACTCTCGTGAATTCCCTCTGTGCATGCGCAACTGGGGCAACAATGAATCATAGCAGCTTGATTGGCAGGAAGATGAGCGAGAGCGTCACGCGCAGGAAGAGCCAGGCGAACATCAGCACGCCCATCACCACCGCGAAGAGACCAGCCGCCAAGAACGCCAGCGCGCCGAGCCCTGCCGCCATCGTGCCCTCCTGAGTGCGGGGCGCGAACACCCGCGTTCGGCCCTCTTGAAGACTTACGTGGGCGCGCGGCCGCGGGTTCCCTTGACGGCCTACTGCTCGGGCAGGGTGTAGGGGATTAGCCCGGTCCGGACCTCCTCCATCGCCACACGCTCGAGCCGATGCACGTCGCGATGCGGTCCGTTGAGCCGCTCGAGCCTGGGCAAGGCGCCTCGCCGAGCTGCTTGGCTCGCTGCGCCGCCACGTCCACGAACAAGAAGCGGCTCTGGACCAAGGTCTTCAGCTCATCTTGGGCGATGGGTTCGAGAAGCTCGAGAGGCTCCGACTCCTCTTCGGTGGTTTCGACGGGTTCCTGTTCGTCGGCCATAACGAAAAAGGGTAGCACGGGCACGCCCCACCGTTCGAGAGGGAGGGCCCGGGGTCCGAGGGGCGCGGGCCGGAACCCGTGAACCCTCGGACCGCCGAGATGCCGAACCGCGCTTACCCGTTGACCGCGATTTGCCGCGGCTTGGTTTCCTCCCGCTGCGGCACACGCACCGTCAGCACGCCGTCCTGGTAGCTGGCTTCGACCCGTGCGCTCCACCGTCGTGGGCAGCGTGAAGCTGCGCCGGAACGCGCCGCACGCCCGCTCGACGCGGTGAAACTTCTCGTCGCGCACGCCCGCGAACGTCCGCTCGCCCTCGATTGTCAGGATGTTGTTCTCGAGCGTCACCTTGATGTCTTCGCGGTTCATGTCGGGCAGCTCGGCCTTGATGACGACGTCCTGCTCGCGTTCTCGTAGATGTCCACCGGCCGGCACCAACCGCCGCGAGCGGCTCTTCACCGAACATGTCGCTGAACATCCGATTCAGCCGGTCGACTTCCATAGCCGCCAGATTTCTCAGCGGGCGCCAACGGGTCAGCATCGTCATAGATATCCTCCTAACGCACAAGTCGGCTGGGACCCGACAGCGGCCAGCTCCTGGACGCTAGGATAGCACATAACTAATGATTTAATGCAAATCACATGATATTAGTTTTACACACTCATATTTATCACCAACGCAATCCCAGCGCCAACCCCAAATCACACGGCAAGCGACTGCGGCCGAACCCCACGCCGGTGAATCCAATATCATGGGATGAATCGTGTCTGACCTAACCACCGGCCACGACCGCCGCTGGCCCATGACGATGCGCGGCGGCTGCTGGCGGAGCTCGACCGCGCGCGCCTGCGTCCGCGCTGTCGGCCGGCGAGTGCCGTCCGCCACTCGACGTCCTCGAGACCGCCGACGCCGTCGAGGTCCTCGTTGACGTGCCGGGCGTGGCCGCCGAGTCGACTCCGTGTTGCCGTCCGCCGCAAGCACGGTGCTCGTGGTCGGCGCGAAGACTGCTCCGGCGGTCCACCGGACCGGCGCGCGCTTTCATCTGGCCGAGCGGGCTACGGCCGGTTCGCGCGGGCCGTCCGGCTCACGGGCGCATTCGACGCCAGCGCGCGCGACGGCCGTCGTCGCCGGCGCGGGCCAGCTGCGCGTCATCCTGCCGCGCATCGAGGATCGACGCGGGCGGCTGATCCACGATTCCCGGTGAGCGCGGCATGATCCGCCTCCTCTTCATCGGCGACATCGTCGGACGGCCGGGCCGCGAGCTGGTCCGGCGCGGCCTCGCGGCCGCTGGTCGCGCACCATCGGATCGACCTGGTGATCGCCAACTCCGAGAACGCCGCGGCTGGATTCGGCATCACGCCGGACCTGGCCGACGACCTGCTCGCACTACGGCGTTCACGTCATGACCGGCGGCAATCATACGTGGGACAAGAAGGAGATCCTGCCCTACTTCGAGCGACCAGCCGCGGCTCCTGCGCCCGGCCAACTTCCCTCGCCGGCGCGCCCGGGCGAGGCCGCGTACGTGGCGCGGACCGCAGCGGCGTGCCGGTCGCGGTCATCAACGTGATGGGCCGGGTGTTCATGACCGCCATCGACGATCCGTTCCGGGTCGTCGCTGGACGAAATTCGCCGCCGTCCGGCGACGAGGCGCGCGCTCATCTTCGTGGACTTCCACGCCGAGGCCACGTCCGAAAAGGTCGCGATGGGCTGGCACCTCGACGGGCGCGTCACGGCCGTCGTCGGCACGCACACCCACGTGCAGACCGCCGACGCGCGCGTGCTGCCCGCGGGCACGGCCTACATCACCGACGTCGGCATGACCGGCCCGCACGACTCGGTCATCGGCGTCGAGCGGTCCGCCATCCTCGACGCGGTTCCTGACCGGCCTGCCGCAGCGTTTCGAGACCGCCACCGAGAATCCGCGGCTGAACGGCGTCGATCGTGACGGCCGACGAGCGCACGGGCCGCGCGACGGCGATCGATCGCGCTGACCTCTCGGCCGCAGGAGATCGAGGCGCTGGCGGCCCAGCCCGTCGACGCGCGCTGACCATGCAATCCCGGCATGCCGGACCTGCCGTTCGACGACCGACGCCCGAGGCGCCCGCACGGCGGCCGCTGTCGGTCAGCGAACTGACCGCGCAGCTCAAGGATCTCGTCGAGACGCGGCTTCGGCGAGCGTCACCGTCGAGGGCGAAATCTCGAACTGCCGGCAGTGGAGCTCGGGCCACCTCTACTTCACGCTGAAGGACGACCGCGCGCAGGTGCGCGCCGTGATGTTCCGCATGGCCGTGCGCACGCTGACGTTCGCGCCCGAGGACGGCATGCGCGTGGTCGCGCGCGGGCGCCTCGGCGTGTACGAGGTCAAGGGCGAGTACCAGATCATCTGCGACGCGCCTCGAACCGTCACGGCCTGGGCGCGCTGCAGCTGGCTTTCGACCAGCTCAAGCGGCGACTCCAGGCCGAGGGGCTGTTCGACGCCTCGCGCAAGCGCCCGCTGCCCATGCTGCCGCGCCGAATCGGCGTCGTCACGTCGCTCGACGGCGCGGCCGTCCGCGACATCCTCCGCGTCCTCACGCGCCCGCCATCCGACGGCCCGCGTCGTCGTTCGGCCGCGCGGGTGCAGGGCGACGGCGCGCGCAGCGGATCTGATCCGGGCGCTCATGGCCATCGCCCGGGTTCCCGACGTCGACGTCGTCATCATCGGCCGCGGCGGCGGCTCGCGTCCGAAGACCTCTGGGCCTTCAACGACGAAGCGCTCGCGCGCGCGATCGCCGCGTGCCCGGTGCCGGTCATCTCGGCAGTCGGGCCACGAGGTCGATTTCACCATTGCCGACTTCGTCGCCGATGTGCGGGCCGCGACGCCTTCGAACGCCGCGGAGCTCGTCGTCGAGCGCGCCGACCACTTCCGCGACGCGAATCGATCACGCCGAGCGGCGCGCTGGCGCGCCGCGCTCGGACTTGCCGTCGAGCGGCGGTCACCAGCGCGACTCGAGCCGCCTCGACGCGCGGCTCCGGCGCTGGCCCGACGCCTCGTCGTCATGCGCGAGCGCGACCGGCAGGAGCTCGCGCTCCGCCTCGAGCGGCGCGCGTGCTCGCCCAGCGCGCGCGCGCGGGCGCCCACGGTTCGAACGCGCTCGCGCGCCGGCTCGAGCGCGCGCGACGTCCGCCGCGGTGGCGGCCGAGCTGCGGACGCGCCTCGTCCACGGCCGACGGCCGGCTGCGCGGCTGAGCGCGGCGCCGCCGTCTGGCCGCCGCCGCCCGCGGTCGCGGCGAGCTCGCCGCGCGGCTCGACGCCCTCAGCCCGCTGGCCGTCCTCGGCCGCGGCTACGCGCGTCTGCTGGAACGCGGCAGCGGACGAGTATCATTCGGTCGGCCGCGACGTCACGCCCGGCGACGGCGTGCGCGTGACGCTTGCCGATGGCGAGCTCACTGCCGGGCGGACAGTGCCGCGATCGACCGGCGCGACGGCGATCGCGCGAGCGCGTGAGCGAGTGCGCCATGGCAGACTCCATCAAGGACTTCGAGTCGGCCATCGCCGAGCTCGAGAAGATCGTCAAGCAGCTCGAGGACGGCGACCTGCGCGCTCGACAAGTCGCTGGCGCTCTTCGAACGCGGCGTCGAGCTGTCGCGCTACTGCCACGACCAGCTCGGCGCCGCCCAGCGCCGCATCGAGAGTCCTCACCGAGCGCGGCGACCTGAAGGACGCCGTCCCATCTCGTCGACGCGACGACGCCGAGTAGGCCCGGGCCTGCGGGTCACGCCTCCGTCCGCCCGGGCCACCCTCGTCGCGGCCCTTCCCGGGATGGCGCCGCGATGTCCACGCTACGGACCTCGAACGCGCGCTCGTCAGCGACGCCCTCGTCGCCTGCTCGCCCGAAGTCCCGCGCCGCGCGTCATCGCCGACGCCATGGCTACGCCCTGCTCGGCGGCGGCAAGCGGCTGCGCCCCTGCCTGACCCTGGCCGCCGCCGAGGCCGTGGCCGCGCGCGACGGCCGGCCGGCCGGCGACGCGCGGCCGCTCGCGCTGCCCGGCGCCTGCGCGGTGGAACTGATCCACTCGCTACTCGCTCGTCCACGACGACCTGCCGGCCATGGACGACGACGACGCTGCGGCGCGGCCGGCCCACCACGCACGTCGTCTACGGCGACGGCCTGGCGATCCTGGCCGGTGACGGCCTGCTCACCGATGCGTTCGCCGTGCTGGCCGGCTCGCCCGTCGCCGGCCGCGCCGCCCGCGGCGCGCCCGTCGCGTCCGCCCGACCGGCGCGCGCGCGCCGTTGCGTGTCTGGCCGCGCGCCGCCGGCGCGGTGGGGATGGTCGGCGGCCAGGCGATCGACCTCGCCGCCGCGGGCCGGATCCCGGACGGCGGCCGCGTCGCGCTCGACGCAGCGGCGCTCGCGGACATGCACGCGCGCAAGACCGGCGCGCTGATTCGTGCGGCCGCGGCGATGGGCGCGCATCGCTCGTCGGCGCCGGACGACGGCCGACCGTGGACGCCCTCGACACCTACGCCGCGGGAACTCGGTCTCGCCTTTCAGATCGTCGACGACGTGCTCGACGTCGAAGGCTCGGACGCCGAGCTGGGCAAGACCGCCGGGCAAGGACGCCGCCGCCGGCAAGCCGACCTATCCCGCGCTCTACGGCGATCGACGCGTTCGACGCGCATGGCGGCCGCCTGCGTCGACGCGCGCCAAGGCGGCCCTCGCCCGGCGCGCGCCTGGGCGGCCGCCTCGACGACATCGCCGACTGGAGCCTGCGCGACGACGGACGTAGCCTGAAGTCCGCCGAACTCCGCGATTCTGACTCGAACTCCAGACTTCGACCCGACTCTTGTCCAAGCCGTCTCGATTCTGCTCGTGCGCACGCGGACTCGCCGCCGTCGCGCGAGCGGGCGCGGGCGCTGATTCTCGCCGGAGACGTGCACGGTGAACGGCGCGCCGGCGACCAAGGCCGGCACCCGGCGATCCGACGAGGCGGCCGTGGCCGTTGCGCCCGCCGGATCATCCCTGGGTCGGCCGCGGCGGCCTCAAGCTGGCCCACGCGCTCGCGGTCGTTCGGCATCGATCCCGGCCGGCCGCGGGCGCTCGACATCGGCGCGTCGACCGGCGGGTTCACCGACGTGCTGCTGCCGCGCGGCGCCGCGCACGCGTCGTCGCCCTCGACGTCGGCGACGGCCAGCTGGACTGGCGGCTGCGCATCGATCCACGCGTGCTCTGTCTCGAGGGCGTCAACGCCCGGTACCTCACGCCGCCGGACCTGCCGCCGGACGCACCGGTGCGTTCGACCTCGTCACGATCGACGTGTCGTTCATCTCGCTGCGTCACATCCTGCCGGTCGTGTCCGCCGCTGCTCGCGCCCGGCGGGCGCGTCGTCGCGCTGGTCAAGCCCCAGTTCGAGGCGGGCCGCGGCGAGGTCGGCAAGGGCGGCATCGTGCGCGACCCGGCCGTGCACGCGCGCGTCGTCGACGACGTCACGCCGCGGCCCGTTCAGGTAGGATTGGAACGCGGCTCGGACTTCGAGCCGTCGCCCATCGACCGGCTGCCGAAGGCAATCGCGAGTTCTTGATGCTGCTCGGTCCCCGCATGCGCCTGATCGCCCGGTCGGCCCGAGGCCTGACATGCCCATGACCGCGCCGGCCTCATCGCCCGCCACGACCCTGCCCGCCGCGCTCGACACGCTGCGCGAGGCCGCGAGCCTGGCTCGACGCGCACGGCGTGCACGCCCATCCTCGAGCGCGATCGGCAGCCGCCGCGCGGACCGGCGCGCGATCGCCGCTGGCCGCGCGACGCTCGATCTGGCGGCGCCCGCCGACGTGACCTGATCATCGCCTTCGGCGGCGACGGCACGCTGCTCGACGCGGCCGGCGCCGTCGCGCACGGATCCGCGCCGACATCCCGGTGATTGGCGTCAACCTCGGCCGGCTGGGATTCCTGACCGAGGTCGGCCGCAGCCGGACTGACCGGCGCGCTCCAGGCCGCTGCTGGACGGCCGCACGCGACATCGAGACGCGGCTGATGCTGGCCGGCGCGCATGCAGCGCGACGGGCCCGCGACCGCCCGCCCGGCTCGCGCTGAACGACATCGTCGTGACGCGCGGCGCCGCTGTCGCGGATGATCGAGATGGACGTCGACGTCGACGGACAGTTCGTCTGTCACGTCAAGGCCGACGGACTGATCGTCGCCACCGCCACGGGTCGACCGCCTACAACCTGTCGGCGGGCGGCCCGATCGTGCATCCGTCGGCTCGACGCGCTGGTGCTGACGCCCATCGCGCCGCACACGCTGACCAACCGCCCACTGGTGCTGCCGGCCACGGCCGATCGGTTGCGCCGCCGTCGACAGCCCGCGGATCCGGCATGGCCGACCTTCGCGGTCAGCGACCTTCGACGGTCAGGTGACGCGGTGCGTCACGCTCGAACCGCGACGACTGGGTCGGTCGTCGCCGAGCGCGCCACCGCGCCGGCTCCGCCAAGCTAGCGGTCCTGCGCACGTCGACGCGCACGCATTTCGACATGCTGCGCGAGAAGCTGAAGTGGGGCGACGCCTAGGGGCGCGCTAGCGGCGCCCGCGCCGCTGCCACTTCGCCACGTTGCGGGTGTGCTCGGCCAGCGTCGAGGAGAACACGTGCGTGCCGTCGTTCCGGCTGACGAAGTAGAGGTATGGCACGTCGGCGGGATGCAGCGCGGCCTCGAGCGAGGCCCGGCCCGGGTGACGCGATGGGCCCCGGGCGGCAGGCCCGGGTGGCGGTAGGTGTTGTAGGGCGAATCGATCTGGAGATCGAGCCGCGCGTCAGGTTGCCGTTCCAGCGCCCGGCCTGCATGAGCGCATAGATGACGGTCGGGTCGCACTGGAGCGGCATGCCCGTCCCGAGCCGGTTGCGGTAGACGGCGGCGACGATCGGGCGCTCGTCGGCGCCGCGGTCTCCTTCTCGACGATGGACGCCAGCGTCACGACCTCGCGGACGCTCAGATGCTGCCGCGCCGCGGCCGCCGCCCGCAGGTCGGCGTGAACGCCCGGTCGAACGTCCGCGACCATCGCGCGGACCGTGACCGTCGGCACCGATGTGCCGCGGGAGGGAATAGGTCTCGGGAAACAGGTAGCCCTCGAGCGTCGCGGCGTCCGGGTCGACCGACGCCGCCAGACGCCCGTCCGCCGCCGCCTCGACGAAGTCGGCGGCCGGACCGAAGCCCGCGCCGCGAAGACCCGCGCCATCTCGGAAATCGTCAGGCCCTCGGGAAACGTCACCGTCCGCGTGGCGACGTCGCCGCGCGCCAGGCGCGCCACCACGTCGTACGGGCGTGGCCGCATCGGCGAACCGGTACTCGCCCGCCTGCAGCCGGCGCTCGGCGCCCGCCAGCCGCGCGGCCAGCCGGAACGTCCACGCGTCGGGCACGACGCCGGCCGCGGCCAGGCGCGCGCCGATGCCCGGACGCCCGCACCGGGCGGAAGTCGACCAACACCTCCGCGCCGGAAAACCCGCGGAACGGCGCCAGCAACCGCAGGTACGTAGATGCCACCGCCGCGGCGCCGCCCGCGCCGCAGCCCGCACGACGCGACGAGCCCAGCACCGGGTCGTGGCTCATGACGACAGTCTCCGGCACCGCGTCGCCGCCGGGCACGCCCGTCGAGATAGTCCTGCAGGATGACGGCCGCGGCTGCCGCGTCGAGCCGGGCCTTGCGCGCCCGCCAGTCGCGTTCGCCGACGCGCAATTGCTTGTCGGCCTCGTGGCTCGACAGACGCTCGTCCTGCAGGTGGACCGGCAGGCCGCGACCGGCGCGGCAGCGAACCCGCGGGCGGCGCGCCGTCTGGTCCGTTGTCGTCGCCGCTCAGCCGCCTCGGTAGCCCGACGACAATCGCCTCGATGGCGCGTCGGCGGCGTCGTCATCGACCGAAGGCGCTCGACCGACGCGGGCACGACCGCGCCGACGCGGCGGCGTGATGCCGGCCGCCAGCGTCTGCCACGGCCGTCGCCAGCGTGCCGCTGGCGTCCGACAGGCCAGGCCGATCGCGCCGCACTGTCCGAAATCCACGCCCAGCGACCCGCATTCCCGCAGATAGCGTAAGCTGAGACAGCCGCTTCGCGAATCGCGGCATAATGCGCAACGTCTCGAAGTCCCGCTGGCTCGATCGTCTTCTCGTCTCGACGCCGCCTCGTCATCCTGGTGGCCGTGGGGGGCCTGCTCGGCGCGTCGCACGCCGCGCCCAGGCAGAGCTTCCAAGGACCTGCGCGTGTTCCAGGACGTCGTGTCGCTCATCATGAGCAGCTACGTCGAGCCCGTGAACGTCGACAAGGTCATGGAAGGCGCGATGCGCGGGCTGGCCGACGGTCTGGACCCGTCGAGCGCCTACCTGACGCCCGACCGAAGTCCAGACGCTGGACGCCACACACGCCGCTGGCCGTCCGGCGACGTCGGCGTCATCGTCACGCGCCAGATGCTATCTGCGGATCGCTCGGCGTGCGCGACGGCTCGCCGGCGACGCGGCCGGCCTGCGCACGCGGCGACTTCATCCGGGACATCGACGCCAAGTCGACGCGCGACATGTCGCCCTGAGCCGGCACGCGGCTGCTGCGCGGCGCCGCCGGGCAAGGTCACGCTGACGGTGATCCTGCGCAACGACCCCGCCGATCCGCACGTCGTCGACCTCGTCCGCGAGCCGTCCGCCCGGACGCGCCTGGTCGACGCGGCAAGCGCCTGCCGGGCGGCGAGGCCTACGTCCGGGTCGCCAGCTTCGCCGACGGCGCGGCCGCCGGCCTGCGGAAGCACATCGACGGCCTGCGGCACGCAGGCCGCGACCCGGCGCCGTCATCGACCTGCGCGGCACGGCCGACGGCACGATCGGACGAGCATCGCCGCGGCGCGGCTGCTTCGTCGCGACGGGCACGCTCGCGACGCTCGCCGGACGCGACCGACACGCGACGGACGACGACGGCGGCGGCGGGCGACGGCGCGGATCACGCTGCCGGTCGTGCTGCTGATATCGCACGGCACGGCGAACGCCGCCGAAGTTTTCGCCGCGGCGCTCGCCGGGAACCACCGCGCCGACCTCGTCGGCGAGCCGACCGCCGGTCGCCGCGGTACAGCATCTGGTCCGGCTACCCGAAGGGCGCGGACTGTGGCTGACCTACGCGCGCTACCTGACGACCGACGGCAAACCGATCCACGGGCACGGCCTGGTGCCCGACCGTCGCGTCGCCGAACCGAACGTCGCGTTCGGCGAGGCCCCGCCCGCCGACGACGCCACGCTCGCGAAGGCCGTCGAGCATCTGCAGTCGAAGAAAGCCGCGTAGCGCGGTTTCATCTGCTTGACATGCTGTAGTCGCTCGCGTATAACCGCTGGAGCGGTCCGCGCGATTACGTGCATTCGGCACTCGCGCGTGCGATCGGAGGCACAATGAACAAACAGGAACTGATCGCGAAGATTGCGAAAGACACGGGCATGACCAAGACCGGCGCGGCGGCTGCGGTGGACTCCTTCATCGAGGCATCGTCCGGACGCTGAAGAAGGGCCAGTCGATCACGTTCGTGGGCTTCGGCACCTTCAAGACGTCATCCGAAAGGCGCGCACCGGCCGCAACCCGCAGACCGGCGCCGCGGTCAAGATCCCGAAGCGGCGCGTCGCGCGCTTCACCGCCGGCAAGGCCCTCAAAGACGCGCTCAACTAACTCCTGCTCCAGATCGACCGGCAATCGCGGGTGCAAGCGCGTGAACGAGCCGCTCTCTGCCCCCGGGGCGTTTGCAGGCCCGCTTGCTGCGCTTGCCGGCGCTTCAGCCGCACGTCCTTCCCCGTTAGCTCGGCCCACTCGGTTATACTGGCCGTTCGGGTTAAGCCGTGTGCGCACGGCTAGAGGCACCTAGGCATGTAGCTCAGCTGGTTAGAGCGCCTGCTTGACATGCAGGAGGTCGGCGGTTCGAGTCCGCCCGTGCCTACCATTCGACCCGGCCGCAGGCCACCGGCGCCGGACCGCAGGCCGCGGGCCGCGTCGAACGGCCGTGGCCGCCGTTCACCAGATCAGTTGAACTTCGAGCTTCGAAGTTCGAACTTTCGAAGCCAGCGATTGCAGTACGCCTGTGTCCGACGTCACCATGACCCTGCCCGACGGCTCGACGCGCGATGTGCCTCGCCGGCACGTCCGTGCGGGAGTTCGCCGCGGCGGTCGCTGCCGCCGGGCGTGGTCAAGCAAGGCGCTCGCGGCGGTCCTCGATGGCCGGCTGGTGGACCTGACGGCGCGCATCGATGCGCCGACGCACGCTGCGGCTGGTGACCCCGGACGCCCCCGAAGCCCTGCCGCTCTACCGGCATTCCACGGCGCACCTGCTCGCGGCAGCGGTGACCCAGCTCTACCCGGGCGTGCAGTGCGGCATCGGCCCTGCCACCGACGAGGGCTTCTTCTACGACTTCGTGGTGCCGCGGCCGTTCGTGCCCGAGGACCTCGAGCGCATCGAGGCCAGCATGCGCGAGCTGGCCGCGCCAGGACCTGCCGTACGAGCGGCAGATGTGGCCGCGTCAGGAGGCCATCGATTTCTTCGCGCAGACGCGGCGAGCCGCTGAAGGTGCAGCTCATCGAGGAGAAGACGGCCGGACAGGCCGACGGTGTCGTGCTACACGATCAAGGATCGCGACACGTTCGTCGATTTCTGCGTGGGCCCGCACGTGCCGTCGACCGGGCGGCTGAAGGCCTTCAAGCTGGTGGGCACCTCGAATGCCTACTGGAAGGGCGACGCCCGCAACCAGCCGATGCAGCGCATCTACGGGACGGCGTTCTTCAAGGACGACGAGCTGAAGCAGCACCTGCAGCGGATCGAGGAAGCCAAGAAGCGCGACCACCGGCAAGCTGGGCCGCGAGCTCGGTCTCTTCACGTTCCATCCGTGGGCCCCGGGCGCGGCCTTCTGGCTGGGCAAGGGCACGACGCTCTACAACACGCTGGCGGACTACATGCGCAGCGTGCTCCTCCCGGCCGGCTACCAGGAGGTGAAGACGCCAATCATCTTCAACAAGGCGCTCTGGGAGACCTCCGGCCACTGGGAGCACTATCGCGAGAACATGTTCCTCGTGCGATCGTCCGACGAGCGAGGAGATGGGGCTGAAGGCGATGAACTGCCCCGGCCACTTCCTGCTGTTCGCGAGCGAGATGCGCAGCTACCGGGATCTGCCGCTGCGCCTGCACGAGCAGACGCCGCTCCATCGCAACGAAGCCTCGGGCGTGCTGTCGGGTCTGACCCGCGTGCGGCAGTTCTCGCAGGACGACGCGCACTGCTTCGTCATGGAGTCGCAGATTGCCGAGGAGGTCGAACAGCTGCTGCGTCTGGTGCAGCGGGTCTATGCCGACTTCGGACTGGCGTACTCGGTGAAGCTGTCGACGCGTCCCGAGAAGTTTCTGGGCGAGGTCGGCGACCTGGGATCACGCCGAGGCCTCGCTCGACGAGGCGCTGGATGCCGCGGGGCAGCCGTACACGCGTCAACGCGGGCGACGGCGCGTTCTACGGGCCGAAGCTCGATTTCGACGTGACCGACGCCATCGGCCGCCAGTGGCAGTGCGCGACCATTCAGCTCGACTACCAGCATGCCGCAGCGGTTCGATCTGAAGTACACCGGCGCCGACAATGCCGAGCACCGGCCCGTCGTCATCCACCGCGCCATTTTCGGCAGCTTCGAGCGGTTCATCGCGATCCTGATCGAGCACTACGCGGGGGCCTTCCCCCTCTGGCTGGCGCCGGTCCAGGCGGCGTCCTGCCAATCGCCGACCGGCACCTCGAGTACTGCCGGGGCGTTCGGGCGCGGCTGGCCGGCGCGGGCCTCCGGGTGCAAGCTGGACGAGCGGCAGGAAAAGATTGGTTATAAGATTCGGGAGGCGCAGCTGCAGAAGGTGCCCTACATGCTGGTGGTTGGCGACCGGGAGGCGGCGGAGGACGCCGTGGCGGTCCGGAGCCGGGCCGGGGGCGACCTCGGAAGCCGGCCGGTCGCTGATTCCTGGCCGCCGCGCTCGAGGAGATCCGGACGCGGGGACAGGCGGACCAGACCGGTGAGCCGGTGAAGGCGTCTCGCGTCCGACTTCGTAGGAGGTAGTTATCGCTTTCGACCGCGGCCCGCGACGGGATGATCGCATCCGCATCAACGAACGGATTAGGGTGCGGGAAATCCGTGTCATCGACGACAGCGGCGAGCAGCTCGGCATCATGCCGCCACCGCAGGCGTTGACGCTCGCACGCAGCAAGGGGCTGGACCTGGTCGAGATCTCCCCGACGGCGGTGCCGCCGGTCTGCCGGATCATGGATTTCGGCAAGTACCAGTACGAGCAGCAGAAGCGCGCGCGCGCGGCCAAGCAGCACCAGCGGGTGATTCTAGGTCAAGGAGATCAAGTTCCGGCCCAAGGTCGACGAGCACGACTACCAGTTCAAGAAGAAGCACATCGAGCGCTTCCTGGCGGAAGGCGACAAGGTGAAGGCGACGATCTTCTTCCGCGGCCGCGAGAACGCGCACCCGGAGATCGGCCGGCGCATCCTGGAGCGGCTGGTGGGCGAACTGAGCGAGGTTGCCGTGGCCGAGTCGATCCGCAGAAGGAAGGCAACCAGCTGCACACGATCCTGGCGCCGCGCCCGGCAAGAAGGCCGCGCAGGACGCCAGGCCCAGGAAGCCAAGTAGGTGGAGCGGGCGCGAGAGCGCCACGAGGAGTCATGCCGAAACTGAAGACTCACCGCGGCGCCGCCAAGCGCTTCAAGAAGACGGGCACGGGCAAGTTCGTGCGGGCCAAGGCGTTCAAGCGCCACATCCTGACGAGCAAGCCGACGCAAGCCGGAAGCGCCACATGCGCGGCACGCCAGGTCGTGTCGCCCGCCGACGCCGCCGAGGCTCAAGCGGATGCTGCCGTACGACTAGCGCACGAAGATCTACAGTGTGAACGGGCCGAACGCTGCACGTGCGACGACACGGAGAGAGACCGAAATGCCCCGCGTCAAGAGAGGAACCGTTCGCCGCGCCAAGCGCAAGAAGCTGCTGAAGCGCGCCAAGGGGTTCTACGCCACCAAGAGCAAGCTGTACCAGGCCGCCCAGGAAGCGGTCGACAAGGCGCTCAACTACGCCTACGCCGGCCGCCGGCGCAAGAAGCGCGACTTCCGCCGCCTGTGGGTCGTCCGGATCAACGCCGCCGCCCGCGCCAATGGGCTGAGCTACGGCCAGCTGATCAGCGGACTCAAGGCCGCCGGCGTCGGGCTCGACCGGAAGAGCCTCGCCGAACTGGCCGTCAACCATCCGGACGCGTTCGCGCAGTCTGGCCCAGCAGGCGCAAGGCCGCGCGACCGGCCACCGCCTGACCCCGCTCGCCCGGGCGCGCAGAGCCGGACGGCGCGGTCCCCGCCTCGCCCGTCGTGCCTCCCGGGCGCCGTTCGTCGATGGCCCACACTCCGGACGTCGCCGCCGCATCCGCGCCGATTTCGACGCAGGCCCTCGGCACCGCCACGTCGCCGGCCGCCTGAAGGCCCTGCGCGACCGCTTCCTCGGCCGCAAGCAGGGCGTCGTCACGGCCGCTGCTCAAGTCGCTCGGCACGCTGCCGCCCGACGAGCGGCGCGCGACCGGCGCGGCCGTCAACGCCTCAAACACGACGATCGAGGAAGCGCTCGCCGCCCGCGAGGCCGCGCTCGGCGAGGCCGCGCCCGCCGACGCCGTCGACGTCACCCTGCCCGGCCGCATGCCCGCCGATCGGCCGGCGGCACCCGCTCACGCAGGTCCGCGAGCGCATCGAGGACATCTTCGCTCGCCATGGGCTACGAGATCATCGAGGGCCCCGAGCTCGAGGACGACTGGCACAACTTCGAGGCGCTCAACATGCCGGCCGAGCATCCGGCGCGCGACATGCAGGACACGCTGTACCTGGCCGCCCCCGTCCCGCGCCGACGCGCGGGGACGGCCGGCGCACGGCCTGCTGCGCACGCACACGTCGGGCATGCAGATCCGCTACATGGAGACGCACCCGCCGCCCGTGCGCATCATCGCGCCGGGCCGCGTCTACCGGCGCGACAACTTCGACGCGACGCACACGCCGATGTTCACGCAGGTCGAGGGGCTGGTCGTCGACGAGGGCATCAGCCTCGGCGACCTCAAGGGCACGCTGCAGCGCGCTTCGCCGGGCGCTTCTTCGACGCGGGCGTGAAGACCCGGTTCCGCCCGAGCTTCTTCCCGTACACCGAGCCGTCGGCCGAGCTCGACGTCGAGTGCCGCACCTGCGGCGGCGCGCGGCTGTGCCGCTCTGCAAGCACACGGGCTGGCTCGAAGTGCTCGGCTGCGGCATGGTGCACCCGGCCGTGTTCGAGGCCGTCGGCTACGACGCGGAGCGGTACACGGGCTTCGCCTTCGGCGTCGGCATCGAGCGGCTGGCCCTGCGCCTGTACGGCCTCGACGACATCCGCATGTTCTACGAGAACGACCTGCGGTTCCTGGAGCAGGTGCGCGCCATGAAGCTCCCGCTCGACTGGCTGCGGGAGTTCGTCGACGCGTCCGGCCGACGCCCGGCCGCGTGGCCGCCCGCCTGGGCGGCTGCGGCTTCGCGGTGGAGCGTCGATCGACGGCGACGGTCATCGACCTGGAAATCACCGCCAACCGGCCCGACTGCCTGACTGTGGCCGGCCTGGCGCGCGAGGCCGCGACCGCCTTCGACGTCGCGCTCCGGACGCGCCGGCGCCGCCCGAGCGCGCCGCCCGCGCGCGCTGGCCGGCCGGACACGCCGCCCGTCAGGTCGTCGATCGACGACGCGGGCTGCGGCCGCTACGCGCTGGCGCGTCGCCGACGTCACGGTCGGGCCCGTCGCCGGCCTGGCTGGCCGCGCGGCTCGCCGCGGCCGGCGTCCGCCCGATCAACAACGTCGTCGACATCACCAACTACGTGATGCTCGAGATCGGCCATCCCGATGCACGCCTTCGACGCCGCCCGCTGGCCGGGCGGCGAGATCCGCGTCCGGCGGGCGCGCGCCGCAGCGAGCGCTCACCACGCTGGACGGCGCAGACCCGCACGCTCGACGAGACGATGCTGGTCATCGCCGACCGCGACCGCGCCGTGGCCGTCGCCGGCGTCATGGGCGGCGCCGACTCGGAGGTCTCGGCGGGCACGACGCGCATCGCCCTCGAGAGCGCCTGGTTCCCGCCGGCGTCGGTGCGGCGCACCAGCCGGCGCTCGGCCTGAAGACCGAGGCGTCGACGCGCTTCGAGCGCGGCGCGGACATCGACGCGCCCGTCGCCGCGCATTGGCCGCGCGCCTGACCCTGCTGGCGGACGATTGGCGCCGGCCGCGCTCGTCGGCGGCGTCCCCGACGTGTATCCCGCAGCCGCTCACGCCGCCGACAGGTCGCCGCTGCGCCGCGCGCGACTCGGACGCTGCTCGGCGACCGCGTGCCCGACGCCGACGTCGACGCGCATCCTGTCGAGCCTGGGCTTCACCTTCGCCGCCGACGCCGGACGGCTGGAACGTCGACGTGCCGACCTTCCGCGTCGACGTCGCCCGCGAAGCCGACCTGATCGAGGAAGTCGGCCGCCACTGGGGATTCGACCGGATTCCCGGCGACCTTCCCGCCGCTGGCCGCGGCCTCCGCGGCCGTCGGCGCCGCGATCGCCGTCGGCCGGACGCTGCGCCGATTGCTCACGCGGCGCCGGCCTGCAGGAAGCGGCGACGTTCACGTTCATCGAGGCGGCCGCCGGCCGCGCCGCTTCGCCGCCGGGCGACCACTGGTCGCGATCGCCAACCCGCTGTCGGAGAAGTTCGCGGTGCTGCGCCCGTCGCTGCTGCCCGGGCCTGCTCGACGCGCTCGCCTACAACCGGCACCGCGAGGCCGCGCGACGTCCGGCTCTTCGAGATCGGCTCGGCTTTTCAGCCCGGCGGCGAGCGTCGCGCCTGGCGCTGGGTGCTGACCGGCGCCGCGCGGCGAGCACTGGAGCCAGCCGGCGCGGCCGCCCGGACTTCTTCGACGCGAAAGGCGTCGCGGAACTGGTCGCGCGCGGCGTTCGGCGTGTCCGTCGAGCACCGAGGTCGCCGAGCCTGCCGTGGCTCGTACGCGGACGCGCCGCGGCGCTGGTCGCCGGAGGCCGACGACGCGCCGGCGCGGTCGGCATGGTCGGCCAGACTGCGCCCGGACGTCGCCGCCGCGCGCGGCCTGGCGCGACACGACGTCGTGTTCGGCGGCGAGACTCGATCTCGATGCGCTCGAGCGGCCGCGCGCCGGCGCTCGACGACCGGTCACAGCCGCTGCCGCGGTATCCCGTCGGTCGTGCGCGACCTCTCCATCCTCGTCGATGATCGCTTGCCTGCCGCGGAGGTTCGTGGCACGATCCGGGCGCAGCGCGCCCGCCGACACTCGTCTCGTTCGCGAATTCGATCGCTACCAGGGCACGGGCGTGCCGGCGGGTCAGGTCAGCCTGTCGTGCGGCTGACGTTCCGCGCCGCGGACCGGACGTTGACCGACGCGGAGGTGCAGCGAGGCGGTCGAGGCCATCGTGCGCCGCGCTCGCACGCGACACACGCCGCTCGTGCGGCGCTGACGCGGCCGAGCGCCGGTCACTGCAACGGCGGTTCCCGATGTCACGGACGGGCACGACCGTGGATCTGCAGCCCATCGACCGGCTCGAAGAAAAAGTTCGCCAACTGGTCGGCATGATCGACACCCTGCGCGGCGAACGCGCGCAGGCGCTCGACGAAATCGCCCGTCTCGAGCGCGAGCTCGACGCGGCGCGGACGCCGGCTCGCCGAGTCCGAGGCGCCTCGGCCGAGCCACGGCGCTGCGCGAGGAGCGCGAACTGATCCGCAACCGCGTCGTCCAGATGATCTCGCAGATCGACAAGCTCAACCTCTGACCCGATGGACGCCGACGGCCAAGGTCGTCCACGTCGACATCCACGGCCAGCGCTACGCGGTCCGCAGCGACCTGGAGCCGAGTACATCGCCGCGCTGGCGGCGTTCCTGGACGAGCAGATGCAGCGGGCCGCGGCGCGAGGTGTCGCCAGCGCCGACCCGCTGCGCATCGCCGTCATCGCCGCCCTCAATATCGCCGACGAGCTGTTTCGGGCGCGCGCCGACGCCGCCGGCGTCGAACGACCGCCTCCACGCGCGCGCCGCCGACATCGAACGGCTCGTCGACGCCGTGCTCGAGGACGCCCGCTGCAGGCCGTCGACGCGTGAGTCGAGCCACCGCGCCTTGCCGCGACCCGGTGCGCCGCGGCCTCGATCGACGTCAGTAGTTTGGTTCCCTGCTTTGTGCGTGATGGTTCGGAGTGTCGCTTGAGCCGATGTTTCACACACAAGTGAGCCGCGACGTCGCGTGGTGTGCATGCCTCCGTGGTGAGGAAGCCTGAAGCGCGACTTTCCAGTGGCTCCACCTGCTTTCGCAGGTTCATACGACCTCCCCACACGGCAAAGCGGGGCCTTGCACTTCCGTTCATCCGGAACGATGTCCCCGTCGCCCAGCCGCGCTTCGACGTGAGCGCCAGCTGAACCGGATCGCCTGCGCCGCCTCCGCGAGCGGTGCCGCTGCCGCCCGCCGGCGTGCCGGCTCGGCATCGGCGACGACGCCGCGTTCTCGAGCCCGCCCGCGGAATGCGACGAGGTCATCACGACCGACAGCCTCGTCGAGGGGGTGCACTTCCGCCGCGACTGGATCGCCCATGGCAGCCGTCGGCCACAAGGCCCTTGGCGGTCAACCTCAGCGACCTGGCCGCCATGGGCGCCGCGCCGCGCGCGCCCCTGCTCAGCCTCGCGCTCCCGGCCGACCTGTCGGTCGACGACTTCGACGCGCTCGCTCGACGGCTACCTCGCACTCGGCGACATGACCGGCGCCGGCTGGTCGGCGGGAACCTGGCCCGGTCCCCCGGGCCGCTGATCGTCACGTCACCGCACTTGGAGCCGTTGGGCGCCGTCGAGCGCTGACGCCGCGCCGGCGCCCGGCCCGGCGACGCGCTGTACGTGACCGGCGCGGTCGGGCGCCGCCGCCACCGGCCTCGGCCTGCTCCAGGCGGGTGCCGCACGCGCGACGCTCGATGCCGACGGCGGCCTGCCTGGTGCGGCACGAGCGGCCCGAGGCTCGTCCTGCGGTGGGGCACGATCGTCGGCCGACGCGAACCGGGCCGCAGCGGCCCGTGGACCTGTCCGACGGCCTGGCCGACGCGGTCTGGCAGCTCGCGGAGGCCGCCGGCGTTGGCGTGGCCATCGACGCCGGCGAGGTTCCGATGCACCCGGGCGTGACCGAGTGGGTCACCGCCGCACGGAGGCGTCGATCCGGTGCCGATGGCGCTCGCGGGCGGCGAAGACTACGAGCTGCTGTTCGCCGTGCCGAGCGGCTCCGCGTCGCGTTCCGCGCGGCCGTTCGCCGAGCTCGCGGCATCACGGTGACCCGGATCGGCCATTCGTCGACGGAGCCGGGGGCCTGGCTCGAGTCAGGCGACCAGGGCGGACCGCTCCGCCAAGGTTTCAACCATTTCTAGATTGACGATGTGGCACCTGACGACCTCCACGCTTCGTGAGTGGCTGGAAAAGCTCCTCCACATCCACGACACTCCCGAGCGCACGGCGGCCGCATTCGCTCTGGGGGTCGGCATAGGCTTCTCGCCGTTCCTTGGATTCCACACGCTCATTGGCCTCATTCTCGCCTTCGCCCTCAACCTGAACCGCGTCGCGCTCCTGATCGGCCTCTACCTCCACCTGCCGTGGTTCATGGGGCCGTATTACGCGGGGGTGACGGCGCTCGGCGCCTGGATCACCGGCACCCACATCCCGCCGGATCTTCTGGGCAAGCTGGAGCACATCTGGGTATTGGCGACGTGGAAGGGCCGGTGGGAGGCGCTGGTGGTTCTGGCCCGTCCCCTGCTCCTCCCGTTCGTCGTCGGAGGCGTGCTCGTCGGGTCGCTGCTCGGCGGAACCGCCTTTCCCCTCGCCCTGGCCTTCCTCCGGGCCAGGCGCCGGCTCCACAGCCACCCGCACCCGCAAGATTCGGTCCCACACTGTGATTTCTCGCTTAGTCAGACGGCAGTAGCTTACAAGACAACGTCAATGGTCTGCCGACACCCCTTTTTCACCGTTTTCTGCCGGGATTTTGACGCCGCCGGCACCATTCGGCTGGCGTTTCCCGTCATCGACCGCCCCTTGGTTAGATCGACTCGGCACGTTACGCTTGTCTGGTAAGGATGACCGGCCCCTGAGGGGCTTTTTTTTTAGCAATGCTGATTTCCCGGTCCTCTCGGCGGAAGCTGCTGGCCAGCGCCATGGCCGTTGCGGGTTTTTGCTCCTCTATCCGCGGGCGCGACTGACCCCCGGTCGGCGGGAGAGCAGGTCGTCGCAACCAGGAAAACGATACGGCTCCCGTCCCGGGCGCCCGACTCGACTTCATCGCCACGGCCTACTGCCGCGGCCAGGTGACGGCTGCGGGCGTCAACGTCCGGGCCGGCATCGCCGCCGCGGACCCCGACGTGCTGCCGCAGGGCTCGGTCATCCAGGTCGAGGGCCTCCCGGACCGGTACCGGGTATCTACACCGTCATGGACACCGGGCCAAAGGTCAACTGCCGCCACATCGACGTGTACATGTGGAACTGCACGGACGCCCGCATCTTCGGGCGCAAGACGTGAAGCTGACGGTCCTGCGGCTGGGCTGGAGCCCCAAGAACAGCCTCGAACATCGTCGCGGCCGGCCGGGGCGAACACCAAGCACGGTTCCAGGCCTTCTAAGATCCCGGCGCTCCTTCCGCCTCGAACTGCAACTGATACAAGCCGGTAATAGAGCCCGCGGCTGGCGAGCAGTTCCTGGTGTGTCCCGTGTTCCCGGAGCTCGCCCCGGTGGAGACGAGAATCGGGTCCATGTCCTGGATGGTCGAGAGGCGGTGCGCGATGGCCAGCACGGTCCGGCCGCCATCATCACGTGAGGGCGTCCTGGATCAGCGCCTCGGTCTCGGTGTCGATGCTGGAGGTCGCCTCGTCGAGCACGCAGCACGGGCGGGTCGAAGGCCAGGGCGCGGGCAAACGACAGCAACTGCTTCTGCCCCACCGAGAGGATGGCGCCACGCTCGGCGAACTCGGTGTCGTAGCCCTCCGGCAGCTGCGCGATGAACCCGTGCGGCGTGCACCGCCTCGGCGGCGCGCCGCACGGCCGCATCGTCGATGCTGGTTTCGCCCAGCCTGATGTTGTCGGCGATCGGTGCCCGAGAACAGGTGCACGTCCTGGAGGACGAGCCCGAACAGCGCGCCGGAGGCCCGCGAGGTCCCACTCGCGGACGTCGACGCCGTCGACGAGCACGCGCCCGCGCCGAACGTCGTAGAACCGCAGCAGCAGGTTGATGATGGTCGTCTTTCCCGACCCGGTGGCGCCGACGATACCGACGCGCTGGCCGGGCTCGGCGACGAACGAGACGTCGCGCAGGACGTAACGGTCGCCCTCGTAGGCGAACCAGACGTGGTCGAACTCGATGCGGCCGCGTCGGCCACGGCACGCCGTGGCCACCAGACCATCGGCGGCGGGGGACGCCATCACGCGGTCGGCCTCGGCACGCCGTGGCTCTGGCAGACCATCGGCGGCCGGCGACGCGATCTCAACGGGCGTGTCGAGCAGGGTAAAGATGCGCTCCGAGGCGGCCATCGCGGCCTGGAGGATGTTGAACTTCTCGGACAGGTCGCAGATGGGCTGGAAGAACCGCCGCGCGTACTGCAGGAATGCCGACGAGCACGCCAATCGAGAGCGTGCCGTCGAGCGCCCACCCGCCGCCGATCCAGATGATCAGCGCGGCCGAAGAGCGCGGCCAGCACTTCGATCATCGGATAGAAGACCGCGTAGTAGAAGATCGACGTCGATGTTGACGTCGCGGTGCTCGGGTTGACGCGATCGAACCGCCGCAAAGCGCGCTCCTCCTGCCGGAAGAGCTGCACGACGGCCATGCCCGTCAGGTGCTCCTGCAGGAAGGCATTGATTCGGGCGACGAGGCCGCGCACCTGCCGGTAGGACTCGCGCACGTCGCGCCGGAACCACTGCGCGTCGCCAGAGCATGAACGGCAGGACCGTGAAGGCCACGAGCGCGAGCCGCCAGTTCATCAGCAGCATCGCCGCCATGATGCCGACGAGCACCAGCAGGTCGCCGAAGACCGTCATGACGCCCGACGGGAACAGGTCGTTGAGCGCGTCGACGTCGGTGGTGACGCGGGTCATCAGGCGGCCGACCGGATGGCGGTCGTAGTACGCGAGTCCGAGCCGCTGCAGATGCTCGTAGACCTGCGTCCGCAGGCGATGCATGATGTGCTGCCCGGTCGATCTGCGGACGGTGGTCTGCAGCGTAGTCGGCGAGGAATCCGGCAGCCGAGCAGCCCGAGAAACAGCCAGGCCATACGGCCCAGCCCGACGACGTCGCCCGTCGCGATGTGCCGGTCGATGGCCTGCTGAGTGATCCAGGGCTGCGCCAGTTCGACGATGCGAGCGCAGACGATCGCGACGACGGCCGCGCCACGGCGCGCGGATGCGGCCGCAGGTAGCCGCAGCACCCGCCGCATCAGTTCGAGTCGTACGTCCGCGTCGATCAGGTCTTCGGCGACGCTCATGGCCGCGCCCTCCGGCTCTCCGACGCCCCGCAGTCCGCACATGCCAGCTCCGCCTCGAGCAACTGCCGGCGGTACATCTCGGCGTAGACGCCGCCCTGCGGCGACGAGCTCGTCGTGGGTGCCGCGCTCGACGACCCGGCCGTCCGCAGCACGACGATCTGGTCCGCCTCGCGAACCGTCGACACCCGGTGGCGACACGATGAGACAGGTGCGCCCCCGGCGCACCTGCCGAGCCGGCGAGCATGGCCCCTCCGTGGCCGTGTCGACGGCAGACAGCGTGTCGTCGAGCACGAGCATCGGGCGGTCGCGAGCACGGCGCGCGCCAGGGCCGTCCGCTGCTTCTGGCCGCCCGACAACGTGATACCCCGCTCGCCCATCATGGTGTCGAACCCGGCCGGAAACTCGGCCACCTCGCCGGTCGAGGCAGCCGCGGTTTCGGCGGCGGCCGCGACCCGCTTCGAGCGTGCGCCGGCTCACCCCAGTCCCTCGACGCCGAAGAGCGATGTTGCTCGCCGAGCGTCTCGGAGAACAGGAAGGCTCCTGCGGCACGATCGCCATGACGCGCGCAGGCCGCGAGGGCAGTCCCGCACGTCGCGCCCGTCGATCCACAGCATGCCGCGCGCCGGCTCCCGCAGCGCGCGCAGCAGGTTGCACCAACGTCGATTTGCCGGCGCCCGTCGCGCCGACAATGGCGACGGTCTGCCCGGGCGCGACCGTCAAGCGACACGTCGTCAGCACGTCGCCCGTGCTCGTCGGATACCGGAAGTGGCAGGTGCACGGACCTCGATCGCGCCACGCCGCCGGACAGACTCCGCGGCCCCTGCCGTCCGCTCCGCGGCCTCGGGCACACCGGGCGCATCCAGCACCTCGCACATCCGGCCCCAGGACGCCACGCCCGCGCTGGACGATGTTGATGACCCAGCCGAACGCGATCATCGGCCAGCTCAGCATGACCAGATACCGGCCGAACGCCACGAACTCGCCGAGCGTGAGGCCGCCGGCGATGACGCCCGCCCGCCGAACCAGAGCACCAGGACGCGCTCAGACCGAAACAGAGCGTCAGGTGGGGTAAAACGCCGACTGCAGCCGGATCAGGCCGCGGTTGCGCTCGACATACTCGTCGTTCGCCCGCGCGAACCGCGCCAGCTGCGCCCGTTCCTGACGGTAGGCGCGGACGACGCGCACCCCCGACAGCGCCTCCTGGACGACCGCGCTCATTTCCGACAGCTGCGCCTGGATGCGCTCGAACCGGTCGTGGATCGCGCGGCCGAAGTAGCGCGTCCCGACACGTCACGCCCGGCAGGGGCAGCAGGGCCAAGAGGGTCAGCCGCGCGTCAATCGACCACATGATGCCGACGGCGATGACAAATCCGAGCGTCGTACTCGCGGAGATACATCAGCGCGGGACCGACCATCATCCGCACGGCGCCGAGGTCGTTGGTCGCGCGGGACATGAGGTCCCCGGTCCGGTTGCGCCTGGAGGTAGGCCTGGCGGCAGCCGTTCGAGGTGGGCAAAAAATTCCTGGCGGAGGGCATACTCGATCTGCCGGGACGCGCCGATAAGCCGAGTGCGCATCAGGAACCGGAATGCGCCCTCGGCCAGCGCAATCGCCAGAATCAGCGCCGCGTAGAACGCGAGCCGCGACCGGTCGAACCCGGCCCAGAGGTCATCCACCGCGCGTGCCAGGACGAGCGGCGAGACGAGCGAGACCGCCGTGGCGAGGATGGCGCAACAGAACCCGAGGACAAAGGGACGCCGGGCGCGCCGCACGTATGGCAGCAGCCGTGCGAGCGACCGAAGCATGAGAGTCAGTATAGATTGGGCCTTTGGCCGTTGTCAGTCGTGAGGGAGCCCATGCTGTATCGATCGTTGAGCCGCGCCGCCGCCGTGCCGGTGCTTGCCGCCATGATCCTCGTCGCGCCGGCGTTCGCGTCCGCGCAAACCCCGGGGCCCGGGCCCATGCCGATGTCGTCCAGCCCGGTGCTCGGCGAGCCCTGGCATATCGAGCTGGCGGGCGGACTGTGGAATCCGTCGGTGTCGGGTCAGGTGTCGAGCGAGCAGTTCGGCGAGCCCGGCACTCTGATCGACTTCAACAGCGACCTCGCCTTCGCCAAGACGAGGTTCAACGATGTGCGCGTCGTCCTGCGCGCGAGCCGGCGAAACAAGTTTCGCCTCGAATACACGCCGATCACCTATACGTCGCAGACGACGCTCCCCCGGACGGTTGTGTTCAACAACATCGCCTTCCCGATCTCGCTGCCGATCGAGTCGAACTTCCAGTGGAAGGTGTGGCGCGTCGGCTACGAGTACGACGCGCTGTCCTTCGACCGATGGTACGCGGGCTTCTTCCTTGAAGCGCGCTACACGCAGTTCCGAACGAGCCTGACGTCGAAGTCGTCGTCGCTCGACGCGTACGAGTACACGGAAGCCAAGGCGCCGCTGCCGGCGATCGGGTTCGTCGGCCGTGCCTGGCCACTGCCCAACGTCTCGGCGACGGTGGAGGTGAGCGGCGCGCAGATCCCGCACATCAAGAACCACCCAGAGTACCGCGGCAACTACTACGACTGGAATATCTACGGCACCGTGGACTTCACGCGCAACATCGGCGCGCAGGTGGGCTGGCGGCGGATGACCACCGACCTCCACATCAAGGACGACTTCCTCAGCTTCAAGTTCGACGGCCTCTGGTTCGGCGGCGTCGTCCGGTACGACAACCGCCGGGTCTGAAGAGCCGGCGCTCCGGGGACTGAAGACCCGGCGCTCCGGGGTCTGAAGACCCGGCGCTCCGGGGACCAGACGCCCAGTGCCCAGAGCCCAGGGCCCAACGCCCAGAGCCCAGGGGCTACTGAATCTGTACCCAGACCCCCAGCAGCCGGCGGTCGGTGCTGCTCTTGTCGACGGCTGACGGCTGAAAACCGTCGCCTGACGCGATCCGGACGACCCCGTCGCCGGCGCCCGCGGGCACGTCCAACTCCGTCGCCTCCCCCGGCGCCAGCTCGATCGCCCGCTGAAATACACCCGCCTCGACCGTCACGACGTTCTCCACCGCGCCGTTCACGATCCGCAGGTGCGCGGCGGCACGACCGTGCCCCACGACGAGGGCCATCTGCGCGCTGTCGCGCCCGCCCACCCAGAACCCCGTCGGCGCCAGATACGCCGTGCCCCCTAGAAAGAACACGTCGACGGTGCCGTAGTGCATCGCCTCCGAGCTGACCCCCGATGAGCCGTGAGCGAGGATCCCCGGGCGCACCGTGACGGAGGAAATCGCGCGCCTGGCCGTCTCGTTGCCGTCAACGACGAGCGCCGACACCGGCGCCGGCAGTTCCAGGTGGAACTCCTGGTCGCCGACGGGCCGCAACGCGTAGGTTCGGAGGGGCGCCGGCGAACGGCCGACCGTGAGCGTCATCGCCTCCCGCCGAAGCAGGCGCATGGTCACGTGAAGCTGGTACTCGCCGGCCGGAAGATCCCGCAGCAGCAACAGCGGCGGCGGCTCGTCGGTCTCGCCCGGCTCACTCGACCCGATCTCCATTCCCGCCACGAGCCGTGCCGTTCGCTCGACGCGCAGCGCGCCCAGCTCGACGTGATGCCGGCCGGCCGCCTCGGCTTCGAGTACCGCTACTTGCGCCCACGACGGGTCGAGAGGCTTGGCCCGCCCCGTCCACCAGGCGCTTTGCGCGGCCAGCATCGTGCCTCCAACCAGCCACCAGGCCACCGCCAGCCGGCTATCCGACTCGCGCGGCCAGATCTCGCGCACCAGCAGCCAAATCAACCCGAAGCAACCGGCCCAGACCGCCAGTTGCAGCGTGAACCGCCCTTCGTGATCCGGAAACCAGAAGAAGCTCGGCCACGCCCGCGGCAGATTCACCACGGGCCCCAACCATTCCAGCCACCGCGCCTCGGCGTCGCGCGCGTTGAGGGCCAGTGTCGTGGCGTCCACCGTCATCACCAGGGCCGTAATCGCTGCTGTGACCGCGAGCAGCCCCAGACACACCGCACGGCCGCGCGCGGAAGCACGCGACCACGCCACCGCCGCCGGCACCGACAGCACTGGCAGAACGGCCGTTGCGAATCGCGCCGGCGTCGCCGGAACGCCGGCCCACCACATCCAGTAGAGACTGACGCCGACGAGGTACGACAGCGTGACGATGCCCAGTTCCACCGCGAGGCGCCGGTCGAAGACCGGCGTGCGCCGCCGCCATCCGACGAACACCACCGCCAGCGCCGGCGCGTACGTCATCAATCCGAATTGTTCGTCGCCGAGCAGACCGACCAGGGCGTTCACGAACCAGGGACGCGGTTGATACAGGCCGCCGTACGGCGCGCCCGGGTTGAACGTGCCGTAGATCGCGTAGAAGAACCCGAACCACCCCGCCGCGCTCAGCACCGGTACGGCGAGCATCGCCGCCAGCAGCCGCCAGTTGGCGGCGACCCCGCCCCGGCTGACCACACGCAGTACCAGGTACCGCGCCCAGCACGATTGAGAGCAGCGCGAACCGGGTATGCAGCCACGGCAGCGCGGCTAGCACCACGCCGGCGAGGATCAGTCGCCGAGACGTCGGCGCCTCGCCCCGAGCCAGCCGGACCAGCACGTACAGCACGATCGCCACGCCCAGCAGACCGGGGCCGTCCGGAAACACCTCGAACGCATGGAACAAAAACGTGGGGCACAGGACGACGACCGCCCAGCCGAACCACGCCGCCTCCTCGCTGTCGGTCACGAGCCAGCCGACGCGCCACATCAGCGCGGCGGCAATCGCGGCGAGTGCGATCAGGAACGCACGAACGGCCGTGTAGCCGCCCAGCGCGAATGCCGGCAGCACCAGCGCGGACACGCCGGGGGCGTGAATCGAGTAGATCTGTCCGTTCTTGCCGCGTTCGATGTAGTCGGGCCGCAGGTCACCGCCGCACGTACGCGGCGTAGTCCCGGTTGGCGTGGTTGTTCTCGATCTGAAGGTCGTGGTCCTTCAGCAGGCTCTGCGTGATGATGAGGTAGTTCGGCTCGTCGCCGGCCGGCGTGACGGGCGCAGCCGCTCGGGCCGCGTATGACGCGGCCGCGGCCGCGAGCACCGCCGCCAGCACCGTCCCGACCGCTGGGCGGTCGGCCTCGAGTTGGCGGGACGCCCAACGGAGCGGCGCGGCGCCGACCGCGGCGGCCACGGCAATCCCCACCGGCACCCAGGCCATCGGCCCGGTCCAGAACAGCGCGATCGCCGGCAGCGGCACCGGCCACCACGGCACGGTCGACACCAGCGCCGGCAACGCAAGCCGAGGGTCGCGCCGAAAGCCCGGCACGGCCGCCGCCGCCAACGCGCCCGCGATGAACACCCACCACGGCGCGGGCAGGACGAGCCGCGCGGTGGCGCTCGACGCGGAGACGACCGACAGCGTGCCGGCCGCACACCACGCGGCGACGCCAATCACCAAAGGAGCAAGCAGCCGTTTCATGCGGAGCCGATCGACGGGCGCACGTATCGGGCCGGCTGAAGCCGGCCCCTACGTCTTGACGCTTGAGCTTGGCGAGCCGCTCTTCGGCGGCCGCCAGCGTTTCGTCCCTCTTGCAGAAGCAGAAGCGGAGTTTCGTCCGGCCGGAGGCCGGGTCGCGATAGAAGCTGCTGCCGGGGACGGCAGCAACGCCGATATCGGTGACGAGATGGCGGGCGAACGCGACGTCGTCGGGAAAGCCGAAGGCGCCGATGTCGGTCATGATGTAGTAGGCGCCGCGCGGCACGTAGCAGAGGAACCCGGCCTCGCCGCAGAATGCCCGAGCAGCCGGTCGCGCTTGACGCGGTAGGTCTCGGCGAGCGCGCGATAGTAGGTCTCGGGCAGCGCCAGCGCGCGGGCGCCGGCCGCCTGCAGCGGCGCCGCCGCGCCGACCGTCAGAAAGTCGTGGACCTTACGGATGGCGCCGGCGATGTCCGGCGGCGCGATCGCCCAGCCCACCCGCCATCCCGTCACGCTGAACGTCTTCGACAGGCTGTTGATGGTCACCGTCCGGTCCGCCATGCCGTCGAGCGACGCCATCGGCACGTGGCGGCGCCGTCGTAGAGGATGTGCTCGTAGATCTCGTCGGTGACGGCGATCGCGCCCCACCTGCTGGCAGAGCGCGGCAATCTGCTCGAGCTCCTCGCGCGTGAAGACCTTGCCCGTCGGGTTGTTGGGCGTGTTGATGATGATGGCGCGCGTCCGGTTCGAGAACGCGGCCGCCAGCTCGTCGGGGTCGAACGCCCAGCTCCCGGTATCGGCGCGGAGCCGGACGTAGCGCGGCGTCGCGCCCGAGAGGATGGCGTCGGGGCCGTAGTTCTCGTAGAACGGCTCGAAGACGACGACCTCGTCGCCCGGGTCGACGATGGCCAACATCGTCGACATCATGGCTTCGGTGGAGCCGCAGCAGACCGTCAGTGCGCGTCGGGGTCGACGGCCACGCCGTAACGCATGGAAAAGTCGGCGGCAATCGCCTCGCGGAGCGGCTTGGCGCCCCAGGTGATGGCGTACTGGTTGACGTCGTCGCGCAATCGCCTCGCACGCGGCGGCCTTGATCGGCCTCCGGCGCCGGAAAGTCCGGAAAGCCCTGCGACAGATTGACGGCGCCGTGCCGGTTGGCGAGGCGCGTCATCTCGCGGATGACCGATTCGGTGAAGCGGGCGGCCTTCTCGGACGTGCGCGGACGGGTCATTGGATGCTCGCACCGGGGCTGAAGCCCCGGCCTCCGGCGGTCGGTACGGAGCCCCGGGGCTTCAGCCCCGGCCTCCGGCGGTCGGTCACGGAGCACCGGGGCTTAAGCCCCGGCCTCCAGCGGTCGGTACCGGAGCCCCGGCGCTTCAGCCCCGGCCTCCGGCGGTCGGCACGGAGCCCCCGGGGCTTCAGCCCCGGCCTCCGGCGGTCGGTACGGAGCCCCGGCGCTTCAGCCCCGGCCTCCGGCGGTCGGCACGGAGCCCCGGGGCTTCAGCCCCGGCCTCCGGCGGTCGGTCACGGAGCCCCGGGGCTTCAGCCCCGGCCTCCGGCGGTCGGTACGGAGCCCCGGCGCTTCAGCCCCGGCCTCCGGCGGTCGGTACGGAGCCCCGGCGCTTCAGCCCCGGCCTCCGGCGGTCGGGACGGAGCCCCGGCGCTTCAGCCCCGGCCTCCGGCGGTCGGTACGGAGCCCCGGGGCTTCAGCCCCGGGGACCGGTCACTGATGATACAGCCGGCGGTAGTCCTCCGTCAGGCTGAGGATCGCTTCACGTAGCCCTGCGTCTCGGGAAACGGGATGTCGTCGATGAACTCGTCCCGGTCGAGCCCAGGCCGCTCGGCAATCCAGCGCTCCGCACGGTTCTCGCCGGCGTTGTACGACGCGAGGGCGACCGGCAGGTCGCCGAACTGTTTCATCAGATCGGCGAAGTAGGCGGTGCCGATCCGGGCGTTGACCACCGGGTCGGTGAGCTTGCGCGTGGTGAAGCCGCGGATGCCGAGCCGGCGCGCATAGCGGCGGCCGGTCGCCGGCACGATCTGCATGAGCCCCCACGCGTTGGCGCTCGAGCGCACGTCGGCCTGGAACGTCGATTCCTGGTTGATCAACGCGGCCACGAGGAAGGGGTCGAGTTCGTGCGCCGTGGCGTACTTCTTGATGACGGTCCAGTAGGCCACCGGGTAGATGACCTTCTGGATCGCCACCGGCAGCAGCTCGCCGCCGGCCTGCAGATACTGCGGGTACGCCCGCTTCATGTAGGTAATGCCGCTTCGCAGGTCGCCGCTCTGGGCCTCGGCAAACGCGAGGGTCGCCAGCAGCAGCGGCGTATCGCCCGACGTACGCCGCGCCTGCTGAATTTCCGCGATCGCATCGTCACTGAGGCCCGCCTCGAGTAGACGCGTGATCAGCCGGGCGGTGGCAGGCGGATCGCCCGGATCGAGGGCCGGCGGCAGCACGTCGGCGACCGGCCGAACGCGGCCGGCGCCTGGCAGACGGCGCGCCGCGGCCGCCGCGTCGAGCATGCGCGCCGCGGCACGGCCGTAATAGGTGTGGCTGTACGCGGCAATCACCGCCCGGTAGCCGTCGGCCGCCTGGCCGCGCTCACCCAACTGCTCGTGCGCACGCGCCGCCCAGTACATCCAGGCCGGCCGCGTGTTCGCGTGCGGCATACGCGTCGCGGCGTCCTCGAACAGACGGGCGGTGTTGGTGTAATCCTGGCTCTTGTACGCCCACCAGCCGGCCTTCCACGCGGCGCGCTCGGCGTTCGGGCCGTCCGGATAGCGCTGGTACTGCTCGGCGAAGACGGCGCCAGCCTTCTCGTCCTCGTTCGCGACGATGTAGAACGTTCCGAGGTCGGTCAGCGCCTTTTCGGCGTAGGAACTGTCGGGATGCTGCTCGACGAACTGCCGCACGGCGTCGACGTAGTCGTCGTCGCGATGCAGACCGCGTAGGGTGCCCAGCAAGGCAAACTGCACCTCGACCTGACGCGCCGCGTCGTCTCCGTCGAGCTTCAGCAGCGCCGCGCGGGCCGTGCTGTAGCGCCGCTCGCCCAGTTCGCACTCGGCAAGGCGCAGGTCCACGAGGGCGCGGTCGTCGCCCGAAGACAGCGAGCGCAGCGCCGCGTACGCCTTGCGCGCGTCGGCATAGCGTCCCGCGGCAAAGAGCCGCGCGGCCCGGTCGAGCTCCTGCGGATAGCCGTCGGCCGTGGCCTTGAGGGTCGCCGGCGACAGCCGCGCCAGCCCCTTGGCCGCATCGTCGGCCTCCGGCGAGAGCGGATAGCCGTAATAGATCTTCGTGAACGCGTCGACCTCGGCCTTGGTGTCCTTCGCCTGATTGGCGGCGCGAGCCAGGCGCAGCAGGACGTCGGGGGCCGGCGCGGCCGCCGTCAGCTCACCGAGGTCTCGTGCGGCGCGCGCCGCGTCGCCGTCGGCCAGCGCGAGGTCGGCCGACGTCGACAGTGCTGCCTGACGCAGCACGCCGGTGGACACCGCCTCGAGGAGACGGTCGATCGACCGGCGAGCGTCCGGCCGCCGGTCCAACGAGAACTGCGCGCGCGCCAGGTAGAGCCGCGCATAGCCGCCGATGACAGGGTCGCCGACCGACTGCTCCAAAAGCGGGAGCGCGTCGGCGGCCTTGTCGTCCGCGAGCGCCTGGACCGCCTTCGCGAAGGGCGACGAGCCGGGCGTGGCGGGCGCGAGCCAGAGATTCCGACGATGCCAGGGGCGTGGGAACAGGCGCCTGCGGCCGCGGCTGCCAGGCGCCAACCGACACCATCGAGAGCAGGAAAATGATGGCGCGCGTCATTGCTCGAGCACCTCGACCGTTCGAATCGAGGTGACGTTTTCCAGCCGGAGCGCCGCATGACGAACCAGCAGGTCGACTTCCTCGGTCCACACGGGAGCGTCCTCCTGCTCCTCACGCCGGCCGACGTCGTCGGCGTACAGGACGGCGACGACCTCTCCGCCGACCGGGATTGGCACGACGAGGCCGGTGTGGCCGACGGCGACCCGCATGAAAGACGGCACGGCGGCTTCGCGGCCCCCGCCGCCGGGCGGAACGAACGAGGTCTGCTTGAGCGCCACGGCGGCCGCCAGCACACCCGACTGTCCAATCGGCATGTCGTGCGGCGTCTCGCCGGTGGCGAAGCCGAAGTGGCCCCAGCTCCGCAGCATGTCGCCGTCGATGAGCATGATGGCCACCCGAGAGGTCTCGGCCGCGGCGCCGCGCGCCAGCGCCTCGAGAATACCGCTGAGCGTCGACGACTGATCGATCTGCCTGATCGAACCCAACAGCCGTGCGAGCGTGTCTACACGGACGTCGCGCATGCCGGACTTCGCCGCGGCGACCGCGGTCTGCAGGTCCGTCCGGTCCGTCGACAGGCGGAGCTCCATTTCGCGGGCCAGCTCGCCACGCATGTTGTCGACCCGGGCGCGGAAATCGCGCTCGGCCGTCACCCGCACGTCATCGACGCTCCGATCGATCTCGGTTCGCCAGCGATCCTGGTCCTCCTGGACGAGACGGAGCAGGTCCGAGGTCAGGCCGCGGACGTGCGCGTCCAGGTCGTGGCGCACGCGCGCCATGAACGTGTCGATCGCTTCGCGGATGCGGTGCTCGAGCGGCATCGGATTGGGCGTCATTATAGTACGGTATCGGCCGCACCACCGGAGCGCGCCACCGTCTACCGGGCGATCTTGCGCCCGTCCTTGTAGACCTCGACCACCCGCGTCACATTGTGGATGTCGGCCACGGGGTCCGCCGAGAGCACAACCAGGTCCGCCGCCTTGCCCGGCACGATGGAGCCGCGGCGGGCGCCCTGCCCGACGACGAGGGCGTTGACCGCCGTGCCGGCGCGGATCGCCTCCAGCGGCGTGAACCCGGCGTGTTCGACGAGCAACGCGAGCTCGTCGGTGACCGTGGGCGCCCTATCGGCGTTCGAACCACCACGGCCTGCCGGCATGCCGCCGCTGTCGGTGCCGGCGTCGACCAGGACGCCCCGATCGTGCGCCAGCTTCGTCACGGCATAACTCCAGGGCAGCAACCCCTCCCCCACCGAGGTCGGATCGTGTAGACCTCCTGCTCGAAGACCCGCAGTGTCGCGTCGAGCACCGTGCCGCGGCCGGCCATCGCGTCGAGGATCGAGAGGATGCGCGGGTCGTCTGGTTCGACCGACGTGAACGGCCCGCGCGTGCGGGCGCCGTAGTCCTGCGGCACCTTCGGCGCCGCCTCCCAGACCAGATACGCAGTATGCGAAATCGAGTCGGCGCCGGCCGCGACGGCATCGCTCGGCCTGGCCGGAAACACCGTCGCGTGCGTCCAGACCAGCAGCCCCTGGCGGTGCGCCTCGGCGGCAATCGCCTTGACCATCGCGGCGGGGAGATTGGCGTAGAGCTTCACACCGGTCGCGCCGGTGCCCTTGGCCTCGGCGACCGCGGTGGGAATGTCGGCGTCGGCGCCGATGCTCTGCATCCAGGGGGCCTCACCGAGCAGCACGCCCCGCGAGGCGCCGGGCACGCGCGTGTCTTCGGCAAAGAACGTCGGACCGGCCATGAGCGCGCTGTAATAGATGTTGGGCCACGGCCGCTCGCCGAGCGCGGCTTCCCGCGCGAGATACGCGAGGACCCGCGCGTCGCCCGCCATGTCGCGAATGCCGGTCACGCCGTGGGCCGCCAGCGCACTGAGCAACGTCTCGTACTGGTCCATCGTCGCGGGCCCGCCCGTGATGTGGACGTGCGCATCGATGAGGCCGGGGATCGAGGAACTTGCCCGACAGGTCCTCGACGGTCGCGCCTTGCGGGAGCGCCGCCCCGTCCGGCTGCAGCGACAGGATGGCTCCGTCTCGAATGACGACGGTCATGTTGGGCATCGCCGGTGCGCCGGTGCCGTCGATCACGGTCGCGTGCGTAAAGGCCGTTGTGGAGGGGGGATGCTGGCCACGGCTCTGTGCGGCCGGACGCGCGACGAACAACGCGGAGGCCACGACAACGGCGGCGTACACGACAGCAATAGTGGAGACCACGCGACGTCGGGTCATAGGAGCGCCATCCTACACCCGGTTTGTTCACCGGAGAGGACGGGGAGGACATGGAGGTTCAGACGGCTAGCGAGGTCCGACAGGCGCGACCGCGGGCAACGCCCGCGGCCGCGGCCGATGGCCGCGAGAACGCCTGTCGGACCCGGTCTGGACGTCGACAGGGCACCCTCCCCGGTCTCCCCGGTCTCCCCGGTGATCTCGTCTGCGTGGATCACGTCAGCTTCGGAAACTCCGCAATCCGGAGGCTCGTGCAGCCGTACGGAATCAGCGTCACGGTCTCGTCCGGCGCGTCGATCGTGTGGCTACCCGGGTCGGCGAGCTGCTCGTCGGGCGGCGCGATCTCGGCGGCCCATCCGCGGACGAGCTTCCAGGACGGCATCCGTCGCGCCCGTGCGGTGGCCGCCATTCCGGCGCCGTCAGCCGAAAACGGCACCTCGCCAACGGGCCGCTCCTCGAACTTCAAATCCCGCACGCCATCGGGGCCGCCAGCCACGAGCCCGTAGTTCCACGGCGTCGTGGGCCGCACCTCGAAATCTCCGTGCGGCAGCTCGCGGTGCGGCTTGTCGGCGTTGATGCGCGTCCACTCCTCGCCGATGCTTCAGCGCAGTAGACGAGGGGCCCGCGCTCGACGGCGAGGGCGCCGTTGTAGCGCTCGGTCACGAGGGGCCGCATCGGGAAGCGGATCGCCACCTCGATCCGTGCCGGTCCACTCGCGCTCGATCCGGTGGATCGTGCCCGGCGTCATCGCTCGCGGCCGCGCCGCCGCCGACGCGCACGGTCGCGCCCTCCGCCCACGCCGGGCACCCGCAGCACCACCGGGAAGCGCGCCGCGCGTTCCGGCGCCACCGTCAGCGTGAGCGTCTCGCGGAACGGATAGTCGGTGTCGAGCGCCACCCGGACCGGCACGCCGCTGCGACTCGAACGTCGCCTCGCTCGGCGCGTAGGCCACCGCGGCGAGCCCCTCGTCGGGCGTCGTCATCCAAAGGTGCGCGGCGAACTTGGGCCAGCCCTGGTGCATGTTCGACGTGCAGCAGCCGTAGTTCGGCTCGAGGCCGTAGAGGTTCGACTCCGGGCCGTTGCGTGCCCACATGTGCACTCGGGGTTGATGCGTGCACTGCACCTGGTTGACCTGCTGGTCGTACTGGTGCGACCACATGTCGGGCGAGATCGTCGCCGGCAGCGCGTTGAACGCGACCCGCTCGAGCCGGTCGCCGAAGGTCGGGTCACCGAAGACAGAGAACAGCGTCTCCAGCGAGATACATGAACTCGACGACCGCGCACAGCTCGGTGCCCTGCAGCGGGTTCTTGCCCGACAGCGACTCGTCGCCGGCGAACATGCCCGTGGCCTGGCCGTGGTAGCGGTCGAGGATCTCGAGCATCTTTGCGGGCCACGCGCGGTCGGCGGGGCCGCTGGTCGATGCGCCAGCTCAGCGCGGCGGCCTTGGGCGCCATCCCCGTGTTGACGCCGTGCTTCGCCCATTTCCAGAGCCCGCGCCGCGGCGTCGGCACCTTGAGGTCATCGTCGGCGAACAGCGTTTCGTAGTCGATGCCCTGCTCGCGGAGCTTGCGCGCGAGGTCCAGCAGCCACGGCTCCTTCGTGCGTTCGTAGACGTAGAAGATGGACACGAGCCCTTCGAACCAGCGGAAGCGGCCCCAGTCGAAGAGCGGCGTGCGGTCGAGGCCGGCGGCCATCGCGCGCATGCTCTTCCTGGACCGCCACCAGCACACGCGGGTCGCCCGTCGCCTCGTGATACTGCGCGAGCATCTTGTTCGCCAGGAGGATCGCCCACAGGTCGTAGCGCTTGGCGACGGCGTCTTCCGGATACGGGCCGTACCAGCCGTCGGCGCGCTGGTGGTCGAGGATGTAGTTGATGTGGCCGGTGATCCTTGGCCTTCAGCGTCTGCGTCGTCGAGGATCCAGGCAATCGGAATGGCGCCGTCGAGCCAGTAGGGCGCGCGCTCCCAGCCCTCGGCTTTGCCGCCGAACCACTGGCTCTCGGCGACGTCGGGCCAGAACTCGTCGAGATGCCCGGTGAGCCCGTCGGCCTGAGCGCGCAGCACCCGCGCCAGCCAGCCCGCCGGCCGGATGGCCCCCAGCGGCAGCGGCGCGAACGCCGGGGCGGCGAGGCCGGACGAGCCCGACGTCTGCCCGGCCGGCCAGCCGGCTCCTTCGTCGGAAATCGGCCGCCGAGCGCCGAGCGGAACGGACGCCGCGGCGACCCCCGCGGCCAGGCTGGTCAGAAACGCGCGACGGTCGAACTCAGTCATACGGCGACGATATCGCACGGCTGGCGATGCCGGCTGCCTCGTCATGCCGACGCTTGCTCCATTGTCGGATTACGGTAACTCGTGTATTATCACCCGAAGACGTGTGATCAAGACGTTCGCGGACGACGGACCCAGGGACCTGTACGTGGGTGCCGACACGAAAGCGGCGCGCCGCGTTCTGGCCAAGCCACTCTGGCCGGTGGCCCGCCGCAAGTTGCACTGGATTGACGCGGCCCCCACGGTCCAGGCGCTTCGTGTCCCACCAGGCAACCGCTTGGAGGCGCTGAGTGGCGACCGGGCAGGCTGGTCGAGCATTCGCATCAACGATCAGGTACCGGATTACATTTCGATTCGAACAAGGTAATGCGTATGAAGTCGGCTGCGAAGACTACCATTGACGCCCCGTCGCTGGATGAATTGCTGGAGCCGCCCACGCACCCCGGCGAGATGCTGCTCGAAGAGTTTCTGCGGTCTGGTGGAATCACTCAGGTCGAGGCCGCGCGACACCTGAAGATCTCGACCACGCGGCTGAATGAAATCATCCGTGGCAAACGCGGCATCACGGCGGACACGGCGTGGCGCCTCAGCGACTGGCTCGGCACGGGCCCAGAGGTGTGGATGAACCTCCAGAGCAAGTGGGACCTCTGGCAGGCGCGCAGGTCGCGGAAGACGGCGTGAGCCGGACGGCCTACTCCGTTCGCAGCGCCACGACGGGATCGACGCGGGTGGCGCGGCGGGCCGGGACGTAGGCCGCGAGTCCGCCCACGAGGAGAAAGAGCGCCGCGACGCCGATGAACGCCGCTGGATTGTGCGGGGTCACGCCGTACAGCCACTTCTGCAGGAAGCGCGAGACGTACCAGGCGGTGCCGAGTCCGGCCACGATGCCCACCAGCACCGTGGCGAGCGCGCCGCGCAGTACCATCCACACGAGGCGCCGCGCGTCGGCGCCAACCGCAATCCGGACGCCGATCTCCCGCGTGCGGGCACCGACCGTGAAGGTGAGCACGCCGTACAGACCGATGGCCGCGAGCACGAGCGCGACCGCGGCAAACGTCATCGACGAGGAGGCGTAGGTCCTGGCATCGGCGTACGTCAGCTCGAGCGTGGTCGCCAGGCCGCCGTCGCGAAACACGACGAGCTCGGGGTCGATGCGGCCGACGAGGTCACGTACCTCGCGGGAGAGGCCCGAGTCGCGCGGTTCGGCGGTGCGCAGGAAGAACGTGAACGCGCGCCAGCCCGCCGACGCCGGATCGACCGGTACGTACAACTGCGGATCTACATGTGCATCGGGCCGACCCGCCCGTGTGTCCGAGGTCACGCCGACGATTTCCAGATCCTTCCAGTCCTGAAGCGACACGCGATGGCCGACGGCGTCCGCCCCGGGAAAATACTGGTTCGCGAAGGTCTGGCTCACAACGGCAGTGCGTGGTGAAGCCGTGGCGTCCGCCGGCACGAACCCCCGGCCGCGTGCGATGGGCATGCCGAGGGTCCGGAAGAACCCTGGAGGCACCGATCGGAACACGACCGGCCCGGTGGACGGGCGGCCGTCGATGTGAGGCGAGAACCCAATCGAATCGTACCCGAGCGGCGCGTCGTCAATCGAAACGTCGCGCACTCCCGGCAGGCCCGCCAGCTCCGACGCCAGACGCCCGGCGAACGCCCCGGTGCCAGCGGCCTCGTACCGGCCGGCGGGCAGCGTGACCTGGAAGCTGAAGACGTGCGCCGCATCGAAGCCAGGGTCCACGCTGGTGAGACGCACCAGGCTGAACAGCAGCAGCGCGGCGCCGGCGAACAGGACGGTGCCGGCCGCCACCTGCGCCGCCACCAGCAGGCGCAACGGCGCGCGCCGCATCGTCGTGGACCGTGCGGCCGATCCGCGAAGCATGTCAGTAGCGCCGGCCGACGCGCGACCGGCCGCCGCCGCGCTCACGACCGCGCCGGCGACGACGGCCACCAGGACCGGCGAACGCGAGGGTCGCCGCGTCGAGGTGCACCTCCTGCATGCGTGGCATCAGGTACGGCGGCAAACCGCGGAAGACCGCCAGCCCTGCCCACGTGAGCCCCGCGCCCACGGCGGCGCCAAGGGCGCCGATCAGCAGGCCCTCGGCGACAGCCTGCCGCAGCAGTCGAAGCCGTCCCGCGCCGAGCGACAGGCGGACGGCGCGCTCGTGCTGTCGCGCGGCGCCGCGGGCCAGGAGGAGGTTCGTGACGTTCGCGCAGGCGATGAACAGCACGAAGGCCACCGCCCCCTCGAAGATCAGCAGCAGCGGCCGCACCGTGCGCGCCTGCTCGACGCGCGCGTTGACGAGCTCGACGGGCTGCCGCCGGTCCGGCAGGAGCGGCATCAGCGTGTTCACTTCCGCCGTGGCCTGTCTGAGCGTCACGCCCGGACGCAGCAGCCCGAACGTGTTGCCGAAGAGCGAGAAGCCGCCCTTGGTGAGCGGCCGCTCTTCAAGGGCCGGCAGCGGCGCCCAGAACTCCGGCGCATCGGCGAGCGCACCGGTCGAGTCGGTGGTGCTCGGCGCGGCGAGCGACGGGAACTCGAACCCGTCGGGCATGACGCCCACGACACGATAAGGCTGGTTGTTGAGCGTGACCGTGCGTCCAACCAGCGAAGGATCCGCACCGAACTCGCGCCGCCAGACGTGCGCGGGAAAGAGGACGACCTGAGTGTTGCCCGGCAGCGCATCCTGGTCGGTGAAGAGCCGGCCGGCCAGCGGCGGCACGGCGATGCCGCGAAAGAGGGGCGGCGTGACGCCGGCGCCGATCAGCCGAACCGGCGCGGGCACACCGGTCAGCGTTCTGGCCATCGTCTCGTAGTAGCCGATGGTGAGCGTCCGGCTGTGCGCCTGCCACGACGCGATCTGCGCGGGCCGCAGGCCGGCGCGAGACGTGTCGCCGTTGAACATCCCGATGACCTGCACGATGCGCACGAGCCGGTCGGCATTCGCAAACGGCAGCGGCCGGTAGAGCACGCCATAGACGATGCTCGACACCACGGTCAGGGCGCCGACGCCGAGACCGAGCGTGAGCACTGCGGCCATGGTGAACGCGGGGGCGCGGCGAAGTGAGCGGCCCGCGTAGACGAGGTCGCGCTTCAGGTCGTCGAGCCAGCGCCAGACCCACACCCGGCGCGCGTCTTCCTCGACGAGCGCGACATTGCCGAACTTCAGCAGCGCCTGGCGGCGCGCCTCGTCGGGCGACAGGCCGCGCGCGAGGTTCTCCTGGATCTCGCGCTCGACATGGTCGCGCAGGTCGTCGCGCAGGTCCTCGAGCGCTCGTTGGCCGCGGCGGGTCATCTCGACGACTCCTTCGCCGCCGGGCGCAGGATGCGCGCAATCGCCCCCGCCAGCCGGTCCCAGCGATGCGTCTCGACGTCGAGCTGCTTCCGGCCCTTCGGCGTGAGCTTGTAGAACTTGGCGCGGCGGTTGTTCTCCGACGTGCCGTGGTCGTAGGTAATCCAGCCGCGCTTGATGAGCCGGTGCAGCGCCGGGTACAGCGAGCCCTGTTCCACCTGCAGCACGTCGTCCGATCCCCGCTCGATCATCTTGGCAATCGAGTGGCCGTGGGCTGGCCCCAGGCGCAGCGTCCGGAGGATGAGGAGGTCGAGCGTGCCCTGGAGCAACTCGACGCGGTCGCGGTCAGCTTTGGTAGACATCCTAGGTGAAACGGCAGTCTATGCCCGGCTCACCTAGAGTGTCAAGGTGAACGGTTGCTGAGTTCAGACATGCCGCCGCCACACCGACTCTCGAACTGGGCGACCGCATGACCGGGCCGCCTATCGCGGGTTCAGCAGGTGCATCGCGTTGTACAGACTGATGTGGAGCGACGTCGCGTGCGTCTCGTCGGGCAGGTACTGGTAGAAGACTGTCGTCCGGGGGCGGAGCGACCGGATTCTGGTCGACGAAGGCCTCGTCGGCGCGCTGCATCTCGTCGCCCTCTTTCGCGAGTGACAGGTAGAGCTTCGCCGCCGCGGCCGGGTGCGCCTTCAGCGCCTCGGCGGCGCGCTTCAGCATCGCTTCCTTGTTCCACCACAGGCTCGGACTGACGATGACGTAGTCGGTGAAGAGGTGCGGCCGCTCGAGCAGGATCTGCGTCGCGACGAGACCCGCGAGCGACTGGCCGACAATCGTCCGACGATCGCTCACGCGGTAGTGAACGCCGACGTACGGAATCAGGTCACGCTCGACGAAGTCGATGAACTTCTCGGCGCCGCCGCTGGTCGGCGCGGCCTTGAGATCCTCCGGATCGGACGACGGCATCGTGAAGTCGCGCTGGCGATCGACGTTCGCGACGCCGACGACAATCGTCGCCGGCATAACGCCGTAGGTCTCGAGGAAGTCGAACAGGCTGGCGGCGTGGAACCAGTCCTCGTTCGCTGCGCCATCGAGGAGATAGATGACCGGATAGGCCTTGTCTCCAGCTCCGTAGCCGGCGGGAAGGAGCACGTTGAGCTGGCGGTCCTCGCCGAGCACGGCCGAGTGGAAGACGACGGGTGTGCCGAAGACGAGCGGCTTCGGGACCTGCTGCGGTACGGCGGCCGGCGTGGCGACGGGAAACAAGAGGGTGGCCAGGAGCGCTGCGGCGCGGGTCAGGGACACACACAGAGTGTAAATCGCGCTCCGCGTGTATCAAGATGGCATCGGCCGGACCCTGACTAGCGCAGCCGGAACGACAGATCGACTTGCACGTCGAATCGGGCCGGCTGGCCGTTGAACGTGCCGGGCCTGAACGGCCACGCGGCCACGGCCTCCATCGCCGCCTCGTCGAGCCCATAGACGTCGTCGAGCGATTGGACGACACGCGACTTCTCGACCCTGCCGTCGGCGCCGACGATGACCTCGAGCGTGACGGTGCCCTGGATCTTCTGCCGCATCGCTTCGGCGGTGTACCTTCGGCGCCGGCATCGCCAGCGCGGCGGGCGCCGTGACGCCGGCTTCCCTCGGCCGGTGCGCGCCTGCGGCGAAGTCGTCCTGCCCACTCGAGCCAGCCGCCGGCGACGACGCGGTCACGACCGCCAACGCGGCCAGCAGCGCGTCGTCCACGCGACGCGGCGTACTCAGGCCAACGTCGAAACGCTGCAGTTCGGCATCGACGTGCCGCATCGCGTCACCGAAGCGAACTCTGAGCGCGGCCAGTTCGGCGCCTGAGAGCGCGCGCGCGTCGCCCGTCGACTGGTGGTCAGCGGCAGCGGCCCGTTTCAACTGCACCTGCACGCGGTCCACGCCGTCCAGGTCGAGCGGCGCCATCGTGCCGACCTGGATCATGGCTCGAATGTCCTGCTGGAGCTGCTCGGCCACCTGCACGAGCTGAGCGAGCATCTCGGCCCGCGTCTTCGGCACGTCTCTCGCGGCCGGGGGCGGAGCTTCGGTTTGTCGCGGGGTCTGCGAGACGGCGGTCGCGCGTGCCCGACTCGTCACCGGCTGCAGGTGTCTCGCCGGCGTCGTCTTCGCGCTGACGACCGTGGCCGCGCCGGAAGACGTCACCGCGGGCAATGGCGGCAGATCGATCGGCGACGCCGCCGGCGTCACGGCCGCGGCGAGGCCGGCCAGCGGGACCGCCAGAAACGCGAGCACGAGCGCAAGGTGCCGCGAGCGCCGCGTCGGCGGCGCCAGACGCCAGTTCAGAATCCGCTCGACGCGCGCTTCGGCCCGGGACCCGCGCGCCATCGCCACCTGCCAGGCCGCGCGTCCGCCTTCGGCCCGAGCGGCCGCACAGAAGCCGACCAGCGCGTCCAGGTAAGCGTGGCGATCGACGCCAGCCACGAGCACGGCCTCGTCGCTCGCGAACTCCGCCAGTTGCAGCAGCCGCGTGTGCAGCCACCAGCTGAACGGACTGAACCAGTACACGGCGCGATGGACGAGCGACAGCGCCTGGATGAGCGCGTCGCGCCGCGCGACGTGCGCGAGCTCGTGTCTCAGCACCGCGTCCATCGTAGTGGCACTCCACTGACGCCAGTCGGGCGGCAGCACGATCACCGGACGGAAGATTGAGGCCGTCATCGGGACGACCAGCGCCTCCGACACGAGGAGGCGAGGCGGACGAACGAGGCCGACCGCTGCGGCGTGTCTGGTCAATCGCGACTCCGTATCCTCCGCGTCCCCCACAGTCACAGCTCGACCGGAGCAGGCGTGTTCTCGCCACCCAACCTACGCCCAGCCGGGCGACGAGCGCGATTACGCCGAGCAGATAGACCACGGCCGCGACGAGAGCCCAGCCGACGCGGCCGACGTGTCGGCCTGCGCGTGGGTGTGTCCGGCGCCTGGCGCACTTCGCGCGTGAAGATCGCCTCATTCCGCTGTCCCGCCCGAGCGCCCGGGGATCGCCGGCCCGCCGTGACGGTCGTCGATGGAACGGTCGGGACGAGGATGGGCATGGTCCATTGACCGCCGGGACCACGAGCATCAATCCGGGCATGGCGAGCGCCGCGACGAGCACGAGCGGTCCAGGCGCCAATCTGAAGGCTCACCCGCTTCACGCGAAGAAGGGTGATCAGCGCGCCCGCCGCGGCGCCGAGTGCAAGTGTCCGCAGCGACCATTCGGCGAGACTGGCGAGGATGGCGAGGGTGACGCCGGATGCAGGCACCGACATGGTTACCTCTTTCCCGTCTTGGACTTGGAGGACGCCAGCCGCCGTGCAATGCGCTCGAGTGCCTTGGCGTCGAGGACGTCGTTGTTCACCATGCCGACGACCAGTTCTTCGGCCGACCCGCTGCAGAATCGATCGATCAGGTGCCGCACCGCCCGCGCGGCGACGTTGGCGCGAGCGTCGGCGGCGCGGTAGACGTAGGTGCGTCCGTCGACCGTGTGGGTGACGTAGCGTTTGGCTTCGAGCCGGCGCAGCACTGTCCGGATGGTCGATTCCTTCATCGGCCACGCCGACTGCAGGGCCTCACGGCAGGCCTCAGCGGTGACCGGCCCATGCGCCCAGACGTGGTCCATGACGGCCTGTTCGACCCGGCCGAGCGGCGGAAGGCGTGGCGGTTGTGTGCGACTCATCGTAGCGCTACATCTTGTAGCAGTACGGACATGCCGAGTCAAGTCGGAGATCCCCGCGCGTCTGCGACGGGCCGCCGGCGCGATACGGTGCGTTGCCTTCGGTGTGCGGTCCTGCGACAATGAAGTGACGGTCCGTCCTTGTGGGGGCGATACGGCTTCGACGGGGGCAAGGGACCGCGGAATGCATGCCGAGCTCCACTGACTCGCTAATCCGGTGGACAAACACGTAACTGCGAACACGCAGCTCGCGCTCGCGGCCTAATTAGTCCGCGACGTTCGTCCTGGTCAGCCTGCGGGCTGGGAACGAACGCCATTCAGCAGGCTGGCTCCGACGTCCGCCCGAGCGTCGGAGTGAGATTTCCGGGCTAGCGGCCGGCGCTTTCGCCGTTCTTCGATGACGGCCGCGAAATTACAAGAGCGGATACGCATGTAGAGTTCTGCGGCGACAGGCCTTTCGGACGCGGGTTCGACTCCCGCCGCCTCCATTCGACTCGCCTCGGGCTACGCCCGAGGCTCGCTCATGGCAGGCCTCGTCAGAGCCCGAGGCGAGGCGAATGCCCTGAGCCCCGCGACTTCGCTCGGGGCTCGGTGAGCATAGTCGAACCGAGCGAGCGACCAACGGAAGCGAGTCGAAGGGCTATCCCGTTCCTTCCCCCTCGGGCTACGCCCGAGGCTCGCTCATGGCAGGCCTCGTCAGAGCCCGAGGCGAGGCGAATGCCCTGAGCCCCGCGACTTCGCTCGGGGCTCGGTGAGCGTAGTCGAACCGAGCGAGCGACCAACGGAAGCGAGTCGAAGGGCTATCCCGTTCCTTCCCCCTCGGGCTACGCCCGAGGCTCGCTCATTGCAGCCTCGTCAGAGCCCGAGGCGAGGCGAATGCCCTGAGCCCCGCGACTTCGCTCGGGGCTCGGTGAGCGTAGTCGAACCGAGCGAGCGACCAACGGAAGCGAGTCGAAGGGCTATCCCGTTCTTTCCCCTCGGGCTACGCCCGAGGCTCGCTCATGGCAGGCCTCGTCAGAGCCCGAGGCGAGGCGAATGCCCTGAGCCTCGGTGGACACCCAAAACCGGCAATTAATGGACACCTCAAAACCGGCAATTAACTGACGCCGGCCAGGACGTTGACGCGGGCGAGGAACAGCGTGTTCCTACGTCGGCATGAGCAACGCCTTGGACGATCACGAACAGCAGCAGATCGTGCGCTCGGCCGGCTTGGCTGGCCCCTTCTGCGGATCCAGCGCGCCACAGGGGTCCGCCGAGAAACGGTCAGCGGATACCTCAAGGCGGCCGGCATCCCGGTCCGCGGCCGGGGCCGCCCAAGCGAAGCCCCGGCAAAACCGGCAATTACGGCGGAGGTGTCCACCGACTCCGGATCAAACCGCCAATGTCCGCGCCGGAGGTGTCCACCGACTCGCCGCCGACGCGGGCCCCGAGCGCGAGCGCCTGCGAGCCGTATCGCGAGCTGATTGAGGAGGCGGTCGGGCGCGGCCGCAACGCGGTCGCGATCTATCAGGACCTCGTCGACGACCACGGCTTTACCGCCAAGTACGCTAGCGTCAAACGCTTCGTCGCAAAGCTCCGAGGGACGGTCGCGGCGGAGGCGCGGGTCGTGATCACCACGGCGGCCGGCGAGGATTATGCTGAGTCCCCGGTTATGGTGAATTCGGAAGAAGCACCGCGCGGTGCGGCTGTTGTTCCGGACACCTCCTTCGCATAATTCCTACAGCGCCTCCAGCCAGGCCAGGATGTCTTTCGACAGGCGCGGGGCCTTCGGGGTGGTCGATGCCGGAGATCCCCGAGAGCCAGGGCTTCGCGTTTCATCCCCACATCGATCTGCACGTACACCTCCGTCGATTTCACGTCGGCATGACCGAGAAAATCCTTGATCGTGATCAGCGGAATGCCGGCTTGCAGCAGGTGCATGGCCTTCGTGTGCCGCATCGTATGTGGGCTGATGCCGCACCGGCGGAGACTCGGCATCGACGCGCGTGCGCGGTCGAGGTACTGGTCAACAGGTAGCGGGCGCCGTGGCGCTTCAAGGGCTGTCCGTACCGATTGCGAAACAACGGACCGCTATCATCCAGGGGACGGCCGACACGTGTGAGGTACCGGCTCACGAGACGGGCGGTCTGGGAAAGCAATGGACAGAGGCGCTCTCGACGGCCCTTGCCATGGACGCGGGCGACGGCGGGCGCCACGAGCCGGATATCACGCGGCGTCAAGTCCAGCAGCTCCTGGATCCGCGCGCCCGTGTCGTACAACAGCGCGAGGAGCACATAGTCGCGCTCACCATCCATCGTCGTGCGGTCCATTTGCGCCAACAGGTGGGCGAGCTCCGCTTCCGTGAGGTAGCCGAGGAGCGGGCGCGTGGCTTTCTTCACCGGAATGGCCAGCACACGCTGACACGCGACGGCGCACTCGGGGTGGCCGTCGAGGACGTACTGGAAGAAACTGTGAATGGCCGCCAAACGCGCGTTGCGGGTCCGCACAGAATTGCCGCGCGTTGTTTCGAGGTCCGTGAGAAAACGCAGGATCAGATCCGGGGTCAAATCCTCGAACTGCAGCGCGGCCGTTGATCGCTGACAGGTGGCGGCCGCGAATCGAAGGAGCAGTTTGATCGCGTCTCGGTACGCTTTGGTCGTGTGCGGGCTGGCATTGTGCTCGGCGGCGAGGTGGCGTACAGAAGAACGCGGTCACGAGCCTGGACAGGTCGGGCGGCGTCATGGCTGCCCTCCCTCATTGATCAAGTATCCGAACCGGCGCTCGTGCCGACGAGCGACCTCGCCCACCATGTCGGCGGTGAGCTGCAAGTACCGTTGGGAACTGGCCAGGCCCACATGGCCCAGGTAGGTCGCCAAGGACGGCAACCGCGCTCCGAGGTCGGCGTCCTGCTGGTACCACACCAACAGTCTGAGCACGGCGAATCCGTGACGGAGATCGTGCAGCCGGAGTGTACGGCCGCCGCTCTGGCGAGGAATCTCCGCCTGCGCGAGCACTTGGCGGAACGCCGCGGAGAGTGCGGTGTGGGATACCCACGCCCGGACGCGGTCGAAAAGAACGGCGCGTCGGGCGGGCGCGCGCCCAGACGGCGCGCGATGGTCGTGTGGCAGCGGTCCAGCCGCGCCGTGACGTCGGCGGCGAGCGGGACCAGACGAGACTTGCCGAACTTGGTGTCGCGTACGCGCAGCACCGCGCCCACCCGGTCCACGTCGGCGATGGTGAGCCGGAGCACTTCGCCTGTCCGCAGGCCGGTGAAGTACAGGTACCAGGGCGGTGCCCAAGACGGTGTCGCGCATCGGGGACCACGATCTCGAGACCAAGCGCTCGCACGCGGTCAGGAATCGTTGGCCCTCTTCCTGGGACATCACCCGCGCCACGAAGGCGCGGCGGTGGATGCCGAGAAATCGCGGCGCGGGCACCGCCGTCCGCGGCTGCTCGAGGGCGATGAATCGGCACACCTGTCGGATCAGGGTGAGTCGGTGTGCGCGCGTGGTCTCCGATTCCTCGCCTCGGCGCGCGACATAGGACCGCACCACGTCCAACGTGATCACCGGGTCGTCCGGATTGAGCGTCGCGATCAGGAACTGATCGAGGAGACCCAGGGCGCGCGCTTCGTCATCGTAGCGACAGCCCGCGGCTCGCTTGAACGCAAGGAAGCGGGAGAGGGCGTCGGCCAGCGGCGACGAGAATGTGGGCACCGGACGCGACGTAGGCGCGCTCATCGGCGCACCTCCGCTTCCGACAACGCCACGCGGCGGAGCGCGGCGAGATTGACCGTCGCGTATTCCATGGTCGTGTCGGTCGAGTGATGGCCGAGCACATCGGCGATCGACTTGATCGAACACCCGGCGTCGAGCAGACCGCTCGCGAGCGTGTGCCGAAACACGTACAAGCCGCGACGGCCGGCGCGTTGGTCGAGGCCGGTCAGGCGGAAGTGCGGGCGCACAATCGCGGCCAGATTATTGGTCGGCACAAATGGCGCAAACGGGGCGCGGTGACGGACGAATATCTCGCGCGCGGCGGCCTGGGGGCGGCCATAACGAAGGTACGCCGCCAACGCCTCCGCAATCTCAGGCAGCAACGGGAGCGTCAACGGTCGGCCGGTCTTCGCTTGCCGAATCGCGATCAGTCCCCGTCGCCACTGCACATCATCGAGGCGGAGCTGCCGGATGTCCGAGGGGCGCATCCCGTAGCGAATCGCCAGCAGGAGCACGGCGTAGTCCCGACGGCCGACCGCGCGGGATTGATCGACCGCGGCGAGCACGCGCTCGACGTCCTCGGTCGCGAGCACATCGCGCACCTGGGCCTGCCGCATGTGGCGGCCGGTGACCACGGCCGCTCGCAAGTCTGTGGGCAGTCGGCCGTCTTGATACGCCCACCGGAGGAAACTCCGAAGCGTGACGCCGTAGGTCCGCCGTGTCGCGGGCTTCTGGTGCGCAATCTGGAGAAAGAACTGCTGAATGTGTGAGGCGCGCAGCTCCGCCAACGTCGTCATTGCCGTGTGGGTCCAGAACTCGGCCATACGGCCCAAGTGCCACACGCGCTTCTGCACCGTGCGCGCGGCGAGGCCTCGATGCTCCCGGAGGAACGTGGTGTACAACGCGAGCGCGGGCTCAATCCACGCAGGGACGTGAGGGGCCACGGCCGTCCCCACGCGTCGACGAAACCCTCCGTCTGCATCGGTTTCGAGAAAGATGCGCACCGAGGCACGGACGAATCGGCGCCGGCTCGCGCTCCCCTGCGGCAGACGCCGCGCGACGTACTCCTGCACCTCGCGAGCGTGCACGGTCCGCGGCAAGGCGATGCCGCGCGCATCGCAGTCCACCGTGAATCGCAGCCACTCCCGCAGATGCTGCTCGACGACCCCCCTCAAATACTGCCTGCTCACCAACGCGCGGGCGACGTGATCAATCCGTGGCTTGTGCGGCGAGACTCGATAGCGCTCAATCTGGTCGGCGAAATAGTAGCCAGCAAACATGACACCCCTCCTTCGAGACGGAAACTCGCTCGCCTCAAGAGCAGGGATTATGGAAAGGATCTGAACGAGACGAAGCGCCAACGGCGCGACCGGTCAGAAGCGATGAGCCTGGCTGCTCACCATAACGGGGGACTCACCATAATCCTCGTTATGGTGAGCTCACCATAACGAGGAAGGCCAGGTCGATTACGGCGAGGGGCCGATGGTCCGCGACCCGACGACGGGTAAGTACCGCCGCACGCGGCTCTTTGTCCTCACGCTGGGCTGCTCGCGCAAAGCCGTTCGGCTCTTGACGTGGCGCTCGAGCGCGCAGATCTGGGCCGAGCTGCACGAACGCGCGTTTCGTCGGCTCGGCGGTACCGTCGAGGTCATCGTCCTCGACAATCTGAGCGAAGGCGTGCTCACGCCGGACATCTACGACCCCGCGCTCAATCCGCTCTATCGCGATGTGCTGGCGCACTACGGCGTGGTCGCGCTGCCGTGTCGCGTCGGCGATCCCGATCGCAAGGGCAAAGTCGAAGCGGGCGTCGGCCACGCGCAGAAGACGCCGCTGAAGAGGCCGCGCTTCGAGACGATCGAGGCCGCGCAAGCCTATCTCGATCGCTGGGAAGAGCGCTGGGCGGACACGCGTATCCATGGCACGACGAAGCGCCAAGTGGCCGTGATGTTTGCCGAGGAACGGCCCGCCCTCGGACCGCTGCCGCTCGAGCCGTTTCGCTATTACCGCTTTGGCGAGCGCACGGTCCATCTCGACGGCTGCGTCGAAGTCGACGCCGCCTATTACGGCGCCCCGCCCGGCTGGATCGGCCATCGCGTCCAGGTGCAGTGGACGCTCTCGCACATCCGCATCGACGCGAAGCGCCAGGCGATCGACGCGCTGGACGCCGCACGGCGACGCACGACGCCCAACGGCAACGGGCCGGACGGCAACGGCGGAGGCTCGAACGGACGTGGCCCGGCAGCACCCGAAAACGACGCGAAGATCCCGCTGGTCGTGGCGCTGGCCGAAGGGGTCACGTCACGATCACGTCACAGTTTGGCTTTGAGCGGGGATCCGCCTCACGCTAAACTGTTGATTCCGATGGCGCAGCGAGCGGGCGGGCAGCCCGCGAGCCTCGCGAACGGAGCGCAACTTGGCCGAGTGCTTTTCAGAGGAGCCGAGTCGCGCGAGAGAGCGAGTAAGGAGTCTGAGGGCGCAGCCCTCAGATCAATCAAGGAGAGATGTCCGAGTGGTTGAAGGAGCACGCTTGGAAAGCGTGTGTAGGGGAAACTCTACCGTGGGTTCGAATCCCACTCTCTCCGCCATATTTTCGATTTTCGCTAAAATCCTGGTAAATCTAGACGTTTTTCGGCCGTGAATAGCGCAAGTGCAGATTTTCGAGTGCCATTTCAATCGCCTGCCGAGCCCAATCGCAGGAGAACTCTTCCCTAGCAGCCCGTGGTGAAAGTTTGGCACGGGCTGCTAGCGGCCCGTCCTGAGGGATGACCAGATCGATCGCCGGTAGCTACACCGTGCCGATGGCGATGGGCAAACGCGAGCGCGACCGGCAGCCCCCGATGTGGGTGGCGACGACCGACCTGCCGACGGCGGCCAGCCACCCCTTCTACGAGCGACTCAATCGCATCTTGGACGAAAAGCAGTTTGACGAGTTTGCGGAATCCTTGTGCGCGCCTTTTACGCCGACCAATGGGCCGCCCCGGACTGGCGCCGGGCATCTATTTCCGGCTGCTGCTGATCGGCTACTTTGAAGGCATCGATTCGGAGCGTGGAATCGCATGGCGCGCCGCCGACTCGCTGTCGCTGCGCGAGTTTCTCGGCTGCGGAGCGATGGAGGAGCCGCCCGATCACTCCACCGTTTCGCGCACGCGGCGGCTGATCGATGTGGAAACGCACCAGGAGGTATTCAGGTGGGTGCTGGGAGTGCTGGCCGGAGGGGTCTGCTCAAGGGCAAGACGATCGGAGTGGACGCCACCACACTCGAAGCCAACGCCGCGTTGCGCAGCATCGTGCGGCGCGACACGGGCGAGAGTATCAGGAGTTTCTGACCGACTTGGCCCGAGGCGCGGGCATCGCGACGCCGACGCGCGAGCAACTGGCGCGGCTGGACCGGAAGCGGAAGAAGAAGGGCTCAACAAGGAATGGCAGCATCCGCATGATCCGGACGCGCGCATCACGAAGATGAAAGACGGCCGCACGCATCTGGCCCACAAAGCCGAGCATGCCGTGGATATGGAGACGGGAGCCATCGTGGCCGTGACGCTGCAAGCCGCCGACCAAGGCGATACCACGACGATCGGGGACACCGCGATTGCGGCGGCCGAGCAAACCGAAGACGCGCAGGCCGACGTCGAGGATTGCGCGGCGACAATTAGATCTGCCGGGTAGCGACAACTAGATCTGCCGGTTGGGTCGGCCGGTCGGACTGTGCCACCGTGGTGAGCAATGGTCACCGATGCACAGGTTCGGCTCATGAGGCAGAAACGTATGAATGGCAACACCCAGGCGGCCGCCGCGGCCGCCAGCAGTATGAGTCTTCGGACTGCGCGGGAATGGGACGCCGGGCCCGTCCCGTCGGCCACCAAACAGCGGCGAGATTGGCGGACTCGACCGGATCCGTTTGCCGACGTGTGGCGCACGGACGTCGAGCCCCTGTTGCGGAGCGACACCCGGGGCGTGCTCGAAGCGAAGCTGATGTTGGAGTTACTGCGGACGCGCTATCCGGATCAGTTTCACCCTGGCCAGGCGCGGACCCTGCAACGGCGCTTTCGTGACTGGCGGGCGCAGCACGGCCCCGAGCCCGAGGTGTTCTTCGAGCAAGTGGCCGTCCCGGGTCGGGAGGCCGCGATTGATTTCACCCATGCCACCGATTTGGGCGTCATCGTCGCCGGCGATCCGTTGCCCCACCTGTTGTTCGAGTTCGTGCTCAGCTACAGCCACTGGACGTATGTGCAGGTGGCGTTCGGCGAGACGTTCGAGGCCCTCGCGGCCGGCGTCCAAGGCGCGCTGTGGGCGCTCGGCGGCGTGCCGGCGGTCCTGCGCAGCGACAATCTGTCGGCGGCGACGCATGAGTTGAAACGCACGAGCGGCCGCGCCCTGACGGTCCGCTTTCGGGCGGTGATCGATCACTACGGCATGCGCTCGAGCCGGATCACGCCGGGCCGGGCGCATGAAAACGGCGTCGCCGAGCAAGCGCATCAACGGCTGAAGTCGCTGGTGGCGCAGGCGCTGCTCGTGCGGGGGCATGCCGCCTTTGACGATCTCGCCGCCTATGAAGCCTTCGTGCAAGACGTCGTCGCGGACTGGCGCAACCGGCCGGCGGAGGCGCGCCTCGCCGAGGAGCGACCGGCGCTCCGCGCCCTGCCCACGGCCGCGATTCCGAGCTACACAACGTACTTCCCGGTCGTGCGCCGGTGGAGCACGATCCGCGTGGCGCACCGGACGTATTCCGTGCCCGCGCAATTGATGGGACACACGGTCGAAGCGCGAGTGCATCCGAATCGGGTCGAGGTCCGCTACCGGGACCGCCTGGTACAGACGATGCCCCGCTTGCGCAAAGAGGACGAGCATCGCATCGACTACCGGCACGTGATCGGCTGGCTGGTGCGCAAGCCCGGCGCGTTTGCGCGGTACCGCTATCGGGAGGACCTGTATCCGTCCGTCACTTTCCGCCGGGCGTACGACGCCTTGGCGCGGACGCATGGCGAGCGGGCCGACGTCGAGTATCTGCGGATCTTGCAGCTGGCGGCGACCGAGGGCGAAGCGCGCGTGCAGGCCGTCCTCCTGCTGGTCCTCGATCAGGTCGGCGGCTTTGACTACGTCACGGTCCAAGCGCAGGTGGCGCCGCCGGAGTGCATCGTCCCAGTGATCCACATTCCGGCGCCGGACCTGAGCGTCTATGATGCGCTGCGCGCGGGAGCGGCGGCATGAGCCGCGCCTCCACGACTCGGACCGTCGGGGATCAGATCACGGCCCTGCTCACGGGCTTTACCCTCACGGCCGCCGCGCGCGAATTGGTCTCGCGGTTCGTCGAGGCCGAGCAGCAACCAGCGCTGCCGCTGCTGCTCGAAGTCCTGCAGCTCGAGGCCGCGGAGCGGCAGGAGCGCCGCATCACCCGTCTGCGTCGGGCGTCCAAGCTCCCGCCGGGGAAAACGTTCGATACCCTCGAGGAAAGCCGGTTGCCACCGGCACTCGTCCGTCGGCTCCGCGATCTGGCCGACGGCGACTTCCTCGCGGACGCGACCAATGTGTTGGCCTTCGGCCTGCCGGGGGTCGGCAAGAGTCACGCGATGTGTGCCGTCGGCCACGCCCTCATCGAACAGGGCCACACCGTGCTCTTCATGCCGACCTACAGCCTGGTGCAGGAGCTCTTGGCCGCGAAGCGAAACCTGGACTTGCCGCGCGCGTTACGGAAACTCGACCACTTCGAGGTTGTGATTCTGGACGACGTCGGCTACATCCAACAGAGCCCGGAGGAAGCGGAGATTCTCTTCACGCTCCTCGCCGAGCGCTACGAGCGGCGCTCCGTCGTGATCACGAGTAATCTGATCTTCGCGCAGTGGGATCGGATCTTTCGCGATCAGATGGCCACCGCCGCGGCGATCGATCGGCTCGTGCATCACTCGGTACTGTTGGAGTTTGATGTCGCCAGCTTCCGAACCGAGCAGGCCACACGCCGGGGCAAAGGTCGACCGCCAGCGGAGCCGGCGGCATGACCGGACGCCGTCACGACCAGGGCGCCATCCGGGCGCCGATCGGCCGCGCGCAGGACCCATGCGACGGTCGACCGGCTCGCCGATCGTCGTGCGTGGGGCATTCTGGCGGGTCGGATTCAGCGGAAACGGCGTCAGGACCCGCACGCGCCACGAGGCCGGGGAGCCGAAGGCTACGGTCGCCCTCCGGGCTCCCTCCGCCTCCGGCTCCCCGGCCTCGTCGGACTCTTCGACTTCGGCTCAGACGGCCACCGACCGGCCGACGACAATAACCGAGTGCCGCCCGGTGGTGGGCGACGCTCCTTTGCTAACCTTTCGCCGGCAGAAATAGTTGTCGTTCACCGGCAAGAATAGTTGACGTCGCGCACGGCATCCTCAAGCAAGCCGATGCCTGCAAAAAGCCCGGCGAGGTGGGCGCGCTGCTGCGCCGCGAAGGGTTGTACTCGTCCCTGCTGGTCAACTGGCGTCGGCAGCGCGAGCGAGACGCCCGGCAGGAGATGCGCGGGCGCCGCCGGGGACCGAAGCCGCGGGTGGTTGATCCGCGCGTGAAGCAGCTTGAGACGGAGAATCGCCAACTCCAGCGCAAGCTCGCGCGAGCGGAAACGATCATCACGCTCCAAAAAAAAATTGCCGAGCTCCTGGGGATCCCCCTGAAACCCCTCGACATCGACGAGACCGACTGATGATCGCCCTCGAGGCCGTGACCACCCCCGGCGAGACGTCGGCGCTCTGTCAGAGTGTCGGCCTCGCGCGCGCGACCCTCTGATCGACGTCGACAGCCCGCCCGGCCGTCGACGCCGACCGTCCGCGCCGCCTCGCCGCGTGCGCTGGTGCCGGCCGAGCGCCAGGCCGTGCTCGACGTGTTGCACAGCGAGCGCTTCGTCGATCAGTCGCCCGCCGAGGTCCAGGCGACGCTGCTCGACGAACAGACGTTTCTCTGCTCCACGCGCACGATGTATCGCATTCTCGACGCCGCGCAGGAAGTCCGGGAGCGGCGCGACCAAGCGCGGCATCCGGCGTACGCGAAACCAGAACTCGTCGCGACAGCCCCCAACCAGATTTGGAGTTGGGACATCACCAAGCTCAGGGGGGCCATCCCCTACCTGTATTACTCGCTGTATGTGATCTTGGATTTGTTCAGTCGGTACGTCGTGGGCTGGATGGTCGCGGCGCACGAGAACGCCCACCTGGCCCAGCGCTTGATCGAGGCGACCTGCCTCACACAGGGCATCGGCCCGCAGCAGCTCACGATCCACGCCGACCGGGGGGCGCCGATGCGCAGCAAGCTCGTCGCGTTGTTGTTCTCGGATCTGGGGATCGAGGCGAGTCACTCCCGGCCGCGCGTCAGCAATGACAATCCGTTCTCGGAAGCGCAGTTTCGCACGTTCAAGTATCGGCCGGAGTTTCCCGATCGGTTTGGATCGGTCGAGCACGCGCGGAGCGTGAGCCACGATCTCTTCGACTGGTACAACAACGCGCATCATCACGGCGGGCTGATCTATCTCACGCCGGCGGACGTTCCCTACGGCCGGGCCGACCACGTGCTCGCTCACCGGCATCAGGTGCGCCTGGCTGCGCATGCGGCGCACCCCGAACGCTTCGTGAACGGGCGACCGCAGTTGCAAACCCTGCCGCGGGAGGTGTGGATCAATCCGCCGACGAAAACGGCCCGCCAGGATGCCCCAGGAACGACGATCGTCACCCCAGACGACCTCCAGCATGGGGTCTCGTCCGGGCCGCAACCGCCTCGAGCCGATCCGACCATCTACCTGACCGAGGGTGTGGAGGTACGACACTAAATTGCTGAATCAGGTTGTCTCGAAACCGTTGACACGGCCCGGACCTGGACCGCCTGCGGCGGGAGCGAAGCGCTGCTCAATCAGGCGAAGAGGTGGATACCCGATTACACCTCGACGCCGACGACACTCACAATTGCCGACCTCCGTGACTTCCAGACGGCAATGAACACGCGGTTCCGCTACGATCCCCATCAGGTCCGCGTGGCTATCGACCCGCGGGGCCTTTCTGGCCTTCGTACAAGACGGGGCGCCCTTGTCGGCGAGGGAAGCTACGTCCAGCTAATGGGCCGGCTCATGATCGCTCGCGACGAACATCCTGAGACCGTCAACTGCCATGGCTCGGACGGCATGGACATCCACATCAGCATCAGCGACAAGCCTTCCGCACCCAGGACGGAGTTTGACGGCGTGGTCGTCGAGATGATCCCGCAGCTCGATCATCCACCGGGGTGGGATTCGGCGACCTTGAACGGGCTCGCCAAGACGAAGAGAATCGTCCTCGTTGCGGGCAGTCTCACGTACGACAACGAGCACTACCTGTACGACGACCCGGATCATCCGTCGAAGCAGTCCAAGTCCCAGCCGAAGCGGGCATCGCTGTGGGAGATCCACCCGATTGTGAAGTTCTTTGTCTGCGACCGTGAATCGTGCGACCCAACCAAGCACGATGATTGGGCTACGCTGAGCGGCTGGAGCAAGACGCATCCACGATAGTGTATCGGCGCGCCACGCTTCTCAATGACGATCGACTTATGAGGCCCGACGGCGTCCGTGCGTCGCGGACCGACAACGCTCAGGAGGTGCCCCTCGAGCCGATCCGCCACCCCGGCAGCGACGGACGACACTCCTGCCTATTCCGACTTCAGAATATTCATCGGTGACAAGCGAGCGACCTTCGTCGCTGGACCCAACGCGGCCAACATGTCGAGAACTGCGACGCATGCCGCAGCAAGCAAGTACGACAAAGGGTCAATAGCCGCTACGTCGAACAGAAAGGCCTGTATCCAGTGCACACACACGGCCACGGCCACGCAACCAACCACCAGGCCAATTCCCACAGGCGTCAGAATCTCGCGAAACACATGCCGCCTCAATCTCCCTGGACCGGCGCCGACGGCCATTCGAATGGCCCACTCGCGACGCCGACGTATCGTCCAATATCGCACCGTTGCATAGGCGCCTCCGATGGCGAGCACCACCGCCACACACGCGGCGATCGCCAACAGTATCAGCAGAGCCCATTCTGGCTTCAGGATTCTGCCCAACGACTCGTCAAGCGAGGAGACCGAGCCGACGCGGACGTCTCCCGTCTGAGCAGCCGACTGGACGCGGCTTCTCAGGGCACCATCTATCCGCCCGGCACGCAAGACAATCGTGAGCGGCGAACCTGCGTTTCGCATGTAATCCAGATAGAGCAACGGAACCGGCTTACGCCTTGGCCCAGCATCCTGGGTGTCCTTCGCGATGCCGACAATCTTGTAGGTGCGTTCCCCTCCAACAATCACACTATGGCCGATGGCTTCACCGCCAGCAAAAAGAAAGGACGCACCGGCCTGATTGAGCACCGCAACCGGGAGCCCGGTCTCGTCGCGCCCATCGAACGCGCGCCCGCGGACCACTGATATCCGCATGACTTTGAAGTAGCCTTCCGTTACCTCTACCAACCCGATGCCGCGAGGCCCGTCCGCCTCATCCGCGCGCACCGAGTAGGTAGCGGCAGCGCCTGACAAGGGTGCGAGATCGACTCCAGCGACCGACTCAATTCCCGTCGTACCAGCCAATTGGCTCATCAACTGGCGAATCGCCGCTCTCCTGGCTTCAGGCCCATTTGCGGCTAGCGGCGGGGCCGCACGAATCTCCAGTATGTTCTCGTGGGCAAAACCAAGATCACTTTCCACGAGCGCGCGCCACGTACGCGCCATCAATAAAGCGCCAATTAGCAAGAAGACAGCCGCCGCCGTCTCGACGGCTACTAAGCGTCGGCCAAAGGCCACGAGCTGTAGGGCCAACTGGCCGGCGTGTCCATCCTGTGTCCGGCTCGACCAACCACCAACGCCCCATCCGATGCTACCCGCTACGGCCCACGCCGTCAGCACAGTCGCAAGGGCAAACGCAAACGCCTGCCCGTCCACATGAACATCAGCGGCTCGGGGCAGGCCGTCCGGTAGCAATGGAACGGCGAAGTGCAACTCCATCGCGGCAACGCCGATTGTGCCGACGAGGGACATCGCCGCCAGTAGAGTCACTTTCGTGAGGACACTACGAACAAGCCGCAACGGTGTTGCACCTAGGGCCAGTTTCACGGACCACTCGTTGCTCTCGTTGGCCAAGTGAGCAGCCGCCACGCCGGCTGTGCCCAGCATGGCCAAAACGACAAGAACGAGTGATGTGCCAAACACGATCTCGAGTAGGCGCCGGTCGGGGCCACTCACCAAGCTGTCTATCAGCGGAGTGACTTCGGCCTGTGTGGTTGCATCGGTGTCCGGGTACTCGCGTGACAGAATCCCTCCAATCGCCTTAAGCTCAGCGAGGCGTCGGCTACGTCTACGCCATCCTCCAATCTCGCCACGACGCTCCACCGTCTGGCGCCTCGCCGTGTCGCGCTGCGAGTGGGACCGAGGGGTCGCCGAATCTGAATGTCACCAGGAAAGTCGAACGCCCGTGGCATTACGCCAACCACAATTGCTGGGCCGCGCGTTGTCTTTAGTGTCGTGCCAATGACGTCCTGGCGCATTCCAAGACGAATCCCCAAAAGGAGTACGACACCAGGAGTGGATTGTCGCCCCCATGAGCGGCGGTCGAGGCACCAGCTTGGCCACCGAGCATCGGCGACACGTCCAGTATGTCAAGTAGATGCAGATCACAAGTGACCGCGCGCACGGTCTCCTGTTCCGAATCAGACCATGTGATTACAACCTGATCAGGCGCATATACCGCTAGGTCAGCTATCGAGTGTGAGAGTCGCTTATAGTCTTCGCTGTCTGGAAGAGATACCGGGTCGTGGTTGGAGCGGAGTCGCGAGTCTCCCGTTGTTATCGAGACAAGCTGATTCGCCCTTGTGAACGGTGTTGCCGCCACACGACCATTGGTACGACGCCAAACGCGGCACAAGCTGACCCGACGCCGACGGCAAGAATAGCGATCGATGGCGAGACCGACCGTACAAGACGCGCGGTGGAGCGGCCGCCACTCTTCCACACAAGACCTCCCGGGTTCCGACCGCCGCGCCTTCGCAGCGGGTTCAGGCCGCCTGAATTGAGAACGCATCAGGGACAGCCAGAATCGTGCGGCGGTCTCCCCTGCCGACGTCAGCCGGCCGGCCTATGCCCGACTACCGTTGGACTTCTGCCACTTTGGCAGGCTCAACGGCGACAGGGTCAAGCCCAGGAAGAGTCACACCAAAATAGGCGGCAACATCCTGGCCTGCGTCGGTTCCCACCGCGTAAGCGCCGACCCACCGCTCCGTCAGCTTGCCGAGACGAATTCACCACGAGAGTCGTTGGAGTCCCGCTTACGCCGAAGGCCGCACCTGCTCCGGCGAAGTTAGCCGAGATTATGGGGAATGCAATCTTGCGGGCCTTCACAAACTGGTCATCCGGTCTGACAGGCGACACGCTGACGATTTTGAACCCATGTAGACGCGTGGCTGATAATCTCGTTCAGGTTCGACCAGTTTCTCGCACCAGCCGCACGTCGGGCTAAAGAAGTAAAGAACCGTCTCTGCCGAAGTCTTCGATACGACACCGTCATCTCGGCCCCAGTGTCGTCCACGCCGCTCAGAACCGGTACTCGTGATCCAATCGCGAAGCGGCTTCGGTCCTTCCGGCTGCGTTGGGGCGGCCCGAAGTCGCAGATAGAGGATGCCATTGGCGCCGAGCGACACACCAATTACGAGCAGAGTAACCAGCCACGGAATTCTCGACCAATTCGCACGGATTGAAGTTACGACCCGCATCGTTGCGCTCCTTCCCTAGTATAGACTCGCCATCCCGCAGCCCGTGCCGCGGTAGCCAGGCACGCCGCGCGTCACTTCCAGGTACAACAGCCGCAGCAGGCGATGCCAACCCCACACCATGCACAGACACCCTCGCCCACGTTGCATGCTGCCGAGCACGGCCGCCGTGTAGGCGTAGGTCGCCCCGAGAGCGGTCTTGCCACCGCCAAAACAGGCTTCCTGAGTAGTCAACATCCGCACTGGCGGGCGAGAAGTGTCGTCATGTTCCGTGGAATGTTGCTGTTAGACCATAGAACCTGGAAATGCCGACGGCTCTGACTATCTGCAAGTTGCCAACCGGCGTCTGGTCGAGGACCCGGGTCTTGATATCAGGGAGCCTAACTCCACCCTCGGCCTTGGTCGAGGGTGATGCCAAGGCCCTTGGTTCGAGCGCGACGTGGCCCTTGACGGTGACCGCCACCGCTCCAACCGCTCCACGTCCGGACTGGATACGAAACGCCACCTGTGCGCCCTTGGCGTCCGACGGAACGATCCCCATCTCCGGAAGGTCCGACTCGTCGGAGTCGTCCACGCACCCGTACTTCCCGTCGAGAAGAAGGCGCTGGTCGTCGAAGCTGCCAGAGACGGGCGCCCATGCGCCGACCGCCACGCCCAACATGCCGCCCAGAGCGACCACCGCGACCCGTATCCATCGACTGGTCACACCTCCACCCATGCTTCTCATCTCCCGCCGAGAGATTCTGTCGATTCAGTTGGGACAACGAAGGGCGCAATGGGCTCAAACAGCACTTCAGCACGCCTAATCTGCTGTTACACCGAGAACAGTCGCCGCCATTCTTGCACGTAACGTTACAGCTAGTGCTGCCGCAGTTGCCAGTGATTTCGCAGGGATTGTCTGTCGAATGCACGTGAGTCACGACTTTCAGGACAGGCACATCCCTCATCAAAACTGTTGCCAGAGGCGCGGCACCGGAGGACCGGCGCGTGCGAAATGCTGGCCAGTTGATCTGCCACAACGCGCCGAAGACCTGCTGAGGCCAACTGCCCACTGTCTGCATTCCCGCTGGAAGCTTGAACCACCCAGCCGCTGCCGTCCGCGCGGCTCACAATGGTCGCGAGACGTGTGTATTCCGACAGTCACCATCTCGGCAATGCTCAGAGGGTTCAGAGTCGGCTGGCGGGGCAACTGAATCCGGAAGGCAACACGTCCATCAGAGCCACTGACCGGCACGACAAGGGTCTCCAGTTGATTCTCTACTCGTGACCACGCGAAACCGCCCATGGATTCGTCCCTTCGCCTGGTATCTGCTATTCCGCAGCCATCACACTCGGCCCAGGCAAGAAGACCGCTGCCAGGCTTCCGAGCAACGCGCCTAGGAGCACCGCGCGCTCTTTACGTGGTACTAACCGTCGTCTAGTCATGTGGCTCACACCCTTCTTCAGATCGTGGCCCGCTCTCTCTCC
>CAWKHL010000008.1:0-322774 GCA_963849525.1 uncultured Acidobacteriota bacterium | reverse complement strand
GGCGTTGAACGGGTTTTGCGTCGCGGTGTACTTGCCGGTGTTGTTGTTGCTGTTCGCCCCCGAGTTGCTGTCGGTGAAGGTGTAGGTGGCGCCCATGGCGTTGAACTCGACCTGGTTGAACAGGTTGTAGAACTGGATCTGGATGCCGGACGTTGCCGGCCCGGCCGAGCTTGACCGGGATGCGGCGGGCCAGCGTGAAGTCCCAATTCCACCAGCCGGGGTTGCGGAGGACGGCGTAGCCCACGTTGCCGAGATTACCCACGCCCCCGCTCGGGAGCGGCCGCTGCAGGGCGGCCGTGTTGAAGTGGAGCTGGTCTTCAATCGGGGCCGAGCCGTTGGGGTTGGCATTGTAGCCGCTGGTGAGCGACTGGCCGGGCACGTACTCGCAGTGCGGCGGCGACGCCCGAGAGCGTCGGGTCGGTGTTGGCGACGCCGCCGAGGTTGGTGTTGCAGACCGGGTTGATTGGGTCACCCGTGACCATGGTCACGACGCCGGAGGCCTCCCAGTCGCCGAGCACGTACTTGAGGACCGGCTTGTTGATGGTCGGGATCTGGTAGCTGTAGTTGAAGACCGCGACGTGCCGGCGCTCTTCGCCCTGGTCCGAGGCGGTCTGCGGACCGTAGTAGAGGGCCCGCAGCCCGGCGCCGCCGGACATCTGCTCGGTGACGAAGTCCCAGCCGTGCATGCCCTGGCCCTTGGCCAGCGTGTAGGCCATGCCGAACTGCAGGCCGTGGGTCAGGCGGCGCTGGACGCTGATCTGCAGCGAGTTGTAGTTCAGCAGCGACCATGTCGGTCGTGCCGTAGTCGACGTTGCCAATCCCCGGGTAGTTCTGCCGGAGGAAGTTGGCCGAGATCGCCTGGTTGTTGAACAGGTTCGCGGTGTTCGCGTAGGCGTAGACCGGGATGTTGTTCGTGGTCTTGGTCTGCCAGTAGTGGCGGCCGTAGTTGCCGACCCAGGCGACTTCGACGACGGTGTTGAAGCCGATGTCACGCTGGACGGCGAAGTTGCCCTGGTAGGCCTTCTCCGCCTGCGGCTGCGTCGGGGCGATGTCCTGCCCGTAGAGCGTCAGCGGATAGCCGTACGGCTGATCGACGTTCTGCGGGGTCACGGCGAGGTTGCCGCTCTGCACGAACGCCGCGATGTCGCTGATGTTCGCGTCGAGCACCTGCCGGACGAACCAGACCATGCGGGCCGTTCTAGAAGCCGTAGTTGCTGCGGTTGAAGAAGTTGTAGAAGATGCCGGTCGCGCCGCGGATGGCGGTCTTGCCGTCCCCGAAGACGTCCCACGCGAAGCCGAACGCGCGGGCCCCAGGAGATCGGGATCAGGCGTGTCGTACTGGCCGGCCTTCATGCCGGGCCGTCCGCCGGTGAACTGGCCGTTCGCGATGCTGCCGCTGCCCGGCACGACCGTGCCGGCAAACGCCTGCGGGACGATCGCCCCCGTGAGGGGATTGAGGGCCGCGCGCTTCGAGGAGGAGCAGGACTGGTCGCCGGCCACGCCCGTCGTGCAGTAGGGCGTGAACAGGGTCGGCGCCCTGCTCGGGTTGTACTGCGCCGGGTCGAACGCCGCGTTGTAGCCGCGCGTGTCGTACAGCGACCCGTTGTGGGTGATGCGGACGCCGTAGTCGAGCGTCAGGCGCGGCGTCATGCGCCACGTGTCCTGCGCGTAGCCTTCGGTCAGCCAGTGGAAGATGTAGTAGTCGCGGCGCTTGTCGCGCTCGTTGTAGTTGGTGAACACGCCGATGAGCGCGTTGGCGTAGCCGTCGCCGGTGCTGAGCGGGTTGCTCGAGTTGTGACCGAAGTTGTAGGAGCCGGCGTAGTCCTGCGAGCCGGGCTCGGTCTTGCTGTCGCGCTCGGTGGAGAACCCGAACTTGAAGCTGTGGCGGCCCTTGACGATCGAGAGGTCGTCACTGAACGTGTAGCGCTTGTTCTGGTTCCACCGCGGCATCGGCCCGCTCGGGCCGGCGAACTTGCCGTAGCCGTAGCTGGCATAGCTGCCGCCGCTGAAAAGCATGTACGGCAGATACGGATACTGGTCCGAGTTCTGGTCGGTCAGGTGCGGGGCGCCGTAGGCGCCGAAGGGCGCGAGGCGCGGGGGATCGATGCCGACGCTGGAGCGATACCACTGCGTGTAGTCGCTGGCGACGATCGGCCCCGGCTTGGCCTTGAAGCCCCAGTGGTTCCAGGAGTCGCCGACCGTGATCTCGTTGACGACCGTCGGCCGCAGCACCGGGGTCACGGTGCCGGTGATCAGGTTGCCGGGGAAGACGTTGTCGCTGGTGCCCACGCCCGGCATGACCGCGTTCGGACTGGTGTTGTCGTCGCGGTCGAAGAGGCCGCGGACGCTGAAGCGGGTCTTCTGGCTCAGCACCGTGTCCACGCGCGTGACGATGTCCTTGCGCTGGTGGATCGGGCGTGGCATCCTGGGCGTCATTCGAGCTGAACGCCTGGCCATACGCCGGGTTGTACTTGCCGTTGGGCATGGGCAGCAGGTTGAGCATCGACTGGCCCATCGAGTTGAAGTACTTCGGGTTGATCACGTTCGGCGCGAGGAAGAAGTCCGGCCACTGAGCTCGGATACGGGTTGCTCAACGAGACGAGCTTCGCGTTGCCCATGCTGGCGATCGAGCCGTCGGCGTTGCGGGTGGCCGAGCAGGGGTTCGAGCAGGTGTAGGTCTGCGAGAAGTTCCCGGTCCGCTCGAGCTGCGTCGGCAGATTGTAGCGGCTGATCGCGGTCGGCCGGATGTCCTTGGTGTACTCCTGCGAGGCGAAGAAGAACACCTTCTTGTTGCCGGTCCGGCTGTCCTGAGCTTCGGCATGATCACCGGCCCGCCGATGCTGAACCCGTCGAGGTCCACCCCGAAGAACGGCTTCTCGGCGCCCTGCTTGATGCGGAAGTAGTCGTTCTTGTTCATCCAGTCGCGGCGGCCGTTGTACCAGGCCGACCCCTTGAACTCGTTGGTGCCGGACTTGGTCACCATGACCACCTGGCCGGAGGCCATGCGGCCGTTCTCCGCGGTGTAGCCGGAGGAGATGACGTTGACCTCGGCGACCGAGTCGATGTTGGGGGTGATGTGGGTGGTGCCGTTGCCGCCCTCTTCGCCGACCGGCACGCCGTCAATGGTGGTGTTCTTGTTCAGCGAGTTGCCGCCGTTGATGCTCAGATAGCGGCCCGAGGCCCAATTGGTGAAATCGCGGCTGCCCTGGGCGTCGACGACGCCGGGGAGGATCTTCAGCATGCCGAAGATGTCGCGGCCCTTGACCTGGACGGACGTCAGCAGGTCGCCGCTCAGGTTCTTCTGCAAGGCGCTGCTGGAGGTCTGCACCGGGGTGACTTCCGCGGTGACGTTGACCGTTTCCGACACGCCGCCAGCGGACAGGGTGAGTTTGTTCAGATTGCGGACTTCGCCGGCCATCAGGTTCAGGTTGGCGATGTCGATCTGCTTGAAGCCCTCCATGTTGACTTTGAGGGCGTACTGCCCCGGAGGCAGCGCGGTCAGGCGGAATTCGCCCTGAGCACTGGTCACGGCGGTCCGGACGAGCCCGGTGGCCGCGCCGGTCACGGTGACGGTGGCCCCGGGCACGACGCCGACGTTGTCGACGACCGTGCCGGTCACGGTAGCGGTTTGCTAGGCCCTGCGCAAACGCGGAAGCCGCGCCTGCGAGACAGATCACACGACGGCACAGCTGAACAGCCGTGCCAGACGGCTTCCTCTCACGTCCATATTCCTCTTGGCTCCTTCCCTCAGCATCCAGGCGTACCGCAACCACCGGCGGAGACATAGACTGTCTTAGGTCCAGAGGACATTAGGCCATCAGTCAGGTGCTCGAGGATCAGTAGTGCCATATACTGTCTGCCAGGTGTTTACAGTATGTGGACAGTTTTTATTGGTCGAAATAGGCTGTAGCAATACAGGCACCGCCGAGGAGGGAGAGAACGAGCCCCGGCCGCACTGAGAGTGTGCGACCGGGGCCGGTATGTCGACTCGCCCGAAGGGCGAGAGTGCGTTAGTAGTCGAACCGGATCGTGACGCTGGCGTTGAACGGGCTTTGCGTCGCGGTGTATTTGCCGGTGTCGTTGTTGCTGTTCGCCCCCGAGTTGCTGTCGGTGAAGGTGTAGGTGGCGCCCATGGTGTTGAACTCGACCTGGTTGAACAGGTTGTAGAACTGGATCTGGATGCGGGCGTTGCCGGTCCGGCCGAGCTTGACCGGGATGCGGCGCGCCAGCGTGAAGTCCCAATTCCACCAGCCGGGGTTGCGGAGGACGGCGTAGCCCACGTTGCCGAGATTACCCACGCCCCCGCTCGGGAGCGGGCGCTGCAGGGCGGCCGTGTTGAAGTGGAGCTGGTCTTCAATCGGGGCCGAGCCGTTGGGGTTGGCATTGAAGCCGCTGGTGAGCGACTGGCCGGGCACGTACTCGCAGTGGGCGGCGACGCCCGAGAGGGTCGGGTCGGTGTTGGTGACGCCGCCGAGGTTGGTGTTGCAGACCGGGTTGATCGGGTCACCCGTGACGATGGTGGTGACGCCGGAGGCCTCCCAGTCGCCGAGCACGTACTTGAGGACGGGCTTGTCGATGGTCGGGATCTGGTAGCTGTAGTTGAAGACCGCGACCTGCCGGCGCTCTTCGCCCTGGTCCGAGGCGGTCTGCGGACCGTAGTAGAGGGACCGGAGCCCGGCGCTGCCGGACATCTGCTCAGTGACGAAGTCCCAGCCGTGCATGCCCTGGCCCTTGGCGAGGGTGTAGGCCATGCCGAACTGGAGCCCGTGGGTCAGGCGGCGCTGGACGCTGATCTGCAGCGAGTTGTAGTTGAGCAGCGTCTGGTCCGTCGTGCCGTACTCGACGTTGCCAATCCCCGGGTAGTTCTGCCGGAGGAAGTTGGCCGAGATCGGCAGGTTGTTGAACAGGTTCGCGGTGTTGGCGTAGGCGTAGACCGGGATGTTGTTGGTGGTCTTGGTCTGCCAGCCGTGGCGGCCGTAGTTGCCGACCCAGGCGACTTCGACGGTGGTGTTGAAGCCGATGTCACGCTGGACGGCCAGGTTGCCCTGGTAGGCCTTCTCGGCCTGCAGCTTGGTCGGCGTGATGTCCTGCCCGTAGAGCGTCAGCGGATAGCCATACGGCTGATCGACGGTCTGCGGAGTCACGGCGAGGTTGCCGCTCTGCACGAAGCCCGCGATGTCGCTGATGTTGGCATCGAGGACCTGCCGGACCAACCCGACCATGGGGCCGTTGTAGAAGCGGTAGTTGGACCGGTTGAAGAAGTTGTAGAAGATGCCGGTCGCGCCGCGGATGGCGGTCTTGCCGTCCCCGAAGACGTCCCAGGCAAAGCCGAACCGCGGACCCCAGGAGATCGGGATCAGGGTGTCGTACTGGCCGGCCTTCATGCCGGGCCGTCCGCCGGTGAACTGGCCGTTCTCGATGCTGCCGCTGCCCGGCACGACGGTGCCGGCAAAGGCCTGCGGGACGATCGCCCCCGTGAGGGGATTGAGGGCCGCGCGCTTCGAGGAGGCGCAGGACTGGTCGCCGGCCACGCCCGTGGTGCAGTAGGGCGTGAACAGGGTCGGGGCCATGCTCGGGTTGTACTGCGCCGGGTCGAAGGCCTCGTTGTAGCCGCGCGTGTCGTACAGCGGCCCGTTATGGGTGATGCGGACGCCGTAGTCGAGGGTCAGGCGCGGCGTGACGCGCCAGGTGTCCTGCGCGTAGCCTTCGGTCAGCCAGTGGAAGATGTAGTAGTCGCGGCGCTTGTTGCGCTCGTTGTAGTTGGTGAAGACGCCGATGAGCGCGTTGGCGTAGCCGTCGCCGGTGCTGAGCGGGTTGCTCGAGTTGTGACCGAAGTTGTAGGAGCCGGCGTAGTCCTGCGAGCCGGGCTCGGTCTTGCCGTCGCGCTCGGTGGAGAACCCGAACTTGAAGCTGTGGCGGCCCTTGACGATCGAGAGGTCGTCACTGAACGTGTAGCGCTTGTTCTGGTTCCACCGCGGGCAGCGGGCCGCTCGGGCCGGCGAACTGGCCGTAGCCGTAGTTGGCATAGCTGCCGCCGCTGAAGCGGAGGTAGGGCAGATACGGATACTGGTCCGAGTTCTGGTCGGTCAGGTGCGGGGCGCCGTAGGCGCCGAAGGGCGCGAGGCGCGGGGGGTCGATGCCGACGCTGGAGCGATACCACTGCGTGTAGTCGCTGGCGACGATCGGCCCCGGCTTGGCCTTGAAGCCCCAGTGGTTCCAGGAGGCGCCCATCGTGATCTCGTTGACGACGGTCGGCTTGAGGACCTGGGTGATCGTGCCGGTGATCAGGTTGCCGGGGAAGACGTTGTCGCTGGTGCCGACGCCGGGCATGATCGCGTTCGGGCTGGTGTTGTCGTCGCGGTCGAAGAGGCCGCGGATGCTGAAGCGGGTGTTCTGGCTCAGCACGGTGTCGACGCGGGTGACGATGTCCTTGCGCCGGTGATCGGGCGTGGCATCCTGGGCGTCATTGGAGCTGAACGCCTGGCCATACGCCTGGTTGTACTTGCCGTTGGGCATGGGCAGCAGGTTGAGCATCGACTGGCCCATCGCGCTGAAGTACTTCGGGTTGATCACGTTGGGCGCGAGGAAGAAGTCCGGCCACTGAGTCGGATACGGGTTGCTCAACGAGATGAGCTTCGCATTGCCCATGCTGGCAATCGAGCCGTCGGCGTTGCGGGTGGCCGAGCAGGGGTTCGAGCAGGTATAGGTCTGCGAGAAGTTCCCGGTCCGCTCGAGCTGCGTCGGCAGATTGTAGCGGCTGATCGCGGTCGGACGGATGTCCTTGGTGAACTCCTGCGAGGCGAAGAAGTACAGCTTCTTGTTGCCGGTGCGGCTGTCCATGAGCTTCGGAATGACCACGGGGCCGCCGATGCTGTAGCCGTAGAGGTCGACCGAGAAGAAGGGCTTCTCGGCGCCCTGCTTGATGCGGAAGTAGTCGTTCTTGTTCATCCAGTCGCGGCGGCCGTTGTACCAGGCCGAGGCCTTGAGCTGGTTGGTGCCGGACTTGGTGACCATGACGACCTGGCCGGAGGCCATGCGGCCGTTCTCCGCGGTGTAGCCGGAGGAGATGACGTTGACCTCGGCGATCGAGTCGATGTTGGGGGTGATGTGGGTGGTGCCGTTGCCGCCCTCTTCGCCGACCGGGACGCCGTCAATGGTGGTGTTCTTGTTGAGCGAGTTGCCGCCGTTGATGCTCAGATAGCGGCCCGAGGCCCAATTGGTGAAATCGCGGCTGCCCTGGGCGTCGACGACGCCGGGGAGGATCTTGAGCATGCCGAAGATGTCGCGGCCCTTGACCTGGACGGAGGTCAGCAGGTCGCCGCTCAAGCTCTTCTGCAAGGCGCTGCTGGAGGTCTGCACCGGGGTGACTTCCGCGGTGACGTTGACCGTTTCCGACACGCCGCCGGCAGTGAGGGTGAGTTTGTTCAGATTGCGGACTTCGCCGGCCAGCAGGTTGAGGTTGGCGATGTCGATCTGCTTGAAGCCCTCCATGTTGACTTTGAGGGCGTACCGCCCCGGAGGCAGCGCGGTCAGGCGGAATTCGCCCTGGGCACTGGTTACGGCGGTCCGGACCAGCCCGGTGGCGCCGCCGGTCACGGTGACGGTGGCCCCGGGCACGACGCCGACGTTATCGACGACCGTGCCGGTGACGGTAGCGGTTTGTAGGCCTTGCGCAAACGCGGGCGCGGCGCCCGCGAGACAGATTCGAGACGACGGCACAGCCAAATAGCTGTGCCAGACGACTTCTTCCTCTCACATCCATGTGCTTGTTGACTCCCTTCCCTCAGTTGCCCGAGTACCGCTAACCACGGGGAAAACCGCGACCCCCGCAGGTCAGAAGACATGAGCATCCGTTTGGGCCCGAGGAGCATACGAGCCATATACTCTCCAGGTGTTAGGTATAAAGGCAGTATTTTGGCCGAAATAAGGCTGTGGAGTCTGGACCGTGATGAGGGAGAAACGGCCCAGGCCACTCCATGAGGAGTGACCGGGGCCGGTGGGTATTCGCCCGAGGGCGAGACGCGACTAGTAGTCGAACCGGATTGTGACGCTCGCGTTGAAGGGCGTCTGGGTCGCGGTGTACTTGCCGGTGTCGTTATTGCTGTTGGCGCCGGAGTTGCTGTCGGTGAAGGTGTAGCTGGCGCCCATGGCGTTGAACTCGACCTGGTTGAACAGGTTGTAGAACTGGATCTGGATGCGGGCGTTGCCGGTCCGGCCGAGCTTGACCGGGATGCGGCGCGCCAGCGTGAAGTCCCAATTCCACCAGCCGGGGTTGCGGAGGACGGCGTAGCCCACGTTGCCGAGATTACCCGTCGAGCCGCTGGGCAAGGGGCGCTGCAGGGACGCGGTGTTGAAGTGGAGCTGGTCTTCGATGGGCGCGTTCCCGTTGGGGTTGGCATTGTAGCCGCTGGTGAGCGACTGGCCGGGCACGTACTCGCAGTGGACGGCGACGCCCGAGAGGGTCGGGTCGGTGTTGGTGACGCCGCCGAGGTTGGTGCCGCAGCTGGGGTTGATCGGGTCGCCGGTGACGATGGTGGTGACGCCGGAGGCCTCCCAGTCGCCGAGCACGTACTTGAGGACGGGCTTGTCGATGGTCGGGATCTGGTAGCTGTAGTTGAAGACCGCGACCTGCCGGCGCTCTTCGCCCTGGTCCGAGGCGGTCTGCGGACCGTAGTAGAGGGACCGGAGCCCGGCGCTGCCGGACATCTGCTCAGTGACGAAGTCCCAGCCGTGCATGCCCTGGCCCTTAGCGAGGGTGTAGGACATGCCGAACTGGAGGCCGTGGGTCAGGCGGCGCTGGACGCTGATCTGCAGCGAGTTGTAGTTGAGCAGCGTCTGGTCCGTCGTGCCGTACTCGACGGCGCCGATCCCCGGGTAGTTCTGCCGGAGGAAGTTGCTCGAAATCGGCTCGTTCCGGAACAGGTTGGCGGTGTTGGCGTAGGCGTAGACCGGGATGTTGTTGGTGGTCTTGGTCTGCCAGCCGTGGCGGCCGTAGTTGCCGACCCAGGCGACTTCGACGGTGGTGTTGAAGCCGATGTCACGCTGGACGGCCAGGTTGCCCTGGTAGGCCTTCTCGGCCTGCAGCTTGGTCGGCGCGATGTCCTGCCCGTAGAGCGTTAGCGGATAGCCGTACGGCAGGTCGACGGTCTGCGGCGTCACCGCGAGGTTGCCGCTCTGCACGAACGTGTTGATGTCGGAGATGTTGGCATCGAGGACCTGCCGGACCAACCCGACGAGCGGGCCGTTGTAGAAGCGGTAGTTGGACCGGTTGAAGAAGTTGTAGAAGATGCCGGTCGCGCCGCGGATGGCGGTCTTGCCGTCCCCGAAGACGTCCCAGGCAAAGCCGAACCGCGGACCCCAGGAGATCGGCCGGAGCGTGTCGTACTGGCCGGCCTTCATGCCGGGCCGTCCGCCGGTGAACTGGCCGTTCTCGATGCTGCCGCTGCCCGGCACGACCGTGCCCTGGAACGAATACGGGACGATGGCCCCCGTGAGCGGGTTGAGGGCCGCGCGATTCGAGGAGGAGCAGGGCTGGTCGCCGGCCACGCCCGTGGTGCAGTAGGGCGTGAACAGGGTCGGGGCCATGCTCGGGTCGTACTGCGCCGGGTCGAAGGCCTCGTTGTAGCCGCGCGTGTCGTACAGCGGCCCGTTGTGGGTGATGCGCAGCGCCGTAATCGAGGGTCACGCGCGGGGTGACGCGCCAGGTGTCCTGCGCGTAGCCTTCGGTCAGCCAGTGGAAGATGTAGTAGTCGCGGCGCTTGTTGCGCTCGTTGTAGTTGGTGAAGACGCCGATGAGCGCGTTGGCGTAGCCGTCGCCGGTGCTGAGCGGGTTGCTCGAGTTGTGGCCGAAGTTGTAGGAGCCGGCGTAGTCCTGCGAGCCGGGCTCGGTCTTGCCGTCGCGCTCGGTGGAGAACCCGAACTTGAAGCTGTGGCGGCCCTTGACGATCGAGAGGTCGTCACTGAACGTGTAGCGCTTGTTCTGGTTCCACCGCGGGAGCGGGCCGCTCGGGCCGGCGAACTGGCCGTAGCCGTAGTTGGCATAGCTGCCGCCGCTGAAGCGGAGGTAGGGCAGATACGGATACTGGTCCGAGTTCTGGTCGGTCAGGTGCGGGGCGCCGTAGGCGCCGAAGGGCGCGAGGCGCGGGGGGTCGATGCCGACGCTGGAGCGATACCACTGCGTGTAGTCGCTGGCGACGATCGGCCCCGGTTTGGCCTTGAAGCCCCAGTGGTTCCAGGAGACGCCCATGGTGATCTCGTTGACGACGGTCGGCTTGAGGACCTGGGTGATCGTACCGGTGATCAGGTTGCCGGGGAAGACGTTGTCGCTGGTGCCGACGCCGGGCATGATCGCGTTCTGGCTGGTGTTGTCGTCGCGGTCGAAGAGGCCGCGGATGCTGAAGCGGGTGTTCTGGCTCAGCACGGTGTCGACGCGGGTGACGATGTCCTTGCGCCGGTGATCCGGCGTGGCATCCTGGGCGTCATTGGAGCTGAACGCCTGGCCATACGCCTGGTTGTACTTGCCGTTGGGCATGGGCAGCAGGTTGAGCATCGAGCGGCCCATCGCGCTGAAGTACTTCGGGTTGATCACGTTGGGCGCGAGGAAGAAGTCCGGCCACTGAGTCGGATACGGGTTGCTCAACGAAATGAGCTTCGCGTTGCCCATGCTGGCAATCGAGCCGTCGGCGTTGCGGGTGGCCGAGCAGGGGTTCGAGCAGGTATAGGTCTGCGAGAAGTTCCCGTTCCGCTCGAGCTGCGTCGGCAGATTGTAGCGGCTGATCGCGGTCGGACGGATGTCCTTGGTGAACTCCTGCGAGGCGAAGAAGTACAGCTTCTTGTTGCCGCTACGGCTGTCGATGAGCTTCGGAATGACCACGGGGCCGCCGATGCTGTAGCCGTAGAGGTCGACCGAGAAGAAGGGCTTCTCGGCGCCCTGCTTGATGCGGAAGTAGTCGTTCTTGTTCATCCAGTCGCGGCGGCCGTTGTACCAGGCCGAACCCTTGAGCTGGTTGGTGCCGGACTTGGTGACCATGACGACCTGGCCGGAGGCCATGCGGCCGTTCTCCGCGGTGTAGCCGGAGGTGATGACGTTGACCTCGGCGATCGAGTCGATGTTGGGGGTGATGTGGGTGGTGCCGTTGCCGCCCTCTTCGCCGACCGGGACGCCGTCAATGGTGGTGTTCTTGTTGAGCGAGTTGCCGCCGTTGATGCTCAGATAGCGGCCCGAGGCCCAATTGGTGAAATCGCGGCTGCCCTGGGCGTCGACGACGCCGGGGAGGATCTTGAGCATGCCGAAGATGTCGCGGCCCTTGACCTGGACGGAGGTCAGCAGGTCGCTGCTCAAGCTCTTCTGCAAGGCGCTGCTGGAGGTCTGCACCGGGGTGACTTCCGCGGTGACGTTGACCGTTTCCGACACGCCGCCGGCGGTGAGGGTGAGTTTGTTCAGATCGCGGGCTTCGCCAGCCAGCAGGTTGAGGTTGGCGATGTCGATCTGCTTGAAGCCCTCCATGTTGACTTTGAGGGCGTACTGCCCCGGGGGCAGCGAGGTCACGCGAAACGTGCCCTGGGCGTTGGTCACGGCGGTCCGGACCAGCCCGGTGGCCGCGCCGGTCACGGTGACGGTGGCGCCGGGCACGATGCCGACGTTGTCGACAACCGTGCCGGTGACGGTGGCAGTCTGAAGACCCTGCGCAAACGCGGGCGCGGCGCCCGCGAGACAGATCGAGACGACAGCACAGCCGAGCAGCCGTGCGAGGCGACTTCCTCTTACATCCATCTGTTGTTCTGACTCCCTTCCCCGTGGCTGCCAGGCCTCATCGAGCGAGGGCCGCGGGCCGGCCCTCGTCCAGTTCCTCGATTCCTCGATCGAGGACAGGCAGTTCGTTGGGTGCCGGTCAGGATACTGTGCTGGGGTATAGCAAGTGGAGGGTATTTTTGGGCTGCCAGCGGGGGAATTATGCTGGCAGACCATAGGAGAAGCGGCCAAGGCCACACGTGGATCTGGCCGGGTATTGTTGGGTATCGCGTCCTTCCGGCGAGTCGCGGGAGCCGCCGGCTTCGGGTGCCGGCGCCTCCCCGTCTCGTTCCTGTCTCCTCGACGCAAATTCGGGTATAACAAGCGCCCATGTGGCAGCAGAACTACGAGCCCCTTGGCGGCAGCCTGGGTCTTTCGGCCATCTTCGCGGCCATTCCGCTCCTCGCGCTCTTCTTCATGCTGGGCATCTGGCGCAAGCCGGCGTGGGTGGCCGCGCTCACCGCCCTGGGCACGGCGCTGGCCGTTGCGCTGGCGGTCTACGGCATGCCGCCGGGCCTTGCGATCATTTCCGCGCTCTATGGCGGCGCGTTCGGGATCTTTCCCATCGCGTGGATCGTCTTCAGCTCCATCCTGCTCTACCGCCTGGCCGTTGACACCGGCAAGTTCGAAGTGATCAAGGAGTCGGTCGGTGGCCTGACCACCGACCGGCGGCTGCAGGCGATGTTCATCGCGTTCTCGTTCGGTGCCTTCATTGAAGGCGCGGCCGGCTTCGGCGCCCCGGTCGCGATTTCCGGCGCCATGCTCGCGGGCCTCGGATTCTCGCCGTTCTATGCCGCGGGCATCTGCCTGCTGGCCAATACCGCGCCAGTCGCCTTCGGGTCGATCGGGATTCCGGTGACGACGCTCGCCAACGTCACCGGGCTCGGCGTGATGCCGATCAGCGCCATGGTCGGGCGGCTGAGCGCGACCATCTCGCTCATCATCCCGGGGTATCTCGTGGTCGTGATGGCGGGGCCGCGCCGCGCGCTCGAGGTGCTGCCCGCCATCATCGCCTGCGGCGTGTCCTTTGCCGGTGTGCAGTTCTACATGTCCAACTTCGTCGGCCCGGAGCTCACCGACATCGTCGCCTCCCTGACGTGCATCGTCGTGACGGCGCTCATGTTGAAGTTCTGGAAGCCGAAGAGCATCCTCCGGCTGGACGGCGACAAGCCGGTCGATACGGCCGTCAAGCGCCATACCGCCGGCGAGCTGTTCATGGCGTGGCTGCCGTACCTGCTGCTCGTGGCGTTCGTGCTGCTGTGGGGCGAGGCCGACATCAAGCTGGCCCTCAACCGCTGGACCAACAGCCTGCTGCCGGCGTTCTTCCCGAAGAGCGCGACGGGGCTGAACGGGATCATCGTACCGGGCCTCCACAACCTGATTACCAGGATTCCGCCGGTGACGGCCGCCCCCGCGCCCTATGCCGCCGTGTTCCAATTGGATTGGCTGAGCGCGTCAGGAACGGCGTGCTTCCTGGCCGCGATTGCCGCCGCGGCACTTCTTCGGGTGCCGCCGCGGCAGTTCGGCCGGATGTATGTGTCGACCTTCAAGCAGCTCGCCCTGCCGATGTTGACGATTGCCGGTGTGCTGGCGCTCGCCTACGTCATGAACTACTCGGGCATGACGTCCACGCTGGGGCTGGCGTTGGCGACGACCGGCGGAGCGTTTCCGTTCTTCAGCGCGCTGCTCGGGTGGATGGGCGTCTTCCTGACCGGCAGCGACACGGCGTCCAACGCGCTGTTCGGCAACCTGCAGGTGGTGACGGCGCACGCCGTCCACCTGAATCCCGTGCTGACGGCATCGGTGAACTCCGCGGCGGGCGTCATCGGCAAGATGATCTCGCTGTCCAGCATCGCGGTCGCCGTGGCGGCGACCGGGATGACGGCGGCCGACGAGAGCCGGCTCTTCCGGTTCACGATCAAGCACAGCGTGCTGTTGATGCTGGTCGTCGGCATGCTCTCGCTGCTGTACGCCTACGTCTTCCCTGGGGCCGTTCCGCACGTGTGACCGGTGACTGAGGCGGGGGTATTCCCCGTCTCTTGCGGTGGCCCCGGCAGTTTCGTATCCTCCCCCAGGCAAAAGGAGACGGTCGAGCATGACTTCCTTCCTCAAGACGCGCCTCGCGGCGATGATGTTCCTGGAGTACGTGATTTGGGGATCGTGGTACGTGACGATCAGCACCTATCTCACGGCCACGCTGCATTTCACCGGCACCGAAGCCGGCGTTGTGTTCTCGACGGTCTCGATCGCGTCGCTCGTTTCGCCGTTCTTCGTCGGCTTGGTGGCCGATCGGTTTTTCGCTACCGAGCGCGTCATGGGCGTCCTCTACGTGATTTCGGCCGGCCTGATCTACATGGTGACCAAGGTCACGACGTTCCCGGCGGTCTTCGGCCTGATGCTGGCGTTCTGCCTCTGCTACTTCCCGACCGTGGCGCTGACCAACTCACTCACGATGCAGCAGCTGAAGGATCCCGGGCGCGACTTTCCGCCGATCCGGGTACTGGGCACGCTGGGGTGGATCGCCATCAACAACGTCGTCGGCTATTACCGGCTGGAAGCAAATTCCATGCAGTTCACCCTGGCCGCGGGCGCGTGCCTGCTGATGGCGGCGTACAGCTTCACGGCGCTGCCGCACACGCCACCGCCGGCACGGGGGCAGAAGATCACGTGGCAGCGGGCGATCGGCCTGGACACGCTCGCGATGATGAAGCAACCGACGTTCTTGGTCTTCGTGATCGCGTCGATTCTCGCCTGCATCCCGCTGACGTTCTACTACTCGTTCGCGAACACCTATCTGAACGAAGTGGGCGTCGTGAATGCCGCCAACAAGATGACGCTCGGGCAGGTATCCGAACTCGGCGTGTTGTTGGCGATGCCGCTGCTGTTCCGGATTATCAGCGTGCGTGGCATCCTCCTGCTCGGCCTCGGCGCTTGGGCGCTCCGATACGTGCTGTTTGCCGTCGGCAACCCGGGTGCCATGATGTGGATGTTCTACGTGGCGATCCTGCTGCACGGTGTGTGCTACGACTTCTTCTTCGTGAGCGGCCAGCTCTACACCGACCAGGAGGCGCCGAGCCACCTACGCAGCAGCGCCCAGGGCTTCATTACGTTCGTCACCTACGGCGTGGGCATGTATATCGGGTCCGTGCTCTCCGGCTACGTGCTCGACTATTTCTCAACGACCTCGGCGACGGGCGTGGTCACCCGCAACTGGTCGTCGTTCTGGTACAGCTCCGCGGCGATGTCGGGCGTCATCATGCTGCTCGTGATCCTCTTCTTCCGGACGAAAGCCATGATTCACTCCGAGAAGACGCCGGTGCCCGAGCCTGAGCCGTCGGCGATACCGGGCGCGTAGCGAGGGACCTCGCCATGGGCCCGGCGACGCCGCATGGCGGCGCGTCCGTGTGCCCACCGGCGCCCGGTGCTAGCATTCCCGGTTGCGGACCGCCCGGGCGCGCCGCGGCAAGACGCCGGGGGTATGGGGGAGACCATATGACGAACAAGTGGCTATATAGCGGCGTGTGTCTCGCGCTGGTGGGCGCCGGCGCGGTTGCCGGACTGGCCGCCGTCCAGGGCGGCGCTCCGGCGATCGACAGCAATGACATCGGGGGCGTCGTCACGAGCGCGAAGGGACCCGAGGCCGGTGTCTGGGTCATCGCCGAGACCAAAGAGCTCCCCACGGGGTTCAGCCGGATCGTCGTCACCGACGATCAGGGGCGATACGTGATCCCCGACCTGCCGGCGGCGACCTACCAGGTGTGGGTGCGCGGCTACGGCCTGGTCGACTCCGCGAAGGTGGCGGCCTCACCCGGGAAGGTGCTGAACCTGAAGGCGACGGTTGCGCCCGACGAGGAGGCGGCCGCGCAGTACTACCCGGCCAACTACTGGTTCGCGATGCTCAACATTCCGGCCCCGAGCGAATTCCCGATCAAGGAGCCCGGCGCCACGAGCGGCGAGAACCAGATGACGTATCTCAAGCAGCTGAAGACCGACGGCTGCATCTCCTGCCACCAGATCGGCAACGCCCCTACCCGGAAGTTCGCGCCCGGGGTGACGGTGACCGATCCGGTGAAGGCGTGGATGGATCGCGTGCGGTTCGGCCCCGACAAGGGGCAGATGGATCAGCAGTTCGGCTCGCTCGGCCGCCAGCGGACGGCGAAGATGTTTGCCGACTGGACCACGCGCATCGCCAAGGGCGAGACGCCGTTCGCCAAGCCGCCGCGGCCGCAGGGCGTCGAGCGCGACATCGTGATCACGCAGTGGGACTGGGCGGATCCGCGCGAGTACTTCCACGACGTCGTCGCCAGCGACAAGCGCAATCCGACCGTCAACCCGAACGGCAAGGTGTACGGCCTGCACGAGAACTCGTCGGACCACCTGACGTGGGTCGACCCGGTCAAGAACTCCTGGGGCGAGCTGACGCTGCCGACGAACCCGAACGCGACGATGAGTCCGCGTGGGGCGGGCGGTAACTCGCCGTACTGGGGCGACGAGATCATCTGGAACCAGGAGACGAGCGGCCACAGCACGGAGATGGATCAGAAGGGCCGCGTGTGGAACACCAGCGGGACGAGAACCGCGAAGGAGATGCCGGACTACTGCAAGGAAGGCTCGGACAATCCGTCCGCGAAATTCTTCGCCTTCCCGCCGAGCGGCCGCGGCGGCCGGCAGTACACGGTGTGGGATCCGACCAACCAGAAATGGTCCATCGTCGACATCTGTGTGGGATCGTTCCACCTGAACTTCGCCAGCGACCCGCCGAACAACACGATGTGGACGGGCACGGGCGGCATGGTCGGCTGGGTGAACAGCAAGATCTGGGACGAGACGGGCAGCGCCGACAAGGCCCAGGGCTGGAGCGAGCTGATCGTCGACACCAACGGCAACGGCAAGCGCGACGACTTCGTGACGATGCCGGGGGGCCGGCGCGGCGGCGGGGCAAGCGCCGAGGCGCCCGATCCGACCAAGGACACGAAGATCACGGCGAGCTTTTACGGCGTGATGCCGAGCCCGGTGCCGGATGAGCACGGCAACACGATTGTGTGGGGGTCGGTGCTGGGCGCGCCCGGCGCGCTCGTCCGCGTGGCCGTGGGCCCGAACCCGCCGGCGACCACGCTGGCCGAGATCTACAACGTCCCCGCGCCCGGGTTCTCGCCGCGTGGCATGGACGTGGACAAGAACGGCGTCGCGTGGACGGTGCTCGGCAGCGGCCACCTCGCCAGTTTCGATCGGCGGAAGTGCAAGGGGCCGCTGAACGGTCCGGACGCCGCCAAGGGCAACCTCTGCCCCGAAGGCTGGACGCTTTACAAAGTGCCGGGACCGAACTTCAAGGGCGACGTGATGACCGCCGCGGCGGACTCCAACTACTACAACTGGACCGACAAGTTCAATTCACTCGGGCTCGGCGACAACGTGGAGATCGCCACGAGCAACCTGGGCGGCGCGCTCCTGGCGCTGAAGGACGGACAGTGGACCGTGCTGCGCGTGCCGTACCCGCTCGGTTTCTACGCGAAGTCGATCAACGGCCGCATCGACGACCCGAACGCCGGCTGGAAGGGCCGCGGGCTCTGGACCGGATGGTCGAACCGGACGCCGTGGCACAACGAAGGCGGCAAGGGCACGACGAGCAAGGCCGTTCACTTCCAGGTGCGGCCGAATCCCCTCGCCCACTGATGCGATAAAATACGGGGCCGGGCACGACGATTTGCCTGGCCCCGAATTCTTTCTGCTCACGAGGAGTTGTCTTCATACATGTTCAGGCACGTTCTCGCTCGACGAGTGCTGGTGCTCGCGGCCGCCGCAGGCCTGCTCGGGCTCGGCGCCACGGTGACGGCCCGGCAGGCCGCCGACAAGGCCGGTACCGACGAGGCCGCGATGAAGAACCCGGTGGCCTCGACGCCGGACTCGATTGCCGCTGGCAAGAAGGCGTACGACATCAACTGCGCCGGCTGTCACGGCCCCGATGCCAAGGGTGGCATCGTCCTGTCGGTGATTGAAGATCAGGGCGGCAAGCAGCCGCCCGACCTGACCGACGCGCAGTGGGATCATGGATCCAGCGACGGCGAAATCTTCACGGTGATCAAGAACGGCGTCGGTCCGCAGTTCTTCATGGCGCCCTGGGACGGCCGCATCACCGACACTGACATCTGGAACGTGATCAACTACGTGCGCTCGCTCGCCAAGAAGCCGCAGTAGGCGGGACGAGCGCCCAGGGGGATCGAAGGGTGCCCAGTGAGACCAGTCCGGCTCCCGCACCGCCGCCCGCGCGCGGCGTCGGGAAGCCGGCCGTGTTGTTTGCGCTCGTCCTGGGAGCCGCCATCGGCGGAACGGCGGTGGACTACTGGTTCGCCACCCACGGCGAGGCGACGCCGGCCGCCCAGCAGGCGGCGGCCGTGCCCGGCGCGCCAGCCGACCTGCAGCACCTCGCGGACATCGCGCCCGTCCAATCGCACACGATGAAGGACGTCGGCTACTTCTGGGCGAACTTGTGGTTCGCCGCCAAACAGAAGAACTGGCCGCTCGCCACCTACTTCTTCACGCAGGCCCGCCAGTCCGTCCGGTGGACCGTGCTGATCCGGCCGGTGCGGCCGCTGCCGTCCGGCGGAACCGTGGACATTAAGGGACAGTTCGCGGCGATCGACCCAAGCGCGTTTGCCGCCGTGCAGATCGCCCTCGAGGACAAGGACAGCGAGGAGTTCGAGACGGCGTACAAAGGGGCGTTGGCCGCCTGCCACTCCTGTCACGTGGCCGCGGCCGTGCCGTACATCGTGCCCGCGGTTCCGACCGCTCCGCCCACCACCATCCTCAGCTACGACCCGTCGGTCCCGCCGAAATAGACGCGGGTCGTGCGGCGCGAGGACGAACCATGGCCGCCCGACGCACCCGCCGCCAGTTTCTTGCCTCAGCGCTCGGCGCGGCGCCGCTCGCGGGCTTCTTCACGCATCGAGCTCCGCCGTTGCCCGGCTCCAGCCGCGACCGCATCGTCGTCGTGGGTGCCGGCCTCGCCGGTCTCGCGGCGGCCCATCGCCTGAGCAAGGCCGGTCAGCCCGTCGTCGTGCTGGAAGCCCGGCCCACGGCCGGCGGCCGCGTGCGGACCCTGCGCCAACCGTTCGACGATGGACTACACGCGGAAGCCGGCGCGATCCGGATTGCCGCCCGGCATCGCCGCGTGCTGCAGCTCGTCCGCGAGCACGATCTCGAGCTGGTGCCGTTCAGTGCGCCGACGGGGGCCTCTGTTGTCACCCTGGACGGACGTTCCGTGCGGTTGCCGGACGGGCTGCCGGCGATTGCCGGACCGCTCGCGCTCACACCCGACGAGACCGGCCTGACACCGGCGGCCCTGCTTCGCCGCTACGTCGAGCTACCCGAGGCCCTCGCCGACCCCTCGACCGATGTGTCGACGTCCAGGACATGGCAGGCCGTCGATGGCGTGACGTGGCCGGAGTGGCTGCGGTCGCGGGGGGCGTCGCCTGGAGCGGTGACGCTGATGACGCTTGGCGGCGACTCGCGGCGCCTGTCGGCGCTGTACAGTCCTGCGGCAGATCGCGCTGCTCGGTATGGACACCCAGTTCTTCAAGATCGCGGGGGGAATGGATCGGCTGCCGGCGGCCGTTGCCGCAGCGCTCGGTGACCGGGTGCGGTACGAGGCAGCGGTCGTGCGGGTGACGCAGGATTCGCAAGGCGTGCAGGTCGAGTACCTGGAGCACGGGCAGCGGCACGTGATTGCGGCCGGCCGGGTGATCCTGGCCGTGCCGTTCTCGACGCTGCGTGCGGTGGACCTGCGGTCTGCGGTCTCGGCCCCGACGCGCCAGGCGATCACGGAACTGCCGTACTTTCCGGCCGTGCGGTTCCTGCTGCAGGCGACGCGTCGGTTCTGGGAAGCCGAAGGCCTGAGTGCGTCGGCGCGGACGGACGATCCTGCGGAGATCTGGGACGCGACGTACGACCTGCCGGGCCCGACCGGCATCCTCGCGGCGACGGCCGGCGGCGCGATCGGCGATCGGCTCGCCGGCGTCGCCGACGCGGAAGCCCGGCGATTCGGCCTCAATCTCGTCGCGCGAGCCTTCGTCGGCTTCAGGGAGGTGTTCGCGCGGGGTGTGGCCGTTCGGTGGGCGCACGAGCCGTGGGCGCTGGGCGCGTTTGCCGTATGTCGCCCTGGACAGATGACGACGCTCGTGCCGGGCGTGGCGCGGCCGGAGGGCCGCATCCACTTTGCGGGCGAGCATACGTCGCCGTGGATGGGATGGATGGAAGGGGCGCTCGAATCCGGCGAACGCGCCGCGCGCGAGGTGCTGGCGGCGTGACCGCACCGCGGGTCTAGAATGTGGGCGGCCATGATTCAGGTTCTCGTTCTTCTGCATGTACTGGTCTCGGCCGCCCTGCTCGGCGCCATCACGCATCAGGCATTCAGCGTCGGGCGGAGACCGAATCCGTCCTCCACGTTCGTGGACCGGTACCTCGGCGTCAACTCCCCGACCTTCACCAACACGGTCGTCCTCCTGTTCGCCGTGACGGCGCTTCTGGGCGGGCTGCTCTATCCGCGCTACCGCGTGGACGTGCGGCCGACGCTCGAGGACCTGCAACTGCGCGCGGCCAACGGTCTCTTCGAGAATCAAGGAGCACTTTGCCGCGATTGGACTCGGACTGCTGCCGGCGTACTGGCTCGCCTGGCGGGCGCCGCTCAAGCTGGAGTCCGCCGCCGCACGGAAGTATTTGACGTGGATGCTGGCGTCCATCGTCTGGTGGAACTTCATCGTTGGGGAGCTGCTCAACAACATCAAGGGACTGTTTCCGTGAGCCGATACGCGCGCTTCAACGTGTTCTCCATCGTCTTCGGCGTCGCCTACCTGGGGTTCTTCTTCATCAATCAGGTCTGGCAGTGGTCGCTCTTCGGGTACTACCCGGTGCTCCACCAGTTCCGGCACGCGAGCCTGCCGGTGGCCACGGCCGGTCCGGCGATCACCTGGTACGGCTGGCTCCTGGGCGCGGCGGTCATCAGTCTGGTCGTGTCGTTCATGACGCCGCGGCGTCTGGCCGAGCGGCTCGGGCAGGACTGGGTGTGGACCGTCCCCGCACTCGTGCTGATCGTCACGCTCGTGTACGAGCGCCGCTGGTTCTACTGATTTCCTGGCGTCTGACGACCGGGTGGCAGCCCCACGGTAAGATCGTTCCGGCTTCACGGTGATGAACGGCTTCACGCCCGCCCGCGCCCGGCGGTGGACCCTGCTCGGAATCTTCCTGCTGTCGGCGAGCACCCTGCTCGCCTACTGGCCGGTCCTCCGCGGCGGCCTGCTGTTCTTCGACGACGATTCGATGTTGACCAACAACGTCCTCGTCAAGGCCGCCGACGGTCTGCAGCGGATGTGGTTCACCACGCAGGCGGTGGACTACTGGCCCGTCACCAACAGTTCGCTATGGCTCGAATGGCGGCTGTGGGGCGCGAATCCAGCTGGCTACCACGTGACCAACGTGCTGCTGCACATCGCCGCCTCGCTCCTGCTCTGGGCGGTCCTGCGCCGGCTGGCCCTGCCGGGCGCGTGGCTTGCGGCGATGCTGTTCGCGTTGCATCCGGTGAACGTCCAGTCGGTTGCGTGGATTGCCCAGCGGAAGAACACGCTGTCGATGGTCTTCTTCCTGCTCTCCGTGGCCGCCTTTCTGAGGCACGATGACGGGGCGTCCGACGCGCCTGCCGGGCCCGAGGCCGGACGTCGCGGCAGACCGAGGGCGAAATCGAGGGCCCCGGCCCTGGTGGCGCCTGCCGCACGAGGTGGCGTCGATCGCTGGTACGGGTTGAGCTTCGCCGCATTCGTGCTGGCGATGCTGAGCAAGGGCTCGGTGGCGATCCTTCCCGGCGTGCTGCTGCTCCTGATCTGGTGGCGCCGGGATCGGATCACCGCGCGCGACGTCGCCGAGATGGTGCCGTTTGTGATCGTGGCCGGCGCGCTCACGATCGTGAACATGTCGCTTCAGGCGCGCATGCCGGGCGGCACCAGGGACGTGACCGCGCTCGAGCGGCTGCTCGGTGCCGGCGGCGTGGTCTGGTTCTATCTGTCGAAGGCCCTCGTGCCGGTGAAGCTGACGTTCATCTATCCCCAGTGGGACGTGCGCCCGGACGAGCTGCGCTGGTGGGCGGCGCTCGCGGGCGTGGCCGCCGTGACGGCGGTGCTGGTCTGGCAGCGGCGTCGGCCGGCCGCGCGCGCCCTGCTGTTCGCGTGGACGTACTTCTGCCTTGCCCTGTTTCCGGTAATGGGCTTTACCGATGTCTACTTCATGAAGTACTCGCTTGTCGCCGATCACTATCAGTATCTGGCGATCGTCGGCGTCCTCGCCTGCGTGGCGGCGGGGTTGACGCGCGGGCTCGGCCGCCTCGAGGCGGGTGCGTCCCTGCGGCACCTTGTGCCGGGCGCCTTGTGGCGTGCCGCGCTGCTCGCGGTGGTGGGGAGCCTGGCCTGGGGGCAGGCCCGCGTATTCGCCGACGCAGAGACCTTCTACCGCACGGCGCTCAGCCGGAACCCCGCCGCCTGGGTACTGCAGAACAACCTCGGCGCGCTGCTGCTCGAATCGATCGCGAGGCCGCGCGGACGACGAGGAGGCCGCGTCGCACCTGCAGGAAGCTCTGCGCCTCCAGCCGGACTTCGCGCAGGCGCACAACAACCTCTGCGATGCGGACGCGCGCCTCGGCCGGATGGCCGAGGCGGTGACCGAGTGCACGACGGCGCTCCGCAACAGCCCGAATCGTGCGGCCGCGCACCGCAGCCTCGGACTCGCGCTCGCATCGCTGGGCCGGCTGACCGAGGCGCGCGCGGCCCTCGAATCGGCGCTGACGCTGGATCCGGCGTCCACGGCCACGCGCGATGATCTGGCCCGCGTGCAGGCGTCGCTCGAATCAACCGGCCCAGGCGGCCGAGCAGTACCGCCAGGTGCTGCGCGCGCATCCAGAGTCGGCGGACGCAGCCGACGGCCTCGGGCGCGCGCTCGACGATCTCGGCCAGCTGGACGACGCGGAGGCTGCGTTTCGCCAGGCCATCCGTTTGAGCCCGACGTCGCCCGAGTCGTACCGGAACTTGGCGGACCTGCTGGTGGAGCGCGGCCGGCTCGCGGACGCGATCACCGCTTACCAGGAGGCGCTCTCGCGCGACCCGCGGTCGGCCGAGACCCACAACAATCTTGGTGTCGCGCTGGCGCGGGCGGGGCGGCCTGCGGAAGCCCTCGACCACTTCCGGGCGGCTATCGCGCTGGACCCGACCCTGACCGATGCCCGCACAAATATGGCGAAAGTTTCGGCGCGGGTCGCGCCGTCGTCGTCGGGCGGCCGGTGACCGGAGGCGCCGCCCCCCTTTGCTAAAATGAACGGATGACGCTGCACGCCAGGATCGCCGCCGTGGTGGGGGCCGCCGTCCTGCTCGGCATGGCGGCGTCGGGACCGTTGCGGGCCAACGGCGCCGAGTTTTTCGAGATGCAGAATGAAGGCGAGGCCGTGCTGTACTACTTCGGCAGCGTCAAGGATAGCAAAGGCAACGTCCTCGACAAGGTGATGGTGACCATCACCGCGAAGAACGCCGGCCTGACGTTCCCCTTCAGAAACGACTCGCCCGGGCACTACCGCAGCCCCGACATCGGCCGCGCGATCCAGGGTCTCGGGAAGAAGGTGGACCCGACCCAGATCGAGGTCAAGGTCGCCAAGTCCGGCTACACGGTCGTGCGGGCGCCGACGGTGCCGGACAAGCTCGGCGCCGTCCAGCTCGAGACGTTCATTCTCAATCCCGCCGCGAAGTAGCGTTCCCGCTCATCGCAGCGGGGGGGCGTACATCAATCCGCCATCGGTGAACAGCCGGTTCAGGCCGCGCTTCAGCCCGACCGCACTGCCGCGCCCGACGTTCCGCTCGAACACTTCGCCGTAGTTGCCAACCGACTTGATGGCGTCGTACGCCCATGCCTCGCGCAGCCCGAGCGCCCGGCCGTTGCCGGGCACGACTCCGAGCAGCCGCCGGACCGCCAGGTCGGGGCTCTGACGCATGGCGTCCACGTTCTCGGAGGTCACGCCCAGCTCCTCGGCCTCGATCAGGGCGAAGACCGTCCAGCGCAGGATCGTGAAGAACGCCGGGTCGTCGCTCCGCACGAGCGGCGCAAGCGGCTCCTTCGAGAATCCGGTCGTCGAGGATGTCGAAGTCGTCCGGCCTCGCCAGGCGCGCGCGGATCGCGCCCAGAATCCGACACGTCGCCGCTGTAGACGCGGCAGCGGCCGGAGTCCAGCTGGTTCGCGATCGCACCGTAGTCGTGCGGGGACTCGATGATGGTCTTCGCAAGGGTCAACCCGTGCGCCCGGAAGTACACGTTCAGGTTGGCCTCGAAGACCGTGCCGCCGGCCACGCAGATGTTCACGCCGCCGAGCCGCCCCACGCGGGCCGCGCCCAAGCGGCGGCTCACCAGGAAGCTCTGGCCGTCGTAGAACGTGACGGGCCCGAACAGCAGCCCCTGTCCGCCCTCGCGGGTCAGCTCCCATGTCAGCCGGCGCGACACCACGTCGATGTCGTCCTGCCGGAGAAAGTCGGCCACCGACAAGGCGGGCAGGAACCTGACCTTGTCGGGCGACCCGAGGATGGCCGCCGCCAGCGCGCGGCAGATATCCACGTCCAGGCCATGGTAGCGCCCGTCGACGTCCCGCTCGGAGAAGCCCGGCACGGTCGGCTCGACGCCGCACCCGAGGGCGTCCCGCTGCTCGAATCCGCTGCAGGCGCGACCCGACCCGGTCCTGGCCCCTAGTCGCGGCTCCCGCTGGAGTCAGCGCCAGGCTGGAGGCGACAACGCACGCGAGGGCGGCACGGGGGACCACAGGGCAGTGTAGCCAGGAGGCAGGCGGAAAGACCAACCGGACGCGCGGGGGGCGCGGGCCCCCAAGGGCGCGGCGACTTTGCGGCCGATAACGTCTTGCGGTATCGTGTGCCGCACTCAGTTAACGACGAGGAACCCCATGACGCACCACCTTGCACGCTCCTTCGTAATTACGGCTGCGGCGGTCACGGCCCTGGTCTTCGGCCTCCACGCAGAGAAGCCGGCGCAGTTCATTCCTGACGGCACATTCAAGGGGTCCACGCTGGCCGGCTGGCACGTGCTGGGCGGCGCCACCTGGAAGGCACAGAACGGGGAGCTCGTCGGCACGGCCGCCGCCGGCGGGGGCGGCTGGCTGGTGATGGACAAGGGATTCCAGGACGTGCAGCTCTTCACGAACTACGAGTGCATGGGTACCTGCCAGTCCGGCGTGCTGCTGCGCGCTCAGAAGACCGCCGACGGCGGCATGCGCGGCGTTTACATCTCGCTGACCGGCGGCGAGCTCGGATCGTATCTGGTGACGATCGATGCGCAGGGCAAGGAGCTCACGCGCGAGAAGATTGTGCCGCCCGGCCGCCGCGGCGGTGGGGGCGGCGGCGGCCGCGGCGGGCCGGCGCCGACCCTGAAGTCCGGCTGGAACCCGGTGGACGTCCTGATCTCGGTGACTACGCTTCGGACGTCGACGGCCGGCAACACGACGCTCGACGAGAAGGACGCCGACGGCTACGGTCCGATCGCACTCTACGTCGGCGGAACCGGCACGGTGCACTACAAGGACTTCGCGTGGAAGGACCTGAATGGCATCGTCGAAGCCCGCGAGAAGACCTCGCCCCGGTACACGGATCTGCACATCAGCAGCCTGTACTACGGCTGGTCGGCCGCGGCGTCGGACATCAACCACGACGGTGTGCTGGACATCGTGTCGGGCCCCTTCTACTACCTGGGCCCGAACTTCACGGAGCGGAAGATCTACCGTGAGGGCCGCGTGTACAACCCGGCGACCGAGTACGCGCCGGACATGGTCAACCTGACCGCCGACTTCACGGGCGACGGCTGGCCGGACATCCTTTCTTCGGAGATGACCAACGGCCGGCCGATGGACCTGTACGTGAACCCGAAAGGCGAATCGCGGCGGTGGGACAAGTTCCAGGTGCTGCCGACGATCTCCACCGAGATCGTGCTCATGAAGGACCTCGACAAGGACGGGAAGCCGGAGATCATTTTTGGCGGCGGCGGTGTGTATTCGTGGGCGCATCCCGATCCGGCGAACCCGACCGCCGTGTGGACGTCACATGCGATTTCGACGAAGGGCCAGCAGGTGCCGCCGCACGGCATCGGCGTGGGAGACATCAACGGCGACGGCCGTCTGGATCTGGTGACGCCGTACGGGTGGTACGAGCAGCCCGCGGGCGGCATCATGCAGAGCCCGTGGACGTTCCACGCCGAGGAACTCGGCGACAACAAGACGTTTGGCAACGGCGGCGGCGAGATGTGCGTTTATGATGTCAACGGCGACGGTTATGCGGACATCGTGAGCGGCCAGGCCCATGCGTGGGGCATCAAGTGGTTCGAGCAGAAGCGCGCGGCCGACGGCGCGATCTCGTTCGTGGAGCACCCGATCGCCGGCGACTTCTCGACGAAGAACATGGGCGGCGTGGTGTTCTCTGAGTCGCACGCCATGCGGTGCGCCGACATGAACGGCGACGGCATTCCGGATTTCGTCACCGGCAAACGCTATTGGTCGCACCTCGAGAACTACAACGGCGAGGATCCGTACGGCGCGCCGGTGGTCTACATCTACAAAACGGTGCGCGATCCGAAGGCGCCGGGCGGCGCGCGCTTCGAGCCCGAACTCGTGAACAATCACTCCGGCGTGGGCTCGAGCTTCGAGGTCATGGATTTGAACAAGGACGGCGTGCCGGACATCGCGGTCGCGGGCGCGTTCGGCACGGACGTGTTCCTGAGCAGGCCCGGCGCGCGCGCGGCGGCGGCCAAGAAGTAGTAACGAGGTCAATCATGCGAACTCATCGTCACCGTTCGCTCGTCGTTGCCGTCGTTGCGGTTGCCGCGATGGCGCTCGGCATTCACGCAGAGGTGCCCGGAAACTTCCTGCCCGACGGCACGTTCACGGGGTCGACCCTCGCCGGCTGGCACGTCGTCGGCGGCGCCACCTGGAAGGCGCAGAACGGCGAGCTCATCGGCACCGCCAAGCCCGGCACGAGCGGCGGCTGGCTCGTGATGGACAAGAGTTTCCAGGACTCGAAGTGGTACATGAACTACCGCTGCACGGGCGACTGCCAATCCGGCGCGCTGCTGCGGGCCCAGAAGACGCCGGACGGCGGCATGACGGGCGTCTTCGTCTCGCTGACCACCGGCGACACCGGGGTGTACTCGGTTGCGATTGACGCCACGGGCAAGGAGACCGCGCGCGAGCCGTTGGCGGCGCCGAGCCGCGGCGGTGGCGGGGGCCGTCGGGGCGCCGCTGCGGGCGGCCGGCGCGCCGCGCCGCCGCCGGCGCCGCGCGGAACCCAGCAGGGAAGCTCGGGCCGCCGCCCGCCCAGCATCGCCGCAGGCCAGTGGAACGAGGAGTACATCACCATCGGGACGGAAGGGCCGCCGGCCGGCAGCACGATCGGCCCGGTGCAGGTGGTCTCCACCTTCGGCGGCCGCGTCCCGGTCGACGAGAAGAACGCGAGCGGCTATGGGCCGATTGCGCTGTACGTCGGCGGCAGCGGCGAAGTCCACTACAAGGATCTGGCCTGGAAGGATCTCATGCGGGAGCCGGATCCGAAGGAACAGCTCTCGAGCCACTTCACGATTCAACGCCTGAACCAGATGAATTACGGCTGGGGCGCCACGACCGCCGACGTCAACCGCGACGGCGCGCTCGACGTGATCTCCGGCCCGTTCTACTATCCGGGGCCGGCCTTCACCGAGCAGGTGCGCTACCGGGACGGCGTCGTCTACGACCCGGAGAACTCCTTCGCTCCGGACATGGTCAATCTGGCGGCCGACTTCACCGGCGATGGCTGGCCCGACATCCTGTCGTCGCTCGGCAACCGCCACATGGACCTGTACGTGAATCCGAAGGGCGAGTCGCGCCGCTGGGAGAAGTTCAGCGTGCTGCCGACGATCTCGACCGAGATCGTGCTGCTGAAGGATCTCGACAAGGACGGCAAGCCGGAGGTGATCTTCGGCCAGGGTCAGGCCGGGGGCTACGCCTGGGCGCGGCCCGACCCGTCGAATCCGACGGCGGTGTGGACGCCACACGTGATTTCCGGCCCCGGCCAGGCCGTGAACGGGCACGGGATTGGCGTCGGGGACATCAACGGCGACGGCCGGCTCGACATCGTGGTGCCGACGGGGTGGTACGAGCAGCCGGCCGGGGGGATCAACGTGAGCCCGTGGATCTACCACGAGGTGCAGTTCGGTGATAACTCGACGTTCGGCAACGGCGGCGGCGAGATGGGCGTCTACGACGTCAACGGCGATGGCCTGGCCGACGTCGTCGCCGGCAACGCCCACAGCTGGGGGCTGAACTGGTTCGAGCAGAAGAAGGCGGCCGACGGGACCCGCACGTTCGTGCAGCATCGGATCGCGGGCGATTTTTCGACCAAGAACATGGGCAACGTCGTGTTCTCGGAGTCGCACGGCGAACGCTTCGTCGACATGGACGGCGACAAGGTGCCCGACATGATCGTCGGCAAGCGCTACTGGTCGGAGGCGGGGAACAACGTCCTGACGCACAACGATCCGTTTGGGGCGCCGGTGCTCTACATCTACCACACGGTGCGTGATCCCAAGGCCCCCGGCGGCGCCCGGTTCGTGCCGGAGCTCGTGCACAACAAGTCTGGTGTGGGCTCGTCGTTCGACGTGGTCAATCTGAACAAGGACGGCAAGCCGGACATCGTCGTCGCGACGATCTTCGGGACGTTCGTGTTCGAGAGCAAGCCCGGCGCCGCGGGCGGCGGCGGCGCCAGGAAGTAGCAGTCATTCCGGTCTTTCATCTTCTTCAGGAGACGATCATGGCGGTGATGTCACGACGACAGTTTCTCGAAACGACAGCGGCTGGGGCCGCCGCGGCCGGGCTGGCCGTCGCCAACGTGGCGACGCTCCGGGCCAACCCGCTCGGCCTCCCGATCGGGAGCCAGACGTACCCGCATCGCCAGTTGATTCAGGACGGGAAGTTCGTGGACCTGCTGAAGACGCTCAAGAGCATCGGCGTTGATCAGATCGAGCTCTGCGGCTATCTTGGCGGTACGGGCTATCCCGAGTTCAAGGGCCTGATGAACGGCAAGGAGACCCGGAAGATCGTGGAAGACAACGGCCTGAAGGCCGTGAGCGCGCACTTCATCTTCCCCGAACTGCGCGACAACCTGTCGAAGGCGATTCAGTGGGCGACCGACCTGGGGCTGCAGCAGATGATGATCCCCACGCTCAAGAGCGGCGCCACGACGGCAACGATGGCCGAGGCGAAGACGCTCACCGGGCAGTTCAACAAGATGGCCGTCGACATTCACAAGGCCGGCATGCGTGCGGGGTCCCACAACGAGGCCTTCGACCTGGTCAAGATGCCGGACGGCACGTTCATGTACGACCACATCATCGCGATGACCGACCCGGCGCTGATCGGCTTCCAGTTCCAGATGTCCACGATCACGACGGGCCTCATCGCGGCGCAGTACTTCGCAAAGTACCCGACCCGCTTCTTCTCGATGCACATCCAGGACATGGACATGACGAAGACGACGCCCGGCCGCGGCGGGCGCGGTCCCGGCCATCCCCAGGTTGCGGTCGGCAAGGGCAGCATCGATTGGGCCGCCACGTTTGCGGCGGCGAAGAAGGCCGGCGGCATCAAGAACTACTTCGTCGAGCAGTCGATGGAACTGACCCGCGAGAGCGTGGCCGCGCTCAAGGCCATGAAGGCGTAGTCCAGGCGTCGGCGGAGCGACTCGATGGCACCAATCTCACGACGCGAGTTTCTGAAGACGACGACGGTGAACGCGGCGACGGCGGGCGTCGTCGCCGCGGGACTCGCGGTGCGGCTGCGGGCGTATCCGAACGGCTGGCCAATCGGCAGCCGAATCTACCCGCATCAGGCGATGCTCGGCGATTTCCCGGGCTTCTGCAAGATGATGGCGGCCATCGGCGTGACACGGCTCGAACTGTGCTCGCCGCTCGGCTACAAGCAGCCGGCGTTCGCGGTCCTGCGCGACGCCACGTCGGTGAAGCAGATCATGGCCGACCACGGCATCAAGAGCGAGAGCGGCCATTTCAGCCTGCCCGAGCTCCGGGAGAACCAGCAGGCCAGCATCGACTGGGCGAAAGCGATCGGCATGACCCAGATGATGGTCGCCAGCCTCGGCGACGGCCACGGCGGGAGCAACCCGACGCTCGACCAGGTCAAGAAGGCGGCCGACGAGTACAACGCCATCGGCGCGGTCGCGGCGAAGAACGGCATCCAGCAGGGACTGCACAACGAGGGGTTCGAGCTGTCGATGGTCGACGGCGTGCGGACCTACGACCGTCTGTTCGACCTGCTCGACCCGAAGCTGGTGAAGTTCCAGTTCCAGATGTCCACGATCACGGCGGGTCTGGTGGCGACCGAGTACTTCGCCAAGCACCCGGGCCGGTTCATTTCGATGCACGTGCAGGACATCGACATGATGAAGACGACGCCGGGGCGCGGCGGCCGCGGGCCGGGGCACCCCCAAGTGGCCGTCGGCAGCGGGTCAGATCGACTGGGTCCAGACGTTCGACGCCGCCAAGGACACCGGCGTCAAGAACTACTTCGTCGAGCAGAACTGGGACCTCACGAAGGAGAGCGTCGCGTACCTGAAGGCGCTCGAAGTCTGATCGACGCGGGCGAACGCTGCCCGCGACCTGAGGGAGCCTGATGTCAAAGCGAGCGGGGATCGCCGTTGCCGGCGTGGTCATGCAGGTCGCGCTGGGCGCGGTCTATGCCTGGAGTGTCTTTAGAATCCCGTTAACCCAGGCCTTTGGATGGACCATTCCGGAGGTCACGCTCGCGTTCACGATCGACATCCTGGTCGTTGGCTTTGCCTCGTTCGCCGGCGGATTGTGGATGCGGCGGGTCGGCCCGCGGACAGTGGCGATCGTGGCCGGGGTCCTCTACGGCGCGGGCACGTTCGGTGCCAGCCTGTCGGCTGGACGTCTCTGGTGGCTGTACCTCTCGTACGGCATCATCGCCGGGACTGGGCTGGGCCTCGGCTATATCGTGCCGGTCGCGACGCTCGTGAAGTGGTTCCCCGACAAGCGGGGAACGATGACCGGCATCGCCGTCGCAGGATTCGGGGCGGGCGCGCTGGTGACCGCGCCGTTGGCCACGAGGCTCATCGGGAGCGTCGGCGTGCTGCAGACGTTTGCGATCCTCGGCGTCGTCTATTTCGTGGCCGTGACCGGCGGCGGCCTGTTCATGCAGGACCCCCCGCCGGGCTACCAACCCGAAGGATGGGCGCCCAAACAGACCCTGCCGGCGAGGTTTGCGGCCGGATACGGTCTGGCCGACGCCGTGAAGAGCTGGCAGTGGTACGCGTTGTGGGCCATCCTGTTCCTCAACACGACGGCGGGCATTGCGATCATCTCGCAGGCGGCGCCGATGGCCGAAGAGATCACCCACGTCAGCGCCGTGGTCGCGGCGGGCATGGTGGGATTAATCTCGATCACGAACGGCGTGGGCCGCTTCTTCTGGGCGTGGCTCTCGGACACGATCGGCCGCCGAACCGTCTTCCTGCTGATGTTTCCGCTTCAGGCCGTCCTGTTCCTGATCCTGCCCTCGGTTCACAGCTTCGCGGCGTTTACTGCGCTCGCGTGCGTCGTCCTTCTGTGCTACGGAGGCGGCTTCGGCACGATGCCGGCATTTGCCGCCGACTACTTCGGGGCCGAGCACGTCGGGCCCATCTACGGTCTCATGCTCACCGCGTGGGGCGCGGCCGGCGTGCTGGGGCCCATGGTCATGGCCAGTGTTCGTCGAGTACTCTGGCCGCTATGACGTGGCGCTCTATGCGGTGGCCGGCCTGATGATGGTGAGCACGATCATTCCGGCGTCGATCCGCCAGACGACCTAGTCGCCGGAGCGGCCGCGTGCGGCCGTCGCGGCGCGGCAGCGGCGGGCGGGTGGGCATCGCTTACAATGGGGAATCGAATGAAACCGCTGGATTCCGAGAGCCGTCAGACCGCGCTGAACCTGATCGCGCAGTTCAAGGACGCGCCGGGCGCCCTGCTGCCGATCCTGCACGGCATCCAGGACGGCGCTCGGGTACGTGCCGGCCGCGACGGTTCCCTTGATCGCCGACGCGCTGAATCTGTCGCGCGCCGACGTCCACGGCGTCATCAGCTTCTATCACTACTTTCGCGACACGCCGCCCGGCCAGCACACCGTGCACCTATGCCGGGCCGAAGCGTGCCAGTCGATGGGCGGGCGACGCCTCGAAGCGCAGCGAAGCAACGCCTCGGCATCGACTTCCACCAAACGACCGCGGACGGCAAGTTCTCGCTCGAGCCGGTGTATTGCCTCGGCAACTGCGCGTGTTCGCCGGCCGTCATGATTGACGGCGAGATTTACGGCCGGGTCGACGCCGCCTCGGTTCGACGATCTGCTTGTCCGAGTGGGAGCGTCAGTGATGACGGCTACGGTATACGTGCCGCGCGACGCCGCCGCCGCTTCGCTGGGCGCAGAGCGAAGTCGCGCAGGCGATCGCGCGACGAAGCCGCGCGCGCGGCGAATCGACGTCCGCATCGTCCGCAACGGCTCACGCGGCATGTGCTGGCTGGAGCCGCTGGTCGAAGTGCATACCCCTGACGGCCGAGTCGCGTACGGCCCGGTCGTGCCGGCCGACGTCCTGGTCCTGTTCGATGCCGATTTCCTGCAACGGCGAGCCCCACGCCCTGCGCGTCGGGCCAACTCGAGCCGTCCGGTATTTGGGACCCAGGAACGGCTGACGTTCGCGCGCGTCGGCATCACTGATCCGGTCGACCTCGACGACTACCTGGAGCATGAGGGCTTCCGGGGTCTGAATCGCGCGCTGGATCTGGCGCCGGCGGACATCGTCCAGGAGGTACAGATGTCGGGACTTCGCGGACGTGGCGGCGCCGCATTCCCGACGGGCATCAAATGGAATACGGTGCTCGACGCGCACGGCCGACAGAAATACATCATGTGCAACGCCGACGAAGGCGATTCCGGCACGTTTGCCGATCGCATGCTGATGGAGGGCGACCCGTTCGGCCTGATTGAGGGGATGACCATTGCCGGGCTCGCAGTCGGCGCAACGCAAGGCTATATCTACTTGCGCGCGGAGTACCCGCACGCGGCGCGCGTGCTGAACGAAGCAATTGCGCTGCGCTACCGGCACGGCTACCTCGGCAAAGACCTGCTCGGCAGCGGTCGTTCCTTCGATCTTGAGGTGCGGCATGGGTGCGGGCGCGTACATCTGCGGAGAAGAAACCTCGATGCTCGAGAGCCTGGAAGGCAATCGCGGCCAGGTACGGCTTCAAACCGCCGCTGCCCGCAATCGAAGGTCTGTTCGGGATGCCGACCGTGGTCAACAACGTGGTTTCGTTGTCCGCGGTACCGATTATTCTCGACGCGCGGCGCCGCCGTTCTACGCGATTTCGGGTCGGGTCGATCTCTGGGTACGCTGCCGTCGCAGTTGGCCGGCAACATCAAACACGGCGGTATCGATCGAGCAGCGCATTCGGTTTGACGCTGCGCGAACTGTTGTACGACTACGGCGGCGGCTCCGCCATCGGGTCGGCCAATCCGCGCCGTGCAGGTGGGTGGGCCGCTCGGGGCTTTCTTCCCGAGTCGCAATTCGATACGCCGCTGGATTACGAGGCGTTCAGTGCGATCGGTGCCACGTTGGGCCATGGTGGTGTCGTCGTGTTCGACGACACCGTGGATATGTCGCAGATGGCGCGCTTTGCGCATGGAATTCTGCGCAGTCGAATCCTGCGGCAAATGTACGCCGTGCCGGATCGGCGCGACCCGGGGCGTGGAAGTGATCGATCGGATTCTGGCGCAAAACGGCCCGCAACGCGCAAGATGAGACTCTGCTCGCGATCTTTGCGATACCATGATTAACGGATCCTTATGCGCGACTGGGTGGGATGGCGCCGTTTCCGGTGCAGAGCGCGTTGAACTATTTTCCGCAGGACTTCGTCGGCCATCGCCGACGTCGCCTGAATAACCGGGAGAGGACAGCCATGCACTCTATCGACTACGCACGACTTCGGGACGCCTGCGAGCAAATAAACGAAAACGGTCACGCTCGAAATCGACGGCCGCCCGGTAACGGTGCCCGACGGGCACGTCGATCATGCGTGCTGCGGCGACTGGCCGGCCGCCAGATTCCGAAACTTTGCGCTACGGATTCGTTGAAGGCTTTTGGATCCTGCCGGCTTTGCCTGGTCGAGATCGAGGGCCGAACAGGTTTCCCGCCTCGTGTACGACCTTCGCCGCCGAGGGTCTGAAGGTGCGCACCCAGACCCCGCAACTTGACGCATCTCCGGCGCAATGTGATGGAGCTGTATATTTCGGACCATCCTCTGGACTGTCTGACGTGCTCCGCCAACGGCGATGCGAGCTGCAGGACATGGCCGGTGCCCTCGAGCCATCGGGACGCGCTACGGTCTACGAAGGAGAGAACCATCTGGCAGCGCCGAAGTCGACGACAGCAATCCTTACTTCACTTTTGATCGCCAGCAAGTGCATTGTCTGTTCGCGCTGCGTTCGCGCCTGCGACGAAGTGCAGGGTACCTTCGCGCTGACGATCGCAGGGCCGAGGCTTCGAGTCGAAAGTCGCAGCGAGCCAGGACGAAGCCGTTCCTCGACTCGGAATGCGTCTCGTGCGGCGCCTGTGTCGAAGCCTGCCCGACGCGACGCGCTGAACGAGAAATCGGTGCGTGCAGCCGGCGCTGCCGGATGCGCTCGTTAAGACTACCTGCGCGTATTGCGGTGTTGGATGTTCTTTCAGAGCCGAAATTGAAAGGCGACCAGCTCGTGCGGATGGCGCCGGACAAGGACGGCAACGCCAACCACGGTCACGCCTGCGTCAAAGGACGGTTTGCGTTCGGCTACGCGACCCACGCGGATCGGGTCACCACGCCGATGATCCGGAAGACGATCGACGATCCGTGGCGCTCGGTCTCCTGGGACGAGGCGATCGAATACGCGGCGCACGGTTCCGTCGCATCCAAGAGACGTTACGGCAGCGACGCCATCGGCGGCATCACGTCGTCGCGCTGCTACCAACGAAGAGACGTTCCTGGTGCAGAAGTTCGTTCGCGCAGCGTTCGGCAACAACAACGTGGATACGTGCGCGCGGGTATGCCATTCACCGACCGGCTTCGGGCTGAAGAGCACATTCGGCGAGTCTGCCGGCACGCAGGCCTTCGATTCCGTCATGAAGGCCGACGCCATTATCGTGTCGGCGCCAACCCGACCGACGCGCCACCCTGTTTTCGCGTTCGCAGATCAAACGGCGTCTGCGGCAGGGCGCGAAGCTCATTGTCGCCGATCCGCGGACGATCGACCTCGTGCGCACGCCGCAGATCGAGGCCGACTACCATTTGATGTTGCGGCCCGGAACCAATGTCGCGCTGTTCAATGCCATGGCGCATGTCGTAGTGACCGAAGGATTGGCAGGACGACTTTGTCTCGGACCGTTGCGAGACCGCCTCCTTCCGCACGTGGAGGGCTTTTGTTGCCGAGCCGCGCAATCGCCGGAGGCGACTGGCCGACGTGACCGGTGTCGAGCCGCGGACGTGCGTCCGCGAGCCGCGCGCGCTCTATGCGACGGGCAGGAATGCAGCCATTTACTACGGCCTTGGTGTCACCGAACACAGCCAAGGTTCGACGATGGTCATCGGTATCGCCAATCTCGCGATGGCCACCGGCAATCTCGGCCGCGCGAGGGCGTCGGTGTCAATCCGCTGCGCGGGCAGAACAACGTCCAGGGCTCGTGCGACATGGGCTCGTTTCCCCACGAGTTCCCCGGTTACCGTCACGTATCCGATCGATTACGTGCGAGCTTCGAGACGGACTGGGGTGTAGCGCTGGATGCCGAGCCTGGCTTCCGCATCCCGAATATGTTCGAGGCGGCTCTTGACGGCAGCTTCAAGGGACTTGTACTGTCCAGGGCGAAGACCCTGCCCAGTCCGACCCGGATACGCAACATGTCACGGCGGCGCTCGCAGTCCATGGAATGCGTCGTGGTCCAGGATCTGTTCCTGAACGAGACCGCCAAGTACGCGCACGTATTTCTGCCTGGCTCGTCGTTTCTGGAGAAGGACGGCACATTCACGAATGCGGAGCGGCGCATATCACCGGTGCGCAAGGTCATGGAGCCGCTGGCCGGCATGAAGACTGGGAAGTGACGGTCGCTTTATCCACGCGCTCGGGCTACCCAATGCACTACAGCCATCCGCGCGAAATCATGGACGAAATTGCCCGACTGACGCCGACCTTCGCCGGCTTCAGCTATGAGAAGCTCGATCGTTTGGGCAGCATCCAGTGGCCTTGCAACGACAAGGCGCCCGACGGCGACGCCGATCGATGCATGACGGGCAATTCGTGCGCGGCAAAGGTCGGTTCATGCTAACGGAGTACGTCCCGACTAACGAACGCGCTACGCGCCGTTTTCCATTGTTACTGACTACCGGTCGCATTCTGTAGCCATACAACGTCGGCGCGCAGACTCGGCGTACGCTCGAACTTGGCCTGGGCGTCCGAAGACCGCCTGGAAATTCATCCGCATGATGCCGAAAACCGCGGCATTCAGGACGGCGACCTCGTCGGACTACCAGCCGGTCCGGCGAGATCGTGCTGCACGCCGAGATTACCGATCGTGTGCGACCCGGCGTCGTCTACACGACCTTCCATTTTCCCGACTCCGGCGCCAATGTGGTTACGACCGAGAACTCCGACTGGGCCACCAATTGCCCTGAGTACAAGGTCACCGCGGTGGAGATCGTCAAGGTGAACCAGCCGTCGGCCTGGCAGAAACGCCACCGCGAGTTCACCCGGCACCAGCTCGAGCTCCTCAAGCGGCGGGAAACCGCGCACGTGTGAGCCGGACCGGACAGCGGCGGGACGCATGAGAATCGAACGGCTCACCTCAATGGCGAACGACATCGGCCGGTTCTTCGACGCCGAGCCCGACAAGGCCGAGGCCGCCCGGAATGTCGCCAGCCACCTGCGCCGCTTCTGGGCCCCGAGCATGCGGCGAGAGCTCATCGCGTCACTACCGGACCGGCGACGGCGGCCTCAGCGCGATTGTCCACACGGCGGTCGGCCTCCTCTCCGAAGAGTCCGAACGCGGCGCGCAGTAGGCGCCTCCCGGCCGTGGGCCGTCGCCTTGCGCCCCGAGCGGCGGGCGACATACGCTACAGGGCGTTTTCCCAGCCGTGGCGCTGCGGGGCCGTTCTCCCCACACAGGCGATTTGATGGTGATGCCACACCTGGTCGATCCTTCCCGTGCGGCGAGGCCGGCAGGGCCTGGGCGCCGGGACGATCGCGGCACTGTGAAGGGCCGGCCGTCGGCTTGAAGAGCCAGGAATCCGCACGATGACCGTTCAGACGTCGCCTGAACCCCACTCGTCCGCCTTGTCGTACGACAGGCAGCAACTGGAGGACATCGGGTTTCTCACCTGCATGACCCTGGTGCTGCTCGGGCAACTACGCGCAGACCGGCCATTTCGGCGGGCCCCTGGCCTACACGCCGTACAACGTCGCCGTCCATCTGGCCGGCCCCGAGCTGGGCGGGCTGCGCTACGACTACCGGCGGCCCAAGCACCCCTTCGGCGACAAGTTCATGCTGGCGGCCGGCCACTGCGCGCCGACCTGCTACGCGCTGTGGATGATCATGGGCCAGGCGCTGGACCGCAAGTTCGAGGCGACCGGCGACCGGCGGTACTACGTGACGCCGGACGTCGCGATGCTGCCGATCGACGCGCTCGGCTTCCGCCGCGGCGCGGGCGCGTTGAAGACCCTGCTGTCGGACGCGGGCCTCGCCGACGATCCGCTGTTCGCGCAGGCGAAGGGCCGCGGCATCAGGGCGCTGTCCGGGCACATCGAGTCGCACCGACGTCACCAACGACGTCAACGGCGGCCCCTCCGGCGTCGGCATCGCGGCGGCGGCGGGCAAGGCCGCCTTCTGGGACATCGTCGGCGCGCCGCCGGGCGTTGCCGAAGATCGTGGCTTTCGAAGGCGAGTTCGCCATGTGCGCGGGCCACGCGCAGGAGCTCAAGACGCAGGCGCTCGCGCTGAAGGTCGGCAAGCGTCTGCGCATCATGCTTTCCGAACAACAATGCGGGCATCGACGACGTCGCTGATCGGCGGGGTGATCGACCAGCAAGTTCGACGGCTACCGCCTGATGGACCAATGGACGTCCTATGGCTGGAACGTGTTCTCGGTTCCGGACGGCGACGATTACGACCAGATCGTCGGCGTGCTCAAGCGGATGGAGGAGTGGGATCCCGCCGATCGCCGCCCGATGATCATCATCGGCAAGACCACCAAGGGCTACTGGCCGACGCGCATCGCACGGCAAGATCTCGCCGACGCGCAAGCAGATCGTCGGCTACCCGAGCCACCCTACGCCCAGAAGATGAACTCCGACTATTTCGTTGCGCTGGCCGAGACGTTCGAGCAGCGCTACGGCGTCGACGTTCCAGGGCATCCGCCAGGGGCCGGTCACCGACCCGCGCGAGCGGCTGATCCAGTTCAAGACGAACATCGACGTGGCGATGTCCGTGCTCGACCAGCACGGGCTCGGCGACTGGCTTGCCGACCGGCTCGTGGCGATCGGCGACACGGTCAAGGACGACCTCCAGCTCCGCATCGACGTCACGGCGCGATCCCTTCCTGGACGACCGCCTGCGTCTGGCGAACCTGCCGCAGGAGCCGGTGACAGGTCACAGCCAGGAACCCGCATGTCGGGCGAGGAGAAGCCGGTGAAGATCGCGCTGTTCCGCAAGCCGGGCGAGGTGGCCGGCGCGCGTCGCGCGATGTCGGAACTGATCAAGTGGCATGAACTACGTCACGGGCAACCGCTTCTTCACGATCGCCGCCGACCTGTCGGAGTCCATCAATGTCGAGCACGGCAGCCTGTGGGGCCATTACGACCCGGAGACGAACCCGCTCGGGCACGCGCGCTCAAGGCGGCGATCCAGGAGGCGGGCAACGCCTCGACCGCCATCGGCCTGGTCAGCCAGAACGCGTCGCCGGACCCGAACCAGTTCGCGGGCGTGTGGGCGCTGGAGCGGGCACCTACGGCGCGTTCACGCCGCTGATGTATACTGCCGGCGCGCGTGTGGAGCCAGCAGAACCAGGACAGCAAGTTCCGCACGGGCGTGCTCCATATTCTGGCCGGGCACTCCGGACCGGAGACGGCGGCCGACGCGCGCACGCATTTCGGCATCTTCTCGCCGCAGGTGTGGAAGCTGTTCCCGCGGGGACAGGTCATCAACCTGAGCTTCTGGGACTATAACGACGTGGCGGCTGGATACTTTGCCGCGGCGGAGATCGCCGCGCGCGAGCAGAAGGTCGGGCATCATCGTCGCTCGAGGTCGCGCGGCCGGATTTGCCTGTCGCCGACCGCAGCCGGTTCGCCGATTCGGATCTCGAAGGCCGGCGGCCAAGGGCCTCTACGTCATCCGCGATTTCAAGGCCGGCAAGCCGCGGCACGGCTACGTCGTCGCGCAGGGGGCAGCTCGACGTTCAATCTCGTGAGCCTGCTGCCCGCGCTCGAAGCGGCCGGCATCAACGTGAAAGTGCTCGCCGCGATCAGCGAGGACCTGTTCGACCGCCAGCCCGAGGCGTATCGTCACGCGGTGCTGCCGCCGGAGGCCTGCCGAGGATCTGATGTTCGTCACCACCGGCACGCGGCGGGTGTGGCCGCTGCGCGACAGCGGGCCGCTGACCGACGAGTACTCGCTCACGTCGGACCGCGACAACCTGTGGCTGACAGGCGGCTTGGAGGCCGACGTGATCGCGGAAGCGCACCTCGACGGCCCGTCGATTCTGGCCGCGGTGCAGCGGTTCGCCCGCGACCGCGGCGAGCGGCTCGAGCGGCAGCGCGCGAGATTGGCGAAGTTGTGAAGACGCTCCAGCGGAGCTTCGGCAGGTGACCATGAAGAGAACAGGCAAGCTCGTTCGGCGTCGGACGGTGTGGCTCGCGCTGGTGGCCAGCGCCGCGTTGGCGGCGGCCGGGGCGAGCCCCCTCGTGTTTGCGCAGAATCCCCCGGGCCGCGGTCAGGCGCCGGCGCCGCCGGCTGGCCGGGGCGGCGGGCGACGCGGCGGGATCCAGCCGGGCGGGCGCGGGCCGGTGATCGGGCGGGCCGGCGGGCAGATGGCCGCCGATCCGGCCAACACCGACGCCGATTACAGTCCGAAGCCGCCCATCACCGCGCTCTCTCCGGAAGACGAAGCCAAACATTTCATCCTCCCGCCGGGCTACCACATGGAGCTCGTGCTCTCGGATCCGGACATCGTCAGCCCGGCGGCGATGGCGTTCGACGGCGACGGCCGGCTCTATCTCGCCGAGATGCGGACGTTCATGCGGGACGCGGACGCGACCGGGCAGCTGGACCCCGTCAGCCGCGTGAGTATGCACGAGAGCACGAAGCACGACGGCACGTTCGACCGCCATACGGTGTTCGCCGATCACCTCGTCCTGCCGCGGATGGTGCTGCCGCTGGACCGGGGCGTGCTCATCAACGAGACGCACTCCGACGACCTCGTGCTGTACACGGACACGAACGGCGACGGCGTGGCCGACAAGCGGGACGTGTTCTTCACGGGCATCGGCAGGGGCCGGGACGGCAACGTGCAGCACGAGCAGAGCGGGCTCGTGTGGGGCCTCGACAACTGGATCTACACGACCTACAACCCGTTCCGCATTCGCTGGACTCCGTCCGGCGTCGTGCGCGAGTCGATTCCGCCGAGCGGCGCCGAATGGGGCCTCGCGATGGACGACGACGGCAAGATGTGGTTCGTCAATTCCGGCGGCGAGCGCGGGCCGGTGAACTTCCAGGAGCCGATTCAGTACGGCGCGTTCACGGTGCCCGATCAGTTCGAGCCGGACTTCGACATCGTGTGGCCGGCGCCGGGGATCGGCGACATGCAGGGCGGCATGCCGCGCGTCCGCATGCCCTTGGACAACCTGAACCACTTCACGTCGACGAACGCGACCGGAGATCGTGCGCAGCGACCGGTATCCGGAGGACATGCAGGGCGACCTGTTGTTCTGCGATTCCGGTCGGCCGGCTGATCCGCCTCGCCAAGGTCGTCAAGGACGGGGGGCTGACGCAGTTGCGCAACGCCTACCCGGGCTCGGAGTTCATCGTCAGCACCGACCCGCTCTTCCGGCCGGTGAACATCAAGGAAGGCCCGGACGGCGCGCTCTACATCCTCGACATGGTACAACGGCATCATCCAGGACCACGAACTGGACGGGTTCGCGGCACGTACCTGCGGACGAAGATCGAGCAGTACGGGCTGGACAAGGTGACGAACCACGGGCGGGTGTGGCGGCTGCGGTTCGACGGGATTCCCGGGACGGCGCCGGCGGACGCGCCCGACGCGACCGGGCGTGCCCGCCATTCCGCTCAACAAGGTGCTGGCCGCACATGAGCGAGCGAGACGCCGGCCCAGCTTGTGACGCACCTCGACGAATCCGATCGGGTGGTGGCGCGACACGGCGCAGCGGCTGCTCGTGCTCCGGCAGGACAAGTCGGTTGTCGCCGGCGCTGCAGCAGATGGCGCGAAGCTCGGACAGCCTCGTCGGCCGCGTTCCACGCGCTGTGGACGCTCGAAGGCCTCGGCGCACTGGATGCGGGCCTGGTCCGCGAACTGATGAAGGATCCGAATCCGCGGATTCGCGTGCAGGCGATCCGCGCGAGCGAGACGCTCTACAAGCACGGCGATCGATCGTTCGACGCCGATTACCGTGCGCTGGCCAAGGACGCCGACGCGGACGTCGCGATTCAGGCGATGTTGACGTTGAACGTGCTCAAGGCGCCGAACGTCGATGCCGTGATCGCGGCCGCCGAGGCGGCGAATCACGGCGCGCGGCGTCAAGGAAATTGGTGACCTGATCCTGCGGCCGCCGCGCCGAGGCGGCCGCGGCCGGGGCGGTCCGGTTCTGACGCCCGAAGAGACGCAGCAGATTCATCAGGGCGGCCAGGTGTTCAACAGCCTGTGCTTCAGCTGCCACGGCAGCGACGGCCGGGGCCAGCCGCTTGCCGGCGCGACCAACGGCGCCATGATGGCGCCCCCGCTCGCTGGTTCGCCGCGCGTGAACGGGCATCGCGATTACGTCATCAAGGTGTTGCTGAAGGGGCTGACCGGGCCGATCGGCGAGGCCCGCTACTCGGAGGTCGATGGTGCCGATGGGCACGAACAACGACGCGTGGATCGCGGCGGTCGCGTCGTACGTCCGCACGAGCTTCGGCAACGCGGGCGGGTTCGTGACGCCGGCCGAGGTGGCGCGCGTGCGGGCGGAGACCGCAAGCCGGAAGACGCCGTGGACGATGCCCGAGCTGGAAGCCAGTCTGCCGCGGCGGGTCGAGCCCGATCCGTCCTGGAAGGCCACCGCCAGCCACAATTCCGGCGGACGCGGCGATGGCGTTGCGGATGGCCACCTGGAGTTCCGGCGCGCCGCAGGCGCCCGGCATGTGGTTCCAGGTCGAGCTGCCGCAGCCGGCGATGTTGACGGAGATTGACTTCGACTCGCCCGGCGCGGGCCGGGACGGCGGTCGGTCGGTCGCGGGGCGGCCGGGCCCCGCCGGCCGTGCCGTTTCCCCGAGGCTACCGCGTGAGGTCTCGCTCGACGGTGCCACCTGGGGCAGGCCCGTGGCGGAAGGCAAGGGCAGGGGCCCGCACACGGCGATTGCCTTCACGCCCGTTCGGGCGAAATTCTGTACGCATCACGGAAACCGATTCGGTGGACAATGCACCGAGCTGGTCGATGACGAACCTCCGGCTGTACGAAGAAGGGGGCAACTGACCGCGTCTGCTTCGAGGAGAGGGCCGATGTCCGGGATTTCCAGGCGAGAGTTCTTCAAGAAGACCGGCACGACCGCGGCCGCGATGAGCCTGTGGCGGCGCACGTAGCGAGGCTCAAGGCGAACCCGCTCGGCCTGCCCATCGGCAGCCAGACGTTTCCACACCGGCCGCGGATCCGGTGCGGGGATTTTGCCGGGCTGCTCAAGGACATGAAGGGCATCGGGATCGACGTCATCGAGCTCTGTAATCCGGCCTACCGCGAGTTTGCGAGCCTCGCCGACGGGAAGGCAGACGCGGAAGATCCTGGACGACAACGGCATGCGGGCCGTCAGCGCGCACTTCACGATGGGATCGCTTCGGAACGATCAGCCGAAGCAGATCGATTGGGCGCTCGAGATCGGCATGGAGATGATGAGCACCGCGGACCTCGGCGGGCAGGACCGTGAACGGCGTGACGACCGAAGACGAGGTCAAGCGCGCCGCCTACGAATACAACCGCATCGCCGAGAACGCGAAGAAGGCGGGCCTGCAGCAGATCCTGCATAATGAGACGTTTCGCCAACTCGCGGCTCGAGGACGGGCGGCTGACGTATCCGGTCCTGCTCGAACTATCTCGACCCGAATCTCGTGAAGATGCAGTTCCAGATGTCGTCGATGACGACGATTGGCAGCCCGATCATGTATTTCACGAACCACCCCGGCCGCTTCATCTCGGCGCATCTCCAGGGTGTGGACACGGCTCGCGGCATGCGGGCCGTGGGGCGGGCCCCCTGCCGGTCAAGGGTGAGGGCGGCGGCCGCGGTGGGCGCAGTGGACGAGGCCGCGGGGGCCGCGGCGCGCAGACGGATCCATGCGTGGCGCTGCGCGCTGGCGGCGCGCCCGAGTCCGCGCGCGCGGGCGGCGTGGCGCTGCCGGGCGGAGGGAGCGGCCAGCTGGCCCTCGGCGAGGACACGGCGGACTGGCCGGCGATCTTCGCGGCCGGAAGGATCGGCGGCCTCAGGTACGCCTTCGTCGAACAGAGCTGGGATTTGACGGTCAAGAGCGTTGCGTATCTGAAGGCTTTGAATGTGTAACGGTCGGGCGCCATCGGGCGTGTGACGTCAGAGAGCCCGGGGGCCAGCTTCCCGGAGATACAAAGGAGAGAAAGACCTATGTCTGCGATATCACGTCGAGAGTTCTTCCAGAAGTCGGCGACGAGTGCCGCCGCGATGAGTCTGTTGGCCGCGCACGTCGCCAGGCTCAAGGCCAGTCCGCTCGGGATTCCGATTGGCAGCCAGACCTATCCGCACCGCGCGCGGATTGCGTCGGGCGATTTCGCCGGGCTCCTCAAGGACATGAAGGGCATCGGCATCGAGCAGATCGAGTTGTGCGATCCCTGGAACTATCAGGAGTTCAAGAATCTGATGGACGGCAAGGCCACCAAGAAGATGCTCGACGATGCCGGCGTCAAGGCGGTGAGCTGCCACGTCGGCATGAAGGTCTATCGCACGCAGCACCAGGACGTCCTGAATTGGGCGCACGACGTCGGACTGGTCCAGTTGTCGACCGCCGATCTCGGGGCGACGACCAAGGACGGCCGCGTGCGCCTGAGCAACGGCCTGACGACCGAGGACGACATCAAGGCAGCGGCGGACGAGTACAACGCGATTGCGGCGGTGTCCAAGCGGGCCGGCTTCGCGCAGGTCCTGCACGACGAGGCGTTTGCGGTCTCGCACACCGTCGACGGCCGGCTGACGTATCCGATTCTGATCGAGGACCTCGATCCGCAGCTCGTCGGCCTGCAGTTCCAGATGTCCGCCATGACGAGCGTCGGCAATCCGATTTCGTACTTCACGCTGTATCCCGGGCGGTTCTGGTCTGCGCACCTGCAGGGCGTCAACGCCGCGCAGGGCGTGCGGCCCGCGTCTCCCGGGACGCTGCCCGACAAGAACGCGCCCAGTGGGCGTCGCGGAGGGGGCGGTCGTGCGGCCGCGCCGGCCCGGGGGGCGATGGGCGCCATGATGGGCCGGGCGGGCGGCCGGGCGGCGGCCGGCGGCCGCGGCCAGCTCTCCCTCGGCGAGGATTCCGTGGACTGGCCGAAGGTCTTCGCGGCCGCCAAGACCGGCGGCATGCGGAACTACTTCGTCGAGCAGTCCTGGGATCTCACCGTCAAGAGCGTCGCGTACCTGAAGACGCTGAGCTAACGAACACGCGAGTCCGACGGACGGGGAAGCCGGGTGACGGTTTCCCCGTTCGTGTGTCCACGGGAGAAGCCATGGCGACCATTTCACGACGCGAGTTTTTCCGGAAGACGGCGGTGCAGGCCACGGCGGCTGGCGTGGTCGCGTCGGCCGTGGCCAGGCTCCGCGCCACGCCGTATGGCTGGCCGATCGGGATTCAGATCTTTCCGCTGCGCCAGATGATCGACACGGACTTTCGCGGCACGATGAAGCAGGTCGCGGACGCCGGATTCCAGACCGTCGAGCTGCTCTCGCCCTGGTATCACGCGCACAACTTCGGCCTCGCGGACATGGAGAAGTACAGCGGCGCCGAGATCCAGCGGATGCTCGGCGACCTCGGGCTGAAGGCCATCGGCGCCCACGTGGACATGACCGAATGCCGCGGCGACGCCCTGCCGAAAGATCATCGAGTGGGCCACCGACCGCGGCCTGAGGCAGATCTGCGTGCCCAGCCTCGACGGTCCGACGCGTCCGCCGGGCAACACGATCGACACGGTCAAGCGGCTGGCCGACGAGTACAACCACGCCGGCGAGATGTCCGCGAAGGCGGGACTGCAGCAGGGGCTCCACACGGAGGGCTTCGAGCTGTCGATGGTGGACGGCCGGCGCGTGTTCGACATCCTGCTGAACAACTACCTCGATCCGAAGCTCGTGAAGTTTCAGTTCCAGATGTCGACCATCACGAGCGGCCTGGTCGCGGCCGACTACTTCACGCGGTATCCGGGCCGCTTCCTCTCGATGCACCTGCAGGACCTGGACATGACGACGCCGCCGGCTCCGGCACCGGCCGCGGCGGGCGGGCGCGGCGGGCGAGGGGGCCGCGGCGGACACCCGCAGAAGCCCATCGGGCAGGGCAGCATCGATTGGGTGAAGACGTTCCAGGCGGCGAAGGTGGGCGGGGTCCAGAACTTCTTCGTCGAGATGAACTTCGATTCCGCGAAGGCGAGCGTGCCGTACCTCAAGCAGTTGACCGTCTAAAGCGGTCTTCGGGTCGGCATCGCACGCCGCCGGCGCTCAACTCGCACCCAGGCGCGCCCGCGCGCCGCTTCGCGATTCGCGCCCTGCGGCGTGCGACGCCGACCCGGAAGCCGCTCTAGCGCCCCTTCGCGCGCGCACGGAGCTCCGGGTCGTTCCGGTCCGGAAAGACAACGGGCCCGGAGAACGCCGTGTGGCGTCCTCCGGGCCCGTTGCGTGTCGGCCAGCGGCCGGTCGTCGGCGAGCTAGAGGGACCGGACGCGGATGTTGCGGAATTGCACCTTGCCGGCGAAGCCGCCGCCTTCACCAGCCGGCGGCGTCTGGAAGGAGATTGGGGCGGGCGCGTTCCAGCTCTCTTCGCCCGTCATCGGCGTGTCGGTCACGTCCACGATCTGCTTGTCGTTCAGCCACACCTGCAGGCGACTACCCTTGAACATGATCCGGATGTGGTTCCAGTCGTTCTTGTGGCGGATCTCGGGGAACTGGCTGCAGTCCTGCAGATAGACGTGGTTCTTGCTGCCGCAGTCGCCGGTCGAGAGCCAGTCCACGTTGCCGCGAATGGCTTCCGGCAGGTTGCGATGCACGACCACGCCCACGTATTCACCCGCTTCGCGGCGGCCGAGGTTGAGCTGATAGCCGGTGCGGAAGATGATGCCGCTGTTGAACGTGCAGGCGGCGTCCTTGCTGAGGTTCGCCTGCGGCTCCATCTGGCCGTTGCGGCCGGGCTTCGGGCCCAGCTTGGCGGTGCAGTCGGTGTTCGGCGCCTCGTCCAGCTTGTAGTCCAGCTCGAGCTCGAAGTCGTGGAACTTCTCGACGGTGCTCAGCCCGCCGGGACGCTGGCCCTCGGCGGCGCGCGCGCTGCTGATGACGCCGTTCACGACCGCCCAGCCGCGATCCGCCGGATTGGACGAGGCCGGCGCCGCCGGGGCCTTCCGGGCTGTGTTGCCCCGTGCGCGGCCCGGGGCGCCTCCCTGACCGCCACCGCCAGGCGGAATGGTCCAGTTGGTGAAATTCTTGCCGTTGAACAACTGCTGCCAGGCCCCGGTCTGGGCGAGGAGCGGAGCCGACATCACCGCCACGGTGAATGCCGTGGCCGAGGCCAGGAGCGCGAACGAGGTCGACGCGCCAGGGCGCGTGAAGATAGATTTCATAGCCGATACCTCAAGGGGTGTAAGGGTTGATGACCGCCGAGCCGTGGCCGGCGTGCGCATAGCATTGTTCAATACGGCAGGCATTGGCAAGAGGCGGGCGTTTCAGCGCTCGGGCGGGGGCACGAGGGTCCAGTCGCCCCATTCCTTGGCCTCGAACGTGGCGGCCGCCATCCCCGTGCCCCACGTCCCGGCCACGAGGTAGCTCTCCAGCTCCGGCGTGAGCGCCCGCACCGACGGGCTGAAGGCGGCCTTCACGGCGTCGGAATCGGCGCCCTTGGGCCAGTATTTGTTCCGGCCCGCGTTCGTGAGCGCGAACATCGTGATGTAGCTGCCGGCGTCCGGTCCGCTCGCGCAGCGGTAGTAGAGCAGCCGGAGGTCGGGCCTGAGGTTCCCGACGGCGGGGTGCAGCTTCGCGGCGACGAAGCGTTCGAAGGCCTCCCGCCGGTCCGCGCGGACCTTGATGTAGTGAACGCCGAGCACCTCGACGGCCGGCAGCGGCCCGAGGGCGTCGGCGCCGATGAGCTGATAATCGTCCACCCCGGGCCCGGTGAGGGGAGAGGGGCCGGTGCCGGCCGGCGCCGCCCAGATGGTCGCGTAGCGGCCCGGATGGGTGCCGCGGTCCCGGCGGACGAGATAGATCGCGCCGGCGGCGGCGTTCGGGCTGGCCGCCAAGTGCGGGATCAAGTCTTTGAAGGCCTGGGCCTCCACGGCGGCACCGTCGGCGTCCGGCGGTGCCGCCAAGGGACTGAAAACGAGTCGGGGCGTCAGGGTCATCGTCATGCCCTGAGCATAGGCGACTGCCGGGATCGCCAGCACGAGGCCGGCCAGGACGGCGACAATCCGGTTCGGCATGGATGGCTCCAGGGCGCCCGGTCGGGTCGACCCGCCGGTTGGTCATCTCAGCGGCGAGGGTATAGGATGTTACCCCGCACGGCAAGGCCAGGAAAACATTCTTCGGCGGAGGCAACTTTAAAATGAAACGAGCCGTTTCCTTCTTCATTATTTTGCTGCTTGGCGTCGTCGTGATTGGCGTCGCGGTGCGCGGCCAGGAAAGCGCTGACAAGACGCTGGCGGGCCTCAAGGCGGCGGCGGGGCTCAAGGTCCAGTTGTTTGCCAGCGAGCCGATGGTGGAGAACCCGACCGACATAACGGTCGACGAACGCGGCCGCGTCTGGGTACTCGAGGGCGTGAACTACCGGCTCAAGGCGCGCGGCCTGCCGGACCTCCGGCCGGAGGGCGATCGGATCACGATCCTGGAGGACACGAACCATGACGGCAAGGCCGACAAGATCAAGGTCTTCGACCAGAGCCCGGATCTGCGCGTGCCCCTGGGGATTGCCGTCCTCGGCAACAAGGTATACGTCTCACAGTCGCCGAACATCATCGTCTACACGAAGGACGACAACGACAACATCATCAAGAAGGAAGTGCTGCTGACCGGCTTCAACGGCATCGACCACGACCACGGTGTGCACGCGGTCGTCTTCGGCTGGGATGGCAAGTACTACTTCGATCAGGGCAACACCGGCTTCGACGTCACCGACAGGTCCGGCCACCGGATCCACATGGAACCGAACCCGGGCGGCGGGGGGCGGGGCGGCGGAGGGCGTGGCGGCTTCTCGTACAACGCGCCGCCGCCGGCGACGCCTCCGACTGGGCCCGGCTACTACCAGGGCGTTCTGTACCGGATGAACGGCGACGGAACCGATCTCGAGGTCATCGCGCAGGACTTCCGGAATCCGTACGAAGTCGCCGTGGACTCGTGGGGCAACCTCTGGCAGACCGACAACGACGACGATGGCAACGCCTGGACGCGGCTGGTGGACACCTACGAGGGCGGCACCTACGGGTATCACGGTCCGCTGAACAAGACCTGGGGTGAAGACCACGGGACCCACTGGCACATCGAGCTGCCCGGCGTGGCGCCGACGCTGTATCGCATCGGGGCGGGCGCACCCTGCGGGCTGCTGGTCTACGAAGGGAAGCTGTTCCCGCCGAAGTACCGCGGCCAGCTCTTCCACGCTGACGCCGGTCGCCGCATTGTTGCCATGTATTCGCTCGAGGACAAGGGCGCCGGCTACGCGGCCAAGAGCGACGACGTCTTGAATGGCGGGTCGGATACGTGGGTGCGTCCGGACGACGTGGCGGTGGCGCCTGATGGTTCGCTCTTCGTGAGCGACTGGTATGACCCGGGCGTCGGCGGCCACCAGATGGGCGACCCGAAGGGCAGCATGGGACGGATCTACCGCGTCACGCCGGTTGGCACGACGCCGGCGGCGCCGGCGCTGGATCTCAAGTCGGCGGCGGGCCTGACGGCGGCGCTGGCGTCGCCGAACCCCTCGCGGCAGTTCCTGGCCTACACGACGATCAAGGCCCAGGGGCAGGCTGCGCTGCCCGTGCTGCAGGCCGCCTGGAACCAGAAGGATCTGATCCTGAAGGCGCGCGCGCTCTGGCTGCTCGGCGGCCTCGGGTCCGCGGGATCCGCGGCGCTGCAGGACGCGATGAAGAACACCGATCCCCGGTTCCGGGTGCTCGGACTTCGCGTCGCGCGCGCCACGGGCGCGGACATGCTTGCGTTTTCGAAGCCGTTCCTGCGGGATTCATCCCCGCAGGTCCGGCGCGAGATCGCGCTGATGCTGCAGGATCATTCCCGCATGCTGCCCGCCCTCGCCTACACCGAGCAGGAGCAGCCGTCGGCGGCGTGGCTCGACGCCATGACGACGCTCGCCTCGCAGTACGACGGCCAGGACCGCTGGTATCTCGAAGCGCTCGGCATCGCGGCCCGCGGGCGCGAGGATGCGCTGTACCCGCGGCTGAAGGCGGCTATTCACCAGCCCCTGCTCGGACAGCTCCTGTGGGAGTTCCGGCCGAAGACGTCGGTGGCCGACGTCATCGCGACCGTCAATAACGCGTCCGCCCCGGTGGCCGAGCGGACCGTCGCCCTCGACACGCTCGGCAACATGCCGTGGCCGGAGGCGGCGCATGCGGTCGAGTCGTTCATCGTGGCGCCGTCGACGCCACCCGCGCTCGCGGAGCACGCGTTCGAGGTCTTCGGCCACCAGCTCTTCAGTCTGTGGACCGGCGAACGCACCACCCCCGCATTCGCCCAGGCGATGCGCAAGGCGTTCACGCTGCCGGGCGCGCAGGCGACCGCCGCCACCGTCGCGGCTGATCTGAACGACGCCCAGTTCGTGCCCGATCTGCTGACGTTCGCGACATCCAAGACGGCGACGCCGGACGCCCGTGCGGCGGCCGTCGATGCCGTGTCGTCGATGAAGGGCGCCGACCATGTGCCTGAGTTCAAGGCCTTGGCCGCGAGCGGTCCCGTCCCGGTCCGCGTGTCGGCCGTGCGCGCGGTGGCTGAGGCCCGTCCAGCCGATCTCGTGGCATGCGGCCCAGGGCATCGTCGTGAGCAACGCGCCGAACGAAGTGCGGACGATGGCGCTGCGTGCGATGGCGTCGTCGGCCGATGGCTTGAACGCCATCCTCGATCTGGCCGAGAAGGGCACGCTGCCTGCGGGCCTGAAGATGCTCGCGTCGAACCTCACGAACGAAGCGGCGCCAGCTCCCGCCGGGCGCGGCGGTCGGCGTGTCAACGGCCCGCTGTCGCCGGTCGCGATCCGACAGCGCGCCGCGCCGCCGACCGATCCGGTCTACATCGCGATCCGGGCGCGGGCCGCCAAGGTGCTGCCGCGGACGTCGACGAAGGAGATCCCGAACGCCATGCAGCTCGACATGAGCTACGCCGGCCGCGCGGCCGACGGCCGCAAGGTGTTCGACAGCGAGGCCGGCTGCGCGGCGTGCCACAGTCTGGGCGGGACGCCGAAGCTGGGCCCGGATTTGTCGCACATCGGCACCAAGTACGGCAAGCAGGCCCTGCTCGACAACATCATCAACCCGAGCGAGGCGATTTCGCCCGAGTTCGTCCCAACCACGCTGACGCTAAAGAACGGCGATCAGGTGTCGGGCCTGATCGCGTCCGAGCAGCCGGATGCGATTGTCGTCAACGTCGGCCCGAACCAGCAGCAGCGCGTGAAGCCGTCGGACGTCGTGTCTCGCCAGGAGGTTCGCGTGTCGCTCATGCCCGAGGGGCTCCTCAACAACCTGTCGCTGCAGCAGGTCGCCGACCTGCTCGAGTTCCTCACGACCCTGAAGTAGGCGTCCCGGGGGACGGTGGCCTGCGGCCGCCGTCCCCGCGGTCGTCCTCGTCGTCGCCGGCGCGACGTGAACCATCAGCGCGTCGGCACGAGGTCGATGATCGCGATGGTGCTGAAGGTGGGGAGCGTGAACTCGGTGCGTTGCTCCACCTGCCCGATGTCGGTCAGCCGCCCGCCTGCCTGCACGCGGTAGAAGGCCTGGGCGATCGGCTGGTAGCGGTCCCGAAGGCTGATGCGGACGCCCGACTGCAGATGGTTCCGGCTGTAGCTCAACACGAACAGCCGCTCGAATGGATCGTTGCCGACAAGGCGCACGACGGCCGTGCTCGTTCCGGACACGCGGACGAGCGGCTTGGCGTCGCCCAGCTTCTCGCGGACGCGCGCGGCGAAATCGCTCGGGTGTGCGACCACGTCGCGGGGGAAGTCCGTCGAGCCGGGGCGCACGATCAGATCGAAATGGCGCTGCGGCTTGGGAATGACCCGGTACAGCAGATTGCGGCTCGTCAGGGCGTTGAGCGCCCCGCCCATCGCGGGCGACCCGTCGTCCACGACACCGATGTTGGCCAGGGGCTTCCACTGCGGCTGGTTCTGGGCGCGCAGGAAACGGAGCAGGCTGCCGAGTTCGCCGACGTCGTCCGAAGTGGGGGTGAGCACGACGGCGTCGAGGCCATAAGCGAAGGCTTCGGCGGCGGCGAGCGGTGCCGCACCGCGCGGGAGCTGCGGATAACTGGCCTTGCGGACGCCCCGCTCGAACCGCCAGCCGTTCGAGTCGATCGAGGAGGCGTCGGTCGCGTGATCGTCACTGAGGACGCTCCGCAGCCCCGGCGCCGGCACGGGCGTGAACGTGGCGGCCTCGGCGCCCGTTGGGGCCGGCAGGGCCAGGCCGTCGGCGGCCAGCTGCAGGCCGGCACCGGCGACGTAGAAGCGCGTGCGGTCGCCGCTGTCCGGGCTCTGAGCGGCCAGCGCCAGGCTGGCGACGGCTGCGGCCCCGATGCCGGCGACGAGCCGCACGGGCAGGCGGATGGTCATCGCGTGATGTCCGTCACGGAATCTTCAAATTCATGCTTCATGTCGATGCGCGCCAGCGTGCCGATGAACGTCAGCGTCTCCGTCCTGAAATGATAGTGCGGGCGGGCCACCTGTTGGATTCGCCGCAGGGGAGCGCTTCGGGCCGCCGGTGACGCCAGACGCGCTGTGGTCCTGGGGGTTCCCTGCGGCGCGATCGATCGCTGCGGGCCGGGTGTCGCGCCTCGCTCGGATGGTGGGACCTGACGTCGTGGATTATACTGGCCGACCAAGGTGCCTGTGCCGCACAGATTGACGTGGGTCCTGGCATGCGCCGCCACGGCCGTCCTCGCCTCCGGCGAGCGGGCTCCCGTCCGCGCGTCGGCCCGTGCGGTCACGCGCACCGTCTACGTTTCGGCCGTCGGCAAGGACGGCACGCCCGTCACCGACATGCAGGCGTCGGACTTCGAGGTCAAGGAGGGCGGCAAAGTCCAGAAGATTGCGGTCAAGCCGGCGACGGCGCCGCTTCGGGTGGCCATTCTCGTGGCCGACTGGGGCACCGGCGCGTTTCAGGCCGGGATGGCGCAGTTCATGAACACGCTGCTGGGGCACGCCGAGTTCAAGCTCGTGTCGCTGCTGCCGCAGCCGTTCGACGTCCTGGATTACGCCAGCGATCCCAGCGCCCTGTCGGACGGTCTCGGGAAGCTCGGCGCCCGCGGACATCAGGAAGGCGCGCAGTTGCTCGACGGGATCCAGCGGGAAGCCAAGACGGTCGCCTCGGACACGAGGCGTCCGGTCATCCTCGTCCTGCGGATCGGCAACGAGGCGGTGTCCTCGACTTCCGGCGACACGGTGCGCAACGCGGTGCGGAAGAGCGGCGCGATCCTGGAAGTCGTCTCGTTCGGCGTGCGCCAGGCGGCGCGGCCGACGGCGACGGGGAGTGACGACGTGTCCACCCAGATGAACCGGTTCAGCGACGACGAGGCGCGCCAGAGCGCGTTCGCGCTGGCGCAGGTCCTGGGCGACGGCTCGAAGGAGTCGGGCGGCCGGAACGAGCAGGTCTTCTCGACGTCGCTGATTCCGACGATGGAGAGCATCGCCGACGAGTTGCTGCATCAGTACGAGATTACGTATACGTTGCCCGCCGGTCAGAAGCCGAGCGAGAAGCTGCAAGTGTCCTCGAAGCGGAAGGACGTGACGGTTCGTGCGCCGTCCCGCCTGCCGAAGGAAGGTTGAGGGGTTCCCACCAGCCATGCGCCATCGAGTCTTCATTCAGGGTTCATTCATCGCCGCCAGCGTCCTCGTCCTGCTGGCCGGTTCCGCCTGCCAGTCCGCCGCGCCCGCGCCGGCCGCGCCGGTCGTGCAGAACAGCGACTGGTTCTCGAACGTGCCGCGCACCCGGTCGATCGTGCGCGCGATGCACGGCATGGTGGCGACCAGCCAGCCGCTGGCCGCCCAGATCGGGCTGGACGTGCTGAAGCGCGGCGGCAACGCGGTTGACGCCGCGGTGGCGATGGCCGCGGCGCTGAACGTCACCGAGCCGAACATGACCGGCATCGGCGGCGACGCGTTCATGATGGTGTACTGGTCCAAGACGAAGACGCTCGAAGGACTCAACGCGAGCGGCCGCGCACCCCGCGCGCTCGATCTGAACTACTTTGCCAAACACAACATCACGTCCATTCCGCTCGACGGCATGCTGCCGATTACGGTGCCGGGCGCCTTCGACGGCTGGACGACGCTGCTTGCCAAGTACGGGACGATGAAGCTGGCCGACCTGCTCGCGCCGGCCATCAACCTCGCGGAGAACGGCTACCCGGTTGCCGAGACGATTGCGGAGGACTGGGCGCCGGAAGTGGACAGCCAAGAAGAACGATGCCGCCGCGTCCACGTACCTCGTCAACGGCGAGGCGCCGAAGGCCGGGACGATCTTCGTGCAGAAGAATCTGGCGCAAGCACGCTTCGCACGCTCGGCCAGGGCGGCCGGGACGCGTTCTACAAGGGCGCCATTGCCAAGGCCATCGTCGACTACTGCCAGTCGACACGGCGGGTTCCTGACGATGGAGGACTTCGCGGCGCAGAAGCGGAGTGGGTCGAACCGATCTCGACGACCTACCGGGGCTACACGCTCTACGAGCTGCCGCCGAACGGCCAGGGCCTCACGGCGCTGATTCTCGCGAACATCCTGGAAGGCTTCGACCTGAAGTCCATGCGCAACGACCCGGTCCGCTACTACCACACCATGATCGAGGCGACGAAGATCGCCTTTGCCGACCGGAACCACTACATTGCGGATCCCGCGTTCGCCAAGGTCCCCGTCAAGGAACTGCTGTCGAAGGACTATGCGGCCAAACGCCGGGCGCTGATCGATCCGGACGAAGGCGATCGACCCGCCGAACTACGGCCACGTCAACGTCGGGAGTGACACGACGTACTTCACGGTGTGGACAAGGACCAGAATGCGGTCTCGTTCATCAACAGCGTCTTCCAGGAGTTCGGCTCCGGCGTGGTCGCCGGGGACACGGGCATTCTGCTCCAGGACCGCGGCGCGGGGTTCTCGCTGACACCCGAACATTCCCGAATCGGTCGCAGCCGGGCAAGCGGCCCTTCCACACGATCATTCCCGCCATGGTGTTCAAGGACGGCAAGCTCTGCATGTCCTACGGCGTGATGGGCGGCGACATCCAGCCCCAGGGCCACGTGCAGGTGCTGGTGAACCTGGTCGATCGCGGCCTCGACCTGCAGCAGGCGATTGACGCCCCCCGCTTGCGCTACATCAGCGGCCGCGACGTGATGATGGAGCCGGAGCTCACCCAGCCGGTCATCGACGCCCTGGTCGCCAAGGGACACCATCGCGCCATGCCCGACCCCGGGCTGGCGGCACCGCGCCCTGATGGGCGGCGGCCAGGCCATCATGATCGACCCGGCGACCGGCGCCCTGCTCGGCGCGTCGGACAAGCGGAAGGACGGGCTCGCCATCGGATACTGATTCGGGCGCGCGAGATCCCTCGCGTTCCGTCCGCTTCTCGGCTGCGCTCTCGCGCGCCGCGTCGTTGACGATTCGCGCTGGTCGAACGAACGGCGCCGGTTCGACTCGGACCCGCGCCCGCCGGTCTGACCGAATCGTCATGACCATCCGCATTCCTGCCGATCGCGTCCGCCATGTCGCGATCGCCCTGCTGTGCGCGGCGTGCGGCGCGGGCTGCCACAAGCCGCAGGCTGCGCCGACATCGCCCACCAGCACGACGCCGTCGCCGTCGTCGGGCACGATCGTCGGTGCGCCGGCTGCGAGCCGGGAGCGACCACGCCAGGCACTCCGGTTGGCGCGAACGGCGGCCCGTACGCGCACAACATCGCTGTTGGCACGACTGCGGACGGCATGACCGTCACGGGCCTGGCCGAAGTGCTCGCGCACGCATCGGTGCCCGACGGCGTCCGCCTGCCCGACGGGTCGATTGGCGTGTATTACGTGAACGGCGAGACCGACGGCGTGTGGCTGGCGCGACTGACGGGACGTCGTTGACGCCGGTGTCGGCCATTACGATTGACGGCGTCTTCAGGCCGAGCGGCGTCGTCGATCCGGACGTGACCAACGTGAACGGCAAGGTGCGTTTGGCGTACCTGAACGGCTTCGGATCGACCGGCGAGCACACGATGTGCCTTGCGGAGTCGTCCGACGGCCTTGCGTTCACGACGCTTGCCGCCGCGTGGCCGCTCGGGGCGAACGCCGCGCAGACGGACCCCTCGCTGCTCGAGCTGGGCGACGGTTCGTGGTTGATGGCGGTGAGCGACGGGCCGCGGACGCTGCTGGGGCGCTCGTCGAGCGGCCTGAGCTTCACCGAGTTCGCGACGATGGACGGCGGCGGCGTGCCGGAGCTGGCGCAGGCCAGCGACGGCCGGGTCCGCCTGTACGTCTGCGAGTCCGGGATCGCCAGCTATCTGTCGAGCGACAGCGGGTCGACGTGGACGCGGGAAGCGACCGTGATTCCGCCGGGGTCGCTCGGACGGCAGACGATTCTGCGACCCGTCGTACGTGGCGGGGGCGGGCATCTTCCTTTTCAAAACGCAGTAGACGGAGAAGACGGCTCGCCCGCCGCCATCCACTCGATCGAGGCGCCCGGGAGGAAGCCCCGCAGCCAGCCGACGACTTCCTGATACGCGGGGGCGGGCCGTCGGATAATATCGCCACGCGGAGCCCACGATGTCGACGCCCACGGCGACCAGAATCCGGCTGATGGTGATGATGTTCCTCCAGTTCTTCGTCTGGGGGGCCTGGTACGCGACCGAAGGCAACTACATGAAGACCCACGGGATGACGGGCGTCATCTACCTGGCGTACCTGGCCAGTCCGATCGGGTCCATCGTCGCGCCGTTTTTCCTCGGCATGATTGCGGATCGGTTCTTTCCGGTGCAGAAGGTGCTGGGCGTCATGCACGTGCTCAGCGGCTGTTTCGTGTTCCTGGCGCCGCTCGTCGCGCAGGGCCGCGTGGCGCCCGTGCCGCTGTTCCTGGTGTTCCTGCTGCTGCACATGCTGTGCTACATGCCGACGGTCGGACTGGCGACCGCGATGGCGTTCCACGTGCTGGACAACAAGGAGCGCGAGTTTCCGTTCGTGCGCGTCTTCGGGACGATTGGGTGGATTGCCGCCGGAATCATCGTGAGCTATCTCTTCAAGGGCGACACCACGGCGCTGCCGATGCACATCGCGGGCGCCGGCGGCGTGCTGATGGGGCTCTACAGCTTCACGCTTCCGCACGTGCCTCCGCCCGGCGCGGGCAAGAAGTTCTCGGTGCGCGACGTCGTCGGCCTGGACGCGTTGAAGGCGCTGGCCTCGCGCCCGTTCTTCATCTTCCTCGCGGCCGTCACGCTGACGAGCATTCCGCTGGCCACCTACTTCGCCTACGCGCCCGTCTTCCTCGCTGACGCGCGCGTCGCCGACCCCGGCTTCAAGATGACCTTCGGCCAGATGTCGGAGGTGCTGTTCCTGCTCCTCCTCCCCTGGTTCTTCAAGCGGTTCGGCGTCAAGGGCGTTCTGCTGACCGGCATGCTCGCCTGGATCGTCCGCTACTCGCTGTTCGCTCTCGGCGCGCCGGACGGGGTGACCTGGATGCTGATTCTGGGCGTCTGCCTCCACGGCCCCTGCTACGACTTCGTCTACGTCGCGGGACAGGTCTACATCGATTGACGCGCGTCCGCGGCGATTCGCGCCCAGGGACAGGGCCTGTTCGTGCTCGCCACGTACGGCGTCGGTCAGGGCATCGGCACGTACTTGGCCGGCTGGGTCTTCGACGCGGTCATGAGCGGCGCCTCGGGCGCGGCCGCGCTGCAGCACTGGCAGATGTTCTGGGTCTTTCCGCTGGCGTTCGCGCTCGTCGTGACCGCAATGTTCATCTTCGGCTTCCGCGAAGAGACGCCGGCCGCGCAGGCCGCCGCGTGACGAACTGGCTGATGGGCTGGCTGTCGCCGCGGGGCCGGACCTTCTCCGGCGTACAGGCCTACGTGCTGGCCTTCGTGGCGACCGCGGCCGCGGTCGCGCTGACGCGCACGACGTGGCCGTTCTTCGCCCGGCTTCCGTTCGCGCCGCTGTTTGCCGCCGTCTACGTGACGGCCCGATGGGGTACCGAGTGGGCCGGCATCGTCTGCGTCGGGCTCGGCGCCGTCGGCTCGACGCTGGCCTTTCCCGCCTACGGCGCGTTCGAGGTGCGGGCGGTGCTCGGCTTCGTCCTCGTCTCGCTCATCGCCGCGCACATGGCGGGGGAGCACAACCGCTTCATCTCCGCACTGCAGGCGAGCGAAGCGCAGTTTCGCGTGACCTGGGAGCACGCCGCGCTCGGCGCCGCGCTGCTGAACCGCGAGGGCCTGGTCCAGCGGGTCAACCCGGCGCTCGAGCGGATCCTCGGACATCCCGCCAGCGGCGTGGGTTGGCATGGCGTTCGACCGGTTCAGCCACCCCGACGACGTGCCAGGCGATCGGGAGCGATTCGACTGGCTGATGCACGGCCGCGAGCCGTTCTACCAGCGCGAGCAACGCTACCGCCGCGACGACGGCGCGTGGATGCTGGGGCCGGGTGACGGTGTCCGCCATTCGCAGGGCCGACGGCGCGGCCACCGGCGCGCTCATGGCGCTCGACGATGTCACCGCCCGGCGCCAGGCGGAGACGGACCTGCGCGCGTCGGAAGAGAAGCTGCGGCAGGCCCAGAAGATGGAGGCCGTCGGCCAGCTGGTCGCAGGCATCGCCCACAACTTCAACAACCTCCTGACGATCACGATGGGTACGTGGATGTGCTCATCGAGAACCGGGCGGGCAACGCGCAGGATCAGGCCGACCTCGACGAGATCCGGAAGGCCACGGTGCGCGGCGCGATGCTGACGCGGCAGCTTCTGGCCTTCAGCCGGAAGAAGGATGCCAGAGCCTCGCGGCTCGACTCGAGCCGCGCGCTCCTGGATCTGCGCGACATTCTGCTCCAGGTCGTTCGCGAGGACATCACGCTGACCATCGACGTCGCCCCCGACTCGATGCCCATCTTCATCGACCGGCAGGACCTGGAGCAGGTGGTGCTCAACCTCGTCATCAACGCGCGCGATGCGCTGCAGCCGGGCGGCACGATCCGGATCAGCGTGCTCCGCCAGCCGGCCGAGGCCGTCCGAGGGCCGCGGCGGCTCGTCGGCCGCGTCAGGCGACTACGCGCGGCTCCGCATCCAGGACGACGGCACGGGCATGTCGGCCGACGTCCAGGGGCATCTGTTCGAGCCGTTCTTCACGACCAAGGAAGTGGGCAAGGGGACCGGCCTCGGCCTGGCGTTCGTTTACGGCATCGTCCGCCAGCATCAGGGGTTCATCATGGTCGACTCGGCGCCGGGCCAGGGGACGACGTTCGACCTCTACCTTCCCGTGGCGGGCGGCCCGGCCGAGGAGAGACGGCCGGTGGAAGCCCGGCAGGCGCCGGCGACATCCACTCCGGCCCTCAGGCCCCCCGCCGGCACCACGGTCCTGCTCGTCGAAGACGAGGAGCCCGTACGTCTGGTGACGGCCCTGGCGCTGACCCAGGCGGGCTACCGCGTCCTTCAGGCGGCCACGCCGAACGCCGCACTGGCGCTGTTCGACGAGCACGCCGGCGCCATCGCTCTGCTCGTGACCGACGTCATCATGCCGGAGATGCACGGGTCGGAGCTGGCACGGCGGCTCGTGGCGCGGCGGCCGGATCTCAGCGTGCTGTTCATCTCCGGGTACAGCGATACCATGCCCGACGTCGCTCCCCCGTCCGGCCGCGTCGCGTTTCTGGCCAAACCGTTTGCGTCCATGCAGCTCGTGGCCACGGCCTCGGAGCTGCTCGCCGCGCCGGCGGGCTGACCGGCCGGCGTCAGCCGGCCGGTGTGAAGTCCAGGTTTTCGGTGATTCGCGTGCCGTCCCGGCGAAACGCGTCGGTGAGCCGTGCAATGCGCCGCTTCGCCTCGGCCAGGTCGTAGACGCCGAGCGTGGCGTTGAGCAGGTCGATATACCAGGGCAGCTTCACGTCGCTCCGCACGTACGCTTCGACGATCTCACGGGCGACCGGCAGCGTCGTGCCCTTGGACACATCGTAGACATCGCGGTTGTCCGCCTGCCGGAGCTTCGCGTACTCCTCGGCCAGCAGCCGTTCGAACAGCTCGATGGTGAATGCGTCGCCGGCCGTGACGCCGATGGGGTCGTCGGCGGTCAGCGGCGCGCGCTTGTGCAGCCACTCCCACAGGATGCTGAGCCGGATCTCGCCGGTCGCCATGTCCTCCATGAGGTAGAGGATGTCGTCGTTGCCGAAGAAGTCGGCGGGTTTGAGCGCGGCGGCCTGCAGGCCGCGCCCGAACGCGTTGCCGTACTGCAGCGCGACGCTCAGCAGGTCGCGCGCGCCGCGAATCGTGCGGGGCGCCGGTTCGAGCAGCGTCAGCCCGGCGGCATCCGCCTCGGTGTAGGTCAGTCGCGGAAAGCTCCGGCCGAGCTGGTTCGGCTGCCCCGCGCGCTCCCACACGGGCCGGACGATGTGGACCATCTTCCAATGGGCGACCCACTTGCCGCTCGCGCCCTCGCGCTGCTCCCGCTCGGCGCCCGCGACGGCCTTCTTCATGCTGTTCGCGACGCCCACTTGGGAGCCCACGGGAATGTTCGGCTCCATGCCCCCCTGCCACAGCGCGTACTGGCCGAGCCGATTGGGCGTATTGACCGCGCGGCGCACGCGGTCCTCGTAGTGGCGCATGTAGCCGTAGGCCATCGTGATGGCGTCGATGTTCGGATTGACGAACTCGGGGTCCCACGCCATCGCATCCGCGACACTGTTGATGTAGTCCCAGCGCCCCGTGTTGAAGCCGACGAAGTGCTTCCCGAGCGCGGCCCGGATCTCCATCAACTGAAACGAGGCCTCGATCTGCTCGACGAGCACGTACACCTTGACTGCGCCGTCCGGCAGCCCGAGGTGGGCCTCGAGGGCCGACAGGATGTCGTGCCACAGCGCCGCCTCCTCGGCGGTCTGGATCTTCGGCAGGTACAGGACCAGGGACGCTCCGGCGCGCCGCAGCGCGTCGTGGTTGTTGACGATGTACAGCGTCGCGTCCACGATCGACGCGGAAAGGCCGGGCGTGCCGCGCCGGCGGAGGTGCCGGTCGTCCAGGTGCAGGCCGCGCGGCCGGAAGAGCTTCGTCGTGAAGTCGAGCTGGGATCGCCAGTCGCCGACGATGGTGTGGCCGAAGAAGGACCGGCCCCAGGCGTTCATCTCACCGGCCACCTGCTCGGCGACCTTCAGGAACACGGGCGCACGGCTGATGGCCAGCTTGAGGTTCCGCTGGTTGTCGAGCGACATCGTCGAGACCTGGCCGAGGGCGTCCTCGCCGTCGAACATCCAGCCGTCCGCGCCGGACAGAAGCGCGTACGCGACGTTCCGGATGCTCGACTCGACCGGTGCCTCGGGCTTGGCCGCCGGGCCGGTGCCCTGGATCCACTGGCGCTGGAGGTCGGGCGGAATCGCGCTCCCGACGAAGTTGCCCTCGCGCGCGTCCCGGACGGTCAGCGTCGTCCTCGGGAGGCGCGCGGCGGGGTCCAGAAAGCGGATCGGCTCGCGCCGGCGGGCCCGGTCGGCCCGGCGCGCGATGCGCGCGGCCATGACCGCGCGCCGGTCGTCGTCGAAGGCGGCCAGCGCCTCGAGGGCGCCGAGGACATCCGGCGTGTAGACGTCCGGATAGGCGGTCTGCAGGTTTCCACGAATCTCAAGTGTGCTCATAGCGATCTGCCGTAGCATATCCCCCATGTCACTCAGTCGAAGAGCCTTCCTGGTTGCCGGCGGCGCGGTCGCAGTCGGCGCGTCGGTTCGCGCCTCCACCGGGCTCGGCCGTTCCGGGCCGTCCGGCGCGGCCGCGCGGGCCGGCGTGTATACGCTGGAGCCGGCGCCGGCGGGCAAGACGCTGAAGGATGCGGACGGCCGTGTCGTGCTCTCGTATCTCACGAGCAAGCCGGCAGACGTGCCGCTCGCGGGCAACAGCGTGTGCTGCGTGCATCCGTTCAATACGATGGGTGGCACGTGTGCCACCGACATCGCTCCGCCCGACCACCGGGACCATCGCGGCCTGTTCTTCGCCTGGCACGACATGACGTTCAGCCCTAAGGGCGGCCAGGGCGTGGAGCGCCGGGCGGACTTCTGGGGGTGGGGCCAGTTCGCCCCGACCGCGGGACGGGTCATTCGCAACCGCAGCGTGCGCCTGGCCAGCGCCGGCGCGGAGTCCGGCGAGCTCGCCGTGACGAACGACTGGATGATCGACGCGGATACCGTGCTCCAGGAGGAGACGACGATTCGCGCCGCCGTCGATCAAGGGGCGCGGGTGCTCGACCTGACGTACCGGTTCAGCTCGGACGAGGACGTCACGCTGAACCGGATGGCGTTCACCGGATTCTGCTTCCGGTGCCGGAAGGACGGGCCGTACGTGTTTGCCGATACCCACGGCGAGGTTACGCTGCCGAACTCGGTGGCGACGCGGCCCGACACGGACTGGCCCGCGCGCGACTGGTACAGCCACACGGTGACGCACGCGGACGGGACGGTGACCGCTTCAGCCGTGATCGACCATCCGCGCAATCCCCCGTCACTGTGGCACGGCGCGCGGTCCGTCTCGTTTCTCAATCCGTGTATTGCGGCGCCTGGTCCGGTCAGGATTCCGGCAGGGCAGACGCTGGCGCTTCGCTACCGTGCGGTCGCGCACGACGGACCGTTTCCGGACGGCTGGATGGATCGGATGGCGGCGCGATGGCGGGCCGAGTGAGTCGACGGTGAGCTGAACGGAGGGCCTGTATGGATCGGATGCCTCGACGGGACGTACTGCAGCTTGGCGGCGCGGGATTGCTCGGCCTGGTGGCTTCGCGCCAGGCCGCGGGAGCGCAGGCGGCGGTCCAGGCGACGCGCGGCATGCCATCGCCGAGCATCAAAGACATCAGCGTCATCGAGACCGCGCCGGCCGGCGTCCGTCTGACCGTCGTCAAGATCACGACGGACCAGCCCGGGCCTCTACGGCTACGGCTGCGCCACGTTCACGCAGCGCGCCGATCTGGTCAAGCCGGCGGTCGAGCGGTACCTGAAGCCCCTGCTGCTGGGCAAGGCCGACCGACCGCATCGAGGACACCTGGCAGCTCTGCTACGACAGCTCCTACTGGAAGAACGGGCCCGTGCTGAACAACGCGATCAGCGGCGTCGACGAGGCGCTGTGGGACATCAAGGGGCGCCAGGCCGGGATGCCGGTCTATCAGCTGCTCGGCGGGAAGTGCCGCGAGGCGGTGGATTGCTACGGCCACGCGTCCGGCGGCGAGATTCCGCAGGTCATCGAAAGCGCGAAGCGCTACATGGCCGAGGGCTTCCGCCACGTGCGCGTGCAGGTGGGCGTGCCCGGCATGGAGGGCTACGGCGCCGGCGGCCGCGGCACCGCGCCGCTGGCCGGCGCTGCACGACGGGCCCGTCTTCGAGCCGGCGTACTACGTCCGCCGCGCGCTCAAGCTGCTTCGAGGCGTGCCGCACGCAGCTCGGCGACGAGATCGAACTGCTGCACGACGTGCACGAACGCGTGTCACCCAACCAGGCGGTGCAGTTCTGCAAGGACGTCGAGCAGTTCAAGCTCTTCTTCGTCGAAGACCCGCTGTCGCCCGAGGACCTCGCCTACTTCCGGCAGATTCGCCAGCAGTGCGCGACGCCGATCGCGATGGGCGAGCTGTTCAACAGCCCGCACGAGTGGCAGCCGCTGATCGCCGACCGCCTGATCGACTACATCCGGATGCACGTCTCGCAGACGGGCGGCCTGACGCCGGCGCGCAAGATCGCGGCGTTGGCCGAGCAGTTCGGCGTCAAGACCGCCTGGCACGGCCCCGGCGACGTGTCGCCGATTGGCCACATGGCCAACGTCACGCTCGGCATCGCCTGCTACAACTTCGGCATCCAGGAGTACTCGCCCTTCAACGCGAGCCTCCAGGAGGTCTTCAAGGGCTGTCCGGTGATGAAGAACGGCTATCTCTACGTCAACGAGAGCGCCCGGCTGGGGCATCGAGGTCGACGAGAAGCTGGCGGCCACGTTCCCGTTCGGGAAGGAGAACGGCGTTCGCGGTCAGCTTAACGGCGGCTGGGGCGAGCTGCGCCGCCGCGACGGGACCGTCATCAAGCAGTAGGCCCGTCTACCAGTAGAACGGCCGGTCGCCCGCGCGTCCGCGCGGGCCGTACGCGGGAATCGGCAGACCGACTTCGTAAGCGCCGAGGTCCGGCGCGCGGCCGGTGAAGCCGTCGTTGACGTTGGGAATCGGCACGCCCGCATCCACGGCCCGGCTGCCCGGCTTGAGCGAGAAGTCCAGGTCCGCCGCCTCGTACGGCCTGCCCACCTTCGAGGAATCGGGCGTCGCCGGCGGATGCAGGTCCTGGAAGATGTCGTAGTCCACCTCGAGGCCGTGTGTCTCCTGGCCGGTCGCCGCGGCGAACTCCGCAAGCGTCCGGAACGGCTGCGGGGGAGCGCCCCGGCCGCGGCCGCCGGCGGGTGGAGGAGGCGGGGCGCCGCCCACGCGCGCGCCGCTCCAGAGGTACTGTGCGTCGACGCCGGGGTTCGGCCGGAAGCCGTCGTAGTCGTACGTCGAGTACGGCGTCGGCCCACCCAGGTGTGCGATCCCGCCGCTCGCGTTCGTGCCGAGGAACAGGTTGTTGCGCAAGTGGGCGTTCGAGAACTGCGGTTCGTGCGGTCCTCCGCGACGATCGTGTTGTTGCAGGACGATGACGCCGGCGGGGCTCACCTTGAACTTGAGCGCGCACCGGCATGTTGTACACGACGTTGCGGATGTAGTACGCCGGGCCCGCCGAAGATCGGCTGCGCGCGAGGCCCGTCTGGCCGGCGTTGATGCCGCGGTTGCGCATCACGCGGATGTTGTGGACGCCGCCGTCGGCCTCGATGAAGTCGTCGCCCGTGACGTGAGATGTCGTTGTTGTAGATGTCGATCGCGACCGCCTTGTCGATCGCCGGCTCGTCTCCGGCAGCCGTGCGTGCAGACGCAGATGCCCGTCGTGGAAGTACGCTATGTCGTTGTGGCGACCACGTGGCCCGAGCCGTACACCTTGATTGCCGTAGTAGCCGTTGATGCGGATGCGCTCCGTAGGGCCCGGGATTCGCCCAGCCGAGCGTCGCGGCAGTGGTCGTTGCGGCCGAGCAAGACGTTGTCGGCGATGTAGAAGTCCTTCGAGTCGCGCGTACTGCGCTCTGGATGCCGATGCCGATGTCTCTCGAACCGGCAGTTGCGCACGGCCAGTCCGCTCGCGCCGATGACGTCCTTCATCGCCCGCCTAGAACGCCACTTCGGTGTTGCGGACGTGATGCCCTCGAACAGTTGTAGGCCGCAGCCCATGACGTCGAACAGGCGGTTCGCGCCGTCGCCGTCGAAGATGACCTCGCCGTCGCCGGCGGCGCGTGATGACGATGGGCTTCTCGGGCGTGCCGCCGGCGGTGAGCAGGTATGTGCCGTCGAACGTCAGGCCGAAGCGGGTCGACGTAGTTGTGCCGGTCGCCTTTGTACAGGCCGGCGTGCACGAGGATCGTGTCGCCCGGCTCGGCCTTGTGCAGCGCCACGATGTTCCAGTCACCGGTTCCGGCATAGCCGTTGTAGGCCGCCATCAGTCCGGTGAAGCTCGGCTCCTGCCTCGGGCCCCTTCCAGGTGAGCGGATAAACGTGCAGCACGCGGCCGCCGGTCGCGGCCTTCGGCTCGCCGCGGGTGCGGACGCGCACCGTCTGCACGGCCTGGCCGGTCACGCCGTCCGGATCCTTCATCGTCAGCCGGACCTCGTATTCGGTGTCCGGAGAGAGATCGAGGAGGCTTCCGGCAAACCGCTCCGGCACGGTATAGGGCGCGCGAACGATCCGTTCGCCGCCCGATCCGCAGCAGAGGCATGCCCGACTTCCAGGCCGTCTGTCCGGCTGGCCGATACATCACGTCAACCGCCGGCGTTGCGATTGTCGTCGCCCGTGATGTCCCATTCGAACCCGAGGCAGATCAACGTCGGAGGCTCAACGACCAGCTGCCCGGCCCGTGTCGCGTCCTCGGCGCGGACGCCCGGGATGGCGGCGACGAGCATCGCGAGTGCGGCCAGCGCGGTCTTCATGTGAGCCTCCTTCGGCCCAGGTATTTCGGGGGTTTTCGCGTCGCCCGGGAGTCTACACCCGCGCTTTACGGGGTGGGAAAGAAGTGATATGAATCGGGCACCTTCGGAGGCGTTCCCGTGACAGCTCAGCGGACTTTTTCTCGTGTCGTCGTGCTCGGCCTCGCCTTCGGCGTCTTTGCGGCGGTCGTCGTCGGCAACGCGCAGGGGCGCCGCGGCCAGGCGGCCCCGCCGGCACCGCGCGAGGTACCGGCGAAGACGATTCCCATCCCGACGACGTCAGTCCCGAGATGCAGCGGCTCATAGGCCGCGGGATCTCGGAAACTGGAACGTCATCCCCAAGACGGACGAGGAGTGGGCGGCGGCGGCCGGCCGGGGCGGCGGCATCGCCGGCCCTGGCGGCATGGGGGCCGGCAGTCAGGCGCTGCTCGATCGACTCGGCGTGACGTCGGAGCCGATGGTCGTCAACGGCGTGCACGCGTACATGCTGACGCCGAGCGAGATCGCGCCGGAGAACCGGAACCGTCTGCTGGTCCATGTCCACGGCGGGTGCTACGTCATGAGCGGCGGGGGCATGGCCGAAGGCATCTATATGGCCGCGTTCGGCCACTATCAAAGTGCTGTCGGTGGACTACCGGCGCCCGCCGGCGGCGTTCTATCCGGCGGCGCTCGACGACGTTGTCAACGCGTGGAAGGGCGCAATCAAGATGGAGGACCCGAAGAACATGGGGCTGGTCGGACTCTCGGCGGGGGGCTCGCTCGTCCTGTCGAGCCGTGCTCCGCATGAAAGCGGAAGGGCTGCCGCTGCCGGCGGCGATGGCGCCCGGCACGCCGATGGCCGATCTCACCGGGCATGGCGACTCGTTCCACACCAACAGCCCGGTGGACAACGTGCTGGTTGGCATCGGCCGCTGCGACGCGATGGCCGAGTTCTACGCGCACGGGCACGATCTGCAAGGATCCGATGCTATCGCCCATCTACGGCGACATGCACGGCCTCCCGCCGGCGATTCTGACCACCGGCACGCGCGACCTGCTCTCGAGCAACACGGTGCGGGTCCACCGCAAGCTGCGCGAGGCGGGTGTCGAGGCCGTGCTGCAGGTGTTCGAGGGCGAGTCGCACGCGCAGTACAACAGCGACACGCCCGAGGGCCGGGAAGCCTACGGTGAAATTGCGGCATTTTTCGACAAACACCTGGGGAAGTGAATGGAGGGGTTGATGACTCGTCGTTTCCTGATTGCGACGGCGGCAGGACTTGCGGCGGCCGTGGCGATGACCGTGCCGGTCTCCGGCACGCGCAAGACGTTCGTGCCGGACTGGACGTTCAACGGGTCGACGCTGGCCGGCTGGCACACGCTGGGCGCAGGCGCAGTGGACGCGCGGCGAACGGCGAACTGGTCGGCACGCCCACCGGCGCCCGACGGCGGCTGGCTCGTGCTCGACAAGTCGCTGCAGGACGTGCAGTTCGGCGCGGACTTCCGCTGCGCCGACGGCTGCAAGACCGGCGTCCTGCTGCGCGCGGAGAAGACCGCCGACGGGCATGAAGGGCATCTTCGTGTCGCTCACCGACGGAGACGTCGGCAGCGTACGCGGTCACGCTCGACGCGAGCGGCCAAGAACTGTCGCGCGACCGGCCGCGACCGGCCGGCGGCATGGCGCGATTCGCGCCGACGGCCGCCGGGCGCGCGGCGCGGCGCGCGCCGGCGCGGCCGGGCCCGGCCGGCGGCCGGGCCGGGCCGGCGCGCGGCGGCGGCGCGGCCGGGCGGCCGGCGGACGCGCGCGGGCCCTCCGGACGGTCACAGCGCATCGTGCCGCACCCGTCCGAGGCGCTCAAGCCCGACGACTGGAACGATCTGGACATCATCATCGATGCGAACCTGCTGCGTCCGCATCGTGAACTCGACGGCCCGATTGGCGGCGGCAGCGAGGTCATCGAGGACATGGGATCGTTCGGGCCGTTCGCGCTCTACGTCGGCGGCACGGGCGAGGTCCGGTTACCGTGACGCGTCGTACAAGGACCTGAACCTGAAGCGGTTTCCGAAGGAGGCAGCTGTCGCCGCACTTCCGGATGCAGCGGCTGACGCCGTTCCAGTACTCGTGGTCGCAGGCGGCGGCCGATGTGAACCACGACGGCAATCAACGACATCATCTTCCGCCCGTTCGTCTTCTGCGGACCGGACTTCACGACGCGCGCGAGTTCTATCGCGGCGCAGACGCTCAATCCGTCGACCGAGTACCCGTTCAGTCATGGGTCGCCTTCGCGGGCGACTTCACGGGCGACGGCTGGCCGGACTTCCTCAGCACGAACGGCGGCCGGCCTGTACGTCAACCCGAAGGGCGAGCCGCGCCGCTGGGACGATGTACCCGAACGTGATCAGCGGGCGTCGAGCGAGATCTGCGTCATGAAGGACATCGACGGCGACGGCAAGCCCGACCTGGTCTACGTCGGGCCGGCGGCACCCTCCGCTACGCCACCCCGACCCGGCCAACCCGACCGGGCCAGTGGATCACGACGCACGATCAGCGAGCCACAGTCCACGGGCGGCCACGGCATTGGCGCCGGCGACATCAACGGCGACGGCAAGCTGGACATCGTCAACGCCTACGGCTGGTGGGAGCAGCCGGCCGCGGGGCCGGCCAGCGGGCTGTGGAAGTACCACCCGCAGGCGTTCGCGCGGTGGACGGGCCGGGCATCCGAGGGCGGCGGCGAGATGGCCGTCTACGACGTCAACGGCGACGGCCTCAACGACGTCGTGACGTCCCTGCAGGCCCACGGCTTCGGGCTGGCCTGGTTCGAGCAGAAGCGGGACGGCGCCGGCAACATTTCGTTCGTCGAGCACATCATCGCGGATGACTTCTCGACGAAGAACGCCGGCAACGTGACCTTCTCCGAGCCGCACGGCGACGACGTCGGCGGACATGGACGGCGACGGCATTCCCGACTTCATCGTCGGCAAGCGGCTGCTGGTCGCACCACGAGAGCTTCCTCGATCCGGACGCGAGACGGCGCGCCGGTGCTCTACGTCTACCGACACGCGTGCGCAACCCGAAGGCGCCGGGCGGCGCCGAGTTCGTGCCGGAGCTCGTCCACAACCGCTCGGGCGCCGGGTCGCAGGTCCTGGCCGCCGACGTCAACAAGGACGGCGTCATGGATATCGTGACGTCCGACATCCAGGGCGCGTACGTCTTCTTCGGCAAGCCGCGCCCGAAGGGGGCTGCGGCCAAGTAGTCGGGTCAGCACGATACGGGAGCCCCGGACCGGCCGGTTCGGGGCTCCATCCCGCTTCCGCCGATTTCCCCGGAGCCCTGCCGCATGAAGACCTTTCGATTCGCCCTGCTCTCCACGGCGATTGCCGCCCTCGTCCACCTTGGCCTCGGCGCACAGGCGCCCGCGTACGACCTGCTGATCCGCGGCGGGCACATCATCGACGGCACGGGCAACCCGTGGTTTGCCGGCGACGTCGGGATTCGCGGCGATCGGATTGCGGCTGTCGGCGATCTCTCGGGAGCGAGAGCGACGCGTGAGATCGACGCGCGCGGGCTCGTCGTCTCGCCGGGCTTCATCGATATGCACACCCACTCCGACCTCACCCTGCTGGCGGACGGCAATGCCGAGAGCAAAGTCCGGGAGGGAGTGACCCTCGACGTCATCGGCGAAAGCACGTCGGTGGCGCCGCGCGACGGCCTGCCCGAAGCGGCAGGGACGTGGACGACGTTTACGGGATACTGGAAGGCACTTGCCGCGAAGGGCATCTCGATGAACGTGATTTCCGAGGTGTCGTTCGAGCAGATTCGGCGCGTGGTCATGGGGTACTCGACTGCGCCGGCGACTCCCGCGCAACTCGACCTGATGAAGGCGCTGGCGGCGCGCTCGATGAAGGAAGGCGCGTGGGGCCTGGTGACGCGATTCGAGAGCGGCGGTCCGGAGCATCCGGACGAAGTCATCGCGCTCGCCAAGGTGGTCGCCTCGTACGGCGGCATCTACGCGTCGCACATCGGCAGCGAGGGGATGCAGGAAGAGAAAGAGCTGAGTTTCGCCATCCGCGTGGGCGAAGAGGCCGGCATGCCCGTGCACGTCTTCCATTTCAAGATTCGCGGCAAGCCCAACTGGGGGACGATGGGTAAGTACGTCGCGATGGTCCAGGCGGCCCGCGATCGTGGCATCGACGTGACCGCGAACGAGTATCCGTACACGGCGATGCAGCACGGATGGAGCGCGTTCTTTCCGGTGTGGGCGCGCGAGGGCGGTCCGGAGAAGTTCGCGCAGATCCTCAACGACCCGGCGATGCGCGAGAAGATCAAGAACGACCCCGACTTCAAGACCTGGGTGATGGAGCACGGCTCCTGGGACGGGATCGTCATGGCGCGGGCGACCAAGCCCGCCAACAAGGAATTCGAGGGCATGAGCATCGCGCAGATCGCGAAGCTGCGCGGAGATGCCGACCCCGCCGACACCTGTCTGGCGCTCATGGCCGACGAGGATGGCAAGATCTTCGGCGTGTTCCACACCATGTCGGAGGAGGACGTCCAGCTCGTCATGAAGCAGCCGTGGGTATCGATTGCCAGCGACGGATCCGCGGTCAATCTGAAGGAGCCCGGCGTGCCGCACCCGCGGAGCTATTCGACGAATCCCCGCGTCCTGGGGCACTACGTGCGCGAGGTGAAGCTGCTCACGCTCGAAGACGCCGTTCGCAAGATGACGTCGCTGCCCGCCCAGATTCTGGGATTGAAGGACCGCGGCCAGATCCGTGAAGGGTTCGCCGCCGACGTCGTCGTCTTCGACCCCAAGACGGTGGGCGCGACGAATTTGTACGAGAAGCCCAAGTTGTACCCGGCGGGCATTCCCTACACGATCGTGAACGGCGTCGTGGTGATTGACCACGGCCAGCACACTGGTGCGCGCCCCGGCCGCCCCTTGATGGGGCACGGGTTCGTCAAGTAGCCGCAGGCGACGCGGCCGCTCGGGTTTGACGTGGGCGCGCGTTGGCACCATGATGCCGGCGGTGTCAGCGCCCAGGTGGTTCGGTCCCGCTGTGCTGATCGCGGCCTTCGGCGTGGCCGTCGCCTTTCTGCTTCGCCTGTTTCATCTGCCCCTGCGCGAGCTGGTCACCTACACGGCCGACGACGCGTACCACTATCTGCAGATCGCGAGAAATCTCGCCCAGCACGGCCAGTTGTCGTTCGACGGCGAACACACGGCCTCGGGGTTTCATCCGTTGTGGCTCGCGGTGCTGACGCTGCCTGCCGCTCTGACCACGGACCGTGTGACGCTCGTGTACAGCGCGCAGGCCATCGGAATGGCCGCGCACCTGGCCACCGCAGTCGTCGTCGTCTTCGTGGTTCGAGAATTTCGAACGGGTCTCTGGCCCTACCTCGTCGCTGCCCTCTGGGCGGTGCAGCCATTCGGGCTGGCGCGCGCGACGGACGGGATGGAGGCGGCGGTGTCGCTGCTGGCCATCAGTCTCGGCGCCCTCTGGTGCGTGCGGCTCGCCGGTCGTCCGGCGGGCAGCTACCCGGTCGCGCGAGCCGGCCTCGTCACCGGCCTGCTGCTGGCGCTGATCTATCTGGCGCGCACCGACGGCATTTCGTTCGGCGCCGTCGGGATCGCCCTGCTCGCGTGGCACGCGCGGGCCCGGATCGCCGACGCGGCGCGCGCAACGGCGATCTCGGCCGGCCTGCTTGGCGCGGCGATCGCCGGCTTTGCGATCGTGCTGTGGCGTGTGACGGGATATCCAACGCAGGCGAGTGGCGAGATCAAACTGCTGTGGGGCCTGCAACGGTGGCCGGGGCTGCAGAACCGGCTGGTGTGGGCCATCCACGTGTTCTCGAACCTGTGGTTTGGGGACTTGTTCCGCCAGTTCTTCGGAGTGCCCCACGGGATCTCGCTGATGCTGGTGGCCGTCGCCATCGCCACGGTCGGCATCGTGGGGGCTCGACGGGCACTCGTGGGCGATCGTCGACTGGCGGCGCTGGCAATCTGGCTGCTTGGCTCGACCGCCTTCAACGGGCTGCTGTACGCCCTGCTGTTCCACGATCTGCTCATCTGGTACGGCGACCAGTCCGCGTTTGCGCTCTTTCTCGTGTCCGCGATCGCATTCGGTCTCGTGCCGATCCCGTCACGGCTGGTCGAGCGCGCCGCCACGCTGCTCGCGATCGCCTGCATCGTCTGGGGTGCCGCTTTGTCGATCCGGGAATCCGGGGGCCAATCGGGCGGATACCCGTCCATGGCGCCCATGTTCGACGTCACGCAGGCGATTGACGCACTGGTGCCGGAAGGGCAGTCGGTCGGGTCGTTTGACGCCGGTCAGCACGGCTTCTTCGCGCACCGCCGGGTGGTGAACCTCGACGGCCTCGTAAACGACTCGACGCGGCCCTACTGGCGGGCGCATCGGATCGATGCGTACATCGCGGCCAGCGACCTCGAGTATTTCGCCGACGACCCCAGCGCCAGCCTGTACGCGAAGGGGTTTGGCGTGCACTGGCCGGCGCTGACGCCCCTGTACCTGCTCTCACGATCGCGGGCCGTTCGGCGACAAGTGCCTGTTTCGGGCGGTGCCGCGCCCGGCGGAGGCGGCGCCGCCCGTCGGGCCCGGAACGGCCGCGGCGCCTCGACGCCCGCGTCCGTGACAGCGGCGGCTGGACCTACATGGCCAGCAGCGCGGCCATCAGCTCGATGCCGTCCCAGAGGTTCTGCAGGCGTAGATTCTCGTCGGCGCTGTGCTGGTGGTCGTCGTGGTTCGCGATCGGAATCACGATGGTCCGCGCGCCGAGCGGGCGCTCGACGTCGGCGAGCGGCAGGCTGCCGCCCATGTTGGGCAGCGTGACGGCGGGCCCTCGCACGCTGTCCACGACGCGGATGACTTCCTGAGAGACTGGGAGGTCCATCGGCGTCCGTACGGCGCCCAGGCCGACGTGCTCCCGGTTGACCCAGGCAACCATTGGATGCTGCTGCCGAACCGCCTCGTCCGGCGGCCGGTCCACGACGAAGAAACCCTGCTTTCGAATGTGCTCGACCACGCGATTGAGCGTGCGCTCGGGGGCCATGCCTTCGACCAGCCGGATGTCGATCGAGGCAGTGGCCGACGACGGGATCACGTTCGACGCCAGGGCTCCGACGTGCGAGCTGGCAAGGCCGCGGATGTTGAGGGACGGCTCGGTAAGCAGCTCGGCGAGCGACCGCGGAGCCCCTTCGGTCGAGCCCATCCAGAACTCGCGCATCAGCTCCGGGTCGACGTCCGGCGCGCGGGCGACTGCCTGCTTCTCGGTCTCGCTCAGCGGGGTGATGCCGTCGTAGAAGTGGTCCACGAGCACGCGCCCGCCGGCGTTCTTCATGGACGCGAGCAGCCGCGCGAGGCGCAGGGCCGGGTTGGGCGCCCAGTTCCCGTAGTGCCCGCTGTGGAGCTCGCTCTTCGGTCCGTAGACCGTGATCTCGAACGTCACGAAGTCCCGGGATCCGAAGTAGATCAGCGGCCGACCCGTCTGGTGGACCGGCCCGTCGCACATCAGCCACAGGTCGCCGGCGAAGAGCGCCTTGTGGGCGGCGAGGATTCTGCGACAGGTGCTCGGAGCCGGCCTCCTCCTCACCCTCGAACGCGAACTTGATGTTCGACCTGAGCGGAATCCTCGCGGCGCGCAGCGCGTCGAGAGCCGCCATCATGGCGACGATCGGCGCCTTGTCGTCGCCGGCCGAGCGCGCGTAGAGCCGCCAGTCCGGTTCGAAGGGCGCGCCGGGAGTCGGCAGCGGGATTGCCCGGCCGCCGTTCTCGATGAGCGCCGTCCGCAGCACCGGCGTGAAGGGTGGCGTCGTCCAGTCCGTGGCGTCGACCGGCTGACCGTCGTAGTGGGCGTAGAAGACGATTGTTCGCGTCGCCCCAGGCGTCGGCAGGTCGCCAAAGACCACCGGATTGGCGCCAGGCACGGTGACCAGCCGCGCAGCGATGCCCCGGGCCTGCAGCATCTGCGTAATCAACTGGGCGTTGCGCTGGATGTTCCCGCGATCGCGCGTGACGTTGGGGATCTTGAGCAGCCGGACGAACTCGTCCACGATGGCGCGCTCGTGCGCCTGGCGCCACGTTCGGGCGGCGGCGGCCGCCGGATTCTGGGCGCTCGCGACGGCGGGCAGCAGCGCGGCCACCAGCAGCACGGGGAGGAATCGAGGGAGAGCCATGGACTCGCGACTGTCCGAATCTTAATGCCGGAGGCCCCCTGGCCTGAAGACCCGGAGCCTGCAGCCGGCGGAAAGGACCGAATGCGGCTTTTGACGTTCGGGCCTGGGGAGAGAACGCGCGTTTGTGGCAGAGCGATGGCGCCGACGTGAGTCGATCGTGACAGACGTCCGAACGCCGAACGTCCGCCTGGTGGGCGTCGTCTCACTCAGCAGGTGTCCCATGAAGAGAATCCTTCTTGTAGTCGTGTCCGTTGCACTGGCCGGCGCTGCGGCCGTCGTCTACTATTGGCACGCGCACCCGCAGGACAAGGCCGTGGTCAACCAGGTCGCGCTGACGACCGGTACGATCGCGCAGACGGTCCAGGCGACCGGGTCCGTCGAGGCGTTGCGCGAGGTGCAGGTCGGCTCCCAGGTATCGGGCACCGTCAAGGCCCTCTACGCGGACTTCAACTCGATCGTGCACAAGGATCAGGTCATCGCTGAGCTGGATCCGTCGCTGCTGCAGGTGCAGGTGGAGGTGCAGCAAGCCAGCATCGAGCGGCAGCAGGGTGACGTGGCTCAGCAACAGGTTGAGCTCGAGAACGACCGGCTGAACCTCGCGCGCGCGCAGGCGCAGTTCGACAAGGGTCTCGTCAGCGCCCAGGACCTCGAGACCGCCCAACTGCAGGTCAAGACGCGCCAGGCCGGCATCGACTCGGCGAACAAGTCTCTCGTCCAGGCGCAGGCCAACCTGCATCAGGCCGAGCTGAACGTGTCGTACTGCACCATCCGGTCTCCGGTTGACGGCGTCGTGATCGACCGGAAGGTCGACATCGGCCAGACCGTCCAGGCGAGCATGACGACGCCGCAGTTCTTCACGATCGCAACGGATCTGACGACGATGAAGCTGTCGGCGCTCGTGGACGAGTCGGACATCGGGTCCATCCGGCGCGGAATGGCCGCCACCTTCACAGTGGACGCCTACGGCCAGCAGTCGTTCCGTGGCACGGTGGATTCCGTGCGCCTCGACGCGCAGAGCTCGAACAACGTCGTCACGTATCCGGTGTGGATCACCGTGCAGAACCCGGATCTCAAGCTGCTGCCGAGTATGACCGCGAACCTGCGCATCATCGTGGACCGGGCGACCGACGTGCTGCGGGTCCCGAACCAGGCGCTGCGGTTCCGTCCGACGGCTGACACCTACGCCTGGCTGGGGGCTACGCCGTCGAAGGCCGGCGAGACGGCCGCCGTGGCCGCGCCCGCCCGAAGCGAGACGGGCGTCGCGAGTACGGTCGTTGACAAGGTGGTGCCGATCACCGCCGAAACGCCGACCAGATCGACGATCTGTTCGCCCAGGTTCTGAAGCGCGTCCAGCCGGGCCGGGTCTGGGTCTATGACCAGACCGCGACTGATCCCGCCAGGACGCTGCGGCCGGTCGGCGTGCGTCTGGGCCTGACCGACGGACAGTTCACCGAGGTCATCTCAGCGGCCGGCGATCTGCCGAGCGGCGCGATGGTCGTGACCGGCGTGACCCGACCCGCGAGTGGGGCCGCCAAGACCACGTCGGGCCCTAACAACCTCTTCGGTCAGCCGGGCGGGTTCGGCGGACCGCCCGGAGGCTTTGGAGGCGGGGGCGGGCGCCGCGGCGGGGACTGACGGGAATCCGAGGTTGCGGGACACGACAAGGGGCGGACTGCGGTCCGCCCCTTCATCGTGTCTGTCGACCTGGAGCGCCGGGTCGCGGTCAGATATTCGTCAGGACGGTCTCGTACACGGGGCGGATATTCTGAAAGCCCCGCAGCTCCAGCGTGTACAGCCCCTTGTAGCCGATGCTCTCGTAGTACTTCACGAACGTCGCCAGATCCCAGTTCGGGCTGACCTTGATGTGCGACTGGCCGGAGTTGGTCGGCAGCAGCGCCTTGGCCGCCTCGTGCAACGCTTCCTGGTTGGGCGCGCCTACACCGCCGATGTCGATGTTCGCAGGTACGTGTTGGACTTCTCGATCACGTCTTTCAGGAGCATCCAGGCGGGCGGTCCCACCGGCGCCGGTGGAGTGCTCGCACCCGGCGCGGCGCCGCGGCGGCCGCGCCCGAAGCCACTGCCGCGCGTCTCCATGGACACCTTCGACGCCCCTGGATTGGGCGTAGTCGCCCATGGTCTTCAGCGTGGCCGTCGCGATGTCCTGGTTCTGCGCGGTCAGACGGCCCTGGTTCACCATGACTTTGGGGCAGTTGAGGATCACGGCGTAGTCGACCCAGCGCTTCGTCAGGTCGATCGCCTGGATGCGCTGCACCGGATTGTCGGCCGAGATGTTCATGCTGCCGAACTCGAGGTTGATCTGCTGCATCCGGGACTTCGTCTTCTCGATGTGGGCCCGCAGTTCTTTCAGGTACGAAACTTCGGTGGATGGGAAGAGCGAGTGTTGGAACTCGACGTTGTGAACGCCGTAGACGTCCGCGAGCATCTGGGAGATGTCCAAGCATCTCGAGTGTCCGCGCCGGCGGAGGCGGTGCGTTGGGGTTCGCCCGGCCGCCGCCGCCCCCGGCATCGCCCGCCCCCTTGATGATTCGGGTCGAAGTCCAGAGTCATGATTCGAGATCCTGGCGAGCTTCTCGGCCGGCACGCTGGCCGGCTTGCCGCGATTCGGCGGTCCAGTCGATCGGCATGCCGCGCCCCTGCGCCCAGCCGATGCGGTCGAATCCGGCGATGAGCGCGGCGCCGGCGGCGGCGCCGATCAGAAGTTCTCGACGTTCCATGACGGACTCCTTGAGCGCGGCTGTGTCGGCAGCGGGCCCCGACTGGGACTTCAGATGTTGGCCACCAGCACGTCGTAGATGTCCTGCACGTTCTGTAGGGGTCCGGGCTCATGCTCGTGCTCGCCTCGATTCGAGTAGAGGCCCGCGTAGCCGAGCGTCTTCGTCAGCTTCAGGGCGGTCGGCAGGTCGTACCGATCGGCGTGCAGCTTCACGTGGCAGTTGCCGTCGGTGAGTGGGAACATCGCCCGCATGCCGGCGTGCTGGCGTGGTCTTATCGGGAAAGTTCCCGATGTCGCAGTTCGCATAGGTGCCCGAGCCCTCGATGATCTCCACGAGCAGTTCGTAGTTCGCATCGCTCCCGCGATCCTCCATGGCGACCTTGACGCCCTTGGACTTGCCGTAGTCACCCATGATCTTCAGAGTGTCGATGGCAATCTGCTTGTTGGCGTCGGTCGGCTTGCCCTGATCGATCATGACACGCGGCGAGCCGAGGACCACGGCGTGGTTGATCCACTGCTTGGTGAGGTCGATGGCCTGTATCCGCTGGATGGGCGACGCGGCCGTGATGTTCATCGGTCCGAACTCAAGGTTGATGTTCGTCACCTGCGACTTCGTCCGGGCCAGGCGCGTCCTGAACTCCCTCAGCCAGGCGTCTTCGGTGGACGGAATGTGCGAGTGCTGCAGTTCGACGTTGTGCACGCCGTACCGGTCGGCGTACATCTCCCCGATGTCCATCAGATTGAGCGTCCGCGATGGGCTGTCCGGCTGGTTCGGCGCCCTTCAGGATGTCTCCGAAGCTCAGCGACATGATGGCGACGCGCGCGAGCGTGGCTGGATTCCGGCTGGACGTCTGCGCCCAGCCAGGCCGCGCAGCCGCGAAACCGGCCGCGACGGCGGCGCCGATCAGAAATTCCCGACGGTCCATGCCACCTCCCAGCGAATGGCCGGATTATCTCCCTGCGCCAGCCGGCAATGCAAACGCGACATACGCGCCGGGAATCGATCCGCCGCCGCCCCGACCGCCGCGGCCGCGGCCGCCGCGCCCGCCGGCACGGGCGCCGCGCGCGCCGGCCTGTCCGCCCGGCGTGAACTCCGGGAACATCGGTGGATGTGTGTGCGTCGTCGCCTGGGCCGCGACGCAGTAGACGATGTACTCGCGTCCGTTGACTTCGTAGACCGCCGGTATGCCTTCAATACCGGCCTCCATCTCCGTCGTCCACAGGACCTTGCCGGTGTCGGTGTCGATCGCGCGGATCTTCTTGTTGCGCGTCCCGGCGAACAGCAGCCCGCCCGCGGTCACCACCGGTCCGACCTTCGGAAAGTGCGAGCCGGTGTCCGTGACGCCCTTGGCGGCGAGCTCGGGCACTTCGCCCAGCGGAATCTTCCACTTGATTGTCCCGGTGTTCAGATCGAACGCGGTAAGCGAGGTCCAGGGTGGTTTGATCGCCGTCAGACCGCTCGTGGTGATCATGAACCCGAACGGACTCTCGTAGTGCACCGCGGCCGGATCCGGCGGCGGGTCCGGCGTACCAGCCGGCAGCCGACAGCTTGAGCAGCGCCGGCCAGTCCTTCGACACGACGAACATAACGCCGTGCGCCGGATCGATGGCGGCGCCGCCGAAGTTCGATCCCCCGTTGTTGCCCGGAATTTCGCATGGTGTCGCGGAAGCCGACCGGCGTGAACATGCCCTCGTTGCGCGAGTTGCGGATGGCCTCGGCGAACTTGGCCTTTTCAGCCGGATTGTCGATGTACGGGCTGAGGTCCTGTTCGGTCATCGCTTGGCGCGCGAACGGCGGCGGCGCGGTCGGGAACGGCTGCGTCGGCCACGTCTTCTCGCCGGGCACGTCGGTCTGCGGCACCGGGCGCTCCTCGATCGGCCAGATCGGCTCGCCGGTGACGCGGTTGAAGACGTACAGCCAGCCGGTCTTGCCGGCCTGCGCCACCACGTCGACCATCTGGCCGTCATGGCGGATCGTCAGCAGCTTCGGCGCCGTCGTGTTGTCGTAGTCCCAGATGTCGTGATGGACCATCTGGAAATACCAGAGGAGCTTGCCCGTGCGCGCGTTCAAGGCGAGCAGGCAATCGCCGAACAGGTCCTGGCCGATGCGGTCGCCGCCGTAGAAGTTGTACTTGGGACTCGCCGGTCGGCACGTACACGATGCCGCGCGTCTCGTCCAAGACAGCTCGCCCCACGTGTTGGCGCCGCCCACGGTCTTCCGGGCGTCCGCCGGCCACGTGTCGTAGCCGAACTCGCCGGGCTGCGGCACCGTGTGGAATGCCCAGACCTGCTTGCCCGTGCGCACGTCGAACGCGCGGATGTCGCCGGGCGCCGACTCGTAGGCCTGGTTGGTGGCCGACCCGAGGATGATCAGATTCTCGAAGATCCGGCCGGGCGTCCTCGACTCCGCCGCGGATCGTCGCCGGATCCCGGTCGAGGCCCGCGCAGATCCACCTTGCCGTTCACGCCGAACGACGCAATCGGCTCGCCGGTCACGGCGTCAATCGCACTGCAGGAACTGGTTGCTGGAGAAGAGCAGCCGCCGCTCGGAGCGGTCCTTGCTCTCCCAGTAGTTCATGCCGCGCGAGGTGATGCGTCCGCCGTTGTCGTGCGTCCACAATTCCTTGCCGGTGGCGGCGTCGATCGCGGCAATCTCCCCGCCCTTCGCCTGGACGTACATGACGCCGTCCACGACGATCGGATTGAAGAGATAGCCGGCGCCGTCGCCCGTGGGATACGTCCAGGCGACCTGCAGTCCGGCCACGTTTGCGCGGTTGATCTGTGTCAGCGCCGAGTACTGCGCCGCGTCTTCGCCGCCGCCGTAGTCGCGCCAGGTCGTGTAGGGCTTCGGCGCCGGGGGCTTCGCGGGCCGGCCCTGAGCCGCCAGCACGGCCAGGAGCGTGCCGCCGGACACGAACGCTGCGGCGGCCAGAATGGCGGGAACGGCGCGATTGTGTGAATGCTTCACCGGTGCCTCCAGAGACAAGAAACGGGGGCCGACGCCCGCGCAGACGGAAATCGACCCCCGGCCCTGGGCGATCGATGCCGATTCTACTTCGGAACGGGCAGCGCGAACGCGACCGCGCCGATGGGCGTGTTCGGGTCCGCCGGAGGCGCGGGCGCGGCGCCCCGGCGGCCGCCGCCTCCCCGGCCGCCGCCCGGCTGGTCAGCAGCACCAGGTACTGCCGGCCCGTCGGCCTCGTAGCATCACCGGCACGCCGCGCGTGCTGCCCGAGAACGTGCCCGTCCACAGCACTTTGCCCGGTGTCCTCGTCGTAGGCGCGGAACTTCCCGTCGCCGCCGGCGTGAAACACGAGGCCGCCCTTCGTCACGACGATGCCGTTGCGCGCGCCCAGCCGCCGGTGTTCGTCGGCCCGCCGGCGCGCAATCGTCGGCGGGTGATCGCCGTTCGGCACCTGCCACTTGATCTCGCCGGTGTTGAGGTCGTACGCCGTGAGCGTCGTGTACGGCGGCTTGGTCGCCGAGGCCATGACGCCGTAGTCGCTCATGTAGCGCGTCGGCGGCACGTCGTCACGCCCGTCGGGATACGCCAGGTTGCCCGCGTTGCCGCCGACGCCCGGATAGAACGGCCCGCAGACGCGCGGCGGCAGCGCGGGCTGCGGCGCGCCGCCGTGCGCGACGACGGGGCCGGGCGGCAGCGACGGCGCCGCGCCCGCCCGGCGCGCCGGCCCGGCGCCGCGGCGCGTCGTCGGCCAGGAACGCGACCAGGTATGCGATGACCGCGTCCGTCGGCTTGGTCACCTCGAGACCGGCCGCATCAGTGCCGCGGCCGCCGGTCACGATCGCCCGGATGGCGTCGTCGCGCAATCCGGTTGGTCACGCCCACGAGCGACGGCGCGCCGGGCAGCAGCCGCCCTGCAGGTTCGCGCCATGGCACGCCGCGCAGTTCGTGCTGGAAGAGCCTGCCGCGCCTGGCTGCGCGGCTTGCCGCCGCCGCGACGCCGCCGTCCGGGTTCGTCGTCGCGCTTGGTGACGTCCTCGAGCTTCAGCAGCGCGACCTGATTGACGCCGACCACGAACACCAGGCCCTTGGCGGGATCGGCGGCCGTCGTGCCCCAGTTCGATCCGCCCTGGTTGCCCGGCATCGAGATCGTGTCGTAGCCGACGCCCGGCGGATTGAAGATGCCGCCCTGCGGCCCCTGCGCCGTTCTTCGCCTTCGCCACGCGCGCTCGCGCATCGCCTGGTACTCGTCCGGCGTCAGCAGCCACGGGTTGACGTCGTCGACCGTGAACGACTGCCGGACGAACGGCGGCGGCTTGGTCGGGAACGGCTGCGTCGGCCAGGACGAGCTCGCCGGGCACGTCGCTCTTGCGGCACCGGCCGCTCCTCGATCGGCCAGAGCGGCTCGCCCGTCACGCGGTTGAACACGTAGAGGAAGCCCGTCTTGCCGGCGTGCGCGACGGCGTCGACCTTCTGGCCGTTGTGCATGACGGTCACGAGCTGCGGCGCCGACACGTTGTCGAAGTCCCAGAGGTCGTGGTGGACCGTCTGGAAGTGCCAGAGGCGCTTGCCGGTCCGCGCGTCCAGCGCCAGCAGGCAGTTGGCGAACAGGTCCTGCCCGACGCGATCCGCGCCGTAGAAGTCATAGGTCGCCGACCCGGTCGGGATGTAGACGATGCCGCGCGCGTCGTCGACGGCCATCGAGCCCCAGTTGTTGGCCGCCGCCGATGTACTTGTAGGCGTCCTTCGGCCAGGTGTCGTAGCCGAACTCGCCGGGCCGCGGGACCGTGTGGAACTGCCAGACGCAGCTTGCCGGTGATGACGTCGAAGGCGCGGATGTCGCCCGGGGGCGACATGAACGCCTCGCCCGTCGTCGATCCGAGAATGATGAGGTTCTTCCAGATCTTGCCGGGGCTGCCCGGTCTCGCAGCCGCATGCCCGTGCCCGCCGCGCGGGCAGACCCGTCGCGCAGGTTGACGACGCCGTCGATGCCGAACGTCGAGAATCGACTTGCCGGTGTTGGCGTCGATCTCCTGCAGGAAGCTGTTGATGCCGAAGATCAGCCGCTTGTCCTTGCCGTCCTCGCTCTGCCAGTAGTTGACCCCGCGGCCTCGATGCCGTTCAGACCGTCGTGGATCCACATCTCCTTGCCGGTCGTGGCGTCGAGCGCGACCAGCGCTCCGCTGCGGCCGGCGTGTACATCACGTTGTCGACGACGATCGGGTTGAAGCCGGTCTGGGCGTACGGATAGAACCACGCGACCTGGAGCTGCACCGACGTTCGCCTTGTTAATCTGGTCGGGAATCGACGAAGTTCGAGCTGTCCGGCCCGCCGAGGTTGTCCGACCACCACTTGCCGCTGCGCTCGGCCGCCACGACGACGCAGACGGCGACGACCAGGACGGACAGCATGACCGGAAAGGCCGCTCGCCGGAGCCCCGGGCGGCCGCCGGCGCCGGACGAGCGTTGCGCACTGCGGTGAGAGACGGCCATCGGTGCCCCCTTTACGAGAAGCCACCGCCTGGCTCAGGCCGGACAGGCGCACGAGCCTTGCGACGCGGTGGCGCCGGTATGACGCCGCCGCCGCCGGATGCGTTGACTCCTTCGGCCGGCTCGACTGGCCGGGAGGCCGGATCAGGCCTTGATGTTGGCCGCCAGCGTCTTGACCATATCCTTCGCGGCGGCCACCACGTCGTGCGGCGGCTGCTTGTCCGTATAGAACTCGATCGAGTAGACCCCTTTGAAACCGGACGCTTCGGTGGCCTTGATGATGGGCACGATGTCGTAGCTGATGTGGTGGTTCTGGGCGTCGAAGTCCAGTTCCTTCGCCGACACGCAGGTGCAGGTACGGGAACAGCTTGCTCAGCGCCGCGATTTTCTGCTGCAGTGTCCCGTTCGCCGGCGTGTTCCCCCAGTCGCAGATCGCGCGGCAGTTCGGGTGGTTGACGGCCTTGACGACCTCGACGACCTTGTCGATGTCCGCGCTGTAGCCGATGTGGTTCTCGACCAGGATCATGACCCCGATGCCCTGGCCGTACTCGCGCGAGCTGGCGGAAGCCCTCAGCGGTGCGCTTCGGATCCCAGGCCGAGGCCGGGCCGGCGCCGGTGTTGGCGCGCAGGCTGGTGGCGCCAATCGCGGCCGCCGCATCCATCCAGCCCTTGACGGCCGTCACCGTGGCCGCCCGCTTGGCCGGGTCCGGGATCCGACATGTTGTCGGCCGCGCCCAGGTCGAGCTGGATGTTGATGAACTTCGAGCCGACGGCGTCGGCCGACGCCTTGAGCTTCCTGCAGTAAGTCCATCGAGGTGTCGTCGAACTGCATGTTCCACGTCTCGACGTTGTGGCAGGCCGATGTTGTCGGCGATGAACTTCGGCGCCTCCATCAGCGTGAGCGTTCCGCCCGGGCCCTTGACGCCGGGCAGGCCCAGCCGCTTCGGGAACATCTCCCGGAGGCAGACCGTCGTGATGCCGATGCGCTTGAGGATGCCAGGCGGGGATGGTCTGCGCGCCAACTTTGGCGACGGCGCCGGCAGCAGGCCCGCGGCGAGCGTGCAGAACGGCGTCGCGGCCAGCGCGCGGCCGCCTTGCTGCAGGAATTGACGTCGATTCATGGCGATGCTCCTCGGCGGCTCAGGCCGACTTCTTGGCGGCAGCCGGCGACGCGCCGGGCGGTCCGGGTTGGGAATCATGATCTCGCGAATCTGCGCGTCCAGCTCGTGGCAGGCCGTGCATGAACTGCCGCAGTGTCCGCCGTGTCGGCGGGAACGTGTCGAACTCCGCCGGCGACAGCCCGCCCTTCGTCTACGCGCGGCGGAAGTCCTCGATCTTCATCAGCGTGGCGAGGATTTCCGGCGCGACCGGGTCGGCAATCCGGGAGACCACCGGGATGTCGCTTGCGTTGAACTTGCGCTGCCACTCGCAGGGCGGCGAGATCACGATATCGCCGCCGATGAGCTCGCTCCACTGCATCATGTTGCGGAAGGCCGCCGCCAGGAGCCGGATCCGGTAGCCGCGCTTCTGGAAGAGCTCGTAGGTCTTCTTGAACGTGGCAATGCCGGCCCACTCGAGGGCGTCGCGATCGACGTCGGGCGCCTGCTGGGCGCCACGACCTTCAACCAGTCGTCGAGCCGGCCGACCATGATCGTGCAGACCGGTCCCATCGTCGCGATGTCCAGGCCCTCGGCCTCGCGCCGGCGCAGGCCGCGCTCGACCGCTTCGGCCACCGCGACGCTCTGCGGCAGGCTGAAGCACACCGTCGCGTTGATGCTGACGCCGCGGTAGGTCGCCTCCTCGATGGCCGTGACGCCCGCGGCGGTGACCGGAATCTTTACGATGATGTTCGGGGCCAGCCCGTGGAACCACTCGGCCTGCCGCACAATCGCGTCCGGGTCGCGGTAGAAGCGCGGGTCGGTCTGCACCGACAGTCGGCCGTTCCGGCCCCGGTGCTGGTCGAAGATCGACCGCAGGAGCTTGGCGCCCTTGATCGAATCTCGTCCACGATCCGCCAGCCAATCTGCTCCTCGGTCGCCGTCGGCATGTCCGTGATCAGATGTTCGATCCGGGCGCGCCACTCGGCCATCTCCTGCTTCAGCACGTTGAGCACGATGACCGGGTTGCACGTGGCGCCCACGCCGCCGTGGCTGATCGAGTACAGCAGTTCTTCAGTCGACGCCGAGTCGTTCCAGAGGCACGTCGGGGTCGTCTGCGTCATCTGGTGCAGCGGGCTCTTGTAAGTGGCAGTGGTCTCAGTCAAGAATCCCTCCCGATTCGTTACCCTAAGCCTTCGCTTATACGACATGCCAGGACGTTCGTCAAACCGCCGGCGTGTCGATAATGGGCGTAAGATTCGAAGATTCCAGCGTCGGAAGGGGTTCGCAGACATGGCTAATGTCGTCGTCATGGGGGCGCTCGATACGAAGGGCGCCGAGCTCAAATTCCTGAAAGAGCAGATCGAGGCGCGCGGCCACAAGACGATCGTGGTGGACACCGGCGTCCTCGGCGAGCCGGCGTTCGCCGCCGACATTCCGCGTACGGAGGTCGCCAAGGCCGGCGGTGCCAATCTGGCGGAGCTCGTGGCCAAGAACGACCGCGGCACCGCCGTCAGCGCCATGAGCCACGGCGCGGAGACGATTGCCCAGCGGCTGCTCGACCAGGGGCGCGTCGACGCGATCATCGGCATGGGCGGCGGCGCGGGCACCTCGGTCGGCACGGCGGCCATGCGCGTGCTGCCGCTCGGTATTCCCAAGGTCATGGTGTCCACCCTGGCCAGCAGCGACGTCCGCGGCTTCGTCGGGGTGAAGGACATCATGATGGTGCCCGCCATCGTCGACATCAGCGGCTTGAACCGCATCAGCCGCGGCGTCTTCACACGCGCCGCGGGGGCCGTCTGCGGCATGGTCGAAGCGCAGGTGCCGGCCGGCGACGACAAGCCCCTCATCACCGCCTCGATGTTCGGCAACACGACCAAGTGCGTCGAAGCGGCGCGCGCGATCGTCGAGCGCGAGGGGTTCGAAGTGCTCATCTTCCATGCCGTCGGCGTCGGCGGCCAGACGATGGAAAGCCTGATCGAGGCGGGGCTCATCTCCGGCGTGCTGGACGTGACGCTGACCGAATGGGCCGACGAACTGGCCGGCGGCGTGCTCTCGGCCGGCCCGCATCGGCTCGAGGCGGCGGCCAAGACCGGCACGCCGGCCGTCATCGCGCCCGGCTGCCTGGACATCATCAATTTCTGGGGCCCCGAGACGATTCCCGAGAAATACAAGGACTATCGGATTACAAGCACAACGAGCGGCAGTACCTCGTGCGCACGACGCCCGAAATGAACGTCGAGCTCGGCAAGATCATCGCCGGCAAGCTCAACATGTCGGTCGGGCCGGTCGCCGTGTACATCCCGCTTCGCGGGATTTCGGTCATCTCGTCGCCCGGTGGGCCGTACGACTGGCCGGAGGCCGATGCGGCGCTCTTCGAGTCGCTGCGTACGCACCTGCGGAAGGACATCCCGTACCACGAGCTCGACCTGAACATCAACGATCCCGCGTTCGCCCGCGCGATGGCCGAGGGCCTGCTGGCGATGGGGCTTCGGGACCGCGCGTCGGGCAAGGCCCGAAAGCCCAGGTCATGACCAGCAGCACGCTCGGGTGGCCGCCCGCTGCGGCACCGGCCGGCCGATCGCGCACGCTGACGACGGACCTGTTCGAGCAGCTGCGGGCGGACATCCTGCACTGCCGGCTGGCGCCCGGCAGCCGCCTGCGCTTCAAAGAGCTGCGGGCGCGGTACGGATCGGGCCTGAGCCCGCTCCGCGAAGCGCTGATGCGGCTGGTCGCCGAGGGCCTCGCGCACCTCGAAGACCATAAGGGATTCCAGGTCGCCCCGGTCTCGCAGGACGAGATGGTGGATATCGCCACGACCCTGTTCGAGCTGGAGGCGGTGGCGATCCGCAAGGCGATTGAGCTCGGCGACGACCGGTGGGAAGCGAACATCATCGCGCGCTTTCACGAGTTGTCCAAACGCCCGATTGTCTCTGGCAGCCTGACGCTCGACGCCGAGTGGGAGGCGCGCAACGTCGCCTTCCACGAATCGCTGTACGCCGCGTGTGGGTCGCCGTCGCTCGTCCTCTTCTGCCGGCAGCTCTCCGAGCGGTTTTCCCGCTACCGCCGGCTCTGGGCCCGGCACGCCGATCTCAGCCGCGACGTGGCCAGCGAGCACCGCGCCATCATGGACGTGGTCGTCCGGCGCGACGCCGCGGCCGCGGTCGACTCCTCCGACGGCATCGGATGACGACGATTCGCGATCTGCTGGCGAACTGGAATGCCGGGTGAGGGGTTGCCTTTCGACATTCTGCGATATGATCGAAAAGTTTGCGGATCCGCTTTTTCCCGGGAGTGAGTGACTGTGGCCTTTTCTGACAAATCGTTCCGGCTCGACGGCAAGGTGGTGCTGGTGGCCGGCGGCTGCGGCGGCATGGGCACGGCCCTGTGCTGGGGGCTGCCCGCGCTGGGGGCCAAGATTGGCGTCTCGGATCGTGACGCCGAGCGGGTGACAGCGCTGGTGACCGCCCTGCGGGCGAAGGGCATCGACGCGTTTGGCGTCGCCTTCGACGCGATGTCGGCGAAGGACACGGCGCGGATGGTCGACGAGGTCGCGGGGCACTTCGGTCGCCTCGACGTTCTTGTGAACACGGTCGGCGGGAATACGAAGGCCGAGCTCGCGGATGCGGTCACCGAAGCCGGGTTCGACGAAGTGCTCCGGCTGAACCTGACGACCGGGATGTTCCAGTCGCAGGCGGCGGCCAGGCACATGATCGCCGGCGGCCGCGGCGGCAAGATCGTGCACATCGGCTCGGTGCGCAGCCTGCTGGCGTTGCGCGGACGCGGCTTCTCGGGCTACTGCGCGGCAAAGGGCGGTCTGGCGATTCTGTGCAAGCAACTCGCCGCCGAGTGGGCGCCGCACGGCATCAACGTCAACATGATTTCGCCGACCTTCGTGCGCACGCCGCAGGGCGAGAGCTTCCTGACGGACCCGGCCTTCAAGCAGGGCGTGATCGACCGCATTCCGCTCGGACGCATCGGGGAGACCGACGATGTCGTCGCGGCGGTGGCGTTTCTGGCGTCGCAGGCCTCGGACTTCATCACGGGGCACAACCTGTTCCTGGACGGCGGCGTTACGGCGACGCAGTAGGAATTTCGGACAGGTCTTTTCATCGTTTTCTGGGAGATTTCATGGCGGCATCGCTGCAGTGTTCCGAAGAAATCACGTCCGGCGCGGCCCGGCTGCGGGTGGACGTTTACGGGTCGAAGCCCGTCGCGCACGTGCTCGACGAGATGACCTTCCTCAGCTACCGGCTGGCAGACGCCAAGGTCGACGCGAAGGTTCAGCGCGCCCGGCCGGACGTCGTCTGGCAGCAGGACGAGGCCCGGAAGGGCATCGCCTTCAAGGACGGCACGCTGACGCTGTCCGGCGAGTGGTTCCAGGGCGAGCTGCAGAAGGTCCTTGTGAGCATGCTCGCGCTCCGCATGGAGGCGGCCGGGCTGCACCCGTTCCACTCCTCGGCGGTCCGGTACAAGAACCTGACGATCCTGTTCATCGGCGGTGAGTCGAACCACGGCAAGTCGATGTCGCAGATCGAAGGGTGCCGGCGCGGCGGCCAGGTCGTGTCGACCGAGACGACCGTCACCGACGACCGCGGCTGGGCGGTCATGGGGTCGAAGGCCGTCTTCCTGCGCCTGCGGGCGAAGGGCACCGAGCGGGCCGACAAGGTGAACCAGGACGAGGGCGTGGCGAAGTTCTTCGATTCGACGCCGGAGTTCGTGATTTACGACAAGCCGAGCAACATCGACCTGGTGATCCTGCCGTCCATCGACGGGAACTTCGACACGGCCGTCAAGGAGATGGCGCCGTTCGAGCGGAACTTCCAGACGTTCCACTCGTTGATGAACTACCACGGGCTTCAGGAGCTGCTGGCCACCGGCATTCCGATGCCCGTTCTCGACACGGACGCGGCCCGGGCGAAGAGGGCGGAGTTCTGCGCGCGCTTCTGCGAGCGCCGGTATTTCCTGATTCGCGCGAAGACACCGCAGCTGCTGTTCGACGAGGTCGAGAAGCTGCTGTAGCCGCGCCGCGCGGGAGAGAGATCGGGTTCATGAGACCGTTTCAGTACGTTCGCCCGACCGCGCTTGACGACGTCTTCGGTCTGCTCGCCGCGCATGGACCGAAGGCCCGCATCCTCGCCGGCGGCACCGACGTCGTTGTCCGGCTCCGGATGGGGCACATGCGGCCGTCGGTGGTGATCGACCTCAAGGACGTCGCCGCGCTGCCCCGCGGCATCACCCAGGTCGATTCGCACCTGCGGGTCGGCGCCCGTGCTGTGATGACGGACCTACTCGCCGACGCGCGAGTCGCCCGGTCCTTCCCGGCGCTCGCCGAAGCCGCCGCCGTCGTCGGGTCGATCCAGATTCGCAATCGTGCGACGGTGGCAGGCAACATCTGCAACGCCTCGCCGGCCGCCGACACGGCGCCCGCGCTCCTCGCCTACGGCGCCGTCGTCAACCTGGTCAGCGCCGCCGGCGCGAGGCGCGTCCCGCTGACTGGCTTCTTCACCGGCCCAGGCAAGACCGTGCTGCGGGAGGGCGAAATCGTCGAGTCGATCGACCTGCCCCTGCCCGCGACGCCGTCCGGCGCCGCGTTCGGACGCATCACCCGCCGGTACGGCGTCGACCTGGCGACCATCAACCTGTGCTGCCGTGTGGACGCGAACGGCGAAACGCGGTTTGCCTACGGCGCGGTCGGGCCGAAGCCCTTTCTCGTCGTCGATGCCACGGGCGTGCTGGCCGACCCGGGCGCGCCGGCGGCGGCGAAGTCGTCGGTTTTGCGCGAGCTCATCGCCAATGCGAGCCCCATCTCGGACGTGCGCGGCGGGCGCGATACCGGCTGGCGATGCTCGACGTGATGAGCCGGCGCACACTCGCGACATCGATCGAGCGCCTGCAGGCCGGTCAGCGGCCTCGCGGCGGGACAACAGCATGAGCCATTCAGAGACGATTCCCATCACGCTCATTGTGAACGGCCAGCCCTACACGGTGGACGCGCAGCCGCACCACACGCTGCTCGAGGTGCTGCGCGACCAGCTCGACCTGACCGGCACCAAGGAGTGCTGCTCGATGGGCGAGTGCGGCGCGTGCACCGTCATCCTCGACGGCGAGGTCGTGGACTCGTGCCTCATCCTGGGCGTCGAGGCCGACGGCAAGTCGGTCCAGACGATCGAGGGGCTCGCGGTCGACGGAAAGCTGAGCCCGCTGCAGCAGGCGTTTCTCGACCACGGCGCCGTGCAGTGCGGGTTCTGCATTCCCGGGATGATCATGTCCGCGAAGTACCTGCTCGACACGAACCCGGATCCGAGCGAGAAGGACATCAAGCGGGGGCTCGAAGGCAACCTGTGCCGCTGCGCCGGCTACAGCCGGATCATCGCGGCCGTCCAACAGGCCGCGAAGGTGCGGCGGGAGCAGACGAGCTCGTAAGGCGCGGCGGGACCAGAGCCCGCCGGGAGAATTGAATGGAATCCATCGGACGTTCCGTCCAGCGCAGCGGCGGATTCGATCGCGTCACCGGGAACCAGAAATACGCCGCCGACCTGCGGCTGGACCGCGCGCTGCAGGTGAAGCTGGTCACGGTCGACTGCGCCCATGCGCGCATCCGGTCTGTCGACGCGAGCGAAGCGTTGCGCGTCGAGGGCGTCAGGGGCGTGTTCACCGGCGCCGATTTCGGGCAGCCCGTGCCGACATTCGGGCCGACGTTCGTGGACCGCCCGATTATCGCAGACGGTGAGACGCGATTCTTCGGTGAGACGGTCGCGGCGGTGGTCGCCGAGACCGAGGACGCCGCTGAGGAAGCCGCGAACCTGGTCCGGGTCGACTACGAAGAACTGCCGGCCATCCTGACGGTCGACGCGGCGCTCGCACCGGGAGCGCGGCTCGTGCAGGATCCCGCCTCGCGCAAGCAGGGCGACCCGCACGCGAATTCGAACGTGCTCGAGGCGTTCAACTTCGGCTGGGGGGACGTGACGAGCGCGAAAGCGGCCTGCGTGATCGAGCGGGACTACGAGTTCCCGATGGTGACGCACTTCGCGATCGAGCCGCACGCGTATTTGGCGGCGCCCGATGGCGACAGCGTCGCGGTCTGGAGCCCGATACAGCACCCCTTCATCCTCCAGCGCGTCGTGGCCGCGGCGCTCGGGTGGCCCATCGCCCGGGTGCGCATCATCTCGCCCGACCCCGGCGGCGGCTTCGGCGGGAAGGGCTGGCCCAAGTTCGAGCCCCTCATGGCGTTCCTGGCGCTCAAGCTCGGTCGTCCCGTCCGGCTGGTGCTGACGCTCGAAGAGACGTTCCAGGCCGTGCGCCGGACCGCCTGCAAGGTGCACGCCCGCACGGGGTTCGACCCGACGGGCCGGATCGTGTTCCAGGATCTCGAAGCGAACTTCCTGCTTGGCGCCTACGCCGACATCGGCTCGCGCGTCGTCAGCAAGGCCAGCTACGTGGGGTGCGGCCCCTACGTCACGCCCAACGCGCGCGTCGTCGCGCGTGCGGTCCTGTCGCATACGACCCCCAGCACGGCGTTCCGCGGCTTCGGCACGCCGCAGGCGTCGTGGGCCGTCGAGTCGCAGTTGAACGAGGCATCCGAGATCCTCGGGATCGATCGCGTGGAAATCCGCCACCGCAACCTGCCGGCCAAGGGCCAGGCCTTCATCCCCAACGACACGCCATGTGACGGCGACTGGAAGATGGCGCTCACCAAGGCCGCCGGCGCGATTGGCTGGACGGCGGCGATCGGGCCCCACCGTGGCCGGGGGGTCTCGCTCGGCATCAAGGCCTCGTCGACGGCGTCGGCCTCGTTCTCCCTGGTGCGGCTGCACTTCGACGGTAGCGCGACGGTGTTCGCGGCGACGTCCGATATGGGGCAGGGAGCACGGACCGTGCTCTCGCAGATCGCCGCCGAAGAACTCGGTATCACCGCCGATCGCGTGCACATGGTCATGGGGGACACGGCGATCGTCCCCTTCGATACGTCGACGTCGGCCAGCCGCTCGACCGTGTTCATGGGCAACGCCGTCCTGAATGCCTGCCGCCACATCAAAACGCAGTTGCGCACGATCGCCGCGGAACTCTTCCGTGTGCCGGAAGACCGGATCCGCGTGGAGAACGGGATCGTGCGCAGCCCGGACCGGGAGCGCACATTCGTCGAGGTGGTTCAGGAGCACTTCGGCAAGGCGCGTGGGGAGATTATCGGTATTGGCGAGCAGCGCAATCCCGCGCAGCCCGGGCACCCGCTCGGCGGCAGCCCGGCGTTCTGGGAAGTGATGTGCGCGGCGGCCGAGGTGGAGGTGGACGAGGAGACCGGCATGGTTCGCATCGACAGGATCGTCCTTGTCAGCGACGTCGGCCGGGCCCTGAATCCGTTGCAGGTCGAGGGCCAGGACGAAGGGTCGGCGGTCATGGGGATCGGCCACACGCTGATGGAGCACCTGATCCTCGACGAGCGAGGCCGGATCCGGAACCTCGGCGCGCTCGACTATCGCATTCCCACCATCCAGGACATCGCGCTCAAGCTCGAATCGATCCTGATCGAGAACGGCGACGGGCCCGGACCGTACGGCGCCAAGGGCGCGGGCGAAGGCGGCATTCTCGCCATCGCCGCCGCGATCGGATCGGCCGTGAACCAGGCCACCGGCGTCCACATTCGCGACCTTCCGCTGACCCCCGAGCGGATCTGGCAGGCCATTCATGACCGGGAGGCAGAATCCCGGGCGGCGAGCTGGCCGGCGTCCGCTAGCGCGCGGCTCGCCTGCGCGCTCGCCGCGCTTGCGATCGCCAGCGGTGCGCCGCTGCTGGCCCGGCAGATCCCGGGCCGCTGGCGTCCCGGCGCCCGGATTTCCGTCTGGATCGGCACGTCGCGCGAGCGCGCCGACGATCCCACCTTCGTCGAGCGGGCGATGAAAGTCTGGACCGACGCGGGCGACGGCCGCTTCACGCTCGTCCGGACGGCCGACCCGTCGGCCGCCCGGATCCGCGTGCGGTTCGGCAGCGGGAGCGCGCTGCTGGGCGAGACGGCGCCGGTCACCGACCGGCGGACCGGCGACATCATCGAAGCCGACGTCGCCATCGCCTCGAACGTCCCCGGCAGCGACCTCGAGCAGCGAATCGTCATCTACCTCACCGCCCTCCACGAGCTCGGCCACGCGCTCGGCCTTCGGCACAGCGACAACTTCGACGACATCATGTACTTCTTCCGACACCCGGACGATCCGGTGCGGTACTTCGGCGCGTACGCGAAGCGCGTCCGGTCGGTGAAGGACATCGGCTCGCGCCGGGCCACGGGTTTGTCGGACGGGGATCTGGCCGCGCTGCACGCGCTGGTCCGCTGAAGCGGTTTTCGGTTCGGCGTAGTACGCCGCAGGGCGCGAATGGCGAGCGGCGCGCGGGTTCTTGGCCCGCGGGCGCGCCTGGGTGCGAGCTGAGCGCCGGCGGCGTGCTACGCCGAACCGAAAACCGCTTCAGGGAGGAAACCACCCTCGCTCTGCGATCGGCCCGGATTCTGGCGCTCATCGCGATGGCGCCGGCGCCGCCTCTATCTGGTTCCCGACTCCATCGGATGGCTGAACAGGGCCGTTTGACCTGGCACGACTGGCCGTTCTATCGCTGGGGGCGATCGCGCGAGGGGTCGGCGCGCACGCAGACCTGGCGGCCGGCCTGCGCCACGCGGCGTACGCCGCGGGCTGGAAGAAGTTCGAGCCGCTCTGGCGGCCCGTTGCTTGACTCGCTGGGGCCGCGCACGCAGAATGCGTCCATCCCGACAGGAGAGTTCCCATGAGCGACCCCGACGCGAGCAAACTCCGCCGCCGAGACTTCTTCAAGCTTGCCGGCGCCGGTCTGACGGCCGCCGGCGTGATGATGACGCCGCGCGAGCGGGCGCTCGCGCAAAGCCTGGCGGAAAAGGCCCGGTTCGAGCGCATTGCCGGATGCAGCTGGCCCATCCGCTTCATCTTCAAGACGCGCGCGTCGGCGGCGCCGGGGCGCCCGGCGCGCAGGGGGCGCGGCAGGCGCGATGGCGGGCCGCGGACGGGGCGGCCGCGGGGGGCGCGGCGCCGGGCCGGAGAACGCGGGCCTGCCGCCGGGATCGTCATTCCGCCGGCGCCCGCCAACCGCGACCGGACCACGAATGCGGAGCTGAAGCAGAAGTACGGCGAAATCACGATGCTGGACTTCCCGCAGTGGTGCAAGGACAACTTCCCGGGCGTGACACGGCTCGACATCTTCTCGGGCCTGTTCGGCGACGTTACCGACGACTCGATGTTCATCACGGCCGCCCAGGGCGGCGGTGGGGGCGGCGGGTTCGATCCGATGAGCTCATCGGGCCGGAAGTGGCTCGACACATGGCCAACACGCTCGTGAAGACGGGCACGCGAGTGCAGCACATCTCGAACAACGCGCCGTTCGCCCTGGCCGACTTCGGCTCGCCGGAAGCCGACGCGCGGCGCAAGGCCGGCGTGGCCATGGCGAAGCGCTGGATCGAGGGATGCTCGGTGCTGAAGCCGGTGTCGATTCGGATGAACTCGCCGCAGGCGCTCGGGCCGTCCATCCGGCCGAACGCCATTCCACGGAGCGGCGACGGCTATCCGAGAAACCTCGAGATCGTGCCGATGCTCGACGCGGCCATCGAGTCCTACAAGGAAATGGCGACTTCGGCGGCCAGTTCGGCATTAAGGTCGACGTTCGAGAACCACTGGGGCCTGGCCGCCGACCCGATGAACATCCGGATCATGGTCGACACGATCAACCACCCGTACTGCGACGCGACGCCGGACTTCTGCAACTGGGAACACGAGTACATGCTGTTCAACGGGCTCAAGGCGCTCGCGCCGTACACGAGCTCGAACGTCCACGCAAAGTACTGGGATCGCTGGGGAGACAAGAACGACGTGCAGCGGTCGGTGCGGATCATGCTCGCCTCGGGCTTCAACGGCACGTTCGCGCTCGAGTACGAGGCGGGCCCGCTCAACGGCATCGAGGGCGCCAAGTACCTCTACAAGGAAGTCCTGGCCGCGCTGACGACGACGACGGTTGTCTGAACTTACGCGGGGTAGAACTTCCGCAGGCCGGCCAGGTTGCCCCGCAGCGCGTCGAGCGGCGGCACCTCCGGCCGTTCGTACTCGATGATGTACCACTCGATGCCCTGCTTCTGAGACTCGGCGATGATCTCAGCCCAGGGCAGCTGGTCGTCGCCAATGAAGGCGGCGGGCTTCGTCGAGGAATACGGCTTCACGTGCATTGTCTTGATGCGGCCCGGGTTGCGGCGGAAGACCTGGACGATGTCCACCCCCTCCGGCCGGGCTGTCTGTACGTTGCCGGTGTCGAGCTGCAGCACGACGTCGGGCCCGGTGTGGTCGGCCAGCATGTCCCAGGGCCTGGCCCCGTCCACGTCCTTGAAGAAGTCGGCCTCGCTGTGGAAGCCCACGCGCATGCCGTACGCCTTCAGGTCCTGCGAAATCTGGTTGATCTGGTCGATCGTGCGCATGAAGACGTCGCGCGGCGAAACGCGCGCGCTGCCGAGCGACGGCACGATGAGCTGGGTGTTGCCGATGACCGCGTTGTCGTCGGCGGTCTTCTTGAGGGCGTCGCCGAGCAGGGCGGTGAACGGGACGTGATGGCCCTCGGCCCGCAGGCCGTGCGCGTCGAGCAGCCGGCGCCATTCGACCGGCGGCAGGTGGTGCCAGCCCGCCAGCTCGACGCACTCGAAGCCCATGCCGGCGAGCGCGCCGAGCACGCCGTCGGGGTCCTTGGGCAGCTCCGCGCGCACGCAGTACCAGCTGCAGGCCGACCGGCGTCTTGGCCCGGCGCAGCCCGGCGAGTCCGCGGGGAAGCGCCGAAACCGCGAGCGCGCCGCTCGTCCGCTTGAGAAAGTCGCGCCGGCTCACGGATGTCGTCATGTCAGCCTCCACCGCGGCCCGGCTGGGGCGGTCCCGGCCACTGGACCGCCCAATGTCGAGTAGGAGGTTAAGATAGCACGCCATGAAGGTACGGGAACCGTTGTCGCCGCGGGCATCCTCCTGGCTGCGTCGTATTCAGCGGGCGCGGTGATGCGCGCTCAGGCGCCCGCGCCGGCGCCCGCCGCGCAGGGCGGCCGGGGACGCGGTGGGGGGCGTCAGACGCGCGGGCCGGCCGAGGCCTACCCGCAGCGCCCGCCGGCCGATCCGGCCGTGCTCGCGCGCGGCAAGGCCCTCTACAGTGTGAACTGCGCGTTCTGTCACGGCGCGGACGCGCGGGGGGGCGACGGCGGCGGGCCGAACCTGCTCCGGTCCGAGCTCGTGCTCGGCGACGACCACGGCGAGGCGATCGCGGGAGTCGTGCAGAACGGCCGACCCGGGACGCCGATGCCGGCGTTTCCGCTGACAACCGCGCAGATTTCGGACATCGCGGCGTTCATTCACAGCTTCCGGGTGGGCGGCTACGACATCACCCGCGAGCCGCCGAAGACCATTCTCGTCGGGAACGCGACAGCCGGGGAGGTCGCGTTCCGGACGCGCTGCGCCGGGTGCCACTCGGTGAGCGGCGACCTGAAGGGGATCGCCGCGAAGTTTCCGGACGCCCGCGGCCTGCAGCAGGGGTGGCTGATGCCCGCCTCCGGCGGGCGGCGCGGCGGCGGCCCGTCGAACGTACCACCCGGAAACCGTGACGGTCACGCTGCCGTCGGGCGAGCGGTTCGAAGGCCGCCTGATCAGCATCGACGACTTCGTCGTCACGCTCGAGCAGGCGGACGGCACGCCGCGATCGTTCGGCCGGCACGGCGACGTGCCGCAGGTGGACATTCACGATCCGCTGAAGCCCCACCGGGATCTCCTGCCGAAGTACACCGACAAGGAGATCCACGACATCACGGCGTATCTGGCGACGATCAAGTGAGGCGGTGAGGTAATGAAGAGCAAGATGCTGGTCGTGGCCGTCGTCCTGGCCGGCGGTGTGGCGCTGGCGGCCCAGGGCGTGTGGCTCGACCACCGCGAGCTGTTGAAGCCGTTGTCCGATTCGTGGCCGGTCTATTCCGGCGACTACACGGGCAAGCGCTTCAGCCCGCTGACCCAGGTGGACCGAACGAACGTCAAGCATCTGACGCTGGCCTGGACGGCGCGCGTCACGGCCGGTCCTGGCGGCCGCGGCGGCGCGGCCACGATCGTCGGCGGCGAGGGCACGGGCGAGTCTCGGTCGCCGGCGGCGCGAGCGATCAAGGGCGTCGTGCTGGAAGTCGACGGCATGCTGTACGTCACGTCGCCGGACAACGCCTGGGCCATCGACGCGCGCGACGGCCGCGAGCTGTGGCACTACTTCTGGAAGACGCGCGGCGGCACGCACATCGGCAACCGCGGCGTCGGCATCTGGCACAACTATCTGTACTTCGAGACGCCCGACGACTATCTCGTGTCGCCTCGACGCGCGGACGGGCAAGGAGCGCTGGCACGTCGAGATCGCGCGTTCGACCAGCAGTACTTCTCGACGACGGCGCCGATCGTCATCGGCAACCACGTGCTCGTCGGCACCGGCAACGACCTCGACGCGCCGGGTTTCCTCCAGTCGTTCGACCCGGAGACGGGCAAGCTGCAGTGGAAGTTCTACACCGTGCCGATGAATCCGGGCGATCCCGGGCCTCGACACCTGGCCGCAGCCTCGACGCCGGCGCGGCACGGCGGCGGGCAGGTCGTGGATGCCGGGCGCCTACGATCCGGAGACGCACCTCTACATCTTCGGCACCGGCAACCCGACGCCCGCCTACACGGCGTGCGGGCGCGGCAACGGCGACAACCTCTTCACGTGCTCGCTCATCGCCGTGAACGTCGACACCGGCAAGATGGCGTGGTACTATCAGACCGTCGCCGCACGACACGCACGACTGGGATTCGGCGCAGACGCCGATCCTCATCGACGGCGACGATCAACGGCCGGCCGCGCAAGCTGGTGCTGCACCGCCGCGCGCAACGGCTACTTCTTCATGCTGGACCGCGTGACCGGCGAGCACCTGCTGACGAGCCAGTTCGGGCGACGACGCAACTGGGCGACGGGGCTCGACCCGAACGGCGCGCCGGCGCCGAACCCGGAGAAGGATGCGATCGTGCCCGGCTCCTTGGTCTCGCCGACCGACGGCGGCATCGTCAACTGGCCGCCGCCCGCGTTCTCGCCCGAGACCGGGCTGCTTCTACGTGCCGGCGAGCACAACGGCTACGCGATGTCCTACCTGACGATACCGATCCCGCGCGGCGTCGATGGGGCTCGGCGGGCAGACGCAGGTGCGGCGTCGGGCTCCGAACGGACATTTCCTGACGGCGATCGACTATCGACGCACCGGGAAGGTCGCCTGGCGGCACGTGTATCCCGGGCGCGGGCGGCGGGCGGCAACGGCATGCTGACGACCGCCGGCAGGCTGCGTCTTCGCGGGCGACGGCAGCGGCAACCTCGTGGCCTTCGACGCCGCAGACCGGCGACCCGCTGTGGCACTCGCGCATCGGCATCGGTTCGAACGCGCCGGAGACGTACCTGCTCGACGGGCACCAGCAGGTGCTCGTCGCCGGCCGGCGACACGCTGTTCGCGTTCAGCCTGCAGGACTGAGGCGCTCCCGCGCTTCGCGGCGCCGGGCCGGGGCGGTATAATGCGCCCCGCTCCACCACCCACGCCCAGCCGCTCGCAGCGGACCACGAGGTGCCCCCGATGCGCGTCCGGAACCTGTTCATCGCTTCGCGTTCGAGAAAGGCGTGGTAATGCCTGTACAACGACGAACCACGTACGATGTCCTCGTCGTCGGGTCGGGTGCGAGCGGCGGATGGGTGGCCAAGGAAGCGACCGAGCGTGGGTTGAGCGTTCTGATGCTGGAGGCCGGGCCGCCGCGCGTGCCGACGCGCGACTTCACCGAGCACGTCTGGCCGTACCAGCTCAAGTACCGGGGCTTCGGCGATCAGCAGCAGCTGATCGAGCACCAGCCGGTGCAGCGGCTCTGCTACGCCTGCGACGAGTACAGCCACCAGTTTTTCGTGAACGACCACGAGAACCCGTACACGTTTCCCGAGGGCAAGCAGTTCCTGTGGATTCGCGGCCGGCAGGTCGGCGGCAAGACCTTCTGCTGGGCGCGCGAGAGCTACCGCTTCAGCGACTACGAGTTCAAGGCGGCGAGCCGCGACGGATACGGTGAGGACTGGCCCATCAGCTACAGGGAGCTGGAGCCGTACTACGACCGCGTCGAGAACTTCATCGGCGTGAGCGGATCGCGCGAGCAGATCCCGCAGTTTCCCGACGGCCAGTTCCTGCCGCCGATGGCGTTGTCCTGCGGAGGCGTGGAGGCGCGGGACGTGATCGGCCGGAAGTTCGGGTGGCGGGTGATGCCCGACCGTGTGGCCAACCTGACCGTGCCGCACCGCGGCCGGCCTGCGTGCCATTACTGCGACCAATGTCATCGGGGCTGCCACACGGCGTCGTATTTCAACAGCCCGTCGGTGACGCTGCCCGCTGCGGCGCGGACCGGCAAGCTCACGCTCGTGAGCGACGCCGTGGTCAGCCACGTGATCATGAACCGCAGCGGCACAGCGGACGGGGTGGCCTACATCGATCTGGACGTCTCACCAGCCCCGCGAGGCGTACGCACGCGCCGTCGTGCTGGCGGCGGGGGCGCTCGAATCGACGCGCATTCTGCTGAACTCGCGCTCGCGGCTCTTTCCGCAGGGCGTGGGCAACGCGGAGGGCGTGCTCGGCCATTACCTGATGGACCACTTCACCGTGGAGGGCGCCGGGGGCTTCATGACGAACCTGAAGTCGTCCACGCGCGAGCCGGTCGGCCGTCCGTGCGGGTTCGTCATTCCGAAGTACACGAACGTCGAGGGCCATACGACGTCGGATTTCCTCCGCGGGTACCGCTTCGACGGCGACGGCAGTCAGGAGCTCTACGGCCACGCCTTTCTGCTGCCCGAGTTCGGCGACGCCTGGCGGACCGCGGTGCGCGGGGAGATTCCCGTATTACTTCGCGATGGAAGCCCAGGGGGAGTGCCTGCCGCGCAAGGAGAACTACGTCACGCTCGACCCGCACCGGAAGGACACGTGGGGCATTCCGGCGCTGCACATCGTGTCGAGCTACGGCGAGAACGAACACGCCATGGCGAAAGCCATGCGGCGCGACGTGTCGGCGATCCTCGACGCGATGCACCTGGATCAGGTGCGGCCGCCGTCGGATGACATCAGTATGTTCGGCAAGAACATTCACGAATGCGGGACCGCCCGCATGGGCGTCGATCCGAAGGCGAGCGTCGTCGACGCCAACTGCCGCGTGCACAATGTCCGCAACGTGTTCGTGAGTGACGGGGCCGTGTTCGCGACCCAGAGCTGCTATGAGCCGACGCTGACGATCATGGCGATCTCGTCCCGCGCCGGCGAGCACATCGCGGAATCCTTCCGTCGAGGTGAACTGTGACCGAGCCCAAATTGCCCATCGGCCCCCCCGGCGACGCGACCACGCGGCGGGAATGGCTCCTGCGCCTGGGCGAGATCACGGCGCTCGTGGGCGTCGCCGGCTTCGTGCCCGACGTCGCGACCGTCCTGACGGCCGCCCAGCAGCAGGCCGCCGCCGCGCTGCCGCCGGGCCTCTACACATCCGTCGCCGGACCACCTCAGCCGCCTGCTCAACGCGCAGGCGGCGATGACGATTCCACCGGGTTCGGAGACCGACTACGTGCTGCCGCGGCAGGGCCCGATCCGGCCGCAGCTTCTTCTCCCCGACCGAGCTGCCGGTCGTGACGCGGATGGTCGAAGTGCTGCTCGGCGCCGTGGACGCCTCGGTCCGCGACGATGTCGTCGAATGGATCGACCGGTACCTGGACGCCGCGGCGGGTGTGCGCCTAGCCGCACGCCGGGTCGATCCGCTGCATCGGGCCGTGGCGGTCGCCTATCATGGCGAGGCGCGCGTGAAGCAGGTGGAGACGCTCGACCCGCCGGCCATCGTGCGGACCAGCCTCCAGCTGCTCGAGCGTCAGGCCCGCGCGCGCTACGGCCGGGACTTCGTCGACGCGGCCGCGGACGCAGCAGGTCGACCTTGTCCGCGAGATGAGCCGGGCGCCCGCCGACGCGCCGCTGCGGCGCGGTTACGATTTGCTGCGGCACGAGGCGATTCGCGGCTACTACACGACCCGGGCCGGGCTGCAGGATCTCAACTACAAGGGAAATGCATTCTACGCGACGTGCCCCGGCTGCAACGTCGTATCCACGGGCTAGAGGCGACCATGGCCTACACCGTTACGAAGGACCTGATGCTCCCCAGCACGATCACCGGCTCCTGGCCCCGGCCCCGCTGGTTCGACGTGAGCATGTGGGGCCGGCCGCTGGACTCGTGCATGATGGACGTCCGCTTCCGCGAGAAGTTCCAGGACGCCCTGGCCGTGGTCATCAGCGAGCAGGAGCGGGCCGGGCTGGACATCATCAGCCACGGCGACTTCCACTGCGACGAGGACATGGCCGGCCGGTCCTGGCACCATTACCCCATCCAGCGCTGGACGGGCCTCGAGGGCGACTACGCCCAGCCGAGGAGACGCGCGCCAGTCGTTGCTCAAGTACCCGCCCGGCACGCTGCTGAACGAGATCTACACCGGCTGGCGCTGGCCGCGGGTGACGGACAAGATCGAGCACCGCCCGCTGGACTACGCCAAGATCTGGCGCATCGCCCAGGCCAAGGCCGCGCAAGCCGGTCCGCTTCGGCACCTGCTGCTCGCAGGTGATGGGCTTCTTCCTCGACATCCACACCGACAAGTACAAGGACAACCGCGAGGTGGTCTGGGACATGGCCGTGGCCATGAACAAGGAGCTGCTGGCCCTGCGCGACGCCGGCTGCAAGTGCATCCAGGTCGAGGAGCCGACGCTGCACTTCATGGCCAACTCGCTTGGCCGCGACCACGACACGGTCAAGTTCATGATCGACGCCTTCAACCGCGAGGTCGAGGGGCTGGACGACGTGGAGATCTGGATCCACACCTGCTGGGGCAATCCCAACATGCAGCGGGTGATGGAAGACACCAGCTACGCCGCCTCGATCGACCTCTACCTCGAGCGAGTGCAAGGGCGACGTGTGGACCGTCGAGATGAAGGACCGCAACTTCAAGGACATCGAGCTGTTCGAGCGGTTCAAGGGCGACATGAAGAAGAAGGTGGCCATCGGCGCCGTCAGCCACCGCACGCTCCAGGCCGACCGGCCCGAGGACGTGGCCGCCGCGATGCGCACGGGCCCTGAAGTACATCCCGCCCGAGCGGCTGGTCGTCACGCAGCGACTGCGGCTTCGGCCGCCAGGGCTGCAACCGCGAGATCGCCTTCTACAAGGCCAGCGCGATCGCCCAGGGCTGCAACATCGTCCGCCAGGAGCTGGGCCTGCCACACGACGTACGTCCGGGCGGCCGACCCGGCCCTGCAAATCGGACATCGTGCCGAAGAGCGCGCAATAGTCCAGGCGGGCGCGCGTGAGGGCGTCCGCGAGCTCCGCGAGAGATGGATCATGAAACCACCGACCGTGTTCCTCGGCGAGATGACCAATCCCGAGGTCGAAGCCTTTCTGAAGACGCACCACACCGTGATCGTGCCGACGGGGGCGACCGAGCAGCACGGACCGCACGGGCCGCTCCTGACCGACGTCTACATCCCGCAGGAGGTTGCGCGCCGCGTCGCCTCCTCGATCGGAGCGGTGGTCGCGCCGCCCATCAACTACGCGCTGTCGTATCCGCACGTGGGGTTCACGGGTCTCGTCCACCTGAAGATCCCGACCTTCATGGCGATGATTGGCGACATCTGCGAGTCGTTCGCGACGTCCGGGTTCAAACGGGTCGTGTTCCTGAACGGCCACTTCGACAACACCTACGCGATTGCGTACGCCTGCGCGATGGTCGCCGAGAAGCTGCCGAAGGACGTCAAGGCGTTCCCCGTGAACTACTGGGACGGCATGTCGCCGGACGAGGCCGCCGAGTTCTTCAGCTTGAAGGTGGGCCTGCACGCCAACGCCGCCGAGATGGCGGCGATGCTCAAGATCAATCCGGCGCTGGTGGACATGGAGCGCGCCAACGCGGAATTTCCGCCGTTTCCCGAGTACACGGTCAACACGGGCCCCGTCCATTCGGCATTCTTCTTCACGTCGCCAGGCTCGGTGTACTGGTCGACGAAGTCCGGGACGTGGGGCGACGCGCGTCAGGCGACGCCGGAGATGGGCGAGCGGTTCCTGGAGGCCAGCGTCCGCTCCACGCGGGCCGTCCTCGAGAACATCGAAAACACGTTCAACGCGATCCCGCCGCGCTCGCGCTGACGCCGGCGGCAAAGGCGCCGGTCACCCCTCCGCGACGCGGCCCGCGCCTTTCGGCACCAGTGCGAACGTCATCGTGCCGTCGCACGACGACCTTGCCGTCGACGCGCGCGGCGCCGCTCAGCACGCCCATCCGGCTGCGCAGGCGCTTGACGACCGCCTCGATCTCGACGATGTCGCCCGGGTGGACCGGGCGCCGGAACCGCACGCGCTCGATGCCCATGAAGACGATGAGCTTCTCGTGGTTCTCCGGCTTGGACGAGAATCAGGATGGCGCCGACCTGGGCGACGGCCTCGGTCAGGATTGTCGGCGGCAGCACCGGCCGCGCTCCCGTCGCCGTGCGAGAGATAGCGCTCGTTGAGCGACACGTTCTTGATGCCGACGATCCGCTTGTCGGGCTCGAGCTCCGTGACGCGGTCCACGAGCAGGAACGGGTACCGGTGCGGCAGAATGCGCTCGATGGCCGCGTAGTCGAGCGGCAGCTGTAGTCATCGGAGGTCCGCGGTCGCGCGGTATGAACGCTCGAAGTATAATTCCGCTGGCCCGCCCGCTCGTTCATGCAGCCATCACACGCCCGCACGCCGCCCCGTCCACCAGCGTCGGGTGACGAACGGGACATCCTGCTCACGCTGTTCGACCTCGGCCGGCAGGTCGCCTCGGTCATCGACCTGGACGAGCTGCTGCAGCGGATTCCCGAGCTGATCGGCCGGCTGATTCCCTTCGACGCGTTCGGCGTCTACCTGGTCGACGAACGGCGCAGACGAGCTGAAGCTTCGGCTATGCCGTCGGCTATCCGGAGACGGCGGCGAGCCGCGAGCTGAAGGTCGCCGAGGGCCTGATCGGCCGGGTCGTGGCGACGCAGCAGGCCGCTGGTCATCGGCGACGTCGCGGGCGACCCGCGACTACATCGAGCGTCGTGCCCGGCATGCACGCCGACGCTGGCCGTGCCGCTGCGTGCACAAGTCGAAGGCGATTGGCGCCCTGAACGTCCTCAGCCGCGAGCCGGATCGGTATCACCGAACGCGACGCCACGATCCTCCGCCAGTTCGCGGCGCACGTGGCCAGCGCCCTCGTCAACGCCCGGCTGTTCGAGCAGGAACGCCACGACGCCGAGGCGTTCGAGACGCTCGCGGAGATCGGCCGCGAAATGGCGCGCCTGCTCGAACTCGACCAGCTCCTCGCGCGGATTGCCCAGCTCGAGCGGCGCCTCGATCGACTACCGCACGTTCGGCATCCTGCTGCTCGACGAGGCCACGCAAGCTCGAGATCGAAGCTCGCCGTGCAGTACGGCGACCAGGTGCAGCTGCCCGCGTCCGCATGGGCGAGGGCCTGGTCGGCTATGCGGCGCAGCAGCGCGAGGCCGTGCTACGTCCCGGACGTGTCGACGGATCCCGCGCTACATCCACGTGGTCGACGACGTGCGATCCGAGCTCGTCGTGCCCATGCTCGTCAAGGACCGCTGCGTCGGCGTGTTCGACCTCGAGAGCCCGGAGCTGGATGCCTTCTCGAAGCGCGACATCGAGATCCTGAAGCTGCTGGCGAGCCAGGCCGCCGTCGCCATCGACAACGCCCGGCTCTACGAGCAGCTCTCGGCCAACGAGGCCCGGCTCGAGAAGGAGCTGCGGTTCGCCCAGCGCGTGCAGGCGGCGCTGCTGCCGACCCAGCCGCCGAAGAGGGTCAAGGGCGTGGACGTCGCCGTCTCGTTCGCCCCGGCGCGCGAACTCGGTGGCGATTTCCACGACTTCCTCGTGCCCGAGTCGAACACGCTGGTCGTCGCCGTGGGCGACGTCTCCGGCAAGGGCGTCCCGGCCGCGCTCTACAGCGTCTTTGCGGGCGAGCTGGTGCGGGGCCGCACGTTCCGCCGGCGCTATCTGCCGGAACGATCGTCGCCGGCAGCCGTGCTGATGTCGATCAACACGATCCTGCACGAGCGGCAGCTCGAGGAGTACTACTGCACCCTCTGCTACGCCGTGTTCGACCTCAAGCGGCGGACGGTCACGCTGGCCAACTCCGGCGTGCCCTATCCGATCCGCGTGACCGCCGAGGGCGCCAGCCAGATCGAGCTGCCGGGCGTGCCGCTCGGTTCGTTCTTCGGCGTGAGCTATGACGAACTGACGCTCCCGCTCGAGTGCCGGGACCTCTTCGTGTTCGGATCGGACGGCGTGTTCGAGGCCATGAACGGCGCGGCGAGGAATTCACGGCAGAGCGGCTGCTCGAGGTCGTGCGTCGGACGCGCACACTCACCGCCAAGGAGATCGTTCAGGCCATTGTGGAAGCCGTCGAGGCCCACCGGGCTGGATTCCCGCGCAACGACGACATGACCGTGGTGGCGCTCAAGATCACGGCCTAGGGAAGGAAAACGAGCCGGCCGTCATCGACCTGGAGCGACGGGATGCGGCGATGCCAGCGCCTGCCTGTCGTTTGTTGACGCACCCCGTTGACGCACGGCCGGCTCAATTCCTTTGAGCTTCAAGAGCCGTGCCTGTACGCAATGCACGGAAATCCGGCGCATGGAGCAGGTCTGCCTGCTGGCGGACGCCCCGTGTGTCCTGCGGCGAGGCCGATGGTGAGTGCCGGGGTGGCCGGAGCGGAGGACAGGACGCGACTACCCGCGAGCAGCCCGTCCGTCGGCGGCGGCCTGCGGGACGTCGGCCGGGCTCACCAGGGTGGCGAGCTGCGCGGCAAACAGTCGTCCGACGGCGAGCACCTCGCCATCGGCGCTCTGGCGCCCCATCTCGGCGGCGAGTACGCCAACGCAGCCGGTTGCGGTGATGAGCGGCACGGCGAGGGCGTTGACCGAGCCGTCCTCGCGCGGCCCGAGCGTCTGGGGCTGCATCGAGCGGAACGCCAGAGACGTGACGTTGTCGGCGTCCACGCGGAGCGCACCGAGCCGCTGCAATACCCGGTCCGAGTATCCGTGCGCGAGGGACGGACGCAGCGTCGCGCCGGCCCGGTCGGCTACCGCACAGCACGAGGCCCTTCGCATCCAGGACGCGGGCGGCGCGTTCGAGCAGCGGTGGAATGTCCTGTCCGTCGAGCACGCGCGCCAGGTCGACGCAGACCTGGGCGGCATCGGCGAGGTTGACCCGGGGTACTGCCGGCGGTTCGGGAACCGAGGCCGGAAGGCCGGCGGGCGGTGCCGGCGTCTCGACTCGTGCCTCGCCGACCGGCGGCCGCCGGCGGCCGGCGGCGAGCAGGAGCACGGCGGCGAAGAGTCCGGCGGTGCCGGCGGCATCGGCCCGGAACCGCCACTGGCGGAGCGCGCCGATGCGCGCCTCGCGGGCCGCCAAATCGTCGGCGCCGGCGGCGGACAGTTCGGCGGCCAGGCGTTCGGCACTCGCCGTTGCGTCGGTGAAGATCACGTCAGAGGCGAGCGGCGCATCGCCGCTCTGGAGATCGTCGCGTGCCTTCTGGTCCAAGCCGTTGAGGCCGCCGAGCGCCGCCATCGACGCGTCGTAGTGCGTCGAGGCATCCGGCGACGTTGTCGCGCTCTGCAGCCCGGCGATGGTCTGCTCGAGGGCGGCCGAGAGGGTGCTGGCGCGCTTCTGCCAGAAGTCCGGCCCCTGGCCGGCGGCCATGTACGCGGCCTGCGCACCGCGGAGGTTCGCGAGGGTGACTTGCGCGGACTGCAGGGTGTGCGTGAGGGTGTCGGCGGATGCGCGTTCCCGCCCGATGAGCGCGTCGAACCGGAAGTCTCCGACGAGTGTCCCGGCGGCGACGGCCACGGCAAGCGTCAGGACCAGCACAAGGCCGAACCCGCGTTTGCCCATAGGTGGATACTATAGCGCAAGTGTGAAGTTCGGACTTCGACGTTCGAACTGTGAAGTTCCACCCACCTACCGCTTGGCGGCGAACAGTCCCGGGCCGCGCTGGGCGGCTTCGGTGACGAGCACGCCCATCTTCGGACGGGACGCCTCGAGGTCGACCGGCAGGCCCCGACGCCGGATTTCCTCCGATGTGGTCGGCCCGATTGACGCGACGACGGCCTGCGCGAGCCCGCGGTGCACGTCGCCTTCCAGGTGCATCGACGCCGCCAGATTGAACAGATGCACGACCTGGACCTGCGTGGTGAACAGCGCGACGTCGACGTCTCCCTTGGCGAGGGTGCGCACGACGTGCTTGAGCGGCTCGAGATCCTCCGGGAGCGCCCACTGGTAGATCGGTACGCTCGTGACGGCCGCTCCGCGCGCGCGCAGGCCGTCGATCAGTTCGGGGTTGGACACTCCGTATTCCTGCACCGCGACGCGGGGGGCGACAGGCAGCTCGCGGGCGTGTGCGTCGAAGGCGGCCAGCACCTCCCGCCACGTGTTGGGCTCCGGCGCCGCCACCCAGACGGGCACCTGCCATTCGCGCAGCACCGACAAGGGTTTGGGCCCGCGTGCGACGACCTTGACGCGACGCAGGGCCGCGAGGAACGCATCGCGCGACGGTTCACCTTCGATCATCTGCAGCAGCGCGCGCGCGCCCACGCCGGTCAGGAACACGACGGCGTCGTACTCGCCGCGGACGAGTCCGGCGCCGAAGGCGAGCGCCTCGCGATTGGACGCCAGGGGCACTTCGCGGAGCGCGGGGGCGACGATTGGCTGGCCGCCGAAGTTCGTGATCAGCGTCGCGATTTCGGCGGCCCGCCGGCTTTCGAGCGCGAGCACGCGCAGTCCCTGGAAGGTGGGGTTCGGCATCTGGCGATCTTACCGGAGGCAAGTCCCCGGGCCTGAAGGCCCAGGGCCATGGCTGCGATTGGTGACGCTAGGCCGCCGTCGAAGGTCTTCGCTGTTCGGCGCCCCGCGCGAGCAGCGCGCCGAGGTAGCAAATCATGATGATGATCGTCAGCCAGCGGTAGCCGATGACCAGGGAGGCGTATTCGGCGACGCCGCCGGTCATCGCGCCCAGCAGGTTGACGCCGTAGTCGCGGGCCACCGAGGACGAGTGCTTGATGGCGGACCCGAACAGCAGGCCCGCGCAGAAGATCGGGCTGAAGTAGAGCGTGGCATAGAACGCCGACTCGACCACGCGGCTCTGGAACGAGATGCTGCCGATGGGCAGCAGGGCGCTGGCCGCCAGGAGCAGGAGGAGCGCGGTTCCGACGAGCCAGCCTCGGCCGGGCAGCTTCGATTGGAGCACGACGAGGTTGGCGGCGAGCGCCATGACGAGCACCGAGGCGATGGCCAGCGACGAGACGATCCAGGTCGAGCCCCACAGCAGGGCGAATTGCGTGATGGCCTTGGTCTCGAGGAGCATGAAGCCCGCGCCGAGCAGGAAGCACTGCCACGACCACCGGCCCGTCGTCCTCCGGACGCCGGGCAGGATGAGCACGGCCGAGGCCGCCAGGATCAGCCACAGCGTCACCGAGTAGTGCATCGGAATGTGGCGGTCGCGCAGGTACAGGAAGGGCCAGTCGTCGGACGCCGGTTCGATCGACGGATCGCGCGTCAGCCAGTGTCCCGGGCTTGGCGCGTGCGACTGGCCGAACGCCATGACGCGGTCGGGCAGCGGGGGCAGGGTCTTGAGCTGCGCGGTCCGGGGCCCCGCCAGCATCACGCCGAGGTACGAGTGTTCCTCGTGGACGTGGACCAGCGGCTCCCGGCCGAAGACGACGGCGGCGGTGTTGGCCAGCCGGTCCACCAGCCAGCGTTCGCGAAAGTAGTTGTAGATGACGAGCAGGCCGTTCGGGGTCAAGTGGTCTTTTACCGCCTGAAACGACTCGCGCGTGAACATGTAGCTCTCCAGCCGGACGCCGGAAAAGCTCGATTGCAGGGTGAGCGAATCGATGAGCGCGAACACGACCAGGTCGTATTTCTTCTTCGTCGTCCGCAGATAGTGCCGGGCGTCGTCGTTGATCAGCGTGACGCGCGGGTCGTCGTACGGATGTTCCGGATGGCGTTCCTTGCCGAGGCGGAGGATGACCGGGTCGATTTCGACGGCGTCCACGTGCTTGACGCCGTGGCGCAGCGCCGCGGCGACGTCGGTGCCGGACCCGGCGCCGAGGACGAGCACGTTGTCGAACGTGTCGCCGAACACCGTGTACTCCCACTGGTAGAAGTACTCCTTGTCCTCGACCCGCGCCATCGACTGGTGGAAGAGGTTGTTGACCTCGATGACGGTGTCCGGTCCCTCCTGCTGGACCGTAATCTTGTAGTAGGGGGACCACAGCGTCCCGCGCGCCATGACGTACGTGAACCCGATCGCGACGACCAGGAGCACCACGTTGACCGCCACGAACCACCGCGCGATCGGGCGCTCGCCGGGCGCGGGCCGGATCAACAGCGGGATGGCGGAGGCGGCCGCGACCGACCACCAGGCTGCCGGCGGCAGCTCCCACCACGACAGGAGGGCGAACACGACGACCCCCGCGAGGCTGCCGACGAGGTTGGCGGTGTAGGCGGCGAGGGGCGGGCGCGCCGCCATCTCCCGCGCCATCCGCTGGGCCATGGCCACGAACAGCGCGACGACGACGGCGAAGATGCCCGGCAGGAGCAGGGTGCTCTCGATTGGCAGCACGCGCTGCGCCGTGCCCGACGAGAAGTAGATTGCCCCCGGCGACTGGACCGAGACCTCGATCCGGGACGCGTAGACGCCCACGACGACCGCCGCCAGCACGAGGGGAAAGAGCGGGAAAAGGCGCCGCCGCGACCGGCCCAGCAGACAGCCGAGGCCGATCCCGAGGAAGCTGGCCAGCAGGACGAAGTTGGAGAAGAACGACAGCAGCCGGATGTAGGAATCCATCCAGCGGATGAGGGCGACCTCGGAGAAGAGCACGAGGAACGAAGAAAGGAAGATCACGACAGGAACAACTCGTACGCGGCGTTGGTGCGCTCGCGCTGATAACGGAACCCGAGGCCGTCGAGAAACGCCGTGAACGGCGGCAGCTCGTCCGGCGGCACCTCGAAGCCGGCGAGGACGCGGCCGAAGTCGGCGCCGTGGTTGCGGTAGTGGAACAGGCTGATGTTCCAGCGGCCGCCCAGCTTGTCGAGGAAATCGGTCAGTGCGCCGGGGCGCTCCGGAAACTCGAACCGGCAGATCTCCTCGTGTGCGACCTCGGCGCTGCGGCCGCCGACCATGTAGCGCACGTGCAGCTTGGCGACCTCGTTGTCGCTCAGGTCTTCGGTGCGATAGCCGAGACCGTTCAGGGCCTCCGCCAGGCGGGCGGCGTCCTGCCGGGACCGGGTCGCGACGCCGACGAAGATGTGCGCGTCGCGCCGTCCGCTCAACCGGTAGTTGAATTCGGTCACGACCCGCCGCCCGATCGCCGCGCAGAAGGCGCGGAACGCGCCGGGCTGCTCGGGGATCGTGACGCCGAACAGCGCCTCGCGTGCCTCGCCCACGTCCGCGCGCTCGGCCACGAACCGCAGGCGGTCGAAGTTCATGTTGGCGCCGCTCAGGATGGCCGCCAGCCGGGCGCCGGTCGTGCCGGTGCGCTCGACCCACGACCGCAGTCCGGCGACGGCCAGCGCGCCGGCCGGCTCCAGGATGGACCGGGTGTCGTCGAACACGTCCTTGATCGCGGCGCAGATTTCGTCGTTCGAGACCCGCACGATGCTCGTCCACCGTGGCGCGTACCAGCGGAAAGGTCAGCGCGCCGACCTGACGCACGGCCACGCCATCGGCGAAGATCCCGACGCGCTCGAGCCGGACGCGGCGTCCCGCCTTCAGCGACTGGAACATCGCGTCGGCTTCGTAAGGCTCCACGCCGAAGACCCGTACGTCCGGCCGGAGCGCCTTCACGTAACTGGCGATCCCGGCGATCAGGCCGCCGCCGCCGACCGGCACGAAGATCGCGGAGACGTCGCCGAGGCGATGCCGCAGGATCTCATCGCCGATCGTCCCCTGGCCCGCGATGACGAGGTAGTCGTCGAACGGCGGCACGAACGTCATGCCGGTCGCCTGCGTCAGCTCGTCGCAGTGCGCCTTCGCGTCCTCGTAGGTGTCGCCGGCCAGGACGACGTCGGCGCCGAGGTCGCGGACCGCCTCGACCTTGATCTCCGGCGTCGTCTGCGGCATGACGATGAGCGCGCGCAGGCCGAGGTGTCTGGCGGCGAACGCCACGCCCTGCGCGTGGTTGCCGGCGCTCGCGGCAATCACGCCGGCGGCCCGCTCCGCCTCCGACAGGTGCGCAATGCGGTTATAGGCGCCGCGCAGCTTGAAGCTGAAGATCGGCTGCAGGTCTTCCCGCTTGAGGCGGACATCGTTGCCCAGCCGCTTCGACAGCCGAGGGGCGCGCTCGAAAGGGGTCTCGTGGGCGACGTCGTAGACGCGGCTGGTCAGGATCAGGCGGAGCAGGGCAGGGATGTCCGGCGTGACCGGTACGTCGGGGACGGCCGGTGCACCCGGTTCGGGCCGGGACTTCACGCCGTCCCTCCGCGTTCTGCCATCACTTGCCACGCCTCCCTGGTGCAGCGTATCGCGCCTGTCGGCGGCGCGCCAGGGCATCGGCCGGGCCCGACGGGCCTGAGGCCGGCATCGTGGTCGCGAGCAGCAGGATGTCGTTGAGGATGCCCGCCGCCGTGACGGCCGGGCCCGCTCCGGGGCCGCTGATGACGAGCGGCTCGGTCCGATAGCGCCGGGTCGTGAACGCGATGAGGTTGCGCGTGCCCTGCAGCGCGCCGGTGGGGCTCGAGGCGGCCACGGCGGTCAGCCGGGCCGACACCGCCCTGGGCGTGGCGCTGACGACGTAGCGGAGAACGCGGCCGCGCGCGGCCTCCCGTGCGACGCGGGCGGCCCAGCTCGCGTCGAAGGCCGGCAGCCGCCGCATGAACTCGCCGAGCGGCAGGTCCTTGATCGGCCGGGGCACCAGGTCGTCCGGCTTCGGGGCCGGGCCCCGGTAGCCCATCAAGCGGGCGAGGATGAGCGCCTTCCGGGCCGCGTCGCGTCCGGAGAGGTCCTCGCGCGGGTCTGGCTCGGCATAGCCGAGCTCGACGGCTTCACGAACGGCCTGGGAGAACGGTGCGCCGGACGAGACGGCCGACGCGATGTACATGAGCGTGCCGCTCACGCAGCCCTCGACGCGGAGCACACGGTCGCCGGTTTCGGCCAGCTTGCGGTACGTATCGATGATTGGCAGGCCCGCGCCGACCGTGGCTTCGTACCGGATGCGCCGTCCATCGGCGCCCGACGCGGCCCACAGGCGCGCGTAGCTGTCCCACGTCCCGGCGAGCGGCCGCTTGTTGGCGAGGACGAGGTCGAATCCGTGTCCGAGCGCGGCGCAGAGCAGGTCCGAGGTCTGCTCGCTCGTGACGTCCACCACGATGGGGCGCGACACCGCGTGGCTCGCCATGAACGTGAGCGCCTCGGGCGCCGCGGCGGCCCGTCCGCCGAGCGCCGTCAGCAGCGCGCCGGCGTCCTTCCGGCGCGCGAGGTCCGTCAGCCGGCGCCGCGACAGGCCGCGCGGCTCGAACACGTATCCAGAACGATCGAGCAGGCCGACGACGCGCACCGGCGGTCCACCGGAGGAGGCGGCGATCTGATCGGCGAGTGCGCGCCCGACGCGGCCGAAGCCGAGCAGCACGACGTCGGTATGCGGCTGGGACGTCGGCGGCTGCCCGCCGCCGATCTTCGAGAGCTGGAAGGCGGCGTGCACGCGGCGCGCGGCTTCCGGCGCATCGGCCTCGGTGACCGCGAACGAGATGTTCCGCTCCGACGACCCCTGCGCAATCGCGACGACGTTGATGGCGCCCGCGGCGAGGGCCGAGAAGACCCGCGCCGCGATGCCCGGCGCGCCCGCCATGCCGTCGCCGACGACGGCGACGACCGCGATGCCCTTCCGCGCCGTGACGGCGTCGACCAGACCACTGGCCAGTTCCTCGCGGAACGCCTGCTGGACGCGGTGCACGCCGCGGTCCGCCTGGGCGGCCGGAACGGTGAAGCCGATCGAGCTTTCCGACGAGGCCTGGAAGATCGTGGAGACCGACAGGCGCTCGGCGTCGACGGCCGCGAACGTCCGCGCGGCCACGCCGTGGACGCCGACCATGCCTTTGCCCGACACGGTGATGATGGCCTGGCCCTGCACGATCGCCAGTGCCTTGACCGGGTACAGCGGCGACGAGCGTCGGGCGGAGACCTCCGTGCCCGCACCGGCCGGATCCAGGAACGACCGCACGCGGAGCACGATCCGGGTGCCGGCGATCGGGATCAGCGCCCGCGGGTGCAGCACCTTTGCGCCGTAGTGCGCGACTTCGGCCGCCTCGCGGTGGTGCAGGTGCGGGATCAGGCGGGCGTCGGGCACGAGCCGCGGGTCCGCAGTCAGGATGCCCGGGACGTCCTTCCACAAGAGCACTTCGCGCGCGCCGAGCGCGCGCGCCAGCAGCGTTGCCGTCAGGTCCGATCCGCCCCGGCCGAGCGTCGTGACGGTGCCGTCGGGCGCCCGGCCGATGAATCCTGGGACGACCACGGCCGCACCGCTCGCGAGTGCCGCGCCGAGCGCGCGCCGGGCCCGGCGCGTCGTGAGGGCCAGATCCGGCGCGGCCGCGCCATACTGCGCGTCGGTTGCGACGAGGTCGACGGCGTCCACCTGCCGGACGCGGCGCCGGTGCGTCGCGATTGCCGCCGCGAGCAGCGCGGCGGCCAGCCGCTCGCCGCGGGAAATCAACCGATCGCACGCGCGCGGCTCGAGGTGGCCGAGCACGCCGACCGCGCTGCCCAGCGCCTGGTATTCGCTGGCCGCGGCGTCGATCAGCGCGAACAGCCGGCGCCGGGTCACGCGGTCGCTGACCACCGCGGTCACGATCTGGCGGTGGCGGCGCTTCAGCTCCGCGGCCGCCTCCGCGGCCGCCTCCGGGCGCCCGGCGGCGGCGCGCCGCGCCCCGTCGAGCAGCAGATCGGTGACGCCGCCCAGCGCCGACGCGACGACGATGAGCGGCCCGCTATGCGCCGCGACGAGCGCGGCCGCCTTGCGCACGGCGTCGGCGGACGTGAGCGACGCGCCGCCGAACTTCCAGACCTGCAGCGCGCGCCTCATGAGCCCGAGCGGACCGCCACGTCCGCGCCCTGGGCCGTCAGGCGATCGAAGGCCCGCCGGACCGCGTCGTAGTCGTTGGGCAGCTCCACGGGAGGATTTGCGTAGCGCGCCGTCACGCCCGGCATCTGGCGCGTGTGATACGCGGTCTTGAATTCGGTGAACTTCAGGCCGTTGGCCGTGGACACGACGATCACCCGATCGGTGGGCCGGACGTCGCCGCGTAGCACGAGCTTCTCCAGGGCCGCCAGCGCCACGCCGGTGTGCGGGCAGGTGAACATGCCGGTCCGGTCCGCACGGGCGGACGCGTCGGCGATCTCGGCCTCCGTGGCCTGTTCGACGATGCCGTCGAAGCGCTGGAGTGTGCGAATGGCGCGGTGAATCGACACGGGGTTGCCGATCTGGATGGCCGAGGCGATAGTCGGCTTCGCCGGCACGGGGGCGAACACCCAGCGGTTCTTCGACGCGAGGTACAGGGGATTCGCCGCCTCGGCCTGCGCGACGACCAGGCGCGGGCGCTTCGTTGTCAGGCCGAGCGCGATCATCATGTCGAAGCCGGCGCCGATGGCCGTGACGTTGCCGAGGTTGCCGCCGGGCACGACGACGACGTCGGGCACCTCCCAGTCGAACTGCTGCGCGATTTCGATTGAAATCGTCTTCTGCCCTTCGAGCCGCAGGCTGTTCATCGAGTTGGCCAGGTAGACGCCCTCCTCGGTGGCGAGCCGCTGCACGATCGCCATGCAGCCGTCGAAGTCCGTGTCGAGCGCCAGCACGAGCGCGGCGTTCGCGAGCGGCTGGACGAGCTGTGCGGGCGACACGCGCGCCCGCGGCAGGATGACGACGGCCGGGATGCCGGCGGCGGCCGCGTAGGCGGCGAGCGCCGCCGACGTGTCGCCGGTCGAGGCGCAGGCGATGGCGCGGATGTTGGCGCCGTCCGCCATGATCTGCTTGACGACCGAGACGAGCACCGTCATGCCGAGATCCTTGAACGACCCCGTGTGGGAGTTGCCGCAGAGTTTGACCCACAGGTCGTTCACGCCCAGATCGCGGCCGTAGCGGTCCGCCCAGAACATGTTGGTGCCGCCCTCGTCCATCGAGACGACGTTTTCGTCCCGGATCTCGGGGCAAATCCACTCGCGCTTGCCCCAGACGCCGGACCCGTACGGCCAGCTCGTCCGCTTGTAGCGCTCGTCGAACAGGCGCATCCAGGCGGCCGGGCTCCGCCGCCGCAGCGCGTCCATGTCGTGGGCGACCTCGAGCAGGTTGCCGCACGTCGGGCAGCGGTAGATGGCGCGCCAGATCGAGTACTCGCCGTCGCACCCGGCACTGCAGCGGAAGACCGCGCGATAGTGTGGAGACGTCATGGGCTAGACCGACTTCGCGGGAGTGGCCGCATCGAGGACGGCCTCGAAGTCGCCGAGCGACCGGCCGATGCGGATGGGGTTGACGATGCTCTCGACCAGCTCGATGGTCTTGTAGCCGTTGCCGGTGATGCAGATGACGATCGACTCGTCGCGCGGCAGCACGCCGCGCTCGATGAGCTTGCGTGTCGCCGCGACCGTGACGCCGCCGGCACCCTCGGTGAAGATGCCCTCGGTCTCGGCGAGCAGGGTGATGCCCCCGAGGATCTCGTGCTCCTCGACCATGGCGCCGCCACCGCCGGTGGATCGCACCGCCCGCAGCACCTGGAACCCATCGGCCGGATTACCGATCGCAATGGACTTCGCGATCGTCTTCGGTTTGACGGGGTCCGGGAACTCGATGCCGGCGTCGAGCGCCCGCACCACGGGCGCGCAGCCGGCCGCCTGGGCCGCGTGAATCGCGGGCAGCTCGCCGTCCACGATGCCGACCTTCCGCAGTTCCTCGAAGCCCTTGAGGATGCGGGGCAGCAGCGTCCCGCCGGCCACCGGCGAGACGACGTGCCGAGGGAACCGCCATCCGAGCTGCTCGGCGATCTCGAAGCCCATCGTCTTGGCGCCCTCGGCGTAGTACGCGCGCAGGTTGATGTTAGCGAAGCCCCACTGGTACTTGTCCGCGACCTGGGTGCACAGACGATTCACGTCGTCATAGTTGCCGCGGACCGCGATGACGCGCGGGCCGAAGACGGCGGCGCCGGCGACCTTGCCCGCCTCGAGGTCGTCGGGGATGAACACCGCGCACGACAGCCCGAGGCGCGCCGCGTGCGACGCGACGCTGTTCGCCAGGTTTCCGGTCGAGGCGCAGGCAAACACGTCGAAGCCGAGCTCGACCGCGCGCGTCGCGGCAATCGAGACCACGCGGTCCTTGTAGGAGCACGTCGGATGGTTCACCGAGTCGTCCTTGACGTACAGCTCCCGGACGCCGAGCCGGGCCGCCAGGCGGTCGGCGCGCACCAGGGGCGTGAACCCCGAGTGCAGGCCCGTCCGCGGCTCGCCGGTGACCGGCAGCAGCTCGCGGTACCGCCAGAGGCTCTTCGGCCGCCGCGCGATCGCCTCGCGGGAGATTGACCGGGCCGCCAGGTCGTAGTCATAGACGACCTCCAGCGGCCCGAGACACTTGTCGCAGACCCAGAGCGCCTCGGCGGGAAAGCTCGCCTGGCACAGGTGGCAGCGCAGACTGAACGGCATGACTATTCCTCCGGCTGATGCGCCCGCAAGATCCGGATCGTATGCGACACGCCCAGTCGATCGTACAGGGCGCCGAGCGCCCCGGCGACCGCCTCGGCGTGTCCGGACACGAGCGCCAAGATGGACGGACCGGCGCCGCTCAGGCACACGCCGAGCAGGCCCGGATGCTCAAGATCGAGCGCCTCGGCAAGCCCCGGCACGAGCGGCATCCGGAACGGCTGGTGCAAGCGGTCGCGCATGGCCTCTCGGAGGTCGTCGTGGCGGCCGGTCTCGACCGCCCGGACGAACAGCACGACGCGCTGGAGGTTGAAGACGGCGTCGCGCAGGCCGACCGACGCCGGCAGCACCCGCCGCGCACGGGGTGTGTCGAGCGGTACATCGGGCGTCGCCACGACGAACTGCACGGCGTCGGGCCACCGCCAGGCCTGGGCCGTGACGCGCCCGTCGTCGTACTGGCAGCTCGCGGTCAGCCCGCCGAACAGCGAGGCCGCCGCGTTGTCCGGGTGGCCTTCGACGTCGGTGGCGAGCGACAGCCATGCAGCCGGCGAGCGCGGCGCGGTCAGCGCGCCGTAGAGTGTCAACCCGGCCACGGTCGCCGCGGCGCTGCTGCCCAGGCCGGCGCGCTTGGGGATCTCGTTGTGGACCTCGATCCGCACGCCCGGGGTCGGGACGCCTATCGCCGCCCGGGCGTGCCGGAACGCGGTTTCGATGCGGTTCTCACCCACGAACGGGCCGTCGGCGAAGATGGTCTCTATCGTGTCCGGGCGCGCCGGCAGGCGCTCCAGAATGCGGACGCGCAGGGTACAGCCGGAGCGCGACCGAGAGCGTGTCGAAGCCCGGGCCCAGATTGGCCGTGGACGCCGGAACGACGATGGAGTCCGAAGTGGTGTTCATAAAAAAACCCGCCGGCTCTTTCGAGTCCAGCGGGTCGGTGCGAAGCGCTTCGAATGTTGATCGTTACCGAATCACTGCGCAGAGATCGCCGGCCTCGGAATCCGCTTCACGCAGGTTCCGGTCGTCGTCATCGTCATCGGCGTCCGAGTCGTGCAGTGTCGCGTCGACATCAAGAGAACGAGTATATGGAAAGCGCTTCGAGCCCGTCAAATCGGGCCAGACGCCGGCTACTTCCCGCCCTTGATGCTGTCGTCCGCCTTGAGGTCGCCCAGCGCGTACTGCATGCCGGCCAGGATGTGCGCCAGCATGGCCGGATTGTTGTAGTAGATCGTCTCCGAGTGGCCGAGCGCCTCGTAGAAGAGGCGGCCCTTGCCTTCCGGCCGGATCCAGCTCAACGCGTAGTCGTGGTCCGCGCGCGGGTACTGCTCGATGCCCTTCTGGCAGTCGGTCATGAGCGAGTAGTCGATGCTGGTCAGGACGTGCACGTTGTCGCGCGACCAGCCGTTGAACGTGTAGACCTCGTCGATCGTGTCGAACGACTTGCCCTTGAAGGCCGCGTTGATCGGGTTGTCCGGGTCGTCGATCTTCACGGTGATCGGCGCCGGGTACAGCCAGTGGAACTTGAAGTACCCGCCGATGGCCGTGTTCCAGTCGGGCCAGAGCGGCGAGCCGCCGCCGCCCGGTCCGTCGCTCGTGTGACTGCAGGGCGGCGGCGGGGGCGGGCTGCCCCCAGCCCGGCGCCCGCCGCGCGCCCCCCGGCCGCGCGCCGCGGATGCCGCCCCGGCGGGACGGCCGTGGTACGAGTCGCCCGTCGCGTGAATCCCCGCAATGCCCTTGCCGCCGCGGAGGAAGTCCAGGAACGCTTTGCGGCGCGCGTCCGTGGCGGCCTGATCGGCGTCGTCCAGGAACGTGCCCGTCGTGTTCGAGAGGAAGATCGCGTCGTACTGGGCCAGGTTCTGCGCCGTCATGACCGACAAATCCCACGCCGTGTCGGACGTCCACGCGCCGGTCTTCTTGCCGAGTGCGTCAATCAGCTTCGCGGCGAGCGGAATCGAGGAGTGCTGGTAGCCCGCCGACGGGATGCGCGACCAGATCAGCACTTTGCGCGGCTTCAGCGGCCTGGCCGGCGGCGCGTCCGGTAGAAGCGCCAGCGTCGCCATCATCTTCGTGACGTCGCCAGCGCAGGGCACCGTCGGCCGCTGGCTTCGGCCGCCGCACGGCTCGTTGAGCTGCTGGCCCTGGGCCAGCACCGGCTGTCGGACCTGGGACACCGCCAGCCAGACGAGGACGGCCGCGGCACTCGCCGTGAGAAACACGGGTGCTCGCAAATGGATGCGTCGCATGACTCCTCCAGGGATGCCACATGATATGCGAGGTCCGCGGCCGCCGAGGGATTCAATCGGCCCGCCGTAACAAGAGAGGCTTCCTCGGTGGGCGCGCTGTCGCTCTTCGCGTACAACCTGCTCGAAGACGTCATGCCGCTCGTCGAGCGGACCTGCAAGGTCTCGAAGAAGGCCGGCGGTCGCGCGATTGGCGGGCTGTCGATGGGCGGGGCCAGTCCGTCAGCGTGGCGTTCACTCATCCGGCGCTGTTCCAGTACGCGTGCTCATGAGTCCGGGCCTTCGAGGCGGGGCTGACCGCGAAGGGCATCACGCCTACGTTCGTCGCCGGCGACGGCGCGCACGAGTGGACCGTCGGACGCCAGCACCTGCACGACGTCGCGCCGCTGCTGTTCAGGAAGGCAGCGCCCGCGCCGCTACGACGGCCACGCCAGCGCGTCCGGCATCCGGCCGGCCTGCTGCATGACCGCGTAGGTACTCGACGGCAATCGTCGTCTTCGCGGGAATCCAGCGGAAGGCCGGCGTGTCGAAGAGCGCACCGCGCTCGATCATCCGGCGGCGCGTTTCCGGAAACGGCGACACGCCGAACTCCAGGCCGCGTGCGATCGATGCCCCGTTCCAGGGCGGCAGCCGGCGGCTCAGGTTCTCTTCCCACAGGCCCACCCACGGGAAGTCGGTGCGCCGCCATACGTAGCCGAAGGCGAGCCGGGCGCCCGGGGAATACGCGAGGAAGAAGCCGTGCGGCCTGCCGGGAGCCGTCAGGTGCGTCGTGAACGCGCTGGACGCGGGCGCGTCCGTGAAGCGGCGCAGGTCTGCCGCGCCCCCGTCCGCCCGCGGCGCGTGCGGCCAGTCGAATACCGCGCCTTCGCGCAGGTAGTCGTGGTCTCCAAATCGCCCCGCATGGACCTGTGACCGCGCCGCCGAGAGCCGCAGCTCGGTCGCGCCCTTCTCGAGAAACGGCGGGCCCAGCGTCACGTGCTGCGTCCAGCCGACGGGCCGGTCGCAACTCGACACGTTCTCGACGGACTCCTGGATTCGAACGGCGTAATCGACGAGCTCGATCCGGCGCTCGAACCGGAGCTGCGCCAGCGGCAGCTCGGCGCGCATGACGAGTCCGCGCCCGTCGGCCTCGATCGCGTAGCCGGCGACGGGCGCCTCGCCGTGCACGGTGAGGCCAGCGGCGGCTTCCTCTTGGCTGGGCCCGCCGAAGATGTCGAGGCACACGTTGTGGCCCATGATGCCGGCGAGAAGCCTGGCTTCGGCGCCTGTACCGTACTCCGCGTGCCACGCCGGGTCGAACGCGGCGGGCTCGATGGAGGGCCAGACCGGCGTCCACAGCGGGTTGACCCCGGTCGCCTTATCGAGAATCTCGGCAATGTGGCCGCCGCCTTCGAGGACGGTTACGCGCAGCCGGCCGTTCTCCAGCCCGGCCGCTCGGCGGCCGCGGTGCGTCCGGCGCTCCAGCATGTTCGGGAAATTATGCCTGGCTTCGCCCACGACGTCGTCGGTAGAATGCCCGCGGCGTGGCCGAACGCGCCCCCTGACATGCGAAGGTCCAGCCGCGTGATCGTCTGGTCGTGCGTCTGCGTCTGGCTGAGCGCCACGAGCGCGCTCGCCCAGGGCCGCGGCGCCGGCGTCTGGACGACCGCGAGCCGCGACGCGGCGCGCTCGGCGTCGGCGCCTGCCGATCCGAGGATTTCACGGGACCGCCTGGGCACGCCCGGGTTCCAGTTCCTGTGGAAGCGCCAGCTCGAGCGGCAGCCGAAAGGTCCGTTCGCCCTGACGCAGCCCGTCTTCAGCGCGCCGGGACTCATCACGTACAAGGGATTCAAGGGGCTCGCCTACGTGGGCGGCGCGTCGGATGCGGTGTATTCGATCGACTACGACCTGAACCGGATGTTCTGGACCACGAAGCTGAGGACGGCCTCGACCACGCCGGGCACCGAGGCCTGTCCGGGCGCGATGACGGCGGTGACGGAAGCCACGACACGGCCGTCGGCCGACCAAGGCGGGTCGGGCCGCGGCCGCGGGCTGTTCGGCGGCGGGCCGCGCGGCGCGGTCGCCGGGGTCTTCGTCGTCTCGAGCGGGGGCATGCTGCACGACCTGAACCTGCAGGACGGCACCGACTGGTTCACGCCGGTGAAGCTGCTGCCTGGACCCAACGCCACGGTCACCGGCGCGATCCTGGTCGACAGCGTCATGTACGTCTCGACCGCGGGTTCCTGCGGCGGCGTGCCCAACGGCGTGTATGCGATGGATTTGACCCCGGTGCCGTCGAGCGCCGTGACGCCCGAGGGGCTGCCGGCGGTGCCGGTGGCGACGCCCGCTTCGACGAGCGTGGTGCGGTGGGAAACCCATGGCGGCGGCGTCGTGGGCGTGGGGCCCGCGCTCAGCAGCGACGGCACTCTGTACGTCGCGACCGGCGACGGCGCGTACTCGAGCACCGCGCGGTCGGACGCGGTGGTCGCCCTCGAAGCGAAGACGCTGCGGCAGAAGGACTACTTCACGCCCGGCCAGACCGCATTCACCAGCTCGCCGGTCGTGTTCCGCGACGAGGGGCGCGACCTCGTAGCGGCTGCGAACCAGGACGGGCGGGTGTACGTGCTGGACGCCGCATCGCTCGGCGGCGCCGATCACCGGACGCCGCTTGCGCGCTCGGCGGGCGGGGCGGGCCGAATCGGGGGGCTGGCGACGTTTGCCGATGCCGGCGGCACGCGATGGATTCTCGCGGCGGCGTCGGGCGCGATACAGACGGCCGCCGGGCGTGCGGCGCACGGCGCCATCGTGGCGTTCAGGCTCGCGGATCGAGACGGCGCTCCCGCGCTCGAGCCGGCGTGGGTGTCCCGCGAATCTGATCGGCCCCGTGACGCCGGCGTTCGTCCAGGGCGTGGTGTTCGCGTTGTCGAGCGGAGAGGGACCCGCCGGACAACGGTCGGGTCACGCGGTCCTGTATGCGCTGGACGCGGCGACCGGGAGGGAATTGTGGAACAGCGCGGCGACGATCACGTCCACCGTGCACGCGCTCGGGCCGGCGGTGGACGACGGTCAGGCGTACGTCGTGACGGTTGACGGGACGTTGTACACGTTCGGCTTCGTCGTGGAGCGGTAGCCGGACAGACCAGAGGTTCCCATGCAGCGACTTACGGGCGCGACGATCCTCGCAGTGTCCTGCGCGCTGGCGCTGACGGCGCACGCGCAGCGGGCGGGCGCCCCGTCGAGCTCCGCACCCGCGCTCTACGACTGGACGACCGACGGCGGCGACGCCCGGCGCTCCGGGTGGAACCAGCGCGAACACGTCCTGACCGAGGACAACGTCAAGAACCTGAAGCTGCTGTGGAAGGTCCAGACCGACAATCAGGTCCGCGCGCTGCACGCGCTGATGCCGGCGCTCGTGCTGGGCCGGCTGCAGACGCCGGCGGGCCTGCGCCAGGTCGCGTTCGTGTCGGGGATCTCGGACAATCTCTACGCCATCGACGTGGACGCCGGCGCGATGCTGTGGAAGCGTCACTGGGACTACGCCGCGCCGCCGGGCGCGCGCGGGCGCGCGGCCGGTCGCGGACGGGTGGAGCAGAACCCGGCCGCGCTCGGGTTTCTCCGGCCGGGCGGCAGCAGCGACGTGCCGGTCATCGGGCCGCCGGACGGCCGCGGCCGGCGGCCGATCTATTTCGTCACGGGCGACGGCGTCATGCATACGCTGAACGCAGCGACTGGCGAGGATCTCGAGCCGTCGTTCATGTTCCACGGCGGCAAGGGCTGGGCGCTGAACCTGGTCGACGACACGATCTACATGGCCAACACGTACGCCAACGCGTCGATCGTCGCGGTCCGCCTGGACGATCCGCAGCACCAGATCATGACGTTCAACGCGAACAGCGGCGGCGCCTGGGGCCGCCGCGGCGTCGCGGTGGACTCGACCGGGACGGTGTTCACGACGACGGGCGACGGCATCTACAATCCCGCGTCGAATCGCTACGGCAACAGTGTCGTCGCCGTCCGGCTCGAAGGGAACGAGCTGAAGCTCGTGGACCACTTCACGCCGACCAACTGGGACTGGCTGCGCAAGCGGGACCTGGATCCGAACAACACGCCGACCATTTTCACGTTCAAGGGCCGAGAGCTTCTCGCGGCGTCGGGCAAGGAATGCCGGATGTACCTGCTCGATCCGCGGTCCCTCGGCGGGGCGGACCACCAGACGCCGCTCTACAAGACGCCGCTCTTCTGCAACGAGGAAGTGGACTTCCAGGACGCCGGAAGCTGGGGGGCGCTGTCGAGCTGGGCAGACGCATCGACGGGAACCCGCTACGTGCTCGCGCCGTTCTGGGGACCGCCGCACTCGAAGTTCCGGTTTCCCATCACGAACACGCCGCCCGCCGAAGAAGGCGGCGTCGCGGCCTTCAAAGTGTCGGACACCGGCGGACGGCTGACGCTCGATCCCGTGTGGGTCTCGCGCGATATGCACCGCGGCGAGCCCGTGATCGTCGCGAACGGCATGGTGTTCGGGTACGGGAGCGGCGAGGAGACCAAACAGTCCTGGCCGGATCTCGGGCTCCAGTTCAACTCGCTCGTGCGCGCCGAGAAGTCGCGCCACGCCACGATCTACGTGCTGGATGCGCGGACCGGCCGGGAATTGTGGTCGAGCGGAGACACGATCACGTCGTTCAGCCACTTCTCGGGGCTGACGGTCGCCAACGGCCGCGTGTACTTCGGCACCTACGACGGCGCGATCTGGTGCTTTGGACTCTGAGCCCGCGCGCTAGAGCTTCTTCAGGAAGATATTCCGCACGAACAGCTTCCCGGTGGCCTCCACTTCGAGGCCGATGAGGCCGCTGCCGTGAAAGCGGGCGGTGTCGTCGTCAATCAGGATCGAGATGACGCGCCCGTTGAGCAGGTGCGTCATCTGACGGCCGATGGCGATGATGTGGAGCTCGTTCCAGTCGTTGGGCTTGTAGATCGCATTGACCGACGCGTCGTCGCCGAGCGTGGCGAGCAGCCGGCGGGAATCGCCGGCCGACGTCCGCACGACCTGGCCTTTCCACGCGACGATCCCGCGGCCGGTGCCCTGCTCGTAGAACTGTCCCGTGTAGCGGTTGCCGGCGTCGAAGTCGGTACTGCGCGCCGGCCATGTCCCATTTCGCTTCGCTCGCGCGGCTGGGCGGCGTGCCCCGCGGCTGACCGCTCGGGCAGGGGCCCTGCGGTCCGCGCCCGCGCCCCGCGGCGCCCCCGGCGCGCGGGGCCGGCGGCGGCGCGATCCAGCCGGGTACTGCACACCGCTGTTGATGTTGCCCGTACCCTTCATTTCGAGAGTGAGCTCGAAGTCGGCGGCTTCGCCGCCCTGCCAGACCAGGTAGATGGTGCCGGTCGGGTGCTCGCAGCTCGACTCGATCGTGATCGCGCCGTCTTCGGCCTGCCAGCGGTCGTCGCCCGACCAGCCGGCCAGCGTCCTGCCGTCGAACAGCGACGTCCAGCCGCCATGGTCATGGAAGTCGATCGGATCCGGCTGGCGGAAGATGCCGCCGCCGCGCGCCCCGGCGCGCCGGCCCGCCACGGCCGGGCCGGTCTGCGAAGCCGAGGGGGACTGCGTCGAGACCGGCGAACCCGCCACGGCGAGCATCGCGGCCACGGCGGCGAGGGTGAGCCTGCCGGTGGCATTCATGCGCACGTCCTCCAAGGCGCATTATCCACGCGGGCCGCGCGATTCCAAGCATTTCCGTGTCGGCCCGCCGCGGCTTGATCTTCAAGGGTTGCGGTTGTATCGTCGCCCGCGGTTCTGCTCGTCGACTGACCGCGCCATGTGAGCCATGACATCCCGATCCGATCTTCAAGCGGCGCTTCGCGCCGGCGACGGCGTCTTCCGGCTCGAGCCGTGCTGGGTGCCGCGCTCGTTCATGATTCCGGGCCGCCGGCTGAAGCTGCATCCGAACGATCTGTACGCATGCGGCGCGCACCGCGGCGGCATCAACGAGCGCTGGTTCTCGTCGACGACCAACGCCGACAATGGGCCGGGGACGCCGGCAGACGAAGGCCTGAGCTACGTGCGGCTGGACGACGGCCGGCGCTTTCTGCTCAAGGAAGCAATCGAGCAGGCCGGCGACTTGCTGCTCGGCGCGTCCGTGATGGAGCGCGAGAAGGGCTGGAACCTGCTGTGCAAGTTCTTCGACAACATGGGCCCGATTCCGCACCACATGCACCAGAGCGAGGCGCAGGCGGCGCTCGTCGGGCGGCGGGGCAAGCCCGAGGCCTATTACTTCCCACCGCAGGTACAACGAGACCGACAACGATTTCCCGTACACGTTCATGGGACTGACGCCGGGCACGACGAAGGCGCAAGTACGGGGGTGCCTCGAGAACTGGGATCGCGGTGACAACGGCATCACGTTTCTCTCCCAGGCCTTCAGGCTCGAGCCCGGGACCGGCTGGCAGATCAATCCGCGCGTGCTGCACGCCCCCGGCTCGCTCGTCACCTACGAGCCCCAGGTGAACAGCGACGTGTTCGCCATGTTCCAGTCGGAGGTCGACGGGCGCGTCGTGCCCTGGGACCTGATGGTGAAGGACGTGCGGCCCGAGCACCACCACGACCTGGACTACCTCGTCGAGCTGCTCGACTGGGACGCGAACGTCAACCCGAACTTTGCCGCCGATCATCGGGTGTCGCCGTTGCCCGTTAGACCGCTGGCCGAAAGCGAGCCCGACGGGTACCGCGAGCAGTGGGTGGCCTACGGCACGCCGTGGTATTCGGCGACGGAGCTGACGGTGCTGCCGAAGCGGGCCGTCACGATCCGGGACGCGGCCGCGTACGGCCTGATCGTAACGCAGGGCTACGGGACCTTCGGCCCCCACCGGATCGGCACGCCGTCGATGATTCGCTACGGACAGATGACCGAGGACGAACTGTTCGTCAGCGCCGCGGCCGCGGCCGCGGGCGTCCGGATCGAGAACCTGAGCGCGTCCGATCCGCTCGTCATCCTGAAGCACTTCGGTCCGGGGAATCCAGAAGAACCCGCCGCGTTAGCCTCAAGGGCTCCCGCATGGCTCACACCTTTCCCAAACTCCACAACGCCATGTGGCCCGGGCTGGTCGGCAAAGGCAGTCCGGGGCCGAGCCCGCGATCGATCTCGACACGATGCTCGACCTCACCGCGGCGGCCGAGGTCGACGGCGTGAAGTTCGACGGCGTCGATCTCTTCCTGGTCGACCCGCACACGACATCGACGCGGCCGACGACGACCTGAAGCCCCTGGCCGACAAGCTGCGAGGCGCGCGGCTTCGTCATCGGCTCGGTCGTCGCGCCGGTCTGGCCGCCGACCGGCGGCGGCTCCGCGATGGGCGGCGCCGAGGAGCGCGAAGGCGTTCCTGACCGCAGTGCGCAAGGCCTGCCGCATCGGCACGCAACCTGCGCGAGCTCGGCGTGCGGCCGTACGGCGTCGTCCGCATCGACTCGGCGGCGAGCGTCGCGGAATGGGCTGACGACCCGGACGGCAATCAGAAGGAATCGCCGAGACGTTCCGCGAGGCCTGCGACGATCGCGGACGACCTACGGCGAGCGCCTCGCCGCCGAGGGCGAGATCTGCTGGGGCGGCATGCACTGCTGGAAGCGCATGGTCGACCTGCTCGAGATGGTCGGCCGGCCCGAGACGCTCGGCTTCCAGGCCGACATGGCCCACACGCTGCTCTACACGCTCGGCTACAACGCGCCCGAGGACCGCATCCTGCCCGCAGGCTTCGACTGGAACGACCGCGGCGGCGCTCGACGAGGCGCTGCAAGACGATGACGCGACGCGCTGCGGCCCTGGACGATCGACTTCCACGTCGCGCAGAACGACGCGACCGTCAACGGCTCCGGCTCGCACGACAAGACCGGCCGGCACTGCCTGGCCGACCGACCCCAACGGCAAGCTCGACATCGCGCGCGTACGCCGGCTTCTGGCTGCGCGACGACGACGGCGAGCTGACGCAGCGCGATCCAGCACATCTGCTGGGACGGCTGCATGTTCCCCAACGACGTGATGACTGCAGCCGCGAGACCTGGAACGACATCCTCGCCGCGATGATCGCGCGTCCGCGACGCGCACGGCTGGGACTGAGGCGAAACGCGACGGATCGACATGAAAGACACTCAACATCGGCCTGATCGGCTACGGCTTCATGGGCCGCACGCACTCCAACGCCTACCGCAGGTCGACCACTTCTTCGACGCTGCCGTACCAGCCGGTGCTCAAGGCGGTCTGCGCGCGCAACGCGCGACCAGGCGCGAGGCCTTCGCCGAAACTGGGGCTACGAGTCCGTCGAGACCGACTGGCGGCACGCTGGTCGAGCGCGACGACATCGACGTCATCGACATCGCCAGCCCGAACGACATGCACGCGCGAGATCGCCATCGCCGCGGCCAAGGCCGGCAAGATGGTCCTCTGCGAGAAGCCGCTGGCCGTGAACGCCGCCGAGGCGCGCGCGATGGTCGACGCCGTCGAGAAGGCCGGCGTGCCGAACATGGTCTGGTACAACTACCGCCGCGTGCCGGCCGTGACGCTGGCCAAGCAGCTCATCGACGAGGGCCGGCTCGGCCGCATCTTCCACTACCGCGCCAAGTTCCTCCAGGACTGGACGATCTCGCAGGACCTGCCGCAGGGCGGCGCCGGGCTCTGGCGGCTCGACGTCAAGCGTCGCCGGCAGCGGCGTCACCGGCGACCTGCTGGCCCACTGCATCGACACCGCGATGTGGCTCAACGGCGCCGATCGACGAGCGTCACGCGCCATGACCGAGACCTTCGTCAAGGAGCGCAAGCACAACCTGACCGGCAAGGTCGAGCCGGTCGGCATCGACGACGCCTGCGCGTTCCTCGGCCGGTTCGCCAACGGCTCGCTGGCGACGTTCGAATCCACCCGCTACGCCCGCGGCCACAAGGCGCTCTACACGTTCGAGATCAACGGCGAGCACGCCTCGATCGTCTGGGACCTGCACGACCTGCACCGCCTGCAGTACTTCGACCACCGCGACGAGGGCGCGCGTGCGCGGCTGGCGGTCGATCCACGTCACCGACGGCGACCATCCCGTACATGAAGCACTGGTGGGTGCCCGGCCTGCAGATCGGCTACGAGCACACCTTCGTCCACCAGGTCGCCGACTTCCTGTCGCGGTGGCCGCGAATGCGGCCGCCGCCGGCCCGACGTTCCGCGACGCCCTGGCGACCGACGACGTCACCGACGCGGTGCTCGCCTCGGCGAGGACGCGCACCTGGCGATCGGTACCCCAGGCCTGACGCGGGCGTCCCGGTGCGGCCCGTCTACGCCAGCTTCCAGCCTGCGCGGGTACCTGCCGCGTCAGGTACGCGTTGGCGTCCGCGTCGTTGGTGACGCGCATGTTCTCGCCGTCGTACTGCAGCTTCGTCCCGGCGCGCAGCGACGTCACGCCGAGCAGCATGAGTTCGGTGAGATGTCGCGTAGGCCAGGGGGCACCAGATCTGATTGGTGCGCGCGGATCGCGTTCACCCAGTTCATCTCGTGGTCCTCGTGCGGCACGCGCGCCAGCTTCTCGGGCGGCGGCCCGAAGGAGTTGTGCAGCTCGATCGGCAGGAGCCGCGGCTTGTTGCCGTAGGTATCCTGCAGCATCTTGCCCTTGGTCCCGATGTACAGCACGCCCCCGCCAGGGTTGAGCTTCTCCTCGCCCATTTCCTCCGGCCGCGCCGGCATCAGGCCGCCGTCGTACCAGACCATCTTCACGGGCGGCATGCCCTCGCGCGCATCGAACTCGTAGTAGGTCGTCGAGGCGTTCGGATACGACACCTTGTTGAAGGGCGTCGAGATGGTCTCGACGGTCGTCGGGAACCCGAGCTTCAGCCCCCAGACCGGGTGATCCATCGGATGCGCGCCCATGTCACCCAGCGCGCCCTGGCCCCAGTCCACCCAGCCGCGCCAGTTGAACGGATGGTAGATGGGGTGGTACGTCGACGTCCGGCGCGACGCCGAGGAACAGATTCCACGCGAGCGTCGGCGGCACGGGGTAGCTACCCTTCATCGCCGCGGCCAGCCGCTGATCGATGCCCTCGCGGTTCCACTTCAGCGTCGACAGATCCACCTTGGGCGCGGCCGGGCGCGGGATGCCCTGCGGCCAGTAGCCCAGCGGACGGTTCGTCCAGACGTGGACTTCCGTGATGTCGCCGAGGACGCCGGACAGCAGATACTCCTGTCCTCGGCGCGCGTCGTCGAACGAGTGGCCCTGGTTGCCCATCTGCGTGACGACGCCCGTCTCGGACGCCTTCTTCGCCAGGTGCCGCGCCTCGCTCACGCACCAGCAGAGGGGCTTCTGGATGTAGACGTGCTTGCCGGCGTCCATGGCCGCCGACCCGATGACGGCGTGCATGTGATCCGGCGTCGCCACGATGACCCCGTCGATGTCCTTCTGCGTATCGAGCATCTCGCGGAAGTCGCGATAGCGCTTCAGCCGGGGGAGCTGCTGGTCGAGGAAGCGCTGACGGCGCACCGGAAGCGTATCTTCGCTCCACTTCATGTTGGCGGCCGTCTGCGCCTTCGACGGGCCCCAGTTCTTCCACGGCGAGGCGGGCGGCGCGCCCCGGCGTCCGCCGCCGGCGCCGCCTTGCCGGCCGGGGCTGGCCGCGGCCGCGGCGGCGTTCTTCCAGCTCTTGAGCTTGCGGTCGAGCAGCGCGTCGTCCACGTCGCAGATGGCGACGATGTTCTGGCTGAAGACGGCCTGGGCGTTGGAGGCGCCCTGGCCGTTGATGCCGACGACGGCGATGTTGACGAGATCGCTCGGGGCCGTCAGCCCGCGGCCCAGCACGTGGCGGGGAACGATGGTGAGGCCCGCGCCGGCGAGCGCGATGGTGTTGACGAACTCGCGCCTGGAGATGCCCGAAGACCGGTCGTCCTGCTGCGTCATGGCGCGCCTCCCTGGATTTTGGGGGCCACCATCGCACGTGTTGTCCCGAGCGTCAAGCGGTCCGGCGCCGGCCGGTGAATTGCGGCCGGACGCGGCTGGTTGTAAGTTGGTGTCCCGATGAAGACGCACGCCGTGCTTGTCAGGGTCGCCGATCAGCCGGGGATGCTGTACCGGCTGACCAAGGTCTTCGCCGACCACCAGGTGAACATCACCCACGTGGACCTGCACGCGGTCGACGACGTATCCGAGCTGTATTTCGAGGTGAAGGTCGCCGAGGGCGCGCTGGACCGGATTCTCGCGGACCTCGGCGGTGTTCCGGGTGTGCAGCACATCGAGGAGACGCCCTCGTTCGGCCGAAGGTCTACGGCAAGCGCATCATCGTCATGGGCGGCGGGGCGCAGGTCGGCCAGGTGGCGCTTGGGCGCGATTTCGGAGGCCGACCGCCACAACATCCGCGGCGAGCACATCTCGGTGGACACGATTCCGCTGGTTGGCGAGCAGCCGCTCGCGGCGGCGGTGCGGGCGGTCGTGCGGCTGCCGCGCGTGAAGATGCTCTGGTCCTGGCCGGCGCCATCATGGGCGGCGATATCGCGACCGCCGTCGAGGAAGTGCGGCGGCAACGGCCTCTTCGTGATCTCCCTGAACATGGCCGGCAGCGTGCCCGACGCCGCCGACCTGGTCGTTACCGATCCCGTGCAGGCGGGCGTCATGGCCGTCATGGCGGTGGCCGACACGGCGAAGTTCGACCTCCTGCGCCAGTTGAAACGGAAGGACTGAGACCGCCGGCGTACGGGTGTTCAAGACGCGGGCTGGGCGGAGTTGGCCGACCCGCAGCAATGCTTGTACTTCTTGCCGCTGCCGCACGGGCAGGGATTGTTGCGGCCGGCCTTCTCGAACGCGGACCGTCGAGCTCCTGCGCGGCCATCCATGACATGACGTTCGCCGGCGGGCGCCCGGCCGGCCAGTTCGGCGGCCATGCACCGCATCGGCGCATCGACGTGGCGGAAGAACGTCTTGTAGCCCGCGCACAGGTAGTTCAGGCCGGGCTCCCCGTCCGGGCGTCACGGCAAAGCGATGCTTGGGACACTCGCCGTTGCACGCGAACCGCACGTCGCACTCGCGGCAGTAGCCGGGGCAGGGACGTCGCGCCTTGGCCTCCCGAAGGCCTCTTGCTGCGCGGACGCGCGCGAGCGAGGCCAGCGGCGCGTCCATGATGTTGCCCAGCCGGTTCTCCGGATAGACGTAGTGGTCGCACGAGTACAGGTCGCCGGTGTGCTCCATCGCCAGGGCGGCGCCGCAGGTCGGCCGGAAGACGCAGAGGCTGGCGCCGAAGCCGGCCCAGATCTCCAGGCACACGTCGAAGAGCTGGACGAACGTCGCGTCCGACGTCCTGGCGCACCCACTCGTCGAAGATGGCGCAGAGGAACCTGCCGAACGGCGACCGGCTCCACCGACCAGGGCGCCACCTGCGCCGTCGCCGGCGACGTCCGGCGAGACCAGGCGCAGGCCGTCGCGGTCGGCTGCGACGCGATCCGCTCCACGATCGGGATGAACTGCATGTAGCCGCTGCCGTTCGCCTTCAGGAACCGGTAGACGTCGAGCGGCCGGAGCGAATTGGCGCGATGGACGGTGGTCAGCGTGTTGAACGCGCACGCCGTGCCTCGCGAGCACGCCGATGCCCGCGCATGACCTTGTCGAAGGTCGGCTGCCCGCCCTTGTCGACGCGATAGGCGTCATGCAGCGTCGCGCGGGCCGTCGATCGAGAGCCCCACCAGGAACCTGTTCCCGGAAGAAGCGCGCCCACTCGTCGTCGAGCAGGACGCCGTTGGTCTGGAACGCGTTCTCGATCGTCTTGCCGTTGGCGTACTTCGCCTCGAGCGCCACGACCCTGCGGAAATAGTCGACGCCGAGCAGCGTCGGTTCGCCTCCCTGCCAGGTGAACTGGACGTCGGCAGGTCGCTGGGCCTCGATGTACTGCCGGACGTACGCCTCGAGGACCTCGTCGGACCATCGCCCACTCGGCCACGTGCCGGGATACAGCCGCTCCTTCTCGAGATAGAAGCAGTACGGTGCAGTCCAGATTGCAGATCGGACCGACCGGCTTGGTCATGACGTGAAACGGCAGGGGGCCGGACATCGGAATGGCGTCTCTGGAGCGTCGATCGGGCGACCGGGGCCCGACTACTTATTATCGAGCCATTTCTGCTGCCAGTCCGCGTCCGGCGCCGTGCGGCTCGGATAGTAGGGCGGCGGGTTGCGCTGATCCTTGTCGAACGGCGCGATGCCGGTGGTGTCGACGTACCAGTGCAGCAGCCGCCGCTGGAGCTGCTCCTGGAGGGCTGCCGCGCCGCGGTCGCCGTACAGGTTCTCGCGCTCCTGCGGATCGGTCTGGGAGCGGTAGAGCTCGCTCTGACCGTTGGGCCGGGCGATCAGCTTGGCGTCACGGGTCCGCACCATGGCGCAGCGCGGAGATCGTCTGCGGCTGTTCGTTCTGGAGGTTGACCTTCGGGCCGTACAGGCCACCAATCCCGAGCGGTTCGTAGCACTGAGGCTCGTAGACGTTGTAGCCCCCTTCACAGAAGGCCGCGCGGTTGGGATCGCCGGGGCGTCCCAGGAGCTGAGACGTCATGCTGCGGGCGAAGTGCGTGTGCCGCGCCGGCACGCCGGCCAGATCCAGGCACGTCGCCATCACATCGAACAGCTCGACCATTTCCCGGCACTCGGCGCCCCGCGCGCCTCCGGGCACGCGGGCAATCACGGGCACGTGCGTGAGCGTGTCCTCCAGCCCGCTCGGCCACTTCTCGACGAGGCCGTAGTCGCCGGTGTAGTCACCGTGATCGCTGAGGCAGAACAGCGCCGTGTCGTTGACGTGATTGGTGCGCTCGAGGGCTTCCAGTACCTGGCCGAGCAGCCAGTCGACGAAGCTGACCTGGCCGTAGTAGACGGCCTTGATCTTGCGGAACGTCGATTCCGGGACGTTCTGAGAGCCGACAGACATCCCGAATCGCCTGGTGGAAGCTCGGTCGCTTCGGCAGTCCGGGCGGGATGGGCGCCGGCACGTCGGCGGGGGAGTACATGTTGTAGAAGTCGGCCGGCGCGGTGTACGGCGGATGCGGCTGCGACATCGGGAGGAAGATACAGAACGGCCGGTCGGTCTCCTTGCGCTCGAGGATGTGGATGGCGGACTGGACCAGGCGGTAGTCGGCCATCTCGCGTCGGTCTCCGGACGCCGGCATCAGGAACGTCACGGCCCCGCCGGGCGTGTTGCCTTGCGTGGCTCCACCGCCACCGCCACGGCCGCGACCGCCGCCTCCTGCAGCGCCGGTGCCCGTCGGCGACCATTCGGTCACGCTGTCGTAGAAGGACTGGGCGGCCAGCGCGTCGTTCTTGCCGTACCAGAACACGTCGTAGCCGCTCTGCTTCAGGTACCGGAACAGGTTCGGTTCTTCGGGACGCAGGAAGTAGTACAGGCTGCGATGGCCGCGCACGCTGGTCGGCCAGCCCGTCAGCAGGCTGCACCGGGACGCGCCGCAGACCGGGTACTGGACGTGGCAGCTGGAGAACTTCGTGCCCTCCGCGGCCAGCCGGTCGTAGTTGGGCGTCTTCGTGAGGGGATTGCCCAGGCACGCGAGGCTGTCGGCGCGCATTTCGTCCGGCATGAACAGGATCAGGTTCGGCCGCCGCTTGAGGCTCGAGGCCGAGGCGCTGTCCGACGGCGACGCGTTCTGCTGCGCGGCCGATCCGGGCAGCACGCCTGAGAGCACGGCGGCGCCGGACAGGCCCAGAAATCCCTACGCGTGACGTCCGAACTCATGGGCGGCCCTCCAGTTGCAGATTGACGTGCACGCGGAGTATAGCGCCGAACTCCGGACAGCCTACGCCTTCGGCCAGGGCGGCTGCGCGAACAGCCCGCCGTCGACCCAGATCGTCTGGCCCGTCACGAACTGCGCGTCGGCGCTCGCCAGAAAGGCCACGGCGCGTCCGATGTCCGCCGGCGTCCCGACGCGGCCGAGCGGCGTGGCCCGCCCCCACGTGCCGGCGTAGTCGGGGCGCTCGAGCCGCGTACGCTCCACCTCGACGGCGCCCGGCGCCACGCAGTTGACCCGGATGCGGTGCGGACCGAGCTCGAGTGCGGTGACTTTGGTCAGCATCTCGAGACCGCCCTTGCTGGCGGTATAGGCGGCGAGCGCGGGGAAGGCGGTCCGGTTGCAGCCGGAGCCGATGTTCACGATGCACCCGCCGCCGTGCGCCGTCATGTGCCGTGCGGCTGCCTGGCTACAGAGGAAGCAGCCCTTGAGGTTCGTGTCGATGACGAGGTCCCATTCCGCCTCGGTTACGTCGAGGAACGGCTTCCAGGTCTGGACGCCCGCGTTGTTCACGAGGACGTCGATTCGGCCCCGAGCGGTCGACGACGGCCTGCGTCATGCGGCGCACGGCTGCGGCGTCGCGGACGTCGGCCTGCACCGCGAAGGCCTCGGCACCGAGCGCGGCGAACTCCGCGACGGTCCGCTCGGCCAGGTTGCCGGTCTCGTGATAGTTCACGGCCACCCGGAACCCGCGCCGCGCCAGCTCCAGCCCGATGCCCTTGCCGATGCCGCGGTCGCCGCCCGTGACGAGCGCGGTCTGCGCGTCAGGTGCCATGGGTGCGATCCCCTTTCCTCTCCTTCGTCAGGCAGCCGTCATGCCCCCGTCGATCGTCACAATCGATCCCGTGACGAACGCCGCCTCGGGCGAGCAGAGGTAGAGGATCATCTGTGCGATTTCATCCGGGCGCCCCAATCGCCCCATTGGCTGGCGCGCCTTGAGCTGCTCGCGGACGGCGTCCTTCTCGTGGCGGTGAAACTTCTCGAGGTACGATTCGACGAACGGCGTATCGATGGTTCCCGGGCACACGCAATTGACGCGCAGCCGGCCGGCGTAGTCCACGGCGAGCTCACGGGTGAGTGCGACGACGGCGCCTTTCGTGGCGCAGTAGGCGAAGCGCCGCTTGACGCCGACCAGCGCGGCCACCGAGCCCACGTTGACGATCGTGCCCTGCGACCGCAGGAGCGCCGGGAGGCACGCCTTCGTCGCAAAGTACACGCCGTCGACGTTGACCGCGAACAGCCGATGGAAGTCGTCGGTCGCGGTCTCCTCGATCGAGCCGACCAGGCCGATGCCGGCGTTGTTGACGAGAATGTCCAGCTTCGGGAGGGGGCCGAACGCCGTCGTAACGGCTGCCTCGTCGGTGAGAATCGACGATCCGCGCCTCGCCGTGCGGCAGCGTGCCGGCGAGCGCGCGGGCGCGGTCCGCGTCCACGTCCGCCACGACGACTGCGGCGCCGGCGCTGGCGAGCGCCCGGCACGTCGCCTCGCCGATGCCGCTGGCGCCGCCCGTCACGAGCGCCGTGAGTCCATCCAACCGAAAAGGCCCGTCTGGCATGGCCACAGTCTAAGGCGCGGGCGTGGCCTTGCGATATCATGGCGCGTTCGACGAGAACTTCCGTTGTCCAGGGTGGAAGGGCCAACGGTCCGGCAGCGGCGACGGCGTGAGGGGGCCGCGCGGGCGGAGCCCCCCGGAGGGGAGTATGACGCGAATCGGCATGGGCATCGTCGGCGTGGGCTTCGTCGGGCCGCACCATATCGACGCCGTTCGGCGGCTGGGCTATGTGGACGTGGTCGCGGTGGCCGACATGAACGAAGCGCTGGCCCGCGAGAAGGCGAACCAACTGCACGTGCCGAAGGCGTACGGCAGCTACGAGGCGCTGATTGCGGATCCGGACATCCAGGTCGTCCACAACGCCACACCGAACTACCTGCACTATCCCGTCAACGTCGCCGCCATCGCCAAAGGCAAGCACGTCGTCTGCGACAAGCCGCTGGCGGTGACGGCCGCCGAGGCGAAGAAGCTCGTGGAGCTGGCCACCAAGGCGGGCATCGTGCACGCGGTCACGTTCGGGTACCGTGGCAATCCGCTCGTTCAGCAGGCGCGGGTGACCGTCGCCGCGCGGGGATTTCGGCCGCCCGACGTTCATGCACGGGCACTACGTGCAGGACTGGCTGCTGAAGGACACGGACTACTCGTGGCGCCTCGAACCCGACAAGAGCGGCGATCTCGTCGGCGCTCGGCGACATCGGATCGCACTGGTGCGACCTCGCGCAGCACATCAGCGGCCTGCGCATCACGCACGTGCTCGGCGACATCACGACGGTCATTCCCAAGCGAAAGAAGCCGAAGGGCTCGCGCGAGGCGTTTCAGGCGGGCGGCCGGGACGACGAGCTACGAGCTCGTGGACATCAAGGTCGAGGACCTGGCGTCGGTGCTGCTGCGGTTCGACAACGGAGCGAAGGGGGCGTTCTCGGTGGGCGCAGGTCTGCGCCGGCCACAAGAACGACCTCGTGTTCGAGCTGTGCGGGTCCGTCAAGTCGATGCGCTGGCGGCAGGAGGCTCAGAACGAGCTTTGGATCGGCAACCGCGACACGGCCAACGAGGTTCTGCAGAAGGATCCGTCCCTGCTCGCGCCGGAGGTCGCGGCCCTTCGCCCACCTGCCGGGCGGCCACCAGGAAGGGTGGCCGGACGCGAACCGAAATGTGATGCAGACCATCTACGAGTTCATCGCGGCTGGCAAGAAGGGCACCGACCCGAAGCCGGCGGCGATGGCGACGTTCGAGGACGGCTACCGGGCGAATGCGATCGTCGAAGCCATCGTGGACAGCGCCAGACAGGGCAGCGTCTGGACGAAGGTGAACTACTGACCCGTAGCCCAGGAGATCATGACCATCACACCGTTCGACCCGAAGTTCATGAAGGTGAGCATCCTGACGGCGGCGCTGCAGGAGCTGACGCCGCGCGAGGTGCGGGATCCGGATCCGGATCGGGCCATCGAGGAGTGGGTCGAGTTCGCGCGCGAGCTCGGCGTCGGGCACATCCAGCTCTCGGCGGCGCTGCACCCGACGGAGACCGACGTGCCGCCGGAGGCGATGCTCGACCCGGTCGCCAACACGCTGGACCTGCGGAAGCCGTTCGACCAGGCGCGCGGCGAGCCGCGTGCGCGGCCGTCGCTCGACGCGAGCAAGATCGGGCTCTCCGACCTCGGCTACTTCGACAACATGCTGCACGACGACCCGGCGATCCGGAAGCACGAAGCACGACTTCATGCTGCGGGTGTTCGACGCGGCCGCGCTGCTCGGCGTCAACGCGGTCTGCGGCTTCGTCGGGCGCAACCAGCATGCGCAGCATGGACCAGAACCTGATGGACTTCGAGGAGCACTTCGTGCCGCTCCTGCAGGCGGCGAAGGAGCGCGGCCTGACCTATCCGCGTCGAGCAGTGCCCGATGCCCGGGCTGGACCACCTGCGACAACTGGCTACAACAACATCGCGTACACGCCCGGGCCCTGGATCGCCCTGCACCGCATCTGCGAGAAGCACGGCGTCGGCGACCAGTTCCGCATCCACTACGATCCCGTCGCACGCCATCCTGATGGGCCAGGACACGCGGTCGGTCTTCCAGGTACCTGAAGGACGAGGGCTATCGCGTTCCTCATCGGCGGGTTCCACGTGAAGGGCCAGGTCGTCGACGCGAAGGGCGTGTCGGCCTGGGGCTACGGCGGCCAGACGCTGGAACGGGGCGACTGGATCAACGGCCGGCCCTCCGCCGGCCCGCCGACCAGCTCAACGCCTGGAAGAAGCAGATGGTGCTCGCCGAGCACGAGCTGCCCGGGCACGGCCCGCCACGATCCGCTGGCCTACCTGCAGAACCGCACGGTCGACTGGCTCGACCACCAGCTCGCCGCGCGGGAGCTGCTGACGCTCGACGTGGCGAACACGCCGCCTCGTCGTCGAGCACGAGTACCCGCCGGCACGCATCCAGGACCGCGCGCGGCTGAAGCCGATCCTGGCCGGCTCGATCGGCTTCGTGCGCTACATCGACGAGGCGGCGGCCGCGATGTACGCGCTGCAGCACGAGGTGCTGCCGGCGCAGGGCATTCCCGTCCAGGGCATCGGCCGGCAGGCCTATCGCTCGTAGGCACGACGGATGGAATCCCCGGCCGGTCGGCTCCGGTGCGCCGGCGACGCCCGGTCAGACCGTCGATCCCGTGGCCGAAACCCTTGCGGCCAGCGGCTGTCGAGTGACGGTGTCAACGGACGGAAGGACGTGAAGCTATTCGGTCGCCGAAGGCAACGGCGCCGGTGCGCGAACGGACATTGCGTTCGCGCCGGTGCTCGCGAAATTCGTGCGCATCGAGCAGACGGCGCCGGCCGACGGTGCCCCGCCGTGGTCGATCACGAACCCGCACCGGTTCGAGGCGGCGAAGTAGGTTCGCTGCGGCCCTATCGCACGCCCAGGAGCAGATCGATCGTCAACTGGTCGAGCCGCTCGTAGGCGAGGCCTTCGGACGCGATCGTTCGGCGATCGACCGGCATGGCGAGCAGGGCGTCGCGATGCGGCGCGGAATATTTCGACAGCGTCTGGGTCGCCTCCGGCGCGACCTCCCGCACGAGCGCCTGGATCTCCGCGTCGGCGTGCCAGCGGCGCGCCTTCTCCTTGAGGATGAGGTACGTTCGCATGCAGCCGCGCGCGAAGTCCTTGACGCCCTCGTAGTCCTCGGTTCGGTACGCGTGCGCATCGAAATGGCGCGGGCCGTCGTAGCCGACGTCCTCGAGGAACTTGACCAGGAAGAACATCCCCTTGATGTTCACCGATCCGAAGCGGAAATCCTGGTCGTAGCGGCCGGGTGCCTGGTCGTTGAGATTGATGTGGAAGAGCTTGCCGGCCTCCCACGCCTGCGCCACGGCGTGATGGAAGTTCAGTCCGGACATCTGCTCGTGCGCCACCTCGGGATTCACGCCCACCATGTCGGGATGGGCGAGCGTGGGAATGAATCCGAGGTAGTTTCCCGTCGTCGCCATGTAGATGTCGCCGCGCGGTTCGTTGGGCTTGGCCTCGAGCGCGAACCGATAGCCGTACTTGCGGTCGAGCGAGTACTCGCACAGATAATCCACGGCCTCGCGCAGGCGCGTGATTGCCTCGTCGGGCCGCCGGCAGGCGTCGGTCTCCGTGCCTTCGCGGCCGCCCCAGAGCACGAAGATCTTCGCTCCGAGTTCCGCGCCCAGGTCCATCGCCCGCATGGTCTTCTGCACGGCGTACGCGCGCACGCGGGGATCGTTGGCGGTGAACGCGCCGTCCTTGAAGATCGGATCGGTGAACAGGTTGACCGTGGCCATGGGCACGACGAGGCCGTGCGTCGCGGCAGGCCCGCCTGAAGTCCCTCGACGATCCGGTCGCGATTCGGCCGGCGTGGCGTCGATGGGCACGAGGTCGTTGTCGTGGAAGTTGACGCCCCAGGCGCCCACCTCCCCGAGGAGCGCGGCGGCCTCCACCGGCGGCAGCACGTCGCGCACCTCGATGCCAAACGGGTCCCGTCCGCGATTGCAGACGGTCCAGAGCCCGAAGGAGAACTTGTGCTCGGGGCGAGGGGCGTAGGGGTCGGACATAGGGGACTCCGTTGAGCGACGGGTTGCGGCGACGGGCTACGGGCGACGGGGAACGCCGTCGTCCGCCGGCTGGAGTCCGGAGTCCCCGTCTTCAAGAATTGCCTGCAGCGCAGGGTAGATGCGCCGATAGACGCGGTAGCGTTCGTTCATCACTTCGATCTCGACCGGCCTTTGGCGGGGTGACGCCGGCGACACGCACGACCGCTTCGCACGCCTCGTCCACCGACGTCCAGACGCCCGCGCCGACGCCTGCGAGAATTGCCGCCCCGTAGGCCGCGCCTTCTTCAGCCTCGACGATCTCCACTTCGCGGCCGTAGACATCCGCCTGGATCTGACGCCAGAGCGGAGACCGGCCCCGCCGCCGCCCAGCCGGATCCTCGTCGACCGGCACTCCCATTTCCTCAAAAATCGTAAACGTATCCTTCAGGCTGTAGGCGACGCCCTCCAAGCATGGAGCGGATCGACGTGCGCGCGCCCGTGCGCGGCCGCTCAGCCCGATCGAGGGCGCCACGCGCCATTGGGATCGAGGTGCGGCGTGCGCTCGCCCATGAGGTAGGGTGCCCAGAACAGCCCGTCCGAACCGGCCGGAGCGCAGGCCGCCTCTTGCGATCAGCCGCTCGTAGGGATCGCGTCCGTCATCGACCCCAGCCCCGAAAGTGTCCCGGAACCATCGCAGCGACAGCCCAGCCGCCTGGGTCACGCCCATGACATGCCAGCGGCCGGGAACCGCGTGGCAGAATGTATGCAGCCGCCCCTCCGGGATCGAGCGCCGGCCGGTCGGTTGCCGCGAACACCACTCCCGACGTGCCGATCGTGCAGCGCTTACCGCGCCCGGGCCGCATGATCCCCATGCCGACCGCGCCGGCAGCCTGGTCTCCGGCCCCGGCGACGACGGGAGTGCCGGCTTCCAGCCCGGTCACCTCTGCAGCCGCGTCGGCCGATACGCTGCCGCAGACCTCCTGCGACTCGAACATTCCGGCAGCAGGGCCGCGTCGCATTCCGGCGCGCCTCCAGCATTTCGCTGCGACCAGCGCCGCTTCGCCACGTCGAGCATGCAGCGTTCCGGATGCATCGGCCATATCGCGTGGCCAACCGCCGCTCAGGCGGAAGCGGACGTAATCCTTCGGCAGCAGCACGAGCGCGACGCGCGCCCAATTGCCGCGGCTCGTTTCTCGCGCACCCACAGGAACTTCGGTCAGCGTGAAATTGGGCAGGGCGGGATTGCAGGTGAGCTCGATCAGCCGCTGCCGCGCCGACTTTCGCGTGAGCCAGTCGGCATTCGCCTGCCGTGCGCTGATCGCACCAGATGATTGCCGGCCGAATCACCGCATCGCCGCCCATCCAGCATGACGGCGCCGTGCATCTGGCCGGACAACCCGACAGCGGCAATCGCGCGGCGCGGCACGCCGCTCGCGGCCACGGCGCGCGCGCACCGCCACGCCGCCGCCCGCCACCAGTCTTCCGGGTTCTGTTCCGCCCACGTCGGGCCGGGCGACCTGAACGGCTCGTGGTCCATGGTGGCCGAGGCCAGCAGCGCGCCGTCTTCACCGACGACGATTGCCCGCGAGCCGCCCGTGCCGACGTCAATGCCCAGGACTGGAATATCGTCTCCCTCGCGAAACCGTCGCGTCGCTCCCCGGACCTGAAGGTCCAGGGCTCCCGGCGCGGCGGGGCTACTCGCCGGCCGCCGCGCTCGAGAGGTGGACGACGCGATATCCACCTTTCGCGCGGAAGTAGAACCACAGGCCGGTGAAGATGACGGTCAGGATGGCGCCGAGCCACGACATCATCTGAAGCGCGGCGCCGCCGCCGGCCGCGCCGCCGCCGAACTCGTCGATCTTGGCGCCCATGATCGGCAGCGCGAAGGCGACCGACAGCATGCCGGCGGCCCCCATCAGGGAGATCAGCAGCGCGCCGCCGCGTGGAAACTGGTCGGCCGTGATGCCGAGCATGGTCGGCCAGAAGTAGGCCTTGCCGATGCCGAACACGGTGGCGGCGGTCAGCGCGGCGATCGCGCCGCTCGCCGGCGTCAAACCGCCCAGCCAGTGCAGGCCGGCGCCGATCAGGATCGAGCCGGCGACGAGCGTGGCGAGCGGTAACGTGTGACAGATGCCGCTGCCCGTCGTGCGCAGGACGAACATCAGGCCGGCCGTGTAGACGAGGAACAGCACGCCGCTGCCGGCGGTGGGGTTGAGCTGCGGAACCAGCGTGCCCATCACTTTCGGGAACCACTGATCGGGCCGAGCTCGGCGGCCGCGGTCATCCACATGCAGACGAACAACAGCAGGAAGAGCGGGCGGCCCGCTTCCTTCCACATGTCCGCCGTGGACACCTTCGAGACGACCCGCTCGGTCTGCGGGTACTCCATCGTCAGCGCCATGATCAGGTATGCGGACGCCGGAATGAGCACGAGGCAGAGCTTGAGCTGCCAGCTTGCGTCGAACAGCATCGTCATCGCCAGCGCGAGCAGGCCGCCGAGGATCAGGCCGCCGGGCCACCAGGCATGGAGGATGGACAGGCGTTTGGTCTTCTGGTCGCTGTAGATCGTGACCGTGAGCGGGTTGATCACGGCCTCGACGAGCCCCTGCGACAGACCCATGATGAAGAAGCCGGTGTAGAGCAGCGTCGTGCCCGCGTTGTCGAAGAGCGACGCGATCTCCGGCTGCGTCAGGACGGTCGCCGTCGGCGCGGCAGGCCGCGGCGCGAACAGGACCATGAGGACGCCGCCGATGTAGCCGAGCGCCGACAGGACGTGGAGCCGGCGCATGCCGACCCAGTCCACCAGCGCGCCGCCGATCACCAGCGCGATCGACAGCGCCCAGAACACCGGGCTGTAGACGATGCCTTCCTGTTCGTTGGTGATGTGGAAGGCCTTCATGATCGGGTCGGCGATATCGCCCCGGACGGCGAACGCCACGGCCGTGGTGAGCAGTGACTGTACACGCAGCCACAAACAGCTTCTGCTTGTTCATGTCGGCCCGATCAGCGGGTGAACGACCGCCGTCCTCTCAGCTGCTCACGCGCGGCTATCGCGCCACCGTCGACAGCTCCGTCTTGGCGGCGGCTCGGAGGGCCTTCATGTACTCGAGCGCCATGTGGGTCTGTTCGTGCACTGTACTCGATGCCGGCGTTCTGCCCGTGGCGCTTCGCCGGGTGGCAGTATTCCCAGTTCATGAAGCCGGTGTAGCCGGACTCGATGAGGGCGGCCGCGTACTCGGGATAGACGACCTTCCGGCCCCAGAACGTGTCGTCGAAGTAGCCGGCGCCGAGCAGCTCGACCGATCCGTCGGCGCGTCGGCCGAACTCGCCGTTGAAGTGCGAGTGGACCTGCAGCGGACCGGCGTCCTTCACGACGCGGCGGGCGTGCTCCGCCGATTCGGGCTTCGGCTCGATGCTGATGTCGAGGCACGCCTTGAACGCCGGCGAGCCGACGTCGCGGATGAGCGCGAGCACGTCGGCCGCACTGTTGACGATATCCGGGCCGTGGTTCTGGAGCGCGAGGACGACGCCGTGGTCCTGCGCCATCTTCGCGAGCTCGCGGATGGCGTCGACGACCAACGGCCGGCGGTCCTCCCGCCAGAAGCGGTACTGGTCGAACTTGTGCGTGTCCTCGTAGGTGCCGCGGCCGTCGTGGACGGTCACGCCGCGCCAGGCCGCGAAGATCTTGCAGATGGGAGAGCCGATGTCGCGCGCGAGCTTGATGCACTCGCCGACGTAGCAGATCATTGCCTCGCGCTGCGTCCCGATCGGGCTCGACAGATCGCTGTTGGGCGACACCGCGGAGATCGGCAGGTTCAGCTCGCCGGCGAGGTCCCGCAGGCGCCGGCGATTGTCGGCCGAGAAGTCCATCGGCGCCAGGTGCGGCCGGTCGCAGTCGAACTCGACGCCCTCCCAGCCCTGCTCCTGGGCGAGGCGCAGCAGACCGAAGACGTCGAGGGCCGGACCGCCGTACCAGACACCTCGATACGTGACGCTGTACAGGCCGATTTTCATTAAGGACCTCTCTTGAGGCGCTCATTGTCCCTAGTTTCCGCGCGCCGCGCAAGGCGCCCGCTTGTGCTCCGCCCCCCCCTGCTTTATTGTCCCGACGGCATGATCCGGCGCTTCCTCGCCTTCGACCTCGGCGCCGAGAGCGGACGCGCGATGCTCGGTGAACTCCGCGAGGGCGCGCTGACCCTCCGCGCAGTCCGTCGGTTTCCGAACGAGCCCGTTCGCGACGGAACGGGACTGCGCTGGGACGTGCTGCGGCTGTGGCTGGAGATTGAACGCGGGCTGGGGACGCTGGCCGGCGAGGCCCTCGACGGCATCGGGCTGGATACGTGGGGCTGCGACTTCGCGCTCGTCGGCGACGGCGGGAGCCTGCTCGAGAACCCGTACCACTATCGGGACACGCGGACTGGCGGCGTTCTCGAGTCGACGGCGCGCCGCCTCGGCCGCGACGCGCTCTACGCGCGCACGGGCACGCAGTTGATGGAATTCAACACGCTGTTCCAGCTGGCGGCGGCCTGCCGGCTGACGCCGCGAACGGTCGCGGCGGCCGACGCGCTCCTCATGATGCCGGACCTCTTCAACTACTGGCTGACGGGCGTGCGCGCGTCGGAGTACACGATTGCGTCCACGTCGCAAATGGTCGATCCGCGGTCGCGGACGTGGGCGACGGCGCTGCTCGACGACCTCGGTCTGCCGCACCGGCTGCTGCAGCCGCTCGTCGAGCCCGGGACGGTCGTGGGCGCCCTGCGAACGGACGCGTGTGCGCCGCTGGCGGGCACGCCGGTGCTGGCGCCCGCCTGCCACGACACCGGATTCGGCGTTCGCCGCCGTCGACCCGCAGGGGCCCGCCGCCGTGCTGAGCTCCGGCACCTGGTCTCTGTTGGGCGCCGAGCAGTGCGCGCCGGTCGTGAACGATCGAGCGCGCGAGTTGAACTTCACGAACGAGGGCGGCGTCTGCGGCACGACGCGCGTGCTCAAGAACATCACCGGTCTGTGGCTGCTCCAGTCGTGCATGCGCGCGTGGGCCGCGGCCGGACAGGGCTGCACGCACGAGACGCTGCTCGGAGCCGCCGCCGCGGAACCGCCGTTCCGATTGCTCGTCGATCCCGATGACGAGGACTTTTTCCATCCCGACGACATGCCGACGGCCATCGCCGGATTCTGCCGGCGGACGAAGCAGCCCGCCCCGGAGACGCCCCAGGCGACGACGCGTGCGATTCTGGAGTCGCTGGCGTTCAAGTACCGGTTCGTGCTCGAACGCCTCGAAGAGGTGACCGGCGTTCGCTACGATTGCCTTCGCATTGTCGGCGGCGGCTCGAAGAATCGGCTGCTGTGCCAGTTCGCCGCTGACGCGATTGGCCGGCCGGTCGTGGCCGGGCCCGTCGAGGCGACCGCGCTCGGCAACGTCGCGATGCAGATGGTGGCGACCGGCACCGTGGACTCGCTGCAGACCGCGCGGGCGATCATCGACGCGTCGTTTCCCGGCGAACGCTACCAACCCGTCGACACCCGGGCGTGGGACCGGGAGTATTCGCGATTCGTGAACCTATGAGCACCGCCCGACGCCTCGCACGAACCGTCAACATCGACGACCTCCGCGCGCTCGCGCGCCGGCGGCTGCCGCGGGTCGTGTTCGACTATCTCGACGGCGGCGCGGACGCCGAGGTGACACTCCGCGACAATCGGCGCAGCTGGGACCACGTGCTGTTTCGGCCGCGGCAGGCCGTGCGGCTGGCCACGGTGGACACCCGCACGACCGTGCTGGGCTGTGACCTGGCCGCGCCCGTGCTCCTGGCGCCGGTCGGGTACACGCGCATCATGCATCCGCAGGCCGAAGCCGGCGTGGCTCGCGCGGCGCACGCGGCCGGCATCGGCTACGTGCTGACGACGTTTTCGGGGACGCGCGTCGAAGAGGTCGGGGCCGCCGGCGGTCCCCTCTGGTATCAGCTCTATCTGGCCGGCGGGCGTCCCGTGGTGGAACCGGCGCTCGCGCGCGCGTGGTCCGCCGGCGCGCGCGTGCTGGCCGTCACGATCGACACCAACTGGCCCGGTATGCGCGAACGCGACGTTCGCAACGGCATCACGGAGCTGGTCGGCGACCGCCTCTTCGCGAAGCTGCCGTACCTGCCGCAGATGCTCGCGCGCCCGCGCTGGCTGACCGGCTTCCTGGGCGACTACCCCGCCGTCATGCGTTATCCGAACGTCATGCTTCCGGGCGTCGGTCCCGCGCCCGCCAAGGACGTCGGCACGATGCTGCGGGCCTCGATCGTGGACTGGTCCGACCTGCCCTGGATCCGCGCCGCCTGGCCCGGACCGATCGTGCTGAAGGGCGTGCTCTCCGCAGACGATGCGAAGCGGGCGGTGGACGAGGGGGCCGCGGGGGTCATCGTCTCGAACCACGGCGGCCGCCAGCTCGACACCTGTTATCCGACGGCGCAAGCGCTGCCCGAGGTCGTTGGCGCGGTGGGCGGGCGGGTGCCGGTGCTCGTGGACGGCGGCATCCGGCGGGGCGGCGACATCGTGAAGGCCGTCTGCATGGGCGCGTCGGCCGTGCTGGTCGGGCGCGCGTACGCGTACGGGCTGGCGGCCGCCGGTGAGGCCGGCGTCGCACGCGCGATCGCCATTCTGCGAGAGGATCTGGAGCGCACGCTCCGGCTGCTGGGCTGCGCGTCGGTGCGCGATCTGAGCGCCCGCTTCGTGGACGTGCCGGCGGCGTGGCGCGCCGGCGGATGAACGGCCGCGGCTACGCGCCGACTTTGGCGAGCGTAGCCGTGAGCGCGCGCGCCGACTGCTGCAGGCCGGTCAGTTCCTTCGGCCAGAGCTTGATTTCGACGTGCCGCTCGACGCCGCCGCGGCCGACGATTGCGGGGACGCTGAGGCATGTCTCGCGAATGCCGTACGCGCCCTGGACCAGCGAGGAGACCGGCAGCAGCACCTTCCGGTTCAGCAGGACGGCGTGGATGACGTCGCGAATGGCGACGGCGACCGCCCACCCGGCGCCGCCCTTGCGCTTGATGACTTCCGCGCCGCTGCCCTTGGCGCGCTCGAACACGTCCTGCTGGAATCCCGGCGTGCACTCGGGAAGGCCGGTGAGGGGCAGCCCGTTGACCGAGGCGCTAGACCAGATGGGAACCATGGAGTCGCCGTGCTCGCCGAGCATGAGCGCCTTCACCTGCGTTGGCGCGAGCCCGAGCGTGTCCGCAATCAGCGAGCTGAACCGGGCGCTGTCGAGCATCGTGCCCAGGCCGTAGACCTGGGACCAGGGGAGCCCCAGCCGCTGGACGGCGAGCTGGGTCAGCACGTCCACCGGGTTGGACACCACGAACACGTGGGCGTCGCGGCGCAGGCCCGCGGTCTTCAGGCTGTCGAGAATCTGCCCGAACAGCGCGACGTTGCGGGTGATGAGATCGAGGCGCGATTCGTCCGGCTTGCGGCGCAGTCCCGCTGTGACGAGAAACACGTCGCTGTCGGCCGCGCGCCCGTAGTCCCCGGCGTAAAGGCGCTGATCGCCCGCCAGGGCGCTGCCGTGCAGGAGGTCGAGCGCTTCGCCCTGTGCCAGGTCCTGATTGGCGTCGAGGATCTGCAGTTCGCGCACGAGTCCGCTGCACTGCAGGGCGAACGCCGCGCAGGAGCCGACGCGCCCGCCGCCGCCAATCACGCAGACTTTCACGGCTTGTTCAGCCTCTTCATGATCTCGTCCGTGATCGTCTGCACGAGCGTCTCGAGCTCGACGCCGGTCATCGCCGCCGCGGGCGGCGGCGTAGGCGGCGGCTCGGGTGTGGCGCACTGCACGCCGGGCTGCCAGTCGCGGTTGTCGCACAGCGCCTCGTCGGCGGCGCCGATCCGGCGGTCCGGAATGTCGAGCGTCTGTTTGATCTTCAGCAGATCCTGAATCTGCTGCGGCGTGAACGTGTTGGGCGGCTTGCCGAGCTGGGCGGTGACGAGCACGGTCCGGCAGTACGCCTCGAGGATCTCCATCTTGAAGTAGGCGTCCTCCACCGACTTCGGGCTCCACGCCACGACGCCGTGGTTCGCCATCAGCACGATGTTGTGGTGCTCCACACGGTCGGCCACCAGCTTGCCCATCTCCGCCGTGCCGGGCGTCCGGTACGGCGCGAGCGCGACCGACGCGAAGACCTCGTACTCCGGCACCAGGCACGTCGGCGGCTCGAGCCCGACAACGGCGAATCCGGTGGCGTAGGGCGGGTGGCAGTGGACGGTGGCGACCGCGCGCGGCTGGCGGGCGAGGATCTGGAGGTGCATCAGAATCTCGCTGGTGCGGTTCTTCGCGCCGGCGAGCTGGTGGCCCCCGAAGTCGACGAGGCACATGTCGTCCGGCTTCATGAAGCCCTTGCTGACCAGCGTCGGCGTGCAGATCGCGAGATCCTCGCCGACGCGGACGGCGATGTTGCCGCCGTTGCCGTCCACGTACTCCCGCTGCCACATCCTCCGGCCGATCTCGCAGATTCTGTTCCTTGACCGCCTGGCCGTACGCGGACGAGAACAGGGCCTCGAGCTCGGTCTTGGAGCTCCTCGAGCTGAGCGATCCGGCCGGCGGCTCCGCGCGCGCGGGCGCCGCCGCGGTCCGCGCGGTCTGCCGCTCGGCGTCGCGCAGCAGGTCGAGCGCCAGGGGCGTGTAGATCGCCTCGGCGGGCAGGCGTGCGAGATCGCCGCCGGTCTTGAGGATCTCTTCGATCTGCTTTGCGGTGACGACGGGCCTCATGGTGTCGGCTCGTACAGGACGTCGTCCACCAGCGCGACGTTGATGGCGTCCACCGGCGTCGGCGCGTCGAACGGCATCGAGGCTTCGCGGCCTTCCACGTAGCCGATCGTCTGTCCAACTGCGCCGCCGAGGTCGTCGTAGACCACGAGGGACGGCTCGCGGGTCATGCCGTCGGGCGTCTCGGTGCCGCGCTGGTAGTGGTCCCGCGTGAACGGCGACACGATCAGCCACCGGGCGCCCGTGAGCTCCGGGGTGATTTGGTTGAGCGTGACGCGTCCGATGACGCGGCCGAGCTTCATGACGGGGCTCCGACGCTGATCTCGTCCACGATGCCGATCAGCAGCCACCGCGCCGGGCTCTTCCGGCTCCGCAGCAGCCGCCGCGTGGCGACACCGTCCGAGGAAATGATTACGTACTGGCCCATCGCGGCGCCAAGCGGATCCACGGCCACCTGGGGCGACCCGACCGGCGCGCCGTCGCCGTTGACCGGCTGGCACACGGCGAGCCGCCAGCCCTCGAGGCTGGCGTGTTTGCGTGTGGCGACGACGTTGCCTTGAACGCGGCAGAGCAGCACGTCAGGAAACCCGAAGGTTGCCGGCCGCGGCGGCGGTCACGCGCCCCGGCGGGCGTTGTAGATCTCTTTCCCGAACACGTCCACGACGTCGACGATCCCGACGATGACCGCATCGACGGGCAGGTCCTTCAGGCCACCGGCCAGCCTCGAGCTGCTGCCCTGGCAGAACATGACGAGCTCGCCGAGGCCGGCTCCCACGACGTCGATCGCCACGATGGTGTTGCTGCCCGGGCGGAACTTCGTCGGGTCCTTGTCATCGACGAGCTGGGGGCGCACCAGCAGGAGCTTGCGCCCGTCCATGCTCGCGTCCTTCTTCGTCGAGACGACGGACCCTTCGACTCTCGCGAGGAACATCTATCTCTTCTTCGGCAGCACCGTGTTCACTTCGTCGTGCGGCCGGGCGATCACGTGCACGCTGACCAGCTCGCCCCGCATCGCGCGGACGGCCTGCGCGCCCGCGTCGGTGGCGGCCTTGACCGCCGCCACGTCGCCGACGACGACGGCGGTCACGAGCGCGTTGCCGACCTGCGTCACGGGGCCGGCGAGTTCGACGTTCGCGGCCTTGAGCATGGCGTCGGTCGCCTCGACCAGCGCCACCAGTCCCCGCGTCTCGAGAATGCCAATTGCCTGCTGTGGTTCGGCCATACGGTTCACGCTCAGGGTTTCTGCAGCCAGCGGCCGAGCTGGGTCAGGCCGTCGTGCGGCCGTGGGATGACCTGGACGCTGATGACGTCGCCGATCTGCGCGGCGGCGGCCGCCCCGGCGTCGGTGGCCGCCTTGACACTGGCCACGTCACCCCGGAAGAACGCCGTGACGTAGCCGCTGCCGATCTTCTCCCAGCCCGCGAACGACACGTCGGCCGCCTTCAGGGCCGCGTCGGTCGCTTCGAACAGGGCGCACAGCCCCTTCGTCTCGATCATGCCAAGCGCCGGTTGGGCCATTTCAGAAGATCCTCGTCATGTAGCAGTGCGAAGGGTGAACGGCGGACGCCTGCCGCCGCGTCTAGGGCTTCCTGGCCGCCGGCGGCCCGTCTGCGAGGAACGCCTTGACGAGCTCGTCGTGCGGGCGCGGGATCACGTGGGAGGCGAGCAGCTCACCGACCCTCGCCGCGGCCTTGCTGCCCGCGTCGACCGCCGCCTTCACGCTCGCGACGTCGCCGCGGCAGATGACCGTGATGAGGCCGCCGCCGATCGCGATGCTCCGCGAGATCGCGACGTTGGCGGCTTTCGCCATGCCATCGGTGGCCTCGATGGCCCCCGTATACCCCTTCGTTTCAACCATGCCAATGGCGGCTTCAGTCATACAGGCTTTGCGTCTTCAGGCTGCGCAAGGCGTCCATGATTCTCGACCTCGCAGGCGAAGTCAACCAGGGAGGCGCTTTGCCGCTAAGGCTTCCTCGACGCCGTGTAGGCGAGGATGTCCACGATGTCGGCGTTAGTGAGGTTCTCCACGACCGGCTTCATGAGCGCGGACCACGAGCCGTGCCGGGCGCCGGACTTGAAGTCGTAGATCTGCCGCCCGAGGTAGCTCGGCGACCGGTTCGCGAGGCCAGGAATCGTCGCGATCCCTTCCAGGTTCTGGCCGTGGCAGGTGATGCAGGGAATCGTCTTGCCGCCGCCGGTCGTGACGATGGCCTCGCCGCGCTCGATGGCGCCCATGGGCACGTAGGCCACGAAGCCGGTTCGCGGCGCGCGGAGCTGCTCGTCGGCCTCGTTCTCCGGGGCCTCGACGATTCGCTCGCCGATCGGCTCGGTCGTGCCGTCGTCGAGCAGGTGAAACATCTGACCGGCGATGCGCGTCGTGGGCACCGTGTCGGTCTCGACGACGCGAATCCATTGGGTCCAGGGCATCGACGAGAAATATCCGGCCGCGTCCTCCATGTCCTGCTCGCTGATGTTCTGCGAAATCTGGAGCATGTCCTTCGGCTTGCGCGGCTCGGCCGTGTCGCGCGCGCCGCTGGCGAATTCGTGGAGCTGCCGGAGGATGTAGTCCTTCGGCAGGCCGGCCACCGGGGCGTTCTCCGGCCGGCCTTTGCCGTTCGGCATGTGGCAGAAGGCGCAGGCCCGCGCGTTCGGCGCGCGTCCGTGGGCCACGACATCCGGCATCGTCGGATGGTCTTCCGGGAACCAGTCGGCCGGGTCGAAGGCGTTCCGCACCTGAGACAACGTGAACGAATACTTCGACCCGGCGAGCGTATGCCGCGTCGGGTCGGCCGCCCGGCCGCGGCCTCTGGGGCCGCCTGGCCGCCCGCCGCGGCGGCCGCGTGCGCCCGGCGGGGGACCCGGCGAGACCGCGTACGCCCACACGGGCTTGTTGGGATCGGGCGTGCCGCCGGCCGCGTCCTGCGCGCGGGCAACGGCAAACGACCACGCGAGAACGGCCAGGATGGACAGGAGCAACGCGAGACGTCTCACGGACATTTCTCCTCCGGCAGACCGATGCGCGGGCGAGTCGGCCTCAGGGCGGGCCGAGTATAGCCCAGCCGTTGCCGGCGTGTTTTTCCCCCGCGGCTGAATTAGGATCTCTAGCGGGACGCGCAGAACGTGCAGAAGGAGAGTCGAGTGGACAGCGCAGGAAAGATGGCGATTCTCGGTCGGCGGGGGCCCGGCCCCCGGCATCAACGCCGTCATTGGGGCGGCGACCATTCGCGCTCGGCTCGAGGGGGTCGAAGTACTCGGCCTCCGCGACGGGTTCGAGTGGATCATGCGTGGCGACATCGAACACGTCACGCCGCTCGAAATCGACGATATCAGCCGGATCCACTTTCGCGGCGGCTCGCATATCGGGATCTCGCGGGCCAATCCGACCAAGGACCCCGCGCACCTGGAGCAATCGGTCATCTCCCTGCTCCGCCTCAACGTGGCCCAGCTCGTCACGATCGGCGGCGACGACACGGCGTTTTCCGCCATGAAGCTCGAGGAGAAGGCGGCTGGCCGGATGCAACGTGGTCCACGTGCCGAAGACCATCGACAACGACCTCGACATGCCTCCGTACGTGGACACCTTCGGGTTCCAGACGGCGCGCCACTTTGGCGTGGATATCGTCAAGAACCTCATGGTGGACGCCAAGACGACGTCGCGGTGGTATTTCGTGATCGCGATGGGTCGCAAGGCCGGGCACCTCGCGCTCGGCATCGGGAAGGCGGCCGGCGCCACGCTCACGCTTATCCCCGAGGAGTTTCCGGGCGCCGATCCGGCTCAAGACCATCGTGGACACCCTGGTGGGCGCCATCGTCAAGCGCATCTCCTACGGACGGCGGGACGGCGTGGCCGTGATCGCCGAGGGCCTGGTCCTGGACATCGATCCCGAGGATCTCACGCAGATCTGAGGAGGCGTCGAGCGCGATACGCACGGCAACCTCCGGCTTGCCGAGGTGAACATCGGCGAGATCCTCAAGGCGCAGGTCGCCAAGCGCCTGAAGGCGCTGAAGCTCAAGGCCACCATCGTCGCCAAGAACATCGGATACGAGTTGCGCTGCGCGGATCCCATCCCGATGGACATGGAGTACGCGCGCGACCTCGGCTACTGCGCCGCGAAATACCTGATCGCGGGCGGGAACGGTGTGATGATCTCGATGCAGGCGGGTGTGTTCGTGCCCGATGCCCGTTCGCCTCGATGCTCGACCCCGCCACCGGCCGAGCGCGCGTCCGGCTCGTGGACATCAACTCGACCCGCTACGCGATCGCGCGCCGCTACATGATCCGGCTCCGGAGAGACGACTTCGAGGACCCGGCCGCGTGCGCCCGGCTGGCTGACGCGTCGGGGCTGTCGGTCGATCAGTTCCGCGCCGAGTTCGAGTACCTGACGCACGACGAGCCCAAGCCCCTGGTCCTGTCCAGCGCCGGCCGATGACTGAGCGCCGGCCGGCCAGCGACGTCGTCGAAGCCGAAGGCCACCTGATCGATTCGCAGCTGTTGAACCTGATCTTCGACAAGGTGATCGAGCGCGGCGGCAGCTTCGAGGTCCTGCACTTCGATATCGGCCGGACCAACGAGGACTTTTCCCGCCTGAAGCTGAAGGTGACTGCGGCGAGCGACAGCGCGCTGCAGCGGCTGGTCGAGGAGCTCATGCCGCTTGGCTGCCACGCCGTCAGCGAGCGCGACGCGGCGCTGCGGCCGGCCGACAAGGACGGCTGCGCGCCCGATGACTTCTATTCCACGACCAATCAGCAGACGGCGATTCGCTACCAGGGCGCCTGGCTGGACGTCGATCGCCAACGGATGGACGCCGTGATCGTCGTCGCCGACGGCCGTGCAACGTGCCGGAAGCTCCGGGAGGTGCAGCGCGGCGACCGCGTGGTGTGCGGCGTGGACGGCATCCGGGTCGATGCCCGAGTTCCGGGAGCGCGACCGCCACGGCTTCGCGTTCATGACCAACGACATCTCCTCCGAGCGCCGCGTGGAGGTGAGCGTTGCCAAGATCGCGGCGATGATGCGCGAGGTGAAGGCGGCCCATGGCCGGATCGCGTTCGTGGCCGGACCGGTCGTCGTCCATACGGGCGGCGTCGAACACTTCAGCGCGCTGATCCGGCGCGGCTACGTGCAGGTGCTTCTGGCCGGCAACGCGCTGGCCGTCCATGACATCGAGTTTGCGCTGTTCGGAACGTCGCTCGGTGTCGACCTCGCGCTCGGCAGCCCGGTCAAGGAAGGGCACCAGCACCACATGCGCGCCATCAACACGATCATCCGCGCCGGCGGCATCCGCGCCGCGGTCGACCAGGGCGTGCTGTCGTCCGGCATCATGTACGAGTGCGTACGCGGCAGCGTGGACTACGTCCTGGCCGGCAGCATCCGTGACGACGGACCGCTTCCGGACACGATGATGGATCTGGTTTCCGCGCAGGACCGCTACGCGGCCGCGCTCGAGGGCGTGGACCTCGTGCTGGTCCTGTCGAGCATGCTGCACGGCATCGGCGTCGGCAACATGCTGCCCGCCCGCGTCCGCGTCGTCTGCGTGGACATCAACCCGGCGGTCGTCACCAAGCTGTCCGATCGCGGCTCGTCCCAGACGGTCGGGCTCGTCACCGACGTCGGGTTGTTCCTCCACCGCCTCCGCCAGCAGTTGAAGGAAGACGACGACCGGCCGTAATTCCTCGTGAGTGCCTCTCCGCGGACCTCGGTGTTTACGCGCGCCCGGGCGCTGGCCGAGTTGGTGCGCCCGGCCAACGTCACGACGGCGCTGGCCGACGTGCTCGCCGGCTATGCGATTTCGGGCGGAGGCAGCCGCGCCGCCCTGCTGTGGCTGCTGGCGGCCACCGCCGGCCTGTACGGCGGCGGCGTCGTGCTCAACGACGTCTTCGACCGGCACCTCGACGCGGTGGAGCGCCCGGAACGGCCCATCCCGAGCGGACGGTTTCCCGCGCGCGGCGCCGCCTGGGTCGGCGCCGGGCTGCTCCTGCTCGGCGTCGCGGCGGCGACCCGGGCCGCCAGCGCCGCCGCGGTGATCGCGATGGCGATTGCCGGGCTCGTCGTGGCCTATGACGCCTGGGGGAAGGCGCATGGCGTGGTCGGGCCCGTCACGATGGGCACGTGCCGCGGACTCAATCTGCTCCTGGGCGTCGCGGCCGCGCCGGCGGCGCTGGCAACGCGCTGGCCCATCGCGTTGATGCCGTTCGCCTACATCATGGCCGTGACCGCGCTCAGCCGGGGCGAAGTGCACGGTGGCCGTCGGGGGACCGGCGCGTTTTCCTTCGGGGTCGTCGCCGGCGTCTTGGCCGCCCTGGCGCTGCTGGCGGGGTGGACCAGATCGGCGTGGCCGGCCCTGGTCGTCACGGCGCTGCTGGCGTGGCGGGTTCTGCCGCCGTTCTGGCGCGCGCGACACGGGAACCCTGCCGCGATCCGCCGGGCCGTCAGGGCTGGCGTGCTGTCGCTCGTGCTCGTGGACGCGGCCCTCGCCGCCGGACAGGGGGGCCTGCGCGAAGCGGCCGCGATTCTGCTGCTGGGCGTCGTGGCGGTCGGGCTGTCCCGCCTCTTCGCCGTGACCTAGTCAAGTGTCGCAGAATGGTGGAAGGAACCGTCTCCCCGGACCTGAAGGTCCAGGGCTCCGTTGGGGAGCCCGGCGGCGACTGGAGCCCTGGGCGCTTCAGGCCCGGGGGAGAGAAGTTCGGACGCTGGCGAATCCGTCCAGGAATATGGAAGACTAACCCGCTCCCGTCATGGCGTTCGAGCGCGACTTCAGCATCACGTTCCGGTATCCGGTCCTCTTCACGGAGGCCGTCCTCGAGGGCACTAATCCGTGCCTGCGTGACGCCATCGCGGGCCGGGCGGACGACCTGCCGGCCAAGGTCGCGTTTGTCGTCGACCACGGACTGCTGGCGGGGCATCCGAACCTGCGCGAGCAGATCGCGCAGTACTGCCGGTGCCACGAGGACGTGCTCCGGCTGATGGCGCCGGTGCTCGAGCTGCCCGGCGGCGAGCGGGTGAAGAACGAGTGGCGCTACGTGCTCGACGTGCTCCGGACGATGCAGGACGCGCAGTTGTGCCGGCATTCCTACGTTGCTGGCCATCGGCGGCGGCGCCCTGCTCGACATGGCGGGCTACGCCGCGGCCATGGCGCACCGCGGCATCCGCCTCATTCGGTCCCGACAACGGTGCTGGCGCAGGACGATTCCGGCATCGGCGTGAAGAACGGCGTGAACGCGTTCGGCCTGAAGAACTACTTCGGCGACGTTTGCGGCCGCCGTTCGCGGTCCTCAACGACTTCGACTTCCTCGACACGCTCGAGGAGCGCGACTGGCTGGGCGGCGTGGCGGAGGCCGTCAAGGTCGGCGCTCATCCGGGATGCGGAGTTCTTCGCGCGTCTCGAACGCCTCGCGCCGGCGCTCGTGGCCCGCGACCGTCGGGCCATGGAAGAGGTCGTTCGCCGGTCGGCGGCGCTCCATCTCGCGCACATCGCCACGGGGGGCGATCCGTTCGAGCTCGGCTCCTCGAGGCCGCTCGACTTCGGGCACTGGGCGGCGCACAGGCTCGAACAGCTCACCGGCAATCGGGTACGCCACGGCGAGGCGGTGGCGATCGGCGTGGCGCTCGACACGACGTACGCCTGCCTCGCGGGGGACCTGCCGGTGGCGGCCTGGCAGCGGATCTCGATGTGCTGCTCGCGCTGCGGCTCGCCGTCTGGGTGCCGGAGCTCGGCGCGCATCTGGAGACCCCGACCATCCCCGGTCCGTGCTGCGCGGGCTGGCGGAATTCCGCGAGCACCTCGGCGGCCGGCTGACGATCATGCTGCTCCGGGGCATCGGGCACCCGTTCGACGTGCACGAGATCGATCCGGAGGTTATGATCCGGAGTATCGGAGTGCTGCAGCGAGTCGAGGCCGCGCGCCAGTCGAGTGCCGGCCGCGACGACCTGCCGATACCGGCACTCGCACGAGGGTCGTCATGAGTCCGCAGCCGGGCCGTTCGCCACTCAGCGCCAGCCAACTGGTCGACGAGTACTTCATCGAGAATCGCAACCGGCTCATCGAGGTCGCGGCCTTCCTCGATCGGCTCGACCGGGCCGACCCGGCCATTGCGATGGACTTTCGCGTCCGGGCCCTGGCCGACGCCATCGGCGTGCTCGGCGAGGCGGGTCCGGATCGCGTGCGCCGGATCCAGGTGCTGCTGAGCGACCCGCGCACCGAGCCCCTGCCCGCCCTCGATCGCAAGGGCGCCGTCGGCGCGTACGACCGATCGCTGGAGGCACGGTGATGCGCTACATCGATCATCACGCGCACATGGCATCGCGCACCACCGATGACTACGCCGCAATGGCGCTCACCGGCTGCGTGGCCCTGACCGAACCGGCCTTCTGGGCCGGCTGGGATCGCAGCACGCGCGGACGGGTTCGAGGACTACTTCCGGCAGCTCCTGGAGTTCGAGCCGCGGCGCGCGGCGCAGTATCACATCGCGCACTATGCCTGGCTGGGGATGAATCCCAAGGAGTCCGACAACCGGCAACTGTCGGTCGAGGTCCTCCGCCGGCTGCCCAGGTATCTCGATCACCCGGGCGTGCTCGGCATCGGCGAAATCGGCCTGAACCGGGTCACCCGCAACGAAATCGCCACCTACACCGAGCAGGTGGAGCTGGCGACGCAGTTCCGCCAGCTCGTGCTCATCCACACGCCGCATCTCGAGGACAAGCTCAAGGGCACCCGCATCACGATCGACGTGCTGCGCCGCTATCCGGATCTCCCGCCCGGCCGCGTGCTCGTCGATCACGCCGAGGAGCACACCATCGAGACCATCCTCGAACACGGCTTCTGGGCGGGACTGACGCTCTATCCGCAGACGAAGGTCTCGGCCGCGCGCGCGGTCGACCTGATCGAGCGCTACGGCCCCGAGCGCATTCTCGTCGCCGGCGCCTGCGACTGGGGACCGAGCGAGCCGACCGCCGTGCCGAAATTCATCGCCGAGATGCGCCGCCGGCGACATCCGGACGATCTGATCCAGCGGGTGGTCCTCGAGAACCCGATCCGATTCCTCGGCCAGTCACCCAAGTTCCAGCTCCCGGCCGGCGTCGACGCCGGTCTGGCCGCCCGCCTCGGCTGATCGGATCGTCGTGCGCGTCGAGGCTGGCGGTCCGCTGCAGCTGACGTACTGCACGAACATCCACGCCGCCGACGGCTGGGAAGCCGTCCTGGCGAACGTGCGGCGGTACGCCCCGGCGCTCAAGCGCCGTCTGGCGCCCGATCGCGCCGTTCGGCATCGGCCTCCGCCTCTCGGCCCGCGATGCGCGCGAACTGCTCGACGGTCAGCTCGACTGCCTTTCGCCGCGTGGCTGCGTGACGAGGGCCTGTACGTGGCCCTCATCAACGGCTTCCCGTACGGCACCTTCCACCGCGCCGTCGTGAAGGCGGATGTCTATGCGCCCGACTGGCGCGACGAGGCGCGCGTCGGCTACACGCTGGACCTGGTCGAGATCCTCGGCCGCCTCCTGCCGCCCGACAGCGCGACGGCGGCGTCTCGACGGCGCCGCTCTCCTACAAGAAGTGGCTGGCCGCCGACGACCATCAGGGCTGGGAGACGGTCACCGCCAACGTCGTCCGCGTGGCTGCCGCGATGGCGCAGATCAAGCGCGAGGACGGCCGGACGCTGCACCTGGACGTCGAACCGGAACCCGATTGCTCGATCGAGAACACGGACGAAGCCATCGCGTTCTTCGACCGCTGGCTGCTGCCGGCCGGGACGCCGCAGCTCGCACGCGCGCTGGGCGTGGGCGCCGCGGAGGCCCGGGCGGCCGCTCCTCGATCACGTCCGCGTCTGCGTCGACTGCTGTCATGCGGCCGTGGAATACGACGATCCGGTGGCCATGCTCGGGCGGCTGGCCGGCGCCGGCATCGGCGTCGGGCGGATCCAGCTCGAGTTCGGCCCTGCGCGTGGCCATGCCGACGTCCGCGCACGCCGCGACGGCCGTCACCGCCAGGCTCCGGCCGTTCGCCGACTCGACCTACCTTCACCAGGTCATCGCCCGGACGGGCGGCGGCGCGCTCCGGCACTTCGCCGATCTCGGCGACGCCCTGGAGGCCTGCCACGGCGATTGCGGCGACGAGTGGCGGATTCACTTTCACGTGCCGCTCTTCACGCGGGACTTCGAGGGCCTCGGCTCGACGCAGGACGATGTGGCGCGGGTGCTCGCCGCCGTCCGCGGGGGCGCGGCGCCCCGCCATCTCGAGATCGAGACGTACACCTGGGACGTGCTCCCGCCGGCGCTGAAGATCGACCTCCTCGATTCCATCGGCCGCGAGTACCGATTGGGTTCTCGGGCAGCTGCGCTGACGCGGCCGCCCCGCGGCCATGCACAAGACCGTCGTCCTGAACGTCGTGGGGCTCACCCCTGCCCTGCTCGGGTCCGCCACCCCGAAGCTGTCGGCCTTCGCCGCCTCCGCGCGGCTGGCGCGGGTGCAGTCCGCCTTTCCCGCCGTCACGTGCACGGCGCAGGCGAACTACCTGACGGGGCGCTACCCCGCCGACCACGGCATCGTGGGCAACGGCTGGTACTCGCACGAGGACTGCGAAGTCCGTTTCTGGAAGCAGGCGAACCCGCTGGTCCACGCGCCGAAGATCTGGGACGTCGCCCGCGAGGCCGATCCGACCTTCACCTGCGCGAACCTGTTCTGGTGGTTCAACATGTATTCGGCGGTGGACTACGCCGTCACGCCGCGCCCGATGTATCCGGCCGACGGCCGCAAGCTGCCCGACGTCCACACCCATCCGGGCACGCTCCGTGACGAGCTGCAGGGGTCGCTCGGCCAGTTTCCGCTGTTCGAGTTCTGGGGGCCCGCGGGCGTCGATCCGTATGCACGCGATGGATTGCCGAGGCCGCGAGGCATGTCGAGCGGCAGCACAATCCGACGCTGACGCTCGTCTACCTGCCGCATCTGGACTACAACCTGCAGCGCGTCGGCGTGAGCGATCCGGCGGTGGCGTCGGATCTCCGGGACGTCGACCAGGTGTGCGGCGACCTGATCGAGTTCTACGAGGGCCGCGGCGCGCGCGTCGTGGTGCTCTCCGAATACGGCCTGCGCGACGTCTCGCGGCCGGTCCATCCGAACCGGCTGCTGCGCGAGCGCGGCCTGCTCACGATCCGCGAGGAACTCGGGCTGGAACTGCTCGACGCCGGCGCGAGCGCGGCCTTCGCCGTGGCCGATCATCAGGTGGCCCACGTCTACGTCAACGATCGGTCGCGCCTCGACGATGTCCGCGCGGCTCCTCGAACAGTTGCCGGGCGTCGACCGCGTCCTGGACCGCGAGGCGCAGGCGGCCGTCCATCTCGACCACGCGCGCGCCGGCGATCTCGTCGCCGTCGCCGAACCGGACGCCTGGTTCACGTATTACTACTGGCTCGACGACCGGAAGGCCCCGGACTTCGCGCGCACCGTCGATATTCATCGCAAGCCGGGCTACGACCCGGTCGAGCTGCTCCTCGATCCCGCGATCCGGATTCCGGCGCTGGCGGTCGGGTGGAAGCTGTTCATGCGGAAGCTCGGCTTCCGCCGGTTGCTCGACGTCATCCCGCTCGACGCGGCGCTGGTGAAGGGGTCGCACGGGCGGCCGGACGCCGGGACGGACGACGGGCCGATCCTGATTACGCGGCACCGATCGCTCCTGCCCGCGGACCGGCTGCGATCGGTGGACGTCTACGCGACCATCCTCGGGCACCTGACCGGGGGCTGACGCCTTGGAACGGCCGCGCGCGGTTGGCTACGATGGCAGGCAGGGGGGGAAGCCGGATGCTGAATGGGATGGCCCGCACCGCCGGGCGCGACGCGGACGCGATGAAGATTGTCAGGCGCTACGTGCTGATTCCGTCGGCCGCCGGGTTCATCCAGGTCCCGTTTCTCGACGTGTCGGCGCTCGCCGGCGTTCACATCTCTTTGATCAAGGCGCTCGCCGACCATTACGGTGTGGAGTTCTCGCACCACACCGCCAAGGCCATTCTGATTGCGCTCGGCGCGGGCCTGGTGCCGGGTTCGGTCGGGTCGATTCTGAGCCGCCGTGCGCTGAACGCCCTGCCGTTCGTCACGCCCGTCGGCGGCCTGTTGACGATGTCGGCGTGCTCGGCAGCTGTTTCCTACGGGCTCGGCAGGGTCTTCGTCCGGCACTTCGAGGCGGGCGGCACCCTGGCGGACTTCGACGTCAAGCACCTGCACGCCCTGCTCACCTGAGCCGCCTTTGCTTCCCCGGCGGCGGCGTGGTATGTACATAAGGTTCGCTATGGTCCGTCTTCTCTGCTGCTGTTGTCCGGGCGCCGCGTGTTGTTGCGCATGTAGTGTGCCGGCGAAGGCAGGGCAGAAGCTCCTCTAGTCAGTTCTTCAATTTTCCCGCTTCTCTTCCTGTCATCGCGCGGCCGATTCCCGCCGTTCGTGATGTCGACGTTTTGTCGTTGCAGGAAGCGAAGTATGCAGACCATGTCCCCGATCGAGCCCGTGCCCGTGCCCGTTCCGCCGGTCCCGCTGCCGGCGCAGCGGCTTGATCACCTCCGCGCGCTCGAGGCCGAGAGCATCCACATCATGCGCGAGGTGGTCGCCGAATTCGAGCGCCCGGTGATGCTCTATTCGATCGGCAAGGACTCCTCGGTGCTGCTGCGGCTGGCGCAGAAGGCCTTCTACCCGGGCCCGATCCCCTTCCCGCTCCTGCACATCGACACGACCTACAAGTTCCGCGAGATGATCGAGTTCCGCGACCGCTACGCGCGCGGAGATCGGCGCCCGCCTGATCGTCCACACCAACGAGCGAGGCGATCGCCGACGGCACGCAGCCCTTCCTGGTCGGCACGCAGCGCTGCTGCGGCCTGCTCAAGACCAAGCGCTGCTGGACGCGCTCGAGGCGCGGCGGCTTCGACGCGGCCTTCGGCGGCGCCCGGCGCGACGAGGAGCGGTCGCGCGCCAAGGAGCGCATCTTCTCGCTCCGCGACGCGAAGGGCCAGTGGGATCCGAAGCGCCAGCGGCCGGAGCTCTGGCACCTGCTCAACAGCCGCATCGAGCCCGGCGAGAGCATCCGCGTCGTTCCCGCTGTCGAACTGGACGGAGATCGACGTCTGGCAGTACATCCACGCTCGAACAGATTCCCATCGTGCCGCTCTATTTCGCGAAGGAGCGCGAGGTGATCGTCCGCGGCGACGTCGCTCATCGTGCTCGAGCAGCCGTTCGTGCCGCTGCTGCCCGGCGAGAAGCCGCAGATGGTGATGTGCCGCATGCGCTCGCTCGGCTGCTCGCCGTGCACCGGGCGCGATCCGCTCGGACGCCGACACGCTGCCGAAGATCATCGAGGAGCTGATCGCCGCGCGGAACTCCGAGCGCCAGCTCCGCGTCATCGACCACGACCAGGACGGCTCGATGGAGCTGAAGAAGCGCGAGGGCTACTTCTGATGTCGCGGCCTGCTGCGCATCTGCACGGCCGGCAGCGTGGACGACGGCAAGAGCACGCTCATCGGGCGGCTGCTGTACGACTCGCAGGCGGTGTACGAGGACCAAGTGGCCTCGGTCGAGAAGGCGTCGAAGAACCGCCTCGCCGGGCCGATCGACTTCTCGCTGTTCACCGACGGCCTCAAGGCCGAGCGCGAGCAGGGCATCACCATCGACGTCGCCTACCGCTACTTCGCGACCGCGCGCCGCAAGTTCATCCTCGCCGACACGCCGGGCCACGAGCAGTACACGCGCAACATGGCCACCGGCGCGTCGACGGCCGACCTGGCGATCCTGCTCGTCGACGCGCGCGCACGGCGTGCGCGCCCAGTCGCGGCGCCACGCGCGCATCGCGCGCGCTGCTCGGCATCGCGCACTTCGTGCTCGCCGTGAACAAGATGGACCTGGTCGGCTTCGACCAGGACGTGTTCGACCGAATCCAGGACGATTTCGAGGACGCTGCTCGCCGGCGCGCACGCTGCCACGCCGATCCCGGTGAGCGCGCTGCACGGCGACAACGTCATCACCCGCAGCGACCGCACGCCGTGGTTCGAGGGGCCGAGCCTGCTCGACTACCTCGAGACCGTGCAGGTCGAGCGGCGACGCCGCGGCGCAGGCCGTTCCGCTTCCCGGTCCAGCTCGTCGCTGCGGCCCGGACCACGCCTTCCGCGGCTATGCCGGCCAGATCGACGCCGGGCGCCATCCGCGCCGGCGACACGGTGACCGTCTGGCCGGCCGGCCGCACGGCGCGCGTGCGCGCGCATCGCCACCTGGGACGGCGACCTCGACGTGGCGTTCGCGCCGATGTCGGTCACCCTCGTCCTCGACGACGAGATCGACATCAGCCGCGGCGACGTCCTCGACGCCGGCGACCCGTCGACGTCGGCCAGCCGTTCGAGGCCGAGGTCGTCTGGATGGACGAGCGGCCGCTCGACCCCGCGCGCGTCTATCTGCTCAAGCACATGACGCGGAGCACGGCCGCCGAGATCGAGCCGGCCGCTCGGCTGAACCAGATTGGAACGGTCGTGTCACGCGTCCCGGCCCGTGGTCTTCGATCGCTTACGGACAACCGCTGCACCGGCAGCTTCATCCTCATCGACCCGGCGACCAACTTCACGGCCGGCGCCGGCATGATCGTGCCGGCCGTTCGCCGGCAGCGCCAGGCATTGCCGCGGAGCCGGCGCCGCCGAGCGGCTCGCGCAGCTCGCCCGCGGGGCCGCGCCGACGGCGACGCCGTCGACGCCGTTCGCCGCGCGCTCGAGGAGATCCTGACATGACAGAATGCAGCATCCGCTGATTCGCTCGAGCGACATTGGCGCGGGCGCGGCGCGGCCGTGCATCACGTCGAGCTTTCAGGCGGAGTGCGTCGTGCTCGTGCACATGCTGCACGCAGCGCCGGCCGGACATCCCGGTGCTGTTTCTCGACACGTTCCACCACTTTCCGCAGACGCTCGAGTATCCGCGATGCGCTGGCGGCGGCGCTGGAAGCTGAATCTCGTGAACCTCCGCGCGGCCGGAGCCCCAGGTCGGGCTTGTGGCAGACGGACACCGACGCGTGCTGCGCCCGCCACAAGGTGCAGCCCCTCTTCGCCGCGCTCGAAGGCTACGACGCCTGGTTCACCGGCGCTGCGGCGCGACCAGTCGGCGTCGCGCGCGAACCTGCAGCACGAGTCGAGCCGTTCACGTTGCCGACCGGAAAGGTGCTCCGGAAGGTCAGCCCGCTGGCAGAGCTGGACCACGCAAGACGTGTGGGCCTACGCGAAGACAACGACATCCCGCTGCTGCCGCTGTACGAGCTGGGCTACACCAGCATCGGCTGCGAGCCCTGCACGTCGCTGCCCCACGACCCGACAATCCCCGCTCGGGCCGCTGGCAGGGCCAGAAGCTCGAGTGCGGCATCCACATCCAGGCGAAGCCGTAGCTACTGGTGCGCGATCCGGACGTTGAAGGTCACGCGACCGGAAAGACCCGCCGGATTCGAACAGGCGAACGCAGTATTCGCCGGCATCGGCGGACGCCGTGATCTCCGCGCCCGACCCGGGCGCGTTGACGACGGTCTTGTAGACGTAGCAGGTTGAGCCGTCGCTCGTCACGCCGAGGCCGAGGCCGATGCTGGCCGGCGGCGTCACGCTGACCAGCGTGACGGTGATGTCGCCGTTCTGGCTCGTCGCGAACGACCGATTGACCGCGCCGGCCGAATACAGGTTGCTCGAGAACGTCTCCGTGCCGGCCGTCGCCACCGTCTCGGCGCCGACACCCTGCTTGATCAGGATTCGAGAAGTCCACGTTGCCCGTCAGGTTCCCGGGATTGGTGAGCAGCACGCAATAGGTGCCGCCCCCCGTGGCACCTGCTGGGCTGACCTGCCTGGCGAGCGAAGGGGACGCGGTCGCCGAGGATGTCGGCGTGCACGTGCTGCCATCGGCCGTCGTGTTGCCGAGCGAGAGCGTCAGCGGCACCGACAGCGTCGTGGACGTTCCGCTCGTGGTGAGCCCGGCCAGCGTGACCGCCACGGTGCCCGTCTGCAGCACGCTGAAGTAATAGAACTGCGATCCCATCGGAGCCAGTGTGCCCGAGAAGACCGTCAGCGTGCCGGACGTCGGCGTGCTGGGGCTGGTCGGCGTCGTGCTGGTGCTGTTGTTGTTGCAGCCGGAGCCGAGACAGAGCGTCGCGATTAGGAGTGCCGAGCCAATAAATCTCATCTGATCGACATGATAAATGGGACAGGCGACATTTGGACGCCGGACGGGCCGGTTCAGCCGGCGGCGTGGCGCACGGCCGGGGGGGCCGGAGGCCCGTATGATGGGAGGGCTATGCCGAGAGTGACGGCCTGGGCGGTGCTGGCGGTCCTGGGGGTGGCGGTGGCCGCCCGGCCGGCCGCCCTGCCGCGCGCGGCCAGCGACCTCGACGCCTTCATGCAGCAGGTGCTCGCGCGGCGGGACGAGAACTGGAAGAAGCTGCAGCAGTACGTCCTGGACGAGCGCGAACGGTTCGAGGTCCGGGGGCCCGACGACCGCCCGATGTGGGGCGAGGTCCGGGACTACACCTGGTACCTGCGCGACGGGTTCTTCGTGCGCAGCCCGGTGACGGTCAACGGCGTCGCGGTGTCCGACGCGGACCGCCGCCGGTACGAAGCGGACTACCTGCGCCGCGTCAAGGCCCGCGATCGGCGCGGCCGCGGCGCGCCGCCACCGGCGGCCGCCGACTCCGCGGACGGCGACGTCCAGCACTTCATTCTGCAGACCCGCCGGCCGGAGTTCATCGACTCGGCCTACTTCCTGCGGTTCACGTTCGAGCCGTCCCGCTACGCGCTCGTCGGCCGCGAGACGTTCGAGGGGCGCGACGTGCTGCGGATTGAGTACTACCCGGCGCGCCTCTTCGCGCACGAGCAGGACATGCAGACGCGCCGACGGCGGTTGGGGGAGTCGGATGCCTCGCGCGACCAGCGCGCGGCCGTCGAGCGCATGATGAACAAGGTCTCGCTCGTGACGATCTGGGTCGAGCCCGAGTCGCACCAGATCGTCAAGTACACGTTCGACAACGTCAACCTCGACTTTCTGCCCGCCGCCTGGCTCGTGCACATGAACGACGCCGAGGCGATGATGACCATGGGGCAGCCGATTCGAGGCGTCTGGCTGCCGCGCGAGATCGACCTGCGCGTGTCCGGCACGCTGGCCGTCGGTGCGTTCGGCGTTCGGTACCACCTCGACTATTCGAACTACCGGAAGGCGGAAGCCAGTTCGCGCTATACGATCGACGACCAGGGGCGATGACGGGCCTGGCGCCGGTGCTCGCGCTGTCGGCACTGGTCTCGGGGCTTGCGGTCAGCCAGCAGCCGCTGCCGGGCGCGCCGCGGCCGTCGTCGGCCGAGGTCGTTGCGGAAATCCGGGTTCACGGCAACCTCATCGTGTCCGACCGAACAGGTCCTGGCGCTCGCCGGTGTCCACGTCGGCGACCCGTTCGAGTCAACCACGGTGGACGACGTCACGGCGAGGCTGAAGGCGTCGAAGCAGTTCGACGTCGTGGAGGTGCGGAAGCGCTTCGCGTCGATCGAGGATCCCTCCCGAATCGCGCTCGTGATCATCGTCAATGAAGGTCCGGTGCGCATCGAATCGCACGACGGGGCGCTGTCGATCGCGCGCCGGCGGGGACTGCGCCGGCTGATGGTGCTGCCGGTGATCACCGCCGAGGACGGCTACGGCTTCACCTACGGCGCGCAGTTCGCCTGGCCCGGCCCGGTTGGCGCCGGCAGTCGGCTCTCGTTTCCGCTGACCTGGGGAGGCATCAAGCGCGCCGGCGTGGAACTCGACCGGCCGCTCGCGGCGGGACCGTTCAGCCGCGCGACGGTCGGCGCGGCCATTGAACGGCGGAAGAACCCAGCGTTCCAGGCCGACGACGGTCGGCGGCGTGTCTGGGGCCGCGTCGAGCGCCGGCAGGGACCGCTACTGGGCGGCGCGACGCTGGGCTGGCAGCGCGCGTCGTTCGAAGGCGCACACGAGACCTTCCGATCGGTGGGCGCGGACCTGAGCGTCGATACGCGGCAGGACCCCGTGCTGGCGAGAAACGCCGTCTACGCGGCGGCGGCCTGGGAACGACTCGACTTCGGCGGCGGGCGCGTCATTGACCGTACCCGCCTGGACGCCCGAGGCTACCTTGGCCTCGTCGGGCAAGCCGTCCTCGCGGTTCGTGCGATGCGGACGACGGCCGACCGCTCCCAGCCCGCGTACCTGAAGCCGCTGCTTGGCGGCTGGTCCAGCCTTCGCGGCTTTGCGGCCGGCGCGTTCGTCGGCGACACGGTGGTCGTCGGGTCGGCGGAGTTGCGCGTGCCGCTCAACTCGCCCCTCCAGATTGCCAAGGTCGGGGTCAACCTCTTCGTCGATGTCGGCACCGCCTACGACCGGGGCCTGCGCTATCGCGACCAGACCCTGCACCGGGGCGTGGGGGGCGGTGTCTGGATGACGGCGACCGTCTTCCACGTTGGCGTGTCGGTCGCGCGGGCCGATGACGGGCGAACCCGGGTCAATTTCGGGGGAGGCGTCGGGTTTTGAACCCGTCCCGGAACCCGTGCTCAGGGGTGGTGTGGCGCCGGCCGATACTCACGAGCGCATGCTGAGATTCAACCCTCGGCTCCTTGGTCTGGTCTCACCAGGTATGCGCCTGCTCCGCGGGCTCGGCGGACGCGTGCTGCCGTGCGGGTGTCTGGTCGGCGTGTACGAAACCTATGGCGGCGAGACGGTCGCCAGTATCGACGCACGCGGCATCGGCTGCCGGAGGTCCGACCATCGCCTCCACGAGCCGATGGTCCTGCCGGCGTCGGAGGCCCCGTCCGAGCCGGACCCGCGCGAGCGGATGTAGCCCCCGCTCGCGGATCCGATTGCGGTCGTCCGCACCCTGTTACGATTCAGTTACCAGCTCGTCCTGTCCTGTTTGCCCTGGGGGCCCCCATGTTTCGCCGCCTCGCCGGTCCTGCCGCTGCCGTTGTTGTGCTGCTCTTCGCCGTTCCTGCGTTCGCCCAGACCGTCGATGACCTCGTGGCCAGGAACCTGCAGGCCCGAGGCGGCATCGAGCGAATCAAGGCGGCCCGCACGCTCAAGATGACCGCCCACCTGAGCAGCCAGGGGATGGACCTGCCGATGACGCTGTACGCGAAGCGTCCGAACATGACCCGCAAGGAGCTGGTCGTGGGCGATCAGAAGCTGCTCTTCGTCTTCGACGGGACCACGGCCTGGCAGCTCAACCCGCTCCAGGGCGCGCCCGACCCGGTCGTCGTAACTGGACCTGAGCTGGAGGTCATCCGCGCCGAGTCGGACTTCGACACGCCGTTCGTCGACTACAAAGCCCGCGGCTACACCCTAGAGCTCGTTGGTCCGGAAACGGTGGACGGCCGGGCGCTGCAGCACCTGAAGGTCACGCGGAACGGCACGACGCAGGACTGCTACCTGGACGCGACGACGGGGCTCGAGGCCAAGACGGTCAACCAGAGCCCTATGGGGCCGCTCGCCCAGGAGTTCTCGGATTACCGGGACGTCCAGGGCCTGCAGATGCCGTTCGTCATTCGCACGCTTCAGAACGGCGTGCCGGTCGCGGAGATCCGGATCGACGCCATCGACGTCAACATCGCTATCGACGACGCGTTGTTCAGGAAACCGGGGACGTAGTTTTTGCTGGAAGCGTCTTGATTTTTTCATATGATTAGCGGCGTGAGTACGACGAGTCGGGTGCAGCGCACCTGGCGGCAGGGCGATCCCTGGACGGTTCACGACGCCGCAGAGCTCTACGAAGTCGAGCGATGGGGTAAGGGCTATTTCTCGATTGCACCGAACGGTCACGTGCGCGTTCACGCGACGAAGGATCCCGATGCGCTCCATCGATCTGAAGCAGCTCGTCGATCACCTGCAGCTCCGCGGCATCGGCCTGCCGATCCTGATCCGGTTTCGCGACATCCTGCGGCAGCGGCTGGCCGACATCCACGCCGCGTTCCAGTCCGCGATTGCGCAGCACCAGTACGACGGCCGGTACTTCTGCGTCTACCCGATCAAGGTGAACCAGCAGCGGCAGGTGGTCGAGGAAGTGCTCGACTTCGGGCGGCCGTACGACTTCGGCCTGGAGGCCGGGTCGAAGCCCGAGCTGCTGGCCGTGGTGGCGATGGCCGACAACGACACGCCCATCATCTGCAACGGCTTCAAGGACGCCGAGTTCATCGAGATGGCGATGCTGGCCCACAAGATGGGCCGGCGCATCATTCCCGTCGTCGAGAAGTACACCGAGCTGGGGCTGATCCTCGAGTACGCGCAGAAGGTCGGCGTGCGGCCGCAGATCGGCATGCGCGTGAAGCTGGCCGCGCGGGGCGGCGGCCGGTGGCAGTCGTCGGGCGGCTACCGGTCGAAGTTCGGCCTGACCGTCGCCGAAGTGCGGCAGGGGCTCGAGGAGCTGAAGTCCTACGGCATGCAGGACTGCTTCAAGCTCCTGCACTTCCACCTGGGCAGCCAGATTCCCGAACATCCGCATCGTCAAGGGGGCGCTGAACGAGGCGGCGCGGATCTATGCCGAGCTGGTGAAGGACGGCGCCGGGCTGGAATACCTCGACGTCGGCGGCGGCCTCGGCGTCGACTACGACGGCTCGCAGACGAACTTCGAGTCGAGCGTCAACTACACGCTCGAGGAGTACGCCAACGACGTCGTCTACCACATCCAGTCGGTCTGCGACGACGCCGGAGTGAAGCACCCGACGATCGTCTCGGAGAGCGGCCGCGCGATCGTCGCGTACCACAGCGTGCTGATCTTCAACGTGCTGGGCGTGTCCGGGTTCGGCGAAGCAGGACGTGCGCCGCCAACGGCGCACGGCGAGGAGCTCGAGCAGCCGCTCATCGATCTCAAGGAGACCTACCAGAACCTCACCGCCCGCAACGCGCTCGAGAGCTACCACGACGCGCAGCAGGCCCTCGACATGGCGCTGAACCTGTTCAACGGCGGCTACCTGCCGCTCGGACAGCGGTGCCATGGCCGAGACGCTGTACTTGGCGATCTGCAGCAAGCTGCGCAAGCTGGTGCAGCAGATGGACGACGTGCCCGAGGACCTGCAGAGCCTCGACGACACGCTGGCCGACACGTACTTCTGCAACTTCTCGCTCTTCCAGTCGATTCCCGACTCCTGGGCGATCAAGCAGCTGTTTCCGGTGATGCCGATCCACCGGCTGAACGAGCCGCCCACCCGCGCAGGCCGTGCTCGGCGACATCACCTGCGACTCGGACGGCAAGATCGACCAGTTCATCGACCGGCGCGACGTCAAGCGCACGCTGGCGCTGCACCCGTTCACCGGCGAGCCCTACTACCTGGGCGTGTTCCTCGTCGGCGCCTACCAGGAGATCCTCGGCGACCTCCACAACCTCTTCGGCGACACCCACGCCGTGCACGTCAGCCTGGACCCGACTGGCAACGTCGTGCTCGAGTCCGTGATCAAGGGCGACACCGTGCCGCGAAGTGCTCGACTACGTCGAGTTCGACGCCGATATCGCTCGTGCGCAAGCTGCGCGATTCGGTCGAGACCGCCGTCCGCGAAGGCCGGCTCGACTTCGAGGAGTCCGGCCGCCTGCTCCGCTTCTACGAAGACGGCCTGCACGGCTATACCTACCTGGAAGATCCCAGCGAGCAGTGACGGAGCGATGGCCGGGCTAGCCGCCGAGGCGGGGTGACGCAGCCTTGACGCGCCGCCTCCTGCCTCGTCTCTCGCGCCAGCGCGTCGTGCACGTCAGTCTGACCGTGGCCCTCGCCGCCGGTGCGTGCGCGGCCGCCCTGGCCGTCTCGGGCGGCTTCGACGCCAGGCTCTTTGGCGTGACCATCCGTGCGCATGATCCCGGGCGCGCCCTGGCCGTCGCCCTGCTGGCGCTGGCCGCCGCCGCGGCCGCCGATGGTCCGCGGCGCCTGCCCGGCCGAGTCGTCGCGGCCCTCGTCCGGCTCGAGCGGGCTGCCGCCCGCCTGCGCCCGCTGCCGCTCGTGCTGCTGCTCGCCGCCGGCGTCCTCGGCGTGGGCGTCGGGTGGAACACGAACGCGGCGGGCGGTGCGGACTCCTACGGGTACGTCAGCCAGGCCGACCTCTGGCTGAGCGGGCACCTGACGATTGATCAGCCGTGGGTACGACGCGTGCCGTGGCCCAATGCCGCGTGGACGTTCGCGCCACTCGGCTACCGGCCGCGCGGCGTGCGCCGGGATGGCCAGATCGTGAACGACCCGACGCGGCATCGTGCCTGGCTACGCGCCCGGCCTGGCGCTGCTCATGGCCGCCGCCCAGGGCATCGCGGGACACTGCGCCGCGTTCGCCGTCGCTCCGATCTTCGGCGGTCTGCTGGTGCTCGCCACCTACGGGATTGGCCGGCGGCTGGGATTGCCCCTGGCCGGCGTGCTGGCGGCGTGGTTCACGGCGACCAGTCCGATCGTGCTCTTCATGGCGGTGCAGCCGATGTCGGACGTGCCGGCCGCCGGCGCGTGGGCGGTAGCGTTCTGGTGCCTCCTGGGCGATTCGACCGCGTGGGCCGCCGGCGCCGGCGCCGCCGCCGGCCTCGCGGTCCTCGATCCGGCCGAATCTCGTGCCCGTCGCTGGCCTGGTCTGGCTGTGGCAGGCCGCGCGCGCGCTTCGCGCCCCAGTGGACGAGCGCTCGTGTCGGGCGCGCGAGATGCTGGCGTTCGCGGCCGGCGTCGCACCGGCTGTGGCCGTCGTGGCCGGCCTCAACTGGTTCTGGTACGGGTCGCCCCTGCGGAGCGGTTACGAACCGCTGCACGACCTCTTCGGCGCCGCCAACGCGTCGGCTAACCTGCGGCAGTTCGGGGGCTGGCTCGTGGAAACGCAGACGCCGCTCGCGCTCGTGGGCCTCGCGGCGCTCTTGGTCCCGCCAGTGTGGGGGCCGGCGCGGCCCGCCCGCTTCCGGGCGCCCGCGCTGCTGGCCTTGGCGGCCGGCGTCGTCTGGGCCGAATACCTGATGGTACCCGGCCGTTCGACAGCTGGTCGTATCTGCGATTCCTGCTGCCCGCCTGGCCGCCCATGCCGATCGCGCTCGCCATGGTCATGGTCTGGCCGGTGCGGTCGGGGCGCCCGCTCGTCAGCCTGGCGGTCGGGGTGGTCGCCGTTGCCCTCGGGCTCCATACGCTGCACACCGCGCGGGACCGGCACGTCTTCGACCTGCACCGCGGCGAGCAGAGAGTACCCCGCCGTGGCGTCGCTCGTCCGGAGCCGGACCGGCGGCAACGCGGTGGTCTTCAGCCTGCAGCACAGCGGGTCGTTGCGTTATTACGGGAGCCGGATGACCATACAGTGGCCGAATTTCGACGCGTCGTGGCTGGACCGTGGCGTCGCCTGGCTCGACGCGCACGGCGCGCATCCGTATGCGCTGCTCGAGGAGTGGGAAGTGTCGCAGTTCCGGGAGAAGTTCGCGGCGTCGAGTGTCGTCGGGCGCCTGGATATGCCGCCGGTGCTCCAGTATGGGGACGGCGCCGGCCGTATTCTGCTGTTCGATCTGCAGCCGTCGGGCGACGCGGGCCGGCCGGAGCGGGTGCCCGAAGGGTTCGGCGCCGTCCGCTGTGCCGAGCCGGCCGCCGTCCCGGGCCTGGTCTTGAAGTAGTGTCCCGCGTGTCGTTCTCTCCGCGCGCCCGCTGGTTCGCCGTCGCCGCCCTGTACGTTGGTATCACGCTGGCGTACGCCTGGCCGCTGCTGCCGGCGATCGGGTCGGCCCTGCCGAACGACCTCGGCGATCCGGGCCTGAACACCTGGATTCTTTGGTGGAACGCGCACGCCGTGCCGCTGACGACCCGCTGGTGGGACGCGCCGATCTTCTATCCGGCAAAGGGCGCTCTGGCCCTCTCGGAGACGCTGCTCAATCTGTTCCCGCTCTCGACACCCATGCAGTGGGCCGGTGCGAGCGCCGTCCTGATGTACAACGTTCTCTTCCTGCTGTCGTTCCCCGCGGCGGCTCTCGCGGCGCACGCGCTGGCGCGCCGGCTGACCGGCCGGCACGACGCGGCGCTGATTGCAGGCCTCGCCTTCGGCTTCGCGCCGTACCGCGCCGCGCAGATGGCGCACTTGCAGACACTCTGGTCGTGCTGGATGCCGCTCGGGCTGCTCGCGCTGCACCGGTTTCTCGAAGGGCGCCGCCGCCGCGACCTCGCGCTCTTCGGCCTGTGCTGGCTGATGAACGGCCTGGCGACCGGGTACTACCTGGTGTTCTTTTCGGTGCTCGCGGGCCTGTGGACGCTGTGGTTTGCCCGCACCGTCCGCGACTGGACGGCGATTGGCGTGACGGCGGTGCTGGCGAGCCTGCCGCTCACACCGCTCCTCGTCGGCTACCAGCACTATCAGTCGGCCTTCGGCGTCTCGCGAAGCCTGCAGGAGATCGAGCTGTTCAGCGCCGACCTCAGCGCGATTTGGGCGACCAGTCCCTGGGTGTGGCCGGCGCGCTGGACGCTGGCCGCCGCGCCGGAAGGCGAGCTGTATCCCGGCGCCACGATCCTCGTGCTGGTACTCGATCGGCGCCGTCGTCGCGTGGTGGCGTCTGCGGCCCGGCCGGCGGTTCCGGGCGCAGCCCTGGCTGCTTGCCGCGGCGGCCCTGCTCGCCGTGCTGACCTATCACGCGTGGCGGATGGGCGGCTGGTCCTTCCGGGTGGCGGGATTGAGCGTTTCCATGAACCGCCCGCTTCGGGCGATGCAGCTGACGCTGGTTGTCGGCGCGGTGGCCGCGCTGTGGAATGCGCACGTCGCTGCGGCGTGGCGGCGGCGGTCGCCGCTGTTCTTCTACGCGATGGCCGCCGTCGCGATGTTCATCTTCGCGCTCGGCCCCGAAGGACGGCTCTTCGATACGGTCGTCTGGTATCCGGCCCGTACTCGTGGCTGATGCACCTGCCGGGAGGACACGCGCTCCGCGTGCCCGCCCGCTTCGCGATGCTGTTCGCCCTGTGTCTGGCCGAAGCGGCCGCCGTCGCCTTCGCCCGCCTGACGCCGCGGGGTGCGCGGCCGGCGCTCGCCGCGCCCCTGTGCCTGGCCGTCGCGCTGGAAGGATTCGTGCCGCACCTGCGCGTCGCGCCGGTGTCGGCGTCGGCGGACCTGGGCGGGCTCGACCGCGGCTCGATCATGCTCGAGCTGCCGATCACCGACGACTATCTGTCAGACACGACGGCGATGCTGCACGCCACGCAGGTTGGCCGACGGCTGGTGAACGGATTCAGCGGCTACGTGCCCACGCATTACGACCTGCTGAAGCGCGGCCTGGCCAGCCTCGACGACAGCGTGATCCGCGCCCTGCAGCAATCCAGTGCCTTGCTCGTGTACGTCCACGAGGGGACGGACGAAGGCGATCGCGATCGCGACTTCATTGCCAATCTCCCGGACGCCGAGCACGTCCTGACCACGCCGTCCGGCTCGCTCTACAAGCTGCCGGCACGCCCGCCGGATCGGCGTCCCGCCGCACGCCTTCCGATCCTCGCCGTTCACACGAACTCGTCGACCGGCGACATCGGCAACATGACGGACGGCGACCTCACGACGCGCTGGGAGACGCACCGGCCGCAGACCATCGGCGACGAAGTCACCATCGAATTCCGCGGGGAGGTGACGCCGTCGCGGCTCGAGCTCGACCTGGGCGCCTTCAGGAACGACTACCCGCGCAAGCTGCGCGTGAGCCTGATCGACGGCCAGGGCCGGGCCTCGGTCGTCTGGGAGGGCCGCACCACCGGGCTCGCGGTGCTGGCGACGCTGGCCGACCTGAAGCGCATGCCGCTGGTCTTCGACCTGGCGCGGGCCGGCTCGGGGCGCAGCCTCGTGTTGACCCTCCTCGACGGCCACCACGGGTATTCCTGGTCGATTGCCGAGCTGCGCGTCTTCGGGCGCTGAGCGGCCGCATCGCCCCGGACTTCCCGGCCCTGCCGGCCGTCGAGGCACGGATTCCGGTCGTCCGGACGGCGCAGCGGCGCTGCCTGAAGGCGCGTCCCAGGACGCGGGGGGCGGGAAGGCCGTTATGCGCTGGCGACGGCCACCTGTGCCGGCCGGAGCACTTCGTCGCCGATCAGGTAGCCGGGGCGGACGACGCCGACGATGGTGCCTGCCGGCGCGTCCGACGTCGCGCGCGATGCTCGAGACGGCCTCGTGGCGGGTCGGGTCGAAGGGCTCGCCGAGCGGATCGACGCGCGTGACGCCGAATCCCTCCAGCGTCGCCAGGAACTGCTGGCGGACGAGCGACACGCCCTGCACGAAGCGGGTCGTCCGGCCGGTCCGGCTGCCGCGTCAGCGCGCGGTCGAGGTTGTCGAGCACCTCGAGGAACGAACGAGTATCGAGCGCCGGCCCGCGCTCGATGTCCTTCGACATTTCCTTGCGCAGGCGCGCCCGCGCCTGGTCGAATTCCTCGCGGCGCCTCCGGTACTTGTCGAGGAGCTGCTGCAGCTCGGCTTCTTCGGCGGCGAGCTGCGCCTCGAGTTCCTCGACGTAGGTCGGCTTCAGGCTCGGCGCATCCGCCGTCGGCGCGGCGTCGCCGCGCGCCCACCAGCGCCGGTCGGTGACCTTGAGTTCCGATTCGGGTCATCCATGACGAAGGCACCTCTCCGCCGCTGCGGTTCGCGGCCGGGGAACGAACGCCAACGCGCCGTCGGCCGACGCCAATCGTCACCGTGCCGCCGTGCTCGAGCTGGCCGAAGAGGATCTCGTCGGTCAGCGGATCGCGCACCTCGCGCTGGACGACGCGCGCCAGCGGTCGGGCGCCGTAGACCGGATCGTAGCCCCTGGCTGGCCAGCCAGGCGCGCGCCTCGGGCGTGAGGGTGATGGCCACGTGCCGCTCGGCGAGCTGCGCCTCGAGCTGCAGGACGAACTTCTCGACGATCGTCTCCATCACCGCCGGCGTCAGCGGCTGGAAGGTCACGATGGCGTCGAGGCGGTTGCGGAACTCCGGGCTGAACACGCGCTCGATGGCGGCCTTCGACTTGCCCGGCCGCGCGCCCGGCGCGCCGATCGTCCTGGTCGCCGCCGCCGACCGGTCGCGCGAAGCCGATCGACGCTGGCGCTCATCTCGCGCGATCCGGCGTTCGACGTCAGGATCAGCACGACGTTCCGGAAGTCCGCCTTCCGCCCGGTGTTGTCGGTGAGCGTGGCGTGGTCCATCACCTGCAGCAGGATGTTGTAGATGTCCGGGTGCGCCTTCTCGATCTCGTCGAGCAGGACGACGCTGTACGGATGCGTGCGCACCGCGTCGACGAGCTGGCCGCCCTGCTCGAACCCGACGTAGCCGGGCGGCGCGCCGATCAGCCGCGCGACGGCGTGCTTCTCCATGTACTCGCTCATGTCGAAGCGGATGAACTCGTTGCCGAGCTGGAGCGCGAGCTGCTTGGCCAGCTCCGTCTTGCCGACGCCGGTCGGGCCCGTGAACAGGAACGCAGCCCGGCCGGCCGATCCGGCTGGCCGAGGCCCGGCGCGCGACGCGCTTGATCGCCTGCGCGACGAGCGTGCACGGCCTCGTCCTGGCCGAAGACGACGCGCTCGAGCGACTCCTCCAGCGTCCGCAGCCGCTCCCGGTCGGACGACGACGCCTGGCGCGCCGGGATCCGGGCCATCGCGCGCGACGACGCGCCTCGATGTCGGCGCGCGCGTCGACTGGGCACTGGGCGGAGCCGGACGCGGCTCGTTCCTGGCTCGCGCCGGCGTCGGCGACCTGGCGCAGGCGCGTGACCGCGCCGGCCTCGTCGATGACGTCGATGGCGCTGTCGGGCAGCCGGAAGATCCCGCAGGTGCCGCGCGGCGAGCTTGGCCGCCGCCTCGAGCGCGGCGTCGGTGTAGTGGCACGCCGTGATGCGCCTCGTACGCGGCCGCGAGGCCCGGCGAGGATCCTGCACGGTCTCCTCGATCGACGGCTCCTCGATGGCGATCTGCTGCAGCCGGCGCGCGAGCGCCCGGTCCTTCTCGATGTGCTTGAATTCCTCGAACGTCGTCGAGCCGATGACGCGCAGATCGCCGGCGGTGAGGATCGGCTTGATCAGCGTGGCCAGGTCCATCGTGCCGCCCGTCGTCGCGCCGGCGCCCACGGTCGAGTGAATCTCGTCGATGAACAGGATCGGCCGCGGCCGCTGCGGCCAGCGCCCTGACGACCGCCTTGAACCGCTCCTCGAAGTCGCCGCGGAAGCGCGTGCCGGCGAGCAGCGCGCCCGTGTCGAGCGCGAAGACCTCGGCGCCCTTCAGAGACCGTCCGGCACGTCGTCGCCGAGCAGGCGCGATGGCGAGGCCCTCGGCCATGGCCGTCTTGCCGACGCCGGCCTCGCCGACGAACACCGGGTTGTTCTTGCGGCGGCGGCAGAGCACCTCGATCGTGCGCTGCAGCTCGGCCGCGCGGCCGATGAGCGGGTCGAGCATGCCCTGGCGGGCGCGTTCGGTCAGGTTCAGGCAGTAGGCCGCGAGCGGATCGCGCGTCTGGAGGGCCGCGCCCTCGCCGGCCCGTCGGCCGCGGCGCGCCGCCCGTCGACGGCCCGCCGTCGGACCGGCGGCATCTTCGCTGATGCCGTGCGAGATGTAATTCGAGCACGTCGAGGCGCGTGACGCCCTGCGCGGTCGAGCAGACGCGCCGCCTGGCGACTTCGGCTGCTGGAGGATGGCGGCGAGGATGTCGCCCGCGTTGCACCTCCGGGCGCTGCGCGCTCTGGACGTGGAGGACGGCCGTCTGGAGCACGCGCCGGAACGCCGCCGTCTGTTCCGGCTCGCGCTCCTGGCCGCGCCGCAGCTGTTCGATCGACTCGTCGAGGTAGTCGTTCAGATCGTGCCGCAGCGTGGGCAGGTCCGCCGCCGCACGCCGCGAGAATGCGTTCGCCCTCCGGGTCGTGGGCCAGGGCGTAGAGCAGGTGTTCGAGCGTCAGATAGGCGTGCCGCCGCGACACGGCCTCGCGGTACGCGACCGTCGAGCACGATTTCGAGCGAGGCGGAGAACATCTCTGTACGTATAGCATAGGAGGTGGATGCGGGTGTCGCGGCTCGTGGTGGCGGTGGCGGCGCTTGTGCTCGCAGCTGCAGGCTGCGCGCGCGGTCCAGCCAGGCTCACCATCCTTCATTTCAACGACGTCTACGAGATCGAGCCGGTGGCCGGCGGGCGCGTCGGCGGCCTCGCCCGCGTAGCCGCGCTGCGCGCTTCGCTGCTGAAGACCGTCCCCCCCGTGCTGACGACCCTTGGCGGCGACTACCTGTCGCCGTCGGCCATCGGAACGGCCCGCGTCGACGGCCAGCCGCTCGCCGGCCGGCAGATGGTGGACGTGCTGAACGCGGTCGGCGTCGACTGGGCGACGTTCGGCAACCACGAATTCGACCTGTCGCCGGCGGCGTTCCGCCAGCGGATGGCCGAACAGAAGTTCAAGCTCGTCTCGAGCAACGTCACCGATGCGAACGGCTATTCCTTCGACGGAACGGTGCGGTCCGCCATCGTGCCGGTGCACACCCCGGTGCGCGACCTCCGGATCGGCCTCATCGGGCTGACAATCGACTCGAACGCGCAGCCGTGGGTGAAGTACAAGCCGCCGATCGAGGCGGCCAAGGCGGCGATTGCCACGCTGCGGGCGTCCGGCCAGGTGGACGCCATCGTCGCCCTGACGCACCTGAGCCTGGCGGGCGATCAGGCCCTGGCCGAGGCCGTCGGCGACATCGACGTCGTGCTGGGCGGGCACGAGCACGAGAACTGGATCCTGCGCCGCGGGCCGCGCTTCACGCCGATCATCAAGGCCGACGCGAACGTCCGATCCGTGGCCATTGTGACGCTGTCGTTCGACCGCGGCGACGGCCGGCCGTCCGTGTCCGCGCGGCTGCAGCCAATCGACGCGTCAATCGTGCCCGACCCGAAGGTGCAGGCCATCGCCGACCAGTGGCGGGCCAAGGCGTTCGATGCGTTCAGGAAGGACGGGTTCGCGCCGGAGGCCGTCGTGGCGACGGTGCCCGAGCCGCTCGACGGCCGTGAGTCCGTCGTGCGGAACCAGCCCGGCCTGCTCACCGACCTCATCGCCGACAGCCTGCTGCGGGACGCGGGGCCCGCCGACGTGGCGCTGTTCAACGCCGGCTCCATCCGGATCGACGACGTCCTGCTGCCCGCGCCGGTCACGGAGTACGACGTCATTCGCGTGCTGCCCTTCGGGGGGAAGGTCGTCAGGGCCGTTTTCGACGGCTCGCTCCTGACGCAGGTGTTGGACGCGGGCCTGAAGAACCAGGGGACGGGCGGCTACCTCCAGACGGCCGGCGTGACGCGGACAGACGGCCGCTGGCTCGTGCGCGGCCGACCGGTGGCGCCGGCGGCGCGCTACACCGTCGCGTTCGACGACTATCTGCTGACCGGGCAGGAGGCCAACCTCGGCTTCCTCGTCCGATCGAACCCGCGCCTGCACGACGTGCACACGTTCGGCGACGTGCGGGAAGCTCTGATTGCCGAGCTGAGGGCGAAGTACCGGGAAGGGCTAGGGCCGGGCCAAGCTACGCTTCTTCCGTGATTGCGCGCAGCGGGAACCCAGCGGCGTGGGCCATCGACGTGACTGTGTCGACCTTCGTCTCGGCGACTTCCCACGGATACATGCCGGCGACGCCCTTGCCGCTCAGGTGCACGGCCATCATGATCCGGTAGGCCTCGGCGGGCGACTTCTGGAACACGTCCTCCAGCACGTGGACGACGAACTCCATCGTCGTGTAGTCGTCGTTGAGCAGGACGACCTTGTACTGGGCGGGCTGCCGCTCGTGGTCTGCGCCGCGATCCTTGACGGCGTCGCCTGTCTGGCGCGTGTCGCGGGGCATTCTTACCGCTTCTGTGCGGCATCCGGTCGAGGGCTTCGCCGACCTTCTTCCACTCCTCGCCGAACGTCGCGAAATCGCCGTCCTGGAGCGCCTTCTGGGCGCGCTCGTAGTGCATCTGCGCCTCGGCGCCCGGATCGCGACGGCTCGACGGCGGCCGGTTCGGCCGGCGCTTCCTCCGGCGGCCTCGACCACGGACGTGGCGGCGTTCGACGGCCGATCGCTCGGCAGACGCCGCGGCAACCGACGGACCGAAGATCTGCACGAGCGCCAGCCGCAGCGTCTCGGCCATCACGATCTGGTTCTGGTAGGCGACGATGACGCGTTTGAGCTCCGGAATGCTTGCCCTCGGGCGACCGCAGGTACAGCGGCCGGACGTACAGCAGCGATTCCTTGATCGGGAATCACGAGCAGCGTGCCCCACGTCACCTCGGACCCCTGCTGGTCCCAGAGCGTGATCTGCGGCGAAATCGTCCTGGTCCTGGTTGATGCGGCCGGCAATCTGCCTCGGGCCGTAGACGATGCTTCTGCTTCGGGAACTGGAAGCACGAGCATGTGGCCGTAGTGCGCGCTGTCGCTTCGGGCCACCATCCACGCGGCCAGGTTGTCCTTCGCGCGCGGCGTGAACGGCAGCATCTGGATGAACTCGGTCTGCTGTCTCGCCCGGCAGCTTCATGATCGTGTAGTAGGGCTGCATCGGCGCGCCGGTTCGTGCTCGCTGTCGAGCACCGGCACCTGCCACTGGTCTTCCTTGTTGTAGAAGACCGACGGGTTCGTCATGTGGTACGTCGTGTAGATCGACGCCTGGATCCGGAAGATGTCCTCCGGGTAGCGGACGTGCTGGCCGCAGGCCGGCCGGCATGTCGCTGAGCGGGTCGCAGCAGCCCGGGAAAGATCTGCGCGATCGTCTGCGCGATGGGATCGGCCGGCTCCGCCAGGTAGAGCGACGTCGTCCCGTTGTACGCGTCGATGACGATCTTCACGGAGTTGCGGATGTAGTTCAGGTCGCCCGGCTGCGGCAGCGGGCGTCGAGTACGGGTAGTTCGCCGTCGTCGTGTAGGCGTCCTGGATCCAGTAGATGCGGCCGCCGTACACGACCGGATACGGATCCTTGTCCGAGCGTCAGGAACGGCGCCAGCGTGGCGACGCGGTCGCTGATCTGCCGGTGGAACATGATGCGGCTCTGCTGGCGTGATCTGGCTGGTGACCAGGATGTCGGTCGTGCCGAACCGCAGCGCGAAGAGCAGCCGGCGCCAGACAGCCCTCCGACCGGCACGCCCGCCCGGCCCTGATAGTACGTCGTCACGTTGTCGTCGCCGCTGGGTAGTGGAACTCGGGCGTGCTCGTCCGGACCAGCACGTAGTCGTTCGACAGCTCGCCGAAGTAGATGCTCGGGCTCGGTGATCTCGAGGTTGACGCCCGTCGACCTGCGGCGGCAGATTCTGGACGAAGAGCACCGGCAGGCCCTCGGTCGTGACCTGGTTGACCGGGCCGAGCGTGAGGCCGTAGCCGTGGGTGAACGTCAGGCGCTCGTTCACCCAGCTGTCGGTTCGGCAGGAGCTCCGTGTTCAGCTCGCGGACCGACAGCATCACCTGCCGGTCCTGGCCGTTGATCATGTACCGGTCGTTGTCGACCGAGACGAAGTCGTAGTAGGTCCGGATCTCCTGGATCTGCGAGAACGTCTGGAGCAGCGGCTCGTGGTCCCACAGCCGGACGTTCTGGATCGTGGCGGCGTTGCGGCGATGTCGCTGCGGCGTCAGCGTCGGCGTCGCCCGAGACCTCGCGTTCCTCCACGCGGTCGAGCGCGTAGGCGCTGCCGCGTCGCCGTCGATGTTGTAGCGGATGTACGGCCTGCTCCTTCGCCGACTCGTTCGGGTGACGACGAAGCTCTGCACGAAACCGGCGTACAGGCCGCCGATGACCGAGACCGCCAGTACAGAGCGACGGCGGCGGGAATCGCCCAGCCCGCGGCCGCCGAATCCGTGCCAGACGGCGAGCCCCGCGCCCGCCGCGAGCACCGCGATGCTGATGCGCAGGAACGGCAGGCTCGCGTGGACGTCGGTGTACGACGCGCCGAAGATGACGTTCGGCCGGCGTGAGCAGCGTTTCGGGCATCGCCGAGCCAGGTGCCCCACGCCATCAGCGCGAAGATGAGCGCCGCGAGCAGGGCGAGGTGCCGCCGGGCCGCCGGCACCAGGCGGAAGCGCGGCCACGACGATGGCGAGCCGCCCGGGCCTCCAGCACGAAGCTGCCCGAGAACACGTACAGCAGCGCGCAGCCGACGAGCGTCGAGCAGCGAGACCATCAGCGCCTGCTGCGGAGCGATTCCCAGATCGGCAGGCGGAAGACGTAGAAGACGACGTCGCGGCCGAACAGCGGGTCGCGGTCCGCCGAACGGGACGCGCGTTGAAGAAGCTCAGCCATGCCGAGCCAGTCCGACGGCGCTCGAGCAGCCCGAACATCAGCGCCACGAAGAGCGACACGGGGAGCGCGATCCACCGGCGATCTCGCCGGCCCTGCAGCGTCAGTGGGCCGGCCGTCCCGGCCCGTGCCGAGCACGATGCTGCGGCCGCGCGGAGCGTCCGCGGCGCGCGAACCGGAAGTTGACGGAAGGAACAGGAAGACGGCCACGAACGTCGCGACGAACACCGCGCCCTGCGCGTTCAGCGTCCGGAGGAAGACGTGCTCGTAGCCGAGCTCGCGGTACCAGAGCCAGTCGGTGTAGTAGACGGCTGCCGACGGCACGACCGAGCAGCAGGCCGACCGCCAGGAACCCGGCCACGACCACCCAGCGACGGCTTACCATCGGCACACCTTATCAAAAAGGGCCGCGGTCGACCGGACCCGCGGCGGGCGGCGGCGGGCGTGGGGGTAGAATGCCCCATGCTGTCTGTCGGCGCAGCCGCGCCCGATTTCGAGCTCCGCAGCCACACGGGCCGGTCCGTCCGCCTCTCGACGCTTCGCGGGCAGCCCGTCGTCGTGGCCTTTCACCCCCTCGCGTTCACGCCCGTCTGCGCGGTGCAGATGCAGACCTACGAACGGGAGCAGCCGGCGCTCCAGGCGCTCGGGGCCCACGTGCTGAGCATCAGCGTGGACGCCGGGCCCGCGAAGAAGGCCTGGGCCGAGGCGCTCGGCGGCATTTCCTACGATCTTCTCAGCGACTTCCACCCCAAGGGCCAGGTCGCGTCCGCCTACGGCGTCCTTCGCGACGACGGCATCGCCGAACGGGCCGTGTTCGTCGTGGACGGGCCGGAACCATTGCCTGGGCGAAGCAGTACCGAGATTCCGGAGCAGCCGGACGTGGCCGAGCTGCTCGCGCAGCTCAGAGCTCTCTGAGCGCCGTCGGAATGGGCAGACGCGCCGCCCGGACGGCCGGGGCCAGGCCGCCGACGAGGCCCATGGTCAGTGCGTAGGACAGGCCCTGCATCAGCAGGGCCGGCGTGACCGGAAGGCAAACGCCACCTGGCTGAACTCTGGAAGTTCATCGTCGACGTCTGGTAGCCGTTGAAACCGAGGTACGCCAGCGGCGCCGCCGGCCACGCCGCCGATCGCGCGCGAGGTCGAGCGACTCGCCCAGAACCGAGACGAGCACGGACGTCGTGTCGAATCCGAGCGCGCGCAGCGTGGCGATCTCCCGCGTCGCGCGTCGCGACCGCCGTGTACATCGTCAGGATGGCGCCGAAGACCGCGCCGATGCCCATCAGCGTCGCGATCGTGTAGCCGATGCCGTCGAATCAGCTCGGTCATGACCGCTGCGACTGCGCGGCGTAGTACGTCGCTCTCGCGCTGCACCTGCACGTTCAGCTGCGGATTGGTCGTCAGCGCAGTCCCTGAACGTGTCGAACGACGCCGGGCGAATCGAGCCTGGCGAGCACGGACTGGTACGAGTTGCCGCGTCGGTAGACCCCCTGCAGGACCGCGCGTCGGCCCAGATTCGGTCTCGGCCACGGATCCGCCTGTCGGCTGAAGACCCCGACCATCTTCAGCGTAGTCTGGCCGGACTTGAACTCGGTGCCGAGGTCCATGCCCGCGAACTGCCGGCGGCGCGCCTCGGCCGACGATCGCTTCGTTCGTGCCGAACTGGAACGTCCGGCCCTCGACGATCTTGAGGCTTCGCGCCGCACCTGCAACGCCAGCCGGCTCGATCCCGCGCAGCGGCACGTTGGCGGACGTGCCCGTCGAGCGCTTCTTGGCACGTCGACCATCACGTACAGCTCGGCGAGGCGCCAGCGGGCGTGCCGCGTCCCGGCCGGATGCCCGGCGCCTCCTTGATGACCTCGGCTTCGGCCCCGTCGATGCCGCTCGTCAGCTCCTAGTCGGCGCCGCTCCGCATGACGATCGCCGCGACTGGGCGGCCCGCGCCCTGCATCGCCGCCGGAACCCCGCGCCGATCGAGAGCACCGCCACGAACACCACGACGACGCCGGCGATGCCGACGATGGCGACCGCCGACGAGCCGAGCCGCGCGGAATCGTGCGGATGCTCAAGGCCGTCACGGCGAGCGGTCTGGCGGATCCATCGATCACGTCAGGCCCTCCGCAGGGCGTCGGTGATGCGCAGGCGCATCGCGGCCAGCGCCGGCAGCACGCCCGCCAGCAGGCCGAGCGCCACGCATCAGCGCCGACGCCGAGGGCGATGTCCGCGCGCTTGCAGGACGAACACCGGCAGCAACGCGCTGGTCAGGCTCGCCGCCCTGACGAACAGCCACGCGACGCGGAGGCCGAGCGCCGCCGGCCGGCCCACGACCATCAGCGACTCGGCCAGCACGAGCGCGAGGACTGGCCCGTTCGAGAACCCCAGCGTCTTCAGCACCGCGAGCTCGCTCGTCCGCTCCCGGACCGACTGCGCCATCGTGTTGCGCGAGCGACGAGCACGAACATCACCAGCACGCGACCGTGCGATCGCGATGATGATGGCGCCGATGTTGCCGATCTGCTTGGCGAAGCTCTGGACGAACACCCTTTTCCGTGGCGGTCTTCGTCTCGGCCGGACGAGTTGGCGAACAGCGCGTCGAGCTGCGCGGCCGTCTGCGCGGCGTGCGCCGGGTCGGCGATCTTGACGACGTACCACCCGACCGTGCCGTCGCCGCGCCGCGCGGTTCTCGTCGAGGTAGTTGTAGCGGAAGAAGAACCTGCGTCTTGTCCATCGTGCTGTCGCCGTCGTAGATCGCCGTCGATGTTGAAGTACCAGGTGCTGCCCTGCTTCGGCTGCCAGATCGTCGCCTGGATCGGCACCCTGTCGCCGATCTTCCAGCCGTAGCGCTCGGCGATGTCGCGTGCCGACGATCGCGCCCTGCCGGTCGGCGTGCCAGCGCCTTGATCTGCTCGCGGCGGCACCTGGAACTCCGGGTACAGCTTCAGGTACGTCTCGGGGTCGACGGCGATGTTCGCGAACTGAATTCGGCGTTGTCCTGGTAGATGCCGCTGAACCACGTCGCAGTCCGTGACGAGCTTGACGCCGGGCGATGGCCTGATGTCGCTCCAGGTACGAGATCGGCAGCAGCTGCATGATGGCTGATCTTGTTGATCAGCACCAGCCGATCGAGCCCGGCCACGTCGACGCCGATCGTGAACGCCGCCCGGATCGTCATCAGCAAACCGTACAGCATGAACGCGATGAAGACGGCAGCCGAGCGTGAACGTCGTCCGGAACTCATGCGGCGCCAGAGGTTCCGCCAGACGAGCGGCAGGTACTTCATGCGCCGCCGCCTCCATCAGCGCGCCCTTCTCGAGGTGCAGCGTCCGCGCGGCGCGCTCCGCCGCGTGCGGATCGTGCGTCACCATGACGATGGTCTTGCCGTGGTCGCGGTTGAGCGTCTGGAGCAGGTCCAGGATCTCGTCGCCCGCCTTGCGGTCGAGGTCGCCCGTCGGCTCGTCGCAGAGCAGCAGCGTCGGATCCGTGACGATCGCGCGCGCGATGCCGACGCGCTGCTCCTGGCCGCCGGACAGCTGCCGCGGATAGTGCCTGGCGCGGTCGGCCAGGCCGACGACCTTGAGCGCGATCGCGGCGCGCTTGCGGCGCTCGGCCTTCGCGACAGCGTCGTCAGCAGCAGCGGCAGCTCGACGTTCCGCTCGGCCGTCAGCACCGGCAGCAGGTTGTAGAGCTGGAAGACGAACCCGATGTGGCGGGCGCGCCACCGCGAGAGCTGCTGCCGCGCAGCGACGCCGATGTCGCACGCCGGCGATCTCGATCGTGCCGCTCGTCGGCCGGTCGAGGCCGCCCAGCAGATTCAGCAGCGTCGTCTTGCCCGAGCCCGACGGCCCCATCAGCGCCAGGAAATCGCCCGGCGGCAATCGTCAGGTTCGACGCCCTGCAGCACGTCGATGCGCTCGCCGCCGCGCGTGAACGACTTGTGCACGTCCGGACGTCGACCAGTCACGAGGCGCCGACGACAGGTTCGATCTGCGCGTCGCCTCCGTCGTCCACCGCTACTTCTGCGCGCCGTCCTTGAGCGTGGGCGGCGGCGAGACGACGACCCGCTCGCCGGCCGCGAGCCCGGCCAGGCACCTCCAGGCGGTCGCCGTCGGCGCCGCCCGTCGTCACGGCGCGCCGCTCGGCCGCGCCGTGGCACGACGAACACGTACGACTGGCCGTTCTCGGCGACGATCGCCGCCTTCGGCACGAGCAGCGTCGGCGGCGCCCGCGGGCCGTCGCGCCGCGTCCGCCTCGCGCAGGAACGTCACCTTGACGCCCATGTCGGGCAGGATCCGCGGGTCGAGCTGTCTCGAAGTGCGATGCGCGACCAGCGACCGTCGCCTTCTGGCGGTCCGCCGCGGGCACGTCGTGATGACGTGCGCCGGGATTCTGCCAGTCGGGGTACGCGTTGAGCACGGCCGTCACCTGCTGGTCGGGGTGACGCGGTTGATGTAGCTCTCGTTCACGTCCACGTCGATCTCCGAGCGAGTGCATGTCGACGATCGTGCAGATGCCCGTTCGCGTGAAGCCGCCGCCGGCCGAGACCGGCGACACCATCTCGCCGGGCTGCGCGTCCTTCGAGATCGCGACCTCCCGCTGAACGGCGCCCGGATGATCGTGTTGTCCAGTTCGGTCCGCTGCACCTCGACCTGCCGCTCGGCGACCGTAATCTGCTCGGCGCGACTGGCCAGGCGGGCGGCGGTCGGCATCGACGTCCGCCTTCGCCTGATCGACGTCGGCCTGCGTGCCGATGCCGTCCTTGAGGAGCTGCGTCATCCGCCCGAGCGTGACTTTGGCCTGCGCGAGATCGCACCTGGCTCTCCTGCACGCCCTTCCGCGCGGCGTCGGCCTGGGCGTGGCCGAATCGAGCGACGGCGCGGGCGGTCGAGTCGTCGAGGCGCGCCAGCACCTGGCCCGCCTTCACCGCCATGCCCTCCTCGACGTTCACGTCCACCACCTTGCCAGTCACCTTGGAGGACACGGTGGCGCGTCGCCGCGCCGTGACGTAGCCGGACGCGTTCAGCACGGCGGCCTGGGCACCAGGCGCGCGTTCGGTGACGACGGCGGCCTCGACCTCGACGGGCCGCTCGCGCGTCACCCACTCCCACACGCCGAAGCCGGCGCCGCCCACCAGAACGAGGACGACCAGCCAGCCGATCCACCGGCCCACAGCGGGGCCGTCGGGTTCGCGCTCGAGGCGCAGCGCGGCGAGGTCGTTCTGGAGATCGCTCATAAGCCACGGCCCGAGGAGTTCCGGCGCCCGGGAACGGGCGCCGACTGTCTCGAGCTTACCCGGGGGCGCGTCCCGGGCCAACTCCTGACGGTTTGACGGACCCGCGCCCGCCCGCGGGCAGCGGCTGCCGGAAACGTCCGAATGATGTGAAAAGATCTATCAGGTTGTCGAACGCGCGGACGAGCCCGCCGCTTTTCCCCTGGTGGCGACGCCGGCGGTCGGATATGTTCCGACCCGCCAGGCGTATTCTGCGCGTTCGGCATCCTGAAGATTTGACGACATGACTGCGATTGCGATTCGAGACGTGACGAAGCACTTCGGCGCCGTGGCCGCCGTCCGCGATCTGACGCTCGACGTGCCGGCCGGATCGATCTACGGCTTCATCGGACCGAACGGGTCGGGCAAGACCACGACGATCCGGATGATCATGAACATCCTGCTGCCGGATTGCGGTGAGGTACGGGTGTTCGGCCGGCCCAGCCAGTTCGTGCGCGACGAGATCGGATATCTGCCGGAGGAGCGGGGTCTCTACAAGCGGATGACCGTGCGGCGGGTGCTCCGGTACTACGGCGAACTCAAGGGCCGCTCGCTCGGCGAGATCGATCCGGCCATCGACGAATGGCTGGGCCGCCTGAATCTGTCGGGCTGGGCGGACAAGAAGGTGCAGACGCTGTCGAAAGGCATGTCGCAGAAGGTGCAGTTCATCTCGGCGATCGTCTCCCGGCCGAAGCTCGTGATTCTCGACGAGCCGTTCTCCGGCCTCGATCCGGTCAACGCCGACGCGCTGACCGAGGCGGTCCTGGGGCTGCGGCGGCGCGGCACGACCATCGTATTCTCGACGCACGACATGTCGGCGGCCGAGCGGTTGTGCGATCGCATTTTCATGATCTTCACGGCCACAAGGTGCTGGACGGCACGCTCGAGGACATCCAATCGCAGTACGGACACGACACCGTGCGCGTGCGGGTCCGGGACGGCGCCGCCGCGCTCGACGGGATGGACGACGTCGAGTCGGTGAACGACCACGGCAACTTTCAGGACGTGCGGCTGACGGGTGATCCGCAGGCGTTCCTGGTCCGGCTGGCCGCGCGCACCGCCGTGTATCAGTTCGAGCTGATGAAGCCCTCGCTGCACGACATCTTCGTGCGGATTGCCAAACCGACCGCCGAGGAGATGCGGCTGCCCGCGGAGGCCGCGTCGTGACGCGCGCGCTGACGATCGCGAAGTTCGAGTTCGTCGCGCTGGTCCGGACGAAGTTCTTCATCATCGGCGTGCTGATGATGCCGGTGATCATCGGTGCGTCGATTGGCTTCCAGATTCTGGCGGCGCGACGCGTCGACCGCGAGGTCCGCACGTTCGGCGTGATCGACCGGACCGGTGCGCTGTACGGGGCGATCGCGCAGGCGGCTGACGCCCACAATCGCGAGATGGGCAGCGGCGCCGCCCAGCGCGGGCCGCATTTCGTCGCCCGGGCGCTGCCCCTCAACGGCCGCCCGCTCGACGAGGTGCGGATTGAGGCCTCGCAGGCCGTGAAGGCGAAGACGCTGTTCGCCTTCGTCGACATCCCGCCGACGGTCTTCGACGCGCAGCGCGACGACCCGATCGGCTACTACACCGACACGCCGTCGTACGACGACCTGCCCGACTGGCTGGAGACGACGCTCGGCAAGCAGGTGGCCGATCGCCGGCTGCGCGACGCCGGCATCGACGCCGGGCTCGTGGCCCGCCTCAACACGCCCGTGGGCGTGTCGCGGCTGGGGCTGGTCCAGCGCAATCCGGACGGCACGGTGGCGCCGGCGCGCAAGGTCGATCCGCTCGTCACGTTCGTGCTGCCGTTCGGGCTGATGTACCTCCTGTTCCTGTCCGTGATGGCGAGCGCGCCGCAGTTGATGAACGCGGTCGTCGAGGAGAAGATGAGCCGCATCAGCGAGGTCCTCGTCGCGTCGGTGACTCCATTCCAACTGATGATGGGCAAGCTCGTCGGCACCGCCGCCGTCGCCGCGCTGCTGGCGGTCGTCTACCTGCTGGGCGCCGTGTACGCGCTCGCGTCGACCGGACGTCTCGATCTCCTCGACCCGGCGCTGCTGGCCTGGTTCCTGCTCTTTCTGTTGTGCACTGTGCTGATGTTCGGGTCGGTCTTCCTGTCGATCGGCGCCGCCTCGTCGGACACGAAGGACGCGCAGGGGATGATGCAGCCGGCGATGGCGCTGGTCATCCTGCCGGTGGTCGCGTCGGCCGCCGTGCTGCGTGCGCCCGATTCGGGCCTCGTGATCGCGGCGTCGCTCTTTCCTACGTCGGCGCCGTTCATCATGCTGATCCGCCTGGCGATGACGCCCGGCCCGCCGCTCTGGCAGGTCGGCCTGTCGGCCGCCCTGATGCTGGCGACGGCGGGGCTGTTCGTGTGGGCTGCGGGGCGTATCTTCCGCGTGGGCCTGCTGATGCAAGGCAAGAGCGCGACGCTCGCCGAGATGATTCGCTGGATTCGGGCCTAGCGCGCCGCGTCCGTCTGGAGCCGTCGACGCTGATGCGCACGACGGCCGGCGCGTCGCCGCGGCCCGACTGGTGTTCGGATGACCTTTGATGCCGAAGTGATCGTGGCTGGCGCCGGTCCCGCGGGGGCCGTGGCGGCGCGTACCCTCGCGGCGGCCGGCATCGAGACGCTGCTCGTGGACCGGGCGGCGTTTCCGCGCAACAAGCCCTGCGGCGGCGGCCTCACCGCGCGCGTCCTCGGCCGCTTCCCCTGGGCGCGGGAGACGCTGGACGACATCGACGTCCACCCGGTCCGCGTCCTCGAGCTCGAGAGTCCGGACGGGGCGCAACTGTCGCTGGCCAGCGACGAGCCGGTCGGCCTGCTGATTCGCCGGACCGCGTTCGACCACGGGCTCGTTCGGCAGGCCGAGGCGCACGGCGCCCGCCTCGGCGGGCCGTTCGAAATCACGCAGGCCGACGCCGACGCGGCGGGCGTCACGCTCCAGTCCCGAACCGGCGCCCGCCTGCGCGCGCGCCTGGTCGTGGCGGCCGACGGCGTGCACAGCGTCATCGCCAAGCGGCTGTCGGTCAACCGGCGTTGGCCCGTGCGAATCGCTGGCGATCGACATGATGGAGGAGACGCCGGTCGAGACGCTGCGCGCCGCACGCCCGCAGGTGGCCTGGGTGTCCTACGGCTATCGGGGGCTCGACGGGTACGCGTACATCTTTCCGAAAGTGCGGCACGTGAACGTGGGCATCGGCTGCCTGCTCTCGCATTTCCAGGCGCGCGTGACCGCGCGGCCGTACGCGCTGCAGGCCGCGCTCATCTCGTCGCTGTGCGAGAGCGGGACGCTGGTCGGACGGTCGGACAAGGACTGCTTCACGCCGTATCTCATCCCGGTGGGAGGGCCGCTGAAGCGCGCGTATCGGGGCCGCGTGCTGTTTGCCGGCGATGCGGGCGGCTTCGTCAACGGCTTCACGGCCGAGGGCATCTACTACGCGATGGTGACGGGTGACCTGGCCGCCCGGGCCATCATCGCGACGCGGGGCCGGCCGGCCGGTGCCGGCCCGGCGTACCAGCGCCTGTGGCGCCGCGAAGTCGGCCGCGAGCTGTGCGATTCGGTGCGCGTCCAGACCTTCCTCTTCGGCGATCACGCGCGCATCAATCGCGCGATCCACGCCGGACGCCATCTGCCGTGGCTCACGCAGGCGGTCGTCGACTACGCGAAAGGCGTGCGATCGTATGGGGAGGTGCGCCGGCAGGTGTTTCGCCGGGCGCCCCTTGCGGTCATGCGCCTGGCGTGGAACTCTACGGTCCGGTCCGCGTGGTGAACCACGCGGCGGTCCGGGAAGCGCCGCCCCGTCCTGACCTTCGAGTGAGGTGATGTCCGACCCCCGTCCTGTCCTGCGTGCGGCGGCGTTGCTGGCCGTCGTCTGCGCGTCGATTGCCGGCGGAACGCCCTCGCGGCGCGGACCGGCGTCGGCCGGCGGCGGTCCGGCCGTGGCGTACGACGTGACGCTGCCCGCGCCGGCGCATCACTGGCTGCAGGTGGACGCGGCGTTTTCCGGGCTCGGTGCCGCGCCGCTTCGCGCCTTCATGAGCCGATCGTCGCCCGGACGCTACGCGCTGCACGAATTCGCGAAGAACGTCTTCTGGGTCGAGGCGCGCGATGGCGCGGGCCGGCCGCTGCATCCGACCCGGCCGAATCCGTACGAGTGGGACGTCGCGGGCCACGACGGCACCGTGCACCTCGTCTATCGGGTGTTCGGCGATCTCGTCGACGGCACGTACCTGGGCGTGGACGCGACGCACGCGCACATGAACATGCCCGCGACCTTCATGTTCGACCGGGACCATCAGGGCACGCCGATCCGCGCGACGTTCCACCCGCCGCCCGGGGCGCACTGGCGCGTCGCCACCCAGCTCTATCCGACGGCCGATCCATACACGTTCACGGCGCCGAATCTCCAGTACTTCATGGACAGCCCGACGGAGTTCTCGGACTTCCGGCTGAGCACGTTCACCGTCGACGGTGCGACGTTCCGCCTGGCCGCGCACACCGACGCCTCGCAGCAGGACATGGATGCGCTGGCGTCGCTCGTCCGGCGCCTGGTCCGCGAGGAGGAGGCCGTGTACGGCGAGTTCCCCGCGTACGAACCCGGCGCCTACACCTTCGTGCTCGACTACTGGCCGAGGGACGCGCCCGACGGCATGGAGCACCGCAACAGCACGATGATCACCGACAGCCTCGACGGTCCCCTCAGGACGGACGACGGACGCTTGGACGCGCTCGACACGATCGCGCACGAGTTCTTTCACAACTGGAACGTGGAGCGCATCCGGCCCGCGGGCCTCGAGCCGTTCGACTTCACGCGCGCGAACATGACCGGCTGCCTCTGGTTGGCCGAGGGCTTCACGCAGTATTACGGCCCGCTCCTCCTGGAACGGGCGGGCCTCGCGCCGCGCGGCCTGCCGGCCAGCCCGGTGCCGGTCATCAACGGGTCGGGGCGCCTGGTGCGCTCCCCCGTCCAGATGAGCGAGTACGCGCCGTTCAGCGACGCGGCCCGATCGGTCGATCGCAACGACCAGAGCCGCAGCTTCATTTCCTATTACACGTACGGTGCCGCGTTGGCGCTCGGGTTGGACCTGTCGCTGCGCGCGAGGTCGAACAGCACGACCTCGCTCGACGATTTCATGCGTCTCCTCTGGCGGCGGTACGGCAAACCCGGAGGCCCCGCGCCGGGCCTCGTGGGCCGGCCCTACACGCTCGCAGATCTTCGCGACGCCCTCGCGGACCTCACGGGCGACCGCGCCTTCGCCGACGAGTTCTTCGATCGGTAAGTCGAGGGGCGGGACCTGCCGGACTACACGTCACTGCTCGCGCGTGCGGGGTTCGCGCTGCGCCGGGAGATTCGAGGCACCGCGTGGACCGGTGCGCTCGTGCAGGCCGCGCCCGGCGGCGTCGTGGTGTCCGGCCGCGCGGGCCCCGGGTCGCTCGTGGGGTTCGGCACGCCCGCCTACGACGCCGGGCTCGAAGAAGGCGACGTGATCCACACGATCGACGGGCGGCCGGCCACGCCGGCGGCCTGGGACGCGTTGCGGCGGCGGGCGCCCGGCGAGTCGATCCCCTCACGCTCGTGCACGCCGGCGGCGTGGCCGCCACCGGCACGCTCGTCCTGAGCGCCGATCCTGCCCTGCGGATCGTGGACCTGGGTGCGTCGATGACCGCCGCGCAGCGGATGTTCCGGGATGCCTGGCTCGGATCGCGCGTGAACTGAGGGGCGGCTACCGGATCCGGGCGGCGACCTCGAACCGCCGGTAGTTGGTGTAGGTCGCTTCGCAGCGGATCACTTCGCGCAGCCGTCCGGCGCGCTGGTCCTGCTCGGAGAACTGCGTCGGCACCCAGAGGCCGAGCTTCGGCTCGCGCGCGTACGTCGTCGTGAGCCGGGCGGTGACCGGACCGTAGGTGAACCGGATGTCCGTTCGCCGGACGCGGCCCGACCCGGCCTCGAGGAGGATCTCGCCGGACGAGTACAGGTCGCGGCCGTCGAGACCGCGGACGAGAGTCGGTGAATGGGTTTCCTTGAAGGCCAACGTCACCATCGTCGCGTCCCCGTCCCGTTCGACGTGCCTCCGCGTGAACTTGAACTGCGATCGCCGCTTCGATTCGAGCACGAGCAGCCCGAGCGTCGGCTCGTTGAAGTTGCGCGTGACGCTCCCGATGTTGAATCGGGCGTTTTCGTCGATGAGCCGGCGCGCGATGCCGGCGACCGCCCCGCGTTCGAGCAGCCGGCGGATGTCCTCGTGATCGTCGAGCGGCCGGCCGTCCACGTCCGCGAAGTCGTGCACGGAAATCCAGGCGTGGTCGGCAGGCAGGAACGTGACGAAGAACTCGCCGGTCATCGTGCGCCGTGCGGTGGGGAGGCCGGCGGCGTCGAAGACCTGCTGCGTGTACCGCTCGTCGGCGAGCAGATCGCCAGCGCCTTCTCGTAGCTCGACAGGTAGCCGGTCGCGGCGGTCAGGACGGCCTTGACCGACGTGTCCGGGCGCTGCGGGGCCGCGGCCAGCCGCACGCCGGGCGTGGCCGCGAGCGCGAGGACGGCGCCGGCCAGCAGGGCCGCCGAACGGAACGGTAACAGGGGCGGCACGCAGGCGCCTCGGTGCGATCATCGCATTGGGGCGCGGGCGGTTCGATCGAGGGGGCGGCGAGGCTCAGCCCGGGTCGAACAGGACGCCCGGCGCCAGTTTCCAGTCCGGGTCGAGCGCGCGCTTGACGGCGCGCATCTCGTCGAATCGCGGCGTCGCCGTAGAGCGTCCGCAGCAGGGCCTGTTTCGAGCGGCGCTGCGGCCGACGCCGTGCTCGGCGAGCGGGGACCCGCCCAGCGGACGACCTCGCGCGCCGAATTCCAGCACCGCGTCCTTTGCGGCGACCACCTCGTCGTAGGAGCGGGGGATGGCGTTCGGGTGCACGTTGCCGTCGGAGATGTGGCCCCGATCGCGAAGTCGAGCCCGCGGCGCCGGTAGCCGTCGCGGTAGCGCGCCATCATCTCGCCGAACCGGTCGAAAGGCACGATCATGTCGGCAGCAGTCTTCTCGATGCGGCCGTCCACCGTCCGCTTGGCGTCGCCGATGCGCCGGTTGACGCCTTCGGGGACGCCTTCGCGGAACGCCAGCAGCTGCGCAGCGCGGTGGCCGTCGCCGGGCATCGCCATCTCGGTGTCGTCGAGGACGCCGTGCCGGTCGAGCAGGCGGCAGGCTCGGGCGAGTGCGGTCTCCGGGCCGCCGGGGTCGAGCGCCGCGGCAATCTCCTCGTAGGCGCGCGCGGCGTTGGTGCCCGCCGGCAGCTCGAGCTGGACGAGCAGGGCGACCTCGGTTCCTTCCGGCAGCGCGATGTCGTGGCGCCGGTCCACGCCGTCCTCGCGAAGGATCTCGAGACAGCGGCGGTCGAGCGACTCGATGGCGGCGACGTCCACGCCGCGCGGATCGCCCGTCCGCCAGGTGCGTCTGCGATGCCTGCCGCAGGTCGGCGACGAGCGAGAGGGCGGTGGCCTCGGTGCGGACCGGGACGAGCGCCAGCGCGACGGCCGGCGGCGCCGGCAGCACGCGCAGGCGCGCCTCGACGATGATGCCGAGCGTGCCCTCCGCGCCGATGAACAGATCGATCACGTCCATGTCCGGCGCCGCGAAGTAGCCCGCCGAGCACTTGGGGACCGTCGGGCATCCGGTAGCGGCCGGGCCGGACCCGTCTGGTGCCGTGCGCGCAGACCACGTCGAACCCGTCCGCGCCGCTGTGCGCCGCGCCGCGTGTGAGGTCGAGCACGTGCCCGCAGGCAGCACCACGGTCAGGCCGTCCATCCAGGCGCGGGTCGCGCCGTCCTTGTACGTGGCCGCGCCGGCGGCGTTGGTGGCGGCGACGCCCCCGACGAACGCGCCGTTGAACGTCGGGACGGGCGGAAACCACTGGCCGCGGTCGGCCAGCGCTGCCTGGAGCGTGACCAGCGGCACGCCCGCGCCGGCCCGTACGTGGTCTGCGCCGTCTTCGGCAATCGCGCTCAGCCGCTCGGTCGAGAGGATGAGGCCGCCGGCCGGCGTCGCGCCGCCGGTCACCGACGACTGTGCGCCGATGGCGAGCACGCTCGGGGCGGCGACGACGAGATCCGCGACGTCGGCCTCCGTGCGCGGTCTCGCGATGCCGTCCGCGCGGCCGCCGGGAAAATGCGCGGCGTCCTCGAGGTGCGGGGCGATCGCGCCGGGCGAACGGTCGACGGCCGCGGCGGGCGGTCCACCCCGCGGGTCCCGGGCTCGAAGCGTGGCCGTGGCGTCCGCCATCGCTCAGGGGACCCGCTGGGCGGCGGCCTCGCCGGCCAGGTACGCCTGAAACGCCGCTTCCGACTGGACGACAATCGTGCCGCGCATCCGGAAGTGGGCGAGTCCGCAGAGCTGGGAGCAGGCGATCTCGAAGGTGCCGGTCCTGACCGGCGTGAACCAGACGGGCGAAAGCAGCCCGGGGATGATGTCGCGCTTGACCCGCATGGCCGGCACGCCAAAGCTGTGAATTACGTCCTCGCTCGAGAGCTGCACGATCGCGGGCCGGTTGACGGGCAGATGGATCTCGTTGAGTTCGACGACATCGTCGGCGCCGAACGGCGAGTGCCGATCGAGGCCGAGGGGGTTGCGACGGCGAGACGAGCGCAATCGACGTCTCGCCGAACCGGCCGTCCGCGCCGGGGTAGTGGACGTTCCACGCGAACTGCTGCGCGACGACGCGCACGACGACGGCGTCCGCGGCGGCCGGCTGGGCCGCCGTGCGGGTAAACCAGAGTGGCAGGGCGAAGACGACGAGCAGGACGGCCTCGGCGACGACGACGCCTACCTCGGTCCAGAACGCGGCGCGCCCGCGCGCGCCGCGCGGATCGGCGCGGGGTTGCCGCGCGCGCCGGAAGCGGACGAGGACGTATCCGAAGTACACGCTCCAGCCGACGAAGAGCACGAGCATCAGCCCGTGCACGAGCATCAGGATCAGGTCGATCTGGCTGGCGTCGGCCGAGGCGGGGACGGGCAGCAGCGCGCTCATGCGCCGGCGGACCCACGCCGGGCGAACTTGACGACGAACACGCCGAAGCCCGTCAGCACGCCGGTCGTGATGGCGACGAGCACGATCACGGCCGCCCGCACGCCATCGGTCGTGGCATTCGGCTCGGCCTGAAAACAGATGGGGCAGGCGAGCAGCGCCGGCTGAGCGGCGAGCGCCAGCAGCAGACCCCACAATCCCTTCACGCGTCCTCCTGTCACGAGAGATACACCAGGACGAAGATGATGATCCAGAGGACGTCGACGAACACCCAGTAAATCGACAGCAGCCGGATGCGATTGGCCGTCATGGCCGGGCCCGCCCGGCCTGCCAGCGCCCAGGCGTTGGCGGCGAGCCCGCCAAGCACGTGCAGGGCGTGGAGCCCTGTCAGCGTGAAGTAGGTGGCCAGGAAGGTGCTGGCGGCGGGCACGAGCCCGCGGCCGATTTCGCCGCTGTATTCGACCGCCTTGACGGCCAAAAACGCGATGGCCAGCAGTGAGTTGACGGCCAAGCCGCGTCTGGCGCGATTGAGGGGCGAGGACCGCACCCGCCAGAGGATCACGCTGGAGGTCAGGAGCAGCGCCGTGTTCAGGCCGCCGAGCGGCACGTTGAGCACGGCGGGTCCGGCCGGCCATGCGGCCGCCGAGACGCGGAGCAGCGCGTAGGCGGAGAAGACCGCGCCGAACAGCATCACCTCGGAGGCAAGGAACAGCCACAACCCCAGGGTCGTGTTCGACACGTTCGTGTCCGGGCGGCGCTCGAGCGTATAGGAAGTCATGGCTGCGACTGCATCGCGAAGTCCGCGGCGTCGTCCGTGCGTCCGTAGTCGTACGGGCCTCGGAAGACGCGCGGGACTCGTGGAAGTTGCCGTGCGGCGGCGGCGAGGCGGTCGCCCACTCGAGCGTCGTGGACTGCCACGGGTTCTCGGTCGTCCGGGTCGCGCGGACGCGCGCTCAACACGAGGTTCGCGATGAAGAACAGCTGCGAGAGGCCGAGCAGGATCGCGAACAAGCACTGGTCACTCGTTCAGGTGCACGACGCCCGCGGCGTGCGGATAGCTGCGGCCGCCGTCGTACAGCCGGCGGTTGACGCCAGCGAGTCCTTCGATGAACATCGGGAAGAACACGCCGTTCATGCCGATGAGCGATCCGCCAGAAGTGCAGCTTGCCGAGCGCCGCGTTGAGCGTCCTGCCGGTCAGCTTTCGGCCACCAGTAGTAGATTCCCGCGAAGAGCGCGAACATCGTGCCCGGCGCGACGATGTAGTGGAAGTGGCCGACGACGTAATAGGTATCGTGCAGCGGGATGTCGGTGGCGGCCAGGCCCAGCGGCAGGCCCGTCAGGCCCCCGATGCCGAACATCGGCAGGAACGCCAGCGCGAACATCGTCGGCACGCTGAACCGGATCGACCCGCCGTACAGTGACAGCAACAAGGACGTCACCAGGATCACCGACGGCACCGAGATGATCATCGTCGTCACCTGGAAGAACGCGCTCATGCGTCGGCCCCATGCCGGTGAGGAACATGTGGTGCGCCCAGACCAGGAACGACATGAAGCCGATGAAAAGCGCGGCGTAGACCATCAGCCGGTAGCCCCACAGCGGCTTGCGCGTGGCGTTGGCGACGATCTCGGCCACGATGCCGAACGCCGGCAGGATCAGGACGTAGACTTCCGGGTGCGCCAGAAACCAGAAGAGGTGCTGCCAGAGGATCGGGCTGCCGCCGCCGCTCACCTGCAGGCCTGCGCCCGAGACGACGAGTCCGCTCGGCAGGAAGAAGCTCGTGCCGGCGAGCCGGTCCATCAGCTGGAGCACGGCCGCGCGCCTGGAGCGGCGGAAACGCGAGCAGCAGCAGGAACGAGGTGATGAGCTGCGACCACACGAAGAAGGGCAGCCGCATCATCGTCAGGCCCGGCGCGCGGAGCTGCAGGATCGTCGACGATCATGTTGATCGATCCCGCGCAGGTTCGACGTGATGAGCAGCGACATGCCGACGAGCCACGCCGTCTGCCCGGTCGTCGCGAGATCGGCCAACGGCGGGTAGGACGTCCAGCCCGAGTTCGCCGCGCCGCCGGGCAGGAAGAAGCTGCCGACCATGGTGAGCCCGGCCGCGAGGTACAGCCAGTAGCTCAGCATGTTGAGGCGCGGGAACGCCATGTCGGGCGCGCCGAGCATGAGCGGCACGAGATAGTTGCCGAACGCGCCGACGGCGAGCGGCACGACGGCCAGGAACACCATGATCGTGCCGTGCATCGCGGCGAGCTGCGTGTAGAACTCCGGCAGGATCACGCCGTCCGAGCGCGTTCGCGTCGATCCGAGCAGCGGGCCGTCAGCCGGGCGCGGGCGCCGCCGGGAACGCGAGCTGCCAGCGAATCAGCAGGATCAGCAGGAAGCCGAGCAGCAGGAATACGAGGCTGGTGACGGCGTACTGCAGCCCGATGACTTTGTGGTCCGTCGAGAAGATCCTCATGTCGAGCGGGGCCGCGGCTCCGTGGCGCGGCTCACGACGAGACCGACGGCGACGACGGCGACCGCGCCCACGACGTTGTACCAGAGATACGAAATCGACGAGTGCGCCGCGACGTAGGCGACGGCGACCATGCCGCCGATGAGCCCCACGAACGCGCCGTGCCCGTTCGCCCGCCGGATGCCCAGGGCCAGAATGAAGACGCCCAGCAGGGATCCGTAGAAGTACGATCCGAGTTTATTGACGACCTCGATGAGCGAGCCCATCTCGGCGGCGTACAGCGCGACGACGCAGGCAAATGCGCCCCAGAGGCCGGTCGCGATCTTCGATACCAGCAGGTACTCGCGGTCCGGCGCGTTCGGCTTCAAGTGTCGCTTGTAGATGTCGATGACCGATGCGGTCGCGAGGGCGTTCAGCTCCGCGGCGATGCTGGACATCGCGGCCGCGAAGATGGCAGCAATCATCAGTCCGACCACGCCGACCGGCATGTAGTGCACGACGAAGGTCGGAAACACGTAGTTCACGTCGGTGTAGTCGGTCTGGCCGCTGACGTCCTTGACGAGCTGGGCGGCGCGGGCGCGGATGTCGCGGACGGCGGCGTCGGCCTGGACGAACGCCGCGCGCGCCGAAGCCTGCGCGGCCGGGTTGGCCGTCGAGTCGCCGGCGGCCGTGAGGGCGGCCTGGCGGCGGACGTCGAACGCGGCGTCGTACTGCCGCTCGAGGGCCGCGTATTCGGCCGCGCGCGGGCTCGCCGCAACAGCCTCGGCGTACGCGGGGTTGAACAGCAGCGGCCCGCGGTTCAGCAGGAAGAACACGAAGACCAGCACGCCGGTGAGCAGCACCAGTACCTGCAGCGGGATCTTGGCGAACGCGCTGACGATCAGCGAATGGCGGCCCTGGTTGACCGACTTCGCGGTGAGGTACCGCTGCACCTGACTCTGGTCGCAGCCGAAGTACGACAGCGAAGGAACAGCCCGCCTATCAGGCCCGACCAGAACGTGTAGGTCTCGTGCAGGTCGAAGCGGAAGTCCACCGCCTGCAGCCGTCCGACCGCGCCCGCGACGTGGAGCGCCGCGCCGGGATCGATCGCCATGCGGACAGCCGGACGAGGAGCAGGACGACGGCTGCCACCAGCCCGGCCGACGATCAGAACCATCTGCTTGACGTCGGTCCACGTCACGGCCTGCACGCCGCCGAACATCGTGTAGAGCACCGTGGGAACCCCAATCGCCAGGATCGTGAAGGTGAGATTCCAGCCGAGCACGACCGAGAGGATGAGGGCGGGCGCGGAGATGATCACGCCGCAGCCGAGGCCGCGCTGCACGAGAAACAGCACGGCGGCCAGCGTCCGCGTCTTCACGTCGAACCGCCGCTCCAGGTACTCGTAGGCCGTGTACACCTTCGCGCGGTAGAAGAACGGCACCACCGTCAGCGAGAGGATGACCATCGCGATCGGCAGGCCGAAGTAGAACTGGACGAACCGCATCCCGTCCGCGTAGCCCTGGCCGGTCGTGCCGACCAGCGTGATGGCGCTGAGCTGCGTCGCCATCACCGACAGCCCGACGGCCCACCAGGGCAGGCTGCGGCTCGGCCAGGAAGTAGCCCTCGACCTCGTGCGTGCGCGGCTCAGCCGCAGACCGTCCCAGACGATCCACACGAGATAGACGGCGACAATGGTCCAGTCGATCCAGTGCATACCGCTCAGGAGAAGTGCCGGGTCACCCAGTAAAGCGCGCCGATCACCACGACCTCGACGACGAGCACGAGCAGGTACGTGCCCGAGAGACTCGCGTCCTCCGGCGGTGGAGCAGGAGTCGAACGCTCGGAAGAAGACGGGCGAGACACGCGACGCAGTATAGGGTCCCGGAAGCCGTTCGCGAAATCCCGCGAAGCGCGCGAACGCGCCGGCGCGTGGCGATAATGGAGCATGCCGCGTCTGTCCGCAGTGGCCGCGCTCGGGCTCGCGCTCGCCGCGACACCCGGCGGCCGCGCGGGGCAGGCGCCGGCGGCCGATCGCGAGCCCAGACTGAGCGTCTGGTACCGCGGCGGGCCGTCGGGGGCGCCGCGCGCCGAAGACCTGCAGGCGCTCCGCGCGCTCGGATTCTCCGCGGTGACGTGGTCGCGTCCGGACGACACGCGCGACACGGTGGCGCTCGTGCATCTGGCGCAGGACGCCGGCCTCGAGGTCGTGACGCGGACCCGCGCGCTGCCGCTCACGCCGCAGTCGGCGGCGCGCGCGGCCTCGTCCGTCGACGTTCGGCCGGATCGGATGCCGCAGGCGGCCCTGTGGCCCCTGGTGTGGCGGGCGATCGCGCACGGCGCGCGGGTCGTGTCCTTCGACCCGGGGTCGGCGTCCGGCGCCGCGCTGCTGGATTCGGCGCGCCGCCCTCCGCCGTGGCTCGCAACCGTGGCCGCGATTGACCGCGAGCTGGGCGCCAACGGCACGCTGCTCGGCCAGTGCCGGGCCGGTCCGCCGCTGGCCGTCCGTCGCCCGGCGCCGGCTGGCCTCGACGTCGTGCTGCTCGAGGCGCAGCGAACGTGGGTGGTCGTGGCCACGAACGTCGCCGCCGACCGTGCGCACGCGGTCGTGCGCCTGCCTCCTGTACGTGCCGTATGCGATGTGGCTGAATCTGCTGGACGGTTCGTCGATGGCCATGCTGGAACAGGCCGACGGCCCGCTGTGGGCGTTCGACCTGGCCGGCCGGGGCGTGAGGATTTATGTGACCGATAAGACGCTCAAATGACTGCGTTCTCGTCGCGCCTGCCCGGTACGCTCGCGCCGAACGCCCTGAGCCAGGCGCTGGCACGGCGTCGTCAGGCCGGGCGTGCGTGGCTCGACCTGACCGAGTCGAACCCGACGGCCGTCGGACTGCCGTATCCCGACGACGTGCTGCGGCCGCTGGCCGACCCGGCCGGCGCGCGGTACCGCCCCGAGCCGATGGGACTGCGGCCGGCGCGCGAGCGCGTGGCCGCCGAGTACGCGCGGCGCGGGATCGCCGTATCGCCCGATCGCGTGGTGCTCACGGCGAGCACCAGCGAGGCCTACAGCCTGCTGTTCAAGCTGCTCTGCGATCCGGGCGACGCGGTGCTCGTGCCGCAGCCGAGCTATCCGCTCTTCGACCTGCTGACGCGGCTGGACGGCGTGGCGGTCCGCGGCCGTACCGGCTCGAGTACCGACGGCGCCTGGTGCCATCGATCGGGCCAGCGCTGACGGCGGCGCTGACGCCGCGGACGCGGGCCGTGCTCGTCGTCAGCCCGAACAATCCCGACCGGTTCGCTGCTGCGCGCCGCGGACCGCGACTGGCTGGTGGAGTTGTGCGCGCGGCAGGCGACTGGCGCTCATTGGCGACGAGGTGTTCGCCGACTATCCCGCTCGCGCCGCGTCCGAGCGCTGCCACGTGCCGGCGAAGCGACGCGTGCTCACCTTCTCGCTCGGCGGGCTGTCGAAGTCCGCCGGCCTGCCGCAGATGAAGCTGGCGTGGATGGGCGTCGCGGGCCCGCCGCCGCGCGTCAGGGCCGCCCTGGCGCGCCTCGAGATCATCGCCGACACCTACCTGTCGGTGTCGACGCCCGTCCAGCAGCGGCCGCCGCCCTGCTCCGATCGAGCGCCGGCCGGGCGTTCGCGCGCGATCGCCGGCGCGGCTGGCGACAACCTGCGCGCCTCCGACGCGTCGTGGCGCGCCCATCCGGCGCTCTCGCTCGTCGAGCCCGAGGGCGGCTGGTCGGCCGTGGTTCGCGTGCCGGCAATCCTCTCGGAGGAGCGCTCGTGCTGCGCGCTGCTCACCGAGGCGTCCGTCCTCGTGCATCCCGGGCTACTTCTTCGACTTTCGACCGGAGGCCTACGTCGTGGTGAGCCTGCTGCCCGCGCCGGCGACATCTTCGCGGAAGGCTCTCGCCGCCTGGCGCACGTGGCCACGGTGGGCGCCGCGTGAGCGCGCGGCACGCGGGCATCTACGTGCCGCTGTTTTCCGCTGACGTCCACCGCCGGAGATGGGGCATTGGCGAGCTGCCCGACCATCGTGGCGTTCGCCGCGTGGCTGGCCGAGCGGCCGGTGCGATCGGCTGATGGTGCTGCCGCTCGGCACGATGGCCGCCGGCGCAGACGTCGCCGTATTCGGCCGTGCTCCGCGCTTGCCGATCGACCCCATCTACATCGCTCTCGATGCCGTGCCGGACTTCGCACAGGCCGGCGGGCCGATGCGCGCTCTCGGCGCGGCGCGCGCGACGCCCTGGAGCCGCGCGCGCGTTCCTCCACGCGCGTGCGCTACGACGACGGTCCGGCGCGTCAAGACGGACGCGCCCTGACGCTGGCGTTTCGAAGTTTCGTGCGCGAGGAGTGGGAACAGCACACCGCCGCGCGCCGCCGGCTGGCCGCCTACGTCGCGCGCGAACGCTGGTGGCTCGACGATTACGCGCTGTTCCTGGCGTTTGCGGATGTCGCCGCGGACGCGTCGACTGGCGGCGGTGGCCCGACGCCGCTCCGCGCACCGCGACGCGCCGGGCGCTCGACGACGGCCGGCGGCAGCTCGCGCGCGAGGTGTCTGCAGCACCAGTACCTGCCAGTGGATGGCCGAGGACCAGTGGCAGGCCGCCCGCGCCGCGGCTCGCGCATTGCGGCGTCGCGCTCTTCGGCGACCTGCCGTTCGTGGCCGACCGCGGACAGCGCCGACGTCTGGGCGCGGGCCGACGAGTTCCTGTCTCGACGTGTCCGCCGGCGTGCCGCCCGACGCCTTCAGCGCCACCGGCCAGGACTGGGGCCTGCCGGTCTACCGCTGGGACGTCGTCCGCCCGCGCGGCTATCGCGTGGATGCGGCAGCGGGCGCCGGCGGATGGCGGCGCTGTTCGACGGATTCTGCGCGTCGATCACGTCGATCGGGCTCTATCGGACGCTACGGCCGGCCTCCGCCGGGGCGCCGTTCTTCGTCCCCGGCCGAGGAACCCGCCCAGACCGCCCAGGGCGAGGCCGTCCTGCGGATGCTCGCCGAGGGCCGGGCTCCGCCTCATCGCCGAGGACCTCGGCATGGTGCCCGACTTCCTGCGGCCCGTCGCTCGCCCGGCTGGGCCTCGCCTGGCTGCAAGGTCTGCGCTGGGAGCGCGACTGGCACGACGCCCGGCGCGCCCTTTCTCGAGCCCGGCGACTATCCGGCGCGGTCGGCCGCCATGACCGGCACGCACGATACCGAGCCGCTGGCGCGATGGTGGACCGGCCGTCGGCCGACGACCGGGCGGCGCTCCTTGCGCTGCCCGGCATCGGCCGCCACCCGCCTCGATCCGCGCCGTCGACTGGGGCGCGCCCATCCGGGACGCCCTGCTCGCGCTGGCCTATGAATCCGGATCGGACGAGGTGTTCCTGCCGATCCAGGATGTCTTCGGCTGGCGTCGACCGCGTCAACACCCCCGGCACGGTCGGACCACGAGAACTGGACCTGGGCCCTGCCCTGGCCGATCGACCGCCTGGCCGGGCGGCCCGAGGAGGCCGACGCGCGCGGGCTTCCTCCGGGCCCTCGCCGGGCGGGCGGCGCGCGGCTGAACCTGGCCGATCGCCGACCGGGCGCCGCAACGTGTTCTACACTACCTCTGCCCGCGCCCGTGGGCGCGTGGAGCCGAGATGAGCCACATCAACTACCTGATTCGCGAGTATCCCCTGCAGCAGGGGGCCCTCGAAATCGCCTACATCGAAGAGTTCTTCAACGAGTTCCCGAGCGCAAGACGGCCGCGCGAGATCGTGCAGCGCCTCGACGGCCGGGAGTTCCAGATCCTGATGGCGGAGGCGGTCCTGCCCGAGGACGGCACGACGCGTCGTTCCGGTGTCCTACAAGGTCTCGCACGAACTGCGCGCAGAGGAGACCGACCCGCAGCTCGCGGACCTGGTGGACCGGCTGCGTGATACGGTCGTGTTCGACGGACGCCGGATCCTCTACAACTGGCTCGGCGCCACGCGGCGCGACTGGCGCGGGCAGGGTCACTTCCGTGCGCTGACCGAAGAGCAGGAAGTCTGGGCCGTGGCCCAGGGCTTCGACGAGGTCCTCGTCAAGACGAAGAACCGGTACTACGACATGCGCGGCACGCTCGACAGCCTGCAGTTCGACGTGATCAAACTCGAGCCGCGCCGAGGACGCCCTCGACTCGAAGGTGTATTTGAGCAAGCGCCTCGGGCCCGTTCGTGCTCGACGCCCATCGCAGCCGCCGATTGGTTAGTCGGGCGTAGGGAAGGCGCGCGCGGCGGCGCGGCGCGGGGCAGAGGGGGCCCCGCAAGCGCCGGCGTCGGGGGGACGGCGGGGGCAGAGCCCCCCAGATTAGTCGGGGTTAGCGCGCGCCTCGGCGCGCGCGCGGCGGCGCGGCGCGGGGCAGAGGGGGCCCCGCAAGCGCCGGCGTCGGGGGGACGGCGGGGGCAGAGCCCCCCAGATTAGTCAAAGATGAGACTTGCCACGTGGAACGTCAACGGCGTGCGGGCCCGGCAGGTGGAGCTGCAGGCCTTTCTGGCCGCCGAGCAGCCCGACGTGCTCTGCCTGCAGGAGATCAAGGCGCGCGCCCGAGCAGGTGCCGGAGCTGCTCGTGTCGCCGGAGGGCTACTGGTGCTACTGGCATGGCGGCGCGCGGGTACTCGGGCGTCGCGCTGCTGGTCCGCGCGCCGTGTGCCGGTCGACGCCGTCGTTCAGCCATCCCGCCGTTCGACCTCGAGCACCGCATCGTGGTCGCCGACCTCGGCGCGCTGCGCGTGGCCTCGGTGTACGTGCCGAACGGCGGCAAGAACTACGAGCAGAAGGTCCGGTTCCTGGAGGCGCTCGTCGCGTGGTGCGCGGCGACGCGTGCGCCGGCGCCGCTACTGCTGTGCGGCGACCTGAATGTCGCGCGTGAGGAGCGCGACGTGCACCCCAAGCTGCGCAAGGCCAACCAGATTGGGACGCGGCCCGAGGAGCGAGCGTTCTCGCTGAACTCATCTGACGGCGGACTGGCCGATGTTGGCCGCGCGCTCGACCCGGGCAACGACGAGCTGTTCACCTGGTGGGCGCCCTGGCGTAATCTGCGGCAGCGGAATATCGGCTGGCGGATCGACTACGTGCTGGCCGGCGAGCCGCTCGCCTCCCGGGCGGCCTCGCCGCGTGTCGATGCGCGAGTTCGGGACCAGCGACCACGCGCCGGTTGTCGTGGACTGCCCGGAGCCGTAAGGTCGTGGCGAGTGGGACGGCCTGCCGGCCGGATGTCACACTCGCGCCTCTGGCGTCGTCATAGTCTGAGGGGGGCGGAGCGGTCTTCGCGCCCTGGACGTCCATGAAACTGCGCGTACCCGGCTCATCGTCGCCTTCCTGCTGCTGTCGGTCGTTCCCCTCGGGGCCGTCACCATCTACTCGTACGTGGCGAACTACCGGGCGCTACAGGCCGTGGCGACCCGCGAGACCAACCAGCTCACCGACGAGTTGAGCCAGCGGATGCAGCTCGTGACGGCCCAGCTCAGCGAGCGTGTCGAGCACTTGATGGACATCTCGGCGCCGGCCGAACCGGAGCCGGCCGCGCGCGTCGAACCGGTCAAGGCGCCGGCGCCGCCCCTGCTGGGGACTGCGGCCACCAATCCCGAGTCCGTGTCCACGCTCGTCAGCGGCCAGGCGGCGGACGCCCTGGGCGAGGCGGCGATGCTCCTGAACAGCGTCGAGCTGCGCAACATGCGGCGGCCCGGCGGACGCCGGAACGGGGGACCCCGGAGCGGCGAGTCCGGTGACATGCGCGGCCGGCCGGCCGCCGGTCCTTGGCACGCCCGAGAGTGCGCCCGAGGCGCCGCGGACGTCGGTTGCGCCGACGACGCCGCCCGCGCTCATGCCGGCGCTGCCCGGCCGCGCGGCGGACGTGTCCATCGCGCCGGGCGGACCGGCGCCGTCCGACGAGACTGATCGCATTCGCATCGACGTAGGGCCCATCGCCCGCGACGTCTTTCGCCAGCTGGTTCCGCCCGGGACGAATCCCAACGCGCTGACACCGGAACTGCGCCAGCGGATCGCCGCCGAGATCAACCAGCGCATGACGGGCATCCACGAGGGCCTGAAGCTCGCGGCGGCCGAGCTGCAGCGCAAGGCGGACGAGGCGCGCCGGAAGGCGGCGGACGAGGCGGAGGCCGCGGCGCAGGACGCGAAGCCGGCGGCGCCGATGAAACGGCATACGGCCATCACGGGCAACCGTCTCGCCGTCACGTTCGAGCAGAACGGCAAGGTCGTCCGGGCGGCCAACGCGGAAATCAACCTGCCCAACGTGCTGATGACGGTGTTTTCATCGATGCCGCGCGGTCAGGGCGACGTGCCCTTTGCCGTGGGCAAGGACGGCCGGATCTACACGCCGACCACCGCGGATCGCGCCGCGCTCGACGTGCTGACGCCCGCGCGGCTGCCGAACGGTTCGTCGATGCTGGGCGAGTGGGTCGTGGTCATGACGCCGGATCCGACCGGATCCGGGCTGCGGCTCGGCATCGCGCGGCCCGTCGGCGACTCGCTGGCCGACCTGCGCCGGACCGCCGGCCGCAATGCGGGTCTCGGCCTGCTGTTCATCGGCCTGTCGCTCGTGCTGCATCGTGCCGCTCTCCGGCGCGGCTCACGCACAATCTCTCCACGCTCACCGACGCGGTCACCCGCATCGCGCGGGGCGAGTACGGCACGCGCGTGCAGCTCAAGTCGAAGGACGAGATTGGGGAGCTGGCGATCGCGTTCAACAGGATGGCGGAGGACGTCGAGGCCCACCAGCGCGCGCATCGCCGAGCGCGAGCGGCTGAAGCGCGAGCTGGAGCTGGGCCGTCAGATTCAGCAGGACATGCAGCCGCAGCAGCCGTTGCGCCTGGGTCTGACCGAGATCCAGGGCATCTCCGTGCCCGCGCGCGAGGTCGGCGGCGACTTCTTCAACTATTTCGTGCTGCCGGACGGGCAGGTGGCGCTGCTGGTCGGCGACGTCGCCGGCAAGGGCGTCGGCGCGGCGCTGCTGATGGCCAACATCCAGGCGTCGCTGCGGACGCGATTCGCGCTCGGGCAGGACCTGTCGGCCATCGCCGACGCCATCGACCGCGACATCGAGGCGAATTCGCCGGGGCCGATGTACGCGACGCATCTTCATCGGCATCCTCGACTCCCGCACGCGCCATCTCCGCTACGTCAACGCGGGCCACCACCCGCATACGTGCTGCGCCTGAGCGGCGGCCTCGAGCGGATGGGCGCGACGGGGCTGCCGGCGGGCCTGCTGGCCGGCCGAGGCTACACCGAGGAACACGTCGAGCTCGAGCGCGGCGACGTGATCTCTCTTCTACACCGACGGGTGTCCCGAGACGGAGAACAGCCGCGAGGAGATGTTCGGATCCGAGCGGCTCGAGGCGCTGCTCGCTGCCTCCGGCCCCACCGAGCCCGACGCGGTGCTGCAGCGCGTGGAGGCGGCGCTCAAGGGGTTCCGCGGCACGCGCGAACCGTTCGACGACGCCACGATGATGGCGGTCCACGTCGGCTAGGTCGTCAACGCCGCGCGAGCGGCACGGGTGCGGGTCGATCCTGCCGGAACGTCGCCGCGGCGCATGTGGGACATTCGCGCCGTTTCGGGCCGCCCACAGTGCTGCAGTTGATCCTTCCGCTCCTCACGCCGGCCAATCCCGCGAGGCGCACGCTCGTCGTCGGGCGCCGGACGTATCGCGTGTGCATTCTGCGCCACCGGCGCGCGCGGCGGTACCTGCTGCGCGTCGGGCCGGACGAGACACTGCGGCTGACGGTGCCGCGCAGCGGGACCGTCGCGGCCGGGCTGCAGCTTTGCGGCGGGGCAGGCCGCCTGGATCGAACGCGAGCGCGCCCGGCAGCGCTGGCGCGATGCCCCGTGGCGGCCGGGGGCGGTCGTGCGGTTCCGCGGCCGCGAAGAGCCGCTGCGGCTGGTCGGCGCCGACGTGTGGTGCGGCGACCAGCGGATTGCCGTTGAGGACGCCGGCGGCGACCTCCGCCGGCGCGTGGAAGCCCATCTGCGGGACCTCGCCGCACGCGAGCTGCCGGCGCGATGCTTCGAGCTGGCGGCGCGGCACGGTCTCGCGGTGGCGCGCGTGACCGTGCGCAACCAGCGGTCGCGCTGGGGCTCGTGCTCGCCGCGGGGCGCGATCGCGCTCAACTGGCGCCTCGTGCAGATGCCGTTGCGCGTGTCCGACTACGTCGTGCTGCACGAGCTGATGCACCTGCGCCGGGCCGACCATTCGCGCCGATTCTGGCGCGAGGTCGAGGCGGTCTGCCCCGACTGGTGCGAGTGCGAGCGCTGGCTGCGGCGCCACGGCCGCGAAATTCTCTAAGTCCCGTGAACAGGTATCCTGATTGTCGTTGAAAGCGACGCCCGATATGCGGTCGGTTGCGTTGCCCGCCCCCGTCGCACCTCGCGGCGATCAGCCGCCCATCGACCCGGTCGGTCCGTCGTGGCTTGTCACGGTGCGATGGACGACGGTCGCGGCGGGCGTCGGCGCCGTGCTGGCGGGGCGCGGCGTGCTCCAGACGCCCGTGCCGCTCGTGCCGGCGTTCGGGCTGCTGGCGCTCTCCGGTCTCTCCAACCTGTGGCTGACCTGGCGCGTGCGCGCCCATGGGACGGGCGCGCCGTCACTGAAGCCGGGACCCTCGTGTGCGCCGACGTGCTGGTGCTCTCGTGGCTGCTGTTCCAGTCCGGCGGGGTCCTGAATCCCGCCAGTGTCTTCTACCTCGTGCAGATCGTCGTGGCCGCGCTGGTCCTCGGCTGGCAGTGGACCGGCATCGTCACCGGACTGTCGGTTGCCGGCTATGCGGCGCTGTTTCTCGCACGCAACGACGCGCTTCGCGCGGCGCAGCAGATGCACCCGGAGATCGCGCTGCACATGCGCGGGATGTGGCTGGCCTTCGCCCTGACCGCGCTCATCATCGCTGCGCTGGTGACCCGGCTCGCGATTGCGGTCGAACGCCGCGACCGCGCGCTCGAGGCGCTCCACGACCGCACGGCGCGCGCCGACCCGCTGGCCGGGCTCGCCACGCTCGCCACCGGCGCCGCGCACGAGCTGAGCACGCCGCTCGCCACGATTGCCGTGGCCGCGCGCGAGCTCGAGCGCAGCCTGACCGCACGCTTCACGGACACCGCCCTGCAGCGCGACGCCCGGCTCATCCGGGCCGAGATCGACCGCTGCCGGCAGGTGCTCGACGCCCTGGCCGGCCACGAGCGGCGAGCCCGTCGGCGAGACGCCCGGCGCGCGTCGCTCGCCTCGACTGTCGATGGCGCTAGGGCGCGCCTAAGCCCGCCCGGAGCGGGCGCGCCTCGACGTCGACGCGCCCGCCGACGCGTCCGTCGTCTGGCCCGTGCAGGTCGTCACGCGCGGCTCGCCAACCTCGTGCAGAACGCGCCTGCAGGCCTCGGCCGCGGCGGGTCGCGTGCGGCTGCACGCGACCCTGGCCGCCGACGGACGCGTCCGGCTCGACGTCGTCGACCACGGCGCGCGGCATGAGCGCCGAACAGCTCGCGTCGGGCCGGCGAGCCGTTCTTCACCACCAAGCCGTCAGGCGCGGCACGGGGCTCGGGCTGTTCGTGGCGCGGTCGTCGATCGAGCAGCTCGGCGGGTCAGCCTCACGCTGACCTCGGCGGCCGGACACGGGGACGACCGTGACGTTGTCCTGCCCCGGGACGTGCATCGCCGGGGCGCGCCGTCGCATGTCCGACGCGACGTCGCTGCTGATTGTCGAGGACGACGAAGCGCTGCGGGATCGCCTGCAGCCCGCGCGTTCGCCAGGTTCGCGGCTTCGACGTGCGGACGGCCGCGACGCGCCGACGAGGCGGCCCTCGTCGCCGTGGACCCGTCCCGGAGCTGGTCCTGCTGGATCTGCGCATCGGCGTCGGACACGGCCTCGAACCTGATTCCGGCGCTGAAAGCCGCCGATCCGGAGACGCGCATCGTCGTGCTCACCGGCTACGGCAGCGTCGCGACCGCCGTCGAGGCGCTGCGGCGCGGCGCGACCCACTATCTGCACGAAGCCGGCCGACGCGGACGAAATCCTCGCGGCGTTCGACCGCGACGCAGGAGACCGCGAGCCCGGCGTCCGCGCCGCTGCAGCCGATGTCCCTCGACCGCGTGGAGTGGGAGCACATCAACCGCGTGCTCGTCGAGTGCAGCGGCAACGTCTCGGAGGCCGCGCGCGTTCTCGGCCTGCATCGCCGCACGCTGCAGCGGAAGCTCGCGAAGTATCCCGCGAAGCGATAGCGGATGCGCGTGCGGCAATTTGCCGCATGGTCCGGCAGGTGCCGTGCGTGACAAGCTACGGGGGATGGAGCCGTCGTCGCGCCGCCGCGGGGGAGGCCGGATGCTCACGCTGGCCTGCTGGCTGGTCGCCGCCGGCGTGCTTCACGCCGATCTCTTCGGCGTCGTCAAAGGCGTCGCCGAGGATCCCCAGCGTCGGCCGGTTGCGCAGGCCACCGTCACCCTGCACGCCGACCTGTCGAGCTGGCAGGACCAGGCGCAGTCCGACGCGCAGGGCCGGTTTTCGTTTCCCGCCGTGCCGGCGGGCGCTGTACACGCTCACCTTCACCCGTGCGGGATTCGAGACCTTCGAGCAGCGGCTGGTGGTGCAGTCGGGCGCGTCACCTCGCTGACGGCCGCGCTGGCGGTGGCCGGGGTATCCGAGAGCGTCAGCATCTGGCCGCCGTGGTCGCGGCGCCGGTCGATACCCGGTCGGTCACGACCGAAGTCTGGTCACGCGCGACGAGATCGCACGGACTCCCGGGGCGGTGCGCAGCAACAGCCTGGACGCCGTGACGCAGTTCGTGCCGGGCCGTACATGGTCCACGACCAGCTGCACATCCGGGGCGGCCACCAGGTGTCGTGGCTGGTCGACGGCGTCCCGGTGCCCAACACCAACATCGCCACGACCGTCGGGCCGCAGTTCGATCCCAAGGACATCGACACGATCGAAATCCAGCGCGGCGGCTACTCCGCAGATTTCGGCGATCGCACGTACGGCGTGTTCAACGTCGTGCCCGCATCGGGATTCGAACGGAACCGCGAGGCCGAGCTGGTGGCCACCTACGGCAACCCCCAGCAGACCGACGATCAGTTCAGCCTCGGCGACCACACCGACCAGTTGGCCTATTACGCGATCGTGAATGCGAACCGGACGGACCTCGGACTCGAGACGCCGGTGGCCGACACCGATTCACGACCGCGCATCGGGGCTCGGCGGATTCGTATCGCTGATCTCGAAGTCGACCGGACCGATCAGTTCCGTCTCGTCGGATCGGTTCGGGACGATTCGTACCAGATCCCGAACACGCCCGGCCGAGGCCGCGGGCATCGACGATCACCAGCGCGAGCGCGACGGCTTTCGTCAACTTCTCGTGGCTGCAGACGATCGGGTCTCGGCGCGTTTCTGACCGTCTCGCCCTTCTACCACTACAACCGCGCGGGCTTCGACGGCGGACCCGACGATCCGCTCGTCGACCACGGACCACCGGGCGTCGCAGTACGCGGGCGCGCAGGCGGTGGTCGACGATCCCGCGAGGCGCGCACATGGCCCGCGTCGGCGCGTACGGCTTCTACCAGCACGACGCCGTGCGTTTCGGACTTCGGTCCGGCGACGGCGCGGTCCTCGACCAGAGCCTGTCGCCGACCGGCCACGTCGAAGTGGCATTCGCCGAGGACCAGTACGCCGCGAACGACTGGCTGACGCTCAACCTGGGCCTGCGCATCACGCGCTTCTCCGGGGCGTTGAGCGAGCATGCGGTCAACCCGCGGATTGGCGCCGCCGTGCGGCTGCCCCGGTGGTCCTGGGTCGTGCGCGGGTACGTACGGGCGGTACTACCAGCCGCCGCCCCTGACGACGGTGACGGGCCCGCTGCTGGAACTGGCGGCCGAGGAGGGCGTCGGGCTTCCTCCCGCTCAAGGGCGAGCGAGACGCGCATAACGAAGTGGGCGTGCTGATTCCCGCGCGCGGCTGGTCCGGTCGACCTCGATCGCGTTCCAGACCAACGCGAGTAACTTCTTCGACCACGATGCGATCGGCAACTCGAACATCTTCATTCCGCTGACCATCGACACGGGCGCGCATCCACGGATGGGAGGCGACGGTGCGATCGCCGCGCCTCGGCGCGCGTGCCAGATACACCTCGCGTTTTCCCATCAGTTCGTCGAGGGCCGCGGGGCGTCAGCGGCGGGCTGACGGACTTCCAGCCGCCGGAAGGCGGGTATTTCTTCCTGGACCACGACCAGCGCGACACGCTGACTGGCGGCGTGGACGTCGACGTGGCGCCCGGCGCCTGGGTGTCGGCGGCGGTGGCCTACGGGTCAGGGTTTCTCCAAGGCGATGGCCCGGCGCACAAGCCCGCACATGCGACGGTCAGCCTGCAGGCGAGCAAGACGTTCGGATCCCAGTGGACGGCCTCGGCCTCGGTTCTCAATGTCGGCAACACGCACTTCCTGCTCGACGAAAGCAACACCTTCGGCGGCACGCACTTCAACAGCCCGCGGCAGGTCTCGGTCGGCCTCGAGGACCGCTTCCACTACTGATCAGCGCCGCGAATTCGCCGAGGATCATCGCGGTCGCGCCCCACACCCGGCGGCCCTGCAGGGCGAAGAACGGCACGTCCACGGGCGCGCCGTCGCGCAGCCGGCGCTCTTCGCCGACGACCGACAGGTCGCAGAGCTCGGCGAGAGGCACCTCCACGAGCGCCTCGACTTCGCGCGCGGCCAGCCGGAACGCGGGCCTGGCGTCCGTGATTGCCACGAACGGCTGCACGACGTGATCGCCACGCGCACCCACAGCGTGGAGAGCGGGCCCAGCACGCGCACCGTGCCGGCGCGCACCCCGATCTCCTCGCGGGCCTCGCGCAGCGCGGCCTGCTCGGCCGATTCACCGCAGTCCAGGCGGCCGCCGGGCAGGCTGACCTGTCCCGGATGATGGACAGGGCGCGGTGCCGCACCGTCAGCGGGAACGTGACCCCGCGCGCTCCGGGGTACAGGAGAAGGAGCGCCGCGGCGGGGCGCGCCCGATTCCGGACGATTGTCCGGCCGCCACCCGGCGCGGGCCGGGCGTGGGGCGAACTGGAGGTGGGCCGCCGTCCCGGGGAGCGGCCGCTGGAGGCTCTTGCGAAGACGCGCCTCGAGCGCCGTGGGGTCGCCGAAGAAGTCTCTCGCCACGACACCTGATTGTTACCGACTGGTGCTACCGTTACGCTTCATGATCAGCAAATCCACGCTACGGGTGATCGCCTCGGCGTTGATGATCGCCGGAGCGTCCGCGGTGTCCATCGCGCAGCGGGCGTCGGCCGTGCATCCCGGCTACACGGGCGGCGGTGTTACGCTGCTGCCGAACGGCTGGAAGATTGCGCCCGCCGGCCGGCACCTCTCGATGGGCGACTTGCCGCTCGCGATGACGCTGTCGCCGGACGGCCAGCTCGCTGATCGTCACCAACAACGGCTATTCGCGGCCCACGCTGCGCGTCGTGGACCTCGCGCGCGGCGCGCCGTGTCGCAGGTATTCGGCGCTCGACGACGCGTGGCTCGGCCTCGCGTGGCATCCCGACGGCACGACGGCTCTACTCGTCCGGCGCGGCAGCCAACGCGTCGTCGAACTGACGTGGGAGAAGGGCCGGCTGCACCGCGGGCGCGACGATTCAGCTCGCGCCGTCGGCGCGCAGCGCTCCGGCGCCCGGCACAGGCACCGCCCACGTGGCGCGGCCGGCGCCGCAGAGCTTCGTCGGCGGGCATCGCCGTCACGCCGGACGGCAGCCCGGCTGTGCGCGGTCCACGTGCTCGGCCAGCTCGTGAACCTCGTCGACCCGGCCACGCGGTCGATTCGCGCGACCGCGAACGCTCGACGCGGAGCCCTACACGTGCGTCGCATCGCAGGACGGGAAGACGTTCTTCGTCTCGCTCTGGGGCGGCGCGAAGGTGCTGTTGTTCGACGCGCAGACGCTCGCGCGCGGCCGGCGAGGTCGCGGTCGGCGAGCATCCGAACGCGCATGGTCGCAGTCGGCCGGACGGCGCGCGCCTGTTCGTCGCGTGCGCGCAACACGAACGCCGTGTGGGTCGTGGATCTGGCGGCGCCGCAAGGCCGACCGAGCAGATCTCCGATCGCGCTCTTCCCGAACGCGCCGGCCGGATCGACGCCCAACGCGCTGGCGCTCTCGCCGGACGGCCAGCGCCTGCCCGTCGCCAACGCCGACAACAACACTGTGGCGATCGTGGACGTTTCCAGCCGGGCGACGAGCGCGTCCGCGGGTTCATGCCCGACCGGCTGGTATCCCGACCGGCGTGCTGTTCAGCCGCGGACGGACGCGCGATTCTACATGCTGAGCGGCAAGGGCCTGACGTCGCTGGCGAATCCGCGCGGTGCGCCAGCCGGGCATTCGCGGGCGCGCCCGGGCAGTACACCGGCTCGATGCTGCGACGGCTCGCTGTCGCATCGTGCGCGGTGCCCGACGCCGCGACGCTGGCCGAAGCTGACCAAGACGGTCTACGACGTGACGCCCTACAGCGACGCGACGCGCCTCGCGCCGGCGGCGGCGCCGGCCGACTCGCCCATTCCGCGACGCGTCGGCGAGCCGTCGCCCATCAAGCACGTCTTCTACGTCATCCGCGAGAACCGCACCTACGATCAGATCCTCGGCGACCTCGGACCGCGGCAACGGCGACCCGACGCTGGCGCCTGTTCGGCGAGGACATCACGCCCAACGCGCACGCGCTCGCCCGGCAGTTCGTGACGCTCGACAACTTCTACGTGGACGCGGAGGTGAGCTACGACGGCCACGCGTTCTCGACGGCGGCCGTACGCAACGGACTTCGTCGAGAAGATCTGGCCCACCAACTACGGGCAGCCGCGGCGCGGTGTACCTGAGCGAGGGCGGCGGCAAGATGCGCAACGCCTACGGCAACGTCACGGCGCCGGCCGAACGGCTACATCTGGGACGCGTGCGTTCGCGCCGGCGTGACGGTGCGCAGCTACGGCGAGTTCGCCGAGCCGGCGAACGACGGCGACCGGGAAGATCGAAGGCGTCGCGTCGCCCGGCCTCGAGGGCCACGTGCAGCCCGACTACCCGCCGTTCGACCTGACGATCCCGGACAACACCGGATCGACGTCTGGCTCGAGGAGTTCCAGCGGTTCGAGCCGACGGCAACCTGCCGGCGCTGTCGATCATCCGGCTCGGCGACGACCACACGAGCGGCACCCGCGCCGGTGCGCCGACGCCGCGCGCGATGATTGCCGAGAACGACCTGGCGCTCGGCCGTGCTCGTCGAGGCGATCAGCCACAGCCGCTACTGGAGCGACTCGGCCATCTTCGTGCTCGAAGACGACGCCCAGAACGGCCCCGATCACGTCGACGCGCACCGCTCGCCGGCGTTCGTCGATCAGCCCGTACGTGCGCCGCGGCGCCGTGGACAGCACGCTCTACACGACGTCCGGCGTGCTCCGCACGATGGAGCTGATCCTCGGGCTGCCGCCGATGAGCCAGTACGACGCCGCGGCCACGCCGATGTACCACGCGTTCCAGATCACCGCCGTGCCTGCACCGTTCGCCCACCTCGACGCCCGCGTCTCGCTGGACGAAGTCAACGGCGCCGACGCGCCCGGCGCCGCCGCGTCGGCCCGGATGGACTTTCGGAAGAGGACCGGACGCCCGAATCGAGCTGAACGAGATCCTCTGGCGGTCGATCCACGGACGCGACGCCGTCATGCCGCCGCCGGTGCACGCGGCGTTCGTCCGGCCGGGTGCGGCCGGCGACGCCGACGGCGACGACCCGCGGTAGCGGGCGCCGGAGCGGGCCGGCGGCCGACAATTTTGCAGGGGCCGACTCCAGCGTCGACAATCTTGTCGAATCTGCGCGCGCGAGGCCATATCGGCGGCCGTTTTGGCCGCCGAAGGCCCTTTACTTCCGAAGCATTCGGGACAAAATAGGAACTTCTTCACGGTCTCTCCGCGCCACCGGCGCGGGATGTCTGAGTCTTCGAAAGGAATATGGAGTCATGGGCTCGTCAGCATCTCCAGTCACGCTACCAAGAGCATCATCGAATGGGGAACCAAGGCCGGCAGCGGGCCGTCGCGCCGACCGAAGGCGACGGAGCATTTTCGGCTCGTTGACGTTCGGTGATGCCGTCCAGCGGCAGCCGACTGCCGAAGGACGTCTACAAGGCGCTGCGCAAGACCGATCACCCTGGGCGCCCCGCTCGACGCCTCGGCCGCCGACGTCATCGCGACGGGCATGAAGGACTGGGCGATCGAAGCACGGCGCGACGCACTACACGCACTGGTTCCAGCCGCTCACCGGGATCACCGCCGAGAAGCACGACTCGCTTCCTGTCGCCGACGGCCGAGGGCAGGGCCGTCGCCGAGTTCAGCGGCAAGGAGCTGATCCAGGGCGAGCCCGACGCGTCGAGCTTCCCGTCGGGCGGCATGCGGTCCACCTTCGAGGCGCGCGGCTACACGGCGTGGGATCCGACGAGCCCGCCGTGGCTGCTCGTCGGACCGAGAACGGCACGACGCTGGTGCATTCCGACGGCGTTCGTGAGCTGGACCGGGGAGTCGCTCGACAAGAAGACGCCGCTGCTGCGCTCGATCGAGGCCCTCGTCGAAGCAGGCCGTCCGGATTCTCAAGCTGTTCGGATCGAAGGCGCAGCGCGTCGTGACGACGTGCGGGCCCGGAGCAGGAGTACTTCCTGATCGACCGCAACTTCTACTTCGCCCGTCCGGACCTGATCAACGCCGGCCGCACGCTCTTCGGCGCCAAGCCGCCGAAGGGCCAGGAAATGGAGGACCAGTACTTCGGCGTCGATTCCCGAGCGCGTGCTGGCCTTCATGCACGACGTCGAGATCGCAGCTCTACAAGGTCGGCGTGCCGATCAAGACCCGCCACAACGAAGTCGCGCCGAGCCAGTACGAGATCGCGCCGGTCTTCGAGAACGCCAACGTCGCCACCGACCATCAGATGATGACGATGGAGGCGATGCGGCGGATCGGCGCCGAAGTACGGGCTGGCGTGCCTGCTGCACGAGAAGCCGTTCGCGGGCGTGAACGGCAGCGGCAAGCACCTGAACTGGTCGCATGGGCGACGACCTGGGCAGCAACCTGCTCAGCCCGGGCGAGACGCCGCACGACAACGTCCAGTTCCTGGTCTTCTGCGCGGCCGTGCTCCGCGCGCGTCAACAAGTGCCAGGGGCTGCTGCGGGTCGTCGATTGCCAGCGCCGGCAACGACCACCGGCTGGGCGCCAACGAGGCCCCGCCGGCGATCATCTCCGTCTTCCTGGGCGACCAGCTCACCGACATCTTCGAGCAGATCGAGAAGGGCGGCGCGAAGCGGCACGAAGCCGGCGGCATCCTCGACACGGGCGTCTCGGTCCTGCCGAAGCTGCCGCGCGACGCCGGCGACCGCAACCGCACGAGCCCGTTCGCGTTCACGGGCAACAAGTTCGAGTTCCGCGCCGTGTCGTCGGGCCAGAGCATCGCGCTGCCCGAACATCGCGCTGAACGTGGCGATCGACCGAGTCGCTCGACTACGTCGCCACCCAGCTCGAGACGCGACGACCGGCAAGGGCAAGAAGTCGCTCGAAGCCGCCGATCAAAGACCTGCTGCCGAAGATGATCAAGGAGAACAAGCGGATCATCTTCAACGGCAACAACTACTCCGACGAGTGGCGGAAGGAGGCCGCCAAGCGCGGGCTGCTCGAACCTGACGAACACCGTCGACGCCCTGCCGGAGCTGATCAAGCCCGGACGTCGTGAAGACTTTCGAGAAGTACAAGGTCATGAACGAGCGCGAGCTCCACGCCCGCTACGACATCGCCGTCGAGACCTACGTGAAGACGATCAACATCGAGGCGCAGCTCATGGCCCTGATGGCGGACCGGTACATCCTGCCGGCCGCGCTCGCGTACCAGAGCGAGGTCGCCGCGTCGGTGAAGGCCGTCAAGGACGCCGGCGGCTCGTCGCGCGAGGGCAAGAAGCTGCTCGACAAGATCGACGGCCTGGTCGACGACCTGCGGACGCGTACCGAGAAGCTGACGACGGCGCTCGACGCACGATCCGGCCGCGCCAAGAAGCACGCCAAGCACATGCGCGACGTCGTCATTCCGGCGATGAACGCGCTGCGCGAGACGGGCGATCAGATCGAGCTCCTGTCGCCGCACGAGCTGTGGCCGCTGCCGACCTACCGCGAGATGCTGTTCGTCAAGTAGGCCAGAGACAAACGGGTCAAAGGGTGAGAGAGTGGAAGGGTGAGAATCCCTTTCCACCCTCTCACCGCCTCGCCCGCCCAGGCGCTCACGCTCCCACCCGCCCCCCCGTTCGTGCGCGCACCCGTTCACCCGCCGCGACGCGGCCGTCGCCGGGCCGTCCTGGCCGTCCTCCTGGTGGCCGGCCTCGGGGCGGCGCTGGCGGGCTGCCGCAACGCCCGGCAGGACCAGCTCAAGGCCACGACCCAGGGCAAGTACGACCCGGTGACCGGCAAGCTGGTCGAGCTCACCTACGACAAGAACCACGACGGCCGCGTCGATACCTGGGTCACGATGGACGGCGCGAGGCCCATCTCGGCCCGCATCGACAGCGACGAGGACGGCAAGATCGACCGTTGGGAGGACTACGACGCGCAGGGGCGGTTGACGAAAGCGGGCGAGTCGCGCGCGCGGAACGGCAAGCCGGATATGTGGGCGTATATGGGGCCCGACGGCAAGCCCGAGCGCATCGAGTTCCTCGAGGTCTCGAACGTCACCGGCCGCGAGGGCGTCGTGCGGCGGGAGTTCTATCGAGGGGGTGTCGAGGTGCGCGCCGAAGAGGACACCGACGGCGACGGCGTGATGGACCGGTGGGAGCAGTTCGACAACGGCCGCCTCAAGACCGTCGAGTTCGACGACAACCGCAAGCGCGACGGCGTGCCCGTACAGCGGTTCACCTATGACGCGCGCGGCGCCCTGGTCCTGATCGAGAGCGATCCGGACGGCCGGGGCGGCTACCGCAAGCGCGTCGTGCCCGGCGCGCAGTAGCGGCGCCGCTAGGGGCCGCGCTCGAACCGTCCGCCGCTAATTCAGCGAGGCGACGCGGAGCCTGAGCGTTCGAACGTGGCTCAGGATACGGTCGTGTTCGTCGCGGTCGGGGTCATCCTTCCAGGCATTCAGGCGCAGATAGTCTTCGAGATCCCGCAGGGCCGACGGGCAGTCGTCGAGCTGGTAGGACAGCAGTCCCCGATCCGCAGTTCCGAGATCAACAGCGGCTCGACTGCCAGCAGGAGATCGGTCGCCCGCCGCGCGCGCGCGTACAATCGCAGGTCGACGTAGGCTCGCTTGAGGTTGTGGAGCATCCGCGCCACCATGCGGCGCGGGCTGCAGGGCTGGAGCAGCAATCGATCGAACCGAGGCGGGTCGTGCGCGTCCGCTCCGCGCGCCAGCAGATCGCGGCAGTCGGCCACGCTCAACTCGCGGCCGGCGTCGAACGGATCGAGCAGCAGCGCCTTGTCACCTCCGGCGTCGTGCAGGGCGACGCGCATCAGGAAGTGGCCCGGAAACGCGACGCCCTCGACACGCATCCCGGCGCGGTGTGCCACCTCCATGTAGACGAGCGCGAGCGTGATGGGGATGCCCAGCCGGCGGTCGAGCACGGTGTTGAGCAGGCTGTTGCGGAAGTCGTCGTAGTGGCGGCGGTTGCCCGCGAAGCCTTCGTCCTCGAACAGCAGACGGTTCAGCCCCTCCACGCGGTCGCGGATCGATCCCGGCGTCCGCCGGTCAACCTGCCGGCGTGCGCGGGCGCCGAGCCGGTCGAGGGTCTGCAGATGCGGGCGCGGATCGAGCCCGGGGTACTCGAGCTTGGCAATCGTCAGCGCGGCCGAGGCCAGGCCGGCGGGATGTCCGTTCAGCGCGGAGGCGAGCTCCTGAACGAGCGGGTCGGTTCGACGCGAAGCGTCCGGCACGAGTACCGCATCATAGCCGTTCGATGACGGCCGGAGAGATCGCGTCGAGCGAGTCGACGACGAGATCCGCCATGGTGAGCGCGGCCGGGCCGTAGGTCGTGGTGACCGCGATCGTGCGCAGGCCGGCCGCGCGCGCGGACTCCAGACCCCACCGGGAGTCCTCGACGGCGACGGCCGTCGACGGCGCAACGCCGAGCAGCGCGGCGGCCTTGACGTACGGATCCGGCGCCGGCTTGCCGCTGGCGACGTCGTCGGCGCCGACGATGACGCGGAACGCGTCGCGCAGGCCAGCCGCCGCCAGGATGTCCTCGATTTCCGCGTGGAGCGAGCCGGAGGCGATCGCGAGTGGGAACCGCGCGGCGAGCGCCCGCACGCAGCCGGCCGCCGACGCGTAGAGGGCCTCGCCGGTTTCGAGATGATGGCGGTACCGCTCGGCCTTGAGCGACATCAGCGACTGGATGGCCGCATCGTCCACTGCCCACGCCAGCTCCCGGGCCAGCTCGACGAACACGTCGCGGTCGCCGTAGCCGAGGTACCGCTCGAAGTACTCGCGGTCGTCGAGCGCGCGCCCGTGGGCGGCGAGCGCATCCTGAATGGCGCGCAGGTGCAGCCGCTCGGTGTTGGCAAGGACGCCGTCGAAATCGAAGACCACCGCCGAGACAGACACGATCAGTGATCGGCCGGCTTGTAGTTCAACGGAAGCCGCTCGCCCGCCCGGATGGGAATGGCGAGGCGGTTCTCCCGCGGAGGCACGGGGCAGATGTAGTTCGGGCTGAACACGCAGAAGGGATTGTAGGCGCGGTTGAAATCCAGATCGTACACGCCGGTGGAGGTCTGTTCGAGCTCGAGGAACCGTCCGCCCCGGTAGGTCTCGTCGCCGTTGGTCAGGTCGCCGAACGGGACGAACAGGCGCTCCAGGGAACCCGCTTCGAGTGCATAGGCGGTCAGCTTGTACGGCAGGCCCGCCAGCGTGAAGCTCAACGTGCCGACCTTCCGGTAGCGATCCCGCTCCGTGCCGGAGGTCTGCAACTCCACGATGACCGGTGGGTCGCTCGGCTCGACGGACAGCGACGCCGGCACCTGGTACGTGGGATCGATCGGGTAGTAGTTCAGGCCCGTGAACGACGCCCGCTCGGCCAGCGGAATTGGCGAGATGCTGTCCCTGCTCGTGGACCGGAAGTCCTCGTCCTTGGCCTTCCGCCAGTCCAGCACCTGCTGCTCGGACGGGCGGTTGTCCGGCGGCGGCGGCCCGGACGAGCACGCGCCCGCCGCGAGCGCGAGGCCGATCAGGACGAACGAGAGTGAAAGAGGGAACTGGTGAAGAGGTCGAGACGATTGAACAGCCCGAAGCCGCCGAACGGAATTCCGCAGCGCCATGATTCTCTCATTCTCGCGCACTTGCCGGCCGCCGCTCGACTTTTCGCGTCGGTACCCTCTCATCCGTTCCCCTGCAGAATTCGGTCCGCGATCCGGCGCCTGGCTGCCACGGTGTTGACGGGGAAGGCGGTCAGCCGTGCGTCGGCCAGGGCACGGCCTGCGTCGCCGGAGGTCATCGCCGCGATGGCCGTGCGGGCGCCGGCATCGGCCCGGAGGCACGCGTCGAAGGCGATGACCGCCGCGAGGTCCGTGTGGATGCGGTCGGGGCCCGGATGCGCTTCGGCGCGCAGCATCCCGCTCTCGGCGGCGAAGGCGTCCCTGAGCAGATCGGCGGCCATCAGGAGTACTTCCTGCTCCTGCGGCAGGGCTGCGCCGTACGTGCGGGCCGCCAGTCCCAGCACGAGGAGTGCCGTCTGCTTCAGGATCGCGACGTGCCGCCGCGTCGTGGCGGCCAGGTCCGTCTGGCTGCCGGCCGGCGGCGGAGCCGGGGCGGTCCGGCCGTCGAGGGTTCGCGCCGCGGCGGCGAGCAGCGGCGAGTCCTCGGCCGCCGCGCGCTTGAGGAGCAGGGTCGGCGCCAGCAGTCGGTTGATTTCGTTCGTGCCCTCGAAGATGCGGTTCACGCGCGCGTCGCGGTAGTGGCGCTCGGCCTGGATAGTCGCGGACGAATCCGTTGCCGCCGTGGATCTGGATGTTCTCGTCGAGCGACGAAGTCGAGCATCTCGCTGCCGGCCACCTTGAGGATCGACGCTTCGATGGCGTACTCCTCGAGAGCCGCCAGCGACGCGGCCGGCGTGTCGGTCCGCCGGCGCGATGCGCGGTCGATCAGGCCGGCCGTGCGGTAGAGCATGCTCTCGACCGCGTACGCGCGGGCGACCATCTCCGCCAGCTTGTGGCGGATGGCGCCGAACGCCGCGATCGGCCGGCCGAACTGCCGCCGTGCGCGCGCGTAGCGCGCCGCCTCGCGCGATCGCCTCGCGCGGCGCCGCCGCCGCACATCGCCGCCAGCTTGAACCGGCCGTAGTTGAGGACGTTGAACGCGACCTTGTGGCCCTTGCCGACCTCGCCGAGCAGGTTCGCCGGCCGGCACCCGCGCGTCCTGCGGAGCAGCACGGCGGTCGTCGAGGATCCGTGCAGGCCCATCTTGTGCTCTTCCTTGCCGCTCGGCGACGCCGGGGAAGTCCGCGTTCGACGATGAATGCCGAGAACTGCTCGCCGTCGACCTTGGCGAAGACGATGTAGACGTCGGCGAAGCCGCCGTTGGTGATCCACATCTTCTCGCCGTTGAGCCCACGAGCCGTCCGGCGCTCGGCTGGACGGCGCGCGCGCGGCGCCGAGCGCGTCCGACCCCGAGCCGGACTCGCTGAGGCAGTACGCGCCGATCAACTCGCCGGCTGACGATCCGGGCAGGTACCTGCGCTGCTGGGCTCGCGTGCCGAAGCAGAGAATGGCATGACGCTCAGGCCGGTCTGGGCGCCGAACGTGGTGGCAAATCGCCGCGGCCCCCGACAGCGCTTCGCCGACGAGCATCGACGTGACCTTGTCGAGGCCGATGCCCCCGAGCTCCTCGGGCACGTCCACGCCGAGCAGGCCCGAGCTCGCCGCAGCGCCGAGAGCCGGCGCGGGACGCCCCACTCCTTCTGCTCGAGCGCGCCGAGTCTCGCGGCATCGACTTCCCGCGTCGCGAAATCGGCGGTGTGCGTCGCGATCAGCCGCTGTTCCTCGCTCAGCGCGCCCGGGCGTCGCAGCACGCGGTCCGGGCTCGCGTCGGTGAGGAGCCGAGCTCCGTCGCCGCGCAGGACGGCGCACGGGCGCGCGTCGGTCGTCAGACCCATCAGCTCACTCGCGATCGAAAATCGCCGGCCGCCGCCCATGCCGCCGCCGACGCACATGGTCACCAGGCCGTAGCGGACCGCGGCGCCGCGCATCTCGTAGAGCAGCGTCGTCGTCAGCTTCGCGCCCGTGCAGCCCAGCGGGTGGCCGAGTGCGATGGCGCCGCCGTTGACGTTCAGCGTGTCCGGATCGATCGGCAGCTCGTCGAAGACAGGCGAGGACCTGGGCCGCGAAGGCCTCGTTCAGCTCGACGAGGTCGATCTGCTCGAGCCGCAGGCCGGTCGAGCGCCAGGAGCCTTGTGGATGGCCGGAACGGGGCCGATGCCGAACCGCTCCGGCTCGACGCCGGCCGTGGCATAGCCGACGAACGCGCGCCAGCGGCGTCAGGCCCAGCGCGGCCGCCCGCTCCGCCTCCATGACGACCACGCGCCGCGGCGCCGTCGCTCATCTGCGACGAGTTGCCGGCCGTGACGGTGCCGCGGCGCGTGAAAGGCCGGCCGCAGCGTTGGCCAGCGCCTCGGCCGACGTGTCGCGGCGCGGTCCTTCGTCGATGGCAACGTTGACCGTGCGGGACGACGCCCGGCGCCGGCCGCGTGCAGGTCCACCGACGGCTGGACATCCGAGACCGGCACGATCTCGTCCGGCGAACCGCCCGGCGTCGATCGCCGCGACGGCGCGCCGGTGGCTGCGCAGCGCGAAAGCGTCCTGTGCTTCGCGCGGAGATGGCTCGCCTCGCGCGCGTGGTTCTCGGCGACCAGGCCCGTGCTGAGATAGACGTCCGGGTAGTCTCGACGAGCGTCGGGTTCGGCGCGACGCGGTGGCCGCCCATCGGAACCAGACTCATCGACTCGGTGCCGCCCGCGACGATCGCCGACGCGAAGCCCGCATGATCCGCTCGGCCGCGTAGGCGATCGCCTGCAGGCCCGACGAGCAGAAACGGTTGACGGTGACGGCCGACGCCGTCACGGGAATGCCGGCGCGCAGGCTCGCGATGCGGGCGACGTTGAGTCCCTGCTCGGCTTCGGGCATCGCGCACCCGAGCATGACGTCGTCGATCTCCGCCGGGTCGAGCCGCCGGCGGCGCGCGAGCACGTCCGACGAGGACGGTCGCCGCCAGGTCGTCGGGGCGCGTCGCCGAGAGCGCGCCGCGCGGGGCGCTTGCCGACCGGCGGTCCGGACGGCGCTGACGACGACCGCATCCCCGAGCGTCAGTGGCGCCGCGGTCATTCGCCACGTCGCCGAGCAGGTCCTCGAGCGCGTCGCCGACCTCGACCGTCCTGCCGTCGAACAGGTGGTCCGCGCCGTCGATGACGACGATGCTCCTTGGGCTCCTTCAGCTGCGCGTAGAACGCCCAGAGGTCCTTGAGCGGGCAGAGCTCATCGCGCTCGCCTTGGACGAAGAACTTCGGCTTGGCCGGCACGCAGCGGTCTGCGGGAACGAGTACCCGGGCGACCGGCGGCGCGATGCCGATGAGCACCGCGACGCCGCGGGTCGGCGGCGCCGGTCTCAGCGCGACCCAGGACCCGAAGGAGAAACCCGCCGCCCAGAGCGGGCACGCCGGATAGCGTGCGCGTCATGAAGTCGAGCGCGGCGCGAAGTCCTCCGCGCTCGCCGCGTCGCCTCCGCCGAAGGCCCCGCGCTGCGGCCGACGCCGCGGAAGTTGAAGCGCAGCACCGCGCAGCCAATCCGCGCGAGGCCTTTTGCGCCCTGGTAGACCGCCTTCGTGTGCATCGTGCCGCCGTGCTGCGGGTGCGGGTGGCGCGAAGACGACCGCCGCGCGCGGCCGCTCGGACGCGTCGCCGGACGGGCGGTCGAGCTGGGCTTCGAGCTATCCGGCTGGCCCGGGAATATCGAAGTGCACGAACGTATTGCACGAAGTTGCCGGCCGGGCTACGGACGTCGCGATCCCAATCCGTCGCGCAGCGCGAAAGCCTCGGGCCGCGTCACGAGCCCGAGGTGCCCTGTGCGCGGCAAGACGGCGTGTCGGGCGTGGGAAATCGCGGTCAGATAGTCCAGCGTGCTTTCGACGGGCACGACGCGGTCGAGCGCCGGCTCGCCCGTCAGGATGAACGTCGGGGCGGTGATGCCCTGGCAGCTCGACCAGACGTCGCTTTCGAGCCAGAGGGCGACGCGGCCAGCCATCCAGCGCGGCGAGGCCGGGTAGCGGACGATGCGCGCCACGTGGCGCGCCACGAAGCGCCACCGCGCGAGCCGGTCGGTGGGATCGCCGCTCGGACCTCCGGCAGCATACGGCCGATCGCCCCGGCGGCAAACGCCGGCGTGGCGAGAATGGGACGCTGAAGGTACGCCGCACGGCGGGCATCCGGCCGCCAGCGCGGCGATGGCGCCGAGACGAGCCCCAGGGCCAGCGTGCGGTTCGGCCGGCACGCGGCAAACCGCGCCGCGATGACGCCGCCGAACGAGACGCCGACGACGAGAGCCCGGTCGACACCCGCGCGGTCGAGCGCCGCTTCTGCCTGATCGACGAAAGCATCGAACGTGCCCGCGCCCGGTGCGCCCCGCGAGCGAGTACGTGATCACATGGTGGGCGCGCTCCAGGGCGGCGACCGCCGGCGCCATCCATTCCCACCGGCCCTGGATGCCGGCAATCAACAGCACGGGGACCGGGCGACGTCGGTCCGGTCAATTTCGCAGTGGCTTGCCGGTCTTCAGGGTGTGGGCGATTCGCTCCTGCGTCTTGCGCTCTCCGCACAGGCTCAGGAACGCTTCGCGCTCGAGGTCGAGCAGCCGTTGCTCGGAGACCGTGCCGCGTGCGGTCAGATGGCCGCCGGTCAAGACCCGCGCGAGTGTGCGGCCGAGCTGTGCGTCGTATTCGCTGATGCGGCCGGCGCGGAGCGCGAGGTGCACGCCGAGGGCGAGCGCGGCGTAGATGTCGTCGCCGCCGACCTCGACGGCCGGGCGCGGCATGGCGGGCCGATATCCGCGGGCGGCCTGGAGCGCGCAGGCCTTGGCGTCGCCGACGAGCCGTTCCTGATTCATCGTCACGGCGTCTTCGTCGCGCAGGTAGCCGAGCCGCCGCGCATCGGACGCGCTCGTCGATACCTTGGCGAATGCCATCGTCTCGAACGCCCGGGCGACAGCGGCCTGGTACGCCGGCGTGCGTGCGGCGGTTCACCGGCGGGGAGATGGGCCGTGGCGCGCAGCAGCAACTCCTTTGCGCCGCCGCCTGCGGGAATCAGACCGACGCCCGTCTCGACCAGCCCCAGGTAGGTTTCCGCCGCCGCCTGCACGCGATGCGCCTGCAGGCAGATCTCACACCCTCCGCCGAGCGCCAGCCCGGCCGGCGCTGCGATGACGGGAATCGGCGCCGTCTTGAGCGCCATCGTCGCGCGCTGAAACGCCCGGACCATTTCGTCGATCGCGCTCCCAATGCCTTCTTCGCCCGCCTTCAGCAGCAGGTCGAGGTTCGCGCCTGCGGAGAACATGCTCCGCTTCGGTGCCGATGACCAGCGCCGGGAAGTTGGCCGCGGCCTCTTCGACGCCCGCGTGCAGCATCTCGATGGTGTCGCCGCCGATCGTGTTCATCTTCGAATGGAACTCGATGCAGAGTACGCCGTCGCCGAGATCGACGAGATCGGCCGACGGGTTGCTCCTGACAATGCCCGCCTGCGTTTGCGGACTGGAGGATCAGGAACGGCGGCTCCATCGGCGAAAGGGGCCCGGTGCGATAGTGCGCTGGCGCGTCGCCGATGGCGTCCAGTGTCTCTAACGGCCCCAGCGCCCACCCGAATCCCCAGCGCATCGCGCGATCCACCTCGTCGAGCGAGTAGGCGACCTCCGGGGCGACGCGCGCCGCGTAGTGGAGCGTCGGCAGTAGCGCCCAGCGCAGGAGGCTGCCGGCTTTGTCCGGGCGATGGACCAGCGCGCGGATTCGCTCCGGAAGGTCGGGGATCGCGGCGGCGGCGTCGAGCCCCGGCAGAGCGGGTGCGCGGCGGTCGTGGTACGGATCGGCGTCGGTCGCGTCGAGGTGTCCGACGTCCAGGGCGAGAATCCGTGTGTCCTCGCCCGCTCTCACGCGCTTGTAAAAGCCCTGCCCGGTCTTCTCGCCCAGCGAGCCGCGCTCGATCATCCGGCCGACGAACGGCGGCAGGTCGAACAGGCGGCGTTCGCCGGCGTTGAGCCGGTCGCCGAGGTCGCGGGTCACGCGCGCGAGGATGTCCAGGCCGGCGATGTCCAGTGTGCGAAAGGTCGCGCTCTTCGGACGGCCGATCAGCGGTCCGGTCACGGCGTCGATTTCCTCGACGGTGAAGCGCCCTGGCGCAGCGCGTCCAGCAGCCGCACGACGCCGAAGAGCCCGATTCGATTGGCGATGAACGCTGGCGTGTCCTTCGCGACGACGACCCCCTTGCCGAGGCGGCGGTCGATGAAGTCAGCGAGGCGCCTGGTGACCGCCGGGTCCGTGTCCGCCGTCGGAACGAGCTCGACCAGCCTGAGATAACGGGGCGGGTTGAAGAAGTGCGTGCCCAGCCAGTGCCGCCGGAAGTCGTCCGAGCGGCCGTCGGCCATCGCCGCAATCGAGATCCCTGACGTGTTGGAGGAGACGACCGACCCGTCTGGACCGGCATTGGTCGACCTGGGCCAGGAGGCGGTGCTTGACGTCCAGGTCCTCCACGACGGCCTCCACGATCCAGTCCGAGGCCGCGGCCGCGCTGAGGTCGGCAAAACTGCCCGTCTGGATCCGGGTGGCCGTGTCCGGGAGAAAGAAGGGATCCGGCTTCAGGGCCCGCGCCCGGGCCAGCCCGGCGTCCGCGGCCGCCGCCGACACGTCCAGCAGCAGGACGGGGACGCCGGCATTGGCCAGATGCCCGGCAATCTGGGCGCCCATGGTGCCCGCCCCCAGGACGGTCGTGTGTCGGATCGGGGTCATAACAGGTCCGGAGAAACAGGTTGGCGGCGGCGACCGTATACAGGGCTACAGTGTGAGGTCGCCGCCAGCGCCTCTTACTAGCGTGAATCGTAGCCTACGAGTCCCGCAGACAGGCATAGAGCGATGTTGGATGAGCAGCAGCAGCAGGCCCTCATTACGCGCCTCAATCGGATTGAGGGGCAGGTTCGGGGCATCCGCCGGATGGTGCAGGAGCCCCGCCTCTGCATCGAGATCCTTCAGCAGCTTGCGGCCGCCGAAGCCGCGCTGAACCGCATCAGCCTCAGCGTCTTCCGTCACCACGTGGAAACGTGCGTCCCGAACGGCGTGGCCGAAAGTGAGCAAGAGGGCCGTCGCCGTCTGACCGAACTCGTCGATATCTTCGACCGTTTCGCGAAGTAGCCCCTCCGGGTGCCGGACCTCCCGGCGCCGGGCCTGTTGTCTATAATCTCAGGCCATATGCGTCACTGGTCGCTCAGCGCCGCCCTGCTTGGAGCGCTCGTCGTGCTCGCCGGCGGTGTGCCGGCGGCGCAGTCCCAGGCGGCACGCAATCCCGGCGCGGCCGGCTTCGACCCGGTCCGCCTGCAGGCCATCGATACCGTCGTCAATCAGGCGATCGCCGACAAGAAGACCCCCGGCGCGGTCGTCCTCGTCGGCCGCGGGGACGCGACCGTCTTCGAGAAGGCGTACGGCAACCGGGCGATCGTGCCGCACGCGCGAGCCGATGACGCTCGACACGATGTTCGACCTCGCGTCGCTCACGAAGGTCGTCGCGACGACGACCGCCGTGATGATGCTCGTCGAGCGCGGCGAAGATCCGCCTGAACGACACGGTCGCGTCGTTCATTCCCGGAATTCGGCAAGTACGGCAAGGCGCGGCTGACGATCAAGCGACCTGCTCACGCACAGCTCCGGCCTGCGTCCCGACCTGGATCTCTCGGAGCGGTGGGTGGGCGCGGATACGGCCATCAAGCTGGCGTCCGATGAAGTGCTGACGTCGCCGGCGCCGCCATCCGTTCGTCTACAGCGACATCAACTTCGAGCTGCTCGGGGAGATCGTCGGCCCGGGTAAGCCACACGCCCCTGGACGTCTTCGTCGCACGACCAGATCTTCGGCCCGCTGGGCATGAAGGACACGATGTTCAAGCCGCCGGCGTCGCTGCGCCGCCGCATCGCGCCGACGCAGTGGTGCCGGGAGCGGGACGCGCCGTGCGATCTGGCCGGCGGGCCGGCGCTCAACGTCATGCTCCGCGGCGTCGTCCACGATCCGACCGCACGCCGGATGGGCGGCGTGGCGGGCCACGCGGGGCTATTCAGCACGGCGGCGGACCTGGCGATCTTCTGCCGCATGCTGCTGCACGGCGGCGCCGTCGGGGCCACGCGGATTCTCTCGCCGCTGACCGTCTCGCGCATGACGTCGCCCGCGACCCGGCCCGGAGAGCCGAACGTGCGGGGCCTCGGCTGGGATCTGGACTCGGCGTATTCGGCGAACCGCGGCGAGTTCCTGCCGCTCGGATCGTTCGGCCACACGGGCTTCACGGGCACGTCGCTCTGGATCGATCCGGCGACGCGCGTCTTCGTCGTCTTCCTGTCGAACCGCGTCCACCCGGACGGCACGGGCGACGTGACGCCCGTGCGCGCGCGCGTCGCGACCATCGTGGCGTCTGCGCTGGTCGATGCGCCGCCGGCCATGACGGCCGCGCTCGCTTGGCCGCGCGCGACGCCGCTGTCGCCCGCGGGCGTCGTGGCGCGCGTCCCCGCGCCGCCCGTGCTGACCGGCATCGACGTGCTGCGCGCGGAGGACTTCGCGCCGCTCAAGGGCCTGCGTGTGGGGCTCGCTGACCAACCACACGGGCCGCGCCCGCGACGGCCAGGCGACGATCGACGTGCTGGCGGCGGCGCCTGACGTGAAGCTGGTCGCGCTGTTCAGCCCCGAGCACGGCATCCGAGGCATCCTCGATGCGGCCGTGCCGTCGAGCCGCGACGAGAAGACCGGCCTGCCGATCTACTCGCTCTACGGCGCGACCGACCCGGCCGACCGCCGAGATGCTCAACGGGCTGGACGCCATCGTCATCGACCTGCAGGACGATCGGCGCGCGCTTCTACACCTACATCACGACGACGGCGCTACGTGATGGAGGCGGCCGCGCCGCGAAGAAGATCAAGGTGTTCGTGCTGGACCGGCCCGATCCCATCGGCGGCGTGCAGATCGAGGGGCCGGCGCTCGACGTGACGGCGGTCGGGTTCACCGGCTACTTTCCGGCGATGCCGATCCGCCACGGCATGACGCTTGGCGAGATCGCGCGGCTGGTCAACGGCGAGAAGAACATCGGCGCCGACCTTACCGTGATTCGCGATGAAGAACTGGCGGCGCGACGAGTGGTACGACGAGACGGGCCTCGGCTGGATCAACCCGTCGCCGAACATGCGGAACCTCTACGAAGCCGCGTTATACCCGGGAATCGGCGCATTCGAGTCCACGAACATCTCCGTCGGCCGAGGGACCGACACGCCGTTCGAGCACGTCGGCGCGCCGTGGATTGACGGCGCGCGGCTGGCCGACGAGCTGAACGCGCGACAACTGCCCGGCGTCCGATTCTATCCGGTCACGTTCACGCCGACCTCCAGCAAGTTCGCGAATCAGGAATGCCACGGCGTGTTCATCGTCGTGACCGACCGTGAGGCCGTGCGGCCCGTTCGGGTCGGCGCCGAGATCGCCGCCGCGCTGCTCAAGCTCTTCCCCGGCCAGTTTCAGATTGACGCCGCCGCCCGGCTGTTCGGATCCAAGGCCGGCCTGGAGCGCCTCAAGGCCGGCGACGACCCGGCCTCGATCGCCCGGTCGTGGGGCGCCGACGAGGCGCGGTGGCGCCGCCTGCGCGCAAAGTACCTCCTGTATTGAGGTGGTTCATGACAAGTCGCGTCGGATGGTGGGTCGCGGCGGCTCTGGTGTGGACGGCCCTTGCGGGCGTCGCCTCGGCGCAGGTCTCGGATCAGCGGCGCATCGACGCCGGCTCGCGCCTGTACGCGTCGTTCTGCCTCACGTGCCACGGCCCCACCGGTGACTCCATCGGCGGCGTCAACCTCCGCACCGGGCAGTTCAAGCGGGTGACGACCGATCTGGAGATCATGAACACGATCCTCAAGGGCGTCCCCGGGACGGCGATGCCCCCGAACAACCTCTCCACCGGCGACCTGATCTCGCTCGTCGCCTACCTCCGCGCGATGAAGGACTACGGCGCGCGCCAGGTGCACGTCGGGGATCCGGCCCGCGGGAAGGCGATTGTCGAGGGGAAGGGCCGGTGCCTGCGCTGTCATCGCATCGGCCGCCAGGGGGCCTACCTGGCGCCGGACCTGAGCGCCGTGGGCGGATCGCTGTCCGCTGCGGCCCTGCTGGACACGCTGCTCGATCCGCAGTCGACCGCCGAGCCCGGGAATCGCACCATCCGGGCGGTGACCAGCACGGGCGAGGTGATCACCGGGCGGCACCTGAACGAGGACACGTGGAGCGTCCAGATTGTCGACAGCCATCAGAAGCTCGTGTCGCTGTGGAAGCCGGACCTGAAGTCGTACGAAATCCTGAAATCGCCGATGCCGTCGTACACGGACACGCTCTCGCCCGACGAGCGAAGCGACGTCGTCGGGTATCTGGTCACGCTTCAGCCGCCGCGCGGAGCGGGGCGGGGCCGGGGCGCCGGCCGATGAGCCGCCGTCTGGGGATCGTGCCCGGTGTTGTCCTGGTCTGCCTGGCCGGGGCGCTGCTGCGCGCGCAGGTCACCGGGGATCGCCTTTTGCGGACCGACCGCGAGCCGCAGAACTGGCTGATGTATTCGGGCGGGTACAACGGATGGCGGCACAGCCCGCTCACCCAGATCACGTCGGCGAACGCGAAGCACCTCGAGATGAAGTGGGTGTTCCAGGCGGACTCGACCGAGAAGCTCGAGTCCTCGCCGCTCGTCGTGGACGGCGTGATGTACATCACCCAGCCGCCGAACGACATCGTCGCGCTCGACGCGAAGACAGGACGCATCTTCTGGATCTACCAGTACCCGGGTGGCGCCGGAGGCGCGCGTCTGCTGCGGCCGCGTCAATCGCGGGCTCGCGATGCTCGGCAACACGCTGTTCATGGGCACGATCGACGCGCACCTGGTCGCCGTGGACGCGACGAACGGCCGCCTCGTGTGGGATACGAAGGTCGGCACCGCCAACGAGGGCTATGCGATCACGATGGCGCCGCTGGTCGTCAAGGACAAGGTCATCATCGGGACCGCGGGCGGCGAGCAGGGCATCATCGGGTTCATCGCCGCGTTCGACGTGAACGACGGGCAGGGAGCTCTGGCGTTTCAAGACCGATCCCCGGGCCGGGCGAGCCGGGCAACGAGACCTGGGGCAACGATTCCTGGAAGCACGGCGCCGGGTCGCTGTGGGTGACCGGCTCGTACGATCCCGACCTGAACCTGACCTACTGGGGCATCGGCAATCCCGGCCCCGACTGGAATCCGGCATAAGCGGCCCGGCGACAACCTGTACACGTGCTCGGCGGTCGCGCTCGACCCGGACACGGGGCAGTTGAAGTGGCACTTCCAGTTTACGCCGCACGACGGGATGGACTGGGATTCCGCGCAGGTGCCGGTGCTCGTGGACATGAACTGGAACGGGACGCCGCGCAAGCTCATGCTCTGGGCCAACCGGAACGGGTTCTTCTACGTGCTGGATCGGACCAACGGAAAGTTCGTCCGCGGCGCGCCGTTCGTGAAGCAGAACTGGGCGGCGGGCCTCGACGCGAACGGCCGGCCGATCCGGCTGCGCAACACCGGATCGCAGCCGGGCGGCACGCTGACGTACCCGAACGCGCAGGGCGGCACGAACTGGTTCTCGCCATCGTGGAGCCCGCAGACAGGGCTGTTCTACGTCGGCGCCTGGAACGACGCGCACGCCCTGGCGCAGGAATACCCGGTCGAGTTCGTCGAAGGCCGCGGCTACACGGGCGGGTCGCCGAGCACGGCGATGCCGAATATCAAGCGGCCCCGCATCAACACGTGGACCGAGGTCGCGGGCCACGGCGAGATCCTCGCCCTCGACCCGCGGACCGGCGACGCGAAGTGGCGCTTCGTCATGCACGACGTGACCGACGCCGGCATGCTGACGACCGGGGGCAACGTGCTCTTCGCGGGCAACCGCGAGGGCTACTTCATGGCGCTCGACGCCCGCAGCGGCGCCGTCCTCTGGCGGGCGCTCGTCAGCGGCCAGATCTCGTCGTCGCCGATCAGCTACGAGGTGGACGGGAAGCAGTACGTCGCGATCTCCGCCTACCACTCGGTCTTCGCATTCGCGCTCAGAGATAACTGACGGGCGACGCGTCGGAGCTGCGGGCCGGCCGCGCCGCGCGGGGGCGGCTCACGCCCGCCGGAGCACGCACCACAGCCCTTCGCCGGCCCGGCTCGATGTGCCGGTCCATGCGCCCTGCAGTGCGGCCACGAGGTCGTCGACCGGGAGGTAGATTGGCGTGCGCTCGCCGCTGCTGTTGACCCAGACCACGGCGCCTCCCGGAGACAGCACGCGCCGGACCTCTGCCGGAAACAGGAAGGTGTTGATGAGGACGACCGCCGCCGCCGAAGCGTCGCCAATCGGCAGCCGGGCCGCGTCGGCCTGAACGCGGTAGGCGGGGGCCGCTGGCGCGCGCCGTAGCATGGCGCGCGAGAGATCGACCGCCAGTACCCTCGCAAATCGTTCGGCAAGCCGCGGCGAGTACATGCCGATGCCGCTGCCGACCTCCACGGCCAGACCGGTGGGCGGGCCGATCGGACCGAGCCCTCGGGCGAGGGCGTCCATCATGACGGCCGTCCGTTGCGGCGAGGCGCGCGTGTGCCACTCGTCCGCGAGAATCGTCGAAGTAGCCTTCAACCTGATCACGCAGCTCGCGGGTCCACCCGGCGGCATCGAGTCCGGCCGCCCGACGCGTCGCCTGGCGCATCGGGTGGTCGGGACCGCCGGCGCCCGAGGACCGATGCCCCTCAATGTCGACGGGCGGCAGCTGTCGAATTGCGGATGTGCTCATGGCGGCGTCGTGCGCGAGACCGGTCGTCACGAGCATACTCCGACCACTCACGCGGCGTCCGCGGAGCGGCTGGCTCACCCGACCCGCTGGCCGGTCTCAGCGTGCCCGGCGCTCTCGGCGTGCGGTCGAGCCGCTCAGGGCGTTCTGCGCGCGATCGGACTGGTCCGGCGATCGATCAGGGATGCATCTGGTAGAGCATCAGGTAGACCAGGACGCCCGTCACCGACACGAACAGCCACAGCGGCAACGTCACGCGGGCGATCCGGCGGTGCCGGCGGTCGTCCTGCCGGCGCAGGCCCCGCCGCAGGGTCATGATGGCCAGCGGCAGGACCGCCGCGGCCAGCACGACGTGCGGGATGAGGATCGAGAAATAGACCATCGCGCGCGACGCCGGTGCCCGGGAAGTGCTTCGATCCGATCTGCGCGTGATAGACGACGTACGAGACCAGAAAGACGCGAGGCGACGAACGCCGCGATCATGAACCGCCGGTGCACCGGATGCGCCGCGCTTGATGATCCAGCCATCCGGCGAGCAGCAGGAGGCGGCGTGTGCGTTCAGCGTCGCGTTGAGCGCGGGCAGGTCGGCGATGGTCATCGGATCGCCGGCCGGCCATCGGTCCGTCGGTGTCGGATCGCCGTCAGGCAGCCAGAGGAGCGGCAGCTAGAGCAGCGGGCAGTAGAAGAGCTGGAGCGCCTTCGCGAACGATGGATCGCGCGCGAAGGCGACGGCCGTGAACCCGAGCTGGACCATGCCGAGCAGCAGGGCGCCGATAGCGTAGATGCCCGTGGTGCAGCCCGAACAGGGCCGGCAGCAGGCTGAACGGAACCAGGGCGGCGGCCCAGAGCATGGCCTGCCGGCCCGTGATCGCGCCGTGTCGTGTCCACCACGGCCAGCATCGGCAGACCGGCGCGCGCGTAGTCCTCGCGGTACATCCAGGCAATCGGCGAGGAAGTGCGGGAGCTGCCAGAAGAACATGATCAGGAACAGCGTCCAGGGCGCCGGCTCGAGCAGCGTGCCGCCGGCGGCGGCCCAGCCGATGAGCGGCGGCAGCGCGCCGGGCACGGCGCCGACGATCGTCGACAGCGGGTGCGCCGCTTCAGCGGCGTGTAGACGGCGGCATAGCTCACGAGCGTCGCGAGCGCGACGAGCGTGCGGCCAGCGTGCTGGCCGCGGCGAGGGTGACCAGGCCCGCGAGGGCCAGCGACCCCGGCGACAGTGCGCCTTCGCCGCCGGTCATCCGGCCGTCGGCGACCGGGCGGTGGCGCGTCCGGTTCATCAGCCGGTCCGTGTCGTGTTCGTGCACCTGGTTGATGGCGGCCGCACCGCTGGCCACGAGCGCGGTGCCGAAGCAGACGTTCACGCCAGGAGACGCAGATTCGGTTGTCCGGCCGGGCCAGCAGTAGCCACCGGCCGTCGTGGCCACGACGAGCGCGTTGACGCGCAGCTTGGCGAGCATCAGGACGTCGCCGAGCGCCGCGAGTGCGGGGCGTCGGTTTCACGGCCGTCTTCTCGTAGACGAAGGCGTCAGGCTTCACTGACGCGCGGGCCGGCAGCCGTCGAATCGTGCCGGCGGAACGATCGCCGCAGCGTGATCACGAGCGACGTGGCGAAGACGATCGCGCCGGTGGCCACGTGCAGCGTGTTGATGATCGGCTGCTTCGCCGTGAGGATGACGAGCGCACCCGAGCGTGATCTGGACGGCGATGGCGGCGGCAAGCAGCCAGGCGGGCGCGCGTGAGTTCCGGGCGGTCGCCGTGCCGGCGCACGATCGTGGCGATGTTCGCGAGCGCGAACATCGCGACGACCAGGGCGCCCACCCGGTGCGCGAAGTTGAGCGCAATCGGCTGCGTCCAGACGGGCGGCAGCAGCCGTCCGTAGGACAGCGGGAAGTCGGGAATGGCGAGACCGGCGCCGGTATGCCGCATGGTGGCGCCCGACAGAATCTGGCAGTACACGATGGCCGTCAAGGTCGATCATCCGCCGGCGCAGAGCCCGTATCGACGACCGGCGGAACCGGCGGCTGCCGCCACGTCGGCGACGTGAACAGGGCCAGGCTGACCGTCAGGGCGAAGAAGAGCTGCGCCAGGCCCGCGTGACTGATCGACACGCTGTCGGGCAGCAGCAGGAGCACGGTGATGCCGCCGAGCACACCCTGCGCGATGACCGCCGCCAGTGCGACCCAGCCGAGCCGCCGGACCCAGGCCCGGGGCTCGCCCCGCCAGAGCAGCACGACGAGACCGATCGTCAGCATGCCCACGGTCGACGCGATCAGCCGGTGGCCGTGTTCGTAGAAGATGCCGCCCACCATCTGACTGATCGGAAACGCGAACATCTGCCGGCCGTAGGTCGTGGGCCAGTCGGGCACGGACAGGCCCGAGTTCGTGCTGGTGACCATGCCGCCCGCGGCCACGAGCAGCAGCGTGGCCACGGCCAGCAGACGGGTGTAACGGGAGATCCAGGTCACGAGCGGTCCCTCAGCCTTCCGGCTCAGCCCGCCAACACGTCGGCCGTGACGGCCGTCTGGCCGGCGACCCGGGCCTGGACCGTCTGCCGGCCGAAGCGTTCGTGCCAGACCTCGAGGGTGTATCGTCCCGGCGGGACGTCCGCGAGCGTATACCGGCCGTCGCTCCCGGTGACCGCGAAGAACGGGTGCGGCACCACGCCGATGTAGGCCGTCATCCACGGGTGCATGTCGCACGTGACGGCACCATGACTTCCGGGGCGTTGAACACGCGCGTCTCGCCGCATCGCCCTGCACGGGCTGCAGGCGGATGAACTCGGGGTTGCTGGACGCCGCGTCCGTGCACGTTGTGCTCGGTCGGTCGCTGTTGACGACCTCGACGCGGCTGGCCGACCTGGACGCCGAGCACGTGCGGGACGAACCGGCAGCCGCGCTGGTCGAGCACGACCGGAGCGGTCGGCGCGGCGAAGGTCTGCGCGGCGTGAAGTCCGTCCCGGATGTAGACGAACGCGTTGGCGACCGCGCCGTCCGCCGCGCACGATCACCGTCTCGCTCGGCGTCGTCGAGCCGGCGATCTTCGAGGCACGTGGGGTCGAGACCCATCCGGATCGGAGTCGACCGTCGGCGGCTGCCCGCCAGGGTGACCCGGCCCGTGATCGTGCCGCCGTGGGGCACGGGACGAGGCGCCGCCGTCGGCGCCTCGTCGCACGAACTTGCGACGCAGCCGAGCGCCAGGACGAGCAGGGCGGCGCAGAGACGGCGTGTATCCATCAGTCGGGAAGTGAAGCGGCGTCACGGAAGGCGACGAACGATTCGATTATCCCTGACTTGACCCTTCTCCGCGCCAGGGTGCTATGTTTTGGAGTTCCTGTCGGCTCGGGCCGGTATCGTCTAGGGGTCAGGACACGTGGTTCTCAGCCACGGGACCGGGGTTCGAATCCCCGTACCACCTTCGCTCACCCATGAGCGGGCCTCGGGTGGCAGGCCATCCTTCGCCGATTGCCGTCGTCATCGCTGGCCCACGAATCCCGCGCGCTGTCCGTCGCGTGCCGTCTCGGCTCGGACGTCGCGTTCGCCCGGCGATGTTTGCGATAGTTCGCAGGACCTTTCATGGCGATCGGCACCGCCGGCGTCCGCGTTCCGCCCGCGTCCGCAGACGCTGCGGTCCTGCTCGGCGCCGCCGCGTTCGCCATCGCCTGGGCGGCCGGCCGGACCGACCCGTTCGTTCGCATCGAGAACACGAGCTATGACTGGCGCGTCTACCTGACCGCCAGGCCCGCCGCCACGTCCTCCCCCATCGTCATCGTCGACATCAACGAGTCGACGGTGCGCGCGCTCGCGCCGCTCGTCGGCACGTGGCCGTGGCCGCGCGCCGTGCACGCGCAGGCCATCGACTATCCTCGCCGCGCGCCGGCGCGAAGGTCGTCGCCTACGACGTGCTGTTCGGCGAGCACGAGGGCCGCAGCGACACGCGTCATCAACGGCCGAGCACCCTGTCGGGCGGCGACTCCGACCGGATGCTGGCCGACTCGGTCCGGTCGGCCGGTAACGTCATCCTGCTCGGCGACGCCGTCTACCAGGGACCGCCCAGGGGGAGGCCGCCGCAGCACGTTGCGGTGCTCGATCCCGGACGCCGACCTACGCGCCGGGGCCGCGGATTCGAGCGGTGCCGACAGTTCCAGCTGCCGTTCGACGAACTGGCCGCGCCGGCCGCGTGGCGTCGGGCACAACTCGCCTGATGCGAGATTTCGGGCATCCGACTTCGCGCGGCGCATGTTGCCCTTCGTGGACGTCCGCGGCGTGGCCGTGCCGTCGCTCGGCATGGCGGCGGCCCTGGCGTTCCGCGACGTAGCCCGCCGATCGTGTGCGGCTCGAGGGTGACGGGCTGCGGGTTGGCGACAGCGCGCGTGCCGCCTCGATCCGTCGCCGTCGAGACGGTCGTCAACTTCCACGGGCCGGTCCGGAGCCGCGGGCGTCGCGTCGATGTTCCCCGCCTACTCGTTCTACGACGTGCTGCTGTCCGCGGACCAGTAGGCAGCGCGGCGTGGCGCCCGCCATTCCCCCCTCGGCCTCTTGCCGGGCAAGCTCGTCTTCGTCGGCACCAGCGCCGACGGGCCTACGACCGTACTCCACGCCCGCCGGCGGGGCCCTTGCCCGGCGCCCAGATCCACGCCACGCTGGCCGACGATGTGCTCTCGCGGGCGGTTCATGCGGCGGGCGTCAGGGCGCGTCGACGCGGCCGATCTCGGTCGGCGCGGGTCTCGCCGCGGGCGCTATCGCAACGGCCGTCTCCGTGGCGTGGGCCGTCCCGCTGGCGCTCGGCCTCGCGGCCGGCCTCGCGTCTGGCTCACGCGCGAGGTCGGGCCCGGCCTCTGGCTCGGTGCCGTGGCGCCGCTGGCCGCGGGGCGCGGCCGTGTTCGAAGGCGTGGCCTGGCGGTACGTCGTCGAGGGCCGCGAGAAGCGCCGCGAGACCCGCGTCTGTTCGGCCGCTACGTCTCGAAGGACGTCTTGCGTCAGCTGCTGGCCGATCCGTCGGCGGCGCGGCCTCGGCGGGCAGCGGCGCGAAATGACCGTGCTCTTCTCGGATATTCGCGGCTTCACGTCCACCACGAGGCGGTGCGCCCGAGGCCATCGTCCAGCAGCTGAACGAGTATTTCACGGCGATGGTCGAGGTCCTGTTCCGGCACCAGGGAACGCTGGATAAGTTCGTCGGCGACATGGTGATGGGGCTGTTCGGCGCGCCGCTGGACGACCCGCGCCACGCCGACCATGCCGTGGCAGCCGCGCTGGAGATGACGGCCGTGCTCGACAGGCTCAACGCGCGGTGGGGCGCCGAAGGCCGCCCGGGCTCGACAATGGCATCGGCATCAACTCGGGTGACATGATTGCGGGTAACATCGGCGCCGAGACGGATCATGAGCTACACGGTCATCGGCGACGCCGTGAACCTGGGCTCCCGGCTCGAGTCGCTGAACAAGGACCACGGCACGCGCATTCTGATCAGCGAAGAGACGCGCGCCGTCTGACGATGCCCGGTCCGGACGACGATGATCGGGGAGGTGACGGTCAAGGGCCGCACGCAGCCGGTGACCGTCCACGACGTGACCACCGGGGGAGTCCCATGAAGACGCTGGCCGTTGCTCGTCGTGCTTGTGTTCGCTGCTCGCCGCGCCGTCGGCCGCGCAGTTCGACCGGATCGGCAACGGCCTCCACAAGGCGAAGCAAGCCAAGGACGCGATAGACGACTTCATGTTCACCGACGCCGACGAGCAGCAGCTCGGCGCGAAAGTGAGCGACATGCTGCGCAGGAAGTATGGCGTCGTCCAGGACGAGGCCGTGCACAAGTACGTCTCGCTGGTCGGCACCGTGCTCGCGCAGGCCAGCAGCCGGCCGAATCTGAACTGGACGTTCATCGTGCTCGACACCGACGGCATCAACGCCTTCGCGGCGCCGGGCGGCTACATGCACATCACGCGCGGCGCGCTGGCGCTGCTGCAGAACGAAGCGGAGCTGGCCGGTGTGCTCGGACACGAGATCTCGCACGTGACCGGCAAGCACACGATCCACGCGATTCAGAAGAACAAGGCCGTGCAGGCCGGCGCGAGCGCCGCGCACAGCGCGGTCGTCCAGCAGTTCGCCGACCGCGCGTACGAGATGCCTTCTCGAGAACGCCTACGACCGGGGCGATGAGATGGACGCGGACAAGAACGGCGTCCTGCTCGCCGCGAGCGTGGGCTACGCACCGACCGGTCTGAGTGCGTTCCTCGAACGCCTCGCTCAGCGCGACAAGGCCCTCAAGGACCGCAGTGGCCTCTTCGCGTCGCACCCAGAGACGCAGGCGCGTCTCGACGCGATGAGCAAACTCCTGGCCGCGCGGAAGCTCACGGCCGGGGCGACCGTGGCGCCGCGGTTCCATGCCGCGATCGCCTACAAGCCCGTGCCCGTGGACCAGCTCGCCACCGCGCCGGCCTCGGGCGCGGCGCCGACCAAGACGGAGGCGAAGCCGTCGAGCCGGTTCGGCCTGGCCGGTCTCAATCCGCTGGGCCACGAGAAGAGCCGCGACGCGAGCATCTCGTCCGCCGGCTCGCGCGGCGTCAATCCCGACCGCGACGCGAAGGGCGGCCCCAACCCCGCGCCGGTGCCGGTGACGCTGACGGCCGCCGAGATCGCCGCGTTCCGCCAGGGGATTGCGTGACGACGACGGTCGTCTGGGCGCTGGCGCTGGCCGCCGCGTCCGTGGTCGCGTCGGCCGTCGTGCGCAACCGGATCATCCGGCGGCGCCTGCGGTTCACGCTCGTCGCACTCGGCGCGCTCGTCGTGCTGCACGCCGCTGCGCACCATACGCCGCCGTTGGTCGCGTTCTCGAAGGAGGAGGCAGTCGAACGGCTGCTCCTCGCCCTCGCGCTGATCAACGCGGCCGTCGCCCTGGCGTTCAACCCGTGGCTCCAGGATCGCGTCTTCGACCGCTCGCCGGCCATCGTGCAGGACACGCTGGTCGTGGCCGTCTCGGCGAGCTGCGCCGTGTACCTGTTCAAGGACACGACCTTCCTGACCGCGTCGGCCATCGCTGCCGCCGCGGTCGGGTTCGCGCTGCAGGACACGCTGGCCAACGCGTTCGCGGGACTGGCGATTCAGATCGAGAAGCCCTTCCGCGTCGGCCACTGGGTGAGCGCGGCCGGCCACGAGGGCGCGGTGGCCGAGGTGACCTGGCGCGCGACGAAGATTCGCACGAAGCTCGGCAACCTGGTCGTCATTCCGAACAGCCTCATCGCCAAGGAGGCCATCAACAACTTCTCCGAGCCCGTCGCGCCGACCCGCGCGGTCGTCGAAGTCGGCGCCGCGTACGGCGTGCCGCCGAACGAAGTCCGGGACGCGATCGTCGTCGCCATGCGGCAGGTCCCCGACGTGCTGGCCTCGCCGGCGGCCGAGGCGCTGATGGAGGACTTCGGTGCGTCGGCGCTCGTCTATCGCGCGCGCTTCTGGATCGCGGACTTCTCGCGGCTCGAGTACGTCCAGGACGCCGTGCGGCGCGCGATCTACTACGAGTTCCGCCGGCGGCGGATCGAGATTCCCTGGCCGATCCGGGTCAGCTACACGCGTCACGAGGCGCCGTCCGACGGCGCCGATCGGCGGGAAAGCTTTGCGCAGAGCCTCGCGGCCACACCGGTGCTCGGCGGCCTGGAGCCGGACGCGCTCCGCTCGCTGGCAGCCGCGGCCGACGAGCGGATCTACGGCGATGGCGAAGTCATCGTGTGCGAAGGGGATCCCGGCGAGTCGATGTTCCTCGTCCGCAGCGGCCGCGCGGCCGTGACCATCGGTCGCGACAAGCGGGAAGTCGCCCGGATCGACGCGGGCGGCTACTTCGGCGAGATGTCGCTGCTGACGGGCGAGCCCCGCACCGCCACCGTCAGGGCCACCGGCGACTGCGTCGTCCTCGAGATCCGCGCGAATGCATTTGCCGCCTATATCCGCAGCCATCCGGAGGCCGTCGAGCGGCTCGCCGCAACGGCGGCCGAGCGGCGGCGCGAGCTGGACGCCTCCCGCGCGGAGCAGACCGGCGTGCCGATTGAAATGGTGTCCCTCGCCCAGCGCATCCGGCGGTTCTTCGGCATCGTGCCCGCCGGCCGCGCCTAGAACGGTTTTCGGTTTGGCGTCGTACGCCGCAGGGTGCGAATCGCGAGCGGCGCGCGGGTTCTTGGCCCGCGGGCGCGCCTGGGTGCGAGCTGAGCGCCGGCGGCATGCGACGCCGAACCGAAGACCGCTTGAGCGCCGGCCGTCTACTCCGTCCAGATCAGGACGCGTTCGCCGTTCGGGGATCGGTGGTCGAGGATCAGGGCAGGCCCGATGCGCTCCAGTTCGGGAAGGTCGAGATTCAGACTGCTGAAGTCGAAGCCGTGCGCGTCGTCGAGAAAGTCCATCTTGCGCCGGCCGAGGCGCAGGAGCCAGAAGGGCATCGCGATGCGCACGAGGCGGCCGTCGTTCGGGTCCCACGCCAGCACGTGCAGGGCGGCGGGCCGCACGGGCGACGTTGGCAGGTCGGCGGTCGGCCGCGCCTCGCGAGGACGATCGAACCCGTCGATCTCGATGAGGGGGAGCGTCGACTTGAACTGCGCGCGGGCCGAGTCGAACGAGCGCAGCGCGCTGGCGCTCGTGCTCTTCTGCAGCGCGATGTGGTGGGAGACGAAGTACAGGCCTGCTCCGGCCAGGGACACCATCGCGAGCACGCAGACGCCGATGAACCCGAGGGTGATCCAGAGCCAGGTTTTCGCCGTGGCCATACCTCAGCGGACTCCGCTCTTGGTCATCTTCTCATTGGAACGGCTGCTGGATCAGCCGGCCGGCGTCCTTCGTGCAGCCTGAGTCGTCGCGCAGCGCGCAGAGCGCCTTCGCGCGCTGGTACGCGGACACGGCGTCGGTGCGCCGGCCGGTGAGGTCGTCGACCTTGCCGGTCTCGAGCTCGATGCGCCCCCTGGCCCAGCCGACCGGCCCGCTGCGCCGCGCCGCGTCGAGGTCGGCCCGCGCGCCGGGCAGCTGCCCGAGCGCGATGCGCGCGACGGCCCGCTTGTAGAGCCAGATCGCGCGTTCGCCGGGGATCTTCGGCCGCGCGTCGGCCTCGAACGCCGCCAGCCCGCGCGTCAGCGCCGCCTGGCCTTCGGCCGCCTGGTCGGCGCGGGTGAGCGCCGACCCGGCCTCGAGCGTAAAGAAGCGGTTCTCCGGAAACTCGTGCTCGAGCTCGGTCGCCAGGCGCGCGGCGTCCGCGTAGCGGTGCTCGCGGTCGTAAATGAGCAGCAGCGCCACCTTCGCGTCCGCGTGGGTGTCCGCCGCCCGCGCCGCGGCTTCGATCAGGCGGATTCCCCGCTCCTTGCCGCCGCCGAAGCCGATCAGGTACGCCATCAGCCGCGTCGGCAGGCCGAACGTGGAGACGAGGTAGCGGTACGTGCCGACGACCAGACCGGCGTCGACGCGACTCGGGTCGTGGGACAGCACGTACTCCTGCGCGTCGTACGCGCGCTTGGCGAGCCGCATGGCGCCGAAGCCGCTGCCTTCGACGCTCGCCACGTAGGAGGCCTTCAGCGCGTAAGCCGTGCCGACGTCGTAGTGCGCCTCGATGTTGTCCGGATCCTTCCGGAGCCTCGCGTCCGCCAGGTCGATCGCGGCTGTCAGCTCGCGCTGGAATTCAGCGTCCAGATCCGCCGGCGGCCTCGGCAGCATCGTCTGGGACTTCAGGCTGCCCGTCAGGAAGTTGTCGCTGACAACCGCGCCCCGGCGGAAGAGGATGGCCATCCACAGGATGCTGGCGAGCGTGCGATGGGCGGCCGGCTCCTCGGGACCGACAGCCACTGCGCGCCGGGCGGCGGCGAACGCTCGCGGTTCGTCAAGGTTGTACGCGGCGTGGAACGCGTCGCTGGCCAGGACCGCCACTTCCCGTTCGAGGGTGGAACGCGCGTCTGGCGGAGCGGCGTCGCCGCGCGTGGCGGCCGGACGCACGAACAGCATCAGGCTCAGGGCGGTCGCCGTCAGTACGCGTGTTCGCATGGCGTCGCTCAGCACCACGGCCGGCGGTCACGACCGCCAGGTAACGGAGCTCCCGCGCGTGCGGTCATTGGCCCGTCCCGGTGCGCGCAGCGGCCACGTACGACCGCCGCGCGCGCACTTTCAGGCCCGGCCGTTTGACGCGCACGTCCAGCTTGTGGACCTGGCCGTCGAGCTGCGTCGGGACGAACCCGAGCACGTACCTGACTGTGCAGCTCCTCGTCGACCTGCGTCGCGATGGCGTTCATGTCGTCGAGCAGGCTACCGACGAAATAGTAGCCGCCCCCCGTGGCGATCGCGAGGTCCACGAGGTCCTGCGGCCGGCTCTGCCGGCCGCGCCGGTTCTCGCCCGGCCGGTTGCCGCCGCGGAGGAGCACCGCATACACGATTGCATCGGCGCGGCGGACGTCTGCGAGCGCGTCTACCTGCCGTGTCAGGCTGGCGGTGTCCTCACCGTCGGTGAAGACGACGATGACCCGCCGCCCTGGACCATCGCCGAACGACTTGGCCGCCTGGTCGACGGCGTCCCAGAGACTCGTGCCCAGGCCCATCCGCAGCCCGAACAGGTCGTTCACCTGGCGCGCGAGTACGTCGCGATCGGCGGTGAACGCCGGCGTGAACCGGACGTCGTCGGCAAAGCTGCCGATGCGGGCCCGGTCGCCCGGCATCAACCGGACGACGAAATGGTCGGCGGCGGTCATCACGGTCTGGATTGCGTTGACCATGCTGCGGCTGCCGTCGAGCAGCACCACGGCGGAGAGGGGCTGGACGGCGGTCGTAAAGAGGCCGATCGGCTGTACCTTGCCGTTGTCGCGGACTTCGAAATCGTCCCGATGGAGGTCGAGCACGAAGCGGCCGATCCGGTCCGTGACGGTGGCGTAGACGGGGACGGTGCGCGTGCCGCCGCGGAAGACCGGCGCCTGGTCCGGCGCCGTCTGGCGCGCCACGGCCGCGGTCGCCAGCAAGCCCACGGCGATCGTCGCGGTCAGCACGGTGCGCGGCAGCGTCATGGGCATGGCGATCTAGTTGAGGCCGGCGTCTGCCCGCGCGAGGTAGCTCTTCCTCGCGCGCACGGTCATGTCCGGGCGCCGCAGCCGGACGACGAGCGTGTGGAGCTTGCCGTCGAGCCGGGGGGCGGCGAATCCGAGCACGTACTGATGGTGGAGCTCCTCGGCCACGCGCGCGAAGGCCGGTCCGAGGTTCTCCGCATCGAACAACTCGACGTAGCCGCCGCCCGTCTCCTCGGTCAGCCGCTTGAGGCCGGGGTCCGGCGGCGCGCTCCGCAGGGATCCTCGCCGCCCGCGGACGCTCCGGCTCCAAAGCCCGATGCCGTAGACCATGACGCCCTCGGTCTGGGCCCGCTGCACGACATCGTGCTGGGTGACGAACTCCCGGCCGGACGAATCGTAGCCGTCGGTGAACACCAGCACCACGCGGCGGCCCGGCACGCCTTCGAGCGCGGTCATGGCGACGTTGACCGCGCCCCAGAGCGGCGTCGGCCCGCCGACGTGCAGGCTCGTCCAGACCCAGCGAATCAGCTCGTTCTGATCGCTCGTGAACCGCGGCTCGACCGTGATACGGTCGCCGAAGCAGCCGACGCGCGCCTGATCGCCCGGTAAGAGATGCGTGAAGAACTGGACGCTGCCGCTCCGGAGCAGCGGCAGGTTGCCCATCATGCTGCCGCTTGTGTCCAGCATGACGACGATGCTGATCGCCTGGGCGTCGGTGCCGAACACGGTCAGCGGCTGGGGTTGGCCGTCGTCGAAGACTTCGAAGTCGTCGCGCGTCAGGTCGGTGACGAGCCGACCGTCAGGCCCGACAACGGTCGCGAACACCGGGACGGTCTGCGTCCCGCCGTGGAACACGTCCGACGGATGCTGCCGGGCGGCCAGCGGGCTGGCCGCGACCAGCCACGCGGCCGCGAGCCACAGGCTCGGCCACGGTCTCCGGCTACTGGGCCTTGTCCGCCACATAACTCTGGCGGGCGCGCGCCGCCATGCCCGGGCGGGTGACGACGACGTTCAACTTGTGGACCTTGCCATCGAGGACCGTCGGCGTGAAGCCGAGCACGTACTGCCGATGAAGCTCGTCGGCGACCCGACTGAACGTCGAGTTCAGCTCGTCGGTCGTCTTCAGTTCGAAGTAACCGCCCCCGGTCTCGGTCGCCAGCTTCTTGAGGCCGGGATCCGGCCGGCTCGTCGTGCCCATGACGTGGCTGCGCAGGCCGATGCCGTACACCATATAGCTCTGGGCCTGCGCGCGGCGGAGGACGTCCCCGAACGAATGCTGCCGGCTGTCGGTGTCGTCGCCGTCGGTGAAGAGCAGCACGACGCGGCGGTTGGTCTCACTCGCCAGCGCGTCCATGCTGACGTAGGCGGCGTCCCACAGCCGCGTCGGGTTGCCGAAGTCGATGTCTTCGTGCAGGTAGTTCACCAGCGCGTCGCGGTCGCTCGTGAATTCGGGGCTCAACTCGATCTTGTCCGAAAAACTGCCGATGCGGCCCCGGTCGTCGGGCAACAGCCGGATGACGAACTTCTCGGCCGCGCTCTTCAGGAGCTCCAGGTTGGCCGTCATGCTGCCGCTCGTGTCCAGCATGACCACCACCGACACCGGCTGCACATCGCTCTTGAAGACCGACAGGTCCTGCTTCTTGCCGTTGTCGTAGACCTCGAAATCCTGCTTGGTCAGATCCGCGACGAGGCGGCCCGTCTTGTCGATGACGGTCGCGTAGATCGGCACCGTCTGCACGCCGGCGCGAAACGTGCCCTGTTGAGCACCGAGAGTGAGCGGAAGCGCGAGCAATGCGGCAGCGGAAAGCGCGAGAAGACAGCGTCGAGCCATGCTGAAGAAAGCCCCCCTGTACTCTACCAGAACGGTCGAACGCCGGGCACGCACGGCGCACAGCGGCCGGGATAAGCTCCCTGTGCGCGCAGTCCGTCGCGCGTCGCTGGCCGTTGGTCAGTTGCCAGTGGTTCGTTGTCAGTTCCTGCGAGCGTCCTATGTCCCTGGTGGTCTTCGATCTCGACGGCACGCTGGTTGATTCCAGACTCGATCTGGCCAACAGCACGAACGAGGTGCTCTCGACGTACGGCGCGCCGGCCCTGCCGACCGACCAGATCGCCGGCATGGTGGGGGACGGCGCGCGGAAGCTGGTGGAACGGGCCCTGGCCGCGTCCAGCCTCCGCGTGGATCCGTCGGAGGCTCTCGATCGATTCATGGCGGTGTACGACCGCCGCCTGCTCGAGCACACGCGTCCGTACGACGGCATTCCGGCCGTGGTGCGGGCGGCGGCTGCGCGGACCTCGCTGGCGCTGCTGACCAACAAGCCGGAGGGCCCCGCGCGCCGGCTGCTCGCGGCGTTCGACCTGGCGTCGGCCTTCACATGGGTCGTCGGCGGCGACTCCGGCTTTCCGCGGAAGCCGGATCCAGCCGCCGTCCGGCATCTCATGCACGAAGCGGGCGCGACGTCCGCCGGGACGCTGTTTGTGGGGGACTCGATGGTCGACGTCGAAACGGCCCGACGGGCCGGCGTTCGCGTCTGCGTGGCCCGCTACGGCTTCGGGCACCTGCGCGGACTGGCACTGCGGGGCGATGAGCTGGTCGCGGCGGATCCCGCGCAGGTCGGCGCGGCGATCCAGTCGGTGCTTCAGCCGCCGGCCTGAATCCGGCGGGCCACGTCCTCGGCGCGACGCATCACGCGGAGGATGTTCCGGCCCGCGATCTTCCGGATGTCCTCGTCCGAGTAGCCCCGCCGGAGCAGCTCGCGGATGAGCTGGGGAAACGTGGACACGTCTTCCAGGCCCGAGACGACGCTCTCGATGCCGTCGAAGTCGCTGCCGATGCCGACGTGGTCGACGCCGATGCCACGGCCTTGATGTGGTCGATGTGGTCGGCGACCTGCGGCCACCGTCGCGTCGCGGCGCCGGGTTCGCCGCGCGCCACGTCGTCCATCTGCTGCGCAACGGCGTCCGGGTCGCCGCCGAGCGCCGTCGGTCAGGCCGCGCGCTCCGCGTCTCTCGACATCGCGTAGTCAGTCGGCGACCTCCTGCGAGACGAAGCTCGGCACGAACGTCACCATCACGACGCCGCCGTTCGCCTTCACCATCTGCAGCACGTCGTCGGGCACGTTGCGCGGATGGTCCGTGAGCGCCCGCGCGGACGAGTGCGAGAAGATCACCGGCGCCTGCGTCACGCGGAGCGCCGCCCCCATCGTCGTCGGGCGACACGTGGCTGAGATCCACGAGCATGCCGAGCCGGTTCATCTCGCGGACGACGTCCTCGCCGAACGGCGTCAGGCCGTTGTGCACCGGCGTGTCCGTCGCCGAGTCGGCCCACGGCGTGTTCGCGCTGTGGGTGAGCGTCATGTAGCGCGCGCCGAGGTCGTAGAACATCGCGCAGCACGCCGAGCGAGTTGTTGATGCAGTGTCCGCCCTCGACGCCGATGCAGCGACGCGATCCGGCCCTGCTTCGCGATGCGCTCGACGTCGTCGGCCGTGCGCGCCAGCTCGAACGTCGTCGGGATACTGCGCGACCAGGCGGTGGACGATGTCGATCTGCTCGAGGGTGGCCGTGACGGCTCGCCGCCCTTGATGCTCGACCGGCACGTAGACCGACCAGAACTGGCCGCCCATGCCGCCCGCCCGCAGGCGGGGAATGTCCGTCATGAACGACGGCTGCCGTTCGAGCAGGTTCAGCCGGCCGGGGTCGCCGCCGGCCTTCTCACGCAGCGCGTCCGGCAGGTCGTTGTGGCCGTCGATGATCGGCACGCGGCGGAGCAGCCGCCGCGCGCGATCGAGCAGCGGGTCGCCCTGCGCCCGCAACGGCCCGCCGGCGGCTGACACGCCTGCAGCCAGCAGCAGGAGCAGCGGGAGGATGCGGCGCACGCCGGGATTATAGGGCCCGGCCGGGACGGCCAGGCACGGGCGCAAAATGGCGACTTGACCGGTCGTAGTTCGACCCGATATGCTCACGTCAGTTATTAACGAGACGAGTCTCATTTTTGTATTCGTTGGTGCGACCGGTCTCACGGCCCGCTTGCGTCAGAAAGCCAAGTCGTCATGCTCCAGTCGTTCGTGATCACGCTTCGCGAAGGCCTCGAGGCCTTTCTCATCGTCGCCATCAGCCTGGCCTACCTGAAGAAGACCGGCGGCGCCATCTGGCCTCGGCCGTCCGCTGGGGCATCGTCATCGCCGTCGTGATGAGCACCATTGCGGGCGTGTCTGCTCAGCGAGGCGCGGAACCAGTCGCTGTGGGAGGCGGTGCTGGCGCTGGCCGCCTCCGTGTCGGTGGCGACGCTGGTCATTCACATGTGGCGCTCCGGCAAGCGGATGAAGAGGCAGATTGAGGGCCGCCTGGAGCTGTCGGCGGAGAAGGCGGGCGCCGCTGCGTTCTCTCGGCGTCCTGGGTTTCACGGTGCTGATGATCACGCGGGAGGGTATGGAGACCGCGATGCTGATGGACACGCTCCTGTTTCAGATCAAGGCGCCCGACATCATCGCGGGAGCGATCGCCGGAACGGGGTCGGCGGCCGCTCGTCGCGTGGTTGTGGTCGCGCTACGGCCATCGGGTCAATCTCTCCAGGTTCTTCCAGGTCACCGCGATTTTTCTGCTCGTCTTCGTCGTGCAGCTCCTCATCTACAGTTTTCACGAGCTGATGGAAGCCAATATCGGCATCCCGCAACTCCGACGCGCTGCATTGGGCCACCGAGCCGTACGGCCCCGACGGTCGCTACGGGCAGATGTTGACCTACCTGCTCGTGGTGCTGCCGCTCGGCTGGCTGATCGTGTCGAATCTCTTACGGACGGCGGCGGGCCGAAGCCTTAGCGCCGGGGATCGGACGCGCGCCGCGCGCGTGCGTCCCTTCCAGACGAGTATGATCGGAAGGATGGCTTCTGCTCTCGTGCCCGGCGGCCGGATCCGCGTCCCGCTTCGGCGGCGGCAAACTCTTGCGTTCGTCGAACGGCGTGCCGCTGCTCGATCGGACGCTCGGCGCGCTGCTCGACGCCGGCATCGAACGCGTGATCGTCGTGGTTCCGCCGGCGGCGTCGTGGCGCGGCGCCGCTCGCCGCCTGCAGGACCCGCGTGTCACGACGGTCGTCGAATCCCGATCCCGCACCGGGCATGTTCTCCTCGATTCAGCTCGGGTTCGCTCGGTCGACCGGCAGTCCCACGGCCGTGATGCCAGGGCGACATGCCGTTCGTGCGGCCCGAGACGCGTGAGCAGCTGCTCGACGCGGCCGCCGCACGAGTGGCATCGTCTCGCCGCGCCTTGACGGCCAGCGGGGCCATCCGGTGTGCTGCCGCAGATATTCGCGACGCCGTCCTGGCCGCGCCGCCGACGGCGGTCCTGAACGACGTCCTGCGGCGCACGCGGCGCGCGTCGTGAACGTCGACGTGTCGGATCCCGGCGTCCTCCGCGACGTGGATGTGGCGGCGGATCTCGCGGAGCCGGGAGAGCCGAGCCGTGAGGAGACGCTGGCGCGGATGTTCGAGCTCGACGGCGAGGGCGGACGTTCGCCGCCGCCACCGTCGTTCGCACGCAGGGCAGCACGCCGCAGGTCGTGGGCGCCCGGCTGATCGTCGACGACCGAGGGCCGGTCAGCGGGACGCTCGGCGGCGGATGCGTCGAAGGCGACGCGATCGCCGAAGCGCAGCGCGTGCTCGCCGACGGCCATTCGTCGCTTCAAGCGCCTACGAGCTGACCGAGCCGCTGGCGTGGGATACGGGCCTCGTCTGCGGCGGCACGATGTGGATTCACATCGAGCCCGGGACGGTCACGCTGAACGGCGACTGGGCCGAACGCCTGCGGTCGAGCCTGCGGGATCCGGCGCGCCAGAAGCCCGTCGCGCTCGGCACGCGCCTCCAAATCGACGGGCGAAACTTCGCGGCCGAAGGGCACTGCCTGATCGAGCGTCGCGGAGGACCTGCTCGAAATTCGACGACCGCGCGAGGCGGGTGCTGGCGGACGCCTTCGAGCGCGGCGTCCCGCGCCTCGTGCCGATTGACGAGCACGCACGAACTGCTGGTCGAGCCCATCGTCGCGCGGCCGCGGTTGATCGTCGCCGGCGGCGGCCATGTCGCGCTGGCGCTCGTCCAGATGGCGCGGACTGCTCGACTACGAGATCACCGTCATCGACGACCGCGAGGACTTCGCCAACACGACGCGGTTTCCCCGGCGTCGATGTGATTCAGGGCGATATCGCGGCGACGGTGACGCGCCTGGATCCCGGCTGGAACACGTTCATCGTCGTGGCCACGCGCGGGCACAAGCTCGACGCGCAGTGCCTGCGCGCCGCCGTCGCGACCCGCGCCCGCTACGTCGGCCTGCTCGGCAGCCAGCGGAAGACCGTCCTCATCGAGAAGATGCTCCGCGAGGAGGGCGTCGGCGAGGAGCGCGCTGCACGCCGTGCACGCGCCGATCGGCCTCGACCTGGGCGGCCGCACGCCGGGCGAGATCGCGGTGTCGATCCTGGCCGAGATGAGCCAGGAACGGTTATGGCGGATCGGCCCGGCCGCTCCGGCTGCGCGACGACCGCTCAAGAAGGCCGTCGCCACGTGAGCGAGCAGCGTCGACCGCCGGCATCGAATGAACCGTCTGACCCTGGTCTGGCAAGGCGAGCTGAAGTTCGAGAGCGGGCCCGGCGATCCGGCCATCGACGCTGCACAGCTCGACGCCGGGCGTCACGTCGCCGACGCAGGCGCTGGCCTACGCGCCTGATGGGCTGCATGGCGATGGACGTCGTCCACATTCTGCAGAAGGGGCGCCACGGCCTGCGCGACCCTGTCGGTCGCGTTCGACGGCACGCGAGCCGACGAGCCATCCCCACCGCTACACGGCCATGCAGCTCCACTTCGACGTCACAGGCGAACGTCCCGGACGACGCCGTCGCGCGCGCGATCGACCTCTCCCGCAGCGACCTACTGCTCGGTCTGGAACTCGCTGCGCGAGGATATCGAGCTGACGACGACGTTCAGGGTAACCGGGACAGACGGTCTGACGTCGGCCGGTCGAGGTTCGAAGTAATCCGAGCCCACTTCCAGCTTCTGATTTCGAACGTCTGACATTCCTACGTCCAGCGGTATCCGCTCTTCGCCAGCGGCAGGTCGCGGATGCGCTCGCCGGTGGCCATGAACAGCGCGTTCATGATGGCGCCGAGATACGGGCGGCAGCGCCGGCTCGCCGAGGCCGGTGGCGGGTTGTCGGTTGATCCACGAACTCGTCCTCGATGACCGGTGGGGCCTGGCTCATGCGGGTCGGCTGAAGTCCGTGAAGTTGCTCTGCACCGCGCGGCCCGCCGTCGAACGTGATCTCCCAGTTCATCATGTGGGTCATCGCCCTCGATCACGCTGCCCTGCACCTGATTCTCGCGCGTTGCGCGGATTGACGATCTGGCTGCCGATGTCGCCGACCACCCAGACCTGCTTGACGGAATGGCCTGCTCGGCGTCCACGGCGACCTCGGCGACCTCGGCGAAGTAGCCGGCGTGGCTGAAGTGGCAGCGCGACGCCCATGCGCGTGCCGTCCGGCGGCGCGTCGTGCCCCAGCTCGACTTCTCGCGGACCGATTCGAGCACGCCGCGCATGCGCGCTGCGTTGAACCCGCCGGTCCAACAAGCCGCACCCGGCCGCCGGCGCCGGCCGTTCGGTCTCGGGCCGGGCCAGCAGGTCGAGGCGGAACTGGATCGGATCCTTGCCGGCCGCGTGCGCCAGCTCGTCGATGAACGACTGGATGACGAACGCGAGGGCATTGCTGCGCGGCGCGCGCATGGCGCCGGTCGGGACGCCGAGCGGCATCATCGACTGGCCGAGGGCGTAGTTCGGGATGAAGCCGGCCGGGAACTCGTCCGGACCGTAGTTGGCGCTGCTGGCCGTGGACCGTGCCGCGGCCGTAGGTCACGAAGTGATTCGCGCCACGCCACCAGCGTTGCCCGAGGCATCGAGACCGCCCTTGAAGAAGTGGTAGCCGCCCGGCCGGTAGAAATCGTGCGCCATGTCGTCCTCGCGCGTCCACAGCAGCTTGACCGGCGCGCCGTTGAGGACCTTCGCAATCCATGCCGCCTCGACGACGTAGTCGTTCGTCAGCCGGCGGCCGAAGCCGCCGCCGCCGCGCAACTGGTGCATCGTGATGTTCGACGTCTCGATGCCCAGCGTCTCGCGTCAGGCCCTGGAGGGCATTCCGCCGCGGCGTCTGGCTCGGCGCCCACAGCTCGAGCTTGCCGTCCTGGAACCGCGCCGTGCAGTTCTCCGGCTCGAGCTGGGCGTGCGACACGAAGGGATAGGCGTACGCGCCCTCGACGACCTTGGCGGCGCCGGCCAGCGCCGCGTCCGCGTCGCCGTCCTGGCGGATCCACTGCGCCGGCGCCAGGGTCGAGAGCCGGCGCGGCCTCGCCGCGAATCCCTGCGCTGCTCTGCGACGCCGTCTCGCCCTCGTCCCACACGACCTGCAGCTTCTCGCGGGCCGTCTTGGCCTGGTACCAGGTGTCGGCCACGATGGCCACGCCGCTGGCCAGGCGTGGTCAGGTCTCGGTCCCGCCCTCGACGATGAAGGCGTGCCGCACGCCGGGCAGCGCCTTGATCTCATCGAGGTTCGCGCTGACGCCCTTGCCGCCGTGCACCGGGCACTTCTGGAACACGGCCGACAGCATGCCCGGCAGCGTGAAGTCGATCGCGAACAGCGGCTGGCCGGTGACGATGCGTCGGGTTGTCCACGCTCGTGCATCGCGCGTGCCGATGATGCTGGTAGTCCTTCGGGTCCTTCAGCTTCAGCGTCGAGACGTCCGGCGGCGGCATCGTCGCGGCCCTGGCCGGCGATCGCGCCGTAGCTCGACCGTCCGCCTGCTCGCGCTCGTGCATCACGCGCCGGAGGCGGTGGTGCACTCGGAGGCCGGGACCTTCCAGGTGCGGCCGCGGCGGCCGCAACAGCATCTGGCGCCTGCCGGCGCCCACCTGTCGCAGGGGCGTCCAGTTGGTCGGCGTGGCCGTGCTGCCCCCGGCGGCCTGCGGCCCGTACTTGGCCTGATCGACATCCGCCTGCTCGACGCGGACGGCGCTCCAGTCGACGTCGAGCTCGTCGGCGATGATCATGGGCATGCTCGTGCGCATGCCCTGGCCCACTTCGGGGTTCTTCGCCATGATGTAGACGATCCCCTCCGGCGTGATGCGGATGAATGCGAGCGGGGACAGGGGCGCCGCGGGGCCGCGCTGCGCCAGGCCGGCCGCGGGGCGGGCGTACAGCGCGAGCAGCATGCCGCCGCCGGCGAGGGCGGTGACGCTCAGGAACGACCGGCGAGTCATCTGGGTCTGCATGGCCGTGCTCCGACTACCCGGCGGAACGCGGACGTGGCGGGGGCGCCCGTCGGCGTCCGGTGCGCGCCACCGGCGGCGCGGCGGCATCGTGAATCGCCTTGCGGATCCGGAGATACGTGCCGCACCGGCAGAGGTTGCCGGACATCGCGTCGTCGATCTCCTCGTCGGTCGGGCTGGTCGTCTTCGCGAGCAGCGCGACGGCCGTCATGATCTGCCCGGCCTGGCAGTAGCCGCACTGCGGGACGTCGTTGTCGAGCCAGGCCTGCTGCACGCGGTGCAGGCCCGTCGGCCGAGAGGCCCTCGATGGTCGTGATCTTCGCGGTTGGCCGCCGCCGAGACCGGCGTCGAGCAGGAGCGGATGGGGTTGCCGTCGAGATGGACGGTGCAGGCGCCGCACTGCCCGATCCCGCAGCCGAACTTCGTGCCTTTCAGGTCCAGAACGTCGCGAAGGACCCAGAGCAGCGGCATGTCGGCCGGGACGTCCACGGTCGACCGGCCGTTGACTGTCAATGCAAAGGCCATAGCAGGACTCCCAGAAGAAAATCAGTGTGTGCCAGTTCAAATGGCCCGTCAACGGACCGGGAGCGCGGCGCGGCATGGATTGACGCCGGCGCGTGCAGCGTCGAGGATGATGCGGATGCCCGGCGCGGAACAGCGGCCTCCCCGGCTGTCCTACGTGGACTGGATGCGCGGCCTGGCCGTGCTCTGCATAATCGTGTGGCATTCGATCGACGCGTGGATTGCGCCCGCTGCCCGGCAGGGCCCCGTCTTCGCCGTCATCGTCTTTCTCGGAGGCTGGGCGGCGCCGCTGTTCCTGTTTCTTGCCGGCATCGCGGTGGCGCTCGCCGGCACCCTGCGGCTGGGCGTGGTTTCTCGCCCGGCGGGCGCCGGCCTCCAGTCGTCAGCCGGGGGCCAGGCCCGGCGCGCGGCCGGATGGCGGCTGCAGAAGCGCGGCTGGCAAATTCCGCGCTCGCGCACCTGTTCCGCCTGCAGTCGTTTCTGCTCAACCCCACGGCGTCCTGGTCGAGCCTGCTGAAACCGGACATCCTCAACATCCTCGGGCTCGGGCTGGTCGCCGCCGCGTTCTGCTGGAGCCGGGCGACGACGCGCGCGCGCCAAGTTGCGTGGCTGCTCGCCCCGGCCGCCGTCGTGCTCCTGATGACCCCTGCATCGCGCGCCTGGACGTGGCCGGAGCTGCTCCGCCCGTCGGTGCCGCGCCTCGAAGCCTACGTGCGGCCGGTAGCCGGGATGGGCGTGTTCAGCGTCTTTCCCTGGCTCGCGTTCGTCTTCGTCGGTGCGTTCGTCGGATCGATCATTGCCGAGTCGCCGTCCAGGGGCGACGGCCCGCGCCTGCAGGCGGGACTGGCGACCGGCGGTGCCGCAACCGTGCTCGCCGGGGCCGTGGGCGCCTTCCTGCCGTCAGTGACGCGCTCCGATTTCTGGACGACCTCGATGTCGTTCTTTCTCATCCGTGTGGGGACGATGACACTCGGCCTGTCGGCCGCCTGGCTGTGGCTGCGATGGCTCGATCGCGAGCGTGGGCGCGCGGCGTCTCGGCTGGACTGGCGCAGCAGTCCGATGCTCCTGTTCGGCCGGGCCTCGCTCTTCGTCTACTGGGTCCATGTCGAGCTGGCGTACGGCTTCTTCAGCTACCCGTTGCACGCCACGCTGCCGCTGGCCTGGGCGGTCGTCGCATTCTTCGGCCTGACCGCTTTCATGTTCCTCCTCGCGCAGCGGTGGACGATGCGGCCGCGGCCGCTCGTGCCGGCTCTACTTCGCGTCGGTGCGGCGCCGTAGGCCGGCAGGATCGGCGCGGCCTATGTCTTCGCTCTAGTTTCGTCTGACGCGGCTGAGAGCGGCGACCGCGGGGGGAGGGCGAAAAGTCCGGGCCGGCGGATCCGGGGCAAGGCGACGTTGCAAATACCCGTTAACATGATGTAAATAATGGACTTCAGTCCCGCCATGGGATGGTGTGTGCGCCGGCGCGTGGGCGCGGGTATCCGCGCGAAACGCTTGTGATTGTAGCGGGCGGACACATACAATCCCGCGAAACGCCCACATCCGGGTGTTCGGGGCGCGGACGGGCCCCGCTTGCCTATGATTAGTGTCGCCGCGCTTCGAATGCAGCAGTTCGGTGTGCAGTTCTATCAGGCTTCCCTCACGGCCAAGGACATCGACAAGCTCGTTCGGTTCGAGGTGCTCAGCTACGGCGAACATGGCTCGGCCCCGGGCGTCCGCGGCAGCGCGCAGCCAGTCGAAGGTGCGCTGGGACCTGCTCGAGCGCCGCATCGCGTCGAGCGAGAAGGCGTATCAGCGCCAGATCATCCGCAAGAAGATCGACGAGCTGGTCGCCTACTACGAGCAGTGCCGCCAGGCGCGGGATCTGCCCTCGATTCCGGGCGCCGTCATCATTTCCTGCGACGAGCCGCTGCAAGTTCGAGCCCGTCGCCGGGCGATCCGTCGCTCGGCATCCTGAAGGTGCCCGGAGCGCGAGGGGATCCTGCGCGCGATCGACGGCCAGCACCGGCTGCTGGCCCTGCACGCCGGCATCGACCAGTTCGGCGGCGAGACGTTCACCGTGCCGGCCGTCATCTTCGATCGGTTGCCCGAGGATCACGTCGTCCAGATGTTCGTGACGATCAACGCGAAGCACACGCGCCTGAACGCGTCGCATCTGGTGTCGCTCTCGGGCCGGCAGCTCTATCGCGACGAGAACCTCGCCGCTGCGCACGATGTCGTGCGGGCGCTCAGCGAGCGCGAGGAATCGCCCCTGCACGGCGAGATCAAGCTGCTCGGCGTCGGCCGCGGCCGCGTGGCGCAGGCGCCCGCTGGCGCAGGAGCTCAAGAAGCTGTTCGCGACCGAGGCGTTCGGCGCCGGCCGGCGCAGGGCGACGAGTTCCGCGAGGAAGCCACGCGGTTCTTCGTGAACTACTTCCGCAGGTCGCCGTCGTCTTTGGCGCCGCCTGGAACGGCCGGAAGTACAGCATCAAGAGCGCCGCCGGCGCTGCGCGCCTTCATCCGCGTCGCCCCCGACATCGTGCGGCACCTCGACCAGCAGCACGCCGACCGCGCCGACTTCCGGGCGATCGGCCGCGTCATCGCGCCCTGGGGCCGCCGCATCGGCGACCTGCGGTTCGAGACTGACGGCGCCTGGAAGCGTAGCGGCATCGACGGTCGATCAACTCGCCAAGGAACTGCGGCTCGCACTGCAGTATCCGGAAGGCGCGATGGTCCTATGAATCGCGCGTTGGCTGGCAGCCGCGTCGCCGTCGTCCGCCGCGATCTCTTTCGGTCGAATCACGAACGGCAATGCCTGTCGCATAAGTTGCGGGCCGATCGGGTTTCGTCGGACCCTGCGCTCGATGCCGCCCCGTGCGAACGGGCGGCACGTCGTTTGCTTTTAAGAATCGCGTGCGTGACAGCCTGAATTTGCGGCGAGTGCCGTGAAGAGCTGGGGAGTTCCAGGCTGTTCGTGCACAAGGGCCCGCGCAAGCGGGCCTTGTTTTGCCTGCCCCGCGCGGATTGAGATCCGGCGTCCGCCCCTGTGGTAATCGCCAGTCCTGCCGATTCGCATTGGCATCGACACCGGCGGCACGTTCACCGATTTCGTGCGCCTCGATGCCGATGGGTTGACCGTGCACAAGGTGCGGTCCACCCCCGACGATCCGTCGCGTGCGATGCTGGCCGGGCTCGAAGAGATCGCGCCCGGCCACGTGGACCTCGACATCGTCCATGGGTCGACCGTCGCGACGAATGCCGTGCTGGAGCGCAAGGGCGCCCGCGTGGCGCTGGTCGCCACGGCGGGCTTTGAGGACGTGCTGCGCATCGGGCGCCAGACGCGGTCCGGCTGTACAACATCTTCGTGCCCGTGCCGCCGGCCGCTGGTCGATCCGGCGCTGACCTTGGGCGTCTCCGAGCGGCTCGACGCGCTGGGGCGGCCGCTGGCCGCCGTCGATGCCGACCAGGTCGGCCGCCTGGCGGCGCGGCTGCTCGACGAGCGCGTGGACATCGTGGCGGTGTGTCTGCTCCATGCCTACGCCAACCCCGCCCACGAGCAGGAGGTGGCCGGCGAGCTGCGGCGGCGTGGACTGGCGGCGTGCGCGTCGCACGAAGTGCTGCCCGAGTACCGCGAATTCGAGCGCTGGAGCACGACCGTCGTCAACGCGTACGTGACGCCGCTCATCGACCGCTATCTTGGCCAGATCGAGCGGCGCCGTCGGGCCGGGCCGCCGGCGCCGGCGCGCGCCGGTCGGCGGGCATCATGCAGTCGAACGGCGGCTCGATTTCGGCCGCCGGCGGCGCGGGCGCAGGCGGTCCGCACCGTCCTCTCCGGCCCGGCCGCCGGCGTTGTCGGGGCGCGCGCCGTCGCGGAGGCGGCCGGACTTCCCCCGCCTGATCTCCTTCGATATGGGCGGGACGTCCACCGACGTGAGCCTGATCGACGGGCAGATTGCCGACGACCACCGACTCGCCGTCGGCGACTTTCCCGTGCGGCTGCCGGTGATTGACATCCAGACCGTCGGCGCGGGCGGCGGGTCATCGCGGCGTGGACGCCGGCGGGGCGCTCCGCGTCGGGCCGCGGAGCGCGGGCGCCGATCCCGGGCCGGCATGCTACGGCCGGGGGACGAGCTGACGGTGACCGACGCGAATCTGCTCCTCGGCCGGCTGGCGCCCGGGCTCTTCTTCGGCGGACGCATGTCGCTTGACGTCGACCGCGCGCGCCGGGTCGCGGCGCGCTGGCGCGGACGCTCGCCTCGACGTGCCGCGCTGGCGGAGGGCGTCGTCCGCGTGGCCAACGCCAATATGGAACGGGCCATCCGCGTCGTCTCGCTTGGAGCGCGGCCACGACCCGCGCGACATTCGTGCTCTGGCCTTCGGCGGCGCGGGCGGCATGCACGCCTGCGACGATCGCCGAGCGGCGGGACTCGCGCCGTCCTCGTGCCGCGCCACGCCGGCGTGCTGTCGGCGCTGGGCATGCTCGTCGCCGACGTGACGAAAGACTACTCGGCGCCGTGCTCCAGCGGCCGAGCGCGCAGCGCGTGACCTGCCGCCGGACTGCGGCGAGCTGCGTCGCTCGTGGCCGTGCGCGGCCGACCTCGCGCGGCCGAGGGATTCGCGGGGCGCCGTCGCACCTCGAACGGTTCGTCGACGTGCGATACGTCGGACAGTCGTTCGAGATCACGGTGCCCTTCGGCCGCGTTTCGCGATGCGTTCGATCGGCGCCACGCGCGCCGGTACGGCTACGCCAATCGCCCAGCGCCGTCGAGATCGTCAACGTCCGCGTCGGGCCAGCGGGCTCACGGACAACGCCGGCCCTGCCGCGTCGATCGGCCGTCCGGCGCGGTCACGCCGCGCCGCGGCGGTGCGCGCCGGCCGGTTCGACGGGCGGACCCGTGAGGCCGCGCTCTATCGCTGGAGCGCTCGGCGCCGGGCGCGCGCGCCGGGCCCCGCCGTGGTCGCCGGCGCCGAGGCGACTGCCGTGGTGCCGCCGGCCTTCGCGTTCGCGCGTCGACGGCGCCGGAAACGTGATCGCGCGGTGGCGCGCGCAGATGCGCTGCCGGCGATTGACTTCGAGGTGTTCAAGAACCTCTTCCTCGCGGTGGCCGAGGAGATGGGCGTCACGCTGCGGCGCACCGGCTTCTCGCCGAACATCAAGGAGCGGCTGGACTACTCCTGCGCCGTCTATGACGCGCGACGGCGACGACGATCGCGCAGGGCGACCACATGCCGGTGCACCTCGGCGCGATGCCGCTCTCGGTGCGCGCGGCGATCGAGGCCGTCGCCATGGAGCCGGGCGATGCCGTGCATGCTGAACGACCCGTTCCACGGCGGCACGCACCTGCCGGATATCACCCTGGTCAGCCCGGTCTTTCTCGACCGGCGCGCGACCGCGCGGCCGCCCTGTTCTACGTCGCGAACCGCGCGCATCACTCCGACGTCGGCGGGATGAGTCCCGGATCGATGCCGGTCGCCCGCGAGATCTATCAGGAGGGCCTGATCATTCCGCCCGTGCGGCTGGTCAGGCGGGGCCGGGTCGTGCGGGACGTCCTGGCCGTGCTCCTCGCCAACGTGCGGACGCCCGGACGAGCGGGAGGGCGACCTCATGGCGCAGATCGCCGCCAACCGCGTGGCCGGCGCCGGCTGCAGCGGATGGTCGCCCGCATACGGGCGAGCGGGCACGCTGGCCGTACGCGCCGCGGCGCTTCAGGACTACACCGAACGCCTGATGCGGGCGACGATCCGGGCGATTCCCGACGGCGAGTACACCTTCGAGGACGCGCTCGACGACGACGGGTTCGGCGCGGCGCCGGTCGCGATTCGCGCGCCGTGCGACGATCCGCGGCGACGGCGCCGTGGTCGATTTCACCGGGTCGATCCCGCAGGTGGACGGCAGCGTCAACGCCAACGACGCGATCACGCTGTCGGCGTGCCTGTACGCGTTCCGCTGCCTGGTGGGCGACGACGTGCTGTACAACGCGGGCGTGGCGCGGCCGATGACCGTCGTGGCGCCCGCCGGCACGGTCGTCAACGCCGAGCAGGCCGGCGGCGGTGGCGGGCGGCAACGTCGAGACGTCGCAGCGGATCACCGACGTCGTGCTTCGGCGCGCTGGGGCAGGCGCTGCCCGACCGCATGCCGGCGGCCAGCCAGGGGACGATGAACAACGTGACGATGGGCGGCGTCGACCCGGCGACGGGCCGGCGCTTCGCCTACTACGAGACGATCGGCGGCGGGATGGGCGGCGCGGCCAGGCCTGACGGGCCTCGACGGCGTGCACACCCACATGAGCAACACGCGCAACACGCCCGTCGAGGCGATCGAACGCTACCTGCCGATCCGCATCCGGCAGTACGCGCTGCGGCGCGGCAGCGGCGGGGCCGGCGCCGCGCCGGGCGGCGACGGCCTCGTGCGCGAGTACGAGGCGCTTGCGCGACGTCGGTGACCGTGCTGTCCGAGCGCCGGCAGCGCCCGCCGTACGGCGCCGCGGGCGGCGCGCCGGCGCCTGCGGGCGCAACGTGCTGATCCGCGACGGCGTCGAGCGCGAGCTCGGGGGCAAGATCGAGCTCGACTGCGCCCCGGCGACCGGCTGCGCATCGAAACGCCCGGCGGCGGAGGCTATGGAAAGTTCGAACGTTCGAGCTGAGCCGCGCCTCCGCGTCACGGCCCAGGTTGGAGGTCAGGGTCCGGGCCGTGACCTCCAGCCTTGGTGATGTGGGTGACGACGCCCATGAGGTAGTGCAGGGTGACGCGGTCGCCGACGTTCATGCCGCGCGGGACGGATTCATCGCCGACGCGCGCGTGCCGCACTTCTTCCTCCTGATCGTCGGGATCCACCCAGAACACGTCGAGCGACACCTGTCCGTGGATCGACACGGGCTGCACGCGCCTGATGATTCCCGTCCGCGTCCCTTTCAGCATGCTGCGCGTATTATTCTCTAGCTGGAGCCCCATGGCGCAGGCATTTCGTTCCGCGTGGCGACCGGCCGTCCGGCTGGGCGTGTGCGCCGCGCTCGTGTCGGTCGTCGTGCTCGCCCAGGAGGCGCCACTGCCGGCCGCGCGCGAGCTGGTCCGGCGGCACATCGCGGCGATCGGTGGGGAAGCCGCGTTCAAAGCGGTGCGCTCGATCCGGCTTCGCGGTCGGTTCGAGATTACCGGGCAGAACATCTCCGCGGACTTCGAGGAGCTCGCCGCGCGTCCCGATAAGTTGCTGCTGCGGGCCGACATCCCGGGCGTCGGCCACACCGAGCAGGGCTACGACGGCCGGACCGCCTGGACAATCGATCCTCAGACCGGTCCCCGGCTGCTGAAGGATTGGGAGAAGGACGAGGAGGTCGCCGACGCCACGTTCGACGGCCCCCTGCACCTGCCCGAACACGTCCGGACCATGACGACCCTCGCGCGCGCGACGTTCGACGGCCGCCCGGCCTACCAGGTGCACGTCGTGCTCGTCTCGGGCGTCGAGCAGGACGAGTTCTTCGACGCGGACACCGGCCTGCAGATTGGATGGGAAGCCAGGCGCGCGACGCCCCTCGGCATCGTGCCGACCACCGCGACGCTCCGCGACTACCGGAAGTTCGGCGCCCTCATGCAGCCGACGACCCTCATCCAGAAAGCGCTCTTCATCGAACAGGTGCTCCACGTGACGTCGGTCGAGTACAACGTCGTGCCCGCCGATGCGTTCGACACGCCGCCGCCTATCAAAGCCCTCTTGAAGTGAAACTGGTGGCTGCGCTCTTCCTGGCCTCGGCGCTGGCGGTCCCCGGCGGGCGGCCGGTTCAGGGCGTCGACCGGCGCGATGCGGGACTGGCCAGCTTCGACGACGTCTGGCAGACGGTGGCCGACACGTTCTACGACCCGACCTTCGGCGGTCTCGACTGGCCGGCGGTCAGACGGGAGCTGCGGCCAAAGGCCGAGGCCGCAGCATCGCCCGACGAGCTTCGCGCCGTGATTCGCGAGATGCTCGCGCGGCTGAAACGGTCCCACTTCGAGCTGCTGTCGGCGTCGGAGGCCGACGAGGCGGCGCCCGTCGGCGACGCGACCGTGCCGGTGGCCGTTCGCGTGACGGCCGACGGCGTGGTGATCATCAGCGTGGCGAACGGATTGCCGGCCGACAGGCCGGTCTCGCGCCCGGCGACGTGCTGCGCCGGATCGACGGCACGTCCGCGGTGGGCTGGAGGCAGAAAGGCACGGACCCGGCGGCGCGCCGCCGTGCGTTCGAGGTCTGGCGGCGCGTCTATCGCGCGCTCCACGGTGAGGCGGGGTCCACGGCGGTGCTCGAGGTCGCGCCGCCGGACGGCCAGGCGCGCGAGGTCCGCGTCACACGCGTCCCGGAGCCTGGCCGCGTCGTGACCCTCGGCAACCTGCCGGCTGACGGTCCGGACCGAGGTGCGCGAGCTGCGTTCCCCGGCGGGGCGGCGATGGGTTCATCGGGTTCAACATCTGGATGACCAGGTGGACGAGCCGTTGCCGAGGCAATCGACGGTTCCGACACGCCGACGGCCTCGTCATCGACCTTCGCGGAAACCCGGGCGGGCTGGCGGCCATGATCTCGGGCATCGCGGGACATTTGTTGCCGCTCCAGACGTGCTGCTCGGCCGGATGCACACGCGGGGCCGGCCGACGCTCGAGTTCCGGGTCAACCCGCGGCTGTCGACCGCTGACGGCCGCCGGGTCCGGCCCTTCGCGGGACCGGTCGCCATGCTCGTGGACGGACTGACGGCCAGCGCCTCGGAGTGCTTCGCCGGCGCGCTGCAGAGCCTGGGACGCGCGCGCGTGTTCGGTCGCCCGACGATGGGGCAGGCGCTGCCGGCGTCGACGAAGCGGCTGCCGGATGGCGATGTGCTGCTGTACGCGATCGGCGACTTCGTCACGGCCACGGGCGTTCGCTCGAGGGCCGCGGCGTCGTGCCCGATCAGGTCGTGCCGCTCTCGAGGTCGGCGCTCGCGGCCGGACGTGACGGCACGCTGGAGGCGGCCTTGCCTGGTTCGACGCTGGGTGGCGGCGACCTGACCGGAGCCGCTAACCGGTTGGCCGGCGCCCGCTTATTGTTTCGACGCGGAATTGTGGCTTGCCGTTCGACCGCTGTCTTTTGCTATCCTCCATGACCTGCAAGCACGCTTCCTTCCGTGAAAGGGTCGCCTGCGGCATATCGCTGCGCACGCCGTTTGACTGCGCACGCGGGCGGCTTTCAGCCCGCGGAACTGAGAGTGCGATTGGACCTGCGCGGGGGCTCGCGCCCCAGCCGTGAGCGACCGGAATGACACGCTCGGGAGAAATGGATGGAGCAGCGCCCGCTGCGGCTCGGCGACATCGTGGACGATTACTGTCCGCGAGAACGACGCGTCTGACCAACCACGCCGATCGTCGCCATCGTCAAGGAATCGATTCGGCAAACCCGGTGCACCACCTGCGACGCCGAGCACGCCTACAAGGCACGGCAAACTTCCCGCGCCGCGCTGAAGAAGTCGTCCGATCAGACGATCCATCGGAGGACCAGACGGCCTGCCAGCTCGTGCCGCCCCAGTCCCGACGTCGGCCGCCGACGATGCCGCCGAGGTCGTCGCGGTCGACCCGGCCAACGGCGAGGCGGGCAGACGCGGCGAGAGCGAGGGAGTCGCGCCGGCAACGACGACACGCCGCCGATCGCGCGAGACGACTGCCGCTGGCCTGCCCACCGGCCGCTCATCCGCGCGACGCTGCCCCGCACGAGGCCGAGCCGCCGCCGCCGCGTCCGATTCCCGAATTCACGATGCGATCAGCGCCACACGGCCGCGGCGGCCAGCGGTTCCGCCAGGACCAGCGGGGGCGGCGGCTGGCAGGAACGCAACGGCAACACGGCAACGGCAACGGAAACGGCAACGGGCACGGCAACGGCGGCCCGGGCCCGCGGCCGATCGCCCCGGCGGCGGACCCGGGTTCGGCGCCGGCCAAGGCAGCCGCCGCCAATCCGTGCACAGTCGCGTCCCCGCTAGTGCCGCAACTTGCGCTCACCGGCAAAGTCGGCCTCATTGTCGGCGTCGCCAACAAGCGTTCGATTGCCTGGGCGATCGCGCAGGCGGCGGCGGCCGAAGGCGCGTCGCTCGTGCTCACCTACCAGAGCGAACGGCTCGCGGAGAACGTCCGCGAACTGGCCGCGACGCTCGAGCGCGTCACGTGTCCTGCCGTGCGACGTGACCGACGACGCGCAGATTGACGCGGTGTTCTGCGGCGATCGAGCAGCGAGCACGGCGGCCTGGACTTTCTCGTGCACGGCGTCGCGTTCGCCCAGCGCGAAGACTTGAGCGCGCCGTTCGTCGCAGACCTCGCGCGACGGGTTTCGCGTCGCGCTCGACATCAGCGCGTACTCGCTCGTGGCGCTGGCGCGCCGCGCGGCGCCGCTCATGGAAGCGCGCGGCGGCGGCAGCATCCTGACGCTGACCTATCTGGGCAGCGAGCGCGTGTTCCCGAACTACAATGTGATGGGCGTGGCCAAGGCCGCGCTCGAGGCGTCCGTCCGGTATCTGGCCGTCGGACCTCGGACCGAAGGGCATTCGCGTCAACGCGATTTCCGCCGGCCCGATCAAGACGCTGGCGGCGGCCGGGCATTTCCGGGTTCTCGTCGATTCTCCAGACCTACCGCGACCGCGCTCCGCTTCGTCGCACGGTCGACACCCGACGAAGTCGCCGACGCGGCGATGTTCCTGCTCGGCCCCGCCGGCCGCGGCGTCACCGGCGGAAGTCCTGATGGTCGATGGCGGGTTCCACGCGATGGGGTTCTAGGCGCGCCCGCGTCTCCGCGGAAGTACTGCGACTGAAATCGCTCCAGCCAGGCCTTCATCTCGACGGCGTCTCGCTTCGTGTGCCCGTGGCAGACGACCGGGTCCTGCCCGCCGCTCGTCTCGATGCGGACGTCGGCAAACAGCAGGTTCGTGTCGATCTTGACCGATGCGACGTGCGCCAGGTGCACGGACTCCTCGAGCCGGCCGATCCACTGGGGCCGGTACAGCGTCAGACTGTCGGGCGTGATCAGGACTTGTGCGGGAAACAGGTGGTTGCCGCTGGTCAGCCGGCTCGCGCGGAAGACGTGCTCCCCCGGCTGACGCCGGTCCTTCCGCCAGATCCAGAAGATCAGCAGGCCCAGGACGGCGGCCGCGCTGATCGCGGCGTAGACGGCGGCGGCGGGCCAGGATCGCTTCCGAGGGATTGGCGGTCACGTCGAGATGTTAAGCTATGACGCGCGTGCCGCATCGCGCTCCTGGGTCGCCGCGCCGCGGCCCGCGCCAGTACCTCACCGGCAAGCCCATCAGCTACTACCGCCCGACCGGCGATCCGGCCATCCGCAACCTGATCGACCACGGGCTTCCAGGCGTTCAACGCCGGCCGGCTGTCGCGAAGCCTGCCACATCTTCGCCGACAAGATGCTCGCGCCGCGAGAACGACACGACGATCGGCCTGACGATCGCGGGCGCGATGACGCCCGGCCGGGCTGGGCGGCTGCGTGAACGAGATGATCGAGCGCGGCCTCGTCGACTTCATCATCAGCACGGGCGCGAACCTGTATCACGACCTGCACTACGCGCTGAACTTCACGCTGCACCGCGGGTCGCCGTTTCTCGACGACCGCGTCCTGTACGAGAACGGCGTCATCCGCATCTACGACGTGCTGTTCCCGGCGACGGTGCTCCTCGAGACCGACGCCTACATCCGCGACTTCCTCGTGCGGTCGGGCATGCGACGGCGCCGTCTCGACCTCGGAGTTCCACTACCGGCTGGGCCAGGACCTGATGGAGCGGCGGCCCGGCTGCGAGGCGCACTCGGTCGTCGCGCGGGCCGCCAAGCTCGGCGTGCCGGTCTACACCTCGTCGCCGGGCGACAGCTCGATCGGCATGAACGTCGCCTGGCACGAGCTGATGAACGACAGCATCGCTGATGATCGACCCGAACCTCGACGTGAACGAGGTCTGCGCGATCATCCTCGCCGGCAAGAAGAACGGCTGCGTGATCCTCGGCGGCGGATCGCCGAAGAACTTCTACCTGCAGGGCCAGCCGACGCTCTGGGAGGTCTACGGCATTCCCAAGGGCGGCAACGATTACTTCATCCAGATCACGACCGACCAGGTCGTCTGGGGCGGCTTGTCCGGCGCGACGCCGTCGGAGGCCGTCAGCTGGGGCAAGGTCAACCCCGGCGTGCTGCCCGACACCGTCGTCGCGTACTGCGACTCGACGATTGCGTTCCCGCTGTTCTGCGAGTACGCCGTCGGGAGCAAGCACGCCGTGCGGCAGCGCCGCGAGCCTGTACCACAAGCGCGAGCCGCTCGTCGCCGAGCTGAAGCGCCAGGGGCGGGCCGCGCACAGCACGCGCCGGAAGCGGAAGACGTAGGCGCACGAAGGAGCCAGCCGTGGGCTCCCTCGCCTCCGAGCTCCGGCCGATTGCCGCCAGCGTGGCGGCGGCTCCCCGCGTCTATGTCGACGCCAACGTGCCGTCCGGGGCGCGGTCGCGTTCATGCGCCGCGTGCTCGGGTGGGACGCCCTGTTCGTGCTTGAGGACGCCCGACCTGCGCCGCGCCTCCGATCGCGAGCACTTCCGCCGGGCCCGCGACCTCGGCCGGACGCTGGTCACGCTCGACTGCGATTTCCTCGACGAACGCCGGTTCCCGGCATGCTGCAGCCCCGGCGTCGTGGTCTGCCGCGCGCCCGATGAGCCTGCGCTGAAGCGGCTCCTGAAACATCTCGACCGCGGCGTGCTCCGCGTCGACCCCGGTGTCGCGCTGCCGCTGCGGGGGCGTACGCTGGCGCTGACGGCGGACGTCGCGGCGCCCGGACCCGCGCGCCGCCGCCGGCGGTCCCGCCGGCGCTGATCCGTTCTGTGGGAGTGCGCCGCCCGCTCAGGCCCTGGCGGTGAGGTAGATTGTCGGGTCGGGCACGCCCGCGGCACGGAAGCCGTCGCGCCGCTCCCGGCACTTGCTGCACTCGCCGCAGTGCGTGTCGACCGACGGGATTCATGCACGACAGCGTCCAGCTCGAGCGGCACGCGCAGTGCGCGGCCGAGCGCGATCACGTCCTCCTTGTGCAGATGCGCGAGCGGCGTCGCGACGACGAGCGGGTGATCCAGGCCGAGCGACATCGCGCGCGCCATCGTCTCGAAGAACTCGGGCGTGGCGTCCGGGAACGGGTTGCCGAGCAGCGGGCCGAGCGCGAGCCGGTCCGACGCCGAGCCGCGCGCAGAGCACGGCGGCCTTGGCGATGCAGGACGATGTTGCGGCCCTCGAGGTACACGTCCTCGTCGGGCGTGTGGTAGGCGGGCGGCCGTGCCGGTGACCGCCCAGTGCGTCGGCGGGTACACGTCGCGCATGTCGACGCTGAAGCGTTGCGAGCGGCGCGCAGGCCGCGGCGAACGGCGGGCCGGCGATCAGGCGCGCCGATGGCCCGCGCTTCGGCCTCCTCCCACGCGAGCCCCGCGCGCACGTGGATTGGCTGCACGCGTCCGCCCCGCTGCAGCTCCATCGCCAGCGAGCACGGCGCTGTCGAGGCCGCCGGAAAACAGGACCGCGGAGGTAGAGGGGGCTGGCGTCATCGCGCGTTGCTCGAGGCGCCCGCCGCGCCCCACACCTAGACTACAGTGTGTCCATGTACCTCGTCACCAAGCGCATCGACTTCTGCTACGGGCACCGTCTGCTCGACTACGACGGCATCTGCAAGCACCCGCACGGCCACAACGCGCTGGTCGAGGTCGACGTCCGCACCGATCGCGCTCGACACCCGCAACATGGTGGCCGACTTCTCGGACATCAAGCGGATCGTCAAGGGCTGGATCGATCGCGAGCTCGATCACAAGATGATCCTGCGCCACGACGACCCGCTCGTCGCAGCCGCTCGAGGCCCTGGGGGAGCCGGTCTACAAGCTCGACAGCAATCCGACGGTCGAACGCATCGCGAAGCTGATCTTCGACAAGTCGCGCGATCAGGGACTGGACGTGCTGGCCGTGCGCGTGTGGGAGACGCCCACGTCGTTCGCGGCCTACAGCGAGTGAGGCGTTCGCCTCGACGGGGATCGCGGCACGCTACTTCGCGCGCAGGAGCAGCACGGGCACGCTGATGCTGTGCTGCACGCGGCTGCGCCGTCGCGCCGAGAAACATGTCGGCGAGGAACCGGTGGCCGTGCGTGCTCATCGCGACCAGGTCGCAGCCCTTCTGCTCGACCCATTTCACGATCTCCGTGACCGGGTCGCCGAACGCCAGCTCGCGCGTCGGCCGGGATGCCGGCGCCTGCGAACTCGGCCCGGACCGCGTTCCAGGTACGCGCGTGTCTTCCTCGATCTCCGGGCTCGCCGCGTCTGCGCCGTACGTCCGCGCCGCCCACGCCGTCGGCGACGTGGAGCAGCACGACGCGGCTCCGCCGAGCTTCGCCAGCTGCCTTGACGTGGTCGATGATCGCCCGGTCGGTCGGCGTGCCGTCCAGGGTCACGAGAATCGTCTTGTACATGGAGCTGCGGCTGTGCCGCCGCAGCGCATTATCCGCCCGCGATGATCTGCCACGCCGCTGTCAGGGATTCCGGCAGCCCGTAGATGTCCATCGCCGTGATCAGGATCGCGCTGGCCCAGCCGGCCATCAGAGCAGCAACCAGCCGCTCCGCCACGCCCCCATCCGCTTGCCGCGAGCTGGTGAAGTGCAGCAGCGGAAACATCGCGAGCGGCAGCTGCAGGGCCAGCACGACCTGGCTGAGCGTCAGCAGGTCGTTGACGCTGCTGTCGCCGCGAATGCCGATGACCAGGATCGCCGGGATGATCGCCAGCGTGCGCGTGATCAGCCGGCGCACCCACGGCTAGATCCGCCAGTGCATGAAGCCTTCCATCACGACCTGGCCCGCCAGCGTGCCGGTGATCGTGCTGCTCTGGCCGCTGGCCAGCAGCGCGACGGCGAACAGCGTGCTCGCCAGTGACGTGCCCAGCAGCGGCGCCAGCGTGAGGTACGCGATGCGGATCCAGTCGCTGTCGCGGGCTGAACGACACGACCTCGCCGCCGGCCACGGTCACGCTCGTCTTGCCGTAGAACACCATGGCGGCCAGCACCAGGATCGCCGCGTTGACGAAGAACGCGATCGATCAGAGCGACCGTGGTCGAGTCGATCGCGTTGAAACGAATCGCCCGCCGGATCGACGCGTCGTCCTTCTGCAGCTTGCGGCTCTGCACCAGCGCCGAGTGCAGGTACAGGTTGTGGGGCATGACCGTCGCGCCGATGATGCCGATCGCCACGTAGAGCATGCCGGCCTGCCGGAAGCCGGGCGTGACGAGCGCGCGCGCCCATCTCGAGGAAGCTGGGCTGGGTCTGCGGCAGCACGAAGATTTCGATGAAGTAGCAGCGCGCCGATCGTCGCCACCAGCACAGCACGACCGCCTCGATCGTCGCGCATGCCGAATCGCTGCAAGCGCCAGCAGCAGCAGCACGTCGAGCCCCGTGATGATCGACCGCCCACAGCAGCGGGATGTGGAACAGCAGGTTCAGCGCGACGGCGCTGCCCAGCACCTCGGCCAGGTCGCACGCGCCGATCGCCACCTCGCAGAGCAGCCAGTTCGGCCACCGCGTCCAGCGCGGATACCAGTCGCGGCAGCACTGGGCCAGGTCCTTGCCCGTCACCACGCCCAGACGGGCGGCCATGACCTGCAGGAAGATCGCCATCAGGCTGGCCAGCGCGACGACCCACAGCAGGTCGTACTTGAACTGGGCGCCGCCCGCAGGTCCGTGCCCCAGTTGCCCGGGTCCATGTAGCCGACGCTGACGAGAATCGCCGGGCCGACGAACGCCCGCCACTGCCGCCAGAAGCCGGCGCGGTGATGCGGCACCGCGACGGTGCCGTGCATCCCTTCGAGCGACACGTGCGTCACGGCAGGCGCCCCGGCGGGCGGGTTCGCGACTGGATCGCCGCCGCGAGGGTCGAGTGGGTGGGAGTCGGGAAGACGAGACGGCATGGCGGGTCGAATTTCGAATATAGAGAATAACGATTTTGAGTTATCAAAAATACACGGGCAGGTGACGGATGTCAACGCTCATCGGCCGGCGCGCGACCGTCAGCGCTAGTGGTCGAATGTCGCCAGGAGTTTCGCGGCCGCCCGGGCGCCAATCGTCAGGACGGCGTCCGCGCTCGACCGCAGCCGCACGGCGTCCGACGAGGGTTCACGAGCCTCCACCGTGACCGTGCACCCTGGCATGAGTCCGTGCTGCTCGGCGAACCGGAGGAACTCGGGGTCCTGATCGATGACACGCGTCACGACGAGCGGCGTGCCGAGCGGCGCGGTGAGCAGGTCGAGGTACTCGGCCTGCGGCATCCGGCCCTCGGCCGTGGGAATGGGATCGCCGTGCGGATCGACCTCCGGACGTCCGAGCATCTCATCGATGCGATCGATCAGCCGCTCGGACACCGCGTGCTCGAGCTGCTCGGCTTCATCGTGGACCTCCGCCCAGCTCATGCCGAGCACGCGCACGAGGAAGAGCTCGATCAGCCGATGGCGCCGGAGCACGAGGCTCGCGAGCTTCTCGCCGGCGTCGGTCAGGCGCACGCCCATGTACGGTTCGTAGCGCACGAGCCCCGATTCGGCCAGCGTCTTCATCATCGTCGTCGCCGTACCGGGGACGACGCGGAGCGCCGCGGCGAGCTGGCCCACGGGCACGAGGTCCTCGGAGGGCGCCTGACTCGCCTGGGCCAGGTAGATGGTCTTGAGGTAGTTCTCGACCGTCTGCGAAGGCAGCATGGATGGCGCCATTATGATGCATCGAGCGATCCGTGCGACCGACCCTGGCGACTGCGTTCGACGCCCCCGAGCACACACGCCGCTACGTGCGGCAGCTCTTCGGGACCATCGCCGATCGCTACGACCTGATCACGGTGCTGCTGTCCTTTGGCCGCGATCGACCTGGAAGCGCCGGCTGATCGATCGCTCCGGTGTCCGGGCCGGCTGGCGCGTGCTGGACCTGGCCTGCGGCACGGGGGACCTGGCGTTCGAGGCCGAGGCCCGCGGCGCGGCCGTCGTCGGGCTGGACGTCACGCCGCGCATGATCGCGCTCGCGGCCGCCCGCCGCGGAGCCGCGACGCGTGGCCTTTCTCGTCGGTGACATGACAGCGCTGCCGGTCGCCGCCGCGTCGTGCGCGCTCGTCACGACCGGCTACGGACTGCGCAACGTGCCCGATCTGCCGCAGGCGCTCCGCGAGATCCGGCGCGTCCTCGAGCCCGGCGGCACGTTCCGCTCGCTTGATTTCGACCGCCCGGAACGCCGGTGGTTTCGGGCGGCCGCGCTCGGCTATCTGACGGTGGTCGGGGCCGCGCTCGGCTGGATCCTCCACCGCGACCCCGACACGTACCGCTACATTCCGGCGTCGATTCGACGGTACCCCGGCGCGGCGGGCGTGGCCGCGCTGATGCGCGAGGCCGGCTTCGTGGACGTGCGCGTCGAGCCGGTCTTCGGCGGAGTGCTCGCCATCCACTCCGCGCGCAGGCCCGGTGGCCCCGTCGGCGGGACATAGTAGGATCGCTCGCATGGATGTCTCGGACCTGCGCAAGCGGATTCTTCGCGCGCTCGAGGACGCGCGGAAGGAGGGGGCCGCGCGGCGGCTGGAGAACGATCAGGCGGCGGCCGCTTACGCGCAGTTCCTGTCGGAGATTGCCGTGCCGCTGTTCCGCCAGGCGGCGACCGTGCTGCGGGCCGAGGGCCATCCCTTCACCGCCAACACGCCCGCCGGTTCCGTCCGGCTCGTCTCGGACCACGCTGCCGGCGATTTCGTCGAGGTCGAGCTCGACGTGAGCGCGCCGCAGCCGCAGGTCCTCGGCCGGACCAGCCTGGCGCGCGGCTCCAGCTCCAGGGGCCTCGTCGTCGAAGAACACCCCGTGGCCGCGGGAAGGCCATCGGCGAGCTGACCGACGAGGACGTCTCGCAGTTCCTGGTCGCCGAGATCCGCAAGCTCGATCGCGCGCTGACCGGGCAAACTCTCCGGCGCGCCGCGGCGTCTGACTGATTACGCGGGTCCCGATGCCCTGGGAGCAGGGCAGCGTGAGGCCCTCCGAGCCAGGGACGAGGAAGACGCCGGCCCAAGAGCGTCGTCTCTGGCACAGTCCGCGCTGCTCGTCGGCGTCGGGATCCGCGACGTGATTGTCCGGGAGATTCCCTTCCGCGACCGGACCGGTGGCTACATTACCGGCTCAGTCCCGTCATCGTCGGCCGGTGGTTTGAGTTCTTCCTTCTTCACGTGCCTGAGCGAGAGGTTGAGCGGCGCGGGCACCTCGAGGTCCTTCGTCGCGCTGACGCCCAGCTCCTTGAACCGGCGGGCGCCGGGCAGGACCTTCTGCTCGAGCGATCCGATGAAGCGGTCGTAGCTGTCGGCGGCCCGCTTGATGTTCATTCCCACCGTCTCGAGGTGCTCGACCATCGTCGCCAGCCGGTCGTACAGCTCGCGGCCGAGCTGCTGGATCTCCTCGGCGTTCTGCGCGACTGCTGCTGCTGCCAGCCGTAGGCGACCGCCTTGAGCAGCGCGAGCAGCGTCATCGGGCGTGGCGGGGATCACGCGCGAGCGCGGCCGCCTGCTCGAGCAGGGCGCCGTCCTGTTCGAAGGCCGCGCCGAGCAGCGGCTCGAGCGGCAGGAACATCACGACGAACTCCGGCGCGGGCTGGAACTGCTTCCAGTACTCCTTCGACGCCGAGGGCCCGGACGTGGTCGCGCACCTGCCGCGCGTGCCGCCGGCAGGCGGTCCTGGCGTTCGGCGTCGGTCCTTGCGCGTCCATCGCCTCGAGGTACGCCGTCGATCGGCACCTTGGCGTCGACGACGATGTCTGGCGCCGCCGGGCAGAGCTGGACGAGCAGATCCGGCGTCTGCCGCGCGCCGTCGGTCGGAGGCCGCGCTCTCCTTCTCGATGAAGTCGCACTGCTCGAGCATGCCGGCCAGTTCGACGATCCGCCGGAGTTGGACTTCGCCCCACCGGCCGCGGACGTTCGGCGAACGCAGCGCCCTGCGACAGCGTCTCGGTGGCCCGGCGGAGCTGCTCCTGGGCGTAGGCGAGGCGCCGCAGACGCGTGGCGACTTCGCGAAACGTGCCCTCGCGCTTGTCGACCGCGGAGACCTGTGTCTGGACCCGCTCGAGCGTTTCACGCATCGGCTCCAGCAGCGCGTCGGCGTTCTGGAGGAAGTCCTGGCGATTCTCCTTCAGGGCGTCGCGGGAGACCGCCGCGAACGTGTCGCGCACCTGCGCCTGGGCGTCCGCGCAGCGCGGCCTCTGCTCGTCGAGCCGCGCGCCGGGCGCCCTCCAGTTCGGCCTGCAGCCGGGCGGCGTCGGCGGCGAGCCGCTGCTGGCGGAGCAGGGCCACGATCACGGCAGCCGCGCTGGCGACGACGACCCCGAGTACCGCGAGGAAGGGCAGGTCCGTCATGCGGCGATTGTACACCGCGGGGTGTGACGGGTCGGGTCAGAGCGGGTTTCTCCGGGCCTGAAGGCCCGGGACTCCATGATCCTGTCACGTGCCCGATGGAGTCCCGGACCTTCAGCTGCCGAGTGGAACTAAGACTTGTCGCATCAAGGATTACGGCATCCGGCCCGGGACCCGGGGGCTTGCATGGTCCTGGCAGGTACTAAAATGGACTGGTTAGGTCGGATATCGAGGTTCCGGAGTTCCCCATGCTGAGGCTTTCGAAGAAGGCGGACTACGCGCTGCTGGCGATGCGGCACCTGGCGGCGCACCCCGAGCGCGGGGCCGTGTCCGCGCGCGAGTTGGCCGAGTGCCTACGACATCCCGTCCGAGCTGCTCGCCAAGGTGCTGCAGAAGCTCGTGCGCGGCGCGGCTGCTCGAATCGCACCAGGGCATCCGCGGCGGCTATGGGCTGGCGCGGTCGGCGGCCGATTTCGGTCGCGGAGGTCATTCAGGCGATCGACGGGCCGTTGACGGTGACGGCCTGCTCCGAGGACGACCAGAGCTGCGATCAGTACGCGAAGTGCGGCATCCGGGACCCGCTCTGGCAGATCAAGGACCGGATCGTGTCGGCGCTGGCCGCGACGTCGGTGAGCGGATCTGGCGGCCGACATGCCGCGGCCGCGTCCGACGTGCGTGCCGATGGCAGCGTGCCGAGATGTCGGCGGTGAGGAAGCGACGATGATTACGGTAACCGAGAACGCGTCCGTGCAGATTCGAGAAGCTGCTCGACGCAGCAGCAGCCGGAGCGCAACGGCGGGCTGCGCGTCGGCGTCAAGGCCGGCGGGCTGCTCCGGGTTCGAGTACGTGTTCGCCTGGGAGGCCGGCGCCGCGCGAGAACGACCTCGTGTTCGAGTGCCCGAACGGGGCCAAGGTGTGGATCGACCCGCGGAGCCACCGGCTGCTCGACGGCACGACGCTCGACTACGACACGACCTGCTCGAGCCGCGGGTTCGTGTTCCAGAACCCGAAAGCCAAGAGCACCTGCGGCTGCGGGACGTCGTTTTCGATGTAGGAGCGCCGTGTTTACTTCCAGCCGACACCGAGCGGCAGAACCAGGGCCCAAGGCCCAGCGTCCAGGGCCGGCAAGGATTGGGAATATATGCCTACATCTTCTGAAACCGTCGAACAGCTCGCCACGCGCGAGTACAGTACGGCTTCGAGACGTCGGTCGAAGCCGACACGTTCGCGCCGGACCGACGAGGACGTCGTCCGGCGGCTGTCGGAGAAGAAGGGCGAGCCGGACGTGGCTGCTCGATTTCCGCCTCAAGGCGTACCGCGCCTGGACGGCGATGCGCGAGCCGACCTGGCACAACCTGAAGATCGCGCCGGTCGACTACCAGGCGCTCAGCTACTACTCGGCGCCGAAGCCGAAGAAGCAGCTCAACGAGTCTCGACGAGGTCGATCCCGAGGTCCGCCAGACGTTCGAGAAGCTCGGCATTCCGCTCGAGGAGCAGAAGCTGCTCGCCGGGCGTGGCCGTCGACGCCGTGTTCGACAGCGTGTCGGTTGCGACGACGTTCCGGACGAAGCTCGCCGAGCTGGGCGTCATCTTCTGTTCGTTCTCCGAGGCCGTGAAGGACCATCCGGAGCTCGTGCGGAAGTACCTCGGTATCGGTCGTGCCCTACACCGACAATTTCTACGCGACGCTCAATTCCGCGGTGTTCAGCGACGGGTCGTTCGCCTACGTCCCGAAGGGCGTGCGCTGCCCGATGGAGCTGTCCACGTACTTCCGGATCAACGCGCGGAACACCGGGCCAGTTCGAGCGGACGCCTGATCGTGGCCGACGAGGGCGCCTCGGTGAGCTACCTCGAGGGCTGCACGGCGCCGATGCGCGACGAGAACCAGCTGCACGCGGCCGTCGTCGAGCTCGTCGCCCTGGACGACGCGACGATCAAGTATTCGACGATTCAGAACTGGTATCCGGGCGACTAGGAAGGCAAGGGCGGCATCTACAACTTCGTGACCAAGCGCGGCAAGGCGATGCGAAACGCGAAGATCACCTGGACGCAGGTGGAAACCGGGTCGGCCATCACCTGGAAATACCCGAGCTGCATCCTGCAGGGCGACAACTCGGTCGGCGAGTTCTACTCGGTCGCGACGACGAACAACTGGCAGCAGGCCGACACCGGCACGAAGATGATCCACCTCGGGAAGAACACGCGCAGCACGATCGTCTCGAAGGGCATCTCGGCGGGCCACGGCCAGAACACCTACCGCGGCGGCGGTGAAGATCGGCAAGCACGCGGCCGACGCGCGCAACTACTCGCAGTGCGACTCGCTGCTCATCGGCGACAAGTGCGGCGCGCACACGTTCCCGTATCTCGAGATCAAGAACGCGTCGGCGCGAGGTCGAGCACGAGGCCTCGACGTCGAAGATCGGCGAGGACCAGATCTTCTACTGCCAGCAGCGCGGCATCGCGACGGAGGATGCCGTCAACATGATCGTCAGCGGCTTCTGCAAGGAAGTCTTCCGCGAGCTGCCGATGGAGTTTGCCGTCGAGGCGCAGAAGCTTCTGTCGATCAGCCTCGAAGGATCGGTCGGCTAGGGCGGACGCCACGCACGTCCAGCGGCGGCGAGTGCTCGAGGCGCGTAGCGTTCACAGCGGTGTTGAAGGCATTCAGAGAGGACACCGATGCTGCTCGACATCAAGGACCTTCGCGCACGCGCGGAGAACAAGGACATTCTGAAGGGCCTCGACCTGTCGCGTCGACGCCGGCGCAGGTGCACGCCATCATGGGGCCGAACGGCTCGGGCAAGAGCACGCTCGCGCGCGCGCTGGCCGGGCACCCGGCCTACGAGGTGACCGGCGGGTCGATCATCTACGACGGCAAGGACCTGCTCGAGATGCCGCCCGAGGTGCGCGCCTGCGAGGGCGTGTTCATGGCGTTCCAGTACCCGGTGGAGATTCCCGGCGTCAACAACGCCTACTTCCTCAAGGCCGCCCTGAACGCCACCCGCAAGTACCGCGGCCAGCCCGAGCTCGACGCCGTCGAGTTCATGCAGCTGATCCGCGAGAAGGCGAAGCTGCTCGAGATGGACCAGTCGATGCTGCAACCGCGCGGTCAACGAGGGCTTCTCCGGCGGCGAGAAGAAGCGCAACGAGATCTTCCAGATGGCCGTGCTCGAGCCGAGGCTCGCCGATGCTCGACGAGACCGACTCCGGCCTCGACATCGACGCCCTGAAGATCGTCGCCAACGGCGTGAACGCCCTCCGCAGTCCCGACCGCGCCATCATCGTCGTCACGCACTACCAGCGGCTGCTGAACTACATCGTGCCCGGACTTCGTGCACGTGCTGACCGACGGCCGCATCGTGCGGTCCGGCGGCAAGGAACTGGCGCTCGAGCTCGAAGAGAAGGGCTACGGCTGGGTCGAGCGCCGAGACCACCGAGGCGGGGGCGGTAGTCGATGATGCCAGGTCGCCGACCGGCACGAGACGTACCCGGCGGCGTTCGAGGCGCTCCGGCGCGACGCCGCTGTTCGGGCCCGCCTGGCTCGCGCGCCGCCGCGCCAGGCGGCCTTCGACCGGTTCGTCGACGCGCGGCTTCCCGACAACGCGCGACGAGGAGTGGCGATTCACGAACGTCGCGCCCATCGCCGACCACGCCTTCGCCCGGCCGGCGCCGGCGTGCCGGCCGGCCCGCGAGGCGCTGGCGCCGTACGCTGTTCGCCACGGCGTGCGGACGATTCGTCTTCGTCAACGGCCGCGTGTCGACGCGCCGCTGTCCACGCCGGGCGCGCCGCCAGCCGGCGTCGACGGTCGAGACCCTGGCCGACGCCGACGCGGCGACGCCGGGCCTGCGGCCGCGCGCCGCCCGGGCGGCCGCCGACGCCGTTCGTCGAGCTCAACACGGCGTTCTTCGAGGACGGCTCGTGACGAGTCGCGCCGCAGCCCGCGCCGTGGTCGCGAGCCGCTCCACGTGCTGCATCCTCACGGTCCCCGGCGACGCAGCCGTCGCTGGTCTCGCCCCGCGCCTCGCGGTCGCGTCGGCGAGCGGCGCGGAGGTGCACGCTCGTCGAGAGTTACGCGACCCTCGGGGCGGGCGCGGCGCTGGTCGAACGCCGTCACCGACGTACCCTCGCCGACGGCGGCCATCGTCGACCACGTGCAAGATCCAGCGCGAGCCGGCGGCGTCTTCCACTCTGGCGAGCGATGTTCGTGTCGGACGCGGCCGCGCGGGCACGTTCGCGTCGCAGGCGGTCACGCTCGGCGGCCGGATCGCCCGCAACGACATCGTGGCCGTGCTCGCCGGCGAGGGCGCCGAGTGCACGCTGAACGGCCTCTACGTGGCCGACCGGCGAGACGCTGGTCGACACGCACACGACCATCGATCACGCGCAGCCGCACTGCCCGAGCCACGAAGTCTACAAGGGCATCCTCGGCGGGCCGGTCGCGGGCGGTGTTCAACGGCAAGATCATCGTGCGGCCGGATGCGCAGAAGACCGACGCGAAGCAGACGAACAAGGCGCTGCTCCTGACCGACGACGCGCAGATCAACACGAAGCCGCAGCTCGAGATCTTCGCCGACGACGTCAAGTGCACGCACGGCGCGGCGATCGGCCAGCTCGACGAGGACGCGCTGTTCTACCTGCGGGCGCGGGGGATCGCGCGCACGTGACGCGCGCAACATGCTGATCCACGCGTTCGCCGGAGACGATCCTCGACGGCATCGCCGTCGAGGCCGTCCGCCGACGCGTCGCAGCGGCGCTCTTCGAGGAGAAGCTGGGATCTGCGGCGTAGTGACTGGACGCTGGCCTCGGTCAGCTGCACCGGTGCTTCGACGTCGCGGCATTCGCGCCGAGTTTCCCGTCGCTCGACCAGCGGTGCACGGGCGGCCGCTCGTCTACCTCGACAACGCCGCGACGACGCAGAAGCCGCGCGCGCGTGATCGACGCCGTGCGGCGCTACTACGCCCGACGACAACGCGAACGTCCATCGCGGCGTCCACGCCCTCAGCGAGCGGGCGACGGACGCCTACGAGGACGCGCGCGAGACGGTCCGCGCCTTCGTCAACGCCCGCCGGTACGCCGAGATCGTCTTCACGCGGAACGCGACGGAGGGCATCAACCTGGTCGCGCGCGCGTGGGGCGACGCGAACGTGCGGAGCCGGCGACGAGGTGCTCGTCACCGCGCATGGAGCACCACTCGAACATCGTGCCCTGGCAGCAGCTGTGCGAGCGGACCGGCGGCGTGCTGCGCGTCGCCGCCGATCGACGACCGGGGCGAGCTGCTGATGGAGGAGCTCGAACGGCCTGCTGACGCCCGGACCCGGATGGTCGCCGTCGTGCATGTGTCGAACGCCCTCGGCACCGTCAATCCCGGTCGAGGCGATCGTCCGCGCCGCGCGCACGCGCGCCGGGGCGGCTGGCCCTGTCGACGGGTCGCAGGCCGTCGCACCACCTGCCGATGGACGTGCAGGCGCACTCGGCGCCGACTTCTACGTGTTCACCGGCCACAAGCTCTACGGGCCGACCGGCATCGGCGTGCTGTACGGGCGCGAGGCGGTGCTCGAGGCGATGCCGCCCTTCCTCGGCGGCGGCGACATGATCCGCATCGGTCACGTTCGAGGCGCAGCACCTGGAACGAGCTGCCCTACAAGTTCGAGGCCGGGACGCCGAACATCGCCGGCGCCATCGGACTCGGCGCGGCCATCGACTACGTGCGCGAGCGTCGGCTTCGACGCGCATCGCGGCCGCACGAGGCAGGCGCTGCTGGCCGCCGCGACCGCGCGCCTGCAGACGATGCGCGGGCCTTCGGATCGTCGGGCACGGCCCGGCGCGAAGGTCGGGCGTCCTGTCGTTCGTCATGGACGGCGTCCATCCCCACGACATCGGCACCATCGTCGACCGCGAGGGCGTGGCCATTCGCACGGGCCATCACTGCGCGCAGCCGGTGATGGATCGGCTTCGGCATCCCGGCGACGGCGCGCGCGTCGTTCGCGATGTACAACACGACGGCGGACATCGACGCGCTCGTCGCGGGCGCTCGACCGCGTCCGCGCCATCATGGGATGAGCCAATGGGTACTGTTTTCGTTTCTCACCGGCAAGAACGACGAGAGAGCGCCGCCGAGTGGCCGGGGCCGGCGCGATTGCCGACGCTCACGGCCGAGCGCCGGCGTCCAGCACGGCCGCCCGCGCCCGCCACGGCGCCGCCGACGCCCGCGCCCGGGCGCGCCGGCGACGACCGATCCCCGTTCGTGCGGCCGCCGGCAGGGACGCCGGAACCGTCGATACACGCGGCGCTGACGGCGCCGCCCACGAAGGGCACCGCGCGACGGGCCGGCCGTCGGACCTCGGCCGATCCGGCGGTGACCGCGGAGCTGCAGCCGACCGATCGTCGAGGCGCTCAAGACGGTGTTCGACCCGGAGATTCCGGTCGACATCTACGAGCTCGGGCTCATCTACGACATCGTCGCGTCGACGCCGAACGGCGCGTGCTGATTCGCATGACGCTGACCAGTCCGGCCTGTCCCGTCGGCCCAGCAGTTGCCGAGCGAGGTCCGCTACAAGGTGAAGGCCGTGCCCGGCGTCGCCGACGCTGCGTGGATATCGTGCTGGGAGCCGCCCTGGGACAAGGACCGCATGTCCGAGGCGGCCAAGCTGCAGCTGGGCTTCTTCTGAACGGCCGCCGCAATTCGCAATGTCCGATCTGACGGACCTCTACCAGGAGGTCATCCTCGACCACAACCGGCGGCCGAGGAACTTCGGCGCGCTCGAACCCGCCGACCGCCATGGCGAACGGCCACAACCCGCTCTGCGGCGACCGGCTGACGCTGTACCTGCAGCTCGACGGCGACCGCATCGCGCGACATCGCGCTTCGAGGGCTCCGGCTGCGCCATCTCGAAGGCGTCCGCCTCGCTGATGACCGACGCCGTGAAGGGCCGGCCGGTCGCCGGAGGCGCCGGGCCTCTTCGAGCGGTTCCAGGCCATATGGTCACCGCGCCCGTGGACCAGGCCGGTCGACGAGGCGCGGTTCGGGCAAGCTGGCGCGTGCTGGCCGGCGTTCGCGAGTTTCCCGATCCGCGTGAAGTGCGCCAGGCTCGCCTGGCACACGCTGAAGGCCGCCCTCGAGGGGGCCGACGAGCCCGTCAAGACGGAGTAGGATTAACGCCTAGCGCCGATGGGCGTACGGCCCGCGGCAGGCCGGAGGAGCACAGCATGAAACACGGTTCGCGTTTCGGGAGCGTTCTGGCGTCGGCCCTGGCGGTCGGAGTCGTGGCGGTCGTGGCGGCCCAGACCGCCGCGCTCAAGACCCCATCCGCCCTCAAGGAGACGGCGCCGGCGAAGTACAACGTCAAGTTCGATACGAGCGCCGGGACGTTTATGGTCGAGGTGACCCGGGCCTGGGCGCCGAACGGCGCCGATTGGTTCTACAACCTGGTGAAGAACGGCTACTACAACGACTGCCGGTTCTTCCGCGTCGTGGACGGCTTCATGGTCCAGTTCGGGATCAGCGGCGATCCCGCGCTCAACCGCGTCTGGCAGAGCGCCCGCATTCCCGACGATCCGGTCAAGCAGAGCAACCTGACCGGCTACCTGACCTTCGCGACGGGCGGACCGAACACGCGGACGACCCAGGTGTTCATCAACTTCCAGGACAACGACTTCCTGAACTCGCAGGGCTTCGCGCCTTTCGGCAAGGTGTCGTCCGGGATGAACGTCGTGCAGAAGCTCTACAGCGGGTATGGTGACGGGCCGCCGCGCGGCAAGGGGCCGGATCAGGGCCGGCTGCAGTCGGAAGGCAACGCGTACCTGATGAAGGACTTCCCGAAGATGGACTACATCAAGACCGCGACGATCGAAATGGCGGCCGCGAAGAAGTAGCGGACCGTTCGCAGGAACGGCACACGGGCAACGGGTGAGACGGGCGAACGCAGCGCCCGTCTCACCCGTTGCCGTTTCACCGGCTTACGCGTTCACCCTTTGAGCAGCTCGTCCACATCGACTGGGTCGAGGAACGGCATCATCTTCCGCAGCTTCTTGCCGACCTGTTCGACGAGGAGCTGGCGCTCCTCGGCACGGGTCTTGTTGAACTGCGGCCGGCCCGCGGCGTGCTCGGCCATCCAGGCCCGCGCGTACTCGCCGCTCTGGATTCTCGCCAGCATCTGCTTCATGTGCTTCCGCGTCTCGTCGGTGACGATCTGCGGCCCGCCCGTGTAGTCGCCGTGCTCGGCCGTGTCGCTGATGGAGTAGCGCATGTAGCTGAGGCCGCCGCGGTAGATCAGGTCCACGATCAGCTTCAGCTCGTGCAGGCACTCGAAGTACGCGATCTCGGGCTGATAGCCGGCGTCGACCAGTGTCTGGAAGCCCGCCTTGATCAGCGCGCTCGTGCCGCCGCAGAGCACGGCCTGCTCGCCGAACAGGTCCGTCTCCGTTTCCTCGGCGAACGTCGTCTCGATGACGCCGGCGCGGGTCACCCCGATGCCCCAGCCGTACGACAGCGCCGTCGCGCGCGCCTGGCCCGTGGCGTCCTGGTGGACGGCCAGCAGGCCCGGCGTGCCGCCGCCCTCGACGAACAGCTCGCGCACGCGGTGGCCCGGCGACTTCGGCGCGATCATCGCGACGTCGATGCTGGCGGGCGGCTCGATGAAGCCAAAGCGGATGTTGAAGCCGTGCGCGAACATCAGCATGTTGCCGGGCGCGAGGTTGTCCGCGATCTCGTCGCGGTAGACCGGGCCCTGCGCCGTGTCGGGCAGCAGCACCATGATGACGTCCGCCCACCTGGTCACCTCGCCGACATCGCCGACGCTCAACCCGGCGGCGCGCGCCTTGTCGCGCGACTTGCTGCCGGCCGCCAGGCCGACCTTGACGGCCACCCCATTGTCCTGCAGGTTGAGCGCATGGGCGTGGCCCTGCGATCCGTAGCCGAGGACGGCGACCTTCTTGCTGCGGATGATTTCCGGATCGGCATCCTTGTCGTAGTACATCTGTGCTGCCATTCACATGCTCCAGGGAAAGGCCGGGGGTCAGGCCCGCGGCCGAGGTCACGCGCGGGCCGGCGGCCCGGAGGCGAGGGGCGCGGCTACACCGAGCCGCTGCTGACGTCGGCGGCCGCGGCCGCGAGCGCCTGCGCGCTTCGCCGCGACGGGCGGTCGCCCGCGCCGGCGCCGCGCACCATCGCGATGATGCCCGTGCGCACGATCTCGATGATTCCGAACGGGCGCAGGACGTCGACGAGGCTCTCGATCTTCTCCTCGGTGCCCGTCGTCTCGACTACCAGGGAGTCCGCGCTCACGTCCACGACGCGCGCGCGGTAGACGTCCACGAGCTGCATGACGTGCGTCCGGGACTCGCCGGACACGGCCACCTTGATGAGCGCCAGGTCGCGCTCGATCACGGCCTTCCGCGTGATGTTGTCCACGCGGCGGACCGGGACGAGCTTGTACAGGTGCGCCTCCAGGCGCCGGGCGCCGTACTCGTCGGTGTCCACCACGACGGTCATCCGCGAGACCTCGGCCGTCTCGGTGTGGCCGACCGTGAGCGATTCGATGTTGAAGGCGCGGCGCCGGAACAGCGACGCGACGCGGTTCAGGACGCCGGGCTTGTTGTCGACGTAGACGGCAAGGGTATGCAGCATGGGTGGTTCACAATCCGTAAGTCACGATTCTCGATGCGTCAATCCGCCGCGGTCTCGACGATCGGCGACGGCCGCCGGATCATCTTGTGCAGGTCGGCCCCGGCCGGGACCATCGGGTACACCGAGTCTTCCTGTTCGACCTGGAAGTCGATGACGGTCGCCTGACCCGATCCGCGGGCCGCCCGGACGGCCTCTTCGACCTCGGCGCGGCGCGTGACGGTCCGGGCGGCCAGGCCGAACGCTTCGGTCAGCTTCGCGAAATCGGGCCCCGTGATCGGCGTCGCCGCGTACCGCTTCTCGTAGAAGAACTCCTGCCACTGGCGGACCATGCCCAGATAGCGGTTGTTGATGATGGCGACGTTGATGTCGAGCCGCTCCTGTGCAATCGTGGCGAGTTCGGCCATCGTCATCTGGAAGCCGCCGTCGCCGACGACGACCCACACCTCGGCCTCGGGCCGCGCCATCTTGGCCCCAATCGCCGCCGGCAGGGCGAACCCCATCGTGCCGAGGCCGCCCGACGTGATGAGCGACCGCGACCGGTCGTGCTTGTAGTACTGGGCCTCCCACATCTGGTGCTGGCCGACGTCGGTGACGACGACGGCGTTGCCGTCGGTGAGGCGCCAGAGATCGTTGATCACGTGCGCCGCGTAGAGGTGGCCGTTGTCCGGCAGGCGCTGAATGTCGCGCACGGCGGAGTCGCCCTTGAGCTCGTCGATGTGCCGGATCCACGCCGACCGGTCCGCGGCCCTGACGTGCGGCAGCCACTCGCCCAGCGCCGTGCGCAGGTCCTTGGCAATCGCGACGTCCACGCGCACGTTCTTGTTCAGCTCGGCGCGGTCGATGTCCACGTGAATCTTCTTCGCGGTCGGGTTGTAGGTCGTGATGTTGCCGGTGACGCGATCGTCGAAGCGCATCCCGAGCGCGATGAGCAGGTCGGCCTCCTGCACCGCGTGGTTGACCCACGCCTCGCCGTGCATCCCCATCATCCCGAGGTTCAGCGGGTGCCCGGCGGGCACGCCGCCCAGCCCCAGCAGCGTCATGCCGATGGGAATCTGCGCCAGGTTCGCCAGCTCGAGCACCTCGCGCTCGGCGCCCGACAGCATCACGCCGTGGCCGGCGAGGATCACCGGCCGCTCGGCGGCGTTGATGAGCGCGACGGCATCCATCGCGTCGCCGTCGCCGGGCAGCGCGTCGTCCATGGCCTCGTGAAGCCGCGGACGGGCCGCGTCCCAGTCGACGTCGCAGGCGCCCTGCTGGGCGTCCTTGGTGATGTCGACCAGCACCGGGCCCGGCCGTCCGCCGCGGGCGATGGCGAACGCCTCCAGTACCGCCGGCGCGACGTCTTCCGGCCGCGTCACGAGGTAGTTGTGCTTGGTGATCGGCAGCGTGATGCCGGTGATGTCCGTCTCCTGGAAGGCGTCGGACCCGATGAGCCGGCTGCCGACCTGGCCCGTGATGCAGACGATCGGCGAGGAGTCCATCATCGCCGTCGCGATGCCCGTGACCATGTTCGTCGCGCCCGGTCCGGACGTGGCGATGGCCACGCCGACCTCACCGCTCGCCCGCGCGTAGCCGTCCGCCATGTGCGTCGCGCCCTGCTCGTGGCGCACGAGGACGTGGCGGATCGGATAGCCCAGCATCGCGTCGTAGGCCGGCAGAATCGCGCCGCCCGGATATCCGAACACCGTATGCACGCCCTCGCGCACGAGAGCGTCCCACAGAATCTGTGCCCCTGTCAGTCGCATCGCCATGTCCTTGCCTCACGCTTCCGACTTCGAACGTCTGACTTCGAACTTCGAACCTTCGAAGTTGCCTAACGCGTCACCGCGCCCTCGGCCGCCGACGCGACCGCGCGGGCGTACCGGGCGAACACGCCTCTCGAATCAGCGGGGCGCCGGCGCCTTCCAGCCGGCCAGCCGCGCCGCCAGTGTGTCGGCGTCCAGCTCGACGTCCAACAGGCGCCTGTCGACATCAATCGTGATGATGTCGCCGTCCCGAATCGCCGCGATCGGGCCGCCGGCAGCGGCCTCGGGCGCGACGTGGCCGATCATCAGCCCGCGCGTGGCGCCGGAAAACCGACCGTCGGTGACCATGGCGACCGTCTCGCCCAGTCCGGCGCCCACGACCGCGCCCGTCACGCCCAGCATCTCGCGCATGCCCGGCCCGCCGCTCGGCCCCTCGTACCGGATGACGATGACGTCGCCGGCGGCGATGGCTTGGCTGGTGACCGCGGCCATGGCCGCTTCCTCGGAGTCGAATACGCGCGCCGGTCCGCGGTGCAGCCGGCGCGTCGTCGCGCTGACCTTCACGACGGCCCCGTCCGGGGCCAGCGAGCCGTGCAGAATCCCGAGCCCCGCCTGCTTGGCGATTGGCTTCGCCGCCGAGCCGATGACCGGCTGGTGCGGCCGCTCGGCCGCGCGCTCGGCTTCCTGGGCGAGGGAGCGCCCCGTGACGGTGATCGGCTTCCGTCGATCCAACGCCCTTCCAGGAGCCGCTGGACGAGCAGCCGCGAGCCGCCCGCCGCGTGCATGTCGACGGCCGTGAACTTGCCGGAGGGCTTGAGGTCGGCGAGGACGGGCACGTCGCGGCTGAGCCGGTCGAAGTCGTCGAGCGCGAGCGGGACGCCCGCTTCGTAGGCGATCGCCAGCAGGTGGAGCACGGCGTTGGTCGAGCCGCCCGTGGCCGCCACCGACCGAATCGCGTTGGCGAACGCCTGCGGCGAGAGCAACGAACGCGGCCGCCGCTTGCCGGCGACGACTTCGAGCGCGAGCGCACCAATCGCTTCGGCCTGGTCGGGCCGTTCGGGTGACGTGGCCGGCTCGCCGCCGGACCCGAGCGGCGCCAGGCCGAGGAACTCGAGGGCGAGCGCCATCGTGTTCGCGGTGAACTGGCCGCCGCACGCGCCCGCGCCCGGGCACGCGGCTTCTTCGAGCGCGCAGAAGTCGGCGTCGTTCATCGTGCCGCGCGCATGGCTGCCCACGGCTTCGAACACGTCCTGAATGGTGACGTCGTGGCCGTGCCACCTGCCGGGCGCAATCGGGCCGCCGTAGTAGACGAGCCCGGGAGGTCCAGGCGCGCCAGCGCCATCGCCGCGCCGGGCAGCGTCTTGTCGCAGCCGACCAGACAGACGATGCCGTCGAACTCGTTGCCGCGCGCCACGAGCTCGATGGAATCGGCGATGACCTCGCGGCTGACGAGCGAGGCGCGCATGCCCGCCGTGCCCATCGTGATGCCGTCCGAGATGGTGACGGTGTTGAACTCCATGGGCGTGCCGCCGGCGCGCCGGATGCCCGCCTTGACGGCCGCGGCCAGGTCACGCAGGTGGTAGTTGCAGGGCCCGATTTCCGTCCAGGTGTTGGCGACCCCGATCACGGGGCGGCTCAGGTCGCGCGCGGTGAAGCCGGCCGCGAGCAGCATCGCCCTGGCGGGCGCGCGATTCGGCCCGGAAAATCGTGACGATCCGGAAGGTTCCATGCCCTTGAGTACAGGCGACAGCCGGGGAAAGATCCAATTCCAATTCCTAACCTTATGATGAATCGGTCTGTAACGTGCTGTGTCTAAACGGGAAAGCTATCCATCACGTATTATGATGAAGATGCTAGAATGATGACGCATACTAATTCAGGCATGAGGGCCGTTCCGTGGAACTCGATGAGCTGAAGGTGTTTCTCGCCGTGGCCGACAGCCGCAGCTTCACGAAGGCGGCGGCCATCACGTACCGCACGCAGTCGGCCGTCAGCCAGGCGATCCGCCGGCTCGAGGAGGACCTGGGCGAGCGGCTGTTCGACCGGTCGGTGAAGGACGGCCAGTTGACGGAAGCCGGCGTCGTGCTTGCCGAGCACGCACGGCAGATTCTGGCGCTCATCGATCGGGCGTCGGTGGCGGTGCGGGATCTGCGCGACCTGAAGCGCGGGCGCGTCCGCGTGGCCTCGAACGAGGCGAGCATGCACGTGCTCGTGCCGATCATCGCGCGGCTGCAGCAGGAACACCCGCGCGTGCTGGTGGACGTCCAGCGGATGTCGTCGCGGCAGATTGCGGCCTCGCTCGCCGACGGCAGCATCGACTTCGGCGTGCTGACCTTCGATCCGAAGCACTCGGACCTCAAGTTCGTCTCGCTCGGCCGCGACGAGCTGGTGCTGCTCGTGCCGCCAGGACACCCGCTGGCGAAGCGCAAGGTCGCGTCCGAGCGCGACATCGCGGACCTGCCCATCGTCGCGCACAGCGATCCGTCACCGGCGCGCAGCCGCGTGCTGAGCCACTTCGAGGACCGGCAAGAGTCGCTCGACATCCGCGTGTCGATGTCGAGCCTCGACGCGATCAAGCATGCCGTCGAGAGCGGTCTGGGCGTCGCGATGCTGCCGCGCCGCTGCGCGGCCGGCGAGAATCGCCGCCGGCCGGCTCGTGGCGCTCGAGCTGCCGCATCTGGCCATGCGGCGCGACCTCCGCCTCGCCTACAGCGCCCACCGCAACCCCTCCCGCGCCGCCGCGGCCTTCCTCGACGCGGCGCGGAACAGCCAGGGACGCTAGATTCTTACTTCTGACTTCCTCCCGTCTTCTCCCCGTCCATCCCCCACATCCCGCGTCCGTAGGTGGAGATCACGAGGATGCGGTCGCGCCGCTGATAGCGGAGGTCCGAGACCTGCACCGACGGCAGATTGCCGCCCAGCACGTTCCAGGTCCGGCCACCCGTCGTCGAGATGTAGACGCCGAAGTCGGTGCCGACGTAGAGCACCGACGGGTTGAACGGATCCTCCCGCAGCACGTTGACCGGCCCGGCAGGGAGGCCGGCCGAGAGGCTCGTGAACGTTCGGCCGTTGTCGGTGGACTTGAAGGCGTAGGGTGCGAAATCGTCGTCTTCGCGCCCCCGCGCGGTCACGTACACGGTGCCGTCGGCGTGCTCGGACGCGACGAGGCACGAGATCCACTTGCGCACCGGCAGGCGGCTCGTCAGGTCCGTCCAGTCGCGCCCGCCGTTCGCGCTCGTTTCCAGGCGTCCGTCGTCGGTGCCCACGTACAGCCTCTCCGCGCGCCGGGGCGACTCCGCGACGGCGACGATGGTCTGATAGGGAATGGCACTGGCGTTCAGCGGCAGCGTCTCGTCGGGGCGGTTGCCGGTGAGATCCGGACTGATGCGGGTCCACGAGTCGCCGCGGTCGCGGGATCGAAAGAGGAACTGAAACCCTTCGTAGACCGTGTGCGGATCGTGCGGCGAGAGCAGGATGGGCGCCATCCACTGCGCGCGAAGCGGTGTCGGACCCGACGGCCGGATGTTCTTCTCGATCCAGCCCTCCCGGCCGTCCTTGGCGATGTCGGTGCGCGTGAAGTGCCCGTAGAAGCTGTGCGAGTAGACGATGTTCGGGTCGGCCGGGTCGATGGCGTGCTCGGATCCCTCGCCGCCCGGCGCGTCCTCGAACGCCACGGGCGCGAGCGTACGCCCGGGACCGACGATAATCGTGCCGCGGCGGCTCCCGGCGTCCTGAATCGATCCGTACGCGTGAAACGGCGACGCCGCGTCCAGCGCGACGTCATAGAACTGCGTCGTCGGCACCGACGCGGCGTACGTCCAGTGCCGCCCGCCGTCGGTCGACTGGTAGAACCCGCCGTCGTTGCTGTTGTAGAGCACCCGCGGGTCCGCCGGGTCTATCCACAGGTCGTGGTTGTCATCGTGGGGCTGCGGGATCACCGTGAAGGACCGGCCGCCGTCGTGCGAGACGGCCAGGTCCACGCCGAGCACGTAGACGGTGTTCGCGTCCGCGGGATCCACGCGGACCTGACCGAAGACCCAGCCGTACGTGTTCGAGAGGTCGATCATGAAATCGCTGGTCGGGCTGGTCTTCCGCCACGTGGCGCCCGCATCGTCTGATCGGTAGATCTCCGCGCCCTTGATCCGGCCGTTCGTGATCGGCCGGCCGTAGGCGTCCCGTTCGTTCGGCTCGGCCGGCCGCGCCAGCTCGTAGTTGTCGACGAACGCATAGATCGACTTTCGGATTCGACCGGGCGACCGCCGAGCCCGATGCGCCCGCAGACGCTGGAGGGGGGCAGTCCCGAGGTCAGGGGCGTCCACGTGCGTCCCGCGTCGGTCGTCTTGAACACGCCGCTCTCGTCGTAGCCCGGCTCGACCCGGGGGTCGCTCCACTTCCGGCGAATGCGCTCCCAGGTCGCCGCGTAGAGCGTGTTCGGGTCGGACGGATCCATGACCAGATCGATCGCGCCGGTCCGCGGACTGCGATACAGCACCTTCGGCTCCACGTCCGGCCGCCGTCGGTCGTCTTGAACACGCCGCGCATCGCATTGTCGGTCCACTCGTGGCCGGACGCTGCGACGTAGACGATGTCCGGGTCGGTCGGATGGACGACGATGCGCGCGATCGTCTGCGTGTCGGTCAGGCCCATGTGCTGCCAGGTCCGCCCGGCGTCGGTCGACTTGTAGATGCCGGTGCCCGCCATCGACGCGCGGAAGATGTTCGACTCGCCCGTGCCGACCCAGACGATGTCCGGATTCGACGGCGCGACGGCGATCGTCGCCGATGCTCGTCGAAGGCATGTCCTCGAACACGGGCTGCCAGCTCGCCCCGCGGTCGTCGGTCTTCCACACGCCGCCCGTCGCGTAGGCGGCGTAGATCCGTCGACGGCCGTCGCGATCCGCTACGGCGGTGTCGGTCGACCGGCCGCTGAGGTTCGTCGGCCCCAGGAACGACCACGACAGCCGGCGGTAGGGGGACGACTGTTCCATGGCGCGGTAGCGGGCGTAGGCCTGGCGGAGATAGGCCGCGTCGGCCCGGGGCGCGGTCTGCGCCGGACCGGCCAGCGCCGCCGCCGTGAGGCCCAGGACGGCCAGCGGCGCGAGGTACCGCGTCGGGAACTTCTCGGCTCGCATGGACATAGACTAGATCCGGATCCCATGCGATGCGGGACGGCCCCCCCGGGGGTGTCACCGTAGCATATTGATTGGGCCTGACCTTCTGGCCGATCGGCGCCGCTGCGCGGTGCCGGCGCGGCCTCGGCAGACCGGAACCGCTAAGATCGCTTCGATGTCACGTCCACCCGTGTATCTCGATTCGCACGCCACGACTCCCGTCGACCCCCGTGTGCTCGACGCGATGCTCCCGTACTTCCGCGAGCACTTCGGCAACCCGGCGTCGGCCAGCCATCCGTGGGGCTGGAAAGCCCAGGAGGCCGTGGAGCAGGCGCGGCGGGACGTGGCGGGGCTCATCGGCGCGACGGCGCGCGAAGTCATCTTCACGAGCGGTGCCACCGAGTCCAACAACATGGCGCTGCGGGGCGCGGCCGCGCGAGCCGAGCCGGGGCGGCGGCACGTCGTGACCTCCGCCATCGAGCACAAGTCGGTGCTGGAGGCATCCGCCCGCCTCGAGTCGCAAGGCTGGCGCCGGACGGTCCTGCCCGTCCATGCCGACGGCCTGGTCGATCTGGACGCCCTGTCGGCCGCCGTGGGCGACGACACCGCGCTCGTGAGCATCATGATGGCGAACAACGAGATCGGCGTGATTCAGCCGATCGCCGAGATCGCCCGGATCGCGCACGCGCACGGCGCGCTGGTGCACGCGGACGCCGCGCAGGCCGCGGGCAAGATTCCCGTGGACGTGGGCGTGCTGGGCGTGGACCTGCTGTCGTTGACGGCCCACAAGATGTACGGCCCGAAGGGCTGCGGCGCGATCTTCATCCGCAGACGAACGCCTGTCGAGCCGCTCATCGTCGGCGGCGGCCAGGAGCGCGGGCTGCGCGCGGGCACCCTCAACGTGCCCGGCATCGTCGGCCTCGGCGCGGCGTGCGCGATCGGCCGCGCGGAGATGCCGGAGGAGCACGTGCGGCTGGCGCGCCTGCGGGACCGGCTGCTCGAGGGGTTGACCTCGCGCCTGGACGGTGTCACGGTGAACGGATCGCTGGTCCACCGCCTGCCGCACAACCTGCATGTCAGTTTTGCTGGCGTCGACGGCGAGGCGCTGCTTATCGGCATCGGTGACGTCGCCGTGTCGTCGGGCTCGGCGTGCAGTTCGGCGTCGGCGACGCCGTCACACGTGCTGACGGCGATCATGGGAGGCCGTGTGCCGTCGGCGGCCATTCGCTTCGGGCTGGGACGTTTCACGACGGAGGACGACATCGCTTACGCGGTCGACAAATTCGTATCGGTGGTGCAGCACCTTCGCCAGGCCGCGCCCGTTCGGTGAGCGCGGAAGGATTTCGAGGGAACCCCATGGCAACCCAGGGCGCGGAGGAACGGTCAGGTCGCGAGATTCGCCTGCTGATTCTGGTCATCATCGTCGCGGTGGCCGGGCTGCTCGTCCTCGCCAGGTTCCGCTTTCCCGCCGCGGACGTCGTGGGCGTGTCTCCAACGCCCAGTCCGCTCGAGCGGCTCGCGGTCCGGGCACCGTTCGACGAATCTGGCGCACGCCGTGGAGACCGCCGCGGCGCGTGCGATGCCGTCCATTGCGTTGTGGAGTTCGAGGACGTGCCGGCGCCGCCGCCGGCCGTCGTCGGGAACAAGGGCCGTTCCGGGCCCGTGGCGGCCCCGGTGCCGGCCGCGCCGGCCCCGCGGCACCTGATGCCCGCGCTGCGCGTGCGCGCCGACCGGGTGCTGACCTACGTGCCGAGCGGCACCCGTCCCGTGCTGTTCAACGGCCAGGCGCCGCACGTCCTCGGCGCCGACCCCCGCCGCGAGCTCGCGGTGATTAGCGCGGCCGACAGCGGCGACCCGTCGGCGCCGGCGTCGGCCGTCGTGGATTTCGCCGGCGCGGCCTACGATTTCTCGGGATCCGGTTACGTCATCGCCGTCGAGGCGGCGGCTGGGGGGCCGTCGGCGCGGCCGGTCTACATTCCGCGGCTCGATCCGGTGACCGTCGACCTCTGGGACCAGCCGCTGCTCCGGATCGGCGGCCGCGTCGAGGTCTCGCCCGGCGCGATGCTGTTCACGCTCGACGGCCGTCTGATCGGGCTGACCGTTCCGCAGGAACAGGGGGTGGCCATCGTGGCGCCCGCCGCCCTCAATCGGCTCGCCGGCGAGCTGACGAGCGGAGGCCAATGACCGGGTCGCCGCGTGACGTCCGCCGCCGCGAGCTCGGCGGTCCGGATCCGCTGGACCGGCAGTTGGGGGCGGCGCCGCGGCCCTCGCCGCTGTCGTGGCTCCTCTCGCTGCTGCGCACGCGGTCGGCGCTCGGCCTGGCGCCGTCGCCGACGCCCGCGATCATCTTCCTGCCGCTTGGCGCCCTCCTGGGGCCGCGGGCGCTCCGTCTGCTGTCGCCGGAGGCTCTGGCGGACCTCGACGTGGTCGTGACCGTCGGGCTGACCGTCCTCGGCATGCTCGTCGGCATCGCGTTCGGCCGCGCACGTCCGGACGGCCGCGCGGCTGTTCGCGGCGGCCAGCCTGGAGAGCCTCGTCACGATTGGCGCCGTCGCGGCCGCGACGGTGTACTTCGTCGAACGGACCGGCCTGCCCGGTCGGTGCGCCGCTGCTCGCGTTCGCGCTGGCGCTCGGTCTCTGCGCGTCGGCTTCGTCGGCCACGTCGGCCGACCCGGACTCCGAGCCGGCGGCGGCCATGGGCACGCGCGTCGCGGATCTCGACGATGTGCTGCCGATCGCGCTCGCGAGCGCTCGTCCTCGCTGCCCGGCGCGGCGGCCGCCAGGCGTGGCTGCTCGCGCTGGCGCCGATCGGCATCGGTCTGGCGGTCGGCGCCATCGGCTGGCTGCTGTTCGACCGCGCCGAGTCGGGCGGCGAGCGCGTCGTGTTCGTGCTCGGCGCGCTGGGCGCTGGCCGGCGGCGCCGCGGCGTACCTGAGCGTGTCTCCGCTCGAGGTCGGGCTCATTGCGGGGTTGTGCTGGACGCTCGGCGCCCGGGCGCGCCGACCAGAATCGTCGAAGCCGACCTCGGAAGGTGCAGCACCCGCTCGTCGTGCTGCTGCTGCTCATCGCGGGCGCGCTCTGGATGCCGGCGCCGTCGGCGTTGTGGCTGCTCGCGCCGTATCTCCTGTTCCGTCTTGCCGGAAAGGTGGCGGGCGCCTGGGCGTCGGCGCGGCCTCTGCCGACGTCGGTCCGGCCGACCTGGCCGCGTATCTCATGCCGCCTGGCGTGCTGGCAATCGCGCTCGCGCTGAACTTCCGTCAGGTGCTGCCGGGCCCGGCCGGCGACACGCTGCTGTCGACGGTGGCGGTCGGGCACCGCGGCCTTCGAGCTGTTCGCCCTCGCGGTCGCTGCCGCGCTGGCGGAGGGGAGGCCGCTAGTGCGGCGCCTCGGCGCGCTGGCCATCACGATCGCGCTCGCCTGGTTGGTCATCGTCAGACTGGGCGGAGCGCACGGCGAACGCCGCGGTGCTCGCGCTGGGCGTCGCGCTCATCGCCGCGGCGCATCGTCGGCTGGCTCTTCGAGTTCGTCCACCTGCCGCGCATCACCGGCTACCTGGCGTTCGGCCTGCTGTGCGGGCCGTACGTCGGCAACATCATCACGCGAACCGATGGCGCGCGACCTGCAGGTCGCCAACGGGCTCGCCATCGCGATCATCGGCTTCATCGCCGGCCTCGAGCTCAACTTCGCGCGGCTGCGCCGCGGCTTCGCATGATCGCCGACGATTGGCGGCGTCACGATTGCCGTCGCGTGGATCGGGCTGCTCGCCGCGATGTACCTCGCGTGGCCGTGGCTGCCGATTGGGCCGGAGCTGGCCGGGCTGGGCGCGTGTCGCGGCCGTCGGCGCTGGCCGCGACGATCCTCGTCGGCTTCTCGACGACGGTGACGATTGCGGTCATCACCGAGAGCCGCGCGCGCGGCCCGCTGGCCGAGCTGGCGCGTGCCGCTCGTCGTGCTCTCGGACTCTCGTCGTCATCCTGCTGTACGCCTCTGCATGGAAGTCGGCGCGGCTGGCGTTCGGCGGCCCCAGGGCGGCGCGCCGCTCGGGTTTCTGGTGTCCGACGACGTGGGAGATTCTCGGGTCGTGCGCGTTCGGCGCGATCGTCGGGGCGCTGTTCGCGCTGTACCTGCGGTTACGTCGGGCGCGAGCTGACGCTCGTGCTGGTCGGCGTTGTGCGTCGTGCTGTCGGCGCTGGGCGGCCGGTGGCACTTCGAGCCGCTGCTCGCGGCGATGGCGGCTGGCGTCGTCGTGCAGAACGTCATCGGCGTCGGCCGGCGACGTCCTGCGCGACGCGATCGAGCGCGGCGCGCATGCCGATCCTCGTGCTGTTCTTCGCGGCCGCCGGGCGCGTCCATCCACCTCGATGCGCTGGCGACGCTCGGCGCCGACGGCCGTCGGCCTTTCCGGCGTGCGCCTCGTCGCTCGTCCGCTGGGGCACGCGGCTCGGGCGCGCGCGTCGGCGCGGCGTCGATACACCCGAGTCGCGCCTGCTGTGGCGCGCGCTGATGACCAAGGCGGGCATCGCGCTCGGGCTCGGCCGTGCTCGCCGCCAACGAGTATCCCGACTGGGGCGGCCGGCTCGAGACGCTCGTCGTCGCGGTCATCGCGCTGCACGAGCTCGTCGGCCCGATCCTCTTCCGGGCGGCGCTCGGCCAGGTGCAGGAGATCGGCCGCGCCGGCGGCGGGCTCGTCGTCGTGTCGAACCGCGAGCCCTGGGTTCACGACTACGCGCCGGACGGCATCGATTCGCGTGCGTCCGACGCCCGGCGGCGTGTCGGTCGCGCTCGACGCGCTGATGCGCGAGCGCGGCGGCGTGTGGATCGCGCACGGCGCCGGCAGCGCCGACCGCGCGGTCGTCGACGAACGGCAGCTCGATCGAGATGCCGCCCGACGCGCCCGCCTACCGGCTGCGCCGCATCTGGCTGACGCCGCGAGGAGGACGAGCGGTACTACGCCGGCTTCGCCAACAACGCGCTCTGGCCGCTGTGCCACCAGGCGCACGTGCGGCCCGTCTTCCGCGCCGAGGACTGGGATGCCTACCAGGCCGTGAACCGCCGGTTCGCCGAGGTCGGCGGCGGTCGAAGCGCCGCTCGGACGCGTCCGGTGTTCCTCAACGACTACCACCTGGCGCTCGTGGCGCAGTACCTGCGCGAGCGGCGGCCCCGGCTTGCGCACGGCGCTGTTCTGGCACATCCCCTGGCCCGACCCGGATCGTCTGCGCATCTGCCCCTGGCGGCGAGAAATCCTCGAGGGCCTGCTGCACAACGACCTGCTCGCGTTTCAGGTGCCGCGGGATCAGAGGAACTTCCTCGCCGGCGGTCGAGGAGGAGCTCGGGGCGTCGGTCGTCCGGCGAGACGCGTGTACTTCGGCGAACGGCCCGTCCGCGTCGTCGCGATTCCGATCGGCGCCGACTTCGACCGCATTCAGGCGATTCTGGCCGACGAGGCGCTGCCGGGCCAGATGCAGAGCCTCGGCCGACCGAGCTGCGGCTGGACCGCGAGCGGCAGATCGTCGGCGTCGGCGTCGACCGGCTCGACTACACGAAGGGCATTCCCGAGCGGCTCGCGGCGATCGACCGCCTGCTCGACGAGCGGCCGGACCTGCGCGAGCGGTTCGTCTTCGTCCAGATTGGCGTGCCGTCGCGCTCCGATGTGCCGGCCTACATGGAAATCGGCGCAGAAGATCGACGGCCGATCGCGCGCGTCAACGCGCGCCACGGCCGTGGTCCGGACGACGGCGCCGATCCGGTACGTGAAGAAGCGCGCTTCGCGCTGCCCGAGCTCGTGGCGCTCTACCGGCTCGCGCAGCTTCTGCATCGTGTCCTCGCTGCACGACGGGATGAACCTCGTCGCGAAGGAGTTCGTGGCGGCGCGCGACGACCTGGACGGCGTGCTCATCCTGAGCGAGCTGGCCGGCGCCGCGCAGGAGCTCGCCGAAGCGCTCATCATCAACCCGTACGACGAGCGCGGCTTCACCGCCGCCATCGAGCGCGCGATCGAAATGCCGGTCTGGGAGCGCCGCCGGCGCATGCAGGCGCTGCGGCGGCGCGTCGCCGGCCGCGACGTGCTGGCCTGGGCGTCGGACATCCTCGACCGCCTGGAGCGGCGGAAAGGACTGGGGTTCCTCTCTGGCTAGAACGACCTGATCGCGACCGGCGCGTTCGATGCCGTCCGGACGCCGTGGCGGCCGACGTGCGCCGCCGGCCGCGCGGCCGCCACCTGCTCCTGCTGAGCGACTTCGACGGCACGCTCGCCGAGCTGGTCGCCCACGCCCGACAGGCGCGTCATGACCGGCGACGTCCGCGCCGAGCTCGACGCGCGTCGCGGCGCTGCGAGACCGTGACGCTCGGGCGTCGTCAGCGGCCGGCGTCTCGACGACGTCCGCGCGCGCGTGGGCCCGCTCGCCGGAGTTCGTCGCCGGCCTGCACGGTCTGGAGATCGTCGGGCCCGATCGACGAGTTCCGCCATCCGTCGCTCGATGGCGGTCGCGCCCGGCGATTCGGACGTCTGGTGGGCACGGCGGCCGGCGCGCTGGCCTGGTGCCCCGGCGCTGCTCGCTCGAGGACAAGACGTTCTCGCTCACCTGCCACGTGCGGCGTGGCGCGCCCGGACGACGCCGCGCGCGCGCTGCGAGCATGTTCGCCGAGCTCGCCGAGCCGTACGTCGCGCGCGGGGTGCTGCGGCTGCTGCCGGGTGCGAAGCCGCGAGCTGGTGCCGGCGTCGGACTGGCACAAGGGACAGCGCGGTCGAGTGGATCCGCGAGCGGGTCGCGGCGCGTCTGGCCGCGCCGCCCCTGTGGCCTACCTTGGCGACGACCGCACCGACGAAGACGCGTTCGCCGTGCTCGGGACCGGACGGCGTGGCCATCGGCGTCGGGCCGAGCCCCGCGCCAGCCTTCTCGCCTGGCGCCTGGCCGGCCCGGCATCCGTCGGCCGCTTCTTGGCGCGGTTGTAGTCCGATACACTAACGAACTGCATGAAGATCACCGTCGCGCACAGTCCGGATTCCGATGACGCGTTCATGTTCTTTGGCCTGGCCAGCGGCGCCGTCGCGTGGACGGCATCGAGGTCGACCAGGTGCTGGCCGACATCGAGACGCTGAACCGCGCGGCCTTCGCAGGGCGGTACGAGGTCACCGCCGTGTCGTTTCACGCCTACGCGCACCTCGTCGATCGCTACGCGCTGCTGCCGCACGGGGCGAGCATGGGCGATCGCGTACGGCCCGATGCTGGTCGCGCGAGCGGCCCCTGGCCTCCAGCATCGCTCAAGGGCGTGAAGGTGGCCATTCCCGGGAAGCTGACGACCGCGTTCCTGACGCTGCAGATGTACGATCCGTCGTTCGACTACGAGGTCGTGCCGTTCGATCAGATTCAGCAGGCGCGTCGTGGACGGGCGGGTCGACGCGGGGCTGCTGATTCACGAGGGCCAGCTGACCTACGCAGCGGACGGGCCTGCAGAAGATCGTGGATCTGGGCGAGTGGTGGTTCGAACGCACGGGCGGCCTGCCGCTGCCGCTCGGCGGCAACATCATCCGCCGCGACCTGGGCCCTGACCTGATGCAGCGGTCTCGAAGATGCTGCACGACAGCATCGCGCACGCCCTGGCACACCGCGCCGAGGCCGTCGAGTACGCGCAGCAGTTCGGCCGCGGCCTCGACTCGCGCCGAGCACCGACACCTTCGTCGGCATGTACGTGAACCAGCTCACGCTCGACTATGGCGACCGCGGCCGCGCGGCGCTCGAGCGGTTCTTTGCCGAGGCGTTCGAGCAAGGCGCTGATTCCCTCAGCGGGTGCCGGTCGAGTTCGTCGTGATGTCCAAGGACCGGGTCTCCTCGATGCCCGCGGAGACCCGGTCTCTGATGCTCGATCCGGAGCCCGGTCTCCGGAGTCTGGGCCTTCAGCCCGGAGTCAGCCGTCTGCGCCGCGTGACAGCCAGGGCGCGCCCGCGCGCGAGCGTCCGACGTGGTTGAGATGGCCGGTTCGGGGTCGCCGCCAATATCCCAGAGGCAGTCGCGAAGAGCGCCCGCTCATCGTCCTGGATGCAGCACGTCCGCGAACGCGCGCGCGATCTGCGACGCGTGGACCCGGGCAGGAAGAGGTCGCCGGCCAGGATGTAGACCCGGCCGGTCGAACGGCGGGGATGCCGCAGCCGCTGCCAGACGGCGCTCCCGGGCGAGCCGGGCGGCATCCCAGCCCTCCGACGGCCTGAGCTCGAGCAGGACCTCCGGCGCCCGCGCCAGCAGCATTTCCGTCGAGACCGGCACGCCCTCCCGCTTCACGTCGCCGAACGCATCGGCGCCGCCCGCCGTGACGAGCATGTCGTGCAGAAAGCCCATGCCGCCGCTCGCGTAGATCCCGCGCAGCGTGCCTGCCTCCCGGCCGAAGACCAGCGCCGTCCGTGGTCGCGGCCGGCCCGCGACGCGCGGCGCACGGCGTCGAGGTCCGCCGTGATCGTCGGCCGCGCACGCGGTCGGCCGCGTCCCGCCGGCCGACGCGCGCGCCGAGATCTCAGAATCGTCTCGTGATGTCCGGCAGGCCCGCGTGCTCGATACGTGAACACCGCGATGTGCGCGCGCTGCAGCCGCTGCGATCAGCTCGTTCTGGGAGCCGTAGACGACGACGAGATCGGGGCGGAGCGTCAGGATGCGCTCGAAGTCCGGATCGACCAGGGCGCCGACGCGCGGTTCGCGAGGCCGCCTCGGGCGGGTAGTGTCGAAGCGTCGAGACGCCGACGACGTCCGGGCCGGCGCCGATGGCGAAGAGCATCTCGGTCACCGCCGGGACGAGAGTGATGATTCGATGGGCGGCCTGGGGCCCCGGCTGATCCGCGCCGGCGCGGGCCGGCCACGCGCCGCGAACCAGCCGGCGCGCCATCACCACGCACGCCGCGAGCGCCGGCGACGCGCCGGCGACGATGACGGCCCGGACGCAGGTGGCAGGCGCACGGTCATCGCCTCGTCAGCAAGCAGCCACAAGAAGAACGGGCCGCCGACGAGGGCCGTGATGATGCCGACCGGCAGTTCGAGCCCCAGCGGCGCCAGCACCGTCCGCGCCGCCGTGTCGCACACGACGAGAAAGGCGCGCGCCGAACAGCGCCGACGCCGGCAGGACCAGGCGGTGGTCCGCGCCGATGATGCAGGCGGATCGAGGTGGGGCACGATGATGCCCACGAAGCCGATCGGGCCGCCGACGGAGACGGCGGCTCCGGTTGCCATCGACGCGCTGAGGAAGGCCACGCGCTGCGCGCAGATGACGTCGAGGCCGCGCGCTCCCGGCCGCCTGCGCGCCGAGACTGAGCAGGTTCAGCGGCCGCGCCAGCCAGGCGAACGCGACGAACGCGAGCAGGACGAAGGGCAGCGCCGCCAGCAGCGGCGTATAGCTGGCGACGTCGAGATCGCCCATCAGCCAGCGCATCGCGCGATAGGTCTGCGCGAAGTTGCTCAGGTACTGCACGAGCAGGATCAGCGCCGAGAAGAAGGCGTTCAGCGTCACGCCGGACAGCAGCAGGACGGTCGTCGACAGGCCGTGTTGCCGCGCGCGCGCCAGCGCGTAGACGACCAGCACGGCCAGCAGCGCGCCGGCAAGGCTGGCCGTCGCGACGCCGCCGACCGGCAGCAGCGCGCCGAACGTGATGGCCACCATCGCGCCGAGCGACGCGCCGGCCGACATCGCCGAGCGTGTACGGCGTGGCCAGCGGATTGCGCAGCAGCCCCTGAAACATCACGCCGGCGGCGGCGAGCGTGGCGCCGACCATCGCGGCGGCCAGCGACCGCGGCAGCCTGCGCGAGGAAGAAGATCTGCGCGTCGACGTTGTCGGCGAACGGCATCGCTGCGGCTGAAGACGCGGCTGTAGGACAGCGACGTCGACCCGACGAACGGTGAGCAGTCCCACGGCGGCCACCATCGCGACGCCGCAGAGCGCGACGACCCAGGCTCGGCGCCGCACCGGGACGACCGTCGTCATGGCAGCAGCGGCGCGGCGAGCGCCGCATCGATGTCGTAGAGCCGGCCGACGGCGCTCCGGCGCGTCAGGACCTCCGCGGTCGGCCCGTGGGCCAGCACCTGCGCCGTGTGCGAGCAGGATCACGTGGAACAGGTGGCGGAGACCAGCCGCAGGTCGTGGCGTCGAGAGCACGATCGTGATGTCGCGATCCGCGTGCAGCCGTCGCACCAGCGCGCCAATCTCGATCTGATAGCGCAGGTCGAGCGAGGCCGTCGGCTCGTCGAGGAAGAGAAGGCGGCGGGCGAGCCGGTCGGGGCCGGCGGCCGCCCGGTCGTCGAGCTGGGCCAGCGCCGACGCGACGATCAACGCGCTGCTTCTCCCCGCCGCTGAGCGTCATGAAGGGGCGGTCGGCGAAGTGCCGCGTGCCGGTGGCCTCCAGCGCCTCGAGGGCGGCGGCGAGATCGTCCGGCCCCTCGACTTCGAACGAGCCGAGCGAGGGATAGCGTCCCATCAGTGCGATGTCGAGCACCGAGTAGTCGAACGCGAGGTGGGTCTCCTGCGGCACGACGGCCATGCGCCGCGCGACCGTTCGCGCGCGGCCGATGCGTCGAGTGGCGCGCCGTCGAGCCGTGATCCGTCCGGCCGACGGTGCCAGGCCTCCCGACAGCAGCCGCAGCAGCGTCGTCTTGCCCGACCCGTTCGGGCCCAGCATGCCGACGATGCCGCCGTGCGGCACCTCGAGCGTGACGCCGGCGATCGCGAGCGGCGCGTGCGATGACGGAGGACGCGCGCGGGCGCCGCGTCCTCCCTGACCGTACCCGAAGCGGAGGTCAACGGCGTGCAGCAACCCGGAGCCCCACCGCGGCCGCTGCGGCCGAGCGCCGGATAGCCGAAGACGTCTTCGTACGCGCGGTCGAGCACGTTGGTGATCCGGCGCGAAGATCTCGAGCCGGTCCCGGCAGGCGCCACGAGCCGCCGACCGTGGAGCACGACGTAGCCCGGGATTGGTGAAGAGCGCTGGCCGCGTAGTTCGGCTCGAGATCGACGCATGCGCGCCGCGGCCGTCCGTCGGAACGAACAGAGCGCGCGCGCGTGCCCGTCCACGTGACCTCGGCCGAGCCTGCCGATCGCGGCCGGCGCACCAGCGCCTCGCCGACCGTGTACGGCGCGGGCGCAACCCCTGGCAGGTCGTCGACGGCGAGGACTGCTCGGTGTCGAGCCAGCTCCAGCTCGCGTGCGCCGACAGGCCGCCGCCGACCGCCACGTCCCGGCGAACTCGAGACCGCGCGCCCGCGCGTTCGCGATGTTGTCGGTGCGATAGCGGCTGGCGCCGGCCCAGCGCGCTGCCCGACCGGCGACGATGAGATCGTCGTACCGGTTCAGGAACCACGTCGCGTCGAGCTGCACCCGGGAGCGGACAGCGCCTGCTCGACGCCCGCGTCGACGCTGCGGTTCCGCTCCGGCTTGAGGCCGGGATTGTCGGTGAACGCGATCTCGAAGCCCGTTCGGCGGCTTGATGCCGGTGCCGGCGCTCGCCCGGATCTTGCGTGCCGCCGTCCAGGCCCGCCGCACCCGCGGTCCGGGCGAACCCAGTAGGCGACGGCGACCTTCGGGTTGGCCGACCAGACCACTCGTCGGATCGAACGCCGGGCCGGCTGGACCCGTCTCCGGCCAGGCGCTGCCGCTCGATGCGCTCCAGCCGCACGCCGACCGTGGCGAACAGCGCGATCCCCGAGGTCCGGGCGCGTTCGGCAAACAGGCCGGCGTCGGTGCGCCGGACCGGCACCGGCGTGAAGTCGGCGGTCGTGATGTACGTGTTGTCGGCCCGTTCGCGCGAGCAGTTCGGCGCCGGCCGACAGCCCGAGGTGCGTTCTCGTGAGGTCGAACTGGTAGCGGCGCGGTCACCCGGCGCGATCGGTCGGTCGAGTCGCCGTACGGGCTGGCGTACCGGCCCTCCGCATCGACCACGTGGCCTGCAGGCGGTGCGCGTAGGAGGCGCCGGCGCCGAGGACGGCGTTGACGCCGACGCCCCGCCGGTGTCGTTGGTGGCGCGCGAAATCGTGTCGATCCCGCCGTAGAGCCCGAGCGGATCCGACCCGTACGGACCCGGCAGACCGCGACGGTTGCGGCCGGCCTGGAAGTCGAACCTGATGCGGCGCGACGGCCCATCCGACCAGCCGAGGCTGGCCGACGCGGACCGGCGGGCGTAGTCGTCGTTGGTCACCGGACCGCCGGCGCCGGTGAAGGATCGCGCGTGTCGCCGCCGCTCTCCAGCCAGTCGACGCCGGCTCCCAGCGTCCAGGCGCCATGCGACCCTCCGGCCGAGAAGGTCGCGGCCTGCGTGCCGTAGCCGCCGCTCTCGACGCTGGCCGTGCCATGGGCGGGGCCACCGCTGGCCGTGATGACCTGCACGATGCCGCCGATGGCCCCGGCGCCGAACAGCGCGCTCTGCGGGCCGCGCACGACCTCCACCCGTTCGACGTCCGCCGTGGCGAGGTGCGCCGCGTCGAAGCCGCCGCCGAAGGCGTTCTGCGGAATGCCGTCGACCAGCACGAGCGTGTAGTCCGATTCGCCGCCCCGCGGGAAGATGCGACGTGATCGCGCCGCGCGTGCCGGAGGTCGTGACGTTGAATCCCGGAACGGTCCGCAGCGCGTCGGCGACCGTGTCCACCTGATGGACCTCGAGCGTGCGGTGATCGATGACCGTCACGTGTCCGACGCGCGTGAGACCGGCGTGTCCACCTGCGTGGCCGAGACGACCACCGACTCGCCGACGGCGGCCAGCCCGAGCTTGAGGGCGACGTCGGTCGTCAATGCCGCCGGTCAGGGTGACCGACGTGGGCGGCAGCCGGCAGCCCGGCAGGGCCACGGTGATGTCGTAGGTGCCCCCGGGCGAGGTCGAGCGGGCCGAATCGTCCGTCGGCTTCGCTCCGGCTCGTGGCGACGACGGCCTGCCCCCGGAGGACAATCACGTCGGCGACGACCGGCCGATCGGCCGGATCGACGACGCGGCCCCGGAACGTGGCTGGGCGCCGCCGGGCCGGGACGGGAAGCAACAGCAGCGTGAAGACGGAAACGAACAGGAACCATGGGCCGCGTCGGCCGCACGAGTGGCGTCGCATCGGAACCTCCATCGGCGTGAAACGCGCCGATCCCGCAGGTGCGGGCGGAAGGACGGTCCCGGGGCCAGGTATCCTGACTTGCGGATCGTTGCCGGCGCTCTCGTCTTCCCACGCCATCACCGCGACGTCCCAACTGGGACGGGCGGCTGGTACACAGTGACGGTCAGTCCACGCGAGTGACTGACACGGGCGAGCGCCGACTCCCCGCTGACAGTGGCGTCACCGTGTGGGATTCACACCCACTTCCCGATGGCCGCCGGGCGAGCGTCGGTTGTCGACGCGGAGTATAGCACCGGCGCGGGCGCGAGGCCCGTTCGGGCGCGGCGCCGCGTTTGCCGGGGTGGGCATGTTCCGACCATCACGAAATGGTTCGCCTGTGCCGGGCGGTTTGGACGGAGAGGACCGCGGCGCGCCCGTGAGGTCGCGTCTCCGACGCGCTCGGGCTGGCCGTCGTCGCCGACCGGCTGGATGCCGGCGAACGCCTGTCGTTCGACGAGGGCGTCGCGCTGTTCGCGTGTCCGGACGTCCACGCCGTCGGCTGGCTGGCCAACCGGGAGCGCGAGCGGCGCCACGGGGCGCGCACCTACTACAACGTCAATCTCCGGCTCGAGGCGACGAACGTCTGCGTCGCCAGTTGTCTCTTCTGCTCGTTTGCGCGCCTGAGGCCCGGCGACAGCCGGCGCCTACACGCTGTCGCTCGAGCAGGTGCTTCGACAAGCTCCGGGCCGCGGGCCCATCAGCCCCTGACCGAAGTGCACGTGGTCAACGGCCTGCATCCCGACCTGCCGTTTTCCTACTACACCGACCTGCTGCGGGGGTTGAAGGCCGATCCGGCCGGACATCCACCTGAAGTGCTTCACGGCCGTCGAAATCGCCTTCTTCGCCGACACCTACGGGATGACCGACGAGGCGGTGCTGCGGGCGCTGTGGCCGCCGGGCTCGATTCGCTGCCGGGCGGCGGCGCGGAGATCTTCGCGGAGCGTGTCCGCCGGAAGATTTCGCACGACAAGGCCGATGCCGATCGGTACCTGGCCGATCCACCGGCTGGCGCACGGGCTCGGACTGCGGACCAACGTCACGATGCTCTACGGCCACATCGAGACGGCCGAGGAGCGCGTCGACCACATGCTGCGCGTCCGCGCGCGCTGCAGGACGAGACCGGCGGGTTCCAGGCGTTCATTCCGCTCGCGTTCCATCCCGACCACAACCAGATGCGCAAGCTGCCGGCGCCGTCGGCCATCGACACGCTGCGCGTGCACGCCGTGGCGCGTCTGCTGCTCGACAACGTCCCGCATATCAAGGCGTTCTGGATTGCCACGGGCGTGGATGTGGCGCAGATCGCGCTCTGGTACGGCGTCGATGACCTCGACGGCACGGTGCAGGAGGAGCGGATCTACCACATGGCGGGCTCCCGCACGCCCGAGGCGATGACGACCGCGGCCATTCGCCGGCTGATTCGTCGAGCCGGCCGCCTGCCGGTCGAGCGCGACACGCTGTACAACGTCGTCACGCCGCCGGAGGCGCCGGATGCGGTTGTCACGGAGGTAAAAGTGTGAAAGGGTGAAAGAGTCTCGCGCTGCTCTTCGCGCCCTTTCACGCTTTCACCCTTCTCACACTCTCTGGGAGGTGTCCGAAATGGCTTTTCAATTGCCGCCGCTGCCGTATGACGTCAAGGCGCTCGAGCCGCACATCGATGCGCAGACGATGGAGATCCACCACGGGAAGCATCACGCGGGCTACGTCAATAACCTGAACGCCGCGCTCGAGAAGCACCCAGACCTGCAGAGCAAGAGCGCCGAGGAACTGGTGAAGAACTCGAGCGCCGTGCCCGAGGCCATTCGCACGGCGGTGCGCAACAACGGCGGCGGGCACGCCAACCACTCGATGTTCTGGCAGGTCATGGGGCCCGGCAAGGGCGGCGCGCCGACCGGCGCGATCGCCGACGCCATCACGGGCGCCTTCGGCAGCTTCGACAGCTTCAAGGACCAGATGAACAAGGCCGGCGGCGGCGCGGTTCGGCAGCGGCTGGGCCTGGCTCGTCGAGGCCGGCGGCAAGCTGGCCGTCGAGAGCACCGCCAACCAGGACAACCCGCTCTGGACGGCAAGACGCCCGATCCTCGGCATCGACGTCTGGGAGCACGCCTACTACCTGAAGTACCAGAACCGCCGCGGCGACTACCTCGCGGCGTGGTGGAACGTGGTCAACTGGGACGAGATCAACAAGCGGCTGAAGTGAACTAGAACAACCGCACCGTCACCACCGTCCCCGCCTCGACGACTTCCGTTGGGGCGGGGATTTCGATGTACCCGTCGGCGTGCGCCATGCTCGTGATGTCGCCTGAGGCCTTGAAAGCCGGCTCGGCGCGGCCGCCATCACGCGGACCGTGTAGAACTGGTGCCGCCCGGCGGCGAGTGACGCGCCGGCTCAGCGGCAGCGTCGACCGTGGTCGGCCGCCACGGCCGGCAGGCGCGCCAGCCGGCGCAGAAACGGCACCAGCAGGATGTAGGCGTTCGACAGGCACGACGTCGGATAGCCGGGCATGCCGAGCACCGGCGTGCGGCCGATGCGGCCGAAGGCCGTCGGCTTGCCCGGCTTGACCGCGATGCCGTGGACGATCACCTCGCCCCGCCGCCGTCAATATGTCGATCACCAGATCGCGCTCGCCGACCGAGCTGCCGCCCGAGAACACGATGACGTCGTAGGCGCGCGCGGCGTCGACGCGCGGCCGCGGAGATCCTCGAGCGTGTCCGCGGCCGTCGGCAGCGTCGTCGGCACGCCGCCGTGGCGCCGCGCACGGCCTCGAGCGTGAAGCGGTTGATGTTGTAGATCTGGCCCGGCGCGAGCGGACGGCCGGGCTCGACGATCTCGTTGCCCGTCGAGAGAATCGCCACGCTCGGCCGGCGATAGACATCGACCGCCGTGCCGCCGGTCGCCGCGAGCGCGCCGACCCGGCCCGGGTCAGCACCTGGCCGGCGGTCACGACCGCCTGGCCCGCCGGCGATGTCGGCGGCCCGCCGGCCGATGTTCTGGCCCGGCGAGACAGCCGTTCAGACGTGAATCGTCCCGGCCGTCCTCGCCCGTACTTCCGTCTCCTCGACCATGACGACGGCGTTGGCGCCGTCCGGCATCGGCGCGCCCGTCGCGATCTCGATGCACTCCCCAGGGCCAACGGCGCGCTCGGCACCTGGCCGGTGAAGACCTGGCCGACGCACCGCAGCGTCGCCCGTTGGGCGGCGCCGGTGTCCCTGGCGATGACGGCGTAGCCGTCCATGGCCGCGCGATTGAACGGCGGGACGTCCACTCCGGCGCGACGTCTCGCGCAACGACGCGTCCGTCCGCGTCCTGGAGCGGGACGCGCTCCACGTCCTCGACCGGCACCGCCGACTCCAGCAGGAGCCTAAGGGCGTCGTCGAAGGGGAGGGTGGACGTGAACGGTCGCAAGGTCGAAGTCAGAAATTGAAGTTGGACGCGGATGTTGCCACGCGCCAGACCGGCGCGTCATCGCGTCAACTCGCGCGCCACGTGTCCGAGCTCCGGCAGAATCAGACGCTCCATCGCCAGGGTCACCGCGGCGGGGGAGCCCGGGAGCATGAAGATGGCGCATCCGGCGGCAACGCCGGCCCTCGCGCGCGAGAGCATCGCGGCGGAGCCGATTTCCTGAAGCTCAACATGCGAAACAACTCGCCGAATCCGTCCAACCGCTTGTCGAAGAGCGCGGCGACCGCCTCGTAGGTCGAGTCGCGCCGCGATGCCCGTTCCGCCCGTCGTAATGATGACGCGCGCCTCGCCTTTGCCGAGTTCCTCACGAATCGTCTGCGCGACGTCGCGCCGGCTCGTCCCGCACGGCCGTGCGGCCGGTGACCGTGTGGCCGGCCGCCTCCAGCAGGCGGGCGATGGCCGGCCGCTCGTGTCCGTCCCGAGCGTCCGTGAGTCACTCACGGTCAGCACGAAGCACGACACGCGGCTGGGCGAGAGGGCACGATGTTCCTCGACCGACATCGAGAGCTATTATTGCGCCAATGTCCGGAGAGATGACCATGGCCCGACGTGCACTCGCGGTGGCGGCGGCGCCGCTGGCGTGTGCCGCGGTGCCGCAGGCGCAGTCCCCGAAGGCCTGGGATGAGACCTTCCGGACGCTGCCGCAGCCGGCCAACGTCCGGGCGAACGTGGAGCGGCTGAGCGTGCGGCCGCGCCATGTGGGGTCGCCGTACGACAAGGACAACGCCGAGTGGATCCTCGCGAAGTTTCAGTCGCGGGGCTGGGACGCGTCGATTGAGCAGTTCGACGTGCTGTTCCCGACACGTGAACCACGGGCGTTCCGAGGACTACGACGTCCTCGATTGGCAGGCCGACGCCCAGGCCGTACGCGCGGGCCAGGCCATCGACCGTCTGGCGGCGCTGCTCGACGCGGCGGCCGGCGGGCTGGAGGCGCTGAGATGAATGGAGCCCTGGGCCTTCAGGTCCGGGGAACGCTTCTGATATATTGTCCGTTTGCGCGCCCTTAGCTCAGTTGGATAGAGCGTCTGGCTACGAACCAGGAGGTCGCAGGTTCGAGTCCTGCAGGGCGCACCAAACTCTTCAATGACTTAGCGCGTCCGCTCCTGGGGGCGTGTGAACAATTGTGAACAATCCGCTCCCGACCTGGTCGGCCGCGTACCTGCGCGAGCCGTCAAGGACCTGTGTGTAGACGTTCAGCGTCGTGTCGCACGTTGGCGTGCCCCATGAGCTGCGCGACGACCTTGCCGGGCGGGCCTTTGTCGTGCGACCACGATGAGTACGTGCGGCGGAATGTCAGCCGCGTGGCCCGCGGCAGCTTCAGTGTGGCGCACGCCGGAACGATCGCCCGGCGCAGGACGTTGCCCGGCGAGAGGGGCGTTCCGGAACGCGTGGCGAACACTAAGGCCTCCGCGTCTGGTATGTTGCCCCGCCGCCAATCCGCGATCAACCGCGCGGCGGTTCGTCGATCTCCTTCCGAGCCGGATTCAGGCGCGGCTGTTACGCGCCCGCCTCCTGCATCTGTGAGCCAAGTCAGATGTTCGCCAGGATCAGTCTGTTCGCAATTGCCACGGCCGGATCGGTCATGACTTCGATGGTGTCCAGACCCGTGGTACTTCAGCGGGCCTTCCATGTACCGGACGGCTCGTCCGAGATCCCCAGTTGGGCTGACCTTCATGTGGGTCTCGCCCGAGGTGATCGGGATCATCATGTCCATGACCTTTTTGAGCGCCTCCTGGCTCGGCGCCCCGACGTTGCCGATGTCGAGATTGGAGTAGCCCCCGGACGCCTGGATCGTCGTCTTTAGGAGGACGATCCAGGCTGGCGGCCACGCCGCGGGCTCGGCCGCTGCCGCCCCGCGCCCCCGGCCGCCGCCGCGCGGCTCGCGGAGACCCTGACGTTCTTCGGTCTCCCGTAGTCGGCCATCGCCTTCCAGGCCGCCACCGTGTAGGCTCGCGCTCGGCGTGTCTGGTTCTGCTGCTGGTTGAGCATCACCCGCGGGCAGTTGAACTGCGTCGCGATGTCAATCCACTGCTTCGTGTGATCGACGGCCTTCTGCCGCATGGCGGCGTCCGGACTCGAGATGTTCTCCTGGCCGAACTCCAGGTTGATCTGCATCATGCGCATCTTCTGCGCGTCGAGACGCGCCTTCAGCTCCTTGATGAACCCGGGTCGGTCTCCGCCTTGATGAGTGATGTGCTGGAATTCGATGTTCGGGATGCCGTAGTGATCGGTGTAGTACTGCGGCAGATCCATCACGTCGACCGTGTGCTCCGGCGTCGGCGTGCGGCCCGGCAGCCTGATGATGCTCTTAAAGTCGAAGGTCATGATGGACACCCGCGCCAGTTTCGCCGCCGGCACGTCGGCCGGCCCACGTCCGCGCCGCCCTCGGCCGGCCTCGGCGCCGCCGCGGCCCGGACCGGCACCCGGCCGGTTCTGCGCGAAGCTGGCGCTCTCGACTCCCGCGACGGCCGCGGCTCCCGCGGCCGTTCCGACGAGAAACGTTCGACGATTCATGGCAACTCCTCCCAGTTTAGATGACCGGCGACACCGTCCGTGCGCGGGCCCCAGGCGCCCGGTGGTTCGCCTCGAGCCTGCTCCCGTGTACCGCGACTGTACCGCGACCGACCGGCGCTCGCAATCGGCGACCGACGAGTGGTCGTCCGACGCGGGTGAACGCACATCGGTGCGCCATCCACCGGCCGTGCTCACAAGGACGGCCGCGGACCGGCTGTTGGCGCGGAGCGAATTACGCGCGCGCTGTTCGCCACGCCGGCGAGCTTCGGCGTCTCGGTGGGCCTCATCGTCTTAGCCGCCCCCGCGCTCAGGGCCGCGGACGTCACGGGCCGCCCGCGGGGTGCTCGATCCGCTCACCGACGCCTTGGCGCAGAGCGTCGGCGTGCCGAGTGTGTCGAGGGGGATCGAATCTACTTTGGCAGAAGAGGCAGCGACCTGGCTGCTCCTGCTCGGCGGTCAAAGTCATCGCAGTCGCGCGACGTCTCCCGTACGCAGCGGCTCTGGAGGGGCTGCCTGGAGGCGAGCGCCGCGCTCGGAACGGCCAGGATGGCGGAGTCTGCCCGCTTTGCCCACATATCGCCAATTACTGCGAGATCCGAGGGTGACGGATCGCGCCGCCAATCGGCCGGAAGTTGATCCTGGTCGAACACGCGCACGAGGGGCTCGTCGAAATCGCAAGGACTGAGCACGAACGAGTTGAGGAGCATTGATCCGCCATGCCGTGAGCATTACCACCTACGTAAAGACGCCGGTACTCCAGCCGGCCGATGACCCGCTCCAGTTCGAGCGCCCCCACGTCAGTCCGCGCGAGCATGAGCGGCACGCGGCCCCCGCCGACATTGAAGTACAGTTCCTGCGTCAACTCAACTGCCTTCTGGGATTAGGAAGGTTCGCAACGATTCGGGTCCGCTGCCGTTCGGATCCCAGCGGCCACCCTGCCATCGTCCTTGAGGACAGTCCGCACACAGGGCCGCCGGGGGCACCGGGACCCGCCGGGGGTGACAGCGCGGGGGCGAGCTGTCACGATCCGGACATGCCGACGACCGCCGGCCCCGACTGGGGCTCCTACGCCAGGTTCACGGGGACCTTCACCGGGACCTATACCGTCAAGCAGGACACGATTATCAAGCATGCGACGTACGCCTCGGAGACGAAGGGCACCACGGTCACGACGTACACGGCCAAGCTCACGCTCGACAGGCACCCCGACGAGCAGACGTGGATGGGCCGCTCGGAGGTGTCGCTGCACACCGTCACGGACTTTGTCTTGACCGAGGACCAAGTGTCATTCGTCACCCACACCGAGACCACCGGCGATGGCCCCTCGACGAGCCCGCCGTCGTTCGTCGTGTTCGCCGATGGCACGTACTCGCTGAGCCTCGGCGACGTCACGGCGACCACCGTTACGACCATGACCGGTCAGGAGCCCACCACGAGCACCGGCTCGGCGGGGTTCCCGGAGGAACTCGTCAGCCTCATCGGGGGCGAAAGCTGCCGACCATCCCCGGCCCCATCGACGACACCCTCACCGGCTCGCACGCCGAGAGCGGCGAGACGTGGACGATGACCTGGAACCTCGTGCCCGACGGCGGCACGCCCCTGGTGGCCGACATCCACGTGACGCCCGCGAGGCCGACGCGCGGGCAGCGCGTGACGCTCAAGGCCGTCGTCCTCCATGCGTCCAAGGCACGTGAGTGCGCGTGGACGTTCCAGGCCCGACCGGGCCACTCCGTCGCCGGTGACGGCACCCCGGTGGGCGGCGACTCCCTGGGCGTCGCCCTGCTCGAGGACGTCGACGTGACGCTCACGGTCACCGACGGGAGCCGGAGCGTCTCGGTCACCAAGACGCTCACGGTCACGCCGCGGAAGTGGAAGACGAAGGCCTACCGGCCGGTGGACGACACCCAGTGGGACGGCGGGGCGATCCTCTTCGAGGCGGCGCGCTTCGGCGTCACCCACTGCGCGTTCTGCGACGGCAGCCACGCGCTGCACCACGCGCGCCTCGACTACTCCGACGTCTACACGGCCCAGCAGCTCGATGACCCCGGTGGCCCACACCATCGATTCTGGTGGGTGACGGACCAGTCGCTCGAGATGAAGCTGGTCTGCCACGTCAACGCCTACCTCTTCGGGGCGGAGCTGGCGGAGCTCCCGGGCCAGCGGGCGCGTGACGTCCACGCCATCCAGAGACAGGTGCACGACCACGAGCACGCCCACGCGAAGCTCGCCACGACGGCGCTGAAGGGCAACGACCCCGCCCCCGACGTGGAGCGGCTCGTCGCGCCGCCGAGCGACGACCACTTCACGACCGACGTCGAGGTGATCCTCGGCACCGCTGAGGACGATATTCTGGAAGCAGACCTGCGACGAGGCCGCCGCCCACGCCCTGCTCACCAGGTGGGGCCGCCCCGGCCAGCTCATCGTGAAGAGCACGGACGGCGAGGTGCGGACGCTCCACTTCCCCTCCATGCAGGAGATTGGCGACTGAGCGAGCCGCGAGCGGACCTCACGGCGGGACCGCCGGCTCCGGCAGGACGGTCGCCCGCCGATGGGGCGGTCGTCCTCCGCCGGGACCGCCGCGGCGGCGCGGGGTCGGGCGACCGTCGCGCCGCGATCGGCAGCAATTCCAACGCCGACAGGTTCGTCTGCGGGGCAGATCGGACGTGGCCGCCTTCGCCGACGAGATCCGCGACGAACTCACGAATCGCATGATCGCAGGTGCGCTGACCGGTCCGCGAGATCAAGCTGCTGGGAACCGCGGAAGGCCGGCGCCAATGCGGCGAAACACGGCACCACGTTCGACGATGCCGTGACGGTCTTCGCCGCCGGTTCTTGGTCGAACCCTGGGACGATTTCTCACGCATCGGATGCGGACTATTCCGCAGCAGTGGACGTGTCTTCTCTCGAATTGCCGGCTCCGCCTCGTCCCTCGGCGGTCAGTGAGCCAAGCGCCTCGCAAGTGCTCCAGGCTGGATTGGCACGATTCGTGCCTCTCTAAGAGTCCGTGACGCGAGTGTCCCGGGCCCGGCGGCTGGCAGTGCTCCTGATAGTGCCCATGATCGTTGCGCTTGTCAGCGCGCCGCTCATGGCCGCTTGCCGGGAGGCCTGCCGATGCGCACAGGGGCGTGATTGTGCGACGCAGGTGTCCGTGGCGCGGACGTGCTGTGGCCGTCAAGCCCAGTCGTCCCCGGCGGTGCCAGAGTCCGCGCAAACACCGCTCGTGTCAATCGCGGCTCCGGCTTTTCTTCCAGCAGCCTCCCCCGAGCAGGTCTGTCATCAGCTGGGTGCCGTTCACCCCTCCGCACGCTGGTGCGAGTCGGCACCGGATCTCCTGACGCTCTACGCCACGCTCCTCATCTGAGGCTCGCAATCGTCGATCTGCGGAATCGCTGGCCGACCGGATCGCGTCCGGCGCTGCTCGCAGATCGGGAAGCCATTCACCCAAGACACGCGTAGCCACCCGCCTCTGCGTCGATTGGCGGGCCCCACTGAGGTCGAGATGTTTGGTCGTGTCAGTTCTCTGTCTGTTCTCGCGTTCTGGGCCATGATTGCTGCGGCGGCCGGGCAGACCGCGCCGCCCGGTTCAGCGCCGGTTGCCGCGCCGGCACGATCGCCGGCCGAGGTCCCGGCCTTCTACGCCCCCGAGCCGGAGCTGGCGGCGTACATCCGCGCGGCGCTTCCGCGCATCCGGGCCTGCAGTCGAGCCTGGCGTCGTATCGCGCGGCGCTCAGTCGGTCACGCTCGCCGGAGGCGCTGCCCGATCCCATGCTCAGCGTGGGCCAGCGATTCTGCCGCTGCAGACGCGCGTGGGTCCCCAGCGAGAGGTCGTCACCGTCAGCCAGTCCTTCCCCTGGTTCGGCAAGCGCGACCTGCGGAGCCAGGTCGCGGCGGCGGACGCGCCGGCGGCGGAACACCTGTACGTCGCAAGCCAGCGCGACGTGATCGCGCAGGTCAAGCGGACGTACTACAACCTGGCCTACGTCGATGCGGCCATCGGCATCGCGCACGAGGAGCAGGCGCTGCTCGGCCACTACGAGGAACTCGCCCAGGCGCGCTACGCCTCCGGGCCAGGGACTCCAGCAGGCCGTCATCAAGATCCAGGCGGAGATCACGAAGGTGATGAACCGGCTGCAAGACCTGCAGCAGCAGCGCGCCACGCTGGCCGCCGAGCTGAATACCTGCATGAACCGGCCGCCGGCACAGCCGATGCCGCGGTGGCCCCGCTGGCGGCCTGCCGGCGGTCCGCTCGACCTCGGCGCAGCTCGAATCGATTGGCGACGCCGACCGGCCCGAAATCAAGGCCGCCGACGTCCTGATCGCCCGGAGTCAGCGGACGCTGGCCCTCGCCCTCCGGGACGGCCGGCCCGACTTCACGGTCGGCGCGTCGTTCGTGAACCTCACCGGCCGGACTGACGCCGCCGGCAAGGCCCAGCCGCCTCCCGACAACGGTCGCAACGCCTGGAGCGTGACCTTCGGCATCAGCCTGCCGATCCGACGCAGTACACTACCGGGCCGACCGGCAGCGCGCCGCCGAGGAACTCTCCGCGGCGACGTGCGCGCCGCGCCGACGCGCACAACGCAGATGGCGCTCGCGGTCTACGACCAGGTCACCCGGCTCGAGGCGCTCGACGAACAGCTCGGCTCGTCGGACGGGCCCTGCTGCCGCAGGTCGACGAGTCGCTGCGGTCGACCGAAGCCGCCTACGAAACGGGCGAGGCCAGCATGCTGGACCTGCTCGACAGCGAGCGCAGCCGCCTGGACGTCCGGCTGCTGCAGGCGCGCGACACGGCCGACTACCTGGTCGCGCTCGCCAATCTCGAGCGCGCCATCGGCGCAGCCTTTCCGGACGCGCACGCGCGAACCGCGAGCGCGCCGGCGGAACGGAGCGGGGCTCGCGGGGCCGCCGCAAGTGACCCGTAGGGCAGCGCGGGGGCGCAGCCCCCAGCTCAATTGACGAGGGTCCCATGACGAGGCGTCTGTTCTTCAGTCCTCTGGCGTTTGTGAGTCGGCATCGGGGCCGCCCGTTCGCGGTCGCGAACCCAGGGCACTGGTCCTGGCTGGCGCGCGCGCGCACAGGCGATCGCCCGCCGCGCCCGCGTCCGCCCTGCCGCGGCCGCGGCGCCTGCCGCGCCGGAGATCAAATACTGGCGGGCGCCGATGGATCCGACGTACATCCGCGACGCGCCGGGAAGTCCCCGATGGGCATGGATCTCATCCCGGTCTATGAGGACGAGGAGGGGCGCCGCCCGCCCGGGTCGGTGCGATCGACCCCGGCGTTCGTCCAGAACATCGGCGTCAAGTCCCAGCCGATCGGGCGCGCGATTCCCGTTCACGATCCGGACGGTCGGCACCCTGGCCTACAACGATCGGCAGGTCTCGCTGGTCACGACCAAGTACCGAGGGCTGGATTGAGGCCGTCCACGTGAACTACGTCGGCGAACCGGTGAAGAAGGGGCAGGACCTGTTCGACATCTACAGCCCGCAGCTCGTCACGACCGAACAGGAATACCTGCAGGCCATCGCGTACGCGAAGCGCATGGCGGCCAGCCCCTACCCGGACGCCGCGGCGCGGGCGCAGGCGCTCGTGGCGTCGGCCCGGCAGCGGCTGAGCTACTGGGACATCGACGAGGCGCAGATTGATGCGCTCGCGGCGTCGGGCCAGGTCCAGCGGACGCTCTCCGTCCTGTCGCCGTCCAGCGGACTCGTCGTCGAGAAGATGGACCAGGCCCTGGAGGGCATGCGCGCGACGCCCGGCATGGTGCTCTACAAGATCGCGACCTGTCGACCATCTGGGTCGACGTGCAGATCTTCGAGAACCAGGTGTCCTGGGTGCGGGTCGGCCAGCGCGCCGACGTCGAGCTGCCCGTATCAGCCCGGTCGCCACTACACCGGCATCGTGCGGTACCTGCACCCCGCGATGGACCCCAAGACACGGACGATGACGGCCTCCATCGAGCTTCCCAATCCGGGCGAGCCTTCGCGCCGACATGTACGCCAACGTGACCATCGCGGCGCCGTCCGTACACGACGTGCTCGCCGTTCCCGACAGCGCGGTCATCCACAGCGGCCAGCGCGACGTCGTCGTACTGGATCTGGGACACGGGCTGTTCCAGGCGAAGGCGGTGACACTCGGCGTCAGCAGCCGCGGACTCTGGCAGGTGCTCGAGGGACTCACGGAGGGCGAGCGCGTCGTGGTGGCGGCGCAGTTCCTCATCGACTCGGAAAGCAACCTGAAGGACGCGATCGCGCAAGTGGCGGCGAAGTAGCCATGCTGGAGCGCCTGATCGACTGGTCGATTCAGCAATACGGTTGTTGCCGCGCCCGACGTATTGCTCGATCCCCTCGCCGCCGCTGATGATGACCAGGGTTTGCCCGGCCGCGATCATGCCCAGAAAAACCGGCTAGACGCATGATATTGGTCGCCTGTGCCAGGGCGATAGCAGAGGTCGCTGCCAAAACCGTTCGGCAGCAGCCCGCTGAGCACAAATAGAATCACAGACAGGATGAGCGCAGCAACGGGCGGAGAAATGCTGATTTTCTTCATGAGTGCTTCCTTCGGAAGAGATCGATGACGCCGGGGGCAGCCAGGGCCGTCACGATGATGACCGCATTGACGAAAGTTCGCCACCAGGTATCGATATTGGCAAATGAGATGATGTTTTGAATGACTCCGAGGGTGACCGCGCCCATAATCGGGCCGGCAACACCCCCCATACCCCCGCTCATGCGCCGTCCCGCCGATGACCACTGCCGTGATCGACGACAGGGTCAGGGGATCGCCGATGGCGGCATTGCCGGAACCGGTCAGCAAGTCATAGCGATGCCGCTGAAGGCCGCCATAAACCCGAGATCACGTACATACCGAAGATCACGCAGTTTCACCGGTACGCCGTTTCATAAGCCGCGCTGGGCTTTGCCGCCCACCGCAAACAGATAGCGGCCAAAGCGGGTCGCAACGGAGCAGCGCCCAGCCCAGCAAGCAAAACGGGGATCACATAAAATGCCAGGGGCAGACCCAGCGGAGTGGCATTGCGATAAAAATTGGCCACTGCGGCAGGGACACCACCCCCGGGTGAGGGCAGGATGAAAACGCCAATCCCGGCATACAGAAAGCTGGTGGCGTAGGTGGTGATGATCGGCTGGAGGCGCAGATAGGCAATGAAGTAACCATTGATCGCACCCGGCGATCATACCAATGAACCAGCGCAATCAGGATAAAAGTCAGTAATCCGATTTGGATCGCCTTCCAGGCCAACTTGTGTCGCCAGGAGGGCGTTGACAATCGAGACGATAGCGCCGACCGGAGATATCGATCCGCCGCCCAGGATGACGATCGCCTGCCCGGCGGAAGCAGAATCGAGGGCAGAAATACCCGCAAATTGTTGTTGAGCGTGTCTGCGCTCGAAGATCGAGTTTGAAAAATAAATTGACCAGACGATCGCCAGCACAATAGATAGAGCGCCAGAGATAAAGGATATCAGCGGAAGTTAGGTATTGGACAGCGTCGATTGGTTCATTGGGGTGCTCCCATTCGAAACGCCCATGCTGGCCGCGATCAAATTCGCTTTTGTCAATGATTCTCCGGCCAGCTCCAGGCGGATAATCCCTCCTGCATAACCAGCACCCGGTCGCACAGGCCGACCAATTCTTCGTCGTCGCTGCTGTAGAAGATGATCGACGTGCCTCTCGCGCATATCTTTGCGAGCAGTTGATAAAATTCCGCTCTTGGTGCCCACGTCCACGCCTTTGGTTGGGTCGTCCAGCAGCAGCAGCCGGGGTTTCGCAGCAGCCACTTGCCGATGACCACTTTTTGGGCGTTCCCACCCGAAAGGCTGCTGACCGGCTCTTCCAGGCCCGCATCTTCAGGTCCAGTCTGGCGGCGATCTCACGCATCCTGCCCGGCCTTCGCCATTTGCAGCGGGAACCGATAATTCTTCCAGGATGGCAGCATCAGGTTCTCGAGGATCGAGCGGATGGACAGCAGGCCTTCTCTCGCGCGGTCGCCCGGCACCAGGGCGACCCCATCCTTGATCGCCTGGCTGGGGTGTGCTGAAATTTACTTCGCTTGCCGGAAGAGACTGATTCGTCCCTGCATGCGGGATATCTCCAAAAATGCCAGCAGCAGATCGCGCTGGCCCTGGCCCTTCAGACCCCCCAAGACCCAGAGTTCGCCTTCGTGGGACATCAGATTGATGTCCCTGAGCATGTCTGGTCTGCAGATTTTCGATCTATCAGGCTGAGATTGTTTTCAGCTCGGTTTGGCGTCTGCTTCTGCCGGTCTCGCCTGGCATTGTTGAAGACCGAGTGCTTTTTCGACCATCAACTCGACCAGGTCGCGTTCGGTGACATCTTTCATCGAACCGGCGTCCAACCGTTTTGCCATTTCGCAAGCACCGAATACGATCGGCGATGCGGAAAATTTCTTCCATGCGGTGCGATACGAAAACAATCGCCTTCCCTCTTCCTTCCACTTTTTGACCAGCTCGAACAGGCGCTTGACCTGGCGGCTGTCCAGGCTGGCGGTGGCCTCATCCAAAATGAGCAGGCGCGGGTCGAAGCTGATTGCTTTCAAGATTTCGACGATCTGCTTTTCATCAGGCGGAAGTGAAGCAACGGGATATCCGCCTGTAACTTACGATCTCGATAAGTGCCTTTGAATAAGATCCAAAAGGGTTCGGTCCGGCCTTGATTGCTTTGTGATCGACAACACCGCCCCGTCGCAGCGGTTCGCGCGTCAACCAGATATTTTCCGAGACCGTCATTTGCGGGATGAGGCTGAGCTCCTGGAAAACGGTGGAGATGCCTAGTTTTTTGGCGGCTTGCGGGGAAGTGAAATGGATGGGCTTGCCATCCAGGAGTAGCTGCCCTCCATCGAGGGCAACTACTCCGTTGATGATCTTTACTGAGCGTGCTTTTGCCGCTTCCGTTCGCCCCGATCAATGCCACGACTTCGCCGGATTGGACTTCCAGGTTTGCATCGGAGAGCGCAACGACGCCCCCATAGCGCTTGACGAACGTTCGGGCTGAAAGCGACACACTCATAACGATCTACTTGTTGAAAGAACTGCTGAATATCTTGCTTCGGACATGATGCCATCCAGCAGGTACGCTGGCGGCTTGTCCGCGCAGGTGGAAGTGATACCTGCTGGAAGTTGTCCTTGGTCACCACCACCGGGATTGGGATGGTGAACTTGTGCCCGTACTGGCCGGTGAGCTTGGAGGTGTCCACCTGTTTGCCCTGCAGCATGGCGATGGCGATACGCAGGCCGGTCGGGGAGACGCCCGGGGGTTGGCGACAGCGATGGTCTCGAAATCGGGCTGGGTCTTGAGGACCTATCCCACAGGCTGAGGAACTGGCAGCGGCCTTCACCGACCGCCACCGGCCATTTCGCCGGGTTGGCGGCCATCAAGGCCTGCATGGCGCCGATCGCCATGCCATCCTGGGTCCAGTAGCCGTCCAGGTTGGGGAAGGATGCCAGGAAGTTGGACATCACCTGCTGGCCGGTGGCCTCATCCCACTTGCCGGTGTCTTTTCCCAGCACCTTGATGTCGGGATAATTGGCGAGCACCTCGTCGACGCCGCTCATGCGGGCGACATTGGCGGGGTGGCCGGGGAAGCCTTCGATTTCGACGATATTGCCCTTGCCGCCGAGCTTTTCAGCCAACCATTTGGCAGAAGTCTTGGCCCATTCGTTTTTGGTCGATGCCCACATTGTAAACGCCCTTGGCGCCAATTTCCTGGTCGACGGAAATCACGATGATGCCCTTGTTCACCGCCTCTTCCAGGGTGGCGTTCAAGCCGTTGACATCGCCCGGATTTACCAGGATCGCATCCACGTTCTTGCTGATCAGGTTCTGCAACTGCTGGATCTGGCCGGCCACATCCGTATCGGCGCTTTCGATGACCAGGTCGTTGGTGATGCCCTTCGCCATGTATTCCGCGTTGACGTCTTTGAGCTCCTGAATCATTTGGGTGCGGTATTCGCTACTGATAAACGGGTTAGAAATACCGATTGTGAAGGGGCCCTTCTTCATGGTAGAAGCAGCAGGAGCTGCTCCACCGACAAAGAACTGCTGAACTTCGGCGTCGGTCATAATGCCATCCAGCAGGTAGGCATCGGGCTTGCCATCGCAGGTAGCCAGGACCTGTTTGAAGTTATCTTTGGTGACGACTACAGGGATGGGCAGGGTGAACATGTGTCCGTACTGGCCAGTGAGCTTGCTGGTGTCCAGCTGTTTTCCCTGAAGCATATTCACAGCGATACGCAGACCAGTGGCGGCCACACCCGGGGGATTAGCGACAGCAATCGAGTCGAAATTGGGGTGATCCTGCATGGCCTGATCCCACAGTTTGAGGTACTGGCAGCGGCCTTCACCAACAGCCACCGGCCAGGTAGCCGGGTTGGCAGCCATCACGGCCTGGAGGGCACCGATAGCCATGCCATCCTGGGTCCAGTAGCCGCTCAGGGTGGGGAAGGAAGCGAGGAAGTTGGACATGACCTGCTGGCCGGTGGCCTCATCCCAATTGCCGGTATCTTTGCCCAGAACTTTGATGTCGGGGTAATCTTGAGAACTTACTCTACTCCATTCATGCGGGCGACATTGGCGGGGTGACCGGGAATGCCTTCGATTTCGACGATGCTGCCCTTGCCGCCTAATTTGTCGGCTAACCATTGGGCAGAGATCTTGGCCCATTCGGTCTGGTCGATGCCCACATTGTAGACACCCTTGGCTGCCAATTTCCTGGTCGACTGAAATGACGATGATGCCCTTATTGACGGCATCTTCCAGGGTGGCATTCAGACCGTTGACATCTCCGGGATTGACCAGGATGGCGTCTACGTTCTTGCTGATCAGGTTCTGCAACTGCTGGATCTGACCGGCCACATCTGTATCAGCCGATTCAATAACCAGATCGTTGGTGAGGCCCTGCGCCATATATTCCGCATTGACATCCTTAAGTTCCTGGATCATCTGGGTGCGGTATTCACTGCTGATGAAGGGATTGGATATACCAATTGTGAAGGGGCCCTTCTTCATGGTAGAAGCGGGCGCCTGGGTTGCGGCGGCGGGTGCTTGGGTAGGCGCGGCGGGAGCCTGGGTTGCGGCGGCGGGTGCTTCGGTAGGTGCGGCGGGAGCCTGGGTAGTCGGAGCTGCACAGGATGCCAACACAGAGGCGATCATCACGAAGACCATAAGAAGCATAAATGATTTATGTTGCTTCATTCTCTATCATCTCCTGAATATCAAATTGTAGAAACGGATTGGGTCTGGACCTCAAACCAAAACAAACGGGTCCAAGTTACAAAACGATCCAAGGGCTGAACAGTTTGGTGGGGTGTTTTAACCTCCTTTTCATCATTTTGATGTCAGATAATTATACAGATTAACGAAAGGCGACTCTGACGATCGGAATATAGCTGTAAAACGTGGGACAAATTATCATCAATATACATCATATAAGATCGTCAGTCAAGCAGCCGCCCTTTGAAATGGGTTAAAAAGCGCCATGATTATGTTACAATATGTTTGAATTTGATCTGGAATTATGCTGTGCATCATTTACAACCTCAATTGCGATAAGTCTAATAAAACTATGCTGCAACAAAAACGCCATACTCAAATTCTAGAAGCTTTGAAACGCGATCGTTTGATTACGATTTAGGACCTGAGCCAGCGCCTGGGTGTATCTTATATGACGATCTGGCGGGACCTGGAACGCCTGGAAAGCCAGGGCCAACTGCAGCGGGTGCGAGGCGGGGCTATGGCCCTGGATACCCTGCAGGCAAGTTTGCTCATCCGGTTGGAGCACAGTTTCAGGATCCATCTCAAGAAAAGGCCTATCAAAAAAAGGTGACAATCGGCGAATATGCCGCCAGAGAACTGGTGGAAGACGGTGATTTTCTCACTATTGAGGCAGGCACGACGGCAAGCAGTATGGCCGCTTATCTGCGACAGAAGGACCTGACGGTTTTGACCAATGGTTTATTCACTGCGACAATGCTTTATCCCTCTATTCGAAGCATTACGGTAATCTGCAGCGGTGGGATCTTGATTGATACCGGCGCATTTACCGGGCCGCAGGCGGAAGAGTTTTTTTCAAAGTTCCGGGTTTAAAAAAGCTTTTCTGGGAGCCCAGAACTTAACCTCTGGAGGATGGATTTGCCGACGCCACCCCGCTCTATATGAACTTGAAAAAAGTCATGAGGACGATGGCAGAACGGGTTATTATGATGCTGGATTTGAGCAAGCTCGGGCTGCGCTCGTTGGTCCAGGCGTCCCTTTAACAGAGGCAGATGTTCTGGTTACCGATACGAATGCGGATCCTACTCTGCTGCAGGCCCTGCGAAAAAAGGGTATCGATGTTCGCATCGCTGGATAAGCAATCCAGGCTTCTTCTGTAGCGGTTCAGACTGCGTTGGCATGAATTCGGCTCGTATGAGCTGGTGTAATCCAGCTCATACAAGCATTATTCGATTGGAAAAGTTCCAAGCTGGTGAGAAAATCAATCAACGATTTTTTGGATGATCTTTCCAGTACTCTTCTTAAGTAATCAATTTCTTTTTGCCGTCCGCCATGCGTTCTCTTTAATCAAATAGTGATCGGGGTCATATTCGGCTGGGCGCAGTTTCTCAACACCACCTTCTCTGCCACGCCAGATGTCGAGCTGAACAGGTTCCCATTTTTTACTCTCCATCGATCGATAAGCGGCATCGATAATGGCATTGACTACGTAGCCATCGTAGAAAGTTTCCATGGGAGCTCTGTTCTTGTCGAGGGAATTGAACATATCCACGAACATATCTACATAGCCCAGCGCATCCACTTCATCTCCGACCGGGAAGAGCCAGCCGCGGTCGGTTTCGGCTTTTTCAGCCACATATCCGCCGCTGCCGCCGGTTGAAAACATTTCAAAGCCGGTGCGCAGCCAGTGGTTCAGCCAAATGGTTCCTTCTGTGCCACTCACCTCGTCGCGCAGGTCCATGCCGCCTCGGAAGGTCCAGCTGACTTCAAACTGGCTGATAGCGCCATTTTCATAGCGTACCAGACCCACAGCACTATCTTCGGCTTCGATCGGGTGTACCTGGGTGTCGCCCCAACACATGACTTCCAACGGGCGAATATCCTTGCCGATAAAGCTGCGCCCGATTTCAATACAATGGCAGCCCATATCGACAATCGCGCCGCCCCCGGACAATTTTTTGTCCAGAACCAATCGCTGTGAGGGCCAGGGTGGGTTTCGCGCGAGCGCGCCCAAAGCACACTGCCGATCGCCCCTGCCTTAACGGAAGCCAGGGCTTTGAGGGTCTTGGGGGTATAAACCAGATCTTCAAGGTATCCAGCGAATACGCCCGCGGTCTCTACGGCAGCAAGCATTTCTTTGGCTTCTGCCGCATTAAGGGCCAGGGGCTTGGTGCACAGGACCGATTTACCGGCTTTTGCAGCCGCCAGAACGGCGCGCTTGTGCAAGTAATTAGGAATTCCCCACAATCACCACGTCCGTCTCAGGATCCGCAACCGCTTCTTCAATGCTGTCGCTGTAACGAGGGATATTAAATTCCTCCGCGAATTTCGCGCGTATCTTCCAGACTTGCGGAACATACCATTGAATTTCATCTCGGCCGTGTTCTCCGAGTAAGCTCATGGTATAGAACCTGCCGATCAGACCTGTGCCTAAAAGGGTAATTTTGTGCATGGACATCTCCTCAATTCCTCATTGTGTTTTAAAATACCCCGCTATCCAAA
>CAWKHL010000007.1:0-124834 GCA_963849525.1 uncultured Acidobacteriota bacterium | reverse complement strand
TTCGTAATCAGCAGGTCGATGGTTCGAGCCCATTCGCCGGCTCCAATATTGATCTGGGGGCGTTGCCCCCAGGCCCCCTACACGCTCTCTCGCTCGGCGCTGCGTCGCCTCGCTCCGGTCGCGTGGCGTGCTCGCTTTCTGCTCGCACGCTCTTGACCGGGCGTTGCCCCCAGGCCCCCTACACGCTCTCTCGCTCGGCGCTGCGTCGCCTCGCTCCGGTCGCGTGGCGTGCTCGCTTTCTGCTCGCACGCTCTTGACCGGGCGTTGCCCCCAGGCCCCCTACACGCTCTCTCGCTCGGCGCTGCGTCGCCTCGCTCCGGTCGCGTGGCGTGCTCGCTTTCCGCTCGCACGCTGCCTGACCGGGCGTTGCCCTAAAGCCCCCTACAGGCTCTCGGCGCCGACGCAGGCGGCCCCTCGCGCCCGGCAACCAAGTGGCGTTCCGTTAGAATTCCCACGATGCCCGTCTACCGACTCACAGCCTACGCTATTACGGAGTTGCCAAGAACCTCCTATGCAGATCGCGGCCTCAAGGAGCGCGGCGATCTGCAGCGTCTCCTGAAAGCCAACATCGCGGTCGTGGCACCTGACGTAATGGTGATCGCCGAAGAGTTCGGCGAATGAGCTTGCCGCCTGGGGGACCGGCGGCCGTTGCAACTCCCGCCGGCAGGTCGTAGGCTTGATGGAGAGCCTTCTATGACTCAGGTCACCGAGGCGGTCTATGCGCATGGGGTCCTCACACCCACGACCGAGCTGAAGCTCCGGGAGGATCAGCGTGTGCGCGTGATCGTGGAATCGATCGAACAGGCGCCCGCCGATCGGGAGAGCGCGTTGGCTCGATTCAGGGCGGGCGTGGCGAGCATGCGGTTCTTCTCGAACGGGCCTCTGCCCACCCGAGAGGCCTTGCATGATCGCGCTTGATACCAACGTCCTGATCTACGCCTACGACGGGTCCGAACCAGCGCGACAGCAGACCGCTGTCGATCTTATTTCAACTGTCACAGACGCGGTGCTGCTTTGGCAGGTCGCCTGCGAGTTCATCGCGGCCTCGCGCAAGCTGCATGGCCAGGGCTTCACCACGGCCGACGCGTGGAATCGGCTGGCAGAACTTCTCGGCCTCTTCCCACTCATTACCCCAAGCGCACACGTGCTCGACGGCGCGAAGCACCTGCATCTTCTGCATCAGGTGTCATTCTGGGACGCGGCGATCCTGGCCGCGTGCCAAGAGGCGCGCATCGAGACGCTCTATTCAGAAGATGTTCCTGGGCTCGCGGGTCTGGGATCACTCCGCGTCGTCAATCCGTTTCGCTGAATGCCGTCTGCGCGCGGGCTTCTGGGCTACCGCGCCATCTCCCGATACCGCGCCAGCGCGTTGGCCAGCTGCATCTGCCGCGGCGTGCGGCACTCGGGCTCGAAGAGGCGCGGGTTTGCCACGAGAACGCACGCGCACTTGGCCCGCGACGTCGCCACGTTGAGGCGGTTGAGACTGTAGAGGAACTCCATGCCGCGCGGGGCGTCCTCGGGGCGCGAGGTGGCCATCGAGTAGATGACCACCGGCGCCTGCTGGCCTTGGAACTTATCCACAGTCCCGACGCGAACATCCCGGGCGACGGCGCCCAACTGGTCCTGCAGCCGCGCGACGTGGGCGTTGTAGGGAGCGACAACGAGGATGTCGTCGGCCGTGAGCGGACAGTCCTTGCCTTCTTCGTCAATCCACCGCGCGCCGCTGAGCAGGTCGCTCACGAGCCGCGCGACGACCAGCGACTCCTCCTCGGACGAATTTCGGCAGCCGTCGTGCTCGACGTCCACGACGAACAGCCCGGCCCCGTCGAATCGCCCGGCGCCAACGAGCCGCTGCTTCTCCAAGCCTGGCTTCGAGCCGAGCTTGCCTTCATAGAAGACCTCGGACGTGAACGCCGCAATCGCCGGCGGCAGCCGCCACGTCGTCGGCAGAAAGATCCCCGATCCTCCGGCATCGTCTGATGCCCGCCGAGGAGGTGGTCGAGCGCCGAGACGTCCACCTCGTCTGGATGACTGCCCTTCTGCGGCTGCTCGAGCTGCCGGGGATCGCCAAGCAGCACGACGCTGCGCGAGGCCGGCGCGATCGCGAGCACGTTCGCCAGCGACATCTGACCGGCCTCGTCGACGAACAGCACGTCGACGGCGCCGACGAATTCTTCCCGCGCCCACATCCACGCCGTGCCGCCAAGCACCCGCCCGCCAGGCTGACCGATCCAGGCGCGCGCGTCCGGGTTGTCAGCCACGTCCTCGATGGCGGGATCGTCATTCGAATCCTCGCGCCCTCCGGACTTCCGGGCCACCGAGAATCGGCTGCTTCGCGCCATCGACGGTGTCCAGCAGCAGCTTGCGAATGACCTTGTGCCCAGTGGCCGTCACGCCCACCTTGCGGCCGGCCGCGATGAGCGCGGCAATCATCCGCGCGCCGGTGAAGGTCTTGCCGGCGCCAGGCGGCCCTTGAATGCCGAGGAGCGTGTCGTCGAGATCGAGCGCGGCCCGCACGGCGAAATCCGACGCCGTCTCTTCGTGCTTCCGAACGAACGGCCCGGACTTGAGGCGCGGCGGACGCGCAAGCAGGCAATCGGCCACCAGCCCCGCCGTGCCCTCTCCACCCAGACCGGACTTGACGACGGCCTCGGCTGTCCGCTGGAGCGACTCCTCCTGTTCGAGGGTGTTGACGATGCGCACCGCGATGACCACTGTCGGCTGCAGAGCGTTGCTCTCCTTCGTCTTCTTGATGTCAATCGTCGATGCGGTCTTGTCGATCGCGGCGACACTCCCAACCTTGTCGTCGTTTGGAAGGCACAGGTCATCGCCCTTCCGAACATCGTTCTCTTGAACGGGGTAGGCATACCGGTTGACGGCGGTCTTGATGCGCCCGCCCGGCGCCACCACGCGCTCGAGAAACCGCAGACCGACGAGCGCGCCCGGCTCGTCAATCAGCTCGTCGTCTGGCTTCTCCCGAAGGCGGTGATACTCGCCCCACGCCACGCGCTCCTCGCGCCGATGCCAGTCGACAAGATAGGCAAGCACATAGCGGGCCCGCTCGTCGGCCGTCCGCTCCGCGGCTTCGGTCGGCACGTCGGCCAGAAGGGCAGACCGAAGCTCGATCGCGCGCCGGTCGCGCTCTTTGATCTTCTCGTTGGCCTCGTCAGGATTGAGCGGCGGACGCGGCAGGTCATCTCCGGCCGCGACGCGCCCGTCACGCAGCGTTTCAAGCCATCCCCGCAGTTCGAGCGTCGAGCGGCAGTCGTCCCGGTTGTAGCCCTCGACCGTTTCACGAATTTCAGGGGTGACACACGACACATCCCCGGTCTCGAGCGCCACCTCCACCACCCGTCGTCGATCGCCCGCCTCGTCCAACTCGACCTCACGCGTGAACCCGTAGAAGGGCTCGAGGTCCTTGATCGAGTAGTGCTCGACGCCGGCGCGGAGCGTGTGGCGAACGATGCCGTAGAGGTCGACGAAGCGGCCGCCGCGCAGCAGCCGATCGAGATCGACCTCGCGAGCCGCACAGCGCCCCGACAACCGTTTGAACGCCGACGGCTCGTACGGGGCGTAGTGATAGACGTGAATGGCGGGGTCCTCATCAAAGGCCGCCATGATCTCGGCCATGACCTCGTCGAATGCCTGACGCTCTTCGCCATCCGAGAACGCCCAACGCGCCGTGTAGGCGAACGAGCCATCTGACCGCAGCCGGCCGAGGCCGAACAGATACTCGCGGCTGCCCTCGCCCGCGAGCGCGGCCGCACCCGCCCGACCAAAGGGATCGCCTTCGAGATCGAGAAAGAGATCGCCCGGCCGGGGCTCCGGAAGGAGCGCCAGGCCCTGTCGGGGAGCCGGCGGATCGCCGGGCTCCGGAGGCGATAGCGGCTTGACCGTCAGGAGCTCGTACGTCGGCTGCTTCGTCTTGCGTTGAATACACTGCAGGCGTGCCTGGTCCTGCAGCCGCGCGTACGTCTCCTTCGAGCCGCGCGCCGGCTTGAACTGGAGCGGTGTTGGCATCTTGGCGAGCGCCTTGAGCGTAGTAATCCCGCGCGCCTCGAGCTCGGCTTGCGGCTGCCGTCCGAGGCCGGCCACGAACGAGAGGTGGTCCGCGGCCCGGCGCTCGCTGTTGCAGCGCGACCACCAGCGGCAGACGGAGCAATGGTCAACAGGATCGGGGCCGACCTCTGGCTCGCGCGATGCGCTGTCCGACTCGAGGAACGAGAAGAGCCGCGCCTTGATCTGTCGATAGAACGCGCCGAAGTCCTCGAAGCGATAGGCCTCGATGCCGGCGGGCGTGACGACGCGGAAGCAGTCGGGGGTGCGGCCCTGAATCACGCCGAGCAGGTCGCTGTAGACGCAGAGTTGCAGGATCGTGCCGCCGCGCGTCTCGCGCGAGAGCTTGGTGTCGTGCGCCTCGTAGGACCAGTCGCCGAACGCCGGACTCGGCAACGGCACCTTGCGGAGCACGTCCGCGTAGCCGAGCCAGCGATCGTCGGCGAGGGCCGCCTGCACGATCACGTCCGCGCCCGCCCGCATCGCCTCCAGCGTTCTCGCTGGCCGGCCGTCCCGCTCTGACATCGTTCAGATTGACGATCGTCAGCCCTTCGAGCCGAAGCGTTCGACGTAGCGCCGCTCGTGCGCCTCGCCGCGATCACGCAGCACGTCGGCGAGCGGATCCCGCCATGTCGGCTTCTCGAGGATGCCCTCGGCCACTTGCACCTCGAGCGCGGTCTTCTGGCGGCAGGCAAGAAAGTTCGCCAGGTCGGTCGGAGACGCACGCACACGGCCATCCACGATCCTCATGGGCGCCAGAGTAGCGCATCAGTCTGACAGGACAGGTCCTACGCGAAACCTTCGCTAGTGTGGTGAGTCAGAGATTCGCCGTCATATTCCTGGCGGGGCATCCCGGCTGGCGGCGTTGCGCCTCCCTCGAATATCGCCAATATTCTCGGTCGTCGCGCCTGGCCAGCCGGGCGCCGCGCTCCGGAATACTTCCGCGAATCTCTGACTCACCACACTAGGCGCGAGCGCCCTAACTACGCATGATGCCCAGCGCCGTGATTAGACTAGGTGGCCTCGTAGCGAGCAGGTAGTCAGGCGGCGCGCTCGTGCTAGGCTTCGCCATTGTGGCTACTGCCAATAAGTCGATTGTGGCGGAAGTGGATGCCATAATCGCCAACGCGACGAATCGCAGGGACGGGTTCAACGAACTTCTGACGGGCCCTGATTCACTTTCACCCGAGGCCCGCGCAGATGCCACGCGGAAGCTGCACCTCGCAGAGTCCTACCTTGCCAAATTGAAGCACGCTCGTCAGCTCTACGACTTTGACGACGGGGTCGTTCAATCGTCGGGCCGTCGGCCCGGAGCGTTCGCCCGAATCTGCTATGCCCTGGCGATTGTCGGCTTCCCGGCGAGCCTCGGATTCTATTTTGGTGGCAGATTGCCTGCGGGAACGCCGCCGCTTCTCACGAACTTCTCGGATCAGTTGACCCTGCTCGCGTTCCTCGTCGCGCTCGCGGCCTACCTGCAAACCGTTGTCAGGGGGTTGAAAACGGCCCTGAAGTATTCCCGGAATGAACGAGAGGGGCACTGGTTGGACTTCGCCCTCGTCCTCATTGCAGAGACGGCTATCGTGTTCGTCGGAGTCGCGGCGACGATTCGGGTGGTTGGAGTACCACTCAGACTCTCGGCGCTCCAGGGCTACACGCAGGCGCAGACGGATCTGGCCATCGTCGCCGGTTTCGCAGGTTGCGTCCTGTTTCTAGCCGGCCTGCACGCGCGCCAGTGGTGGCTGGCGAGGAAGATGTAGAAGGGGTCTTGGCCGGCCCCCATCACGCTGGCGGCGGCCGCGTTGACAGGTGGCCGCGACATGTTCGGATCCTGGGCCCGAGGCCTGGGGCCTGAGGCCCGTTTCGTCGTAGCCCGTTATCCGAAAAGGAAACTCCCATGCGCATGCCCGGTTGGGGACAGACGCTCCTCGCGATTGGCTTGGTCGGTCTCGGCGTGTTGACGTTGGTCTACGGCGACTTCGCGCTCGAGTGGCAGCCGGTGGCACCGTGGTTTCCATTGCGTGAAGTCCTCGTGTACGCGACCGGCCTCCTGGAGCTTGCGTGCGGCTTGGGCCTCTTCGTGGCCGCCACCTCGGCCCTCGCCTCTCAAGTGCTCGTCGTCTCACTGCTCGTCTGGGTATGGCTGAAAGTCCCTGCCGTCGTGATCGTGCCGGGGATGGAAGCGGTGTGGCTGGGCCTTGGCGAGATTGTCGTGTTGTTTACCGGCGGATGGGTCCTGTATGCCAGCCTGAATCGGAACACCGCTCATCGCTGGCTGAAGCCCGTGACGGGCGACGCGGGTCTCCGCCTCGCCAGAATTCTCTTTGGCCTGGCCGTGATCCCGATCGGCCTCTCACATATCGTGTATCTCGATCAGACGGTCGCGCTCGTGCCGGCGTGGCTCCCGGCGCGCGCCGGTTGGGCGTATCTCACCGGCGCCGGCCACATCGCCGCCGGACTCGGCGTGCTGTTCCGAATCGTGCCCCGCCTCGCGGCAACCCTCGAAGCCTGGATGATTGGCGTGTTCACGCTGCTCGTCTGGCTGCCGCAGGTCGTGACGGCACCAACCGTCCGCCTCAACTGGACCGCGTTCGCCATCTCCTGGGTGATCGCGGCCGGCGCGTGGATTGTCGCCGACTCGTATCGGGCCACCAGCGCCGCTGCCTAAAATAGCCCGCGTCGTTATTTTAGGATGTGGCCATTCCGCAGAGGCGCACGCCACGACTGACGCGCGCCGGCCCGTTCCCTACACCTTGCGCACCGGAGCGCCGTAGCGGGCGAGCTGCGCATCGCCCGTGAGGAGCGTGACGCCTTCGGTCTGCGCTTGGGCCACGAGCAGACGGTCGAACGGATCTTCGTGCAGCGGCGCCGCTCCGAATCACATCGTGTCGATGTTGTTCTTGGTCCGCCGTAGTCCGCGGTGGGTCGGCCACGGCGCCCACTCGGTCAAGGGCGGCCGCGTGCCGACGCCCGCGACGTACAGCACCGACTCGCTGACGCCGTCGATGCCCAGGTCGCGCTCGATGAGTGAATCGGCCAGCGCGAGGGTGCAGAACGGCGCCAGCCCGAGCCACGTGGCCGTGAGACACAGCGTCTGGCACGCGTGGCCCGCCTCGGTGAGCACGGCGCGGTAGGCGCGCGCGAATGCGTACTTCCACTGCATGCGCGGAAAGACGGCCGTGAAGACGATGAGCGCGGACGCCGTTCGGAACCACGGCTGCCTCGGCAGGTAGCGCTCGATCTGCCTTCCGGTTGCGCCGGCTCGCAGCCGCTCCAACCGATGGGTATCGGCCGCGTAGTGATAGAGCCCCGAGGCCAGTCCGTCAACTCGCCGCGCCAGCAGATACACCTCGAGCGGATGCTGCGAGCCTCCGGACGGATAGGTCTTCATCGGCAGGCGGCCGACACCCGGCACGTCAACCCAGTGCTGGACCGCGCACGAGAGTCCGAGCAGCGTGCCGATCGCGGCAAGCGGCACGGGCCGAGACGAGAACCGGCGCCACGTGCGGCGGCCGAGGAGCACGCGTGGAAACTCGCCGTCGGTCCGAGGCGCGGGCAGCGGCATCTGTTTCGCCCGGGGGTAGCGCTTGACGGCGGCGGGCCTGGGATGCCGCATCGCCCGCGCCCGCAGCCTCTTCTGCGCCCGACCCGCGTCCAGGTACGGCAAATCCTTCGACGAAAAGTGCAGCAGACCGGCGGCAGGATGCCACGTCTTCCACGAGTCGAACAGTCGGTCGGCGGCCGTGTCCGCTTGGTCCGACCGCTCGAGCAGCGAGCAGCCCACGAGCTGCTTCACGGCTCTGAGGAACGAGGCGGGGCTGTATTCCGGCAGTCGCCTGGCGACGACGACCGGGTCCTGCCAGTCATCGAATAGCGCGAGGATCTCCAGCGTCTTCGGCGCCGCGCTGACGCACGCGCCCGTGCGGTAGTTCTGGAACACGAGGCCGCCCTCGCGCCAATAGACGACGACGTGCGGCGCCCGGCGGACACGGGCCGATCGACCTCGTGGCGATCGCATGGTTCAGATGAAAAACACGTCGCATATGTGAATGCCGTCCGCCTCCAGTTTCTTGAGCTTCTTCACCTTTAGCGCCAGCCTCGCGGCCTCCGGCCCGACGGAGGCTTTCTGCGCCTTCTCCACGGCCACCCTGGTCTTGTGAATGCTCGCGACCATCGGCTTGGCTGAAATCTTCTTGGCCATCGATGCTCCTCTCTCCTCTCCGTGCTAGGGACGCAATCGGCCTGGACTGTATGTCAGGCCGCTCTTCTGCAGCAGCGCGAGAAACCTCGGGTCGGTGCTGATCGGCATGAGGCGTGGATTGATCGCCAGGTCCTGCGCGACACCCTCCGACGCCTGGTACGCCTTGGTAAACCATTCGATCGCTTGATCTCGTTTGCCCAGACCGAGGTACACGTACGCGATGTCCATGGGATCCTTCGTCGGCGCGGCGAGCAGTTGCTCGAGCACGCCGGCGGCGGCCGCGGTGTGGCCGGCGACGGCGTAAGCATACCCGAGGTTCCCCTGGACCTCCCCCGTCAGCGTCGTGACCTCCTCGAGGGCCTTCACGGCCGCGTCGTCGTGCCCTTCCGCGATGTCCACAAGGCCCAACAGGTCGTAGCCGAACGCGGATCTCGGATCGAGATCCAACGCTTTCTTCAGTTGCGCGGACGCCGCGGGATAGTCACCCGCGTAGTACAGCCGCCGCGCGAGGAGCACATGCTGGAGCGGCGACACCGGGTCCAGTTCCAGGGCGCGCTTCGCTTCGGCGACCGCTTCGGCGTGGCGCCCGCGGGTCGATAGATTCAGCGCCAGCCAGTCGTGTGCCGTGACGTACCCGGGGTTGAGCTCCAGGGCGCGGCGGAACTCCTGTTCCGCTGGAAGCCACAGCGCGCCGGCGGAGTACACGGCGCCCAGCGACGCATGCGCCTCGGCGATGGTGTCGTCCAGCTGAAGCGCCTTCATCGCATTCGACTTCGCCTCGCGGTAGGCATCGGTGGGCGGCAGGTATCCGTTGTCCCAGGCGACGACGAAGCAATCGGCCAGACCCGCATAGCCGAGCGCTTCGTTCGGGTCGAGGGCGATCGCGCGCTTGAACTCTTCGATGGCCCGGTCGATGTCCGGCTTGTCGCGCTTGTTCCAGAAATAACGGCCCAGCAGGAGCGCCTGCTGGACGCCGGCGTTGACGGGCCGGGCCTTGGCAAGCTGCGCTTGCTCCTGCGGCGTGACCGCCGCCTGCACGTGCCGGACGATCGCCTGGGCGACTTCGCCCGAGAGCGTGACCATGTCGCCGACGCCGCGGTCGTAGGTCTGGGACCAGAGCTCCCGCTCCGGCGAGGCCCGCACGAGCGCGACCCTCACCCGCAGTTGATCGGCCGTCCGCGTGACGCTGCCGGTGATGACGGCGCCCACGCCAAGGTCCGCCGCGATGCGGGGCACCGGCTCGGTCGTCGCCTTGTACCGCATGACCGACTGGCGCGAAATCACCCGGAGCGATCGGATGCGGCCGAGTTCGGCGATGATGGCGTCGGTCATCCCGTCGGCAACGTACCCCTGATTCGCATCGGCGGAGAGATTCGCGAACGGCAGCACGGCGATGCCTGGGCCGAGGCCCGCGGCCGCATTCGGCGGCGCCCCGAACCAGCCATGCCACGCGACCAGCAGCACGGCCGCGATCGCCGCGACCGCGAGCGCCGGAAGGCCCATCCGGCGCCACAGGGGCGCGACGCCTGAGGGCGCGGCCTTGTCAACGGCCGCCGATTTTGCGATCCCGCCCGGCGCAGGCGCCGCGCCGACTGGCGGGTCCGTCGCGTGATCGCCTGGCGCGACGCGGGTGGCTTTGTCCGAATTGGCGGGAGGCGCCAACGGCGCGACGCCCTCGGCGCCGACTTCGTAGACGTCGATCGGCGCGTCGAGCCCTTTGAACTGGTAGCGGCCGTGCGCCAGCCATCGCAGCGGTTTGTCCGACAGCGCCTCGCCCACCGAGGCCCGGCGCGCCAGATCGAAGGCCGCCTGCGTCAAGCAGCGTCTGGCCGGCGCCGCCGAGCGCGGCCAGGCGCGCGGCGGTCGGCTTCGCGAGGCCCTCGACTTCGATCGGCTTCGCGCCGCGGGCGACGTCCTCCGGTCGATTCTGCCGGAGGACGACCTCCGCCAGGTGGATGCCCACGCGGGCCTCGAGCGTCGTGCCCGTTCGCGCGGATAAGTCGGCCAGCGTGTCGTGATAGGCCAGCGCGTAGCGAAGGGCGTCGACCGGCCGATCGAACAGCGCCAGAAATCCGTCCGTCCTGTCGATCTCGCGTCCGCCGTGCGCCGCGAGCAGATCGCGCCACAGCCGGTCGCCCTGGGCGAAGACCTCAGCCGCACGTTCGTCTCCGAGGTTCGACAGCAGCTTGGTACTGTCGACCAGGTCCGTCACGACGACCGTCTTGATTTCCACTGTGGTGTCAGACACCGCGCACCGAACCGGTCGCGGCCGGGGGCCGCCGAACCGTGGACTGCGTGGCTGCCTCGACGCCGCCTTGACATGACGCGCAGATGCCCCCCGACAGGAATTTTAGGCGATTCCTTCTCGCGACTACGGACGGAACTACTCGCAAGTAGCGGAACTACTCGCAAGTAGTTGTGCGAGGCGACCGCACATGAATGCGCAGGAACGGCCTCGTCAAGTCATCGACGCACTTGGCGGACGAGTCGCGAGGACTCTCTATTGAGGGAAGTAGGGCGCGAACCAGTGTTCGATCTCGCGCAGCCGATCCTCGAGAAGAAAGCGGACCTCCTGCCCGAAGGTCGAGAGGACGATCACCGCATTGACGTTGGCGTCGCTGCGAGACGCCGCGCGGAATCGTCTCGACAGGCCCTTTTCCACCTGGGCGATCGCTTCGTACGTGCGCCCCAACTCGGTCAGATCCCAATCCGGCGTGCCCCCGCGCTCCCGCACGAAGAATTGCGCCGTGAGATACATCGACACGGCCCGGTAGACCGTCTCCTCCGCCGAGGCGAAGGGCAGATGGAACCGCACCATGGGACGTAGCCGGTCGAGGATGGGACAGTCACTGGTCACGTGGTAGATGCCGATGATCGAGCTGAGGCCCTTCTGCAGGCTCACGTCTTGGGCATACGTGCGCGCCTTCGTCCTGACCGTCACGCGCGCCGTCTCGTAGGAGACGGAGTCCTTGAAGGCCTCCACCACGTGCGAGAGGTTGACGGCCACCGGACAGAATTCCACCTGGCCCGAAAGCGGGCAGTTTGCGCACTGGTGGTTGTCGAGCTTGGTCCACTCGGGCGGCGCGTCGGCAGGTCGGTCGAGGAGCGCGAGCGTCTCGGGGTCCAGGCGGATCTCGAACTCTTTGGCCGCGCCGTCACCAAACTCGAATCGGTAGTGAAACGCGACGGGCTCGGATGCCTGGGAGACACCCATAGTGGGCTCCTTCAAGAAGGGGATGGACGGAACGGCCCGAGCCATTGTGGCGCGATCGGATCGCGAGATGCAACGCGCGGCGGCCGGCATGACGTCCCAGCCCACGCGCGCGCCGGGCCCACGACGCCCGCGCCGTCCAGCGGTTGGACACCATGGAGCTCATGGAGGCTGGCCAGAGAGGCTGACCTGGCCGCCGCCTTCGGCGGCGGCGATCGGCGTGAGCGTCAGCGACGAGAGCACGCGGAATCTCCTCCGTGTTCTCGCCGCTGGCGTTCACGCCGATCGCCAGGCCCGGCCACGCCGGGCCGGCAGAGGTCGGCCGCGCCTCGGCATGTTCGCGTGTCGGCGGTGTGGACCGTCGCACGGCCAGCCTTCATGAACTCCATGGTGTGCCCCAGGACCGGCCAGACGGGGCCCGCACCGCCCCCCTCGCACTTTCCTGCCGTGTCGATATAGGATTGGCCCGGACTTTCAACCCATGCGAAGGGAGCCGTAATGCACTTCGGGTCATTACTGGTCGTGGCAGACGGGCTGGTGCACCTTTCGGGCGTCGATCTGGGCATCATCGCGTTCTATTTCGTTTTCGTCCTCGCCATCGGCTTCTACCTCCAGCGCTTCGCGCGCACCGGCACGGACTTCTTCATGGCCGGCCGCGAGATGACCGCCTGGGTGGCCGGGCTCGCGTTCGTGTCGGCCAACCTGGGCTCGCTCGAGCTGCTGGGCTGGGCCGGCTCGGCCTACGAATACGGCATCATGGCCGCGCACTGGTATTGGATTGGCGCCATCCCGGCCATGGTGTTCCTCGGCCTGGTGATGATGCCCTTCTACTACATCTCCAAGGCCCACTCGGTGCCGGACTACCTGAAGCTGCGCTACGGCCCGGAGGCGAGCGGCCTCAGCGCCATCACGTTCGCGGCGATGACGATCCTGATGTCGGGCGTGAACATGTACGCCATGGCCGTGGTCATGAAGGTCGTCCTCGGCTGGGACATCCACTTCAGCATCTGGGTGTCGTCGCTGACCGTCGGCGTCTACGTGGCCGCGGGCGGGTTGTTCTCCGCCATCTTCAACGAAGTCCTGCAGTTCTTCCTGATCTGGTTCGGCGCGCTGCTCATTCCCATCCTCGGTCTGATCGAAACCGGCGGCTGGAGCGGCATGGTCGCGCGCATCCACCAGAACTTCCCCGGGCAGAATTTCACCCACCTGTGGGCGCCGACCGGCTCGTTTGCCGCCAACCCCATGGGCATCCACTGGACCGGCATCGTCTTCGGCCTGGGCGCCGTGCAGGCCATGGGGTATTGGACGACGGACTTCCTGGTCGTCCAGCGCGTGCTGTCGGCCAAGGACATCCGCTCGGCGAAGATGGCGCCCATCATCGGCGCGTTCTTCAAGATGGCCGTGCCGCTCATCGTGATCCTGCCGGGCTTGCTGGCCCTCGCCGTCCTGCCGATGCATCTGGTGCCCGCGAGCGCCGTGCAGGCCGGTCAGTACAGCTACAACGAGGTCCTGCCGCTGATGCTCGCGCGCTACTGCGGCCCGGGCCTGCTGGGCCTCGGCATCACGGCGCTCGTCGCCGGGTTCATGTCGGGCATGGCCGGCAACGTGAGCGCGTTCGCCACGGTGTGGACGTACGACATCTACCGCCCGTACCTCCGCAAGCACGCGACCGACAAGCACTACGTCGCCATGGGCCGCTGGTGCACCATCGTCGGCCTGTTCATCAGCATCGGCACGGCGTACCTGGTGATGGACTTCGCCAGCATCATGGACTACGTGCAGGCGCTGTTCGGGTTCTTCATCGCGCCGCTCTTCGGCACGGTCCTGCTCGGGATGCTGTGGAAGCGCGTGACGCGCGCGGCCGGATTCTGGGGGCTGCTCGCCGGCACCGTGTCGTCGGTGAGCATCTTCGGGTTGATGAAGATGGACCCGGCCCGGTGGGTGAAGGTGTTCGCGCTGTCGCCGCTCGCGCAGGGACTCGCGCAGGACATGTATCAGGCGTTGTGGTCGTGCGTGACCTGCGTCGTCGTGACGGTGCTCGTCACGTTCGTGACCAAGCCGCGCGCGGAGGCCGACCTCGTCGGGCTCGTCTACAGCCTGACGCCGGTGGCCCACGAAGGCCGAACCGCGTGGTGGCACCGCCCGCTCGTGTGGGGCTCGGCGGCGCTCGCGATCTTAGTGGTCCTGCAAGTCATTTTCTGGTGAGGCGTCATGAGCCATCGACATCACATCATCCCGGTCTGGTTCTTCGTGGGAATCTTGCTTCTGGTGTACGGCGCCGCGATCTTCGTGAGCGGACTCTCGGAATGGTCGCATCCACCTAGCACGGTGCTCTCGAGCCTGCACGCCCCCGTCTGGTGGGGCGGCCTGATGGTCGTCCTCGGCAGCGTGTACTGCCTGGCGTTTCGTCCGCGAAAGCGCGCGTAGGACGTTTGCCCGCTCAGCGAGCGTGAGCGGGCCCTACTCGGCGATGATGTCGATCTCGCCGATGCCGCCGTGCACGTCGAGCGTAATCGTGACCGGTCCGGACTCGACGCGCGGGTTGACCCAGCGACCGTCGCGCATCTCGAGGCCCTTCACTTTGATGTCGCCAATGCCGCCCGACGCGGTGGCTGAAATCGCCACGCTCGCCGGCACCTGCACGGTCGCCTGCCCCACGCCTCCATGAATCTGGACGCTGTAGCTCGTGGTCGGCGTGCCCCGCAGATCCATGTCCGCCTCGCCCGCGCCGAGGTGCAGCTCGACGCCGCGCAGGTTCAGACTGCCGAGCGTCATGCGCGCGCGCCCTGCGCCGAGGTGCGCCGTGACGTCCATGGGCGCGGCGTTGTTCAGCGCCAGCTGCCAGGTGTTCTCCGTGCGGCCCAAGATGGTGGTCTCGGTGCCCTGAGAGACGACGAGATCGCTCTCCTTGCCCGAGGCCGTGTGCGCGATCGAGGGCTTCCACGCCGGCACGTTATAGGTGAAGTTGGCGTCGAGGAGCTTGGCCGCGCCGCCCTCGACGTCGAGCTCTCCGCCGCCCATATGGAGGTTGACGTGGGTGAGCTCGGCCTTATCGAGATCCACGACCTGATGTTCGTGCGTGGTGGGTCCGGTCGAGCCAGGCCCCGACACGCATCCGGCAACGAGCGCCGCCGCCGCGACGACGAGAACGGGTTTGAGCATACGCATCTCCCAGTCCAAGATACGCGCGGCCGCTCAGAATGTTCCGGACCGAGCGGACGGACGCGGCAGGTGGCTCCGCACCGCCGCGCCCTCGCAGGCGGCGTAGTACACTCGCGCGACACGAGCCCCTTACTCAGGACGTAGATAGAAGCGTCCAGGAGCCTCTTATGCGCCAGACTCTCGTCTCCGCGGTGTGTGCCTTCTTGCTCATCGGCGGTGTCGCGCTCGGCCAGACGCCCGGCGTCCCGGCGCCGACTGGCGCCGCTCCGCCCCAGGGCCGCGGCCGCGCCGGTGGACGCGGGGGCCCCGCGGTGGTCTCGCCCGAGATTGAGGCGAATGGCCGCGTGACGTTCCGCATCTACGCGCCGCGCGCGACGACCGTGACCGTGGGCGGCGACATCAACGGTAGCCTCGTGCCGGCCGCCGGAGCCGCGGCCACGCCGGACGCCGGCGCAGCACCTGGCGCGCCAGGTCCCGGTCGCGGCGGCACGCCGGCCGTGGTCATGGTCAAAGGCGAGAACGGGGTCTGGAGCGGCACGACCCTCCGCGCCGTGAAGCCCGGCGCATGGCGCTACACCTTCAACGTCGACGGCGTGACGACGGTTGACGCACGCAACACGCGCGTGTCGCCCAACCAAACGCAGATGCAGAGCCTGCTCGAAGTGCCTGGCGACTTCTCGGAAACGCGCAACGTTCCGCATGGCGCCGTGGCCAAGGTCCGCTACGTGGCGACCGCGCTCGGCAACGCGCGCCGAGAGATGTACGTCTACACGCCGCCCTTCTACGACAAGAACACGACGAGCTTCCCCGTGCTGTATCTCATCCACGGCGGAGGCGACACGGCGATCTCGTGGTCCACGGTGGGGCGCGCGAACGACATCCTCGACAACCTGATCGCGGAGCTCAAGGCCAAGCCGATGATTATCGTGATGCCGTCGGGATGGACGCCATCGGGCGGCCAGGTGATGACTGCCGACGCGACGAAGGATCCGTTCAACGACGAGATGTTGAAGGACATCATCCCTTACGTCCAGAGCCACTACCGCGTCATCCCCACGGCCGATGCCCGGGCGCTGTCGGGGCTCTCGATGGGCGGCATCCAGACGTTGAACATCGGCCTGCACAACCTGGGCACGTTCCGCTACATCGCCGTCATGAGCTCCGGTTGGATTACGGAGGCGGATCGCCAGTTCTTCTACAAGACCGAGGCCGCGAAGATCCCGACCTATAACTCCGAACTGAAGCTCTTCTGGTGGGGGTGGGGCCAGACGGACATCGCTCGAGAGAACGGCCTGGCCGTCATCGGCGAGTTCAAGCGCGACGGCGTGAAGATCGAAACGATGGAGACGCCGGGCGGGCACGAGTGGGCGAACTGGCGGCTGTATCTGCACGAGGTCGCGCAGAAGCTCTTCCAGTAATCGCCCACTAGATTCTGCCGCGGTCGCGTGTGCGCCTGATGGCGAAATCTGCGATCTCCCGGCGCACGGAGCGACTTTCTTGGCATCGGTGACGGCATGCTTCCTGCTTACTCCAATGATCCGAGCGGCTTGCGCGGCGCAAGAGGACGACGGTATCGTGGAGGTGGGCTGTGGGAGCGATTGACGAGCGTGTCGCCTACGTCGAGGGCCGGGTTGCGGAGCAGCCAGATGATTGACGGAATTCGCCAGGCCATCGTTAGCCTCGAGGAGCGCATGGACCGCCGCTTCGCGGCGATCGATCAACGATTCACCGCGATCGACGAGCGCTTCGCGGCGATTGATCGGCGTTTCGCCATGATCGATCAACGATTCGTCGGCATCGATCAGCGATTCTTGGGCCTCGACCAGCGTCTCTCTTCCATCGACGACAAGATGTCCCGCCAGTTCCACTGGGCGGTTGGCGTCCAGATGACGACGTTCGTCGTCACCATCGCCACGATCCTCACCGCGATGCTCGCGCGCTGACGCGGGCCACCCCGACGGTCGGCCGTCGTCGCGACACGACGCCCCCTGGGAACGCAAATCGAGGCCGCAGCCGATCGGTGCTGATCGGGCGCACGACGGGAACAAGCGGGGCTCTTGTCCATGCACATACTTTGTGATACAAAGTACATATGCCGTTGATGACCATCTTCGAGCCCCTGTTCCTGCTGCTGGCCTTGACGACCGTCGTCACGCTCGTCGCCGCGGTCGTCTGGGCGGCCGCCGGCAAGTTCGCCCGTGCCCTCCGCGTGCTTCGGCGCCTGGCCGTCGGCGCCGCCGTCTACTGCGCCGTCGTCATCGCCGTGACGATCGGGAGTTCGAGGCCGGTATACCAGGTGGGCCAGGCCCAATGCTTCGATGACTGGTGCATCACGGTGGCCGGTGCCACCAGAGACCCCGACGGCCTCCGGAGGCACCTATGAAGTCGCCCTCCGGCTCTCGAGCCGTGCTAAGCGTGTCCCGATGGGCGAGCGCGGAACCGTCGTCTACCTGACCGATGCGGAGGGACGCCGGTACGACCCGCGCCCCGAGGCAGAGATGATTCCGCTCGACACGGTGCTGCAGCCCGGCGAGACCGTCGCGGCCATCCGCCACTTCGACGTGCCTGCGGACGCCAAGAATGTGGGCCTCGTCTACACACACGAAGGCGGCTTCCCGATCGGGTGGCTCATCATCGGCGAGGGTGGCTGGTTCGCGAAGCCGCCGATTGTGCACCTGGAATAGCGAGAGCCATTCCGCGGGCGCGTGCGGTACGCTGACGCGATGCGCGCCCTGATCCTCGACAACGACGGCCGACTGACGTTTGAGTCCGATCGCCCGACGCCGGTTCCCGCCGACGACGAGATCCTGGTTCGAGTGCTGCGGGCCGGCGTCTGCGAAACCGACCTGCAGATCGTCGCCGGCTATATGGGTTTCCGCGGCGTGCTCGGGCACGAGTTCGTCGGGGTGGCTGAAACGGGACCGCTCGCGGGCCGGCGCGTCGTTGGCGAGATCAACTGCGCCTGCTGGCGCTGCCCGACCTGCCTTGCCGGCCGGCCGACGCACTGCCCCAATCGAACGACCATCGGCATCGACCGCCATGACGGCGCGTTCGCGGACTGGGTGGCCGTCCCGGCCCGCAACTTACACGTGGTGCCGGACGCGGTGCCGACCGACGCCGCGGTCTTCACCGAGCCGCTCGCCGCCGCGTTCCAGATCCTCACGCAGGTGGCGCTCGCCAGAACGGATCGCGTGATCGTCCTGGGCGACGGCCGCCTCGGCCAGCTGTGCGCGCAGGTCCTCTCCACCGTCTCTGATCGCGTGATCGTGGTCGGCAAGCACGCGTCAAAGCTGGCGCTGCTGGCCGCGCGCGGGATCGAGACAGCGTTGTTGACTGACGTGCCGGCCGATCACTCGGCGGACGTGGTCGTCGACTGCACGGGATCCGAGTCGGGGCTTCCGACAGCGCTGCGACTCGTCCGGCCGCGGGGTACGGTCGTGCTCAAGACCACCGTCGCGGGCGTACAGACGCTGCCGTGGGCACGGGTTGTGATTGACGAGATTACGGTGGTGGGCTCGCGCTGCGGCCCCTTCGACCGCGCGCTGGCCGCGCTGGCCGCCGGCGAGATCGACGTCCTGCCGCTCATCTCCGCGCGCTTCGACCTCTCGCACGGCGCCGAAGCCCTGAACTCGACGCGCACCCAACCCGTCCTGAAGGTGCTGCTAGACGTCGCTTAGACGTGGGGTCAGGTCATGGATCCTGCGTTTTGGGCAGTCCACCCGACCAAAGGACATTCTCGTGAACGACGGAGTCAGCGACTGTCAGTCAACAACGCAGGATCCATGACCTGACCCCTCAATCACCGCGTCGCCTCGTCCCAGTGCTCATCGGCTTTCCCGGCCTTGATTCGCCACATGTCGAACCATGACGTCGTGTAGGTGCGTCCAGGCTGGCGCGGATCGGGAAACTCGCGCACGGTCGTGACGACCACGAGGTCGCCCTCGGCGACGACGGATACGACTTTCGTCTTCCAGTGCTGCGCATCGGGAATTGGCGTCGGCGTTCGGCCACCGAAGTACTTCATGACCGGCGCGAGGCCGGACGCGACGTTCGGGTTGTGCTGGATGTACTCGTCGGTCAGGAACTTGGGCGCCTCGTCCCAGTGGTTGGCCTCGAGCAAGTCGCGGATGATGTGGAGCACGACCTGCTTGTTGGCGTTGAGGTGTGGGTCGGGGCTCGTGAAGAGCGCTTCGGGATTCGCGGCGCCAGTCACGGGCGCCTGAGCGCGAGCCGTCGAGGCCAAGGCGAGGCAGAGCAGGGCGAAGAGCGCGACGGATCGGGTCATGGTCATGACTCCACGGCGTGGCGAGGGCCGATGAGAGAGCCGGCGAGTCAACTGCCGCCGGCGCGAAGGCGAATCCTAGCATGCGCGTTGCGTGGGGTCAGGTCATGGATCCTGCGTTCTTGGCCGTACAGGCGACCACAGAATTGTCTTGTGACCCTCAGAGTCCGCTGCTGTCATGCAACAACGCAGGATCCATGACCTGCCCCCACGTCACCATTGCACGTTTGTCATGTTCCGGTAAGTCTGCCGCAACCCCCTCTGTCGTCTCATAGACAGAACATCGTCATAAGGTTCTTCTACGGAGGCAGAGATATGCAGATCCCAACCAACATCCGGCGGCACGCGTGGCAGCCGCTTGGCGTCGCCGCCGCGTTCGTCGCGGGGCTGTTCATTTCAGGCGGCGTTCCCCACGCGACCGCCACGTCAACCGCCGACGCGGCGGGCCAGTCAGGCGGCCGTCACCAGCTCGGCGCCGACGTCGGCGCCCGTCTCGTACGCCGACGTGGTCAGCCGCGCCATGCCGTCCGTCGTGACGGTTCGCATCGAGAAGAAGCTGGACAGCTCGCAGTCGGGCGATTCCAGCGACATTCCGTTCTTCCAGCGGTTCTTCGGCGGCCAGGCGTCCCCCAGATGCGCCAGCAGGCGCCTGTCGAGCACGGCGTCGGCTCCGGCGTCATCGTGAGCAGCGACGGCAACATCCTGACCAACAATCACGTCGTCGATAGCGCCGACCAGGTGACGGTGACGCTCGCCGATCATCGCGAGTTCACGGCGAAGGTCGTCGGCACCGATCCCGAGACCGACCTCGCGGTCGTGCACATCGACGCGACCGGGCTGCCCGCCCTGGCGCTGGGCGACTCGGACAAGGTCCGCGTCGGCGACGTCGTGCTCGCCATCGGCAATCCGCTCGACGTCGGCGAGACGGTGACGATGGGCATCATCAGCGCGAAGGGCCGGACCACCGAGAACGATCAGTATCAGGACTTCCTCCAGACCGACGCGCCGATCAACGAGGGCAACTCGGGCGGCCCGCTCATCACGGCCGCGGGCGAGCTCATCGGCATCAATTCGCAGATCGAGACGTCAAACCAACTGGTACTCAGGCAGCATCGGCATCGGCTTCGCCATCCCGTCGAACATGGCCAAGAACGTGATGAAGCAGCTCGTCGCCACCGGCCACGTGCGGCGTCGCAGCTCGGCGTCACGGTGCAGGTCGTCAACTCCAACCTCGCCAAGAGCCTGGGCTTGTCAACCGTGCACGGCGCGCTCGTCAACTCGGTCGAGCCCGGCAGCCCGGCCGCGAAGGCCGGCCTCAAGCAGGGCGACGTGATCGTCAAGCTCAACGGCAACGACGTCTCCGACTCGAACGACCTGCGCAACCGGATCAGCCAGATGACGCCCGGCACGTCCGCGACGCTTGGCATCAACCGCGACGGCACCGAGCGACAGATCACGGCCACGCTCGACCAGAAGCCTACGCTCGACAACAGCGGCAGCAAGGCCGCCAGCAGTGACACGCTCGGGCTGACGCTCCAGTCCTTGACGCCGTCGCTCGCACGGCAGGTCGGCGTCTCGCCGAGCACGCAAGGGCTGGTCGTGACCGACGTCGATCCCTCCGGCGCCGGCGCGCGAGCCGGCCTGACGCGCGGCGACGTCATCGAGAAGGTCAACGGTCAGGCAGTAAACACGGTCGCGGAGTTGCACGCGGCACTCGCGGCAAGCCCGAAGCCGGGGCTGACGCTGTTCCTGCACCACACCGATCAGGGCGATCAGACAATGTTCACCACGCTGCCGAGCGAGAAGAAGTAGGAATCCAAGCGCCTGCGGAGAAGGAAGAAGTGGGGAGCGCACCATCGACCATCGAGCACGTCGGGCTCGGACCGACGATCGAAGGTGTGCTCCCCGCTTCGGCCTCTTCCCCGGCGTCCGCCCCCCTCGCCGCTCAAGAGCCCCGCTACAATGGAAGCGGGGCCATGCGCATTCTCGTCGTCGAAGACGATCGGACCCTCGCGGAGTTCGTCTCCAAAGGACTTCGGGAGGCGGGCTACGTCGTTGACGCCGCCCACGACGGGCGGACCGGGCTCGAGCTGGCGTCAACGAATCGCCCCGATCTGGCGGTCGTGGACGTCATGCTGCCGGAGCTCGACGGCTTCCGGATGATCGAGGCGCTTCGGCACCGCGGCCTGCACCTGCCCGTGCTCATTCTCAGCGCGAAGCGATCGGTGGACGATCGCGTGAAGGGCCTGGAAATCGGCGGCGACGACTATCTGACGAAGCCGTTCGCGTTCGCCGAGCTTCTGGCACGCGTGCAGGCGCTGCTGCGGCGCGCCCCCGGGACCTCGGAGCCGACGACGCTTCGGGTTGGCGACCTCGAGATCGAGCTCCTGTCGCGGCGCGTGACACGGGCGGGCCAGCCGATCGACCTTCGACCGCGAGAGTTCGCGCTGCTCGAGTATCTGGCGCGGCAGGCCGGACGCGTCGTCTCGAAGACGATGATTCAGTCGCGCATCTGGAACTACAGCTTCGACCCGCGGACCAACGTGGTCGACGTGCTCGTCTGCCGCCTGCGCGAGAAGATCGACCGCAACTTCGAGCCCAAGCTGCTCCATACCCGCCGCGGCATGGGCTACATCCTTTCGCCCGAGCCGCAGCACAATTGACGCCGCCGGCTCGGCATCGGCGAGTGCCAGATCTGACACCATGGAGCGCATGGAGGCTGACGACATGACCTGGGCGCCGCCTTCGGCGGCCGCGGTGGGAGAGCGCATCCGCCACGAGAGCGCGCGGTTGGCTTCAAGGGGGCGCGCTTTCGTGACGGATGCGCTCTCCCACCGCCAGCGCGGCCATGGCCGCGCCGCCCAGGTCATTCTTCCGGCGCGACCAGCCTTCATGAACTCCATGGTGCCCATCCGTCCTACGCACGCACGCGTCCTGGTTCGAGGAGGCTGAGCAACCGATGTTTGGTGACTGGCGGGAGCGGCTGTCGCGCACGCTTGGCCTTCGGCTGGCGGTCTGGTATGCGGTCGTGTTCCTCGTCAGCGCCACGGCCGTCGGCTGGCTGTCGTACGACATGCTCGTCACGTCGCTCGAGCGGCGCGATCACGAGCTGCTGAGCGTCAAGCTCGCCGAGTATTCGGACCGCTACGAGACCGGCGGACTCGCCGCGCTCTCCCGCGCGGTCGCGGCCGAGCAGGCGTCGGGCGGCCCCGACACCGTGCTCGTCCGCCTCGTCGGCCAAGGCGCCGACGTGCTCATGATGAGCGTGCCGCCCGGGTGGAACACGTTCGATCTGCACCAACTCAACGACATGCCCCAGCGTGCCGGCGATGACTGGGAGGCGGTGCCATCGACGGCCACGAACACCACCCTCGAGATCGTCTCGCGGCCGCTCTGGGACGGCACGACGATGCAGGTCGGCCGGACGACGGTGGCGCGAGACCGCGTGCTCGCGCAAGTACGCGACTTGTTCGGGGTCATCTTCGCGACGGTACTCGGCGCCGGTCTCGTCGGCGGGATCGCGCTCACGCGATCGGCGCTCCGGCCGCTGCGCGAGCTGCGGGACGCGGCGCGCGGCATCGCGGAGACGGGCCGGCTCGACGGCCGCGTCGCGGCGGGCAGCCATGGCGACATGGTCGACGAGCTCGGGCGCCTGTTCAACGCCTCGCTCGAGCGCATCGAGACACTCGTCGAAGGCATGCGCGGCGCGCTGGACACCGTGGCGCACGACCTGCGAACGCCGGTCGCGCGGCTGCGCGTGCGCGCCGAATCCGCGCTGGCCTCGCCGGCAAGCGAAACCGAATACCGAGAGGCGCTGGCCGCCTGCGTCGAGGAAGCCGACCGCGTCACGGCACTCCTCACGACGTTGATGGACATCTCCGAGGCCGAGACCGGCACGATGCGGCTGGCGCTCGCCACGGTGCCGGTCGACGAGGTCGTCCACGACACGGTGGATTTGTACGAGGACACGGCCGAAGAGCGCGGGCTCTCGCTCACGTCGGAGACGCCCGCCGGGTCTGTTCGTCACAGCCGACCGGCCGCGCCTCCGTCAGGTGCTGGCGAATCTCGTCGCCAACGCGATCAAATACACGCCGGCCGGGGGGCGCGTCGTCGTCAGCGCCGCCCGGACCAACGGCGACGTCGTCATCTCGGTTGCCGACACGGGCCGCGGCATCTCGCCGGAGGATCTGCCCCGCATCTGGGATCGGCTCTACCGGGGAGAACAAGGCCCGGAGCACGGGCTGGGCCTTGGGCTCAGCCTGGTTCGCGCCATTGTCGGCGCCCACGGCGGGCACGCCGACGTCACGAGCGAGCTGGGGAAAGGCTCGACGTTCCGCGTCACGCTCGCCGCCGCACCGGCGCCAGCCGACGGCTGATTCCACGGTCGTCGCATCATTGGCCTGACCCGCGGCCGGATGGCTCAGCGACCGATCCACTCGTCATCGGACCCGCGCTCCACTCGATCCGCCACGGGGATTGCTCTGGCCAGCTGCGCATCGCCGTCGTCGCCCACGCCGTGGTCTTGTCCGTGTGGCATGACGTGCACGGGTTCGGCATCCCGATACTGGTCGGTCATGGCCGGCGTGATGAATCTGAACGTGTGGGCGCTCACGAGCGAGCCAGGCACTCCCTCTGTCTCGATCTTGGGCATGTGGCAGGCCACGCACTGGCTGCCGGGACTCCCGGCCTTGTGGTGCGTGTGCGCTTCGAGCGTCGCCTCGCGTGGGCCGTTCGGCGACAGCGGCGCGTGGCACTCCAGGCACAGGGTCTTGGCCGGCTTGCGCAGCTGCGCGTCGTTGCCGGTGCCGTGCACGTCGTGACAGGTGTCGCACCTGAGACCGCGCCGATACATCACGCTTTGCACGAAGTCGTTGCCCTGCATCCGGTTCTTGTGCGCCGTGCCGTCGGCGAAGTAATAGAAGTTCGTCTGGCCCAGCGTGTGGCCCTCGAGCGTCCAGAAGTCCTGCAAACGAAGTCCCACCTGGTAGCCGACGGGCCAGTCGTAGTACCTCCCCTCGATCGGGCTGGTCATCGGACGCCCCTGCGAGTGGCACTGGATGCACGTGTCGTTGTCGGCCACGGCGCCCATGCGCGAGGGATTCAGGATGTTGGCCCGCGTGGGATGAGCGACATGCTCGCTGCCGGGGCCGTGGCAGCGCTCGCAGCCGACGTTCCACTCGGCCACTTGCTTCGTGTGGATGTCATAGCCAACCGAGTGGCAGCCGTCGCACGTCGGTCCGGTCGGCCGGTGCATGTTGTCGGGCGGGTAGAAGCCACCCACCAGTCGGCGGTTGGCGGCGCGACGTACTGCTCCACTTGCGATTGCCGACCTCCCACTGGACCGGCAGGGGAAAGTAGTCGCTCCCGACCTTCGTGAAATACCGCTGCTTCCACAGGCTGCCGTACACGAGCGCCACCTGGTCTTCCGAGAACTTCGAGACCGTGTTCGTCGCCAGGTCGGGGATGATCGCATGCGGAAACTCGCGCGGATCCCGCACGACGTTGGCCATCGGCGTCTGCTTCCAGCGGGCATAGATGTCGGCATGGCACTTGGCGCACGCGCTCGATCCGACGTAGTGGGCCGACGCGGCGGCGCGAGCCTGCACCGTGGCCTCTTGGGCGGTGAGGGGACGCAGACTGCGGATGAAGAGTGTCAGTTTCCAGGGTTCGTCCTTGGCCTGCCCGCCCGGCGCGCCCCACGCGGGCATGCCGGTCAACTGCACGCCGTTCTGGATGATGTAGTGGAGCTCGCCATCGGTCAGGTCCTGCGTGCGGATCGCGCGCAGATCCGGCACGCGCGGATACAGGTTCCGCCCCATCGGCGTGGTCCCGCCGCCGTCGTGGCCGTGACAACCCGCGCACCTGGCCAGGAAGTCTTCGCGCCCCGCCTCCAGGTTGGCGGGCGTGGCCTCGAGGGGGTTCTTCGCGCGGCGCGCTTGCGTCGGAATCGCCATGTCGCGGGCGGTCCTGGCGATGATCGCCTCGACCCGCGACGGCTCGGCGGTCGCCGCGAAGCCGCGTCGAATGACGACGACCGCGCCAATGGCCGCCACGACCGCGGCCAGACCAAAGACCAGAACCAGAACCTTCCAGGTCTTCATGCCAATTCCTCTCCGGGCCCAGCGACTACTTTCTCGACACCCACTGATACAACGCCTCAATCATCTGAACGCCCCGCTCGAGCAGCTCCGCGTCCGGCACGCCCTGTTTCGCGAAGCCTGTCAACACGGCGTCGATCCCAAAGCCCTCCTTGCGGCCGAACTTCTCATCCAGCAGATCCGCATCGTGGATGATCTCGCCGACGATCCGCACGGACGCACTGCGGATCCGAAAGGCTTTGGCCAACGTCTCGAACGAGCAGTCCTCGCCGCGATGTCCGAAGCCTGCATGAAACATGTCGTAGGGGACGGCGTGCTCGGGCACGCGCGCGTCTACGGCGAACGTAAATCGCGCCTTCTCGTCGATGAAGCGGCGAATCAGCCACGCCGACGCGGACCGGTCGATCCCCGGGCGCGGCCGCGTGACCCACACACGGCCGCGATAGTCCCGCGGATTGATCGTGGCCGTCACCTCCGGAGGTCCCGCGCCGGCATCCGCGCGGGCGAGACGATCGGCGGCCCGTTTCTGCAGGGGGCTCTTGAAGAAATCGATCTCCGCGATCTCGAGGAATCGCGCGCGGAGCCGGCGCATCCTGGCGGGAGATCGTTGGCGGGGCGGCTTCGCCGAGAACTTCTCCACGTCGCGGATCAACGCCTGATACTCGCGCCCTCGCGCCTCGACGAAGCGCGCCACGATTCTCGGAGTCGACAGGCTGTCAATCGACGCCACGGCGAGCACGGCCGCCTCACCCCCATGCTTGCGAATGGCCGCGGCCAGCCACTCGAACCGCTCCTGGTTCGACGCGCCGTTCGGAAGCAGATACCCGGAGTTGCCAAGCGGGACCGCCCCGTACCGGCGCAGCTTGCGCCACACCTCGACGCGCTGACTGGCCGACCGTACCGGCAGCGTGAACGTCAACAGCAGCCATGCCGCGTCGGTCGGCTTGCGTGCTACGGCCATTCCACTATTCGGTTATAGATATAACACGCGTGACCGGCGGAATCCAACGCCGCCGCTCGCGCGGAGGTCTTCGGCCGCCCCAGTCAGACGCTCAGGGCCGCGCGGTGATGGAGAACGTCACGGCGAGCTCGTCCTTGACCGCGACCACGCCGGCGACGCTGATGGGCTTGATGCCGTAGTCGGTCTGCTTCAGCCGGAAGCGGCCCGTGGCGTCGAGCGCCGATCCGTTCAACTGCAGGTGCACGGAGATGTCGACCGCGCGGCTCCGCCCATGGATCGTCAGGGGTCCCGTCAGCACGAGGTCCGCGTCCAGGCCTCCGGCATGGCGGGCCTGCCGCACGAGGGCCACGCTCGACGTGTGAAACGAAATGGTCGGGTACTGCGCCACGTCCAGCACGCCCGGCCCCAGCATGTGCTGCTGCACGTCCGGGACGTCGTGCGCCGGCTCACCCTTGCCGGTCACCCGCAGCGACGCGGCGGCCACCTCCAGATCGGCATCGGAGCGGGTCAGATCGTCCAGGTCGAGGCGGACGACGCCGCTCACGCCGGGGGCCTCGACCTCGTGGACGTGGCCCGCCATGAAGCTGAAGAGCCCAGCCTTGCCCACTTCGATGACCATGCGGCTCTCGAGGGGATCGACCCTGAGCGTCAACGGGCCGCTTTGCCCCGCGCCCAACGCTCCCAGGGCGATCGCCAACACCGCCACCGCGCCGGTTCGAGTCATCCGCGCACGCGATAGGTCACGGCCACGCGAACATTGAAGAGGCCGTCAACCGTCCGTGGACCGTCGAACGTGCGCTTGACCGACAAGGGGCTGTAGAACGCGGCAGCCGACACGCCGATCCTCCGGGTCACGGCGACATCGGCGCCAGCGGTCAACGCGACCGTCACGCCGCGCGCCTCGAGGCGCGTGTGATCGAGGTAGCCGAACGTCCGCGCGTTGACCTGAAACGCCGTAGTCATGTACGCGATCAAGACCGAGGCATGCGGCGTCACGCGGCCTTGCGGCGAGAGCCGTTTCGCCACGTCCATCTCTCCGCTGAGATAGCGAAGGGATGCCGAGTCGGTCGACGCCGCCTCGCATCCGTAGCTGTTATTCGAGCTGCCGGGCGGAAAGGCCAAGACTCGGGCGGGACAGGTATAGGCACCCGTGACCGTGCCGACCTGCCCCGCCGCGCGCCACCCGGCCGTCCATTCGCCGCGCGTCCACGGCCGCTCCAGGCCAATCGCAAAGAGCTTCGGGGTCACGCCAAACGTCTCGATCGGCGGGTTGCCGGCAAGCGTGAGCCCGAGCCGCCACGGCAACCCGATCCGCACGGTCGGCCGTCCGAAGACGGGCGCCTTGTTGAGGTCTTCTTCCTTGGTCCCGTTGAACCCGACCCGCCGTTGGGCCTGGCTGAGTCTCGGCACCCACGCGACGTCGGCCCCGACGTCCACCGACCCGACGGGCAGCACCGCAGGGGCGGTCAGCCCGCCCAGCAAGGTGACTGACGTGAAGTACTTCAGTGCCCACGCCTCCGGCCGGTCGAAGCTCAACCGCTCGACCGTGGCCACGACCGGTGTCTGCGCCAGGGCGGGACTCGGGCCCACGCACACGACCGCGCAGGCGATTGCGAGGACAGCGCGCATCTCAGTGCGCGCCTGGATGCCCGAGCAAGTACGGGCTTGCCGCCGCGCTGGGCGCGAGCGCGCCGTTAATCGTCCCCACCATCGACGGGTGGATCGTGCAGTGGAAGCCGGTCGCCGCCGTGGTCGTCACCGTGAAGGACCGGGTGGTCGCTCCCGGCGCGACCGTGCCCAGGTCGGCCGACCCGTTGTCGAGCACGATGTGATGCGCGACGGCGTCGGTGTTCTTCCAGACGAGCACCGCGCCGACACTGGCCTGGACGGGGTTCGGCGAAAACGCCCCACTGCCCATCGACCCGACAATCGACACGACGGTTGCGCCCGCCGGAACATCGTTCGTCGTCGTGCTTGGCGACGTCGTCGCGTAACCCGAATTGCTACCGCATCCCACCATCGTCGTGGCAACCGCGAGCATCGCAACGACCCTGAATCCGTACCGTGTCATTCCTGCCTCCAATTTCAACGAGTGGCGCCGCCGCGCCATTCAAAGGCAAGGCGCGTGCCAACGCCGCACCGAGGCAGACGAGTCACCTGTATCGTGTCGTGCGTTACGAGAAGCGTAAGCACTTACGCGGCGCGTCAGCGCCAGGATCTGACTGGACCGGTTCAGCTGAGTCGGTACTTGGCCAGGTAGTAGGACAGTGCGCGCTGGCTGATGCCCATCTGCTCGGCGGCGTCCTTCTTCACGCCGCCCGCCCGCTCGAGCGCCAAGCGAACGGTCTCGCGTTCGACCCACTCGATGTTCTGTCGCAGCTGCAAGGACGGCAGGCGCGCCGGCGGGACGAGCGGGCGCCCCGAGGCCGGCGATCGGCCTCGGCGCCGATCGTCTCGCCGTCCGACAGGACCACGGCCCGCTCGATGGTGTTCTCCAGCTCGCGCACGTTGCCGGGCCAGTCGTAGCCGCTGAAGGCGGCGACCGCTTCGGCGTCGATCGCCGTGCACCCGCCTGCCCACGCGCTGCGCGTGCTTGCTCACGAAGTGCTCGACGAGCGCCGGGATGTCGTCGCGCCGCTCGCGCAGCGGCGGGAAGGTGGATCGGGATCACGTTCAGCCGGTAGTACAGGTCTTCCTGGAACCGCCCCGTCGGCCACCAGCTGTGCAGGTCGCGGTTGGTGGCCGCGATGACCCGCACGTCGACCTGCTCGGTCCGCTCCGACCCGAGCGGCTCGAACTCCCGCTCCTGGAGGACCCGCAGCAGCTTCGCCTGCAGTGTCGGGGCTCATGGCGCCGATCTCGTCGAGAAAGATCGTGCCGCCGTCGGCGAGCGCGAACTTGCCCTTCTTGCTCGCCGTGGCGCCGGTGAACGCGCCGCGCACGTGGCCGAACAGCTCCGATTCGAGCAGCGTCTCGGGAATGGCGGCGCAGTTGACCTTGATGAGCGGCATGTCGCGCTGCGCGCTGCGCGCGTGGATGGCGCGCGCCACCAGCTCCTTGCCCGTGCCGGTCTCGCCGGTGATGAGCACCGTGCTCTTGGTCGTCGCCACGAGCTCGGCGCGGCGAATCGCCTCCGGCCATCGCGTCGCTGCGTCCGACGATGCCGTAGTGGTCGAACTGCTCGTCGCGCTCGCTACAGCAGGTACCGGTAGCTCGGTGCGGAGACGCTGGTAGCTCGAGGGCGCGCTGCACGACCACGAGCAGCTCGTCGATCTCGAAGGGCTTCTGCAGGTAGTCGAGCGGCGCCCAGCTTCATGGCCTCGATGGCGCCCTCGACGGTCGCGTGGGCGGTCATCATCAGCATCTGCGGCCGCTCCGCTTCCGGTGTCGCGGCGACGAGGTCTCGGACCAGATCCAGGCCGCTCAGCTCCGGCATCATGTTGTCGAGGAGCACGACTCGAACGTCTGCTCGGCGAGCAGGCGCTGGGCGGCGCGGGGACTCGCGGTCTCCGACACGGCGTGCCCAGCCTCGACCAGCGCCCGGTGCAGAATCTTGAGCACCTTGGGCTCGTCGTCGAACGAGCAGGATCGAACCTCGAAGGGGTCTGCCCACGGGCTTAGGCGCCAACCCGCGCGCACAAGGCCACCGAGTGACCGCGTGTCATGACCGCATTCTATCGTCGCGGCACGGCGCCCGACGACGGGACCGGCAGCGCCAGGGCGTCAGCTGCCGACCGCCGGTCGATCTCAGCCGCTGCGCCGCCCGCCTGGGGCATCGAGCACGTCGCGGACGACCTTGCCGAGCGCCGCGGGCGTGAACGGCTTCTGGAGGAAGACGCCGGCCTGATCCGGCACGCCCTGCCGCGCCACGGCGTCCTCCGTGTACCCGGAGGTGAAGACAATCTTCAGGCCCGGACGCCACGACGACAGCCGGGCGGCCAGGTCGCGCCCGCCCATCACTGGCATGACGATGTCGGTCAGCACGAGCGCGATGCTCGACAGATGCTTCGCCGCCAAGTCGAGCGCCTGTTCCCCGTTGCGCGCCTCGAGCACCCGGTAGCCGCTTCGCTCGAGCGTCTCGCGAGCCAATCCTCGCACTGAGTCGTTGTCCTCGACCAGCAGGATCGTCTCCGAGCCGTGGCGCGCAACATCCTTCGCCGTGTCGTCGGTCATCGCGAGCGCCACGCCGGGGTCAACGACCGGCAGCGAGACGTTGAACGAGGCGCCCTGGCCGACCTGGCTCTCCACCCAGATGTGACCGCCGCTCTGCTTCACGATGCCGTACACCGTGGCCAGGCCGAGTCCGGTCCCTTTCCCGACGGGCTTGGTCGTGAAGAACGGCTCGAAGATGCGCGCGCGCGTATCTTCGGACATGCCGTGCCCGCTGTCACGAACCGAGAAGCACGACCTGGGGCCCGTCGATCGAGGCCATGCCGGGCTCGATCGGAATGTCGCGCAGGCATGACCGTCGCGGTGCGAATCACCAGCCGGCCGCCAGCCGGCATCGCGTCGCGCGCGTTGACGGCGAGGTTGACCAGCACCTGCTCGATCTGGCCTCGGTCCGCCATCGACGCTGCCGAGCGGCCGCTCGAGGTCCAGGACGCAGCTCGACGTCGGCGCCGATCAGGCGGCGCAAGAGCCGTTCGGTCTCGCTCGACGACCGTGTTCAGGTCCAGCACGACCGGCTGCAGCACCTGCTTGCGCCCGAAGGCGAGCAGCTCGCGCGTGAGCGCCGCGGCGCTGCGCCCCGCCTTCTGAATCTCGACGACGTCGTCGTGCGTGCGGGTGCCCTCGGCCAGCGTGCCGAGCAGCAGCTCCGTGTAGCCGAGAATCGCCGTCAACATGTTGTTGAAATCGTGAGCGATGCCGCCCGCCAGACGCCCGACGGCTTCCATCTTCTGCGCCTGTCGCAGCTGATCCTCGCGCTGCCGCAAGACCTCGGCGGCCTGCTTCCGCTCGGTCACATCCCGAAGAACACCGGTGTAGAAGATCTGCTGGCCCGCTTTCCACGTCGACAGCGACAACTCCACAGGAAGCTCGGTGCCGTCGCGGCGGCGGGCGGTCAACTCGACCGTGCTACCCAGCCAGTGGCTTTCGCCGGTCGGCAGGTGGGCCAGCTCGCCCGCGTAATCAACGCGCGAGCGATCGGACAGCAGCATGGTGAACGGCTGGCCCATCGCTTCGTGCGCCTCGTAGCCGAACATCAGGCTGGCGCGCAGGTTCCAGAACACGATCTCGTTCTGCGGGTTGGCGGAGACGATGGCGTCGGTCGTCGAGTCCGTCACGGATCGGAAGCGCTCGTACTCGTCCTCGACCTGCTGGGCGCGCCGCTCCGCCTCCTGGTGCCAGTGACCGAGCGTCACCGTCATGTCGTTGAAGGCCTTGGCCATCGACCGCGCCTCGGCGGACCCGGTGACCGGCACGCGCCGCGCCCAATTGCCGGCGGCAATCTCGTCGGCGACGCGCGCGAGACTGCGGAGTGGCGTCGTGAGCCGGCGGCTCACCACCAGCGTGCCGCCCAGCGCGACACCCAGCGCAAAGAGACCAAGCCACAGCAGCCTCGTGTTGACGGCCCGCAGCGCGGCCGAGGTCGGGGCCCGAATCCTGGAGAAGGATGATCCGCGCGCCTCCGGCCGAGGCGAGCGGATAGGTCGCGCCCACGTAGGTGGCGCCGGCGATCATGTGGCGCGCCGGCTCCGCGCCCACCTGGCCCAGGGCCGACGGATCGCGCCCAATGAGCGACGTGAGCGCGGCCCGCACACCCGCCGGCACGCTGCTGCCGCAAATTTCGCTGCCGCCGCACACGAAGCTCACGTCATAGTGCGTCACCTGCGCCAGTTCCTTCGCGACGGCGTCATCGAGCGGATAACCGGCGGTGAACGTGCCGAGGAGCTCGCCGTCGGTCCGGCCGAAGATGGCCGGTTCGGAGACGACGAGGAAGAGTCCTTCGGGAAGCGTCACAATCGCATTGGACGACTGGCGGGAGAGCGCCGGCCCAATCACGGCGGAGAGCACTCCGCGGGAATCGGACGGCCGAGGCGCCCCGGACTCACCCACCCACAGACCACGCGGGTTGGTGACGACGCAGAACCCGGCTTCGAGCTTGCCGCAGTAGTCGTTCGCGATGAGGTCCATCGTCGGGCGATCCGCCGACGCGTCCGGACTGCTCAGCGTCGCCCCCACCGTCGGCAGTTCCGCGACCAAGCGCGCCTCGCTCGATGCGAACGCCACGCGGCTGGCAACCAATCGGTCGAAGGCCGCTCGCGCGGCCACGACCTCGTCGGCCGAGCGCGCCAGCGCGTACGTCGTCACCGCCTGGCTGGTGGCGGCCAGTACCGACGATAAGCGACACGCCCGCGGCCAGGGCGAGCCCCAGGAGCATGCGGGCTTCGAGCCGCTGATGCCACCGGATGACGGGGCGCGGGGATGCTGTGACTGGTTCCACGCGCTAGCCCGCTTTATTCACGAACGTTGCGCGTTCGTGAACACGCGCCCGTGGCCCTTGGTCGGCTGCGACCACGGGCTTCGACACCGCGCAGACCGCGGTGCTCAGGGCTAGCCCTGAGCGAAGGCCCGGGGTCTGGGCCTGAGTCGAAGCCCGGAGGGCGGATTGTGGGGCCTTCATGAATAATCCGGGCTAGAACCGCCTCGAAGCGGTCAACGCGACGTCGAGGACGACCGTGTGCGCACCAGCGAGTCCGCTTGGCTGGTGCAACAAATCCGCCTGCGCCGCGAGCCACCGGGTGACCCGAACGCGCGTCCCGATCGTGTAGCGCCGGAGATGCTCGGAAAATCGCCCCGCGTCGTAATCGAGCCGCTCGGCCCGCGCGACGATCGTCACCGGCCCCATGCCCACGCGGTGGATGATCGCGTTCGACGTCGCCGCCCCGCGTGGCGACCCCGTCGAACGGCCGCCCACCGATCCACTCACCACGGAGCTGGATGCCATCGCGGGTCCACCGCGCGTCCAGACCGCCAAATTCCATCCGTCCCGCCACAAAACTGCCGCGGTCGGAGGGGCGCGTTCGCAGATAACTCGCGCCAAGGATGAACCCGTGCGTGTAGCCCTGCACGCGCACGACCTCGTCCACGCCATGCCTCCGCTGGGCATCGCCCTCGTCCTGCGGGACCCCGATGCTGGCCTCGAGCGACAGCGTCGGCCGGCCCACGAGGATGTCGGCGCCGCCCTCGAGAAACGTGTTCGACAGCGCGAAGTCCCCGCCGTACCGAATGAGCGGCGCCCGCAGAAATCCGGAGTACGCGTGGTCGCCGCGGCCCGAGATCCCGAACGGCGTGCGATACCGGCCCAGCCGGATTCCGAAGAGTGCGCCGGTGGGGTGAAACGTCTTCTCGACGTAGGTCTCCATCGGCCGCACGTCGCCGTTATAGGGGTAGGCCGCCGAGAAGGCATCCGACGCCACGCCCGACTGGGTCCCCCACGTGGCTTCGAGGAAGTAGCGCCAGTCCGATTGCGTCGCGCCGAATACCCGCACCTGCGAGCTCACGCCGGTCGTGCCCTGAGTCGAACCGGCCCACGGTGACGTCGGCTTCCGCGGTCACCGACTGCGCGAGGGCCTGGTGCGCGCACAGGACCGCGGCGACGACAAACGCCCAGGTCTTGGTCAGGGCCATTGGAGGTCGAGCGTAGTCCCGGCCGCCACATCGACCGAGCCCTCTAGCTCTTTCGCCTCGCCCGCCCGCCAGGCATGGTAGGGGTACGAGCCGGGCGCCACGCCCGGAATCGCGAAGTGGCCGTGGCTGTCGCTCACGGCGAAATACGGCGTATTGACCACCATGACGTAGGCCGACATGCCCGGGTGGATATTGCAGAAGATTCGCGACAACCCGACCTGATCGAAGAGCACGGGCCTGACGGTGCCGACCGGGTACAACCCCAGGTCGAACTGCTTGCCGTCGTGAAACGAGAAGACGTCGTGGAAGACGCGGTCGTGGTTTGGAAACTCCACCGTCGTCCCGACCTGGACCGCCAGCACGTGAGGCTGGAAGCTGAGGTCGCGCTGGTCGAGCACCGCCTTCGGCCGGGGCACGTAGGGGACCGGCGGCGGCACGTCCAGCCACACGACCGCCTCCGGCACGAGCTTGCCGCCGGCGCGCACGGTCCCCGGCAAATCGGACGCCGCCGATCCGCCGAGGCCAACCGCCAACAGCGCCGCCGCGAAAAGGGCTACCCGGGTCATCTACGGCTATTGGTCCACAAGGCAGGCTGTGCCGCTCTTGGGTTCACAGGTTACCCCGAACCTGGCCAAGCGCGTCAATCCGAGCGGCCGATCGCCGTACACTGACAGCGCGGATATCCCGCACGGCCTGGAGGCATTAGCGTATGACGTATTTCGGCGGCAAGGATCTGGCTCGCACGTTCCGGGTGGTTCGCAAGAACACGATTCAAGTGGCGCACGACATCCCGGAGGATCAGTACGGCTTTCGCGCAACGCCGGCCACACGGTCGGTGGCCGAGATGCTCGCGCACATCGCGGCCTGCTCGCGCTGGCCGCACCGGCTGCACGGCGTCAACAAGAAGACCTTCATGTCGTTCGACGACTTCGGCGCGTACATGAAGGACACCCACGCCTACGAAGCCACGCTCACGACGAAGGCCGACATCGTCGCGGCGCTCGAGGCCAATGGCGAGCAATTTGCCGCCTTTCTCGAGTCGCTGACCGACGACGTGCTGGGAGAGATCGTCCGATTCCCGCCGCCGATTCAGCCCGCAGAGAAGACGCGGTTCGAGTTGCTACAGGGCGTCAAAGAGCACGAGATGCACCACCGCGCGCAGCTGATGCTCGTCGAGCGGCTGGTGGGCGTCGTGCCGCATCTGACCAGGGCCCGCGAAGAGCGGGCAGCCGCGCGAACGTAGCCGCACGCGGCAATACCTGCGATCGTGCGGTCGTCACACGTTGCACAAACGGCAACGTCGTCCGGACGCGGCTCTGGCGATCGACGCACACCCGCGCCTGCCCGGGCGGCATGAACTTCGCAACACCGCCGGGGCATAGGAGGTGCGCCGCCGGCCCTGTCAACTCTCGGCAGGCTATGCCACACGTGCGCAGCGGCCCGCGCGGCGCGCCTCCCCGCGGTCTTCGCTAGAACTTCTTGACGTTCAGATCGCCCAGGCCATGCACCTGGCCGCAGACCGGGCACTTCGTCGGCGGGTCGGTGTTGCTGATGCGGTGCCGCACGGGCGGGAGCGACTTGATGTAGCTGTAGATGTCGTGCATGTCCTCGTCGGTCAGGCGGCTGAAGGCCTCGAAGGGCATGATGGGGTCGAGGCGTCGGCCGCCGACCTGTCCCGTCCGCAGCGCCTGATCGAACAGCGGTTCGTTGTAGTACCAGATCCCGGACGGGTCCGGCGTGATGTTCTTGCTGAAGACGGCGTCCATGGTCTTCGGGTCATGGAAGAGCATGCCGCCGCCGAAATCCATTCCGGGTAGCGCCTTCCCCTGCGCGTCGGCGGGGGTGTGGCAGTCCTGGCAGCCGATGACCGTCTTCACCAGATACTCGCCGCGCGCCTCTGGCGTCGTCCGGGCCACGACCGGCGGCGGCGAGGTGAGCGGCTCGGGCATGGTGTTGACGAGCAGGTTCAATGGAAACGCGAGCTTGGTCTTGGGCAGCACGTTCTTCACGGGCGGGATCGTGCGCAGGTAGACCACGATCGACGCGATGTCCTCGTCGGTCAGGTTCCTGAAGTTCAGGTACGGCATGACGGGGAACAGGGCGCGCCCGTTCTTGTCAACGCCCTCCTGAATCGCGCGCGCGATCTCGTCATCGCTCCATTGGCCGATGCCGGTCTCCATGTCCGGCGTGATGTTGGGCGCGACGACCACGCCAAGCTCCGGCACGGGCATGACCCACCCGGCGCCCTTCTTGGCTTCAATCCGCGGGTAGCCCGGCTTCGACAGGTCGTGCTCGGTGTGGCAGTGAAAGCAGGGCGCGATGCCTTCGACCAGGTATCTGCCGCGCCCGAGCCTCGCCTCGGTCGGCACGAACGTCCGCCCCGTCACGTGGCGCCGTTTCGGCCCGAGCACGACCTGCCAGCCCACCGCGGTGATGCCGACCACGACCACGACCAGCAGAAGTCCCACACCCCCAAGCAGCGCAGAACGAAGGCGAACGCGCATGAGCGTCTCTCCAAAGGGTCGAACCCCGACCCGAGCGGACTCGTATCATTGATCAACTCAGGGGGAGTTCCGTATGGCATGGCGAATGGCAAGGCTCGGATGGTCCGGAGCGGGGCTCGTGGCGGCGCTGGCGGTGGCCGTCGGGGCGTGCAACGTCCAAATCTCCGATCGGACACAGGCCAAGGACCAGTGGCAGCGCCACTACACGTTGGCAGCCGGCGGCACACTGGAGATCCGCAACACGAACGGCCTCATTCACGTTGAACCGGCCGACGGCAATGCCGTGGACATCACCGCCGACCGCGTGGTGTCGGCCGGGACCGACCAGGCCGCCAAGGCCGCCCTCGCGGCGTTCACGATACGGGAGACGGTCTCACCCGACCGGATTGCCATCGACAGCTCGAACCAGACCGCCGGTATCCTGATCAACATGTCCCGGAGGGTCGACTACCACGTCCGGGTCCCGGCCTGGGCGAACCTGTCGCTCACGACGACCAATGGCGACATGGAGCTCACGGGCGCGCATTTCACGGGAACGTTCCACGCCGAGTCCACCAACGGCCACGTCCAGGCCGCGGGCCTCGAGGGCGCCGTGACCGCGCGAACGACCAACGGTCCCATTTCGCTCGACGTCTCCAAGCTCGCCGCCGACGGCCTGTCGGCCACGACGACGAACGGCACGATCACGATCACGGTGCCGAAGGGCGCCGGCGCCCACGTCTCGGCGCGGGTCACCAACGGCAGCATCACGCCGGAGAACCTGGGAACGGTCTCGATCGAGGAGCAGTCGCGCCGCCTGTTCGAAGCCTCGATCGACGGCGGCGGACCGACGATTCACCTCCAGACGACGAACGGGGCGATACGGGTGAAGGGGAAATAGGCGGAGGGTTCTGGGGTTCCCGGGTGCTGGGGTTCCGGTTCGAGGGTTCCGAGGTTCCTGGGTTCCGGGGTTCCGGGGTTCCTGGGTTCGTAGGTCCAGCGGTGCCCCGAGCGCAACGGCCGCGCCGGGGCGGTTGGTCTGCGAACCTCGGAACGGAGAACCCAGAACCGCCGAACCGGAACCCCAGCACCCGGGAACCCCGGAACCCTTACCGTTTCTTCTTCTGTATCTGCCTGAGAATCTTCGTCAACACCGTGCCTGGGCCGACCTCTTCGAAGACCGGGTCGGGCTGTCCGAGCAGGTAGTTCATCGACTCGAGCCAGCGCACGGAATTGCCGATTTGCTCGGAGAGCGTCTGGCGCACGAGATCGCCTTCGTACGGCCGGCCGCTGACGTTGGAAATCACGGGAATCTCCGGCGCGCGGAACGGCTGCGCGCGGAGGAAGGCGGCGAAGTCCGCTTGCGCCGCCCGCATGTACCGCGAATGGAAGGGGGCGCTGACGTTGAGGCGGATGCAGCCGCGCGCGCCGGCGGCCTCGATCTGGGGCTCGACCACGTCGAGATCCTCCTTGGCGCCGGCAATGACCGTCTGGTCGTAGGAATTGAAATTCGCGACGTCCACGCGCCGGCCCGCCTCGGTTTCGGCCAGCAGGTCCTGAATGCGCGTCGGCTCGAGGCCAATCACCGCGGTCATGCCTCCGCCGCTCACCTCCCCCATCAGCTGGCCGCGCCGCTGCACGATTCGCAGGCCGGTGGCGAAATCGAAGACGTTGGCCGCGAGTAGCGCGTCGTACTCGCCGAGGCTGTGGCCCGCGACGAAATCCGGCGGCGGATGGCCCGCGTCCTGACGCGCCCGATACATGAGCGCGTTGACGACGAACAGCGCGGGCTGCGTGAACTGGGTCAACCCGAGCTCGCCGCGCGGATCGTCGAGACACAGCTCACGGAGCGAATACCCGAGAATCGCGTCGGACTCGGCGGTCCAGTCCGCGTAGCGATCGAATAACTCGCCGCCCATGCCCTTCGACTGCGAGCCCTGCCCGGGAAACAGACAAATAATCGTGATGCCCTCCCGGGCCATACTATCCAAATGCCCGCGTCCTCGCTACGGCTGGAAGACGGCGACGTCCGATCGTGGCACGCCCACATCGACGTCCTCGCCGATCCGGCGCGCCAGGCTCGCGCGCTGACCTGGCTCGATGCCGGCGAGCGCGTGCGGCACGATCGCTACCACCACGACCTTGACCGACGGATGTTCCTCCTGGGCCGCGTCATGGCGCGCTCGCTGGTCGGCCGCGCCCTGGGCATCGGCCCCACCGACTGGCAATGGCGGGAAGGCCTGCACGGCCGGCCGGAGATCGCCGCGCCCGAGACGGCCGTCCGCTTCAACATCGCGCACAGCGCGGGCCTCGTGGTCTGCGCGCTGGCCACGCACCGCGACGTCGGCATCGACGTCGAGCATCTCGCGCGGCGCCCCCTGCAGCCCGCCATCGTCCGCCGGTACTGCTCGGAAGCGGAAATCGCCGATGTCCTCGCGCAGCCGCACGATCGGTGGCAGAACCGGTTCCTCACGTACTGGACCTTGAAGGAGGCGTACCTCAAGGCGCGCGGCCTCGGCATCGCGGTTCCACTGGCCGACGTGTCGTTCACGATCGAGGCCGACGGGGCGCGCGTCAGCTTTCTGCGCGCGCTCGCCGGCACCGACACGCGCTGGGTCTTTCACATCACGCGGCCGACCGCGCGCCACGTCATGGCGGTGGCCGTGTCGGCCGCGGGCGGTTCCCGGCCCACGGTCACGGTCGAGCCGTTTCCCCTGGCCCTGTGCTGAATGCGTCTGCTCGCGATCTCGGACCTGCACCTGGGCCATCCGCTGAATCGGAACGGCTTGGCCCATTTCGGCTCGTATCCGGAGGATTGGCTCATCCTCGCGGGCGACACGGGTGAGCGGCCGGAGCATCTGGAGCTGGCCCTCGGCCAGCTCGCGCCCCGGTTCGCGCGAATCGTCTGGACGCCTGGCAACCACGACCTGTGGTGTCCGCCGGACGCGCCCGATCGGACGCGCGGCCAGGCGCGCTACGACGAGCTCGTGGCCGTCTGCCGCCGTTTCGGCGCGATCACGCCGGAAGATCCGTACCCCGCGTGGCCCGGCGAGCCCGACACGTTTCTCGTGCCGATGTTCCTGCTCTTCGACTACAGCTTCCGGCCGCCCGACGTGCCCGTCGACGGGGCCGTGCAATGGGCGCGCGAGTCCGGCGTCTTGAGCAACGACGAGCGCTGGCTCGATCCGCGACCCTTCGCTTCGCACGCGGCCTGGTGCCGCGCCCGGTGCGCCGAGACGGAGCAGCGGCTCAGCGCCCTGCCCGCCACGGCCCGCACCGTGCTCATCAATCACTGGCCCCTGCGCTACGACCTCGCGCGGCCCCCGCGCATTCCCCGGTTCTCGCTCTGGTGCGGCACGACCGCCACCCACGACTGGGCCGTGCGCTTTCGCGCGCGCGCGGTGGTCTCCGGCCATCTCCATCTGCGCACGACGCTCGTGCGCGACGGCGTCCGGTACGAGGAAGTCTCGCTCGGCTACCCGCGCGACTGGCGGCAATCGCTCGGCATGGACTGGTACCTGCGCGACGTGCTGCCGGACGCCGCCGCCAACGCCCGGCGGTTTGTACCGGCGCGCGATCCGTTTCAGTAGCGCCAACGCGCCGATGATCCGCTATCATCGTCACGGTTCATGCGAAAACTTCGTGTCCTCGTCTTGATGCACCACTACCTGGTGCCGCCCGACGACATCACCGGGCGCGATCCGGTGACGTCCGAATGGAGGACCGAGTACGACGTCCTGAAGACCGTTCGCGACGAGCTGCAGCACGACGTCCACGTCCTCGGCGTCAAGGACGAGCTGGGGCCGATCCGTCAGGCCAACGAAGAATTCAAGCCGCACATCGCGTTCAATCTTCTCGAGGCCTTCCACGAGATCGGCACGTTCGACCAGAACGTCGTCAGCTATCTCGAGCTGCTGCGACTCTCGTACACCGGCTGCAACCCGCGCGGCATGCTCCTCGCGCGCGACAAGGCGCTCTCGAAGAAGCTGCTCCACTACCATCGGCTGCCGGTCCCGGACTTCGCCGTCGTGCCGCGCGGCCGCAAGACGCGCCGCTCGAAGCGGCTGAACTTCCCGCTCATCGTGAAATCGCTGACGCAGGAGGCATCGATCGGCATCTCCCAGGCCTCGGTCGTCGAAGACGACGTGAAACTGCGCGAGCGCGTGCAGTTCATCCACGACTCGATCGCGACCGATGCGATCATCGAGCAGTACGTCGACGGCCGCGAGCTGTACTGCGGCGTCGTCGGCAACCAGCGGCTGCAGGTGCTGCCCGTGTGGGAGATGACCTTCGCCCACCTGCCGGACAGCCAGCGGCGTATTGCCACCGAGCGAGTGAAGTGGAACTCGAAGTATCAGGAGCGCGTGGGCGTCCTCACGGGGGAAGCCGAGGATCTGCCGGAGGGCGCGGCGGCACAGATCCAGCACATCTCCCGGCGCGTCTATCAGGTCCTGCAGCTGAGCGGGTACGCGCGCATCGACCTGCGCCGCGACCCGGAGGGGCGGATCTACGTCCTCGAGGCCAACCCCAACCCGCAAATCGCGCGCACCGAGGACTTCGCGCGGTCCGCCGACGTGGCCGGCCTCCCGTATCCCGCGCTGCTGCAGCGGATTCTCACGACCGGCATGCGGTGGGAGCCCGAGCGGCGGGGATAAAAGAAAGTTGGAAGTTAGAAGACAGAAGTTAGAAGACAGAAGTTGGAAGACAGAAGTTGGAAGTTCGACGCTGGGCCGCAGGCGGCGGTTCCAGCCCGCAGCCCGTGGTGCCTGGTGCCGGTAGCCCGGCGCCGCGTTTACTGGCCTTCGCCCGCGCAGATCTTTTCCCACGCGGGCGCCTGCAGGGTCAGCGGCCAGTATTTCTTCCTGAGCGCGATCACGTGGGTGTGGTAGTCGGGCTTGCCGAACTCCTGCCGGAGGTAGCGCACGCGCAGGCGCCGGAGCTCGTAGCGGTAGAGGTCGTTCAGCGCGTCCCGCACGAATCCGGGCTCGGTGGCGCCGGTCGGCATGAGGCCGAAGCCGGCGAGCGCATCACGAAACTCTGGCGGGTAGATCCACATACGGCGACGCGGACAGGCCGCTAGCGCATCAGCTTCCGGTACTTGATCCGGTGCGGCTGGTCGGCATCGGCTCCCAGCCGGCGCTTCTTGTCCGCCTCGTAGTCCTGGAAGTTCCCCTCGAACCATTCGACGTGGCTGTCGCCTTCGAACGCGAGCATGTGCGTGGCGATGCGGTCGAGAAACCAGCGGTCGTGGGAAATGACGACCGCACAGCCGGCAAACTCGTCCAACGCCTCCTCGAGCGCGCGCAGCGTGTCGACGTCGAGGTCGTTGGTCGGCTCGTCGAGCAGCAGCAGGTTGCAACCGCGCTGGAGCAGCTTCGCGAGATGCAGGCGGTTGCGCTGGCCGCCCGAGAGCGTGCCGACCTTCTGCTGCTGGTCGCGCCCGCGGAAATTGAACCACGCGCAGTAGGCGCGCGAGTTCACCTTGCGCTTGCCCAGCAGGATCTCGTCCTCGCCGCCGGAGATCTCCTCCCACACCGTCTTGTCGGCCGAAAGGGCGTCGCGCGACTGGTCCACGTAGCCAATCTGCACGGTCTCGCCGACCTTGAGGGTGCCGCCCTCGGGCGCCTCCTGCCCGACGAGCATGCGAAACAGCGTCGTCTTGCCCGCACCGTTCGGTCCGATGACGCCGACGATCCCGCCGCGCGGCAGCGTGAAGTCGAGGTTGTCAATCAGCAGCTCGTCGCCGAAGCCCTTCCGCAACCCGCGCGCCTCGACGACGACGTCGCCGAGGCGGGGGCCTGGAGGAATGTAGATCTCGATGCGGTCGATGCGGTCGGCCGCGTCGGCGGCGAGCAACTGCTCGTAATGATTGAGGCGCGCCTTGCCCTTGGCCTGCCGCGCGCGGGGCGACATGCGAATCCACTCGAGCTCGTGCTGGAGCGTCCGCTGCCGCTTGGTCTCCTGCTTCTCTTCGGCGGCCAGCCGCTGCTGCTTCTGGCCGAGCCAGCCCGAGTAGTTGCCTTCCCACGGATACGCGCGGGTCCGATCCAGCTCGAGAATCCAGCCCGCGACATTGTCCAGGAAGTAGCGGTCGTGCGTAATCGCCACGACCGTGCCCTTGTACTCGTGCAGGAAGTGCTCGAGCCAGGCGACGGACTCGGCGTCCAGGTGGTTGGTCGGCTCGTCGAGCAGCAGCAGGTCCGGCGACTGCAGCAACAGCCGGCAAAGCGCGACACGCCGCCGCTCGCCGCCCGACAGCCTCGCGACCTCCGCATCGGCGGGCGGCAGACGGAGGGCGTCCATCGCATGCTCGAGCTTCGAGTCCAGATCCCAGGCGCCCGCGGCCTCGATCGCGTCCTGCACCTTCGCCTGCTCGGCCAGCACCTTGTCCATCTCGTCGGCCGACAGCTCCTCCGCAAACCTCGCGTTGATCTCGTCGAACCTCGTCAGGAGCGCGCGGACGGACGCCACGCCTTCCTCGACGTTGCCGCGCACGTCCTTCGAGGCGTCGAGCGTCGGCTCCTGCGGCAGGTAGCCCACCGAGTAGCCGGCCGACAGCGTCGCTTCGCCGGTGAACTCGGTCTCGAGACCGGCCATGATCTTGAGCAGCGTTCGACTTACCGGCGCCATTGGCGCCAATCACGCCAATCTTCGCGCCGTAGAGAAACGACAGCCAGATTTCCTTGAACACGACCTGGTCGGGTGGGTACACCTTCGCCAGGTCTTTCATGGTGTAGATGAATTGGGGCATCGCTTAAGAAAGTTAGAAGTGAGAAGACAGAAGTTGGAAGTTGGAAGTTAGAAGTTAGAAGTCAGAAGTCAGAAGTTAGAAGACAGAAGTTAGAGATAAGCGTTAGAAGCCTTCTCACTTCTGGCCTCTCACTTCTCATTTCGCTCAGTCGTTTCCCCGCTGCGCCCGGACGGCGGGCGCGGCCGCGGCGGCGGGCTCGGGGGTGAAATCCTCGCCTGGGTTGATGAAACGGTCCTGTTCGAAGCCGGTACCTGCTTGTCGTAGAGCTGCCGGTAGCGGCCGCCCTGCGCGAGCAGGTCCTCGTGCCTGCCGCGCTCGACGATTTCGCCCTCTTCGATGACCAGGATCTGGTCCGCGGCGCGGATCGTCGACAACCGGTGCGCGATGACGAACGTGGTCCGGCCCTGGCGGAGCGACCGCAGGCCGTCCTGGATCAGCGCCTCGCTCTCGCTGTCCAGGCTGGACGTCGCCTCGTCGAGGAGGAGAATCCGCGGATCGGCCAGCACCGCGCGCGCGATGGCGACGCGCTGCCGCTGGCCGCCCGACAGCCGGACGCCCCGCTCGCCCACGATCGTGTCGTACTTCTTCTCGAAGCCCTCGATGAACTCGTCGGCGTGGGCGACCGTCGCCACGCGCATGATCTCCGTCCGGGAGGCGTCCGGCGTGCCGTACGCGATGTTCTCGGCCACGGTGCCGTCGAACAGGAAGTTCTCCTGCAGCACGACGCCGAGATGGCGCCGGTAGTCGGCCAGCCGCAGCGTCTGCAGGTCCACCCCGTCGATGCGAATCGTCCCGGACTTCGGATGATTGAACGCCATGACCAGGCTGATGAGCGTGCTCTTCCCCGATCCGGAGGACCCGACGAGCGCCGTGGTCGTCCCCGCCGGCGCGTGGAACGAGATGCCCTTGAGCACCGGCACGCCCGGGTTGTACTCGAACCAGACATCGTCGAAGACGACGTCGCCTTGCAGATCCGGGAGCAGCACCTTCTGGTCCGCGTCGGCGTCCTCGCGTGACACCTCGAGGATCTCGTGGATGCGGTCGAGGCCCGCAAAGGCGTCGGTGATCTGCGTGCCGATCGACGCCATCTGCACGACGGGCATGGTCAGCATGCCGGTGAAGGCGATGTAGCGCACCAGTCCGCCGGCCGTCATCGTCCCGCCGAGGATGGCGTGTCCGCCGACAATCATCGTCACGGCGCCAATCGCTCCGACGACGACGCTCGAGAGGCTGGAGACGGCCGAGACGCCGGTCATCGCCTTCGCGACGTTGCGCAGGAGCCGATGCGCGCCTTTGGTGAAGACGAGGTCCTCGCGGCGCTCGGCCGTGTACGTCTTGACGACCCGCACGCCGCCCAGCGCCTGATTCAGCCGGCCGGTGACGTCGGCCGTGATCTTGCCCCGCTCGCGGAAGAGCGGCCGCAGTGTGCGGAACGCCCACGCCATACCGCCGCCAAAGACCGCCAGCATCAGGATCATCCAGGCGGTGAGCTGCCAATTGAGGTAGAAGAGGACGCCGATCGCGACGACGGCCGTCACGAGGCTGCCCACGAGCTGCACGAGTCCGGTGCCGACCAGGTTGCGGATCCCCTCCGGATCGGTCATCACCCGCGAGATGAGCACGCCGGTCTGCGTCGTGTCGAAGTAGCGCACCGGCAGGCGCATGATGTGCTCTTCGACGCGCCGCCGCATGTCGGTGATGGCGTGCTGGGCGGTGACGCCGAGAACCTGCGACAAGGCAAATCCCGTGACGGCTTGCACCAGGGTCGCGAGGCCAACCGACCAAGCAAGCGTGGGCAGCAGGTCGAGCCGGTGCTGCCCAATCACCTGGTCGAAGAACGTCCCGGTGACCCACGGCAGGACCAGGCTGGCGCCGCGGCTCACGAGCATCAAGGCGAGTCCGAGCAGCAGGCGCCGGCGTCGGGCGAACACGATCGTGCGCGCTTCGGTCCAGGCGGCCGACCAGCGAATCTTCTTTTTCTTCTTGATGTCAGGCATACGCGGGCGTGCGGCGATTCTCTCCAGCATACACGCCGCGCGGACGTTCGCACACTCCCCGAACGGGGAGTCCCGCCCGCCCGGCCCTACTTGACGGCGACCTTCAGCTCGCCGACCACCTGCCGCCGAAGCACGTCGCCAAAGACGTGCTCCATCACCGGCCTGTTCGCGAGGTTGGTGACCTTGAGGGCGGCGGTGTACCGGCCGTTCCGCCATCTCGTGCCCAGCGTCAGGTCGATCAGCGTGTACGGCGCCGTCTCGCCGTGGTAGCGCGCATCGAGGACGTCCTGCCAGAAGGCGGCGGACACGTGGCTGACGCTGGCCGACCCAAACGCGCGCGCGAGCTCGAACGAGGCCCCGACGTTGACGCGATGCCGGGCCGGCAGGTTGACCTCGGCGAGGGCCTGAGACGCCGTCAGACCGGGAAACGACGGGATGGGCCTCGCCTGGAACGAGTAGTTGCCGAAGACGTCGATCGACGACGTCAGCGAGGCATTGAGCCCGAGCTCGAGGCCCTGGTTCCGTTCTTTCCCAAGGTTCTTGTAGGTAAACGTCGAGGGAAAGACGATGCCCTTGGCGAGCAGCCCGGCCCAGACGGCCTGCGCGGGCACCGGGCCGAGCGAAGGAAATCCCGGCGGGGCCGTCGTCCAGGTTCCGGTCTGGGTGAAGAAGATCTCGTTCGAAAACCGCGTCACGTACCACGCGGCGGAGAGCGTCGCACGGTCTCGCACCTGTCCCGTGTACCCGACCTCGAACGCGTCGAGGTGCTCTTCGGTGAGCTGCTTGTTGCCGGTCACGGCGGTGGGCACGAGAAACACCTGGCTCCCGAACGCCGGGCTGATGGCGGCCAGTGGAAGCGGGTTGGCGATCGTGGCGTTGATGTCGTTATTGATGATCGACGGCGCACGAAACGCGCGATTGAACGTGACGCGAATCGCCTGACGAGGCGTGGGCTTGACCACGAAGGCGACCCGCGGAGAGACCACCGCGCGGGCGATGGACGTGAACTTGTCCACGCGCGCGCCGCCGATGATCCGATAGACGGGCGTCAGCACGAGCTCGTCCTGGACGTAGGCGCCGCCCTCGGTGCGCGACGTCTCACCCGGCGCGAGCTGCAGGTGGAACCGGCTGAATCGCACGTCGCCGCCGAACGTGACGGCTTGCCGCCGGCCCAGCGCGACCGTGTCGCCGGCTTCGATGTCCGTCGTCTTCGTGTTCATCTGAAGGGGAATCGGGCGGCCGGCGGCGTCGACGGTCAACAAATTGTGGCCGTGGCCGGCGAAGATGTTCGTGAACGCCTGCAGTTTGAACGCGCCGCGCGTGTAGTTGACCTTGCCGTAGCCCAGCGTGGAGCCGCGCGCGATCTCGAACGGGCCAATGCCGCTGTGCAGGATGCCGCTCGTCCCGTCAACGCCTCCGGACACCTGCAGCTGCGCGCCCCCGGCGAAGTCACGATCGACGCGCACGTCGAACTGGGGCTGCTCGGTGCCGGCGTTCCGGTAGGACGGGTAGAGCGTGGGCGTGGCCTGCCCATTGGGAATCGCTCCAACGGGCCGCGCCAGCGGATCGGAGGCCGTCACGCCCGCCGACACTTTGTAGGCCCACCGATCGTTGACGGCCGCGGCGTAGCTCGTGTTCGCGTAGAACAGCGTCCCGGGCGACGCCCCGTCGCCGTTCACCTCGCGCCCGAACGTCCCCACCCCGATCGTCGCGTGCGTCCCCGCCATCTCGCGCGGCGATTTCGTGATCACGTTGATGACGCCGTCCAGCGCATTCGCACCCCAGACCGCCGACGCCGGCCCGCGAATGACTTCGATCTGCTTGATCTCGTCCAGGTCGCGCGGCATGAAGTCCCACATCACGAACCCGAAGAAGTCGGCGTAGAGCGTCCGTCCGTCGAGCAGCGCGAGTTCCGAGGTCGCGAGCGAACTGGTCGCGGCGCGGCTCGTGATGTTCACATCGCGCGCCGAGAGCTGGGTCACGTTCACGCCGGGCACGGCGCGCAACAGGTCGGCGTAGTCGGTCGAGGGCGCGAGCGCCAGGTCGCGCGGGCCGAGCACCGTCATGGTGGCCGGCGCGTCGATGAGGGGCTCAGCGGTCTTGGAGGCGGAGACCACCACCGTCACGCGATAGGTCGGCACGGGCGACGGCGCGGAGGGCGGCGCGGGCTGGGCCGGGCGGGGCCGGCGTCTGGGACGGCTGCTGCGCGTGCCCCACGACCGCGGCGCTCGTGATCATGGCCAGCAGGAGCGCCATCCGATCGACCGCCGTTCGCATCGTTCCCCAATCCTGGCCGGCGCCTTCTCGCGCGGCCACACGCCGGGCGCGAGTTGCCGGTCGCGGACTATCATAGACGGTTCACCCCAAGCCGTGACGACGCCACCGCCGTTTTTGCCGCCGCCCCCAGACGCCCCGCCCGTGTGGGCCGATTGGCCCGACGAGCGGCTGCTGGACGTCCGGTTCTGTGACCTCGGTCTCCAAATCGCCGGCAGCTGGCTCGAGGCGCGTATCGCTCAGCTCTATGAGGATCTCGCCGCGCGCGGATTGGGCTTCCGGCCGCACTTCTGGCTCTCGGCCGAGTGGTTCACGCCCGACGGCGTGCCGGGCGTGGCCATCCCCTTCTACCTCGCCCACCCCCGCCTCATGCGCCTCGAGGAAGCGCAGATGCTGGAAGTCGAGGGCGGCACGCCCGACTGGTGCATGCAGATCCTGCGGCACGAAGCGGGGCACGCGTTCGACAACGCGTACGAGCTGCGGCGACGGCGCCGCCGCGTGCGGCTGTTCGGCGCGCCGTCAACGCCGTACCCGGACTTCTATCTGCCGAAGCCGTACTCAAAGAGCTTCGTGCTCCACCTCGACTCGTGGTACGCGCAGAGCCATCCGGACGAGGACTTCGCCGAGACGTTCGCCGTGTGGCTCACGCCCGACAGCGACTGGCGCGTCCGCTTCGCGGATTGGCCCGCGCTCCGAAAGATCGAGTATGTCGACGAGCTGATGCGGGATATCGCGGGCCGGCCGCCGGTCCACCTCTCGCGCCGCCGGGTCGAGCCGCTCGCGCGCCTCCGGTCGAACGCTGCGCAAGCACTACGCCGCCAAGCGCGCGCATTACGGCGTCATCTATCCCAACTTCTACGACCGCGACCTGCGGCGGCTCTTCTCGAACGCCGCCGAGCACCGCCGCAACCCGAAGGCCTCACGGTTCATCCAGCGCGTGCGCCGCGACGTCCGCCGGCTCGTCGCCGAGTGGACCGGCGCGTACCAGTACACGATCGACCAGGTGATCGAAGACATGATCACGCGCTCAAACGAGCTCAACCTGCGGCTGAAGTTTCATGAAGACCGCACGAAGCTGGACTTCACGATGCTGCTCACCGTGCAGACGATGAACTATCTCCACTCGGGCCGCCATCGGCTGGCGCTATAGAGGCGGGGCATTGGGCCATTGGGCCATTGGGCCATTGGGCCATTGAGCCATTGGGGCATTGGGGCATTGAGCCATTGGGCCATTGGGTCATTGGGGTCATTGAGGGGGGCGACGATGCGGCGGCGGCCAATCAGCCGATGGGTCAACGTCTTCGTGCCCGTCGCAGGCGAGGACCGGCAGCGTGGGGTACTTCGGGAAACGGGGATCGGACTTGGCCCGCTCGCAGCGCACGAACCGGCTGCCACGGTCGCTCGTGACCGACGCGGCGTGCCGGCAGGAGGCGCAGAGGCCGCCTTGCCGCCAGTCGCGGAGATCGTTCATCATGGCTCTCATGTTCACGTCCGAATCCGTCACCCGCGGCATTCGAGTCAACGTCGTCTCGCAGTACGCTCCGGAACGCTCCCGCCCCGCCGAGCAGGAGTGGTTCTTCCTGTACACCATCACCATCACGAACGAAGGGCAAGAGCCGGTGCAGCTGCGCTCCCGCCACTGGATCATCACGGACGGTGCGGGGCACATCGAAGAGGTCAAGGGTCCGGGCGTCATCGGACAGCAGCCCGTGCTCGCATCGGGCGAATCGTTCACGTACACATCGGGCTGCCCCCTCCCGACGCCGTTCGGCCTGATGGAAGGCACCTACCAGATGACGGCCCACACCGGTGAGACGTTCGACGTGAAAATCTCGCCGTTCACCCTCAGTGAACCGTATACGGTGCACTGAGACAAGGCACTGGGCATCGGGCACTTGGCACGAGCGAGCTTCGAGTCCACCGACTGGCGCGTAATCCCAGTGCCGAGTGCCCAGTGCCCAGTGCCTATGCCTTCCGTCATGGCCCAACGGCTTTCTTGAGCCTGGCCAGGTACTCCTTGCGCGGGATTTCGACCGCGCCGAACTGCGCCAAGTGCGGCGTCGTCCATTGAATATCGAGCAGCTGGCTGCCCTGCCGGTTGAGGCGATCGACCAGGGCGACGAGCGCCACTTTGGAAGCGTCGGTCACGCGGTGGAACATCGACTCGCCGAAGAAGGCCCGGCCGAGCTCGACGCCGTAGAGCCCGCCGGCCAGCTGGCCATCCTGCCAGGCCTCGACCGAGTGCGCGAGGCCGAGCCGATGCAAGGCCGTGTAGCTCTCGACGATCTCCTCGTTGATCCACGTGCCCTCCGGCCGAGCCGCGCACGCGCGCATGACCGCCTCGAAGCCGGCATCGACCCGGATCTCGAACCGGCCCTGGCGGACGACGCGGGCCAGCCGCGACGGCATGACGAACCGATCGAGCGGCACGATGCCGCGCGGGTCCGGCGAGAACCAGCCAATCTCTCCGTCCTCCATCGCCATCGGAAACACGCCGCTCCGATAGGCCCGAACCAAGAAGGCGGGGTCGAGCATGGGCAGCCCAAGTGTATCGACCTATCGACCTTGGGCCATTGGGCCATTGGGCCATTGGGCCATTGGGCCATTGGGCCATTGAAGCCGATAGGTCGATTTCAGTAATATAGTAATATTCATATATGTCAGCTGAGCTGCAGACGCTCAAGGCCGACCTGTTCCGCGCGCTGGCCCATCCGACGCGGATTCGTCTGCTCGAGCGCCTGACCACGGGCGAGCAGGCGGTCCAGGCGCTGGCCGGCGGGCTCGGTCTCGACCAGCCGGTCGCCTCCCAGCACCTCGCGGCCCTGCGCACGCGCGGTCTCGTCACCGCCCGCAAAGAAGGCACCGCCGTCTACTACACGCTCCGCAGCCCGCTCATCGGCGACCTGCTGCGCGATCGCGCGCGAATTTCTGAACGAACACCTGACCCAGCGCCAGTCGATGCTGCGGGAACTGCGGCGCGAGGCGCGCCACACCTGATGCGCCTGTTCGCCAAGATTCGCCGGACCGGCGTGGTCACCGAGCCTCTCCCCGAGGGCCCCGGCGACGCGGTGACGCTCGCCGACCACATCGATGAACGCGCCCGGAAGCTCTTCGGCCGGGCGCTGGCCATTCGACAAGTTGACGCCGGGTCGTGCAACGGATGCGAGGTCGAGATCGCCGGCCTGCCCGGGCCGATCTACGACATGGAGCGCTTCGGCCTGCACTTCGTCGCGTCGCCGCGCCACGCCGACATGCTGCTCGTCACCGGCCCTGTCACGCGCAACATGGCCGTCCCCTTCGAAAGACGTACGAGGCCACGCCCGATCCCAAACTCGTCGTGGCGATTGGCGACTGCGCGCGGACCTGCGGCGTTTTCGCCGGCAGCTACGCCGTGGCCGGCCCCGTCAACCAGTTCGTCCCCGTGGACGCGTACGTCGCCGGGTGTCCGCCCGAACCGGCCGACATCCTGCGCGGCATTCTTGCGGCGCTCGGCCGTCTGCCGCTTGCCGCCGCCCGGTAGCACGCCATGACCGCCGCCCTCGTTGCCGTCATGGCCGCCGCCTTTGCCGCGGGAATGGTAGCCGCCGCCGCGTGGCCCTCCGGCGCCGGCGCCCGCCGCGTGTCGCTTGCCGCCGCCCTCGTCGGATGTCTCGCGGGCCTCTCGGCGGCCATTCGCGTGCTCCTCACGCACGCGACCTGGACGTATCAGCTGTCCGGACCGTGGCCGACACTGGGCGGGCTCTCTCTCTCCATTGATCCGCTTGGCGCCTTCTTCCTCGCCCTCGTCGCGTTCACCGGCCTGCCGGCGTCGATCTATGCCGCCGAGTACACACGCGACCTCGATCGCGCCCGCCGCGGCCGCCTCGTACACGCGATGTTCAGCGCGTTTCTCGCCGGCATGTGCCTGGTCGCCGCGGCCGGCAACGCCATCACCTTCCTTTTCGGCTGGGAACTGATGGCGGTCTCGTCGTATCTGCTCGTCATCAGCGGCTCGGCCGACGACGATGCGCCGGCGGCCGGGCTGTGGTACGCGGTCATGACGCACGCCGGATTCGCCGCGCTGCTGGCCGCGTTTCTCATCCTCGGGCACGGCGCGCTCCTGAGCTTCGCCGCGCTTCGGGTGCAGGGCGCGGCGGCCTCGCCCGCCGCCGCATCGGCCGTCTTCGCGCTCGCGCTGTTCGCATTCGGCTCGAAGGCCGGCATGGCGCCGCTGCACGTCTGGCTGCCGCGGGCGCACCCGGCGGCGCCGAGCCACGTCTCGGCCTTGATGTCGGCGGCAATGGTCAAGCTCGGCATCTACGGCTTGATTCGAGTGCTGTTCGACGTGCTGCCCACCGGCCCGGCGTGGTGGGGCGGCGCCGTGCTGGCCGCGGGCGTCGCCACGGCGCTCACCGGCGTCCTGTACTCGGTGATCGAGACGCACATCAAGCGCGTCCTGGCCTACAGCACGATCGAGAACGTCGGCCTGATCCTGACGGGCCTCGGGTTCGCGCTGCTCATGCGCAGCGTCGGCCACCCGGCGCTCGCCGCGGCCGGGCTCGTCGTGTGTCTCCTGCACACGCTCAATCATGCGGCGTTCAAGTCGCTGCTCTTCCTCGGCGCCGGCGCCGTCGTGCATCGCACGCACTCGACCTCGCTCGAATCCTACGGCGGGTTGATCGAAGCGCATGCCCCGTACGGCCATCTGGTGCTTCGTCGGCGTGTTGGCGCTCGCGGCGTTGCCGCCGCTCAACGGGTTTCCCTCCGAGTGGCTGACGTTTCAGCTGCTCGTCGCCGGGTCGCGCCACTCGGTGCCGGAACTGGCCATCGTGCTGCCCGTCGCGCTTGGCGGCATCGCGCTCGCGGCCGGGCTGGCCGCGGTGTCGGCGGTGCGGTTGTTCGGCATCACGTTCCTCGCGCTGCCGCGCACGCCGGCGTCGGCGACGGCCAGCGACGCCGGCTGGTTGATGCAGGTCGCCATGGCCATTCCCGCCGCGGCGTGTCTCGCGCTGGGCGTGGCCCCGGCCGCCGTCGTGGCGTGGATCGGCACGCTCACCGACGTGTGGCATCTGCCGGCCGCGCCGCTCTCGACGGGCGCCGTGCTGAGCCTGCCGCTCGCCGGCGGCCATCTCTGGCCCGCCGCCATGGCCGGCGTCCTGCTCGCCATTGCCGCCGTCGCGGCCCTGGCCGTGCGAGTCCAGCTTGGGGCCAGCCGCGTTCGCTCCGGTCCGGCCTGGAACTGCGGCCGCGTCGTCCACTCGCCGCGCGCCGAGTACACGGCAGCCTCGTTCGCCGAGCCGCTGAAGCGCGTGTTCACGGGGTTCTATCGGCCCACGCAGGAAGTCACCGTCACGGTTCACACCGGCTCTCAGTACTTCGTCCGGTCGGTCAGCGTCCAAGGCAGCCTGGCGCCCTGGATCGAACAGGCGCTCTACGCGCCCCTCGTGCGGCTCGTGACGCGCCTGTCCCGCACGGTTCGCCGCCTGCAAGCGGGTTCCATTCACTGGTATCTGGTGCTCATTCCGATCGCGCTGCTCGCGTTGCTCATCTCGAGCCGGTGGATTCGATGATGCGCGCGGCGACCGTCGTGCTCGTCCAGACGCTGGCGCTGGCGCTCGTTGCGCCGGCGGTCATTGGGTACATCCGCTGGCTCAAGGCGCGTCTTCAGAGTCGACGCGGCGCCGGCATGCTCCAGCCGTACCGCGAGCTTCGCAAGACGTTCAGAAAGGGCATGGTCATCGCGGAGACGACCTCGTGGGTCTTCCACATGACGCCAGTGGTCGTCGCCGCGTCGGCGACCGCGGCGGCGTGCCTCGTGCCGGTCGTCCTCACCGGGCAGCCGACCGACCGCATGGGCGACCTCTTCGTGCTGGCGGCCCTGCTCATGCTGGGGACCTTCGCGCTGGCGCTCGGCGGGCTGGACGCGGGCACGGCGTTCGGGGGCATGGGCTCGAGCCGTGAGATGACGGTGGCGGCGCTGACCGAGCCCACATTCGCCATGGCGATCCTGGCGCTGGCGCTCTCGACCGGATCGACGAGCCTCGGCGCGATCACGCAACGCCTCTCGGAGACGCCGGCCAGCGCGCTCGGCCCCGGCCACGTGCTCGCATTCGCGGCGTTCTTCATCGCCATGCTGGCGGACGCCGGGCGGCTGCCCATCGACAACCCGTCGACACACCTCGAACTCACGATGATTCACGAGGCCATGGTGCTGGAGTACTCGGGGCCGTACCTTGCGCTCATCGAGTGGGCATCGGCGCTCAAGACCACCGTGCTGCTCACGCTCGCCGCGAATCTGTTCATCCCCTGGGGCGTCGCCGTCTCGGCGAGCCCCGGGGGTCTGGCGATGGCCGCCGGCGCGCTCGCCCTCAAGCTCGTCGTCCTGTCGTCGCTGCTCGCCATTCTGGAGACGCGCGTCGCCAAGCTGCGGCTGTTCCGCGTGCCCGAGCTGCTCGCGGTCTCGTTCACGCTCGCGCTGCTCGCTGCGGCGTCGTCGTTCTTCACGAGGTAGCCGATGGACCCCCTTTTCTCGCAGCTGACGATGGCGGGCTCGAGCGTGATGCTCCTGTGCGCGCTCGTCGTGCTGTGGCGGCGCCACGTACCGGCCTACATCGGCGCGTTCCGGTGGCAGTCGCTTGCGCTGGGATTCGTCGGCGCGGTCGTGGCCTGGCGCGGCCATGTGCCGGAGCTCTTCGTCGTCGCCGGCCTGTTCGTCCTCGTCAAGGGGATCGCCGTGCCGATGATGCTGCGCCGGATGAAGGGCGCCTTCCACGCCGAGCAGGAGCTCCGGCCGATCGTCAACACGGAGGTGTCACTGCTCATCTCGGGCGGGCTCGCGGTCGCGGCCTACGAGATCGCGCGGCCGCTGGCGGCCGTCGTGGCGCTGCCGACGCGCGCCGGGCTGCCGCTGGCCATGGCGCTCATCCTCATCAGCCTCTTCGTCGTCGTCAGCCGCCGGCTGGCGATCACCCAGATCGTGGCGTTTCTCATGCTCGAAAACGGCATCGCCCTGCTGGCCCTGCTGGGCGCGTACGGCGTGCCGCTGGTCGTCGAGCTGGGCGTCTTCCTCGACGTGCTGCTCGGCGTGCTCGTGATGCAGGTGCTCGTCTACCGCATTCACGAGACGTTCGACTCGGTCAGCGTCGAGCAGTTGAACCGGTTGAAGCACTGATGACGCCGCTCGCGATCCTGCTCGGCGCCTTGCTCTTGCCGCCCGTGGCCACGGCGGCGGCGACCTTGATTGCGCCGCGGGCGTCGCGGCTGGCCGCGTGGCTCCAGGCCGGCGGCAGCGTGGTCTCGCTCTCGGCCGCCGTCATCCTGGCCGCGCGGGTGCTGGGCACCGCGGCGCCGCTGCAGGCCGGACGCTTCTGGCGCATCGACGCGCTGTCGGCCTTGCTCGCGCTCCTCGTCGGCGCCGTGGCGGCGCTCGCCTCCTGGCTCGGGCCCGGGCTCGCGGGCGCACCGGCCGCGCCAACGGCCGAGGTCCGGACGTTCCGCCTCTGGTCGAGCCTCTTCACGACGACGATGCTGGTCGCGGTCACGACGAGCAACCTCGGTGTGATGTGGGTGGCTATCGAAGCCACGACGGTCACCTCGGCGCTGCTCGTGCCCTTGCGGCGCACGAAGGCGTCGGTCGAAGCGTCGTGGAAGTACCTGCTCATCGGATCGGTCGGCATCGCCCTCGCGTTCACGGGAACGGTGCTGGCGTTCGTCGACTTCGCCAACACCGCGCCGCAGGTGCAGGACGCGCTCGGCTGGGCGGCGCTGATGTCGGCCGCGCCGTCGCTCCACCCGGAGGTCATCCGTCTGGCGTTCATCTTCCTGCTCATCGGATTCGGCACGAAGGCCGGCCTCGTCCCGATGCACACGTGGCTGCCGGACGCACACTCCGAGGCTCCGGCGCCGCTCTCGGCGATGATGTCGGGCGTCCTGCTCGCCGTCGCCCTTTACGCGATTGCCCGGTGGAAGGCGATCGTCGACGCGGCGCTGCAGACGGGATTCGCGGATACGCTGCTGCTCATCGTCGCGCTCGCCACGCTCGTCGTGGGCAGCATCAGCCTGGTCACCCAGTCGGACTACAAGCGGCTGCTCGCCTACTCGAGCATCGAGCACATGGGCCTGGCGTCGTTCGGGCTCGCGCTCGGACCGGCAGGCGTCTTTGCTTCGCTGCTGCATCTGTCGGGTCATGCACTGGCCAAGAGCGCCGCCTTCCTGCTGTCCGGTCGGGTGCAGGACCGGTATCGGTCGCACGAGATCGCCGCAGACGTCCGGGCTGATGACGACGATGCCGGCCACGGGCACCCTGCTGGCGGTGGCCGTGCTCGCCCTCGTGGGACTGCCGCCGTTCAGCCTGTTCCTGTCGGAAGTCCTGCTCGTCCAAGCCGGCTGGGCCAGCGGACACCTCGTCATCACGGGCCTCGTGCTCGTGCTGATCCTGGTCGCGTTCGGATCGCTCGTGCGGCACTTGCACGCCATGCTGTTCGGCGCGGCGCCGGAGGGCGTCGCCCGAGGCGAGCGGCTGACGTTCTCGGTGCTCCTGCTGGTGGTTCCGCTCGCCGCCCTGGTTCTCCTGGGCACCTGGCTGCCGTCCGGGGTGCACCTCCTCCTCACGCGGGCGGCGGAGGCGCTGCGGCCATGACGAGTCCACGCATTCTCGAGGGCGAGCTCGCCCTTTTGCCCGGCGCGCTCGCGCCGCCGGCTCTCGAGCACGGCGCGTGGCGGATCCGCGTCGCCGCCGACCACCTCGTCGACACCATGCGGTCCCTGCTCGTCGATCGCGGCGCCACCCTGTGCTTGATGGCCGCCGAGGATCGGCCACAGGATGCCGGAATCCACGCGCATTACCTGTTGGCGATCGGTGCGACGCTCGTGCACGTCAACGTGGCCCTCGCGCGCGAGGGCGCCGCCATCCCGACGCTCGCGTCGCTGTCCTTCCCGGCGTCGCGCTTTGAACGGGAAATGCGCGACCTGGTCGGCGTCACGCCGATCGGCCACCCCGATCCGCGCCCGCTCGTGCGGCACGGCTTCTGGCCGGACACGTTCTTCCCGCTCCGGAAGGACGCCGCGCCCGGCGAGTTCTCGGATGACGGGCGTCCGTTTCCCTTCACGCCGGTCGAGGGTGCGGGCGTGTATGAAATTCCGGTTGGCCCCGTTCACGCGGGCGTGATCGAGCCGGGACACTTCAGGTTCAACGTGCTCGGCGAGACCGTGCTCAAGATGCGGGCCCGCCTGTACTTCACCCACAAGGGCACCGAGAAGCTGTTCGAGGGACGGTCGCCGGACGACGGCGTGGAGCTGGCCGAGCGAATCTCAGGCGACACGAGCGTGGGGCACAGCCTGGCGTACTGTCAGGCGCTCGAGGCGCTGGGCGAGGTCGACATCCCCGAATCAGCCAGGGCGATCCGCTCGATCCTCTTGGAGCTCGAGCGCCTCTACAACCACGTGGCCGACGCGGGCGCCATTGTCGCCGACACGGGCTATCCCATCGGTCAAGCGCACTGCCTGCGCCTGAGGGAAGCGCTCCTGCGGCTGAATCGCCGCGTGACCGGCCACCGGTTGCTGCGCGGCGTCGTCGCGCCTGGCGGCGTCGCGGCGACCGTCCACGTGCCGGACGATCTGGCGGACCACGTCGCGGCGATCGCGGACGACTTCGAGGAGGTCCTGGGGCTGTGCTTCGAGAACACGCTGGTGCGCGACCGCCTCGAGGGCACCGGCCGGCTCCCGGTCGAGATCGCGCGGGACTTCGGCGTCGTCGGGTACGTCGCCCGGGCGTGCGGTCTGGAAATCGACGCGCGCGTCGACCAGCCGTTCGCCGCGTACGACTCGCTCGATGTCCACGCCATCGTGGAGCCCGGCGGCGACGTCAACGCGCGCCTGCGGGTGCGCGTGCGTGAAGTCCGTCAGTCGGTCGGCATCATCGGGCGCGCGCTGCCGCGCGCGTCAGGCGCGCCACTCCGCTGCGCCCTCGGCCCGCTGCCCGCGTTTCGCGCCGGGTTCGGCCTCGTCGAGGCCTGGCGAGGGCGGCTCGCGCACATGGTGATGACCGACGAGGCCGGCCGGCTGCATCGCGTCAAAGTCGTCGACCCGTCCTTCTTCAACTGGCCGGCGCTCGCGCGCGCGCTCCGCGACAACATCGTCCCGGACTTCCCGCTGTGCAACAAGTCGTTCAATCAGTCGTACTCGGGGAACGACCTCTAACATCGCCCCATCGACCTATCGCCCCATCGGCGAGCGTCTACTCCGGCGGTGGTTCGATGTACGGCTGGGGCTTGGGGCCGGCGTCCGCGCGGCCGCTGCCGGAGAGGCGGCTGATGGCCCGGACGGTCATGTCGTGGTCGCACAGAATCTGGCACGAGAGGCGAACGCCGGTGAGGCCGCGCGCCGACAGGGCGGCCTGTTCGGCTTTGGTGCTCGTCGCGGGCTCCCCTGAAACGAACTCGACGCGGCACGTCGTGCAGCGGGCGCGCCCACCGCACGCGTGGAGCTGGTCGATCCCGGCATCTTCTTCGAGGGCCAGCACGAGCCGCTTGCCCTCAGGTACTTCGAACGCACCAACATCTTCAACGGTCAACACAGGCATGAATGTGTGCTTCCTTCTTGCTTACGCGCAAAACGGCGGCCCTACCGGAAAGATGAAGGACGCCAGAATCGAGAGAACGGCGAGCGCCAGGCAAATCACCGCGATGAGCACGTGATCGACGCGCTCCGGCTTGAGCGGGTCGAGCAGGCGGGCGGTCAGATAGCCGCCCAGGAAACCACCCGCGTGGGCGTAGTTGTCGACGCCGACCATCACCAGGCCGAACATGAAGAGGATGATGGCGTAGAACCACGCCTGTGAGTGGACAACCTGGGAACCGGTCCGGCGCCCGTAATAGACGAGCGCGCCCAGCAGCCCGAAGATCGAGGCCGACGCCCCTAACGTGAGCGGCGCGCCGCGCAGAATGGCGGGCATGAACAGCAGATACTGGCCGGCGAAGGAACTCGCGGCAAACCCGGCGACGCCCGCCACCGTATAGATAATGACCATGCGGCCGGGTCCGTACAACTCGCCCACGTCCGGGGCCAGCTGTCTGATCCACAAGACGTTGAACAAGATGTGCAGCAGGCCCCCATGCAGCCAGGACGCCGACAAGACCGTCCACCACCGGCCGAGATAGAACACCGGAATGGCGCCGCTGGCGCCGAACTCCATGATGCTGCAGGTGTCGGGCGACAGGAAGTTGAGGAAGCCGCCGGCGAGCCCGATATGGCCGCCCGACCCGAGCAGTGTCAGCACGTAGACGACGATGCATGCGCCGGTGACGAAGGGCACGAACCCCAAGTCGTGGCCCAGGTGCCGGATGACCGGCGCAAACCCCCACAAGCCGGGATTCCGCCGGCCGCAGTGGTAGCACTTGTCGTCCTGCACGCCGACCAGATACCCGCACGAGATGCAGATCACCGACCCGGTTTTTTGACGCCCAAACACCTGCGCAGAATATCAGGGCGGGCGCCAAACGGCAGCCCCCTGTTGGCCGGCCCACCGGCGTCGGACGCCCCTCGCCTGAGGGCCTGTCAGGAAATGAGTGACGCATTTGGGCCGCCGATCCATCCCGCCTGGCGTCGTGGCTCCTCCCTCACATACGCCAGGTATTCTCGGTCGTCGCGCCTCGCCAGGCGGGCGTCTCGACACCCCAAATGCATCACTCATTTCCTGACAGACCCTAACCGCCGGCCCGCCGCGACCGTCTAACCCCGCAGATGCCGGTGGACGACGCAGCCGACGTCGCGCGCGCGCGGGGCGGCGACGAAGAGGCCTTTCGGGTGCTGGTGGACCGGCACAGCCGCCGCATCTACCACCTGGCCTACCGGATGACCGGCCGGGTGGAGGACGCGGAGGACGTCGTGCAGGAAGCGCTCGTCCGGGCGTATCGCCAGCTCAATCGGTTCGAGGCCCGCTCGCATTTCGGCACGTGGCTGTATCGCATCACGTTCAACTGCGCGGTCGATTATCTGCGGGCTCGCCCGCGCCGGGAGGTGACCGATGGACAGGACGATCTGGATCGCCGGCCGTCGCCGCAGACGAGCTTCGGCGCCGACGACCTCGTCTTCGCGGGCGAGATTGCCGCGCGCATCGAGCAGGCCTTGAACACGCTCAGCCCGCAGGAACGTGCGGCGTTCGTGATGCGGCATTACCAGGGCTGCTCGATCGGCGAGATCTGCCGCACGCTCAACGTGCGCACGAACGCCGCCAAACACTCAATCTTTCGCGCCGTCCGGAAACTCCGCACGGCGCTGCGGCCCCTGGCCGAGACCCGCACGGAGTAGCGGAACCGCATGTCAGCGCACCTCCACGACGACGATCTCGCGCGGCACTTCTACGGCGACGGCTCGCCCGACGAAGAAGCCGCGGCCGATGCGCACCTGGCCGCGTGCCCGGCGTGCCATCGCCAGTGGACGGAGCTGCGCGAGGCGCTGGCGGTGGTCAACGCCTCGGCGGTCCCCGAGCCGGACGCGGACTTCGAGCCGCGGATCTGGGCGCGCGTGCGGCAGACCCTCGCCGAGTCCCAGCCGGCCGCACATCCAGCCTGGCTTCCAGACTGGCTGTCCGGCCCGTTCGGGGCGGCAACCGCCATCCTGGCCGCGAGCGTCGTCGTGCTGATCGGGCTGATCGTGATGCACCTTGGGCATGTCTCGCCGCCGGCCGGCCCCGAGCATGCGAAGGTGGCCGCCACCTCGTCGGAGGCGGCCAGCGCACGCGAGCGGGTGCTGCTCACGGCGCTCGACGACCATTTCGAGCGGAGCGAGATGCTGCTGGTGGAGGTCATGAACGCGCCGGATCGGACGCCCGTCGAGCTCGGATTCGAGCGCCGGACCGCCGACGACCTCGTCGATTCGAGCCGGCTGTATCGCGCCACCGCCCTTCGGGACAACGACCGACAGCTGGCCCAGATGCTCGAGGACCTGGAGTCGGTGCTGGTCGAGATCGCCCGCAGCCCCGATCACATGAACGCCGCCAGCCTGAAGTCCCTGCGCGCGCGCATCGACGACAACGACCTGCTCTTCAAGGTCCGTGTCGTCGCCAATGAAATCGAGCATCGCCAACAACGGCTTTTGACGGAGTAGACCATGACGATTATTCGACTGAGTGCCACGATCGCGATGATGGCGTGGGGAGCGACGGTCGCGGCCGCGCAGACCCCGGTGCCCACCCCGTCACCCGCACCCACGCAAGTGACGCCCCCGCCGCCAGCGATCGAACCGCCGGCGTCGCCCGACCTCGCTCCCCTGCCGCCCGCGCCCCAGGTCGCTCCGCTGCCGCCCGAGCCGCCCGATCTCGATCTGCGGTCCATGCGCGACCAACTGCGGGACACGTCCGAACAGCTGCGCGAGGAGGCGCTGCGCGATCGCTCGATGGCGCTCGAGGACTTCGCCTGGCAGAGCAGCGCGTTCGCGACCGCCCGTTCTGACGCCGACAGCGCGTACTCGCTCGGCCTCAACGCACTCCAGCGCCGCGAGTACGACCAGGCGATCACGCGGTTCGATCAGGTCATCGCCCAGAAGGGCGACCATGTTGAACGGCGCCCTCTACTGGAAGGCCTTCGCCCAGTACAAGCTGGCCAAGAGCGACGACGCCCTCGCGAGCCTGGCGGAGCTGCGGCGCGCGTATGCGGAGAGCCGGTACCTGGGCGACGCGAGGGTCCTCGAGGCCGACATCCGCAAGTCGGCCGGCCAGCCGATGACGACCGACGCGAGCGACGACGAGATCAAGCTGCTGGCGATTTCCGCGATCCAGAATTCGGATCCGGATCGCGCCATTCCGCTGCTCGAGAACGTGCTCAAAGCCACCAACTCGCTGGCCGTCAAACGGCGCGCGCTGTTCGTCCTCGCGCAGAACGACAAGCCGGCGGCCCACGAGATCTTGATGAGCTACGCCAAAGGCAGCGGCAACCCGGACCTGCAGATTGAAGCGATTCGCTACCTCGCCGCGCGGCGGCAGCAGACGTCGAGCGCCGACTTGCAGGCGATCTACGCCTCCACCACGGACGTCGATGTGAGGCGGGCCGTGCTCAACGCGCTCGTCAACACCGGCGACGCGCCGATGCTCTTCAGCTTTGCGAACGGCACCGCGACGTTCGGTGGAGGCGGGTCGTCGGCCGGAGCGATGGACGTCCAGCGCATGGCCATCAGCGCCCTCGGCAGCCGGCGCCTGGCCAGCCCGCAGGATCTGATGCAGCTCTATCAGAAGGAAGACAACCAGGACCTGCGGCTGGCGATCGTGCGGGCCATGGCGTCGATGGGCGCGGTCAACCAGGTCGTGCAAGTCGCCAAGACCGACAAGGATCCCACCGTGCGCCGACAAGCCGTCCGTTATCTCAGCGGCATGAAGCCCGAGACCACGGGAACCGCGCTCGTCGATCTCTACAACGCCAACACGGACCACGACATGCGCAGCGCCATCATCTCGGCGCTGGCGGGCCAGAACAATGCCTCGGCGCTCGTCGCGCTCGCGCGGAAGGAAGCCGATGGCACGTTGAAGGTCGAGATCGTGCGGCGCCTCGCCGGCATGGCGCCGCGGTCGAAGGTCGCGTCGGATTACCTGATGGACGTGATCAACAAGTAGGCGGGCGCGTCAGTGGACGCCGTGCCCCATCTGCAGCAGATGCGGGTCGGCGCCCAGGCGGCGGATGGCCATCTCCCAGGACACCGCCGCCGGGATCTCGAAGATGAGGTCGAGCTCGACGGGCATGATGAGCCACGCCGATTCGGCGAGTTCCGCGTCGAGCTGGCCCGGGCCCCATCCCGCGTAGCCGGCCAGCACATGGGTCCGCCGCGGCAGCGGGCGCGCCGTCAGCATCCGCCGCAGCAGGAGCGGCGACGCCGAGAGATACAAGCCGGCGCCAAGCCCCTGATGCTCGACCTCGACCGGCGGCTGCGACGTCAGAATCCAGCCGCGCTGCGGCTCGACGGGGCCGCCGATGAGCAGCGGAAGGTCGTTCGGCTGCTGGACCGGCGGATCGAGCTGCACCGCCTCGGCCGCCGACACGGGCGACGGCCGATTCACCACGAGGCCGAATGCGCCGTCCTCGGCATGCTCGCAGAGCAGCACGACCGAACGCGCAAACGTCGGCTCGATGAGCTGTGGCATCGAGAGCAGCAGGGCAGGAGCCAGCGACATATTCCGATCTTACGCAATTCCCAACGCCGCGCGGAAGCGTCCGCGAGGGCAGCGTGGAGCCCGACTTCTCACTTCTGACTTCTCACTTCTGGCCTCTCACTTCTGACTTCTCACTTCTGGCCTCTCACTTCTGACTTCTCTCTCTCGCGCCCACGTGATGGCGTCTCGCACCACGGGATCGTCGGCAGAGGGATGCGCGGCCAGCGCGTCGAGGGCATCGGCGGCGGCCGGCCCCGCCTGCGCCGCCGCCGCGTAGGCCAGCGACCGGCGAATGCGCCGCAACCCCGCCCGGCGCATGGCGCTGCCCTTGAGCCGGCGGCGCCACTCGTCGTCCGTCCAGCGGCACAGATCGATCAGCCGCGGAAAGAGCAACCCCTCGCGCGGCTGCCAGGCCGCGTCTTCGCTTTCCGTCGCGCGGCGATTCCAGGGGCAGACGTCCTGGCACAGGTCGCACCCGTAGATCTGCTGGCGGATCTCGGGCCGCAGCGGCTCCTCGACGCCGCCGTGCGATTCAATCGTGAGGTACGACAGGCAGCGCGTCGCATCAAGCGCGTAGGGCGCGCGCAGCGCACCGGTTGGGCACGCCTCGAGGCATCGCGTGCACGTGCCGCATTGATCGAGCGCCGGCGCGTCGGGCTGGAGCTCGGCGTTGGTCAGCACTTCGGCAAGGAAGAGCCACGACCCCTGGCTGGCGTTGATGAGACACGTGTTCTTGCCAATCCAGCCAATCCCGGCCTGCTCGGCGAACACGCGCTCCTGCACCGGCCCGCTGTCCACGCAGGAGAACGCCTCGAAGCCCGGGCCCGCCTCCTCGGCCATCCAGACAACGAGCGGGCGCAGCCGCGCCCGCACGACGTCGTGGTAATCGGCGCCCCACGCATAACGGGAGACCGCGACGCGCGCCGGGTCGACCTCCGACGACAAGGGAAACGGCGTGTGGTAGACGAGCGCCAGCGAGACCACGGACGCCGCGGTGGGGAGCACGCGCGCGGGGTCCTCGCGCTCGTCGAGCGACTCGGCGAGATACGCCATGTCGCCGGCCCAGCCGGCGTCAATCCAGTCGCGCAGCTTCCCGAGCCGCGGAAACCGATCGGCGCGGGCAATCCCGCACAGGTCGAACCCGCATTCGAGCGCGCGGCGCTTCACGGACGCGGCGGACAGTCTGGAAAAGATCAAGAGCCATCACCATGGAGCACATGAAGGCTGGCCACGCCTGTGGATATTCATGAGAGGCCGGCGCCGAGGAAGCCGCCGATCACCGTGCGAATCGCCGAACTGGCCGCCGCCGTCGGCGGCGGCACGGCGAGGTCAACGGCGGACGTGAACGCGGAGAGATCTTGGCGAGCGGCCATCCGCGGTCCGCGCTCACGTCCGCCGTTGGCCTCGCCGTGCTCCGCCCCGGCTTCGCCGGGGCGCCAGTTCGGCTCCCGGCCAGCCTCCATGCGCTCCATGGTGCCTAGTGGACACGGGATGGCGACGGCGCGATCAGTTGGCGCCGGCAAGCCGGCGGAGCACGTACGGCAGGATGCCGCCGTGGCGGAACGCGACCAGCTCCTCGGGGGTATCGACGCGGACGGTCGCGGCGAACTCCTTCACCGTGCCGTCATCGCTCGTCGCGCGCACGGCGACGCGGCCGCGGGGGGTCAGCGCATCGCCCGAGCCGATGAGATCGAGCACCTCGCGGCCGGTCAGGCCCAGCGACGCGACCGACTCGCCGGGCGCGAACTCGAGCGGCAGGACGCCCATGTTGACCAGGTTGCTGCGATGAATGCGCTCGAAGCTGCCCGCAATCACCGCCCGCACGCCCAGCAGCATCGTGCCCTTCGCGGCCCAGTCGCGCGACGAGCCGGAGCCATATTCCTTGCCGGCCAGCACGACGAGCGGCACCTTCGCGTGGCGATACTTCACGGCCGCGTCGTAGATCGACATCACCGCGCCGTCCAGCAGGCACGTGGTCCAGCCGCCTTCGGTGCCCGGCGCGAGCTGGTTGCGCAGCCGGACATTGGCGAACGTCCCGCGCATCATCACCTCGTGATTGCCGCGGCGGGCGCCGTACGAGTTGAAGTCCTTCGGCTGGACGCCTTCGCCGATGAGGTACTGGCCCGCCGGGCTGTCGACCTTGATCGAGCCGGCCGGCGAGATGTGATCGGTCGTGATGCTGTCGCCGAGCAGCGCCAGCACGCGCGTGCCACGAATCTCGGACGGCGTCGGCACCTCGCGGGTCAGCCCCTCGAGGAACGGCGGACGCCGAATGTAGGTGGAGTCGTTCTGCCAGGCGAACACTTCGCCGGTGGGCACCGGCAGATCCCGCCACCGCTCGTCGCCCTCGAACGCGCTCGCGTACTGGCGGCGGAACATCTCGGCGGACACCGCGGCGGCCATCGCTCGCTGAATCTCCAGCGTGCTGGGCCAGATGTCTTTCAGAAACACCGGACGGCCGTTGGAGTCCGTGCCCAGCGGCTCGGTGACGAGGTCGACGTTCATCGATCCCGCCAGCGCGTAGGCCACCACGAGGGGAGGCGACGCAAGATAGTTGGCGCGCACGTCCTGCTGGATGCGGCCCTCGAAATTGCGGTTCCCCGACAGCACGGCGCACACGACCAGCTGGCGGTCGCGCACCTCCGCGGCAATCTCTTCGGGGAGCGGCCCGCTGTTGCCGATGCACGTCGTGCAGCCGTAGCCCACGAGCTGGAAGCCCAGCTGATCGAGGTATGCCTGGAGCCCGGCTTTCACCAGGTAGTCGGTCACGACCTTCGACCCGGGCGCGAGGCTCGTCTTGACCCAGGGCCGGCTCGTGAGTCCACGCTCAACCGCCTTCTTCGCCAGCAGGCCCGCCGCGATCATCACGCTCGGATTCGACGTGTTCGTGCAGCTCGTGATGGCGGCAATCACCACCGACCCGTGCTCGAGCTGGGTGCCGACGGCCTCGGCGACCGCCGCGGCCGATCCGGACGCACCCGCCCCGCCCCCGGACGCGGGCGGCTTCACCCCTTTCCGGAGGTCATCGAGCGCGCCGGCGAACGCCGTCTTGGCGCGCGCGAGCGGCACCCGATCCTGCGGTCGGCGGGGCCCCGCGAGGCTCGGCTCGACGGTCCCGAGGTCCAGCTCCAACGTGTCCGAGTACATCGCGTCGGGCGTGGTGTCGGTGTGGAACAGCCCCTGCGCCTTCGCGTACGCCTCGACGAGCGCGACCTGGCTCTCGTCCCGCCCGGTGAAGCGCAGGTAGTCGAGCGTCATGTGATCGATGGGACAGATCGCGACCGTCGCCCCGTACTCCGGGCACATGTTGCCAAGCGTGGCGCGGTCGGCAATCGTCAGGTGCTTGAGGCCGGGGCCGAAGAACTCGACGAACGTCCCCACGACGCCCTTCTTGCGGAGCGCCTCGGTAATCGTCAGCACGAGGTCGGTCGCCGTGGCGCCTTCCGGCAGCCGGCCGACCAGCCGGTAGCCGACGACGGCGGGGAGGAGCATGGAACTGGGCTGCCCCAACATCGCCGCCTCGGCCTCGATGCCGCCGACGCCCCATCCGACCACGCCCAACCCGTTGACCATGGTCGTGTGCGAGTCGGTGCCGAACACGGTGTCGGGAAACGCGAGCGGCCCACGCTCGTCCTCGCCCCGGCAGACGACGCGGGCGAGATATTCGATGTTGACCTGGTGGACGATGCCCGTCTCTGGCGGCACCACGCGGAAGTTGTGAAACGCGGTCTGTCCCCACCGCAGGAACGTGTAGCGCTCGCGGTTGCGCTGATATTCGAGGTCGGCGTTCAAAGGCCAGGCGTCGGCACGGCCGAAATAGTCGACCTGCACCGAGTGGTCGATGACGAGCTCGACCGGCTGCAGCGGATTGACCTGCTCGGCTCGGCCGCCAAGCTGCACGATCCCGTCGCGCATCGCCGCGAGGTCGACCACGCAGGGCACGCCGGTGAAGTCCTGGAGGAGGACGCGGGCCGGCATGAACGCGATCTCCTTATGCCCCTGCGCGCGCGGCGTCCACGACGCGAGCGCGCGGATGTCATCCGCCTTGACGAACGCGTTGTCTTCGCGCCGGAGGAGGCTCTCGAGCAGAATCTTGAGCGAGTACGGCAGCCGCCCGACTCCCGGATGCCCCGCCTGCTCGAGCTTCGGCAGGCTGAAGTAGTCGACCGTGTCGCGGCCGACCGCGAGGGTCGAACGAGTCGAAAAGGAATCGAGAGACATGGTTTCCCCAGTATTTCACGCGGACACGTGGTTGGCGACCGGGCGGGTCGCGCCTTGCGCGGCAACGCCCACGATGGCCCGGGCGGCGCGCATCGAGGCGCCGGGGCTGCCGAGCCACATTCTGACATCGGCCAGGTCGCGTCGCATCGCCTCGGCGCGCGGCGGGTCGGTCAAGAGCGCGATGGCCTCCCGGGCGACACGCTCCGCGGTGAAGTTCTCCTGGATGAGCTCGGGCACGATGTTGCGGCCGGCCACCAGGTTGACCATGCCAAATGTGTTCAGGCGGATGAATCGCCGGGCGAGCCAATACGTGAGCGGCGCGACGCGATAGACCACGGCCATCGGACACTCGTGCAGCGCCGCCTGCACCGTGGCCGTCCCCGATGCCACCACGGCGGCGTCGGCCGCCGCGAGCGCGTCGTCCGCGGCGGCCTCGACCACGCCGATGGGCATCCCGGCGGCGCGAAGGGCCTCGAGGGGCGCGAACAGCGACGCGTCGAGCGACGGCGCCCGCACCACGAGAAACTGCACGCCGGGCACGGCCGCCACAATCGGCCCCGCGGCGGCGGCCAGCGTGGGCAGGATCTGCCGGATCTCATTGGGCCGGCTCCCGGGCAAGAACGCGAGGACCGGCCGCGCGGCATCGAGTCCGGCGTCACCGAGCAGCCGCTCGCGCGGCCTCTTCGCCACCGCGAGGTCGACCAGCGGATGGCCGAGAAACTCAACCGGAACGCCCGCCTCTTCGTACAGCTGCTGTTCGAACGGAAAAATCACGAGCATGCGGCTCACGTAGCGGCGAATCGTCTCGAGCCGGCCGGCGCGCCACGCCCAGAGTTGCGGGCTCACGTAGTAGGCGACGGGCACACCCAGCTGATGCATGATCGGCAGCAGCCGGAAGTTGAAGTCGGGAAAATCAATCGCCACGAAGACGTCGGGACGACGCCGGACCGCCGCCGCGCGCAGCTGGCGCAGCATGCGCCACGACTTGGGCAGCACGGCCATGGCTTCGACCAGCCCCGTGACCGAGAAGCCGCGGAAATCTCCGATGAGCTCGCCGCCCGCGGCCGCCATGCGCCCGCCCCCGAAGCCGAACACCTCGACGCCCGGAGAGACCGCCCGGAGCGCGGGCACGAGCGCGCCGGCGTAGAGGTCGCCCGACGCCTCGCCGCACGAGAGCATCACGCGGAGGGGTCCGTCCTGGGTCATGGGCGCGCGACCGCTCCCGGACGAGCGTGCCCGAGCCAGGGAGCCGCTGGATATTTGCTCGATGCTGCCAAGTCGGTCAGCTCGAACCGACGGGGGCCAACGCCGCGACGGTGAACGCCAGCGCCGGGATGCGCAGCACCGCCTCGCTGGGCATGCGGCGAATTATGCCACGGGGCGCGGCCGTCATGCCTCGGCCTCGTCAGCGACCGCAGGACGCGCGCTATCGGCCGTCGAACCGCGGGTTGACGACATTGTTGAAGATCGACCCGAACTGGAAGCTCACGCCCACGCTGAACCCGTAGCGATAGGAGGTCTGCAGGTTCTTGACGCGCAGCAGGATCTCCTCGTTGCTCGCCTCCCCCGCCGCCAGGTAGAGCTGGTCGTGCACCTGTGACGCGCTGCCGTCGACGTTCAGATCCAGGCCGCGCACCAGCCGCACGTTGATCCGCCCGTTGACGTTGAAGTGGTGCCGGCTGAAATCGTTCAGGTAGTTGGCCGTCTCGAAGCCGACGCTCGTCGCTCCCCACGGCTGCCGCAGGTTGAGCGATGCGACGAACTGCTGATCGGGCGCTGTCTCATGGAGCCGGCCGAAGATGGTGCGATCGATGTACTTGTAGTAATTCATCCCGACCGTGTAGTCGAGCGTCAACGATCGCTCGGACGACTCGGCGTACGGAAAGACGTCGTACTCGAGGCCCGCGGCGACCCGGGCCACCGCGCGCTCGTTATTCCTGGTGTTGGCGCCGCCCGAGACGCGGACCGCCGCGCCCCAGTGATCGACGCCCAGGCTGCGCACGACCAGCAGCCGCGACGAGGTGCGGTGCGACGAGCTCTTCAAGATGCTGTTGTCGCTCAGCGTGAACGTGTCGCGCCGCGAGTCGGCGGTCGACGACACGCCGATCTTCCACAGATTCGTCGTCCGGTTGGCCGAAAGGTTGCCGTGGACCTGCCGACTCGACGTCGAGCGCTCGCTCTGGAGGTCGGTGCTGGCGCTAATGCGAAACACCCAGAGATTCCACGGGTCGTTCGCCGGCGCCGCGTTCCTCGGGGCCGCCGTCGGCGCCGAGAACTGCACGGCCAGATCCGCCGCGGCATCCGTGGAGAGCAGGTACGGCACCAACCCCAGGGCAAACGTCCGCGCGAAGTCGTGTCGGCGCTCGTCGCTCGTGTCGCTGCCGCTCGAGATGAAGTCGGAGGACCGTGTCTCGCCGTCGAACCGGCCCAGGCCGATGTACTGGATGTCGTACTCCCGGCCGCCCGTGCTCGTGGGCTGCGTGGTCACGAGCACGTGTACGTCGGCGTCCTTCCGGTCGCGCACGTAGTCGAGATACGGGATCTGGCGCCGGATGAAGTCGAAATCACACGCGCGACCGCAGTCGAGGAAGACGCGAATCGTCGGCTCGTGTGTGGCGGGGCTCTGGGGCCGGCCCCCGGCAAACGCCACGGCGGGCGCGAGGAGGACGCCTACTACTGATACCAACCAGATGTATCGCACCACCAATCATTATCTACTACCGTTTATCGCTTCTTCGCGCGGGACTCGAGTGCCTTGAGGCGCGCGCTGAGATCGGAGACCAGTCGTCGCAGCTCCGGCAGGCGCCGCAGCAGCACGGCCGACTGCCGCCAGAGATCGAGGTCGATCGCCGGAATGCCGGTCACGTGCCGGCCGGCGGGCACGTCCTTGGTCACGACGGACTTTGCGCCAACGATGACGCCGCGGCCGAGATGGACGTGGCCCGTCACGCCCGCCTGCCCCGCCAGAATGACATCGTCGTCGAGCACGGTGCTGCCCGCAATGCCGGACTGCGCGGCCAGCAGCGCCCGCCGACCGATCTTCACCCCATGCGCGATCTGCACGAGGTTGTCGATCTTCGTGCCCGATGCGATGCGCGTCTCGCCCACGGCGGGCCGGTCGACGGCCGTGTGCGCGCCGATCTCGACGTCGTCTTCGATCACGACGCGGCCCACCTGGGGAATCTTCTCGTGGGTGCCGTCGGCGCGGCGGGCGAAGCCGAAGCCGTCGCTCCCGATGACGGCCGCGTCCTGCACGACGACGCGGTGGCCAAGCTGCACGCCCTCGCGAATCGAGGCGTGGGCGCGGAGGACGCAATCGTCGCCCAGCGAGGCCCCCTCGCCGATGACCACATGGGGCGCGATCGCCGCGCGGGCGCCGATCCGGACGTGGGCGCCGATGGCCACGAACGGCCCGATCGACGCGTCCGGCCCAATCGACGCCGAGGGGTCGATTGCAGCCAGGGGGCTGATGCCCAGGGCCGGCCGCGGCGGCGGCGTCAGCAGCGCGAGGGCGCGCGCGAACGTCACGTACGGCTCGGCGCTCCGCAAGAGCGCGCACGGCGCGTGGGTCACGGTCGCGTCAACGATGGCCGCCGACGCTCGGGTCGTCGCGAGCTTCGACTTGTACTTGGGATTGGCGAGAAACGTGACGTCGCCCGGCGCGGCGTCTTCGAGGCCGGCCACACGCGACACGGACAGCGACCCGTCGCCTTCAAGACGGCAGCCCAGCCGGTCGGCGAGCTCAGCCAGGGTCACAGCCGCGCGAGTATACCAGCCCTCAGCGACTCGCGAGGTCATCGAGGAACAGCGGCAGACGCGGCAGCCCGAGCCCCTGGGCGATCTCGCGCGCGCGGGCGGCGCGGCTGGCCGGATCCAGCTGCGCCAGGTCGCCAAGCTCGCTCAACTGCGGAGTCGGAACGAGCGTCCACTGGACGACCCGCAAACCGCGCCGCGCGCCGCCGAGCGACAGGTAGTGCCCCACGAGGCGAAACGCGAAGAAGTAGCCGAGGACGTTCGGGCCCGGGAGCACCATGAGCGGCAGCGCCGCCAGAGTCAGGGCCGCATCGACGATGAACCAGCGCTGGTGGCGGGCGATCGCACGTTGGAGGTTGGCGCGCAGCAGCTGCCGCGCGCGTTCGCCCACCAGACGGTCGGGGTGCCACAGACGGGCGTCCGTTCGTCCGCGCAGATACCAGAGCAAGCGCTGGCGGGCCACGGCTCGGGCCAGCCACTTCGCGACGACGCGCCGAAGGCGCCCGCCCTCCGGCGCCGCCCCGTCGCGCGCGCGTTCGCCCTCCGCGATGACACGGCGTCCGAAACCCGCCGCCCGCGCCCGCCACGTCGCTTTCGCGGGCACCGCGTCCGACGGCCCATCATCGGGCGCGGATTCGCAATAGAGTTCGTGGCGATCCGCGCCAACTGGCACCAGGAAGACATCAATCATCGACCTATCGACCTATCGACCTATCGACCTATCGACCTATCGGCCCATCGCCCCATCGGCTGTCCCGCCCGCGCGATCGGCCGCCCGCCCCATAGGTCGATGGGTCGATAGGCCGATGAGGCGATGCGTTGCTGTCAATGTCTGATTGGCTCTGGCGGCTTCGGGCCGGGGAGCGGGAGCGCGGGACTCCCGGCGGCCTGCCAGGCGCTCGCGATGACGCTGGCCACGCCGCTCGACGCCTCGCTCATCCGATCCTCGAGCAGCGGCCGCACCCTCGTGAAGAACGCCGCGAAATACGCGTCGTCGTAGACGTCACGGCCGGAGGCGGCTTCCCGATCGGCGCGAAGCACGTCGGCCACGAGCGCCTGGCTGTCGATGAGCGTGTCGAACGTGTAGTTGCGGATGTTGCCAACCGGGTGAATGGCGACGGGCGCGAGCTGAAGTTGGCCGAGATTGCGCAGGACGACGTCCGTCTCGAAGCGGGCATGGATGCCCCGCTGGTGGGTCGACTGGCCGTCGTAGTCCCGTGTCGCGTGGAACGGCTGAAACGCGTCCTCGACGTAGTGCGACAGCACCGAGCCCAGGTAGCGCGCGTCGGGAGCGGCGTACGTCGATCCGGTCGCGAGGTCCTTGAAGCTGGACACGAGCCGGTCGTAGAATCTCCTCGGTGCGCCAGGGCAGGCGGCCGGCCCGTTCGGCGGCGGCCGCGCCGTACTTGGCCACGAACGCGGCATGGCCGCGCGGCACGTTCGTGAACGGCGGCGGGTCGCCCAATCCGTCGATGTTCAGGAAGTGGTTCGGGTTCTCCGGTCCGAGGTCGCCCTCCAGCCCGGCAATCCGCCACAGGTCCGGATCGGCCGAGTGCTCGACGACGAAGTCGTGCTGAACCGCGTAGAAGGCTTTGAGCTCCGGCGGCAGGCCGTCGATCGCCCGCCGGGTGAGGAAGCGGTGCACGTCCATGCCCCACCCCCGCGACGTCGCGGGGATCAGCAGCACGGACACGGCCGCGACGAGCGCGAGACTGGTTCGCATGGGGGCACTCCGCCGGCCGCGTGACGGCGCTCGACCATGCTAGCATCCCGAAACGATGGCTTCGACACTCACGAAAGCCGACGTCCTCCGCATCGCGGAACTCGCGCGCGTGGAATTGTCCGAGCAGGACGTCGAGATGTTCACGACGCAACTCGCCGATATCCTCCACTACGCCGAGCAGGTGCAGGAGGTGAACACCGACGGCGTCGCGCCGACCTCACACCCGGTGCCCCTCGACGCGGCCTGGCGCGCCGACGTCGTCGTGCCCTCGCTCAGCACGGCCGACGCGCTGGCCAACGCGCCCGACAAGGACTCCCAGGCCGGCCTCTTCAAAGTCCCCAAGGTGCTTTGATGGCGGGCGCAGGTGCCTTCGTGACCGCGGTCGAGCTGCGCGACGCCATTGCGGCCGGACAGCTCACCGCGCGCGCGGCGTGCGAGCAGGCGTTGGCCCGAATCCGCGCGGTCGATCCGATCCTCCACGCCTTCCAGCACGTGGGCGCCGACCAGGCGCTCGCGCGCGCCGACGCCCTGGATCGCGCCGCGGCGCCGGTGGGCCCGCTGCATGGCGTGCCGGTCGCCCTCAAGGACAACCTGGCGGCGCGCGGCATGCCGACCACCGCGGGCTCCCGGCTGCTCGAAGACTACGTCTCGCCGTTCGACGCCACGGTCGTCCGCCGGCTCGAGCGCGCGGGCGCGGTCATCCTCGGCAAGACCATCTGCGATGAGTTCGCGATGGGATCGTCAACCGAGAATTGCGCGTTCGGCCCGGCGAAGAACCCCTGGGCGATCGACCGGATCCCGGGGGGATCGAGCGGCGGATCGGCCGTGGCCGTGGCCGCCGGTCTGGCGCCGCTCGCGCTCGGCTCGGACACCGGCGGATCGATTCGCCAGCCGGCCGCGCTCTGCGGCGTGGTCGGCATGAAGCCGACCTACGGCCGCGTGTCGCGGTACGGGATGATCGCGTTCGCCTCGTCGCTCGATCAGATTGGGCCGTTCGCGCGCACCGCGCGCGACGCCGCCCTCCTGCTCGAGGTCATCAGCGGCCACGACGCGCAGGACGCGACGTCCGCCGCGCGCGACGTCCCGTGCTTCGGCGATGCCCTGACCGGCGATCTGAAGGGCCTGCGGATTGGCGTGCCGCGGCACTTGCTCGGAGAAGGCGTCGACGCCGGCGTCCTCGGCGCCTTCGAGGAAAGCGTCCGCACGATCGAGCGCCTGGGCGTCACGGTTCGCCCGGTCGAGCTGCCGCACAGCCGGTTCTCAATTCCCGTGTACTACCTGGTGGCCACCGCCGAGGCCAGCTCGAACCTGGCGCGGTACGACGGCGTACGCTACGGCGAGCGCGCCGCGGCCGGCACGCTCGAGCAGATGTACGAACAAACGCGCCGCGGTTTCGGTCCGGAAGTGAAGCGGCGCATCATGCTCGGCACGTACGTGCTCAGCGCGGGCTACTACGACGCCTACTACCTCAAAGCCCAACAAGTCCGCACGCTCATCCGGCGCGACTTCGAGCGGGCGTTGGCCGACGTCGATGCCGTGGCGGTCCCGACCAGCCCGACGCCCGCGTTCAAGCTCGGCGAACGCGCGGACGATCCCTTACAGATGTATTTGGGAGACATTTTCACGGTCGGCGCGCCGCTCGCGGGGCTGCCCGCGGTGAGCGTTCCGTGCGGATTCACGCCGAATGGGCTGCCGGTGGGCTTGCAGTTCACCGGCCGCGCCTGGGACGAGGCCACGCTCCTGCGGCTGGCCGACGGCTACGAGCGCGCCACGCCGTGGGCCGGGATGCACCCGGACCTCGGCGCAAAGTAAGTCGTCGAGTCTCAGTCCGGAGTTCGAAGTTCTGAGTTCGGAGTCCGAAGTTCGGAGTGCTGAGTCCTCCGGCCCGCCGGGCAGCCGATCGGCTGCCGCGACGGGCCGTCATGTCTACCGCGACGGCTGGCTCAGCCGTTCACCTGAATCTGCCGCGGCTTCGCTTCCTCGCGCTGCGGCAGCGTGATCGTCAACACGCCGTCCTGGAACGCGGCCTGCGCGCGGCCCGCGTCGACCGTCGCGGGCAAGGTGAAGCTGCGACGGAACGGCCCGTGATGACGCTCGAGGCGCCGGTACTGCTCGCGCGGGATCTCCGCGTCGAGCGCCCGCTCGCCCTCGATGGTCAAGACGTCGTTCTCGAACGTCACCTTCACGGCCTCACGCTTGACCTCCGGCAGGTCCAGCTTGATCACCACGTCGTGCGCCTGGCTCTCGTAGATGTCCACCGCCGGCGCCCACGTGCTGTCGTTGCTCGATTCCCGGTTGAAGACGCTGTCGAACATGCGATTCAACTGGTCGATCTCAAACGCCGGACTCCACGTTGTCACTGTCATGGTTCTGCTCCTCACTGTGTTGTTGTTCTGGGAAACCCGAGCGGTTCCCTGAAATCGTCCTTGTTGGGGCAATCATAGCAACAACGTTAGTCTAATGCAAATATATAATCTTAGTCTATTGCACTCACTTACAATCGTCTCGGCGCAGGCGCCTCTGGGTGGCCACGCCGGCGCATGACTTATGATCGGAACGATGGATGATCTCTACCGCCAAGACGCCGCCGATCTGGCCGACGACGCCAAGCGCTTGCTGCTCGAGCTGGGCGACCCGGCGGTCGGGGCTGCCATGACGAGCGGCGAATGCCGGCCGCCGCTCGACGTCGTCGAGGCCGCCGATGCGGTCGTCGTCGTGGTCGACGTGCCGGACGTCCCCGCCCGTGCGCTGCGCGTGACCGTCCGCCGCAACACGGTCCTGATCGTGGGCGCGAAGGTGCCGGCCGAACCGGTGCCCGGCGCGCGATTTCATCTGGCTGAGCGAGCCTACGGCCGCTTCGCGCGCGCCGTGCGATTGACCGGCACGATCGACGTGCGCCGGGCCAAGGCCCTGGTGACCGCCGGCCAGCTTCGCCTCAGCCTGCCCCGCATCGCTGACCGGCGCGGCCAGGCCATCGACATCCCCGTGGAGCGCGGATGATCCGGATCCTCTTTATCGGCGACATCGTCGGCCGTCCGGGGCGCGAGCTCGTCCGCCGCGGGGTCGGCCCCCTCGTCGCGCACCGGCAAATCGATCTCGTGATCGCGAACGTCGAGAATGCGGCCGCCGGGTTTGGCATCACCCCCGACCTGGCCGACGAGTTTCTCGACCGCGGCGTTCACGTGATGACCGGCGGCAATCACAGCTGGGACAAGAAGGAAATCCTGCCGTACATCGGGCACCAGCCACGCCTCCTGCGGCCGGCGAACTTTCCGGCGGGCACACCGGGGCGCGGCGCCTACGTGGCCCACACCGCGTCGGGCGTCCCGGTCGCGGTCATCAACGGCATGGGCCGCGTGTTCCTGACGCCGATCGACGATCCGTTTCGCGTCATCGACGCCGAGATCGAGGCCGTCCGAGAGACGGCGCGGATCATCTTCGTGGACTTCCATGCGGAGGCGACGTCCGAAAAGGTCGCGATGGGCTGGTACCTGGACGGGCGCGTCACGGCCGTGGTCGGCACCCACACGCACGTGCAGACCGCCGACGACCGCGTGCTGCCGCAGGGCACGGCTTACATCACGGACGTCGGGATGACCGGTCCGCACGATTCGGTCATCGGCGTCGAGCGCTCGGCGATACTCGCGCGTTTTCTCACGGGCCTCCCCCAGCGGTTCGAGACGGCCACGGAGAATCCGCGGCTCTCGGCCGTCATCGTCACGGCCGACGAGGCGACGGGGCGCGCCCACAGCATCGAACGGTTGAACCTGTCGGCCGCCGACCTCGAAGCGCTCGCCGCGGAGTCGGTCGAAACGGCGTAGACGGCGCGTTTCAACGCCTCGCCACGCGGGCCCTTGTCCTCATGCCACACACGCCCGGACTGCCGTTCGACGTCCCGGCGCCGCGAGACGGCGCCCTGTCGGTCAGCGAGCTGACCGGCCGCCTCCGCGACCTGGTCGAGCGCGGGTTCGGCGCGCTGGCCGTGCACGGCGAGATCTCGAACTGCAAGCGCTGGAGTTCCGGCCACCTGTATTTCACGCTCAAAGACGACTACGCGCAGCTTCGCGCCGTCATGTTCCGCACGGCCGTCCGGAACCTCCGGTGGGAGCCGGCCGACGGCCTGCGGGTGGTCGCGCGGGGCCGGTTGGGCGTCTACGAGGTCAAGGGCGAGTACCAGCTCGTCTGCGACGCGCTCGAGCCGCTGGGCGCCGGCGCGCTGCAGCTCCAATTCGAGCAGCTCAAGCGGCGGCTGCACGCGGAAGGGCTGTTCGACGCGGCGCGCAAGCGGCCGCTGCCGGTGCTGCCGCGGCGCATTGGCGTCGTGACCTCGCTCGACGGCGCGGCCGTGCGCGACATCCTTCGCGTCCTGCTCCAGCGGCACCCGTCGGCGCGCGTCGTCGTGCGTCCGGCGCGCGTGCAGGGCGAGAACGCGGCCCTCGAGCTCACGCGCGCGCTCGCCGCCGTCGTGCGCGTGCCCGAGGTGGACGTCGTCATCATCGGCCGCGGCGGCGGATCGGCCGAGGACCTGTCGGCCTTCAACGACGAGGCGCTCGCGCGCGCGATTGCCGCCTGTCCCGTGCCCGTCATCTCGGCGGTGGGCCACGAAATCGACGTGACGATCGCCGACTTCGTCGCCGACGTCCGCGCGGCGACGCCGTCCAACGCGGCGGAGCTCGTCGTCGAGCGCGCCGACCATTTCCGGCTACGCATCGAGCGGGCCGGCCGCGCCCTTCGCGGGGCCGCCGCGCGCGCGATCGACGCCCGCGCCCACCGCCGCGACCGCGCCGACGGGGGTCTGCGCCGATGGACGACGATGGTCGTGCTCCGCGATCGCGACCAGCAGGAGCTCGCGCTCCGGCTCGAGCGCGGCGTGGCGACGCGGCTGACGCGCGCCGCCCAGCGCTTCGAGGTGCTCGCCCGACGGCTCGACCGCCGCGACGTCCGGCGGCTCGCCGCCGATCTGCACCTCCGCTTGGCTCGCGCCGAAGGAGGTTTGCGCCAGCACATCGCGGGGCGGCGGCTCGTCGCCCTCTCGCGCCTGCGCGAGCTGGCGGCTCACCTCGACTCGCTGAGCCCGCTGGCCGTGCTCGGCCGCGGCTACGCGGTCTGTTGGAACGACGGGCGGACGAGTATCATTCGCTCGGCGCAGCAGGTGCAGCCGGGCGACGGCGTGCGTGTCACGTTGGCGCGAGGCGAGCTGACCTGCCGGGTCGAATCCGCCTCCGACCAGTAGCGAAGCGGCGGAGCCGCAGACGGAACTCCCATGGCAGAGACAGCGTCCATCAAAGATTTCGAAACCGCGATCGCCGAGCTCGAGTCGATCGTCAAGCAGCTCGAAGAGGGCGACCTGCCGCTCGACACGTCGCTCGCGCTGTTCGAGCGCGGCATCGCGCTATCCCGGTACTGCCAGGAACGGCTGGGCGCCGCCCAGCGCCGCATCGAGGTGTTGACCGAGCGCGGCGAGATCGCCGACGCCTCCGACCTGGTCGACCCCGAGGCGAGCTAGTGTCCGGCCCGCTCGAGACCTACTTCGCCGAGCTCCGCGGCCTCATCGACGAGGGCCTCGCGCGCGCATTGCCTGACGCCCTGGCGCCGCCGCTCATTCTCGAGGCGATGCGCTACAGCGCGCTCGGCGCTGGCAAGCGCTTGCGGCCCTGCTTGACGCTCGCCGTCGCCGACGCGGTCGCCGCGCGCCACGACCGCCCGTCGGCCGCCGCGCGACTGCTCGCTTTGCCGAACGCGTGCGCGGTCGAGCTCGTCCACGCGTACTCGCTCGTTCACGACGACCTGCCCGCGATGGACGATGACGTGCTGCGGCGCGGACGGCCCACCTCGCACGTCGTCTTCGGCGAGGGCCTCGCGGTGCTCGCCGGCGACGGACTGCTCACGGAAGCCTTCGCGCTCATCACGCGGTCGCCCTCGCCCGCGGTGCCCGCCGATGCGCCCGTGCTGTCGGCTGACGAGCGCGTTCGCTCGGCCGCCGTGCTCGCCGCCGCCGCCGGTGCTGCGGGTATGGTCGGCGGCCAGGCGATCGACCTCGCCGCGGCCGGCCGCGTGCCTCCGGACCGACGCATCGCGCTCGATCAGCCCGCGCTCGAGGACATGCACGCGCGCAAGACGGGCGCGCTGATTCGCGCCGCGGCCGTGCTCGGCGCCATCGCCAGCCAGGCCGACCTCGCGACGACGACGGCCATCGACGACTACGCGCGCCATCTCGGCCTCGTGTTTCAAATCGTTGACGACCTGCTCGACGTCGAAGGATCCAGCAGCGAGCTGGGCAAGACCGCCGGCAAGGACGCCGCCCACGCCAAGCCGAGCTACCCGGCGTTCATCGGCGTCGACGCGTCGAAGCGGCTCGCCGCCGCCGGCATCGATCGCGCCAAGGCCGCGCTCGCGTCGGTGGGCCTCGGCGGACGGCTCGCGGACATCGCGACCTGGAGCCTCGCGCGAAAGCATTGACCGATGGCCAAACGTCGTCTTGACCAGGCGGTCGTCGCCCAGGGACTGGCGGCGTCGCGCGAGCGTGCCCGCGCGCTCATTCTCGCCGGCGACGTCCTGGTGGACGGCCATCGGCAAACCAAGGCCGGCGCGCCCGTCGGCGATGACGCGGTCGTCGCGCTGCGCGTCCCGGAGCACCCGTGGGTGAGCCGCGGCGGCGTCAAGCTCGCGCACGCCCTCGACGTCTTCGGCATCGTCCCCGCCGGGTGGCTGGCCCTCGACATCGGCGCGTCGACGGGAGGATTCACCCACGTCCTGCTCGAGCGGGGCGCGCGCCGCGTCGTCGCGCTCGACGTCGGCCGCGGACAGCTCGCCTGGTCCCTGCGGAACGACCCGCGCGTTGACGTCATCGAAGGCGTCAACGCGCGCATGCTTCGCCCGGACGACCTGCCGGCCGATGCGCGCGTGTTCGACCTGGTCACGATCGACGTGGCGTTCATTTCCCTCCGCCAGATCTTTCCGGTCGTTCCGCCGCTCCTCGCCCCGGACGGGCGGGTCGTCGCGCTCGTCAAACCGCAATTCGAGGCCGGCCGTCACGACGTCGGGAAGGGCGGCATCGTCCGCGACCCGGCCATCCACGAACGGGTCATCGCCGAGGTCGCCGATGCGGCCCATGCAGTAGGATTGAGGCGGGTCGGCCTCGAGCCGTCACCGATCGAAGGCGCCGAGGGCAACCGGGAGTTCTTGATGCTCCTCGCCCGCGGCTGACCCCAAACCAAGCCGGTCCCGTCGATGCCCCTTCTCCGAATTGGCCTCCTCGCGCGCGTCACGCTGCCCACGGCGCTCTCGGCCTTGACCGACGCCGCCGCCTGGCTCGACGCGCGCGGCTGCCCGATCACGATTGAGGACGCAAGCGCCGCTGCGGCGGGCCTGGCGGACCGATGGCCCGTGGCGCCGCGCCAGGCGCTGCCCGAACACGTTGACCTGCTCGTCGCGTTCGGCGGCGACGGCACGATGCTCGCGGCCGCCAGCGCCGTGGCGCATTCACCTGTTGACATCCCGGTCTTGGGCGTGAACCTGGGGCGGCTGGGCTTCCTGGCGGAAGTCGGCCGAACGGAGCTCACGACCGCGCTGGACGATGTGCTCGCCGGCCGGATGCGCACGGAGTCGCGGCTGATGCTCCGCGGCTCGGTGCAGCGCGGCGGCGAGACGGTGCTGGATCGGCTTGCGCTCAACGACATCGTCCTGACGCGCGGGCCGCTGTCGAGAATGATCGAAATCGACGTCACGATCGACGGCGAGTTCGTCTGTCACGTGAAGGCCGACGGCCTGATCCTCGCCACGGCCACCGGATCGACGGCCTACAACTTGTCGGCCGGCGGCCCCATCGTGCACCCGGCCGTCGATGCCTTCGTGCTCACGCCGATTGCCCCGCACACGCTGACGAACCGCCCGGTCGTGCTCCCGGCCACGGCGACCGTCCGGCTGCAGCCGGTGACCGACGTGTCCCCGGCCGACAGCGTCGCGACCTTCGACGGCCAGTACGGCGCGCCGCTCGAACGCCACGACGCCATCGTCGTCTCGCGCGCGGCGCGGCGGCTGCGATTGGCCCGCATCTCCTCACGCACGCATTTCGACATGCTGCGAGAGAAGCTGAAGTGGGGACACTGAGGAAGAAAGTTAGAAGTTAGAAGTTAGAAGTTAGAAGAGAGAAGGGAGAAGTGGGAAGTGGGAAGTGGGAAGTGCGAAGACAGAAGTTAGAAGTTATAGAAGCCCAGGAGACGGACGCTCCCCTCTGACTTCTCCCTTCTGACTTCTCCCTTCTGGCTTCTCCCTTCTGTCTCTTCTACTTCTCCCTTCTGACTTCTCACTTCTGGCTTCCACCTTCTGGCTTCCGACTTCTGACTTGACCTGCGTTCTTCTCCCGGAAGTACCGCACTTGCCACTTCTGAACATTCCGGTTGTGCTCGGCGAGCGTTGACGAGAAGACGTGCGTGCCGTCGTTCCGGCTCACGAAGTAGAGGTACTTCGCGTCGGCCGGATGGACCGCGGCCTCGAGCGAGGCGAGGCCGGGCGAGGCGACCGGGCCTGGCGGCAGGCCGGCGTAGCGGTACGTGTTGTACGGCGAGTCGATCTTCAAGTCGTCCTTGCTGATGTTGCCGTTCCACCGGCCGGCCAGCATGAGCGCGTAGATCACCGTCGGATCGCTCTGGAGCGGCATCCCGATCCGCAGGCGGTTGCGAAAGACCGCCGCGACGAGCGGCCGTTCGTCGGCCCGCGCGGTCTCGCGCTCGACGAGCGAGGCGAGCGTCACCGTGTCGCGCACGCTCCAGCCCTGCGAGGCCACCGCGGCGCGCAGGTCCGCGCCGAACTGCTTCTCGAAGAGCGTCACCATGGCCTGCACGGTGCCGTCCGCCCCCGCGCTCCGCGGGAGCCGGTAGGTGCTCGGAAACAGGTAGCCTTCGAGCGAGGGCGCCCCCGGGTCGAACGACGCCGCGGCCGCGCCGTTTGCCGCCGCGCGCTCGAAGTCCGGGGCGGTCCCCAGGCCGCTTCGCTCGAAGATCGACGCCATCTCCTGAATCGTGAGCCCCTCGGGGAACGTCACGGTGCGCTGATAGACGTCGCCGCGCGCGAGGCGGCCGACGACCTCCATCGGCGCTGGCGGGACGCGTGAACCGGTACTCGCCGGCCTCGAGGCGGCGGTCGGCGCGGGCGAGCCGAGCGGCAATGCGGAAAGTCCACACGTCGGGCACGACGCCGGCGGCCGCCAGTCGGCGGGCGATTTCCTGGTGGCCAGATCCGGCGGGCAGATCGACGAACACCTCGCTGTCGGTGAAGCCTCGATAGGGCGACGTCACGCGGTGCCACACCCACCAGGCGCCGCCCGTGCCCGCCAGGAGCAGTACGAGCAAGGCGACCGCGACCCGTTTGGCCATCAACGGCCGGGCTCCGGCGCGTCGCCCGGCGGCTCGCGGCGGGGACGCTCGTCAAGGAAGTCCTGGAGAATGATGGCCGCGGCGACAGCGTCGAGCTTGGCCTTCCGGCGGCGCCAGTCGCGCTCGCGCGCCGCCAGCCGCTCGTCGGCCTCGTGGCTCGTCAGCCGTTCATCCTGGAGGCGCACCGGCAGCCCGGCCGCCCGGCCCAGCGCCTCGGCGAACGCGCGCGCCGGCTGCGTCTGCTCGTTGTCGTCCCCGTTCAGGCGCCGTGGGATCCCGACGACGATCTCGACGACGCGCGCCCCATCGGAGTCGTCCTCGAGGGCGAGTTGGGCGAGTTCGGCCGACACCGCGTCGGCCGAGCGGCCGGGCGCGCCGGCGGCCTCCACGGTCTTCCACGGCCGTGCGAGCGTGGCGGTCGCATCGGAGAGAGCGAGTCCGATTCTCCGCTGACCGAAATCAACCCCGAGAATGCGCATGCGATAACGAATCCGGCGGCCCCTCACAACGGCGCGGGGGCCAATGTCGCCTCGGGGTCATACGGCGGGCCGGATCCGGCCGACCTGCGCGCACCCAAGGCCTGATAGAATCCAGGATCTCATGTCTTCCAGATCGCGCTGGCTCGTTCTCCTCATCTCGACGCCGCTCGTCGTCGTCGCGGCGATTGGCGGCCTCTTGGGCGCGTCGGCCGCGGCCCCGCAGGGGAGCTTTCCGCAGCTGCGCATCTTCCAGGACGTCGTCGGCCTCATCATGAGCAGCTACGTCGAACCGGTGGACATCGACAAGGTCATGGACGGCGCCATGCACGGGCTGGCTGACGGGCTCGACCCGTCGAGCGCGTATCTGCCGCCGGACGAAGTTGCCAGCCTCAAGGCCAACACGCCGCTGCCGCCAGCCGGCGTCGGCGTGGTCGTCACCCGTCAATTCTATCTGCGCATTCTCGGCGTGCGCGACGGATCACCGGCGGCGCGCGCCGGCCTGCGCACGGGCGACTACATCCGCGGCATCGACGGCAAGTCGACGCGCGAGGTCTCGATGTTCACCGGTACGCGGCTGCTGCGCGGCCAGCCGGGGTCGAAAGTGCAGCTGACGATCATCCGCGGCGGCAACACCGCCGACCCGCACGTGGTCGACCTGGTGCGCGAGCTGCCCGGCGGTCCGGCCGTGGCGAGCCGCGAGCTTCCCAACGGCGACGGCTATCTGCACGTCGTGAGCTTCGACCGCGACACGGCCGCGGCGATGTCTCAGCAGGTGGCGACGCTGCGCCAGGGCGGCGCCTCGGATCTGGTCATCGATCTGCGCGGCACGGCCGACGGCACGGCGGCCGACGGCGTCGCGGCGGCGCGGTTGTTCGTCAAGGCCGGCACACTGGCCACGCTCGCGGGCCGCAGCGATACCGACCGCACGGTGACCAAGGCGGATCCGGGCGACGGCGCCATCACGATGCCCGTCGTGCTCCTCGTCTCGACCGGCACGGCGCGCGCCGCGGAAATCTTCGCCGCGGCGCTCTCGGGCAACGCCCGCGCGGACCTGGTCGGCGAGCCGACCGCCGGACTGGCCGGCGTGCAGCATCTGGTCGACCTGCCCGACGGCGCGGGGCTGTGGTTGACCTACGAACAGTACCTGGCGAACGACGGACATCCGATTGAAGACCACGGGTTGACGCCAACCGTCCTCGTCGCGTCGCCGACCGTCGGCTTCGGCGACGTACCGCCGGCCACCGACAAAGCGCTCGATCAAGCGGTCGAGCATCTTCACGCCAAGAAGGCCGCGTAGCGGCCGATTTCCCGCGCCGGCCCGCTTGACAGCGTGAGGGCGCTCGCGTATAACCGCTTGGCGGACTGCGCGCCGCGCATCGCCAGTACTTGCGCCCTTTTCCACCGGAGGATTCATGAACAAACAAGACCTGATCGCGAAAATCGCTGCCGACACAGGCCTGACCAAGACGGGCGCGGCCGCGGCGCTCGAGTCGTGCCTCGAAGGCATCGTCAAGAGCTTGAAGAAGGGGCAGCCGATCACGTTCGTCGGCTTCGGCACCTTCAAGACGGCAACGCGCAAGGCGCGCGTGGGCCGCAACCCCCAGACGGGTGCCGCCGTCAAGATCCCGAAGCGCCGCGTCGTTCGGTTCAGCGCCGGCAAAGCCCTCAAGGACACGCTCAACTAGACACCCGACCGGGGCATCGATGCATCGGCCCGCCGCAGACGCGGACGAGCCGACGGTTCGAGCCCCGAGTCCCTTTCCCCTCAATCGGCCTGCCGCACGCCGCCCTCGTCCTTGGTCCGAAGAGCCGCCTTATGTCTGGTATACTGGCCGTTCGGCTAGAGTGGAGTTTTCCAGACCTAGACGACCTAGAGGCGCGTAGCTCAGTTGGTTAGAGCGCCTGCTTGACATGCAGGAGGTCGGCGGTTCGAGTCCGCCCGTGCCTACCAGTTTTTGGCGGATCCTTTCGACTTCTTGATGTCCTCCGTTACCGTCACGTTGCCAGACGGCTCGACTCGCGTCGTGCCGCACGGCACTTCCATTCGGGCGTTCGCCGCCGACGCGCTGCCGTCGGGCGTGGTGCGCAAGGCATTGGCCGCGGTCGTGGACGACCGGCTCGTCGATCTGTCGACGCCGATCGATGACGACGCCTCGCTCCGTCTGGTCACCCCGGACGCCCCCAACGCCCTGCCGCTCCTGCGCCACTCGACGGCACACCTGCTGGCCGCGGCCGTGACGTCGCTCTATCCCGGCGCGCAGTGCGGCATCGGCCCCGCCACCGACGAGGGCTTCTTCTACGACTTCGTCGTCCCGCACCCGTTCGTTCCGGAAGACCTCGACGCCATCGAGAAGAAGATGCGCGAGCTCGCGGCGGCGGACCTGCCGTTCGAGCGGCAGCTGTGGCCGCGCGACGAGGCCCTGCGCTTCTTCGCCGATCGCGGCGAGCCGCTCAAGGTTCAGCTCATCGAAGAGAAGACCGCGGGGCAGTCGCACGTCTCCTGCTACGCGATCAAGGATCGCGACACGTTCGTCAACTTCTGCGTAGGGCCGCACGTCCCGTCGACCGGCAAGCTCAAGGCGTTCAAGCTGCTCACCGCCTCGAACGCGTACTGGAAGGGCGACGCGCACAACCAGCCGATGCAGCGCATTTACGGCACGGCGTTCGCCAAGGACGACGAGCTCAAGCAGCATCTGCAGCAGATCGAGGAAGCCAAGAAGCGCGACCACCGGCGGCTCGGCAAGGACCTGGGCCTCTTCTGGTTCCACCCGTGGGCCCCCGGCGCGGCGTTCTGGCTCGGCAAGGGCGCGACGCTCTACAACCTGCTGGCGCAGTACATGCGCGACGTCCTCTTCCCGGCCGGCTACACCGAAGTGAAGACGCCGCTCATTTTCAACAAGGCGCTCTGGGAGACGTCCGGCCACTGGTCGCACTTCCGCCAGAACATGTTCCTCATCGAGTCGGAAGGCGACACGATGGGCGTCAAGCCGATGAACTGCCCGGGCCACTTCCTGGTCTTCGGCAGCCAGGTGCGGAGCTATCGCGACCTGCCGCTCCGGCTCCACGAGCAAACGCCGCTGCACCGCAACGAAGCGTCCGGCGTGCTGTCCGGGCTGACGCGCGTGCGGCAGTTCTCCCAGGACGACGCGCATTGCTTCGTCACGCAGGAGCAGATCGGCGAGGAAGTCGCGCGGCTGCTGGCGCTGGTCCAGCGCGTGTACGGCGATTTCGGGCTCGCCTTCACGGCGAAGCTCGGCACGCGGCCGGCCGAGTTCCTCGGCGACGTGGCCACCTGGACCCACGCCGAGCAGCAGCTGACCACCGCGCTCGAAGCGTCGGGCATCTCGTTCACGCTGAACGAAGGCGACGGCGCGTTCTACGGGCCGAAGATCGACTTCGACATCACGGACGCCATCGGCCGGAAGTGGCAGTGCGCGACGATCCAGCTCGACTACATGATGCCCGAGCGGTTCGACCTCAAGTACATCGGCCCCGACAACACCGAGCACCGGCCGGTCGTCATCCACCGGGCGATTTTCGGGAGCTTCGAGCGGTTCATTGGCATCCTGATCGAGCACTACGCGGGGGCGTTCCCGCTCTGGCTCTCGCCCGTGCAGGCCGTCGTGCTGCCCATCGCCGACCGCCATGCGGCAGCGGCCGAGTCGGTGCGCGCCGCCCTGGCCGCGGCCGGCCTGCGGGTCGAGCTGGACGGGCGCCAGGAGAAGATCGGTTATAAGATTCGAGAGGCGCAATTGCAGAAGGTCCCGTACATGCTGGTCGTTGGCGACCGGGAGGCGGCCGACGGCACGGTGGCCGTCCGCAGCCGGTCGGGCGGGGACCTGGGCACGCGCGCCGTGGCGGACTTCATCGCCGCGGCCCAGGACGAGGCGGCCCGAAAAGCGCAAGACGGGTGAGCACCGAAGAGATGTCGCTCGCGAGCGTTGGCGAGCGAGCCCGCGCGAACGGAGCCCCGCGACGAAGCGCGGGGTGAGCGAGCGCGTGAGGGGGGTCTGGCGGGGACGAAGGCCCCCCAGCCAAAGTATAGGAGGTAGTTATCGCTTACGATCGCGGTCCACGCCGAGACGATCGCATTCGGATCAACGAGCGTATTCGCGTGCGCGAGATCCGCGTCATTGATGACAGCGGCACGCAGCTGGGCATCATGGCGCCGCCGCAGGCGCTCACGCTCGCACGCAGCCGAGGCCTCGACCTGGTCGAGATCTCGCCGACGGCCGTGCCGCCGGTCTGCCGCATCATGGACTTTGGGAAGTACCAGTACGAGCAGCAGAAGCGCGCGCGGGCGGCCAAGAAACACCAGAAGGTGATCGAGGTCAAAGAGATCAAGTTTCGGCCCAAGGTTGACGAGCACGACTACCAGTTCAAGAAGAAGCACATCGAGCGCTTCCTCGCCGAGGGTGACAAGGTCAAGGCGACGATCTTCTTCCGCGGGCGCGAGAACGCCCACCCGGAGATCGGGCGCCGCATTCTCGAGCGGCTGATCGGCGACCTGGTCGAGATTGGGACCGCCGAGTCCGAGCCTCAGAAGGAAGGCAACCAGCTCCACACGATCCTGGCGCCGAAGCCGGGAACGCGGAAATCGTAAGAGGTCGCGAGGAACACATGCCGAAACTGAAGACGCATCGAGGCGCCGCCAAGCGCTTCAAGAAGACCGGAACCGGGAAGATTAAACGGACGCAGGCGTTCCGGCGCCACATCCTGACGAGCAAGCCCAAGAAGCGCAAGCGGCACCTGCGCGGGATGGAGATCGTCTCGCCCGCCGACGCCCGCAAGCTGCGGCGGATGCTGCCGTATACGTAGGCGGCGGCACGGGCACGTCAAGGTTGAAGTAAGAAGCTAGACGTTTGAAGTGGAAGAGTTGGAAGTTCGCGGGTCGGAGTACCAGGTAGGACGGTGGGGCGGGAGCCCTGACGTCTAACTTCTGGCTTCTGACTTCGAACTTAGTCAATCGGAGAGATCAAGATGCCTCGCGTCAAAAGAGGAACCGTTCGCCGCGCCAAGCGCAAGAAGCTGCTGAAGCGCGCCAAGGGGTTCTACGCCACCAAGAGCAAGCTGTATCGGGCCGCCAAAGAGTCGGTCGATAAGGCGCTCGATTACGCCTATTCGGGACGCCGCCGCAAGAAGCGGGATTTCCGCCGCCTGTGGGTCGCCCGGATCAACGCGGCCGCCCGCGCCAATGGCCTGACCTACGGGCAGTTGATCAACGGCCTGAAGACGGCCGGCGTGACGCTCGACCGCAAGAGTCTGGCGGAGCTCGCGGTCAACCACCCGACGGCCTTCACCACCGTCGCCCTCCAGGCGAAGGCCGCGACGGCCGCGCACGCCACCGGGACGGTCTAGCGTCCGACGCGAGCCACCGGGCGGCCCGGCGCCGTTCGCGTGGCCGCCCGCTTCGCGTCCCTGCTCCGCCATGAGCGCGCCCCTCTCGATCGACCAGCTTCGCGCCGAGTTCCACGCGGCGCTTGGCCTTGCCGGGACGACCGCCGCGCTCAAAGGCGTCCGCGACCAGTTTCTGGGCCGCAAGCACGGCAGCGTGACGGCCGCCGTCAAGTCCATCGCCCACGCCCCGGTCGAAGAACGGCGCGCCCTCGGGGCCGCCGCCAACGAGCTCAAACACGAGATCGAACAGGCCCTCGAGACGCGGGAGCTCGAGTTGCTGGCGCGCGCGGCCCCCAGGGACGCCGTCGACGTCACGCTACCGGGCCGGCGGCCGCGCGTGGGCCGCAGCCATCCGCTGACGATCGTGCGCGAACGGATCGAGCACATCTTCGGGGCCATGGGCTACCAGATCATCGACGGGCCCGAGCTCGAGGACGACTGGCACAATTTCGAAGCGCTCAACATGCCCGCCGAGCACCCGGCGCGCGACATGCAGGACACGCTCTACCTGGCGAGCCCCCTGGCCGCGGGCGCCGATGCGCGCGCGGCGACGCTCCTGCGCACGCACACGTCGGGGATGCAGATTCGGTACATGGAGACCCACGAGCCGCCCGTCCGCCTCATCGCGCCGGGCCGCGTGTATCGCCGCGACAACTTCGACGCCACGCACACGCCGATGTTCACCCAGGTCGAGGGGCTGGTCGTCGACGAAGGCATCAGCCTCGGCGACCTCAAGGGCACGCTCAACGCGTTCGCCGAGCGGTTTTTCGAGGCACGGGTGAAGACGCGTTTTCGTCCGAGCTTCTTCCCGTATACGGAGCCGTCGGCCGAACTCGACGTCCAGTGCCAGGGCTGCGACGGGCGCGGGTGCGCGCTCTGCAAGCAGACCGGCTGGATCGAGGTACTCGGCTGCGGCATGGTGCACCCGGCGGTGTTCGAAGCCGTCGGCTACGACGCGGAGCGCTACACCGGGTTCGCCTTCGGCGTTGGCATCGAGCGGCTCGCGCTGCGCTGGTACGGCCTCGACGACATCCGGATGTTCTACGAGAACGACCTCCGCTTCCTGGGTCAGGTCGGGCTGTGAAGGCGCCGCTGTCCTGGCTGCGCGCGTTCGTCGACGTGCCGGCCGACGCCTCGAGCGTGGCGTCGCGGCTGGCCGCGTGCGGCTTCGAGGTGGCCTCGGTCGAGGGCGACGTCATCGACTTCGAGATCACGGCGAACCGACCCGACTGCCTCGCCGTCTTCGGCCTCGCCCGAGAAGCGGCGACGAGCTTTCAGCTGCCCCTTCAGCCGCTGCGAACCGGCGCGGCCGCCGAGCCGATCGCCGCGAGCTCGGGCACGCCGCCCGCCATCCCGGTCACCATCGAGGACGAGGCGTGCGGCCGCTACGCGCTCGCGATTGTCGACGTGACCGTCCGGCCCTCGCCCGCCTGGCTGGCCGATCGGCTGACGGCCGTGGGCGTCCGGCCGATCAACAACGTCGTCGACGTCACCAACTACGTGATGCTCGAGATGGGCCAGCCGATGCATGCGTTCGACGCCGCCCGGCTCGCCGGCCCGGCAATTCACGTGCGCAAGGCACGCCCGGGCGAGCGCCTGACGACGATCGATGGCGAGGCGCGCGCGCTCGACGAGGCGCTGCTGGTCATCGCCGACGCCTTGCGGCCCGTGGCCGTGGCCGGCGTCATGGGTGGCGCCGCGTCCGAGGTCTCCGGCAGCACGTCGCGCATCGCGCTCGAGAGCGCGTGGTTTCAGCCGGCGGTCGTCCGGATGATGAGCCGGCGGCTCGGCCTGAAGACGGAAGCCTCGGCCCGCTTCGAGCGGGGCGCGGACCCGGACGCCGCCGCGCGCGCGATCGCGCGCGCGCTGACGCTCTTCGAGGAACTGGGCGCGGGCCGTCTCGCCGGCCCCATCGTGGACCTCTACCCGGCGCCGGTCGGTCGGCGGCGGGTCGCGCTGCGGCGCGAACGGATTTCACGGCTCCTGGGCGACGTCGTGCCCGACGCGGACGTCGAGCGCATCCTGACCTCGCTCGGATGCGAGCTCGACGCCGCGCCCGACGGATGGCGCGTGGAGGTGCCGACGTTTCGCGTTGACGTCTCACGCGAAGCCGACCTCATCGAAGAGGTCGGACGGCACTGGGGCTTCGACCGGATCCCGGCCACGTTCCCGCCGCTGCGGGCCATGCCCAGGGCCGACGCGCCGTCCGTCGGGCGCGGCCGGACCACACGCCGCGTGCTCGCGGGCGCCGGCTTCCAGGAAGCCGCGACGTTCACGTTCATCGAGCGGGCGGCGGCCGCGCCGTTCGCCGCCAACGACGCGGCGCTCGTTCCGATCGCCAATCCACTGTCCGAGAAATTCGCGGTGCTTCGACCGTCGCTCCTGCCCGGGCTGCTCGACGCACTCATCTACAGCCGGCGGCGCGAGAGCGCGAACGTCCGGCTGTTCGAGATCGGCTCCAGCTTCGGACCGGCCGGCGAGCGGACGTCGGCGGCCTGGGTACTGACCGGCGCGCGCGACGATCACTGGGGGACGCCGCCAGGCGCCGTGGACTTCTTCGACGCCAAGGGCGCGGCCGAGCTGGTCGCGCAGGCGTTCGCGGTCACGCTCACGGCCGAGCCGGCCGACAGCGTCCCCGGATTCGTGGCCGGACGGATCGCCCGCCTCACGGCGCAAGGCGCTTCCGGCGACATGCTCGTTGGCGTCGTGGGCGAGATCCAGCCGGCAATCGCGATGGCGCGCGGCCTCGCGTCGGGCGAGACCGTCGTGGGCGGCGAGCTGGATCTCGGGACGCTTGCGGCGGCCGCGGCGCCCGCGAACGCCATCGACGCGCTGCCGCGCTTCCCATCCATCGTCCGCGACGTCTCCGTCCTGGTGGACACCGGCTTGCCAGCCGCGGCCGTTCGTGGCACGATCCGGGCGACCGCGCCGGCGACCCTGGTGGCTGTTCGGGAGTTCGACCGGTATCAGGGGCGTGGCGTGCCGGAAGGGCGCGTGAGCCTTTCGATTCGCCTGACATTCCGCGCGGCCGATCGGACGCTGACCGACGGCGACGTGCAGCAGGCGATGGACGCCATCATCGACGCCCTGGCACGCGCGCACGGCGCCATATTGCGCGGCCAGTAACACACCTCGAGGAGTCTGATGTCTCGGACCTCCGCTACGGTTGATCTGCAGCCCATTGATCGTCTCGAAGAAAAAGTCCGTCAACTCGTCGGCATGATCGACGCGTTGCGCGCCGAGCGGGCAAAGGCCCTCGACGAGGTCGCGCGCCTCCAGCGCGATCTCGACGGCGCGCAGGCGCGGCTGACCGAGAGCTCGAGCGCCGTCGGCGAAGTCTCCGCCCTGCGCGAGGAGCGCGAGATCATCCGCACGCGGGTCGTGCAGATGATCGCGCAGATCGACAAGTTGAACGTCTAGGGCCCCGCTCCACGCCATGCCCACGCGCGTCCTTCACGTTGACATCCACGGCCAGCAGTACGCGGTCCGCAGCGATCTCGATCCGGCCTACATCGCCGAGCTGGCGGTCTGCCTCGACGAGAAGATGCGGCTGGCCGCGATCGAAATCGAGAGCGCCGACCCCCTACGGGTCGCGGTCGTCGCCGCGCTCAACCTCGCCGACGAGCTGTTTCGCGCGCGCGCCGAGAGCGGCGACACTGAAAGCCAGGTCTTCGCCCGGACGGCCGAAATCGAGCGGCTGGTTGACGGCGTGCTCGCCGACGCCAGAGACCGCGTCGCGCGCGTGGTCGGCTGAGCCGGTCGTCAATGGCTCTTGTGCGCCTTCTCCACCTCAGCTAAGATGCCCTCGTCGTCTTGAGTTCCCTGCTTTGTGCGTGATGGCTCGGAGCGTCGTTTGAGCCAACGTTTTACAACGAAGTGAGTCGTGACGTCGCGTGGTGTGCATGCCTCCGTGGTGAGGAAGCCTGAAGCGCGACTTTCGGAGCGGCTCCACCTGCTTGAGCAGGTTCATTCGACCTCCCCACACGGCAAAGCGGGGTTCTGCTTCTGACGCGTTCGCCTCGGATCGACACATAATCGGATTGTGGGCGACGAGAGACTGCCGCCGATTCACAACCCGATGACCTGCTCTTCGGCGCCCCTGACAATTGCTTCGGTCGGCGAGCATGCGCTCATCGAGCGTATCCGCCGCCGCGCCGGCAAGCCGCCCGACTGGGTGACCTGCGGCATCGGCGACGATGCCGCGATCCTCGAGCCGGCCCGCGGCCAGTTCGACGTCGTCACGACCGACGGTCTGGTGGAAGGCGTCCACTTTCGCCGCGAGTGGACGGCGCCGGCGGCGATCGGCCACAAGGCGCTGGCCGTGAGTCTCAGCGACCTCGCGGCGATGGGCGCCACGCCGCGCGCGGTGCTGCTCGACTTGGCGCTTCCCGCCGCCCTGCCGCAGGACGACTTCGACGCGCTCGTCGAGGGCTTCATGGCCCTGGCCGACCGTGTCGGCATGCCGCTCGTGGGCGGCAACCTCACCCGGTCACCGGGTCCGCTGATGATTGACGTCACGGCGATCGGCACCGCCCACCCGCGCCGGGTCTTGCTGCGGAGAGGCGGCCGACCGGGCGACGAGCTGTATCTGACGGGCTCGGTGGGCGCGGCCTCGGCGGGGCTCACACTCCTCACGAGCGTCGGCGACCACCCCATCGACGTCTCGACGCTGGAGGCCGACGCCGCCCAGTGCCTGGCCCGCTACGAACGCCCGGAGCCCCGCTTGACGTGCGGCATCCAGGCCGGCCGCAGCCGGGCCGCCGCGGCCTGCGTTGACCTTTCCGACGGGTTGGCCGATGCCGTGCGGCAGCTGGCCGGCGCCAGCGGCACGGGCGCCGTGCTCGACGCGGCCCGTATCCCAGTGCACCCCGGGGCGCGCGCCGCCGCCCAGCGCCTCGGCGCCGACCCGGTCTCGTTTTCGCTGGCCGGCGGCGAAGACTACGAACTGCTCTTCGCCGTCCGTCCTAAACAACGGGCGGCGTTTCGCGCCGTGGCCGCCCGATGCCGCGACGTGGGCATGACCACCATCGGCCGCCTGACGGCGGATCCCGGGTTCTGGCTCGACCGAGGGGGGCGCCTCGAGCCGCTTCCGGCCGGCTTTACGCACTTCTAAGCAATGTGGCACCTCACGAAACAAAAACTCGAGCGGTGGATGGCATCGCTCCTCCACATCCATGACACGCCGGAACGAACCGCAGCCGCCTTTGGCCTGGGCGTCGCGGTCGGATTCTCTCCGTTCTTGGGCTTACACACCGTCATCGGCCTTGGCTTGGCGTTCTTCTTCAATCTCAACCGGGTGGCCGTGCTCGCCGGTCTCTGGGTCAACCTTCCCTGGTTCATGGCACCCTACTATGGCGCGACGACCGCGCTTGGGGCCTGGCTGATTCGCCAACGGATGCCCCCGGAATTCCTCGGGCAGCTCCAGGCGATTCGCTTCCTTCCGACCTGGCGAGCCCAGGCCGACGCGGTCGGTCACCTGCTCCGGCCCCTGCTCCTGCCCTACACCCTCGGCTCGCTCCTGGCGTGCGTCCTCATTGGGCTTCTCACCTATCGTCTCACCGTCGCGTTCCTGCTGGCTCGACGCCGCCACCACCCGCATTTGCCGCTTGATTAGCCCTAGGGCGTTTCGGCGTTTTCAGGCGAGATCAAGACACTAAATGTATATTTATCAGTAACTTACATATACACGAAACTTTCGGTCCTACTTCAAAAATGTCAGTATCACTTCCCCGCCGGTCGCGGTACCCTGGAAGGACCGTCGCCGATGCTGATCTCCAACTCCCTCAGGCGGAAGCTCCTCGCCACGGTCCTCGCGGCCGTCGGCTTCGTGCTGCTGTACGACGCGACGGTGGCGGACTCGCATAGCGGGATCGCCAGGCCAGCGGCCACCCCCCTGCGGCCGGTGGCCGGCGCGCGAATGGACTTCGTGGCGACCGCCTATTGCAAAGGCCAAACCACCTCGGCCGGCGTGGCGCCCCAGGCCGGGATTGCGGCCGGCGACCCCCTGCTCCTCCCCGAAGGGTCGGTCATCCAGGTCGAGGGGGTGCCCGACCGGTATCGCGGGATCTACACCGTCATGGACACCGGGCCGGCCATCGTCGGCCGCCACATTGACCTGTACATGTGGAGCTGCATCGAGGCCCTGACGTTCGGCAGGCGCCCCATCACGCTGGTCGTCCTCAGGCTGGGCTGGAACCCGGACAACACGGCGCCGGCAGTCAGGTAGATCGACCTATCGACCTATCGACCTATCGACCTATCGACCTATCGGCCTATCGGCCCATCGACCCATCGGGCTATCGGGCGGGCGCTGGCCGGGTCAGGCGGGCGGCGGTGGGGTACTGGAGCTGGTAGAGGCGGTAGTAGAGGCCCCGGGCGGCGAGCAGGGCCTGGTGGGTGCCGCTCTCGCGGAGCTCGGCCTTGTGCAGCACGAGGATGCGGTCCATGTCTTGAATCGTTGACAGCCGGTGGGCCACGGCCAGCACCGTCCGCCCGGCCATCAAGATGTGGAGCGCGTCCTGGATGAGGGCCTCGGTCTCCGTATCGATGCTCGACGTCGCCTCGTCGAGGACGAGGACGTCGGGGTCGAACGCCAGGGCGCGCGCGAACGACAACAGCTGTTTCTGCCCGACCGACAACGTCGCGCCGCGCTCGGCGACACGCGTGTCGTAGCCGTTCGGAAGCCGCATGATGAAGTCGTGGGCGTGCACCGCCTTCGCCGCCCTTCGGACCGCCTCATCGTCGATGGCCGGGTTCCCCAACCGGATGTTGCCCGCAATCGTGCCGGCGAACAGATGGACGTCCTGGAGCACGAGTCCGAACCGGGCGCGCACGGCCTCGAGCGGCTGCTCGCGCACGTCGGTGCCGTCCACGAGAATGTGGCCGCGCCGGACATCGTAGAAGCGCAGCAGCAGGTTGATCAGGGTCGTCTTGCCCGACCCGGTGGCGCCGACGATGCCGATGCGCTCGCCGGGCTCGACCGCGAAGGACACGTCTTTCAGAACGTCGTCATCGCCCGAGTAGGCGAACCACACGTGGTCGAACACGAGGCGGCAGCCTCGGGTCGGCCGCTCCGGCGAACCGGCGATTGCGGCCCTTTGAGCCGCAGCGCCGGCGTCGGCGGGCGACGCGATCGCCACGGGCGTATCGAGCAGCGTGAAGATGCGCTCGGAGGCGGCCATGGCGGCCTGAAAGATATTGAACTTCTCCGACAGGTCGCTGATGGGCTGGAAGAAGCGGCGTGAGTATTGGAGAAAGGCCACGAGGACGCCGATGCTCACGACGCGATCGAGGGCCAGGCCGCCGCCGATCCAGATGATCAACCCGCTCGAGACGGCGGCCAGGATTTCAACCGCCGGATAGAACACCGCGTAGAAGAAGATGGACGCGATGTTCGCGTCGCGGTGCGCGCGGTTGATGTCCTCGAACCGCTCGAACGTCCGCGCCTGCTGGTTGAAGAGCTGCACGGTGGACATACCCGTCAGGTGCTCCTGCAGGAACGCGTTCAGCCGCGCGACCAGGCCGCGCACCCGCCGATACGACTCGCGGACGTTGTTCCGAAACCACCACGTGACCAGCGCGATGAACGGCAGCACGACGAACGCCACGAGCGCGAGCCGCCAGTTCATGACGAGCATCGCGCCCATGACGCCAACGAGCACCAGGACATCGCCGAAGACGGTGATCACGCCGGACGCGAACATGTCATTCAGCGCGTTGACGTCGGTGGTCACGCGCGTCATCAGCCGGCCCACGGGATTCTTGTCGTAGTAGGCCAGGTCGAGCTGCTGCAGGCGCGTGTAGACCTGCATGCGCATGGTGTGCATGATCCGCTGGCCGGTCAGTTGCAGCACCGAGGTCTGGACGTACTCGAAGACGAACCCGACGACGAGCAGGCCCAGAAAGAGGACGGCCATGCGCACCAGGCCGTTGGCGTCGCCGGTCGCGATGTAGCGGTCGATCGTGATCTCGGTCATCCACGGCTGCGCCAGGTTGACGAACGCGCCGCCAACGACGGCGACGAATGCGATGCACACGGCGCCCAGATGCGGGCGCAAGTACGTCAGCAACCGCCGCATCAATCGTGCGTCGTACGCTCGGCCGAGGATGTCTTCCTGCATATGAGAAAAGTCAGAAGTTAGAAGACAGAAGTAAGAAGTTGGATCGACGTTGGACGCCGCCACCTCAGCTCGCCGCGATTTCCTCCTCGAGCGCCTGGCGCCGGCACATGTCCGCGTACGGACCGCCGCGCGCGACGAGCGCGTCGTGCGTCCCCTCCTCGACCAGGCGGCCGTCGCTCAAGACAAGAATGCGGTCCGCGTCGCGAACCGTCGAGACGCGGTGGGCCACGATGAGACACGTGCGCGACTGGCGGATGCGCCGGAGCCCGCCGAGAATGGTCTCCTCGGTCGCCGTGTTGACGGCCGACAGCGCATCGTCCAGGACCAGGATGGGGGCATCCAGGGCCAGCGCGCGGGCGATCGCCGCCCGCTGCTTCTGACCGCCCGAAAGCGTGATGCCGCGCTCGCCAATCACCGTATCGTAGCCGTCGCGGAACGAGGTCACCTCGGCGTCGAGGCCGGCCGCCGTCGCCGCCTGGATCACCCGCGCCCGCGTGTCCGCCTCGCCCCACGGCCCGGACAGCCCGAAGGCGATGTTCGCGCCAATCGTCTGCGAGAACAGCAGCGGCTCTTGCGGCACGATGGCCATCAGCGCGCGCAGCTCGGAAAGCGGCACGCGCCGGATGTCCACGCCGTTGATGAAGATCGTGCCGACGGGCGGCTCGTACAGCCGCGGCAGCAAGCCAACCAGCGTGGACTTGCCCGCGCCTGTCGCGCCGACGATGGCGACGGTCTCTCCCGGCTGGACGACGAACGACACGTCCTCGAGCGCGTCGAACGTCCCCGTGGAATACCGATACGTCAGGCGCCGCACTTCGATTCTGGGCGGCCCGGGGGACACGTGGGCGTCCCCGCCAGCCTCCTCCGGCACGGCATCCAGCACCTCCAGCACCCGTTCCCACGACGCCAGGCCGCGCTGGACGAGATTGATCACCCAGCCGAAGGCGATCATCGGCCAGCTGAGGAGGACGAGATAGCGGCTGAACGCCACGAACTCCCCGAGCGTCAACCGCCGGGCAATCACGTCCCGCCCACCGAGCCACAACACGACGAGCGCGCTCAAGCCGAAGAAGAACCCCAGGCTCGGGTAGAACGCCGCCTGCAGGCGGATGAGCCCGCGATTTCGCTCGACGTATTCGTCATTGGCCGCACGAAACCTCGCGATCTCCGCCGGCTCCTGTCGATACGCGCGGACGACGCGCACCCCGGCCAGCGCCTCCTGGACCACCGCGCTCATGTCGGCCAACTGCGCCTGAATGCGCTCGAACCGATCGTGAATCGACTGCCCGAAATATCGCGTGGCGATGGTCACGAACGGCAGCGGCAAGAGCGCGAGCAGCGTGAGCCGGGCGTCGATCTTGATCATGAGGATGATCGCGATCACGAACCCCAGCGCGGTGCGGGCGAAATACATCACCGCCGGCCCCATCATCATGCGCACGGCGTTGATGTCGCTCGTCGCGCGGGACATCAGGTCGCCCGTCCGGTTCCCCTGGAAGTAATCCACCGGCAGACGCTCGAGGTGACGAAAGAAATCCCCCCAGAGCAGGTATTCAAACTGTCGGGACGCGCCGATAAGACGTTGGCGGACTAGGTAGCTGAACCAGCCTTCCGCGACGGCCAGGCCGGTGATGAGCAGGCCGTACCAGGCGAGGCGGGACCGGGTCACGCCGTGCGTCAGGTCGTTCAACGACGTACTTCAGCACCCACGGCGAGACCAGGGAGACGGCCGTGGCCACCAGCACGCACAGGAGTCCGATGGCAATGGATCGTCGGACGCGAAGGACGTACGGCGCGAGGCGCCTGAGCGTCCGAACCATGGAGGCAGTATAGCAATGGCCATTCATCCTTCGGGCACGCCAACCGCGCGCCTGGCCGCCGCGGCGGCGCTCTCGATCGCGCTCGGCCTGTACCCCTCAACCGCACGCGCGCAGCAGGTCGGCCCCGCCGCGCCCGCGAGCTCGGCCATCGGCGAGCGGTACCACGTCGAGGCCAGCGGCACGCTCTGGAATCCGACCGTCTCCGGCTTCATCTCGAGCGAGCAGTTCGGCATTCTCGGCAGCGACATCGACCTCGTGAACGACCTGGGCTTCCAGCAGACGCGCTTCAAAGACTTCAGCATCGTGCTGCGCCCGGCCAAGAAGCACCGCTTCCGCATTCAGGAGACGCCCATCGAGTACATGTTGACCACGACGTTCCACCGCAACATCGTCTATAACGGCCAGTCCTACGCGGTGAGCGCTCCGGTGACCGCCGACTTCGGATGGAAGGTCTGGCGCCTGGGCTACGAGTACGACTTCCTCTACAAGCCGCGTGGGTTCGTCGGCGTCCTGATGGAAGGCCGCTACACGGAGTTCACGTCGAGCCTGGCGACGACGGGCATCTCCGAGTTCACCGATGCCAAGGGCCCGCTCCCGGCGATTGGCATCGTCGGACGCGGCTACGTCCTGCCCGATCTCGCGCTCAACTTCGAGGTGACCGGTTTCAAGCTGCCCAACGTCGATACGCGGTACCAGGCGCACTACTACGACTGGAATATTTACGGCACGGTCAACCTCAACAACTACGTCGGCATCCAGGCCGGCTGGCGCCGCATGACGACGTTCATCAAAGTCAAAAAAGACCTCGGCGACTTCAAGTTCCAGGGCATGTGGTTCGGCGGCGCGGTGAGGTACTGACGCTGTAGGCCCCGGGCCTCGGGCCCCGGGCCCCAGGGCTTGGACAGCGGGCTTGCCGGGGCCCGGGGCCCAAAGTCTGGGGCCTACAGCGTCAGAACCCCACCCACACGCCCAGGAACCGCCGATCGGCGCTGGTCGAGATGTCGGAGGGGCGGAATCCTTTGGCCGCGTTGATCGTCACGTCGGCCGATCCATCTGCATTCAAGGGGACCTGGATGACGCGGCTCTCCGACGGCGCCAGGTCCAGGTCGTGGCGCTCGGTTCCGGCGGCAATCGTGATCACGTTCGGTGACGCGCCGTTGCGGAGGGTCATCGGCGCTCCAGACGCGCCGCCGGTCGTCGAGACAACGAGGTGGGCGGACTGCCCGCCGCGCACCCAGAACCCGTCGTGCTCGATGAAGACGTCGTCGTCGAGGAATCCCACGTCGATCGCCCCGTAGCGCATCTCCGAGAGCGCCAGCTCGGGCAGCTGCCGCCCAGGCCGAACCGGCGTCAGCGTCACCTGGCCCCGAACGCCGGCTGCCACCCCATCCGGCGTCATGACGAGTCTCCCCGCGCCGGTGGGCAGGGTCAGCGGAAACGCCAGCCGGTTGAGGCCGTCGAGGTCAACCGTCGTAATCGGCCACGACGTGTCGCCCACCGAGACGGCCACCTGTCCGCGGGTGGGCCGCGACGTCGCCACGTGGACCTCGTACTCTCCGGCGGGTAGATTCGAGGCCAGGAACCAGGGTGGTGCCGCATCGCTGCCCATGGAGTCGCGGCTGCGAATCGCCAACCGCTCGCCCGGCGGCGTTGCCGCGCGCCACGTCCAGGGGGCGATATCCAGCACGGGCGCGCCGTGCCACGCCCGGCCGAGCAGCGCCGCCTGGGAGGGAGCGGGGGCGAGGCCGCTCGTTCCGTTCAACGACCACCCGCCTTGCGCGGCGACCATCACGCCGAGTGTCATCCACAGGGCGATCGCGACTCGCCACGTCTCGGGCCGCCAGGATCGCCCGAGCGAGAGCCGGCGCACCGCCAGCCACCCTCCGACAAAGACGGCCATCCACCACGCCACATGCCAGACAAACGCCAGTTCGGATCGGAGGTCAACCGAAGACCCGCCCGCCGCGCCGGCGCCGACGATGAGTTTCCAGAAGAAGCTGGGCCACGCGCGCGGCAAGTTGACCACTGGACCCAGCCATTCGAGCCACAGCGCCTGGGCATCGCGCGTGTTCCACGCCAGCGCGCCGCGCCCGACACCGAGCAGCAGCACCGAGATCGCCACCGACACGGCGGCCCACGCGAGCATCGCGCGCCGGCGGGCCGCATCGCCGGTCGTCCATGCCACCGCGAGCGGAATGGCAAACGCCGGAAGCACGGCGACCACGAACCGCCCGGGATTCGCCGGCCAGCCCGCCCACCACATCCAATAGGTCGCCACCGCCGCCAGGTAGACGAGCGCGATGGCCACGACCGCGCCGCACGCCCGCCGCACGGGCGGCGGCACTTGGCGCGAAGCGCCGAGGGCGGCCGCGAGCAGCACTGGCGCGTACGCCAGCACGCCGAACTGCTCGTCGAAGAACAGACCGGCCAGGCCGCCAGGCACGTAGGCGGCGCGCGTGCCGGTCGCGCTCCCGTACGGCGCCGCTGGATTCAGCGTGCCGTAGATCACCTGGAAGAACGTGAACCATCCCATGGCGCTGACCGCGGGGACGGCCAGAAAGACGGCCGCGCGCCTCACGCGCCCGGCAACCGGGCGCGCCCGGTCCGTGAGGGTCGTCCACACGATGGCCGCGCCGAACCCGACGGCCAGCACGACCATGCGCGTGTGGAACCACGGCAGCGCCGCGAGGAGCGCCGAGACCACCACCAGTCGCCGCCACGTCACGCTCACCGCGTCCTGCTGAAGCCGGATGAGCAGCCACGCCGCGGCGGCCACGACGAGCGCGCCTGGGCCATCGGGGAAGACCGTGAAGCTGTGCAGCAGAAACGTCGCCGACCCGACGATGGCCGCCCAGGAGAACCAGGCCGCACCGACATCTCCGGTCGCGCGCCACCCGAGGCGCCAGATGAGCGAGCCCGTCACGGCCGACAGCAGCAGCAGCCATCCTTCCGCGCCGCGGTACCCAAAGAGCGCGAACGCGGGCAGCACGAGCGCGGACACGCCGGGCGCGTGGATGGAGTAGATTTGGCCGTCGCGCCCGCGCGCCAGGTAATCTGGCGCCAAGGTCCCGCTGAAGTACGCCGCGTAGTCCCGCTGCCGGTAGTTGTTCTCGATCCGGAGGTCGTGGTCCTCGAGCAGACTCTGCGCGATGGTCAGGTAGTGCGGCTCGTCGCCTGCCGGCACGCGCGGAGCCACGGCCCACGCCGCAAACACGCCGGCCGAGAGCGTGAGAACCGCCGATAGCCACATTGCCCGCCGGCACGAAGCTGCCCCTATTGCGCGCCCGAGCCTCAGGATTGGTGAGGCGCCGAAGGCAGCGGCAAGAGCGGCGGCAATCGGAACCCACGCGAGCGGTCCGGTCCACACGAGGGCCGCGGCGGGGACGGGCGCCGGCCACCACGGCCACGTGGCGAGGATGGCGGGCGCGGCGAGCAGCGGGCGCTCCCGCCAGGGCCGCACGAAAGCCGCCAGCAGGAAACCCGCGCCGCCTACCCACCACGGCGCGGCGACCGCGAGGCGCGCGGACGCCGCGTCCGGCGTCGCGACCGTCAGGTGCCCGACGGCGCACCAGACCGCGACCCCGACAATCGCGGGACCGATGGCCTGGAAGAGACGCGCCTTTAGAGATCCAGCCAGTGGGTTGGTGCGATGAGTTCTGGACTTCAAGGCTACGGCTGGCTATTCTAGCCGCCCTTCATGCGACGTAAGGAGCGTTTCATTGCGGCCGCAGCGGCCGCGATGCTGTCGGTCGCGCTGACGTGGCCGATCGCCGCCCGGTTGGGCAGCGCCGGTCGGCTCGACAGCGGCGATGGGCGGGTGAGCGTGTGGTACGTCGCCTGGATCGCGCACGCGCTCACGACCGATCCCCTGCACGTCTACGACGCGAACATCTTCTCTCCCCACACGGGCACGCTGGCGTACTCGGAGAGCAACCTCGTCGCGGGCGTGCTCGGGACGCCGGCGTGGGTGTTGACGCGCAATCCGTATGCGGCCGCGAACTTCGCGCTCCTGGCCGCGTTCTTTCTGTCGGCCTACGTCTCGTATCTGCTCGGGCGCCACCTCACACGCAGCCGCGCGGGCGGCGCCATGGTTGCGCTTGGCTACGCGTTCTGTCCGTTTGCCTTCGCGCACCTTCCCCACATCCAGCTGCTGATGACGTTCGGGCCGGCGCTCGCGCTGCTGGCGCTTCATCGGCTCACCGACGCGCCATCCTCCGCGCGCGGCATCTGGCTGGGCCTGGCGCTGGCCGTCCAAGCGCTCGCCTGCGCCTATTACGGTATCTTTGGCAGCCTGGCCGTCGCCCTTGGATTCATCTGGTTCGGCGTGGCCGTGCCGCGCCTTCGGACGTGGCGCTACTGGCGAGCCGGTCTGCTCGGCTTCTTCGTCGCGACCGGCGTGCTCCTGCCGTTCTTCCTTCCGTATCTCGCGATTCGCGGGGCCGGCTTCGCGCGCCCGCTCGACGAGGCGCGTCTCTTCTCGGCGACGTGGCGTGCGTATCTGGCGTCAGCCATGCCGGTCCACGCGTGGATGCAGCGGTTCGTTCAGGGCTGGCGGGACGTGCTGTTTCCGGGGTTCCTCACCGTGGCGCTTGCCGTCGTCGCGGCCGTGTCGGCGTTCGGACGCCGCGACGCGGCGAGGCTCCCGACGGAGCGGCGGGTGACGATCGGATTCTATCTGGTGCTGCTCGTCCTGGCGGTGTGGGCGTCGCTCGGACCGGCTGGGGGGTTGTACACGGTCTTGTTCAAGACCGTCCCGCTGTTCTCGTTCCTCCGCGCGCCCTCGAGGTTCGGCGTGCTCGCGACGCTCAGCGTGGCCGTGCTGGCCGGGTTTGGGCTGGCCACCCTCATCGATCGGGCGCCCGCGCGGCACCGGTGGTGGATTGTCGCGGCCGCGCTTGCCATCGCGCTCGCCGAGTCGACAGTCGGCCCTCTCGATCTAGTGAACGCCCCGCCAGTCGCCAAGGCCTACCGAACGCTGGCTCAACTGCCTCGGGGCGTCGTGGTCGAGTTTCCGTTCTTTCATGGCGCGGCGGAGCGATCGCGTCAAACCGAATACATGCTGATGTTGACGCTGCACTGGATGCCGCTCGTCAACGGGTACAGCGACTTCCTGCCGGACGACTACGTCGCCGACGCGCCCGCCATTTCAACGTTTCCCGGGGCCACGTCCTGGGCACCGCTCCGCCAGCGGAATACGCGGTACGTTCTGCTCCATTGGGACAACTACCCTGCCGCGGAGCACACGAGAATTCACGACCGGGTGCGGGCGCTCCAGGCCTATTTGCTGCCGATCGTCGACGACGGCCATGTGTCGTTGTTCGAGATCGTCGCCTGGCCCGACGCGGACTGACGACCGAGCTTCGCGAGGCGCCGCTCCGCCTCGTCGAACGTCTCGTCCCTCTTGCAGAAACAGAAACGGACCTTGGTCCTCCCGGACGCCGGGTCGCGGTAGAAGGAGCTGCCGGGGACGCTGGCCACGCCGATGTCGGTCACCAGATACCGGGCGAACGCCACATCGTCCGGAAACCCGAACGACGACACGTCGGTCATGATGTAGTAGGCGCCTTGCGGCCGGAAGCACGTGAAGCCGGCGCGCGTCAGAATGCCCAGCAGCCGGTCGCGCCGCGCGGCGTAGCGACGGGCAAGATCCTGGTAATAGCTCTCGGGCAGCCGCAGCGCCGCGGCGCTTGCGGCCTGGAGCGGCGCGGCGGCGCCCACGGTGAGGAAGTCGTGCACCTTGCGAATCGCGGCGGCAACGTCCGGCGGCGCGATGGCCCATCCCACCCGCCATCCGGTGACGCTGAAGGTCTTCGAGACGCTGTTGATCGTGACCGTCCGGTCCGCCATGCCGTCGAGCGATGCCATCGACACGTGCTCGGCCCCGTCGTAGCGGATGTGCTCGTAGATTTCGTCGGTGACGGCCAGCACGCCCCACTGCTGGCAGAGCCGGGCGATCGCGGTCAGTTCACCGCGCGAGAACACTTTACCGGTCGGGTTGTTGGGCGTGTTGATGATGATCGCGCGCGTCCGATTCGAGAAGGCGGCCGCGAGTTCATCCGGGGCGAACGTCCAGTCCGGCTCGCGCAGCTGGACGTAGCGCGGCGTGGCGCCCGAGAGGATCGCATCGGGCCCGTAGTTCTCGTAGAACGGCTCGAAGACGATCACCTCGTCGCCCGGATCGACGACCGCGAGCAACGTCGAGATCATCGCCTCGGTCGCCCCGCAGCACACGGTCACTTGCCGGTCGGGATCGACCGCGAGCCCGTGGCGCTTCGCCATGTCGGCGGCGATGGCCTCGCGCAGGGGCTTCGCCCCCCAGGTCACGGCGTACTGATTGATGTCGGACAGGATGGCGTCGCAGGCGGCGGCCTTGACGTCGTCGGGCGCCGGAAAATCCGGGAAGCCCTGCGACAGGTTCACGGCCCCATGCTGCAGGGCCAGCCGGGTCATCTCGCGAATGACCGATTCGGTGAAGCGCGCCGCCTTGCTCGACGTCCGCGCGCGGGACGCGGCCGCGTGCGGCCCCCGCGGGTCGGTCATCGGGCGGCCGTCTCGCTCGCGCGCACGACCTCGGGGCCGCCGTACAGCATCCGGTAGTCTTCGGCCGTCCCGAGGATCCGCTTCACGTAGTTCTTCGTTTCGGGGAACGGGATGTCGTCGATGAACTCGTCGGGCGCGAAACCGGGCCGCTCGGCAATCCACGCGGCGACGCGGCTATCCCCGGCGTTGTAGGCGGCCAGCGCCGCCGCAACGCTGCCGAACTTTCCGAACAGGTCGGCGAAGGTCGCCATCCCGATACGAACGTTGACGTCCGGGCGCGTCAGCCGCCAGGTACTGAAGGGACGAATGCGCAGCTTCGAGGCGTAGCGCCTGCCGGTGACCGGCACGATCTGCATCAGCCCCCACGCGTTGGCCGACGACCGCACGTCGGCCTGGAACGTTGACTCCTGGGCGATGAGCGCCGCCATCAGGTACGGATCGAGGTCGTGCGCGCTCGAGTACTTCTCGATGAGATCCCAGTAGTCGAGTGGAAAGATGATGCGGCGGATCTGGTCGGGCAGGGCCTCGCCGCCCTCGGCCATGAACTGGGGATACGCGCCGCGCATGGCCGTGATCGCCGGCCGAAGCAGCCCGGACCGATTCAGGGCGAACGCGAGCGTGGCCCCGAGCAGCGGCGACGCCCCGTACGCCCGCTGGGCGTATCGCACTTCGGCGGCCGCGTCGTCGAACAGGCCGGCGGCCAGGAGGCTCCGAATCATTGGCGCGTCGGGCGGGACCTGGCCGGGCTGAATCGACACGGGCAGCGTCTCACGGGCGGGCGAGATGCGGACCGCGCGCGCCGGATTGGCGCTCGCCACGAGGGGCGCGAGCGCGTGGATGGCGGCGCGGCCGTAGTACCAGTTGCGGTAATCGTGAATCACCTGCCGATAGGCCGCGACGGCCGCGGCGCGGCGATCCAGGTGCGCAAGCGCGCGCGCGTCCCAGTACAGCCACGCCGACCGGTAGTTGTCATGCGGGAACGCGGCCGCAGCCGACTCGAAATCGCGCACGGCGTCGTCGTACGCGCCGCTCTTGTACGCCCACCAGCCCGCGTGCCAGGCGGCCCGCGCCGCGTCCGGCCCGGAGGGAAACCGCGCGTACAAATCCGCGAACGTCGCGGCGGCCTGGGCGTCGAGGTCGTTCACGATGTAGTACGTGCCGAGCTCGTCGAGCGTCTGCTCGGCCAACGGATCGGCCGGATGCGCTTCGACGAACGCGCGCGCGCGTGACACGTACTCGTCGCCATGCCCTTCGGCGCGCAGGAGGCCGAAGTCGAGCACCTCGGCCTGGACCCGGTACGGCGAGTCGCGCTCCAGAAGCGGGCGGAGCTCGCGTCTCGCCTCCGCGTAGTGCTTCAGGAAGACATCGCAGGCACCGATTCGCAGGTCGGCCAGCGAGCGGTCATCCCCCGCGACCGCCGCGCGCACGGCGGCAAACGCGGCCCGCGCCTCTTTGTAGCGCTTCGCACCGAAAAGCGCCTGCGCACGGCCAAGCGCGCGCCGCAGTTCCTCGGGCGTGCGCGGCGCGTCCGGCTCGTGGAGCGTGGGCAGCGCCTTCGCGGCCTCGAGGGCTTCATCGGACAGCGGGTGCTCGTAGTAGACCGCCTCGAACGCTTGCGTCGCGCCCACGCGGTCGTGGGCGGCGAGCGCGTCCTGGCCCAGCCGCAGCTCCGCCTGCGCGGCGTCCGCGGGGTTCGACGCCAGCAACGTCTGGAGAAATCCCTGCGCGGCCGGCCAGTCGGTCGCGGCTTCCGCGGCCTGGGCCGACAGCCACAACGACGCCTCGTCGAGCGCCCCGCCGGGATGAAGTGCGCGGAGCTCGTCGGCCGTGGCCTGCGCGGCGGCCGTCTTCGCCAGCGCGAGCTGGGCGCGTCCGAGATACAGGAGGGCGTAGCCGTGAAGGTGCTCGCCCTTGGCGGCGCGCTCCAGCGTCGGCAGCGCCCGCGCCGCCTTGCCGTCGTCGAGATCCGCCACGGCCGAGGACAGCGCCGACTTCCCGCCGTCCACCGCATCGGGCGGCACGAGCCACAGCGAGGCTGACGCGGGGCTGTCGGCGCGCACGACCGGCTCGAAGCGGCGCGACCCGGCCGTCCACGCGAGCAGCCCCAGCAATGCCAAGGCCAACGCGCAAGAGCGTGACGACATACGGCTCAATCTAGTCATCGGCCTCGGACACCGAAACATTAGGCGCCGGAACGGAATGACGTGACCATTGTGGCCGTCGAGGCGCCCGCGTGGCGAGGCGCGACGACCGAGAACACCGGGCGTCTTTGAGGGAGGAGCAACGATGCCACGCGGGATGGATTGGCGGCCAGAATCGTCACGTGATTCCTTTCCGGCGCCTCAGCCCGGCGGCGTCAGCGCTTCAACGGTGCGAACGGACGTGATGTTCTCGAGTCTGAGCGACGCGTGGCGGACCAGCAGCTCGACTTCTTCGGTCCACACCGGCGCGTCCTCCTGCTCGGCCAACCGATTGACGTCGTCCGCGTACAGCAACCCGACGGCCTCGGTGCCGACGACGATGGGCACGACGAGGCCGGTGTGGCCGGCGGGCACGCGCATGAACGTCGGCGTCTCCCGGCCATCGAGGACGGGTGGGACGAACGAGGTCTGGCGCAGCGCCACGGTGGCGGTGAGGATTCCCGCGTCCGACAGGGGCATGTCGATCGGGCCCGTGTTCGCGCTGAACCCGAAATGGCCCCACACCTTCAGGGTATCGCCTTCGACCAGCAGCACCGCGACGCGCGACGTTTCATTGGCCGCGGACTTCGCCAGGGTCTCGAGGATGGTGCTGAGCGTGGACGCTTCGTCGATGTGGCGCACGGCGCCGAGGAGGCGGTCGAGCGTCTCGACACGGCCCTCGCGGACGCCGCTCTTGAGCGACGCCCTGGCTTCCTGCAGCTCGGCGCGCTCGGCGGCCAGCCGCAGCTCCATTTCGCGCCCGAGTTCGCCGCGCAGCGACTCGACCCGCGACCGGAACATGCGCTCGGCATCGGCACGCGCCTCGCTCACGGACCGGTCCAGGTCGGACCGCCACTCGTCCTGCCCTTCCTGAATGAGACGCAGCAGGTCGGAGGTCAGCCCGCGGACGTGGGCGTCCAAATCGTGCCGCACGCGCGCCATGAAGGTGTCGAGCGCTTCGCGAACGCGGTGTTCAATAGGCATGGGCGAACGGTGCGGCCATTATCCCCGATTGAGGGCTGGGCGTACAAGGCGCGGGCCCGGAATTCCTGACGTCCCCCCTATAATGCCGGCATGCCTAAAGCCGTTTGGCCGCTCGCGCTGCTGCTCTCGGGCGTCGCCGCGAGCGCCCCAGGACTCTCCGCCCGAGCCCCCGTCACCGTGCAGGTCGATGCGGCGGTGTCCCAGGGCCCGCTGCCCTCGGTCTGGCGATACTTCGGCTACGACGAGCCCAACTTCACGTACTCGGCGAACGGCCGTGAGTTGATTGGCGAGCTCGCCGCGCTCGCCCCGCAGCCGGTGCACCTGCGCACCCACAACCTGCTCACGACGGGCGACGGCACCCCGGCGCTCAAATGGGGCTCGACCAACGCCTATACCGAGGACGCGTCGGGCAAGCCGGTCTACGACTGGACGATCCTCGACCGGATCTTCGACACCTACGTCCATGCCGGGGTGAAGCCGTTCGTGGAGATCGGCTTCATGCCCGAGGCGCTCTCGACGCATCCGGAGCCGTATCACCACAACTGGCCGACGGGCCCGCTCGACACCGGCTGGGCGTATCCGACCAAGGACTACGCGAAGTGGGCCGAACTCGTCCATCAGTGGGTCCTGCATTCGGTGGCGCGCTACGGCAAGGCCGAAGTGACGTCGTGGGACTGGGAGGTCTGGAACGAGCCGGACATCTTCTATTGGCACGGCACGCCGGAGGAATACGACAAGCTCTACGACTTCACGGCTGACGCGGTGAAACGGGCGCTACCGGGGGCGCGCGTGGGCGGACCGGCGTCAACCGGCGCCCGGAGCGCGCGCGCCGCGGCGTTTCTGCGCCAATTCCTCGAGCATTGCGCCCGAGGCAGGAATTTCGCGACGGGCAAGACCGGCGCGCCGCTCGACTTCATCTCGTTTCACGCGAAGGGCGCGGCCGCCATGGTGGACGGCCATTTACAGATGGGGCTCAGCCGGCAACTCCTCGACGCCGAGCGCGGCTTCGACGTCATCACGTCGTTCCCCCAGTTCTCCGCGCTGCCCGTCGTCCTGAGCGAATCCGATCCGGAGGGCTGCGCCGCATGCGCCGTCAGCCGCTATCCGCAGGCCGGCTACCGCAACGGCACACTCTATCCGGCCTACACGGCGGCGGCCATGGACGGGATTCTGGCGCTCGCGTCGGCCAAGCACATCAACCTTCAGGGGGCGCTCACCTGGGCGTTCGAGTTCGACGGTCAGCCGCACTTTGCGGGCCTCCGCGATCTGGCCACCGACGGCATCGACAAGCCCATCCTCAACCTCTTCCGCATGTACGGCCTGATGCAGGGCACGCGGGTCCGCGCGACGAGCAGCGGCGCGCTCGCCGCCGAGGCCATCGCTCAAAGCGGCGTCCGGACGACCCCGGACATCGGCACGATGGCCGCCCGGTCGGATCATTCGGTGACGGTGCTCGTCTGGAATTATGCAGACGATGACGTGCCCGGCGAGGACGCGCCCATCGCACTGAGCGTGAGCGGGCTGCCGGCGGGTGCCTCGACCGTGCTCATGCGCCATTACCGCATCGACCACGATCACAGCAACGCCTTCACCGCGTGGCAGGAGATGGGCTCTCCGCAGCAGCCGACGCCGGAGCAATACGCCCGGCAGAAGGCCGCCGGGCAGCTGCAGCTCCTGGATTCGCCGAGTTGGGTACCCAACGCCAAGGGACGGGTCGATCTCAATTTCTCGCTGCCCCGTGAGGCCGTCTCGCTCGTCGAGTTGAGCTGGTAGGGACGGGCCGAGTCGTGCGTGATGGCTGAGGCTGCGCGAGCACTGGTCCGCGGCGGTGAGTTTCTCCTGCGCGCCTTCCGCGCCGAGGAGATCCTGAGCCCGGATTCGCCGACGCCCGAACATCTCGAGATCGCGCGGAGCGTGGACGAGTTCTGGGCACAGGAAATCGCGCCCAACCTCGACGCGCTCCGCCGCCATGAACCCGGCATCGGCCGGCGGCTCCTCCGCCGCGCCGCCGCGGCGGGCTGGACGGCCATTCACATCCCCGAGCGCTACGGCGGCGTCGGGCTCGATGTGTCGGCCGTGATGGTGGCCATCGAGCATCTCGCCGAGGATCCGTCGTACCTCGGCTGGCATCTCGGCCACGGCGGCATCGGGACGCTGCCGCTGGTCTACTACGGCACCGAGGCCCAGAAGCAGAAGTATCTGCCCAGGCTCGCCAGCGCAGATTCTGGTCGCGGTGTACGCGCTTACCGAGACGCAGGCGGGCTCCGACGCGCTCGCCGCGCGCTTGCGCGCCGACCTCTCCGCGGATGGGCGGCACTACGTCCTCAACGGCCAGAAGATGTGGATCACGAACGGCGGCGAGGCGGACCTTTTCACCGTCTTCGCGAAGGTCGGCGGCGAGCGCTTCACGGCCTTCCTCGTCGAGCGCGGCTTCGGCGTCAGGAGTGGCGCCGAGGAGCACAAGATGGGGCTCGACGGCACGTCGACGACGGCGCTCTATTTCGATGACGTGCCGGTGCCGGTTGAGAACGTGCTGGGCGAGGTCGGCCGCGGGCATCTCATCGCCTTCAACATCCTCAACGTCGGACGACTCGAGCTTGGGCCGAACATGGTCCGCTGCGCCAAGCGGGTGCTCGAGGTCTCGATCGCCTACGCGCGCGACCGGCGCGCGTTCGGCTCGGCGCTCGCCGACTTCGGCGCGATCCAGCACAAGCTCGCCGAGATGGCGACTCGCATCTTCGCCGTCGAGAGCGCGACCTGGCGGGTGATTGGCGACGTCGAGGCCAGGATCGCGGCCGCGGCCGGAGCTCCGTCGGCCGAACTCGACGCGTTCGAGGAGCTTGCGCCCGAGTGCTCGATTGTCAAAGTCTCGGCGTCGGAGATGCTCGACTTCGTCGCCGACGAGGGCGTCCAGATTCACGGCGGCTACGGCTACCACCGCGACTACTTCGTCGAGCGCGCCTATCGCGACGCGCGGATCAACCGCATCTTCGAAGGCACGAACGAGATCAACCGGCTGTTCATTCCGGCGATGCTCGTGAAGCGAGCGAACCGAGGCCGGCTGCCGCTCTTCGAGGCGGCGGCGCGCGCCGTGAGCGAGGCGATGGCCGGAACCTTCCCGGCCGCGTCGATGGGCAATGACCGGACGGTGGCCGCGGCGAGGCAGTTGGCGGTGCTCGCCTTCGGACTCGCGCGCGCGCGCCATGGCGACGACCTTCGGGCCGCCGAAGAGGTCGCCATGCAGGTCGCCGACATGGCGATCGAACTCTTCGTCATGGAGTCTGCGCTCCTGCGCAGCCGGCGACTGGCGTCCATCGGCCGTGCGGAGCCGGCCGCGGCGATGGCCGCCGTCTATCTCTCCGACGCGCTGGATCGCATCGAGCGCGCGTGTCGGACGGTGGTCGCGGCGGCTGCAAGTCCGCACGACCGCGCGACGATCGCCGAGTACATCAGGCGCCTGGCGTCGCCGGAGCCGATCGACACGATCGGTCTGCGCCGCACCATCAGCGAGAGGGTCGTGGCGGCGGGGCGGTACGTGGTCTAGGGCGGAGAGCAAGGCGAGCGGTCCGTGCCGGGCCTTCGAGGCCCATCGATCGGGATCGAGGCGCTCGCTTCAGGATCGGGGACTTCCTTGGGAGCGCTTGCGCTTCGACCGCGCCGGACGCGTTGACGCTCGAGTCGATCCGAGGGCTGAAGACTCCAACGTCATGCCGATGCGCTTACCAAACAATCCGGCCACGAGATTGAGCTGATCGATACGGGACTCGTGTCGAATATCGAGGAGTCGATCGACCTGTGGAGGATGCCAGTTGAGCTCGCGCGCGATCGCAGATTTGGTGAGCCCTTCCTGCAGCATGTCGAGATACAGGCCCACCTTGACACCGGCAATCGGCGGCAGCGTAACGGTTGTCTCCTTCGTCCGTCGCGCACGCGGTGCTGGGATGGGCCGGCGATCGCGGATATAGGCCTCAATTACCGTCTCGAGGGCGTCCACGGCGCGCGCGAGGGCTTCCTCCTTGTCGTCGCCGAACGTGTTGGCCTCCGGAAAATCGGGAAACTCGACCCGGACGGTCTTGTTGTCGTCAAGGATGAGCCTGACGGGATACTCCAGAGCCATGTCTTTTCTCCTACTTCAATCCCAACTGTCTCTTGATCGCGTTGACGAGCCCCGTGCCGAGGTCTCTTCCGCCGCCGTGCATCGGCAGGACCGACATCCGGTCTCCACGCCTGACAATCAAGTGACCTCCCTTGCCGGACTCAAACGTACAGCCTTGCTTGGCCAACCAGCGCTTAAGCTCCTGGCTCGTCACTTCGAGAAAGAATACAACACAAGAGTTGTTATGTGCAACACTTATGTTGCGCGGATCTCGAGGGGCATGACCAGTCACACGGATCCCGGCGGCGTGCTCAATGTTCAGACTGGGTCTCCCACCGCCCTGTGGCCGACCGAGAGGCACGACGGTAGGATCCGCGCGGTTGCAGCACCTTCGCGCGTACGAGTGCTCCGCCGCCTGCTCGACAGCCTCAGCCGCAACCGGTGCCGGTTCTATCGATCCCGGAGCGCGACGACCGGGTCCACGCGTAGCGCGCGGCGGGCGGGCGCGAGGCACGCCGCCAGCGTGACCGCGGCGAGCAGGAGGACGCCGGCGGAGAACGTGAGCGCGTCGGTTGGCGTGACGCCGAGCAGCAGGGCGCGCAGGAAGCGCGTGACGGCGAAGGCGAGCGCGAGCCCGATGCCCAGGCCTACGGCCGTGAGGAGCATGCCTCGGCCGAGCACAAGGCGCAGGATGTCGCCCCGCCGGGCGCCCAGCGCCACACGAATGCCGATTTCGCGCGTCCGCTGCCGGGTGATGTCGGACGTGACACCGTAGATCCCCACCGCGGCCAGCACGAGCGCGAGCAGCCCGAACGCGCCGATGAACGTGGCACCCAGCCGCAAGCCGATGGTGGCCAACTGCTCGCGCGACTCGAGCGTGGTCGTGTCGAAGACGACGACGTCGGGGTTGAGGTCGTGGACGGCGCGCTCCGCCACCTGGCCGAAGGCGAGCGCGTCGCCGGCGATCCGCGCGTTGATCGTCATGCTCGCGCGATACACCTGATAGAGCGGCAGGTAGACGAACGGCGTCAACGCTTCGTTCAACTGGTTGTACTTGCCGTTGCGCGCGATGCCCACGACGGTGAACGACTCGTGGGTCAAGTCCGAAACGAGGTGCCGGCCGATCGGCTCCTGCTGCGGCCAGGACCCGGTCGGCAAACGTCTGGTTGACGATGACGACGCGCTGGGCGTTGGTGCCGTCCTGCGGGGTGAAGTCGCGGCCCTTGACGAGCGGCATCTGCAGCGTCTGGAAGTAGTTTGGCGAGACAATCGCCACCTGCGTTTCCATCGACACGTTCGGCGGCGGCACGTAGCCCTCCGGCTTGACGCTCGTCGAGCCGCCTCCCACGCTGAGCGGCAGGCGGTCGGTCAACATGACGGACTGCACGCCCGGCAGCGCCTCGAGCGTTGCCAGCAGGTCGCGGTCGAACTGCATGCCGCGCGCCTCCGTGTACCCCGCGGGAAACAGGTCTGTACGAGACCGCCGCGACGCCGCGCGAGTTGTAGCCGGTGTCGACCTCGGCGGCGCCCAGGAAGCTGCGCACGAGCAGCCCCGCGCAGATGAGGAGCAGCAGCGACAGCGATACCTGGACCACGACCAGGCCGTTCGTCAGCCGGACTTTGCGCACGCTGCCCGACGTGCTTCCGGCGTCCTCCTTCAGCACGGTGACGGGCGGCTCACGCGAGGCGCGCAAGGCCGGCAGGATTCCGAACACCAGGCCCGTGACGACCGACATGGCGAGGGCGACACCCAGGACCGTGCGGTTGACGTGGACCGGCAGGTACAAGGGGAAGTCCGTCTGCGGGATGAAGCGCATCATCGCGCCCGCCGTCTCGAGGGTGATGAGCACGGCAAGCGCCCCACCCACCAGCGACAGCGCGACGCTCTCAACGAGCATCTGCCGCACCAGCCGCCACCTCGTCGCTCCGAGGGAGGCCCGGATCGCGAGCTCGCGCCGGCGCGCCACGCTCCGCACGAGCGTCAGGTTCGCCACGTTGGCGCAGGCGAGCAGCAGCACGAGGCCTGAAATCGCCAGGAGCAGCGGCAGCACGGGCGCGAAGATCAGGTTGGCGCTGAACGGGTTGCGCCAGAGCGGGAACGCGGTCACCGTCTCGTGGCCGCGGTGCTCCTCGGGGTAGCTCTGCACCTCGGCCTTCAGGCGCCGCGTCATGTCCTCCTGCGCCTGCTGCCGCGTGACGCCCGGCGTCAGCCGGCCGAGCACGAAGAGCCAGAAGTAGTGATGGTCGTGGAGGAGGTCGCCCCCGGGCACGAGCTGCGACTCCATCATCAGTGGCACGTAGATGTCGGTGCGAATGCCCGTCTGGCTGCCGTGAAAGATCGGCGGCGTGACCCCGACGATCGTGTACGGGTGCGTGTTCAGGGCCATCGTCTGGCCGACGACGTCGGGCCGCCCGGCGAAGCGGGTCTGCCAGAGGCCGTAGCTGATGACGGCGACGGGCGCGCCGCCCGGCGTGGCGTCCTCGTCGGGCCTGAAGGTCCGCCCGACGATCGGGCGGACGCCCAGGACGTCGAAGTAGTTGGCGGACGTGAGCGCGCCCCAGACGCGCTGCGGCGTGCCGGCGCCGGTCAGGCTCATGGACGCGATGTTGACGGCGGTCAGTCCGGTGAACGTCCGCTGGCCGGCGCGCAGCGCCTCGAGGTCGGGATAGGTGAACGGAAACGGCGTGACACCGCTACTGCCGAGCGAGAGTGAGACGACCTGGCCGGGATCGGCCACGCCCGGGACTGGATTCAGGAGCGACGCGTTGATCCAGCTGAAGATGGTGGTGTTGGCGCCGATGCCCAGCGCCAGCGTCACGATGACGATCGCCGCATAGGCCGGCGCCCGGGCGATCATGCGCAGCGCGTACCGGACGTCCAGCCACAGCGATGTCATGGTCGCCCCCGATCAGGGTAGCGCGTTTTCGCGAGGCGCGGCGACCGTTATCCCCTCCTGCGAATCGAGCACCTCCCGGACTTTTCGGAGCAACGCCGCCGCGGTGAACGGCTTGTTGAGGAAGGGCATCTGTGCGTCCAATACTCCATGTCGCACGACCGTATCGCTCGTATAGCCGGACATGTACAGCACCTTGGTTCCCGGGCGAGTCTTCGCGAGCTGTTCCGCGAGGTGCCGGCCGCTCATGCCGGGCATCACGACGTCGCTGAGCAGCAAGTGGACCTGCCCGGCGTGTCCCTCCAGGAGGCGTAGGGCCTCTTCTCCGGTGGCCGCGCCGAGCACCGTGTAACCGGCCGGTTCAAGCAACCGCGTGGCCAGCTTGCGGAGCCCGGCGTTATCTTCGGCGAGCAGGATGGTCTCAGTGCCCGACGCGGACGCCACCGTGGGAGTCGGCTGGTCGGGTTTCCCGGCCTCGGTCACTTGGGGTAGGAAGATCTTGAAGCTCGTCCCCTTGCCGATCTCGCTGTAGACCGAGATGAACCCTCCGCTCTGCTTGACGATACCGTGCACGGTTGACAGACCGAGCCCCGTACCCTTGCCCGGCGCCTTGGTGGTGAAGAACGGCTCGAAGATGGACGCGCGTGTGATTTCGTCCATGCCAACGCCGGAGTCGCTCACGGTCAGCAACACGTAGGCGCCTGGCGGTATCGCCATGCTGTGCTGGGACGCCTCGTTCTGGTCGAGCGTGACGTTGCGCGTCTCGATGGTCAGCCGGCCGCCCTCCGGCATCGCGTCTCGTGCATTCACGGCCAGGTTGGTGATCACTTGCTCGATTTGCCCAGGGTCCGCCTTGACGTAACCCACGCCCGGCGGCGGCACGATCACCAAGTTGACGTCCTCGCCGAGCAGACGCCTGAGCAGACTCTCAATCCCGGTGACCACGGCGTGGAGGCTCACCACCCGCATCTCGAGGATCTGCCGGCGGCTGAAGGCCAATAGCTGGCGCGTCAGCACCGCCGCTCGCTCACCGGAGCGGCCAATCTCCTCCACATCGGCGTGCATCCGATTGTCCGGGCTGATCTGCGCGAGCACGAGCTCGGCCATGCCGTTGATCACGGTGAGCAGATTGTTGAAGTCGTGCGCGATACCGCTCGCAAGCTGCCCCACACTTTCCATCTTCTGCGCCTGACGATACTGCGCTTCAAGCTTCAGTCGCTCGGTAATATCCTCCTTGATCGCGATGAAGTGGGTAATGGCGCCTGCCCCGTCAAGAATCGGGGTCACCACTTGCTCCTCCGTATACGGGCTCCCGTCTTTTCGGAGATTGATCGTCTGGCCGCGCCACGTGCGCCCGGCCAGAATCGTCTCCCAACACTCTTCAAAGAGGGCCTGGGCTTCGCTGTCCGGCCGGGTCAGGTTCCGGAGGGGCTTGCCGAGCGCTTCTGTTCCCGAATAGCCGGTCAGTCGAGTGAACGCCGGATTGACCCACTCGATGACGCCGGCGCGGTCGGCAATGACGATGGCATCGGCGGCGGCGTTCAGCGCGGTGCTCTGGAGGCGCTGCAACTCGTCCGCCGCCCGCTGGCGGGCGGTGTTGTCGGTGCCGATCAACAGGTAGCCAATAATGGCGTCCTGCGCGTCGCGGAGCGCCGTGACCGAGACGACGGCCGGAAACCGGCTGCCGTCCTTGCGGATATAGGTCAGCTCGTAGATATCTTCGATCCCGCGCGAGGCCTTGAAGACCAACGCCTCGAAGCCCGGGGTAATCGGGGTGCCGAGCTCGACACTCAGCGCCTGGGCGCGCGCGATCAGTTCCTGCGGGTCCGAAATGTCCGCGGGCGTGATCGTGTTCATCACCTCAGCCGCCGCGTAGCCCAGCATCCGCTCGGCGCCGACGTTGAAGATCTGGATGACGCCCGTCGCGTCGGTGGCGATACTCGAGAAATTGGCGCTGTTGAAGATCGCGCGCTGGAGGGCCCCCGCCTTCAGCAGCGCCGCCTCCGCCTGCATGCGCGCGGTGATGTCGCGGGCGGCGGCGAACACGCCGAGCACGTGGCCATGCGCATCCTTGTAGACCGAGGCGTTGTACAGCACGTCGGTGAGACGACCGTTCTCGTGCCGGATGGTCAGCGGGTAGTCGGTGACGAAGCCCTTGGCGAAGACCTGACGGTAGCCCTCGCGGGCCTTCTCCGGCTCGGTGAAGTAGTTGGAGAAGTCGGTTCCGACGAGCTTCTCCCGTGGCACACCCGTCGCCTTGACCGAGCCCTCGTTGACGTCGGTGACTTTGCCCTCGGGACTGATGGTGACCAGCGGGTCCAGGCTGGCTTCGATGAGGCTGCGCGCATACTGCGACGCCTGCTGGCGCGCGGTGTTGTCGGTGCCGATCAGCAGGTAGCCGATAATGGCGTCCTGCGCGTCGCGGAGCGCCGTGACCGAGACGACGGCCGGAAACCGGCTGCCGTCCTTGCGGATGTAGGTCAGCTCGTAGATGTCCTCGATCCCGCGCGAGGCCTTGAAGACCAGGGCTTCAAATCCAGGGGTAATCGGGGTGCCGAGCTCAAGGCTCAGCGCCTGGGCGCGCGCGACGACTTCCGCCGGATCGGAGATGTCGGCCGGCGTGATCGTGTTCACCACGTCGGCGGCGGTGTAGCCCAGCATCCGCTCGGCGCCGACGTTGAAGATCTGGATGACGCCCTTCGCGTCGGTGGCGATACTCGAGAAATTAGCGCTGTTAAAGATCGCGCGCTGTAACGCGCCCGCCTGCAGCAGGGCCTTTGCCGCCCGCTGAGATGCTCGACGAGCCGGGTTCGGCATGGTGTCCCCTCAGAGACTATCTGCTTGGCCGCACGCCCAACCAGCGCGGATAGGGGGCCCTCGTGACAGCTTATCGCGACTGGTGGTCGGCCGATGACCTGTTTCTGCTCGCACTGAAGACCGAGAACGGCTTGGCTACGCGTGATTCTGGTCGCCCTGAGACACTTCGACACACCGCACTGGCGTCGTTGACACGTGGCGCGGGTGGCGTCTGTGGCCTGATCGCGCGCGTATTCGCCGACTAGACCCAAGTGTGGGCTGACTATTCGAGACTTTATCCGTGAACTATGCCGGCTTCCGCGCCTTGAAATCGACTTCGCGCGGCGAGGGTATGCCCGAGCCCGGCCGGCCGCCGTTCCCTTTTGCACAGATCCGCATGAGCTTCGAGGACGCCGGGAGTGTGCATATTGAGATGGCAGGACTCTGGTGCAGCCCGTATTCTGGTCGCACGTGACGACCTCATGGAGGCAGTCGATGGCAGATCCCGCTCGACCGGAGTCCGGCTACAAGCGACCGCACACGCCGCCATTGGCCGGCCCGTTTCTGGAATTCGATCTCACGGCAGAGATCGCGCGTCTGCACAGCGAGGCGACGTGGACGCACGGGCAGAATGCGAGAACGCTGGTGAAGCACGACGACGTTCGCATCATCGTGATCGCGTTACGGGCGCAGGCCCATATCGCTGAACACAAGACCGACGGACGGATTTCGGTTCACGTGCTTGTGGGCCGCATCCGCTTGAACGCGGACGGGCGCACGTTCGATCTCCGGCCGGGTAGCCTGCTTGCGCTCGACCAGGGCGTGCCTCACGGCATCGAAGCGCTTGAGGAGAGCGCCTTCCTGCTCACGCTCGTACGGCCGCTGACAGACGTGCCGTGACATGACTCCGCACGTTGTCTACACGATCGGGCATTCCACCCGCGCAAGCGCAGAGTTCGTCCGTCTGCTCAAGGCGCACGGCGTGCAACGCGTCATCGACGTGCGCACGATCCCGCGGTCGCGACACAATCCGCAGTTCAATCGAGATCGGCTCTCTCCGGCACTGCATCGCGCCCGGCTTCACTACCGGCACATGCCGGGCCTCGGCGGCTTGCGGCACGCGCAGGGTGACTCGGCCAACACCGGATGGCGGAATGCCAGCTTCCGCGGCTACGCCGATTACATGCAGACCCCGGAGTTCGGAGAGAGTCTGGCCCGCTGCATTGAACTGGCGCAACACGAGCGCGTGGCACTGATGTGCGCGGAGGCGGTGCCGTGGCGCTGCCACCGGTCGCTCATTGCGGACGCGCTGCTCATCAGAGGCATCGAGGCTCGTGAAATCACCAGTGGCAGACGCACGCGGCTTCACACGTTGACGCCGTTTGCGCACGTGAAGGGCATGCGGATCACATACCCCGCCGCGCCAGCCGCGCGCAGGCGACGATCGCCGGGCTGAGGCGCAGTTCCCCGACACATGCTCACGATAGGATCGGTGCATGGCAGCATTCCTCTTGTCCTTGCGGCGCCGCGAACCCATCGCCGATGGGACGATGGCGTTCCACTTCGGAAAGCCCGGGAACTTCCAATTCACCGCGGGGCAGGCCCTCGATGTGACACTCATCACGCCGCCACAGACGGACGGCGAGGGCAATACCCGGACATTCACCATCGCGAGTGCCCCGCAGGATGACGACATCATGATCGCGCTTCTGCGTGGACCTCTGTGCCCATCGGCACCGACGCCAGCACCCGCTTGAATGCCGTATCGCGGACACGCGGGCAAGCCGAGCTTCAATTCGGTCGAGGCCGTTGTCCGTCTGCTCACGCCCGACAACCGGCGCCAGCTCGCGCTGATCCGTGATCGGAAGCCGGGGTCTGTGGCCGAATTGGCTGATTTGACCGGCGAGCGCAGCCGAACCTGACGAGGACACCGGCGAAGCTCGAGGCCGCCGGCTTCATCTGCATGAAAACGGTTGGCCGCCGAAAGGCGCCCAGCGTCTCGATCAAAAGAATCGTGGTCGAGATTGATCCGTACTCTGACCGCGATGGACTTCGCGTGGCGTAACCGGGGGCGGGCTCCCGTCGGGAGGCCGGTTTCATTTGCGAAACCTAACAGTGTGTGTTGCCTTCTGCAGACGAAACCGGGAAGTTGGCCGTTGATTGCCAGCGCCGACGTCCGCTAGTGTGGACCGACCGCTCAACCCGGGTCGGTAAACCCTTCGGCGTCACACAGGAGTAATCCCGTCCTCGCGACGCGAACCACTATACTTTCAGCCTCTTGGCCCTCGTTCCCGGCACCAGAATCGGCGTCTACGACATCACCACGCAGATCGGCGCCGGCGGGATGGGTGAGGCAGCGCGCGCGACGGGGGTTTCGGGAGGCACGGGGTACGATCGCGGGTGTCTGTTCTCGTCAGGGCGTCCGCGAGATTCGATTGCCCCAGTTCATTAAAGGCAACGGATGAAAGACAATCGCCGACCACACTACGGTCTGGACGCGCCGCTCGTCGTACGCAATCTGCTCATCGTCGCGGCGCTGGGCATCATCTCGCTGATCACGAGGCTGCTCGGCGTGTGGTCGAGGCAAGACCTCATCGCGGTGATCGCGCGGCCATTGATCGGGGCCGGCCTGAGCTGCGGCGCGATGGGCTTGTGGATGATTTACGACAGCAAGATCGGCAAGGTGCGCGAGCGCGAACAATATCTCGACAAGATTGCCTGGCGGGGTGATGAGCGCGTGCTGGATGTGGGGTGCGGTCTCGGATTGTTTCTGATCGGCGCCGCCAAGCGGCTCTCAACCGGCCGCGCGGTCGGGCTCGACAAATGGCAGCAAGAAGATCTCAGCGGCAACAGCGCCGCGGGGACACTCAACAACGCGATGATCGAAGGCGTGGCCGACAAGGTCGAGGTGCACACCGGTGATGCACGCACGCTGCCTTTCGACGACGCGAGCTTCAACGTTGTCCTCTCGAGCATGGCGTTGCACAACATCTACAACGCGGGCGAGCGGCAAACCGCCGTGCGCGAGATCGCGCGGGTGCTCAAGTCCGGCGGGCGTGTGTTGATCCTGGACGTGCGCCACACGAACCAATACGCCGCCACCCTGCGCGATGCCGGCCTCGATGCGCGGTGCGTCCAGGGAATCGTCTCATACCTGCTGACCGTGTTCAGTTTTGGATCGATTCGCTGGGGATACGTGATCGGCAGCAAGTCGTGAGGAAGCTAGTGCCCCGTCCCAGTAATTCATCGCATAACTCCCGGGCGGGGCATCCCGGCTGGCGGCGTGGCTCCTCGCTCACATACCGCCAGTATTCTCGCTCGTCGCGCCTGGCCAGCCGGGCGCCGCGCTCCGGGACTGATGGCGCGAATCACTGCGACGGGACACTAGACAGCGCGGAAGAAATTGTCGATCGCATTCCAGCGGACCTTCAACGTCCGATTCCTTCGCCGCGGCAAAACAGCGGGATCGAGGGCGCTCGCGACCAAGCTGCCGCACAGCCGTCGCAGCTATACTCCCATTTCCATCCCACTTCGCACCGATCACGAAATCGACGCTTCGCTCACACCAGCGGCACGCCCGGCATGTCCGTGACGAGGCGCCGGAGCGCACGGTCGTTCAGCGACGCGGGGGTGAGGCGTAGGGCAAGGTTACGCAGCGTTCTCCCGAAGCCTGATTCGAGCTGCGCCAGCTTGCCGAGCGAATACGAACGGTCGAGAATCCACTTGGCGCGCGGCCTGCGCAGAGCCTCGTACTCGGCCAGCGCCCTGGACAGCTCCGTCGTGCTGGACAGCTGATTGGCGAGGCAGCAGGCATCCTCGATGGCGAGGCCCGCGCCTTGACCCATGTTCGGGGTGACGGCGTGCGCGGCGTCGCCCAGAAGCGCCAAGCCTTCCGCCCAGAACCTGGGACTGAGGCCGTCTTCGAGATCGTTGTGGAGCACGGCGCCAAGATCGCTCAGGGCGTCGAAGGCCTGACAAGCCGGCGGGCCAAACTCGGACCAGAGCGCCTTGAATTCGTTCACGCTGGAGAACGGTCTTGGCGCGCGAGCCGACGCGTTGAGAGTCGCAAACACATACGTCTGGCCTTCACCGAGCGGCACGACGCCGACGCGCTTTCCTCGCCCCCACATCTCGAACACCTCGTCGGTCCATTGCCGGTTGACCACGAAGCGAAAGCAGGTGTAGCCGCTGTAGCGGGTTTCGAAATCGGGCGCGAGCAGCTGCCGCAGCTGAGAGCGAATGCCGTCGGCACCCACCACGAGATCGCAGCCGACGCGCTCGCTGTCCTCGACCACCAGCGTCGGTGGAGAGCCGGGAGCGATTGACGTCACCCGCGCCCCGAGCCGCAACGCGCCGCCGAAGCGGTGTCGCAAGATCTCGTGGAGCTTGCTCCGATGGATGGCGACGCCCGGCAGAGGCAATGCGGCCACTTCGTAACGGGAGCGTGCCAGCACCTTGCCGTCTTGGTCGGTGATGTTCATACCCGTCACCACGCGACCGCGCGCCAAGATCGGCTCGTGCAGCCCAAGCACCCGTAGCGCGCTCATCACGTTCGGGCCGAGCACCACGCCGGCGCCCTCTGTCGCAAAATGCGATCGCTTCTCCAGCAATGACACTTGGTGTCCGCGCCGTTCGAGTGCAATCGAAAGCGTGAGCCCGCCGATACCCGCACCCATGACCGCAATCTTCATTGGTTGACTCCCCAGCCGCGCGGCGCGAGTGCCGGCGGCAGTTCACATGCACGCATCCTGGGCAACAGCGCTTCAGAGGCAACACCAGGCTCAGAGGCGGACAGCCTCGGTGATCACGCCTTGACGGAAGTACGGGCTCAGACCCGGTTCCGTGAGCACATGGGTTTTGTGCCCGAGAAGCTACTCCAAGTCTTACTCCAAACCGATCACATCCAGGAGCGACCTGCCGACATTCATATCGACAAGGAGATCGATGTCGCTGTCCGGGCGCTCGTCACCACGCGCGACGGAGCCGAACACTCGGACATTGCGCGCCCCGTGACGAGCCGCGGTATCCAGGATCTGCCGACGTTGTTCCGCCAGTGAGGTAAGGATCTGACGCATTCGGAGGCCTGCTATGCCTTCAGGAGCAACTCGAACCGGAGTCCCTCGGTACGCTGCAGATCGGCAATGACAGCAGATCCGTCGCGAACGTGTGCCGGAACATGTGCGGATGGCCGGTGAGCTTGGCGATCTCGAGCAGTCCCCGAATCGCCCTCTGCCAGTCGGCGACCGCCGACTTCTGAAGCCCGTTGCCCGTCCAGAAGAAGTACTCGTCGGAGCCTTCTAGTCCGTTCAGGGCCGCAGCGAGCACGTCAGGCACGGGCACGTACGCCTTCGTGCCCGTCTTCTGCGTCCGCAAGAAGATGCGATCGTTCTTCAGATGCTCCCTCTTGAGCCCGACGACGTCGCCGATGCGCATGCCGGAGTCTATGGCGCCTACCTCACGAGCGCGGGCGCTACGGCCCTGGTGCTTCTTATCAGAGTCGCTTCAGCCCAACAGGAGCACCGGCAATGAGCGCTTCCTTCTTCCTCCTGGTCCAGTCTTTGAGCTCGTGCTCGCGCCGAAGGGCGTCGGACATCGACTCGAACCCTTCTGCGTGCACCAGGTGCACTGGCCGGCGTCCGGCCGTGTACTTGGCGCCCTTACCGCGGTTATGGACCTGGACGCGAGCAGCCGGGTCGCGGGCGTAGCCCGTGTACAGCGACCCGTCGGCACACCGGACGATATAGACGTAATGCACCGCCAAGGACGATGCCATCGTCGGCGAACGCCGTCAAACTGTGTGAGGCCTTCGACTCGGCCGAGACGGGCCTGCCATGAGCGAAATAGCGTCGGCGTCTGCCCTTCGACTCGGGTCGTCAAAGCAGGCCGGTGTCAGTCCTTCGACTCGCTCCCTGCGGGTCGCTCGCTCAGGACATTTCGACCGGCAGTGGCCCGCCATGAGCGAACCTCCGGCTCGCCGAGGGCGGGACGGAGGTGAGTCGAAATGGAGGCGGCGGGAGTCGAACTTGACGGCCGATCCGAAACAGGCCTGTTGTGCGTTTTTCCTAGGAAAAACGACGATCACAAAACACCAAATTCACCCAAATGTATGGGTCCAGGTACAAAACAGGTACACGACGTTTCGGACTGCGGGACGCAGGTAGTTGCTGCCCGATTCTTGCGTATCTGCTCTTTCGTGACGTACTGAACGCATGGCCTGACCACTGGGCGGCTGCGCTTTGTCAGTCACCGAGTGGCGACGGTGGGAATCGTGCGGCAAGCTCAGTGACGGTGGCCTTCAGCTTTGGCAACTCGCGCTCGACGACCGACCACACGAGTTCGAGATCGACGCCGAAGTAATCGTGAGTCAATCGGTCCCGCATGCCCGCGATGTTACGCCAGGGCGTACCTGGAGCCAGACCCTTGACCTCGTCGGAGAGGTTCTTCACGGCTTCACCGATGATCTCGATCTTTCGGATTACAGCGTCCTGCCGCATTCGATCCGACATGAAGACGTCGGGTCCCGCACTGGCGTAACTTTGGATGTCCTGAATTGCCTCGAGGATGTGGGCGAGGGTACGTGCCCTGATCCTTCACAGCGGTCGCGCGTCTGCCATGATGCTCGCGCGGAGACGGGGATGGACGCTTGCGGGCGTGAGGACGTTGACGCGCCGGCCAAGCAGATCTTCTAAGTCTTGGCCGAGGCCGACGAGATCGAGCAGGGAACGGTCTTTCGCCATATCGACGAGAAGATCCAAGTCGCTGTCAGGACGTGCTTCGCCACGTGCCTCGGAGCCGAACACGCGCACGTTGCGAGCGCCGTGTTCCTCCGCGATTCGCAGGATGTCACCGCGACGGCTTTGCAGGTCTGTCATGGCGTTGGCCCTGAGAACAGGGTAACCCAGTTGCCAGCCAAGCAGAAGAGGCCGAGTAGGGCGTCGGCCTCGCCATCGATGTCCCACACGGTTGCCGGTCCTGAGGCCACGGCGCGTGCTCGCGCCATGCAGGATGAAGTCGCGCGGAATCACAGGTCGGCCTCCACCGTGGCGTTCACGTACACGCGCCACTGGGCGTCACGCGAAGACTTCCTGTACCGCGCGCCGGGCACGAGCGGCACCGGTTCATGCACATGTTTGCGGACAAACGCGCTCAACGCCAGCGTCCTGCCCGCCGCGCCGACATGATCGAGGATGTGGCCGAGGCGTTGCAGCCACGGCAGGGGCGCGGTTTGTGCCGCTTGCGCGAGCTTTTTGGGGTCGATGCGTTCCGCGAGTTCGGCCAGAACCGTCGTGACTTGACTGAATCCGCCGGCATGACGCGGATATCCGACTAGGTCGATGGCCGTGGCTTCCGGCGTCGACACCACGATGGAGCCGCGCAGCGTATTGAGCGTCTGGACAGGCACGCGCGATACGTTCTTGCGGACAATGAATGCGACCCGGACGCCGGCGCACACAATGGGACGTCGCGGCTTTTCGACGACGACCTGGAATTCCATTGGGCGCTGATGGGCGGCGCCGTGGTACTGCGCGGCCGTGAGCAGGCCGGCGTAGTACCCGACGCTTCAATCGCTTCATCAAGTCAGGAATGAATTGATCGGCCGGCAGACACCCCAACGCTCTGTATTCGGGCGGCACGATGACGTGAAAGCCTCGAGCCGGCGATGCGATGCGCTCTTGGCGAGTCAGGCGGCTCAGCGCCATCTTCCACGCGGTGTGAGAGAGGCCGAGCGTCTTCAGGGCCTCGCCGGTGCTGAAGCTGTACCGGCTGCTGGCCGCCAGGTGATCGAGGAATTCTCGAACATTGGGGGCCTCAAATCCCGGTTTCATTCGCAGAAGGTAACAATTTTCGTTACAGTTTGCAAACAAAACCGGGAATCTTCCTTTAGTGCGCCTGCTACTGGCTGGGTAGCCTCGCCGTCGGGCAGTACGCTCATCTGCTACACGGTTGCAGAGCCGGAAATCCGCATCGTCCGTGTCCTCCACGGCCGCCGGGACATTGACGAAATAATCGGATAGCGAACGCCTCTGTTACAAATCAATCCTGTGCGCATGTCGATGAACATGGACCAATGATTGCCACAACGGTCCCAGCGATTCATCCTTGTGCAGCTTCGACGCAATCGTAAACTCGCGCTCACCCCAGACAATCATGACCAGACGCTGCCCGGTCTGGCGCAGGTATTTCGCTAGTAGGCTCTTCCGGATATAGAGCAGGCGTGACGTGAACGAATGCCGGTC
>CAWKHL010000006.1:0-1261028 GCA_963849525.1 uncultured Acidobacteriota bacterium | reverse complement strand
ATCCTCGTGGCGTTCTACTTCTCCGTGGCGACGGCGCTCCACGTCCACGTGCCGCTGGCGCATCTCGCCATCATCGTGCCGATTCTCATTCGTCATCCAGATGCTGCCGGTGTCGGTCAACGGCCTGGGCGTACGCGAGACGACGTTCGTCGTGTACCTGACGCCGTTGGGCGTGCCGAGGGAGTCGGCGCTCGCCCTGTCGCTGGTGAGCGCCGTGGTGATCATGATCTTCTCGACGAGCGGCGCGTTTACCTACCTCGCCCGGCGCCGGCCAACGGCCGAGTAGCGCGCCGGCGTTCGCCCCGCCCTCACGGGCCGTTCACGTGATAGGTGGGCTCGATGAACACGCCAAGATGGCGGGTGTCCGTGGCGTGTGGGTCGAAGTCCTTCGGATAGAACCCACTCGACGTCGTGATCTCGAGAAGCACCTCGTAGCCGTTCGCGTGCACGCCCGGCGCCGGTCTGAATTGCAGCCGCGTCTCTTCGCTCGGCCGCAGCGAGACCTGCTGCGCCCGGCCGCCAATCGAGACCCGCACCGTATTGGCAACCGCCGACCGGAGGCCGAGATCCAGCCGCGTGAGAGGCCACTCGGTGCGCACGACGATGTCGGCCGTCCCCGGGGCGACCCAGAATCCCGTGGGCTCCTGGAAGTACGTGTGGCCGTCCATGTAGTAGAGGAAGACCTCCGGATTGTCGCTGACCTTCACCCGGCCTCGCTGCGGGTTCAGGAATACCGGCAGGTCGTTGATCAGCGTCATCTCCACGGGCAGCAGCCTCAGCGGCCAGTGCTCCGGATTGAGCCAGACCTTCTGCGACGCCGTAAAAGGGTGGACCAGAATCGGCCCCACGAACGTCATGCCGACAAGCGCGGCGGCGGTTGCCATTGATCCGGAAAACCACGTCGCACCGGCCGGCACGAGAAACAGGAGCGCGGGATAGATGGACAGGAAGTAGCGATTGCCGATCGGGCCTCCGCCGCCATTCCACGATGCCGGCGCCAGGATCAGGAGCGCCAGAGCCGACCCCAGGCACGTGATGGCCGTCGTCCACTGCCACAGTGGCGCGCGGCGAATTCTGAACAGCCACCAGGCGAGAATCAACGCCCCCGGAAAGAAATACGGCACGAGCCCCGCATCGCGCCCGACAAAGAAGTACGGGACGTTGTACCGGAGGTGGCCGAACACGAATGACGGCGACAGGATGTTCTCGTCGTCGGCCGAATTGGTGGCCATCTCGCTTCCCGTGGTGTCGAAGCGCGTGCCCCGCCCGTCGAACGGAAAGTTCGTCACGAAATACTTCCGGTCGAGGGCGCTCCCGCCCTGATAGTTCGCCTGCCCCGAGATCAACCCGTTCATCGCGAAGAGGCCCACGCTGCCGGCGAGAAACAGCATGGCGATGACCGCCGACCGACGCCACCGGCGGCGAACGAGCGCGTCGGCCACGAGCGGCAGGATGAGCAGCGCGTTCGGCGGCTTCGAGAACGTCGCCACGCCGAGGAGCACCGCCGCCACCCAGTCCACCCCCGGCCAACGCAGCCAGCGGTTCGCCGAATCGGGCGCAACTTTCTTGTACAGCCAGAGGAAGTACGCAACGAAGACGAGTGTGAAGTTGAAGACCTCCGAGGTCATCCAGACGCCGTAGACAGGAACGACGGAGGCGCCGACGAAGGCGGCGCCGAGCAGCGTGCCCGCCACCGAGCCAAGCCTGGCGCGGCAGAACGTCACCGCGCACCAGATGCACAGGGCCAGCAGCAGCAGATTCATGAGCAGCAGGCCGCCCAGGCCCGCGACCGCGGCAAACGGCGCCGCGAGCACGGCATAGGCGAACGCCTTGCCGTAGTCGAGTTCCTGGTCGGCCGGCGCCGCCACCCGTTCGAGACGCAGCGGCGGCCAGCCCGCGCGCCACTCCCACCGGAGGTTATAGTGCCGCTTGAGAAAGATTCCGTTCGGCCCGGTTCCGTAGAGGGACTTGAATCGGACGAAGTCCTCCTGGCGGTACTTGAGGTCGCCATCCTTCGCCAGGCTGAACGCCATGGCGATGTACGTCGCTTCGTCGCCCTTGATGGGGCCGGCGAGGCGTGGCACGTCGAGGTGGGCCGCACCGACGACCAGCGCCAGCAGCACGGCGCCCGCGACCGCGATCGTGGCCCGGCGACTCATCCTCGGTTTGCGCCGTCTCCAGGCGGCCAGGCGACAATTTCGTACAGACGCACATCGTGGTCGTTCGACAGGAGCTTGAGGTCGCGCGCGTACGGCGGAAAGCGATCCAGCAGCGCCTGACCATACGTCCCGTAGTCACCGACTCGCAGCACCACGTACCGCACGCCGCGCGCCTTCATGATCTTGAACGAGGCGGCATCGGGAAATCCGTTAATGGGAAGCGCGATGTCGTAGAAGTCATCGGGGATGAAATCGCTGTACCCGTTGACGAGCGGCTGCCAGTTGGCGGTCGACCGCAACATCGCCCACGTCTCGTTGTGGAAGGTGTGCCGGTCGTAGTTCAAAGGAAACTCGACGACGGCGCCTCGCGGAAGGGACGCGAGCAGGTGATAGGGCGCCTCGATCGGCGGCATCGCATGCAACGGCCAGACGACCCACAGTTCGGCGACCAACGCCGCGAGCACGGCGGGGCCGAACCAACGGCGCCGCCCGGGTCGAAGAAGGGGGCGGTCTGTCGAGTTTTCCACAGGTCGAAACCCGTCCCCCTCCTGTTGAAAACTCGCGTAGCCGAAGCCGGCGAGCACCGCTACGGCGAAGATGACGACGACGCCGAACCGCGCGGGCGCGCGCAGCAGGGCCATCCCCGGGATGGCTTGCGCGAAGAGACTGTAGAGCCCGCCGTCTGGGCCGATCGACGCGGCGAGCGCCATCAGCGCGATTGCGCCGTAGCCCCGGACGGCGCGGCGGGTGCTCGCCCGCCGAACGGACGCGGCCACGCCGATGACCGCGAACCCGGTAATCACGATGCCGGGAAAGAGCACCTCCTTGCCGATCCCCATGAGTCCCAGCCACTTGCTGTCCAGCCAGGTGCTCGACGTCAAATACGCCCGCCAGTCGGCCGAGTAGCTGCGAAGCTCCGCCGGGTTCGTGGAACGCGCGATGCCTTGAGCGGCCCGATCGAGCAGATAAGGCCGCAGGACAGGCAGCGTGAAAAGCAAGGTCGCCGCGGCTGCGGTCGCGATCGCCAGCCAGTAGGCCGGACGCCGGTCGGCCCAGACGAGGACGGCGACTCCAATCATCGCCGCCGCGAAGATGCCGTAGTAGCCGCACGAGAGCCCGGTCAGGGCCATCGCCGCGCCGAGCGCGATGCTCGTGCCGAGGCCCGGCCGCTCGACGAGTCGATCGAACGCCAGCATCGCCAAAGGAAATCCGAAGATCATGAGCAGCTGGATCTCGGCCGTGTGCGCCGACGTGTACGCGCTGAACGTGTACCCGGTCGCCGACACGACGCCTGCCCAGAACGATCCCGTCAAGCGCCGAACGAGCGCCCACATGGCCATGAACGCCGCGAGCAGCGCGAGGAGGACGGCGCTGTTGTGCGCGACGAGCGGATTCCCCGTCAGGACGTATCCCGGAATGCCAAGCACGCCCGCGACCAGGTTCAGCTCCGAGTAGATCAGCGTGTCGGGGTGCGGCGCGAAGATGTTGGCGTCGAACAGGTGCCGAGGGTCGGTCGTCAAGGCATGGGCGACCCACGCGACGTTCCAGATGCTGAAACGACCATCGCCCGTGTCGAGCCGGCCCGCCGTCCCGAGCTGCGGCACGGTGGGAAACGTAAGCGCCGTCACAAGACCGCACGCCAGGACTATCGCGATGAGCCACTCGCGTCGCGTGGCCCGCGCCCGAACGGGCGCGGTCATTTCCCCCATGCGCGAATGATATGCTGGCCCCCACGTCCGATGCCACGCGTGTCGACAGGGGCTCCGTTCGAAGAGCGCGGCGGCCGATTGCGCGGAGCGTTCGATTTGGTCGCCGGACGCTACCCGCGCTTCGTGTTCGGCGGCCCGGTCGGTCCCGTCTTGCCCGTATTCCACTTTCACGAAGCGACGCGCGAGACGATCGAGCCCGCCTTTCGCTACCTGACCGAGAACGGCTATCGCACCGTCGTTTCGGATGAGGTGGCCGCCGTGGTCCGCGACGGCGCCTCCCCGCCTCCCCGCGCCGTCATGCTGGCGTTCGACGATGCCTGGGCCAGTCTCTGGCTGGTCGTCGCGCCCCTGCTCCGGCAGTTCGGCCTGCGCGCGGTGACCTACGCGATACCCGCGCGGATTGCCGAAGCCGCTTCGGTGCGCCCGACGATCGAGAACGGCGCCGTTGACGCGCCCGCGGCCGACCGCGCCCCGAATCCCTTCGTGACGTGGCCAGAACTCCGGAGCCTTGCCGCCTCGGGGTGGGTCGATGTGCAATCGCACACCTGGTCGCACACCATGATGTTCACGGGCGACACGGTCATTGGCCACGTGGGTCCGGCGTTTGCGCGGGAGTCCATGCTGAACCGTCCGAGGCTCGGCGAGACGGTGCCGCTCGAGTTCCTGGCGCCCGATCGGACGGGCTTTCCGCTCTTTCAGCGGCGGTCCCGAATGTCGGACGCCCGCCGCTTTCTCCCGACCGCCGAAGCCTGCGCGGCGCTCGAAGCCGGCTCCTCGCGCCACGCCGACGGACCGCCGTTCGCCGGGCGCATCAAAGGTCGATGGGAAACCGACGAGGAGCGCGCACGCGCCGTCGAGCACGAGCTGGCCGCGAGCCGGGACGAGCTCGAGGGCCGGCTTGGCACCGCGGTTCGCCACATCTGCCTGCCCTGGGGCGTGAGCGGCAAGCTGACGCGCGCGGCTCTGGAGCGCACGGGGTTCGAAACCGCCTTCGCCAACCAAGTCCGCGGGCGATTTGCCGTGAGCGGCCGCGATGACCCGTATTTCCTGAAGCGGTTGAGCGGTCGCCATCTCTTTTCCCTGCCCGGCACCGGCCGACGCACGTTTACCCTGTTCAGATGAGCGAGGTCGTGCCGCAACCGCCTCGGTTTCCCGAGGACGTTGACGTCGCGGTGGTCTCCCACAACGGCCTGGCCACGCTTCCGCGCGTCCTCGACTGCCTTCAGGCTGCCGGCGCGCCTCGCGATCGGATTCGCGTCTACGACGTCGCCAGCACGGACGGCACGTCCGACTGGCTGGCCTCAACCTGGCCGGACGTCGTCGTCGAGCGGCTCGCCGAGAACGCGGGCCCGAATCCGGCACGCAACCGCGCCATGCAGCAGGCGGCCAGGCCGTTCCTGCTCTTGTTGGACCCCGACGCGTTCGTGCGGCCCGACGCTCCCGCGCGGCTCCGATCGGCGTTCGAGCCCGACGCGGCGATTGGCATGGTCGCGCCGGTCATCGTCCACGAGCGGGCGCCCGACACGATCCAGTACGCATCGGGCGCCATACACTTCCTGTGCGAGGCCGTCAGTCCGTTCGTCGACCGACCGCTGGCCGAGCGCGGGGACGAGCGCCGCGACATCGGTGCGGCGCCGGGCATGGGGATGCTCGTTGACGTCGTGGTGGCGCGGCGTCTTGGGGGGTGGGACGAGCGCTATTTCATGGGAAAGGATGACGGCGAGTTTTGCCATCGCCTGCGAATCGCGGGATACCGGCTCGTTGAAGAGCCGCGGGCGATTGTGGAGCACCGGAGCCGGCCCCGTTCCGCCTGGCTGTTCAAGTTCCAGATCCGCAACCGGTGGCATCTCATGCTCAGGACCTACGAGCGCCGCACGTTGATCGTCCTCGCGCCCGCGCTGATCCTGCACGAGGCCCTGCAGCTCGCCACTCTGGTGGTCAAGGGCCATGGACGCGACTGGTGGGCGGCGGCCGGCGAGATGCGCGCCTGGGCCTCGACGCTCGGACGCGAGCGGCTGGACGTCTCGCGAACCCGACGAGCGAGGGACCGCGACCTGCTCTGCGCCGCGCCCCTGCTCGTTCGCGGCGACCTCGTCCGACATCCGGTCAGCCGGTTGCTGAAACGCGCGTACGACATGTGGCTGTCCGCGTATTGGGCCGTGGCGCGAAGGTTGCTCTCATGACCCGCGCCGCCGTGGCCATCGCCTCGACCTATTACCCGCCAGTCCTCGGCGGGGCCGAGACGGCCGCCGAGCGGCTGGCCGTCTACCTGCACCGGCGCGGCCATGCGGTGACCGTGCTGACCACTCGCACCTCCGCCTCGCACCCCGCCGACGAGATCCTCGACGGCGTACAGGTCGTGCGGCTGCCGCCCGTTGGCGAGCGATTCGAGCCGCGGCAAGTGGAAGCTGCTGCCCTCGCTCTTTCTCGCCCTGCTGCGGCGCCGACGCGCGGTTGACGTGGTGTGCTGCGTGGACTATCGGGGCATCGGGCTGGCGGCGCTAGCCGCTCGGCCTTTCATGCACGCGCCCGTCGTCTTCCAGGCCCAGACCGAAGGCGTGCTGTCGGCCGCGCGTGTGCGCCAGGCGATTGGCCGGACCGGTGCGTCGCCGCACGGGGCGTTGGCGCGGCTGGCAAGCTGGCCGGTGCGTGCGCTGTACCGTCGCGCCGACGCGCTCGCGGCAATCTCTCATGCCATCGAACGCGAGGCGCTCGAGGCCGGCGTCTCTCCCGACCGGCTGCACTACCTGCCCAATCCGGTCGATGCCGCCCGCTTTGCACCTCCGAGCCAGGATGAGCGGCGCGCGCTGCGTGAACGCCTGGGCGTGTCGCCCACGGCCGTTGTCGCCGTGTTCGTCGGGCGGCTGAGCCGGGAAAAGGGCGTGGTCGAACTGGTCAAGGCCTGGGGGCTGGCCCGTCCCAAGGCGCGGCTGGTCATCGTCGGCCCGGCGATGCCCGGCCACCCCTGGGACGTGAGCCTGGAGGCCAAAGCGTTGGCTGCGCGCCTCCAGGCGCCCGAGGACCCGCCCGAGACCCACGGCCTGCCCCCGGACGTGCGGTTCATGGGCGGATTGCCGGCGGAGGAGGTGGCCGCGTGGCTTCGCGCCGCGGATTTTGCCGTCCAGCCCTCCCACTTCGAAGCCATGGGGCTCGCGGCGGCCGAAGCGATGGCGGCCGGATTGCCCGTGATCGCCTCGGACACCGGGGGATACCGGGACTTCATCCGAGACGGTGAGAATGGGCTTCTTGTGCCGCCACGGGATGTTGACGCTCTGGCCGCGGCAATCACACGCTTGAGCGCCGACCGGCCGATGCGCGTACGCCTGGGCGCCGATGCGCGAGCGACGGCCGTGAGCCAATTCGATGAAGGCGTCGTGCTCGAGCGCTTCGGGCAGCTCATCGACGGACTGGCGGAGACTCGATGACCGAGGCCCCCATGCGCCGCAATCTCTTCTACTCCACCGTCTCGGCCGGCAGCGCCGTGCTCCTCATGGTGCTCGTGGCGCTCATCGCGCGGACGATGGGCGAAGGGGCGTGGGGACAGTTCTCGTGGGCCCTCGCGCTGGCGACCATCGGCGAGGCGTTGATGGACCTGGGAATCCACCAGGTGACGATCCGGTCGATCGCCCGTGAGCGTGAGACGGCCCTCTCGCTGTTCCGCAATTCCCTCGCGCTCAAGGCGCTGCCTGGGGTGGCCATGTTCGTCGTGCTCGCCGGCGCGGCGATGTGGTGGCGCCCCGAGCCCCAGGTTCGATTGGCCTGTGTGTGGCTTCTCTGCTCCGCCGTCCTCCGGTCGTATCTGCTGACCATCCGCGGCGTCCTGCAGGGCCTGGAGCGGTTCGCGGAGGACAGCCTCGTCGTGCTCGCCGACCGCGCGCTGCTGCTCCTCGTCGGCGGTATCGCGCTCTGGATGCACGTCGGCATCGTGGGCCTGGCCGTGGCGTTCGTCATCGCTCGCGTCATTGCGGTCGTGGCCGCGCTCCTGGTGGCTCGTTCGACATGTGGGCCCGCCCGTGCCGGCCTTTGACACCGTGCTCTGGCGCGACCTCCAGCGGCGCGCCCTCCCGCTTGGCGCCTTTCTCATCGTCCTCAATCTGTACTTGTACATCGACACGCTGATTCTCGGCGTCCTCTCGACCGACGTTCGACACGGGCCTGTACAACTCTGCCTATCGCATTTACGAAGGTCTGACCTACGCGCCCGCCATTCTCTCGGCCGTGCTCACACCGCGGCTGTCGGCGTTGTGGAGCCACGACCACGCCGCCCATCGCCGTGTGACTCGACTCGGGATCGCCAGCGCCGCGGGGCTCGCGCTCCTGCTGTCGGCGTTTACGCTGGGGACGGCGCCCTGGCTCCTCGATGGCATTTTCGGGGTGACCGCCGTCCCGGCAGCGCTGGCCCTCCGGCTGCTCGCTGCCGGCCTCATCTTCGTCTTCGTGATCTGGATCCTGCACGCCGTCGCGATCTCGGTCTTCGAGGAACGGCTGCTGCTCACGACGACGCTCGTGGGCTCGTTCGTCAACATCGCGCTCAACATCGCCTTCATTCCCAGATACGGCCGCGACGGCGCCGCGGCGGCGACCGTCCTGGGCGAGTTCGTGACGATGACGATGCTCATTTGGGGGCTGCGTCGGGTGCTCTTCGCCAGGAGGACGACGTCGTGAGTGATGGGGGGCCGGCGCCGTCGGGCCCGGTCGAGCTCGGGAACCTCGAGGCGAACCTCATGTTCCTCGAGGCCTCCGGGCTCCTTCTGCCTGGGATGCGCATCCTCGAGATCGGAAGCGGGCGAGGCTCGCTACTCGCCGACCTTCGGCGCCGCGGTCTGGCGGCCACCGGCGTGGAAACGAGTCCCGCGCGCGTCGCCGAGGCGCTCGCGCGCCACCCCGACCTCCCGATTCAGGTCGTGGAGGGCACGACCCTGCCCTTTTCGAACGAGACGTTCGACCTCGTCTTGAGCTTCGACGTGCTCGAGCACATCCCGGACACCGACGCGCACCTGGCGGAGGTTCGGCGCGTGCTCAAGGCAGGCGGATGGTACCTGTTGCAGACGCCGAACAAGTGGACGAATGCGGTGTTCGAGACGATCCGCTGGCGCAGCGTCACGCGATGGCAGGCCGACCATTGCTCGCTGCACACGTCCCGCCAGCTCGACCGCCGCTTGCGCCAGCGCGGCTTCGACCCTCAGTTTGCCGATGTGCCTGTCGTGACCGAGTTCTACCGTGAAAAGGTGCGGCGGCACCTTGGATTGCTTGGGGTGGCCGCGCTGAGACTCGCGAACCCGGACCGGCTACCGGTTCGGTGGCGCACCAACTTTTACGTGCGGGCGCGAAAGCGGTAGGCGACTCGCGGCCGAAGGAGCCGCCGCCTCGAGTTGACCGCGAATGGCGTCGAAGAACGTCTGGGCGAGCACCTGGTAGCCCTGCTGATTGGGGTGCAGCCCGTCGAGGCCAAGCAAGGTGGACTCCTGTCCCGTGAAGGCGGCATGGCCGTCGACGAAGAACACGCCATCGCGGTCGGCAAGGGCTCGAATCTCGGAATTCGCCGCCACGATCTCGGCGTTACTGGCCTCGCAGCCTCGGTTCCGCTCGAGGACAGGCAGGATGGAGCTCAGGAAGACTTTGCCCACGCCTCGGCTGCGCGCGAGGGAGATCTCGGTATCCAGGTTGGAGATGAGGCCCGGGATCGCATCCAAGTGTGACTCGGCCAGGTCGATAAACCCTTCGAGCAGCAGCACGACTTGGGGCGGATCGGCACCGATCGATGCCGACACGATGCGCAGGACCTCCGTCGAATCGGCACCGGACTCTCCGTTGTTCGTGACCGTGAACGTCTGGCCCGTGTAACGAGCCGCCAGCAGGCCCTGAAGGTCGGCCGGGTACGCCACGTCAGGCATGACGTCGAACGGCGCGAACGCTCGCCCCGCGGGCTGTGACGCGCATGTGTTGCCGGGATTGTAGTCGTTGATTTCTCCGGCCGTGATGCTGTCGCCAAACGCCATGAACGTGGTGGCGGAGAGGATCGGGCGCGCCACGAGCGTGACGGTAAAGGCGCACGTGGCGTCGGCCCCAACGCTCTGCGTGGCCGTGCACGTGACGGGCGTCGCGCCGATCGGGAAATCCGCGCCCGAGGCCGTCGTGCACGTGCTACTCACGGGCGCCACGCCGCCGGTGACCACCGGCGCAGTGTAGGTCACCGCCTGCGAGGCCCCAACGACGTCGTCAATCTCGAAACTGGCGGGACACGTGATGCTCAACTGCTGCACAGGGGGCGGCGTCGGACCGGTGGGGCTCTGCCTGGCGTGGCACCCGGTCAGTGTGCCAACCCACGCGGCCAGAAGCCACACGCGACGACGAGAGAGGAAGCGACGTGCCTGCACGCGGAGCCAGACGCCGGTCAGTACCCGGCAGTGCGCCCGCCGCCCTCGACAGGTCACACGGACTGCCGGGCGCGGAAACGCGAGAATCACGGTATCCGCGATCGCGAGTGGCGTCAAGCCGCCCCGCGGCCCCTCCGAGGCCTCGTCGAGCGTGCGAGATGACCCTCTAAAAACGGAAACTGGCACCGCCGTCTCCCGGCATCGGCACGAGCACGACGTTCGACCGCTCTCGCAGCGGCGACAGGCTGCCGTCCGCGTTGTTGCGGCAGTCGCCTTCACACACGAAGAAGCCGATCGATTCCCCGACGGCGGGTTGATGCCCGGACATCGGTCCCCAGCGCGCCGGATCGTAGAACCAGTTCAGCGCGTACTGCGATGGCGGGCCGCCCGATTCGGAGAGGCCGTACCAGTATTGGATGGGCGCTGAACAATACCATTGGCCCCCGATACTCAAACACATGCCGAGCGTGTACCTGCAGGCTGCCGTTCCAGCCGGGCGGCGTGACGTCGGGCCAACGATCCCCGCCGCCCTGTTTCGAGAACTCCACGTGGACCCCGCTCGAGCGAAGGTCGAGCGCTGTAATACTGGTCGTCACGGCCCAACTGCCGAGGTCGCGCGGCGAGTTGAGTATCGTCGCCGCCTGCATATTGATGGCATCGGCCGCGCCGGCGCCAGTCCCGCCCCCAGACGATCCGCCGCCTCCCGATCCGCCGCCAGCGATCGCAGGAGCCGCCGGCGTGACGAACGACCAGATCGCGGAGGCAGTGCTCTGGTGACTCGGGTCAAAGGCCTGTGCGCGCCAGTAGTACGGGGTGCTGTAGGCGAGCGTCGCGGATACCGTGTAGCTCGTCTGGCCGGCGGTCTCGGCGACCAGAGCCGAGGCCACCTTACTGGTCATGGCGGCGTCGGTGGCGACCGTGAAGAGGTACTGGATGGCGCCGGCCGGGCCAGTGCGTGTCGAGTCGCTGAGAACCAACTGGGGCGTGACCGAAGATACCGTGCTCCCATTGGCCGGGCTGGTCGGGGTGGGAGGCTGGATCACGACGGGCGTGTACACGTGGAAGCTTGCCGTATCTGAGAAGCTGCTGGCGTTTGCGCCGTCATCGGCCTTGGACCGCCAGTAGTAGGTCCGATCCGAAGGAAGCATTTGCGTGAGTTTGTAGTTGGTGTGGCCGCCGCTGCCCGGGGCCACGCCCGTTTTGGTCAGAATGTCGTTCGCAAAGCCGGAATCCGTTGCAATCTCAAAGACGTAACTGGCGGGTCGGACGCTATTCGAGGTCGCATTATTGACCTCAAGGATCACGGGTTGCGCATCACTCGCGATCTGGGCGCCCTCGGAGGGTTGAATCGCCGTCGGCGTCGAGATCGTGACTCCGGCGATCGGCCCGGCGATGGTCGGACTCAGCGGGTCGGAACTCTTTGTCACGCTGCAGCCCGAGAGCGCCAAGAGTGCGGCCAGCCCCCCAAGGACGGACGGCACGAAGCCCCCCGCCCTCCGGGGCGGGTCGATGGACCGTGGGCACGAGACGCGCGGAACACCCGGCACAGATCGGGTATCGGCGCGAAGTTGTTAGAAGGTTAGGCCAACCGTGCGGGCACGTGAACCGCCCGCAATCGACGGGAGTGGGCTCCCCTCAAGGAACTCACTCCCCCATCGGCGCTTGTCAAACTGCGGAGAACCGGCCCAGCCGGGCCCGCCCGCGGATCGGCATGGCTACCGGACGTAATCAGTCTGCCACGGAATCAGCACGACGTCCGATCGCTCTTCGACGGCCCAGTTCCCGCTGTCGCGCAGGTTGCCGGCACCCACGAAGATCCCGACCACCTCGCCAGGCTGCGGCTGATACCCGAGGATGGGCGCCCAGCGGCCGTCGTAGAACCATTCGAGGCCAACGTCCGAGGGGGAAGCCGTGGAGGCGAGGTCGCGGCCGTACCAGAACTGGACCACCGCCGAGCAATACCACTGGCCCTTGGCGTCCGGATTGACGCACATGCCGAGCGTATATTCGATGTCGCCCGTGCCAAATCCCACATCCGGCCACCGGCCCGGGCCGTCGCGCTTGTCGAAGTCCACCAGGAAGGCGGATGGCGTAAACGTGATGCTCGTAATGTGCGTCGTCACCGCCCAGGAGCCCAGGTCTGGCGGGTTGTCGAGAATGATCGCGTTCCTCATGTCGAACAACTGGATCGTGAAGGCGCTCGTGCTGCTGTAATCGCTGACCGCGCCGCTCGCCGGGTCGCTCGCCCGCACACGCCAATACAGCGCCTGAAGCGGCAAATCAGCCGATGGCGCCCAGGAGGTCTGTCCGCCTGAGCCCTCCGCGATGGGATCGCTCTGGTCCGTGATCGACGAGAACGACGACGAGGTCGAGACCTGGAACTCGTAATAGAGCGTCCCGGCTGGCCCGGTGTATGTCGCGTTGTGCGTGCTGAACTGGGGCCGGACACTGGATGCCGTGCCGCCGTTGGACGGCGACGTAATCACGGGCGCGTTGAGGACGACTTTCGGCTGGACGAAGAAGTTCAGCGGCGCCGACGGCGGCCCCGCGACGCCGTCAATAACCGTCCTCCAATGCCAGTAGTAGGTCGTGTTCCCATCGAGCTGGCCGACAGTGACCGACGTGGTCCCGCCGCTCGCTTGCGCGATGCCGTCCTGGCTGCTCACCACGTTGGAGAACGCACTGTCGGTCGCCACCTCAATCGAGTAGGTCACCGTCGCGCTGCCGGTCTGGACGGCGTTTGTAATCGTGAGCGTCACCGGTTGCGCGGTGTACTTGTAGGTCGCGCCGTTGGCAGGCGCGGAAGCCACCGGCGCGGTGAAGCTCACGGTCGGTGCGCTTGGGGACGTCTTCGAGCACGCAGGGACGAGAGCGACCACCGCAAGGATGACGAGGAAGACTGATTTCTTCATGAATTCCACCCGGGCTCTAGAACCTGACGCCCACGCCGATATTGAGACGACCGACGCTGGTCGCCCGTCCCAGGGTCCGAATGCTTGTCACTCGCACGCCGGAGTTCGACATAGATCCGGCCGAAGGTCGTGAGCAACCCCGCCCCTCCGCCAAACGCCACGTGATTCGAGCGGCCCCGCAGGTCCGATCCGAGCGTCACGCCATACTGCGACAAGGAGCCAGTGATATCCGTCCCTCCAAGGGCGAAGGACGAACGGATGTCCACGTTGGCACCGCCAATGGCCCCCTGCACGTAGAATCGCGACCGGCCGAACCAGACGTGGTCCTCGAAGACCCACCGTCCTCCGACCGCGAAGTAATTGGCCGGAACCGTGACGCTCGAGCTGGCGGCTTTGCCTTGCGTCGCCCCGAGGAACTCCACGAGAGGCTTGGGAAGCCCGGCCTCGCGGCTCGTGACCACGTTCGAGAACCGTCCGCCCTCCACGAAGATGTCCAGATGCTTCCAGGCACGTACACCAGCCTCGGCGCCGCCCAAAGCGCCGGCCGACTTGACGAGCGTCACGCCGGTCACGCCGCCCACGTACCAGAGGTTGACCGCTGGTCCCGCCGCTTGCGGGGGCATCGCCGTCGTCATTTGCGCCGCCGCGGGGGTGCACACGGCGACTGCCGCCAGAAAACCGACCGCCATGTAGAGCCGTTTTCTCAACGCATCCTCCTCAGTCTTGCCTGTCGTGGCTCGCGCGTTCCGCGCGTCAGCGGAAGCCTATCGATGATAGCAGGAGTCGGTGGGAATCTTCTTCCTCAGACGTCGGGGCGCGGCGCTTCCGGCTCGACGAACACCCACGCGGCCATCCCCACGGCCCAGATCACAACCAGCGGAAACAGGCTGGCGCGCCCGGTTTCGCCAATGAGCTGGCCCGCGTTCCATGAAGCGCGAGGAATCCTGTCGCGTTCGAGCTGGCTCATAGGACCAGGCGGCGGACCGTACTCGTCAATCGACTGCCAGCCGATCGGAAAGTCGCCGTCGCGAAACGCCGGCCAGAGGAGCTCGGCCATGGGACGCCGGGTACTGGGCGGGCGGCTGGGGCGTGGTCGACACGGCCACGAGCGACTCCCCCACACCCACACAGGCCAGCACCACGAGCGCGATCCGTGCGATTCGGCCCGCACGCCGCCAGAGTGGCACCAGCCCCAGACACAGAAACGGGAGGGCCGGCCCGAGATGCCGGGATCCGTACCGACCACCCTCCCTCCCAGTAAACGTACCCCGCAGTCATCGTGAAGTAGAAGGCCGCCACGGCGACCGCCGTGAGCCCCAGCGCGCGGGTCTGGCGCGCGCGACACAGCATCCAGAGACCGATCGGCGTCAGGACCAGAACAGGCGCGAGCGGCAGCAATCCGCGATACGAGCCCACCAGCAACTCGGAAGCCGTTGAGAGCTTGGGCCAGTTGACGCCAAAAATGCCGGTGCGCATCCCGGCGTAGCCTTGCTCGCTGCTGTACCCGATGTGAAATGGCGAGCCGAACGCGAGGTGGTTGTAGGCGAGGAGGATCACGGCTCCGACGGCCAACCCCGCCGCGATCCCCGCGCCAACCCGCACGAGCCGCTCGCGCGAAGAGGCCCGCCAGACTTGCCAGGCCGCGAAGCCGATGATCATGACGACGGGCACGCTCGCGGGATACTCGGTCACAACAGCCCAACCGCCCGCTAAGCCGAGAGTGACCGCCACGCGCCAGTCTCGAGACACCGTGGAGGACGACGCGCCGAGACGCGAGGCCGCGAGGAACGCGGCCATCAGGCACCCGGCGGCGAGGGCGTGGCCGTAGAAGACGGTCGCGTACGCCCAGAGCGGCGTACCCAGCCCGCAGACGAGCGCCGCCACGCCGGCAGCTCCGGCCTCTGCGCCCAGGTCGATGCCAATCCAGAAGACGCAGAGGGCGGCGATCGCCGCGGGCACCGCCGCGGCCGCGAGAGTCGCCGCGTACGAGAGGGCCGTCAGCGCCGCGGGCGTGTCGGACCGTCCTCCAAACGTGCGGATGGCGCTTCGCGTCATCGCAACGGCAGGCAGAGCCGTCAGGCTCGCCCCGGGCGCCTTGTCGGCGTAGAAGTGACCGTTGAACTCCGCTTTGTCGCCGGTGTTTCCCGCGTACTGATCGATCCGCAGCGTGTGCTGCTCGACAATCGCGCGATCCAGGTCAAAGCGGGTGTTCTGATTCCACCCGCCGCCCTCATAGAAGTAGGCATACGACGCAAGGCACACGGCGCCGAGGACGATCGCACGGCGGCGGTACACCGTCGCACGAGCTCTGGAGACCGCAGGGGCGGAGCGAGTGAACGCTTGGCGAGCCACGGGCCATTATTCGCGATCTGCCGGCGCCGAACCAACCGGGCCGATGGAGTGTGTTGACTCCCTAAAGTCGGGCCCGCAGAGGCCGATACCCCTATCAAGCGTTTCAGCTTTCCTGGTCGACGCCGCTAAATTAGAGGTTCGTCCCGATGACCACTCGCGTTCTCTCCATCGTTGCGCTCGCGGCTACGCTCGGCGCCGGCTGCACCCTTCAACGTTCGACGACCACCACCAACGACGGCGGCGGCCTGTCTTCAATCCTCGCGCCGAGCCCGACGTCGAGCGGCGTCAGCAGCGGGACCCCCTCGCTCCTCGGGACCTGGGCGTCCGACAGCGCATTGCCCGGTTCGGCGAGCACGAGCGGCTCTCAGGCGTGCACAGACTTCCAGTGGGCCATCACGAGTCAAACGGACACGGCGATCTCTGGCACGTTCTCGGTAACTTGCCTTGGGACCATCCCGATTACGGGCACGGCGTCCGGCCACCTCGATGGCACATCGGTGCCGATGACCGTCTCGGGCACCGCGACGCTGCCGGGGAACGTGAGCTGCCCCTTCACGCTCGGCGGGACAGGCACGCTGAACGGCGACGCCATCACCATCCCCTACTCGGGCACGACGTGTCTGGGGCCGCTATCCGGCACGGAGACCATCCACAAGCACATCCCGGGAACGCCGGAGCCGACCCCGACTCCCGCTCCGCCCCCCACCCCCACACCGACGCCTACTGCACCGACGCCTACTGCACCGACGCCGACTGCACCGACGCCGACACCCGCGCCGGTTCCGTCGGGCGATCTCGACCTGAGCTCCGCCACGATCCTCAACTCGCCTGCCGACCTTGCGACCTGGGCGGAAACGACACGGATCACGGCGCTTGATCTCCGGCCCACCGGTGTTCATGTGGAGTTCTCGAAACAGGACGGCGGGGATCGCTGGCCGGATGTCACGCCGCCCGGATGGGCCGGCAGCCTGCAGTACACGCTTGGCATGTGCCTGAATGTCAACCAGCACTGGTATTGCTCGGCGCCAATCGAATACTGGTACGGCCTCTCCGAATCGGGCGGCCCGCCGTCCCAGTACGCGCTGAACTGGTTCTACGACCCCGCCCGGTGGGGACCGATGAGCGGTCACCAGCCGGCCGTCGGCGAGACGATCGGATTCTTCGTGTGCGAAGGCGATTGCCGCAACAACGTGGACGGGTCGCTGTCTCCCCTCAAGGAGCGGTCGAACGTCGTCCTCGTGCCGATGCCTGACAGCGGCGGCGCGAGCTTCACGTTCTAAACGCCAGGCGAGGGGGCGGGCCGGACGCATCCGACCCGGTCCGGCGCCTGACCACATTTCGAGCACATTCTCCCCCGTCTCACTCTCGCGCGGCTTCGGGCATTTGCACGAATGCCCCATATCTAGCCGACAGGCCGAGCGTCCTCCCTGGAACGCTTCTTGCCCTATCAAGGGGCATGACTACCATCTTCAAGCACGCTGCGTTGGGGCTGGGAATCGTAGGGCTGATCGTTGGGGCGACGCCGGCGATTGCGCAGGACGTCGCGCTCGCTCCTCAGCCGCTGCCGATCGAACGGCAGGCGCTGGTTGACGCCTTGCCGGCCACGTCCTGGATCGCGCTGCCAGGCCCATCCGTCTCAATCCGCGAAGCCGGCCGCGTCCGCTCGGATAAACCGTCCGCGGTTGACGCCAAATTCACGGTGCTGGGGATTGGACTCGTGACCGCGATGGCCGCCGACACGCACAGCACGTATCAGGCGAACGCGTGGTGCCGGTCGTGTTCGGAAGGCGACCCGTACGCCGCGCCGTTCATCAATCGCGGGCCGGCCGTGGCGTACGCCGCGGGCGCGGTGTTTGATCTTGGGGTCATGAAACTCGCCGGCGTGATGCGCCGGTCCGACAACCCGGCGGTGCGATCGATCTGGTGGGCCGTTCCCGTCGCGCTCATCGTCGGCCACACGCTCGCCATTCGTCACAATCTCAGCCTGCGCGCCGAGTGTCAGGGCAATCCAGCGTGCGGCGGCCCTAGGTGATCCTGGCGCGCCCTCTCAGCGGGCGCGCTCGACGAGGATGATCGAGCGCGTTCGGCAGCGGACGCCCCGGTCGCGACGCCAGCGCCGAAGCTGGGTCCGCAGGGTGACCAAAGCGCGTCGCTCGCGGGAGCCGATCGCGGGTACCGCCAGTCGGTCAAGAACCGCCAACTCCAGGTCGGCGGCGCCTGCATCCCGGCCGAGCGTGAGAAATGCGCGGTGGGCGTCCAATGGAACAAGGCCGATGCCGGGCAATTCCTTGAAGACGCGGCGGTCAACCACAATCAGCGAACGGTCGCGCGCGACACGGAGGAGTTCGGCGTCCGCAGTCCGGTTCCGGGTTGGCGCGCCGCGGGGCGATCGCTTTTCAAACAGTCGGACAATCGCCCACGCGAGATCCGGATTCAGGCGCTTCAGCCCTCGAACGACGTCCTCAGGAAGCGTCACGGCGACGACCCGGCCGCGCTGCCCGAACTTCGGTGGACGCCCTCGCTTTGCTCGCGCTTCTCCGGCCGGCATCAGCGATACCACTCAGAACCGGACGCCGATACCAATCCCGGCGCGGTGAACGTTGATCCCGGTGTCAGACGCGAAGATGCGGCCGTAGCGATACTGCAGATCGATGATCAGGGCCGGCCCAATCGGCACGCCAACGCCACCGCCAGCGGAGACCATGAGCCGCCGTTCACTCCCCGACAGGTCGCCGCCGAGCGTCGCGAACTGGCTGGCCGCCCCGGCGGTGGTTGAAAAGGTCACGTTCTTCGAAAGGTTGGCAACACCGGCTCCGACGAGCAGGTAGGGCTCAATGCGGCCGTTGGGGGCCGACAACGGGAACTTCAGGCCGGCCACGCCGAATGCCGCGGGCTCCTGCACTTGGGTGTCAACGTTGCCGGTCACCGCGGCAATCCCGCCGGCGATGATCTGCGCGCGGGCGCGGAGGGCGGCCGGGGCGACATCGCGCACGCGCCCCACGTCGATGTACACCTGGACCTTCGGGCGAAGGGCGACACCGATTTCGCCGCCGTAGGACTGTGTTGTCGCGTTGCCGAAGGCCGACTGGGCCACGGCCTCGGCGTATCCCCGGCGCGGCGTCGGTGTCGTCCCGGCCGGCACCTGGGCAGAGGCGGTGCCGGCACCGATGATGGACACGATGAGAACGAGAATCGACGTCTTCACTCGTCGCCTCCAGCGTTCATTCGACTCTCAACACGACATCCCAGGTTCCGTTTATGGTGACCTTGTCCCGCGAGGCCAGGTACACGTAGTGCAGGCCGAGCACAGCCTTTTCGGGTCCCGGATACCACAGTGCTTCTGTCGGGTATCCGTTGGCATTCATCCAATCAGAGACGGTCGCGGGATTGAAGCCGCGGTCGAACAAGTCGAAGCACCGCAGCATCTCGATATCGGGACTCTGCAAGTAGACGTCGCCCGGAACGTAGTGCAAGGTCTGGATCGTCCAGCCATCGCCCATGGTCGCGTGGCCCGGATTGCCGGGCGGCTCGACGCCCGGCCAGAGCTCGACGCCCAATTGGAGCGCGACCGCCTCGGCCTGGGTGTACGGCCGCGCCGTGAAGCTCTGTACGGCGCTCGGGGCGCTGGAGACCTTATCGAGCGCATCGATGGCCGTCGCGCGCCAGTACAGGCCGGTACCGGCCGGGAGATCAGATGTCGGCACGAACGTCGTCTCGGTCACGCCTTCGGGAACGGTCGAGCTCACGAGGACCGTGGTGAAGGCCGACGACGTGGCGATCTCGAAGAGATAGGCGACCGGGCCCGGCGTCCCACTCCGTGTCGCGTTGGCCACCCGGAAGTCCGGTCGTGGTGAAGCGTTCGCTCCGGTCAGAGGCCCGACAGGGACCGGAGCGGCGAGCACGACCGGCGCGGAGATTGTGAACGAGGCGGTTTGGCTGAACGGGCCCGTGGTGCCTCCGGCCGTGGCTCGCGCGTGCCAGTAGTACCTGCTGCCCGCCGGTCAGCGCGTCAAGCGCAAGGGTCGTCTGACCGTCGGATCCCTCGCTCACGCCGTCCGTGGTTTGGACCTTCGACGAAAACGCGGCGTCGGTCGCGACTTCGAAGGCATAGACCGTCCCCGTGCTCTGCGTGCTGACGGCATTCCGCACGCCGAGCGTCACCGGCTGATCGGCGAATCGCAGGACCGCATTCGCGGTCGGCTGCACCGGCCGCGGCACTGTGACCGACGCGTGTGATCCGGCGGACGGCGACGTGGGAGAGCTCGAGCAGGCAGCGCCAGCCACGATCGCGACTGCCACGAGCATTGACCTGAGGTCGCACGACATCGTTGCCCTCCGTACGGCTGGCGCCGAAGAAGAAGTCGTGCCCGCGCGCCCGCGGCCTGCGGCGCGCGTCGGTCCAGCGCCTGAGAGTATCGACCGGACGCAGACACGTCAACAATTATCTGGAGTAAAACATGCGGAAGCGAGGATTTCTTCGAAGAAAATGTGGACGACGGAAACGGGTTCGTCCGGCCCGGCGGCTCAGCGGGTGTCGGTGCGGTCGGCTCGCCCCCAGCCATGAGCCGCCCTCTGCCTCGCCGCCACACGCGTCGGCACGGACTTGCGCCCCCGGCCGCGGCGGCTCGCGGTAATTAGCGCGAGCTCGCACGAGGGGGGTCTTAGACGCGATCCTCCGGCGGGTTGAGGACGCGACGAATGACATACGTCGTCTTGTTCTGAGACTCGTGGTACGTCCGCGCCTGCAGTTCCGCCAGCAGGCCTAGCGTGACGAGCTGGAGCCCGGTGAACGCGAGAAGAATACTGAAGAGCAAGAGCGGCTGGTGGCGATCGAGCGATTGATAGCCGGCCAGCCGCACCCACCCGAGGTACCCCAGGAGCAGCGCGCCCGCGCCTCCCATGATGAGCCCGGCCAGTCCGAAGATTTGCAGCGGCCGCGTCGAGTAGCTCAACAGGAACTTCACGGTCAGCAGGTCCAGCACGACGCGCACCGTCCGCGACAGCCCGTACTTCGACCGGCCGTGCACGCGCGGCCGGTGGTTGACCGGCTGCTCGGCGATGTGCACGCCCATTTCGCTGGCCAGCGCCGGCAGAAACCGGTGCATCTCGCCGTACAGGCGCAGCGGCTTGACGACCTCCGCGCGGAACACCTTCAGCGAGCAGCCATAGTCGTTGAGCTTCACGCCCGTGGCCCACGAGATGATCTTGTTGGCGACGACCGACGGCAGCCGGCGCGAGAGGAACGGATCCTTCCGATCCTTCCGCCAGCCGCACACGATGTCGAAGCCGCTGTCCAGGCGGGCGACCATGCCCGGCAGATCGCGTGGATCGTTCTGGAGGTCGCCATCCGCCGTGGCAATCAATCGCCCGCGCGCCGCGGCGAACCCGGCCGCAAACGCCGCCGTCTGTCCGAAGTTGCGACGGAACTGGATCACGCGCACGCGGGGGTCGGAGGCCGCCAACCGCTCGAGGATCTCGAACGACGCGTCCGTGCTCCCGTCGTCGACCAGGATGAGCTCGTAGGGGCGCCCCCACGCCGTCAGGCACTCGGAGAACTCCCGATGCAGCGCTTCGAGATTCAGCGCCTCGTTATGGAGGGGGACGACGACGGACAGCTCAGGCATCACGGCGGGGTCTCAGTGGGGACATTCTACGCCGCGCGCCGCCGGCCCCAGACGATATACGCCAGACCGAACACGAGAATGACCGCCGCCGCGCCAATCGACACGCTGGCGACATTGGCGGTGATGAACCGCATCGCCTCGTCGCCATAGCGGTACGCCAGGTAGGCCTCCAAGCCGTACCGGAACGCGCGGCCCAGCACGACGGCGCCAAGGAAGGACCCGCGGCCGATCCCGGACAGGCCGGCCAGAATCACGAAGAGCTTGAAGGGGGTCGGCGGCGGCATGATCGACGGCACGACGACGGCCAGCAGGCCGTAGCGCCGCACCATCTCGAGGCCTCGCTTAAATGTCCGCGTGCGAAACTTGCGCTGGAGGACGGCCTGACCGCCACGTCGGGCGATGGCGTAGATCACGTAGGAGCCGATGATGGAGCCGACCGCCGTCATGGCCGCGTAGTAGCCCCAGCGATCCGGATGCTGCGCGACGAGCCAGACGAGCAATAAATCGGGTACCGAGGGAAACGCGAGGAACGAGGAGTCCAGCAGGGCCACCAGGGCCAGCCCCACCCCGCCGAGACTCGCCGCGACAGGCTGAATGATCTCGACGAGGCGGTGCAGCATGGAACGTTAGAATGGGCCAGGCAGGTTGCTTCGTTGATGCCGGTCGAGAGTCGCACGATTATAGCTGAGCTTCCCCCGTCCGCCAGGGTCGAGCGAATCATCCAATGGAGCGCCTTCGGCCTGGCGCTGGCGTTGGGCATTGCCGGGGCCTGGCGGTTTGCATCGCTCCAGTTGACGCTCACGCACTACGACGCGCGGGCCCACTTGGTCGTCGCGCGCCGAATTATCGACAGCCTGACGCCCGGGTGGCGCCAAGTCGGCGCGGTCTGGCTGCCGCTCCCCCACCTGCTGAACGCCATCCCGGTGCAGTGGGACTGGAACTATCAGACGGGCGCTTCGGGTGTGGCGATCTCCGTCCTGGCGATGGCCTGGGGGCTGGGCGCCCTGGCCCGGTACCTGTACCGGCACACCGGATCGACCTGGGTGGCGCTCGCGGCGCCGCTGGCCGCGCTGCTCAATCCGGACATCTGGTATCTGCAGAGCACGCCGATGACCGAACCGCTCCTCTTCGGTCTCTCGCTCGCGTGCCTGCTCGCCGTTGACGACTGGATCGCCGCACCCTCCACCCGGCAGGCGCGGCGCGCGGGCCTCTGGCTCTGCGCCCTCGTATTGACCCGGTACGAGGGCTGGCTCGTTGGCGCGTCCCTGGTCACGCTCGCCTTTGCGGCCCGGCCGCGGTTGAAGGCCGTGGTGCCTCTGGCGCTCTACCCGCTGTTGGCCGTCGGGGCCTTTTTCGCGGAGAGTTACTACAGCTCAGGTGTCTTGCTCGTGACGTCCGGATTCTTCACGCCCAACAACAACGCCAAAGGACGTCCACTGCGCGCGTTGGCTGAAGTCGCGTACGACGCGCATGCCATCGAGGGCTGGGTGCTGGCCGCGGTGGCTATAGCGGGCGTGGGCGTGCTCCTGGCACGGACGTGGCGGACGCGCGGCCGCTCGCTCCTGCCGCTGAGCCTCTTTGCCACCGCGGTGCTGCCCGCGGTGGCCTTCTACGACGGGCATCCCGAGCGTGTGCGCTACATGGTGCCGCTCGTCATCGCGAGCGCGGCCTCCGCCGGATTTGCCCTCGCGGCCGTCCCGAAGCGCATGGTCCTGGCCGTCGCCGCGGTCTTTCTCGCCGCGGCCCTGATCGTGCGGTCTCCCTTCTCGCTCTCGAGCCCGATGATTCTCGAGGCGCAGTGGGAAGTCCCGCACCGCGACGCCCGCGTCGCCGTCACTCGCTACCTCAGCACCGCGTACGACGGCACACCGATCCTGGCCAGCATGGGAGCCACCGCGCCCTTCATGCAGGAGTCGTCGTCGATTGGCTTGCGGATTCGCAACTTCCTGCACGAGGGCAACGGGATCCTCTGGACCGACGCGTTGGCCCACCCGCAGCAGTATGTGCGCTGGATTCTGATCGAGGAACAAGCCGAGGGTGGCGGCATGCTCGCCGAGCAGGCCCGATCCGACCCGTCGTTTCTCTCCGGGTTCAGCCGCGTCGCCGAAGGCGGCGGCCTCGCGCTCTACGAGCGCACCGCTGCCCAGGCGCGCTAGAAACGCAGCAGCAGCCCGACGTTCACGTTGTTGCCGCTGAGGTCGATCTTGTCGGCGAGAAAGCCGGCGTTCGTTCCCCCGGTGGTCCCGACCCCGCCCTGGTAGCGCCACTCGGTCGTCAGTCCCCAGATGTCGCCGCCCAAGGGCACCCGCAGGCCCGCGACGATGACCGGCCCATAGGCGGTGCCCGTGGCCAGATACCGATTGTTGAAGACGCTGAAGTCCGTGAAGTCGATGAAATCGCCGGACTCGACGTACCGATACCGCAGCGCCGAGACGCCAACACCGACGTACGGCTGGACGCCGCTAGGCGTGCCCACGGGCAGGAACCGCACGAGGCCCGTGATGGGCACCACGCGGAGTTGAAGCTGCTGCCGGATTTCGCTGCCGTCGGGGTTGGTGTACGCCTGATACACGCTGTGGGCCGTGCCGCGGTAGTACCCGACGCCGGCGCTCAGCTCGACGTGTCCACCGAGCGTCGCGCCCCATTCGCCAAAGACCTGACCGGACGTCAAGTCGTTCATCTTGAAGGCCAGGGAGTGCTGATCCTCGACCAGCACGTCGCCAGTGGCGCGGGCGCCCGCCCCGCGCGGCACGAACACGCCGCCGCCGACTTGCAGGGACTGAACGACCTGCGCCGACGCGGGCCGCGCCATGAAGGCCAGCATGAGCAGCAGCGGGCCCGCCTGAAGGAATGTGCGTCGCATCAGCGTCCTCCTCTTTCGATCGAGAGCCAGACCAAGGCGGGCACTAGGCATTGGGCCCTAGGCACTCAGGGGAGTGGGCCGCGGGCCCGCGCACGCTGCTGACACTTATGGCAGCAGAATCGGTGCCAACCGACGAGACAAGCGGCACAGGGACTTTCCCGCCACCGGCGGCGGCAGTGTCCACAATTCGCCCCTGAGTTGCTACACCTGACGGGACTTGGCTTGGGCAATCACGGCCATCATCGCCTCGTGGAGCGGACCATTCGACGCGATGATCTGCCGCCCGAAGACGTCGAGCGGCTGCCCGGCGTAATGCGACACTCGCCCGCCGGCTTCTTCGACAATGAGCGAGGCGGCGGCCATGTCCCAGGGCTGCAGGTGTTCCTCCCAGAACCCGTCGAACCGGCCCGCCGCGACGTAGCAGAGGTCCAGCGCGGCGGACCCCAACCGGCGGACAGCGCGCGACTCGCCCAGAAATGCCGCGAACACCCGCACGAGTTGGTCGCGCTCCTCGTGCACCGAGTACGGAAACCCCGTGCAGAGCAGCGCGTCGATGAGCGTCGCGCACGACGACACGCGGATCGGCAGCCCGTTCAACCAGGCGCCCTGTCCGCGTTCGGCCGTGAACAATTCCAGGGCGATCGGGTCGTAGACGGCCGCGATGTCAATCCGGCCATCGATCTCGAGCGCGATTGACGAGCAGAACAGCGCAATCCCGTGCGCGAAATTCGTCGTGCCGTCAACCGGGTCGATAATCCATCGGAAGGGCGCGCTCGCGACGCCGCCCCCGGTCCCCTGCTCCTCGCCGAGGACGGCGTGGGAGGGAAATCGCTCGGCAATGAGGTCGCGAAATCGGCGCTCCGCCTCGAGATCGGCGGCCGTGACCAGGTCGATCGGCCCCTTCTTGTGGACTTTCAGATCCTGGCGAAAGTATTTTCGTTGAACGCGGCCGGCGTCGATCGCGGCCTCGGCGGCGGTGGCCAGATAGATGGGATCGTGAGCCAATCAGGTGAGCTTCTTGATCATGCGTACGGCCATCCCGCCCTCCGGTCGGCGTTCGATCACGACGTCGTCCATGAAGCTACGCATGAAGAAAATACCGCGGCCGCTGGCCTTGAGGATGTTTTCGGGCGCCAGCGGATCGGCCAGTAAATCGGGGTCGAACCCTTCGCCTTCGTCGAGGACGCTGACGATGAATTCCTCGGGCGTCGGGCGCGGGGTGAGCGCGAACTCGACGGTCACGTGCTTCTTGCAATCTTCGTGGTTGCCGTGCTTGATCGCGTTGATGACCGACTCGCGGACGGCCACGCTGACCCAATGCACCGCGTCCTCGTCGAGGCCGGCGATCGACGAAAGCCGATCGCTCAACAACTGGACGAGGTCGAGCCACTCGAACGCGCTCGGGAGCTCTACACGGACCACAGGCCCTTCAACCACCACCATCGCCGCGGAGTAAGTAACATATTAAGCTGCTTGTTGCCAAATATGCGTTCTCTTGAATTACTCATTCAGCCGGCCCGGGCGGTGCAAGGCGCTCTCCGGGTCCCCGGCGATAAATCCATTTCTCACCGTTACGTTCTCTTGGGCGCCGTGGCCCGAGGGACGACGACGGTGGGCCACCTGGCGCCCGGCGCCGACGTGGCGGCCTCAATCGCCTGCATGCGGGCCCTGGGCGTGCCGATCGACGACACGGGGCCGCAGGCCGTTCGCATCCACGGCCTCGGCCGGCGGGGCCTCCGGTCCCCGGCCGGCGATCTTGACTGCGCCAACTCAGGCACGACGATGCGGCTGCTCTCCGGCCTGGTGGCCGGCCATCCGTTCCGCAGCCGGCTGATTGGCGACGCATCGCTCTCCGGCCGCCCGATGCGGCGCGTCATCGACCCGCTCTCGGCGATGGGCGCCACGATCGTCTCCAACGACGGTCGCGCGCCCCTCGAGATCACGGGCGCCGACCTGCGCGCGATTGAATGGACCACGCCCGTGCCGAGCGCGCAAATCAAGAGCTCCGTGCTCCTGGCCGGACTGCATGCGGCGGGTACGACCACCGTCCATGAAGCCCTGCCGACCCGCGACCACACCGAACGGGCGCTGCGCGCCTTTGGCGTCCAGATCGAGACCGCGGACCGTTCCTGCTCGCTTGCCGGGGGGCAGGAGCTCGTGGCCATCGACTCGCCGCTCGACGTCCCCGGCGACCCATCGTCGGCGGCCGTCTGGGCGGCCGCTGCGGCCGCGCTCCCGGGCTCCCACGTCGAGCTCGAGGCCGTCTGTCTGAATCCAGGCCGCATGGGCTTCATCCACGCGCTGCGGCGGATGGGCGCGTCGGTCGAGGTGGAGGCCGAACGCGACGTCGCCGGCGAGTCGGTGGGCACCATCAGGATTCGCCACGCCGGGCTTCAGCCTGCCACCATCGAAGCCGCCGAAGTGCCGAGCCTGATCGACGAGCTGCCGGTCCTCGCCGCCTGCGCCGCCCTGGGCGGGCGGCTGGAGGTCGGCGGCGCCGGCGAACTCCGCGTGAAGGAGAGCGACCGCATCACGGCGCTCGTCAACGGGTTTCGCACGCTGGGCGTCGACGCGCGGGAGAAGCCCGATGGATTCGTCATCGACGGCGTCCGCCGCCCAACAGGGGGCGTGGTGAACGCCGCCCACGACCATCGCCTCGTGATGGCGTTCACCCTGGTGGGCCTCGGCGCCAGCGGTCCGACGCGCATCACCGGCGCCGAAGCCGTCGCGGTCTCGTACCCGGCGTTCGAGCGCGACCTGGCCTCCCTCGTCGGCTAGCGCGATGGTCCACACCGACAAGATCTATCTCATTGGCTTCATGGCCAGCGGCAAGACGACCATTGCCCGGGCGCTTGCGGCCCGCCTGCAGTGGCAGTCCGAGGACATCGACGACCTCATCGAGCGGCGAGAGCATCGGACGATCGCAGACATCTTCGCCAAACAAGGCGAGCCCTACTTCCGATTGGTCGAGCGCGAGGTCCTGAAGCTTGTCCTCCCCCTTCGCCATGTGGTGGTCGCGACCGGCGGCGGCACGTTCGCCGACCTCGAGAACCGTACGGCCATCAACTTCGACGGCGTGTCGGTGTGGATCGACATTCCCCTGGCGGACCTGGTCGCGCGGATCCCGGTGGACGGCCGTCGGCCGCTCGCGACCAACCGGGCCGAGCTGGAGCGCTTGTACCTCGCGCGCACCGAAGCCTATCGGCTGGCCCACATTCGCGTGAACGCGTGCCGGGCGTCAGTGCCCGTCGTGGTCGACCGCATTCTCGAGGCCCTGCACCAACTGCCGCCAAGTTTCGATAGAACCACTGTCTGAGTCCGTCGCGCCTTCGCCCGAGGCCCCAAACCCGTGAGATACCTCCTCCTCAGCGACATTCACGCGAACCTCCAGGCGCTCGAGGCCGTGCTGGCAGATGCGACCACGCGGGGGTTCGACGGGACGATCGTCTTGGGAGACCTGGTGGGCTACGGCGCCGACCCCAGCGGCGTGCTGCAGGAGGTCCAGGCGCTCGCGCCGCTGGGCATGGTGCGTGGCAACCACGACCGCGTGTGCGCTACGCCGGGGGGCGCTCGAGCGTTCAACGACGTGGCGCGCGCGTCCATCGAGTGGACCGCGCGGCAGCTGACGTCGTCTGAGATGCAGACGCTGGCGTCGCTCCCGCAGGGCCCCCTGCGGCTCACGCTCGCCGCGCCCCAATCGTCAGACTCGACGGGGACGTTCGAGCCGGTCGAGATCTGCCACGGCGCGCCGTTCAACGAAGACTTCTACGTGTTCGACGAATACGACGCCGCGCGAGCGATGGACGCGGCATCCGCCCGCTTGTGTTTCATCGGCCACACCCACGTCCAGCGGTTCTTCGCCGAGTGGGGTGCGCCCCCGCCCGAACTCACGAGCGACGAGGACATCGTGCTGCCGAGCCAGGGCCGGCTCTTGATTAACGTGGGGTCGGTTGGCCAGCCGCGAGACGGAGACCCGCGAGCTGCCTACGGCATCCTGGACACCGGGACCGGACAGATCAGTCTGCTGCGCGTGGCCTACGATATTGCCGCCGCGCAGGCGCGAATCCGGAACGCGGGCCTCCCCGAGCGTCTGGCGATGAGGCTCGAGCGAGGGCACTGAGACGACTGGGTATTTACTATTGGTTATTGGTTATTTGTTATTGGCGGCGTCACGGTGATTGCCACCGCAGCGTCAGGCCTCGAGGGTCTTCTTCATGTCCAGAAGAAGCGCGACGTAGATGCCGTGGCAGAATTCGGCGGCGGCTTTGTCGTTCCCTTCCCACGCCGACGTCCATTCGACGAACGCGCCGCCGCCCTCCGTCACGGGCCGCACGGAGACCCAGCCGCGATAGTTGCTGACGTCATCTTTCGACACGGGCGACGGGCCATCGTCGATGCTGTACGCAAACGTTCGGCTCTGGTCGTCGAACTCCCGAAGCGTCTCGCGGAAGGCGTTGTTGAGCACTCGCCCCGCACCGACTTCGTTGCCCTGCTTGTCGCCGACGGCATCAACGCTCGAGACGACATTCGGCGCCCAGCCCATATCGTGAAACCCGCGGATGCGGTTCCACACCTTGGTCGCTGGCGCGTTGATGACGACGGACTGATACGTCTGTCCCATTGGCTGTCTCCTTGGGGTTTAGGTAATCAGGCCAGCGAATTGTAACCCAGCCTCGAGCTCACGCTCTCCGCTCCGCCCGAGTTCTCGCCGCGAGTGGGCCGACCTGTCCGAACGGATCGCCCCCGCGTCCAACGGCCGAAACACCATCACGCGGGCAGGGCTTGTCGAGGCTTGAAATACTGGGCGGCACGAGGTCGAAAGAGGAAGTACACCACGAGAACCGACAGCGCCCCGTGGACGATCAGGTCCGGCAGCTGGCCTCTCGCGCTCAGCCCGACATGGAATCCCATCCACACTACGAGAAGCCAGCGAGCCCAATTGAAGCCGCGAAGAACGCCCACGCCAGCCACGACCGCCAACGCGCGAATCGTCCACGCGGGAAGCAGATCCGTGAACCACACGGCTTTGAGCTCGGCCAGCGCCTGGGCTCGCCCCGGCAGGATGAGCGGCACGATGTCTTTCAGAATCGTCACGCAGCCGATGGCGATGAAGCCCCAGCCGATGACCGTGATCATGCGCGGGCGAGGGAAGGAGGGAGACATCTGATATTGAGCTATTTGCTATTGGTTATTTGTTATTGAGTTATTTGTTATTGGAAGGCCCGAGTACGCGCGACAGGTCGGCTCGCCGACGTCGGACGCCACCTCGCAAATAACCAATAACCAATAACAAATAACCAATAGCCAATAATAACCCGGCTTCTCCCTACGGCTTCTCCACCGTGAACCGAAGCGTCCGCTCCAATGACGTGTCGTCGGCGCCGAGTGTCACCCGCAGCAGATACGCGCCTGGGGGCAGCCTTGCGAGCGGAAGTGGGAACCGATAGTCCGCCTCGCGGTCGCCGTCGAATCGACTTGCGGGAATGGTGCGCGACTGGTCGAGCACCGTCCGGCCGTGTTCATCGACCACCACTGCCTCCATCGGCACAGCCATTGGCGTGTCGCGGCCGCCTTGGACGATCCGGAGAAAGACCGTCGCTTCGTCCGTCGGCTGCAGCTTGCGGCGCACAGTGGGCGTGATCGGCACGAGCGCCTCGAGGTCGCGCGGTGGCTGCTCCAGCGTTTCCGGCGTGACGTCGAGGAGCGGTTCCGACGCATACAGCCCCTTCTTCCGCGCGTCGGGCACCTCGAGATCGGTGAAGACACTCCCCGTCCGGCCTCCGGCTTCAACGCCCACGCGCAGCTCGTACCGGCCCGGCTTGAGCTCCAGGTGTGAGATGACCTCCGTCGGCGCCAGCCGCCCATCGTCCGGACGCCGCGTCGCTTCGACCGTCTCTCGGTGCTCGCCGCTAGCCTTCCAGTTCTTGTCGTACGCCGTCGCCGCGACGGTGAGCCGGTGGGTTCCCGCAGACTCAACGTCGTCACCCGAGACCCCGACCACCACGGCCACGTCGGATCGCTCGGTGCCGGCCGTCGGCAGCACCGACGCATCGATGCTCAGCGGCAGGCCGCGGTCGGGAAAGCCCGCCGCCATGGCGACATCGAGCGGCGAGGGCGGGTTCTTGGACGGCTTCGCGCTCTTCACGGCCTTTGGCGTGAAATAGCCACTCCGCGTGCGAACATCAAGGTCGGGACGATCGACCTTGACCTTGATATCGTGAAAACGGCCGTCCTCCTTGAAATCCGCCGAGCGGAACGCAAGCAGGTAATAGGCGCTCGTCTCAGCGAAGACCTGTGGCACACCGTCCCACGGGGCATTCGTGTCGAGTACGGCCCGTCCGCCGGTCTCCTCGGCGAACGTCCGAAGCGCCCCGGCCGAAGGGTTGGCGCACACTTCGAGTCCCGAGGGACTGAACGCGTAGATACTCGCGTTCGCGCGCTGCAGCGTGCTGAATAGCTGCTCAATGTCGTTCGACCGTGGCTGCGGGAAGCCGTTGGCCGGGACCTGCCGTCGAATCGCGCATGCCATGTCCCGGCGGGTTCCCCGCTATCCCTTCGCCCCCGCACGCGTTCGTGGCCGTGCTCGTGTGGAAATCAAGCTCCGGAATCAGATCACCTTCACTGATATAGATAATTGCCTTCCGACGCGGCGGGAGTGCCGGCAAGGCCTTGGCAACGTGGACGAGGGTATCAATCACACAGTCGTCATGCCCCCGAAAGGAGCACCCGAGAGGAGCTTGCATGCTAACGCTCTTCTTCGGATAGAAGCTGTTGACGGCCTTTAGTAGTGCGCTGCGGTCATCGGTGAAATTCTGCGAACGTCCCATGAACGTGTATGTGACGGCCGCTGTGTCATGCGGGCCGAGACCGTCAATGACACCTCGCGCGATCTTTCGTCCCGCCTGCAGAATCCAGGGATCGAAGCCTGTGTTCGCGTCGTCGAAGACGATGACGAACATGCGGTTGACATCCCTGGTGTTGGTCACAACGTCCGGCGCGACATCGCGCATCCAGGGCGTAGACGGAGGCACAATCGGCGGGAGCTCGACTGGTGCAAACGCCACAACTGGCCGCGGCTTCCCGTCCTCGAGCACGGTGAAGTCTGCAGCCGTCAGGCCGCGAGCTGGATGTCGGTCTTTGTCGAGCACCGTGACGTCGAGCTGGACGACGTCGGTGCCGCCACGAAACGTCGGCAGCGGCGTCTCTTGCTGCGCGTGGAGGGCCAGAGAAAGGGCCGCGGCCGTGCACACTCCGAGCAGGACTCGTCGCATGGCAGTTCCCCTGGCAAGGCTGGCGGAGACAGGATACTGCTATTGAACCGAGGACGATTGGGTCATTTCTCATTGAGTCATTGGGTCATTGGGTCATTGAAACTCTGACTGCCAGCGGGGTCCAGCCACGCGTCCTGGTCTCCCCGGTAACCCATAGCTCAATAACTCAATAACTCAATGTCTCAATGACCCAATGGCTCAATGACCCGGGCTTTCCTTCCTCTTCGCCCGCTCTTCTCTCCGTTTGAGCTCGGCAGCGAAGGCGTCGCGGGCGGCCCGGGATCCGAGGACCCAGCCGATCACGACGCCGATCAGCAGGACGCCGGGAATGAAGATGAAGTGCGTGGAGGGAATATTCACCGCTTCGCCAATTTCCTGTTCACGTCCTCCAGCTCGCGCTCGACACGGCCGACCTTACGCCAGAGAACGAAGACATAAACCAGGAGCGCGACCCAGACGAAGGCGTAGGCTCCATAGAGCAGCGGCCCCGGGGAGAGTTCTGGGCGCGCGATCTGATCGGCGGGCACGAACTGATTGGGCGGCGGCGTTTGCGCCATCATCACCGCCGGCACCGCGGCCACGGCCGCGATGACTCCCCCACACCACGACGTCAGACGTTTCCAACGCGCATCCACGTCAATCCTCCAAAGCCAGGTACGCATCCTCGAGCGCCGCGGCGCTTCGCGCGAGCCGCACGCGCGTCAGAAGCAACGCTATGTACAGCACAAGAAACTCGCCTAGGCAGAATAACGCGGGACGCATCATCGACCAGGGCAGCGACGGCAGCACGTTGGTCGTTGGGTGCATCGTCCGCCACACGTTCACCGACCAGTACACGAACGGGACGAGCGCCATGCCGAAGACGCTCACCGCCGCGGCGAGCATCTCGGAGCCCGCGCCGCCAAACCGGCGCAGCAGCAGATACGAGACGAAGACCATCCACATGACGAGCGTCATGGTGAGGCGCGCTTCCCACACCCACCAGACACCCCACGCCTTGCGCGCCCAGAGCGGGCCGGTGACCAGCACGATCAGCCCGAAGACGACCGACAGCTCCGCCGCCGCCAGCGCGACATGGTCCGCCGTACGGCTCCGCTTGATGAAATAGACAACGCTGGCGCCGCCACAGACGAAGGCCGAGACGAACAGCGTGATGGCCGCGGGCACGTGGAAGTAGAAGATCTTCGAGACGACGCCCATGCTCGCCTCGAAGGGCGCGCCGGCCAGCATGAACGGCGTCCAGGCGAACATGACGATGGCGACGGCGAGGAGCGCGGGCACGGCGGCGTGTTTCATCGGCGGGGCTGCCTCCGGATCATTGCTCTGTCATCACCGGCGCGAACATCCAGAGCGCGAGCGTGATGAAGACCGTGTCAAAGAATACCAGCATCGAGAGCCAGGTGTGCGCCATCGCCAAATCGGGCTGCGCGGCGAAAATAGCCGCGGTCCCCTTCACGCCGCCGATGACCACCGGGACGGCGATGGGATAGAGCAGGATGGGCAGCAGCACATCGCGCGAATGCGCACGGACCAGCATGGCGGCGAGCAACGTCCCGACGGCGGCAAACCCGATGGTTCCGGTCACGAGCAGCGCCACGAGCGTCCACGGCGCCTGGCCGATGGGCGCACGAAACAGGAGGCCCACGATGGGCACCAGCACGACTTCGACCCCCAGCATCAGGGCGAGCAGCCCCGCCAGCTTGCCAAGATACACGGCGGCCCGTTCCACGGGCGCCAGCAGGAGCGCCCGCAGCGTCTCGGCCTGCCGCTCGCGCTCGAACGCGCGGCTGAGCGCGAGCGCGCCCGAGAACGTCACGGCAATCCACAGAATCCCGGCGGCCACGTCGCTCGGCACGGTGCCATTGGTGTCGGTCGCGAACGAGACGACGCTGAACGAGAAGACGAGCACGCACGCCGCGGCGAAGAAGATCGTCGTATAGACGAGCTCGCGGCTGCGCGCCTCGACGACCAGGTCCTTCTTCGCGATAATCCACGCCGCCCGCAGCACGTCCATCATGTCGCCGCCGCTCCCCTGGTGACGGTCCGATAGCGCTCGCGCAGCGTCGCTCCGGCCGCTCCATCGAGCGTGCCCGCCCGGCCGTTCGTCAAGCACACCGCACGGTCGACCACCCCGTCGGCGCTCTCGAAATCGTGCGTGGCCATCACGACGATGGCCGCCCGTTCCTTCAGCCAGCGCAGGCGCGCGCCCAGGAGCGAGGCCGATTCATCGTCCAGCCCCGTAAATGGCTCGTCGAGCAGCACGAGCCGTGGATCGTGCAGCAGGGCGCGCTCGAGCGCCAGCCGCTGGCGCAGCCCGCGCGAGAACCCGCTGACCCGGTCATGGGCGCGCGTCTCGAGGCGCGCGTGCGCGAGAGCCTCGTCGATTCGGGTCGAGGCATTCGGCAGGCCGTACAGCCGCGCGAAGAACTCGAGGTTCTCGCGCGCGGTGAGGTCGCCGTAGAGAAAGAGGTCGTGACCAAGCACGCCAATGCGGGCGCGCAGGCGGTCGCCCAGCTCTCGGCTCTCGCGGCCGCCGTAGCGCACGTGGCCTGACGAGGGACGAGCCAGGGTGGAGAGAATGCCGAGCAGGGTCGATTTGCCCGCGCCGTTGGGGCCGAAGAGGCCGGTAATCTCGCCGGCGCGGCACGTGAGCGAGACATGCGAGAGCGCCCGGCGCCGCCCGTAGTGCCGCGAGACGTCAACGACTTCGATCCGATCGAAATCGCACGACGCCGTCCCACCCGCCACGTCGCGGGTCACGCCGTCGTACGGCGCCGGCGCGGCACGGCGACCGCCGCCCAAATGCCCGCGGTCAGAATCGAGCCGGCGAGCGTCAGCGCCAGGTAGCGCGGCCACAACGCATGATGCGGGAGCCCGGTCAAATCGACCGTCAGGGTCTGCCCGGCCTGCAGTCCGGGTCCGGTCGCGGCCAGGATCCGCTCGCCCTGGTCGACGACGTTCCGTTTCGCCGAAATCTGCTTCGACACCAGGTCGAGGCCGCCCAACTGGCCGGCGATGACAATCACCTCCGGCAGCTCGGCCGGCATCTTCTGCACGAGGTGCGCCGTGCCGCCGCTATACGGCAGCTCGAATGCGACCTGGACCGGCGTCGTCCCCGGCGCAAACGGGCCGAGGACCGTCACGTGCGACCCGCTCACCGTGGCCTGCTTGGTCGAACCATCCATGATGGCGGCCGCCTGGGCGTCCGCTGGCAGGTCGATCATGAGGGGACCGCCGATGTCGACCGGCGTGCGCGCCGAGTTGATCACGTCCATGTAGTAGTAGACGTTCAACTGGTCGTCGGCCATCTCCATCAAGATTCTGGATTCGGGCCCCAGCACAACGATGCCCTTGACGGCCGGCCCCGCGGCGAGCGTCTTGTTCTCCGCGGCGCGCTTCGCGGCTTCAGGGTCGGTGGCCGCGAGCACGACGCGGATGCCGCTTGCGCCCATGGTGATGTCCTGCGACTCCAGCCGCTCTCCATCGACCACGGCCACGGCTTTGACGTGGGCGCCCACCCGGAGGCTGGACAGCTGCACGCGGCCGTTCGCATCGGTCGTGAGCGTCTGCGTGGTGCCGTCGACGTTGATCTCGACCTTCTGGCCGACCAGGTTGTTCGCGAAGCTGCCGCGGATGACTCGAACCGAAATCGTGCCCGACGGAAGATCCGCGGACGGCAGCGGCTGCCCCGAGATCTGACTCGGATCGGGCATCTGCACCTGCGCGCCAAGCGGGGCCGCGAAGCCCGCCGTCGCCAGCAGGAGCGCGACGGCCAGTCGCCGAACACTTCCACTCACTCGCACCGGTCAGCGCCTCATCTCATGTCCGCAGTTCTTGCAGAACTTCGCGTCCGCGTCGTTCTGCGTTCCGCACTGCGTGCAGTAATAGCCGCGCGGTGATTCGACTGGCGCGGGAACGTCCGGCGACACCATCGGCGGGCTGGGCGGCGTCGCAGGCGCGGCCGGCGGCTCGAGCGCTTCCATGAGCGCCAACGCCCGCGTGCGCAGACGCGAAAGCATGTCCTTGAAGTCCGCCTCGCCCAGCTTGCCGGTCGCGTGGTCGAACTCGAGCTCTTTGATCGATCGGAGCACCAGCGCCTTCTCGTGCTCCAGGGCCTCGCGCTTATGGTCGCCCAGATCGCGCGGCTCCTCGCCGCCGCCGGCAAACGCGGCCAGTGCGCCCTGGAACGCGAGGCCCACGAGCCCGGCCGCCAGCACCGCGCCGCTCAAGAGCAGCAAGGCCAGCGGCTGCGGGTTGCGCGCCACCCACACCACTGCCGCCGCGCCGATGGCGGACATCAGTACGAAGACGTGCCACGCATGAAAGCCGGGATCAGTGGCGCGGTGGGGTCTAGCCACGCTGGAGCTTCTCGTCGTCATTGCGGAGCGTCTCGAGGACGACCGGGCCATGCGGCGCCGGCTCAGTCGAGGTCGCGAAGCTCCTCATCGAGCTGCGATTCGAGCGTCGGGTTCACCGGGACCGGCGGCTCCGCCGTCACGGCGCGCTTGGTGCGGCGCGACCACCGCACGGCCATCGCGCCCACGCCACCGACTCCCGCCAGCCCCGTCAGGTACGGGATCAGCCACGACAGCCGGTTGAACGGGCCGTCGGGCGGCTCGGCCAGGACTTCGTTGCTCCCGTACTTCCGCACGAAATACGCGATGATCTGGTCGTGGGTCATGCCTTGCGCGATCAGCTTGGCGACGAGCGCTCGCTCGTCGGCCGCCGTGTCGCACAAGCACTCGGTGATGCGCTTGCGGCCGCAGGTGCCGCACATGCAGATCAGCTCGTTCTGGAGCCGCGTCTCCAGAGGCGATTTGGGCGGGATGAGCACCGTCTGCGACGAGACGACGTGCTGCGCGCGAACCGTTGACGTCAGCCCGCCGGAGAGCAGCAACGCGAGCACCAACCCGCTGGTGACCGCGCCGGCCGGCACGCGGCTGGTCGCGAACGAGAATGCCCGCTCGGGCAGCAGCGCGATGATCGTGCCCATCAAAATCACGCCCACGCCCATCCAAATCCAGTTGACCAGCGGATTGATGTGGACGGCAATGGTTACCGCCTGCGTTTGCACGTCGTAGCCGGCGAGCACCAGGTAGAGGTCCTCCCCAGGCGTCCGCCGAAGCGCAATCTGGGTCGTCGGCTCCGTCTCGTGGCCGCGGAAGAACCAGCGCGCCGGATACATGTCGCCGAAGGGCTTGCCGTCGCGCGTCACGACGAGGTGCGCGGTGACCATCTGCTTCTGCGCGTCTTCGGTCACGCTCAAGGTGTCGTAGTGGATCGTGTAGGGCGACATGACGACCTGCTGCCCAGGCTTGAGGGGAACGTCCTGCTGGCGCTGGAAGCCCTGGCCGGCGAAGCCGAGGAACGCGAGCACGATGCCGAGATGAATAACGTAGCCGCCGTACCTCCGGCGCGACCGCGCGAACAGGCCGACGAGCGCCGTGAACAGGTCGACGCCCACGGCGCGGCTTCGCACCCGCGCGCCGCGGATGAACTCCTGAAGGATCGTCACCGTGACGAACGCGCACAGCGAGAAACACAGGCCCGACGCCCAGATGGGAATCCCGAACGCCCGCGCGGTCACGCCGGTCGCGACCATGGCGGCCGTCGGCCACAAGAATTGATTGCGGAGGTTGGATACCGTTGACTTCCGCCACGCCAGGAGCGGACCGACCCCGGTCAAGAACAGGAGGATGAAGCCGACCGGCGTCATGTACCGATTGAAGAACGGCGCGGCCACCGTCAGCCGCTGGCCGCGGATCGCCTCGCTCAAGGTCGGGAACATCGTCGCGAACAGCACGAAGAACGCCGCGAAGAGCAGGACCCAGTTATTGACGAGGAACGACGCCTCGCGCGACACCCAGGAGTCCAGCTCGTTGCGCGCGCGCAGCAGCGGCAGGCGGTAGATCACCAGGCCAAAGCTGATGATGAGCGTGGCGATCATGAACACGGTGAACATGACCGCGAGCGCCTGGTCCTCGCCGAAGGCGTGCACGGACTGCACCACGCCCGAGCGCGTCATGAACGTGCCGAAGATGGTCAAGAAGAACGTCACGATCACGAGCGAGACGTTCCAGACCTTGAGCATCCCGCGCCGCTCCTGCACCATCACCGAATGCAGGAAGGCGGTGCCGGTGAGCCATGGCAGCAGCCCCGCGTTCTCAACCGGGTCCCAGCCCCAGTAGCCGCCCCAGCCCAGCACTTCGTAGGCCCACAACCCGCCCAGCGTCAACCCGACCGTCAGGAACAGCCACGCCACCATCGTCCAGCGCCGCACCGTGCGGAGCCACGAGTCGTCGAGCTGGCCGCTCGCGAGTGCCGCCATGCCGAAGGCGAAAGGAATCGTCATTCCGACGAAGCCGAGGTACAGCATCGGCGGGTGGATCGCCATGTAGTAGTTCTGCAGGAGCGGATTGAGCCCCCGCCCCGTGGTCGGCGCAGCCGTGAGAAAGGTCTCGAACGGGTTGTTGTGCACCACCATCAGGAAGAGGAAGAACATCTCCACGATGGAGATGACGGCCACCACCCAGGGCACCAGCAGGCGCTGCCGCTCGCGATTGATGTAGACCGCGGCGCTTCCGAAGAGGGCCAGCAGCGTGACCCAGAACATGATCGAGCCGTCCAGCCCGCCCCAGTACGACGTCAGCTTGTAGAACATGGGCTGGGCGTCGTCCGAGTAATGCTGCACGTACCGGATGTGGTAATCCCCCACCACGAACGCGTGGACGATGATGGCCGAGGCCAAGAGCATCAGCGCCGTCACCGTGTGGAACAGCCCGCGGCCGCCGTTGATGAGCGCTTTGCTGCCGCGCCGGGCCCCGGCGATCGAGGCGGCGCACGCGCCGCTCGCGATCACAAAGGCCGCGAGAATGACAAACGATCCAAGGTTGGCCATGGGTGGGAGGAAGCCCTCAGTCCTATTGCGGCGGCGGCGGCGCGGCGGCCGCCGTGTATTTCGACGGACACTTCGCCATCACGCCGTCGGGCGAGACGACGAACCCGTTCGGACCGAGATGCCCCTTGAGCACGACTTCCGATCCGCCCTTGAACGTGTCGGGCACGACCCCCTGGTAGGTCGCCGGCATTACCTTGCCGTTGTTCTGGATCTCGAAGCGGTACTGCAGCGTGTCCGGCTTCTCGAAGATCGACTTATCGACGACGAACCCGTGCAGCTGGATGCTCTTGCCATACCACTGCTGCGGATTGGCCGCGACTTCATCGACGTGCTTGTAATACTCGGCGTTCGTGCTCGCGGTGGTATAGAAGAGAAGCCCAAGGGCCACCGCCACGATCGCGACGGAGAGAATCCCGCGCCTGGCTTTTTTGGTCATGCTATTTCCGCCTGGCCGGCGCGAGGGGCGCGCCAGCCACGGCTCCGTTCCTCAGAATACTCGCCTCGTCGCCCTCCGGCAAGCGCCGCGGGCCTCGTCCGAGACTTTCCGCGCGCCGCTAGAGGAGTCCGGCGTCCCGCAGGAGCTGCGTCACGGCCGCCACGGGCAGGCCGACCACATTCGTGTACGAGCCTTCGATTCGCTTGATGAAGCGCGATGCCCGGCCTTGGACCGCGTACGCCCCGGCCTTGTCCATCGGCTCCCCGCTCTCGACGTACCACGCTATTTCCGCTTCGGATATTTCGACCATCCACACCATGGTGCGCTCGACGCGGACCTCGCGGCGCTCGCGCCACTCGAGCGCCACCCCGGTGAGCACGGAGTGCGCGCGACCCGACAGCCGCCGAAGCATGTGCCGTGCTTCATCGCCGTTGGCCGGCTTGCCCAGCGTGTCACCATCGAGGGCGACCACCGTGTCGGCGCCCAGGATCGGGCGATCCGAGATGCGCGCCGCAACCGCCTGGGCCTTCTCCCTGGCTAGCCGCTGGACGTACGTTGCGGCGTCTTCCCCGCGCCTGAGCGACTCGTCGATATCGGCCGGCTCGACGTCGAAGTCAAACCCGGCCGCGGCCAGCAACTGCCGGCGTCTGGGTGAGGACGAGGCGAGCACGATCCGATCCGGCGTCATGCTGGTGATACACTCCGCGAAATTTGAGGCGCCCGATTCTGCTCGCGTCGCTCGTCGCGCTGGCCGCCGCTCGCGTCGGGGCGCAGACGCCGCCCCTCCGCTGGGGCGGCGACGCGGAAGGTGGGGCTCCGTACGTCGAAGCCGATCCGCGCGACCCGTCGCGGGTCGTCGGGTTCGACGCCGAAATCGCCGAACTCATCGCCGCGGCGCTCGGCCGGCGCCCCGAGTTCGTGCAGGTGACCTTCACCGACCTCGATCAGTCGGTGGTCCGCGGAGACTTCGATATCGGTCTCAGCGGCATCGAAGACACGCCCGCGCGGCGCGCGCAGGTCGCGGCCACGATTCCCTACTATCGGTTTCGAGAAGTCCTCACCGTACGCGCCGCCGACCAAGGCCGCTTTCGCACGCTCGCCGAGTTGCGGGGCCACCGGGTCGCGACCCTCGGCGGGACGATCGCGTACGACACGCTCCTCGCGGCCGAGCGTACAGACGGAGTCCATGCTGTTTCTTACGACGACGACGTCCATCCGTTTAGCGACCTTTCGCTGGGGCGGGTCGATGGAGTGCTCCTCGACAACATCCTGGCCGACCGCGCTCGGAGGCAGCTCTCCGGACTCGTGACGCAGCCCCAGGCCGTCAAGGTCGCCGACTACATCATCATCGTCGGCCCTGGACAGACGGCGCTCCGGGACCGGATCGACGACATCCTGCGCGGGGCGATGCGCGACGGTCGGCTCGAGGCCATCCTGCGCAAGTGGCGCGTCTGGAACGACGACCAGCCGCAGCTCTATGCGCGGCTGCTGTCGAGTCCGAACGCCGACATCGCGTCCGCCGACGGCGGCCCCCCACCCCTTCTCTCGCCCTGGGCCATGACGCGCAGCTACCTGCCGTCGCTCGTCGAGGCCGCCGTCATGACGATCGTGCTCTCGTGCCTCTCCATGGCGCTCGCGATTGGGCTTGGCGCGCTGATTGCCGTCGGGCGCGTCTACGGCGGCCGCCTCGTGCGCGGCGCCCTCACGCTCTATGTCGAAGTCATGCGCGGCACGCCGGTGCTCCTCCAGTTGTTCGTCATCTACTACGGCCTGGCCTCGCTCGTGCGCCTTCCGGCGTTCCTCGCCGCGCTCGCCGGCCTCGGCCTGAACTACGCCGCGTACGAGAGCGAGATCTACCGCGGCGCGCTCGAGGCCATCCCGCGCGGCCAACTGGATGCCGCCCGCGTGCTCGGCCTCAGCACCCGCCAAGTCCTGTGGCTCGTGCGCGGTCCGCAGGCGCTGCGGCTCGCGCTGGCGCCGATGACGAACGACTTCGTCGCCATGCTGAAGGACTCCTCGCTGGTCTCGGTCCTCACCGTCGTGGAGCTGACCAAGCAAACGCAGATCTTCGCGACCAACATGGGCAGCTGGGTCATTCCCGGCGGACTCTGCGCGGCGCTGTATCTCTCGATGTCGCTCCCGCTTTCACACGCGGCCCGCCGGCTGGAAGCGAAATGGAAGGCGGCAACGGACGCATGACCCCCGTCCTCTCGATTCACGATCTCCACCTGCGCCGCGGCGCGCGCGAGATCCTGCGCGGCGTCGCGCTCGACGTCTCCCGCGGCGAGGTCGTCGCGCTCATGGGACTGTCGGGCGCGGGCAAGACGACCGTGCTGCGCGTGGTGGCCGGCCTGGAGCCCGACGAAGACCTGGCCGTGCAGCTCCGCGACCGGGACGGCACGCCGCTCGCGCGCGCGCTGCCGCCCGACCGGGCGCGGGCCGTCGGCATGGTCTTCCAATTCCACTGCCTGTTCGACCATCTCACCGTCGCCGAGAACATCTGTCTGGCGCCCATCCATGTGCATCGTGTCCCCCGCCTCGACGCCGAAGCGCGCGCCCACGCCCTGCTCGATGCGCTCGGCATCGCCCATCGCGCCAGCGCGCTCCCGCGTGAACTATCGGGCGGCGAAGCGCAGCGGGCCGCGATTGCGCGCGCGCTGGCCATGGACCCGGCCCTGCTGCTCCTCGACGAGCCCACGGCCGCGCTCGATCCGGCCAGACGCCGCTCGCTCGGGGCCGCGCTCGTCGCGCTGGCCGGCGAAGGGCGCGCGATCCTCGTCACATCGCACGACGTGGACTTCGTGCGCGAACATGCGACGCGCGTCGCCATTCTCGCCGAAGGCACCGTCGTCGAAAGCGGCGTGCCGAGCGAGGTCCTCGGGCACCCGGCGCACGACGCCACACGCGCGCTCCTGCAACACGAATCGCCACGACCCGCCTGAACAACCGGATCGCGGCGTCGCTGAAGTGGCCTTTCGCATGTCTTCGGTTTACAGTTCGACGGACACGTGCGTCAGATGGAATCGCTCCAACACGCCGCCACGCCCGCGCTGCGCGCCCTGCTCAGCCGGCAGCCGAACACCCCGGCCAAGGTGGCGTTCGCCTGGCAGCTTGCGGCGGGCCCGGCGCTCGCGCGCGCGTGCGCCGTGACCTGGACTCCGGACGGTATGCTGCGCATTCGCGCGAGAGACGCCGCGTGGCGCCAGGAAGTGCGGCGCGGCCGCGCCATCGTGGCCGAGCGGCTGGCGCAGGTTCTCGGACCCGAGGTTGTACGGAAGATTGAGATCGAATAGATGCGTACCTCAGTGATCGTCAGCGCCGTTCGCACCCCCACCGGCAAGTTCCTTGGCGGCCTCAAGACGCTCCAGGCGCCCGAGCTTGGCGCCCTGGTCGTGCGCGAGGCGGTTCGCCGCGCGGGCCTCGACCCGGCACGGGTTGACGAGTGCATCCTGGGCAACGTCATTGGCGCCGGCCTGGGTCAGGCGCCCGCGCGCCAGGCGGCGCTCAAGGGCGGTCTGCCGCCGCACGTCGGCGCCCTGACCATCAACAAAGTCTGCGGGTCCGGGCTCAAGGCCGTGATGCTCGCCTCGCAAGGCATCGCCACCGGGGACATCGACGTCGCCGTCGCCGGGGGCATGGAGTCGATGAGCAACTGTCCGTATCTGCTGACGCGTATGCGCGAAGGCCAGCGGATGGGCAACGGGATCGTCATCGACTCGATGATCCACGACGGTCTCCGCGACGCGTTCCACGACATCCACATGGGGCTCACCGCCGAGCACGTGGCCGACGCGTACGGCGTGACGCGCGCCGAGCAGGACGCGTATTCGGTCGAGAGCCACCGGCGCGCCGCCGAGGCCGCCTCACGCGGGTGGTTCGACGCCGAGATCCTTCCCGTCTCGGTGGCGCAGCCGAAGGGTGCGCCGATCGAGATCCGCGCCGACGAAACCATCCGCCCCGAGACGTCGCTCGAGGCCCTCGCGCGTTTGAAGCCCGCGTTCAAGACGGGCGGCACGGTGACGGCGGGCAATTCCCCGAACGTCAACGACGCCGCGGCGGCGCTGGTCGTGATGGGCGAGGACACCGCGGCCGCCATCGGCGCCGTGCCGCTCGCGCGCATCGTCGGTCAGGCCACGTCGGGGCTCGAGCCGAAGCTGGTGATGATGACGCCGGTCGAGGCGGTGCGAAAGCTCCTGGCCAAGGTCGGATGGACGATGGGCGACGTGGACCTCATCGAACTCAACGAGGCGTTCGCCGTGCAGGCGGTCGCCGTCACGCGCGAGCTTGGGCTCGATCCGCAGCGGGTCAACGTGCAAGGCGGGGCCGTGGCACTCGGCCACCCGATTGGGGCGAGCGGCGCCAAGATTCTCACCACCTTGATCTACGCGCTCGCCCGGCTCGGCAAGCGCCGCGGGATTGCGACCTTGTGCCTCGGCGGCGGCAACGGCGTCGCCCTCGCGATCGAGCGGCTCACCTAGCGCGCGTCGGCCGCCCGGACGGGCCGGCGCCACCACCACACGACGAGACAAATCGGCAGCAGAATCGCCCCTTCCCTCACGACCGCCAACGTGTCGTGTCGGAAGAAGCCCGGTTGGATGAACTTCCAACTTCTGGCTTCTGGCTCTCCTTCTAACTTCCATCCCAGTCCTGACCTCCCCTGTCACACCCCGATTGCAGAATGGGCCATGGCCGCCGAGCGCCGGGTGGCAAATTGTGCCAGGTCGGCCCCGAAGGGCGAAAGTCATTCGGCCTGTAACTTATTGTAATAGTTGAGGATGGAGACCACAGATGGACGATTTTCGCTTGACATTCGCCTGGCACGCTCCTAGAATCGCCTTCGTTCCAGCCACGGTCGCCCCTATTGGCGGCGCGTCGCTGAGGAGAATCATGGCAGCAGCACCCGAACGGCAGGATCGCGAAGACCGCAACGACAAGGAACGCGCAAAGGCCGTCGAATTGGCGGTCGGGCAAATCGAAAAACAGTTCGGCCGCGGGTCCATTATGCGGCTGGGCGGCAAGAATCCGGTCGCCCCCATTCCCTGCATTTCCACCGGCTCGATCAGCCTCGACTGGGCGCTTGGCGTGGGCGGCCTGCCCCGCGGGCGCGTGATCGAGATTTTCGGGCCCGAATCGTCGGGCAAGACGACGCTCGCGCTTGCAGACGATTGCGCAGGCGCAGAAGCTCGGCGGCGTGGCGGCCTTCATCGACGCGGAGCACGCGCTCGACGCGCAGTACGCGCAGCGGCTCGGCGTCGACCTCGAGAACCTGCTGGTCTCGCAGCCGGACAACGGCGAGCAGGCGCTCGAGATCACGGAGGTCCTGATCCGCTCCAACGGCGTTGACGTCGTCGTCGTCGACTCGGTGGCGGCCCTCGTGCCGCGCGCCGAAATCGAGGGCGAAATGGGCGAGGCGCAGATGGGGCTGCAGGCGCGGTTGATGTCGCAGGCGCTGCGCAAGCTCACCGGCGTCGTCTCCAAGTCGAAGACGTGCCTGATTTTCATCAATCAGCTCCGCGAGAAGATTGGCGTCATGTTCGGGAACCCCGAGACGACGACGGGCGGGCGCGCGTTGAAGTTTTACTCGTCGGTCCGGCTGGATATCCGCCGGATCGGCGCGATCAAGGACGGCGACACCCCGGTCGGCGGCCGCACGCGCGTCAAAGTCGTGAAGAACAAGGTGGCTCCTCCCTTCCGGGAGGCCGAGTTCGACGTGATGTACGGCGAAGGCATCTCGCGCGAGGGCGACCTGCTCGATCAGGGCGTCGAGCGGAAAGTCATCGATAAGAGCGGCACGTGGTTCTCCTACGGCGGCGAACGGCTCGGCCAGGGCCGCGAGAACGCCAAGACGTTCCTCAAGCAGAACCCGGAAATGACGGCGGCGATCGAGCAGAAGGTTCGCAAGGAAATGGGCCTGACGACGGCCGAAGCCGCCGAGTAGGCCCGTCGGCCGGTCGATAGATGCGGCGCGACACGCGATCCGCACGTTTTGGAGGAGTCATGACGGCTGATCAGGCACAAGCCCTACTCGAACTCATCACCGGGACAATCGAGAGCGAGTCGGCCGGGACGCGCAAGGTCGTCAAGGCGATTACGAACCGCGACTATCGCCCCGATCCCAAGTCGCGCACGGCGTGGGAACTGGCGGTCCATGTCACCTTGAGCGACATCTGGTTTGCCGACTCGATCCTGAACGGCGCCTTCGCGTGGACCGGCGAACCGGCCACCCCGGCCGAGATGACCGACGTGACCGCCGTCGCGGCGTGGCACGAGCGCCAGTTGACCGACCGGCTGGCGAAGCTGCGCGCGATGAGCGCGGCGCACTTGCTCCGTGACGCCGACTTCTTCGGACACAAGGCGCCGGCGGTCACGTGGCTGATGATCATGAACAACCACGCGGTGCATCACCGGGGCCAGCTTGCGGCCTACCTCCGGCCGATGGGCTCCAAGGTGCCGGCGATTTACGGGATGAGCGCCGACGAGCCGATGAAGACGGCCTAGGCGCCGAAGACCGCGGACACTCCGCGACCCGGGCGGGCGGAGGCGCGCTGCGCCTCTCGCCCGCTCTTTTCATTTCGCCCTCATGTTATGATGGCGGTTCTGCCCAGGACGTGAGCGTCCAGCCGTGCCGAGGTAGCTCAGTCGGTAGAGCACGTGACTGAAAATCACGGTGTCGGCAGTTCGATTCTGCCCCTCGGCACCATTTTTTCCTACCAGACGCGGCTCACCCTCGCCGAGACGATCCAATCTCCGTCGGAAAACGTCGCTGAATGTGTGGGACGGCAGCTACTCGTCCCGCACTGCCCCTCAACGCATTGGCTGCGCGGCCGGGCGCGGTGGCCCGGCTCGCCCTCGCGTACATTGTTATAGCTATCTAGTATAGCTATAATCGTCATATGAAGTTCAGCGTGGCCGAAGCCAAGAACAAGCTTCCGAAGTTGATCAAGGCGGTCGAGGACGGCGAATCCGTCACGATCTACCGGCACGGCACGCCGGTGGTGGACATCGTCCGGACGACGAAGGCCGGCCCGAAGAAGCCACAGTTCGGAACGTTGAGGGATAGAGTGACCGTGCCTGCCCCCGACTGGTGGAAGCCAATGACCGCGGATGAGATCGACGCCCTCCTCGATGGCCGCTGACGCATGCGGGTGATCCTGGACACGGTCACCTTCATCTGGGCGGTCAGCGCCCCGGAGCGCCTCTCCCGGCCTGCGATGTCGGTGCTGAGAACGGCCGCTGCGGTGCGCGAGATCAGCGTCGTGTCGCTCACCGAAATCGCGGTCAAACAGGCGCGAGGAAAGCTCACGTTCGCCAAGGCTGACGCCGTGGCGGGCATTGCCGATCTCCGATTACGGGTGTTGCCGTATTCGGCCGAGCACGCCCTCCATTTATTTGATCTGCCCGCGCATCATCCGGATCCGTTCGACCGCCAACTCATCGCGCAAGCCCTCGTGGAGAACGTCCCCGTGGTGACGCCCGACGGGGCATTCAGCCTTTATCAAGGCCTCAAGGTCATATGGTGATGGGATCATGCGGTCCCGTGGCGGTCCCGCGGCACTCGTGCCGTTGTCTCGCCGCGGCGACTCCCTGACACGCCCTAGCGCGGCGCCATGCGCAGCGCGCCGTCGAGGCGAATCGTCTCGCCGTTCAGGTAGCGGTTGGTGACGCACTCGAGCACGAGGCTCGCGAACTCGCTCGGCTGTCCCAGCCGATGGGGATACGGCACGGCCGCGCCAAGACTGTCCTGCGCCGCTTGCGGCAGGCTGCCGAGGAGCGGCGTCTGGAAGATGCCAGGCGCAATGGCCATCGACCGAACGCCAAACTGCGCGAATTCCCGAGCCGCCACCAGGTTGAGGGCGACGATGCCGCCCTTTGATGCGGCGTAGTGCGACTGGCCGATCTGCCCCTCGAATGCCGCGACGGAGGCCGTCGAGACACACACGCCGCGCTCGCCGTCCGCCAACGGGTCGAGCTTCAGCATCTCGGCGCCGGCCAGGCGGATCAGGTTGAACGTGCCGATGAGATTGACGCGGATCACCCGCTCGAATTCCTCCAGCGGCATCGGGCCGTCGCGCCCCACGATCCGTCTGGGTGGACACAGACCCGCGCAATTCACCAGGATGCGAGCCGCCCCGTGCCGCGCCTGCGCCTCGGCCACCGCGTCAGCGGCCCCCGTCGCGCTGGCGACGTCACACGGAATCGCCGTCGCGCCAATCCGCGCCGCGGTCTCTCTTGCGAGATCCAGGTTGATATCAAGAATGGCCACCGCGGCCCCGGCGCTCGCGAGCGCCTCGGCGGTCGCGGCGCCCAGGCCGGACGCCCCGCCGGTGACAATCGCCGCCTGTCCGGCAATCTCCATCTCTATTCCGCTCCTTGGATAGCCAGCACGTGGGCCATGCGCGGCGTCGCGTAGAGTTCCTCGACGACCCGCTCGCGACGCCGGAGCACCGCGCGCTGATTGACCGACCCTTTCCCGGTGATTTCCCCGTCCTCGGCCGACGGGGGATCGCCCATGATCGCCGCGCGCACGATCCGATTCGACGCGCCGGTGCTCGTCTGAGCCAGGGATCGCAGCCGCGCGCCACATTCCTGCACGACGTGACCGGCACCGCAGACGTCCTCGACCGGCGCGTCATCGGCGAACCCGCCAAAATCGCGGCACGCGTCGAGATTCGGAAACAGCAGCGCCGTGAGATAGTCGCGGTCGGGGCCGGCGATGACGACGTCGCGCAGGAGCGGGGCGAAATGGTCCAACACCTGCGCGCGCAGCGGGCCCACGTGGACCCACGTGCCCGTCGCGAGCTTGAAGTCCTCGGTGATCCGGCCTGCGAACAGCAGGCCCGCCCCGGCATCGTCCGGATCCGCAAACCGCAGGGCGTCGCCAATGCGATAGAAGCCTTCTTCGTCGAACGCCGCGGCCGTGAGCGCCGGCTGCCTCCAGTAGCCCGGCGTGACGTGGGGGCCCCGGACCCGCATTTCGTACAGGTCGCCGACCGGCACGAGCTTCAGCGTCGTGCCCACGGCCGGCACGCCCATATTGGACGCATCCTCCGCGTGCCACGTACAGGCCGAGGGCAAAGGGCGAGGTCTCGGTCAACCCGAGACCGGTGAGAAACAAGATGCGTTCGCCGCAGGTGCGGACGGCCAGTTCCTGGATTTCGTCGAACACGTGCTGCGTCATGGCCGCGCCGGCAAACCACATGACCTTCAGCTGACGGAAGAACGTGTGGCGAAGCTCGGCGTCACGGCGGAGGAACGGCAGCAGGGCCTCGAATCCCTTCGGCACGTTGAAATACCAGTTCGACGCCACTTCCCTCAGATTGCGAACCGTGACGTCGATGGCACCGGGCACGGGCTTGCCCTCGTCGATGTAGAGCGTGCCGCCGTTGAACAAGACCAGCCCGAAATCGTGATTACCGCCCGCCGTGTGGTGCCACGGCGCCCAATCGACGATGACCGGCGGCTCGTCTTCGAAGTACGCCAGCGCGTCGAGCATCATCGCCTGGTTGGAGGTCCACATCCCGTGGGTGTTGATCACCCCTTTGGGCTCCCCCGTCGATCCGGACGTGAACAGGATCTTGGCGAGGCTCTCGGGCCCCACCCTCATCCGTGCGTCGTCAATCGCCGGCGTCGGCGTTGCTTCGAGCGCCTCGAACGCGGTCGTGCGCGCTCCATCGCGCGACTTCCCCGTCACGACGAGCTCGACATCGGCGGCGGCCACTTCGTCGAGCGCGCGGCCGTACGCCTCTCGATTGCTCGCGAAGACCAGCCCCGGCGTAAGCAGCGCCATGACCTGACGCAGTTTGCCGAGGTCCTTCGAGACGGTGGAATAGGCGGGCGAGATGGGCGCGTAGGGGACGCCGATGTACATCGCGGCGAGCCCGAGAAGCGCGTGTTCGACGTCGTTGCCGGACAGAATAGCGATCGGGCGATCCGTCGAGAGCGGGCGATCGAGCAGTCCCTGAGCGATTCGGCGCACCCGCGCGCGGGCGTCGCCGTAGGTCACTCGCCGCCACGATCCGTCCGCCGCGCGCTGGGCCAGGAATGGGCGATCGGGCGCCACGGCGGCCCAGTGCTCGAGCCGGTCAATCATCGTGCGCGGGACGGCGCCGAGCGTGCCCACCGACCGGACGTACACCGTCCCATCGGCGCGCGTCTCGGTCACGACCTCGGGCCGGCCCAGCCGCACCGCGCGAGTGCGCGTCTGGGCAGACGGGTGGCGGCTGTCTATCGCACTCATTCGGCCGACTTAATCCTGAACGACTTTCGGTCCGCGCTTTTCGAGGAACGCCTTCATGCGCGCCTGGGCCTCCTCGTCCGTAACGGCAATCGCCGAGATCATCGACTCGGCGAGGTAGCCCGCCTCGGACCGAGCCTCGGCAATCCGCGGCAGCACGTGCGTGACCGCGTAATTCGTGGTCGGCGTGTTGCTGGCAATCCGCTTCGCCAGTTCGAGCGCCTTGGCGAGTCCATCGCCGGGCTCGACCAGATACTGGGAAATGCCGATGGCCTGTCCCTCACCCGCGTCGTAGGTCCGCCCCGTCAGCATCATGTCCATCATCCGGTGCGTCCCGATCAGGCGGGGAATGCGGACGGCGCCGCCGCCGCCGACGAAGATGCCGCGCGTGCCCTCGGGCAGCCCGTAGTACGCCGAGCGCTCGGCGACGCGCAGATGGCAGGCCGCCGCCAGTTCGAAGCCGCCGCCGATCACGGCGCCGTGCAGCACGGCAATCACCGGGCACTTGCCGGTACTCGATGCGCTCGAACGCCCGATGCCATTTCTGCGAATGGTCGAAGGCCGCGCCGACGCTGCTGCGCACCGTCAACTCCGACAGGTCCAGGCCGGCGCTGAAGTGATCGCCCTGGCCATGGAGGATGACGACGCGCGTCTCGTCCGGCAAGGTCGTGAACACGTGCTCCAGCCCGCCCACGAGAGCGTCGTCGAGCGCGTTGCGTTTCTCGGGCCGTGACAGCCGCACGAGAGCGACGTCCTCTCGGTGCTCGACCGAGAGCGAGGGCGGCAGGCCGGTGACGGCGGTGGAGAGAGGTGTGCTCACAATCGTGGTCTCGGTAAAAGATTACCCCAGTCCCACGGGGTTCTTGAGTCGCCGACGATCTTCACCATGGAGCGCATGGAGGATGGCAGGCGGCTCCCAGGTCCGGCCCTGATGCCGGCCGTGATCGTGGGTGCCTCCATGTTCTCCATGGTGAGCCTGAAGGCAAGTCGAGCCGCTCACTTACTTCGCGCCGGGCGTCTGGGCCGCGAGCGCCGGTCTGACTCGGAAAATGATCCGACGGTAAGACGTCAGGCTGGGCGTTCCGTTGTCCTCGACGGCCAGAATCACATGCGACACCCCGGCGATGTCCGGCATGACGAGCGCCTTCATGCCGTGCTCGTCCTGCACCGTCACTCTCGGCGGCACCGCTTCGGCGCCGCCGGGGCCGGCCGACGGGATGCCACCGGTCGATTGGCTGCCTCCGCCACCAACCGGCGAGAGCCCTCCGGCGAAGACCGGCCGAGCAGGAATTCCCGTGCCAGCCTCCGGGTAGAAAACCCAGGTGAACCGAAGCGCGTCGCCATCGGGGTCCCGTGTGCCCGTCGCATCGAGCACGACCGGGACGCCCACTTGCGCGCTGATATCAATCGGCGCCTTGCCCGCGTGGCCATTCACGACGACTTCGGGATTGTGGTTCGCGTGGCGCACGTCCTCGACCGTCCAGGCCATGCGCGCCGCGAAGTCGTGCTGAAAGGCGTCCCGCCACCGCCAGATCGTCGCCTGATCGGACGTGTGCATCGTTCCGTCGGCGCCCACCACCGTATCGCGGGAACTATCCCGCCCGGGGTACGAGTCGCCCCCCTGCGTCCACATCGGGTGGCTCTCGCCGTAGAACTGGCGCCACACATAGCGCCCGCCCCACCCGCCGTAAGTCGGGCTCATCGCGCTGGCCAGCCCGTTGTCGATGAGGCCCAGGAAGGAGGGGGTATCGCCCTCGTAGATGCAGCAGGGCAGCGGATACCGCTTCCCGAGCGGTCCTTTGGTCCGGATGTACGCGTTCACCCAGGGTTCGCTGAACGTCGTGAAATCGGCGCCGTCGTCGTTGCGGTAGAAATGATCCCCGCTGATCCCCGTCCACGTCGCCAGGTAGTACTGGTCGCCGTCCGGGGTCGACGGCATGACGATGTAGAAGAGGGTCGGAAACTCGCGCCGGATCCACGGTCCGGCATCGTCCTGGTCGGAGATCGAATAGACGCGCAGCTTCGACACGAACTTCGCGACCGCGGCCGGCGGCCGGGTCGTCCGCACCTGCAGCAGGGCCTCGGCGAGCGTGTTGACGCCGCCCCACGCGACCACCCACAAGGGGCGATCGTCGGCCTTGTTGACCGCGTGGATGATGAGGCTGGCGCCCGCGGACAACTCGTCACGCCCGACGGCGCCCATGCCGTAGCCCGGCTGGCCCGCCGCCACGACCGCCGCAAGCGCGCTTGGCGCCGGAAATCCCGGCGCATGCTTCAGCAGGTTGGGCTGCACCTGACCGTACGTGCCGATGAGCGACTGAATGACGTCCGGCCGTACCGCGTCTCGCATCCACGTTGACGTGGCGGCAATCAGCCCCTCGACGTCGAACTCGTTGGCGTAGACCAGGAATCGCACCATCGACATCTGGTCGTCCGGCTCGTTGGCGATGTCGGTGATCACGATGACGCGCGGCTTCGCGACGTACGGGTCCACGCGGGCCGCAAGCGCGTTCCAGTTGACGGGAGGCGGCGGTGGCCCCGCGTCGATTGGTGTCGGCTGGCGCCGGCACGCCGTGAGCGAAGCCGCGATCGCGGCCGCTGAGAGCGCCGCGGCCACAGACCGCACCTTCATCGTCGCTCCTTCATCAGGCCCATCGGCGAGGAGTGATCAGATCCCTGCGTCGTACCCGCTCCACCCGAGTATCCATGGAGCTCCGTCCGCGACATCCGACGCCCGCCTCCATCTTTCTCCGTGCCGTTGCCTCTCTTCTCGGCGGATGCCGCGCGGAACATCAGCAGGCCTCTCCGCCGAGCGGGCCGACCTGCGCGTCAGGCGCGGTGGATGGCGTTCGCGATGGCGCCGCCCAGGTCGCGGGTTGACGCCGTGCCGCCAAGGTCCGGCGTGAGCGGCGCGTGGGGCGATCCCAACACGCGCTCGATCGCGCGCACAATCGCCGCGCCGGCGTCGGACTCCCCGAGGTGGTCGAGCATCATGGCGGCCGACCAGATTTGCCCCGTCGGATTCGCGATCTGACGCCCCGCGATGTCGGGCGCCGAGCCGTGAACCGGCTCGAACATCGAGGGGAACGTCCGCTCCGGGTTGATGTTCCCCGACGGCGCGACGGCGATCGTCCCGGTCACGCCGGGCCCCAGATCCGAGAGGATGTCGCCAAAGAGATTGCTCGCGACGACCACGTCGAATCGCTCGGGCGTCATCACGAACCGGGCGGCCAGGATATCGACATGATACTGGTCGACTCGGACGTCGGGATACTCGGCCCCCATCGCGGCAAACCGCTCGTCCCAGAACGGCATCGAGTAGAACAACCCGTTCGACTTGGTCGCCGAGGTCACATGGTGTCGATCGAGCCGCCGCGCGAGTTCGAACGCGTAGCGCATGATCCGGTCGGTTCCGCGCCGGGTGAACACCGACGTCTGGATGACCATCTCCTCCGGTGTCCCGGCGAACATGCGCCCGCCGATCCGCGAGTACTCGCCTTCGGTGTTCTCGCGGACGACCCAGAAATCGATGTCGCCGGCCTTGCGGTCTCGAATCGGAGGGACCACGCCCGGGAGCAGGCGAACGGGCCGCAGGTTCACGTACTGGTCGAATTCCCGGCGGATGGGCAGCAGCAGGCCCCACAGCGACACGTGGTCGGGCACCCCCGGGAACCCGACGGCCCCGAGAAAGATCGCGTCGTGGTCGCGCAGCCGTGCGATGCCGTCTTCCGGCATCATCGCGCCGGTCTTCTTGAAGGTCTCGCAGCTCCAATCGAAATGCCGGAACCGGCACTCGAACCCGAAGCTCGCGCCAGCCGCTTCGAGGGCGCGGATTCCCTCGGGCACGACTTCCTTGCCGATCCCGTCGCCCGGCAGGACCGCAATCTCGTAGCGCTTCATGTGGATGTCAGCCGCCTAGACGCAGCGGCCGCCGTTGACTTCCATGCAGACCCCGGTGATGAACTCGGCGTCGTCGCTTGCGAGAAACGCGCACGCCTTGGCGATGTCCATCGGCCGGCTCAGGCGGCCCAGGGGAATCGTGTTGATCACGCGCTGGCGGGTCTCGGCGGAGTCTTCGCCGGGCAGGAAGTCCTTGAGCAAGCCGGTCTCGCCCATGACCGGATTGACCGCGTTGACGCGGATGTGATCGGGCGCGAGTTCGGCGGCCATCGACTTGGTCAGGATGATCGCCGCGCCCTTCGAGCCGTTGTACCAGGTCAGGCCCGGCCGCGGCCGCACGCCGGCGGTCGAGGCCACGTTGACAATCGTCCCGTGGCCTTGCTTACGAAACACCGGAACGGTGTGACGCGCGCTGAGGTACAAGCTCTTGACGTTCGTGTCGTAGACGCGGTCGAACGTCTGCTCGTTGACCTCCAGCATCGGCTGATTCTTATGGGTGGTGCCGGCGTTGTTGATGACGATGTCGAGGCGGCCGAATCGGTCGAGCGCCAGCTTGACCATGCCGGCCATCTGGTCGTCCTTCGTCACATCGACCGCCGTGCCTACCGCCGTGCCCCCGGCCGCCGTGATTTCTTTCGCCACCCGATCGGCCGCATCGCCGCGGATGTCCGCGACGACGACCTTGGCTCCCAGTTCGGCGAAGTACTTCGCAATCCCCTCTCCGAAGCCGCCGCCCGCACCGGTAACAATCGCAACCTGATCCTGAAACGTCATCGGTCCCCTCTCGCGTGGTTGACGGCTACAGGCCGCCGACGCACAAATACTTGATTTCGACGTACTCCTCGATGCCGTATTTCGAACCCTCGCGGCCGATGCCGGACTGCTTGACACCGCCGAACGGGGCGACCTCCGAGGAGATGATTCCTTCGTTGATGCCCACGATGCCGTACTCGAGCGCCTCGGCGACCCGCCAGGCCCGGGCCAGGTCGCGGGTGAAGAAGTAGCTCGCCAGGCCGAACTCGGTGTCGTTGGCCATCGCGATGACCTCGGCCTCCGAGGTGAACCGCGTGAGCGGCGCCACCGGGCCGAACGTCTCCTCGCTCATCAGCTTGGTGCCGGCCGGCACGTCGGTCAGGATCGTGGGCTCGAAGAACGTGCCGCCCAGCGCGTGCCGATGCCCGCCGTACCGGACGCTCGCGCCCTTTGCGACCGCGTCGGCGATGTGCTCCTCGACCTTCGTCACCGCCTGCTGGTCGATGAGCGGCCCGAGCGTAACGCCCGGCTTCATCCCGTCGCCGATGACCTGCGCGCGGACCGTGGCCTCGAGCTTCGCGGTGAACGCCTCATAGACGCTGTCTTCCACGAAGATCCGGTTCGCGCACACGCAGGTCTGGCCCGTATTCCTGAACTTCGACGCCATCACGCCCTTGACGGCCTGGTCGAGATCGGCGTCGCCGAAGACGATGAAGGGCGCATTGCCGCCGAGCTCCATCGACACCTTCTTGATGGTCCCGGCGCACTGCGCGAGAAGCGTGCGGCCGACCTCGGTGGACCCGGTGAACGACAGCTTCCGTACCGTCGGGTTCGACGTCAGCTCGGCGCCCACGACGCCGGCCGACCCGGTGACCACATTCAAGGCTCCCGGCGGCAGCCCGGCGCGCATGCCCAACTCCGCGACCGCCAATGCCGAATACGGCGTGCTGCTGGCCGGCTTGACGACGACCGTGCACCCGGCCGCGAGCGCCGCGCCCGCTTTCCGGGTGATCATCGCGATGGGAAAATTCCAGGGAGTGATGGCCGCCACCACGCCAATCGGCTGCTTGATGACGACAATGCGGCGATCGGCGCTGTTCGACGGGATGACGTCGCCGTACACCCGCCGCGCCTCCTCGGCAAACCATTCGATGAATGCCGCGCCATACGCCACCTCGCCGCGGGCCTCGGCCAACGGCTTGCCCTGCTCGGACGTGAGGATGGTCGCGAGGTCCTGCTGATGCTGCAGGCAGAGGTCGAACCAGCGGCGAAGCACGCGGCTGCGCTCCTGGGCCGTCTTCGCGCGCCACGCCGGCCACGCGGCGTCGGCCGCCGCGACCGCCGCGCGCACGTCCGCCGTGCCCATGCGAGGGACCGTGCCGATGGCCGACCCGGTGGCCGGGTTGGTCACGGTCAGCGTCGCGCCATCGGCCGCGCCAATCCATTTGCCGCCCACGAGACACTGCTCGCGAAGCAGCGACGGATCATCGAGCGCCAAGGACGGAGAGACGGAAGCGGAGTGGGATGGTGTCGCCATGATGCTACCTACGCGGACGAGCGGAACAGCGGACACATCATAACTTGGATCCAACCGCTGATGGGCCTGCGCGGTATCATGCCGCATGCTCGACCAGGACCGCCGGACACTCGGCACGGCCGTGCAGCTCTTTGCGACGTGCATCGTCGAGTACATGAAGCCGGCGATCGGTCTGGCCGTGGTCAGCGTGCTCGAACGGCTCGGTGTGGCCGTCGCGTATCCCGAGGGCCAAACGTGCTGCGGCCAACCGGCATTCAACGCCGGCGCCGTCGAGGATGCCCGCCGGATGGCGCGGCAGACGATCGACGTGTTGACGCGCACCGATCGACCCGTTGTCGTGCCGTCGGGGTCGTGCGGCGACATGATCGTCCATCAGTACCCCGAGCTGCTCGCCGATGACGCCACCTACGCGGCCAAGGCCCGCGCACTGGCCTCACGGACGTTCGAGTTCTCGCAGGCGGTCGCCGAGTTGAACCCCGCGTGCGGCCGTGCGTCGGCCGCGGCGCCGCTCGCCTACCATGCCACCTGCCACTTGCTGCGGGGCCTCGGCGCGAGGACCGAGCCCCTGCGGCTGCTCGACGGCGCGGTCGGCCAGTCGCGCGTCGACCTCGACGGCGCCGAGGAGTGCTGCGGGTTTGGCGGCCTGTTCTCGATCAAGATGAGCGAGATCTCCAGCGCCATGCTGGCGCGCAAGCTCGACCACGTCGAGGCGAGCGGAGCCCGTACGCTCGTCGCGTGCGACGCGAGCTGCCTGCTTCACCTCGAGGGCGGCCTGCGCCGGCGCGGCTCGTCCGTCGAGGCCAGGCACCTCGCGGAGGTGCTCGACGGCTGCGCCGACCTCGCCCGGGACCCGAATGCCGGCTAGTCCCCATCCGGTCCCGCTCACGTTTCATCGCCGAGTCGAGCGCGCGCTCGACGACGCCCAACTGCGCGTCGCCTTGACGCGATTGACGAGCCGGTTCGTGAGCCAGCGGGCGGCGGGTCTCCAGTCGCTCCCCGACGCCGACGCCGTGCGCGACCACGCGCGCGCGATCCGCCAGCAGGTCGTCCAGAACCTCGACCGCTACGTTGACCAGTTCACCGCCTCGATCGCCCGCGTCGGCGGCCAGGTGCATCGGGCGAAGGACGAAGCCCAGGCGCAGGCCATCATCCTGGAGATCGCTCGAGGGATCGGCGCCCGCCGCGTCATCAAATCCAAGTCGATGATTGGCGAGGAAATCGAGCTCAATCCCGCCCTGGAAGCGGCGGGCCTGCACGTCGTCGAGTCGGACCTCGGCGAGTACATCATTCAGCTCGCCCACGAAACGCCTTCGCACATCATCGCGCCGGCCATTCACAAGACGAAAGAGCAGGTCGGCGATCTGCTCCACGAGGCGCTCGGCGTGCCGCGCACGACCGATCCGGCCGAAATGACGGCGATCGCGCGCCGCGTGCTCCGGAAGGAATTTCTGACGGCCGATCTCGGGATGAGCGGCGTGAACTTCGGCGTGGCCGATACCGGCACGCTGGCCATCGTCACCAACGAGGGCAATGCGTCGCTGGGCGTGACGACGACCAGAGCGCACGTCGCGCTCATGGGCCTCGAGCGGCTGGTGCCGACTTTGGGCGACCTCTCCGTCATGTTGCAGGTGCTGGCCCGGTCGGCGACCGGACAGAAGCTGTCGGTCTACACCGATCTGATCACGGGGCCCAGGCGGCCCGGCGATCCGGATGGGCCGGAGGCGCTGCATGTCGTCCTCGTCGACAATGGCCGCAGCAGCCTGCTCGGCACCGACCTCGAGGAGATTCTCTATTGCATCCGCTGCGGGGCCTGTCTGAACGCGTGCCCGGTCTACCGAGAGATTGGCGGCCATGCGTATGGATTGGTGTACTCGGGCCCGGTGGGCGCGGTGCTGACGCCAGCGCTCCGAGGCCTGTCGGAGTGGCACGACCTTGCCGACGCCAGCAGCCTTTGCGGGGCGTGCCGCGAGGTGTGCCCCGTTCGCATCGACATTCCTCGCATGCTTCTCGCAACCCGCGCCCAGGCGTTCACGGCCGGCGAAGCGGCACGATGGACGGTCCATCTCCTGCGCTGGTACCGCTTTGCCGCGACGCGCCCTCGGCTCTTTCGCGCCGCCGCGTGGATGGGGCGCACGCTGGGCCGCCTGGCGTCCCGAGACGGCTGGCTCGCGCGCGCGCCAGGGCCGCTCTCGGGGTGGACACGGTCCCGAGCGCTGCCGCTCCCGGCCGCGCGGCCGCTCCGCGCGCAGCTGAAAGAACGCCGAGGAGGCCGACTGTGAGCCTGGCAGCCTCCACGGGTTCGTCGGTCGATTGGTTCATGATCGAGGCCACGAGCGCCGGCGCGTCCGTGCATGGCCCGGTAGGCGCCGCCGAAGTCGCTCCGCTCGTCCGATCCCTCATCGGACCACGCGGCGACCGGCGCGTGCTCGCGTGGGGCCCCGAGGCCCTGGGCATTCCGGACCTCTCGCCCCGCCTCGAAGCCGACGGCTTGGTGCTCGTTCGACCCGACGTACCGGCGGAGCCGGCGGCGCGTGAGCGCGCGCTCGGCGAGTTGGGAGAAGTCGCGTTTGGCCTCACGGCGACCGTGGGCGCCTTGGCCGACACCGGCACGGTCGTGGTCGCAAGCGGCCCGGGCCGATCCCGACTGGCGTGGCTCCTGCCAGAGACCCACATCGCGCTCGTGGACGCGCAAGCCGTTCACACCGGCATGGCGGCCTTCTTCGCCGCCGCGCCCTCCCCCGCCGCCCACCTGGCGTTCATCACGGGGCCAAGCCGGACGGCCGACATCGAGCTCACCCTCACGCGCGGCGTCCATGGCCCCCGCGACCTGCACGTCATCGTTTTCCACAGGTAGGGGGACGGGTGTTGACCTGTGGAAAACTCATGAAACAATCGTGTGTTCCAGGAGGTCCCATGTCCCGACTGATTCGTTTCAGCCTCACGGCGGCCGTGGCCGCGGTTCTCATCGCGCCGGTAGGCGCGCAGAAGATGACCCCGATGGGTGTCGGTGACGGAGGAAGCCCCCATGTCCGCACGGACTGGACGGTCCACGGTGCGCACATCTCGATTCAATACGGGCGGCCATACCTCAAGGGACGGCCCGAGTCGGACATGATGCCGCTCGGCCAGCCCTGGCGCACCGGCGCCGACGAGGCCACCGTCATCACGAGCGACAAACCCCTGACCTTCGGCGCGATTCATCTGCCCGCTGGCAGCTACACCATCAACACCCAGCCCGGCGCCCAGTCGTGGCAGCTGCTCCTCGGCAAGCTTCAGCAGAAGGGTCAGTGGGGCATCCCCTACCAACCCAACCTCGAGATTGGCCGCGTGACGATGAAGAAGGGCAAGACGGCGGCACCGGTCGAGCAAGTGACGTACTCGATCGACGGAACACCCACGGGCGCGGTGCTGCGCATCGAATGGGGCACGACCAGCGTGACCACACCGTTCACCGTCGGCTGAGGGGCCATTCTCGGGCGCCGCACGCGCCTGATTGCGCCGGTCGGACCGGCCTGGCGCGGGGCGTTCACGCCTTCTGGGACTTCTCTTCGGCTGAAGGATTGCGCGGGCCTGGCTTTCGTTCGCCGGGGACATCGCCAGAGTCCACCTTGAGCAGCCGCGCGTCCACATCTGCCAGGAGTTGGTCGTAGGCGGGGCGCCCGAGCGCCCCCTGGCTTCGGGCCTCGAGGAGATAATTCTTCTCCGCCAAGATCAAGTGGCGCCTGGCGCCTCGAAGTTCGTCCTGGCGCAGCACGCTGCCGGCCATATGAAGGTCGTGGATGCGCTCGGCAGCAGCATCGGCCGCGGTCTGATACTCCTGTTCGAGGGTCTCGATCACTTCGCGGCTGGTCAACCGCGCCCGCTTCATTTCTTCAATCTCATCGAGCGCGGCGGACGTCGCCTGCAACCGGCCTCTCAACCGCTCGTACTCGATCTGCGCCTCGGGGACCTGGACGATCCTCAGCCACTGTAGGAGTGGGGACATCGACAGGCCCTGCACGATGATCGTGATGAGCACGACGCCGAACGTCATGGTCACGAGCAGGCCGCGCTGAGGAAACGCTGGCAGACTCAACGCCAACACCATCGACAGCGCGCCGCGCAGTCCGCCCCACGTGAGAACGACCGCCCACGAGCGCGGCAAGGGATCAGCCGTCCGCCTCCGAATCGCGGAAATGGCCAGGATGATGCCGCCGCGTACGACCGAGACCGCCAGGTACGCGAGGAGAATCTCGCGCCACGATTCCAGGAGCGCCGCGAGCGGCACCTCGAAGCCGATCAACAGGAACACGACGGAGTTCAACGCGAACGCGATGTATTCCCAGAACACTTCGGCGGCCACGCGTGTTGACGGCGCCATGCCCGTGCGGACGCCCCAATTTCCGCAGATCATCCCAGCGACGACGCTCGCGATCACGCCCGAGGAGTGGAACTGCTCGGCCGCGACGAACGACCCGTACGCCGCGATGGTGGTCAGCGTGATCTCGATCATCGGGTCGTCGATCCGGCGGAGTGCGAGCGAGATGCCCGCACCAAAGACCGACCCGACCAGGACGCCCGCGCCTATCACCGTCACGAATCCGACGGCGATCGAGCTCGCCGACCACGGCCGGCCGGACACGACATCGAGCACCAGCGAGAAGAAGACGATTGCCGTCCCGTCGTTCAACAGGCTCTCGCCCTCGAGCAGCATGGTCAATCGGGGCGGGGCGTTGAGCTTCTTGAACAGGCCGACGACGGCGACCGGATCGGTCGCGGCCACCACGGCGCTGAAGAGCAGCGCATAGCGCCAGTCGATGCCGCCCACGAGGCCGAAGACGCCGAACAGGCGGGAGATGATCAACGTCGTCAGCGTGATGGCCGCAATCACGCCGGGCACCGCAAGCCCAAGGATCGTCCATCGATCGCGCCAGAACGCGCGGAACTCGATATGAAACGCTGCTTCGAACAGAAGCCCCGGCAGGAAGACCGCGAACAGCAGCTCGCGGGTCAAGTGCGGCGGGTTGAGGATCTCGAGCGACCCCAGCACCAACCCCGCCACCACGAGCGCCGCGGTGTACGGCACCTTGAAGCGTCGCGCGGCCACGGCCACGCTCGCGGCGACTACCACCAGGATTAGAAAGACTTTGTCAGCGTCCATGCGCAGCCCCGGGGCGCACGGCCGCCAGGGTCCCGGAGCATGATACCTCTGGCCGCCTGGCCCTACCGGCTGAGCGGCACCGGCACACGATAGAGTCGCACCCCTGGCGCGCCGGCCACGAGCACCAGCTGGTCACGCACGTCTGGATTCAAGTCATCGACGGCCGTTCGCTCGATCACGTGGGTCACGTGATACCGGTGCAGGATCTCGAGATCGTCGGCGCCCGGGTGCTGCGGGGAACCAAAGAATCGGGCGATCTCGGCGGCCCGCGCCTCCACGTCGGGGTTTCCGTCGCCCTCGACGTAGGACGACCAGGCGAGCACCACACGCCGTTGCGACTCGATGGCATACAACGATGGCTGCAGCGGATCGCTGTGGAGGATCATCGTTCTGTCGGCTGGCGTGGCTTGCAGGGCGTGCACGACCAGCAGGTCGCCGGCGTCGAGGCTGGCGAGGGGCGTCCCGCGCGAGGCGTCATGCGCCACCCGCGCGTAGTGCACCGTGACCGGGAGGCTTCCAGCCACAAGCGCGACGCTGGCCGCCCATCGCCAAAACGACGAGCGCGCGTGCACCGGCCACACCACGGCGGCCGCAAAGGGCCACAGCGCGAAGAGCGCGAGTTGGTACGCCTGGATCGAATTCGGGAAGGGCGCCACGGCGACGACGAAGGGAATGGTCACGCCGAGGATCACCACCCACGCGAGCGGCGTCCAGCGGCGCACCGGCTCGCGCCCCAGCGCGCTCGCACACACGCGCCAGAGCCCCAGGACGCGAAGCCCGAGGCCGCCCACCAGGAAGATCGCGGTTGCGACCGTCAGCGTCATCCATCCCGTCGGATCCGGTCCGACGTGCGCCACGACGAACTGCCCCAGCGCCTCGCGCAAGTCCATCTTGAACAGCATCCGCCGCGGCAATGACATCCAGTCGATTGACACGACCGCGCGGCTTTCCGTGCTGTTCACACCAAGGACCGCGATAAGCCACGGCAGCGCGCACAGCCCCGCCAAGCCGACCATGAGGAGCAGCCGGCCTCCCCATCGATCCTTCCGCCACATCCAGAGCATCGCGGTGATGCCGAGCGCCGGCAGCATCACGCCGAAGGCGAAGCTCTTGACCATGAACAGCAGGCCGAACGAGACGGCGGCGACCCAGAGCCATCCCCGGCCGCTCGAGTCGCGCATCCGGTCTACGGCGTAGAGTCCAAGGCTGACGACCGCGAGCGCCGGCGTCCAGGCGTTGAAGAACAGCCAGGTGGCCGATGGCGCGAGAAACATGCTGGACCAGACGACGTGGTCGAACCTCGCGGTCTCGGGCCACAGCATGGCGGGCACGTAGGCGAGCCCAGACCCGCCGAAGACGAGGAGTGTCGACAGGCCGGCAAACCGCCACGACCCGAGACGACGGAACAGCACCAGCGTCATCGGCGCTGCGACCGCCGCCAGGAACGGCCATCCGAACTGGAGGCACGCCTGAATGACGCGCACACCGGTGAACCGGTGGATCGTCGCCAGCAGCAGCAGCGGGAAGTACCGAGTAGACGATCTGGTGGCCCGCGTAGAACGGGGACGCCGCCGGCGGCACCGAGTGAGTGAGTTCGGAAACGATCGCCGCGTAGTACGTCAGATCGAACGTGTCGTAGTCGCCAAAGATATCGATCCGATCCGGCGCCACGCGGATTCGCCCGGACGACACCCACGCGGCGATGGCGAGCGCGAGGAGCGCGACCACGGCGTACCACCAGCCGGATCGTTCCCGCGCCGCGCCGCCAGATCGTCGCCGGACGCGCCAGACGGCCACAGCCACGCCGCTCGCGGCAAACGCGGCATAGGGAAACGCTGGCGCGGCGTGGAGCGCGGCGAAGACGAACATGACGACCGGCGTCAGCACAAGACCGAAGCCGAACGCGAGGACGGTCCGCTCGCCAAGGGGCGCATCTCGCGTCAGGGTCAGCAGAGGAAGGGCGCCGATCCCGAACGTGAAGGCACCGGCCGCCACATAGAACGCGACGAACGGCGTCACGCGTGGCAGCACGTAGGCGCAGGCCAGACACGCCAGTACGCCGACACCAGTCCCGATGGCGACGGCGCGGCGGGTCGAGGCATTCACGTTCGTGATTATTGAGCGGATGAACGCTGGCCAACAAGGCGGCCGACTGTCGCCGTGATACCCTACGCCGCGATCGACCGTCCTCCAGGTCGCGCCAGGACTTCCTTGACCTCGCCGAGACCACTCCGCCGGGCGGTGCAGATCGCCCTGATCGCTACGGCGCTCGCCGTCGGCATCGCGGCGATTCAATACTTGGATCCGCTGGCTAGCGGTTTGCGCACGAGTGCCTTCGTCGAAGGCACGGGCTCGGCTGGCCGCGGCGTCACGCCCACCATTTCGGTGCCGTCGCGCGGGGCGATTGTGTCGGTCTGGGGCGGCTCTCTGCCCCAACGCTTCTCCGTGGCCTGGTCAGGCGCGCTCGTCGCTCCGCGGACCGGCGTGTACACGATCGCCGTGACCTCGAGCCAGGGCGTCGCGGTCTTCGTGGACAACGCCGTGGTCGTGACGGCCGCGAGCGCCGCCGATCCGACGCTGGTGACCGGCTCGGTCCCGCTCTCGCGCGGGGCCCACGCGATTTTCGTCCGGTACGAACAGGCAGGCGGCCCCGTCGGCCTCGACCTCCGCTGGCGCTACGGCAAGGACCCGCTCGAGGCCATTCCGCCGCGCGTGCTCCATCCCCGGATGCCCACCAAAGCCGGTCTGGCCGTCAGCCTGTTCCTTCTGCGGGCGCTCGTCGTCATCGAGTGGATCTGGGTCGGCGCGCTCGTGCTCGTGTGCGCGGCCGGGATTGGCGTCCTCGGCCATCGAATGATCCGCCGGCTCGACGAACGCGGTCTCTGGCGGGGCCTGCGCTGGATTCTCCTCGGCTCGGTCGTGATGAACGCGACGGCACTCTGGTGGGGGCTCCCCGCCTTCTGGGCGCCGGACGAACTGCTCCCGAGCACGATCCTCGACGGCCTCGCCCAGCACTTTTCGCATGGCTGGTTCGACCGGTGGCCACCCGTTCACTACTACGCGCTGGCGTTGGCGATGAGTCCCGCGCTCCTGCTCGATGCGCTGGGGCGTATCCGCCTCGATACCGCCTCCTGGTCTGTCCTGCTCGTCGTGGTCTTTCGGTTGGTCAGCGTCGCCGAAGGCGCCGTCATTGTCGTGGCCACGGCTCTTGCCGCCGCCCACGCATTCGGCAGGCGCGCGGCGCTGTTTGCCGCGGCCCTCTTTGCCCTCACGACACCGTTCATCTACTACGCGAAGACCGCAAACGTCGATATCGAGTACATCTTCTGGTTTGCCGTGTCGCTGGTCTTCTATTTGCGTTTGCTCGACGGCGGACGCTTACGGGATTACGTGCTCTTCGCGGCGACGGGCACACTGGCCATCTGCGCCAAAGACCAGGCGTATGGTCTGTACGCGACGGTTCCCGTCGCGGTCGCGTTGACGCTCGGAGCCGCACTCCAGCGCCAAGGCCGGTCCTGGTGGCGCCTCTTTGTTGACAGGCGCGTCCTTGCAGCCGTCGGGACGGCCATGGTGCTCTTCGCGCTCTGCGAGAACCTCGCGTTCAATCTCCAAGGGTTCCTCAGCCACGTGCGGTTCATTACCGGCCCCGGCCACGAGGGCTATCGAGCCTTCACGGCGTCTTGGAAAGGGGAACTTGCGCTGCTGTGGCTGACCGGCCATCTGGTCAAGATCTCCTGGGGATGGCCCGTGCTGCTCCTAACCGCGACTGGGCTGGGCGTGGCGCTGGCGAGACCTCGCCACCGTCGCATGGGCGTCGTGCTGTTCGGGATCGTGGTCTCTTACTACTTCACGTTCATCAACGTCGTGTGGTACGCCTACGACCGGTTCGTCATTCCCGTCTGCCTGGTGCTCGCCATCTTCGGCGGCCTCGCGCTCGACCGCTTCGTCGCCCCGACGACGGGCCGTCGGTGGCGGCTCGCCGTCGTCGTCGTCGTGTTCGGCTATACGCTCATCTACTCCGCCACCGTGGACACGCTCATGCTCGGCGACTCCCGATATTTCGTGGCGCAATGGATGCGGGCACACACGCGGCCAACGGACGTGGTGGGCATCAGCGGCGTCCACGAGTTGCTGCCACGACTGAGCAACCCGACGGCCGAGATCGCCTCGATCGACGCGCTCGAGGCGCAGCATCCGCCCTACTATGTTTTGAGTGCGGACTATGCGCACGCGGTGCCGGCCGACAGCGATTGGGGGAAGCTCATCGCCGCGCTCGAGCAGGAGCGCCTCGACTACCGGCTCGTGTTGCGCTATCGGCGCCCGTCGCCGTGGCCCTGGCTTCCCGACGGCAATCCGGACTTGGTGGGACCGCGAGTCACCAACAACAACGCAGGCGAGACGGATCAATTTCGAATCGCGAAGACGGGCACCTTCACGATTCTTCGGGACGTCAATCCGACGATCGAAGTGTTCGAACGGAACCCCGCTGCGCCGTAGGTGCTGCACCCCGAATCTCGACTTTTTGGTATGCTCGCCAAGTCAGATGGCGGACTTGAAGCAATACTTCACCGGCCGGCACACCAAGAACGTGCCGCTGACCGGTTCTGGTTCTGAAAAAGATACCCGACATCACGAGATCTCGATCGACGACCCGTCGGTCACCTATCTGCCAGGCGACTCGCTCGGCGTTCACGCGTACAACGCACCGACACTCGTGTCCCGTGTCATCCGGGCAATCGGCGCGAATGACGACACGCTCGTGCCCGGGCTCGACGGGGCGGAGACGCCGCTCCGTCACGCCCTCACCGAGGTCTACGAGCTGACGAGCGCCACGCGCCGGCTCTTCGAGCTGCTCGCGGCCCGCGGCGCTACCGACCTGGCCCCGCTCCTGGATCGCGGCAACGCCGAGGGGTTCAAGCGCTATGTTTCTGGCTGGAACGAGGCCCACGACGTGCTCGATCTGCTCGAAGCGCACGCCGACATCTGTGTCAGCCCTGCCGATCTGGTCGGCACGCTTCGCAAGATTATCCCCCGCTTGTACTCGATTGCCTCGAGCCTCAAGGCGCACGCGGGGCAAGTGCATCTGCTGGTGGTGTCGGTGCGGTATCGCATCCGTGACCGGGTCCGCGAAGGCCTCTGCTCCACGTGGCTGGCCGACCGGTGGCCGATCGACGCCACGGCGCACCTGTACTGTCAGAGCGCGCAAAAGCACTTCGGGATGCCGGCGAGCGGCGACACGCCCATGATCATGGTGGGGCCCGGAACCGGGCTGGCGCCCTTCCGGGCGTTCGTCGAAGAGCGCCGCGTGCTTGGAGCCCGCGGGCGCAACTGGCTCTTCTTCGGCGAGCAGCACCGCGCCACCGACTTCTTCTACGAGGACGAGTTCAGCCGGGACGTGCGCGAGGGATTCCTGCGGCTCGACACCGCGTTCTCGCGCGATCAGGCGGAGAAGGTCTACGTTCAGCACCGCTTGCTGGAGCAGGCGCGCGACGTCTGGGCCTGGCTCGAAGACGGCGCCGAGTTCTTCGTGTGCGGCGACAAGGAACGCATGGCGGCCGACGTTGACGCCGCGCTCCACCGCATCGTCGAAACCCAGGGCGGGCGCACGCCCGATCAGGCGCACGAATACGTGGACAACCTGCGGCGCACGAGGCGCTACAAGCGCGACGTCTACTAGTGGCGCGTCACAACGTTTCCCAGCGCCTCGCCAGCATCCGCGAGCTCCCCAGAAAGACCACGGTCAGCAGGGTCAGCACGAGCACTTGGGGCCATAGGGTCACGAGCCGCGCGTCGCGCCAGAAGACGGCCACGTAGCCGTCGAGGGCCCATGCGTTGAACGTGACGAGTCCAACCTTCTGCAGGGTCGGGCTCATCAGGAACCGTGGGAACATGCTCCCGCCGAGCGCCGACATCGTCAAAATCAGGATCGTCCCGATGCCGGACAACTGCTGGCGGGACCGGCTCAGCGTGGCCAGCACCAGCCCGAACGCCGCCGCAGCCGACGCGGTCACGACCGTCATCAGCACGAAGCCTGGCACGTGCGACGCCAGTGGCAGGTGAAACACCAGCGCGCCCCACAGGAACATGATCGACAGCTGCGTCATGCCCATGAGCGTCAGGAACACCCACTTGCCGGCGAGCACTCCCCCCATTCCTGCTCTCGATCCGACGAGCCGGCCCAGTGTGCCAGATTCCTCCTCGTCGAGAAGCGAGCCGCCCGCTCCGGCGCACGAGAACAGCAGGAACATGACGCCCACTCCCGCGGCGTAGAACGAGATGGTCGCGGTGTTGCCCTGATTGGGCTGCATCACGTTCACCAGATGGATCGGCAGCCCGATCGCGCCGCCCCCGCCGGCCGACGCCCCCTGCCCCGCCGAACTCTGGAGTGTGGCAAACCACCGATCGACCAATCGCTGCTGGGTCTCTGTGAGGCCACCCGCATATTGCTGGAAGTGCTCGATCCCCTGCCTGGCGAGCAGCTCGGGCGCCGCCGTGAAACTGACCTTCTCGAGCAGCCCCTGGACCATTTGCGGCGCCACTGGATCGGACACGTCGGTCAGCAGGTCCACGCTCGCCCGATCGCGCGCGCCATCACCCCACAGCGCCGGGGCGGCGCCGAGTCCCTTTGGGAGGATCACCGCGACCGGCAGTGTCCCGCCGCGCACGAGCGCTTCGGCCGACGCCCGATCGAGCGGTCCGCCCGCGCCGTTGTCGCCCTTCGTGGTCCTGACATCCAAGCCGCCTTCGGCCGCGAGCGCCTGGACCAGCCGCTTCGTGTAATCGGAGTGATCTTCGTTGACCACCGCGACCTGAACCTTCTGCGTTGGGTTGCGCTGACTGCCGAACACCATCGCAAAAATCGAGAAGAAGATAATCGGCAGCAAGAACGTCATCGACTGCGCGACGCGGTCCCGCTTGAGATTGATCCACTGACTTCTGAGCAGCGTTCCAATCATTCGCGCAGCTCCCGTCCGGTGACCGCGATGAAGACGTCCTGTAAGCTCGCGCCCGACAGGCCGAAGTTCGAAACAGTCTCGCCCGCCGCCGCCAGGATCCCGAGCAGCGTCGCGACCTCTTGCGAGAGGTCCCGCACCGACGCGCGCACCGAACAACCGTCCTCGCTCAGCACGGCGCCGACCGGAAGCGTTGCCTGAGACCTCAACGGCCGTTCGAGCGTAATCGTGAGCGTTCGGGCCGGCCCAAGCGTCCCCGCCACGAGCTCTTCCACGGTTCCTGAGGCCACGGTCTGCCCGTGATCGATGATGACCACGCGATCGCACCGGTGCTCGGCTTCCTCGAGGTGGTGCGTGGTCAAGACGATGGACACCCCGGCCTGACGAAGGGCGCCAAGCATCTCATAAATGCGCTCGCGACTCTGGGGGTTGACGCCCACGGTGGGCTCGTCGAGCAGTACGACGGTCGGCTCGTGCAGGAGGCTGCACGCGATATTCAGGCGCCGCTTCATGCCGCCGGAGAATCGGGTGACCGGCTCGCGAGCCCGGTCTTCCAGACCCGACCAGGCGAGCGCCCAGGCCACGCGCCCTGGCAGCGCCTGGCGCCCCACCCCATACAGACGGCCGAACACCTCGAGGTTTTCCTTCGCCGTGTGGCGCGGGTACACGGCCAGTTCCTGGGGCACGACGCCGATCTCCGGGCGCGGATCCTTCCGCGACACGGTGCGGCCGAACAACCGGATCGTGCCCGCGTCCAACGCGAGGCGGCCGGCGATGGCCTTGATCATCGTCGTCTTGCCAGCGCCGTTCGGCCCCAGCAGCCCGACGAGCTCGCCACGCCGCAGGTCGAACGAGGCACCAGCGAGCGCAACCGTCTCGCCAAATCGTTTCGATGCGCTGGTGATGACCAGCGGTTGCTCACTGACAGCGGGAGTCGTGGAAGCAGCCATTCTTCGTCCGGTTCACAGTCTAATAAAACGGCACCCGATGCTCGCCTCTATCGGTGAGCGGAGGCTCCGCGCCGGTCAGTTGAGGTCTCGAGACCGAGCGCCCCGGCCGCCGCGGCCGGCCCCGGGCTTCTGGCCAGGCCCGGCCTGCGAGGCCGGACGTCTGGCGTCCATTTGCTGACGCTCGACGGTCCGGCGCTCCAGCGCGCTTCGTTCGTGCGTCAACTTCAAGTAACTGGCGTACCGAGCCGCGTCCAGCTGTCCAGACGCCACAGCGGCCTTGACGGCGCACCCGGGCTCCTGGTCGTGCTGGCAGTCCCTGAAACGACACCCGTCCGCAAGAGCGGCAATATCCTCGAACGCGTCGTCGCCGCGCGCGCCGACATCCCACAGCTGGAGCTCGCGCAAGCCCGGTGTGTCGATCACGATCCCTCCGCGCTCGAGTACCGAGGAGCTGCCGGTGCACGCTGGTGTGCCGACCGCGCGCGTCCCACGCGCGAACCTCGGCCGTCGCGAGCACCTCGCCGCCGGCGAGGCGATTGACAATCGAGGACTTCCCCACCCCAGAAGCCCCGAGCAGCACGACCGTGCGGCCGGAATGGACGTAGGCGTCGAGAGCGTCGAGGCCGCGGCCCTCACGCGCGCTGACGATGTGAACGGGGACGTCGCCGCCGACCGCGCGCACCTCGCCGGCCGCCGCCTCGGCTGCGTCCGTCCGGTCCGCCTTGTTCAAGACAACAACCGGTGCCACGCCGCCGTGGCGGACGAGCGCGAGGTAGCGCTCCAAGCTGCGCAGGTTCACCGCCTTGTCGAGGCTCTGCACGACGAGGGCCGTGTTGACGTTGGCGGCCAGGACCTGTTCTTCGGTCTCGCGTCCAGGGACCTTTCGCGACAGCTCGTTGCGCCTGGACAGCATCACGCGAATCGTCCCGCGGCCGCCAGCGGCTTCGGGTCGCACGCCGACCCAGTCCCCCACCGCCGGCAGGTCACGGCGACCGGCCGCCTGGTGCTTCAGCCGTCCCGCCGCCTCCACCAGCCACTCGCCCTCCTGACCGAGGACGCGATAAACGTGGTTATGCTCGAGCGACACGCGACCTGGCAGCAGGCCAGGCTCCGCCAGATCGGCAAACTGCGCCGCCAAATGGGGGCTCCACCCCAATTCGCCCAGCTCAGGCATAAATTCTGTAAACCACTTGCATTCGAAATCCGTCCAATTGCACGTTGGCCTATGCGTTACCCTTTGCTCATCCCTGCGTAGTCACTAGAGATAGCGGCAAGAGCCTTATGGACGTGCAACGCGACCCCGCTATTCTGCGCCGAAAGCCGCGCCAACGCGCGAATTTGCGAGCAGCGGCGTGGTCGCGCCCGCTGCGGTCTCGGTAGTGGGGGCGCACCCGAGGCAGGGCCGCCGCTAGTGGCAGCCGGGGGCGCGGTGGATGGGGACGGCCCGGCGCGGGGCGCGGGTGGCGTCCGGGACGAACCTGTCGCAGTCAGCAGCGGGCTGGCGCCGGACGACCAGGTGATTCTGTCGGACATGTCGCAGTACCGACGCGTACGACCGGGTGCGGTTGAAGTAACGCACGACGGAGGAGGGGCCATGAGTAGCGACGGCGAAGCGTTGATTCATCTGGAAGGCGTGACGAAGGTCTTCTACACGGACGAAGTCGAAACGCACGCGCTGGCGGGGATCCACCTGGAGATCGCGCGCGGCGAGTATGTGTGCATCGCCGGCCCCTCGGGGTGCGGGAAGTTGACGATGCTGTCGATCCTGGGGCTGCTGGACACGCCGTCGAGCGGCAGCTACGTGCTGAACGGGCGGATGGTGGCGGACTTGCCGCTGGCCGAGCGCGCGCGGGTGCGCAACCGGGAGATCGGGTTCGTCTTCCAGAGCTTCAACCTGATCGGCGACCTGACGGTGTACGAGAACGTCGAGCTGCCGCTGACCTATCGGGGAATGCGGCCGGCCGAACGGAAAGAGCGGGTGATGGCGGCGCTCGAGAAGGTCGGGATGTCGCACCGGGCCAAGCACCTGCCGAGCCAGTTGTCGGGCGGCCAGCAGCAGCGGGTCGCGGTGGCGCGGGCGGTGGGCGGGTCGCCGTCGATTCTGCTGGCCGACGAGCCGACGGGCAACCTGGACTCGAAGAACGGCGAGGCGGTGATGGACCTCTTGAAAGAGCTGCACGGCGAGGGGGCGACCATCTGCATGGTCACGCATGACCCGCGCTACGCGCGCCACGCCGAGCGCTCCATCCACCTGTTCGACGGCCGCGTCGTCGAGGAAGATGCCGCCCACGGCGGCCTCAAGGACCTCGAAGAGAGCGGCTTCGACATGCGCTTGTAGCGGAGACGAGACGTGACAGGCCTTGCGGATCGCGCCCCAGACTCTCTCAATGACCCGTTGCGCCTCGAGCTGGCAGGCGCGACGCGACGCGTCGCCGACCTCGAAGCCGAAGTCCGGCGCCTGCGGGCCCAGGCGGAGGCTGCCACGTCACAGGCCGCATTCACCCAGATGCCGCTCGCCGAAGTGGAGGCTCACCTCGTCGCGCACGCCATGGAGCGGTTTCGAGGGAACGTGAGCCGTGCGGCCCGCGCCCTCGGCCTCAGTCGCGCCGCGCTCTATCGCCGGCTGGAGCGGCATGGCATTCCCGGAGCGACGAAGAAGTTGGAAGGCGGAAGCCGAGGTTAGAACGTCGTCAGTAGCCGCCGCGCGGCCCAGCGGCCACGTCCAGCCCCTTCGACTGCTGGACAATCTTGACGCCGGCGCTGGCGCCGACTCGAGTCGCGCCAGCGGCGACCATGGCTTTGAGGCCCTCGTAGTCGCGGACGCCGCCGGCCGCCTTGACGCCCATCTCGGCCCCGACGACGCGACGCATCAACGCCACATCGGCGACCGTGGCGCCGCCCGGACCGAAGCCCGTCGAGGTCTTGACGAAGTCCGCACCCGCCGCCTTGGCCAGCGTCGAGGCGGTGATCTTCTCCTCGTCGGTCAGGTAGGCCGTCTCGATAATCACCTTGCTCAAGACGCCGCACTCACGGCACGAACTGGCCACCGCTTCAATGTCGCGTTCGACCGTCCTCACGTCCCCGGACTTCAGCGCGCCGATGTTGATCACCATATCGACCTCGCGGGCCCCGTCGAAGATCACGCGCCTGGTCTCGAACTGCTTGACGTCCGACGTCGTGGCGCCCAGCGGAAAGCCCACGACGGTGCACACCCCAACGGGCGTCGCCCGCAGACGCGCGGCGCACAGCGCCACCCACGTAGGATTCACGCACACGGTCGCGAAGTGGAACTCCGCGGCCTCGTCGCACAACCGCTCGATGTCGGTCCGGGTCGCGTCGGGCTTGAGGAGCGTGTGGTCGATGACCTCGGCCACGCCGTGCGGCGCGCCCCCGCCCGCGTACAGTCCCAGGCGATCGGCGCCGGCGTCCATGACGCCCCGCAGCCGCGTTGGACAGCACTCCTCGAGCACGGCATGGCAGGCGCAGCGCTGGGGCGGCCGCCGCCCCGCCGCCGCCACCTCCTCGACGATGATTGCCATCAGGCGCTTGAGGTCAATCGCGTCGCCGTCCATCAGAACGCGTCCTCGAGCCGCCGGACTTTCAGCAGCCGCCGGATGTACCGCGCTTCGCGCATCGGCGTCGACATCCACGTCCCGACAATCTCCATCGCCTCCTCGATGCTGACGATGCTCGAGCCGAGCGCCAGGACGTTCGCGCCATTGTGCTCGCGCGCATAACGCGCCAGCGTCACCGTGGAACACATCGCGGCCCGAACGCCGCGCACCTTGTTCGCGGCAATGGCGGAGCCAAGCCCCGCGCCATCGATCACGATCCCGGCGTCGGCTTCTCCTCGAGCCACGGCCTTGGCCACTGCCGCCGCCACGTCCGGGTAATCCACGGGATCGGTCGTGTCGGTCCCATGATCGACCACGCTCCGGCCCTCCCTTCGCAGACGCTCGAGGAGCGCGCGCTTCATGGCGACGCCGGAGTGGTCGGCGCCCAGCGCCACCCGTGCGATCGTGGCGGGCGGCGCCAAGTCCGGCGGCAGTGCGGCGTCCACGGTCCCGAGCGGCACGACCGTAACCCGGCGGGCGGCCAGCGTGTCGCGAGCGAGCGGCGTCACGTGACCTCCGCGCTCGAGCTCGACGGTCGAGCCCACCTCGATTTGACGGGCGTCGGCCTCGGCGATGAGGCTGAACCGGCGCACGGCCACGTCAGTGGCCTCCCTCGATGACGCCGATGTAGGGCAAATTGCGGTACCGATCGTCGAAGTCGAGGCCGTAGCCGACGACGAACCGATCTTCAATCGTAAAACCAACGTACTCGACGGGCACAGGCACCTGCCGTCTCGAGGGCTTGCTCAGCAGGCAGGCCGTCCGCAACGAGCGGGGGCCGCGGGCCCGCAGGATCTCGTGGAGATACGACAGCGTCAGGCCCGTATCGAGGATGTCTTCGACCACGATGACGTCGCGCCCCTCGAGGCCCGAGTCGAGGTCCTTGATCAGCCGGACCTCCCCCGAGGAACTCGTCCGCGCGCCGTAGCTCGACAGCGCAATGAAGTCGCACGTCATTGGCCCTTCGATCGCGCGCACTAAGTCAGCCAGGAACATGAAAGCCCCTTTGAGGACGGCCACCAAGTGAACGGGATCGTCCGACGGGTAGTCACGGCGAATCGCCTGCCCCATTTCGCGCACGCGCGCCGCGATTCTGGCCTCGTCGATGAGCACTTCCATGGCGGCTACTTGCTCCCGCGGCGACCCGCTGCCGCACGCGCCTGATTGGCTCGGCCCTACCCTCTCGTCGCGCGCGCCCCCGATGCGGACGACCGGCCCGACCTCGACGGATTCTATCGTATAGTTGCGCCGTGCCCGTTCACGTCGTCGAGCATCCGCTCGCACAGGATGTCCTGCTCGCTCTACGCAATCGGTCGACGCCGCCAAGCCAGTTCAGACGGCTCACCCGGCGACTGAGCCTGATCCTTGCGGCCGAAGTGACGCGCGATCTTCCGACGTCGTCCGCCCAGGTTGACACGCCGCTCGAGACGACGACCGGCCGCGCGATGACGACCGACGTGGTCGTCGTCCCGGTGCTGCGCGCCGGGCTTGGGATGGTTGATGCCGTCCTCGAACTGCTGCCCCACGCGCGGGTCGGGCACATCGGCCTCGCTCGCGACGAGCACACGGCCATTGCGTCCCAGTACTACGCGAAGCTGCCGCCGGATCTCTCGAAGAGCGTCGCGCTCATCGTCGATCCCATGCTCGCGACGGGCGGCAGCGCGGTCAGCGCCATCACGATGCTCCAGAGCGCAGGCGCGGCAGACATCCGCCTTGTGTGCATCGTGGCGGCGCCCGAAGGCGTTGCGGCCGTCGAGGCCGCACATCCAAGCGTGACCGTCTTTACACCCGTCATCGACCGCGAACTGAACGCCCACAAGTACATCCTGCCCGGTCTGGGTGACTTCGGTGACCGCCTCTACGGAACGCTCTGACGCATTCCCGAGCCCACTGACCGGACCCCGCCGGGCGCTCGTTGAGCCGAAAATGGGTGTTTCCTGGACGGGGCGTGGCATCGTAGGCTAAGAACATCGAACCGATGCTCGCATCCTGGCGCGAGCTGGCGGGATCGACCTCGCGGGGTGAACCTTGACAAGCAGCGCGCGCAAGACCCACCGGGAAGGACTCCTCGTGCGGCGGCCGACCGGCGCCCGGTCGTCGGAGATGAACGTCACCCCGCTCATCGACGTCCTGCTGGTGTTGCTCGTGATCTTCATGGCGACGCTGCCGCTGGCCCAGCGGGGTGTCGACATCAACCTGCCGCTCGAGGTCAGCCACGCGCCGGTCCCGCAGCAGAACCTCAGCCAGATCGTGATTGAATACACCGCCGCCCACGGGATCACGCTGAACAAGCAGGCCATCACGCTGCAAGAACTCCAGCCGAAGCTCCAGGACCTGCTGGTCAACCGCGCCGACAAGTCGGTGTTCGTGATCGGAGAGCGCACCGTGAAATACGGGGAAATCGTGCCGCTCATCGACGCAGGCGTGGGAGCCGGCGGTCGCGTGGCCCTCGTGACCGATGAGATGAAGACGGAAACAGGCGGCCGGTAGCCGGGGGCCTCAGCGAAGGATCACGAGAGGCTGTGGCTCACCATGACACGGCCCTGAACAGGCTAGAACTCGTCTCATAAACAGAATCGGCATTCGCCCGGCGATCGTGGGACGGCGGGTTTATGAGATGAGTTCTAGTGTCCCGTCCCAGTAATTCATCGCATAACTCCCGGGCGGGGCATCCCGGCGGGCGGCGTTGCTCCTCGCTCAAATACGGCCAGTATTCTCGCTCGTCGTGCCTGGCCCGCCGGGCGCCGCGCGCCGGGACTTATGGCGCGAATCACTGGGACGGGACACTAGCCGTGCACGAGGTCTGCGCGGGCCGCGATGATCTGCCCTGGCGTCCGCGCCATGTTCTGCTTGCGGCAGTACGGGCAGAAGTATTCGTTGTAGGTCTCGTACATCACCACGCCCCCAAGGCCTTTGCACTCGAGGGTGACGTCCCTCTTGCAGCTCTCGCATCGGACATGCCGCAGGACCGGTATCGCCGTCGGCCAGGACTGGTCGGTCATGTCGTTCCCTCCAGGGTCTCAATAGCCGCAGGAGCCGTGCGGCAGCAGCCGGACGTCGGGATTGACGGCTTCCGCGCTCACGTTGCCGAGGTTATCGCGAACCTTGAGTCGCACGGTCATCACGAGCGACTCGGCGCCGGACGCGAGCGGCGGCGTCGGCAGCAACGCGCATGCGGCCGTCGGGTTCTGCAGGATGGGCTCTGAGGTCGTTTGGGAAATCGTGGTGGCGATCGTGTACGACCAGTCCCAGGCGACAATCGTTCCGGGCGCCGTCGAGGTACTGCCGTTGAACGTGCAGCCAAGGGCGGTGCCGCCGTTGATCAGGCTGCATGTATCGGTCACAAACTGCCCCGTCACGCCGAAACTTGCGGTCGCGACGTCCGGGACGAACGGCTGGACCGAGAGCGTGGCCCGCGCCGTCGATCCGGCATAGGTACCGGTGATGGAGGCGGCCATCGCGCCCCCGACGGCGCGCGTCTCAACGGTGAACGTCGCCGCCGTCGAGCCGGCCGGCACGGTGACACTTGCCGGCACCGTGACGGGATCGACACTCGTCAGAGCCACGACGGATCCTCCGGCCGGCGCCGCCGCGCTCAGTGTCGCGGTCCCGACGACCGGCTGACCACCGACCACGCTTGATGCGCTGAGGGAGAGCGACGACAGCGCCGCCGTGTTCCCCGAGACCGTGGGCGCGGGCGTCGGCTGACTGGGCGAGCCGCCCCCCCCGCACTGGGCGGCGGCAAAGGCCGCCAAGATCGCCACCATCGTCAGGCCGAGCCTCGTTGCGTGCCGATCGGCATTCATGAAAGACCTCCTCAAGCCTCGCGGGCTAGGTTGACGCGCTCGCTCAATCAGCGGCGGTCATCGACCGAATGGCTCTCTTTCATTTGTACAGGGCTTGTGCCGACCTGTCTGTGCAATGCAGCACACGCGATCGATCCGGATCCGACCGACGCACCGATCGGCAGCGCCGTGCTCCGTCGAGGAGGAAGGTGAGAAATCGATTCAGTCCGGGAGGCGCTCGAAGGACACGTGCGCGCCCGAACGTGGGGCGTCGCGGCACGGCTCGCCTGAGTCCACCATGCGGCCGGCGCCGATTGAGGCTCGGCGTCGGTGGTCGCCCACCAGCCGGCCTGGGCTTGCCCAGTGACTAGGCCGGCGCGAAAACCGCGAAACCGTTAGGGAATTGGTTGGTGGGCGCTACTGGACTCGAACCAGTGACCCCCGCCGTGTGAAGGCGATGCTCTACCAACTGAGCCAAGCGCCCAACCGATTGCCTAGTGTATCCCAGGACGCGGTCAGCCGGAGTCAGCCGATGAACAGCGCGTCGTCGTCCTCGCGCTCCGCGCGCTTGCTCGAGTCGTTCAGGCTCTGGAACACCTTGAGCGCCGCACGGAAGCCCGCCACGACCGCCGCGCCGTTCTGAAGCGGCTCGACCACCGCCCGCTGGATGACGGCGACGGTTTCCTCGACACGCGAAGCCGTCAGCCGCACCACCTCGTTGACCCGCTCCACCTGGGCCACCGCGAGCGACGTGACCTTCGCCGCATCATCGGCGACGCAGCGTGCCTGCTCGATCAGCGGGCGCACGTCGCGCTGCAGGTCCTTGACGACCTGGTCCGTCTGGCGCATGAGGCGCACCGCCTGGCGGACGAACGCCAACTGGGCCAGCGCCATTCCGAGGAGCGCCGCCGCCGTGACGGTCAGCGCGATGGCCGACCAGAGCTCCATCAGAGGGGCTCCTTGCGGGCCTGCTGAAAGGCGTCGCGCCCGGCCTGCACGGCCTCGGAAATATTGTCGCGCTGCCGCTGCAGGAATTCACGGCCACGACCGGCCGCCGCCTGTGCCTGATCTTTGCGCTCCCGCGCCTTGACGGCAATCTTCCGCCGCGTCTCCTCGCCGCTGTCCGGCGCGTAGAGCAGCGCCACCGCGGCGCCGGCAATCGCGCCGACGGCAAACGCCATGACCACCGTACCCGCGGAGCCTCCGTTTTTTTCCATGACGGCCTTCCTTTCCCTAGAAGATGCTGACGTGGACGTTCAGATATTTCTTCGGATCCTTGAGGATCGCGGCCACGAGCGATCGCAACTGGCTGACCGCTCCATTCATGTTCTCATAAAGCTCCCGGTCTTTCAGCAGTTGCCCGGCCGTGCCCTGCCCGGCCTCCAACCCCGAGAGCAGCCGGTCCAGGCGTCCCGTCACGCTCGCCATCTGGTCGTACAGCTGCCTGTCGGTCAGCAGCTTGCCCGCCGAGCCCTCGCCGCGGCTGAGCCGGTCGGTAATCGCATCGAGATTCGCCGTCGTGTTCTTCAACGACGTGCCCATGGCGTCGTCGTTGAGGAGCCTGGCCAGGGGCCCCTCGCCGTTGTCGATCTTCTGCGTGATCTCGCGCAGGTTGGTCAACGCGGTCGTCAGCTGGTTGTAGGCCGCGGGGTCATTCGTCAGTTTGCCGAGCGTCCCCTTGCCGTTCTTCAAATACCCGGCGACGACGTTCGCCGAGGCCGAGAACTGCTCCAACTCGTTGTAGAGGGCCGGATCGGTGAACATCTTCCCCACCGAGCCCCGGCCCGCCCTCACGTCGGCCACGAGCCGCCCGACCTCGTCCAGGCTCTGCGAGGCCGACGTCGTCAGGTCGGCAAGGGCCGACTTGGAGGAGGACCTCACGTAGGACCACTGCGGAAGCGGGGCTCCTTGTGACGACGCGGTGATATCGAGAATCGGCTCGCCCAGCAGGCTGAGCGACCCGAGGGACGCCTCGGACCCGGACGTCACCAACGACTGGACGGATCGGGACACGTCGAAGACGACGTCGATGTCGGTTCCGACGAAATCCACGTTCGTCACCTTGCCGACGTCCTTCCCGCTCAATCGGACCACCGCCCCGGGCTTCAACCCGTTGACGTCCTGGAACCGCGCTTTGAGCGCGTAGTGCTGCCAGGGGAATCCCCCTTGGCCCCCCACGGCAAAGACCAGCGTCGTGACCAACACCAGGGCCACAATCCCGACCACTCCAAGCTTCAGCTCCGACCAGGCAATCGACCGCGTGCGCGGCATACCAACCTCGCTCGGCGGGGCGCGAGCCCCCGCCTCAGGACAGAAACGCTCGCAAATACGGATCCGACGATTGGCGCAGCTCGCCCACCGGCCCTTCGAAGGCCACTTTGCCGTCGCGCAGCATGATGAAGGTGGTCAACGCGGCCCGAGACGCCGTCGCCGGCCGGAACTCCAGCTCCTGCCCAACCTGCACGGCCTCGTGCGTCGCGATGTAGAACGCGTCGCGCAACTGATGGGTCACAAGAAGCGCGCTCACGCCTTCCAGATCCCGCAGCTTGATGATCTCGTCGTCAATCGTCGTGGCGGTGATCGGATCCAGACCGGTCGTCGGCTCGTCGTAGAGCAGCACGCGCGGCTTGGCGGTCAGGGCCCGCGCGATCGCCACCCGCCGTCGTTGGCCGCCCGAGAGCTCCGACGGCATCCGATCCCGATACTCCCCCAGGCCGACGAACCCCAGAACCTCGTCCACGCGCTGGTCGACCTCGGCAATCGGCAGGCTCGTCTCCTCGAAGAGCTTGTAGCCCACGTTCTCGCGCACGGTCAGCGAGTCGAACAGCGCACCTTCCTGGAACACCATCCCCAAATGGGCGCGCACGGCCATCAAGTCCTGCTCGGACATGCGGTTGACTTCGTGACCGTTCACGAAGATCGCCCCGGCATCGGGCTGCAGCAGGCCGAGGACGAGGCGCAGCACGGTGGACTTCCCGGCGCCGCTGGCGCCCAGCACGACCTTCATGTGGCCGGGCCGGAGCGTGAAACTCACGTGGTCGAGCACGACCTTGTCGTCGAAGGCCAGCGACACCTCGTCAAAGACGATGACGGGCTCGTTGGGATTCCGCGAGCCGGCATCCGGCGTCTCGGGTCGTTCGGCGATATCCAAGGGCTTCAGCATCGGCCTAATAGATCGTCGCAATCAGAATCTTGGTGAGCAGGAAATCCACCGCCAGGACCATCACCGAGCCGGCGACGACGGCGTTGGTGGTTGCGCGGCCCACGCCCTGGGTGCCGCCTTTCGTGCGAAGCCCCACGTAGCACCCGATCGTGACCAGGCAGAATCCCAGGACCACGGGCTTGATGAGCCCCATCCAGATATCCTGCATGTACAACCCTTGAATGACGTTGTTCCAGTAGACGCTGCCAGCGACCTGCAGCTGGAAGCGCGAAATCAGGCTGCCGCCAGTCACGCCCACCGCGTCGCCGATGACGGTGAGAACCGGGACCATCACCGTGCCGGCAATCACGCGGGGCACGACGAGCTTCCGGATAGGATCGGTGCCGAGCGCGCGGAGCGCGGCGATCTGTTCGGTCACGACCATCGAGCCCAGCTCGGCCGCGATGCCGGATCCGACGCGTCCGGTCACCATCAGCGCCGTCAGCACCGGCCCGAGCTCCTTGACCATTGACGCACTGACCAGCCGCCCGACCATCGACCGGGCGCCGAACTGGTCGAGCGACATCCCGGACTGCAGCGCCAGCACCATTCCTGTAAACGTGCCGGTCAGCAGCACAACGGTGAGCGACCCGAGTCCAATCGAGTCCAACTGCTCGACGATGTCGCGAAAGTACATTGGCCGACTCACGACGCCGCGCGCGACCTGTCCGATCATCCGGAGGTACTCCTGCACCTCCAGCGCGGCCCGTTTTCCCCAGCCCATCAGCCCGTTCGCCACCTAGCGCCCCTTGGTCCCGGCCGCGACCAGGTCCGGATTCCGCAACCGGCGCAGGCGGTCGCGCAGCGCGGCGGCGCGCTCGAACTCCAAGTTCGCCGCGGCGCCCCGCATCTCGTGTTCGACCTCACGAATCTTCGCATCGCGCTCCGCCTGGGTCCGAAACGTCTCGCGTTCGTCGTCCCGTGCGGGCACGGTCACGTAATCACGCTCGTACACGCTCGACAGGACGTCGCCGATGTTCTTGACGATCGAGGCCGGCGTGATCCCGTGCGCGGCGTTGTACGCCTCCTGCACGCTTCGGCGTCGCCCCGTCTCGTCGATGGCGCGTCGCATCGAGTCGGTCATCGTATCGGCGTAGAGCACGGCCCGGCCGTGCACGTTCCTGGCCGCGCGCCCCATCGTCTGGATCAGCGCCCCGGCCGACCGCAGGAAGCCTTCTTTGTCGGCGTCCAGAATCGCCACCAGCGAGACCTCCGGGAGGTCCAGCCCCTCGCGCAGGAGGTTGATGCCGACGAGCACGTCGAACTCGCCCAAGCGCAGGTCGCGCAGAATCTGCACCCGCTCCAACGTGTCGATGTCCGAGTGGAGGTATCGCACGCGCACACCGAGCTCCTGGTAGTACTGGCTGAGGTCCTCGGCCATCCGCTTGGTGAGCGTCGTGACGAGCACCCGCTCGCGGCGGGCGGTCACCACGCGAATCTCCCCGAGCAAATCGTCGACCTGGCCGGCCACCGGCCGCACCTCGATGACCGGATCGACCAGCCCCGTCGGGCGGATGATCTGCTCGACCACGACGCCGCCGGACTGCTGCAGCTCGTAGGGCCCCGGCGTCGCGCTCACGTAGACGACCTGCCGCACACGCGCTTCCCATTCGCTGAAGCTCAACGGCCGATTGTCGAGCGCCGATGGCAGCCGGAACCCGTACTCGACCAGCACTTCCTTGCGCGCCCGATCGCCATGATACATGCCCCGTACCTGCGGCACGGTCTGGTGGCTCTCGTCAACGAAGATCAGCGCGTCCTCGGGCAGGTAGTCGAGCAGCGTCGGCGGCGGCTCGCCCGGCGCCCGCCCGGACAAGTGCCGCGAGTAGTTCTCGATGCCGTGGCAGTACCCGATCTCCTTGATCATCTCGAGGTCGAACATCGTCCGCTGATGCAGCCGCTGGGCCTCGGCCTTCCGGCCGTCGCGCTCGAGCGCCAGCAGCCTCGCCCCGAGCTCTTCCTTGATCGAGTTGATGGCTTCGAGGGTCCGAGCGCGCGGCGTCACGAAGTGCGACTTCGGGTACACCGAGACCGCCTCTTCGCGCCGGACCTCCCGGCCCGTCAGCGGGTCGAAGGTCACGAGCTCGTCGATCTCGTCTCCAAACAGGCCGATACGCAGGCCCAGCTCCTCGTACGCCGGAAAGACCTCGATGATGTCGCCGCGGACCCGGAAGGTGCCTCGCGAGAAGTCGTGGTCGTTGCGCTCGTACTGGATCTCGACCAGCTTCCGCAGGATCTCGTCGCGGTCGGTCCGCTGATGACGGGCGAGCGACAGGATGAGTCCGTAGTAGGACTCGGGCGACCCCAAGCCGTAGATGCACGAGACGCTGGCCACGATGATGACGTCACGGCGCTCGAAGAGCGACCGCGTCGCCGACAGCCGCAGCCGGTCGATCTCGTCGTTGATGATGGCTTCCTTCTCGATGTACGAGTCGGTCGCCGGCATGTAGGCTTCAGGCTGATAGTAGTCGTAGTAGCTGACGAAGAATTCGACCGCGTTCCGCGGGAAGAACCGCCGGAACTCCTGATACAGCTGCGCGGCCAGCGTCTTGTTGTGCACCATCACGAGCGCCGGCCGGTTCAGCCGCGCGAGCACCTGCGCCATCGTGAAGGTCTTGCCCGACCCGGTCACCCCCAGCAGCACCTGGGACCGATCCTGCCGACGCAGGCCCTCGACGAGCTGGCGATGGCCTCGGGCTGGTCGCCGCGAAGCTCGTAGTCGGTCTCGAGCTCGAACGCACGGGGGACGGAAGGCATCACCGGGGTCACCAAATCTTCCAATGGTACTACGCCCCGCCTTCCTTCTCCGCCTCTGCGTGCGCCCGTCGCGAGGGCGTTCTCGGCGTTCTCATCGATTGGGACGCGCGGCGTCGTAGCCCGCGCGGGTCTGCACTTTCGCGCCCTCGAGACCGCGACGCACGACCCGCACCTCGATCTTCCGGAAGCCGCCACCGCCCGCCGTCGGCGACGCGGGAAGATACCCAAGCGTGTAGCGCGACGTCAGTTCGTCGACAATCTGACGGTAGACGTCGCCCACCTGGTGCAGCGACACGGGAAAGAACGCGTTGCCGCCGGTCGTCCGCGCGATCTCGATCAGTTGCGACTGGAGCGCGAACCGCGCCGTGCCTTCGTTGTCCAGATAGCCGATCACGTAGACGATCACGCGGTCGTCCATCCGCAGCAGCTTGAGGAGCTCGCTGAACGTCAGCGAACTGGTCGAGTCGCTGCCGTCGGTATACGCGACGAGAACCTGTTGACCGTCCCGCCGCTCGGCCTGGGCGAGATAGACGCCGATCGCGTCATAGAAGGCCGTCATGCCGGCGGCGTGCTGTCCCCGAATACGCGCGAACAACTGGGGGTAATCGGGCGGTGAGAAGACGCTCAGCCGCACGTCCGAGTCGAACCCCACGAAGGTGACGTCCACCGGCTCGTCCAGCGCGTGGACGAACCGCACCGCGGCGTTGGCCGCCTCGCCGAGGTCGGCCGCCATGCTCTCGCTCGTGTCCAGCATGACGCCGAGGTGCAGCGGCAGCCGCTCGCCGGGCGCGCCTTCGCTAAAGAACGCGATGCGCTGGAGCCGCCCGTCTTCCCGCACCTCGAAGTCCGACGCCTTGAGGCCGTGCACGAGGTCGCCCTTGGCGCCCCGGACGACGACCGGCACCTGGACGACGTCGACGCTGGTGCGGAACGGCTGCTGGGCCGTCACCCAGGAGCCGGCCGCCACCGCGAAGCACGCCGCGCCCCAGACCGCTCGACCGCTCGTCAACGTCCGTCCGTGCCCTGCCATCGTGTCTGGTCCTGGCTTTTCCAGTCGCGAATCGGTCTCGAGGCTCCCCCATGGTAGCGCGCCCTGCGCCGCCCTGACGGGCCTTCCACAGTTCGGGCGACCCAGGGCCCGTCGGTTTCCTCTATAATGCCGCGTTGTGCGTGCACTGGCCGTCTGTCAGGACGAGCTGGTCATTCGGACGCTTCACCGGGTGCTCACGGGTGCTTTTGACGTGCAGTTCCTCGTCGAACGCCGCCCTCTTGCTCGGCGCCTCGTGGAAGATGGCGTCGCAGCGACGGTGGCCGATCCTCACCGGATAGACTCGTATCTCCGAGCGGATCTCAGTCCGACGACCTGCGTCATCATCGAGGATAACGGCCGGAGGAGCCTCAAGCGGACGGTCACCGCGATCCGCGACGCCGGGGGCAGCCTCATCTACGTCCTGCACGTCGGCCGCGCGAACCGCAAGACCGAGGACGAGCTCCGGACGCTGGTCCCCGAGATCACGCACCTCGACCTGGCCGAGCTGTTGGCGGTGCCCTTCACGACCGAGCTCGGGCGGTCGCTCACGCGCGCCCGCGTCCAGCAGTACCAGCGCTACTTCTCGGACGCCGACCGCGTCCTCATCCTGCTGCACAACGAGCCGGACCCGGACGCCCTGGCCGCGGGGTTAGCGCTGCGCAATGTGCTGCACCGCACGCGGACCACGGCCATCATCGCCGCGCTGCAGGGCGTGTCCGCGCCCGGAAAACGTGCGCATGGCCGACCTGCTCGACATCCAGGTCGAGCCCATCAAGCCGGAGGAGTTCGCCGGCTTCGACCGTATCGCCACGGTGGACGTGCAGCCGCATTACTTCAGCGGCCAGCTGCCGCGCGTCGATCTGGTCATCGACCACCATCCCGAGCAGCCCGGCTACACCGCCGTATTCAAGGACATCCGCGCCGACTACGGTTCGACGTGCACGATCCTCACCGAACACCTGCGGGCGGTCGACGTGAATATCTCCGAGCGCATCGCGACGGCGATGCTCTATGCGATCAAGTCCGACACGCTCTTCTTCGCGCGCCAGACGAATCGCGTGGACCTCGACGCGTTCACCTATCTCTACCCACTCGCCGACCCCGCGCTCATCCGCAAGATGGAAGGCGGCGAAATCACCCTCGAGCGCCTGGAGCACGTAACGCGCGCGCTCTCGGCGAGCCGGCTCCGCGATCAGGTGCTCTCCGCCTACCTGGGACAAACGACCCGCGAGGACTTCATCCCGTACACGGCCGATTTCCTGCTGCAGGTCGAAGGCGTCAAGTGGGCGATCGTGGCGGGCACGGTCTCGGGCCAGATCGATCGTGAGCGTCCGCAACCTGGGCTATTCGCGGAACGCGGGCGAGTTCGTCAAGGCCAACTTCGCCGACATCGGCAGCGCGGGCGGCCACCGCGCGATGGCCAAGGCGGTCGTCCCGATCGAGCGCTTCCGCGCCAAGTTCGGCGACCTGTCCGGCGTGGGAATCGCCGCGCGGATCGGAGAACTGGCCAACGACTTTCTCAGTGACACGACCCACGACGGGAAGAAGGTCGCGGCGAAAGTGGACTGACTCCGAACGCCGAACTCCGGGGCCTACCCGAGCGCCTGATCGAGATCCGCGACGAGATCGTCCGGGTGCTCGAGGCCAACCGAGAGGCGCACCATCCCGCGCGTCACACCGGCGTCCGCGAGCTGCTCATCGCTGAACCCATAGTGGGACGTCAGCACCGGCAGGCTGCACAAGCTCTCGACGCCGCCAAGGCTGGCCGCACGTCGGATGACCGCGAGCCGATCGAAGGTCCGGCAGGCGGCCTCGTAGCCTCCCGCCGCCTCGAACGTGACCATCCCGCCGAACCCCCGCATCTGCGCGCGGGCCACGGCGTGGTCCGGATGCGAGGCAAGCCCCGGGTAGCACACGCCGGCGACGCGCGGGTCGCGCGCAAGCCAGTCGGCCACGCGGCGCGCGCTGTCGTTGTGCCGGGCCATGCGCACCGCCAGCGTCTTCATGCCTCGCGCCAGCACGTAGGCGGCCATCGGATCCAACACGCCGCCGAAGAGCTTCCGCGCCTGGCGCAGCCGTCCAATCATCGCCTCCGAGCCCACCAGCGCGCCGGCCACGACATCGCTGTGACCGCTCAAGTACTTCGTCGCCGAATGCATCACGAGGTCCACGCCCAGCGCGAGCGGCTGCTGGTTGGTCGAGCCCGCAAAGGTGTTATCGAACATCGACCAGACGCCGCGCGCGCGGCACGCCTCGGCGACGCGCGCGATGTCGACGCACCGCAGCGTGGGGTTGACCGGCGATTCGAACCACACCGCGCGGGTCGTGGGCCCCAGGATCGACGCCGGGTTCGCCAGGTCCTCGAGCGTGGCAAACCGGGCCGTTACACCGAACTTCGTCAGCATCGAGGCGATGAGGTGCAGCGTGCCGCCGTAGATTGCCGCGCTGCAGACCACCTCGTCTCCCGCCTGCAGCAGTCCGAAGAGCGCCGTCGCCACGGCCGCCATCCCCGAGGACGTGACGAGCGCGGCCTCGCCCGCCTCGAGGACGACGAGTTTCGCTTCGACCGACTGAACGGTGGGATTCGCGTAGCGCGAGTACAGGTACTTGTCGGATCGGCCTTGTTGGTACGCGTCGACCTCGGCCGCGCTGTCAAACGTGAACGTGCTGGTCTCGTAGATCGGCCGGGTCAGCGGTGTCGCCGCCGCGCTCGCGCCTTCCCCCGCATGAATGACGTCCGTCTCGCGATGCCGGTCCATGGGGCGCTAGAGTACTTCGACGCGGTCGCCACTCGCCACTATCGGCTCGATGAACTGTCGGTAGGCGTCGTCGTGCCCCTGCTGCAGCAGTTCCGCCATCGACCGGCGCCGGTCGGAGGCCTCGTCATAGGCACCCGCGAAATCGAAAGGGCCGACGGGATTGTGATCCGGGCGGATCACGAACACGCCGGAGAACCTCGGCGCGGCAATCCGCCAGGCGTCCTGGAGCGCGGCCGTCTCGATCGACCGCACCGTCTCGCCCATGCGGCCTCGCAAATCGAGCGGCTTCGACCGAAGCCCGTGGGGCACGCCCGCCGGCGACGCCGGGCTGACGAGAATCACCTGCTCGATACCCGCCGAGGCGATCTCCTCGATCAAGCGAACCGGCAACTCGGGGCGATCGCAGATCCGGTGCGCCTCGCCGCGCCAGTAGCTCTCGGGGGGGAACTCCATCGTGTGCGGCTGTGAAGCGACGGGCAGGCGCAGCGCGCCCAGGAGAAAGTCGACGACCAGGTCTCGATGATCGACGCCAAGGTCGACCAGCTCGGCCTCGCGCGGGCCGGGTACCCGCTTGGCGGCCGCGATCGCGGCCCGCAGATCCGCGGGAAGCACAGTGCCGACGAGATCGCGCCGCGCGTCCAGGTCATGAACGGCGACCAGGACCTCGCAGAAACCCGGCTGGCCCAGGTTCTCGACCAGCATGTCGGCATAGCGCCGGCTCACCTCCCGCCGGTCCGGACGCGGCGCCGTCGAGGCCCCGCACACCAGCTCCCAGAGCGTCTCGACGAACGTGGTCTCGGGCTCGGCCGCGCTAAGCGGAGCGCCCACCAGCCGCCACCAGAAGCCGCCGCGCACCCGTCGCCAAGGCTCCCGTCGGATTGCCCGCGCCGCAGAGACGGCCAGGACGCCAAGCACCACGAGCACGGCCAGCACGACGGCGCGAGGCACGATGGTCGGAATGATTGGCGGCGTGAAGAGGCTCGCGAGCAGCCGCCGGAATGCGTCGACGAGCCACGCCGACACGTTCGGCAGGTTCACCAGCCCCGCCACCAGGCTGGACGCGTAGGCGGCGGTCGCGACCAGCATCACCACGAGCGGAGAGAGGAGCACTGCGCCAGCCGCGAGCAGCCCCCAGGCCCCCAAGCGCAGGGCCCTCCGCCAGCGATAGGCGCGCGCCATCGCCGGCGACAGCCAGAGACCCGCGGGGTCCCACAGCCGGCCGCCGCCCGCAATCGCGGCGCACAGGGCCGTCGCGACGCCCGCCCCGTGGGCGGCCATCAGATCGATCTTGACGCCGACATCCGACAGCGCGCGAAGCACGCCGGACTGGTACGCCCCAGCCGTCCCCGTTCCACACAGCACGACGGCGGTGCGAAGTCTGGGCGAGTAAGTGGAGTCGGCCACTCGTGGCTACTCGGAATCGTGAATCGTCGTCAGGCTGACAATCTCGAACTCTCGGACGCCCGCCGGGGTGGGAACCGTCACCTCATCGCCTTCCTCTTTGCCGGCAAACGCCCGGCCGAGCGGGGACGCGATTGAAATGAGGCCGCGATCCGGATTGGCGTCTTCGGGCATGACCAACTCGTAGGCCATGACCTTGTCGCCCTCGCGGACCGAGAGCTTCGACCCGAACCCCGCGCGATCCGTGGGGATCTTGTCGAGATTCATCAATTGGATCTCCGAGACGCGGTGCCGCAGCATGGACACGCGCGCCTCGACGAAGCGTTGCCGCTCCTTGGCGGCCTGGTACTCGGCGTTCTCTCGAAGGTCTCCCAGCTCGCGCGCACGCTTAATTTCCTTCGGCAGCTCCTGGGTGAGCTCCCGCTCGAGCTGGACGATCTCGACCTCGAATCGCTTAATCAACCGCGCTTTCATTACTGAAAAATTCTAACATGCTACATTCGGTGGGCCGCCGTGCCGATTGCGCCTTTACGCCTCTCCAGCCGCCGGCATCCGCTGGTCCGCCTCTTTCATGAATTGGCGACCACGCGGGGTGCCGAGCCACGCGTGCTGCTCGACGGCGCCCACCTGCTCCGCGAGGCGCTCGCGGCCCACCTCCCGGTCGAAACGGTCTTCGTCTCGCCGGCGTTCAGCCTGCACGCCAGCCAGGACGACCTGGGCCTGCCTGCGGCGGCGGCGCGCGCCGGCGCCGCCGTCTACGACGTGACCGCTGCCGTCATGGATGCCGCCAGCCCGGTCCGAACGCCGAGCGGCATTGCGGCGGTGGCCCTTTGGACACCAGCGCCCCTCGATGCGGTATACGCGCCCCGGCCAGCCCTGGTGGTGGGCCTGGTCGACGTGCAGGATCCCGGCAACCTCGGTGCCGCCATCCGCAGCACCGACGCCCTCGGCGGCACGGGGATCGCGTGTCTGGATCGGTCGGCCGATCCGGGCGCCTGGAAAGCACTGCGGGGCGCCATGGGCAGCACGTTCCGGCTGCCGGTGGCCTGCGCCTCGACACCGGACGCGATTGCCGCCGCGAGACGACAAGGCGTGCGGGTCGTGGCCGCCGCCGTCGAGGCGACGACCGCGCTCGAGCGGGCCGACCTCCGGGCTCCTGTGCTCCTGCTGGTCGGCAACGAGGGCGCGGGGCTCGACGCGACGGTGCTCGGGGCTTCCGACGATCGGGTGCGCGTCGCCATGCGCCCTGGGTCGAACTCCCTGAACGTCGCGGTCACCGCGGCGCTGCTCCTCTACGAAGCCGCTCGGCAGCGTGCCGGCGCCTGATCCAAGCCATGTCACCATCACTCTTCGAGGACGAAGGCCCCCTCCCCGGCACCCCGCTGGCCGAGCGGATGCGCCCCCGAACCCTCGACGAGTTCGTCGGGCAGGAACGGCTCCTCGGCGAGGGGCGCCCGCTTCGCCAAGCCATCGAGCACGGCGCACTGCACTCGCTCATCCTCTGGGGACCGCCCGGCACGGGCAAGACCACGCTCGCCCGCATCCTGGCGACGGTCACGGGCGGAGACTTCGTGGCCTTCAGCGCCGTGACGTCCGGCATCAAGGAAATCCGGGAGGTGATCGCGCGCGCCGAGCATGCGCGCGCCAGCCGCGGCCGGCGAACCGTGCTCTTCATCGACGAGATTCACCGATTCAACAAAGCCCAGCAGGACGCGTTCCTGCCCCACGTCGAGGCCGGCGCCATCGTCCTCGTCGGCGCGACGACCGAGAACCCCTCGTTCGAGGTCAACTCGGCGCTCTTGTCGCGCTCGAAGGTCTACGTCCTCGAGCCGCTGGGCGTGGACGACGTCGTGCGGATTCTCAGACGGGCACTGGACGATGCCGACCGCGGCCTCGGCGCGTACCGCGCGCGCATCGACGACGACGCGCTGCGCGGCATCGCGGTGCACGCCAATGGCGACGCGCGGGTCGCGCTCAACCTCCTCGAGCAGGCGGTCGTGTCGCTCGCCCCAGCCGCCGACGGCAGCCGACAACTCGACGCACCGGGCCTCGCCGCGTTGATCGAGCGCCGGTCACTGCTCTACGACAAGTCCGGCGAAGAGCACTACAACCTCATTTCCGCGCTGCACAAGTCGATCCGCAACAGCGATGCCGATGCCGCCGTCTACTGGCTCGCACGCATGCTCGAGGCGGGCGAAGACCCGTTGTACGTCGCGCGGCGACTGATTCGCTTCGCCTCCGAGGACATCGGCAACGCGGATCCGCGCGCCCTGCAGGTGGCCGTCGCGGCGAAGGACGCCGTCCACTTTCTGGGGATGCCCGAGGGCAACACCGCGCTCACGCAGGTCGTGACCTACATGGCGGCCGCGCCGAAGAGCAACGCCGTCTATCGCGCCTATCTGAGCGCGGCGCGCGATGCGACGCAGGACGTGGCCAGCCCGGTGCCGCTCCACCTGCGAAACGCGCCCACGACGCTCATGCGCGACCTCGATTACGGCCGCGGATACCGGTACGCCCATGACGAGGCCCAGGGTGTCGCGGAGATGTCGTGCCTCCCCGACCACCTCGAGGGCCGCCGCTACTATCAGCCGACCGACCGTGGTCTCGAGGCGAAGATTGCCGAGGCGCTCGAACGCGCGAGAAGGCTGCGCAAGGGCTCAGGCGACGCCTGACCCGTTCCCCATCGACGACGAGTCACACCATGAAGCGCATGAAGGCTGGCCGCGTCTGAACGTCGCCGAGCTGGCCGCCGCCTTCGGCGGCCGTCCTGCGAGACGAGGGGCGGACGCGAGCGCGGACCGCGTGTGGCTGACGACTCGATAATCGCGTTCGCGTCCACCCCTCATCTCGCAGGACAGTGGCCCGGCAGAGCCGGGCCGCCAGCTCGGCTCACGGCTATCCTCCATGTGCTCCATGGTGCAACCCTGGTACGTACGGAATGCCGGTCACCCGACTAGCGTCAGATCCGTTCGAAGTTGCGCTCGATCTCGCGGCGGGTCAGCCGGAGCACGACGGGGCGGCCGTGCGGGCAGACCGATGAGTGGGACGTCCGGCGGAGTTCGTCGAGCAGGTACTGCATCTTCTCGCGGGTGAGCAGGTCATGCGCTTTGACCGCGGCATGGCACGCCATGGTCGCCGCCAGACGCCGCAGCGTCTCGTCGATGCCGGCACCAGACTCGAGACCTTCGAGAATCGCCCGCGACCGCGCGGAGCGCCGCGTCGCATTCCCGCCAATTGAGCAGCGCGGGCACGGCGGCGACGCGAAGGCTCGTGCCGCCGAAATCCTCGATCTCGAAGCCGAACCTCGCGAGCTCGGCCGCATGCGCCAGCAGCGTCCCGTGCTCACCAGCCCCCACGTCGAAGACCACCGGGTCGAGCAGCCGCTGCGACTCGAGCGTCCCGCTGGTGAGGCGTTCGGCAATCTGCTCGAACAGAATCCGCTCATGCGCCACGTGCTGGTCGATGATGGCCAGGCCGTCATCGTCGGCGGCAATGATAAAGGTGTTGCGGAACTGGCCAAGCGGCGTCATCGGCTGAATGAGGTCGGATACGCCGGCCCGGCCCGCGGTGGTCGCGACGCGAGGGTCGCTCCATGCGGGCGGCGTCGCCCGCTTCGATGGCTCGGGCAAGTCCCGCCTCGGCCGGCGCCAGCCCCTCGATCGGCGGAGGCGGCGCGATCCCGCCGCCGCCAGGCCAGGTCAACGGCAGGCCCACGGGCGTCGCTCCCGGCGCGCTGGCGCCCGCCGCGAGCACCAATTCAGGCGCCGCGCCCTGCCCGAGCGCATCGACGACCGCGCGGCGAATGATCTCGTGGACGAGCCCCTGATCGAGAAACCGCACTTCCGCCTTCGTCGGATGCACGTTCACGTCCACGCGGTCGGGCGGCAGGGTAATGAAGACGTGGACTTCCGGACTCCGCTCTTTGATCGTGGCGACGCTGTAGGCCTGCTGAATCGCGTGGGCGATGGTCCGGTCGCGCACGATGCGCCCGTTCACGAAGACGTGCTGCGGCCCCCGCACGGGCCCCTGGTCGGTCAGGGCCGCGACGAACCCGCCGACCGCGATCCCGGCCGCCTGCTTCGACAGCGGCACGAGGTCGGGCCGTTCTCCATAGATTTGATAGAAGCGTTCCTCGAGCGAACCGGCCGGCGGCGCCTCGACGAGGACTCGCCCGCCGCTTCGCAGCGTGAATCCGACCTCAGGGTAGGCCAGCGCCAACTGCGTGACCACCCGCGAGACCTGGGTGGATTCCGCCGTGTCCGCTTTGAGGAATTTCCGCCGCGCGGGCAGATTGAAGAAGAGATCGCCGACCTCAATCAGCGTCCCTTCGGGGGCGCCCGTTTCGCCAATTGAGCTCTGGCGTCCGGCCTCGATCTTGATCTCCGTGCCGGCAATGTCGCCCGCCGCTCGTGTGCGAAGCCGAAAGCGGGACACGGAGGCAATCGACGGCAGCGCCTCGCCCCTGAACCCGAGGGTCTCGATGCTGGCCAGGTCGTTGGCGGTTCGAAGCTTGCTGGTCGCGTGACGCTCGACGGCCAGCAGGGCGTCCTCGCGCCGCATGCCGCTCCCGTCGTCCTCGACGGCGACTAGTTTCTTGCCGCCGAACTCGATCGCGACCGCGATCCGGTGCGCCCCCGCATCCAGGGAGTTCTCGACCAGTTCCTTGACGACCGACGCCGGCCGCTCGACGACCTCGCCCGCGGCGATCTGGTTCGCCACGTCTGACGGCAGGCGCTGGATCCGCGTCACTGGCCCTCCGGCCGCCCGGCGTTAGCCGCGCGCCTTCCGCGCCAGGGCCGCCTGCGCCGCCGCCAGCCGGGCCACCGGCACCCGGAACGGCGAGCAGCTCACGTAGTCGAGCCCCACTTTCTCGAAGAACTCGATCGAGGCGGGATCGCCGCCGTGCTCGCCGCAGATGCCGAGCTTCAGGGCGGGCCGCGTCTTCCGGCCCTTGGCGACGGCGATCTCGACGAGCTGGCCGACGCCGCTCTGATCGATCGTCGCAAATGGGTTCCGCTTCAGGATTTCGAGCTCGGCGTACGTCTGCAGGAACGACCCCGCGTCATCGCGCGACATCCCGAGTCCGGTCTGCGTCAGGTCGTTCGTGCCGAAGCTGAAGAACTCCGCACTCTGCGCGATCTCGTCGGCCGTCAGCGCGCCGCGAGGCACCTCGATCATCGTGCCGACGAGGTAGGCGATCTTCACTTTCTGCTCGGCCTGGACCTCGCGCGCGGCCTGGTGCACGACCTCGAGCTGCAGGTCGAGCTCGCGCTTGAAGGCCACGAGCGGAATCATGATCTCCGGACGGACCTTTACGCCCTCCTTCTGCACGATGGACGCGGCCTCGAACACGGCGCGCGCCTGCATCGCGGAGATCTCCGGATAGCCGATGCCCAGACGGCAGCCGCGGAAGCCGAGCATGGGATTGAATTCGTGGAGCTGCTCGACTCGCGCGTGAATACGCTCGGCCGGCACGCCCATCTTCCGGGCCAGTTCCGCCTGCTGCTCGCGCGTGTGCGGCAGGAACTCGTGGAGCGGCGGGTCGAGGAAGCGGATCGTCGCCGGATGTCCCTTGAGCGCGCGGAAGATGCCGGCGAAATCCTCCCGCTGGTAGGGCAGGAGCTTGGCGAGCGCCGTCTTCCGCTCTTCCAGCGTCTCGGCCAGGATCATCTCGCGCATGGCGTCGATGCGGTCGCCCTCGAAGAACATGTGCTCGGTCCGGCAGAGGCCAATGCCGACGGCGCCGAACGCCATCGCGTTGCGCGTCTGCTCGGGGGTGTCGGCGTTGGTCCGGACCGACATGCGCGATGCCTGGCTGCACCACTTCATGAGCTGCTCGAAACTCTTGAACTTCTCGGTCTTCTTCGCCGCCTCCTGGCCCTCGATCAGACCGGCGACGATCTCGGAGGGCGCCGTGGCCACACGGCCATCGAACACCCGCCCCGCGGTCCCGTCGATCGACAGCCAGTCGCCTTCCTTGTAGGTCCGGCCGGCGACCGTCACGGTGCGGGCCTGGTAGTCGACCTCGAGCGCCGACGCGCCGCAGATGCACACCTTGCCCATCTGCCGCGCGACGAGCGCCGCGTGCGACGACACGCCGCCCCGAGCGGTCAGAATGCCGCCCGCCGCGATCATGCCGCGCAGATCCTCGGGCGAGGTCTCGACGCGGACGAGCAGCACCGACTCGTTCCTGGCCGCGGCGGCCACCGCGCGATCGGCGTTCAGATAGACCTGGCCGGAGGCCGCGCCAGGCCCGGCGGGGAGCCCCGTCGCCACCGTCGCCGCCTTCGCCGCCTCGGTCGTGTCGAACACGGGCGCCAGGAGCTGATCGAGCTGGTCGGCCGGATTGCGCATCACGGCCGTCTTCCAGTCGATGAGCTTCTCCTTGAACATGTCCATCGAGAACTTCAGCGCCGCCATCGCCGTGCGCTTGCCGTTGCGCGTCTGCAGCATGTAGACGTGCTCGTCCTCGATCGTGAACTCGAAGTCCTGCACGTCCTTGAAGTGCTTCTCGAGGACGCGCCGGATCCGCTCCAGCTCCCGATAGGCCTTCGGCAGGTGCCTCTTGAGCTGCGCCACCGGCTCGGGCGTCCGCACGCCGGCCACGACGTCCTCGCCCTGCGCGTTCATGAGGAACTCGCCGTAGAACTCCTTCGTGCCGTTGGCCGGATTCCGCGTGAAGGCGACGCCCGACCCCGACCGGTCGCCGGTGTTGCCGTAGACCATCGCCTGGACGTTGACGGCGGTGCCCCACTCGGACGGGATGTTGTACTTGCGGCGATAGACCATCGCGCGGTCGTTCATCCACGAGCCGAACACGGCGCCGACCGCGCCCATCAGCTGCTCCCAGGGCGACTCGGGGAACTGGCGACCGGATGCGCTCCTTGACGAGCGCCTTGAACCGGCCGACCAACTCCTGCAGATCGTCCACCGTGAGCTTCGTGTCCTCGATGTCGCGGTGATACCGCTCGTGCTTCAGGGCGTCAATGACGGACTCGAACGGCTCGTGGTCCTCGTCGGGCCGCTTCTGCACGCCGAGCACGACGTCGCCGTACATCTGAACGAAGCGACGATAGCAGTCCCACGCGAACCGCGCATTGCCGGTCTTCGTCGCGAGGGCCTCGACCGTCGCGTCGTTCAGCCCGAGGTTCAGGATCGTGTCCATCATGCCGGGCATCGAATCGCGCGCGCCCGACCGCACCGACACGAGGAGCGGGTTGCGCACGTCGCCGAACCGCTTGCCCGTCTGCTTCTCGATCGCGGCGAGGCCCGTCTGCATCTGCTTCTTCAGATCGGGCGGATAGGTCCGCTTGTGGCCGTAGTAGTACGTGCAGACCTCGGTCGTGATGGTGAACCCGGGCGGCACCGGGAGGCCGATCCGGCACATCTCCGCCAGACCCGCGCCCTTGCCGCCGAGCAGCGGCTTCATCGTGCCGTTGCCGTCGGTCTTTCGCCCGAACTGATATACGAGCCTGCCGCTTACCTTCCGTGACGCCGCGCGCTTCGCCTGCTGTGCCATCGATTTACGACTCCAGTTAAGATTCCGCAGCAACGATCTCAGAAATATCGCCGAGTTGTAAAATGAGTTGCTCTAATCGTTTCATCAAACGCAGCCGCGCCAGCCGCAGCGGCACGTCGTCGACCATCACGAACACTTCGGCAAAGAACCGGTCGACGGCCGGCTGGAAGCCGGCCGCGGCGGTGTAGGCCGCGCGAAAATCGCCGTCCGCCCGGGTGGCGCGATCGATCTGCTCGCGTCGGGCGGCAATCTCGTCGCAGAGCGCCAGCTCGGCCGGCGCCTCGAGCGCCGCCCGCACCTCGTCCAGGCCGCACTCGCGCGCATCCTGCAGCTCGCGTGCGATGTTGCGCACACGCTTGAAGGCGGCGGCGAGCTGACGAAAGGACTCGGTTTCGGCAAACGCCCCGAGCGCCGTCACGTTGTGTTCGAGGCGCCCTGGCGCGATCTCACCGAGACCGCGATCGCGGAGGACGGCCCTGACGTTTCGAGCCGCCGCGCCGCGCTGCTCGAGGGCAAACCCCAACCGCTCGCTGAGAAACCGTCCGAGGGCGTCGAGCGCCTCGTCACGCTGGACGTCGAGTCCCGCAAAGCCTTCGACGGCCGCCGTGACCATGGCCCCGAGCGTCGCGCCGGCCGCCCTGGGCGCCAGGCCTTCGATGTCGAGCAGGACCTTCAGCGCGCCGTGCGCCTGCCGGCGAAGACCGAACGGATCGCGCGATCCGGTGGGCCGCTCGCCCGCGAGGAACAGGCCGACCAGCGTGTCCAGCTTGTCGGCAAGGGAGACCGCGGCCCAGGTCACTCGGCCTTCGCCCAGGGTCTCAAGGGCGGGAGGCGCGGCGGCTTCCACGCCGATGGGCAGGTAATGCGAGTAGATGGCCTTCCACACGGCCTCCGGCTCGCCCGCTTCGCGCGCGTAGACGCCCCCCATCACGCCCTGAAGCTCGGGAAACTCCCCCACCATCTCGGTGGCCAAGTCGGCCTTGGCGAGGCGCGCGGCACGCGCGGCCGACTCCGCCTGCTCCGGTTCCCCCAGCACGGAGGTCGCAATCCAGCGCGCCAGCCGCTCGATCCGTTCGGCCTTCTGCCGGTAGGAGCCGACGGCCTTGTGGAACACGAGCGTCTCGAGGCGGTTGAGCCGCTGCTCGAGCGTCACCTGCCGATCGGCGTTCCAGAAGAATCGCGCGTCCCGCAGCCGCGCCGTGACGACGCGCTCCGCGTTGATTGCGATGGCGCGGTCGTTGCCCGACTGGGTGTTCGTGATCGCGAGGAAGGCGGGCATGAGCGCGCCGCTGCTCCCGGTGACCGGAAAGAAGTGTTGATGATGGATCAGCGTGGTCGTGAGGACTTCTTCAGGCAGCGAGAGAAACTCCGGGTCGAACGCGCCCGCGACCACCGTGGGGAACTCCACCAGGTCGGGCACTTCCTCGAGCAGCGCCTGTGCCTGCGGATGCTGCTGCAGCAAGGGGCGTCCGCCGACGCGGCGCGCCTGAACATCCAGGTCGCGCAGGATGCGGTCGTGCCGCTCGATCCGCGACAGCAGGACGAAGTTCTCCCCGAGCTTCTTGCGGTACTCCTCGAAGCTGCGAACTTTGATGGCGCGGCCGGCGCGGCCCGTGGTCGCCAGGAAGCGGTGGCCATAGGTCACGGCCCCCGACGTCACGTCCTGCACTCTCGGGCTGGAGGCCACGGCGAGGCGCGCGATCGTGAACGGCACCACGCGGCCGCCGTACAGGAACAGCAGCCACCGGATCGGGCGCCCGAACACCAACTCGCCCTTGCCGTCGTCGAGCTGGGCGTCCCAGTGCATCTGCTTCGGGAACGCGAGCGCCCGAAGCACCTGCGTCAGGACGTCCGGGCAGCACATCGACGGTGGCGCGACCGCGAAGCTTCTTCGTATAGCTCAGGTAGCGCCCCTTCGGCGTCTCGACCTCGACGAGGGCGTCGAACTCGACGCCAAGTTTGCGTGCGAACCCAAGGGCCGCCGGCGTCGGCTGCCCGCCGGCGTCGCGCGCGGCCGAAACGGGCGGCCCGGTCACGTTCTCGTCCCGGTCCTCCTGGCGGTCAACCAGTCCGGGCACGCTCGCGGCAAGGCGCCTGGGGGTCGCGTGGGTTTCCACGCCGCTCTTCGGCGGCAGCCCCGCGCCGGTCAGGCGCGCCGCCAGGACCTCTCCCAACTGCGTCGTCAGGCCCGGCAGCCACGAGGCCGGCAACTCCTCAACGCCGATCTCAAGCAGCAGCTCACGATCCATAGCCAAGCCCCTCCGCTGCTCCCGACTCGATCCACGCCTTCCCAATCGCCACCGCCAGTTGTCTGACGCGGTGGATGTAGGCCGTGCGCTCGGTCACGCCGATGCCGCCGCTGGCGTCCAGCACGTTGAACGCGTGCGAGCACTTGAGGCACGCGTCCAGGGCCGGCAGCACCAGCCCGGAGGCCAGGAGCACTTTCGTAAATTCGTAGTACCTGATCGAACAGCCCGCGGTGAAACGCGGCGAACTGGCCTTCCGGCATCGCGACCTGGCCGAACGCGTATTTCGACTGCTGGATTTCATCGAGCAGCCGCACTTCGCGGTACGTCACGCCAGGCGCCCAGAGCAGGTCGTAGACGTTGTCGACCCCCTGGAGCGACATGGCGAATCGCTCCAGCCCGTACGTCAACTCGACGGAAATGGGCGACAGATCCACGCCGCCGGCCTGCTGGAAATACGTGAACTGCGTGATTTCCAGGCCGTCGTAGAGCACCTGCCATCCGATGCCCCACGCGCCCAGCGTCGGCGCCTCCCAGTTGTCCTCCTCGAACCGCACGTCGTGCGCGCGCAGGTCGATGCCACAGGCCTCCAGGCTCTGGAGGTACAGGTCCTGGATGTCGTCGGGCGCCGGCTTGAGGATGACCTGGAACTGGTGGTGCTTGAACAGCCGGTTCGGGTTCTCGCCGAACCGGCCGTCGACCGGCCGGCGGGACGGCTGCACGTAGGCCACGTTCCAGGGCTGCGTGCGCCGAGGACCCGAAGAAACGTCTCGGGATGCATGGTCCCGGCGCCCATTTCGATGTCCATGGGCTGCTGGATCAGGCAGCCCTGGGCGGCCCAGTATTCGGACAGTTTGAAAATCAGATCCTGAAACGTCACGGGTGCGGCCTCAACTCCTTGACGACGCGCGCGGACCGCACTTCCTTTTCGAGGTGGAGCGCGATCAGACGCTGATGAACGTGCTCGATCTCGCGCAGCACGGCGACTGGCGCGCCCTGCGCGGCGACCTCGCTGGCGTGCCTGCCGTCCGGCCGCCTGCAGAAACGCCATGGCGCCTCGAGAGAGCCGGAACCCCGTCGGGCCGCACGACTCACAGACGAAATCCCGTCCCCCCGAAAGCAGTGTGCCGCCGTCCGGCAGCGTGGGCCGGCCGCACTGAGGGCACACATCCAGGGCCGGATAGACGCCTTCCAATCGCAGCAGCCAATACTCGAAATACCGGGCGAGCGCCTCAATCGACCCGCCGCCCAGCGCGGCGCCGACCGCCGCGCCCAGGCGGAACAGACGCTCGTTGGCGTGCCCCTCCGGCGCCCACTCGTCGATGAGCTCGGCGAAATAGGCCGCGTGGCTCAGCACATGCGCCGCCTCGTCGGCCTGCCGGCCCGTGGCCGAGGCGAGTGGCGTCTGGCGCGGCTCGACCCGGTCCAGCGAACACGAGGTCGCGGTGCTCGCGCTCCACGTAGGCCACCTGCCCCTCGGTCAACGGCTCGAGGGCGCCGCCGAACCGCCGACGCGACTTCGTGGCGTTCTTCGCGACGCCCCGCTTCTTCCCGCGGTCGGCCGTCAAGAACACCACGATGCGATCTGCTTCCCCATAGCGATACGTCCGGAGAATCAGGGCGGCGTTGGAATAGGCAGGCATCGCACTCGGGCCCCGGCAAATGGGCGATTTGCTCTGGCCCGATTCTTGCCATCATACAAGAGCCGCGTCGTGCCGTGTGGCTTTCCGCGCTCCGCGCCGAAGCGAGGGCCGGCGGCCGGCCTACCCGTGGTAGAGGAACTTGATGAACACGGTGCCGAGGCCCAGGAACGAAAAGAAACCGAAGACGTCAGTGAGCGTGGTGATGAAGACCGACGAAGCGAGCGCGGGATCCACCTTGGCGGCGCGCAGCCCGAGCGGAATCAGGGTCCCGGCGGTGGCGGCCACGAACATGTTGATGATCATCGCCAGCCCCAGGATCAGCCCCAGGATCAAGTCGTGGCCCGGGCTGACGGCCCAGACGACCAAGGCGCCCACGATCCCGTTGACGACGCCGTTGCCGAGCCCCACGAGGCTCTCTTTCGCGAGCGCCTGGCGCGCGTTCCCCCAGGTCAACTCCCCGAGCGCGAGCCCTCGGACGACCACGGCCAGCGTCTGCGTCGCCGCGTTGCCGCCCATTCCGGCGACGATCGGCATGAAAATGGCCAGCCCCACGACCGTCGCGATGGTGTGGCGGAAGAGTCCGACGACAAATGCGGCGATGAACGCCGTGACCAGGTTCACGAGCAGCCACGGCAGCCGCCGCCGCAGGGATTCCCCAGGCGGCGTGAGGACGCCATCGTCCTTGGAGACGCCGGCCAGCCGGTAGACGTCTTCGGTGGCCTCGTCCTTGATGACGTCGATGACGTCGTCCACCGTGATCACGCCGACCAGCTTGTTCTCGGTGTCGACGACCGGAATCGCGAGCAGGTTGTAGCTGGCGACCTGTCGGGCCACCTCCTCCTGATCGGTATCGACGCGCGCACTGTACACGTCGGTCGTCATGATGCGCTTGAGCGGCGTCTCCGGCGAGACCAGCAGCAGGCGTCGGAGGGAGACGACGCCCACCAGGTGCCGTCGTTCGTCGACGATGTAGAGGTAGAACACCATCTCGACATCTCGGGCCGACTGCAGCGCCGCGATCGCCTCCCCCGCCGTTTCGTCCTCCGACAGCGCGAAGACGTTCGGGTTCATCAACCGGCCGGCGGTCTGCTCCTCGTACTCGAGCAGTTCGCTGACGCCGCCGCCGCCCGGCTTCGGCCGAATGGACTCCAGCACCGCCAGGCGCAGGTCTTCCGGTAAGTGATCGATCAGCGCCGCGGCGTCGTCGGAGGGAATTTCCTGGGACAGGCGCGCGATTTCATCGGCGGAACGCAGCGCCAAGAGCTCGGCGCCCTTTTCAGGGCCGAGCTCGCTCGACGCCTCCATCGCCAGCTTGCCGTTGCGCTCCACGAGGACGTTGAACGTCGCGTGGCGCTCCTTCTCGGGAAGGTCGGCGAAGATTTGCGCGAGGTCGGCCGGATGCTGTTTCTGAAGGAGATTCAGGAGGTTGGGCGTTGCGCCCAGACGTACCAAGCGCCGCACCGACTCGAGGATGAGATCGATTCTGCGCTGCGCCATGGCGGTAACTCGCTTATCCCATAGGGTTCGTGCACGAAGTCACGGAAGTCTTTACTTGTAACACGATCATCGCCGGGAGTGCAGTCCGATCTCGTCCAAAATGCGCGCGTCCTCCCGCCAATCCGGACGCACCTTCACATGCAGCTCGAGGTAGACGCGGCCGCCGAGCATCTGCTCCAGATCGTGGCGGGCTTCGGTGCCGATGCGCTTGACCATCTCGCCGCCTTTGCCGACGACGATCGGCTTCTGCGATTCACGATCGACGAGGATCGACGCGAAGATTCGCGTGACGCCCGCCCCCTCCGCCTCCTCGAACCGGTCGATGACCACGGCCGTGGCATGTGGCAGCTCCTCGCGGGTATGCGCCAGCACCTTCTCGCGAACGAGTTCCGCGGCCAGCGTGCGCTGCGTCTGGTCGGTCAGGTACTCCTCGGGATAAAGCGGATCGCCCTCCGGCAGCGCGTCGAGTATCTCCCGTCGAAGCGCATCGACGCCCTCCCCGCCGAGGGCGGCAATCGGCACGATCGCGCGAAAGTCGAGCGCCTTCTGGTACCGGTCGATGAGCGGCAGCAAACGCGGCTTACTGAGAAGGTCCACTTTATTGAGCGCCAGGATCGCCGGCGTGCGAGCCTGCCGGACCAGATCCAGCACCAGGTCGTCGCCCCGCCCCGGCCGCTCCGTGGCGTCGACGACCAGCACAATCACGTCGACCTCCCGCAGCGACTGTGTGGCGGTGTCGACCATGCGGCGGTTCATCCGGTGCAAGGGCTTGTGAATGCCCGGCGTGTCGATGAACACGATCTGCCCGTCGGCCGAATGGCTGACACCCTGAATCCGATGACGGGTCGTCTGCGGCTTGTCGGAGACGATGGCAATCTTCTGACCGATGAATCGGTTGAGCAGCGTTGACTTGCCCGCGTTCGGACGCCCGACGAGCGAGACGACGCCGGCCTTCACTCCGAGGTCTCGGGCGCCGCGGGAGCGAGGCGCCGGATCCGGACCTTGTGGATCCGCCGGCGTTCGGCCTCGAGGATTTCGACCTCCAGGCCATCGAACGTGAACCGCTCGCCCACCGCCGGCACGCGGCCGACCCGGGCGAGCACGTACCCGCCAACCGTCTCGAAGTCGCCGTCCTCGATGTGCACGCCCAGCCGATCGATCAGCTCGCCGATGCCGACCTTGGCGCTGAACACGACCGTGTCGTCAGCCTCGGCCACGATCGGGTCGGCTTCGCTGTCATACTCGTCGCGAATCTCACCGACGAGCTCCTCGACGACATCCTCGACCGTCACCAGGCCGGCGGTACCGCCGTACTCGTCGACGACAATCGCGAGTTGGAACCGCCGTTGCTGGAACTCCCTGAGCAAGTCGGCCACCCGCTTGGTTTCCGGGACGAACGCGGCGGGCCGCATGATCTCCGACACCCGGCGATCGCCCGACGGCACCTCGGTCATCTGGATGAGGTCTTTCACGACGATGAGCCCGACGATGTTGTCGAGGTTGTCGGTGAAGACCGGCAACCGCGAGTATTCCTGCTCGTGCACGAGCCTCCGGAGATCGTCGATCGTGGCGTCGGCCCGAATCGCGACGATGTCCGGCCTGGGCGTCATCACTTCACGCACCAACGTCTCGCCGAAGTCGACCACGGACCGCAGCAGCCGGTTCTCGTCGGCCCGGGGCGGGTCGTCTGGCGTTGACAGACCGGCCAGTTCCGCGGCCGCGCCCGCGTCGCCGTTCTCTCGCGTTCGACCGGTGGCCGAGCCACGCGATGATGAGACTCGTGAACGGGAGGAGGACCCTGGCAACGGCGCTGAAGAGCGGCAGCAGCAGATCCAGGACCCGCTGCGGGGATCGACGCACGACCAGCGCGGGCAGCAGGTGGCCGGCCAGGAGGTAGATCCCGAGGCTCACCGCCAGCAGCAGTGCGGCGGCTCCGATGCCGGTCCCGAAGGCCTGGACCAGCAGGACCATCATGAGGACCAGCAGCGCGGCCCGCATGACGCGAGCGGGCACGAAGAACTTCAGCGGATCCTCGAGATATCGGCGGAGCCCTTCGCCTTCAACCTCCCGCTCCGCCTCGAGCCGCTGTGGCAGCCGCATGAGCAGACTGAACGCCATTTCGGTGGCGGCCACGCCGAACAGTGCCGCGGCGGTGAGAAAGACGGATAGGGGAATCATCGGGGTCCGGGCGACATCCGGGCCCGCGCAATCACGCCCGCGGCCAATCCCGCGCGGCGCCGCAGCCGCTCTTCGAGCCGCCGCATCTGCCCCTGGTCGCACTCGTGATCGTAGCCGAGCAGATGCAGCATCCCATGGAGGGCCAGCACGCGCAATTCGGTGGCGAGCGGGTGCCCGTAGGCCCGCGCCTGGCGGCGCGCGACACCTGAGGCAATCGCGATGTCGCCAAGCGAGTCGTCCGCCCGATCGCCTGCCGGCCTGCGCCGTCCGCCAGCCGATCGCGCGACCGGAAACGAGAGGACGTCGGTGACGGCGTCGACGCCCCGATACGTCCGATTCAACCGCCGCATCATCGCGTCGCTCACCAGGGCAATCGCCACGCGACCGGACGCCCTGCGCGGCGCCGCGCGGGCCACCCACGCGGCGAGACCGCGCACGCGGATCGGGCGCCCCAGGCCATCCGTCACCACGACCGTCACGCGGGGCATCGGCGGTCCCGGCGGACGCGCCCGGGCCCGAGTGCTCTCATCGGGTCTTGCCTTGGCCGGCATAGGCCTCATAGGCCTTGATGATTTGCTGCACGAGGGTGTGGCGGACGACGTCGCGTTCGTCGAAATAGACCGTGGCGATCCCCTCGACGCCTTCGATGACCTTCAGCGCCTCCACCAGGCCGGACACCCGTCCGGGCGGCAGGTCGATCTGCGTCACGTCGCCAGTGACAACCGCCTTCGAGCCGAAGCCGAGCCTCGTCAGGAACATCTTCATCTGCTCGGAGGTCGTGTTCTGCGCTTCGTCGAGAATTACGAACGCGTCGTTCAACGTGCGGCCCCGCATGAACGCGATGGGCGCAATCTCGATCACGCCGCGCTCGAGCAACCGCTCGACGCGCTCGGCATCCAGCATGTCGTAGAGCGCGTCGTAGAGCGGGCGCAGATAGGGGTTCACCTTCTCCTGCAAGTCGCCCGGCAGAAATCCAAGCTTCTCGCCCGCCTCGACAGCCGGCCGCGCCAGGATGATGCGAGTGACGCGCTTGTTGAGCAGGTACGCCACTGCCTGCGCCATCGCCAGGTAGGTCTTGCCGGTCCCAGCCGGACCGACGCCGATGACGACGTCGCACTCGTCGATGGCCTCGAGATAGCGTCGCTGCGTCACGCTCTTGGGCGCGATGTGCTTGCGCCCGATCATCCGCGCGTTGCCGCGCAGGAAGTACTCCTGCAACTCGACGTTCGGGTCGGCCACCAAGAGCTGCGCCGCGGTGCGGACGTCGCCGCGCGCGAACCGGTAGCCGTCTCGCAGCAAGCCGCCGAGCTGCGCGAGCACGCGCTCGGCGCGCGCCACCTCGTCGACCTCGCCTTCGACGACCAGATCGTGGCCGCTCGTTTTCAGCCGAACGTTCAGGGCCGATTCGAGGCTTCTCAGGTTTTCGTCGAGGGATCCGTACAGTGTCTCGATGCCGTCATTCGGCATCGCGATGCGTCGCATCGAAGACGTAGGCATTCGTCAAACTGAAGCCTAGCACGAACCGCCGGACCACAACCAGGCAGCGCCTCTGACGCCGCTGGCATCACCGTGCCGTGCGCGCACGAGGCGCGTGCGCACCGTATCGGAAAATACCCACGCGCCCCAGAGCGCGGGCACGGTCTCGTAGAAGCGGTCCATCCTGGACAACCCGCCGCCGGCCACGATGACGTCGGGATCCACCACGTTGATGATCGTGGCGAGCGACTTCGCCAGGCGCCGCTCCCACGCGTCGAGCGTCGCGGCGGCCAGCGGCTCGCCCGCCCCAGCGCGCGCGGCCACCGCATCGGCAGAGAGCGCCGCGCCCCCGCGCTGCACGTAGTCGGCCGCCAACCCGGGCCCCGACAGGAACGTCTCGATGCAGCCACGCCGGCCGCAGTAGCACGCCGGCCCCGGGCGCTCCTCGTCGTCCGGCCACGGCAGCGCGTTGTGCCCCCACTCGCCGGCAATCGCGTTGACGCCGCACACGAGGCCGCCGCGAACGACCAAGCCGCCGCCGGTGCCCGTCCCCAGGATGATGCCGAAGACAACGTCCGCGCCCGCCGCCGCGCCGTCGGCCGCCTCGGACACGGCAAAACAGTTCGCGTCGTTCGCCACGCGAATCTCCCGGCCCAGGCGCGCCTCGAGATCGCGCCGAAGCGGGCGGCCGTTCAGCCAGTGCGAGTTGGCGTTCTTCACGAGGCCGGTCCCCGCCGAGATCGCGCCGGGCGTCCCGATCCCCACCAGGCACGGCCCGACCTCCGCCTCGGCCGCGGCCACGAGCTCGGCGATCGTCCCGAGCGTCGCGTCGTACTGCCCGCGGGGTGTGGGCACGCGCCGGCTCCAGACCACCTCACCGGCACTATCGAGGACAACGGAGGCGATCTTCGTCCCGCCGAGGTCGATACCCAGCCTCATCGCATCATTTGGGGCCGACGGTTCGGATGTGCAGCTCGCGGAGCTGCCGGTCGTCGACCGTTCGACGGCGCGCCGGACATCGCGTTCGACCGCCTGCGCCGTCTTCGGGAACGCGATCACTTCGCGAATCGAGGACTCGCCGCAGAGCAGCGCCACGATCCGATCGAGGCCGAAGGCGATGCCGCCATGCGGCGGTGTGCCGTACTCGAGCGCTTCGAGAAAGAAGCCAAACCGCGCCTTGGCGTCCTCGTCGCCGATGCCGAGCAGGCGGAAGATCTGGCGCTGAACCTCCGGCTGATGAATACGGATGCTGCCGCCGGCGATTTCCGATCCGTTGAGCGCCAGGTCGTAGGCGCGTGCGCGGGCGCGCGCGGGATCGGAATCGAGCAGCGTGACATCCTCGGGCCGAGGTGACGTGAACGGGTGATGCATCGAGTCCCAGCGCTTCTCATCCGCGTTCCATTCGAGCAGCGGGAACTCGGTCACCCACGCAAACCGGAAATCGGTCGGCCGCAGCAGATGCTCGAGCTTCGCGATGTGGAGGCGCATCCGCCCGAGCACGTCGGCCGTCGACTCCACGCGGCCGCCCATGAACAGGAGGAGGTCGCCCTCTCCCGCACCCGCACGCTCAAGCGCCCGCCGCAGCGGCGCGTCGCCCAGCAGCTTCAGGGCCGAGCTCTGCACGACACCGTCGGCCACGCGCGCCCATGCGAGATAGCCGCCGAGGCGCTGGGACTCGGCCACCAGGTCGTCGAGCTGCTTCCGGGAGTACTCGCCTCCGCCGGGCACCGCGAACCCGCGGAAGGCCCGCGCGCCCTCGGGCACCTCCGCCACGTACGCCGGAAGCGCACCGTCGAAGGCCGGCAACAGGTCGGCAATGGGCATGCCTGGACGCAGGTCGGGCTTGTCCGATCCGTACTTCAGCATCGCGTCGTCGTAGCTGATGCGCGGAAACGGCGTCTCGACCGTATGGCCGGCGACGTCGAAGATCGCGCGGATCGCGCCCTCGACCACTCCGTAGACGAGCTCCTCGTTCGCGAACGACATCTCGACGTCGATCTGCGTGAATTCCGGCTGACGGTCGGCGCGCAGGTCCTCGTCGCGAAAGCAGCGAACGATCTGGACGTAGCGATCCAGCCCCGCAATCATCAGGATCTGCTTGAAGATCTGCGGCGACTGCGGCAGCGCGAAGAACTCGCCCGGGTGCACGCGGCTCGGCACCAGATAGTCCCGCGCGCCTTCCGGCGTCGACCGCGTCAGCACCGGCGTCTCGATCTCGAGGAATCCCTCGGCGTCGAAATACCGCCGCGCCGCCATCGTCACCTTGTGCCGCAGCACGAGGTTCTGCTGGAGCTGCGGCCGGCGCAGGTCGAGGTAGCGGTAGCGCAGCCGCGTCTCCTCGGCAACCGAGGCATCTTCATTAATCGGAAACGGCGGCGTCTTCGCCTCGTTCAGCACCTTCACGGCGGCCGACACCACCTCGACCTCGCCGGTCGCAATCTTCGGATTGACGGTCTCGTCGGACCGCCGCTCCACCGTGCCGGTCACTTCCACGACAAACTCCGGCCGAATCCGGTCGAGCGCCGCCTTGGCCTCGCGCACGACCACCTGCGTCACGCCGTACCGATCGCGAATATCGAAGAACAGGACCCCGCCCAGATCCCGCACCCGGTGAATCCACCCGAGGAGCACGACCTGCTGGCCGACGTCCGAGCCGCGCAACGCGCCGCATGTATGAGTCCGATACGAAAATGTCGCCACGATGTCTTATCCAATATCCTTTCGACCGTCGCCGTGCAGACGCTCCCGCACGTCGTCAATCACTCGCGACCGCGCGACCGCCTGCTGATTCCCGGTGGCCATATCCCGAACCGTCACCTCGCCCCGCGCGAGCTCATCGCCGCCGACGATGAGCGTCACGCGAGACTGGGAGCGGTCCGCGCGCTTCATCTGGCCCCGCACGCCGCGCGTATCGAACTCCATTTGCGCCGCGAGGCCGGCCCGCCGCAGCTCCGCCAAGAGCTCCACCGCGGCGTCTCGCCCGTCGTCGCCAATCGCGACCAGGAAGGCGCGCGGCGGCGGCACCGGCGCCGAGGGACGCCGGCAGCGCCAGCACGAGCCGCTCGAGGCCGGCCGCGAAGCCGATCCCCGGCCGGTCGGGTCCGCCCAACTGGCCAACGAGGCCGTCGTAGCGCCCGCCGCCCAAGCAGCGCATTCTGCGCCCCCAACGTACGTCCGAGAATCTCGAAGGTCGTCCGCGTGTAGTAGTCCAACCCGCGAACCAGCCGGTGAGAGATCTCCCAGGGCACGCCGAACACGCCCAGGTAACGCTGGAGGCCGGCGAAGTGCGCGGCGCACGGGCCGCACAGATAGTCGACCGAGTGCGGCAGCCGGTCGATGATCGGCTGGTCCGCCTCGACCTTGCAGTCGTAGATGCGCAGCGGATTCGTCGTGGCGCGCCGCTGGCAATCCACGCAGAGCTTCGGCAGATCGTCGCCCAGCGCCTCGAGCAGCGCCGCTTGAAACGCCGGCCGGCACTCCGCGCAGCCGACGGAGTTGATGACGAGCGCGGTGTCCTCGATGCCCAGCTCGCGGACGAGCGCCCACGCCAGGTCGATCACTTCGGCGTCAATCGCCGGATCGGTCACGCCGAAGACCTCGACGTCGAACTGATGGAACTGCCGGTAGCGCCCCTTCTGGGGCCGCTCGTACCGGAACATCGGCCCGAGCGCGAACAGCTTGGCGGACGGCAGCGCCTGCTCGAGGTTGTGCTCGACGAAGGCGCGGACCATGCTCGGCGTCGCCTCCGGGCGCAGCGTCACCCGCTCGCCTCCGCGATCGGTGAACGTGTACATCTCCTTCTGGACGATGTCGGTGGACTCGCCGGTGCCCTTCGCGAACAGCTCCTCCGCCTCGAGCACGGGCGTGCGCAGCTCCACGTAGCCGTAGCGCGCGCAAAGTTCGCGCGCCCGCGCCTCGACGAGCTGCCACTTCTCGACTTCTCCGGGGAGGATGTCGTGAGTCCCCCGCAAGGCGGCAATCATCGTGGTCATCCTGCCAAGTACTCCCGACCGTACTCGACGTAGCGGTCCGCGTACGCGCGAATCGAGGCGGCCTCCTCATCGGTCACCGCCCGCCGCACCCGTCCCGGGCTACCCATCACCAGCGAGCGCGCCGGCACGGTCAGCCCCTCCGGCAAGAGCGTGCCAGCCGCGATGATGCTCTCTTCCCCGATCGTCACACCGTTCAACACAATCGCGCCCATCCCTATCAGCACCCGATCGGCGATCGTGCATCCGTGCACAATCGCCCCGTGCCCGACGGTCACCTCGTCGCCAACCCGCGTCGCGTGGGTCGCCCGCATGACATGCACGACCGTCCCATCCTGCAGGTTCGACCGACGGCCGATGCGGATGCTGTTGACGTCGCCCCGAACGACGACCTGCATCCACACGCTGCTCTCGGGGCCAATCTCGACGTCGCCAATCACCTGCGCGCTCTGGTCGACGAATGCGGTCGGGTGCACGGTCGGCACGCGACCGCGGTACGGGCGAAGCATCAGAAGAGGAATTATATCGGGCATAATCGACTCGTGTCCGCTTTCGACATGCTCGGGCGACCGCTCAGGAGCCTGCGGATCTCGGTGACCGACCGGTGCAATCTCCGGTGCCACTACTGCATGCCGGAGGACGAGTACGTCTGGCTGCCGCGTGAGGATCTGCTGCGATTCGAGGAAATCAGCCAGCTCGCCGACGTGTTTTCCGAGTCCGGCGTCGACCGCATCCGGCTGACGGGCGGCGAACCCTTGCTGCGCCGTGACCTTCCAGACCTGGTGGCCGCCCTGGCCGCGAAGCCGTGGCTTCGCGACCTCGCGCTCACGACCAACGGGGTGCTTCTCGACGGAGTGGCCGCCGACCTTCGCCGTGCCGGCCTCCACCGCCTGACAGTGAGCCTGGACACGCTTCGGCGCGATCGCTATCAGCGCCTGGCGCGGCTCGACGCGCTCCCCCAAGTCCTGGCGGGCCTCGAGACGGCGCGCCGCGCCGGCTTCACCGGCCTCAAGATCGACACCGTCGTCACCCGCGGGGACAACGACGATGAGCTCGTTGATCTGGTGGAATTTGGACGAGGCGTCACAGCGGAGGTCCGCTTCATCGAGTACATGGACGTCGGCGGGGCGACGCACTGGCGCCCCGGCGCCGTCGTCCCTCGCCGCGAGATCCTCGACCGACTCGAGGCCCACTACGGCCCGGCCACGCCGGTCGACGAGGCGTCCTCGGCCCCGGCCGCGCGGTATCGCCTCGCTGACGGCACGACATTTGGCGTCATCTCGTCAACGTCCCAACCATTCTGTCGCACCTGCGATCGCGCCAGGCTCACGGCCGACGGCGTCCTGCTCTTGTGCCTCTACGCCCAGCACGGCACCGACCTCCGCCGGCCCCTTCGCGCGGGCGCGGCCCCAACCGCGCTCCGACGCCTGATCGAAGCCGTGTGGGCCGGCCGCGCCGACCGCGGTGCCGAAGAGCGCCTCGCCGCCCGCGCCCGCGGCGTCTACATCCCGGTCACCGTGCTCAAGAAGGACGCCCATCTCGAGATGCATACGCGCGGTGGATAGGTCCGCCTGACCCCATAATCTCCCCACTCGTGTCCTCCTCCACGTCCAAGACCGTCTTCGCCGTCCTTGTCGGGCTGAGCTTCAGCCATCTGCTGAACGACCTCGTGCAGTCTCTGCTGCCCGCGATCTATCCCCTGCTCAAAGCGCGCTTCGAACTGAGCTTTCTGCAGATTGGCTTGATCACGCTGACCAATCAGCTGACGGCTTCGCTCCTCCAGCCGCTCGTCGGGCACTACACCGACCGGCGGCCGCGGCCGTATTCGCTTGCCGCCGGGATGACCGTCACGCTGACCGGCTTGCTCCTTCTGTCAGTCGCGAACCGATTCGGGCTGCTGCTCCTCGCGGCCGCCCTGGTGGGCGTCGGCTCCTCCGTATTCCATCCAGAGTCGTCGCGCATCGCTCGGGCGGCCTCCGGCGGCCGCCACGGCATGGCCCAGTCGCTCTTCCAAACCGGCGGCAACGCCGGGTCATCGGCCGGGCCGCTCCTGGCCGCGTTCGTCGTGGCACCGCGCGGCCAGGGCAGCGTCGCCTGGTTCTCCATCGCCTGCGTGATCGGCATCGCGGTGCTCTGGCGTGTCGGCGCGTGGTACGCGAGCACGGGGATGCATCGGCCCGCCACGGTCGGCCGGCACTTCGACGCCGCCCACGTGCCGCCGCGCGACGTCCGCCGCGGGCTATTCGTGCTGATCGCGCTTGTCTTCTCGAAGTTCGTGTACCTCTCGAGTCTCACGAACTACTACATCTTCTTCCTCATCCACCGGTTCCACGTGTCGGTGCAAAACGCGCAGGTGCACCTGTTCGGCTTCCTCGGCGCGGTCGCTCTCGGCACGTTCATCGGCGGCCCGCTCGGCGACCGCTTCGGACGGAAGCACGTGATCTGGGCGTCCATCCTCGGCGTGCTGCCCTTCACGTTGGCGCTGCCGTACGCCAATCTCTGGTGGACGACGGTCCTCAGCATCGTCATCGGCGTCCTGCTCGCGTCGGCGTTCCCGGCGATCCTCGTCTTCGCGCAGGAACTGCTCCCGGGGCGCATCGGCCTCGTCTCTGGATTGTTCTTCGGCCTGGCGTTCGGCATCGGCGGTCTCGGAGCCGCCCTGCTCGGAAAGGTGATCGACCTGACGAGCCTTGATGTCGTCTATCACGTGTGCGCGTGGCTGCCGGCCATTGGCCTGCTCGCCGCATGGCTCCCGGACTCACACCGGCGCTAGGGTGCCCCGGCCCCGTACAAGATTCGGGCCGGATGAGCAGCGCCCATCCGGCCCGCGAGTGTACCTGACCGATTGAGGCCGTCCGCCCGACTAGTGGGTCACCGTCTGCTTCTCGTCGGCCTTCTTCTTGCCGCCGAGGCCCTGAATCTGCAGCCCGCTGGCGAGCTCCGGCTTCGGCTCCTTCAGGACGGTCTGGCGATAGAGCTCGGCCATCCGGTCGTGCTCGGCCTGCGCCTTGCGCGCGCGAATCTTCTCTTCACGCGCATTCTTCGCGATGCCCTTCTCGTCGAGATCGGTCTGCTTGCCCTTCGCCACGGCGTCGGCGTCCAGCACCAGACTGTGCCCCGCGGACTCGAGCCCGACCTGCTTGCCGCCCGCGAAGATCTCATGCCGCCCGTGCTCTTCGTACCACTTGGTGAGCGTGGCCGTCATGTGCATCTTCTCGATGATGTTCCGCCAGCCGACGCCCGTGTTGTAGGCGCAGAAGCTGATCTCGCCCTCCTGCGTCGCGTACGGGATGATGCAGCGTTCGGTGCGGCGGAAGTCGTAGTTGAACAGGTCCTGGAACCACATGCCGGCAACGAACAGGAAGTTCCACCGATCCTGCCGGCGCAGCGCGATATCCGCCTCGGTCCGGTCCCCTTCGACTCTGCCGTACTTGCCTTCGCGAGCGCCCCTGGTCGCTCCGAACGTCTTGTCGAACTTCTTCATCAGGTCGACCAGCTTGAACTGCTTCGGCGCCTTGAACGGGTCGTAGTTCTTCATGAGCGCGAGCGCCATGCCGACCACCGACAGGAACCGTCCGCGCGCGGCATCGTTGACCCTCGCGAGGTCCTTGGCCAGCTGCTCGGCGTGGAGGAACGCCGTCACCGGCACGGCTTCCTTCGTTTCCTTGTCAATCATGACGGCCATGCCGACGCCGCAGTTCGGGTGACAGCCGCACGAAAGCTGACCGAACTGCGTCTCCGGACCATGCACCAGATCCGCCCAGTCGGTAAACGTGCCCATGAAGGAGATCGGGAACCAGTCGCGGACCGGTTCGCCCAGCCCCGTCTGGTTCTTCACGTCGTGCGCCAGGTGCGACAGCGTGTAGCGCTGCGCGTGGCGCCGCTCGTCAGTGATCTCCTCGTCGCGCCCGGTGAACGACACCGGTTGGAACGACAGGAAGTTGATCTTCTTCGGGTTGTCCAATGCGAACTGGATGATGCGGCCCACCTGCTCGTTGTTCACGCCGTTGACAATGGTCGTCACCGGCACGATATCCACGCCAGCGCGCCACAGGTTCTCGATCGCCCGCAGCTTGACGTCGAACAGATTGCCGACGAGCCGGTGCGAGTTCGCCGCGTTGCCGATGCCGTCGAACTGCAGGTAGACGTAGCGCAGCCCCGCCTCAGCCGCGGCCTTGGCGAACTCCGGGCTCTTGGCGAACTCGATGCCGTTGGTCGCCGCCTGGACGCTGTTGTAGCCGACCTTCCGGGAGTAGCGAACCGCGTCGAGGAAGTAGGGCGACAGCGTCGGCTCGCCGCCCGAGAACTGCACCGACATCTGGCGGCGCGGCTTGATCGAGATCGCGTTATCGAGCAGCGTCTTGATCTCTTCCCAGCCGAGTTCGTGCACGAACCCGACCTGGTTCGCGTCCATGAAGCAGGGGTCGCACATCATGTTGCAGCGGTTCGTCAGATCGACCGTCAGCACGGCGCCGCGGCCGTACTTGATCGTGGAGGACCCGTGGTTGTGCAGGTGCTCGTCGCTGTGGGCGCGGATATCCGACCCGGGGAACGTCTCCTCGAGGTGCTTGAAGAACGCCGGGTCCATCGCCATGACGTCTTCGAAGTGCCCGTGGAGGGGGCAGTCCTTGACCATCAGGATCTTGCCGTCCCGCTCGATGATCGTGGCCTTGATCTCGCCAATCTTCTCGGTCAGGAGTTCCTTGTAGTCGCGCTTGCCGTCGACGATTTCCTGACGCGCCTCGCGTACGCAGACCGGACACAGCGAGTCAGTCTCGCGCGGCCAGCCGAGCGGCGGCTTCACTTTCTGCCACGACTTCAGGAGCGGCTTTTCCGACCACTTCGGGATAAAGGATGCATTCGGACGGATCCGATTCACCGCGTCGAATGCCGACCAGGCGCCCTTGGCGGCCAACGTCAGCCCCTTTTCCACGTACTTGACTGGCTTGTGCATATACCTCCCTCATTCGGGCACGACCCGTCGTGCCGAAGTGAGAAATTTCCTGGCGACAGAATAGCCCCAGACACAGGCGTGCGTCCCGTCGGCTCCGCCGAATGGGCCATTTCGACGGTCGAACCGGCCTCATGGCGTCCGAATGGGCAGGCGAAATACGTGAAAGCGCTGTCTTTTCAGCGGTTTATGGCTTGCCCGGCCAGCCGGGCCCTGGCGCTGGCCTGGCGCTTCTGCCAGGCGAACACGACCCGGATCCCGAGCAGACCGACCAGCCAATAGGCCCACACGAGCGGCTGGCTGATGTCGGACTTCTGAATCCAGATGAAGTGCACGATGCCCGCGATCGCGGCCACGTACACCAGGCGGTGGAGGAGGCTCCACTTCTTCTTGAGCCGCCGCACCCAACCGCTGGTGGACGTCACGGCGAGCGCCAGCAGGATCGTGAACGCCACCATCCCCGCGAAGATGAACCTCCGCTTCAGGATGTCCTGCCACGTCGCGTGAACGTCGCAGGTCGCGAACGAGTAGCAGAGTTGGTCGAACACGAGATACGTCGAGACGTGCGCGAGCGCGTAGAAGAACGTCGTCACGCCCAGCATCCGCCGGACGCGCTGAAGACGATTGACGTGGAAGATGCGCCGGATGGGCGTCACGGCCAGCGTCGCGAACAGCATCGCCAGCGTATCCTGGCCCGTGCTGTGGAGGAGCGTCTTGGTGGGGTCGACCCCCAGCGCATCCGGCTGGTTTCCGAGCAGGAGCTGGACGAAGCGGTACGTCAGCAGCGCGCCCGGGATGAGGGCGCCGACGAACACGGCCGGCTTGAACCCGCGCCAGTTGACGATCGCGGCGACGCCGGCACTCAGTCCCTGCCAGCCCCGTCGCATCAGAAGTACTTCTTCAGATCCATGCCGCTGTACAGGCTGGCCACCTGATCGGCGTACCCGTTGAACATCAGCGTCGGCCGGCTGGCGAAGAGCCCCGGGAGCCGGCGCTCGCGCTTCTGGCTCCACCGCGGGTGATCGACATTCGGGTTCACGTTGGCGTAGAACCCATATTCGTTCGGCGTCGTGACCGCCCAGGTGTTCGCCGGCTGCTTGTCGGTCAGGCGAATCCTCACGATCGACTTTCCGCTCTTGAAGCCGTACTTCCAGGGCACGTGCACCCGAAGCGGCGCGCCGTTCTGATTGGGCAGCACCTTGCCGTAGAGCCCGACCACCATCAGCGCCAGCGGGTGCATCGCCTCATCCATGCGCAGCCCCTCGAGATACGGCCAGCTCAGGCCGGCCGATCCGAGGCCCGGCATCTCGCTCGGGCGCACGAGCGTCGTAAACTCCACGAACTTCGCCGACGGCCGCGGCTGCACCTTCTTCAGAACGGACGACAGCGGCACGCCAATCCAGGGAATCACCATCGACCACGCTTCGACGCACCGATGGCGGTACACCCGTTCCTCGAGCGCATTGAAATCGACCAGGTCCTCGACGCCGTAGCTGCCGGGTTTGTTGACCAGGCCGTCCACTTTGACGCTCCACGGCTTGACCGTCAGCCGCCCCGCGTATTTCGCCGGATCCGACTTGTCGGTCCCGAACTCGTAGTAGTTGTTGTAGTGCGTGATCTGGTCGTAGGTGTTCCACGGGTCGACCTTCGGGTCGACGCTCAACGGCGACGCCTTGGCCTGGAGCGTCTGCTGCGCGGCCTCGACGGACTCGGCGTCACAGGCGGCCAGGAGCGACCCGGCCGCGATGCCGACCGCCCCGGCGGCGGCCGTACGCATGAAGTCGCGGCGCGATCGATAGACCTGTTCCGGCGTGATCTCTGACGCCGGTACGTCGGCTGACGTCTTCACTTTGAGAACCATGGCACTCCTGCCCTCCCTACATAAATTAGACCACACTGGCCGCGCCACGCGCCGCCGCGCGCCGCGCGCCCACGGCGCGCCTTGAAGTAACATGACGGGGCGCTGGCGATCCGCCAGCACCGACATAGTGAGGACCGCTCCGATGCCCACGACCGCCGCCCGCGCGCCTCTTTCAAAGACGGCGCAGGCCCTGCACCAGAAGCTTGCGACCCGCACCGCTCGTGTCGGCGTCGTCGGATTGGGGTATGTCGGGCTGCCGCTCGCGGTCGAGTTCGGTCAGGCTGGATTCGCGACGACGGGAGTCGACCTGGACGCGCGCAAGGTCGACGCGCTCAATCGCGGCGAGTCGTACATCCAGGACGTTCCGACGGCCCAGGTGGCCGCTCTGCGCGACGCCGGCCGACTCTCGGCCACCACGGAGGCCTCCGCCCTCGCCGGACTCGATACGATCAATATCTGCGTTCCGACGCCGCTCCGCAAAACCAAGGATCCCGACCTGTCCTACGTGGTGTCGGCCGTGGAAATGGTCGCGCCGCACCTGCACGCCGGTATGCTCGTGATCCTCGAGTCAACCACCTACCCGGGCACGACCGAGGAGGTTGTCCAGCCGATCCTCGAACGCGGAGGGTTGAAGGCCGGAAAGGACTTCTTCCTGGCGTTCTCGCCCGAGCGGGTCGATCCGGGGAACCCGACGTGGCACACGAAGAACGTGCCGAAGGTCGTCGGCGGCCTGACGCCGGACTGCACGGCGCTCGCGAGCGCGCTCTACTCCGCCTCCATCGACACGGTCGTCGAAGTCGGCTCGCCCAAAGTCGCGGAAATGGTCAAGCTGCTCGAGAACACGTTTCGAGCCGTCAATATCGGCCTCGTCAACGAACTGGCGCTGATGTGCGACCGCTTGGGCATCGACGTCTGGGAGGTCATCGACGCCGCGGCGACGAAGCCGTTCGGCTTCATGCCCTTCTATCCCGGCCCCGGACTTGGCGGCCACTGCATTCCCATCGACCCCTTCTACCTGTCGTGGAAGGTCAAGGAAGTGGGCTTCGAAGCGCGATTCATCGAGTTGGCGGGCCACGTCAACGGCGCGATGCCCCACTACGTGGTCGACAAGATCACGAGCGCGCTCAACAGCCATTCGAAGGCCGTGCGCGGCTCATCGATACTCATCCTCGGGGTGTCCTACAAGCGCGACATCGACGACCTCCGCGAGTCGCCAGCCCTGGACGTCATGGCCGCCCTGCACCTGCGCGGGGCGAACGTGCAATATCACGACCCCTATCTGCCGGCGCTCAATGCGCGCGCCTGGCCCGGCGGGTTCGATCTTCAGTCGGTTCCGCTGACCCCTGACGCGCTCGCCTCGGCCGACTGCGCGGTCATCATCACGGACCACCGTGTGCTCGACTACGACGCGATCGTGCGCCACTCGAAGCTCGTCGTCGACACCCGAAATGCCGTCAAAGGCGCCCTTCCCCACGTGTTTCGGCTGGGGGCACCGGCGTCCAGCGGCTAGTGGAGCGTACCCGCGAGTTGTAAAGCGCCCTCCGGGCGGGGCATCCCGCCTGGCGGCGTGGCTCCTCCCTCAAATGCCGGCCGTATGCTCGGTCGTCGCGCCTGGCCAAGCGGGCGCCGCGCGCCGGATGCCGCTGTACAACTCGCTGGTACGCTCCACTAGCCGCCGCTCACGGCGGCGCGGCGCCGAACAGGAAGCGCGCGCTCGCGGCCCAGATCTCGTCCATCGATGCCTTGAGCTGGTGATCGTCATCCATCAGCCGGAGGTCGACGAGCGGTTTTCCCCGCGCCCATCGTTCGACCGCCTGCGGATCGACCGCGTCGTCGCGCCGCCCCTGGAACACCAGCACCGGAACCGCCGGAGCCAACGGGACGGCGTCGTACTTGGCGGCGTCACGGTAGAGCTCGAAGCCGATCTCCCGCGGCTCGTTGAAGGCATAGTGGAAGACGCTCATCCGGCCGGCGCGGCGCCATTCGGCGATGCCCTGTTCCCCCAACTGCCGCAGCCGATTGCCGCCGAACTCGATGGCCGGCGCGAGCAGAATGAGGCGCGCGATCTTGTCCGTCCCGCCGCGTCGGGCCGCCGCGTGAAGAGCGACGAATCCGCCCAGGCTGGATCCGACGAGGGCCACGGGCCCGGTCGCCGCATCGAGCGCCGCGTCGACCTGGTCCAGCATCCTGGTCACGGTAAGGGTCTCAAACGCGGGTCGGTTGAAGTCCGGGCACGTGAAGCCGACGCGCCGTTCGTCCAGTTCCCGGGCGAACCGCTGCGCCTTCGACGACTCGGGCGACGAGGCAAAGCCGTGCAGGTAGATGACGTGGCGAATCGGCGTCACAGCATGGTCGAGCAGCCCGGTCGGCACCGGCAGGCAATCCCCGCCTCTCCTCCGGTCGAGTAATCGTACGTCAGCTCCTCGCCGGCCTCGATGGCACGACGTGCGCGAATCCAGATCGTGTGGCCCACGACCTCCGTGTAGCAGTTCGGCCGGCAGGCGTGGTTGATGAAGCGTGCGAGGTTGCCGCCCACCGCGGCGTCGCGCACCCACCGGCTGTTGATATTGAAGCACCAGATGCGCTGCCGCTTGAGGTACCCGCGCTCGCGCGCCGCGCTCTCGGCCTGGGAGATCAGCTCGCCCGCATAATCGATAATGCGCCGCCCGCTGGCGATCGGCTCAACGGCAAAGACGCCCCATCCAGCGATGGGAGAATGGCGGCGGATCAACCGCGGGCGGGGGCGAGGCACGCCGACTATGCTACCCGGCCGAAGGCAAGACGGCGAGGATCTCTCCGAGATCCTCGGGCGCGATGATCGCGGCCCGCGCCGTCTCGGCCAGAAACGGATCGACATCCGTGTCCGCCTGCGGAGCCACCCGAACCATCGATGCCCGATCGGCCAACGGCGTCCAGAGGTCGCGCCATCGCTCCGGCGCCAAGGCCACCATCGCGTCGTCCGCGCACACGAGTGAGAGGTCCGAACTAACGAGCGCCCGGGCAGCTTCCGTCAGCGTCGACGCGACGGACACCTCGAGCCCCCATCCGCGAAGCACGGCCGCAAGGAAATCGCGGCTCACCGATTCGGTGCAGGCCACCAGGGCGGCCGGCGCCCGCCCGCTGCCCGCCGGGCGGATCGGAATCGGCAGCCGCACAGAGAACGTCGCGCCCGCCTGGCGCTGGCTCTCCGCCCACACCTGCCCCCCGTGATCCCGGACGATGCCGTACGCGATGCTCAAGCCAAGACCGGTGCCTTCACCGACCCGCTTCGTGGTGAAGAAGGGGTCGAACACGCGATGCAGGTTGACCGTGTCGATGCCGCCGCCCGAGTCGCGGACGGTCAAGCGCAGCGCACTGCACGCCGGGTCGGGTCGCACGTCAATCTCGAGGCGCTTGACCGGCCGGTCGCGCAGGGCATGTTCGGCATTGACGATGAGATTGAGCAGCACTTGCTGGATCTGCCCCACGTTGATGGACACGCGCGGCAGGCCCGGCGCGAACGAGCGGACGACGTCGATCTCCATGCGTCGATGCTCATGGGCGCGCAGGGCCAGGACGCGTTCGCACAACTCGTCCAGGTGCTCCCAGGACCGCCCGGCGGGCTGGAGCCGCGCGAAGCTGAGCAGATTTCGAACGATGGCCGCGGCGCGCTCGCATTCCGACACGATGCAGGCGATGTCACCCGATACGACCGCGTTGGCAGGCGCCAGCGCGGGCTCGGAGGCCAGCTTCGCCAGCACGAGCTCGCCGAACCCGCCAATCGTGGTCAGCGGGTTATTGATCTCGTGCGCGACGCCGGCCACCAGGGTGCCGATTGCCGAGAGCTTCTCGGCTTGAATCAGTTGCGCCTGCGCACGACGGAGTTGATCGAGCGTCGACACGAGCGTCCGGTTGGCCCCGTGCAGCTCGTCGCTGAGCTCGCGAAATCGACGAGCCTGTTGCCGATCCTCGGTGACGTCCTTGGCAATCAACACGACCGCCGAATCGGGGCCCGGTACGGGCAGCACGGTCACGGCGAGCTGCCGGCCGTCATCGGTCAAGAGCTCGCGATCGATCCGCTGCCCGTTCCGGAGCGCCTCGCCGACAAGGCAGTTCGGACATCCGCCGCCGCAGAGTCCCACTTCGGCGCACGTCCGCCCCTGCGTTTCCGTGATCCTCCAGCCGCGGCCCCGCGCCAGCGCGAGGTTGACGCGCATCGTGCGAAGGTCGGCCCCGAAGAGCGCGATGGCGTCGCGCATCGCGTCGGACGCCTGCTCCCACTCCATCTTCGCGCGCAGGATGCGCTGGTAGGTCTGGTCGTGCGCCGCCGCCGCGCCAAGGATCTTCCCAATCGCGGCGAGCATCAGGGCGCCGGCCGACGAGAAACCCGCCTCGGCCGCCGACGCCACGCGAATGACCCCGACCACCTCCCTGCCCGCGATGACCGGCGCGGTCATGAGCCAGCGGCAGCCCCAGGCGCTCGGCCAGCCGCCGTCGCTGATGGCGGCCCCGCGGAACACGGGGGCACCGGTTGCCGGCGCCACGTCGCGCGGCGCGTCTGCGAGGACGAGGCCCGCGTCATCGGGCGCGGGACCGAAGGCGGCACGAACGGTCGCCTCCCTCTCGCCTTGGAGGTGCCACAGCTGCACCACCGCCCAGCAGCCACCAAAGTGTTCGGTGACACGACGCAGCGCTCGATGGAGCACGTCGTCCATCTGCGGCGACGACCAGAGCCATTCGGAGACATCCGTGAGCAGGCCAAAGTCAGCGACCGTGGGGGCATCAGGAGCTGCCCCCTGCTGATGGGGAGTGTTGGAGCCCGAAGGCGGTGATGGCATTCTGACGGCCGAAAGATAGACGATAGAATTCGTTAAAGTATCTCAAAGTCCACATAAAGCGTCAAGCAGACAAGGCAAACGTTATTGTCAGATCAATAACAATGCGTTGGATTTCTCAACTGTATCGGAGTATTTGAGTATTAATATGTCAATCAATAGAAATCTCGCGAAAAAGCAGAGATACCTTCGTATCGAAGCGCGTCAATCCGGTCGGCCTTGACTGACACTGCCCCATCCTGGTTCTGAAGGGGGCCCTCCACGATGAGATAGGGCTCATCGACGATGGTTCGTTTGTTGGCCTCGAAGACAGAGGGCGTCACGATGACGTTCGCCAATCCTGTTTCATCCTCGATCGAGAGAAAGACAAACCCTTTGGCCGTCCCCGGCCGCTGGCGGACCACAACCGCGCCTGCCACGCGCACGCGCCGACCGGCGCGTGCGCGTGGCAACTCGGCGGCTCGCAGTACGCCGCGCGTCGCGAGCGACGCGCGGACGAGCGCCATCGGGTGGGGGCCGATCGTCAACCCCGTGCCGTCATAATCGGCCTGCACCCGCTCAGTCAGCGACATCGGCGCGAGCGGCGACCGCGCTCGCGCCGATGTCGGGGGCTCGCCCTCCTCGTCTCCGCCATCGCCCAAGAGCGGGCCGGCCGGGCGGCCGGCCCGCTCGGCTTGCCACAGCGCCGTTCGGCGGTCTCCGCCGAACGACGCGAGCGCGCCCGCCTCGGCCAGCGTGCGCAATTCGTCCTGGCGCAGCGCCGCGCGGAGGACGAGGTCATCAAGGGATGAGAACCGAGCAGGCCCTGGGCATTGGGCACTCGGCCATGGCGCCGTCGAGCCGAGCGCCTGACGCGGAGTGCCGAGTGCCTGATGCCTCGCGCCGAGTGCCTGTCTTTCGATCCTCCGCCCCGCCTCTTCTCTCAATCCCTTGACGTACCGCAACCCCAACCGCACCACGCCGTCGTCTTGAATCACGCACGGCCACTGGGAATGCTGCACGTCGATGGGGGCGAATCGGATGCCGTGCCGCTGCGCGTCTTTCACAAGCGTCGCCGGATGGTAGAACCCCATCGGCTGGTTGTTGAGCAGCGCCGTGTAGAACGCCGCGGGGAAATGGACTTTGAGGTACGCGCTCGCATACACGAGCAGCGCGAAGCTGGCGGCGTGCGACTCTGGAAACCCGTACAACGCGAACGACGTGATCGATTGGACGATGTCATCGGCCGCCTTCCCGACGATGCCGTTGGCCGCCATGCCCGCGCGCAGCTTCGTCTCGATCTGCTGCATGCGCTTGACGGAGCGCTTGAATCCCATCGCGCGGCGCAGTTCCTCGGCCTCGCCGCCGCTGAACCCGGCGACCACCATCGCCATCCGCAGCAACTGCTCCTGGAACAGCGGCACGCCCAGCGTTCTCGCCAACACGGGCTCGAGCGACGGATGTGAATAGCTGACGGGCTGGTCTCCGCGGCGCCGCGCCAGATAGGGATGCACCATGTGGCCGACGATGGGGCCCGGCCGAATGATCGCCACCTCGACGACGAGGTCGTAAAACCGCTCGGGCCGGAGCCTGGGCAGCGTCGCCATCTGCGCGCGCGATTCGACCTGAAACACGCCGATCGTGTCCGCCTGCTGCAGCAGCCGATACACGGCCGGGTCGTCCGGCGGCACGTGCGCCAGATCGAACCTTGGCCCGGGGGGCTCCGCCCCCGCCGTCCCTCCGACGCGCTCACTCGCGGGGCCCCCGACCGCCCCGCTCCGTTCGCGCGGGCTCGCTGCGCATTCGCTCGCTCGCGTATGAGAACCGGGACCGGGGGCCTCGGGCCCCGGGACGTTCGACGTTCGACGTTCGAAGTCCGACGTTCCGGCGGCATAGCCGCTGTTGACGATCGCTATCGCCTCTTCGAGCACCGCCATCATCCCGAGCCCGAGCAGATCGACCTTGACGAGGCCGAGATCCGCGCAGTCGTCCTTGTCCCATTGCACGACCATCCGGCCCGGCATGGCGGCGTTCTCGAGCGGCACGATCTCGTCCAACCGGCCATGGCAGATGACCATGCCGCCCGAATGCTGGCCGAGATGACGCGGCAGGTCCTGGATGTCGGTCCACAGCGCCGTGAACTGCTCCAGCCGACGATCGGCCGGGTCCAGCCCCGCTTCGCGCAGGTGCCTCCCGAGCGTCTCGCGCGGGTCGACGAACTCGAACCGGTTCATGACTCGCGCCAGCCGGTCGATCGCCACGGCGTCCAGTCCGAGCACTTTGCCGACTTCGCGCGTGGCGCTCCGTCCGCGGTACGTGATGACGTTGGCCGTCATGCCAACTCGGGGCCCGCCGCTGCCCGAATCGGTCGGGCCGTACCGCTCGTAGACGTACTGGATCACGCGTTCTCGCTGCGCCCCGCTGGGCAAATCGAGATCGATATCCGGCCACTCGCCGCGCTCCTCCGACAGAAACCGCTCGAACAGCAGATCCATCCCCACCGGATCGACCGCCGTGATGCCGAGCGCATAGCACACGGCGCTGTTGGCTGCCGACCCCCGCCCCTGCACGAGGATGTCGTGCTGCCGGCAGAAATTGACCAGATCCCAGACGATGAGAAAGTAGCCGGCGAGGTTGAGCTTTTCGATGACGTCGAGCTCGCGCGCGATCTGCGCGCGCGCCCGGTCGTGATACGGCCGGTACCGCTCGCGTGCGCCGACCTGCGTGAGGCGGCGCAGGAACGAGGCCTGGGTCTCCCCGGCCGGCACGGGATAGTCCGGAAACCGGTACCCGAGATCGGCCAGCGTGAACTCCAGCCGCTCGGCAATCGCGGCCGTGCCGGCCAGCGCTTGCGGCAGGTCGGCGAAGAGCCGCGCCATCGCCTCCGGCGGCTTCAAATACCGCTCCGCGTTGACCGAGAGCCGGCGCCCCGCACCGGCCAGCGTCGTTTTGTGCCGGATGCACGACAGCACGTCGTAGATCGGGCGTGCGGCCGGCGTCGCGAACCGCACGCCATTCGACGCCATCACCGGCACCCGGAACGCCGCCGCCAAATCCAGCAGCGACGAGGTCGCCGTTGCCTCGTCGCGGCACAAATGGCGCTGCAGCTCGATCCAGACGTGATCGCGGCCAAAGAGGCCGACGAGTCGATCCACGAGGCCGCCCACGCCGTGCCGCTCGGCCTGCAGCGCCTCCCGACCGACGAGCGCGATGAGCCCGGCGGTGTGGCCGTCGAAATCCTCGAGCGTGAGCGACGACTCGCCTTTCGGCGACCGGAGCTTCGCGCGCGTGATCAATCGGCAGAGATGGCGGTACCCCTGCGCCGATGACACCAGCACGGGCAGCACCCAGGCGCGCCCTGGAACGGTGCGCGCGCCGCCGACGCCTCGACGCCCACGATGGCGCCAGACGCCGGACGCGTCGGGCCGCTCCGCCTGGCTCACGGTCAGCTCCGCGCCCACCATCGCTTTCACGCCGGCGGCCTTGGCCGCTCGATAGAACTGCGGCGCGCCGTACACCCCGTCGCGGTCGAGCAGCGCCACGGCCGGGTATCCCAGCTCGGCGGCGCGGGCAATCAGCGTCTCGGGCAGCGAGGCGCCATCAAGAAACGAAAAGGCCGACGACAGGTGGAGTTCGACGTACATCGCAGACCACGCCTGTCAATCGACGACGCCCTCGATCTCCCAGCGATGGCCGCACCGGTCGTACGCGAGTCGATACACCCCGCCGTCCGCCAGTTCGACGTCCCACACGTCCCGATCCCAGACGGTGCGGTCGCCCGCCCACCACCGGCCCGACGTTCGCCACGGCCCGGACGACACCACGATGCGTCCCCCCGCCAGGCCGCGCGCCGCCGGTCGCACGTGCCGCGGCGCGCCTCCCACCACGATGACCTCGGCGGCGATGGGGAGACGAAATCTCCGGAGACACAGTCGTGAGGCGTCAACGACGCTCGCCTTGTCGCGTCGATCGGCCCGATCGGCCGGCGCGCCGGGCTCGTCATCCGGGTCACCGGCCGCGAAGGGCGCCAGCGAATACTCGCGGTCGTCGTGCGAGTCGACCAGGGCCGGCGCGCCCACGCGCGACTCCCCCATCAGCGCACTCAACCGGGCAATGAGCGTCGTGAGCGCTTCTTTCGACGGCAGTGCTCGCGCGAGTAGCGCGCCCTGCACGATGCCGCTCGGCGCCACGTTGACTTCGAGCTCGAATGCGTCGACCGCGGCCGCAGGCGGATGGGACTCGAGGTCGAGGGTGATGAGCGTTCGCCAGACGCGCGCGTCCCGCATCGGCGCCGGAAGGGTGAGTACGCGCACGTGCGTCTCACGCGTGACGAGGCGCCAGCGCGTGGTCACGCGAATCGCGCCGCGATCTGCCCGCTCCAGTGTCGCCGACAACCGCTCGCACGCCCGCGCCAACACGAACGACAGCGGCTCGAGGTCGGCCAGCGGCCACTCGAGGTCGAACGGTCTCCACGAATCGCCGCGCCTCCTCGGCGGGCACGAGCGGACCGAGCGCCTCGCCGCACGCGGCCTGGTGCCACCGCACGCCGGCCGCCCCCAACCGCGTCCGCAGATCCGCGCGCGGCAGACGCGCCAGATCGCCCAGCGTTCGAAGCCCCCACCGGTGCAGCAGCGCGAGGCGCTCTGGCCCGGCAGCCGCGCTCGGCGCCCCTGGTGAGCCGAACGCCGGCAGCCCGCTCAATAACTCGAGGGGCAACCCGGCCAGCGCCGCCGCGTCGGCGCCGGGCGCGGCAATCGTGATGCCCGGCGCGCCGTGCGCCAGCAGCCACGCCGATGCGACGGTGCCCGCCAAGGCCACGCGCGCCACGCACCCGCGCTCCGCGGCGGCCCGACTGAGGCTCGCGGCCAACTGCTGGGGCGAACCAAAGAGCCCCTCCAACCCGGCGGCATCGAGCATGACGGCCTCCGGCCCCACAGGCGTGACGCGCGGGGAATAGCCGCGCGCCACCGCTTCGAGGCGTCCACGGCCTGCCGGGCTCGACGGATCACCGGCCAGACAGCAGATCATCGGCCGCCTGCCGCGACATCGCACGCCGCCATAGCCGCGCCTCTCGGACGCAGGTGATCATCTTCTGGGGACAGCCGCGCCGCCGCCGAAGACACCTGCGGCCGAAGCGCCATTCCCGTCAATTGCCGACTCTGCTCGCTCGTGCCCGCCCACTGCGTCGAGGACGCCAACCGCAGGGACGCTCCGTGGGCGCTCCGGCTGATGGGCTGGGTGCCCACGAGCAGACCGACGGTGTCGCGCCCCTCATTCGCATGCGCCACCCGCCGCCAGGTCGTCCATGGAAGCGCGCGGGTGACGGCCGCGGGGACGTCGGCCAAATCGAGCGCAACCACGTCGAAGCCGCCAGCGCGAATCAACAAGTCAAGGGCGCGAACTCCCTGACGCACGGCGTGTAGCACGCTCGGTCTCGGCCCGCGGCCCCGAGCCTCCTGATTCGAACCCGCAGGCCTCGGGCTCAAGCCCTCCGGCCGCCCCGAATATTCCAACGTCAGACTGGGGCCGCGTATCCAAAGCATCCGACTGAGGTCGAGCCCGGCCTGGGCGGCCGTTGGTGGATCGAATCGATCGAACGCATCGACGAGGCCGACGATCGCGCCCCGTGCGGTCGCCGCGGCCAGCGTGGCCACGAGCACACTGGTGCGTCCCGACGATCGATCGCCGACGATCTCGGACAGCGCGCCGCACCGCCATCCCCCTCCAAGCACCGCGTCAATCGCCTCGAAGCCGCTGGACCGGACCCGTTCGGGCCGTGACCGCGCGATCGCGAACGTCGTCAGGGAACCATCGAGTTTGCGGGCCTGGAGAAGCGCTTCAAGCCGTGCCACCGTTCTGGAATTGTCAAATTTTCGCTTTATGTTCGCCATCCAGGCGGGCCAGTATAGACGCGATTCAGATGGCGATCAAGAGGCGAAACGTCCGCTTGCCAACCGCGGCTCAACGAGGTCCCGGCGCGGGAAGACCCGATGGCTGAAACGATTCACTGATGAGTCGACTAGTATGAAGAAACTCGTGGCCAGATCTTCACCAGAACCCGCGCCAACAGAGCCCGAGTCGTCGCGGCCCTGGCTCCACCGCGTCGCGGGGGCCCTCGCCCACCGAAATTTTCGCCTCGTCTGGTTCGCCGCCCTGGGATCCACGATCGGCACGTGGATGCAGAACTTCGCCCAAAGCTGGCTCGTCTTCGACCTGACCGGATCGAATTTCTACAAGGGCGTCGACGACTTCATGGCGCAGCTGCCGATCGTGCTGTTCATGCTGATCGGGGGCGTCATCGCCGATCGCTACGATCGGCGCAAGCTGCTCACCGGGTCGCAATTCGTCCAGGCGGCGTCGGCGTTCACGCTCGCCGCCCTGCTCTTCTGGCATCACGCGACGATCTGGTTCATCTTCGCGTTGTCGTTCGTCACCGGGTGCGGCCAAGCCTTCGGCGGGCCCGCGTACCAGGCCATGATCCCGTCGCTCGTGCCGCGCAGCGACTTGCCGAACGCGATTGCGCTCAACTCGACGCAGTTCAATCTCTCGAGGGTGCTTGGGCCGATCGCGGGCAGTGTCATCCTGGTCGCCATCGGCGCGGCGGCCTGTTTCGCCGTCAACGGCCTGTCGTTCTTTTTCGTCGTGCTCGCGCTGGCCGCCCTGCGTCTGCCGCCCCACGTTCCGGCGGCCACCCATCGCGCGATCGGCGAAGACCTCAAGAGCGGATTGTTCTACGTGGTCCAGGAGCCGCTGCTCCTGACACTGACCGCGCTCGTCTTCATGAGCACGTTTCTCGTGATGCCCATCTTGACGCTCCTGCCGGGGTTCGCCACGAACGTGTTGACCCAGGGCGGGGGCACGGCGGCCGGTCGGCTGTCCATGATGATGGTGAGCCAGGGCCTCGGCGCCATTGTCGGCGCGCTCATCATCGGCACGTTCGGCCGGTTCCGCCGCATGGGCAGTACGCTGCTCATCGGCCTCATCTGCCAGGGCCTGCTGACGGCGGCGTTTGCCGCGTCGCGAAGCCTGCCGCTGAGCCTGGCCATGCTCTTCCTGGCCGGCATCTTCTTCATGGCGGTCTACTCCATCAGCTTTTCCATCGTGCAGCTCCGGGTCCCCGACGAACTGCGCGGCCGCGTGGTCAGCATCTACATGGTGGCGCTGCGCGGCGGCTGGCCGCTCGGCGGCCTGCTGGCCGGCTGGCTGGCCGACCGTCTCACGGCTCCAACCGTGATGACCGTCAACGGCCTGGTGCTTTCGATCCTGGCCACGGGCTTCTTCTTCAGCATGCGCGGCCGGACGCTGCGGGAAGTCTAGAACTCATCTCATACACCGGCCGCCGCACCGAGGGCGGCGAGGCGCCGGGCTGGCCAGGCGCGACGAGTGAGACGCGACACTAGGTTCCGACTTCCTCTCGGCCCAGCCGTCCGAATCGCCAGATCGCGGCCGATGCCGCCCACGCGACGAGGAAGAGCCCCGTCACCGCCAAGCCCATCGCCTGCAGGCTGAGACCTTGAATCACCGCCCAGATGCCCGTATGCAGATTCAGGAGGCGGTCGGTGGTGATCGAGACCAGCTCGACGGTTCCGATGAACAAGGCGACCACGACCGAGAGCCCGGTGACCGAGAGGTTGTAGAAGATCTTTCGCAACGGGTGCGACATGGCCCAGCCGTAGGCCCCGCACATGAGCACGCCGTCGGTCGTATCGAGCAGCGACATGCCCGCGGCAAAGACGAGGGGCAACGCCAGAATGGACCACAGCGGCAGTGCGTGCACCGCCGCCACCCCCGCGGACGTGAGCAGCCCGATTTCGGTGGCCGTGTCGAAGCCCAGCCCAAAGAGCAGCCCCACCCAGTACATCTGGCCTGGGCGCCGCACGAGGCCGAACACGCGACGAAACCAGCGGCTCATCAAGCCGCCCGGAACCGCTTCCGGGCCGTGGGCGTCGGCGCCGTCGCGCTGGGCGGCCCGAAACACGCGCCAGAGATCGACCATCACGAGCAGATTGACGATGCCGATGACGTAGAGGAAGACGCCCGAGATCATCGTGCCAAGGACGACCCCCAGCGCCTGGACCTCGGGCAGCGCCAGCGTGACGGCTCGGGCCGCCAGCGCGATGGCCAGCGTCAAGCCGAAGACGATTGTCGAGTGACCGAGGGAGAAGAAGAAACCGACGCCGAGCGGCCGCTTCTCGCCAGCCATGAGATTCCGCGTCGTGTTATCGATCGCCGCGATGTGATCGGCGTCGAACGCGTGCCGCAGGCCGAACGAATACGCGAGTCCCGCCAACCCGATGAGAAACGGCGACGCGCGGGCGGCCAGGTACACGAGCCCCCAGCCGACGAGGTGCAGCGCCACGATCACCACGACGTACCCGCGCAGTTCGGCACGTTCGACGCGCGTCAGCAAGCGGCGGCCGGCGGCGTTCGGGATCACGCCCCAATTCTAGCGAAGATCGCGCGCGTCGAGTCGAACCCCGGCACGCGGGCAGCGGGCGCGCGTCACGCCGGCCGGAAAGTGTTCGCGCACGCACGGCACGGAACACTAGAATCTGCCTGTGGCGCGCATTCTCGTCGTCGAAGACAACCCGGACATCGCCGAGCTCATCGTGCATTACCTGCAGCGGGCGAACCACGACGTCGAGCGGCTCGCCTCGGGCAGCGAGGTGCTGCCCCGTGTGCGCGCCATCCTCCCCGACTTGATCGTGCTCGATCTCATGCTACCCGGCATGGACGGCCTGGCGATCTGTCAGGCGCTTCGCGGCCAGGGCGCGACGGCGGGGATTCCGATCATCATGCTCACCGCGCGTGGGGAGGAAGCCGACCGCGTCCGCGGGCTCGAGCTCGGCGCCGACGATTACGTCACGAAGCCGTTCAGCCCGAAGGAGCTGGTCGCCCGCGTGGCCGCGATGCTCCGCCGCGCGGAGCGGCCGCGCACGCCGGCCAAGATGCTGTCCTACGGCCCGCTCACGATAGACGTCGATCGCCACGCGGTGGAAATCGGCAGCACGCCGGTCCGGCTCACGGCCAAGGAGTTCCTTCTGCTGCGTTACTTGATCGAGCACCGCGGGCGCGTGCTCTCGCGCGACCTGCTGCTCACCGACGTGTGGGGCTATCAGTACACGGGCGGGACGCGGACCGTTGATGTCCACGTCCGCAGGCTCCGCGAGAAGGTGCCGCTGCTCGCCTCGGCACTGACGACCGTGAAACAGTTCGGCTATCGGCTCGAAGACCAGGCGCCTCCCGTCCCGTGACGCGCTCCCCCCGTTCGCTGCTCGGGATGCTCTTCGTGGCCGCGGTCACCGCCGGCGCCGCCTCGCTCCACGCGTCACCGGTCGTGATCGCGGCCGCGGGCGTGCTCGCCGCGCTCGCAGCCGCTCCGCTCGTCTCGCGCGTCCCGCGGCGACGAGTGGCGGCCATCCGCGCGGCCGCCGGTCGCTACCGCAGAGGCGAGACGACGCCGCCCGTCCCCGACTACGGCCACGACGAGATGGGCGACGCCATCGGCCTGTTGGACGGCGCGACGCGAGAACTCGTCGCCCGCCTCGACGACCTGGGGCGCGAGCGCGCACACATGGACGCCATCCTGAGCGGCATGGTCGAGGGGATTGTGCTCGTCAACGGGAGCGGCCGCCTCGTGCTGACGAACCCGGCCGTGCGCGCCATGCTCCGGCTGTCGGACACCCCGGAAGGGCGGCACTATCTCGAAGCGGTGAGGCATCCCGACATCGCCGCCCAGATCAATCGTGCACTCGAAGGGATCGCGCCGCCGCCAATTGAAGTGCAGCTCGAGAAGGATCGTCGGCGGGCGTACATGGCGCGCGTGGTCCCGGTCGCCGCGGCGCGCGGAGGAGGCGCCGTCCTGGTGCTGCACGACGTCACGGACCTTCGGCGTGCCGACCAGATGCGGCGCGATTTCGTCGCGAACGTCTCGCACGAGCTGCGGACCCCGCTCACGGCCATCCGGGGCTACGTCGAGGCGCTCCTCGATGCCCCGCCGCCGCCCGATGGCGTGAAACGATTTCTCGAGATCATCGCGCGGCACGCTCTGCGCATGGAGCGTCTCGTCCGCGACCTGCTCCGGCTGACGCGCCTCGACGCCGGACAGGAGACGATCGAGCGGGCGGCCTGCTCGACCACCGCCCTGATCACCGCGGTCGGACACGACATGCAGGCGACGTTCGACGCCCGCCGCCAGCAACTGGCGATCTCGGTCGAGCCCGAGGCCGCGACCGTCTCGGCCGACCCCAGCAAACTCCACGACGTGCTTCGCAACCTCGTCGAGAACGCCAGCAATTACAGCCCCGAAGGGGGCACGATCGAAGTCACCGCGCGGCGGGACGGCCATGCGGTCGTCCTCACGGTGGCCGACCACGGCCCGGGCGTCCCCGACGCGGATCTGTCACGCATCTTCGAGCGCTTCTATCGCGTCGACCGATCGCGCACGCGCGATCCTGGCGGAACCGGGTTGGGGCTCTCGATTGTCCGGCACCTGGTCGAGCTGCATGGCGGGCGCGTCGCCGTCGCGAACCGGCCCGGCGGGGGCGCGGCCTTCACCGTGACCCTGGTGGAAGACGGAGAGAAGCGTTAGGGCCCATCCGTGCGGGCGACACCAGACGTAACAGGGATTTAACCGGGGCGTCACGGGCGGGAAACCGCGGCCCCGTAGGCTGTCTACTGAGTCATGGTGGCCGCCCGCATCCTGGTCGTCGAGGACGAGACCGATATCGCCGCGCTCATCAAGCACACGCTGGAGCGCAGCGGCGATGCCCAGGTCGAGCTGGTTTCGACCGGCGACGCCGCGTTGAAAGTCATCACGGAACGTCCCCCGGACTTGATGATCCTCGACCTGAACCTGCCCGTGGTTGACGGCACCGAAGTCTGCCGCCTGGTGCGCGCGCGGCCGGCCACCTCGGCGCTTCCGATCATCATGCTGACGGCGCGGACGAGCGAGTCCGACCGGGTCGCGGGACTGGACCTCGGCGCCGACGACTACGTCACCAAGCCATTCAGCCTGCGCGAACTGGCCGCCCGCGTGCGCGCCATCCTGCGTCGCAAGCCCGGTCTCGCCCCAGGCGTGTCGATCTATCGCGGCGCCCACCTGGTCGCCGACTTCGACGCGGTCGCGATCTCGGTCGATGGCGAGGCCGTTCGTCTCACCCGCCGTGAGTTCGAGCTCCTGCGATTCCTCGTCGAGAACCGGAACCGGGTGCTCTCGCGCGACCGCCTCCTGGAGCGCGTCTGGGGGTACGATCAGTTCATCGAAACGCGGTCCGTCGACGTCCACGTCGGCCGGCTGCGCTCCAAGCTGGGCGCCGCCGGACGCCAGATTGAGACGGTCGTGGGGCTGGGCTATCGATTTGTCGAATGAGACGGCGTCAGGAGACGCGTACGTCTTCAACACCCGTACGGAGTTTGAACATTTCAACGGCGCGTTCCACGCGGTGCCAATCCCGATACTTCGCCGTGCGAACGACCCGCTGGCCGTCCTGTTCGCGAACCTCCCACCCGGCCGTGGTTCGAGTCACCGTGACCCACGTGTTCTGACCGGACTGGGGATGTTCACTTGTCACCATCGTTCACTCCTCGTTCTATTATGTGCAGGTACTTATCGCAGAACCTGGGGCCGGCGTGTGTAAACTCTCGGTAACATCCGCACGGGGGCGCCATGGTGCCGCTCTTTCTTCGCCCACCTGGAGCGAAGCGAGTCGGGACCTAACCCCTTGGTTTGAAGACGGTTCTGCGGCATGCCCTACAATGAGCCACCATGAATGACGTTGTTACCATCGTTCTAGGAGGCGGGCGCGGCACCCGGCTCTTCCCGCTCACCCACCTGCGGTCCAAGCCGGCGGTCCCGATTGGCGGCAAGTACCGCATTATCGACATCCCGCTCAGCAACTGCCTGCACGCGGGCCTTAAGAAGATTTACGTCCTCACGCAGTTCAACTCCGCCTCGCTCAACCGCCACGTGGCCCAGACTTACCGGCTGGACATGTTCTCGGGCGGATCGGTCGAAGTGCTGGCCGCTGAACAGACGCCCGAGGGCGAGCAATGGTTCCAAGGCACGGCCGACGCGGTCCGCCAGGCCGCGCGGCACTTCCGCGAAGTGGATGCCGAGTACTACCTCATCCTGGCCGGCGACCACGTCTACCGCATGAACTTCGCCGAACTCATCGATGCGCACATCGAAAGCGACGCGGACATCACGCTCGCGGCGCAGCCGATCTCGGCGGACGAAGCCACGCAGATGGGCATCTTCCGCTTCGACCTTTCCGGGCGCATTAGCGGGTTCGAGGAGAAGCCGACAGCCGCCCGTCTCGAAGAGATGCACTCGAGCCTCCCCGCGGGGGCGCCCATCGGCAACCTGTCACCCGACAAGCCGTTCGTGGCCTCCATGGGCATCTACGTCTTCTCGCGCGACGTTTTGTACGATGTGCTGGCCCGCGACTCGGCCGTCGACTTCGGCAAGGAGATCATCCCGCACGCGCTCGGCACGCACCGGGTCTCGGCGTACTTCTATCGGGGATTCTGGGCCGACGTCGGCACGGTCAGCTCGTTCTACGACGTCAACATGATGCTGACGCGGCCTGGGGCGCCGTTCAACTTCTACCACCCCACCCGGCCGATCTATACGCATCCACGGTTCCTGCCCGCCGCGCGGCTGCAGGACTGCCGCGTGCATCAGACGCTCATCTGCGAGGGCGCGTTCATGAATGCGTGCGAGGTGCAGCGATAGCGTGATCGGCGTCCGCAGCTCGATTCATCACGGCGCGAGCGTGAGCCGCTCCATTATTCTGGGCGCGGACTTCTACGAGGACGTAGGCGAGATTCCCCTGGGCATCGGACCAAACGCCGTGCTCGATCGGGTCATTGTCGACAAGAACGCGCGGATCGGCGAGGGGGCGCGGCTCGTCAACGCGCGCGGCATCCAGGAATTCGATGGCGACGGCTACTACATCCGCAGCGGCATCATCGTGGTACCGAAGGGCGGCGTCGTCAAGCCCGGTACGATTGTCTGATCGAAGTTAGGTTAGAAGTCAGAAGTTAGAAGCCAGAAGTTGGAAGTTAGAACCGTCTAGCTTCTCTTCGCCCCGGCCAGGGCGCGAAGCATCTTCGGCGTGGCCAGCCAGATCAGCTGTCCGCTTCCTTCACGGACGCCATGGGCGAGGTCGATCCGGCCCACGCCACCCTTCTTGAACGGCACCGGCGCGCGCGCGCCGATGAGCCAGGCCGCGAATCGTCCAAGGGCCGGTTCGTGCCCGACCAGCGCCACAGCGGCTCTCCCCGACAGCGAGGCCGTCAGGACGGCGCCGAGACGTGCGGTCGCCACGCCGGGCCCGAGCGCTGGCTCGATGACAAGGTCAGGCGTATGGCGCAGGCCCTCGACGAGCAGGTCGGCGGTCTGCCTGGCGCGAACAAGCGGGCTCGTCATGACGACGTCCACGTGCACGCCGAAGGCGCGCAGACCGCGCACGGCCTGTGCCATCCGCTTCACCCCACGCGGCGTCACTGGCCGCTTGGTGTCGTCGGGCCACAAGGGCCCTCGCGCGCCGGCAATCGCGTGGCGCACCAGATACCAGCGCACGGGCGATGCCTCCCGTTCGGTCACGTTCACCCCTTCGCGCGCCGGCCGACGTCCACGACCACGCGGCGCGGAGCTCCGGCCGCGCTCATTCGGACGGCCTCGGCCCGGATGAAGTCAGTGGCGGCCAGGCACCGCACGGCCGGGCCGACGGCCGCCAGGCGACGACGCCGGCGCAGGAACGTCGCGTGCAGATCCCGGCACTCCATCTCGCAGTCGGCGACGATCTGTTCGAGCGCCCGCATGCAGGGCACGTTTCCGGCCATCTCGACCGCCGTGCCATGAACGTAGGCTTGCAGGATCTGCAAGTCGTGCAGCCGGCCGAGCAAGTCCTGAACGCGCCTCAACCTGCCGACGAGGCTCTGTGTCGAGACCCCGGTTGCCTGGTCGGCGAGCTCGAGCGTGTAGCGCAGCTTCTTGGCCGCGATGCGCACGGCATGGAGGGCCACCGGAGCGTACAGCGTCCCCACCCTTTCCAACGCGGCATCGAGCCGGCGCGCGCGCTTGCGCAGCCGGCCGCCGATGGCCCGCCGCCATGGCCCCGACGGACGCGCCTCGATCGCCTCGGCCAGGCCGGCGACGTCTTTGGCCAGGGCGGCGACATCGAGGTCGGCGGCCCTCGCGCGCACGTCCGACTCGCGCCGCTTGCGCGCGCGGCGCAGATGGCCGCGAACGCCGGCCACCGCGGCCGCGCGCCAGCCGTGCGCGGCCGCGCCCGTGTCGACCAGGTCGAGCGCCACGTCAACCTCGCGCAGCGTCCCGAGGGCCCGTGTCACTTGTCGCGCCACGCGGCGCCACGCGCCGCGGAACTCGTCCGGCGCGCCGGCGCCGGCGATGGGCAGCGCCTCCCTCAACCGTCGCGACGCCACGCGCGCGCGGTGGACGGCCCGCGGCCGCCCGCCGCGCGCGGCCGGCCATTCCCGCGCCAGGATGCGCGCCTGGCGCCGCAGGATGGACGCCAGGCCGCTGCCGGGGAGCGTGGTACTATGGCGGCTCGCCATCACGGCCTGATTGTAATCGCACCTGACGCATGCGCATTGCGGCCATCGACGTCGGCACCAACTCGGTGCACATGATCGTCTGCCAGAATCCGCCCCGACCTGTCGTTCGAGGTGATCGACCGCGAGAAAGACATGATTCGCCTCGGCGCCGGAGGCCTGGAGGGGCGAATGCTGCCCCCGGCGGCGGCGACCGCCGCCATGCAGACGCTCGCGAAGTTTCGGCGGCTGGCCGAGTCGCACGGCGTGGACGAAATCATCGCCACGGCGACGAGCGCCGTACGCGAGGCCCGCAACGGCGCCGACTTCGTCGCGAACATCCGGCGGGAAATCGGGATCCGCGTGCGCGTGATTTCGGGCACGGAGGAAGCGCGCCTCATTCACCTGGCGGCGGCCTACGCGATCGGCGTCGGCTCACGGCCGGCCGTGGTCCTGGACATCGGCGGCGGCAGCACCGAGATCACGCTCGGCACGGCCGCACGGATGCAGCTGGGCCGGAGCTTCAAGCTCGGCGCCATCCGATTGACCGAGCGCTACGCCAAGAGCGACCCGCTCTCCGGCAAGGACGAGCGCCGCCTCGTCCGACACATCCAGCGGGAGACCGGCGGCTTCCTCGCCCAGCTCCGCAAGCGGGGCTTTGATCGCGTGATTGGGACGTCGGGCACGATTCTGGCGCTCGGGTCGCTCGCCGCGGATCCGCGCCGGCCGGTCACCGAAACGCGCAGCCTGCGCGTCAGCGCGCGCCAGATCCACCGGCTCCGCAAGATGCTGACCGCCATCTCACTCGACGACCGCTTGAAGCTGCCCGGCCTCGACCCGCGCCGGGCCGACCTCGCGGTCGCCGGCGCCGTGCTGCTCGACACGCTCGTGGACTCGCTCGGGGTCGACGATCTGACGCTCTGCGACTTCGCCCTGCGCGAGGGACTCGTCCTCGACTACGTCCAGAAGAACCAGGCGCATATCCACAAGGTCGAACGCTACCCCGATGTCAGACGACGAAGCGTCATCGAGCTCGCCGAACGCTGCAACTACTGGGCCGACCATGCCCAGCACGTTGCCTCGCTCGCCATGGCCCTCTTCGACGGATTCAAGGACGTCCACGGGCTCGGCACTCAGGCCCGGGAATGGCTGGAGTACGGCGCCCTCCTGCACGACATCGGCGTGCACATCAGCTACGAGCGCCACCACAAGCATTCGTACTATCTCATCACGCACGGCGGCCTGCGCGGTTTCGAATCCGGCCGAAATCGAGATCATCGGCCTCATTGCGCGCTACCACCGCCAGGCCACGCCAAAGAAGTCGCACGAGGGCTTTGGGCAGCTGTCGAACCGACCAGCGGCGGACCGTCCGGCTGCTTGCCGCGATGGTCCGGCTGGCCGAGGGCCTCGACCGCAGCCACGCGCAGGCCGTCTTCGGCCTGAAGGTCGTCCCGGACGGCAAGCGCTGGCGCGTCAGCCTGCGCACCCGCGGCGACATCGAGCTGGAGGTCTGGGCCGCCCACCGGCACGCGGCCGAGCTCGCCGGCCTGCTCGGTGCCGACATCCATTTCGACGTCGAGCGGGTGTCGGCCGGCGCGGCCCGTCGGCCCTCCGGCGCGCCGCGTCGGCCTAAGCGCGCGCGGCGCCGAGTCGCCAGAAATTTACATGCCTGAAACTGCCGCGAAATTCACTCGGGCTACACTCTTCACTTCGCTATGGCCGCTCCCTTGCACCCGCTCTCCGATCTGGTCAGCGCTCCGGCCGTCCCGGCCGCGACCGGGGACGCCCGCGCCAAGATCGCCGTCCAAGGGATGGACTTCTACTACGGCCAGAAGCACGCGCTGCAGAACATCACGCTCGACGTCCAGCCGAATCTCGTCACGGCACTCATCGGCCCGTCCGGCTGCGGCAAGAGCACGTTCCTGCGGACGCTCAACCGCATGAACGACATCATCCCGGGCGCGCGCGTCACCGGCACCGTCCGCCTGGACGGCGAGGACATCTATGGCGGAGGCACCGATGTCGTGGCGCTGCGACGCCGCGTCGGGATGGTGTTCCAGAAGTCCAACCCTTTTCCGAAGTCGATCTTCGAGAACGTCGCCTACGGCATGCGGATCAACGGCCTGGCGCGCGGACGCGCCGACATGGCGGCCCGCGTCGAGGAGAGCCTCACGTCGGCGGCGCTCTGGGACGAGGTCAAGGACCGGCTGCACGACTCGGCCTTCGCCCTCTCGGGCGGGCAGCAGCAGCGGCTGTGCATCGCTCGGGCGCTGGCCGTGCGGCCCGAGGTGCTCCTCATGGACGAGCCGGCGTCGGCGCTCGACCCCATCGCGACCCAGCGCATCGAAGAACTGGTCTACGAGCTGAAGAAGCGCTATACCATCGTCATCGTCACGCACAATATGCAGCAGGCCGCACGTGTGTCGGACTTCACGGCCTTCTTCTGGATGGGAAAGCTCGTCGAATTCGGCGCAACCGACAAGATCTTCACGAACCCGACGGAGAAGGTGACCGAAGATTACGTCACCGGCCGGTTCGGGTAAGGGTACCTATGGCGACCGAACATCACGTCCGGCACTTCGAAGAGGAGTTGGACCAGCTCAAGGCCCGTCTGCTGGAGATGGGCGGCATGGCCGAGGAACGGCTGCGGGCAGCCGTCCGAGCGGTCGTCGAGCGCGACCCGGCGATGGTCGAGAAGGTGCTCACCGGCGATGCGGCGATCAACCAGCTCCACATCGAGATCGACGACCGCTGCTTCAAGCTGTTCGCGTTGCGCCAGCCGATGGCCGTCGACCTTCGGGCCATCGTCGCCGCCGTCAAGATCAACACCGACCTCGAGCGGGTCGGCGACCTGGCCGTCAACATCGCGGAAGCCGTCCGCAGGTATCTGCAGCACCCGCCCCTCACGAACCTGGAGGACATCCAGCGGATGGCGGAGATCGCGCAGGACATGCTGCGCGACGCGCTGGACGCCTACGTGCGGCACGACGTGCCCCTGGCGCAGACCGTCCTGAACAAGGACGACGAGCTGGACCTGCTCAAGACGCAGGTGTTCCGCGAGCTGTTGACCTACATGCTCCGGGACCAGTCGACGATCGAGGCCTCGATCGAGCTCATCCTGATTTCTCGCCACCTCGAGCGGATCGGCGACCACGCGACGAACGTGGCCGAGGACGTCATCTTCATGGTCTCGGCCAGGGACGTGCGGCACCATCAGGAAGAGCCCTGAACTCGCCCGGCGCGGCCGCGGCGCGCGGCCGGTCTTCGGCCCGCGCCCGACGATCGGACAGGACGTCCGGTCCGCAGTGCCTGTAGAATATCCCCATGACGTCCGTCCCGCTGTGCGTGCACTGCCGCCAGCGACCGGTCGAACCCGAGTGGCGACCGTTTTGCAGCAAGCGCTGTAAGATGGCCGATCTGGGGCGATGGCTTCGGGGTGACTATCGCGTTCCGGGTACCACCACCCTCCCCCTCTCCGACGCCGACCCGTTGGACGACGACGCCGGACCTTACTGATAGTTTCCTATGGCCGACACGCTGACAATCACCGACAACCGCACTGGCAAGCAGTATCAGATCCCCATCGAACAAGGCACGATCCGGGCGATGGACCTCCGGCAAATCAAGACCTCGCCGGATGACTTCGGGATGATGACCTACGATCCCGCATTTCAGAACACGGCGGCGTGCCACAGCCGCATCACCTACATCGACGGTGACCGCGGCATCCTGCTCTATCGGGGCTACCCCATCGAGCAGCTCGCCGAGCACAGCACCTATCTCGAGACCGCGTACCTCATCCTCTTCGGCGAGCTGCCGACCGCCGCGGAGATGGAGGGATGGAGCAAGGAGATCGTCCTCCACACGATGCTCCACGAGAACATCAAGAAGCTCATGGAAGGGTTCCAGTACGATGCCCATCCGATGGGCGTCTTCCTCACGACCGTGGGCGCCTTGTCCACCGTCTATCCGGACGCCAAGCGCATCCAGGAGGAGGACTCCCGCCGGATGCAGATTCGGCGGCTCATCGCCAAGGTCCCGAGCATCGCCGCCTGGGCCTTCCGCCACAGCATCGGCCGGCCCTACGTCTACCCCGACAACAGCCTGAGCTTCACCGGCAACTTCCTCAACATGCTCTTCAAGATGACCGAGCTGAAGTACCAGCCCGACCCCATCCTGGCGCAGGCGCTGGACGTGCTCTTCATCCTCCACGCCGACCACGAGCAGAACTGCAGCACGAGCGTCATGCGCGGCATCGGCAGCTCGCACGCCGACCCGTATTCCGCCCTGGCGGGCGCGGCCGCGGCGCTGTACGGCCCCCTTCACGGCGGGGCGAATGAGGCCGTGCTGCACATGCTGAAGCAGATCGGGTCGGTCGCGAAGGTGCCCGAGTTCATCAAGCGCATCAAAGCCGGGGAAGGCCGGCTGATGGGCTTCGGCCATCGCATCTACAAGTCGTACGACCCGCGCGCGAAGATCATCAAGCAGACGGCCGACCGGGTCTTCAGTGTGACCGGGCGCAACCCGCTCCTCGACATCGCCCTGGAGCTCGAGCGGATCGCCCTCGAGGACGAGTACTTCGTCAGTCGGAAGCTGTACCCGAACGTGGACTTCTACTCGGGGCTCATCTACCAGGCGATGGGCTTCCCGCTCGAGATGTTCCCCGTGCTCTTCGCGATTCCGCGCACGGCGGGCTGGCTGGCGCAGTGGGACGAAATGCTCCGGGATCCCGACCAGAAGATCGCGCGCCCGCGGCAGATCTACATTGGCGCACCCGCGCGCGATTACCTGCCCCCGGAGAAGCGGTAGACGGACATGCGCCGGGTCGGGGTCGCCGCCAGAATCGTCGGCCTCGGTCTCGTCGTTGGACTTGGGACGCTCGCCTTTCGGGGCGGGCGTCCACAGGCACCCGCCCGCCCGCCCACAACCTCGACCTCGACCGCCCCGGCATTCGACGGCCAGCGTGCCTGGGCCGACCTCCAGCAGCTCGTCGCGATCGGGCCGCGGCCGGCCGGGTCGGCCGCCATCCGCGAGACCCGGGCGTTTCTCACCCGCGAGCTCTCCACTCTCGGGCTGGTTGTCGAAGAGCAGCCGTTCACCGCTGACACGCCGCTCGGCAAGGTCGACATGACCAACCTCATCGTCACGCTGCCCGGCCGCCTGGCGGATCGCGTGCTGCTCACCGGCCATTACGACACCAAGCTCTTCACGAACCAGGTATTCGTCGGCGCGAACGACGGCGCATCGAGCGCCGCGATCCTCATCGAGCTGGCCCGCGCGCTGCAGCCCCGGCCCCACGCGCTGACCTACGAGTTCGTGTGGTTCGACGGAGAAGAAGCCATTTGCCGGGGGTGGGACGAATGCGGCCGGCCGAACTCTCCGGACAACACCTACGGCAGCCGCTACTACGTGCAGGCCGCCCGCCGCGCGCACGCGCTCGCGTCCATCAAGGCCATGATCCTCTTCGACATGATCGGCGCGCGCCACCTGCGACTCGACCGCGACGGCTATTCGACCCCATGGCTGAACGACATCATCTGGGCCGCGGCCAAACGGCTCGGCCATGGAGATGTCTTCGTCGATGTCCCGACACAAATCGAGGATGACCACCTGCCGTTCGTGCACGCCGGCGTGCCGTCGGTGGATCTCATCGACCTCAACGACTATCCGGCCTGGCACAACACGAATGGGACCGACACGCTCGACAAGGTTTCCGCCGAGAGCCTGCAAATCGTTGGAGACGTGACCCTCGCGGCCCTGCCGGACATCGAGCGGCGGATCCTCCAGTAGGTCGCGCCCGGGGGGTTATGCGTGCCGCGTCGGTTCGCGGCGCCCCGTGCGGCCGCCCCGGCGCGACCGGCCGCTGAGCCAGACCGTGGCCCAGCCACAGGCGAGCACGCCCAGCGACCAGCACGACGCGGCCGATGGCGCCCTCCCGCGTGGCCCGCTGCATGAAGCCCGCCATCGACGGCGCTTCGTGCGTCTGCTGGAGTTGGTACTCGGCGTGCGCTTTGCCGTATCTGAAGACTTCGCGCTGGATGTACAGGTCGAAGATGCCACACCACAGCGCGACGGCCACGACCAGCCAGACGACCGCCAGCACTCGCCTCCGCATGTCAGGCCTCGACCGTTCGCAGGACGTCCGCCACTCAGTCGTCCCGACGCGCCGGCTGAGCCAGATGACGGTAAGGCCGGCAGCCACGACCAATCCCGTCCAGGCGCCGGCGCGCCCGAGCCGAGTGTGCAGGCGTCCGCGGAATCGCCCACACCGCAGCGACCACTACGGCCACGAGCGCCGCCAGCGGCCAGCCTTGAGCCCCCCGCCTGCGCGGTGCCGGCGGCGGCGTCTCGGCGGTCGGCGTCCCGCACCGATAACACACGATGGCCTTGTCGGCGATCTCCATTCCACACGATCGGCACTGCATCTGGACACTCTATGATAAGAAACACACGTTCCGCTCGCGACCGCGCCCCATGATTCCCCTGCGCGACATCATTCCATCCCGCACGACCCCGTGGGTCACGTTCCTGCTCATCGGCGTCAACGTGCTGGTCTTCCTGTTCGAACTCACGCTTGGACCGCGCGGACTCCAGCAGTTCATTTTCGCCGCCGGACTCATCCCGGCCCAGTTCTCCTGGATCGCCGCGTTCACGGCGATGTTCGTCCACGCCGGGTGGATCCACATCGGGGGCAACATGCTGTGCCTCTGGATCTTCGGCGACAACGTCGAGGACCGCATGGGGCACGGTCGCTTCCTCGTGTTCTATCTGCTCGCCGGGCTGGCAGGGAATCTCGCCCAGACGCTGGTGCTGCCCAACACGGCCATCCCCCTGATCGGTGCCAGCGGGGCGATTGCCGGCGTCATGGGCGCCTACCTCGTCCTGTTCCCGACGTCGCGGATTCTCGTCCTGATCTTCCTCTTCATCTTCGTCGACATCGTCGAGATCCCGGCGGTCTTCTTCCTGGTCTTCTGGTTCATCATCCAATTCGTCAGCGGCATCGGGCAGCTGGCCAACGTCTCCGGCGCCAACGTCGGCTTCTGGGCGCACGTCGGCGGGTTCCTCACGGGCGTGGTGGGCGTGTGGGTCTTCAGGCGGCCGGAGCGACAACAAGTGGACTGGTGGGGCCATGTCTAGGTGGGCGATGCGAGCGCATTCCGCGAGGGCCTGATCGCGCGGCGCCGGCATCTGGCCGTCGAGCGTGCGGTTCCTTCCCGCTCGCTGGCACATCCATCAGCGGCGCTCCTGCACGCGGACACTGCCATCCCCGGGGAATTGAAGCGAGAGCCGGCAAGCCCCCTGCAAGGCACGATCTTGCATAGCGACTACACTTGTAGTATTTATACTGACAACGTTAGGAGACACCGCGTGCCTTCACCACGACTGACCCGACTCGAGATGCGCATTATGGAAGCCGTCTGGCGGCTCGGCCCCGCGTCCGTCCGTGAAATTCAGGAGAGCCTGCCCGCGGCCGGACGGCCCGCGTACACGACCGTACAGACGATCGTCTCCCGCCTCCAGGCCAAGAAGGCCGTCCGGCGTGTCAAGAAGGTCGGCAATGCCTTCGTCTTCGAGGCGCTGATCTCGCAGGGCGCCGCGCACCGCCGGCTGATTGACGAGCTGATTGCCCTGTTCGGCGGCAGTACGCGGCCCGTCATGGCGCACCTCATCGAGTCCGGCAAACTCACGCGCGAGGACCTGCGCGAGGCGGAGAACGTCTTCCGCCGGCTCGCCAAAGAGGAGAAGAACCAGTGATTCCCGCCGTCACGCGGCTCGGGCTGTTGATCGCAAATCACCTCTGGCAATCGACGCTCTGCCTGGCTCTTGCCGCGCTACTCGTCAGGCTCCTGCGAGCGCACGGCGCCGGATGGCGCTACGGCGTCTGGCTGGCGGCTTCGCTCAAGTTCGCGCTGCCTTTCTCCCTGCTGATCGGGATGGGCGCACTACTGCCGCTGCCAACACTCACGACGGCACCCGCTGGCGGCGTGTCGGTCGCTGTCGGCTTCGTTGGCGCGCCGTTCGGCGCCGGCCGCGCGCTCGTGGAGCCGGCATCCGGCCTTGTGGGCTGGGCGGCGCGCACCACGACGCTGTGGCTCGTCCTCGCTGTCGTCTGGGTGGCCGGTGGTGTGTGGCTGCTCGGCGTGCAGTGCCTCCGTCGGCGCCAGGTGCGCCGGCTGCTCCACGCCTCGGCGCCGCTCGACCACGGTCGTGAGTGGGAGGCGCTCGAGCGGGCCCGCGCGGCGCTCGGGAACGAAACACCCGTCGGCCTCATGGCGTCCGACTCGTCGATCGAGCCTGGGGTCGTCGGCGTCATCCGCCCGGTCATTCTCTGGCCGGCGGCCCTTTCGGCCCGCCTGACCGATGCCGAAATGGACGCCATCTTCGTTCACGAACTACTGCACGTGCGGCGGCGCGACAACCTCTGGGCCGCCCTGCACGGCCTGCTCAAGGCCGTTTTCTGGTTCCATCCGCTGCTCTGGTGGCTCGAATCCAAGCTATTCGCGGAACGCGAACGCGCCTGCGACGAAGCCGTCTTGCGCCTCGGCCGCGAACGGCACACCTACGCCCGCAGCATTCTGAAGGTCTGCAACTTCTGTCTGCACTCGCCCTTCACCGCCATGGCCGGCGTGACGGGCGCCGATCTCACACAACGCGTGGAGGACATCATGAGCGCACGCGCGACTCTCTTCTTGAAGCCGGCACACAAGATCGTCCTGGTCCTCGCCGTGGCCGCCGGGCTCTTGGGCCCGATGGCTATCGGGGCGATGCACGCACAGTCGGCCGCCGGCCGGGTCTCCGGTGTCGTGACCGACCAGCGGGGTGCGCCCATCAAGGATGCCCAGGTGCTTGCCGTCCCGACAGGTGGTCAGACCGGGCCGAGCGTCGCGACCGACGACGACGGCCGGTACACGAATCGAGTTGCCGCCAGGACAGTACGAACTGCGGATCCAGAAGCCGGGCTTCCGCGCCTCGCGCGGCGCGCTCTTCCTCAGCCGCGCCTCCGTCGTCCAGCACAACGCGTCGCTCATGGTTGGGTCGATCAGCGAAGCCGTCACGATTGACGGCCGATCGACAACCAACGACCTCGAAAGCGCCAAGACCTTGCTGCAGCAGGGACAGTACGCCGAGGCCGAGTCCGCCATTACCCGGGCGCTCGAGCGCGTGCGAAAAGCGTCGGCAGCGGGGGATGATGCCCCCGCGCGCGCGGCTACTGAGGCTCAGACGGCCGGCACGCCCCTGCGTGTGGGCGGCAACGTCGCCGAGCCGAAGCGGATCCACTACGTCCAACCCATCTACCCGGAAAAGGCCAAGGAAGCCAAAATCGGCGGCCTGGTTATCATTGATGCCACCGTGGGTGCGGACGGAACCGTGAAGGATGCGCGCATCCTGCGCGGCGTGCCGCTGCTCGATCAGGCGGCGCTTGATGCGGTGAGGCAGTGGACGTACACGCCGACGCGGCTGAATGGCGCGCCCGTCGAGGTGCAGGATGACCGTCGCCATCACCTTCACGCTGCAGAAGTGAGGCCGCGCGGGCGGCGAGGCTCATCCGGCCAGCCGCCCGAGACCTACTTGCCCGTTTTCGCTCGAATCTCGGCCGACACCTGCGAGAGCTCGAGCGCCAGCTTCTGGAAGGCCGCGTCGAAGTCACCGGGCGACATCGTTGATCGGCGGGCTCGCAGGTCGTCGATCTGCCGCGTGAGCGCTGCCTGCTTCTCGAGCAGCGCCTGCGTGGCCGGGTCCGCCGACGTGGCGACTTTCGGGGCATCGAGATAGGTGAAGCTCGCGAGCGTCGGCGTGTCCGCCTTGGCGGACGCGTCGCGACCAACGCCATCTCCGGTGTCATCGAGCACGGGGTGCTCGACCGATAGCTGGCCGGCCTGGTCGTAGTGCTCCTGGACGAGGTGTGACGCGTAGACGAAGGCCTCCCAGAGCGACACGCGGCCGTTCTTGTCGAGATCGGCCTCGCCGGCCGTGAGCGCCTTGATGAAGGCGCCGGCGAACACCGGGTCGTACACCTGCGCCGGCGTGTTCGTGGCGGTCACGACCACGCGCCCTTGTCTGGCGACGCCTTTGAGAAACGCGGCGCTGCCGCTCGTCGTGTCGACGAACACGATGTGCGCCTTGACCGGCGCCATCAGCGTGTTCCACTCCGCCACGGTGAGGTCCGGCCCGACGAGGTTGAATTTCGCGTCGAGTCCGCTGCCCGAGCCGTGGCCGATGAGCATGACGAACAGCGTGTCGTCCGGGCCGAGCGCCCGATCCAAGCTCGCGAACGCCGTCTTCACATGCTCGGCATCGGCCATCTGCTCGCCGGCCTTGGGCGCCTCGGTCAGCACGGACAGGTGCGCCTCGTCGATCTTGAAGGTGTCATGGAGCACACCCACGATCTGGTCAACCCAGCCGCGATAGGTCTCCGCGTACGGCGAGCCGCCCGACGCGCCCTCGACAATCAGCGCCGCCCGAACGGGCGTCGACGTTTGCGCCACGGCGGGCCGCACGGCAAGCAACGCGGCGCCGCACACCCCCAGGATCCACACACCGCGCCTGACCGTCATGGCTTCGCCGTCACCGCCAGCAGCAGGTTCTGCGCCCGTGCAAACGTCGGGGCCTGCTCGAGCGCGAGGAACGCCTGCTCTTTCGCCTCGTCTCTCCGGCCCGCCGCGAGCAGTGCCTCGCCGAGGTTCGTGTGGGCCTCGGCGGGGTTGGCCGGCCCCAATGCCAGCGCCACCTGGAATTCGACGAGCGCGGCCTGCGGGTGCCCGAGGGCGAGCTCCCGCTGACCAAGGACCGAGTGGACCTCCTTGTCGAACGGATCCAGGTCGGCGACCAACCGCAAGCCGTAGTCCTCGTCGTCGGACGCGTGGTCTTTGACGGCGAGGGCCGCCAGGTGTCTGGCCGCGTCGATATTCGTCTGATCGGAGGTCAGCAGGTCGCGAAGCTCGCGCCGCGCCCGCGCCGTGTCGCCCTGCTTTTCAGGCGATCACGGCAAGCAGGCCGTGCGGGCTGTTGCTGCCTTGCGCCCCAGGCGCGAGGGCCGCGGCGAGTTCGAGCGGCGCGCGGGCCTTGTCGTACTCACTCGCCTGGAAGAGCGCCCGGCCGTACGACCATTGGCTCGCGAAATTTCCTGGGGCGGCCGCGGCTCTCGCCGCCAACCCGGCCATGTCCCCGTCATCGACCTTCGATGGCGGATTGCCCAGCGCCTTGGCGAGCGCACCGTAGCGCTGCTCGACGAATGCCGCGAACGACGCGTTGGCCTGATCCACGTTCTCGCCGACCGCCTGCATGAAGGCTTGATCGTCGGTCGCGCCGGTCGCATAGGCTCGCAGCATCCGCTGGAGCCCGGGAAAACCGCCCTTGTCGACCAGGTGCTCGACGACGAGCGACGCTTCGAAATAGCCCAGCGCCAGGTCCTCCGGCCGCTTGAACGCGGCGGGCAGGCCTGTGACGCCAAACGTCTTCTTCTCCTCGAGGTTTCTCGCGAACTCCAGCGTCAGCTCGCGCCCCCACGCCGGATTCCGCAGGTGCTCCTCGTAGGCCGACATGCCCTCGGTCAGCCAGCGCGGCACGCGAAAGTCGGAGAGCTGCAGCGTGAAGACGTGGGCCAGCTCGTGCCATTCGGTCGCCTGCCAGCTGAAATCGCCCGGCGGCCTGGCGTTCGGGGAGTCCATGGTCACGACGCGCCCGAAACACGCGCCCAGCGCCCCCGTCAGCCCCATGAGCCCGACGGTCCGGACGGCGAAGTCGTCGTGCCGCGGAAAGACCTCGATGAGGATGGGCCCTTTCGGCGTGAACCCGTAGTGCTCGCGGAACGTCTTGTAGGCAAGCTCGCCGAGCGGCAGCGCGTACGGCTTGAGCACGGCGGTCTCGTCCTTCGCGAACTTGAAGATCAAGTCGCCGTCCGGCACGACGTCGAACGTGTCGAGCTGGTCGAGCATGCTCAGCAGGTTCTTGGTCACGACGTTGCTCTTGTCGTGCGCCCACGACCGCTCGAGGGCCGCCCGCGCCTCCTGCTCATCGCCGGTGCGCAGCAGGTCCAGCCCCAGGTCGGCCTGCGCCTCCGCGTCGTCTGGATCGATCGCGACGGCGCTGCGCGCGTAGGCGGCCGCGTCCGCGAAGCGATACGCACGAGCCGCCGCCTCGGACGCCAGCCGGTCGCCCAGCGCGGACGTCGGGTCGATCTCCCGCACGCGAGCCACCGCGGGCTCCACATCCGCCGGACGACGCTCGCCGTAGGCCACCGCGCCGCGCAACGCGGCCTCGCGCGCCGTGCCGGGCCGCGTCTTGGCGACCCGATCGAGGGCCTCGGTCGCCAGGCCGAAGTCCTGATTCTCGACGGCCCGCTCGGCCGAGAGCAGCCACACATCCGGATCGGTTGGCGCCAGTTTCCTGGCCGTCGCCATTTCCGCCTCTGCCCGATCCGGGGCGTCTTGATCGATGGCCTGCGCCAACCCGAGATGGGCGGGGATCCAGCGGTCGTCGGCCTGCAGCGCCCGCTGGTACTCCGTTGCCGCGTCGCCGTACTGGTGAAATTGAAGGAAGAGGTCCCCACGCGCGGTATGGATGTCGGCGCGGTTGACCTGGTCGATCCGGTTGTATGCGTCGTTGGCGAGTTGGAACTGGCCGATGGCGCGCGCCGCCCGCGCCAGCAGGAAGTAGTCATCCGGGCTGACCAGCGACCGGGAATTCGTCAGGGGCTCAAGCAGCGGCCGCGCGGCGTCCCGCTGTCCGTGCCTCAAGTCGAGCAGCCCGAGCTCGAGCGCGGCGTCCCCACCCGCGCCCGCCTGCACGAGCGCCTGGAGGCGCGTCCGGGCACCCGTGTCGTCGCCCTTGTAGATTGCGACCAGAGCCGCGGCAAGCTCGTGCGCCGGCGCTTGACCGGTCGCCGCGGCGGCCACCTGCTGAGCGGCCGTCAGGTCGCCGTGCCCCAACGCCAGACGCACGCCCGCCACCGGCCCACCGGGCGCCTGCGCCTGTCGGCCGCCCTGCGCCATGCTGAGCACGATCGCGGCGGGCAGCACGAGAACGCCCAGCGACGCGCGCGCGCGCCGCCTGCCCGGTCCGAGTGATCGTGGAAACAGCTTCATGCGCGGAGTCACCAAGGAATACGTTCGGCGTTCACGATCCGCTGACACGCGGCGTCATTTCCCGGAGCACGCGCCGCTCGAATCGAACCCGAGCCCAGAGCACGCCCCCGAAGACGACGAGGGCAAGCGGACCGGCAATCTGGGCATGCATCATCATAGCCGCCCCGCCCAACTCTCCGACGACGGCAATGTAGTTCGGATGGCTGACGTAGCGGTACGGTCCGCTCCTGACGAGCGGCACGCCCGGCAGCACCAGCACGCGAAAGCTCCAGCGCTCGCGCAGCGCACCAATCGCCCAGTACTTGAGCGCCTTGCTGGCAAGAAACATCAGCGCTCCGGAGACGAACATCCCCGCGGCGGCCGCGCCATCCGCGCCTCGCCAGATGCCTTCGAGCCCCATCCCGAGAAATGCCGCGGGGTACAGCACGGCCATCGCGGCATAGACATCACCGGGAGGCGCCACGGCGCCGTGCGACAGGAGCCAGGCTACGTGCCGCCGGGACGTTCGCGCCTCGGCGAGCATCAGCCCCAACATCGCGGCCAGCGTGAAGACACGCAGCTCGTTCATCGCTCTCTCACATCTCCCGCGTAGCGGACGACCCGCCGAATGAGGACCGGCGCGATCGCGGCACCGTAGCTGGCGAAGCGAACGGCGCGCGGCGACCCCACGAGCGACCGGAGGGCGCGATTGAACCGAAGCTTCGACCCGAGGGTCCGCAGCCGCGCGGTCTGCAGGCGGGACACGGCGCCCGCGAAGTCCCCGCTGGCCATCGCGTCGAGCGCTTCCTCGGCCGCGAGCGCCGCCCCGCGCATCGCCAGATGCAGCCCGTCGCCGGTCATGGGGTCGACGAAGCCCGCCGCGTCTCCCGCCAGCAGCAGACCGGCCACGCCGGGCGCGGCCGTCTCGGTGGCGAGCGGTCCCAGCACGCGCACCGCACTCGACGAACTCCGCCTCCTCGAACCGTGCGGCGATCTCGGGGGCGCGCGCAATGGCCCGCCGTACGACGTCGAGAGGCGTCCGCCCGTCGGGGCGCGGCCCGGTCACGACGCACACGTTCGCGAGCGGCGGAGCAAGCGGAGCGATGCCCAGGTAGCCATCCGGCCGCACGTGCATTTCGCCCAGCAGCCCGACGCCGCGCACGCCCTTCGCGTACACGCCGAACGCCCAGCGTCTTGGTGACGCCGGCCGCCTCGCCAGGGCAAGCGCTCGGGCGAGCGAGGATTGCGCGCCGTCAGCCGCGATCGTCATGGTCGCCGGTATCCGCGAGACGCGCGTCCGGTCGCCGCGACTCGCAAGCACGAGCCCACGCACCATGGTCCCGTCGCGATCCGGACCGAGCAGCGGCTGGCGCGCCACGAGACCGGCTTCGAACCGCGCACCGGCGTTGATCGCCTGGTCGAGCAGCCACGCATCCAGTGCGCGACGGGTAACCGCCCGGCCCGCGACGCCCGGCCCGTACACGGCCTGCACCGCGGCGCCGGGCCCGGTCACGAGCATCCCGGCCAACCTGGGCGCGCGGTCCAGGAGGTCGCCGTCAAGGCCCAGCGCCTCGAGCCACGCGACGGCGCCTGGATTCAGCGTGTCGCCGCACAACTTGTCGCGCGGAAAGTCGTCCCGATCGATGATGAGGACGCGGGCCCCGGCGCGGGCCAGCACGAGCGCGGCAATGGAACCGGCTGGTCCAGCCCCCGCAACGATGGCGTCCAGCACAATCGGCTCCCCAGCCTCAGCCGCGTGCGGCCCGACGCGGGGGCTCGATTCGATTCATGACCGCCCCAGGACCAGCGCGCTGTTCTTCGACCCGAACCCCAGGCAGTTGCACAGTGCCGCCTCGACGTGCGCCGACCGCGCCGTGTTCGGCACGACGTCGAGGTCGCACTCGGGGTCGGGGTCGGTGTGATTGATCGTCGGCGGCAGGATCCCGCGCGACAGGGCCATCACGGCTGACACCACGCCGGCCGCACCGCTCGCGCCCTGCGGATGGCCGATCATCGACTTGGTGGACGACCCGGCGATTCGATCGGCCTGCGCGCCGAACAGGCGGCGCACGGCACGCGCTTCCACGGCATCGTTGAGCGGGGTCGATGTGCCATGAAAGTTCACATAGCCCACCTCCTCGATCGGCCGCTGCGCCCGTGTCGAGCGCGAGCGTCATCGCGCGGACGATTTGCGTGCCAAGCGGATCCATCTGCACGCGGTGGTACGCATCGCACGTCGAGCCGTACCCCTCAACGGTCGCGTAGACCCTGGCGCCCCGCGCGCGGGCGCGGTCCGCTCGTTCGAGCACGAGCAGCCACGCGCCCTCACCCAGGACGAATCCATCACGGCCCCGGTCGAACGGGCGCGACGCCTCCGTTGGACGGTCGTTGTACCGCGTCGAGACCACGCGCATCCGCGAGAAGCCGCACAACATCCCGGGCGTCACGCACGCGTCGGCGCCCCCCGTCAACAGGACGTCGGCCTCGCCGTGGCGAATCGACGACGCCGCGTAGCCGATCGCATCGGTCGAGCTCGTGCACCCGGTTGACAGCACGTGGCTCACGCCGCGCAGCCCAAGCGCAATCGAGATCTCGCTGGCCACGATGCCCACGATCGAGACGGGGATGGCGAACGGCGACACTCGGTGCGGGTCGCCGCTGAAGAATTCCGCGTACTGGCGCTCGGCCACATCGATGCCACCGGCCCCGCTGCCCACGATGACGCCCAGGTCGTCGTCATCGCGGTCGAGGCCGGCATCGAGCAGGGCTTCGTGGGCCGCCACGACCGCCATCCTGGACACCTTGGCGTAGCGGCGCGGGTCGGCGCGGTCCGCCAAGTGGTCCGGCAGCGCCAGCGCCTCGTCCGGCACGGCCGCCGCGACGCGGCATGGCGCAAGGTTCGACGCCCGTCACGGCCCGTACGCCGCTCTCGCCGCGGCTGATCGCGTTCCAGAACACCTCGCGTCCGGCGCCGAATGGGGAGACCACACCGATGCCCGTGATGGCGACGCCGACGCGGGTGTCTGACATTCCTCCCTATAATACGGCCCGGTGCGAACGTTCTTCGCCATCATCGGCGGCCTCCTCTTTGCCGCCTCGCTCGTGTTCTTCGCCGGGTGCTTCGCGCTGCGGTTCGGCCGAGGCGAACCCTGGTCGGCGGCCGCGGCCTGGCGGCCCGTGATCGTCGACGTGCTCTTGTTCACGGCCTTCGCGCTCCACCACTCGCTCTTCGCGCGTGCCGGGCTCAAGGGGTGGATCAGCCGGGGCGTGCCCGAGTCGCTCGAGCGGTCCGTGTACGTCTGGATCGCGAGCCTCTTGTTCCTGGGCGTCTGCGCCGCCTGGCGGCCGGTGCCGGGGACCCTCTGGAGCGCAACCGGCTTCCCGCGCGCGGCAATGCTGGCCGCACAAGGCGCCGGCGTGGTACTGACGCTTGTCGCATCGCGTCGGCTCGACGTGCTCGACCTCGCCGGGGTCCGCCAGGCGACCGGCCACCCGATTTCGCACGCGCTCGACGCCGCCGGCCCGTACGCGCTCGTGCGGCACCCGATCTATCTGGGCTGGTTTCTCATGGTCTGCTTCGCGCCCGTGATGACGGGCACCCGGCTCGTCTTCGCCGCGACGAGCTGCGCGTACCTGCTCGCGGCGATTCCGTTCGAGGAGCGCGGTCTTCGACGCACGTTCGGCACGGCGTACACCGACTACGAGCGGCGCGTCCGATGGCGAATCGTGCCTCGAATTTACTAGAACTCATCTCATAAACCGGCCGCCGCACCGAGGGCGGCGAGGCGCCGGGCTGGCCAGGCGCGACGACTGAGAATACTGGCGGTATTTGAGGGAGGAGCCACGCCGCCCAGTCCGGATGCCTCGCCGCCCGAATGCCGGCCGGTTTATGAGATGAGTTCTAGCGCGTGCAAAGTCAGACGTTGAAAGCCAGAAGTGGGAAGTGATGCGGGAGCCAGCATTCCCTGATACGATTCGGGCGATTAGCACGCCGCGAACGAAGTGGCCCGCGCATCTGACTTCTGGCTTCTAACTTCGAACTTGTCAGTGCCTTCCTCTCCTCAGTGACCTTCGTCTTCTACATCTCCGGCCACGGCTTTGGCCACGCCTCGCGCGAGGTCGAGGTCATCAACGCGCTCGGCGACCTCCGGCCGGATGCGAGGATTGTCATTCGGTCCGCCGTGAGCCCCTCGCTGCTCACGCGGACGATCCGCCACGCCTACGACCTTCGCCCCGGGGCCTGCGACAGCGGCATCGTGCAATCGACCAGCGTCGCGCACGATGACGAGGCCACCGTCCGAGCCGCGATCGAGTTCTACTCGACCTTCGAGACGCGCATCGCGTCGGAGGCCGCGGCGCTCGCGAGCGATGACGTGGCGGTGGTCGTTGGCGACGTGCCTCCGCTCGCGTTCGAAGTCGCCGCCGCGCTTGGCGTCCCCTCGGTCGCCATCGCCAACTTCACCTGGGATTGGATTTACGAAGAACACCCCGGCCTGGTCGACGCCGCGCCGTGGCTCGTCCCGCGCCTGCGATCGGCCTACGGCAAAACGACGCTCGCCCTCGAGCTGCCCTTTTCAGGCGGACTCGGCGTCTTCCCTTCCGTTCGTTCGATCTCGCTCATCGCGCGGAGGGCCACCAGGTCGCGCGACGACACCCGGAGGCACTTCGGGGTGCCGGTTGACCGCCCGGCCGCGCTCCTGTCGTTCGGCGGATATGGCCTGCCGTCGCTCGACCTTTCGCAGGTCGACGCGTCACGGTGGTCCCTCGTCGTCACCGACCGGGTACAACCGTCAGGGCCGTCGCGCCACGGCCAGGTCGTGCCCATCCGCGAAGACGAGTTCCAGGGTGGCGGCTTCCGCTACGAAGACCTCCTCGCGGCCGCCGACGCGGTGGTGACCAAGCCCGGCTTCGGCATCATTGCGGAATGCGCGGCGAATGACACGCCGCTGCTCTACACCTCGCGCGGTCACTTTCGCGAGTACGACGTGCTCGTGAGCGAGATGCCCACCTACCTTCGCTGCCGATTCATCAGCCAGACGGATCTGTTCGCGGGACGCTGGCAGGCGTCGCTCGATGCGCTGGTGGCGCAGCCGCCGCCGCCCAGCAGGCTGTCGGCGGACGGCGCGGCGCAGGCGGCCGCCATCATTTCCGACGTCGGGGACGCGGCCGCGCGGGCCGTGTGATCCTCAGGCCTGGGGCCAACCCTGGTCAGGCCGGGCTTTCCCTTTGCCACGTCAGGACGTAGGCCGGCGGAAGATTCCAGACCACGAGACGACGGGTCGGCTCGCGGCCCAGCCGGCGGCTCATGTCCCGACGGAACGCCGCGGCGGGCGGCAGCCCGTGGGCGTGCGCATACTGGAACGTCGTGAACGTGCCGCCCGGCCGCAGCACACGCTCGATCCCATCCAGCACCTGCTGCGTGATCGCCGCAGGCAGGCTCGCGAACGGCAGCCCCGACACGATGTGATCGACGGGCGAGAGCCCGCGTTCGGCGGCAAGCGCCGGCAGCTCCGCGGCCGACGCGCAGACGCATTCAAGCCCGGGACACCGCTCCTGCATGCGCTGCGCAAACACCGGGTCGATTTCGACGGCCAGGTACTTGGCCGCCGGTCCGATCTTCTTCGCGATGACGTGGGAGAACGGGCCCGTGCCCGGGCCGAGCTCGACGAGGCGAACCGGCGCCTCGAGGTCGAGCCCTGCGATCATGGCCCGCGCCAGGGCCGCCGAGCTCGGCGCCACGCTGCCCACCGTTCGCGGGTGCCTGACAAACCGGGCGAGCAGAAACAGATGTTCCCGGAACCAGGACTCGCTGTGCGCGCGGCCGGTCACGACGCCGCCATCTCGCGCAACTGACCCAGGAGACGCTCGATGGCTCCCGCGGATCCGTGCAGCCCGGTGAGGTGAAAGCCGTGGACGCGAGACCGCAGCCGGCCGGCGGTCTCCAGGGCCACCGCCAGCCCCTCGGCTTCGGGATTGGCCGCGCCCTTCATGCGGTCGATAACCGCGTCGGGCACGACCACGCCGGGCACTTCCTCGGCGAGGAACTCGGCCTGGCGCACGCTGTCGAGGGCAATCAGCCCGGCCAGAATGGGCAGCCCGGTCTTCCCGAGCCGGTCCCAGATCTCGTCCGGGACCATCGGGTCGAGCAGCGGCGGGGTCATCAGGAACTCGGCCCCCGCCTGCACTTTGTGCTCCAGGCGCCGCCATTCGGCGTCCAGATCCGGAGCGAACGGGTTGACGGCCACACCGACGTGAAACCTGGTAGGCGGGCCAATCGGCTGCCCCCCGAGGTCCAGCCCGCGATTCAACTGGCTCACCATGTTCGTCGCCCCGATCGCGTCGACGTCAAACGCCGCTGTCGCGTCCGGGTAATCGCCCTGCGGAGACGGCTCGCCGGTCGTCACGAGCACATTCCTCACGCCCATCGCGTGCGCGCCCAGCAGCTCCGACTGCATGCCGTTCAAGGACCGATGGCGGCACGTGTAGTGCAGCAGCGTCTCGACGCCGCCGCGCTGCTCGAGCAGAATGCTCAACGCCAGCGCGCTCGTGCGCGCACCCGATTTCGGATAGTCGGGCACGTTGACGAGCGTGGCGCCCAACTGGCCGAATCGCTCGGCCTGGGCCACGGCCCCTGACAAATCGATCCCGCGCGGCGCCGACACTTCCGCGGCGAGGACGAAGCGGCCTTCCTCGAACGCCCGGCCGAGCGCCGACTTCTCCGCTCGGCGAACCGGCGCGAGCGGCGCCGCCGACTGGACGGCCGCGCCGCTCGACGGGCGGCGCGCCAGTGCCGGCCGCACCGCCCCTCCGATGGCGGCTTTGATCTGGCGGATGTGCTCGGCGGTCGTGCCGCAGCAGCCACCGACCAGCCGCACGCCGGCCGCGGCGAAGCGGCGCGCATAGGTGGCCATGTAGTCGGGCGAACACAGATACAGGTTCCGGCCGTCCACGTCGCGCGGGCGTCCGGCATTGGGTTGCGCCGACAGCCTCGCGTCGGTCAACTCGGCCATTCGCTCGATCGTCTCGAGCATGGCGGCCGGCCCCACGCTGCAGTTCAGGCCAATCACCTCCGCGCCGGCGCGCGCCAGCGCCGGCGCGAACGTCTCGGGCGGCGTGCCATCAACGCTATTGCCGTCGTCTTCGGTCGTCATCTGCGCGACGATGGGCAGCGACGATACGGCGCGCACGGCCCGAATGGCCGCCGTGATCTCGTGCAGGTCCTTGAACGTCTCCAGAATGAACAGGTCGACGCCGCCCTCGGCGAGCGCCGCGGCTTGTTCGCGGAACGCGCGCTCGGCCTCGTCCACACCGGTCCGTCCCCACGGCTCGATGCGGACGCCCAAGGGCCCCATCGACCCAGCCACCCAGGCCGCCTCCCCCGCCGCGCGCCGGGCGATCCGCGCGCCTTGCGCGTTGATGAGACTCACCTGGTCGGCCAGGCCGAAATTGGCGAGTTTGAACCGATTCGCGCCGAACGTGTTCGTCTCGATGACGTCGGCACCGACGCGGACGTACTCCTCGTGGACTTCCGCCACGAGGTCGGGCTGCGTCACGTTCAGCTCGTCGAACGATCGGTTCAGAAAGACGCCTCGGGCGTACAGCATCGTGCCCATGGCGCCGTCGCACACGAGCACACGCTGGTCCAGTTGGTCGAGAAAGGGGTGAGGCATCCGGGGAATTGTAGACCGGGCGAGGATCCGAATCAGACGTCCAGCCGGGATGGTGTCGGAGCCCGGCACGTTCGGCGGCCTCTGACCGGGGTCACGAGGCGCCCTCGACGTCTCACGTCACCCCGGTTGCCGGCTGGCCCGTGTGGAGCGCCGCGTCGGCCGGCCGGGCCGCCCCGGATCGTCCACTTCGCAAGAGGCCACGTGGCAACAAGGAGGGCGAACGAGGCTACTTGGAGGCGGCAGGCACCAGCAAGTCCGCTTTGTCCCAGATGAAGTCTTCGTTGCTGTAGACGGCGAGCTCGTAGTCCTTGCCCATGAAAATCGCGGAGACCGGACACGCTTCCTCGCAATAGCCGCAGAAAATGCAGCGAGTCTTGTGAATCTGATACACGCTCGCGTACCGTGGGCCCGCCTGCACGGAGCCATCGTTCTCGGCCGGCTCCAGGTAGATCGCATCGGCCGGACAGGCCACCGCGCAGAGACCGCACGCGACGCACTTCTCCAACCCGTTCTCGTCGCGCATCAGCACTTGTTTGCCGCGGTACTTCGGGAACACCGGCACTTTTTCCGCCGGGTAGTTCACGGTGTTCGGCCTCCGGAACATGTGCTTGAACGTGGTCGCAAAGCCGACGAGGAACGGTCGAATCATCCGCCTATGATACCAGAGCGTATACTTCGTAGACGCCCGTGACTCCGGTGACCCGCTCGCTGTCGGACGAGCAGTTCGTGCTCGTCACCTTGATTGTGAAGCTGGCCGTTGTCGCCACCCTCGCGACGATGCTGGTGCGGTTTCGGTGGTTCCGGCGCATCCTGCTCACCGAGCGGCGCGACTGGCCCGAACGGCTCACATTCGCGGCCGGCCTCGGGATTCCACTGACGGCCGGCGTCGCCTCGCGCCTGCTCCTCGGGTATAACGCCGCCGACCTCACCCTCTGCGGGTCCTTCCTCGCCGGCCTCATCGCCGGCCCGTACGCCGGCGCGCTGGTCGGCATCGCCGTCGGCTTGCCGCCGGAGTTCGCCGGCGAGTTCGCGGCCCTGCCCTTCGCCATCGGCTGCGGGTTCGCCGGCGGCGGCCTCCGCGAACTCTGCCCAAAAGAGGAGATCTGGCGATTCACGCCGTTCTTCGTCACGAGCCTGCACAAGTCCGCCTGGCGCCTCCTCCGGAAGTTCTCGCTCGACTGGCAGGTCGTCCTGGTCACGGCGCCGGTGCTGCTCGAACTGCTGCGCCAGCAGATCGGGGGCCGCTTCAACGCCAACCACACCCGCATCTTCTACCTGCAGCCGACGATCTGGTGGCTGTGGCTGCTCGTCATGCTCGCCACCGTGCTCGGCGTCGCCATCCCGATCAAGATCTGGAACAGCGCGCGCATCGAGCACCGGCTCGCCGAGCAGGAACAGCTCCTGATGGCGGCGCGAATCGAAGCGCTCGCGAACCAGATCAACCCCCACTTCCTGTTCAACACGCTGACCTCGATCTCGTCGCTGATCCGGTCGCAGCCGGAGACGGCGCGGGTCCTCATCGTCAAGCTCTCCGGCCTGCTGCGGCGGCTGCTCCGAAGCCGCGAGCACTTCGTCCCGCTGCGCGAGGAGCTGGAGGCCATCGACGAGTACCTCGACATCGAGCGCGTCAGGTTCGGGCCGACGCTCGTCGTCCTGAAGGACATCGACGAGGCGAGCCTCGACGTCATCGTGCCGAGCATGATCCTGCAGCCGCTCGTGGAAAACTCCATTAAGCACGGCCTGGCGAGTAAAATTGGCGAAGGGCGCGTGACCATCCGATCCACCCGACTCGGGAATCATGCCGTCATCGAGGTCATCGACAACGGCGTCGGCATGACCGATGAGCGTCTCGAAGCACGAGACCGCCACGGCATCGGTCTGCGCAACGTCAACGAGCGGCTGCGGGTGATTTACGGCGCCAACTACGGGCTGAGAATTCACAGCGTGCCGGGACAGGGCACCTGGGCCCGTATCGAGATTCCGGAGCTCGTGCTCTCGGAGCAAGCCAGTGCCTGAGTCCGGCAAGTCGGTCCGCGCGCTGGTGGTCGACGACGAGCAGCTCGCGCGCGAGGAACTGTGCTTTCTGCTCGGGCAGGTGGGCTCGGTGGATGTGGTCGGGCAAGCCTCTGACGGCGTCGAGGCCCTGCGCCTCTGCGGGCAGCTCCAACCGGACCTGCTCTTCCTTGACGTGCAGATGCCCGGCTTGACCGGCTTCGAGGTGGCCCGTCGGCTCATCGACGCCGAGATGCTCCCGTCCCTGATTTTCATTACCGCGTTCGACCAGTACGCCGTCGAGGCGTTTCAGGTCAACGCGGTCGATTACCTGCTGAAACCCATCGACCTCGGGCGGCTCGAGCAGGCACTCGAGCGGGTCCGGGGCCGGCTGACGACCCAGCAGGCCGCCAAGCTCCCCCTGTCGCCCGAGGACCTCGAGCGGGTCGTCGAGGCCATCCAGGCCCGGCAGGGCCGCCGCGATCAAATTGCCATAAGGGTTGGCGAGCGGTTTATCCTGGTACACGCTGAGGAAATCGTCTATGCCGAGCTGGCCGACGACGTCATCGTGGTGGTCACGAGCAGCGTGTCGGGAACGTCGAATTATCGAACGCTCGATGAGCTCCAGGCTCGGTTAGACCCCGCGATCTTCTGGCGCGTCCACCGATCGCACCTCGTCAACATTACGCATATCAAGGAGATAGTCCCCTGGTTCAGCCGGAATTACATCCTGAAGATGAAGGACCCCAAGACCACCGAGATCCCGGTCAGCCGGTCACAAACCAAGCGCCTGAGGGAGTACCTGCAACTCTAGCGCCGGACCCCGCCGATGCGGTGGCACACGCGCCGTGGCACAACCCGATCGAGGGCCTGCCCACGAGCCCCGACGCACCTGACCCGCTGGCCGCCGCCACCCTCGAGTACGTGGTCGCGGCGCGAGAAGCGACGCCTGGCGCCCAGCCCCCGCAGGTTCACGCCGACGCGCTGCCCGTGCGCCCGGCGCCGCGAGCGAAGGGCGTGCCGTGGGCACGTGTCGGCGAAGAACTGCTGGCGTGGCTCAAGACGCTGACCTCGGCCGCCGTCTACGCGACGCTCATCGTCACGTTCGGCTTCCAGGTAGCGCGCGTCGAAGGGCAAAGCATGGCCCCAACCCTCCACGATCAGGACCGGCTCATCGTCAACAAGCTGATCTACCGGATCTCGGACCCGCAGATCGGCGACATCGTGATGCTGTCCTACCCGGTCGATCCGGACAAGTCATTCGTCAAGCGCGTGGTCGCCGGCCCCGACGACGTCATTCGAAGCGTGGAAGGCCGCGTGTACCGGAACGACGTGCCGCTGCCGGACGACTTCATCCCGGACGAGTACAAGATGTACGACACGTGGGGGCCCGAGGTGGTCCCTCCCGGTTATTACTTCGTCATGGGCGACCACCGGAACAACAGTTCCGACAGCCGCACCTGGGGCTTCGTCCCGAAGAAGTACATCCTCGGCAAGGTCCAGATTCGCTGGTGGCCGCTCAACCGGGCGCGAATCTTCCACGGGTTCCACTGAGGGGCTGACGGCGACCTGTCCTCATGAGCCATCCCGGCGAAGATTCTGGCGGATTCGTCCGCGCGGTCGCGGGGCGTCAGTCAGGTACTGACCCGCGTGCTCGTCCTCAACCTGGTCGTCGCCACCGCCAAGATCGCCTACGGCGCCTGGTCGGGCGCCGTGAGCATCCTGTCGGACGGCTTCCACTCGCTCACCGACTCGGCCGCGAACATCGTCGCCCTGGTCGGCATCCGAGCGGCCCGGCGCCCGGCCGATCAATCCCATCCCTACGGCCATCGCAAGTTCGAGACGCTGGCCTCGGCGGCGATCTTCGTCTTCCTGCTGCTGGTGCTCGTGGAGGTCGCCCAAGCCGCGATCGGGCGCTTCTCCTCCGGGCGCTTGCTGCACGTCTCTCCACGGGCGTTCTGGCTCATGCTCGGCACGCTCGGGCTCAACCTCTTCGTCGTCAATTACGAATCACGCGCCGGACGCCGCCTTGGCAGCGAGCTGCTGCAAGCCGACTCGATTCATACGCGCAGCGACGTCTTTACGTCGGCGGCCGTCCTCGTCGCGCTCGTCGGCGTCCGGCTCGGCTGGCCGCTGCTCGACCCGCTGGGCGGGCTCGTCGTCGCCGTGTTCATCGGCCACGCCGGATTCGAGATCGCGAAGCGGGCCTCGGCCATCCTGACCGATCGGATGGTGATGGACGCGGCGGACGTGCGCCAGATCGTGTTGACGGTGCCCGAAGTGCTGGGATGCCACGAAATCCGCACCCGCGGCTCGGCCGATCACGTCTTTCTCGACCTGCACGTATGGTTTGCTGCAGCGATGCGTCTCGACGAGGCGCATCGCCTGTCGCACGTGGTGAAGGATCGACTGATGGCGCACTTCCCCACGCTCAAGGACGTCATCATCCACATCGAGCCGCCCGGAGACGTGAGAAGCACGACGCCTGACGTGTGAAGCGGGATCCCGGCTTCGTCCTCCCACTTCTGACTTCTGACTTCTTTCAACTTCTAACTTCGTTTGTAGTGGCCGCTGCGCCCGCCGCGCTTCTCGAGCAGTCGCACCGCGTCGATGACCATGCCTCGGTCAACCGCCTTCAGCATGTCGTACAACGCCAAGGCGGCGACGCTCACAGCGGCCAAGGCCTCCATCTCGACGCCGGTCCGGCCGACCGTGCCAACCCGCGCGATGAGGCGATAGCCGTCCCGTCTGGGGATGAGATCGACGTCCACGTGGGTCAGCGCCAGGGGATGACAGAGCGGAATCAGCTCGGCCGTCCGCTTGGCGGCCATGATGCCCGCGAGACGCGCGGTCTGGAGCGGATCGCCTTTGGCGACGCGACGGCTTCGAATCGCGCGTCGCGCGGCCGCGCTCATCCGGACATCGGCCGTCGCCACGGCCTCGCGCATCGTCTCCGGCTTGGAGCCGACGTTGACCATCCTCACCCGTCCCCGCGGGTTGACGTGCGAGAGCTCACGCCCACGGGGACGTGCCGCTTGCCGGCGGCGAGCCGGCGGCCTACGTGCGGCCATCGACTTCGCCACGGGCGAGGAAGAATGACAGGCTTTCAAGTGACACGGTGAGATCCACGTTCTTCAGCTTGACTCCGGGCGGCACCTTCAACGCTCCCGGGGAGAAGTTCAGGATCGCCCGCACGCCCCCGTGCACCGCGGTATTGACGACACCTTGGGCGGAATCGGCCGGGACGGCGACGACGGCGATGTCGATGTGACTGGCCTTGACAGCTTTCCGGAACTCGCCGATCGCCCGAATCCGGACACCTCCCTTCGACCGCTGGCCGATCTTCGAGAGTTCGGTGTCGAACAGGGCGACGATCGAGAAACCCTCTTGGCGAAATCCGGGATAGTCGGCCAACGCCAGTCCGAGGTTCCCCGCTCCAAGGATCGCCACCCTGACGGTGCGGTCGAGGCCGAGGATGGCCCGTAGATGGCGCTTCAGTTCCTTGATGTAGTAGCCAACGCCGCGAACGCCGAACTCGCCGAAATAGGCCAGATCCTTGCGAATCTGGGCCGCGTTCAGCTGAAACTGTTCGGCGAGCGCCTTCGATGAGATGGTCTTGACCCCCGCCGCGTCGAGGGTGTTCAGGCAACGCAAATAGACCGAGAGTTGACCGGCGGTCAACTCCGATACCTGGTCTCCGGTAGCTCGCGGCTTGTCACGTTCAGTCACAAGCGCAAGATTTTACCTGCTCTTGGCCCGGTCGCGACCCGCACTTATCGAGAGTGCCCGATTTGTCTGACGCGCTCCTACGAGGCGCGCGCCGAACGACGGGGCTGAACCGTGGCTCGCGCCGCCTTCGCGCGGGGCGCGGCCGTCGGCCGGACCACGGCCGTCGCGGCCTTCACGCGAGCCGCATTGCGGGCCTTAGTGACGAAGCACCGCTCGAGCGCCCCGTCGACCTTCTGCTCGACCGCCTCGGGCTTCTCGGCCATCACTTCGGTGATCTCGGAGATCACCAGGAACTTGGCCCGATCGAGCATCCGCTTCTCGCGAAACGAGAGGCTCTTCGACTTGCTCAGGAACGTCAGGCTCTTGAGGACCTCGACCACGTCGTAGATCGAGCCCGTCCGCATGCGGTCGGAGTTGTCCTTGAAACGGCCCTTCCAGTTCTGGTGGTTATCGATCTTGCCATCGCCCAGAAGGCTAAAGAGGCGCTCGACCTCCTGGTCGCTTACCGCCCGCCGCAGTCCCACGCCGTTGACGTTGTCAACGGGCACGAACACGGTGGTCTCATTGGCCATTCGCAGTTGATAGAAGCCGCAGGTCGTCCCCATGATGGTCTTCGTCTCGATCCGCTCGACGGTACCGAGACCATGATTCGGGTAGATGACCTTGTCGCCGATTTCAAACGTCACGTGCCCCCCGTCTGTGAATGGAAGCGTATGAATTGGTGTCTTCGAGTAGGAACGTCTGGTTATTTTAGCCCAATCAGGCCCAAATCTCAATGAAATTGGGCACAAACGTGCGTGTTTTTGCGTGGTTTCGCTTGATATTTGCTATTGGCTCCATCCCCTAAATCCACGAGGATTCAGCGATTTGGAGCGGGCCCGTGGGCCCTAGCGCTCAATTCTGCCGACAAAACCCCTCCCCGCGCGTGGCCCCAGGTTGTCCCGCTCGAGCGGCCGGCTCGAGTTGGCGACCGCGAAACCCGTCTCATAGACGAGCTGCGCGATATGGGCCTGCTTGTTGAAGAGGATCTTGTTGACGCTGTCGGTATTGGCGTGGTAATCGGGGTGGGTCCCGGTGAAAAAGAAGGCGATCGGAATGCCCTTGGAGGCATAGCTGTAGTGATCGCTTCGCGTGTAGAAGCTCTCAGGATCGTTCGGGTCGTTGTACTGGAAGTCCAGGGTCAACGGCCTGGCCAGCTTCGCGTTGGTATCGACGATGAGGTTGTGCAGGTCGGTGCTGATACGGTCGGCGCCGATCACGAACACCGTATTGCCCTCGGCCGTGTCGTCGTCTCGGTTGCGCCCAATCATGTCCATGTTGAGCTGGCATTGGACGCGGTCGAGGGGCACCACTGGAAAGTCGGCGTTGTACTTCGACCCGTACAGACCCGCCTCCTCGCCGGCGTGCCACACGAAGACGACCGACCGGCGGGGCTTCGGACCAGTCGCAAAGGCTTTGGCCAGCGCCAGTTCCGCCGTCGTCCCCGTCCCATCATCGTCGGCGCCGTTCCAGATGCGATCGGTCGCGATCGGCACGTTGACGCTCCCGCGCGCGTCGTGGTCGGTCTCGGCGTAGCCCACATGGTCCAGGTGGGCGCCAAAGAGCACGTACGTCTGATTCAGGGCCGGGTCGGTCCCCCTCACGAGGCCGACCACGTTATGCGTAAGTTGGGTGCTTGCCGGCTGGTACTCGTTCTCGACGTGAAACGTGACGGTCACGGCCGAGAGGTCGATCGGGCCGACCGGTGTGCCTGAAGCCGCCTTCGTCTTGAGGTTCGCGAGCGTCGTGGTCGTGCCCGACAGCAGCCAATCGAAGAACGTATTGTCAGCCGTCACCTGCGGCGGCACCAAGTTCTCCATCCGCTCGCTGGTCGGGGGGATGTCCACCGCCAACCCCTCGAGCGGATCGCGCTCCTTGAGCGCGCGTCTGGCCGGCATCACCAGGCCGCGACCGTGCTCGGCCGCCACGAGGACCTTCGCTTCCGCTACGGCGGCCACCGCGGAGGCCAGTGCGTCTTGCGCATGGGCGAGCGCACCGTCGGCCGGCCCTGGGGCCGGCGGCGCCGGCACGTAGGCGATCGTCGCCCTCGCGCCTTGGGCAATCGCCGGGTTGGTGGGGGCGCTGGCCCAGTCGCCGCGGCGGTTCACGTCGCCAAACGACAGCACGAGCTTGTCCTTCACGCCGGCGCCGCCCAGGCGACTGAACTGGCTCACGCCCAGCAGGTCGGCGCCACTCGCGACGACCGTCTGAGAACCGCCGGCGCGGGCGGGGAACGTCACGTGATCGCCGTTGACGAAGGTGCGGCTCACCCCGCGAACGTCCACTTTGACCCATGAATGGCGGACAACCCGATAGGAGCGGACCTTGACGATCTGGAAGTAGGTGCCGTCATCCCCCAGCGGCACGACTCCCCAGTCGTGCAGACGCTCCGCCACGTACCCGGCCGCCAGCCCGTAGCCTTCGCTGAAGACCTGGCGCCCTTCCAGTTCGTCCGACGACAAGTAGGTCAGCCACGTCTTCAGGTCCGTCTGGCTGATCGCGGGAAACTTGACGCCCTTGGCGGGTTCCGGTCCCTGGGCGTCAGCGGCCCATGGCTGCAGCCATACGCCGCCGAGCAGGACGAGCCCCAGCAAGGCGTGAACGACGGCGCGTCGCCGCGGCTTCGCCCACCCGCCCGGCTGGGTCATGCGGGGCGTTCCGAGGCGCCGCGGAGCATGCGCGCGACGAGTGTGCTGATCAGGCTGATCAGGACCGACGCCAGAATCGTCATGAGCACGCCATGCACGACGAAGCCCGGAATCAGGCGCGACGTCAGCCACAGGCAGAACCCGGTCACGACAAAGTAGAAGAGGCCGAGCGTAAGCACGGTGAAGGGCAGCGTGAGGACGACCAGGATCGGCCGGACGATCAGGTTGACCAGGCTCAGCACCGCCCCGGCAATGAAGGCATCACGCGCCGACCCGACGCTCACGACGCCCAGCACTGACGCCACGAACAGGATGGCCAGCGAATTCGCGATCCAAGTGATGACCAGACGCATCAGCGTGCCTCGTCCGCCCGTAGGCGAGTAACCCGTAGACGCGATGATAGACCGCCGGTGTCTTGTCAGCAATGTGGCCGAAGGCTCCCCCTCCACCTCAGTCCGGGGGACTTCGTCCCGCCGGGCCCCCTGACACGCTCGCTCGTGGGGGCCCCTCTTCCCCACTCCGCTCGCGTGGCTCACTCGCTTTTCGCTCGCTCGCTTCCCTCCCCCGCGCGCGCCGTCTGTGGGACCGTGCGCTGAGCACATTTCTTCGCACGCCGGAGTGGCGAAACTGGCAGACGCGCGAGACTCAAAATCTTGTGGGCTTTACCGCCCGTGTGGGTTCGATTCCCTCCTCCGGCACTTTGACGAAGCCGCTGTAAGGCCATTCCCGCGGCGCCGCAGCGCTCCCTGAAGCGCGGCCTTCGCCGCGCGATGCGCCAATCTGACAGGTCGAAACTTCTACACTTGCTGCGCGTTCCTCGCTGCGGGCCGGCGCGCCCCCAGGGCCAACCGCGGCAAAACGGCGGCAGGCCGGCCTCGAGCGCCCGCCTCCGGGCCACGCGATCATGGCACTCCTCTTGCTCCCTCAGAGTCCACGAGGGATCTATGAAGCCTGGCTTGAGCTGTCGCGCATTGTTCATTGTGGCGGCCATGATGGCGGTCCTGGCGCTGGCGAGTCCGCCCGCCGCCGCCCAGCAGACTCTGCCGACGCTGTTGACGGTCGTGGCGGCCGCGTCAGTCGCGGCCACGGCGCCGTATCCCGCCACCGCCGCTGCCCTGGCCGCGCCCGGGCAGGCGTTCACGGCCCGACCGGTCACGAACGATCCGGACGGCAAATGGGAGGTCGAGTTCCACGTCGGAGGAGGCTTCGTCCATATGCCCGTTTCGGGCAGTTCGAAGCTGCCGGCCGCCGGCCCGCTGATTGCGACCGAAGACGGGCCGGACACCAGTCGCGCGGTGCCATCGTTCTTCTTTGGTGACGGCGCCCTGCTCTACAACCAGTTCGTCGCGGCGTCGTCCGAGTCCGACGTCGCCAGCAGGATCACGCCGCTCGACACCGCGCTCACCACGGCGGTCCTCACACGCGCCACTGGCGCGACGTTCGGCGGTCGCATTGGCCGGACCCTGAGCCCGCGCTTCGGCGTCGAAGGCAGCTTCGACTACGGGGGCGGCACGCTGGGATTCACGAGCGACGCCCTCGCAAAGATCCATGCCACCGCGAACAGCTGGGCGGCCGCTCTCGTGCAGCCCAACACGCCTCCGTACTGCGCGAGTTGCACGGGCACCAGCATCAGTTCGGTCGCCACCATTCAAGACCACCAGGGGCACACCTACCTCGTGACCGGCGCGCTCAATGTCAACGTCCTCTCGACGGGCCGGTGGCAGCCGTACGTCACCGCGGGCATGGGCCTGCGCGGCCACACCGGCCACGCGCCTTCGGCCGTCTTGGCGGGCAGTCTCGACTACACGTTCAGGGGCGTCACATCGAACATCGCCGACACGGTGACAGTGCAGACGACGGTGCCGAGCCACTCATTCGTGGGCCTGGTGGGCGCCGGCCTGAAGTACTCGGTCACGCCGGGATGGGGCCTGCGCGCGGATCTGCGGGACCACATCACGTCGAATGGCGCCAAGACGCTGCTCAGCGCTCACGCCGTCGTCAGCGGGACACCTCCCGGCTGCTCGACCTATGCCGGTTCCACGCCCACAATTCAGGACTGCACGCCGGGGGTTACCGGCCAGGTCAGCACGCTGAGCGGCGCACCGGTTGCCAGCTTCCAGTCGTTCTCAGGATCGGGCGTCACGCACCAGGTGAGCCTCACGGGCGGTGTGTTCTACCGCTTCTGAGTGTGGGCCACGGGCGCGTGTTCACGAACGCGCCCCGTTCGTGAAACAAGCGGGCTAGACGGCCGTCCGCCCCACCCAGCAATTGATGGCAAAGCGGGAGTCGGCGAAGCGTCGCGACGGGCACCGGATCGGCAGCACCTCGTGCAGCGCCCAGGAAGGAAACACGAGCAGACTGTTGTGGTCCGGCGGCACGTCCACATGGCTCTCGCGCGACAGGGAGAACAATCGCAACGCGCCTCCGGAAAACGCCTTCGGCCGGGCATGAAAGTAGTAGACGCCGCTCAGGATCCGGACGCGCTTCTCACTTTCGGAGTCGTGGGTAAACGTGTCGATATGCGGCTTGTAGAACGCGCCGTCACCGTGCTGCACCATTGACAGCTCGATCTCGGACGGCACGAAGCCGCTGAGCTTCATCTCGTTGATGAGCCCCGGGACGAGCGCCCGGACCCGCTCGCTCACCGGCTCAGCCAGCGGACCGAGGTCACACGTTTCCGCAGCGACCCGGGCAGACGTCGCGAGTTCCTCCGACATGGTTCCCCCGACGGTCGCCGGCTCGAATCGTTCTTCATTCGCCAGCGCGTATTCCAAGACGCGGTCGGCGAACTCCTCTTCGAACACGTTGCGCAACACCCGGTGGGGCGGCAGGGCATTTCGTAGGAAGGCGGCGAGCGTTGGGGCCGGCATCGCTGGTCTCTGTGTACCTCGTGTGGTGAGTCAGAGATTCGCCGACGCGGGTCGCGGCGCAAGCGCGACGAGGCCGATCACGCCTTGACGACGACCAGTCCCTGCGCGGCGAGGTGCTGGACATAGCCCAGCACGTCCGCCTCGCATTGTCCCGGGGCAACGTTGAATTCTTCCTCCAGCGCGGCACAGAGGCCCGCGATTGTGCGCGGCCCCTCGATGAGCGCCCAGATCCGAGTGCCGACCTCGTCCATGCCGTAATACTTGCCGCTGCCAACGCTCATCAGCACGGTCCGCTCCTCGACTTCGTAGCTGAGGATCTCCTGGCTGCGGGACACCACATCAGACAACGCCAGCGTCCGTTCGTCATCGATCATGTCGGCACCGGTGTGAACCGCCGGCCGATCAGGCCCGTCCGCCAGCCAACGCCGACATCGCCCGCCCTACTTCCAGCCGCTCGGCTTGCGCGCAGGCGGCGGCTCCGCGGGCGCGGGCGCGGGCGCTGACGACTCGGTCTCTCCCGCGGCGGCGTTGATCTCCTTCTCGAGCTCTTCGTCGTTCGGCAGCCCGGCGAACTGATCCACGAACATGAGCGAGTGGTGCGACGGGATCTCGAACCGCTTGCCGCACGTCTTGCACGTGACTTCGTCGTCGACCCTGAGCAGGTAGTCGCGCAGCTTCTCGAACTTGGCGCGGTCGGTCTCGTCGGCGCCCGGCGGCATGCGGTCCTTCTTCGAGCGGCGAACCCACCGCACGCTGTAGTCGTTGGTCCGGCGGCATCGGGGGCATTGATACCGCCCGGGACGGTTCTCGGGTTTCTCGGTGAACAGCGCGCGTTCGTCGAAAGCCATGCCCTTCATGGTAACAGCGAAGAGCGCCACGGCCACTGACGGCCCACTAGCCATGGCGGCGCCCGCCCCTTTCGTGGAACACTTATTCCCTGACAGGTCCTTACCCTGCCCATGCCTCTGATGCGTCCGCACGTGCGCCTCGCCGCGATCGGGTTGAGCGCGCTGCTCGTCCTGCACGCCGGCCGATCCGCGTATGCGCAATCGGCCACGCCTCCGGCCGCCGCCCGAGCGCGGCGCTCGCACACGGCCGCCCGCGTCCTCGCCGGCGCGGCCGGGCTGGCCGCGGGCGGCGCCATCGGCGCGCGCGGCCTGTCCTTCGCGGACGTGCCGCCCGCCGACCGGCGCGCGCACGAGTGGCGCGCCGGCCTGACGTACGGCGCCATCGGCGGCGTCCTCGCCGCCGCGGTCGCCACCGCATTCACCGCTCACGACACGCCGGCTCACCCCTTCTGGTGGAGCCGAAGCACGACGCCGCTCTGGGTAGGGATTGCGGCCGTTCAAGGATTGGACTTCACGAGCACGCGCGACTTCCGCGCGCACGGCAAGGACGAGTGGCTGCTGACCAACCGCCTCGTCGACCGCACCCCGGCGTTCGCCGCCACCGAGGTCAGTGCGGCGGCGGCCGCCATCGCGGTCAGCTACCTGCTCCACCGCACCGGCCATCACCGGCTCGAGCGTTGGGTCGCGGCTAGCTACGTGGGCGTAGGCGTGGTCTCGGCGGTCTCCAACTACCGGTACGCCACGACGGGCCGATCGCTGATCGTGCGATGACGGCGGAGGCAGCCGACCCCCATCGGCCCTTCATCGCCGGGCGGATACCACCCCGAAGACCGAATTGGATACGGCGTTCCAGGCTGCGATGACCGGCAGCGAGACATCGCGATGCTCGTAGCCCAGGGCGCTGATCGACGACGTCTCCAGCGCGAGGTGCTGGCCCGTGATGAGGGGCGCCCCCATCCACCGCGCGGCCAGGGAGCGGAGGAAATGGCCGTGTGAGAAGACCGCGGTGACGCCAGTCATCGTCCGGAGGCGGCCCACGACGCGGTCGGCGCGCGCCGACATGTCGCCCGGCGATTCGCCGCCCGGACAGCCGTCACGAAACACGAGCCAGCCCGGACGGTCCGCGCGAATCTCGTCCAGCGTCCGGCCGTTGTACTCGCCGTAGTCCCACTCGCAGAGGTCCGAATCGACGACCGCGGCCGCGCCGAAGCCAGCGAGTTCGCAGGTCCTGCGCGCCCGCTGCAGCGGGCTTGTCAGCACGTGATCGAAGCTGACTCCCCGCAACACCTCGCCGAGCGCGCGTGCATCCTGCTCGCCGCGCTCGGTGAGCGGCAGATCCGTGCGACCCGTGTGCTGGCCGGTCAGCGACCACGCTGTCTCACCGTGACGGAACAACACCACCCGAAAGTTCATGTACGAATTCTACCGTCACCGCGCGAATCGAGCGGCCACGCAGAGGAAACGCGAGCGGGTTGAGTGGATTCGCGCTTCAGGAGAGAAGACGCGGCGAGCGATGACCGATCAGCGAGCGACGGCGACCGGACGCCGCCGCGAGGCCTTCACGACCGCCCAGATGCCCAGTCCGATGAGGGCGAACGGCAGCAGGGGCGTGAGCAGGGCCACCAGACCGACCGCCAACGCCAGAGCGACACCGACGACGACGAAGGGAATCGCGAACAGGAGCGCAACCGCGCCGAACACCAGCCGGAGCGGCAGCAGAACCATCCACAGGAGCCCGCGCACGAGCAGACCGAGGAAGAGGAAACTTCCCGCGAGCAGCCCGAACGTCAACAGCAGCGCACCAGCGATGAATATGCCCAACATCTCAGCCTCCGTCCAATCGCGAGCTTCTTAGCCTGATTGACGAAACTTCCGCCTCAGAAGTTCCCCCGCCCGGCACCCGCTCCTCGCGAGCCTCCGGCGCCGTCTTCAGCAGCTTCAGCGGCCGTCACGACTGGCCCGCTCGGCCAGCGCGCGCACGGCCTGGACCATCGACATCAACCCCATGCCCTTGCCCATCGAGATGTTCTGGCGAAAGATCTGCTCCACGATGTCGGGGGTCACCGTGGCGACTTGTTCCGCCGGCAGGCCCGAGAGGGAGCGCGACAGAATGGCCGCCAGCGCCTTGGCCGAGACGCCCGCCGGGTTCTCCACCGCGAAATGCAGCGTCATGGTGCCGTCCGGGCGCTTCAGCCCCCAGACGTACGCCTCGGACTCGCAGTGCGGCACGAGGTGTTCGCGTCCGAACGGCCGTGTGGCCACTTCCGGCGGAACCTCCTTGAACTGATCGGCGTACCCGAGGAGCAGGTTCGTCCGGTCCGCCGGGTCGGCGAACATCGCGAACGTGTCGAGCACGTCCTGGAGGGAAGGAGGGACAGGCATGGATATCAGGCTACGGGCTACGGGCTACGGGCTACGGGCTACGGGCTACGGGCAACAAGGCCACGGGCTGCAGGCTGCGGGCTGCGGGTACCGCCCGCTGCCAGCGAGACACGAGACCTAGCCCGTGGCCCGTAGCCCGTAGCCCGTGGCCCGTACAGATTACTTCTCGATCGGCACGCCCACCGAGTTGCCCCACTCGGTCCACGACCCGTCGTAGTTCTTCACGTTCTTGAAGCCCAGCAGGTACTTGAGCGCGAACCAGGTATGGCTGCTGCGCTCGCCGATCCGGCAGTACGCGATCGTCGGCTGGTCCTTCTGCAGGTTGTTCGCGGCCAGGTAGAGCGCGGACAGCTCCGCGGCGTCCTTGAACGTCCCGTCTTCGGGGTTGATCGCCTTCGACCACGGGATGCTCTTGGCGCCCGGGATATGGCCGCCGCGCAGGGCGCCCTCGTTCGGGTAGTCCGGCATGTGCATGCGCGTCCCGGCGTACTCTTCCGGACTCCGGACGTCGACGAGTTGGCCGTGGGCCTTGACGTGGCTCAGCACCTGGTTGCGGAACGCGCGAATGGGCGCGTCCTTGCGCGCGGGCGCGTGGTACTCGGTCCGCGCGTACGTCGGGACGTCGCGGGTCATCGGCCGGTCTTCCTTCTGCCATTTCACGCGGCCGCCGTCCATGACCTTGGCCTTCTTGTGGCCGAAGAGCTGGAAGACCCAGAACGCATAGCACGCCCACCAGTTGTTCTTGTCGCCGTAGAAGATCACCGTCGTCTCGGGCGTGACGCCGATGCGCGACATCAGGGCATCGAAGCCCGCGTTGGTGATGTAGTCGCGCTTGACCTGGTCGTTCAGGTCGGCCGTCCAGTCGACGTGGACCGCGCCCGGGATGTGTCCCGCCGGGTACAGCAGGGTGTCCTCGTTCGACTCGACAATGCGCACCTTCGGATCGTCGAGATGCTTGGCCACCCAGGCCGTCGAGACGAGCACGCTCGGCCGCGCGTATCCCCGCGCTGAAATCTCACTCATCGCCGCCTCCTTTGTGTATCCAAATATTATGGCACGGGCGCAGCCGCCGCCCGCTGGCCGCGCCGCGTGGAGATCGCGTAGACTGGCGTCGCCAGCCCTGGAGGAGAGCTCCGATGCGCAAGCCCGTTGCGCTCGCCGCGGCCGTCGTCATCTGTCTGGTGCTCGTGCTCGGTGCCCAATCCCCGCAGGCGCCAGTGCCCGCGCCCACGTTCCGAGGCGGCGTCGATCTGGTTGAATTCGATGTCTCCGTTCTGGGACACGACCGCCGGCCGGTCAAGGGGCTCACGGCGAGCGACTTCACGGTCACCGAGGATGGCAAGCCTCAATCGGTTGCCGCGTTCGCGGCCGTCGACATCCCGAATCCACCCCCCGTCACTGCCTCGTGGATGCGCAACGTCACCCCCGATGTCGTCACCAACGACCAGCAGGTCAGGCGCATCGTCGTCATCCTTCTGGATGACGTGGGGATTCAGCCCGAGGATGTCCCCCCAGCCAAGGCAGTCGCCGACGCTGTCGTCAATAGGCTCCAACCTCACGACCTGGCGGCCGTGAGCTTCACGTTCGAAGGTCGGAGGGCCGACCTGACTGGCGATCGCCGACAACTGCTGGCCGCCATCGACACGCTTCGCGCTCATCCCGACGATTCCGCGCCACCAGCGCGGTACGAAGCGGCGTTCGCGTCCGGAACGCAGATCGCCCAGACCTCCAAGTCGAACGGCCAGGGCCCGTGCTCGCACCGCGGCACATACGCCGGCAGCACCTCCCCGTGCATCGCCGACGCGATGGTCCACATCGGCACCGCGCTCGACGCCGCGCCGCTCGGCCGCAAGACCCTTGTCTACGTCAGTCGCGGCGTGCCGTACGAGTTCACGATGGGCAACCTGCAAGCGGCGACGGACGTCCAAGGCCTCCGGGCGCTGTTCAAGGCCCTCCAGCAAGCCAACGTCAACGTCTACGCGATTGATCCGTCCGGTCTCTCCCCTTCCGGCGTACTCGGACCGAAGATGGATGCCCTGCGGATGTTCGCCGAAACGACTGGAGGGCGGGCAACGGTCGGCACCAACGCACCTGAAGAGGCCGTGGCACAAGTCTTCCGGGAAAACAGTTCGTACTACTTGCTCGGCTTTCGATCGACCAATCCAAAAGAGGACGGACGCTTCCGGCGCGTGCAGGTGACGGTCGACCGCCCGGACGTGGACGTGCGAGCTCGAACCGGCTACTACGCGCCGAAAGGGCCAACGCCTGGGGCGGCCACCACATTAGCCGCCTCGCCTGTCGACCAGGCCTTGGCGTCGCCCGTCCCCGGCGGCCAGCTCCCGCTCGCGATGGACGTGGCGCCCTTCGCGCTGCCCGGTGGCGGGTCGGGAAAATCGGCGATCGCCGTGACCGTGCAGATCCAGTCGGGTGCCGACGCCAGCGATCGTCAGACCGCCAATGTCGTCGCCACGGCTCTCGACCGCGAGTGGCGTCCACGGTCCACCTTCCATCAGACGGTCCAAGTCACGCGCCGGGCCGATGCCTCCCCTGGCGGCTCCTACGAAGTCTTCTCGCGTTTGAACGTCCCGCCGGGCCACTACGAAGTGCGCGTCGCGGGATCGAGCGCCGGGGTGACCGGCAACGTCATCGCGAATGTCGACGTCCCGGACTTCGGCAAGGCGCCCCTCTCGATGTCCGGACTGGAGCTGGCGCTCACCCCCCCACTCCCCCACTCGCCCGCGTCTGCGCTCGAGGCGCTGATGCCTTTAATTCCCACGACCGTCCGGACGTTCGCGACCGCCGATCGTGCGGTGGCGTTCGTCCAACTTTACGAAGGCGGCAACCAACCGCTCACCGGCGTCCACGTCGCTGCGCAGGTCGTGGACGAGCTGAACGTCACGCGCTCTGCCGAGACCAGGGTCATCGTGCGTTCGGACTTCACCGTCTCCCGATCGGCGAACTACGAGATGACGCTGCCGCTCTCGTCGCTCACACCCGGCGACTATCTCTTGCGTATCGACGCCACCGCCGGCGCGGCCACGGCGCACCGGGATGTGCGATTCACCGTGCGGTAAGCGGGGAGTGAACCTCGAACGTCTGGCTTCGAACTTCTCACTTCAGCAGCGCCGTCGCCTGGTCGAGGCGGTCGCAATACCGTTCGATCGCCTGCGCGGTGATGCCGGCGTACTGATCGGCCTGCGGCCAGAGGTGCTGCTCGATGGCTTCCCGCACGGCCGGAAGCGTCTTGACGCCGTAGCCGGTATAGCGTCCGGGGGCGTAGACCAGATGCTCGTACCACGGGCGCCCCGGCAACCCCTGCGGATCGAGGAACGCCTGCTCCATGCCCTCGAGCAGGTCGTCGAGCTGCGAGCGGGGCACGCTCAGCCCTCCCTCGGCGGCCTTGGCATACGCGTCGTCATAGGCCGACGCGCTCTTCTGGAGGCGGACCACGGCGTTGTCCAGCGGCGCCAGGTTGACGTAGGGCACGGCGCCCTGCCTGGCCGGCGGCCCCACGGGCCGCCTCGGGTCGGCGGCCAACTTGAACACACCCGCGTCGAGCAGCGCATCCAGATTGGCGGCGCCCGTGCGCTCCGACGCCGTCAGGTCGTGCAGCTCGCCGACGTAGCTCCCAATGGCCTGACTGACGGCCGTGAATTGCAGCGGCAGGACGTCGGCGTCGGCCACGCGCAGCATCGTGTGGCCGATGGTCTCGGCCAGCGCGATGTCGTAGGCGAACGTGGGATCGCCAAATCGCACGTAGTGATCGAACGAGTCGTACTTCGAATGATAGATGCCGGAATCGTCATCTTCACCGCCGTACTCGAGGCTGAGCGTCGTGATACCCAGATGCTGCAGGAACGGGCTGTAGTCCGAGCCCGACCCAAGCGCCGCAATCGGCAGGTCGGCGCCGGACGCGGCGATCGTGGCCACGGTCTTCGCCGGCGCGCTGCCACCCTGCTCGGCATCAACCCGCCGTTTGGCGCGAAGCCGATCCAGGACGGATACGCCGGTCTCCGGGTCGTTGACGCCCGACGCGACCTGGTTCACGAGCGCCTGCATCGAATGGCTCCCGCCCGCGTCGAGAAATCCGCGCGCATTCGTGTCGGAGTTCACGTACAAGACGGCGTGCTGCTTGAGCTCGTCGGCGTGCGCTTCGGTCCACTCCGTCGATCCGATCAACCCAGGCTCCTCGGCGTCCCAGCTCGCGTACACGAGCGTGCGCGCCGGGCGCCACCCCGTCTTGAGCAGCCCGCCGATCGATTTGGCCTCTTCGAGCAGCGCGACGTTGCCGGCGAGCGGATCCCACGCGCCAAACACCCACCCGTCGTGGTGATTCCCGCGAATCACCCACTCGTCGGGCAACTGGCTCCCGCGGATCGTGGCAATCACGTCGTAGATCGGTTTCTCGGTCCAGTCCGACTGGACCGCCATGTGGACCTCGGCCGGGCCGGGCCCGACGTGATACGTCATGGGCAGATCGCCGCGCCACGCACTGGGCGCCACCGTCCCGCCAATCGCCGCAAGCAGCGGCTGCGCGTCCTTGGCGGAGATCGGCAGCACCGGAATCGTCAGAATGTTGGTGACCTGGCTGAGCGGCAGTCGCTTCGCGCCCGGCGTTGCGCCGACGCCTGGCGTCAACGGATCGCCGGGATAGACTTCCATCTTCTCCACCGAGCCGCGCTGCACGCCGTCCTCGGGACGCCAGCCGCCCAAGGGATAGTCGTCGCCCTGCCAAGAACCGTCGTCTCGGGGATCCGAATAGATGATGCAGCCCACCGCGCCGTGCGTCTGCGCCAGCTCCGGCTTGAGCCCGCGCCAGCCGCCGCCGTAGCGAGCGATGACGATGGCGCCCTTGACGCTCACCCCCAATCGATCGAGCCACTCGTAGTCGGCCGGCATCCCGTAGTTGACGTACACCAGACGGCCATGCACGTCGCCGTCGCCGCCGTAGACGTTATAGGGCGGCAGCGCGCCCGTGGCCCCCGAGGTGTCGTCCTGCGGGATCGCCGCCTCGTGGAGTCCAGCGCGGTAAGTCACCGGCGCCGTCATCTCGAGGAGCTCCGACGTCGGCGTCGGGTAGAGCACGTCGAACGTCTCGATGTGCGCGTCCCAGCCCCACGAGCGAAACTGCGCGAGCATCCACTCGGCGTTCTCCCGGTCGTGCGGCGAGCCGACTTGATTGGGCGCCGACGACATCTGCTTGAGCCACGCCCGCAGCTCGGCCGGATTCGAGCGACGCGTCGAACTGCCGCTCGATGGCCGCCTGCCGTTCAGCGCCGGCGGCCGTGAATCCGAGCATGCCGGACGTCTGTCCTCGAACAACCGCTACCAGGGCCACCGCGCCGATCGCCCCACTCGCCATCCGAACCGAGAATGACCGCGACATCACCTACCCTCCGGGCTATCATTTTGCCCTAACAACACCAACCGCTCATCGCCGCCGGAGGCCGCACATGCCCACACTCCGCTCGTCCGTTGGCCGGGTCGCGCTCGGTTTCGGCGTCCTGCTCGCGACCATGGCCGCCACGGGCCGGCCTGCGCGGTCCCGCGCGGCCCCCACGGCCGCCACCGTTCGCCCGGGCGCTATCTGGCCCGACGACCGCGGGCAGCACATCCAGGCGCACGGCGGCGGCATCATCAGGTTCGACGACGTCTATTACTGGTTTGGCGAGGACCGCGGACAGGCGATCGCACGAGGCACGCGCGCCGTCTCGTGTTACGCGTTCACCGATCTGGTGCACTGGACGTTCAAGAAGGATGTCCTGGTGATGTCGGCGGCCGACCGCCCCGCCGATCTGCCGGGCACCGGGCTCGTTGTCGAGCGTCCGAAGGTCTTCTACAACGCCAAGACCGCGACGTTCGTTATGTACGTGCATCTGGACTCCGGCAACTACGCGGCCGCGGAGGTCGGCGTGGCCACGTCGAAGACAATCGACGGCGACTACACGCTCATCAAGCACTTCCGCCCGCTCGGCGAACAGTCCCGCGACATCGGCCAGTTCATCGACGATGACGGCTCGGCCTATCTCGTCTTCGAGGACCGCCCACACGGCTTCCACATTGCGAAGCTCTCGGACGACTATCTGTCGGTTGCGCGGGACATGTCGCTCATTCCCATGCACATGGAGGGCGGCGCGCTCGTCCACTACCAGGGCCTCTACTACGCCATCGGCTCCCACCTCACCGGCTGGAACCCCAATCCGAACCTCTACGCCACGTCAACCTCGCTCGAAGGTCCTTGGTCGGAGTTCAAGGACATCTGTCCGCCAGAGACCAACACGTACGGCTCGCAATCGACGATGCTGCTGAAGGTGGTCGGCACCAAGGCCACGACGGTCATCTTCATGGGCGATATCTGGCGCCCCGCCACCCAGTGGGACTCGCGCTATCTCTGGATGCCGCTCGACATTGGGGGAGGCGCGCTGCGTCTGCCGGAGCCGCGGCCTTGGAGCCTCGACGTCACGACCGGCGAGGCCATCGTTGACCTGAGCGCGCCCGCCATGGTGCTGCCTCCGCCTCCAGCACGCCCAGGCCGGCGCGCCGGCAGCGCGCCCACCCTCGGCACGCCCCCTCGGTGACGCTCGGTCCGACACGTTCACTTCGCCTTGGCGACCGTCCACACCATCTGCCAGGCGGCCAGGCTGGGTGTCTGCAGCTCGGCTGGCAGGATCCGAAGCCCCGCAACGGCGCGGTCCAGCACGTCAATCTCCTGGTTGAGTTCCTCAACGAGGGGCTCGATCGCAGCCCGGAGGTTGGATAGCGCTCCGCACACGACGATGCGGCCGCTCACGGGCGCGGTGGCAACCAGCGCACGGAAATGCGGCGCCAGACTCGCGGCGAATCGATAGCGCTGGAGCAGCTTCGCCTTCAACGTCAGCCCCTCCCCCGTGGACGGCGCCGATTCCGGCCAGACCAGATACGACGCGACGTGACTGGCGTGCCCGCGCCGGCTGTATCCGAGACACCCGCACGTGGGCTGAAGCGAAGCCACGACGGCCAGCGCCGCCTGATACTGCATGGCGACCGCGGCCAGGGCGTGGTGCGGAAGAATGACCCGTGCGATCAGGAACCCGGCGCGGACGAGCACGTGGGCGCGCTCGCGAACCGACAGCGTGCGCGGCACGGCGGCCTCGCGCCCCGTGGGCCGCTCCTCGATCGGCGTCACACCGGAGTCGCCGGCCTTTGGCCAGTAGATCAGCCGGAGCGCTTTGGGCAAGTTGTGCTGCCGGCGAAACTGCCGCAGTTCGTCGGTGGCCGAATCCGCCTCCGGATCCACCGTGATGGCGGCCACGAACATGGGCTCCTTGCCGGCGTCCAGGCGAACGGCCACGACCCGGAGCGTGGACGGCAACAGCTCGGCGGCGACATGCACGACCATGTGGGGGAGAGCCTACCGCACCTTGCAAGCGTTTCGAGACCGGCCCGGCGCGCCCGGCAAGGCAAGATAGAAGGCACGTGCCCGTTCGCTGCCTGTCCATTCACGCCGGCTACGCCTGCCGTCATCGGGGCGCGTGCTGCACGTCCGGCTGGCCGATCCCGGTCGAAGTCGGCCAGCTCGCCCGGCTCCGGACCAGTCTCGCGAGCGGCGCGCTGCGCCCGGTCGCGCCGCCGGCCGCCGCGCTGTTCGACTGGCCGCCGGGCGCGCCTCCGGACGCGCCGGCCCTGCTCGCCACCGACGCCGGCCGCTGCGTCTTCTTCGACCCGCGCGCCAGGCGCTGCCGCATTCACACGGCGCTTGGGCACGGCGCGCTGCCGCTTGCCTGCCGCCAATTCCCGCGCGTGGTCGTTCGCGATCCGCGCGGCGTGTCGGTGACGCTCTCGCACTACTGCCCGACCGCGGCCGCGTTGCTCGGCGACGCCCGTCCCGTCCAGATCGTGACCTCACCCGCGGCTTATCCCGACGACGGCGAGTATGAAGGCCTGGACGCACGCGACAGCCTGCCTCCCCTCCTCCGACCGAACCTGCTGATGGACTGGGAAAGCTGGTGGGTCTTCGAGCAACTGAGCGTCGACACTCTTGTGACGGGCGGCGATCCGCCTGACCGAGCGCTCGCCAGACTCGCCGCGACCATCGAGGCGCTGCGCTCATGGACGCCTGGCGACGGCCCACTTCACACCGCCGTTCGCCGCGCGTTCGAGCGCGCGCCGTTGGCGGGCACGCGCGCGATTCCTGATCTCGCCGCCCGGCGCCGCGAGGTCGCTGCGGCCATTCCCGCGGACCTCCAGGCGACCTTCGAGTCTGACGTCAGGAATGCCTCGCCGGAGGCGGGCGACGCGCCAAGCCCAGCGATCCTCGTCCGGTTTGTCGCGGCTCACGCCTTCGCGAACTGGACGGCGCACCTTGGCTCGGGCTTGCGCACGTGGCTGCGGTCGGTCGAGGCCGCCTACGCGTGCGCCACGGATGGGGCCGGCGTTCGACACGCCGACCTGCTCCTGCGCCACCTCGCCGACCCGCGCGTGCTCGCCGCCACGTGGTCGGCGGTGGAGCGCTGACCGGCCCCCGGACCTACTCCTCCGCCATGTGCGGATACGTGTAGACGTGGGGCGGTGCCTGCGTCTCCTTGACGGTCCGCGGACTCACCCACCGAATCAGGTTGAGCTTCGATCCCGCTTTGTCGTTCGTGCCCGATGCGCGCCCGCCGCCAAATGGCTGCTGGCCGACCACGGCGCCAGTCGGCTTGTCGTTGACGTAGAAGTTCCCCGCGGCGTTGCGGAGGGCGCTCGCCGCTTCTCGAATGGCCTGCCGGTCGCGCGCGAAGACCGACCCGGTGAGTGCGTACGGCGACGTCCGATCCACGACCTCGAGCGTCTCGGACCACTTGGCGTCCGGATAGACGTACGCCGTCACCACGGGGCCGAAGATCTCCTCGCACAGCAGTCGATACGCCGGATCCCGGGTTTCGACCAACGTCGGTTCGATGAAGTACCCCCGAGAGTTATCGGCGCCGCCGCCCTGGAGAATCGTGGCGTGCTGGCGGGCGTCGGCCAGGTATCCCTGGATCTTGTCGAAGGCGCGCTCGTCGATGACGGCGCTCATGAAATGGCGAAAGTCGCGCACGTCGCCCATCGAGATCCCGCGCATCATCGCCACCGTGCGGTCGCGCACGTCCGCCCACAGCGACTGCGGCACGTAGACGCGGCTCGCCGCCGAGCACTTCTGCCCCTGATACTCGAATCCGCCGCGCACGATGGCCACGGCGACCGCCGCCGGGTCGGCCGACGGATGGACGACGATAAAGTCCTTGCCACCGGTTTCCCCGACGATTCGCGGATAGGCGCGATAGGTCCCGATGTTCGCGCCGACGCTCCGCCAGAGCTGCTGAAAGACGGCCGTGCTTCCCGTGAAATGAATCCCCGCGAGATCCTTCGACGCGAGCAGCGCCTCGCTGATGGGGCCGGCCGGTCCGGGGACGAAATTGATGACGCCGGGCGGCAGCCCGGCGGCCTCGAGCAGCTGGGTCAGGTAGTACGCGCTCAGCATGGCGCTCGACGCGGGCTTCCAGACGACCGTGTTCCCCATCAGCGCCGGCGCGCCCGGCAGATTGCCCGCAATGGCCGTGAAGTTGAACGGCGTGATCGCGTAGACGAACCCTTCGAGCGCCCGGTACTCGACCGAGTTCCAGACCCCGGTCGCATTACCCGGCTGCTCTTCGTAGATCGCCTGCGCGTAGTGGGCGTTGAACCGCCAGAAATCGATCAACTCGCACGCCGAGTCGATCTCCGCCTGGACCACCGTCTTGGCCTGCCCCAGCATCGTCGCGGCGTTGACGGTCGCGCGCCACGAGGTCGAACAGGAGCTCGGCGGCTTTGAGGAACACCGCGGCGCGGTCGGCAAGCGGCCAGCGCGACCACTCGCGGTGGGCCGCGAGCGCCGCGTCGATCGCCTGCTGTGCGTGCTCGGGCCCGGCCAGGTGATAGTCAGCCAGCACGTGCGCGTGATCGAAGGGCATGACGACCCGCGCCATCCGGCCGGTGCGCACGGGCCGCCCGCCGATGATCAGCGGAATCTCGACGCGCTCCTCCCCCATCGACGCAAGGCGCGCCTTGAGCTCGGCGCGCTCGGTCGAGCCGGGTGCGTACATCTTGACGGGCTCGTTCTCGGCCAGCGGCGGCCGACGCGCCGCGTTGAACGCCGCGATCTCGGTCATCGAGGGCACCTCTCGGTCATAGCGTCCCTAATTGTACGCACGCGCAGGCGATCAGCCACAGGAGCCCGCAGATCGACGCGACCGACACCAGCCCCGCGGCGGTGACGAAGACGAGCGCGCGCCTGACATCCGCCCCGTCCTCGACGGGGGGATCGCCCGGGTCCCCGATCCATAAGTCGGTGACCAGGCTGCCGTTCGTCCAGATGGGCCCGACGAGCCGGCGCTCGATGGCCCCAGCCACGGCCGCCTCGCTCCAACCCGAGTTCGGTCCCGGCAAGAGCCCATGCTGCGCCATCCCAACTCGCCACGCCTTGCGCCACGAATATCCGGGGAGCAGCCACGCGAGCCCGACCATCACCAGCCAGGTCAGCCTCGCCGGCACGTAGTTCATCGCGTCGTCCAGCCGGGCGCCGCACCAGCCGAACCGCAGGTACCGCGGCGTCTTGTAGCCGACCATCGAGTCCATCGTGCTCACGACCTTGAACACGATCAGGCCCGGAAGGCCGCCGACCGCGTACCAACAGATGGGGCTGATGAAGCCATCGGTCACGTTTTCGGCAAGGCTTTCGACGCCGGCGCGCCGGCAGGCGGCCTCATCCATGCGATCAGTATCCCGGCCGACGAGCGCGCTTACCGCGCGCCGAGCCGAGGGAAGGTTTCCAGCCGCGGCGGCTCGATCGATGCGACGCACATGGCGCCGGAGATCGCCCAGGGCGATACAGCTGTAGACCAGGAAGGCGTGCAGCAACCAACCCGCGCGCCAGTCCGCGGCGCTCGCCGCGACAACCGCGAGACTGAGGCCGCCTCCCCAGACGCCCGCAAGCAACCCGAAGAGCAGGACGCCGCCAGTACGCCCGTCGGCGCCGACCGATCGAAGACCGGCTTCGACCCGCGCGAGCGTCCATCCCATGAGGCGGACCGGATGCAGCGGGTACACGGGGTCGCCAACCGCCAGGTCGACGACGACGGCCATCGCGAGCGCGAGCGGGTCCGGCGCGAGCACGTGGCTCAGTCCGACCGCCACTTCTCGGTCCACCCAAGCGCCAGGGCCGCGAAGACCAGATCCTTTGGAGCCGCGTCGGCGTGCGCGAGCAGTTGCAGACGAAACACCGGCCAGCGATGCACCTGGGCCGCGAGGTTGGCTGAGAGCGTCGCCGCCTGCTGCACCGCGGCGTCTCGGCCGACCGTCTCCGGCACCGTGCCGAAGCGCCTCCAATCCAGGACCGTCGCCAGCGCGTGCGCCGAGGCCCCGACATGCGGCTCGTAGAAGACCGACTTCGCGTTCTTGCGGAGCAGCTCCAGACTCGCGGCGTCGAGATGGGCCGCGAGGTCTTCGAAGATCGTTGCTTCACTGACGCCGTATCGACCGAGGGCATGAAAGATGCCGCGCGTGTAGCTCTCTTCGAGGCCGTTCTGCCAACGAAGCGCGTCCAACGTCGCGTCGCGGACCGTCGCGCCAATCAGCTCTCCCAGCTTCATGTGGGGGCTGGCCGACGAGAGCGGCTTGGCACCGTCGAGCGGCGCGGCCAGACAGGTACCGATCCGTGCCGGTGCCGGTGGCCAGATCGATGTGGCCGCGGCTCGGCACGGCGAGGCGTCGCAGCGCCGCGGTCTTCCCTTCGGTCATGGTCACGACCGACCGGGCAAGGGCCGCGGGCGTGAGCGGCCGATCGACGATGAGGACGGTGTTGATGGTGCCGGCATAGGCGGGCACCTTTTCGACGCCCGCCTCGGTTTCGCGCCAGGTCGCGGGCTGGCCGGCGCACGTGGCGTTGCCTTCCACACCGGCGGTCACCACGGCCGTCACCGTGACGTGACCATCGCCCTCGCTCTTGACCGCCGCGTAGTTCATGTTCGCGGCGGTTCCCATCATGGCGGTCTGGCCGGCCGGGAGTCCCAGCTCCTCGCACACGCGGTCGTGGTAGCGATCGAGGCCGTCCTCCGACATCACACGGTGCCGCGCGGCATGCGCCGCGCCCTCGCAGCTCTGATGGTTCACGAGGTAGCGAAGGTGGTCAACCTGGCCGCCGTTGCGAACCGAAGTGCTGATCACGCGGTGCGGCACGTCGAGGTCGGCCACGAGAAATCGGCCCGCGCGACGCACGGTGAACCCGGTCTTCCTGACGAGCGTCTCCCAATCCATCGTCGCCTCGTATATTTACTGGGCCGCGTCGGTCCGTCGGGCCGTTCGCCGGAAGGCATACGCGACGCCCCCATCGTCCACCGGCACGGCCTGCATGTCGACCGCGAACACCGCTTCGCACAACTCGCGCGTAAAGACTTCGCGCGGCGGGCCATCGGCCATCACGCGGCCTGCGCCCAGCACCAGCACGCGATCGGCGTGCTGGGCCACCATCGCCAGATCGTGGGTGGCCACGACCACTCCGCGCCCCGCACGCGCCAGCGTGACACAGAGATCGAGCACGGCCAGACCATGCGCCAGGTCCAAGTGCGCGGTCGGCTCGTCAAGCAGGATGAAGGACGGCTCAGTCGCCAGGCAGCGGGCAATGGCCACGCGCTGACGCTCGCCGCCAGAAAGCCGGTCGAACCGTTCGTCCCCGCAGCGCGTCCAGGTCGCAGATGGCGAGCGCGGCTTCGACCGCGCGAACGTCGCGGGCGCCGGCGCGCTCGAACCGCCCGCGGTGCGGGTAGCGCCCCATGTGTATGAACTCCTCGACGGTGAACGCAAATTCGCAATGCGCATCCTGAGGGAGAAAGGCAACTTGTCGGGCGAACGCTCGGCGCTCGATCGCCCACACGGAGCGTCCGTCGAGTTCCACCGCGCCGGCCGACGGACGCCACAAGCCGGCCAGCGTCCGCAGCAACGTGCTCTTGCCGCTCCCGTTGGGTCCCACGACGGCCGTGACGACGCCCGCGTGCACGGTGGCATCCACCGCGTGCAGGATTGGCCGGCCCCCGCGGTCCACACTCGCCGCGCGGCTGACGAGCGACGTCGTCACTCGCCCACCTCCTTCAGCCGCCGCAGGAGGAGGAACACGAAGAACGGCGCGCCGCACAGCGCGGTCACAACGCCGAGGCGGATTTCGGCCGGCGGCCGCGCCGTCCGAGCGACCAGGTCGCACACGATCACGAACGCCGCGCCCGCGACCGCGGTGGCGGGAATGAGCACGCGGTGCGCCGGCCCGAGCAGCAAGCGCACGGCGTGGGGCACGATGAGTCCGACGAAGCCGACCAGCCCGGCCACGGCCACTGCCGCTCCCGTGAGCAACGCGCACGTCCCGACCAACAGACGCTTTGAGGTCTCCACGTCCACCCCGAGCGCCGCCGCGCTCTCCTCGCCCAGGAGCAGCAGGTCCAGCGTGCGCGCCTGCAGCATCGCGGCGACGAGTCCCACCAGAATGAACGGGGCGCTCAGCCAGACGTGCGCCCACGTCCGATCGTCGAGCCCGCCCATCATCCAGAAGACGATCTCCTGCGCCACTTCCCAATTGACGATGTTGACCGAGAGCAACAGACTGGCGACGGCGGTGAGCAGCGAGCCCACGGCAATGCCCGCCAACAGCAACGTGGTGACCGGCGTCGTCCCACCGCGCGTGGAGACCCCGTACACGAACAGCAGGGCCGCGAACGCCGACCCAATCGCGGCAAGCGGCAGGACGACGACCGAGTGCACGCCCCATCCGGCCACGAAGACGATGACCGCGCCAAGGACGGCTCCCGGCCCCACGCCGGTCAAACTCGGCTCGGCCAGAGGATTGCGGAAGAGGCTCTGCATCATCGCGCCAGCGGTGGCGAGCCCGGCGCCAACCAACGCCGCCACCAGCACCCTGGGCAGCCTGATGAGCCACACGATCACGACATCGGCGTGGCTGACGCCGGCCGAACCCAACCACCCTGCCGGCAGGATCTTCGTGGCCAACGCGCTGGCGACCGTCGTCCACGGCATCGGCGTGCTGCCGATGGCGACACCGGCAATGGCCCCGGCGCAGAGCATGGGCACGACCACGGCATAGAACGCCGCCGGCGGCAGCCGGCCGCCCGACCGCCGCGGCCGGCCCTCGGCCACGCGTCCGCTCGCCGCACTCATCGGGCCGGCCCGTACATCGCATCGCCGAGGGCGTCGAGCAGCAACGATACGAACGGGGACAACGGCCGGAATACCCGGCTTTCGAGGACAACGACGTGACCTTCCCTGCCCGCGCGGGTCGCGGCGACGGCCGGATCTCGGAGCAGGGCCGCGCGCGTCGCGCCAATCTCGGCCGGGTCGGCGCTCGTCACGATCCAGTCCGGATCCCACCGCACGATCTGCTCATCACCGACGGCGTTGTAGCTGCGCATCCCGTGCTCGGCCGCGACGTTGCGGGCCCCCAGCACCCGGAGCACGTCGTTGAACAGCGTGTCGGAGCCGTAGCTGTAGCGTCCGCCGAGCCCGAGCACGCGTGGCGGTGGAACGTCGGCGGGGCGGCGGTGCGCGGCCCGATCGATCGCCCGCTCGAACCTCCTGGCCGCAACGGCGGCGCGACCGTCCTCGCCGGTGAGGTACCCAACGAGTCGAATATGCGCATCGACCTGTGCGAGTGTCGCGAAGAGCGTCGGCATGCGGTAGACGGTCAGGCCGGCCTGCCGCAGGAGCGCCGGTCCGTCGGGACGACTCGAGGCCGGCGCGAGAACCAGGTCGGGCGAGGCGCGGAGCACGATTTCCGGGTTGGCGGCAATCGCCGGATGGTAGCGGTCGACCAGCGGCAGCACGTTGCTCAAGTGCTTGTCGTACGCCGATTCGCTCACGCCAATGACCGTCTCCGGCGCCGCGGCCGCGTACAGGGTACTCGTCCGACGACCAGGTCCTCCGAGACGATACGACGGGCCGGCGCCGACAGCGCGACCCGAACGTCATCGGCGCCGGTCGCATGACGCGGGTAGGCCGCGCCCTCGGTGCGGACGCGGCCGTCGCCTTCCGATTGATACGGGCCTTCGGCCGGCGCCAGCAGCGCGGCAGGCGCCGCGCGCTCGACCGCGGCCGCGGCCGCCGCGATCGCGAGCAGAAAGACGGCCGTCTTCACACGCGGCGTCCGTCGCTCACCGGTCGCCGCCGACCGTGAGCGTCGCCCCGACACGAATCGTTCGCGGAAGCGCCCGGTAGCCGAACACCGACGAGTACGACTCGTCGAGCAGGTTGCCGATGGCCACGTACGTCCGCACGCCAGCGGCGAGGCGATACGAGCCCGTGAGATCGACGCGCTGATAGGCCGGATTGAGGCCCTTGTTCGGCAGGAGCATTGAACTGCCGAAGTACGGGTCGCTCAAGTACGTGCTGTCGTCCGCTTTGCCGGAGAAGGCGGCGCTGAGCCCGAGCGCCACGGGGCCGCGCCCATAGCTCACGGTCACGCTCCCGGAGTTCGCCGGCCGGCGAAATGGCCGCCCTCCGACCAGCGGCGCGTACACGCCAATCTCGATGCCGGGAAACGCGGGGTTCACCGACGGCGCCAACGCGTCGCTGCTGAACGACCGGGTCACCGCCGCCGCCAGGTACGTGTACGACGCGGCGACCTGCAGCGCGTCGCTGACCTTCACTTCGGTCGCGAGCTCGGCGCCGCGCGCGTAGTACGACGAGGAGTTCACGTAGGCGCCGTACGGCGTCGCGGACGCGACATCCACCGGAATCCCGAGCGTGGGGAGCGCCGTGTTGCTCACGAATTCGATCAGGTCGGAAAAGCGGTTGTCGAACAGGGCCGCGCGCGCCTTGACGCGCTCTCCCCAGAACCCCTGCTCCACGCCAATGTCCGTGCTGCGGCTGCGCTCGGGCCCGATCGGAGAGAGTCCGGGCGATGCCAGGCCGGGAACGCCTTGGACCACCGCGTAGAGCGAGGACAACTCCTGGGAGATGCTCGGCGCCTTGATCCCGGTTCCGGCGTTGAACGTCAACTTCGTGCTCCCGACCGCCTCGGTGGCGGACGCGGCACGAAGGTAGGTCGCCACCGACACGCGCGGCGTCGCCGCGTACCGGAACACGGCGTTGTGCTCGAGGCCAATTCCCGCCGTCGCGAACGTGCGTCCGACGGCGACGCGCATCTCGGCGAACGCGCCCCCGTTCGTGCGCGTGGCCGATGCGGCCGAACCCGCGTCGGTCGATCCGTATTCGTGATCCACATGGGCGCCGGCGGACACGTCGAGCGCGCGCGCCGCGTGATAGGTGGCCTGACCGGATACCGTCTCGCGCCGGGTCTTCTGGACGTACGCCTGCGGATACGCGCCCCCAAAATCGAGAATCGCACGCCCCGTCACGCTGTAGCCATTGGCGCCCGACACGGTCACGGTGTCGCCGAGGTAGTTGGCGCCATACCCGAACGGATCGAACGGCTCGCCCGTCGGAGTCGGATTGAGGAACTGAAACCGGTGCGTCATGACGCCGAACCGCGCCGTGGCTTCCCATCGGTCGCCAGCCTGCACGTTCATCGTCACGCCCGAGTCGATGGACCGGTCCCGCGCCGACGAGTCGTCGGCCAGGCCATAGAGCGCGACGGCATTGGGCTGGCCGATCCGGCTGTCGTTGGCGCGCACCGTCGCCGACACGGTCGCGCGCCCGCCCAGCACTCCACCGAAGCGGCCGGCGTAGGCGGTATCACGGTAGACGTCATTCGGCACGTTGTTGTCGGTGCCGAAACGTGAGAGCTCGGAGAAGTAGTCCAACCGCCCGACGACCCCGCCAAACGACGCGTCGCCGCGCGCGGTCCCCAACGTGCCGACCTCGCCGCCGAACGACGCCTGGGGGACGCGCGTCGTGCCGCGCCGCGTCGTGATGTCGACGACACCCGCCAACGCGTCGCTGCCATAGAGGACACTGTTGGCGTCGCGGAGGACCTCGACGCGATCGACGCCGGTCGAGGCGATCGCCGAGAAGTCGTAGAACCCCCCGATGTCGTTCGCGGGCACGCCGTCGATCAGGACTTTGTTGAAATTCGACGCGCCGCCGCGAATGAAGAGCGAGGCGCTGTCGCCGCGCTCGCCGGTCTGCGCGACCTGAACGCTCGGCACCGTTGCCAGAGCCCCGAGCAGATCGACGCGCGCCATCCGGTCCAGGTCGTCGCGATCGATCACCGTGACGGGCGCACCCACCTGCGAGGCCGGCAGCGCGGTGGCGCTGGCCGTCACCACCACGTCCTCCCGGACGCCGAGTTGCAGGGAGACACGCAAGCGCGGCGTGCCCTGTGGATCGGCGAAGACCTCGTCGCTCGTCACCGGATTGAACGGCGTCGCCACGACGCGCACCCGATAGCGTCCTGGCGCCACCGCGTCGAATCGGAACGTGCCGGCCGCACCAGTTGTCGCCACCGCGCGCTCGAGGCCGTCCTGCAGCAGCGTCACCACGGCGTGGGAGACGGGGTTGCCCAGCGGGTCGACGACCGCGCCGGCGACGGTGGCGCGCGCCGTTGACGTCTGAGCCCAGCTCGGCACGGCGACGGCCACGAGCAGGACACCGGCCACGACGGCCGGCGCGAACGCCGCGTGCGCTACGACGCCCGCACAGGCACGCCGGATCGAACGGCGAATTGATGGATTGATCGAGCGGGAACGGAAGATTCGAAACATGCTGCCCATGGCGTAACTCCGACGACAGGGCGGCGGACCGACCACGGCAACAGGCGTGCGACTGGATTCAGGAGTGAGACGGGACCTGGGTTCCAATGCATGCTTTCTGTTCTCCGCAGAAAGGCAGCCGCGTGAACCCTTGGGTAGGTCTCCTGGCTCGGAGGGGCGATCTCTCGAATCGCTGGCTGCTTCACCTTCCCCGATCGATGGCCGATCGAGTGGCTGTTTGAAGCGCCGCGCCCTCACTCACAGTGGCGGAACCGCGCCGGACTTGCACCGGACTTCCCCGTTATGCCCCTCATGGGCACCCAAGGCCGACGTGATGGTAACACAACGGCCGCGCCGTATAATTGCGGGCGACGATGCAATTGCGCGAACGCCAACAAGGCGACCATGCCGTGTTCGAGCTGAGCGGGCGGCTGACGGTCAATGACGAGCCGGGCGCGCTGCGTCAGGCCGTCGCCGACGCCGTTCTGCGCGGCGCGCGGCACGTCGTCCTCGATCTATCCGGCGTCCGCTATATCGACAGCACGCGGCTCGGAGAGCTCATCGCCGCGCACATCAGCGTGAGCCGCCAAGGCGGCTGGCTGCGCCTGGTCGGCACGCCCGACTCGATCATGGAGCTGCTGCAGGTGGCCGGCCTCGACGGCGTCTTCGAACGTTTCGCCACGGTTGACGACGCCGTGCGAGCGGCGCGGAAGTAGATTCGTTAACCGCTCCACGGCGCCTCCTCGGCCCACGGCCTCGGCGGCCACGCCCCCGAGCTGGTCAACGGGCGGCGCCAGCCGCATTCGGAGCGAGCGCCGCCTTGCGCCGTGCGGAGGGTGGTACAGTAGCGACGGCTACATCTTTTTAGCGGTTGGGCCGCTTCATGCCCCCTTCAGACGCCACCACGGTTCGCGTTTGCCCGAACTGCGGGTTCTCGCATTTGCGGGCCTCGCGGCCGCACTCGCCCCTCGAGCAAGCGCAGGCCTGGTGGTCCCGAACGGGTTGGTTCCGGTGCCAGACCTGCAAATGGCGCGGGCGGCTGCGGGACGTCTGGGACGCCGACTCGGCCTTTCCCGATCTCCCGCCGCTCCGGCTCAGCCGAGACTTGGACATCGACGCCCTCCAGGAGCGCGACGAGCAGTCCGTCGTCGAGATCGTCCTCGCGCGGCACCGTGAGCTCGCCGGGGCGCTGCGCATCTGGCTCGACGACAGCCGGCCGGCGCCTCCTGGCGGATGGCTGCGCGTCACGACGGTCGAGAGTGCCAAGCGACTGCTCGAGGCCGGCCTCGTGGCTGAAATCTCGCTCGACTACGACCTCGGCTGGTGTCCCGAATGCCTCCATCGCGGCGATCACTTGAAGCATTCCGGGCTGCGACACTGTCCCCATATGCCCACCGGCTATGACCTGGTGGTCTGGATGTCGCAGACCGGCCACTGGCCGACGCTTCCGCCCACCGTCCACAGCGGCAATGTGGAGGGCGGGGCGCGCATGCTGGGCGCCATCGTCCGGAGTTGGCCCGAGAACAGGCGCGCGACCTCCGAGGCGCCTGCCCTGGACACAACGCACGACGCCCCGGCCCCGGCCCCGTCGGAGGAGGGCGGAGACTCGAGCGCCGTGGTCGCCCTCACCACGTGTCCGAAATGCGGGGGGCCGCACCTGTACCGGACCCATCGCCGTTCGAATCTCGAGCGGCTGCGCACCCTGGTGACGAAACGATATCCGGTGCGCTGCGACGCGTGCGGGTGGGCGGAGTGGAGCCGTGAGCCGCTCCTCGTGCGCGTCAGCGCCGGAGCCGAGGCGCCGCATGGCCCCCTCGACTCGTCGCAGATCGATCGGATCGACCACGATCTCTAGCTTTCTTTGGAGGAGGCACGAATGCCGTTTGAGGACCTGCCGCTCGATCAGCCCCTGTCGCCGCCCCCGCCCCCACGACGGCCGTCGGCGGCCCGATGGGTGATTGCCGTATCGCTGGTCGTCATCGCGGGCGTGGCGTTGGTGCTCTGGTGGATGAGCCGCGCGCAGCCGGGGACGGCCGTCCCGGCTCCCACCACGGCCACGGACGTCGCGGTCGGCTCGAATCGGCCCAAGCGCCAGATGCTCGACCTGCCGACGCTCGACGCATCGGACACGTTCATCCGCGAAATGGTCTCGCAATTGTCCGAGCATCCGCTCATCGCGCGGTTCCTGGCCACCAAGGGCGTGGTTCGCGCAATCGTGCTGGCGGTCGAACAAATCGGCGACGGCCGGACGCCCTCCGAGCCGCTCAAGGTGCTCAGGCCGGACACGCGCCTCGCGACAATCGGCGGCCAGAGCGGGCACATCGACCCGCGATCGTACGCGCGCTGGAATGACGCGACGTCGAGCCTCGTCTCGATCATCCCGCACGACGCCGCACAGTTGTACGTCAACGTGAAGCCGCTGTTCGATCAGGCCTATAGCGACCTGGGCCATCCGCAGGGCGACTTCGACGTGGCGATCATCAAGGCGATCGAAATGCTCGAGGCCACGCCATCTCCGGCCAGCGACCCGGAACTGCTGCGTCGGCCGGGCTACTACGAGTACGCGGACCCGGCCCTTCAATCGATCCCCCGTGTGCAGAAGCAGTTCCTGCTCATCGGGACGGAGAACCGTCACAAGATCGTGACGTGGCTCAACCAGTTCGCCAAGGTGCTCGACTTGAAGATCGAGTAACCGCGGTCCTCTCGGCCGCTATGCTACATTTGACGTCGGATGCGGTGCCCGGCTTGCGGATCGTCAAGGATCTATCCGTCGCGGCTCCGCTCGACGTTCGAGCGCATCCGTCGCAGTTTCACCAGAAAACAGCCCTACCGCTGCCACTCGTGCAACCATCGCGGCTGGTACGACGTCACCTTTCCGGAAGTGGACCACCGCCCGCCCGAGCCTCTGACCATCCACTCGGGTCAGCAGCACCCCGTCAGGGCCGAGGAGCTCGATCGACTGGATACGAAGTGAGCGCCTCGCGCAGCCGCGGCGAGAGAATGAACGACAGCGCGCGATCGTAACTGGCCACCCCGTCGCCCACGTGGTTCGCGCGAAGATACCCGTCGTAGGCGCGGAACGCCGCGCGCTGGACGTCGGGCTGCTCCTGGCGCTGGCGCTGCGCCAAGGCCACCAAGTCGGCGCGCACGCCCAGATCGAGCTGACGGCTGACCTCGCGCCACACGGGTGGCGGCAAGGCCGTGCTGCCTTCGACGATGAGATACAGGCTCGCGCTGTAGGCGAACGCGGGGCCGCCCTTCATGCAGGCCAGCCAGCCGATCGCGCTTGCTTCCGCTTCGTCGGCGGCCCCCGCCAGGTGCGCCCATTCATGCGCGAGAATGAACGGCCGCTCGAACGGCAGCAGCCCGGGATAGAGAATCGTCTCGAGCGCGAACGGGTCCACCATCCCGTCGATGCCGGCCCAACGGAAGAACGGCGTGAGCACGTACGACGTCTTCGGCCGTCCCGCCACGGGAAGGCCCGGCCGATCGAGCGAGGCGAGCGCCGCGTTCAGCGGCTGAGGCAGGCGCGTCACGAGCGCCGAGGTGTCGAGCGAGGCTGGCGCCACGATCGGCCGCAGTCGAGCCGCGAGTCCATTCGCCGCAAGCACCGCCGCCCGGACGTCGTCAACCGACGCCGACCGAACGGGTGGCAACACATCCGATAACGGCTGGCGCCGATAGTTGAGCCCCCAGCTCAACAAGAAGACGAGCGCCAGCATGCCCGCCGCCCTGGCGGCGCGCCGCACGCCTTCCCAGACCGCGGAGATGACGCCGCCCTGCGCCGCGTCGCGCGCGAGCCGCAGGCCTCGCCAGACGAGGCCGGCCACGACCGCCAGGATCAGCACGTCGAGCACCGCGAACGGAAGTCGGTTGCTGACAGCCGTCATCCACGTCTGCCACCAGCGATATCCGTGGCGCGAGTAGACCGCCTCAACGAGCCACGCCGGCAGGGGCCACGCGAACAGCACGAGCGCCGCAATCGGCGCGACGAGCCACCCGCGGATGCGCCGCCGGCTCACGAGTCGTCTCCGTCGTCCGGCCCGGCTCGCGTGATGAGGCGCACCGACCGCTGATACGTGATGTACGAGAAGGCCCACTGCGTCATCACCGACAGACGATTGCGGAAGCCGATCAACTCGTAGACATGCAGGAAGAGCCACATGCACCAGGCCAGGAGCCCCTTCACGCGAAGCCACCCGAGGTCGACGACGGCCGAATTCCGCCCGATCGTGGCCATGTTGCCCAAGTCGCGATAGACGAACGGCAGGCGCGGCTCGCCGCGCAGCGTCCGCTCGATGTTCCGCGCGGCGTGCGCGGCTTCCTGAATGGCCACCTGCGCGACGCCCGGCAGTGTCGTGCCGTCCTCACGCGTGAACGTCGCCAGGTCGCCAACCACGGCAACCTCGGGATGCCCCGGCACCGTCAAGTCGCGATCGACGATCACGCGGCCGACCTTGTCCAGCGGCACCCCGAGCGTCCGACCGAGCGAGGACGCGGACACTCCGGCGGCCCACAAGATGGTCTCCGCTTCGATCGTCTCGTCGCCGATTCCCACGCGCCGGTGGTTGATGCTCTGAACGCGCACGCCCGTCCAGACGGAGACGCCGAGACGCTCGAGCGCACGGCGCGCGAAGGCTCGCAGCGTCGGCGGGTACGCGGCCAGCACGTCGGGGCCGGCTTCGACGAGGATGATGCGCGCCGTCTCAGGTGCAATCGACCGAAAGTCGTTCGCGAGCGCGTGCCGGGAGATCTCAGCGAGGGCGCCGGCCAGCTCGACGCCGGTCGGCCCGCCGCCCACGATCACGAAGGTCAGCAGCCGCCGCTGCTCCGCCTTGTCACTCGCGCGCTCGGCCTCCTCGAAGGCCAGCAGCACGCGGCGCCGAATCTCCAAGGCGTCCTCGAGCGTCTTCAGCCCCGGCGCGTCCTTCTGCCACTCGTCGTGGCCAAAATACGCGTGCGCGTGCGCCGGTGGCGACAATGAGGAAGTCGTAGGGAATCTCCGCGCCATCGGCCGTCTCGACGAGGCGACGCGCGAGGTCGATGCGCGTCGCATCGGCCAGCCACACCTCCGTGTTGCGCTGCCGTCGAAGAATCCATCGGATCGGTGCGGCGACGTCGCCCGGCGAGAGCGCGGCCGTCGCCACTTGATAGAGCAGCGGCTGGAACACATGGTGGTTCCGGCGATCGAGCACCAGCAGATCGACCGGCGCGCGGCCGAGGGCCTTGGCCGCGCTCAATCCGCCGAATCCGCCGCCAATGACGACGACCCGTGGCTCCATGCCCTCCACGTTAGCCCGGATTATTCATGAAGGCCCCACAATCCGCCCTCCGGGCTTCGACTCAGGCCCAGACACTGGGCCTTCGCTCAGGGCTAGCCCTGAGCACCGCGGTTTGCGCGGTGTCGAAGCCCGTGGCCTCACCTGACCAAGAGCCACGGGCGCGTGTTCACGAACGCGCAGCGTTCGTGAATACAGCGGGCTAGCAGACCGTGCTGCTACACTGAATCATGGCCGACCCAAGCATCGCTCCCCCCCGATCCTGGGGACGATCGACCGTGCGCACGGCGTGTCCGCTGGACTGTCCGGACGCGTGCAGCCTCAACGTCACGGTCGAGCGCGGCCGCGTCACCACGATCGACGCCAGCGACCGAGCGCCGTCTACCGACGGCTACATCTGCGGCAAAGTCCGCCGCTTCGATCGCCGCGTGTACAGCGACGAACGGGTGCTGTACCCCGTCGTGGGCACGGGCCCGAAGGGCCGGCGCGAATTCGCGCGAGTCACCTGGGACGAGGCCTTCGATCTGCTGGTCGCCAAGCTGTCGGAGGCCCGCGACCGCCACGGCGCGGAGTCCGTGCTGCCCTACCACTACGGCGGGTCGAACGGCGTCCTGACGAACAACCTCGAAGACGCGCGCTTCTTTCGACGATTCGGCGCGTCGCGCCTGGCGCGCACCTTGTGCGCGGCGCCGACCGGCGCCGCCGCCGAGGCGATGTACGGCCGTATGCCCGGCGTGGCCTACCCCGATTACGAGCACGCCCGCCTGATTGTCGTCTGGGGCTGCAACCCTTCCGCTTCAGGCATCCACCTGGTCACGCACATCAAGAAGGCCCAGCGCGCCGGCGCGCGTCTGGTCGTCATCGACCCGCGCCGCACACCGCTCGCGCGGCAGGCCGACATCCATCTGGCGCTGCGCCCGGGCACCGACCTGCCGGTCGCCCTCGCTCTGATTCGAGAGCTGTTCGCACGCGACCTCGTCGACCGCGAGTTCCTGATCGAGCACACGACGGGTGCCGACGCGCTGGAGGAAGCGGCCGCCCCTTGGACGATCGAGCGCGCGGCCGTCGAAGCCGGCGTCTCCGCCGCCGACCTGGCGCAAGTGGCCGAGTGGTACGGCACGACCTCGCCGGCGCTCATTCGCTGCGGCTGGGGCCAGGAGCGCAACCGCAACGGCGGGTCCGCCACGCTCGCGATCCTCGCGCTGCCCGCCGTCGCCGGCAAGTTCGGTGTGCGCGGCGGCGGCTACACGATGAGCAACTCGTCGGCGTGGGGCGTGGCCTCCGAGTCGCTCATCGGTGTCCCCGCGCCGGACACTCGCGTCGTCAACATGAACCAGTTGGGACGCGCGCTCCTCGAGTTCGACAGTCCGCCGATTGCAGCGCTCTTCGTCTACAACTGCAATCCGGTCGCCACCGCGCCGGATCAGAACCGGGTGCGGCGCGGGCTCGAGCGCTCTGACTTGTTCACCGTGGTCTTCGAGCAGGTCATGACGGACACCGCGCAGTACGCCGACCTCGTGCTGCCGGCGACGACGTTCCTGGAGCACTACGACATCGTCAAAGGGTATGGCGCCTATCACTTCCACCTCGCGCAACCCGCCATCGACGCGGTGGGCGAAGCCCGACCGAATCAGGAAGTGTTTCGGGAGCTCGGCGTCCGCCTGGGCCTGATTCCCGAGGGCGACGACCTGGGCGAAGCCGGTGAGCTCATGGAGACCGTCCGGCGCCTGCCGGAGGGCCTCGTCCCCGCCCTGCTCGACAACCGGTCGGCCGAGCCGACGTTCGGAAGCCAGCCGGTCCAGTTCGTCGATGTTCGACCGCAGACGCCTGACGGACGCGTGCATCTCTTTCCCGGAGACGTCGCGGCCACCCACGGGCTGTACGTCTATCAACCGGATCCCGCGACCGACCGGCACCCGCTCACCCTCATCTCCCCGGCCAGCGAGCACACGATCTCGTCGACGTTGGGCGAGCTGCGGCCAAGCGTGGCGCGGCTCAAGATCCATCCCGAGGACGCGGCCGCGCGCTTCATCGCAGCGGGCGACACGGTACGCATCTTCAACGATCTGGGAGACGTGCACTGCGAGGCCGACATCGCCGGCGAGTTGCGCCCGGGCACCATCTCGCTCCCGAAGGGCCTCTGGGCGCGCAGCACCTTCAACGGCGCGACCGCCAACGCGCTGGTCCCAGACTCGCTGAGCGACATCGCCGGCGGCGCCTGCTTCAACGACGCCCGAGTGCAGGTCGAGCTCTTGGCGAGACACTGACGATATTGAGTTATTTGTTGTTGGTTATTTGTTACTTGCTGTTGGTGATTTGTTATTTTGGAGTTCCGCTGACCGCGTCACCCGGGCGGCCCGAAGCCAGCCGCCAGCAGGGCCGCAAGTCGTCAATAACAAATAACCCATAGCAAATCGCCCGATATCTAGAATCCTTCCCGCACCCCCAGCTGCCATTGCCAGCCGGCGCCAGGGCGGTCGAGGGGGCGGGAGGCCGCCAGTTCCAGCACCAGCAGGCCGAAGACGTTGAAGCGGGCGGCGCCACCGACGCTGCGGAGGAGGTGCCGGTCGCCGCCGAGGAACGTCGGCCGCGACCCGCGGCTCCAGGTGACGCCGGCGTCGGTGAATGCCGCCACCTCGATCGGAAACGGCCCGTACTTGAGGTCGCCCCGGAAGAGGCCCACGAGCGGCGCGCGCACTTCCGCGTTGAAGACCGCCATCCGGCTGCCCACCAGACTATCGGCCACCGGGCACTGAAACGCCCCCACCACGAACTGGCAATCGGTTGCCGAGATCGACCCCAGCGCGTAGCCGTGCACGAGCTCCGGATATCCGGCGTAGAGCTGGGCGAGCTCCGAGTCCTCCGCGTCCGGGCCGTAGCGGCCGTAGTGGATCGCGCGGACCGCGAACGTCACCGGCGATTTGGGCATGAAATACCGGCGCCAATCGACGAGCACCGTCGAATAGTCCAGCGACCCCATGCTGTGGTCGAGTTCCAGCCGGTAGCGCTGGCCGTAAATCGGGCTCGTCGCGCCGAAATACGACGTATCGAACACGAGCGCGGCGCCGGTTTGCGCCTCGTAGAGCGAGCGGCCGAGGGAGGCCTTCGTCGTCGTCACGTCGAGCAGCCGGCTGGTGTCGGCCGCGTAGTCGAAGGTCTTCGTCTCGCGGCTGAAGGAATACGCCTGCGCCGAGGCGGAGAGTTCGATCCGCGACGCCGTGCTGAACGGAAACGCGGCAATCGCGGTCACCCCGCGCGTCGTCTGGCGATCGATGAGGTCGGTGAGTGTGATCGTGTTCGACGTCTCGTCGGTCGCCGCCGACAGGTAGTCGACGCGATACGGCGTCTCGTTGACCACCGTGGCCCAGTTCCAGCGATGTCGCCGGTTGATGTACGCGAGCTCCCCGCCGAAATCCGCGAGGTCGCCCGCCACCTGCGCGCCCACGCCCAGCTCGTGGTCGCCCAGCATGTCGCTGAAGAGCGCCGACATCCCGGCCGCAACGAAGCTGCCGAACTGCGAGACGCCGGCGGTGATCGTCGGCCGGCTGATCATGTCGAGCGACAACCGGCCCGTATACGACAACGTCTTTGCCGGCGCCGTGGGCGACGGCAGCCCGCGCCTCACGTCGGCCAGCATGCGCTGCACGTCGCCCGGCCGCGCCGCGCCGGTCAACACAATGGGCGCCGCCCCCGTGGCCGCCGGCGCGACGGTGGCCACGACCGCTGACGGATCGAGAATGTAGATGGCGTTCCCACCGTCTTCGAACACGCTGAACGCCAAACGGCCCGTGTCGGCGGCCGCGCTCAACGCCGGGCTGGTCGCCGTAATGCCGGCCACCCCGGTGAGCGCCGACGTGATCTGCTCGATCGGCCCGCCGTCGATCGGCATCCGGTAGACATTGCTCACGCCGTCCGGATCCGCGACGAACGTCAACGTGCGGCCGTCGCGTGACACCTGGGGACTGATGTGCTTGCCGTGCAGGAAGCCCCCGATCGGCTCGACGCGATCGGTGGCCAGGTCCAATCGCGCCAGCCGCAGCGGCCCGGGCTGGAGCGTCGTGAGGTTCGTGCTGAACCGCTCCGTCACGAACACGATCGACCGCCCATCGGGCGTGAATGTGGGCTCCAGGTCGGCGAATGGATCGTTCGTGAGCGGCCGCAGCGTCCCCGAGTCGAGCGAGAGCAGGAACAGGTCGACGAAGCCGCCGCGGTTGCCGCTCAGCACGACCGATCGGCCGTCCGGTGAGAACGACGGATTGATCGCGTCGTCCAGGCCAGAGAGCGGCACTTCGCGAATCACGTGGCCGTTCTTCGGATCGAGCAGCGCGAGCACCGCGGACTCCCCGCGGACCGCGGTGAGGGCGAGCCTCCGACCGTCCGGACTCCACGCCCCGGCGGAATTGAGGAACTGCAAGCTGCCGAAGTGCGGGTCGGTAGCCGAGTGCGTCAGCCGCCGCTCGATGTGCCCCGTCTTGGCATCGGCGATGTACAGATCGATCGAGAACCGATCGCGCTGGGAGAAGAACGCGATCCGCGTGCCGTCCGGGCTCAGGCGCGGGCCGACGTTGAATCGGCCGGCCTCCTGGTCGGTGCCAATCACCCGACGCGGCTCGCTCTCGAGGAGCGGCCGGCCCGCTTCGATCTGCTCGGCCGCGAGCAGGATGGCCTTGTGCCAGTCGGCCGAGAGCGTGGCCGGGTCGGTGCCCAACTGCGCCGCGAAGCCCTTGAGGTCGGCGGACGGATTGGCGGCGGACCGGACGAGGGACGCAATCGTCTGGTCGCCGTACTTGGCGCCGATGTACGCCCAGAGCGACTGGCCCCACCGATACGGAAAATACTCCGGCTTGTCCAGGTCCTTGATGTTCGGCAGCTTCTCGCGAATCGCCGCGTCGCGCATCCACATGGCCGTCTGCGAGTCGTCCGGCCCGAGCGAGAGGTACTCGGCCATGCCCTCGACGAACCAGAGCGGGTACTGCAGAATGCCCGGCCCTCCCGACTCCGCGTCGCGCGAATCGCTGCCGGTGATGTCGTACTGAAACGCGTGAACCAGCTCGTGCCCGATCACGTGGTCCGTGTCGGCGAGCGAGCCCGACATCGGCAGGACGACGCGGCGCTTGAGCGCCTCGGTCACCCCGCCGGTGCCCTCGCCGATCAGCCCCTCGATCGCGTTGGTCTGGCGAAACTGCTCCGGCGACGCGTAGAGAATCAGCACCTGGCGGTCGCGCAGCTGATGCTCGAAGAAGCGCGACAGCCGCGTGTACCAGCGTTCGGCCAGCCGAGACGCAAGCTTCGCGGCTTCCGCCTCGTCCTGGTAGTAGTACACGTCGAAGTGCTCCGTCTGGAGGATCTTCCAGTCGAACGTGCGGTACTGGACTTTGTTCTGTCCGAAGTACTGGGCCGCCGCCGGCGCCGGCGAGCAGACCAAGGCCGCGATGAGGCCTACGGCCAGCGTCCATACAGAGGGTCGGATCCTGTGGCTCGCCACCGGCGTGTTTCAGGTAAGATGCTGGCACTTGCCCGTCGATCGGGCCGGAGCACTCACGATTATGGCATCAGGCGACGACGCCGCGGGACGAATGGTGTTCTGCGTCAAGCTCAAGCGGGAACTGCGGGGCCTCGACGCGCCGCCGTGGCCCGGTCCCCTCGGCCAGCGGATCTACGCGGAGGTCTCCCAGGAAGCGTGGGAGATGTGGGAAGAGCGCATGAAGATGATTCTCAACGAGTATCGTCTGCTGCCCTTCCAGAAGGAAGCCCAGGAGCTGATCGCCAGGCACATGGAGGAGTTCTTCTTCGGAGCCGAGGCGACGCTGCCGCCCGGCTACAAGCCCGAAGGAGACTGACGAGCCCCGCGTGACGACGACCACGGGTCAGGGACTCGGCGCGGCCTCGCTCAACCGGTCCTTCTTCGGCCATCCGCGCGGCCTGTCGACGCTCTTCTTCACGGAGATGTGGGAGCGCTTCTCGTACTACGGGATGCGCGCCTTCCTCATCTTCTTCATGACGGCCAGCGCCCAGATGGGCGGGATGGGCCTCGACACCGCCACCGCCGCCGCCATCTACGGCACCTACACGGCCACCGTGTACCTGACGAACGTGCCCGGCGGATGGATTGCCGACCGCGTGCTCGGCCAGCGGCGGGCGGTGCTCATCGGCGGGATCCTCATCGCGGCCGGCCATTTCAGCCTCGCGGTTCCCCTCCCCGTCACGTTCTATCTGGGTCTCATCCTGATCGTGCTGGGCACGGGGCTGCTCAAACCCAATATCAGCGTGATGGTCGGCCAGCTGTACGCCGAGGCGGACCAGCGGCGGGACGCGGGCTTCTCCATTTTCTACATGGGGATCAACCTCGGTGGCTTCCTCGGCCCGCTCATCACCGGGTATCTGGTCCAGGACGAACGCTTCCGCGCCGCACTCCAGGGCTGGGGCCTCAACCCGAATGCCGCGTGGCATTGGGGCTTCGGCGCCGCCGGCGTGGGCATGACGCTCGGCCTGATTCAGTACGTCTGGGGCGGCCGCGCGCTGGGCACGGCGGGCCTCGAGCCGGGCGGCGCCACGTCACCGGAGGTGGCCAGGCAGTCGCGCCGCCAGCTCACGCTCTGGGGCGGGCTCGGCCTCGTCGTGCTCGTCGGCGTGGGTGTCGCGATCGCCGCCGGCCTCCTCCCCGTCTCCACGTCGGGCATCCGCGACTGGGCCGGCTACTCGCTCCTGGCCGTGACGGTGGTGTACTTCGGCAGCCTGTTTCTCGATCGCACCTGGACGCGCGAGGAGCGCGGACGGCTGTGGGTGATCTTCGTCTTCTTCCTCTGTGCGGCTGTCTTCTGGTCCGTGTTCGAGCAGGCGGGATCGACGCTCAACCTGTTCGCCGATCGCAGCACACGCAACGTGCTGCCCGGCTACGGCGAGTTTCCGAGCAGTTGGTTCCAGTCGCTCAATTCCCTTTTCATCATCATCTTCGCGCCGGTGTTCGCCTGGATCTGGATCGCCCTCGGCCGGCGCCAGCCGTCAAGCCCCGTGAAGTTCGCCCTCGGCCTGATCGGTGTCGGGGTAGGGTTTGCCATCCTCGTGCCGGCGGCGCACATGGCGTCTGGCGGCAAACTCGTGAGCCCCAACTGGCTCGTGACCGTGTATCTCATCCACACGTTCGCCGAACTCTGCCTGAGCCCCGTCGGCCTGAGTTCGATGACCAAGCTCGCGCCCGCCCGCATCGTCGGCGCGGTCATGGGCATCTGGTTCCTCGGCGCCTCGGTCGGCAATTTCATGGCGGGCCAGATGGCGTCCTTCTACGAGTCGATTCCGCTGCCGACGCTGTTCGCGCGCGTGAGCATCCTCCCGATCGCCGCGGGCGTCGTGATGCTGCTGTGCGCCCGCACGTTCACGAAGATGATGGCGGGCAAGGACTGACCCGCGCACGCGACTGCCCCTGATGCCTCTCGACGAGTACCACCGCAAGCGGGATTTCAAGAAGTCGCCGGAGCCGCGCGGCCGCGTGGGCGGCGCGCCGAAGCCGCGGACGCGCACGCCGCTCTTCTTCTGCGTCCAGAAGCACCTGGCCAGCCATCTGCACTACGACCTGCGCCTGGAGCACGAGGGCGTGCTCCTCTCGTGGGCGGTTCCCAAGGGCCCGTCGCTCGACCCGAGCGTCAAGCGGCTGGCCATGCACGTCGAGGACCACCCGATCGAGTACGGCACGTTCGAAGGCGTGATTCCGGAGGGCTACGGCGCCGGCATCGTGATGCTCTGGGACCGCGGCACGTGGACGCCCGAGACAGACGACGTCTCGAAGGCGCTCGCGAAGGGCGACCTGAAATTCACGCTCGACGGCTACAAGCTGAAAGGGTCGTGGGCCCTCGTCCGCACGCGCGGCTGGGGCCGAAGCTCGACGAGCGGCGAGAGCAAGAGCTGGCTGCTCATCAAGCACCGCGACGACTGGGCGGGCGACGTCGACATCGCGACGTTCGCGCCGCTCAGCGTCAAGACCGGCGAGGACTTCGACGAGATTCTCGCCGAGGACAATCCGGACATCTGGCGGAGCAAGCGTCCGGTCGCGAGCGGAGACACCGGCGCGATGCTCAAGGCCATCATCGACAAAGCCGCCGCGCTCAAAGCCGAGCGCGCGGCCCCCGCCAAGCGGCGCCGCAAGGCGCCCGCCCAGGGCCGAACCACCAAGGCCGCCGCGCGCCGCCGCTCGTGATGCCAGCCCGGGCGCCCGCCCATCCCGCACCAGGCGCTGCCGTCGTCTTCGCGCGCCTGACGTCGCTCTCGAACCCCGCGCGTGCGCGGCTCTTGCAGCGGTACCTTCAAGACCGGCAAAGGAGAGTACGGCGAGGGCGACCGTTTTCTCGGGCTTCGCGTCGGCCAGATCCGCCAACTGGCCCGAGAGTATCGGGACTTGTCCCTCGATGACATCTCCATGCTCCTGGCCTCACCCTGGCACGAGGCGCGAACCCTGGCCGTCATTCTTCTGGCCGCGCGGTACCCGCGCGCCGGGTCGCGCGAGCAGACGTCGATCTATCGCTTTTATCTTCGCCACCGGTCGCGTATCAACAACTGGGATCTGGTCGACATCTCCGCGGCCGCGGTCGTTGGCGCGCATCTGGCGCGGCGGAGTCGCGCGCCGCTCGTCCGGCTGGCCCGCTCCCGATCGCTGTGGGACCGCCGCATCGCCGTCATCGCCACGTTCGACTTCATCAACCGCGGCGAGTTCACCGACGCGTTGCGCCTCGCCCGCCTCTTGATGGACGACGAGCACGACCTGATCCACAAAGCGGTCGGCTGGATGCTGCGCGAGGTCGGCAAGCGCGACCGCCGGGTCGAGGCGCGCTTTCTCGACCGCTACGGCCCTCGCCTGCCGCGCACGACGCTGCGGTACGCCATCGAGCGCTTTCCGCCCCGGCTCCGCCAGCGATACCTGGCCCTCGGACGCTGATCGAGCCGGCGCACGCGGGCCCGACGCGACTCGGTCGACGGCACCGCGGCCACCTGCCCGCCGTCGGACAGTCGATGCCTGCTATCATCGGCCGAGTCGCCCTCCAATGGAGTCACCCATGCGCCCGATCCTGTCCGGCATTGCCATTCTCGCCGTCACCACCATCGCGTCCGCCCAGGGAACCGCAGGCCCGGATCGGCTGGCGCCGGTTGGGCTGACCGAGAAGCCGCCGGTCGCCAAGGTCGTGCCCGTCACCGAGACCATGTTCGGCACGGCGGTGACCGATCCGTATCGCTACATGGAGAAGCTCGATCCCGACACGATTGCGTTCATGAAGGCCGAGGGCCAGTACACGCGAACGATCCTGGACGGCATCAAGCCGCGCGCGGCGTTTCTCAAGAAGTCAGGCGACTTTGCCGCGAGCTTCGGCTTCGTCGGGTCGTACCAGAAGTACGGCGGGCGCGCGTTCTATCTCGAGCAGCAGCCCGGCTCCGACAACTTCGACTTGATGACGAAGGCGGCCGATGGCGCCACGAAGAAGATCTTCGACGTCGCGGCCTGGCGCGCCGCCCACGGCGACAAGCCGTATGCGATCAACTACTTTCAGCCGTCCTGGGACGGCCTCAAGGTCGCCGTCGGGGTGTCGGAAGGCGGGTCGGAGGACGCGTCCCTCTACGTGCTTGACGCCGCGACCGGCGCCCCATTGGCCGGACCGGTCGATCGCGCGCGCATCGGGATCGTCACGTGGACCAGCGACAACAAGTCCCTGTACTTCACGCGGCTCCCCAAAGTCGGGCCGAACGACCCGCCGGAGAACCGGCTCAAGAACGCCACGGTCGTCCACTGGACGCTCACCTCGGATCCGACCGATGTCCTCGGCGCCACGTTGGGCCACGGCCCCACGCTCACGCCGGTGCAGATCCCCGGCGTCACCTGGGCGCCCGGCGCCACCGACGCCGTCTTCCTCAACATCAACGGCGTCCAGAACGAGCTCGAGCTATGGATGGCCCCGTTCGCCCGCGCCGCCAGTCCCGCGACGCCGTGGAAGATGACGGTCGCTCGCTCGGATGACGTCACGAGCTTCGACGAGCGAGGCAACGATCTCTTCCTGCTCTCCCACCACGACGCGCCGACGTTCAAGGTGCTCGAGCTGCACGCGGGAGACGCCATCGGCACCGCCAAGACGCTCGTGCCGGCTAGCCCCGACCGCGTAATCGAGGGCATTCATGCCGCCTCCGACGCGCTCTACGTGCAGGTACGTGAAGGCGTCTACTCGCACCTGCTCCGCGTGCCCGCGGGCACCGATCGCATCGAGGACGTCGCGCTGCCGTTCAAGGGCAGTTTGAGCGGCGCGTTCACCGATTCGCGCACGCCGGGCCTCGAGATCACGCTCGAGAGTTGGACCCAGCCGCCCACGAGCTTTCAATACGCCCCGGCGACCGGGACGTTCACGAACCTGAACCTGGGCGTGCGTCCCAACTTCGACGGCTCGCAATTCGCGGCCATGGACCTCCAGGCGAAGGCGCAGGACGGCGTGATGGTGCCGCTCACGCTCGTTCAGCCCAAGGGCGCGACCGGGCCCCAGATCGTCCTGCTCGACGCCTACGGGTCGTACGGCATCTCGACCTATCCAGGCTTTGGCCCGCGCACGGTCATGTTCATGACCGAAGGCGCCGACTACGGCGTCTGCCACGTGCGCGGCGGCGGCGAGCTCGGCGACGCGTGGCGCCTGGCCGGCAAGGACGACAAGAAGCCGAACACGTGGCGCGACCTGATCGCCTGCGGCGAAGACCTCATCGCCCGTGGCCTGACGACCAAGGACAAGCTGTTCATCATGGGCGGCTCAGCCGGCGGCATCACGATGGGCCGCGCGATGGAAGAGCGGCCGGATCTGTTTGCCGGCGTGATCGACGAAGTGCCCTCGGCCAATCCCCTGCGGATGGAGTTCACGCCGACCGGTCCGGCCAACGTCCCCGAGTTCGGCAGCGTGAAGACTGAAGACGGCTTCAAGAACCTGCTGGAGATGGATTCGGTCCAGCACGTCAAGGACGGGACAACGTACCCGCCCATCCTCATCACGACCGGTCTCAACGATCCGCGGGTGGCGCCGTGGATTCCCGCGAAGTTCGCCGCGCGCCTTCAGGCGTCCGGTACGCCCAACCCCGTCCTGTTGCGCGTCGAGGCCGAAGCCGGCCACGGCATCGGGTCCACGAAGAGCCAAAGCGACGAGCTCTTCGCCGACATCGTCAGCTTCGTCTTCTGGCGAGCCGGACGTGAGGGGTGGAGGCCGGCGGTGGGACAGTAGACGCTGACATTGATCATTGGGCCATTGGGCCATTGGGTCATTGGATCAGAACAGCTACCAGCCGCCGAGGGGCTTGCCGTTTCAGAGTCCAATGACTCAATGCCCAATGACCCAATGGCTCAATGACTCAATGACCTACCGGCTCAGGAGCATCTCTTCCGCCAGCACGGCCCAGACGGCGGTGCAGAGGCGGGCGCGGTCGTGGCGGGCGATGGAGCCGTGCCAGAAGGCGCCTTCAACGACCCGGCACCGACCAGGCATCTCGCCGACCGGCAGCGGCGCCTTGTGCTCGCGCGTGTAGGGCTCGAGGATGTCGCCGTCCGGTGGATCGCTGTTGACGATGACCGTGTCGACCGGCCGGCCGATGGCCTCGGCCAACCGCGCGACGGCATATCCCGCGGAGAACCCGCTCATCCCCAGCCCTTCGGTCAGCAGATTTGCGATGTAGATGACCGGCCCGCGCACCGCGGCGAGGGCCTCGCGACAGCCCTCCACGAGAAAGATCGGCAGCAGGCTCGTGTAGAAGCTGCCCGGACCAATCACGATGGCGTCGAGCGAACGAATCGTCTCGTCCACCAACGGGTGAATCGACACCGCGGGCTCGAGCCAGAGCCGTTCGAATCGACCGGCCCAGCGCCTGGTGCGCGTCCACCTGGGACTCGCCCCGCGCCACCGACCCGTCGTCGTACTCGGCACACAGCGTCGCGCCTTGCACCGTAATCGGCCAGACCTGGCCGCGGCAGCCGAGCAGCGTGCTGAGGCCGTTGACCGCGTCGAGGAAGTTGCCCGTGTACTGCTCCATCATCGACAGCAGGAGGTTGCCGCCCGTGTGGCCGGCGAGGCGGCCCGGCTCGAGCGTCGGCAGTCGGGACAGCAGGATCTCGCGCGCTTCCGGCTCGCTGCGCGCCAGGGCCAGCGCGCACTTCAGGACGTCGCCCGGCGGCAGCACGCCCAGTTCGTCGCGAAGCTGGCCGGACGAGCCGCCGCTGTCGAACATCGTGACCACCGCGTGCAGGTCCAGCCACGGATTCGTCTTCAGCCCACCCAGCAGACTCGGCAGGCCCGTACCGCCGCCGAAACACCCCACGTTCAGATTGCGCAGCCGCATTCGACCCAACAGCTTATCGCCGTTTCGGCCCCAGCCGCTCGCCGCCAATCCCGCTCCCCGATACAATTGACTCAGCCCTATGACGCCTTTGACGCTGTCGTCGTCTCAGCACCGTCGGTTCGCGCGGCTCGCCCTGGACCTCGAGCGGGTGTTCGGCCCGCGATTCGTCGCCCTGGTCGCCTACGGCACGACGGCAAGCGCCGCGTTTGCCGACGATATCCGTGCCGGCGACCTCGAGGCGCTGAGCGTGCTCGTCCCGACGTGGCACCGCGAGCGGCTCGAGACGCCGCTAGTGCTCTCTCCTGACGAGTTCCAGCGCTCGCTCGACGCCTTCCCTCTCGAGTACCAGGCCATCCTCGATCGCCACGTCGTGATCGCGGGCCATCCGCCGTTCGCCGGCGTCTCGGTAGCCGCGGCGGACCTGCGCCGCGGGTGTGAGGCCCAGGCGCGCGGCCATCTGCTCCACCTTCGGCAGGGCTGGCTGCAGGCCGAAGGCCACGAGGATCACCTCGCCGAGCTCGTCGAGCGGTCCGGCCCGCCATTCCGCGCCCTGCTCGCCAACGTCGCGCGGCTGGAGCAGGCGCCCGACGGCAGCGATGCCTCGCTCGTGCGGTTCGCGGTCGAGCGCACGGGCATGGCCGCCGATCTGGCCGCGGCCATTCTCGAGTTGGACGCCCGTCCGCATGAAGGCGCGGGGCGCGCGCTCGTTGCCCGGCTTCCCGAATACCTCGTGGCCACCGAACGACTGTGGAACGTGGTCGACGGCTGGACGGCGTGACGGCCGTGCGTTCGCGTGCGTTCCGCCTGGCGTTCGCGCCGGCCCTCGGTGCCCTCCTGGCGCTGCTCTTCGCCGCCGGCGCGCGCGCGCAAACGGCGTCGCTGCCGACACTGACGGCGCCAGTCAACGATTTCGCGCACGTCATCACGCCCCAGGCCGCCGCGGAGCTCGACCGGCGGATCCGCTCCCTTCACACCGCGACCGGCGATGCGGTGGTCGTCGCCACAGTCCAGTCATTCGCCCCCTTCGCGTCGATCGATGAGTACGCGGTACGCCTCTTCGAGAAGGCGGGCATTGGCCAGAAGGGACACGACAACGGCGTGCTCGTGGTCGTCGCAATTGACGAGCATCGCGTGCGCATCGAGGTCGGGTACGGACTCGAGGAGTTCATCACCGACGGCTTCTCGGGAGACACGATTCGCCAGGCGATGCTTCCGGCGTTTCGCACCGGTGACTACAGCTCGGGACTCGTCGACGGGACGACCCGGATCATCAACCGCCTCGCCCAAGCGCGCGGGGTCACGCTCCAGGACGTGCCGGCGACCGAGCCGCCCCAACCATCGAACCTTCCGGTAGCCGGCCTCGTCATCTTGATCCTGATCTTCCTGCTGATCGGCCGGCTGGCTCGCGGATCGGTGGGACGCGGCGGCCGGCGGGGCGGCCCGTGGAGCGGCTGGTACGGAGGCATCGGCGGCTTCGGGCCAGGGCTTGGCGGGTTCGGCGGCTTCGGCGGGGGCGGCGGCGGGTCCGGCGGCGGGGGCTTCGGCGGCTTTGGCGGCGGGATGAGCGGAGGCGGGGGCGCCTCGGGCGGATGGTAGGATTTCTGGGAGACACGTATGTCAACGATTAATCGATCGCGAATCGCGAGCATGGCGGCGCTCGTCGTGGCGGCCGCCTTGCTGTCGGGGTGCTCGTACAACAAGTTCACGGCCCAGGAAGAAGGCATCAAGGCGCAGTGGAGCCAGGTCGAGAACCAGCTCCAGCGGCGGAATGACCTGATTCCCAACCTCGTCGCATCGGTCAAGGGCTACGCCAAGCAGGAGCAGACGGTCTTTGGCGCCATTGCCGACGCCCGCGCAAGGATGGCCGGCGCTCAGACGCCGACCGACAAGATCTCGGCCGCCAACGCGGAGACGAGCGCCCTCGGACGCCTCTTCGTCGTGGTCGAGAACTATCCGCAGCTCAAGTCCGACGCGGAGTTCGCGCGGCTCATGGACGAGCTGGCCGGCACCGAGAATCGGCTCGCCGTCGAGCGGATGCGCTACAACGACAAAGTCCGCGAGTACGACACGGCGCGCCGGCAGTTCCCATCGAACATCACGGCCAAGATGTTCGGGTTCAAGGAATATCCGTACTTCGAAGTGCCGGCCGACGCAAAGGCCGTCCCCAAGGTCGACTTCAGTAAGTGAGTGTCCCCGCCATTCACGAATTCTCACCATGGAGCGCATGGAGGCACACTCGCGCATGAGAGGGCTGACCTGGGTGGCCCGGCCCGGCCGGGCGTAGCGATCGGCACGCGGACGGCCCACGAGAGCACGGCTGGATCCTCACGTGCTCTCGTGGGCCGTCCGCGCGCCGATCGCCGCCGCCTCTGGCGGCGCCAGGTCAGCCTGCTCCAGCCAGCCGCTATGTGCTTCATGGTGTAACGGGCTTGAAACAGGACTTCCTTACTCACAGTGGCCGTTGACCCGATGACCGTGACGCTCAAGGACGCACTGCTGGCGGAGCTCGACCATGAGATGGCGGTCACGCGGCGTCTGCTCGAGCGGCTTCCTCAAGAGGCGTTCGGCTGGAAGCCGCATTCGCGCTCGATGTCGCTCGGGCGGCTGGCGACCCACCTGGTCGAGATCCCGCGGTGGGGCGTGTCGATTCTCCAGAAGGACGGGTACGACCTGCGCCATGCCGACACGCCGCCCGATGGCGAAGGGCACGTGACGGTCGCCTCGGTCCTCGACGACTTCGATGCGCGGGTCGCCGACCTCCGCAAGACGCTGGTCGGTCTGTCCGACATCGAGTTGTCGAAGCCGTGGTCGCTCACCCGCGGCGAGCAGCTGCTCATGACGATGCCTCGCGTAGTCGCGGCGCGGCGCTTCCTGATGAACCACCTCATCCATCATCGCGGTCAGTTGACCGTGTACCTGCGACTGCAGAACGTGCCGCTCCCGCCAATCTACGGCCCCACGGCCGACGAGCCGCTGTGACGCGCTGGACGGCGCTGGCCGCGGCCGCCGCGTTGTTTGCGCTGCTCGCGACGGCGAATTCCGGCGGCTACCGCTATGGCGCGTCCGACCAGGCCTTCTACGCGAGCGCCATTCTCAAAGACGTCCACCCCGCGCTTTTTCCGCGCGACACCGCGCTACTGCAGACCGAAGCCAAGCTCCAATGGTCCGATGAGATCGTGGGCGGCCTCTCGCGCGGACTCGGCGTGGACCTGCCGCCGCTCTTCCTCGCCATCTACGTCTTGACCCTTCTGACACTCTTCTCTGCCGCAATCGTCTACGGACGCGCCGCCGGTTTCTCCTGGTGGGCCATCGCGACACTGCTCGTGCTGCTGACGTTCCGGCATCGCATCGCCAAGACCGGCGCCAATTCGCTCGAGGGCTACATGCACCCGCGCGAGCTGGCTTTCGCGATCGGCGTGCTCGCCTTCGCCTGCACCCTTCGCAAACGGTACGTCTGGGCCTCCGCCTGGACGCTCGTGTCCGCCTGCTGGCACCCGACGACGGCCTTCTGGTTCGGCGCCGCGATCGCCGCCGCCATCGTCGTCGGCCAGCCTCGCTTGCGACGATGGCTTCCGCTCGTCGGCGCGTGCGGGACGGCTGTGGCGGTCTGGGCGGTGCTAGCCGGTCCGCTGGCCGGGCGGCTCACGATCATGGACCCGGCGTGGCTCGCGGTGCTCGCGGAGAAAGACTACTTGTTTCCGCACGAGTGGCCGCTCTACGCCTGGATCACCAACCTCGGCTATCCCGTCGTCATCGCCGCCATCTATCGCGCGCGGCGGCGGCAAGGCATCACGGCGCCGGGTGAGTCCGCCCTCGTCGTGGGCCTTTTCGTGCTGGTCGGCCTCTTTCTCGTCTCGGTGCCGTTGACGATGTGGCGCGTCGCGCTCGTGGTGCAAATGCAGGTGACGCGCGTCTTCTGGCTGCTGGACTTCGTCACGGCCGCGTACCTGGCCTGGTGGCTGACCGACTCGGTCTTCCGCGACCGGCGCCGCGCGCGCGTCGTGCTCGTCGGCGTGCTCGCGGCCGTCTCACTCGCACGCGGCACGTATGTGCTCGCTCAGGCCGACCGCTCGATGGTCGAAGTCGATCTCCCTTCCACGCCGTGGGTTGAGGCGATGCGCTGGCTCAGGGCGCAGCCGTCGTCCTGGTACGTGCTCGCCGACCCCGGCCACGCATGGAAGTACGGCGTCAGCGTCCGCCTTGCGGCCGAAAAAGACGTCTTCGTTGAAGCCGGAAAAGACACGGCCCTCGCCATCTACGACCGCGACGTCGCGCTGCGCGTGGGCAGTCGGATCGCCGCACTGGGTGACTTCACGCACCTGACCACCACGGACATCCGGGCGCTGGCTCGCCGCAACGGGCTCGACGTGGTGATCGCCGCGCGCAGTCAGCCCCTCGCGCTGCCGGTCCTCTACTCAAACGCCCAATTCGTGGTGTACGACCTCCGATGACCGAGCCGGCCCGGCACTACCTGGACACGGTGCTCCGCCCGTTCGTCCCCCACCGATGGCTCCGCAACGGCCACGCCATGACGGTGTACGCCTGGGCGCGGCGGCGGACGTTCGATGACGTGCCGTCGCCGGAGCCGCGGCTCTTCCGGGTGGCGGCCGACTCCGAAGTCCTGGCGCACTGCTACTGGCAGCCCTCGCGCGCCGATCGACCGACGTTGCTGGTCCTGCACGGTCTCGAGGGCTCGAGCGAGGCTCACTACATGCGCGCGCTGGCCGCGAAAGCGTGGCGGCGCGGCTGGAACGCGGTCCTGCTCAACCAGCGCAATTGTGGCGGGACCGAGCGGCTGACGCCAACGCTCTACCACTCCGGGCTGACGGCCGATCCCCACACGGTGCTGCGCACCCTCGTCGAGACCGATGGCCTGCGCCTGTTCGGGATCATTGGCTACTCGCTTGGCGGCAATCTCGCAGTCAAGCTGGCCGGCGAACTGGGCGCGTCCCCCGATGTCCCGCTCGCGGGCGTCGTGGCCATCAGCCCCACGATCGACCTCGACGTCTGCGTGCGCGCCATCGAGCGGCGGGCCAATCTGCCGTATCACTTCAACTTCGTCCGCCATCTCAAGGCGCGGATGCGCCGAAAGGCGCAGGCGTGGCCGGGAGTCTTCGACCTCACGCCGCTCGGCGGAATCTGGACGATTCGTCGATTCGACGACGTGTACACCGCACCCTTGCACGGGTTTGGCAACGCCTCGAACTACTACGCGCAGGCCAGCGCGGGCCGCGTCGTCTCGAATGTCCGCATTCCGACGCTGCTGCTTTCAGCGGAGGATGATTCGTTCGTCCCGGCGTCCCAATTCCAGGTGCCCGATGTACGGGACAACCCGAACATCGCGGTCTCGATCACCGCGCACGGCGGCCACTGTGCGTTCATCGCGGAGGCGAGGGAGGGCAATGACGGCTACTGGGCGGAAGAGACGGCGCTCGCCTTCATCGACTCGGCGGTCGGGAGCTAGTGGCCTGTCCGCGCTGAGTCAGTACCGATTGGCGGGCGCGGCGCCCGGATCGGCAGGCGCGAGGAGCGAGCATATTGGCGATATGTGAGCGACGAGCCCCGCCGCGAGGAGGGATGCCCCGCCCGGGAGCTACGCGAATGTCCTAAATGTGACAGACACCGCTGGGCCTTTCCTGCGACCCTGGCGTAGTCCGCTCCTTGCACCTCCCGAGGGGATGGAGAGGGCGCACACCGGCACACCATGAGGATTTCGCTATGAAACGGCAACCTGTCATCACGACGTGTTTCGCGGCGGCTCTGTTCACCTTCGCGACAGCGGCGTCCGCCCAGCAGTTCAACGGCGAGCCCCCGGCCAACGGCGCCTGCTTCTATGACGAGATTGGCTTCGGCGGCCAATACGTCTGCGTGAAAGCTGGCGAAGACGCCGGGTACATCAATGAACTGAACGACCACGTGTCGTCCATCCGGGTATTCGGCAATGCCAAGGTCGTGGCCTACGAAGACGCGGGCTTCCGCGGCGCCACGACCGAGATCACGAAGGACATGCCGGACCTGCGTGACGCGCGCTGGAACGACGTGATCTCATCGGTGAAGGTCACGGCGGCCACGACCAGCGCGGTGGATGCGTCGCCGCTGACCGAGGCGGAGCGCGTCGTCAACTCGGCCTACCAGGATCTGCTGGGCCGCGATGCCGACGTCCAGGGCCTGCGCGCCTACAGCGACCACCTCGCCAAGGATGGCTGGACGGCCGACCAGGTCCGCAACGCGATCCGCAGCAGCCCCGAGGTACCCGCGCGAAACAGATCGTGCGGGACGCGTACCGCACGGTGCTCGGCCGCGAGCCGGATACGGCGGCGTCCGACTACGTCAACCTCGTCATGAATCAGGGCTGGACGCAGACCCGGGTACAGCAGGCGCTCCGGAACAGCGCCGAGTATCGCGCAAAGCGCAACAACAACTAGTGGAGCGTACCCGCGAGTTGTAAAGCGCCCTCCGGGCGGGGCATCCCGCCTGGCGGCGTTGCTCCTCCCTCAAATACCGGCCGTATTCTCGGTCGTCGCGCCTGGCCAGGTAGGCGCCGCGCTCCGGATGCCGCTGTACAACTCGCGGGTACGCTCCACTAGAGCGTGCGCCGCGGTCGTTCTATCTGATCAGTTGCGCCCACTGATCCATGAACGCCTGCGCGAACTCCGGGCCCTTGCCTTCTTCCTCGTGCTTGAAGAATACAAAGACGTCGTCCCACTCGCCGAGCCGCGAGGCGATCGTCTTCGCCCATCGTTCGAGGTCGGCGGGCGTGTAGCCCTCGTCGCGGAGCCGGAAGTAGCCGTGGCGGGCGGTCACCTGGAGGGGCGTGGTCTTGTCGCCGAAGTCTGCGACGCAGAGCGCCGCCTGGTGACGCGCGAGCAGCGCATAGACGTCGTCGTTGAGCCACGAGTCGTGACGGAACTCGAATGCCGCCTTCACATCGGCCGGGAGCCAGCCAAGAAAGGCGGCCAGCCGGTCGAGGTTGCAGGCGAAGTTCGGCGGCAGCTGAAACAGGAGCGGCCCCAGGTGCGCGCCGAGCACCCGGGCGCTCTCGCAGAAGAACTGCAGCGTGTCCCGGCATTCCTCCTTGAGGCGTTTGTCGTGCGTGATCCGACGCGGCGCCTTGAGCGCGTACATGAAGCCCTCTGGCGCCTGCTCCAGCCAGGCCGTCGTGGTCGTTGGCGTCGGCGTCCGATAGAACGTGGCGTTGATTTCGACGGCGTGAAACCGAGAGGCATAGAGGCCGAACATCGCCTTGGCCGGGCACTTCTCCGGATAGAACGTGCCGCGCCACTCCGGGTAGTTGTAGCCAGACGTCCCGACGTGCACCATCGTCCCTACTCCCGCTTGTGCGACCGGACGGCCGCCAGGCTCACCACCGTCACACCCCAGGCGCCCATCGCGAGGAGTTGGGGCCAGAGCACGTCGAGCCCGATGCCCTTCAGGAAGATCCCTCGCACGATCACCAGAAAGTATCGCAGCGGGATGAGCAGCGTGATCCATTGAATCACGCGCGGCATGTTCTCGATCGGGAAGATGAACCCCGACAGATAGACCATCGGCACGAGGAAGAAGAACGTGGAGGTCAGCATGGCCTGCTGCTGGGTCGAGGAAATCGTCGAGACGAACAGGCCCAGACCTAACGTACACAGCAGGTAGACGAGGCTCGACCCGAGCAGCAGCGTCACGCTGCCCCTGAGCGGCACCTCGAACCAGAAGACGGCCAGGCCGACCACCAGCAGGACGTCAATCACGCCGATCACGCCGTAGGGCAGAAGCTTGCCCAGAATGAGCTGCCACCGGCCAAGCGGCGTCACGTTGAGCTGCTCCAGCGTGCCCTCTTCGCGCTCGCGCACAATCGCCATCGAGGCGAGGCTTGCCGTGACCACCAGCAGCAGGAGGGCGAGGACGCCTGGCACCATGAACTTCCGGCTCTCCAATTGCGCATTGAACCAGACGCGCACGCGGCCATCGATCGGACTGCCCCTCGCGCCGCGCTCGGCGGCCAGCGCCGCGTTGAATTCCCCGACCAAGCTCGTGGCGTACGCGATGGCAATGCCCGAGGAGTTGGCGTCCGTGCCGTCGGCGAGCACCTGAATCGTCCGGTCGCGCGCCGGACCGTGCCCATCGATCGCGGCCTCGAGCCCTTGAGGGACCATGACGCCAAGCCAGGCCCGTCCGCTCGCCAGGTCGCGGTCGACGCCGCCGGGGCTCATCGACTCGTCCACCACATCGAAGTACGGCGAGGCGCTGAACCGCTCGATGAGCTCACGGCTGCGGGCCGTCCGGTCGCCATCGACGACGACGATCGGCACGTGCGTGATGTCCGTCGTCGCCGCGTACCCCAGGAGCGTGAGCTGAAGGATCGGCGCGACGAGGAGAATGAACAGCAGCCGGGGGGTCTGCCGGAGTTCGAGGAACTCCTTCCACATCAACGTCCTGATGCGCCTCATTGCCGGGACAACCTCAGCGACGCCAGCCCCAGCACGACGACGGCATACACCGACATCGCGGCGCACGGCTGCCACAACGCGCCCAGTGTCAGCCCCTTGAGCAGGATCCCGCGCAGCGCCACCAGGAAATACCTCGCGGGCACGGCGGTCGTGATGATCTGGAGCACCTTGGGCATGCTCGAGATCGGAAAGATGAAGCCGGAGAGAATGAACGTCGGCAGGAACGCGATGAGCATCGACATCTGCAGCGCGACCTGCTGCGTGTTGGCGATGGTCGACACCAGAAGCCCCGTCCCGAGGGCGCCCACCAGGAACAGCGCCAGCACGAGTGACAGCGCCAGCCAGTTGCCGCGCATCGGCAGCGCGAAGAGCGCCATCGACGCAAGAATCACGAACATGGCCGAGAGCTGCGAGATGACGAGGTACGGCAGCGTCTTCCCCGCCACGTAGGCCGAGGTCGAGAGCGGCGCCATGCGCACCTGCTCCATCGTCCCCTGCTCCTTCTCACGAACGATCGACAGCGCCGTTGAGACCACGGCCGTGATCGTGGCGATGTACGCGATGAGACCGGGCACGAGGAACAGCGTGCTCCGAAGCTCCGGGTTGTACCAGACGCGCGGCTCGACGGTGACCATCGACGCGCGCGCCGCGCCGCCGAGCGCGGCCGCTTGCTGGCTCAAGACGCCGTTGGCATAGCCCATGACCGTCGTGGCCGTGTTGGCGTTCGCGCCATCGAGAATGACCTGAACGTCGGCGGTCTGCCCCCCACGAACGAGCCTCCCGAAATCGGCGGGGATCACGAGCAGGGCCTCCACGGCGCCTCGGTTCATGAGGTCGTCGGCGTCACCGGGCGACACGGCGGTGTCGTTCAGGTCGAAATAGCCGGAGCGCCCGAAGGCCGCCACAAGCGCGCGGCTCTCCGGAGACCCATCCCGGTTCTCAACCGCCGTCCCGATATGGCGAATGTCGAAGTTGAGCGCGTAGCCGTACAGGAACAAGAAGAACACGGGCGTGAAGAGCAGGACGATGAGCGTCCGTCGGTCGCGGACGATCTGCCGCAGTTCCTTCATCGCGACGGCGAAGACGCCCTTCATGCCGCCGCCTCCTGCGCGCGGTCGACCACGTCGAGGAACACGTCCTCGAGCGAGGCCACCACCGGCTGTACCTGGGCGTCGGGGATGCCCGCCTCCGCGAGCACGGCCGAGATCCGCGCCGGCGTCACGTCCCGGCTCCGCAGCACGGCGTGAACGGCCGTGCCAAAAAGACTCGTCTTTTCCACGAATGCCTGGCGGTCGAGGACGTTCATCGTCGTCACCGGATCGGCCGAACGCACTTCCACGATCGGGCGGTCCTTGAACACGGACTTCAGGTCGGCGATGGTGCCCAGCGCCGCCAGCTTCCCCGCGTTCATGATGGCGACGCGGTCGCACCGCTCCGCCTCGTCCAGATAGTGCGTCGTCACCAGCACGGTCGTGCCATGCTGCGACAGGTCGTCGATCAGGCGCCAGAACTCGCGCCGCGAGATGGGGTCGACGCCGCCCGTCGGCTCGTCGAGAAACACGATGGGCGGTTCATGCAGCAGCGCACACCCGAGGGCGAGTCGCTGCCGCCATCCGCCGGGGAGCGTGCGCGCCAGTTCCCGCTCGCGGCCAACCAGGCCCGCCATTTCAAGCGTGAATCGCCGCCGCGTCTCCAGCCGCGCGCCTTCGAGGCCGTACAGCCCAGCGTAGAAGCGGATGTTCTGATCGACCGTCAGAAGTTCGTAGAGCGAGAACCGCTGCGACATGTACCCGATGTGGCGTTTGACACCCTCGGGATCGGAGCCCACGTCGATGCCGTCGACCGACGCGCGCCCGGACGTCGGCGTGAGCAGGCCGCACAACATGCGAATCGTCGTCGACTTGCCCGCGCCGTTGGCCCCGAGGAAGCCGAAGACTTCCCCGCCGCGCACGTCGAAGCTGACGTCGTCGACCGCCACGAATTGGCCGAAGCGCCGCGTCAGCCGGTCGACGCCAATCGTGATCTCGCGCGCCATCACAGCGCTCCGAGCGCGCGCAAGAGGCGCGCTTCGCCGAGCCGGAGCGTCGCCTCGATCTGCGTCTGCTCCAGCTGCGCCTGGAGCAACGCGACCTGCGCGTCGAGCACGTCCGTACTCGTCGCGACACCGGCGTCGAAGCGTTCGCCGACAACGCGGCGGGCTTCGGCCGCCGCGGCCACGGCATCGCCAGAGGCCTGCAGGGCGGCGCGGTTGGATTGAAGGTCGAGCACGCGCTGGCGAATCTCGACGGCCACGCCGGTGTCGAAGTCTTCAATCTGATCGCTCGTCGCTTCCGCCTGCGCCAGCGCCGCCGCCTGGTTCGCGTGCGCCCGCCCGCCGTCAAACAGCGGCCAGCTGACGTTCACCGTGACGTCCCACGAGGTATTCCACGTATCGGTCCGCGGCACAAATCGCTGGTTCGGCCGCGCCGGGGCGACCGCCGCAATGGCGCCAACCTGCGGACGCGTCGCCGCCGCGGCCGCATCCGCCCCCGCACGAAGCGACGCCTCGCGGTCAAGGAGCCCCACCCGCTCGGCCCGGTGGCCACGGGCCTGTGCCACCAGCGCGTTCACCGACTGGGTTGCTAGCGTCGGTCATCTGCGGCAGCGGACGATCAACGGGCGTGGTCGGGTCGATGGGCTGCGACAGATCCACGCCGATGAGCCGCGCCAGGTCTACCTCGGCCAGGTCGGCCGCGTTCTTCGCTTGAATCAGCTGCACGTTTTGGTGCGCCCGCTGCGCCTGGGCGGACAGCAGGTCGTTCGGCGGCAGCACGCCCGCCGACACGCGCGCCTGGACGTCGCCGACCCACGCATCCATGCGCTGCAGATTTTCCTGCCGCACCTTCACGGCCTCGCGCGCCGTCACCAGCGTCCAGTAGGCGCGCGTCACGTCGAGCCGCACGTCCTGCGCGATGGCCTGGCGATCGGCGCCGGCGGCCCTCGCCTCGGCTTGGGCCGAGGCCACCGACGATGACACTCGACCCGAAGTGACGAGCGGAATGTCCGCCTCGGCACGGACGGCATAGTTGTCGGGGATGTCGGGAAACAGGACATGCGTCGAGCCGTCCGGCTGCGCGATGCCGAACGCGTCGACATGGTTCGTCCGCATGTAGCTCGTCATCGCCGTGACCGACGGCAAGCCGGCGGCCGATCGCGAGGCGACCGTGGCATCAGCGGCGGCCTCGCGGGCTTTCGCGGCCGACAGCCGCGGTGCCGTCGTGACGCCCCGAGCAATCGCCTCGTCCAGCGTGAGCGACAGCGGCGTCTGCGCCGCCGCAACCGCGGCCGCGCCGAGGCCGATCGCCACCGCCAGTCCCACTCGCGCAATCGTCGTCTTCATAGCGGTTCCCTCTTGCGAATCTCCAGGACACACGGCGTCGTCGGTCGACCGCCCGCCTTCACGGACATCAGGCGGCGGGCCCCACGGTCTCCCCAGCCGGCGCCTTCGACAGCAGCTCGATGAACACGTCCTCCAGCGTCGGCACGATCGGGCGCACGCTCTCGACGGTCAGGCCCGCGCCACGGAGGTCGCCCGCCAATTCGTCCTGGCGTCCCGCGCGGTCGAGCCGCACGTGCAGCCGGTCGCCAAAGAGCTGCACGGCGTCGCCGCCGAGCGCCTGCCGCAGCACCTCGAGCGCCCGGCGCGGCGGCGACGCCACGATCTCGACGATCACGCCCGTGCTCTTCGCCTGCAAATCCGACGGCTGGTCCAGGGCGAGCAGCCGTCCACCGCTCAAGAGCGCGACGCGCGCGCAGCGCTCCGCCTCGTCGAGATAGGGCGTGGCCATCACAATCGTCAGGCCCTGCGAGATGAACTCGGCCAGCAGCCGCCAGAACTCGCGGCGCGACACGGGATCGACGCCGGTCGTCGGCTCGTCGAGCACCAGGATCGGCGGTTCGTGCACCAGCGTGCAGGCCAGCGCCAGCTTCTGCTTCATGCCGCCCGACAGCTGCCCCGCCAGGCGGCCTCGAAAGGCGAGCAGCCCCGTGAGCTCGAGCAAGCGCGTCCGCTTCTCGGCGAAGTGGCGCACGCCGTGGATGCGGGCGAAGAAGGCGATGTTCTCGTCGATGGACAGGTCGCTGTACAGGCTGAATCTCTGCGAGACGTAGCCGATCGACGAGGTCGCCACGCGGCGCACGCGCGCCGGATCGGCGCCAAAGACGCGTACCTGCCCGGCCGTCGGCGCGAGCAGGCCGCAGATCATCCGGAGCGTGGTCGTCTTGCCGGCGCCGTCGGGACCGATGAGCCCGAACATCTCGCCGCGCCGGACATCGAATGTCACGTCCCGCACCGCCACGGTCCCATCGCCAAACGTCTTGGTCACACCGGCAAAGCCGACCGCCACACCGTCGGCCATGCTCACCGCCCTCCGCCACCGAGCTCGACTTCGACGGGCATCCCAGGTTTGAGGATGCCCCGCGAGTTGTCCACGGTCACTTTCACGCGATAGACGAGCTTGGCCCGCTCGTCGGCCGTCTGCACGTTCCGCGGCGTGAATTCCGCGTTGGGGGAGATGAAGGCAATCCGCCCCGGCAGTCGGTCGCCGGCGTCGGTGACGACGGTCGCGGCCTCGTCCACCTTGAGGCGGGGCACGAGCGGCTCCTCGACGTAGGCGTTCGCCCAGGCGCGGTCGAGATCAATCAGGACGATGAGCGGCTGGCCGACCGAGACGACCTCGCCGGGTTCCGCCAATCGGGACGAGATCACGCCCGCCGAAGGCGCCACGACCGTCGTGTCGGCGCGATTCTGCTGCAACATCGCCACCTGCGCGTTGGAGGCCGCCACGCGCGCGCGCGCGGCGGCAATCTCATCGGGCCGGGGGCCGTTCTCGAGCTTCTGGAGCGTCGCTGCCGCCGCCTTCGCCGCTTCATTGGCGGCCTTCACGTGCGCGGCCGCCGCGTCCCGCCGAGCGACGGCGTCGTCGTGCTGCTTGGCCGAGCCGGCGCGGGCCTTCAGCAACTGCGCGAAGCGCGCCTCGTCGTCGGTGGCGGCGGTGAGTTCGGCTTGCGCCGCCGCCTGCTGTGCCGTCGACGCGGCGAGCTGCGCCTCGGCCTGCCGAATGTCTTCGGGACGCGTGCCGGCCTCGAGCAGACGCAACTGAGCCCCCGCCTGGTCGCGGTCGGCGGTCGCCCGTCGGAGGGCCAGGTCCAGATCGACGGTCGCGATGGTGACCAGGATGTCGCCCGCCTTCACGCGCTGCCCTTCCGTGACGTTGACGGTCGCAATCCGGCCCGGCACCTTCGACGCCACCTTGACCTCCGTGGCATCGACGTAGCCGGAGGCGGTCGGCGGGCCCGTCGGCGCTGCGCTCCGGCATCCCACGACCAGCAGCGCCGCAGCCGGCGCGATGAGACGTATCACCCCTCGAGTCATCGACGTGCTCCCTCCATGGACATTCGGCCGGCGGTGCCCTCCGCTGCGAGCGACGCCTGCGCCGCCTGCTGGACGTACTGAATCATGGCCTCGCGCGACACGTGGGCCGCGCCGCCGGGCATCCGCGCCTTGAACCGCGCGCGAATCGGCCCGGACGCCGCGAACAGCAGGAGCGGGGCGACGATATTCAGATGGGCGACGAACGGCGGCGCCGGCCGGAAGACGCCATCGCGGTGCCCGTCGGCCAGAATGGCCGCCAGCGTGTCCACGACGCGGCCCATCTCGGCCATGACGGCCCCGTCCACGTGTCGCCCGCCCTCGGCCATCTCCCGAAGCCAGATCTGGGGAAAGTCCGGCCACCCCACCGCGATTTCCGCGATGACGACGATGAACGCGCGGAGTTGACACTCCGGGGTCGCCCCGTCGGCCCGCGCCGCCTCGACGGCCGCGGCCACGCCGCCGAAGACGTCGCGCAGGATTTCCTGGTAGAGGGCGGCTTTGTGGCGGAAGTGGTAGTAGACCATCGCCTTGTTGACGCGGGCGCGGGCGGCAATCCGGTCGACGGTCGCGCCCTCGAAGCCCCGCGCCGCGAACTCATGGGCGGCCGCCGAGAGCAGCCGTGCCCGCGTCCCTTCCTTGCCGCGTCGTCGTCCAGCCATCGTGTTAACTAACCAGATAGTTAATTCAACCGCGTGGCGCGTGTCAAGCCGCCGCCCTAGCGGCACGCGGCCGGCGATCGAGGCTAGAGCAGCTCCTGCAGTCGCTGGTAGCCGGACCGGCTCACGGGCAGCTTGGTCCCGTCCGCGAGGATCGCCACCCGGCTGTCCTTCGCATAGAGCTCGACGCGCGCCAGCCGGTCGATGTTCAGCACGTACGACCGGTGAATCCGCACGAACCGCCGCCCGTCGAGCAGACGCTCGACGTCGCCGAGCGTCTGCTCCTTGAGCAGCGCCTTCCCCTTCGTGCGAAACGCCACGTAGTCATCCTGCGCCTCGACATAGTCGATCGCATCGACGGGGACGACGTGGACCTGCGGGCCGTCGCGAATGACGACGCGATCGAGCGGGACATCGGCCGGCCGCGCACTCGTCGCGAGCGCCGCCGGGTCGGAAACGACGGGCCCGGTCCGCGCGCGGGCGCGCGCGACCGCCTCCGCCAGGCGCGCGCGTGTGTACGGCTTCAGCAGGTAGTCGACCGCATGCACCTCGAACGCCCGCAGGGCAAACTCGTCGTACGCGGTGATGAAGATCACCGGGATGTCCGAACCGATGAGTTCGAGCACCTCGAAGCCGTTGAGCTTCGGCATCTGCACGTCGAGCAGCAGCAGATCGGGCCGGGCCTCCGAGACGGCCCGCACGGCTTCGAAGCCGTTGGCGCACTCCGCGACGATCTCCACGCCGCCAAGCTGCTCGAGGTCGCGCCGCAGGCCAAGGCGCGCCGGCTCTTCATCGTCGACGACGATCGCCCGGAGGTCGCCGGTGGTTGGCGTCACTTCGTCCCCTCCTCTACTGGAATGGTCAGCGACACGCGATACGTCGAGGCGCCCGGCTCGACCGCCACGGCGGCGCGGTCGCCGAACGAGGCGGCCAGCCGCCGCCGCACAATCTCGAGGCCGAAGCCGGTGCCGCCGCGGTGTGCGTCCGGGTCGCGCGGGTTGCGCACCTCGAGCGCCGCCAGGCGCCCCGCCCGCCGCGCGGCGATATCGACCGTCCCGCCCTCCACGCAGCCGGCAATGCCGTGCCGCACGGCGTTTTCGACCAGGGGCTGCAGGATGAGCGGCGGCACGGCTACGTTGACCACGTCATCGGCCACGGTGGCCCGCACGCGCAGTCGATCGCCGAACCGGACGTGCTCGATGTGCAGGTACTGCTCCGCGAGGGCAATCTCGCGCCGCAGGGGAATCCGGGCCGCGGTGCCAAGCGTCAGGCTGTCGCGGAGGAACTCGCCCAGCAGCTCGCACATCCGGCGCGCCTTCTCGGGATCAGGCCCGATGAGCGCGGCGATTGAATTGAGGCTGTTGAACAGAAAGTGCGGGTCGACCTGGGCGCGAAGGGCGCGCAGTTCGGCTTCCCGCTGCGCGACATCCGCCTCGAGCGCGCGCCGCGCCGCCGCCGCCGATTCCTCGAAGGCCTGCCAGAGGTAGTGCACGGCCAACGACAAGATGTACGCCAGCGCGCCAAGCCCGATGAGCAGCGCCGCCAGCACCTCGGCCGGCGCGTCCCGCCGAAGGACGCCGGCCATCCGCAGGCCTCGCCACCAGGCCGCGCCGATGGCCGCCCAGAGAGCCGCCGTCACGAGCGCCGAGCTGCCGGCGGTGATCGCCACCCGAAGCACCGGGGTCCGGCCAATCGGCATCACGCGGGCGAGATACCACGCCGAAAGCGACAGCGGCGCCGCGAAGAGCCCCAACGGCACGGCAAACGCCATCGCGCCCAGCCAGTCGGCGCCAATCACCACGCGCACGAGCAGGCCGAGGATGCCCCCGACGAGCCCCCAAGCGACAAGGTGCAGCTCGAGGCGGCGCCGGTCGATCAGGAACGGATGCATGTCAGGTCTTGATCTCGACCCCGCCCATCACGACGATCCCGCGAAGAATCAGCCGGTGCTTCGATGCCTGATTCCCCGTGCTGCGATCGTCGACGCCGCCCATGATCGGCGTGATGCGGCTCTCGACCGCCCAGTCGGTAGGGACCGTGATCCCGATGCCGCCCATCGCGACGAAGACATCGACCACGGCCTCTTCGCCGGCCATGCCCGCGGCGCGCAGGTCCAACTCGATGCCGCCCATGACGGCCGTCAGGTCCGCGCGCTTGAAGTCGGGGTCCGTCACGCGCCGCTTGACGCCGGACCAGAACGCGAAGTCCGCCCCACCGTGCGCGTTCTTGAAGAGCCAGCCGGCTCGAGCGTCGGGCGGACTGCCGACAGACCCGGCGGCGTCAGGAGGCGCCAGGGCCCGCGCAATCAGCGCCAGGCCGCCGGCGACGAGGAGAATCGGCCACCAACGCCAGATGTCCACCCTGAAACCGAACGCCAGGTCGGCCGTGAGCCACGCGCCGAACACCGTCATCACGCCGCCGAACACGCGGCCCGACGAACAGGTCGCCGACAGCATTTTCGCCAGCCCCACGGCCACGATGCCGAGCGGCCAGTACCGCAGGAGCTCCTCGGACTCGCGCGTGCCGATCCAGCCCAGGTTGCCCGCCGTGAGCAGCAGGCCCCAAGCCACGATGACGGTGCCGATGACGACGCGCGGCGTGAGCCAGAGGCCCGGCGGGGTCTGTTCGTTCACGGTTGGTCTCCGTCCGGCCGCCTCGCCGTCCCCCGGTGCGCGAAGAGCATCGACAGACCTCCGGCCACAATGAAGAGCGGCCACGACTGGGACATCGGCAGGATGTCGAACGTCTCGAGCAGGAAGATGCCGCCCAGAAAGATCAGCCACGCGCCGCCGCCGCCGCGCCGCCCATTGCGGCCGGTCACCGTAAAGCGGCTCGCTCCCATCACAATCAGGACGACTGGCCACAGCCGCGACATGTCGAGCCCGGGCACCAGGTCCAGGCGGTCGGCCAGGAAGATCAGGCCGACCGTGATCATCAGGACGCCGGTCACGAGCTGTGAGTTGTGCCGATCCTCCACGAAATCCTCCCAGCGCCCGGTCACTTGGGTCCGGCCAGCCACGCGCCGATGGCCGCGGCCACCGTCGCCGGCCGCGTCATGATGACCCACAGCATGGCCGCCGCCATGATGGACGCAATCGTCCCCGCTAATGCCACGCCCGTCAACCATCGTCCTCGAAGTCCCACGTCGCTTCGCCTCTGCCTTCCACAGTACGAGGCCGCGCCGCGCGTGGCACGCGCCTCCCGGCCAGCGGCGGTCGGACGCCGGTCAACGGCGGCCCGCGTCCTGTGGCGTCTGAGACGCGGGTGTCGGCATGCACCTGGGGTGCCTTCCCGGCCGTGCAGGTAGTCGATAGAATTACAGACGTGGCTCTGTTTTCGCGCCCCGCCCCCACGCCCCCGATGCCGGACGACCCACCGGTCGGCCCGCTCATCGCGCTCAGAAATCTCGAGAAGTCCTACGCCCACGGCGCGAGCCGATCGTGGGTGCTGCGACGCGTGTCGGTCGACATCCAGGATGGCGAGTTCCTGTCGATCATGGGGCCGTCGGGCGCCGGCAAGTCGACGCTGCTCCACATCATCGGCATGCACGACAGCGAGTGGGCCGGCGAGTACCACTTCGACGCCCAACCCGTCCATCGCCTTGGGCCGAAGGACCGGGCCCGCCTGCACAAACAGAACATCGGCTTCGTCTTCCAGAGCTACCACCTGCTCGACCACCTGACGGTGTACGAGAATCTGGACGTGCCGCTCTCCTATCGCGACATCAGGAAGTCGGACCGCGACAGCATGGTGTGCGACGCCCTCGACCGCTTCAACATCGTCGGCAAGAAGGATTCTGTACCCCACGCAATTGTCGGGCGGCCAGCAGCAGCTCGTCGCGGTTGCGAGGGCGGTCATCGCCAATCCCAAGATCATCCTGGCCGACGAGCCGACGGGAAATCTGCACTCGAGCCAGGGTCGCGAGATCATGGAGTTGTTCAAGCGGCTGAACGAAGCGGGCACGACGATCGTGCAGGTCACCCACTCGGAAGCCAACGCCGCGTTCGGCACGCGAGTGATCGAGCTGAAGGACGGATGGGTCGTAGGCGAACACTGAGGGGGGCCGATGTCGGAAATCGAGGAGCACGCTTGAACGCGAAGCACGCCATTGCGGCAGCCGCCGCCGTATTGCTGCTCAGCGCCTGCACGCATGAACCTCCCGCCAAACGCTACCCGCTCTCCGGGCAGGTCCTGGGCATCAACGCCGCCCAGCACGAGCTCGTCATCAAGCACAACGACATCCCCGGCCTGATGCCGGCCATGACGATGAGCTACCCGGTGGCCGACCCGGCGCTGCTCGAAGGCCGCACGCCCGGCGAACTCATCTCCGCGACGCTCGAGGTCAAGAACTCGATCGGACGCCTCGTGTCAATCACGCACACCGGGTCCGCTCCCCTGCCGGACGCCGCCGAGACCGCGCTGGCCACCGAGACGCTGAACGTCGGCGACCAGGCGCCGAACCTCGCCTTCGTTGACCAGGACAATCGGCATCGGACATTCGACGAGTGGAAGGGCACGCCGACCGTCCTGACGTTCATCTACACCCGGTGTCCGCTGCCGACCTACTGCCCGCTCATGGATCAGAACTTCGAGACGCTGCAGGGACAACTCGCCGACGATTCGACGCTCCACGGCCGGGTCAAGCTCGTCACCGTCTCCTTCGATCCCGAGTACGACACGCCGCAGGTGCTGAAGGCGCACGCCGCGAAGCTCAGCGCGGACCCGGCGGTCTGGACGTTTCTCACTGGGGCTCCGGCGACCATCGACCAGTTCACGGCGACGTTCGGCGTGGGGGTGCTCCGCGACCCCAAAGACCCCGCGCAGATCACCCACAACCTTCGAACGTTCCTGCTCGACGCCAACGAGCGAATCGTGAAGGTCTACTCCGGCAACGGTTGGACGCCCGGCATCGTCCTGGCCGACCTGCGGAAGGCCGTCAGCCATTAAGTCGTCACCTCGTCTCGCGGCGCACTCGACGGGCGCGGCGTTCGCCAAGGCCGAGCGGCGGCTCGTGCGCCGGCTCGACACGCCGCACGCCGTGCAGCACTTCCTGAACGGCCTGCCGTACAACACCGAGCCGCCGCCGGCTGCCCGCGACTCTCCGCTCATTTCGAGGGGTCATTCGCGCGCGAACGGCCAACTGCATCGAAGCCGCCCTGGCCGCCGCGACGATCCTCGAAGCGCACGGCTACCCCCCGCTCGTGATGAGCCTCGAGTCCATCGACGAGCTCGATCACGTCGTGTTCGTCTACCGCGCGCGGGGTCGGTGGGGCGCGGTGGCGCGCTCGCGGGACCCGGGCCTGCACGGCCGGCGCCCCATCTATCGAACCCTCCGCGCGTTGGCGCTGAGCTACTTCGACCCCTATATCGATTTCACGGGGTGTCTGCGCGGCTACGGTCTCGCCGACCTCCGCGCCCTCGACCCGTACGACTGGCGGCTGTCGTCCAGAAACGTCTGGAAGGTCGAACGATTCCTGTTCGATCTACCCCACCGCCCGATCCGATCGTCGGCCGCGCGGGTCGATCGGGTGCGGGCTCGCTACTTCAAGTTCAGGCGGGAACATCCGGGCCGCAAGCCCACCTACTACGATCGCCGCGGCTGGACCGCGATCCCGGACGAGTCGCTGAGGGTTCCCGTGCCCACACCTAATCGAGGTCGAAATCGCGCGAAGGCTTGACGATGGGCTCGTCGTTCGCCTGTTTCAGCGCTTCCTCGAACCGTCTGGAGAGCGCGTCGCCGCGCGTCCGTTCCGACTCGACGGACTGCTCGAAGAGCGCGTCGCGCCTGGCTTTGGCCTCGGCCAGGATCTGGTGGGCCTGATCGAGCTTCGGCTTGTCGGCCCGCTCCGGCTCGGTGTGCCGGACGACGCGCTTCAAGTCGGCGTCGACAACCAGCGTCGCCTGACAACAGGGGCACACCACATCGAATTCGGTCTGGAGTCGAGTCATCTCACGCCACCCATCGCCTTGCCGGCCGCCACGGATCGACGGGCGAACCGGCTTGGCCCATGAGTTTATGATAAGTGGTATGGCAGTCTGCTGGCGGTTTCTCAGGACGTCGGCGTGGATCATCGCGCTCGGCGCGGCGCTCGCCGTGTCGGGCGAGATGACCGCCGCGGCCGGCCAGGCCGCGCAAACCGCGTCGCCGGCGCCCGCCCCCTCCGCGTCTCAAACGACCTCACCGTCGGCGCCGGCCCCGCCCGGCGAGCCCCAAGTGGTGGGCACCGCCGAGCCGGCGCCTCCCCCGCCGCACGGGATCATCAGCGGCCAGATCACCGACGAGGTCACGCACGCCCCGCTCGGGCGCGCGCGCGTCATCATCTCAGCGGATAAGACACTACCCGAGAACCGAATCGCGATCACCGGCGACGACGGCAAATACTCCATCGGCGAGCTTCCGGTCGGCACGAATTTTGTCGTCACCGCGGCCCGCACCGGGTATGCCCCGCGCGCGTTCGGCGAAAACCCGCCGCAAACGCCGCCCACCTACGTCACGCTCGCCCAAGACGAACAGCGCGACAACGTCAACATCGAGATGATTCCGCAGGTCGTGCTCTCCGGCATCATCGAAGACGAGGATGGTTCCCCATTTTCCGGCGCGCTCGTCGAAGCCTTGCGGCCGGTGTATACGTCCGGCAAGCGCGAGCTGGTGACGGTCTCGCAGGCGGTCAGCGACGACCGCGGCCAGTTCCGTCTGTCGCAGATGCCGCCCGGGCAGTACTACGTCTCGGCGTTCGACCCGGCGTTCGCCAACGTCGGGGATGCGGTCGGCCCGTTGTTCTATTCGCCGACGTTCTACCCGAACGCGACGACCGCGGAAGAAGCCTCGAGGATTACGGTCAACCCGGGCGTCAATCCGGAGCAGGTCGTGATCAAGCTCAAGCTGCTCCGCCCGTCTCGGCTGAGCGGCCACCTCCGGCCCCCGGCCGACGTCCAGTTGGCGTCCGGCGCCATCGAGCTCAGCCCGAAGCGGAACGACCAGTACGCCTCGATGTCGAACTACAAGGTCGAACATCCAGCCGGACGGCACGTTCCAGTTCGCCAACGTTCCCTCGGGACGCTACGTCATCCGGGCGCGCGGCGAGGGCGCGACCTCGGGGAGGTCGCTCTTCGGCGTCTTCACGCTGGACGTCAACGGCATCGACAAGGCGAACGTCAACGTCAACATGTCGCAGGGCGCAATCATCAGCGGATTCGTCGCATGGAACGGCAAGACGCAGCCGCCGGTGGACAAGCGGACGATCGTCGTGCGCGCGCCGATGAAGGACGGGAGCCTCTCAGGGGATGCGGTCACGGGCAACGTCCAGCCGGACGATACCTTCGCGCTGAACGGCGTGCTCGTCGGATACCACTACATCCGCGTCGAGGGACTGCCGCCGCCGTGGGTCCTGTCGAGCGTCGAGATGAACGGCGCGGATATCACCGACACCGCCGTCAACTTCGAGTACGGGCAGGTGGTCAGGGGCATGCGGGTAATCTTTTCCGACACCTCGTCGGAGATTTTCGGAACCATCCGCGTCGCCTCGGGGGACGTCATTCAGGGGTACGCGGTGGTCGCGTTCGCAACCAACCCCGCGCTCTGGTACCCCCGAAGCCGTTACACCGCGCTCGCCCGTCCGGATGAGCGGGGCCGGTATCGCATCCGCGGACTGCCGGGCGCCGAGTACGACGTCATCGTCACGCGCGATGTCGACGAGGGCGACGTCGGCAACGCCGAGATTCTCGATCAACTGTCGAGAACGGCCGGGGTCCGGCGGTTGCTCATCAAGGATGGCGAGCGGCTGTCGTTGAACCTCCGGGCGCTTCGGCGTCCCCTGCCAGGCGCGAGCGGGACGCCCTGAGCCCCGTGGCGGAAGTCCTCCCGCGCCCGAGCGCCAGATCCGTCGCCGATCTGCGAATTGTCACCTACAACGTGCACCGCTGCCGCGGCATGGATCGGCGCGTCCAGCCCGAGCGGACGGCTGCCGTGCTGGCCGCGATCGATCCGGACGTGGTGGCGCTTCAGGAAGTGATTGGCCCGGGCCTGCGTGGCGCCGGCCATGCGGAGGCGATCGGGGCGGCGCTCGGCATGGGGTGGGTCATGGCGCCGACGCGGGAACTGCGGCGCCAGCAGTTCGGCAACGTGATCCTGAGCCGCTACCCGATTCGCGAGCACGCGCAGCACGACCTGTCGTGGAAGACGTGCGAGCCGCGCTGCACCCAGCGCGTCGCCATCGACGTGGCTGGCGTCGGCATGCTCCACGTCTTCAACGCGCACCTTGGAACGGCCTTCCTCGAGCGCCGCTATCAGGCGGGCCGGCTCGCCACCTGGGTGCTCGACCGGCGCGTACAGGGCCCCAAGCTCGTCCTGGGCGACTTCAACGAGTGGTCGCGCGGCATCGCTGAAGACATCCTGGCGCGGCGTCTCTCGAGCATCGACCTCTATCCCCACCTGAAGCGGCGCCGGACCTACCCGGGATTCTTCCCGGTGCTCCATCTGGACCACATCTACTTCGAGGGGGACATTGAGATCCGGCGAATCGAGTTGCCGCGAACGCGGCTGGCGCTCGTGGCCTCCGACCATCTGCCGCTGGTCGCCGACGTCAGGGTCAGGTTCTGACGATAGCCGACATCAAACACCAGGCACCAGGCACTAGGCACTAGGCACTAGGCACTAGGCACCGCCAGGCACAGGAGCGGCTCAGGACAGTCGGCATCGGCTTCGACTCCTCCGAAGCTCGAACTCCGAAGTTCTCAGTTCGAAGTTCTCAGTTCGAAGTTCGAACTTCCCAGCCCCCACGGGGCTGGGCACTAGCCTTCCTCTTCGAAGTCGGGCTGGACGCGCGTGCTCAAGCGGCTGGGCGGTCGAAGGGCTTCTCGGTGGTCGAATACCGCCAACCCGCCGACGTGCCACTCGATCGGGCATCCATCGGCTTTCCGGTCGATGACCACCGTCACGGGGCTTCCGTCGACGCCCGGCCGGAACTTCACTGGGCACCCACACGCAAGCCTCGCCGTCACCGGTTTCTCCATCGTTCCCCACTTCTCCGGACGCCCGGGCTCCGCCCGGCGCCGTTCGCTGCTCCACCTAGAATAGCGCCTGCGCCTGCCTGTCGAAGTCGTCTTTCGTCATCGCCCCGAGATGCGAGTCTGCGATGCAGCCCTGAGAGGTCACGAACCAGGACACCGGAATCCCGAACTCGGCATCGTAGGCTTTGAACAAGTCGTCGTGGCCCTTTCCGACGAGCACGGGGTAGTTCATCTTGTACTCGGCGACGAACGGCTTGAGTTGATTGGGCGTGTCGTCGATAGACACCCCGAGGACGGTCAAGTGCTGGGCCTGGTACTTGGTCGTCAGATCGACCAGGGCCGGGATCTCCTGCTTGCAGGGGCCGCACCAGGTCGCCCAGAAATTCACGATGAGCGGACGGCCGAGGTAGCTGCTGAGCGTCACCCGGGCGCCGTTCATGTCCTTCAAGGAGAAGTCGAGGGGCGCCGGCTTCACGTTCGGCGGGCAGCTGGGCCGGCGCGCGCACGCCACCGGGCCAAGCGCGAGCACGGCGATGGCCAGCCCCACCCGGGTCCACGAACGACTGACGGTCACGTCCTCGTCACCTCGCGTCTCACATTACTACAGTACCCGATGGTGGTCAGAGCCGTCGGCCGGGTGTCCTCTCGCCGCCACGGACCGGGCCCCGTGTGCCGTGCGCGAGCGGCCAATTCCGGCCCGGCGAGAAGGGCACGCACTTTGCTCTTTCACGCCACCGAGGTCGGGATCCATCCGCCGCCCGACCGGTGGGGAGCGCCGCGCGGAGGGTGTAAGATTCGTGCAGATTTGACTGGGCATCGACCGTCCGAGCGTACGGTCTCGAGGTGAGCGTTATGCGCCTTTTGCGCATGGTTTCGATTCGTCGTGGCACTTTCGCCCTCCTGCTGGTGGCGGCCCTGCCGGCCGCGGCCGCCGCCCAGGATCGGCTCGAGCCCGATCACCAGCTGATCGGGTACGACCGCGCCATCAACACGAGAGTCCGGGCGCAGACGCCGTTCGTGCCGTACTTCATGAAGAACGACGTCCGGTACGACAAGTTCGACTGGCACATCTACACAACGGACCACTTCAAGATCTACTTCTACCCGTCGATCGAGCCGCACCTCCAGCGCGTGTCGTCGTACGCGGAGAGCGCCTACCAGCACATCAGCTCGCAGCTCAAGCACGATCTGGCCCAGAAGGTCCCGCTCATCCTGTTCAAGACCCAGAGCGAGTTCCAGGAGCAGCACGTCCAGGACGCGCTCCCGGAGGGCGTCCTGGCCTTTGCCGAGCCGGAAGAGAACCGCGTGGTCCTCCCGCTCGACCTGCCTTCGGATCAGCTCTACCAGCTCATCACACACGAGCTGACGCACATCTTCGAGTTCGACATCATCCCGCGCGGCATCATCAATAGTTCGCTGCCCCTATGGATGGACGAGGGGCTGTCCGACTACATGGCCGGCGCGTGGAATCCGCTCGACCTGATGACGGTTCGCGATGCCGCGATCTCCGACACCGTGCCTCGGATGAGCGAACTCGAAGACCAGCCGATCACGTCCGGGCGGGAGCCGTACGAGCTTGGCCACGCCGCGTTCGACTTCATCGAGTCGAAGTGGGGCATGGACGGCCTGCGCCAGTTCCTGTTCTCCCTCCGCAAGAGCATCATCGGAGGCAGCGGCAGCGCGTACGAGGAAGCCTTCAAGATCAAGGCCGAAGATTTCGACGACCAGTTCGACCGGTATCTCAAGGAGCGATTCAAACCGTTCCGTGACAAGGAGCGCCCGTCCGACTACGGGCGCGACTTGACGCTGCAGCTGGAGCACACGCCCTACACGGGGGTCTATTCGATCGAGCCCTCGCCGACCGGGGACATCATCGCCGCGATGGTCGGCAACGCGCACGACCAGGAGCTCGACATCATCCTGCTCTCCGCGAAGGACGGTCAGGTGATTCGCAACTTGACGCCCGGGCTCGACAAGGACCGTGGCTTCGAGTACATCGAGCAGGCCGGCGGCCTGCGCGGCAACATGGTGCCCTGGATGGGATGGTCGCCAGTTGGCGACCGGATGGCCTACTTCGTCCGCACCGAGAAGGAGCACACGCTCATCATCGAGAACGTCGTCAGCACCAAGACGGTGCAGCGCTTCGACCTGAAGACCGTTGACGGCCCCGAGTCGCCGGCGTTCAGCCCGGACGGCTCGACCGTGATCTTCTCGGCGATGCAGGGCGCCGTCGGAGACATCTTCTCAATCGATCTGAAGAACGGTCAGATTACCAACCTCACGAAGGACCAGTTCGACGAGTTCGCGCCGGCCTACTCGCCCGACGGCAAGTCCATCGTCTACACGGCGCACATCAGCGGCGACGACAAGCTCTTCGAGCTCGACCTGGCCAGCGGCCGCAAGAAGCAGCTGACCTTCGGCGCCCACATCGACACCGGCGCGAAGTTCTACGACGACCACACGATTGTCTTCACGTCCACGGCGACCGACCCGAACGTGCGCATCTCTCCGGAGGTCGCGAAGAACGGGAACGTCCCGAACGTCTGGACGCTGGATCTCACGACGAACGAACTGAAACAGTGGACGGACACCGCGACCGGCAACCTGTCGCCGATCGTGCTCCACCAGGCGGCCGGGGCCCAGGTCGCCTTCATCACCTTCTACAAGGGCAACTACGGCCTGCACACCATCAGCCTGGCGAAGCCGGTGGCGACCGTGGCCTCGAGCGACTTCGGGGCGCCCGGCCCGATCATCGAGTTCCAGCCCCCCATCAGCGAGCCGCTGATGCGCGACAACATCCACAAGAAGGGCGCCTGGGAAACGATGCACATGGCGGGGCGGCCGCCGCTCAACCTGGGCGTCACGAGCAACGGCAACTTCTACGGCAACACGGAACTCCAGTTCGAGGACGTGCTCGGCGACAAGCAGGTGTCCTTCTACGCGCAGACGGTCTCGTCCTATCGCTCGACGGCGCTGACCTACACGAACATCGAGCACCGGCTCCAGTACGCCATGCAAGGGTTCTCGCAGGACGTGTACTACTACGGCCAGAACGTCCAGAACGCGGTGTACTACGACCCGAGCCTTGCGCCGTACATTTCACGCGACCTGGCGCAGGCGGTCCAAAGCGAGCGCGGCGGCTCGATCTTCGCCATCTATCCGTTCGACCGCTACCGCCGCGTCGAGTTGACCGGCGCCTTCATCCACGTCCACGAGGCCTACGCCAACAGCCAGCTCCAGGTCCTGGCCGACCAGTACCAGCAGGGCGCCTACGGCGGATCGCTCTTCCGGAACGGCTACATGGCGCCGCTGGGCATCGCCTACGTCGAGGAAACCACGGTCTTCCGCGACTACGGCCCGGTCGCCGGCCGGACGATGCGCATCGAGTACAGTGGCGCGCCCAAGTTCGGCAGCGCCCTGTCGAGACAGACGGCCGACATCGACATCCGCCACTACACGCGGATCGCCGCGAATGGCGTGTTCGCCGTTCGCCTCAAGGCGCAGAAGAGCTGGGGCGCCACGCCCGACTTCATGTATTTTGGCGGCAACTCGGAACTACGGGGCTACGACTACCTGTCCTTCCTGGGGCAGAAAGGGTTCTTCGCCGACGCCGAGCTGCGCTTCCCGCTGATCGACGCGATGCTGACGCCCTTCGGCGTCCTCGGCGGCATGCGGGGCGTGTTCTTCGGCGACATCGGCGCGGTCGGCCTCGACGGCCAGACGTTCACCCCGTGGACGAGCAAGTCCGAGTCGTACACGCCGCTCCTCGGCTACCAGACGATCGACCAATTTGGCAACGTCGCCCCGGTCTACGGCAGCCCGGTGACCCTCAGCGGGTTCCGGCTGAAAGACGCGCGCGCGTCATACGGCGTTGGGCTCGAGACGTTCTTCCTCGGCTTGCCCATGCACTTCGACTGGTCGTGGAAGACCCTCTTCAACAAGAGCTGGGAGAATGCGCTCTTCGCCGACAGTGGCGGCAGCACCGCGTTCCGTGCGAAGAAGTTCAGCTTCTGGATGGGGTACGACTTCTGAGCGGGCGCGCCACGCCGGCTCTCCCGCGCGGCACAGCGTGATGGCCGACCCGCTGACGCCCAAGCCGCCGTCCGCCTCGGCGACCGAGATGGTGCAGGTCGTGCTGCCGAACGATGCCAACCCCCTCGGGTTCATCCTCGGCGGCAAGGTCATGCACCTCATCGACATCGCCGGGGCGATCGCCGGACATCGACACACCCGCTCGCTGCTCGTCACGGCGGCCGTCGATGGCCTGCAGTTCCTTCACCCCATCAAGGTCGGCGACTTGATCATCCTGCGCTCGTCCGTCACGGCCGCGTTCCGCACGTCCATCGAGGTCGAGGTCGAGGTGTTCTCCGAGGAGACGCTCACCGGCCTGCGTCGGCTCACCAGCCGGGCGCATCTGACGTTCGTCGCCATCGACCGCGCTCAGCGCCCGATCCAGGTTCCGCCGCTCATCCTCGAAACGCCGGAGGAGCGGCGCAAAGCGGACGCCGCGCGGGTCAGACGCGCCACGCGCCTCGGCGCGAGACAGACGCGGGGCGAATAGCAGGTACTGCGCTCTGGGTAGTAGGCACTGGGCACTGGCAAGTCATCTGGCCCGAGCGTGAGACACCTACACACGCACTGGGCGCCAACCAAGTGCCTGAAGCCTGAGGCCGAGGCCCGAGTGCCCGGTGCCTGAGGCCCCGGTGCCTGGGGCCCGGGGCCGGCCCCTTACCCCTGCCGCAGCCGCACCCGCTTGACGGCGTGATCGCTGCCCTTCTCCATGACGAGCCGCGCCCGGTCACGCGTGGCGATGATGTTCTCCCGCAGGTTGACGCCATTGATGCGCCGCCAGATTGCACGGGCCGTCGCGTCGGCCTCCGCCGGCGTCAGCGCCGCGTACCGGTGGAAGTACGACCGCGGGTCCTGAAAGATCGTCTCGCGGAGCGCATGGAACCGCGAGACGTACCAGGCCTCGATGTCACGCTCATCGGCGTCGATGTAGATCGAGAACTCGAAGAAGTCCGACACGAAGACGCGGGGCGGCCGCGCCGCGGCGCCGGAGCCGGTCTGCAGGACGTTCAGCCCCTCGATGAGCACGATGTCCGGCCGATCGACGACCTGGAACTCGCCCGGCGCGATGTCGTAGGCCTGGTGCGAGTAGACGGGCGCGTGGACGGCCCCACGACCGGCCTTCACGTCGGCGACGAATTGGATCAGACGACGAACGTCGTAGCTCTCCGGAAACCCCTTGCGATCCAGCAGGCCGGCCGCGTCGAGCACGGCATTCGGGAACAGGAACCCGTCAGTCGTGACCAGGTCCACGCGCGGGCTCTCGGGCCAGCGCGTCAGGAGCGCCTGCAGGATTCGCGCGAACGTGCTCTTGCCGACCGCCACGCTGCCGGCGATGCCGATGACATACGGCGCGGCCGGCGGCCGGCGGCCCAGAAACGTGTCCGTGGCCTTGTGAAGGGTTTGCGTCGCGGCCACGTGCAGGTTCAGCAGCCGCGACACGGGCAGGTAGACCTGTTCGACTTCGGCGAGCGAGACGCGCTCGTTGAGGCCCTGGAGCTCCGCCAGATCCGCCTCAGTGAGCGTCAGTGGAGTGGCGGCGCGAAGCTCGGCCCACGCCTCGCGATCGAAGTCGAGGTACGGCGACGAGGTCCCGACTACTTCTTGAAATAGTCCACGTTCTGCTGGATGTAGTCCTTCCACTTGTCCGGCACCTCATCCAGGGCGAAGATCGCCTCGACCGGACAGGCCGGGACGCACGCTCCGCAGTCGATGCACTCATCGGGATGGATATTCAAAATCTTCGCGCTTTCGAAATCCGGCTCGTCCTTCCGCGGATGGATGCAGTCAACCGGGCACACGTCGACACACGCGCTATCCTTGGTTCCAATGCAGGGCTCGGCAATCACGTAAGCCATTCGCTCTCCTCAAGACGCCCGCCGCGCGGTGCCCGGTCCCCAGCCACAACGCTTCTGGCCCGGCCCCAGCCCGACGCGACGCAATCTCGTCAGACGGGCATTGTACATGCTCGACAAGCGGCGGGAAAATGACAATCGGCCGGCGCCCGGCGTCGCTTAGCCGGGCTCGCGTCGCCCTAGCACAAATGCCAGGACGCCGCCGCTGGCCACAAAGGCGCCCACCGCCACCCAGGCGGCCCCCCGATGCCCGAGCAGCGCATGTCCCGTCCCGAAGAGGGCGCTGTAGACGAAGACGCATCCGGCCAGCCACCCGATGAACGCCCGGGACACGTCGTCGGCCGGCGGTAACCCGCCGCAGCGGCGGCGCACACTCGCCCACCCCGGGCCCGCGGGCCTCACGCGCCGGTAGAACTCATCGAGCACGGCGTTCTCAGTCGGCTCGGTCAACCACGCCGTCGCCATCCACACGACCGTGGTCACGGCAACCGTGAGCAGGAGCGAGATGTGGCTCGCAAGCACCCAGCCGTGTCGGCCCGCCACGAAGACGGCCAGCGCGAGCACGAACGAGCTCGCCATCGCGGCAATCTCGCTCCACGCGTTGATACGCCACCAGAACCAGCGCAGCAGATACAGCAGTCCGGTGCCGGCTCCGACCGACAGGAGCAGGTTGAAGCTGTCGCGCGCCGTGTCGAGCACGAGGGTGAAGAGCGCGGCGGCAATCATCAGGACGACCGTGGTCGCCCGTCCGACGCGTACGTAGTGGCGCTCGTCCCGACCCGGGCGCACGAACCGGCGATAGAGATCGTGGACCAGATACGACGTGCCCCAGTTGAGGTGTGTCGAGATGGTCGAGACGTAGGCCGCCAGCAGGCCCGCGACCATGACGCCAAGCAGGCCGGCGGGCAGGAACGTGAGCATCGCCGGGTACGCCATGTCGTCGCCGAGCAGGTGCGGATCGACCTGCGGCAGCGCCCGCGCGATGTCGGAGACGTGCGGGAAGACCAGCATCGAGCTCAGCGCGACAATCATCCAGGGCCAGGGACGGAGCGCGTAGTGGGCGACGTTGAAGAGCAGGGTTCCGGACACCGCGTCGCGCTCGGATCGCGCCGCCAGCATGCGCTGGGCGATGTAGCTGCCGCCGCCGGGCTCGGCCCCCGGGTACCAGGTCGACCACCACTGCACGGCGAGCGGCACGATGAAGATCGGCAGAGCCACGCTCCAGTCGCTCAGGTTGGGCACCATCCGCAGCGCCGATGGATCGACCTTGGCAAACAGCCCGGTCAGGCCGCCGACCTCCGGCCGCCGCACCGCGTAGACCGCCGCGGCGACCGATCCGGTCATCGCGATGCCGAATTGAATCAAATCGGTGACCATCACGCCCCAGAGTCCGGACGTGGCCGCGAACGCGACGTTCAGGCCGCTGCAGACCAGGAGCGTCCGCCCGATGGGCCAGCCCAGCAGCACGTTGGCGATCTTGGCCGCGGCGAGATTGACCGTCGCCATGATCACCACGTTGAAGCACAAGCCGAGATAGACGGCGCGAAAGCCCCGCACCCACTTGGCGGGGCGACCCGAATACCGCAGTTCGTAGAACTCCAGGTCGGTGAGCACGCCGATTCGTCGCCACAACCGGGCGTAGAAGAAGACCGTCGTCATCCCGGTGAGCAGCATCGCCCACCAGACCCAGTTGGCCGAGACGCCGCCCTCGCGTACGAGGTTGGTGACCAGGTTCGGCGTGTCCGTGCTGAACGTCGTCGCGACCATCGAGACGCCGATGAGCCACCACGGCGCCGCGCGCCCCGAGGCGAAGAACTCGGCGGTGCTCGACCCGGCGCGGCGCGCGAGCCAGATGGCTGGAATGAAGGAGAGAACAATCGACGCGAGGACGATGGTCCAGTCGAGGGAGGTCAGGTGCATGGCGCCTCGGCCTCCATCCTTCAGGACGTGCTAGCTCGCGGTCTGCCCGGGCTTGAGCTCGAGGACGTCGATCCCTGTCTTGGCCAGGTGCTCTTTCAGCTCCGCGGGCGTCCCTCGCAATAGCGGGAACGTCCCCCAGTGCATCGGCACGACTTGGCGGACGCCGAGCCACTCGGCGGCCACGGCCGCCGTGTCGGGCCCCATCGTGTAGTGGTCGCCGATCGGCAGAAACGCGACCTCAGGGCGATAGATCTCCGCGAGCATCTTCATGTCGCCGAAGAGGGCGGTGTCACCCGCGAAATACAGGGTCGGCGTGTGCGGCGCTCTGATGATGAATCCGGCCGCGCCCCCAAGATAGACGACCTGGCCTTTGTCGACGATGCTGCCCGAGTGGACGGCATTGGTCATCGTGATCTTCAAGCCCGCGCACTCCTGCGTGCCGCCGACGCCCATGTCCCGCACGTTCTGCACCCCCTTCGCGGTCAGGTACAACCCGACCTCAAAGAGACAGACCACAGGCGCCCCCGTCGCGCGAGCCAGGGCGGTCACCTCCCCGACATGGTCGCTGTGTCCGTGCGAGACGAGAATCAGATCCAGCGGCGCCAGCGCCTCCGGCTTTGCGAACGCGGGAGGGCAATTGGGATTACCAAGCCACGGGTCGATCGCGACCCGCGTGCCGTTCGGGAAGACCAGGAGGAACGCGGAATGTCCGAGCCAGGTTATCGAGAGAGCCTTCATCATCGACCTATCGACCTATCGACCTATTGACGCATCGGCCCATCGGCCCATCGATTCATGGGCCTATTTAAGAGTCCTTGTGCTCCCCACGTCAATAGGCGACGGGCCGCTCAGTCGATCCAATGGGTCGATAGGTCGATGGGTCGATAGGCCGATACAATAGGTCGATGGGTCAATCGGTCGATGGGTCGATGGATCGGGTCGATGGGGCGACGCCGGTGTCCGTGCCCCTCCAGTTCATCCGCGGACGGCGGGTGAAGGAGGCCGAACTCGTCCGTGCGCCGAAGCCCGACTGGCTCCGCGTACGGGCGCCGGGATCGCCCAACTACCTCCGGCTCCGCGGGCTCATGCGCGAGCTGAAGCTGCACACCGTCTGCGAAGAGGCCCACTGCCCCAATATCGGCGAGTGCTGGCACCACGGCACGGCCACGTTCATGATTCTCGGAGACGTCTGCACGCGCGCCTGCACGTACTGCAACGTCACGCACGGCACACCTCAGCCAACGGACCCGACCGAGCCGGCGAACCTGGCTCACGCGGTGAGCACCCTCGAGTTGGCATACGTCGTGGTGACGTCGGTGGACCGCGACGACCTGCCGGACTTCGGCGCTGGCGTCTTCGCGGACACGGTGCGGGCCGTCCACGCGCGACAGCCGTCGTGCCGGGTCGAGGTCCTCATTCCCGACTTTCAGGGCCAGGAGGCGCCGCTTCGCACGGTGCTCGCCTCGCGCCCCGACATTCTGAACCACAACACGGAAACCGTCCCGCGGCTCTACCGGACCGCGCGGCCGGGCGGGCGCTATCCGCGCGCCCTCGAACTGCTGGACCGCGCGCGCCGGTGGGCACCCGACATCCCGACCAAGACCGGCATCATGGTGGGCCTCGGCGAAACCTGGGATGAGATCGTCGAGGTGCTGCGCGACCTGCGCGGCGTCGACTGCCAGATTCTCACGATCGGGCAGTACCCTCCGCCCCTCGCCGGCGCACGTCCCGATGGATCGGTACTACACGCCGGAGGAGTTCGCTGAACTCAAGCGCATCGGCCTCGACCTGGGCTTCGGCCACGTCGAGTCCGGTCCGCTCGTGCGCAGCTCGTACCACGCGCACGAACAGGCGGACAGTTACGAGAAAGTCAGAAGTTAGAAGACAGAAGTTAGAAGACAGAAAGTCAAAAGTGAGAAGGCAGAAGTGCGAAGTGAGTCTGGCTTCCCGCTTCTCACTTCTGGCTTCTCGTTTCTGACTTGCCCTTTGCTACGAGTCGCTCCATCGCCTGCATAATCGCCGCGGCGAACTCCTCGGGCGTGCCGGGCGGGCGGAGCGTCAGCTCCGGCGCGGCGGGAGGCTCGTAGGGATCGTCCACGCCGGTGAAGGCCCGCAGCTCGCCCCGGCGGGCCTTCCCGTACAACCCCTTCGGGTCGCGTGCTTCGCAGACCTCGATCGGGGTATCAACCCAGACTTCCAGGAAACAGCCGGCCGGCATCGACCGCCGCACTTCGTCACGCGTGGCTCGATACGGGCTCACGGCCGCACAGATGACCACGCCGCCATGGCGGACAATCTCGCCGGCGACGAATCCAATGCGGCGGATGTTGAGGTCGCGGTCGGCCTTGCTGAAGCCCAGGTCGTTCGACAGCAACTGGCGGACGACATCGCCGTCGAGCACGGTCACCACGCGGCCCGCGTCGGTAAGGCGCAGCGTCAGCGCCTGTGCGGTTGTCGACTTTCCGGCGCCGCTCAGGCCGGTCAGCCAGACGCACAGGCCTTGATCGCTCATCGCGGACCGCCTGGCTGGCGCGTCAGTTGGTGGCCGGCGCCTTCGGCAAGGCGAGAAGGTTCGCCAGCAGCTCGTAGGCGCCCGCGGTGCCCGCCGGAAGCTGGCGCCAGAGCCCGAGTCCCAAATACATCCACCGGCCCGAGCCCACTTTGGCTTCGACCAGAGAGCCCAGCTTTTCTCCAGGGTTGTCCGGGAACGAGTCGGTCATCGAGACGAGGTCCACGTAGCGCGGATCCTTCCGCCCGAGGAAGTACAAGCCGCGCTCCTGCACCCAGTCGGCCCAGGCCTCCGGGCCGATCTTGTTCGGAAAGTTGAACACCGGGTCGTTGGGCACGAGGACCTTGACCGGCGCGTGCTCATCGGTCACGCGGCTGTCCGGGTTCGCGACCTGCGCGGGGTACGGCCCGTACTGCGCCTGATTGAACTCGAACTTGTTGTACTGCACGATGACCGTGCCGCCCTGGCGGGCGTAGTCGATGAGGCGCTGGTTGTACGCCTTCAGGTCGTCGCGCCGCTCGTAGGCCCGGACGCCGGTCATGATGAGGTCGTACTTCGACAGGTCGCCCCACGCCAGCTCGTTGCTGCCAATCAGCGTCACCTGGGCGCCGAGTTGCTCGATCGCGGGCGGCACCTGGTCGCCCACGCCCACGATGTAGCCAACCTTGATGTCGGGGACGGTCTTCACGTCGAGCACTTTGACATCCGTCTCGGCGGGCTTGATGACCTGCCGGCGCTCGACGTGCGGGTACTCGATCACCTGATAGCCGTCCGAGAACTTCTCCGACCCGGTCGAGGGCGAGGTGACGACCGCGCGCAGCGCGTAGTCGCCGGTCTTGAACCCGGCCGGCACGGTCACGTTAAAGTGCGCCGTCAGCGCCTCGTCCTCCTTCGTGAAGCTCAGCGGCGCGCTGGCCGGCGCCGCGGTCCATCCCGACGGCAGATCCAGCGCGACGTTCACCTGGGCCGCCCCCTTGGCGCTGTTCGTCACCGAGACGAACACCTCCCGCGAGACCGGCACCGCCGCCTCGTGCGACATCGGCACCACCGCGAGGGTCGGCGTGACTTTCACCGAGAACTCCGGAACGACGTTGAGCTCCATGCGCTTGTCGCCGAAAAACACGTCCTCGACGTAGCGGTACTGGATGGGCAACTCCTTCGACACGTCGACGCTCCCGGCCTTGACGTGGAACGTGGCGCGAAACGGCGTCTGGGCGAACGGCACCCCGAACGGCACCGACGGATCGTAAATGTCGATGGCGTGGTTCTCCGGCGTCTTCCAGTAGTGGTCCGTGAAGTAGGGCGTCGTCAGCTTGGCGTCCTTCGGGACGGTGACCTGAGAGGTGCAGGTGAAGATCGCGTCCTGCTTGAGCGTCTCGGGCGTGCACTGCGCGCCCTGCGCGAAGCCGTCAACTTTCACGTCGCCAACCGTCACGTCGGAGGCGCCGCGGTTGACTGCCACGAGCGACAGCCGCACCGGCTGGCCGTCGACCACGAGGCCGTCATCGGACACCGCCTGGAACTCGAGGCCATGCGCCGCCAGGACGGCATCCTGGTAATCCTGCTCCTTGGTCCGGAGGCGGAAGTCGATTTCGTAGCGGGCCTGGTCGCTCAACCCCATCGAGGGCAGCTGGGCCCGAAGCGCGCGAATCGCCGTCAGCCCCGCCTCGACCGGCGCCGCCGTGCCGGCGTCATTGCCGTCCACGAAAGCCGCCTGCGCGCGCTGGGCGTCAGCGACGATGCCGGCGAGCGCGGTGGTCAGTGCCGCAGGCGGGTTGGCGCCGGCGAACCGGGCGATGTCGGAAAGCCTCGTGTCGACGCCGTCGAAGAGCGACGTCTCGCTCTTGCCCTTCTCACCAGGAATGGTCGTATCCATCAGCACGTAGCCGCCGCCGCCGAAGCCGCCGCGGCCGCGGCCTCCGGGCAGCGCCGGCACCCCGCCAATGCCCTGGCACTTGTGGTTGCTGACCGCGTCGAAGCCAATCTCGGAATAGGTGCGTCCCAGCAGCTGGTCGAAGCCGTTCGTGTCCTCGCGGGTCACCGCCTCGGCCGTCCCACCGCCGCCGCGGCCACCGCGGCCGCCGAACCCAGCCCGAAAGTACAGCTTGCTCGCCTGCCACGGCCGAAGGCCTTCGCGGATCTGCTCGGGATAGCGCGACGGGTCGGCTGCGGCTGCGTAGGCTTCGCGCGTCAGCACGGTCGTCGCTTCGTGCGCGCGGTCGCCTCCGCTCCCCTGAATGTTCATCGTCAACACGACGTCGGGCCGCGTCTCGCGGATGAGGCGGACGAAGTCCCCGACGATCGCGTCTCGCCCCCATTTATTGATCACCTCGTTGGGGTCGTAGGAGTAGCCAAAGTCGATGGCCCGCGTGAAGAACTGCTCGGCCCCGTCGATGCGGTGGGCCGAGAGCAGCTCGGACGTCCGGAGGACGGCCATGTCCTGGAAGAGCTCGGGGCCAATCTCGTTCTGGCCGCCGCCACCGCGCGTCGTCTGGACATCGACCGACCGGTAGCCCTTGCCGCGCGTGTAGAGCGCGAAGAGTGCGTTCGTTTCATCGTCGGGATGAGCCGCCGTCTGCATGAACGTCGCTGAGACGGCGAGCTTGCGCAGCGCGAGCCCCAGCGCCACGTGCCCCGTCTGGGCCGAGACGACCGAAAAGTCCATGCGATTCTGCGCCTGGAGCGCGACTTCTCCAGGCGTGCGCCACAGCAGCGTCACGACGAGGGTGCTGCCAACGCCGGCGGTGATCAGGGCCTTCTTCAGGGTCATACGCGCGTCATCCTGTGGAATGGGGTTTCGAGCCCATCGATCGTATGGGGCGCCTGCCGGGGTGTCAACGAGCACGAACGCCGTGGTACAACTCGCCGCACCGGAGGTTCGATGCCCGCTCGCCGCCTGCTCCCGCCAGCCCACAGCCTTGAAGAGGTCCGGGCCGCCATCGTCGCCTGCGAGCGGTGCCCACGGCTCAGGCAGTACTGCGAGAGGGTGGCCCGCGAGAAGCGCGCCGCCTATCGCCACGAGACGTACTGGGGAAAGCCCGTGCCCGGGTTCGGAGACCCCAGAGCGAGGATGCTCCTGGTCGGCCTGGCGCCGGCGGCTCACGGGGCCAATCGCACGGGTCGGGTCTTTACCGGCGACGGGAACGGCGGGTCGGGCGATTTCCTCATGGCCGCCCTGCACGCGAATGGCCTCGCCAATCAGCCCTATTCACGGGCCGTCGATGACGGCTTGCGATTGCGGAGGACGTGGATCGCGGCGGTCGTTCGCTGCGCACCGCCCGGGAATGCGCCCACGCCTCAGGAAATCCGCACGTGCCACGACCACCTGCGCGCCGAGATTGACGCGCTGCCGGAGCTACGCGTGTATGTCGCCTTGGGCCGCGTCGCATTCGACGCCTGTTGGCGGGTGCTCGCCCAGCAAGGCCTCCAGGCCAGGAAACGCCCCGCCTTCGAACACGGCGCGGTCTATCGGCTGCCCGGTGCGCCCGCGGTTGTCGCGTCCTACCATCCGAGCCGCCAGAACACCCACACGGGCCGGCTCACCCAGGCCATGCTGCGGCAGGCCCTGCGCAGGGCGAAGGCGATCGCGGAACGAAGTTAGAAGTCGGAAGCCAGAAGTGTGAAGTGTGGCGGCCTCGACGACGCGCGGCCGCCAACTTCTGGCTTCTCACTTCCGACTTTCCGTCAGGACGCGCACTCCCCTTCCATGGCCCGGTGGACGAACTGCGTTGTTTCGGCCAGGTCGATGAAGTCGTCGGGCGTGGCCGTTTCGGCGGACATCTGCTCGAGGTCGGCGAGCAGCAGCTTGACGCGGGTGGTGTCGAGCCGGCGGAAGAACGCGAGCGGCGACTCGTCGCCGCGGCGCTCGGCCGCGCTGAGCCGGAGCAGCCGCTCGAGCGCGATGGCGCACCGGCGAGCCGGAATCTTCGCCACGACTCGCCCGAACGATGCGTCTGCCCCGTCGGTGCCGCCCCCGATCATGACGAAATACTGCGGCATGGCCTTGCCATCGACTTTGCGCAGGCTGCCCTGAAAGCCAATGCCCGCGACGTGATGCTGGCCGCAGCCGTTCGGGCAGCCGCTCACCTTCACGTCCAGGTCGGGCGCGAGCGCGACCAGATCCGGCCGCTCCCGCAGGAACTGCTCGAGCGTCCGCCCCAGGCCGCGCGACTGGGTCACCGCCAGCCGGCAGGACTCGGCGCCCGGGCAGCTGGTCACGTCGGCCAGCGTCTCGGCTCCGGCCTGTCCGAGGCCCGCGGCCGCGAGGCGCGCGTAGAATGCCCGCACCTGCGAGACCGGCACCCAATGAAAGACGAGATCCTGGTTGATCGTCACGCGCACGGCGCCGTCCGCATACGCGCGCGACAGCTCGACGAGCACCCGCATCTGCGCGCTCGTGAAGTCCCCCAGGGGCACGGTGACCACCACCGCGGCAAACTCCGGCTGCTTCTGCTTCCGCACGTTGGTCTTGGCCCAGGCGGCGAACGCCGCGTCCAGTCCTTCGGTGACCGGACGCGTCTCGGGGCGAATGCCGGGGCCGCGCAGCTCGACGTCGGTCACGCGGTCGACGATCTCGTCCGGAGACGGCGGCGCCAGGCGGGGCCAGGCCGGCGGGGCATCGACCGGCGGCTGCTCGGGGTCGAACGGGAGCGGGACACCCCCCTCTGCGCGGACGTCCGCCAGCGCCTTGTCGAACTCGGCGCGCCACGCCTCCCACCCCATCGCCTTGATGAGGAACTTCATCCGATTGCGCTGCTTGTGCTGGTAGTCCCCCAGCTTGTGGAACACGCGTACGACCGCCTCGGCCACGTTCAACATCTCGCCGACGGGCAGGAAGTCGAACAGCACGGCGCCGGACTTGCACAAGATCGCCGTCCCGCCGCCCACCGCCACACGGAAGCCGCGCCGGCCGTTCTCGACCCGCGCCCGCCACCCGATGTCGTGGATGGACGTCTTCGCGTGGTCCTCCGGGCAGCCTTCGAACGCAATCTTGAACTTGCGCGGCAGCGACGCGCTGAGGGGATGACGAAGGAAGTACCGGGTCATCGCCTCCGAGTACGGCGTGACGTCGAACGCCTCATCGGCGGCAACGCCGGCGTACGGGCACGACGTGATATTGCGAACCGAATTGCCGCATGCCTCGCGCGTCGTGATGCCGGCCTCGGCCAACCGACGCATGGCGGGCTCGACGTCATGCAGCTTCACGAAGTGAAACTGGACGTTCTGCCGCGTCGTGATGTGTCCGAACCCCCGCGAGTACCGGTCCGCCACATCGGCCAACGCGTCGAGCTGCTCGGCGGTCACGACGCCCTGCGGCATCTTCACCCGCAGCATCGAGGCATCGTCGTCTTGCCGCTGACCGTAGGTCCCCCGCACGAGACGGAAGGCCCGCCATTGATCTGCCGTGATGTCCCCGCGCTCGAATTGCGACAGGACGGCCGCGAACTCGTCGATCTCGGCCTCACGCGCAAACGACAGCCGTGCCCGGCCTAACGTCTTCTCTTGGGTCGCCATGATCTCTCCTTGCCCTTGCAAATGACGGAACCTGTAAACCAGCCGCGATGGTCGCGCCCACCGATACCACCTGACCGACCACCAGCGTGTGGGCCTCGTGCGGCGGCGCGGCCGTGAGCGCCGCGCCAATGGCCGAGAGCGGCCCTGTCCACACGTGCGCCGTCGGCTGCGACGCATTCGTGATGATGGCGGCCGGCGTCTCGGCCGGCCACCCACTCCCGATCAGACACTCGCCGATGCGCCCTCGCTCGGCAAAGCCCATGAGGACGACGAGCGTCACGCTTTCGGGCGGCAGCGCTCGCAGAATCGGTCCGTAGGCGTCTTCGGCGTGCCCGGAGACGACCAGGAAGCCGGAGGTCACCCCGCGGTGCGTGACCGGAATGCCGGCCAGTTCCGGGGCCGCGACCGCCGAGCTCAGCCCCGGAACAATCTCCACCGGCACGCCCGCAGCCACCAGGGCCAGCGCTTCCTCGCCCCCGCGCCCCAGGACGCAGGGGTCCCCGGCCTTGAGCCGAACGACCCGGCGTCCGGCCCGCGCCGCGTCGATCATCGCCTGGGTCACCGCGGCCTGCGTCACGTGCGCCCGGCCGGGCCGGCGCGACACCTCGACGCACTCGGCCGACGCCGCCAGGTCGAGAATCTCTGTGGGGACGAGCCCGTCGTGGAGGACCGAGGTCCGCGTCTCGCAGCCGCCGCGCCGCCCGACACGTCAGCAGATCGGGGTCGCCGGGCCCCGCGCCGACGAGCGACACGTGCCCGATCGCCGCACCATTCGCCCGCACGGTCTCTCCCGAGTCTTCAACGCGCATTCGGCGCCACCCTTCTCCGTGCCTTCACGGCCGCCCCACGCTGCCCGTACAGCCCGTTGAGGGCGACGAGCAGCTGCGGCCGGCGCTCGGGCATAGGAACCCCTTCGGCCTTCCACCGGCGTCGGACGCGCCGCGCCGTCGTCATCCACTTATCGAGGTCACGCGGCAGGACCGCGTCGATCGCTTCACGAAGCAGCCCCGCCAACGCCGGCGCCTCGCCATCGGTCGAGACCACGATCGTCACGCCTGCCCGCCGCAACACGCCGCCCAAATAGGCCGTCGCGGGCGCGGGGTCGTCCACCGCGTTGACGAACACGCGCCGCCGCGCGGCCGCGCGCGCCACCTGCCGGTTGACGGGAGGCGTCGCCGCCGATACCACGAACCACTGCCGGTCGAGGTCCGCCGCACGGAAGCGCCGTCGGATGACCCGAACACCCGATCGTACGATCTCGGGGGCGACCTTCGGCGCGACGACCGTGATGCGGGCGCCGGCGCGCCGCAGTGCGCCAAGCTTGGACGCCGCCACCGTGCCGCCGCCAACCAGGAGCACCGGACGGTCCGCGAGTTTCAGAAAGACGGGATAGAGCGCGCTGCGCATCTCGGCCGTGACCGCTGCCTCCCCGAAAAAGAAAAAGCCCGCGACCGGCAACGCCGATCCGCGGGCTGAAACTCAAGACGCTCTAGCGTTCAGATTCGTCGAAATGCGCTTCGGCCGGGACGGCGTGGGCTAGCCCCTCGCCGACAACAACACGCGCACGCCCGAACCACGAGCATCATCCGGGCAGCCTAACACAGCCGCCTGAGACGGTCAAACCGCGCGCCGCGTACGCCCCACGCGACGCCCGCCATCGGTTGACCAAACGAGGCAGGATGCGATAAATATGAGAGACTGTTCTCATGACCGTTGCCGCTCACACCCCCCGTTGCGCCTGTTGTCGGCCCCACATGGGCCTGCTGCGCACGTGCGGGCGTGGGTGAACGAGGGCGTTGACGCCGTCAGTTCGCCAGTGTCGGCGCGGCCAAGGCCCGGGGGTTCCCGGGCCTTTTGTTTTTCTGGAGTCGTGGCGTGATTGAAACGTTCAGTGCGGATTCTCGTCGGGCTGTCGGCGTTCATCGGCCGGACGCCCCTCGTCCGTCTGGGGAGGTTCGAGCGCAAGCCCGGCGTCGAGCTGTACGCCAAGCTCGAGTCGAAGAACCCGGGCGGATCGGTCAAGGACCGCGCCGCGCTGGCGATGGTCCGCGAGGGCGAGCGGTCCGGCGCGCTGCGCCCCGATCGGGTCCTCCTCGACGCGACCTCCGGGAACACGGGAATCGCTTACGCGATGCTCGGCGCCTCGCGCGGCTTTCGGGTGCGGCTCTGCGTGCCGGCCAACGTCACGGTCGAGCGCAAGCGGCTGCTCCACGCCTACGGCGCCGAGCTCGTGCTCACCGATCCGATGGACGGCAGCGACGGCGCGATCCGGGAAGCCCGACGTCTGTTCGAGCGCGATCCGCAGCAGGACTTCTATCCCGACCAGTACAGCAACCCGGCGAACTGGCGGGCGCACTACGAGACGACCGCGGTCGAGATCATCGAGCAGACCGAGGGCCGCCTGACCCACTTCGTCGCGGGCCTCGGCACGAGCGGGACGTTCGTCGGCACCGGCCGCCGGTTGCGCGAGTGGAATCCCTCGGTCTCGTTGATTTCGGTCCAGCCGGAGTCGCCGCTGCACGGGCTCGAAGGCTTGAAGCACATGGCCTCGGCCATCGTGCCGGCCATTTACGATCCGGCGCTGGCCGACCGCAACGAGCACGTTTCGACCGAGGAGGCGTACGGTCTGGTGGTCCGGCTCGCCCGCCACGAAGGCATTCTGGTTGGGCCGTCGAGCGGCGCGGCGCTCGCGGCGTCCTTGCGTATCGCCGAGGAGATCGACCGCGGTATCATCGTGACCGTATTTCCGGATGGAGGCGATCGGTACCTGTCTGAACGATTCTGGGAAGCCACGCCGAGCCGCGACACGAAGGCGCCCGACGAGGCCACGTTGACCACGAGCCTGACGCTGCAGGTCCCGACCCCGGCGCTCAAGGCCATCGGCGCCCACGGCGCCGCCACGTACCCCGACGAATGCTGCGGCGCCCTGCTCGGCTCGGCCGGACGGGTCGTCGAAGCGTTCGCCTTGCCGAACGAAACCCAGGGCGAGCGGCGCCGCCGGTTTCTGATTCGACCGGACGACTACCGAGCCGCCGAGCGCCGCGCGGCCGAAACCGGAACCGATCTCATCGGGTTCTACCACTCGCATCCCGATCACCCGGCGGTCCCGTCGGCGTTCGATCTGGAGCACGCCTGGCCGAACTTGAGCTACATCATCGTCTCGGTGCGCCAGGGACAGCCCGCCGAACTTCGCTCCTGGCAGCTGCGGGCCGACCGGTCAGGCTACGACGAAGAGCGCGTACAGAGTGTCTGAGCAGAGAGTGAAATGAGGGATTCATCATGCCGGTGAAGGTTCATATTCCGACGCCCCTGCGCCCCTATACGGGCCAACAGGCCGTCGTCGAGATCGAAGGTCAAACGGTCGGGGAGCTGCTCCAGAACCTGACCACGCAGCACGGCGACCTGCGCCCGCACTTGTACGGCGCGGATGGCAAGCTGCGCAGCTTCGTCAACGTGTATTTGAACGACGAAGACATCCGCTACCTGGGCCGCGAGCAGACCCCGGTGAAACCCACCGACACGCTCAGCATCGTCCCCTCGGTGGCCGGCGGGTCGGGCGCCGCGACGATCGAAGCCGGCCTGCCGGAGCTCACGAACGAGGAGATTCAGCGCTACAGCCGGCATTTGATCATGCCGGAGGTCGGCGTCGAGGGACAGCGCAAGCTGAAGGCGGCCCGCGTCCTTTGCGTGGGCGCCGGCGGGCTCGGATCCCCCGCGTCGCTGTATCTGGCCGCCGCGGGCGTCGGCACGCTCGGGCTGGTCGACTTCGACGTGGTCGACGCGAGCAACCTCCAGCGGCAGGTGCTCTTCAGCACGTCAGACGTGGGCCGGCCGAAGATCGAAGCGGCCCGCGACCGGCTTCGGGGCCTCAACCCCTCGCTCAACGTGCGCATCCACGAGACGATGCTCAAGTCGTCGAACGCCCTCGAGATCTTTCGCGACTACGACATCATCGTCGACGGCGCGGACAACTTTCCAACCCGCTACCTCGTCAACGACGCCTGCGTGATCCTGGGCAAGCCGAACGCGTACGGCAGCATCTTCCGCTTCGACGGCCAGGCCTCGGTCTTCGCGACCAAGGGCGGCCCCTGCTACCGCTGCCTCTATCCCGAGCCGCCGCCGCCCGGCCTGGTGCCGAGCTGCGCCGAGGGAGGCGTGCTGGGCGTGCTGCCGGGCATCATCGGCATCATTCAGGCCACCGAAGCCATCAAGCTGATCATCGGCGCCGGCGAGCCGCTCATCGGCCGGCTGCTGCTCTTCGACGCCCTGCGGATGACCTTCCGGACGCTCAAGCTGCAGCGCGACCCGGCGTGCCCGGTCTGCGGCGACAACCCGACCGTCACCTCGCTCATCGACTACGAGCAGTTCTGCGGCATCACGCCGCCGCAGGCGACGCCGGGAGCCGGCATACCGGAGACCACGGTCGAGGAGCTCAAGGCGCGCATCGACCGGAAGGATCCGATCTGGATCCTCGACGTTCGCGAGAAGAACGAGTTCGACATCTGCCGCATTCCGGGCTCGACGCTCATTCCCCTCGGCGAGCTCCCTCGCCGGCTGGACGAGATCCCTCACGGGCCCGGCGCCCCGGAGATCATCGTGCACTGCAAGATGGGCGGGCGTAGCGCGAAGGCCGTGAACATCCTTCGCGAGAAGGGCTTCACGAACGCGAAGAACCTCAAGGACGGCATCCTCGCCTGGATCGATCGGATCGACCCGAGCCAGGCCAAGTACCGACGCCTGGCAAGTGAGAAGGTAGAAGCCAGAAGTTGGAAGTCGAGCCAGCAACGGCTGCGACTCCTGCTTCTGGCCCAGTCTTCTCACGTCGGCTTTCCGCCGCGAACTTCCAACTTCCGTCCGCTAACTTCTGCCTTCGCCTTCCTTCTCACTTCCAACTTTTCACTTCTAACTTCTCTCTTCTAACTTCTGTCTTCTAACTTCTAACTTTCCTTCTCTTTCCATCTCTTGTACGACCCGAGCGTGCGGACCCACTTCGCGAATTCCGCCAGGTGAATCAGGGCGCGGGCGCAGCGCATGTCCTGCCGGCTGACGCTCAAGTCCGCGTAGAACATGTACTCCCACGGGCGGCCGCGAATCGGACGTGACTCGAGTTTCGTCAGATCGATATCCCGCAGCGCGAAGACGCTCAGCGCCTTGAACAGCGAGCCGGGCTCGTTCGGCAGCGCGAAGAGAATCGTCGTCTTGTCGGCATCGGCCGGCACCTCGGCCGTGCGCGACACGATGACGAATCGCGTCAGGTTCGCTTCGTAGTCCTGGATCCCGGAGGCGAGCACCTCGAGCCCGAACACTTCTCCGGCACGGGCCGACGCAATGGCGCCCGTGTCCTTGAGCGCGCCATCGCGGATGAGCTTGGCGCTCCCGGCCGTGTCGTACGTCGCCACGATCTCGACGGCCGGAAGACGCGGATCGGCGGCCGAGGACAGCGACCGGAGGAAGTTCTCGCACTGCGCGAGCGCCTGCGGATGTGAATACACGCGGCGCAGGTCCTCGCGTTTCGTCCCCGGATACGCCAGCAGACAATGCGAGACCAGCAGCTCGACCTCCCCCACGATCGACAGGTCGTGTTCGGCCAGCAGGTCGAAGTTGCGGTGGATGCTGCCCCCGATCGAGTTCTCAACCGGCAGCACACCATGGGTCGCCGCCCCGCTGATGACGGCCGCAAAGACGTCCTCGAAGCTCGGATACGGCAGGACGTCGGTCAACGGGTGGAACTTCAGCGCCGCCGCTTCACTGTAGGCGCCGATTTCCCCTTGATAGGCAATTCGCATAACGGTTCCTGTCTCGATCTCGCGAGTCCTGAGTTCGCAGTTCGCAGTTCGAAGTTCGAAGTTCGAAGTTCGAAGTTCCCCTATTGTGTTCGCAGCACGGCGTAGCTGCGCTTCCCTCGGCGCAGCAACAAATACTTACCGAAGAGCAGGTCCTCGCCCGTCGCGGCGCGAGACGCCTGGTCTACACGAACGTTGTTCAGGTAGACACCGCCCGCTTCGAGGTCCCGCCGCGCCTGCCCCTTCGACGCGGCCAACCCGGCGCGCACGAGAAGGTCGACAACCGGCGTCCCCCCGGCCTCCAGTCCCGACCGATCGAGATCCCGGGTCGGCACCTCGCCCACCACGTCCATGAAGACCGCTTCGCTCACGTCGTCGAGGGCGCCGCCAAAGAGAATGTCGCTCGCTTTGACGGCGGCCTCGCAGGCGGCCGCGCCGTGCACGAGCGTCGTCATCTCGCGCGCCAGCGCTCGCTGCGCCGTCCGGGCCTCGGGGCGGCTGACCGTCTCGGACTCGAGCGCGGCAATCGCGTCCTCGGCGAGGAACGTCAGCATCTTCAGCAGCTTCGCGACGTCCCCGTCGTCGGCATTGACGAAGAACTGATAGAAGCGGTACGGGCTCGTTCGTCCCGAATCGAGCCAGACGGCGCCGCTCGCCGTCTTGCCGTACTTCGACCCGTCGGCCTGCGTGAGCAGCGGGAACACGAGGCCCCACACGGTCGCGCCGAGCTTCTTGCGCGTGAGCTCGGTGCCGACCGTGATATTGCCCCACTGATCGGTGGCGCCAATCTGAAGCTCGCAGCCGTAGGTCTTCCGTAAGTGGCAGAAGTCGAACCCCTGCAGGAGCATGTAGCTGAACTCGGTGAAGCTCAGGCCGCTCGCGCGGTCCTCCATGCGCGTCCGCACCGACTCCTTGGCGACCATGGAATTGACGGTGATGTGCTTGCCGACGTCACGGAGGAACTCGAGGATGGACATCGGTGCGGTCCACTCGTAGTTGTTGACGACCCGCGCCGGATTGACCGGCGTTCTGAAGTCGAGAAATCGCTCGAGCTGGGGTGTGATACACGCCATGTGGCGCGCGAGCTGGTCGGGCGTGAGCAGGTTCCGCTCCGTCCCGCGTCCCGAGGGATCGCCAATCATGCCGGTCGCCCCGCCGGCCAGGGCGATCGGCCGGTGGCCGGCCAGCTGGAATCGGCGCAGCGCGAGGAGCGGCACGAGGTTGCCCACGTGCAGACTGTCGGCCGTCGGATCGAAGCCGCAGTACAAGGTCGTGGGCCCTTCGGCGAGACGCCTGGCCAAGCCTTCGCGGTCCGTGCAGTCGGCGTAGAGTCCACGCCAATCGAGGTCCGCCAGGATATCGGGAACAGCCTTCGTCGTCATAACCAGCCTGACACGATATCGCAGGGGCCCGGCCAATGCCACGTGCGGTCGATGTACACGAAAGCACGCCGCCGGCGGCGCGCGGCGAAGAAACCGCAGTCGTCTCGACTATCATCGTCCCCTAAAGCGCCAGGCCAGCGCGGTTCTGGCGGACGCGGACGGAGGCGGCGATGACACCACTGGGGTCGGTCCGTCGGGCACGCGCGGCAGCCATCGTGGCGGCGGTCACGATATGCGCGGCCGCAGGGACACACGCCTCGTTTCCAGGGACACCTCGACCACAGGGCGCGACGTCGCAGACGGCGGCCACGGGCGTGATGGTGGGCCAGGTCGTTGATGCGAGCACGGGAAGCCCCGTGGGCGGCGCCGTCGTCCGACTCGCGGCATCGCCGGGGAGTGTCACGGCCGGACAGCCGTCGATTGACCAGCTGATGGCCTTGGATTTGGGCAGCCTCCTCGGCGGTATCCGACAGGTCGTGACCGATGGACAAGGCCGATTCGCCTTCAGCGGCCTGCCAGGCGGCGAGTACTCGCTGACGGCCCAGAAGCCCGGGTGGACCGGGGGAGGCTACCGGCAGGCCCGCCTTGGCGGCGGCCGGTCGCCGCTCGTGCTCGGCGCCGATGCGCGCGTGGCCGACGTCACGCTGCGGCTTTGGAAGAACGCCGCACTCGGGGGCACGGTCCTCGACGAGGCCGGTGAGCCCGTGGTGGGCGTCACGGTGCGCGCGATGGGACGGAGCGACGTCGGAGGAGCCGCCCACTTCAGCGCGGATGGCGCGGCGCAGACCGACGACCGCGGCATGTACCGAATCGCCGGCCTTGCCGCCGGCGACTACGTCGTCGTCGTGCCTCAGACGCCAATCACACTGCCGTTGCGGCCCGCGGCCGACTTTCGGCCGGCGCTCGTCGAAGCCACGGGCGCGGGCGCGGTTGCCGCGGCGGCGTCGCGGTCGCGACTGCCCGCTGGCGCCCCGCCGCGAGTGGTTGGTATCCGGGTGGGCGACGCCGTGCTTGAAACCGCTGGCGCCGATCGCGTCATCCCGCCCGCACCGCAGCCCGACGGCACGCTGCGGGTGTACACGACAGCGTTCTACCCGGCCGTGACCGACGCGTCGCAGGCAAGCGTCATCTCCCTGACGTCTGGGGCCGATTGCGCCGGCGTTGACTTCCAGTTGAAGCCGGCGCGCGTGGTCGCAATCTCCGGGCAGGTCACCGGTCCGGGTGGGCCGCTCGACAACGTCGCCGTGCATCTCGTGCCCAAAGGCTCGGAAGCCAGCGTGGCCGACCCGGACGCCGGCGTCGCTATCACCGCGGCCGGAGGCCGATTCACGCTTCTGGGTGTGCCGGCCGGCGACTACACCCTTCGCATGCTGAAGACGCCGCCCTCGGCCGCTGGGCCCGCGCCGGGGGGCCTGTCGATGCTGCAAGGCGCCTCCGGCGGGGTCTCCGTGATGGGCAACTTCGGCGCGCTGTCCAACCTCCTGCCGGCTCCGCCGCCGATTCCCACCGAGCCGGTGTTGTGGGCCGATCAGCCCATCACGGTTGGAGGGACCGACATCGCCGACGTTGCCCTCGAGGCGCGAGCGGGCTATCGACTCAGCGGCCGCGTCATCTTCGATGGCCCAGGCCCGCCGCCCACGGCCGACCAACTCAAACGCCTGCCGATCGTGCTCGAACCGGTCCGTGGTGGCTGGGGCGAACTCGACGCCGCGCTGGCCGCGGTCACCGGCCTGCTGGGCCGCGGCGGCCAGGTTGACGCAGACGGCCACATCACGACCTACGGACAGGCCCCGGGGAAGTACTTCGTTCGGGTGCCATTCGGCACGGCTGGCTGGACGCTCTCGGCCATCACCCTAGGCGGGCGGCACATCGAGGACACCCCCGTCGAGGTCCGCGATGCGGATATCAATGATCTCGTGGTCACACTCACCGACCGGCCCGCCGAACTGTCCGGCGTCGTGCGAACGCCGTCGGGCACGGCCGATCCAGACGCCAGCGTGTGCGTGTACCCGACGGACCGGTTGACGTGGACGAGCTTTGGCGCATTGCCGGCGCGGTTCAAGCAGGTCGCGGCCCAACAGGATGGAGCGTATCGATTGCCGGGCCTTCTGCCCGGCGACTACTTCGTCATCGCGGTCCCCAATTCGGACGCCGGCCACTGGCAGAACGCCAGCTTTCTCGAGTCGCACGCGCGGACCGCTGCGCGCGTCACGATCGTGACCGGGGACAAGAAGGCGCTCGAGCTTACGGCGGAGGCGGCGAAATGAAGATGGCGCGATCGCTCCATTGCGCCGGCGCCCTCACGCTGATGCTCACATGGCCCCTCGCCGCGGCGCAGGGCCAACAGCCTGAGCGGGATCGTACTCAGGCGGCGCCGGCTGCGGGTGTAGTCTCCGGCATTGTCGTCTCCGGCGACGTGCCGGCGCGGCCGCAGCGTCGAGCGGTCGTCACGCTCACCGGCAGCGGCCCCGCGTCCGGCAGCGCCGTCGTCACCGATGATCAAGGGCGCTTCCTGTTCAGCGGGCTCCCGGCCGGACGCTACGACTTGACGGCATCCAAGCCCGGATTCGTGACCGGCGCGTACGGCGCCAAGCGCCCCGGTCGAGGAGGCACGCCCGTCGTGCTCATGAACGACCAACGCGTCAACCTGGCGCCGATTGTGATGGCGCGGGGCGCGGTCATCGCCGGAACGGTTCGTGACGCTCGCGGCGAGCCGGTCCAGGGGGTACGCGTGCACGTCATGCGCGAAGGGTATTCCCCGCAGAACGGTGAGCGCATGCTGCTCGCCGTCTCGGCGCCCGGCGGCGAGACGGACGACCGTGGAATGTATCGCATCTACGGCCTGCTGCCCGGCGAGTATTTCGCCGCGCTCGATCCGCCGTTCGCCTTGCCTGGCGATCTCCGTCAGGTCACCGAGCAGTCCATGCAGACGGCCCTCCAGCAAGTGCACGCACCACCCGGCGGAGCCGGCCCGACGCCGTTTGGCCCGACGCCCCAGAGCGGCCGCGCCGGCCCGAGTGTCGGCTACGCGACCATCTTCTATCCAGGCACGTCATCAGCCGCCGACGCCAGCGCCATCACCCTCGAGGCCGGCGAAGCGCGCGTGGACATCGACATGCCTTTGCGGCTGGTGCCGACCGCCAGCATCGAAGGTGTGGTGGTCGATGCGAACGGCCAACCCGCGCCCTCAGCCCAGCTCAGCCTCGTCGCGAACGGACTTCCGGCCGGCACGGCCTCCATCATCATGTCGCTCCTCTCGGCCGGACTCACCCGCCCGCACGCCGATGGTTCCTTTACTATCGCGGGGATCCCGCCCGGGCAGTACACGCTGGCGGCGCGCACGCGCGGCGCAGGCGCGTTTGGAGGACCGCTGCCGGGAACGCCGGTGGCGTGGGCCACCGCCGATCTCTCGATTGACGGCGCCGACGTCGCCGGAGTGCGACTCTCCCTTCAGCCTGGGATGACGATTTCCGGCCGCGTGGCCTTCGAGGGCGCGAGCCCGCCGCCGATCGACCTGGCGCACTTCCGGGTCCTGCTCTCGCCCGTACTCTCCGGTGGCGCGGTCGCGATCGTCCCGCCGCCACAACAGACGGACGCGCAAGGCCGCTTCACGTTCAAGGACGTGATGCCCGGACGATACCGGCTGGCGGCCGAGGCGACGGGCCCCTCATCGGCCGCGTCCGCCTGGACCCTGGCCTCGGCCGCCATCGACGGCCGTGAAGCCTTCAACGCATCAATCGACATTGCCGGCGGCGCGAGCACCATGGACGCCGTGCTCACGTTCACCGATCGACCGGCGGAACTGTCCGGCGTCCTGCAAGACACGACCGGTTAACCGGCCGCCGACTACTTCATCATCGTCTATCCTCGCGACTCGTCGCTTTGGGTGCCGTTGTCCCGCCGTGTGGCCGAAACGCGTCCGACGAACGACGGTCAGTACACCTTTCGCAACCTTCCGCCGGGCGACTACTTCATGGCTGCGGTGACCGACGTCGAGCCTGGCGAGTGGATGGACCCGAAGTTTCTGCAGCAACTGACGACGGCCTCCATTCCCCTCTCACTGGAGGAAGGCGCCAACAAGACCCAGAATCTCAGGCTCGCCGGCAGCCGCTGATACGTTCCCCGGCGCCTGTCGTCCCCACCGAGTGTGCCGCGCGCCCGGCCGCCGCGTCACGCGGCCGCGTCAGTGCGGGCCGCGCTGCGCCGCAATGGCCTCCAGGTGCGCGTCGAACTCCTCGATCACGGAAAGACTCGTCTCGACGGCCTTCGCGTAGAAGTCAAAGGTCATGGTCGCGTAGTCGTCGGTCGGCTGATGGTGCTGCGCAAAGTCCTCGTCGCCGAGATAGATCGCCGGAATTCCCGCCTGCTGAAACGACCAGTGATCGGAGTCGGTCGTCCAGTCCTCGACCTTGGGATCCTTCGGGTGGTCGTGCCCGATCAGCAAGTGCACGGGTGCGGACGCCGCGACGTGCTCGATGTAGGGCGTGAGGAACGGATTGAGGTACGTGCCGACGACAAACAGCTTGTCGTTCGGGTCCCGGCCGATCATGTCCAGGTTCACGTTCAACCGCAATCGCCGACCCGGCAACCGGCGGCTTCCGCACGAAGGCCTGCGATCCCTTCAATCCCTCCTCTTCGCCGTCGAACGCCACGAACAGGATCGAATGATCCGGCGGATGCGCGTGGAAGTACGCGCCGATCGCAAAGAGTGCGGCGGTGCCAGAGGCGTTGTCGTCGGCGCCGTTGTAGATGTGTCCGTTCTGTACGCCCAGGTGGTCGTAGTGGGCGCTGACGACGATGTAGGTGTCGGGGGTCCGTGCGCCGTCGATGCGCCCGACGACGTTCGCGCCCTGGCGCTCGATCGGCGCGCCGCTCGTGGTGGACGCGAACGAGAACGGCTGAACGAACGAGATGGCGGCCGGGCGGATGCCCACCGCCTGGAATCGGCGCACCACATACGCCCGGGCCTTCGCGCCGCCGGGCGTGCCGATCCGGCGCCCCTGCATGTCGTCAGCCGACAGCACGCGTAAATCACGCAGAAGCGATGTCCGATTGATCCGCGCGAACGCCTGCCGAGCCTGCGTGGGCGCGGATACCACGGCCGCGACCAGCAGAACCGCCGCGACCCACATCACCACACGTCGAGACGGGCGTCTCTCTGTTGCGTCGCGCCTCACATCACAACTCCACGATGCCCCGGCACAACGCGCCGTGCCGCGTCGGTGCGATTGGCCGCGCCCAGCTTGCCACAGATCGGGGCTCAGGGCCTGTCAGGAAATAAGTGAAACGCGCCGGCCGGACGGCCCTCAGAGGAGTCGTCCCTGCCGGCGCGCCGATTCAGCGAGCCAGAACGTCAGTAGCCGTAGCCGTTGGCGTATCCGTCGACCAGCGGCAGCGTCCCCTGGTACGGCAACACTTGCCCAGGCAGCACGGTCAGGTCGAACGAGACGGGCTCACAGCCCCGCGCGCTGAGCTCGATGTGGTGCCGGCCCGCCGCCAGCATCAGCGGGGCTTCCGATGGGCCGTAGTCGGCCACGCCGCCCATGTAGACGCCGTCAACGTAGAGCGCGGCGTCGTACGGCTGGATGTCGAAGCTCACGCCGCCGTACTGTCCGTAGACCGGGTACTGCTCGTACAGGTACGGAGAGTACCAAGTCGGCAGCGCCACCGCGTACCCGAGGTAGATGCCGAATCCGAGCCGCAGTCTCGGGCGGAACGCGTAATACGGACGGTGAGCCGCGCGGCCCTCGAACCGTGGTCGAATGGCGCTCGAGCGGCGCCCGGTGGTCCATCCACCGGAGAATTCTCGGCGGGACTCCGAGGGCCGCACCGGCGCGGAGAATCGATCGACTCGTCCGCGTGGCGTCAGCTGGCGCTCAGGCGCGTACTGGGGACCACGCTCGACGCGAGGCGCCCCGCGCTGGACCTGCGGCGCACGCTCGACGCGAGGCGCGCCGCGCTGCACCTGCGGAGCCGATCGCACGGACCGGGACGGCGCCAACGGCTCGGACCGCGCCGGCCCGCGTGACTGGTTGGGCGCCGCTTGCTGCCGCTGCGCTGACCGCGGCACGGCGTGCCCTGACCGCTGCTGCTGACCGGACGGCGCTCGCCGATCAGTGTGGTCGCCGCGCTGCGCCGCCGCTGAAGCGGGAGCCAGCATGAACGCCGCGACGACTAGTGCCCCGACGAACGGAACGTGTTTGGAGAGTGTCACAGTCGCCTCCTGGCCAATACATAGGCAAGGAGCTTGCCAATCGACGCCCCTGGGGACGAGCCAGGGAGTATCGTCCACCGTCCTCGGCAGGCGACAGACTTCGACCTCCCGGTGAAGGGGCGGCCTCTCAGCCGCGCTTCTTGGGCCGGTAGACGTGCGTGGACGTGCCGAAGAACACTTCGGCGGCCTCCATCAGCGTCTCGGAGAGCGTCGGGTGGGGATGGATGCTGAGCTTGAGGTCGCTCGCCAGGGCGGCCATCTCGACCGCGAGGACGCCCTCGGCAATCAGCTCGCCCGCGCCCGGACCCGACGATGCCCACGCCGAGCACCCGCTCGGTCGCCGGATCGATGACGAGCTTGGTCACGCCGTCCGGCCGATCGATGGCAATGGCGCGGCCGAGCGCCGCCCACGGGAACTTCGCGATCTCAACCTGGCGGCCCTGCTTCTTGGCCTCCGTCTCGGTCAGGCCGCACCAGGCCACCTCCGGATCGGTGAACACGACGGCGGGAATCGCCTGCGGCTCGAACACCACGCTCCTGGCCGGCAATGACCTCCGCGGCGACGCGCGCTTCGTGCGACGCCTTGTGCGCCAGCATCGGCTCGCCGACGACGTCGCCAATCGCAAAGATGTTCGGCTCGGCGGTCCGTCGGGCGGCGTCGACCTCGATGAATCCCCGCTGGTCGACCTTCACGCGCGTCTTGTCGAGCCCGGCGATCGCCGAGTTCGGCTTCCGGCCGACCGACACGAGCACGCGGTCGAACGTCTGCTCCTTGTCGGCGTCGCGGCAGGCTCCGCGCCGTCGATCCGCACCTTGATGCCGGCCTTGACCTCCTTCATCTCGACCACTCGCGCGTTGACCAGCACCTTGTGGACGCGTCTGCTCCATGCGCCGGCTGAGGAACGTCACGAGGTCGCGGTCGGCGCCCGGCAGCAGGCCCGGCGTCATCTCGACGACCGTGACCTTCGTGCCCAGCGCCGCGTACACCGAGCCCAGCTCGAGACCGATGTACCCGCCACCCACGACGAGCAGCGACTTCGGAATGTCCGGCAGATCGAGCGCGGCGGTCGAGTCCATCACGCGCGGACTGTCGAGCGACAGCCCGGGAACGGTCGCCGGCCGAGACCCGGTGGCGATGATGGCGTGCTCGACACGTCAGCGTCTCGGTCCCGCCCTTCACGAGGTCGACCGTCACCGTCGTCGGTCCGGCGAACGACGCCGTCCCCTGCATGTACGTCACCTTCCGCTGTTTCGACAGCTGCCCGAGCCCGCCGGTCAGCTTCTGAACGACGCCGTCCTTGAACGCGCGCAGCTTGTCGAGGTCGATCTTGGGTTCCGGATAGGTGATGCCCCACGCCGATGCGTGCCGCGCCTCGCTGATGAGCTTGGCGACGTGCAGCAGCGCCTTCGAAGGGATGCACCCGCGGTAGAGGCAGACGCCTCCTGGGTTGATCTCCCTGTCGACGAGCGCGACGTGTCAATCCCAGATCGGCGGCCGCGAAGGCGGCGGCGTACCCGCCCGGCCCGGCGCCAATGACTACGACCTGAAACGAAGACGAAGGCATAGAGGTTCCGAGGGTTCCGCGACTACAAGCTCATCGACAACGGCTGCTCCAGCCCATCGACAGATGAACCGGAGAAACCGCGCGGCGTCGGCGCCGTCGATGACGCGATGATCGTACGAAAGAGACAGCGGCAGCATCATGCGACGGCACGAACTGGCCGTCGCGCCAGACGGGCTCGGTGGCCCCGCGCGAGACGCCGAGGATCGCGACTTCCGGATAGTTGACGATGGGCGTGAACGACGTCCCCCCGATGCCGCCGAGGTTCGAGATCGAGAACACGCCGCCGGCCATGTCCTCCAGGCTGAGCTTCTTCTCGCGCGCACGTCTGCGAGATCGCCGCCAACTCGACGGCAGATCTGCGTGATCGTCTTCCGGTCGGCGTCGCGAATCACCGGCACGAGCAGACCGTTCGGCGTGTCGACCGCCACGCCGATGTGGCAGTACTTCTTGAACACGATCGTGTTGTGCGCAAGGTCCGGCGACGAGGCGAACTGCGGATAGCGCTGGAGCGCCACCGACACGACTTTGATCAGGATCGCCGTCACCGTCAGCTTGCCGCCCGCCTTCTCGACGCGCGGGCCGTAGCTCGCGCGAAACTCCTCGAGGGCCGTGACGTTCGCCTTGTCGTGCTGGGTGACGTGCGGCGCTTCCCATGCGGCGCCCAGATGCTCGGCCGTCTTGCGCCGGATGTTCGACATGGGCACCACGTCGACCTGGCCCCACTTCGTGAAGTCCGGGAGCGGCTCCGATGGGCCCCGCCGCGCGCCATGGCCGCCGCCCACCGACGACTTGACGTGCTGTTTCACGTCGTCCGATCCAATCCGACCACCGGGCCCGGTCCCGGCGACCTGCGCGATGTCGACGCCCAGTTCACGCGCGAACCGCCGAACGGACGGGGCCGCGGGCACCGGGGACGCCAGGTCGAGCCCCCCAGACGCCGGCGGTGCAACCGGGGGCGCCGGCGCGGCCGGCGCCGCGGGACGCGCCGAGTTGATGTCGACAACCGCGGCCGGGCGAGGCGCCGCCGGGCGCGCCTCGGGGCGCGGCAGGCGCGGCCGTGGGCGCGGACGCCGCCGGCACGGGGGCCGCGGCTGGCGCGGGTGCGGGCGCCGAGGCCGCCGCGGCGCCGTCGACCACGAGCACGACCTGCCCGACTTTCACTTTCTCGCCGGCCTTCACGCGCACTTCGGCAATCCGTGCCCGCCACGCTGGACGGCACCTCGATCGTCGCCTTGTCGGTCTCGAGCTCGAGCACCGGCTGATCGACCTTGATGCTGTCGCCCGCTGCCACCAGGACGCGGACGACGTCACCCTTTTCGACGTTCTCACCAAGCTCTGGGAGGATGAATTCAGTGGACATAGACTCCTGTGCGGAAGACCCGGAGACGCGTCACTCTACAACAGCGTCGGGTCGGCCTTCTCGGGATCGATCTCCAGATCCTTGAACGCTTTGGCCACGACCTTGCCGTCAATCTGCTGCTCGCGCTGCAGGGCCGACAACGTGGCGCCGACAACGGCGCGCGCGTCGACCTCGAAGAACCGGCGCAGCGAGGCGCGGTCCTCGCTGCGGCCGAAGCCATCGGTGCCGAGCGTCACCATCGGCTTGCCGATCCACCGCGCGATCATGTCGGGCTGGCTCTTGAGGTAGTCCGACGCGGCGACGACCACGCCCGGAGCGCCGCTCAGGCACTGAGCGACGTGCGACACCTTCGGCGCCTCGGACGGGTGCCACAGGTTCCACCGCTCGACGCGGTGCGCGTCCCGATACAGCTCGTTGTAGCTCGTGGCGCTCCACACGTCGGCGGCCACGCCGTAGCCGGCCAGCAGTTCCTGCGCCTTGACGACCTCGTTGAGGATGGCGCCGCTCCCGAGCAACTGCGCCCTCGGCTGGGCCTTGCCTTTTCCGCCGACCGGGGCGTCCCGCAGCTTGTAGAGGCCCTTGATAATCCCGTCCCGCGCGCCCTCGGGCATCGCCGGCATCTCGTACTGCTCGTTCATGACGGTGATGTAGTAGAAGACCTGCTCCCCGTCCGTGTACATCCGCTTGAGGCCGTCCTGCACGACCACGGCCAGCTCGTACGCGTAGGCCGGGTCGTACGCCCGGCACGTCGGCACGGCGAGCGCCAGCACGTGGCTGTGGCCGTCCTGATGCTGGAGCCCTTCCCCGGCGAGGGTCGTCCGACCGGCGGTCCCGCCGAGCAGGAAGCCGCGCGCCCGCGTATCGGCGGCGGCCCAGATGAAGTCGCCGACGCGCTGGAAGCCGAACATCGAGTAGTAGATGAAGAACGGAATCGTGTTGATGCCGTGCGTCGCGTAGGCGGAGCCCGCGGCGATGAAGGAGGAAATCGATCCGGCCTCGGTGATGCCCTCTTCGAGGATCTGCCCGTCGCGCGCTTCCTTGTAGTACAGGAGCGTCTCCCGGTCGACCGGCTCGTAGAGCTGGCCAATGCTCGAGTAGATCCCGACGGCGCGGAACAGGGCTTCCATGCCGAAGGTTCTGGCCTCGTCGGGCACGATCGGCACGACGTAGCTTGCCGATGTCCTTGTCGCGCAGCAGCTTCGCCAGCAGCTTGACGAAGACCATCGTCGTCGAGGCCTTCCGCCCGGCCGCGCCCTTCCAGAACTCTTCGAATACGCCGTCGAGTTGCGGCGTGTGGGGCGCCGCCCGGACCACGCGGCGCGGCACGAATCCGCCGAGCGCCGTGCGCCGGGCCTTGAGGTACTGAATCTCGGCGCTCTTCTCGTCGGGCCGGTAGAACGGCGCCTCCGCAATCTGGTCGTCGGAAATGGGCACGCCGAACCGATCCCGGAAGTGCTTGAGATCGGCTTCGTTCATCTTCTTCTGCTGGTGCGTGATGTTCTTGCCTTCGCCGGCCTCGCCCAGACCGTAGCCCTTGATGGTGCGGGCCAGGACGACCGTGGGGCTGCCCTTGTGCTGGGTCGCCGCCAGATAGGCGTTGTAGACCTTCAGCGGGTCGTGGCCGCCCACCTTCAGCTTCTTCAAGTCGTCGTCCGACAGATGCCGGACCATCTCGAGCAGCCGCGGGTCGGCGCCCCAGAAGTGCTTGCGCAGGTACGCCCCGTCCTCGACGACGTAGCGCTGGTATTCCCCGTCAACCACCTCGGCCATCCGACGGACCAACAGGCCCTCATGGTCGCGCGCCAGAAGCGCATCCCATTCCGACCCCCACAGCACCTTGATCACGTTCCAGCCGGCGCCGCGGAACACGGCCTCGAGCTCCTGGACGATCTGATGGTTCCCGCGCACGGGGCCGTCGAGCCGCTGCAGGTTGCAGTTGATGACGAAGATGAGGTTATCGAGCTTCTCGCGGGAGGCGAGCGAGATGGCGCCGAGCGTCTCCGGCTCGTCCGTCTCGCCGTCGCCCAGGAACGCCCAGACCTTCTGGTCTGACGGCGGCTTGAGCCCGCGGTTCTCGAGGTACCGGGCGTAACGCGCCTGGTAGATCGACATCAACGGGCCGAGGCCCATGGACACCGTCGGAAACTCCCAGAAGTCCGGCATCAGCCACGGGTGCGGATAGGAGGACAGCCCGCCGCCCGTACGCAGCTCGCGCCGGAAGTTGCGCAGTTGAGCCTCCGATAGCCGGCCTTCCAGGAACGCGCGCGAGTACGGCCCCGGCGCCGCGTGCCCCTGGAAGTAAATGATGTCTCCGTTGTCCCCGGCGTCCTTGCCGCGGAAGAAATGATTGAACCCCACCTCGTAGAGCGTCGCCGACGAGGCGAACGTCGAGATGTGGCCGCCGATGCCGTCCGACTCGCGGTTGGCGCGCACGACCATGGCCAGCGCGTTCCAGCGCACGAGGCTCTTGATGCGCCGCTCGATCTCCCGGTCTCCCGGATACGGCACCTGCTCTTGTTCGGAAATGGTGTTGATGTAAGGCGTGGCGGACGTGAAGGGCTCTTTGACGCCGGACTGGCGCGCGCGGGCGCGAAGGGCCTCCAGGAGACGGATGACCCGGGCCTTGTCGCCCTGCCCGAGCACGTAGTCCAGCGAGTCCAGCCACTCGCGGGTTTCCACGCCCTCGAGGGCCGCGGCGTCGTGCGGCGCTATGTTCTTCATGAAGATGTCGTCCCCGCTCTATAAACGATCGAACTATTGTAGTCTGCCACGTGTAAACACGATACCCGCTATTCCGAATCGAGATACCTCCCATGCGTATTCGATGTCACAACGAGCGGACGCGCGCGGCGGCCATCGTCTCGCTTCTGTCCTGGGGACTCTTCATGCCAGCATGCCGTCAGCCTCAACCCGAGCCGCGGATGGCTCCCGCCGCCTCCGACCCGGTCGCCGCCAAGATCGCCCAGTTCGCGCCGGTCGACATCACCGCCGAGACGAGCGCGCTGCCGGTCGGCGAGCGCCAGGCGCTCGCGCGCCTGGTCGACGCGGCCCGGCTGATGGACGGCCTGTTTCTCGAGCAGGTGTGGGCGGGCAACCCGGCGCTGCTGACCGCGCTCGCCGCCGATCGGTCCCCCGCAGGCCGGGCGCAGCTGCATTACTTCCTGCTCAACAAGGGCCCCTGGGACCGCCTCGATCGCGACGCGCCCTTCGTCACCGCCGCGGGCGCCGCGCTCGTCGTGCCCAAGCCGCCTCAGGCCAACTTCTACCCGGCTGACGCGACCAAGGACGAGGTCGCGCACTGGATCGCCGGCTTGAGCGGCGACGCCCGCGCGCAGGCGACGAGCTTCTTCACCGTCATCCGCCGCAGCCCCGGCGGCGGACTGGTGAGCGTCCCCTACAGCGTCGAGTACCAGAACACGCTCGTCCAGGCCGCCGCCTACCTCCGGGAGGCCGCCGCCCTCACGTCCCAGCCCACGCTGCGCGCGTTTCTCAATGCGCGCGCCGCCGCCTTCCTCTCGAACGACTACTACGCGAGCGACATCGACTGGATGGAACTCGACTCCTCGATCGAGCCGACGATTGGCCCGTACGAGACCTACGAAGACGAGTGGTTCGGGTACAAAGCGGGATTCGAGGCCTTCATCGCGATTCGCGATGATGCCGAGACGAAGAAGCTGGCGGTGTTCGGGAGCGAGCTGCAGGGCCTCGAAGACGCGCTGCCAATCGACCCCGCGTATCGCAACCCGCTCGGCGCGCTAGCCCCCATTCGGGTGGTCAACTCCGTCTTCGCGGCCGGCGACGGCAACCGGGGCGTGCAGACCGCCGCGTTCAACCTGCCCAACGACGACCGCGTGATCAAGGCCAAGGGCTCCAAGCGCGTGATGCTCAAGAATGTGCAGCACGCCAAGTTCGACCACGTGCTCGTGCCAATCGCCCAGGAGGCCCTTGCGCCCGACGCGCGCGCCAAGGTCTCGTTCGACGCCTTCTTCACGCACATTCTCATGCACGAGCTCATGCACGGGCTCGGACCGCACCAGGTGCATGGCACGAGTCAGCCGGTGCGACTGGCGCTCAAGGACACCTACGCCGCCATCGAGGAAGCCAAGGCCGACATCTCCGGCCTGTGGGCGCTTCAGCAGCTTGCCGACAAAGGCGTCGTCTCTCCCCAGATCGCCCGGTCGATGTACGTCACGTTCCTCGCCTCGACGTTCCGCTCGATCCGCTTCGGCCTGAACGAGGCGCACGGCAAGGGCATCGCGCTGCAGCTGAACTACCTGCTCGACCACGGCGCCGTGGTGGTCAATGCCGACGGCACGTTCTCGGTGGTGGACGGCAAGATCCGCGAGGCCGTGGCGGGCCTGACGCACGACCTGATGACCCTCGAAGCCCAGGGCGACTACGCCGGCGCCCAACGCCTCCTGCACCAGATGGTCGTCGTCCGCCCGACCGTCCAACACGTGCTCGACAAACTCAAGACCGTGCCCGTCGACATCGAGCCGAGGTATGACGCGGAGTCATGGAGCCATTGAGCCATTGAGTCATTGGGTCATTGGGTCATTGGGTCATTGGGTCATTGGGTCATTGGGTCATTGGGTAGTCAATGCGCAATGGCTCAATGGCTCAATGGCCCAATGGCCCAATGGCCCAATGACTCAATGGCCCAATGACTCCTTCGCTCTTCTCACCTCCTCCACCGCCACGTCCGGCCGGTCGCTGATGATGCCGGTGACGCCCCAGGCGATGAGCCGTCGCATCTGATCCGGCTCGTTGACGATCCAGGCGTGAACCGGCCGCTTCCCGCGGCGGACCGCTCTCACAAACGACCGCCGGAAGATCTGGCGGCCGTTCAGCCAGAACGGCATCTGGAGCACTCGAAACGGCGCGCGCCAGGGCCCGAGGCCGACGTAGGCGCGCGTGAGGGCCGCGCGCGCCTCGCGCTGCGTCGCGCCGGTCGCCACCTCCGGCGCCCGACGGCGCACGGCGTCCAGAACGACCTGGCTGAACCCGCCGATGATCACCCGGTCGGCGGCCCCGGCCTCCCGCACGACGTCGAGCGTCCGCTCGCCCACCAGGGGACGCTCGCCCTTGATCTCGATGATGACGGGCAGGTCCGGGTATCGCGCCAAGAGGTCGCCCAGCCGTGGCACGCCGATCCCCTGGTGCCGGAAGGGATATCCCCGATCCGGCCCGAACTGGAAGCCGGCATCGAGGCGGGCCAGCTCGGCCGACGTCAGCGCGCAGACCTCACCGGTGCCGTCCGTGGTGCGGTCGACCGTCGGGTCGTGGATGACGACCACGTCGCCGTCGCGCGACAGGTGCACGTCGCACTCCAAGGCGTCCACACCGCAGTCGCGCGCCCAGTCGAAGGCGGCGAAGGTATTTTCCGGGTGCAGCGTCGATCCGCCGCGATGCGCAATGGCCACGACGCGATCGAGGGTCAACAGGGTTTCGACCATCGTCATTGGTGCGCCTCGACGCCGAGAGCCAGGCGACCGGCGTGTCCGTTCGAAGTCCGCGGTATTGCGTCCAAGTCGTTCTCCCAGGCGTTCGACGATGTCTGGCGCGCGCATCCTCGTCATGCGACGCCTTCGACCTTCTCACTGCCGTCGTCCGGCAGTAGTATGGACCATGGCTCTACCCTCGACAGTAGGCGCTCTTCGCGAAGCGGTCGCCGCCGGGCACGTGGCCCACCGTCCGGTCAAGGACGAGCTTCGCGAGAACCTGATCGCCCGGCTGCGTTCCGGCGCGCCGTTCTTCTCCGGCATCATCGGCTACGAGGACACGGTCGCACCGCAGGTGGTCAACGCCATCCTCTCCCGACACAATTTCATCCTGCTCGGCCTGCGCGGCCAGGCCAAGACGCGTCTGCTGCGGGCGCTCACCGAACTGCTCGACGACGTCGTGCCCGTCATCCCCGGGTGTGAGATTCACGACGACCCGCTGGCGCCGCTCTGCGCCGCTTGCCGCGCCCGAGCGGCCAGCGAGGGCGACGCGATGCCGGTGGCCTGGCTGTCCCGAGAGCATCGCTACGTCGAGAAGCTCGCGACGCCCGATGTGACCATCGCGGATCTGATTGGCGACGTCGATCCGATCAAGGCGGCTCGATCCAGCCTGCAGCTGGGCGACGAGCTCGCCATGCACTACGGCCTCCTGCCGCGCGCCAATCGCGGCATTTTCGCGGTCAACGAACTGCCCGATCTGGCGAGCAAGGTCCAGGTCGGCCTCTTCAACATCCTGCAGGAAGGCGACGTGCAGATTAAGGGGTACCCCGTGCGGCTCCGGCTGGACGTCGCGCTGGTCTTCAGCGCGAATCCCGAGGACTACACCGCCCGAGGCAAGATCATCACGCCCCTCAAGGACCGCATCGGCTCCGAGATTCGCACGCATTACCCGCGCACGCGCCAGGACGCGATGGCCATCACCGCCCAGGAGGCCTGGGTCGATCGGCGCGCGGCCACGGCGGCGGCGCTGCCGATCGAAACGCCGGCGTTCGTCCGCGAAATTGTCGAGGAGATCGCATTCCACGCCCGCGGCGATCAGAAGGTCGACAAGCGCTCCGGCGTCAGCCAGCGGCTGTCGATTACGACGCTCGAGAACGTCGTCTCGAACGCCGAACGGCGCGCCATCCTCCAGCAGGAGGCGCTGGTCGTTCCGAGAGTGAGCGATATCTATGCGTCCCTGCCGTCGCTCACGGGGAAGATCGAACTCGAGTACGAGGGCGAGCTGAAAGGCGCCGAGACGGTGGCGCAGGAGCTCGTGCGCGGCGCGGTGGCCACGGTCTTCGACGAGTACGCCGCCCACGCCGACCCGCGCCTCGTGATCGACTGGTTCGATCGCGGCGGCACGGTCGAGTTAGGGGACACGTCGTCGGCAGCCGAGCTGCTGGCCTCGGTCACGAGCATCGACGGGCTGGACGCCGTGCTGGCCGCGGTCGGCGTGGCCAAACGCGCCCCGGAGCCGGTTCGGGCCGCCGCCGCGGACTTCATCCTCGAGGGCCTCTGCGCGCTCAAGCGTATCAGCCGAACCGAGGACGGCCGCCTTCAGGGCGCCGGGGGCCAGCGGTCGCACGTGGCGCGCGAACGCGAGCGCGCCATCGAGGCCCTGATGGAAGACGACGACGAGCCGGCCAAGTCGAAGAAGAAGTACTACAACTAGCCGTGAAGTACCGCTACACACGCTACGTCGAAGACGCCGCCGACGGGATCGACCTCGAGTCGCTCGTCTCGCAGTTGTCCGACCTGCTGCTCTCGAGCGGGTTCAACAACCCGTGGGATCCGCAGAGCGACGACGACCGGACGATGGAGGCGCTCCACGACGCCATCCTCGACGCGCTGCTGAACGGCGGCGTGTTGTCGGACGAGATGCTCGACCGGCTGACCGCGCGCCAGCCCGGCGAGGCGAACGCGAACGCCCGTGACGCGGTTGAAGAGCTCATCCAACGGCTCATCGAGCGGCTCACCGAGCAAGGCTACGTCAGCGTCACCGGGCCGCCCGGCGCGCAGCGCCTCGAAGGCGCCGACCAGGCCTCCGGCGGCGGACAGACCCAATTCCAGGTCACCGACAAGGCCATCGATTTCCTCGGGTACCGAGCCCTCCGCGACCTGCTTGGATCGGTCGGCCGCAGCAGCGCCGGACGCCACGAGACGCGCGAGCAGGCGCCCGGGGTGGAAGCCGGCGGCCCGCCGCGGCCGTACGAATTCGGCGACACGCTGAATCTCGATGCTGCCGCCACCGTCCTGAACGCCGTGACGCGCCAGATGACGCGCCCGGGCGGGAGCGGCCGCGACTCGAACACGCCGGCAGGCCTCGGCCCCATCGAGATCGACTACCAGGATCTGATGGTCGCGCAGGGGGACTACCAGAGTTCGTGCGCCACCGTGATCATGCTCGACTGCAGTCATTCGATGGTGCTCTACGGCGAGGACCGCTTCACACCGGCCAAGCGCGTGGCGCTTGCCCTGGCGAACCTGATCCGCCATCAGTACCCGGGCGACGCCTTGAAAGTCGTCCTCTTCCACGACTCGGCGGAGGAAGTGCCGCTCAGCCAGCTCGGACGGGTGCGCGTGGGGCCGTACTACACGAACACGCGCGAGGGACTTCGACTCGCGCGCCGCGTGCTGGAGCGGCAGCGCAAGGACATGCGGCAGATCATCATGATCACCGACGGCAAACCGTCGGCCGTGACCAGACCCGACGGCCGCGTGTACCGGAACGCGTTCGGCCTCGATCCCTTCGTGCTTCGTGAGACGTTCGCGGAAGTGGCCGCCTGCCGCCGCGCCGGCATCATGATCAACACGTTCATGCTCGCGCGCGACCACGACCTGGTCGCCTTCGTCCGGCGCGTCGCGCGGATCTGCCACGGCAAGGCCTACTTCACCACCCCGTACACCCTCGGCCAGTACGTGCTCATGGACTACATGACACGCAAGACCCGCATGGTGCACTGAGCGGCCGTCCGCGGCCGCTGGCCGATCCCCCGACCGGTGACGCCAAGCGTCCCACGCCCGAGGGTCTCCGGCACTGGATTGAATTACGGTGTGTACTCGATCTTGAAGCCGCTGGCGATCGCGATTGGACGCCCAGGGGTGTCGAACGTCTGACTGCCGAGCCGGCTCACCACGTCGAGCTGCTCCCCGACGATGCCAATCGACGAGACGGCCGACGGCAACGTCACCACGACGGGGGCCGCGGGCCCTGGCGCCACGAGCTTGAGCCCGGCCGGCCCGGCGCCGCCGCTCAACCGATCGAACAGATCGGCCGCCGTCCGGAATTCGCCGACCGCGATGCCGCGGCCGACCGTTCGCCCGCGCTGGTCGAGCACGCGGACGCGCGCGGTCTGACGCGAGAACGCCACGACGGGCCGGACGCTCGCAGGCGGCACCGCGAATCGATTGTAGAGATCGAACGAGAGGTGGGTCGCACCGCGATGCCGAGGAATCTTCATCAGGATTCCATCGGCCGCCTTCGTCGAAATGACCACGTCGCAGAACTCTCGACCGGTCTTGGTCCCCTTCCCCAAGTCGGCCGCGCACACAGCGCTGGTCACGGTTCGAGTGCGCGGGGCGCGCGAAGCCCGGCGCTGGGCGCCGGCGGTGGTCGAAAGCATCGAGCACGCCACCAGCGTCCACACGACACCCAGCCTCATGGTTCGAGTATAACGTCTCGAACGTGAGATGCGGACGCCCGACGAGCGAGAAGGTCAGTCATCGGGCACGCACGCGGTGCCGTTGGCCATCGGTTCGCGGGTCACGCCCGGCGGCGTACGGTGGCGAATCAGCTCGAGGAACTCGTGGCGGGTCCGCGCATCCTCTCTGAAGACGCCGAGCATCGAGCTGGTGACCGTCACCGAGTTCTGCTTCTCGACGCCGCGCATCGCCATGCACAGATGCGTCGCCTCCATCACCACGGCGACACCAAGCGGATCGATCTTCGACATCATCGTGTCCGCGATTTGCGAGGTCAACCGCTCCTGCACCTGCAGCCGCCGCGCGAAGACGTCAACAATCCGCGGGATCTTGCTGAGCCCGATGACCTGCTGATTGGGAAGATAGGCGATGTGACACTTGCCGAAGAACGGCAGGAGATGGTGTTCGCAGAGGCTGTAGAAATCGATGTCGCGTACCGATCACCATCTCGCTGTACGGCACGGTGAACAGCGCGCCGTTGATGACGGTGTCGATGTCGGTGCGGTAGCCGCTCGTCAGGAAGCGGAGGGACTGCTCCACGCGTCTGGGCGTCTCGCGCAGTCCCTCACGGTCGGGGTCTTCGTCAAGGGCCAAGAGCAGGTCGCGGACGGCGTCGCGCATTCGCCCATTTTATCGTGCGGCGGCGGTTCCGAACGCCCCCCGCCGCCAAGGCCGCCTACCTGGCCAGCTGCCGGAGCTGCGGGTTGTTCTGAATATCGGACAGCACCTCGGTCGGCAGGGTAAACGACAGGTCGACTTGAGTGCCCGTGCCGGAGACCTGGAACGAGTTGACCAGCGTCCCGAGCTTCTGGTCGCTTCCCCCCATCAGCCGCGCAGCGGCCAACCCGCCGTTGACCACGGCCCGCAGATCGTCGGCGGCCTTCTGGTCGCGCGCCTCGGCGCTAATGACGCCGCTCACGCCCCCGTTGACGTGGGCGCGAACCGACACCCATTGCACACCGGGCAACCGGTCCTTGACCTCGGCCGGCAGCTTGGCGCTCTGCTCGATGGCGTCCAGGCCGCCGACTGCCCACGCCGACGTGGTGCTGCCTTCGACCCCGCCAATGAGCTTCATCATCTGGGCGTTCCCGGTGATGTTTGCCCCGTCGGCGTGCGCATCAATCGCCTTCTTCAGCATCGCGGGGGCGCCAAGCGCCGCCAGGCCGGGCTCCAGGAAGACCAGCGCCGCCTGGTGGTCGCTGCCGCCTGGCCCGCCGGCAATGAGCAGCAGCCGCTGATTCTTGTACTGCTCGACCTGCCCGTCGTGCTCGCGAATGAGCGCTTCGATCCGCCCCTCGTCGAACTGGCCGCGGACCAAAGCGATGCCGTTCTGCCCGGGAGTGCTTCCCGCCTCGGGCACCTCGGACGCCGCCACGACCGAGTTGATGTCGCGCTCGACGTCGATGCCGGTCTCCTGAAAGAACTTGTCATTCGCCTGCCCGGAATCGGGCATGGTCGCGCGGATCTTCTGGCGGAACTGGGAGTCCATGATCTCGCGCACGTTGGCATACCCAACGCCGGCCGCGTCCGCGGGCACATAGGAAAGCTCCTCGGGCCCGACGCGCGCCTTGAAGATCTGAAGGTCGGTGCCGTAATAGGCCACCAAGCCCGTGCACAGCCCAACGACGACGATGGTCGCGGAGCCAAAGAGAAAATAGCGCGTCCGCTTGGTCATAATTGGAACCTCAACGAATTAGACGAACCCTGCCGGCGGGGGTTCCCTGCTTCTTCGCCTCCGGCCTATTGTTCCAGCACGTACTCCTTGTTCGTGACCGTCCTGGACGCCAGCCACAGGCACCCCACCCCGATCACGCTCATCCACAGCACGCTCTCGCCCAGCGTGGGAATCTCCCGGAAGATCGACTGGACCAGGCTCACCGCCGAGTCGTTGGGCATGGCCTGGGGCACCAGCCCCTGGAGATAGAACGCCACGGTGAACCGCTTGAGGTAGCCGGGCAGCACCAGCATGGTGGGTTCCCAGCCGAAAATGAAAATCAGCCCGGCGAGCAGGGGCCGCTTGAACGCGGCACCGACCAGCGCGAACACCGCGCCATAGAGCGCCAGTCCCACCGCCAGCAGGCCCAGATCCTTCGCCATGTCCAGGAAGTTCTCGCCCAATCGGCCGCCGATGGGAATCACCAGGAGCCAGACGACGACGAGCGACGGCAGGACCACGCAGACCGTGCAGACCAGATACGCCAGGTACTTGCCGAGCAGCACCGACGCCCGCGAGATGGGCCGCGTGAACAGATACGTGATCGTCTTGTCTTCGACTTCATCGGCGATGAGCGACGTGCCATAAAAGACGCCCAGCACCGGAATGCTGAAGCGCAGGTACAGCGCCCACAGCACGAGTCCGAACATCGTCGGCCCATCGACCGCGACGTTGTTGACGCGCATGGCGGGCGCCCCGAGCGCGCCAATCAGCCTGACGACCAGGGCGAGGACGACGGGAAGGCCCACGACCAGGGCCATGAAAATGGTCCGGCGCGACCAGAGCATCTCCCCGATCGACAGATCGAAGACGCGGAGCGCCGAGTACACGATGCCGGGGCGGCTTGACTGAGCCATCAGGTCTTCACCAGATACTGGAACACCGCTTGCAGATTGTCGTCGGGCGAGGTGACTTCCTCCACGGCGCCGCACTGGCCGCTCGCGACCAGGTCGGTCAGTCGGCTGTAGAACTCGTCCGGCGTCCCGGTCTCGACGACGACCGCGCCGGGTTCGAAGCGCATGCTGATGACGTCGGCGTGCGCGAGGAACTCGCGGGCCAGCCCGCGCGGGTCGGCCGCGCGCATGTAGACCGTATGCGGATGGCTATCGATGAGATTGCGAATCTGATGGACGTTGCCCTCGGCCAGGATCCGGCCGTTGTTGATGAGCAGGATGTTCGACGTCATCGACTCGATCTCGTGCAGGATGTGGCTCGACACGAGGATGCTCCGCCCCTGCCGCGCCCAGTCGCGGATCATGCGGATGGTCTTGCGCCGGCCGATCGGGTCCATGCCGGACAGCGGCTCGTCGAGAATCAGCAGCTCGGGATCGTGGACCAGCGCTTGCGCCAGCTTCACGCGCTGCCGCATGCCTTTGCTGTAGGCGCCGATGCGCTTGTCGGCGGCGTCCATCAGGTTCGACGGCTGTGAGCGCGCGGACCGCCGCGTCGGCCGCGGCCTGCTCGGTCAAGCCGTTCAGCCGAACGAGCCCGCTGACCCACTCGCGCGCGGTCATCCGCTCGTAGAACGCGTCCTGTTCCGGACAGAACCCGATGCGCGCGTAGCGCCTGGGCGTTCTGCCAGATCGGATCGCCCAGCACCCGCACCTGGCCCTTGCTCGGCCGGAGCTGTCCGGTGACGAGTTTCATGAACGTGCTCTTGCCGGCGCCGTTCGGGCCGAGCAGCCCGGTGATGCCCGGCGGCACGCTGACCGAGACGTCGTTCAGGCCGATGACCTGCCCGTACCACTTCGACAGATGGTCGGCCGTGATGACCGCCGTGCTCACGACACCACCTCGACGCCCCGCACGCGCCGCTCGAGCACCGAGATCGACACGGCGATGAGGCCCAGCAGCACGAGCACCGAGACAATGACGGGCGTCTCGAAGCGGGGCGGCAATCGGAAGATCGCGTCGGTCACCTGCTCGATGTTTCCGGTGAGCGACACCCAGGACGCGCCGGTCGACCCGCTGATGACGCGGAGCACGCCGAACAGCGCATCGGTGAAGAAGATCGCCCCGGCGTACATCACCGCGACGTACCGGCTGCTCTTCGAGAGGGACGAGAGCGCCAGCATCGTGAAGCCGGCCACGAACACCCGGACGAGCGACGCCAGCGTGATGGCCGGAATGAGGAACAGGTTGTGACGGATGAAGTCGAAGCTCCCGGAGAACAAGATCTGCACGACCAGCAGCAGGAGCGAGGGCACCAGCGTGACCCCGACCAGATACACGAGGAGGATCGCGAGCTTGCCGCCGATGTACTCGGTGCGCATCAGCGGCTTCGACAGATAGATCTGGAGGGCGTTGGCGCGCCGGTCGTTGGCAATCAGCCCGGCCCCGGCGTAGATGGTGACGAAGAAGACGAACACGCCTTGCTGTTCGAGGAAGCTCCGGAACATCTGCGCGTTGACCGGCAGGATGTTGGCGGCCTGCGGGTAGTTCGTCACGGCGTAGATCTGCACCGCCCGCACGATGAACGGCGCCCAGGCGAGCAGGAGGAGCGCCACGAACGCGCGCCGGGCGAGCATGGCCCGCAGCCCCACGCGCAGAATCACGAGCCAGCCCCGGCCGATGGGGAGCCGCTGGCCGCTGTAGCGCCGGTAGCTCTGATCGTGAATCGGGCTCACGGCTCCCCCACCGCGCGCGCGAACACGTCCTCGAGTGTCGGCAGACTCGGCCTCAGGTGGCGGACCTGGACATGGGTCAGCGACGCCAGCTCGCAGACCCGCCGCTGGTCCTCGCCCGCCGCGGCCAGGTCGCCCGCCACGAACACGCGCATGACGTCCTCGTCCGTCTCGCGGCACTCGAACCCGTTCGCCGAAAGCGCCGCGATGAACGGCGGCAGGTCGCCCTTGACGCGCACTTCGTAGACGCGCCCCCGCGGCCCCTTCAGATCGTCGATGGGACCGGACGCCGCCACCGCCCCTTTGTCGAGCACGACGACGTGGTCGCACGCGTACTCGACGTCCGGCAGGACGTGCGACGAAAGAATGAGGTTGACGCCCTTGTTGTGCGCCAGGTCGCGGACGAGCTCGAGCATCTCCTCGCGGCCCTTTGGATCCATCCCGTTCGTCGGCTCGTCGAGGAACAGGAGGTCGGGGTCGTGGACCAGGGCCTGCGCGAGCTTGATTCGCTGGCGCATGCCGCTCGAGTACGTCTCGACGTTGCGATAGCGTGCCTCCCCGAGGCCGACGTAGAAGAGCACTTCGTGCGCCCGCTGCATCGCGTCGGCGGCCGGCAGGCCCGCCAACTGGGCGCAGTAGGCGACGAACGTCACCGCGTTCATGCCGGGAATATGGCCGTCGTTCTCCGGCATGTAGCCGAGCTTGAGGCGCACCTCGAGCGGCCGCCTGGCCACGTCCATCCCGAAGACGGACAACCGGCCGGCTGAAGGCGCGATGAAGCCGAGCAGCGCCTTGAGCATCGTGCTCTTGCCCGCCCCGTTCGGCCCCAGCAGGCCCACCGCCCCGGCCGGAAGCTCCGCGCTGACGTCGCGCAAGGCCGGGGCCTTGCCGTAGACGACCGTCACGTGGTCGAGCACGATGGTGGCAGCGGAAGCGTCCATACGATACCGGACTGAGACGTTATACGAGGACCGGGCCAACCCGGTTCAGGTTTTCGCGTCGGGGCCAGGGGGCGCCCCGCGCAGACCAAGGGCGTCCGCTTCGACCCGCAGGAAATCGATGACGTTGGTGATGTGCGCGTCGAGCGACAGCCCGAGGCCCTCCGCCCCGGCGCGCAGGTCGTCCCGCGAGACGGCACGCGCGAACGCCTTGTCCTTCATTCGCTTGACGACCGACTTGGCTTCCAGGTCGAGGACGCTCTTGGAGGGACGCACGAGGGCGGCCGCCATCACGAAGCCGGCCATCTCGTCGCACGCGTACAGCGTCTTCTCGAGCCGGCTGTCGCGCCCGACGCCCGAGTAGTCCGCGTGCGAGAGGATCGCGCGGGTCACCCAGTCCGGATACCCGAGCGAGGCGAGCAGCTCGACCCCGCGAAAGGGATGATTCTCCCGATCCGGATACCGCTCGTAATCGACGTCATGCACGAGCGCGACGAAGCCCCAGGCCTCCTCGTCTTCACCCCACAGGCGCGCGTAGCCACGGACCGCCGCCTCGACGGCCAGCAGGTGCTTCCGCAAGCTCTCGCCCTGGACGTGCTCGGTGACGAGCGCCCAGGCCCGATCCCTGGTGAGCGGCGGCGCCGTGGTCATCGCACCCCTGGCGTGGCGGCCGGCGACAAGGGGGCGGCCACCTCCCTGAACCCCGCGGGCACGTCGAACAGATCGGGCGGCGCCGCCTCCTCGACCAGGCCGCTCACCACCATCTCCACTTCGGAATCGCCGAGCACGCCGCCCCGCAGCACTTGCCGCAAGACGAGCCCATCCTCGGCCACGAGCTGGAGGCCGAGAGCCGTGAGCAGCGGACTGCCGCGCATGGCCACGTGCGAGTAGGCCTTGTACTGCGGCGCCATCCAGAGCTCGCCGGTCACGGCGGCTCCCGGCGAGGGCCGCGCGGCCAGCCCCGCACGCGGCGGCTCGGCCAGCGCGATGGCCACCGTGACGCGCTCGGACCGAGAGCCCGCCACGAGCTGGTACTCGCCGGTGTGTCTCGCCGTGGCCGTCGGGCGCATCGCCGCCAACGCCGCGTCCTGGGCCGTGGGCGTCCAGTACGTGCGCGTGTTCGGATTGAAGACCACGGCCGTGCCGTCGGACCGCAACAACTCCACCGATCCGAGGGGCCCGATGGGCGTGGCGCGGCTCGGCTCGATGAGCATGCCTTTGTCGCCGAGCACCACGGTCTCATCCAGCGCCCCGCCAGGAACAATCCACTTCAACAGCGCGTCGCCCCACGTTGACGCGTGCGCGGCGGGTGCCGCGGCAGCGTTCTTCCGCACTTCCAGATGCACGGAGTACAGCAACTCGGCTCGCAGTGGCGCGGCCAGCATGGCCAGCATGGACAACGTGATGACAGCCGACTTTCTCATGACGCAGGCTCCGTTCGTGTCGCGAGCGCCCGGGGACCGCCGGTGCGGCGCTCACCAGGCATATGAGCGGTCCAACTCGATGGCTTTGGCGACGGCCTGCCGGGCTTCTCGAGCGAGGCGATACGGCGCGAGTCTGGACGGGGCCACCCATCGAACGTCGTCGACATCGGATCCGGCCGTCGCCATCCCGCCACGCACCCGACAAAGATAGTCGATGAGGACGTAGTGATACCGCACTTTTCCGCGCGCGTCCGGATGAATCCGATCGAAGACGCCAATCGCCGGTCCGACCTCGACGGTCAAGCCCGTCTCCTCGTAGACCTCACGCGCGACCGCTGCGGCGAGCGTCTCGCCGATCTCGACGGCGCCGCCCGGCAGGCTCCACCGGCCCTTGAGCGGCGCGTGCTTCCGCCGAACGAGCGCGATCCGGCCGGCCGCGTTCCGCACGACGCCGCCGACCCCGACAATCGGCCGCGCCGGATACTCGCGCGCCGCGGCCCCCGTCATTCGCCCATGACTTTGACGACCACGCGCTTGCGGCGCTGGCCGTCGAACTCCGCGTAGAAGACCTGTTCCCAGGGACCGAGGTCGAGTTTGCCCGCTGTGATCGGCAGCGTCACCTGATGCCCCATGAGCGTCCGCTTCAGGTGCGCGTCGGCATTGTCCTCGCCGGTCTGGTGGTGGTGGTACGGCAAGCCCGCCGGCGCCAGCTTCTCCAACCATTCCTGGAAGTCCTCGATGAGGCCGTCCTCCCAGTCGTTGACGTAGACGCCCGCCGTGATGTGCATGGCCGACACGAGCACGAGGCCTTCCGTGACACCGCTCGCGGCGACCACGCGCGCCACCTCGTCGGTGATGCGCACGAACTCCTGCCGGCGCGTCGTGTGGAACCAGAGGTAGTCGGTGTGGACGGTCATGACGGGGCTCCGGCGCGATCCTCGCCGATGGGCAGCGCGGGGTCGACGTTGAAATCGAGCGGCGAACGCTCGCCGCGATCGAGCTTGCGCAGCCCGGCCGCCGCGATCATCGCCGCGTTGTCCGTCGAGAGGCGCACCGCGGGAATGAATACCGGCAGGCCTTCGCGCTCGCCTCTCGTCGCCGCGTCCCGACGCAGCCGGCTGTTCGCCGACACCCCGCCGGCGATGCCCACACTGCGGGCGCCCAGCCAGCGGGCGGTGGCGAAGGTCCGGTCAACGAGCGACTGCACGACTACGCGCTGAAAGCTGGCGCAAAAATCGGCGACCTCGCGCGGAGACAACGGACTGGCCTCGGTCGCCGCCATCAGCCCCGTGGCCACCGGCACGCCACGCCGCTGGAGCTCGCGGACCACCGCGGTCTTCAGACCGGAGAAGCTGAACTCCGCCAGGTGCCGATGCGCGCGCGGCAGCCGGTCGGCAAGCGTCGGCTCGGATGAGACCGTCCGGCTGGCGTGCGTGAGCTTCGGCAGCGGCAAGTCGACCGCGAACTCGTCGCCTTCGCGCGCGAGCCGGTCGATCACCGGCCCTCCGGGATAGCCGAGCCCCAGGAGCCTTGCCACTTTGTCGTACGCCTCCCCCGCCGCATCGTCGCGCGTCCGCCCCACGAGGTGATAGACCCCTGGCTCGGGCACGAGGAAGAGGCTCGTATGGCCCCCGGACACCACGAGCACGGCGGCTGGCAGCGGGAGCGGCCCGTGGTCGAGAAAGAGCGACTCGATGTGGCCCGCCAGATGGTGAACCGCCACGACGGGCTTGCCCAACGTGGCGGCCGCCGCCTTGGCGAACGACACGCCCACCAGCAGCGAACCGGCGAGCCCGGGCCCCTGGGTTACGGCCAGCGCGTCGAGGTCGGTCCACTCGCAGCCGGCCTCGGCCATCGCCCGTTCGACGACGCCGCAGATATCGCGGACGTGTTGGCGCGAGGCGATTTCCGGGACGACTCCGCCCCACTCGCGATGAATATCGACTTGCGAGGCCACGACGTTGGACCGCAGCCGCCACGGCCGCGCCGCATCTCCCGACGTGGCCACGACGGCCGCCGACGTCTCATCGCACGAGGTCTCGATACCCAGAACATTCACGAGGCCACCGCGTTCGGCGCCCCAATCGGCGGCACCGGCGGCGCGTCGTCGAACAGGCGCCGGAGGCTCAAGTCGTAAGGCGGCCGGGCGATGCCGCGCTCCGTGATGATGCCGGCCACGAGCCGGTGCGGTGTGATGTCGAAGGCCGGATTCCACACGTCGGCGCCTTCCGGCGCGATCCGCGTCGACCCGATGTGCGTCACTTCGCGCGCGTTGCGCTGCTCGATGGGAATGGCGTCTCCGGCCGCGGTCGCGAGGTCGATGGTCGAAAGCGGCGCCGCCACATAAAAGGGGACCTGATGGGCGGCGGCCATCGTGGCCAGCGTGTACGTCCCGACCTTGTTCGCGAAGTCGCCGTTGGCGGCAATCCGGTCGGCGCCGACGACGACCACGTCCACGTCCCCCTGGCGCATGAGCGGACCGGCCATGCTCTCGGTGATGATCGTGGTCGGGACGTTGTCGCGAACCAGCTCCCACGCGGTCAACCGCGCCCCCTGCAGGAACGGCCGTGTTTCGTCGGCGAACACCCGGACGACTTTTCCCTGAGCGGCCGCGGCCCGAATCACACCCAGCGCCGTGCCAAACCCGGCCGTGGCCAACGCGCCCGCGTTGCAGTGGGTCAGAATTCGCGCGCGCTCGGGGACGATGTCCGCGCCAAAGCCGCCCATCGCGCGGCAGCTGGCCACGTCCTCGTCGTGGATCAACTGGGCCTCGCGCTCGAGGCGGTCCTTGAGCTCCCCGACCGATTCGCCGGCCTGCGCCCCGGTGGCGAACGCCCGCTTCATCCGGTCGATGGCCCAGAACAGGTTCACGGCCGTCGGCCGCGTGCCGGCCATGAGTCGGCAGAGTTTGTTCAGCTCGACCGCGAACTGCTTGGTGCCTTGCGCCTGACTCTGGCGCATGCCGAGGGCGATCCCCATCGCCGCCGCGACGCCGATCGCGGGCGCGCCGCGGATCACCATGGTCTTGATGGCCCGCGCCACGTGTGCGGGCGTCTTGCAGTGCAGGTAGATTTCGCGGCCAGGCAGCTTGCGCTGGTCGATCATCACGACTTGGCCGTCTTGCCAGGCAATCGTCGGTAGCATGGGCACAAGGATGACACGCCAGGTCCCCTCGTGAAAACCGCCGGGGCGTTACTTCAGCAAGTGGGCGTCGAACGGCCAGGGCAGCAGATCCCGCATCTGGTGGCGTCCGGCCTCGGCCGTGAGATTCGCCAGCACGACGGGGATATCGCCGCAGTACTCCCACAGCAGCTGCCGGCAGGGACCGCACGGTGGCGTCGGCGCCGCCGTATCGGCGACCACGGCCATCATGGCGAAGTCGCGCTCGCCTTCCGACAGCGCTTTGAGCAGCGCGACGCGCTCGGCGCACACGGTCAAGCCGTACGAGGCGTTCTCGACGTTGCAGCCGCCGTAGATCCGGCCGGCGCGCGTGAGCAGCGCGGCCCCGACCTTGAAGTGCGAATACGGGGCCACGGCGTGTTCGCGGGCGGCGCGCGCGGCGGCAATCAACGCGTCAGAGTCGCTCAAGGATCCCCTCCACCAGCGCCGCGAACTCCCCTTTGACCCGCTCGGTCGTCTCGAGCACTTCCAGGGCGGTCACCGGCTGCGGCAGGATGCCCGCGGCCATGTTCGCAATGCACGACAGGCCCAGCACGTCCATCCCCATGTGGCGCGCCACGATCGCTTCGGGCACGGTCGACATGCCCACGGCGTCGGCGCCGAGGATGCGGAACGCCCGAATCTCGGCGGGCGTCTCGTAGCTCGGTCCGGTCACCCCGATGTAGACGCCGTGGGCGAGCGCCACGCCGCTGGCACGCGCGGCGGCGTCGGCCGTCTCGCGCAGCCGCGCCGAATACACGTGCGACATGTCTGGAAAGCGGACGCCAAAGCGGTCGTCGTTCGCCCCCATGAGCGGATTGGCGCCGAGCGCGTTGATGTGATCGTCGATGACCATCAGCGTGCCGGGCGTGAACGTCGTGTTGATTCCTCCGGCGGCGTTGGTGAGCACCACGCACCGCACGCCCAGGCGGCCGAGCACACGCATGCCGAAGGTCACCGTCTCGAGCGGATGGCCTTCGTAGTAATGCACCCGGCCGGACAGCACGAGGACCCGGCGCGCCTTGCACCGTCCCGCGAGGAGCGTGCCGGCGTGCCCGATGACCCGCGAGATCGGCCAGCCCGGAATCTCTCCGTAGGAGACCGCGGTCACCTCGGCGAGCCGGTCGACAAAGCTGCCGAGTCCGGACCCGAGCACGACGGCCACATCGGGAATGGCGCCCGGCACCGCGTCCCGAACGGCCGAGGCCGCGCGCTCGATTCGGTCGAAGTACTCGTCCATGTCTCGTCCCAGTCCCCTACGACAACATCGACGCGATGGCGGCATTGATCATCGTCGCCAGGAAGCCGGCGAGCAGGGCGCGTCCGCCCAACCGCGCCAGGTCGGCGCGCCGGCTCGGGGCCATCCCGCCGATCCCGCCGAGCAGGATGCCAATCGAGCTGAAGTTGGCGAAGCCCGTGAGCGCGTAGGTCGCCAGCGAGTACGCCTGCGGGCTGATCGTGTGCTTGTACTGCGAGGTCAGCTTCACGTAGGCCACGAACTCGTTCGCCGTGAGCTTCGTGCCGAGCAGATCGGCGACCGCGGGCACATCCGGCATGGGCACCCCCATCAGGATGGCGGCCGGCGCGAAGGCCTTGGCAAAGATCACCGCCAGCGACAACCCCGGGTGCATCACCCCGAGGACGTAGTCGATGAGCGCAATGAACGCGAGGAACGCGATGAGCATGGCCGCGATGTTGATGGCCAGCGCGGTGCCGTCAGAGGCCCCGGCGGCCGCCGCGTCGATGATGTTGGCGTGCGTGTGCTCGACGGCCGTCTTGACCTCGCCGCGCGTCGCCGGCTCCTCGGTCTCGGGCAGCAGAATCTTCGACAGGTACAGGCCGCACGGCGCCGCCATGACGCTGGTCGTCAGGATCGCGATCGGGTCGGCGCCGAGCGTGATGTACACGGCCATCACCCCGCCCGAGATCGTGGCCATGCCGCCCACCATCATCGCGAGCAGCTCCGACTGGGTCATCGCCGGCACGTAGGGCTTGACGATGATCGGCGCTTCGGTCTGCCCCATGAAGACGTTCGCCGCCGCCGACAGCGTCTCGGCGCCGCTCGTCTGCATCAGAAACATCATCGCGCGCGCCATCAACCGGACGACGAACTGCAGGATGCCCAGGTAGTAGAGGACCGTGAAGAACGACGAGACGAAGATGATCGTCGGCAGCGCGACGAACGCAAACACGGTGCCGCCGGGAAACACCTTCGACATCGTGTTCGGGTCCGCCAAGCCGCCGAACACGAACTGCGAGCCGGCGTTCGTGAACTCGAGGAACTTCTTGACGAGGTTCGACACGTGCGCGAAGAAGACGTAGCCCGGACGAAAGCCGCCGATGTGAAACTTGAGGATGAACAGCGCGAGCGCGATCTGCAGCGACAGGCCCCAGGCCACCGTCCGCCAGTTGACGGCGCGCAGATTGCTCGAGCAGGCCGCCACCACGGCAATGAAGCAGACGACGCCAATCCCGCCGCGCGTGCCCGAGCTCAGCACGTTGCGCAGCGCGACGTTGACGAGCGCGAGACCCAGCGCCACGGCGGCGGCCAGGACACGAAGAGAGCGATCGGAGGGGGCGGCTGCGGACATAGGGGCCGAGGACGATTGTGGCGTCAACCGGCCACGGTATACCGGTCAACGACGCCGCGCAGCCAGGGCCGGGCCGCGGGCGCCTCATCGGCCACGCTCACCGCTTCGGCGATCCACGCCCGGGCGGCAGCCATCCTCCGCGAATTGTCGCACGACATCCAGACGATCGGGTCGCCCGCGTTGACCGCTTGCCCGACCGGAGCGGCGACCTCGATGCCGGCGGCATGGTCGACCTCGGCGTCGACGCGCTCTCGCCCGGCCCCCAGCGCAACGGCGGCGCGGCCGATGAGCCCGGCATCCAGGCGGGCCACGACGCCTGCCCGCGGCGCCCGCCAGGCTTCAACGGATCGGGCCGTCGGCAGCCGGCGGTAGTCATCGAGGACGCCTGGATCGCCGCCCTGCTCTTCGATGATCGCGGCGAACTTCTCGAGCCCGGCGCCGCTCGCGAGCGCCCGCCGCACCGTGACGACGGCCTCGTCCAAATCGCGCCCCACGCCGGCCAGCACCAGCATTCTGGCGGTCAGGTCGATCGACAGCCCCTCGAGATCGGCGGGCCCGCGCCCTTTGAGCGTCTCGATCGCCTCGACCACCTCGTTGGCGTTGCCCACCGCGCGCCCGAGGGGCGCGTCCATCGACGTGAGCACGGCCTCGGTGCGCACGCCGGCGCGCTCGGCCGTGCCGACGAGCCACGACGCGAGCGTGCGGGCATCCGCGTCGGTCTTCATGAAGGCGCCTCGGCCGACCTTGACGTCGAGCACGAGCGCGCCGATGCCCTCGGCGATCTTCTTGCTCAGGATCGAGGCGCAGATGAGGGGAATGCTCTCGACGGTGCCGGTCACGTCGCGCAGCGCGTACAACCGCCGATCGGCGGGCGCGATCTGGCTCGTCGCCGCAATCAGGGCGCACCCGGTCCGGCCCAGCGCCGCGTGCATCTCCTCGAGCGAGAGGCGCGTGCGAAATCCGGGAATCGCGTCAAGTTTGTCGAGGGTGCCGCCCGTGTGGCCAAGGCCGCGGCCCGACATCATCGGCACGAGCGCGCCGCAGGCGGCCGCGAGCGGCGCCACGACGAGCGAGACCTTGTCGCCCACGCCGCCGGTCGAGTGCTTGTCGACCGGCGTTCCGCCGAATGCCGCCAGGTCCACCCGAACGCCCGAATCGACCATCGCCTCGGTCAGCGTCGCCGCTTCCTCGAGCGACATGCCGCGCCAGACGATCGCCATGAGCAGCGCGGCGACCTGATAGTCCGGCCAGCTTCCGTCGGTCACGCCTTCGACGAACGCGCGTATTTCGTCAGGGGACAGCGGGTGTCCATCGCGCTTTCGTCGAATCACGTTGACCGCAGTCATGCGCCGGCCAGTATATTGGAACCTGTGTCGGACACCGGTCGCCTCCTGCTCACTGTGGCTGTCCTGTCGGCGAGCCTCGCCGGGTCGTTCGCCTGGAACGTCGGCCGCCTCGATCCGGCCGGCCCCGAGCGGCTGGTGGGCCAGCTGCGGCTGGCGCAGACCGCCGCGCTGCTCCTGGCCGCATCGGGCGCGATTTCGATCGGCCTGGCCGTCGCCAACGCCGGCGTGCCCACCGGCACCGTTGACGTCACCTTCAGCGTTGCGCTGGTCATCGTCGCGGCGGCCGCGCTCTGGCGTGAGCCGCGGCACGCGCTGCTCCTGCTTGCGGGCGGGTTCGTCGCGCACGCGCTGGTTGACATCGCGCATCGGCCAGGACTGCTCTCACCCGCACTGATGCCGCGCGGCTATGCGATGGGGTCGGCCATCTATGACGTCGGCCTCGCGGCCATCTGCTATTGGGGGCGGCGGCGATAGGGGGCGTGGCGCGATGACGCCCTTCGCGCGCCGCGTCCTGGCCGTCGTCCGGCGCATCCCCGTCGGCCGCGTCGCGACCTATGGCGACGTCGCCCGCCTGGCGGGTCGCGAGGGCGCGGCGCGAGCCGTCGGCACGATCCTGCGCCGGGCGCCCGACCCGCACGCGCCGTATCACCGGGTCGTGGCTGCCGCCGGCCGGTTGGGCGGATACGGCCGGAATCCCCAGATCAAGGCGCTGCTCCTGTCGGCCGAGGGCCTCGAGGTCCGCGGGCGCCGCATCCGGCGGTTCGACGAGGTCCGCTGGCCGAGCGCGGCGCGCACGCGCTCGAGGTCCCCCGACAACGCCCGACGCCACCGCCTCGTCTAAGCCTGATGACTACGCGCGTGGAGCATGCTGACGTCGCACTCGCCGAGCGGTGCCGCCGCGGGCTTCCCGGCGCCTTCGAGGAGCTATACCGGATCCACGCACCGCGCCTGTTCGGGTTGGCGGTGCGGATGGTCGGCCGATCGAACGCCGAGGACCTGCTTCAGGACATCTTTCTGACCGCACACCGCAAGCTCGGCCAGTACCGCGGCGAGTCGTCGCTCGGCACCTGGCTGTTCCGGCTCGCGACCAACGTCTGCGTCGACCACCTGCGGAGTCGGAGCACGCGATACTCGCAGATGACTGAGCCGATCGGCGACGAGCCGCTGGCGCCATCGGCGGCCGCGGGCGCCGTGCTGGGCGTCGTCGACCGTCTGGACCTGGATCGCGCCGTGGCCACGCTGCCTGCGGGCTGCCGTGCGGTGTTCGTGCTGCACGACGTCGAGGGCTTCGAGCACCGGGAAATCGCCAGCCTCCTGGGCATCTCCGACGGCACCTCGAAATCGCAGCTCCACAGGGCGCGCATGCGGCTGAGGGGCGAGCTTCGAACGGAAACGAAGACAGAGAGTGCATGACATGGCTTCCTCCTGCGAACAGATTCCGACCGCACCTCGGCGAACGGCTCGACGGCGACCTGCCACACGACACGCTCGCGGCCGTTGACGCCCACGTTGCCGTCTGCGCTGCCTGCGCCGGCCTGCTGCACGACCTCGAGCAGATTCGCTCGGCGGCGCGCAGCCTCGGCCCGGTCCAGCCACCCGCGCATCTCTGGATTGAGATTGCGGGGCGCGTGCGGGCCGACGCGCACGACGACGCGCCTGCGGTGCAGCCGCGCCCGGTCGGCGGGCCGCACGGCGCGCTCTGGCAATGGGTCGGCCTCGCGGCGGCGCTCGTCCTCGTGACGGTCGTCGTCTTCGGCGTGAGGCGGTGGACGGCGCCGGCCGCTCACCCCACGGCGGCCGCCGCGACCACCACGGCAAGCAACGCGGATGGCACAGGTTCCGTCCAAACGTTTGAAGACGAGCTCAAGCAGGCCCAAGACCACTATGACAAGGCCATCTCTGAGCTCGAGGCGATCACAACGCACAACGAAGGCGCGATCGACCCGGCGGTGGCGGCGACGCTACAGAAGAATCTGACGACGATCGATCGGGCCATCGCCGAGAGCCGCGTGGCCGTCAGCGCCCACCCGGAGAGCGAGCCGGCCCGTGCGAGCCTGTTCGACGCGCTGCGGCAGAAAGTTGACGTCCTCCAGGCGACGGTGACGTTGATCAACGAGATGCGAAACGGCGACCAGGAAGGCGCGGCCCGAACGGCCGCGGGCATTGGACGAAAGTCCTAGGAGAACGCGAACATGAGGACGCTGACAGCAGGTACTGGCGGGCGCGGCCATGGTGATCGCCACCGCGCGCGTGACAGGCGCTCAGGACATCGACGTGCACGTGCACGTCCCGCCCGACGTGGCCGCCGAGGTCACGCGCGCCGTTCAGGCGGCGACCGGCCCGGGGTTCCAGCGCGAGATCGCCGATGCCATGCGCGAGGTTGACGCGAATCTTTCTGGCCTCACCCGTGCGGCCTGTACGCGGCGTCCAGAACCGGATTCTGCCGTTCGAGCAGACGCAGCGCGACGTGCGCACCCTCCAGCTCGGACCATCGGGCGCGCTCGACCTGCACACCGTGTCTGGCGATATCACGATCGCGGCCGGCCATGCGCCGAACGTCACCGTCGAGATCCTTCGCCGGGCGCGCGGCCGCACCGAGGCCGACGCCAAGAGTGCCCTGAGCCGCGTGACGGTGCAGGTTGATGCGCGGAGCGGGCACGCGACCGTCGCGACGTCGCCCGACGTTCGACCGGTCGGCGCACGTTGACGTCTCCTACACGGTGACCGCGCCGCCGGGCACGCACATCCGCGCGGAGACGGTCGGTGGCACGATCACGGTGCAGGGAATCCACGGGGACCTGACGGTCTCGACGATCGGCGGCGATCTGAAGCTCACCGACGTCGGACGTCTGACATCGGCCCACACCGTGGGCGGCAACATTTCGATTGACGGCGCGACGACCGATGGCAGCCTCGACGTCGGCACGATCGGCGGCGACGTCACCCTCTCGCGGATCACCGCGCGCCGGGTGACCGTGGGCGTCATCGGCGGCGACATCACGGCAAAGGCGATGACCTGTGACGGCGCGGACCTGCACAGCATGTCAGGCGGCCTCGAGTACGCCGGGCCCCTCGCGCGCAACGGGCACTACGAACTGCATACGCACTCGGGCGACGTGCGGTTCGTGCCCAGCGGCGGGGTCGGCTTCGAGCTGAACGCCAGCACGTTCTCGGGGGAGGTACGGAGCGACCTGCCGCTGCAAGGTGCGCGCGCTGCGCAGGAGCGCAGCGCGCGCGTCAAGTCGCTCAAAGGCACGTACGGTGACGGCAGCGCCGTCGTCGAGGCCACGACGTTCAGCGGCGACGTCGTCGTGGCGAAGCGATAACGAGACGGGCGCGGTCTACGATCCCGCGTCGAGGTGAATCAGGTAGTTCGTGCCGCCCTTATTCACCCACACACGGAGGTAGTCGTTCCCCTTCAGGGCTTCGACCTTGACGGTTCCCGAGGCCGGAACGCCCCGTTCGGCGATCGCCTTGGCGCCGGCGGTCGTCATCACGCTCGCAAGCTCCTTGCCCTTAACCTTGCCGGCCTGCACGAACTCCACCCACTTCTCGGAGCCGGGGGCCTCCCCGGCGACCGGCGTCACCTCGTCGGTCGACAAGCGGAGCGTGTACGTGCCGGCGGCGAGCGGCTCGCCGTTCGCCATGACTTTGCGCGGGATGTGTGCCGTGCCCAGCGTCACCGCCTGGGTCGACGTCTGTCCCTGCAGAGCCACCGCGCCTTTCGCTTCAATTAGTGCCGGATGAGCGAGCACCGCCGTCACGGCAATCGCACTGGCTATTCCCACGAATCCGTACCGGGTCATTGGCGCCTCCTTCTTCTGATTATACCCACTCAAATGGCCATCACGTCGAACTGCTCGTGATGGAGTTGCTCGTCCGGGCGCACGGTGACCGAACGCCCCACGGCGGCCTCCAGTTCGCGAAACACGCTGCGGCTCTCGTCCTTGAGCGCCCGCGCGATCTCCGGATTGACGCGCAGCACGAGGCTGTAGCCGTCGAGGTCTGCGCTGACCTTCTTGACCTCGGTCAGAATGTCGTAGCAGATCGTCGCGCTCGTCTTGATCGTGCCCGTGCCCGAGCAGTACGGGCACGGCTCGGTCAGCTGTCCGCTCCAGGCTGCTCTTGACGCGCTTGCGCGTGATGATGATCAGCCCGAAATCCGACACCTGCACCGACTTCGAGGGCGCCCGGTCCTTCCGCAGCTCCTGCTCGATTGCCTGGGCGACCTTCTGCCGGTTCTTCTTCTCCTCCATGTCGATGAAGTCGAGCACGATGATGCCGCCCAGGTCGCGCAGCCGGACCTGGCGCACGATTTCCTTGCAGGCCTCGAGGTTCGTCTTGACGATGGTGTCCTCGAGCCGACCGGCGGTCTTCTTGCCGACGTAGCGCCCGGTGTTGACGTCGATCGCCACCAGCGCTTCCGTCTGGTTGATGACGATGTAGCCGCCGGACTTCAGCCAGACCTTGCTGCGCAGCGCCTTGTCGATCTCGTTCTGGACGCCGTACTCGTCGAAGATCGGGTAGTCCTTCGTGTAGAACTTCACGCGCCCGACCATGTTCGGCATGATCGCGGGTCATCAGCGCGACGACGCGCCGGTGCTCCGGCTTCGTCGTCGATGCCGGATGGCCGTGAACTGCTCCGTCAGGAAGTCCCGGAGCAGCTTCGTGACGAGGCTCTCCTCGCGGAACAGCACGGCCGGCGTGCGCGCCGATCTCGCGCTTGCGCTGGATTTCGTTCCACACCTGCTGGAAGTACGTCAGGTCGGCGGCGATGTCCTCTTCCGACCGGTTCGACGCGGCCGTGCGGATGATGACGCCGCCCGGCAGGCCCGACTGCTCCCGGAACTGCTGGACGATGCCGCGCAGCCGGCGCCGCTCGTCGCGGGACTCGATCTTGCGCGACACGCCGATGTGGTCGACCGTCGGCATGTAGACCAGAAACCGGCCGGGCAGGCTCAGGTGGGACGTGATGCGCGCGCCCTTGGTGCCGAGCGGCTCCTTGACGACCTGGACGACGACCTCCTGCCCTTCCTTGAGCAGATCCTCGATCCGGGCCGACGGCGCCTGGCGGTCGCGATCCCGGTCGCGGCCCCGGCGGCCGCCCTCGCCGCCCCGTCCCCCGGCGCGGGCGGCCGGTCGGCCGCCGCCGCGTCGCCATCGGGCTTCTCGTCGGCGCCGTTGTCACCGTTATCGCCGCCGTCGCCGCCGTCGCCGCCGTCGCCGTTGCCCGCCTCAGCCTCAGCCGCGGCCGCGGCCGCCGGCAGGACCTCGTCCTCGTCCTCTTCGAGCGCCTCCTCGGTCGGACTGATGACGTCGGTGACGTACAGGAACGCGTCGCGCTCGAGCCCGAGGTCAACGAACGCCGACTGCATGCCGGGCAGGACCTTCGAGACGCGGCCCTTGTAGATATTGCCGACAACGCCGCGCGACTGCTCCCGCTCGATGAAGACCTCGACGACTTGATCGTCCTCGAGGATGGCCACCCGAGTTTCGTGGCTCGTCGAGGAGATGATCATCTCCTTGTTCATGCGCGTGACTCCACCGGGCCGCCCGCGACCGACCGCACCCGACGACAGACCCCGCCGACGCTGGCGCGCGCGCTCATCGCACACAGCAGAGCCAGCACTCGTACGGGAAGACTGACGACCGGCACGTCCATAAGGGCGGCACTCCGGAAAAATGGCCCTCCCGGCCGCCGTCAATTCGTGAACCGCCTCATCCGCACGTTGAGGATGAGGCCAAACCCCGCGAGCGTCGCCACGAGCGACGACCCGCCATAGCTCATGAGCGGCAGGGTCAGCCCCTTCACCGGGGCCAACCCAGCCGACATAGTGATGTTGTACAACACTTGGAACGCAAACCCCGAAATGATCCCCACGACCAGGTAGGTGCCCGACCCGGTCCTTGGCCAGCTTGGCCGCCTCCAATCCGCGGCTCATGACGAACAGATAGAGCCCCAGCGCCAGCAGCACGCCCAGGAAGCCGTGCTCCTCGGCCAGGACGGAGAAGACGAAATCGTTGTGGGCGACGGGCAGGAACCCGCCGCTCGCCCTGGGTCCCCCCGCCGAATCCCTTCCCGCACAGCCCGCCGGACCCGACGGTCATCTTCGCCTGAATCTGCTGATATCCCGCGTCGTGCGGGTCCTCCTCGGGATTGAAGAACGTCACGATGCGCTGCCGCTGGTAGTCGTGGAGCCCGTACAGGAAGATCACCGGCGAGAGCAGGACCACCACGAGCGCGCCCGCCACGAGCCACCGCATCCGCAGGCCGGCCAAGTAACACGACGCCCACGTACACCGGAACGAGCGTCACGGCCGTCCCGAGGTCCGGCTGCCTTGAAGATGAGCAGGAACGGGACCAGGACGAACACGCCGCCGAGCGCCAGATCGACGAGCGACTTGGCGCTGCGGCGACCGTCGCCGAAGAACATCGCGAGCACCAGCGCTACGGCCATCCGCGCGAACTCGGACGGCTGCAGGCTCACCGGCCCGATCGGAATCCACCGCCGCGACCCGCCGCTCATGTGGCCGCCGAAGTGCACGTAAACGAGCGCGAGCACCAGCGCCCCGAAGGGGAGCAGCGACCGATGCGTCAGTGTCCGGTAGTCGACCATCAGGCAGACGACCAGCGCGCCCAGTCCCACGGGCACGGCATACAACTGCGTCCAGAATTGCGCGCTCGGCTGGTTGTGCTGCGCGTCCCACGTGACGCTGTAGATCGTCGATCAGGCCAATGCCCGTCAGCGCGAGCAGCGCGCCGACGAGCGGCCAGTCGATGTGTCCCGGCAGGCGGCGCTCACCAATCACGGTCGTCCCATGGACTCGACGAGGCGCCGCGGGCATGACGGTTCACGGCTCACGGCTCGGTGGTGGCCGGCGCACCGGCGGCTGCGGCCGGCGACGACTGCGCCGTCGCGGTGCTGGTCGGCGCGACGGCGACGGGCGCGGCGCCTGGCGCGGGCCACACCGGCAGCGGCCGCCCTTCCTTCTTGGCGAAGTAGGTCTCCAGCACGAACTTGGCGATCGGCGCCGCCGCGGTCGCCCCCCAGCTGCCGTGCTCGACGAAGACGGCGCCGGAGATCTCGGGGTCGCCCCGCGGCGCGAAGAACTCGAACCAGCTGTTGTCGCGCAAGTCCCGCGTCGTCTTGCCGGCCGACGCGGCCTTGCCCGCGTTGGAGATGACCTGGGCGGTACCGGTCTTGCCCAGCACTTCGTGCCCGGCGATGTGCGCGCGCACCGCCGTGCCGCCGCCGTTGACGGCGAGGTCCATAGCCGTCCTCGATCGGGCCGAGCACTTCGGGGGCCAGCGGAAACACGGACCGTGGTTGGCGCGCGGCCAAGTGCGTCCAGCCGAGCCCGAGGTCGACGGCCCGCACGACGTGGGGCGTCACGACCGTGCCGCCGTTGGCGATGGACGAGATCATCACGGCCAGCGACATCGGCGTGACCGACACCATGCCCTGGCCAATCCCGACCGAAATCGTGTCCCCGGGGTACCACTTCTCGTGCATCGTCCGCATCTTCCACTCGGTCGACCGCGACGATGCTCTCCACTTCGCCCGGCAGGTCGATCCCGGTCTTGCCGGTCAGGCCGAGGAGCGCGGCGTACTTGTGGATCGTGTCGATCTTCATGAGGCTGGCGACGGTGTAGAAGTACACGTCGCAGGACTGCGCGATGGCCTGACGCAGGTCGAGCGTGCCGTGGCGCCCGGTCGCAGTGAAAGACGTGGCCGTAGAAGTCCTTGCTCCCCGTGCAGGTCACCTTGAAGTCCGGCGTGATGATGCCCTCGGACAGCGCCGCCGCGGCCATCACGATCTTGAAGGTCGATCCGGGCGAGTAGCGCCCCTGGATGAGCCGGTCTTCCAGGGGGTTCTGCGGATCGCGCACGAGCTTGTCCCACTGGGACGCGATCGAGGCCGTTGGCGAAGGCATTCGGATCGAACTCCGGCTGGCTCGTCATCGCCAGCACCTCGCCCGTCTGCGGGTTGAGGAAGACGGCGGCGCCCGAGAACCCCTGGGACTTGAAGGCGGTCTCGAGCGCCTGCTGCAGGTCGTAGTCGATGGTCAGCTGCAGGCGCTCGCCGTCAACCGCGTCGTCCTCGCCCTCTTCGGCGAGCTCGCGCCCCCGGCTGTTGACGGCGACGTACTGCGCGCCGTCCTTCCCCATCAGCTCGAGGTTGTAGGTCTTCTCCAGCCCGGCCTGGCCGACGATGGCGCCCGCCTGCAAACCGCGGTATTCCACCTGAGCCAGCTGCGATTCCTGAATCTCGCTCACGTAGCCGAACAGGTGCGCGGCGAAGCCGCCCTCGGGATACGTCCGCGTCGACACCTTCTGCACGACGACGCCGGGCAGCTCCAGCCGGCGCGCCATCACGGCCGCCACCTGATCGAACGACGCGTGCTCGATGACGGGAATGGGCCGAAACGCGGCGTCCGTCCGATGCCGCCGCACGATGTCGGCAATCCGGGACTCGTCCGCCCCGGTCGCCGCGGCCAGCCGCTCGAGCGTGTCGGTCAGGTTGCGCGGGTTGGCCGTCTGCTCGCGCACGAGGGCAATCGTGAACGAGTACGTATTCTGGACGAGAACCTTGCCGTTCCGATCGAAGAGCACGCCGCGGGGCGCTCTGACGGGAATCGTCCGGAGATGGTTGTTCTCCGCCATCTCCTCGTAGCGGGGATGCTGCACGATTTGCAGCATCCAGAACCCCACGGCCAGCGCCACCACCGCCACACTCAGGCCGATGCGCAGCACCAGCAGGCGAACCTGCAGCGTTTGGCGATCGTCGAACTTCCCCACACCGGACATCGCGCCTACCAGTTCCGCCGCGACAGCTTCGAGCGGCGTTGGTTCCGCCCCTTCGCCACGGCGCCGGGCAGGCTCTCGGTCGCCTGAAACACCAGCAGGCCGCAGGCTGAATTCAGCAACGTCTCTCCCAGCATACCGGTCCAGGGAATACCAGACCAGTGCTGATCGATGGCCGCGTGAAGGGCCACCATCAATAGCCGGTGGACGATCGACGCGCCAGCCAGAATCGCCAGCCGCGCGGTCGGCCGCGTCACGACGAACTGGGTGCCGATCGCGCCGGCCAGGAACCCGACAATCGTCTTGGCCAACCCGCCGGTGCCCACCACGTCGTCGGACAGCACGTCCTGGATAAGCCCCCCGACCGTGCCGGCCACCATGCCGGCCGCCGGGCCCCACCACAGCGCCGCGTACACGACGCCGACGAGCACGAGGTCGAAGAGCCAGCGCCCTCCGACGGTGTAGCGGGCCAGCGTCAACTGCAGCGTGACGGACACGACGACCGTCAGCAGGACCCAGGGGAGCTTCACGAGCCGCTCCCCGCCGCGATAAGACGCGGCTTGTCGAGCATCACCAGCACGACATCCAGATGCGAAAAGTCCACCGTCGGCCGAAGGGCGATCGTCCACGTCCCCGATCGGTGGGTCGCCTGCTCGACGAGGCCCACGAGAAACCCGCGCGGGAACAGGTTGTCCTGCCCGGACGTCAGGACCCGGTCGCCGGGCTTGACGTCCGCCGAATCGGGGACGAGGTCGACGCGCAGGGGCGGGTCGCCATTGCCGCCGCAGGCGACGCCGCCCGCGCCGCTGCGTTCGAACGTCACGGCGGCGCACGCGTTGCGCCCCACGATGAGCTGCACCTGGGACGCGTGCGGCATGGGGCGATTGATCACGCGCCCGACGAGCCCCTGCGGCCCGATGAGCGCCATGTCCGGCTCAACACCGTCGGCCGATCCGCGATCGATCGTCACCGTCAGCGAGCCCGGCGACGGATCGCCCGCGATGACGCGCGCCGCCAGCGTGCGGGCTGGAATGCTTTGCTGCAGCTTCAGCGCACTCTCGAGGCCGCGCGCCCGACTCGCCTCGGCTTGCGCTTGTTGGAGCTGTCCCTCGAGGTCGAGCACGCGGCGTCGCAGGACCGTGTTGTCGGCCGCCACACCGTGCAAGGCGAGGTAGCCCGACCAGATGCCGGTCACGCCGTCGGAGGCGGCGGCCAGCCCTTCCTGGACCTTGGCGAACCCGCCGAAGGCCACCGTCTCGGCGAGCGGCAGCCCGCTGCGCGACTGCACCTGGGCGGAAATGAGCAGCACGTGGCCGAGGCAGAGGGCCAGAAAGAGGTAGACCGTGCGGCGATCGAGTCCGAGCATTTGGGGCAATTTCGAACGTCAGTCGTCGGACTCCACCGCGAGGACCCGCCAGGGTGGCGATCAGTCGAGCTGAATCTTCCTCAGCAATTCGAAGTTCGACAGCATCTTGCCGGCGCCGAGCACGACGGTCGACAGCGGATCCTCGGCCATCGCCACGGGCAGCCCGGTTTCCTCACGGAGGCGCTTGTCCAGGTTCTTGAGCAGCGACCCGCCGCCCGTGAGCACGATGCCCCGGTCGACGATGTCGGCGGACAGCTCGGGCGGCGTCCGCTCGAGCGCCACGCGTACCGCGTCGACGATGACGTTGATCGTCTCGGCGAGCGCCTCGCGAATCTCTTCGTCGGTAATTTGAATGGTCTTCGGCACGCCTTCGATCAGGTGCCGGCCCTTGATCTCCATCGTCAGGCGCTCGTCGAGCGGAAACGCGGAGCCCAGCTCCATCTTGATCTGCTCCGAGGTGCGCTCGCCGATCAGAAGGTTGTACGTCTTCTTGATGTACTGGATGATCGCCTCGTCCATCTCGTTGCCCGCCACCCGGATCGCCTTGCTGTAGACGATGCCGGCCAGCGAGATCACGGCGATGTCCGTCGTGCCGCCGCCGATGTCGACGACCATGTTGCCCGACGCCTCCTCAATCGGCATGCCGGCGCCGATCGCGGCCGCCATCGCCTCCTCGACGAGGAACACCTCGCTGGCCTTGGCCCGATAGGCGCTGTCCTTCACGGCGCGCTTCTCGACCTGGGTAATCTCGGACGGCACGCCGATGACAATTCTCGGGCGCACCCACATGGTCCGGTTGTGCGCCTTCTTGATGAAGTGCGCGAGCATCTTCTCGGTCACTTCGAAGTCGGCGATGACGCCGTCCTTCATCGGCTTGATGGCGACGATGTTGCCGGGCGTGCGCCCGAGCATCTCCTTCGCCTCCTTGGCCGACGGCCTCGATCCGCCCGCTCACCTTGTTGATGGCGACGATCGACGGCTCGTTGACCACGATGCCCTTGCCGCGCGCGTAGACGCACGTATTGGCCGTGCCCAGGTCAATCGCCAAGTCACTCGAGAACAGGGAAAACAGCGAGCGAAGCGTCAACGCAACTCCTCACCGGCGTCCGACGCCCGGCGGCTCGACCGCCTGGCCGGCGACATGGATGCCGTCTTTGCCCTTTTCCTTCACCCGATACATCGCCGCGTCGGCGGCCTGAAGCAGCGACTCGGCCGAGTCGGCGGCAGCCGGCAGGGTCGCCACGCCAATCGACGCCGTCAGCCGTCTGCCCGGTCCGCGGTCCGCGAGAAAGACGCAGCGGCCGATGCGTTCCCGAAGCCGCCGGGCGACGGCACTCGCGCCGTCCGGGCCCGGTCTCGGGCAGCACCATCGCGAACTCGTCGCCGCCGAACCGCGCGACGATGTCCGTCTCGCGCGCGCTCCCGCGAATCACGGCGGCCGCTTCGACGAGCGCGCGGCTGCCGAGCATGTGGCCGTGCGCGTCGTTGATGCGCTTGAAGCCGTCGAGGTCGATGAACAGCAGGGAGAGCGGCCGGCCGCCTCTGACCGCGCGCTTCGTCTCGCGCCGCAGCACTTCGTACAGATAGCGCGAGTTGTAGAGCTGCGTGAGGTCGTCGGTGACCGAGAGCGCCTCGGCCCGAGCCAGCCGGAGCGCGTGCGCGAGCGCGAACCCGGCCGGCTCGATCAGCTGCGACAGCGCGTGCCGGAAGGCCGCCGTGAGCCGCGGCGTGCGGCGGGCGCGCCCGTGGTCGAACCCGACAATCACGCCGACCAGCACGCCGTTAGCCATGAGCGGATATCCGAGCGCGGCGGCCTCGATGGGCTCGCCCAACCGCGCGTCGCCCGCGACGCGCGCGGTCACGTACGGCCGCCCGCTCTGCATGACGACGTCGGCAATCGCTTCGGCCGCCCGCTCGACGACCGGGTCCGCCTCGTGGCCGGCCAGGCACCGCACGCTGCCGTCCGGCTCGACCGCCACGGCCACCCATTCGGCCATCGGCACCCATTCGCCCGCCCGGCGTACGACGACGGATGCCACGGCGGCCGGATCGGTCGAGGCGTTGACGGCGCGCAAGAGCCCCGAGGCCACATCGGTGCGGGCGGCCAGCGCGGCCAACCGGGCCGTCGCGGCATCGACCCGATCGGCCAGATCGACGGCACCGGGCAGCCCCAGCGCGTGCTCGACTTCGGGCAACCGAAGCGGCGCGGACAAATGGTGGCGGAACCCGAGCGTACGCGACAAATCCGCGAGCTCCCGATCGCTCGTCGCCGCGTACGAGGCGGCCGGCACCCGATCGGTCAGCATCGAGACTCGGCGGCGATCGAAGCCATCACCCAAGGACAACTCCCAAAGAATCCCCGCGGCCGCCCGAGGCAGCGACCACGTCGTGCCCTGTGGCTCGAGCGCCAAGCGCAGGCGTCGCGATCGGCGGAGCCGCGCGACGTGACGCTCCACGTCGGCGCTCCGATGATAGACTGCCAGCGTCAACCTCGACGCATTGGAAGGGACGTAACGCTCAGAAGACGCCCGCTGTGGTCGACCCGACATGCATCTCGGCGTTCATGGCGCGGCCAATTGCGCCCGCCGAACGCCACACTATAACACGGCAACGCCCTGACTTACGGGCACTTCGGGGCCGTGCCATAATAAGAGTTTTGAATCGGGGCCGACTGGCTTAGCCGGAGAGTTCAGCTCATGACCATGCTCGATTGGATGCGCCGCCATAAGGGCATCCTCAAGTGGAGTCTCTTCATCGTCGTCGTCGCGTTCGTCGTCCTGTACATCCCGAGCTTCCTGGACAACAGCACGCCCGGCACGGCCGCCGACGCCGACGTGGTGGCCTCGGTCAACGGCCAGACGGTGACGGCCGGGGAGTACCGGCAGCTCTACGAGCAGCAGCTCGAGTCGCTGCGCCAGACCTACGGCGGCATCGACGAGAAGACCCTCCAGCAGCTGGGCATCGGCCAGCGCATCATCAGCCAGCTGGTGAACGAGGCCGCGATGCTCGCCGAAGCGAAGCGGCTGGGGGTCGGCGTGAGTGACGCGGAGCTGCGCGAGCGGCTCCTCCGCCTGCCGGGGTTCCAGCAGAACGGCCAGTTCGTCGGCGACGCCATGTATCGGCAGATTCTGGAGGCGCAGCGCCCGCCCCTCCGCCCCGCCGAATTCGAGGCCGAGCTCCGGAAGGAGCTCACCGCCGAGAAGCTCCAGGCCGCGGTCACCAGCTGGATCCACGTGAGCGACGCGGACGTCGACGCCGAGTACCGCCGGCGCAACGAGAAGGTGAAGCTCGACTTCGTGTCGTTGACGGCCAACCAATTCCGCGCCGGCATCGCGCCGACCGACGCCGAGATCGCCGCCCGCTTCGACGCGAACAAGAGCGCCTACAAAATCCCTGAGAAGCGCCGCGTCAAGTTCCTGTCCATCGACGCCCAGGCGCTCCAGGCGCAGATGACCGTGACGCCGCAGGAAGTCGAGGCGCGCTACAACGCGAACAAGGCGTCCTATTCGACGCCCGAGCAGATCCAGGCCAGCCACATCCTCTTCAAGACCGACGGCAAGAATGACGCCGCCCAGAAGAAGCTGGCCGAGAGCGTGCTGGCCAAGATCAAGGCCGGCGGCGACTTCGCCGCGCTGGCGAAGCAGTACTCGGACGACACGGACTCGAAGGCCAAGGGCGGCGACCTCGGCTACTTCGGCCACGGCACGATGGTCAAGGAATTCGAGGACGCGGCCTTCGCGCTCCAGCCCGGCCAGGTGAGCGACCTCGTCAAGTCGCAGTATGGCTATCACATCATCAAAGTGACCGGAAAGAAGGCGGCGGCCACCAAGACGCTCGACGACGTGCGCGCGCAGATCACCAGTCAGATCAAGGCCGAGAAAGCGCAGACGCAGGCCAAGCAGACGGCCGACGCCATGGCCAAGGAAATCCAGAAGCCCGCCGACCTCGACCGCGTCGCCAAGGAGCACGGCTTGACGGTCGGCGACTCCGGCCTGTTCGCCCGCGACGAGCCGCTCGCCGGGCTCGGCTTCGCCCCCGACGTGGCCGCCGAGGCGTTTACGATGCAGCAGGACGCCGTGAGCGGCGAGATCCAGACCGACCACGGCTTCGCCTTCATCGCGCTCACGCAGATCCAGCCGTCCTACGTGCCGAAACTCGACGAGGTCAAGGACAAGGTACGCGAGGACGTCATCAAAGCGAAGGCGATGGATCTGGCGAAGGCGAAGGCGGCCGCACTGGCCGAGGCGGCCCGCAAGGTGGGATTCGCGGCGGCGGCCAAGGCCGCGGGCGCGCCGGTCAGAAACACCGACTTCATCGCCCGCGGCGCGTCGCTGCCGGACGTCGGGGTCAGCGGCGCCGTCGACAACGCGGTCTTCGCCCTCAAGCCCGGCGACATCTCGTCGCCCATCGTCACCGACAACGCGATTGTCGTGGCCGACGTGAAGGACCGGCAGGATGTCACCGCCGACCAGCTCGCCAAGGGCCGCGACGACCTACGCACCGAACTGCTGCAGCAGCGCCGGCAGGACTTCTTCACCGCGTACATGACCAAGGTGAAGACGGGCATGAAGATTCAGTACAACGACAACGCGATCAAGACGCTGCTCGCGGCGAACTGAGCGCCGCGCGCGGGCGCCGCGTCAATAGCGAAGGAGATACTGCACCTTCGCGAAGACGGCACGATTGGTGCGCTGCCACGATGGCGTCGCGAACAGCGACGCGTCGATTTGGTTGCCCTGCTGATAGTGATCGTCGTACCCCACGAACAGCGCCGTGCCCGAGTTCACCCGATACGTCACGAGCAGGTTCGCGTCGAACGTGCCGTCCTGGGTGTTGTACTGCGTGATGTTCCTCGCGAGGAGCCGCTGCGTGAACTGATAGGTCGTGCGCGCGCGCCAGATCTTCACGTTGAATTCGTTGAGCGCCGTGTACGGATTCACGAGCCGGCTCGAGGTCAGCGTCACTTGAGACTCCAGCCGTGAGAACGGGCGCAGCACGAGCGACAGATTCGCGCTCGCGCTCGTCCCCGTGAACGGATCGTCCACGTAGCGAATCTGCCGTCCCCCGCCGAGCCGCCCGCGGAACGAGATCGCGCGGCTTGCCGAGATGCCCCCCGAGATGGACCAGGATGAGACCGGAAAATCGATGTCGGCGTAGCGCTCCATGCCCCGGTCGTAGTTCACGCTGGCGTTGATGTTGTCCGCAAACTGGACGTCGATTCCCCCGTTGACGTCGCGGTTCTGGGTGACGCCGGCGTGGTCGCCGATACGCTCGACGCCCAGACTCGGCCCCCAGTTCAGGATCCATGTGCTCGGCCACCAGCGATACGACGCCTGCCCGCCCACCTGGCGTGTGTCCGTCCGCCGGACGAACCCGACGTCCGTGCCAAAGTTGGGGTCCACATCGCCGTAGGAGAATCCGTAGCGCAGGTGGCGGCCGCGCTGCTGGAACTGCGCGTTGAAGAGGCGCCCGGCCAGCCCGGCCTGGCCGCCGCCGCCGCGCGTCGAGGCCAGCGCCACCACGCTGACCTGCCGGTTCGGCCCAAACTGGAAACTGCCATCCACGCCCGCCAGCCGGCTGAACGTGCCGAGAAACTCGCGGTCGGTCACGATGGCCCCGACGTACGAATTGGCGTACACGTCGTACCGCGCCCGGGCCGCGAGCACTCGCGCCGACCGGCCGAATGCCGGGTCGGCCCGGTCGGCCACGTCGCCGGCCGAGTCGTCGTTGGTGACCAGGACGCCCAGCAACGTTCGACCGATCTTCCCCGTCAGTTTGGCGCCATACCGCGGCCTCGCGATCGTCCGGGTGTCGATGACCCGGACCGGCGCCTGCACATCGAAGGCCTCCTGGCCCTCGAGAAAGAACGGGCGTCGTTCGGGGTAGAACAAGGGATATCGCTGGTTCGTCGCGATCTGCGGGTTATCCGATTCGACCTGCGAGAAATCGGGATTGAGCGTCGTATCCAGTGTCAGATTCGGCGTGATGCCGTATCGGATATTCGCCCCGGCGTTATGCGTCCCGCTGCCGGCGTAGCGGCCTGACGTGGTATCGAGGGCCGTCGTGTCAATCGCCGTCGCCGTTGGCTGGATCTCGAAGTTGTGGCTGCTCGAAATATCCTGCAGCCCGGTCAGCGTCCCGAGCTGGCGCAGCAGGCCCGGGATATCGCGCGAGACCGGCGCCCACACATCGTTCTCGTTCTTGCTCTGAATCGTGCGCTGGATCTGGAAGCCCCAGGGTGGCAGCGCGCCGTTCACGCCCCCGGGATAGCGCAGGCTCTTGAAGGGAATCGCCATCTCGGCCGTCCATCCGTGGTCGGTCAGCACACCGGCCGCTTGGAACAGCGCGTCCCAGGACGGATCGCCTGGCGGCCCGCCGCCGCCGGGGCCACCGCCGCCGGGCCCACCGCCGCCAGGGCCACGGCCGCGGCCGCCGCCGCTCGCGAGCAGGGCGTCCCCTTCGACGCCGTAGCCATTCACTGCGAACAAGTAGCCGCGCTGCTGGTCCCGGAACGGATCGAAAATGACCGAGACCGTGTCATCGCTCCACAGGCGATCACGGTCAACATGGTTGGCGCGCCGGATGCCGACTGTCGAATAGTGCACGTCGATCCCGAAGTACAGGTTGTTGACGTCGTAGGCGATCAGCACCTCGGTGGCTTCGGTGGCGGGCTCGCCCTCGCGCGGGCGTTGCTGGACGAAATGCGTGATGCGCGCCGCGTCCCGCCAAACGGCATCGTCGAGCCGCCCGTCAATCAGCGGCGGCTGGCTCGTGCGGGGAATCGTGACGACCGCTCGGCCGGCGCCCGAGAGCGCCGGATCATCTGCGGTGAGGTTCGAGCCACGTGCAGGAATCGTTGACACCGCGCTCGTCGGCGGCCGGACGGATTGGGCGCCTCGACGCCCCTGCGCCGAGGCGGCGCGTGGAAGCGCCAAGCCCGCGGCGATCACGATCCACGTGCAGACTGACAGAATTGGCGGCGCCAAGGCGCCCCGCCTGTGAGGCATTCGGATGACGTTCTCCAGAGGCAAAGAGGCCCGGACGCGTGCGCAGTCGGGCAATCAGGACGTTCTGACGCAACTCCAGTACCTTATACGACGGAGAGCCGGAAGCGCTTCAGCCTACTAGTTGAAGAACACCTCGGGCATGATCGTCAGTGGTTCGGCGCGGCCGAAGAGCCGCAGCGGCGATGCCAGCATGTCGAGAGCTCTGTCGGCGGGCGGTGGCACGCTCAGACGGAGCATCGCGTCCACCGACGCGCCGAACGGATTCGAGAGGAAATCGTAGAGACTCCGCTTCTGCGGATAGACCACGAGCTGGACGTCCTTCGTCAGGTCCAGCTTGGCCCGCTGCTTCGCCACCTGAATGGCCGTCTGTAATCCCCCGAGCTGGTCGACCAGCTTCAGCGTCTGGGCCTGGCGCCCGGTCCACACGCGCCCTTGCGCGACCGCATTGATCTCGTCGGCCGTCTGGTGGCGCGCCGCGGCCACCCGTGAGACGAACAGGTCGTAGGTCGCCTGCATCTGCTCCTTGACACGCGCGCGCTCCGCGTCGGTGAACGGCCGGAACGGCGAATCGATCTGGGCGAACTGGCCGTCGCTCACCGAGTCCTCCGCGACGCCCAGCTTCTTGAGCGTGTCGGCGAGCACGAACTTGCCCGTGACAACGCCGATGGAGCCGGTAATCGTCCCGGGTTCGGCGACGATCGTGTCGGCCGGCAGCGCGATGTAGTAGCCGCCCGACGCCGCGACGTCGCCCATGGACACGACGAGCGGCTTGACGCTCTTCGTCAGCATCAACTCGCGCCAGATGGCCTCCGACGCCAGCGCCGACCCGCCGGGGCTGTCGATCCGGACGACGATGGCGCGAATAGTGGGGTCGACGCGGACCTTGCGCAGCCACGTCACGAACGTCTCGGCCCCAAGCGTCGCGCCCGTCGGCGAATCGAACGAGCTCTCGCCCGACGTGATCTCGCCGTCGGCGTACAGCAGCGCAACACGCTGCCCGTCTCCCGCGCCGAACGCGCCCACCGGGGCGTCGGCATAATCCTCGCCGTCGAGCGGCTGCGTCCCCTGGACGGGCGCCGCGTCGTCAATCTGGTCCTCGTAGCCGACGACGTCGATCAAACCAGCCGCCTTGGCGCCGTTGGCGAGATACGGGCCGCCGTCAATCGCGTGAATCACGTCGGCTTCCGACTTCTTTCGCCCGGACGCGATCGCTTTGACCAGCTGGTCATACCAGTCATGGTTGAGCGAGGCCGACATCTCGCGGTGCGCCGGCGTGTAGCCCTTCTCGGTGAAGGTGTTCGAATACGTCTTGTAGTCGCCGATGTGGAGCAGATCGGGATACACGCCCATCTTGTCGAGCGCGCCGCGGAAGAACAAATCGTAGGTAGCCAGTCCCGAAAGGTCGAGCGAGCCGGACGGCATCATGAAGATGCGGTCGGCTGCTGATGCCAGGAAATACTCCTGCGCCCCGCCCGACGAGAGAAACGCCGTCACGGGCTTGCCCGACGACTTGAAATCGAGGATGGCGGCGCGCACCTCCTGCAGCTGGCCCCACATCGCGCCTTGGGCCTGCGGCATGATGACGAGCGTCTTGACGCGCGTGTCGACCTTGGCCTTGCGCAGGATGTCGATGACGTCGCGCAGCGTCTCGGTATGCCGGAGCGCGCCGAGAAAGCTCACCGGCTGCACCTCGTCGAACGGCGCCTGGATCTTGAGGTACAAGGTAGCTCTGGCCGGAACCGAGACGGGGGCACCGCCCGCGAGAAACAGCAGCGAGCCCACGACGGACACGCCGACGGCCAGCACGATGAGCAGTAGGACAAGAATGACGCCGCGGCGAGCAGTCACGAAACCCCCTCGTGGCAGTATAGCCTCGGGGTTCCGCGGTTCCCGGGTTCTGGGGTGCCCAGGTTCCGGTTCTGGGTTCCGCCCTTCGGCAGGCTCAGGGCGTCCCGAGCTTGTCGAGGGACACGGTTCTCGGGCGCGGTATAATCGTGCGTTCGGGCCGCGACGCCCGACCGGCCCGGTCAACAGTCACTTGCGGAAGTGGCGGAATTGGCAGACGCGCAAGCCTCAGGAGCTTGTTGGAGCAATCCAGTGGGGGTTCGAGTCCCCCCTTCCGCACTAATCTTAATCTGGGGGGCTTTGCCCCCGCAGACCCCCCGACACGCTCACTTGCCCCGCGCTTCGTCGCGGGGCGCCGTTCGCGTGGCGCGCTCGCTTCCGCTCGCGCCCTCCCCTACGCTGAGGGGCTTCGCCCCCGCAGACCCCCTTACACGCTCACTTGCCCCGCGCTTCGTCGCGGGGCGCCGTTCGCGTGGCGCGCTCGCTTCCGCTCGCGCCCTCCCCTACGCTGAGGGGCTTCGCCCCCGCCCTTCGACCGGCGCTCAGGGCGCCCGAGCCTCGTCGAGGGGCGCAGACCCCCTGACACGCTCCCTTGCCCCGCGCTTCGTCGCGGGGCGCCGTTCGCGTGGCGCGCTCGCTCACGCTCGCGCGCGCAAGCGCCAGGTCGCGTCAAGATCTGGGAGCGGACGATGTCGCGGATCTTCGAGATGGCGAAGATCGAGGGCGGCCACATCCACCGATTTCGTGACACGTTCGCCGTCGAGCTGCTGCTGGCTGGGGTGCCGATTGACCAGGTGTCGATTCTGTTGGGCCACAGCTCCGTGAGGATCACCGAGAAGCACTACAGCCCGTGGGTGCAGGCTCGGCAGGATCAGCTCGAAACGGCCGTCAAGAATGCGTGGAAGGACTGACGGTTCGGCCGGGCGTCTCAGGGAGTTGGCTTTGGCTTTCGATAGTCGCGAGGGTCAATCGCCTTGTCGTAGGTCGCGCGATCGATCGTGATCCAATCGGAGTTTGTAATCCCGCGTCGGTTCCTCGTCGTCGGACTGACCGGGAATGCGCAGGCGATCTTGATCCAGCGATTCTGTTCTTTGGCAATGACCCGAACCTCCGCACACAACTCCGACAGGTCCTGATCTTGGCTGAACAGAAGCGCGACATCGTAGTCACCGCGATGAGCCAGCCGGATGACGTCAATCGCGATCCTGACGTCGATGCCCTTTTCCTCAGCCGTCAGAAACGCGTGCGTAGCCCCGTCGGGCAGCCTCACGGTCTTGTTCCGATATCGCAGCGGGCGGCTGAAGACGCGCACTCCCTGGCGGCTGAAATGAAGAAGCTTGCCCGCCCAGAAGTAATTCCAAGTTGGATTGTCGGAGGCGTCCGGGATTCCGGTGTAGAAGCGCGTCTCCACCAAGCCCCAGCCCTTGCTGGCGCATATCGCTTCGGCCAGCGCCGGGAAGCCATAATTGGGATGGGTGTAGCCGAACGCATCCTTCGCCGCAAAGAACAGATTTTGGCCGTCCACGAACGCGACGGCGCGTTTGACGACAGGTTCCGACGCCAATTGTCAGGGTGAAAAGAATAACCCCGCCGGGGCCTTTCGGCATATCCGGCGGGGAGGAAGTACACCCCAATCGTACGGTGCCCGCCACGCGCTGTCAAATTCTTCCCGCCGAGGCGGTTGAGCTCTGCTGGCCCTTCGGATTGGCAGCGGTAGCCCATATGCGTAAGATCAAGATTGGGGACCGGACATGCAGCCCATCAAAGTGATCTTCGACAAGGTCGGCAACACACTGAACGTCTGGTTCGACGACCCCAAGAAGGAGCACGTCTCCGAAGAGACCTCCGAGGAGATCGTGCTCGTCAAGGACAAGACCGGCAAAGTGATCGGATTCGAGGTACTCAACTACCTGTCCGCCCGGGAGTCCAAGAGCCTCAAGAAGCTCCCCGTCGAAGCCGCGATCCTGACGTAGCCGGCGGTCGCCGAGCGCGCAGACCTATTGAATGGAAAATCTGACGCTTCGTTGTTGGTCACGCTTGCCAGCGGTGGCCTGGAGCGTCAGCAGGTAATCGCCTGGCGTCAGGCGGTTGAGCGGCACGTCTACGGAGACGTCAGCGGAGCGCGTGCGCGCGAAGCTCGTCGCCTCCAGGGCCGAGGTCTCCTGAAACACGCGGCGGTTGTGGTCGTCGAGGATCGACGTCGCGACCGTCGCCGGCACCAGCCGCCCGTGGCGACCTTCGTAGACGCGAGCAAACGCCGTGACGCGATCCGAGACCGTAAACGTCCGCGCCGTCGTGGGCAGCACCGGCACCAGGTCCGCAATGGCGTCTGCGGGGCCGACAGGCATGCCGGCCCGCTCGGTCAGGAACACACCGGACAAGGCGAGGTCAGGATCTTGGAGGTCTGGGACATCGACGTCCACGAAGAGGCTCGCGGTATGGCCCTCGCTGTCGACGGCCACGCGGACGTCGTAGCGGCCGTGCGCCAGCGTGAGTCGGGAGAGGACGTCGTGCGCGGCCGCGCCGTCCCTGCGGGACAGGGCGACCACCTGGTCTTCAGTCTGTCTGGCATGCCAATCCGCGTCGAACGCCGACGCGACGAGCTCGACGCGTTGGGTCGAAGCCGACGGGGCGCTCGTGTCCCCTGGCGCCTTGCCGATCTCCGTATCAACGATAAGGACCGTGTTCCGCTGGTCCGGCGCCGCGACGGGCGTGACGGTCACGCGAAGGGGAATGTCGCCGGTGGGCAGCCCGCGCGCGAGCGCCAGATCAATCGGATTGGCCGAAGCAAGTGCCTTGGAAGCGGCCGCGGCCTTTGCACTCGACGTCGGATCGGGAGCGACATAACCCGACCGTGTCCTCACTTCCATGCCTGGCCGATCGACGGTCACCTTCACAGCGTGCATCTTGCCGTCGTTGGCTGCGCTGCGTTCGAAGCCGATGAGGTAATACAGGCGGCTGTCGCGAAACACGGTGTCCACGCCCTCCCAGGGATCGTTCGTCCCCATCACGGCGCGTCCGCCAGTCTCGGTGACGAGCCGGGTGGGCACGGGCGGAGGCGTCCTCAGCATGGCTCTCGCCTTGGCGTTGATCCGAGCCGCGCGAGGTGGGTCCGACACGATCCCCGGGAAACCCACGATGCCCTGGGGAGCGAACGCGTAGACGGTGATTTGGGCTTCCTGTAGCTCGCGGAGAATGTCGAGGAGGCCAGTCTCGGCGGCGAGGATCATGCCCATTCCCGGCGCGGGGCTGATGTCGAGCAGGATTTTTCGCCCGACCGGCGCGTCGTGCAGAATGTCGGCGATTCGCTTGACGAGTCCTGGGTCGGTCTTCATGGTGCCTGGATGTGGAACGAGAGACTCGACGGCCTTGCGCAGTGCCACGTGGTCGGTCGTCAGGTTCTGGTTTCGACCGTAGCCCGTGAAGATGACCGCGGCCTGGTCGCTCGGGCCGAGCCAATCGATAGCGGACGTGGCGACCTTGATGGCCGCCTTCGAGACGCCCGTGTCGAACGGCATGAGCCGGTCGTCCATCACAATCACCATCAGGCGCCCGCCGTTCAACTGATTCGTGGTGACGTCCGGCGCGACGTCGTGCATCCAGGACGCTGCGTCCGGCCGAGCTTCGGGCGCGCGCATCACCGAGAAGGCCACGATGCGTCTGGGCGTGCCATCCTCGAGAACGGAGAAGTCGCTGGCGGTCAAATCCGGCACCGGCTGCTGACGGGCGTCGAGCACGGTGACGTCCATCTCGACGACGTCCACGCCGGCGCGGAAGACGGGCGAGGGCGGCGACGTTTGCTGTGGAACGAACGCCAGTGAGGCGAGACCAAGCACGCCGAGCCTCGCGCCGAGTGCACGTCGCATATGGGGCGTCCGTCGCCAAGCGTATGACCGCCCGCCTCCCGTCGTCAATCGCTCGGCTCGGGCCAGCGTCGGTGAACGTTTAGCAGCTACTCGTCTCTCAACAGGACGACTGGATCGACCGTGGCGGCACGACGGGCTGGGACGCCCGCGGCCAGCAGCGCCCCGATCGCGATGACGATGGCGGCGCCGGCCAGGCTCGTCGGATCATCGGGCAGCACGCCGTAGAAGAGGTGCCTGGCCCAGAGCGCGCCGCCGACACCGGCCAGGAATCCCACCGTCATGCCAATCGCCACCGTCGCCATGACACCGGCCAACATGCGGCGGACGACTCCAAGCGAGGACGCGCCCAAGGCGACGCGAATCGCCGCGTCGCGGAGACGACGCCGCACGGTTTCTTCCGCGGTGGCGGACACGCCGACCACTCCAAGCACAAGGGCCACCAGGCCAAGCAGGCCCATGAGGATGGCCCGGGCGCGCGGCGCCACCATCAGGCGACCGCGCTGCTCCGCCACGTCGGTCATGTTCGACTGACTGCCCTCCGCCCAGCATGTCGCGAAGCACGGCCGCGACGTCAGTCATCTGTCCGGCGGCGTGATCGTGCATCCGGAGGACGAGCGAAGAACCCATGTTTGTCGGGATAAAGACCAGTTCGTTCGGTGGAACCTGCGGCCCCATCACCCAGACGTCAGACGCAACACCGATCACACGCGAGGGATTGGTCCCCCCGACGTACACGTTGCGCCCAACGGCGGAACGTCCCGGCCACAGGCGCTCGGCGAGCCGGTGACTGAGGATTGCGACCGATCCGGTCGCCGAGTGCTCGTCGAAGTCGTGGCCATCCAGAATCGCGGTGCCAACCGTGCTGAAGTACTCCAGCGAAACGTATCGGACCTGAATCTCCGGCGCCGCCTTGAATTCGGCGATGGTCTGAGCCGGCATGGTCATGAACGACAGGACCGTGCGGCCGCGTTCCAACGGAGACGGTCCCACGGCCACCGAGATCACTGTCGGCAGTCGTCGGAGTCTCGCCATGACCGCCGGCGCGCCACCGACGCTCCGAGCCGCGCCGCCGCTCCACCCCACAGCAAGGAGGCCGTCGGACGTCACGCCAAGGTTTGCGTGGCCGGCGGCGACAACACTATGAAGCGCGAGGCCGCCAACATAGGTCAGCGCGGTCACCACGGCCACCTGCACGCCCAGGACAACGAGCCGCCCCCAGCGTGGCGCGGCTAGACGGGCGTCGCTGAGGCGACCACGAAGCAGCTCCGTCAGAGTCGCCCGGCGCAGGACGATGATCGGCGCCAGCGCGAGCGCCACCAGCGTCACGAACGCGACGCCAGCGCCACAGAGAAGCGCGCGCCCGTCAACGGCAATCGGCTGCCCGAACGTCAGCTCACGCGGTAGCAGCCGGATCACGATCGTCAGCACCGCACCCGCGCATAGCGCGGAGAGCGCTGCCGCAGCGGCGGAGAGCGCGGCCGCCTCGAGCAGCCATTGCCGCGCGATGCGCATCCAGCCGGCCCCCAGCACCGAGCGGACCGCCGTCTCCCGCGATCGGTCGACCGCGTGTGTCATCTGGGCGACCACCAGATGAATCAGTCCCATGACGATCATCCCGATCGCGGCCAAACAGATGGGCACAATCGACCACGCGTTGTCCGGTCGAAGGTCTCTTGCGAGGGGCACCGAGACGACTGGCTCGTCCGAAAGCCGAATTCGGCCGAGGACCGCCGTTGACTTCACACGAACGACGCCCACGAGCGAGCGCATGCGGAACGTCGTCCTGGGACGAGGCTCGAGCGACCACACGGTGGTTCCCAGCGGAAAGTCGAACCCAGAGGGCAACACGCCTCGCACGAGCACACGGCGATGACCAATCGTCACCACCTTCCCGATGACGGCGGGATCGCCGGCAAGCGCCGATCGCCACAGGTCGTGTCCAATCGCGACCGGCGGCGGTCCACTCGCCACATCACCGGCGTCAAGGGCGCGTCCGAGCGCCGGGACCACTCCGAGGACCGAGAAGAAGTCCGGAGACACCTCGGATTCCCGAACGTCGCCCGGCTCGTCCGGTCGGTTGGGCCCGAAGTCCGTCACGTACCCGAAGGCTCCGTTGACGCCGTCGGTCTGGGCCAGCGCCTCAAGGTCAATCAGATCGACCGACCACGGCCGTTTCGGATCCAGCTTGGATGGCGGCCCCACGACAAAGAGTTGATCGGGCTGCCGAATTGGCAACGGCTTCAGCAGCAGTCCGTCGATGACGGCAAATGTGCAGACGCTGACCGTCAGGCACACGCTGAGGATCGTCACCATGGCGAGGCTGCGTCGCAGCCGAGCGGCCGGCCGGACCAGCGAACGAACCGCTTCGCAGGCGTCGCGCCAGAAGTTCTCGACGGCCGGCATGCCGCGTCGATCCCGATAGGGGCCAACCGCGGAAGAGACGGTCCCGAACGTCCTGGCCACTTCGCGGCGAGCCTCCTCGTCGGTTCGCCCGGATCGCCGGTACTCCTCTTCGAGCATCTGGCGATGGACCTGCAGCTCTTCCAATATGTCGGCGTCGGGTCGCCCCCAACCGAGGAGGCCCGCCAGTCTCAGCACCAGGGCCCGCAGGCGCCTCACCGGCTCTCCTTGAGCGCCAGGAACTGCGCGAGGATATCGGTCGTGGTTTCCCACTGGCGGACCTCGCGGGTGAGGCACCCTCGCCCGGCGCGTGTCAACCGGTAGTACCTGGCCCGGCGGTTGTTCTCGGAGGTGCCCCACGTAGAGGCAATGAAGCCCTCCTGCTCGAGCTTGAGCAGGGTCGGGTACAGTGTACCGGGATTCAGGACGAGGCGCTGGCCGCTCGTCTGCTCAATCCGGCGCGCGATGCCGAAACCGTGGAGGGGACCAAGCGCCTCCAGCGTCTTGAGGACCATCAGCGCCAGCGTCCCTTGCCAGACATCCACCTTGATGGGATCCATTTGGGTTACCCAAAGGAATATATGTCAAGACCTTTTGGAATACAACTGGAGCGCGACGGATGCTGGGCGGTCATACAGGCCGGCAGCGAAGGCTGTCCGGCAAAGCCACGAGCGCCACGACGGCTCGGCGAAGACGGACCGCCGCCGGCCTCCTTCGCGAACTGCTCGCGGCGCTCGGCAGCTTCGGTGCCGCTCGCCAGCCCGATCAGCCACGTTCGAAGGACTCCCCGCCGAAACGTTGACTCGCCCCCGGGATCGCTCATGGGGCCCGCCCACGGCCGGCGAATGCCCTGCATAAGTTGAACGTTCCCGAACTGCGGTAAGCTCCCCTGCCATGACCGAGGCTCCCGCCGCGAACACGCGTGCGCTCCGCCTCGCCGCCATCGTCGTCATCGTCGGCGTACTGGGCACGACACTCTCCCAGTTCCAGCTCATCGGCCTGATCCCGCTCAAGAACCTGCTCAAGAACGAGCTCCACGCGGACCGCGCGTCCACGTCGGCGTTCTTCTTCTGGATGCAGTTCGCCTGGTACTTCAAGCCCTTCGCCGGCATCGTCACCGATGCGTTCCCGTTCTTCGGAACGCGGCGCAAGAGCTACATGCTCGTCGGCTCGATCCTGACGGTGGCCTGCTTCGTGCTCCTCCTGTTCACCCCGCACCAGTACGGCTCGCTCCTGACCGTCTGCGTCGCGCTCAACGTGTTCATGGTGGTCACGAGCACGGTCGTGGGCGGCTACATGGTGGAGACGGCTCAAGCCTTCCAGGCGCCTGGGCGCCTGACGGCCGTCCGCAATTTCGTCGAGCAGTTCAGCTACGTGGTCGCCGGGCCGCTCGGTGGCTTCCTCGGCGCCATTTCGTTCGGATGGACGGCGGCGGCCGGCGGCGCGGTGATGTTCCTGATCGTCCCGACCACGATCCTGTTCCTGAACGAGCAGCGGCGGAAGGTGGACTCGAAGACCCTGTTCGACCAGGCCGGCAAGCAGCTCGTCAAGATCGGCCACGCCAAGACCATGTGGGCCGCGGCGGCGTTCAGCGCGCTGTTCTACTTCGCGCCCGGCTTTCAGACCGGCCTCTTCTTTCGGCAGCAGGACTTCCTGCACCTGACGACCGAAGGGCAAGGCCTGATGATCTTCCTGAACGGCAGCTTCGGCGTGCTGGCCGCGACCCTGTACGGCACGATCGGCTGTCGGCGCTTCAATCTGCGGAAGCTGCTCTTCGTCTGCATCGCCTTGGGCGCCGCGTCCCAGTACGCCTACTGCTTCTACACGAGCGTGCCCCACGCCTACGTCATCGAGAGCTTCTGGGGGCTCGGGTGGACGGCGGCCGATATGGCGCTGATGGATCTGGCCGTACGCGCGACGCCGGCCGGCAGCGAGGGCCTGGGCTTCGCGTTGATGATGAGCGTGCGCAACCTGTCGATTTTCGGCAGCGATTGGGTCGGGTCGAAGGCGATGGACGTGTACCACCTGTCCTTCACCAGAATGATGTTCATTGACGGGTCGATCTCGCTGATCGTCGTCCCGCTCATCTTCCTGCTGCCCGGCGTGATCGTCGACCGGAAGGACTCCGAACAGGAGGCCGCACACCTGCCGCCGGCCTCGGGTCGCGCGGCGATTGAAGGGTGACCGCGGCCGGCCTCAGCTCGGCGTGAACCAGGACATCTTCAGCGCCGGCACGGAGTAGACACCCCACTGGGCGTGGGCGCGGCTACCAGCCAAGCACTTTCGCGAAGATCAGGGGCGCGACGATCGTGGCATCCGATTCGATGACGAACGACGGCGTGCCGATGCCCAGCTTGCCCCACGTGATCTTCTCGTTGGGCACCGCCCCCGAATACGAGCCGTAGCTGGTCGTCGAATCGCTGATCTGGCAGAAGTAGCCCCACAGGCGCACGTGCTCGCGCTTGAGGTCCTGCTCGAGCATGGGCACCACGCAGATTGGAAAATCGCCGGCGATTCCGCCGCCAATCTGGAAGAATCCGATCGACCGCTCCGCGCTCGTGGCTTCGTACCAGCGCGCCAGTTCGGTCATGTAGTCGATGCCGCCGCGCACCGTGGATGTGTGCGTCAACCGCCCCTTCAGACAGTGAGCGGCAAAGACGTTCCCCAGCGTCGAATCCTCCCAGCCGGGCACGAAGATCGGCAGATCGACCTCGGCGGCCGCGATCATCCAGCTGTCGGCGGGATCGATTTGATAGAAGCGTTCCAGGCTCCCGTCACGGAGCACGTCGTACAAGAACTGATGCGGAAACGCGGACCGCCCTTCCCGATCGGCGGCCTCCCACCGGTCGGCGACGATGCGCTCGATGCGGCGCATGGCCTCTTCTTCGGGAATGCAGGTGTCCGTCACCCGGTTGAGGTGCCGATCGAGCAGCGACTTCTCGTCGGCCGGCGTCAGGTCCCGATAGCGCGGGATCCGCTCGTAGTGGTCGTGTGCGACGAGATTGAAGACGTCTTCTTCGAGGTTGGCGCCGGTGCACGAAATCGCGTGGATCTTGCGCTGGCGAATCATCTCGGCGAGCGAGACGCCGAGCTCGGCCGTGCTCATCGCGCCGGCCATGGCAAGCAGCATCTGGCCGCCCGCCGAAATGTGGCGCACGTAGGCGTCGGCCGCGTCCCTGACGGTGGCCGCATTGAAATGTCGAAAGTGTCGGTTGACGAATTCGGATACCGGACCGGCCATGCCCCTCCCGTCGTGGCTCGGCGCTCACTGTATCACCCTCGTACGACATCAGCCGGCGCGGCGCCGATTTTCCTCCACATCGTCTACGCCGCGGGATCAGCGCGGGGGTGGATACTTGGCCAGCTTCCGCTGCAGCGACCGGCGGTGGAGGCCGAGCACGCGGGCCGCTTCCGAGATGTTGCCCTGGCAGTCCACCAGAACGCGGCTGATGTGCTCCCATTCGACCCGGTCGAGCGACATCGGCTGCAGCGGCAGCGTCAGGGCGCCGGCCGGCTCGGCGCCGCGGTCGAACGCCGCGAGAATCTCGTCGGCGTCGGCTGGCTTCGTCAGGTAGTGCGAAGCGCCGCGCCGCAGCGCCTCGATGGCCGTGGCGACGCTGCCGTATCCGGTCAGCACCACGATCCGGGTCGCCTGATCCGCGTGCTTCAACGCCGGGATCAGGTCGAGGCCGTTGCCGTCCGGCACCCGCAGGTCCAGGACGACGAATTCGGGCGTCTCGTGCTCGACCTCTGCCAGCGCCTGCGCCGTCGTCTCCGCTTCGACCACGTCGAACCCGCGCGCCGCGAACGCCCGCGCCAACCGATGCCGCAGCGGCTCGTCGTCTTCGACGATGAGCAGCAGCGGGCGATCGGGCGAAGCAGGCGAAGACATGGGCTATTGGTTATTTGTTATTTGGTTATTGGTTATTGCGTTGAGCCGTTCGTGCGTCTGAGTGTCTCGTGGCGCCTCGACAGCAATAAATAACCAATAACCAATAACAAATAGTCCAATAGCATCGGCCCTCCCTCACTTCCCCACCACATCGGCGGGCAGCACGAGTGTGGCCGTGGTGCCGGCGCCCGGGACGGAGGCGAGTGCCAGGGAGCCGCCGAGCTGCTCGACGGTTGACCGGGCCACGAACAAACCAAGCCCGGTGCCGACCCCCTGGGGCTTGGTCGTGAAGAACGGCTCGCCCGCCCGCGCGACCTCGTCGGGTGTCATGCCTTGCCCCTGGTCGACCACGACGATGCGCACCCGCGCACCGGCCATTTCGCCAATGTCGAGCTGGATCTCGTCGGTCGGGCTCGAGGCCTGCAAGCCGTTCTTCACCACGTTGGCGACCGCCTGCCCGACGACGCGGATGGGCCAGACCACCGGCAGCGCACGCGCCATGCGGACCCGCACCCGCGCGCGCTCCTCGGGCGTCAGTCCCGACAGCGCGTGCTCGATCACGTCGGCGACCGAGGCATGGCGCGGCGCCTCTCCGCTCGGCTCGGCGATCCGCCCCGCCATCTCGTCGAGCACGCGGCGGCAGCGGTCGATCTCGCCGCGGATGAGCGTGGCGTCGCCGCGCAGGTCGGCGTCGGCCTCTCGAAGGTCGAGCGACCGCTCGAGCTCGTGCGCCGCCACGGCAATGGTCGCAAGCGGCGTGCTCAACTCGTGCGCCGCGCCCGCCGCGAGCGTCGCCAACCCCGCGAAGCGCGAGGCGCGGGCCGACCGGTCGCGCAGCGCTTCGAGCGCGCGGTCGCGCCGCTCCACCGCGACGGCCAGCCGCGTAACGAGAATGCCCACGATGACCGAGGTCAGCGCAAACGCCAGCCACATCCCACGCATGTGCACGGCGATCTCGGGGTGCATGACCTGCGCCGCGCGCAGGTCCGCGGGCGGCGACATGAAGAGCGTCGCGTAGCCTCCCACCGACAGCGTGGTGACGATCCACGTCCAGGACCGGCCCAGGACGAGCGCGGCCATCACGATCTCGACGAGGTAGAAGACGCTGACCGGGTTGAGCACGCCGCCCGACCGGATGAGCAGCCAGGTCAAGAGGACCACGTCGGCGCAGACCAGCATGCCGGCCATCGTCATCACGGGCTTCGTGCGCACGCGGCGCACGGCCCACATCAGCCACAGATTCGAGACCGCCAGCATCGCGAGCAGCAGGCCGGCGAGCCCCACGGGCATGCGGGCGCCGAGTCCGCTGCGCCCGGCAATCACCGCACCGACACCGGCCGCGAGCGTCGTCCACCGGACGGTGATGAGCCAGGCCAGCCCAACCGGATCGACCGACGTGCCCCGTGCGGGCAACACCGGCCGGTTCATCGGGTCGGGCCGCGGGTCCGCTGACGCCATGCCCAACAGCATAGCCGCTCGCTCCGTCGAGACCGCCGGTTTGGGCTATCCTCCACACAGCGGCGCTCGCGCCCCTGCGGACCATGCCCGATTGACACATCGACGCCGAACTGCTCGTCGCCCGACGCGTGATGGCGGACCTGCTGCCGCGGCGCACGCCAGTGCTCGAGGGCTTCGACATCGCCGGCGCGCACGAGACGTCCTTCGCGGTCGGCGGCGACTACTACGAGTTCCTTCCGCTGGGCGAAGACCGCTGGGGCATCGCCGTCGCGGACGTCGTCGGCAAGGGCATCGCCGCCGCCCTGCTCGTGGCCGCCATGCGGGCCTCGCTCTGGGCGCTCGTGGGCCAGGATCTCGCCCTGCGCGCGATCCTGCGCCACGCCAACCGTTTCCTGCACCAATCGGCGGAAGAGGGCAAGTTCGTGACGCTGTTCTACGGCGTGCTCGATGTGCGGATGTTGCGGTTGATCTACGTCAACGCCGGCCACCTGCCCCCCGTTCTGCTCCACCGGGATGGATCGTGCGAGTTGCTGGAAGAGGGCGGCATGCCGCTCGGCCTCTTCGAAGATGCCCGCTACTTGGAAGGCTTCGCCAAGCTGCGGCCCGGAGATCTCCTGACCCTGTACACCGACGGGATCACCGACGCGTCGAACGCCGCCGATGAGCCCTACGGGGTCGAGCGCCTGGTGTCGACGCTCCTGGCCCACCGCGACGAGACGGCGGCCCGCCTGTGCGAGACGGTCTTCCAGGACGTGCGCCAGTTTGGCGGCGCTCCGGCCGACGACCAGACGCTCGTCGTGCTCAAGGCGGCGGAAGTGGGCTAATGCCGTGTTGCTACGGCCGCAGGTACACCCTGAGTCGCCGAGCGATCAGATCGGGCTTGGCTGGCGTCTGGTCCTCTTGACGGCCGAGACGGCAGTAGAATCAGCGGCGTGAAGCGGTTTATCAAGGCGCTGCTAGTCGGCGTCGGTGTTGGAATTGCGACGGGGATGCTGTTCGTCGTCGTGAAGTTTGCGATTCTAATCATCCGGATGAACGCCCTAATTAGGGCAAGCGGCGGCAGTTGGGGTATTGACTTGTCCGGTCCGTCACGTCTGACCATTTTCATCACGGTCCTGGGGTTTATCGCTGGAGCGGTCTGGCAACTCAAGCGTCGGCCATGAGCAACACGGCATTACGCCACTACCGGCGCGGCGTCGTGGTTTGAGCCGCCCGTGGCCCGATGGTAAGCTGTGCGGTTGACGGGTGTTGGGGTTCACCCAGAACCGCCCCGGGCGCGGCCCGAGGCAGATGACTCCTACGGGCGATGCTCGGAGGAGTCTGTCATCACGCGTCTCTCCTTCGACACATGTGCCCAGTGAGGCGGGACTCGCGCGCGCACGCGCGGCCCGACGCCGGAGCGGCGCGCTGCCCGCCGGCGCACGAATGCAGGAGGCGTCTTGAGCCGCTACGTCATGATCGCCATCGGAGGGGCCCTCGGGGCCGTCGCCAGATACCAGGTCGCGGCGGTGATTCAAGCCCGCGTCCCGGTCGGCTTTCCGTATGGCACGTTCGTCGCCAACGTCACGGGCTGCCTCATCATGGGCCTGGTGACGGCGCTTCTCGCCGATCGGTTGATCGCGCACCCGAACTGGCGCTTCCTCATTCCCATTGGGTTTGTCGGGGTGTACACGACGTTCTCCACGTTCGAGCTTGAGACGTTTCGCGCAATGTCCGAGGGCGCCTGGCCCATCGCACTCGCCAACGTCCTTGGCAGCGTGGTCGCCGGCTACGTCGCGCTCTGGTTGGGCTTCGTCGCCGCGCGCGTCCTCTTCTAAGCGACAAAGGAACGGCATGCTGACACAAGGATCCGCCAAGCGCGTGACGGTGTACCTCAGCGAAGATGCGCACGTTCGCGGCGAGCCCCTGTACCTGTCGGTGCTCAATTACCTCTTCTACCACCGAGTCGCCGGTGCGACGGTCACCAAAGGCGTCGCCGGCTTCGGCGCGCGGCACCAGATGCACGCCGCCCGGATCCTGGAGATGAGCGAGCATCTGCCCGTGAAGATCGAGTTCGTCGAGACCGCCGAGAAGCTGGACGCGCTCCTGCCCAAACTGCTGCAGATGGTCGGCGACGGGCTCGTCGAGATGCAGGACACCACCGTCCTGAAGGCCACGGCGACGGCGTCCGACGTCCCGCGGACCCCGCTGCACGGCCGCGCGATGCTCATGCGCATCTTCATCAGCGAAGGCGACAAATGGCAGGGTAAGAAGCTGTACGACGCCCTGGTCGAGAGCCTGCGGGCGAACGACATCGCCGGCGTCACCGTGTATCGGGGTATTGCCGGCTACAGCGCGCACGAGCGCCTCCGCCGAGAACGGCCCCTGAGTCTGTCGACCGATCAGCCCATCATGCTGTCGGCGATCGACGACGAGGCCAAGATCCGCGCGTACTTGCCGTTCCTTCAGGAGATGGTCCAGGACGGGCTGGTCGTCTTGTCCGACGTTCAACGTGCTCAAGTACAGCCATCGGCCCGAACCACGGACCGACTCGACCGAGGCCTCGTCATGACCCCCGGTACCCCCGCGAAGCTGCTGCGCGTGCACTTTGGCGAAGACGACCGGTGGAACGGCCAGCCTCTGCACCAAGCCGTCATCGAGGAGGCGCGGCGGCACGGCTTGGCTGGCGCGACGGCCTATCGCGGCATCGAGGGATACGGCGCAAGCAGCCGCGTCCACCGCAAGCACCTGCTCACCTCGTCGGACCTGCCCGTCATGGTGTGCCTCATCGACGAGGCGTCGAAGATCGCGGAATTCCTGCCGACGCTCGAGCGGATGGTCGGCGACGGCCTGATCGCCATCTCGGACGTCAGCCTGATTCGCCCGGCGCTAAAAGCTTAGCTGCACGCCGAGGCGCAGCGTCCGCGGCGGCTGCACGGCCGTCGTCTGGCGGAACGCACCGCCGGAGAGCGCGTTCTCTTCCACCTCGCCGGCGCGGTTCGTCAGGTTGAAGATGTCGAGCGTCACCGCCCAGCGGTGGCCCGCGATCTCGAAGCCTTTCTGCACGCGCACGTCCGCCGTGGCAACAAATGTGAAGCGCGTCCGGCCGTTCGTGTACGCCTGCACGATCTCAGGGCCCTGCGACAAAGCGGGATCGACGACGAGCCGGGCAAACGGCTGGCCGTCCTGGTAGCGCGCGGTCGCCGCGAGCAGCAGATCGTGCGGCGCGCGGTAGACCGTTGACCACTTCAGGACGTACGCGCGATCGAAGAACAACCGGCCGACGACATACGAGGCCGCGTTCGGGTTCCCCAACAGCGCGCCCGTGACGCCCTGATCGTTCTCCTGCGCGCGATAGCCCGGGTCGCCGCCGGGCCCGTCCACACGGTACGCCGTGGCGCCAAGCAGCGCGCGCCATCGCGCCGTCCGCAGCGTCCAGCCAATCTCGAGGCCGTCGTACGACGAGCGCGCCGCATCGCCCTCGGGCGTCGACAGCAGGTAGGCGTCGGCACCGAAGGTCGCGGGCCGCCGATCGTAGACAGTCAGCAGCCGGTCGTCGCTGGGACCGTCCCAGGACACGCCCGCATCCGGGATCGACAGGACGGTATAGGCCGAAAGCGGCGCGCCGACGTTCACGGCGCGCCACAAGGCGCGGCTGCGCCGCACGACCGCGCTCGCTCGAACCGTCATGCCCCCGCCAAGCTGCCGTTCGGCGCCCAGAGTGAACTCGTCGGTAGTGGGACGCCGCAGCCCGGGATCGATCGAGGCGACCGCCTGGCCCTGGCCCGCCCGCTCGACGAGGGCCCCCAGTTCGCCAGAACCGACCTGCCCGTCGCCGTTGGCATCCGTCCACCGATACACGTTCTCCGAGGGCTCGGCGGGGTCTCCAAATCTCAGCAGGTCGATCGGCAGATCCGCGTCGTAGCGGCCGTATCCGCCGAAGACGACGAGCGCTCTCGGCGCCCAGCGAATGCTCACGCGCGGCGCGAGCGAGTGCCAGGAGATTCCCTGCGCCGCCCCGGAAGCCGCCCCGGAAGCGGCGTCCACGCGCAGTCCCGCATCGATCGTCAACCGATCGGCCACCGCCATCGTGTCTTCCACGAAGACCGCCGCGTCGGTCGTGCGGCGGTGCGACGTCGCCCCGGACCAGACCGGCACCCAGGCGCGCGCGGGCACCCCGCCCGCGAGTTCGCCCACCGTGGGGAGCGCCACGACGTCGGACATCGCCGTCGTCCGGTCGAGCACGATGCCCGCCCGAAGCGTCTCCCGTCCGATCGGCGGGGCGGCGAACACGGCGCGAACCTGCCATCGATTCAGCACGTCCGTCGTTGGCGGCGGCGGCACGGCGCCGTCGGTCACCCGATCGATCGTGCCGCCCATTGACGACGCGATCGCGGGCGCCACGCGGCCGTGGATCGCCCCCATCGACACATCCGCGTGGGCGCCGCTCAGGGTGTCGTGCGACCAGGCTGCCTGGGACTGCACGAACACGTCAGCCTCGGATACGTTCGAGGCCTGCAACTGGGCGCGCTTGGGATAGGCGCGTGTGACGCCCTGGACCGCGCCCCAGACGCGCAGTTCGTCGCGCGGGCTCAGGTTCGCGACGCCGTGCGCGAACAGCGACTTCTCGAGCGTCGGCGGAACCGGCTCACCTCGAACGTCCTGCTGGCCGCGCCTCACGCCACCGGACACGAATCCGCCGAACCCCGGCCGAACGGGCCCGCCGATTTCGAGTCCGACGTCGCGCCACGAGTGCAGTCTGGCGATTGGCTGCACGGCGTCCGGCGAGACCGCCGCGACCATTCCCGGCGTGCTGAACGACAGATCGAGCGCGCCCTCTCGGGTCGGACCGGGACGCCGTGGAGACAGGATGATTGAAGTCCCCGACGCCGCCGCGTCCACCGGCGCCATGCCCGATGAGACCAGCATGTCCTGAACCGCGCGAGGGTCGGGCGCAAATGCCATGTCGCCTGCGCGTCCAGGAACCGGCAATCGCAGGTCGCCCATCGTGACCGAAGTCTGGGTCCACGAGGCCCCCTGGCTGCCCACGCGAACCAGCGAACCCAAGGCCAGCCCCCCCGCGGCGAAGCCATCCGTCATCGCCCATGGCGCCGCGGTCTCGAGGAGCGCGGATGCGTCGTTCCCGGCCGGCAGCGCGTCGAGCAGCGTCCGCGAAAACACCGTCGCCTCGACGGGCCGCGCCCGATCCGTCACCCGGAAGACCAGCCCGCCGCCCGGCGGTGGACCGACCGAGACCTCGACTGACACCGTCTCGCCCGCGCCAACGTCAACCGTGGTGGTCCCGACCTGCCCCCCCGCGAGTGTCGCGGTCAGGCGGTACGCGGCCGGCGGCAACCCGCTGACGACCGCCAGACCGGCCGCGCCCACTTCGGCGGGCCACCGGCGTGACGGCTGGCGACCTGAGGCGAGCACAACCGACGCGCCTGACGGCGCGGCGTCCGTCACGGTGATGCGAATCGTGCCATAGGCCTCGTCGGCCTGGAGGACGCGACCGGCCAGGAGCACGGCCGCAAGCGCCACAAGCGCAGTGAGCCTGCGCGGCGGGAGGTTCATTGCGTGGGACGGGCGGGCGCGTCGTGCGCGCGAGCCGTCTTGAGGGCTTCGATCGCGGCTCCGCGCGCGCCGGCCGTATCGCCGTTCGGCATGACGTACAACGGGATCTGCGCCTGCTCGACTCGCTGGCCGGGCATACCGGCCCGAACTTCGTCCAGAAACCACTGGCGGAACGCTTCGCCGGTTTCGAGAGCGCCGCCGCCAATAATCAACGCGTCCGGATCGAACACGTTGATCATCTCGTCGAAGAACAGCCCCAGCGCCCGCGCCTGAACGCGAAAGACTTTCCGGCACAGATCGTCACCGCGCTCGGCAAGGCCGCGCACGAGCTTGGCCGCCTGATGCGGGTCCATGGCCGCGAGCGTGTGGTCGGGCTGCTGAGCCAGAAAATACGGCAACAGCGTTCGCTCGATGGCGGTCAGCGAGCAGAGCGACTCGAGGTCACCCTCGCGGCCGCAGTTGCAGGTCGGCACCAGCCCGCCGATCCCGTCGATGCTCTGGTAGGGCACGAGCACGTGTCCGAGTTCCCCGCCGAACCCCCGCCGCCCCTTCACGACGTTGCCCTCGACGATGACACCGCCACCCAGCCCGGTTCCGACGATGGCGGACACCGACGTGGCGGGTTTCGTGTTGCCGAAAATCGCGAAGTGCCCCCAGAGCGCGCCGGCGTTGCCATCATTGAGGTAGACGACCGGCTTGCCGATGCGCTGACTCAAGGCGTAGGGAATGTCGAACCCGGCCCAATTGGGGTGGACGAAGTTCGTCGAGCCGCGCACGCTCAAGACGCCCTCCGCGCTGGCCGGCCCAGGCGTATCGAGTCCGACGACCGTCACGTCGGCGAGCCCCAGACCGGCCTGGGCGAGCGCCGCGTCGAAGCCCGACGCGATCTGCGCGAGGCACACGTCCGGCCCTTCCTTCGAGCGCGCCGGGTGTTCGCAGAGCCCCTCGATGAGGAATCGGCCGTCCTCGGTCAGGAACGTGTAGTTGATGGCGGTTCCGCCCAGATCGACTCCGGCAACGAAGTGCACGACGACTCCCTCAGGGTTTCAGGACGAAATCCGTGGCACCAGAGAATACCAGAACGGCACTAGAAGACACTGCGCACCAGGCCGCCGTTGACCTGCAGCGACGCGCCGGTGATGTAGCGCGCCGCGTCGGACAAAAGAAACACGGCGGCACCGGCGAACTCGTCGGGGGTCCCGTACCGGCCCAGGGGGATGGCGTTCGCCGAGGCGGCCCGCTGCTCTTCGGCCGAGGTCCCGGTCTGCTTGGCCTTGATCCCGTCGAGCTCGCGAATCCGGTCCGTGTCGATGCGCCCAGGCAGCAAGTGGTTCACGCGAATCCGCTGCGGCGCCAGTTCGTTGGCCAGCGTCTTGGCGAGCGCCGACACGCTCGACCGCACGATGTTCGACAACGCGAGATTCGGGATCGGCTCCTTCACCGCCGACGACGTCGAGACGACGATGGCGCCGCCGCCGCGCGCGGCCATGCTCGGCACGACGAGCCGAGCCATCCGCACCGCGCTCATCACGAGCAACTCGAACGCGCCCTGCCACGCTTCGTCGTCGAACGACAGCGTCGTCCCGGCGGGCGGTCCGCCCGTGTTGATGAACAGCAAGTCCACGCCGCCGAACGTCTCGACGGTCTTCGCGTGCCACTCGGCGAGCGCATCGGCCGATTGCACGTCCGCCTGCCAGGCCAGCGCCACGGTGGACGTCTCGGCGCCGATGCGCCGGCCGGCCTCCGCCACGCGCTTCGCGTCCCGCGAGCCCAGCGACACCTTCGCCCCTTCGGCGGCCAGCGCCCGCGCCACGGCATAGCCAAGCCCGCGGCTGGCCCCCGCGACCATCGCGACTTTCCCCGTCAATCCAAGATCCACGACGCCCCCTCCTGCCTGGCGGTCCAGGCCAACACGCGGTCGAGCGCGATCCGCGTGGACTCGTCCAGCGTCGGACCGGGAGCCCGCGTCGAGCCGTCCGCAATCGCCCCGCGACGCCGGTAGACCTCCTTGCGGATGGCCAGCCCAATCCCCTCCTGAAACTCGAAGCGCATCAACGGGACAAATCGATAGAACAGATCGGCCGCCTCATCGTGCGCGCCGGATCGAAACAGCGAGACGATCTTGACCAGGACTTCCGGGTAGGCAAACCCGGTCATCGCGCCGGCGGCTCCGGCCAGCAGTTCCTCGATCAGAAAGACGGCGCCGAGTCCACCGAGGACCGCCACCTCCACGTCGCCAACCTCGTCGAGGATGCGGCGCGTCTTGGACGGCGTCGGCGGGTCTTCAAGCTTGATGGTTCGCGCGGCCGGCACTTCGCGCGCCACGCGTGCGAGCAGCGACGGCTCCATTGCGAACCCGGACACGGGTGGATAGTCCTGGACGACAATCGGCAGATCGACGGCGCTGGCAATCGCCGCGTAGTGCGCCACGACCGCGTCGCTCTGCAGTTTCGCCATCCGAGGCGGACTGATCATGACGCCGGCGGCGCCAAAGGTCTTGGCCTGCCGGGCAAACTCCACGCACGTCCACCGGCCGTCGGCCGACGCCCCGACAATCACCGCCACGCGGTCGGCGGCGTGCGCCAGCACGGTCTCGACGATGCCCGCCCGTTCCCGCTCGGTGAGCTTCGACACCTCCGCGGTGACGCCAAGCGCCGTGACGCCGTTGACGCCCGCCGCGATCGCGAGCTCGACGACGCGGCCGAGGCTGACCAGGTCGACTTGGCCGTCTGCGCGAAACGGCGTCGGCAGCACCGAGTAGACCCCGTGGAACATGAGGCGCACAGAGTATCAGAGGGCGATGTGCCGCCGGCGTCCCGTTGCTCAGGGCTTCGCGACCGGATCGTCCGGCGTCGGGTTGTGCCACCCGCCGCCGATGAGGTCTCCCGCTTCGGCCGGCCCCCACGAGCCGCATGCGTAGGGCACGATCGGCAGGCTGCGGCTCTTCTCGCCAATGACCGGGTCGACCACCCGCCAGGCCTCCATCACGGAGTCCTCGCGGGCGAAGAGCATCTGGTCTCCACGCATCGCGTCGCCGAGCAGCCGCTCGTAGGGCGGCTTCTCGTGGGCCGATTCGTGGCAGGCGAAGAGCTGCACTTCTTCGCCACGCAGCGCCTCGCCGGGGCGCTTGGCGCGCGCGCCAAGCTCGAGCACGACGTGGGGGCTCAATCGAAACCGGAAGTGATTCGGCGGCGCGCTCGCGACATCGTCGAACAGCAGATGCGGGGGCCGCTTGAGCGACACGAACACTTCCGTCGCGGTCACGGGCAGACACTTGCCGGCGCGCACGTAGAACGGCACGCCGGCCCAGCGCCACGAGTCCACGTGCAGCCGCAGAGCGGCGAACGTCTCGACGGTCGAGTCCGGTGCGACGCCATCCTGCTGTCGATAATCGGCGAACTGGCCGCGAATGACGTCGGCGGGCTCGAGCGGCCGCATGGCCTTGAAGGCCTGCCCTTTCGCGTCACGGATCGCTTCCGGGTCGTGCCCGACGGGCGCCTCCATCGCCAGCAGGGAGACCACCTGCAGCAGATGGTTCTGCACGACGTCGCGGATCGCGCCGACTTCTTCGTAAAACCGGCCGCGCCCTTGCACGCCGAACGACTCGGCCATCGTGATCTCCACGCGTTCGACGTACTGACGGTTCCACACGGGCTCGAGAAACGAATTCGCGAACCGAAAGTACAGGAGGTTCTGCACGGGCTCCTTCCCGAGGTAGTGGTCGATCCGGAAAATCGCCCGCTCGGAGAAGAACCGGTGAATCGTGTCGTTCAACTCCTCGGCCGAGGCCAGGTCTCGGCCGAACGGCTTCTCGACGACCACGCGCGCGTTCTCGCCGCAGCCGGAGCGCGCCAGTCCGGTCGCCACCACTTCGAAGGCGCTCGGAGGAATCGCGAGGTAGTGAAGCGGTCGGGAGGCCGATCCGAGCTTCGCCTTGAGCTCGTTGAACATCTTGGCCGTGTTGTAGTCGCCGTCGATGTAGTCGAGCCGCCGCGCGAGCTTGGCGAACGCCGCTTCGTCAACCCCGCCGTGGGCCTCGACGCTCGCGCGCGCGCGGGCGCGCAATTGCTCGACGCTCCAGCCCGATCGGCCGACGCCAATAACCGGCGCGTCGATCAGGCCGTCGCGGAACAACGCTTGAAGCGCGGGAAAGATCTGCTTGAAGGCCAGGTCGCCTGTGGCGCCGAAGAAGACCAGCGCGTCGGAAGGAATCAGATTGGGCATGCGTCTATTATTGCGCGCCCCTCGAAGTCCGCTACACGTGCTCCCCGCGCTGCGGCCGCAGCATCAGATCCGCCACCGCATCCTGAGGCGTCTTCCGGCCGGCCAGCACCTCGGCCATCTGCGCGGCGATCGGCAGCTCGACGTCGTAGCGCGCCGAGAGTGCGAGCGCCGCCTGCGTCGTGCGCACGCCTTCGGCCACCATGCGCATGCCGCCGAGGATCTCATCGAGCGAGCGCCCCTCCCCCAGTCCGACGCCGACGTGGCGATTGCGGCTCAGTCGCCCCGTGCACGTGAGCACCAGGTCGCCGAGACCACTGAGACCCGACAGCGTCTCGCGCTGGCCTCCCATCGCGCACGCGAGCCGCGAGATCTCAGCCAACCCCCGCGTGATGAGCGCGGCCAGCGCGTTGTGGCCGAGCCCCAGCGATTCGACGACGCCGGCGGCGATGGCAATCACGTTCTTGAGCGCCGCGCCGATCTCGACGCCGACCAGATCGTCCGAGCCGTACAGCCGCAGGAACGGCCCGCGGAATTCCGCCTGAACCGACTGCACCACCGCCGCGTCGCGGGACGCGACCACGAGCGCCGTCGGACTCTCGCGCGCGACTTCCGCCGCGAAGCTCGGCCCCGAGAGCACCGCGATGGGATGGCGTCCGCCCGTTTCCTCGCAGATCACATGCGACATCCGATGGAGCGTCTCGGTCTCGAGCCCCTTGGTGGCGCTCACGAGAATCGTGTCGGACGACAGGTGCGGGGCGGCGGCGCGCACGACCGCGCGCAGGCCGTGCGACGGCACCGCGACAATCGCGTGCGATGCGCCCGCGAGCGCCTCGGAGAGCTCGGATGTCGGCTGCACGCCCGCCGGGAGGACCAGGTCGCAGAGATAGTTCGGGTTGCGGCGCCGCTCCGCCATGCCGGCGAGCAACGCCGCGTCGCGGCCCCACAGGGAGGCGTGGTGCCCAGTGCGGGCGAGGTGCGCCGCCAGCGCCGTGCCCCAACTGCCCGCACCCAGCACGGCCACACGACCGGCACCGCCTCCGTTCTTCATCTCCTGTAATTCTAGTGTTGCCAGCCGTCGAGAAGCGCGCGCCGCACCATGTCGAGCGCCGCTTGCGTGGCGCGCAGCCTGACCGCCTGGCGCTCGCCGGGGATGTTGAACGTCTTCACGAGAGGCTCGACGCCATCCACCGCCACGACGACCGTGCCGACCGGCTTCGACGGCGTTCCTCCCGTCGGCCCCGCCACGCCGGTAATGCCGATGCCGATGTCCGCGCCCAATCGCGCCTTGACGCCGGCCGCCATCGCGGCGGCAACCGGCTCGCTGACCGCACCCATTCCGGCGATGAGGTCGGCGGGTACGCCCAGCATGTCGACTTTGACGGCATTCGAGTACGCCGTCACTCCACCGACGACCCAGCCCGAGCTGCCAGCAACGTCGACCAGCCGGCTCAGCAGCAGCCCGCCCGTGCACGACTCGGCGGCCGCGATCGTGAGACCTCGTTCGCGCAGCAGCTCACCCACGACCTCGGGCAGCGTATGGCCGTCCACGCTGAAGACGGCCGGCGCGAGCGCCTCGGCGAGCATCCCCGCCGCGCGGTCGAGGGTGCGCGCCAACGCCTCCGGATCGTCGCTCGTGGCCGACAAGTGCAGCTCGATCTGCGCGGGCGGCGAGAGAATCGTCGTCTGAATGGGAATCGGCCACGTGGCCATCGCCGTATAGATGGGCTCGGCGACTTCGTCCACCGCCGACTCGGTTCGCCCCGTGATGCCGATGACCCGACGCCCAACCCGCCGCGTCCCCGCCCTGGCTTCCAGCCTCGGCAGAACATGCGCCTCGACAATCGCCTTCATCTCGCGCGGGGGCCCCGGCAGGAGCACCAGCGCTCGTTCGCCGACATCCATCCACAGCCCGGGCGCGGTCCCCGTCGGATTGGCCAGGACCGCGGCGCCGCGAGGCACCTGCGCCTGGCGAAGGTTGATGGCCGGCATCGCCAGCCCGCGCGCGGCAAACCGCTCGCGCAGCCCCTGCACGATCCCGGCGTCTTCGTCGAGCGGCACGCCGAGAACGTCGGCCACGACCTCGCGGGTCAAGTCGTCCTCGGTTGGCCCGAGGCCGCCGGTCGTGACGACGAGGTCGGCGCGAGCGAGCGCCTGGCGCACGACCGCCGCCAGAGCCGGGCGATCGTCGCCCACGATGACCTTGGCGCGCACGTCGATCCCGAGCTCATTCAACCGAGCCGTCAGGACCAAGGAGTTCGTATCCGCTCGAAACGGCGTGAGCAGCTCGCTGCCAACGGCGATGATCTCCGCCGTTCGGAAGACGCTCATCACCAGGCCCCTGGCAGGACCAGTCGAACAACCCGTAGCAGAAGGTTGCCGTAGACGCCCGCCATGACGTCGTCGGCCGTGATCCCGACGCCGCCGGGCAGGCGCTCGAACTGGCGCGCCGGCCATGGCTTGATGACATCGAGCACACGGAAGATGAAGAAACCGAGGGCCGCGCCCATGATCCCGACGTGCGTGGCGTACAGCGTGACGAGCTGGCCCACCACCTCGTCGATGACGACCTGGCCCGGGTCTTCCGTTTCAAAGTGATGCGCGCAGACGCCGCCCGCCCAGACGCCCATGACGGTCAGCGCCGCCAGCAGACCGAGCTGCCAGCCGAGCGGCCAGCCGCGGGTCACGAAGTAGACGACGACGCCGACGGCCGAGCCCGCCGTGCCCGGCGCCACGGGCGCGTAGCCGGCACCGAAGGCCGTGCCAATCGCGAGGGCCACCCGCTTCATGCGCGGACGACGCGCGTATGCGCACACCGATCGTGAATGGCGCGGCCGTCACCGACCAGCGCGGGAAAGAAGCCCGCGCCAAGCACCAGCACCGAGGGGATCGTCATGAGCGTGCGAATCGCGGCTTGCCGAAACGTCACGCGGTCGTTCATCACCGCGTGCGCCGACGTGCCGACGACGCGAATGTGGGTCATCATCTTGCCAACCGTCTGTCCGCCCGCCGCCGTGAACATCAGCAGATAGCCGGCGTCGACGAGCAGGAGAAAAGCGGCGAGCGGCAGCATGGGGAGCAGCGCCGTCTGGGAGAGCGCCAGATCGCAGCGGTGCAACGTCAGCCACACCAGGACGATGTTAATCGCCCCGATGAACAGCACATCGACCAATGCCGCCTCCAGGCGTTTGGTCGGCCGCACCGGCACGCGCCACTGTTCGGGCAGCCGATCGGGCGTTGCCTCACTCGATGGCAACACGGCGGACGCGCGGACGGTCACCTCTTGCGCCGCTGGCTCCTGCCGCTCGAAGTCCAGCAGGTCCCGCTCGATTGGCCCGACCGGACGGGCCGAGGCGGCCGGGCGCTGATAGGTCGCGCGCAGGCGCCCGGTGTCCGGCGTGGGCCGGCGCACCGCGAGCGGCGGCCTCGCCGTGCGCGCCAACTGCCGGAAGATCTCTTCCGGATCGGGATCCGGCTGAGGCAGCTCCTGCACGAACAGGGGTAACGCGGTCGTCTCCGGCGGGCGCGCGGGCCGACGCGTCGGCAGTTCCGGCGCGCTTGCAGGCGCCGGCTCGACCGCGGGCGTCAGGACGGGCACTACGTCCTCTCGGGATTCCTCGCCAAGAAACGCCGAGGACGATTCGCGTGCCGGCTCGTCCGTCGACGGCGCTTCGATCGCCTGCTCGATGTCGAGGACCGCGCTCGCCGCTTCAACCGTCAGCGGCATGGCCGCCCTGCGCGATTCACTTACGGGCGCGGCTCGATCTGCGTCCAAGGCGAATGAGAAGGACGTCGCCGATGCCGGCGCCGCCTCTTCCACCGCGCGCGAGGCGTCGGAGCCCCGCAGGTCGAAGTCGGCGAGCGGCTCAGACGTGGCGTCTGGGGAGTCAATCAGCAGGTCGTCGATCCCGAATGACAGGTCGTAGCCGCAGTTTCGGCACCGGGCCTCCGGTTCGAAACTGAGGTACCGACACTTCGGGCATCTCATCGGGTCGATTCCAGGTTGCTCATCGCAGTGGCGGCACGGCCGCTCGAGAGGAGCGACCGCTCGATCTGGGCTCGGAGCGCCTCGGCCGCCGCTGGTGGGGCGTCCGTGTCGCTGACCCGGTCCAGAATCTGCAGGGCGTCAGTCAGATGTCCGGCGGCGTAGAGCGAACGCGCGCGCGTGATCGCGACGTCCAGAGTCGACAACACCGGCAGCGCCGGCGGCGCGTCGGCCGTAACGACGGGCTCGGTCGTCGATCCAAATCCCATCCACTGCCGGACGGCCGGGCTCGTGATCCCCACGACGAGCAGGACGACCGCCGCCACCGTCGCCGCCAGCACGCTCACGGCCGGCGACCGGCGCGACCAGACCCAGGCCGGCGGCGTCTCGGCCGCGGCGCCAATCGGCAGCCGAGCGCCCGGCTGCGCCGCATGCGCGCGCTCGACGCGTTCGAGTTTGGCGCGCAGCGCCGACGCCCGCTCATCGTCGCCCGTCCAGGCGATCGCCTGGCCGAGGACTTGCCGCGCCTCGACCGTCCGCCCGCGATCGAGCAGCCGTTGGCTCGTGTCGAGCAATTCGTCGGAGCGGCGCTGCCGTTCGGCCAGCGCGGTGCGGGCCCGATCGATGTAGGCGCGCGCGCGGGGATGCGAGCGGTCGAGGAAGAGGACCCGCGTCCAGAGGTGAATGGCTTCGTCATACCGAGCGGAGAAGTACCGCTCCAGGCCCTCGACGAGCAGACTCTCCACCTGACGGTCGCGCGCCGCGTCCGTGTCCGGTGAATCGAGCTCGAGGCGCCTCAGTTCAGCCATCGTCCGGGTCTCGGCGATTATAGCGAGAGCGGCCGCCGAGTACAAGGGCCTTGTGAGGGCCGCGCACCGGTCACTCGTCATACTGGCGGTACCGGCCGCGCCGGAAGATCCAGCCGCCGAGCGGGCCGAGCCATTGGAGCACGTGTTACATCCGGCCGAGATCCATGAGCTCGATGAGGTTGCCGTCGAGATCCTTCACGACGAAGAACGTGTGGCCGCGCGGCGACCGCTCCGGGCGGCCGAAGCGAACCGCGGCATTGAAGTTCGAGACGGTGATGCCCGTATGGCTGAACGATCGGACCTTCACGGGTGCCTCCCGGCGGAGCCGGCCGCAAGCAGATGGTCGGCGACCCGCAGTGCCTGGGCCACGATCGTCAGCCCCGGGTTGACCGCCGCCGATGACGGGAAGAATGAGGCGTCAACCACGTACAGATTCTGCACGTCGTGCGTACGGCAGAACGGGTCGAGCACCGACGTCCGCGGGTCGCTCCCGAAACACAGCGTGCCGCACTGGTGCGTCGTGTTCTTGTTCTTGTGCGAGTGCGCGACGACGATCCAGAAGCCGAGCCGCCGGAGGAGCCGCCGCATCTCCCGCACGAGGCGCGCGTGGGCGCGCAGGTTGTTGGGCCGGTAGTCCAGGCGGATGCGGCCATCGGCGCCAAGCGTGACGCGGTTCTCCTCGCGCGGCAGGTCCTCGGTGATGGCGAGCCAATCGACGCCGCGCGCCACCCACGCCTCGTACGCCCACAGCGGAATCCGCGGCACCACCGTCTGCGCCATCACGCCATGCGTGCGCCCCTGCGATTGAATCTGGCCGAGCGGATACGGCGACCCGGCGTCCGGCCCGCGCAGGTAGAAGTCGTTGATCCCGACGGTCTTCTGGAACACCGTCTCGTTCTTCCGCAGCGGGTGGAACCCTTCCATCATGGTCGCCAGGTGCGCCATGTAGCGCTTCCCGACCAGCCCCGAGGAATTGGCCAATCCCTGCGGGTGCCGGTCCGAGGCGGATCGCAGCAACAAGGCCGCCGAATTGACGGCGCCGCACGAGACGATGACCAGGGGCGCGCCCACCCGGACCGTCTGACCGTCGCGCGCGATCTCGACCTCTTCAACCCGTGCGCCGCTCGGATCGGTGACGAGGCGTGTCGCGTACGCCCGCGTCCACAGCTCGACATTCGCGTAGGCCGTCGCCGGCCCGATGCCGCACACCTCGGCGTCGCCCTTGGCGTGGATCCGGCACGGAAACGAGTTGCACGTATCACATAGCCGGCAGCCGTCCGCCTCCCCCGGGCGGATGAGCGCGAGCGGCAGCGGCGACGGATGGAGCCCGGCCTTCCGCAGCTGCTCGACGAGCGCGGCCATCTGGGGCGCGTGCGGGATCGCCGGGAACGGGAACGGGCCGCGCGGCGGCTCGGTCGGGTCGATGCCCTCCTCGCCGTGCACGTGATAGAGCGCCTCGGCGCGATCGTAGTGACGGCGCCAGCGCGTCATAGTCGATCGGCCAGGCGGGTGACAGACCGTCGACGTGCTCGATGGCCTGGAAGTCCTCCCGCCGCAGGCGATAGAGCACGCTGCCCCAGAACTTCGTGTTGCCGCCGACGCCATAGTGCGTGTACGGACTGAACTCGCGGCCGCGCTCGTCGAGCCAGCGTTCGGTCGTCCGATATCGCAAGTCCTTCCAGACAGCGGCCGGATCCCAGTTCTCCGGCTCCTGGGGCACGACGTCGCCGCGCTCGACCACGAGCAGGCGCGCGCCCGACGGCGCCAGCGCCCGCGCGAGGGTGCCGCCGCCGGCGCCGGTCCCGATGATCACAATGTCGTAGTGAAGTCTCACGCGTCGATCTGATCCATCAGCCGGTGGTCGTCGAGCGCGCGCGCGAGGCTCATCTCCGGCGCGCCGCCCTCGCCGATCGCCCGAAAGAAATCCCGGCACATCGGCCGATATCCGCGGATGTCCCGCAGCCCCGGAAGCCCGGGCTCGAATCCAGCCCGGGCCGCGAGCGAGCATGTGCCCATCATCATACGCGGTGGCGGCGGTCGGCCTGTGCTACAACTCACGGCCGTGGGACTCGTCGAATGCGTGCCGAACGTGAGCGAAGGCCGGCGTCGAGAGACGATCGAGGCGTGCGCTCAGGCTATCCGCGCCGAAGGGAGCCGCCTGCTCGACGTCTCCTCCGACCCCGAGCACCACCGGACCGTCTACACGTTCGTCGGCGATCCGGCGCGGGTCGCCGCCTCGGTCGCCGCGCTCTTCGACTGCGCGATCCCGCGCATTGACCTCCGCCGGCACACGGGCGTCCACCCACGGTTTGGCGCCGTCGACGTGGTGCCCTTCGTGCCGCTCGAAGGCGCCTCGATGGCCGACTGCGTGGCGCTTGCGCGGGAGGTCGGCGCCGACGTCGCGCGGCGGCACCAGCTGCCCGTGTTCCTTTATGAAGAGGCGGCCTCGACGGCCGCCCGGCGCGGACTCGAGCACATCCGCCGCGGCCAGTTCGAGGCCCTGAGCGCCAAGCTGGCCCATCCGGACTGGCGGCCCGATTTCGGGCCAGCGGCGCCGCACCCGTCCGCCGGCGCCACCGCCATCGGCGCCAGACCGGCACTTATCGCCTACAACATCAATCTCGCGACCACGCGGCTCGACGTCGCCAAGCGGATTGCGGCGGTCGTACGCACGAGCTCCGGAGGGCTGCCCTACGTCAAAGCCCTCGGCCTCGCCCTGCCCGAGCGCGGCATCGTCCAGGTCTCGATGAACCTGACCAACTACGAGCGCACGCCTATCCGCCGGGTCTTCGATCTGGTCTTGCAGGAGGCCGCGCGCGACGGCGTTGACGTTCAGGAGAGTGAAATCGTCGGGTTGGTGCCGGCCGCCGCCATGACCGATGCGGCGGCGCTGCGCCTGAGTCCGAGCTTCAGCGACCGCCGGATCCTCGAGCGAGCGATCGCCTCCGCTTGACGCCGCCGGCCCCATTGGCGGGTCTACGCCTCTTCCTCCCGCCTGGACGGCGCAATGCCCAGACTGCGCATCTTGCGGTACAGGTTGCTGCGTTCGACGCCCAGATGGTCGGCCGCACGGGAGATGTTGCCCTCGAACAGCGCGAGCGCGCCGGCGATGTAATTGCGCTCCCAGGCATCGCGAGCCTCGTACAACGGGCGCACGTCGGCCGACGCCGCCGGCGCGCGCGGCACGTCCGGCACGATTGCCGGCTCGAGGAATGGGAGGTCGCCGGCGACGATCGTCTCGCCCGTCACCATGATCATCAGCCGCTCGACGATGTTGCGCAGCTCGCGCACGTTGCCGGGCCAGCCGTAGGTCTCGAGCACCCGCACCGCGCCGGGGTCGAAACGCTTCGGCCGTCGGCCGTATTCACGGGCGAAGTCGGCGACGAAGTGCTCGGCCAGCCGCAGAATGTCCCCGCCGCGCCGGCGCAGGGGCGGCACGAACACCGGAATCACGTTCAGCCGGAAGTACAGATCCTCCCGGAACTGGCCCGCGCCAATTTCCTCCACCAGGTCCTTGTTGGTCGCGGCAATCACGCGGACGTCGACGCGCAAGCTCGAGTGCCCGCCGAGCGGCTCGATGACCTGCTCCTGCAGCGCGCGCAGCACCTTCGCCTGGGTCTTGAGGCTCATGTCGCCGACTTCGTCGAGAAACAGCGTGCCGCCATGCGCCAGGTCGAACTTGCCCCGGCGATCGGCCACGGCGCCCGTGAACGCCCCTCGCATGTGTCCAAACAGCTCGGACTCGATCAGCTCCTCGGGAATCGCCGCGCAGTTGACCTCGATGAACGGCCCGGCGCGGCGCTGGCTCATCGCGTGGATCTGCCGGGCGACCAGCTCCTTGCCGGTGCCGTTCTCGCCCGACACGAGGACGCGGCCGTTGGTCGGCGCGGCCATCGCGATCTGCTCGCGCAGCTGCACCAGGGCGACGCTCTCGCCGACCATGACCGGCGCGCGGGCGACCTTCGCACGCAGCCGGGTGTTCTCCACCTCGAGGCGCCGCTGGCGCAGCGCATTGCGGACGGAGAGCGTCGTCTTGTCCAGCGAGAGCGGCTTCTCGATGAAATCGAACGCCCCCAGCTTGGTCGCCCGCACGGCCGTCTCGACGCTGCCGTGGCCGGAGATCATGACGACCTGCGCGGCGACCTGTCGCTCGCGCAACCGCTCGAGCGTCGCGAGGCCGTCGAGTCCCGGCAGCCAGACGTCCAGGAGGATGACGTCGTAGGCCTGCCGCAGCACGGCCTCGAGACACGCCTCCCCGCTGTCGACGGCGTCAACCTGGTAGCCTTCGTCGCGCAGGACGCCGGCAAGCGACGCCCGCACTCCAGCTTCGTCGTCAACAATCAGAATCGAAGACACATCGTCTCTCAGGCGACCGGCAACTCGACGGTGAAGACCGTGCCGGACGGCGCGGCCTCGCCCACCTCGACCGCGCCGCCGTGCTCGGCCACGATGCGGCGCACGATCGCGAGGCCGAGCCCGCTCCCCCGGCCCTTGGTCGAGTAGTACGGCATGAACAGTTTGTCACGGTCGGCCGGCGGCACGCCCGGGCCGTTGTCACTGACGACGAGCCGGACAAGGCCGTTGCGGGCGTCGTGCGTGGTGGCCACGGTAATCGTCGCGGGCCGGCCGTCCGCACGCGCGGGCGCGAGCGGTCCGCCCATCGCTTCCATGGCGTTGTCGACCAGGTTGATGATGACTTGGCGAATCTGCTCGGCATCGATGCGCACCGACGGCAGGTCGCCCGCAAGGTGGCGCTCGACGTGGAGCGTGCCGTGCTGGAGCACTCCGGCGTACAGGCGCAGCGTGCCCTCCACCAGACCGTTGAGGTCCGACGGCACGGTGCGCGGCCCCCGCAGCCGGGCGAACTGCGCGAACTCGTCGACCAGGTTCTTGAGCGCCTCGACCTCGGTGACGATGGCGCCGGTGCACTCGTCGACGAGCGCGCGCACGTTCGGCGGCGCGTTGGCGAAGTTCCGGCGCAGCCGCTCGGCGCTCAGCTGAATCGGCGTCAGCGGGTTCTTGATCTCGTGCGCCAGCCGGCGCGCCACGTCCCGCCAGGCCGCCACCCGCTGCGCGCGAATCAGCGGCGTGACGTCATCGAGCACGAGGACGGCGCCTTCGGGGCGGCCGTCCTCGCCGGTGAGGACCGTCGCGGCCGCCGCCAGGTGCACTTCGCGATCGCCGCGGGTCAGCGTGATCTCCTGGATGATCCCGAGCTCGCGCTGACGCGCGCGCTCGACGAGCGGCCGGAGCGGCTCGAGATCGGCCCGCGCCAGCACGGCGTCGGCCGCCTGTCCGATGGCGGCCTCGTCGAGGCCTAGCAGGCGCGAGGCCGCGCCGTTGACGGTTTGAATCGCGCCGTACGCGTCGAGCGAGATCACCCCGGTGGCCACCCGTTCGAGAATCGTCTCGATGTAGCGGCGGCGCGCCTCGACCTCCGAGTTGGTCCGCTGCAAATCCTCCCGCGACAGCTCGATCGTCTCCTGGCTCGCCCGCAGCTCGGCGGCCATCATGTTGAAGGCCTCGACGAGCGAGCCCAGCTCGTCGGCCGTCTCCGGCTCGATCCGCAGGTCGAGCTGGCCCGCGCCAATGGCGCGCGCGCCTTCGGCGAGCATGCGCACGGGGCGCGTGATGCGCTTGGCCAGATACAACCCGAGCCAGGTCGCGCTCACGAGGATCAGGAGCGTGACCATCAGGAAGAACGCCAGATACACGCCGCTGATTGGCCCCTTGAGCACCTTGGCGCCTTCGTACTGCTCGTAGGCGCTCGTGGCGCGGCGCGCTGCCGACGTCACCTCGGGGGGGATCAGCTCGGAGACCACGACCGCGCCGGCGGCCGCGGCCTGCGACGGCCGGATCGGCCACGCCGTCCGCACCAGCACGCCGCCCGTCGAGATCTCGATCGACGTTCGACACTTCGCCCAAGGCCGTCACGGCCTGCCCGGCAATGCGGTCCGTGGAGGCGCGCAGCGTCTCGCGGGCCAGCGAGGGCGAATAGGCGCCGGCCACGAGCTCGACGTCCGGCGGTCCGGCCGGCACGGGGCGCGCGCGGTAGACGTCAATCATGGCGTCGCGCATCGTCGCGAGGTTCGCGTTGAGCCACGGTCGCAGCGCCGCGACGTCGGCATTCGTCACCGCCGACACCGGGACGATGCCCGACAGGCGCCGGGCCTGGTCGCGCACCGTCTCCTGATGCTCCTGGTAGTACTGCCGGGCGATGTCCTTGGACGCCGAGAGGACGTCCTCGACCGGTGGACTGAACCAGAGCGCGGTGCTCCGGCTGATGATTTGACTGCCCGTGACGAGCACCAGCAGGGCCGGCACGATGGTCATCGCCAGCAGCGCGGCGACGAGCTTCGCCCGGAACCGGGCAAAAGGCGCGGCGCGCCGCTGCTCGACCCACAGCTTGACCAGATTGCGGCCGAGGACGAACACGAGCGCCGCCAGAATCGTCAGGTCGACCGCGTACAGGACGTACAGGAGCGCGTCGCTCAACAGCGGCGAGAGCACCTCGGTGGCATCCCGGCGATCGAGCAGCCAGACCAAGCCACCGAGAATCGCGACGAGCAGACAGATCGCCGTCGCGATGACGCGGGGATTGTCGAGCACCCGCTTCCGCCCCTCGGGCAGCGGGGAAACGGCGACCGGCGTGTCATGCAGCAGCATGCGTCACCACTCGCGAGGGCGCGCCCCACGGGGCCGGCCCCGATCAGCGGATATACGTGAAGTCGGCGCGGCCCGACGCGTCATCGTGGCCCCACGGCCAAAGCGAGACCTTCGCGCGCGGAAACGCATCGAGCCGCACGCGCAAGTAGTAGTCAACGTTGGGCTCGAGCGGCTCGGCGGTCGGCACGGGCACGGCGTCGAACGTCGTGATCCAGGTCCGCATTTCGTCCTCTTGCGGCGTACTCTTCGACCAGGTCACCTTGCCGTCGTGCTGCTTGGAGACGACGTACAGCCCCGTCAGGTTGTCGAACTTGACCGACGCCGAGACGGACGCCGAACCAAGCGTGTGGTCCCACCAGAGCGCCGACGGACGCCGCAGCTCGATCACGTAGGTAAACGTCAGCGGCACGCCGCTCCGAACGACGTCGCGGACGTCCGGCGTGAACGCCCCCGGCACGGCAAACGACGCGGACACGTGGCCGTCGGTCACGAGCGACGTCACCTTGATGGGGGTTGCCGCGGCGACGACCCTCGTCAGCCCCAGCGCCATCCACAAGGCCACGGCCGAGGCGGACGCACCACCCGCCCACCATCGGGCCCGCCCGGCCATCGCGCCTGTGCTCACTCGTGGGCCTTGATCAAGTCGTTCAACTCGGTGACGAACTCGTCGACGTCGCGGAAGTTTCGATAGACCGACGCAAACCGCACGTAGGCCACCTTGTCGAGCTGTTTCAGCTCGCGCATGACGTAGGCGCCGATCTCCTCGGTGCTGATCTCGCGCTCCGCTTTCTCCTGGAGGGCGGACTCGACGGTGTCGGCAATCGCCTCGAGCGCGGCGACGCGAACCGGGCGCTTCTCACAGGCCTTGAGCAGCCCGCCGACCAGCTTCTGGCGTTCGAACCGCTCGCGGCGGCCGTCCTTCTTGACGACCATATACGGAATCTCGTCGATGCGTTCGTAGCTGGTGAACCGCCGGCCGCAGTCGAGGCACTCGCGCCGCCGGCGGATGACCTCGCCTTCCTTGCTTTCACGCGAGTCGACGACCTTATCGCCCAAGTGGGCACAGTACGGGCACTTCATGGGACCTCCGCGGCCGCCGCCGTCTGGCGCATTTGTTTCAGCCCGCCAAGCGTCAGCCCATCCTGGCTCATGAAGACCAGTCCGGTGATCGTGACGGGCACGAACGAGACGGCGTGCAGGACCAGCGCCGCCGCCGCGGCCGTCTCGGCCGACGCGCCGAAGAAGCGCGTGACCGCCAGCAAGTAGAAGTAATGGAAACCGCCGACGGCCCCGGGCGTCGGCACGGCGACGCCCACGACGAGGAACATCACGACAAGGAACGTCGCCGGGTAGGAAAACGTCAAACTAAACGCCCGCGAGACGAGCCAGATTCCCAGGGCGATGGACAGCCACAAGGGAATCGACCGCAGGGCCGACAGCACGAACTGGCTGGGGCGCCGCATGACGACGAACCCTTCGGCGAACGTCCGGACGAGATGTCCGGCCGCCGCCGCCGCGCGGGCCGGCAGATGGCGGGTCACCCGCTCCGCCCACCGCCCCAGCCGCTCGGGATGCCCGGCGCAGAGAAACATGGCCACGCAGGCGGCGGCCCCGACCACGGCGGCGGCCACGCCGGCCACGATGACATCCCGGCCGACCGAGATGCGCAGGAACGGCAGCGAACAGGCGAACAGCAGGAGGACCGTCAGCAAGTCCAGCACGCGCTCGATGACGATCGTGGCGAACGTCGCGGGGGCCTTGAAGCCCTCCTTGCGAGCCAGCAGGTACGGCCTGAGCACTTCGCCGACCCGGGCCGGCAGCAGAAATGACGCCGTGAAACCGATGACCGTCGTGCGAAATGCCGTGCTCAACCGCGCGTGCCCCAGGGGGCGCAGAATGGCCTGCCAGCGCCAGGCGCGGAGGAGGTAGGAGAAGAACGTCACGACGACCCCGAGGACGATGAAGCCGGGCCGCGCGTGGGTAATCGCTTCCCAGAGCGCGGCGAAGTTGACGTGTCGAAAGAACAGCCACAACAACCCGAGGGTCAACCCGGCCACCACGAGGGCGCGCCATGGCGCTTGGGATTTGGATGCGGACAGTTGTGGCATAACGAACCGGTAGGGTGTGTGGCCTAGGTTCTACTATAAGATTGGCGGCAAGTCTATGGGAAAGCGAGAGTTATTCATCATCTTGGCGTTCGTGACGCTCGGCGTCGCCGCCTACGAGCTCGTGGCCCCCGCCCGTCCGGCGGGCACGCCGGGCTTCTCGCTCTCCCAGTTCTGGCGCCGCGCCCGCCAGGGCATCCATGGCAATCCGGCGCAGGCGACGTTCACGCACACGGTGACGCTCCCCGCGAACGCGTCCCAGCACGTCCTGCAACTCCGCGGCCTCAATCGCGCCGTCAAGGTCATCGGCGAGCCCCGGGAGACCGTGGCCTATGAATTATCCGTTGTTTCGACCGGTCCCGACGAAGCCACCGCGCTTGCGTACGCCAAGCGGACCGTGCTGACCGAGGATGACCTGGGCCAGATTGTCGTGCTTCGGCTCGACGCCCCGCGCGAAGGCACGCAGTGGGCCTCGCTCGTCGTGCACGTGCCGGCCCGCCTCGACGTCCGGATCGACGGAGGCAACGGCGCGTCGGTCACCGGCGTTGCGACGCTCGACCTCGAGAGCGTGAGCGGCGATGTGGCGATTGCGCACGTCGCCGGCGCGCTCTCCGGCCTGCATCGCAACGGCGACCTGCAGGTCTCCGGGGTGGGCCGCGTCAACCTGACGCTCCAGCAGTCGCACGCGACGTTCGAGCAGGTCGCTGGCGGGCTGACGCTCGACGTTCGCAACGGCGACCTCGGCGTTCGAGACTCCAAGGGGCCGATTCAGCTCGAGGAGCAAGGCACGGATGTCACGCTGACCAACCAGGCCGGGCCGATCCGCGTCAACGGCAACAACGGGACGATCACGCTCGACGCGCCGCGCGACGAGACCGAGGTTGACGTCAGAAACGCCGAGGTCGAGATCCGTCTGCCGCAGCCGGTTTCGGTGACCGCGCTCACGACGAACGACACGCTCCGGTTGCTGCTCGGCGCCTCGCCCACGATGATCCTCGACGCGGCGACGACCGACGGCAAGATTCAAACCGCCGACGCGCGGCTGTCCGTCGAGACGAACGGCGGCGACGCGCATCTGCTCCACACGTTCGGCGCGAACGGCCCGCGCGTCTCGCTCAGAAATTCGCACGGAGACATTGTGATTCGGCGACTGAAATGATAATCTTCGTGCGCTTTTCGAATCGTCATGTCGCCATCTGTTCTGCTCGAAACGAATCTCTCGGGACTCACGCTCGCGCGCCGCGGAAAGGTCCGTGACGTTTACGATCTCGGCGAGCATCTGCTCATCGTCGCGACCGACCGCGTCTCCGCGTTCGACTACGTCCTCGGGTCGGGTATTCCGGACAAAGGGCGGGTCCTCACGCAGCTCTCGGCGTTCTGGTTCGGCAAGATGGCGGACCTCTCGCCGCATCACCTGGTCTCGATCAACGTCGACGAGTTCCCGGCGGCGGCCCGCGCCCACGCGAGCGTGCTCGCCGGCAGGTCGATGCTCGTTCTCAAGACGGAACCGCTGCCCATCGAGTGCGTCGCGCGCGGCTATCTGTCCGGTTCCGGCTGGAAGGACTACCAGCGGACCGGCGCCGTCTGCGGCGTCCCGCTGCCCGGCGGCCTCACGGACTCCGACCGGCTGCCCGCACCAATCTTCACGCCGGCCACGAAGGCCGAATCGGGCCACGACGAGAACATCTCGGAAGCCCGCGCCGGCGAGCTCATCGGCAGCGGCCTCATCGGCCAGCTCCGCGACCTGACCCTGCAAATCTACCTGCGCGGCGTTGCGCACGCCGAGACGTGCGGCATCATCATCGCCGACACGAAGTTCGAGTTCGGCGTGCGGGGCAAGGAGCTGCTGCTGATCGACGAAGTGCTCACGCCGGACTCCTCGCGCTTCTGGCCGCGCGACCAGTATCAGCCGGGGCGCGCGCAGCCCAGCTTCGACAAGCAGTTCGTCCGCGACTACCTCGAGCAGATCGGGTGGAACAAGCAGCCGCCGGTCCCCACCCTGCCCGACGATGTCGTCATGCGCACGCGCGAGAAGTACCTGGAGGCATACCGGCTCCTGACGGGAACGGAGCTGCCGCAGTGACCCGCGGGCGGTTGCGCGCGAGCGAGCGCAGCGAAGCGAGCCCGCGCGAACGGAGCGGGGATCGTGGGGCCCCCGCGAGTGAGCGCGAAAGGGGGTCCGCGGGGGCGAAGCCCCCCGGATCAAGCGCATGATGCGCGACGAGCTGGCCGTCCTCGTGCAGCAGATGATCGACCGCGGCATCCTGTTCGACGATGCCCAACGCGAGTTCGAGCGCGTGTTCATCACGCGCGCCCTCGCCAAGACGAACTACAACGTCTGCAAAGCTGCCAAAATCACCGGCCTTCACCGTAACACCCTCAGCCGGAAGATGGCCGGGTACAAGATCAAGAGAAACGCGTAGACGAGGTTCTGGGGTTCCCGGGTGCTGGGTGCTCGGGTTCCGGTTCCGAAGTTCCGAGGTTCCGAAGTTCCGAGGTTCTCGGCCGCAGCAGCTGCGACGCGGGACGAGGACGCCCCGGCCGCGGCGAACCCGGAACCTTGGAACCCTGAGCCATCTGGAACCGGGAACCCTCGAACCGGCACCCCAGAACCCCAGAACCCCGGAACCCCGGAACCCTTCTTCCGCCCCGCCCTTGACACGGTTTCACGGCCTCGATATCGTTAGCAGTCGGTCACATCGACTGCTAACAGTCAAGAGGACTGACTGCTAGTCGAAGGCCCCCAGTTTGCAACCGCGCGCTGGCGCCCGGTCGGATGACCGGGCACCGGACACGCGACGAAAGGACTGTCATGAAGGTCAGACCACTACACGATCGGGTGATCATCGAGCGGATCGAAGAGTCGGAACAGCGGGTGGGGGGCATCATCATCCCCGACTCCGCCAAGGAAAAGCCCCAGCAGGGCAAGATCATCGCTGTCGGCAAGGGCCGGATCGAGAAGGACGGCAAGGTCACGCCGCTCGACGTGAAGGCCGGCGACACCATTCTGTTCGGGAAGTACGCCGGGCAGGAAATCAAGATCGACGGCAACGAGTACCTCATCATGCGCGAAGAAGAGGTCCTGGGCGTCATCGAGAAGAAGTAGGGCCGCCCCGGCCCGACCGGCGCGGCCGGCTGAGGCCTCGTGCCGGCGAAACGACAGCGAGAAGATCGGGGCGAGCCCTGGCCGCCCGAATCCACGGAGATTGAATATGGCGAAGCAGATTATCTACGGAGAAGAGTCGAGACACGCGATCCTGCGCGGCGTCAACGGCCTGGCCGATGCGGTCAAGGTCACGCTGGGCCCCAAGGGACGGAATGTGGTCATCGACAAGAAGTTCGGCTCCCCCACCATCACCAAGGACGGCGTGACGGTGGCGAAGGAAATCGACTTGAAGGACCCGGTCGAGAACATGGGCGCCCAGATGGTGCGCGAGGTCGCGAGCAAGACGTCGGACACGGCGGGCGACGGGACCACGACGGCCACCGTGCTGGCGCAGGCCATCTACCGCGAGGGCCTGAAGATGGTCACGGCGGGCGCGAACCCGATGGAGCTCAAGCGCGGCATCGAGAAGGCCGTCGAGGCGGTCACCGCCGCCCTCAAGAAGCTGTCCAAGCCGGTCACCGGCGGGATGATCGCCCAGGTCGGCACGATCTCGGCGAACAGCGACGAGACGATCGGCCGCATCATCGCCGAGGCGATGGAGAAGGTCGGCAAGGACGGCGTCATCACGGTGGAAGAAGCCAAGAGCATGGAGACCTCGCTCGAGGTCGTCGAGGGCATGCAGTTCGACCGCGGCTACCTCTCGCCGTACTTCGTGACCGACCCCGAGCGCATGGAGTGCGTGCTCGAGAACCCGGCCATCCTCATCCATGAGAAGAAGATCAGCTCGATGAAGGACCTGCTGCCGATGCTCGAGCAGGTCGCCCGCAGCGGGCGCCCGCTCATCATCATCGCCGAGGACGTCGATGGCGAAGCGCTCGCCACGCTGGTCGTCAACAAGCTGCGCGGCACGCTCCAGGTCGCGGCCGTCAAGGCCCCGGGCTTCGGCGATCGCCGCAAGGCGATGCTCGAGGACATCGCCATCCTGACCGGCGGCCGGGCCATCACCGAGGATCTCGGCATCAAGCTCGAGAACATCAAGATGGAAGACCTCGGCAAGGCCCAGAAGGTGACCATCGACAAGGACAACACCACCATCGTCGAGGGCGCCGGCAGCCAGGCGGCGATCGAGGGCCGCGTCAAGCAGATCCGGACCCAGATCGACGAGACGAGCTCCGACTACGACCGCGAGAAGCTGCAAGAGCGGCTGGCGAAGCTCGTGGGCGGCGTGGCCGTCATCAAGGTCGGTGCGGCCACCGAAACCGAGATGAAGGAAAAGAAGGCCCGCGTCGAGGACGCCATGCACGCGACCAAGGCGGCCGTCGAAGAAGGCATCGTCCCGGGCGGCGGCGTGGCCCTGCTCCGCAGCGCCAAGGCCATCGATTCCCTCAAGCTCGACCACGACCAGAAGGTCGGAGCCGACATCGTGCGACGCGCCATCGAGGCGCCGCTGCGGTGGATTGCCCAGAACGCCGGGCAGGAAGGCTCGATCGTCGTCCAGAAGGTCAAGGAGAAGGACGACGCGACGTTCGGGTACAACGCGGCGGACGACAAGTACGAGGACCTCGTGAAGGCCGGGGTCATCGACCCGACCAAGGTGGTCCGCTCGGCGCTGCAGAACGCGGCGTCCATCGCGTCACTGCTCCTCACGACCGAGGCGATGGTCTGCGACATCCCCGAAGAGAAGAAGGAAGCGCCGATGCCCCCGGGCGGCGGCGGCATGGGCGGGATGTACTAAGAGGAAAGTTAGAAGTTCGAAGCCAGAAGTTCGACGTCAGACACGAACGGCCCGATTGGCATCCGCCAGTCGGGCCGTTCTTCTTTCTGCCAGCAGTGCCTGGTATCCCTCGGGCCTCGAGACGCATCGCCTCTCTGACAGGAGCCCGGGTCGGCTAGGAGTACCGGGGCTTCAGACCCCGGTGGATCCGTCGGCCCTAATGCAGCACGAACGAGATTTCGAGCTGAACGCGCACCGCGACGGGCTTGCCGTCCTTCTTGCCGGGAATGAAGAGCCAGCGCCGCGCGGCGTCGATCGCCGCCTGGTCCAACCCGTAGGTCTTATCGAGCGACCTGGCCACCGTGATGTTGGTCACCGCGCCGGTCGGCTGGACGATGGCATCGAGCAGGACCTTGCCCTGCACCTTGGCGCGCATGGCTTCGCTCGTATACGCCGGCTCGACCTGCCGAATGGGAATCGGCGAGTTCGACGCCGTTGCCTACTTCGTAGACGCCCCCACCGGTGCCGCCGCCGCTTCCGGGCCCCAGGCCGCTGCCGCTGCCGCTGCCAATGCCGGTCCCCCGCCCGCCACCGCCGTACTGGCCGATCGAGATGCTGTTGCTCCCCTGCGCCTGGAGGACGTCCGTCAGGCTCGTCTCGACCGGCGCGGTCAGCGTCGGCGGCGGCGGCGCGATCGGCACCGGCACGGGCACCGGGACCGGCGGCGCGACCTTCGGATGCGGGAGTGAGATCTTCTTGGGCGGCGCCGCCTGCGGGCTTCCGCCGCCTCCACCGCCAGGCCCGGGCTGATTCAGGTACACCACGTCGATCTTCTGTTGCTGCTCTTGCTGCACCACCACGTGGTGGATGCCCCAGAGGACCAGCCCCAGCACGAGCGCCCCATGAACACAGATCGACCAGATCATGGCCCGTCCGAGCTTTCGCTGGTCGCGCGGCTCAAAAACCGACTGCGAACCAAGCCAGCGGCCGGAATTGTCGTTGGGCCCCCCGGACGAACCGCCCCCTGGCGGAGACGGCAGTGGAGCCAGATTCGAGACTTCAGAATTGGTCATCGTCGTCCAGGCGCTCGTAACAGTATACGGACTGCGAAGCACCAGCGTTTCGTTTCTTCGGGCAGGCGACCGCACCGGCCGGGCTGGTCAGCACGTGGCGCTATTCGTTGGACGCCCCGGCCACGCGACCGGTTTCAGTTAGGGGGCTTGGTTGAGCGGTGCTAGTATCGTACATATTTGCCGGCGCGGGCCGGCGGGAGTTCTTCAACTATGGGTCCCATCGGCGTACCCGAACTACTCGTCATTCTCCTCATCGTCATTCTGATCTTTGGTGCCAGCCGGCTGCCCGAATTGGGCAAGGGTCTTGGCAAGGGCATCAAGAACTTCAAGGACGCGACCAAGTCGGGACCGGACGACAAGGACTAGGTCGTCCGCCTAGCGTCGCCGCTTCTTGGCGGCCTTCTGGAAGGCCCGCTCGCGCGGGCCTTTCCGTTTGGCGCGCCGCGCACTCGCGGTCTCCTTCCTGGATACCGGCCCCCGTCGGCGGCTCGGCCGCTCCGACCGGCGGACGGCCTCCAGGATCTCGCTCAGCCCCAAGTCAATCTGCCGCCGCTCGAGGTCGACCCGGATCACCTGCACGCTGACCCGGTCGCCCAGGCGATACACCCGCCCGTTCTTCTCGCCGCGCAGCAGGTGCGCCCGCTCGACGAACCGGTAGTAGTCGTCGGCCATCGTCGAGACGTGCACCATGCCCTCGACGAAGTGCTCGACGAGCTCGATATACAGCCCGAAGGCGCTGACACCGGTGACGTAGCCCTGGAACTCGTCGCCGACCTTGTCGGCCATGAAGCGGACTTTCTTCCACTGCACGAGCTCGCGCTCGGCCTCGGTCGCGCGCCGCTCGCGCTCGGAGGTGTGGCGGGCGATCTCGGGTAGGTCCTCGACGAGCTCGGTCCGCCGGTCCTCGCTCATGCCCCACCGCGACTCGCGGAGCACCCGGTGCACCACGAGGTCCGGGTAGCGGCGAATCGGCGAGGTGAAATGGGTGTAGCTCTCGGCCGCCAGGCCGAAGTGGCCGAGGTTGACCGGATCGTAGCGCGCCCGCTGCATCGTCCGGAGGAGAAGAAACGCGATGGGCTTCTCTTCCGGCTTGCCGCGAATCTTCTCGACCAGCCGCTGGAAGTCGCGGGGCTCGAGCCGATCGGCCGCGCCGGGCAGCGCGTAGCCCAGCGTCGAGATGAACTCCTCGAACACCTCGACCTTGGCCGGGTCGGGGGCCTCATGGATCCGGTACAGCGCCGGCACCGCCTGCTGCTCCAGGTGCGACGCGACGGTCTCGTTCGCGAGGAGCATGAACTCCTCGATCAGCCGGTGGGCCACGTTCCGCTCGGCCGCGACGATCTCCTCGACCATGCCGGCGTCGTCGAGCACGATCTCCGACTCCTTCAGATCGAAGTCGATCGAGCCGCGCCGTCTGCGGCGCGCGTTGAGGATCTCGAACAGCTCGTGCATCCGTTCGAAGAGCGGCACGAGCGTGAGGTACCGCTCGATCGTCTCCGGGTCGCGGTCCGCCAGGATCGCGTTGACCTCCGTGTAGGTCATCCGCGCGTCGCTGTGAATGACGCCGTCGTGCATCTCATGCCGCAGGACCTCGCCCGAGCGCCGATCGACCTCCATCAGGCAGGACTGGACCAGCCGATCGACGTGGGGGTTCAGGCTGCACAGGCCCGTCGAGAGCTCCGATGGAAACATGTGGACGGCCCGTTCGGGGAAGTACACCGACGTGGCGCGTTCGTACGCCTCCTTGTCGAGCGCGCTGCCCTCGCTGACGTAGTGTCCGACGTCCGCAATGTGGACGCCCAGCCAGAAGTTCCCGTTCGGCAGCCGGTCGATGGAAATCGCATCGTCGAAGTCGCGGGCGTGCTCACCGTCGATCGTCACGGTTTGCCACGGCCTGAAGTCGGTGCGGCGCGACAGGTCGCGCTCTCGCACGGAGGTCCCGAGACGGAGCGCTTCGGCAATCGTCTCCTCGCTGTGCGCGTCCGGCAGGTTGAACTTGCGAATGATGACGGCCGTGTCGACGCCGGGCGCGTCAATCGGTCCCAGAACTTCCGTCACATGGCCGAGCGCCGGGCGGGTCGGTGTCGGCCATCGCGTGATCGCGACCGTCACCATCTCCCCGGGCGCCGCGCCGCGCGCCTCGCTCCTCGGCACCTGAACGTCCATGATCAAGCGCCGGTCGAACGGCACGACGAAGCCGGAGCCGCCATCGTCCAGTTCGTAGCGGCCGACGATCGATTCCGTCGCGCGCTCGAGAATGCGGACGATGCGCCCCTCGGCGCGGTCGCCATCGCGCCGGTGCTCGACGCGCACGACGACGCGGTCGCCATGCATGGCCTGATTGAGGTTGCCGCCCGCGATGAAGATGCTGACCGGATCGCCCTCGGCGGGCGCCTCGGCATCGACGAACGCGAACCCACGCGGATTGGTCGACACGCGGCCCACGACGAGGTTCATCCGGTCGGGCAGGCCGAAGCGCTGGCCGCGGATCTCGATGAGGTCGCCCGAGGCGACGAGCGCCCGCAGCTTGCGCTTGAACGCCGGCCGCTCCTCGCGCGGCACGCGCAAGGTCTGCAGCAACTCCTTCACCGTCGCCGGGTGATCGACCCGGTCGCGGATCAGGTTCAAAATCTGTTCTTCAGAAAGCATTAAGAGAAGTTTACCCTTTCAGGTTCTGGGGTTCTCGGGTTCTCGGGTGCCCGGGTTCCGGTTCACGGGTTCTGAGGTTCGTGGGTTCTGGGGTTCGCCGCGGCCGCATCGTCTTGGGCCGTCAACATCGTGGCGGCGCGGCAGAGCACCTCAGAACCTCTGAACCCAGCACCTAGAACCGGAACCCGGGCACCCGAGAACCCCAGAACCCCGGAACCCAACCAATGTCGTCGTCATCGTGTCTATAGTCCAAGTGACGGCCGCAGCCGCCGACGTGTTGTCGTCGATCGTCCCCGCTGCCGACGCGCGCCCGCTGATGATCCGCGAGGAAACGGCCGTCGCCATGTTGCTCGAGGCCGCGCGGGGCGGCGACCACGAGGCGTTCGGCAGCCTTGTGGCCCTCCACGAGCGGGTCGCGCTCCGGACGCCTTCGGCGCGCGAGGCGACCCAACGGGTACCAGCGCCAGCCTCCGGCGATCCCAACGGCAGGGGGCACTCGATCGGCGTCGAGTCCGCCGCAGTGTTCGTCCCGATGATTCCGCCACTCGTGCCGCCTGCGCCGCTGACGCTCGACGCCATCCAACCGGACCCGCTCGTGATCGCTCCAATACAGGTGAAAGCGCTGGTCACGCCGCCCTTGGTCGTGAAGGCGCTCGATGAAACAGGCGGCTGACGACACGAATACGATGAGACTCGCACTTCCCCCAGGAGGAGCCATGAAGCGTCTACTTCTCACGATCTCGACCGCAGTCCTAGCCACCGGCATCTCCATCGCGGCACAGGAGCCGCCGGTGGCGCCCATGGCCGCGCCTACACCGCCGGCGGTCCCAACCATGATGGTTCCCGTCGCACCCGTCACGGTCAGAACAATGCCCGAGCCGTTCGCACAAACAGCGCCGGTCGCCAGGCCCGCCACGCGCCCCGCGCCGCGCGCGGTCCCGCCGACGCCAGCACCGCCGATGCCGACGAAAGAGCCGGCGCAGAACGTCCGAGTCGAACTCGCCATCACCGACACTCTTGGAACCGAACCTCCCACAGTAAAGACGGTGGCGATGTTGGTGGCCAGCGGATGGAATGGCCGAATCCGGTCAGCAAACGCCCTTAACCAGAGCCAGCCCAACTCGCACATGCTCAACGTTGACGCCCAGCCGCGTGTACTGGCCGACGGACGGATTCAATTGAGCCTGACAATCGAGTACGTCCCGGCCACTTCTGCGTCCTCGCCAAACCCGGCTCGCTCGCAACCGGCCAACGTCAACGAGTCGCTCACCACAATCGTGCCGGACGGCAAAACAATCCTGATCTCTCAGTCGGCCGATCCCACGACCGATCGCAAGGTCGACGGTCCAGGTCACGGCGACGGTGGTGAAGTAGGGACTGCGCTGACGCTGGCGGTTCCGCCCTTCGTCAGGCTCAGGACGTCCCGAGCTTGTCGAGGGACGCGGTTCCCGGGTGCCGGGGTTCTCGGGTTCCGGTTCAGGGGTTCCGCGGTTCAAGGGTTCCGCGCGGTTCCGAGGTCCTCTGCCGCGCCGCTCCCGACAGTGAATGCATCGACGGATGCGGCCGCGGCGAACCCCAGAACCACTCGAACCCTCGGAACCTTGGAACCGGAACCCCAGCACCCGGGAACCCCGGAACCCCGGAACCGCCAGCGTCAGCGCCCAAGCAGCACCACCTGCAGGTCACACACATTCGTTCCCGTCGGTCCCGGTCTTGACGAGGGCTCCCAGGCGCTCGAGGAACGGGTAGCTGTCGTTGTCGTCGAGCGCCGCCGAGCAGACGACGGGCGCGCCGGGGCCGAGCGCCGCCCACATATCGGACGTGACGATCGCGCCGGCGGCATCCGTCGGGCCGTCGACGCCGTCGGTGCCGATGCTGGCCAGCGCTGCCGGTCCAACCGCCGCCAGCGGCTCGAGCGCGGCCGCCGCCAGTTCCTGGTTTCGCCCGCCGCGGCCGTGGCCCACGACTCGGACCGTGGTTTCTCCGGACGCAATCACGCAGACCGGCCGGGCGCGGCCGGCCGCGAGCCCGACTACGAACGGCGCCGCGTCGCGCGCCCGGCCGATGATGGGCGCCTGATGGACGTGCACGTCGTAGCCAAGACGCCTGGCCATGTCCGCTGCGGCTCGCATGGCATCCTGCCGCGAGCCGACGACCCAGTACGCCGTCTGGCGAAGCCGCGCATCATCCGATCCGATTGGCCCGTCGACCCGACCGTCCGCGCCAGCCCGAAGATGCGCCATCACCGCGCCGGGCAGCGCGGCGGCCAGACCGGCCTCATCGATCACCCGCAGCGCGTCGGCGAACGTCGAGGGATCGCCCACCGTGGGTCCCGAGCCAATCGCAATCGGATCGTCCTCGACGGGCGCTGTCACATCCGAGATGGCGAGCGTGATCGTCCGCGGCGCGCACGCCGCGAGTCGCCCGCCTTTGATCGCCGACAGATGGCGCCGCACGATGTTCAATGACGAGATGTCCAGGCCCGCTCGCAGCAGCACGGACGTCGCCCGCTGCTTGTCGTCGAGCGTCAACCCCGGGGCGGGTACCGCCAACATAGCCGACGCGCCGCCCGACAGGCAGACCAGCAACAGATCGTCCGGCTGGAGACCGGAGGCCAGCGCCAGCGCGGCACGACCGGCCGCTTCACTGGCCTCCGACGGCACGGGATGCGACGCGGCAAACGTCTGCCAGCGCCCGTCGCGCCACCTCGGCTCGGCCGTCACGACGCCCGCGCTCAAGCGACCACCCAGCGCTGCCGTGGCCGCCTCGGCCATTCCCACGGCGGCCTTGCCTGCCGCGACCACGCCGATGCGCGACCACCGGCGCAGCTCATCGCCCAAGTCGCCGAGCGCGCGCGACGTCACGCGACGAGGCTCTACCGCGTCGAGAGATGCCGAAACTATTGCGCCGAGATGCTGCCGAAGAAGATTCGTGATTGGGAAGAACTAGTGGAGGGTTTCGAAGTCGGTCCAGGCGGAAAGTTGGGTCACCGCGTCAATCTGTCTGAGGAGCTGGCCAATGACCTCGCAGGCGTCTTCTCGCTGGCAGAGCCGCTCGATCTGGCCCATGGCCCTCGAGAGCGCGTCCTCAGCCTGCGTAATCGCCACATCTGAGTAGTACCTCTCGCTGGCGCTCGAGACATTGATGATGTTTGATGAACTCTTCCCGGAAGAACTCGGCCAAGCACGTACAGCTGGGGCCGCACAGTGGCCACGCTGTGCTCGGGGCGTCGACGCTCGTCAGACGACTCTTCGAGGACATTACCTGTATGAAAGCCAAATCCAGTCTAGGCACGTTCCCGCATGGTGTCAACCCAAAGATTGCTGGTTTCCGCCCGTTTTCAGCAGATTCCTCGTATCCCCCCGGGGGGTAGGGGACCTCTATGCCCCGTCCAGTGCGTTACGCAGCAGCTCGTTGACCAACTTCGGGTTGGCTTTCCCGCGGCTGGCCTTCATCACCTGACCGACGAGAAATCCGAACGTCGCCGTCCGTCCTGCACGATACTGCGCCACCGGATCGGGATGGACGGCAATCACCTCCGCCACGATGGCGCCCAGCGCCGCCTCGTCGCCAATCTGCGCGAGGCCCTCGTCGTCGACGATCGCCTGCGCCGACCGTCCGGTCGTCCACATCTTCTCGAAGACGTCCTTCGCGACCGAGCTGCTGATGACGCCGCGGTCGACCAGACCGGCGAGGCCGGAGAGCGCCTCTGGGGTCGATGGGCACGTCGGCCATCCGCTCGGCGCCCACATCCTTGAGCTTGCGCCGAATTTCACCCTGCATCCAATTGCTGGCCGACTTGGCCGACGCGCCGGCCTGGACGGCCGCCTCGAAGTAGTCGGCGCCGCCGGGAATCACGCGCACGAGTTGCTCGGCGTCGTAGTCGCTGAGCGCGTACGTCGAAATCAACCGCGCTTTGCGCGCATCGGGCAGCTCGGGCAGCGTGCCCCGCACCTCCTCGACCCAGCCGACCGCCACCACGAGCGGCGGCAGGTCGGGCTCGGGAAAGTAGCGGTAGTCGTGCGCCTCTTCCTTGCTGCGCATCGACATCGTCTCGCCGGTGTCGCTGTCCCAGAGGCGGGTCTCCTGCCGGACGCGTCCGCCACGCGAGACGACGTCGATCTGCCGGTCGATCTCGAACTCGAGCGCCTTCTGGAGGAACCGGAACGAGTTGACGTTCTTGACCTCGGCCTTCGTCCCGAGGGTCGTGGCGCCCGCCGGCCGTACCGACACGTTGGCGTCGCAGCGAAGGCTGCCCTCCTCCATGTTGCCGTCGTTCACGCCGAGCGCGACGAGGATCTCCCGCATCAAGCTGAAGCACGCGGCGGCGTCCGCGGCCGATCGCAGGTCCGGCTCGGTGACGATTTCAATGAGCGGCACGCCGCTCCGGTTGTAGTCGAGATACGTCGCACGGTCGGAATCCGGGAACCCGTGGTGGAGCGACTTGCCCGCGTCCTCTTCGAGGTGGATGCGGGTGATGCCGACCGTAGTCGCTCCGTTCGGCCCCGGCACGTCAAGTCGCCCCCCCGTCGCCAACGGCCGCTCGTACTGCGAGATCTGATAGCCCTTCGGCAGGTCGGGATAGAAGTAGTTCTTGCGCGCGAAGATCGACGTCTCGTGCACCGTGCAGCCGAGCGCCAGCGCGGCGCGGATCGCGAGGGTCACGGCGTGACGATTGAGCACGGGCAGTGCGCCCGGCAGCCCCAGGCACACGGGACAGACGTTCGTGTTCGGCGCCGATCCAAACGTCGTCGGGCACCCGCAGAAGATCTTGGTCGCCGTCAGGAGCTGGGAGTGGATCTCGAGGCCGATCACCGGTTCGAACGTCGTCATCGCCGGTGATTCTACCGCGGCCCCTCGATCGACCGAGCGGTCCAATGATGCTGCCGCGTGGTCACGGCCGGCGAACCACCGCCCGCGATCGCGATTGGCGTCGGTGGGTAGCGCGATCGGATCGGTCGCCGCCGCCTCGGCTCACGGTTGAACCCCGGTGGCGGCCAGCAAGGCGCGGCGGACCTGACAAATGTCATGGGGCGGCGCCACCATCACGTCCGCGTTGTCCCGGAAGAAACGCGCCGTGGCATCGTCGGCCGACGGCGCCGAGAGCGCAATCATCGCGGTGGGCTTCGCCAACGCACTCCAGACCGCCCGCCAGCGCGCCGGGTCCGACTCGACGACCGTCCGATCCGCCACGACGAGCGCGACGTCGTCTTCAACGAGGCTCTCGATGGCTTCCCGGGCGTTGGGCGCCGTTCGCACCGTCAGTCCCCATCCGGTGAACACCGCGCTCAGGAAATCGCGGAAGACCGCGTCGCCGTGCGCCACGAGCACCATCCCGAGCTCGGGCGGACGCTCGGCGAATCGCGCCGGCAGGCGGACGAAGAACGACGTGCCCCGCCCGTTCTCGCTGTCCACCCAGATCTGTCCCCCGTGATCGCGAACGATCCCGTAGACGATGCTGAGCCCGAGCCCGGTCCCCTCGCCAACGGTGCGCGTGGTGAAAAACGGATCGAACACGCGGCGGACATTGGCCGGCTCGATGCCATGCCCGGAGTCGCGCACCTCGATCAGGACGGCGGCGCAATCCGGCTCGGCCGTGACGACCACGTCGAGGCGCCGCACGGGTGCGTCCTTCATCGCCTGCTCGGCGTTCAAGAACAGATTCAGCAGGGCCTGTTGGATCTGGCTGCCGTCGACATAGACGGGCGGCAGGACGGTCGGAAACGACGTCACGACCTCGATGCTCTTCAGGCGGCAGTCGTACGCGCGCAGCTGCACCACCCGCACGCAGAGGTCCGCCACGTCGTGGCGCACGCGCTCGGACGTCTGGCGCCTCGCGAACGTCAGAAGATTACGGACGATCTTCGCGGCGCGCTCCGACTCGGCCAGCACGTGCGAGACGTCCTCGGTCAACCCTTGCACGCGATTCGCCAGCTCGGGACGCCCGGCCAGCTCTTCGTGCACCAGCTGGGCGTACCCGATGATGCTCGTGAGCGGGTTATTGAGCTCGTGCGCCACACCGGCGACCAACTGACCAATCGCGGAGAGCTTCTCGGACTGCACCAGCTGGGCCTGCGTCGAGCGCAGCCGATCGAGCGTCGAGACCAGCTCGGCGTTCGTCGAGCCGCAGCTCCTGGCTGAGCTCGCGCAGCCGCAGCGCGCGCCGGCGCTCCTCGGTCACTTCCTTCGCGAACTGGACGACCGCCCCGGCGCTCTCGGGAACCGGCAGCGTGGTCACGGCGAAGATGCGGTCGTCGGCGGTCGTAATCTCGCGCTCGAATCCGCCGATTCTCGCGAGCCGCCAGCCCCACGCAGCAGTTCGGGCAGCCGCCGTCGCAGAACCCCACCTCGGCGCAGGTCCGGCCCTGCGTCTGGGTGATCTTCCAGCCGCGCAGATGGGCCAGCGCGGCGTTCGTCCGCATGGTCTTGCCCCAGCCGTCGAAGACGGCAATCGGGTCGCTGATCGCGTCGAAGGTCCGCTCCCACTCGACTTTGGCCCGGTGGACGCGTTGGTACAACTGCGCGTTGGCCGCCGCGACGGCGAACTGTTTGCCGACGGTGCGCAGCACGCTCTCGTCGGCCGCGGTGAACCGGGCCGCGAGCAACGAGGCCAACGTCAGCGCCCCGAGAATCTCGTTGCCGGAATGCAGCGGCACGGTCACGGAGCTCCGCCAGGGATGATCGGCGTAGATCTTCGTTGAGGCGTACGGCTCGCCGCTGGCGTCGTCGATGCGGACGGGCGCGCCGTCGGCCATGACCCGATCGGTCGGCCACAGGCCCGGCGCCTCGTCACATCCCGCCTGGACGGCCCCCCGCGGCAGTCCCACGGCCGCAACGATGACGGGCGCGCCGCCCGTGATCGGCAGCAGCCGCACGAGGGCGAAGTCCGCCTGAAACGCCGCGGCCAGCCGCTCGGTGGCCCGCTGCAGCACGGCGTCGAGTTCGAGCGACGAGGCGACGATCTCGGCCACCTCGTTCAAGAGCGCCAACTCCCAGGTGAGGCGCCGCCGCTCGAGCGCGCCGCGCCGCCGCTCGAGCGCGCGGTCGACCGTCGCGAATAGTTGGGCGGGGTCGAACGGCTTCGGCACGAACGCGAACACGTCGTGCGCGTAGCTCTCGAGCGCGCTCGACAGCCGGCTGTCCTCCGAGATCACGATGGACTCGGTGGACGGGTCGCGCGCCCGCACCTGCCGGATGATTTCCAACCCGGACTCACTGGCGGTGCGCAGGTCGACCACGGCCACGCCGAACGAGCGCGCGTCAAGCGCATCGGTGGCCTCGGCCTGCGTGCGGACGCCGACCACGTCGAGGCCGCGCGCGCGGCCCACGTGCGTGAGCATCCCAAGAATGAACGGGTCGTCGTCGACGACCAGGACCGGTTCAGGCATGACTGGCTGGTCAGCGCCGGGGGAGCGGCGACGGTGCCCCCAAAGACTACGATGAATCCCCTTCGGGTTCACGCCAAAACTTTGTGACATGCCCCAAAGTGGCTCGCGCGCCTCATGTTATTGGGGCCGGCCTCCGATAGAACGCACCGTGCGCGAAGGTCAGACCCTGATCCGGCGGTGGGGGCGTGCGCTGGCGGCCGGCCTTGTCGTCTCCGCGCTCGGCGGCTGTGTGGCGGCGCCCCCTCGCCAGCCGGCGGCGCCGGCGGCATCGGTCCCGGCGCGCCTGCGCGTCCGCACGCGGGGCACAATCGTCTCGGTTCCGCTGGAAGACTACGTCCTCGGATCGGCGCTCGCGGAAGTCGCGCCCGTCGGCGAGACGCCGGCCACCGTCGAGCGAATCTACGAGGTGCAAGCGGTGCTCGCCCGCTCGTACGCCGCATCGCACCTCGGCCGCCACCGCGCCGAAGGCTTCGATTTGTGCGATACCACGCACTGCCAGCTGTACGAGCCGGGCCGGATTCGGACCTCGCGCTTCGCCGCCGTCGCGGCCGAAGCGGTGCGCCGAACGGCCGGGCTGGTCATCACCTACCAGGGGCGTCTGGCCGACACGGTCTTCAGCGCCGACGCGGGCGGCTACACGGCCGCCGCCAATACCGTCTGGGGCGGCGCGCCCATCCCTTATCTGATTGCGAGGCCCGACGTACGCACCGCGCGGCCATGGACGTGGCGGCGGTCGGTCACGGCCGACCAGCTGCGGTCGGCGCTCGACCGCGACCCGCGAACCGACATCGGCGGCCATCTCGACCGCATCGAGGTCCGCCAGCGCGACGCCGGCGGCCGCGCCGTCGTCGTCGCCCTGCTGGGCGACCACTCGCACCTGGTCCGTGGTGAAGTCGTGCGCGATGTCATCAACGCCCACCTGGGCGACGCCGGCCTCGACAGCACCCTGTTCAGCGTGAAGCAGGCCGGCCGCACCTACACGTTCGAGGGCCGCGGCCACGGCCACGGCGTGGGCCTGAGCCAGGCCGGCGCGGCCGCGCGCGCGCGCCGCGGCGACTCGCTCCAGGCCATCCTCACCTACTACTTCCCAGGCACGACCCTCACGCGCGCGCGCTGACCCGCCGTCCAACCGGGCGATGGCCTTTCGCCGGCCCGCTGGGAACCTGTAGAATTGGGACAGGTAAACAGACTGTATCGGCGAACGTATGACTATGACAGGAGCCGTCCCGCCCTCGGTGGTGAGCGCCAGAGAAGCAGACGCCCGCGTGGCGGTCGATGTGAAAGCCATGCAGGCCGAGGGCCGGCTCGACGAGGCGCGGGAGCGTTTCGGCGAGCTCATCGGACGGCACCAGCGCCGCGCGCTGCGGATTGCGTTCCATTATTTGAGGGACGCGGCCGATGGCGACGAGGCCGTGCAGGACGCGTTCGTCAAGGCGTACATGCACCTGGGCACGTTCCGTGAGGAGCTGCCCTTCGAGATCTGGTTCACGCGCATCCTGGTGAACGGATGCCTGGACCGGCTGAAGGCCCGCCGGCGGCGGGAACGCTGGATGGCCGCGCCGATGACCGATGCGCTCGGTGTCGAACGCGACCCGGCGGAGTATCTACCCGCACGCGGGCCGAGCCCAGAAGATCACGTGCTGGCCGATGAGCGGCGGCGCCAGTTGGCTGGCGCGCTGGCCAAGCTGCCGGAGCGCCAACGGTTGATATTTATGCTGAGTCACTATGACGGTCGAACGTCTCGCGAGGTGAGCGCCATGACAGGCCTCAACGAGTCGACCGTGCGCGTCCATCTCTTTCGGGCCATTCGACGGCTTCGCACGCTCCTCGCGCCAGGCGAGCTGTCAACGGTCCCGACACGCGGGAGGTCAAACCGTGCGGCTCGCTGATGCGGTCTTTCGCCATGGCCATTTGTCCGAGGACGCGCTCGCCGAGGTGTATCTGACCGGCGAACGTCCGCTCCACCTGGACCAGTGCGACCTGTGTGCCGAACGGGCGGTCGAGGTCGGCCGCTGGCTCGATGACGTGCGCCACCTGGGCGTCGAGGACGCCGACGCGGCGTTTCCCCCGGAACGCCTCGCCGTTCAGCAGGCACAGATTCTTCGCCGCCTCGAGCAGGTCGATCGGCCGGCTCGGGTCATCGCGTTCCCCCGGTATATGCGGACCGCCGTCACCGGCAACGCGGGCCGCGGCATCCGCCCGGCCTGGGTTGGCATCGCGGCCGCCGCCGGATTGGTGCTGGGCGTGCTGGCCAGCCAGCTGGGCGCGCGGATGACGCCCGAGAGAGCCGCCGTGCCCTCGACCCCGCCAACCGTCCAGCAGCCGGCAGCCCCCACGTCGAATTCGGTGGAGACCGCCAACGCGACCTACCAGCCGCCCAAGCAGCTCCAGGAGGTCGACGAATCGGAGTGGCCGTCGCTGCCCTCCGCCGAAGCGCTCGACGCGATGACGCCTCGCCAGAGTCAGATTGTGGCCGTCTCGCTCCGTACCGGACGGGTGCCCTAACCTGGCAATTGATCACGCGGCGATCGGCGCGGAATGCCCCCAGTAATTTTCCGGCGCGGCCTCGACCTCAAGCACGCGGTCGCGGCTGATCTGTCCGCGGCCTACCACAGCGGGATCATCGAGGAGATGCGCCACGCGGGCTACGTCCGCGAGCGCGGCCGGCTGACCGTGCACCTCGCCCACGAGTTTGGGTTCTGCTACGGCGTCGAACGCGCCGTCGACTACGCGTACCAGGCGCGGAAGCGGTTCCCCGACCGGCGGATCTATCTGACGGGCGAAATCATCCACAATCCGCACGTCAACGACAGGCTGCGCGCCCAGGGCATTCGCTTCCTCAGCGACCCGGGGGAGCACGTCTCGAACCTGGGGGCCGATGACGTCGTGATCCTGCCGGCGTTCGGCGTCGCGGTCGGCGACCTCGTCGAGCTCGAACGCCAGGCCTGCACGCTCGTCGACACGACGTGCGGCTCGGTCCTCAATGTCTGGAAGAACGTCCGGCGGTACGCGCAGGAAGGCTTCACCGCCATCATTCATGGCAAGGCCCACCACGAGGAAACCCGCGCGACCGCGTCCCAGACCTACAACGTGCCCGGCGGTAAGTTCCTGGTCGTCCTGGATCGCGACGAGGCGGACCTCGTGTGCGAGTTCATTCGCCACGGGGGACGCGGCGACGCCTTGCTGTCGCACTTCGGCGACGCCGCATCTCCGAACTTCGACCCCGACCGGGACCTGGCGCGCATCGGCTGCGCCAATCAGACGACGATGCTCATGAGCGACTCGCTGGCCATCGGCGAGCGGCTGCGCGAGGCGATGCGCGACCGCTACGGCGACGCCGCGCTGGCGGACCGGTTCCGCGCGTTCGACACGATCTGCAGCGCGACGCAGGAGCGCCAGGACGCCGTCATCGAGCTCCTGGCCAGCCGCGAACTCGACCTCGCCCTCGTGATTGGCGGCTACAACAGCAGCAATACCTGCAGCTTGGCCGCGATCTGCGCCGAGCGCGTCCCGACGTTCCATATCGCCGATGCCAGCTGCCTGGATTCGGCGGCGGCGATCCGCCACCGGCCGGTGGGGCTCCCCTCGACGGCGGCGGTTGAGGAGCGGCACTCGAGCGGGTGGCTGCCTGCTGGGCCTCTGCGGGTGGGACTCACGGCCGGGGCGTCTACCCCCAATAACATCGTGGGACAGGTCATCGAACGCCTCGAAGAGCTCGTCGGGGTCTCCGCCCCGAAATCCGAGTAAACGCCGTCTTGGCCAGGGGCGTAAGTCAAGTTATGGCAGTGAAGGGCTATCTCGCTCGGGGTCTCACATGGGCCCTGCCTGGGGCGGCCGTCGTGACAATCCTGATTGTCGCGCCGGGCGGCCACCGGGTCAGTGCGGCCCAATCGCCGGCCCCGGCCACCGTGGGGGCCGGCTCGGGACAGACCTCGCAGGCCCAGGCGCCCGCCTCGTCGGACAACGGCGACAACCGTGGAGGCCGCCGCGGGCGGGATTTTGGGTCCGGCGGGCACCCTGGCGGACGGGGCGGCCCTCCAGGTCCGCCGTACTGGTGGCGCGACCCGACGATTGCCAAGGACCTGGCGCTCTCCGACCGCCAGGTGGCGCAGATTGACCGTTTGTACGAAACGCGCAGCAAGCAGATGATCGCCTATGCGAACGAGTACAAGAAGCAGTCCGACGCGCTCGATCAGATGTTCCGCGACCGAACGGTCAACCCCACGGAAATCGAATTGCAGGCGTCCAAGATGTGGAGCATGCGCGTCGAAATCGAGAAGACGCGCCTCGTGATGCTCTACCGCATCAACCGCCTGCTGAGCGCCGACCAATATGGAAAGCTGCAGGCCATTTACGAGCAGCGCATGAAGCAGATCCGCCCGCAAGGCCGGGGCGGGAACTAGTCCGCCGCCGTCCTCGTAATTGGAGACGACTCGCAGACTTTTCCTCCGCGTTCGCAGAACCAAAGCAGATTCTAGGGAGAATGGCATGATCAAGGGCAGACAGACGGTAACGGTGTGGGCGTTCGGGCTGGGGCTGCTTGGCGCGGCAAGTCTCGCGGCCGGGCAGCAGCCCGCGGCGCCGTCGGCGCCCCAGGCGCCGGCCGCACGGCAGACGACCACTGCCACCGCCGCGCCACGGGTCACGCAGTACGTCGTCGGCCAGGCCAAGCCGCCGGTCCCGGCGGGCACGGCACTGCGCGACATGACGCTCGACGAGGCGGTTCAGATCGCCCTCGAGAACAACCTTGGCCTGCAGGCGGCCAAGATGAACCCTCAGATTCAGGACTACTCATTGCAGCAGTCGCGCGCCGCGTTCCGGCCGACGCTGAGCGCCTCGTTCAATCAGCGGCACAGCGCGACGGTGTCGACGAGCACGCTGGATGGCGTGAGCAAGGTCATCAACCAGACTCAGTCCTACTCGACCTCCCTGAGCCAGAACCTGCCGTTCTACGGGGCCAACTACTCGGTGACGTTCAACTCGGGCCGCAGCTCGAACAACCAGATCACCAACATCCGCCCGATTCAGTTCAGCGGGTCAACCCAATTCAGTTACTCGCAGCCGCTGCTCGCGAACTTCAAGATCGATAACGCGCGCAACAGTATTCGCACGCAGCAAGTGAACCGCGAGGTGGCCGACATCCAACTCGAGCAGACGATCGAGGACACCAAGGCCAGCGTCCGCACCGCGTATTGGGCCCTGCGGCGCTCGATCGAATCGGTCGAGATCCAGCAGGAGTCGCTGAACCTCGCCCAGCGGCTGCTCGACGACAACCGGACGAAAGTCGAGATCGGCACGATGGCGCCGATCGACGTCGTGACGAACGAGTCGACCGTCGCCACCGACCAGCAGGCGCTGCTCAACGCGCGCATCGGGTGGCAGACCGCCGAGCTCAATCTCAAGCAACTGCTCGTCAAGGGCACCGACGACGACCTGTACAAGGCCACGATTAATCCGACGACGCTGCCCCCGGTCCTCACGCAGGTGCCGGTGAACATCCAGAGCGCGGTGCAGACGGCGCTCCAGGATCGCACGGACCTCCAAGTGAGCCGGAAGGACCTCGAATCGAGTGCGTTCACGGTGGAACTGCGCAAGAACAACACGATGCCGAGCTTGAACCTGTTAACCAGCTACCAGTTGTCGGGCACCGGCGGCAGCGTGTTCGACCGGAGCGGAGTCCTGACACAGCCCAGCGGGTACAGCGACGTTCTGAAGGGCATCGCGAACTTCAACCAGCCGCAGTGGACCGTCGGGCTCACGTTCAGCTATCCGCTCGGCATGGCATCGTCGAAGGCGCTGCTCGCCCAGGCGCAACTGTCCTACCAGCAGGGTCAGGCCAATCTGAAGGCGCAGGAGCTGAGCGTGTCGACCGACGTGACGAACGCCGGCTTGGCGGTGCAGAACACGTATCAGCAGCTGCTGGCCGCGCGGACGGCCCGCGAGGCGGGCGAGCGGAACGCCGAGGCCGAGCAGACGCGGTTCGACGCGGGCATGTCGAACAACTACAACGTCGCCACCGCGCTCAACACGTTGACGAGCGCGCGGCTGAACGAGCTCAACGCGGAGATTGCGTACGTCAACGCAATTGCGGAGTTCGACCGGAAGCAGCACGTCGGCGGCTAGTGGCCTGTATCGACGGTGCTACTGAGCTGGAGGGGGATCGTGGCCGTCTCGCGGGTGTTCCCCTCGGGAGGGCTTCGGCGAACGTTCGGCGATCGTCCTGGCGCGGCCGACACGCTCGGCCGCAACGCCAACGACCCGGGCGGCGTATATCGGAGTGGTGGGCGCACGTGGCCGTCCCGTTCGCCTGAAGGAAGTCTGAAGACGCGTGAAAGGAACTGCAGACGCGATTGCTGGCTAGACGGCGCCGAGGGCGGCGCCTGAGAAGCCGGAACGGGCCCAAGAGATTATGAAAAAGCTGCTTACTTCCCTGATCGTCATTGTGCTGGTTGGCGGCGGCGCGTACGCCTATTACAAGTACGCCCAGCCCGCGGACAACGCCACCGTTCAACAAGTCGCGTTGACCACTGGCGACATCACGCAGGCCGTGCAGGCGACAGGCACCCTCGAGGCGCTCCGAACCGTGGCGCTCGGGTCGCAGGTCTCCGGCACCGTCAAGAGCCTGAACGTCGATTTCAACTCGATCGTCCATAAGGGCGAAGTGCTTGCCGAGCTGGATCCGACGCTGCTCCAGGTCCAGGTGGACGTCGCCCAGGCCAATATCGAGAAGCAGCAGAGCGACATCGCCAACCAGGGGGTGCAGCTCCAGAACGATCAGAAGAACCTGCAGCGGACCCAGGAGCAGTTCGACAAGGGGCTGATCAGCCCGCAGGCGCTCGAGGCCGCGCAGCTCCAGGTCAAGACACGCCAGGCCAGCATCACGTCGCTCTCAGAAGCAGCTCGTGCAGATCGAGCAGAGCTTGAACCAGGCGAAGCTGAACGTGTCGTACTGCACCATCAAGTCGCCCATCGACGGCGTGGTCGTTGACCGCAAGGTGGACATCGGCCAGACCGTGCAGGCCAGCATGACGACGCCGCAGTTCTTCACGCTGGCGACCGACTTGACGACGCTCAAGCTCTCGGCCGACGTGGACGAGGCCGATATCGGCAGCATCCGTCCGAACATGCCGGTGGACTTCACGGTCGATGCCTACCCGAACCAGACCTTCACCGGCACGGTGGATTCCGTCCGGCTGAATGCCACGAGCTCGAACAACGTCGTCACCTACCCGGTGTGGATCACGGTGAAGAACCCGGATCTGAAGCTGCGGCCCAGCATGACGGCCACGCTCAGGATCATTGTCGATACCGCGCCGAACGTCCTGCGCATTCCCAATCAGGCGCTGCGGTTCCGGCCGACGGCCGAGATGTACACGTGGCTGCAGCTGCCGGCGCCGCCCCCCGGACAGGGGCGTGGCACCCGCGGCTTGAACGCCGGCGGCGCAGGTCGCCAGGGCGTGGGCGGTCAGGGCGCGAACGCGGTGGCCGGCGGCCGCTCGGCGCAAGCAGCCCCGGGCGCTCCGGCCGATGCCAGCGCGGCCAGCGGCCGCCGCAATCGGCCGAATGGCGGCAACGGCGGCAGCGGCCAGGGCTTCGGTTTGAACGGTCCCGGTGGCGGCCGGGGGGGCAACTTCGCCAACATGACGCCTGAGGAGATGGCGGCGATGCGCCAGCGGTTCGGCGGCGGACGCAATGGCGGGGGCGGCGGGCGCAATGGCGGGGGGCGCGGCGGCGCCGGGATGGCGGGCAATAGCACGCCGCTCACCGAGCGCAACGCGGCGAAGATCGATGACCTCTATATGACCTTGCCGAAGCGTATCCAGGGCGGCCAGGTGTGGGTCTACGACCCGACGAACGCGGATCCGGCCAAGCGGTTGGTGTCAATCCCCATCCGCGTCGGCCTGACCGACACGCAGATGACCGAGCTCGTCTCCGGGTCGCTCAAGGCGGGCATGCAGGTGGTGACCGGCGTCATTCCCCCGCCGAGCGCGTTGAGTTCGCAGAGCCAGACGAACAACCCCTTCCAGCCGCAGCGGGGCGGCTTTCGCGGCGGCGGCGGCTTCGGTGGCGGCGGTCGGGGCCGTGGGTAATCGACATCGACGCGTGCGAGCCACGGCAGACGCGTTGTCTGTGCTGAGTTGACCGTCCGACGAACTGAGGAGTGATGGCGTGTCGGTAATTTCGGTGAGAAACCTCACCAAGGTATACACAGTCGGCGAAATCAAGGTCCACGCCCTGCGTGGCGTGTCCCTCGCTGTGGAGCCGGGCGAGTTCGTGGCCGTGACGGGCCCGTCAGGGTCCGGCAAGTCGACGTTCATGCACATCACCGGATGCCTCGACCGGCCGACGGGCGGCGAGTATTTCCTGGACGGCAAGGACGTCTCGAAGCTGTCGAAAGACGAGCTGGCGCGCGTGCGCAACCAGAAGATTGGATTCGTCTTCCAGGGCTTCAACCTGCTGTCGAGAACCACGGCCCTCGACAACGTCGAGCTGCCGCTGCTCTACATGCCGAAGAACGGCGCGGTGAAGCTGCGGTCCAAGGACCGGCGCGACCGGGCCATGGAGGTGCTCGAGGCCGTCAACCTGGCCAATCGGAGCCACCACTTCCCCAATCAGCTGTCGGGCGGACAGCAGCAGCGCGTCGCCATCGCCCGCGCGCTGATCAATCGAGCCGTCGATCATCCTGGCGGACGAGCCGACCGGCAACCTCGACACGCGCACCAGCATCGAAGTGATGGGGATCTTCCAGCGGCTGAACCGTGAAAAGGGCATCACGGTCGTGCTGATCACGCACGAAATGGACATCGCCGAGTACGGGACGCGCCTCATCCGGTTCCGCGACGGCCGCGTCGTCGCCGATCAGAAGGTCACCCACCGCCGGAACGCCGACGAGGAATTGGCGGCGCTGCCGCCGCCCGAGCCGGACGAGATTCCGGCGCCAGAGGAAGAGACCGCCGCAGTCGTTCACGGCTAAGCCCGGACGACCGGGCCCCAGAAGAGAGTTGCGACCGCTATGTCCATCATCATGACCCTCCGTATCGCCTTCAAGGCGCTCGGCCGCAACAAGCTGCGGACCGCGCTGACCATGCTCGGCATGATCATCGGCGTCGCCGCCGTCATCGCCATGGTCGCCATGGGCACCGGCGCGCAGGCCCAGATCGAGGCCCAGATCAAGTCCGCCGGCACCAACCTGCTGACCATCTTCCCGGGCAGCACCAACCAGGGCGGCGTGCGCGGCGGCATGGGCACCTCGAGCCGCCTGACGCCTGAAGATGCGCAGGCGCTCCGCGACGTGCCGCAGGTGGAGTTCGTGTCCGAAGTCGCCCAATCGCGCGCCCAGATCATCTACGGCGACCAGAACTGGAACACGAGCATTCAGGGCGTCAGCGTCGACTACCCCGCGATTCGGTCGTGGACGCTGAAGTACGGGTCGTTCTTCGCCCCCGAGGACGTGCGCGCGGCCGCCAAGGTCTGCGTCCTGGGCTCCAATGTCTCCGATAACCTGTTCGGCGAGGATGTCGATCCCACCGGCACGCAGGTCCGCGTCAGGAACCAGGTGTTCCGCGTCCTGGGCGTCTTCGAGTCGAAGGGCGCCGCGTCGGGCGGCATGAATCAGGACGACCAGGTGTTCGCGCCGTACACCACGGTGATGAAGAAGCTCACGGGCAACCTGTTCCTCAGCCAGATTCTCGCCTCGGCCATCTCGGCCGACCAGGTCAACGCGGCCCAGGCGGTGGTCCTCCAGACCCTCCGCGAGCAGCACGGGCTGGCGCCGAGCGATCCGGACGACGTGACCGTTGCGACGCAGGACGACATCGTCGCCCTCCGCACGCAGCAGACCCAGACGATGACGTCGCTCCTCGCCGGCATCGCCGGCGTATCGCTCATCGTCGGCGGCATCGGGATCATGAACATCATGCTCGTCTCGGTCACGGAACGGACGCGTGAGATCGGCCTTCGGCTCGCGATCGGCGCACGCGGCTCCGACGTCCTCCTACAGTTCCTGATCGAGGCCATCGTCATCAGCGTCGTCGGCGGGGCCATTGGCATCGGCCTCGGCTATCTCACCTCGCAGTTGCTCAAGGCGTACGAGAACCTCCCGGCCCTCGTGCCCCTGAACGCGGTGGGCATCGCCGTCGGATTCTCGGCCTTCGTCGGCATCTTCTTCGGGTTCTACCCCGCAAGGAAGGCGGCGGGTCTCGACCCCATCGAGGCCCTACGGTTCGAATAGCAAGTCGGTTCGCACGGCGGCAGCAGAGCTTCGGGGGCGGCGTTCAGCCGCTCCCGTTTTTGGATGGAGTGACTCGTATGAGACGTACATCAGGTACCTGATGAGCGCGGCGGCGGTGATGATCTTCACCGTTGGTATTCTCGCGCAGGGCAAGCCGGACTTCTCCGGCAAGTGGGCAATGCAGATGGACCCGAACGCCCAGATGGGCGGCGGGGGCGGACGCGGTGGGCGCGGCGGCGGCGGCCGTGGCGGCGTGGTCGGCGGGATGGAATTCACGATCACGCAGACCGCCGACAACCTGAAGGTCGAGCGCGCACAGGGACAGAACACCGTCACCTACAACATCAAGCTCGACGGCACCGAGAGCAAGAACACCGTGCAGGGCCGCGGCGGCGACATGGACCTCATGTCGAAGGCCACGTGGGACGGCGGGAAACTGTCGATTGCCACGACGCTCGACTTCGGCAACGGCCCCTCGACCACGACGCAGGTGTTGTCGATGGACGGCGGCGACCTGGTCGTCGAGACGACGGCCCCGGGCAGGGGCGGCGGCGACCCCGTGACGACCAAGACCACTTACAAGAAGGGCTAGCGCACACACGGCTCCCAGAGGGAGCCTTGCAAAGGGCCGGCGGAGTGAACGATACTTCGCCGGCCCTTTGGCTTTTCCGGAAGGTCGATCCGCGTCGATGGCGGGGATCTCCTGAGGGCCCGGAGGCCGCCCTCTCTCTGGAGGAGTCGGACATGAAGTGTGCAAGCCTTCTCGCGGGAGTGGTCGCCCTGATGCTGGCGACCGTCGGTCTCCGAGCCCAGGCCAGGCCTAACTTCGCCGGAAGTGGACGAGGGTCGATGTCCCGAGCGCGCCAGGCAGACCTGGCGCGCGCCGCGGGCTCGGTCGGGAGTTCACGGTGGCGCAGGATGACAAGACCCTGACGAGGACTTCGACGAACTTCAACGGCGACGAAGTCACGTCGGTCTATCACCTCGATGGCTCCGAAGCCAACAACGTGGTGAGCTTCGGGGGCAACCCGATGGATCGGATCTCCACGGTGGCATGGGTCGGCAAGAACATGGTGATCACGACCAGCATGAGATTCAACGGCAGGGACTTCATCGCGACCCAGACGTGGTCGCTCGATGCGTCCGGTAACCTGGTGATCGAACTGAGCGGCCGGAGAGGCGTCCCCCCGACGAAGACCACCTACAAGAAGAGCTAGTGACGCGTACCGAGCGAGTTGTCACAGCGCCCTCCGGGCAGTGGTGATTCACCACGGACCGGCCCGCCAGCCCAAGAGCTCCTGGACCGTCTTGCCAGACACGGGATCGACCCACTCTGGCGCGAGCTCCGCGAGCGGCTCGAGCACGAAACGCCGCTCCCGGAATCTCGGGTGCGGAATGACGAGCGACGGCGTCTCCATCACGACGCTGCCGACGAGGATGATGTCGAGATCCAGCGTCCGGGGAGCCCGCACGCCGATGCGGCGCCGCCCCCTGGCCCGCTCGATGTGGCTGGTGAGTTCGAGCAGCGCGTCCGGCGAGAGCGCCGTGGCGCCCACCACGACCGCGTTCAGGTACGGCGGCTGGGGGTCGGGGACGTCGAACGGCTCGGTTTCGCGCACCGCCGACACCCGAAGGTCCGCCACGTGGGGAGCGAGGTGCTCGACGGCAAACGCCAGATGTGCGCGCCGATCGCCCAGGTTCGACCCAAGCGCGATGGCAACGGGAAGCATGGGTTATTGGTTATTTGCGATTAGTTGCCAACGGCCGCGTCGTCGCACTCGAATGCACCCGCCAACCAATAACCAATAACTCAATAACAAATAGCTCAATGCCCAATGGCCCAATGGCCCAATGGCCGGCCCCGGCCCTACTCGATCCAGCGGACGCCGAGGACGCCGTCGCCCGTGCCGGCACCTGGCATTCTTCGGCCGAGCAGGTCTTCGCGGCCGCCGAGCATCTGGTCGAAGAAGCGCTTGTGCTCGAGCGTCTCCCCGAGGATGACGCCCAGAAGGTTGCGGTGGCGCGCGTTGGTCACGTCATTCGCCCGGTCGCGCCAACGCGTCACGAACGCGTCCGCTTCGCGCGAGTCCTCCTCGACGAGCGGCAGGAAGCTGTCCTTCTTGCCGCGCGGGGGCAGCGTCGGTTCGGGCGCCTGGTCGGCGGTGCCGCTGAGCTCAGCGATGGCCGCCTCGAGCCAGGCGAGGTGCATGTCCTCGCGCGCGATCACGTACTGGTAGGTATTGTTGAACGCGTAATTGCTGACGTGGCGGGCCACGGCCGCGTGCCGCTGCCGCAGCGCCAGCTTCTCGCTGTGGAACTCACGCAGGACGGCGAGCAGATCGGCGGGCGTCACGCGTTTTGCTTCTGCTTGCAGGTGATGCACACCCGCGTCCAGGGAATCGCCTCGAGCCTCGCGGCCGCCACCGGGTCGCCGCAATCGCGGCAGATGCCGTAGGTGCCCTTCTCCATCCGATAGAGCGCCTCCTCGATGGCTTGGAGGATCTTGGCGTCGGTCTGTTTCAGCTTCAGCTGGATGTGCACTTCGTTGTTGCCGGTCGCCTGATCCGCCAGGTCGCCCTGTCGGCTGTTGACGTCCACCGAGGCCGGCAGGGGCCGGGTCCCGGTCGAGGTCGCGAGAATCTCGGCGCGCTTACGAAGGAGCGCATCCTTCAGGTTGGTGAGACGGGCTTCGTCCAATACAGTGTCAGTCATGACGCTACGGCACGACCTCAGACGCGAGGCTCAATCGGTAAGCTTATCACTTTGCCTCGCGGCCGGCTACTCGCTCCGCAGCGTCCCGAGCGGCTTCTTCACGAGCACGTCGACGCTCGCGGCCACGCCAACGACTGCGACCATGACGCCCGTCGCCACCGCGCCGCCGGTCAGCATCCACGGCTGCGCGCGCCACTCGATCTCGAGCAGCCGCGTCGCCACCAGCCAGGACAGCGCGAGGGCGCCGACCGCGCCGAGCGCCCCCGCCAGCAGGCCCAGCAAGCCGTATTCGATCGCCGTCATCGCCACGAGCAGCCGGGTGCCGGCGCCGAGCGTCCGGTAGATGGCCGCTTCGTACAGCCGTTGGAACTTCGTCATCGCCACGGCGCCCACCAACATCAGAACGCCGCCGCCGAGCAGAGATCCCGCCGATGACGCTGACGCCAACGGCGGCATCATCCACGACCTCCCGCAACGTCGCCAGGATGTCGCGCACGTCGATGACCGAGACGTTGGGATAGGCCTGGACCAGGCGTCGCTCGAGGACGGCGGTCGCCTCCGGACCGGGCGGCACCTGCAGGAAGCCGACGAATGTCTGCGGCAGGCTGACGACGCTCGGCCCGGGACGCAGCACGAACATGAACCCGCCATTCTGCGTCTGGTCCCACGTGACCTTGCGGATGCTCGAGACGCGAGCCGAGAGGACGCGGCCCCCGATGTCGAATCGCACCAGGTCCCCCAGATCCACATGCGCCTCGTCGTGAATGGTCTCCTCGATCGAGACGTCCGTGTCGGCGCCATCCGGCGTCCGACTCGTCGTGAGGCTCGAGGTCCAGAATGTTCCGGCCTGGACCTGCTCGTTGGGCTCGAGGGCGTCGCGATAGGTCACGCCGAACTCCCGCGTCAGCTTGCCCTGCGCCCGAACCGCATCGGGCGTGGCGAGCGTCACCTCCCGGCCTTCGACGCCCACGACCCTGGCGCGAATCATCGGCCAGAAATTGGCGGCCCCGCGCGCCTGGGGCGCCACCGCCTGCCGCACGCCGTTCACCTGATCGGGCTGCACGTCGATGAGAACGAGGTCGGGCGCGTCCCGGCCGATCTGCCCCTCGAGCTCCGCCAGCAGGTTCACCTGCAGCGCGCGCATGCCGAGGACGAAGAAGCAGCCGAGCCCGACCGCGAGCAGCACGACGCGCGTCTGGTTGCCCGGCCGCCCCAGGCTCATGGCCGCGTGTCGAATCGCGAAGCGCCTCGACCGGACCAGCGGTGCGGTGGCGCGGATGAGCCAGTCGCTCGCGCCTGCCAGCGCGAGGCCGACGACGGCCAGACCGAGACAGACGTAGATCCCCGCACGCCACGAACTCGCCTGCCACACCGCGACGACGACGAGTGTGGCGACCATGGCGAGACGCGCCAGCCAGCTCAGCCAATCGCGCCGGCGTGCGCCCGGTGCCGTGTCGGCGCGGAGCAGGAGGAGGGGCTTGATCTCGCGCATCTCGAGAAGCGGAACGACGGCAAAGGCCAGCGACACGAGCAGGCCGACCGCAATGCCCTGCCCGGCCGCCGACCACGTCAACGAGACGTGCGCCACGCCCCACGGCGCCAGCCACCGCGCGGGAATCGCCGCGAGCCCCAGGGCGCCAATCCCGACCCCGAGGACGCTCCCGCACAGGGCCAGCCACAGGATCTGAATCACGTAGGTCGCGACGATCGTGCGCCAGGTCGCGCCGAGGCACTTGAGAATCGCGACGCTCTTGACCTTCTGCTGAACGAACACGCGCGCCACGCTCCACACGCCGACGCCGCCCAGCACCACGATCGCGAACCCGACGAGGCTCAGGTAGTTCTCCGCCAGCGTGAGGTTCCGCCCGAGGCGGTCTTCGACGCCCCTCCAGGAGCGCACGTTGACCAGGTCGTTCTTGAACGCGGCGCGCAGCCGATCGGTCAGGGCATCAATCTTCGCCGGCGCCACCCGCAGAAAGAGCTCGTGCGTCGCGCGGCTGCCGAACCCGATGAGGCCGGACTGGGAGAGGTCGGCCAGATCGACGTAGACCCGCGGCCCCAGGGCAAAGCCGCCGGATCGCTGCAGGCGATCGCGCGCCACGACGCCGCGAATCGTGAAGCGCGCCCCGCCCAGCCAGACGCTGTCACCCACGCCCACGCCAAGGTGCGCCAGCAGCTCCGGCTGCACCAGCGCGCCATGGTTGGTAACGAGGGCGTGCGAGTAGGTCCGGCCGTCGGCCAACTCGATCGTGCCGTATGCGGGAAATCCCGGAGCCATCGCCCGGACTTCCACCAGGCGCGTGGCCGCGACCGCGTCGTGCTCCCGCCGGGTGGCCATCGTCTGGGTCTCGACGGCCTCGGTCGCCACAAGGCCGTCGCCGCCGAGCGTGGCCGCGATCCGCCCGCGCTCCGCCGGCGTCCAGGGCGCGCTGCTGCGCAAGACGACATCGCCTCCCACCAGATCCCGGGCCTCGCCGGTCAGCGCCGCGCGCACCTGCTGCATGGTGCTCCGCAGTACGACAATGGCGGCGACACCGAGCGCCACGCACAGAAAGAAGAACAGGAGCCGCGCCCACGCGGCCCGCGTCTCGCGCCAGGCCAGCCGCCACGCGAACTTCATCGCTGGGTCCGGTGCAGGACGATCCGGCCGTCGCGGAGGGCGACGACTTCGTCGGCCAGCGCCGCCAGACCAGGGTCGTGCGTGACCAGCACGAGCGTGCAGTCGCGCGTGCGGTTGACGGCGACGAGCAGATCGATCACCTGGCGGCCCGTCTCGCTGTCGAGGTTGCCGGTGGGCTCGTCGGCCAGCAGGATGGCCGGGTTGTTGGCCAGCGCCCGCGCGATCGCGACGCGCTGCTGCTCCCCTCCCGACAGCTGCGACGGATAGTGGTGCCCGCGATCGGCCAGGCCCACCTCGCGCAGGAGCGCCTCGGCCCGTGGCCGCGCCTCCGGCGCATCGGCGATCTCCATCGGCACGAGCACGTTCTCGAACGCCGTGAGGCTGGGAATCAGATGGAAGAACTGAAACACGATGCCGACGCGCTGACCGCGCAGGCGGGCGAGCGCTTCCTCGCTGAGCGTGGTGATCTCGGTCCCGTCGAGCCGGATCGTCCCGGTCGTGGGCGCGTCGAGGCCCGCGATGAGGCCGAGCAGCGTGGATTTGCCGCTACCCGAGGGCCCGGTCACCGCCACCGTGCGCCCGCGCCCGATGCGCAGCGAGGTGGGATGCAGGATCGTGAGCGCCCCCGCGCCGCTCGTCACGGTGCGCGAGACCTCGATCAACTCAATCACCGGCCGCCTCCCATGCGATCCACCATCGCCCGAAGGGGCGGATACAGATGGCCGGCGACGATGGCGGCGCCGGCTCTGTTCGGATGGATCCCGTCGGCCTGATTGAGCGCGGGATTTCCACCGACGCCCTCGAGCAGAAACGGCACGAACGTCACGAGGTCCCGGTTGTCGCGGGCCACCGTCGCGAACGCGTCGGCGAACGCCGTCCGATACTCCTCGCCGAGATTCACCGGCGCCAGCATCCCGGCGAGGAGCACCGGCACGTGGGCGGCTCTCGCGGCCGAGACGATCGCCTCGAGGTTCCGCCGCGTGTCGGCCGTCGTCAGCGCACGGAGCGCGTCGTTGCCGCCGAGCGCGACGACGAGCAGCGTCGTGCCCTGTTGGAGCAGGGTCGCCACGCGGCGCGCGCCGCCCGCGGTGGTGTCGCCGCTCACACCGGCATTGACGATTCGCACGTGGTAGCCGTCTCGGTCGAAGTCCTGTTGGATCACCGTCGGATAGGCATCCGACTCGTCGAGGCCCAGCCCCGCCGTGAGGCTGTCGCCCAGCACCGCGATCGTGAGCGCCGACCTCGCGCCGGCGTCGGCGCGCGAGGCCGGCGCCGGTCTGGCGTCGGTCCGGTTGGCCGCGCGAGGCGAGCCGCCACATCCCGCGACCGCGCCCGCCATCGCGGCCAAGGCGAGCAACGGCGCCGCCACCGCTCGCCTCCGCCGTGATCGATCCATCGGTCCCATTCTATCGAAGCGAAGTGGCGCTCTTTGCCTTCCTGGTGCCGCCTTGGCAGAATCGGCTCATGGCCGTGAGCCCCGTCGTGCTGTGGAACGTCTGCGTGGCCGTGTTGTCCGGGCTCGCGGTCGGCATCGAGCGGCAATGGAGCGGCCACGCCGCCGGACCGCACGCGCGATTTGCCGGCGTCCGCACCTTCACACTCTTGGGCCTCGTCTCCGGGCTGAGCGGATGGCTTTGGACCGCCGGCCTGCAAGGACCGGCGGTCGTGTTTCTCGCCGGCCTGGGCGCGCTCGTCGTCGTCGCGTACCTCGCGGCCAGCCGGCGCGATGTCGACGGCACTACCGAGGTCGCGGCCTTCGTCGTCATGGCCGCCGGCGTCCTGGCCGGCGCGGGCCTCGATGCGGTGGCGTCGGCCGTCACCGCGGTCACGGTGCTCTTGCTCGTCGAGAAGCGGCAACTGCATCGGATGGTCTCGAAGATCGACCGCGACGAGATCCGAGCCGGCGCCCGCTTCGCGGTGATGGCGGCCGTCGTCCTGCCGCTCCTCCCGACCGGCCCCTACGGTCCGTTTGGCAGCATCCGACCGCGATTCCTGTGGGCGTTCGTCCTGTTCTTCTCCGGCCTCAGCTTCATCGGCTACATCGCCAGACGCGGGGTTGGCCGCGACCGCGGCTACGCCCTGGCCGGCGCAATTGGCGGGCTTCTGTCATCGACGTCGGTGACGTTTACATTCGCCGAGCTCAGCCGTCAGGAGCCCGAGGCCGGTCGCGCGCTTGCCGCTGGAGCGATCGGCGCGAACACCGTCTTGTTCCCGCGGGTCCTCGTCGCCACGCTCGTCTTGGCCCCCGTCCTGGCCGCGGCCGTCTGGCCGCGATTCGTCGTGCCAGCCGCCGTGGGTGTCGTGCTGCTCCTGCGCGGCATCAGGGCCCCTGGACGCTCCAGCCACCTCGAGCGCCGGCAGAACCCGCTGCAGTTCAAGAATGCGCTGCAGATGGCGGCGGCCTTTCAGGTCGTCCTATGGGGCGTCGCGTTTGCTCGTGCGCACTTTGGCGCGCAGGGCGTCCTCGGGTCGGCGTTCCTGCTGGGGACGTTCGACGTCGACGCGGTGACGATCTCTCTGGCGCAGATGGCGCACGCGGGCGCCTCGGCGGACCTCATGGCGCGTGCCATGACGATGGCCGTGCTCGCGAACACGCTCGTGAAACTCGGGATCACGCTGGCGATTGGACGCGGGCGATTCCGTTCGCTGACCGCCGCCGGGCTCGCGCTGATGGGCGGCACGCTCGCCGCGGCGGTCTTCTGGTAGCGCGGCGCGCCCGTCTTACCAATGCGTCGTCCAGCCGGCCCGCTGCAGGTCGCGCAGCCGTCCGGTGGCCTCGGCTTCCGCGGCCGCGCGTGAGTTGAAGCCGACCCCGGCGTCGGACGCATCTGGCATGACGCCAGATTACCTTAGCCCGCTTTATTCACGAACGCTGCGGTGCCCGGTGATACACTCGGTGGGCGCACCAGGGCGCACCCAGTCCGCGGGAAGGGACGGTCCCACCTGGCCTCGTACAGGCGACGCTGCGTCACAACCTCTTTCATGCCCGAGTTGGCGGACCACGGGCGCATCGTGAAGGAGGTCCGTCTTGTCCGCACTCCCCTCGTCTCCCGATCTCTCGTTCGAAAAGAAACACGCCAAGTCGTTGCTCCGTGATTTTCTGACGGGCGACCCGGCCGCCGTCGGCCGCGTCCGCGCGCAGCTGCCGCGGATCGCTCCAGGGGCGGCGCTGACGCTCGCCGACGCGCAGTTGGTCGTCGCGCGCGAGCGCGGGTTCGACAGCTGGCCCAAGCTCAAGCACCACATCGAGTCGACCCAGTCGATTGACGCGCAGGCCGAGCGCTTCCTCGAAGCCATCCGCGAGGACCGCGCCGGCGTCGTCGAACGGCTCCTCGGCGCCCATCCGGACCTGGCGCGCTACAGCATTCACACCGCGTCGGCGACCGGCGACGTGGAGCGGGTCGCGACGTTCATCGGCGGCGATGCATCGCTCGTGACGGCCGGCCATGGAGATGACGCGTGGCCACCGTTGGCGTACGCGTGCCGCTCGCCGCTGCACGCGGCGAGCCTTCGGCACGCCGACCGGCTGCTCCGCACCGCCCGGCTCCTCCTCGACGCGGGAGCGGACCCGAACAGCGGGTCGGTCTGGCACGAGGCGGGCGGCGACGCGCCGAACCCCGTGCTCTATCACGCGTGTATGAGCGACCACGTCGGGATCGTGAAGCTGCTCCTCGAACGCGGCGCCCGGCCGAACGACGGCGAGTCGATCTACCACGCCGCGCAATACAATCGCCGCGCCTGCCTCGACCTGCTACTCGCCTTTGGCGGCGACGTGTCGAGCCGTCAGCGTCCGTATGGCAACACGCCGCTCTACTTTCTCGCCGGACACAACAGCGACGACGACGGCGCGGCGACCTGGTTCCAGGGGTTCACATGGCTCCTCGAGCACGGCGCCAATCCTAACGTCACGAGCTACGACGTCCTTGAGACACCGCTCCATCGCGTCGCCGCCGGACCCCGTCGCCTGGCCACCGCGCGGCTGCTCATCGCCCACGACGCGGATGTGAACCAGCCGCGCGCCGACGGCCGGACGCCGTACGTCCTGGCCGTGCGCCACGGCAACAGTGCCGTGGCCGACTTGCTCGCCTCGCACGGCGCCAATGTAGATGTGCCCGATCCGACTGATGCCTTCCTGGGCGCCTGCCTCGCTGCCGACGCCGCTCGAGCGCAAGCGATGCTCACCAGTCACCCCCGGCTCATTCGTGACTTGGGAAAGGCGGGACCGGAGGCTCTCGCCGACGCCGTGCGCTGGGACCGCGCCGACGCCATGCGCCTGATGGTGGACCTCGGGTTTTCCCTGAGTGACGAAGAAGGCGGCGGTGGCACGCCGCTTCACGATGCCGCCTGGCTCGGCCGGGTCGCCATCGTCAGGCAGTTGCTGGCGCTTGGAGCGGACGTGAATCGCCGCGACCGCCAGTACCGGCAGTTCCGCCCTGGGGTGGGCGGCACACGGCTCCGCCTTCCACCACGCGGACGACCGGTACTGCGAGATCGTCGACCTTCTCGTGGACGCCGGAGCCACGCTCGAGGCGGCCACCAACAAGTGGCAGAAGGCGCCCTCGTCGATGGCCAGCCCCCGCGTGCGCCGCAGGCTTCGCGATCGCGGCATGGCGCCCGAGTCGTGACCGCGGCGGCCGAATCGCGCGCCTTCGGTCCAGAGTGGGCGGTCTTCAGGAAGATCTGCTGATCTGGTTTGCGGCACATCAGGGCCGCGGCCGCAATCAAGGCACGCGCCGGCGAGGCATCGTGTGACACCAGCCATCCTGCTGAGGTACTGTCTCCGCGAAGGCCATGAGCGCCCCCGCTAACAAGCCGCCGTCGCCGCGCCTGTTTCGAACGCTTCGGTCCGATGTCGGCCACGTGACCGCGGACGTGATGCGCCGCGGCCTCTGGCGCCAGTTCAGCGGTACCCTCGGCGAGCTCGAGTCCTTCTATCTCAGCGACGACGCGCGCGCGCGCCTCGCGGCGATGCCGGCGATCTCGCGATGGGCCCATCGCGCGTGGTGGCTGCTGACGAGCCTCTTGATGAAGCTGACGCCCGCGCGGCGCGTGCTGCTGGCCCTCGGCCTGTTCATGCTCGTCTGGGGCGACTACACGATCAACTACTCGAACGTGCACCTCACCTTCAACCTTCCCGGCTTCGGCAACCTCTGCATCTTCCTGGTCCTGATGCTCGAGCTCAAGGACAAGCTCATCGCGCGCGACGAACTCGAGGCCGGGCGCAAGGTGCAGCTCGCGCTGATGCCGCGGCAGAACCCGGACGTGCCTGGGTGGGACATCTGGATGCACACCGAGCCCGCCAATGACGTCGGCGGCGATCTGGTCGACTATCTCCGAGTGGACGATCGGCATCACGGCGTGGCGCTGGGCGACGTCGCGGGCAAAGCGCTGCCGGCCGCGCTGCTGATGGTCAAGCTCCAGGCCACCCTGCGTGCGCTCATCCCCGAGTTCGACACGCTCAGCGCGCTCGGCGCCGGCGTCAATCGCATCATCGAGCGCGACGGCCTGACGAACCGGTTCGCCACGCTCGTCTATCTCGTGCTCACCGCCGATTCTGGCGAGGTGCGGCTACTCAATGCCGGCCACCTTCCGCCCCTCGTCGTCCGTCAGGGCTCGCTCGAGGAGATGCCGCGCGGGTCGATGGCGCTCGGCATCATGGCCGAGGCGACGTTCGATGAACAGCAGGTGGCGCTCGCGAGCGGCGACGTGCTCGTCGTCTACTCGGACGGCGTGACCGAAGCGATCAATGCGAGCGGCGATTTCTTTGGAGACGACCGACTCCGGCGCGCGATTCTCTCCAAGGCCAGCCAGCCGGCGGCCGCAGTCGGCGCCGGCATCCTCCAGGCGCTCGAAGACTTCGTCGGCCTGACGAAGCCCTTCGACGACGTGTCGGTGGTCGTGCTCAAGAAGACGTAGACGAAGGGGAATCGACCTATCGACCTATCGACCTATCGGCATAGGTTGAAGGCTCGAGAGGCGCGCGTCCGAGGCCTGGCCTCGGACGGCTGCCAGAATCCGACAGACCGTGGGCGTCCAGCCTGCCGGCGTCAGCCGGCCTTGACGACCCGAATGAGATCCACGAGGGTCGGCCGCTTGCCGGTCATCAGCAGGGCGTAGCGGAAGATCTTCGCGGCCGCCCAGCTCGCGCCCACGGCGCTCGCGGCGAGCAGCACGATGCCCAACCACACCTCCCAGAGCGGCGGCATCAGGACGTTGACGCGCGCCATCATCACGAGCGGCGTGAAGAACGGAATCAGACTGAGTACCCTCGTCGTCGTCGTCGCCGGGTTGGCGATGACGCCGATCGCCGCTATGAGGGCGACGACCATCGGCAAGATGGCGGCCATCATCGACTGCCCTAGCTCCTCCGTGCTCGTGCAGGTTACCGCCACGACGGCGAACAGCACGCTGTAGAGCGCGTAGCCCAAGGCGAAGAAGATGCTGAAATAGAAGATCGTGCGTCCGTTGAGCACCATCGAGAGATCGAATCCAGACGCCGACCCCATGATCAGCGCCGGCGCGGCCTGCGCGGCCGCCAGGATGGCCACGACGACCCAGATGCCGAGCTGGGTCAGGCCCGAGCCCAGCACACCCAGAATCTTCCCCGTCATGAATTCCGACGCCGTCACGGCGCCCAGGATGACTTCGATCAATCGCGACGACTTCTCTTCCACGATGGCCGTCGCCATCCCCTGACCGTTGATCAGGACGGCCATGTAGAGCAGCATCGCCAACGCCATCGTCAACACGAGCGCCGCTTCGACGCCGCCCTTTCGTTCGCCGCGGTCCGACACGGTCGTCACCTCGACGCCCAGCTGCTGGACCTGCTTGACGTTCGCGCTCGCGACGCCGGTGCCGGCCAGCAGCCGATCGAGCATGGCCGACTGCACCGCGAGACGCAGATCGCGAAGGAAGGTTGTATTGCCCGCCGTGCGCGCGTAGTACTGAACGCGCGCGGGCTGCGACGAGTCGGGCGTCAGGGTGACATAGCCGTCGATCGCGTGCGACCGAATGGCGGCGTCGAATCGCCCCCGCGTCGAACGCGTCGGCCGACGATACCGTCACCGTCTCGGTCACCACGACGTGGGACTGCTCGGCCGCGCGGAGCGCGTCGGCAACGGCGCCGCCCAGCCCCGTGCCGGCATCGACCACGGCCACGCTCACATCGCGGGTCGAACAATCGCATGAGCGCCGGCATCGAGAACATGTACAGGCCGAGAAAGGCCGGCACCACGATGGTCATGATCACAAACGCGCGGTTGCGGACTCTGGCGAGATACTCGCGTCTCGCAATCTTGAAGACCTGCGTGAGACTCATGACCGCGCCTCCGCCGCGCCGACGACTTCCAGGTAGATGTCCTCGAGGTGCGGCTCGTCGAGCTGCATGGATGCGACCTCGACCCGATCGAGCACCGCGCGCATGACGCGCTGCGCGTCCGCGTCGGGCGCGAGCTGCAGCCTGGCGTCTCGGCCGCCGTCGTCACAGGCCAGCACGCCGGGGATCTCGTTCAGCCGGCCGGGCCCGCCGCCGTGAGTGACCGCGATCGTGTTCCGGCCGTACTTGGCTTTGATGTCCTTCAGGCGCCCACTGAGGACGGCGCGGCCGCGCGCGATCAGGCAGATCGACTCGCACATCGCCTCGACTTCCTCCATCCGATGTGTGGAGAGAATCACGGTGGTGCCCTTCGCGCGCTGCTCGACGACCAGTTCCTTCAGCAGGCGGGAATTGATCGGGTCGAGCCCGCTGAAGGGCTCGTCGAGCACCACGAGCTCCGGATCGTGGATGACGGCGGCGGCAAACTGCACCTTCTGCTGCATGCCCTTCGAGAGCTCGCGCGTGAGCGATTGCGCGCGAGACGCGAGCCCCACCCGCTCGAGCCAGGCGCCGGCGCGCCGCCCCGCCTCGGCCGTGCTCAGCCCGCGAATCGACCCCAGGAACGCGAGCTGCTCCTGCAGCTTCATCTTGGCGTAGAGGCCACGCTCTTCTGGCAAGTAGCCCGTCCGGCGCCGGACGGAGAGGACGTCACGCGATCCCAGCAGTTCCACCGAGCCGCCATCGGGCCGGTAGATCCCGAGCGACGTGCGAATGGTGGTCGTCTTCCCGGAGCCGTTCGGTCCCAGCAGGCCGAAGATGGTTCCCGGCTCGACCGAGACGTCGAGCCCGTCCAGCGCTCTGGTTCCGTCGAACGTCTTGACCAGCCCTCGACACACCAAGGCGCCTGCAGTCATCGCATATAGGTAACACAACTGCGGCGACCCGACGGCCCGAATCGCGCCGGCCGGAGCGCCTGGCCGAACATCGCTGGAGTGTGGCGCCCCGGAGGAGGGGACGGCCCGTATCAGGCTGCGCGACGTTGACGAGTTGGAGCGCGCGTGCGCGTCACTTCACCAGCCCCAGCCCGCGCAGCGTGGTCCGCGCCTCGACGAGACCGTAGCCGAACATGTTGTCGCGCCCGGCATCGCCCAGATCGGTCGCGAACTTCTCGAGCGCGGTCTCGATGGCCGCCGGACTCGGTGATGCCCTGCTGCATCAGCATCGCGGCCAGGCCGGCGACGTGCGGTGTCGCTTGCGACGTGCCGGTGAAGTAGTAGTACGCGAGCGCGTCGAAGCGCGGCGGCCCGTATCGGTCGGGCGCCTCTAAGAAGGTATCGACCAGCGACAGATCCAGCGTCTGCTGCAGGATGCCGCCCTCGGCGCTGGCGTTGCGGAACGAGCCGCCCGGGGCCGCCAGCTCCACCCAGGGTCCGCTGCTCGAGTAGTACGCGTGCGCCTTGTCCCGGTCCACGGCCGCGACCGACACCGCGCCCCGCACGCGCGAGGCGATCTGGGCAATGACCTCGGTCGGGTTGCCGCTCTCGTAGTCGTTCCCCGCCGCGATGGCGACGAAGGCGCCCTTGGACACGGCGTACCGGACGGCGTCAAGGACGACGGGCGCGGCCGGCCCGGTGCGCCCGATGCTCATATTCAGCACCTTCGCGCCGTTGATCGACCGCGTAGCGGATACCCTCCGCCACCACGTCGTCGGTCCCCTCGTTCGGCGATTGGAAGATCTCGTCCCAGTCCGTGTTGATGACCTTCACCGGCATCAGCTTGACGTTGAACGCCACGCCGGCCGTGCCGATGTCGTCATTGGTGAGCTGGCCGATCGTGCCGCTGACGTGCGTGCCATGGCCGTCGAGATCGAGCGGCAGGTCGTCGCCCCAGATGAAGTCGTGCGGTGCCACGAACCGCCCGGGCGAGGCCAGCTCGGTCGCGGCCGCGAACGGGACGGTGATATCGCCCAGCGCCGGATAGTTGTTGCCCTGTGCCGTCATCCCAGGCGTAGGCGTGGAACTTGATGGTTGCGCTGGTGAACGCGACGCCCGTGTCGATCACGGCGACGGTGATCGCCGAGCCGGCCTGGGGCTGGATGTCCCACGCGCGCTCCATGTCGATGAGCGGCAGGTTCCACTGATACTTCGTGTAGAACGGATCGTTCGGCACGAACTCGGCGTGCTCGAGGTACGCGGCCTGCGCGTACTCGACGTTGGACTGCTGGCGGAGCCGCGCCGCCGCCGCCTCGGCGTCCTCGGCAGGGTCGATGCGTCACGATGTCGAAGTCGGCGTAGGCTGGACGCCGCGACAGCGCGGCCGTGCGCGACGTCACCGACATCGTCGACAGTCGCGCCGCGCTCGACGTGCCGTCCTTGAACTTGACGATGACGCGTCCGGGCACGTAACCGCGCACCCGAGGCGCCAACGCGATCGAACGAGGCCGGCCCGATGCGCATCGACGCCCGCGCGAGCGCCTCGGGGCTGTCGGGCGCGCGCGACTCGTCCAGACGCCGCCCGCCCTCGATGGCCGGCAGCGCAAACGACTGCAGCACGGTGCGCCCCCCGGCCGGCGCCTGACCGTGTCCGCGTGCGCCAACGACGAGCAGCGCCGCGGTGACGATCACGAGAACCGTACGACGATCGGGTCGGCCCATCCGGCCTCGACTCTACGCCGGCTAGCGTCCGCGCCCCTGTCCCTTTTTGGACGTGCCCTGCCTCGGCTCCCCTGTCAGACAGGCTGGGAGCATTCCCACCCTATGTCCAATATAAGACGGCAGACGTGGCCCTTGGCGCGGGACGATGGACCGGATAGCGGCATAACGTCCCGCTGGGGGAAATTCGGCGCTCCCACCCCAGCCGCTCCGTTCGGTCGGCGGTTTGTTGCGATGTGCCGGCGGCATCTCTCTTGCTTGTATGGACTTAAGCGTCCGCCACCCCGGTGTGGCGGCGTTCCTGCTGTCCTTTTTTGCCGCGTCACGCTTCGTAGAGGGGTGCCCAGTGAGACATAGAGTCAACGGTCCATTCACGGCCGGCGTCTCGGCCCTGGCCTTGGCGGTCTTCGTCGCAGTCATGCAGGCGCAGGCGCCGCCGGCGGTCCAAAGCCCTGCGGGCCCCGGCCAGGGCGCTGGTGGCCGAGGCGGGCGGGGCGGCACACCTGCCGTGACAGGGCCGTGGTCGGACAAGACCCTCTCGCCTGACCGACGGGCCGAGTTGTTGGTCGCCGAGATGACGCTGGACGAGAAGATTACGCTCCTCCATGGCGGCGGCTACGGCGGCGGCGTCCCGGCGGCCCCAACAACACCGGTCACCGAATCGAATGGCGGCGCGGGCTTCGTCTCCGCCGTGCCTCGGCTCGGCATCCCCGCGATTCAGATGGCGGACGCCGCCTACGGCGTGACACGGGGATCGGCGCGCGGCCGCTATTCGACCCCGTTGCCGTCCGACGTCATGGCGGCCTCGGCGTGGAGCACCGCGCTCTCCTGCGAGTACGGCGGGTTGATCGGCCAGGAGTTGAAGGACCAGGGCTACTCGATGTCGCTCGCCGGCGGGGTGAACATCGCCCGCGACCCGCGCAACGGGCGCATCTTCGAATACAAGGGCGAGGATCCGATCCTGGCGGGCACGCTGGTCGGTCAGGAGATGAAGTGTCTCCAGTCCAAGGGCGTTCTCGGGGATATCAAACACTACGCGCTCAACGACCAGGAGACGGGCCGGAACATCGGGAACGTCGTGCTCGACAAGCGCTCGATGCGCGAGACCGACCTGTTGGCGTTCGAGATCGGCATTCGCGATGGCGACATCGCCGGCGTGATGTGCTCCTACAACAAGGTCAACGGTGACTGGGCCTGCGAGAACCGCTACCTGTTGGACGACGTCCTCAAGAAGTCGATTGGCCACAAGGGCTTCGTCGTCTCCGATTGGGGCGCGACGCATAGCACCGTCAAAGCCGCCCTCGCCGGCCTGGAGATCGAGGAACCCGGCAGCTCGTATTTCGGCGACGCCTTGAAGACGGCCGTCGAGAACGGCGACGTGCCGATGGCGCGGCTCGACGACATGGTGACGCGCGTCCTCCGCTCCATGTTCGCGGTCGGCCTGTTCGACCGGCCCACCGAGACCCAGGTGCCCGACATCTTCGCCGGGCTGGACGTCGCGCAACGCGTGGCCGAGCGCGGCATCGTGCTCTTGAAGAACGACGCGAATCTGCTCCCTCTGAACCAGGCCACCATCAAATCGATCGCGGTCATTGGGTCGCACGCCGACAAGGGCGTGCTCTCCGGCGGCGGCTCGGCCCAGGTGAACTCGCCTGGCGGCAACGCGGTGCCCCCGCCGCCTCAGGCCCAGGACGGCGGGCGTGGCGGCTTCGGCGGGCGCGGTGGATCGACGTGGTTCCCGTCCGCGCCGCTCGCGGCCATCCGCGCCAAGGCGCCCAATGCCAAGGTGCAGTTCGATGACGGCACCAACCCGGCGGCGGCGGCCAAGCTGGCCAAGGCATCCGATGTCGCGGTCGTCTTCGTCAACCAGCCCGCCAGTGAAGGCCGCGACATCAGCCTGACGCTGCCGGACGACCAGGACGCGCTCGTGGCGGCCGTGGCGGCCGCCAACCCGCGGACAATCGTGGTCGGTGAAACCGGCGGGACGTTTCTCATGCCGTGGGTGGATCGAGCGGGCGCCATTCTGGAGGCGTGGTACCCGGGCATCCGCGGTGGCGAGGCCATCGCCAACGTCCTGTTTGGGGACGTGAATCCCTCCGGCAAGCTGCCGCTCACCTTCGCGAAGAGCGAGGCCGACCTGCCGCACGCGACGGTCTTCGCGCCGCCGCCGACGCCTGCGCCGGCGCCGGCGGCCGGCGCACCCGCCGTGGGCCGCGGCCGAGGCCGCGGGGCCATGGCGCCGTTCGACATCCCGTACACCGAAGGGCTGCTCGTCGGCTACAAGTGGTTCGACGCCAAGGACAAGACGCCGCTGTTCCCCTTCGGCTACGGACTCTCGTACACGACATACGCGTACTCGAAGCTCGACGCCACGGCGGGCCAGACGCCCGCGGTGACGTTCACGCTGAGGAACACCGGCCGGCTGGCCGGCACCGAGATCGCGCAGGTCTATGCGACGCTGCCCGCATCGACGGGCGAACCGCCGCGACGACTCGTGGCATGGGCGCCGGTCAACCTCAAGGCGGGCGAGTCCAAGTCGATCACGCTGAGGATCGATCCGCTCTATCTGTCGATCTTCGACGAAGGGCGGGATGCGTGGCAGCTCGCACCGGGTGACTACACGTTCTGGGTGGGCGGGTCATCGCGGAGCCTGCCGCTCTCGGCCAAGGTCACGCTCGGCGGCTGAAGACGGGATCGCCCACATCGGCCGTCGCGAGCCGGCCCAGGGCCCATCCCCGTCACGGACCGACGCCGCTTCTCGGCGCCGCCGAGCGGCGCGTCTGGCGCCGGACACGACGTTGGTCCGTCGCGAACGCGTCGGTCGTCGTCCAACGGTGACACGGCGAAAGGATGGCTGCATGAGGCGCCTGACGAAGTTCCTGATCCTCGCGTCGTTCGGCTCCGGCTTGGCCGTCCCGTCGCCGGGCCTTGCCCAAAATGCCCCGCCGGACCTCAGCCAGGTGTCGATCGAAGATCTGATGAACGTCCAGATCACGTCGGTCTCGCGCAAGGAGCAGCGCGCCGACGACGCCGCCGCGGCGGTTTTCGTGATTACCCAGGACGACATTCGTCGCTCCGGCATGACGTCGCTGCCCGACGTGCTTCGGCTGGCGCCCGGCGTGGACGTCGCGCAGATCAACGCGAACAAGTGGGCCGTGTCGGTCCGCGGATTCAACAGCCTGTACTCGAACAAGTTGCTCGTCCTCGTCGACGGCCGGAGCGTCTACAACCGGCTCTTTTCAGGTGTGCTCTGGGACGTGGAAGATCTGATGCTCGACGACATCGATCGGATCGAAGTGATCCGCGGCCCGGGGGCCGCCCTCTGGGGCGCCAACGCCGTCAATGGCGTCATCAACATCGTCACCAAGAGCGCCGCGGATACGCAGGGCGGACTCGTCCGCGTCGACGGCGGGCGCGTGAGCGAGCAAGCCGCCGCGCGCTACGGCGGGACCTTCGGCGCGGCAAGCTACCGCGTCTATTCGCAGTGGACTCGCCGGAACGAGTCGCTCCTGGCTCCGAATACGCGCGCGAACGACGCCTCTCACAGCGCCACGACGGGATTCCGCGTCGACTGGAACACTCAGCCGAACGCGTTCGTGCTCGAAGGCGCCTTCACGGCGGGTCAGCAACGCGCGCTGTGGTTCAACCTCGCCCCCCAGACCACCGACCCGATCCAGAACACGCCCTCCGATTCGCGGGGCGGCCATCTTCTCAGCCGATGGACGCACACGCGCGCCAATGGCGCGTCCTTCGAGGCGCTGTCGTTTGTCGACATCGCGAGCCGGGAGGAACCGGTGGGGGACTACCGCCGACGTGCCTTCGGCGTCGACACGCAATACCATGCGCGTCTCGGTGGGCGACAGGATCTGGTCGCAGGCGTCGGCTACCGGTTCCAGGAAGAACGGTTCAACGGAAAGGCCGGGACCTCACTCACCCCGACCGAGAGCGCCTCGTCTCTCGTCACGGCGTTCGCGCAAGACGAGTTCCGGTTCTTCGAGCAGCGTCTGGCGGTCACGGTCGGGAGCCAGGTGCAATACGACTCTGACTCGGGTGCGGGCGTGCAGCCGACCGCGCGCGTGATGTGGACGGGACTGCCCCGCCAGCGTCTCTGGGCGGCCACCTCCCGCGCGCTCCGGACGCCGTCGCTGACGGACCGCGGGATCCAGCTGGACTATCCGCTGGTTCAGACCGCCGGCGGACTCCCGCTGGCCGTGACCGTGCGGGGCAACCCGGGGGCGCTGACCGAAAGCCTCACCGACGCGGAGGTCGGATACCGGCTCGACGTCGCACGTAGCGCGTCGGTTGACGTCACAGCGTTCGTGGGCCGCTACGATCAGCTGCAGACCCAGGAGTCGTCGGCTCCCACGTTCCAGCCCGTTCCCTTTCCCCACCTCCTCGTCACCTCGACGTTTGGCAACCTGCTCGCGGCCACGACGCGCGGCGTCGAGGTCTCGGGGCACTGGTCGCCCCTGCCGGCCTGGCGCGTCGACGGCAGCTACTCGGTCTTTGGGGTGACGCCGCACCTTGCGGCCGCCAGTCGGGACCCGACTGGCCGCGACGGCAGACGGGAACGTGCCCGCAGACGCAGTGGCAGCTCCAGTCGGCGTGGTCACCGGGACCTCGCACGACGATCAGCGCGGCGGTCTTCCGCGTGGGCCCGCTCGACCAGCTTCAGGTCGCCGCCTATACGCGGGCCGACGTCACCGCGGAGTGGCAGCTCAGCCGCCAGCCTGTCCGTCATGGCGATCGGCCAGAACCTCTTCGATGCGGCGCACGCCGAGTTCGCCGGAGCCGATTCCCTGCTGCTCTCGACCGAGGTGCCTCGCAGCGCCAGCCTGCGGCTTCGATGGACGTTCCGGTGATGTGTCCACGTCCACGACGTGCCCGTCGCTGGCGGTTCGCCATGGCGCCCATCGCGCTCGTCGCGATGGGCCTGGCCGCGCCGTCGATCGCGGTCGGCCAAGAAAGCCGCTCGGCTCCGGCAAACGCGATCACGGCGGCGTTCCTCTTCAACTTCGCCAAGTTCACGGAGTGGCCGGTGCTGCCGCCAGGCGCGCCCCTTGTCTTCTGCGCCGTCGGCGACGAGAACGTGGCCGGGGCGCTGGACGAGACGGTGCAGGGCAAGAACATCAGCGGCCATGCGGCCGTGGTCCGACGTCCCGAGAACAGCGCCGCGTGGAAGGACTGCCACGTGCTCTTCCTTGGAAGCGGCGAGGCCGGCCGAGCCGTGAGCGACCTGGTCGCGATCAGGACGCTGCCGGTCCTCACCGTCAGCGACAGCCAGGGGTTCTCGCAGGCCGGCGGCATCATCGAGCTCTACCCCGAACGCGGGCGGATGCGCTTCGCGATCAACGTGGACGCGGCCGCTCGCTCGGGGTTGCGTCTCAGTTCCCGGCTGCTCGACCTCGCCAAGGTCGTCGGAGACGGCCATGCCCAATAGGCTCGTCACCTGGTTCCGACGGCAGTCGGTCGAGCGCAAGCTGACGACGAGCGCGCTGGCCACGAGCGGCGTGGCGCTGCTCGTGGCCAGCGTGGCGTTCGCCACGTACGACTACGTGAACAGCCGGTCCCGCCTGGTCCGCGACGTCACGATGCTCGCCGACATCGTGGGCGCCAACAGCACGGCGGCGCTGGCCTTCAAGGACGCCGAGGCGGCCACCGAGACGCTGCGGGCCACGGCCGTCAACGCGCATATCCTCGACGCACAGCTCGTCACGCGCGACGGGGTGCTGCTCGCCACCTACACGCGCCCGGGTTTCTCGCGCGCACCCGGCCCACCCGGTCATGAGCCGTCCCCCGCAATGAACGAGGTCGCGCGGTTCGAGAACGGCCGCTTGCATATCGTGCGGCCGATCGCACTCAAGCAGGAGATCATCGGCAGCATCACGGTCGAGTCGGACACGACCGAAGTCTGGACCCGCCTCGCGCACTTCGGAGAGATCGCCGCGGCCACCTTGTGCGGGGCGTTCCTGATCGCGTTCACCCTCTCGCGACGGACCGGGCGGCTGATCTTCGACCCCATCGCGCGGCTCATCGACGTGACGCGTCGCGTTCACGACAGCGGCCGCTACGACGTCCGCGCGGACGCCGGCAACAAGGACGAGATCGGGGAGTTGATCGATCAATTCAACAGCGATGCTGGGCGACATCCAGAAGCGCGACCAGCAGCTCCTCCGCCAGCAGGATTCTCTCGAGCGCACGGTGAACGTGCGCACCGACTGAGCTCCAGGCGAGCAATCAGGAGCTGATGAAGGCTCGCGACCGCGCGATGGCGGCCAGCGTGGCCAAGAGCGAGTTTCTCGCCAATATGAGCCACGAGATTCGGACGCCGATGAACGGCATCATCGGCCTGACGGACCTGGTCCTCGACAGCGAGCTCACGGCCGACCAGCGGGAGAACCTCGCCATGGTGAGGTCGTCGGCCCGCTCGCTGATGTCGACGCTGAACGACATCCTCGACTTCTCGAAGATCGAATCGCGCAAAGTCGATCTCGAAGCCGTGCCGTTCGCGACCCGCGCCTGGCTCGCGGACACCCTCAAACCGTTCGCCCTCCCCTCCCGACAGAAAGGGCTCGACCTCATCACCGAGGTCGGCCCAGGCGTGCCGGAGGGCGTCGTCGGCGACTCGGCGCGAATGGGGCAGATCCTGACAAACCTCGTGAGCAACGCCCTCAAGTTCACCGAGCGCGGCCACGTGCTCGTCGCGGTTCGAACCGACGCGCACACCGACCGCCGCGCCGACGCTGCACGTGAGCGTCAGCGACACGGGAATCGGCATCGCGCCCGAGAGCCAACAGGCCATCTTCGAGGCCTTCCGCCAGGCGGACGGATTCGACCACGCGCCGGTTTGGCGGCACGGGCCTCGGCTTGGCCATCTCGGCCAGGCTCGTCCAGTTGATGGGCGGCCGCATCTGGGTCGAGAGCGAACCCGGCGCTGGCAGCACGTTCCATTTCACCGTCACGCTCGACCTTGCCGACGGGCACGGCGGCCGGGCCGGCCGAGTCCCAGGCGGGCGCGAGCGAGACGCCAAAAGCCGGCAGCCTGGCCCGAAGCGCCGGGAGCCCTGCCTCGCGCATCCTGCTCGTCGAAGACAACGTGGTCAACCAGCGAGTGGCCTCCGGTCTGCTGACCCGGCGTGGCCATCACGTCACGATCGCCTAGAACGGCGAGGAGGCGCTGGCGCGGCTCGACCGCGAGCCCTTCGACCTCGTGCTGATGGACCTCCAGATGCCGGTCATGAGTGGGCTGGACGCGACCGCCGCGATTCGCCTGCGCGAACGCGCGACGGGCCGGCACGTGCGCATCGTCGCCATGACGGCCCACGCGATGGCGAGCGATCGGGAACGCAGTCTGGCCGGGGGCATGGACGGCTATCTCTCGAAGCCGATCGATCCGTCCGCGCTGTTCGCCGTGGTCGAAGAGGGCGGCGACGGCACGAGCCCGGCGGCGGCTCCCGCGCCGGTGGTGTTCGACGCGGACGCCTTGTTGCGCCGCCTCTCCGGATGACCGCGAGCTGATGACCGACGTCGTTCGAGTGTTTCTCGACGACCTGCCGGGACGGCTGGCGGCGATCCACGCCGCCGTGACCGGCCGGAACGCCGAGGCCCTCCGCGCGGCCGCCCACGCCCTCAAGGGGGCGGCCGCCAACCTGTCGGCGGGCCGGCTGTCCGAGGCGGCCCGCGTGCTCGAGCGCGCCGGCGCCGACTCGCGGATGGACGCCGCCGAAACCGCCTGGCCGCAGTTCTCGTTTGAAGCCAGCGCCGTCAGCGACGCGCTGCATCGCCAATTCGCATCCTCATCGCCGACCTCATTGACGAAGGAGTGACGCCATGCGCATCTTGGTTGCCGACGACGACCGCACGACCACGACCATGCTCAGCCGGACGCTCGAGAAGTGGGGCTTCGAGGTCACGGTCGTGCACGACGGCGCCGCGGCCTGGGCCGCCATCACCGGAGACACGCCGCCAAGCTTGGCGATCCTCGACTGGATGATGCCGGAGATCGATGGCATCGAGCTCTGCCGGCGGATCCGCGCGACGCCGCCGCGTGCCCCGGTGTACGTGATCCTCCTCACGGCGCGGACGAGCCAGCAGGATCTGGTGGCCGGTCTCGAAGCCGGCGCCGACGACTACCTCAAGAAGCCATTCGACCCTGACGAGCTCCGCGCGCGCATCCACGTGGGCCAGCGCACGCTCGATCTGATCGCGAACGTCCGGCGCCTCAGCGGCCTCCTGCCGATTTGCAGCTACTGCAAGCGCATCCGCTCGGACAAGGACTACTGGGAACAGGTAGACACCTACCTCATCGAACACACCGGGGCCCAGCTCTCGCACGGGATCTGCCCGGACTGCATGGCGAAGGCCATGGCGGAGATGGACGAGTCGGACGGGCCAGAGCCGAAGACGGCCTCGACCCACTGATTGTGGTTGTGGCGGCACGCGCATTTCATTTCGTAACTAGTCACAGAGGTGTCTCATGAAGCGGCTCCTGTTTGGTCTCAGCATCGGGTTGTCGGTCATCACCCTGGGCGCGCAGCAGGCGGTCCAGCGGCCTCCAGTGCCCATCCCCGCGGATAATCCGCAAACGGCCGCCAAAGTGGCGCTCGGCGCCCAGTTGTACTTCGACGGGCGTCTGTCGGCCGACAACACGATCAGTTGCGCGACCTGCCACGACCCGTCCACGGGATGGGCGAACCACCACGCGACCGACACCGGCATCAAGGGGCAGGTCGGCGGCCGGAATTCCGGCACAATCCTCGATGCCGGCTACATGCAGTTCCAGTTCTGGGACGGACGCGCCGCCTCGCTCGAGGAACAGGCCGTAGGCCCCATTCAGAATCCGATCGAGATGGGCGAGACGCTCGACAACGTCGTCGGCAAACTGAACGCCATTCCTGGCTACCGCAGCCAGTTCGTCGCGGTGTTCGGCACGGACGCCACCGCGGGCAACATCGCCAAGGCCATTGCCGCATTCGAGCGTACCGTCGTGACGGGGCCATCGCCCTACGACCGCTATATGGCCGGCGAGGCCACCGCGCTGTCGCCAGCGGCCCAGCGTGGATTCGCGGTGTTCTCCGGCAAGGGACGCTGCGTCCTTTGCCACGGCGGACCGATGCTCTCGGACCAGTCGTTTCACAATCTCGGCGTCGGTATGCACGCGGCCACGCCGGATATCGGCCGCGAGGCGGTGACGAAGAATCCGGCCGACCGCGGCCGGTTCAAGACGCCGACGCTGCGCAATATCGCGCTCACGGCGCCGTACCTGCACGATGGGTCGGCGCAGACGCTCGACGAGGTCGTGACCCTCTACAACCGAGGCGGCGATCCGGACGCGAACCTGGATCCGCTGATGCAGCCCTTGGGGCTGACCGACGCGGAACAAGCCGACCTGAAGGCGTTTCTCGAGGCGCTCACCGGCACGCTCCCGGTCATTGCGAAGCCTGCGCTCCCGCCGGATGCGCAGTAAGGGCCTGTCAGGCCCTGAGCACTCCACGCGAGCCCTGCGAGTCCGGACGTCACGTCGACGACGCTGACGTCCGGCGCGGGGCCCGCCCGATCCTCCGCCCTGCCGCCCCGCTCGTCGGTCGAATGGGGCGCCATTCTCCTTCCTCTCGACATCCACGCTGAACAACGTTTGTATACTGATGCGCAATCCGGGCATCATCTCGTGGGCTTCTGGGGGAACTCCGCTTCCCCGCTCTCCAGCCACGGTCATCAAGGAGGCTGGGGAAAGCCGCGTCGGCCGCACGCTGTGGAGGTACCTCAGTGAGCTGGAAGTCGATCGTCGTGAATGTATCGGCGGCCGCAGCCGCCGCGGCGGCTCTCTCGGCCTTTGCCCTCGACATCCACCGTCTCGAGATCACCCCGGTCGGGTCCTGAGCGGCGACATGCGCACCGAAAGCCGGTCTACTGTCCGCTGGGGCATTGCGTTCCTCGTCGCCGCCGCCATCACGCTGAGTTATCTCGACCGGCTGACCCTGCCCTGGACGCTGAGCCAAATCCAGTCGACGTACCCCTTCTCCGATCAGGTCAAAGCGCTCTTCGACTCCGCGTTCCTGATTGCCTACGGAGCGATGTACGTCGGCGGCGGCCGGCTGCTGGACGCCCTGGGCACGCGGCGCGGCTTCCTGTGGGTGATGGTCTTCTGGTCGCTCGCATCCGCCAGCCAGGGCGTCGCGGGCAACTACGGGCTGGCGCCGATATCGGGCGTGGCGTTCGCGCTGGTCATGCTGGCGACGAGTCGCTTCCTCCTGGGCATCGGCGAAGGCGGCGGGTTTCCCGCGGCGACGCGCGCCGTCGCGGAATGGTTCCCGGTCCGTGAACGATCGACGGCCATGGGCATCATCAACGCGGGCACGGCGGCCGGGGCGGTTGCCGCGCCGTGGTTCATCTGGGTGGTGCTTGGCTACACCGGATGGTTCGGTCTCGCGCCGTGGCGCTGGGTGTTCTTCCTGTCCGGCGCCATGGGCCTCGCATGGACGCTCTGGTGGGTGCATGAATATTTCACGCCGAGTGACCATCCGCGCCTGAGCGCGGCAGAGCGCGCGCTGATCCAGTCCGACCAGCCGGACGACGACGGGCCTTCCGCGGAGTCGGTGCAGGCCATTCCCTTGCTCCGCCTGCTGGCCCGCAGGGAGATCCTGGCCGTGATTGGCGCGAAGTTCCTGACCGACGCCGCCTGGTATTTCTACATGTTCTGGCTGCCGAAGTTCCTGCAGGAAACGTTTCACTTGCAATTCAGCGCGGCCAGCCGCGTGGGCTGGATTCCGTACGCGGCCTCCGGCGTGGGCTGCCTGGTCGGCGGCGCGTTGTCGAGCTGGCTGCTGCGGCGCGGCGCGTCGGTCAATGCGTCGCGCAAGATCGCGCTGGGCGTGAGCGCGGCCTTCATGCCCTGGGTCATCTTCGTGCCCTGGATGCACTCGCTCGGCGTCGTCATCGTCATCTTCAGCCTCGCGTTCTTCGGTCAGCAGTCCTGGTCGACGCTGGTCATGATCCTGCCCACGGACATGGTCCCGCGCCGCGCGGTCGGCACCGTCGCGGGCTTCGTGGGTCTGGGCGGTGCGATGGGCGGCGTGGTCCTCGGGCAGATTGCCGGCTACTTGCGGGATCACCAGGTACAGCTACACGCCCGTCCTGATCGTCACCGGCTCCCTGCACCTCATCGCGCTCCTCGTGATTTGCGTCGTCGTGCCTCGCATCCGACAGGTGGATTTCTCGGTCGCCGCGAGCGATTGACGCTCGAGTCGGCGCGCTCGAGGGGCGCGATGGTGGCCACCACCTGTGCGCTCGCATCTCCGCGACGGTCGCCGGCACCACCGCGAAGCTGAAGCGCACGGGGCGGCCGTCTCAGGCCGGGCGCTTTCGACGGGTGGAATAGGAAGAGCCCAGGAGTTCTTTGGTCGCCACCGCATGGCCGTTCGACGTTCGCACGTCAACGTCCTGCCTTCCAACTTCTGTCTTCTCACTTCACACTTTCCATTGGCCGTCGCGCCACACGCCAGCAGTTGACAGCCTCTCCGCAAAGAGGGGATACTCTCTTCTTCCATAGTTCATCTATGCAAAGAGGCACTGATGAAAGCGGCGAAGACGAAGACCAAGAACGAGCTGCTCCCGGGCACGCTCGAGATGTTGATTCTGAAGACGCTGTCGATCGAGCCGATGCACGGCTACGGCATCGCGCAGCATCTCCAGATGCTGTCGGCGGACGTGCTGACGATCGAAGAGGGCTCGCTGTATCCGGCGCTGCAACGAATGCTCGTCAAGGGATGGGTACTGGCTCGGTGGAAGATCTCGGCGAACAATCGGCGCGCGCGCTTCTACACGCTCACACCTGCCGGGAAGAAGCAGCTCGGCGTCGAGGAATCGCGGTTCTCCCAGATGTTCGGCGCGATCATGCGCGTGATGAAGACGACGTAGCGTCCTGACTCCGAGGAGGGTGCTGTGGGTTCTCTGCTCCGGCGTCTGCTGTTCTTCTTCCGGCGGAACCAGTTCGATCGAGATCTGCAAGACGAGCTGCGCTTTCACCAGGAGATGAAGGCGCATGCCCTCGCCGACGCGGACGGCATGAGCGACGACGAGGCGCGGACGGCCGCGCGGCGGCGCCTCGGCAATCCGCTGCGGCTGCGCGAACAGTCGCGCGAGCCGTGGACCTTCGCGGCGATTGACACGTTCTCGCACGACGTGCGTCACGCGCTGCGATTGATGCGGCGCGCTCCGGCGTTCACCGTTCACCGCCCTCGCCACGCTCGCGCTCGGCATCGGCCTCAGCACCGCGATCTTCTCCGTCGCCTACGGCGTGCTCTGGCGTCCGCTGCCGTATCCCAATGCCGATCGTCTGGTCATCGTCTCGTCAGCGCAGCAGACCGAGGCGGGCGTGAAGACGTTCTGGGACGTGGGCGCCCGCGCACATACGAGGCCCTGCGCGCACGCGTCACGACGCTCGACCATCTCGCGGCCTACAGTTCGATCGACGCGGCATCTCACCGGACGCGGCGAGCCGCGGCGGCTGCCCGCGCTCGACGTGAGCCCGAACTTCTTCGCCACACTGGGCGTGACTCCCGCCCGCGGCCGCGGGTTCCTCACCGGCGCCGCGGCGCCAGACGACGATCGCACGGCCATCGTCAGCGATCGGCTGTGGCGCACGTCGCTCGGGGCCGATCCGGCGATCGTCGGACAGTCCATCACCATCGACGGCGTGCCCCGTACCGTCGTCGGCGTGCTGCCGCCGGACTTCAGTTTCACGCCGGTGATCCCCAGGCTTGGCGCGCTGCCGGACACGGACATCTTTCTGCTCAATCGCTGGCCCGGCGACACCGGCAGCAACGCGTTTCTTTTCCTGCTGGGCCGCATGAAATCGGGCGCAACGCAGGAACGCGCGGAGGCGGAATTGACGGCGCTCGTGAACGATCCGTCGATCGTTTCCGCCGGCACACTCCGTACTGCCGGCAGACTCACGCCGGACGTCCACACGCGTGCGCGGACCGTTGGCTTGCAGGAGTACGGCACCGAGTCGGTGCGCGCGCTGCTGCTGATCCTGCTCGGGGCGGTGTCGTTCGTGCTCCTGATCGCCTGCGTGAACGTCGCGAACCTGCAGATGGCGCGCCTCAGCGCGCGCCGCGGCGAACTGTCCGTCCGCATGGCCCTCGGCGCGGGACGCCGGCGGATCGTGCGTCAGCTGCTGACCGAAGCGGTCGTGTTGTCGCTGTTGGGCGCAATACTCGGCGTGCTGCTCGCGTGGATCGCGATCGACGTCACGCTGCCGCTCGTGCCGCCATTTCTGCTTCCACGCCTCGGCGGCATCGTGATCGACGTGCGAGTGCTGGCGTTCTGCCTCGGCCTGTCGCTCGTCTCGAGTCTGCTGATCGGCCTTCTGCCGGTGCTGCGCATGAGCGGGGCCAAGTCTGGCGAAGGCCTCTCGCTGCACGCCGGTGGAGCGCGTACGACCGGCGACCGTCAGGGCGAGCGCCTGCGGACGCTCCTGGTCGCCGCGCAGATCGCGATGACGCTCGTCCTCCTGATTGGCGCGGGCCTGCTGATTCACAGTTTCGCGCGCCTCACGTTGGTGTCGACCGGTTTCGAATCGAGCGGGCGCAACGGCGTCGTGCAGACCGTCAAGGTGACGTTGCCCGACCGTCTCTACGATGGGCCCGACCGCATCCATGCGTTCGCGCAGGACGTGCTCGACCGCATCCGACACCTTCCGGGCGTGACGTCGGCGAGCCTGATTAACTCGGCGCCCTTCCAGATGATGTTCATCCAAGGCAACTTCGACATCGAGGGACAGCCAGAGCCGGCGCTCATGGTCGGCACGCCGAAGATCGACGCAGGCTACTTCACGACCATGGGGATTCCGCTGCTGGCGGGACGCGACTTCACCGCACGGGACTCGGCGGCAGCGCCGAAAGTCGCAATCGTCAGCGAGCGCATCGTGCGCGAGTACTTTCCGGGCGGCCCGGGCGAGGCGCTTGGCCGGCGCGTGCGCTTGAACGTGCTCGACCGTGGCGACTGGCTGACGGTGGTAGGTGTCGTCGCGGACATCCACCAGAGAGGGCTCGCTGGGGACGTGCAGCCGATGATCTACGCGCCATTTCAGCAGGACCGCAGCGACTTCGAGCGGTTCGTGTCGTTTGTCGCGCGCACGGCCACACCCGCCAGCGTCGTCGAAGGCATTCGCGCGGACATTCGCCGCGTCGCGCCCGACCTGCCGATCGAGAGCACGGCGACCATGGATGAAGCGGTGGCGGCATCGGTGGCGCAGCCGCGTTTCCGGATGTGGCTGCTGGTCCTGTTCGCGGTCAGCGCGACGCTCGTCGCCACGTGCGGCCTGTACGGGTTGATGGCCTACGCGGTGACGCAGCGCCGCCGCGAGATCGGCGTGCGCATGGCGCTCGGCGCCACACGCCGCGACGTGCTCCGCCTCGTGCTCACGCGCGCGCTCCGCATCGTCGTCGCCGGCCTCGTCGTCGGCCTCGCCGGGGCCGCCGGCGTGACTCGCGTGCTGCAGAGGTTCCTGTTTGGGGTGACGCCGACCGATCCGATCGCGTTCACGGCCGTCACGCTGCTGCTGATGGCGGTGGGCCTGATGGCGGCATGGCTGCCCGCGCGCCGCGCGACACGGGTCGACCCGTCCGCCGTGCTCCGCTCGGAATAGCCGTCAGCGCGCACGCTCCCCTCGCAGATACAACGTCGCCGGCTCGTCGGCATTCCGAAGGTTCTGGCTTCAGGCTTCTGTCTTCTAGCTTCCCACCTTCTGCCCCCCGGAGAGGCTGGACCGCCTACGCCGCCGGGGCTACACTCGATTCATGCCCAAACTAACCGCGTTACTCGTCGTGGCGTTCGCGGCAGTTCTGTCCGCCCAGGACCTCCAGGATCCACCGATGTCGGCGGCCGAATCCAACGCACTCGTGAACACGCTGAAGGCGTCCGCGTCCTGCACGAACGCGGCGGACAAGACGTGGCAGCTTGGCGGCGACGGGAACGGCGGCGCGGACACGCCGGGTCAAACCCGCCAATCCGTGCACACCAGCCACTACAACCGCGGCCTGAACCGCTGCCTCATGCTCGTCACGACGACCTTGACCAACACGACGTCGAATTCCGTGTCGCTCCTCCAGGAGGTCTTCGACGTCGGCCAGCGGCCCGCGCGTCCGTTCGCGTCGCTCCGTACCGACGGTGCGGCGAAGACGCTGATGAAAGAGGAGGCGGGGACGCTGGCGAAGGCGCCGACCACTCCTGAGAACCTCGCCTGGTTCCAGCGGCTGATGCTGGACTAGAGTTCATCTCATCGACCGGCCGGCCGTTGTGCTCGCGGCACAACGCCTGCTGAGTTAGAGAGGCGATCCCTATTCGCTTCGGAGTTCGCCGTGCTAGTTTTCCGGGGCAGGTCACGAGCAACCGCCAGGAATCTCGGCTACCGCCGCGAGTTCGCCGCCCCGCGTTTGAGCGTCGAACTTCTGTCTTCCAACTTCATACTTTCTGAAGTGCCGGGGGTGGGAATCGAACCCACACGGGCCTTGTGAGCCCTCAGGATTTTAAGCCGATCGCCGGCGCTTCTTGATTGGGACCAAGCGACGTGATTTGGTCTTTTCTGGCGTGATTTTGTGGAATCGTGACGGGCTCGTGAGCCGTGAAAACGCGTGAAATGCCCTTCATCCCTGCCAGTGGCCTGCCAGTGACAAGTGACCGGAGACTACGGGCGCCGAATCGGTGCCACCATGACTGTGACGCGAGTGCCGAGGCGGGTAAGAATGTCGATGAGCGCATCGGTGCGAAGCCGGACGCCGCGCCCTCGAAGGATTTCGCGCGCGCGTGACTGACTCACGCGCATGAGCTTCGCCACCTGGGCCTGTGTGAGGCGACGTGCGGCGATCCGCTGTCGAATCTTGATCAGCAGGTCCGCGCGGAACAGTAGACGCTCGGCCTCTTCGACAGAGAATCCGAGATCACGGAACACGTTTCCGCTCGACGGCGCCACCTTGAGGTTGCCCGAGTTCACTTTGCCGGCCTCCCCTCACAGCGTTGGGCCCACGCCACGACTGGTATGCCAGAAGGCGAGAACCTGCAGAGCATCGCCGGCCACACGGTAGTACACGAAATACCGAATCCGAGAAAGCGTGACTCGTCGTACTCCTGATAGCGTGGTTCGGCGTGCGCTCGCACCCATCGCCGGCTGCACGCAAAGCACGGCGAGGATTTGATCAAGATCGTCAGTCACCGCGTCGGGAGCGGCAGGTCTGTTCACGGCCCACCACGCAGCGGCCGCCGCGATCTGCGTCCGCGCCTCGTCGGTGATTTCGATTCGCAGCGGGGTCTTCACGCGGAGCGGCGCAGCTGCTCCCGCAATTCTTTCCACGAGACGACCTGGCCACGGTCAGCCTGCGCGATCGCTTCGAGAAGCGCGCGCTCGTCTTCAGACGAAACCTCAAAAGTCTCGTCACCTTCCCTTGCGACAATCGTGACCACTGCGCCCTCGGCCAAGGGTTCGCCTTCGAAAACCACCTTACCCTCTATGACCCGTCCAGTCGCGAATGTCATGGTTGAATCCTCCACCCTCGCGCGACGCTTACCCAAGCGCATCGCGACCGTTCTTCCTTGCGCGGATCAATCAACGCCGGCGGAGTTCGTCTGCCGTCCGAAGATCTTCGCGGAATTCCTCGATGCCGTAATGGATCGGAATCTCGCGATCGGCGAGCAAGGACTGGAACGAAAACTGGTCCATCTCGGCCAGTCGACTCGCCTGGGCGAGCGTCAGGCGCTCTTCGCGAAACAGCGCGACGGCAAGCTCCCGCCGCACCTCAGGCTCGCTGAGGTGCGCCGCGGCGAGAACGTCGTCGGGAATCGTGACCGGCATGACTCGGGCTCATTATATCGCGACATACCACGACGCCTGCGGCTCGGCCCGTCTGCGGCAGTCAGCGTCCTCGGTCCAGCGAGACGGGCCGTGCATGTGCCTCGGCCGTTGCGGAGAGGATCCAGTCGTTGACCTCGCCCTCGAGCCAGGCGACGACGTTGGTGGAGATGCGACCCGAACAGGCTGAGATGAAGGTCGCCGTCAGTCGGCGCGGCCTGCAGCGGCCACCCGCGGGCCGCTGGGCATGACCAAGCCTCGGCGCGACGCACTCCGAGCCGATCCAAGGCGAACAAACACTCGGTAGCCTGAGCTCGCGTCCGCAAGGATCTCTTCGTAGCCTAAGCGCCCGAGAGGCGCCTCACACCCTACTCTGGCGCAGTCGCCGCGGAGAATCGCAACGACCGCTACGGGTTGAGCGGCTACCGCCGCCCAGACCCCGCCGTCATCGGGCAGGGTGAATACCGCTGGGTCCACGTCTGTGAAGTGGCTGCCGCCAAGGTAGATTCGACCGCCCATGCGCCACGCTTGTTCAACCAACGCACCGGAGTGAGCATACGGCGCCAGTTGTTGTGCTAGAGCGACATCGGCGTCAGACCGAACAACGTGGAACTGCTCCGCCTGATACGCGCAGCTCACTGCGAGCCCGCCGCTGAGCAGAAGGCTCACCGACCGGCTCCGCAGGCGCCAGCCACCGGCCGCGACACGCAAATCGTCGGCTATGCGGCACGCGCCTAATGCGGCAAGGAGGCTCATGAACCCCACAATTGGCAGGAGGTAGCGCGGTTCCTTGTGCGGGAGACAACTGAGAACCATTATCGAGGCCCCTGCCCATAGAGCCGGACGCCAGTCACCACGGATGGTGCCGAGCGCCGCTAGAGCGACGATGACAGGATCCGTCCATGCACTAAGATTGGTGAGGTAGAACAGAGGTGACTCGTAGCCTCTGGATGACAGACGTTGTACAAGGGTGTAGTTAACGATGTGTAGCAGGCTCACAAACGGCTGATGCCAGTACCACCAATCGCTCGCGGCCTGGATTGTCGCGGCCGTTAGCGTGAATACCATCAGGGTGAGCAGTGCTTCTCGGCGTCGCCGCTCAAAAAGGAGTTGGAGTGCCGCCGGAAGAAGAAAGATCGCCTCGCTAAAGCGCATGGCGGCGGCGACAGCCAGAAGCACTGACCCAGCCACCACGGTCCACCGGAGCCGGCGCTGAGCAAAACAACAGAACGCGGCGAAGACGAGAGGACCAGAAACCGCTCGTGGCAAGACCGAACTGCCCAGCGACACCGCCAACCCGCTCCATCCGGCAAATGCGGCGGCACATAGGGCCACTGCCAGGCCATATCGACGCCGCGCTCCTTCAAACACGATCAGAACGCCGCCGGTAGAGAGGGCTGCGACGAAGCAGGTGCCAACCATGACCAACGATTCGCGGTCGGTCATTCCGAGGCGTGCCAGGAACGCTTGCGCAGGCCAAACGACGGCGAACGGGTAGAATGCGCTGCGCAGGTTCCACGCCGGCCACGTCTCGTGCAGAATGGCGCCGAGCGTCATCTCATGGACCTCCACGTCATCGCCGGTGATGAAGCCAGGGTGCAGACATACATTCGTAATCTTGATCGCGAGCACGATCCCTGTAATCACCAAGGCGATGCGCCTGGCTTGGCGAGTATCGATGGCGCCCAGGTGCCGGCCAACGCGGCATACTGCAAGGGCTAAACGGTCCGAAAGGTCGTCGATCGGAATCGTGTGACCCACCAACCGAGGCACTCTCACCCTGAGCCGGTAACGGAGTAACCCGAGAAGTGACGCCACGCACAACGCCACGCCGACGTGGTGTAGGCCGACGGTGCGATGACCGACAACGAGAGTCGCCCCGCCGCTTGTGACAACGGCCGCGATCAGAAGGAGGTCCAGTCCGAGAAGGACTTCGAGGAGGATGGCGACCACGCGAATGACGCCACTGTGCCCCGTCGCCTTAGGAGTCATTTCGCATCCCGAGGATGTTCCTGTGATGTCGCTGTGCCCTACAACCCCTTCCTTCCCGCCTTCTTCGCCTCCGCCCACCGCCGCTTCGTGGCCGCCGCGAGCTTCGCTCGCCACTCCTTCGACATCCGGCGCCGACGCGTCGGCGCGGTCGCTGTCCTCTCGCTGCCTTGCCGGGCGGCCTTGACTGATCTTGATCCCGCGCGCTGAAAGCGCAACTGCGGAAACGCCTTAAAAATCTCGGCGATCTCGGCCCGAATCTCCTCCAACCGAGCCGCCGCCCCACGGAGGGCCCATTCCGACTTCCGATCGCTCTTCGCCTGTACCATTCGGCTATCACTCCTACGCGCCCGCCGTTCTAGGCGCAACAATCACTTCAATACTATCCGCCGCCGCCTCGCGATTCAGAGAGCGGGCGTTGGAGTTCTTCAAACGCGGGGAGAATGTTAGCGAACGGGCAAATGCGGCCACGGCGGAACGTCTGAAAACCGGCCACGGCAGGTAGGGGTGATCGGACATCCTTGAAGGTTTCCGCCTTCAAGGATGTCGATGGCCAATTACCTGCAAATGCCGAAGAAGCAACAAGTTCTCGCCCTCCTCGAGCTCGGCTGGACGTACCGCCGCATTGAAGCGGAGACGGGCGTTCGCCGTGAGACCGTCAGCCGGTACGACCGCGCGCGGCCGTCAAATGCGGCCAAAACGTTCCCCGGCTCGGATCCCTCGCCGACGGCACCGGTCCCCCCGACCGACGACACGGAGGACGCAAATGCGGCCAAACCGTTCGCCGGGGCGCCGCCAAATCCGGCCAAAACGTTCGCCGGCTCGGGGACCCCGCCACGGTTTGCCGCAGCCGCCTATCGGACGGCGATCACCGAAAAGCTGGACGCTGGCCTGAGCCTGCAGCGCGTCTGGCAAGACCTGGTCGAGGAGTACAGCTACGGCGCCAGCTACGAATCGGTGAAGCGATTCGTGCGGACGCTCACGCCGACGCGCCGCGCCATTGGGGTGTTCCACTGTGCGCCGGCCGACGAAGCGCAGGTGGATTTCTTCCAAGGGGCGCCCACGCTCGAGCCGCGCACCGGCGAATGGCGTCGGCCGTGGGTCTTTCGGATGACGCTGTGTCACTCGCGTCACGGCTACGAAGAGGCGGTCTGGGATCAGAAGCTCGAGACGTTTCTGCGGGTGCACGAGCACGCCTTCCGCGACTTCGGCGGCGTGCCGAAGGTGGTGCGCCACGACAATCTCAAGGCCGCCGTCGTCCGGGCGTGCTTCTACGACCCGGACAGTCACGAGGTGTACCTGGCGTTCGCGCGGCACTGGGGCTTCACGCCGCTGCCCACGCAGCCGCGCCACCCCCAAGAAAATGGGAAGCAGGAGCGGAGCGGCGGGTACGTCAAGGGCAACGCGCTGAAGGGCCGCCGGTTCGACAGCCTCGAGGCGCAGAATGCGTTTCTGCGGCACTGGAATCGCACGATTGCGCGGCTGCGCATCCATGGCACCACCCGCCGCCAGGTGTGGACGCACTTTGTCGAGGCCGAGCAGCGCGTGCTGCAGCCGCTCGCCGCGACGGCCTTTCCGATCTTCACGGCTGGCGAGCGCACCGTACACGGCGACGGCCATGTCGAAGTGGACGGCAGTTTCTACCCCGTGCCCCTGGCATTGCTCGGGCAGAAAGTCCGCGTGCAGTGGGACGCGCACCTCGTGCGCGTCTTTCGTCACGACGCGCTCGTCGCCGTGCACAAGAAGATCGCCGCCGGTCTCTTCGCGCCGCGCGCCGGTGAAGCGGAGGCCTCGACGCGTCAGCAGGCCTTCGTCGATCGCTTGCTCGGGCAGTGTCAGCGCGTCGGGCCGTCGCTCGAGCTCTGGGCCGCGGCCGCGCTCGCCGCCCGTGGCGTCCGCGCCATCCGTTTGATTCAAGGCGTCTTGGGCCTGACGCGCAAGCATCCACGCGAGCGGGTGCTGCGCGCGATCGCCGAGGCCCACGCCCGTCAGCACTTCCGCTATCAAACCATTCGTCAGCTCGTCGAGCGGCCGCCGGCGCCCGCAGCGCCGGCGCTCGTCGTTGACGATCCGGCGATTCGTCCGATGACCCAATACACCCTGGAGGATTTCCTACAATGAATGCTCAGCTCACGACCCGCCTGCGCCACTTGCGGTTGTCGGGCATGGTGGAGGCCCTGCCCGGACGCGTCGCCCAGGCCGAGGCGGCGCCGCTGCCACACCTGGACTTCTTAGAGTTGCTCGTCGAGGACGAGCTCGCGCGACGCGCCGATCGACTCTACGCGCGTCGGTTGAAACAGGCGGGCGTGGTCACCGTGACGACGCTCGCTGATTTTGATTGGACCTTCAATCCGAAGATCCCGAAAACCAAACTCGTGGAGCTCGCGAGCGCCCGCTTCGTCCAGACCCATGGCGGGGTGCTGCTCATCGGCCCGCCCGGCGTCGGTAAATCTCACATGGCCACGGCCATCGCCGTCGGTGCCATCCGCGCTGGCCACCGCGCGCTCGTCCGGAGCACGTTCGATCTGGCCGCCGATTTCGCCCAGGCTGAAGCGACCGGCAGCCGCCGCGACTTCGTGCAGCAGCTGACGCGCGTTGACCTCCTGGTCCTCGAAGACTTTGGCATGAAGAAGCTCGGCCCGAGTGCCGCCGAGGATTTGCTGGAGGTGTTCGTCCGGCGTCACGAAACGGGCTCGACGCTGATCACTACGAATCGACCGACGCAAGACTGGGGGGTCTTTCTCGGCGATGTCCCGGCGGCGACCGCGATCCTCGATCGCTTCCTGGCGCACGCCACCATCGTGCCGATGACCGGCAAGAGCTATCGACTGCGCCGCCGATCGACCGACGACCCGTCGTGAAGAGGGCCGTGGACGCTGCCGGCGCCGTGGACGCGAAGAGCACGCGCCCACCGCGCCTTGGAAATCGCTGCGCGATTCCCACAAGCGCCCACCGCCCGTCCTTGCTCGATGTGTACGGAACGAACCGGCAAAGGCTCACGCTTGCACGTGAACACGGATCCATAGATACTCACAGTCCCTGCCGGTGGCCGGTTTTCAAACGTTCCTCACTGGCCGCATTTGAACGTTCGGTGACAGGGAGAAGAAGCGATCGTGCGCCTCCCACAGAATCCAGATCGACCGCACGATGGAATTTGCCTTGTAGTTGACGACGATGTAGTTCTCGCCTCTGATCACCTTGGACTGGTTGATTGTCAGGCCGGAGTCCTTGCAAATCTTGACCTCCCACTCCTCGCCGAATCGGGCCAGGTCGCAATGGCCGCCACCCTTCGTAGGCTACATCCTCGCACTAAACGCCCCAGCCGGCGCCCCGTCAATCGTAAGGCCTCGCCCTGGCCCGTCTGGGCAGCCGCCTGAGAATCCGTCAGAGTCTCTGCGCAAGGAGGCGACGCATGGACGAGGCGGTGCAGCGGTTTCGACAGCAAGCCCGGCGCGAGCTCGGGGCGGACGCTACAGGTCGCGAAGCGCCTCGGTCGGCGTGACGCGGGCGGCCCGGCGCGCGGCCAGCCACGACGAGCCCACCCCAGCGGCCACGAGCGCGAGCGGTACGACAGAGAATGTGAGCAGGTCGTGCGGCGCGATTCCGTACAAGAGACGACGCAGCAACCCGGCAGCGATGAAGGCCATCGGGAGACCGGCCATCACCCCAAGCACCAACATGCGAAGACTCGACCGAATGACGATGGCGTAGATCCGCTCGCTCGTGGCACCCAGCGCCCGGCGGATCCCGAACTCGCGCGTCCGCTGGCCCACGAAATATGCCATCACGCCGTAGAGCCCGAGGATCGCGATGCCGAACCCGAGCACGCCGAGTGTTCCGAGCGCGAGAGCCGCCGCGCGGATGGGCGCGAAGATCAACCCCGCGGTGTCAGCCACGGTCCGGACATCGAACGGGACCATGTCGAGGTCCACCAAGCGAATGGCTTGGCTTAATGGGGCAATCATCGCCGCCGGGCTACCGCTTGATGTCACGACAACGGAAAGGGCTGGGTCGTAGTGCTGATCGAGGGGCACATACACGAAGAGGGCCCGCGGCCGCTCCGTCAAGCTCTCGGCCATGGCCCCGGCGACGCCGACCACCTCCAGCAGCGGGCCGTCTTGATCGAGACTGAGCCGATGACCCAGCGGATCCTCCCCCGGCCAGAACCTCGCTGCCACGGCGTCGGTCACGATCACCACGCCCGGCGCGGCCGCATCGTCTGCGGCAGTAAAACCTCGGCCCCGCTTCAGCGGGACGTGCAGGGTCTGGAAGAAGCCCGGCGAGACCTCGGCGTAGCTCGCGGCGTAACCGCTCGCCACACCAAAGCCGCGCCTTGCCAGCGTCTCGCCTTCAGGGAGCAGGAAGAGGGTCGTCCGGCTCGATCCGGCCATACCAAGACCGCCGACGATCGCCGCCCGCTCAACGCCAGGAATGCGGCTCACCGCGTCGAGCATTCGCCGAATCAGGAGCCGCCCGCGCGCCTCGTCAGCTTTTTGAAGGCGAAGGTCCACCGACGCCATGGTGCCGTGTGAGGTGTCGTATCCCGGATCGAATCGCTGGCCCGCGAGCGCGCTGCGTACGTAGAGGCCGGCGAGGACCAGCAGAACGATTGACAGCGCTACCTGGCCTGTCACGAGCGCCGCCCGGAGCCGCTGCCCACGCGGCGTCTGGGTGGCGCTCGAGCCACCCGCCACCAGGACGTTGAGCGGTCTCACACGCGAGGCGCGCCAGGCCGGCAGCAGGCCGACCGCGATTGCCGCGACCGCGGCAATCGCAAACGCGAAAGCGAACACACGCCAGTCCGGCGACGGGTCGAACCGGATGCTGATGCCACCCAACTGAGGCAGCGGAACCCTCGTCATCGCCGCGGTCGTGGCCCAGGTCAGCAGGAGGCCTACGGCCCCCGCACCACCAGTCAAGAGCGCGGTCTCGGTCAGCAGCAGCCGGAAGACGCGCCCTTGGCTCGCGCCCAGGGCGAGGCGCACCGCGATTTCCCCCTTCCGGGAGATCGCGCGAACCAGCAGCAGGTTCGTCAGGTTCGCGCACGCGATCAAGAACACGAGGCTCGACAGGGCCACGACGACGGTGCCGATCAGAAGGCCGGGGCTAGCAAACTCGTCGAAGAGGATGGCGCGTCGTGCCGGCACTGCGGCCACTCCCACGTCTGGCTCGTTAACGTGGACGGCGCGGCCGATCGTCGAAATCGCGGCCTCGACCTGCCCGGCGGACACGCCGGCGCGGAGCAACGCGAACGTTCGGTGAGGTCCGCCAGCGGTCGGCCCCTGCACGGTCCGCAGACGGCCTGCCGCAACCATCGGCGCCCAGAAGTCCGCGCTCAGGATGGTCGGCAGCCAGGTGCCATGAAACCCTTCTGGCACCACGCCGACGATCGTCAGAGGGTAACCCGCCATCCGCACGACCGTGCCTATCGCCGATGGATGGCGTCAAACCACCGGCGCCACAAGGCCTCGCTGATGACGATTGGCGTGGCGTCGCCTGCGTTCTGATCATCGGCTGGCATCAGCAGACGTCCAACGTGAGGCTTCAACCCGAATGCCCGAAAGTAGTCGCCGGACACGAGCTCGCCAAAGACCCGGTCGGCGTGCCGGGACATGGAGAGTGCGCCTTCCAATGGGTCGCTGACGAACATCGCCTCGATCGAGGGCAAGTGACGTTCCTCGATGGCCTGGTACTCCTCGAGCGTGACAGAGGGAAACGCTGGCAGTACCCCGTGCCGCGTCTGGCCAATGGCCATCAGCCGATTCTGGTTGGGGACGAGCGTCGGCCGGAGGATCACGCCGTTCACCAGACTGAAGATCGCCGTGTTGGCACCGATACCGAGCGCCAGGGTCAAGATCGCGGCCACGGCAAATCCTGGGGATGCCTTCAACCGCCGGAAGGCGTGGCGCACGTCCTGAGAGAGCGTGTCGATCGACGCGGTCCAGCTGACATCGCGCACCTGATCCTTCACCGCCTCCGGGCTGCCGAACTCGGCTCGCGCGGCGCGCCGCGCGGCCCCCCGCGACAGTCCGCTCCGCACGTGTTGTTCGGTTGCGGCCTCGATGAAGGCGGCAATTTCGTCGTCCATCTCGCGATCGACCGCCGCGCGACGAACCAGGGCGCGCCACTGGCCCGCGAGGCGCCGAAGCCAGGCCATCAGGGATCTCCCGCCGTCGTCTGCAGGATTCTAGTGATCGCGGCTGTCTGCACCTCCCAGTCTTCAGTGCCGCGCTTTAGCCTCGCGCGGCCCCGCCGCGTCAGGGTGTACCACTTCGCCCGGCGATTGTTCTCGGTGGTCCTCCAATCACCTTCGATGAGGCCGTCGCGCTCGAGGCGGCGGAACGCCGGGAACAGGGACCCGGCATTGACCTGAAATACGCCGCGGCTCATCTGCTCAATGCGGACGTTGATGCCGTAGCCGTGCATCGGCTGAAGAGCCAGCGTCTTAAGGATCAGCATGTCGAGCGTTCCCTGGACTAGAGCGCTCGGCTTGTTGGCTGGGGTCATGCGTAACCTCTCAGGTCGATCGTCTAGATGAGACCAGTCTAAGTCCGCTCATCCAGACAATCAAGATGAAATTGGCCGGATGGGGATCCTTCGACGCGTCGCCCCTGGACTGTCTGCCACCCGACAGTGTCGGGGAGCCGACAAACTTCTGTGGCGATGTGATCCCTACGTTGCCGATCATGGTGAGTTCTTACAGAGGAGAGGGAACGATGAACCGCCTAGCAACCAAAGGATTAGATTCGGCTCGAATCGAGCCGGCGCGTGACTCGGTGCCGAATGGGGCGCCGTCCGATCGAACTCCATCTGCTGAAGCGACGGGGCGGTTGACGCCGCTCAAGCTGCTTCGATTCGCTGCAGTCCAGGAGCGAACCGGGCTCTCTCGTTCAACGATTTGGAGGCTCGAAAGGGGTAGCCAGTTCCCGAAGCACCGGCGAATCTCCGCTAATGCCGTTGCGTGGGTCGAAACCGAGGTGATCGCGTGGATACGCGAAAAGGTTTACGTCTAAGCCGACATCATCGCCGCAGCGTGAATAGCGACGTTGTCTACGCTGCGACCGTCCCGCGTTTCTGGATGGCGGCGGCCACGTCCTTCGGTTTGGCGCCCAACGCAAAAAGAGCTCTGAGGAGCAAGTCGATGGACACGGAGGCGTCGGCAGCCTCCATCTTGGCCACGCGCGACTGACTCGATTTCAGCCGCTTCGCCAGCACTGCCTGCGGGATGTTCTGCGCCACTCGTCGGCTGCGGACGCATCGGCTCAGCGCGAGCTTCGTTTCGACGAACGCCGCCTCCTCAGGTGTCAGCTCGAGGAACTCTGCCGATGAACCCACCCGCCAGCCGTGCGCTTCGAGGCGGGCGCGCTTGGTGTTCTTCATGACTCGTTCTCCTTCGCCAACTTATCGTACGCCGACAGGCGCTTCTTGCAGACGTCGATGACTTGCGGTGGCGTGGCCGATGTCTTCTTCGCAAACACCTCAGCGATGATCACCGCATCGGAATCGGCTCGATACCTGATGCGCCACGTTACGTCGCGGTCCTGAATTCGCAGCTCGTGACATCGTGAACCGACCACTGGCATCGGCCGCGATCGCGGCAGGGTCAGCTTCTCGCCTCGCTGAAGACGCCGCAGCACCGTTCCCGCCTCGATCCTCGCATCCCCGCGAAAACGGGGGCGTTCGCACTTCCCCGTGCAGCCACACGAGCGGCTTGTTGGATTCAGGACCTGGTATAACGATATGTCATATCTGACATATACGCAAATACCGCGCTGTCGGGACACCGCGACATGACTTGCGATTAGGCCGGGCACGTTAAGCCACGACCGGCACGCGAATTCCGCCGGTCACGCCCCTATGCGTCGCTGCGCAGCGCACCGACCGGGTTGACTCTGGTGGCACGGTGCGCCGGCAGCCATGTGATCGCTGCTGCCCCGACGATCGTGACGAGGACCACGCCGGCCAGCAGCGGCGGGTCCGCAGCCTCGAGGCCCGGGACTCGCGCCGTCAAGTACCGCAAAACGACCGCCGCGGCGGCCGAACCCGCGAACGCGCCGGCGACGGCAAGTAGCAGGCCGCCGCGCACGACCTGCCAGCGCACGGCTCCAGACGACGCGCCGAGCGCCATCCTGATCCCGATCTCGCGCGTGCGGAGCTGGACGAGATAGGTGAGGACCCCGTACAGGCCGATGCCCGCGAGCATCGCCGCCAACAGCCCGAAGGCGCTCGTCACGGCCATCGCGAACCGGCGCTCGGCGACGAAGCTGTCACGCACCTGGTCGAACGTCTGGACGTTGTAGAGCGGGAGTTCCGGATCCACGTCCTTCACCGCCGTCCGAATGACCGCCGCCAGTGCCAGCGGGTCGCCGCCCGCCGCCTTGACGATCAGGAAGGTCGTGCCGCTCGGCGGCGCCTGCCCTTCGGGCAGGTAGAACTGCTGCGTGTTCGAGAGGCCCTCAGGACCGCGCATTCGGACATCCCGGACGACGCCCACGATGGTGGCCCACCGCTTGTCGAAGACCACCTGCATGCGGCGGCCGACCGCCTCAGCCGGCGTGAGCCCCCACCGTTGCGCAAGGCCCTCGCTGATCACCGCCGTCGCGGGGGCTTGCTCGGTGTCGGCTGCCGTGAAGGTCCGCCCCGCGATGAGGTCGATGCCGATCGCCCGGAAGTACCCGGGACTGGCTAAGAGGTAGCTGGCGCCCCGGGGCTCGCCTTCCGGCGCCCGCTGGCCCTCCACTATGATCCGCAGGCCCACGCCGCTTTCGGTACCACCGGGCATCAAGTTGGTGAAGCCCAGCGCTTCAACGCCGGGAATCGTGGCGATCCGTGTCTCGAGCCGTTCTTGGATCAGGTGCACACGATTTGTGGAGCCTGTACGTCGCAAATGGCAACGTCATTTCCATCGTGAGCGCCCGCTCGCCGCGGACCCCGATGTTGACCCGCAGCAGGTGCTCGACGGTCCGGGCGATCGTCGCCGCCCCGGCAAGCAGCACAAGGGCGATGGCCAGCTCGGCGACGACCAGGCCGCTGCGGAAGCGCCGCCAGAAGGGATCGGCCGTGCCGCCCGGCCCGCCGCGAAGGACGGCTCCTGGGCTCGCGCGCCGGAGCGACCACGTCGGCGCCAGGCCGAAGACCATCGTCGAGGCGACAGAGAGCAGCGCGGTCACGGCAATGGCGCGGCCGTCAACCGTCACGTCGGGAGCGCCGTAGAGCGTGGCCGGAAGAAGCGCGCGGATCGGCTCGAGCGTCCACATGGCGGCCGGCACCGCGAGCAGGCCCGCGCAGGCGGCGAGCAGGCCGCTCTCGCAGAACAGCTGGCGGGCGAGCCGGAGGCGCGAGGCGCCGAGCGCCCGGCGCACCGACATCTCGCGCTCGCGTGCCGAGACCCGCGCGAGCAGCAGGCCGGCCGTGTTGAGGCAGGCGACGAGCAGGACGAGCAGGACCGCGGCCGCCAGCGCGGCGAACAGCGGCCGGACGTGGCCGGTCAGCATCTCGCGCAGGGGCACGACCCGAGATCGGCGCGGTTGCTTCCGGCCCGCCGCCTGTGCCTCGTTGATGCGGTCGATTTCGGCAGCGGCCTGCGCCGGCGAGACGCCGGGAGCCAGCCGGGCGATCGTCTGGGGCGCGAACGCGTCGCCGGTAATCTGGGTGTCGGCCCCCTCAGGGATCCAGATGTCGGTCCGCCCAGGGAAGTCGATGCGCCGCGGCATGATGCCGAGCACCGTGAAGGTGCGTCCGTTGACGAGGACGGGATCTCCAACCCTGATTGATTGCGCGCGGCGTGTCCAGAACGCATAACTGACGATGGCCACGCGTTCGGCCCCGGCCGTCTCCGTCTCCGTGAACACGCGCCCTGTCATGGGCGGCACTCCCAGCGCCGCGAAGAAGCCGTGGGTGACCACGGCGGCCGCCACCCGCTCGGGTCGGGAGTCGCCGCCGATGTTGACCGCGCCAGCGGCGAAGAGGCCGGCGTCCTCAATGAGGGGGCTTTCCAGGACGCTCTTCGACACGCCCATCCGTGTCTTCGTGAACGTGAACGGCGCTCCGTCGATGAGGACGAGGCGTTCGGGCCTGGGATACGGGAGCGGCTTGAGCAGCACCGCGTCGGCCACGCTGAAGAGCGCCGTGTTGGCGCCGATGCCGAGCGCCAGGGTCACGATGACCGCCGCCGCGAAACCCGGATTCCGGCGGAGGGTTCGGAGGCTGTACCGGAGATCCTGCAGCGCCTGCTCGAACCAGCGGCGCACCCAGACCGCACGGGTGTCTTCCTCCACGAGGGCCACGTTGCCGAATGTCAGGAGCGCCTGCCGCCGCGCCTCCTCCGGCGACAGGCCGCGAGCGAGGTTGTCCTGCGTTTCCCGATCGAGGTGGTCGCGGATGTCATCACGGAGAGAATCCAGCGCTCGCGGACGACGCCTCATGGGTCGCTACTCCTCCCGGACGGGGCGCAGGAGGCGGGCGATCGCTCCTGCGAACGTGTTCCAGCGATGGGTTTCGATCAGGAGCTGCTTTCGGCCCTTGGAGGTCAGCTCGTAGAACTTTGCGCGCCGATTGTTCTCGGACGCACCGTCGGTGAAGGTAATCCAGCCGCGCTTGATCAGCCGGTGCAGCGCCGGATAGAGGGACCCTTGTTCCACCTGCAACACGTCGTCAGACCCGCGCGCGATCGCCTTGGCAATCGCATGGCCGTGGCACGGTCCGAGTCGCAGCGTCCGCAGGATCAGCAGGTCCAGGGTCCCTTGGAGCAAGTCGAGACGCTCAGCCGCTTGCCTGGTAGACATTCTAGGTGTCGAGGGTAGCCCCGGTCACCTAGAGTGTCAAGGGGACTGCTACCTGCACATCATCGCCACGGACGTGGGGGCTCATGTGCGCAAGCACCTGCGCGTAAAGCGCCCGGCCGATCCAAAACCTGCCAACGCCAATCAACGCGTTAACGAGCGGCTTAGCTTGGTCGATGATTCCCGCGCGTTTGGCCTCCGCAACAACGCCAAGCAGTCCGGTGACAGCGAGACCAGCCGCGCTCGCCGCCCGACGGCCTCGGCGCTCGTCAACCAGTAGCAGGTCCGCGTGACGTTCAATCGCAAGCGCGATTGCCTCGGCCTCGCCGAGATCGAGATCAGTGCGGAGAGTGTCTACTCGCTCAGAATCCCTGGGCTCCGCGATGACAATCCATGGCAACCGATCGAGCGACGCGGAGCTGGGCGAATCCGTCAAGCCAGCTCTGATCTCGGCGAAGACACCTGCCGGGATCAGAACCTGCCGATAAAGCGATTCGAGCAAATCGAGACGACCGATCCGGGCCAGACTCAGGATCGGCGAAGTGTCAGAGACGACAATCACCGTTGCCGGAGCGCGTCTGCCGTACGGAGGTCTTCGCGGAATTCCTCAATCCCGTAGTGGATCGGAATCTCCCGGTCCGCCAGCAGCGACTGGAACGCGAACTGGTTCATTTCCGCGAATCGGCTGGCCTGAGCAAGGGTCAATCGCTCCTCCCGGAAGAGAGCAATTGCAAGCTCGCGTCGCATCTCCGGCTCGCTCAAATGAGCCGCTGCCAAGACGTCGTCGGGAATCGTGACGGGCATGGTGACCTCAAGCGATTATAGCCCAGAGCGAGCGATCGATCGCTTGGCGCCAGCCTCTGCGACTAGGCACAGTGACGTCCGTTGACTCGATGTAGTCGAAATAGAACTCAACGTTCGCCGGCTTCACCGGATCGTCGGCACGTTCGTTCCGCAGCGCTTCTGCATAACCGTTGCGGACGATTTCCAGCGTCGCTCGAACCGTGCCCGGCGCCGACTATCATGCTCCGGATGGGAGCCATGAAGCCAGACGCCCGACCGTTCTTCGGCTACTGGAAGATCACCCACATGGACGAGTGGGATTCGGATTACATCGACCTCGTCGTGCCGGGATTCATCGAGTTCGACGACGTCGAGCGTGAGCACGTCATGGGCGCCTTCCAGTTCGGCACGGTGTCCGGAGGTGTCCATGCTCAGGTCCGCCAGGTCGGAGCTGAGTCGTTCATCGAATGGTCCTGGCGGGGGCAGAACGACAACGGCCCGGGCTGCGGACGCGGATGGGCGCAGCTTGTGGGCGATCGGCTTGTCGGCCGCATCTACATCCATCAGAGCGATGACTCGGCGTTCACGGCCGAGCGGCGAGAGCGGCGGCCTGCAAGACCCCGTCGCACACCTCGTCTCAGGAAGCTGTAGACGCGCGAGCGCGCTTCCGCCTGAACGGCGCAAGATTCGACTTCTCGTGCAACTGCGCCTGCTGCAACGCCTCCAGCTTCGCCGTTCCCATCTCTAACATCCCCTGGTCGACGATGCTGTACCGCCGGTAGATCGACTCGGTCTTGTGGCCGACCATGGCCATGGCGGTCGTCCGTGGGACGCCGGCGCGCTCGAGGTTCCGGACCGCCGTCCGCCGGAGGTCGTGCGGGATCCGCTGGATGCCGGACGCCTTGCACGCGACGCGCCAGTCCTCGTGGAAATCGCGAATCGGCGTGCCATCCGCGCGGCAGAACACCCACGGAATCACCGTCTTCGTGCGCTTCTCGACCCTGGTCACGAACTCGCGCTGGCGCTCGATCACCTCGCGCATCCAGGTCGTGAACTGGAACTCTCGGCCCGCCGTCGCGTCCTTCGCTTCGCCAGGATCGAGGCGCAGCCAACCCTTGCCGCTGAACTCGACGTGACGCCACTGGCGCGAGAGCAGCTCAGACCGGATGCGCCAGCCCGTGATGTAGGCGAGCTCGAACAGCGGCGTGATACTCGGCCGGGCAGTTGCTTCAGGATCGCGCGAAACTGGTCGAGCTCGAAGAAGCCCTTCCGCACGTTGTGCTCCGTCAGCATCGAGATGTACGGCATCGTCGCCACCATCCCCTGCCGCAGCCCGAGCCGGAACATGCGCTTCAGCGTCGCCAGCTCGCGATTGATCGTCGCCGGCGCCGCCTTGTCCTTGAGGCGAAGCGCCTTGTATCGCTCCACCGACGTGGTCGTGATGTCGATCGCCTTCGTGCCGCCGAACACCGCATCGAGATGCGGCAGGCGCGCAGTCTGAAGATCGCGGAAGCTCTTGCGGCCGTTGTTCTCGTAGTCGACCAGGATGAGCTTGCGGAGGTCGTCGAACGTGACGTTGCGCGAGAGCACGATCTTGCCGCGCCGTCGCGTCCGAGATTCGCTCTTCAGGAACTCAGCGGCGTCCGCTCGCTTCGTGTATTCGGTGGATTCGCGGATCGTGCGGTTGCCGGCGACGAACTCGATGTACCAGTTGCTGGTCTTGCGGAGTTTGCCCTTCGAATCGCGATACGTGCGCTGAAAAACGCTGCCCGATCCTTTGCGGCTGCGCGGCATGGTGCTGCCCCTTTCTTCCGCTGGGACGAGCCTAACATACCTGCCAGTGGCCTGCCAGTGACGCCTTTTCAGGCGTTTTCAGCAGCGTTCGGCCGACCGCTGAAGATCGCAGAAATGAGGCCGTATTTATTGGGTCATTTGGTGCCGGGGGTGGGAATCGAACCCACACGGGCCTTGTGAGCCCTCAGGATTTTAAGTCCTGTGCGTCTGCCAGTTTCGCCACCCCGGCCGATTCGGAGACGTGATTGTAGCCGCCTCGGCCAGGCGACCGTTCAGTGCACGGTCTCCGGCGCGTAGGTCTGGCGCTCGGCGAGCAGGACGCGGCCGATCATGGCATCCAGGTCGTGTTGCGGAATCTCGAACGGCCCCGCCACCGCCGCCCCCATCGGAATCTCGATCGCGACGACCACGCCGTGGTCGCTCGGCTCGACGATCCAGCTGAAGCCCCGCAGCGTGATCGTCCGGTCGGGCACCGCGTCCGGGTGCTCGACCCGATCGATGGCACGAATGATCTCCACCAGCACCGCGCGCACGGCGGCGTCGTCCCACGACCCCGGCTCGGCCTCGACGGACGCGGCCTCGGTCACCGCGAAATCCCGGCCCTTCAACACGACTTCGACATTAAACGTCATCGCTCCTCGTCCCTCTCGCGGTCAGCCAACCCTCACCCGCCACGGTTCGCCCACGTCACGCAGTTGCTCGTCGAGCGCCGCCGGATCGGACACCGGCGCTCGGCACGCGAAATCCTGACAGACGTACGCCGTCGCGCGGCCGTCGCGCGCGGTCATCGCGCGCAGCCAGGATAGCCTCGGGTCGGTCGCGGGCGGCGGCGCTCCGGACACGAGCGGCACCACGACCGCGTTCGGTAGATACCGGCCCGCAACGGTGCGCTCGAGCGCGCGTGTGTCCGGCGCGGCCGGATCGCCCACGATCACGATCTGCGCCGCGCGGCCGTGCCAGCGCGCGACGTTCGACACCATGAACGGCATCACCCGCGCGACGTTCCCCAGCTGGGGACCGTAGCGCTCGAGCGTGCGTTGCGCCAGGTCCCGCATCGGCGCGTCCGCGAGCAGGTGCCCGAGCGTCAGCAGATTGAGCACCGTGACCGACGACGCCGCCGGTTCCGCGCCGTCGTAGTCCTCCTTGAGCCGCAGGAGCACCGAGGGGTCGTCGCCCGTCGTGCTGAACCAGCCGCCGCCGCGCTCGTCCCAGAAGAGCGACGTCTGGACGTCGGTGAGGTCGATGGCCCACTCCAGCCAGTGCGGATGCCCGGTGGCCTGAAAGAGCTCCAGCAGGCCCCACGCGAGACACGCATAGTCCTCGCAGAAGGCGTTGACCGCCGACTCGCCGTCGCGATACCGCCGATACAGCCGACGCTCGCCGGGACGCCACATGAGGCGTTCGACCGCCTCGGCCGCCCGCAGGGCGGCGCGCCGCCATTCCTCTCGACGCGGGCTGTCGACGAGCGTCCTGGCCGCGCGCGCGTAGGCCGCAATCATCAAGCCGTTCCACGCGGTGATGACCTTGTCGTCCTTGTGCGGCCTCGGCCGCGCACCCCGCGCCTCGAACAGCACGGACCGGGCGCGCGCGAGGACGCCTTCCACCGCCTCGGCCGATCGATTCGCGCGTACAGCGATATCGTTGACCGACTGCGCGAGATACAGGATGTTCTGGCCGATGAACTCGCCCTGTGGATCGGCCGGGGCATTGCCCCGCTCCTCCACGCCGAACCGGCGTCGCACGATGGCGGCATCGTCGCCGAACAGGCCGTCGATTTCCTCGGACGTCCACACGTAGAAGGCGCCTTCGCGTTTGGGCGGGTGGCCACCGGCCGCGGCGACATCCGCATCGGGCGGCACCGAATCGGCGTCTTCAGCCGAATAGAACGCGCCGTCTGGGCCCGTGAGGTCGCGCAGGACGTAGGCGAGCGTGTCCTCCGCGACGGCCGCGTAGAACGGCTCGGCCGTCACCTGCGCCGCATCGAGGTACGCCAAGGCGAGTTGCGCCTGGTCGTACAGCATCTTCTCGAAGTGCGGCACGCGCCACTCGGCGTCGACCGAGTAGCGGTGGAACCCGCCGCCGATCTGGTCGCGGACGCCGCCCTCGGCCATCGCGCGAAGCGTCTCGAGCGCCATCTGCCGCGCCCGGTGATCTCCAGTGAACGCCTGGCTGACAAGGAGGAAGTACTGCTCGGACGGCCGGGGAAACTTCGGAGCCCCGCCAAAGCCGCCATGGCGACCGTCGAACGCCGACGCGAACGCGGCAATCCCGGTGTCGATGGCGTCGCGCCCGGCGACCGGCGCTCGGACGGCGCCGTCCGACTCTCCGCTCGTGACCTGACGCAGCCGCTCCACGATGCTCGCGGCCGACTCGAGCAAGCGCGGCCGCTCGTCGCGCCAGGCGCGGGCGATCTCGGCGAGCACCGTCGGAAACCCCGGCCGACCGTAGCGATTGTCCGGCGGGAAGTAGGTGCCTCCGAAGAACGGCTGACGATTGGCGGTGAGGAACACGCTCATCGGCCATCCGCCGGCCCCCGTCGTCACTTGCACGAACGCCATGTACACGCGGTCGATGTCCGGCCGCTCTTCGCGATCCACCTTGATGGACACGAAATGCCGATTGAGCGCGTCGGCGACGCCCTCGTCCTCGAACGACTCGTGCTCCATGACGTGGCACCAGTGGCACGTCGAGTAGCCGATCGACAGGAAGATGGGCTTGTCCTCGACGCGCGCCCGCTCGAACGCCGCGTCGCCCCACGGGTACCAGTCGACGGGATTGTTCGCGTGCTGAAGCAGATACGGACTGCGCTCCTGCGCAAGCCGGTTGGGCATCCGTCCACTATAATCCCTCCGTGCCAGACGCCAAGGAACCCCGCACCGACGACCCGCCGCGCACGCGACCGACGACGTGCTCGGCGGCGCCATCGAGCGATAAGGTGCTGTGCGAGCGATGCGGCACGGAGATGTTCCGCATGCACGCCGTGTGGCGCTGTCCGAGCTGTGGATACAAGACGGACTGCTGCGGCTGGTAGCACCGACGGCTCGCACGGTTCCGCCGTCGCGCGCCGTTCGATCGATGGCTCGAGGCGCTCGACGCGCGGCACCGGCAGGCTCTTCGATCGAAGGAGTTCCTGAAAGCCCTGCGCGCGCTGTCCGCGAGATACGTCGAGCAACGCGCCACGCTCGCGCGCCGCTCTCCCGTCGATTCGCCCGCCAAACGCGCGGCCTTCGCCGCGTTCTACGCGCCGCTCCATTTCCTGACGGTCCGCGAGGTCGTTCGGGCCGTCGGCGCGGCGCACGTGTCGGTTGACGACCATTGTCGATCTCGGGCTGCGGAACCGGCGTGGCGTCCGCCGCCTGGGCGCTGGAGTGTGCCGCTCGCCCGCGATTCGCGGGATCGAGAAGGACCGATGGGCCAGGGGTGAAGCTGGCTGGACCTGGCACGAGACTGGGGCTCCATGGCCGCGTCCAGCCCGGCGATCTGGTCCAGGCCGTGCGGCGTCTCGCCGCCGACAGTTCCCACTCCGCCGCGTCCCGCGCGGTCATCGCGGCCTGGAGCCTGAACGAGTTGTGGACGAGGCGCGGCACACGGCGCTGGCCGCGCTGCTGGCGCTGGCCGCCCGTGGCGCACAGGTCCTCGTCGTCGAGCCCCTGGCGATCCGCGCCGTGCCGTGGTGGCGCCAGTGGGCCGCCGAAGTGGAGCGGGTCGGAGGCCGCGCCGACGAGTGGAAGTTCGACGTCCAGTTGCCCCACTCCCTCGCGGCCACCGACGAGGCGGCGGGGTTTCACCGCGAAGGCCTCGGAGCCCGCAGCCTCTACCTCGGTCCAAGGCCTGAGGCCGAGTGGCCGGGGCCTGGGGCCTAGTGCCCGGCGCCTAGTGCCTAGCGCCTGGGCCCTGTGGCCCGGGGCCTATATGATCGTCTTTACCCATGAGCCCCCGGTGGAGACGCCTCACGCCCCTGTTGGGGGTCGCGGTCTTCGCCATTGCCGTTGCCTACCTCTGGAACGAGCTGCGCGGCCTGACGTTCGCGCACCTGCTCGCCACAATCACCCAGTTGCCGTCAAAGCGGCTGGGGCTGGCGCTCGCGCTCACGCTGACCAACTACGCGGTCCTCACCGGCTACGACCAGCTCGCGTTCGTGTACCTCCGCCGATCGTTTCCGCGGTGGCAGATCAGCATGGCCTCGTTCGTCGGATACGCCATCTCGAACAACCTCGGCTTTGCCCTGCTCTCGGGCACGTCGGCGCGTTATCGCTTCTACTCGCGGTGGGGCCTGACGGCGCCCGAGATCTCGCAAATCGTCATCTTCTACTCGGGCACGTTCTGGCTGGGGCTCCTGGTGCTGGGCGGCTGGAGCCTGGTCGTCCACCCGGCGGCCGGACTGGCCTTGCTCGGGCGGGGCGACTGGAGCACGCCGGTCGGCTTCGTGCTCATCGGCACCGCCCTGGCCTACACGGTCGCGGCGTTCGTCAAGCGCGGCCCAATTCGGGTGTGGCGCTGGGAGCTGCGTCTGCCGTCACCGCGTCTGGTCGCCGGACAGTTCGTGTTGTCGATTGGCGACTGGGCGCTCGCCGCGGCGGTCCTCTGGGTCCTGATCCCCGCGCCCCGTCCTCCGTTCACGACCATCGTCAGCGCCTTCATCGCGGCGCAGTTCGTGGCGCTTCTGAGCAACGTCCCCGGCGGCATCGGAGTCTTCGAAGGCTCGATGCTGCTCCTGCTGCCGGGCATCGATCGGGCGCTGCTGCTGGGCGTGCTGCTGGCGTTTCGCGCGATCTACTACATCTTCCCGCTGCTGCTCGCGATGGTGGTACTGCTCTTCGACGAGTCGTACGAGCGGCGGCACGTGCTGCGCCGGTGGGGGACGACCGTGGGGTCGCTCACCGTCTCGGCGGCGCCGGTGCTCCTCGGCGTCTTCACGTTCATCGCGGGCGCGGTGCTCTTGTTCTCCGGCGCCACGCCGGCGGCCCGCGACCGGCTGCGGATTCTCTCGCGGATCCTGCCGCTCACGGTTCTCGAGCTGTCGCACTTCCTGAACAGCCTCGTCGGCCTGGGACTGCTGCTCGTCTCGCAGGCCCTCGTGCGCCGCGTTGACGCGGCCTGGACGCTCACGGTCGGTGGACTCGTGCTCGGCATCACGGTCTCGCTGCTCAAGGGACTCGACTACGAGGAAGCGATCATTCTCGCGCTCGTGCTCGCGCTCGTACTCTCGGCCAGAAGCGAGTTCGACCGGCGCGCGCGACTCTTCGACCCGCCGTCGCCGATGTGGTTCCTCGCGGTGGTCTTCGTGGTCATCGCCTCGGTCGTGCTCGGGCAGTTCGCGTTTCGGCACGTGCAGTACTCCGACCAGCTCTGGTGGCGATTTCAATTCCGCGCCGATGCGCCGCGATTCCTGCGCGCGACGGTGGGTGTGGCCGCGGTCGTGCTGGCGGTCGGACTTCGCCTGCTGCTGAGCCCGTCGGTGCCGCCGCTCAGGCTGCCGTCGAACGACGAGCTCGACCAGGCGGCGGCCGTCATCGATCGCCAGCGCTCGGTGTCGCCGTTCCTCGTCTTCCTCGGCGACAAGGCCATCCTCTGGAACGACGCGCGGTCGGCGTTCCTGATGTACTCGGTGCAAGGGCGCACGTGGGTGGCGCTGCACGATCCGGTGGGCCCGCCCGACGCGGTGCCCGGCCTCATCCGCCGCTTTCTCGAGCTCGTCGATGACACCGACGGCGTGCCCGTCTTCTACCAGGTCCGCAAGGACTACCTGCACCACTACGCGGACTTCGGCCTCGCGTTCGCGAAGGCCGGCGAGGAAGCGCTCGTCCCGCTGTCCACGTTCTCACTCGAGGGCGGCGCCCGCAAGAAAATGCGCTTCGTGTACCACAAGCTGGCGAAGGACGGCGCGACGTTCCGCGTCGTGCCGGCCGCGGAGGTGCCTGCGCTCATGCCGGAGCTGCGGGCCGTGTCCGATGAATGGCTGGCGGCCAAGGCCGTCGGCGAGAAGGGCTTCTCGCTCGGCTTTTTCGACGAGGCGTACCTCACGCGCTTTCCCGTCGCGGTGCTCGACTGGAAGGGACGCGTCGAAGCGTTCGCCAACATTTGGCCGGGGCCGGGCCGGATCGAGCTCTCGGTCGACCTCATGCGACAGCGGTCGACGGCGCCGCCAAACGCCATCGAAGGCCTGTTCACGTCCCTGATGCTCTGGGGAAAAGCCGAGGGCTATTCGACGTTCAACCTGGGCATCGCGCCGCTCTCCGGCTTGGAGACCACCGCGCTAGCCCCGCTCCGCATCAAGCTCGCCCGCTATCTCTACCAGTTCGGCGAGCCGTTCTACAACTTCCAGGGCCTGCGCGCCTTCAAGGACAAATTTGGTCCGGCGTGGGAGCCGAAGTACCTCGCCTACCCGGGCGGCCTCGCCCTCCCGCGCGTGCTGGCGGACGTCTCGGCGCTCGTCGCGGGCGGCTATCGAAGAATCCTGCTGCGCGGCCACCCAGGGGCCGGCCGCCCAGGGGTCAGGTCATGGAACGTGCGAGATTGAAGATCGAAGACCTACCTGTCGGGTTCCGAGGTCGGCCAAGCACAACGAATTGGGTCGAAGGGCGTCAAGACGCAGTTCCCATGACCTGACCCCACTACTCGTGTTTGTCGATGAACGTCAGGACCGCTTTGGCGACGTCGTCGTACTTCCCGTTGAAGTGGTGCGAGCCTGGCAGGCGGACGGACTCTGCCGCGGTGCCCAGGTCGTCGCACGCCGTGTCGCGAGCCGCTTCCTGCTGGCCGGCGACGCAGATCGTGGGGATGTGCAGACTCCGCACGGCGTCGGCCACGCGTCGCGGGGTTGCCTTGGCGCGGAAGACCCAATCGAGCGGGCTCACCTCGAAGGACGCCGTCTCGCCCGGCGCGATGAGCACCTCTCCCGCGACCCCTCGACGTGCGGAGTCCGCCCAGGTTGCCAGAATGAACGGCGACACTTCGGCGCCGAAGGAATATCCGCCGACAAAGATCGGCACCCGCGTCTCGCCGAGGATCTCGGCCATGCCGCGCACGTCGCGGCCGGCCTGCTCCGGCGTCTTCTGGCTCCAGAAGTATTTCAGGGAACTGATCCCCACCACGCTGACCCCGTGCGCGGCCAGGTACGACGACACGCGGTCGTCGAGCGTCGCCCATCCGCCGTCGCCCGAGAGGAAGATCATCGCCGCGCGCGCGTGGTCCGCCCAGCGATACTCGAGCGGCAGGCCCAGGCCTTGAAGCTTCGGCGCGACCGACGGCGCGGGCACGGCCGGCACCGCGGACGCGATCGCGGGCGGCGCGCCGACGCCCGCGATCAGCTTGTCGATTGACTCGTCGAACGGCCCGCCCCACCGAATCGGGCGGCCGAATCCGTGCCCGGTGCCAGGAATTTCGATGAAGTGCGCCCCGCCAATGCCGCTCATGAACTCGCGCGTCTCCGGCGGCAGACAAACTTCATCCTGGACGCCGTTGAGGACGTACCACTCGCGCGGCACCGAACTCACCTTGGGCAGCCACGCGGTGTTCTTCTTCGCGTCGAAGGTGGGCTTGAAATTGTCGGCCGAACAGACCGGATGGTCCGATGGCAGGTCCGGACAGAATCCCAAGCTCATCCCCCCGGCAAACGTCGTCGGTGGGGCCGAGGCCAGCACGCCGTACACGAGCGTCGCGCCCGAGGAATAGCCCAGGACGATGGGCGGATGGTACGCGGGAAGCTTCAACTCGCGCTGCACGGTGTGGGAGATCTCCTCGAGATCGCCGGCGGGCATCCAGCATTGCTGGCTGTTGAGGTGCGCTTTCCGCAGCGCGACATACGACAGGCCGATGACGATCGCCTTGGGCATGATGCGACGCGCCATGTTGACGACGCCGAGATTCCAGCCGCCGTCGCCGCTCACGAAGAGCACCACGGCCGATGCCGGCGCCTTGGGAACGTAGGCGGTCACGTGCCCCACGAACGGCGCGTTCAGCACCTGCTCGGTCCACGCCTGGTCCGGGGCGTTCCTCACCGCCGGCAGGGGCGAGGCTTGCGGGGACGACGTGGCGGTCCGCCGCGCCGCCACGGCCGCCGCCGGTTTCGCCGCCTTGCGGCCGGCCGACTGAAACGCGGCCGAACAAGTCAGCGCCACAGCAAGCACGGCCAACGCGACCGCGCGACGATCGACGAGTTTCACCACCTGGCTAATGTACCGCGAGTTCGACGTGCGCGTCGCACTCAGCCACACCGGCCTGTCGGGCGGGCCGCACGCGCCCCGCCTGCCGCATACTCCCCCACTCTTTACTTGATGAGCCCGCTCACACGAAGCCAGTTGGCCAGCAGCCTCGGCCATTCGGATAACGCAGGATCCTGCATGGCCAGCCCGCTGCCGTGCCCGCCGTTCTTGAAGATGTGAATCTCGGCCGGCACGCCCGCCTTCCGGAGCGCCAGGTAGTAGAAGACGCTGTTCTCGGCCGGCACGGTCGTGTCGGCGTTCGTCTGATAGATGAACGTCGGCGGCGTCTCGGCCGTCACTTGCGTCTCATTCGACAGGCTCCGCGCGAGCGCCGGATCGGGATTGGGACCGAGCAGCGCGGTCTTCGACCCCTGGTGGGTCCAGGGCTCGATGAGTGAGATCACGGGATAGCCAAGGATCGCGAAGTCCGGCCGGCTGCTCACCCGATCGATCGGGTCGGGGGCCGACGAGTTGCCCGCATCGAAGTGCGTCGAGGCCGTCGAGGCCAGGTGGCCTCCCGCCGAGAAGCCCATGATGCCGATGCGGTCGGGTGCGATGTGCCACTCGGCGGCCCGCGCGCGCACCGTGCGAATGGCTCGCTGCGCGTCTTCGAGCTCGACCGGGTGGTGGTACTCGGCCCCAGGCGGTACTTGAGGACGAATGCCGCGACGCCCAGCGTGTTCAGGTAGTTCGCGGGCGCCCGGCCCTCGAGGTTCATCGCCAGATGCGCGTAGCCGCCGCCGGGGGCCACGACCACAGCCGTCATCGGGCCGGTCGTGTTCGGGGGCATGTAGATTGTGAGCGTCGGCACGTCTTCTGCCGCGTCGCCTTGGGCGCCTGGTGCCGGCCCGGTCCACAGCCGAATCGTCTCGGGCTCCTGGAGCATCGGCCCGCGCTGAGCCGCCACGTTCTCGCCGTTCGCCGCGACGAGCAGCATCCCCACGAACAGCACGAGTGTTCTCTTCACCGCTGTCGCCATGTCCTGTCCTTTCGGAAGAATGCCGCCATCATACCGAGGAGCGGATCGTCCATCGCTCAGTGCCGATCGGGCCCGCTCGCGCGCGCGGCGCCTGACGCCGCGGGCAGTGCGAACAGCCGGTCCGTGCCGTCCTCCGCGACCAGACGAGCCCCGATGGAGCGGAGCCAGCTCGACAACGCCTCGCCACGGCCGTCGCGAAACGCGGCTTCATGGACCAGCGCATGAGTCGCCCCCGCGGCCGAGAGGACGTCGCGGACCCCGGCCGGATTTGCCGGAGCCGCCGAGAGAATCGGCTCACGCTGCAGGTAGCTTGGCGGGAAATATCCGGGATACCCGTTGAGGATGGGCCGGCGATGATACCCGGCGTAGTACGTCGCCTGGATCTCGTACGCCGTCTCCCCAAAGGGGAACTCCACCAGCACGACCCGACCAGGCAGCCGTTCGATAAGTCGATACAGCGGGCCGATCCCCCGGCCCGCGGTCAACGCCGGCGGGGGTGCCAGGTTGTCGGGCACCACCGGCACGCCAACAGGCATCGGCGCGACCCAGGCCTCGAGGAGGATGCCCGCGCACGCGGCCACGACCAGCACGCGGCCCGTCCTGGCCCTGGACGCGGCCAGTAACACGGCCGCGCCAAGACCGGCCAACACCGCGACGAAGAGCGTGACAATCGTGAGAAACCGCGCGGGCACGCGCAGGCCGTCGAAACCGGGCACATGCGCGAACAACCAGCCGTACGGGCCCCGGCCGACGAGATGCCCGGCGGCGTGAAGGTCCGGCCCGAACGCGAGCACGGCCGCCACCATCGCGGCTACCAGATAGAAGCCGGCCGCACCCTCGTCCGGAGGCGCCGCGGCGGACCGCACGGCCCACATCAGGGCGGCAAGCCCCGCCAGCACCACACCGGATCGCCACAGAGGCGGCATCACGTTCCGAACGACCGACGTCGTGCCGAACGCCTCGAATGCGAACTGGCCGTTGACGAGAATCCACAGCGCTTCGCCCACGCACGCCAATAAGGCCAACGCCAGCGCCCAGAAGAGCGCGCGCGTCCACAGCGGTGCCGATGACCGCGCGGTATCGTGCGCCGCGCGACGCACGGCGGCGCCCACGGCCAGCGCTGCGAGCGCGAGAATCGTGAACCCCGGAAAGCCCTCCCCTTCCGCCTTCCGCTGGCCCGGAAGCACGCGATCGAGCACGCGCGCCGCCGGCGAGGCCGTCACGAAATCCCGGGCATCGGCGGAGAACATCTCGACGTCCCCGATCGATCGCACCCCCACCCCATCGCCCTGGCGATTGAGCCGCACGTATGGCCAGACGAACGGCGCCACGACGATGGCCGTGCCGACGGCCGCCAGGGTCAACCCCGTCCAGACGCGACGGTCTCCGAGCAGGCGGCGGCGCGTCATCTCGTACAGGCAATAGGCCGCCGCAAACGGCGGAAAGAACGCGAGGAAGTAGCCGCACGACAAGCCCTGCGCCGCAAGAGCGGCCGCGCCGCCGACGAGCGGTCGCGTGCGGCGGGTGACCAGATACCGGCGGAGCCCAACGAACGCGAGCGGCATCCATCCGGTCGAGAGCACCTGGAGATGCGAGAACTGGCCGATGCGGTACGGCGCAAACGCAAACGCCAACCCCGCTGCAAACGCCGCCAGCGGGCGGCCGGTCAGATCCCGCACGAACACGAACATGCCGACGCCTGCCACGACGAACGTGGAGAGGAACAGCAGGTTGTAGCAGAGCAGGATGTTGCCGCCCGCGGCGTAGACCGGGAGCATCTGGAGCATCTGCGGCGTCAGGTGCTCCGAGTAGGCGAGCGTCAGCGGTGCCGGATAGAAGATGTTGCCGTTCCAGAACTGGTGGAGCGCGGCCACGTCGCCCTTGGCGGCGCGCAGCACGACGCCCGCCGTCCACATCAAGACCCAGCAGTTGAAGGCGGGGTCCCCAAGATCAGCCGCGATCGTCGCCGCGGGGTGGCGCGCGAGCGGCCACGTCATCACCAGCGTGATGAGGGTGTACGCGAGCGCGACGGTCGGAAGACTGGAGAGACGCGGCCGGGCGCGCACCGCGACAGCATGACATAGACCGCGCCTGGCCGGTCCGGGCTCGCCGTCTCGCGCAAAAAGGCACGGGCGCGAGGCCTACCGACCTCGCGCCCGTCATGTCGTTCATCCGCGAGCGGCGCGAGGCCGCCGCGTCGCCTACTTCGGTTTCGCGAACTCGGTGTCGAGCACCTGCGCGTTCGGCTTGACGTTGACGACCTGGTAGGTATCGAGCACGTCCCAGGTTGACAAGGTGATCAGGAACGGGATCTTCGCGCCGCCGACGTCGCGATAGTCGCTGTAGTCGATCTGCTCGGGGAGGTTGCCGAGCGGCGTGCGCGTCATGATCGTGCGGCGGACGAGCAGGCCGGAGGTCTCGTCGAACGACAGAATCTCGGTCACGTCCGGCGCGGTCACCCCCGAGATGGCCACGACCGCCTTGCCATCGATCGGGCGGCTGCGCGCACCGCGCAGGTTCTGGTAGTGGGCCTTGAACGACGTCGCGAGCCCGACGCCGGCCATGCGGGTGGCCTGCTGCAGCGCGAAGTCCGACAGGTCCCTCGTGTTCGTGCCCGACTGGCGCCAGCCGGTCGTGCCATCGAAGCCGACGGTCGTCGCCGGCTGCCCCTGGATCGTCTCGCGGTAGCCGTTCGGCGCCTTCTCGTCAATCGTGAACGACGACTTCTGTCCGGCGCGGTTGGTCATGGTCCCGGCCAGCACCAGCGTCTGGAGCTTGTCGACCGCGGCCTGCCCACCCAGGGCGTCAATGTACTTCGCGATCACGGCATCGGGTTCCGGCAGCGAGCCGCGGCCACCGCGACCGCCGCGCCCGCCACGTTCGGGCGGCCCGCCGGGGCCCTGGCCGCGACCGCGCGCCTCGTCCATGGCGGCCATGGCGGCCACCTGCTGGGGCGTCAGCATCTCGGCAAACGGCGGCACGGCGCTCGGCTGCCCGCCGCGATGACACGTCGCGCAGGTCACTTGCACTCGACCGTTGAAGAACTGGTCGTTGACCGTCATCATGATCTTCATCATGTCGCGGGCCGTGCCCTTCTCCCGCTTGTCGTCCTTGTCAAAGGCGAAGGTGCCGTCGGCTTCCTGCACGTGGCAGTCGATGCATCGCTGGCCGGTGGCGGCCGCGACGAACCGCATCGCCATCACGAGCTGGTCGGCCGGCACGTTCTTGAGCACCTGGATGTTCTTGTACTTCTCGGGCGCGAGGGGCCCGGCCGGCGACTGCGCGGCTCCACCGGCCGCGGGCGGCGCGGCCTGCTGCGCGCGAACGACCGCGACAGCCAGGCTCAGTCCGCCCAGCACCGCACACATGGTCACGAACTTGTGGAACCGACGAATCCGGGTCATGCAACACTCCTCGGGGAAAAAGGAATTAGACCACATCCTGGAACCGCCGCGCCACTGACGCGCGGCCGCGCGATAATGCACAGACAGCCATGGCCACACCGCGAAAGCCCACCCGCCTCAGCCTGACCGAAAGCGATCCCGAGCGCAGCCTCGAGTTCGAGTTCCTCCGCGCGACCGAGAACGCCGCCCTCAACGCCATCCACTGGCTCGGGCGCGGCGACAAGGAGAGCGCCGACGCGGCCGCCTGCGACGCCATCAACGGCTGCTTCGACCACATCGACATGTGCGGCGAGGTCGTCATCGGCGAGGGCATCAAGGACAACGCGCCGGGGATCTTCCTGGGCGATCGCCTGGGCAATTGGAAGCGCGGGACGCCGAAGTTTCACATCGCGCTCGACCCAATCGACGGCACGACGAACATCTCCAAGGGCATGCCCAACTCGATCGCCGTGATGGCGGCCGTGCTCGTGCCGCCCGAAGGCGGCGCGGGCATGGTCAACCTGCCGACGTTCTACGCCCAGAAGCTCGCGTACGGCCCGCGCGTGGCCGAGGGCCTCCGGGACGACAAGTTCCTGCGCTTCACGCTCGATTCCCCGGTCGATGAGGTCATCGAGAAGACGGCGCGCCTGCTCGGCAAGGACGTGCGCCAGGTCGTCACGCTCGTCCTCGATCGCCCGCGAAACGACGCCATCGTCCAGACCATTCGGGGCATGGGGGCGTCGCTGCGCCTGATCGCCGACGGCGACATCGCGGCGGCCATCGCGCCGGCCCTGCCCGACTCGGGCGTCAACCTCTATATGGGCACTGGCGGCGCGCCGGAAGGCGTGCTCACGGCGGCCGCGCTGCGCACGCTCGGAGGCGACCTGCAGCTGCGCATGTGGGTGCGGGACGAGGAGGAGCGCGCCCGCGTCGCCAAACTGCCAGAGTTTCATGCGCTCGGCCACATTTACCACGCCGACGAGCTCGTCCGGGGACCGAGCGCGATCTTCTGCGCCACCGGCGTCAGCGACAGCCCGATGCTCAAGGGCGTCAAGTTCATCGGCCGCCACGCGATCACGCACACGCTGCTGATGCGCGCGCGCAGCCGCACCGTCCGCTACATCAAGGCCTATCACGACCTCGACTACAAGACGGTACACCTGCGGAGCGACGACCAGGAACACCTGGTCTAGAACGAGGAGCCCACGACGATGCCGATTCGCGACTTACTGCTGAACGAACTGGATGTCGAGCTGGCCAAGACCCGCACGACGCTCGAGCGCGTGCCCAACGACCAGCCGGACTTTGCGCCGCATGCCAAATCGATGAAGCTGAAGAGTCTCGCCCCCCATGTCGCACAACTGGCCGGATTCGGCCTGACGGTGCTGACCACGCCGGGGCTGGACTTCGCCACCGCCAACATCGCCCGCCTGCCATTCGAGTCGGCGGATCAGTTGGTGAAGGCGTTCGACGAGGGCGCCGCCAAGGTCCGGGCGGCCCTGGCGGAGGTGCCCGACTCGGCCTGGACGGAGCCGTGGACGCTCAGCTTCGGCGGCAAACAAATCTTCTCGGGGTCGCGCTTCCTCGCGTACCGGGAGATGTTCCTCAACCACCTCGTGCATCATCGCGCGCAGCTCGGCGTCTACCTCCGGCTGAACGACCGGCCGGTGCCGGCCACCTACGGGCCGTCGGCCGACGACACGATGGGGTTCTGAGGGCTACAGTCCTGGCGCCTCGGGCGGGTCGTCGAGGTACCGGATCCGTCGGCTGATCGCCGCGTTGATCGACAGGTAGGGGTCGGACAAGCGACCTGGCGCGAACAGGCGCTCGCGCAAGTGCTCAGTGTCGTCGTGTCCGACCGCACCGGTGAAGATCTGCTGCAGATAGTTGACGCCAACGGCTGACGGCCGCATGCGGCCGGCGTCGTAGAACGCCGGATGCACGCGCCTGGCGTGCACGACGCCGGCGCGATCACGGAGGCCCTCGGCTGGAAACCCGTCCAGGTAGAAGCCGTGGCGGCGATTCCACTGGAGCACGGCGACGGTGTTGTTGCGACCTTCGAGCAGCAGGTCAACCGCCTTGCCGCCCAGCTGCGCCGCATAGTAGCGATCGAACCGGAGCGGGCGGCCGCCACGCTGCGTGTGCCCGACCTTGCGCGTAAAGATCACTTCACTCGCGGTCTCGCCTCGACGCAGGTCGCGAAAGTAGCGATCGCCGATCCGCTCGATGAGCCGCTCGCGCAACGCCTCGGCGGCGCCGCTCAGCACTTTGTTGCCGGCCGGGTCGGTCGACGCGCTCTGCTCGCCCAGCAACGTGCCATTGGCGTCCGTCATGCCCTCGCCGCAAACGATGACGACGTTCTTCTGCGATTGGTAGAGGTCTTTGATGCGGTCAACCAGGGCATCGAGATCGACGGGACACTCGGGGATCAGAATCAGGTCGGGTTGTCCGTAGGCCGACCCCAACGCGATGTACCCGGAATGCCGGCCCATCACCTCGATAATCGCCACGCGCCGATGACTCTCGGCCGTGGTCCGGATTCGCTCGACGCCGCCGGCGGCCACGAACACCGCGGTCGCAAATCCTGGCGTGACGAAGTTCACCATCCGCTCGAGGTCGAACGGCTCGGCCACGCCGCGCCCGCCTGCGCTCTCGTCCCAGTCGGCCGGCTCGTTCGGATAGTTCAGCCCGAGATCGTTATCGATCGTCTTCGGCGCCAGCACGACCGGCAGGAACGACGTCAGCGCCTGCATGCCGTTGAGCGTGCCGTCGCCGCCGACGCAGATGAACCCGTCGATCTTCAGCCGGTCGAGTCGCTCGGCAATCGTCCGCACGGCGGCCGTGTCGTCGTTGCCGAGATAATCGCGGGACGCTCCAATCAGCGTCCCGCCAATCGTGGAGTCGAGCTCGGGAATGGGCTGGAACAGCGGGTTCAGGTGCACGTGCGGCACGCGCGGATTGAACAGGCTGTTGAATCCCTTGAGCAGGCCGAAGACTTCGATGCGGTGTTCGTTCGCCCGCGCCACCACGCCGTGGATCGTCGCGTTGAGCGCCGGCGTATCGCCGCCAGCCGTCAGGAGTCCGACTCTCTTGATGGTCGCACCCATCTCCTGATGGTACGCGATCGAGACGTCGACCGTGTGACGAGGCGACAATTCCGTCGCGTCGTCGCGTTATGCGCGGCCCGCGAACGCCAGCGTCTCGGTGTGCACGCGCACCTTCTCGCCTTCTTTGATGAAGAGCGGCACGCGGATTTCGAGCCCCGTCTCGAGCGTGGCGGCCTTGGTCGCGCCGCCGCTGCCGGAATCGGACCGCGAGGCCGGTTCGGTTTGCGTGACGCTCAGCACCACGTGGGGCGGCAGCTCGATCCCCAGCGGGTGGCCGTTGAACCTCAACATTGAGACGATCGCGTTGTCACCCAGCACAAAACGATCGTCGCCGACGGCATCCGCGCCGAGCGTGAGCGTCTCGAACGACTCCTGGTCCATGAAGTGATAGCCGTCCGCGTCCTTGTACAGAAACGCCGCGTCAGACTTGACCAGGTCCGGATCCTTGAACTTGTCTCCCGCCTTGAACGTCCGCTCGAACACGGCGCGCGTCCGAAGGTTGCGCATCTTGATGCGGACGAGGGTCTGGCCGCCGCGCGCGGTCGGCTTCTTGATCTCGACGTCCATCCCGACGTAGGGGTCGTCCTCGAATTCGAAGAAGGTCTTGCGCTTGATCTCGATCGCTTCAATCAGGCTGGCCATGGTGGATGCTCGCTCGCGGGCGCGAATCAGAAGTATATCGGTACATCGATGATGAGCCGCTGGCGGCGCCCGTGGCTCGCCTCGTGGAAAGTTAGAAGTTAGAAGACAGAAGTTAGAAGTGAGAAGTTAGAAGTGAGAAGCCAGAAGTTCGATCACGCGGGCCGGAGCCGTGCCGCTCCAACGCCTGACTTCCAGCTCCTGACTTCTAACTTCTGTCTTCCAACTTCTCACTTCCCCTTACGGCGTGCCCGTCAATCGCCGTATGAGGTCCACCTCCGCCTGCCGGTACGGCGTGCCGTCGGGATGCAGCACGTCATGGAACCACACGGGCGGCTGGGTTCGGATGTACGGGTGGTCCCAGGACTCCCATGGGTAGTACGTCTGCGTCTTGCCGGCGACGAACCCCCAGTTGACGGCCCCCACGTGCTCCGCCTTCGCGACGGGCAGGATGCCGTCGAACGTGCTGCCTGCGGCGCGCGCCATGAACTCCGTGCAGATGACGGGCCGGTTGTACTTCTTGAGCCAGGCCACCTCGCGCGCGAAGGACTCCGGCCAGCCGTAGTTGTGGAACGTGACAATGTCCGACAGGGCGAGCTGCAGCTTCTCGAGGTCGCCGAGCTTCGACGCGTCAGGCGCGCTCTCGACGCAGCACACGCCGGTCGTGAGCGGCTGCGTCGGATTCACCGCTCTCGCCCACTCGAAGGCCTGCGGGAGGAGGGTCATCACGCGGACGCGCTTGGTGGCCAGCTCGTCTTTGCTGTAGCTGCCCATGCCGCTCGAGCCGGGCTCGTTCCAGATGTCCCAGGCGAGCACCCGGTCGTCGGTGGCAAACGCCCCCACCACACCCGTCACGTAGGCTCTGAGCCGCGGTACCTGCGACGGGTCGGCGAGCGCCGCCGTGCCCGGGCTCTGGACCCACCCGGAGTTGTGGACGCCGGGGATCGGCGGGTGCTGCGGCCCGAGATGCGGATTCGGATCCCAGCACGAGTCGAACAGGACGAACATCGGCCGGATATGGTGCCTGGCGGCCATCGTCAGGAACTGGTCGATCCGCTGCTTGAAGCCGGCGGGGTCCTGCTGCCACAGGAGGTCGTGGAGGAACACGCGCATCGTGTTCATCCCCATCGCCTCGGCCCAGCCCAGCTCTTTGTCGATCTCGTCGGGGTCGAACGTGGCGGCCTGCCACATTTCCAATTGGTTGATGGCCGACGCGGGGACGTAGTTGCTGCCCACGAGCCACGGCTGGTGCGCGTACCACTCATTGGCCTTGGCCTCGGACCACCGCGGCGTCTGGGCGGACGCCAGCGTGGCACACAGGCTGCCGGCCACGAGGGCGGCCAGCATTACGAACGGCTTGGTTGATCGCATGAGGCAACTCCCGGAGGCAGTGTAGCGCCAAGCAGCGATGAATGGCCTCGCCCGCCAGGCACTAGGCCTCAGGCACCTGGCCCCAGACCTCTGGTGCGGCGGCGAGACCTCCGCTATGGACCTCAAGCGAAAAGCATCGCGCGGGCGCGAGGATTCTGGCGCGACTATCTGGGGACGAAGCGGCATGGCAAGGCGACATAGGCATTGGAATGTTGGATTGGCGGAGGATCTTCGGGATCCGGAGTTCGCCCGCGAGTTTCTGCTCGCTGGGCGCGGGCAATGTGCCGCTACCCTGCGTGCTCCCGCATCAGGCCACGCCCCCGCATGAGCGGTAAGTACACTTCGTCGACGATCTCCACGAGGACCTCGTCGGGTGCGGAGGGCGTTCCGCGCGTGACGTACTCGTTGCGGAGCAGGACCGCGGCCAGCGTGGCGACACGCGGGTGCAGGGCCTCGGGCTGAACTTCGCCGCGCGCCACGGCCCGGCCGAGGACCATCAGCCAGAGCGCGGAACCCGCGTCGTTCGATCGTTCCTGGATGAGCGCGAGTAGTTGCGGATCGTCCGCGACTCCCGCGAGCAGGCTCCGCTGCACCGCGCCCACCGGCGAGGCCCACGCCCGGTTCGCGCGCCGCAGTAGCTCGAGAGTGTCTTGGCGGAGCGACCCGGTGTCGGGCAATGACTGGTCGCCCCTGACCATCTGCCGATACGCCGCGACCGCCAGTGCGGCACGGCTGGGCCAGCGGCGATAGATCGCGTTCTTGTTGGTGCCCGCCCGCTCCGCCACCCGGTCCATCGTCAATCCCGCGTACCCGGCGGCGATCAGCTCGTCGGCCGCGGCTTGCAGCATGGCCTGCTCGAGCACCGCCCCCCTCCGGCGCACTCGAGCCGGCCGGCGTGTGTGGCGAGTCGTCTTGACCATGTTCCTCCTTCCGCCCCAGTCGGCGCGAGCCGTCCCCTGGTGGACATCCGCCATCGATTTCCGTCGGGATGCTGGACAACCCGCTTACGGTACTGATAGTACCTTATTCCGGTATCACCGCGGAGGTGACCTCGAACACGGAGGACACGCATGCGAGTGCTGGGCATCAACTACGACACGGGGTTCTTCAGCGCCGGAACCACGACGCACGAGCCGTTCGAGCCGGACGGCGTCGCGTTGGACATGCGGGCCATCCGCCAGGACCTGCACTGCACCGCGGTGCGGATTACGGGCGGCGATCCCGATCGCCTCGAGATCGCCGCGACGCACGCGGCCGCCGCCGGCCTCGACGTGTGGTTCTGTCCGTTCACGAACGATCTGACGCAAAGCGAACTGCTGACCTTGCTCGTGGACTGCGCCGAACGCGCGGAGCGCTTGCGGTTAGGCGGTGCGACCGTCGTGTTCCTGACAGGATCGGAGATCAGTATCTGCACTCGGGGATTCCTGCCCGGCGACACGCTGCCCGAGCGCGCGGCGCTCTTGACCGATCCGCTCCGTCTGCGCCCGTTGCTGCCCGACCTGCGGACCCGCGTCAACGCGTTCCTGCGGCAGGCCGTCGCCGAAGTGCGTGCCCGGTTTGGTGGGCCGGTCAGCTATGCGTCCGTCGTGCTCGACGGCGTTAACTGGGCGCCGTTCGACATCATCGCCACCGACGCCGCGTATCGAACCGCTCACACGGCGCCGCGCTACCGCGAAAGCATCGGCTCGTTCGTCGAACAGGGGCGCGCCGCCGGCAAGCCCGTCGCCGCCACCGAGTTCGGCTGCGCGTCGTTCACCGGGGCCGGCAATGTCGGCGGCACGGGGTTCGATCTGATCGAGTGGGACGACGACGGCCGTCCGATACGTCTGAAGGGCTCATTCGAGCGCAACGAGCACGAGCAGGCCGCGCACCTGCGAGAGGTGCTCGAGGTGTTCGACGCCGAGGGCCTCGACGCCGCGTTTCTCTATACGTTCGCGCGCTTCGATCTGCCGTTCCGGCCTGGTGACGCGGGCGATCTCAATCGTGTCAGCGCCGGCATCGTGAAGGTGCTCGACACGCGGAGCGGCCCGACCGATCCGGACTCGCGGCGATATCCGGCCGCGCGCTGGGAACCGAAAGCGGCGTTCGACGCGCTGGCTGCGTGGTACGGCCGGAAAGGCTCGTCAACCTGAGGACGCCAGCGCCCGGTGCTGGTCTTCGAGGGACGATGCCGGCGCGCTCAAGTCGGCGCGGCCGCGACTGCGGGCGACCCGGTTGGCGCGCTGGCAATCCTCGGCGACTGCTGTTCATCCCCCTAGTTTAGATTCTTATCACATATGATACCTTAGGGACGAGCCGCGGATGGTCCTGACCGTTCGAGAGTACCTGACCGCCGACGGCAAGAACCCATTCCGCGAATGGCTCAGGTCGTTGACCAAGGTTGTTGGGGCGCGGATTCAGTTGCGAGTGCAGCGCTTCGAGTTGGGCAATCTCGGCGACCACAAGAACGTCGGCGAGGGCGTTTGGGAAGCCCGTGTGATGTTTGGCGCTGGCTACAGGATTTACTTCGGCAAGGACGGCGACGCGATCGTCGTGCTGCTAGCCGGCGGTGACAAGGGCTCTCAAGCGAAGGACATCGTGCGGGCACGAGGATTCTGGCGCGATTATATGGAGGCGAAACGGCATGGCAAGGCGACATGAGGACTGGAATGTTGGGCTGGCGGAGGATCTTCGGGATCCCGAGTTCGCCCGAGAATTTCTACTCGGCGCGATCGACGAAGAGGTTCCGCTTCAGGTCGCCCTTGGCAAGGTTGTTCGGGCGATGGGCGTGAAGGAGTTTGCGGCCAAGGTAGGGATGGCCAGCCCGAATCTCCTGCGGACCCTCAACCTCCGCCACAATCCCACTCAGGGCACGCTAAATCGCCTTCTGAAGCCGTTTCGGCTCAAGCTAAGCCTCGCCCCCATCTCGGGCCGACCAAAGCGTCGGCACGCCGCGTAGGCGCATGATGAAGGTCATCGATGCCGCCGAAGCCCGGGGGACGAAACCCACAAGCGGCGAGCGAGCAGGGCGAGGCGAGCCCACGCGAGCGGCGCGGGGCGCCAGGGGTCCCCGCAAGCGAGCGTGTCAGGGGTCTGGGGACGAAGTCCCCAGATCAGAATTGGAGGCGCCGCCCGGAATCGAACCGGGGGTGGAGGTTTTGCAGACGTTACAACGGCGACGATTCGCTGAGTGTTTTTGCGTTTTTGCTCAGCAATTCGACGAGTCGAGGTTCACTAGGTGTCACGAGATGGCACCGAATATCACTACGTAAGCTCCTACGTAAGTCTACATGCACAGATCGGCTACGCTGGCGTCGTGAACCTCGGCGGCTTCTCCTGGCGGCCGGCAGCGGAAGATCGGGGCGTTTTCGTTGGGCGGTTGTTGTTCGGGTGGCTACGCAAGTGAGGCGTCGATTATCGAGGCTCAGTCAGTGCTTCACCGGAATGGTCAGCGTGCCTCTGATTCGATTCTCAAGTTTCACCCGCAGATCGTCCGCGTTCTTCCACAAGACGTGACTGTATTGGCGTGTGTCGAAATGGAGTTTGCTCTTTTCGTCTTCGTGACAGCTCCAAATTACGGTTCGGCCAAGACCAATGGCCAACCCCGCTTCAAAATACACACCAGGGCTTTGCCCCGTGACGTCCGCGACGATTACCTGTGCTCGACGAATCTGCGCGTGAATCAAGTCCGTAATGACGTCGTTGTGTTCCACTCGATCGGCGCGAGTCACAGCGAGGCCGCATGCCTTGCCAGCAGGCTCGATGGCACTGTCATAGATCGCGTCTAGTGATTTGTCAAAAGACATCGCCACAAAACAGGTATTAGGCACTCCACCCGGATACATCGGTGAATTTCGCTCCCAGCCTTCCGCCGTGACAACGCAAGATCCGCTCGGCCCGCGAGCCAGAAGCGCCTGCTGCTCGACCAAAGCTTCGATCAACCAGTGCAACTCTTCGACGTTTCCAGCGTCCACGAGCACGAAATCATCGTCAGGGTTGAGAGCTACGGTCTTTCCCCCGGTGATTGAAAGTTTGCAGAACACCTCCAACAGCATGTCGAGCTTTCGTGACGGGCGTGTGTGTGCGTGCCCGTCGGCAAGCGCCTGCCAATTGGCATGTCCGACTTCTACCACCTCGCCGCGTTCGCTGGCCTGACGAAGGTGAGCGGAAAGATATAGTAGCAGCCACCTCAAGTCGGGGTCTTCGTGAATTATGGACAAGACTGCTAGAAAACGGCTTTCGGGCGCGTAACGACCGCAGCGATTGCAGCTAACGACACCGCCGCTCTCGATCTTGGCGTCCGCACGACGGCAAACGGGGCAGTTCATGAGACGGATGGTATCCCGTGCAACCACCCATGATCAATGAGTCAGATCGCGGTAGGCTGCCGCGCGTCCACGTCCTCCCGCAGACGTTGCAAAACCAGTGTCGCAACGTCGCGTCCCATTCGATGAGTCGCGTTTCGCCGCAGCCGGGGCAACCTAGTAGCCCCGAGGCTACTAGGTTCAGTCTCCCGCTGGCGCGCACTTCGTCACCGTGGCCGCTGCCATCTGCTCGCGTCGATGGATCCGGCAGTCGCGACAGAACTTCGGGTGATGCTCGGAGCCGGTGCGGGCGATGTAAAACGTCCGCTCGCTATCCGAGACGATGAACGGTGCGCGACAATCGGCGCACTGGCGAACGTCGGCGTCTTCGATGCGCATGGCTACTCTCCGCGTGGCGCGGGCACGGTGCGCGTTTCCCGTTCGATCTTCCGATAGTCGCGACAGGCTTTGCAGCGTTTCGGCGGGGTGTAGTTGCGATCGGCGAAATACGCTTGCTCGCCCTCGGCGAAAATAAATGCTACTTCGCAGTCGATACACACAATCGTGATGTCGTCCATGTGGTGCTCCTCTGTTGAAAATGGGCGGCTGCCCGTGCCGTGGTGACGGGCCACGACACGGGCTCTTCGGCGCGCCGCCCGGCGCCTGACGGATGCCCATGCCGGGGGGATTAGGCCCGACACAAGCTGAAACTGGCATTCCGCCCGCCGCCAGGAGGCACTTACGTGCGTGTCGGGGAAAACAAACCCGCCCGTGAGGGCGAGCGGCAAAGGGACCCGACCGTCGCACTGACCCGCGTCGGTTACCCGCGCGGATACTCCCGCGAGCACACCCTCATCTCGCGATGCAGAGGCTCCCTTCGCCTTAACTCGATACCGTTTCACGCGGCCGCCCAAAATGCGCCGCTTCGAAGCGCTCGAGCGCCGTGCGCTGCTCGGGCGTCATGTCGGCGACGTCGAGCGGGTCGCCGTCGAGAGTCTCCGCGATGAGCGACTTACCATCGCTGCTGACCCGGCAGCGCATCGTGTTGATCGTCGCGTAAAACACCTTGTCCTCGGCCGCCTTCGCAGCCCGCTCGTCGTCGGTGAGCAGCACCGAGGCGAGGGCGGCTTGCGCCGCGGCCCGGTGCTTGGTCGTGTTTTTGATGCGTTGCTCGACATCCTCGATGCCACCGAGGAATCCGTTCGCGCCGTGCAGCGCGGGGCCTTCTGTCACGTAGCCCGCAGCCGCCATCAGAGGCCCGATCGGCGACGCGGACAGCGTGATGATCGGGAACGACCCGATGCTGAGCCCTTTGTCGATCAACTTGATCGTCCATTCGAGACGCTGCGCCCGCTCCTTGATGTCCCGGTCGCGGATCGGCGACTTGATCGTCAGCCGTTCGTCGCCGATGGTGGTGCGCCAGGCGTTGAGATGCGCGAGCCATTTCACGTCGGCGTCGGGGGTCGGGAGTGCTGCCCACGTGTCCACCTTGGTGTTGAGGTCCGCGATCTCCCTGCCCACTTGCACGCGGTCGGCTTGCAGTGCCGCGCGGGCGTCGAAGGTGGTAGACAGCGGCAGCGTGCCGTCGTCGGGGATCGCGTCGAGACGCTTCTGGAGTGCGGCACGACGCGCGGCGATGCGTTCGTCGATGTTCATCGGTTCTCCTTCATCGCTGCCAACCCGGCGGCGTAGGGATCGGGAGGCGCGTATTTCGCGGCTTGCGCAGCCGTCAGACGGGCACGCTTCGTGGGCGTGAGGGCGGCACTGGCGGCAGCACTCGCCGCGCGAGAGTCGGACAGTTCCTTGGTGCGCTCGGCGCGGTAGCGGTCTTCGAACCTCGACATGGGCGTGGCAGTCGCTTCGCGAAGTGCCTTGAGTGCTGGTCCGTAGGCGTCGGGCGGGGTGTAGTCGTTCACGGTGTTCTCCTGACTGTTGTTACGCAGGGTGCGCTTCGCGTGGTCCTGACATTTTGCGCAGCGGTGCTTTACGTCTTTCGCGTCGCAACAAATGTTGCCGTTTTCGTGGGTGCGCAGCGTGGCGAGATACTCGGGGCTATGTTGTTTCATGATCTACTCTCCTCGTGAATGCGGCCCGCTGTTCTGCAGGTCGCGTGGTTGTTGAAATGAACCTCGATAAATGCGCTGGCCCGTCTCGCGGCCGTGCTCGTCGACGACGATCCGCCAAATGTGAACGCGCGTATCGAGCGTGTGCGTAATGGCGGCGAGCGCGCGGGCGAGGTGGTCGCGCGTCATCTCATTCGCGACGGCGATATCCTGAGGTTTCATTCCACACTCCCTCGTGCCAGCCCAGCTCGCGGCGTTTTTCCGCTTGCCGTTTTTCTTCTTCGGTCGGCTGCGGCTTCCGGGCCTCGTCCTTCGCGCGCATGCGAGCGGACGCGTAGCCGGTCTCAAGGAACTGCTGGCCGTCGCGCTCATCCTCAAGCCGCTCGTCTTTCGCCTTTTGAATATCGGGATGCGTTGAACAGATGACGCCCCAAATGTCCGGTTTCGTTTCGCGCAGCGTGTCGCAGTCGGCGAGCAGGCGCTTGCAGTACGGACACGTTGGCGCGGGTTCAATAACGGCGGTCGCACGGATCGCCTCCTGTGCTTCGTAGCCGGGATCGTTTGGTTCGAGCAGCGGGACGCCAGCATCAACGACGGGCGTGTTGGCGAGCAACGCGCGGGCGAGTGTGCGATCACGCATCGCATACGAGCTGCGCAGCATTTCTTCGATCCGTTCGATCAGTTGATCCTCGGTCAGCTCGTGATAGTCCTCGTCGGACATCCGCTGAGCGGGCTTCGCCGTGCGCAGTTGCGTGCTCAGCTCGGTCCACATCGCCATCAAGCGCTGGTGCTCGGGTGTGCCGTCCTTCGCCGTTTCGAGGCGCTCTTTGACGTTCGCCAAATAGCCGCAGGCGTCACGGAGTTCAAGGGTGTGTGGTTGATATTCAGCGATGATCTCGGCGAGCAGCGCATCGCGGCGCGCGATGTTTTTTGGATGTCGTCGCGCCGCGAAATTCAGTCGGAGGAATGTGCCGCATCGCTCGCACTTGCCTTTGTTGAACCGAGCGGACCATCGCGTTGCACTTCCGGCACCACGCCGGTGGCAGCGTGTTCGGTTCGCCGGTCAAGTGGGCGGCGACCGCGGCCGGCAGGCCGTCCCCAGGCGCGGCCAGGGGCGCATCGGACGGCGACGGCAAGGGCTCAGACGTGGCCGGCTCGGGCGCGACGACAGCCGGCTCGGGTCCGTTCGGTTCTCCGTCAGGTGTCAACGGTTTGGCGCTCATGTTTCACTCCCCGGCGTAGAGGTTTCGTAGACTTCCAACCCCTGACAATTTGCGATATTTCCTAACGTTTTCTGCATATTCTTCACGTCGAGACTTACGTAGGCGCTTACCTCCCTCGGATTTTCGAATGCCAGCGGGGCGACTCCGTTTACCCGACTTTCGGGTTTCGAGGCTCGACGCACGGGCGCGGCGGGTCTTTCCTGTTCCGACGCCTTGAACCACCGAAGCCGTCTGAACCCGGTGCGCCACGAGTGGTTCGGTGGTGTGGCTTACTAAGCCACTGAACCACCTAACCACCCGCTCTCGGTCGGTGGTTAGCAGCCCGTCGAACCACACGCGAACCACCGCGAACCACTTGAGCGACTTCCGACTAACCCGTAGCAACACAAGGGCTTGCTGTGGTTCATCGCGTAACAGCCTCATCCCTGGTTCACCTTCCGCGCATAACGGCGCAGCCCTTTCTTGATGCGCGTGTAGACAGGACACCCGTCGGCGTGCGTGAAGACGTCTGCCTGATCGCCGCGCATCACCACGACAACCTCGCAGCCAGGGCACCGCACGCGGAGTCCATCTGCAACCGCCGTGAGTTCCAAGAGTGACGCGCCCGGAAAATTGAAAATCTTCATCACATCTCAACGTCGTTGTTCTCGACGGTCTTCTCGGCATAGAAATTCTTTTTACCGTGCGGACATTCGTCGCTCATCAGGGCGAGGCAACGCTTACGACTCGGGTCTTTCGTGCCAAACGATTCGGTGGCGTGCTGACATCGACTACAAGTGGCGCGCACACTCGTGATGTCGTGCCCTTCGTCGTTCGTGAGTGTGATCTCTTCAAAGGTCACATCGACTGCGCTGCGCGATTCGACTACGGTATGGAGCTTCGCCCTATTTGGTCCGTCCGTCGTCTCGATACGTTTCAGCTTGATGCCCAGTTTGATCGCGGCGACGATGGCTGGTTTTTTGTAGTCACTATCCTTGAGTGCTTCAGCGATATTGTTTTGCGTCGGTGTTTTCCCTTTTGCGTTCTCGCCCTGTATCCACTGAATCACGACCGCCAGCGCCGCGTTCGCCGCTTCGCTTTTGCGACTCCCGCCGACAATCGTCAACCGCCGCGTGTTCACGTCATAGCCAAGCTGCTGCTCGCCGATCTCGACGTCGCGACCGAAGGCCGTGAAATATCTTGCCGATGCCGGGTCGTTATCCTTGCGCACCATGCGCCATTCGACATCCGGCCAATCGCGCAGACGACTATCGCCGCGCGTCCGCTCTTCTGTGTGGCCCATGTGGTGAACGATGCAACAATCAAGGCAGGATGCATCGACCAGCAGCGTATCCAGAGGCGTGAGAAATTGGCCGGTGTCGTGATTTTCGTCGAGCCCGAGTGCATCAAGAATCGGCCGCAAGCAGTCGATGATCAAATACGTCGCGCCCAACTCTTTCAGCCGTGCTACCCACGTGGCCAGGACATCCTTATCCGTGAGGTCGAAGTTCGATGCCATCCCGCGCATCGGAATGATCACCAGTCGATCGTCTGTCTTTATGCCGTGCTCTCGATACCATTTCTTGAGTTGCTTTTTACTCATCTCAAAGTCGAGGAGAACCACCATCCCGGCGAGTGGGGCAACGGCATACTTCCCGAGAAACAGATCTCCATCCAACAGTGATCGGATCAGGTTGGCGATCAATGTCGTCTTGCCGCTCTTGAATTGCGCGGCCAGCATCACCCTCGTATTGGTAGGTTGCAGGTTGACGACCGTCCACGGCTCGTCGGTCTCTTGTTCCGCCAGCAGGTCTCGCAGTGTGTAGATCGCCAGCGGTTTCGGCGTGCCACGCTCTTCGATCGCAATCGCGTGCTTCGCTTCACTTCTGATGCGGAGCACGTGCTTTTGATACTCGAGCGCGGCGGCACGTTTCGCAGGATCGTTGAAGTCGATGGCCGCCATCACAATCCTCGCAAGTCGCTCAGCCCATGCAACGCGGCGGGAATATCCGCAACGTGGATAGGAGACTCATCGATCTTCTCGGGATCGAAATCCGGGGTCACAGAGCGCACGGCGACCAGCACGGCATCGATCGGCAGGCCGATCTCGACGAGGCTGCCGGCGAGATCCCATCCCGTTTTCGGAGAACGCACGAAATTACCTCGGTCTTTCTGCCTGTAGGCGCGACGGAGGAACCCATCGAGTTCGTTGAGATCATCGAGGGGTGGACGACACCGATCGCGATTCACGGCCGCGCAGGTCTGGAGCGCACCCTCAAGGGGCACGCCATGCGCGACGAGCGCGCGCATCAACTTGTGTAGCGTCGGGTGGCGCTCGACGATCGTCTCGGGCAACACGAACGGCTCGCCCGAGCCGGACGAACCTGACGTCGTGGGCGGCGGCGCCGGGAGCTGCGCGACGGCCGCCACGTCGATGTAGGTGTCCGCGATCAGCTCGACGACCACAGGCGACGGCGGGTCGTACTTGAAATTCAGACCGCCCGGAATCCTGAGCACCGAGTGCGGTGCGCTCACGCTGGTATCGACGATCTCGCAGACAGACCACGCGAGCCGTTGCAGCAGATCGCGAGCGTAGCTATACGCGGTCGTCCGCAAGTCGATCGGCGTGCGCAGCAGGAAATAGACGTGGAGCCCGTTGCCGCTCCGGACGATGATCGACGGGGCAAACGGCATCGCCATCAACCGTCGCCGGGTCTCCGCTTCGCCGAGTTTTCTAAAGTCGATATCGAGGATGAGCGCCGGTAGTGTCTGGCAGTAGTCCGCGCCCCCTTTCCCGTCGGTGACGGCCGCAGGCGTGCGCAGCGAGACACCAAAAAATGCACCGAGGCCGGCCTTTGCGCAGCCTTGTAGAAAACGCTCGACGCGCCGCAGATCGAGCCGGCCGAGCGTCATAGGCACGAAATCACGTAGGCGAGCGACTTCAGCGTGTAAGGAGTGATCAGCATCGTCCGGGGCAAACGTGCGCAATTCGACGGTGCCTGTCTGTTCACGGTAGAGCGTGCGGAAGAACACCGCGGCCGGTGTGTCGTCTGGCACTTCCCACAGGTCAGGCAGCGGATCCATGATCGTCATGCGGCGATCCTCTTCAGCATCGGCGCGACGTCTTCGCCGGCCTGAAACGCGGTCAGGATGTCTTCAAGACGACGGCAGAGATCCGCGTGGTTCTTCGTGTCGCCGTCCGTGTAAAACCAACGCTGCGAGGTCCAACGGACCCACTCATTCGCATCGGCCGCCAGCACCGCCCCGTCGATCCGCTGCCAGATAGGGTCGTAAAACCGATTGAAAAGTACCTCGCGGCCGTCCGCACAGAGCCAGAGGCCGTAGGGCAACTCAGCCCAGCGGTGCATCGTGGCGGGCGATGCGAGCAGGTGGCGCGTTTTCATCGCACTGGCTCCGTGCGATGCCGCTCGACGAACTGTTCAAGATCAGATACGGCGATCAGGACTCGGCGTGACTTTTCGCCGTGATGCTTCGCGCTCGGCAGTTTGACGACGGGGATCAAGCCCGCCTCGACGTAACTCCGCAACGTCGTCGGCGACACGTCGATCATCTCCGCACCGACTTCGACGCTGACGGCGATCGGCGTCATCGCGATTCCACCATCGCGACGTCGCGCAAGAGATCGTCGGGGGCGACCTTGAAGACGGCCGCAAGGCGCGCGAGCTGATCAGCCGTCGGCCGGAGACGGCCGCGCTCGATCTGACTGATGACCGGTTGGGGAATGTTCGCGAGGCGGCCAATGCCGGCCTGCGAAACCCGTTTGTGGGTACGTTCGAAGTAGATGCGGAGCACGCGAAAACCTCCATTCGTGATGGGTGGTCTTCGCGCAAAGGCCAGCGTCTCGTCTCGCGCGGTGCCGGCGTCCTATAGGTCTAGGCAGTTCCCCCCGGTTCGTTCGGAGCTGCTATGCCTCGGAGCCGCTCGGGTCAGCGGCGCGGACGTCGGTATGAATTACCTAGACTCTAGCATACCTAAGTCGCGCGTGCGCATATATTTAGGTAAAATTTTCGGATACAAGTCGGAAGGATTTCGGCAAAAATACATATTTACGTCCGGGTAAACTTCGTAGTAAACTTTAGGTCATGAAGCTCACACTACCCACGCTCCGCTGCCGCCGCTGCGGCCACCGCTGGATTCCGACGCAGCCCGTGATCCGCATCTGCCCGAAGTGCAAGAGCGCGGGCTGGGAAACGAAACGCACGACTCGTCAGGGACTTCGAAAGGAGCAGGCGTCATGACCCTCATCACCAAGCCGAAGCACCGCCGCGCCCGCGGCTCGGGCAGCGTCTACAAGATGGGCAAGGTCTACTGGATTGCCTACTTCGCGGCCGACGGTCGGCGCGTCAAGGAGTCGTCCAGCTCGACGCGGAAAGGGGATGCCGAGACGCTGCTCGAGTTACGGAACGGCTCCCGCGCCCACAACCTCCCCGTCATCCGTCGCGCCGAGCAATTGACGTTCGACGAGGCCGCGAAGGCCGCGAAGGCCGAGTACACCATCAACAGTCCGAAGTCGCTGAAGGTCGTCTCACGCAGGATTGCGAAGCACCTCACGCCCTATTTCGGCGGATGGCGGATGGCGAGTATCAAGACGACGGACGTCTCCGCCTACATCGTCCACCGGCAGCAGCAGGGCATCATCGCGCACAGGGGCACGCGCAAGGGTGAGCGCATCGGCGACGTGTCGAACGCTGAAGTAAATAGAGAATTGCAAACGTTGAAACGGATCTTCAACATCGCGATCGAGCAGGATCGGATCGCGACGAAGCCGAAGATCAAGATGCTGCCGGAGTCTGCGGCCCGTTCAGGGTTTTTCGAGCGCGAGCAGATCGACTCCGTGCTAGCACACCTCCCCGCCGACATTCAGCCCGTCATCCGGTTTGCCTACATCACGGGCTGGCGGATCGCCTCGGAAGTGCTCCCGTTGGAGTGGCGCCAGATCGACTTCGCGGAGGGGCAGGTCAGGCTCGACGCGGGCTCGACGAAGAACGGCGAGGGCCGCGTGTTTCCCTTCACGGCCGAATTACGTGATGTCCTAGAGGGGCAGCACGCGGAGCACCTGCAACTCAAAAAGGCTGGGCAGATTACGCCGTTGGTGTTCTGGCGGATGGTGGCGAAGGGACGCGGTGGCGAGAAGTCGCCGAAGGCGATCACGTCGTTCAATAAGGTGTGGAAATTGGCGTGTCGGCAGGCCGGCTGCCCCGGTCGCATCCCGCACGACTTGAGAAGGACCGCGGTACGGAATTTCGTGCGGAACGGCATCCCCGAGCGCGTGGCGATGCAGCTCACCGGACACAAAACGCCGTCGGTCTTTCAGCGCTACAACATCGTCAGCGGTAGTGATCTCCGTGAAGCGGCGATCAAGATGAACGTCGCCGCCGGCCGCTAGTTCCTGCCCTTCACGCCTGCGAGCATCATCCGGGTGCTCGCAGGCTCCCCCAAGAACACGTAAGGTAGAGGTAAGCTCCCATTTCGCGGTTTTCGACGGTCTGGCGACCGTCAGGCCGACAGACTATGCGTTTTTGTTAGGGAATTTGGAGGCGCCGCCCGGAATCGAACCGGGGGTGGAGGTTTTGCAGACCTCTGCCTTACCGCTTGGCGACGGCGCCCCTAGGAAAACACGAGGACGAACACACGGGAATCGCGCCGGGCGGGCGCCCAGCGCTATCTACAACAGGTCAGGCGGCCACCGAAGCGCACTCTCATCATCAGTTCACGCCCCAGCGCCTTTTGCCCGGTCGCGAGCGAAGCCGAGCGACCCCGCGCGAACGGCGCCCCGCGACGTAGCGCGGGGCAAGTGAGCGCGTCGGCGCGTCGCGAGAGCCAAGCCCACCGAAACTGTCCCAGGCGCGAGCCCCGCGAGCGCCCCGCGCGAACGGCGCCCCGCGACGTAGCGCGGGGCAAGTGAGCGCGTCGGCACTTCGCGGGAACCGAGCCCCCCGAAACTGTCCCAGGCGCGAGCCCCGCGAGCGCCCCCGCGCGAACGGCGCCCCGCGACGTAGCGCGGGGCAAGTGAGCGCGTCGGCGCTTCGCGAGAGCCAAGCCCCCCGAAACTGTCCCAGGCGCGAGCCCCGCGAGCGCCCCCGCGCGAACGGCGCCCCGCGACGTAGCGCGGGGCAAGTGAGCGCGTCGGGGGGTTCGCGGGGGCAAAGCCCCCCGAATCAAAATTGGAGCGGGAAACGGGATTCGAACCCGCGACTTCGACCTTGGCAAGGTCGCACTCTACCACTGAGTTATTCCCGCCCCTGTCAGACACTTAACAATACACAACGGGCGCCGGGGGGACAAGGGATACTGGGGGTTCTGGGGTTCTGAGGTGCCCGGGTGCTGGGTTCCGGTTCCGGGGTTCCGGGGTTCCGAGGTTCCGGGGTTCCGCCCTTCGGCAAGCTCAGGGCGTCCCGAGTCTATCGAGGGACGAGGACCGGGCTCAGGCGTTGACCGGGCGCCGAGGCTGGCGGGTTCGCAGCCACACACCGAGCCCGACGGCCACCGTGGTCGTGACGACCAGAAACGGAATTGGCGTGTCGCCCAATCCGTGGCCGCCTAGCGAAATCATGCCTGCCACGATAGCCCCAATGGAAATTGGCAGCACCAGGGCCCACCAGCGCCGAATCACAGCGCCAACGCCAATCGAAAGCGCCAGAATCAGGGCAAGGGCCACGCTGCAACTATATCATCAAGGACACCAAGACGCGTATCGCGCCATGCTAACTGTTACCGAGCGGGGAGTGCGTCGCGCCATAAATGGTGTTACCGAAGCCGGTGTGCCGCAGGAGGGCACCGGCGTGGGCCCACAAGCGAAGACGGAGTATCTGGCGCAGACCCGACGACCGGTATCGTGCGGGCGCAAGACGCGGCAGCGAGCGGGGGCGGCTGCTGGACGAAGCGGTGGCGGTGACGGGCTATCACCGCAAGGCGCTGATTCGGGCCTGGCGGCGGCCGGTGCCGGCGCCCGGCCATCGGCCCCGTCCGCGAGGCCGCGCGGTCGCGGTACTCGGCCCGGCGACGGTCCGCGTGCTGCAAGGCGATCTGGACCGTGACCGGGTATCCGTGGTCGGTGCGGTTGAAGGCGCCTGCTGCCGCTCTGGCTGCCCTGGGCGCGGAAGCGGCTCTCGCTTGACGCCGGCGCTCGAGGCCCAGGTGCTTGCGCGATCAGTGCCCGGCAGATCGATCGGCTGCTCGCGGCCGCACAAGCGCCGGCATCGGCACCGGCATGTATGGGCAGACCAAGCGCGGGACGCTGCTCAAACACCAGATTCGCGATCAAGACGGATCACTGGGACGTGACCGAGCCGGGGTTCACGGAAATCGACTTGGTCAGTCATTCGGGCGAGCTGTGCCGCTGGGCGAGTTCCTCCACTCGCTCGACATGACCGACATCCATACGACGTGGGTGGAAACCGGCGGCGGTCATGGGGAAAGGCGAGATGCGCGTCCGCGAAGCGCCTCGATCAGCTCCGCCACCAGTTGCCGTTTTCGCTGCGCGGTATTGATTCCGACAACGGCTCGGAATTCATCAACGACCACCTGCTACGGGTACTGCAGAGCCGACGCACATCCAGTTCACGCGCGGCCGGCCCTACAAGAAGGACGACAATGCGCACATCGAGCAAAAGAACTGGACGCACGTCCGCAAGCACATGGGCTATCTGCGCTATGACACTGAGGCCGCGCTGTCGCGATGAACGACGTGTATGCCGACCTGCGTCTCCTCCAGAATCTCTTTTTGCCGCCGGTCAAGCTCGCAGCCGAAGGAACGCGTCGGGGCCCGCCTCCGTCGCCGGTATACGGCCCGCCGCCACGCCGCTCGACCGCGTCCAGACCTGTCCGCACGCCGACCCGGCGCAAAGTCCGCCGCGCTCGTCGCGCTCAGCGCGACCCGCTCGACCCGTTCGTCCTCGCGGCGCGCATCGATGCAAGCTCGAACGGCTCTACGCCTTGGCCACCGGCGCGCCGAGGGGCCGCACCGGCATTGCTCCGGTGGGGGGCGCGGAGCACCGGCGCCAAGACCGCGCCGGTCTCCGCGCCCCCGCCTCGGAAGATCAAAACCCCTCCTCCTTCGGTAACACCATTTATGGCGCGACGAAGCGCCGTTCGGTAACACCTCATTTATGGCTCGACAGGAGACGGACGGCTGCTGGCTCGCGATGCCCAGCAACGGCACCATTTCGCTGGCCACGGCCCCGACCGAGGCGTGCACGTTCAAGTAACGGCGCGCCTACACCCTGACCGGCTCGAGCTTCGGCACGAGCAGGTGGATCACCAGGAGCGCGACCAGGTAGGTAAACCCGGCCATCACGAACACCGTGAGATAGCTCCCCGTGAACTGGAGCACGTAGCCGGTGATCTTCGCGATGAGCATCCCGCCCACAGCCCCGAACGTCCCGCCGAACCCCACGACCGATCCGACGGCCGGCCGTGGGAACATGTCCGACGGGAGCGTGAAGAGGTTGCACGACCACCCTTGATGCGCGGCGGCGGCGACGCCGATGATGAGCGTCGCCAGCCAGAGGTGATGGACGCTCGAGGCGAAGATGATCGGCACCACGGCCAGCGCGCAGATGAGCATCGCGATCTTGCGCGCGGCGTTGACCGACCGGCCGCGGCTGATGAGCCGGGAGGATATCCAGCCGCCGCCGACGCTGCCCACGTCGGCCATCAGGTACACCGCGACGACCGGCGGTCCGATCGTCGTGAGGTCGAGCCCATAGTTGCGGCTGAAGAAATCCGGAATCCAGAAGAGATACAGCCACCAGACGGGATCGGTCATGAACTTGCCGATCGCGAACGCCCAGGCCTCCCGGCTTCGCAGCAGCCGGCTCCACGGCACGGCAATCACTTCATCGGCTGGATCGCTCCGAATGTACGCGAGCTCGGCCGGGCGCACGAGCGGATGACGCTCGGGCGGCGCGTAGAAGGCGCCCCAGACGACGAGCCAGAGAAAGCCGAGCAAGCCGGTGGCGACGAACGCCCACGCCCACCCGTAGGTCAGCGTGATCCACGGCACGATGAGCGGCGTGACCAGCGCGCCGACGTTCGTCCCGGCGTTGAAGATGCCGGTCGAGAGCGCGCGCTCGCGCCGAGGGAACCAGTCGGCCACGGCCTTGATCGATGCCGGGAAGTTGCCGGACTCGCCAAGCCCCAGCAGGAAGCGCACGACGATGAAGCCGGCCACGCTCGCCGAGAAGCCCATGCCGAAGACGTCGAGCACCCGCGCCGCCGCCGGCCCAATCGTCGTCACGCCCGCGTGCCCGATGGCCGCAATCGTCCAGACGATGAGCGCCACCATGAACCCGACCTTGGTGCCCAGCCGGTCGATCAGCCGCCCGGCGAAGAGATAGCCGATGGCGTACGCCAGCTGAAACGCAAAGACGATGTCCGCATAGTCGAGTTCGGACCAGCCGAAGTCATGCTGAAGCGTCGGCTTGAGGATGCCGATGACCTGCCGATCGATGTAGTTGATGGTGGCGGCGAAGAAGAGCAGCGCGCAGATGAACCAGCGAACGTAGCCGATGCGCCGTGAGGACTCGGTCATGGGCACCCCAGGGGAACTGCGAACTTCGAACTTCGGACTTCGGACTTCGGACTTCGGGCTTCGGGCTCCGGGCTCCGGGCTCCGGGCTCCGGGCTCAGACCTGGATCAAATCGTCGCGTTGCGCCGGTGGATCGCGAACTCGCGGTGTCCGAGCGACTCGGCCGCGACCGGGCGGCCGGACGCGACGGCGAGCACGTCCCCGAAGAGGCGATCGGCCGCGGCCGCGAGCGTCTCGGTGTCGTCGAGGACGCCGCTGACGTCCACGTCGATGTTGTCGGCCATGCGCCTGGCGGTCTTCGCGTTCGCGGTCATCTTGAGGACGGGCGCGATGGGATTGCCGGTTGGCGTCCCCAGGCCCGTCGTGAACACGACGATCTGCGCCCCGCCGGCCACCATGCCCGTCACCGCCTCGACGTCGAGGCCCGGCGTGTCCATGACCGTCAGCCCCTTCCTGGTGATGCGGCCGGCGTAGGGCACGACGTCGGTGAGCGGCGAGTGCTCGCCGCCCTTGTGCGTCGCCCCCAGCGACTTCTCCTCGATCGTGGTCAGTCCTCCGCGGATGTTGCCCGGCGCGGGTTGCGTGCCGCGGATATCGAGGCCGAACGCCATGGCCTCGGTCTCCACGCGGTTGACCACGCGCAGGAGCTGGCGCCCGACCTCGGGCTGGGACGCGCGAGCCGCCAGCAGGTGCTCGGCGCCCATGATCTCGGCGATCTCGCCGAGCACGGCGGCTCCGCCAAGGTCAATCAGCCGATCGGCCACGCGGCCCAGCACGGGATTCGACGCCAGACCGGACGTGTAGTCCGACCCGCCGCACTTGAGCGAGAGCACGAGCGACGACACGTCGCACGGCTGGCGCGGCACGGCCGCCAACTCATCAGCCATGGCCAGGGCGATCCGCTGCCCCCGTTCGATTGTCCGCACCGTCCCGCCCTCTTCCTGGATCGCGATCGACTCGGCGCGCTTCCCCGCCCGCTCTGCGGCCTCGACGAGCATCTCGGCCACGACCTGCTCGCAGCCCAGCGCGACGACGAGCACGGCGCCGACGTTCGGGTGCTCGCAATAGGCCATCAGCGTCTCGTGCGTCACGCGCATGTCGGGCCCGAGCTGGCCGCAGCCGCCCAGGTGCGGCAGCGCCGCGATAGCCGACGGCCGCGCAAGGGCAATGCGCTCGCAGACGACGGCCGAACAGATCACGGTCGGCACGACGAGCACGTAATTGCGCACGCCCACCCGGCCGTCCGGCCGCACGAAACCATCGAACGTGAGAGGTGAAGACACGGAACTATTTGTTATTGGTTATTTGTTATTTGTTATTGATTCCAGCGTCCGCCTTCTGCTTCTGCCTTCTAACTTCTGTCTTCTCACTTCCTACTTCTTCAAATCTCCCCGGCCGCGGTCGCTCGAGACGTTGTGCACGTGGACGTGGGCGCCGCGCCCGATGGCGGTGGTGGCGTGGCCGATCGTGCTGCCGTACTTGATGACCGGGTCGCCCGCCATGATATCGGCCAACGCCATCTTGTGGCCAGCCGGAATCGGCTCGACGACGTCGACTTCGCCGGCGGCGGTCGCCACGCGGCGGCCCGGCGCCAGCGGCTCCAGCGCGGTCGCGACGTTGTCCCGATCGCTGATGACGATGACGGCCTTCATTGATTGACGCCGCTCGCGAGAAACCCGCCGTCGACGGCCAGCATGTGGCCGGTGACGAAGCTCGAGGCCTCGGAGGCCAGGAACACGGCGGCGCCGACCAGCTCGTCGAGCCGGCCGTAGCGCCGCATCGGCGTGCGCATGAGGAACTCCTGGCCGCGCGGCGAATCGAGCAACGCGCGGTTGAGGTCGGTCCGGAACACGCCGGGCGCGATCCCGTTGACGGTGACGCCGTGCGGCGCCCACTCGACCGCGAGCGCGCGGGTGAGGCCGGCCACGCCCGACTTGCTGGCGGTGTAGGCCGCCACCTCCATGAGCCCGACGAACGACGAGAGCGATCCAATCGTGATCACGCGGCCGTAGCCGGTCTTGACCATGTGCGCCGCGAACGTCCGGCACGCGCGCATCGTGCCCGTGAGGTTCGTCTCGATGATCCGCTCCCACACGGCATCGGTCATCTCGAGGGACGGCACCTTCTGATTCACGCCGGCGGCGGTCACGACGATATCGACCGTGCCCAGCTCGGCGACCACGGCGTCGCGCAGCCGCTCGAGCGACGCCGTGTCGGCGACATCAACGGCCATACGCAGCGTGCGCCGGCCGATCGCCGCAATCTCATCCGAGACGGTCGAAACCAGCTCGGCGCGGCGCCCAGTCGCCACGACGTCCGCGCCGGCCTCCGCCAGCCCGCGCGCCAGCTCGCGCCCGATCCCGCTCGTCCCGCCGACCACGACCGCCACACGCCCACTCAAATCGAACCGCGAAGTTGCCATACCGCTCGCCTGCTCCTTACTAGAAACGGGGGGCTTCGCCCCGCCGCCCCCCCATCGCCGTCGCTCGCCCCGCGCTTCGTCGCGGGCCTCCGCTCCGGCGGGCGCGCCCTTGGCGCGCCTCGTCCCGGTGCCCAGGCCCCATCGCGAATCACTGCGACGAGACACTGGAAATCCGTTCGTTCTTCACCACGCCATTGATCCGCACATCCGTCAGGACGAGGTCGCGCACGCCCTCGATCACGTCCGGTTCGGCCACCCCGTCGAATGTGCAATCCATCACGCGCACATCGGTGATGGGCGACGCGGCGTACCCGCGCAGATTGAGCGCGTACCGGCTCTTCGCGCTCGTCACATTGCGGACCTCGACATCGCGCAGCGTCGGGGGAAATGTCCCCGTGTCGCCTTCGTCGTAAAAGAAGTTCGCCGTGACGATGGCCTCGGACACGTGGCCGACGGTGATGTCGCGCATGAAGATGTGCTCGATGACCCCGCCACGGACCGAGTTCGTCTTGAACCGCAGGACGCGGTCGAGGTGCGGGCTGTCCATGCGGCACCGCTCGGCGAAGACGTTTCTGACCCCGCCGGTCACTTCGCTTCCGATGACCACGCCGCCGTGCCCATCCTTCATCTGGCAGTCGCGAATGACGATGTTCTCCGACGAGGCGTGGACCCGCCGGCCGTCCTCGTTCTTCCCCGCCTTGATGGCGATGCAGTCGTCCCCCGTGTCGAACGAGCATCGCTCGATGAGGACGTCGGTCGAGGACTCGGGGTCGCAGCCGTCGTTGTTCGGCCCGTGGCTGCGAATCGTCACGCCGCGAATCGTCACGTTCGAGCACAGGCACGGGTGCAGCTCCCACATGGGCGAGTTGACGACCGTGATCCCCTCAATCAGCACGTTGCGCGATCGGTACGGCTGCACGAAGTTCGGGCGCATGAAGTGGCCGTCGCCGAAGACCCGCAGGGCGACGGGCGTCCCCTTCGCCGCCAGGTCCAGCAGGCGGCTGCGGTCGGCCGCCATCCGCCGGGTCCAGTCCCACCAGTGGCTCGCATCGGCCTGGCCATCGAGCGTGCCGCCGCCGGTCACGGCGATGTTCTCGGCTTCGAACGCGTAGACGAACGGCGAGTAGTTCATGAACTCGACGCCCTCGTATCGCGTGTAGACGACGGGAAGGTACGCCCGCGGGTCGCGACTGAACGCGAGCGTCGCGTCCTCGTCCAGATGAAGGTTGACGCCGCTCTCGAGACGAACGGCGCCGGTCAGAAATCGGCCGGCCGGCACGAGGACGCGTCCCCCGCCGGTGCGCGCGCAGGCGCCAATCGCGGCACGAATGGCGGCCGAGCAGTCGGTCAGGCCGCCGGGTTTCGCGCCGAACGCCGTGATGTCGAACGTGCGATCGGGAAACACGGGCGGCGTGATGCGCCCGACGATGGCCTCGGCGGCGGCCCAAGACGAGACCGCCTGCCGCGGCGCGCCCGGCCACCGCAGCACGGGCGGCACAACGGCGCCGAGGCCGAACATTCCCGCGGAGCGCAGAAACGCGCGTCTGGACCAGCCGGACATGTGTGCGCGGATTATGCCATAGGGGTGCACCCCGACTTGCGCGGCGAAGTCGCCAGATTGTACGCTCGGCGTTCACCATGACCGACGCACGCGCCTCCCTCACCACACGCCTGGAAGACGCGGGCGTCGTCGCCATCGTCCGCCTCGCGGACGCCTCGGCCGTGCGCGCCGTGATTGACGCGCTGGTAAAGGGCGGCGTCCGCGCGCTCGAGATCACGATGACGGTCCCGGGCGCCGTCGAACTCATCCGAGAGACCGCGCCGAACCTGCCGAGCGACTTTCTCTTCGGCGCCGGCACGGTCACCGACGCGGACACCGTCGCCCGCGTCGTCGACGCGGGGGCGCGGTTCGTGGTGAGCCCGGTGTTCCGCCGCGACGTGATCGCGGCGTGCCATCGCCTGGGCGTGCCCTCGCTTCCCGGGTGCTTCTCGCCCACCGAGATTCTCGACGCCTGGGAGTGCGGCGCCGACATCGTCAAGGTCTTTCCGGCGACGGCGCTCGGCCCCGCGTTCTTCCGGGACCTGCGCGGGCCGCTCCCGCAGGTCAAGCTCATGCCGACGGGCGGGGTCACGCTCGACAACGTCGGCGACTGGCTGGCCGCCGGCGCCGTCGCGGTTGGCGTGGGCAGCGCGCTCCTCGACAAGAGCGCGATCGCCGCGGGCCACTTCAACGTGATCACCGCGAACGCCAAGCGCGTGGTGGCGCAAGTCGCGCGGGCGAGGGGGCGGGAGTGACGGCCAAGGTCGTCAGTTTCGGCGAGATCATGCTGCGGCTGAGCCCGCCGGGGTTCGAGCGGTTCCTGCAGACGCCGGCATTCGTGGCGACGTTCGGCGGCGGCGAGGCCAACGTCGCCGTCAGCCTCGCGCGGTTCGGCCTGGAGAGCTGGTACGTGACGCGGCTCCCCGCGCACGCGATTGGCGACGCGGCGGTGAGTGCGCTGCGCGCCGAAGGCGTGCGCACCGGGGCCATCGCGCGCGGCGGCTCTCGCATCGGCGTCTACTACGCCGAGACGGGCGCGAGCCAGCGTGGGTCGGCCGTCATCTACGACCGCGCGCACTCCGCCATCAGCGAGATGGAGCCGGACGCGGTTGACTGGCCAGGCGTGTTCGCGGGCGCCGCCTGGTTCCACGTCACCGGCATCACGCCGGCGCTCGGCGCGCGGGCGATCGCGGCCACCCGCGCGGCCCTCGCCGCCGCGCGCGCGGCCGGCGCGCGCATCAGCATCGACCTGAACTATCGACGGAAGCTGTGGACGGAAGCCGAGGCGCAATCGGTGATGCGCGCGCTCGTTCGCGACGTCGACCTGGTGATCGCCAACGAGGAAGACCTGCAGGCGACGCTCGGCGTCCAGGTCGCCAACGCCGACGTCGCACGCGGGTCGCTCGATCCGGCGGGCTATCGGGCGGCCGCCGAAGAGGTGGCCCGGACGTTCGGCGTCGGCCGCGTCGCCATCACCTTGCGCGAGAGCGCGTCGGCGAGCGACAACGGCTGGAGCGCGGTGTTGTGGGACGGCGCCGCGGCGGCGTTCCACACGAGCCAGCATTACCAGGTGCGGCTGGTAGACCGGATTGGCGGCGGCGACGCCTTTGCGGCAGGGCTCATCTTCGGCCTGGTCACGGGACGGCCGCCAGCCGACGCGCTTCGGTTCGCCGTCGCGGCCAGCGCGCTGAAGCAGACGATCCCGAGCGACTTCAATCGCGTGACCGTCGAGGAAGTCGACCGGCTCGCGGGCGGCGACGCGTCGGGCCGCGTGCAGCGCTGAACGCCCGGTTTCCGGCCCCGGGGCTCCATGCTGGAGTGCCGGCCCCGACGAATCTCGTCTAGTGTCCTGCGAACAACGCTTCAGGACGTCTTCCGGGCGGGGCATCCCGGGCGCCGCGCGCCGGAAGCCGTGTCCTAACGCGTCGTTCGCAGGACACTTGCGTGAATGCCATTCGGAAATTTGCAAACGCCGAAATTGGACCATGGAGCACATGGAGGCCGCACGCAGAGCCGAGCTCGGCCCGGCGAAGCCGGGCCCGGCAGGACCGGCGAGCCCGCAGAGACGCGAGCCCCGCCAGCATCTCTCGCGGCGCTCGCGTCTCTGCGGGCTCGCCGATCCTGCGCCGCCGTGCACGGCGGCCAGCTCGGCGATCTTCACGAACGCCCTTGCGGCCTGCCTCCATGATCTCCATGGTGGGGCTTCTGCGAGTCGATTCGACCTGCCGGACACTTCAGAAACGTATTGGGTCTCGCCTTGAAGCCTACTTCCCGTGGGCGGGAAACGCGTCCTCGATGACGCGAACGTCCACGCGGTCGGTGCCGAGACCGTCGATGGCGACCACGTCGAACCGGCACGGATCGTTCAAGCGGTCCGCCCAGGACAGGTAATCGAGCGCCATCGCCGCAATCCGGCGCTGTTTCCACCAGGACACCGATTCGGCCGCCGTGCCGTATCTCGCCGTGCGCCGCGCTTTGACCTCGACGAAGACCACATACCCCTGGCCTTCGGCGACGATGTCAATTTCTCCAAACCTTGTTCGATATCGGCGCGCAAGAATTGCGTACCCTCGACGTTCCAGTTCGGCCACGGCGAGGTCTTCGCCGCGCCTGCCAAGCTCTTGCGGATAGGAAAGCAGTCGCACGCGCGTAATCAAGGAGCAACTCGCGTGCCAGGACGGCTGCCCTGGGGCGAGCGTCGTCGCGGGATGCCACGTTTGCACGCGGCGTGACCATATTGTCAGGCCGTGGAGGTTTACTTCTTCTTCCAGCGGGTGCCGGACGCCGAGTCCTCGAGCACGATGCCGCGGGCATCGAGGTCGGCACGGATCGCGTCGGCCCGCGCGAAATCGCGCGCTTTCCTGGCCTCGCGGCGCTCCTCGATGAGCCGATCGATGTCCTCGGCCGGCACCGGCGGCTTCGCGTCCTCGGCGCGCCGGAGGCCCATGACCCCGAGGACCTTATCGAACTCATAGAAGGCTTCGAGGATGGTCGTCGCGTCGGCCTCGCCGACTTCGCCGCGGTCCATCGCGGCGTTCATCTCGCGGACGAGGTCGAAGACGATGCCCAGCGCGCCGGGCACGTTCAAATCGCTTGCGATGAGGCCCCGAAACCCGGCGGCCGCTTCGGCGACACGCCCGGCGACGTCCGGGTGCGCCTGCCCGCCGCGGATGGCCCCGACCCTCGTGAGGAAGTCGGTCAGCCGCGTCAGCGCCGCTTCCGCCTGGTCGAGTCCCTCCCACCCGAACGTGAGCTGCTTGCGATAGTGCGTCGAGAGCAGGAGGTATCGCAGCGCCGACGCCCGGTGCCCCTTCTCGATGATGTCGCGGACCGTGTACACGTTCCCGACGGACTTGGACATCTTCTCCGCGTCGATGTTGAGGAACTCGACATGGACCCAGAAGCGCACGAAGGGCTTGCCGGTCGCGCCCTCGGCCTGCGCGATCTCGTTCTCATGATGCGGAAAGATCAGGTCGATGCCGCCGCCGTGAATATCGATGGGCGGCTCGCCCAGCAGGCGCAGCGCCATGGCCGAGCACTCGATGTGCCAGCCGGGCCGACCGGGGCCGCAGCCGTAGTCCCACGTCGGCTCGCCAGGCTTGGTCGCCTTCCAGAGGACGAAGTCGCGCGCGTCCTGCTTGTCGTAGGTGTCGGCATCGACGCGCGCCCCGGCTTGCATGCCCTCATGGTCCAGATGCGCCAGCTTCCCGTAGTCGGGAAACGCCGCAATCCGGAAGTAGACGGAGCCGTCGGAGCGGTACGTCAAGCCCTTCGCCTCGAGCTGCAGGATCATCTCGACCATCGCGCGCAGGTTCCGCTCGTCGGCCGCCCGCGGCGTCTCCTCGACGGCCTCGATGCCCATGGCCGCCGCGTCGTCCCGAAAGGCCGAGATGTACCGGTCGGTGTACTCCCGAAGCGTCACGCCCGCGCGTTCGGCCGCGGCGATCGTCTTGTCGTCGACGTCGGTGAAGTTCATGACGTGACGGATCGCATAGCCTTCCTGGTACTTCAAGGCGCGTCTGAGCACGTCGAGGCTGACGAACGTCCGGAAATTGCCGATGTGGCCACGCGCGTAGACGGTGAGTCCGCACGTGTACATCCGGACGGTGTGGCCGTCGGCCGGCACGAACTCCTCTTCAGTTCGGGTGAGCGTGTTGAACAAGCGCATGGGCATCAATCAGGCAAGCGGCCGGGCGGTCACGATTTGCGCACGGGCAAGGGCTGTGTGACGACGGCCGACCAGTCGGCGCAGCGGAGGCTGACGCGGACGTCGCCGGCGGTCACGGCGAACTCGGCCGTGATGTCGGCGTGATCGGGACGGTCGCCCACCGGCGCAAGCGCGGTCACGAGAGCGTCCGCCAGGGCCCGGGCGTCGGCGGTGGCGGCGCCCAGCAGCTCCAGGTACTTCGCCGCGACCTCGGAAACCAGCGCGGGGTACGGCGGTTCGGCGGGCAGGACGAGCTTCACGGCGTCTGACATCGGGGCAGGGAAATTCTATCAGGCCCTCAGAGCGCCATGTGGTCGAAGAGCGCGGAGGCCTCGCCGCAATCCCGGGCAATCTGGGCCCGAAGCTCGTCGAGGCTGTCAAACCGCGCCTCCTCGCGCAGCCACTGCACGAACGCCAGGCGAATCGACTTGCCGTAGAGCTCGCGTGGGCCGTCCAGCAGGTGGGTTTCGACGGTCAGGCGGCCGTCGCCAATCGTGGGCCGCACGCCGACGCTCGTCACCGAGGGCCGCTGGAGGCCGTCAATGATGGCCACGGTCGCGTAGATGCCGTACCTCGGCAGCAGCTCGTTGGCCGTCGTCAGGTTGGCCGTCGGGAAGCCGAGCTCGCGGCCTCGTCCGTCCCCGTGTACGACGGTCCCGTCGATGAAGTAGTGGTGGCCGAGCAGCGCGGCCGCCTCGTCGACGCGGCCCTCGCCGATGAGGTGGCGCACTCTGGTGCTCGAGACGACGAAGTCCTTGTAGCGCACCGGATCGATCTTCTCGGTGCGGAAGCCGCGGTCCTCGCCGAGCGCACGCAGCAGCGTGTACGTGCCCGCGCGCTCGCGGCCGAACAGGAAGTTGGCTCCGACCCACACCTCCGAGACGCGCAGCCAGTCGACCAGCACGGCATCGACGAAGAACTCCGGCTCCCAGCGCGCGAGCTCCCGCGTGAACTTGACGATCGCCAGCCCCTGGATGCCGGCGCGCTCGAGGCCGTCGATCTTCTGCTCGCGCGTCATCAGCAGCGGCGGCGCCTTGTCGGGCCGCAGCACACGGGGCGGATGGGGGTCGAAGATCATCGCCACCGGCGTCCCGCCGCGCTCCCCCGCCTGACGCCGCACCCGCTCGAGCAGCTTCATGTGGCCCCGATGCAGGCCGTCGAAGTTGCCCAGCGCAGCGACCGGCGCGGGCCAGTTCGGCGGCGGGTCGTCGGGAAACCAGGCGATGTGCATGAGACAGTCTATCTATTTGGCTATTGGGTCATTGAGCCATTGGGTCATTGAGCCATTGGGTCATTGGAGCACTGAGCCTCCCAACCCGCGGCTCAAGGAACTCAATGGCTCAATGGCCGAATGGCCGAATGGCCAAATGGCCCAATGGCCCAATGGCTCAATGTCCCACCTCCACCCTCAGCCCGTCGTAGGCCAGGCCGACGGTGGGCGGCAGGGTGGCGGAGATCTCGGCGTGGCCGAGGTCGTGGGAGATGTGGGTGAAGAACGTCCGGCGCGCCCCGATGCGCGCGGCGGCGGCCACCGCCTGCTCGACCGTGAAGTGCGTCGGGTGCGGGCGCCGGCGGACGGCGTCGAGGACGAGCACGTCCAGGCCGCGCAGCAGCGCGAACGACGACTCGGGAATCGCCGCTGCAATCGGTCAGATAGGCGAACGCGCCCAGCCGAAACCCGAGGATCGGGCGGGTGCCGTGCAGGATCGGCACCGGCGTGACGTCGACGGGCCCCAGGCAGAACGGCCCTCCAAGCCTCGCCAACCGCAGCTTCGGCACGCCGCCGGCCGTGGGCGTCTTCGGGTCGAACGCGTAGGCAAACATGCGCCGGACGTCGTCGAGCGTCCGCTGGTCGGCGTACACGGGAATCGGCCCGCCCACGAGCGTGTTGAACCGGCGCAGTTCGTCCAGACCGGCCACATGGTCGGCGTGCGCATGTGTGTACAACACCAGATCAACACGGCGCAGGCCTTGCGCGAGCGCCTGCAGGCGGAGTTCTGGCGTCGTGTCGATCAACACCGTCGTCCCGTCGCCAAGCTCGATGGCAATCGACGGACGCAGGCGTTGGTCGCGCGGGTCGGTCGACCGACACACCGCGCACTCGCATCCGATGAGCGGGACCCCGTGGGACGTACCGGTCCCGAGAAAGACGACCCTCACAAACGTTCGATGCTAGCATGGCGACGGACTTCGCCCGTGCCGAAACGCCGTCCGTCTGCACCCTCCCGTCCCGCGTCCTCGCCCCGGCGCCGGCCTCGCGCCGCGAGTGCGGCGGCCCGCGGAAGGCGAGCCGCCGCGGCCCTCCGGCGGCTCGTGTCGATCACCGACACGCTCCGATCGCCGCGCGGGTGTCCGTGGGATCGGCAGCAGACCCACGAGACCCTGCGCGCGCACCTGGTCGAGGAAGCGTACCGAGGTCCTCGATGCGATCGACAGCGGATCGGCCGGGGCGCTGGCCGAAGAGCTCGGCGACGTGCTGTTCCAGTGCGTGTTCCACGCGCAGATTGCCGCCGAAGACGGCCGCTTCGACATGGCGGACGTGATCGACGGCATCGCGGCGAAGCTCATCCGCCGCCACCCGCACGTGTTCACACCCAGCGGCCGGACGCTGGCCGCGCCCGCGCAGCGCCGCCGCAACATCCGCACGCCGGCGGCGGTCAAACAGCAGTGGGAGCAGATCAAGGCGCGCGAGTCGCCGGCCACCGGCGGGGCAAAGCGGCTGCTCTCCGGGATCCCGAGGGCCATGCCGGCGCTGCTGCGCGCCCACGAGATCGGACGCCGCGTCGCCGCTGTCGGGTTCGATTGGCAGTCGCCCGCGGACGTCGTCGACAAGATCGACGAGGAAGTCCGCGAGCTGCGCGAGGCCTTGACCGAAAGTCCCGCGCGCGCGGCCGACGAGCTGGGCGACTTGCTGTTCTCGATTGCCAACCTCGCCCGCCGGCTCCACATCGAGCCGGAGTCGGCCCTCCGCGGCGCCAACGACAAGTTCACGGCCCGCTTCGGCGCCGTCGAAACGGCGCTGGACGAGGCCGGCCAGACCGTCCACGACGCCAGCACCGACGAGATGGAGGCGCTGTGGCGACAGATCAAGAAAGTTAGAAGTCAGAAGCCAGAAGTGAGAAAAGCAGAAGTGAGAAAGCAGAAGTGAGAGGCCAGAAGTGACAAGTCGGAGGATCACGACCTCCTGGCTCTCTTCTAACTTCTGTCTTCCAACTTCTGTCTTCCAACTTCTGTCTTCCAACTTCTGTCTTCTAACTTCTAACTTCTGACATCGCCAGCCCCCTATCTCCGCTCCGCGGTAAAGACCCACTGCCGGCCGCTCATCGTTCTCACGTCGAGCTCGGCGCCGTTGGTCTCCACGATGGCCGCGCCGTCGCGATCGGTGCGAAACACGATCGCGCCCGCTCGGTCGTAACGCGCCACCACGTCGGGCGCCGGGTGGCCGAACGGGTTGCCGCGGCCCGCGCTGATGAGCGCCACATCCGGCTGGAACGCTTGGACGAACGGCGCTGAGCTCGCCGTCCGACTTCCGTGGTGTCCCACCTTGAGGACGCGCAGCGGCAAGTGCGGATTGTCCCTGGGGAACTCGCGCTCGAACTCCTGTCCCGCGTCGCCGGTGAGCAGCATCTCGACGTCGCCGAAACACACCCGCAAGACGAGCGAGTCCTCGTTGCGTGCCTTCTGCCGCTCCCAGTCCGGCGGCGGCGGGTGCAGCACGTCCACGCGGACGCTGCCGACATCGAACGTGTCTCCGGCCACGACCCGGCGCCAGACGATGTCGTGGGCCTGGGCGTCGATGCGGAGCGCGGTGCGCTCCGCGTTCGGCGGCACCGGCACGCCTTCCCAGATTTCCCTGGGGCGCAGATCGCGTGCGACCCCCTCGGCCCCTCCAATGTGGTCCAGGTCCGGGTGGGTAAACGCGAGCCAGTCGAGGCGTCGCACGCCCAGGGCCCACAGCGCTGGTGTCACGACGCGCGAGCCGATGTCGTATCCGCCCGTCGCGCCGCCGGCGTCAATCAGGAGCGACTGGCCCGCCGGAAACTGGACGAGCAGCGAGTCACCCTGCCCGACGTCAATCATCGTGAGCCGCAGCCACCCGGCGCCCGGCCGCGCCCATTCGAGGCCCGGGGCCAGCACGATGATGACCGCGCTCGCCACGGCCGTGCCGACCGCCATCCGTCGCGCGGCGCCGCGCCCCCGAATCCAGAGGCTCGCCGCGAGCGCGGCGTAGAACGCGACCGTCCAGATCGGCCACGTCGGCGGCACGCGCCAGGTCAGCCACGGCGCCCGATTGACCGCGCCCGACGAGCCAACGATCAACACGGCAAAGACGTGCGCGACCCACCCGGCCAGTGCGGCGCCCCCATCCCACCACCCCGCGAGCCCCGACATGACCAACCCGCTCACCTGAACGATTGTCATCGCCGGAATGGCGACGAAGTTCAGGACCAGACCCAGGACGCTGACGCGGTGGAAGACGGCCGCCGACACGGGCAGCAGCGTCAACTCGGCCGCCACCGTCGCGCCGAGCACACCGAGCACGGCCCGCCAGATGCATCGCACGCCTCGTCTCCCCGCCCCCGGCCGCTCGTGCTCGCTTGATTGCTCCGCCAGAGAACGCGCCGCCGTCGCCCATTGCTGAAATCGCGACGCGCCGACGACGATCCCGAGCGTCGCCCCAAACGAGAGCCACGCGCCTACGTCGATGACGATGAGCGGGTTGACCAGGGCGAGGCCGGCCGCGACCGCGGCGAGCATGTTCAACGCCGCGGGTCTGAGCCCGCCAAGCCCCAGCCCCAAGTACAGGCATGCCGCCACGACCGCGCGCTCGACCGAAGGCTGGCTGCCGACCAACCACCCGTAGGTCACGACCACGCCAATTGCCGTAAGGACAACGGCCCGAGACGACCGGATGAGGAGGCGAAGCAGCGCGAAGCACAACGCCGTAAGGATGGCGATGTTCCCGCCGGAGATCGCAATGACGTGATACGTGCCGGCGGCCTGCAGACGGCGCTGCACGTCCACGTCCAACCCGGCGCGGTCCCCGATGAGAATGGCCGCGACGATGGCCGCCGACTGGCGCGAGTGCGGCGCGACGAATCGCGCGGTGGCCTTGCGGATGTGGCGGCGGACACCGGCGGCCCACTCGTCCCACCACGTCCCCGGGGTCGTCTCAACGAGCAGGCCGCTCTTGGCCGTGCCGAGCAGGTTGACCGCGCGTCGAAGTCTCGTCCACGTCGGACTGGGGCTGTCCGGGTTGCGAGGGACCTGCGGCTCGCGCAAGACCATCGGAGCTTCGATCGCGCGCCCCGCGGTCCAATCGGCCGCGCGCGCCTGAGCCCGCGCACCGCCGACGTTGACCTGGAGACGCCCATGAAGCGGGCGCCAGCGCCCCTGGGCCCCTTCAGTCTTGATGTGGTCGGCCTCGACGAGCAGGCGCACCCCCGTCCCCGAGACAGAGGCATCCGCCAGCAGCGTCCCGCGGACGAGCACCACATCCGGCGCCCGGCCATCGGGCGCGACACTCGCGAACCAGTCCTGAATGGGCGATGCCAGCGCCCGGTCGCGCGCCCGCGCACCGTCGGCGCCCGCCAGCCAGAACAGGCACGAGAGCGCCACGGCGCGCCGGTTGGCGCGCTCACCCACCGCGACCGCGACCGACGCGATGGCGAGCGCCGCCGCCGCGGCGTCGGCGGGTCGTATCGGACCGAGGAGCCCCGCCGTGACGCCCGCGAGGAGGACTCCGGCCAGGACCACGCCGCGGCGCATGCCGGCGTGATTGCAAGAAATGGGCTGAAGCTACTCGCCGCCCGCGGGCGTTCGAGCGCACTCACGCGACGCCCGTCCGAGGACGCGCATGGCGGGAACTGCCATGCGGGACGCCTGGCGCGATGTCACTTCCTGCAATGGCCGAGCGCTGGCGTGCCCGACTCGTGCCTCTTCCAATTCGCCGGACGGAGCCCCGGGGCTTCAGCCCAGGGCCACGTCACCGGCCCTGAAGGGCCGGTGCTCCACGGACTTGCTTATTGCGCGGCCGCCGGCCGCGGCACGAACACCAAGCCCCAGGGGCCCTCGCCAACCGGAACGTGCTTGGTCACCTGCCGCGTCGCCGCATCGACGATCGACACGTCGTTCGACGGCCCATTGGCCGTGTACAGGGTCTTGCCGTCCGGCGAGATCGTGATGCCCCACGGCCGCGCCCCCACATCCACCGACCCCAGGACCTTGTTCGTCTTGGTGTTGACGGCGAACATGAGCTTGCTGCGACCCGTGGAAACGAACACCGTTTTGCCGTCGGGCGCCATCGCGGTGCCCATGGCCCGAATGCCCTTTCCAAGGTCGATCGTCTTGACGACGACGAGACGCTTGGCGTCGATGACCGAGAGCGTCCCGGCGTTTTCCGACGGCACGTACGCGCGGGTGCCGTCCGGGGTGAAGGCAATCGAGCGCGGACGGGATCCGACTTTGATCGACTTAAGCACCTTGTGCGCACTGAGGTCGATGACGTACACGGCGCCGTCGGTCTCGGAGGTCACCCACACCTGGTCCGCGATCGGGCTCACCGAGACGCCTTCGGGTTCCTCGCCAACCTTGTAGGACTCGGTGATCTTGCCTTGGGCGACGTCAATCACGCTCAACTGGGCCGCGTCCTCATTGGCCACGAAGACCTGCTTCCCGTCGCGGCCGACCGCGAGCTGTTCCGGGTCCGGACCGCTCGTGAGCACGCGGAGGAGTTTCTGCTGCCGCACGTCCACCATGCCGATGCCGTCAGCGCTGCGATCGGGCGGCGGCAGCTTCGACTCGTCGACGCCCGGTCCGGCCGCCGGCGATCCGCTCAGGGCGATGAATAGCGTCGTGTGATCCGGGCTGGCCGCGATGCCGCGGGGCCGCTTCCCGAGCGGCACCGTCGCCACGACCGACCCGCTGGTCGCGTCAATGATGCTCAGATCGCCCGAGGTCTCATTCGAAACGTACACGCCCGCCGCTGGCACCACGGGCGGGGCGAGAGCCGGTGTCGGCGCCTGCTGGGCCTGATTGGACGACTCGGGACGACTGCACGCCGCAAGACTGCTCGCGGCGACCAGCAGGACGCACAAGGACACTCGCTTCATGGACGTTCTCCTTCAGGAATGAAACACACGCGTATGAATGCTTCCAAAATACTAGCGGAGCGTACCCACGAGTTGTAAAGCGCGCGCCGGACGCCGCTGTACCACTCGCGCGCTCCACTAGCGAGTCCGCGGCCGGCCGATCTTGACCAGCACCGCGCCGTGGCGCGGCACCACCGCCCCAAACTCGCCGGACACGTCCTCAAGATCCTTGTGCAGCCAGAGATCGCGAACCGGCTGGCGACCCGTCAGTCCGAGGTCGGCAAGCGTCACCGACACGCGCATGGGCTCGGGCTCCCGATTGAACAAGCCCACGGCCACCGTGCCATCGATCAACCGCCTCGCCCACACGTCCGTCCGACCATCACCGGAGATCCGGCCGAGCGGCCGCCCCAGTTCGTCCTGGCTGACCGCCAGGACTTCACGGTTCCCCAACACATTGATCGTGAAGTCGTCGGCCTCCGACAGGTCGGCGCCGATGATGAGCGGCGCCGCCTGCAGGCTCCAGAGCGTGATGTGCGTGATCTGCTCGTTCGGCGTCAGCTGGGTCTCACGGGGCGCCTGTCCTCGCCCCCAGCCGACCCGGCCTACGACGAGCATGTCCGTGTCGTTCCAGTGGCCGGGCCCCGCGTACTTCTCGTGGCCGGTCTGCTGGAACCCGATGCCTGACATGCTGGGCCACGTGTCGGTGATGTCCCCCGTCACCCGCCACAGATTGCCGCCGACCTGCTGACCCCACTCCCACACATTGCCCCATCCGGTACTGGCACAGGCTGAACACCATGTCCCGGTCGAGTGCGTCGAGCGCGGTGCGCATGACGCGGTAGGGCGTCTGCAGCACGGGCAGCGGCGAGCGCGCGCCGTCGGGCGCGACGTCCGTGTACGAGCACCAGTCGGTACTTGATGTAGTCGAAGCCCCACTTGGCCCACGTCTGCGCGTCTTGCGCTTCGTGCTCGTAGCTGCCGGCGAACCGCTGCTGGCAGGTGCGCGGTCCCGGCGATGAATAGATGCCGATCTTGAGCCCCTTCCCGTGCACGTAGTCGGAGAGCGCTTTCATGTCGGGGAACTTGTCGTTGGAGGTGATCTCGCCGTTCGCGTCGCGCGGGCCCTCCCACGTGTCGTCGATGTTCACGTACGTGTAGCCCTCTGCCGCCAGCCCCGTCGAGACCAGCGCGTCGGCCGCGGCGCGCACCTTGGCATCATCGACCTGCGCCGCCCACACGTTCCAGGAATTCCAGCCGAGCGGCGGCGTGAGTGCGAGCTGGTGATCGCCCCCAACAATCGTCACGCGGCCCGACGCGCGGCCCGCCGGCCCAGTCACGGTGACCCCCACGTCGAATCGTCCGGCGGCGCGAAGCGCGCCCGTGATGATCCCGGTGCTCGCGTCGAGCGCCAGGCCAGCCGGCAGGTTCGTGGCGGCGAAGGTGAGGGGCCCGTCGCCGCTGGCGGGAATGCGGAACTCGAACGGCCGGCCCGGCGTGGCACCGGTGATGCGCGGGTAGTTGAGCGCCGGCGCGGACGTCTTGATTGAGGCGATGGGCGGTGCCGGTTCGACTGGCAGCGCGATGACCTCGGGCGTCGCCTGAGCGCCGGGCCGCAGGCGCAGCATCGCGCCGCCCCATATCACCTGGTCGCCGCTCGGCCCATCGCCGCCGTCGTTGACGGCCAGGATCAGCCGGCGCGCGCCGGTCAGGTCAACCGACAACGCCTTCGGCGGGTCGCCGGCTTTCACCAGCCCCGAGTCGCCGACATGTGTGCCGTCCACCCAGACGTCGAACGTCACGCTGCCCAGCCCCGTCTTGGCGGCATCGTCGATGCCCACCATGGAGACGAACCGCGTGGCCACGCCTTTCAGATCGATCGCGAGATCCGCGTTGACGTTGAGCGGGACGCCGTGTGCGTAGGTCTCGCCGCCCATGGCAAGCACCAGCGGCGGCGGCGCGGCCGGTGCTGCGGTTGGGGCCGCGCCGCTTCGCGCCCCGCGGCCGCGGCCGCGGGGAAACCGCGGACGGCGGATGCTCGCGTGGCTCAAGTCGAGGCCGTCAATCCGAGATCGCGCCCGCCGGCGGGTCCGCGGCCCTGAACGCGGCAGGCTCCTGTGCCCGCGGCCGCGCCACGCCGAGCGAGACCACGACAACCGCGGCCGCAACCCCACACGCTCCCCAGACTCGCGCTGTCTTCATGAGACACCCCAGGTGAATCGGCCCATCGGCCCATCGCCCCATCGACCTATCGACCTATCGCCCCATCGGCTGTCGCTTCACTCGTCGTCCAGACCCGACGAGCGGCGGCGCTTGACGAGGCCGCGGCGCTGCTTTTCGTCGAGGCGGCGCGCTTTCGCTGACTTGGTGGGTTTCGTCGACCGGCGCCGCTTGGGAACGACCGAGGCCCGATCGATCAGGTCCTGGAGGCGAGCCCGCGCGGCTTCGCGGTTCTGCGCCTGCGTCCGATGGGCGCGCGAGTCGATGAGCACGACGCCCTCGGCCGTCAGGCGGCTGCCGGCCAGTGTCCGCAGCCGCGCCTTGACGGCTTCGGCGAGCGGCGAACGGTCCACGTCGAAGCGCAGTTCGACCGCCGTCGCGACCTTGTTGACGTTCTGGCCGCCCGGCCCGGAGGCGCGAACGAAGCGCTCAGATAGATATCCACCCATCAGCTCATCGACCTATCGGCCTATCGACCCATCGGCCTATTGTGCCTGCTGGCCGCGACATGGCACATTCCGCACGACCCTACCCGGCTGCACGTTGCAGATCCTTCCATCACGGCCGGCGCGCATTTCGATCCTCAGCGCATCGCCGGCCGATCAGTCCGGTACACATTGTGCTCCATCAGGGCGTGGACCAATGACGCCGAAAGCGCTCGAAGAGCGAACCGGCGCGTTTGCGCGAGGGGTTGCCGCCTCTGTTCGGCCGCTCCTCCGCGAGGCCGAGACACGCCACGCGGCCACACAGCTCAGCGGTGCCGCCGCTTCCGTCGCGGCCAACTACCGGGCCGCAACCCTCGCCCGGTCCCACGCCGAGTTCACGGCGAAGATCGGCGTCGTTCGTGAAGAGGCGGATGAATGCCTGTTCTGGGCCGAGTACCTTCGCGATACCGCGCGGTGCTTTACCCCAACCCCCTCGATCGTCCGCGAGGCCCAGGAGCTGGTTCGAATCTTCGCCGCCGCCTATCGAACCGCTCGATCACGCCAACCAAAAGGGAATCGCCGACCGTCAACCCGCCCCCGATAGGTCGATGGGTCGATAGGTCGATGGGTCGATAGGTCGATGGGTCGATAGGTCGATGGGTCGATAGGTCGATGACCGATGTCCTTAGGACCTGTCAGGAAATAAGTGATGCATTTGGGCCGCCGATCCATCCCGTCTGGCGTCGTGGCTTCTCCCTCAAATACGCCAGGTATTCTCGGTCGGCGCGCCTTGCCAGACGGGCGTCTCGACGCCCGAAATGCGTCACTTATTTCCTGACAGGTCCTTAGGTCGATGGGGCGATCGGTCGCTGGGTCGAACGCCAGGGCCGCCTCCCGATATTCCTGCAGCGACTTGACCGTCAGCCCCTCGGTCTTGAGCGCGGCGATGGCGCTGACGGCGGCCGAGGCGCCGGTGAGCGTGGTAATCGCGGGCACGCCTTGCAGCATGGCGATGCGGCGCACGGTGCGATCGTCGAAGAACGATTCCCGGCCGAGCGGCGTGTTGATGACGAGCGCAATCGTCTTGTTCACGAGCTCGTCGCCGATGTGCGGCCGGCCCTCGTTGATCTTGTAGACGATCTCGACGTCCAGCCCGTGGGCGCGCAGGTAGGCGGCCGTGCCGCGCGTCGCCACGAGCGCGAACCCGAGCTGCGCCAGCTCGCCGGGCGATCGGCACGACGTTCGGCTTGTCGGCGTTGTTGACGCTGATGAACGCGGTGCCGCCCTCGGGCAGCTGCTGCCCGGCCCCCATCTGCGCCTTGGCGAACGCCGACCCGAACGTCTCGGCGCCGCCCATGACTTCGCCGGTCGACTTCATCTCCGGGCCGAGCAGGGTGTCGACGCCCGGGAAGCGCACGAACGGAAACACGGGCGTCTTGACGAAGTAGCCCGACACGTCGAGGTCCTCGACGAGGCCCAGTTCGGCGAGCGTCCGGCCGATCATCACGCGCGCGGCCGCCTTGGCCAGCGGCACGCCGGTGGCCTTCGACAGGTACGGCACCGTGCGCGACGCCCGCGGGTTGACCTCCAGGACGTAGACCACGTCGTCCTTCACCGCGAACTGCGCGTTCATGAGGCCGACGACGTTCAGCGCCCGCGCCACGCGGCGCGTGTAGTCGCGAATGGTCTGGATGTGGCGATCGGCCAGCAGGAAGCTCGGGACGACGCACGAGCTGTCGCCCGAGTGGATGCCGGCCTGCTCGATGTGCTCCATGATCCCGCCGATGACCACCTCGCCGGACGCGTCGGCGAGCGCGTCGACGTCGATCTCGAACGCGTCCTCGAGGAACTTGTCGATGTAAATCGGGTGCTCGGGCGACGCGTCCACGGCGTGCCGCATGTAGCGATCGAGCGACGGCGTGTCGTAGACGATGGCCATCGCGCGGCCGCCGAGGACGTAGGACGGCCGGACGATGACGGGAAACCCGATCCCCGCCGCGACGCCGCGCGCTTCCTCGGCGGACGTCGCCGTTCCGCTCGCCGGCTGCGGAATGCCCAAGTCCCAGAGCAGCTTCGCGAACCGCTCGCGGTCCTCCGCCAGGTCGATCGAGTCGGGCGAGGTGCCGAGGATCTTCACGCCGGCCGACTGCAGTCGGAGCGCCAGCTTGAGCGGCGTCTGGCCGCCGTACTGCACGACGCACGCGACTTCCCCGCCGCCCTCCTTCTCCCGATCGATGATCGAGGCGACATCCTCGAACGTCAGCGGCTCGAAGTACAGCCGGTCGACGGTGTCGTAGTCGGTCGAGACGGTCTCCGGATTGCAGTTGACCATCACCGTTTCGTAGCCTTCGTCGCGCAGCGCGAACGCGGCGTGGCAGCAGCAGTAGTCGAACTCGATGCCCTGGCCGATCCGATTCGGCCCGCTGCCGAGGATGATGACCTTCGACCGCGACGTCGGTGCCGCCTCGCACTCCTGCTCGAACGTGCCGTAGAGATACGGCGTGAACGACTCGAACTCGGCCGCGCACGTGTCGATGCGCTTGTAGGCGGGCACCAGCCCCGTCTCGCGCCGCCGCGCGCGCAACCCGTCCTCGTCGGCGCCGGTGAGCCGCGCCAGATCCCCGTCGCCGAACCCGGACCGCTTCATCTCGCGGAGCAGGTCGTCCGACAGGTCGCGGGGGCCGACCGCCGCCGCCGACCGGGCCAGCTCGACCAGTTGGTGGAATTGCGTCAGGAACCACGGATCGATCCGCGTGAACCGGTGAAGATCGTCCACGCTCCAGCCCCGATCGAGCGCGCGGAAGACGGCCCACATCCGACGATCCGTGGGAATCGACAGCGCCCGCTGCAGCGCGGCGTCGTCTTCCTGTTCGAGCTCGCCGCCGGCCACCGTCTGGCGAAACAAGTGCCCGCTCCGGCCGAGCTCGAGCGAGCGGAACGCCTTGAGGAACGCTTCCTTGAAGGTCCGCCCGATCGCCATGGCCTCACCCACCGACTTCATCTGGGTCGTGAGCGTGCGGTCGGCCATCGGGAACTTCTCGAAGGTCCACCGCGGCACTTTGACGACGACGTAGTCGATCGTCGGCTCGAAGGACGCCGGCGTGAGGCGCGTGATGTCGTTCGGAATCTCGTCCAGGCGGTACCCGAGCGCGAGCTTGGCCGCGATCTTCGCGATCGGAAATCCGGTCGCCTTCGAGGCGAGCGCCGACGACCGCGAGACCCGCGGGTTCATCTCGATGGCCACCATCCGGCCGTCGGCCGGGTTGAGCGCGAACTGAATATTCGAGCCGCCGGTCTCGACGCCAACCCGGCGGATGATCCGCCGCGCCGCGTCCCGCATCCGCTGGTACTCCTTGTCGGTCAGGGTCAGCGCCGGCGCGACCGTAATGCTGTCGCCGGTGTGCACGCCCATCGGGTCGATGTTCTCGATCGAGCAGATGACGACGAAGTTGTCGTCAACATCGCGCATGACCTCGAGCTCGAATTCCTTCCACCCGATGACGGACTCTTCGACCAGGATCTCGTGCACCGGGCTCATCGACAGGCCGCGCTGGGCGATCTCCCGAAACTCCTCGACGTTGTAGGCGATGCCGCCGCCCACGCCGCCAAGCGTGAACGAGGGGCGAATGATCACCGGAAAGCCGAGGCGCTCGGCCGTGTCGAGCGCCTGCTCCATCGTGCCCACGCACGCGCTGTCAGGCACCTCGATATCGATCGACCGCATCGCATCCTTGAACTGGAGCCGATCCTCGGCCACCTTGATGGCCGACACCGATGCGCCGATGAGCTGCACGCCGTACTTCGCGAGAATGCCCCGCTCCCCCAGCTCGACCGCCAGGTTGAGCGCCGTCTGCCCCCCGACCGTCGGGAGCAGCGCGTCCGGATGCTCGCGGGCGATGACCTTCTCGAGGACCTCGGCGGTGAGCGGCTCGACGTACGTCCGATCGGCCAGATCCGGATCGGTCATGATCGTCGCCGGGTTGCTGTTGACGAGCACCACCTCGAGGCCCTCGTCGCGCAGGGCCTTGCAGGCCTGCGTGCCGGAGTAGTCGAACTCGCAGGCTTGTCCGATCACAATCGGGCCTGACCCGATGACGAGGATGCGTTGCAGATCTGTCCGTTTGGGCATGGGTCTTGACGTTACCGGCCGGCCGGCTCGCGCGTTTCCATTTCTTCGAGGAACTGGCCGAAGAGATAGTCCGCGTCGTGCGGCCCGGGCGAGGCTTCAGGATGATACTGCACGCAGAAGACCGGCTGCGTGACGTGGCGCAGGCCCTCGATCGTCCCGTCGTAGAGATTCAGGTGCGTGACCTGCACGTCGTCGGGCACCGACGCCGGATCGACGGCGAACCCGTGATTCTGCGAGGTGATCTCGACCTTGCCCGAGCGCAGCTCCTTGACCGGGTGGTTGGCGCCCCGGTGGCCGAACTTCAGTTTGTAGGTGCGCGCGCCCATGGCGAGTCCGAGCACTTGATGGCCGAGGCAAATGCCGAACACCGGCACGCCGCTGCCGACCAGGGTCTTCGCGTTCTCGATGGCGTAGCCGAGCACCGACGGGTCGCCCGGGCCGTTGCTGAGGAAGACGCCGTCGGGCGAGGTGGCCAGCAGCTCGCCGGCCGGGGTCGTCGCCGGAAAGATGCGGACGTCGCAGCCGTACGCCGTGAGGCGGCGAAGAATATTCCACTTCATGCCGAGGTCGTACGCCGCGACGCGCAGCGGCCGGCTCGCGCGCCGCCCCGGCGGCACGACGAAGTCTCCCCCGAGCGGCTCGGTCCAGTCGAACGGCTCGCGGCACGTGACGCCACGCACGAGATCCGAGCCCTCCATCCGCGGAATGCCGCGGGCCTTGTCGACCAGGTCGTCGGGGTTGACGCGCCCGGTGCCGATGACCCCGCGCATGACGCCCGCGGACCGGAGCACGCGCGTCAGCGCGCGCGTGTCGATGTCCGAGATCGCCACGATGCCGTGCGAGGCCAGATACCCGGTCAGCGTCCCCTGCGCCCGCCAGTTGCTCGCGACGGGTGATTCGTCCCGAACCACGAAGCCGGCGACCTGCAGGCCGCGCGACTCGACGTCCTCGTCGGTGACGCCGTAGTTGCCGATTTCCGGGCAGGTCATCGTCACGATCTGTCCCGCGTAGGACGGATCGGTCAGCACCTCCTGATAGCCGGTCATGCTCGTGTTGAAGACGACCTCGCCGGCCGTTTCTCCGGCCGCGCCGGCCGCCTTGCCCCGAAACCACTTCCCGTTCTCAAGCGCCAGCACCGCATCCATCAACTACTCCGCTCCCTCTTCCAATGCGCCCGTCACTCGCGCCTCGTCACCAGCCGTCACGCTCACCGTCGTGGCGAACGAGCGGTGGCCGGTAAGCTCCAACCGCACCGCGTGGCGACCGGCGCCGATGTCCGCCACGCGGAGCGGCGTCGTGCCGACGAATCGCCCGTCGATCAACACCCGCGCCGACTGCGGCCGCGAGTTCGACGTAGATCGACCCCATGCCCGCCGCCGGAGGCCGCGTCGCGGAGGACGCCCCCGCGCCAGGCCGCAAGGCGACCGACAGCGTCTGCGTCACACGCCGCGCGGACAACGTCACCTGCTCAGTGTGCGGCACGTAGCCCGGCCGCGCGACTTCAATTGTGTGCTGCCCCAGCGCCAGATCCTTGACCACCGCGGGCGTCTCTCCGGCCGGCCGACCGTCGACCACCACCATCGCGCCCGCGGGCGTTGACCGAACATCGAGCCGCCCGCGCGCCACCGCAACCGGCTCGGTCGGCCGGACCACGGGGGGCGGCGGCGGGACGGTCGCCGCGCCGGCCGGCGCCGCCGAGCCTTCTGGGCTGGCGGCCGGCGGCGGCACCGCGGCATTCGGCACCGCGACGTCCGTATCGCCGGGCGCCCCCGCGCGGCTCGCCCCGACCACAGGCCCCGACGGGACGGCCGGCGTCGCCCGGCGAGCATACGAATAGCCGAGGGCGAACCCCAGCGCGATGGCGGCCAGTGCCACCGCAACAAGGGCAGCCCACGGAAACGACGCGCCCGAGGCGGACACGGACCGCTCAGGCAGCGAGCCGAGCGGCCCGTGACCGAGCCCGAGGTCGCCCGTCTCGGCGGCGCGCCGGACGATCGGTCGAACGGGCGGATCGAACGATCGGCGCGCGTCAGCGTCCCACATCGGGCTCGTCGCCGCGGCGCTGGTCGCCCAGTCGTGATCCTCGTCGGAGGCGACCGCCGCATCCTCGGGCGGGCGGGCGGCCCGCTCTGGCGGCATGGGCGCAGGCGGCCCGTCGGCCACGGCACGTTCGACGATGGGAGCCGCCATCGGCCGCGCGGCATCGTCGGGCTCGACGGGTGGCACCACGCCCACCTCGACGATCGCCTCGCCCTCGATCTCCTGGGCCTCGTCGAATGCCGCCAGCCCTGCCAGGCTGACCTGCTCGCCGGTCTCCTCTTCTTCTGCGTCGGTCGCCTCGGGGATGGCCACGCCCCCGTCGCCCCGCGCCACGGCCTCCAGCGCCTCGACGAAGGCGCGCGCCGACGCGAATCGGTGCTGGGGCCGTTCGGCCAAGGCGGCCGAGAGCACACGGCGGATCAGGACGCGCTGCTCGGGCGAGGTCTCCGACGTCAACGTTCCATCCTGCTCGCCCGGCCCCGCGGGTCTGCGGCGGGTCAGCAGCTCGTGGGCCATGGCGCCCAGCGAGTACACGTCGGCCCGGCCATCCCACGCCTCGCCGTTCACGCGCTCCGGCGCGGAGTACGGGTGGCGAATCGGCGTGCGGAGTCCACGGGCCGCGATGGCGGGCACGACGCCGAAGCCCGCGACGCGCACCTCATTGGTGTCGAGCTCCACGAACACATCGCGCGGGTGGAGCGCGCCATGGACCAACCCGGCCTCCGCCGCCGTGTCGATCGCATCGGCCAGCTGCGAGAGAATCGGCAGGGCGCGATCGAGCGGCGCCGGCGCAAGATGACGCAGCGCGACATCGAGCGTCTCGGCGACCACGTACTCGCTGACGAGGTAGGCCGTCATCCCTTCGAGCCCGGCGTCGAGGACCTGAACGATCGTGTCGTGCCGGGGGAGCGCGACGACCAGCCGACGGAACGCGTCGGCCAACCGCGCGACTTCTTCGGGGACGAGATCGAGGCGAAAGATTTTGACCGCGGCGAGCCGGTCTCGCTGGGGATCGTACGTGCGGAAAACTGGTCCTAGAACGCCGCTGCCAATCTGGTGCAGGACGCGATACGCGCCGAATGTCCCTGGCGCGGTGAAACCGGCAGACTCGTCAGATGGCAGCGCTCGAACTCCTACATTTCTTGGGAAAACTGTAACACGGTGGGGCGTCCGAGTCGTGTAGTAGATTGTTCAACGTGATCCGCGACTCACTCGACGTCCGCCAGCTTGCGTGGATCCGGCCGCTGGTTGGCGCCTACGCCCACGATTTCCAGTCGGTCGCGCCGCTCTTCGCCGGAAACCCGGCCGATGCGTCCGCATGGCGCGAAACGATCGCCCGCGTGCAGCGCGCGCCGCGCGACCGCGGCGCCATCGCCGCCGTTCTTGACGCGCAGCAGGAGCGCCGCGGGGCACCCGAGGCGGCGCGCCAGGCGGCCCGCACGCTCGCGGACCCGCAATCGGTCGCCATCGTCACCGGCCAGCAAGCCGGATTGTTCGGCGGGCCGCTCTATACCCTGCTCAAGGCCGTCACGACGATCCAATTGGCGGCCAAGGTCCGTCAGGAGCACGGCACGCCCGTCGTGCCCGTCTTCTGGGTCGACGCGGAGGACCACGACTGGGACGAAGTCCGGACGGCCCACATCCTGGACGCCGCTTTCGCGCTGAAGGATGTCGTCCTGTCGAATGTCGCCGGCGCCGGCGAGCGGCCCATCGCGCGGCTGCTGCTCGACGACGGCATCCATGACGCGATGGCCGAGCTCGAGTCGACGCTCCAGCCGACCGAGTTCACGGGCGAGCTCCTCGGCGCGCTGCGCGCCCACTACCGTCCAGGCGTCACGATGGCGCAGGCCTTCGCGTCGTGGATCGAGCAGCTGCTCGGCCTGCACGGGCTGGTCGTCTTCGAGTCATCCGACCCCGCGGCCAAGCCGCTGGTCGCCGACCTGTTTGCCCGGGAGATCGAGCGGCCCGGCCGGACGGCCGAGCTGGCCCGCGAGGCCGGCGCTCTGATGACGCGTCTCGGGCACCACGCACAGCTCGAGCCGGACGCCGACGCCGTCTCGCTCTTCTACATGGACGACCTGGGCCGGCACGCGATCAAGCGGCGCGACGGCGCCTTCGTCGTCCGCGACGCGGTCCGACCGGCGGACGCGCTCAGCGAGGAGATCCGCACGCGGCCCGAGCAGTTCAGCCCCAACGTCCTGCTGCGGCCCATCGTGCAGGATCGGCTGCTCCCGACGGCATGCTACGTCGCCGGCCCGAGCGAGCTGGCCTACCAGGCGCAGCTCGGCGCGATCTACCGGGAGTGCGGCGTCGAGGCCCCGCTGCTCTACCCGCGCGCCAGCCTCACAATCGTCGACGCGGCCGCCGCGCGGTTTCTCGATCGCCAGAACGTGCCGCTCGCGATGCTGCAGGCGCAGGATGACTCGGCGCTCAATCTTCTGCTCGAGGGACAGTGGCCGCCGGAGCTCGACCGCACGTTCGACGAGTTCAACGGCGACATCGCGCGCCGCGCCGGCGAGCTCAAGGCGGCCGTGCCCCAGGTTGACCCGACGTTGTCTGGCACGGTCAACACCACCGCCGATCGGATGCGCGACGCGCTCAAGACGCTCCACCACAAGATCGTGCAGGCGACGAAGCGTAAAGATGACACGCTCCGACGCCAGTTCAACCGGACGCGCGCCCTCGCCTTTCCCGACGGCACGCCCCAAGAGCGCGTGCTGAGCCTGGCATTCTTCTTGAATCGTTACGGCCTGTCCTTGGGCGACCGCCTCGTCGAGCTGGTGCCCGTGGAGATGGGCGCGCACTACGTCCTCGTCCTGTAGCTCTCACGAGCCGGCGCGTCGGACCGTGCGCGCCCGCCACCGTACACTAGTTCGACGACACTTATGCCCAGTCGCCCGACGAATCGTCCCGCTCGCCGTCCTGCGCCGAACGCCGCCACCGGGCCCCGCCGGTCGCGCCGGCCCACACTGTCTCCGGAGGCGCGCGAACGGCGGCTCAAGATCGCCGCGGTGGTGGTCGGCATCCCGGCGGCGATCGGGCTCGTCGTGGCGTCGTATTTCTGGGTGAGCTACGGCCGGATGATCGACCAGCGGCTCGGCGCCGGCGAAGAGCAGCCCATTCCCCGCATTTTCGGCCGGCCGGTCGATCTGTATCGCGGCGAAGGGCTGTCGCCGCCGCAGCTCGAAGCGCGCCTGAACGAAGTTGGCTACGCCCAACGCCCCAAGGCCGCCCTGCCCGGCGAGTTCAGCATCAGCGGGACCACGATCCTCCTGGTGACGCGGCCCGCGCCGGATCGCCCCTCACAGAGCCTCCGCGTGGACTTCCAGCGCGGCTCGTCGCCAATCATCGCCAAGCTGACCGACGCGGCCGGCGCCGCCGTGCGGCGTGTCACGCTCGAGGCCCCGCTGCTCACGGCGCTCGCACCGGGCGAGAAGCGTCGGTACGTGCCGCTCTCGCACATTCCGCGCGTCATGATCGACGCGGTGGTCGACACCGAAGACCGGCGGTTCTTCGAGCACCCGGGCGTCGATCCGATTGGCGCGGCCCGCGCCATGGTCACCAACCTGCGCGGCAACCGTTCGTATCTGGTCGGGGGCAGCACGCTGACCCAGCAGATCGTCAAGAACACGTTCCTGACGCCGGCCAAGACGATTCGGCGCAAACTCCAGGAACAGTTCATGGCGCTCGTGCTCGAGTCGCGGTTCACGAAGAACCAGATTCTCGAGCTGTATCTGAACGATGTCACGCTCGGCCAGCGGGGACCGTTCGAGATCCACGGCGTGGCCGAGGCCGCCCGCATCTTTTTCGGCAAAGACGTGAGCAACCTGTCGCTCGCCGAGGCCGCCACGATCGCCGGGCTCATCCAGTCGCCTTCGCGCCTGTCACCGTTCCGGCATCCGGACGCCGCGAAGGACCGGCGTAACGTCGTGCTGCGTCTGATGGCGGACGCCGGCGACGTCACCGCGGAGGCGGCCGCCCGCGCCGCCCGCGAGCCGATCGCCATCGCCAGCCGCGCGCTCGAGAACGAAGCGCCCTACTTCACCGACTTCGTGAGCCAGCAGGTTGACGACCAGTACGGCAACCTGCTCAAGAAGGACGCGGCCGTCGACGTCTACACGACGCTCGACCTGCAGTTGCAGCGGATGGCGCAGGAAGCGGTCGCCGAAGGGATCGCGCACGTCGACAAGGCGCTCGCGGGGCGCAAGCGCAAGGGGCACGCGGAAGTGGCGCTCCTCGCCGTCGATCCGCGAACGGGCGACATCCTCGCGTTCGTCGGCGGCCGCGCCTACAGCCAGTCCCAGTACGACCGGGTCGTGGTCGCGAAACGCCAGCCAGGGTCGGCCTTCAAGCCGTTCGTCTATCTGGCGGCCTTCCAGCGGATGGCCGAGGAGGGCCGCGGGGATCTCACGCCCGCCACGGTCATCGACGACGAGCCCACGACGTTCAAGGACGGCCAGGGCAACGACTACACGCCAGCCAACTACAAGGACGAATACGGCGGGCCGGTCACACTTCGCGATGCCCTCGCCCATTCGCGCAACATCGTCGCGGTCAAGGTCGCCGAGACCACGGGCTACGACCGGGTGGTGGACCTCTGGAAGCGGATCGGCGTCGGCGCGCCCATCAAGCCGTACCCGTCGCTCGCGCTCGGCGTCTTTCCGGAGACGCCTTTCGACATGACGACCGCGTACACCCTCTTCGTCAACGACGGCGCCGTGCGCCCGCTGCGTGCCATCACGCGCCTCGTCGAGAACGGCAAGTCGAAGGACGTCCCCGCTCCGCCGACCCGCCGCGCCGCCCGCGCCGACGCGACGTTCCTCGTGGTGGACATGATGCGCAGCGTCCTCGATGAGGGCACGGCGGCCGGCGCGCGCGCGGCGGGCTTTACGCTCGACGCCGCGGGCAAGACCGGCACGACCAACGACCTCCGCGACGCGTGGTTCATCGGGTTCACGCCCGAGCTGCTGACGACGGTGTGGGTCGGGTTCGACGACAACCAGCCGCTGGGGCTCAGCGGGGCGCAGGCGGCGCTGCCCATCTGGACGTCGTTCATGAAGCACGCGCTGTCGGCCCATCACAACGAGTCGTTCTCCGTGCCCGAGGGGATCGTCTTCGCGGACATCGACAAGGCGAACGGCAAGCTCGCCACGCCGGCCTGCCCCGACGTCATTCGCGAAGCGTTCCTCGCCGGCACCGTCCCCACCGAGACCTGCGACGGCTCGGCGGCCGACCGCATCTTCAACGTCTTCTCGAAGTTCGGCGGATTCTTCAAGCGTCTCGTGCGATGAGGCCCGACACCGGACTGGTCCTGCGCAACGCGACCATCCTCACGATGAACGACGCGTTCGACGTCGTCACGGGCGACCTCTGGATCGACGCTGGACGCATCGCCGCCGTTGGCCGGCCGCCGGCCGCGTCCGCGGCGGCGGCCTCCATCGACACGGCCGGCGCCCTCGTGCTGCCCGGGTTCGTCCAGACGCACGTCCACCTGTGCCAGACGTTGTTCCGGGGGCTCGCCGACGACCTGCCCCTGCTCGCGTGGCTCGCGCGCGACGTCTGGCCGCTCGAAGCGGCGCACGACGAGTCCACGCTGCGCGCCGCCGCGCGGCTGGCCGCCGCCGAGCTCCAACTTGGCGGCACGACGACGGCCCTGACCATGGAGACCGTGCACGGCACCGACGCGGTCTTCGAGGCGCTCGTGCCGACCGGCCTGCGCGCGACCGTCGGCAAATGCCTGATGGATATCGGAGACAACGTGCCGCCGCGGCTCTTCGAGCCTTGGGCGACCGCCATCGACGAGAGCCTCTCGCTCCACGCCCGCTGGCACGGCGCCGCCGACGGGCGGCTGCGCGCCGCGCTGGCGCCGCGCTTCGCGCTCGCCTGCTCCCGCACGCTGCTCGAGGCCACGGCGGCCGCCGCGACCCGTCATGGCCTCCTCGTTCACACCCACGCCGCCGAGCAGATCGAGGAAGTCGCGCTCGTCCGCCAGCGGACCGGCCAGGACACGCTCGCCTACCTCGCGTCGGTCGGGCTCGCGACCGACCGTCTGTGCGCCGCCCATTGCGTGTGGACGACCGACGCCGAGCAGGCGCTGATGGCCGAGCGCCGCGTGAACGTGCTCCACTGCCCGGGGTCGAACCTCAAGCTCGGGTCCGGCGTTGCGCCGGTGGCCGACCTCCGACGCCGCGGCATTGCCGTGTCGCTTGGCGCCGACGGCGCGGCCTGCAACAACACGCTGGACATGTTCCACGAGATGCGGCTGGCGGCGACGCTGCAGGCCATGAAGGCCGGCGCCGGCGCGCTCCCGGCTCGAGACGTCGTGCGCATGGCCACGCGCGAGGGCGCCCAGGCGCTGGGGCTCGGCGACATGATTGGCTCGCTCGAAGTCGGCAAAGAGGCGGATGTCATCGTCGTGCGAACCGGCGGGCTGCACCAGACACCCGCGCACGATCCGTACTCCACCCTCGTGTACACTTCGCGCCCGAGCGATGTCGCCCTGACCATCGTCGGCGGAACCATCGTCGCCCGCGACGGCCACGTCACCTGGGCCGACCGCGAGTCGCTCGTCCACGACGCGTCGGCCGCCGCCCGGAGCCTCGTTGCCCGGGCGGGCATCTGAAGAGACCCGGCCGAGTCGGGTATAATCTCCATTAGCACTCTCGATGTGCGACTGCTAATGCCCGACCTGACCGATCGCCAACGTCAGAATCCTCTCCAGGCTGGTCGCCGAGTACGTCGATCAGGGGGAGCCGGTGTCGTCCGCGTGGCTCGCGGCGCACAGCGCGCTCGGGCTGTCGTCGGCCACGGTGCGGAACATCCTGGCCCGGCTCGAGGAGCACGGCTTGGTCAAGCAGCCGCACACCTCGGCGGGACGAGTGCCTACCGATTCGGGCTATCGCCTGTACGTTGACTGGCTCTTGGGCGCGCGCAAGCGGGGCCGGGTGTGGCCGGATGTCGAAGCGAAGCTGCGAGGGGCGGGTTCGGTCGAGGATTCTGTTCGAGCACGCCTCCCACGAGCTGTCGCGGATGTCGCACCACGTCGGCTTCGCCGTCGCGCCGGCCAGCCCGACCGTGCGGCTGCAACGCATCGACTTCGTCCGGCTCGCCGAGCGGCGCGTCCTCGTCGTCGTCGTGTCGACCGGCGGCCAGGTGACCCACAAGGTCGTCGAGACCGACGAAGCGTGCGAGGCGACGGTGCTGACGCAGGCTGCCAACTACATCAACACCGAGTTCTCCGGCGCTCCCCTCCAGGACGTGCGGGCCGCCGTCATCAGGCGGCTGCAGCACGAGCGCATGTGGTACGACGCACTGGCGGCGCGTGCGCTGCGGCTGACCCAGACGGGGTTGGGCGAGCCGGGCACCGACGACCGCGTCCACGTACAGGGCGCGTCGCTGCTGCTCGAGGACCTGGTCGGCCCGGCGGCCGACAAGAGCAGCATGCTGCTCGAGGCGCTGCGGGCGTTGTTCCGCATGATGGAGGAGAAGCACCGGCTGCTCGAGATACTCACGCAGTATCTCGACGAAGCCGGTCTTACGGTGGTCATTGGGTCGGAGCACTCGTCTCCGGACATGCAGCCGTTCAGCCTCGTCGCCTCCACCTTCAGCGACGGCGAGCGGACCGGCGCGGTCGGCGTGATCGGCCCCACGCGGATGCGCTACCAGCGGACGATTGCCATGGTCGACAGCGTCTCCGCCACGATGACGCGGATGCTCGAGCGGCCGTAACTCCACCACGATGAAACCACACGAGGTACCCGTGCACGACGGCGAGCCGGTGACGGCCGAAGCGTTTCAGGCGCTCCAACAAGAGCGCGACGAGCTGTACAACCGCCTGCTGCGGACGACGGCCGAGTTCGACAACTACCGCAAGCGCACCGAGCGGGACCGGCTGGAGTTGACCGAAACCGCCGGCGCCGACATCGTGCGGGACATCCTGCCGGCGCTCGACGACCTGGAGCGCGCACTCGCCGCGTCGGCCGCCGATCAGGCCGCGGGCCCGCTGCGCCGCGGCGTGGAGTTGATCCACCGGCAGTTGCTCGATGCCCTGCGCAAGCGCGGCGTCGAGCCGGTCGAGGTTGTCGGCCAAATCTTCGACCCGCAATGGCATGAAGCGGTCGCGCAGGAACCGGCGGCCGACCGGCCGGACGGCACGATCACGGCCGAGCTCCGCCGCGGCTACATGATGGGGCGGCGCCTTCTGCGGCCCGCGCAGGTCAAGGTGGCGACGTCGTGAGCCGGCGCGATTACTACGAGGTGCTCGAGGTCACGCGCGAGGCCACCGAGCAGGAGATCAAGAGCTCGTACCGCAGGCTCGCGCTCAAGTTCCATCCCGACCGCAACCCGGGTGACGGGGCCGCCGAAGAGCGCTTCAAGGAAGCCGCCGAGGCCTACTCGGTCCTGGGGGATCAGGAGAAGCGCGGGCGGTACGACCAGTTCGGGCACGCCGGCGTTTCCGGCGCGGGCGGCGGGCCGAACATCAATCCGGACATCTTCACGGACTTCTCGGACATCCTCGGTGATTTCTTCGGCTTTGGCGGCGGCCGCGGGCGGCGCGACGGGCCGGTTCGCGGCTCCGACCTCCGCTTCGACCTGGAGATCGAGTTCGAGGAGTCGTACACGGGCACGGAAACCGCGATCCAGATTCCCCGCGAAGAGGCATGCGACACCTGCCGCGGGACCGGCGCGGCGCCGGGCAGCTCGCGCGAGACGTGCCCGCAATGCGGCGGTCGAGGCCAGCTGCGCTACCAGCAGGGATTCCTCGTCGTCGCGCGCGCGTGCGGACAGTGCGGCGGAACGGGCCACGTCATCACCAAGCCCTGCCCCGCGTGCCGGGGGACGTCCCGCGTCATGCGCGAGCGGCGCGTGACGGTGAAGATTCCAGCGGGCATCGCCGACGGCCAGCGTCTCCGCATCTACGGCGAAGGCGAGCACGGGGCGGCTGGCGGCCCGCCCGGCGACTTGTACGTCGTCGTGCACGTCAAGCCCCATCCGTTCTTGCGGCGCGAGGACAACGACCTGTTCGCGGAAGTGTCCGTGCCATTTCATGTCATGGCGCTCGGCGGGTCGTTTCCGCTCGAAGGGTTGAGCGGCAAGGTGGAGGTCCACGTCGCGCCGGGAACAGCCAACGGCTCGACGGTCTCGTTTCGAGGTAAGGGCATGCCGAGCGTCACAGGCCACGGGCGGGGTGCCCTCCACGTGCGCCTCGTGGTCGACGTGCCGAAGAAGCTCACCAAGGACCAGAAGAAGGTCGTCGAGCAGCTCGCCAAAGCCCTGCCCGGCGAGAAGATTGGTCCCAAGGCGCACGACGAATCCGACCGGCCCTTCTTCGACAAGGTGAAGGACCTGTTCGGGTAGAAGGCGGGCTGCGGGCTGCGGGCTGCGGGCTAAAGACTAAGGGCTAGACCGCCGTCCCGCCCCTGACGCGTGCATTCCGGCTCTAAACTCTAGCTCCTTTACCTGCTGGGTGAGGCGCTCCAACTGCCGAACGACGATCTCACACCCAGTAGTAACGTCGGTCCAGCCCTCGCCAGATGCAAGCCCGAGCTCCTGGCTCAGGTCCGTGAGGTACCTGAGCTCGCAGGCCGAGCCTAGGGCCATATTGAGAAATCTGAGATAGTCGGCCGCGCTTCGGCGTGCGCTTCCTTCAACGATATTGCTCGAGACGGAGACAGCAGCACGGCGCATCTGCCCACGAAGGCCAAACCACTCGTCTCTCGGGAAGTGTTTGGTGTGCTTGTAGATAGCTAGCGTCACGCGGTGCGACTCGGCGAAGACGCGGAGCTTTCGATGATCTCTGCTCACAGGAACCTCTGCGATCAGAGATGAAAGAGCCGTGCCAAAGACAAGCGCTGGGCCCAGAGCGGTTCCGCGTGTAGGCGGGAGCCCGTAGCCTGCAGGCTGCAGCCCGTAGCCCGAGGCCCGAGGCCCGCGGCCTATCCTCCCCACCCCCAACTCGTCCACAGCGCCGCCAGCAGCACCGTCGGGGCCGCGTCGGCTCGCAGGGTGCGAGGGCCGAGGCGTACGAGCGTCGCGCCGCGCGCGCGCGCCCGGTCGATCTCGGCGGCCGACCATCCGCCTTCGGGCCCGACGAGCGCCAGCGCCGCGGACGGCTTCCCGAGGCTTGCCGGCTCGACGGTCGCGGCCCCCGGTGCGCCGGGCTCGACGGCGACCAGACGGACATCCACGTTTGCGCGATCGAGCAGTTCGTCGAACGAGACCGCGGGCTCAATCGCCGGCACGACCGCGCGGCCGCACTGCCGCGCCGATGCAATGGCCACGCGCCGCCACCGGCCGAGCGCGGCCTCGCCGCGCCAGATCCGGGACGGCACGACCACGTGGTCGGACACGCACGGCGCGATCGCCTGGACGCCCAGCATGGTCGCGTCGCGGACGACCTCGTCCATGTGATCGCCTTTGAGCAGGCCCACGCCAAGCACGACGCGCACCGGCGGCTCGCCGACCGGCACGATCGGATCACGGCGATCGAGGCGCACGTCGCGCTTGCCCACCGCCGCGACCTCGGCCGCCCACTCGCCGCCGCGCCCGTCGAACACGCTCACCGTCGCGCCGACACCGAGCCGGAGCACGTGCACGAGATGGTGCGACTCGTCAGGACCGAGCGTCACCTGCGGATCGGAAGCGGACGGTGCGAAGAAACGTGGTCCCCTCATCGCGTAGCTGCCGCGATTGTAGACCGCCGGGTCGTCCCCGCACGTGACGGTATACTGCGCGCATGGTCTTCCGCGGTCAGACGCTCGGCAAGTACCGCATCATCGAACCGCTTGGCAGCGGAGGATTCGGCACCGTCTACCTGGCGGAAGACACGTGGATCGGCAAACGGGTCGCGCTCAAGATCCCGCACCGCCAGGGGCTGGACTTCGGCGAGCTGCTCCGGGAGCCGCGGCTGCTCGCCTCCCTCAACCACCCCAATATCGTCACGGTGATCACGGCCGAGAAGCAGGACAACGTCTTCTTCATCGTGATGGAGTACGTCCCTGGCGACACGCTCGAGACCATCATCGCCAGCCGAGGCGTGCTCGATCTGACGCTCGCGCTCGACTACACGTGCCAGATCGCCAACGCCGTGGAGCACGCGCACAGACAGGGCGTCATCCACCGCGATCTGCGGCCGGCCAACGTCTTCGTAACCGAGAAGGGCCTGCTCAAGGTCGGCGACTTCGGCACGTCGCGCTTTCTCGAGATCGCCGCGCACGGGACGACCGTCATCGGCAGCCCGCCCTACATGGCGCCGGAGCAGTTCGAAGGCCGCGCCGTGTTCGCGTCCGATCTGTACTCGCTGGGCGTGACGATGTACCAGATGCTGACCGGCGCGCTGCCGTACGACACGCCGACGCCGTCCGATCTGGACCGGCTGCGGCGCGGCGAGATGGTGTCGGCCGCCGCGTTTGCGCAACGCGGCCATTCCCAAGACCATCGACGACATCGTCATGCGGGCGCTCGCGCCCGACGTCGCGTCGCGATATCAGGGCGCCGAGCAGCTGCTGACCGACCTGCTGGCGGCGCGCCGCGACGTCGTCCGGCGGCCGGCGCCGTCCACCCCGCCGCGGGCCGAGCCGGCGGCGGCGGCCGTCCAGCCGGCCGCGACCCCGGGCCGGCGACCGGCCCCGGCGCGCGTCCGCACGCGCGAGCTGAATGTCAGCCGGTTCTGCTGGAACTGCCGGAAGCCGCTGCCCGCGCGGGGCCGCACGTGCCCGTTCTGCGGAGAAGGCCAGTAAAGGCGCGGACCGCAGTAATATGTGAAGATTAGTCAGGAGCGGTTATGGCTTTCAGCGGCACGGGCAAAGTGTGGATGAACGGCAAGGTGATCGATTGGGCGGACGCGACCGTCCATGTCGCCTCGCACTTCCTTCACTACGGGTCGGCCGTGTTCGAAGGCATCCGCTGCTATCGGACCCCCAAGGGCTCGGCGTTCTTCCGGCTCGACGCGCACCTGCGGCGCCTGTACGACTCGGCGCGCATCTACCGGATGGAGTACGCGCTGGACCAGGACGGGTTCACCGACGCGGTCATCGAGACGGTCCAGGCCAACGGCCTCGAGGCGTGCTATATCCGGCCGCTCGTCTATCGCGGCTACAACACGCTCGGCGTCAACCCGATTCCCTGCCCGGTCGAAGCCGTGATCCTCGTGTGGGAATGGGGCGCCTACCTTGGCGAAGGCGCACTCGAGCAGGGCGTGGACGTCTGCGTGAGTTCCTGGACGCGCAGCGCCCAGAACACGTTTCCGGCGCTGGCGAAGTCGTCGGCCAACTACGCAAATGCCGCGCTCATCAAGATGGAGGCGACGCTCGACGGCTACAGCGAGGGCATCGCGCTCAACCCCGAAGGCCATCTGAGCGAAGGCAGCGGCCAGAACCTGTTTCTGGTGCGCGACGACATCCTGTACACGCCGCCGATCTCGGCCTCGGTGCTGCCGGGCATCACGCGCGACAGCATCATCACGCTCGCGCAGGACCTGGGCTTCCAAGTCAAGGAGCAGGACCTGCCCCGCGAGATGCTGTACATCTGCGACGAGATCTTCTTCGTCGGCACCGCGGCAGAAGTGACGCCCGTCCGCTCGGTCAACAAGATCACGGTCGGGACCGGCCGCCGGGGGCCCGTCACCGCCGCGCTCCAGCAGGCGTTCTTCGAGTACATCAACGGCGGCGTGCCCGACCGGCACGGCTGGCTGCGCTACGTCGAGATCCCCTCGTCGAACGCCGAACCCGCGGCCGCTCGCACCCGGTAAGGACGCGCCCACGCGTCCCCGTCCTGTTCCCTCCGTACGTGCGCGCACCGCCGCCCTTCGGCTGCTGGGCCGGCGCGACTACACGGCCAGGGAAATCCGCGACAAGCTGCTCCGGCGGGGGTACGACGCCGGCGAGGTGGACGACGTCGTCCGCGCCCTTTCGGACGACCGCACGATCGACGACCGGCGGGCCGCGGCGGGTCACCTCCGCACCGCCGCCGCCATCAAGCACCGCGGGCGCCTGCGTATCGCGCGCGAGTTGGAAGCCCGCGGCATCGACCGGTCCGTCGTCGCGGAGGTCGTCGGCCAGATCCAGCCCGACGACGAAGCCCGAATGATCGCGCAGTGGCTCCACCGCAAGGCGCCGCCGGGGAAGCTGCCGCCCGCCGATCGGCGGCGGCTCTTTCAGCAGCTCCTGCGCCGCGGCTTCGCCGCCGACGCCATCGCGCGCGCCTTGCGGACCTGGGGTGGCGACGAAGATGACCGGGTAGAATGACGTCGTGACCGCCAAAGAGATTCGCCAGAGCTTTCTCGAGTACTTCGCGCACCACGGCCATCGGATCGTCGCCTCGTCGTCGCTCGTTCCGGCTGACGACCCGACGCTGCTCTTCACGAACGCCGGGATGAATCAGTTCAAGGACCTCTTCCTCGGCCGCGAACGGCGCGACTACCGACGCGCGACGACGGTGCAAAAATGCATGCGCGTCAGCGGGAAACACAACGACCTGGACAACGTCGGGCCGTCGCTGCGGCACCATACGTTCTTCGAGATGCTCGGCAACTTCTCGTTTGGCGACTACTTCAAGCAGGACGCCGTCCAGTTCGCTTGGGAGCTGCTCACCGACGTCTGGAAGCTGCCGGCCGATCGCCTCTTCCCCACGGTCTTCAAAGGCGAGGCCGGCATTCCGCGCGACGACGACGCCTTCGCGATCTGGACGACGCTCGTACCGGCGGATCGAATCACGACGCTCGGGCTCTCGGAGAACTTCTGGCAGATGGGCGAAACCGGGCCATGCGGCCGGTGCTCCGAGATCCATTACTTCCGCGGCAACGACGTCGTCTGCCCCGAGCCCGAGTGCCGGGGACTCGAGTGCAGCTGCGACCGCTACGTCGAAATCTGGAACAACGTCTTCATGGAGTTCGACCGCGACGAGGCCGGCACGCTGCGCCCCCTGCCCGCCCCGTCCATCGACACCGGTATGGGCCTCGAACGGGTGACCGCGATCATCCAAGGCAAGTTGTCCAACTACGACACGGATCTGTTTGCCCCGCTGCTGGACGCCATTGGCGCGCGGGCCGGCCGCAAGTACACGAGCGTGTCGGAGGTCGCCGACCATCCGGACGTGTCGATGCGCGTCATCGCCGACCACCTGCGCGCGATGACGTTCCTCATTGCCGATGGCGTGCTGCCGTCGAACGAATGGCGCGGTTACGTCCTGCGCAAGATCATGCGGCGCGCGATGCGCCACGGCAAGAAGCTGGGCTTCACCGACCCGGTGCTGCACGTGCTGGTCAACTCGGTCATCGCCGAGATGGGCGACGCCTACCCTGAGCTGCGCACCGGCCGCGACGGGATCGTTCGCACCGTGCGCAGTGAGGAAGAGCGCTTCGACGCGGTGCTCACGGCCGGCCTGCCGAAGCTCGAGGCGCTCATCGACCAGACGCGCGCGTCCGGCGCCAAGGCCGTCCCCGGCGACGACGCCTTCCGTCTCTACGACTCGCTGGGCGTGCCGCTCGATTTCATCGAAGACCTGGCCGGCCAGCACGGACTGACCGTTGACCAGCCTGGGTTCGACGCCGCGCTGGCCGCCCAGCGCGCGCGCGCGCGCAAGAGCAGCGCGTTCGGCAAGAAGCTGGGCGAGGTCGTGTTTTCGGAGGCCGCGGAGCTCGTCCAGGCCGGCGACCGGTTCGTCGGCTACGACCGGACGACGGCCGACGCCACCGTCGTCGCCCTGTTCGACGTGAACGGGGCCGTCGCGAACGAACTGCGCCAGGGCGACTCCGGCTTCGTGGCGTTGAGCGAGACGCCGTTCTACGTCGAAGCCGGCGGTCAAGTGTCGGATGTGGGCGAGATTCTCGGCGCGGGCGGCAGTGTCGCTGACGTCACCGGCGTTCGGCGGACTCATCCGGGCTCGGCCCGCCTGCACATGGTCGGCGACCTCCGCGCACCGATTCACCGCGGCGACCAGGTCGTGGCGCGCGTCAACGTCGACACCAGAAACGCCACGCGCCGCAATCACACGGCGACGCACCTGCTGCAGGCCGCCCTACGGCTCGTGTTGGGCTCGCACGTCCGCCAGGCCGGCTCGCTCGTCTCGCCGGATCGGCTGCGGTTCGATTTCACGCACTTCGCGCCGTTGACCAGCGACGAGCGCCAGCGCGTCGAGCGGCTCGTCAATGCACAGATCTATCGGAACGCCGCCGTCACGACCGACGTGAAGAAGACCGACGAGGCCATCAAAGCCGGCGCCACGGCGCTCTTCGGCGAGAAGTACGGAGACACGGTCCGTGTCGTCTCCGTCCCGGACTTCAGCACCGAACTCTGCGGCGGCACACACGTAGGCGCGACCGGCGACATCGGCCCCTTCGTCATCGCCCTTGAAACGGGTGTCGCCGCGGGCGTCCGCCGCATCGAAGCCCTGACCGGAGCAGGCGCCGTCGACTTTCTCCAGCGTGAGCGCGAGGCCCTGGGGCAGACCCTGGCGGCGCTCGGCGTCCCTGAGGACCAGGCGCTGGCGGCCGTCGAGCGCCTGCAGGCCGAGGCCAAGCGGCTGACCCGCGAGAACGAACAGCTGAAGATGAAGCTCGCCCTGGGTGGCGGCGCGGAGCGCGGCGATGAAGACGTCGTGGCGATTGGCGACGCCAAGTTTGTCGCCAAGCGCGTTGTCAACCTCGAGAAGAGCGCGCTTCGCGGGCTGTCGGATTCGCTTCGCGACCGGCTGAAGCGCGGCGTCGTCGTCCTGGCCGCCGAGCACGAGGGCAAGGTGCACCTGCTCGTGTCGGTGACCAAGGACCTGACGAACCGCGTCAAAGCCGGACAGCTCGTCAAAGAGCTCGCCCCCATCATCGGCGGCGGAGGCGGAGGTCGCCCGGATTTTGCGGAAGCTGGCGGCAAGGACGTGTCGCGGATCGACGCGCTGCTCGCCAAAGCCCGCGAACTGGTGACCGCCGCGCTCGGATGAGCGCGACCGCGGGCCGACCGCGGCAGTACCCCGGGCTGTCGTCCGAGGCGCCGCGCGCCTGACATCGGTGCCGCCTCAGCCGGAGCGGGCCACTATTCTCCCCGGTCGTAGATGAACTTCATCGGCGCCGCGCTCCCGGCCATCGCACTGTTGCCGCCGTGCTGCTGCAACGCGACCACGAGCATCTTGGCGGCGCTCGCGAGTTGATACGTCTCGGTCACCTTCAGATCGCCGACGTCGAACTCGACATCCAGCGTACCGCCGTCCCACCTCGCTCGCGCGTCAACCGTCGTATTCCCAACCGGCATGGATTGCTTGCTGCCATCCGTCTTGAGCTTGCGAACAACGCCTTGATCGTCGGTCACGGTCACTTCGGGGTCGTGCACGACGATGTTGAGGATGTCGGCGGGCTGGCCAAGCTCGCGCATGAGCGTGCGAACCTTCATCATGTCTTCGGCGTTGCCGCGGCTGCCGTCATCGCCACCCCGACCGCCGAACCCACCGCCGCGGCCTCCGAAACCGCCCCCAAAGCCGCCGCCACGCCCGCCAAACCCGCCACCACCCGGCCGGCGGCCGCCGCCGCCAGAGCCGCCGCGTGGAGGCGCGCCTCCCCCTGGCTCGTCCTGACCGGCTGTGGGCTCGGGCGGAATTGTGCTGAGGTCTCTATTGAGGTGCCATTGACCCGCAATCTGGGTCGGCTCGGTGGCGGCCGGCGCCGCACCTTCGACTGGATGGGCCGGCGCTGGCTCGGGCGTGCCCTGTGCCGCCGCGCCAACTCCGCCCACCACCCACACCGCGCACGCTGCCGCCACAATACTGCCCTGGAGTAGTCTTGTCCGCATTTCAATAGCTCCGTCGAACGAAGACAGGCAGCGCTGGCGGCGCTCAGGACAGAATACCCCATCGACCTATCGACCTATCGACCCGATGGCAGCTGGAGCCTGGCCACATGCGCCATTGGTCCAAGTGATCGAACATCGACGGATTGATTGAAGATCGGCCGCAGAGTTTGAAGCCGCGCCCAATGGCCCAATAGCTCAATAGCTCAATGGCCCAATGGCCCAATGGCCCAATGGCTCAATGGCCCAATGGCCCAATGGCCCAATGGCCCAATGGCCCAATGGCCCAATGGCCCAATGGCTCAGCACAAATAGCCAATAACCAATAACAAATAGTAAATAGGACTAGTTTCCGGACTATTCGTGCTTATAGGTATCTGAAGAGGTCGCGCAGGGCGCCGAAGATGACCGTGCCGATGGCCCTCATGATGGGCGTGACGTCGCCGGAAGACACGGCAGTGGCGACGCTCGCCGGGTCGCTCACAAGGAGCCAGACGGTCGCACCCGCGACCGTCGCGGCCACGAGCCCGACGATTGCGACCAGACTGACACTCCACCGGGCGACGTTCATGTTCCGGTCAGTCTAGCATTCAGATTCGTGGGACCGCCGCTCAAAACTCCGGACTGACGTCGATCACGGCGCGTCCGAAACCGGTCAATCCTTCGCGACACGCTTCCGCGTCGCCCACCACCGCAATCACGCTGGCGTCAGCGCTGATGAAACGCGCGGCCGCGTCGAGCACCTCCGCATCGGTCGTCCTTTCGATGCCGGGCACGAACTGGTCGAACGCGTCGGCCGGCAGCGAAAACGTGATGAGCTCTGCCGTCGCCCTCAGCAGCTGCGCGGGCGTCTCGAAATGGCGCACGTAGCCGCGGGTGAGCGCGTGTTTCGCCCGCGCGAGCTCGTCGCCGCGAACGGGCTTGGCACCGCGAACGGCCCCGTATGCGGCGAGCACGTCGCCCACGGCATTGGCTGTCGCGTCGCTTTGCACGCTCGTCGTGCAGCTGAAGGTGCTGCAGACGCTCCGAAAGTCGAAGCCTGTGCGAGCGCCGTACGTGTATCCCTTCGTCTCCCGCAGGTCGTAGTTGATGCGGCTCGTGAACTGGCCGCCGAGTGCGGCATTGAGCGTCATGAGCGCGTGATACGCCGGCGATAACCGCGGCGGGCCCAGGTGGCCGATGCGCAGCTCAGACTGCGGCGCCTTCGGCCGATCGACCAGCAGCACACGTGGCACCGGGGCCGCGGGCAGCACGATATCGACTGGCGTCCGGATGCGCGCCCCGCGCCAGCCGCCAAGCGCCGCCCGCGCCGCCGCCAGCACGCGCCCCCCCGGTACGTCGCCCGCGACGATGAGCGTGGCCCGCGCCGGCACGAAGACGTCGGCGTAGAACGCCCGCGCGTCGTCGGCGGTCATCTCGTCGAGCGCGCGGGTCGTGCCGAACGTGCCGTGGCCGTACGGATGCGCCCCGAACATCGCCGTGAGGAACGCACGGTCCGCGGCGGCGGCGGGCGACATCCGGAGCTGCTGCAGCCGATGCCGGCGCAGGTCGCGGACGCGGGCGAAGTCCTCGTCCGACAGGCGTGGCCGCTGGAGGACCTCGGCGAGAAGCGCGAGCGACGGCTCGAACAGACGCGCGAGCGTGGTGAGCGCGAGCACGATGCTCTCCTGCCCGACCTCGATCTGGAGCCGCGTGCCGAGGCGCGCAAAGGCCTCGGCCAACTGCAGGGCGTCGTGCCCGCCCGCGCCCTCGTCGAGCAAGTCCGCAGTGAGCCCGGCCAGCCCGTGCCGATCGGCCGGATCGGCCGAAGCGCCATGCTCGATGACGAGCGCCATGGAGACGACGGGCACCGAGTCCCACCGAAGCGACCATACGCCGAGGCCGTTGGCGAGCTCCTCACGCGCGATCGCTGGAAACCGCACGGCGACGGCCGGGCCGGCGTCCGGCGGGTCGAACCGCGGGAGCTCCCGGCCGCTCACGCGTCCTCCGACAGCGCGAGCTCCAGCCGGCCACGCGGCACGATGCTCAGCGTCGTGACCACGGCCGGGTCGAGGCGGGCGGCGACCGCTCTCAGGTCCGACCCAGCCACGGTCAGGTACCTCGACAAGTCTTCGCCAAAGTAGCCCGGCGTGCCGCGGTACACGTTGTACGCGTTCAGCTGGTCGGCCTTGCCGCCAAATCCGCCAAGGGTCTGGAGGCGGTAGACAAACGACGCCTCGGCATCCACGCGCCCCCGCTCGACCTCCTCGTCGGTCGGACCGGTCGCCGAGAGCGCCGCGACCTCGTCGCGCACGACGCGCGCAATCTCGTCGAGCGACCGGCCCGGCGCGGCGGTCACCGCGATCTGAAAGACGCCGCCAAGCTCGCGCGAGCCCTGGTTGGCCGACACGTCCACCGCCAGGTGATCCTCGTAGACAAGACGGCGATAGAGCCGCGACGTGCGGCCGTTGCCCACGATGTCGGCCAGCAGATCGAGCGCGGCATCGCCCGGCGCGAACCATCCGGGCGACGGCCAGGCGAGATACAGACGCGGCAGCTCGACGCGATCCTCGAGGACGAGGCGTCTCTCGGCGGCCACCACCGGCGCCGGCGCCACCGCGTCGACCGGCTCGCCCGGCGGAATGGATCCGAAGCACCGGGCCGCCACATCGACCGCCTCGCTCGTCGCGATATCGCCCGCCACCGCCAGCGACGCGTTCCTCGGGTGGTAGTAGCGCGAGAAGAACGCGCGCGCATCGTCCGGCGTCGCCGCGCGCAAGTCGGCCGGCTCGCCGATCGTCGGCCAGCTGTACGGGTGGTCGGCCGGAAACATCGCGCGCATCAACTCGAATTGCGCGAGGCCGTACGGGTGGTTCTCGTAGTTCTGCCGCCGCTCGTTCAGCACCACCTCCCGCTGCGTGGCGAACCGTGCGTCGGTGAGGGCCGGAAGCAGCCAGCCCATCCGATCGGCCTCCATCCACAGTGCGAGCGCCGCGGCGCCGCGGGGCACGACCTCCCAGTAATTGGTGCGGTCCGTGTTCGTCGACCCGTTCAGCGCCGCGCCGGCTTCCTGAAGCGGCGCGAAATAGCCGCGCGGCTGGTGCGCCGAGCCCTCGAACATCAGGTGCTCGAACAAATGCGCGAGCCCCGTCATCCCCGGACGTTCGTTCTTGGACCCGACGTGGTACCAGACGCTCACCGCCACGAGGGGTACGTGCCGATCCTCGTGGACGATCACGTCCAGCCCGTTCGGGAGCGTCGTCTTGGTGAAAGGAACGTTCACGCGCCGGGTAATCAGCTGACCGGCGTCATCGGAATGGCGCGCTTCGTGAACGTGGCAATCGAGACCTGCTGCGCGACGCGTTCGGCCGCGTCAACCAGCGCTTTCGCAGCCGGAGCGTCCGGGTCGCCCACGACGATCGGGACGCCGGTGTCGCCGCCCACGCGAATGGGCGCGTACAGGGGAATCCTGCCGAGGAACGGCACGGACAGATCGGCGGCCAGGCGCTCGCCGCCGCCCTGGCCGAAGATGTCGCTCTCGTGCCCGCACGAGGGACACGCGAAGTGGCTCATGTTCTCGACCAGCCCCAGCAGCGGGATGTTCAGCTTGCGATACATCTGGGCGGCGCGGCGGGTGTCGGCGAGCGAGACCGTCTGCGGCGTCGTCACGAGCACGGCGCCCGAGACGGGCACCGTCTGGCTCAGGCTGAGCGCGATGTCGCCGGTTCCCGGCGGCATGTCCACGATCAGGTAGTCCACATCGCTCCAGCGCACGTCGCGGAAGAACTGGGTGACGGCGCCGTGGAGCATCGGACCGCGCCAGATGACCGGCGCGTCGTCGCTCGTCAGGAATCCAATCGACACGGCCTGCATGCCATAGCGCTCGGCGGGCACGATCTTCTCGCCGTCGGTCTGCGAGCTGCGTCTTCAGTCCCAGCATGATCGGCACGTTCGGACCGTACATGTCGGCGTCGAGCAGCGCCACGCGGCTGCCGCTCTGGGCCAGCGCCACGGCCAGATTGACGGCAACGGTCGTCTTGCCGACGCCGCCCTTCCCCGCGCCGACCGCGATGATGTTCTTGACGCCCTCGACCGGCGCGCGGGCGGCCTCGACCTGCGCCGCGCGGACCTGCGCCGTCATCTGGACCTCGACCGCCGAGGCGCCAATCGCCTCGACCGCCGCTCGCGCCTGATCGCGCATCATGTCTTTCACCGGACATGCCGGGGTCGTCAGTTCAATCGTGAACGAGACGCGCGTCGCCGTCGACATGCACGTCCTTGACGAACCCCAAGGCGACGATGTCTTTATGCAGGTCGGGATCGTGAATGGTCCGCAGTGCGTCGAGCACCGCGGCTTCTGTCAGGAGGGCCATTCCCTCGATTCTATCGCGACGCTCCCGCCCTCGTCGTCATTGCGGCCGGACGGTCAGAATTCTCCGCGTGCCCTGTCGCCGCGCAGCACCCAGAAGGTGTAAAGGCCGAAGGCAGTACCGAACGGCAGCACGATGAGATTGGGCGCGGCGAGGACGAGCGCCGCCGTGCGAGCCTTCGGTCGGCCTCGCGCCAGCCCGCCGGCCGTCCAGAGAGCCGCCGCCCCGGCCGCCATCAGCGCCGCGGCCGCAATCGCCAGCGCCCAGAGCGCCGGCTGGCGGCCCAGACCCGAGGAATCAAGAGTGTTCAGCGCGACCGCCACGCCAATGGCCAGAATCAACAAGGAGAGCCCGGTCAGGAGCCCAAACGCGCCCCAGATGCGGTGCAGCAGCACCAAGGCATCAATGTGAAGACGCATGGGCCGCAAAGAACCTCGCGCGCATGCGCTCGACCAGGGGGGTCATCTCGACGAAATCGACGGCGGCATCGCAAAGGGCCTCCGGGAACCGCCCGGGCTCATCGGCCGCAGCCGCGCCCGACGGCCGCCCGGCTCCGAAGTCGCCGTCGGAGATGTCCGGGTGCGCCGCGCGCAGGCGCCGGCCGCACGCCCGGCGAATCTCCGAGGCGCGGGCGTTGCGCGAGACGCCGAGAATGTCGAAGTAATCGTGCACGCTGGAGCGTACGATACCGCAAAGCCCCGCGAGCGTCGCCCTCTTTTGCGCGCCCCGCCGCTTCCGGCGGGAATCGAAGGTGCCTGGCGCTATCTGGCGCCCAGCATGCCTAGCAGTTCGCGGCGGGCCGCCTCATCGACGGTGTCGAAGTCGAGAGTGCTGTCGCACTCGTCGCACAACAACTCCACGAGAGCCGGACGCCCCTCCTCTGCGGGCGGCTGAAGCTGGTCGTCCGCCACGCGAACGAGGTGCATTTGAAGGGTCTTGACGAGGAAGTTCTCGGTATTGCCACAATTCGGACAGGTCAGCGACAAATCTCCACTCCGTATGAGCCGGACAGACGGGGCCCGGAAGAGTGTATCTCAGTCCTCCCCTTCCTCCTCGGTGAAAAGATCCCGAATCGTGCCTACCTCGAGAATTCGTCCCTGGGCGTGGCCCCCCCGGGGCAATGGGGGCCTTTGGCCTCAATCGAGACCAGCGCGAGCTGCCAGGGCCGTGCTCGGTACGCGGCGGCGACACACCCACACGGCAGGCTGTCGAGCGCGACGAACTCCAGCGCGGTCGAAGTCGGTCGAGCGGTCTCGGTGTGCGGCATCATCACGGCCCCCTCTCGCAGCGTCGCCAGAACCTTGTGCAAATGTGTCGCCAACTGTGTACAGAAGACGGGCCAGCTCCAGCCGGAGTTCCCTCGTCGGCTCGAGGCGTCGGCGTGCTGCGTAGAGGTCAGTTGGTGTGTCGTTTCCTACACGGGCTCCGGATAGACGACTCTCGTGCTGACGTCGCAGCCAGGCGCGGCGGCGCGAAGCGCCTCGGCGTAGATCGCCACCTGCGCCTCGTGCTCGAATCGCGGGCGCCCGGTCTTGAACTCGAGAATCGTGAGCGCACCCGTCGCTCCCGCCACAACGCAGTCGATAGCCCCGCGGACGACCGTCCCTGGCTGCGCCGGTGGGTGGAAGGAGAACGGCACCTCGTAGTGGGCGACGCCAGCCGCCAGAACGGCGGCAACGTCCGCGCGGCCCCGAAGGCTCGCGAACAGGGTCGCCGCGGCGGCGGCAACTGCGTCCAGGTCGGCGACGTCCACTTGCTCGTCGGCGCGCACGAGGCTGCGCGCCAACTGCGCCAGCTCGGACACCGGTAGTGTGGGCTCGGCGCGGCGCCGAAACAACCGGTGCACGACGGTGCCAGTGAGTCGGTCGCTTTCAGGCGCGCCCCGCCGCGCGGATGCCGGCCGCCCCGGCGCCGCTCGCCAAGGCAGCCGTCGCGGACACCACGCGGTCGAGGGCCGAGACCACGGGCGCCGCATCTACGATCCGGGGCTCCGCCGCCTCCGGCGTGGGCACGGCCTGGCGCTCGGCCTCGACCGGATGGCACACGCGAAAGGCGAACGTCTCGCCGCCGCGAGCCCATGTGACGGCGTCGGCGTGGGCGGCCGTCGCCGCCGCGCCAAACAGGTCGCCCAGCTCCACCGGCAGGAGGGAGGCCAGGCTCCTGGGCCCCCGGCGCACGCGGCCGCTGCGGTCGTCGATTCTCGGCCGCGACATACAGCCGGTCGCGCGCGCGCGTGACCGCCACGTACATCAGCCGGCGCAGTTCCTCGCGCTCGCGCAGGTCGTCGAGTTTCGTCGCCTCGGTGCTCCCGAACGCGACTTCCGGCTCGCCGTTCGGCCCCCGTTCGATGACCGAAAACGCCTCCGATCGGCCCCGGCCGGGCGAGTGCAGATTGACGACGAAGACGACGGGAAACTCGAGGCCCTTGGCGGCATGAATCGTCATCAGCCGCACGCAGCCGGCGGCTTCCACCACCGCATTCGAGTCGTCGCCGGCCCGCAGACGTCCGAGGTAGTCGGCGAGCCGCGGGAAGGTGGCGTACCCGCGGTTTTCGACGCGCCGGATCAGCCCGCGCAGCTTCTTCGAGATTCTCGTGCGCCTGGCCCAGCCGGCGGCCTGAGAGCTCGAACGCATAGGCGGACTCGAGGAGCACGCGGTCGAGCACTTCGCTCGGCGGCAGGCGGTCGACCAGCGCGAGCCACCGCGCCACACTGGCCCGCGCGCGCGTCATCAAGGCCGCGTCGACACCCGCGAGGCCGCACGCGTCCAGCTCGAAGCCCGGCGACCGCAGCGCGTCGGCAAAGCGAGGCGCCAGCTGGACGAGCCCCGCGTCCGACAGGCGGACGAGGCGCGACCGGAGCAACTCGGCGGCCCGGAGGTCACTCTCGGGCTGCCGCGAAATACCGCAGCAGCGCGCGCACGTCCTGCACTTCCGGCGCGTCGAAGAACCCGAGACCTTTGTAGACGTAGGTGCGCGAGGCCGCGCGCCTCGAGGGCCTCCTCGAAATACTGATGCCCGGCGCGCGCGCGGAACAGGATCGCGACGTCGTCCGGCCGAGCCACTCGCGTGCCGTCACGGTCACGAACCGTCGCGTGGCCGACGAGCCGGTCGATCTCGGCGGCCACCGCTTGCGCGCAGGCCGCCATCGAGGTCTCGGCGACGATCCCGAGCACCGGCTCGCCGTCGCGCCGGGCGCCCGGCGCGACGTCTGGCAGTGGGAAACCGGTCGCGCTCCTCATAGACGAACCGTTCGTCAACCGAATCGGCGCCCTGAATACCCTCCGCGAGCGCGTTGACGAACGCGAGCAGCTCGGGCACGGCCCGAAAGCTGTGGGTGATGGCCTGGCGCACCGTTCTGGCCCGGCCGGAGCGCCCCGATCTTGTCGGCCACCTCGTCGAGCAGGGCCACCTCGGCGTGGCGAAAGCGGTAGATGGACTGCTTGCGGTCGCCGACGACGAAGATCGAGGGAGGCGCTCCTCCGGCCCCTCGCCTTCCCCCCACGCGTCGATGAGCCGCTCGATGAGCTGCCACTGGAGCCGGCTCGTGTCCTGAAACTCGTCGACGAGCACGTGGTGATACCGCGCCTGCAGCTTCAACCGGCTGCGCGCGAACTCCTCCTGCCGTCCGAGCAGGTCGACCGTCTTGGCCAGCATGCCCGCGAAGTCCAGCACGGCGTGCTCGTCGAGGAGTTGCTCGTACTTGTCGGTGGCGATGGCCAGCAGCCGCTGCACGCCACGGGCCAGCAACCCGTTCACGCCGCGCGCCAGGCCGTCGAGCGCCGCGTGGACCTCCGGCCCGAGCGTCTTGATGGCCGCCTCGTGCCGGCGTTTCGCGTGCGGCCGAGGCGAACGCGGCGGCGGGAAACCGCCGCGCCGCCCGCGCACGCGGACGCCCGGCGTCGGTCAGGAAGTACCGCCGCAACCGGCGCTCGAACTGTTGAACGCGGCCGGGCTCGTCAACGGGAAACGCGTCGAGCACGGCCAGGTCTCCGCAGAGCCACCGAAACTCCGGCGCCTCGACCGGGCCGTCATCGACGAGCGCCCGCGTGTCGTTGGAGCGCGCCAGCACGTCGCGCACGTTGCGCACGAACGCTTCCCCCACCTCGCGCGCGGTGGTCGCGCCCGTCTGACGCGCGACGAACCTTGCCACGGCGCCGCCCACGATGTGACGCCGGTCGATCAGGAAGTGCAGCGCCTCGCGAAGGGGTGTCGGCTTCACGCGCGCCAGAAGCAGACGCACGGGCTCGTCGGCCCCCAGCAAGGCGCGCGCGGCGCGCAGCGTGAGGTCGATGGCCTCGGCCGACAGGCGCGCCATTTCTGTTTCGTCGGCGATCTCGAACGCCGGGTCGACGCGCGCCTCGAGCGGAAATTCCCGGAGCAGGCCGAAGCAGAACGCATCGATCGTCAGAATCTCGATGTCGGCGACCCGCTCGCGCAGCGCGCGCCAGCGATCGCGCAGGCGGGGTCGATCGCCGTCCGGTCGTGGAGCTCGGCGAAGACGCGGTCGCGCATCTCGGCGGCGGCCTTGCGCGTGAACGTGAGCGCCAGGATGTTGCGGGGATCGACGCCGACTTCGAGCAGGCGCACGTAGCGCTCGACGAGCACGCGCGTCTTGCCCGTCCCGGCCGACGCCTCGAGCACCACGTGGTGCGCCGGGTCCACCGCGAAGTCGCGGGCGGCCTCGTCGTCGGGCAGCGCGGAGCCCGGGTCGTCGGCGTCAAACAGACTCGGCTGCATCGTCCTCCAGCACGTATTCCTTGCGGCACACGCCCGAGTAGCCGCACCACCGACAGTCCCCCGGCCGCTTGGGCCTGGGCGGAAACGTCCCCGCTTCGATGGCCGTCACCGCGTGCACGAACCGATCGGCGCCCGCCTGGACCGCCATCTCGACCGGTTCGCCCTTGCCGCCCAGCGGGCCGGCGGTGCGGCGCTCGTCGCCAAACGCGAGGTACATGGCCTCCTCGACGGGATGCGACTGGCCGTCGCGTGCCTCGAGCGCCTGCCGGGCCGCGTGGCCGTAGACCGCGATCTGGATGGACGACTCGTCGGGAAGCCGCCCGAGCTTGTAGTCGACAATCCGCAGGCCGCCTCCCTCCAAGACGTCGAGGCGGTCGACCTTGCCGCGAATCTCGATCGCCTTCTGCTCCAGGCCGCCGAGCTTCGGAAACAGGAAGGTGCCTCGGAGCTCGAACTCCAGCAAGCGCCCCGCCACCTCGCGGCCCGCGCCCACTTCGAGCTCGAACACGCGTTCGGCGACGCCGCGCGCCACGATCGAGCCGAGCAGCCGCGTCTCCTCGAGGACGCGGTCGAGCGCGGGCACGTGCGCCAGCGCGTCGCGCGTCAGCGACGCGAAGAGCGCCAGCGCGCGCGGCAGGTTGTCATCGGTGATCGCGCGTCCGCCCTGCTCTTGCCACGTGCGGTAGAAGGTCTCGAACAGCTCGTGCAGAAAGGTGCCACGCTCGAGCGGCGTGAGTCCCGGCGTGACGTCGCGCTCCTCGGGCAGGCCCAGCACGCTTTCCGAGAAATACTTGAAGGGACAGTCAACATACCGGTCAACGCGGCTGACGGCGTAGCCGCGCGGCGGCTGCGGCAGGACGAAGCCGGTGTAGGCGGGCAGGCTCATCGCCGGCCGGCCGTGGCGCGCGCGCAGCCACTCCCCGGCCGACTCGTCGAGCCCATCGGCGCACGGCGGCACGATCGTGAGCCGCTCGTCAGCGAAGACGAGCCGGGGATCGCCTGCCGGCTCGGGCTCGGATGGGATCGTGGCGGCGGCCTCGACCATCGGCGAGCGGGCCACGATCGCATCGCCCTCCATTTGAAACGCGTGGAGCACGAGCGCGCGCGTCGGCAGCGCCAGCAGGTCGCGGAACGCCGCTTGCTGAGCCTTGGCCTGGTCGGAGTCCTGCGGCCAGCCGAGCGACTTGAGCAGCCCGCGCGAATAGAAGATGCTGCGGCGAGGGCGCTCCGGCCAATCCGTTTCGACCAGCCCCACGACGTGCACGATCTCGAACTGACCGAAGCGCGCGGCCGTCGCATCAACGAGGCTCACCGCCGATGCTCGAGGCTCCAGCGCGAACGTGCGCGCCTCGAGCGCGTGATGGATGATGGCCGTGAGTGCCCCCTCCGGCCGTGGCGCGTCGTCGAAGCGCCGAAACGCGGACGTCAACTCGTCGAGCAGCCCGATGACGGCCGCGCGGCTGCGCGCGCAGCGCTGCGCCACGTGCGCGTCGCTGTCCCGATGGGCGCGCGGGTCGTGGTAGCCGCGGAGAAACGTCGCGACCGCCTCCACCTGCAGCGCGGCCGACGTCGCGAGCCGATACGGCGCGAGCGCGGCGCGGATGCCCGCCGCCGCCACGGCGGCGCGGCGGGCCCGCGCGGCCTCGGTCGGTACTGCGGCCTCCAAAGTGGCGCGCGACCGCGTCCTCGTAGACGTCCGCCTCGCCCGTGGTTCTCGTCTCGTCGAGCACGCGGTCGAGGGCGGCGATGTCCCGGTCATCCACGCGCACCCCGTCCACTTCGAATCGCAGCCACGGCGACCGCAGGACCCCGCTCATCGCCTCGCGCGTGCCCCCCGTCCGCGCCGCGGCCACCACGCGATCGAGCAGCGCGGCGTACGGCTCGGCCGCCAGCGGCAGCGCGTCGAACGCCGCGAACGGCACGCCTGCGTCGGCGAAGACCTGCTGCGCGAGGTACAGGTACGGCAGCGGCCGCTGAAAAACCACGCCCGTCCGCGCGCGCAGCTCATGGCCGGCATCGGCGGCCCGACGCCGGATGTCGCGCGCGATGCCCCGCAGCTCGTCCTCGCGATCGCGATGCACGAAACACAGCGCCTCGGGATCCGATCCGGGGGGGCGGATCACAATCGGCGCCGCGCCCCCCGCGTCGAGTCGCGTCTCCTCGATGCCCGGCAGCTCGCGCTCGATGCGCTCGCGAAAGCCCGCGTCGTGCGTCTCGTCGGTCACGACCACATCGAGAGCACGGAAGCCCCTCAGCCGGCCCAGTAGATCGAAATCCGCGGGCCAGAGTCCACGCGGATCCGATGGGTGGTCGCCCACGGCGACCACGATGTGCTCGAACGGCCATTCGAGATCGTCGGACCTGCGCAGCAGCCGCTGCCGGAGCATGTGCTCGTCCCACGCGCCGCTCGCCTCGGCCGCGCGTTCGTAGCCGAGAAACGCGAAGCTCAGGAAGCACGTCTGGTGCAGCAGCCCCTCGCTGCCCCGGTCGGTCCCCCGCTCGACGCGCAACTGGTCGAACAACGTCCGGGCGAACCGGCGCACCGAACGCTGGCGCCGCTGCAGGTCGTCGTACAGGTCGAGCATCTCGGCGACCAGGCCGGGCCGAATCTCGAACGGCTCGCCGGGCATCCGCGAGCGTGCCGCGGCGGCGCGCGCCGCCCGCGCCAGCAGCAGCTCGCGCTCGAGGCGCGTCAATCGCGGCGGCGCCTGCGGCACCGCCTGCAGCAGACACGCCAGCCAGTCCTCGCGCGTGAGAAGGTCGGGGAGCAGAATGGACGACCGGCCGCGCGCCAGTGCCGCCGCCTCGATCGTCTCGCGCAGAATGGCCGCCGACGCACGCGTGGGCAAGAGAATCGCCCGGCGCCGGGCGGCCATGGCGTCCTCGTCGGTCAGGGCGAGATCTATGAGCGCGCCGCGAAACGCGGCCAGGCCGTTGGTCCGAATGAGGCGCCGACGCTGAAACGCGGGAGTCGCGGGTGGCACGAGAACGTCAGGCGCTCGGACTGGGAACGGCCCCCCGGGTTAACAGGACCTCGCCGACGATCGGCTTGAAGGACAGCGCGTAGCTCGCCATCGCAGGGTGCGCCCGCGTGATCACGCGAAACCGCGTCGTCCCCCCGGCGGGCAGCGGGTTCGACTCGACGAGCGCTTCGTCGCCGCCGACCCACTCGCCGCGGAGATCGTACCAGGTGACCAGGACTTCGACGCCCGCGAGTGAGCGATCCGACAGGTTCTTCACTTCGCCCTCGACCGTGCGGTAGCCGTGGCCGGCCGATTCGGAAGAAGAGAGCAGCTCCAGCGCCGGCAGTCCCACCGATGTGAGCGCGCCCGGCGCATCGATCCGGTGCGCGGGCTTCACGACCGGCGGTCGTGGCGCGGGTACCGCCGGCTTCCGCACGGGCCGCTCTGCCTTCGCCGCCACCTCGCGCACGGGCGCAGGCGCCGCCTTTGCGGGCGGTGCGGGCGCCGGCAGAGGTTCCGCTGTCGCGGGCGGCGGTGCGGCTGCGGCGGGCCTCGTCGCGGGCGCAGGCTCGGACTTCAGCGGGGCCGTTGGCGCCGGCGCGGCTTTCTCGGGCGGCGCCTCCGCCTCGGATTTCGCCGCGACCGCAGGCGCCGGCTCCACACGGCTGGGCGGAGGAAGCGCTGAGGTGGACGGTGGCTTCGCGGACGGCGCGGGCGGAAGCGCCGCCTTGACGGGTTGCGCGACCGCCAGCGAAGCCGCGGCCTCCGACGTCCGTGGAGCCGCGGACGCAGGCTCAACTGCTTTCGAAGGCGCGGACGGTGCGGGCTTTGGTGTGACCGTCACGGCCGGCGCGGACGTCGGCGAAGCCGCTGGCTCGGACGTTCGTGGAGCCGCGGTCGCGTCCTCCACTTTCGAAGGCGCGGGCGCCGACGGCGGGGACGGCCTGGTCTTCGGCGATGCCGGCGGCTCCACTCGAGCGACCGGCGCGGGAGCAGGCGCCTCTTCGGACATTGGGGCGACGACCGTCGGCGCCGGCTTCGTCTGTGCCGCTGGAGGAGGCGCTGGCCTGGACGCTGTCGTCGCGGGCGACGCCGGCGACAGCGCCGCTGTGTCTGGCGACGCGATCTTTGGCGAAGACGTCGGCACGGACGCCTCTACTCTTGGCGCTGGTGCCACCTCAACCTTCGGCGCGAGGGTCGGCAAGGGCTCGGCTTTGACTGGCTTGGCTGGCGCCGCGGGCGCCGACGTCAATGTCGCGGGAGCCGTCTCGGTCTTCGATGGCCCCGTTAGTGCCGTTCCAACCTCCGCTGACCTTGGCGCGGGCGCCAACGACTCTGTAATCGCAGAAGCGTTCGTGGCCGCCGGCGCGGCATCTGCCGCGGTGGCGGCTGACTCCGCCGTTGGCGCGACCTCCCCAGGATGTCGCAGCCGCCAGGCAACCCGCGCCACCAGGCCGCCAGTGACCAACGCCAGCAATCCGATGACTGCCCACGATCCCCCGAAGAACCCTCCGGGCGTGGACGGCGGTACGACGACGACCGCTGGTGCAGCTGCCGCGCGCGCTGGCGCGGCTGCGGGCACCTCGTGAGTGGGATTGCTCGGCACGACAGCCGCAACGCTCGCCGGCGGCGCGGCCGTCGCCGGCGTCGGGCGCGCGGCGACCGCCGCAGGTGGCGGCTGCGGTCGCGCAACCGCCACACGCGGCGCCGGCGCGGGAGTGAGCGGCTTCGGCTGAGTGCTTGGCGGCGTCCGCGTCCGAGCGATTGTTGGCGGTCGAGTCGGCGCGCTTCCTGAGCGAGCCGCTCGACCCGACGCGACCGGCCGCGCCCCACCTGTCGCCCGTGCCGTCGTGCCGGCGCCCACCCTGCCCGCGGCCGCGAGTGCCGCAGGAGCCAGCCGCGCCTGCACCTCCGGCGCGAGATCGTTCGCGCTGGGAATCTCGGTCGCGGCCTTCAACGCCGCGTGCAGCACGGCATCTCGTTCCGCCGGGACATCATCGGCCGCCGCAGCGACGAGCGCAATTTCAATCGACTCCCGCGCGCTGGGAACCGGCAGTTCCGGTTCGGGCGGAATCCGAGACGCCGCGGCGCCGGGCGAAACCGAGGGAGGCGGCCCACCCAGGCTGGCGATGATCTGATCGAACTTGTCGAACGAGCGTCTGGATCTCCGCGGCGCGGTAGCCGTAGTGGTCGGCCGGCCACGCCACGAGCTTGCTTCGCGCCTCTTCGGCCAGCGCCAGGCCGCGCTTGTGGTCGGTCTCCTTCTCGAGCGCAGCCAGCGTGAGATTGACGTCCGCCGCGATCTGCGAGTACTCGGCGGGGCCGCGCGTCTCGGCGTAGTCCCGCGCGAGCACCGCGTCGGCGTATCGCGCGGTCCGGGCCAGATCGACCGTGGCGACCGGCAGGCTCATGAGCTGAAGCTCGACGTGGCTCGCCAGGTCGCCTACCGGCAGGACGAAGACGAGCCGATCGGCCACCTGCGTGGGCTGACCGTAGCTCGGCAGCGCATGTCCGTCTTTGAGGAACACCCTCAGCAGAGACGCGCGTGTGGGCGTCTGCCCAAGAACATGAGCAGCCGCTCCAACGATGCCGACACAAATGAACGCAGCCCAGCCCCGCCGTCCCATGACGCCCTATTGTCGTCGAATCGCGGGGCCGGCCAAAGCGCCAGAGTTTTCCACAGATCGAGACCCGTCCCCCTAACTGTGGAAAACCTGTGGATGGCGCGTGGAAGAGCTGTGGATGCGAGTGGAGGCGCGATCTATTTCTGGCGATTCACTGTGCAAAGTCGCTCGGTCGCTCGCTTCGTGTGCAACTTCGCGCCACGCTTCGCTTGCGCGGCGTTACCCGATCGTTACAATCACGTCACACTCACGTCTTTCACGTACCCCATGCATTACGCGCCGGAACAATGATCGTGACGCCAGTTCGGTTCGAAGAAATCATCAACGGCCGCCCGTATGTGATTGAGGTACTGCCGATCGGACGCGACTATTGGCGCGCCCAGATCGCACGACTTCCCGGCACGACGACGGCGCTGATGCCCTTCTATGGCACGACCCCGGACGAAGCCGCGGCCCAATTGAGCGGCTGGCTGACGCGCGCCGCCACCAGTTCCAGCTGACGTCCCGCGCCAGTGGCGCGTCCCCTCACGCGCTGCCGATGAGCAGCCCGGTCAGAAAGACGAGCAACCCGCCGACGACGACCTGCAGGGCCGCCGAGAGAAACGGCGTGTCCATGAAGTGGTGGCGGATGTAACTGATGATGCCCAGCTCCGCGGCGACGACCACCGACGCGACGAACGTCGCCGTCTGGAAATCAGTGATGAGAAACGGCAGGGTATGCCCCAGGCCGCCGGCCGTCGTCATCAATCCACACACTACGCCCCGCACCCACGGATGCCCGCGGCCGGTGAGCGCGCCATCGTCGGAGAGCGCTTCGGCGAACCCCATGGAGATGCCGGCACCGATCGACGCGGCGAGCCCGACGAGGAGCGCGTCGTGGCTGCTGTGGGTCGCGAACGCCGCGGCAAAGAGCGGCGCCAACGTCGAACACCGAGCCGTCCATCAGGCCCGCCAGGCCGGGTTGAACGATCTGCAGCATGAACAGGCGCCGCGCGGCGGTGCCCTCGGCCTCTCGGGCCGTCGGCGTCAGATAGTGCGCCTCGAGCGACTCGGCCATGGCCGAGTGCTTGCGCTCGGCGTCCGCCAGATCGCCCAGCAACTTGCGCGTCGAACGCGTCGGTCACCTGCTGGATGGCCCGCTCGTAGAACCTGCGGGTCTCGAGCTCCATGATCTCCGCCTGCTTCCGCACCATGGCGATCCCCAACGGCCGGATGAGCCACACGGGACGGCGCCGCACGAAGCCCTTCACGTCGTCTCGGCGAATCAACGGAATGTGGTCGCCGAACCGGTGCCGGTAGATGTCCAGGAGGCTGGCGCGATGGCCGGATTCCTCGCGCTGCATCTCGTCGAACACCGCCGCCGACGCCGGATACGCATCACGAAGGCCGTCGGCGAAATCGCCATAGATGCGGCCGTCCTCTTCCTCGAGGGCAATCGCGAGCGAGAGAATCTCCGGCTCCGACAGGTCGCGGAACTTCTTGGCCATGGCCGCTCCTCAGGTGTGTGTTGCGTCCGGCTTATCCCCGGCGTGCGTCGGCGCCTGGCCGCACGGGCCCACTACCGGCACCAGTCTGGGAGATCGCCGCCGCGATGGCGGCGAGGTCATCGTCCGAGAGTTCGAGCGTCGCGGCCCCAATCCACGAGTCGACCTGCTCGGGCGAGCGCGCGCCGACGATCGCGCCCGTGAGGCCCGGCCACGTGAGCGTCCACGCCACGGCCACCGCCCCGGTCGAGACGCCATGCCTGGCGGCAATGGGGCGGAGCCCATCGCGCAGCGCAAGGTTTTGCTCGAGCTGAGGCGATTGGAAAAACGGGCTGCGCCGGCGCCAGTCGTCAGCCGACAGGTTGGCCACCCGCTCGGCGGTAAACGAGTCGGTCAGCAGCCCGGATTGCATGGGGCTGTAGACGATGACGCCGGTGCCGTGCGCCTGGCACCAGGGCCTCTGCACTCCGGCCGCATCGCGTCGGATGAGCGAGAGGGGCGGCTGCAGCGAGTTGACGTGCCGCAGCGCCTCGCACCGCTCGAGCAGGCCGATGTCGAAGTTGGAGACGCCGATGGCCCCCACCTTGCCTTCCTCGACCAGCCGAATCATCACGGCCCACGAGTCCTCGATGGCCGTGTTCGTCTCGTCGGGCCAATGGAACTGAAACAGGTCGATCCGCTCGACGCCCAGCCGACGGAGGGACGCTTCGCAGTCCTGTCGGACCGACTCCGGCCGCAGATCCCGGCGCGCTTGCGTCATCGGCTGGCTCATGTCCCAGACCAGCCCCCCCTTCGTGAAAACGAATGGCCGGTCCGCGGCCGGCAGGAGCTTCACCGCACGCCCCACCACTTCTTCGGAGTGGCCGTAGCCGTAGACGCCGGCGGTATCGATCCAGTTGATTCCAAGCGAGACGGCGCGGTGCATCGCCGCGATCGATGCGTCATCGTCCTGCGGCCCCCATGAGAACGACCACCCGCCACCGCCCGCGGCCCATGCACCAAATCCTACGGTCGTCAGTTCGAGTGTCGTCGTGCCGAGCCGGCGCGTCGGGAGCGTCATCTGGGGTCACCTCGCTAAGGTTAGGCCGCCGGACGCGCGGTCGGTCGCGCCGGCGCAATCGGGCCGGGAGGGCGCCGATCGATGGCACAATCATACTCATGGTTTCCCGCTGGCCAATCGGAGGCATTCTCGGGGCGCTCATCATCATTTGCGCCGTCGCCGGGCGGTCGTTCGCGCAGCAGGCGCCGGCCCCGCCCCTTCCGGCCGTCGAACGCGGCGGCCGCCCTCAAGACGGTGGTGCCCGACCTCGACCAACGGCTCGCGCAGTTCAAGCAAGTGCACATGCCGTTCGACGCGAGCGGGCTGAGCGCGCGCGAGCGGCAGTTGGTGAGCGAACTGGTCACGGCCTGTCAGTGGCTCGAGCGCGCCTATTGGCGGCAGAGCGACCCGCAGGGCCTGTCCTTGTACCTGGCGTTGGCAAACGTGAAGGGACCGCTCGCGGCCAACGTGCGGCGCTATCTCTTCATCAACGGCAGCCGGTTCGACCTGGTTGATGAGAACCGGCCATTTGTCGGCACGACGCCGATGCCACCCGGCCACGCGCTCTACCCGCCGGGTCTCACGCGCGCCGACATCGAGGCCTACGTCAAGGCGCACCCCGACCAGAAGGCCGCGCTCTATGCCGATCAGACGGTCATTCACCGCCAGGGCGCCGATTTGGTGGCCACGCCGTATCACGAGGAGTTCCGGGCGTTCATCACGCCGGCCGCAGCCGCGCTGCGCCGGGCGGCGGCTCTATCAGACGACCCGGCGTTCGCGAAGTTCCTGCGCCTGCGCGCCGACGCGCTGGAGACCGACGACTACTACGAGAGCGACATCGCGTGGCTCGACCTGAAGGACCCGAAGTTCGACGTCATCTTCGCGCCGTACGAGACCTACCTCGACGGGCTGCTCGGCGTGAAGACGTCGTACGGCGCGTCGGTCCTGATCCGCAACGATGCCGAGAGCGAGAAGCTCGCGGTCTACGAGCGCTGGATTCCCGACATTCAAGACGCCCTGCCGCTCCCGGCGGCGGATCGCCCCTCGGTGCGCGGCCATCTGACGCCGATGGAAGTCATGGACGCGCCGTTCCGAGCCGGCGACTTGCGCCACGGCTATCAAGCGGTCGCCGATAACCTCCCGAACGACGCCCGCATCCATCAGGAGAAGGGCACCAAGAAGATCTTCTTCAAGAACTTCATGGACGCACGCCTGCGCGACGTGATTCTGCCGCTCGCCGCGAAGGTCATGGCCCCGGCCCAGGCCCGCCAGGCCTCGGCCGACGGCTATCTCGCCATGGTCCTCATGCACGAGATCTCGCACGGCCTCGGCCCCGCGTTCGCCCGCCAGCAGGGCCGCCAGGTTGACATCCGGGAAGCCATCGGCGGCCTCTACGGCGGACTCGAAGAGGCCAAAGCCGACGTCGTCGGCATGTACGGGCTGAAGTGGCTGGTCGACCGCGGGGTCTTGCCGGCGAGTCGACTCGACGAGTACTACGCGTCGTACGTCGCGGGCATCTTCCGCACGCTCCGCTTCGGCACCGGCGAGGCGCACGGGCAGGCAGAGATGATGGAGTTCAACGTGCTGTCCGAGGACGGCGCGATCACCCTCGAGCGCGGCCGCTACGCGATCGACTACGCGAAGATGCCCGGCGCCCTCGACGCGCTCGCCAAGGAACTGCTCGAACAGGAAGCCACCGGCGACCGCGCGCGGGCCGAGGCCTGGTTCGCCAAGTACGACAAGGTGCCGCCGGCGCTTGCCGCCGCCCTGGCGGCCGCGAAGGACGTGCCCGTCGACATCGACCCGATCTCCAGACTTCCCCGAGCCAGTCAATTGAGCGGCGTCCTGACGGCGCACGGCCGGAACGCGGCCTCGCGGTATCCTTGGCTTGATCCAATGCGCGCCGCCGCCTTCGCCATCGGCGCCCTCTTCTTCGGCCTGGCCGTCGCGGCCCCGGCGCGCGCGCAGAGCCAGGTCGACCCGGAATCGCTGATGACGACGCCGGTGCTGCTCTTCAACGGCAGCCAGGAGATCTCACAGGGGACGGGCTTCTTCTACGCGAACATGAAGCCGGACGGCGTCAACGCCGACACCGTCTTCCTCGTGACCAACTATCACGTGGTCACCGGCCACGCGCCGACCGTCAGCGCCCCGCGCAGCGGCAACCACATCCTCTTCTGGATACATGCCGATCCGGACCACCTCGAACGATGGCAGCGGATCGACCTGCCGCTCTATGACGTCCACGACGATCCGATCTGGTCGATGAGCGATCGCTATCCGAATGCCGACGTCGTGCTCGTGCCACTGCCCGCGAAGGTCTGGGCGAATGTCGTGAGCCTCTTCGTATTCACCGAAGCCCACACACGGCCATCCATCAAGATCCGCGCGATGTCGACGGCCACGCTCCTCGGCTACCCGTACGGCTTCTACGACAAGACCCACATGCTGCCGATCTGGAAGACGGGGCACGTCGCGAGCGAGCCCAACGTGGACTTCAACGGCGAACCGACATTTCTCGTGGACGTCTCCGCCTTCCCGGGGATGTCGGGGTCGCCGGTGCTTGCCATCGCCAACGGGCTCTACGAGTCCGAGGATGGCAGCATGCAGCAGGGCAACAACGTCGTGAAACTGCTCGGGATCTTCTCGGCGATGCCGGTCGTACACCAGAACCGGCCGAACGCCTCCGGCTATTCCTCCGAGGGCCAGACGACGACCGACATCTCCCTGCAGCTCGGGTACGTCTGGAAGGCGTCAGTCATCGTCGACATCGCCGAGCACTATCAGCCCCGCCTGCCTCAGCCCTGACCTACGGCAAGCGAGCGGCTCGCGCTCGTTCACCGGCCTCCGAGCACCTGACGTACGCGCTCGGAGAGGCTGTCCGGCAGGTACGGCTTGGGCATGAACTCGATGTCGGCCTCTGGGGCGCTCCCGTACCCGCTGATCTCCTCGTTGTAGCCCGAGACGAACAGGATCTTCACGTTCGGCCGCACGCGTTTGATTTCGTTCGCCAGCTCGCGTCCGCCCATCTGCGGCATGACGACGTCGGTCACGACCAGGTCGATCGGCCCGGCATGCGCGGCGGCGATGCCCAGCCCATCCAGGCCGTCCGATGCCGTCAGCACGCGATAGCCGAGGCGCTCGAGCGTGCGGCGCGCGACTTCGCGCACCATGGCTTCGTCCTCGACGATGAGCACCGTGGCGTGGTCGGACGCGCCCGCCGCCGCGTCGGGCTCCGCGACCTGCGACGTCGGTTCGAGCGGCGCCGGGGGGAAATAGCAGATGAACGTCGTGCCCACGCCGACCTCGCTGCTCATGCGGACGTACCCGCCGCATTGGGACACGATGCCGTACAGCGTTGACAAGCCCAATCCGGCGGCGCCCTGCCCTTTCGGCTTGGTGGTGAAGAACGGCTCGAAGACCTTCCGATGCAGCTCGGGCGGAATGCCGGTGCCGCTGTCGGTCACGGTCAGGGCCACGTACGCGCCGGCCGGGACCTCCGGCGTGGCCGCCTCGACCGGCACTTGGGCGTTGGCCGTCTGCAGATGGATTCGTGCCGCCGCCCGGCATCGCGTCGCGCGCGTTGACCGCCAGGTTGATGATCACCTGCTCGATCTCGTGCGGGTCCGCCTTGATGTTCGGTTCTCCGGCATCGGCGACGAGATCGACGTCGATGTGCTCGCCGAGCAGGTGTTTCAGGGTGCCGGCCATACCGAGCGTCAGCGCGTTCAAGTCGAGGATCTGCGGCTCGACGACTTGCCGCCGCGCGAACGTGAGCAACTGGCGCGTGAGCGCCGAGGCGCGCTGCCCCGCCGTCTCGATCTCGCCGAGCCCCATGACCATGAGCTCGTCCTCGCCGGCCGACTCTTTGAGCAAGTCGGCGTACGACAGGATGACGGTGAGCAGGTTATTGAAGTCGTGCGCGACGCCGCCGGCCAGCCGCGCGAGGCTGTCCATCTTCTGCGCCTGGACCAGTTGGCCCTCCATCACCCGCCGGTGCGTGATGTCGAATGCCAGGCTGGCGATGAGATAGATCCCGCCGTTGGCGTGCCGAATCGGAAAGATCTGCTCTTCGATCCAGACGTCCTCGCCGTCCGGCCGGCGGATTCGGTACTCGAGGGTGCGGCGGCTTCGGCGGGAGGAATACGCGGCTTCGACGCGGTCCAGGTCGTCGGGATGCACGGCCTCCCGGAACGACTGCGGGTCGGCGTACAGGGACTCGCGCGTCCGCCCCCAAATGGCCTCGTAGGCCGGACTGATGAACAGCACCGTCTGCCGCGTCTGGTCGAACAGATAGACGACGCCGGGGATGTTCTCCGCCAACTGGCGGAAGCGCTCCTCGCTTTCGCGCAGGGCGTCGCCCGCCTCGCGCCGCTCGCTCTCATCGATGAACACGGCAACGTGCCCGGTCAGCCGGTCACCCGCGCGCAGCGGGGAAATCTGGGCGCGCCACCAGACGACGTGGCCGTCGGGCTGGACGAATCGCGCCGTCAGCGCACAGGGCGCGGCGTCCGCCGCCGCGTGGTGCCATCCGCTCGTGACGCGGTCGCGGTCTTGCGCGTGCAGGGCCCGCTCCCACCCGCTGCCCCGAGCCTCGTCGAACGATCGGCCGACCATGCGCAGCCAGGTGTCGTTGGCGTAGCGGACCGCGCCGTGCGGGTCGGTCATCACGACCCCAGCCGGCGACGCGTCGGCCATGGCGCGGAACTGCGCCTCGCTGTCCAGCACGGCGGCTTCTGCCTGCAGCCGCGCCGTAATGTCCTCGGTGATCACGACCCGCGCGCGGCGCCCGTCGTAGGTGAGGACGTGCGCATGGACCGACGCGATGAACACGCGTCCGTCCTTGCGCCAGTGGCGGCGGACGCGCGCCTGAACCAGGTCGCCGGCCTCGCGGATCGCCGCCACGAACGCCTCGCGATCCTCGGGCGGCCGGATGTCGAGCGCCGTCATCGACAGAAACTCCTCCCGCGTCCATCCATAGACCCGGGAAGCCGCGTCGTTGACGTCGAGAAACCGCAGCGTCTCGTCGTCACACACCCACATCGGAAGCGGACCCGTCTCGAAGAGCAGGTACGGAAGGGACGCGGCGGCCGTGGGACCGCCGGTGTCGGCTTCCGGCGCGCGGGACCGGCGCCAGGCGAGCCAGACGACGGTCGCGCCGGCGGCCAGCCCGACCAGGACAAGGGCGTCCAACCACTCGAAGGCGCGAGACAGCCCGCCCGCGCCGGGCGCGTGCCGGAACTGGGCCGCCAAAACCGCCAGCGCCGTCACCAGACAGAGCGCGGCAAGCAATAGCGGGTCCCGCCGGGTGCCCAGGGGCCTTGGTGCCATAGATGCGGAGCCAACAGGCGGCAGCGCCGGGGCCACATTATCAGTCAAGAAGCCCGCCGATGATGCAAACCGCGCCGCCGCCTCCGCGCCGCGGACCGAGGGCCCTTGCTATGATGGGGAGTTGTTGCCTCACGCACGGTTTTCCGTCGCCGCGCGCGCGGTCTCTGCGGTCGCCTGCGTGGCCGTCGCGCTGGCGCTCGCGGGCCGTCTCCAGTCGCAGGGGGCGTTGTCCCCCGTCTATACGATCATCGCGTCCAGCGGCCGCCGCGCGGTTCCCTATCGCCCGTCGCCCACGGGCGACATGGTGCCGCTCGACCAGCTCGCCGACTTCTTCGGCGCGACCCTCCAGGAGGACGCGCTCGCCGGCGGCGTCACGCTGCTCGCTCGAGGCCAGCGCGTCGCGCTGACGCCGGGCCAGTCGATGGCGTCGATCAACGGCCGCATCGTCTCGCTCTCCGGACCGGTGACGCGAGAAGGACAGACCTGGTTCGTGCCCGTGGATCTCGTGACGCGCGCCCTCGGCCCGGCGCTCAACCTCGCCATCAGCGTGCGCCGCGCCTCCCATCTGATCGTCGTGGGCGATATGCAGGTCCCGCAAATCAGCACGCGGTTTGGCCGCGAAGGCCCGAACGGCCGGCTCGTGTTCGACGTCCAGCCGCCGGCCGCGCATCGGGTCACCCGCCAGGGCAACCATCTCGTCATCACCTTCGACGCTGACGCGCTCGACGCGCTGCCCATCACCTTCGGCGAGCCGGCGTTTGTCGGGGCATCGCGGGTGGACGGCACCTCTCTCGTGATCGATCTGGCCGTCTCGGTCACGGCCATTCAAGCCGACGACGCCAACCCGGCGCACTTCACGATTGACCTGCTGACGGCCCCACCGGCGGGCGGAACCGCCGCTGCGGCGCCGGCGCCGCGCCCGTCGCCGGCCGCACCGCCGCCTGTCGCGGACCTGACGTCCACCGGCGCCGTCCGCACCGTCGTCATCGACCCGGGTCACGGCGGTGACGACGCGGGCGTGCGAGGCGCGAACGGCGCGGTCGAAAAGGACGTGACGATGCAGGTGGCGCGGCGGCTCAAGACCGCCATCGAGAGCCGCCTCGGCCTTCGCGTGCTGCTCACCCGCGACGGCGATCAAACCGTGCCCATCGACCGACGCGCCGCCTTTGCCAACAACAACAAGGCCGACCTGTTGGTCAGCCTCCACGCCGATGCGTCGTGGCGTCCGACGTTGCGGGGCGCGCAGGTGCTCTCGCTGAGCCTCAAGGACTACCAGGCGCGAGCCGAATCGCTCGGCGCCGGCGCGCCCGTGCCGATCATCGGCGGCGGCACCCGCGTCATCGAAATGGTGCCGTGGGACTTGGCGCAAGCTCCGCACGCGGCGCAGTCCGCGTCGCTTGCCGCCATCGTCGCGCGCCACCTGGCCCAGCAGCAGGTTCCGCTCTATCCGCGGACGGTCGAGCAGGCGCCCCTCCGGCTGCTGCTCGGCGCCAACATGCCCGCCGTCCTCGTCGAGCTGGGCTTCCTGACGAACGCCGGTGATGAGCAGGCGCTCACGGGCAACGACCTGCCGGCTGCGGAAGTCGAGGCGCTGGTCGGCGCCATCAACGACGTGCGCGCGGGCGTCCCCACCGTGCCCCCAACCCCATGACGCTCTCCCGACGACCATCGGCGGGCTCTTCCGAGCGGCCTCCTTCTCGGCGGGCGTTCTGGATCGTCGTCGGTGTGGGAGTGGCCGGCGCGGCGGTGGGCATCTGGATCGTGCTCGCGCTGCTTCCCCGCTGGCTGCACGGATCGGCGGGGACACCGGCGGCGACGGCCGCCGCCGCGACATCGGACGCGCGCAAGATTCACGCGACGCTCTTCTACGTCTCGGAGGACGGAACCGACCTCGTGCCCGTGAGCCGCGAGGTGCCGTTCGGCGCGACTCCGGCCGAGGAGGCGCGCCGCCTCATCGAAGCCCAACTCGAGCCGGCGCCGCCGGGGCTCGTCTCGGCCGTGCCGAGCGGCACGAAGATCCTCGCGCTCTATCTCACGCCGCGCGGCGAGGCGTTCGTCGATCTGAGCCACGAGATCAGGACGGGCCACACGGGCGGATCGCTCGACGAGATTCTCACCGTCTATACCATCGTCGACGCGGTCACCGTCAATCTGCCGACCGTGACGTCGGTGCAGATTCTGGTCGACGGCCAATCGGTTGACACGCTGGCCGGGCACGTCGACTTGCGGCATCCGCTCGGCCGATCGCTCGAATGGGTCCGCGGGAGCTCGCCGCCGGTGAGCGGCGCCGACGCGCATTGATTGAATGATAGATTGGAGCTTCCATGGCACGCCTTGACGGTTGACTGGCCGACGCAATTCGCCCGACGCGCCTCACGCCTGATTTCCTGATGCACCCCGAAGGGTCCGCGCTCATTGAAGTGGGCCGCACGCGCGTGATCTGCACGGCGTCGATCGAAGACCGTGTGCCGCCGTTCTTGCGCAACTCCGGCAAAGGCTGGGTGACCGCCGAGTACGGCATGCTGCCGCGCGCGACGACGACGCGGACCACGCGGGAAGCCTCGACCGGCAAGATCGGCGGACGGACCCAGGAGATTCAGCGGTTGATTGGGCGATCGCTGCGCGCGGTGATGAATCTCAACGAGCTCGGCGAACGAACCGTGTGGGTCGACTGCGACGTGATTCAAGCCGACGGCGGCACGCGAACCGCGTCGATCACCGGCGGCTTCGTCGCGCTCGTCCTGGCGCTCGAACGGCTGCGGGAGCAAGGGGGCATTCCGCGGATCCCCGTGACCGACTACGTCGCCGCCACGAGCGTCGGCATCGTCGGCGGCACGCCGCTGCTCGACCTGGCCTACGAGGAGGACTCGCGCGCCGACGTCGACATGAACATCATCAAGACGTCGGACGGCCGGTTCATCGAGCTGCAAGGCACGGCCGAGGCGCAGCCGTTCGGCCGCGACGGCCTCAACGAACTGCTTGCCCTCGCCGACGTGGGCATCGGCCAGCTCATCGAGCATCAGCGCGAGATTGTTGGCAAGATCCTGAAGAGATAGCCGCGTTGCGCCTCCTTGTTGCGACCACGAATCGCGGGAAGCTGCGAGAGATTCGCGTGGCGCTGGCCGGGCTGCCGATCGAGATCGTCACGCTCGACGACTTCCCGGGCATCCCGGAAGCCGAAGAGCACGGCCGCACCTTCGCGGAGAATGCCGAATCCAAGGCGCGCCACTACGCGGCGCCGACCGGGCTTGCCACCGTCGCCGAGGACTCCGGGCTGTGGATCGATGCGCTCGCCGGTCGCCCTGGCGTCCACAGCGCGCGATATCCCGGCGCGACCTACGCTCAGAAATTCGCCAACCTGTATGACGAACTTACCGGCCATCCAAGGCCCTGGACGGCGAGATTCATCTGCTCGTTGGCGCTAGTCGCGCAGGACTCCCCAGGTCGCACCGCGCGGTTGGCCAATGCCGACGGTTCGGCCCCCGAGCCGCCTTCGGTGCTGTTCACGGCCGAGGCGGCCGTACACGGCGAGATCGCTCCGGCCCCCCACGGGGCTAACGGATTTGGCTACGACCCGATCTTCTGGTACCCGCCCTACGGGCGGACGTTGGGTGAAGTGAGCGACGCGGAGAAGCTGGCAGTGTCACACCGCGGACAGGCGTTCCGTCAGCTCGCCGCCTGGCTCCGCGCGACGGACACGGGTGGACCGTCCGTCACTCAGGCTTGATGGCCTCGTGCAGCCCGAAGAACAGGAGGCCGCCGAGGACGAACCCGAGAATCGGGAGCGCGACCGGCGTGACGAGACCTTGAACAATCGCCCCCAGTGACCCGCCCACCAAGGCGAATCCGACCTGCCGGCGAAGCCGGCCAATCCAAATCGGGCGACACTTGTGGCCTTCTGTCAGCGCTCCGTGGCAACGGGGGCATGTAGCCATCTCTCGGGGAGCTCTCCGGGCTCGGCTGGGGAAGCAGCGGGATTGTAACATGGCAAAACCTGTACCATCGGTCGGTGTTCCACATTGGCTTAAGCGAGGACACTATTTACCACAGACATGCTTTGCGGCACAGACGTCAGGTCAGTGGGTTCTACTCGACGAGCGATTCTGTGGGAAATCCTCCGCGGCGCGTCGCCCGGATAAACAGTGTCATAGCCGCGGACTCCGGTTTCCGCGTCGAGTAAGCCGACGAGCAGGAGCTCAATCGAGGACCGCGCATCGCTCGCGTTCGATTGTGCGCGCACGGTGGCGGCCTCCGCCACGCCCAGCGCGAGCAGCGATGCCAGAATGAAGACGATCGATCCAATCGGGAGCACGCTGACGAGAAGCGCCTTGGTCACGAGCCCGCGCGTCAGCCACCATCGCCTCGTTCGGTGCAGGGCACGGCGGGGTCGGTTCATGCGCCGCGAGCGCGCCGGGCTCACCCGCGCCTCCCGACCGGGCGATCGAGAAGGTCGCGCACACGCGCGAGCAGGCGACTGGCGACGAACGGCTTCTGGAGAAACCGCGGATCGCCGCGGACGACCGTGCCTTGATGCGTCGCCTCATCGGCGTAACCGGACAGATACAGCACCCGGAGGTTCGGGCGGACCGCTGCGAGACGGCGCGCCAGCTCCCACCCGCTCATCCCCGGCATCGCGACGTCGGTGACGAGCAGGTCGATCCGCCGCTCGAGATTCAGCCCCGAACGCTCCGCGTCCGCTCCGTCCCGCGCCTCGATGACCTCGTAGCCGCCCGCCATCAGCGCCGCCACGAGGACGGCGCGTACCGACTGCTCGTCTTCGACGACGAGCACGGTTTCCGACCCGCGGGTCACCGCCGGGCTGGCCGCGGCGCCGGCCGCCTCGGTCATCGCGGCGGGCGAGGCAATCGGCAGGTTGACGAAGAACGACGTGCCCACGCCCGGCCTGCTTTCGACCGACACCGTACCGCCGCTTTGCCGCACGATGCCGTACACCGTTGACAGGCCCAGGCCCGTGCCCCGGCCCTCCTCCTTGGTCGTAAAGAACGGTTCGAACACGCGGGCGAGCGTCTCGGCGTCCATGCCCGAACCCGTGTCCGCAACCTCGATCACGACGTAGCCCTGCGGCCGGCGTTCGTCCGGTTCGGCCACGCTCGTGGAAGCGCGAAGCGTCAGCCGCCCGCCCGATTGCATCGCGTCGCGGGCGTTGACGGCCAGGTTCATGACGACCTGCTCGAGCTGCCCCGGGTCGACCGCGACGCGCCCCAGGTTCGGAGCGAACTCGGTCGCGAGCGCGACGTCGGCGCCGATGAGACACCGCAGCATCGGTTCGAGCGCCGTGAGCGACTCGGCGACGTCGGCGAGCTTGACGGTCTGCGGCTGCTGGCGGCTGAACGCGAGCAACTGCGACGTCAACCGTGCGGCTCGCTCGGCCGTGACGATCACTTGCTCCAGGTCGGCGCGCAGCGCCGGGTCGTCAACCTGCTGCAGCGCGAGATGGCTGAACCCGAGGATGGCCGTCAAGAGGTTGTTGAAATCGTGGGCGACGCCGCCCGCCAGCCGGCCGACGGCCTCCATCTTCTGGGCGTGCCGCTCTACGATCGATCTATTTCGGGTGCAATATGACGGCCAACCAGGGCATACAGCCTAGAGAGCGTTCTCCGTTGAGGACCGCAAAAGTGGGATCGCGCGATCCCGTTTCTTCCATTTCGTGGGATCTGCGGATCCCAGATCCGCAGATCGCTCGATTTTGCTCGGCACTTTCGCAACGACTCGCCGAGGACCATCTGTTTGCGGCGGCCGCGAGTCGATCGGCGCGGGATCTTCGGATCCCAACACCCGATGTGCGCCAGCTCGGCCGCCCCTCCTGGCGCATCGGGAAACGGCGTGAACCGGGTTGGACGACTGCGTCGTCCAACCCGGTCATTGGCCTTTGGCGAGCGAAGAGGCGGACGAAGCGAGCCGACGAGGCTAGCTGCCACTGATTGGCTGACACACGTCCATGCAGAACCCAGGCGCGGATGGATCGCACGCCATGGCTCCGATGCTCACGTTGTCGCAGCAGAGTCCTCCGCTGCACTCCGTCCCATCGTTGCAGCACACCATGTACGTCATCGGCTTCGCCCGCAACGACGACGCCGCGTACACAACCACCCCGAGGCACACCGCACTCACGACGGCACGACTACTCACTACAGAACGACTTGGCATAGGCATCACTCCTTCGACTGGCTCGTGCGCACTGCAAACGTCTGGCCAACGCGCGCGACGAAGTACGGCACTGCCCTTGCAGGCAGTCTGGTGCACGAGCCGCGGCGCGTGCGGCTTCGAAGGAGTTGAAGATGAGTCTCAAAGGAATCAATCGGCATTTCCCGGTGGCCCTGCTCGTCGTCTCGGTGGCGCTCAACCTCGTCCTTGCCAAGCGCCTCGTCGCGCTGCGCGCGGTGCCCAGCACTGCCGCGCCGGTCGGCGCTCGCATGCCGGCGCTCGACGTGAAGGCGCTCGACGGCCACCGGGTGCACATCGGGGTCGACCACGAAGCGCTTCCGACGGTCTTCTACTACTTCAGCCCGACCTGCGCGTGGTGCGCGAAGAACTGGGACAACGTGCGCGTGGTCGCCGCGGCGGCGCCCGGGCACTACCGGTTCATCGGCATCTCGACGACTGGCGACGTGGCGGACTTCGTCCAGTCGCACCACCTGAACTTCCCGGTCTACTGGGGTGTGAGCGCGGATGCCGCGCGCGTGTATCATTTCGGCGGCACCCCCCAGACGGTCGTCGTCTCACCCACGGGTGCCGTCGTCCACGCCTGGGCCGGCGCCTACGCCGCGAAGCAGCAGAAGGACGTGGAGCGCTACTTCGCCCTCTCGCTGCCCGGGTTGATCGCGCCGAAGCCCTAGCGCGGGCTCACGAGGAGGCCATCGGTGACACCGCTCGATTCCACGCCCGCCGCGTCGTCCTCTGAAGCCATCCGCGCGGGGACGGTCATGGTCGAGGCGGTCAACCTGAGCAAGCGGTACGGACTGGACCGGATGGCGCTCGACCACTTGAACCTGGAGATCCGCGCGGGCCAACTCTACGCGCTGCTCGGCGCCCACGGATTTGGCAAGAGCACGGCCATCAATTTGTTCGTGGCGTTCGCCCGCCCGACCAGCGGACGGGCCGTGGTCGCAGGGCTGGATGTCGCCGAGTCCGCCGTTGAAGCCAAGCGGCAGATCAGCTACATCAGCGCCCGCGGGTCGCTCTACGGAAACATGACGGCAAGGAAGAACATCGAGTTCTTCACGGCGGTGAGCACGTCGCGGGTCGTCGGACGCACGGCCGCGTACGACGCGATGCGGCAGTTCGGAGTCCCGGAACGCGCATTCGAGACGAAAGTGGACCGCGTGCCCCGGGAACTCAGGTTGCTATTATGGCTGGCTATAGCCTTCTTGAGAGAAACACCGATTCTGATGCTCGACGAGCCGACGGCGGGCCTGGACTCGAAGGCCTCGGCGGACTTGCAGGAACACTTGCTGGACTTCAAACGCCAAGGCAAGGCCATCCTGCTGGCGACGGCGGACGTCTTCCTCGCCACGCGCGTGTCGGACCGTATCGGCATCTTGAAGGATGGGCAGAAGGTGGCCGAGCGCACGCGTACGCAAATGCTTGGGCAGAGCCTGAACGAGCTATATTTCGACTACGTCGGCCGGCCGCCCACGACTGGGATTTCCCGCAACGGGCCCGTCAAGGATTCGCCAGCATAGCGGAGGCCCGCGCCAAGCTTGTGACGCTTCTCCGCCTCGTCCATCGCGAGTTCTTCGCGCAGGTGCGGAGCACGAAGTTCGTCGTGCTCTCGGGCACGGCGATCCTGCTCGCCTGCCTGGCCGTCGACATCGGCGCGCGCGATTTCGAGCTGGCGCGCCAGAGCTATCAGCACCTCGTCGAGCAGCGTGCGGCCAGCCGAGCCGCCGACAGCCGGCTCGACGGGCGTCAGGTCGAGCTCGACCTGCGCGCCATTCGGCCACCCGAGCCGCTGAGCATCTTCGTCCGAGGCGTCACGCAGGTCCTGCCCCAGTACCTGGGACTTCTCTCCCGCCGGCATGCGCGAGGGGCCCGCGCTCGCTCAGCAACCGCAGACCACGGGCGCGGGTTCACCGCTCGACATGGACTTCGTCGTCCGCGTTGTCCTCGGTCTGCTCGCGATCACGATTGGATTGGACACGCTCTCGGGCGACCGGGACACTGGCACGCTGCACGCCATTCTCGGACAGCCGATCCCGTCCTGGGTCGTGTTGACGAGCAAGGTGACGGGCGCGATGGCCAGCCTGGCGCTTGCAGTCGGTCTCGTCGTCGTCAGCCTGATCGGCGCCGCGCACGTGCGGGCGCCCGAGGTCACCGTGTCGGCGCTCTCCGGCTTCCTCGCGACGTTCGCCGCGCTGGCCCTCCTCTACCTGCTCACGCTCGTCTCCTGCGCCTTGCTGATCGCGTCGATGGTCAAATCGGCGCGGACCGCGCACACGATTGGCGTCCTCGCGTGGCTCTACGCCGCGATGGTCGCGCCGCAGCTGATCGTGTTCGTGGGTCGGGCATTTGCCGGGCCGCCAAGAACAACCGTCGAATCACAGCTGCAGGCGACATACGCTAGCCAGTCCCGGACGATCCAGGAAACGCTCGGGAACGCCCTGGCGGCCGAATCGGCCAAGCCGGGCCAGGCGACCGGCCCGACTTTGCTGGCGCCCACCGCCGCCCTGAAGCTTGACACGCTCTGGAAGGAGAAGGTCCTCGCGCTCCAGGCCTCGATCGACCAGGCCGAGGCGGGCGCCGAGGCGGACGAACGGCGGCAGGACCGCGCGGTACGCGTGTCTCGCCTTGCCAGTCCGGCGGCCCAATTCAGCGACGCGCTCGGTCTGGCCGCCGATTCCGGGCGCTCGTTGAGATCCCGCTGGCAACAGTCGGTCAGAAGCTACCAGACAACGCTCGACACCAAGCTCTTCGACGATCAGCCGCACGTCGTCGCCCTGGTCCCGAACGGCACGTACCGCTCCCTGATTCGGCTCAACCGCAAGGAGGCTCCGACCGTCTGGTCCCTGCCGCAGTTCGACGCGCCCACCGAGTCGCTGCGCGAGCGCCTTCGAGACGCGCTGCCCAACTTCGTCGTCCTCGGGTTGTACTCGACGGTCTTCCTCGTCGGCGCCTTCGTCGCGTTCGCGCGCACCGACCTCTGAGGCGCTCGGACCTCACGCATCCTCGCCGTTGTCGGCGCCTGCCAGTCCGTACAGCTTCATCTTCCGATAGAGCGTGCGCCGGTCAATCCCGAGCACCTCGGCTGCCGTGGTGCGATTGCCCCCCTGCTCGCGCAGGGTCGACTCGATGATGGCGCGCTCCACCCGCTCGGTCGCGCGGCTCACGGCCTCGGCGAGCGTCAGGACGCCGTCGTTGCCGGACGCGCCCGGGGCGTCGCCCCGGATCCGCGGCGGCAGGTCGCGCGCGCGCAGCGTGCCGTCCTCGGCCAGCACCAGGGCGCGCCTGAGCGTGTTCTCCAACTCGCGCACGTTGCCCGGCCAGGTGTGCGCCAACAGGAGGTTCCGCGCCTCGGGCGCCATCGCCGTCACGCGCATCCCGAGCTCGCGATTCAGCCGCTCGAAGGCGTGGTCGATCAGCAGGCCGAGGTCCTCGCCGCGCTCCCTGAGCGGGGGAAGGCGCACGCTCAGCACGTTCAGCCGCCAGTAGAGGTCGTCGCGGAACTGGTTCTGAGCCACCGCGCTCTCGAGGTCCTTGTTGGTCGCGGCCAGCACGCGCACGTCGACCGGAATCGTGCGGCGTGCCCCGAGGCGGGTCACCTCGTGGTGCTCGAGCACGCGCAGCAGCTTCGCCTGCGCCTCGGTCGGCAAGTCGCCGACCTCGTCCAGGAAGATTGTGCCGCCGTGAGCCTGCTCGAACTTGCCGGCGCGCGCCTCCTTCGCGTCGGTGAACGCCCCCCGCTCGTGGCCGAAAAACTCCGACTCGATGAGGGTCGCGGGCACCGCGCTGCAGTTGATCGCCACGAATGGGCCGTGCGCGCGGTTGCTCCGGCGGTGAATGGCGCGCGCGACGAGCTCCTTGCCGGTGCCCGACTCGCCGAGGATCAGCACTGTCGCGTCGGTCGCCGCCATCTTGGTCATCAGGCGGAAGATCTCGCGCATCTCGCGGCTGATGCCGATGATCTCGTCGAAGCCGTACGATCGGCTCAACTCGGCGCGCAGGGTCTCGACCTCTTCACTCAACGACCGCACCTGCAGCGCGCGGCCGACCGCGATCAGCAGTTCGTCGTTGTCGAACGGCTTCGTCAGGTAGTCGAAGGCTCCAGTGCGCATCGCGTCCACGGCCGACCGGATGCTGCCGTAGGCCGTCATGAAGATGGCCGAGATCTTGGGGTCTCGCTCGCGCAGGGCCTTGAACGTCTCGATCCCGTCGATGCCGGGCAGGCTGTAATCGATGAGGGCCAAGTCGATCGACGACTCGCCAAGGACCTCGATGGCGGCCTCGCCGGTCGGCGCCTCGACGGCCTCGTGGCCGTGGTCGTGCAGCAGCATCGCCAGCACGCGCCGGATCCGCCGTTCGTCGTCGATGATTAGGATTCGGGCCATAGCGCCGTCCTGAGCGGCATCGCAATCACGGCCGTGGTGCCGTAGCCTTTCTGGCTCTCCAGGCGGATCGAGCCGCCGTGGCGCGTCATGATGTCGAGACAGATGGGCAGCCCCAGCCCTGTCCCGGTCTTCTTCGTCGTAAAGAAGGGATCGAAGATCCGCGTAAGCGTCGCCTGGTCGATCCCCGGGCCATCGTCGCGCACTTCGATGACGCCGAAGGGCACGCCGTCATCGGCCAAAGGATCGTCGGCCAGGAGCGTGGACAGGACGTCGATGCGGCCGCCGGCGGGCATCGCCTGGCACGCGTTCAGCATCACGTTCAGGAAGACCTGGCTCAACTCGTTCGGATCGCCCAGCACCGGCAGCGGCCGGCAATCGAAGTTGAACCCAATCGTCACGCGCTCGTGCTCGGCGTGCGCCTCGAGGACCTTGACCGAACGTTCGGCGACCTCAACGAGGTCGATCTCGGACGTCTGAAGCTCGCGGGGCCGGCTCAACCGGAGGAGGCGGCTCACCGTGCCGTCGATCCGATCGATCTCCTCCATTAGGATCTCGCGGACTTCGTCGAGCCGTTCCGGTTCGGCCTCGACATCGATCGCGTGCTGTACGGTCGAGCGCATGATCTGCAGCGGATTGCGCACTTCGTGCGCGACGGCCATGGCCAACTCCCCCGCCACGGCCAACTGGCGCGCGAGGCCGGCGCGGCGAATGCGGTCCCGCTCGGCGCGCTGCAGGTTAACCCGCTCGCAGGCGAGCGCGGCCTGCCGGCTGCAGACCATGAGGAAGTCCAGCGTGTCCGACGACACGCGCCACTGCGGATCCCGATCGAGCAGCAACAGGATGCCCACGAGCCGATTGACGGCAACGAGCGGCAGGCACAGCCGCACTTGCAGACCGCGCAGCATGTCGCGCTCTTCGGGCACGAGGTACTCGTAGACGCCGCGGCTATCAGGGACGGGCAGCGGCTCCTCGTTCACGCGCAGCCACTTGGCCAGGCGGCTGCCCGACCCAAAGACGACCTGGCTGGCGCTGGCTTCGTCCAGCTCAGGACCGTAGGACGCCACGAACGCTTCGCGGGAGGGCTGGTACTCACAAAAGACCACGGACTCGCACCCGGCAATCTCATGGATGCGCCCGCAAATCGCGCCATGCAGGTCGTCGGCGTCCGCCACGAAGCTCGTCGACCGCGCGAGGTCCTCGAGCAGCCGCTGCTGCCGAACGGCGTCACGCGGCAGGACCTTGGTGGTGATCCACCTCCACGACATGGCAGCCCAGCTTACAACCAAAGGCCGGCGTCCCGGGACGGACGACCGGGTGTCCGACGCGCCCAACCGCACGTCTACCGATCGTGGGCCAACGCGGCGATCTCGGCCGCGGCGCGCTGCCCGCTTTCGACCGCGCCATTCATGTAGCCCTGCCAGCGAATGCTCGTGTGCTCCCCGGCAAAGACGACGCGCGCGGCCGGCCTGGCGAGCCAGTCCCTCCACCGCGGATCGAATCCGGGATCGAAATACGCGTACCCGCCGCGCGCCCACGGGTCGTCCTCCCACGTGACGGCGCGTGTCGCGCCGATCGGGGACGGCGTGCCGAGCCAACGTAGCCGACGCGACACCGCGTTGACGCCGTCCTCGTGCAGGATCCCGCGCAGCTCGGCCGATGCCCGCCCACCGGCCAGCAAGCTCAGGATCCCGCGCGGCCCGGCCTGCTGCTCATTGCCGTCCCACACGGCGCCTATCGGCTGATCCGACCCGAACGCGTTCGGTCGGCCTGGCCGCCGCCAGAAGCGGCGCTCGAACTGGAGGAGGAGCCGCGTCGCCGGGCCGTAGCGCAGCCGGCCAATCGCCTCGCGCTGGACGTCGGGCAGCCCCGCATCGAGCGCGACCTCGCGCAGCGTCGTCGCCGGCAGCGCCAGAACCGCGAAGTCTGTTGTGAGGGTCGCGAGTCCCGACGGACGTTCGATCGAGGCGGTGACACCGCGGCCGGTCGAGCGCATGCGCCGCAGAATCGAGTGGTATTGGATGCGCGCCCGCAAGCGCCGCGCCATCTCGGTCGCGAGCGTGTCGTTGCCCTTGGCCACACGCCAGGTGCCGCCCGGTCCGAACGCCCCGGCGCCAAGAAAGTCGACGAGGGCGAGCAGCGACAGGTCCTCCGGGTCGGCAAGGAACAGCCCGCGCAGTCCGCGCAGCCGGCTGACCACCCACGGTTCGGCGTGCGTTTCACGCGCCCAGTCGGCGACCGTCTGCCGCGCCAGGCGCGCGGCGATGGCCGTATCCCATCGCTGTTCGGAGATTCGATACTCGCGGACGAGCCTCCAGAAAGGCTCGCCGAGCGCTTCGAAGCCGCGGGCCATCGACTGACGCCGCAGGCGCCCGCGTCGGTCGAGGCCGTAGTAGCCGAAGCCGCGCTCGAGAATCGGGACCAGCGTCAGATCGAGGGCGTTGGCCAACGAGACGATCGCGTCCTGGTCGCCGTCGATCAGATCGGCGCCGGCCTCGGCGTGCTGCCGACCGCGCCACCCATCGCGCAGCGTCCAGACGCGCCCGCCCACGCGGTCGCGCGCCTCGACGAGGGTGACGCGGGCGCCGCGGGCTTCGAGGTCACGGGCGGCGGCAAGGCCGGCCAGTCCGGCACCCGCGACAAGCACGTGCGTACCGCGCAGGTCACCGGAACGAGAACCCCTTGTCGTCATCATCCGATCAAGGGTACGCCACGAGCGAGGTCCACCGCGTGCGCGCCGGTCTCAGCCGACTGGCGTGCCGCGTCACCCGGCAACTGAATACTGGACAGGTATTGACGTCTCGTACCACGCCGCCTGGTCCGCGGCGTCACCGTCCGCGGCGATCAACTGGATGACGACCGCGTCAATCGTCTTCGGGTACCAGCACGCCTTCGTCAACTGCAGCTCGCTGATGGTGACCGTGACCGGAACGCCCGCGCTGAGCTGAAACACCGCCGGAGGCGCAATCAGGGGCACGGGCGACGTGTTGACCAGGCACGGGCCCACCGCTGGACTGTTCACGAAGATGCGAAGCCTGGCCTGCCGATCGTTGGCCGAGGTGACCCGGAACGTGAGCGCAAGACCGCCGGTCACCCCGTCGCTGAACGTCACCTCGGGACTCGGCAATCCCGTGTGGATGGTGTCGCCGGATGAGGGAACGCTACCCTCGAGCTCGACGCTGGCCGCCTGCGACGTGTCGAACTCGACGCTGCCCAGCACGCCGTGGAACGTGGCAGTGATGTCGGCGATGCCGGCCGTCGCGGCCATCACGGCGCCGCCGTCGTTCACGGTCATGACGGCGCGGTTCGATGACGTCCACGTCGAGTGCCCCGTCAGCACGAGGCTGGAGTGGTCCGACAAGTTACCGGTGGCCGCCAGTTGCAGCGTCCCGCCCGGTCCCAGGACCGCCGGGGTTCCGCCGCTGCCGTCGATCGTGATCGATGTCAGCCACGCCCCCCCGAGCGTGCCGGCGCTCCCGCCCGGGCCTTGATACGTGCCGGTGATGACCGTCCCGGTCAGCTTCCCGTAAACGGTGAATCCGCCGCCGGACAGCGCCAACGCGCTCGTCGACGAATCGAAGGTGCCCGTCAGAGTGACGGCCGGCATCCCTAGATAGAGGGTGCCCGACGCCGACGCGACGGAAAGCGGGTTGGCCGACGACGGCACTCGCCGCCCAGAAACGGCGGCGGCGCCAGTCGCCGGTTGAATCGTGATTTCGAAGATCCCGTTCTGAGTATCGCTGCCCTGGACCGTTCCGGCAAAGACGGTCGTCCCCGAGCCGAGGGTGGACGGCGTCGCGACCGTGGGAGGTGTTTGATTGGTCGGCGCCACTCCGTTGTCTGGGCTACGTCCGCCACACGCCGACACGGCTGACGCCCAGACCAGTACCGGCAGCAGCAGACACCGCCGCCCGAACGCCACAGGGCCAGGGCGCCACGTCCGTGTCAGAAGTCGCCGCGTACCCGTCACAGCCGCACCATCCGATCTGTCTGGCTATGGTGCCACACCGAGGCGCCGACGGGAGCGCCCGCGGCCGGAGCGATGGTCTAAGATGAGAGGCTGGGTCGGGGCGTAGCGCAGCCTGGTAGCGCACCTGCCTTGGGCGCAGGGGGTCGCTGGTTCGAATCCAGTCGCCCCGACCAATAGAATCAAGGGTTTGCGGTATTCCGCGATCGACGATCCCGCGTGACTGTAGCGGAATTGTAGCGGTGCCGGCGCCCTTTCATTCTTTGGAGGGGCGCATGCCGTTCACGAGAATCACGGTGAATCCGAATCAAATGGGCGGCGTGCCGTGTCTACGTGGTCTGCGAATTCCAGTCGCGACCGTCGTCGGACTCGTCGCCGAAGGGCAAAACGAGCGGCAGATTCTCAGTGCCTATCCAGATCTCGAAGCGGAAGACGTTCACGAAGCGCTGCGCTTTGCGGCGGAAGCCGTACGCGAACGTGTGCTGCCGCCAGCGTCAGGGCAGTGAAGCTCCTCGTTAACAACGCGCTCTCGCCACAGATCACAGGTCCTTTGCAACAAGCCGGACACGATGCCGTCCATGTACGCGAGTACGGACTTCAGAAGGCCGACGACTCCGTAATTCTCGAGCGCGCCGAAAAAGAGAATCGGGTCGTCGTCTCCGCCGACACTGACTTCGGCACGCTGCTTGCCCTCCACCAGAAGTCTCTGCCATCGGTCATTCTCTTTCGCGGTCCCACGAGTCGAGAACCCGCGAAGGTCGCCAAGCGATTGATCGCCGAACTTTCTCACCATGAGGCGGCGCTCGAATCAGGATGCATTTTGACCATCGAACCTCGCCGAGTTCGCGTGAGGACACTGCCGATCGGGTCAGATGCTGCGGACTGACATGTCGAAGACACGTCCGTCACGGAGTGCTCGGCCTGCCGCGCGAGTTCGAACGTACGAGTGGGTGTTGGCGAAGGTGCCGGACGAGTTACGTCGAGAGATCGACGAATGGGCCGGCACGTGGTTGAAGTCGAAGTTCACCCGTGGACTTGAGTTGCGAGCTGCCGATCCGGGTCCGTTCAACTACCCCGTCGAAGTGTTCTCCGAGTGGCGCGGGAAGTCGTTCTACCTCTGCGCGCGATATCGAACGCGAAGCCGACGCCCGCAGGGCGACTTCGTGGCGCGCAGCGCCAGGATGACCATGACGGGCTTCAGTCGGTTTGAGCTTTCGTTCTTTCGCCACACTGGCCGCTGGTTCCCGATTCGGACCGGACTGACGGCGGCTGAATGCTTCAAAGAAATCGAAGAAAACGAGGTCTTCTGGCCAATGATGTGAGGGGTGTCTGGCCGAAGCTCCGACCCCAGAGCTTGGGCGCAGGGGGTCGCTGGTTCGAATCCGGCCGCCCCGACCAAATTTCGATGGTCACAAATAGGTCACAAGATCACAGTCCTGCTGGGGCGCGTCAGGAATTCTGAGTGTGAGGCGGTTTTTGATCTTTGCCGCTGTGGCGGCCGGCTGATCTGTGCCGGTCGCCAGGCGAGCCAGCGCAGCTTCACGGAAGGCCCAAGTTGCGCTATCCGATTCTTGAACGCAGCCCCGCGAATACTGGTCGAAACCGACGTCTTCGCCCGGCGTCGGGGTCAAGCCCGGGGTCGCGGAACGAGGGGGGAGCGACCCCCACCTGACGGGGTCGGTCCCCCCTCGAGCGTGTCCGCGAAAAGTCAGCGGCGAGATCGGAACATGACGACGATCGACGGCACTGGCTAGCACGGCAGCAGTTGCCGCGCGTGCGTCATCTCGCGGCCGGCGACCGGCCGCACTCGAGACGCGTCCACGGTCACGACCGCGGCCGTGTTGCCGGTCAGCGTGGTGACCTCTATCTCAAGCGCGCCGCCCTCGGCGTACGCATGGACCACGGTGCCGACGCCGCCCGCTTCGAGCCCCTCCTCGGGCACCGGCGCCAACTACGCCGCGACGGTGGCTCGCTTCTGGATCGCGGTCGCCACATCCTTCGGCTTCGCCCCCAACGCAAACAGCGCACGGAGCAGCAGGTCGACGGAGACCGTGGCGTCGGCGGCCTCGATCTTGGCGACGCGCGATTGGCTGGATTGCAACCGCTTCGCCAGAACCGACTGCGAAACGTTTTGCGCGGTCCGGCGTTCACGCACACATCGGCTCAATGCGAGTTTCGTTTCGACGAACGCCGATTCCTCGGGCGTCAGCTCCAGAAACTCTGCGGCTGAACCAACCCGCCAGCCATGTCGTTCAAGACGAGCGCGCTTTGTGCTCTTCATGAGTCCTGCTCCTCAGTCGCCTTGTCATACCGGCGCAACCGTTGCTTACAGACATCGATCACGTGCTGCGGCGTCGCCGAGGTCTTCTTCGCAAACACATCGGCAATGACCACCGCGTCGGCATCGAGTCGATACATGACCCGCCACGTCGCATCCTGGTCAGGAATGCGCAGTTCGTGGCATCGCGGGCCAATGACCGGCATCGGCCGCGAATGCGGCAACCCCAGCGTCTCGCGGCCTTGCAGGCGCCGCAGCAGCATGCCCGCCTCAACCCGGCCTTCAGATGAAAACGGCGGCGTCTTCACTTCGCCATGGAGCCACACCAGCGGCTTTTGCGCTGCGGCGTCTGCCATTAGCCTATGTCAGATCTGACATACATACAAGGACGCTCACACAGTTGCTCGTCCGGCGAATCGCAACCACCTTGGCGGTCCCGCGGACGGCATGACTGAGGGCGGACCCCGAGATATTCAGCCGTTTCGCGGCCTTCGTGAAGCTCCGCTCTTCAGCAATGGTCAGGAACGCCGCCAGAACGTTCACGCGGTCGAGCTGCATTGGCGAATGGTACTCACATCCCCATGCCAATACGACGGACTACCCAGATCGCCAAGGACCCGCTACCGTAGTGACGTGCTCTCCCCTTTTCGCAGGCTAGAGAGCAAGCCAAACGGATCACCCTATGAAGACACGACAGCTCGGCAACAGCGGCCTCGAGGTTTCCGCCATCGGCTACGGCTGCATGGGCATCTCAGCCCTCTACGGTCAACCCACTCCCCGGCCGGCGGCGATCGATCTCATTCGCGCGGCTTTCGATCGCGGCGTCACCTTCTTCGACACCGCCGAGGCGTACGGACCGTTTACGAACGAAGCACTCGTCGGCGAGGCGCTCGCGCCGATCCGAGACCGCGTGGTGATTTCGACGAAGTTCGGCTGGGACATCGACCCGCAGACCGGCAAGCGCACCGGCCGTCTCAATAGTCGCCCGAAACACATCCGCGAAGTCGTGGACGCCATGCTGACGCGCCTGAAGACCGAGCGCATCGATCTCCTCTATCAGCACCGGGTCGACCCGGACGTCCCGATCGAGGATGTCGCCGGAACCGTGAAGGAGCTGCGCCACGCGGGGAAAGTGACACACTTCGGACTGTCCGAGGCGGCCGCCGAGACCATCCGCCGTGCGCACGTCGTGCATCCCGTGACCGCGATCCAAAGCGAGTACTCGCTATGGACGCGCGATGTCGAAGCGAACGGCGTCCTCGCGACGTGCGAGGCGCTCGGCATCGGCTTCGTGCCGTGGAGCCCGCTCGGCGCGGGCTTTCTGACCGGCACGATCGACGCGACGACGACGTTCGATTCGACCGACTTCCGTAACGCGTCTCCCCGCTTCACGCCGGAAGCCCGCGCGGCGAATGTCGTGCTCGTCGATCTGCTGAAGCGGATCGCCGGGCGGAAGCATGCGACGCCCGCGCAGATCGCGCTCGCCTGGCTGCTGGCGCAGAAGCCCTGGATCGTGCCGATTCCCGGTACCACCAAGCTGCACCGTCTGGAAGAAAACCTTCATGCCGCCGACGTGACGCTGACACCGGACGACCTCCGCGAGATCGACGAGGCCGCATCGCAGATCACGGTGCAGGGCGCTCGGCTTCCCGAAGGCGTACTGAAGGTACTCGAACCGCTGAGGCCACATCCTCCATTGGGGGAGACGCCGATGAAGTCCGTGATTGCGGCGGCGTCCTTGAGCCCCGATGACAGCATCGGGCATGGTGGCGGCGACCGGTTCCTACGGCATGGCACGGCTCGGCGGTGCGTGCAGACGTTCGAGTCCAAGGCCGACGCGCTGCTCGCAGCCGATTCACCGGCCCAGGATCTCTTTCTCAATCCGGCGTTTGACGTCCGGCCAGGGTTCCAGCTTACGCGCTCGCCGTCACCTGCGAGACGAACTCCACGATCGCCGGGCCGACGATCTCCGGATACTCCGCGTGCGGGTAATGTCCCGCGCCGGGCACGATCAGCGACGCGGCGTGCAGCGCGCCGGCGACGTGCTCTGCCTCCGCGCGCGCGTCGGCGAAATCCGGGTCGCGGTCGCCCATCACGACCAGCGTCGGTGCGCGCACCTCGCCGAGCCGCGCCTCCGCCGGGGCGTGTGACGTGTGCGTCGTCGCCGCGAACGCCGCCCAGTGACCCGGGCGCCGCAAGCTCTCGCGGATCTCGGCGCGATGCTCGTCCAGATCCGCCGGAGCGCGCCCTGGGTACAGCTTCGGGATGTACGAGTCCCACGCCGCCGCGCCCCACGGACGCAAGAGCGCGAGCCGGAACAGGAGCATTTTCAATGGGCTCGTCGGCGGATTGCGCACGAACGGCCCGACCAGCACGAGCCCGGCGACCTTGTCGGGGGCCTCCGCCGCGGCCCACGCCGCGGCCCCCGCGCCCATCGAGTTGCCGATCACGATCGCGCGTCCACCCAGCGCCTCGATCAACGCGAGCACGTCCGAACCTGCCGCCACGTCGTCGTACGCGTCGAATGTCGCGTCGCTGTCGCCGTGCCCTCGGAGATCCATCGTCGCGACGCGATAGCCCGCCGCGACGAGCGCCGGCACGAGATACCGGAAGTTCGATCGCAAGTCGCCCATCCCGGGCACGCCGACCACGAGCGGCCCACTGCCGGAGACGTCGTACGCGATGCGCCCGCCGGGCCGATCGAGAAACATGGTTTGGGATGACTGCGTCATGGGGGACCTCCTTTATTGACGCTGACAGCCGTGAGGCTCAACGCTTGGCCGTCGGCGACTCTGCCTTCGCGCAGATTAACGCTGTCTGCGGCGACGCTCAAGCCGCCGCGAGCGTGCCCGATGTCTTCGGGCGAGGCGCGCTCCGGCGATCCGACGCGCTACTTCTTGAGATTGGCGAGCAGGAACGCCAGCCTCGCCGCCTCCGCCTCCGGCATCGCCCCGGACCGGGCACCCAGTTCCATTGTCTGGTGCGCGTCGGGCGCGTAGGCCGGCCAGCGCGGCAGGCCCGCGCCGTTGGGGTCGCCAGTCTTGGCGAAGTTGGTCCAATAGGACGACATCGTGTCGGCGACCTTGTCGTCCACGGGCTCCCACGGCCGCGGGATCAAATGGATCGTCCCGAAGATGTATGGCACTTCCGAGGTGTGAAACGCGCCGAACTCGGGGTGCGCGGGCCAGGGAATCACGCGGTCGAAGAAATACGTGTAGATCCGCTTGCTCACCTTCAGTTGATCGGCCGACCACCGGTCGATCGACAGGCGCGCCTCGTCGCGTCCGGCCGTCTTCACGGTCGCCGCGACTTCCGAGTCGGCGCTGACCGGATACAGCTTCAGAAACGCGTCGGCCTGGTCGGCGAACCTCCGCCGCACGGCGCTTTCGTAGCCGGCCACCGACGGCGTGCCGGTCTGTCTGAATCCCGCGCCGACCCCCAGGTCGTCGGCCACCATGCCCACCATCAGCGGCACCTGATCGGTCGGCGCGACGTCCGGCACGACCCAGCCGTCCGTGAACGCGCCGCCTGGCGGCGGCACGCTGCCCGGACCGCCGGACGTGAAGAAATCGGCCGCCGGCAGCGCGCGCAGCTCGGCCAGCGAGTGCGCACCTTTCGACTCGGCATACCGCACGCCCGCCGCCTCTCGCGCCGCGAGCGTCGCCGCGGCGCTGGCCGACGGGCCGCCCCGCAGGAGCCCCGGACCGCTCTCGGCAATCGCGCGGGCGAAGAGACCGCGCGCGAGCGTCGACTTCATCAGGTCGCTCACCGACAGCGCGCCGGCCGATTGACCGAAGATCGTCACGCGGCCGGGGTCGCCGCCAAAGGCCCGAATGTTGTCGTGCACCCACTGCAGCCCGGCAATCTGATCGAGCAGTCCGTAATTACCAGACGAGTGATGCGGGGACTCCTTCGTGAGCTCCGGATAGACCATGAACCCGATCGGGCCCACGCGGTAGTTCACGCTGACGACGATGACGTCCTTCCTGGCGAGGGCGGCGCCGTTGTAGACGGCGTCCGAGGTGGATCCCTCGTTGAACCCGCCGCCGTAGATCCAGAACATCACGGGCAGATTCGCGCTCGGCGTCTTCGCCGCGGTCCAGACGTTGAGGAAGAGGCAGTCCTCGCCGATCGGCCCCTGCGTCATGAACTCTTCCGTCCACGGCAGGCGCGACCCGGGCTCGCTCTGCATGCAGCTGGTCCCGAAATGGTCGGCCTTGCGAACGCCGTCCCAGTGCGCCACCGGCTGCGGCGGACGCCAGCGCAGGTCGCCCACGGGCGGCGCGGCGAACGGCACGCCGAGATAGGCGGTGACGCCGCCTCCGGCCGGCGTGCCGGACACGAGCCCGGCAGCGGTCTTGACGGCGCTTTGCGCCGCGTCAATTCCGCGGCCGCCCAGCCACAGGACGGCGAAGCCGGCCATTACTCCTCCAACGACGTTCACCGTGCGTCTCATCTATGCACTCCCTCTCTCGGGGCCAATCATGCCGCGTGTCACCGTACCTTCGTCCAGGCGAGCTGGCGGCCGTGAGTCGGAAACGCGCCATGGAGCGCGGCCACGTCCCGCCAGATCGCGCGTGCCCGCGCCTCGCGCGCGGCTCGCCGCTCGGCCGCGTCGCCCTCAGGATCGTCAGCCATCTCGACCTCGGCGCCGACCGCCAAATGGATCCCGGTGCGCCGAATGTGGCGGGGCTCGCCAAGCTCGACCTGAATCGTCTCTGGCGGCGGCAGAAAGTCGTAGGTGCCAAGCGCCATCGGGTAAAAGTGCGTCGGCCGGCCCGCGCGAAGCGCCATCAGACGACACATCTCGACGCTCTGCGGGTCGAACGGCGCCACCTCAACCACACCTGCCGCGTTGGCGCGGTCGCGGCCGCCGCTCGGCGCCACGTAGACGCACTTGCCGCCTTCGGCCAGCAACTCGCTCATCCGTTCCATCGTCTTACGGTTGTGCTCTTGCTTGGCCCGCTTCAGATCGGGCGGCGCGTCGATATAGCGCTTCGAGTAGATGCACAGCAGATTGCGGCCCATGCTGAAGGGCACGGCGAGCGGATCGGTCGTCACCCGCTCGCCGGCAGCAAACACCATCGTCTTGCCCATGGCCGCGTAGCCGTCTTCGAGAAGGAGGCTGATCGCCTGCGGGTCGCCTTCCGTCTGATGGTTCGCAAGAAAGATGACGTTGTCGCCGACGGCGAGCTGGCGTGCGGCCCGGTCCAGATGAGCGCGGCCGCCCAGCGTGGACGCGGCCTTGTCCACGAGCGGCCGCAGGAACTCGACACCGAACGTGTAGTAGTCGAACGGGGCCGTGATCTGCCGATGGAACGGCTCGAACGCGAACGGCGTGTCGAGCTGCTCTTCGAGTCGATCGACGAACCCGTCGAGCAAGTGATCGTAGTCACCCGGGGAGAGTCCCGCTTCCGCCAGCGCCGCGCGATAGCAGCCAAAGAACTGGTCCAGGATGGGTTTGTACCGGTCCGGAAACCTCGGGTCAACAAGCAGACGCCGGAGCCGGTGCCCGGAACCTGGCGATTGCAGAGCCACAACCGAGCATTCTACGGCGGGACCGGCGCGCACGCCGCAAGTTCTCATCCTTGCGCGTGTGTCTCGAGGCGGACAACCGCTACGGCTTGAGCCCGACGCCGAACTGGTCGCTCGCCTTGACCGGCTTCGTCCCGTCGAACACGATCTCGACGAACTTCTCGCTGCCAACCGCCCGGCCGACCTCATCGGTGAGCGCCGCCACGCGCGCTCTGGATCGGACGTCGAAGACTTCACCCGTTGAACGGATAGGCGTACCGGCCGTCCAGGCTGAACGCCACCCAGCCCGGCTGGTCGCGCAGCATGACCGTGGCCTTCTGTCTTGGCGGCATGACGGTGCTGTCGAAGATGTGCATTGCCTTGTTGTGGCCATCGGCGACCCACAGCTCCGTTTCGTCCGGCGTGAGTCCGATGCCGTGGCTGGGACAGCCGTGCCGATCGACCGGACCGGTCTTGTAGCCCTGCACTTCGACGCGGTGGAGCTTCTTCCCGGTCCTGATGTCGCCCACCTCGAATCCCAGCAGATCGTTCACGTTGACGTAGCAGAGCGTCTGCGCGGCATTGATGGTGAACGGCCGAATCGAGTTGGCGAACGGCCCGACCTGCTTGACGACCTTGTGCATCCGAGCGTCGGCAACCGACAGGAAGGGCGAACGGAGTCCCGCGAGATAGACCCGTGAACCGTCTGGCGCATAGATCGTGTTGTGCGCGCCCGAGTTCAGGACGATGCGGGCCGTCTCGGCGCCCGTGCGCGCGTCGATGACGTTCCAGTGCGGCCCTTCGAACGAGGGCACATAAAGCGTCGCGCCGTCCGGCGAAATCGCGAGCCGGTCGCAGCCGCCCGACGGCGTCTCGTCCCAGACGACCTTCTCGGTGAGCAGATCGATGCACGCCAGCCGCTGGATCGTGCTGACGTAGAGCTTGCCGGTCTTCGCGCTCGCCGCGACGCCCTTGACGTTGTCCGGATCCTTTCCCGCCGGCACGGTCCAGGTCGGAATCCGCTTGATGAAGCGATAGCCGGCGTCGATGTCGTAGACGAGCACGCCAACACCGCCATACCGAACGTAATTGCGAATCCCAGGCTCCGCGATATAGAGCAGCCGCCGGGTCGCCGCCGCGCGCACGACCTTCGAGGCGAAGAGCGCCACGGGCATGGCGGCCGTCGCGAGAAATTGTCTCCGATCCATGTGGTCCTCCCGCCCCGACGGGCTCGTTCACCTACGACTCGATGACGATCACCTCATGGTCGCGCACCTGGTCGATCGTGAAGCGCGCCCGGCCACCGGCATTCTCGACCCGCACGTCCCGGCCCGCAACCAGGAGATGGGCGGCGCGCGCGCGCCGCCCGACCGGCATGCCGACGGCGACCTGTAACGGCCCGACCGGGACGATCTCGTCAACCGGCGCCCGCCACGCCCCTTCGTTCGAGAGATTGACGACGTGCAGGATGGTACGCGTGGCTTGGCGAAACAGGTGGCAATCGAGCAGGCCGGGGCCGTCGATGGCCAGGGGGATGTCGTCCTTCGCCACCCAGCGGACGAGGTGTGCGACGAGGTCGCCCCAATCGGCCACGTTGTCGCGCGCGTAGCGCCGGTCGAGGTCGGCCAACAGGTACGCCGCGCGCCCACCGCCGGGAAGATCTCGGACGACCAGCCCGGGGATGTCGGTCTTGTCGTCCCGCAGCCACACGGCTTCCGGCGGGAAGACCGGCCGGGGCGGCACCCACGTCATCAGAACCTGGGCCGACGGATCCACGATGACGGGGGCCAGCGTGCCGCCGTACGCGAGGATGTCCGTCTTGTCGAACCCGGCGAGCGCCGGATGGCGCGGGCCGGCCGCGGTGGGCTCTCCGGGCACATGCGGACCAAACACCAGGCCGCGGCGCTCCGGCAGCAGGCGCAGATACGTCTGTACCCGCTCACTCGCCCACCGGCGACGAGTCGCTTCGTCCCATAGCGGGTGCTCCCGGGGCACCCGCACGCCGAGCAGGTCGCCCAGCGGGAGGCCCTGGCGCGGATCGCCCGACTCGTCGAACCCGCCGGTCATGCCCGTGGCGAGCAGTCCGCCGCCGCGCCCGGCGAACGCTCGAATCGCGGCCAGTTGTGCGTCGGACAGCGCGCCGATGTTCGGGAGCACGAGCGCGCGAAGGCCGCGCGCGTCGCGGTCGAGGTCATCGGCGTTGACGAAGACGTACGGAATGCGCGCGCGCAGCAGCGCCTGCAGGAACCCGCGCTGGGGGGCGTCAACCGCCAGGGCGACGTCATCGCGCCCGAAGAAGTCGTTGTTGCGCTGCGAATAGACGATGCCCACCGTCGCGACCGGATCGCGGGCGGCCAGCAGCGCCTCGTGCTTGGCGTGCCACGCCGACAATGCGACCGGCGTGTCGTACATCCGCCGGTCTTCGTGATACGCGTTGACGTAGTGCCACCAGGGCTGAACGCCGGCGGCAAAGCCCTCGACCGCCCACAGCCGGAGCTCGGCTTCCGGACGCATCGCGAGACGAAATGTCGCGCCCGACGTCTCGTAGAGCGCCATGCTCTCGGGCGCCAGCTTGTCCCAGCCGAGCAGACCGTGGATCAGCAGGCCGGTCTCGGCATTGGCCTGGAAGCCGGTCGCCGCCGACCGATGCTGGTTGTCGAGCATGATCATCTTCGCGCGGCTGCAGATCGCCCGCGCGTCGCGGAACTCCGCGGCCGACGCCGAGATCGTGCCGCCAATCATGCCCACCCACAGACAGTCAGCCCCGCCGGCCTCGCGCGCGACGCCATTGAACAAGTCCCAGATCTCGAGGCGGCACTGGTAGCTCCACTCGATCCACGCGCGGTAGGCGGGTGAACTCCAGTCGCGGCTTCGCGGCAGGTCCAGCCCGCGCTCGCGCTGAAACTTGTCCCGGCAGTTCGCGCAGTAGCAGATGCTGCCGCGGCCGAGGCCGCTCCAACTGTTGTCGGTGAAACCTTCCGGGTGGTACCCGCCGGCGATCTCACGCAGGATGGCGGGAATGTGCTCGCGGTAGTAGCCGCCGTTGACGCACGGGACGAACAAATCGGTCTCGCGTCGATACGGCTCCCCTGCGGCGTTCTGGGTGAACCACTCCGGATGGGCCGCGCGGACGTCGGCCGGGGCGCCGTTCGAGTCCATGCGGGCGAAGACCACGATTCCGTCGGCATGCGCGGCCGCGCGCAGCTCTCCGAACAGGTCGCGGTCGCCCAGGTACTCGGCGCGCCGGTGAAACGGCACGGTCGTCGGGTAGTACGCCACGATCCCGCCGGCGTTGACGACCACGCCTTGCGTCTCCGTGCGCCGCCACTGCTCGCGCCACCACGGGATGTCGTAGCGGGTGGGATCGATCTCGGCGATGTTGGTCTGCATCCAGCGGGCCGTCCGCCGGTACCACGGCGCGGCTGTCGGCGTGCCGCCGCTCGATGCTTGCGCGGCGGCGGACAGAGTCACCAGCGGCCGACTCGCGACCGCCGCCGCGGCTGCCGCCGACACCTGGAGGAACGCCCGGCGCGTTGGGCCTGGTTTCACGAGGGGAGCATTACACCACACTGCCGGGCGCGCACACGTCCGGCTCGCTCACCCCTCGAACTCCAGCGATTGGGTCTGCCCGGCGACCCGCGCGCGCGTCAGCAGATCGACGATCAGGCTCGCCGCGACGATGACGCCGAGGCTGGCGGCCAGCATCGGCACGCTGGCGTAGATCGCGGGCCCGAACGCCCCGAGTAGTCCCGCCACCACGAACACGGCAATCATGACGCCGAATGTCATGCTGGAGTTTCGCGTCCCCTGCCATGGGCGGGAAAATGGCAGCTCCGGGTCAACCAGGACCATGACCTGCAGCAGCAGGTGACTCAGCAGACCCAGAAACAGGATGTGCAGCACCACGTGCCAGACGTTGTGCACGAAGTAGAGGTACAGCGCCGCGACGAACACCAGGTACGGCATCAGAAACAATCCAACCAGGACGTTCGTCGATGCCCGGATGATGCGAATCCGATCGGTGGGCGACGCAAAGAAGATCCAGGCCGCCCGGAACGACTCGCTCCGCGACAAACTCATTTTCAGCATCAGCGGAAACATCATCACCGCGACCGCCACGAGGGAGAATGCGCTTCGCCCATTCGCCCGCCCGATAAACGGGTCCACGATGGAGCCGTTACGCACGCCGAGGAACACGTACACGAGCGTCAGCGGCAGGATGCCCAGCACGGTCATGCGGAAGCGCTGGTCGTTCCGGAACTGACTGCGCACGAGCACCGCCATTGCCCGGGCTTCCCCGCTTCGAAACCACCATCCCGGCCTGGTGCGCCGCGGCTTCGCCGCACGGGCGGCGGCCGGGGTCGCGGCCATGTCGGCCAGCCGGGCCGCGTAGCCCAGCGAGAGGCGCCCGTTCAGGCCAACCGCCGCCCACGCGATCAGCCCCACCGACGCCAGCGACGGCACGACCTCGGCGGCCCCCCATCGTCCCGCGGCCAGATCCAGATAGCTCGCGAACCACGCGCCCGGATAGAGGAGCAGCCACACCGACTTCTGGATCGTGAGCGCCGACATCCGGCGCACCAACACCCCCGACATGAGGAAGTACCCGCCGTAGATCGCAAAGCTCATCAAAAGCTGCACGTACGACAGGGCGTGCTTGAGCGCATCGGCTCCGATCATCCGGAGCATCCACGCGTAGCCCAACAGCATCACGAGCGACGTGGCGATCGCCGTCCCATAGATAGCGGCGGCACCGCCGATTCCCTCCGCGGCTCCGTGGCGCACGAACACGGCCACGGCCGGCAGCCAGACCGCCGCGGTCGTGAGCCCCAACGTGTAGACCAGGACGTTCGTGAGCTTGGCGGCGAAATAGGTGCGCGACGACACCGGCTGGAAGCCCAGCACCGCATAGTCGGTGGCCGACGTGAGCGCCGAGTTGTGGTTGACCAGCACGGCGGTGCCCACGATGAAGAACGTGTAGCCGGTCAGGACGAGCCCGATCAAGAACAGGTCGTGGCCGATCCACACGAGTCCCGCGAGGAACGCGCCCATGACCGTATAGAAGATCAGCTGCGAGACGAGCGCGGCGCCGCCCTTCAGCGAGCGTCCCACGCGCCCGCTGCCGAGCGACGTCTGGCGGAAGTCCAGCTTCAGCGCGACCTTCGTCAGCGCTTTCCACTGGTCGTAATCGACCCCAATCGCGGTGAACACGGCGCGCCCCACCAGCGGTTACGTCCGTTCCAGCGCCGAGATGAACTCCGACGCCAGGCGGCCGACGTCGGTGACGCCGGTCAGCTTGCTGAACGCTTCCTCCAGGCTGGCCGTTCCGGTCGATTCGCGAATGCCGGCCGCGGTGCCATCCACAATCTGCCGCCCCTCGTTGATGATGACGATCCGCGAGCAGATGCGCTCGACGACATCCAGGATGTGGGAGCAGAAGAGGATCGTCTTGCCCTGGGCCGCCAGCTGCTTCAGGACTTCTTTCACGATGAGCGCGGCGTTCACGTCAAGGCCATCGAGCGGCTCGTCGAACAACAGCACATCCGGACGGTGCAGCAGCGCCGCGGCAATCAGCACCTTCTGGCGCATGCCTTTCGAGAACTCGCTCAGCCGCTGGCCCGGGACGTCGACCAGCCCGAACAGCTCCAGCAACTCGGCCTGCCTGGCCGCGGCGACCTTCGGCTCGAGATGGTGCAGGCAGGCGACCAGCTCGAGATACTCGGGCGCGGTCAGCCCGTCGTAGATGGCGGCGCTCTCGGGCACGTAGCCCAGCCGGCGCTTCGCCTCGAGCGGCTGCGAGACGATGTCGAACCCCGCCACGAGCGCGCGCCCGCTCGTCGGCCGAATCATCCCCGTGAGAATTTTGACGGTTGTGGACTTCCCGGCCCCGTTCGGCCCGAGAAACCCCAGGATTTCCCCCGGCTCGACGCGCAGGTTCAGATCGGACAACGCGCGCTTCGCGCCGTAATCACGCGACAGGTGTTCGGTGAGAATCATCGGCGGCCTGAGGCGAATTATAGCGAGCCGCGCGCGGCGCACGACCGCGCAGGCCCAAGGCCGCCCCGCCGCCTTGTCTTCCGGTGCCGCGACGCACCAGGGCCGAGCGCCCAGTGCCAGCGCCCAGTGCCTAGTGCCCAGTGCCCAGTGCCCAGTGCCTAGTGCCCTGTGCCCAGTGCCTAGTGCCCAGTGCCCTCCCCTAGGCGTGCCGTCCGCGGGTCGTCCAATGGAACAGGCCGTAGGCCGGGCAGATGCCCACCAGTCCTGTCGCGAGCGCCACGACGCCGATGGCCGCCACGACATAACCAAGAGCGCCGGTCAAGAAGGCGAAGCCCCCGTAGAGCAGCAGCGCGCCGACGATGACTCGAAGCGAGCGATCCAAGGTTCCTTCGTTGAGTGTCATAACCAACTCCTCAACGATGGAAGGGCAATTCCGGTGCCAGCCGCGGCGCCTCCTGAACCACAATGCCCGAACTGGGCGAGAGCCGAAAACCACGGAATTCACGAGCCCGTGGCGGGAAATCCCGCAGACGTCGCTACTTCGCGGCCGCGGCCTGCTGCCTGGCCAGCTCGACCTCGAACGCGTGCTCCTTGTCGGCAATGAACTGCTTGTAGCCAGCCGGATCGATGAAGGGGCTGGGCGCGCCGTCCTTCATCCGCGGGTACTTGGCCAGCATGCCGAAGTAGTCGCCATGCGCGCCGAGAAAGAAATCGCACGGCAGGCTCTCGAGCACGTGAAAGCCCCGCTCGTAGTCGGCCGCAATTTGCGGGTACGCGGTGTTGTTGACCAGACGATAGCCCGCGTTCACGTTCGGACTGCCGACGATGACGACGTCGTAGGTCTTGCCGCCCTCGACCACCTTCATCGTCCAGGTCGTGCACCCTTTGGTGTGGCCGGGCGTGAGATGGGCGACGAGGACGGTGCCGCCGAGCTCCACCTGGTCACCGTCATGCAGGACGCGATCGACCTTCGTCGGCGGGTACAGACTGCTCGGCGTGTTCCCGTAGTGGAAGTCGGCCTTGCCGCCCGACTCGACGACGGGAACGTCGGCGTCCATCACCATGTAGGCGGCGCCGGTCAGCTTCTTGATAGCAGCGCTCCCGGCATCGTGGTCCCAATGCGCGTGGCTGATCAGCAGGATCTTCGTGTCGGAGAACTTGAAACCCAGCTTCTCGATGCTCGCGCGAATGAGCGGGACGTTCGCTTCGAGATCGCTGTTGATGAGGATGTTCCCGGCCGGCGTCGTGATCAGGTAGTTCGCGAGCCCCTTGCTGCCGACGTAGTACAGATTGCCCGCGATGTGAAACGGTGGAAAGGGCTCGGTCCAATCGGGCGTCGCTTGCGCCAGCGCCGTTCCGCTGAAAGCCAAGGTGACGGCAAGCGTGCCGATCGCGATCGCGTGACGTGTCTGCATGGAAGCTCCTCGGTGGGTGGCGCTCATTGTGGCCTTAGCCACCCCTGAGTGCAACGTCGAAACGGTCCTCCAGACGTTCACCTCTCGGCCGCCATCCGCCCTCCCCTCGCCGCCGCCTCAGCGGCGCCCAGGTCAGTTCGAGGATCCGCTCCATGGGCTCCATGGTAAAGATCGTCCTAAGCCGAACCGGCTTGAGATTACAGTTGGCAGAACGATGATTGGCGTGTTCGATTCGGGGTTCGGGGGGCTGACGGTGTTGAGGGCGCTACTGGACCGCCTTCCGGCCTACGACTACCTCTATCTCGGCGACAGCGCCCGGGCCCCTTATGGGGGGCGGAGCCCAGAGGTCGTGAACGAGTTCTCACGGCAGGCGGTCGACTTTCTCTTCAGCGCCGGGTGCCCGCTCATCGTCATCGCGTGCAACAGCTCGTCGGCGCGCGCGCTGCGCAACCTCCAGCAGCGTTACTTGCCGGCGCACTACCCCGATCGTCGGCTGCTTGGCGTCGTCAGGCCCTCGGCCGAAGCGCTCGCGGGGCTGCCGCCCGGCGCCATTCCTGGCGTCACGCCGCCTGGGCTCGCGGAAGGCACGGTGGTTGTCCTGGGAACGGTCGGCACGATTGCCTCCAACTCCTACGGCATCGAGCTCGGCAAACTGGCGCCTCGCCTGCACGTCGTGCAGCAGGCCTGCCCGATGTGGGTGCCGCTCGTGGAGAACGGTGAGTTCGACACGCCTGGCACCAAGTACTACCTGCACAAGTACCCTGAATCCCCTCTTTGGGCCGCTGACCTCGCGCCCCTCGCGCATCCTGCTGGCGTGCACGCACTATCCCCTCCTGTATGGCGGCATCCGGGCCATCGTGCCGGACGACGTCGAGGTCCTGGCGCAGGGAGAACTGGTGGCCGAGCGGCTCGCCGACTGGCTGGTGCGTCATCCGGACATGGACCAGAGGCTTACCAAGCACGGCCGCCGCGAATTCACGACGACGGACGATCCGCTGTGGTTCGCCGAACAGGGCGCGCGCATTCTGTCGCACGCGATTACTGCGCGGCGCGTCAGGCTGAACGAAGTGAGAAGTTAGAAGACGGAAGTTAGAAAGCCAGGAGTTCGAAGGCAGAGGTTTTGTCCTCTAACTTCTGGCCTCTAACTTCTAAGTTTCCGTCTGGAACTCCGGCAGCGGGTGGAGCGGGCCCAAGGCGAAGAGGATGAGGCTGAGCGCGATGAGCGGCAGGATGCCGTAGCCGATGAAGACGGGCGTGTAGCCGTAGCGGTCGATCGCCCACCCGCCGAGCCAGCTGAAGAGCATCCCGCCAAAGCCCGACCCCATGCTGGCCAGGCCCCAGATGGATCCCACCGTGTTCTTTGGAAAGACGTCCCCCGGAAACGCCAGGCAATTGGCGTTGTAGCTGGTGTAGCCGAAGGTCGCGACCGAGATGAACGCGATCGACGTCCACACGTTCGACGCGAACACGGCGGGAATTCCCGCGGTCATCAGCACGGCCGACATTGCGACGACGGCCTTGCGGGCGGTCGAGGTCGGCGTGCCGCGGCGAATGAGCGCCCCCGTCAGCCAACCGCCCGCGAGATTGCCAATGTCGGCCGTCACGAACGGGATCCACGCCGTCATACCGATCTCGGCGAGGCTGAAGCCGCGCGCGGACGCGAGGTACTGCGGAAACCAGAACGTGTAGAAATACCAGACCGGGTCGGCGAAGACCTTCGAGATCGTGAACACGCGCATGAACCGCGTGCGCAGCAGCCGGCCTGGCGGCGACGGGCGGCCGCTGCGCGGCGGCCGACGACTCGCCACGAGGCTTGCGGTAGACCAGCCACCAGACGGCGAGCCACACGTAGCCGGTGAGCCCCACGAGCAGAAATGCCGACCGCCAGCCGTGGCGCAGCACGAGCCAGACGACCACGGGCGGGGCGAGGATGGCGCCAATCGCCGCACCGCTGTTGAAGATACCGGCGGCGAGCGCGCGTTCGCGCGGCGGAAACCACTCGGTGGCGACTTTCGCACCCGCCGGCCAGTTCCCCGCCTCGCCCATCCCCAGCAGGAACCGACACCCGGCGAGCGACGCGGCGCCGCGGGCGAGCATGTGGAGCACGCCGGCCGTCGACCACCACGCCATGCACAACGCATAGCCCAGCTTTGTGCCCAACCGATCGACGAGCGGCCCCGAGATCCCGTTCGAGATGGTGTAGGCGAGCATGAAGGCGGACAGCACCTCGCCGTACGCCTCGTTGGTCATGTGGAACTCGGTGCGCAGCGCGGGCGCGACCACCGACAGGGTCTGCCGGTCGAGATAGTTGATGACGGTCGCCAGAAAGGCGAGGCCGATCATCACCCAGCGGAGGCGGGACGGCGCGGCGGCCGGGCCGCGCGCAAGGGCGTCGGCCGCTTCAGTGCCCGCCACCGGCCCCTCCGCTCATCGGCTCATCGCCGTCACGGCTTGGCCCAGCCGATGTCCTCGTAGTTCTGGAGCTGGGCCAGCCCGACGGCCCCGAAATTGGCGAGGCCCTTCTTGCAGGCCCAGAGGTCCGGCCGCTGATAGGTCGTGAGCGAATGGACTTCCTGCCAGATCAGCGCATCGGCCTGGTTCGCCAGCACGATCGCCTTGCTCGGATCGAGCTCGGCGGATGCCTCGTCCAGCAGGCGATCGAGCTCGGGCGACCCGACGCGCGCGTAGTTCTGCTGAACGTCCAATCCGGTGGGCGTGTGGATGGGGTTCAGGTAGATGGAGCGGCCGGAGCTAACCGGGTACGGCGTACCGATCCACGAGAAGACCGTCAGGTCGAACTGCCCCGGCGTGATGTACTTACTGAAGAAGTCGTTGACGGGCACCGACGTGATGACGGCCTTCACGCCGACCTGCGCCAGCATGTTCTGGATGAGCTCGGCCTCCTGCCTGGAGGCCTGAATGGTGGTCGGAATGATGAAGTTCAGCGCGAGCGGCTTCCCGTCCTTCTCCCGCACCTTGCCGTTGAGCGTCCAGCCCGCCGCGTCGAGCAGCTGCCCGGCCTTGACCGGATCGTACTTCCCGACGTCGCCGGAGTTGTCCTGATAGCCCCGCTGATTGGCCATGAAAATGTGGTTGTTCAAGACATCCGGCCTGATGTCGAGCGGACCGAGGAGCGCGTCGGCCATCGCCTGGCGATTGATCGCCATGGCCACGGCGCGGCGGACGTTGACGTCCTTGAGCATCGGGCTCGTCCCGTTGAACGTGATGTGCCGGAAGTTCGGCCCGGCGGCCTCGCGAATCTCGATGCCGGACAAGGTCTTGGCGCGGCCGTAGATGTCGGCGCTCGGGCCGATGTCCATCGCGTCGATCTCGCCGTTGGCCAGCGAGTCAATCTGCGCGTCGAGCCCGATCACGCGGAAGACGATCGTGTCCAACTTCGCGGGCCGGCCCCACCACTTGTCGTTGCGCACGAGCGTGATGGTCTGACTCGTCGGATTGATGCTCTTCAGCGTGAAGGGCCCGGCCGTCTGCAGCATCTTGCCCTTCCAGCCGTCGTTAAAGGTCTTCGGGTCCTTGTTCGTTGACGCCGGGTAGAACTGACTGAAGATCCCCTGCCAATCCGCGTACTTGCGCCTGAAGGTCACGACGACCTCGCGGTCGTCCTTGCCGCGCGCGACGCTTTCGATCGCCTCGAAGCCGTTGGCCGACGAGATGTTGTACGCCTTGTTCGTCCCGTTGCTGGCTCTCCACTGCCAGTAGAAGTCCTGCCAGGTGATGGGCGTCCCGTCGCTCCACACGGCCTTCGGATTGATTTCGAAGGTGACGACCTGCTTGGGGTCGGACACCATCGTCGGCGCGGAGGCGAGGTAGTCCGGGTCCCAGACCGGCGTGCCGTCGGCCGTGTTCGTGTACGTCGTGGGCATCAGGGCGGCCATCACCCAGATGTTCATCACCTCGGTCCCGTCGATCTGGAAGTAGTTGAAGTTCGGGGGCATGTCCTCGAGCGGCCACGTGAACGTGCCGCCGTCCTGGACGCGATCGCGCGGCAGCGGATTGGTCGCGGCGGCGGTCACCTTGGGTCGGGGCGCCGCCGGCGCCGACTGCTCTCCGCTTCGCGCACACCCCGACGCGGCAAGAGCCGCGGCCGCCAGCCACACGATCCCACGAGTCCACTTGCTCGTCATGCGTCCCTCCCGATGGCCGTGCGCTACGGCTTGGCCCAGCCGATGTCCTGGTACACGTAGCTGGCGAAGCCCACCGCGCCGAAATTGGCCAGGCCCTTCTTGCAGACCCACAGCTCGGGCCGCTGATAGAGGGTCAGCGAGTGCACCTCCTGCCAGATGAGCACGTCGGCCTGGTTGGCGAGCGCGTTGGCCTTCTGGGGGTCGAGCTCCTGGGCCGCCTCGTCGAACAATCGGTCGATCTGGTCGGACCCGATGCGCGCGAAATTCTGCTGGATCTCCAGCTGCCCTTTGCTGTCGCGCACGGGCTTCGCATAAATCGACCGGGCCGACGTCGTCGGGAAGGTCGTGCCGAACCACGAGAACACGGTGAAGTCGAACTGACCGGGAATGATGTACTTGTTGAAGAAATCATTGGAGGGCACGGCGGTGATCGTCATGGCCACCCCCACCTGGCCGAGCATGTTCTGGATGAGCTCCGACTCCTGCTTCGAGGTCGCGACGCCCGTCGGAATAATGCAGGCGATCTGGAGGGGCTTGCCGTTCTTCTTGCGCACGCTGCCGTCGAGCTTCCAGCCCGCCGCGTCGAGCAGCTGCCGGGCCTTCTCGGGATTGTACTTGCCGACGTCTCCGGAGTTGTCCTGGTAGCCGCGCTGGTTGGCCATGAAGATGTGATTGTTCAGCGGCACCGGTTCGATGCCGAGGGGCCCCAGCAGGGCCTGCGCGATGGCCCGCCGGTCGATCGCCATGGCCAGCGCCTGCCGGACGTGCACGTCCTGCAGATTCTGGCTCGTGCCGTTGATCGTCAGGTGGCGGAAGTTCGGCCCCCCGGCTTCGCGGATCTCGGTGCCGGCGATCGTCTTGGCCCGCGCGAACTTGTTCGCGTCCGGGCCGATGTCCATGGCATCGATTTCGCCGTTGGCCAGGGCGTCGATCTGCGCGTCGGGAGAGATCACGCGATACACGATGGAATCGAGCTTCGCCGGATTGCCCCACCACTGGCCGTTCCTGACGAGCGTGATGGTCTGGCTCGTCGGGTCGAGGCTCTTGAACGTAAACGGTCCAGCCGTCGGCCCCATGTGCCCCTTCCAACCCGCGTTGAAGACGTTCGGGTCCTTGTTCGTGGACGCCGGATACAGCGGATTGAACGAGCCCTGCCACGCCGAGAACTTATGCCGGTACGTCACAACGACCTCACGGTCGTCCTTGCCGCGTACCACGCTCTCGATTTCTCGGTAGCCGTTGCTCGAGGAAATCTGGTACCGCTTGTCGGTCCCGTTCGTCGCCTTCCACTGCCAGTAGAAATCCTGCCAGGTGATAGGCGTGCCATCGGACCAGACCGCCTTCGGGTTGATCTCGTAAGTCACGATCTGCGTCGGGTCGGTGACGAGCGTGGGCTCGGAGGCCAGGTAGTTCGGGTCCCAGATTGGCGTGCCGTCCGCCGCTGACGAGAACGCCTCGGGCATCAGCGCGGAGATGACCCAGTTATTGTTTTGATCGGTGCCGTCGAGCTCGTTGTAATTGAAGTTCGGCGGGATCTCGTCGAGGGGCCACGTGAACGTGCCGCCGTCCTGCACCTGGTCGCGGGGCTGCGGGTTCATCGCGTTGACCGTCGCCTTGGGCGGCGCCGCGGCCGGCGCCGACGTCCCACTCCCCCGGCCGCAGCCGGACGCCAGCAGCGCCGGCACGCCAAGGAACACCACCGCTCGAGTCAGCGACCGCTTCGACACGACCCCTCCAATCAGGAGTGAGGATAACGCAACGGGAAGTTAGAAGTTAGAAGACAGAAGTTAGAAGACAGAAGTTAGAAGGCAGACGTTCGAAGGCAGACGCTCGAAGTGAACCGTCCGACGTTCGAGGAGACGAACCGCCGACACGTTGAGCTTCCAGCTTCTGCCTTCTGTCATCCAACTTCTAACTTCTGTCTTCTCACTTCCGACTTCTTCACAGCATCGCCCTAGGCGTCGCGTAGTGGCAGGCGTCGAGGCGATCCGCGCCGGCCGCGCGCGACTGGAGCTCGGGCAGCTCTCGCATGCAGCGCTCGCGCTGCGCGTCGTCCAGCTCGCTCGCAAACTTCGGGCAGCGGGTGCGGAACCGGCAGCCGGAGGGCGGATTGGCCGGGCTCGGCATGTCGCCCTCGAGCACGATGCGATGCCGCTGGCGCTCCTTGCGCGGGTCGGGCACCGGAATCGCGGACAGCAGCGCCTGCGTGTACGGGTGGGCCGGCGCGTCGAAGACGTCGTTGACGGCGCCGATCTCCGCGAGTCGGCCGAGGTACATCACGGCCACGCGGTCCGCCAGATACCGCACGACCGCCAGGTCGTGTGCGACGAACAGATACGACAGGCCGAACTCGCGTTTGAGCTGCTCGAGCAGGTTCAGCACACCGGCACGAATCGACACGTCGAGCGCGGACACCGGCTCGTCGAGCACGACGACCTTGGGACGCAGCGCCAGGGCGCGCGCGATCCCAATCCGCTGGCGCTGGCCACCCGAGAATGCCTGGGGGTACCGATTCGCGTGCTCTGGCCGGAGACCGACCAGGGCAAGCAGCTCGCGCACGCGACTGGTGCACTCGCCCGCCGAGACGCCGTGCGTCTGCAGCGGCTCCGCAAGAATGTCGCCGATCGGCATCCGCGGATCGAGCGAGGCCATCGGATCCTGAAAGACCACCTGCAGGTGCCGCCGGACGTCGAACCGCTCGGCCGGCGTCATTCGCGCCGTGTCCTTCCCCAAGACGACGATGGTTCCGGCCATCGGCTTCATCAGGTTCAGGATCTCCATCACGGTCGTTGTCTTCCCGCAGCCCGACTCGCCGACGAGGCCCAGCGTTTCTCCCTCGCGAATGTCGAACGTGACCCGATCCACGGCGTGCACGGTGCCGACGCGGCGCCGCAGCACCGCACCTTTGACCAGCGGGTACTCCTTGACCAGATCGCGGACCTCGAGCACGGCCGCTCGCCCGGCACGATCGCCCCGGTCGGCCGCCACCTCGGCCAGGGGCGGCGGCGGGAACACGTCGGTGCTCTTCATATCGCGCGCTTCGAGCTCGTCGCGGCGATGACAGGCGACAAAGTGCGCCTCGGCCGATCCAACGGCCTCGAGCGGCGGCTCGACCTCTTCGCACCGGTTGACGCGCATCGGGCACCGGGGGCCGAACGGGCACCCGGGCGGCAAGTTGACCAGCGACGGCGGGTTCCCCTCGATAGGCGCCAATACCTGGCGCCGGCCGGCGTCGGGGCGAGGAATCGACCCCAACAGCCCCAGCGTGTACGGCATCCGCGACCGATAGAACACGTCCTCGACGGCACCGGTCTCGACGAGCTTGCCCGCGTACATCACCGCCACTCGATCGGCGAAGCCCGCCACGATGCCCAGGTCGTGGGTAATCAGGATGATCGCCGCGCCAGTTGCCTGCTTGGCGGTGTGCAGCACGTCGAGGATTTGCGCCTGGATCGTCACGTCGAGCGCGGTGGTCGGCTCGTCGGCGATGATGAGGTCGGGCTTGTTCGCGATGGCCATCGCGATCATCGCGCGCTGGCGCATCCCGCCGGAGAACTCGTGGGGAAAGGCCGTCGCGCGCTGGCGCGCGTTGGGGATGCCGACCAGATCCAGGAGCTCGATGGCACGCACGCGCGCCGCGTCCCGGCCGACCGGCTCATGGACGAGGACCGCCTCGGCAATCTGGTCGCCAATCGTGTAGACGGGCGTGAATGCCGACAGCGGGTCCTGGAAGACCATCGCGATCCGCCGCCCGCGCAGCGCGGCCAGCTCCTTGTCGGACCGGCCGACCAGCTCCTGCCCGCGGAACTTCACGGAGCCGCGGGCGCGCGCGCGCGGCGGGAGGAGCTCCATGATCGCCAGCGCCGACACGGTCTTCCCCGACCCGGATTCGCCGACCAGCCCCAGGAGCTCGCCGGGGCGCAGGTTGTACGTCACGGATCGGACGGCGGTCACGGGGCCGGCGTCGGTGGCAAACGTCACGGAGAGATCCCGAATCTCGAGCAGCGGCGCCTCCGGATTGCCCGGCCCGGCGGCCGGCGCTCCTTCTCGGCGCCTCGCGTCCGGCATCGTCACGAGGTCGCTCTCATCTCGGCGTTCGGGTCGAGCGCGTCGCGCAGCCCGTCACCCACCAGATTGATCGCCAGGACGAGCGCCACCAGAAAGCACGCGGGAAAGTAGAACTCCCAGGGATACGTCAACGCGGCTCCCGCGTAGTCGCCGATGAGCGTGCCGAGCGAGACGTCGGGCGGCTGCACGCCGAACCCGAAGAACGACAGGCCGACCTCGGCCAGAATCAGCGAACTCACGTTGACCGTGGCGTCGATGATGAGCAGCGACGCCATGTTCGGCAGGATGTGCCGGAAGATGATCTTCCAGCCGGGCACACCCATGAAGCGCGCCGCCTGCACGAACTCGCGCTCCTTGAGCGAGAGCGTCATCCCCCGCACGATGCGAGCGGTGATCATCCACTGAAACGCCGCAAGCAGGACGACGAAGATGAGCCACGTGCGGCCGCGAAACGCCGGCGAAAGAATCGCGATGATGAGAAACGCGGGGAGCACGAGGAGCAGGTTGACGAAGGCCAGCAGCACGTGGTTGAGCCACCCGCCGAAGTAGCCCGCGAAGGCGCCCACCACTGCCGCAAGCGCCGTCGCCATCAACGCGCCGACGAGGCCGATGATGAGCGACTTCTGCATGCCCCGCATGGTGAGCGCGAACATGTCGAATCCGTTCTGCGTCGTGCCGAACCAGTGGTCGGGCGAGGGCGGCGTGAGGAACGCGTGCACGTCGAGCTGGTTGTACCGCCACGACGTCAGGTACGGCCCCAAGTAGGCAAGCGCGAACAGAAGGACCACCGCCGCCAGGCCCACGAGCGCCAACCGCTGGCGAAGGAACCGTCGGAAGACCAGCCGGCTGCGCGAGACCGCGTCGTGGGTGGGTGTGGCGGCAGTAGGCTCCGACATAGGCGGTTACGCGTGTGCCTCCGCACGGACCGCCCGGTGTGCGGACCACCAAGACCCTTCACCATGAAGGACATGAAGGCTGGCTGCGAGTTGAGCGACGTGCCGACCTGGGCGCCGCCTTCGGCGGCCGCGAGTGGCGCGACCGTCGCGCACGAGAGTTCGACTGAACGTCCGCGAGCTCTCGTGCGCGACGGTCGTGCCACTCGCCAGGCCCGGCCATGCCGGGCCGCCCAGGTCGGTCGACCAAGACGCCGGCGTCCCTCCATGCGCTCCATGGTGCCAAAGGGCGCCTGTCGCCGTTCGTTCCCCCATCAGACCCTGACCCGGGGATCGAGCGCCGCGTAGGCGACGTCGGACAAGAAGCCCGCGATGAGCACGAGAATGGCGACGAACAGCGTCACGCCGGCCACCGAGTTGACGTCGTTCTTGGTGATCGAGTTGACGAAGTACTCGCCCATGCCGTGCCAGCCGAAGATCTTTTCCGTGAACGTCGCGCCGACGAACAGCAGCGCGAACTCGTACGCGAAGAAGGTCGCCATCGGAATCAGCGCCGTGCGCAGCCCGTGCGTGATGAGCGCGCGCGTCCGGCGCAGCCCCTTCGCTTGCGCCGTCCGCAGGAAATCGCTGCCCAGCACGTCCAGCATGGCGCTGCGTTGGTACCGCCCGTAGAAGGCCATGGCCACCGCGATCAGCACCAGCGAGGGCAGCGCCAGGTGCGCCAGCCGATTCGCCAGGCCGTCCCACGTCCAGGTCGGCAGCCCGGGCGTGATCTCCCCCGTCGTGTACAGGAGCTTCGTGTCGCCCGTGAAGCCGAGCGCGTTGTTGATACCGATGCCGGCGTTCTTGAACAGCACGGCCAGGACGACGACGGGGATGGAGAGGGTCACGAACGAAAACGTCGAGATGATGTGGTCGGACAGGTGGCGCTGCTTGACCGCGCTGAACGCCCCGGCGGCGACCCCCAGCAGGGTCCCGATGATCGAGCCGACCAGCATCAACCGTAGACTCACCCACATCCGTCGGTCGATCTCGACGTTGACGGAGGTGCCATCAATCGTCAATCCGAGATTGCCGTGCATGAGGCCGTCGGCCCACCGCTCGAACCGCGCGGCCACCGGCGTCTTGTCGTTCATGTTCAACGAGTCGAGCGTGGCGTTGACCACGGCCTCGGGCGGCGGCGGGTTGCGTCCTTGATAGCGGGAGCGGGGGTTCAGCTGGGTCGCCGCCAGCACGTAGGCGACCGATGCCGAGACGACCACGAGCACGAGCAGGTACACGAGTCTTCGGATGAGAAACTTGGTCATCACGCGCGCCGCCGGCCCAACGCGTTAACGATTGTCGCCTCATCGGCCGTGCGACACAAGGACGGACCGCGAGACGACGCGGCCTAAGGCCCGCGGCGCGCGGGCGTGCAGGCCCGCGTCCCGATTAGGGCCGGTCAAGGAAGAAGTGATGCCTGTGGGGTGCCGAGACGCCCGTCTGCCAAGGCGCAACGACCGAGAATACCTGGTGTATTTGACGGAGGCGCAACGACGGCGGAAGGGATGGATCGGCGGATCACCCGCGTCAGTTCTTCCCTGACGGGCCCTTAAGCCACAATAGCCGGATGGCGCTCATGCCGGCCTCGGGCCTGGAGTCGGAAGACGACACGTCCACGCCGCCAGCGTGGCGGCCGCTGCGCCATCCGCTCTTCCGCGACCGATGGCTGGCCTCGATCGCCTCCAACACGGGCAGCTGGATGCAGGACACGGCCGCCACGTGGCTGATGACCTCGCTCACCAGCTCGCCGCTGCTCATCGCCTTGATGCAGACGGCGGCCAGCCTGCCCGTGTTGATCTTCGGGCTGCCGGCCGGCGCGATGGCCGACATCCTCGATCGGCGGCGGCTGCTCGTCTTCTGGCAGGCCTGGATGCTCGCGGCGGCGGTGCTCTTGAGCATGTTGACGCTCGGCGGCGGCATCGGCCCGTGGATGCTGCTCGGCCTGACGCTCGTGCTGAACATCGGTTCGGCGATGAACAACCCCGCCTGGCAGGCCATCGTGCCGGAGCTCGTGCCGCGCGAAGACCTGGCGAGCGCGATCTCGCTCAACAGCGCCGGCTACAACCTCGCGCGCGCCGTCGGCCCGGCGTTTGGCGGTCTCGTCGTCGCCGCGTTCGCGACGGTCATCATGGGCGCGGGCGCCACCTTCCTCATCAACGCGGCGTCGTTCGCTTTCGTCATCGCCATGCTGTATCGCTGGAAGCGGCGGCCGCTCCACACGAGCGACCTGCCGGCGGAACGCCTGGTGGGGTCGATTCGCGCGGGCGTCCGGTACGTCCGCCACGCCGCGCCCATTCGCGGCATCCTGATTCGGACCTTTCTCTTCACCAGCTCGGCCAGCGCGGTCTGGGCGCTGCTCGCGGTGGTGGCTCAGACCGCGCTCAAGCGCGGCGCCCTCGGGTACGGCTTGCTCAATGCGTCGATCGGCGTGGGCGCCGTCGCCGGCGCCATGACGTTGCCCAGGGTGCGCCGCCTGCTGCCGGCCGACTTGATCGTGGCGTCCGCCTCGGTCGTCTTCGCCGTGGCGCTTGGCGTGATGGCGTTCGTCCCCCACACCTTGCCCGTCGTCCTGGTCCTGCTGGCCGCCGGTTTCGCCTGGACGAGCACGACGTCCACGTTCAATATCGCGGTTCAGGTCTCGGCGCCGCCCTGGGTGCAGGCGCGGCTGCTCGGCACCTATCAGATGACCTTCCAGGCCGGCATGGCGCTCGGCAGCGCGTTCTGGGGCTATGTGGCCGAACGCGCGAGCACGCCGACGTCGCTCACGATGGCCGGCATCGTCTTGCTCGCCGGGCTGCCGCTCGCGCGCCGTTATGGCATTCTGCGCGCGGCGCCGGGCGACCTGACGTCGGCCGCCCAGGCGCGCGCCCTGAACCGTTCGGCCCCGACGGTGGTCATCGAGCCCAAGCCGGATGACGGCCCCGTGATGATCTCGATCGACTACACGATCGACCCGGCGGAGGCGGCGGGGTTCGTGCGGGCGATCCAGGAGCTGCGGCCGATTCGGCTGCGCGATGGCGCCATGCGCTGGGCGGCGTTCCGCGACGCCGCCAACCCGGCCCACTACGTCGAGACGTTCCTTGTCGAGTCCTGGGCCGAGTACCTTCGGCAGCGCGAGCGAATGACCGTCAGCGACCAGCAGGTGCGCGCCCGGGTGTACGCCTTTCAGCGAGGCCCGCTGCCACCGCCCGTATCGCGAATGATCTACGCCTCGACCGCGACGACGCCCGGCAACGAGGGAGACGAGGTTGGCTAACGTGTGCGGCCGTGGCGCCTACCGTCCGGCCCGGCATCGCCGGGCCGCCCAGGTCAGCCGCAGATCAATCTGCCTGACGCGGTAGGCCTCCATGCGCTTCATGGTGAAAGAGCTACAGCTAGGTTTTCAGGCCCTCGGCACGTACGGCCCATGAGCCGTCGTCGGGAAACCCAGGCGGCCGCGAACGTCCGAAGGCCGGTGATGTCCGCCGTAAACGCGAACTCTCCGTTGCCGACTGACAGAGCCGAAAGCGGATGGAACGCACGAATGTCCGGGTTGTGCCGCCGGCCGCCCGGTGCCTCTGCCTAGTGCCCAGTGCCTGCTGCCTTGCTGTCTGGTGCCCGCGGCCCAGTGCCTGGTGCCTGCTTTGAGATATAGTTCGCCTTCCACACGACACATCTCATCGTTGCGCCCTCGGGCGAGGAGAGCCTCATGAGCAAGCGGATCCTGTTGTTGGCGGCCGCTGTGGTCCTGGCCGTGACCAGCGGACTCACGGCAACCGTGCGCGGCGCGGCGCCGCTCGGCCAGTTCACTGACGACGCCGACATCGGCGTGCCCTCGACGATCGGGCCGGGCTCGGCGACCTACGACGAGGCGACCAAGGTGTACACGATCTCGGGCGGCGGCGAGAACATGTGGGCGACGTCCGACCACTTTCACTACGTGTGGAAGAAGATGTCGGGCGACGTGACGCTCTCGGCCACGATCGCGTTCGTCGGCACGCAGCCCGCCACCGGCACGCCGGAAGAACACCGCAAGGCCTGCCTCGTGATCCGCCAGTCGCTCGACTCCGACGCCGTCTACGCGGACGCGGCCTCGCACGGCAACGGCCTGACGTCTCTCCAGTGGCGCGCCGAGAAAGGCGGTATCACCGACCGAGGTGCAGGCGAAGGAGAACGGCCCCAAGCGGCTGCGCATCGAGAAGCGCGGCGACCGCATGACGATGTCGATCGCCAACCCCGGTGAAGACTTCCGGCCGGTCGACGGATCGGCGAAGGTCGAACTCACGGGCGACTTCTACGTCGGCCTCGGCGTCTCGGCGCACAACACGGGGCGCATCGAGACGGCGACCTTCTCGGACGTCGACATCGCCACGCCGACGCAGTAATCCGGCGAACGACGTTCGGACGAACCTTGGCCGCCCACCTGAGCCGTTGAGCCTTCAGCGGGAGGACGCAGCCGACACCTCCACGATGAAGACACAGGAAGCTCCGTGAAGGACGACTTCATGGATCTGCAGGGCCCTCACGGTGAACGGAACCAGGCGACCGCGGCGCCCGCGCGCCGTCTGAGTCGGCCGCCGTCAGACGCGGACGTCACGTGCGGCGGCCCAGATCTCGGGCCAGGCTTCGATCAGGGCACCGAACCGGCCGACGTACGCCTGCAGGCGCGCGAACCCGTCGTCAATCGCCCCGCCGTCCCGGAACTCCATCGGCAAGAGAAACGCGCGGTCGGCCGCGCTCGCACGGAACGTCCGCTGGTACTCGTCGAATGCCGCCCGATAGTAGTCGGGGCACGTGGGCAGCGCCGCCAAGTCCGCTTCGAGCCGGCTGATCTGCTGGCAGCGTCCTCCCGAGCAGCAGGTCGCAGACGAATGCCGAGAAGTCTCGCGGCGCGATGGCGCCCAATTCCCGCAGGCCATGCCCCAACGCGCGAAGCCGATCGGCGGGCTCGGTCGCCCACGTCGACGACGCCCGTGACCGCGTGACGGCGTAAAGGAGTCCGACACCCGCGTCTCGCGCGCCGACCGCAGCCGCTCGTCGCCATACGCCGACGGCCGGCCCGAATCGTGCCGACGCCGTACGGAAGATGCGCGAACGCGGCGGCGGGTCGATGAAGCTCAGCATGGCGCCGAAGACCCCATCCTCGTTGCGCCCGACCGGCATGAATGGCGGCATGAGCGACTCCCCCGCCAAGCCCATGCAGTACGCCATGCAGAACGGCTCGTGCGTGACGAGCGTCTGCCTGGCGAGGCGGTGCACCTCGCGGCTGCCGAGCGCGCGGTCGAAGACCGTCGCGACTCTCGACGAACATCTCGCGCAAGGCGCCGGGCAGGAACAGCAGGTCGCTCGGACAGTACATGCCCGCATCGCCCGCCACCCCGGCGAACGTCGCCCGCACGGCCAGACCCCGCCGCCCCGCCATCGCGTCGATCCGATGGCGGCAGGCGTGCGTCGCAGATTGGGCGCCGCCGCGAGGTGGCCGAGCGACGTGCCGAGCAGCTCGTCGTGCGCCGCCAGCAAATCAATCGGCGCCGGCCCCGCCGCGGCAAGCGCTGCCTGCCGCGTGTCGAAGAAGGCCCACTCGCGCAAGTCCGCATGGCCGCCCAGCGCCACGCCATCCGTGCGGTCTCCGCGCACCCACGGGTCGCAGACAACGTCGTCGTCGACCATCAGCAGCCGCTCGCCGGCGGCGAAGAGGACCGCCAGGTTGCGATTCGCGCCGATCTCGCCTGGCACTAACCCGAACGTCACCGCGGAATCCACCAGGGACCGGTCCGCAAGGCGCCCCTGCAACGCTTCCGCCTCGTCGCGGCCGATGTACACGACGACGTGCGCGCCCTGCGCGTCGACGGCGGCCGCCACGGCTCGCGACTCGCGCCGGCCCGCGTCGTCGCGCGATCCGTCGATCACGAGAAACCGGAGACGACGACCGAACGCGTCCGCGTGATGGACAAGGGACTCCAGGCACCGACGCAGCATGGCCGGGCAATCCGCGGTGATGACGGCCACGGTGGCGAGCAGGCGCGGTGCCGGACCGGGCGACGCGGCGTCCGGGCGAGCGGCCTCCTCCCAGGGGCGAAGCAGCCCCGTCTCGAGCAGCTTGTCGAAGGCCGCCGCCAGCGCGTTGGGGTCGCCCGTGACCCCCGACTGCCAGGCGACCGCGGCGTGCGCCTCGAGCGTGCGCACCCCCTGGCAGAGCGCCAACACGCGACTGGCCAGGCCGTCGAGCTCGACGACGGCCTGGTCGTCATGGCAGATGACGAGCGAGGTGTTGCGCCCAAGGGAAAAGACGGATCGCGACGCGGCGTAGTAGAGGGGCTGGATCACGTCGTCATTCGCCCATTTGGAATGTTCGTCTGCCTCGGTCCTCACGACGAGCGAAGTACTTCGTCCACGCAGCACTCCTCGATGTTAGACTCCGTAACCGTTTGTCCCTTTACACGCCGCCGCCGTCGCGGCAATGGTCCGGCCAGAGGGAATCCCCCATGCGTCTGTTATCTCGATGGGCGGTCCTGGCGTTGGTGTGCTCGCTCATCGCGTGCGGGGCGTCCACCAACACAACGATCACGCCCACGGGCCCGGACGTCCTCCAGGTTGACGCCCCGGCGGCCGACTCGTGCGCCGCGTCCCGCGCCTCGTGGGAGGCGACGCTCGCCAAGCCGTCCAACTTCTGCGCGTCGCTCCAGGAATCCGATCTTCCTCCCGGCGCGCCCATCGTTCTGGTCACGTCGTCGTGGACCTTCGTCGTGCCGTGGCTGAACGACCTCTACCCCAATGCTCCAATGACGTACAACGTCAACCTGACGGGCTGGCGTCTGAAGAACGCCTGCGGATCGCGCGGCGCGGAGTTCGAGGTCGACGCGCAGTACCTGGCCCTGGCCAACCCAGCTCCTGGTGCCTGGCTTCCAGTCTGGAAGTCGAGCGCGACTTTCCCGGTGTATTCCAGCCAGACCTTCGATCCCAAGCGCCCCTGGACCATGCTCGATGGTGTTCCGCCTGTGGGCTCCTGCTGGAACGTGGTCGAATCCTTATCGTTCATTGCACCCTGCCCGGCAAACCCGATAAGCCCGTATGACCTGGTGATCGTGCCCAGCGCCGTCGCCTGCACCGTTCGCCCTCGGCCGGTGCCGACCGCCCTGCCGCCAGGCTGGTAGGCGGTGCTGGATGCGCGTCAACCGGCGCCTGGCACGTCAGGCCCGATCATCGGCCGCGCAGCACCGCCGACGTCCGCATCATCGACTCCGCCATCCAGTGTCGCGTCCTCTCGCGTCTCGCTCGGCCGCGGCGGTCCGGCCGGGGCATCGTAGCCAAGCCGACTGGCGATCGGTCCCACGATTTCCCAGAGCGCGCGCACATCCTCGGTCGGCCAGCCGGTCCACCCGCCGACGCTGGTCTGATAGACGCCGCGCGCTTCCCGGATCCGCCAGTCCTCGTAGCCGGGCGCGTGGGCCATCGTGAACGCGCGATCGATCAGGTCCCGCGGCGAGCCAGACTTCGCCCAGGAAGGCGAGCATCTTCGTCAGCGTGGCTTCCGGTGCGGCGACGAGGTCTTCGTAGCGGAACACAAAACACCGATCGCCCGTCTGCGCGGCGAAGTCCAGCAGCCGCTCGTTCACCTCTCGCCAATGCCGCGCCCATCCCGCGCGGCTCCGCCCGTATTCAGCCACCGACCGCGCAATATCGGGATCTTCAGGCGGGTCGACCGCGAAGACCGGCGCCCGCTCGAGCGACCCGATGTTGTCGAATGGATGGCGGTGGAGTAACAGGTACAGCACTTCGCCCTCGAACATGCGATCGATCAAGGGCAGCAGGCGCACGTAGTTGGGCGTCTTGTCAATCCAGCGCGTCTTGCCCTGCGCCCGCGCGTAGTCACCGAGGAAACGCTCCACCATCCGGCGAAATTCGCCGCAGCACACGATCGGGACCCGCGCCAATCGACGCCAGCCCGCGCAGCGCCTGCGGGTACATGAGAAACGCCTCGAGGCCCGCGATGAACTTCGACTCGGGTGGACACGCGAGATTCGGATGCGCGTCGAGCAGATACCTCGCGAGGGTCGTGCCCGAGCGATGGCAGCCAGTCAGGAAGATGGGGGAAGACATTGACTATCGACCTATCGACCTATCGACCCATCGGCCTGTCGGCCTATCGGCCTACCTCTTCACTGCCCGCGTCATCAGGTAGTCCTGCGTGACGAGGTTGCCCTCGAGGAATTCCGCCACGAGGGCTTCGTAGTCGCGGCGGAACTGCTCCAATCTGGGCGGATCGGTGGCCGAGAGGAGTTCGACGAGCTTGACCACCGGGCCGGCGGTCCGTTCGACGCTTTCGCGCGCGTGCTGCGGGCTGAGCGCCGGCACGAGCATGCTCGCGCGCTTGAAGGCGATGCCCGTGACCGCCTCACCAAGGCGCTCGCGTACGAGGCGCGGCTCGCCCCACTCGACCGGCGGCGACACACCGGGCGGAGGCGGCGGCAGATACGAGGCGACGAGCGAGAACATCCGGCCGATGAACATCTCGGGCGGCCAGGTCGAGAAGGCGATCGTGCCGCCCGGCGCGAGTACCCGCAGCATCTCTCCGATCGCAACCGCCGGCCGCGGCGCGAATATATGGCCGTACTGGCTCACCACGATGTCGAACGTGTTGTCGGCGAACGGCAGTGCCTCGACGTCGCCCTCGTGCCAATCGATCGCCACGCCCGCCAGACGCGCGTTCTCGCGCGCCCGCGCGAGTAGCTCCGGCGTCAAGTCGAGGGCGGTGACGGTCGCCCCCTGGCGCGCCGCGGTCACCGCCACGACCCCCGTGCCACAGGCAGCATCCAGAACTCTCCGCCCCGGTGCCACGCCCGCAAACCGCGCCAGATGCCCAGCCGTCGCGGTCGTGTGCGCCTCGAGCGGAGCGAAATGCGCCCACCCAGCCCGCTGCATCTGCTTGAACGCCGTCAGACGCGTCTGACACACACCCCTCCAAGAGAACCTCGTCCCTCGGCGAGGCTCGGGACGCCCTGAGCTTGCCGAAGGGCGGAACCCCTGTCCTACTTTTCCACCACGTCCAGTGTGGCCGTCTTGAGATCAGTGGAATTCGTCCCGACCATGACGTCGAAGCGGCCGGGCTCGACCACGCGCTTCATGTCGCGGTTGACGAGCGAGAGGGCGTCCGGTCCGAGCGTGAACGTGACGGTCTTCTTCTCGCCAGGCGCAAGGCTCACGCGCTCGAAGCCGGCGAGCTCCTTCACGGGCCGCGTCACCGAACTTACCAGGTCGTGGATGTAGAGCTGCACGACCTCGTCGCCAGCGCGGGCACCGGTGTTGGTCACATCCGCCGTGACGGTCGCCCGGCCGGCCGGGCCCATCGTCGTCGGCGTCACGACCGGCGCCGACACGGCGAACGTCGTATAACTCAAGCCGAACCCGAACGCCCACTGCGGGTCGCGCGTGACGTCGAGGTACGACCGGAAGGACGTCGGCCGGCGATTGTAGTAGACGGGCAGCTGGCCGACCTCACGCGGAATGCTCACCGTCAGCTTCCCGCCGGGGTTGACGTCTCCGAACAGCACGTCCCCAATCGCGGTTCCGCCTTCCTGCCCCACGTACCACGACTCGAGAATCGCCGGCGCCCGCTCCACGAGCTTCGGCATCGTCACCGGACGACCGTTGACCAGGACGATGATGACGGGCTTGCCGGTCGCGAGGAGGGCATCGGCGAGGTCTTCCTGCTGCCCCATGAGCGACAGGTCGGCGACGTCGCCGAGATGATTGTCGGCCCAGGCCTCGCGCGAGGTCGCCTCGTTCGTCCCGATGACGAGCACGATCGCGTCGGCGGGCTTGGCCACCGCCACGGCTTCCTGAATGCGTTGGCGGTTCTTCACGGGGTCGCCCATCACGTTCTGGTCGGCGTTCCAGTTGGGCGGCTGCTCGGTGATGCGCGTCCCTTCGGCGTAGACAATCTTCACCCCCGAGCCGGCGGCGTTCGTGATGCCCGTCAGCACATCGACGCCTCGCCCGGGATCACCCGCGTAGCCGCCAAGATGGAGGCCCTTGGCGTCCGGCCCAATGACCGCGAGCGTCTTCAGCTTCGCGCGATCGAGCGGGAGCACGTTGTTTCGATTCTGCAGGAGCACGATGGCCTCGCGCGCGGCCTGGAGCGCGACCGCCTGGTGTCCCGGCGTGTTGCTCACGCGAAGGGCTTCGTCCGGATCGGCGTAGGGGTGTTCGAAGAGCCCCGCGAGGAACTTGGCCTCGAGCACGCGCGACACGGCCCCGTCGACCTCGGCCTCGTCCACGCGGCCGTCCTTCACGTCGACGACGAGCTCGTGATAGACGTCCGGGTCTGGCAGCTCCATATCCACGCCGGCATCGAGCGCCTGCTTCGCGGCGTCCGGCTTGTCGGCCGCGACGTGGTGGCGGCTGATGAGCTGCTCGATCGCGTAGTAGTCGGACACGATGACGCCGCGGAAGCCCCATTCCCCTCGCAGCACGTCCTGCAGCAGCCACTTATTGACGTGCGACGGCACCCCGTCGATCTCGTTGTAGCTCGGCATCAGGAAGAACGCCCCGGCGTCGACGCCGGCCTTGAACGGCCGCAGCAACTCGGACCTCAGCAGACGCTCGGGAATGAGCGCCGGCGCGGTGTTGATGCCGCCCTCGTGCGACCCGTGTCCGGCGAAGTGCTTCAGCGTCGCGAAGACTTTGCCGGGCCCGAGCGGCAGGCTCGTGCCCTGGTAGCCGTGGATCGCCGCGACGCCCATCTGGGACACGAGATACGGATCTTCCCCGTACGTCTCCTCGAACCGGCCCCATCGGGGGTCGCGGCCGAGGTCGACGACCGGCGAGAGCACTTCCTGGATGCCGCGGGCCCGCGCTTCCTGGGCCGCCGCGCTCATCACGCGCTCGACAAGCGCGGGGTCCCACGTGCTGCCGAGGGCAATCGGCACCGGGAAGGACGTCGCCTTTGGCGCGACCAGCCCGTGGAGCGCCTCCTCGTGGAACATCACGGGGATCCCGAGGCGCGTGTGCTCGATGACCCAGCGCTGCACCGCGTTCACGTACTCGGCTTCTTCGCGCGGGCTGCGCACACGGGGACCGGTCGGCGTCCCGGCAATCTCGCTCGGACGCGACATCTCCCCCAGCCCCGATCCGAGCAGCGCCGCGGCGGTCGCCGGCGTGAACTGCCCGTTGGCGTCCTGCATGCTCGATCGGTTCTGCCACAAGCCCTCGAGCTGGGCGACCTTCTCCTCGAGCGTCATGCGCCCGACCAGATCCGCGACACGCTGGTCGACGGGAAGCGTCGGATTCTTTGTAGGCCGGCGTCTGCGCGGACACGACCGGCACGACGGCCAACACCACGGCCAACACCAGACGATTGGGTTTCACAAGCATGCGGAAATATACATCGGGTTCTGCCCTTCGGCAGGCTCAGGGCGTCCCGAGCCTGTCGAGGGACGGGGTTCCGCCCTTCGGCAAGCTCAGGGCGTCCCGAGTTTCTCGAGGGACGGGGTTCCGGGGTTGGGATACTCGTGGCGAGCTCCCGTATCGGGAGGCTCGGGCCATCCTGTATATAATGTCCGCTTGTACCTCAGGAGATGTTCATGAGTGAACCTTGGAAGACCGACCGGTGGTTTGTCAGCCCGTGGAATTACCTTCCCGAAGTCCGGAACGAGTTGCACTTTCCCGAGCGCATTAAGATTCACGACGTCACGCTTCGCGACGGCGAGCAGCAGACCGGCATCGTGTTTCGGCGCCACGAAAAGGTCGCGATCGCCAAGAAACTGGCGGCCGCCGGCGTCCACCGGATCGAGGCGGGCATGCCCGCGGTGTCGGCCGAAGACGAGGCGGCGATCAAGGAGATCGTCTCGCTCGGCCTCCCATCGGAGATCTTCTCGTTCGCCCGGTGCATGCCGGCCGACGTCAAGCTCGCCAAGGCGTGCGGCGTGAGCGGCATCATCACCGAGATCCCCTCGAGCGACCACATCATCAAGAACGCCTACGGCAAGACCATGGACTGGGCCATCAAGTCGTCGATCGAGACGACGCTGGCCGCCAAGGAAGCCGGGCTCTACACCGTGTTCTTCACGATCGACAGCACGCGGTCGGACATCAACCGCCTGATGGACCTGATCGAGCGGGTCGCCACCGAAGGCCACATGGACGCGATGACGCTGGCCGACTCGTTCGGCGGCTGCACGCCCGAGGCCGTCGGCGCCGTCATCCGCACGCTGAAGAAGCGCTTCAAGCAGCCGATTGAGATCCACTGCCACGAGGACTTCGGCCTGGGCGTCGCCAACACGATCGCGGCCCTGAAGAACGGGGCGTCCGTCGCGCACGTGACGGTCTCAGCCATCGGCGAGCGCGCGGGCAACGTCCCGCTCGAGGACACCGTGCTCGCCCTGAAGGTGCTGTACGGCGTCGAGATGGGGATCAAGACCGAGGAGTTCTACAGCCTGTCGAAGCTCGTCCAGGAGCTATCCGGCTTCTCGCTGCCGCCCAACCGGCCCATCGTCGGCGACCAGCTCTACAACATCGAGTCGGGCATCGTCACGATGTTCCACCGTCGGTGCCGCGGCGTCGAGCCCATGGAGTACATCCCGTTCGCGCCGGAGCTGGTCGGACGCCCGGGCGTCAACGTGGCACTCGGCAAGGGCGCCGGCCTGGCCAACATCGAGGAGCACCTCGAGCGTCGCGGCCGGAAGGCCACGCCGGAGCAGGCCAACGAGATCCTCGCCAGGGTCAAGCAGACCTCGATGGACAAGAAGGGCCTCTTGACGGGCGCCGAGTTCGAGAAGATCGTGGACGCCGTCGTCACGTAGACGGCGCCACGCGCGGCGGCGGCGCCTGCGGCCGCCGCCCGCGCGCCACCCGGGAAGGACCACACGAGACATGTTTCGTAGCTTGGACGCGCTGGTCAACGCCGCGCGCCGTCGGGGGCCGGTGCGGATCGCGGTCGCCGGCGGCCACGACGCCGACGTGATCGAGGCCCTCAAGCAGGCCCAGGCCCTCGGGCTGGCCGAAGGCGTGTTCGTCGGCAAATCCGACGCCATCCGAAAGTTTGCGGCGGCCGCCGAGTTCGAGATTCCGGCCGATCGGATCATCCATGAGGCCGACGACGCCGCGGCCGCGCGCAAGGCCATCGCGCTCGTGCGTGAGGGGCAGGCGTCGCTCCTGATGAAGGGCAAGATCGCCACCGCGTCACTCATCCGCGCGGTGATCGACCGGGACGCCGGCCTGCGCGCCGGCCGGCTGCTGAGCCAGGTCATCGTGTTTCAGGTGCCCGGGTTCGACCGGCTGATGCTGATGACCGACGCGGCCATCAACATCGCACCGACGCTCGAACAGAAAGCCGACATTTGCCGGAACGCGATCGACGTCGCGCACACCCTCGGCATCGAGACGCCGAACGTCGCCCTGCTCTGCGCGCTGGAGTTCGTCAACCAGGACATGCCGGCCACGGTCGACGCGGCCGGTCTGACCCTGATGAACCGGCGCAAGCAGATCACCGGCGGATACCTCGAGGGCCCGATTGCGCTCGACGTCCCGCTCAGCCGGTTCGCGGCGGATCGCAAGGGCATCGACAGCCCCTTGACCGAGCGGACCGACGTCTTCATCGCGCCGGACATCGAGGCCGGCAACATCCTCTATCGCGCCATTCTGTATTTCGCCAAGGGCGAGTCCTGCGGCATTGTCGTGGGCGCGAAAGTGCCCCTGATCCTCCTGTCCCGCGCGGAAAGCCCAGAGACGAAACTCCGGTCGATGGCGCTGGCCGTCCTTCATGCCCATGCCTAAACCCGCCCTGCGCGTGCTCGTGATCAACGTCGGCTCGACGTCCTTGAAATTCCGGCTGTTCGACATGCAGGACGAGCGGGAGATCGCCTCCGGGCGGGTCGAGCGCGTGGGCTCGGCGAGTTCGCCGTATCGGCATCAGCTCGGCAAACGCCCGGAAGAGCGCGGCGAAATGCCCTGTCCCGATCAGCGAACGGCAATCAACTGGGCCGTCCAGCTGCTCACCCGCCCAGGCAGCGTGCTGCGGAGCCTGAGCGAACTGGACGCCGTCGGCTTCAAGCCGGTGCATGCCAGGGGCATCGCCTCGGCGGTGCTCATCACCGAAGAGGTGATCGAGGCGATGGAGGACTACGTGCCCCTCGCCCCGATTCACAATCCGCCGTACATCGAGGCCTTCCGCATCACCCGCGAACTGCTGCCGAACAAGCCCCTGGTCGGCGTGTTCGAGCCGGCGTTCCACTACACGATCCCGGACTACGCCAGGACCTACGGCATTCCCTACGAGTGGGCCGAGCGGCACGCGATCCACCGCTACGGGTTCCACGGCGCGTCGCATCGGTACATCTCCGAGCGGGTGCCCCAGATGCTGAACCGGCCGAAGGACGACCTGCGCATCATCTCGTGCCATCTCGGGGGCAGCTCGAGCGTCTGCGCCATCGAAGGCGGCAAGTCCGTCAACACGAGCATGGGCTTCTCGCCGCAGGCGGGTCTGCCGAACGCCAACCGGTGCGGCGACCTCAATCCGTTCATCCTGCTCTATCTACTCCAGCGCGAGCAGATGAGCGTGTTGGAGCTCAGCGACGCCCTCGTCACGCGCGGCGGACTGAAGGGCATCTCCGGCCTGAGCGGCGACGTCCGCGATCTCGAGACGGCCGCTGGCGATGGTGACGCACGGGCCACGCTGGCGCTGGGCGTGCTCGTGCACGAGACCCGGAAGTACATCGGCGCCTATGCCGCCATCCTCGGCGGCATCGACGTGCTGGCGTTCACCGGCGGCATCGGAGAGAACGCGGTCAACGTCCGCGCCCAGATCTGCCGGGACCTGGCGTTCCTCGGCATCAACCTCGACGCCGCCGCCAACAAGGCCACGGGCAGCGACGCGCTGCTCTCGACGGCCGATTCGCGCGTCAAGGTCTTGTCGATCGTCGCCAACGAAGAGCTCGTCATCGCGCGCGAGACGTCGAAGCTCATCACGCAGATGCGCGTCTCCTGAGGCCCGCCCCGGCGGGCGTTCCCCTCGCCCTGGTATGCTCGGCGCAGACACGACATGTCCGCGCCGCCTCTTCGCCGGAGCCATCTCCTCGCGCTCGTCGCGCTCGGCCTGCTGCTGCGCCTGCCCGGCGTGCTGTTCAACGGCATGTCTGACCTGTTCGAGATGCTGCTGGGCTGGGGCCACGACGTCGCCGCCCTGGGCCTCGCGAAAGGATTCGGCATCAATTACGGGGTGCTGTCGTTCGCCTCGTTCGGCCTGGCCGCCCGGCTCGGCGACAGCATGCCGCGGTTCTACTGGCTCCCATACAAAGTCCTGGTCATCGCGGCCGAGCTCGGCGTGCTGGTGCTCCTGCTGCGACTGGTGCAGCCGCGGGTGCGCTGGCTCGTCCTCGTCGCCTACTGGCTCAACCCCTGGATGATCTGGCACGGGGCCTACCTGGGCTTCTGGGAAGCCCCCTACCTGTTGTTCGGGCTTCTGGCCGTCCTCGCGCTGCGCCGCTTCCCCACGCCGCGCGGATGGGCGGTCGCCGGCGTCCTGCTCTTCGCAAGCGGCGAGTTCAAGCCGCAGGGGTGGATCCACTTCGCGGCGCCGCTGGGCCTGTTCCTGCTCGTCAACTGGCGGCTCCGCGGCCGGCGTGCGCCGTTTCTCTCGTACGTCGGCGGCTTCAGCGCGGCCGCCGTGGCGACGAGCGTATGGCTGTGGGTGGCCGGCGCCCCTCCGCTGGCCCTGGTCGACAACTTCCGCTCGTCGCTGCTCAACCGTCCGTGGTTCTCGAACGGCGGGCCGGGCCTGTGGCGATTCGTTACGTTCGTGGCGATGCGCGTCTCAGGGCAACCCGGCAACATCCTGATGTACCGCGTGTCGATTCCCGCGCTGCTCGTCGTGAGCGCCTGCACAACCGTCGCGCTGGCCGTGCTGTTCCTGGCGTTCTCGCGCCGCGTCAGCCTCGCCCGGCTGCCGCCGGCCAGCGCGGCCTACCTGATCTTCACGTTCGGCGCCCTCGCGGTCTCGCAGTTCGGGCTCCGCGCCCATATCAACCACAGCTACGGCGCGTTGGTCTTGCTGATCCCGCTCGTGGTCAATCGCAGGCGCCTGCAGGTCGCCTGGGGCATCATCTTCGCGGTCATGGCCGTCGCGATCCTCTCCGAGTACGCGATGGGAGACACGACGTTCCTGCCGATCCCCACTGAGCTCGCCCGGTTCACCCACGTGCACGCGCTTGCCGAGGCGATCCGGCGGCTGCCGGCCTACAGCACGCCCGACCGGCTAATCGCCTGGCAGGCGGCCTTCGACGCGCACGTCGGCGGGCTGGTCTCGATGCGCCTGGTGTCGATCGTCAGCCTCGGGGTATTCGCCGCGGCGTGGGCCGCCACGGCCAGCCTGTTCGCAATGGCCAGGTCCGGCTCGGTGGACGGCCTGATCGGTGGTCGGTCTGAATCACCGGACGGCACGACGACGGTGCGCGGATGAGCTCGCTGCCGGAGTCCAACCGCGCCGCGATCATCGGACGGGTCGCCCTATGGAGCGCCACCATCTTCTTGGCCTGCGGAATCTTGGCCTTTGGCCAGAGCATCCTTCTCGCCCTCGGCCCGACAACCTGGGCTTCATCGTGGGGCCCCCTGCGCGACGCGCTGGTCGTCATCGGCGCGGCAGCGTTCGCGATTCTGTTTGTTGATCTCGAGATCTGCTACCGCTTCCTCGTCGCGCCACGGCTCATCACGTTCCGCAGTCTCGACGCCGCGCGCGTGCACGTTGGTCTCACGGCATTGAACGACGAGGAGGCAATCGCGTCCGCCGTGCGCGACTTCAAGGAGAACCCCCGCGTCGATCGCCTTGTCGTCGTCGACAACGGCTCGACCGATGGCACCGTGGCCGCCGCCGAGCGGGCCGGAGCCGACCTCGTCGTCTCAGAGGCTCGGGTGGGCTACGGCTCGTGCTGCCAGCGCGCGCTGGCAGAGGCCGCAACGGGAGCCGACGTCATCATCCTCTGCGAAGGCGATATGACCTTCAGCGGACGCGACGTGGCGAAGCTCCTGGCGTACCTGGAGAATTGCGACCTCGTGCTCGGCACGCGGGCGACTCAGGAACTCCGGGAACCGGATACCCAGATGGATTGGGCCATCAACCCGATCAATCAAATCGTCGCCAAGCTTGCCCAGATTCGCTTCTGGGGCACGCGGCTCACCGACGTCGGCTGCACGTACCGCGCCATGCGCGTCAACGCGTACCATCGCCTCGCGCCAACGCTGACGGTCAACGGCAGCCACTTCTCGCCGCACATGTTCATCGAAGCGCTCAAGCTTGGAATGCCCGTCATCGAAGTGCCGGTCGTCTTCAAGCGGCGCGTGGGACAGTCGAAAGGGGTCGGCGCCAACAAGATTAAAGCGGCGCGCGTCGCGGTATCGATGCTGCGGCTCATCTACACCGCGTAAGCTGACGCTATTGTGCGCCCGTGGAAGGCACGTGCGCGCGCTTCGTCTCGCACCGCTCCCGGAAGCGCGCCTCGTCGACGATCATGCGCGTGTGCGTGCCCTCGCCGATCTTGTCGGCGTCGTCCCAGGCTTCGAGACGAAACGAAAGCTTGCGGCCGTTGACGCCGACGAGTTCCGCCCGGGCGCGGACGGTCATGCCGACCGGCGTCGCCGCCAGGTGGCGCACGTGGATATCGATGCCGACGGTGGTCTGGCCCGGCGCGATCGCCGCCCGCGTGGCCTCGACCGCCGCGTTCTCCATCAGTCCGATCATCGCCGGTGTCGCGAACGCGGCCACCAGGCCGCTCGCGTAGCGAGCGGCGGTCAACTGATCGGTGACGACGACTGTCGCCTCGCCGGTGAGTCCTGCCGAAAGCGTGCTCATGCGTGCCAGTGTAGCGCGGCCGTGGGGCTCGCCCGGTCGTCTATCGTCTCTTCAGCCACAGGTTGCGCACGTTCACCCGGCCCGCGCCGTACATCTCAATCTGCAGGCCGATCAGGCCGCTCGGCCTGAAGTATGTGGGATCGTCGTCGATCAGGATCGTCATCACGTGGCCATTGATGATGTGGATCAGCTCGTGGCCCCTGGCGATGATGTGCACCTGATTCCAGGCATCGGGTTTGACGAAGGCCTTCAGCGCATCGGCGTCGCCAAGCGTGCCGATCAGACGCGGCCGCCGGCCCGGTTCGGCGCTGACGATGCCGCCACGCCAGGCGATTTCGCGCCGCTCGGTGCCCCGCTCTTCGACGTTGCCCGCCATCTCTCGATCGGCGTCGTAGTCGAACCCGGGCCCGTACGAGCGCCCATCGGGGATCGGACGGGACCTGCGGCGCGGCACGCCCCGCGCCTCTCCCGCGCGCCGCCGCGGCGCCGGACCGCCCCGACCGGGCCACGGCTCGACCGGCGGTCGCAAATGGGGTCGTTGAACTCCGATACGCGATGCCGCTGTGAATGTCGCCGTCCAGCTTGATCTCGAGCTTCCACTCGAAATCGGCGAGCTCCCCGCCCTTCCAGATCAGGTACGTCGTGCCGACCCGCCGCTCGGCGGTCGACTCAGCCGTGATGGCGCCGTCCTCGACGCGCCAGACGGCCGGATTGCCATCCCATCCGTCAAGGCTTCGGCCGTCGAAGATTGACGTCCACCCGGCATGGTTATCGTAGTCGAGCGGATCGGGCGGTACGAACGGGCTCGGCGCTCGAACCGCCGGTCCCGCGACCGCCGGCGCCGCCTGTCGGGCGAGCAACCGCCCGGGCGCCGGCGCGATCACCCCAAATGCCGCCAGGACGAGCGCGGCGCCTCCTCCGACCATTGCCTGTCGCATCATGCGGTCTCCTGTTCGTGATCCTCGTCGGGATGCTCGGCCCCTTGACCGGCCGCCGAGCCCCGCCGCCCGTCAGACGCGCAGCAGGCGGAAGGCGTGGGTCCACACGCCTTCGCGGAAGCCGGGAATGCACCACAGCTGGGCGAGCGGCTCGATGGCCCGCGCGGCCTTGGCCGTGCCCATGTCCTCCCAATCCCACCCGAGCTGTTCGAGCAGGCGCTCGACCTGACGCTTGGCGTCGTCGTCGTTGCCGCAGATGAACATGGTGGGACGGCCGCGCGCGAACGACGGGCGAACCATCACGGCCGCGCCGACGCTGTTGAACGCCTTCACGAACCTGGCCGTCGGAAATGCGGCCTGCAGGCCCTCCATGAGCGAATCGTTGGACCCGAGGAAGGAGCGCAGCACGCCGTCCTCGGGTGGCTCGTCGGCGATCGGGTTGGTCGCATCGATCACGACCTTGCCGCTCACGTTGGCGTCCCCCGCGGCGTGGAGTACCTCAGCGGCGGCGCGCCCCAGCACGGCCAGCACGATCGTCTCGCCCCACTCCGCCGCGTTGGCCACCGGCACCGCGGCCACGCCCGTTGAATTCGAGAACTCGGCAAGCTTCTCCGGCGTCCGAGTGCCGATCCGCACGTCGTTGCCCAGCGCCTTGATGCCTCTGGCGAGGGTTTGCCCGACCGTTCCAGATCCCAGAATGGCGATGCGCGTCATGGGGCCTCCTGTTGGATAGGCAGATTGTAGGCGATCAGGCCCATCGACCTGTCACCCCATCGACCTATGGGGCCGGGTCAGTACCGACGCGACGGGCTGGGAGAGCAAGGGTGAGAAGTTCGGGTCGGTGGTCAGGCGCGCGGGGAACGTCTCGACGTAGGTTTCGAGGTTCGGCAGGAAGAGCGGACGGAAGTGAAACGCCTTCATCTCGTCCAGGGCCTGCGCGACGGTCCAATGGTCGAGCGTGATGCGCGAGAGCGCGATCATGACGCCGGTGCGGTCCGAGCCGGCCTTGCAGTGCACGAAGACCGTGCGATCGGGATGGTCGCGCAGCAGGCTCAAGAACGTCACCACTTCGTCGGGGGTGGGCTGGTGAACCGCGCTCCAGGGCAGGTTCACGAAGTGCATGCCCAGGCCTTCGACCACCCGCCGCTCGGCCGCGCTGCCTTCCTCGCCCAGGCTGAAGCGCACGTCGGTGTTGACGCCAAGCTTCTTGAGGGCCGCGAACCCCTCGTCGCTGGGCTGGGCGCCGCGATAGAGGTGATCGCTGATCCGGCCGAAGTTGGCGATCCCTTCGAGCGAGAGCTTCTCGCTCCTATAGGAGGCCGCGTACCACGCTTCCTGGGCCGCAACCACGACGATCGCGGCCAGCAGGAACCCCAGACAGATCCGTCCGATTGTCGAAATCCACGAGCGTGGACGCGCTGGTGTCATCTTCTTCAAGAACCTGACCATTCTATCGATCCCGGTCCCCGTCGTCACCAGTCCCGCGCCCGTCGGCCCTCCTCCCATCGAACGGCTCGTCGATGCCAGCGGGCAGCCGCACCAGGGCGTGACATCCCCGGCCATCCTCCCCGGCGCCGAGCACGATCGTCCCTCCGTGCCGGTTGACGATTGTTCGGGCAATGGACAACCCCAGACCGCTGCCGTCGGCGACGTGGCGCCGGGCTTCGGCGCCGCGGTAGAAGCGGTCGAACAGATGGGCCTGCTCCAGCGGGTCGAGGCCGATGCCCTGGTCGACGACGTCAACGACGGCGGTTCCGGTCGCTTCGCGCCTCACGGTCACGCGAACGGTCCCGCGGTCCGCGCTGTACTTGACGGCGTTGTCCAGCAGAATCACGAAGAGCCGGCGGAGCGACTCGGGGCTGCCCTGCACCACTCACGGGCACCTCGGCCTGGAGATCGATCGCAATCGCCCGCCGCCGCGCCTCGGCCGCGACGTCGTCGATGGCTTCGCGAACGACCGCCGCGAGGTTCAGGCCGCTGGTCTCCCGCGGCTCCACGCCCGCGTCGGCCCTGGCCAAGGTCAGCAAGTCGGTCACCAGGACGGACATCCGCTCGGACTCCGCGAGCACGTCGCCGAGCGCCTGTCGGTAGTCGCCCGCCGGCCGGTCCTTGGTCAACGCCACCTCCGCCGTCGCGCGAATGACCGAGACGGGCGTCCGGAGCTCGTGCGACGCCTCGGCGGTGAACCGGACCATGTCGGCCACGGCCCCCTGCAATCGCATCAGCATCTCGTTGAACGTCACCGCCAAGCGCCGAAGCTCGTCGTCCGGTTTCGGCACGTCGAGACGGCGATCCAGATTGCGCAGCGAGATGGCCTGGACCGCGCGCGTCATCCGATCCACGGGCGCGAGCGCGCGGCGGCTGATCCAGTAGCCGCCGCCCGCGCCGAGCAGCAGCACGGTGGGCACGAGTGCGGCCAGCCCCCACCGGAACTCCTCGAGTGCCTCGTAGGCCGGCCCGATCGGCGTCGCCGCCGTGACGTCGTACCGACGGCCCTGCACGACGATCGAGGTCGCGACGACCCGGTATCGATGCCGGCCGGCACGGCGATCGGTGTACATGAGCTGGTCGACCGCCGGGTGCAGGCCGGCCCGCAGGGCCTCCCAGCGCGGCAAGGTTGGCACGCAGAGTACGGTGCCGGACTGGTCGACTTCGAGCAGCGCCTCGCCGAACGTCAACTGGGCGTACTCGCGAAACTCGTCCCTCACTTCGCCGGGATCGAGCGCCCGCTCCATGCTTCCGATGAACCGGGTCACCCCGTCAATCTGCGCGGCGAGATTCGCGTCGGCCGTCCTGATGATGGTGCGTTTGAGCAGGAACCAGCTGGAACCCGCCAGGCCAATCGTCGCCAACGCCAGCACGGCGAGGTACCAGGCGGTCAGGCGCACGCGAATCGATCGCGGGTTCACAGCTCACCGTCTTCGCGAAGGCTGTAGCCGACGCCACGGATCGTGTGGATCAGCCGCGGGCCGTCGTCGGCGTCGACCTTGTGTCTCAGGGACTTGATGAACGCGTCCAGGGTATTGCTTTCGACTTCGCGCGTGGCGCCCCACAGCCGATCGATCAACGCTCCCCGCGTCACGACCCGGCCGCTGTGCCGCATCAGACACTCGAGAAGGTTGTACTCCGTGCGGGTCAGCGCGATCGGCACTCCGGCTCGCGACACGACTCGCGTGGCCTGGTCGAGCTGAAGGTCCGCAACCCTCAGTTGCACGGCATGGGCCGCCGGCCCGCGGCGGCCGAGCGCCCGAATGCGCGCGAGCAGGACGTTGAACGAGAACGGTTTCGCGAGATAATCATCCGCGCCCGCGTCCAGCCCTTCGACGATGTCGCTGGCCGCGTCACGCGCGGTGAGGAGCAGGATTGGCGTCAGGTTGGTCCCCGCGCGCAGGCGACGAACCACTTCGATGCCGGTGAATCCAGGGAGCATTACGTCGAGGACGATGACGTCGAACTCCGCCGCGCAGGCCATTTCGAGCGCCAACGGCCCGGAATCGGCCGCCTCGACGAGGTGGCTTTGCTCGGTCAACCCTCGCCGCACGAGGGCACGCATCCGTGAGTCGTCTTCGACGAGCAGGATCCGCACGTCGCCCATTCTGCCCCATCGCCGCCGCAACGTTGAGGCTTTCAGGTCTTCTTCAGACTTCGATGGTCAAATGCCGAGACACTTGATGAACGGCTCTGCGGCACGTCCCCAACGGCGTTCGACGACGGCCGCCTTCGCGGTCGTCGCGGCCTCGTTGATGTTCCTGCCGGCCGGTGCGCGGGCGCAGATGACGGGCACGACCGCGCCGCCGGCGGCATCAACACCCGCCGCACCCTCGTTGACGCTCGACGACGCGCTGGCCATGGCCAGGCTCAACAGTCCGAACCTCAGCCTGGCCGCGGCGACGACGGCGGCGGCCCACGCCGCCAAGCTCCAGGCACGCGCCGCCGTCCTGCCGAGCGCGGCCTACGTCGGCGGCTACGCGTTCACCCAGCCCAGCAACGCCGTCCCGCAGACGCCCAGGTTCATCGCCGCCAACGGCGTCCGCGAGTATCTGCATCAGGCCGACGTGCACACGACGGTCGGGCTCACCGAGATCGCGGCGTACCGCAGCGCCGCGGCCGGCGAAGACCTGGCCCGCGCGGAGGCCGAGATCGTCTCCCGCGGGCTCGTCGCCACGGTCATCGAGCGCTTCGACGCCGTGGTCGTGGCCCGGCGTAAGCAAGCGACGGCGCGGCAAGCCGCCAACGACGCCAGCCGGTTCCTGACGATCACCCAGGATCGCGAGCGCGGCGGCGAAGCCGCACACGCCGATGTCATCAAGGCCCAGCTCGAGGTCGAGCAGCGCCAGCGGGAGCTGACCGACGCCACGCTCGCGCTGGACACGAGCCAGGACAACCTGGCCATCCTGATCTACCCCGACTACAACACGAACTTCTCGGTCGAGGACGACCTCGATCCGCCGGCGCCGCTGCCGTCGTTCGACACGGTCCGCACGCAGGCGACGGCGCACAATCCCGATCTGGCCGCAGCCGATGCCGCGGCTCGCCAAGCCGGCCAGGACCTCTGGGCGGCCCGCGGACAAATGCTCCCATCGCTTGGGGTCGACTATCTCTACGGCCTCGATGCGGGCCAACTCGCACGGCGCACCGATGGCGCCGACAACGTGGGCTACGCGGTGGTGGCCTCCGTGAGCGTGCCGATTTGGACGTGGGGTGCCACGACCGCCGAGGTCACGGCCGCCCGCCTCAAAGCGCGTCAGGCACAGCTCGAGCGAGCGCTGGCCGGCCGGCAGCTGCTCGCCAACCTGCACAGCGTCTACGCGGAAGCCCAGGCGTCGCGGAGCGAGCTCGACTCGCTGCGGCAGTCCGCGAACCTGGCCGCCGACAGCCTGCAGTTGACCACGCTGCGATACCAGGCCGGAGAAGCCACCGTGCTCGAGGTCGTTGACGCGCAGGCAACGCTCGTTACCGCGCGCAACGCGTTCGACGATGGCCAGGCGCGGTATCACTTGGCGCTCGCCAATTTGCAGCGCCTCACAGGAACCTTCTGATGCTTTCGTACCCGCGCGCCTCGATCTGGTGTTTCGGCCTGGCGGCAATCGTCGCCTCCGCTTCCTGCTCGTCGGCGCCGACCGAGCAGGAGCCCGTGGTCACCGTGCAGGTGGCCAAGGCCATCGTGCGGCCGATGTCGGAGATCGTCACGGCCGACGCGGCGCTCTATCCGCTGGCGCAGGCGGCGATTGTCCCGAAGATCTCCGCGCCCGTCGAGCGCTTCAACGTCAACCGCGGCGACCGCGTCCATCACGGAGAAGTCCTTGCGGTGCTCGAACACCAGGATCTGGCGGCCGCGGCGGCCCAGAACGACGGTCAGTACCAACAGGCGCAGGCCGCCTACGAGATGGCCCGCCAGGCCACCGTCCCCGCCGACGTGAAGAAGGCCGAGTTGGACGTGACGACCTCGAAGGAAGCGCTCGACGCCCAGCAGAAGATTTACGACGACCGCAAGCGGCTGGTCGCCCAAGGCGCGCTGCCGCAGCGCGACCTCGATAGCGCGTCGGTGGCGCTCGCCCAGGCCAGCAGCCAGTACCAGGTGGCGCTCCAGCACGAACAGGCCATGCAGACTGTCACCGAAGCCCAGTCGCTCAAGACGGCCGCGGCGCAATTGGCGGCGGCCAAAGGCCAGTACGAAGCCGCCGAGGCGCAGCTCAGCTATGCCACCATCGTCAGCCCGATCGACGGCGTCGTCACCGACCGTCCGTTCTACGTCGGCGAGATGGCGAACGCCGGGACGCCGCTCCTGACGGTCATGGACGCGGCCTCGGTCGTCGCCCGCGCGCCGATCCCCGAGAGCGACGCCGTCAAGATCCACGTCGGCGCGGCGGCGACCCTCGCCGTGCCTGGTCTGGAGGACCCGGTGACCGGGCGCGTCACCGTCGTGAGCCCGGCACTCGATCCATCGAGCACGACCGTCCAGGTCTGGGTACAGGCCGCGAATCCGACGGGCGCGATGAAGCCGGGCGCGAGCGTGCGCGTGGACATCACCAGCCGAACCGTGGCCGACGCGATTGCGGTGCCGGCGGCAGCGCTCGTGACCGACGAGTCCGGCGAGCGGTCCGTCATGGTCGTGGGCGCCGACGGCAAGGCGCACGCGCGCGTCGTGGAGGTCGGGATCCGTCAGGGCGACTTCGTCCAGATCACGACCGGTCTCAAGGCCGGCGAAACCGTCGTCACCACGGGCGTGTTCGGCTTGCCCGACAACACGAAGATCCAGGTCCAGCCGGCGGCCGGCGGATCGGGCACCTCGGAGAAGTAGGCGCCGGGCCGCTCCACGAACACGCATGACCGAACAGCCCGATTCCACGCGCTCGTATTGGTTCACCCGGCATGCCAAGTCGCTGATCTTCCTGATCACGGCGCTGGCCGCCGCGGGCAGCTTCATCGCCACGACGGTCCCCATCTCGGTCTTCCCGCAGACCAACTTTCCACGCGTCATCATCGGGATCGACAACGGCGTCATGCCGATCGACCAGATGCTGGTCACGATCACGCGGCCGGTCGAAGAAGCCGTCAACGGTGTGCAGGGGCTGCAGCAGGTCCGCTCGATCACCAGCCGCGGCTCGGCCGAGATCGACCTGTACTTCGACTGGCACCACGACATGGTCGTCACCTTGCAGCGCGTCAACGCCGCGCTCGAGCAAGTCCGGTCGTCGCTGCCGCCGACGGCCTCGCTCAGCGCCAACCGGCTGACGTTCGCCAGCTTCCCGATCCTCGGCTACAGCCTGACCTCGGACCAGTTGCCGTCGTCGGCGTTGTGGGAGCTGGCGACCTACACGGTCAAGCCGCGCCTCAACCGGCTCGATGGCGTGTTGACGATTCGGATCATGGGCGGCCAGGCGCCCGAGTTCCAGATCACCCCGAACCCGACCGACCTGCTTCGGACGAACACGACGGTGACCGACCTGCTCGACGCGGTCGGCAGCACGAACTTGATCGAGTCCCCCGGCCTGCTCGAGCGCGACCACAAGCTCTTTCTGGGCCTGGTGACGGGCCAGGTGCGCACCGTCGAGCAAATCGCCGCAATCCCCGTCAGGAACGCGCCGGACGGCGTGCCTGTTCACATCGGCGACGTCGCCACCGTGACCCCGTCGGCGGCCCCGACCTACACGATCGTCACGGCCGATTCGAAGCCGGCGGTGCTGGTCGAGATCAACCGCCAGCCCGACAGCAACACCGTCCAGGTGGCAAGCGCGGTGCACCAGGAAGTTGACGCGCTGAGGTCGCAGCTGCCGGCCGGCGTCCACATCGAGCCGTACTACGACCAGTCGGAGCTCGTGACCTCCTCGATCTCGGCCGTGCGCGACGCGGTATTGCTCGGCATCCTCCTGGCGTCGATCGTGCTCGTCGTGTTTCTGCACGACTGGGGCTCATCGCTCGTAGCCGGCCTCGTCATTCCCGTCACGCTGACCGCCACGTTCATTGCCCTCAAAGCCGTCGGGCAGAGCTTCAACCTGATGACGCTTGGCGGTCTGGCGGCAGCCGTCGGCCTCGTGATCGACGACGCGGTCGTCGTCGTCGAGAACATCGTCCTGCACCGCGACGCCGGCCAGGGCCGGGTCGAGGCAGTGCGCCGCGCGCTCCACGAGCTGACGGTGCCGCTCATCGGCTCGACGGTGACGCCGATCGTCGTCTTCCTCCCGCTCGTGGCGATCTCCGGCGTGATCGGCGTCTTCTTCCGCGCCCTGGCGATCACGATGGGCGTCGCGCTGCTGACCTCGCTTGGCCTGGCGCTCACCTGGACGCCGATGCTGAGCCAGTTCTTCATTCGCCGGCATCACGCGGACACCGCGGCGCCGGTGCCGCGCACGCACGAAGAAGAAATTCAGGCGGTGCTGGCGGCCGAGGAAGTCTCGATGCGCGGCGTATTCGGCCGCATCATCCGCCACTACGAGAAGTGGCTCCGGTGGTCGCTCGAGCACCCGCGGTGGCTCGCCGCCGGCGGCTTGCTCCTGGTCGTCCTGTCCTTCTTCTCATTCCGCGCGCTTGGATCCGACCTGCTCCCGAGCATGGACGAGGGCGGCTTCGTCTTCGACTACATCATGCCGGCGGGCAGCTCGCTGGCCGAGACCGACCGCGTCATCACCCACGTGCTGCAGATCATCCACAGCATCCCGGAGGTCGAGAGCACGTCGCGCCGGACGGGCCTGCAGCTCGGACTGGCCGCCGTCACGGAGGCGAACACCGGCGATATCTCCGTCAAACTCAAAGCCAATCGGAGCCGAGGCATCGACGACGTCATCTCGGAAGTACGCGACAAGATCACGACGCAGGAGCCGGAGCTGGACGTTCGACTTCTTTCAGGTGCTCGAGGACATGATTGGCGATTCTGACCGGCAGCCCCGACCCGATCGACATCAAACTGTTCTCCGAGGACCCGGCCCAGCTGCATGACGTCGCCCTGCAGGTGGCGGATTGGATCGGCAAGATCGACGGCGTCGTGGACGTCCTCGATGGCATCGAGAACAGCGTCAGCGGCCCGGCGCTCACCTTCACGGTCAACCCCACCGTCGCGGCGCGCGCCGGATTCACGCCGCAGGAGGTCTCGACCGATGCCGGCGCCATCTTGCTCGGCGACGTGGCGCCGACGCCGGTCGTGGCCAACGACCGCGCGTACTCGATCCGTGTGCGGCTCCCGGACCGCAACCGAGCGTCGCTCGACGCGATGAAGAACACGCTGCTCGTCAGCGCATCGGGACACACCGCCACCCTCGGGTCGCTCACGACGATCTCCGAGGAAGCCGGCCAAACGGAGATCCTTCGCCAGAACCTGCAACGCGAGGTCGAGGTCACCGCGCGGCTGGAGGGGGTTGATCTGGGCACCGGGATTGCCGACGTGAAGGCGGCCATCGCAACGCTCCACCTGCCGCCCTCGATGCACGTCGAGTATGGCGGCCTCTACGCCCAGCAGCAGCAGTCCTTCCGTGACCTCACGGTCGTGCTCGTGCTCGCCCTCGTGCTGGTCTTCGCCGTTCTACTGGTCGAGTTCGGCACGTTCGCCGCTCCCGTGGCCATTCTCGCGTCGGCCCTGCTCTCGACCGCAGGCGTCTTCTTTGCCCTGCTCATCACGGGCATGACGTTCAACGTCACCTCGTTCATGGGCCTCATCATGGTCATCGGCATCGTCGCCAAGAACGGTATTCTCCTGCTCGACGCCGACACCAAGTTCCGCGATCTGGGCATGAGCTCCGAGGACGCCATGATTCAGGCCGGGCGCCGCCGGCTCCGGCCCATTGCGATGACCGCGCTGGCGGCGGTCGCGGGCATGCTGCCGCTCGCGTTCGCCATCGGCGCCGGCTCGCAGATGCTCCAGCCGTTGGCCATTGCCGTCATCGGCGGCATCGCGATCTCGATGATCCTCTCGCTCATCGTCACGCCGACCGTGCATTACTGGCTGACGGCGCCCCGGGCGGGCCGCGAGTAAGGCGTCTCGGGTCGCACCCGGACGCCGTCGGGCCTACAATCGAGACGTGGCTACCCACCTTTCGCGCGCATCCGCCCTGGGAGCGTCGGCGCTCCTCGCCGTGTCCGTCGCATGCAGCGGCGGCAGGGGCTCGAGCCAGTTCGTTGACGCCGGACCGCCGGTGAGCGTGCCGACCGAAGTCGCGAAGGTCGAGACGTTGCGCGCGACGGTGGACGCACCGGGCGTCGTCACGCCGGACCCCGAGGCCGATCAGATGGTCTTCGCCCCGGAAGTCACCCGCGTCGTCGAGATGCCGAGGGCCGAGGGTGACACCGTGCAGGCCGGAGACGAACTCGTGCGATTCGATATCGGCGGCCTGGACCAGCAGGTCGCCTCGCGCGAGAGCGACGTCCAAATGGCTCAGAGCCGGTTCGACGCCGCGCAGGCCTCCTTCAAGCGAATGTCGGACCTGGGCGACCGCGGCATCGTCGCGCGGCGCGATGTCGAACAGGCCAGCGACGCCGTGTCGGCGGCACAATCGGCGCTGACCGATGCCAATCAGCAGCTCGCCATCGCCAAGCGGGCCGCCGACCAGAACGTCGTCCGGGCACGGTTCGCCGGCGTCGTCGTCAAGCGGTACCACAACGAAGGCGACCTGGTGAATGGCACGACGGCCGACCCCGTGATCCGGGTCATCGATCCCGCCAGACTGCAGGTCAAGATGGAGGTGCCGGTGCAGGAGGCCGCGCAGATTGCCCTGAAGCAATCAGCCACGATTGCGTCCAGCGTCGGCAACGAGGCGGGACACGTGGTGGCACGCAGCCTCCCCGTCGACGCCCGGACCGCAACCGCCGACGTGCGCATCGGGTTCGACACGCCGACCTCGCTCGCGGTCGACACCCCGGTGCAAGTCGAGGTGCTCATCGACACGCGCCAGGACGTGGTGACCGTGCCATCATCCGCCGTCCGTCGGGACGACTCGGGCGCATCGTTCGTGGCGATCGCCGGTAACGACGGTCGCGCGCACCGCCACACCGTCCAGGTCGGCCTCACGGCCGGCGATCGCATCGAGATCAGCGCCGGCCTCGCGCCCGGCGAGCGCGTCATCCTCGAGCCCGACGACGTCGCCGAAGGCGTGCCGGTCATCGTGCAGTGACGCTGACGAGAGCCGTGCGGGCACTATAGGCACTGGGCACTGGGCACTGGGCACGGCACTAGGCCATGGGCACTTGGTGGGCAGCGTCGGCACTTGAGCAGCGGTGCCCTAAGGGCCTGTCAGAGAATAACTGACGCATTTGGGCCGCCGACCCATCCCGTCGGGCGTCGTGGCTTCTCCCTCAAATACGCCCGGTATTCTCGGTCGGCACGCCTCGCCAGACGGGCGTCTCGACGCCCCAAATGCCTCACTTATTTCCTGACAGGCCTCGTCCCGGTGCCTGATGCCGAGGGCCTAATGCCTGTCCGTCACGCGCCGGACAGCCGCCGATAGTCCGCCGCGATCGGATAGCGCCGGCCGACGCCGAACGCCTTGGACGAAATCTTGATGCCCGGCGCCGCCTGGCGGCGTTTGTACTCGCTCGTCTCGATCCGACGGACCACGTCGCGGACGACGGCCGGGTCGATGCCCAAGGCACTAATCGCGTCGACGTCGAGGTGCCGCTCCACGTACGCCTCGACCACGGCGTCGACGAGATCGTAGGGCGGCAGGGTGTCCTCGTCGCGCTGGTTCGGACGCAGCTCGGCGCTGGGCGCCTTCGTGATCGAGGATGTCGGAATGAGCTCCGCGTCGCGGTTGATGTAACGGGCCAGCCGATAGACGAACGTCTTCGGCACGTCGTTGAGGATCGCGAGCCCGCCCGACATGTCGCCGTAGAGCGTGCAGTACCCGACGGCCAGCTCCGACTTGTTCCCGGTGGAGAGCAGCATGTGCCCGAACTGGTTGGACAAGGCCATCAGCGTCAGGCCTCTGAGGCGCGCTTGCACGTTCTCCTCGGCGAGGCCCGCCGGCCGGCCGGCGAACACGGGGGCGAGCGCCTCGAGCGCGCTCTGGAACATGCCGTCAATCGCCACGGTCTGGAGCTCGATGCCCAGATTGCGCGAGAGTGCCCGCGCGTCGGCGAGGCTCTCGGGCGACGAATAGCGGCTGGGCATCGCGACGCCCAAGACGTGTTCCGGACCGAGCGCCGCGACCGCCAGACACGCGGTCACCGCCGAGTCGATTCCCCCCGAGAGCCCGAGCACGACGCTCGAGAACCCGCACTTGCGCACGTAGTCGCCAAGTCCGAGCACGAGCGCGCGGTAGGCGGCCTCGTCATCCGATTGGCTCACGTCGCGGGTGACGGCCGCCGGCGGGTCGTCGCCGGCGTCCGGCACGTCGTACAGGATGAAATCCTCGGCGAAGTCGGCGGCACGCACGACGTCGCGCCCGTCGGGCGCGACGCCAATCGAGTGCCCGTCGAAGACGAGCTCGTCGTTGCCGCCGACCTGGTTCACATAGAAGAAATACCGCCCGTGCTTGACGGCCTCCTGCCGGATCATCTCCCGGCGCAGCGCGGCCTTGCGCAGCGAGAAGGGGCTGGCCGAGATGTTGATCAGCACGTCGGCGCCGCGGTCGGCCAGCTCGCAGATCGGATCGCGATGGTAGAGCCGCTCGGGCCAGAAGTCCCGATCGTTCCACACGTCCTCGCAGATGCTCACCCCGAGGCGTCGGCCGTGCACCGTCACCGGCGCGACCGAGGCGGCGGGCTCGAAGTAGCGATCCTCGTCGAACACGTCGTAGGTCGGGAGCAGCGACTTGTACCGGCGCTCGACCACGCGCCCCGATGAGCACAGCGCCGCGGCGTTGAACAGACGCTTGCCGTGGGCCGCCGGGTTGCGGTCGACGAATCCGAGGAGAATCGCGAGCCGGCCCGTCGATCGTGCGGCCACCCGATCGACCAGATCCAGGTTTAGATCGATGAAGCGGGGGTGATTCAGCAGGTCGCGCGGCGGATAGCCGGTCGCCGCCATCTCGGAAAAGACCACCAGGTCGGCTCGCGCGGCGTCGGCCCGCGCGATCGCGCCGGCCATCTTCTCGAAATTGCCGTCGAACCCGCCGACGGTGAAATCCAACTGCGCGAGCGCAAGCCGCATGGCTTCAGATTGTAGAGATCGATTATGCCCATGCCCGCCTCACCCGCCCCCTTCTCGTCGGACGTCGTCCTGCGAGACGGGTTGACCGTGCACCTTCGGGCCCTCGAGCCCAGCGATGCACGGGCCCTCGGGGCGTTCTTCGGGCAGCTCTCGCCCGAGAGTCGGCACTTCCGGTTTTTCGCCAGCGCCAAGTCACCGGCGACGGACGCCGCGGCCGAACTGGCCCGCGCGCGCGACGCCCACGGCTTCGTGCTGGTCGGTGAACAGGCGGACCGGCTGTGTGCCGTGGCCAGTCTCGACCGCGAAGGCGCCCAGGCCAAGCGGGCCGAAGTGGCCTTCACCATCGCCGACGGCTTCCTGGGACGCGGCATCGGCACGCGCATGCTCGAGGCCCTGGCCGACGCCGCCCGTGCGCGCGGCATCGAGCAGTTCGATGCGTACGTCCTCAGCGACAACGACCGGATGATGCGCGTCCTGCTCGATTCCGGCTTCGAGGTCGAGAGCGAGCTCGACGCCGGCGTCTTCCACGTCCGGCTCTCGCTCGCGCCAACCGCCGCCTTCGCGCGCCGCTCGGCCGAGCGATCGGAAACGGCGGCCGCGGCCTCTATGCAGGGATTCTTCGCGCCGGCGCGCATCGCGGTCATTGGCGCCAATCGCGAGCGCGGCAAGATTGGCGCCGAGGTCCTGCACAACATCGTCGCCGGAGGCTTCACCGGCGAGGTCGTGGCCATCCACCCGGCGGCCGAGACGATCGCGGGCGTTCCCGCCTACCCGAGCGTGCGCGCGGTGCCGGGCCCGGTCGATCTGGCGGTCGTGTGCGTGCCGGCCGCGTTGGTGAACGCGGTCGCCGAAGACTGCGTGGCCAAAGGCGTCAAGGCCCTCGTCGTGATCAGCGCCGGATTCGCCGAGACGGGCGCGGCCGGGCAGCTGCTCGAACAGCGCCTCGTCGCGACAATCCGAAGCGCCGGCATGCGGCTCGTCGGACCGAATTGCATGGGGCTCATCAACACGGATCCGGCCGTGCGATTGAACGCCACGTTCGCGCCGGCCGCCCCGCCCGCGGGCCGCGTGGCGATGTCGACGCAAAGCGGCGCGCTCGGTCTCGCGATTCTCGACTACGCACGGCAACTGCACATTGGGCTCTCGACGTTCGTCTCGGTCGGGAACAAGCCGGACGTGTCGAGCAACGACCTCATCCAGTACCTGGGGCGCCGACGCGAACACGGACGTCATCCTGCTCTACCTCGAGAGCTTCGGCAACCCGAAGAACTTCAGCCGCATCGCGCGGCGCGTCGGCCGCCGGAAGCCAATCGTCGCCGTGAAGGCCGGTCGGTCGGCGGCGGGCGCCAGAGCCGCCGCCTCGCACACCGGGGCGCTGGCCACGAGCGACACCATTGTCGACGCATTGTTCCGGCAAGCCGGCGTCATTCGCACGAATACCCTGGAGGAACTGTTCGACGTGGCGACCCTCCTGGCCCACCAGCCCATCCCCCGTGGACGCCGCGTCGCCGTCCTCACCAACGCGGGCGGCCCCGGCATCCTGGCGGCCGATGCCTGCGAGGCGCACGGCTTGACCCTGCCGTCGCTCTCGGACGCCACGGTCGCCGAGCTCCGGTCGTTTCTGCCGGCCGCCGCGTCGGTCGCCAACCCGGTGGACATGATCGCGTCGGCCAGCGCCGAACACTACGAGCGCGCGCTCGGCGCGCTGCTTCGCGAGGATCGCGTTGACAGCGTGCTCGTCATCTTCATCCCCCCGCTCGTCACCAGGCTCGAGGACGTCGCGGCGGCCGTGCGCCGCGCGGCGGGAGACCAATCCACGAATGGCGCGGCCGCCAATGCCGAGCCCCGCAAGACGGTCGCAGGCATCTTCATGTCCGCGAAAGGCGCGCCGCCGGAGCTCTCGCCAATTCCCTGTTTCATGTTTCCCGAAGCGGCCGCGGTCGCCCTGGCGCATGCCGCCGATCGAGCCGACTGGCTCGGCCAGCCCGAAGGCTCGGCCGCAACGTTGGCGGACCTCAATCGGGACGCCGCGCGCGAGGTGGTTGACGGCGCCCTCGCTCGCGGCGGCGGTTGGCTTCCGCCCGCGGATATCGACGCGCTGCTCACGGCCGTGAAGATTCCAGGCGTCGTGAGCGCGCCGGCGGCCAATGAGACCAGCGCGGTCGAGGCCGCCGACCGGATCGGCTACCCGGTCGTGCTCAAGGCCGTCGGCCCTCAGATCGTCCACAAGAGCGAGATGGGCGGGGTCGCCATTGGCTTGGACGACGCGGATGCCGTGCGCGGGGCGTGGCGCGAGATGGCCGGGCGGCTCGCCGGGAAGATGACGAGCGGCCTGATTCAGGAGATGGTCACCGGCGGCGTGGAGATGCTGATTGGCGCGACCGACGATCCGACGTTCGGCCCCCTGATCGCGTGCGCGATGGGCGGCACGCTTGCCGAGCTCATCAGCGACAGCGCGTTCCGGCTGCACCCGCTGACCGAACAAGACGCGGCGGCGATGATCGACAGCCTCCGCGGCGTCCGACTCCTCCGCGGCTACCGCGGCGATCCCGCGGTCGACGAGGCCGCGCTGCGAGACGCGCTGCTTCGCCTCTCGGCGCTCGTCGACATCTGCCCGGAGATTCAGGAGCTCGACATCAATCCCCTGCGCATCCTGCCCAAAGGCGCGCGCGCGCTCGACGTGCGCGTGCGCGTCGCGCTGCCGCGGCCGGCACCGTCAACCAGGCGGGTCAGTTACTGACGCAGGCACTAGGCACTGGGCACTGGGCACTGGGCACTCGCGATCAGCTGTCGCTACCGCTCAGCGACACGACGCGCGCGCGCCCCTCGCGTCCCACTACGAATGCCGAGTGCCAGGTACCCAGTGCCGAGTGCCGAGCGAGTGCCCAGTGCCTAGTGCCTAGTGCCTAGTGCCCAGTGCCTAGTGCCCAGTGCCTGTCCGTACGGTCAGGACCGGGCAGGGAGCCTGCCGAATCACGTGGTGGGTGGTCGAGCCCAGCAGCGCGAGATCCATCGCGCCGCGGCCGTGGATGCCCATGACAATCAGATCGGGCGCGCTCTCCTGCGCCACTCGCAGGATGTCGCGCCAGGCCTTTCCCGTCGTCACTACCGTCTCGACGGCGTTCTTGGCCAGGCCGTGCTGCACGAGCACCTCCTGAAGCCGCCGGCGGCCCTCATCCTCGTGGCTTCGCCGCAATTGGGCGATCTCGGGGGGCACCTCCGCATCGCGTCCTTCCCCGAACGGCCATTCGACGACATGCACGAGCGTGATCTTGGCCGACGTCTCTCGGGCCAGCGACGCCGCGTAGGCCACGGCGTCGATTGACGAGGCCGAGAAATCGACGGCGCACATGATGGACTGGAACGGCCGGGCCGGATCGATTGGATGGGGCCGCGGCGGGACCACGAGGACGGGGCACGACGCGAGACGCAGCACCTTCTCGGCCACCGAGCCCAGGACGAACCGCTCGAACCCGCCTCGCCCATGCGTGCCCATCACCAGGAGGTCGGCGTGCAGCCGCGACGCCTCGGCCAGGATCTCGTGGACGACCCGGCCTTCGCGCACCGTGCACGGCACGTCGATCCCGAGCGCCTTGGCCGGCTGCACCGCGCGCGTCAGTTCGTCGAGGTAGGCGCGCCGAATCTGGTCGGTCAGCACGAACCCTTCCCACGGGCCTGGGGGCATCGGCGGAATCGGCACCTCCAACACCTCGACCGCGGAGAGCTTCGCCCTCCACACACGAGCCAGCAGAACGGCGCATTCAAAGGCCCGGCGGGAGGTCTCGGACCGATCGAGCGAGCAAAGGATATTCGTGACCATTTGATGCGCTCCAGTCGCACATGCCGTGCCATCCTCCGCCCTTGGGCGGAGGGCATGCGGCATCCATTCTGCATAAGTTAGGGAGTACTGGGGTAGTGGAGCCTGCCGCCGTCAGGAATATCCCGCCATGACTGCGGATAATCCGTCAGGCAGGCCCCACTCCGTCAGGGGAGGTAGCCATGAAGACCGATCGAGAACTCCAAGAAGATGTGCTCGACGCCCTCGAGTGGGAACCGGGCCTCGACGCCGCACAGATTGGCGTCTCCGCCAAGAACGGAATCGTGACCCTGCGGGGGCCGGTTCGCAGCTATCAGCAGAAGCTCACGGCCGAACGTGCGGCCAGCCACGTCTACGGCGTGCGCGCCGTGGCCAATGATTTGATGGTCGCGATTGACGGCGGGTCGCTGCGCAGCGACTCGTCCATCGCGGAAGCCGTGGCCAACGCTCTCGCGTGGGACAGCGCGGTCCCCATCGGCGTGGTCAAGGCCTCGGTGAGCGACGGCTGGGTGACGATCACCGGAACCGTCGAATGGCAGTACCAACGGAGCGCCGCCGAGGCTGCGGTCCGCCGGCTGCACGGCGTCAAGGGCGTCTCGAACGCGCTCATGCTCAAACCGCAGCTCAGACCGGCGGACATCAAGACCAAGATCGAGCACGCGTTCAAGCGCAGCGCGGAAGTGGAAGCCGCCCGCGTGCACGTCAACGCGATCGACGGCGAGGTGGTGTTGACGGGAACGGTCAAGTCGCTCGCCGAGCGCGACGAAGCCGAGCGGGCCGCATGGGCCGCGCCGGGCGTCAAGCACGTTGACGACCGGCTCACCGTGGCACCCTAGGCCCATGGAACGCTTCAAGAACCGGGAGGAGGCCGGCCGGCGTCTGGCCGAGCAGTTGACCGAGTACTCGGGGCGATCGGACGTCCTCGTCCTGGCGCTCCCGCGCGGCGGCGTCCCGGTCGCCGCGGAAGTCGCGCGGCGCCTGGGCGCCCCGTTGGACGTCGTCCTCGTGCGGAAGCTCGGGGTGCCCGGGCACCCCGAGCTGGCCATGGGCGCCATCGCCGAGGGCGGCGTACGCGTTCTGTCCGAGCCGCTCATCCGGCAGCTCGGCATTCCCCACACGCTCGTCGAGCAGGTAGCCGCTCGCGAGCGCCTGGAGATCGATCGGCACGACCGACGCTATCGGGGCAAGCGAGGAGCGCCGGTCGTGCGCAACCGCACCCTCATCGTGGTCGACGACGGCCTGGCCACCGGGGCGACGATGGAGGCGGCGGTGCTGGCGCTCCGGCAGCGCGACCCCATGACGATCGTCGTCGCCACGCCGGTCGGCGCCAAGGACACCTGCGCACGGCTCGCGACGGTGGCCGACCGCGTGGTCTGCCCGGAAACCCCCGAGCCGTTCGACGCGGTGGGTCTCTGGTACGCGGACTTCTCGCAGACGACGGACGAGGAGGTCGTCGCGCTGCTCGCCTCGGCGGGTCAGCCCTCGTCGGAAAGCCCGGCCGCGGCCGCTCCGAACGACTCCCCTTTTGATGTCATTCAGCGCAGCGCGGTCCCGCTCTCCGGCGACCCGGACGAGTACGACGCGATCCTCGGCGAGTTGGGCCGCGCCCGCCTGGTGCTGATCGGCGAGGCCACCCACGGCACCCATGAGTTCTACCGCGAGCGCGCACTCCTCACCCGCCGCCTGATTGCCGAGAAGGGATTCTCGGCCGTCGCGGTCGAAGCCGACTGGCCCGACGCCTATCGCGTCAACCGCTACGTGCGTGGCGCCGGCACGGATGAAGACAGCGTCGAATCGCTCGGCGACTTCCAGCGGTTCCCCGCGTGGATGTGGCGGAACGCGGACGTGCTCGACTTCATCGGGTGGCTGCGCGCCTACAACGACACCAAGCCCGATGCCCAGCGCGCCGGGTTCTACGGGCTCGACCTCTACAGCCTCCATGCCTCGATGGACGCCGTGCTCGCCTACCTGGCCAAAGTCGACCCGGGCGCCCACGCGAAGGCCCGCGCCCGGTACGCCTGCTTCGACCGGTTCGGCGGTCGTTTGCAGGACTACGCCTACGCGTCCAGCCTCGGCCTGACGCCCACCTGCGAGCGCGAGGTCATGACTCAACTGGTCGACCTCCGGCGCGCCGCGGCGGAGTACGCGACGCGCGACGGCCATATCGCCGCCGACGAGTTCTTCGTCGCCGAGCAGAATGCGCGCGTCGTCCAGAACGCGGAGGAGTACTACCGGACGATGCTCGGCGGCCACGTCGAGTCCTGGAACCTGCGCGACCGGCACATGGTCAACACGCTCGACGAGCTGCTGCGCTTCCTCGGCAGCGCGGGCCCCGAGGCGCGCATCGTGCTCTGGGCGCACAACTCGCACCTTGGCGACGCGCGGGCCACCGAAATGGGCGAAGGCGGCGAACTGAATGTCGGCCAGCTCGTCCGCGAGCGGTTCGGCGCTGACGCGGTGTTGGTCGGTTTCACGACGCACACCGGGTCGGTCACCGCCGCCTCCGGGTGGGACGGCCCGGCGCGCCGGAAACAGGTTCGCCCGTCGCTGCCGGGCAGCTACGAGAGCCTGTTCCATACGATCGGCATGCCCCGGTTTCTGCTGCCGCTCCGGACCGATCCCGATCTGAGGGCCGCGCTGGCACAGCCTCGGCTCGAGCGCGCCATTGGCGTGCTCTATCTCCCCGAGTCGGAGCGCCGCAGCCACTACTTCCGCGCGCGGCTGGCCGACCAGTTCGATTACGTGATTCACATCGACGAGACCCGCGCGGTCGAGCCGCTCGAGCGCGCCCCGGCGTGGAAGAGCGACGAACCGGCCGAGACGTTTCCGTCTGGATTCTGAGCTAAGGGCCTGTCAGGGAATGAAGGGAGTGGGCCATGACTGGTGAACATCTGCTGACGCGCCCGGTGCACGTCGTCATGGGCGATGTGTGCCTGGATGGCGATCTGACGGTGCCGGCCGGCGCGCGTGGGCTGGTGCTCTTCGCGCACGGCTCCGGGAGCAGCCGTCACAGTGCGCGCAATCACTTCGTCGCGCGCACGCTGGAACGCCGCGGGCTGGCCACGCTGCTCATCGACCTGCTCACGCCAGACGAGGAGATCCTCGACCGGCAGTCGTCGGACCTGAGGTTCGACATCCCCCTGCTCGCCACGAGGCTCGAAGGCATCATCGATTGGCTGAGGCGGGAGCCCGAAACGGCAGCACTTCGCCTCGGCCTGTTTGGTGCCAGCACCGGCGGGGGCGCCGCCCTCGTGGCCGCCGCCAACCGGCCGCATGCCGTCGCGGCGATCGTCTCGCGTGGGGGCCGGCCGGACCTGGCGGGCGCCGCCCTTGCGCGCGTCTCTGCCCCCACGTTGCTCATCGTCGGCAGCATGGACGCGCCCGTTTTGTTCATGAACCGGCGCGCCATGACCGAGATGCGCGCCCACGTCGAGCTGACGCTCGTGCCAGGCGCGACCCACCTGTTCGAAGAGGCCGGCGCGCTCGAACGGGTCGCCGAACTGGCGGGCGACTGGTTCTCTCAGTACGTGCCCGGACAGCCGGCGACGGCGTCCGGCAGGCACCGGGCTTGAATCCGAGAACTCAGCCCGTTGACGCTCCGCGCAGGGCAGCCGCGACGCGGTGGAGCCTCGCCTCGGCGTCCGCGACGACGGGCTCGAGTTCGGGCCGATCGACGATGCTGAACATCGAACGAGGCGCCAGGAACGACACGAGGGCGCTGTCGTCCACGGCCTGAATGACGACGTTGCACGGCAGCAGCAAGCCCGCTTGCGGGTCGATCTGCAGCGCGCGAAACGCCAGGTTTGGATTGCAGGCACCCAGAATGAGATACGGCCTGAACTCGACGTCGAGCTTCTTCCGGAAGGTGGCCGCGACGTCAATCTCGGTCAATACGCCGAACCCCTCGGCGGCCAGGGCCTTGGTCGTCAACTCCTTGGCTTGCTCGCAGTTCGCCCCGGCAATCAAGGCCTCGAACCCGTAGTTCAACTCAGTCATTTATTTACCTGACCTCCATCATGCACCTCCGGCGGGATGCCGCCGAGTTCCGCGAGGCGGCTGTCTTTGACGTAGCGATGGCACTCGTAGCACGTCAGCGTCAGGGCCACGTAGCGCAGGGCCGCGGCGTCCAGGTCGCGCTGGTGCGCGGCCTCGACCAGGTCGTCGGTCTCTCTCAAGAAGTCCGCGCTGTAGCGTGCATAGCGCGGGGTCTTGAGCACGTCCCACCCCGGCGCCTTCGTCAGCGCCCCGAGGACGCGGCTTTCCTGCTCCAGCAGGTTGAAGTTGCTCGTCATGACGGCCTCGAGGATCCGCTGGGAATGCACCAACTTGGCCCGCATGACCTGGCCGGTGGCTACCGTCTGCGCCGGGACTCCCGACCCCGACGCGAGCAGCAGGATCGCCACCACCGCGATTCGTGTCAGCGATTTCATGATGCCTCCTCCTGCGCTTCCCGCGTCCAGATGACGCAGCCGGCTTTCGTCTCATGGGAAAAGTGGTACTCCACCGAGCCGTCGAACGCCTTGTGGAGCGCCTGACCGAGGCGCTTGGCCAGGTGCTCGGTCGTCGTGACGACCGAGAGCGCATCCGGAGCATTCCGGTCCCAGCGCACGATGCGAGCCAGCGGGTTCACCTCGGCGGCCCGGGCCTCCTCGTTCCGAATCAGCGCGTCGATCTCGGGTGCATGCGCCGCCAGGAAACCGCCGCCGACGCGCAACTCGCCTCGACCTCGCCCCTCGGCAGTCGCGCGGCAGGCCGGGCAGACCGTCGTCGCGGGAGGCGGATAGGCGGGCGCCCCCGCGATGCGGGTTGTGGCAAGCGCCCAGCGGCGCCGATAGTAGACCGCCCCGCAGCGCTCGCACACCTTCGCTTTCGTTGCCCGCGGTCCCCGATGAAGGCCGGCGAGGTGGTTGACTCGGTGAGTGAAGGTGGCGTTCGTGTATGGCTTGTTGCTCCGCATAGGGGCCCCCTAGGTCGTTCTCCCTTTGTTACTGCAATCCCGCTGCCGTCTCCGGCCACGGGGATTGCGCCCTCGCTCAGGCGCCAAGGCCAAGAGCCTCGCCGAGGCGTCGCAAGAGAGTGGGGAAAATGGCTGGCGATTGGGAACTTCTCCCCGAGGCCAACCACCGGAACTCAACGAAAGTGTCGGCTCTGCCCTCCTGATCGCCGATTTTGGCGACAGCTTTTCGCAGGCTACCCCTTGAAACGGCCACAAGAGTTGGCAAGGGTCCTGCAATAGGAGCGCGGAAGATGTCAGACGACCTTTGGACCATCGTCCTCGCCGCGGGTGCCGGAAAGCGGCTGATGCCGTTGACCGGGGGAGTACCCGAAGCAGTTCTGGCAGTACGACGGCGCACAGACGCTGCTCGAGGCCACCCTCGAGCGATTGAATCCAGTGTCGCCGGCCCAGCGCCGGGTCATCGTGGTCGACCAGACGCACCAGACCTACGTTGACAACCTGCCCGGCCTGACCGAGAGCGGACGGGTGGTCCACCAGCCAACGGACCGCGGAACGGCGGCCGGCGTGCTCTTACCGCTCACGTGGATCATGGACACCGCCCCCGACGCGATCGTCGTTTTGACGCCGTCGGACCACGGGGTGGCCAGCGACGAACACTTCCAGCGCGGGCTCCGAACCGCCGTGAAAGCGGTCCAGTCGGGCAAGCGCAAGATTGTGCTGTTTGGCGCCGAGCCGACCGTGGCGCATGGCGACTATGGCTGGATTACACCGACGTCGCGCCGGCCGCTCAGCCGCATGGCGCTCCGGCGCGTCGCCGCGTTCGTCGAGAAGCCGTCGCCGGACCACGCCGAACAGCTCCTGGCGTCGGGGGCCGTCTGGAGCACGATGGTCCTCGTGGCCCGGGCGTCGACCCTGTTCGACCTGCACGACGCCCACGTGCCCGAACTCTCGGCAACGTTCCGGCACGCGCTGAAGCTGCCGCATCCAGTTCGCCAGAAGTTCCTGGCCGACGCCTACAAGGATCTGCCCGTCCGCGACTTCTCGCGGGACGTGGTCAGCCGGGCGAGCGATTTGACCGTGTACACCTGGCCGGCGGCCATGGGATGGTCGGACCTCGGCACCCCCGACCGGCTGGACGAATGGATGCGCGGTGCCGCCCGGCGGCGTCGCGCCTCGGTACGACCTGCCGAGGGCCAGCCGTCAACCGCCCTCGTGAGCTACGCGCAGCAGCTCGCCTAATCGGTATGGAGCCCCGGGGCTTCAGAGCCGAGCACCGTCACCGGCCTTGAAGGGCCGCTGCTCCATCGGCGTGCGACGCACAAGCCGAGAATGCTTTAGCCGGCCGGCCGCCGCAGCGCGACAATAGACCACATGCGGATCGTGCCGTGGCTGCTGGCGGTCTCCTTGGCGCTCCTGGCCCCGAGCCCGCTGTCGGCCGGTCAGGCCGTCCCGGCGCAGCCCGAGCGCCGTCCCGACGTCATCTTCATCCCTTCCCCGCCCGCCGTGATCGACGCCATGCTCACGCTGGCGCACGTCACGAAAGACGATGTCGTCTACGACTTGGGGTGCGGGGACGGCCGGATCGTGATCGCGGCCGCCAGGCAGTACGGCGCACGCGGCGTCGGCATCGACATCGATCCGGAGCGGATCAGAGAAGCCAACGCCAACGCCGCGGCCGCCGGGGTGACCGACCGGGTCACGTTCATCCTGGGCGACATCTTCTCGGACGACGTGAAGATCGACAAGGCCACGGTCGTCACGCTGTTTCTGTTGCCGTCGCTCAACGAGCGGCTGCGCCCGAAGCTCTGGCGCGAACTCGCCCCGGGTGTGCGCGTGGTCTCGAACAGCTTCAGCATGGGCAGCGAATGGCCGCCCGCGCGCACCGAGCAGGTCGGAGACGCGTGGATCTACTTCTGGACGGTCCCCGCGCACTAGAACCTAGTGCGGCTCAGCGAAACCTAGTCCACGGCGTTCGATAGACGACCAGCGCCCGGTTCGCCGAACTGACGGCCACCGGCACTTCGATTCGGTCGATTTCGCGAAACAGGTCCGTCCGCGCGACCAGGTCCGGATACCACTCCGGAAACACGATGAGCAGGTCCGGACGCGCCTGCTCGAGGAACCCCAGCATGTCGCCCCGACGCTTGTAGGGCACGATCTCCGGCGTGATGAGTCCCTCGGTGTCGAGGATGCGCCGCCGCGAAAACCAGCCAATCGCCCCGATGTCGTTCGTCGCGATGAGCGCGTCAGGCGGCGTGTTCGCGGCGACCCACTGGCCCGCCGCCACCTCCAGTTGGGTGATGTTCTGGACCATCCGTCCGTGCTCGTCGGCGAACTTCACGTCCTGTGCGCCAAGGCGCGCGAGCGCGAGCACGGCCACCGCGAGCACCACCCAGCCGTGGCGGGTCCTGGCCTTGAGCCAGGCGAGTCCCGCAGCGGCCGTCACGAAGAACAAGACGAGCAGGTGCGCGACGTAGCGGCCCTGCTGGAGGAGGAGCGGCGGCTCGGGGCGGACCGCGCCGATTATCGCCGGCAGCCCAACGAGCAGCAGCAGAACCGCGCCGCCGGCCGGGGCGTCGAGCAGCGCCACGACGCCAGCGAGGCCGACCGCGAACAGCAGCGCACTCTGATCGACGTACCACCGCCATGAGGTATCCAGAAACTGCCACGGCTGGATCGCCAGGGCGTGCCCAATCGGGCGGATCGCACCGCTCGCGAGGACATCGAAGAGGCTCTGCCCCTCCGTCTTCGCGTAGAACGTGAACGGGAGCGGCCGGCCGCTGGTCCAGAGGTTGAGCGCGACGTAGGCGGCGGCCACGGCGACAAACCCGAGCGTGGCCCAGCCCAGCCGCCCGCGCCGTTTCGTCCACGCCGCGTGCGCGGCGAGCAGAGGAAAGGCCGCGAAGAGCTCCGGGCGCGCCGTCGCGGCCAGCCCCAACCACAGCCCCCACCGCCATTGCCCGGCGGACTCGCCCAGGTACTCCCACAGCGCCGCCAGAAAGAGCGCCAGGTCAGAGGGGGATCTCCATCCCCGACACGCTGCCGGCGGTGATGCGTGGCGAGAGCGCGCACGCGGCCCCCGCGACGAGCGCGGCGAGCCGCGACCGCGTGAGCCGCTCGGTGACCGCCGCGGCGAGCACGACGGCGACCGCGCCGAACGCCAGACCAAGAAGCTTGGCCGCCGCGACCGGCGCCATGCCCACGCGCAGCGCCGCGGCCAACACGAGCGTCCAGAGCGGTGCCGTCGAGCCGGCGGACGGCTCGCCGGGGTTGAAGGCGAACCCATGGCCCGACACCAGGTTGCGCGCAAACTGCAGGTGAATCCACGGATCGTCGAGCGGAAAACCGGAGGTCCCCGCAATCCGCCATTCGGCGCGCCACTGCCACACCGCCCCGGCCAGGAAGATGGCGACGAGCGCCCATCGGTCCAGGCCGAGTCTCGGCCAAGCTCGAGGCCTCACCATCGCGTGGCCACGACTATCCCTCCCGCCATGGCCGCGAGCGCCAACCAGACCAGCAGGGGACGCGTCGGATAGGCCAGCGTCACGCGGCAATCGCCGTCGCAGGGCGCGCGAAAGGCAAGTTGCCCGCCGTCGTCCTCGAGCGCGACCGGCTGTCCGTTGGCGCGGGCCGTCCACGCCGGATAGAAGTTCGTGCGCACGACGACGGGCTCTCCGCGAGTCACGCCGGACAGCACGACCTCCGCGCCAATGGGCGTCGTCTCGGCGACGGTCGCCTGGCCATGTTCCACGGTCGCGCCGCGTGGGTCGGCATCCGCGAACCGGTACTCGGTCCACGCGCCTTCGCGCCAGACGGGCGCGAACCGCGGGTCGGCGTCGAGATAACGCTGCGTCGGGCCGCTCCAGACGAACAGGTTCACGACGCCCCAGCGGCGCATCTCGGCCGCGAAGGCATCGTGAGGCGTCGAGCCCAAGGCCCGGCCCATGAACGTTCCGCCGGCGACGAGCTGCCCCTTCCACGGGTTCCACTGCCAGCCGTCCCAGTAGCCGGCATACAGCCGCCGGCCGGTCGCGGCCGCCAGCAGCGGCTCGAAGTGCACGCCGAAGCGCGAGGGCGCCGTCTTGCCGCCCGGGTCCGCGTCCATGTTGCGATGGGGGTTGTTCTCCACGAGCACCAGCGCGCCGTCGGCCTGGGCCACCCGGTCGACCAGCGACGAGTCGAACGCGCGAATATTGGGGATGTGAGGCACCTCGTGGTACCACACCTGCGTGTAAATCGCGCACGTGGCCAGCAGGCTCCAAGCCAGCCGGCGGGACGGCACGTAGCGCACGACCAGAGCCGCCAGGACCGGAGCGAGGAACACCACGTACATGTAGATCGGCCGGATGAACGCGTACCCGAACTGCGCGTCGTCCAGGCGCACAAGAGCCACGGCGCCGATGAGTGCCCAGGCGTGAAACCGCACCCGCGTGCGATCGACCAGGGCGAGGACCGCCGCTACGGGAAGCAGCGCGAGCGTCAGCCCCGTGAAGTCGTTGAAGCGGCGGCCCGGCAGCCACAGCAGCTCGACGTTGTACCAAAGCTTGTGCACGAACTCGGAGAGGTCGAAGCCGGCGCTGGCGGCATAGCGCACGTTGTTGTAGTCGAAGAAGGCCGGATAGCGCCACGACTCCCAGGTCAGCGGCAGCGCCGCGACCATCGCCGCGAGCAGGGCCACGCCGGCCCTGGCGCCCGAGCGCCAGTCCCTGGCGACCAGGGCATCGAGGGCGAGGAAGAGGCCGGCATAAATAAAGAAGGCGGCATGGGAGTACTCGGCCAGGGTCAGTCCGACGACCAGCAACGGCGTCCCCCACCAGCACCGCCGCCGCGCCGCATGCGCGCCCACGAGCGCGGCGAATGCCGTGACTACGCCCGCGAGCGAGTTGGTGTCACCGCTCCGGAAGAGGAAGTACGAGTAGCTGGCGGTAAGCAGGCCCCCAACCCCAGCGGCAACCAGCGCAATACCCCGACTGCGGGCCGTCGTGTCGTCAAGAGAGAGATCGAGCCAGATGAGGGCCGGGACGGCGGCCATCAGGAACAGATGGAACAGATGAAACCCTGGTGCGTCGCCCAGGAGCTTCATCGGCAGGTAGGCCAGCAGTCCCAAACTGACAGTAATGTCGGACGACGAGTGATATCCGCCAAGAAAGTGCCATTGCCATCCGGCCAGCGTCCCGTGGTCAATGAGCGAGACGAGGTCCAGCGTCGCCTGGTAGCGGGATGGCCAATTGTCGAGGAACGGAATCTGGCTCCACGTCGCGGGAGGAAACCACACCACGAAGAAGCACCCGCCGAGGAACGCCACTCCCGCCAGCGCGACCAGGCGCGCCGACCACGGGCCCAACGTGCCCTCACCCCGATCCCGGGTGCGGTCGGCTGGCTGCCAGAGGTGCCAGACGCACAGGACCGTGGCGGCGACCAGGGCCGCCACGAACCATGGCCGTTTGGGTCCGTTGATCGAGCCATCGACGGCCGCCCACCGCCCGGTCAACAGGAGGTTGAGCCAGAGCACGCCCAGCGAGACGGCGAGCGCGATCATGACCGGTTGGTGCCGAACCTTCGACCACATAGGCCCGAGTACGGTACCGGCGGACCTGTCAACTGTCAAAAGGCGCTCGGTCGGTGGTACGCTCCTCGGCCGTGGCACGGCAGCACTCGGGCTCGGTCGGTGGTCTCCGCGGGTGGTTTCTCGATGAGTTGAACGAGACGACGAGCCGGCGCACGCACCACACCGCCCCCTGGTGGCAGGTCATGTGCCTGACGGGCGTCGACTACTTCTCGACGCTCGGCTATCAGCCCAGCATCGCCTTTCTCGCCGCCGGGTACCTCTCGCCGCTCGCGACGCTCGTCCTGGTGCTCGTCACGCTGTTCGGCGCGCTCCCGATCTACAACCGCATCGCGGCGCTCAGCCCGCATGGCCAGGGCAGCCTGTCGGTGCTCGAGGAGCGGCTGCCCCGCTGGCGTGGCAAGGCATTCGTGCTGTGCCTGCTGGGCTTCGCGGCGACCGACTTCGTCATCACGATCACGCTCTCGGCGGCGGACGCCACGGCGCACGTCATCGAAAACCCGCTCGTCCCGGCGTGGATGGACCACCGGCTCATCGTCACGCTGGTGCTGCTGGCAGCGCTTTCGGCGATCTTTCTCCGCGGATTCCGCGAGGCGATCTGGCTGGCCGTCCTCCTCGTCGCCGCGTATCTCTTCCTGAACACCTTTGTCATCGGCTACGAGCTCATCGCGCTCGTGCATCATCCGACCTTGCTGTCCGACTGGGGGCACAACCTGTTCCTCCAGCAGGCGAACCCGGTCATGATGCTCGCGCTGGCGTTCCTGCTGTTCCCCAAGCTCGCGCTCGGACTGTCCGGGTTCGAGACCGGCGTCGCCGTCATGCCGCTGATCGCGGGCGACGGCGAGACGGAGGCCGAGATCCTGCAGTCGCGGATCGCCAACACGCGCAAGCTCCTTCGCACGGCCGCGCTGATCATGAGCGTGCTGCTCATCGGCAGCGCGGTGGTGGCGACGACGATGGTCCCGCCTGCGGCGCTGCGCGACGGCGGTCCGGCCAGCGGGCGCGCGCTCGCCTATCTCGCCCACCGCGATCTTGGCGCGTGGTGGGGCACCGCCTACGACATCTCGACGATCGCGATTCTCTGGTTCGCCGGGGCGTCGGCGATGGCGGGGCTCCTCAACCTCGTGCCCCGGTACCTGCCGCGCTACGGCATGGCCCCGGACTGGGCGCGGGCGACGCGGCCGCTCGTCCTCCTCATCACGGGCATCGCGGTCGTCATCACGTTCATCTTCAACGCGGACGTCAACCAGCAGGGCGGCGCGTACGCCACCGGCGTCCTCATGCTCATGAGCTCCGCGGCGGTCGCGGTGACGGTGGCGATGCCCACCCGGCGCAAGGTGTTCGTGCCGATCATGTTGATCTTCATCTACACGACGATCGTCAACATCATCGAACGACCCGAGGGCATCAAGATTGCCAGCTGGTTCATCGTGACCATCGTCGTCTCCTCGCTGATCTCTCGGGTCGTCCGGTCAACCGAGCTCCGCTTGACGAGCATCGATTACGACCCGACGGCCGTCCGGTTCATCGACGATCTTGCGGGAGGCAAGGCGCTGCGCATTCTGGCGATCCGTCCGAACACCGGCCAGCCGTTCGAGTACGCGCGCAAGCTGCAGGAGGCGCGTCATTCGCACCATTTGCCCGAGGGTGACCCCATCCTGTTTCTGGAAGTGCGTTCGAGCGACGCGTCGGAGTTCGAAGACGTGCTGCACGTCTCGGGCGCGGAAGTGGGCGGCTTCCACGTCCTGCGGTGCTCGAGCCCCGCGATTCCAAACGCCATCGCCGCGCTGCTGCTCGATCTGCGCGACCGTACCTCACAAATCCCGCACGCCTACTTCGGGTGGACGGAGGGCAACCCGATCACGTACCTGCTGCGCTTCCTGGCGTTCGGTGAAGGCGACACGGCCCCGGTCACGCGCGAAGTGCTGCGCCAGGCGGAAAGCGACCCGGAGCTGCGGCCGAGGATCCACCTCGGATAGGGCGGACCTGACAAGTTCGAAGTCGGAAGCCAGAAGTTAGAAGTTCACAGTCCGTCGCCCGTAGCCTAGTGCCTGAGGCCCAGTGCCTGAAGCCTAGTGGGTGTGGCCTGTCTTCTCGAGGTGTCCGAGGAGACGGTCGAGCAGCTCGACTTGCGCCACGTTGACCGCGCGGCGCGCGTCGGTGTCCGAGAAGAACGCGGCGCGGTCGATTCTCGGGAATCTCGATCATCTGCCCCGACCGGGGCGGCCACTCGGTCATCGTGGTCACGCTCGTCAAGCACGACGGATTGCAGTCGCCCTCGAATGCCCAGGCGTGCACGACCTTGCCGCTGCGCTGCGTGATGTGGCCGAGCGGAATGAACGGACCGGTTGGCTGGAAGCCCGTTTCCTCGATGAACTCGCGGATGGCAGCCTGGAGCGGATCCTCGCCGGGATGGATGCCGCCCTTGGGAATCGTCCACGCCCCGTCGTCGCGGCCGGCCCAGAACGGCCCACCGGGATGCGCCAGCAAGACCTCGAGTCGGCCGTCGGAACGGCGAAACAAGAGGAGGCCAGCGCTTTCTTTGTGCGACATGAACAGGCGTACCAGGCAGCCAAGTCATCGACGCGCGCCGAACCGCGGGGCGCCTAGCCATAAGAGTTTATGACAAAGCAAGCGACGTCTGCGCGCCGGCCGGCCGAGATGCCGGATAATGGCGTGACGCTCGTGTCTCCCAGGCACGCCGATCTGCGCACGCTCCTGCTGACGCTGGCAGCCATCGCCGGCTTGACGACGACTTATGCCAGCGTCCTGCACATCGCGAATGCGACGACCGTCGCGGTCTCCTTTCTCCTGGTCGTGGTGCTGGCCGCGGCGAGCGCCCGGCTCTGGGTCGCCGGCGTCGCCGCGTTCGTCGCGATGCTCGCGTTCAACTTCTTCTTCATCCCGCCCGTCGGAACGTTCACGGTGGCCGATCCACAGAACTGGGTCGCGCTGTTTTCGTTCCTCGCGGTGAGCCTCGTGGCGAGCAGCGTCTCGGCGGCCATCCGGTCGCGGGCGCAGGACGCCATCAGCCGCGCGCAGTTGGTCGACGTGCGCCGGGCTGCCGACCTGGCGCGCCAGAACGAGGCGCTGAAGTCCGCGCTGCTGGCTTCGCTCGCCCACGATCTCAAGACGCCGCTTACTGCGATTCACGTCGCCGCGGAGAACCTGCAAGCCGCCTGGCTGACCGATGAGGATCGGCGGGAGCAAAGCGCGCTCGTCCTGACGGAAGTCGCTCGCCTGAGCCGGCTGTTCGAGAGCATCCTCGACATGGCGCGCATCGAAGCGGGCGCCGTCCGCACGTCGCGGGAGTGGGTGCCGGCCTCCGAGATCATCGAGGCGGCCCGTGCCTCGGTTGAGCCCCTGCTGCGCCAGCATCCGGTCGACGTTCGCGGCGATCTCCCGTCCCTCGTCCAGGTCGATCCTCGACTGACCTCCGCGGCGCTCTCGCATCTGCTCAGCAACGCCGCACGCTATTCGCCGGCCGGATCTCGAATCACCATTCAGGTCTCGGCCGAAGACGACGGCCTGCACCTGAGCGTCCGGGACCACGGTCCCGGCGTGGACGCCGCCGACCTCCCGCACCTCTTCGACCGCTTCTATCGCGGGCGAAGCGGCGCCCGTACGGCTGGCACCGGGATGGGCCTCGCGATTGCGCGCGGCATGCTGGCGGCCGAGCAGGGCCGCCTGCTCGTCGAGAACTGCGACGACGGCGGCGCGCGCTTCACCGTCGTCGTGCCGGCCCCCCTTCGGATGGCCGCGACGGAGCCCACGCCATGATGCGGACGCCGCGCATCCTCCTGGTCGACGATGAAGTCTCGATCCAGCGGGCCGTCGCGCCGCTGCTGCGGTCGCGCCACTATGACGTAGACGTCGCCGGTACGGGCGCCGAGGCGCTGGCCGCATTCGAAGCGGAACGCCCTGATGTGATTGTGCTCGACCTCGGGCTGCCGGACTGCGAGGGCACCGACGTCTGCCGCCGCGTGCGCGCCGTCGCCTCAACACCCGTGATTGTGCTGTCGGCTCGTGGCGGCGAAGCTGACAAGGTGACGGCTCTGGACCTCGGCGCCGACGACTACGTGACGAAGCCCTTCAGCGCCGAAGAACTGCTGGCCAGAATCCGGGTCGCGCTCCGGCGTGTCTACGCGCAGGACGCCGAGGAAGCCGGATCGGTCCAACTCGGCGCCCTGACCATCGACTACGACCGGCGCCGCGTGGTCCGCGACGGCGAGGATATCCGGCTCACACCGAAAGAGTTCGAGCTGCTGTCGCTCTTGGCCCGCAACCCCGATCGCGTGCTCACCCACCGCGCGATCCTGAAGGCCGTCTGGGGCCCGCACGCGGTCGCCCAACCCGAGCACTTGTGGGTGCTCATGGGCCAGCTGCGGAAGAAGATCGAGGCCGACCCGGCCCGCCCGCGCTTTCTCGTCAGCGAGCCCTGGGTCGGCTATCGCCTGGTCACCGACGCGTAGCGGAGCGGCGCCCAGCGCGCTGCTACAACAAGGTCCCCCGCAGCATGACCAGGGCGACGCTGAAGTAGATGACCAGGCCCGTGACGTTGACCAGCGTCGCCACGAGCGGCGCCGACGACGTCGCCGGGTCGAAGCCAAGTCGGCGCAGGAGGAGCGGCAGCAGCGACCCGATGAGCGAGCCCCACAGGACGACGCCCACGAGCGCCGTCCCGACGGTCAGCGCGAGAACCGCCCAGTGCACGCCGTAGGCACCGAAGACGGTTGACCAGACCGTAATTCTGAGGATGCCGACCACCCCGAGAATCGCGCCCAACGCGATGCCGGCGGCAAACTCCCGTCGCATGATGCGCCACCAATCCTTGAGCCGCACCTCGCCCAGCGCGAGCGCACGGATCACCAGCGTCGAGGCCTGCGAGCCGGAATTGCCACCGCTCGAGATGATGAGCGGCAGGAACAACGCCAGCTGGACCGCGTGCTGAATGGTGTCCTGGTAAATCCCCATCGCCGTGGCGGTCAGCATTTCCCCCAAGAACAGCGCCGTCAGCCACCCCGCGCGCTTTCGGATCATGTGACCGAACCCGACCTGCATGTAGGGCTCTTCGAGCGCCTCACTGCCGCCGAAGCGCTGAATCTCCTTCGTGGCTTCCGCTTCGGCCACGTCGAGGACGTCGTCGATGGTCACGATGCCGATGAGCACGCCCGCCGAGTCGGTCACCGGAAGCGCCGACCGATCCTCGCTGCGGAACCTCGCGACGGCCGTGTTCTGATCGTCGGCGGCCTTGAGGGCGACGAAGCGCCGGTCCATCAGATCGGAGACCCGGCTGGCCACCGACGTCAGCAGGAACTCGCGGATGCGCACGTCGTCGATGAGGACGCCGTGGTCGTCGACGACGTACAGGACGTTGAGCGTTTCGCTGTCGTGGCCGTGCGCGCGAACGAAGTCGAGCACCTCCTGAACGGTCCAGTGCTCGCGGATGGCGATGTAATCGGGCGTCATCAGACGCCCGATCGAGTTCTCCGGATAGCCGAGCAGCGTCACCGCGACCGTGCGCTCGCCTGGCGTGAGCAGCGCCAGGAGCTGTTGGGTCACGCTGGCGGGCAGTTCCTCGAGAAACATGGTGCGGTCGTCCGGCGCCATGTTGTTGAGCAGGCCAGCGACGTCTTCCTGCGCCATCGCTTTGAGCAAGGTCTCCTGCGCGTCCTGGTCCAGGTACTCGAACGTCGAGGCGGCCAGCTTGCGCGGAAGGACACGAAACGCGACGACCTGGTCTTCGATCGTCAGGTCGGTGAGCAACCGGGCCAGGTCGTTGGCGGGCCGATTGCGCACCATGTCGCGCAATCGAGCGAAGTCGCGCTCGTGCACGACCGCCGCGAGCTCGTCAGCGGGCCGGGCGACTTCACGGACCAACTCCAGGGCCGCGTCGCGCGGAGGACCGTTTTCGTTGAGTTGTTGTTCCATAAATTTGAGCGCGGCCCGCACCACATCGTGATGATGTAAGTGGGGGCCGACGGTTTTGGCGGCGTCGAGCCACAAGACATGAATCAGATCGAGGTCGGCGGGTGTGAGCGTCGGCGCATGGGCGCCCAGGTGATAGGACGCGGTGCGCCCGCTCGAGTGGTAGATGACGAGCCGCACGTCTAGGGGCTGGGCCTTGGGCGCGCGCTCCCACGCCTCCCCCAGTAGGCGCGCCTGGTCGTCCGCCGACAGCGTCTCCGACTCGCCGACGTAAACCTCGGCGCACTGCAGGTGCGCCGCGGTCTCAGCCACGGCGTCGAAGACGCTGGCGGATGGCACGATCAAGAGGGACACCGCGCGGCCGTAGCGCTCGGCCAGGGTGACCGCGGCGGTCAGCACGCGCCGCTCATCTTCGGTCATCCCGTCGGCAGAGGAAGGCGCGTCGGCGTCCAGCCCGAACACGCGCACGGTCATGACAATGACCGGCCGGCGGCCGGCGGCCTGAAACGCCGCCGTCAGGTGCGCCAGAAAGTGCGGTCTCCGGACGGCCACGAGCACGCTGCCCGGCCGAGACGGCATCGCTTCGATGCCGATCCTCGGCGCGAGCAGCGAGCCGGCGGCCGCCGAGGCGGCCGGCGCCGAGCGGCGGACCTTGGCTTCGAGTCGTTCTGAGGCCGTAAGGACCCCCAACACGCCCAGGACACAGCCGGTGCCGGCGATCGACGCCGAATCCCCCGCCACCCACATCAAGAGGGCCGGCAGCCCCAGCGCGCCGCCCACGATGACGAGCCCGACGGGCCACTCGCGGCCAAAGAGACGCAGGTTGAGCCCCACGCGGAACGCGCGCGGCTCGGGCCGGATCCGCCGGAAGCGGACGAGCGCCGCCACCTTCAATAGAGCGGTCCAGATGATGCCGACCGCGTAGGCTCGGGCGAGCCAGTCGACTCGGCCCGCGCTCAACAGGACCACGGCCAGTTGCACGGCCGCCACCAAATCGACGGCCCGCGCGGGCGTCCCAAACCGGGGATGCGGCGCCCGAAAGGAGGCCGCGACGACCCCCTCCTCCGACAGACGGATGAGGACTTGCTGGCCGCCGAAGCCGGCCTCGGACGCCGAGCCGGTCAGCAGGAGCGCGGCCGCGGCCGCCACGACCAGGAAGAGCATCGCGGCGAGCCAGCCAGGAAGCCCCAGCCGGCCAACCGCAACGGCCAAGGGCGCGTCGAGGCCCTTGTATGGCGCGCCGACGCGAGAGAGGCCCGCGTCGATGAACACCGTGCCGGCGATGAACACCAGCCCATAGCCGCTCGCCACGACGGCAATTCGGCGCAAATGCTGAATCCTGGGCTGCGGCACGTCGGCCGTCACGCGCTCGAGCGCCTCGGCGCCGCCCACGGCGAACAGACAGTACCCAAGCGCGGTCACCGCCGCGAGCGGTGCCGCGATCCCGTGCGGTGCCAGGCGCGCGAGCCGGTCGAAGGCCGGTAGCGCGGCGGCGGCCGGTATCGACGCGCCCAGGCCGACGTGCCACAGCCGCCTGAGACCAATCGCGACCACGGCCGAGAGAACGCCGACCGTGAACGTCATGGCGCGGGCGCTCCATTGGCTGGACACGACGCGCCCCTGCCGCTGCCACCACCAGACGCCGCCAATCACGCCGACGGCCACGGCCGTCGCCAGGTCGGCGGCAATCAATTGTTCGAGCGGAAGCGATCCCCCGACCGTCCGCGTGAGCGCGGTCAGGTACTGGCCGGCCACGACGGCGGCCAGCGCGCCGAACATCACGTGCTCGACGAGCAGCGCCGAGGCGGCCAGCCTCGCGGGCGTCTTGCCGAAGGCGTCTTTGACCTTGCCGTAGAGGCCGCCCGGGATGAAGAGCGAACAGCCTTCGAGGTCCACCAGGCGGACGCCAATGCCAATGACGACGGCGGCAAGCACGAACCACGGCGCGACCGGGCCGAGCGCACGCGCGGCCGCCCCGCTCGCGAAAAACGCGGCGGCGCCAAGCTCCAGGAGCACGAGCACGGTCGCGCGGTTCATGCGCCTCCAACCATACATCGGGTCGGCAACAGCCGGTCATCAAGAAAGACGCAATTGCGCCGGCTCGTCGGGAGGGACACGACGCTATCGTCGAAAGATGATGATGTGCTGGCGCGGCAGTCCCTCGTCGATCCGCGCAAATCGGAATCCTTCGGCCTGCACCTCCGCCCGCGCATCGGCCACACTCATCCGGTGCGTGTCCGCGATGGGCAGACTCGGATCCTCCTTGCGGTACTCGACCAGCACCAGCTCGCCGGTCGGCTTCAGTGACCGCCGGAGGCTTCGAAGCATCGCTTGCGGGTGCCAGAACTCATGGTAGACGTCAACCAGCAGCGCCACGTCGACCGCGTCAGCCGGAAGCCGCGCATCAGTGTCCGTTCCCAACACGATCTCAACGTTCGACAGGTGCGCGGCCTGCACTTGGCGCCCAAGAATCTGAAGGAGGGCCGGCTGAATGTCGTTGGCATACACGCGTCCCGTCGGCCCGACCAGGCGCGCGATCCGCAGGGTCATGTATCCACTGCCGGCGCCAACGTCGGCGACCACCATGCCCGGGCCGATGCCGATGAGCTTGAGCGCCAGGTCCGGGGCCTCCTCCTGCTCACGCGTGGCGCGTTCCATCCAGCTCGCGCTGGTCGCGATGCCGGCGATCTGCCGCCCCGTGATGGGATCCCGCGGCGGAACCCTCCTACTGGCGACGAAGTGGGTCCCGGCGTAGAAGGCGGCCAGGCCCAGAACGGCCACGACAAAGAGGAAGCGACGTTGACGTCTCATCGCTTACGCCTGTGTGTGCCGGGTCGAACCGATCGGCCACGACGGTCACCTCCATATCGCGCGCCAGATTGACGATCCGCTGCACCATCGCCGCCGCAAACCAGGCCCGCAGCGCGGTGGGCCGCTCGCGCACGACGAAGATCTGCGTCGCGCGGTTCATCCGCGCGAACGTGACCACCGTTTCGGCGATGTCGGTTCCCTGGAGCATTCGCGTCTCGATCTGGAGACCGCGCGCGAAATTGAGGTGCCGCTCCAGACTCTCCCGTTCGTCGGCCGTCAGCTCCTGCACGTCGGACGTCTTCGTGACGCAGACCGCAAAGCAATCGGCGTGCAGGTAGTCGGCGACCCGCCGCCCTCGGCGGATAAGCGCCGCACTCTCCGGATTCGGCCCGATCAGCAACAGCAGCCGCTCGCGCGCCTGCGGCGCCGGCGCCTGGACGCCCCCGGCGGCCTCGAGCTCGTCGGCCGGGAGCCTGGTGTCGATCGCGTAGGCCGCCTGGCGCATCGCCAGCTCACGCAGCGCGACGAGGGTCGATTCCTTGAAGAAGTTCTGCAGGGCGGCGGCGGCCCGTTCGGGCGCGTAGATCACGCCGCGCGCGAGCCGGTTGAGCAGGGCGCGCGGCGTGACATCGACCATGACGACTTCATCCGCCTGCTGCAGGACCCAGTCGGGGATGGTCTCGCGCACGCGGACGCCGGTGCTCTGCCAGATCTGGTCGTTCAGGCTCTCCAGATGCTGCACGTTCATCGTCGTCAACACGTCGATCCCGGCGTCGAGCAGAACGTGGACGTCCTCCCAACGCTTGCGCCGCGCCGATCCCGGGACATTCGTGTGCGGAAACTCATCCACGATCGCCACCGCTGGCTGCCGGTGGAGAATCTCGTCGGTATCCATCTCCTCGAACCGTGCACCCCGGTACTCCACCAGGCGCCGCGGCACGACGTCCAAGCCCTCGCTCAGTGCGATCGTCTCCTTCCGGCCATGGGGCTCGAAGTACCCGATGACGACGTCCACGCCGCGGCTTTTCAGGGCCCGGGCCTCGGTCAGCATCTGGTACGTCTTCCCGACGCCCGCCGCATAGCCCAGAAACACCTTGAGCCGGCCGCGACTTCGCACCGCCCCGGTCGCCGTCATTGCGGAAACACGCGGACGTCGATGCCCTCGGCGTCACGGATCAACCGGTCGAGCGGCGTGCCGCCCAGACGGCTGCGCCAGCTGCGGCGGAGGTGGTGCCCCACGAAGATCTGCGTGATGCCGTGCTCGTGGGCGTACGCGAGAATGGTCTCGATTGGGTCGCGGCCCTCGCGCGTCTCGACGTGTGCGTCCTGCGCGCGGGCGAGTGTGACATTTCGATCGAGCGCCATCCGGTCCTCGGGCGTGAGGCGGTCCTGCATCACGTAGATCGCGAACAGCTCGCCGTGAAACCGGTCGGCATTCCGCCGGCCGCTGGCCAGCATCTTGGCGGCGTTGGCTCGCGGCGTCATGCACACCAGGATCCGCTCCTGCGTGCCCCACGATGACTGGAGACCGTGCAGGCGAAGATACGCTTCGAGCTGGCGATCCACGACGTCGGCGGTGAGCAGCAGCGCGCGCTGGCGGAGCTGCGAGAGCTGCTGCGCCCCGATGGTCTCGTCGGCCTCCGGCGGCGCATCGACCACCACGACCTCGTCGGCTCGGTCGATGAACTCCCGCGGCACGGTATCGGCCTGCGTCCGGCCGAGAACGCCCTGCACGAAGTCCTGCTGCTCGGCGATGTACTCCAGGTTGATCGACGTGAGCACCGAGATCCCGGCCTCGATCAGCTCCTCGACATCCTCGTAGCGCCTGGCGTGCCGACTGCCGGGGGGATTGTTGTAGGCCAGCCCATCGACCAGGCAGACGGCCGGGTGGCGCGCAAGCACCGCGGGGACGTCGATGACCGGCACGCCAGCAGCCTCGCGCGTCGGAATGCGCTCGAGCGTCTCAAGAATCTGGGCGACGTCTGGCGGCGAGTCGGCCTGGACCGCGGCCACGATCACGTCTTCGCCACGCTCGTGCCGACGCCGCCCCTCGTCGAACAACCGGAACGACTTGCCGACGCCGGAGGCGTAGCCGAGGAAGATCTTCAGCTGGCCGCGATGCTGCGCGCGCTCGGCGGCTTCCACCTGGCGGAGGAGAACGTCCGGGTCGCGGTGCGCCGAACGATCGTCGCCGTCAACGCTCATCGTTCACTGGCTTCCGACGGCCATTCTAGTGCAGCGAGCCGACACCGGCCGAGCGCCCGGACCGCTCCTGCCTCCGCGTCGATCACCGGCCCGAAGCCGCCTGGTCCAACGCCAGGTTGAGCTCCAGCACGTTCACCCTGGGCTCGCCGAGGAACCCGAGCGACCGTCCGGCCGTATGGTCCGCGATGAGGCGCTGCACGTGCGCGAGCGGGATGCCCCGGGCGTTGGCGACGCGGCCGGCCTGCGCAAGGGCGTTCGCCGGGCTGATGTCGGGGTCCAAGCCCGACGCCGACGCCGTCACGGCATCGGCCGGGATCGGCGCCCTGGGCGTGAACGCGAGCGGCGCGTGTGCGTCGCTGAAGGCGTCGATCAGCTTCGCGTCGTCGAGATTGCCCTGAGCGTCCTTGAACCGATCGAGAGGCACGGAGGAATCGTAGCCGATGCCGTTGTCGAGGCAGTAGTGCACGATCCGCTCTTTGATGCCGATGAAGTCAGCCACCTCGTGACCGGCGCCGTCCTGCTTGGTCGTGCCGTTCATCAACTTCGCGCTCGTCGGCCCCAGGTTCGACCCGCCGCTCGCCGTTGGATCGTAGCCCCCGCCCGCGGACGACGGCCGCGGGTGGAAGTACGCGGGCTGCGTGAAGCTCTGGCCGATCAACCGGGAGCCCACGACCTGCCCCTTCACCGTGATCAGGCTGCCGTTGGCCTGATCGTGAAAGACGATCTGGGCGATGACCGTGACGACGGCCGGGTACGCCAGCCCGGTCAGGACCGTCATGACCAGCATCATCATGAATCCGACTCTGAGTTCCTTGAACATATCGTGCTCCTCACGCTCGATGGGCGCTGGTCAGTTGACTACGCCAAATGGAGCAAGCCAAGAATGCGGTCGATGGCCCAGATGCACGGAAACGGCGCCAGGAGGCCGCCGACGCCGTACACCCACAGGTTGCGGCGCAGCATCTGCGCCGCGCTCTGCGGACGGTACTTGACGCCGCGAAGGGCCAGCGGCACCAGCGCGACGATGATGAGCGCGTTGAAGATCACGGCCGCCAGCACGGCGCTCTCCGGCGTCCGCAGGAACATGATGTTGAGCTTGTTCAGGGGCGGATACGTGGTCATGAACATCGCCGGGATGATCGCGAAGTACTTCGACACGTCGTTCATGATCGAGAACGTGGTCAAGGCGCCTCGCGTAATCAGCAACTGCTTGCCGATGGCGACCACCTCGATGAGCTTCGTCGGGTTGCTGTCGAGGTCCACCATGTTCCCGGCCTCGCGGGCCGCCGTCGTGCCGGTGTTCATGGCGAGGCCGACGTCCGCCTGGGCGAGCGCCGGCGCGTCGTTGGTGCCGTCGCCGGTCATGGCGATCATGCGGCCCCCGGCCTGCTCCTTCCGGATGTACTCGAGCTTGTCCTTCGGCGTGGCCTGTGCGAGGAAGTCATCGACGCCGGCCTCCGAGGCGATCGCGGCCGCGGTCAGCGGGTTGTCGCCGGTGACCATCACCGACCGAATGCCCATCGCCCGCAGTTGCGCGATGCGCTCCTTCATGCCCACCTTGACGATGTCCTTGAGGTGGATGATGCCGAGCAGCCTGGCGCCGTCGGCCACCGCGAGGGGCGTCCCGCCGGTGCGGGCGATCTTGTCGGACAGCTCCGTGACGTCCGGCTGGCACCCGCCCGCCCTGTTCCTTCACGAACGCCACAATGGCCGTCGGTCGCGCCCTTTCGAAGCTGCCGCCCCTCGATGTCCACGCCGCTCATCTTCGTGTAGGCCGAGAAGGGAATGAATTGCGCGTGGTGCGCCGCCACGTCGCGGCCTCGCAACCCGTACTTTTCCTTGGCCAGGACGACAATCGACCGGCCCTCCGGCGTCTCATCGGCCAGGCTGGACAACTGCGCCGCGTCGGCGATCTCCCCTTCGGAGACGCCGGCAGCCGGCAGAAAGGCCACGGCCTGCCGGCTCCCCAGCGTAATCGTGCCGGTCTTGTCCAGGAGCAGCGTGTTCACGTCGCCCGCGGCTTCCACGGCCTTGCCGCTCATGGCCAGCACGTTGTGCTGCATGACGCGGTCCATGCCGGCGATGCCGATGGCCGACAGCAGGCCGCCGATCGTCGTGGGAATCAGGCACACGAGCAGCGCCATGTACACCGCGACCGTCGGCGCCGTCCCGGCGCCCGCGGCGTGGACGCTGTAGATCGCGAACGGCACGAGCGTCGCGACGGCGAAGAGGAAGATGATCGTCAAGCCGGCGATCATGATGTTGAGCGCAATCTCGTTGGGCGTCTTCTGGCGTTCGGCGCCTTCGACGAGCGCGATCATCCGGTCCAGGAAGGTCTCGCCGGGGTTCGACGTAATCCGAATCCGCACCTGGTCCGAGAGCACGCGCGTGCCGCCCGTCACCGCACTCCGGTCTCCGCCGGACTCGCGGATCACGGGCGCGCTCTCGCCCGTGATCACCGATTCGTCGACGGTCGCGATCCCCTCAACGACCTCGCCGTCTCCTGGAACGACCTCGCCCGCGCTGCAGACGACGACATCGCCGGCCCGCAGCTTCGACGAGGACACCTGCTCCACGCGTCCACCGTCGGCGAGGCGGTTCGCGATCGTGTCCGTTCGCGTCTTGCGGAGCGATTCGGCCTGGGCCTTGCCTCGCGCCTCGGCCATCGCCTCGGCAAACGTCGCGAAGAGCACGGTGAACCAGAGCCACAGGTCGATCTGCAGCTCGAAGCCGACCTTCCCCGCGCCGGTCGCGATGTCGCGCACGAGGAAGCCCAGGACCAGCGCGGCGCCGACCTCGACGACGAAAATCACGGGGTTCTTCATCAGCGACACCGGATTCAGCTTCAGCAGCGCGTCCTTGAATGCGCGGCCGAGGATCTCCGGATCGAAGAGCGGCCGCGCCCGAACCAGCTTCTTCGGGATGAGGGTCGTCTCGTCGGCGGTCGGCCCGACGGGAGCCGACGGCGGGGGAACAGCGGTGGGGGTCATCACGTGTCACTCCAAATGGAAAACGACGCGAGCGCCGCTCAGAAGAGCCGGCCCAGGTGCATGAGGAAATGCTCGACAATCGGCCCGAGCGCGACGGCCGGGAAGAACGTCAGCGCCCCGATCACGATCACCGTGGCAATCAGCAGCCCCACAAAGAGCGGCCCGTGCGTGGGCAGCGTGCCCGCCGACGTCGGCACCATCTTCTTGGCCGCGAGGCTGCCGGCCACCGCCAGCGCCGGAAGGATGAAGAGAAACCGTCCGAACAGCATGGCCAGCCCGAGCGTCAGGTCGTACCAGGGCGTGCTCACGGTGAGCCCGGCGAACGCCGAGCCGTTGTTCTCCGCGGCGCTCGAGTACGCATACAGCACCTCGCTCAGGCCATGCGGACCGCTGTTGTTGAAATTCGCGGTCGCCGGCCCCGCGGGGTTCCAGTAGCTGCCGGCCGCGAAGGGGGCCACCATGCTGATGCCCGAGAACACCAGGATCAGGAACGACGTCGCGAGGATGGCGAACAGCGCCATCTTCACCTCCTTCTGCTGAATCTTCTTGCCGATGTACTCCGGGGTGCGGCCGACCATCAGGCCGGCGATGAAGACGCCGACGATGGCATAGAGCAGCATGCCGTAGAGGCCGGCGCCCACGCCGCCGAAGATGACCTCGTCCGTCTGAATGTTGAACATCGGCACGAGCCCGCCCAGCGGCGTGTAGCTGTCGTGCATGCTGTTGACGGCGCCGCAGCTCGCATCGGTCGTGACCGTGGCAAACAGCGCCGAGGCGGCGATCCCGAACCTCGTCTCCTTGCCCTTCCATGTTGCCGCCCGACTGTGTGGCCGTCGCGGCGCTCTGTACGCCCAGCCTTGTCAGGATGGGATTACCGGCTTGCTCGGCCGGATACGCCACGAACACGCCGATGAGGAACATGACCGACATGACCCAGAAGAGCGCCCAGCCCTGGCGCGTGTCCTTCACCATGTGGCCGAACGTGTAGGTGAGCCCGGCGCCGAGCACGAAGATCAGCAGGATCTGCACGAGGTTCGTGAACGGGGTCGGACTCTCGAACGGGTGGGACGAGTTGGCGTTGAAGAAGCCGCCGCCGTTCGTGCCGAGCTGCTTGATGGCCTCCTGCGACGCCACCGGGCCTTGCGCGATCGTCTGGGTCGCGCCTTCGACGGTCTTGACGACGGTGTAGGGGTGGAAGTTCTGGATCACGCCCCGTGAGCACAGCAGAAGCGCCGCGACGATCGAGATCGGAATCAGGACGTACAGCGTCGCGCGGGTCAGGTCCACCCAGAAGTTGCCGATCGTGTTGACCTCGTGGCGCGCGAAGCCGCGGATCATGGCGATTGCCACCGCAATCCCGGCGGCCGCCGAGACGAAGTTCTGGACGGCCAGGCCCGCCATCTGGACGAGATAGCTCATCGTCGACTCGCCGCCGTACCACTGCCAGTTCGTGTTCGTCATGAAGCTCATGGCCGTGTTGAACGACTGGTCGGGGCTCACCTGGCCCGCGCCGAATCCCTGAGGATTGAGCGGCAGCCACCCTTGCAGTCGCATGAGCGCGTATGGAAAGAGGAACGCGAACAGGCTGAACGCCAGAAGCGCCCCGGCGTACTGCGTCCACCGCTGCTCCTCATCCTCGCGGACGCCACAGAGCTTGTAGACCAACGCCTCCAGCGGCCGCAGCACCGGGTGCAGGAACGTGCGCTCGCCCTGGAACAGCCGCGACATGAACAGCCCGACCGGCTTCGTGACGAGCAGGATCAAGCCGAAGAACACGACAATCTGCAGAATGCCAAGGCTAGTCATCGCAGGCCTCAAAACTTCTCGGGCTTGAACATGGCCCACCCGAGGTACACGAGCAGCAACACGGCGACCATGCCGGAAATGATGTAGTCGAACACCTCAGCCTCCCTCAGACCCGGTCGCAGAACTTCGTGATCGCCCGCAAGGCGACGAATCCAACGATGCCGATGATGAGATACAACACGTCACGCATGGAACCTCTCCTTGGCCGGTGTGCGAGGCGCCGGCTTCCTGCTGGACGTTCGAAGGTGGGTAAGCGTCAGCGGCGCGCCCAAGGCCCCGGCGAAGTCACCCGCCACGTCGAGCGCCGCCGGCGTGTCGCCGGTTGACATGTTGACGACGTAGAGGCCGTCCGCGCGAATCGTTGGACGACGCAGGTCGAGCGACATGCGCGCGCAAGCCTCGCTGTTGGCCAACGCGATTTCCGTGACGTTCCTCATAGCGCCTCTGCGGGACAGCCCCACTGTAGAAGGCCGGGCGTAAGGAAGTCATAAGTCCCCCATTAGGATTTGCCCATCATCCGACGCGGCGCCTCTGGCGAATGCCGGAGACGGGAAATCCCCCTGGCTCTGCGGAGAATCGCCCAGGCAGAGGCGCGAGCGGCCCGGGTCAGCCCAAGGCTCAAGGCAGTGGCGCGTGCAAGCATCGCGCCACGGGCATGGAAAGGGCGGACGTGACCGCGCTCGCCCTATTTGGGCTCGGAGGGGATCTGCAGCCGATAGCCGACCCACGGCTCGGTCAGCAGGTACACGGGGTTCGACGGCCTGGCCTCGATCTTCTTCCGTAGTTGATTCACGAAGACGCGGAGGTAGTCGACCTGGTCGCCGTAGTCCGGCCCCCACACCGCCTGCAGCAGCTCACGATGCGGCAGGACCTTGTTCGCGTGTCCAACGAAATACCGTAGGAGCTCGAATTCCTTGGGGGTAAGGCGCACGCGGCGGCCGCGAGCGCTGACGTGGCGCGTGTCGAAATCCACTTCGACGGCGCCAAGCGAGAGGCGACCGCTTGGCCCCGTCGTCCACGGGGTTCGACGCAGCGCGGCGCGAATCCGCGCCAGCAGCTCCGGTGCGTTGTAGGGCTTCGTGACGTAGTCGTCGGCACCGGCGTCGAGGGCGGCGACCTTGTCGGCTTCACTGTCGCGCACCGTGAGCATGATGATCGCGACGTCGGACTGCGCGCGAATCGCCCGGCAGGTGTCCAGGCCGCTCGTGCCGGCCATGTTCATGTCGAGCAGGATGAGGTCGAACCGCGTCTCGCGGACCTTCTCCAGCGCGGCGTCGCCGCTCTTGACGTCGTCCACCTCGTAGCCCTGGCCGGTCAGGGTCACGCGCATGACGCGCCGAATCTGGGGGTCGTCGTCGACGACAAGGATCTTGCCGGCGCTCATGACGCGGGGCCTCGGCGCGGCAGCGAGATCGTGAACGTCGTGCCTGCCTCGGGCGAGCTCGACGAGGCCAGCGTGCCCCCGTGCGCCCGCGCGATCTGCTCGACAATCGCGAGCCCCATCCCGGTCCCCGGAATCTGGCGGGCCTCGACGCCCCGATAGAACCGCTCGACGATCCGGGGTTGCTCGCGCTCGGAAATCGCCGACCCCGAGTTGCGAACGGCGATCTCCACCGATCCATTGGCGACGGCCCCGACCTCGATGGTGGACGTCGGGGGCGAATACTTCAGGGCGTTGTCGAGTACCTGCCGGAGCGCCAGGCCCAGCAGCTCTCGATCGGCATCGACGACCGTGCCGTCGGGAATGTGGATCACGAGATGGTGGCCGTCCAGGCGCCGCTCGAAGCTCTTCACGGCGGCGGCCACGACGTCGGCGAGTTGGTGCCGGTCGAGGTGCACGGAGAAGTCGCCGGCGTCGATGCGCAGCATCTGCACCGCGTCGGTCACCAGCGCCTGAAAGCGGTCCAGGTCTTCATCGATGATCGCGATCAACTCCCGATCGCGGGTGTTGGGCGTCGCGGCGGCGAGCAACGCGCTCGCCGCCGCCTTCATCGAGGTGAGGGGCGTCTTGAACTCGTGCGCGAGCGCGTCCAGCACCGTCGCCCTGAGCTCGCTGCTCTGCTGCGCGGCCTCGGCGCGCGCCGTGGCGTCCCGCGATCTCGCCCGCTCGAGGCCAATGGCCGCGAGGTTCGCGATCGAATGCAGCACCGTGTCGCCAAGCGCGGCGTCCATGATGGCGATGCTGCCGATGGCCGCTCCCCCGAGGCGAATCGCGATGACCACCCAGCCGACCGGCTCGCGCAGCAACAGGCCACGGCGGGCGACGTCGCGAAGCTCCTGATCGACAGCCGGGTGCTCCATCGATCCGGCCCAGGACACGACGTCGGTCCTCTGATCGTAGAGCGCGACGGCCTTCAACTCGAAGGTCTGGGCGACGTGATGGGCGATCGCGCCGGAGATCGGCCCGTCGCCGTCGGAGAGCAGGAGCGCGCGGCTCAGCGCGTACAACCGCTCCAGGTCTCGCTGCCGGCCGACCGCGTCAATCTCGCGCCGCCGCGCCCGGCCGGAGAGTTGGCTGACGACCACGGCCGTGACGAGGAATGCCCCGAACGCCACCCAGTTCTGGGGGTCGGCGATCGTGAACGTCCCAGCCGGGGGCAAAAAGAAGAAATTGAAGCACAGGACGGCGACCAGCGACGCGCTCGTCGCCTCGACGATGCCCCACGTCGTCGCAATCAACAGGATCGCGATCAGATACGACAGCGCGACCGTCGTCGGGTTGACGCGAAGCACCAGGGCATAGAGGACAGTCAGCAGCGCGACCGCGCCAGTCGAGGCGGCAACGCGGCTCACCGCAATGATGTTACGCACGGAGCGAGGCTACCGAACGGCGTGGCCCGTGGTCAATCGTCTCGTTGACCATGCGAATCTTCATGGCCTCCTTAGGACTTCCTAATGCCGCCGGTCGTATCGTGCAGATCAACGGGGGCCTGCAATGATCAGACGCCTTACGGCACAACTCGTGGATTCGCCGAATCGAAGTCCGCTCCCCTGGGTCGTCCTCGGCACCGGCGCGACCGCGGCGCTCGCGTTGTTCGTGGTCTGGGCGCCGTGGCTGGCCGCCTTCAGCGTGGCCGTCACATCGGCCGTCGGCTGGTGCCTGTGGCTGGAACACCATCCGGTCTGAAGGCGCGATGCGCCGCGTGCCTCGCGCGCATCGCGCCTCCAGGACCTGATGCAGACTCATCGGCTCAAGTGAAACGGCACGCTGGTCACGATGGTGTTCCGCTTGAACAACAGCGCGCCCTTGATGAGCAAGGCACGCTGGTTGTGAAAGAGGTGGTGCCACCAGCGGGCCGGCACGAACTCCGGCAGCACGACGGTCACGTAGTCGTCGTGCCCGGTCGAGGACACCTGCTCGACGTACTCGAGCAGCGGCTCCATCAGCGACCGGTACGGCGACTCGAGGATGACGAGTTGTACTCCGCCCCCCCACGTCTCCCACTCGGCCCGCACGCGGTCGGTCGCCTCCGAATCGGTGTTGACATAGACGGCCCGCACGTCATCCGAGAGCGTCTTGGCGTAGTCGAGGGCGGAGACGACCGCCCGCTGCACGCCGCTCACCGGCACGAGGACGGTGTTGTGGTGCCGGGGCTGCGGTCTCCAGTCCTTCAGGCTGAGCTGAGACGCCACCAGGTCGTAGTGCCGGCGCACCGCCCGGAAGAACACCACGTGCAGCGGAATCAACAGGAGGATGATCCACGCGCCTTCGCGCGCCTTGGTGGTCGCGACGACGAGCAGCACCACCCCGGTGACGAGGGCGCCAAGACCGTTGATGGCCGCGTTCGCGCGCCAACGACGGCCCCGCAGGCGCCGCCATCTCACCACCATGCCCGCCTGCGACAGCGTAAAGGACACGAAGACGCCAATCATGTAGAGCGGAATCAATGCGTGCGTGTCGCCGCCGAAGAGAATGAGCAGGACCGCCGCGAAGACGCTCAGGCCGACGATGCCGTTCGAGAACGCCAGCCGGTCGCCCTGGTTCATGAGCTGGCGCGGCAGGTAGCGGTCGCGCGCGAGGATGGACGCGAGGCGCGGGAAGTCCGAGTACGCCGTGTTGGCGGCCAGCACGAGAATCAGCATCGTCGCGGCCTGGACGGCGTAGTACGGCACGCCGCGCGAGCCGAAGACGCCGCGGGCCAGCTGCGAGATGACCGTCTCCTGGGCGCTCGGCAGGATCTGGTACTGGTGCGCGAGCAGCGTGATGCCAAGGAACATCGTGATTGAGAGCACCGCCATCATCAACATCGTGGCGGCCGCGTTCTTCGATTCCGGCGCTTTGAACGCCGGCACGCCGTTCGACACGGCCTCCACCCCCGTCATCGCCGTGCACCCGTTCGAGAAGGCCGTGAGGAGCAGGAAGAGCGTCAGACGCTGTCCGGTCGGCACGAGCGGACTGGCCGCGGTCACCGGCGCGACGTGGCCGGTCGCCACGTGCCACACCCCCACGGCAATCAGGATGAGAATCGTGACGACGAAGAAGTAGGTCGGCATCGCGAAGATCCGCCCAGACTCCTTGATGCCTCGGAGATTGCCGAGCATGAGGATCACGACGAACACCAGCGAGAGCGCAACCGGACTGATCGCCCAGGTCGGGAAGGCCGAGGTGATCGCGGCCACGCCCGCGGCGATGCTCACCGCCACCGTCAGCACGTAGTCGATCAGGAGCGACGCCGCGGCCACGAGCGCGGCGCCGTCTCCCAGATTCTCCTTGGCCACGATGTACGCGCCGCCGCCGCTCGGGTAGGCGTGAATCGTCTGCCGGTACGAGAAGACCACGATCGCCAGGATCGATGCGATGACGAACGCGATCGGAGTGGCAAGACTCAGCTTCGCCGCGCTCACCAGGATGAGCACGCGCAGAATCTCCTCGGTCGCGTACGCGACCGAGGACAGGGGGTCGGACGACAGCACGGCCAGCCCGGTGAACCGGGAGAGCCGTTCGTGATGGGCGAGATGCGTGGGGATCGGTTTCCCGACCAGGAGACGTTTGAACTGGGCGATCAGCCCTTCGTCGGACACACCTATCCTTCCAACGGCCGACGGGGTTAGCTGACGGGCTCGGGGTTGGAAGTCCCCTACCGAGCGACGGCTCGGATGCGCCCCTGAGGCGGATATCGCCTCGTTGGATCCCCCGTATCACCCGGGCGGGCCGAGTGAACTAGGCCATTTACTGCCTCATCCTACGCTCGCCCATCGGCCAGAGGGTGCTTCTTTATGGACTTTTTAGGACTTTCTTAGCCCTCCCTCAGCCGAGCGTCGCTACCGTCTAATGGATGGCGACGGCACGTGTCGCGCGCAGAGCCGGAATGGATCACGCCTCCGGGCGCCCGGTCCATCGGATCGATCGGTACGAGGTCGCGGGCCTCGTGCTGCGCTACTGGTGGATACCGGCCGCGCTGTGGCTGGTGCTGAGCGTCTGGCTGGCATCCGGGCTCGCCGCGCGATAACGGCAGGCCGCCGAGGCCGCTTCCAGTCGTCGCCGGTACGGCCTCGTAGCCGCCACGCTCGACGCTCACATCATCTGCGCCGACCGCGACGGTCGGGTCGGCGACGCCGGGATGCCGGCCATGTTCGACGCCGGCCCTCGTCACGCGGGCCACCTACAGAAAGAACGTCCGGTGAACGAGGGGAATGAAGAGCGCCGCCGTCACGAGCATGCCGTACCCGACCTGCATCCAGGCCACCCGGCGCGAATCCGGCGCGCGCATGCACAGGAACAGGGCGATGGGCACGATGAAGTACCGCTGTTCGATGAGCCAGAGCGGCACGAGCGACAGGGCGGCAAAGGGATAGAGCAACCGGAACGAGCTCCGACGAAGCGGCGTCACGGCCAGCACGAGCAGCGACCACGCGATCGGCAGAAAGCACGCCGCCTTGCGCGCGGCCGATGACGTCGCGTATGCGAGGACGCGGTTCCTCAGGAAATACGAGAGGATCGGCTGGTTGAACGGGTGGCTCGCGGTGAACGTCGCCATGTAGAGCGCGAAGCAGGCCGGCAGCACCCCCCACCAGATCCTCGAGGTCCGCAGGAGCCGCCAGATGCGCGGCAGAGCGCTGATCCACGGCGGCAGGAACAGCGCGGGCAGGATCATGAGCGCGAAGAAGATGTCGCCCAGGTGAAAGGATGGAAACGGATAGGCGGCCTTGCGATGGATCGCGACGCCGCCGTTGACGGCGATGAAGCCGACCGAAAGCCCGGCCATGAGCGCGACCGGCCAGACGACGTTGAGGGCGCGGATCACGGCCGCCCGAAGTGCCGTCGGGCTGTGGGCGCTCCGGCGCCAACCCGCGACGATCGCGGGACACGACTTCCACCACATCAGCGCGAACGCAAACATGACCCAGACGATGTTCGTCTGGCGGACGACGACCGCATAGAGGCCAAAGGCGGTGGCCGCCCCCGGCCGCTCGCGAAGCGCCGCCGTGACGCACAGGAGGACGAACAGGAGGCCCGCGACGTCCGTGTAGATCAGGGCGAACAGCGGGAAGACGATCGCCAGGAACGTGAACTCGAGCGTCGGCAAGCCGTCGGCCGACTCATCAATCGTGCGCGTCAGCACGTCGAGCGCCACGATCGTGAGAAGACTCAGCCCGGCCGTGACGGCGCGCAGGAACGGCAGCGACGTGGTGCCTGCCGCCCATGCGGCCGCCGCGAGCAAGATGTGGTACCCCGGCAGCATCACGACGTTGGGCGCCACGGTCCACTGGCCGTGGACCAGGAGGTGGATTTCCGAGAGGTGATACCCCTCGTCGCCGAGCGGCGGGTCCGATCGGACGGCCCAGTAGCTCACCGCGACCGCCGACGCGACGATGCCCCAGAGGATGACCTGGTTGAGCCGGGGGCGCGACGGCATGGACGCGGCGGCGCGGCTCATCGATAGTGGGCCCAGAAGAAGACGGCGTTGCTCGCGAGCACGAGCACGTCCGTGCAAAACAGCAGCGCCGTCGCCACACGCCCGCCCGACTTGAACGCGTCGCCCATGCACACGAGCGTCGGCGGCAGGAACTCCAGCAGCCAGAGAAAGGGCTCCTGCGGGTCGAACCATGTGTAGAACGCCAGCGACGCCACCCAGATCGCGGTCACCCACCACAGGAACAGATCCCGGGCCGCCAGGCGCCGCACCAGGTGAGCACCGGTGTACCCGAGGACCACCAGAAGGGAGACGAGCGCGGCCGCCGCCAGCGGCGCGCGCGCCGTGCGGCGAAGCGGCGTGCGGAACGTCGCCGGGCCGACGGGCATGACGAACGCATACAGCGTCGCGGCGCGGACCATCTGGAGCACGGGCTCCGGCTGCAGATTGGCCGTGCCCAGGATGACCAGATCGCCGCGGTCGTGCCGCGCGCTCAACCGCGCCGGCGCCTCGCGAAGCGGCACGTGAAGGTACACGCACGCCAAAGTGAGCATGCCGGCGATGCCGGCGACCGCGGCCGTGCCGAGCGCGCCCGCCAGCCGGCGCGCATGGGGCCGCACGGCCGGCGAGAAGGCAAACAGCCCGACCAGCGCCAGCAGCCCCCAGTACTCGATGCGGCACAGCATGGCGAACGTGAGCGCACCACACAACCAGGCGGCCTCGCGGATCCCGAAGACCGAACGGCGCGCGAGGCGAAACAGCACCAGCAAGACGACCGCGAAGGCCGCGAGCGGAAGCGAATGGGTCTCGAACGCGGAAAAGTTGAACCAGCCGCTGACCGAAACGCTCGCGAGCAGCAGAAGCGCCGCGCGAATCGAGGCCCGGACATCAAGCTCCTGAAGCAGCCGGCGCAGCACCAGGAGAAAGGCCACGCCGGTCATTGCGGTGACCACCTTCAAGTAGCGGTAGACCGCGAGGCGTGAGGCGCCCACCCAGGGCTGGATCAGGGCGTAGCCGGCGTTGACCGCGACATGGTAGAGCAGATGATCCTGCGGGTTGTACGGATAGGGCTGGCCGTCGGACAGCGACCCGAGAATGTACGTGCTGTCCTGCTCGAAGATCTCATGCGGTCCGTTGACCGGACTTTGCAGGCGGAAGCAGACGACGAAGAAGACGCCGATCCCCAGGATCAGCAGCCATTCCCACCACACGGCCCGGCCTGAGCCGGCCTCACGAGGCTGGCGCACGACGACTCGGCATTGCAATCGCCGCGCCAGCTTGGCATCCCCGCTGGCGACGGGCCGATCAGGCCGTGCGCCCGCCGCCGCGCCCTGAAGTTACACAGTCATTCTCGGAAAGTACTCATTTTGGGTGCCCGGCGCGTCCCTCCCGGGACCGCCGACCTCACCGCGCGGTCCGCAGCCGAAGGGCGTTGGTGATGACCGACACGGAGCTGAAGCTCATGGCGGCCGCGCCGATGATCGGGCTCAGCAGGATGCCAAACCACGGGTAGAGGACGCCGGCGGCGACCGGCACGCCAATCGAGTTGTAGACGAAGGCAAAGAAGAGATTCTGCTTGATGTTACGAATCGTCTGGCGCGACAACCTGCGCGCGCGGACAATCCCGCGGAGGTCGCCCTTGACCAGGGTCACCGATGCGCTCTCCATCGCGACGTCGGTCCCCGTCCCCATGGCGATGCCCACGTTGGCGGTCGCAAGCGCGGGCGCGTCGTTGACGCCGTCCCCGGCCATCGCCACCGTGTGTCCTTCGGCCTGGAGTTGCTTGACGACCTGCGCCTTGCCCTCCGGCAACACCTCCGCGCGCACGTCGTCGATTCCCAGCGCCCGCCCCACCGAGTTGGCCGTCGTCCGGCTGTCGCCGGTCAGCATGACGATCCGAAGACCTTCGGCGTGGAGCGCCCGTATCGCTTCCGGCGCACTGACCTTGATGGGATCGGCGACGCCCAGCAACCCGGCGGCCTGGCCGTCAACGGCGACGAACATCACGCTCTGACCGTTGTTGCGAAGCGCCTCGGCCCGCGCGACGAGGTCCTTCATGTCCACGCCCTGCGTCTCGAGGAGCGTCCGGTTGCCGACCGCGACCGCGCGCCCCGAGACGCGGCCGGTCACGCCCTGGCCGGTGATCGACTCGAACGCTTCGACGGCTGGCAGACCAAGTCCGCGCTCCTTCGCGCCTTTGACGATCGCGTCGGCCAGCGGGTGTTCGCTGGCCACTTCGACGCTGGCCGCGAGCGCGAGCACCGTCGTTTCATCGAACGGCTCCGTCCACGACACCGAGGACAACGCCGGTTTGCCGACCGTCAGCGTGCCGGTCTTGTTGACCACCAGGGTGTTGACGTCGCGCAGCACTTCGATCGCTTCGGCGTTGCGGAACAGCACGCCCTGGGTCGCGCCCCGGCCCATCGCCACCATGACGGACATCGGCGTCGCCAGCCCGAGCGCGCACGGGCAGGCGATGATGAGCACCGCGATGGCGTTCACGAGCGCGTGCGCCATGCGCGGCGCCGGGCCGACGAGCCCCCATACCGCGAACGTGATGACGGCCACGAGGAGCACCGTGGGGACGAAGTAGCCCGCGACCCGGTCGGCCAACGCTTGGATTGGCGCGCGGCTCCGCTGAGCGTCCGCGACCATCGCGACGATGCGGGAAAGGAGCGTGTCGGCGCCGACCTTCTCGGCGCGCATCACCAGCGCGCCGGTCCCGTTCACCGTCGCGCCAACCACCTGGTCGCCGGCTTCCTTGCGAACCGGCACCGGCTCTCCGCTCACCATCGACTCGTTGACGCTGCTCGCGCCCTCGAGCACGACGCCGTCGACCGGGATCTTCTCGCCAGGTCTGACGCGAAGCCGATCGCCCGCATGCACCTGGTCGAGTGGCACATCTTCCTCGCCGCCACCATCCCGCAGACGACGGGCCGAGGCGGGCGCCAACCCCAGAAGCTTGCGGATCGCCTCGCCCGTCCGACTCCTGGCGCGAAGCTCGAGCACCTGGCCCAGCAGGATCAGCGCGACGATGGTCGTCGCGGCCTCGAAATAGACGGCCACCCCGCCGGCCGCATCGTGGAACGACCTTGGAAACACGCCGGGCGCGATGAGCGCCACGACGCTGTAGCCATAGGCCACGCTCACGCCCAGGCCGATGAGCGTAAACATGTTGAGGCTGCGGTGAATGACCGACTGCACGGCCCGCTGGTAGAACGGCCACGCCGCCCATAGGCAGACAGGCGTCGCGAGCACGCCTTCGATGATCGTCTTCGCGCGGGCGCCGACGAGTCCACCGATCGACCCCGGCAGCATGTCCGCCATCGCCAGCACGAGGACCGGCACGGACAGCACGACCGCCACCACGAATCGGCGCCGCATGTCGTCGAGCTCGGGATTGGCCGGCGCCTCCACGCTCATCGTCTTTGGCTCGAGTGCCATGCCGCAGAGCGGGCAGGCACCCGGCCCCCGCTGCACCACCTCCGGGTGCATGGGGCAGGTGTATTCCAAGTCAGAAGTCTGAAGCCTGGAAGTTAGAAGGTGGGCGCTCGGAGTCAGCCGCTCTCGTGCCCGCCTCACTTCCGACGCCTGGCTTCTGACTTTTCACTTCTGTCTTTTCACTTCCAACTTCTGTCTTCTCACTTCCAACTTCGCCGTAGCGCTCCGGCTCCCCTTCGAACTTGGTGCGACAGCCGGCGGAGCAGAAGTAATACGTCTGCCCGGCATGGACGAGCGAGTGCTTCGCCGTCGCCGGATCGACGGTCATGCCGCAGACGGGATCAGTGGATAAAGACACGATCAAATGAGAAGTGCGAAGCCAGAAGTTGGAAGGTCCGACTTCTAACTTCTAGCCTCTACCCTCTAACTCTCTTCAGCGTCCGACGAGCGGAGCGTCGGCTGCGCGCGCACGCGCGTCGGCGCGGCGAGGCCCGTCCTCCAGGCGCATGAGCTCGAGGCGCACGGCATCGACCAGCGCTTTCCAGCTGGCCTCGATGATGTTGTCGGACACGCCGACGGTGGACCACGTCGCGTGCTGATCGGCCCACTCGATGAGGACGCGGACCTTGGACGCCGTGCCTTCGTGCGAGTCGAGCACGCGAACCTTGTAGTCGGTGAGCCGCACGTCGCCAATCCGCGGATAGAGCGCGGCCAGGCACTGGCGCAAGCACAGGTGGAGCGCGTTGAACGGCCCGTGCCCGACGGTCGTCGCCGAGTGGAGGCCGTCGCGCGCCTGGATCCGGACCTTCGCCGTCGTCTGCGTGGCGCCGTCGACGACCGACCGCGTTGAACACCTCGTAACTGTCCACGTCGAAGAAGTGCAGCCCGGGGCTGAGCGTCTCGCGCACCAGGAGCTCGAAGGTGCCGTCGGCCGCCTCGAACTCGTAGCCGTCGTGCTCCATCTGCTTGATCCGCGCGAGCAGCTCGCGGCGTCCGGCGTCGTCCAATCGATCGGCCAGACCGTGCTGCGCGAGCTGGTAGGTGATGTTGCCCCGCCCCGACAGATCGCTCACGAGCACGCGGCGCTGATTGCCGACGATCTCGGGGGCGACGTGCTCGTACGTCTTCGTGTCCTTCAACACCGCGCTCACGTGCACGCCGCCTTTGTGCGCAAAGGCGCTCTTGCCCACGAACGGCTGGTCGTTACGAAGCGGCAGGTTGGCGAGCTCGGCGACGAATTTGCAGGCCGACGCCAGCGTCCCCAATTTCTCTGGCCCGATCGTCTCGTGTCCCACCTTCAACTCGAGGTCCGCGATTACCGACGCCAGGTTGGCGTTGCCGCAGCGCTCGCCGTAGCCGTTGAGGCACCCCTGGACGTGCGTGGCGCCGACGTCGATGGCGGCGAGCGCGTTGGCGACGGCGACCCCCGAGTCGTTGTGCGTATGGATGCCAATCACGCCGTCGAACCGGCTGCGGACGTGAATGACGGCCTCCCGCAGCGCCGCGGTGAGCGTGCCGCCGTTGGTGTCGCAGAGACACAGCACGTCGGCGCCCGCGCGATGAGCGGCTTCGAGCGTACGCATCGCATAGTCGGGATTGGCCGCATAGCCATCGAAGAAGTGCTCGGCATCGTAGATGACTTCCTTGCCGTGCGCCTTCAGGAAGGCGACCGTCTCGGCGATAAGCGTCAGGTTCTCCTCGAGCGTGATGCCCAGCGCGCGGCTGACGTGCAGGTCCCACGTCTTGCCGAAAATCGCGACGGCCGGCGTGCCGGCGGCCACGAGCGCGAGCACGCTGGCGTCCTGGTCGACCGGGTTGCGCGCCAGTCGCGTCGAGCCGAACGCGGTGAGCTTGGCATGGCCGAGGTGCAGATCGCGGGCACGCTGGAAGAACTCCTCGTCCTTGGGATTCGAGCCGGGCCAGCCGCCTTCGATGTAGTCGATCCCGAGCTCGTCGAGCCGCTTGGCGACCAGGAGCTTGTCGTCGACCGAAAAGGAGACGGCCTCGCCCTGCGTTCCGTCCCGGAGCGTCGTGTCGAACGTCTGGATCCTCATGGAAACATTGATTATACCTTCAGTACAATTCCGGCCCATGCCCCCTCTCGAGATCCGCCCCGCCGCCCAGGACGACCTGCCGGCCATCCTCGATCTGATCCGGCAGTTGGCCGAGTACGAACGCCTCTCGACGGCCGTCGTCGCCACCCAGGACGTCCTGCGAGACAGCCTCTTCGGGATCGCCCCGGCGGCCGAGGTGATCCTGGCCTTCGTCGAGGGGCAGCCGGCGGGGTTTGCCGTCTTTTTCGAGAACTTCTCGACCTTCGTCGGCCGGCGCGGGTTGTATCTGGAGGACCTGTTCGTCGTGCCCGATCGGCGCCGGCATGGCATCGGCCGGGCGCTCCTTCAGCACCTCGCGGGCATCGCCGTCCAGCGCCAATGCGGCCGGTTCGAGTGGACCGTGCTCGACTGGAACGCGCCGGCCATCGCCTTCTACAAGAGCCTGGGCGCGGTCCCGATGGACGAATGGACCACGTTCCGGTTGTCCGGCGACGCGTTGACTGCCCTCGCGCAACAGGCACGCTGACCCGGGAACCGCGCGGCGACGCGATTTCACCATGAAGCACATGGAGGCAGCCCGCGTCCTACGGCTGACTTGGGTGGCCCGGCAACGCCGGGCCCAGTGCCCGGAGCGAGAGTCGGAGGACGAGAGCGCGTCGTGTGGAAAGCGCGTTCTCGTCCTCCGATTCTCGCTCCGGGCACCGCCGCTATGCGGCGCCCAAGCCAGCCCATCGTTGCTCTCGCACAACAGCGGCTACGAAAACACGGGTCGCAGGCCAGCCTTCATGGGCTCCATGGTGGCCAAGACCATCGCGGTACGGGTCTAGACCGCTGGCTCCACGGGCTTCGCCGGATCGATCGCCAGCCAGGCAAGCGCCGAGACGAGATAGAAGCCGGCGACCGTCACGAGCGGCAGATTGTACCGAGTGCCACCGCTCGAGGCACCAGCCGACGACGACCGGGCTCAGCGATCCCCCGAGATTGCCGAACGTGTTCATGATGCCGGTAATCACACCCGCATGCCCTTCGCCAATCTCGAGGCACACGGCCCAGGCTGGCGAGATGCCGAACGCGCCCAGCCCCGCGGCGGCGGCCAGCAGCAGCGCCGAGGCGAGCGGCGAGGCGGCGAGCACCGCGCCCGTCACGGCCACGGCGGCCAGCGGCAGGCCGATGAGCCCCGGCACGCTGCGCCCAAGCCGCAGGCCCCACCGGCGCGCGAGCACGTCGCTCAGCCAGCCGCCGACCAGCACGCCGGCGCCGATGCCCGCGAGCGGCATGGCGGCCAGCCAGCCGACGGCCGTCAAGTCGAATCCCCGCGCGCGCAGCAGATAGGTTGGCAGCCACGTCAGGTAGAAGTACCAGCCGTAGATCGCGGCGAAGTGCGCGACCGAGAGCGCGGCGACGTTGCGGCTCCGCAAGAGCGCCGGCCATGGCACCGGCGGATGCGGCACCGGCGGCTCGGTGCCGATCAGCCGAAGTTCCGCCGCATTGACCTTCGGGTGCGCGTGGGGGTCGTCGCGAAACCACCACACCCACAGGGCCGCCCAGACGAGTCCGACAGACGCGAAGATCGGAAACGCATGCCGCCAGGTCGTGATACCGAGCAGGGCGACGACGAGCGGCTGCGCCAGCGCGCCGCCGAGCGCCGCGGTCATGATGGCCAGGCCGAAGGCTCGACCGCGCGTGCGGCTGGGCAGCCATCGCGCGTAGACGCGCGCCATCGTCGGAAAGCAGCCCGCTTCGCCCGCGCCGAAGCCCGCGCGTGTCGCAAACAGCGACCCGAACCCACCCGCAAACCCCGTAGCCGCCGTCATGGCCGACCACCAGACGACGACGCGCGTCAGCATCAGCCGTGGGCCAAATTTGTCGGCGAGCCACCCGCCGGGCACTTCGAAGACCGCGTAGGCCAGCGTAAACGCGCTGAAAACGTAGCCCATCTGGAGGTCGGTCAATCCGAGATCGGCTTTGATCGCGGGCGCGGCCGTGGAAATGCAGACGCGATCGAGATACGCGATGGCCGTCACCACGAGCGTGAATGCCAGGACGCCGTATCGGACACGCGTCGGCCGCAAGGCGTCGGTGGCCGCCGCGGCGGCTTCTGCGGGCGACATGCGCGGTCCTTATAACCTGCCGACCGGCCGAAGGCAACCGACTTTCCGTTGACCCTCGGCGCGTGGCCGCGATAGAGTCGGCCCGCACCTGCTTTCTAGACGCGGATTTCCTTTCCTCGGGAGAGACTCATGCTGCCTCTGCGCCGCCCGTCAGCCGTCGTCGTCATGGTCATGGTCGTCGGGTGCGCCGGCATGGTCTCGGCCCGCCGGGCGCCGGCCCAGACCGCGCAAATCGTCGAACCCGGATTCACGAGCCTGTTCAATGGGAAGGACCTCACCGACTGGAAGATCGGCGGACCGGCTGGCGCCTTCGTCGTGGAGGACGGCGCGATGGTCACGCACGGCACGGCTTCCCACGCCTTCTACGACGGTCCGTTCCTCAACCACACGTTCCGCAACTTCGAGCTTCGCGTGGACGTGATGGCCCGGCATGGCGCGAACGGCGGTGTCTTCGTGTTGACCGAGTACCAGGACAGCAGCTGGCCCAAGAAGGGGTTCGAGATTCAGGTCAACAACACCCATACCGACCCCATCAAGACCGCCAGCCTGTATCACTGTCTCGACCTTCTCAACACGAGCCCGGTGAAAGACGACGAGTGGTTCACGCTCGGGATCACGGTGTACGGCCAGACGATTACGACCGCGGTCAACGGCACCGAGCAGCTGACGTGGACGCAACCGCCGACCTGGAACGGCACGCAGGACTTCGTGGGGCGCCGCATCGCGCCGGGCACCATCGCGCTCCAGGCGCACGACCCGACCAGCGTCGTCTATTACAAGAACATTCGAATCAAGCCGCTCGACTGAGCGGGCCGGCGGTTCCACTCCCATGACCGAGACACCCGCTCCAAGGACGCCCGGCGCCGTTCCCACCGTGCCGGACCACGTCCGGCGCCGCGTGGCGCTTCGCGTGCTTCCCTATGTCTTCCTCCTGTACATCATCGCCTTTCTCGACCGCGTGAACGTCTCGTACGCCGCGCTCGGTCTCGCAAAGGAGCCGTGGTACAACGCGGAGGTCCTGGGGTACGGCGCCGGCATCTTCTTCGTCGGCTATCTGATTCTGGAAATTCCGAGCACGGTCCTCGTCGAGCGATGGAGCGCGAGGAAGTGGATCGCCCGCATCATGATCACGTGGGGGATCATCGCCTCGTCGATGGGGTTCATCCACTCGGCGCGCGAGTTCTACGTGATGCGCTTCATCCTGGGGTTGGGCGAGGCCGGCTTCTTCCCCGGCATCATCGTGTACCTCAACCACTGGTTCACCGAGCGCGACCGGGCCAAGGCGGTCGCCTTCTTCTTCACCGCGGTGCCGCTCGCGTTCATCGTCGGCTCGCCCATCTCCGGCCTGCTGCTTCGCGTGCACTGGCTGGGCCTCGAGGGCTGGCGGTGGATCTTCATCATGGAGGGCATCCCCGCCTTCGCGCTCGGTATCGCCAACATCTGGCTGCTGACCGACTGGCCGCGTGAGGCCCGCTGGCTGCCGCCCGCGGACCGCGAGGCGCTGCAGGCCGCGATTGACGCCGAGCAGCGCGGCAAGGCCTCGCACATGCACCCGCTGGCCTACCTGCGGAATCGCACGGTCATCCTCCTCACACTCGTCTATTTCCTCGGCGTGACCGGCGCGTACGGCTTCGGGATCTGGCTCCCGACGATGCTGAAGCAGCTCTCGGGGCTCGGCGACGTCCAGGTCGCCCTGCTGTCGGCGCTGCCCTACATCGTCTCGCTCGTCTTCGTCGTGGTCGGCGCGTGGTCGTCCGACCGTTCGCACGAACGCGTCTGGCACACGGCGGTGCCGCTCTTCGTGATGGCGATCGGACTGTCGCTCGGCAGCATCTGGCACCTGACGAGTCTCGGCTGGATTATGTTCGGGTTCTGCCTGGTCGGCGCGGGCGTGTACACCTACATCCCGAGCTTCTGGGCGCTGCCGGCCGAGCACCTCTCGGGCACGGCCGCGGCGGTCAGCGTCGGCATCATCAATTCGGTCGGGAATCTCGGCGGGCTCGCCGGGCCGTACTTGATGGGGGTCTTCCAGACGCGCACGAACTCGTTCGCCGCGGGGATGGGGGTCCTGCTCGTGGCGTCGATCACGGCCGGCCTGCTCGTCTTCACGCTGCGGCCAGCAAAGAAAGTCAGAAGTTAGAAGACAGAAGTTAGAAGGCTGAAGGCAGGAGCGAGAGGTTCGAAACCAGAAGTTCGAAGGCGCGAAGCCACGCTTCGCCCTTCTCACTTCTGGCTTCTGACTTCTAACTTGATCGGTTACTTGACCACCAACGTCCCCTTCATGCCCGACGCGTAGTGGCCGGGGAAGGTGCAGATGTACGCGTAGCTGCCAGGAGCCGTCGGCGCCTTGAACGTCACCGAATCCGACTCGCCGGGCCCGAGAAGCTTCGTCTTGGCGAGGACGTCCTTCTTGTACTTGGCCGCAATGTAGTCGGTGTCGCGCGCCATGATGCCGTCAGTCGTCAACTGATCGACGTTCGTGCCCTTGGCCAGCAGCACGAAGTCGTGGGCCGCCGCCATCTTCGGCATCGTCCCCACGTTGGTGAGCTTGACCGTCAGCATCTCGCCGGGCTTCGCCTCGATCGTCTCGATGCTGTATTTCATCGTGTCATTGGCCGTGATCGCAATCTCGCGCGGCGGAGCCGCCGCGACGATCGTCGTCGCCAGAAGCGCACACCCTACCGCCGCCGTCCCCAAGTGAAACCGAAGATTCATAATCGCTGTTCTCCCATGAAGGGCCGCGACTCGTGTGACGCGCCATCGCGACACACCGCGGCCGAGTCGGCCGTTATCTTCTCTTGCAGATCGCGTGCCGTCTCATAGTGTTGATCATGCGACAAATCCCGTGGGAGAGCCACCACATTTCCAGTGCCCTCCCCGGCGGGCGCCGGGGTTCCGGCACCCAAAAAGACGACTTCCCCAGCCGGAGCGTCTCGAAAGCCGCGCCGACTGGGGAAGTTTCCCCAACAGGTTGGAGTTTTTCTTAGGCGCCGTACATCACGAACGCGTAGAGCGTATCGCCCACGGCGACCAGCACGTACTGGTGGCCGTCGAGCATGTACGTCTCGGGGGCGTTCGAGATGGACCCGATGTGCGAGTGCCACAGCGGCGTCCCGTTCGTCGCATCGAACGCGACGAGATTGCTGCCGCCGTCGCCGGCGAAGAGCACGTCGCCGGCCGTCACGAGCAAGCCGGTGCCGCCGCCCGCGCCATTGACGCCGGGGTACGCGTGGCGCCACGCGACCTTGCCCGTCGTCGGGTCGATGGCCGTGAGAAAGCTGCTATCCGATCCCACCGGGCTCGGCTGCTTCCCGCCCAATCCCATCGACCCGCGCGGATCGGGGTCGACCAGGTACAACAGGTTGTAGCCGTTGTGCTCGGGCACGTAGAACAACTTGGTCTTGGGCGAGTAGGCCGGCGGCGGCCAGTTCGTCACACCGCCTTCGACGGGCGAGACGAGCGACCCGGGGATGATCGCGGACTTCCCGGGATTTGGAATCGGCCGGCCGTCCTTGTCCAGACCCAGCGCCCAATTGGTGGCCGTGCCGTACTTGCTCGTCGCGATGTGCTCGCCGGTCGTCCGGTCCAGCGTGAAGAAGTAGCCGTTGCGCGCGGCCGTCGAGACCAGCTTGCGCGGCTTGCCATCGATCGTCGCGTCGAAGAGCACGGGCGTCTGCGCCGAGTCCCAATCGTGCGTGTCGTGCGGGGACGTCTGGTAGTACCAGGCCATCTTGCCGGTGTCGACGTTGACGGCCACGAGCGAGCACGTGTACAGGTTGTCGCCCGGCCGCGCGACGCCCGTATAGCCGGGCGACGGATTCCCCGTGCCGAAGATGTAGAGATGGGTCTCCGGGTCGTACCGACCCGTCCACCCAGACGTTGCCGCCGCCGTGGCTCGCCACTTCGAGGTTGGGCCAGGTCTTGAGCGCGGGGTCGTCGGCCGTCATCGGGACGGTGTAGAACTTCCACTGCACCTTGCCCGTTTCCGGATCGAACGAGGTCAGGAAGCCCGGCTCATCGAGGTCGTTTCCCGTGCCGACGAGCACGTGGTCGTCGACCACGATGGGCGCCGGCGTCGAGAAGTACTCGAGGTTGAAGTCGGCGATCACCGAGTGCCACCGCTCTTCGCCGGTCCGCGCATCGAGCGAGACCAGATAGTCGTCGGGCGTCTCCATGTAGAGGTAGTTGTGCCACATGGCGATCCCGCGGTTGCCGATGTGGGTGCCGCCGCGCGTCTTCCAGAAGTAGTGCCAGAGCTCGTGCCCGTCGCGCGCGTCGAGCGCCCACGCGTTGTCGGGCGCCGAGACGTACAGCACGCCGTCCACCTGGAGGATCGCGCCCTTGAGATTCGCGCTGGTCTGGGCGAACTCTCCCGTGCCCACGCCGCCAACAATCGTCTGTGCGCCGCCTCCGCCGCCACGTCCGAAGCCGCCACCGCCCCCGCCGGCGCCCGCGGCGACCTTCCCCACCCACGCGAGGGTGAGGTTCTTGACGTTGGTCCGGTCGATCTGGGTGAGCGCGCTGAACCGCCGGCCCGTGTAGTCACCCGAATACGTCGGCCAGGAGTCGGCGAGCGGCTTCGTGAGCGAAGCCGGGTCGAGCCCGCCCTGCCCCTGGGCCAGGAGCAGCGCCGGCACCACCACCAGAGACGTCGTCAGAATCAGTCGTTTGAGTGTCATTTCAGGGTCACCAGATAAGCGGTTACGTCGTGGATGTCCTTGTCCGTGTAGGTGGGAAGGAGCGCCTTGTGAGGCGCGAGCGGGTCGTGAATCACGACCTTGGGCACATCCCCATGGCGGGCAAACGACCGCTCGCTGCCATTGGCGAGCGTCAGCGTGACAAGAAAGTCGTCGATGCGACCGAGCTGCCCGTCAACCGGCTGGCCTCCGGGCGGCGTGACGGTCACCGTCACCGCGGTGGCATCCGCGGCGCCGGCGGCAGCTCCTGCGCCGCGCCCGCGGCCGCGCCCGCCGCGTCCGGCGCTGCCCGCCACCCAGAGATCCTGCAGCGCCATGACGTCGGGCACGCGGGAGCCGATACCCTGGAGATCGCCGGTCGGCGAATGGCAGGTGCTGCATTTCGACGCGAAGTACGCCTGGCCGGCCGTGGCGTCGCCGACGAGCAAGTTCAGCACGGCGCGCGGGCCCGGCGGCGGATTGCCCTGGCCACCCGCCGTTGAGGAAATGGCGTGAATGTAGGTGGCGATCGCCATGGCGTCGCTCTCCGGCATGGGGATCGCTTCCATCTTCGTGTTGGCTCGTCCGTTCTCAATGAGCGGCACGATCAACTCGCCGTCCTGGTCGTCGAGGACGACCTCCGACCGCAGCAGATTGGGGCCGCCCTCCTCGCCGCCGCGCAGATCCGTGCCGTGGCAGTTGGCGCAGTTGACGCTGAACAGGCCCTTGCCGCGCGCGACGACCGCCGGATCGGCGGCTTCGCGCTGCTGCGCGGGAAACGCCTGACCGGCGCGGCCCCCGCCGCCTCGTCCACCGCGCCCTTGCGCGGCGGCCGGCGCCGCGGGCGGCGCGGGCGCCTGGCCCCTCGCCATGACCTCTACGGCGGCAATGTTGACTGCCAGGAAGGCCGCGGCTGCGGCCACACTGAACGTGCGTGTCATCCTTCACCTCGACGTCTGAAGCGTCCATCCTCGCGCCCGCGGGCTCGTCGCGCCCGGTGGCGATCCGAGGCCGTGCGCGACCGGCTCGCGCCGCGATCCCTACCTCGTCGATCGAACTCCCGTGACTCGGGTGCACATACTAACTCAAGAGGGCCGGCGGTTGGCAGACGCGGCGGACGGCACCGGCCCGTCTTGCGCTGTCGGAGACGGACCACGTACGATGCCGGAGAGGCTGCTGATGGTTCGCCGCGCGGTCCTGCTCGCCTCGTGCTTCGCCGCCGGCGCCACGCTCCTGGCCCGGCCGCAGACGTCGTTCCACGCCGGCGTAGAGATCGTGCCGGTCTACGCGACCGTCACGGACGCTGACGGCCGGCTCGTGCCGAATCTGACCAAGGCCGATTTCGAGATTCGCGACAGCGGTCAGCGGCAGCCGATCGCGCTCTTCTCGAACGACATCCAGCCGATCACGATCATCATCATGATGGATCGGAGCGGCAGCATGATGCCGCGCTCGGACATCGTCGAGCACGCCGCCGAAGAGTTCGTCGCCAGGCTGCTGCCGGCCGACCGCGCGCGGATTGGCGACTTCAGCAGCGCCATCCGCATTCACCCGAGCACGTTCGTGAGCGATCCGCAGGCGCTCGTGCACATCCTGCGGTCGGACCTCCAGACCGACGACAACGGTCCGTCGCCCATCTGGACGGCGCTCGACCGCTCGGTCATGGCCATTGCCGGCGAGCCGGGACGCCGGGTGGTGCTCGCGTTCACCGACGGCCACGACGAGCCGGGGCCGGAGCAGATGCACGTTGACTTCAAGACGCTCCGCCAGGATGCGCTCGCGAATGAGGTCATGGTGTACTCGATTGGTGTGCCGGCCGAGGTGCCAACGGGCCCGGTCGCCTACTTCAACGGGCGCACGTTTGGCGGCGGAATGAAGTTCGAACCGCCCGACAAGCATCTCCGTCAACTGGCCGACGCGACCGGCGGCGGCTATCTGGCCTTCGATTGGGCGCAGAATCTCAACACCGTGTTTACGCAGGTGGCAGATGAATTGCATCACCAGTACCTGCTCGGGTTCACGCCGCGGAAGCTCGACGGCAAGACGCACACGATCGCGCTGAACGTCGCGGGCGCGAATCTGAAGGTCCGGGCGCGGCCGAGCTACGTGGCGGCGCCGCGAAATTGAACGACGACAGTCGGGAGGACACATGCAGCTGCACCAGCGATTTATCGTGGCCACGCTGTGCGTGGCGGGCGCCGCCGGCGTCACGCTCGCCGGCCAGCGTGCCGGCCGCTGCCGACCAACGTGCCGATTCGGCGCCGCGCGTCGGCATCGCGGTATTCGAGGACATCAACTACGGGGGGCGCAGTCAGACGTTCACGAACGCCGTCCCGGATCTGCGCCGCGTTGGCTTCAATGACCGCATCTCGAGCCTCCGAATCGCCCGCGGTGAGTCCTGGGAGGTGTGCGAGGACCCGAACTACTCCGGCCGCTGCGAGACCATGCGGGGCGACGAGCCCAACCTGCCCGCGGCGAGATGGAACGACAAGATTTCTTCGATGCGGCGCGTCCGCGACTTCGGGCGTGACGACCAGGCCCGCCGGGACAACGGCGGCCTCCAGCTGTTCTCCGGCTCGAACTACTCGGGGCAGCAGATCGTGATCTTCGACCCGGTGGCCAACCTGAAGGACATGAACTTCAACGACCGCGCCGTGAGCGTGCGCGTGCCCGCCGGCGAGTCGTGGGAGATCTGCGTCGGTGCCGACTATGACGATTGCCGCGTCGTCAGCGCCGACGTGCCGGACCTTGGCAGGCTCGGCGTGAGCCGTCTCGTGTCCTCCGCCCGGCCGCGCGTCGAGGCCCGTGGCTTCTTCACCAGGCGCTCCAATCTCCGGATCGTGCTCTACGACAGCCCGGGATTCCGGGGGCGCTCGGTGACGATCACCGAGGCCGAACCGAACGTGACGTTCTTCGACAACCGCGCGGGCAGCCTCGAAGTACAGGGCGGCCGATGGGAAGTCTGCGACCGGCCGCGATATGGCGGACGGTGCGTCACGCTTTCAGACGACGTCCGCGACCTCAGAACGCTGGGATTGAACGACCGCATCTCGTCGATCCGGCCGAGGTAGACGAGGCTACGGGCTACGGGCTACGGGCTACGGGCTACGGGCTACGGGCTACGGGCTAACAGCACGGCTACGGGGGGCCAGCGTCTTCCGTCGCCCGTGGCCGGCAGCCAGTCCTCGTCTATGCGAACGACCGGCGGAAGAGCTCGTCGATCGCGCGCCGGCCGCTCTCGTGCAGCGTCCGCGTGCCCGTACCCGTGAAATGCGGATGCGTGATGACGGGCGCGGTTGACGCGTCGCACTTCAGCCAGCCCGCGCCGGTCCACCGCTCCCAGCAGTCCTTCTCCTGATCGAAGACGTGAAGCGGCTTGTTGCAGAGCTTGGCGAACTCGGCGCCCCACCCGGTCCCGCCGCGCACCGTATCGTCGGGAAGCACGGTGCCGATGACGTAGATCTCCTGGCCGCTATTGACCTGATACCAGAGCGTCTGCAGGATCTTCCGAATCGTTTGCGCGTCCGTGTAGCGGCGCTTCATGAGGCGGGAGACGTACTCCAGGCTGACGTCGCCGGCCTGTAACTCCTCGTGATTGAGGACGCGCACGCCGCGGGTCCGCGCCATGCGCTGCGGCTCGAACGTGAAGTTCACTTCCTCCACGCCGTACCGCTCGGCGGCTTCACCAAACGCCGCCTCGGCGCCCGGCGCGCCGCCGCTGAACAGAATGCCGTCTTCGGGGGTCATGCGGAAAGTATAGGCCGTCCACGCGGAAACGGTGACGCCGGCCGTGCGTCTCGCGCGCGCGCGACACGCCCCCCCGATCACGGCTCGATCAGTGAATCTCCGGATCGGGCGTCGGGGGCCCCGCCGCCAGCACGTCGAAGTCGCAGCCGTCGTTCGCCTGCTGCATGTGGCTCGCATACAGCGCGCCGTAGCCCCGGAGGTACCGCGGTGCCGGCGGCCGCCATGCCGCGCGGCGCTTCGCCAGTTCCTCGTCGTCCACGCGCAGCGTGAGCCGGCGCGCCGGGACGTCCAGCTCGATGAGATCGCCGTCCTCGACCAGCGCCAGCGGGCCGCCGATGAACGACTCCGGCGCGACGTGGAGCACGCAGGCGCCATAGGCGGTCCCGCTCATCCGCGCGTCCGAGATCCGCACCATGTCGCGCACGCCCTGTTCGAGCAGCTTCTTGGGGATCGGCAGCTGCCCCCACTCGGGCATGCCCGGCCCGCCGAGCGGACCCGCGTGCTTGAGCACCAGGACCGAGTCCCGATCGACCGGAAGGTCCGGCGCGTCGATGCGCGCGGCCATGTCGTTGTAGTCGGCGAAGACGACCGCCCGGCCCGTGTGCCGATGGAGACGAGGATCGGCCGAGGGCGGCTTGATCACGGCGCCGTCCGGCGCCAGGTTGCCGCGCAGGACGGCCAGGGTGTCGGCCAGGACGAGCGCAGTCTCGCGCGACCGGATCACGTCGGCATTGAACACGCGCGCGTCGGCGATATTCTCGCCGAGCGTGCGGCCGTTGACGGTGACGGCATCGGGCACGATGAGATCCCCGAGCGCGTGCAGGAGCGCCGGCAGCCCGCCCGCGTAGTAGAAGTCCTCCATCAGATACTCCCCGGACGGGCGGATATTGGCCAGGAGCGGCGTCACGCGCGCGAGCGCGTCGAAGTCGTCCAGGTCGAGCCGCACGCCGGCCCGGCGCGCCATCGCGATGAGATGAATCGTCGCGTTCGTCGATCCGCCAATCGCGAGCACGGTCGTGACGGCATTGCGAAACGCGGCGTCGGTGAGCACGTCCGACGGCTTCAGGTCCTCCCACACCATCTCGACGATGCGGCGGCCGACGGACGCGGCCATCACGGCATGGCGCGAGTCGGCGGCGAGAATCGACGAGGCCCCCGGAAGCGTCAAGCCGAGCGCCTCGGCCGCGCTCGTCATCGTGGACGCGGTGCCCATCGTCATGCAGTGCCCGGGAGACCGGGCGATGCCGTGCTCCATGCCGCACCAGTCGGCCTGGCTAATGACGCCGGCGCGCAGGTCGGCCCAGTACTTCCACACGTCCGAGCCCGACCCGAGCACGACGCCGTTCCAGTCGCCGCGCAGCATCGGCCCGGCGGGCAGGAAGATTGACGGCAGATTCATGGACGTCGCGCCCATGATCAGCGCGGGCGTCGTCTTGTCGCAGCCGCCCATGAGCACCGCCCCATCCACGGGATGCGACCGCAGCAATTCCTCGGTCTCCATGGCCAGGAAATTGCGGTACATCATCGTTGACGGCTTCTGGAACACCTCGGACAGGGACATCGCCGGCAGCTCGACGGGAAACCCGCCGGCCTGCCAGATGCCGCGCTTCACGTCCTCGACACGCTGCTTGAAGTGGCTGTGGCAGGGATTGATGTCGCTCCAGGTATTGATGATGGCGATGACGGGCTTCCCCGCGTAGTCCTGGCGGTCGTAGCCCATCTGCGCGGTACGCGACCGGTGCCCAAACGAGCGCAAATCGGTCACGCCGTACCAGCGGTGGGAGCGAAGGTCCTCGGGGCGTTTTCGTGAAGAAGACATGGGCTATTGGTTATTGGTTATTTGTTATTGGTTATTGGTTATTTGCTACCACTATGGTCCCTTGAGGGTCTCGTCACAAGCGGGCGGCAACGGATGGCCAAGAGACGGCGTCCGGTCGTCAGGCCGTGAAGCCCGAAGCGAGCGCCGCGCCGACGCCGCGTGTTTCGATTGACCTACATCCCGCGCCGGGCCACGATGGTCCTCGCCGGTCATGACCGACGTTTCTTTCTTCCTGCTCGCCATCGCCGCCATCTTCCTGTTGGGGACCGTCGGTGAGCTGGTCTTCCGCCGCACGGGCGTGCCGGACGTCGTCTGGCTCATTGCCGTCGGCATCCTGCTCGGCCCCGTCCTCGGGTACGTGGACCACGCCACGCTCTCGCGCCTCGCCCCTTACTTTGCCGCGCTCACGCTGATCATCGTGCTCTTCGAGGGCGGCGCGCGCCTGAACCTGGGCGAACTGGCGCACGCGGCGCCTCGGTCGGTCGCCCTCGCCGTGATCGGCTTCGTCCTGTCGGCGGCGGTCGTGGCGCCGCTCACGATGCTCGCCGCGCGCATCGGACTGCTGCCCGCCGGGTGGACGTGGCTCCACGGCTGGATGACCGGCTGCATCGTCGGCGGGTCGAGCTCGATCGTGATCATGCCCGCGATGGAACAGGCGGGCATCGACGAGCGCGTCTCCAACCTCGTCAACCTCGAGTCCGCGCTGACCGACGCGCTGTGCGTCGTGGGCGCCGCGGCCTTCATCGATATCCTGGCCGTGCACTCCTCCGGACACCCCGCGGTCGTGCTCGCACGGTCGTTCGGCTTCGGCATCATCGCCGGGGCAATCGCGGGGTTCCTCTGGCTGCTGATTTTGCGCGTGCTGCGCGGCCACGAGCACGGCTACGTCATCACGCTGTCCGCCCTGTTCATCCTGTACGTCGTCGTCGACCATAGCGGGGGGTCGGCCGCGCTGGCGATCCTGACGTTTGCGATCCTGGTCGGCAACGCGCCGTCCTTGTCCCGGCGGATAGGGCTGGCCCAGACGGCGTCGCTCGACAAGGACGTCCAGGGCGTGCACCACACGGTGACCTTCATGGTGAAGTCGTTCTTCTTCACGTTCATCGGCGCGATGTTCGCGCCGCCCTGGACGTTGATTGCGTTCGGCGCCGTGCTGGGCGCCGTGCTGTGGGTGGCGCGGCAGCCGGCCGTCTGGCTCATCGCGCGCGGCGGCGCGTTCGATCGCGACGCCCGCCGCGTAATCGGCGTCTGCATGCCCCGCGGCCTGGCCGCAGGCGTCCTGGCCACGATGCCCGTCGCGGCCGGCGTCGCGGCCACGGACGACGTCCCGACGATCGTCTTCGCGTGCGTCCTGACGACGATCCTGATCTTCTCGGTTGGACTTCCACTCGTGCGGCCGCGCCGCCGCGAGCCGATTGCCGGAAATACCGCCGCCGCCCTGCAGCCCGAAGCGTCGTAACTTTAGATCCAATACCCTTCGGAAATGTCCGGCAGGTCGAATCGACTTGCAGAAGACCCACCATGGAGATCATGGAGGCCGCACGTAGAGCCGAGTTCGGCCCGGCGAAGCCGGGCCCGGCAGGACGGGTGAGCCCGCTGAGACACGAGCACCGCCGGCATTCTCTCGCGGCGCTCGTGTCTCTGCGGGCTCGCCCGTCCTGCACCGCCGTGCACGGCGGGAACTCGGCGACCTTCGCGAACGCCTCGACGGGGCCTGCCTCCACGGCCTCCATGGTCCAATTTCGGCGTTTGAAAATTTCCGAATGGCATTGACTTTAGACCTGGGTGCGCGCCCGCGTGGCCTCCGCGTACTCCACAATCGCCCGAGCGGTGCGCTCCCATGTGAACCGACAAGACGTCTCTCTCGCCCGCGCCGCCATGCGCGCGGCCGCGTCCAAGTCACCGATGAGGGCCGAGGCCTCGCGCTCGAAGGCCGCCACGTCACCGACGGGGACCAGGCACCCGTTTTCGCCGCTCGTGATGGAGTCCACCATCGCGCCGACGGCCGACGAGACGACGCACAATCCGCGCGCCATGCCTTCGTAGTGGACTTTTCCCGCGCCCTCGTAGCGCGACGTGATGAGCTGCACCCCGTGGCGGTCGTAGACGTCCATCAGCGCGGCCTGCGGCAGCCAGTTGACGAGCGTGACGCGCGCGCGAACATCCTCCGCGAACCCCGCGCGCACCATCGGATGCGACTCGCGCGGGGTCACCACGGTCAGGGACGCATCGGCGAAGCGGCGAAGCAGCCCGGCGCCGAGCGCCCAGATCAGATCGCCGCCTTTCATGGTCGTGAACGTCCCGACAAACACGATCCGCCGGTGCCGTTCCGCCGTATACGAACGCACGGGCGTGTCCAGAAAGAGAGGCGGCGCCGCATGAAAGATGGTTCGCACGCGCTCCGGCGCGACGCCCTCCCGCTCGAGCAGGAACGTCCGGTCCAGGGTGCTTGGCACGATGGTCCCATCCGCGTACTTCAGCGCCAGACGGGCCTGCGCGTTCAACCTGGCGCCAAGGATGGACGAGAGGGCGCGGCGCCACGGCGCCTGCGTGGGACCGAGCGGCGCGTGCGCTGCCCTCGGCACCGCGCACAGCACGGACAGTTCGTGTCCATGGCTGCGGTGCAGATACACCACACGCGGCTGCCTGTCGCGAAGCCACCGGCCGACCGCGTAGCCGTAGGGCTGGCTAATGAGCGCTACGTCGCACGGCTCGCGGTCGAGCGCCGCCTGCACCGCCCGAAGCATCCGGTGCGGCAACTCGATTGCCTGATAGAGGTTGAGGTGCCGGATCGTCCTCGGCAGATCGGGGGCGCCAATCGTACGGACCTGATGGCCGAGGCGCACAAGGGCCTCGTTGGTCTGCCAGACGGTGCCGCCCATCCCCGAGTCCGGGGCCACCTGGCCGTTGAGCGCGACGAGAAAACGCATAGGGACGCCGTGGCTCGAATCAGGGACGAAGGTCGTAGACGCGAAACGCCGCGTCCTCGTACGCCAAGCGGGCCGTTGGGCACGCGAGCGTCGCGGGATCGGCCATGACCACGCGCGTGGGATCGTAGCGCCGAACGAGGTCGGTCAGGGCGGCGCACGCAGGCGCCCCTTGCAGGGCATAGAACCGCGAGACGGCCTGATAGCGCGCGTACCACTCGAGCACGTCGCGGTCGCGGAACGGGTAGTTCTTGAAGTCAACGACGACCGGCTCTTCGGCCCCCAGACGAAACCGCTGCAGCAGGGGCGGGATGAGGTAGCGCGCGTCGGGTCCGCTCGTCTCGCGCGCGAACGCCATCAGCGGCACGTCATTGAGCGCCTGCGCCCATCGAAAGCGGTGCACGCTGTCGATGACGCCGCCGGCGGCCAGCAGGACCACCAGGGCGGCCGCGACACGGGTCTGCGTTCGTCGGGTCACGGCGAGTCCGAGCGGACCTCGGCAGACCGCCGTAACCGCCGCCCCGACGAGCAGGCACGTTGACAAGGGCACCAGCCATGTCGTCATGCGCAGCGGCAGGAGCATGGCGAAGATCGGCGCCGACGAGAGCGCTTGGGCGAGCGTCAGCACGGCGGTCACGACGGCGCCGCCGACGAGCACGACGCCCACCGGCCGCCGGCGAAACACGGCGGCGGCGACAATAACCAGCGCCGCCTGGAAGGCCGCGCCTGACGTCATCCACACGCCCCCGCCAGCCTCGCGCACGTTGCGTACGCTCGCGTACACGCGAAGCGCCTCGTCGAAGACCTGCGGCGAGGTCGGGCGAAACGTCAGCCAGGTGTAAATGAGCGTGGGCGCGACGAGAAGGAGCGCGACACCTCCGGTCACCAGCGCTCGCTTTGGAGTCCGGTCGCGGAACAGCAGGACACCGCAGTAGACGGCCACGAGAACGCCGGCGCTCAGCAGGTAGCTGCTGTGAAGCGTCGCGGCAACTGCCGCCCACACCGCGGCGGCCACCGGCCGCCCGCGAAGAAACATGGCAATGGACGGCAGCAGCAGGGCGGCAAACGTGCTCGGCTGCAGCACGACGCCGATGAACACATGCCCGATGCCCTCCTGAAGCAGTCGAGCTAGCGGGGCCAGGCCGATCCATCCCGCAACGCGACGTCGACCGCAGCCGCATGAATCGCCGCCACCACGCAGGCGATGGCCACGTAGGCCGGCTCGGTCTTCTCGACGCGGCACGTCGCGGCGACAATCTCGATCAGGGCGTACGCATAGACCGCGACCACCGCGAGTTGCACGACGTACACCGTCCACATGGGCAGGAAGCGCGCGACGACGAACACGAACCCGCTGAACACGGGAAACGGATCGGCGGCCGACGCCATCCAGTCGCGCGCGAGGGCACCAATCCGCGCGTGCGCCAGCCCGTGCAGGAAATACGCGTTCTGGTCCTCCGCGTACAGGGGTGTGATGCCGTGGGCCACTGCAACCGCCATGGCCAGTGCGGCCGTTGCAGGCACCCAGGCTCGTGCGGCCGTCCGGATCGGCTCGGACGCCGTTCCGCCTGCGCGCCGCTCAGTTGGCATCGTGCCCCACGCCACGTCTGGCATTGTGGCACGGGCCGTCCGGGCGGCCGCGCCACCCGTTGTATCCTGGGCTCCGATGCGCACGATTGGTGTTGCCCTGCTCGTGATGGCCACGGCCGGCCACCTCGTCCTCGCGCAAGGCCCGAGCGAAGCCGACCTGCTGCGGGGCGGCTACGGCCGCTATCGGGCGAACAACGACCTGCTCTCGTACGCCCTCGACGTCCGTGTCGATCCCGCGAAGAAGTCGATCAGCGGCTCGAACACGATTCGGTTCAAGATGCTCGAGGACGACACCCGTATCCAGCTGGATCTCTACGCGGACCTCCAGGTCAACAAGATTCTCTTTGACGGCGCGCCGCTCCACTATGAGCGGCAATTCAACGCCGTCTTCGTCGACTTCCCCGAGACGCTCCGGGCGGGCCGCGTCTACGCCGTCAACTTCTTCTACTCCGGCACGCCGGCGGAGCGAGGACGATTCGGCGGCATCTCGTTCGGCGTGGACCCGGCGGGACGCCCCTGGATCACGACCGCGTGCGAAGACGACGGGGCGAGCGTGTGGTGGCCCAACAAGGACCAGTGGCATGACGAGGTCGAGGGCATGACGCTCAGCGTCGAGGTGCCAAGCAACCTGGTCAACGTCTCGAACGGCCGCTTCCAGGGGAAGACAGACCTGGGCGACGGCTACACGCGCTGGGACTGGGCGGTGCACTATCCGATCAACAACTACGACGTCGCACTCAACATCGGCGACTATCAGCACTTCGCGGATCGCCTCGGCCACCTGACGCTCGACTTCTACGCCCTGCCCGAGGATCTCGCGAAGGCCAAGCAGCAGTTCACACAAGCGAAAGGCACGATTGAGGCGTACGAGCACTACTTCGGTCCGTACCCGTTCGAGCGGGACGGCTACAAGCTCATCGAAGTCCCCTACGCCGGCATGGAGCATCAGAGCGCCGTCGCTTACGGCAACCACTTCGCGAACGGCTACTTGAACCGCGACTGGACCGGGATCGGACTCAGTCTGACGTTCGACTTCATCATCGTGCACGAGAGCGCGCATGAGTGGTGGGGCAACGCCGTGTCGGCCGCCGACATGTCCGACATGTGGATCCACGAAGGCTGGGCGACCTACATGGAAAGCCTGTTCGTCGAGTACACCCGCGGCCACGCCGACGCCATCCGCTACGTGAACTCGCTCGCGCCGAAAGTCGACAACCGCGTGCCGATCATCACCGCGCGCGGCACGGCACACCAGCCCACCGAGGACATGTACTTCAAGGGCGCGCTACTCCTGAACACCCTGCGCAGCGTCGTCAACGACGACGCGAAGTGGTGGGCACTCATCCACGACACGTTCCAGCACTTCGAGTACCAGAACATCCTGACCGAGGACCTCGTCCGGTTCATGAACCAAAGGACGGGGCTGGACCTGACGCCGATCTTCAATCAATACCTCCGCCACGCCGACATCCCCACGCTGGAACTGAAGTTTGACCAGCCGGCCGGGATGGTGTCGTACCGATGGAACGCGGACGAGCCGGACTTCGCCATGCCCGTACGCGTGGGGCGGCCGGATGCCTGGCAGATCGTCCACCCCACGACGAGCTGGCAAACCATGCCCACCGCCCTTGCGCCCGACGACTTCCAGGTCGCGACGGACTTGTACTACGTCAATGTGAGCAAGAGAGGGACATCGACCGATCGACCTATCGACCCATCGACCCATTGACCTATCGGCCGCGGCGGACGGCTCAGCGGGTGACGCCATCACCGGGCTAAGCGATCACTCAATAGATCGATGGGTCGATGGGTCGATGCGGTAGAGCCGGTCGCCAGTGGTCTGTTGGGGCGGGACGCCGGGCACGAGCGTGACGTGGACGCTCGAGCGAATTGCGTGGAACACCGTCCAGCGATCGGCCGGGTCCGGATCGGGCAGCAGGACGTACTGCGCGCCGGCGTCCGTCAGGTATCGCCCGACGGTGCCGGTGTCCATCGCGCCGATAATCCGCGGGTCGATGATGCCGGCCAGGTCGATGACGCGCACGTCGGTGAAATAGGCGAGCAGACCGTGGTCCTTGGCCGCGATCGACGTGCCTGGCGGCAGCGTCGCGGCCCAGTCCTGAAACGCCCACCAGTTCGTCGTCTCGTTCGTCTCCGCCGTGGGCACGAGGTGCATGCCGGCCGCCCACGGCAGCGACCTCGTGAGCTGCACGTACTGATAGGTCGATGACGTCATCAGCACGGCCACGATCATGGCCAACACGACGCGGGACGGCTCGCGGCGGCCGAGCCGCCTCATCGCCGCGGTGCAGGCCTCGAACACGACAATCACGAGGAGCATGCCGGACAGGTTGAGATACCGAACGCCGTGCACGTCCGGAAAGTAGCCCTGGTAGGCGGCCAGGGCCGCGAGGAACGACAGCACGTAGCCGGCCGTCACCCACGGCAAGGCGCCGCCGCGCCGGAGGAGCGCGTCGGCGACAGCCACCATGGCCACGACGCCCGATCCGGTCATCACCGCGACCAGAAACCGGAGATAGCGAACGTGGCTCCACACCACGGCGACGTAGGCGAGCAGGCTGACGCGGCCCGTTCCCAGCGCCGCCGACCAGGCCAAGTGCCGCCGTCCGATTTCGTTCGCCGGCGCCATCGTGCCGGTCGCGTGCCACGACCAGAGGAGCTCCGGCAGGATGCAGAGCGCGAACGTCGCGGCCAGACACGCCATGGCGACCACCGCGGTCCGCCTCTCGGACGATCGCCAGACCATGACGGCCTCGCGGGCGAGGATGGCGCCCGCCACGAACACGCCGTCGGCCCGCACGAGCGTGGCGAGCCCCAGCAGGACGCCGAGTCGGCACGCGGCCCATCGCCGGTCGCCTGGGCGCGCCTGGAACGAGCCCACGTAGAAATCGATGGCCGCCAGGCCGACGAACGCGAACAGGCCGGTCTCCATGCCGTTCATCGAGTTGGCGGCAAACGGCGCGGCCATGAGAACGAAGACGAACGACGCCCAGGCGACGGGCGCGGTTGAAAACCGGCGCGCCAGACGAAAGACGAATACCGCGCACAGCGTGCCGAAGAACGCGGACTCGACGAGTGTGAGCGTCGCCGCGAGGTCCCGGCCCGCCCAAAGATGATTGACGGCCGTGACCGTCGTCCAGAGCAGGGGCGCGCCGCTGGTCGGGTGCACGCCATCGAACGAGAAGCCTCGGCCGAGCGCGACGTTGCGGGCGATCCGCATGATGATGAAGCTGTCGTCGATGAGCCAGGGCGACATCGCCAGCGCACGGAGGGGCACGAGGCCGAGATACGCGACTTTGACCAGCCAGACGGCCGACGCCGCCACGATTGGCAGGAGCAGGCGATCTTCGGGCGGCCGCGGCCCCTGGGCGTCCTGACGGACGCCGCTTTCCGCGCGCCGCTCGTTCACGAGCGCAACGCCGGCCGCGCGGCCGGTTCCTGTTGGGTCAGGCAATGCAAGGTCCCCTGCCCCCAGACCAGGTCAACGGCATGGATGCCGATGATCTCCCGGTCGGGAAAGAGACCGGCCAGGATCTCGAGCGCCACGCGATCCTGGCGATCGTTGAACGTGGGGACGATCACGACACCGTTCGCGACGTAGAAGTTCGCGTAGCTCGCCGGCAGCCGCTCGTCGCTCGTGAAGATCGCCCGCGGAAACGGGAGGCGGACGACGCGCAGCGGGCCGATCGCCCGGTCGCGGGACGCGAGCTCCAGCCGGCGCACGTTGTCCATCGATCGCCGGTGATTCTCATCGCGTGGATCGTCCTCGACCGCGAGCACGACGGTGTCAGGCGACACGAACCGCGCCACGTCGTCCACGTGGCCGTGCGTGTCGTCGCCGATGCACCCCTCGCCGAGCCAGATCGTACGGCGCACGCCCAGCCACTCGGCGAAAGCTTGCTCGTAGTCGTCGCGCGTCATGCCGGGATTCCTCACCTGGACGTCGCCGAGCAGCCACTCGTCGGTGACGAGCAGGAGGCCGTCGCCGTTGACGTCCAGGCCGCCGCCCTCGAGGACGAGCCGCTGCGATGTGCCGACGCGCCGCGGCTCCACCCGCCGCAGGCCGGAGATCGCGGCGACCGCGCTCCCGACCTGGGCGTCGAGCGTCCAGTTGTCGTACTTGGCCCAGCCGTTGAATCCCCAGTTGACCAGCACCGGCCGGCCGCGAGCGTCGATGACGCCCGTCGGCGCGCTGTCACGCAGCCACATGCGATCGGTGGGCACCACGTGCAGGCGGATCGCGGTCCATGCGGGCCCGGTGGGCAAGGGCGGCGGCGCGGGCCTCCGCGCACGCCTCGTCCGTCTGACAGAGGATCTCGACGGCTTCGAAGTCGGCCAGTACGCGGGCAATCTCGGCGTACGCCCACTGCACCGCGGGCAGCTTGCCCGGCCAGTCAGGCTCGTGGTGCGGCCACCCGATCCACGTGGCCCGATGCGCCTCCCATTCGGCAGGCATGCGGAACGCCGGCACGATGCCGCTCATCGCCCGAGGTACCGCTGGAGAATCGGGCCGTACGCGTCCACCCGGCGGTCGCGCAGGAACGGCCAGTTGCGGCGCGTGGCTTCGACGAGCGCGGGATCGCACGTCGAGAGCACGATCTCGGGGCCCTCGGCCGCCTCGGCCACGACGCGTCCGAACGGATCGGCCACGAACGAGTGGCCGAAGAATGTCAGGCCGTCCGTTCCGGGCTCGTCCTCATGGCCGACCCGGTTGACGGCCGCGACGTACACGCCGTTGGCAATCGCATGCGACCGCTGAATCGTCCGCCACGCGTCCACCTGCGCCTGGCCCCACTCGGCGCGTTCCGACGGATGCCACCCGATCGCCGTCGGATAGCACAACAGGTCGGCCCCGAGCAGACTCGTGATGCGCGCGGCTTCCGGATACCACTGGTCCCAGCAGATCAGGACGCCGATCGTGGCGTATCGCGTCCTCCAGACCATGAACCCGCCGGCCGCGAGGCGGTCGGCGGTCGTCTCGACGACCGCCTGGGTCTCGCCGGGCGTGAAATAGAACTTCTCGTTGTAGAGGGGATCGTCCGGGATGTGCATCTTGCGATACGTCCCGAGCAGCCGGCCGTCGGCGTCAATGACGGCCGCCGAGTTGCGGTAGACGCCCGCGGCCTCCCGTTCGAACAGCGGCACGACCAGCACGACCGCCAGCTCGCCCGCCAGCCGCTGCATGGCCGCCGTCGTCGGGCCGGGAATCGGCTCGGCCAGATCGAAGCGGTCGTTCTGCTGCGACTTGCAGAAGTACGGCGCGCCGAAGAGTTCCTTCAAGCAGATGACCTGTGCGCCGCGGGATGCCGCCTCGCGGATGCGCGCCTCGGCGCGCGCGAGGTTGCCCGCAAGGTCCGCGGTTGCGTCATCCTGGATCAGTCCAACGACAAAAGGGGCGCGCGCCATGCCTCCATTCTAATGAGGGTCAGCGCCCGGCCAGCACCGTCAGATCGATGGCATTGGCCATGGCGGCGTACCCGGCGCGATTGGGGTGCAGCCCATCGCCGGGTCCTCCCGTGGAGGAATTCGGCCGGTATTCCTCCTTGAGCTCCCCCGTAGCCGGGTTGACGGTGGCGCCATCGAAGTCGAAGACGCCGTCGAAGAGCGCGCCCGCCCCGAGGAGAAACGCGTTGTAGGCGCGCCGTTTTGCGTTGACCGCCGTCGATCCGTACGCGTCGTTCGTGCTGTGGAGCGCCGACGTCAGCGTCGCGGCGTACACCTTCACGCCCGGCAGCGCCGCCCGCAGCCGACGGACCCCGTCCCGCACGCCCGCCTCGACCGCCGCCGCCGACGCGCCGGCCGTGCCGAAATCATTGATGCCCTCGAGCCAGATCACCACACCAACGCCAGAGAGACTGACGACGTCCCGGTCGAGCCGGTCGAGGGCCGCCGGTCCACCCGCAACTGGATGCTGTGCGTAGTCGGGCGGACCGATCACCTGGTTGCCGCCGATGCCCGCGTTGACGACGCTGAACCGCGTCCCGGCCGTCGCGTGGAGGCGCCGAGACAGCACGTCCGGCCACCGGTCGTCGCCGTTGATCGTCGAGGCCGTCCCGTCGGTGATTGAATCTCCGAGGGCCACGATCGCGCGCGTATCCGCGGGGGCGTCCATGTTGACCGCGTCGAGGAAGAACCAGGAGGTCGTCGAAAACGGAAACGCCTGCTCGCCGGCCTCCGCCCCATGGGACCCGCTGCCCGGCGCGGAGACGTAGGACGTCGTCAGCCCCTTGGCGTGCCACGTCATCGGGCCGCTCTCACCGGCCACGTGGAAGCTGACCGCGAGTTTTCGCCCGGCAAGAAGCGGGTCGGCGGGATCGCCAACGAACCCCAGCGCGATCGGATCGCTCACGGCGGACGCGCCCGGCGGAATCGTCACGCGCGCGACGCCGCGGAACGTCACGGGCGCGGGATGCCCGGCGAGCGTCGCCGCGCCGCTCGTCTGCAGCCCGACGTAGATGCCGTCGAAGTCGACCGGGCGCGCGCCGAACGCATTGGACAGCCGAATCCGCGCCGCGCGGCCCCACACGTCCGGCCGCACGATGAGGCGAAACGTCTGGTCGCGGGCGCCCAGCGTATCCGACGGAAACGCGAACCGCAGGTCCGGCTGCGCGGTCGGGTTGCCGATCGGGTACGGGCCCTGCGCCGACGCGGCCCAGGCGACGACCCAGTGCGGCGCCTGGGCTTCCCCACGGCCGCCCGCCAGGCTTGCCATCAGCGTCACGCCAATCGCTCCTCGCATCATGCTCGCGCGCGCGAACCCCATCTCGCCTCCCCGGCCCGTGCCGTGCGGCCCTGTCGCCCGGTTAACGGCAACGCCATTCGGAGATTTGCAAACGCAGAAATTGAGCTATGAAGGACGTGGAGGCGGCACGCAGAGCCGAGCTCGGCCCGGCGAAGCCGGGCCCGGCAGGACCGGCGAACCCACAGAGACACGAGCGCCGCAAGAGATGCCGGCGGTGCTCGTGTCTCTGTGGGTTCGCCGGTCCCTGCCGCCGCGCGCGGCGGCCAGCTCGGCGACCTTCACGAGCGCCGACGCGGACTGCCTCCATGAGCTCCATGGTGGGTCTTCTGTGAGTCGATTCGCTCTGCCAGAAACGTCCAACAGACATTACGGTTAACGGATGTCGCGGTACTTGGTCGTCAGTGGTCGCTTCAGCACGACCTCCGCGAGATAGTTGGCCGCGTACCGCACCGCGGTTCTCGCCAACCCTTCCCCGCGCAGCCGCCGTGCCGACGTCTGCATGACGAGCCCCATGTCGAAGACGACCTCGCCCACGCGCGCGAGGCGCCGCGCGATGTCCGTGTCTTCTCCGTAGAAGGCAATCATGGTGTCGAAGCCGCCGATGCGCGCGAGCGCGTCGCGCCGCGCCGCAAAATTTCCGCCGACAGCCATGTAGCCGGTCAGACGATACGCCGGCGTCGCAATGAGACGCCAGTACCACCGCACGCACGCGGCCTGACGCGCCGGCAGGTCGTAGTAGACGTACGGTCCGCTCACGCACACGACGCGGTCGCGGCGGTCGAAGCGCTCGACCACACGCCGAATCCACCCCTCCGGCATCCGGGTGTCCGCGTCGATATAGGCGACCAGATCCCCCTTCGCTTCCTCGAGGCCGCGCTGCCGGGCGCGGGTCAGCCCCTTCCGCGGCTCGTGCACGACGCGCACGCCTGGAAAGCCCGCCGCGACTTCCGCGGTCCGGTCAGTGCTCGCGTTGTCAACCACCACGATCTCGAACGGCCCGCTCGCGCCATTCGCTTGCACCTCGGCGACCGCCGCCCGCAGGCAACTGCCGAGGAATGCCTCTTCGTTGTAAGCCGGAATCACCAGGCTCAGCCTCATCACGCGGTCCTCGAACCGGAGGCGGCCACGGCCGATCGGCGGATCGCTTCCCAGGCGCCGCAGATCTTCGGCGCCGAGAAGCGCTTGGCTGCCTCGATCGCGTAGTGCCCCATGCCGGCCCTCAGAGAGACTGTGTGCGCACCATCTCGAGCTTGCGGGCGAAGTCATCCGGGGCGTTGGGCTCGGCGAGCAGTCCGGCATCCGCCGGAATATACTCCGCGGCCGCGCGCGAGCGCGAGCGACGCGATGGAGTCCTGGCTGCCCCGAGCTCCGGGCAAAAGCTATCCGTGAATACGGCGATGCGCATGAGCGGGCGGTCAAGGTTCATCCAGGGCCAGTCGCTTCCGGAGATAGATCAGCAGACCGAGGCAGATTAATGGAAACGCAATGAGCGTGGCGATCCCGAGATAGGCGTTGATCCGCACATAGGCCGCGCCCGCCACGTATCCAATCGCGACGAGCAATGCCGACTTCGGGAGGGTGCCAAGCACGCTGTACCACAGGAACGTCGCGACCGGGACCCGCGCCGCGCCCGCCGCGAAGAGCACGAGAAAGCCCGCGGCGTGCGTGATCTTTCCCATGAGCAGCGTGGGACCGGCCCGGGCGCGGAAGCGATCCTTCAAGGCCGTCAGCCGCCGCTGCCGGGGCTCGCTCAGCTTGCCCCACCGGCCGAAGACGGTCCGGCCCGACCGCCCCGCGCCGTAGTACAGGAAGTCACCGGTCAAGTCTCCCAGGACGACGACCAGGTACACGAGCCAGACGTCGAGGATGCCCTGCGAGGCAAGAAAGGCGGCGATGATGGTCGCAATCGGCCCCTCGACGATCACCACCAGGAAGAGGCCAACGTATCCGTAGCTCGCAATGGCCCCTGACAGCCAAGTCGGCGTGGGCATCACTCAGGCGGTGTGGGACGCGTCTTCTGCGGTCTCGGTGAGGACGCCCAGGCCCGGCTCGTCGCACACGCGCACGTGCTCGACGCGATGGCCGCGGCCGGCCGCGCGCGGGCTCGAGTCCCACTGGACGATCTCGAACCGCCCGTCGTGATGCTCGACGACGCCCGTGCAGGACTCCATCCAATCGCCGGCGTTGAGATAGCGCACGCCCAGCACGTAATCGTCGGCCGCGCGGTGCACGTGGCCGCAGATGATGCCCTGCGCCTGATAACGCTTGGCCTCGGCCGAGACGTGCTCCTCGAAATGGCGGCCGCGGCTCATCACCTTCTTGACCCCATCCATCATCCAGGCCGACAGGGGCCACGGGCGCAGCCCGACGCTGCGCCTCACCGCGTTGATGCCGCGCGTGGCGACCCCGAGGATCTCGCGCGCCCGGCTCCCCAGGAGGGCCAGCCATTTCGCGTGCTGGGTCCAGGGATCGCACTCGTCGCCATGCGTGACGAGGTAACGCCGCCCGTCCGCGCCCTCGTGGATCGCGCGGTCGGCGATCTCCACGCCCCCCACCTTCGAGCCGATGAACTCGCGCAGAAACTCGTCGTGGTTGCCGGGAATGTAGACGACCCGGCGTCCGCTCCGCACCTTGCTCAGCAGCTCGGACACGACATCGACGTGACGCGGCGGCCACGGTCGGCCGGGCTTCGCCCGCCACCCGTCGATGATGTCGCCGATGAGAAAGAAGGTCTCCGCATCGTGGCGGCGGAGAAAATCCACGAGCGGTGCGGCCTGACAGTCCCGCACCCCAAGGTGCACGTCGGAGATGAAGAGCGTCCGGACCCGAACGGCGTCCGCGCGCGGTGGGGGTACCGGTCCACCGGGCGCCGCATCGCTGGGCGCGCGGTCCGGCGACGGCTGAGACGAGGACTTGGCGTGAGCCCGCACTCCGCGCTCTCCCTCCAGGTGCACCATGGCCCGTGCCGCGGCGGCGCCGCGAGGCGGCTCAGTCGGAGCCGGGCATGGTGCGGATGTACATCGCGCCGTCCTGGGCGACCAGCTCGATACCGGCGTCCGTGGCGGCCTCCCGCAGCGCGGCGTCGAGCATGACGACCGGATCCCGGCCGACGTCGAGCCGCCGCATCAGGCCCTCGCCCTTCTTGGCGCCCACTGACAGGAGAATCTTCAGACCGCGCCGTTTGCACGCGACGACGGTCCCGTCGGCGAGCGTGGTGTTGAACGGCTTCAGGTAGGCGTCCACGTAGTGAACGCCGATGCCGGACTTGTCGTCGGTCTGCTGGGGGAGCTTCGAGACCGCGTCCGACGCAATGTCGCAGAGTTTCGTCATCGCTCACGCCTGGAGATACTGGTCGATGGCCGCACGGAACGCGCGGATGTGGTCGGGCGTGCTGCCGCAGCAGGCGCCGATGATGGCGGCACCCGCCTCGAGCAACGGCGCGACCCCTCGCACCATTTGTTCCGGCGCTTCATCATACGTGACTTTCATATCTACGAGCTTCGGCTGCCCGGCGTTCGGTTGAACCATCACGTCCAGGTCCGTGGCCCGTCGGTACCGCTCGACCGCCTGGCGCGCGCGTGCCATGTCCATGCCCGTCCCGCAGTTGAGGGCCACGATGTCGACGCCGTGCTCCTGCATGAACGCGGCCGCCCGCTCCGGGTCGATCCCCATCATCGTGCGGAACGTTGACCCGTCGAGCGTGACGTCGTACGCCATCGACCCGATGATGCAAGGCGCGCCGGCCTCCTTGGCGGCGACGATCGCCAGCAGGAGCTCTTCGAGCGAGGTCTGGGTCTCGATGATGATGGCGTCGGCGCCCGCCTCCACCAGCGCCCGCGCCTGTTCGCCGAAGGCCTCGCGCACCTGGGCTTCGGTGAACTCGCCGTACGGCTCCATGAGCCCGCCGAACGGCCCGATGTCGCCGAGCACGTACCCCGGCCTGTCGCCGAACGCCTCGCGCGCGATGGCCACGCCGGCGCTGTTGACGGCCTCGACCTTATCCGCGTGCGAATGGCGATTGAGCATGATGCGGCACCCGCCGAAGGTGTTCGTGATGAGGCAGTCCGATCCGGCCAGCACGTATCGCCGCTGAATCGCCAGCACGCGCTCGGGATGTGTCACATTCCACGCCTCGCCGCAATTCCCCTGCTCGAGGCCGGCCAGCATGAGCTGGGTCCCCATGGCCCCGTCACCGAGCAACGGGCGTGTCTTGATGGCGTCCTTGAGCGTCGGTGTCACCAGAGCGTCCTCCTTCAGAGCCGGCCGGCCGTGGGCGCCTGCCGCGCGAGCGCGTAGTGCAAGGTCTCGAGCACGAGGCCCCATTTGTGCCGCCGCGCTTCCGGCGAACAGTAACAACCAGCCGAGCAGACCGCGCGCGGCCAGGTGAGCACGTCATTGAGCGGCCGCCCTTCAAGGGGCCGCTCGTCCTCGATCGCCGGCATCAGCGTGTCGGGGTCGCTCTGATAGCGGCACATCGCCGTGTGCCCAAGGTCGCCGGGCGCCGGCGCGCACCGCTGCGCCCGAATCGGGTAGCCCAGGGCGGCGGGCCCCAACGTGACCTGGTAGTGAAACGCCAGGGGCCGCCCCATATTGGTGCAGGTCGTCCCCTCGTACCGGAAGAGCGCCTGGACCGAGCCGTCCGGCTGGTGCTCCACGACGAGGCGTTCCTCGCTCCATCGTCGGAGCGCCTTCAGATTGATCGTGTACGTGGCCCCAACGTCGAGCGGGCGCGGCGGCTGGGCCGGCGCGGGGCCACGCGCGCCCGAGAGCATCGCGAGCTCTCGATCGGCGCCCATGAGTGCACGCTGGTAGGGCACGCGCCGGTACTGACAGCCGAGAAACGCGCAGTGTTCGCACGGCACCAGGTCGGTCAGCCGCCGCACCACGTCGGTGCGGCCGGTCAGACCGAAGACCGCGAGCAGGGACTTCTTTGGCCGCAGCATCCCCGAATCGAGGACCTCCAGTCGCCCGCCGAGGCCGCTCTCGATGAGACGCAACAGGCTCGGCTGCTCGCCAATCGGCCAGTCGGGATAGCCCGGGCTGTCGTGCGGTAGGACCGCGCGCTGACGCTCCTCGGCCCACGCACACAGCCGTGCCCCCGCCATCGTGATCAAATGCTCGACCACCGCTGATCCGTAGACCTCGAGAAAGAAATACTCGTCGGGCTTCCCTTCCCGCCAGAGCTGCTGCGCGTGGGCTTCCAGCTCGGGACCGGCGCTTACGGCCACGAGCACGGCGGCGTCCGCCTCGGCGCTGCGGAGCATCTGGCTCAGCCGCGCGCCGGTGAACTCGACGCCGTCGAGGCGAATCGTCGCGGCCGCGCGTTCGAGCGTTGACGTCTCCCGCGCATGCACCCACGGGTGCCCATGCGCCTCGTACCAGTCGCGTGCCCACTGCTCGAGTTCGAGGGCCCGCTCGCCGAGCTCCGCGCCCGGCGGGTAGCCCAGCAGCCGACGGTATTCGGCCGGCCGCACCGCCGTATCCGGACGCGCATCGGCCCATCCGATCATCGCAGCGCTCGGTCCCCGGATTCGACCGGCTTGAATTGGCAGCCGTCGACGAAAAAATCGAAGAAGTCGGGGTGCGTCTCCAGCCGGCAGTGCTCGACGCGGGTGACCGCCGCCTCGAGCTGCCGCCGCTTCGATTGCGAGAGCAGGATCAGACACGCGCCCTCGATGGCCGCGTTGCCCACCTGCACGATCTTCTCGTCCGGCAGATTCGGCACGAGGCCGATCCGGCGCGCGGCGTCCTTCTTCAGGTGGCGCCCGAATCCCCCCGCCAGGTAGAACACGTCCACGTCCTCGAACGCGACGCCGTACGTGGCGAACACCACCTGAAGACCGGCGACGTTCGCCCCTTTGGCTTGCGCCAGCTCGTTCACGTCACGCTCGAGGAACGTGATGCCCCTCGACGCGTCCAGCACGACCGCGCCGCCCGTCTCGAATCGACCGAGCTCGTTCATCCGGCCCGTCCGCCGCAGTTCGCTCATCAGATCGACGAGCCCCGATCCGCAGACGCCCTCGGGCGGGCCGCCGCCGATGACGCCAAGGTGAACGGCTCCGTCCTCGTCCAGGCGCACGTCCTCGATCGCGCCTTCCAGGCCGGGCATGCCGCACGTGATCGCGCCGCCTTCGAACGCCGGCCCGGCCGGGCACGACGCGGCCAGCATGCGGTGTCGGTTGCCGACGATGAGCTCGGTGTTGGTGCCGATGTCCATCACGGCGATCAGCCGCTCCTCGTCCGGCATCCCGACGGCGAGCAGACACGCGGCGGCATCCGCGCCGACGTGGCCGCTGATGACGGGCGCGCCGTAGACCCGCGCGTTCGGGTGGATCGGCAGGAGCGACCGCCGCCCCGTCTCGACCAGGCTCGTCGTGGTCCGCTTGCCCGCGGCCATCTCGATCTCGGTAATCGAGCGGTACGGGTTCTGGCCGATGGAATACACGCTCTGGCGGAAGAACAGATCGCGCATCGTGGAGTTGCCCACGACGACGACCTCGTAGATCGTCCGGGGATCGACCGGGAACTCCTCGATCGCGTGGGTCAGGTATCCGGCAAGCGTCCGCAGCAGGAGGCGGCCCGGGTGCTCCGTGTCGTAGTGAATCCGCGACATCACGTCCGAGCCGCCGAAACGCTGCGGGTTCTCGAACGAGGCATCGGCGACAAGCTCGCCCGTCTCCAGGTTGATCAGGCGGAGCACGACCGTCGTCGTCCCGAGGTCGATGGCGACGCCGTGGATGGGCCCCGACGATCGATCGACTTCGTGCCCGTCGATGAGAATGCGGTCGCCCTCGCGGGTCACCGCGGGGTCGAGCGGCGCGGCCTGGTGCGCGGCGGGAAGGTCGAGCGCATGCCCCTCGATGCGCATGTGGCCTCGACGCATCGTGTGGCACACGATCTCGCCCTCGCCGGCGACGACGCGGCACTGGCACGACAGACGAAAGCGCGTGCTGCGTGCATCGAGATGACGCTCTCGATCGGTCGGCGGCGACAGCAGGTCCAGTCCCTCGGTGACCTCGACGAGGCACTCGCGGCATTTCCCCTGCTTGACGCATGAGGTGGGCACGCGGACGCCGGCCTGCCCGGCCGCGTCGAACAGCGACACGCCAACCGGGGCGGCCGTGCGGCGTCCGTTGACGGTCAGTGCCGCCGCCACGGTCTCCTACCCGGCCGCCAAGCGCTGGCCGGCCAACCGCAAAAACAGGTCCACCGCGGCCGACGCGTTCTGGCCGTACCCGTCGGCGCCAATTTCGTCGGCAAACATCTGGCTGATCGGCGCGCCGCCGACGGCCATCTTGATGTGGCCCTTGCCGGCCGCCTCGAAGCCGTCGATCACGGTCTTCATGTAGGTCATCGTCGTGGTCAGCAGGGCGCTCATGCCGATGATGTCCGGCTGGCACTTCTCGGCCGCGGCCATGAACTTCTCGACGCTCTGGTCGACGCCGATGTCGTGGACCTCGAAGCCCGCGCCTTCGGCCATCATGCAGGACGAGGTTCTTGCCGATGTCGTGCAGGTCGCCGCGCACGGTGCCCATGAGCAGCACGCCGGCGCGCTGCGAGCCGCCGTCCTTGGAGGTGAGCAGCGGCTTGAGGACGGCCATGCCCGCCTTCATCGCGCGCGCGGCAATCAGCACTTCGGGCACGTAGAGAATGTTGTGCTTGAAATCCTCGCCGACGACGCTCATGCCGGCGATCAGGCCGTCGTTCAGCACTTCCTGCACGGCCCGGCCCTCGGCCAGCGCGTCCTTGGTCAACTGCTCGACGTCTTTGGCCTTGCCCTCGTACAGGCACTGGTTCATCCGTGCGTAATCAGGCATGAGCACACATTCCCCGGGGGACTCCGCCCCCGCGAACTCCCTGACGGCGTCGCCCGTGGGGCCCCGTACGCCTCACGCCGCTCCGCCGGGCTCGCCGGCATCGCTCGCTTGCGATCACTTCCGGCCTCCGTTGAACTCGTCGAGCGCCTCGAGCATGGCGACGATGTTCTCGCGGGGCATCCCCGGGCTCACGCCGCCGCCAACGGAGAGAATCACGCCCTCGCCACCGAGCGCCCTCCAGCACGTCATGCGTGGCCGCCTTCACCTCGGCGGGCGTGCCCCGCACGGCAATCTCCAGCGGATTCACGTTGCCCATGAGACACATGCGATCGCCCACGCGCGCTTTGACCTCACGAATGTCCTTCTGCTTGCCCCAGTTGAGGACGTTGAATCCCGCGTCGGGTAGGTGGTTGAGGCAGGCGTCGACCTCGGCATCGTTGTGGTAGACCTTCACCCAGTCGTCGGGAAAGGCGTCGCAGATGCGCTTCAGGTACGGGTGGGCGAACTCCATGTAGTGGTCTTCGTTGATGAAGCCCACGATGTCGTCGAGGATGAAGATGCCCTTCGACGGTGTCGCCCATGACTTTGTGCTGCGCCTTCAGCCAGTCGATGATCACGCGCGTGCAGAGATCGATCAGCCGGTGGCAGCCCTCCGGGTTCTCGACGAGTTCGATCATCAAGTTGGTCGTGCTGCGCACGAAGCCGGCCGTGCAGAGTGGGCCGCGCGCGGTGACCATCGGCAGGATGTAGCCGCTGTCGAGGATCCGCTGGCGGTGCATGCCGATGCGGTGCAACGTCAGCGCCGCGAACGCGTCGGCCTCCACTTCGTACTCGGGAAACTCGTCGATGTCCTCGAGCCGGTAGAGCGTGTGGTACTCGCTCGGCGTGTTGTCCTGCCAGAACTTGATCTTCGCGCCGAGCACCGACGGCTCGGCCGCCATGCCGTACTCCATCCACCAGGACGGCACGAAGATGACGTCGGGAAACTCCTGCATGATCTGCAGGTTCGACCGGAACCACAGCTCCGGATCGAGGTAGTAGTCCAGGTGCTTGATGCCCGAGATATCCGGGAATCCAGGGACTGTCGACGATCAGGGCCATCGGCACCTTGTCGAGTTTCTCGAGGCGGGCGGCGCGCTTGAACGTGTCCCATTGCTCTGGTCGCATGGCCCACTATTCTGTGCTGAAAGGTCTACCCGGCCAAGGGCTCCGGCCCATTCGCCGCCGGGCCACGCGTGGGCACTCACCATGGAGCGCATGGAGGCTGGCCGCGCGCTGACCTGGGCGACCCGGCGGAGCCGGGTTCGGCGATCGAAGCGCGGCCCGGGGCCGAGAGCACGCCCGCGCCTGTACGTGTTCTCGGCCCCGGGCCGCGCTTCGATCGCTGCCGCCCTTGGCGGCACCCAGGCCAGCGCTGACACGCGAGCAGGACATTGCACCCCTGGGTCAAACTGCGTCGCCCCAGAAGCGTCCGGTCGACTGGACGCGGCCAGCCTCCATGCGCTCCATGGTGCCTCGGCCGAGGACACTGCCGGAGCGGCCGCGCCGGTCTACTTCTTCTCCGGTTGGTCGTAGCCGGCAAGGCGCCGGACCCAGATGTTCCGATAGCGGACCGGGTGATTGTGGTCCTGCAGAATGATCGGGCCCTCGGCGGGGCCGGGCCGATACTTCGCGAGTTCGCGGTAGACGGTCGGGCCCATCTCTTCCTTGCGGTTGTGCAGCACGACGCCGTTCAGGAACACCGTGACGTAGGCCGGCGTAATGAGCCGGTTCCCCTCGAACTTCGGCGCCTCGAACACGATGTCGTAGCTCTGCCATTCACCCGGAGGCCGGGTGGCGTTGACGAGCGGCGGCCACTGCCCGTAAATCGCGCCGGCCTGTCCGTCGGCGTACGTCGGGCTGCGGTACGAGTCCAGCACCTGGACTTCGTAGAGGCCCATCAGGAAGACGCCGCTATTGCCGCGGTCCTGGCTGGTCCCGCGCGGCGGCGACGGCGCCGCCCACTCGAGGTGGAGTTGGATGGTGCCGAAGTGCTGCTTGGTCGCGATCGCGCCCGTGCCCGGCACAATCTCGAAGTAGCCGTTCTCGACCTTCCAGGGCGCCGGAGCCGACTGCACCGAATAGCCGGAGGCGCCGAGATTCCCCGGCACACCAAGCGTTGCCGACGTCCACTGGGACAGGTCCTTGCCGTCGAAGAGAACGATGGCGTCCGATGGCGGATCGCCGGGACGGGCGCCGGGCGTCACGACCTTCGGATGCGGACGATTCGGGTCGTGCACGTGGTACGGCAAGCCCGGCAGCATGGGGGTGTCGGTGAAGCCCTGATCGCCGGGCGCGGCCGTCTGCGCGCGCGGCGAAACCGCTGCGACGAGGCCCATGGCCACCAGCCCACATCCCCACACCACCCACGACTTGCGCATGATGAAACCTCTGTGCGCGGAGTATAACGCAGCCCCGCAGGCGGCCTCGGCCCTACGCGCGCGCGTCGAACGCGGTTTCCGGGCCGCCGTGGTAGTCGTCCGGATGCGTCTGGTCGACCGGCCGGGCAGCGCCCGCTACGTTCATGACGATCGTCGCCGCGGCGGCAACCGCGAGGTTGATGACGAGCGAGTACAGCGCGGCATAGCCGGGCACGATCCAGCCGGCGATGTGCCACGGATAGATCGAGCTCGCGAAGTGCTGCGCGGCGGCCATCGCCGTGCCGACGGCCATGCCGGCCAACCACCCGAGCGTCAGCGCGCGCCCGTGGAACCACCGCGTGAACAGGCCAATCACGACCGCCGGCAGGGTTTGAATGATCCAGATCCCGCCGAGCAGTTGGAGCTGAATCGCGTACTGCGTCGGCAGCAGCAGAATGAACGCGAGGGCGCCGAGCTTGATGAGGAGTGAAATCCGCTTGGCGGCCAGGGCCTCCGCCGCGCCGCTCAGGGATTTGTGGAAGAGGTCGCGGTAGACGTTCCGGGTGAACAGGTTCGCGGCGGCAATCGACATGATCGCGGCCGGCACCAGCGCGCCGATGGCGATCGCCGCGAACGCCACCCCCACGAACCACGGGGGAAACTGATCGAGGAAGAGCGCCGGCACGGCGAAGTTGGGGCCGTAGCGGTCGAAGTACGGGCGATAGACCGGGTTCGCCTGCACGCCGGAGACGTACGCCATGTAGCCGAGCGCGGCGATCAGGGCGAGGGCGATCGAATACGCGGGCAGGAGCGCCGCGTTGCGCTTGATGACGTTGCGGCTGCTCGCGCTGAGCAGGCCCGTCACCGAGTGCGGGTACAGGAAGAGCGCAAGCGCCGATCCGAGCGCAAGCGTCGCGTACGAGGAATACGCGCCCAGGTTGCGGCCCTGCGGCGGCGTGAGCAGGAGCTGCCCGGGCGCCACGTGGCGCGCGATCGCCGCGTAGCCGCCCAGATGCGCCGGAATCACGACGATCGCGGCAATGACCGTGACGTAGATGAGCAGGTCCTTGACGAGGGCGATCAGCGCGGGCGCGCGCAGGCCGCTGTTGTACGTGTACGCCGCGAGAATCCCGAACGCGATGATGAGCGGCAGATCGCCGGCGATCCCCTGCGCCGTGAATCCCATCGCCGCCACGACGACCTCGATGCCGACCAGCTGCAGCGCGATGTAGGGCATCGTCGCCAGAATGCCCGTCACGGCAACCGCCAGGGTGAGCGACCGGCTGCCAAACCGGCCGGCCACGAAGTCCGACGCCGTGATGTAGCCGTGCTTGTGGGCGACCGACCACAGACGCGGAAAGACGAGGAAGACGAACGGATAGATCAGCAGCGTGTACGGGACGGCGAAGAAGCCGATGGCGCCCGCGCCGAAGACGAGCGCCGGCACGGCCACGAAGGTGTACGCCGTGTACAGGTCGCCGCCCAGCAGAAACCAGGTGACCACGGTACCGAAGCGCCGTCCGCCGAGCCCCCACTCGTCGAGCTGATTCAGGTCGCCGCGCCGCCAGCGCGCGGCCACGAACCCGAGGCCCGTGACCAGCACGAACAGCACGCTGAAGACCGCGGTCGCCGTCCAGTTCATGAGTCAGAGGCGAAGGCGATAGGCCACGGCCGTCGCGACGGCGGCCACCAGGATCCAGGCCATCTGAAACCAGTAGAAGAACGGAATCCCCCACAACGCCGGCTCCGCCCGGTTATAGAGGGGCACCCAGAGCGCGACCACGGCGATGACGAGGAAGGCGAGGTACACGAGCACACGCGCGAAACGCGTAGGTGCCGGCCGCTTGGGCGAATTCACGGGGAGTCAGGCGCCGGAAAGGAATAACGTGACCATTCTTGCCGCCGATCCATCCCGCATGACATCGTTGCTCCTCCCTCAAATACGCCGGGTATTCTCGGTCGTCGCGCCTCGCCACACGGGCGCCTCGACGGCCACAATGGTCACCTTATTCCTTTCCGGCGCCTGAAGGATACGGCATCGCCGCGCGGCGCCGCGACACAAAAGGGTGGCGGCGAAGACGTCTGGCGGGATTACACTGTGCCCGTGCGTACTCGGCCGCGTGCCGCCCGTTCACGTGCGGTGGTCGCCCTCGTGGTCGCCTCGCTCGTGCTCGCCGCCGGGTTCGTCATGCCCGGGCACGCGGCGGCCCGCCAGCGCCGGCGCGGATTTGGCTTCAACCGCTACGCGCCCCCGACCGAGAGCCCGTGGATCTACGACGGGAAGTTCGTCTTTTGTCGCGTGGCGTTCCGGAACTCGCCCTACGGCGACGGCGGCGGCTGGTTCGTCGACTCCCCGCGCGCGGACCTGAATCTGCCCTTCCGCCTCGGACAGCTCACCACGACGTCCATCAGCCGCGACGAGACCGGCGAGCCCAATCACGTCGTGCTGACGCTGACCAATCCGCACCTGTTCGACTGCCCGTTCATCATGATGACCGAGCCGGGCGGCGCCGAGTTCGACGACGCCGAAGCCGCGGCCCTGCGGACGTACCTGGACAAGGGCGGGTTCCTGTGGGCCGACGACTTCTGGGGCTCGTACGCGTTTCAATGGTGGGCCAGCCAGATCCACAAGGCCCTGCCCGCCGACCAGTACCCCATCGTCGATGTCCCGCTCAGTGACTCGCTGTTCCACATGCAGTACAACGTGATGCAGATCCCGCAGATCTCGTCCATCAACTTCTGGGAAGGCAGCGGGCACCAGACGTCCGAGCGTTACCAGGACAGCGCGGTGCCGCACGTGCGCGCCATCTTCGACCCGAGCGGCCGCATCATGGTGCTCATGACGCACAACACCGACTTCGGCGACGCCTTCGAGCGCGAGGGCGATAGCAAGGAGTACTTCGACACGTTCGCCGCCAAGGGCTATGCGTTCGGCGTGAATGTCATCTTGTACGCGATGACGCACTGACCGCGTGGCGTCAGGGAAGAGTTGGGTTTGCAATCCGAAGCCCGAAGTCCGGAGTTCGAAGTTCGACGAGGAGAACCGATGACGTTGCGCCGACGGGATCTCTTTCACATGGTCGGCAGCGCCGGGCTGGCGGGCCTGGCCGGTGTCGTGCGGCCGCGCGAGATACTCGCCGAGCAGGCTGCGGCGCAAGCCACCCGCGCGATGGCCGTGCCGCGCATCAAAGACATCTCCGTCATCGAGACGGCGCCGGCTGGCGTCCGGCTCACGGTCGTGAAGATCACGACCGACCAGGCCGGGCTGTACGGGTACGGATGCGCGACGTTCACCCAACGCGCCGACCTCGTCAAGCCGGCGGTCGAGCGGTACCTCAAGCCGCTCCTGCTCGGCAAGACGACCGACCGGATCGAGGACATCTGGCAGACGTGCTACGACAGTTCGTACTGGAAGAACGGCCCGGTGCTGAACAACGCCATCAGCGGCATCGACGAGGCGCTCTGGGACATCAAGGGCCGACAGGCCGGCATGCCCGTCTACGACCTGCTCGGCGGGAAGTGCCGCGAGGCGGCCGACTGCTACGGACACGCCTCGGGGAATGAAATTCCTCAGGTCATCGATAGTGCGAGAGCGCTCATCGCGCAGAAGTTCCGGCACGTCCGCGTGCAGGTCGGCGTGCCGGGGATGGAAGGCTACGGCGCGGGCCGCAGCGGCGTGCGGATCCCCGCGCTCCACGACGGCCCGGTCTTCGAGCCGGCCGCCTACATGCGCCGCGCCCTCGCCCTGCTCGAGGAATGCCGCAAACAACTGGGCGACGAGATCGAGCTGATCCATGACGTGCACGAGCGCGTCTCGCCCAACCAGGCGGTCCAGCTCGCCAAGGACATGGAGCAGTTCCGGCTGTTCTTCCTCGAGGACCCGCTGTCGCCGGAGGACCTCGACTACTTCCGCCAGATCCGCCAGCAGTGCGCGACGCCGATCGCGATGGGCGAGCTCTTCAACAACCCGCACGAGTGGACGCCGCTCGTGAGCGAACGGCTCATCGACTACGTGCGAATGCACCTGTCGCAGGTCGGCGGGATCACGCCGTGCCGGAAGATCGCGGCCATGGCCGAGATCTTCGGCGTCCGCACCGCCTGGCACGGCCCGGGCGACGTCTCGCCCGTGGGACACGCCGCGAACGCGACGCTCGGCGTGACCTGCTACAACTTCGGCATCGAGGAATACACGCCCTTCAACCAGCGCCTGCAGGACGTGTTCAAGGGCTGCCCGGTCATGAAGGACGGCTACCTCTACCCCAACGACGCGCCCGGCTGGGGCATCGAGATCGACGAGAAGCTCGCCGCGACGTTCCCCTTCGGGACCGAGACCGGCGACCGCGGCCGGTTGAACGGCGGATGGGGCGAGCTACGGCGGCCCGACGGCACGATCATCAAGCAGTAGGACCTGACCGCGACACCGCGGGCGGTGCTCACGTCCGTTCCTGCAGATCTCGAAACATGGAGACCATGAAGGCTGGCCGCATCCAGTCTGCCGAGCTGGCCGCCGCCTGCGGCGGTCGCGTCGCGTGCAGGTCGGCAGGACGAGAACGGATGCGCATCTTTCGTCTGATCCGCTCTCGTCCTGCCGACCTGCACGCGACGCTTTGGCCCGGCCCCGCCGGGCCGCCAGCTCGGCGCACGGCAATCCTCCATGAACTCCATGGTGTCAAAAGGTTGCGGCGCAGACGCGCGGATCAGTCGCTCGCCGATGCGAGCCGATCGACGAAATCTCGGTGGAGCCCGGCGGGCAGAATCGCCAGATCCACGAGGCGCCGCATCAGCGGGAGGTCGCGCGGACTCAGGGCATACGCGCGATTGACGTCCGCGATCGTGACGCCATGCTCGCCGGCCTGGACGCGGACGAGCGCGTCGCCCACGTCCACCAGGCCTTCCTCGGCCACCGAAAAGTAGATCCCCGACCGGCGGCTCGCGAGGAATCGCTTGACGATATCGTCGCGCCCGAATCGCAGGCCAAGCTTGAAGCACGGAATGCGCGGCTGCGTGGCGACAATCACGGCGCCGCCAACACGGAAGCGATCCCCGACGTTCACGCCGTCCTCGGCCAGGCCTTCGATCGTCAAGTTCTCGCCGAACATTCCCCACGGCAGGTCCATCCCGGGGAGCTCGGTCCGCCAGAACGCGTAGTGCTCGGAAGGATACGCGTAGACGGCTTTGTGGAGGCCGCCGTGATTCTCGAGGTCGGCCTGCCGGTCGCCATCGAGGTTCAGGGCGCCGAGCCACCGCGGCCCAGTGACGGGCGCCTTGAAGATGCCGGTGACGACGTCCCGGCCGCCGGCATCGACCGTGCGAAGTGCGCCGACGTTCAGCGAGACGACTCGCATCGGCCGAGCTCGACGCCCCTCGTCGAGACGAAATACTTCGCGACCATGTTCGGCCGCTCCCACGCCGGGAGCGACGCCGGTGCGTTCAGATACTCGAAGAAGCGGCTCGCGACTTGGGCGAAGTGCGCCTCGTGGCCGACCCGGTAGACCTGCGGAATCTCGAGCCTCGCCTCCCCGCCGAGCGTGACGCACGCGACGCCGGGCCACGTCGCCTGCAGCGCGGCCACGCGGCGTTCGAGCGCCCCGAAGACATCGGCCGCACGGTCGGCGCGGTTCGGCACGACGTACAGCTCCGGCACGAAGTGCTCGGCCGGTCCCTGCCGGATCTCGACGCGCGCCCGCGTGCCGCGAAAGACGATCTCGAACAAATCCCCGGCGCCGGCTGGCGCGTCCCAGTTCCAGAGAATATCGAGGCGGACGTGCGCGCCTCGGTTGCGGTACTCCACGCGGTTGTTGCAGAAATACGAGAGTACGCCGTCCTGGATCCATTCGCCCAGCGCGGCCGGAAAATCGGCCTCCCCCGTCACGGCCTGAAACTGCGCCCGCGAGATCGTCGTCGGCCAGCGGCGGCCGGCCAGCACCTCGAGATCGCGCCGGTAATCGGTCGCCCGATCCGGAAACGCGGTCTCCTGTACGAGATCGACGACGTGCGTGCCGACGTCGGCCAGGGCTTCCCCGACTTCGCGGATGTCGAAGAACCACGCCGGCCGCCTGAGGGGCACGCCGGCGACGGTCTTCATCAGGTGATGCACGCTGGTCGCGGTCACCGCCGGCGCGTCCGGCGCGCCGGACTCCAGTGCGCCGAACAGCGCCTCGTCCCCGACGAGCTCCCGCTGGAGCATCGAGGTGATCTCGAACCGCTCGGTCATGATGTCGTAGGCGACCAGCCCGCGCGGCTCGGCCAGCGCGAGCGCGCTTTCGAGCTTCGGCAGATCGGCCGGCGTGATGATCCACGGCTTGTCGGCGAGGACGTGGTGGCCGGCCTCGAGCGACTGCACGATGCGGTCGATCTTGCCGCGGTTGCGCCCGGAGAAGACAACGACCCGTCCTGGCGGCTCCGCGAGCAGCCGATCGAACGCCTCGGGCTCGGCATGAACGTCCAGTGCCCACCGCGTCGGATCTTCGGCCCGCAAGTTGAAGCGTGCGACACGGCCGAGATAGTCGATGAGGTCCGGCCCCAGCGGCGCGTAGACCGCCACCCGGGGCGAGACGCCCGGGTACATGTGCTTCTGAATGAGGGCGGCGTGGAAATGCCCCGGGTCGGCAATCGCGAGCGTCACGTCCTTCATCACGCCATCTCCACGAGCGGCCTCACGTCAGCGCGACTCGGCAAGCAGCTGCTCCAACTCGTCCAGCTTGCGCGAGAACAGCGCCATGCACGTCTCGATCGCCACCGGCGTCGTCATGTTGACGCCGGCGAGCTTCAGACACTCGAGCGGATAGACGCTGCGGCCCGCGCGCAGAAAGCGCATCAACCCATCGACGGCGGACCGATCGCCCGACACGATACGGGTTCCGACGTCGGTCGCGGCGGCGTAGCTCGTCGCGTACTTGTAGACGTAGAACTCACGGTAGAAGTGCGGAATGCGGAAACACTCCGAATCCGTCTCCGGATCGATGACGAGCGCCGGGCCGTAATACTGCTGCACGAGCTCGCGGTACGTCTGCTGAAACCGATCCGGCGTCAGCGGAGTCCCGGCCTCCGCCAGACCGTGAACGCGCTGCTCGAAGTCGGCGAACAGAGTCTGCCGGAAGACGGTCGTCCGGATGTGCTCGAGCAGGTCGTTGACCAGCTCGATCTTGTCCTCCACCGTCTCTGCGCGCCGATAGAGATAGTCGTTCAGCAGCACCTCGTTGACGGTGGAGGCCACTTCCGCGCAGAAGATGCTGTAGTCGCCGTAGACCGGCGGCTGCGCGTGGGTCGTGAACCACGAATGCAGGGCGTGGCCCATCTCGTGGGCGACCGTTCAACCGGTCGCGCGTCGTGCCGTCGTAGTTCAAGAGCACGTAGGGGTGGCACGTGTACGTGCCCGTGCTGTAGGCCCCCGACCGCTTGGCCTTGGTCTCGTAGACGTCAACCCACCGCGACTCGAACCCCTCGCGCAGCGGCGCGGTGTAGTCCTCGCCGAGCACCGAGAGCGCGCCGACGATGGTCTCGACCGCCTCGGCATAGGGGACCCGCTGCGTGCGATCGGGCACGAGTGAGACGTACAGGTCGTACGGATGGAGCTCATCGACACCCAGCAACTGTCGGCGCAAGGCGGTGTAGCGGTGCAGCAGGGGCAGCGCCCGGCCGACGGTCTGGATGAGCTGGTCGTACACCGCGACCGGCACGTGGTCAGGCGCGAGCGCGGCCTCGATCGCCGACCCGAACCGGCGCGCCCGTGCGTAGAACACGTCCCGCTTGACCTGAAAGGCCAGCAGCGACCCCAGCGTGTTCGCGTGGCGCTGGTACGCGCCGTGGAGACCGAGGAACGCGTCCCGCCGGACCCGTCGATCCGTTGACGTCAGGAACGCGGCGAAGCGCGCCGGCGAGAGCTGCACGTCCGCACCCTGCTCGTCGACGATGGCGGGAAACGTCAGATCGACGTTGTTGAACAGCAGAAACGTGCGGGACATCGCGTCCGTCACGTCGCTCGACATGGCCAGCAGCGCTTCCTCGTGGGGCGAGAGCGTATGCGGGCGCATCCGCTGGATGTCCTCGATGGCGTGCCGGTAGACGGCCAGATCGGCGTTCGCCGCCAGCCACCCTTCGATCACGCCGTCGTCGACCTCCAGCAACTCCGGCTCGAGCCACGACCACGCCTCGAGGCACGCGTTCGCCAGATCCGAGGCTCGTGCGAACCGCGCTTGCGAGGTCTTGTCGTCGAGATTCTCATCCTCCTTGAGCGAGGCGAACACGGCCAGCCGGTCCACCAGCAGGCTCGTCTCGTCACGAAGCGTTAGCGCGGCCAACAGGTCCGCGCCGGAGCGCCCAATCGTGCCCCGGAGGCCGCGGGCCGCGCGCACCATCGCGGCGGCCTTGGCGGCATCTGCGCCCCAACCGGCGTCATCCGAATACAGATCGTCCAGGTTCCAGGTATCGCGGCGATCGATCTCATCTCGCGTCGGCACCACGCGGTTCGCGCCCGCGGCGTCTTTCACGTGCATGACGCATGATACCTGGGCGGATATGCTACAGACAGCGCCTGCCATGCCGGACCACACCGTTCCCCGTCTCTCGGTCGCGTTCGCGATGTTCTGTGAGGGCTACGACCCCGACGAGCCGACCGACCTGCGTCAGATGACGACGGGCATCGGAGGCTGGACTCCCGAGGCTCCGCCGACGGTCGCGCTGACGCTGGCGATCGGACTCTGGAACGCGGGCGCCCCAGGTCCCGTGCGCTGTCGGATCGGCATCCGCCGGCCCGATGAGGACGTGAGCTACTTCGGGGAGTGCGACGCGACCGTGGAAGACTCCGGAGAGATGGCGATCCTGCCGCTCAAGTTGACGCTCACGTTCGATCGTCCCGGCATCTACTGGGCCATCTGTGAACTGGCCGGCCAGCCGATCGTCGAGGTGCCGTTCTCGGTCAGCGAAGGCGCCGCGCGCTGACCGCGAGCGGCGCCCCGCCAGCGGTGCGGTGCCCGGGCGAATCCGGTTGACACATCGCAACGGTCGCCCGTATCGTTACACGGAGGAGAATTTCGCATGGCGAAGCTAGCTGGAGTGGGTAGCATGCTCGGTCTTCCCGTCGGGCCGGTGACACTGGCCGGGCTGGGTGTGGGTGCTGTCGCGACCGTTGCCGTCGCAGAATTGAGCCGCCCGCTGCTCGTGGAAACCGTGCGGGTCTCCTATAAGTTGAAGGACCTCACCGTTCGGGCGTGGCAGGAGACGAAGAGCGCCGCGGCCGGCATCAAGGCGGATGCGTTGGCCCCCAGAAGCCAGGTGTTGCAGCGGGAAATCGACGAGCTTCGCAGTGAAGTCACGTCGCTCCGTGCCCAACTGGCGAAGCGCTCGGCCTAGCCTCTTCCCGACTTGGCGGCGGTCGGCCTCGCCCACCCGGGCTTCGGGTGCCGCGTGGCCGTCGCCTCCGCCAGCTGCCGTCTCAGGACGACGCTCGTTCACGCGTCGTCAATCTCAAACGCAAAAATCCGTACGTTCGTCACGGCGTTGGTGGCTGCTGCCTGAACGTTCCAGCCATCGTCGTCTCGAGCCCCACCGCGGTTGGAGCGGATACCCGTTCATCCTCCCGCCCCAACCGGCGCGCGGCGGCGTCTCCGCCGGATCGGGCCGCGTGGAATCGTCGAGGAGCGACGGTGTATGCTATCGACGATGATGCCGTCTTCGTCGCTCACGATGACATCGCGCCTCGGCGAAACATGGGGCGGCGTCCTTTCCGGCGAGCCGGGAGACCCGTTGCCCGATCCGGCCGCGGTGATGCGCCTGTTCCTCGAACAACGTGCGCTCCTGCTTCGAGGGTTCCCCTTTACCAAGGAATCATTCACGACGTTCAGCGACGCCTGCTGCAGCCGGTTTTCGTCCTACGTTGGCGGAGGATTCAGGTTTCGTGGACTGGACCGCGAATCGAAGGGCGCGTCGGGAACGCTGCTGTTGACCACGGGGTCAACGCAGGCGTTCGGCATGCCGCTGCACGGCGAGATGCACTACCAGCGCGATCGGCCCGACATGCTGTGGTTCTACTGCGAGCGGCCGCCGGCGCAGAAGGGCCAGACGACGGTCGCCGACGGACGGGCGGTGTTCGATCGCCTCAGCGACGGCACCAAGACGCTGCTGCGCGAACGCCAGCTGCTGTACGTGCGGGAGTTGTCCGCCTCCGACTGGACCACGACGTTTCAGACCAGCGATGTCGAGGAACTGCGGCGCATCTGTCATGAGAACCGCATGTCGCTCGACATCCGTGATGACGGATCGATTCGGACCGAATACCGCGCACCCGCGATCGAGCAGACGCACGACGGCAGCGAAGCGTTCGTCAACAACGCGCTGCTCCTCTGGGAGTTCGAAGCCAGCTTCCGGTCGGGTCAGTCCGCGGCGGTCCTGGGCGGCGACCTGAAGAACCTGCCCTTGGTCGTGCGCCTGGACGACGGATTGCCCCTGCCCGCTCCCCTGATGGAAGAAGTGGCCGCGGCCTGCGAGGCCTGCACCGTGGACATCACGTGGCAGAAGGGCGATGTGGTGATGGTCGACAACCACCGGATTCTGCACGGGAGGCGAAAGGCCACGGGCGATCGCGAGATCCTCGTCCGGCTCGGAGCCATCGGCGACGCCCCCGCGCTGGCCACCGACGCGCACGCTGTCTGACGCCCGATGCCGCGCGCCGGCCACGCGCCCTCGGGCGATCTTGTCATCGTCAATCGACTATTCGGGACTCGCCCGGTCGTGGTCCATGCGCACGGTATGCTCGCGCACAAGCCGGCCTGGCCAAAGATCCGCGCCGCGCTTTTCGCGCTGCCCTCCCCTGCGCTCGGCCCCGTCGCCCACCTCACGCTGCTGACCTGCAACAACGGCCACGACGCGATGGGACTCTTCGAGCGAAGCGCCGAACGGCTGGGCGTCCCGTATGTGGTCCGCGGCCAAGGCATCATGCCCTGGGTCAACAGCCGGGACAAGCCGCGGGTCATTCGGGACGCGCTCGACACGATCGAGACCGAGTTCGTGCTCTACGCCGATTCGCGCGACGCCGTGCTTCTCGGCAACCCGGCGGTGGCGCGGGATCGGTTCGCGGCCATGGCGGGCTGCGACCTGCTCTTCGGCGCCGACCGGATCAACTGGCCCGCGCTCGACCGCTTTCGGCGATTTGAGCGCGGCCTTCCAGGCGCCAGCGAGACGGACTTCCCGTACCTGAACGGCGGCGCGTGGATCGGCCGGACGGCGTACTGTCGCCAGGTATTCGCGCGCGCGTGTGAGACGGCCCCGCTCGACGAAGCACGCGATTCCGAGCAGGGGATCCTCAAGACCCTGCTACCGGAGTTGCATCCGCGGACGCGCCTCGACTACCGGTGCGAAATCTTCCAGAACGTCGGCTTCTTGTTGACGGATATCTTCGACATCGAATCGGGCGCTCCCGGCCACGACCGCTCGCCGGGCTGACCGGCGGCGGGCGCGGCGACGCCCTGCCGTCACTTCGAACGTTTGCGCGAGCGCGGCGCGGCCGGTGTCAGGGCCTTGGGCCGGCGACGCTTCTGGTCGAGCGTCCCGGTCTGCACCCGCCACATGCTCGCGTACACGCCGTCGGCCTTCAGAAGGTCGTCGTGGGTGCCGTGTTCTCGCACCTGGCCGTCGTCGAGCACATAGATCCGATCGGCGTGCCGCACCGTCGACAATCGATGGGCGACGATGACCGTCGTCCGGCCGACCGTCACCTGCTCGAGCGATCGCTGGACCGCGGCCTCCGTCTGGCTGTCCAGGCTCGACGTCGCCTCGTCGAAGAGCAGGATCGGCCGATCCGCGAGCGCGGCCCGCGCGATGGCGATGCGCTGGCGTTGCCCCGTCGAGAGCGTGCGCGCGCCGGTACCGATGACGGTGTGGTAGCCGGCAGGCAGGGCCTCGATGAAGTCATGGGCCTCCGCAATCCGAGCGGCGCGCACGACGTCCTCGAGCGTCGCGTGCGGCCGCGCATAGGCGATGTTCTCGCGCACGGTCCCGCGAAACAGCACGACCTCCTGCGGCACGAGGGCGAATGCCCGGCGCAGGTCGTCGAGCTCGAACTCCTGGATGTCCACGCCGTCGAGCCGGATCGCCCCGGATCGCCGGTTGTAGAACCGCAGCAGCAAACGCAGGATCGTGCTCTTCCCGGCGCCGGACTCGCCCACGATGCCTGTTGTGCGGCCGGCGGGAAAGTCCAGCGACAGCCCCTTGAGGACCGGGCGATCCGGTTCGTACCCGAAGACCACGTTCTCGAACCGCATCTCGCCGCCCGCGGCCCGCTCGGGCAACCTGATCGGCCCGCTCCGGATGGTCGGCTGCATCTCGAGCACGCTGAGCACGCGATCGATGGAGATCCGGGTGCGCTGGAAGTTCTCGATGCTCACGCCAAGGCGCGCCAGCGAGACGAGCAGCCGGAGCTCGGTGAACCCCATGACGTTGAAGCCGCCGGGAGACAGCCTCCCCTCGTTGACGAGCGAGCCGCCTTTCACGAGCGTGGTGAGAAAGCCGCCGCCGACGATCATCTGCAGGGTGGGGACGTAGAGCGCCGAGAGACGGGTGGCCTCGCGCTCGCTCTCGAGATGCTGCTCGCTCGCCTCGGCCACCCGAGCCGTCTCGGTGTCGGCCGTGTTGAACGCAGCGATCGTCGCCAGTCCCGCCACGTTGTCGTGCAGGAGCGCGCCGAGCGCTTCGTCGTCGCCGCGAGCGGCTGACAAACGCTGCCTGATCGGCTTGAGCAGTTTCGTCGAACGCCAGGACGAGCGGCGGCAGCATAAGCAGCTGGGCCGCCGCCAGGCCGGGCGCGAGCACGGCGAACGTGACCGCCACGATGGCCCCGTCGGCCGCGATGGTCATGATCGGGTCGGCGCCGTCCTCGATGAACTTGTGAATCTGGCGGATATCGCCGTCGAGCAGGCTCATCCACCCCGCGACGCCCCGGCCCTCAATCTGAGCGATATCGAGGCGCTGCAAGTGCGCGTACACCTCGTTTCTGAGGTCGTGTCGAACCACGTTCGCAAGCTCGGAGGAGAGCCGCTTCTGCGCGTACACCGCTATCGAGTCGAGCGTCCAGAGGATCGCGCCGAAGCCGCCCAGGGCCAGCAACTGCGCCCCGACGGTCTTCAGCCCCAGCACCGCGAGGACCGACCCGCCGCGGCGGGTGACCACGTCAACGGCCGTGCCAATCATGATTGGCGGGACCGCCTCGAACAGCATGTTGAGAAAGGAGACCGTGAAGGTCATCGTGGCGAGCCCACGATGCCGTCCGAGGTGCTCGGTCAAGAACGTCAGGGCCGAGGACGAGGTCGACTTTGAGCGCGGCGCATAAGGACTCGTCGTCGTGGCCGGCGCCAGTGCCGCGCGCGCGAGCGCCTCGATCACCCATCGTTCGGCGACGACCCGTGGAACCGCGGGATCGAACTGAAGCAGGAGACGCCCCGTCAGAGCGTTTGCCGTCGCGCTCTCGACGCCGGGATAGTCCGCCAGGTCCTGCACGAGTGCCGACGCGATGCCAGGCTGATTGAGCAGGTCCGGCACGTCCCACCGGACGCGCCCAGGCAGCGCCGAACGAATCCGCAACGGCATAGGGGAAACCAGTCTAAGACGCTGAGCGAAAGGCGGCGACCGGTCGGCTGACGATGACCTCGAGTGATTGCAAGGTGACCTGAACTAGGCGAGGCGGCGCGCCGGCTGCGGCCCGCTCCTGGCTTCGGCCTCGTCCCCTCCCGAGCGCCGTCGCGGCCACGTTGCCAATCACTGCGCTGACTGCTGGATGTCCTTCGGGGCCGAACGTCCGAAGCAGAATACGCCCCTGCCCCCCACCGGTCAACGTTGCGTGCCCCGTCCGTGTCGGCTATCGTTGAACTCGCCCGCCGGTCGATATGTCTTCGCCCGACCTTCGTCAGATACACTTCAGCGACACGACGTTGCGAGACGGCGAGCAGATGCCGGGCGCGGCGCTGACGCCGGATCAAAAGGTCGTGCTGGCCCGCGCGCTCGCCGACCTCGGCGTCGCGTCGATCGACGCCGGGTTCCCCGCCTGCGCGCCGAGCGAGGTCACGGCCATCCAGCGCATCGTGCGCGAGGTCAAGGGGCCGTCGATTTCGGCGCTGTGCCGCACGACCCGCGGCGACATCGATCTCGCCTGGGAGGCGCTCAGCGAGGCCGCGCCAGGCGCCCGATCGGTGAGCCTGTTCATCGGCACGAGTCCGCTGCACCGAACGCACAAGCTCCGTCGCGACGTCGCCTCGGTCGTGGGCACCGTGCGGAGCGCCGTCGAGTACGCGCGCGAGCGGTTCGCGATCGTAGCCTTCAGCCCCGAGGACGCCAGCCGAACCGAACCGGACGTCCTCTGTGAGGTCTATCGCGAAGCGATCGACGCCGGCGCGCGCGTGATCGGCTTCACGGACACGGTTGGCGTGCTGACGCCGGCCGGCGTCCGCCGAGCCGTCCGCCTGATCCAGGACTCGGTGCCCAACATGGCCAAGGCGCGCCTCGCCGGGCATTTTCACAACGACCTCGGACTGGCGACCGCCAACACGCTCGCCGCGATCGAGGAAGGCGTGAACATCGTGCAGGGGACGATCGCCGGAATTGGCGAGCGCGCGGGCAACACGGCGCTCGAGGAGGTGGCGATGGTGCTCGCGCTGCACGGAGTCGAGATGGGTGTGCAGACGGACCTCCGGATCGACAAACTGTGGCAGGTCGGCCGACTCGTTTCGGAGATGACGGGCATCCCGCTGGCCGCCAACAAGCCCGTCATCGGCGCGAATGTCTTTGCCACCGAAGCGGGCATCCATCAGGACGGCCTGTTGAAGCACCCCGATACGTATCTACCGTTTCGTCCCGAGCGCGTCGGAGCCCCGGGGATCGATCTCGTGTTGGGCAAGCACAGCGGTCGCGCCGCCTTTCGAGCCCGACTGGCCGACCTCGGCTACACGTTCGACGGCGACCAGCTCGATCGAGTCGTCGCCTACGCGAAGGAAGCCCCGAAAGCCGACTGGCGCGACGAGAAGGCGTTACTGGCGCGTGCCGTGACCTCGGTGCTGGCCAACGACGACTGAGACACTCTCGGTCGGAAGGTCGGCGCCGGTCGACTCGTCTTGCGAGCATTCGAGCGGGAACCCCGGCGCTCTTGACGGCGGAAAAGGATCGACACCGTGAACCCAGACGACTCCCCTCTCCAGAACAACCAACCCCACGTCCGCTATTCCGCCGGGGAATACGACGACTACACCGCGCGGCACGTCCGCCCGTTCGACGAGATGATGGCGGCGCGCGTCGTCGAGGAGATGCAGGGACGGCCCGCCGACGCGGTGCTCCTCGATATTGGGACGGGGACGGCCCGCCTCCTGCTCCATCTTGCGGGCCTGGCCCCGCTGCACGCCGTTCGATTCGTCGGCACCGACGCGTTCGAGGACATGGTCGAGCGGGCGCGGCAGACCGTCGAGGCCGCGGGCCTGTCGCCGCGCATCGAGATTCGGTTGGACGACGTGCACACGATGCGCCTGGGCGATCGGTTTGCCGACCTCGTCATCAGTCGATCGACCGTGCACCACTGGTCCGATCCCACGCGGGCGTTCGTGGAGATCTACCGCGTGCTGACGCCTGGCGGCGTCGCGATCATCCACGATGTGCGGCGCGATCCGCCGACAGAGGCCATCGCGGAATTCAACAGGCTGCGCGCGGCGGCGGGGCTCCCCCCCTCGCACCTCGACGAGAAGCTGACGGTCGCAGAGGCCTCAACGCATCTGCGCCAGGCGGGCCTCGAGGGCGTCTCGCGCGTCACGAGCGGCCGGCGAGGCCTCGGGGCGCTCGGCTACGAGATCCTGATCCGCAAGCCCGGGGCCTAATCGCCCGCACGATCGCCCGCTGCCGCCAACTCGGCGGCCCACGGGCCCTCGCCGGCGATGACCTCGACATCGCGCCCCGACCCGCGCGCGATCTCGTCTCGCAGGAAGGCCAGACCGGCCTCCGGCGAGATCGGCACGATGCCGCGCTCGCTCATCGCGGTTCTCACGGCCTCGCTCGCCATGCCCGTCCCCGACCATGGCCCCCAATTGATCGCGACCACACGCGTCCTTGGCGAGCGGCCCCGCACGTACCAGGCGAACCGGTTCAGGACCTCGTTCGCCGCCGCGTAGTCGCTCTGCCCGCGGTTGCCGAAGCGGCCGGCGATCGAGGAAAACAGAATCATCAGCGACAGCCCCTCCAGCCTGAGCGCCTGGGCGAGCACGAACATGCTGTTGACCTTCGTGTCGAAGACGCGATCGAACGAATCGGCCTGCTTCTCGACGAGCAGCTTGTCCTCGATCACCCCGGCGCCGTGCACCACCGCATCGATGCGTCCGAACGTCGCATAGGTCCACGCGATCAGCTGACGAAACGCCTCCGGGTCCCGCACGTCACAGGATCGGTAGACGACGACCACGCCGGCCTCTTCCAGGCGGGCGATGGTCTGGAGAATCTCGCGGTCGCGCAAGACCTCCTGCACCCGCGCCTCGATCTCGACAGGCTTCGGCCGCGCGTCGCGCGCACGAGCCTCCTCGATGAATCGCTCGCGCAACTTCGCGGCGGGAAGGGCGTCGAGGTCGGAGGCCGCGGTCCGCGTCGGCTCGCGGCGGCCGGCCAGCACGACGGTCATGCCGGGTCGGGCCAAGGCGCGGAGCGCTTGCGCGGTGATCCCGCGCGCCCCACCGGTGGCGAGCACCACCCACGGCGCGACGGCCGCGGACGATTCGCTCGCAGGCGCCGATGGCGCCCCGTCCAGCGGCACCGACGCCGCCCAGAACGCGAGCCGCTGGCCGCCGTCGTAGCCGACCTCCACGGCGGCATCGTCGGTGAGCAGCTCCGCCACGACGCGGTCGGCCGTGGCCGCGGGATCGACAGCCTCCGAAAAATCGACCGTGCGCGCGACCAGCCCCGGCCACTCGAGGGCGACGCTGCGAAGCAGGCCGACCGCGGCGCCGGCCGAGGGCCCCCCGGCTCCGAGACGGCCGTTACGGCCGTACCACCCCCCCATCAGACTCGCGGCCAGGACGCGCAGCCCCTGGGGATGACGCCGGCCGACCTGCTGAAGAATCGTGAACAACGACTTGGCGTCGATCTGCGTCCGGTCGCGCCACCGTCGATCGTCGTTCGGCATCGGCGCCATCGAGAGCGGCGCGAGGTGCACGACCGCGCGAACCGGTCCGTCGATTTCCGCGACGCGGGCGACGATCGCCGACGGGTCGGCCAGGTCGCTCCGGGTGATCATCACCACCACCGCGCCGGCGCGCGCGAGCGCCTCGGCCACGAGCGGCGCGACGCCGCACTCGTCTTCCGTGATGATCGCGACACCGGCCTCCAAGGCGACCGCCGATCGGTCTTGAAGCGGCCTCGGCACTCCGACGGTGAGGTAGCGCGCCGCCGACGTGCCTGGCGGATCGAGGGAGGCGACGCGCGGCGGCGGTGCCGCGAAGACTTGAGCCATCTCGCCGAGCGACCGCACGCGCATGACGCGCTCGAGCGCTTCGTGCGCCCGTTCTCCTCCGACGCCCAACTTGTCCGTGAGCGCCTGCACGATTTCGGCGCGGCGAATGGAATCGACGCCGAGGTCGGCCTCGAGATCGTACTCGGGCGCCAGCATTTCAATCGGATATCCGGTGCGATCGCTCGTGACCTGCTGCAGCAGGCTGAGGACGCTCACCGCGTCGCGCGGCGCCGGCGCCTCGGGCGCCTTCGGCTCGGACGACGGGAGTCGCGCCGACCGGGCGTGCTCGTCGGTGCCGCCGAGCACGCCGGTGATCCGATCGAGCATGGCCCGCAGCGTGCGCGAACGCGCGAGGTCTTCCATCGCCCCTTCGATCCGCGCGCCCGTCTCGGCGGGCAGCGCCGAGACGAGGCCCGTCAGAATCTGTGCGTAGCGAATGGAATCGACGCCCAGATCGGTTGACAACTCGAGGTCGAGGCCGAGCATGTCCTCGGGATACCCCGTTTCGGCGCTGGCCACTCGCAGCAACGTCGCCGCGATCTCCCCGGACGTCACGACATGCGGCCTGGCCACCGGCGACGGGCGCCGGCGGCTGGGCCGGAACGGCCGGCACCGGTGCCGGAGGCATCGGCGCCGATGGCGCGGCGGGTCCGATCGCAGCGGCCTCGCCAGGCGACACGCCCGCGAGCTGCATGAATGTGGCGAGCGTCTGCTCGTGCACGTCGAGGAAGCGCCGCATCGTCTGCTGGTAGGCTTCGTAGGCTGAGAGCAGGGTCTGGCCACGCTCGCCCGAGGCGGCCTCCAGCGACATCGGCAGCTCGGGAGCCCTCCCCACCGGCGCACCGGCCAGCGGGCGCTCCCGAGGCGGCGCCTCCCGGAACGCCGCCAGGGTCTCCAGCGTCACGAGCGGCGACGGATCGGCCGTCGCCGCGGAGTGCTGCATGGGCTCGGCCGTCAGGCCGTTCACCATCCAGACGCCGTTCGGCAGCGGAGCGGGACGCGTTTCGTCAAGACGATCGAGCGCGAGCGGACGGATGTCGCGATCGTCGAACAGACGGGACGGCCGGAACGGCACGCCCGCGGCCGCCAGGGCGCCCAAGGCTCGCGAGCAGCCCCTGCAAGCGGCCGCCTTGCGGATCGGCCGACACGGTGAGGGCCGGCCGGCCGGCGAGAATTGCCGTCGTGAGCGACGTCAGCACCGAACCGGGGCCGACCTCGATGAAGACGCGAACGCCGTCCTCGTACAGCCGCTCGACCGTGCGCACGTACTCGACCGGCTTCACGATCTGCTCGGTCAACCCGCGGCGAACGTGACCGACGTCGTTCGAGTACGGCTCAGCGTAGACCGTCGAGTACACGGGGACCGAGGCTGGCACCAAGAAGCTCGCCTGATCGAGGGTTGACTGCCACACCGGCACGGCGGGCTCCATCAGCGGCGAATGAAACGCTCCGCTCACCGGCAGGCGCGTCCCACGCACCGTCACCCCGGCCAGAACGGCGGTCGCCTCGACCAGCGCGGCCGAGGCCCCCGAGACGACCGTCTGCCGCGGCGCGTTGTGGCTCGCGATGGTGACCCCGGCGATGCCGGCGAGCCATCGTTCGGCATCGGCGCGGTCGGCCTCCAGGCTGATCATGCCGCCGCCCTCGCCGCACTGCGCCATCGCCAGCCCACGTGCACGTGAGAGCTCGAACAACGTCCGCCGCGACATGACGCCGGCCGCGTGCAGCGCGGTCAACTCGCCGTAACTGTGGCCGGCGACCGCGTCGGGGGCAAACCCGAGTCGGGTCATGACATCGAGCACACCGGCGGACACCGCGCCGAGCGCCGGCTGCGCCCATTCGGTCGCCGCGAGCGCCCGCCGGACCGCATTCGCGTCCCCATCCGAAAACGTGGCCGGCGGATAGACGACCGACGAGAGCGGGACGGAGGTGCGGTCGAGGGTACGGTCGGCCAAATCGAGCGCTTCGCGAAGCTCGCGGAAGTACACCGCGTGCTCGAGGGCCATGCCTGGGAACTGCGACCCCTGCCCTGGGAAGAGAAACGCAACGCGCCCGGGCGCCGCGTCGGCGAACGAATAGGACATGGCCGGCGCCGCCGCGACTTCGCCTCGCACGAGCCGCCTGGCGTCGGCAAGACGCGCGGTCAGCTCACGCAGCGTGGACGAGGTGAGCGCCAGGCGCGCGCGGCCCGTGCCGCGCTCAAATGCGTCGGCGCACGCGGCGGCGAGGTCTCGCAGCCTCGGCTCAGCACCCGCGTCGAGGGCCGTCTTCAGCGCGGACAACTGCTCGTCGAGCGCCGCAGGGTCGGCCGCGGAAAACAAGAAAAGCTCGCACGGCCAGTCCGTCGATCCGAGGGCGCCGTCGGCGTCGTCGTTGGCCTCGAGGACGACCGCGCCATTGGTCCCGCCGAAGCCGAACGCGCTCACGGCCGCCAGGCGACGCCCGCCCTGAGGGACGAGCCACGGGCGAGGGCTATTGAGCAGGTACAGCGGCGACGACGGATCGCGCAGCGGGTCGAGCGGATTGGCCGCCCCCGCATGCGGCGGCAGCACGCCGTGGTACAGGGCGAGCGAGGCCTTCGCGACGGCGGCCAGACCCGCGACCGCCTTGGTGTGCCCGATGAGGCTCTTGACGGACCCCACCGCGCAGGTCCTCGGTCCGGCGCCCGCCGACGCCATCATGCCGACGAGCGTTTCGATCTCGGTGCGATCGCCGAGCGGCGTGCCCGTCCCGTGCGCCTCGTACATCGACACGTCCGCGGCTGTGATTGCCGCGCTCTCGAACGCGCGCACCAAGGCGCGCCGCTGACCTTCGACGCGCGGCGCCGTGAGGCCGTGGCCCCGGCCGTCGCTCGACGCGCCCCGCCCGCGAATGACCGAGTAGATGCGGTCGCCGTCTCGCTCGGCATCGTCCAGTCGCTTGAGCACGAGCATCGCCACGCCTTCGCTGCAGACGATGCCGTCGGCCGACTTGTCGAAGACGCGCGCCTGACCGGTCGGCGAGAGCGCCTGGGTCTTGCTGAACGCCAGAAACGAGAACGGCGTCTGCGAGGTGTCGACGGCGCCCACGAGCGCCATCTTGCTGCTGCCCGACTGCAACTCGCCGATCGCCTGATCGAGCGCGATGAGCGACGAGGCGCAGGCGGCGTCGATTGCGTAGTTCGGTCCGCCAAGGTCGAAATGGCTGGCCACGCGGCCCGAGGTGATGTTGCCGAGCATGCCCGTGAACGACTCAGGGGTCCATTCCGGCAGCCGCTCCAGCACGCGCTCCGGCACGTCCTCGAAGAAGAGCGGCAGCATGCTGCGCATGATGAGCTTGTTGCCCTGCCAACCGCCCGTTTCGGCCGCGGCGACGATCACCGCCGTGCGCTCGCGGTCGAACGGACGGTCGGCGTACCCCGCGTCGGCCAGCGCCCAGCGCGTCAGCTCGAGCGAGAGCAGCTGGTGCGCGCAGACGTGCCGCATCACCGCGGGGGGAATTCGGTACGTCACCGGGTTGAAGGGGATCGCGTCGCAGAACCCGCCCCACTTGGAACTCGACCGATCGCGTGCCGTCCGGTCGGCGTCGAACAGCAGACGCATATCCCAGCGGTCGGGCGACATCTCCCGAATGGCGCAGACGCGATCGAGGATGTTGCGCCAGTACCCCTCCGTTGAGCGGGCGCCCGGCAGCAGCAGAGCCATGCCAATCACCGCCACCGCCGGGGCGCGCGACCCATCCTGCGGGCCGCCCGATGTCGTCACGCCGGCCTCGGCGGGCAGCCCGGCGGCGATCTCGCGATGGAGATCGACCATGCGGCACGCGCGCGACCGCAAGGTCGCCACCTGGCCGAGCATGTAGATCCCGCCCGCCGCCTGTTCCGTGTCGCTCGCGGGCGCCAACTCGTGTCGGTCGTTGCGCACCACGCCCTTGGTGGCGAGACGGAGGCGTCCGAGCGTCAACCGTTCGAGCTCGTCCCGGATCTCCTCGGCGGGGCGGCCCGCGACGCGCAGCGCGAGCCGCCGCCGCTCGTACTCGGTGGTGAACGGCGTCTCGGCGACGCGGTTGGCATGGCCCACACCGCTCGTGAGCAGCACCGTTTGGTCGCACCGCACGGCTTCGTCCTGGTAGCGCTGCAGGACGGCCCCACTCCGGACCGCTTCTTCCGTGAACAGGTACGCCGTGCCCATGAGCACGCCGACCTTGATGCCGCGTTCGACGATCGCCGCGGCCATCGTCGCGACGATGGCCGCCGATCGGCCGTCGTGGATGCCCCCTGCGAACAGCACGTGCACGCTCGGGGCGTCGGGCGCCGGCGGCTCCTCGCGCAGCACCTCGATCATCGCTTCCCACAACGGAAAACTCGCGAGCGGGCCGACGTGCCCGCCGCACTCCGCCCCCTCGAACACGAACCGGCGCGCGCCCTGCTTCAGAAACCGCCGCAGCAGCGACGGCGCGGGCGTATGGAGGTAGGTCGGGATCCCGCTCGCCTCGAGCGCCGCCGACTCGTCGACCCGGCCGCCGGCGATGAGGGCGAACGCGGGCTTCGCCCGCAGCACCTCCTGGAGCTGCTCGCGTTTGAGCTCGGGCGGCACGAACCCCAGAACCCCGACGCCCCACGGCCTGGCGCCAAGCCTGTCGCGCGTCGCCTGCAGCAGCGGCGCCACCTGCGCCCCGGACATCACCGCCAACGCGATGAGCGGGAGCGCACCCGCCTCGGCGACGGCGGCGGCAAACTCCGCGGTGTCGCTCACGCGGGTCATCGGCCCCTGCACGATCGGAAACTCGGTGCCGTGAGACTGCGCCAGGGGCGCCCCCGCGGCCAATGCCTGCTGTCGGCGCGCGAGCGCGGGCAGCCGCGTGCTCTCGCGGGCAAACGCTCGCACCACCCTTGCGGCGGTGCCATACCGTCGGCGATAGATGCTCGACAGACCGACGCTCTGCCCGATCGGCCAGGCCGACACGTCGGGAGCCCGCCAGCCGACGGTTGCCTCGATCACTTGCGGCCATTCGCCGATCGGATCCTCGCCCGCCGCTTCGATGGCCCGGTGGACGTTCTTGAGGCGAATGAGCCCGCCGAATGTCGGACGATCCAGTACCCGGTAGCCCCGCCCGGTCGTGTCGCCGAGGACGATCGTTTCCTGTCCGGTCAAGCCGGCCAGGTGGGCGGCCCAGGCGGGAGGCAGCGCCGCTTCCGGTGTCAGGAGCAGCTGATCGTCGAGCACGACGCCGCGCGCACCGGCCGCCCGGCATCCCGCGGCGGCGTGAACCCCGAGTCCGCCGCGCGCGTACACCGGCACGTCCGCTTGCGGGAGGACCTTCTGCAACAGGATGAACGTCGTATCGGATCCGACGAGCCCGCCCGCCTCGTGGCCCACGACGACGAGTCCGTCGCTCTCCGCCGCGCAGGCCACACCGGCCTCGTCGGCGGAGCGGACCTCGACGATCACCCGGCGGCCGCTGCCGCCCGCGGCCGCCCCGCGGGCGCGCGCGATGCCGGCGGCGTCCGCCGGAGCGCTCAAGACGACCATCCCGCCAACGCCGTCGAACTCCGCCAGCACGTCCGCAAGCCCATCCAGCTGCGACGGCGCGAGACGCACGCCAATGCGACCGGTCCCTCCGACGTGGTCCCGGAGCCAGCGAATGGCGTCACGCGCACGCGCGGCCACGTCACCCCGGGCGAACTCGAGATCGACGAGGCCCACCCCACCGCCGCGGGCCGCCGCAGCGGCCAGCTCAGGGAGCCGGCCGATCAGGCGATCCAGCACCAGGATCTCGAAGAACGAACCGGTCGTATTGACGTCCATATGCGGAATCACGTCCATCTCAGACGCGCGAAACCTCTGCGCCAAGTCGGCCCAACTCGTGCCGCTGAAGATCTGGCACGCTGAAGCGGTACAGCCGGAAGGGGTTGGTCAGCGCGTCGTTGTCGCCTGGCATCGTGGTAAACGCGCAGCAGAACCCGGCGTCACGAATCACGGCTTCGGCGGCCGGGCTGACGTGATCCGGGCCGCCATACGGATAGGCAAACGGCGCGCGTTCCACGCCGAGGGCGCGCAGGGCCGACGCGTTGCCGTCGATTTCGACGTGCAGGGACGCGTCATCCTCGTGCGCCAGCGACGGGTGCGACCGGGTGTGGCCTCCAATGGTCCAGCCGTGCGACACCAGCGTGTCGATCTGGGCGCGCGACAACTTGCGGTACCGCCCAGGCGATGACTTGGCAAACTCCGCGATGCTCGGCTCGTCAACGCCCAACCTGGCGATGACTCGATCGAGCTCGACGATCCGCTCCGCGGACGGCAGGTGCTTCAACCACCGCTTGAGCGCCTTGAGGGCGCCGACACGATCGGCGATGGAGCGCAGCGGCACCGCGCCCTGGGCCGGGTGCTCCGTCGCGATCGCCGCGGATTGCGTGAGTCGCAGGGCGATTTCCAGGCGCTCGAAGTGCAGAAGACAGTCGGGCGCAATCGGCGCCGCCGCTTCCGTGAGCACGAAGACGATCGCCGCGCACCCGGCGTCCCGAAGAATGGGCAACGCCTCATCGAACACGCCCGCGAACCCATCGTCGAACGTCAGCAGGAGCCGCGGCTTCGGCCCGCGCGCGGGCGCCGACCACAGCGCCGGCTCGAACGGCACGATGTCGTACCGTTCGCGGAGATCCGCAATGTATTCCGCCAGTTGACGGGCCGGGAGCCGCTCGCACGCCCGATCGAACGGGTCAACCGGGCCGCCGACGACGTTATGGAATAGCAGCGCGCGCATGTTCTTGGGTGCGGGGCTAGAGCGCCGCGATCAGACGCTGGCAGACCACCGGCCACGCAAACTCCCTCCGCAGCGTCGCACGCAACGCGGCGTCAACCGGGGCCGCCTCGAGCAGGGACCGCACGGCGGCATCGACGTCATTGGGTGCGACCACCAAGTCATCACGACCAAACGACCGAAGAATCTCGGCGACCCCCATCCTGGTCGTCACGACCGGGGGCGTCCCCGTCGCCAGTGCTTCCATCGGGACGTTCCCTGACGCCTCGAACTGCGAGGGCGACACGATGGCCCGGCATCGGCCATAGAACGATGCGAGACGCGCATTGTCGAGCGTCGGCGCAAGCAGTCGGGCGTGTTGCTCAAGCATGGGAAACTTCCGAGCGCCTTGCGCGCTGGCGACAACCTCGAGTCTCAGGCCGTGCCGTGGCAGCGCCGCGGCAATCCGCCCCAGGGTTTCGGGATTCTTGATCGGACTCAACCGGGTCACAGCGCCGACGAGCGTCGAGTCGCGAGACACGGGCGACGGGTCGAGGAACTCCGGCGCAATGCCATTGTAAACCACCGTCCAGGGCGCCATGTCCGACACGCGCACGCCACATTCCTGCGCCGCGAACGCCGAAGGAAAAATGAGCCGACTGCTCTTCGTGAGACAGAAGCGCTCCACGGCCTCCATGTAGCGTTGCGACGGGCGCCCCGCGAACGCGGCGTCGACATGCGCGACCGAGGAGACGTGGGTCGTCACGGACAAGCCAAGGCGCCGGCAGGCTTCAATGACGAGCAGGCCCTTGAGATCGGTGTCCGTCGCCATGACCCGATCGGGCGCGAGGCTGGCCAGCCGACGGGCGATCGCGTCAATGGCCGCATCGCAGGCGGCCAGCACCTCGTCAATCTCGGTGGCCCGCATCAAATCGATCGCGGCGGGCCGCAGGCTGAAGACGTACGTGCGGACCGGGTCGTCCAGCACGCCGTCCTGGTCGCCGCAGGGCAGCAACCCGATCATCTCGTGGCGCTGGTCGCAGTACGCGGCGAGCGCGCGAAACCGGCGGAAGATGCCGCCGTACTGCCCGGGACCGCGCGCCACGACAATCTTCATGCCCGTGCCCGCTCGGGCGTCTCGAGCAGCCACCGCGCCGCCGCCGCCGCACCCGAGCACGTCCGGACCGGCCGCGCAAAGGCCGGCGGTCCGGTCAAGGCGCGCTGGAGTGCCTCCGCGAGGTGCGCGGCGCCTGCGGCGCCCTCTTCAACCACCTCGACGCCCGGCCCGCGCCCGAGCCGGGTCGCGCGCGCCCCCTGGTCGCCGGACCCGCCCGCAAACGGCACGAAGATCAGTGGGAAGTCGCTCTGCAGCAACTGCGCCACGCTGTTGTACCCGGCGCGCGAGACGACCACGTGCGCGTCGGACACGACGGCGCCGAGCGTCGCCGCCCCGATGACCTCGACGTCGCCCGCATCGGCGGCAATCGCCTGAATCTCCCCCAAGTCGGCGAGCGGACCCGCCACGAGGCGCAGCCGCACGCCCAGGCTGGACGGCAGGAGCTGTTTCGCCGCGACCGTCGTTCGGCACAACGACGCCGCCGTCGTCCCGCCGCCGCACGCCACAACGATGAGACCCGGGGACCGCGCTCCACGGGCCACCGCTCCCTCGGCCACGAGGCCGACGACGGCCCGGCGTGGAGGCAGCGCCCACGCCGGGAGACGCTGGAAGAGGTCGGCCGCCGACGGATCCTCGTAGGCGATCGCGCTCTCGTACATTCGATAGGCGTCGAGCAGACTCGGATTGGCGGGCTGCCGTGCCGCGGCCACCGACACATCAATGTACGGAATGCCCCAGACGAACGTCGTCGGCCAGCCTTCCGCGCGCGCCGCGCCGAGGGTCAGACACAGCTCTCCGCCAAGACCGAGCGGCAACAGATCGGCGAGCACGACATCCGGGCGGACCGCCCGCGCGGCCTCGAGAATGCGTTCGGCGCGGAGACGCATGACGTTGGTGCCAGCCAACGCCCTGTCCACGGCTTCGAATCGCAGCGGGCTCGCCGGGCGAATCGGCGGGATCGTCCGCACCGAGACGCGGGAGTCAATTGGGACGGCGTCGAGCGCGGCACAGCCCGTGACAATCGTCGCGCGGCCGCCCGCGTTGACGACGGCAGCCGCAATCTGGCTCGAGCGGACGATGTGCCCGAGTCCGTGAACGTTGTGACAGTAGAGCAATGCCTGCACTCGGACCGTCCGCCCTCCGCCGCGATCGCCGCGGATTCACCACCGGCTCGGCCCGCACGGGCGCCGCCGGTCGCGAAGTCCGGTCTCGCGTCTCACCTGATTCAACACACGCTCGGGGGAGCTGCGTCCAGCCGACCAGACGCCACGAGCGAACATCCGCCGCGCACTCGGGAAAGGGCCCGACCTAGAGGCCGACCTAGACAGCCGCCGGACCAGGTCGCGGCGTGTCGTAGTGTTCGTAGATGAACTCGGACAACTCGCCGATCGCGATATCGCTGCGGTACCCCCCGCCTTCGACCGTGATGAACGACTCATACGGCAACTTCCGCTGAAAGGCGATCTCCAGCGTGGCGAACAAGTCGATGATGTCGATGGACGTGAACCCGAGGTCGGAGTTGAGCCGGGTCGTCGAAGCCAGCTGCACGTCGAGGCCCCAATCGCGCGTCGTGTTGGTGACCTCGCCGAGCACCGTATCCAGGACCGCCTGCGGGGAAGGTTTCATGACCGATAGTCTAACGTGGGAGAGTTTGGACCGCGGCGTCCTGCACCACTTCCACCGTCAGTCCGCCGGCGTCTTCGATGACGCGCACCAGCACGTCGATCTCGCGGACACCTGGCGTCGCGAGCCGCACCTGAAGCCCGTCGGAGGTCTGGTCGGCCCGAAGCGCTTGGACGGCGAGGTCGAGGCCGTCCGCGCCGAGGTAGTCGAGCGCGGCCTCCTTCGCGGCGACGCGGCCCAGGAGCCATGACTCGCGATCCTCCCGCGGCAGGCCGAGCCACGCGCGCCGTTCGCCCGGACTCAACGCGACTTTCGCCAACACGCTGATCCAGATACTGCGACCGCGATCGACCAGCCCCGGCGGCAGACGCCGGACGCTTCGGCGCGCTGCGCCCGCCGGTGCCGACAGCCGGGAGGCCGCCTCGTGCCGCAGCACGTAGTCGGCATACGTTGACGGAAGGTCGAAGGTCTTGGTGCGCAAGCCCCCGAGGTGCACGCGACGCGTGCCGGCGTCGTCGATCACGTCGATGTCCGCGCGCATCATGTCGCCGTACTGCTGGACCAGCGCGCGCATGATCACGACCTCGCCGGGGCCGGGCGGCGGTCCCCACTGCACGTACCGGTCGAGCTGAAATGGAAAGGCCGCGGGCGGCTGGCCGACTTGCGCGAGCCAGAGCGCGACGAGTTGACTGGCGGCATCGACCAGCCCCACGGGCGTCAGCAGGCCGGGCGCGGACTCGCCGGCCAGCAGGTCGTGGGTTCCCGGGACGACCGCGCGCGCCTCAATCCCGCGCGGCCCGACCGCCGTGATGGCGTCGAGCGCGCGGAACGCCGCGCCGTGGAAGATGCCCCGATTGAAGGTGCCCGCGTCGACAATGACGGGCAGCGCCGCGTCGGGAACGGGAACCTCGGCCGCCTCCACGCCGTTCGCAAGGGCGCTGGCCACCAGCTCGAACGCCGGCGGGCCCTGCTCGTCGTCGGCGTCGAACACACGCACGCGCACATCGCCGTTCCCCGACTCCGATGGCGCGGCGCGAACGGTCAACGACAGCCTGTCGTCCTCGACCGCCAGCCAGCGCAGGGCCCGCACATCGCGCAGCGTCAGGACCGCCGGCGCGCGGCCGATCAGGTAACCGGCCGCCTCGCAGGCCAGCTCGAGGCTGACCGCGAACGGCACGACCGGGACGCCCGCCGTGGCGCCCGTGCCGTCCGGGTGCAGCACGCCGATCGTGTGATGCCGGAGAAAGGGGTCGCGGTCGACGGTGAGGACGCGGGACGCCGTCAGCTCCCCGTGCGACCGCGTCAGAATCCGCGCCCAGCATGGGCCACGCGTCGGCTGCCGGCGCGACCGGCGGGCGGCGAGACTCGATCGCCTCGCGTAGGCGCGCATGCGCACGCTCCTGGGCATCGAGGAATTCCTGCATGAGCTCGAAATGCTTCGAGAGAATGCGCTGGGCCGCGCCCATCGTGGCCCGCGTCGCCGGACGAGCGGGGCGTTCGTCCCGTGCCGCCTCGACGGCCGGACCGCCGCGAGACGGCGCCTGGGCGGAGGACGGCTTCGCGTCGGACTCGTCGGGTGGCGGCGGCGTGCGCGGACGGTTCGTCCCTCGCAGCACTGATGGATCCACGTCGCGCCCATCGACGAACACGCGCCCCAGCAGGAGCAGCAGTTGGTCGATGGCGGGCCGGCCCGCCACGTTGCTCGGAATCGCCAGATGGGGACGTCCCTTCAGGGTGCTGCGCACGAATCCGGTCAGGACCGAGCCCGGCCCGACTTCGATGAACGTGCGGACGCCATCGTCATACATCCGCTGCACGGTGGCGCCGAAGCGTACGGGCACGCGCCCATTGGCTCGAGGCGAGGTCGCGCATCTCGGCGGGATCGTGCGGAAAGGGCGCGGCTGTGATGGCGCTGTACAGCGGCACCGTGGGCGGCCCGATCTCCAGCGCCGCGTAGAGCGGCTTCAAGCGGACAACCGTGGGGCCGTACACGGGCGTGTGGTGTCCTCGGTTGAACGCGAGCGGCACGCAGAACGCGCCGCCCGCCGTCAGCCGCTCTGACGCTTGGCGAATCCGGTCGGGCGCGCCGAACAGCACCGCCTGCTCGGGGCAGTTCTCGAGCGCGACGTAGATCTGCCCGGCACCCGCCGCGAGCGCCGCGTCGATCAGCTCCGGCGATGCGCGGTTGACCGCGAGACAGGCGCCCGGCTCGACATGATGGTCCTCGTCGTGCGTGCGCATGACGTACATCAACCCGAAGAGCTGCTCGAGGCCGTTCAGACGCCAGGCGCCGGACGCCACGAGCGCCGCGTTCTCGCCGTTGCTGTAGCCGGCCATCGCGTCGGCACGCAGGCCGATGCGCGCGAGCAGTTCGTGGACGGCGAGCGATCCGACGAGCGTCGCCATCGCGCCCCGGCTCACCCCCTGCAGCCCCCGATCGATCGCGCGGCGATCCTCGGGCCGCAGGCCCGCGGTGGGCGGCGCGACGAGCATGGAGGGCGGACACTCATCGTCGGGCGGGAAGGTCTCCTGCAGCTGTTCGTACCACGTCTGGACGGCCCGAGCGTCCAGACACAAATCGCCGAGCATGCCGACGTACTGCGCGCCCTGGCCGGGAAAGACGAAGGCGGTTCGGCCGGTCGCGGCGGTAATGTCGCCGAAGTGGGCGCCGTCCGGCGTGTGCAGCGATGTTGACGTCGATCGGATCGCCTGGAGGAGCCGGACGATCTTGGCGTCCAGATCGGCCGCGTCGCGCACAAGCACCGCCGCGCGATATCGTCCTGGTTCGAAGTGGTCGATCTCATCGGCGAACGCGTGCCAGTCCGCCGCTGCGGCGGCGCGGCCTTGAGCCGCGACGAGCGCGCTCGCGAGCGCCTCGCGCGACTCGGCGCCAAAGATCAACAGCCGGCGCGGCCAAGGGCGCGACGCGGGTTCGACCGCGGCCAGGCCCACGGCTCCGTGCGGCTCCTCGAGCAGGAGGGCGTGGTCACCCGACGCGTCACGCGACCAGACGCCCGCCCGGCGCGGGGCGTCCAGCCAGGGACGCTGGGCGTCCGATGCGCCGAAGGGCCAGTGGACCGCCTCCGCCGCGCCGGGCCCCGCGCCTGGCAGCACGTGCGCACGCAGGGCGCGCGCGACGGCGGCAAGGTCACGCAGCCCCTCATTCGACGCCGCCGCCATCGGCACGAGCGCCCATCGCGGAAGGTCTTCCGGTCGCGCGCGCAGACGCGCCGAGGTTTCGTCGACCAGGACCGCACGCTGGGCCGCGTCGGACGCCGAAAGGGCAAAGAGCGCCACCCGCCGCGCATCTTGCTGCGCGCCGTCCAACAGCATCGGAAGCGCCACGTGGTCGGCCTGTACGGATCACCGCAAGCGACCGCGACGCGTCGTCGGCGGCGCAGACGACGAGGGCGATCCGTCCGCCGTGCGTGGTGTCGGTCCCCACGACGACCGCCGCGTCACACGCGCCGGCGGTGACAGCGTCTGCGGCATCGACGAGGGCCGCGACCGGGCCAACGGCGCCGCAGACAAAGGTCCGCACGCGCTTCGGATTGGCCGCGCGGGAGAGTCCGGCCGTGCGCAGGGCGTCGCGCGCGACGGAGCCCAGGTCTCGCGCTCCGGCGTCGTCTGCTGGACTCACATCGACCGCTGCCACGACCGTAGGCATTCTGGCTGAGATCATCCCACAAACGATTCGGGCCCAGAAAGGCGCCGGCAGGAATACGACAGCGAATCTCTGACTCGCCACACCTAGAATGACGAATGGCGTGAAGACAGTGCTCAAGTGGGCCGCGATGGTCGTCGCCGGCCTGTTCATCCTGATTGCCGCCGGAGTCGGCTGGGCCTGGCTCCGGTATCCGACGACCTGGAGCCGGCCGCTGCCGGCCGTTCACGCGTTCGACCGATCCGGCCGTCATCGCGCGCGGACGCTACATCGTGTTTGGGCCTGGGCGCTGCGCCGACTGCCATGCCCCCGATTCGGCGCGCCCGGCGCTCTTCGCGGGCCAGGACGCGCCGCTCACGGGAGGGCCTGGGGAGCACACGTACCTCGGGACGTGGAGCGCTCCGAACCTCACGCCGGACCCGGCCACGGGCCTGGGCCGCGTGAGCGATGCGCAGTTTGCTCGCATGATGCGATATGGCGTGGACCGCGACGGGCACATCGCGCTCCCGTTCATGGACGCCTACGCGGACTTGGCGGACGCCGACCTGGTGGCGATTCTCTCGTTTCTACGGTCGCTGCCGCCCGACCCCGGCACGCCGCCCACCCGCCAAGTCAATCTGCTTGGAAAGATCGCGCTCACGTATTTCATCGCGCCGTACGCGCCGCACGGCACGCCGCCGGCGTCGCTCACGCCCGCCCCGACGGCCACCTACGGCGCCTACCTCGCCAAGACCCTCGCCGGGTGCAGCGTGTGCCACACGGCGCGCAACCTCGAGACCGGCGCGTACTTGAGCGCGCCCTTCTCCGGCGGGTTGGCGTTTCGCTCGCGATTGAACCCGGGAACGATGTACGTCAGCCCGAATCTCACGCCCGACCCGGCGACCGGGCACATCACCAACTGGAGCGAGGACCAGTTCATCGAGCGATTTCGGCTGGGGCTGGTGATCCCCGACTCGCCGATGCCCTGGGGTGGGTTCACGCGCATGACCGACACCGATCTGCGCGCCCTGTACCGGTATTTCCGCAGCCTCGCGCCGGTCCACCACGACGTCGGGCCGGTCGTCCAGCCGCTTCACGGACAAACGGCCGGGTAGGCACAGACAGAGGCCCCAGGCCCCGGGCCTCAGGGCCCCGGCAACTGCGCAACGCTTGGTGTTCTGGGGCCTGAGGCCAGAGGCCCGGGGCCCGCTCTTTACAATCCGCTCTGAGACTCCACTGGAATCCGCAGCACGTCACCGGGGTGGATGGTTGACGAGCGCAGGTGGTTCGCGGCCCGCAACTCGGACGGCGTCGTGCCGTACCGGCTGGCAATCCCCCACAACGTGTCGGACGGCCGAACGGTGTACGGCGACCTCCCCAGCGCGGCAGTCCGGAGCTCGCCCGCCGACTGCCCCGTCAGAGTGGCCACGTAGGCCAGGTAGCTTCGCGCGAAGACGGCGACATGAAAATGGGGCGGGTAGTGCTCGAGCGTCGCCTCGACGACGCGCTTGGCCTCGAGCGACAGGAGGGTCGAACTCGAGCCACGCCCGGCAGTGCGAGTCCGCCGGGCGCCGCAAATCAACGGCCATGCCCGTCGGATGGACGGACAGCGGCGACGCGTTCGGCGGCTGGTCGGACAACGGCCGCGTCAGGCTCGTCACGACCAAGGGCTCGTGGCAGGCCTCGCGGTACTGCGCCGACAGGCGATCGATGAACACCTTGACGGCAGGGCGGGCCACGTCGAACGAGACGTCGTTCAACTCGTAGTCGCGGTTTCCCGTCACCGGCACGAGCCGGCCTTCATCAACCAGTGAATCGACCTGCGCCGGGGTGCGGAGGAACGTGAAGCCGTTCTGCTCGGCCCGACGGTGCTGCCGATTGACCGAAGCCGGACTCCCGCGGAGGCTTTGGGCAGATGCGGCGGCGGGATAGACGACGCCGGCCAGGCCGAGGGCCACGGCCAGAGAAGGCAGTGAGAAGCGAAGAGAAGAACCAGACCGTTGCATGGCCACCTTGTACGCCTTCTCGGCTCGATTGACCAGGGTCTTCAGTCATTTTTCTCACTTTTTTCAATCGAAGCCCACGGCGTGCCCGACTACTACACCTGGCGCCTGCGCCGGCGGCGGCGTCCTTGGCCCCGCGCCCTTGACCGGCAGCCGCTCCTGGCGGCAAGCTTGGAGAACCATGAAATCTCTACTCTTCGGCCTTCTTGCCGTGGCCGCGCTGCAGCCCGCGTCGGCGGCGCGCACCCTTGACGCCCCACCCGCCCAGTCGAAGACCACCGCCGCCAGCCGGGACTGGACCGATGTTCGGCGGCAATGTCGAACGATCGAGCGCGTCGACGGCGCCCACGGGCATCACGGCGGCCAACGTCGCGTCGCTCCAGCAGCAGCAGGTCGCGGTCGACGGCGTGGTCGATGCGTCGCTCATCTACCTGCACGGCGTCCGCGTCAACGGCGCCACGCACGACGTCTTCTTCACGACCACGACCTACGGCAAGACGATCGCCATCGACGGCAACGACGGGAAGGTGCTCTGGCAGTTCACGCCGCCCGGCCTCGACGCGTGGGACGGCTCGCGCCAGATCACGAACTCCACCCCCGTCGCCGACCCCAGCCGCGAGTTCATCTACGCCGCGTCTCCGGACGGGAAGGTCGAGAAGCTCGCCGTGGCCGACGGCCACGCCGTGTGGAGCACGCCCATCACCAAGATGCCGCAGCGCGAAAAGATCGCCTCGCCGCTGGGCTTCTTCCGCGGGCATGTCATCGCAGCCACCGCCGGCTACATCGGCGACGCGCCGCCCTATCAGGGGCACGTCGCGATTCTCGACGGCGCGACCGGCCGCCTGCTGCACGTCTGGAATTCCCTCTGCAGCGACCGGCACGAGCTGATCGATCCGTCGAGCTGCGCCGCGCAGCGGTCCGCCATCTGGGGCCGGTCGGGAGTCGTGGTCGATCCGGCCACGGGCCACCTCTTTGTCGCCACCGGCAACGGCCCCTGGGACGGCAAGACGTCTTGGAGCGACGCCACGATCGAGCTCGCCCCCGATGCGACGGACATGATCGGCAACTACACGCCCACGAACACGGATGAACTGGAGGCGCGCGACGCCGACATCGGCTCGACCTCGCCGGTGCTGCTGGGCGGCGGATACCTCGCGCAGGGCGGCAAGGACGGCACCATCCGCGTCCTCAGCCTCGAGAAGATCAAGGGCGCCGAGGCGCACCAGGGCGGCGAAGTGCAAGTCGTCCCGACACCGGGCGGCGATCGGTTGTTCACCGCGCCGGCCGTGCTCCATGCCGGAGGCAAGACCTGGATGTTCGCCGCCGACGGCAAAGGGACGACGGCGTGGACGTTCAGCGGCGGCAAGCTGACGCAAGCCTGGCAGAACGGCAGCGCCGGCACGAGCCCCATCGCGGCGGGCGGCCTGCTCTACGTCTACGACCCGGCCGGGGCGCTCCGCGTCTACGAGCCGGAGACCGGTCGCCTCGTCACGACCTTGAGCTGCGGCGCCGGCCACTGGAACAGCCCCATCGTCGTCGACGGCAAGATTGCCCTGCCGGAAGGCAACGCCAACCGCCGCGGGACGGAAGGCCTCATCGACATCTGGCGCGTGGCGAAGTAGGGGCCTGAGGGTCCCTCAGGCGGCGCGGTCGAGGCATGCGAACTTTCTGAATCGCAGTATTCCAAGAAGCGAATCACCCGCATCCGCACCATTGAAGTAACATCCGCGTGCCGCGCGCGTGGAAGGCGCGGCGCCCAGCGATGTCGAAGACCTACGCAAACGCGGACGCGGCGCTCGACGGCCTGCTCGTCGATGGCATGGTCATCGCGGCCGGCGGGTTCGGGCTCTGCGGCATTCCCGAGCATCTCATCGCCGCCATCCGTCGAAGCGGCGTCACGGGACTCACGCTCGTCGGCAACAATGCCGGCGTCGATGGGTTTGGCGCCGGCCTCCTGCTGGAGCACCGCCAGGTCAAGAAGGTCGTCGCGTCCTACGTCGGCGAGAACAAGGAGTTCGAGCGCCAGGTGCTCGCCGGCGAACTCGAGTTGGAGCTCGTGCCCCAGGGGACGCTTGCCGAACGAATCCGCGCCGGGGGCGCCGGTATCCCCGCCTTCTTCACGCGCACCGGATACGGCACGGCGCTCGCCGCCGGGAAACCCGTGCAGGCGTTCGACGGCCGCGACTACGTCCTCGAGACGGCGATTCGCGCCGACGTCGCCCTCGTCAAGGCCTGGAAGGGCGACGAGGCCGGCAACCTCGTCTTTCGAAAGACCGCGCGCAACTTCAACCCCGCGATCGCGACCTGCGCGGCGACGTGCGTGGCCGAGGTCGAAACGCTCGCGCCCATCGGCGCGATCGACCCTGACACGGTCCACGTGCCGGGCATCTACGTTGACCGCATCTTTCAAGGCGCCCCGTACGAGAAGCGCATCGAGTTCCGCACCGTCGAGGGCGGGGCGGCAGCCGGACAAGTCTCTCCAACGCGCGCGCGGATGGCGCGCCGCGCCGCCATGGAGCTCCGAGACGGCTATTACGTGAACCTGGGCATCGGCATCCCGACGCTCGTCGCCAACTTCATCCCGGCCGGCATCCACGTGACGCTGCAGTCGGAGAACGGCCTGCTCGGCATCGGGCCGTTTCCGCGGCCGGACGACGTCGATCCCGACCTGATCAACGCGGGCAAGCAAACGATCACGGCCCTGCCAGGCGCCGCCTTCTTCTCGAGCGCCGAGTCGTTCGCGATGATTCGAGGCGGGCACATCGATCTGGCCATCCTGGGCGCGCTCGAGGTCTCGGCTCAAGGCGACATCGCCAATTGGATGGTGCCGGGCAAGATGGTCAAAGGCCCGGGCGGCGCCATGGATCTGGTCGCGGGCGTCCGGCGGGTCGTCGCGGTCATGGACCACTGCGCCAAGGATGGCAGCCCGAAGATTCTTCCTGAATGCACCTTGCCCATCACCGGCAAGGGCGTCGTGAACCTCATCATCACCGACCTGGCGGTGTTCGAGGTGACGCCGGCCGGCCTCGTCCTCACGGAACTCATGCCCGACGTCTCGATGGAAGAGGTCCGGGCGAAGACAGGGACCTCCTTCGAAGTGAGAAGTTAGAAGCCAGAAGTTGGAAGTGCGGGCCGCGGGCTACGGGCTACGGGCTACGGGCCAGCACACTTCTAACTTCTGTCTTCTCACTTCTAACTTCCTCGCGTCTGCGCGCGAGGCCGCTCGATGGCCGTGGCGCGTAGCGCGTCGGCGAGCCGCTCGGCGCCTGGAGAGAACGAGCGGCCGGCCCGGCGCAGCAGGCTGACTTGCCTGGTCAGCACCGGCTCACGAATCGCGACGGCGTACGTGCGCGCGCCGGCCGCCAGACCGATCGCCGACTCGGGCAGGATCGCGATGCCCAGCCCGGCATCAACCATCCCAATCGCGGTCGTCATGTACGCGACTTCGTGCGCGACGACGGCGGCCAGGTGCTCGTGCGCGAGCGAGCGCTCGACAATCTGTCGAACGCTGCTGTCGGGCCCGGTCAGGATCAGCGGAAACGCGCTCACATCGGCCAGGGACACGCGGCGCGCGCGCGTCAGCGGATGGCCGACCGGCGCGAACGCGCACAACTGATCGGTGAAGAGCGGATCGCTCAAGAGGTCCGGATCCGGGCGGGAGAGGCTCCCAATGCCGAAGTTGACCTCTCCCGTCTTCACCAGGTCGATCACGCGCCCCGCCACGCCGTCCCGGATCCGCACCGTCAGGCCCTCGTGGCGCGCCGACAATGCGCGGATCGCGCGCGGCAACAAGCCCGCCGCGACCGATGGCAGCGCCGCCACCGTGACGACCCCGCGTCGATGGCTCGACAGGTCGCGCGCATGTTCCAGCACGGACGCCACGTCGAGCGACACGCGCTCGAACGGCGCCACCAGGTCCCGCCCGGCCTGCGTCAACGACACGCGGCGATTGTTCCGGTCGAACAGCCGGAGGCCCAGCGCCTGCTCGAACTGCCGGATCTGAACCGTCAGCGCCGGCTGCGACACGTTCAACGCGGCGGCCGCGCGCGTGAAGCTGCCCAGCCGGGCGACCGCCAGGAAGGCCTCGATGTGACGAAGCTCGGCAATCATTCGATTTTCGAAACACTGTAATTCAAATGATTCACTTTACATAACACTCGCGAGGCCGCAGGATTCGGGAGCCGCACCGCTCATGCTTGCGCTCCTCGGTCTCGCCACCGTGCTCACCGTGCTCGTGCTCATCATGAGCCGCCTGAGCTCGCCGCTTGTCGCCCTCATCGCGGCGCCCATCGCCGGCGCACTCGTCGGCGGCTTCGGCCCGCGGATTGGCGCCTTCGTCGTCGCCGGCATCCAGCAGACCGCGCCGGTCGCGGCCATGTTCGTCTTCGCGATCCTCTACTTCGGTGTGATGACCGACGCCGGCATGCTCGACCCGATCGTCGATCGCATCCTCTCGGCTGTAGGCAACCGCCCGCGGCGCATTGTCATGGGCACGGCCCTGCTCGCCCTCCTCGTCCACCTCGACGGATCGGGAGCCGTGACATTCCTCGTGACGGTGCCGACGATGCTCCCGCTCTATGAACGGCTGCACATCGACAAGCGCGTGCTGGCCTGCGTGGCGTCGATGGCCGCGGGCGTCAACTTCCTGCCGTGGACGGGCCCGATGCTCCGCGCGTCGGCGGCGCTGCACATCCCCACCATCGATCTGTTTCGCCCCCTGATCCCGGTCCAGGCTGTGGGCCTCGTCTGCGTCTTCGGCGTCGCCTGGTGGCTGGGCGGACGCGAAGAGCGCCGCGTCGCGGCCGAGCCGCCGGCGCCGGTCGCGGACGTCGCCGTCCGATCGCTCTCCGACGAGGCGCAGCGCCTTCGCCGGCCGCATCTGTTCTGGGCGAACCTCGGCCTCACGCTGTGCCTCATGGCCGCCATGATCAGCGGCATGCTCGACGCCGCGCTCGACGTTCATGATCGGCACGGCGATCGCGCTGCTCCTCAACTACCGCGACGTCGGCGCGCAGCGCGCCCGCATCGACGCGCACGCGAAGGCCGCGGTGATGATGGCGGCGATTCTCATGGCGGCCGGGGCCTTCACCGGCATCATGAGCGGGTCGGGCATGCTGAACGCCATGGCCCAGGCGGCGGTCGACGCTCGTGCCGGCGAGGATGGCGCGCCACATTCCGGTGGCGCTCGGCCTGACCTCGATGCCGCTGAGCCTGCTGTTCGATCCGGATTCCTTCTACCTCGGCGTGCTGCCGGTCGATCGCGGAGGTCGCCAAGGCGTTTGGCGTGCCGCCCATGCAAGTCGGACAGGCCGCCCTGCTCGGCCAGATGACGACCGGCTTTCCCGGTCAGTCCGCTCACACCGGCGACCTTCCTGCTCGTCGGGCTTTCCGGCATCGACCTGGCGGCGCACCAGCGCTACACCGCGCCGTTCCTGTTCGGCGCCACCGTGGTCATGACGATCGCGTGCGTGGTGTTTGCGGAGTCTTCCCGCTATGAGGACCGTGCGCATCGGCTGCGGCGCCGGCTACTCCGGCGACCGCATCGAGCCGGCGGTCGAGCTGGCGAGAGACGGCGACCTCGATTACCTGGTGTTCGAGTGCCTGGCCGAACGCACCATCGCGATCGCCCAGCAGGCGAAGACGGCCGACCCCAACGCCGGCTACGACCCGCTGCTGCGCGACCGGATGGCGGCGGTGCTGCCGATCTGCGCCGACGCGCGGCATTCGGATTCTCACCAACATGGGCGCGGCCAACCCGACGGCGGCGGCCGCCGCCGTCCGGGAACTCGCCCGATCGCTCGGTCTCGCGCGGGCTGACCGTCGCCGCCGTCACCGGCGACGACGTGCTCGCGCTGGTGCGGACCGGCGCGTTCACTGTCGACGAAACCGGCGAGCCCGTTGGCAGCCTGGGCGACGCGCTCGTGTCGGCCAACGCGTACCTGGGCGCCGAGCCGCTGGTCGCCGCGCTCTCGGCCGGCGCCGATGTCGTCATCACCGGCCGCGTCGCCGACCCCTCGTTGTTCGTCGCGCCGCAATGCCTATGAGTTCGGCTGGTCGATGACCGACTGGCCGGCGATCGGTCGGGGCACCCTCGTCGGCCACCTGCTGGAGTGTGCCGGACAGGTCACCGGAGGCTACTTCGCCGACCCGGGCATCAAGGACGTCGCCGAACCTGGCGCGGCTCGGCTTCCCCATTGCCGAGGTCTCGAACGACGGCACGGCCATGATCACGAAAGTCGCCGGCTCCGGCGGCGCCGTCAGCGCGGCGACCTGCAAGGAGCAGCTGCTCTACGAGATTCAGGATCCCGCGGCATATCCCACGCCGGACGTCGTCGCCGACTTCAGCCAGAGTACGCCTCACGGAGATCGCGCCCGACCATGTCGAAGCTCGCGGCGCGGGCGGCGCGCCGCGACCGCGCACCCTGAAGGTCTCGCTCGGCTGCCGGGGCGGCTTCATCGGCGAAGGCCAGATCTCCTACGCGGGGCCCGGCGCCATCGCGCGCGCGCGGTTGGCCCTGGACATCGTCGCGGAGCGGCTCCGGCTGACCGGGTTGAACCCCGCCAGCGCCCGCTTCGACCTCATCGGCGTGGACGCCGTGGCCGGCAGTCACCGGCGGCCTCGGCCTGCCCTCCCCGTGAGGTTCGTGCCCGTGTCGCGGCGAGCACCGGCACGATGCGTGACGCGCTGCGCGTGGGCAACGAAGTCGAGGCGCTCTACACGAACGGGCCGGCCGGGGGCGGCGGGCGTCACGAAGTCGGCGCGGGAGGTTCTGGCCATTGTCTCGACGTTCGTGCCGCGGGAGCTGGTCACGACGCGCGTCGACTACGAGCGAGCCTGAGTGGCAGGGACTGACATGACGCTTCGCGACATCGCGCATTCGCGCGCGGGAGACAAGGGCGCGCTGGTCACCATCTCGGTGATTGCCACCGACCCGCGCGACTACGACCTCATCGAGCGGGTCGTCACCGCCGATCGCGTCCGCGCGCATCTCTCCGGCGTGGTCGAGGGCGACGGTCGTTCGGTACACGGCGCCGCACCTGGGCGCGCTGAACTTCGTCGTGCTCGCGCCCGCCCGGCCACAGCGTCACGCGCACGCTCGCGCTCGACGCTCACGGCAAGTCACTGAGCTCGGTGCTGCTCGACTTGAACCTCCCGGAGAGCCCGTGAAGGCATAGGAGCGCACGCGGACACGACCGCCTTCGCGCAAGGCTTCGGCGGTCCGCCGAAGCTTCAGCGGAGGCGGAAGTGCCGCGGCCGGCCCGTCAGGGCCGCGCGCGAAGCGCGAAGAAGGCGTGAGGGGGGACCCACGCGACGGAGTAAAGGAGAACCTGATGGTCACGCGAAAGGCAACGGCTCGCCTCGCATTCACGACCGCGCTGCTGCCGCTCTTCCTGGCGGCCGGCGCGCGAGCGGCCTCCGCCCAGGTGGTTCGCCTGGAGATCCTCTCGACGCGGCCCCGTGAGCGGGGGCGCGACGGGCGCCGCCGGGCCGTTCGAGATCATGCGGGGGCGGATCTACGGCGAGGTCGACCCGGCCGATCCGCACAACGCGATCATCCAGGACCTCGCCCTCGCGCCGAAGAACGCGCGCGGACGGGTCGAGTACGTCGCGACGTTCGCGCTCGCCAAGCCCGTGGACATGTCCAAGGCGCTCGGGCGTGCTGATGTACTCAGGTCGCCAACCGCGGCAACGGCCGCATCGCCGCGGACCCGGACGGCCACGTCTGGTTGATCAGCGGCTGGCAAGGCGACGTGATGCCGACGGCGAGCAACCAGACGATCCGGGTGCCGATCGCCATGAACCCGGACGGATCGGCCGGTCACCGGCCCGGTGATCGCCCGCTTCATCAACGTGCCGCCGGGCACGAACACGTGCCGATCCATCTCGGGTTCGATTGGAGGCTTCGCCTCAACCGTATCCACCGGCGACGCTCGACCAGCCGACGGCGACGCTGATTTCGGCGGCGGCCGAGAATGCGCGCGGCGTCGAAGACCGGTGTGGTGACCGTGCCGCGAAGCGCGTGGGTGTTTGCCGATTGCACGGACGAAACCCTTTCCCGGCACGCCGGATCCGACACGCCTGTGTCTCAAGGACGGCTTCGACCCGGCGCGGGTGTACGAGCTCGTCTACACGGCGAAGAATCCCCTCGTCCTCGGCGTCGGCCTCGCCGCGACGCGCGACATCGTCGTCGTTCTTCCGCCATGCGACCGCACGATGCGGACGGGCACGCCGAACCCGGTGGCCGGCGCCGATCGACCACGTCGTCGCGCATTGGCGACTCGCAGTCGGGCAACTTCATCAAGACGTTCATCCACCTCGGATTCAACGAGGACGACTCGCCGGCCGCATCGTCTGGGACGGCGCGTTTCCGCGGATCGCGGCGCGCCAGACGCCGATGGACTTCCGGTTCGCGCTGCCCGGCGGCGCCGCGACCCTCTACGAGCCGGGCAGCGAAGGCGTGCTCTGGTGGAGCCGCTACGACGACACGGTCCGCGGCCGGCCGGAAGCCAGCCTGCTCGATCGCTGCACGGCCTCGCACACGTGTCCGAAGATCATCGAGGCGTTCGGCTCGACGGAGTTCTGGGGCCTGCGCATGTCGCCCGGACCTCATCGGCACCGACGCCACGTCAGGACCTCCCGCTCCCCGACAACGTCCGGCGCTACTACTATCCGGGCACGACGCACGGGGCGGCCGCGGCGGGTTCCAGCTCGAAGCGGGACCGAGTCAGGGCGGCTGCGCCTGCCCGCAATCCCAACCCGGAAGCCGACACGACGCGGGCGCTGACCGCGCGACCTGGTCGACTGGGTGACGAAGGGCACGCGCCGCCGGCCGAGCCGCTATCCCCTGCTCGCGCAGGGCGAGCTCGTGCCGGCCACCGAGACGGCCCTCGGCCTTCCGGACATTCCCGGCTCTGCCGATTCCACGACGGCTCCTCAACCCGGTCCTCGACTATGACTTCGGTCCGGCGTTCAATGCGAACGATCTGTCCGGCGTGATCACGCCGCGTGCCGCCGCGCATCCGCGCACGTCATCCCGACCTACGTGCCGAAGGTCAACGCCGACGGCAACGAGACCGTCGGGCGTCCCGTCGGTCCTGACCAGGCGCCGCTCGGCACCTATCTCGGCTGGAACGTCGAGTCGTCCGGCTTCTTCAAGGGCAGGGCTGCGGGTTCATCGGGGGATACGTCCCCTTCGCCAAGACGAGGGCGGACCGCGCCGACGACGGCCGACCCGCGCCCATCGGTCGAGGAGCGCTACGGCACGCAGGACGGCTACGTCTGCGTCGTGCCGCCGCGCCGCCCTTCGCGCCGTGGACGAACATTTCCTGCTGACAGACGATGCCGCACCGGCTCATCGAGAAGCGGCGGCGAGCCACGTGCTGCCGGACACCGCCGCGAGCAGCGCGGCCGAACCGCGCCGTCGCCCAGCACCTTTGCTGAGGTCCCGCAATGACGTCCCCATCTTCGTGGCGCCGAGCGACTCTCGGTTCTGGCGCTGGTCTGTGTGCCCTCGATCATTGCGGCGGATGCCGCGCAGGCCGGAGCGCCGGCCGGTGCCGGCACCGCCTGCTCGACTCTCACATCGCTCGTCCTGTCGAACCTGACCGTCGTGTCCGCCGAGGACATGGCCGCCGGCTCGTTCACGCCGCCAGGCGCGAGGCGTCCCGTCACGACGCCCGCATTCTGCCGCGTGGTCGTCCGTGGCCACGCCAACGCCTGACTCGCACATCACGCTCGAAGTCTGGATTCCCGCGCTGGCGCGTGGAACGGCAAGCTGCTCGGCACCGGCAACGGCGGCTTTCGGCGGCGCGATTGGCTACGCGGCCATGGCCCACGCGCTGTCGCTCGGATACGCCACCGTCGGCACCGATGCCGGACACACGGGCGACCAGATGGAGTTCGGCCGCGCCCATCCGGAGAAGATTGCCGACTGGGCGTATCGAGCCGTCCATGTGATGACCGAGGCTGCCAAGCTGCTGATCCGCGATCACACGGGCAAGCTGCCGACCTGGTCGTACTTCGACGGCTGCTCGACCGGCGGCCAACAGGCGCTCTGGAAGCCCAGCGCTACCCAGACGACTACGACGGCATCGTCGCCGGCGACCCCGGCAACAATCGTCTGCACCTGATCTACGGCTTCCTCTGGTCGTGGATGGCCACGCACACCAACGACGGCCAGCCGATCCTGACGCGCGCCTCGCTTGCGCTCTTGACCCGGAGCGCCATCGCGGCCTGCGACGCCGGCGACGGCGCTCAAGGACGGCCTCATCGGCGATCCGCTGGGTCTGCCGCTTCGATCCCGCGACGCTCGCCTGCCATGGCGCACCCGACGACTCGTGCCTGCCAGCGGCTCAGGTGGCCGCCGTCAAGAAGGTCTACGCCGGCGCGCGCAATCCCCGCACGGGCGCGCAGATCTATCCCGGATGGGTTCGCGGGAGCGAGCAGGGCTGGGCGAGCTACATCACGGGCCCGCGTGAGCCCGTCCGAATCGGCCTGTTCCGGGACTTCGTGTTCGGCGACCCTGCGTGGGACTGGCGGACCTTCGACTGGGATCGCGATGTCGACTACGTCGATCACGCGCTGCCCGACCTCAGCGCGATGGCCACGGACCTCCGCGGCTTCAAGTCGGCGGGCGGCAAGCTCGTGATGTACACCGGGCTCGCCGACCCGGTCGTCCCGCCGGGCGACCCGATCGGCTACTACCGCGGCGTCGATCAAGACGATGGGGGGCGTCGCGCGCGACGCAGACCTTCTTCCGGTTCTTCCCGGTCATCGGCATGAGCCACTGCGGCGGCGGCGCGGGACCGAGCACGTTCGATGCGCTCGGCGCGCTGGAGCAATGGGTCGAGCACGGCGTCGCGCCCAAGACAATCGCGGCGTCACATCTGTCCGGCGGCACGGTCACCCTCACGCGCCCACTCTGTCCGTACCCGGCGGTGGCGCGCTACAGCGGACGCGGCAGCACGAGCGACGCCGAGAGCTTCTCATGCGCGGTCGGCTCCGTCGCCCCGGCGAACCGAGGCGACGGCGGGCCCGGCAGATGATCGATAGGCAAACCGGCGGCGCGTCACGACAGCTTGGCGGCTGGCAGACACGGCACGCAACGCGCGCACGATCGGATTGCCTGCCTGCTTGACCAAACTCGCGGCGTCCCGCAGAATTGGGCCTCTATGGCGATGCCCCCTTACTCGACAAGAAGAGTTCGCACCGCAGGCGCGCGCTGCCTGATAGCGGCCGTGTTGCTGTTGGCGCCGGCCCTGGCCGCGGCGCAGACGCTCGTGCCCCAGACCTCATCGCTCGTGCAGGAGACGGAGGAGGCCCCGCGTCCGGGGCAATCCGGCGTCTCCGCGACACTTGGCCTCGAGCTCCAGTCCGGCCGCACTGACTCCAGGGGATGGAAGGCCGACGTCAGCGCCGCGCACACGACCGACTCGAACAACCTGATCCGGTTCGACTTCAAGTCGAAATACGGCAGCTATCGGGCGTCCGGCGCGTCGGACTACACGCCGATTGACGACAATCAGCTCGCGGAGCTGACCGACGTCAAGCCGCTGCCTCACCGGCTCGCGCTGCTGACCAAGGCCTCGTGGCGGCGCGACAAGGTGCTGGATTTGACCTACCGCGCCGAGGGGGAAGGCGGCCTTGGCGTCACGATCATCGATACGAAGCGCGTGTACCTGCTGGCCGGCGTCTCGTTTTCGGTCGGGCGCAAGTCCTACGGGGGCGGCGTGGGCAGTTCGGCGGTCCGGGACGTGGGCGCCCTCAGCGTCTTCACCTTTCACGTGACGCCGACGCTGACGGCATCATGGCTCCTGGACGTCAAGAAGAACGTGAGTTCGAGCAACGACAGCACCAACAACCTCAGCGCGTCCGTCGTCGCGCAGATCGCCCGCCATCTTGGCTTGAAGGTGTATTACGAGCGCCAATTCGACTCGATACACAACCCGCTGGCCAGCGCGACCCAATCAGTCTTCGGCGTCGGACTGCAGGTCTCCTTCGGCGCCAAGGTCAAGGTCGCGAAGTAGGAGCGCCGGCCAGGCCGTCGAGCGGCGCCTGAAGGCGGTGACGAACCGACACGCCTTCAGCCCTGGGGCCGCTCGAGCGCCGCACGATCCCACCGCGCGAGCGTCGCCGCCGTTTCGTACGTGCTCTCGACGAACGCCGTGAGCGCGCGCTCGGGCGAGTCCGCCGTTCGAACCGCCTCGTACGGCAGGATGAATTCGCCCATCTCCTGGTGGTAGTACGCGGCATCCGGGCGCACGATCGACGACTTCAATCCAGCCGGCTCGGGGACGGCGTAGGCATAGAACGCCGGCTCGAGCACGGGCGCGGTGCCCGGCCAGAAGCCGTGGCTGATGACCTCGTGCGAATACGCGTCGCGCATGAACGCCGGCCCTTCGCGCGGCGGCGCCGGCCGGCCCGAGAACCGCGTGATCGCCAGATCGAAGCTGCCCCAGAAGAAGTTCGCCGGGCTGCATTTGCCGATGAACCTCGCCCGCGCCGCCGTCAGCGTGCGTTCCACCTGCACGAGAATCCGCCAGAACCGGTTGGCGTATTCCGGATCGTAGCTGTGGTGCCCGGTGTCTTCTTCGAACGGGATCGGCGACGGGATCTCGACCGGTGTGGTCCAGATGTGCACCGGAAGCGCCATGCGGTCGAGGAGCGCCATCACGTCCTTGTAGAACGCGGCAACGGACCTCGGCGAGAGCGGCAGGGTCTCTCCCGCGTCGTCCGTCGTCTCGATGCGCAGCAGGTGATCGACGAAGTCGAACTCGATGAAGAACGACCGCTCTCCGTGCGGAAGGAGCGCCGTTGACAGGCCGCGCGGCGTGACGTGCAGCGCGATGCCCCACGAGTGGTTGACGGGCGGCGCCAGCGCGAGCGCGACCTTGCCCACCACCTGACTCCACATGTGCAGCGTGTCGTAGGTGTCTTTCCATTCATCGTACGGCAACGCTGGCCATCGGTCGTGCGCGGTCGTCATTTCGGTACCCTCGCCAGAAAGTCTCTCACAACGTTCCGAACATCCTGGTGCCCCACGTTGACCGCCGCATTCATGGCGCGCATGTCCCGGCCAGACACGCGCCCCGCCAGCCGCGCGAGCGCCCGGCCGACGGCCGGGTACTTCAGCAGCGTCGCGGTGCGCACGACGGGCACCGCGTCGTACGGCGGAAAGTAGTGCCGGTCGTCCTCGAGCTGCGTCAGGTGCAGCGCGTCGATGAGTCCGCTCGTCGCATCTCCGGCGATGACGTTGACTTGTCCGTCGGCCAGGGCCTTGTAGATGAGCGAGACGTCCATGGCCCGCGGCTGCGACGCGAACGTCAGACCGTACTCGCGGACAAGTCCAGGATATCCGTCGTCGCGCTGGAGGAACTCGTAGCCGAAACCCGGCGTCCAGCGCCCGGCGACGCGCCGCAGGTCGTCAATCGTCCGCAGCCCAAGGGTCTGCGCGTCCTGGTCGCGCACGAGGATGGCGAACGTGTTGTTGAAGCCGAGCGGATCAAGCGCCGAGAGACCGACCTTCGCATAGAGCGTCTGGGCTTCGTCGAGCGCGGCGCGCGAATCGTGCGGCACCGGCTGATGAAAGACCGCCGCGTCAGCCGTGCCCGTGTACTCGACATACACGTCCAGGTCGCCGGACCGCAGGCCCCGGTCGCAGACGAACGTCCCGCCCAGGTCGAGCTTGCGCTCGACCCGAATGCCCCCCTCGGCCTCGATCGCCTGCGCGACCAACTCGCCAAGGATCACCTGCTCCGTGAAATTCTTCGAGCCGACGACGACGGTGGCGGGAGCGCGGTGGGCAGAGACCACGCCCAGCAGCACGGCAAACAGGACGGCCGCCGCCGCGGCGAATCGGGCCACGCCCGAGGCGGTCACGCGGCCGGCCGCGACGCGGTGGCCGAGCCACGCGAGCAGGCCGTCGGCGATCAACGCCAACGCCGCCGCCGGAATCGCGCCGGCCAGAATCGTCGTCGCGTCCACCATCGACAGCCCGCGAAAGATGTATTCCCCGAGTCCACCCGCGCCAATCGCGGCCGCGATCGTGGCGGTGCCCACGCCAATCACGGTCGCCACGCGAACGCCCGCCAGAATCGACGGCAGCGCCAGCGGCAGCTCGACGAGCCACAGCCGCTGCCGGCCGGTCATGCCCATCGCCACCCCGGCCTCGATCACGGCCGGATCGACGTTCTGTAGGCCGGTCACCGTGGTCCGCACGATGGGCAGGAGCGCGTAGAGCGAGAGCGTGACGAGCGCGGTTCGCGATCCGAGTCCCCCAATCACAGGGATCGGGAGGAGAAACCCGAAGAGCGCGAGACTCGGCACGGTCTGGGCGGCGTTGGCCACGAAGCAGCACGAGCCGGCCCAGGCGAGGACGCCGCGCGGCCAGCACGCCGGCCGGCACGCCAATGCCCACGGCGACGCCCGTCGAGAAGAGCACGAGCAGCACGTGCTGCTCGACCAGGACGGCAAGCTCCGAGCGATGCGCGATCCAGAAGTGGATGACCGACATCACGCCCGCCGCACGACCGGATGGAGGGGGGCGTCAATCGAGCGCGCGCACGCGAGGGTCGGTGGTCTCGGCCACGCGGGCCGGCGAGTCCCAGACGATGAGCTCCCCCTCGTCCACCATGCCGATCCGCTCGCCGAGCGCGAACGCTTCCGCGACGTCGTGCGTCACCATCATGACGGTCGTGTGCAGCTGCTGTTGAAGCCGCGTGAACTCGCGTCGGACCTCGGCGCGGGTGATCGGATCGAGGGCGCCGAACGGCTCGTCCATCAGGAGGATTGGCGGGTCGAGGGCCAGCGCACGCGCCAGGCCGACCCGCTGGCGCTCGCCCCCGGACAGCTCGTGGGGGCGCCGGGCGGCATACGTGGCCGGCGGAAGGCCGACCAGGTCGAGTAGTTCGTGGGCGCGCGCACGGGCCCGGGCCGCCGGCCACCGCTCCAGGCGGGGCACGATGGCGGCGTTCTCCTCCACGGTCATGTGCGGGAACAGCCCGACGTTCTGAAAGACGTAGCCGATGCGCCGCCGCAGCTGGATGCCGTCCCAGTCGCGCGTATCGCGCCCCTCGACGGTCACCCGGCCGGAGGTCGGCAGGAGCAGCCGGTTGACCAGCTTCAGCAGCGTCGTCTTACCCGCGCCGCTGCGTCCGACGAGCACGGCCAGCCGTCCGGCTTCGAGCGTCAGGTTCAGGTCGCGCAGGATGGGGGGACGGCCGGCGTATCCGAAGTCGATGTGCTCGAACCGCACGAGGGCGTCTGGCCGCATCACCGGGCCCCGCCGCGCCGACGCGCCATCAGACGGCCTCGGAGAGCGTCAGGGCAAATCGATCGCGCGCGTCAATCCACTGCGCGGTCTGGCGAAAGCCGCACGCGTCCAGCATCCGCGCCAGTTCGTCGTCGCGGTACTTGTACGAGCTTTCCGTCCACAGGAACTCGCCCGGCGACATGGTGAACGCGAGGTCGGCGGCCGCCACCCGAATACGCTGCTCGCTTCGCGCCACCAGGTGCATCTCGACGCGCGACGCGGCCTGGTTCCACACCGCCCGATGCGCGAACTGATCGATCGCGAAGTCGGCGCCGAGCTCTCGATTCAGCCGAACGAGCAGGTTCAGATCGAACGCCGCGGTGACGCCGAGCGGATCGTCGTAGGCCAGGATCAGCTCGCGGTCGGGCCTCACCAGATCGGCGCCGAGCAGGAGCGCGTCGCCCGGCGCAGCCGGCCGCGAATGCCCCGCAGCAGGGCCTCGCACGCCGCCGGGTCGAAGTTGCCGATGTTCGATCCCAGGAAGAGGACGAGGACGCGGTCATCGGGCTGAAAGGTCCGCGCCGCCGCGTCCAGCCCGGCCTCGTAGGTGGCCCGATGGCGGCGGTGACACGAAGCCGTCCGACCGCCGACAGCACGCGCTGCGACTGCTCGAGCGCCGCCGCCGACAAGTCGACCAGATGCACGCGGTACGAACCGGCCGCGCCATCCGCGGCCTCGAGCAGCGTCTTGAGCTTCTCGCCGCTCCCGGAGCCGAGCTCGACAATCGTCGTGGGCGCCGCGCGGCGGAAGATGCCGGCGCGGTGAGCCGCGAGCAACCGCCCTCTCCGCCCTGGTGATCGGATACCACGGCAAGCGGCAGATCGCCTCGAACAGCGCCGACCCGAGCTGGTCGTAGAGATACCGCGAGGGCAGCTGCCGGGGGCGCCGCGTGAGCGCGCTTCGCACGTCCGCCGCGAACTGGGCCGTCAGCGGGTCGAGCGCGGGCTCGCGAGCCGCCGGGATCCCGAGCGAGCTCACCGGCCGTCCCTCGCGCAGCGGAACGTCGCGTACACGTACGGATAGCGCGGCCGAAACCAGTTGCGGAACGTGGGGCGCAGCAGCGCGCGCGCCGTCACCGGCGACGCGCCCTTCATCACGAAATGGCGGTCGTCGAAGAAGTCGGCCGAGTACTCGGGATACGAGGCCATCGCCCGGAACCCCGGGAACGGCGCGAACGGCGTGCTCGTCCACTCCCACCCGTTCCCAACCAGGTCGTCCACGCCCCACGCGCTCCGGCCCTGCGGATGCCCGCCGGCCGGCTGCGGATCCCAGCTCGAGAAGTCGAAGACGCCGTGCGCGGCGGATGGCGCCGCGTCGCCCCATGGGTGGGTGCGCTCGCGCCCGCCGGGATCGCCAAAGGCGGCCCGCTGGAACTCGGCCTCGGACATGAGCCGCGCGCCGCGCCAGCGGGCGTAGGCGGCCGCTTCGGCCTGGCTCACGTAGACGGGCCACGAGAGCGGCAGCGGCACGGCACCGAACATGCCGCGCCAGGACCAGCCGCGGCCATTGGCCTCCCAGAACAACGGATGGCGGATCTGCTCCGCCTGAATCCACGCCCAGTCGTCCGGTCCCCACCACCGGGCGTCGGCGTAACCGCCCGCGTCGATGAACTCGAGAAACGCCGCATTCGTGACGTTGTGCCGTTCGACGAGAAACGACGCGACGTCGGCCTGATGCGCGGGCCGCTCGTTGTCCCAGCCGAACGCGACCGCGCCGGCATCCGCGCCAAGGGTGGCGCGGCCGGCCGGCACCGCCATCCACTCGGCGCGCGGAATGGCGCCGTCGGTCGAACGGCCGATAGTCGCCGGGCGCCCGCTTCGACTCGAACGGCAGGCGGTGCCACATGTACAGGAGCGTCTCCTGGTGCATCGCCTCGTGTTCGAGGATGGCGAACACGGCCTCGCCGCGGTCCAGCAGCGGATGGCCCCGCTGGTCGATGTCGGCGCCTTCGATGCACTCGAGCACTTGCCGGTCGGCCTCGGCCGCAAACGCCCGGACTTCTTCGCGGCTTGGCCACATCGCCCGCGCGTCTTGGGCCGGCCCGTTCGCCTCGTCGGGGTCGATGCCTCTCGCGAACAGCCGCTCGAGGCGCTCGTCGATGCTCGGCCGCCCCAAGGCGCGCTTGACCACCGTGTTGAACGCGAACGCCGGCAGGTGCCCTTCGTAGAACACGATCGGGTGCCGCAGCGCGATCGGCTGCGCGTAGTACGCCTCGTCAACGAGCCAGTCGAACAGCCGGTCGGAGCGTTCACGGTTCTCGCGATACCAGGCGGAGAGCGCGGCGCGGTCAAGAGTGGATGTGGCGGACGGGTCTGCGGTCATGGGATTCTCGATCGGGGGTGGCGCGCGCCGGGGACGGGCGGCACTCGTGCTAGGCTGAATTATGCCAGATACCTGCAAGCACATCGACCAGATCGGCGAGCTCAAGACCGCACAGCGCCGCGAGTGCGAGGAGTGCGTGAAGGTCGGCGACCGGTGGGTGCACCTGCGGACCTGCCAGACATGCGGCGTGACGCTCTGCTGCGACTCGTCGCCCAATCGCCACGCGAGCAAGCACGCCCACGCGAGCCACCACCCCGTGATTACGTCCGCCGAGGTCGGCGAGCGCTGGCTCTACTGCTACGTCGACGAGGCGTTCGCGGAATACTGACGAGCCCCGCCGTGAGGATCCTGCGGGGCCTTCACGGCGTCACCGCGCGCCCGGCAATTTCGACCAGGCGTCAATCGGGACTCGCGCGACGAGGGCCGCTCCGCCTTTGCCATCGGGCCCAAACACGAGCGCCTCGCCATCGACCAATCCAGCCGCCTGCGGAAACGCGAGCGCCATATTCGGTTGATGCGTCACGATCACCGTGTTGGTGCCTTTGGAGAACTGCGTCACTCGACGCCGCAGCCACGCGGCCTGGGTCTCGGTCACGCCCTGCATGCTGCGGCCGTTGTCGCCCAGTTCCTCGACCGCGCGTGGATTCGACAGGCCCGCCAGCCGAGCGGTCTCACGCGCCCGATAGGTCGGGCTCGTCAGCACCTCGCCGATGGGAATCTTCAGCGCACGCAGCGCCCGCCCCATGGCCGTGGCGCCGGCGCGGCCGGCTGCGTCCAGCTGACGCTCGCGATTGACGTTGCCGGGATCGGCGGTCTGCGGGTCGGGCGGCTGGGCCGGCGCGTGCGCGTGCCGCACGACGATGACGTAGCCACCGCCTTGCAAGGCGGCCACCAGCGCCTCGCCGCCCAGGGTCTGCGCGCCAACCGTGACGCCGAGCAGCGCCACGAACGCTGCAGCGCCACGAACCTCCCGCGTACCACGCGCCTCTGGGCCGCCACGCGTCAACGATACTGCGACCGGCACTCGGATTCAACGCCGCGCTGCGCCGCGGCCGCCAGAAGCAAGACGGGCGCGACCGGATCTGACAACCCGGCCGCGCCCCAACCTTCGACTTCGAACGTCCAGCGTCGCCGGACTTCTAACTTCTAACTTCTAACTTCTGTCTTCTAACTTCTGACTTCTCAATCAGCGTCAGTACCGATAGTGCTCCGGCTTGTACGGCCCCTCGACCGGCACGCCGATGTACTTCGCCTGCTCGGCTGAGAGCGTGGTCAGGTGCACGCCCAGCTTGTCGAGGTGCAGCCGCGCGACTTCCTCGTCGAGATGCTTCGGCAGCATGATCACCTTCTTGCCGATCTGCTCGGCGTTGGCATGGAGCTCGAGCTGCGCCAGCACCTGGTTCGTGAACGACGCCGACATGACGAACGAGGGATGCCCGGTCGCGCACCCGAGATTGAGCAGCCGGCCCTCAGCCAACACGAGTACCGAGTGGCCGTCCGGGAACTGCCATTCGTCGGTACTGCGGCTTGATATTCACGTGCGTGATACCCGGCAGCTTCTTGAGCCCGGCCATGTCGATCTCGTTGTCGAAGTGGCCGATGTTGCCGATGATCGCCTTGTCCTTCATCCGCGCCATGTGCTCGACGGTGATGATGTTGAAGTTGCCCGTCGCCGTCACGAAGATATCCGCCTGCGCCAACACGTCGTCGATCGTCACCACCTGGTAGCCTTCCATGGCCGCCTGGAGCGCGCAGATCGGGTCGATCTCGGTGACGACGACCCGGCAGCCCTGCCCGCGCAGGGCCTGGGCGCACCCCTTGCCGACCTCGCCGAAACCGAAGACCACGGCCAGCTTGCCGCCCAGCATGACGTCGGTCGCGCGCGCCAGCCCGTCGGGCAGCGAATGCCGGCAGCCGTAGATGTTGTCGAACTTGCTCTTGGTGACCGAGTCGTTCACGTTGATGGCCGGGAACAGCAGCGTGCCGTCCCGCATCATCTCGTAGAGGCGATGGACGCCGGTGGTCGTTTCCTCGGAGACGCCTCGGATCCCGGTGGCGATCTTCGACCACAGGCCCGGGCGCGCCGCGAGCTCCTCGCGAAGCGTCTGGAGAATCACGCCCCACTCCTCGGGCTCGCGGGCCGCGTCGAACGCCGGAATCTTGCCCGCCTTCTCGAACTCATGGGCCTTGTGCACGAACAGCGTCGCGTCGCCGCCGTCATCGACGATGAGCGTGGGGCCCGCGCCGTTCGGCCACACGAGCGCTTCCTTGGTGCACCACCAATAGTCCTCGAGCGACTCGCCCTTCCACGCGAAGACCGGTGTCCCGCGCGGCTTCTCGGGCGTGCCGCCGCTCTCCGGACGGCCAACCACGACGGCCGACGCGGCGTGGTCCTGCGTCGAAAAGATGTTGCAGGAGACCCACCGCACGTCGGCGCCCAAGTCAACCAGCGTCTCGATCAACACGGCCGTCTGGATCGTCATGTGCAGCGAGCCCATGATGCGAGCCCCCGCGAGCGGCTTCTTGCCCTGGTAGCGCTCCCGCAACGCCATCAAGCCGGGCATCTCCTGCTCGGCCAGGCGCATTTCCTTGCGTCCCCACTCGGCCAGAGACAGGTCTTTCACTTTGTACGGCTGACGCCCGGCCTTTCGGGCCAGGTCGTACGCATGCTCGTTCAGGGTGGCAGTCGGCATCGGTCACGATCTCCTTCGGAAAACGGGCTACGGGCTGCGGGCTACGGGCTACGGGCCCCAGGCCACTGATCTACTTCAAACTTCGAACTTCTGTCTTCGAACTTCTAACTTTTGTCTTCTAACTTCACACTTCTGTCTTCTAACTTCTAACTTCCTTGCTCGCGCCGGCGACGAAGAGCGCGGGCCCCTTCGCTTCGGTCGCCGGCGGCAGCGCGTGCACTTTCACGCGGTCGAACCCGGCGTGCGCGAGCAGGCGGCGCAGCTGCTCCTCGGCGAACCCCAGCCAGACGTGGCCCATTTGCTGACGATATTCCTCGTGTTCGTGCGGCGCCATGTCGACGATGAGCAGCCGGCCGCGGGGTTTGAGCGCGCGCGCGGCTTCCTTCAACGCCTCGGCCGGTGAGGGCACGTGGTGGAGCACGAGCGTCATCACCGCGGCGTCGAGGACGCCGGGTGCAATCGGCAGCGCCTCGAGGTGCCCCTGTCGCAGCTCGACATTACCCGCGGCCCCGAATCGCGCGCGCGCCGCCGCCAGCATCTCCTCCGAGGCGTCGACCCCGATGACGCGCGCGACATGGGGCGAGAGCGCCGCCGAGACCTCCCCCGTGCCGCAGCCCAAATCCCCGACGACCCACTCCTCGTCGAGCAACGCCAGGAGGGCGCGCAGGTAGAAATCGTCGCCGAACATCTCGGCGCGCAGCCGATCCCATTGGCCGGCGACGCCGGCGAAAAACTGCGCGGATGTCTCGCGGCGCCGCGCCAGCACGCGCTCCAGCCGCCGCGCATCCTGTGCCGCGCCGGGCCGATCCGCCATCTCGCGCCTCGTCAGCCGCCAGAGCTCGGTCTGGGCCTCAGGGGCCTGATGCACGGCGAGCACGTAATACCGGCTCGTCCCATCCCGCCGCGAGCTCACGAGCCCCGCATCGGCGAGCGTCTTCAGATGCCGGCTGACTGTCGATTGCGGCAGCTGCAGCACGGCGCAGAGCTCGGTGACGGTCAGCTCGTGCGCCTCCATGAGGAGCAGCATCCGGCAGCGCGTGGGGTCCGCCAGCGCGGTCAGCGACTCGAGAATGGGCGAGGCCGTTATCATCTATCCGTAAATCCGGATTAAATGATATTTGCCGGGATGCCCCTGCGTCAAGGGGCCGTCCCTTTCGCTGGCTTCTGCCCTCGTGGCAAGGCCCAGCCTGGACTAGAACTCATCTCATAAACCGGTCGCCGACCGAATGCCGGCCGGTTTATGAGATGAGTTCTAGCGGCTTGGCTGCTTCGTGGATTTTTCCAGGAGCCTTCGTATCTGCGCCCCGTTCTCGAGGGCGGTCAACTTCGGCGTTTCCCGATCGCGATAGTCCTGTAGTTCCTTTTGCACCGCGCGAAGCGACTCCTCGTACTGCTGTTGCGAGAGCCCCACCGGCCCAACGGCGCGTCGCAAAGCCTCAACCCGCACGAACAGATCGTCGATGCGGTCGTTCATCGCCAGGACGAATCGCTGAACCGTATCGAAGGCGTCATCGTCAGGATTCATCGCTGCACCTCTTTGTCACTCAGCCGTTCCGCGGGTCCCCGTTCAGCCGCCCTGCCGTCCGCGCATCGCGCTACTGCGGCGCCAGGAGCTCGTCGGGGTGGACGACCAGGTTCTCGATGAAGAACTCCATCATCCGCGCCGGATTGACCTCGCTGTGGGGCTCGTCTGGACCGACTTGCAGGTCAAAGCTCTTGCCGCAGGGGGTGCGGATGCCAGCGCGGGTCCGCGCCTGCGCACAGCCGGCGTTCTTCAGCGCCTCGACCAACTGCATCGTGTTGTCCGGGTGGACGTTGTTGTCTGCCGTCCCGTAATAGAGCAGGAGCCGCCCCCTGAACGCGTCGACGTACGTCATGACGCTGCCGGCGTCATAGCCCGCCTTGTTCTCTTGAGGGAGGCCCATGTAGCGTTCCGTGTAAATCGTGTCGTAGTTCCGCCAGTCGGTGACCGGCGACGACGCCGACGCCGCGGCGAACACATCCGGGTGGCGGACGATCTCCATGGCCGCGGTGTATGCGCCGTAGGACGTCCCGAAGATGCCGACGCGGTGGCGGTCGAAGTAGGGCCGGCTCCACAGCGCCTTGACACCAAGGGCGATATCGTCCATCTCGACCTGCCCGAGCTTCATGTACAGCTCGTCGCTGATGCGCTTCCCCAGTCCCGGCACGCCCCGATACGCCACGCGCACGACGAGAAACCCGTACTCGGCGAGGTCGCTCGGCGGCATGAACGACTCGGTTGGCACGTCGCTCGCCAGCACGGGACCGCCGTAGACGGGCACGAGCGTCGGGTACGACTTCGACGGATCGAAGTTCGAGGGAAAGCTGATTTCCCCGTAGAGCGTGGTCTTGCCGTCGGCCGCCTTGTAGCTGAACAGTTCAGCTCTCCTGAACCCGATCGCCTCGAACTTCGTGAGGTCGCTCTTCGTCACCTGCGCCACGACATGGCCCCGGGCGTCGATCACCTGCGTGGCGGGCGGCTGATCGTGCGTCTGATAGACATCGACGATGGCTTGGTCGTCGGGCGAGATGCCGCACCCGACCGTCCGCCCATGAAGGCACGATCCGACAGTATGGTTGAACGAGGGATCCGTAAGGCGAACGTCGCCGCGTCCATCCAGGCCGACGCGGTGCAATTGAATCTTCATGAAGTTGTCGCCGTCGCGCGCCAGATAGAAGAGCGCGTGCGCGGACTCGTCAATCTTGACGAGCCCGACGCCGTCGAACTGATTCGACGTCAGCACGACGGGCGAGCCGCCGTCGAGGTCGTACAAGTAATAGTTGAGCCAGCCCGTCCGTTCGGACTCCCAGATGAAATGCCGATGGTCGGCCAGCCAGATGGGGCTTGGCGAGGGAGCCGTGCGCGCATCGGGGTCCGTATTGAGCCATCCGGTGAGCCACTCTTCGTGCAGGACGGTCCGGCAGGCGCCCGTCGTGACGCTGCAAGCCGCCAGCTCCATGATCTGCTGACGCCGATTCGCCCGGTTGATCAGGATCTCCTGCCCCGAGATCCACTGAATGTTGTAGACGTAGTACCCGACGACGTCATTCGCGAACGGCTGCCCGTCCCGCGCCTTGATCCTCGTCGTCCGCCCGCTGGCCAGGTCGTAGACGAACACGTCGGCGATCGGGTTCGGCGCGCCGGCCTTCGGGTAGGCTTCGACGTCGAGGCTGTCCTGAATCCCCAGCTGATCGGTCTGCAGATAGAAGTCCTTGACCTGGCTCTCGTCGAAGCGGTAGAACCCGACCTTCGCGCCGTCGGGCGACCACCAGATGGCGGTCGTCTGCGAGAGCTCCTCACCGTATACCCAGCTGGCCGTGCCGTACTTCACCCGACTCTGCTCGCTGCCGTCCTTGGTGAGCTCGCGCTCGGCCGATCCGTCGTAGTTCGCAAGCCAGACGTTGCGGTCGCGGTAGAACGCTTTGCGCTTCCCATCTGGCGAGACGACGCAGTCCGCCTGGCGGCCGCGGGCGACCGCCCCGGTCGGGCAGCCGGGCGCCCGCGACTCGAACTCCGCCTGCCCGCCGTTCTGCGGAACCGCCACGTAGGGACGCGCGCCGGCGCTGGCGGTGGCCGGCGGCGGCGCCGGCGCGCTCGTGGCCGTGGCGAGATCGAAGCGGTAACTCTGCCCGGCGTGGTAATAGGAAAACGAGCGATTCGTCGCGTCCCAGGTGGGACTGACGGCGCCCGAGATCCAGGAGCCCTGGATTTGGGGCGCCATGCGCTGATGTTGCGCGTAGCCCGGCATGCCCGGGAGCCGGTCCTGCGCGCCGACGACGCCCCACCACACCGCCGCGGCGCCGATGGCAAGGGCGACGGCGGCGCAACCACGCGAGGTCGCTGGCTTCATGCCGTCACAGTGTACGACACGGCCGCCGGTGCCGGGCGTCTCTACGGCAGGGCCTTCTCGATCGCGGCCTCGGCGACGGGCGCCAGCAGCGTGAAGCCTTCCGTGTTCGGGTGCAGCCCGTCGTTCGTATAGCCGTCGCGGAACGAGCCGTCGGCGTCAACGACCGCCGAGTAGTAGTCGGCAAATCCCGCATGGACCTTGGCGGTGTAGTCCTTGATCCAGGCGTTCAACTGGAGGATCTGGGCGGGCGGCCGCTGCTCCGACTGCGGCCGCGGCGGCGGGCCCCCGGCCCGTCCCCGTCCACCGCCGCGTCCGGCGCGTCCGGCGCGTCCGGCGCCCGCGGGCGGCTTCGGATGATCGCTGATGGGCGTGAGCGCGCACAGAATGACCTTGATCCCGTGCGCCTGCGCCAACTCCGTCATGGCCATCAGGTTCTCTTCGATCATCTCGATGGTCTCGGGGCCCGTGTTCTGCGCCACGTCGTTCGTCCCGGCGAGAATGATGAGCGCCGCCGGCTTCAGGTCGATGACGTCCGGGTACATGCGCACGAGCATCTGCGGCGTTGTCTGCCCGCTGATGCCGCGATTCACGTACGGCTTGCCGGGGAACGAGTCCTCGAGGCGCCAGATGTCCGTGATCGAGTCGCCGAGAAACACGACGCGCTTCGGATCGACCGGCGCCTTCATCAGCTGTTGGTCGGCGGCGTGGTAGCGGCCCAACTGGTTCCAGTCCTGGAGCTGATCGGCCAGACTCCGCGCCGTGCCGGCCAGGCAGCAGTTGGTGCGCGGCGGATTGAAATCGGTGACGAGCTGGGCGCTGGCGGTCGTGCCGACCAGCAACCCTGCCCCGAGACACGTCAATACGGAAAGGAATCGTCGAGACACTGGGTGGCCTCCTTGGGTCGTGGATCGAATCCGGTCAGTTCCCCTTCGGAATCCTGTCCGGCGCGATGAGCTTCACGCCCGTGCGCGTGGTCTTGAGCTCGAAGCGGTCGCTCGTCTTGCCGTGCGGCACGCTGTAGGTCACGACCTCCTGCGACAGCAGGTGGTCCGCGATGGCGCCCACGGCGTCCGACGCGCCGGTCGACGCACCGACTTCGGTCACCGTGCCGCCGGAATGCTTGGGGCCGTCGCCCAGGATGGGGCCCGTCATCGCCCCCGTCACGTACACCGCGTTGAGGGAGGCCCCGCTGTCTCGCACCTTGTCAAGCACGTCGTCGGGCGAGACGGTCTGCGTCTCCTGATCGGACGGATCGTGCTCACCGGCGATCGTCAGCACGATGATGACGGGCCGCTGGACGTTGCGCTTGGTGAAGTCCTTGGCCACGTCCGATACCGTTTCGGCCAACTGGTTGCTATCCGACCGCTGAATGCGCGCGCGCTGCCCGACGGCCATCACGGCCTGGCGAACAGACGTCGGCATCCTTGGAGAAGTCGAGGATCTTCATCGGCTGCGGATTGAGCGTGATGAGGCCGAACTCCCCGTGTCCGAACGCCTTCTGGATGAACGCGGCGATGCCGGCCTGGAAGGCCCCGGTGCCGTAGTCGTCATCGATGATCTCGACCTCCATGGGTGTGGTCGCCGGCGCGACGCTCACCGCGGGATAGTCCTTGCCGCCTTCTTTCACGACCAGATCCGCCGCCGTCAGATCCGTGACCGGCGCGCCTTTGTCATCGGTGGCCGAAAAGTACACGGTGCGCGTCGTTCCCGCTCCCTTGAGCCTGCAGCGCTCCGGTCGACACGACCTGCATGGCCACAACCGACGCGAATACTGGAATGACGATGGTCGTCAGGCATCTCATAGGGACGGCCCTCCACAGACGGCGTATGGCATGGCGATACGGGCACTATACCGAAAAGGCCTGGAAGGAGTAAGCGCCAAATTCGCACGGCCACGGCCACGTCACAGGTCGCGAACGGACGGCCGATGAGCGGCTGACGCGGACGTCAGCAGGAGACCCTCGCGGCGCGGGTGCTCGCGGATCTGAAACTCCCGGGGCACCGCGGGAACTGTCGCGCTGCCGGAGCAGCGCGCGTCGGTCATCGGCCTGCCTACCACGCGTACGACGTCCGCGCCCGAACAGTCGCGTCAGGCCGATCGACGCGGACCCGCAGCGAGTGGACGCCGGATCCCTTCACACCCCTCGGAACGAAGTGGACGACATAGGTGGACCTGAATCGATCCAGCACGCGGCGAAACGTATCGCGCAGGTCGTCACCCTTCCTCGTGGTGGCCACGAATCCTCCGCTCTCGCCCCCGAGCGCCTCGTAGACCGGTTGAAGGCGAGCCTGCCCACCGGCCGCCGATTCAAACGACGACACGACCGCTCCCGTGCGAAAGGACGCCAGCACGATCGCCACCGTCGGTGCGGTGCGCCTGGCGATGTCAAGCAGCACGGACGGCTGGGTCACACTGCTGTTGTCGTCGCCGTCGGTAAAGACGACGATGAGCTGACGTCGATTCGGCGTCGGCGGGCGGGCCAGCTCTATGGCGATCGCGTCGAAGATCGCCGTTCTGCCAAGGTCCCGCACCTGGCCGAACGCACTGGACAGTTCTCGTCCCCCCGCGCCAAAGTCGCGGAGCAGAATCACCCGCGAACCGAATTCGACCAGCTTCAGGCGGTCTTGGTCGGCCAGTCTGCCGCCGAGTTCTTGCGTCGCCTCCTTGAGCACGTTGAAGATTTCCCCGGTGACGCTCTGACTGGCGTCGAATAGCACCGTCACGTCGATTGGCAGCTTGCCGTAGGTGAGATCGGCGACCGTCTGTGGCACACCATTGTCGAAGATCTGAAAGTCGGCGATCTTCAGGCCGGTCACCGGGCGGTCGCCCCGCCGAACCGAGACATCGACCGAGACGAGGTCGGTTCGCCCGACAAACGTCGGCACCTGACCGCTGGCCATCGGGGCTGCCGGCGCGGCGAGAAACAAGACGATGAGCGTTGCTGAAATTTTCGCGCGGCCGGATAGCCACGAGAGCCGGGAACGGCTCTTCATGCTGGTCCCCGTTCGAGACTGGCACGCAGCTGAGGCGACTACTGCGTGAGCTGTCGCAGGTCCGCGATACGGCTGGTGAACGTGTAGGCGCTGCCTTCGATGAACCAGGGCCACGGGTCTTCTCCCTCTGGCGCTGTCTCGGCGCGGTCGGCGAGGGCCGCGGCGCCAGAGCGGTCGCCTTCGTCAATGAGCGCACTGATCAGGCCCACGCGAGCGGATTGGGCAGAGGGCCACAGGCTCAAGGCTGCTCGGAAGGACACCGCGGCCTCGGCTGGCTGGCCAATGGCCAGTCGTGCCTGGCCCTGTACCACGTGCTCGAAATACTGCGCCTCCCGGCTCTTGGCTTGCCCCGCGATCGAAGGCAGGAGACTCAGGGCGTCGTGTGGCCTGCCGAGCTGAACGAAAAGCCATGCCTGGTGGAGCCGCGCGGATACACGCGTCTCCGGCGAACCGGCGGCCACGCTGTAGAGATCCATCACCTGTCTGATCTGCGGAAGATCGTCGGCGGCGCTCTCTGCCGCGCCGAACTCGAGTCCTCGCATCGTCCCGCTCGCACGCTGATCGAGAATGATCGCCTGATCGAGGGACAGCTCAGGATCCCCGGGGCAACGCTTCTGGGCCAGTGCCAGGAACTGGTCCGCGGCGTCCGTGTCGAGGCTCCCCTCCAGAAGGGCGATTTCCGCCCGTCGCCACGTGCACTCGAAGTTGGCGGGATTCGACTGGCCCGGGCCGGGGGCCCGTCTCACTTGCGCGTCTTCGTCGATCAGCAGCTCGATCGCGTCGCTCCGTGATGCGGAGTAGGTACCCGCGAGGAGGCCCGCCGCTGCGGTCTCCAGCGCAAAGACCTGCTGACGGCGCGGGGCGGCCGGCCATGGGACGGCATGGACGACGTCGCGCATGAGACCGACGGGGTCTTGTGCCTGACGGAAGTCGCTGATGAACGCGGCGTCGTCGCCGCGGTCGAATGCCGTCACCATCCCGCCAGACTCGCCGGCACCGCTCGTGCCGGAAGCGTGGAGGCCGGTGCAGCCAGCAGGCCCGCGGCAGGCTCCGCCGGCGCCGCGCTTGCCTGCTGAGTGATGGGCGGCAAGGTCCCTGGCTTGAGCACGGTGACCCACGCCCGGGCCCGGACCGTCGCGCCAGGTACATTGACCGTCACTTTGATTCGGTGCGGTCGACCGTCTCGATCGATCGACTCCGGGGCCACCCCCAACAGGTAGTACGCCGATGTCTCATGCAGGATGCGCTCGAACGAGGAGTCTCCGCCACCAACGCCGATACGCATGAACTCGCCGCCCGCCGCGTCGGTAAAGCGATCGAGCCAGTGGGACAGAATGACTGAATCCCGACCGCGATCCGTCGGCGGCGGATTTCTGGCGGTTGCCGCCGACGTCCGCATTTCCCACGCCTCGTCCAGAAACAGGGTGTAGACGCTGACGTCCGCCTTCGCCGCCGCCCGGCCAATCTCGGTTCCAATGTCGCTGAGGTCCGGTCGCAGGCCCGGCCGGTCCGCGCCCGGGATTCCGGCACTCACCAGCACGAGGATCTTCCGCCCCGGCACGCTCGCGAGGCCACGAACCAGCGCCTGAAGCATCCCCGTGTCCGTCGAGGACAGGGCCTCGTACGACAAGATCTCACTGAGCGCCTCATCGCCGAGCTGCCGGATGCAGTTCTCGTCGTGGCCGCATAGGCGATCGGTCAAATCGGCCGCCACGCTCCCCGAGCGGGCTGACAGGTCAACCAGGTTGGAAGGACTCAGATTGAAGAAGCCCGTGCTCGACAGACCCCGTTGGCCGGTGACCGTGTCGATGGCACGGCTGATGGCTCCGTGATCGACCGTCGGGTCGATCTTCGGGCCCAGCGGATAGGCGAACAGGCCGACGCGATCCGTCGGCGCGAGCCGGTCGAGAAAGGCGTGCGCCGCCTCTATCGCGTCATGCGAATTCTGAAACGTCAGACTCTCCAGGTCGAGCGCAAGAATGATGACCCGCGCCTCGGCCGGCTGAACGCGCGGCGTTGACGGCGGACTCGCTCCTGGACTTGCGGGCGGCAACGGACTTTCCGAAGGAGACGTACCGGAGTCGTAGGCAATGAACTCGGCCGAGCCGACGTGATGCCGGCGGCCGTCGATCTTCACCTCGAACTTGTCCGGCGTCAGTCCTGCAATCGGCTCGCCGGTCTTGTCGACGACTTCGACGTCAACAGGAATCACCTCGGCCGTGCTCCGGTACGTCGGCCCCTGTGCCCGCGCGGCATACACCGCGACAGTCGTCACGGCGAGCGCCAAGGCCATACTCCAGCGAGTCTGTGGCACCGGACCTCCATCCCCGTGGCGTACTCGCGGATCTCCTCTCCGCCCATTAGCCGAACGTGTCGCCCGCGCTCCCCGCACCGCAATAGACCAGCGACGCTAACCTCTTACGCAGTCGCAATACCCGCTAATACCACCCACGATACTTTCCCAGGCGCCCATGCAGTCCTCGGCGAACGTCCGTGCTCATAGTGGCGACGCAACGAACGCGGCTACGAACAAGACCGCCACTGAGATGTGACGCACAGGGAAGACGTGAGTCCAGGTCGCATGCTCAGATCATGCGGAGACTCGCTTGGGCCGTCAGTTCCCCTTCGGGATCCTGTCCGGCGCGATGAGCTTCACGTCCTTGCGCGTGGTCTTGAGCTCGAAGTGGTCGCTCGTCTTGCCGTGCGGCACGGTGTAGGTCACCATCTCCTGTGAGAGCAGACGATCGGCGATGGCGACCATCGCGTCCGTCCCGCCCGTGTTCGCGCCAACCTGCTCCACCGTGCCGCCTGAGTGCTTCGGGCCATCGCCAAGGATCGGGCCGGTCATCGCGTTGGTGATGTAGACGGCACTGAGCGAGGCGCCGCTATCCTTCACGGCATTCAGCACGTCGTCGGGCTGGACGCTCTGCGTCGCCTGATCGGACGGATCGTGCTCACCGGCGATCGTCAACGCCACGATGACCGGGCGCTGGACGTTGCGCTTGCTGAAGTCCTTGGCGGCGTCCTTGATCGACTCCCCCAGGTTGTTGCTGTCCGGGCTGGTCACCCTCGAGCGCTGGCCCACCGCCCGGACACCGTCCTGAATGGCTTTGGCGTCGCTCGAAAAATCCATGATCTTCACCGGCTGAGGGTTCAAGGTCGTGATCCCAAACTCGCCGTGCCCGAAGAGCTTCTGCACGAACTGAGCGATCGCGGCCTGGAAGCCACCGGTGCCCCAGTCGTCATCGATGATCTCCACTTCCATCGGCGTCGTGGCCGGCGCGACGCTCGTCGCGGGATACTCCTTGCCGCCTTCTTTCACGACCAGATCCGCCGGCGTCAGATCCGTGACTGGCGCGCCTTTGTCATCAATGGCCGAAAAGTACACAGTGCGCGTCGTCGCTGCTCCCTGGGCCTGCAGCGCACCAGTTGACACGACCTGCATGGCCACGACCGACACGAATGCTGGAACAACAATGGTCAATAGGCGTCTCATAGGAAAGGTCCTCCTCAGGCAGGCTGGTGTTCGATAGGTGCACTATACCGAAAAGACTTGGAGTTATTCGAGGGAAAACATCGCCAATCCGCCGAGGGTTCGGCCCTGAGGTCCAAGCCCAGTTCAGAGTTCGAAGTTCGACGTTGCCCCAAGAGGGTCCCTATGAGCGCTTTGATCGAAAATCTGACCCAGGACGTCACGCATGCGCTGCGCATGATGCGCCGCGGTTCCGGGGTTCCGAGGTTCCGCCCTTCGACAAGCTCAGGGCGTCCCGAGCCTGTCGAGGGACGGGGTTCGAAGTTCAAAGTTCGAAGTTCGAAGTTCGAAGTTCCGATCCGCCCTCGCTTCAGCCAGTCTTCAGGTCCAAGTGATGAGATGAAGATGGGTTATGTCCTGGCTGCTGGTGGCTCGTGTCGCGATGGTCGCGCTGTTGCGGAATCGCATGCGGACGGTGCTGACGACGCTTGGCATTGCCATTGGCATTGCGGCGGTCGTCTGCACGGTCGCCTTGGGCCAAGGCAGCGCGGCCCAGATCCACCAGCGGTTTCTCGACCTCGGTGACAACTTCATCTGGATCGAGAACGGCAGCCGCAACGTCGGCGGCGTGCGGACCGGTTCTGGCGGCGTGCCGCGCCTCACCGCCGACGACGCGGCGGCGTTTGTCGCCGACGTCCCCGACGTCGTGCGGTGCTCGCCCAATGTCAACGGGCGCATCCAACTGATCCGCGGCGACCAGAATTGGAACACCCGGTACCGCGGCGTCTCTCCCGACTACATGCTCGTCAAGGCCTGGCCGGTGGTGCGCGGAACGTCGTTCGACGACCTCGACGTCCAGGCGCACGCCAAGGTGGCCGTCCTCGGCGCGACGGTAGCCGAGGAGCTCTTCGGCGGCGACAATCCCGTCGGCCAGCAGTTCAGGGCCGGCCCGCTCGTCTTCACCGCGGTGGGCGTGCTCGACGCTCGAGGCGCGGCGGCCGGCGACAATCAGGACGATACGATCCTCATCCCGTACACGACGGCGCAGCGCAACCTCAAGGGCAACGAGAGCCGCGTGGACGACATCATGTGTTCGGCGCGGACCACGGCCGCGATCAAGCCGGCGCAGGACGGCATCGCGGCGCTGCTCCGCATCCGGCATCGGATCGGACCGGACGAACCCGACGACTTCAACATCCGCGCGCCCGACGATGCGATTCGGCTGCAAGAGGCTTCGGCCCAAACGATGGAGCTGATGATCTCCTCCGTCGCGTCCGTCTCGCTGATCGTCGGCGGCATCGGCGTCATGAACATCATGCTCGTCTCGGTCACCGAGCGCACGCGCGAGATCGGCCTGCGGATGGCGTTGGGCGCGCGGCAGTTCGACGTCCAACTCCAGTTTCTCGCCGAGGCCATCGCCCTCGGGCTCGTCGGCGGCGCGGTGGGCGTGCTCCTCGCCGTGGCTGGAGCGGCCATCTTCAGCGACAGCTTTGGGTTCCCGATGATCATCGCGCCCGCGACTGTTGCAGTCGCCACGAGCTTTGCCGCCTCCGTCGGCCTGATCTTCGGCTTCTACCCCGCCCGGCGGGCCGCGGGCCTCGATCCCATCGACGCCCTTCGCATTGAGTAGACGCCCGCTTCCGAGTACTACGCGCTGACTTCCGGCTTCTGACGGCGAACTTCCAGCTTCCAGATCACCGTCGCGGCCAGGCAGTTGCCGACGACGTTGATCATCGTTCGGCCCATATCCATGAGCTCGTCGACCCCGAGGAGTACCGTCACGCCCTCGAGCGGCAGGTGATAGCTGGCCAGCGTTCCGGCCAGGATGACAAGCGAGGCGCGCGGCACGCCGGCGACGCCCTTGCTCGTGAGCATCAGGGTGAGGAGCATCGTGACCTGCTGGCCGACCGACAGCGAGACCCCGGCCGCCTGCGCCACGAAGATGGCTGCCAGCGAGAGATAGAGCGTCGTGCCGTCGAGGTTGAACGAGTATCCGAGCGGGACGATGAAGGAGACAATGTGGCGAGGAACACCGAACTCCTCGAGGACTTCCATCGCCCGCGGCAGCGCCGCTTCGCTCGATGTCGTCGAGAAGGCAATCAGCGCGGGCTCGCGCACGGCGCGCGCGAACGCGCGCACCGGGATGCCGAACAGGCGCGCCACGGGCAGGAACACGGCCACGATCAGCACGGCCAGCGCCAGGTAGAGTGTGCCGACCAGCCCGGCCAGATTACCCAGGACGTGCACGCCGCTGTGCGCCACCGTGTAGGCAATCGCCGCGCCCACCCCGATGGGCGCGTAGCGCATGACGATGTTCGTGAATGCGAACATCGTCTCCGCCAGCGACTCGCAGAACCGGCGCACCGGCAGGCCCTTCTCCCCAATGAGGCCGAGGGCGACGCCAAAGACAATGCTGAAGACGACGATTTGCAGCACGTCGCCGCTGGCCATCGCCTGCACGACCGACTCCGGCACCAGGTGCAGCACGACATCCTGCCAGCTCTCGGCCGCGGTGCCCGCAGCGCCCATCTGCGCCGGCAGATTGACGCCCACACCCGGCCGCGTCAGGTTGACGGCCACGAGTCCAATCACCAGCGCGCACGTCGTCACGACTTCGAAGTAGACGATGGCGCGCAATCCCATCCGGCCGACCTGGCGGAAGTGCCCGGCGCCGGCGATGCCGGAGACGAGGGTCGAGAAGATCAGGGGCGCGATGATCATCCGGATCATCCGCAGGAAGAGCTGACTGAGGGGGCGGATATCGGCTGCCCACGCTGGGTTGACGTCGTGGATCACGACCCCGACGACGGCCCCCACAACGAGGCCCAGGAAGATTTGCGGCGCGAGCGAGAGGCGGCGCCCCGAAGGCGCGGTGGAAGCGGGCGGCATGCGGATGCCGGGATGATATCGAGCCGACTCAGGCGAAGGCCAGCCTCCCGCGGGCGACCGGTCGATCGAGGTCGCTATCTATTTATAAAGGATAGCCGTCAGGGTGGAAACGAGCGCGGGGCAGTTCGCCCGCTTGATGATCCATCCATGTTTGACGGTATCTTTGCTCACGCGGATACGCGGGGCCCCGTCAAATATTCGAAAATCTACGCTCTTTGAGGCATAATAATACCCCCTAGGCAGTATGTCGTCTAAAGCGCGCCAGCCGCGCGAGCGCCCGGAATCGGCCCGCCCCGGCCTCACGATGAAGGCCTCGGTGGTGGTTGGGTTCGGCCTCACGGTCGGAATCTGGATGTTCGCCGGGTACTACTTCGGCCAGCGGGTCGCCGACCTCGAGCATCGGTCGGCGGACGTCAGCGCCCGGTACCTGCATGCCCAGGATCTGCTCACCACCGCCCGAAGCCAGGTGCTGCTCAGTTCGGTCTACGTGCGGGATGCGCTGATCGATCTGGATCCGAAATCGTCGGCGACCTACCGGCACGAGATGGAACGGTCGTTCGACCGCGCCGAGGTCGCGCTGCAGGAATACCAGCCGGTGCTCGATTCCCGTTCCGAGCGGGACCGGGTGCAGCGGCTGCGCGGCGAGATCGCCCACTTGCACACCACGATGCTCGACGTGCTGTCGGCCGACGCGAATCAGTGGCCCGTTGACGCCGGCACGCTGCTCCGAAGCCGGATCATGCCGCAGCGCGAGGCGGCGACCCAGATTGCCGAAGAGCTCCTGACGCTCAATCGCAACGCCTTCGTGCAGCACCAGAACGAAATCGCCGACATCTACCGAACGACCCAGCGGCGCGTCTGGGAGATCCTGGGGCTGGCACTCTTGGCCAGCCTCGGCATCGGCCTGCTAGCCGTCCTCTACGCGGGACGACTCCAGGAGCAGATCCGCCGGCAGCTCGCCCAGGACGCCCTGAAGACGCGCGACCTGCAGCGGCTCTCGGCCCAGTTGATCAACGCCCAGGAGGACGAGCGGCGCCACATCGCGCGCGAGTTGCACGATGAGGTGGGCCAGGTCCTCACCGCGATCAAGGTCGAGCTCAAGATGGCGCAACGCGCCCTCGACGCAGCCGGCGCGCCCTCCGACGTGCTCCAGGAGAGTCGGTCGATTGCGGATCGCGCGCTCCACACCGTTCGCGACCTGTCGCACTTGCTGCACCCCGCGCTCCTCGACGACCTCGGGCTGCCGTCCGCCGTTGACTGGTATGTCAAGGGCTTTCGGCGGCGCCACGGCCTGCGCCTCGAGCTGGTCCTGAACGACGTCGAGCAGCGGCTCGCGCCGGACATCGAAGTCGCCGCCTACCGGATCATCCAGGAAGCGCTCACCAACGTCGCGAAGCATTCGCAAGCCACCGAGTGCACGGTACGCCTGCGGCAACGCGACGACAAGCTGCTCATCGAGATCGAGGACAACGGCATTGGCTTCGTGGTCCCCGGCGCCGGCCGCGCGAGCACTCGTCGCGGACTCGGACTGATTGGTATTCGCGAGCGTGCCGCCCAGGTGGGCGGCACGATTCGCCTCGAGAGTACGCCAGGCGCGGGCACCCGCGTCGGCGTCGAACTGCCGGCCCGCGTGCCAGCGGTGATCCCTGAACCTGAGAGCGCCGGCCCGTCCCCTGTGGTCGTTCAGCCGGCAAGTTGAGGACGCCTACTATGTCGAAGTTGACGATTCTGATTGGCGACGACCACCGGCTCGTGCGGCAGGGACTGCGCAAGATCCTTGAAGAGCGCCCGGACTGGACGGTGGTCGAAGAGGCCGCCGACGGGCGCGAGGCCGTCCAGAAGGCCCTCGCCACCGAACCCAATGTCGCCATCCTGGACATCGGCATGCCGCAGTTGAACGGCATCGACGCCTGCCGTCAGATCGTCCGCCGCCAGCCGAATATCAAGATCTTGATGCTGAGCATGCACGCCGACGAGGCCTATATCACTCAGGCGCTCCAGGCCGGCGCGCGCGGCTACATCCTGAAGGACTCGGCCGACGCCGATCTCATCCGCGCGGTCGGCGCCGTGGCCGACGGGAAGTCGTTCTTCAGCCCGGCCGTGGCAAGCGTCATGCTCGACGACTACGTCCGCCACCTGGCCGACAAGGGCATCGTCGATCGGTTCGAGTCGCTGTCGGAGCGGGAGCGCGAGATCTTTCAGCTCGTCGCCGAAGGCAAGAGCAACAAGGAAATCGCCGAGATGCTCTGCGTCAGCCCGGCCACGGTGGAAACGCACCGCGCGCACGTCCTGCAGAAGCTCGACGTCCACAACACCGCCGAGCTCGTGCTCTACGCCGTGCGGCGGGGAGTGATTCAGTAGGAACGATTGGGTTATTTGTTATTGGGTCATTGGGTCATTGGGTCATTGGGTCATTGAGTCATTGAGTCATTGAGTCATTTGACCCGGTCAACGCCGACGACCTGCCCCGGCATCGGTCGCCCCTTGGCACGGCGGCAAATAGTAAATGGCCCAATCGGCCAATGGCTCAATGGCCCAATGGCCCAATGGCTCAATGGCCCAATGGCTCAATGGCCCAATGACTCAATGACTCAATGGCTCAATGGCTCACTGGCCTTCGCCCACCTTCGTGCATGCGAGCGTCTCGAGCACGGTAACGAGCGCTTGCGTGCCATCCTCGCCGCGCCCCTGCGCTTCGAGGACGCGGAGCAGCTGCTGCACGAGGTCCGCGCCGATGACGGGCACCGAGAGCTCGCGCGCGGCTTCACTCACGAGCCGCAAGTCCTTCTGCTGCAGCCGCACCTTGAAGGCCGGCGCGAAGTCGCGGTCGAGCATCTTGCGGCCGAGGATCTCGAACGCCCAGCTGTTGGCCGCCCCGCCGGTGAGCGCGCCGTGGAGCTTGTCCAAGTCAAGGCCGGCCTTCGCGCCGAGGACGAGCGCTTCGCAAGCCGCCAGCAGGTTCGTCGCCCCCAGCACTTGATTGCAGAGCTTCGCCGTCTGCCCGTGTCCCGACGGCCCGATCCGCGTCACGCGCTTCCCCATCGCCTGAAACGCCGGCAAGGCGCGGTCGAAGGCCGCCTGCTCGCCGCCCACCATGATTGTGAGCGTTCCGGCGATCGCCCCGGCCTCACCACCCGAGACCGGCGCATCGAGCCACGCGCACCCTTTGGCGCCGGCCTGTTCGGCGAGCCGCCGGGTGACGCCGGGCGAGATCGTCGACATGTCGGCGATGACGAGCCCGGCGCGCGCGCCCTCGAACACGCCGCCCGGACCTTCCGCCACCAGCTCGACATCGCTCGAGTCCGGCACAATCGTGATTAGCAGATCGACCTGTGACGCGGCGGCCGCCGCGCTCGCGGCGGCCTGTCCCCCTTCGCGGGCGAAGGCCTCGACTTTGGCCCGCGTCCGGCTGTGGGCCACGACGTGAAATCCGGCCTTCATGAGGTTTCGCGCCATCGGAAGCCCCATGATGCCGAGGCCGATGAATCCAACGCGGGTGACGGAAGGGGCAGTCGTCGCTGAACTGGGCATCGATGGTGTACCGCGCGGGACGTCGGGAGGCTCTGCGACCGCGCGCCTTTCGCGTGTGATTTTACTTGCCGGGTGGACGGCGAGTCACGCGCGAGGCGGCCGGCCCGGGCCCATGACGCCGGGATTCAGCAGGTCCATCCGATTGAAGGCGCCCGCCAGGGCCAGCGCGACGTTTCCAAGCGCGCGCTCGGCCATCCGCCGGTTGGCGTCGACGGTGTTGCTGCCCGTGTGGGGCACGAGGATGACATTCGGCAGCGTGCGCAGGTCACGCGACGGGTCCGCTGGCTCGTAGGGCTCTCGGTCGAACACGTCGAGCGCGGCGCCGGCGATGCGGCCCCGAGAGAGCGCGTCGAACAGCACCGCCTCGTTGACAACCGTGCCGCGCGCCGTATTGATCACCCACGCACCCGGGGGCAGCAGCGCGAGGCGATCGTGATTGAGGAAGCGCACGTTCTCGGGCGAGCCAGGCATGTGAAGGCTGACGAAGGCCGCGTCACGCACGGCCTCGGCGAAGTTATCGGTCACCCGATCGAAGTCCTCGAGCGCCGCCGAATCAGCCGTGGTCGCGGCCGCACGCCGGTAGCCGACCACGCGCATGCCGAATCCGCGGGCGGCGATGCGGGCGAACGCGCGCCCGATCCGCCCGCACCCGACCACGACGAGCGTCTTGCCGGCCAGCTCGACGCCCGGCTCGGGTTGCCACCGCCCCCCCCGCATCTCCCGGTCGAATCGCGGCAGGCTCCGCGCGGCCGCCGCCACCAGCGCCATCGCGTGTTCGGCGACCGACTGGGTCAGCACGTCGGGCGTGTTCGTGCACAACACGCCAGCCGCGGTCGCCTTCGCGAGGTCGAGGCCGTCGAAGCCCACACCAAACCGCGCGAGCACGGCCCCGCGCGAGAGGCTGGCATAGACGGCCTCACCGCGGTACGGCCGCGGCCCCACGATCGCGTGGGCGGCGCCCTCACCGCGAATCGCCGCGGCCAGTTCATCTTCGCCGGGAGGAGCCGACACGCACCTGGCATGGGCCGTCGATCGAAACGTCGACTCGGCGCGGCGGAACTCCGGCTCGGTCACCACGACGAGAGGCAATTCAGCAGACATCGGAACGTGCAGGATACTTCAGAAGCCGGCCCGCTGGCGTCCCGGAGGAACCACGCGGGCAGTCTCACCGATGCCGGTGAACACCATGGAGCGCATGAAGGCTGGCTGGCATGCGGCGAGGTGGACCTGGGCGGCCCGGCGAAGCCGGGCCCGGCAATTGGCGCGCCGGTCGCCAACGAACACACGATGAAACCCCGCGTGTGCTCGTCGGCGACCAGCGTGCCAATTGCTGCCGCCACAGGCGGCGCCCAGGTCCACACCGGCGTCCGCCACGCCGACACAATGTGCCTCCATGTCCTTCATGGTGAAGATCGGAATCTGACCACCGCTTTCACGGTTGTTCATGTCCACCGTTTGGCGATATGGTTGCTCCACTCACGAGCCGGATGACGTCAACGCCCCAGACGCCGCTCGCCACGTCTGTCCGCACGTCGAAGGATGCGGTATCGGGTACTCGGCCATGGCTGGACGGCGCCGCTGTACGTGACGGGCGTGCTGGGCCTGCTCGGCTCACTTTGCTGGATCGGCATCGACCCCCGACGGCGCGTGGACCTCGGGGTTCAGGAGGCGTGATGACTGCTCGGCATGTGGTGCTACGAACGGGCGGGCTGGCGATGGTCGTGGCAGCGCTGGCCCAGGGCTCTCCCTCGGCGCAGATCGCGGTGTCGGCCAACGACGCGAAGGTCGCGCTCGTGAACGGCGTGAATACGACCGTGCGCAATCCGCCGCCCGACACGGCGACGATTCTCGACCTCGGCGTGATGCCGCTAAAGGTCATCGCCACGGTGCGGGCTCCCGCCTCGGTCATCGGTCCGCCGCAAAGTGTGGCGATCACGCCGGACGCGTCGCTCGCCCTGGTGACGGCCTCGACCAAGATCGATCCGGCCGACCCGACCAAGACCGTGCCGGACGACCGTGTCAGCGTCATCGACCTCAAGGCGACGCCGCCGACTGTCATCGAGACGCTGCACGCCGGCGCCGGCGCGGCCGGCATCTCGATCAACCGGACGGGCACGCTGGCTCTCGTCGCGAACCGGTCGGAAGGCACGGTCTCGATCTTCACCATCGCCGGCAAGACCGTGAAGGGCGCGGGCAAGGTCGATCTTGGCGCGCCCGCGAGTATCCCCAGCCTGGTCGTGTTCACGCCGGACGGACGACGTGCGCTCGTCACCCGCAACGGCGACAGCTTCATTTCTCTGTTGTCCGTCGACGGCGCGAAGGTCACCTACGCCAAGCAGGATGTCACCGCGGGCTTCCAGCCGTACGGCATCAACGTCACCCCGGACGGCCACTTCGCGCTCGTCGCCAGCATCGGCGCGGGCCTCACCGGCGGCACGGACACGATCGGCGTCATCGACCTGACGATGGCGCCGCCGCGCACGGTGAATCAGGTTCCCGTCGGTCCGATCCCCGAGGGGCTGGCAATCTCGCCGGACGGACGATTCGCGGCGGTGACCGTCATGAACGGCACGAACGCCGCGCCCACGTCGCCGTTCTTCCATGACTTCGGGCTGCTCCGCATCTTCGGGTTTGCCAACGGTGCGTTGGCGCCGATCACGGAAGCGCGAATCGGGCACTGGTGTCAGGGCGCCGCCTGGAGCCGCGACAGCCGGTCGGTCGTCGTCGGCTGCATGGTGGAGAAGCGGGTGCTCGCGTTCCGCTTCGACGGGCACGCGCTCGCCTCGGCCGGATCGGTCGCGGTCGCCGGCGGCCCGGCGGGCATCCGCGCCGCCGGCCAGTAGCGCCCGCGGACACGAAGGGCCGCGGCCAGCCCGTCAGGGCGCCGCGCGAAGCGCGAAAGGCCGCGGCCAGCCCGTCAGGGCGCCGCGAAGCGCGAAGAGCGTGGGGGTGGGGCGCGGCCTAGCGCCCGCGGACACGAAGTGCCGCGGCCAGCCCGTCAGGGCGCCGCGCAAAGCGCGAAAGAGCGTGGGGGTGGGGCCCCACGCAACTAAATAAAGGACCCTCACATGAACCGCTTCACGCATTGGACCCAACTGAGCGCCGCGGTACTTGGCCTCGCGCTGGTCGTCGCCGCCAGCCCTGCAGCCCGCGGGCAGCAGAATGATGCGGGTGCGACGGGCAAGACGATCTTCTTCGACGACTTCTCGGGACCGCAGCTGGATCGGTCCAAGTGGAACGTCGAAGTCACCGGCCGGACCGTAAACAACGAGCAGCAGGCCTACGTGGATTCGACCGACGACATCGCGCTCGTCTCGGGCGACGCGGCCGACGGTGCGGAGAACGGCGCGCTGGCCATCCGCCCCCACTATCAGAAGGGCTTCCTCACGCCGGAGGGCCGGTCGTTCGATTTCACGTCGGGCCGGCTGAACACGCGCGGAAAGTTCGAATTCACGTACGGCACCGCCGCCGCGCGCGCCAAGCTCACGGCCAGCCCAGGCCTATGGCCCGCGTTCTGGGCGCTCGGCGAAGGACGCTGGCCCGACACGGGCGAGATGGACATCCTGGAGAACGTCGGCGAGCGCGACTGGACGAACTTCGCGCTGCATGGCCCCGGGTACTCGGGCGACACGCCGCTCGCCTACCGCCAGCACTTCGAAGGGGGCGGTGACATCACCGACTGGCACGTCTACTCGCTCGACTGGACGCCCGACAGCCTCGTCTTCAAGGTGGACGGCCGCGAGTCGTACCGCGTGACGAAGGCGATGGTCGAGCAGTACGGCCGCTGGGCCTACGACAATCCGAAGTTCCTCATCGTCAATTTGGCGCTCGGCGGCGCGTATCCGCGCAGCGTCAACGGCGCGGACGCCCCGTATGTCGGGTTGCCGCAAGCGACCGTCGATCTGATCAAGGCCGGCAAGGCCAATCTGTTGGTGGATTGGGTTCGGGTGACGCAGTAAGGGGACGGGTCTCCCCCGTGGAAAACTCGGTTGATTCCGAGAGTTTTCCACGGGGGAGACCCGTCCCCTATTTCGCGTTCACGGCGAACAGCTTGAGCCGGCGCATCGTCCAGGCTGGCGCGTCTGGCGCCGAGCCGGTCTGGGTGATGCGCACGAACTTCGCCTGGACGGGCGCGAACGTGACGTCCGTTTCGGAGCCGACGCCCGGACCGCTCGCGACGGGCTTGCCCCACGTCGTGCCGTCCATCGACACCTGCACCTGATAGGCCAGCGGGAAGCCGATGACCGCCGGCGTGGCCGGCCCGGCGCCGCGCCCACCACCGCCCGTGCGCGTCGGCGCGCCCGGCGCGGTCGGCTCAGCCGGCGGCACGGTCGACTCGAATTCGATCTCGGTCAGCGGCACCGCCTGCAGCAACTCGACCTGAATCCACATGCCCGGCTGCTGCGCGGCGCCCGACGTCCACGCGTTGATGCTGAGCGCGTTCGACGCCGTCGCCGTGTTGTGGCTGGCCGACAGCTTCCACCCCTGGTCGACCACCTGATGCGGCAGTTTCGCCAGGATCTCGGCGGTCGTCCACTGCGTCTTCCGATTCGCGTCGGCCTTGCGCACCCGCGCAACGTCGGCCGGCGTAATCAGATCGCCCTCGTTGCCGAACGAGTTCCGCACGTACGACCCGATGGCGGCAATCCAGTCGTCGGGGTTCTGCCCCATCGGCACCATGACTTCGGTATAGGTATCGCCGTCAATCGGGCCGGTGACGCCGTCGAGTAGCGCGTTGATGACGTAGTCGCGATGCCCCGTCACCCTCGGGGAGCCAGCAAGCGGCGGCGCCATCGTCACCCCCTCGGCGGCGCCCGCTTTCGGCGTGCCGTGGCCGTCATCGCCGTGGCAGGAGAAGCAGAGCTCGTTGAAGATGGTCTTGCCCTTCTCGAGCACGGCCTGCTGCTCGGCGGTGCGGACCGGCGGGTTGGCGCCGAAGAGCCCCGCGCCCGCGCCCGTTTCGTTGTTGAGGATGGTGTCGGCGACCAGTTGAACGCCCTTGGCCTCGTTGGCCGTCTTCGTGGCCTGAATCGTGGGCTTCGCGTCGGCCACCTTCAATGTATTCAGCGTCATCATCGCCTGGATCGCGACGTCGACGTCGGGGTCCTTGGCCATCGCGCGGTAGTCGGCGCCGAACGACTTGTCTCCGCCCTTGTAGAGCGTCTCGCTCACGCGGATCGCCTGCTGGCGGATCTGCGGATCCTGGTCCTTCATCGCGCCGCGCACGATCACCGCGTCAGCCGCGTCCAGGCCCTCGAGCGTCCACAGCGCCTGGATGCGCGTGAGCTGGTTGTCTGACGAGAGGAACATCTGCTTGAGCGCCGGCACCACCGACTTGTCCTGCTTCATCACGAGCAGCTGCTGCGCCGTGTCGCGCCACCAGCCGTTCGGGCTCGTCAGATGCGTCACGAGCTGGGCCGCCGTCTCGTCGAGCATGTGCGGCTGCGTCGTGTCGCGGCCCATGCCTTCATACGTCAGGCGCCAGATGCGGCCGTGGTCGATGACCTTGTCCAGTCCGTACTGCTCGACGCGCGCGCGCAGGTACGTTCCGGGCCCGGACCACTGCGACTCCTGGATAATGCCGCGGTACATGTCCGTGATGTACATCGTGCCGTCCGGCGCCGTCGTCATGTCGACCGGGCGGAAGAGCGGATCGGTCGAGCGGATGAACTCCGACAGCGGATACACGTTGCGCAGCTGCGTGAGCCCCTCGGTCTCGACGGGGTGCATCCGGCGGACGATGCGCGCGACGACCTCGCCGTAGAAGTAGTCGCCAATCATGTCCTTGGGCAGCCGGTCGCCGCGGTACACGTCGTTGCCGGCGGCGCCCGTCGCGCGCGCGAGCGAGCCGTCCGGCTGACGGGTCGCCCCCATCCCGCCCTGCATGTCGGAGATGAGCACCGGCGCGCCCCAGGTGATCGACAGGTTCGGCTCGAACTCATCGGGGTTGCGGAACTGGCCGTACTCGATCGGAAACTGGAAGTAGGCCGGCATGCCGCTCGCCCCGGCCTGGAACCAGAGCTTGCCGTAGTTGTCCTGCGTCACGCCCCACTGCGCGCCGTTCGATCCGGTCGGCTCTTTGAGCACGCCGTTCGGCGTCCACCGGAGCCGCACGGCGTTGACCGTGCTGTACATCCAGTTGTCCATCGCCCACATCAGGCCGCTTTCCTGGTGCTCGACGTTGGCCAGCCGGCCGAAGCCCGTCGCGAACAGCTCCTTCTTGTCCGCCACGCCGTCGCCGTTGGTATCGGTGAACTTCCACACCTCGTCGGCGTTCGATTCCTTCGTCAGGACCGCGTCCTTGCCGAGCGGCATGACGAAGCGCGGGAAAATCAGGTGGTCGACGAACACGTGGTGCGTCTCATAGACACCGTCGTTGTTGCGGTCCTCATGCATCGAGATCCGGCCGACGGGCAGCAGTTCGCCGTTGCCGTCCTTGTCCTGCATGTACCCGCGCAGCTCGAGGACGAACATCCGCCCGTTGCCGTCGAAGGCGATCTGCGCGGGCTCTTCGATGTCCGGATCGGCCAGCACGGGCTCGAGCGTGAATCCCGGCTGCAGCCAGAATCTTCTTTGCCTCTTCCTCCGGAGGCAATGCGACGACCGGCGCCTTCGGCGAGAAGTCCGTGGTGGCGTATGCCGGATCGTCGCGCATCGACCCGCCGACGTTTTCGGCCGCGCCTCCGCGGCCGCCCCGGCCACCTCGCCCTCCCCGGCCGCCGCGGCCGGGCGTCTGAGCGGGCGCCGCTGCGGCGCCCCGACCGGCCCCTTGTCCCTGCGCGCCTCCGGCTGGCGCCCCCGCCGCAGGCGCTGTCGCCGGCGTCTGCGCCACGAGCGACAGCGCCGCCATCGCGACACTCGCCGGCACCAACCACGTGAATACTCGATGTCGCACACTCTTACTGGCCATGGCACTCATCCTCGGCCAGGTCGTCGCTCGTGTCGCGCGACGCGGCCTCGCTAGGCCCACGCGATCTACCGCGCGGGCTGAAATCTGGAAGCGGCCGAATGCTACCAAGCGCCCGATCGGTTCGCAAGCAGGGTTCCGACGCGCAGGCTCACACGGAGGCGCGGAAAGACGGGAACCGCCGTGGCGGACCGGGAAGATCCGCTGAGCCTCCGATTCAAAAGAACCGTTTGAGCTCGACGAAGTACGCCCGGGGATAGCTGCCGAACTCGCTCCTGAGATGCGTCGTCGTATCCACCGTCACCGGCGCGGCCCCCAGGCCGACGGCCGCGCCGACCATCAGGTCGCTATTGGCCGAGAGCGAGTAGGACAACGTCGGCTGGACCTCGGTCGATCCATCCGACCAGGAATGCAGCGCCGCTATCTGGACGGTCGCGATGGGGAGGACGTCGTAACTGACGGTCGCCCCGGTGGTCTCTCTCCCGAGGCTCAGGCTGGCGCCGTTCGTGAACCGCGCCAACGCCGCGTCCAGCCCGCTGCGGAGCTCTCCGGCGCCGTTGTGCAAATGCTCAAGCTCGATCGACAGCGTGTCGGAGAATCGTTTGCCGACACCGGCGACGGCCGAGAGATGGTCTGTGGTGAGCGCGCCCACGAGCGGAGGCGCGAGCGGTGCGTCTCGCGTGGACCAGACATAGGCGGCCTCGCCGCGCACTTCGATTCCGTGGACCTCCCCCACGGCGCCGCCGCCGACCTCATAGCCGCCGTATACCTTGCCCGCCTGGCCGGCGAGGTCCCAGTCATGGACGGTCGTGAAGTCACGCGCGAGCAGGGCGGAGCCGTACCAGGAGGCGCCGACCGCCCGGTCACCGCCTTCGTACGCCCCGAAAGGGGTGACCTCACGTCCGAATCCGGCGACCAGCGTCACGCCCGAGAACGGCCCCGTCGGGACGTCGATGCGCACCGCGTCGACGCCCGCCTTGTAGTCCCGGTCGATCTGCCGGGCGTCCTGCGGCAGGAACTCATCGAGCGGGTTCCAGAAATACGCCTTGCCGAAGCTGATGGCCTGCCGTCCGATCGTCACGTCGGCGCCGGGCAGCGTGAGCTTGACGTTCAGCCGATCCACCCACAGCGAGGCCACTTGGTTCCCGCGCGTGTACCAATCGGTCGTCGCGTCGATCGCGCGATACCGGACGGCGCCAAGCGGCGCGCCGAACGCGCTCGACGCGGCCGGCCCTGAGGTGTCACCAAAGGGTGAATAACTGTACGCCTGCACGAGGTGGCCTTCGAAGGCCAGACGCCGGGTCGGCCGGGCATTCACCGTGACGCGCAGGAGCGTCTGGTCAAACCCGCCAAACCCGCCAGACGACGGGGGCTGGACGGCGGCGGCGAACGTCCGCGCGCTGCCGCCAAACCGCACGCCCGTGTCCTGGTCGGCGAGCCCCTGCGTTGAACGCCAGGCGCGGCCACCCCACGAGCGCCAGCCCCACGAGCGCGGCCGCGCCCGTGCGTCCCCAGCCTCGACGCCTCATGCGTCAACCAGCGATCCGTCGCGCAAGGTGAGCAGCCGCCGCGCGCGCTGCATGACCGACTGGTCGTGCGTCGAGAACAGGAACGTCACGCCCTTCTCCTGGTTGATGCGCAGCATGAGATCGAGGAGCGCGCTGGCGGTGGTTGAGTCGACGTTGGCGGTCGGCTCGTCGGCCAGCACCAGCGCCGGGTGCGAGACGATGGCGCGAGCGATGGCGACCCGCTGCTGCTGGCCGCCGCTCAGCTGCCTTGGAAACCGGTGCTCGAGACCTTCGAGCCCGACTTCTTTCAGGATCGCGAGCACGCGCTGACGCCGCTCGGCGACCGCCACACCCTGCAGCATGAGGATGTACTCGGCGTTCTCGAACGCGGTCAGCACGGGCAGCAGGTTGTAGTTCTGGAACACGAATCCGATCCGGTCGCGGCGCAGCAGCCCCAGCTCGGTGTCGGACAGGCCGCCCAAGTCCCGCCCGTCGACCTCGACGGTCCCGGACGAAGGGCGATCGAGCCCCCCAATCATGTTGAGCAGGGTGCTCTTCCCCGACCCGGACGGCCCGACCACGGCCGTGAACTCGCCCGAGTCAATCTCGAGATCGACCCCACGCAGGGCATGGGTCACGACGCCGTCCTTGCCGTAATCCTTGACGAGGTGATGCAAACGCACAATTGCAGCCATCGATGTCCTCAACGCAGCCAGTCGATCATCCGAAGCCGGGTGGCGTGCCGCATCGGCACCACGCTCAACACCAGCACGGCGACAAAGACGAGGGCCGCCGTGCCAAACAGAATGCCCGGCGTCAGCCGCGCGTGCAGCACCGGATCGATGGCAAAGCCGGAAATCGTCACGCCCTGGTGGTAGAAGCGCCTGAGGTCCAGGCCCCACACCTGCATCGCCCACGCGGCGGCGCCGCCAATCGCCATGCCCAGCACGCACCCGAGGATGGCCAGGTCGACCGTCTCCCACAGGACCTGCAGGCGGATCTCCCGGGGCCTCGTGCCGAGCGCCAGCAGCATCGCGAACTCGCGCTGGCGATCCAGCACGGACATGAGCATCGTGTTGAAAATCGTGAACAGCACCAGCACGATGAGCATCGCCTGAAACACCCAGTTCGACCCGCGGTCGAGCCGGATGTACGACGCGACCTCGGGCTGCACCTCCTGCCACGAGAGCACGGAGACGTCGTGCGGGTCGACGAGGCCCGCGACCCGCCGCATCACCCGGGCTTGATCCTGCGGACGCCGCAGCACCACGCCAATCTCGGTTGCCGTGTCCGGCGGCAGCCGGAAGACCCGCCGCGCGAACTCGATGGGCACCTGGATCACGTGGCCGTCGATTTCGTTCGACCCCGATTCGAAGATGCCTTTGACACGGCACAACTCGTCGACGAGATTGCCGGCGATGTCGTTGGTGGTCAGCACGAGCTTCTTCCCGACATCCACGTGCAGCCGTGTCGCCAGCGCCCGGCCCACCACGGCCTCGGCGGCGTCGCCGGCGTCGAGATACGTCCCCGCGACCAGGTGCTGGGCGAGCGGCGAGATGCGGACCTCGATGGCGGGCTCGACGCCGGTCAGCGCCACGCCGACCGTGCCGCTCCCGGTTCGCGCGATCGCCTGGCCGAGAATCAGGCGCTTGGCATAGGCCACCTCGTCCATCGCCTCGATGCGGCGCTGCAAGGCGGCGACGCCGGTCAACCGGAGGTCGATGCTGGCGGCCTGGTCGTAGCCGCGCGGCTCGACCGTGACGTGGCCGGCCTGCATCCGCGCCACGTTGTCGATGAGCTGGGCGTAGACGCCCTCGGCGAACGCGACGAAGAAGATCGGGATCGCCAGTCCGAGCGCGATCGAGCCGACGGTAATCAGCGTGCGCCGCCGGTTGCGCCAGAGGCTCCGCCACGCAAGCCGGCCAATCAGTCCGACCTCCATCACACGCGATTCATGGCCTGCACGGGTTCGAGCCGCGCCGCAATGACCGCCGGGTACATCGAAGGCAGCACGCAGGCCGCCAACATAACGACCACGGGGACGATGACCGCCCGCGAGCTCAGTGCCGCGCGCCACACCGGGTCGAACGCGACGCCGCCGAACGAGAAGCTCCCGGCCCAGAGGCGCGTGTCGATCCCCACGCGCGCCAGATAGAACGCCGCCAGGACGCCCAGCACGACGCCCGCGGCCACGCCGACCGTCGACAGGACGAGCGCTTCGACGGTCACGTCACGTACGATGCGGCCCGGCGTGCCGCCGAGCGCCTTGATCAATCCGAACTCGCGCACGCGCTCGTGCGTGGCCATGAACATCGTGTTCATCACCCCAAGGCCGGCCGCCAGGCCGAACACCAGGCCGAAGATCCAGATGAAGCCGTCGAAGAGCGCGATCATGTCCGAGAAGGCCGGCAGCAGTTCGCGCCACGTCGCGACATCGGCGGCGGGCGCCGCCGCCTTGGCCACCGCGGTGATGGTCTCGAGCGGGACGCGGCCGCGCGAATTGAGCGTCACCTCCTGCACGCGGTCGCCCGAGACGAACAGCGTCTCGAAGTCCTCGGCGGCGATGAGCGCCCCGCCGTGGTCGAGCTCTTCGTCGGCGCTCTGAAGAATGCCCGAGACGGTGAACAGATCGTTGCCGATCGACCCATCGGCGGCCTGCACCACGACCACGACCTCGGAGCCCACGCGGGCGCCGAGCGACCGCGCCAGGCCGTTGCCGAGCACCATCTGATGCGCCGCGCGGTCGGGCAGGAAGCGGCCCTGCGCCAGGTGATCCGCCAGCGTGAAGGCGGACCGCTCGAGGCGAGGCTCGACGCCCCAGATGACCGCGCCCGACGACTTGCCGCCCAGCGCAATCAGCCCGTCGCCCAAGCGCCGGGGCGCGGCGCCAATGCCGTGCGCGCGCGCGGCGGCGACAATCGCGGAAGGGTCGTCCAGGCTCTTGTAGATGGAGCGGTCGGCGAGATAGCCGGCGGCATGCACCTGGACTTCACCGACATCGAGGTTCGTGACGTTCGACACGGCGTGCAGCACCAGGCCATCCATGAGCGCCAGACTCGCAATCAGGATGGCGGTGCTGAATGCCGCGGCCGCGAGCGTGATCGACGTGCGCGCGCCATTGCGCCAGAGATTCCGCCAGCCGTACCGCAGGCTGTCCACTCACTGCCTCCGTGTTCGCCAGGGCCCGCAGGCCCATGCCGCGACGCCTTCTCCACCATGAAGCCCATGAAGGCAGACGGGGTGCATCGCGTGCGGCTGACCTGGGTGCCGCCTGCGGCGGCAGCGAGGCGCGATCGCGCCTCGTCGGGCCCGGCGGTGCCGGGCCGCCCAGGTCGGCCCCTTGCCTGCCAGCCTCCATGGTCTCCATGTTTGAAAACCCTAGCGCGAATCGTCGGATTACTGCTGCAACGTGCGCAGCGAGAAGAACTGGTCGGACAACGGCGGGTCGAACTCCAGTTTCTCGTAGTGCAGCACCGTCGACTCTCCCGGCTTGTCGCCCGGCACGACCGCCAGCCGGGTCGGCAGCTCGCGACCGCCCAGCATCGCGACCTCTGAGAACGTCATCGTCCGGGACAGCGTCAGATCCTCGTCGTAGTACTTGATGACCTCCGGCAGATCGCGGCGCCGGTTGACGGTCAACACGACCTTGCCCCAAACCACCGCCGCCGTTGGCTTCGGCACGCACGTGATCTCGACGACCGGATGGCCGTCGCGCACGCCGTCGAACGTCGTCTGGTACGTGTAGTCATCGGCCATCCGGCTCTCCTTGATCAAGTCGTCGTTCGTGAAGTGGGATCCCATCCACGACGCGGACATCATCGACGAGGGCAGCTTGATGACGCGATTGACGCGGGGCAGGTAGTTCCAGATGTCGTTGCCGGAGCGAAGGGTCGCGGTGCCGGCTTCCTTCTTGGGCGACAGGATACGAAACAGCGACTCGTTCTTGCCCTTGCTCCAGAACTCGACCCCGAGCGTGCGGGTCCAGTGCACGGTCGTGACGGTCATCGACAGGACGCCGTGGCTCGACTGACCGCGATAGAGATCGTCGACGTGGTCGAGAATCTGTTTCGCCGACGACGTCGCCGGTGACGGGGACGTCTGACCGTGCGGCCGGGCGCCCCCCAGGCCGACGACCACGACCGCGCACAGCGAAACCCAGGCCAGCCGAACCCGCCGCCGGGCAACGGCCATGCGCGCGCTCACCGACCGCGTAGTCCTTCGAGGGCCTTGGTCCATCGTGCCAGCTCGTCCAGCATGGTCGCGGCCGCCTTGGCGTGCCCCGCGTCAGGCACGAACACGCCCACCGCGTCGAACGACCGGGTAAAGAACGGAATCGACACGGCTTCCGGGATGGGCATCATCTTGAGCGTCGTGACAACCAGCTTGGCCATCTGCACCGCCCGGGTGCCGCCCGACACGCCGCCATAGCTGACGAAGCCGGCTGGTTTGTAGGCCCACTCGTGCAGCAGGTAATCGAGCGCGTTCAGGAGCGACGGCGGAGTGCCGTAGTTGTATTCCGGCGTGACGAAGACGAACGCGTCGGCGCGATCGACCGAGGCGCTCCAACGCTTCGTGTGTTCGTGCTGATATTGGCGCAGCCTCGGGTGCCGGGGCTCGTTGACGAGCGGCAGCTCCACGGCGGCCAGATCGACCATCTCGAGATCGAACGCCCCGTGCTCGCGCGCCTGCGTTTCGACCCAGGCGGCCACGGCGGGCCCCTTCCGCTCGTCGCGGGTACTGACCGTGAAGATCTGCAGCAGGGGCATGCCCCAGTGTCTCACGTGCCGCCGGCGACCCGGCCGGACTCACTTCGGCTTGGCGACCGTCGCGCGCTCGGCGACGCCGATCCGCCGCTCGATCTCGGCAAGAGCCGCCGAGATCTGCGTCCGACGGTTCTGGTGCGTCGTGGCACCGAGCTGATTCCGCAGCTCGACCTGCGCCAATCTCAGCGTCTCGACCGCTTGCGCGGCCTCGGGGTTGGGCGCCTTGCGGTCGCGCTTTTCCGCCCGCGACTGCTCGATCTCTTCCAAACGTTCCTGAATGCGTGACTCCGCGTCGATTAATCCTTCGCCTGCATCGCCCATGTCGTGTATCCGCCTCCTCTATCCACCCTCCATTGTCTCAGACCTGGCCGGTCAGCGGTAAGCTGAGATGCAAGTTCTTGAAATGAAACGACCAACGTCACCAGGGGCCATCGTGCTCTTCGACGGGACCTGCGTCTTCTGCGAGCGGGCGGTCGTCTTCATCGCCCGGCGCGACCCGGCCGGCTATTTTCGCTTCGGCGCCTCGCAGACGCCGGAAGCCGCGGCGCTGCTCGCGCCGCACGGGCTCACGCGCGCCACGGCGCGCAGCATCATTCTGATTGAGGACGGCCGCGTCTCGCTGCGCTCGACCGCGTCGCTCCGCATCGCCGCACGCTTGACGTTCCCGTGGTCGCTGCTGCGCGTCTTCTTGATCGTGCCCGCGCCCCTCCGCGACCCGGTCTACCGCGCGATTGCCGCCGTCCGGCTGCGGCTGCTGGGCCAGTCGGAGGTGTGCCGCGTGCCGCCGGAGGAGATCAGGGCGAGGATGATCTGAAGTGAGAAGTCGGAAGTGAGAAGCCAGTAGCCCCCCGCGGCTTGGACCTTCCCACTTCCCCCGTGTTTTGCGACAATACGCGCCGCACCGCCTTCTATAACCAATGAGGTGACGGGATGAGGAAGCCGACTGCTGCCAATCGTCCGAGCGAGGCCCTGTCTCGGCGGCGTCTCTTGCAATGGCTCGGCGGGACCGCCGGCGCGCTGGCCGTGGCGCCGCGCGCGGCGCTCGCGCAGGCGCGCCAGGGCACGCCGCCCTCGACGGTCACGACGCCGCCGCGCGACTTCAGGGCGACGACCGTCTACTTCAACGACCCGGACGTGCTCAGCGTTGACCCGCGGTTCGATCAGTACGTCCAGCCCAATGCGCCGATCCAGCGCCTGTGGACAGGCGGGATGTGGCTCGAAGGCCCCGCGTGGAACAGCGTCGGCCGCTACCTGGTGTTCAGCGATATCCCGAACAACCGGCAGTACCGCTGGCTGGAAGACGACGGGCGCGTGAGCGTGTTCCGGCTGCCGTCGAACAACAGCAACGGCAACACGTTCGACTTCGAGGGCCGGCAGGTCTCGTGCGAGCACCTGACGCGGCGGGTCGTCCGCTACGAGCACGACGGATCGATCACCGTGCTCGCCGACCAGTACGAGGGCAAACCGTTCAGCGCGCCCAACGACGTGGTCGCGCATCCCGATGGCAGCTACTGGTTCTCCGACCCGCCCTATGGGGCCAGCCTCTTCGAGGGCGAGCCCGACGAGAGCGGCGGGCCGACCAATCCGACGGGCCACCTTCGCCCACGCCTCGGCCAGCCCGCCGAGGCGGGCCACCGGCGCCGCGAGCTGCCCAACGCGGTCTATCGGATCGATCCCAGCGGTCGGGTCGATCGCGTGGTCACCGAGGCGGACGTGCCGGATCCGAACGGCCTGGCCTTCTCGCCCGACTACACGCGCCTCTATGTCGTCAGCACGAGCAAGGGCCCGGGCGATACGGGCGCGGGCGGCAACGGCGACATTCACGTCTTCGACGTTGCCGCAAACCATGCGCTCTCGAACCATCGACGCTTCGCCGACTTCGTGGTCGACGGCGTCAAGTGTCCGCCCGACGGCGTGCGTGTTGACGTGGACGGCAACCTGTGGTGCTCGAGCAACGCGGGGCGCGCGGTGGGCTACAACGGCGTGACTGCGTGGGCGCCGGACGGCACGCTCCTCGGCCGCATCCGTCTGCCCGAGGTCTGCGAGAACCTGTGCTTCGGCGGCCCGAAGCGCAACCGGCTGTTCATGACCGCAAGCCAATCGATCTACGCGGTCTACGTGAACACGCAGGGCGCCGCACCGGCGTGATCATTCCCACCATGGAGGACATGGAGGCTGGCCAGAGCTGGCTGACCTGAGCGGCCCGGCCGAGTACCGGTCGGGCCGTGCGGAGGGAGAAAGGACCGCGCACGAGAGCACGGCTCGTTGCCGCCGTGTTCTCGCGCGCGGTCCTTTCTCCCTCCGCCGCCTCAGGCGGCGCTCAGGTCAGCCTGCGACGACTGAACTCCCGTCGCCACGTTCGCGGCATTCGCGTGGGGACCGCGAACTCTTCACCGGATCCGTTGGCCAGCCTCCATGCACTCCATGGTGCCCCGCTCTTGTTACTTGTCCTTCACGCGTTTGGCGACCAGCTCCTCGGTGGCGAACTCACCCACGTTCCTCGTGAACTTGATCTCGTCGGGCGAAGTGATCTGGCCGCTGTAGGTGACGACGATGTCCGTCCCCTGAAAGCTCAAGTTCTCGGTGAACGTCACCTTGTCGCCCTCGACCTTGCCGTTGGCGATCTCGGACGACCCGTTGTCGGACGTGGCCTTGCCCGTGAGCGCGCCGTCTTTCACGACGAAGTCGTACGTGTAGTGCTGCGTCCCGATCTGCGTATCGAACGACGACGTCCACTTGCCGGTGATGTCGACCGGCTTCGGTTGATCTTTGGCTTGGGCTCCAAGAATGGTCGAGCCCGTCCAGACGACGACCAGCGCAACGACGCAAAGCGCGCGGCGAACCATAGGCACCTCCAGGTGGGAAGGCCCGCAGTCTAGCAGAACGGCCGGCACGCGGCACCGACACGTGTCGCGCGCGGATCTTTCTCCGGCCGGTTCGTGTGGAGGTCTTCACGAAGGTCGACCCTCTCGTGGGGCGCGATATACTCGTCGCCGTTCAAGGGCGACCGAACGCGCGCCGCCCCCGCGCCTTCACAGAATCATGATGCTCATGCGTACGACGATCGGTGTCGCGGTAGCCGTCGCGGCGTGCATGCTGGCGTCGCGCGCGTCCCTCGATGCCGGCCGCCACAAATCCTTGTCCGTCTGGAGCGGCGTCTACACGAGCGCGCAGGCGGATCGCGGCGCCGCGCTGTTCACGCGCGACTGCGCGTCATGCCACGGCGCCGACATGCACGGCGGCGACCAGGCGCCGGAGCTCTCGGGCCCGATCTTCCTCGCCAACTGGACCGACCGGTCGATCGGCGAACTGGTCGCGCAGGTGCGCAAGACGATGCCCAAGAGCAGCCCGGGCAAACTGACGCTTCAGGAGTACGTGGATGTGATTGCGTCCGTCCTGCGGGCGAACAAGTTCCCGGCCGGTCAAGCGGAGCTGCCGTCAACCACCGCCGCGCTCGACGAGATCCAGATCGACGAGGCGCCGGGCGCCGACGCGCCGTAGCGGCACCAGACACGCACGGATCGCAGGCGCCGGTTGAGCGCGCGTCAAATCACCTGAAAGCCCTTCGCGTCCCGAAGCCGCCGGTCGAACGTCGCGGTCTTCGCGCAGTCGGCCGCCCGATGGGCCGCGCCGATCAGGTAGTCGGCGAAGTCGGCGCGCCCTCTCCGGTACGCTTCGATCGCGCCACGGACGACGTCCTTGCCGCCAATCACGAACTGCGCCGTCGCCATGAGCCGATCCAGCGTGAGCAGGAGGTCCGCCTTGCTCACGTCATACGCGCCGCCGAGGACCCACGTGAGCTCGCACAGCACGACCGGGCTGATGAAGCAGCGGTCGCCGCGCGCGACCGCCGAGGCGATGCACGCGGCGGCCTTGCGGGCCTGGACCGGATCGTCTTCGGTCAGGTACCGGACGAGGACGTTCGTGTCGAGACCGATCACGCGCGGCCGCCGTGAACGCGCCGGATGGCGGCGTCCATATCGTCCAACGACACCGCCTTTCGGCCCGGCCGGCGCAGCAGCCCCTGGAGCTCGCTCACGTCCACGTGTCCGGCCCGAACCCGGATCTCGTCGTCACCCACGACAAACTCCACGGCGTCCCCCGTCTGGAGGCGCAGCCGTTCCCTGACCGCCTTGGGGAGCGTGATCTGTCCCTTACTGGTGAGTGTCGCCGTCGGCATTCCTTACATCTATACCTTTTCCTTACATCTTTCAAGCGCTCCACAATCTGGATCGAATTCCCGTGCCGCGGACGCCGCCCGAGTCGTCGCTATAATCGAGGCCATCGCCGGCCCATCTTTGATGACTCATCGCCGCCTCCTCCTGCTCGCGCTTGCCGGCGTCGCCCTCGCGGCCTCGGCCGTGACCGCCGACGAAGGCTGGGTCATCCAGCGGCTGGATGTGCGGATCGACATCCGCACCGATGATTCGCTCGCCGTCCGCGAAGCCTACGACGTCGATTTCCGCGGCCTGCCCCACCACGGAATCGAGCGCGAGCTGCGGTATCTGTTCGACTACGACGCCGCCAACAATCGCGAGTACGACATTCATTTCACGTCCGCCACCTCCGCCGACGGCGTGCGGTACCCCGTCAAGGTGTTCACGAACGGCGCGCTGCGCCGATTCCGCGTGGGCAACCCCAGCCGCACGCGCACCGGAACGGCCACGTATCGGCTGACCTACGACGTGGGGCACGCGCTCAACGGTTTCGCCGATCGCGACGAGCTGTACTGGAACGCCACCGGCGCCTGGCAGGTGCCCATCCAGGCCGCCTCGGTCACCGTCCGCGCGCCGGCCGGCGCGATCACCCGCGTGACGTGTTTCGAAGGCCGCGCCGGATCGACCGAACGCTGCGCGTCGCGGTTCACGCCGGATGAGGCGACGTTCACGGCGACGAGGCCGCTCGATGACGGCGAGCAGATCACGGTCGTCACCGCCCTTCGCAAGGGCGCCGTCGCCGATCCGCACCCGCTGCTCGTCGCCAAGCCGCGCACCGCTGCTCAGATGTTCGAGCGGACGACCGGAATCGTCGCCGGCGCCTCGCTCCTTCTCGTGGCGGTGATTGGCGGGCTCGGGGCACTGTGGTGGCGGGTCGGGCGGGACCGGCGGTACGTCTCGCTGCACTATCTCTCGTCGGACACGCAGGACGAACCGCTCCCCCTCTTCGGCTCGGACCCGATCGTGGTCGAGTTCGAACCGCCGGACAAGATTCGTCCGGGCCAGATCGGCCTGATCCTCGACGAGCGCGCCGACACGCTCGACGTCACGGCAACGATCATCGATCTGGCGGCGCGTGGATACCTCAAGATCACCGAGATCGAGCCGTCGGGCTGGCTCGCCAAGCTGTCGAAGAAGGACTGGCAGCTCGACCGGCTCAAGCCCTCCGACGACGCGCTTCTCGAGTACGAGCGGATCGTCCTCGACGGCCTGTTCCGCGCCGGCTCGCCGCGCAAGCTGTCGGAACTGAAGAACACGTTCTACCGCGACCTCGCGAGCGCGAAGCAGGCGCTCTATCGGGACGCGGCATCCCGGGGATGGTTTCCGCGTAATCCCAATACGGTAAGAACGTTCTCGCGAGTCTGCGGCGTGCTCGTGGCCGCGGCGGGAGTCGCCCTGACCGTGTGGCTGGGCCAGACCTGGGGCGCCGGCCTGCTGGGGCTGCCGGTCGCCGTTGGCGGCGTACTCCTACTCGTGGGCGCCGGCGCAATTCCTCGCCGTACGGCCGCGGGCCGCGAGGTGCTTCGCCGGGCGCTCGGCTTCGCGCGCTACATCAAGACCGCCGAGACGCGCCAACAGGCCTTCGCCGAGCGCGCCAACCTCTTCACGGCCTACCTGCCCTACGCGATCGTCTTCAAGTGCGTCAATCGCTGGGCGCACGCGTTCAAGGACATCGACCTGCAGCAGGCGACGGCCGGCTGGTATGTCGGCACCACGGGATTCAACGTCGCGACGTTCTCGTCGAGCCTCGGGCAGTTCTCTTCGTCGGTGTCGAGCGCGATCGCGTCCACGCCTGGCGGATCCGGCGGCAGCGGCTTCGGCGGCTCGGCCGGCGGCGGCGGAGGCGGGGGCGGTGGAGGAGGGTGGTGATGCCGTCCGTCGTCCTGGGGCTCGTCGCGGCCGCCGCGATCGTGGGGCTCGTCGTGTACAACCGCCTCGTGAGCGGGCGCCAGCACACGCGCGAAGCCTGGAGTGCAATCGACGTGCAGTTGCAGCGGCGGGCGTCGCTCATCCCGAACCTGGTGGAAACAGTGAAGGGCTATGCCGCCTACGAGCGGACGACGCTCGAGCGGATCATGGCGGCGCGCGGCGCCCTGGGCGCGGCCGTCGGCCCGCGCGCGGCAGCGCGTGCGGACGCCGATCTCACCGGCGCCCTTGGCGCGCTCTACGCGGTGGCCGAGGCGTACCCGGATCTCAAAGCCAGCGAACGCTACGCCCAGCTTCAAACCGACCTGACCGACACCGAAAACAAGATCGCCTACGCGCGCAATTACTACAACGGCGCCGTCGAGACCTACAACATCCGCGTGCAGAGCCTGCCCGGTCTCCTGCTCGCCGGACCACTCGGCTTCCACGCGGCCGAGTTCTTCTCAGCCGACGGACAAGACGCCAAAAGTTAGAAGTCAGAAGTCAGAAGCCAGAAGTTAGAAAGTTGATGTCCCGCTGACGACGAACTTCTAACTTCTGTCTTCTAACTTCTGACTTTCGTTGCTAGTTCGGCAGTTCCTTGACGGCAATCACGCGCCACCGCCAGAAGCCGCCCGGAACCCAGCGCTGCGGGCCGCCGTGGATCTGGATGCCAATCGGGCCCGCCGTGATGCCGTCCTTGGCGTGGTTGGCCGTGTCGGTGAAGTCGAGCACTTGCGTGCCGTTGATCCACGCCGTGATGTGTGGGACGTCGCCTTCAATCCGCGCACGCACGGTGTTCCAATCCTCGCGCTTCCACACTTTCATCCAGGGCGCGTCGCCCACGCCGACGGTCTGCCCCAGCGGGATGCCGCCCACGACGGGAGGCGGCGCCGGCGCGGCCGCCTGACGGCCCGCGGCCGCGGCGCCACGACCGCCGGCCGCCGCACCACGCGCGCCGGCGGCTCCCGCACGGTTGCCGCCGCCACCCACACCCTGAATGCCCTCGCCATACATGCCGCCGAGACTGCCGCCCGGCAGATAGTCGAGCGTCACCTGGTAGGCATCGCCCGCCTCATCCGAGTGCAGAAAGAGGCCGCTGTCGCACCCGTAGTCGGGCTTGACCTCCATGTAGACCTCGACGTTCTTGTACGACTTGTTGGTCAGCAGGATGCCGCCGCTGCCGAGCGGGTCCTGCGTGCCGACGATCATCCCGTCCATCACGTGATAGTCGGGCGTGATCCCGTGGTGGTTCGTCCGGCTCACGTGCCAGCCGTCGAGGTTCACGCCGTTGAAGATGGGCGTGAAGCCCTCGGGAATATGCATCGGCGGCGGCGCGATGGGGTTGCCGATGAACCCAGGGATCACCTTCGTCATGTCCGGATTGGCGGGCTGGGTGGCGGGGATTGGCACGGTGGTGCCCTGCGTCTGCTGTGCGTTGAGACCAACGAGCGCGCCGGTGAACAAAGTCAGCGCGCCAATGGCAAAGATCGGCGTTCCTCTCATGGTGGTCTTCCCTCCTTCGGCGACGTCCGTCGCCGATCTGATTCTGGTGTGGGGGCAGTATACGTCCAACTTCCATCGCGCCCGCATTCACCATAGAGCGCATAGAGGCTGGCCGCGCAGCGTCCGCATGTCGGCAACGCGCCGCACTCGCTGCCGCCTTCGGCGGCGCGGGGGACGTCCACTCAGCGGAATGAGAGCGGCGCGGTGAAGATCAGGCCGCTCTCATTCCGCCGAGTGGACGTCCCCCGCACGGCCCGGCATAGCCGGGCTGCGAGTGCGCTCGCGGCCAGCCTCCATGTGCTTCATGGTGAACACTGTCAGCGCAAGCCGCGCGTATCGCCGTCGCCGATCTATTCGGCGGGGCGAATCAGCCCGACGGTCACGGTAGAATCGTCTCGTCCATGAAACCCTCTTCTCTGATTCGACCACTGGTGCGCGCGATGGCGCCCTACGTGCCAGGCGAGCAGCCGCGCATCAAGGGCCTCATCAAACTCAACACGAACGAGAACCCGTATCCGCCGTCCCCCAAGGTCTTGAAAGCCGTGCGCGCGGCCGTCGACGACCGGCTCCGGCTGTACCCGAACCCGACGTCGCAGCCGCTGCGCGAGCAGCTCGCGCGCCTTCACGGCTGCACGCCCGCGCACATCTTCGTCGGCAACGGGTCCGACGAATGCCTCGCACTGGCGGTGCGCGCCTTCGTCGAGCCCCGGGACCGCCGTGGACGCGGCCCTATCGATCCGCGAACGATCGCGCAGTACTTCACGCCCAGCTATTCGCTCTACCCGGTGCTGGCCGAGATGCACGGCGCGGCCGCGCACGCCGTCCCGCTCGGTCCCGGTTTCGCGCTGCCGACGATCCCGGCGCTCCGGCGCGGGCGCGAGTGGCGGTTCGACGCGGCGCTGACGTTCGTCACGACGCCGAACGCGCCAAGCGGGCGCGCCTACCCGACGGCGGCGCTCGACGCCCTCTGCCGCGCGCAGCGCGGGGTCGTCGTGCTCGATGAGGCCTACGTGGAGTTCGCCGTCGAGGACGCGATGGCGCTGGCACTCACGCACCCGCACGTGCTGGTCGCGCGCACGTTCTCGAAGGCCCACTCGCTCTGCTTCATGCGCGTCGGCTACGTCGTCGGCCACCCGGCGCTCATCGCGGCGCTCGATGCGATCCGCGACAGCTACAACGTCAACGGCCTCGCGCAGGTCGCGGCCCTGGCGACGCTGGCCGACCGGGCCTCTTCCCGCGCCAATATCCGGAAGATCGTCCACACGCGGGCCTGGCTCACGCGCGAGCTCTCGGCGCTTCAGTTCGAGGTGCTGCCGAGCCAGACGAACTTCCTGCTCGTCAAGCCGCCGAAGGTCTCGGCGAAGACCTGGCTGCGGCGGCTGCGGGATCGGAAGATTCTCGTGCGCTGGTTCGACGCGCCGGGCGTCCGCGAGTACTTGCGCATCACGGTCGGCACGGATGCCGAAGCCGGCGCGCTCATCCGCGCGGTCTGGGCCATTCTGCGGATGTAGCGCCGGACGTCAACGCCACACGATGAGCACGCCGCGCTGCTCGAGCGGCGCGTGGCCGCGCACGTAGCGCTCGGCTTGGCTGCGCGCGGCCTGCTGCTCGGCGCCCACCCACGAGGCCGGGCGCAGATCGATGACGACGGGGCGGCCGTCGCGGACGACGCGGTCCAGGCGCGCCGTAAGGTCGGCGGGCCAGCCCCATCCGGGGCAGATCGGCTGCCAGTCTGGTGCGTCCGGCGACCGGTCACCCGCACGGACGGCAAGGGCCTGCACCAAAGGCACGGCCGCGCACGGCTGTCCGCTCACGATGGCGCTTCCGTCAGGTGCGCTCATCAACCTCGAGGGCCAATCGCGGATCGTGGCCTCGAGCGGTGCGCCGCGCCACTGCAGAATCGGCGCTGCCACAAGAATCGGCAGGACGAAGGCCGCGGCGACGGCCGCAATTCGTCGCCGCGATCCGCCAATCCACGCATCGAGGCCGAGCGCGCCGGGAATCGCGAGCGCCCCAGGCAGCGCCGACAGGAGATATCGCGGGCTGTAGGCGATGTCCTGGTACGCGCTCAGCCAGAGCAATTGGACGAGCGCGGGCACGGCAATGGCGAAGAGCGCCGATCGGACGCGCCACAACCCGAACGCGGCCCTCGTCCAGACGCGTGCCGCGGCAACCGCCACAACCGGCCCGAGCGCGAGCACCCACGCGGCGAACACGGCCGCGTCCTGCCACCGGTACGGCTTCCGCGCCCGCTCCTGCGCGACGAAGACCAGCCACGCACGCACCGTGCCCACGTAGCCAGACTCGGTCGCCGCGGCCCACGCGACGGGCGCGACCACCATCACGCCGCACGCAAGCGTCATGGCGAACGCGATGCGCCAGCGGGCGGCTCTCGGCGCCAACGGAATCAGGAGCGCGAACACCGCAAGATTCAGAATCGACTGCTCCCGTACGCCGGCCGCGAGCCCCAGCGCGGCGCCGGCGCCCAGCGCGAGCCACACGGACGCCGCGGCGCGGCTGGCGTCCTGCCGCACCGCGCCCACGCCCCACAGACAGCCGAGCAGGAGGAACGTGACCGCCGGTCCGTCGGTGAGCAACGTCCCGCCGACCTGGGCCATCGCGGGCGAACACGCGACGGCGAGCCCCGCCCAGAGGGCCGCGCGGCGTTTCAACCCGCACGCGAGCGCGAGCCGCCACGTGAGCGGCGCCGCCGCGCACGACACGGCCATCCAGAAACCCCGCAGGAGTGGCTCGATCGTCCAGGGCGATCCGCCCGCGGCCAGCCACGCGGACGCGAGGCCGTGAGACGCGAGTACGAACACGGGCCGGCCAAGACCGAGCCCGCCGACCTGGCCCGTCAAAGCCTGGAGCACATAGCCGAACGTGTCCCAGTAGACGGGCGTCCGCGGCGCCATCACGAGCGCGGCGGTCAGGGCGGCGGCATAGAGCGCCGCGGCCTCGAGCCCCATTGGCGGCGCCGCAGCCGAGCGCCCGGCGCGACTCCCGGAATGCACGTCCACGTCTCGTCTCCCGTCCCGGTGATTCATCGCATAACTCCCGGGCGGGGCATCCCGTCGGGCGGCGTTGCTCCTCGCTCAAATACGGCCAGTATTCTCGCTCGTCGCGCCTGGCCCGTCGGGCGCCGCGCCGGATGCCGCAGTACAGCTCGCTGGTACGCTTCACTAGTATTCTGTCTGCGATGACACCAAACGGCGCGGGAACGGCTCCCGCCTTCGCGGATGTGGCCGAACGCGTCGCCCCGCGCCTGTTCCGGATTGGCCTCCGCATGTGCGGCAACTCGCATGACGCCGAAGACCTCGTGCAGGACACGCTGCTGCAGGGATTCCGGAAGTGGCGCCAGTTCGAAGGTCGATCCGATCCGGCGACCTGGCTCTACACGATTGCCGGCCGGATCTGCCAACGCCGCCACCGCCTCCGCGCGGGCGAGCCAAAGCGCCTCGAGTCGCTAGGGACGCTGCTCCCCTCGCCCGGCGACCCGGTCATGGCGGTGCCGGCCGGTGGCGAGGGGGCGCTCGACGAGTACCTAAGAAAGGATGCGCAGCGGGTCATCGCCGCGGCGCTCGAGACGCTGCCGGCGCCCACGCGCCTGCCGCTCGTGCTCTCCGACATCGCGGAGCTTTCCACCGCGGAGATTGCGCGCATCCTCGGCCTCAAGGAAGCCACGGTCAAGACGCGGGTGCACCGCGCGCGCCTGCGGCTGCGCCGCGCCCTGCTCGAGCACCTGCCCGCGCGCCCCGCTCCCCCGCCCGACCACGACCGCGGCGTCTGCCTGGACCTGCTCCAGGCCAAGCAGGACGCCATGGATTGCCACGCGCCGTTCCCCTTCTCGAACGAGGAGTTGTGCGTCCGCTGCCGGTCGGTCTTTGCCACGCTGGACCTCGCCCACGAGACGTGCGCGAACGTGGGGCGAGGCACCCTGCCGTCCGCCATCCAGGCTCTCATCGACCGGCAGCGCGTCGCCCTGCCCACCCCTCGTCCGCGCCGCACGCGCCCCGCCTGACGCACACCCGCTGAAACCATTTCACGCCTCCGTGTCTCTCACCAAGAGACAGGATGCGTGTGACCTTTCGAACCCTCATCGCGCTCGCGGCGGTTGCCGCGCTCCCGGGGCGCGCTCTGGCCCAGACCCCGCTCACGCTGGCCGATGCCATGCAGCAGGCTCGGGCCGCGACGCCCGCGGCGCGGGCGCTCGCCGCGACCGCCGCGGAAGCCAATGCCCGCGTCACCCTTGCCCGGGCCGGCTACCTGCCGCGCGTGGACGTGACCGAGCAGGTCCAGCGCGGCGACCAGCCCGTGTTCGTCTTCGGCTCGCTGCTCCTGCAGCAGCGCTTCACGGCGGCCAATTTTTCGCTCGACCAGCTGAATCGCCCGGCGCCGCTCACCAACGTGGGCACCAGCGTGTCCATCGAGCAGCCGGTCTTCGACGGCGGCGCGGCGCACGTGGCCGTGAAGGGCGCCGAGCTCGGCCGCGATCTTACGGCCGCGACGCGATCGGGAGCCGAACAGGACCTCGCGCTCCAGGCGGCGCAGGCGTTCGTGCGGGTGATCGAGCGCGAGTCGGCCGCTCGCGCGAGCCAGGCCGCGGTGGAGGCCGCCGAGAGCGACTTGGCGCGCGCCCGCGCGCGCCGCGACCAGGGGCTGGTCACCGACGCCGACGTCCTCGAGGTGGACGTCCATCTGGCGGACATGCGCGAGCGCCAATTGGCTGCGGCCGCCGACCTCGCCGTCGCGCGCATGCAGCTCAATCAAGCCATCGGGGCGCCGCTCGACCGCGCCTTCACACTCGAGACGCCACCCAGTCCACCCGCGCCGCCCTCGGTCAACGCGCTGGTTGACGAGGCGCTCGCGTCGCGACCGGAGCGCCGCGAAGCCACGCTGCGCTCGTCGCTTGCCGCCAACGCGCACCGCGGCGCCCGGGCCGCGTTGCTCCCAACCGTGGGCGTCGAGGGCCAGTGGCTGTGGAACAGCCGCTCGTTCACCAGCGCGCGCTCGACGTGGGTCGTGGGAGTCCAGGCGCACGTGAATCTCTTCCGCGGCTTCGGCGACAGCGCGCGTCTGGCCGAGACCAAGGCCGCCGTCACCCGCGCCGAGGCCGAGGGCGACGACGTCGCGCGCGCGATTGAAGTGGACGTTCGCTCGACTGCCGCCCAACTCGACGCCGCGCGCGAGCGCGAGCACGTGGGCCAGGCGGCGCTCGCCCAGGCGCGCGAGAGCCAGCGGATCGTCCGCCAGCGTTACGACAGCGGCCTGGCGACGATTGGCGACGTGCTGCGGGCGGCCGGCGCGGTGCTCGACGCGGAGTCGCGCGAGGTCACCGCGCAAATGGCCGTCATCCTTCAATCGGTCGCGCTCGATCGCGCGGTCGGCCGACTGTGAACGTGAGCTTCCCCATGCCGAGACGCCCGACCGCACAGAGACTCGTTCCGACGCTGGCTGCCGGATCACTCGTAATCCTGGCCGCGGCCTGCGGCGGCGCGCCGCCGCCCGCGTCCGGCGGCCCGGCGGGCGCGCCGATTCCTGTCGCGACCGCCACGGCGTCGGTGACGACCGTGGCGGATCGCCTGGAGGCCGGCGGCGTCATCGCGGCCGACTCGTCGGCCGCGATGGCCAGCCGCGTCCTCGCCCCCGTCATGGACGTCCGCGTGCGCGCGGGTGACCGCGTGCACGCGGGCGACGTGCTCGTCGTGCTCGACGACCGCGACACGGCCGCGCGCGCCGTGGCGGCCCGCGCGGCCGCGTCGGCCGCCGACCAGGGGCTGGCCGCGGCGGTGAGCGACCGGGCGGCCGCCGAGGCCGCCCGGACGCTCGCCGCCGCGTGGCACACGCGCATCGCCGCGCTCCAGGCCGAGCGGGCCGCGACCTCGCAGGAGCTCGATGAAGCGAACGCGCGCCTGTCGGCGGCGAGCGCCCAGGTTGACGGCGCGCAGGCGCGCGTCGCGCAGGCGACGTCCCAGCTCGCCGCCGCGCGGGCCACCGCCGACGCGGCGGTGGTCGCGCAATCGTTCAGCGAGGTGCGTGCCCCGTTTGACGGCTTGGTCACCGAGCGCCTGGTCGATCCCGGTGCGCTCGCCTCGCCCGGCGTGCCGCTCCTCCGGCTCGACTCGGCGGGTCGGCCGCACGTCGAGGCCAGAGTCGACGAGTCCCGTCAGCAGTACCTGCACGTGGGCGACCCGGTTGAGGTGCTCATCGACAACCGCGCGGGCGGCGTGTCCGACGCTCCCCTCGCCGGTGTCGTCACCGAAATCGCCCGCGCCGTGGCGGCCGACGAGCGCGCGTTCACCGTCAAGGTCTCGCTGCCCGACGGTATCGCGCCTCGGACGGGCACGTTTGCGCGCGTGCGCTTTGCCGGCGCGAGCCGGCAGGCGCTCGTCATTCCGGCGACCGCGGTCCGCCGTGAAGGCCAGCTTTCAACGGCGTTCGTCGTCACGGACGGCGTGGCGCATCTGCGCCTGCTCCGCACTGGCGACGAGACCGCCGGCCGCGTCGAGGTGCTCGCCGGGCTCGACCGCGGCGAGGTCATCGTGAACGCCCCGCCGCCGGCGCTCGTCGACGGCCGCCACGTCACCGCGAGCCCGGAGTCCGTCGGAGGTCGCCAATGACCGCGCGCCTCGGTCTGGCCGGCCGACTGGCCCAGACGTTCATCCACTCCAAGCTGACGCCGCTGCTCATCGCGGCGTCGCTCGGGCTGGGCGCCTTCGCCGTCGCGGCGCTGCCGCGCGAAGAAGAGCCGCAAATCATCGTGCCGATGATCGACGTGTTCGTCGCGCAGCCCGGCGCGACCGCCGCCGAGGTCGAGCAGCAGGTCACCCGTCCGCTCGAGAAGATGCTGTGGGAAGTGCCGGGCGTCGAATACCTGTATTCGACGTCGAGCCCGGGCCAGTCGATGATCGTCGTGCGCTTCTACGTCGGCCAGGACGAGGAACGCGCGCTCGTGCGGCTCAACCAGAAACTCGAGGCCAACCAGGATCGGCTGCCGCCGGGACTCGCGCCTCCCGTGGTCAAAGCGCGCTCGATTGACGACGTGCCGATCGTGGCGGTGACGTTGTGGGGCGCCAAGTACGACGACCGGCAGCTGCGCGCCACGGCCGCGCAGGTGCGCGAAGCGATCGCCGAAGTCCCAGACGTCTCCGAGGTGACGATGATCGGCGGACGTCCGCGCGAGGTCCGCGTCGACGTGGATCCGTCGGCCCTGGCATCCGCCTCGCTCGACCCCCTGCGCGTGGCCCGCGCGCTCGAGGGAGCCAACGCGCGATCGACCTCGGCCGGTCCCGTGAATGACGGCCACGCGGCGCCGCTCGAGGCCGGCTCGTATCCGAGCCGCGTGCAGGCCCTGCGAAACGTCGTCGTCTCGGGCACGGACGGCCGCTCGGTGCTCCTGGGCGACGTCGCGACCGTCGAGGACGCGACAGCCGAACCCACGTCGTACGTCCAGTACCTCTCGCGAACCGAGGGCATGCATCCCGCGGTCACGCTGGCGGTGGCGAAGCGCAAGGGCGCCAACGCCATCACCGTGGCGCGCCGCGTCGAGGAGAAGCTCGACACGCTGCGGGGCGTCGTCGTGCCGAACGACCTGACGCTCAGCATCACGCGCAACTACGGCGAGACCGCGTCCGAGAAGTCGAACGAGCTGCTCTACCACATGCTCATCGCCGTCATCTCGGTGTCCTTGCTGATCGGGCTCGCGCTCGGACGCCGCGAGGCGGCCGTCGTGCTCGTCGCCATTCCGGTGACGCTCTCGCTCACGCTGTTCGCGTTCCTCCTCTACGGCTACACGCTGAACCGGATCACGCTCTTCGCCTTGATCTTCTCGATTGGCATCCTGGTGGACGATGCGATCGTGGTCGTGGAGAACGTGGTCCGCCACGCGCGGATGCAGACGGGCGAGTCACGGGCGCTCACGGCGCTGGCCATCCGCGCGGTGGACGAAGTCGGCAACCCCACGATCCTCGCCACGCTGACCGTCGTCGCCGCGATCCTGCCGATGGCGTTCGTCGGAGGCCTGATGGGGCCGTACATGCGGCCGATTCCGGTCGGCGCCTCGGCAGCCATGATCTTCTCGCTGGCCGCGGCGTTCATCGTCACGCCCTGGGCGGCGGTCCGCCTGCTCCGCGTGCGCCATCAGCACAGCCACGAGACGGAGGACGTGCTCACGCGGCAGTATCGCCGGGCGATGGCGGGCCTCATCGGCGACCGCCGCGTGCGCCTCTACTTCCTGGGCGGCGTCGTGGTCCTGCTGCTCGCCGCCGTGGCGTTCGTGCCGCTCGGCTGGGTCACCGTCAAGATGCTCCCGTTCGACAACAAGAGCGAGTTCCAGGTCGTCGTCCGGATGCCGGAAGGCACGGCGCTCGAGGAGACCGCTCGGGCGGCCGACGCGCTCGCCCGCGAGGTCATGGCCGATCCTGACGTCACCAACGTCCAGAGCTACGTCGGGACGGCCGCGCCGTACAACTTCAACGGCCTGGTGCGCCACTACTTCCTCAGGAACTCGCCGAACCAGGCGGACCTGCAGGTCAACCTCCGGCCAAAAAGCGAGCGTCGCGAGCAGAGCCACGACATCGCCAAACGCGTGCGGACGCGGCTCGTCCCAGTGGCCGCAGGCCTCGGCGCGACCATTCAAGTCGCCGAAGTGCCGCCCGGGCCGCCGGTCCTCCAGACGCTCGTCGCCGAGGTCTACGGCCCCGACCCCGACCGGCGGGTCGCGCTCGCGCGCCGCGTGAAGACGATCTTCCAGCAGACGCCGGGTGTGGTCGATGTCGACTGGTATGTCGAGTCTCCGCAGATGAAGACGACGCTGACGGTCGATCAGGACCGCGCGAGCGCCGCGGGGGTCTCGCCCGCCGACGTGGCGGCAGCCGTCCACCTCGCGAGTGACGGCGCCCGCGTGGGCCTGCTTCACGACCCGACCGCCCGAGAGGACGTGCCGATTGTCGTGCGGCTGCCGCGCCAGATGCGCGGTTCGCTCGACAGCCTGCGCGAGCTGCGGCTCGAGGGCCGGCACTCGGTCGCGCTCGGCGAACTGACTGACGAGACACGCACGGCCGAAGGCGTGAGCCTGTACCACAAGAATCTGCTGCCCGTGACCTACGTCACGGGCGACGTCGCGGGCGCGGCCGAGAGTCCCGTCTACGCGATCCTGCAGATGAACAAGGCGCTCGCCCAGGTCACGCTGCCCGAGGGCTATCAGTTCCGCGTGTTCAACACGACGCAGCCCTTCGACACGACGAAATACGCGATGAAGTGGGACGGCGAGTGGCACATCACGTACGAGGTCTTCCGCGACCTCGGCCTGGCGTTCGCCGCGGTGCTCGTGCTCATCTACATCCTGCTCGTGTGGTGGTTCGAGGGCTTCGGCGTGCCGCTGACGATCATGGCCGCGATCCCGTTCTCGCTCGTCGGCATTCTCCCGGCGCACGCCGCGATGGGCGCCTTCTTCACCGCGACGTCGATGATCGGCTTCATCGCCGGCGCCGGTATCGTCGTGCGCAACTCGATCATCCTGGTCGACTTCATCGAGATGCGCGTGCGCGAGGGCATGCCCCTCAACGAGGCCGTGGTCGATGCCGGCGCGGTCCGGTTCCGGCCCATGGCGCTGACGGCCGCGGCGGTGATTGTCGGCTCGGCCGTCATTCTGTTCGATCCGATCTTCCAAGGCCTGGCGATCTCGCTGATGGCCGGCGAAGTCGCGTCGCTGCTGCTCTCGCGCGTGACGGTGCCGGTGCTCTACTTCATGGCGCACCAGGGCCGACGCCACGAAACCGAGGCGGTCGCGCCACAGCCCGCGGAGGCACTGTCATGACCTCGCGCACGCTTCCTGCCCGCATCCTGGTGGCCATCGACTTCTCGGATGCGTCGGCTTCCGCTGCGGTCCTCGCAGGCACCCTCGCGCAGACGTTCGGGGCAACGCTCACCGCGCTGCATGCCGAGACTCCTGAGATGCCGCCGTACTTCACGAGCACCGAGATGGACGAGCTCGAGGCCGACCGACGCGCCGCCCGCGAAGCGGCCGCCGACGATGTTCGCGCCTTCATGACGCGCTGGTCCGAGGCGCCGTTCGACTCGCTGGTCGTCGACGGCCCGCCGGCGGAGGCCATCCGGCGCCTGGCGCCGCAATTCGACCTGGTCGTCCTTGGCACGCATCGCCGCCGCGGTCCGATCCGCTGGTGGCGCGGCTCGGTCGCCGAGACGGTGGTGCGATCGGCGGGCACGGCCGTGCTGGTCACGCACGCCATGGACGAGGCCGCGTACGCGCCGTTCCGAGAGCGCCGCGTCTCCATCGTCCTCGCGGGCGACGACACCGAGGACAGCGTCGAGTGGGTGGAGACCTTCGAGCGGAGCTTTGGCGCCCACGTCGTCCGACTGCCGGCCCCGTCCGCCTGCACGCCCGGCCACCTGACCACCGCCGACCTCGTGGTGATCGGCCCCGTCAGGGGAAACGCGAGTGACGTCTTGACCGACCAGGGCATTCGCGCGCTGCACACGTGCGTGCGCCCCCTGCTCTTCGTGCCAGAACGCGCCTCCATTTCCGAAAGGACTGCCCAATGACCGTCGAACGCGCCCTCCGGCTGATTGCCGGCATCTTCGTCGCCCTGAGCGTCGTGCTCGGCATGTATGTCGACACGCGCTTCCTGTGGTTCACGCTCTTCGTCGCCCTCAACCTCGTCCAGTCCGCGTTCACGAACTGGTGTCCGATGATGACGATTCTGCGGAAGAGCGGGCTGCGGCAGCCGGCCTGACCCCAAGGCCGCGCCAGAGTCCTGGCGAACAATTCGCGCGAAGCGCCTCGATCCGTTGGAGAATAGGCGCGCTATGCGCATCGCGCTCGGAGTGGGTCTCGCGCTCGGATTGGCGTCCTTGGGCTCGGTCGCGTTCGCGCAAGGGGCCGACCCGGGCCGGCAGTCATTCGAGATCCGCTGCGCGCGGTGCCACGGCGGCGACGGCCGCGGCGGTGAGATGGGGCCGTCGATCGTGGATCGCCTTCCGGCAGAGACCGATGCGTCGCTCGCGACCTTGATTCGCGACGGGCGCATCGTCCGGGGGATGGCCGCCAATCCGATGGGCGACCCGGAGATGGCGACGCTCGTCCGCTTTCTGCGATCGATCCAGCTGACACCGGAGCAGGCCGCCCACGCCCATCCGTCCCTCACGGTCACAACCGCGGACGGCCAGACGATTACCGGCGAAGTCCTTGGAGAAGGCCTGCGGGACCTGCAGCTCCGTGCGGCCGACGATCGCATCCACCTGCTGCGTCGCGACGGGTCGCATGTTCGCGAGGTGACCTCGGAGCAGGACTGGCCCACCTACAACGGCGACCCGCGCGGCAATCGTTTCACGACGCTGACCCAGATTAACGCCGCGACGGTCGGCCATCTCGCGCCTGCCTGGACGTTCACGGTACCCGGCGCGGGCACGCTGCAGGGTACGCCGCTCGTGGTCGATGGCGTCATGTACGTCACGGCACCGAACGAATGCTGGGCGCTCGATGCGGGCAGCGGCCGGCCGATCTGGCACTTCAAACGGCCGCGCACGACCGGCGCCGTCGGCGGCGGCGCCAATCGCGGCGCCGCCGTGGCCGGCGACCGGCTGTTCATGGCAACCGACGCGGCGCACCTCCTCGCGCTCGACCGGCTCACCGGGCGGCTGCTCTGGGAGGCCCCGATGGGCGACTGGCGTGAGAACTACTTCGCGTCGTCGGCGCCGCTGCCGACGGGCGACCTCGTCGTCTCGGGCGTCTCGGGCGGAGAGCACGGCGCGAACGGATTCGTCGTCGCGTTCGACCAAGCCACGGGCAAAGAAGTCTGGCGGTTCTGGACGGTGCCGAAACGTGGAACGCCGTTGGCCGAGACGTGGCGCGGGAAAGACATCGACCATGGCGGCGCGCCCACGTGGTTCACCGGGAGCTACGATCCCACGCTCGACCTCGTCTACTGGCCGGTCGGCAACCCGAGCAAGGAATACAACGGCGCCGACCGCTTAGGCGATAACCTCTACTCGGACTGCCTGCTCGCCCTCGACCGCAAGACGGGCGCCCTGCGCTGGTACTACCAGTTCACGCCGCACGATTCCTGGGATTGGGATTCGACTGAGACGTCTGTGCTCGTCGATCGCGTCTGGAACGGCCAGCCGCGCAAGCTCCTGCTGCACGCCGACCGCAACGGCTTCTTCTACGTGTTCGACCGCGCGACCGGCAAGCTGCTGCTGGCCAAGCCGTTCGTCCGCAATCTGACCTGGGCCACCCGGATTGGCGACGACGGCCGGCCGGTCGAGCTGCCGGATCAGATCCCGACGCCGGAGGGCACGAAGGTGTGCCCTTCGCAGGACGGCGCCACGAACTGGTTCTCGCCGTCGTTCAACCCGGCCACCGGCCTCTTCTACCTGCAGACGTTCGAGAAGTGCAGCATCTATACGAGAAGCGACCAAGGCGACTGGCAGGCTGGCAAGCCGTACCTGGGCGGATCGCAGCGCGTGGCGTCGGACCCGGTCCCGCAGCGCGTACTGAAGGCCATCGACGTCGGGACCGGGCGAGTCACGTGGGAGCTGCCGCAGCCAGGGCCCGCGGTCTCATGGGGCGGCACGCTCGCGACGGCGTCGGGCCTGGTGTTCTTCGGCGATGAAGGCGGCAGCTTCGCCGCCGCCGACGCCAAGACGGGCGCGCTCCTCTGGAGCTTCCCCGCCAATGCGGCCTGGCGTGCGTCGCCCATGACCTACGAGTTCGACCACCGCCAGTTCATCGCCGTCGCCGCCGGCGACACCATCCTCGCCTTCGCTGAATAAGAAGGGTCAGGTCATGGAAACTGCGTTTCGCGACTGTCCAGCACTATAGATTGGGCCGCCACGCGCGCGCCTAACTAGATATCGATTCTCCTCGCGTTTTCAGCCAGATCGCATGACCTGACCCCTTAGACGAGGTCTTTCTGCAGACGCGAGATCACGTCGGCCACGGCGCGGGCCTGCTCGACGGTCACCGTCACGCCCAAGTTCGCGACCAACGCGCCCTGGCGCGCGTTTCTCGCGCCGACGATGCAGCCGGTGAGCCCGGGCGTGGCGAGGAGCACACCGACGCACAACTGCGCACAGCTCAGGCCGCCGCGTCGGGCGATAGTCCAGAGCTCATCGACCGCGTCCATGTGGCGCGCGAACCGCGCGCCCGAGTAGTCCTTGTGCGTGCTGCGCCCGTCGGTCGGTGGAAACGTCTTGTCGCGCGACCAGGTGCCGAACAACATCCCGCGAAGGAGTGGCGAGTAGTTGATGGCGCCGACGTGGTTTGCGTCGCACCAAGGCAGCACGTCGCGCGCCGCGGCCGGGCGCAACACGCTGAAGGGCGGCTGGACGGAGTGCAGCGGCACGCCCGTCGCGCGCCACTCGTCGAGCTGCTCCACCGAGAAGTTCGACACGCCAATCGCGCGGATCTTCCCGGCCGCGAGCAGCTTGGCGCAGGCGGCCGCCGTCTCTGCCACGGGCTGCGGCGCGGGCCAGTGCAGCTGATAGAGATCGATGCGCTCGACGCCGAGGCGCCGCAAACTGGCATCGCACTCCTCCATCACGTCGCGCTCGCCGGCGGCCCGAGTCGGCGCCTCGCTGTTCTGCCCGAGGCCAAACTTTGTGAAGACAAACGGCCGTCGCGCCGCCGGCAGCGCCTTCACCGCGCGGCCGACGACGGTCTCCGAATGGCCGGATCCGTAGATCGGCGCCGTGTCGATCCAATTGACGCCGTGGTCGACCGCCGCGTGAATCGCCGCGAGGCTGTCGGCGTCGTCCTGGCCGCCCCACAAGTGGCCGCCGATGGCCCAGGTTCCGAGTCCGATGGTGGTGATGTCGAGGTCTGAACGACCGAGTGTCCGTCTGATCATCGGGACACTTTAGCGCATTGAAGCGAGGGGGATTTCTTATTGGCTATTTGTTATTGGTTATTGGCTATTTGTTACTTGCACGCGACTGAGTGTCGGGCGGCGCCGGCATGTCCCACTCTCGAGCCACTTTCTCGAAGCAGGGGGGACAGATGCCGTGGCTGAACTGGGCGTTCGAGTGGTCGGAGACGTAGCCTTCGATCTGCTGCCAGTAGTTCTCGTCCGAGCGAATCCGTTTGCAGTAGCTGCAGATTGGCAGGAGTCCCTCGAGCTGCCGGACCTTCGACAGCGCCCGCTGAAGATCTTCGACCTGCTCGGCCAGCCGGCGCTGGAGCGTCACCAGCCGAGCCCCGGCTTGGACCCGCGCCCGGAGCTCCTCCTGATCGAACGGCTTCACCAGGTAATCGTCCGCGCCGGCTTCGAGACCGGAGACGAGATCACCCTGGCCGTCGCGCGACGTCAGCAGCAGGATGTACGTGGCCGCCAGCGCCTCGTCCGCCCGCACGTGACGACAGAGCTCCGGGCCGTCCAGCCCCGGCATCATCCAATCGCAAATCACGAGCGGCGGCCGCTCCCGCTGAAGCACGTCCCATGCGGCCAGACCATCGCCGGCCGTGAGCACATCGAACTTCCAGCGGCGAAGGGTACGCGCCAGCACGAGACTGGCGACTTCGTCGTCGTCAGCGATCAGGTACGCGCAGGCCCGGCCGCACCGCCGAGACCGCGCCCAGGTCCTGCGCGCGCTCCTGATTCACGATGGGCTCCGCGGGCGCGCGGCCTCGAGCGGCGGCCTATCGATGGCGTGCTCGATCAACCGGCGTACCTCCCGAAACTCGTCGTGGATCGTCTCGACCAGTTCGCCGATCTCCGCCGCCGGAGACGAGGCGACGCCGCGCTCGAGTTCCGCGCAGAGCGCCGCCAGCCGCGCGGCCCCGACCGTGGCGCTCATGCCCCGAAGGCCATGCGCGCCCTCACGGAGCACGCCGGCGCTGGCGCCGCGGGTCAACAGGCTCAGACGCTCCGGGGCATGGTCGAGAAAGCACTGCGCAAACTCGGGGAACGGGTCCGGCTCGCCGGCGTCCGCCAACTGTCGGAGCGCGTTGACCGTGCTCATGTCCAGGCGCTCGACGTCGTCTCGCTTCATGGCCATCTGGCTCCATCGCCGCACTGCGGCGCCGGGTCCGTCAAAGACTCTTCGAAAGCTGAGGTGGGCCGGCAGGCCCTCACACGGCGGGGAGTGCGTGTGGCGTGCAAGAACGGCTTGGCTCGTCGCGCGTTCTGGGGTAAGTCTAAAGCCGCGCGCTCCCCCGCGGTAGGAAAAATCACATGCCGCCAGTCACGCGTCGCCCCTCGAGTCGTCCGGCGAAGAATCGTCGGCGCAAGACCACCGTCAGCCGCGAGAAGCTCCAGACCGCCCTGAACGAGTCCGAAAGCTTTTACGCTTCGCTCGTCGAGAGCCTGCCGCAGAATATTCTCCGCAAGGACCTCGCCGGCCGCTTCACCTTCGCCAACGCGCGCTTCTGCGACGCCGTCGGCCGGCCGCTCGATCAGATTGTCGGCAAGACCGATTTCGACCTCTACCCTGCGGATTCTCGCGGCCAAGTACCAAGCTGACGATCGCCGCGTCATCGACACCGGCGAAAGACTCGAACTCGAAGAGGCTCACGAGACGCCGTCCGGACGGACGTTCGTGCACGTCATCAAGAGCCCGATCCGTGACGCCGGCGACGGCCTCATCGGTGTGCAGGGCATCTTCTGGGATGTCACCACGCAGCACACGCTCGAGGAACAGCTCTACGTCGAGCGCGAGCTGCTCGACACGCTCCTGAAGACCTGTCCCGACGCCATCTACTTCAAGGATGTCGACTCGCGCTACCTGCGCATCAGCCAGTGGCTCGCCACTCGCCTCGGGCTGGCCGACCCGGCCGACGCGGTCGGCAAGACCCTCCTGCAGCTGCTCGACTCGGACCATGCGCGGTCGGTCCTCGAGGACGAGCGCCGCGTCATGCGCACCGGAGAGCCGACGATTGGCCGGCTGGAGCAAATCGTCCACGGCGGCGAGACGACCTGGGCATTGAGCACCCGGCTTCCGCTACGCAGCCGCACGGGCGCGATCGTCGGCACGTACGGCATCTCGCGCGATGTCACCGACCTCAAACGCGCGGAAGTCCTCGTTGCCGCCGCGCGCGACGAGGCCCTGGCGGCGGCGCAGCTCAAAGCGGAGTTCCTGGCCAATATGAGCCACGAGATTCGGACGCCGCTCAACGCCATCGTGGGCATGTCCGGACTGCTTCTCGACACCCGGCTCGATCCCGAACAGGAGGACTTCGCGAAGACCGTCCGCAACAGCGCCGACCTGCTCCTGGACATCGTCAACGACGTGCTCGACTTCTCGAAGATAGAAGCCGGCAAGCTCACGATTGATCACATCCCGTTCGACCTCTTGCAGGTCGTCGAGGAGGTCACGGACCTCGTCGCGGATCGCGCGCACGCCAAGGGCGTCGAACTGGCGACCTGGTATCCGCCCGACGCGCCCCGCTTCGTGATTGGGGATCCGGGCCGCATCCGCCAGGTGCTCGCCAATCTCTTGACCAACGCGGTGAAGTTCACCGAGCGCGGCGAGGTCGAGGTCCACGTGGAAGCCACCCGGCACACCGGGCAGGACGCGACATTTCGCGTCGCCGTTCGTGATACTGGCATCGGCGTGCCCAAAGACGCGCAGGCCCGCCTCTTCACCGCGTTCACCCAGGCCGATGGGTCGACCACGCGGCGGTACGGCGGGACGGGCCTCGGGCTCGCGATCTGCCGGCAGCTGATGACGCTGATGGGCGGCGACATCGGCTTCGACAGCGAGCCCGGCCGCGGGTCCACGTTCTGGTTCACCCTCACGCTCGAGAGGCAACGCGATGCCGCGCCGCCGCGCGCGACGACGCCGGCGTCGCTCGACGGTGTGCGTCTGCTCATCGTCGACGACAACGCGACCAACCGAGAGATCCTCCATCGGCAGGTCGCCTCCTGGCACGTGCGCCATGAGACGGCGGCCAGCGGCCCGGAGGCGCTCGCCTACCTCTATCGCGCGGCCGCCGACAGCCAGCCCTACGAGGTCGTCGTGCTCGACATGCACATGCCCGACATGGACGGCCTCTCGGTGGCGCGGGCCGTCAAGGCGGACCCAAAGCTGCGCCGCACGAACATCGCCCTGCTGACTTCGCTCGGCTACCACCCGGACGAGGCCAACTTCCGCGCGCTCGGCATCGGCGCCTACTTGACGAAACCGATCAAGCCGTCCCGCCTGTTCGATTGCCTCGTCACCCTGCTCGATCAGCCACGCGACGAGCCGGCCCAGGCTCCGGCTCCGGCCGACGGCAGTGCGCCGGCCGCCGCGCCGAAGAACCTTCGCGTGCTCGTAGCCGAGGACAACCCCGTCAACCAGAAGGTCGTCTTGCGGCAGCTCCAGAAGCTCGGCTATACGGCCGACGCCGTGTCGAGCGGCGACGAGGCGCTCTCGGCAACCGCGCAGGTCCGTTACGACGTGATCCTGATGGATTGCCAGATGCCCGGCATGGACGGCTACGAGACCACCCGTCAGATCAGGCGCCGCGAGGCGGGCGCCAAGACGCCGCGCCACCACGTCGTCGCCCTCACCGCGCACGCGCTCGAGGGGGACCGCGAAAAGTGCTTCGCGGCCGGCATGGACGACTATCTCAGCAAGCCGCTCCGCCTCGAAGCGCTCGCCAAAGTCCTGGACGATCGCGAGCGCGCCTTCGACGGGAACGGGTAGAGTCGACCGAGACACCGATCCCAGGAGTCGTCATGGAGAGCGCCCTCATCGCCGCCCGCGTCCAGTTCTCCTTCACGATCATGTTCCACTACCTGTTTCCCGTCCTCACGATGGGACTCGGGGTCCTCATCGCCGTCCTGAAGACCGGGCAGCTCTTCGCGCCCGCTCACCGCGACGAGTACGGCGCGGCCGCCAGGTTCTGGGCGCGGATCTTCGCCATCACGTTCGCGGCGGGCGTCGTCACGGGCATTCCGATGGAATTCCAGTTCGGGACGAACTGGGCCCGCTTCTCGCAATTCGCCGGACCGGTCGTCGGCCAGACGCTCTTCATGGAAGGCGTGTTCGCGTTCTTCGCGGAGTCGTCATTCCTTGGCATCTTCCTCTTCGGCGAGCGGCGCGTGCGCCCCGCGGTGCACTGGCTGTCGTCGATCATGGTGGCGTTTGGCGCCGTGCTGTCCGGTTTCTTCATCGTCGCCACCGACGCGTGGATGCAGCATCCGGTGGGCTATCGCATTGTGGATGGCCGGGCGGAGTTGACCAGCCTGTGGGCGCTGCTGACCAACCCCTACGTGCGCTGGCAATATCCGCATGTGATCGCGGGATCGCTCGTCACCGCGTCGATGGTCATGGCGGGAACGGGCGCCTACTACCTGCTCTCGTCGCGCGACGAGGCGTTCGGCCGCCTCTCGCTCCGCGTCGGCGTCGTCTCAGGGCTGGTGTGCTCGCTGGTCTCGCTCTTCCCGACCGGATCGCTGAACGGCGAGCGCGTCGCGCACTTCCAGCCCGCGAAGACGGCCGCCATGGAAGGGCTGTTCCAGACGCAACCGGACGCGCCGCTCGCCATCCTGGGTATGCCCGACACGGAAAAGCATGACCTGCTCGATCCGGTCGTCGTCCCGGGCATGCTGAGCTACCTGATCTACGGAACCGCCTCGTCCCGCGTGACCGGGCTCAACGACATCCCGCCGGGCGAGCGGCCGCCGGTCGAGCTCGTGTACTACGCGTACCACATCATGGTCGGGCTCGGCACGATCTTCATCGGCGTCTTCGCACTGTCGGCATTGGCGCTGTGGCGGCGCCGGCTGTACACGACGAAGTGGCTGCTCTGGTCGCTGATGCTGGCGATGCCGTTTCCCTACATCGCCAACGAGGCGGGCTGGCTCGTCGCCGAAGTGGGGCGCCAGCCGTGGGTCGTCTACGGGCTCGTGCTCACGTCGGCCGGCACGTCCACGAACGTCAGCGGCGGCATGACGATGTTCACGCTGCTGGGCTTCATGGGGCTGTACCTGCTGGTCGGCGCGCTCTACCTGCTGCTCTTCATGCGTATCGTGTACGAGGGCCCGGCCGGCGGCCACGCATCGGAGGCCCACGCATGATTCACACGATCTGGTTCGTCGTGCTCGCGGTCATGCTGGCTGGCTACGCCGTGCTCGACGGCTTCGACCTCGGCGTCGGCGCGTTGCACCTGATGATCGGCACCGACCGGCTCGAGCGCGCGCGGCTGATCGAGACCATCGGTCCGGTGTGGAACGGCAACGAAGTCTGGCTGCTCGCGGCCGGCGGCGCGATGGTCGTCGCGTTTCCCACGCTGTACGCCGCCAGCTTCAGCGGCTTCTATCTCGCGCTGATGGTGGTGCTCTGGCTGTTGATTCTCCGCGGACTGGCGCTCGAGTTCCGCCACCAGCTGAACAACGCGCTCTGGCAGGACGCGTGGGACGTGACGTTCTCGATCTCGTCCGTCCTGCTCGCGCTGCTCTTCGGTGTCGCCATGGGCAACGTGCTGCGCGGCGTCCCGCTCGATACCGACGGCCATTTTCAAGGCTCGTTCGCGCTGATGCTCAATCCGTTCGCGCTCACGGGCGGCGCGCTTGGCGTCTCGGCGCTCGCGATGCACGGCGCCGGATGGCTCGCGCTCAAGACGGAGGGCGCGATCCAGGCGCGTGCGCGGCGCTGGCAGCGGAGGCTGCTCGTCGCGACGATCGTCGTTCTGGTGGTGTTCGTCGGCGCGAGTTTCTTCGTCAGGCCGGAGTTCACCCGCAACTTCGTCGCCGCGCCGATCCTGCTCCTCGTGCCGGCCGCTGGTCTCGCCGCCCTGGCCGCGCTCGCCAGGTTCGCGGGCCGCAATGACGCCCGAGCGTTCTTCGCCAGCGCGGGCGTCATCGCCACCACGCTCGGATCGGCCGCGGCGGGTTTGTACCCGACCTTGCTCCCCGCCCTTCCAGGCAGCGCGCACGCCGGACTCGACATCTACAACGCGGCCTCACCCGAAGGCAGCCTGCGCGTCGCGCTCGGCATCTACCTCGTCGGGATGGCCATCGTCGTCATCTATCTCGCGCGCATCTATCGGGTCTGGCGCGGCCGAGCCGGCACGTACCTGACCCGTGGCGACGGCTGATCAGCGCGCGGGAAGCGCGCCTCGCACGTCGCGGATGAGGGCGTCGGTCGGCAGCCAGCCGTCGTGGCTCCAGAGCACCTTCCCCAAGGGCGAGCTCAACACGAACCACGGCAGATCCTCAACCTCGTAGGCGTCGGCCAGCTGGCCGTCCGTGTCCAGGACGATCGGCGTCCGGAGCGCGGCTGCCAGCGGCGCGAGCGCGCCTTTGGCCTCGTCCGCCGAGGGCTCGGTCGTGAGCTCGTCGATCGCCAGCGGCGGCGGCCAGCCGTGCTGTCGCGCCTGCGCCGCATAGCCGTCGAGGGCCGAGAGATCGCGGCTCAGATCCGCCGGCGCGCCGAGCCACCCGGCGAAGAACACCATCAGGCGCGCGTGCGCGCCGCCGACGAGCTCGGGCGGCTGCGTCGGGTCGAACCCGGCCAGGCTCACGGTCTCGGTCGGCTTGATCCAATGCGTTTGTTGAGCCGGAGCTTGAGTGACCACCGGCGTCGCCGCCCCAGCCGGCAGCAGGCGGGTAATCCCGCGCGCAAGGTCGCGCGCCTGATTGCCGATGGCCTCGTAGCTCATGGCCGTCGAGTAGGTGTCCTGTTCGTTGCCGTCGGGGTCGATGAGAAAGACGACCGCCGTGTGCTGGATGTCGTCGTTCGCGACCGCAACGTACACGTGGTAGGCGTGCCACACGGCCTCCAACTGCTCGCGCGACCCGGTCAGAAACCGCCACCGGCCCTCCAGCCTGTGCGCGCGCGTGTAGCTCGCCACGTCGGCGACGGCCGTCTTCTGCGGGTTGGCGTCGATGGCGAGCAGTTGGACGCGGGAGGCCGCGGCGGGGCCGAGCACGTCCAGCGCCCTGACCATGCTCTGCGACGTCAACGGACACAGGTCGGTGCACACCGGATCGATGAAGGTCAGCGCCACCACCTTGCCCCGAAACTCCGCGAGCGAGGTGAGCCGGCCCTGTTCGTCGCGCAGCACGAACGCCGGCGCGGCGATGTCGGCCGCGGCCTTTCGCCTCACGACGAACACCGTCACCCCCACGGCCGCCGCCAGCAGCACAACGGCGGCGCCCGCCGCGATGGCCCAGAGCCACCAATCGCCATGCGCGGGTTGGGTCTTGCGTGGAGTGTCTTCTGGCATCGGCTTCCTGTAAATCTTAGCCCCTGGCGGGGCCGTCGCTCCCAGGAGCGGGCGTATGATAGGCGCCGGAGGGGCGTGCGATGTCCACAGACGAGTTCCGTCGCATCGCGTTGAGCTTTCGCGGCAGCGTCGAAGGCTCGCATCAGGGGCATCCGGACTTCCGGGTGCACGGCGCGATTTTCGCGACCTTGAGCTACCCGGATGCGGGCTCTGGCATGGTCAAGCTGAGCCGCGAACAGCAGGAACGCTTCGTGTTGGCGCATCCGGACTGCTTCCAGCCGGTCAAAGGTGCCTGGGGCCGGCGCGGCGCGACCCGCATCAGCCTGTTTTCGGCCACCGCCGCGCTGGCGCGAAAGGGCCTCGCGCTCGCGCACCACAACGTCTGCGCCCAGCATCATCGTCCGCCGCAGGACGCGCCGCAGGAACGCCCGGCCGCGCGCGCATCGCGCAAGCGCGCGTCGTAGGGCGATCCGGCCGCACCCGGCCGGTCATTTCACTCGTTCAGTGAGAGCGCGGTCTCACACCTTCGGGGCACGTCGCCGTGCCCCACGAGGAGAATCGATGCGTTCCCTCCGTTCGCTCGTCGGCAGACTCGCGCTCGCCATCGTCGCGGTGCCGCTCCTGGGAGGAGCGGCCTCGACCAGTCCCCTGGCCGCGCAGTCGGCGCCGTCGCGTCCGCCAATCACGGGCGTCGCCGGCATCGCATTCAAGGTCAGTGACATGACCAAGGCGCGGGCGTTCTACTCCGGCGTGCTTGGACTCGACGAGGCGTTCACGGTCAAGGACCCGCTCGGCGGATCGGATCTGACGGCGTTCAAGATCAACGACCGACAGTACGTCTACATTGCGCCGGACTTGAAGACGCCCGAGGAGAGCCGGCTGCTCTACGTCAGCTTCGAGACCACCGACGCGCACCAGCTTCGCGCCTACCTCGCGGCCAAGGGCGTTGCCGTTTCCGCGGCACTCGCCCCGGATCCCGAAGGCAACCTGAGCCTGATGGTGAAGGACCCGGAAGGCAATGACGTCCAGTTCATGCAGTATCAACCTACGTCCCTGCACGGCCGGAACGACGGCAAGTTCCTCTCGCCCCGCCGTATCTCGGACGAGGCGCTCCACGTGGGATACCGCGTGTACGATCCGGACAAGATCGATACGTTCTACAAGGACATTCTCGGGTTCCGCCTGATGTGGAAGGGCGGCAACCGGGACGACCACTTCGACTGGATCTCGATGCTGGTTCCCGACGGCGACCAGTGGATCGAGTACATGGTCAACACGGGAACGCCCACGCCCCGCCAACTCGGCGTGCTGAACCACCTCTGCCTCGGCACGCTGGACATCGACGCCGTGCACCAGACCGTCGTGGATCGCGGGTACACGCAGGCCACGCCGACCATCGCGCGGGACGGGCGGTGGCTGATGCACCTGTACGACCCGGACTTCTCCCGTACCGAGTTGATGATTCGCAAGCCCGTGCGCACGCCGTGCTGCTCCATCCTGCACGACGTCGTCGACAACTGAGCGCGCCGCGCGCTCGTCAGCGCGGCCGTCGACGCGGGCCGAAGCTCCATCGGTTGCCCGAAGGCCCGGGCCTCGCCCCGGCTGGACCGTGGCTCGGCTTTCGCGGCCCCTGGCCTCCCGACCGGTCCGGCCCGCCCGGCGCGTGCGCCTGCGGTCCGCCTTCCCGGCGCTTTCGCCGCGCCTCACCGCGCGCGCGGTCTTCGGCCTTGCGCTTGCGAATCTCGGCGATGCGCTGGGCGCGAGGGACCTCGAGCGTCGCGGACGGCCGCGCGGCGTAGTCGAAGTCCGGCACGGTCACGCGCGGCAGCAGACGCCCCACGGTCCGCTCGATCGCCGCCATCTCGCCGCGCTCTTCGGGCGCGACGAGCGTCCAGGCTTCGCCCTGGGCTTCGGCGCGGCCCGTCCGGCCGATGCGATGCACGTAGTCCTCCGGCACCAGCGGCACGTCGAAGTTGACGACATGTCCGAGGTCTTCGACGTCGATCCCGCGCGCGGCGATGTCGGTCGCGACCAGTACGGGGCACCGGCCGCTCCTGAACGCGTCGAGCGCCGCGGTTCGCTGAGCCTGGGTCCGGTTGCCATGGAGGCGCCCGGCGTTGATGCCGGCCTGCACCAGCGTGTCGGCGAGCCGGTTGGCTCGATGCTTCGTCCGCGTGAAGACCAGCGCCTGGCGAATCTCACCGCGCTTCAGGAGCATCAGGAGCAGGGGCGCTTTCAGCTCCTGAGACACCGGATAGACGGCCTGCGTGATGCCGGTCGGGGTCGTCTCCGGCTTCGCGATTTGAATCATCGCCGGCTGCTTCAGCAGCTCGACGGTCAGCTTTCGAATCGGCGGCGGCATCGTCGCGCTGAAGAAGAGGGTCTGACGCTTGGCGGGCACGTACCTGAGGATCTTCCGGATCTCCGGCAGGAAGCCCATGTCCAGCATGCGATCCGCCTCGTCCAGCACCAGATACTCGAGCTTGTCCAGGCGCGCGTAGGGCGCACGCAGATGGTCGAGCAGCCGGCCCGGCGTGGCGACAATCACGTTGACGCCGCTGCGAAACGCGTGCTCCTGCGGGCCGTGGCCGACGCCGCCGAACACCGCCGCGCCGGTCACGGGCGTGTGCACGGCAAGGTCCTGCAGGTCGGCGAGAATCTGCGCGGCGAGCTCGCGCGTAGGCGCGAGCACGAGCGCGCGCGTCGTCCCGCGCGGCTTGTCGATCAGATGGTGCACGATCGGAAGCATGAACGCGGCGGTCTTACCGCTGCCGGTCTGCGCGGACGCGAGGATGTCGCGCCCTTCGAGTCCCGCGGGAATCGCCGCGGTCTGGATGGGCGTGGGGCGCACGTAGCCAAGGTCTTTGACGGCGCGCAGCAGGCTGGGATGCAGATTCAGGGACGCGAAGGACGCGCCCGACGTGCCCTCGGCCTCACGAGGAGACATGACGCCTCCCCTGTGTGCGCACACGCACAACGGTCACCAACAATCGAATGTCACGAGTCATGAAAAATGCTCCTTGGGCCGGCAAGATGTGCCCATCGGAGCGCCCGCGAGAAGGCGGGACTGGCGGCGCGTGCTGGGCTCAAGTGCGAGGCGGCTAATCGAACTCCCAGTATACAGGACGCACCCGGTGGGCGGGCGTCACGCGTTGACGATGGCGGCGTCGGACGACTTCGGCACGCGGCGCGCCACGCCCGTGCGGATGGCCGCGCGCGCCACGGCCCGGGCGACGACCACCGCGACGCGGCGGTCGAACACGCTGGGAATGATGTACTCGGGCGACAACTCGTCGCGGGTGACGACCGACGCAATCGCGCGCGCGGCGGCCAGCGTCATCGAGGCATTGATCTCGCGCGCGTGCACGGAGAGGGCGCCCTTGAAGAGGCCGGGAAAGCACAACACGTTGTTGATCTGGTTCGGGTAGTCGCTCCGGCCCGTGGCGATGATGGTCACGTTGTCGGGGATCGACTCCGGCGTGACTTCCGGCGTCGGGTTGGCCATCGCGAACACCATCGCCCGCTTGGCCATTCGCTTCAGCCAGGCCGGGTCGAGCATGTCGGGCCCCGACAGCCCGAGAAACAGATCCGCGCCAACCAGCGCGCCCGCCAGGTCGCCGCGATAGTTCTTGGGATTGGTGATCGCGGCGAACTCCTCTTTGGGCCCGTTCATGCGCTCGGTCCGCCCGCGGTACAGCGCGCCCGCCTTGTCGAACCCCACGATCTGCCGGACGCCGGCCCGGTGAAGAATCTTCGTGCACGCCATGCCCGCGGCGCCGACGCCGCTCACCACGACCTTCAGCGAGCGCAGCGGGCGATTGAGCAGCTTGCAGGCGTTGTGCAGCGCGGCGAGCATCACGACCGCCGTGCCGTGCTGGTCGTCGTGAAAGACGGGGATATCGAGGCGCGCCTTGAGCCGCCGTTCGATCTCGAAGCATCGCGGCGCGGAGATGTCTTCGAGGTTGATGCCGCCGAAACCCGGCGCGATGGCCACCACCGTGTCGACGATGGCGTCGACGTCCTTCGTGGCCAGACAAATCGGAAACGCGCTGATGCCGCCGAACTCCCGGAACAGCATGGCCTTGCCTTCCATGACCGGCATCGCCGCCTCGGGGCCGATGTCGCCAAGCCCCAGCACGGCGGTGCCGTCCGAAACGATGGCGACGGTCAACCCTTTGATCGTGAGCGACCAGGCCGCCTTCGGATTCCGGTTGATCGCCATGCACACGCGCGCCACGCCCGGCGTGTAGGCCATCGACAGGTCGTCGCGCGTCTTGATGGGCGTCCGGTTCTCGACCGTGATCTTGCCGCCCAGATGAAGGAGAAACGTCCGGTCCGAGACGCTGCGCACCTCGAATTGCGGCGCGCGGTGGACCGCCGCGATGATCCGCTGGGCGTGCGCCTCGTCGGTCGCCGAGACCGTGATGTCGCGCAGCTTGTACTTGCGGTCGGCCGACACCAGGTCGATCCCGCCGAGCTCCCCGCCGGCCTTGCCGATGATGCCGGCCAGAAGCGCGAACATGCCGGGCACCGAGGGCAGCCGCACCCGCATCGTGAACGAGTACGAGACGCTCGGGGTGTGGCGAACCCGTTCGGGCGATCGCGATCGACGACGGCGACTGGGCATGGAGGGCATACTCGGGCTACAGGCTACAGGCTACGGGCTACAGGCTACGGGCTACGGGCTACGGGCTACGGGCTACGGGCTACGGGCTACGGACCGCACTTCTCACTTCTGTCTTCTAACTTCTAACTTCCGCCTTCTCACTTCTCACTCTTGAGCACGCCCGAAGCCGAGAACGTGTCGACGACCTCGACCACGACGTCCCACAGCGTCGGCAACGCGGATTGGATCGGCGCCATCCGGCGCAGCACGTCCTCACGGCTGATGTCGTGGACGCTCCAGCTGCCGCCGCCCGCCCCAGCGTTCTGCAGGAGCGGCTGCAGGCGATCGACGGCGTTCGCGAACTGGGCGTCGGCCGTACGACGCTCTTCGAACTCCTCCCACAGCGCCCGGACGTCGGCCGCCTGGTCGGCCGGCAGCAAGCCGAACAGCCGATCGGCCGCGGCGCGCTCGCGCGCCGGCTGGCTTCCCTGCTTCGCCGTGTCGTACGCGAACGTGTCGCCCGCGTCGATCTCGACGAGGTCGTGCACGGCCAGCATCTGGAGCACGCGCGGCAGATCGATCTCCTCCGCGCCATGCTCGCGGAGAATCAGCGCGAGCAGCACCAGATGCCACGAATGTTCGGCCGAGTTCTCCCGGCGCGACGAATCCATCAGGGGCGTCTGCCGCAGAATCCCTTTGAGTTTGTCGGCTTCGACGAGAAACGCGATCTGCTGGGCCAGTCGGCCGGTGGGCATGGACGACCCATTATAGCCGTCAGGTCCGGCGCGGCCGGCGCGCGGAGGCCACCCGTCAGGACGTCCGCGCGCGCTCGGCCAGCCACTCGGCCGCATCGCGCTCGAACCACGCCATCGGTCCCTGCGACGCGTACGCCGGGTCTCGAAACGCCCGCTCCCCATGCCGGCGCAGGCCGATCTTCGCAAGGGCGTGCTGCGAGGCGTGGTTGTCGATGTTGGCTATGGCCACAATCGTCGGCAACGCGAGGTTGACGAAGCCGTAGCGCAAGAGCGCCGCGCCCATCTCGGAGGCCACACCTCGTCCCCATGCGGCTTTCGCCAGAATGAAGCCAACCTGGACGTCCGACTCGCCGCGAATGTGGTTCAGCACGTGAAAGCCCAGGCGATCGCCGCTCGAGCGCTCGAGCGTCATCCAGATGCCGAGCCCCGGATGTTCATCGTAGGTACCTGAAGGATTCGCTCGTTCAGCATCGCTTCGACCTGCGGCCGGTCCTTCACGCCGCCCAGGAAGCGGGTGACGTCCGGGTCGCGATAGAGCTCCGCCAACCAGTCGAGGTCGTCGGGCGTGAAGCGCCGAAGCGCGAGCCGTTCGCTCGTGAGCCAGATATTGGAGCCCGCCATCGCGGCAGTGTACCAAGACCGCGGCGGCACTCAGACCGTCGCCGGACGCCCTCCGAGGTCGTCCGCCGGGACCAGCGCCGACGCGCCCAGTCCGGCCAGCCGGCCCGTCGCCCAGGCCCAGGCGAAGTTATGACCGCCGATCGGCCCGAAGGCGTCGAGCATCTCGCCGCACAGGAACAGACCCGGGTGGCGGCGGCTTTCGAGCGTCCGCGGGTCCACCTCGTCCAGCGCGACGCCGCCGCCGGTGACTTCGGCCTTGCGGTAGCCCTCATCCCCGGTCCACGGCAGCTCGTATCGCACCAGCAAGTCGATGAGCCTCGTCCGTTCGTCGCGGCGCAGCTCGGCCGCCTTCCGATCGACAGGAATTCCGGACTCGAGCATCAGCTGCTCGGCGAGCCGCCGAGGGACGCGGGCCGCGACGGCGCTCACGACGAGTCCGGTCGCCGCGATCAACTCGTCGCGCCACTCGCGCTCGCCCTGCTCGCACCAGCGCACGACAACGGTCGCGCGCGCCTCGCCGACGGCCTCGCTACGAACCGCGACGTGCGAGACGTCGAGCACCGCCGGTCCGCTGTAGCCGTGGTGCGTGAAGAGAAACCCGCCGGAGGCGCTGGCCTCACGGCGCGCCGAGCGGGCGCGGATCCCGACCCGCAGCGACAGCCCCGAGAGATTGGCGTGGCGCGGCGGCGACGCGACGAGCGGCGTCAGTGCCGGATACGTGTTGTGCATGACGTGGCTCAGCGCGCCGGCCAGCGCCAACCCGGTGCCCGTGCTCCCGGTCGCCGGCACGGACAAGCCGCCGGTCGCGAGCACGACGGCCGCGGCGCGCGTAACGCCGCTCGTGGTCTCGACCTCCCACCCCGCCGTCGTCGGCCGGAGGTCGACGAGCTCCGTCTTGAACTGGAACACGACCCCCATTCGGCGCGCCAGGTTGACCAGGCCATCGCGCACGTCGCGCGCCCGGTCCGACGCCGGAAACCACTTGCGCGTCTCGGCCTCGAGCTTGAGCGGCACACCGACCTCGCGCTCGAAGAACGCCCGTTGCGCCGCGATCGGCCACGAGGTGAGCAGACGCCGGACCAGCGGCGCCGGCGAATCGCTGACGAAGCGCGCCGGCTCGAGCGCGTCGGGCAGCACGTTGCAGCGTCCGCCGCCGCTCACCAGGATCTTGCGGCCGCCGTCGCTCGTCCGCTCGACCAGGGTCACCGCCTGCTGCCGCGCTCGCGCGAATATCGCCGCCGTCAGTCCAGCGGCGCCCGCGCCAATGACGACGATCATGGGCTGGCAATCGCGGCGCGGATGCTCATGCGTGTCTCGAGTCGAGCTCGTCCCAGCGGCGATAGACGGTCTCGAGCGCCATCCGTACGGCCTCGATCCGCGCGAGTGTCGCCGCGATCGTGGCGGCAGGCTCCTTGTAGAACTCGGCGCCGGCAACCGTGGCCTCGAGCCGGCTGAGTTCTTCCTCGAGCGCTTCGATGCGCGCCGGCAGCTCGTCGAGCTCGCGCCGCTCCCGGTACGTCAGTTTCCTCGCGGGTGGCGGCGCCTCGGCCGGCGACCGCGCGGGGCGAGGGCCCGGCCGCGCCGGTTCTTCAATGGCGGGAGTCGCGCTGGCCTTCGCGCGCTCCCAATCGTCGTAGCCGCCGATGTATTCCTCGACCCGCCCGTCGCCCTCGAACACGAGCACGCTGGTCACGACGTTGTTCAGGAAACGCCGGTCGTGGCTCACGATGAGCAGGGTGCCGGCAAATTCCACGAGCTGGGCTTCGAGGAGCTCGAGGGTCTCGATGTCGAGGTCGTTGGTCGGCTCGTCCAGGATGAGGACGTTCGCGGGCCTGGTGAACAGCCGCGCGAGCAGCAGCCGCGCGCGCTCGCCGCCCGAGAGCACCTTGACCTGCGACCGGGCGCGCTCTGGCGGAAACAGAAAGTCCTCGAGGTAGCCGTACACGTGCCGCGCGACGCCGCCCACGGTCACCGTGTCGTTGCCGTCGGCGACCGTGTCGACGACCGTGCGTTCCGGGTCGAGCTCCTCGCGCTGCTGGTCGAAGTACACGATCTCGACGTTCGTGCCGCGTCGCACCTCGCCCTCGTCGGGGACCAGCGTCCCCATCAGCAGCCGCAGCAGCGTCGTCTTGCCCGCGCCATTCGGACCGATGAGCCCGATGCGATCGCGCCGCATGATGCGTGTCGAGAAGTCGCGAACGACCGGCCGCCCGCCGTACGTCTTGGTCACGCCAAGGGCCTCGAAGACCATCTGGCCCGACCGCTGGGCCGTATCGACGCGAAGCTTGACCTGGCCTATCTGCGCGCGCCGTGCGGCGCGCTCCTCGCGCATGGCCATCAGCGCACGCACGCGGCCCTCGTCGCGGGTGCGCCGCGCCTTCACGCCCCGACGCAGCCAGACTTCTTCCTGCGCCATGCGCTTGTCGAACTTCTCGTTCGCCTGGGCCTCGGCCTCGAGCCAGGCCTCCTTCTTCTGAACAAAGGTTGGATAGTCGCCCGGCCACGACGTCAGCCGGCCGCGATCGAGCTCGACCACCCGCGTGGCGAGGCGCTCGAGAAACGCCCGATCGTGCGTGACGAACACGAGCGCACCGGCGTAACTGCCCAGGAAGGCCTCGAGCCACTGGATGGCCTCGATGTCGAGGTGATTGGTCGGCTCGTCGAGGAGCAGCAGCGTCGGCTCGGCCACCAGCGCGCGCGCGAGCAGCACGCGCCGCCGCCAGCCTCCCGACAGCGTCTGCACGGCCACGTCCGGCTGGAGCCCCAACCGTTCGAGCACGACTTCGACGCGCTGCTCGATCTGCCACCCGCCGCGCTCGTCCATCTCGTGCTGGAGCCGCCCGAGCGTCGAGAGCGCCGCGTCGGTGCCGTGGGTCGCGACGTCGCCCGCGGCGTGGTGATAGGCCGTCACGAGCTCACGCAGGTCGCCGAGGCCATCGGCCACCACGTCGAACACCGGCTCGGAACTGGCAAGCGCGGCGTCCTGGGCAAGCCTGGCCGCGCGCAGGCCGGGCTCGCGCCAGACGGTCCCGCTGTCGGGCTCGAGCTCGCCGGACAAGATGCGCAGCAGCGTGGACTTGCCCGTGCCGTTGCGTCCGATGAGCGCAACACGCTCGCCCGCTTCGACGAGGAAACTCGCTTGGTCGAGCAGCGGCACGTGCCCAAAGGCAGCGGACACGGAGTCAAGCGCAACGACAGGCATCGGCTGAAGGTACCACGCCGGTCGGACGCCCGGCCCACACCGAGGTCCGGGCACGCGCCTTCACGCCTTGCGCATCACCCACGTCGTCATCGACCGCTGGTCCTGCACGACCGTGGTCTTGATCGGGTCGAGCAGCGTCGCGCCGAAGCGTCGGGTCCGGTCCATGAGCAACGCCTCGTTGACGAGATAGCGCTCGCTGCCATCAGGCAGCGCGTAGCGGCGGCTGCTCGGCCCAACAGGAACGATTCGCGATTCGATGCCGATGGAAGACGCGAGCCGGCAGAAGAACAGGCCGCCTGGCGCGAGCGCACGCCAGGAGCCCTCGAGCATCGCGTCGAACTGCTCGTCGGTGCGTGCGAAATGCAGCACGGCGCTGCTGATGACGACCGTCGCAAGTCCGGCGGGCACCGTCAACCGGTCGAGCGGCTCCACGCGAAAGTTCTCGGCCGGCAGCATCGGCGCCAGGCTGGCCGCGAGCGCGCGCACCGCGCGCACCGCGGCCGGATCGGCGTCCGCACCAAACACTTCGTAGCCGGATCGCAGCAAATAGACGAGGTTGCGACCGGAGCCGCATCCCGCGTCGAAGACGCGATCGCCGGGGCGGATGCGCCCCCGCAGCAGCTGATCGAACAGATAGATATCGATCCGGCCGAACTCAGTCTCGAGATCCATGGCGCCGTCTTCTCCTGGCACATCGGGCCCGCGACTGTCGCCGTCGCGTCCGTGGCTGGAGCCAGCGTACGTCGAAAGCGCCGGGCGTCACACCGGCGCGATGGCCGACCGCCGGTCAGTGCGAGTAGGATCGAACCGTCATGTTGACGCGACGCACGTACCGCGCGGGATCGGCCATCGAGGACTACTGCCGCGCGTGCAAGACCGACCGGATGCACACGGTCGTCGCCGCCGACATGGAGGGTCAGCCCATCCGCGTCGTGTGCGGCTACTGCCGGAGCGAACACAACTACCGGGGCGGCCCGCGCCTGAATCCGACCGAGCCGGCGGCCGAATCGCGATCCCTCTCGCCCGAGGCCGAGGCCCCGGCGGCCCCGCGCGAGCCGCGGCGCCCGGCCTCCCCATCGGACCCGTTCCCTCTCGTCAGCGCCCGCGAAAGGAGCGGGCCACCCGTCATGTCCGACACGACTGAAGATCTCGAGCTGCTGCTTCGGCGCATCATCCGGGAAGAAACCGGCCTCACTCCAGTTACGCCCGCCGCCAAATGGCGCGGCGGCTCGCTCGTCCTCAAGCCGGGAACGCCAGGGCTGCAGGAAAAGTCGTGGCCGATTGAAACCTTTTTCCACAAGGTCGTCATGCTGCGCAACCGCCTCCGCACGCTCGAACAGCAGGTCAACGCCTCCGATCTGCCGGACGACGTGAAGGTAAAGCTGCAGGGATACGTGAGCGCCTGTTACGGCTCGCTCACGAGCTTCAACGTGCTCTTCGCCGACGAGGACGACCACTTCAAAGGCAGCGGAGAGTAAAGAGAAGTTAGAAGTTAGAAGACAGAAGTTGGAAGTTAGAAGTCGGCCCGTGTGTCGGGGTCGCTCGCCTCTTCGGACGCCAGCGCCGGCGCTGATCGGCCGCGCGGAGATTTGCACAGGAGGGGGACGGGTTTCGGACTGTGGAAAACTCGCGCGACCGAGCGAGTTTTCCACAGGTCGAAACCCGTCCCCCTCCTGTGCAAATCTCCCCGGCCCGTGCGTTAGCGCCGACGTGTCCGCGGCCGGCTCGGCCCCGACGAGACGAATCGCCACGACATCAGCAGCAGGTCGCGGAGCGCGTCTTCGTGGATGCGGCCGAGCCGCACGAGAACCGTCGGATGCGGCGTGTAATGATCCGTGAGGTAGTACACGCGGGGATCCGCCGCGACGAGCTCGTCACGCTCGCTGATGCCAAGCCGCACCACGAGCGAGCCCGGCTCGGCCGACCGGTTCGCGGGCAGGCACGCCAGCAACTGGCCGTGGAGCTTGAGCGCGGGCAGTCCGTACGCGGTCCCCTCCTCGACGCCCGGCAGGGCCAGGCCCAGCCTGCGTACCGTCCGGAAGTCAACCGACTTGGCGGCCATGTCCCCCATTGTGGATCCGTCTGAAAGGTAACCTCCCGGCTCCGTGCCCGTATTGTAAGGAGCGTGGACGACCTGGACTTCCCGGCCCTGTACGAGCGGTATTCACACGACGTCTACCGGTTCGCCCTGTACCTCTCGGGGGACTTCGACCTGGCGCAAGACATCACGGCCGAGACCTTCGCCCGCGCGTGGGCGGCGCGTCAGCGAATCCGGACCGGCAGCGTCAAGGGCTACCTCGTCATGATCGCGCGAAATCTCTACCGCGACAGCAGACGAAAGGTCGCCGACGCGCAGTTGCCCGACGGCTTCGACGCGACCGATCCCGCCTCGGGCCCGGACGCTGCGACCGACGCGCGTCGGGAGTTGCAGCGCGTCCTTCAGGCGCTTCGGGAGATCCCCGAACTCGATCGCACCGTGCTGCTGATGGCCTCGGTCGAAGGGCTCTCGCACCAGGCGATCGGGGCGGCCCTCGGGTTGTCAACGACCGCCGTCAAAGTCCGCGTGCATCGGGCACGCGTGAAGCTCAACGCCGCACGCGGCGTGGGAGGCATTCGCTCATGAACATCACACGGTCTGTGATTCTCGACCTCTGGCCGGTCTATGTGTCGGGAGACGCGAGCGACGACACGCGCGCGCTGGTCAACTCGTTTCTTCGCGAGGATCCCGCGTTCGCCGAGCAGTTGACTCGCGAAGCCGAGTTCCCCGAGCCGGCGCTCCCGGCCGAGGTGGAACTGGAAGCGTTCGCTCGGATCCGCCGCCGACTCCGCGGCTATCCGATGCTCTTGACGCTCGCGATGATTTTCAGCGGCCTCGCGTTCGGCCGGATCGTGTCCGACACGTCCTGGGATGTTTCGCCGCGCAACTTCATTGTCACCGCCGGCGTGGCGGCGGCGTTCTGGATCGCCTACCTGGTGAGCTTGTGGCGGATGCGTGCCAGAATTCTCATCGTCCCGGAGCGGCCGCGCGGCAAGTAGCGCGGACTCAGGCGGACCGGTCGTCGTCGCCGGAGTCGGCCGGCACGACGCCGGCCGACAGGCCAGCCGCCTGCAGTTGCTCCGCGCAGAAGTCGGCCTGCTCGGCCACGACATAGAAGACCGCGCCGTTGCGCTTGAGTCGAAAGAGCGTCCGCCCGATGGGTTCGACGCGGACGACGTAGTCCACGCCCGCAGCGGTCAGCAGCGCCTCGGCCCGCTGCGCGTCGCGGAGCGTCCAGGCGATGAAGATCCGAGCGAGTTCCCGAGGCTCGAGCGCCTCGGCATCGACCAGGGCCACGCCCGAATAGTACAGCCGGCGCGTCCTATCGATCTGCTAGGATGCCGGAAGGGCCCATGGGACTTTCGCCGATGGTCATCCGCCGCGCGGCGCCGCGCTCGCGGCGGGCCGACGCCTGCCGAGCGAGCGGTTGGCTCCCGGCAATCACCGTCGCGCTCGCCTGTCTCGCCATCTGCCCGATTGCCGGACAAGCGGCGGCGCCCCAAGACGCCGACGCGGCGACGCGTCTGGACACCTGGCTCGTCGCGATTGCGCAACACACGCCCGGCGTGCGGGATGGGGCGACCCTGGCGGTCGCCACCTGGTCGCGAGACGACCTGGACGGCGTGTTCGACCTCCTGAAGAAGAGCGGCGTGCCGCAGGAACTCGTGCCGCTCGTCGGCGCGCGCCTGGCGCCGCCGGGCGCCGCGGGCGCGGGCGACACGGCGGCGACGACCGCGCCGCCATCCATCGACATGAACGTACTGCTGGAACGCGCGGCGCTGCTGCACACGGACATCGCCATCCTCAATCGGGACCCAACCGGCTATCGACTGCCCTCGAACGGCCAACCGGTGTGGCTCGCCGACGACGGCAAGCACGTCGGCCATGCCACGGGCACCGTGCACTGGGCATTCGCCCGCTCGCTGCTCGACGCCATCCAACCCGATCCGGCAGCCGACCCCTACGTGCGCCAGTGGTACCGCGCCACCTCGGCCTGCCTGCAGTTCTGGCGTGAGTACTCCGAGCTCGGGCCCCATCTCTCGCGAGCGCTCGCGCTGTTCCCGAACGACGCCGTGTTATGGCTCGATTCCGGCACCATGCACGAGGCATACGCGGGGCCCGAGATTCAATCGGTCCTCGACGCGCATACTCCCTCGCGCACGGACCTGCCAACGCAGGGCCATGGCATGATTGAGACGCTCGGGACCTACCCCAACCTGCCGACCCTTCGATCCGACCGGCTGTCATCCACGGCGATGGAGCGCGAATTGGCCGACGCGGAAGACCAGTTTCGTCACGCACTGGATCTCGATCCGTCGCTCGTCGAAGCGAGAATCCGCCTGGGTCACGTGATCGGGATGCGCGGCCGACACGAACAGGCCGTGACCGAGCTCCGCCAGGCGGTGGCGGCGTCTCCACCACCCGCGCTGGAGTTCTACGCCCAGCTCATCCTCGGCCGTGAGCTCCAGGCCCTGGGCCAGACGGCCGACGCGCGCCGCGCAGCCACGCGCGCAATCGCGCTTGCCCCTGGCGCCGAGTCGGCCCGGTTGCTCTTGAGCGAGCTCGATCGCGACTCAGGTGACCAAGTCGCCGCGCGTACCGACCTCGCGCTGCTCAGCAAGCCAGCCGATGCCCCCGAGCGCGGCGATCCCTGGTGGGCGTACGGCCACACGCACGTCCCGAACGTCCGCCAACTGGTGCTGGACCTGTGGAAGACACGTTCATGACTCCTCCCTTCCGTGATCGTGTCGTCGCGGCCGGCCGGCGTCCCGGCCCTGCTGGCTGGCTGGTCCTCATCGTGCTGCTGACATCGAGCGCGGTCGCCGCCCAGCAGCTGACGTTCACCCAGACGGTCAGCGCCGTGCGCGTGGACGTGCTGGTCACCGACCGCGGCCAGCCTGTGCCCGGCCTGGGCGCCGGCGATTTCGACGTGCGCGACAACGGCGTGCCGCAGAAGGTCGATCTCGTCAACTTCGAGACCGTGCCGCTGAACGTCGTGCTGGCACTCGATGTGAGCGGCAGCGTCAACGGTAAGCAGTTCGACGAACTGCGCGCCGCCGGGGAAGGCGTGGTCAATGCGCTGAAGCCGGGCGACCAGGTCGCCCTGCTCACGTTCAATGAGGCAGTGACGCTGCGGACAGGCCTCACGACGAGCGCCGCGCGGGTGCGGGCCGCGCTCGCCCAGCAGCCCGGGCTCGGCGAGACCGCGCTGGTCAACGCGAGCTACAGCGCGATCGTGCTCGGCGAGTCCGACACCCACCGCGCGCTGGCCATCGTCTTCAGCGACGGCGCAGACACCGCCAGCTTTCTTCGGCCCGACAGCGTCATCGACACGGCCAAACGCAGCGACGCCGTGGTGTACGCCGTCACGCCAGGCGGTGCGGCGCCGTTTCTCCAACAACTGTGTGAACAGACCGGCGGCCGGGTCGTTGGCGTGGGCTCAACCACTCGCGTGGCCGAGACGTTCCTCAGCATCCTCAACGAATTCCGTCACCGCTACCTCGTCAGCTACACGCCTACGGGCGTCGCGAAGCCGGGCTGGCATCGCCTGGACGTTCGCGTGCGCAATCACCGGGGCGCCGACGTCCGCGCGCGCCCCGGTTATCTTGCACAATAGGGGGACGGGTCTCGGAGTGTGGAAAACTCGACCTGCCTCGTGAGTTTTCCACACTCCGAGACCCGTCCCCCTCCTGTGCAAAACTCGCCGCGCGAGTATCCTGCTCCGATGGGGTTCTCGGGCGGCATCATCCTCGGCGCCGTGTTTGGCGTCCTCGCGGGCACGAGCGCGTTCGTCATCGCGTATTCCGAATACCGCCGCAACTGGTCCTTTACCGGCAGCGCCCTCCGCATGGCGCTTCGGACCGCACTCATCACGTTCTTGCTCTTCTTTCTCGCGGGCATCATCCTGCCGTGGCTCTTTCGGGTAATCGCCCTCCCGTAAGTCCGGTTCTAGTTCCCTCGCCTTCGCCACTAACAGCGCGTAGTGTCACGTAATACCGCCAGCCATCTGTCGTCCGCTTACGTGATAACAGGTCTTGGCCTGTGGAGAGCTCGGCCTATGGGCCGAGTTTTCCACAGGCCAAGACCCGTCCCCCTCCTGTGGAAATCTTGTATATGCTTGCTCATTCCCGTGAATCGGCGCCCACGATCCCCGGAGGGATTGGACATGCCTCATGCGATCCGTGCCATCCACGTGCTCGGCCTGGCGCTCGCCCTGGCCGGATCGACCGCGGCCTCTCGCCCGCTCCTCGCGGCGCCGTTTCCGCAGCAAGCCGCCCAGGATGACTCGGCGGCGAATAGCGCGCTGATCCTCGGCCGTGTCGTCAACGCGGCCAGCGGACAGCCGGTGCCAGGGGCGATCGTCAGACTCGGCGGGCTGGTCGTCACCGCCGCGGCCGCTAACGGCGCGCCAGCCCCGGCCCAGCCGCCCGTCACCATCGCCGACACCAGCGGGCGGTTCATCTTTCGCGATCTACCCGCGGGTCGCGCCACGCTAGCGGCGGACGCTCCAGGCTACCTGCCCGGCGCCTACGGTCAACGGCGGCCGGAAGGCTCGACGCGAACCATCACGCTTCACGACAAGGAACGGATCACTGATATCGAGATCACGCTCTGGAAAGCCGCGGCCATAAACGGCACGGTGTTCGACGAGGCCGGTCCGACCGTCCAGGTCCCCGTGACAGCGCTCCGCCGCGTCATGCAGCAGGGCCGCATGCGGCTGATGCCGGCCGGCGGGACCATGACCGACGATCGCGGCGTGTATCGAATTCCATCGCTCGTGCCAGGCGATTATCTGGTGACGATGCCGACAAGCATCACGTCGATTCCGGCCACCGTGGCCGAAGCACTTCGGCAGTCGTCCGGCTCGAGCGACCCGGCCGCGCGGACTTTCATGAACGGAGTCATCACCGCGCAGACGTTCAGCGCGGCAGGCGGCGTCCCGGTCGGCGATCAGCAGGTGTTCACCTCGTACAATCGCGCGCTCGCGCCCTCGCCCGGGAACGGCAACGACGGCCGCTTCGCGATCTACGCGACGACGTTCTATCCGTCGGCGACGTCGGTGGCCGGCGCCACGCTCGTCACAGTGGCGTCCGGCGACGATCGCCAGGGCGTCGATCTGCAAATCGCGATGGTCGCCACCTATCGCGTGTCGGGTCAGGTGACCGGCCCCGACGGGCCGATGGCGAACGTGACGGTGCGCATCGAGCCGACGTACACGCAGAACCTGGCCTCGGATCGGGAATTCATCACGTCAACGACGTCGACCGACGCGCGAGGACATTTCACGCTGGTCGGCGTGCCTCCCGGTGACCACGTCGTGCGGGCGACGCATGCCACGCTGTCTCGAAACGGCGGCGCGACCTACCGGACCCCAGAGGGCACCTTGATGTTCATCGGTCCGCAGGGCGTCTCCGGCGCGGGGTCAACCGCCGGCAGCGACGTCACACTCTCGGCCGAGCTTCCGGTCACCATCGGCGACCGCGACGTCAGCGGGCTGGCGCTCACGCTGGAGCCCGGCGCGCGGATCTCGGGGCGCTTCGCGTTCACGAGCACAACCGGCAAGGCCTTGCCGACGCCGATGCAGCTCTCGCGCGCGGGGGTCTTCGTCATCAGGATGGATGGCCATGCGATCGCGACGATGCCGAACGGCGCCGTCGATCGGACGGGCGCGTTCGTGACGCCGCAATATCCGCCCGGCCCGTACCTCCTTCTCGGTCGTCCCGCCCGCGTCTGGCTGGTTCCTGAAGTCACTGACGGTCGCGGGCCAGGAAGCCTTGAACCGTGCGATCGACCTGACGCACGACGTCAGCGGCGTGGTGGCCACGTTCACCGATCGACTGTCGGAGATCGCCGGCACGGTGAAGGGCTCGGGGTCGAGCCCTGATGTCAACGCGTCGGTCGCCATCTTTCCGGCCGACTACAACGCGTGGATCAACTCGGGAATGGTCAGCGCGCGAGCGCGCCTGATCGACACGGCGCCAAGCGGCGCATTCGACGCGCGCAACCTGCTCGACGGCGACTATCTGCTGGCCGCCGTCGACGGCCGCTCGACGGTCGAGATGCAGGATCCGAAGGTCATCGCGGCGCTCGCGCGCAACGCCACGCGCGTGACGATTCACGACGCGGAGACCCGGAACGTCACGCTCACCGTCACGCCCTTTCACTGAGGTGCCGCCCATGCCACGCCGCCATCGTCCGCGCCGTCACCATCTACTGACGGCCGCCGTCGTTCTCGTGCTGGCCGCCGCCGTGTCCGGCCAGCAGCCCCGGGACAACGGCGTGCCGTCGTCCCAACCCGCGCAGACCCGCGACGGCGCCGGCGCGGCAATGCCGGCCGGCACCGGCGTCATTGCTGGGCGGGTCATGCACCGGGACAACCAGAGCGTGCCGGTCGCCCGCGCGTTCGTGTCGCTCATCTCTGGAGGCGCGACCGAGCGCATGGCCGTCACCGACGACCAGGGACGCTTCTGGTTCGGCGGCCTGCCGGCCGGCCGCTACATGATGCGATTCAACAAGGCGACGTACGCCGGGACGATGTATGGCGGCAACCGCGCGCACACCGGGGGTGTCACGATCGTGCTCGCCAAGGGCCAGCGAATCACCAACCTGCTCGCCACGATGTTCCGCGGCTGCGTCGTGACGGGCCGCGTGGTCGACGAACACGGCATCCCCATCATGGGCGCGTCCGTCACGACGTACGAACGGGTCATGGTCAGCGGGAAGCCGGTGTTTCGGGCCGCCGGCGCGGGTATGACCGCTACCGACGACCGCGGCATCTATCGCTTCTATGGCTTCGAGCCGGGCGACTGGATCGTGGGCGTGCGTTATCTTCCGTATCCGCTTTCGTCCAGCGCGGTGACGGTCGCCACCGCTGATGAACTCAAGTGGGCCGACCAGGGCGCGACGTCCTCGGCCGGCAACGAGCCGGCCCCGGCGAAGCCCGTGAAGTTCTCGAGGGTGTACGCGCCGGGGGTCGCCGATCCGACCGCGGCGACCGTGTTGACCTTCGGCATGAGCGAGGAGAAGTCCGGGATCGACATCACGGTGCCCCTCGTTCCCACCTCCAGCATCTCCGGCCGGCTGACGCGCGCCGACGGATTGCCCGTCGGCCCGACGCGCATCGCCGTCGTGTCCGCGATGCGCGACAACCCGCTGGCGCCGCAAGGGTCGCGCGTCGTGGTCGGCCCCGACGGAGAGTTCATGGCGGATGGCCTCGAGCCCGGCCAGTACCTGCTGATGGCGCTCGGCCTCGACGCACCGTCACGAGCGCCGGGCGGCCGGTCAGGACCGACCGGCGTCGGCCTCTTCGCGATGTCCAACGTGACCATCGCCGGACAGGACGTCTCCGGCGTGGATCTGGTCATGGAGCCCGCGATGAGCGCGTCGGGCCGCGTGGTCTTCGACGGCACGCGGCCGCCGCCGGCCGACCTCACCGGCGTCACGGTCATCGCGCGTCCCGCACCCGACAGCATCGTGCCGGGTATCGGCGCCGGGCGCGGCCAGGTCGCCGCCGACGGGTCGCTGGTCATTGGCGGCCTCGTGCCTGGAACCTACATCCTGTCGGCAACCGCGCCCGATCCGGCGTGGGTGCTCGACTCGATGACCGCGGGCGGTCGCGACGTGCTCGACCAATGGCTCGACGTCCAGCAGGGCGAGTCCATTCCTCCCATCGAGGTCCGATTCACCGACCAGAAGACGGAGCTGGCCGGCACGCTCACCGATTCGTCTGGCCAGCCGGCGCCGGAGTACTCGGTCCTCGTGTTCGGCGTGAATCGCGCCGACTGGCACCAGGCGTCGCGGTGGGTCCACGTGCCCACGAGACCCGGCAGTGACGGCCGCTTCTCGTTCACGGGCCTGCCGCCAGGCGAGTACTACGTCGCGGCCATCTCGCGGTACGACCCGCTGGAGTGGTACACGCCGGAGTTCCTGGAGCAGCTGACCAACGCGTCCATTCGGGTGACGCTCGTCGCCGGACAGACGACGCGACAGGACCTGCGCGTGCGCTGAAAGCCGCGTCACCGGCGCATGGCGGCCCGCGCACCGGCCTTGACGTGCGTGCCGCCGCCACGCATGCTGGAGGTGACATGCAACGCCTCCACATCTCGCCGGGCAAGGCCCTGTGCCGGTTCTGCGGCGAACAGATTTCGATGAATCGCCTCTCCACGCACATCGCCAAGGCGCACCCGCGGCCGCGGCGGGACGACCTGTCGCCGACGCTCGTGCGCAAGCGCGCAGCCTCCACCCCGCGCCGGCCCCAGTAGCGGCGCTCGCGCCGCGGCCCCATCCACGCGCTACGATAGGGGGCTGGCCGGCTGTTCCGGCCGCGCCATGAACGTGGAGGCTGACACGATGCGGGTCACGACAGTTCGAAGCGCGGTGCGCCACCTTCTCGTCGCAGCGTCGCTGTTGACGATGGCGAGCGCCGCCCATGCGCAGACGCTCAAGGAATACAGCAACGAAATCCGATTTCAGCTCGACTTCAAGGTGTCCCAGGCCGCGCTCGACGCCGTCCTGCCGAAGGGCTTTACGTCCGACGTGGCCACGTCCGGACCGGCCAAGGACTGCAACCTTCGGGTCATCTTCATCGATCGGGTGACCATCAATAAGCCGGACCACAGTCCGCTCGGCAAGGGCACCAACCAGCTCGTGTATCTCGTGGCGCCGGTCAAGGACCCGTCCGGTACGAGCTCGCAGCTCGTGATTGGCGGCCTCACCGCCGACCCGAGCGACGCGCCCGGGCCGTTCGGCAACTACCTGCTGGCGACGACGCACACGATGCATCTCGACACGACGGCGCCGGCCAGCGGCACGGGGCCGATCATGGAATCGCAGGATTGGGTGTTCGCGGCGCCGACCGGCGAGCATCTGGAGCTGCACATCACGTTCGAGCGCGGCGGCGCGGCCTATCGCCCCGAGTACTCGCGGACGTTCTACTCGGCGAAGGACCCGAGCCTCCTCCATATCTCGCACGAGTCACTCGTCCTCGATATCCTGCGCAACGTCGCGACCAACCCGCCCGATCACGTGAAGTCCTTCTCGTTTACGGGCGGCGGCGGCAGCTTCGCCAAGCTGCTCGACGGCACGCAGAAGACGCTCAGCTGGGACAACGTCCTCTGGATCAACCGCTCCGTATACGTGCCCTGACGTCGGCGACTTCCCGAGCCAGAAGGGCGCGGAGCAACGTGTCGACGTACGGGGCCCCGAGGCTGCCCTGCCCGACACGTGCTCCCGGACTTCTGACTCGGGATGCCTGCTCGTGGTGATCGCCGGACCGCCTCCGATCGGTCCATCCTGCTCACCGATACGCCCGATCATGCTGACTGCCTTATCCCTCCCTGAGGCGGACACTCCAAGGCGGCCGGCGCCCCATCGCCCCTTGTTCCTTGGCTCAGAGCGTACGCGCTGAGCCCGCCTCGGTACGGCGATCGGACCGACGAGTGGCTTGTCGAGCGGTGTCGCGAGTCGGCCGATGACGCCGCGTTCGCGGAGCTCGTGCGGCGTTATCGCGGACCGGTGTTCCGTCTGGCCGTTTCCATTCTCGGCCAGGAGTTCGCGCCGGATGCCGAAGACGTGGCCCAGGATGTGATGCTGCGCGTGCATCATGCTCTCGGCTCGTTCCGAGGCGAGGCCAAGTTCGGGTCCTGGATCTACCGCGTCACTTTCAACCAGGCACTCAACGTCAAGGCGCGCGCCCGCTACCGAGCACCTCACACGAGCGATCAGGTGCTCGTCGCGACACCCTCGCCGGACGTCGGTCCGCACGATCGGCTGCAGGACGAACGGCGGCGGCGGGCTGTGCTGGCGTGCGTCGGCGAGCTCCCCGAGGTGTACCAGGCCGCGTTGCGTCTGCACTACTGGCTCGGCGCAGGCGTGCGCGACATTGCGGTCATGCTCGACGCGCCGGAGAACACCGTGAAGTCATATCTCCACCGTGCCAGACGACTACTGCACGCCATGCTTGCTGAACGAGGTTTCGATGCACGATGACGAACTGATGGAACGGCTATTGAGAGACGTCCTGGCCGCGGACGCGCCGCGGCTCTCGCCGGCATTCGACGCCCGGCTCATGCGGCGGGTTCGGCCGCGCCGTTTGACGCCGATGGGCCGCCTAGTGATGGCGGTCTACATCATGGCCGCGGCGGCCACGGCGGTGTGGTTGATGCGGGACGTGCCCGTGACGTCGATCCTCGCGGCCGTCGCGATCGGCGTGCCCATCGCCGCGAGCGCGGGTGCGTATGGGCGGCGTCTCGCCGTCGGCCGTTGATGCCGTGGACGAGATGAACGGGCGCCGTGCTCGCGCCCCCGCACGTCGCGCCAGCCGCCCGAGAGTTTCCGGCCACGCATTCACCCCAAGAATATCCGTGTCGTATGGCCGCATCCCTGCGGTCTTGCCTTACCATAGGGCCTCTCACACATAGGGGCATAGACGATGAAACCAGCACCGTTCGGCATCGCGGTCGTGATGGGCCTCATGATGAGTCATCAGACCATGGCACAAGGCACCCCCGCGTCTTCGACGACCGCTCGGTCGCAGGCCGCACGGACACCGCGACCGACGCCGCCAACGAGAGACCCGCACACGCCCGGATACGTCGCAGCCAAGGAGTTGCCTGACGGCGAGGTGCCGACGCCAGACGTCGACGGGAACTTCATCATCGGTCCGACGCACGCGCCGGCGCCCGAGATGACGGCGCGGGACGGCGTGCCGCACGGCACGGTCTACACCTTCACGATGAGCTCGGCCGACAGCAAGATCTATCCCGGCATCGCGCGAGACGCGGGCACGTTCGGCACGCCCGACCCGGCCGATCCGGCCAAGCTCATCGTCACGACGAGCCATCCAGCGCCGTACACCCGACGCGTCACGGTGTACGTCCCCCAGCAGTACGTCGCCGGGACGGCCGCGCCCTTCATCGTCGGCGCGGACGGCCCCGACCCGCTGTTGTTCACGGCGCTCGACAATCTCATCGCCACAAAGCGCGTGCCCGTGATGATTGCCATCTCGATTGGGAACGGCAGCGGCGACGCCCAGGGCAGCGAGCGCGGCCTGGAATACGACACGATGTCGGGGCGCTACGCGGAGTTCGTCGAGACCGAAGTGCTGCCGCAGGTCGAGCAGCAGTACCACGTGACGCTGACCAAGGATCCGGACGGCCGGGCCACGATGGGCGGCAGCTCAGGCGGGTCGGCGGCGCTCATCATGGCGTGGTATCACCCCGAGCTCTATCACCGCGTGCTGACGTACTCGGGCACGTACGTGAATCAGCAGTGGCCGCCGAACGCCCTGACGCCCGGCGGCGCCTGGGACTTTCATGCGCGGCTGATCCCCGAGAGCCCGGTGAAGCCGATTCGGATCTGGATGGAGGTGGGCGACCGCGATCTCTTCAACCCGAACGTCATGCGCGACAACATGCACGACTGGGTCGTCGCCAACGAGCAGATGGCCAAGGTGCTCGCGGCCAAGGGGTATCACTATCAGTTCGTCTTCGCGCGCAATGCCGGACACGTCGACCGCGGCGCGAAGCAGCAGACGCTGCCCGAGGCGCTGGAATGGCTGTGGCGGGGCTACCCGGTCGAGGGCGCGGCGCGCGCGCGGTAGGCGGACTCTATTTTTTCGACTTTCTCCTGGGTGCCGCGGGCTTTGGCCCCACGCGGCGCGCGACCCGCGCGGTCTTGGCGCGGGCCCTGGCAGCCCCGCGCTTCAAGAGAAACGCGATGGGCAGGTCTTCGTCGCCGAATGCATCCTGCAGATGTGGGAAGGCCACCGTGAGCCTCTTGAGTTCGTCGAGCAGCTCATGAAATCTGGCTTCCACCCCACCGAGTTCCTTGGACTTGCGCGCCATCGTTGCCTCCGCCCCCAGTCTGACAGAATCTCGAGGTCTTTCGCACCCGGCGGGCGTCGGCGCACGTTGGAGCTCGTGAGAGACTAGGATTTCCGTGTCTGAACCGACCGCGACGACCCAACCGGCGCCGACGCTCGCGGCGCTGCTGAAACCGTACGGGCGGCTCATCGCGACCATCGTCGCGTTGACGCTGGCTGCCAACAGCCTCAATCTGCTCGTCCCGAAGCTGATTGCGCGGGCGATCGACACGTTCTCTGCAGGGTCGCTCGCGCGCGGCGTACTCATCGCCGAATTCCTGGCGGCGGCCGTCGGCATCTTCGTCTTCGCGTATCTGCAGAACGTCGCGCAGACGTTCGCCTCCGAACGCGTCGCGCGCGACCTCCGAACGACGCTCGCGGCGAAGCTGGCGACGCAGAATCTGGCCTATATCCAGCGGACCTCGACGGCCAAGCTGCTGACGAACCTGACGTCGGACGTCGACGCCGTCAAGCTGTTCATTTCGCAGGCGGTCGCGGCGCTGGTCTCGTCGGTCTTCCTGATTCTCGGCGCCAGCGTCCTGCTGCTCTCGATCAACTGGAAGCTCGGGCTCGCGGTGCTCGCCGTCCTGCCGGTGATCGGCGTGGCCTTCAAGGTCGTCCTCGGGCGCGTGCGCAAGCTCTTCCTCAAGTCGCAGCAGGCCATCGACTGGCTGAACAAGGTCATCAACGAGAGCATCCTTGGCTCGGCGCTCATCCGGCTGCTCAACTCGCAGCACTACGAGTACGACAAGTTTCTCGCCGCGAACACCGAGGCGCGGGACGTCAGCCTCAGCATTCTGCGGCTCTTCGCCAGCCTCATCCCGATCATCGTCTTCTCCACCAACCTGGCGACGCTGATGATTCTGACGCTGGGCGGCCATTTCGTGATCGTGGGCGCGATGAGCCTCGGCAACTTCACGGCCTTCAACACGTATCTCGCGATCCTGATCTTTCCGGTCATTCTCATCGGCTTCATGAGCAACGTCATGGCCCAGGCCAGTGCCTCGTATGCGCGCCTCGGGAGCGTGCTGGCGGCGCCCTCCCCCACGCCCGGCGGCGGCACGGTGGCCGATCTGCGCGGCGACGTCACGCTCTCCCACGTCGTCGTGACGTTCGGCGAGAAGACGGCGCTCAACGACGTGTCCTTGTCGGTCGGGGCCGGGACGAGGACCGCGGTGATCGGGCCCACGGCGGCCGGCAAGACGCAGCTGCTCTTCCTGCTCACCGGCCTCCTCGCGCCGACGTCCGGACAGGTGGCCTACGACGGCCGCGACATCGACGAGTACGACAAGGTCGACGCTGCACCAGCAGGTCGGATTCGTGTTTCAGGACGCGACCATGTTCAACCTGACGCTGCGGGAGAACATCGCCTTCAGCAAGACGGTGAAGGACGAAGACCTCGAGAAAGCCCTCGCGACGGCGGAACTGAAGGAGCTCGTCACGTCGCTCCCCCAGGGGCTCGACACCGTGGTCGCCGAGCGCGGCGCCAGCCTGTCGGGCGGCCAGAAACAGCGCATCATGCTGGCGCGGGCGCTCGCGCTCAACCCGCGCGTGCTGCTGCTCGACGACTTCACGGCCCGCGTTGACGCCGAGACCGAGCGCAAGATCCTCGCGAACGTGCGAGCCAACTACCCCGGCCTGACGCTGCTCTCGGTGACGCAGAAGATTGCGCCCATCGAGGACTACGACCAAATCGTCCTGCTCATGGAGGGGGAAGTGCTGGCGTCGGGCACCCACCGCCAGTTGATGGACACGTGTCCCGAGTACGTCCAGATTTATGACTCCCAGCGAAGCACCCGCCACTACGAGTCCGTACAGGCTTAGCGGCGCGAAGGCCCACCAGGCCAGCGCGTCGATCGGGGCGTCGCTCAAGCGCCTGGCGCCGGTCATGACCGGACAGGGCCGGACCGTCGTGCTCGCGTTCGTCGCGATGATCGTGGCGTCGGGCGCCTCACTCCTGGCGCCGGTCATCATCGGCCGGACGGTCGACACGTACATCCGGAGCCATGATTTTCCCGGCGTGCTGCGCTCGGCCGGGGTGCTGCTGCTCGCCTACCTGGCGGGGCTGGTGGCGACCTACATGCAGACGCTCCAGATGGGCCGCGTCGGCCGGCGCGTGCTGTTCAACCTGCGCAACACGCTCTTCACCAAGCTGCAGCAGCTGCCGCTGGACTTCTTCAATCAGAACAAGGCCGGCGACCTGATCTCGCGCATCAACAACGACACGGACAAGCTCAACCAGTTCTTCTCGCAGGCCCTCGTGCAGCTCGCATCGAATCTCGTCCTGATGGCGGGCGCCGCCGTCTTCCTGCTCTCGCTCAACGTCCGCCTGGGCCTCGCGGCGCTCGCGCCGGCGGCCGTCGTGCTCGTGATCACGCGCGCGACGGGTGGATGGGTGAAGCGGCGAAACACCGAAAGTCTGGAATCGCTGGGCGGCCTGAGCGGCGAGATCCAGGAGAGCATGAGCAACTTTCGCGTGATCATCGCGTTCAATCGGGCGGACTACTTCGTCCAGCAGTTCACTCGTGCGAACGACCGGAACTACGCGGCGTCGGTGCGTTCGGGGCTCGCCAACAACATCTTCCTCCCCCTGTACGGGCTCGCCTACAACGTGGCGCAGCTCGTCGTGCTCGCCTACGGCTTCTCCCTCATCACCGCCGGCGGCTTCACGGTCGGCTTGCTGATTGGCTTCCTGCTGTACGTCAACAGCTTCTACCTGCCGCTCCGCCAGCTGGCGGCCGTCTGGTCGTCGTTCCAGCTGGCGATGGCGAGCCTCGACCGCATCGGCGACATGCTCGCGCTCGAGCCGAACATGCCTCAGCTCGCGGCGGGAGGCGCCGAGCCCGGCGCGGTGCTGGCCTTCGATCACGTGCGGTTCAGCTACGTCCCAGGCAAGCCCGTGCTGCGCGACGCCTCGTTCTCGCTCGCCCAGGGCAAGACCTACGCGCTGGTCGGTCCCACCGGCGGCGGCAAAACGACGACGGCCTCGCTCATGGCGCGTCTCTACGATCCGACCGACGGGCGCGTGCTGCTCGACGGCCGCGACCTCCGGTCGTACTCGCCGGCGGAGCGCGCGCAGTGGATCGGCTTCATCCTGCAGGAGCCGTTTCTCTTCACCGGCACCGTGCGCGACAACATCGTCTACGCCAACGAAGCCCTTCAACGCCTGTCGGACGACGAGATGACCGCGCACCTGCGGGCCAAGAACCTCGACGGCCTGCTCGAGCGGTTCGAGCAGGGCCTCGCCACGAAGGTCACCTCCGTGGACGACAGCGTGAGCCTCGGGCAGAAGCAGCTCATCGCCTTCATGCGCGCCGTGCTCCGCGAGCCGGCCGTCCTCGTGCTGGACGAGGCCACGGCCAACATCGACACGGTGACCGAGCAGCGGCTCGAGCAGATTCTGCGCGAGCTGCCGCCGTTGACGACCAAAGTCGTGATCGCGCATCGGCTCAACACGATCGAGAACGCCGACGAGATCTTCTTCATCAACGGCGGCGAGATCACGCCCGCCGGTTCGATGCAGGACGCGCTCGACCTCCTCCTGCACGGCAAGCGCGAAGGCTGAACGGGGGCGCCCAGAGCGTGCGGCAACACCGGAGGATCAGGGCCGAGAACCTGAAATCACGCGGTGCCGCGCGGGTCAGCGACGGAACCGTCGGGCAAGACCCCTTCATCAAGTAAGGCCGCCCGGCTGACGTCAGGCGTCGATGCGAGCGACCTCACCGGGCTTGGCGTTGGCGATCGCCGCGAGCGCACTGGGAATGCGGGGTAGCAAATCCTCCAGCTTGTTGCTGGGCGCGACCAGCACGACCAGGAACAAGCCAGAATTCTTCAGATTCTGCTGAAACTCAAGATTCTTGTCGCCGGTGACAAGGACCTCGAAGCCGGCAGCGAGCGCAAGCCGCAGCAGTTCGCCGTTCTTCTGGCCCGCCCAACCCTGCTCCTGCGTTGTCCGAACATCGTGCCCAGCAATGCAGGGCACGAGCTGCCTCGGGAGTTGCTCATCGAGGAGCACGCGCACGGCCACTCACTGCTTCATCCGCCACTTCAAGGGAGGCGATCGCCTGCTCGCGCGATACGGAGGGAAACGCGTCGAGAAACTCCTCAAGGCTGTAGCCGCCTTCGAGGTAATCAATCAGGTTGCGGAACGGCACGCGGGTGCCGACGAACACCGGCACGCCGCCGAGGATCTCGGGGTCGCTGTGAACCGCCATCGTTGTGCTGGGCATCTTACGCGCCTCCCTTTGCGGATCTTACTCCCATGGACGTCATCCGGTGCCCGGTCTGCCGGCGAAGTCCAATCGCCAGCCGTGACCGAGGCTTGGCCGCCACGCGGGCCGCCTCGACCAAGTCAACGCCCACGCCGTAGGTGCCACTCATCGGCCACGGGAGTGGACGAGCGTGAGGATCTATCTCGCCAGAGCCGAGTGACTCGGCCCGCGTCAGTCGTCAGCGCGCGGCTATCTGGCTCGCCCTTGCAGTCGGGAGCCACCCGGCTATAGGCTTAGAGCGTCTAAGGCTAAGAATGCCTAAGCATCAACCCAGCCGGTTGAACCGGGAGCGATCAGCTCCACGGCACGCTCGACATGCTCGTGCTCAAGACGCTCGACGACGGGCCGCTGCACGGCTACGCCATCGCGGTCAAGTTGGAGCGGCTGTCGGTCGAGGTGCTCCAGGTCGAGGAAGGGTCGCTGTATCCGGCGCTCTACCGCATGGAGCGTCGCGGCTGGCTGTCGTCGACGTGGGCGACCACCGACACCGGCCGGCGGGCGCGTTTCTACAAGCTTACCCATGCGGGTCGGGCGCAACTGGCGGCCGAGAAGGCCAGCTGGCGAAGATTGACGCTCGCCGTGCGCGGGGTCCTGGAGGGCTGACATGATGCGTGTCCTTCGCTGGCTGCGCGCGCGGTTGCATGCCCTTGTCCGCCGGGACGTCGTGGCCGGAGAGATTCGTGAAGAGCTCGATTTCCACGTCCGGATGCGGGCCGAGGAATACGAGCGCGCCGGAGAGCCACCGGCCGCGGCGGCACGCCGTGCCCGCCGCCGGGTCGGCAACCTGGCGATCCTCCAGGATCGCGGCTACGACATCCGGGGAGGCGGCGTGATGGAGACGGTGCTGCAGGATCTCAAGTACGGCGCGCGGCTGCTCTGGACGCAGCGGGGATTCTCGCTCGTCGCGGTCGCGACACTCGCGCTCGCCATCGGCCTCTCCACCGCGCTCTGGAGCATCATCGACGCGGCCGTGCTCCACCCGCTGCCATATCCCCACCCGGAGCAACTGGTGGAGGTGCTGGTCCAACAGACCGAACCATTCGGGACACTCCATCTCGGACCGTCCCTCAATGACGTTCGAGCGATGGCGGCCGATAGCCGCGTGTTCTCGGCCGTTGCTGCCTGGCGGTCGATCTTTCCGTTCAACCAGCCGATTGCCGAGGGCCCGGAGCCCGAACGGTTGAGCGGGTATGAAGTCACCGACGGGTACTTTCCGCTGTACGGCGTGACGCCACTTCTCGGTCGCCCGATTGAGTCCGAGGACACTCGCGACGGGGCGCCGCCGGTCGTCGTGCTTGGCTATGACTACTGGCAGCGGCGGTACGGCGGGAACCCAGACGTTGTCGGCCGGACGATTCGATTCAATACCGGCAGCGCGACGATCGTCGGCGTGATGCCGTTGACGTTTGATCCGGACACGCCGCTCTGGCGGCCACTCACGGCGACCGGTCTCCTCCTACAGATGCGCGGCAGTGGGACTGAGACGGATGCCCGGCTACGTTCCGGCATCGGGCGCGACCAGGCGCAGGGTGAGTTGACTGACCTGCTCGCACGTCAGCCCAGCCCGGCCTCGGGCGGTCCCGTGATGCTGCACTCGCTCCTCGACAACGCCGCGGGTCGGTACCACACGACCGTAGAGATCCTTGCGGGCGCCGTCACTTTGGTTTTGCTCATCGCGTGCGTGAACGTGGCTGGCCTGCTCCTGACGCGGGGCGCCACACGCTCGCGCGAGCTCGCGATCCGGGCGTCCATTGGTGCCGGTCGGGGCCGACTGATTCGCCAGCTTCTGACCGAGAGCCTCGTGCTCGCGACGGCGGGCGGCGCGCTTGGCGTGCTGCTAGCGTGGGCGTCCCTTGGTGTACCCGTGTCGAACATTCCAATGACGCTGCCCGCCAACGCGCCGGCAGCCATGAACCTTCGCGTCCTCGCGTTCAGCGGCGGGCTAACGGTGGCCACCGGGCTGTTCTTCGGACTGTTGCCAGCCCTTCGGCTGTCGCGTGTGAGCGCGGGCAGCGCCCTTGCGAAAGGATTCGAGACGGGCCGGCCCGGCGCTGTCACGCGGAACAGGGCGATGGCTGGTGGCGACCGAACTCGGCCTCGCCGTCGTCCTGCTCACGGGAGCGGCATTGATGCTGCGAAGCTTCAACCGGATGTTGGCGGTCGACGTCGGCTTCGATGCCGACCGCATCGTCACGTTCAGCGTGCAGCCCCTCGATCCAAGCCCCGCCGCGAGGGGACAGGACCTACCCAGCGCTCCTGGAAAACGTCAGGCGCCTTCCAGGCGTCATGGCCGCTGGAGCTGTTGACACTCTGCCGCTCGGCGGCTCCTTATTTACGATGGTCGCTCAGGGAGACTCCTCCGGAGGTGTGCAGGTCGTTGAAGTGCTGCCAGGCTACTTCAAGGCACTCGACATGAGGCTCCTATCCGGGCGGCTGCCAACCGACAGTGACCGCACGTCCGCTCGGGCTGTAGCGGTCATCAGCCAACAAGCTGCCACGCGGCTGTTTCCCACAGGTCCGGTCTTAGGTCGCCAGGTAAAGTTGCGGTCGGAACGGTTGGAAGTCGTCGGAGTCGTGGCTGACATCCGGTCCGACGGACCGCTGCGTCACGTCGAGCCGACCGTGTACCAGATTTACCAACCTGAGGTCGATCCGTTCAAAGCGCTCACGATAGTCGTCCGCCCGAGCGGCAACGCCCGCGCCCTGCCGGCACTGCTGCGCCAGGCGGCGACGAGCATCGGGCCGCCCGTGCTTGTCGGGCCCGTCCGCAGAGGCACGGACTGGCTGGGCGATCGCATCGCCACCCCGCGGCAGCGGACCGTTCTTCTCGGATTGCTCGGGGCGCTCGGCGTCGTCCTCGCGCTAGTTGGCGTGTTCGGTGTCACGGCGTACGCCGTGGCACGGCGCACGCAAGAAATTGGCGTGCGCATGGCGTTCGGAGCACGGCCGGGCCAGGTCGTCCTGACGGTGCTGCGCGATATGGTCCTTCCGACCAGCCTCGGCCTGCTCGCCGGCCTCGCGCGCGGCGCTCCACGGCGTATCGCCTCGTTTCTCTTTGAGACGACGGCCACCGACCCGGCGACATTCGCGGCCGTCGCCATCGCGCTCGGGCTCGCGGCGGTCGTGGCCGCATGGCTTCCCGCCCGCCGTGCCGCGCGCGTGAATCCGGTGGAAGCCCTGCGGGCCGAATAGCGAGTCCTTCCGCGTCGTGAAGGCTCGGCGAGTTGGCAGACGCCGATCGCGCCGGCCTCGACCAAGCTGGCGCCCACACCGCAGGCGGGTACTCATCGGCCACGGGAGTGGACGAGCATGAGGATCTATCTCGCCAGCGTCAGATTCTGCGTCTTCGTCTCGCCGTCGTCGAGATGGACGGGGAGCGCGGCAGGGACTAGCCGCGCGAGAAAGGAGGCGTCTGCCAGATCGGACGGCTCCATGTCTGTGAGGGCCGCGATCAGATCGTCGCCCGCCGGAAGATCGCGAATTGCGAAGTGGCCGTCCGTGCTCGGCCTGGTGAACTGAACGCGACGCGAGGCCGGCCGCCAGAGCGTGCGGTCCGGTGAGAACACGACCACGAAGTAGTCCGAGGCAGGCACGTTCACCGCACTCCGGAGCGTGCCCGACAACTCCGTGTGCCGATCGGTAAACGTCGCCACCGCGCCAGTCGTGGTTTCCACGCCGGAAGACCGCTGTTGAAGCCTGGCGAGAAACGCGAACCGTCCCTTGGGCGTGGCGACCTGCGCGAACGACCGCAGCCGGAGGCCGTTCTGGCGTTCTTCGAGGGTGACGATGGCGCCGGCAACCGGACGATGGGTCTCGGCGTCAACGACTGTCCCGGTGATCGCGCCGGTTCCAGCGCGCGTGTCCGGCGGCGGCTCAGGCTGCGCCGGCTGGACGACGCGCACTTGCTGCGCGTGCAGCCCGAGCGTCAGCAGGACTATGAGCGTCCCGATGCCCGCGCGCCGCATCCGTTGAAGCCCCGCCATCAGCACACTCTCCTCGTGAAACTACGCTATTAGACACCGAGGCGGCCGTGGGGTTCGCACGGGCTTGGGGGCGAGCGGCGCGCTCCGACTCGCCGCTTATAATCCTGCTGTGGACGATCCCCGCACCGGCGTGCTCTCCCGGGACACCTCGGCTGACGTCGAGGCGCGACAAATCATGCAGTGGCAGCGCGCGTCCACCGTCGAGATTGCCGATCTCGTCCGAGGCGCTTGCCGCGCCGTGCGAACGATGGCGATCGCGGGTTTGCGCGATCGGCGACCCGACCTGCGGGATCGCGACCTGGTGCCGCACTTCGCCGCGTTGACTCTCGGCAAGGAACTCGCAGGCCGGGCCTATCCGGAGCTCGGGGTCGGCGGGCCGCCAACCGGTGACTGATCCGATTGGCGTGGCCCTGCTGGTCGCGGAGGCGCTCGAACGAGTCCGCGTCCCCTACACCGTCGGGGGATCGCTGGCGAGCTCCTTCAGCGGCGAGCCGCGCGCGTCAATCGACGTCGACATTCTCGTCGCGCTGCCCCTCGCGCAGGTCGTGCCATTGGCAGATGCGCTCGGCGAAGACTTCTACGTCAACGCGGCGAGTCTCGCGCGCGCCGTCTCGACCGCGTCCAGCGCCAACATCATCCATCTGCCGTCAGGCATCAAAGTCGATCTGTTTATTGCCGGGTCCATGCTCGACCGACTTCAGCTCCAGCGCTGCCGCCGGGTCCAAGTCGCCGCCAATCCCGACCGTTTTCTGGAGGTTCATGCGCCGGAAGACATCCTGCTCCAGAAGCTGCATTGGTACCGGCTCGGCGGCGAGGTCTCGGACCGTCAATGGCGCGACGTCCTCTCCGTGATCCTCGTCCAAGGCGATCGGCTCGACCGCGAGTATCTCAAGAACACGTCCGCGAGCCTCGGTCTATCGGACCTGCTCGACCGGGCGTACCGTCACTCGGAGAATGGCGACGGCTCAGCCCGCTGACGCCCGGCCACTATCTGGAACGACAACTCCCGCTATAGTTGAGGTCCAGGGAGACGACGCCCATTCGATGACAATTGGCCTATCGCGCGCTCGGAGCGCTTCTCCGTGGTGGGTTGTGGCCCGCAGCCTTGCGGCCGTCACGGTGGCCCTGTTCGTGATGTGCGGCCTGGCCGCAACCGGTCAGGCGAGCCCGATCCGACGCGGGCCGGCCATGTGCGGATCGATTGCCTTCACGTTCGACATGTGCCCGGTCCGTGAGGGCTCTGGCTTCGATCGGCCGCTTGTCCAGTTCCTCATCGACCACCGCATTCCGGCGACGCTGTTCCTCTCCGGCGACTGGATGGCGACGCACGATGCGGACGTGCGCGAACTGCTGGCCGTCCCCTTCTTCGAGATCGGCACGCATGGCGAGCAGCACCTGTCGCTCCCCAAGCTCACGCCCGCGGCGCAGCAGCGGGAGATCATGGGGCCGGTCGAGCGGCTGGCGCAGGAGTACCACCGCCAAGCGATACTCTTTCGGCCGCCGTACGGCACGTTCACGCCGGCGGCCGTCGCGCTGGCGGAGTCCGATGGCTTGAAGGTCGTGCTCTGGTCGGTCGTCTCGGGCGACCCCGACCCGAAGCTGGCGGCAAGCGCCATCATCAGAGACGTCGAGTGGCGCGTCCATCCCGGCAGCATCCTCATCTTCCACGCCAACGGCCGAGGCTGGCACACCGACGAAGTCATCCCGGCCGTCTATCAGCGCCTGGTCGTCCGGCGCCATTTGAAGCCGGTGACCGTGTCGGCCCTGGTCGGCTGTGGGCGCTGACGCCACCAGGCCGCACACGATCCGGCCGTATCGATCGGCGGACCGGCCGGCCATCGTCGCCATGCTCGCGGCATCGGAGCCCTGGGTAACGCTCGGGTATACCGCCGAGGTGCTTGACGGGTTCTTCCGCAGCACGGTCGAGGAGCGCGGACGCGAAGCGAGCGTCATCGTGCAGGACGGCGTTCTAGCGGGCGTCGCGGTCATCCGGCCAGGGTTCCTCCTGGGCGAGTACTTGGAAGTCTTCGCCGTGGCGCCGTGGGCTCGCCGGCATGGCCTGGGCAAGGCGCTCCTGGCCCACCTCGAGCGCGCCGTCTTCTCCCGCGCCAAGAACTTCTTCCTGTGCGTGTCCGACTTCAACGAGACGGGCCGCGCGTTCTATCGTGCGTTCGGGTACGAGGAAGTCGGCGTGCTGCCCAATTTCCTGATCGCGGGCCGAGCCGAAATCCTGATGCGCAAGACGATCGGGCCCGATCCGCACGGCCTGATCGGCGGGTCCGCGCTCACGAACCCGCAACGTTGGCCACTATTTGGCCGGCCTCGCGGCCGGACGCCACGCGCCAGAATACTTCCGCAAATCTCTGACTCACCACACTAGAATTCTTCGGGATCGATACGCCATGAGAGACAACTTACCGCTGTCGCACCGCCACTCGCCCCGTCCAAGGCCGGCCCACTGGCCCGGCGTCGCGCTGGCGTGCCTGGGCCCTCGCGGCGGTCCACGCGCAGCAACAGCCGGCCCCGACCTTTCGAGCCGGCACGGACATCGTGCAGGTGGCCGTCTCGGTGCTCGACGGTCATCGAAAGCCGGTGCGCGGGCTGACCGCCGCGGATTTCACGCTGCTCGAGGACGGGACGCCCCGCACGATCGAGGCCTTCGCCGAAATCCACTTGCCCGCCCCAGTCCCCGGCGCCGAGCCGATCTGGAGCCATCTCGTCACGCCTGATGTCGCGACCAATCGCATCGCCGAGGACGAAGGCCGGCTCGTCGTCATCTTGATGGACCGATCCATTCCGGTCGGCCAGCCGGAGATGGCCGCCACACGCATCGCCCTGCGCACCATCGATGACCTGGGGCCGAACGACGAGGCCGCCGTGCTGTCCACCAATGGCGGGGTGGGACAAGGGTTTACCTCCGACCGCGCGCGGCTGAAACAGGCCATCAGCCGCGGCGGGTGGGCATCCGGCGTGAGCAGCGAGACGCAGGAGGCGGAGGAGAACCTCTCCAGCACGGGCTCCGCGTCACCGTTCACGTCACTGACCGACGGGCGCTGCATGTGCGGCGAGTGCGAGCCGCTCGCCATCAAGCACGTGGCCGACGCGCTGCAAACGGCCCCGAGGCGCCGCAAGATCCTGCTGTTCATCGGAGCCAACCTGACCCTGCAAGCGGCGGGCGACTGCAACCAGATCCTGAAGGACGCGCGCAACGCCATGTTCCAGGCGGTCGATCGCGCGAACCTGACGATCTACTCCCTCGACCCCTCCGGGCTGGACGTGGTCGTCTCGACCGGACGGGCGGGCTCGCCGCGGCGAGCGGGACGAAGCTTCGACGCCTTCGCCTCGTCCACCATGGCGTCGCTCCAGAATCAGATGTCGCTTCACGTGCTTCCGGACCGGACGGGCGGCCGCGCCATCTCGAACACGAATGAACCAGAAGACCTCGTGCCGGACATCTTCGAGGAAAGTTCGTCCTACTACATCCTCGGATTTCGTCCGGGCGACGGAGCGAACGACGGCCGGTTTCATCCGATCAAAGTGTCCGTGGATCGGCGCGGGGCACGCGTCCACACCCGGACCGGCTACATGGCGCCCACGGCAGCCGCGGCCGGGTCGCCGTCACCCGGCGCACCACAGCCACCGGCGTCCGGGTCCGTCGGTGACGCCTTGACCGGCGCGGTTCCTGACGCCGCGGTACACATGGACCTCAATGCCGCGGTCTTCGCCGCGTCCGACGACAAGGTCGGGCTCATGTCGCTCGCGGTCGGCGTCACCGGATTCGCGCCGAAGGCACCGGAGACGAATGCGAGCACCGTGTCGCCGCTCGAAGTCGTGGCCACGGCGTACGACCATAACGGACAGCCGCGCGCGTCTTCACGCGAGACCCTGCAACTCTCCTGGCCGTCGTCGTTCTCCGCCGCGCCGCATCGAGTCGAACGCGCTCTCGCACCTCGAGCTGCCGGCCGGAGACTATGAGCTCCGCGTGGGCGTCGAAGACAAGGCCTCCGGCCAGGTCGCCAGTGTCTTCACGTACGCGACCGTGCCCAGGTTCGATCAATTGCCGTTGTCTCTGTCGAGCGTCGTGCTCGGGGCCACGCCGCAGACGAGCAGCCTGCCCGCCACGATCGGTGCCGGGGACCTGCCGATCGTGCCAACGCCGCAGCGGGACTTCACGCGCGCGGACCGCGCCGTGGGCTTCGTTCGTGTGTATCAGGGCACCAGTCGCACGAGCGCGCTGGTCCCGGTAGAGGTCCGAGGCCGCGTGCTCAACGCCAAGGGACAGGCGGTCGTCGACCACACCTTCGTCCTGCAGCCGGATCAGTTCGCCGAAGGCCGCGCGGGCGACTGCGTGATCACCCTCCCGCTCTCGACGTCTCCAGACCGGCGACTACCTGCTGGTCATCGACGCGTCAACTACGGATAAGGCCGCCAGCCGAGCCGTCCGGTTCCGAGTGCAGTAGGCGGCTGCCGGAGCGGGATTGGAGGCACGCTCCCCTCCCGCTCCGTTCGCCGGTCGCGTGTATCGCCGTGAGACGTTAGTGCTTCGCGGCCGCCAACTGCTGGACGGCGGCAAGCGCCTTGGCGACATGATCGGCCGGGCTGATCTTGTCGTCGTTGCTCGAGAAGACGTCGGCGATCTGGCCGTCCGGCGTCACGACGAAGGTCGTCCGCTCGGTGAAGCTGTGATCGATGTTGACGCCGCGGGTGTCCTTCATCCCCGGCCGACCGGCGCTCGACGTCAGGTCATAGGACTTGGCGATCGCGCCGCCCGGGTCGGACGCGACGGGAATCTTCCCGGCGCAGTACCTGCGGATCCGCCGAGAAGGCGTTCAGCCGCGTGATGCTGTCCTGCGACACGCCGATGACCGACGCGCCCGCCGCCTCGAACTTGTCGATGTTCTCCGCGAAGGTGTGCGCCTCGATGTTGCAGCCGCCCGTGAAGGCCGACGGGTAGAAGTAGACGACCACGGGCCCCTTCGCGAGCGCGGTCTTGAGAGAGAAATCAAACGCCTTCCCGGCCAGCGACGCCTTCGCCGCGAACTCGGGGGCCTTGTCGCCGTGCTTCAACGCCGCGAACGCCGGAACAACCATGATGCCGGCCATCAGAACGCCCACTGCCAGACGTGTCATAACGCAACCTCCTCTACCGAAAACTAGGTGGAACTTTCAATCTTATCCGGTGCCATGGCGCCGCGGCCTCGGAAAATCATCGGCGCCCGCGAGGACCGCGCGCCCGGCCTGGGCCTGGTTTGCTCGGTGGCGCCGGTCGCCGTCGGTGGGGCACGGTAAGCTGGTGGGGCGTCGTGAACACGGCGGCCCACAATGTGAGGGCGCGGGCGCACGTCGATTTCGCGGCGCCCGCGTGTGCGTCACGCCAAGGTCGATGGGCGACTTATCACGCTGCGGTTGGGACACATGGCACATCCTCGGCCCCTGACGCCCGTTTCGTACGGCCTGGGCTTCGTCCTGAGAGCGCTGGCGTGGAGCCTGGCGCTGTTTGGCCTGCTTCGTACGGGCTGGGTCGAGCAGAGTCTCGTGCTCGCCCTTCTCCACATCCAGGGAACGATCGTCCGCTGGTATGTCAGCGCCGCGGCCTCTGCCATCGTCATCACACCCGGCTGCAGCGCGGCCGATGTGATGGCCGTCTGCCTAGGCGTGATCCTCGGCTTTCCGGCGCCATGGCGAAGGCGCCTGGCCGGCGCCGCGGGTGGGCTGGTGCTCATCCTGGCGGTCAATGTCATTCGGATCGGCACCCTGGCCCTATTCGTGTCGGCCTGGCCGGCGGCGTTTTCGATCGTGCACCTCTACGTCTGGCCCATCCTGTTGACGGCCGTGACGGCGGCGTACGTCTGGTGGTGGATGGCCCGCGCCCAGCCAGGTGGCGGCGCGGCGACGAGGGTCGCGGCTCCGTCGTGGGTGCGCCGGTTTGCGTGGATTGGCGGCAGCCTCCTGGGGCTCCATTTCCTGCTCGCACCGTGGACGGAGACGAGCGGCCTGATGATCGCCGCCGGGGCCTGGGCGGCGTCCGCCGCCCGCATTGTCCTGACGAGTGTGGGGATGAGCGCCCAGGCCAACGGCGCGGTGCTCGCCACCTCGCGCGGCTCGTTCATCATTACGCCGGAATGTCTGCTGACTCCGGTGCTGCCGCTCTATCTGGGCGCGGTGCTGAGCCTCCCCCTCGGCCGTTGGCGTCGGACCGCGGCGCTGGTGGCCGCGCTGCCGCTCTTCTTCGGTACTCGGCATCCTGCGCGCGCTCGTGCTCGCGGTGCCCTCCGGCATCGTCCCGACGTCGCCGCTCTTTCTGGTCCACGGGTTCTTCCAGAATCGCGACGGCCGTGGCCATCGTGGCGCTCGCCTCCGCGGTCGTGAGCGATGACGGGCGCGCCACCGTCAACCGATGGAAGACGTGCGGGTTGGCGCTGGCGCTCGGCGTCGCCGCCGCGGCGCTGGGCACATGGCCGCTCACGCGCGTTGTCCTGGCGATTGCCGAGATCGCACGTCCCTGGTTTCCGCACATCCTCCAATCGCTCGTGATTGCAGGCGACCCGCAGGGTGTGCTGGAGCTGGCGCCCGCCGCGCAGCTCGGCCTCCTCGCGGCGCTGTGGTTCGTCTGGCGTCCCCGCGCTCATGCCGGCCGCGTCGTCCTCGCCGTGGGGGTGCTCATCCTGTCGTTCGTCGCGTGCCTCGCGCTGTCCGGAGCGTGGCTGGCTCATGCCGGCGTGCCGCCGCACGCGCTGCTGCTGCGGGCATGGAGCGTGGCGATGCCGGCCGCCCTGGCGTGGGTGTTCTTCAGAACGAGCGGCCACGCCGATCGCCAGGACGACGCCGCGTATCGCCGCTTCTGGCACGACGTCGGCGACGACTTCCCCGACCTCTCTGGGGCCGCGTCCACCCGCATGTACTTCGAGAACGAACGCGATCTCCTCACCGAGCAACTCGCGCCGCTCGCGGGTTGTCGTGTGCTGAAGACGGATCTCTGGGACGAAGCGAAGAACACGCACATCCTGCAGTGGGCGGCGGCGCACGGCGCGCAGGCGTGGGGCCTGGACGTTTCGCCGCCCATCGTGAGCCAGGCGAAGGCCGCCTTCGGCGCCACGCCGTCACACTTCGTGGTGGCCGACGTCCGGCAGATCCCGTTCGCGGCCGGCACCTTCGACGCCATCTACTCGATGGGCACGATCGAACACTTCGCGGAGTCCGAAGAGGCCGTCGTCGAGCTGGCTCGGCTCCTCAAGCCCGGCGGCCGCCTGATTCTCGGCGTGCCGAACAGACACGACCCGTTTCTGCGGCCGTGGCTGGTCGCGTTGCTCCAACGACGCGGTTGGTATGGCTACGGCGCAGAGAAGTGCTACTCGCGACGCGCGCTGCGGCACATGATCGAGCGGGCCGGCCTCACCGTCGTGGCGGAGACGGGCATCCTCTTCATTCCCGGCTGGCTGCGGATGCTCGACCTCCTCATCTACACTCGCTGGCCCCGCCTGGCGTTCGTGACGCGCCCCGCGGTGGCCGTCTTCGCCTGGTGCGGTCGATTTCCACGCCTCCGGCGCCACGGGTACCTATTGGCCTCGGTCGGCGTCCGATCATGAGCTGTTCAGGAAGTGCTCGACGGCATCCAGTCCGAACGCGGAGGGGCGCTATCATCCGGACGTGACGAGCGGCAACATCGAACGCTTCAGCGGCTTCGCCAGCGAGTACGACGACGTGCGACCGCAGGCGCCCGCCGCGGCGCTCGATGTCCTGTGCGAGATGGTCGGCCTGCCTTCGCCGGCGCTAGTCGTCGATCTCGGCGCCGGTACCGGCCTGTCGACGCGACTCTGGATCGGAAGGGCGCGTCGGCTCATCGGGATCGAGCCAAACGACGACATGCGTGGGCAGGCGATCCGCGCGACGCAGCCAGGAGCGATCGAGTACCGCGCCGGTCGCGCCGAGGCGACCGGACTGCCCGACCGGTGTGCGGACATCGTCACGTGCGTCCAGGCGTTCCACTGGCTGGAGCCCACGGCGACGCTCACCGAAGTCCATCGACTCCTGAGGCCGGGTGGCGTGTTCGCGGCGCTCGACTGCGACTGGCCGCCGTTCGTGCACTGGCAACTGGTGGAGCCGTGGATCGAGCTGCACGAAACGGCCGAGCGCATCGTCGTGGAGCGCGGACTGGCCCCCGGGCTGCGCCGCTGGCCGAAGTCCGGCCATCTGGACAGCCTCCGCGCCAGCGGCGCCTTCAGCGCTGTCACCGAGCTCTGCTTTCACCAGCGTGCCTCGGGCGGCGCCGAACGGCTGCTCGCGCTCGCGCGGAGCCAGGGCGGGTTGGCGACCGTCCTCAAGGCGCGCGAACCGGAGGCCGAACGAGCCACCGCCGCGTTTGGCGACCTCGTGCGGTCGGTGCTCGGCGACCGCGTCGTGCCGTGGACCTACACCTACCGGGCGCGCGTGGGCGTCACGTAACGCACCGTCCTCGCCCCCGGCCTCGCCGGAGAGAACCGGCTCCGGAACGAGTTCAATTAACGTTGAGCCCGGCGCCGAACGAGTCGCTGACGCGTTCTCGGTGCCAAGCCCAGCGCACGGTTTGTCAGCGGCAGCGGATGTCGGCGTCTGGCCTCCGCGGAGGCCGGGCCCCGCGCGTCCGGCCAGCGCTCGCCATACGGGTCCGCCCTTCTCGTCCGGCGCGTCAGCAGACTCGTCCGAGGGTCAAGACTCAATCGGTCGGGACTCCTCCACGAACGCCAAACGGGACGCGGCCGCCGCGACGAGGTAGCACGCGCAGCCCACGAGCATCGCCGCGCGGAACCCCACGAGCATGGCGACGAATACGGTCGTCACCGATCCGATCACGGACATGACGCCGTTCAGGCCCCAATAGAAGGGCGGCGGCGGCAGCGAGCCCCGGCCCGTCTGCTGGAGACCGCGCGGGAACGGCACGCCCATCGCGAAGCCGAGGGGCGCGATGAGCGCCACCGCGCAGGCGATGCGGCCGGCCAGGGGGAGCGGCAGCAGCCAGGGCACGAGATGCGGGAGTCCGAACGCTTCGATCGCGCCGATGATCGCCGCCGACACGCACGCGACCGACGGCGGGACGATCCGGGAGGCCGCGCTGCCGAGGCCGCCGAAGGCCAGGAGCGAGAAGAGCAAGACCGACAGCGTGAAGATCGGGTGCCCCACGCAGCAGCGTGAGGTTCTGAAGCAGCGCGAGCTCGATGGCGATGAACCCGAAACCCAGGCAGGCGAAGTACACGACCGACGTCAGATACGGCGCCGTCGGCTGCCCGCTGGGCTTGCCGAAGAACACGAACACCAGCAGGAGCGCCGCCGCCGGCGCGAGCAGCCAGCCGATGAGGCCATCGGCGATGCGCCGAGACATGCCCCACGGACGCTCGGTCGCAAAGTAGAACGGGCTGTCGTCGAACACGGGACCCGCCATCGTCGGAGCGTCCCTGACGTATTGCGCGAGGGTCTTGCGCCCGCTGAGCAGATCGTCGTACGGCTCGACGGCGTGGCCCGGCACGATGACGGGCCGAGCGACCGTCGTCCAGTCGGTCAGGATGGTCGTCGTCTCACCGGCAGTGTACGGCCGCTTGCGGAGCATGAAGAGCATCTGCGCCGGATCGGACGGGGCGCCTGCGCGACGCTCCATCAGCACGGCAACGCGCCGTTCGGCGTCGGCGGCCCCAAGCAAGGCGACCGCGTTCGAGACGAGCCGCGGGATATCGATGTTCCACCGGAGGATCACGAGCACGCCGTTTCTGTGAGATGGTCGTAGTAGGCGCGGAGCGCCTGCGTCGTGTAGAGATAATTCTCCGACAGCGACAGACCGCCGGACGCGACCGACGCCCAGGAGTCCACGAAGCCAAGGTAGATCACGTCGAACTTCCGAGACGTCCGGCTGATGTAGTTGCGGCCCTCACTCTGCACGACGTCCACGTCCGGGCGATCGTACAGGTTGCCGGCGCGCGCGCCGTAGTGGCGCACGAACTGCAGCATCAGCGGATTGAGCTCGCACGCGGTCACCTGCCGGCTGCCGGAGACGAGCGCCGTCACCACATCGGCTCCGCCGCCCGGACCGATGACGAGCGTCTCCGCGTCGGGCTCGAACCGGAACGGCAGCGCGCGAAACGAGTTCTTCACCCCGGGCGCATCCGCGATGCGGCCGTCCCACGGGTACACGCTCGTCCACGCATCGGAGTCGATGTAGAGGCGCGCGAGGAACGGCAGCCGCAGGCCTTCGACCGCCGAAATGCGCGAATAGGCATTCGAGCCTTCCTGCGTCACGCGCGCGCCGGGATTCGCGTCGAGGTCCTTCCGCATCGCCTTGATGGTGCCGGGGATCACCTTGAAGACGCCGGTCCGAGGATTCGTCCACGCCGCCGCCGCCAGGACGACGGCGCCCACGACGCCCACCACCCGGACGCGCCGCGCGAGGCACGCGGCCGCCACCATCGGCGGCACGGCGGCCATGAGGACGGCGCCCTCACCGCCCAGCCACTGCAGCAGGACGGTCACGAGAACGGCGCCAAGCGACGCGCCGAGAAGGTCCGCGAAATAGAGCTGCCCCGCCACCTCGCGATGCCGGTGGAAGATCATCGCCAGCGCCATGCCGGCGAGGAGAAACGGCAGCAGCGGCGCGAGGAAATACAGCGCAAGCCGGTTGACCTCGAACGGGAACCGCACGAGGAGCCAGAGGCACACGACGATGGACAGCGCGTAGGCCAGGCTGAGCCCCGCCGCCTTCTCGACGGACGGCGGCCAGCGTGCGCCGAGCAGGTGCACGACCATGCCGCCGAGCCCCCACCCGAGCAGCGCGATCGAAATGGCGATGAACGCGAAGTGGTACCAGATCGTCGCCGAGTAGATGCGCGTGAGGCCGACCTCAAAGCTGAGGCCGGACAGGGTGATCAGGAAGACACCCGCGCGGGTCGACATGGGGCCCTTCAGTAGAAGGCGAAGCGCGACCTGACGTCAAGTTGACGGCAGCGGCCATGCGACGTGGCATCAATCGGTCGATGACGCCGAGGTCTCCCGCGACTTTCAGCTGGCGAGCCGGCCCGGCCAGGTCGCCGCAGTCCCGGCCGCCACCTCGACGGTGACTCGCCACCGCACGAGCGACACGATCGTCCGACACGGGGTGCTCGAAGCGAAGGTGCCCTTCCTCGACAAGCCGCTCACGGCGGCGGCTCAGACGTCCAGCCCCACCGACCGCATCAGCGCGAGGGCGTTGCTCTTCTCGACGACGCCCGGCCGCATCAGGTAATCGAAGCGCATCCGGCCGTCCTCCAGCACGTCTTCGAAGTGCACGTTGGCGCCGCGCGCCCCGAGCGCGTCGGCGACGTGCGCGAGCGCCAAATCGTGCGTGGTCACCAGTCCGATGGCGCCGCGGTCGACCAGGCCCCGGACGATGGCCTCGGCGCCAATGCGGCGGTCGTGCGAGTTGGTCCCGTGGAGGAGCTCGTCGATCAGGAAGAGCACGGGCGGCGCCTCGCTCGCGCGGCCCATGATCAGGCCGAGCCGCGTGATTTCCGCGTAGAAACGCGACACGCCGGCCTGCAGCGAATCCTGGATGCGGATCGAGGCGCCGATCTCGAGCGGCGTCAGTCGCAAGCGACGTGCCCGAACAGGGCCCCCCGCCTGCGCCAGCACGGCGTTGATGCCCACCGTGCGCAGAAGCGTGCTCTTGCCCGACATGTTCGAACCGCTCACGACCAGCACGCGCAGCTCGCCGGCCAGACGCACGTCGTTGCGGACGGTGGCGTCCTCGGACAGAAGCGGATGGCCCAGCCCTTCCCCGGCGAAACAGGGCGTGCCTTCGTCCAGGTCGGGAAAGACGTCGTCCGGATGTTCGTAGTGGTAACCGGCCAGCGACGACAGCGCCTCGATCTCGCCAATGGCCGCGAGCCAACGCCGCACCGCCGGTCCCGACGAACGGCGCCAGCGCTCGATGGCGTAGATGAGGTGCACGTCCCACAGGAGGACGGGCCCGACCAGCCGGACCAGGAGGTGGTCGCGCGAATCCACGAGGTCCATCAGCGCGTTCAGCCGCGCGATGCGGCGTGACGGCGGCTGGCCCTCGACATCGAGCTCGGCTCTGAGCGCGGCCAACCGCGTCGTTGCGAAGCGCTCCCCTTCGAGCCGTCGGAGCACGCCGGCCAGGAGCCCGAGATCGTGGGCGGCTCCGGCCGCGTCGCCGAGGACGGCCGCGATACGCGCGTGGAAGCGCCAGACGACCATCCCACAGACGACGATCAGCGAGAGGGCGTAGATGCGCAGGGCTGCCAGCGTGTTCCCGCCAAGCTGCAGCAGGCCGGCATCCGCCGCGAACCAGGCGATCAGAGCAAGCGCGGCGAGCGCGCCGGCGGCGGAAAGCAGCCAGACCCAGGCGGGGACCGCCGACGAGTTGAATCGCGCCGGCCGTTCGCCCCAGGCCGCGAGCGCATCCGCCCGCACGCCCGTGCGAGCGTCCTCGCCCAGCACAGCGAGGTCTTCACGCAGGTCGGTGCGTGGGGCGAGTTCCACCACGGCCCCGTGGCGCGCCCGCACGATTGGCACGTCCGCCGGCGCCTTCAGCCAGGCCGCCAGCGTCTCCTCGCCGATCCGGGTGCGGGCGCAGCTGAGCAACTCGAACAGCGAGGCCTCGCCGAACAGGTCGAGGTCGCCCGCGTACAAGTGCCGGTCGTCAAGAAATCGACCGCCGGTCTCGCCGCCCGTGCCCGCCCACCGGCCATCCAGCCGCGCCAGCGCGCGCGCGTAGAACGCCACGGCCCGGTTGAGACGCGCGCAAGCGTTGATCGCGCGCTCGAGCCGTCCCCCCGTCCAGAAGAACACCGCCGCGGGCGCGAGCAGCCACCATCCCGAGAACAGCCCGCGTGCAAAAGCGGCGTACGCCGCGGCCAGGCAGACCGCGAGGGCGGCGACGCGGAGGTTCCCGAACGTCACGTGCCGCCGGGTGGCCGCAACGAGCGACGCACGCCGCGATTCGAGATGGCGCGAGTAGTCCTCTCGCGGATCGCCGCGACGGGATGGGTGGAGGTCGTCTGTGGGCGTCAAGAATTGAAATCCATCAGCGAGCGGCGGTCAGAAACGGGCAGGACGAGGCGACGGCACCGCGAGGGCGCTGACGGGCCCCACGATAGCTGGAGGACGAGGCCCCGCGCAAGCGCGGCCACTTCATCGGCGCAACGTCGCGACCAGAGGACGCCCGTCCGAGGCGGGCGGCATCCTCTATAATGCCGCACCACCCCATGCCGTCCGCCATACGCACACGCCTCGATCGGTTGAACGTGCCAGGCATTCTCGCCGGGCTGCTGGTTCCTCTGATGGGATGCCACAGTCCGGCGGGGCCCAGTGGCCCCAGCCTCCTCCTCACGGCGAACGTCGTGGCCCCGTCGAGCGTCAACGCCGTGTCGCAATTCAATTCCTGCGCCGGACACGCTTTTCCGTACGCCTCGCCGAATAGCGCGAAGAACTACTTCTGGCCCAACTCGACGAACTTCAGCACGACCAGCCAACTGGAAGAGTTCGCCGCGTGCGACGGCATGATCGGCCAGAACTCAGATGACACCGACCCCAACGAGCAGGACCGCGGGCGGACGTTTCATCTGTACTGCGACCACAGCTCGACCATGGTCCGGTATTTCCATCTGAATCTCCGGGACGGGCTGCTGGGGCAGCACGTCCGCGCCGCCGACGCGCTTGGGTACGCGTCGATGGTGGGCACCGGGCAAGCGCCGTCTGCCGCCTGGCAATATTCCAGCAACTTTGACATCGCGGTCAGCGACGGCGACGACAGCAGCACGGAGAACTACTTTGCGAAGCTCGACGCCGCGGCGTTCGCCGCGTGGGCGTCCCGCGGCCTCACCGCCGTGTCGCAGACCATCAATCCCGGCAATCCGACGTGCGCGAGCTTCGGATCGAGTATCGGTTCGCCGGACGTCTTCACCTTGACGCCGGTGCTCTAGTGTGGTGAGTCAGAGATTCGCCGTCATATTCCTGGCGGGGCATCCCGGCTGGCGGCGTTGCGCCCCCCTCGAATATCGCCAATATTCTCGGTCGTCGCGCCTGGCCAGCCGGGCGCCGCGCTCCGGAATACTTCCGCGAATCTCTGACTCACCACACTAGCAGTCCGTGGTGAACGTCCCACGGCATTCGGCAGGCGCTGCATCCCGCCCGGCGGCGTTGCGCCTTGCTCAAATCCAGGCGGTATTCTCGCTCGTCGCGCCTAGCCGGCCGGGCGCATCGCCCGCCTCAGTGCGACGCGGGACGTTCACCACGGGCTGCTAGGCGTCAACGGCGTCAACACGATCGGTCGGCCGAGTCCCCCACCTGAGACCTGGCGCGCGGTTTCCTAGAACCAGATGTTCGTGCTCGACCCGCCAGCGACCAGATCGACGGGGAAGGTCTTCGCCATCTCCTCCGGCGTCAGGTGTTCGCCCCAGACCTTGAGCTCATAGTGCCCCAACGGCACGTTCTCGATCTCGAAATATCCGCTCGCGTTCGTCGTCGCATCGTACGGGTTCTGCAGGACGACGATGAAGGCTTTCATCTCGGGATGGATCGAACAGAGCTGGGTGTAGGCGCCCAGCTGCTGAAACGTGTACGAGCGTGTCACGCCCTTCGGCCAGGTCCCGAGGTTGTATCCCTCATGGTCCGGAGAGAAGACGTTGTGGTTGACGCCGTCGCTGTTCAGGAAATCCACCGTGGTCCCCAGCAGGATCGTCAGCACGTGCGGGGTGAAGGCCATTCCCTTCTGGTCCATGGCTGGGTGCGTCGCGGGCGCCGCGAACGTGCCTGGGGCCGTCGCGATGTAGACCACGAGGTCGGCATTGCCCTTGGGATGCGAGACCTTGCCTTGAACCGTGGCGTCCGCCGCGGGCGCGGCCGCGGCACGCGCGCCGGCGCCGAGCGGGCCGGTCGGGATGACGATCAATGCGGCAGCTGCCGCCGCGAAAAGGGCCTGGCGAATCATCATGACAGCTCCTTGCGACCGCGAATGCAAAGCGCCCCGATCCCGTCGAGCGGGTGGTTGGCACCCTCCCCGCGGGTCGGCTGGCATTCGAGCATCGCCCTGACGTTGGCGCGGATACACATAAACCTCTGCCCTTCTGGCAGAAAGCAAGCCACGTGCCCGAACCCGCTCCGCCGCTGGCCGAGGAAATCCGGGGACGCGAGCTTGGGCAGTGCCACAGCACGCGCGTGCTTTTCAGCGGTTCTGCGCAAAAGTTCGCACCTGACAAGAAAGCTGGACTCGCGGGCGGCGGGAAATGGCCGGTCCGACAGGAGTCGAACGATCGAGGCGTTCGGGGCCGCGATAGATGAGGGCAGCGAGGCGTCGGCCTCGTCATCGCCGGCGCCAATCGGGACGCTGGCCACGCGCGACTGAGAGAGACCTAGTGGCCTGTATCGGCTGAGTCACTAGTGGCGCGTCGCGGCGCCCGCTTCCGGCCGCGCCCAGCGGGTGCGGAGAGGAATGGCCACCAGGCTGCCGAGGATGAGTGATATGCCGCCGGCGGTCAGGGCCAGGGTGAAGCTGCCGGTGACGCCGCGGATGTAGCCGAAAAAATACGGGCCGACCGTGCCGCCCAGATTGCCGGCGCCGTTGATCAGCCCAATGCCGACGCCCGCCACGGCCGGCGGCAGCACCTCTGTCGGCAGCGTCCAGAACGGCCCGAAGCGGCCGAGGAAGGCCGCCACGGCCAGGGTCAGGAAGATGATGATTCCGACAGAACTCTTCGCGCCCGCGAACTGCGCGAGCAGGAGAAAGACGCCGGAGCAGGCCGTGGCGGCGATCATGTGCCACTTGCGCTCGCCGCGCCGATCGGAGCTGCGCGCGACCAGCAGCATCACGACGATGCCCGCGGCGTACGGCAGCGCGGCAAGGAACCCGACGGCCTGGATGGACAGCCCGGTATCCTTCAACACGGACGGCAGCCAGAAATTGACGCCCCATTCCGCCATCAGGGCAAGAAAGTTGTAGAGCGCCAGCAGCAGGACGGCGGGGTGCCAGAGCGTCGTCAGCCAATGGCCGCGCGCCGGTGGGATGGCGCGCGCTTCGGCGTCGAGCGCCGCCAGCAGCGTCTCGCGTTCCGCCGGGTCGAGCCACTCGACGTGACGCGGGCTGTCCTCGACCGCCCACCACCAGACCACTCCCCAGGCCAGCGCCGGCACGGCTTCAATGACGAACATCGTCCGCCACGTGGCATGCGACAGGATGAAGCCGGAAATCGGATTGGCGATGACCGGCGCCACCGCGAGGCTCAGGAGGAAGATCGTATTGGCGCGCGCCCGCTCGGCGCGCGTGAACCAGGAGCGGATCAGCACGATGGTGCAGGTGAGCACGCCGCCCTCGGCAATGCCCAGCGCCAGGCGGTTCGCGACGAGCTGACCTTCGGTATGGACGAACGCCGTGGTGAGCGACACCGCGCTCCAGACCACCAGCAACCCGGCGATCACGCGCTTCGCGCTCCACGTGCCCGCCAGCCGGCCGGCTGGGATCTGCAGGACGAGATAGCCCCAGAAGAACATCGAGGTGGCAAACCCGATGGAGGCGGCGCTGATCGACAGTTCCTGCTGCATCGAGGGAATCGCCATCGCGATGTTCGTGCGATCGACATAGGACAGCACGTACATCACGAAGGCGACGCCCAGAATGCGCGTCCACCGGCTACGCGCGAGAGGCCAGCTCGTCATGTCTCAAACACTGAGGGGCTTCCGCCTTCGCCGAGCGCTCGTTGCGCTCGCGGCTCCGGCGGACCGCCGTAGTGGCGCGCGCAGCGCGCGATCAACGAAGGCGGTCCCCCCTGCGGCCACCCCGACGGCGTCGCTCGCGGGGCCCCCGTAAGGCCCTGCTCCGCTCCGCCGACTCGCTCGCTACCGCTCGCTCGTTTCATGACCACACGCGTGGGCCATCGGCCCGTGAAAACTCATCCCTGCGAGCGGGGCCCCGTCAGCCGCGGCCGGGCCGATAGGTCGGCGTTTCGCCCGGCACGGGCGAGTTGACGAACGAGCCCTTCTCCAGCACGGCGCCGCGGCCGCCGTGGCGCTCGACGAGCGCGCGCTGGTCGGCCTTGGCGCGCGCATCGGTCGCCTCGGGATCCAGCAGGGCCCGCAACTCCCGCTCCAGGGCGTGCACCACGGGCCGGTAGTCGGCCAGCGCGGCCAGATCTCGACACTCGTCGGGATCGGCGGCGAGATCGAAGAGCTGCGGCGGATAGCCCACGTAGAAGACGAGCTTGAACCGTCCGCGGCGGAGCATGTACGACGCGGTGGTGGACGCGACGGCGTGGTATTCGCTGAAGACGACGCGGTCCAACGGATGTCCCGCCGCGATGGGCCACAGCGACCGGCCGGGCCGTGGCCGGTCGTCGCCGGCGAGCGAGACGCCGACGGCCTCGAGAATCGTCGGGTACGCATCGACCAGCGAGACGGGATCCGCCGAGACGCCACCCTCGGGCACGCCGGGCCCCGAGACGATGAGCGGGACGGCCACCGACTCCTCGTACATCGTGAACTTGCCCCAGAGGCCGCGGCGCCCCATGCTCTCGCCGTGATCGCTCGTGTAGATCACGCGGGTCGTCTCGGCGAGTCCGTGCTCGTGGAGTGCGGCCAGGACCCGGCCCACCTGGCGGTCGAGGTGCGTGCAGGCGCCGTAGTACGCCGCGGTCACGCGCCGGATCGCCTCTTCGGCGAACGGCTCCTCGTATTGCATCGCCCGCCGCAGGTTGTCGAGCGCGGGATGGTGGGGTTGATCCTCGAGGCGGTTCTGCACGGGCAGGGGCATGGCGTCGAGGGGATAGAGCGCATACAGATCGGGCGGCGCGATGAAGGGCGGATGGGGGCAGACGAACGAGGCGAACAGCACCCAGGGCGGCTCGTCCCGGCGACGCGCCGCCTCGGCGAGCCACTCGCACGCGCGCGCCGCGATCTCTTCGTCATAGTCGAGGTAGGTCGATCGGCCGGGGCCCGCCGACGTCACGCCCTCGCGCGTGCCCGGGCGCGCGGGCAGCTCGTCGCGAACCGAGCCCATGACGTCACCCACGCCGTCCACGACGTTCAGCGGCAGCAGCTTGTTCGTGAAGCCGTCGGCGTCGGCCACGCTGCGGAAGTGCAGCTTGCCGATGGCGTCGACGCGGTGGCCGGCGTCCATCAGTTGATGCCCCCAGCCGCGGACGCGGCCGTCGTACGGAAAGGCGTTGTCCCAGTAGCCGATCTCGTGCACGTAGCGCCCGGTGGCGAGGCTCGCCCGCGACGGGACGCAGATGGGACAGTTGCAGTACGCCGCCGTAAACCGCACACCCCCGGCCGCGAGCCGGTCCAGGTTCGGCGTCCGGACGAGCCGGTGCCCGTAGCACCCGAGACAATCCCGGTTGTGCTCGTCCGAGAGGATGAAGAGCAGATTCGTCGGTCGCATCGGCGCTGTGGTGCCCTGTGTAGCACAGTTCCTGGTCGGTTGTCGCCATGCGCACCCAACGGGTCGCATCCGGAGTCTCGCAGCGGGCACGACGTGTATCATGCAGGCTGGATTCAGCTGCTCAAGAAGCGTGGGTGAGGGTTTGCATGAAAGGACGTCGTATGACGATCGCGATTGGCGTACTGCTCCTCAGCCTCGCGACAGTGACCACCGCGCGTGCACAGTCGGTCGTGGGCGACTGGCAGGGCACCCTCAAAGCCGGTCCGGCCGAGCTCCGGCTGGTCGTGCACGTCGTGCGCGGTGACCAGGGCGGCCTCACCGGCACGCTCGACAGTCCCGATCAGAACGTCAAGGGCATTCCCATCCCGTCCGTCACGCTGGCCGACGGCGTCGTGAAGTTCGACGTGCCGCAGATTGGCGGCGCCTACGAAGGCAAGCTCGCCGCCGACGCGAATGCCATGGCCGGCACGTGGACCCAGGGGAGGTCGTCGCCGCTCGACTTCTCACGCGCGGCGGCCGTCCAGGCGCGGCCCCGTGTGGCGAAGCCCAGCGACATCGACGGCGACTGGGAAGGCGCGCTCGAAGCCGGACCCGCCGTGCTGCGCCTGGTGATGCACATCACCACGTACGACGACGGCATGACGGCGACGCTCGACAGCCCCGATCAGCGCAGCTTCGGCCTTCCCATGACCTCCATCGCCCGCGACGGGGCGACGCTGCGCTTCGAGATGAAGCAGATGGCCGCCAGCTACAGCGGCACCATCGACGCCGGCCTGGCGAACATCGCCGGGACGTGGATGCAGGTCGGCAACAGCCTGCCGCTCGCGTTCACGCGTCGAAAGAAGCCGTAGTTCGGTGGCGGCGTTCCGAGCGACGTCGAGGAACGCGAATGAGCGTGTAAGGGACCGCCGGACTCTAATCGGATCCGCTACTCAACGCGGGGGGACGTCGTCCCGGCGCCAATCACCCTGACACCGCGTGTACTTCAAAGAGCCTCGACTTCCAGCCGTGTGACGTCGCCCAGCGCGAAGATGTACAAGGCCGCGCCGAGGAGCGGCAGCGTCCCCACGTAGATCAGCGAATAGAAGTAGGAGCCGGTGACCTGCAGGATCACGCCCAGGATGAACGGCGTGAGGATGCCCGCCAGGTTCGTGATCATGTTGAAGAAGCCGCCGGCCAGTCCCACCATGGCCTTCGGCGCGAGGTCGGTCACCACGGTCCAGCCGAGGTTGGTCATCCCCTGGCCGAAAAACGACAAGGACATGATCACGATCACCAGGTCGTCGCGGCCGTTCGGCACCCAGTTCGCGAGCACGAGTACGGACGCCAGGATCAGCCCCGACGCCACCGGCAGCTTGCGCGCCAGCGTGACCGAGCCGCCGCGCTTGAGGATGCGGTCCGCGACCGTCCCGCCGACGACGCCCCCCAGCGCGGACGCCATGTAGGGGAACGACGCGAAGATCCCCAGCTTGATCCACGACATGTGCCGCTCGGTCGCGAGGTAGTTGACGAAGTCGATCAGGAAGAAGTTGAGCACCGTGTTGCCGCAGAATTGCGCCAACGAGATGACCAGGATGGGCCGCAGCCGGGCGACTCGACCGATGTTCTTCCAGGAGATCGGCGTCTGCGGAATCTGATCCTTCGCGAACCCGCCGCCGGCCGCGATGTAGTCCAGCTCCGCCGCGTTCGCCTGCCGGGCATCACGGGGCTCACGATAGGCGAGAGCCCAGACGGCCGAGAACAGCAGCCCGATCCCGCCGGCGACGACGAACAGCCCGCGCCAGGTGTAGTGTTCCGCGACCCAGACCAGAGGCACCAGGAAGAACGCCAGGCCCGCGCTCATCCCGACGGCATAAATACTGTTGGCGCGCGCGCGTTCCTGCTGCGGGAACCAGCTGTTCAGCACACGGCTGTTGGCCGGGAAGCACGGCGCCTCCGCCAGGCCGAGCGCCATGCGCAGCCCGATGAAGCTGCCGACACCGCTGACCAGTCCCTGGAACACCGTGACCAGCGACCAGAGCGCCAGCGAGAGGCCGTAGACGAGCCGTGTGCCAAAGCGATCCAGGACGGCGCCGCCAGGCAGTTGCGCCAGCGCATACGTCCAGTTGAAGGCCGAGCCCATCGCGCCCGCCACGATGGGGGCGATGCCCAGATCCACCGTGAAGAGCGGGCGCGCGATGCTGAAGACCGCCCGGTCCAGGTAGTTGACCAGTGTGGCGACGAACACGAGCGCCAGGATTGGGAACCAGCGAACATGCGTCGGCCGGGCAGCGATCGGAGGTCCCTCAGTCATGGGCGGAGGCGCGATGGTACCACCGCGCGTCCCCGGCACGCGGACAGTGTGAGGCGGTGTTACCGTAACGTTGCGACCTGCCTCCCCTCATCCCTCTCGGCGTTATACAGTTCAGGCTTGCAGGTTGTTCGGACGCGCCCGGAAGTGCGTCTGACAGCACAGTGCCCGGCCAGCTCGCCGGCTTCAAGGGAGCAGCGTCATGTTCATCAAGAACGCGCGCGGATACGCATGGCTGCTCGGCGCGGCCATGATTTCGTTCTCGGCCTTGAGGCCGCAAGCGCAAGTCATGCGGGCCGTTTCCGGTGACCCCGTGAAGATCGACAGCGGGCTCGTATCGGGCAGCATGTCCGACGATGGCCTGAAGACCTACTTCGGCATTCCCTTTGCCGCAAGGCCGATCCTGGAGAACCGCTGGCGTGCTCCTCAGCCCGTCAAGTCCTGGCACGGGATACTGACCGCCGACCGACTGCCACCGGAATGCGTGCAGGGTCTTCGTTCGCCGAGTATCAATCATTACTTCGGCGACGAGTTGTCGGGCGAAGACTGCCTGTATCTGAACATCTGGGAACCGGCAACGGCCAAAGCGGGCGACACACTGCCGGTGCTGGTCTGGATTTACGGTGGCGCCTTCAACGTGGGCTCTGCCTCGAGCCCCATTTACGCAGGCAACGCCCTTGCCAAGAAGGGCGTGATCTACGTCGCCGTCAATTATCGGCTCGGCGTCATGGGCTTCCTGGCGCATCCGGAGCTGACGAAAGAGTCGGGGCACAACGCTTCTGGCAATTGGGGGTTCCTGGACCAGGTGGCCGGGCTCGAGTGGGTCCGGAGGAATATTGCGGCCTTCGGCGGTGATCCGAACAATGTCACGCTCATCGGGCAGTCCGCCGGTTCAATGTCGATCACCAATCTTCAGGCGAGCCCGCTGGCCAAAGGCCTCTTCGAGCGCGTCATCGGCTTGAGCGGAACGACGCTCAGCGGCGGCGCCGGCGCGGGCGAACCGCTGCAGCAAGCCGAGCAGCAAGGCGTGAAACTTCAGGCGGCGCTGAAAGCGGCCAGCATCGCCGATCTGCGCGAGATCTCCTCCGACAAGATCGTGGCGGCCGCGCGGGAAGCCGGCGTGCGGGCGGGTCCGGACATCGACGGGTATTACCTGCCGGAATCGGTTGACGCGACGTTCGCGGCTGGCCGGCAAAGCGATGTTGCGGTATTGACCGGCTCGACCGCCAATGACATCGGCACCAACGTGCCGATCCGGCGCGCGACAACGGTCGCGGAATATGAGGATCTGGCCAGGCAGATGTATGGAGACAAGGCCGCCGAGTTTCTGACGCTCTATCCGGCCAAGACGGACGCGGAGGCCAGGCAGCGGGCCGATGAGGTCGGTCGCAACAGCGGCTTTGCGATCGGGGCGCGTAACTGGGCCAGGGCGCAGACCAAGACGGGTAAGCAGCCGGCGTATCTGTTCATGGTCACCAAGGTGCAGCCTTTTACGCCCGGCGTCGCGTTCTCGGATTTCAATCCCGAGACGGCAGGGGCCTATCACATGGGTGACGTGCCGTATTTCCTCGGCACGTACGACGCGTTCAATCTGTTTCGCAGGACGCGCGACTGGACGCCGGCCGATCGCGATCTGTCGGAAAAGATGCAGAACGTGATTGTCGCGTTTGCCAAGACCGGCAGTCCCAGCACAGCGGCGGTGACGTTGACCCGGGACGATCCGAGCCAACGAGATGCGCATGGACTTTGGCGCCACCATTCGGAACGAGACACTCGACACCGCGGGGCTCGACTTCATCGCGAGCACGCCGGTGCAGCCTGGAGCGGGGCGCGGTGGCCGGGGCCGGGGCGCGCGGGCGCCGGCCGCCGCGGGGCCCCGGTGACGCAGAGCGGCATGCCCGCGTGGTGATGGGCGGCTCGCCGGAGCGGCGGGAACTGGCGCCCCCGGGAGGAATCCAACGATCAAGAAGTTCGGCGGGGCCCTGGCCTCCGCAAGCTTCGGCCAAGCTCGCCGGAGTCTGGAGCTAAGTGACCTCAGGCGAAGGCGGCCACCCCCGCCGCACGTCTCAAGGCGGGCGACCCTCGGCTGAGAAGTCGGCGGACACGAGACGACCGGGGGCAGCAGAAGACCGCTGCCCCCGTCTTTATTGGAGTTCTATCAAACCACAGACGACCCGAGACCGCTCGAAACCGCTACCGATTGTCACCCGTTTGTCACCCGCTTAGCGGTTTTCGGAGGACGGTGGTTTGGAGACGCGCGCGCGGCCAGGCTCGGCGACAACGAACGTGCTTCCAAGGCGATCCTTCAGTTCGGCCACGACGTTGACGATTGATTGGCCGAGCGACGTTCGCGCACCGGCAGGAAAACGAATGAGGATGACGCCGGCGGCCTCATGGCCGCCGGCGTACGCCAGCACGCCAAAATCCTTGTCTTCGGTCAGCAGCACGCGACGTTCGGTGCGAGCCAGTGCAAAAACCTCTTCGTCCGCTGCGCCGGAATTGATTTCCGCAATTGCGGAGACGTCGTGCCCGGCGTTTCTGAGGGCCGTCACGACGGCGAAGTCGCAGCTCTCATCGGCAAGAAATCGCACCGTTCAGACTCAGCGCGCGCCGGAGTCGTTGCCGATGAACACCACTTCTTCGTGGGCGAGCGTGTCGGCCGCATATCGAATGGCGGCCTGGATGTCCTCGCGCGTGAGATGCGGATACGCGTCAATCAGATCGGCCTCGGACGCGCCCTCAGAGAGCTTGCGCAGGACGAGCTCGACGGGGATTCTCGTTCCTCGGATCACGGGCTTTCCCAGCATCACGCGCGGATTGACTTCGATGCGATCGGTAAGCGTCATGAAAAGCCTCGCTCATCAGCCGGGCGACCCGGGATCGAACCCCATCAGAACACACTCACGCTAACCCGCCGCGAACCGCAACACGGCCGTGATGTCCCCAGGTTCGAGATACGGATAGTCGCAGAGGATCTCCTCGCGTGTTGCGCCGGCGGCCAGCAGTTCGAGGATGTCCTTCACGCGGATGCGAAGACCGCCAACGCACGGACGGCCACCGCAGACGTTCGGGTTGACGGTGATGCGGTCAATCGCGCTCATCATCCTGACCGCCTATCAGCGCGGACGCTGAGCCGCAATGCGCTGGCGCAACCGTGCCTTGGCTTCTTCGGCAAGGGCCCTCATCGACTGCTCTGTGACGTCACGTCCCTCACCGCGCGCGAGCGAGGCATCCGCCTCATCCAACATCGCCAGGAGCTCGAAGCGCCGACGCTCGCGCGCTTCCCAGAGGGCCAAAGCTTCCCGAATGGCGTCCTCTTCGCGCTGCAGCCGACCGCTGTCAATCGCTCGTTGGACAAAGGCGCGCTGGTCCGCCGTCAGATCGACATTCATTGGCTCACCGCTTTCAGTATGCCGCCGCAAGGAGAACATTACCATGCACGAAATGACATCCGCTGAACGCGTGGACGCCGTGGCCAGCCTGGGATTCACGGAGCGCCAGGCGGCCTTTCTCGTGACCGTCCTGCTGCACGGCGGCGTCTGCGTCGGCCGGCAGTACTGCACCTTCGCGGGCATCGCCCGAGGCGAAAAGCAGCACCAGTTCTTCGGCCGGCTCGTGACCAAGGGGTACGCGCGGAGCTATTCGCACGCGCACCGCAAGGCTCTCCTCTACCACCGCTGCTCCCAACAGTTGCTTCTGCGCCTGAAGCGCTTCGACGAAGCGGCCGGCATTGGGTCCACGACGCGCCTCCGCGATTGGTACGGAACGTTGATCCGAATGGGCCGGCGCCATGCGTTGCTCTTCATAGCGAACGCTCGCGGCTTCCGGTGCTGATTCCCGTACGTCAGGCCGATCGGTTACGCCGGGCCCTTCCGGACGCGGCCTGCGAGATGCTCGCCGCCGTCGGCATGGGCGCCGAGCTCATCGAACGCGAACGCTCGCAGATGTCCGAAATCGTGTTTGGCCGGACCCAGAATCGCAGCCTGCTTGGCTGCAAGCGCGATCGTCCGCCTCCACGCGCCCACTGCGCAGATTGGGGCTCCCACGGTGCGCCGCACGAGACACGGGTAGCGCCACGGCCGGCCGCGAGTACTTCGCGCGGGGCCTCGAGACCTACCCCGACCTCGAGTTCAAGCTGGTCGATGTCCTGAGGGGCCTGTCGAGCGTGGTGCTCTACTACGTGAATCAGCGGGGGCACGAAGACCGGCGAGTTCATGGAATTCGACGCGCAGGGCAAGGTGGTCCGAGTCGTCGCGAACTACAGCAATTGAGAGGAAACACCGGCGCACGTGCGAGCGACGCCTGTCGAGCGCCACGCAGATGTCCGCTTCTACTGTCGCCCGGCCCCCGGTATCGCCCTCAACGCCTCCTCGGCCGCTTCCCTCACGGGAAAGACGACGCCTTTGGTCTCGGTCTTCCTGGATGCTGGGTCTGATTTCGCGATCTCCTCCAAGATCGGCACGTCCTGGCGCGAACGACCGGCGCCGATGGCTCTCACCGCCCATCGCCTCATCACTTGGTCGTCGCTTCGTGCCGCGCGGTAGAGTGTCGCGCGAATGTCCTCTACAGCCGCGGTATCGAGGTTGAACGCCTCACGAGATCCGTACAGCTCCCCGAGCAGGGCGATTCCCTTATCCCGCGTGTAGGTCAGATCGCTTCCAACCATGTCCTTCGCCACTGGCAAGAGCCTCGCCCCAGCACGGCGCGCCAACTCGGATGCAAACCGCGAGTCCGGGTTGTAGACCCCAAGCGCGAGCACCCTCAAGACTCGGTCGTCACCGAAATTCGCAAGCCTGCTGACCGTGTCCTGCAGTGTGGCCAGATAGTCTCCGTAGCTTTCTCCCAGCTCATTAGAGACGCCGACGCCTCGCCGATACGAGTCCTCCACCACTCGCAGCTCTCGCTCCAGCGTCGCCACGAGCTCCGCCTTTGCGGCATCGGACAGACCTTGCGCACTCAGTGCCCCGACCTCCCGCACTCCTCGGGCACGTTCGACCCAGTCATCCGATCTCAACAGGGCCGCCGTTTCAGGTCGTATGCCGCTCCCTTGCCCGCCAGCCGGTGTCGAGTGCGCCAACCCCATGGCGACCAACAAGATCAGGCAGCTCGAACCCTTCTTCCCGAACATCCGGACCATACGCCCCGAGTATAGGAAGTATTAGCGCAGTCGGGAGGGGGACATAACGCCCCTTCTCGGACGTCCACCCCAGCGGATCCCCTCCCCCGACCCCGCGGTTGCGTAGTTCTCTGTGATACAGCGGGCCAAAGACACGGCCCAACTGCCCATGCTCGAAGCGACACTCGCCGCCATCGAGGCGCGCCGGAAGCCCAAGACCGGGCCATAGGGCCTGCTCTTCTCCGGCCGGCTGCGCGCACATCATCCGCCCAACGCCGGCGGCATGATGCCTCACGCCGCGTGAGGATCACGGCCCCCGCCGGCACTCGCGTGTCAACCACCCCCGTCCGGCCGTTGTATACCTCTGCAAGGCGGCCCGGATCGAATTCCCCGGCCGCCCCCTGAAATGTGAGGTGCAGCGTGCGATTGCCTATTGGAATCCCCGAGCTCCTGATCTTTGGCCCTCTTCTGATCTTCGTCGCGGTCCCACTGGTGCTGGCGGTGGTCATGTTGTACGGAGTGTTCTCGGGAGGCCGGGCGAAGCGATTCGGGTACGCGTCAACACGCGCCTACCTGCGTGCGGCCCCCCGGTCCGATGACGAGCGCCGCGATGCGGCCGACCTGGCCCTGAAGGGACTGGTCTTCTGCATGCTCGGGCTCCTGTTCTCGCCGGCCGTCCTGGTCGGGCTCGTCCCGCTGTTCTACGGGGGACGCAAGCTCGTCTACGCGTCGATGGGGCTGGGCCTGGTTGACGACGGCGAGCAGCCCGGCGCGTGAGCGGCCAGGGCCAGGCCGACCGGGACGTCGTCGGCGACGTTCGGCGCGGCGACCGCGACGCGTTCGGGCGGCTCGTGCAGGCCTACCAGGGCCGGCTGTTCGGGCTGGTGCTGATGATGGTGCGCGAGCCGGCCGGCGCCGAAGAGGTCACGCAGGACGCGTTCGTTCGAGCCTACACGCACCTCGATCGCTACGAGACGGACCGTCCGTTCTACGCCTGGCTGGCCTCGATTGCCGTGCGACTGGCGCAGAACTGGCTGCGACGCCACGGGCGGACGGTGCGGCGCGAGGGCGCCGCCCTCGACAGCGTGCCCGAGCCGGGCGCCGCGGCGGGCGCGCTCGCCACGCTCATCGCCGGCGAGCACAGCCGCCGCCTGTGGCGGGCCGTGGCCGCGCTGCCGTCGGGAGAGCGGACGGCGGTCACGCTCTACTACCGCGACGAGATGGCCGTGCGCGACATCGCGCGTGCGCTCGGCGTGACGACCGGCACGATCAAGACTCTGCTCTTCCGCGCCCGGCGCCACCTGCGCCTGCGTCTCGGGGCGGCGGCGGATTCTCACGAGGAGACATCAACATGACGTGCGCACACGTCCTCAATCTCATTGATGCGGGCCCGTTCGCGGGCGTTCCACGCGCCCGTCTCGATGCGGCGTGGCAACACGCGCGCGGGTGCCCGACATGCGGACCGGCACTGGAAGCCGCGACCGCGCTCACCGCCGACTTGAAGGCGCTGCCGCGACCGGCCCCGCCGCCGAATCTGGCCGGTGCCGTGCTGGCGCGCATCGCACAGATCGAAGCGGTCCGGCCGGTTCCCGCCGCGCCGGTCACGCCGCACACTGGATTTGCCTCCGGCGCGCGCGACGGGTCGGCGTGGGTCACCGCGCTCGGCGGGATTGCCGCCGGCCTGGCCGTCGTCGTGTCCACGCCCCTGGGCGCGCCGATCAGCACCGCGTGGCCAGGCGTCCGCGCGATCGCGGCGGGTGCGCTCGCGATCCCGTCCACGGTCGCGGGCGCGCTGGTCCTCGCGGCAGGCCTCGCGCTCTATGTCACGGGACTCTTCCGGCCACTGAGCGGCAGACGCCGATCGTAGCGCGGGCGTCGAGGTCCCTCATCCGTCGCACACGTGGCGGATGGTCCGGGCGAGCGCTTCGACCGTGTACGGCTTTGCAATGAACGGCATGCCGCCCGACCGAATGTCGCGCACGAGCTCGGCGTCGTCCGTAAACCCGGACGTGTACAGCACCCTCACGTCGGGGCGTTTCTGCCGCATTTGGGCGGCCAGGTCCACCCCGCTCGTCGCCGGCATCACCACGGCCGTCACGAGAATGTCGAAGGTGCCCGGCTCGCGCTCGGCGAGTGCGACGCTTCGCGAGCGTCCCGAGCCGGCCACACCTTGTATCCGTACCGCGTGAGGGCCTTCACCGCCATCGAGCGAATGCTCGCGTCGTTGTCGACGAACAGAATCGTCTCGGTCCCGAGAGGCACCGCCGCCGTTTCCGCCTCCAGCGGAACCGCTTTGCCCTCGCCGGCGGCGCGTGGGAAATACACGGTAAACGCCGAGCCTCGACCGGGCACGGTCGAGTATAGGAAGTATTAGCGCAGTCGGGAGGGGGACATAACGCCCCTTCTCGGACGTCCACCCCAGCGGATCCCCTCCCCCGACCCCGCGGTTGCGTAGTTCTCTGTGATACAGCGAGCCAATGCATTCAGGCGCCCTACAATCAAGGGCAGCAGCAAACCGTGTCGCAATTGTGTACGCGCTCAAGAGATGAATTTCAGCGGAGAACAAGCGAATGCCAATAGTGCCCTACGCGAATCGCCTGGAACCGGCCGAGGACGCGGTGATTTGGCGTTACATGAATCTGCGCAAGTTCCGCGACTTGATGGCGAGCGAAGAGCTTTATTTCCGACGTGCCGATTTGTTCACCGACAAGAGCGAAGGGCTACCGCCTGACGAATACGCAGCGCGGGTCTTGGGGCTCGACCCGTACGACATTCGCGACCGTGCGAGCCTGAACAACCATCTGGGCTCTCTCGCACAGCACCGCGAGTCCTGTTACATCAGCTGCTGGTATCTCTACCGTGAGGAAACGCTCGACATGTGGGAACAATACGGCCATGACGGCGTGGCGGTCTGTTCACGTTACGGCCTCCTCAAGGCGGCGCTGGATCGCCTGCCCGACGACGCGCATTTGGGTCTCGTGCAATATGGCACCGACCATCTATTGAACACTTTCAACGCCATCGAGTTCATCACCACGAAACAGTCGAGGTACTCGCTGGACCGCGAGGTCCGAGCGTTTCTGACGGGTGTACGACCCGTTGGCGGGCGGCAATCGACACTTTGACTTGAATAGTTTCGCCCACCCTGTGCCGCTGGACATGAACCCTCGCCATTCCTGGGTGCCCGATTGCAAGCGCAGACGGATTGACCTGCGCTCGCTCATTACCAACGTGGTGATATCCCCATGGGCCGAGCCGGACGCGGTTGAGGAGATTAAGCTGTGGGTAAAGCTCAAGGCCTTCCCGGCCTCCGTCAAGGACTCCGCGTTGGCGGGAGCGACCACCCCGACCCTGGTCGAATTCATGAACGTTCGGTACCTCGCGGGCAATCGTGTACCCGAGCCAGAGACCGTCCAGCCGGCGGAAGCTTCGAGTGAAGAGCTCGAGCAATTCGCAGAGGTGCTCTCTACGCTCACGCCGTCTCGCGGACGGTTCCTATATCGTCAACGCTGGGAGAGTTGCCGCTTGGATCCTGGCGGCATTCCGCGTTTGGCCGATGTGCAGTTCCTGGAGCGGACCTTGCGAGTTCTCGACACCTGGAAGCGGCAAGACATTGATGTCGGCTGATGCGCGGACAATGGGCCGTCTAGAGACTTGCAACTTGCGCCGCCAGCGGAACTCTGCCGACGACAACGACTTACCAGGCGCCTCCAGGACGGCACGGCCTATTCGCGACGGTCAGCCCGTGTCCCGTGATTCGGTGCCCGGTCCCCGCGCTCTTTGCTCCGATCGCACCACGCGATATCCGTCGCTCGTCGTGACCGCGATTGCCCCCACCGGAACGCAGCGGCCTTCGCGCTCCCGGAACACCTACGACGGCGGAAGGCCGGCACGCCGAACAGGCGACTCGAAATCTATCCGCCTGTGAGCGTTGCCCTCGTCATCCAACCGTTTGTCGCAGTTCGTTCCCTGACGGTCTGCGTTCGTCAGACGCCGCGTCGCACGCCACGTTCCGCCGTGGACAGATTGCACGGCCGCGACGGCCCGGAACCGGAAGCCGCTGGCGCGGCTGTGCCAGCAACGTGCGGCTGTCACACCGGTGCCATGTGGGCCGCCGCTCGGAACGTGGCGCGCACGCGCGTGTTCTCCGGCCCACGCGTTGGGGTTCCTTGGGCTGGTGAAGGAACCCACACACCCGTGGTTCCAAAGGAGAACACCATGACTACGAACGCATCGACCGCCGCCAAGAACGTCACCGTCCGATTCTTCCCGAACGACAAGGGCAACCCCGCGGGCAAACTCGCGGACGCCGAGATCCACTTCGTTGACGGCGTGTTCGCCGGCCTCAAGCTCATCGGCTTCGCGCTGTGGGAACGCAAGAACGGCGGGCGGAACGTCACGTTCCCGGCGCGGCAATACTCGGTCAACGGCGAGCGTCGGAGCTTCGCGCTGTTGCGCCCGATCATCGACGCGACGTCCCAGGACCGGGTCCGGGACCTCATCCTCGAAGCCTACAAGGAGCACGAGGCTGAACTCGCCATCTGCGCCTGAACCAACCGCCGGGGCGTCCCGCATCGCGCGGGGCGCTCCGGTCTGGATCTCGGAAACATTGCCTCTCCGACGGCGGTCGACCCGATTCGTCAGATCCTCGTCAAGACTGCGGCGTTTATACGACCAATTCAGGGCAAGTGCAACATCTACTCCCAGCGTAGGGCGACGGCCGGATCCACACGCAATGCCCTGAGGGTGGGCAGCAGGGCCGCCACACCGGTGACCGCAGCGAGGACGAGGACGACCGCGGCGAGCGTCAGCGGGTCGTAGAACGTCACGCCGAAGATGTACGCGCGCGCGAGTTGGTTGACCGCCATAGAGACGGCCAGTCCAACGGCGATCCCGAGAGACACCAGGCCAAGCGTCTGCCCTGTCACCAGGCGCACGATGTCGAGCCGGCGCGCGCCGAGTGCCGTCCGAATGCCGATCTCACGCGTGCGCTGCGCCACGCCGGAGGCTAGGAGCCCGTACAGCCCGATTGCCGTCAGCGCAACGGCCACGCCGCCGAACGACAGCCAGATGAGCGAGACAATCCGCGTCGGCGCGAGGATGTCCCGGATGCCCTGGACCACGGTCTTGGGATCCTCGACCGGGACGTTCGAGTCGATCTCGCTGATGGCAGCACGAATGGCCGGCAGGACGGTCAGGGGATTCCGACACGGTCCGGATTTCGACGCTGGTGCCGTCGGAAATTCGGAGGATCGCCCGCCGGCTTGCGCCTTCGGAATCGAAGTCCGAACGGCGCGTACGCTCGGGAAGGTAAATCGCGGGCACGACGTCTTCCGGCTGCGTCCCCGGCATCCACATGTTCCCGACGACGCCGACGATCTCCACGTCACGGCCGCCCGCCTGAAACGCGATGCGATGTCCAATCGGATTCGCGCGGCCGAAGAACTCGCGTCCGAAGTTCACGTCAACGATCGCGACATCGGCTGGCCGCTCGTCTTCGTCGGATTCGGCAACCCGCGGCCGGCCACGACCGGCAGGCCAAGGGTTTCGAAGAAGTCGTGGCGGACCGGCAGCCAGTGTGGGTTCGGAGCGCCACCCATGTGCCGGCCCAGGCGCCGCGCCTCGCCGTCGATGAAGAGCCTGCCGAACCAGGCGCTCCGCCAGAACGGGCCGGATGTCGTGCTCCCAACGACGCCGGGTACCGCCCGAATCCCCGTCACAAGCTTGTCCCTCAACAGCGCCGCGCGCGCGGAGTCGTAGCCGAGCGCTTCCGGATTGATCCTGGAACACCAGGAGATTGGCGGCATTGAAGCCGGTCTCGATTCTGTCCCAGCGTCCCAACGTCCGCACGAAGAGCCCGGCGCCGACGAGCAGGACCACCGCGGTGGCCACCTGCGTCACCAGGAGCATTCTGCCGGCTCGGGATCGCGACGCGGCGCGGATCTCAAGGCGCTCCACCAGTACCTCCCGAGCGAATCCGCGTGGCTCGAAAGGCGGGCACGAGGCCGAACAGGATGCCGGCCGAGGCCGACAGCAACGCGGTGAGAGCGAGCACGCCGGGGCTGAGTCGGAGATCCAGGTCGGGTGGGACCCATCCGCTCGCGCCGAACGCCGCCCGACCCCAATAGGCCAGCGGGACGCCGAGCGCGCCACCGGCGATCGCCAGGGTGACGCTCTCCGTGAGCAGTTGGCGAATGAGCCGTCCGCGGCCCGCCCCAAGGGCGAGCCGCACGCCGATCTCCGTCCGCCGCGCGGTTGAGCGCGAGAGGAGCAGGTTGGCGACATTCAGACACACAATGAGCAAGAGGACGCCGAAGATGCCCCCCAGGATCACGGCGTGCTCCAGCTCGTCCTCGGGGCCCTCGTCGATCGCGCCGCGGCGGGCCGACAGCACGTGCAACTCCAGAACACTGTTCGACGGCAACGTCTCCGTTGTGACCACCGCCGCGCGAAACGCCCCTTCGAGGTTGCCCCGCACCTGATCGGGCGTCACGCCTGGCCGCAATCTGCCCATCACCGACAGCCACCAGAAGCCCGGCTCCGTGTTGCGCGATCCGAAGTGCGACCCGAAGGCCAGCGGAATCCAAAAATCTGGCCGTTCGGCCGGCCAGGGCCACGGTGCCGCGAAACGCCTCCGGCGCGACGCCGACTATGGTGAACGGCGCACCCTCGAGGACCACGTGCGCGCCGATCGCCGATGGATCGCGGCCAAAGTGCCGCGCCCAGAAGGGGTCGCTGATCACAACGACCGGATCTGCCGAGGGGTCATCGTCGGAAGGTCTCAGGCTGCGGCCGATCGCTGGACGCACACGGAGCTCGGTGAAATATGCGCCAGAGACGAGTTGCATGGTCGCCGCGTCGCCCTGGCGGCCGATCGTGGCCGTGACACCCGTGACCAGGCTGAACGCGACGATGTCGGAGAGCGTTCTGTTCTGCGTCCGCAGCGCGCCTAAGGCGGCGTTCGAGAAGGTCGGACTGCGGTAGAAACTGCTGATGCGCGCCGATCCGGCGAAGCGTTCGAAGTCGGGGGACCAGCGTTGCGCGTGCCACTGTAGGAAAACGAGCTCCTCTGGCGCTTCGACGGGCAGCGCGCGCACGAGCGTCGCCTCGATCAGGCCGAACAGTGCCGTGTTCGCGCCGATGCCGAGCGCGAGCGACAGCACGATCACCGCGGCAAAGATAGGGTTTCGCCGTATGCTTCGGAGCCCGAAGCGCAGATCCTGAGCCAGGTCGTCGAGCCAGGGGAGGCCGCGCTGGTCGCGAAGGGCGTCGAGGGACTGCGCGGAGCCTCCCAGCCTGACGAGCGCGGCGCGCCGCGCCTCTTCAGGTGATGCCGCGTGGTGCTGCGCTTCCTCCTCGGCGGCCAGTTCGAGATGCACGCGCAGCTCCTCATCGAGGTCGGCGTCGCTTCGGCCTGGCCGCAGGCTCCCCCAAATTCGGCTGAGCCACTCTCGAAGCGTGGTCATCGGTCGGTCTTCCGCTACGCGAGGTCGTGGAGCAGAGTGTGCATGATGGAAGTCATGCGCTCCCACTCGGCCCACTGGGCCGCCAACCGGCGCCGTCCGGCAGCGGTGATCGCGTAGTACCGCGCCCGCCGGTTACTGTCGGTCACTCGCCAGGCGGCGCGAGCGAGTCCGCGTTGCTCAAGCCGCATCAAGCCGGGATAGAGGGTGCCCATGTTGAGCTGCAGCGCCCCGGCGGACACTTGTTCGAGCCGAGCCGCAATGGCGTAACCATGGAGCGGCCCGAGCGCCGCCAGCGTCCGGAGCACCATCAGGTCAAGCGTGCCTTGCAGCACGTCGGCCTTGGGCGCCTCTGTATTAGTCATGCGAATGGAGTATCGACGTATTCCATTGGCATGTCAAATGGTCAGTTGTAGCGATAGGTCACGATAAGTCCGCAAGGGTTTACCCGCGAATGCCCGGCCCGGACGACGAGCATCCACTGTCACAGCCTAACTCTGGTCGTCATCTCGCCGACGCGCCTCGGCAGCGATCTCTCGCGCCAATCCGAGCGCGTCGTCCAGCGCCATGACGTGGGCCGCTTCATCGGTCTATTCGCCCCTTCAGCCGTGCCGTCGTGTGTTGCACGATCGCGTCGCGGCGTTCACCGGCCGCTTCGCTTCACGTGAGTCACACCACGCTGGCAAGCCCGTTGTTGGACGCCGTGACGATCCGATTGCGTCACCGCCTGATCGGCCGCGATCACGAACGGCCATTTCCCCGCCGAGAGCGTCACCGATTGCCCCCGTTCCTCTTCTTGATCTTGCGCGCGCTCCAAGTCTCTCTCGCCCCGCCTTGAATCGCTCCGCGCCGTCCCACCGCCACAAGGTGGACGGCCGTGGCTTCGCAGCGGTGAACCGGCTTCGCCGGCTGTGCCAGGTGCACCTGATCACAGCCGCTGCAACGAGCCACCCCCTCGCCGGGGCGGCGCTCCGCTCGTGTCCTCTCGCTGTGCCTGTCGGGTTCCTGACATCGCGAAGGAACCACAACACGCACACACGGAGGACACGCCAATGCAGACGGGAACGATGAGACTTCGGGAGTTGACGGTACGATATTCGGTGAGGAAGGACGGCGACGGCCAACCGGTTGTCGTTGGGCGGGACCTGAGCAATCCCAGGGACACGGCGGCCTCGCTGATGACGATGCTTCAGGACGAACCGTCGGAAGTGTTCGCGATCCTCTGCATCACGACGAAGCATCGCGTCATCGCGTATCACGAGGTCAGCCGAGGCACGCTCGATGCGACTCTGGTACATCCGCGTGAAGTGTTCAAGGTGGCGCTGCTGGCAAACGCCGCAGCGATCATTCTGACGCAGAGGATAGGCAGCATTAGCGAACATAACGCCCCTTCTCGGACGTCCACCCCAGCGGATCCCCTCCCCCGACCCCACGGTTGCGTAGTTCTCTGTGATACAGCGACCGATAACAAACAGATGCCACCCCTCGGCGCCGTCGCGAAGGGCTAGGAGTCCCTCCCTCAAAAGCACTGCGCCGGGAACCGCGTGCTGCACTTTCTCGAAGAGCCGTGAGGCCGTCTCCGAATGCCAGATCTTACCGCGTTACTTCACTTCAAAGCGGACGTACCGCGCGGCCGGCCTGCCGCCAGAGAGCGCAGATGGAGCGCCGGACCTTCCAGTCCGGCGTTTTCTTTTGTGGGGCCGGCGTTACACTCAGGGCATGCCCTCGCGCCGAGTGCTGAGCCTTCTTCTTGTGGCCTTGCTCGTGAGCCCGCTCGCGGCTCAGCGTCGGGTCCCGTCGAATCCAGAATCGTCGTTCCTCGTCGAGCGTGGACACGCAGGCGTGTTCGAGGTCGGCATGACCGTTGACGAGGTGCAGGCAATCGTCGGCATCGAACACACTAAACTCGTGGCGACGTACGGCGAGGGCATGTTCTGGCCGCGTCTCGAGATCTCGTTACCAGGATTTGCCAAAGGCCCCGCGCTTGCCGCGCTCATCTCCAATCTTCCCTGCGGCGCGCCGTCGCTCATGGGCATCGATGTGCGCGATCCGCGGTTCAAGACGACGACGGGCCTCGGGATCGGATCGACGCTAGCCGATATCAAGAAGCGCTATCCGAAAGCGAGAATTCAGAACTTCAATGCCGATGGCTTTCCCGTGGCGATCTCTGTCGAGCCTGGGATCAGTTTTGCATTTCAGAACGCCACTGAGTCGCGCGACACCGAACGCGTCACGATGCTGTGGGTGGTTCCGCAGACCGACGTCAAGTCGCGACGTTGTCCGGATGAGCGCGATGCCCGCGAGGTGTACCAGGCAGTGTTCGACAAGATCGTCAAGGCGGGTCAACGCGATGCCGCGTCGACCGCGCCCCCGGTGATCGTGTTGAGTGAGTCGGTGCACCTGTGCGACGCTGCGCCGCTCAGGCCCCTGCCCCATGTGGGTTGCCTCGAGCGCGAACGCATGCGCGCGCCGTTCCTCGAGGGCGCACTGGCCGAATCGTTCTTCGGGAGAAACAGCGGTCGCTGGTCGATCCCCATGCCGGAGGGCGCGTCTGCGCTTGTCGCGCCATCCGACATCGATCGAGTGGCGCCACTGGACGCCCAGGGACGCTTCTTTCGCGTCGTCTTCAGCCGGCCAGGTTTCGCCGCCGGGCGCGCGGTTGTCTACGTGTCTTACATCTGCGGCAACTCGTGCGGCGCCGGCACGCTCATTGAGCTCGAGTTCCGCGACAGCAAGTGGCAGATCATTGCCGAGCAGCCACTGTGGGTGAGCGCACCCTCGCCGACCGAGCCACAATAGTCACCAGCGGATGATCGATGGATACGAGAACAGCCCGGCGTATGGCTGGCGTTCGGCGGCAACCTGAAGACGAGCGCGGAATGGGTCACCGCCGACACGCTCGATTCGATGCGGCGCAGCATCTACATCGCGCAGCTCGGCTTGTCGCTCACGCTGGATCGCGGCACGTTCGAGCGGGTGGCGGTCAACCCCACCACGCATGCGGTGCGGCCGACGCTGTCGCCGGCCGCCGCGTTCACGTCGAGCGCGTTGATTCGCGTGACTCAGCCCGCCTCCGTCCAGGGCATCGGGACGTACCGAGTCGCCGGCACCTACACCGCCGAACGCGGCGGACTGGTGATTCCACTGCAAACAGCGGTGACGACCGTCGAGATCGGGATTCGCTGAACGTCTGACATGCGGCGGCCGTCTGAAATCCCGTCCGACGTCGAGGAGTTTCGCGACGAGCGGTGGCGCCGCGAGGGGGCACTGGCCGTCGAGAGCGCGGCCGACGCCGAGCGGTTCATCGAGCAGGTCGGTTTTGCCGCCTGCCTGACCCATCCCCGACGGCCAGGCCCATCCTTATACATAGCGGTCTGCGGCCGCCGCGATGCCGTCAAGCCGCGCCACATTCAGAAGGACCCGGAGACGTCGCTGACGAGTATAGGAAGTATTAGCGCAGTCGGGAGGGGGACATACCGCCCATTCTCGGACGTCCACCCCAGCGGATCCCCTCCCCCGACCCCGCGGTTGCGTAGTTCTCTGTGATACAGCCTCGCGACCGTGACCACCGCGCGTGGACGGCGACTGGGAAGGCGCGCTCGACGCCGGACCCGCCGTGCTGCACCTGGTGATGCACATCACCACGTACGACGACGGCATGACGGCGACGCTCGACAGCCCCGATCAGCGCAACTTCGGCCTTCCCATGACCTCCATCGTCCGCGATGGAGCGACGCTGCGCTTCGAGATGAAGCAGATGGCCGCCAGCTACAGCGGCACGATCGACGCGGGCCTGGCGAGCATCACCGGGACGTGGATGCAGGTCGGCAACAGCCTGCCGCTCGCGTTCACGCGTTCGACAGAAGCCGTAGCCCGGCGGCGGCGTTCCGAGCGACGTCGAGGAACGCGAGTGAGCGTGTAAGTGGGCGCGGCCGGGAGGTCTCGAACGATCAAGAAGTTCGGCGGGGCCCTGGCCTCCGCAAGCTTCGGCCAAGCTCGCCGGAGTCTGGAGCTAAGTGACCTCAGGCGAAGGCGGCCACCCCCGCCGCGCGTCTCAAGGCGGGCGCCCCTCGGACTCCCCTCGGGTCATCGGCTGGCCACGCGCGACAGCGCGCCACGCGAACGGAGCGGGGCGACGGGGTCCCCGCCTTTCGGCAAGCTCAAGGCGTTCCGAGCGACGTCGAGGAACGCGAGTGAGCGTGTAAGGGGGGCGCGGCGGGGACGACCGCCTTCGTTGACCGCGCGCTGCGCGCGCAACTACGGCGGTCCGCCGGAGCCGCGAGTGCCACGAGCGCTCGGCGAAGGCGGAAGTCCCCCCGCCTGAAGTTTGGCGCGCCCGGGAGGTCTCGAACGATCAAGAAGTTCGGCGGGGCCCCACCCCCGCCGCGCGTCTCAAGGCGGGCGCCCCTCGGCTGCCCCTCGGGTCGGAGCTTCGAGACCTGGCGGGCGGTGACGCGAACGAGCGAAGCGAGTGAGCCCGGCGGAACGGAGCCCCGCGGCGAAGCGCGGGGCGAGTGACGCCGTCGGGGGGGCCGCGGGGGCGAAGCCCCCCGGACTGATGTTTGGCGCGCCCGGGAGGTCTCGAACGATCAAGAAGTTCGGCGGGGCCCCACCCCCGCCGCGCGTCTCAAGGCGGGCGCCCCTCGGCTGCCCCTCGGGCCCCAGGTTCAAATCCGGGCGCGCTAGGATTTGGCGCGCCCGCCTGGATTTGAACCAGGGACCCTCGGCTTAGAAGGCCGATGCTCTATCCCCTGAGCTACGGGCGCTCGGCAACATTGTACGGGGAGATGTGTCCGTCACCGCGGTGGCGCCGGCCCGGCGCCGCACGGCGGCGCTGGGCCGGCGGTCGCCTGACGATCGACGGGCGCGATCTTGGCCGCCCTCCCGAGCAGCTCGTCCTTCCGCGCCGGGTCCGACGGCCCGACCAGCTCGGCATCGGCGCGCAACACGGCCGGGTCGGCGCTCCCGAGCGCAACCGCCCGATCGAGATATGTCCGTGCCGTGTCGCAGTGCCGCGTGTAGACCTCGAGCAGGCCGCGCGCTTCGGCGAGCCGCACGCTCGCGGGCGCCCGCGCTTCGATCGCCTCCATCGCCGCCCGCCCCTGCTCTTCGCGGCCCGGCTCCCAACCGAGGATTGACGCGAGGAGCACGGACACTTCCACATCGGATGCAGGCCGGGACGCCACATGGGCGTTCCGCGGGACCGTCGGCGCGTCGCTCAGCGTCGAACCGAGCCGGAAGCGGCGAAGGTAGTTGTGCAAATCCGCGGTCACCTCCTTCAGCGACTTCCCGTACGTCGCCGCCAGCGCATCTGCCGAACGCCGGCCGCTCGCCATCGCCGCCAGCGCCGTCGCGATCCGGCGGCGGTACTGACCGTGCGTGAGCAGCATGTGCGTGAGCGCCCACGACTCGGCGTAAAACAACGGCGCGACTCGACCGTCGCGCTCCTCCGGCGACTGACTATTGACGACGAAGAGCCGGTTGAGGGGGATCAGCGCGCCCGCGGCGGAGAGGGTCTCCATCGCGTGCGGCGGCGGCAGCCCCAGCCGCATCTTCGATCCCCAGAACGTCATCGTCGAGTAGAACTGGGCGAGGCCTTCCTCCAGCCACAGCGGAAAATCGAGACCCGCCCGCCCAATCATGAGATGCGTGTACTCGTGCACGGCCGTGGGCCACGTGTCGGCGCCGAGCGACTGCATGACGATGAAATCGCCGTCCGGCGTGTTGAGCCAGAACGCGCTGGCGTTGGCGTTGGACCGGTAGGGGGCGAATTCTTCGGACGTTGAGAAGACCACGAGCTTCGTCCGCGGCCTCGAGGCCGGCGGCAGCTTCACGAGCGAATTGAAAATGGTGTCGATGCGCTCGAAGTTGGTGATGGCGTCGCGCGCGTGCTTCTCGTCGCCGCTCGTGTAGACCTCGAAGTGGTCGCTCGAGGCGTACGTCCACCCGGTGGTCTGACCGGCCGATCCCCGTGCGCCGAATGCGGCCGCTCCGGCCCAGAGGCCCAGTACTCCTGTCAGCAGCGGAAGCGCGGTGCGGAAGCGTCCAGACCTCTGCTGCATGTCCTTGGGCTCACACGCCAACCGGCTCCCGGTCCAGGATCTCTCTGACCTTCTCGAGCAACTGCTCGGCCACGAACGGTTTCGGCAGGAAGTTCGTGCGCATCGCTTCGGCCATGTGCCACCGCGGCTCGCTCTTGTCGGCATAGCCCGACACGAACAGCACGCGCATGTCGGGGCGCTGGCGCGTGAGGCGGTCGGCCAGCTCGATGCCCCCGCCCCCCGGCATCACGACGTCGGTCACCAGCAGATGGATGGGATCGCCGTACCCGGCGGCCATATGGAGGGCAGCACTGACCGTGCCGGCCATGAGCACCGTGTATCCGGCCTGGCGAAGGATCCTCGCCACGAGCACCTGCAACACGGCGTCGTCGTCGGCGACGAGAACCGTCTCATGGCCTCCGCGACCGCTGGGCCCGTGTGCTGCCGCCGCCGCGGGCAGCCTGGCGCCTTCCAGCCGCGGCAGATAGATCGCAAACGTGGTCCCTTGGCCAACCGTGCTGTCGACGTCGATGGCACCGCCGTTCTCGGTCACGATGCTGTGCACGATGGAGAGACCGAGGCCGGTGCCGCGGCCCACCCCCTTCGTCGTAAAGAACGGCTCGAACAGGCGCGCACGCACGTCGGGGGCGATGCCGACGCCCGTGTCGCTCACGGCCACCTTCACATAGGCGCCCGCATCCGCCAGGCACTTGGCGCGCGCGGGCTCCTCGGCCAGCGTCACGCCCTCGCTGGCAATGGTCAGCGTCCCGCCGGATGGCATCGCATCACGCGCGTTGACCGCGAGGTTCAAGAGGACCTGCTCGAGCTCGATCTTGTCGGCGGTCATCAACCCGGCCGCCGGATCGAGCCGCAGCGCAATCGCCACTTGGTCGCCCATCGTGCGTTGCAGCAGCCGCTCGAGTCCTTCGATGACGTCGTTGATACTGACAACCGTCCGCTGCGTGGCCTGCCGCCGACTGAACATGAGGAGCTGCCGCGTGAGCCCTACGGCCCTCTCGGCGGCGCCCGTCACCTCCGCGAGGTCGCGCCGCTGGAGGGCCGTGGTCTCTGGCGCGTCGGCAATCAGGTCGGCGTAGCCCAGGATGGCCGTCAGCACGTTGTTGAAGTCGTGCGCGACGCCCGCCGCCAGATGCCCGACGGCCTCCATTTTCTGCGCGTGCCGGAGCTGGTCCTCCACGCGTCTTCGGTCCGTGACGTCGTTGACGATCAGCAGGAGGTGTGTTCGACCGTTGACCGAAAGCGTGAGAAACCGGCTGTTGAGCCACGCCTCCCGACCGGCGGTCGTGTGAATATGCACGTCGACCGGTCCCGATGCCCCCTGGGTCAGCGCCAGCTCGGCCAACTCGGACAGACCCGACTCCGGCCAGGATTTGATCCGACGGAAGTTCTGCTGAAGCACGCTCGGCAGCGGCCGGCCGATCACGCGCGCGAACGCGTCGTTGGCGGTCACGCACTGGCCGGACTCCACGTCGTACAACCCAATGCCGACCGGCGACGCCTCGAAAATCGCCCGGTTCATTTCACTGACTTCCGCCAGCCGCGCCTCGGATTCGCGCAGCACGGCCTCGGCCGTCTTTTGCGCCGTCAGGTCCCGCTGAATGGCCACGAAGCCCTGGAGGTCGCCGGATTCGGAGAGAATCGGGCTCGCCGAGGCCTCGACGGTCACGAGCGAGCCGCCCTTCGTGCGGTTGATGTGCTCGGCGCGAATCGCCCGGCCCGAGAGGAGGGCTAACCACAGCCTCTCGTAGTGCGCCTCAGGCATGCGGCCGCTCTTGAGGATTCTGGGTGTGGCCCGGCCGACCACCTCCTGCCGCCGCGTAGCCATAGAGACGGCTGAACTCGGGATTGACGAACGTGATGGTACCGAACGAATCGGTCAGGAAGACCGCGTCATTCGCAGCAGCAATCGCGGTGTTCAGCCGATTCAGATCGGTCGTCGCTTCCTTGAGCGCCGTGACGTCCTGCGCCACACCAAGCACGCGCGCCGGCCGGCCGTCGTCGCCGGCCATCGACTGACCGCGGCATTCCACCCAATGGATTGAGCCGTCAGGCCAGACCACGCGCACGGTCAGCGCGAACTTGCCGAGATGCTCCCGATGCGCCCGCATCGCGTCCGTCATCGCCGCCCGGTCGTCGGGATGAATCGCGGCCAGCACGTCGGCGTCGGTGCCGCCAAAGGCCGACTGCGGCACACCGAAGATCCGGTGCATCGTGTCCGACCAGGCGACCCGCCCGGTCGCAAAGTCCGCCTTCCACACCCCCACGCCGGCCGCTTCGAGCGCAAACCGTGTCGTGCCGTCCCGCGTGTCAGAGGCGTTGGCTCCCATAGTCCCTCAGTGGCTATCGGCAAACACGGTCTCGAGCGCCATAGGGAGCCTGACTGCAGGCCCTATGGGCTCGGTGCCGAAATCACGTTGTCCTAATGCCGGCCTAGCTCACGGGTAATTGCCTGCAGCTGCCGACACGACGGCGACGCGTGTCCGTCCTGGCCGCGCAACACGGGAGGGGAGCATCCCGCGTCACCGAGCCCGGTCAGGGCTGCTCGATGAGTACCTTGAGCCGCTGCAAATCCTCGACGAGCGCGGTCTGGAGCGGCCCCGTCAGCAGCGCAGCGGGGAGAAAGCTGAGCTTCGACGGCTGTCCGACATTGTGAATGCGGACGCGCGACCCGTTTGGCGTCCGTTCGACCTTGTAACGCACCGTGCCCGTGAAGGGCCCTTCGATGATGGCCATCGCGAGCACGTGCGGAAACATGACCGTCTCGACGCGCGTCGTCCAGGCGAACTCATGGCCCATGACGGCGCCACTATGCTTCACGCGGGCTCCCGGCGCGAGCGCCTGGTCGATGACCTCGACCGACGTCACCGCCTTCATCCACTCCGGCTCGCGCGCCGGGTCGAACAGCACCGCCGCGACATCGGCCGGCGCCGCCGCCACATCCACTTCCGCGGAGAACTCAATCACGCTCACGGGAACTCCTTCACAGGACGCGCCTCCAGGCCGGACGGCGATCCGTTCCCCATTATGTCGCGCCGCTCACCGCCACGCGTAGCTCTTACGGAACCGCACGTCCACGCCGCCGCGCTCGACGCGCACGTCGAGCGCATGGACGCCGGACGTCGCGACGCCGCGCGGGGAAAAATGCAGCACGTAACTGGACCGGAACTGGTCGAGTACTTCGTGGAACGTCTTCGTCAGGTCGGTCTTCGGCCCGGCGGTCGCCACCACGCCGCCCGTGTCCCGGGTCAGCTCGTCAAAGAATGGCCGCAGCCGCGCTTGATCCGACTCGGCTTGCGGGTGGGCCGCGACGGCCGCACCGCCGGACCCCAGAGACGCCAACACGACGGCGACCGTCGGGGTCGTGTGTTTGGCGACATCCAACAGCGTCCCGGGGCTGATCACGCTGGCGCTGTCCCGCCCGTCGCTGAACACCACAATCAACTGCCGCCGATCCGGCGCGGACTCGGCGGTGAGCGCCACGGCGAGCGTATCGAAAATCGCCGTACTCCCGAACGTCCTGATGTGCGCGAACGCGCTCGACGGGTCGTCGGTCCCCGACGTAAAGTTGACCAGCCTGTTGACGCGCATGTTGAACGTGATGATCTTCAGCCGGTCCTGCGGAGTCAGATCCTTCGTCAATTGCTCAATGGCGGCTCTGAGCTGGTCGATGGCGTCGCCGGTAACGCTTCCGCTGACGTCGAGGGCAATCGTGACGTCAATCGGCAGCTTGCCGTAGCTCAGGTCGGCGACGGTCTGCGCCACGCCGTTGTCGAAGATCTGAAAATCGCCGGCCGTGAGCCCCATCACGGGCCGGCCGCCGCGCTGCACGGCGACGTCAACCGCCACCAGGTCCGCGCGCGCGCTGAACGAGGGCATCTGGCCCTGAGCCGCGAGCACACCCCCGGCCGCCGCGAGCGCGATCGCGACCGCGCCCGCCGCTCTGCCCCACGTCACCGCGTGAGATCCCGCAGCTTGGTCAGCTCGGACTGGAACCGGCTGTAGTCGCCTTGCCAATAGAACCACCACGGATCGACAGCGTTGGCCGGCGCGGCCTGCACCGCCTCGGCCATCGCCTGGGCGCCCTGGCGTTCGCCGCCCACCACCTGCAGCGTCATGAGCGCCACGCGCGCCGATTCCGCGCCCGGCGAGATCGCGAGCGCCGCGCGAAACGCCGCGATGGCGCCATCGTCCTGCCCGATCGCCCGCAGCGTTTGACCGCGCACGAGCTGATAGTAGTACCGCACGTTCCCGTCGGCGTCCGGCGTTGTCGGGTCGTTCACCAGCCGCAGCGCGTCGGCAAAGCGCCCGAGCCGGCACAGCAGCCAGGCTTCGCGGACGCGTGCCTCGATGGCCGTGTCAGGCAGCTTCGCCGCGGCTTCATAGCGAGCCACCAGCGCCTCGGCCTGATCGGCCGTGGGCGTGCTCGTATCGACCGGCACGGCCGGCATCCCGCGCAAGTCTTGCGGCCAGCGCTGGTCGTCGACAATGGCGTGGGCGAGGAGCAGGCGCGCGTCCGTGGGGCAGCGCTGGAGCGCCACCGTCGAGAGCGGCGCGCTCAGATTCGGCTGATTGAGGCCCTGGAGCAGGAACAGCTCGGCGCGGTACCAGCCACACTCGATCGCGTCGGCGCCGCCGGGCTGCCGTACCACGGCGTTCTCATGAGCCAGGAGCTTCGCGGCCTCCGTCTTCGCCGAGTCGTCCCGTCCGAGGAGCGCCGCGGCCGCGGCCTCCAGCGCGAAGACGGGCTGTCGTCTCGGCGCCTCAGGCCACGGCGCGGCTGCCACCACGTCTCGCATGATCTGCGCCGGATTCCCGGCAATCTCAACGCTCGTGCGCAACCCGGCGTCGTCACCGCGCTCGAAAGCGGCCACCAACGGCTCGATCGCCGGCGAGACGACGCGCGCCGGCAGCGCGGGCGCGACCGCCGCGGCGTTGAACGCCGGAGGCGGCGGCGCCGCCGCGGCCGCCTCCGTGTCACCGACCTTGGGCACGAAGGCCCACTCGCGGCTCATCACTCGCACGCCACGCCGGTTCACCTTCACGGTAACGCGGTGGTTCTTTCCGTTGCGATCGGCCTGGTCCGGCTCGACGCCCAGCAGGTAGTACGCCGACGTCTCAGTGAGAATCTGGTTCAGGGCCGTCTCGCCCGAGTCGCTGAGCACGCGGATCAACTCGCCGCCGGCCTGGCCAGTGAACTGGTCGAGCCACCGCTCGTTGATGGCGGTGTCGCGCGACGGGTTGGACGTCGGACCGGCGCCGCGCCTCGACTCGGCCGTCGTTCGGTCGAGCATGTTCGCGTCGATGAAGAGCGTGTAGACGGTCACGTTGGCCTTGGCCGCGGCCTCGCCGATATCGACGCCCAGTTCCCCGAGGTCCGGATGTCCGCCGACGGTGTCGCTCACGACCAGCCCGGCGCTGACGAACACCACCGTCTTCCGCCCGGGCACGCCGCCGAAGCTCTGAACCATCGACCGCACCGTCTCCATGCTCGACGAGGCCTGCGCCTCCAGCTCGAACGCGTCGGCGTCAGCCTCGATCCTCAGCCGCTCGAGGCACGGCCCGTCGCTCGGCGCGCACAAGGAGTCCACGATCCGCTGCGCGGACGAGTTCGGCTCGCCGCGCGTCCAGAACGAGAGGTTGACGATCTCCGCGCCCCGCAGGTTGAACTCGCCCGTGTTGCGAATGCCGCGCTGGCCGGTCACGCCCTCAATCGCGCGGGCGATCGCGGCGTGCGACAGCGTCGGGTCCAGCTTGGGGCCGAGCGGGTACGCGAAGACGCCAACCATGTCATTCGGCGGCAGTCTATTCACGAAATCCCGCGCCGCTTTCACGACGTGGACGGCATCGTCCGGATAGAAGCTCCGGCAGTCGATGACGACCATGAACACCCGGCCATTGGTGGACCCCTCGCCGCTCGCGTCGTCCTCGATCTGGGCCGGCGGTTCCGCCTCGACGGCGCCGCCCGAGGCGACGTCGGTGCTCGTCTGCCGGAAATCCACGAAGTTGGCCGAGACGACCTTCCGCTTGTGGCCGTCGAGCCTGACCTCGAACTGGTCGGGCGTGAGCCCGACCACGGGGTGCCCGCCGGCGTCCACCGCCGTCACGTCAACGGCAATCACGTCCACCGATGCGCGAAATGTCGGCTGCTGCGCGCCCGGGAGAGCCGGGGACGCCAGTATCGCCACGCCGGTCAACACGGCACCGAGTGCCGTCCAATTCCGCCGAATCTGCGTCATTCCGCGCTCCTCGTCCGTCTTTTGGAGACCCGACACCACGCCCCTCCTCGCGGAGGCGGCATGCGCGTCAGGATGTGGCCGACCCGCCCATTATCACGCTGTCTCGCGTTCGCCGCCACGCGTTGTCGCCGCGGGCGTCTGCGTCCGTTTTGAGGGGCTTCAGAGGGTGCGACTACGGGTGCAGCGTCAGCTTCTGCACGCGCCAGTTGGCCAGCTCGCCGACGTACAGCTGGCCGTCCGTCCGGCAGTCGAGCGCGTTCACGGTGCCGAACTCCTTCAGGAGCTTGCCGGCGTGTCCAAACGTCCCGAGCACACGGCCCGCGAGGTCCAGCTTGACGATCTCCCCGTGCGCCATCGTGTCGCTGTCATTCGAATCGGCGCTGTACAGGTACCTGCTGCGGTCCGGAGGTGATGCACAGCGCGGTCGGCGCGCCGAGGCCCTCGATCGCCCGCTTGGGCGTGAGGTCATCGTCCAGCACCTCGATGCGTCGATTCCCGCGATCCGCCACGTAGAGAGTGTCGTGGGCGTCGATGACGAGCGAGCTCGGCTGGTCGAACTCTCCCTGCGCCGAGCCGCGCGCGCCGACCGAGGCCACGAAGTTCCCCTGCGGATCGAACTTCGCGACGCGCGCGTTGGCGTAGCCGTCGGCCACGAAGATGTTGCCGGCCGCGTCCCACGCCACATCGGTCGGCCGATTGAAATTGTCGCCGGGAATGCCCGCACCGGGCGGCCCGCCGCGGCCGCCGGCGCGCCCTCGCCCGCCGTCCGGAGCGGCCGGCACGGGCAGCGCCTCGGACTTTCGGCCCAGCACGAGCCGGACGCGGCCGGCCGGGTCGAACTCGATGACCTGGTTCGAGCCCGCATCGACGATCCAGATGTTGTCCTGCCGGTCGACGCGCACCGCCTGCGCGAAGTTCATCCCGTACACGCCCTGGCCAATCTCGCGCACGAACCGGCCGTCCGCGTCGAACTCGAACAGCCGTGCGCCGCCTCGGGAGAAGGCCCGCGAGGTGCCGATCGTCACCGTCTCGGTGCCGGTTCGCGTGTAGACGAAGAGGTGGCCGTGCGAATCGGTCGCGACGCCCGCCACCTCGCCCAGATACGTGCCATCCGGCAGCTGGGGAAAGCCCGGCGCCGAATCAAAGGCCAACGCGGGCACAGGCGCCTGTCGCGCCATGACGATGCCGCCGGCCGCCAGGACCGCGGCCATGGCGACCTGCCACGCGAGACGACGAATCGTCCTGGTCACGTGATGTCCTCTCCGTCCGTTCGCTACCGTGTCGGATGCAGATGCAGCTTCTGCACGCGCCATGTCGTGATCTCCGCCACGTAGAGGTTCGCGTCGTCTCGGCAGTCCATCATGTGGACCGTGCTGAGCTGGCCAGGCGCTTTGCCCGTTCGGCCAAACTCGCCGAGCACGGTGCCGTCGAGCTCCATCTTGTAGATCTTGCCGCTCGTCGCGAGCAGCCGCGAATCGCTCGTGTCCGGGAACGAGTCGGAGCTGTACAAGTTACTGATGCGGACCGGACGTCAGGCACAACGCCCAGGGCGCGCCGACGTTCGTGTACTCGGTCTTGTAGTTCAGGTCGTCGTCCAGCACCTCGATGCGGCGGTTGGTCCGGTCGCCGACGTAGACGAGGCCCTTCGCGTTAACCACGAGCGTGTGCGGCAGATTGAACTGCCCCGGTCCGGATCCCAGCTCGCCCACCGCCTTCACGAACCGGCCGTTCTTGTCGTACTTCACGACGCGCGAATTCCCGTAGCCGTCGGAGACGAAGATGTTGCCGGCCGGGTCCCACGCCACGTCGGTCGGACGGTTGAACGTGTACGGCTGCGGCGCGGGCGGCGCGGCGCCGCGGCCGAGCGTGGCCACGAGGCCGTCGAGCATGTTCGGACGCCGCCCGAGCACCATCACCACGCGGCCCTGCGGGTCGAACTTGATGACCATGTTCGTCCCCTCGTCGACCGCCCAGATGTTGTCCTGAGGGTCCACGCGCACCGAGTGGGCGAACTCGAACCCGTACAGCCCTTGACCAATCTCGCGAAGGTAGGTGCCGTGCTCGTCGAACTCGAAGAGCCGCGTGGTGCGCGAGCGCGTGTACACGAACACGTGGCCCTTGGAGTTGGTGGCGACGCCAATCCCCTCCCCCATGTACACGCCCGGGGGCCACTTGAGGAAGTCCGGCACGGCCTCGTACGGGATCTCCGGGGCCTTGGCCGCGGCCGTCCCCGCCGAGGCGGGCGGCCTCTGCGCGTGGACGGCCGGCATCGCCAACGCGGCACCGGCCGCGGCCGCAACCGCGACGACCAGCCCGCGCAGCGGCCCGCCCAGGCTCACCCGCCGACGATCACTGCACTTCGACATAATCAAGCGCCGCCGGATCGCGGCCGTCCGGCGTCCCTTCGATGCGAATCTCGTCGCCGGGCGCGAGCGTGACGTCGGGAATGACCCGCCGCGTGGACGACGAGCCGTCAAGCTTGCGCGTGGGGTGGGGGTCGTCGGCCGCCCAACTGGCGACGACGCGTCCGCCCACGATCACTTGGAAGCGCGCCGTACCGCCGCTCATGTCGAAGTACTGCACGACCAGCGTGTGGGCGCCCGCCGCGCCGTCGTACTTGAAGACCGCCGTGCACGGCGCGGCCGCGCAGGCAATTGCCTGGCCGCCCGACGCGGATTCCCACGGCGTCACCGGCCGCACCGTGTAGCCGGTGAGCGTGGCCGCTTCGGCTTCCATCCGTCCGGGATAGTGGCCGACCCGGCCCTTCTCGTCGGCGATGCCCGACTCTTTGAGAAACCACGACGTCACGGCGTCGCGCCAGACGATGGCCTGGCCGGCCTGGTACTCGAGTTGGGCCAGCACCGCGTTGTAGCGCTGGTCGTCGACGAGGCCCTTCAGCGTCTCCCAATCGCGCACGTAGCCGGCGACTTCCTGCGCGCCCTCGTAGTGCGAGTCGTAGATCGACTGGATCACCGTCTTCCCCGAATGGAGGACGTGGGTATACGGCACGTGGTGCATGAAGAGCAGCAGGTCGTCGGGACAATCCTCGAGCGACTCGTACATCTGGGCGACCGTCGGGCTGTACTGGCCGATGTAGCCGGTGCCCGTAGCCACCGTCCGGTCCATGCCGACGCCCTTCTCGTCGGCGCGGTGCCACTGGCCCCAGCCATTGCGCTCGGACGCCTCGACCGCCACGCCATAGTGATCGCCGGTGATGTCGGTGAGCGTCTGCAGCCCGAGCGGCCCCGTGTAGTTCTCGTAGGTCCGCCACGACGTCAGCTGAATCGTGTCGACCGTGTCGACGACCTTCGGGTTGTCGCCAAACGTCAGGCGCGTCCACTCGTCCACGATCTGGCGCGAGCTGAGGTCCGGGTCCCACGCCAGGCGGCCGAACCCGTAGAGATTGGCGAGCGACAGGTGATTGCCGTCCCAGTTGTCGTCCAGGCCGACATTGGCCACGCCGACAAAGCCGCCGGTCGGCCGGTGGAACACCTTCCCCGCCACGATCGCCTTGACGGGCGTCGGCCCCCCGGCGCCCGCGCCCATGTCGAAGTCGAGCGTCGTCTTCCACATCGGCACGAGGAACACCGTATGGCGGCCCTGCCCCATGTATTCCTGGGTGACCTGGAGCTCGATCGCCTCGTTTGTTTTCTGCAGCGCGCCGAAGAGCGGCGAGGCCGGCTCGCGCACCTGGAAGTCGATGGGCCCGTTCTTGATCTGGACGATGACGTTGTCGTCGAACTTGCCGTCGAGCGGATGGAAGTTGTCGTACGCCGCGCGCGCCCGATCGTTCTTCGGGTTCTGCCAGTCCATGTGATTGTCGTAGACGAAGCCGCGATAGAAGATCAGCCCGCCGTGCGGCGCGAGGGCGCGCGCCACGACGTTGGCGGCATCGGCGTGCGTCCGCCCGTACGCCGACGGCCCGACGCGGCCCTCGGAGTCGGCCTTGAGCACGAAACCGGCGAAGTCCGGCACGGCCTGATAGATGGCGTCCGTCGTCTTCTTCCACCACGCGATCACGCCGGGATCGAGCGGATCGTACGTGTCGAGACCGCCGACCGTCTTGGGGCTGCCGAAGCTGATCGAGATGGCCACGCGGATGCCCCAGGGCCGCATCGCCGCGGCAATCCGCGCGAGGTCCGGCAGGAGCGCCGGCGTGAGCAGCTGCGGATTCGCGTTGACGTTGTTGATCGACACGCCGTTGATGCCGATCGAAGCCAGCAGCCGCGCGTAGTCGGACACGCGGGACAGGTCGGCGCGCGCGTGCCCGTTCTCCCAGAAGATCGACCGGCCGCCGTAGCCGCGCTCGATCGATCCATCCAGGTTGTCCCACTGGTCGACCCACCGGACCGGCGCGTACGGCGTCTCGCGGACGTCGAGCGCGCCAACCGCGCCGTGCAGCGCAATCGTGCGCAGGTACGCAAACGCGCCGTCGAGCACGCCCCGGTCGTTGCCGCCGGCGATGACCGTGTAGGTCGCGTTGCCGACGTGCACGACGCGCAGGAGGTACGCGTCGGCGGCAAGGTCGCCTTCGAGCTTGAGTACGGACGCGCGGTTCTGCAGATCGGCCAACGTCCCGAGCACGATGGCGCTCGATGACGGCAGGCCCGATGCGGGCCGCGCGTCCCGCCCGAGCAGGCCTTTCAACCCGCGCACGATCTCCTGCTGCGCGGTCGTGACGGGCGCCCCGCTGCCCACGACCGCCACGACGGACGGCACGGCGTCCGTGTATTGACGGGCCGCCGCCGGATCAAGCGGGACGTAGCGCAGCCATCCGTCGCGTCCCGTCTCGGCCGACACGGAGGCGGGCACGAGGACGATCATGAGAAGCGCAAGCAAGCGTCGCAGCGTCATTCGTCATTCCTCTCCAGCCTCACGGCGCGGCTGTCGGCCGGATCGGCCCACCGGTCGTTCGGCACGAGCGCCGTCCACCCGGGCCGCCCAGGATCGCGGTCGTATGGATAGTTCCCCAGCCGCTTGTAGAGCTCCGCGTACTCGGCGACCTTCTCGCGGTCGAGCGTGACGCCCAGCCCCGGCCCGGTCGGCACACGAATCGCGCCGTCCTCATACGCCATCAGCCCGCCGTCGATGATGTCGTCAGTGAGGTGATGATAATGCGCGTCGGCGGCAAAGGACAGATTCGGCACGACCGCCCCCAGATGGAGCATCGTCGCCAGCTGCACACCGAGCTCGCCCGACGAGTGGACCGCGACGCCGAGCTGAAAGGTCTCGCAGACCGCGGCGGCCTTGATGCACGGCCGGATGCCGCCCCAGAAGGTCGTGTCGAGCAGGATGACGTCCACGGCCGTGTCGAGGATGTTGGCCGCCAGCTGCTCGAAGTTGACGACGACGGTGTTGGTCGCGAGCGGCACGCGGATCTTTTCGCGCGTGCGCCGCATGCCGTGCAGGCCGAACACCGGGTCCTCGAGATAGTCGTTTCGCAGATCCTCGATGGCCTGCCCGAACCGAATCGCCTGCTCGGTGGACCAGACGCCGTTGGGATCGAAGCGATACGAGTCGCCGGGGCACGCGGCCGCGAGCGCGCGATAGGCCTCGAGCTCGTAATCGGGCGGAAAGACGCCGCCCTTGAGCTTGTGCGTCGTGAAGCCGAAACGGCGCTTGAGCTCGCCCGCGTGGGCCGTGAGCTGATCGATCGTCCGTACTTCGCCCTCGCCGGTTGCGGAATTGGCGTATCGGAAGAAACAGTACGACGCGAAGCGCACGCGGTCACGCACGCGTCCGCCCAGGATCTCGGAGACCGGCACGCCCCAGGCCTGGCCGACGAGGTCGAGGCACGCAAACTCGAGCGCGGCCAGCACCTGCGTGTGGTTGTTGTAGAGCGATGCCGTCGGGTTGGCGACGAGGAACCGCAGCTCCTCGAGGCGCGTGGGGTCGTGGCCCACGAGCCGCGTCTTGAGGCCGCGAAAGACTGCGGCAGCCGACTCGCCGCCGCCGCCCATCTCGCCGAGGCCGATGAGCCCATTGTCGGCTTCGACCTCGACAATCGTGCGCACGAACCGGCCCCAATGGCAGCCGTTCGCGTGGCGCAGCGGCGCCTCGAGCGGCACGGTCACGGTCGTGGGCCGGATATCGACGATCTTCATCGTGTGGCGAATCGACGCACTATACCGCACTCGCGCGCGCGCCCCCGGCGCGGAATCGGGCACGCGGAAAGGCCAATCACCATGGAGCACATGGAGGCGTGCTGCGCCAAGCCAGCCTGGGGGCGCCCGGCGTAGCCGGGCTCGGGATCGGAGAGAGACTCGCATTCGAGAGCACCGCTGTGTTCCCCTGGTGCTTTCGAATGCGAGTCTCTCTCCGATCCCTGCCGCCGCAGGCGGCCCCCAGGCCCACTCGTGACACGAATCGGTTTGTCACTCCGTCACAGCGTGTGGGCCTTCATGTGCTTCATGGTGAAGGCTCTTGTCGACCTCAGGAATTGCGCGTCATGAAGTCAACGACGCGCCGCGAATCGACGCGTCGACGACTTCGATGGTGTGGACGACGCGCGTGGCGGCGCCGCGTTCGTCGAGCGCGGCCTGCAGTTGCAGCAGACAGCCGGGGTTGCCGGTCGCGACAACGGCGGCGCCGAGCGGCGCGATGAGCGCGGCCTTTCGCTGGCCCAGCGTCTCGGCCGTCGCGGGCTCGACCAGATTGTAGAGGCCCGCCGAGCCGCAGCAGATGCCCGGCTCCGGAACGGTCACGACCTCGACGCCGGGAATCGCCGCGAGCACCGTCCGCGGCGCGGTCCGTACGCCCAGCCCGTGCTGGAGGTGGCACGAGTCGTGGTAGGCGACGCGCGCCTCGACGGGGTGGCGAATCGCGCGCGCCTCGATCCCCGCCAGCCACACCGTCACGTCCTGACACTTCGCCTCGAAGCGCGCCGCGCGGTCCCGATAGTCCGGGTCGTCCTGGAGCAGCCGAGCGTACGACGCCATGTGCGACCCACATCCGCCGGCGTTCGTGACGATCACGTTGACGCCGGCACGGTCGAACACATCGATCAGCTGCCTGGCGAGGGCCGCCGCACGGGCCTCCTCGCCGGCGTGCATCCACAGCGCGCCGCAGCACGGCTGCGCCGCTGGCGCCACGACCTCGAAGCCTTCGGCAGCAATCACGCGGGCCGTGGCCGCATTCACGTGTGACAGGAACTCGCGCTGCACGCACCCGAGCAGCAGGCCGACCCGGCCGCGCGACGCACCGGCCGCGGGCGCCTCCGCCGCCGACCCCGACGCCTCCCGCGGCGCGACGCGGGGCATCAGCCGCTCCATCACCCCGAGCCTCGCCGGCAGCAGGCGGAGCACCCCGGTGCGTCGCACGATGGCCTGGAGGCCGCTTCGCTGGTAGACAAGCGCCGGCCATTTGAGCCATCGGAGCCGATCGGGTCGCGTCAACGTCTCGAGCAGAGCGCGGCGGTGCCACCAATCCAGCACGGGCCGACGGTAGCCGCGCGCGATCTGCCCGCGCGTGGCCTCGATGAGCTGGCCGTAGTCGACGCCGGACGGGCACGCCGTCATGCACGCCAGGCACCCGAGGCACGAGTCGAAGTGGCTCACCCACTGCGGCGACATCCCGTCTCGGCCCTCCGCCGCCAATTGCATCGAGTAGATCCGCCCACGCGGCGACTCGGTTTCCTTCCCCGTGAGCACGTAGGTCGGGCACGTCGACAGACAGAACCCGCAGTGGACGCACTGATTGAGGATGTCGGCCGAAGGCGGGTGCTTGGCGTCGAAGGCGGGGGTGAGCGCCGGCATGCCTTAGAGCCCTCCCACGAAACGCCCGGGATTCAGCGTGCTCCTGGGATCGAACTGGCGCTTGACGGCCGCCATCAACGCCTGCGCGTCACCGGGCGTGCCCCAGGCGTCGAACGACTCCGGCAGACCGGCCGGCCGCGCTACTACGAGCGAGCCACCGCCGCGTTCGATGTCACCGCGCAGGGCGGCCACGACGCCGGCCGTGCCTTCGGCGTCCCCGTCCACGCGCAGCCACAACAGACCCGTGGCATACGCGACGGCGCTGCACGCGAGCGCCCGGGCTTCGGCGCGTCGCATCGCGCTTTCGATCGTGGCTCCGATGTCGCGCGGCAGAACGCTCACCTTCACGATGGGCCCGGCGCCGCCCGCCCACAACGCCTCTCTCGCCGACCAGATCGACGCCGGCGCGGCAGCCTCGAACGCAGAAGACTCGATGAGCGGACGCGTCCGACCGACCCGCTCGGCCACGCCGGCCGACGAACCTTCGATCAGCACATCCACCACCAGCGGCCCGCCGGAGACGGCGCGTACTTGAATCGCCGTGTGCGCGAGCGGCGACTCCTGCAGCGCACGCAGCGACCGCTCCACCGCCGCCGCGTCCGCCACCGGCGCCGAACAGGTCCGGGCCTCTTCGGGCAGCGGATGCAGACGAAACACGGCGGTGGTGATCACACCCAGCGTCCCGAGCGCGCCGGTAACGAGCTTCGGCAGGTCGTAGCCCGCGACGTTCTTGACGACCTTCCCGCCGCTGTGGGCGATGGTGCCGTCGGCCAGGACGATCGTCGCGCCGATGATGAGGTCCCGCAGGCCGCCGAAGCGCAGCCGCAGCGCGCCGGTGTCGTTGGTCGACAACACACCGCCGACGGTCGCCCGCGCCGGCCAGAGCGAATCGACGGCGACCCGTTGCCCCTGGGCCGCGAGCGTCTGCTGCAGGTCGCCCATCGTGCAGCCGGCTTCGACGGTCACCGTCAGGTCGGCCGCGGCATGCTCGACCACACGGTTGAGGCCGGCGGTTGACAGCACCACGTCGGCCCGGCGCGGCGGATTGCCCCACTCGATCTTCGTCCCGCCGCCGCGCGGAGCAACCTTGAGCCCGGCGGCGTCCGCCCACGCGAGCGCGGAGGCCGCCTCCGACTCGGTCGAGGGTTCAATCACCCACTCGGGCCCAACGCCGCGAACGGCGTCGTCCGGCCGAGCGGCGCGCGACGGGAACGGCGGCGCGATCAAAAGCGCTCCGCGAGACCGGCGGCCTCGAGCGGGTGCGGGGCGTAGACGCCCGGCCGATCGCCGCACAGCCGCGGCCGCGGAAAGACCTTGGTCGGGTTCGCGAGCCGAAGCGGGTCGAACGCGCAGCGCACGCGCTGCATCGTGTCGAGGTCGGGCTCGCTGAACATGCGGCCCATCATCGACTTCTTCTCCTCGCCGACGCCGTGCTCGCCCGTGATCGACCCGCCGTGGGCGACGCACAGGTCGAGGATCTGCACCGACAGTTCCTCGGCCGCGTGCTGCTGTCCCTCGATCCGTCCGTCGTAGAGCACGAGCGGATGCAGGTTGCCGTCGCCGGCGTGAAACACGTTGGCGACGCGCAGGCCGGCCAACGCGCCGAGGCGCTCGACCTCGCGCATCACGTCTGGCAGCGCCGTCCTTGGAATCACGCCGTCCTGCACGATGTAGCTCGGCGCGATGCGGCCCATCGCCGCGAATGCGGCCTTCCGGCCCTTCCAGAACAGCGCGCGCTCGTCGGCGGATCGGGCCAGTCGAAGCTCGGACGCCCCGTTCGCGCGGCACATCGTCTGCACCCGCGCGCACTCGGCGTCGACGTCCGACGCGGGACCGTCGAGCTCGACGAGCAGCAGCCCGCCGCATGCCGGGTACCCCGCGCCGACCGCGGCCTCGGCCGCCTCGATGGCCAGCGCGTCCATGATTTCCATCGCGGACGCGAGGATGCCCGCGGCAATCACCGCGCTCACCGCCGCGCTGGCCGCCGCGATACTTGGAAACGCGGCCAGCAGCGTCTGCACCGACTCGGGACGCCTGACGATCCGCAGCGTCACTTTCGTCGCGATGCCAATCGTCCCTTCCGATCCGACGAAGATGCCCGGCAGATCGTAGCCGGGCGCGTCGAGCGCCGTCCCGCCCAGATGCACGATCTCGCCGTCAGGCAGCACGACCTCGAGGCCGAGCACGTGCGTGGTCGTGAACCCGTACTTGAGACAGTGCGCGCCGCCGGAGTTCTCGGCCACGTTGCCGCCGATACTGCACACCGACTGCGACGAGGGATCCGGCGCGAAGAAATACCCGGCGTCTGCCACGCGCGCGCTCACGTCCAGGTTGATCACGCCGGGCTCGACGACGACGCGCGCGTTGGGAAGGTCGACTTCGAGGATGCGCCGCATCCGCGCAAGGCTGATCACAATGCCGTCCTCGACCGGCATCGCGCCGCCGCTCAGCCCGGTGCCGGATCCCCGCGCGACGAACGGCATCCGCTCGCGGTGACAGATCCGGACGACGGCCTGGACGGCCTCGGCCGACGACGGCAGGACGACGGCGCGCGGCAGCGCGCGCATGTTCGTCAGCGCGTCGCACTCGTAGGTGCGCAGGTCCTCCGGTGCGACGAGCACGGCGTCTGCACCCAAGAGCGCACGCAGCTCCTCGGTCAGGCGAGTAGACAGCGGTGGCATGACGACCATCGCATTGTACGACTGGAGACCGGGTGCTCGTCGCCTGCGACCGAGCTGCCGTCTACGAAGACCGTTGAAACATGGAGGTCATGAAGGCGGGCCCCAGCACGTTGATCTCACGTTGACACTGGCTGACCTGGGGCGCCGCCTGTGGCGGCGAGCGATCGGCGCGCGGAACGGACACGAGAACACGTTACTTGTCCCCGCGTGCTCTCGTGTCCGTTCCGCGCGCCGATCGCCTGGCCCGGCCGTGCCGGCCGGGCCGCCCCAGGTCAGCCCGACAGACGGAGGCCAGCCTCCATGCGCTCCATGGTGGCCACTCGTGTCCGACGCGAGTGTCGTTCAGCTCTTGAGCGTGACGGGCAGCGCGGGCGTGACGTCGCCGAACGCGCGGACGGCGCTGCCGATGGCCGGCGCGACGCAGACGATGGGCGTCTCGCCCGCGCCGGCCGAAGCCAGGTCCTTGCGGTCGAGCAGGCTGACTTCGATGGGGGGAATGTCCTGAAACCGCGGCACGCGGTACTGCCGCATCGTGCCGTTGAGGATCCTGCCGTCGGCGAACTGAATCGCCTCGAACAACGCGCCGCCCAGCCCCATGATGACGGCGCCTTCCACCTGGTGGTTCAGGCCGTCCGGATTGACAATGGCGCCGCACTCGAACGTCGCCACGACGCGCGTCACGCGAAATCCCTCAGGCGTCTTCACGACCTCGGCGGCGGTCGCGATGTAGCTGCCCTTCTCGGTGCCGCACGCGATGCCCATCCGCGCGCCGGCGGTCGATGGCCGCGGCCACCCGGAGTTCTTCACGACCGACGAGAGCACGGCCTGCAGGCGCGCGTCGCTGATGTGCTTCAGTCTGAACAGGGCGGCGTCCACGCCCAGCGCGCGCGCCACGGTGTCCATGTGCATCTCGCGCGCATAGTGATTGGCCGTCGCGGCCAAGCCGCGGTACGAGCCCTGGCGCAGCGGCGAGTCCGACTCGTGGAACTGCTCGCGCCGCACCGGCACGTCGTACGGCGTGTTCAGCCCGGATCCGCCCGAGTTGTAGTTGTCGAACTCCCAGAACGTCAGCCGTCCGCTCGCGTCGACGCCGGCGCGCGCATCAATCACGCCGGCCGGCCGGAAGTAGCCCCACATGAACTCTTCGGCGCGCGTGTAGACCAGCTTCACGGGGTGCCCGGCCGCCTTCGCGAGCCGCGCCGCTTCGATCGCGGCCTCGCCCGTGTGCTTGCCGCCGTAGCCGGACCCCATGTCGGGCACGATCACCCGGACCCGTTCTTCGGGGATGCGAAACGCCTGCGCCAACTCGCCGCGGACGCCGAAGGGACGCTGCGTGCCGGTCCACACGGTCAGCTTGTCGCCGTTCCACTCGGCCACGGCCGCCCTGGGCTCGAGCGGCACGTGCGCGATATACGGAATGAGATAGGTCTCTTCGAAGACGTGCGCGGCCGCGGACCGCGCGGCCGCGACTTCCGCGGTGCCGGCCGCGCTCGGGCCGCCGCGGCTCTTCGACCGCAAGTAGTCGTAGATCGTCTGCGACGACGGCAGGCCCGTCGGCATCTGCCAGTCGACATGGACGGCGGCCGCCGCACGAACCGCCACGCGCTCGTTGGGCGCGACCACGCCAATCAATCCCGCATCCCGCACGACCGTCACGCCCGGCATCGCGCGCGCGCCGCTCTCGTCAACCGCCCCGGCCGTCGCGCCAATCGCGGCGGGCCGGACGATCTTGCCGATGTGCACGTCGGCTGGCGCCATGTCGGCCGGGTACTGGTGCTTGCCGGTGACGATGTCACGTGCGTTGACTTTGTGGAGGGGCGTCCCTCGCAGCGCCCACGCGGTGCGCGGCATCTCGGGCGGGTTGGCCGCGACCGCACCCACGAACTGCTGGCCCTTCGTGAGCTCGCCGTAGGACAGCGATTGCCCGGAGGGCGACACGACGCGGCCGTCCTTCGCCTGAAGCCCCGTCCGACCGACGTGCCAGCGCGACGCCGCTTCGCCAATCAGCATCTCGCGCGCGGTGGCCGCCGCCCGCGCCAGCACCGGCGCCATCGTCGGTGTCGTGCGCGAGCCGAAGGTCCCCATGTCGTACGGCGTGAGATCGGTGTCGGCCATCACCATCGAAATCGCCGTCATCGGGACGCCGAGCTCGTCGCCGACGGTCTGCGCAAGCGACGTGCGGATGTTCTGGCCAATCTCCACTTTGCCGGTGTAGACCGTCACCTCGCCACTGGCGCCGATGTGCAGCCAGGACGCCAGCTCGGGGCTGCCCTCCTGGCGGAACCCGCCGCCGCGGCCGGACTCCTGCGCGGAGGCCGGCAGCGCCGACACGACGAGCAGGCCGCCGCCCATGGCGGTGAGGACGCGGAGGAAATCGCGCCGGGCCAGTTCCGGCAGCGCGAACGTGTACGGCGACGGTTCTCGGAACTCGTAGCGCTCGGCTTCGACGAGCGTCTCGCCCGTCGCGTCGCGGAGCGGCGTGCGGTCGGCGCTCATCGCGAACCGCCTCGCGCCGCCACGGCGCCGCCCGACCGCATCCGTTCGGCGGCAAGGCGAATGGCGCGGACGATTCGCGGATAGGTGCCGCAGCGGCAGATGCTGCCCTGCATCAACCGGGCGATGTCCTGTGGAGAGGGGTTGGGATTCGCGTCGAGCAGGCCGATCGTCGCCATGACCATGCCTGGCGTACAGTAGCCACACTGAAACGCCTCGGCGTCGATGAAGGCCTGCTGCACGGGATGAAGCGCGTCGCCGCTGGCCACGGCCTCGATCGTCGTCACGGCCTTGCCAGCGACGGCGCCGATCCCGGTTACGCACGACCGCAGTGCGCGGCCGTTCACCAGCACGGTGCACGCACCGCACTGGCCTTCGCCGCAACCGAACTTGCTGCCGGGGAGCCCGAGCTCGTAGCGGAGCACGGACAGCAGACTGTCGCCGGGCTCGCCTTCGATGTGGCGGGTCTGGCCGTTGATTCGCAGGGCGAACTGGGCCATACCCGGGTAGTTTACTCCCAGGGTCCGGGGCGTAAAGGCCCACAAAAAGGGCTCGGGAATAAACGTGGCCCGAGCCCAGTCTTAGCCAAAGGGGGCGTCCGACCGTGCCATGGCGTGCCGATCCGAGTCAGGACAGCCAAGCCGACGGCGATCGCCCGTGGGTGGACCGCGCACGCGGCGGCGACGCCGACGCCTTTGGTGAACTTGTGACCCGGTACCAGCACCGCATCGTCAACTTCACGCTGACGCTGACGTCCGATCGCGCCAACGCGGAGGACCTCGCGCAGGAAACGTTTCTCCGCGCGTATCGGGGGCTCGCGAGCTTTCGCGGAACCAGTTCGTTCAAGACGTGGCTCTACCAGATCGCGACCAACGTGGCCCGCACCCACACCGCGAAGCGACGTACCCGCCGCGAGGAACTGGCGGATGACTCGGCAGCGTCCGCGCGCCGCTTCGAAGAGGCGGCAACCGACGAGGACATCGAATCACGGGCGATCCTCCGGCAGCGGCTCGACGCCGCGCTCGCGTCCTTGCCCATCGAGCTCCGAGAAGCCGTCGTCCTTCGCGACGTCGAGGGACTGGAGTATCGCGAGATCTCGACGGCGCTCGGCGTGCCGATGGGGACCGTCGAGTCGCGCATCTTCCGCGCGCGTCAGCGGCTCCGCGACGAGCTCGCTCCGGCGCCCGACGCGCTCATGACACGAGGCGAACGACCATGACCGAACATCCCGAGTTCTTCTCGCTTCTCGTCAGGGCGGCCGAGGGACGGCTCGCACCGGACGACCAGGCACGACTGGACGGTCATCTCGCCGGCTGCCTGGCCTGCCGCGACGCGCTCGAAGCGCAGCGCGCCGTGAGGGCGGCGCTGGCATCGCGGCCGCCGACACTTGCCGCGCCGGACTTTCAGGCGCGCGTCATGGCGGCGATTGGCCGCACGCGGGTGGCCCGGCCGCGTTCGCTCGAGGCGTGGATCGAGCGATGGGACTTCCGCCGATGGACGTGGCGGCTGGCGCCGGTGGCCGCCGCCCTGGTCGTCGCGGTGCTTAGCGTGCTGTACGGCACGACCGGCCGGTTGACCGCGGCCAGCTCGAGCGCGGCGGCCGGACAGCTGCCGGTGTCGGCGGCGTTGTGGGCGCCATCGGTGTCCGACACGTCCGTTCTTTCATTGATGCTGGAAGCGAACCCGGACGACTCGCTGGCCAGCCACCTGACCACCGGGAAGGCACAACAATGACGATCTCACCTCGTCTCTGGCTGGCGACGTTCGTCGCGCTGGTCTTCGCCATCGGCACCGCGACCGGCGTGCTGGTCGATCGACTGTGGCTCGTCGGGCCGCCCGGGCCGCCGCCCGGCCGCGGCATGGCCAGCCTTCCCGGCCTTCCGGACGGCCCGCCGCCCAACCGCATCGTCTCCGACCTCGACGCGCGGCTGCATCTGACCGACGCGCAGCGGCAGCAGATCGTTTCGATCCTCGAAGCCCACCGCCCGCGCGTCCGCGAGCTCCAGGACAGCGCGCGGCAGCTGTTTGTCAACGAGCAGCAGGCGCTGCATGACGACATCACCAAAGTGCTCACGCCCGCGCAGGCCGATCAGTTCAAAGCCATGATCGTCGGACCCGAGGGCCCCGGCCGCGGGCGTCCCGGCGGGCCGCGCGGACGCGGACGACCGGGCGGGCCGCGAGGACCGTCCGGCCCACCTGGGTCCAGCCGGGAATAAGCGGGACCCGCGCGAGGTCTACATCACCAGCAAGTCGATACAGCGCCAACTCTTCGACTGGAGGTCGTGATGCGGACACCATTCACTCTCATCAGCGCGTCGGCCGTGGCTCTCGCGTGCAGCGTGGCCCTGATCAGCGCCCAGCAAGCTCCTCCGGACCGGCCGGCCGGTCCTCCCCCCAACGGACCGAATCAGGTTGACGGAGCCGGGCGCCCGTTTCCCCCGCCGTGCGGCGGCCCGGCGATGGCGCTCGCGGACGCGCTGAACCTGACCGACCAGCAGCGCACCGCGCTCGAACAGACGATGAAGACCGCGGACGAGACGGCCGCGCCGCTCGTGGCGCAACTGCAACAGCTGCGGCAGGATGCAAGGAACAACGGGCAGGACAACGGTCCGTCAAGCGAGACGCTCGCCAAGGTACGTCAACTGCGACAGCAGGTCGCCACGATTCATAGAGACGCGATGGACACCTTCGCGCAGACGCTCACGCCCGAGCAGCAGGATCAGCTGAAGGCCATGGGCCCGCCGCCGCCCGGACGCGGATTCGGTCGCGGCGGTCGCGGTGGTCGCGGCGGCCCGGGCGCCTTCGACGGACGCGGACCGCAAGGGCCCGAGGGCCCGCCGCCGTGCGGACAGGGGCGGGGACGGTAGAGAAGCGAGGTTCCGGGGTTCCCGGGTTCCCGGGTGCTCGGGTTCCGGTTCGAGGGTTCCAGGGTTCAAAGGTTCTGGGGTTCGCTATAGGCTGCTGCCCGAGCTTATCGACGGGCGGAACCTCGGAACCCTGGAACCTCGGAACCCTTGAACCGGAACCCGAGAACCCCGGAACCCGGGAACCCAGGAACCCGGGAACCTCTGCTACACTCGTTGATTGTCTTGCGGTGGGCGTAGTTCAGGGGTAGAACGCCGGTCTGTGGCACCGGAGGTCGCGGGTTCGAAACCCGTCGCCCACCCCAATTAACTATCTTTCCTACAACGACTTCGTTCGACGCTGCTCGGGTCTTGCGACACGAATGACGCGAGTGGGCGCCGCCCGATTCTACATGTCGACGTGAATCCGGGTCACGCGGAGCGGATCGGCCGCCCACGCGGCGAGCGCCCGGCCCGCTTCAGAGAACGGCACCGTGCGGGTGACGGTGTCGTTCACGGGATAGCGTCCCGACTCGAGCACCTCGATGACGTCGGCGAAGTTCTTCGCCGTGGCGTTGCGCGACCCGCGGATGTCGAGTTCCTTCATGACGAAATACTTGGTCTCGTACGTCACCGTCTCCTTGGCGTAGCCGATGTAGACGACGCGTCCGGCAAAACACACCTCGTCCACCGCGGCGCGAAACGTCGAGGGCAGGCCCACGGCTTCGACGGCGACGTCGGGACCGTCGCCGCCGGTCAGCGCCTGCACCCTCTCGTGCAGGTTGTCGGTTCCCGAGTTGATCGTCTCGGCCGCGCCCGCCTTCGTCGCGAGCGCGAGCTTCGTCTCGTCGACGTCGACGGCGATGACGCGCGCGCCGCGCCCCAGTGCGGCGCCGCTGATGGCGCCCAGGCCGATCATGCCGCAGCCGAGGACCAGGACGGTGTCCGCTTCCGCGACGTGCCCGCGATCGACCGCGTGAAAGCCGACGCTCAGCGGCTCGACGAGCGCATGCTCGGCCGGCGACAGGGCGTCCGAGCGGACGAGCGTCCGCCAGGGCACGGCGATGAGTTCCGTGAATGCGCCGTCACGCTGCACGCCCAGCGTCTGATTGTTCCGGCAGGCGTTCACACGGCCGGCGCGGCAGGACGTGCAGCGGCCACACGTCGTGTAGGGCAGCACGGCCGTGTCCATCCCGACCGCGAAGTGCGCCGGCACGCCGGACGTGACGGCCTCGATGACGGCGGCGATCTCGTGGCCGGGGATTCGCGGGTACGTGACGAGCGGATTCAGTCCGCGGAACGTGTTCAGGTCGGTGCCGCAGAAGCCGACGCGCTTCACGCGCAGGAGCACCTCGCCCGGCGAGGGCTTCGGTCGCGGAACGTCGACATAGCCGGTCCTGCCCGCCGCGGTGATCGCCAGCGCCTTCATCACGCGTCGGCAGGAATAGTATCAACGTTCCCGCTCCCCGTGCAGACGGCGCTCGCGCGGACGCCGGCGAACGGCGGAAGATTCGCAAGAAGCCCGTCGCCACCCCAGTCCCTCAACTTCGAACTGAGAACTTCGGAGCGTCACTCCGCGGGACTGACCACGTGCAGGTGTTCCCTTGTCGCGCCGGGCACGGCGGCGAGCGGAATCGAGCGGTCGAAGGTCACGAGGGCGCCGCGGTGCGCCTTGGCCAGGGCCAGCAGATACACGTCGGTCAGCTGGCGGTGACTGGCGACGAGCGGCTGCTTCAGCCAACGGTCGTCGCAGAGCGACACGTCGGCCGGCCAGAAGTGATGCCGGCCGCTCGCGCGAAATCGTCGCAACCGGTCGGCGATATCGGCCGGCCGATCGCCGCCTGACGCGTAGGCCGGATTCGAGAGCACCCGAATCACGCCGTTCTCGGTCATCGGACACGTCGCCCAGCCGTGGCGCTTGTGATCGGACAACCAATCGTGCGCGAGATCGTGGTGGACGTGCTCCGGATCGAACAACGCGACCAGGACGTTGACGTCGAGCAGCGCGACGCGGCTCACACCTCGTCCCGAAGTCGATTGACGAGGGCGAGCGTGGCCTTGCGACCACCCGGGCGACGCGGCAGCAAGGGCACGCCGTTCCGGACGGCGGCGTGGCCTGCGGGCGCCGCCAGCGCCTTGCGCAGCAACTCCGACACGATCTGCCCCATCGTCACGCCGCGATACGCGGCAAGCTCACGCGCCGATTCCAGCAGATCGGGCTCGAGGTCCAGGGTGGTGCGCATGCGGCCAGCATCACGCATCACGCATCAGATGTCAATCGGTGGCCGGGCTGGTGGAAGTTAGAAGTCAGAAGACAGAAGTCAGAAGACAGAAGACAGAAGTGAGAAGTAAGAGGTCGTGCGTCAGAATCGGAGTCCTTCTCACGTCCGCTTCCGGACTTTCAACTTCTGTCGCTCACTTCCAACTTCTGTCTTCTCACTTCTGTCTTCTCACTTCTGTCTTCCAACTTCTAACTTTCTCACGTCTTACTTGATCCCCCGTTCCCGCAGCATCGGCTCGATACTGGGCTCGCGGCCGCGGAAGTCGCGGAACATCTTGGCGTAGTCCTCCGTGTTGCCGCGCGAGAGCACCAGGTCGCGCAGACGCTGGCCGTTCTCGCGCGTCAGGCCGCCGTGCTCGTCGAACCAGTCCGCCGCGTCGTCCTCGAGCATCTCGGCCCAGAGATAGGCGTAGTAGCCGGCCGCGTAGCCGTTGGCCCAGATGTGCAGGAACGAGCTGGACCGGTACCGCGGCGGGACCTGCGGCAGGTCGAGGCCGCTCGCGGCAAGCGCGTCGGCCTCGAACCGGTCCACGTCGGGGACGAGCGAATCGGCGGGCAGCGTGTGCCAGTGCATGTCAAGTTGGGCGGCGGCCAGGACTTCCACGAGCGCGTAGCCCTGGTTGAACGTCTCGGCTTTCCTGATCTTGTCGGCGAGCGCCGCCGGCATCGGCTGCCCCGTCCGGTGGTGCCGTGCGTAGCGCGCGAGCACCTTGGGATCGAGCGCCCAGTGCTCATTGATCTGCGACGGAAACTCGACGAAATCGCGCGCGACCGCCGTGCCCGACAGGCTCGCGTAGCGCTGGTCGGCGAGCAGCCCGTGCAGCGCGTGTCCGAACTCATGGAACATCGTCCGCACGTCGTCGAACGACAGCAGCGCCGGCTGGCCGGGCGCGGGCTTCGTGAAGTTGGCGACATTGGTGACGATCGGCCGCTGGCCGAACAGCCCGGACTGCAGCGTGAGATTGTCCATCCAGGCGCCGCCGGATTTGTTGTCGCGCCTGAAGAAGTCGCAGTACAGGAGGCCCAGGTGCGAGCCGTCGTGGTCGAGGACCTCGAAGACGCGCACGTCCGGGTGGTAGACCGGCACGTCGTGTCTGACCGTGAACGTGAGGCCGTAGAGCTCGTGCGCGGCATAGAAGACGCCGTCCTCGAGCACGCGATCGAGGACGAAGTACGGGCGGACCTCGGTGTCGCCGAGATCGAGCGCGGCCCGGCGCGCACGCTCGGCGTAGTAGTCCCAATCCCACGGCTCGAGCGTGAACCCGCCGTGGCCGGCATCGATCGCGGCCTGAAGCTCGGCGGCTTCCGCGCGCGCTTTCTTCGTCGCCGCCGGCACCAGGGCGTGCAGAAAGCGCTGGACCTGTTCTGGCGTCTTCGCCATCTGGTCCTGCAGGCGCCAGGCCGCGTACGACGGCTGGCCGAGCAGCCGGGCCTTCAGAGCACGGATGGCGGCGATTCGCGCGACCGTCGCGCGCGTGTCGTTGGCATCGCCGCCCTCGGCGCGCGTCCAGCCGGCGCGGTAGAGCCGCTCGCGCGTCGCGCGGTCGGTCAGCTGCTGCAAGGCCGGCTGCTGGGTCGTGTTCTGCAGCGTCAGGAGCCACCGGCCGTCGAGCCCGCGCGACTTCGCGTCTTCGGCCGCCGACGCGACGTCCTCGGCCGGCAGGCCGGCCAGGTCCGGGGCGCGAAGGACGACGAGCGCGGCGCCGTTGGCGGCGGCCAGGAGTTGGGCGGTGAAGGTGGCGTCGAGCGACGCTTCCTCTTCGTTGAGCGCCTTGAGCTGCGTCTGGTCGGCGTCCGAGCGCCGGGCGCCGGCCATGACGAACTGCTGGTGCAGGTACTCGAGCAGCCGCCGCGACTCGGCGTCCAGGTCGAGCGTCGCGCGCCGGGCGTAGAGCGCGTCGACCCGGGCGAAGAGACGGCCGTTGAGGTAGATCGCGTCCGTCTGGGCGGCCAGCTTCGGCGCGACGGCCTGCTGGACCGCCTGCAAGGCCTCGTTGGTGTTGGCGCTCGTCAGGGCGTTGAAGACGAGCGACACGCGCGTGAGCGTCTGGCCGCTGCGCTCGAGCGCGACGATGGTGTTCTCGAACGTCGGGGGCGCCGGGTTGTCCACGATCGCGGCCAGCTCGGCCAACTGCTCGTGAATGCCCTGCGCGAAGGCCGGCTCGAAGTCGGCGTCGGCAATCGCATCGAACGGCGGCGCCTGAAACGGCAGCGCGCTTGGCGCGAGCAGCGGATTGCGGCGAGGGGGCGCCGACGGGCCGCCCGTCGCCCCCTGTGCGCCGGCTGCCGCCTTCGGCTCAGACCGCGCCATCGCGCCCCACAGCGCCGCGCCGAGGCAGCTCCACGCCAATCATCCTGAGCGTGCGTTACGGCATCCGGAGCGCGCGCCTGCCTGGCCAGGCGCGACGACCGAGCATACGGCGGTAGAGGGAGGAGCAACGCCGCCAGGCGGGATGCCCCGCCGATACAACTCGCTGTACGCTCCACGCCATCCTCACCATCACCCCTGGTCTCCAGACCGCCGCCGCCCCACCGCGGAGCGCTCGACCGACGGGTCTTATAGCACGTGCCCGTCTCCCCGTATAATCGCGGGGTGCAGCCGCCCTCGTCGCCGCTGGCCCTGGGCGAACCGCTCTACGAGGCGTTCTACGGTCTTCGCGAGCAGCCGTTCGCGCTGTCAACCGACCCGCGGTTCCTGTATCTGAGCCCGTCGCACCGCCGTGCGTACGAGGAACTGCTCACCGGGCTCAGGCGCCGGGAGGGCATCCTGCTGCTCACTGGCGAGACCGGCACCGGCAAGACCACGCTCTGCCGCGCGCTCATCGACGCGCTGGGCCATCGCACGTTCTCGGCGCTCATCCTCAATCCGTACATGTCGAGCACGGAGGTGCTCCGCGTCATCCTGCGGGACCTCGGGCTCGTCTCGCGCGACGACATCCGGCATGGCGCGTTCGCAAAGGCCGACACGCCGCAGCTGCTCGACACGCTCGAGTCGTTCCTGCGGTCGCTCTTGCCCCTCAATTCGTACGCGGTGGTCATCATCGACGAAGCGCAAAGCCTGGCGCCGCAGGTACTCGACGAGGTGCGGATGCTGGGCGGCTACGAACAGGACGGGCACCGCCTCCTGCAGATCGTCCTGGTCGGCCAGCCGGCCATCGCCCAGACGCTCGCGACCGATCCCATGCGCGCCTTGAACGAGCGCATCTCTCGCCGCGCGCAGCTCGAGCCGTTGACGCTCGACGAGGTCGGTCAGTACATCGACCATCGCCTGTCGGTGGCGGGCGGCAAACAGCACACGGTGCGATTCCTGCCCGACGCCGTCGGGCTCATCACGGATCTGTCGCGCGGCCTGCCGCGCCGCGTGAACCTGATCTGCGACCGCGCGCTCGAGGAAGGCCGCGTGACCGGCACGAGCGGAATCGGCCCCGACCTCGTCAAGCGTGCCGCCCGCGCCGTGGCCGGCGTGCCGCAGCCGGCCGAAGAGAACGCGGCCGACATCGAGCTCGCGAGCAGCGAGCCGCGCTCGTCGACGCCGGACAGGGAGCTGACGTTCAGCATGGCGCCGGCCGCCTCGAAGCGCGGCCGGTTCTGGCTGTGGCTCGTCGTCGGACTGGTGCTCGCCGCCGGCGCGTCGGTCGGCGGCGTCTACGACTGGCAGATGGCGTCGCGCGTCATCGCCCTGCCGACGCCCGCATCGAAACCGGCGTTGAAGCTGGGCGACGGACCGCTCGTCCCGACGCTCCCCACGGACGACGAACTGAAGGTCGAGTTGCAGGCGATGGGCAAGGCCCCGGCGGCCCCCTGAACGCCGCGCTTCGGACTACGTCAGTTCCCAGACAATCGCCACGAGCTCGACGGCCACCCCGCCGCGCTTCGGTCCAATCATCACGGTCTCCGACGGCTCCTGGGACGTCTTGAACTCGACGCGCTGGGTGCGGGCCACCCAGCGGTCGAACCCTTTCGCCCAGCGGCTGAACGTCTGCAAGTGCATGGCGCCAGCTCGGCAGCGGCTGATAGTTGCCTGGCGCGGGCGCGTCTTTGAGCAGCTGGTCGGGCAGGACGGCCGTCGGCCGCGCCGTGTCCCAATCGAGGGTCCGCACCGCCGGGTCCATGGAGGCCACGAACGCCACGCGCCGCGTCTCGTCGAACCGGCGGCGCCGGTCGGCGAAGTGGACCCGCGCCGCCCCATACACCCGGGGAACGTAGGTTCCGCGGGGCTGGCCCTCGACTGGCAAGTGGAACTGGGGGATGTCTGGAAGGCCGAGGGGACGCGTCGGCCCGGTCAGATGCTGTTCAGTCTTGGCGGCCACGACACTCCCCGCCACGATGCTAGTGCGGGGAGGGGGGGCTTGTCACCCTCTGGCGCGGCGCTTCCCTGCCGTGGTAGCCCCCCGGGCCTCTCCGGCCGCGCCCCCCCGGCCCCCGCGGGCCGAGACGATCTTCGCCGTCTTCTTCTTGGACGTGGACACCCGGTCCAGGCTCTTGCGGAGGGCCTCCATGAGGTTGACCACCTTGGGCGGCGCCTCCTCGGCCGGCGCCACGACTTCTTCACCGGCAATCTTGGCGTCAATCACCTGGCGGAGGGCCTGTTGATACTCGTCCTGGTACTGGGTCAGGTCGCCGCCGGTCTCGAAATTCCCGATGACCTGTTTGGCCAGCTTGACCTCGTCGGCCTTGATCTTCGCGGGCACGAGGTTGAGCTCGTCGATCGCCCCCATGGAGCGCACTTCGCTCGCATGCCGGAGGGTGTACATCACGAGCCCGCGCTCCCGCGGCTGAATGGCCACCAGATACTCCCGCCCGTAGAGCGCCAGCTTCCCGATGGCCGCCTTCCCCTGCATGCCTTCCCGCATGACGGCAAACGCCTCGGCCGCCACCTGGCCGTCGGGGGCGAGGTAGTACGGCCGCTCGATGTAGATCGGGTCGATGAGCGCGGCATCGGCGAACTGCACGACATTGATGACCCGCGTCGAACTCGGGGCGGACCTTCGCCAGAATCGTCCTCGTCGAGGACCACGTACTTGCCCTTCTCGAACTCGTAGCCCTTGACCAGATCGGTGCTCGCGACCTCCGTCTCGCAGGTCGGGCACCAGCGCTTCTGCTGGATGCGCGTTCGGCACTCCCGATGCAGCTGGTTGAAGCTGACGGTCGCCGCCGCGTCGGTCGCGGGGAACACCCGGACCGGGATGTTGACGAGACTGATCTTGAGGTAGCCCTTCCAGGTCGGTCGCGCAGCCATAAGTGGTCACTCCTGCCAATCCAGGATTATCGGCGGAAAGGGGGAGAAACTGCAGCCATTGAGCCATTGGGTCATTGAGTCATTGGGTCATTAAGGCACGCGGATAGGCCGGTGGCTCATCGGGGCTCCAAGGGCCCAAGGGCCAAATGACCCAATAGCTCAATGATTCAATGACCCAATGACCCAATGACCCAATGGGCCAATGGCCCAATAAGTACAATCTCCCCCATGCCCCTCTGGCATGAGAAGCCGTCGGCCGTGCGGCCGATGCTGGCGTCGGTGGCCGCGCCGCCCGTCGTTCAGCGGGGGCTGGTCTACGAGCCCAAGTACGACGGGCTGCGGGCACTGGCCGACATCGAGCCGGGGCGGCACCCGCGGGTGGCGCTCTACTCTCGCAACGGCAACGACAAGACGGCGCAGTTTCCGGAGATCGCCGGGGTCCTGCTGGAGATCGCGCGCCGGCTCGAGTCGCCGGTCCTGCTCGATGGAGAGATCGTCGCGACCGACCGGTCGGCGACGCCGCTGGGCTTCCAACACGTCCAGGGCCGCATTCACCTGACCGCCGCCGCCGACATCGAACGCGCGGCGAGGGAGCAGCCGGCGGCGCTCATGGTGTTCGACCTGCTTCGCGACGGCACCCACGACCTGCGCGGCCGGCCGCTGGCCGAACGGCGCCTGGCGCTCCAGTCCCGCATCAAGCCGACGCGCGCCGAGCAGCGCACTGTGCGCCTGAGCGAAATCGCCGCCGACGACGGCCGTGCGCTGCTGGCCCGGGCGCGCAAGGAAGGCTGGGAAGGCCTCATCGTCAAGGACGGCCACTCCGTGTATCACAGCGGCAAGCGCAGCCCGGCGTGGCGCAAGCTCAAGCTCCTCAAACAGCAGGAGTTCGTCGTCGGCGGATGGACCGATCCGCGGCACAGTCGCCACCACTTCGGCGCGCTGCTCGTCGGCTACTACGAGCGCGGCAAGCTCCGCTGGGCCGGGAGCGTCGGCACGGGATTCGACCAGGAGGAACTCGACCGCGTGGCCGCGTGGCTGGACCGGCACGCGGCGCGCGCGAGCCCGTTTGCCGACGCGTTCAAAACGCCCGAGCGGCCCCACTGGGTGAAGCCCCAGCTCGTAGTGGAGATCCGGTTCACCGAGTGGACGAGCGATGGCCTGCTGCGCCAGCCCGTCTATCTCGGGATGCGGACCGACAAAGCGGCCCGCGACGTGCGCCGCGAGGAGGCCGCGCTGCCCCAGAAGCCCAAGCTGCCAGCGCCGGCGCACTACCGGCGGAGAGGGCGAACCGGCGACGACGATCCGCCGCCGCGGCCGGCGCGCGCGCCGCGGTCGCATCCGCGATCGGGCGGGCTCTCGCTCTCGCCCGCAGCTCTCGGCCGTGCACGATCGGCTGACGGAGCTCGAGGAGGCGAAGAAGGACGGCGACGTGTCGCTGCCGAACGGCGACACGCTGCGCGTCACGAACCTGGCGAAAGTCTTCTGGCCGAAGCAGCGCCTCACGAAAGGCGACCTGCTCCGCTACTACGTCACGGTGGCGCCGTTCCTGCTGCCGGCCGTGGACGACCGCCCGCTCGTGATGAAGCGCTTTCCGAACGGCATCGAGCGGCCGGCTTTCTATCAGCAACGCCACCCCGAGTCGTCGCCCCCGGGCGTCCGGCGCGAGGTGCTGCCGGCCGACGTTGACCCGATCGACGAGGAGGGGCCGCGCGATCGGCTGATCGGCGGGTCGCTCACGACGCTGCTGTACATGACGCAGCTCGCGGCCATCTCACAGGACCCGTGGTTTTCGCGCGTCGCCGATCCGCGGCACCAGGACTACGCCGCGATCGACCTCGACCCCGGCGACGACACGCCGTTCTCGCACGTGCTCGACGTCGCGCGGTGGGTCAAGGAGGAATTGGATACCCTTGGCCTCCCCGGCGTGCCGAAGACGTCCGGCGCCACCGGCCTGCACATCTATATTCCGCTCCAGAAGCGGACCTCGTACGAGTCCGGCCAGCTCCTCTGCCAGATCGTGGCGACGATGGTTTCGTCGAAGCACCCGAAGGAAGCCACGATCACGCGCGCCGTCAAGCGCCGGGCGCGCGGAACGGTGTATGTCGATTACCTGCAGAACATCCTGGGCAAGACGCTCGCGACGGCGTATTCGGCGCGGGCGAGCGACTACGCCGGCGTCTCGACGCCGCTCACGTGGGACGAGGTGGCGCGCGGCGTGGATCCGCGCGACTTCACGATCGCGACCGCCCCGGCGCGATTCCGCGAGGTGGGCGATCTCTGGGCCGCGCTTCGGACGGGGCCGAAGGCGGATCTGGGGAAGATAAGTCAGAAGTTAGAAGACAGAAGTTAGAAGGCAGAAGTGGGAAGTGAGGCCTGGGAGCGTGCGTGTCAAGAAACGCGGCCTCCCTTCTCACTTCTGGCCTCTCACTCCCGACTTCTGACTTCTGGCTTCTCACTTCTGGCTTCCGGGCGTACTTCCCGCGAGGGCCTGTTTCGTGAAGCCGGCGCCGTTCCAGAAGTAGGCGGTGCGGCCCGGCTGGCCGCAGCGCTCGGTCGTCGGCGTGTCGGTCGCGAAGTACTCGTCCAAGTCGGCGAGCGGGTTGCGGTACGACGACCCGCGGCGCGCCACGCCAAGCGCGGCGGTCGCCTGCGCGTCGCCCAGCGCGTTGACGTCGAAGAGCCGGCCATCCTCGAGGCGGCTCAGCACGGCGACGAGGCGAACGCCCTGTGGGGTCTTGACGGCCAGGGCGACATCGGGCCGGCCGTCGCCGTCGAAGTCGCCTTGCACCATGGCCCCGGGCGCGTCGCCGGACGTCCGGCAGGCAATCGCCTGCGGATCGGTCGTCGCGAGCGACCACGACTTCCACTGTTGACTGATGAGATCGGCCGCCATCGCCGGCACGGCCACGCCGCTGACCATCTTTGGCGTGGTGCCCACGCCGCAGGAAATAGCCCCCATCAGCGCGAACATCGAGACGAGCGTTGTCGTTGTACGAATCATCACCTGTGTTCCCGGCAGATTGGTTGATTGCACGGTTCATATTTTACCTGCTCGGACGGCCAGGGATCGCCAGGGGGGAGTACCCCGCAGGCCTGTCCACGGGGCGCCCCTTGGCGCCGATGACACCATGGCGCCTGGAGGCTGGCAACGCGCACAGCGAAGCGGACGTGGGCGGCCCGGCATTGCCGGCCCGGCGATGGGAGCGCGGATCGCACCCGAGCGCACGGCCGAAATCCCTCGTGTGCTCGGGTGCGATCCGCGCTCCCATCGCTGCCGCCGCGGGCGGCACCCACGTCCGCGCGGGCACGGTGGGCCTCCATGTGCTCAATGGTGCGTCAACGTACGTGCTCTTCGCCTCGGTTACACTCGCACCGTGTTGCAGATTGCCGGACAGCCGGCCTCACTGAGACCGCCATTAAAGTGGGCTGGCGGCAAGCGCTGGCAGGTGCCGCGTCTGCGTCCGGTGTGGGACCGGCATGCGCATCGCCGGTTGGTTGAGCCCTTCTGCGGAGGGCTGGCCGTCGCGCTCGGCCTCATGCCCTCCCAGGCGCTCTTGAACGACGCGAATCCGCACTTGATCAACTTCTACCGGTGGCTTCAGCGCGGCCTCACCATCGATCTGCCGATGGTCAACCAGGAGAAGACGTTCTATCAGAGTCGCGTTCGGTTCAACGCGCTGCTCGCGGACGGGCAGGGCGACACCGCGGAAGCCGCCGCGCTCTTCTACTACCTGAACCGCACGGGCTATAACGGCCTCTGCCGCTTCAACAGTCGCGGCGGCTTCAACGTGCCGTTTGGCCGCTACGCCCGCATCGGCTATGTATCGGATTTCTCGGTCTACCGCGACGTGCTCGCCGAGTGGACGTTTACAATCGGTGATATCGAGGCGGTGCCCCTGGAACGCGGCGACTTTGTCTACGCCGACCCGCCGTACGACGTGGAGTTCACGCAGTACGCGAAGGGCGGATTCTCCTGGGACGATCAGGAGCGCACCGCCGCACGACTGGCGAAGCACCGCGGCCCCGTCGTGCTCGTCAATCAGGCCACCGAGCGAGTGAAGCGGCTCTACAGAAAACTCGGCTTTACCGTTGAGCAGCTCGACGGGCCGCGTCGAATCAGCTGCACGGGCAACCGATCACCGGCGCGCGAAGTGATCGCGACAAGAAATCTATAGCGGCGTCGGGCGTCGGGCGTCGGGCTACGGGCTACGGGCTACGGGCGAAGAATGGCTCGCAGTGGCGCCTCCGGGCCAGAAGCCTGGGGCCTGGGGCCTTGGGCCTGGGGCCTTGGGCCTTGGGCCTTGGGCCCGGAGCCCGCAGCCAGCAGCCAGCAGCCCGCGATCATTACCGTGGTAATGTATCTCAATGGCACTCGCACATTCGAAGATTACGGCGCAGGGACAGGTCTCGGTGCCGGCCAAAGTCCGGCAACGGCTGGGCGTGGGTCCAGGGTCCGTGCTGGAGTGGAACGACGAGGATGGCCAGATGATCGTCCGGAAGACGGGCCGCTATTCGTCCGAAGACATCCATCGGAGCCTGTTCGCCGAGCTCCCACGCCGACGCACGATAGAAGAGATGAAGGCCGGCATCCGGCGTCATGTCAGGAAGCGCCATGCGGGCGGTTGACACCAACGTCCTGGTTCGCCTCATCACTCGCGACGACCCCAAGCAAGTGGCCGCGGCGGAAGCCTTCGTCTCGGGAGGGGCGTGGGTACCGCACCTGGCGATCGCCGAGGCCACCTGGGTCCTGGCCGCCGTCTATGATCGCCGAGCCGAGGCCATCGCAACCGCGGTCGAGATGTTGCTCAGCCACGAACAGCTGACCGTTCAAGACGCAGAAGCGGTGGCTGCGGCCGTGATGCAGTTCCGCGAGCACCCACGGGTTGGATTCTCCGATTGCCTCATGGTGGAGGTCGCTCGAAAGGCCGGCCACACACCGCTTGGCACCTTCGACCGTGCGCTTGACAGGGTTGACGGCGCCCAGCGGCTTTGAGCCGGTCCATCCAGGACGGCACCTGGGCGCCGGAGTTGACAGCCGGCTGATCCCGCCGTATAGATCTACCCATCATTCACTGAGGCATCAGTAAGCGATGCGTACACGGACATCGATGGGCTCGGAGATGCTGCCCGGCACCCTCGAGGTGCTGATCCTGAAGATCCTCACGCACGGCCCCGCTCACGGGTACGCGATCGCGCGCCAGATCGAGCGCGTGTCGGCCGACGTACTCAAGGTCGGCGAGAGCTCGCTCTACCCCGCGTTGCAACGGCTGCTGGTCAACGGCTGGGTGCGGGCCGAATGGAAGGCGTCCGAGCTCGGTCGCCGCGCTCGCGTGTACCGAATCACACCAAGCGGCCGAAAGCGACTCGCGCGGGAAACCGACGAGTTCGCGCGGCTCGTCGGCGCGATCACCTCCATCCTCGAAGGGGCCTGATCCATGTGGGTCCGCCTCTGGAATCGGCTCACCTTTCTCTTCCGGCGCGGCCGTTTCGATCGCGAGCTGACCGAAGAGCTTGATTTCCATCGTCAGATGCTCGAGGCCGACAAGTTCCACGACGAACACGACCACGAGGCCGCCGCGCGCGCCGCCGGCCGGCAGCTCGGCAACACGATCCTCGCCAGAGAAGACGCCGCTGGCCCCTGGATGTTCGGCCGGACGGCCGCGATGCTGACCGACCTGCGGGACGCCGTTCGCAGTCTACGCGTCGGCCGGCGCACTTCTCTTCTCGCGTTCGGCATCTTGACCGTCGCCATTGCCGCCAGCACGGTCACCTACTCGGTCGTCTACCCCGTCGCCCTGCGGCCGCTCCCGTTCGGTTCGCCAGGCGGCTCGTGATGATCGGCCGTGTCTCGCAGATGTCCTCGACGCCGGCCACGCTGGCGTCGCAGGACTACTTCACCCTGCTCGGCAACCTGCCGGCGGTGTCCGCTCCCGCCGCCTACGATTTGCGGCCCGTCCGGCTGCGCGCGGCCGACGGAGACGCGCCGCTCGTGGCGCACCGCGTCACGACCAACTTCTTCGACGTCCTCGGCGTCCGTCCGCTGCTCGGCCGAACGTTCACGCCGGCCAACGGCGAGATGGCGAACCACCTCGCCCTCGTCCTGAGCTACGACCTGTGGCGCGAGCCGCTTCGGCGCCGACCCGCACATCGCCGGCCGCCGCGTGCACCTCGACACGGCGGAGTGGGACGTGCTGGGCGTCATGCCGGAGCGCTTCGCGTTCCCGACGCGCGACCGATCGGCCGCGCTGTGGATTCCCTACGTGCCGACCGATGCCGATCGATCGCTCGCCTCCCCGGGACGGACGTACTCGATGCAGGTGGTCGCTCGCTTGCGGCCCGGCGCGACGCTCCACCAACTACGCGCCCAGCTCGAGGCCGCCAACGGCGACGTTGCCAAGGCTCAGCGGACGACTTTCGGCTCGCCCGACTACGTGGCCATGAGCCTGCTGGACTTCATCTCGGGTCCCGCCAGAACGTGGCTCCTCCTGCTGCTCGTCGCCACCTGTCTCGTCCTGCTGGCCGCGTGCGCCAACGTCGCGAACCTGCTGCTCGCCCGGGCGACTCGCCGCGGCCAGGAGCTCGCCACGCGGGCGGCGCTCGGCGCCTCGCGGGCGCGGCTGGCGCGAACGCTCGTCTTCGAGGGTCTCATGCTGTCGCTTGCCGCCGCGGCCGCCGGCATTGCCGTCTCGGTCTGGGGCGTCGACGTCGCGAAAGCCGCGCTCCCCAACGGGCTTGCCCGCGCGTCGGACATTGCGGTTGACGCGCGCGTCCTGTGGGTGTCGGTCACGGCCGCCGTCCTGTCTGCGGCCTCGCGTTCAGCGCCGCGCCCGCCTGGCAGTCGTCTCGGAGTGATTTGACGCGCGCCATCAAGCACGGCACGGACGCCGTCATCGGCGGCCGCGGCCGGCGCGGCTGGCTTGGGGTCTTCCTCGCCGCCGAGGTCGCGTTCGTCGTCACGCTCCTCGTCGCGACGGGCCTCGTCGTCGTCAGCTTCATTCGAGTGACCACTACCGATCTTGGTTTCGATCGGCACGATGTGCTGACCTTTCGACGTATCGAACGAGCGCCGGACCGACGATCCGGCGAGCGCAGAGGCGTTTCGGACCGACGTCCTCGCGCGCGCCCGGGCCGTGCCGGGTGTCATGGCCACCGCGATCGTCACCGACGGCGCCCCGCTGGGCGGCGGAGGCGCGAGCTACAGCATCGTCTTGCCCAGCGGCGTGCCAACCATGGGTGCCGACATGCTCAGCCTCCATCCGATCACGCCCGGCTACTTCGACGTCATGCGGCTGCGGCTGCTCGAAGGCCGGAAGTTCGAGGCATCGGATCGCGCAGGGGCCCCACTCGTGGCGATCATCAACGGCACCGCCGCCAGGCAGTTCTTTCCGGGGGAGGATGCCGTCGGTCAGATCATCAAGTTCCGGGGCCCGACGACGATTGTGGGGGTCGTCCAGAGCGTGAGGCTGCACGGTCCGGAGATTGATCTGCGGCCCGAACTGTACGTCCCACTCAGCCAGGATCCCCAGGACGCCTTTCCCTTTGGCACCCTCGTCACGCGCGTTGACCGCCCCACCGCCGCACTCGGCCAACGCATCAGCGCCGCCGTAACGCCTGCGCTCGGCGGCACGAAGCCGCCGGAACCGCAATCGCTGGATGAGGCGTTCGACAAGCTCACCGCGGACCGCCGCTTCAACGCGGGCGTCATGGCTCTCTTCGGCCTCCTCGCGATGATCGTCGCCGCCACCGGCATCTACGGCGTCCTGGCCTTCATCGTCGCGCAGCACGTCCGCGTCATCGGCTTGCAGATCGCCCTCGGCGCGACGTCGCGGCGGGTTGTCACCGACGTCCTCGGCGGCGTCGCGCGGTACGTCGTCATCGGCGTCGCGCTTGGCCTCCTGGGCGCGCGCGCAACAGCTGGTCTCTTCTCCTCGCTGGTTTTCGGCATGACAACGACCGACGCGGGCGTGTATGTCGGGGTCGCCGGCGGTCTGCTTTTTGTTGCCCTGCTAGCGGCGCTCCTCCCCGCGATCCGCGCCTCGCGCGTCGATCCACTAGTGGCGTTGCGGGCTGAGTAAGTCGCGCCTGAGGCCTGGAGCCCGGAGCCCTAGTGCCTAGTGCCCAGTGCCCAGTGCCTAGTGCCCAGTGCCCAGTGCCCAGTGCCCAGTGCCCAGTGCCTAGTACGGCACCCGAACTCCCGGGTCGTCGGCCGGAAAGGCCTTCGTGTCTCGGGTCACGAGCAGCGCGGACTCGGCCTGGGCGCTCGCCCAGACGACGGCGTCGGGCAACCGCAGGCGCCGGGTCCGCCGGAGCTTGACGGCCTGACGCGCCACGCCGCGCGTGAGTTCGACCACGCGGAAGTCCCGAAGGAACAGGTCGATCACGTCCTCTTCGGCCTCGCCGTGGGCGCCGGCCAGGACCTCCATCCAGGTCACGATGCTGATTAGCCGCTCGTCGTGCCGCTCGATCTCGCGCTTCGCGGCGTCGATGCCGTTGAGGTAGTCGATGAGGATGTTGCTGTCGAAGAGCGCCTTCACTAGTCCCAATACCCTTCGGAAATGTCCGGCAGGTCGAATCGACTTGCAGAAGACCCACCATGGAGATCATGGAGGCCGACCGCGTCGGCGTGGAGGTCGCCGAGCTGGCCGCCGTGCACGGCGGCGCAGGACCGGCGAGCCCGCAGAGACACGAGCGCCGCAAGAGATGCCGGGGCTCGCGTCTCTGCGGGCTCACCGGTCCTGCCGGGCCCGGCTTCGCCGGGCCGAGCTCGGCTCTGCGTGCGGCCTCCATGTTCTCCATGGTCCAATTTCGGCGTTTGCAAATTTCCGAATGGCATTGCCACTAGTCCCACTCGCGGCGGAGCCGGCGCTGCTCGCTCAGGCCGTCGGCGCGGCGGCCGCGCCAGAGGCCGAACGCCGCGTCGGGTCCGCAGGCACGCGTCGTCCGCAGGTGCGCGGCGACGGCCTGTCGGATGGCCTCGGCACGCGAGATGCCCTCGCGGCGACACAACGTCTCGAGGGCCTCGAGCTGGTCCGTCGGAAGATTGATGATCGTGCGCATGACGTCATCATATGACGTCATCATCTATCGCGTCAAGCCGGATTCTGATGGCCAGCCGCCGTGGCCGGCGGCTGTGCCGGAGTGCGTGCCCCGCCCTCTCAGCGGCTCGCGCTCGGATCGCCCGTCGGCGGCGGCGCCTGGTCGGTGGCGGCGGGCGGACCGAGGATGTCGGTGAGCATCGGCTTCAGCGCGTCGGCCCAGACCTGATACCCCTTCGCCGTCGGGTGCAGGTGGTCCCGCGCGCCGAGCATCCCGTCGAACACGTGCCCGGACGCGTCGGCCAACTTGTCGTTGATGTCGAGGTACCGCACGTGCGTCCCGTCGGCGAACTTCGCGAGGTTCGCGTCGATCTTCATGATCTCGGGGACGACGGCGATGTTGTCGTTGCGGGGGAAGATGGCCGTGAGAATGATCGTCGCGTCGGGCCACTTCTCGCGGAACTTGTTCACGATGGCTTCGACGCCGCTCGTCACGTCGGCCACCTTGGCGTCCGGATCGGCCGCCGGCCGCGCGCCGACGTTGTTCGTCCCGGCCAGGAGCACGACGACCTTCGGCTGCACGAAGTCGAGCTCGCCGTGATCCATCCGCCAGAGAATGTTCTGCGTGCGGTCAGCGCCCCAGGCGAAGTCGCCGGCGTTCCAGCCGTGGAAGTTCGCGTTCCAGTTGGCGAGCATCTCCGGATAGTCGGTGGCGCCCCACCGACGAATGATCGAGTCGCCTTCAAAGTAGACGTCGACGTGGTCGAGCTTCGCCTTCTGCAGCAGGTCGACGTGCGCCAGCATCGAGTTGACGTCCGTTCGCTCGAGCGGCTGATTGGCCGGAACCGCCAAGGCACCGGCCGGCGACGGCAGGTGCTTCAGCATCGCGTCAGCCCACGGAATGAAATAGCGCCAGTTCGGCGCGTCGGTGTGGCCGCCGTCGTGCTGGCGCCAGGCGAGCTGGCCGTGCAGCAGGCCGACATTGACCGGCGGCATCTTCTCCGTGTGGTAATCGTCCGAGGTGCCCAGGTCCTTGGCGCCGAGCAGCCGGAAGACCGGGCCCGCCGCGACCGCGGCCATGTAGCTGCCCTGATGGTCGAGCCACTTGGCGTCGCCCTTCTCCGGCAGACCGTAGCTCACGAAGGTCGGTCGCGGCGCACAGAGCGCGATGAGCTCGTGCGCGTCCACCGGCAAGTCGCCGGGAGTCATGCTGCCGAAGGTCGCCTCGGCCGCGCCGTACTTGAGGAAGTTGCCGGCCATCCAGTGGTACTCGCCGGTACCCGTCAGGTTCTCGACTTCCTCACCCCAATTGCGCCGACTCAGTTTGGCGCCGCCTTCACCCGACGACCCCACGAGCACCAGCGCGAACCGCGTCTCGAACGCCATCGTCACGAGCGCCGCCTTGCCGTAGCGAGACACGCCCTCGATGCCGACGGCCTTCGCGTTGATGGACGAGTCGGTCTCCATGTAATCGAGCGCGCGCGCCGCGCCCCAGCCCCAGGCGCGCAGCGATCCCCAGTCATCCGGCTTGCGCGGCTGTCCCTTGTTGACGAGACCGATGATCCCCTTCGTCAGACCGGCGCCGTTGTCGGCCTGAATGCTCGCGGGATTGAGGAACGCGAAGCCCCAGCCATCGGCGATGAGCTGATCGGTGGCCGGCGGATCGCTGCCGGGCGGCGGCGTGAACGCCCCGCCAAATCGGCCGCGGGCGGGCGGGGGCGCCGTGCCGAGCGCCTGGCCGAGCCCGCCGCCGCGAAACATGATCATCACCGGCACCGGCCCCTTCGCGTCGGTCGGCGTGACGATCGTCAACTGGATGTCGACGCTGATGAGCGGATAGGACGAGTTGTCGACGTGGCCGACGAGCTGCTGGCCCGCGACCGGGTGTCCCGCGATCGTGGCCGTCCCGCGGTCGGTCACCTCCCAGGTCACCTTCGGCACGCTGGCCGGCACGCGTCCGTACATCTCGCGGTCGAAGTCCTCCACGATCTCGGGCCGCCGCTCGTTCCACCACATCGCGGCCGTCGTGACCTTCTGTCCATTCTTCAACGTCAGCGCGTCGGGCAGGTTCGGATACGGATTCGCTTTCGACTCGTCGTAGTTGGCGTGGTTGGGGTCGGCTTCGTTGCCGCTCGGACCGGGGCGGAGGGCCTTGATCCCCAACTGCTCCATCATGTTCTGGTGATCGTCCTGCGCCGTCCAGTTCTTGGGCGGCGGCAGGCTGGCGGTGCTGGCCGCGCCGTTGGGCGGCGCCTGTCCGGCGGCCTGCTGTGCCGAGACGACACTGGTGGCCGCAAGTGCGGCCGAGACCGCGAACAGGCACGCCGTGCCGAAGACAGTTGTCCTGGAACTCATGAGGGCATCGACCTCCGTTTGGTTGGATCGTTGCCCGAAATACTACCCCGAACGCCTCCGGTCCTCAGCGCCCGGTCGCCCGGAACCTCGTCCCTCGACAAGCTCGGGACGCCCCGCCCGAAACACCCGCCCACCGCTCGGCGTATGTCATGTGAGTCCTAGGAGTGGCAATGCCCCTCACCTCTCTTCCGCCCGGGCGCCAAGGGCGCCCAGAGCGCCGGCCGACTCATGGCACCTGGCTCGCCGCGGGGGCGGTCATCCTTGCCTTGTGGCCGCAGCCAACGCCGGCGTTCCGGGGACCGTCGTCGGCGCCCCTCACCGCCGCGGCATCGGGGGCCACCACGACGAGCGATGGGCGCTGGGGCCACCTCACGCTGACCCCGGTCGTCATCTCGCCGCCGCTCGAGTACATCCCCCCAAGCGGGGGCGCTTTCCAACCGGCGCGGTGGCACTTCGCCAAGATGACGCCCGACAAGCTCAGCCACACCCTCACGTCCGACGGCCTGACGCCGGAGCAGGCCGCCACGCTCGTAGCAGGCGCGCGTCCCGAGCCGTCCGACGACGGGGTGTTCGTGACGCCCGACCGGGCGCTGGTCCAGGGACTCGACCCGAAGACGCGAGCCAAGCTGTATCGCCATCTGCTGGACAACTCGCTCAATCACGACCAGCTGGCGGCGTGCCGATTCTACGGCCAGTCGCTCGACGAGTGGCTGGGCCCCGACGGCGTCTCGCCCCGCGTGCGCGCGCTCATCGAGCCGCTCGTCTATCGTGAGGGTGACTTTCTCTATTTCGCCGATCTCAACATTCTGCGCCAGGAAATTGGCGATGGCCCCGAGTTCCAGCTCGCCCTCAAACGGCTCCTCCGTCAATCCACAATGCTGGTCTCGCTGCGGGTCGACACACCTTCGGATGTGGACAAGGTCACCGAATACTGGGGGCGAGGCGGCCGAAAGACGGACATCCGGCCGCTCATCGAGTCGGTGTCGGATGGCGATGCAACCCATCAGATCGACATCACGCACCTGCTGCCGGAAACGGCGAGGCGCCTGCTGTACCGATATCCGAGAGTGACATTGGCCGATCTGGAGGAGCCGCTCCTGCCGAACTGCCTGTGGACGGCGCTCAACTTCTTCAATTCCGAGGTGGACAATCGCCTGCTCGACGAGGCCGTGGCAATCAAAAGCCTCAAACAGGACTACTACCTAGTCCAGGACGATGTTCAACTCGGCGACCTGGCCGTATTCACGGCACGGGATGGCACCTTCCTGCATGTCGCGGTGTATCTGGCCGACGACCTGGTCTTCACGAAGAACGGCTTCACCAACCTGGCGCCGTGGACCATCCTGCCTTTGAAGGAGCTGAAAGGCTACTACCCGGAGTACGCCGACTCATGGCAGGTGGCGTACTTCCGCCGGAGCGACCTCTAAGGACGCGATTCCATGGCGAATTGACGCGAGAGCCACGGTCACGCAGACCTGGGCGCCCCGACGGCACCCAGGCCAGCTCCTGGCGCCGGGTGCCTCGATGTTCTCAATGGTGAACGTGACGGTCTTGACGAGCCCCTATTTGAGCGTCTGCAAGTAGGCCACCAAGGCGTCGATTTCCGCCGGATTGAGCTTGAGCTGCTTGATCTTCGACGACATCTTCACCTTGGGCTTGTGGTCGAGCTTGGCCTCCATCGCGGCCGGCTCGGTCAGCCACTTGTGCATGTCGGCGGCCGTAACCTTCGTGGCGACGCCGTCGAGAATGTTGATCTTGTTCCCCTTGCCCTCGATCTGATGGCACTTCGTGCACTCTTTCGACGAGAACAGTTTCTTGCCGGTGTCCACCTGCTTCGCATCCTGCGCCAGGAGCGTCATCCCGGAAAGGGCCAGGGTTCCCACCACCGCAACCAGGAATCGCTTCGTCATCGTCGTCTCCTTCTGCCGCGGCATCGCGCGAGCAGTCACTGTGGAACAAGAGCAGGTTCAATGCCATCGGCGGACGTGCAATCCCGGCCCATTCCCGAGGGGGAGGGCGCCGGCCGCGCGTCGATGCTGCTGAATTGTCAGATGTCTGGCTGACATTCGGTCAGGCCGATGGCTCGGGCTCCTCCGCCACCTGCCCGTATTCGCGAAGCTTGCGATAGAGATTCCGCTCGCTGATCCCCAGCAGCTTCGCCGCACGGCCGCGGTGGCCGCCCGTCGTCTCGAGCGCCAGCTCGATGTGCGTCCGCTCCATGTCCTCGAGCGTCGGGATCGCGGGCTGGCCGGCGGCGCGCGCCGGCCCCGCCGGCGCGCGGCGGACGGCGGCGGGCAGATGCTCGGGCTGGATCTCGTCGCCCTCGCACACGACGATCGCGCGCTCGATCGAATGCTGGAGCTCACGCACGTTGCCCGGCCAGTCGTGGCGGGCCAGCAGACGTCGCGCGCCCGCGCTGAGGTGTCTCTCGCGGCCGAAGCGCTCGTTGAGCCGCGCGAGGAAGTAGTCGGCGAGCAAGTCGATGTCGACGCCTCGCTCCCGGAGCGGCGGCAGCCGGACGTTGATCGTCGTGAGGCGGTAGTACAGGTCCTCGCGGAAGAGGTTCTGCCGCACCATCGCCTCGAGGTCCCGGTTGGTGGCGGCGATCAGGCGCACGTTCACGCGCACTTCGGACGTCGCGCCGACCCGCCGGAACGTCGACGTGTCGAGCACGCGCAGCAGCTTGACCTGCGTTGCCAGGCTGACTTCACCGATCTCATCCAGGAAGATCGTGCCGCCGTGGGCGACCTCGAACAGCCCGGGTTTGGCGCGGTCGGCGCCGGTGAACGCGCCGCGCTCGTGGCCGAACAGCTCGCTCTGCAGCAGCGTCTCCTGCAGCGCCGCGCAGTTGACGACGACGAACGGCTTCTGCCGCCTGGGGCTGCGGGCGTGCAGGAGCTTGGCCACCATTTCCTTGCCCGATCCGGTCTCGCCGGTGATGAGCACCGTGGAATCGGCCGGCCCCACGCGGTTGATGAGCGTCATCACGCCAAGGAACGGCTCGCTCTTGCCGACGAACGACGTCCCTAGGTCGGGCGGTGTCAACCCTCGCTCGAGCAGCGTCGCGCGCTGCCTGAGCGCCTGGCGCTCCAGCGCGCGCTGGAGGCGCACTTCCAACTCGTCGAGCGGACAGGGCTTCCCGACATAGTCGAACGCCCCCATGCGAATCGACTCGATGGCCGTGTCGATTGACCCTTGGCCGGTCAGCATGATCACGTCGGCCCCGGAGTGCCGCTCGCGAATCGCCTTCAAGACGTCGAGGCCGCTGATGCCGGGCAGGCGCAAGTCGAGCAGGACGATATTGGGTTCGGCCGCCTTGACGCTGTCGAGCGCCTCTTCACCGGACGCGGCAAGCGTCACGGCAAAACCCTGGCGTTCGAGCTCCCCGCCCAGGGCCTCGCGGTACGCCGCGTCGTCGTCAACCAGGAGCAAGGACGCCGCTGACCTCATGCCGACCGCCGTTCCGCGACGATGCCCGCCGCAGGGAGAATCACCTCGAACACCGACCCGGCGCCAGGCACGCTCGCGACCGTGATGTCGCCGGCCCACCGCCGGACGAAGTTCAGCGAGAGAAACAGGCCAAGGCCGGTGCCGCCTTCCCGCAGCCCGAAGAACGGCTCGAAAATCCGTCGCCGGTGCTCTTCGGCAATCCCGCATCCGCGATCGGTCACGCGAATGCGCACCGGGTCGCCCGCCACGACGTCCAGCGTGACGATCGCGCCCTTGGGACTGGCCTGAATGGCGTTCAGCACCAGGTTGATCAAGACGTGCTGCAGCTCGGCCTCGTCGGCGCGCACGTGGAGCCCCGCCGGCGGATTGACCGCGACGTTCACACCGTGGCTCTCCGCGGTCGGCGCGATCAGTCGCTCGACCGCCTCGAGCGTCGCCCCCAGATCGACGATGTCGGGCGTTGACGTCTGTCCTCGCGACATCCGAAGAAAGTGCTGCGTGACCGTGCGGCAGCGCAGGATCTGCTCGCGGGCCACCGCGGCGCGCTTGCTGATGTGCGCCGTGGCGTCGGCGGCTTGGGGGCCGCCGCTCGTCTCGCGAAGAATGCCCTCGACACAGGTCAGCACCGTCGCGAGCGGCGTGTTCAGCTCGTGCGAGAACCCCGTAGCCAGCAGGCCCAAAGAGGCGAGCCGGTGCGATTCGGACAACCGGGCCTCGGCCGCGCGCCGGTCGGAAATGTCCCGCCACACCTCCACGATGTGCACCAGACGCCCGGTCGCGTCGATCACCGGTGAGGCGTGGACTTCCTCCCAGCGTACGCCGTTCGGCGTCTGGCGCTCGCAGACCCGCACCTGCCGCTCGCGCGATTCGAGACAGGCGAGCGTCGGGCAGTCATTGAACGTGCAGACGCCGGACGAGACGTCGCGACAGTTGCAGCCGGTGACGTGTTCACGCACCTTTCCGGTGCGCGCCAGAAAGGCGTCGTTCGCCGCAATCACGTGCCGCTTCGGGTCCAGCACCACGATGCCGTCGTCGATGCTGTTGATGACGGTCTCGAGCCGGCGCTGCTGCCCGTGGACTTGATCGAGCAGGCCCGTCATCGTGTCGGCCATCGTGTTGAACTCGCGGGCCAGCCACGAAATCGTGTCCGCCCCCTCGGTCGGCACGCGCTGGTCAAGGTCTCCGCTGGCGATCATCCGGGCCGTCGTCTCGAATCGCCCGAGTCGGCGGAGCACGCCCACGCGGACGACGCCCCCGATGCCGGCCATGAGCACCAGCGTGAGGCCGCCGGTGCCGGCCACCATCCATCGCAGGTCGCGATCCATGCCGGCGCGGATCGAGTTGACGTTCAGGTCAACCATCAGCACGCCCGTGATCTTGTCCTCGGCGTCGTGACACTGGTAGCACTCGGGCTTGTTCTCGATGGGCAGCACCGTCCGCAGCACCGCCCCGCCCTGCGTCTCGATGACGCGGCTGTTCATGCGCTGGTCGGGTGGGAACTGGTGGCACGCCTGACAGGTGGCCGACCCAGGCTGAAAATCATTCTTCGGGCCCAGCGGCACGCTCGAGAACTGGGCCTGGCCCTCGCGATCGAGCAGCACGACCTGCTCGACCCTGGGCTGGCGGCCAAACGTGTTGATCATTTGGTCGATGAGGCTCCGGTCGTCCTCGAGCATCTGGTGCTCGAGCGCCGCCTTGACCAGCTCGCCTTGCGTGAGGGCGGACTCGCGGGCGTTCTGGAGCAGCCCGTTCGAGTAGTAGGTCGAATAGAAGTAGGCGCCCGTGGCGACGGTGGCCGCGACCACCAGGGTCGCGCCAACCGCCAGGCCGGCGGTCGTGCTGAACAGGGACGGGACGCGCATACGTGCCACGGGCTCTACATGCGTATCGCGTGCCACGTCTGGGGCCAGACTTTCCGGCCTCAGATGACGAAAAGTCAGGCATTCGCTGACAAAGCGACAGCCGGCCCAAGTCTCGGCGCCAAAAACCCCCGCATCTCCCAGGACTTTTCCGCTTCCTCGGCTGGCACCAAACGTGCTGAAGGCTAGGTATCAGGAAGACGAGGTGCTTATGACGACGTTTCTGGTAGTGATCGCGTTGAGCGTGGTGGGCGTCCTGGTCTCTTCCGCCTTGCTCTTCATGGCGGTGACACGAAACCCGCCGGCCCCCAAGGCGGGGTCGGACGAGCGGCGGTCCACTCCCCCGTCGCAGTTCTTCGCCGACGAACACGCACCGGCGTCCCCGGCCTCGGCCGTGCCCGTCAGGCTCCTGGTCCTGCAAATCGAGCGTCACGTGCAGCTGGAACAGTCGGCCGCCGAGTCCTACTGCGGCAGTCCCACCGCCGAAGCGCTGCACGCCGTGACGACGTCCCCGCTGGTGCATTGAGGGAGGCCCCCCATGTCCACCATCCAACGGGCCGATGTGTTGCGCGGCCTCACGGCGGAAGAAGTGGCCGACATCGTCGCGCTCGGCACGATCATCGAGGTGCCGAGCGGCACCGCGCTCTTTCATCTGGGCGCGCCGGCGGACCGCGTCTTCATCGTCGAGCGCGGCGGGATCGCGCTGACACTGCCGATGCAGGTCTACGACGAGACGGAGGACGTCCTCATCGAGGAACGGACGGCCGGACAGCTGGTCGGCTGGTCCGCGCTGATTCCGCCGCACCGCTTCACGCTCACCGGCAAGGCCTCAATCGACAGTGAGGTCCTGGCCATTCCGCGGACGGCGCTGCTGCACTACCTCTCGGCCCATCCCGCGATCGGCTACGTCGTCACGCGCAACGCGGCCGAGCTCATCGGCGACCGGCTCCAGGTATTTCAGGCCATGTGGCTGCGCGAACTCCAGCGTGCCGTCCTCGCGCGCGCGGCGGCGGGACGGAGTCAGCAATGACGGCCACGCTTCGACTCGCCGCGCTGGCCATTCCGCTGGCGGTGCTCGTCGGATCGGGACAGCAGCCCACGCCCCCGCCCGCGGCCGGTCCCCAGGCGCCGAGTGCGGCGCCGAGCCGCGCGCCCAACGAGGCGCTCGAGGTGCCGGCCCCGCCATTCTCGGACGGCATCTTCCCGTGCACCTTCTGCCATGACGCGGATCTCAAGTCGGATCCGACGCCGCGGACCCTGGACGACCACCCGGACATCGTGCTCAAGCACGACGAGCAGAACATCTGGTGTCTCGGCTGCCACGATTCGAAAGACCGCGATTCGCTGCACCTCGCCAACGGCAAGCTGGTGTCGTTCGACCAGTCGTACCTGCTCTGCGGCCAGTGCCACGGGGAGAAGTACCGCGACTGGCTCGTGGGCGTGCACGGACGGCGCACCGGGTACTGGAACGGGCAGAAGAAGTACCTGCTCTGCGTCAACTGCCACGACCCGCACCAGCCGCATTTCAAGCCGATGGAGCCGAAACCGGCGCCGTTGCCGCCGATGCGGCCGCGGTAGCGAAGGAGCGCACGTCATGGCCCAGACTGACTCGTCCCACACCGGCGTCACGCGCCGGCAATTCGCCTCGGTCGCCGCCGCGGCGGCCGCCGGCTGGCTCCTCACCGCCTGCGGGCCGCGGCGCCTGCACGACGTGCCGCGCGAGAAGCTGCGCAAGCTCGTGGCGGACCTCGAGCGCGAGTACACGGAGCAGTACGGCAAGGCGGTCACCGTCTCCGACGCGGGCCCGATTCCTGGCGTCCTCTTCGCCTACGCGCTGGACCTCTCGCGCTGCAACGGCAATCGGCGCTGCGTCGAGGCCTGCGTGACCGAGAACAACCAGTCGCGCGATCCCCAGATTCAGTGGATTCGCGTGCTCTCGATGGACAAGGACAAGGGGATTGATTTCACGGACGCCGACCCGTACTACGACCCGACGCTCGTGCCCGAGCCCGGCCGGTTCTACGTCCCGACGGCCTGCCAGCAGTGCCGCAACCCGCCGTGCACGAAGGTCTGCCCCACGGGCGCCACCTGGACCGAGCAGGACGGCATCGTGGTCATCGACTACGACTGGTGTATCGGCTGCCGGTACTGCATGGCGGCGTGCCCGTACGGCGCACGGCACTTCAACTGGGGCGAGCCGCACGTGCCCGTCGACGAGATCAACCCGATGATGCACGTGCTCGGCAATCGCCCACGCCCGCGCGGGGTCGTCGAGAAGTGCACGTTCTGCATCCAGCGCACGCGCGAGGGGCGGTATCCCGCGTGTCTCGAGGCGTGCCCGACCGGCGCCCGCAAGTTCGGCAACCTGCTCGACCCGAAAAGCGAGATCCGCTACATCCTCGAGAACAAGCGGGTGGTGATGCTGAAGGCCGAGCTGAACACGATGCCGAAGTTCTTCTACTTCTACGGAACGTGAGGACCCGATGTCGTTTCTCAAACGCTTTGGCGGATTTGTCGCGGGCAGTTGGCTGCTGGTCAGGCGCGGGCCCCGGCTCTACTGGGCCTGGCTCGCCCTGCTCGGTGTCCTGATCCTCTCGGGCGGGGCCGCATTCGTCAGCCAGGTGCGGCAAGGGCTCATCGTCACGGCCATGCGCGACCAGGTGAGCTGGGGCTTCTACATCGGCAACTTCACGTTTCTCGTCGGCGTGGCAGCCGCGGCCGTCGTCCTGGTGATCCCCGCCTACGTCTACAACTGGAAGCCGATTCGAGAGATCGTCATCTTCGGCGAACTGCTCGCCGTGAGCGCGATCATCATGTGCCTGATGTTCGTGATGGTCGACATCGGGCGCCCCGACCGGTTCTGGCACCTGATCCCCGGCATCGGCCACTTGAACTTCCCACGGTCGGTCCTGGCGTGGGACGTCCTCGTCCTCAATCTCTACTTCGTCGTCAACTTCGTGGTGGTCACGCACATCATGTATCGCGCGTTCCACGGCCGGCGCTACGAGAAGCACCTGGTCATCCCGCTCGTGCTCGCGTCGATTCCGATGGCGGTGGGCATCCACACGGTCACCGCGTTCCTCTTCAATGGCTTGGGCGCGCGGCCCTACTGGAACTCGTCGATCCTGGCGCCGCAGTTCCTGGCGTCGGCCTTCTGCTCGGGCCCGGCAATCCTGCTTTTCGTGCTGCAGATCCTGAGGCGGATGACGCGGTTCGAGATTCGCGATGAGGCGATCCAGAAGATCGCGGAGCTCATGGCGTACGCGATCATCGTCAACCTCTTCCTGCACGGCGCGGAGGCGTTCAAGGAGTACTACTCGGCGAGCGAGCACCTGCTGTACACGCGGTACTGGTTCCAGGGACTCGACGGACACCACACCCTGGTGCCGTTCGCCTGGACGGCGGTCGGCTTGAACGTGCTGTCGTTCGTGCTGTTCATCGTGCCGTGGGCGCGCCGTCACCCGGTCCTGCTGAACATCGGGTGCTTCGCGACCTACGCGGGCTGCTACATCGACAAGGGGATGGGCCTGATCATCCCGGGCCTCACGCCGGACACGCTGGGCGAGATCTACCAGTACTACCCGACGGTGACCGAGCTGCGCGTGGCCGCGGGCGTCTTCGCCGTGGGCTTCCTGGTGTTCACGCTCATGCTGAAGGTCTCGGTGCCGATTCTGGTCGGCGAGTTCCAGGCGGGCGCGGCCGAACCGAGCGTGCCCGTCCGTGGACGACCGCTGCCCGCGCCGTCCCACGCGTCTTGAAAGCTGTTTCAACCCTCCCCGCTCCGTACGGAGCGGCCGGGTATGAAGGACGGTGAGCGCGACACACAGGCACGCGGGCGTTTTTCGGTATACTCGCGAGGTCCCCCTATTTCGTCTCAAGGAGCTCGCATGCCACGCGGAACACGGAAAGACGGCACGCTCGCGCGATTGGAACGCCAGCTCGCCGAAGTCAATGAGCTTCGAGAGCGAATCATCTCGCACATGGCGCTCGCCCTGAAGGAATTGACGTTCGGATCGGCCGCGTCGATGGCCGGATTGAACGTGACCTCGGCGATTGGCCGCCCCCGCCGCGGCCGCGCGGCCGGCGCGCCAAAGCCAAAGACGACCGCGCGCAAACCGATGAGCGCGGCGACGCGCAAGAAGATGGCCGACGCCGCGAAGAAGCGCTGGGCCGAAGCCAAGAAAGCGGGCAAGAAGACGCTGGGGTAGCCGCCGCTACGGACAAGTCTTGCCAGCCCGCCGCCGTGGGCTCGTCATCGACGCACGGTCGCTGGCGATCGAACTGAGCGAGGTGTCGTTCCGTCGCCAACAACAATTCACGTACGCGCCGAGGCGGGCGCGCCCCTCGCCGAACTTCGCCGCGAGGCCGTCCCACGGCCTCGCGTGCCGGGTCCTGATTGAGGCCGGTGCGTGCGTCGCGCGCGCGATTGCTGATTGGCAGCTCGCGCGTTCCGAGAAGAGCCCGCAGCGGTTCTACAGCATGTCGGCGCAGATCCGTGCCGAGCGGAACGACTACTACGACATCTTGGAGCACACCCAGAAGGGCACGCTTGACGTCACACCGTGGATGCAGTGGTTTCTCGGCTGCCTGGGCCGTGCCTTCGATCGCACCGAGACGACGCTCTCAGCCGTGATGCGCAAAGCGCGGTTCTGGGAGGGCCATGCGCAGGTGCCGCTCAACGATCGGCAGCGCAGCATCCTGAACCGGCTGCTCGACGGGTTTGACGGGGCGCTCACCACCACGAAATGGGCGAAGCTGGCCAAGTGCTCACACGATACGGCGCTGCGCGACATCCGTGAGCTCATCGGGCACGGCATCCTGCAACAGGACCCGGGCGGGGGCCGGAGCACCAGGGAACCAGATCCACGGGTGGCTGCAGGCACTCGAGAGTCTATGGCGCGCCGCCTGACGAACAGGCGCACGAGGGACACCGCGTTAGCGCGATGCCTTCGTCCGCGTGGGTGCGTTCTTCGCAGGACGACCGCCGAGCCGTCCGTTGGCCCGCGATGCGCGCGCTTTCGCCGCCGTGCGCTTTCCACCCACCAACGCGGCGACACCAACGATATCGACCGTCCTCTTTCCGGAGAAGCGTGCCACGCGGACCCGTGCCTCTGGCCGAGTGGCCGGATGCGCGTGCAGATACTCCGTCAACACGGCGCGAATGGCGCGCTCCGCTTTCGGATGCGTCTCGGCCGCAGCGTACACGGGCAAGCCGGGCACGTAGGCGCTCACGGCGCCGCTGTCTTCGGTTTCAAGAACGATCGGATAGAGCATGGTCATTCGACGCCCGCCTCTCGCAAGACGCGATTGCCGAGCCGCCCGGCATCCTTCTTCGTGTGAACCGCCACCCACACTTCCTTCCCGGATAGGGTGCTTCAGGAGTAGATGGCTGCCCTTTCCTGACCGGACTTCAACGAACCCCGCGGCCTTTAGCTTGCGAATCACCTCGGCCCAGGTCACCTGACGATCGTAAACCTACCGCTAGGTTTCGTCAACGCGCGGCCGTGTGGAGCCGGTTGACCAGTTCGATTCCGGTCTGCGATGGCGGTCGCGACCGCCCATACGTTCTTGACAGTGTTGGAGGGGTGAGGTGGTGAGCCCGGAAGGAATCGAACCTTCAACCAACAGATTAAGAGAACGAGGTGAGCCGTCCGCCCAATCCTGCCATTTCTGCCCGTTTCCAAGAGTTAGGGTGTCAAGACTCTCAGCCGTGCTTGCGTGCCGATCGCTTCACGTACATCCGGAGTACGGCATTCATTCTGGTCTGGTAGCGTGGCCCCCTCCGGCGAAACCACTCGAGGACGTCCTCGTCCAGCCGCAGCGAAATCGCCCGCTTCGCGACGGGCATCACGACTTCGGCGTCGTTCCAGAAATTTGCGGGCAAATCGGCCAACTCGGCTGGCGACGTTTGGCGGATTTCCGCATCGGTCGCCCGTCGGAGATGGGACAGAGATGCCCGGCCGCGGCTCGGCCGTCGCGTTTTACGGGATCGAGGCTTCGTAGATTTTGCGTTCACGGCGGCTGCTCCTGCGCGCTGAGATGATGCGACCAACCGTCTGAGCCCTGCCGAGCTCGCGATCGGTGTAGACAACTGTCAAGTGAATCTCGTCCGCGACGCCGATCGCCACAACGCGCCGTTCACCATAATCCTCGCGGCGATCCTCGGCCTCAAGAGTCGGTCCGTCCAAGATGAGTCGTGCCAAATGCGAAGTCGAACCCGCGCTCGAGCAGGTTCGCCTCACTTTTGGCTTCGTCCCATTCGAAGCGCACACATAAATATACAACTGTATATACATTCTGACAAACGCCCTCCGCGGGGCACGCCCTCGACGCCGTGGGCCGAGCAGCTTCGATTGCCCAACATCCATACCCCGGACGTGCGTGGGGCCCTCGAAGGACAGCTGCAGGCCGTCCGCGGCCAGGTCAGACAGATTCAGACGACGGTGCACTTGGTCGAGCCGAAGTCCGCTCGCGGCCCGTCGGACCATTGCGTCTCGATCGGCACGACCAACGTCTGCGCGGAGATGAACCTCGAGACGAAGGCACAGATGCTGGCGGCCTCGTCGTTCTCGCCGGGGCGGGCGTCGATCACCGACCCAGTCCCTGGCGATGATATACAATGGCTATAGTGTATCTATTCGAAGGAGAACGCGCATGCAGGTCGCAAGGTGGGGCAACAGCTTGGCGGTGCGACTTCCCACCGCCGTGGTTGACGCGTTGGCGCTTAAGGAAGGCGATCAGATCGAGATTCGGGTCGCGGCGGATCGCGAATTCGAAGTGACGCGCGACCGCAGCCGGCAAAAGGCGCTTGAGCGGCTTCGGCGGCTGCGGCGCGCGTTGCCAGCGGGCTTTACGTTCGATCGAGAAGAGGTTCATGAGCGATAAGGTGTTCTTTGACACCAACGTGCTGCTCTACACGATCGGGCAGCATGACGCGCGGACGCCGACCGCCGAGGCGCTGCTCGCCGCTGGCGGCGTGGTCAGCGTGCAGGTGCTCAATGAGCTGGCGTCGGTCGCGCGTCGAAAGTTGCAGATGTCCTGGCCGGAGATCGCGGAGGCGCTCGATGCCATTCGGATTCTCTGTCCATCGCCGATCCCAATCACCGTCGAGATGCATGACGCCGCTCTGCGCTTGGCGGGCCAGTACGGCTTTCACATCTACGACGCGCTGATTGTCGCGGCGGCTCTCGAAGCGGAGTGCGCGACCCTATACACAGAAGACTTGCAGTCCGGCCAGGTGTTCGACGGCCGACTCACGATTCAGAATCCGTTCAAGGAGTAGTCGGGACGATCGTCGCGCGCTGACGTTGCGACTCTGCACCCATCGTGCGAGATGCCGGCGACGGTGCCAGTTGCTGAGGTCAACCTGGACCGCGTCGTCGGTCCCAAAGCGAGTTCCCAGCCCCGAATCACAACGATAGAAGGACGCATTAGCGCGGTCGCCTGGGTGACATAATGCTCGTTCTCGGATCTTCCCGGCTCCCCGTTCAGACATAGAAGGCGCGCCTGGCGAACGTGCCGATCGATTGGCACGAAGGCGACGTCGAGGCGCTGCCGTTCGCCGACGGCACGTCCGACGTCGTGGTGAGCCAGTACGGCCACATGTTTGCGCCGCGGCCGGCGGTCGCGATCGGCGAGATGCTGCGGGTGCTGGCGCCGGGCGGCACGATCGCCTTCTCGACCTGGCCGGCCGAGATGTTCATCGGCCGGATGTTCTCGCTCGTCGCGTCGTATGTGCCGCCACCTCCGTCCGGCGTGTCGCCGCCGGTCGAGTGGGGCGAGCCGCGCCTCGTGCGCGAGCGCCTCGGGGAGGCGGTGACCGACGTCACCTTCGAACGCGCGAGCATCAGGCGGTGCGGGAGGCTGAGCACCCACTGGCGCACTGGCGCGTCCGGCAGCACCTGGTCGACGAGATGGGCCGCTCGTTCCGACATGCGACGGCCGCCGCAGCTCGGGCAGAGTGCACGCCCCTTGCAAGAGAACGCCACGAGCCGGTCGAACCCGCAGGCCGTACAGCGAAAGCGCGCCAAGCCACCAGCGAGCCGGCCGCACCGAAGGAATTCCGCAAAGGCCCGCTCGACAAATCGAGGGAGGCCCTTCCCGTCGCGGCAAGCGGCCGCTTGCGCGCGGAACGTCTCGAAATGCTCCCGGACGAGTTGGTACAGCACGCCGGCTTCGGGAGACCGCGACCGGTACTCGGCGGAGGCCAGCGACACGGTGGCGCATGGCGCAGAGCCCGTGCCACACGAGGCACGTCAAGAACTGCGCCACAAATGCGTGCGGGCGCCGCCCGGATCGCAGAAACCGCACGCTGCCACGCGCGCGCGCGATCGCAGTTTCTGCGCGGGTCCCACGAGAGAAGCTGCGGCGGCTTGCGCTCTTCCACTCGCCGATATGCTGTCGTGCTCCGGCGACTCCATCAGCCTGGCCGATCGCGTGATGCCCTCCTCGCGCTGCAGTGAGCTGATAAGAAACCATTCGATCGGTGCGGGGAGGCACTCCCCCATCAGAGTCAGCAATCGCTGCCCTCAAACGCGTCCGTGCTGATTGTCGGCGCAGTTAGGTTCGCTCGGTCGCACCAGAAAGGAGCCCCGAGAACGACGTCGAGCACGGCGGGCGCCACGGCCAGCACTCGGTAGACGAGTCACGAGCGTGGCCGGGTCACGGAGTGCGCTTGGACGGAGTCCGCGGAGGCTGCGTTTTCGGCCGCTCGCAACAGTTAGGGTGTCAGTTAGGGTGTCAAACCGCCGAGCGGACGGTCGGCCACATCATGAATTTGACAATTTGTTCGGAAAAAGTGGTGAGCCCGGAAGGAATCGAACCTTCAACCAACAGATTAAGAGTCCCAGGCTGACCCGTCCGCTAGGATCCGCCTAGCGTCGTCTGCTCTGAAAGCACCGCTCCGAACGTCCAGACAGTCCACCGGTTTCCGTCCCGTGTCGTCAACTTGGGCGTCAAGATGGGCGTCGGGCTGGCCGGGTTCCATCAGCCGCCCCCCCGCGGATCCTAGTGCGCGCTACTTTAGCGCAATAGGCCCCTGGCCGGTTCCCGGCGAATCGTGGCAATATCCTCGCCCAGTATGGGGATGAGTCGCACCGGCCGGGCTGTGCTCACTGTCGTCGGTCTTGCCACATTCACATCTTTCTCGTCCAGTGTGGAGTCGAACGTCGGTTCATTCCACACTGTGGCAACCGTAGCCGCTTGGATCGGCGCTCGTCGCACTGCTCGGAGTCGGCGTCGGTCGTGCCATCGTGGACTCTCGCAACGCGCGTCGGGCACGCCGGGCCCAGTTCGTCTTCTTCACGCCACCCGACGCATCGCGCAGCAACGCGCCAGCAGGCAACCTGCTGACTTCGCCGCGGTCGCCAGAACGTGGCTGGCTGGTCGGAGTCTGCGTGTTTCTTCTAACGGTTTGGGCTGGGCAAGCCGCGTATCCAGGGATATTCAACCCACCGCACGACTGGAGGAATGGGCACCCCTTCTCTTCGCGTGGTGGGTCGGCCGATGCGCCTATTGGGAACTCAGTCCGTGGAAGAGACTTGCGCTGCAGGGCGGCATCGGCGCGTTATTGGTCGGCGGAATTGTGGTGATCCTAGCAACCGGACCATTGCTATTGGCGGGGATGATGAACTTGCTCCCGGCTGGTACGACCGACCGCATTCTGCTTTTCGGTTTCCTTTTGGTTGTCTGGAACCTAATCATCATCCACAGCGCGCTCAAGCGGCTCTCGGACCGTCTCAGCGACATCGCTGACCGGCTTCCTAGGCAAGCCAACCGCACCGATGAGTGAGCCCATTCGCCGGCCTCGATGCCCCTTCTTGTCGCAGCCGCACGACGCCGTTCTTCCCATCGCTTGTGCGTCGTTGGAGCGGCAGGCTTCTTGTACCGAAATCAACGATAAAATACCCGAATTTAGACAATCTGGGCCCATCAGGGCCGGCGCCGAGCAAGCCCGATCATCAGGATTTCCGTAACGTCTCATAGATATACGTACACCTGCGTTACGGGCGTTACGCGTTACGCTCTCGCGGCTGACCGCTCAGCCCGCCGCCGCGCGCGCAAGGCACGCTCGGCGAGCAGCACTCAGCCGGCGCTTACGCTCGGCTCGCTCGTGTTTCTCGTGCCCAGGGAACCACGGCGGAGCCGCCAGGATAAGCTGGCGCAGGCCCTCGGCAGTTCCTCCCTGTTCGATCCAATCGACGACGTCCTGTATCGGGCGACAAGCCCGGCAAGTTCACGATTTTCACAATCACTACGTCCTCCTTGGCGATGGGTTGATGGTTGAAGACGGAGGCGGCTACCCGCTCGGCGTGGGCCCTGCCAAGGGCGGTCCGCGTCGGGTATCACGACGACCTCTCGCAGGCCGGCTTGGACAAGGGCGGTGGAGAACCGTTCGGGCCAACTACTGGCTCCCGCTGGTGGGCAGGTCGCCCCCACTCCGAGGGCCAGGAGCCGGTCAACGGCCTTTTCTCCCTCTTGTGACGCAAATCTGCTCCTGCAGCCCAAAAGCTGGTCCTGACGATAGAGCCGAGGCAAGTACCCCTCGGGAAGGCCCCACGAAAACCCGTCGCGAGCACCTGCGTCCGGATGTCGCCAACGGAAGCCCTTCGGATTGTACCGAACTCTTCTCTAGCCACGAGGCACCCCGCGTCATCGACGTAGGGATAGCGAGCGACTATTCGCCTTCGCGGCAAGGACCTCTGGTGAGGTTGAGCAAAGAGCTGGTACGGTTGGAAAGCCCAGCTCCTGCAAGATTTCGCGGAAGCTGCAACCGCGAAGCACTTGATCAGGAGCCTGTCAGCCTTCCACGTAACCGACAACAGGGTCTCCTGTCACGCTGCCTCGGACACTGCGCTCGCCACCTGCCGCCAGGCAACGATTTGACAGAGCATCCCCGTGCGCCGAGCGCGGCAAGGAGTTCGCAGCCTGCCGGCCTGCAGACGGAAATAGGGGCCCATTCCTGACGCCGTCCCGGTCGGAACGGCGTCCATATCAGCCTAGTCCTCTCGCCGGCTTGCCTGCTCACGGTCAAGGCGACTCGAGAGCTCTACCTTGGCCGCGTCGTCGGTCTGAGCGTCAATCCACGCCCTGAGCGACGTCAGGGGGACGCGCGGCGACGAACCAATCCTGACGGACTGAATCGCACCGGATGCGATCAGCTCGTAGGCTCGCGATCTACCGATACCGAGCGTTTCTGCAACCTCCACAGGTCGAAGAAGTAGCTTTTCCATTTGTATCCTCCAGCGCCTCTTGGTATTATCTGGTCGCTCTGAAACGCAAATGAGTATCAAATCCGTTTCACCAAAGTTCGCTCCAGAGGAAGCACTGTTGACGCCTTTCGCCTGGCGGCGGCCGACTGAGCCCAACGCTTACCTCTGGCGAACCGCACATTTTCGCGGGAGTCCCTTCATTTGGAGAGCGCGGCGAACTGGCTGAGAATCGAGGAAGGCGAGAAGCAAGAGACGAAATGGTTGGTCCTGTCTGGTGACGCAGACGAGTTTGGAGCACCCGTAGGACAGCCTTATGAGCCTCTTACGGAGTATCCGCAGCTCTTTAGGACGTTCATCGATGTCGAGCCGTCTCCCGAGGTTTCCTCCGATTCGCGCAAGAGTACGAGCGCCTCGGCGTGTCGCGCGAGGTAGGACCACGGTCCGTATTCCGAGAACTCGGGGAAGCACTCTACCTCTGGCGAAGGGAGCAGGCTCATCTGCGCGCTGCCGATCTGGTCGCTCAAGCCCTGCGTAAGCGAGAGCGCTACCTGTCGAGGTGGTTCACCGAACAGACAGACACGAAGGTAAAAGGTACCGACTGGTGGATGACTTCATTCCCCGCGAGTTCCTTCCATCTGGCCTGAGCGTTCTTGAGCGACTTGAGCTGCGCGGAGCGTCGCTCCGCCGCTCGTATGGCGCGCAATAGATGCAGTCAGCGAGCGAGGCCACAAACTCAGAGTTGTTGCCGCTCATTGCTCGCCCGTGAGATTAACGCCAGGCTGTACTGCCCGATCTCCCGAGTTGGAGTTCACATCGCGGCGAGACTGAAAGAGACCGCCTCAGTTCCCCTTCTACTTCTACCAGATTCGCTACTGGCCGCGCTGTGGCTCCAATTGTTGAAGCCATCAACGCAACCGGAAGTTTCTACGCTGCAAGTACACCGATTGCCGAAGGTGGTTTTGGTCAGTCCGGAAGGAGTCTAGCTGCGAAAGCATGCTCTTGACTGCTCGCCTGGATGCCAGCTGCGAGATTGGCGCTCGCAACTGAACCTGAAGGGGAAAAGACGATGACGAGAAGACGTGCACAGAGCGAAGGCAACATCTACCGACGCTCCGACGAGCGATGAGCCGCGCGCGTGAGCGTCAGCTATCGCAACGCAAGCGTGCCCGACGTGTGCCTACGCAAACCCTGCCGAGGTGGCGAGGAAGCTTCTCGCCACGATCCAGGCACACGAGCAAAGCTCGCTCGTGGCCCCTGAGCGCGTCACCGTCTAGCAGTTCTTGAATCGCTGGCTTGATGACTGCGCTAACCGAGGCTTTGGCCGCGCACGTTCGCTAGCTACGCACAGGTCGTTCGTGCTTCACCTTGCGCCGAACCTCGGACTGATACCACTCCAGCGCTGAGCCCGCAAGACGTGCAGGCGTCGCTGAACGATAGACGCGAAGCCGGCCTGAGCCCTCGGACCTGTCAGTACGCCCGAGCAATCTTGCGGTCTGCTCTCTGCAAGCGCTGCGATGCGGTGTCGTCTCTAGAAACGTCGCTACACTGGTGGAGTCGCCGCGCGTTCCCAGACTAGATTCTACCACTTCAGCCTTACCAGGCACTAACCTTACTCGACGCTGCGCGTCCAATCGCCTGGCGCTCTTGTTTACCGTGGCCCTCGCTCTTGGCCTTCTGCAGTGAGAGGCCCTCTCGCTGAAGTGGGACGCCGTGTACTTCCAGGCCTTAGTCCTGCAGGTCCTGTGGCCCTTCAGCGTCTGCAAGGAGTGGTATTTAGTCTAGCCCAAGTCAGAACGCTCCAGAGGGCTGTAACGCTCCCCAGAGTGGCGATTGTCGCGCTTCGTGCCCATCGGGTCCACCAGAAGGAACGGCTCCTGGCGGGCTCCAAGTGGAAAGAGACCGGGTTTGTCTTTACGACGCGCGTCGGTACTCCAATCGAGCCAAGCAATTTGACGAAGGATTTCAAGCGATTGCTCAAGCGGGCCGGATTGCCAGACGTGCGGTTTCACGATCTCCGGCACACAGCCGCAACGTTCCTACTGGCTCAGGGCGTCGATGCCCGAACAATCATGGAAACGCTCGGCCACTCACAAATCAGCCTGACGCTGAATACGTACTCGCATGTTCTGCCGACTCTGCAACGCGACGCTGCTCAGAAGATGAACAGAGCGCTGGTCGGCTAGGCAGCCGAAACAGCAGACGGCGTAGCATCACGCCCTCACGCGAATGGTTAGGACGGCGTGTGCGGCAGCACAACAGGATCGGTCGGAGCGATCAGCCACGCCCTGTTACACGCCTCGTAGAGATCCAGTCGCTGCTGTACTCTCAACTCGGCATCGTCGCCCTGAGGACCACCTAGGCCGAGAACGTGAGAATGGGCGTCATTGTCCTCTGTTGGCGCATGAGCTACCGACAGTACCTCGATCATCCGAACCGGTCCCACGCCGAGCCTAGCAATACCGTACTCGAAAACCCGTTGGGGCCCTTTAGCAGCCCTCGTCCCTCCGGCTGAGGCGTACCTGGACCAGTCTGTCAACATGCCACCGCCAAGATCCCGGAAGCAATTCGGGTTCAATTTGCCGTTCGTGCTCCAGACCAGATTGACGTGAACGCGGTAGAAAAGCCAATCCGTGTCCGGAATTTCCTCAACAGGAATCACACCCGCTGATCCTTAGTCGTGCCCAGCCAGCCAGCCCGTCAAATGCCTGGGTTCGCTGTCGTCGCTGCCCAGCAGGCCGGAGATCTTGCTGTTCGTCAGTCGCCGGCCAAAGAAGGCCACCCCCTTAAGCGGATCGGCCGGGACGTTGATCAGAGAGATTTGATCCCTTTGATTCCCAAAAAATGTCTATGCTTCCCTCACCCGAAGGGCCAATGGAAGGCACGGGCATGAAATCTCCCGTCGCCTGCCAAAACAGAGCTGCCAATTCGCGAATGAGGGCGGCCGTGCGCGACCACGTCGCCTCGGAATACTGCTCGTCGATCCCTTCTTCGGGATTTGCGGCAAGACTCAGGATCGCTCGGGATGCTGTTATGGCTTGCTCAAGTTCAGTCGAGAAGGGCGACACGATGCCAGAGGGTGCGAACAACTTGTCGAGAGCGCTGAATCTGGAACGCGGCGAAAAAACAAAGTCACGGAATTGCAACAATCCTTTCTGTCGCTCCCAGACTTTGCTGGTCGCCCCCCACCAAGCGCCCTTTCCCACTGGAGCTTCAATGGCGACGTACGGAGCACTGCGCTCCCAATCCTCAAAAACGTCCGTGGCGCAGAACTCATTGGCCATCGGTGTCTCCCCGTCCGACCGGCGCCCGTTCTCTCGACTGGCGCCATGGGTGTCCCGCGTAGAGTCCCTCGAATCGCCCGGTCCTTCTGAAGGGCTCGCTCCACGGCATGTTTGACCTTCAAAAGGTCGCTGGTCGTGAGCGCAGAGTGCTGATCGTCGGTGGTTCCAGCGACTTCAATAATCATGTGATGGACGACAACTGAGCCACTGAAGCTCATCGTTTCATCCTTGCCTGCAAAGATCGGCCTAACGTCGCTGATGATCCGAATGTCACTGAATGGCGCCAAGTCGGCCATCGAAAGAGTAAAGGCTTTAGCTGAAATCGCAACCGATTCTATCGAGAGCAACTCGGAAAGTCGCTCCAGCAAGGGGCTCTGCAGTTCCTCTGGAACGAGCTGCTTGGCCTTTACATCTGCAACCACGCCAGCCGCCACCTCCGGCATGGACATGCTGCCCGTATCTACGAGCGACCGAAGGCCGATCAACAACCCAACAATCTGCCCCCCAAGTCCTGTATGCCGCAACACAGCCTTCGAGGTCCGTTCGGCCAGGTCGTTCGGAACTGAACAAATGGGACCATCCTTCAGGCACTCTCTCAGAGCGTCGTAGGCTTCATCTGTCAGCCTAGCCAATTCCTGAATTGCCGGTCTTTGGCCCTGCGGGATTGTGATTGAACCTGCCATCGCCTCACCGTTCTGGTCGATCTACCGCCGTTCTACAGCCACCGAAGACCGTGGCTGCAACTCGGCCCTAGTGGCCTCTGCACTCCCGTGAACCTTCAATCGCCGCTCTGGAGTGCCCAAGGGCTATCCTCCAGAGTTTACCTCGCACTCGCCTCAGGCTTCCTCGGGCGCGGCTGGTCTAAGAGGAAGAAACGCACCGAAGAATAGACGCAATTTCAGCCGCGCCGGCCGGTGACTTTTGGGCATCAAGATACACCAACTGCCATCCGTGGGCGTCAAATCGGGCGTCAAGTAACCCGGACCGCCGTCTTTGCCCGTCGGAGGCGTTCAATTTTCCTAGGAAAGAGTGGTGAGCCCGGAAGGAATCGAACCTTCAACCAACAGATTAAGAGTCTGCTGCTCTGCCAGTTGAGCTACGGGCCCACGAGGGGGCGGAACTGAGAACGCCGCGCTTCGGAGGGCCAACCCGCACGGAGCGGGCCTCCTGCCGAAACCGGAACGAGTATTCTATCAAGTTGACGCCGCAAAGCGGAAGCGTCAACCGCGCGGCCAACGAGCGGTTCGTGGGCCGGCCCCGACGACGCTATCCGAGGGCTCGGGCCCAACGACCGCGCCGGTCAAGTGCGCGCCACCCGCAATCGACACTTCTTCAAGTGGGACGGCCATGACGACGTTCATTCTCTCGTTGGGATTCTTGCTGGCCATGGGCGGGCTGAGCGCGCCGCCCACCGAGTGGCAACCCGCTGCCGGACATACTCAAGTGGCGATCTGGCCGGGACCGCCCCCTGATGCCGTCGCCGCGGCGGCACCAGAGACGGTCGCGGCGAGTGCGTCGCTCGTGGCCGGGAAGCCCTTGCACTCCGTGACCAACGTGACGCGGCCCACGATGACGGTCTATCCGCCAACGGGACAGAACACGGGCGCGGCGGTCGTGGTATTTCCCGGCGGAGGGTACAGGATGCTGGCGATCGATCTGGAAGGTTCGGAAGTCTGCGACTGGCTGGCGCCGAAGGGCATCACGTGCGTACTGTTGAAGTACCGCGTGCCGGACTCCGGGCCAGCCTGGCATGACGACTGCAAGTGCCACATCCATCCGAACGCCCCGACGGCACTCGAGGATGCCCAGAGGACCGTGGGGCTGGTGCGCTATCACGCGGCCGAGTGGCACATCGACCCGCACAAGGTTGGCGTGCTCGGGTTTTCGGCGGGCGGACACATGGTGGCCGACATCAGCACGCACTTCGAGACGCGCATGTACGCCCCCGTGGATGCGGCCGACCGGGAGAGCTGCCGTCCGGACTTCGCGGTGGCGCTCTATCCGGGGCACCTGCTAGACGACGCCGCGAAAACCCCCAAGCTGAACCCCAAGATCCCCGTCACCTCCGAGACACCGCCGACGTTCATCGTGCAGGCGGACGACGACCCCACCGACAGCGTCAACAACTCGCTGGTCTATGCCGCGGCGTTGAAGCGGGCCGGCGTGCCCGTGGAGATGCACGAGTATCAGCACGGCGGGCACGCGTTTGGTCTGCGGCGAACGAAGGAACCAATCACGGAATGGCCGACGTTACTCGAGACGTGGCTGCGGACGATTGGGATGGTGCATTAGTAAGAACCGGCCGCCCCCCCTGCGCATTGCCTGACGGCCGCGGCGCACGTCAGCGCGGAATGACAGCAGCCGCTCGGTCCCCATGCTGGACACGGCTGCTGTCGGATGCGCCTTCTATCGCGATGCGCTGGGCCTGGAGTACTTGTTGGGCGCGCCGGGCGTGGGTACGTTGCTCGCGACCGACGCCCCGCTGGCATGCGCCCGGGTCAACGGCGCGGTGAGGGTGATGCCGGTGCCGGACACCTCGGCGCCAGCCGCGTGGGCATACGTGAGCGGCGCGGCCACGCTGATTGTCCCGCCGCCGAAACCGCCGCGTCCCCCGCGGCCGCCGGCGCCTCGGCCTCCGCGACCGCCGCGCCCAAGAGACGCGACCACCGCCGTCTCGGCGTTCGCGCCGCTGTCGATGATGATGCTCTGGCCCGCGCTGAACCCAATCGGGCTCGCAACCGCGATCTCGGTCGCGCCGGCGGTTGACGCGGCGTTCACGCTGGTCGCGCCCGAAGTGCCGACACTTGCGATGACGGCCGTCTCGCGGTCCGCGCCCTGGTCGATCACGATTGTCTGGCCGGCCGCAAAGTCCGCCACACTGGCGACTTTGATATTGGTTGTGCCGGCGGCCGCGGCGGCCGGTAGCGTGGTGGCGGTCTGCACCAGGAAATCGGTGCAGTTGCTGTCGGTGTCGGCGCCATCCGGGAAGCGCCCCGCGCTCCGATCCGTCGCCGCGGGTGCGCCACCGAACCGCCCGAAGCCGCGGCCCTCGCTCGGCGCGACCACGATGCAGCCTCCCTGACCTTGGTCGGCCTCGAGCGTGGCGATCTCGGGGCTGGCGATGGTTCCGTTCCCGCTCGAACTGCTCTGCTGGGATCCGTAGACCATGGCGTTGACGACCACCGCGCCGCTCGGGTCCATCAGCGCGATCGAGCCGGCCCTGGGAGAGAGCGCGCCCCCGAACCACTGATCGGGCGCCGGCGAGCCCTGGTAACCCACCGCCGCGGCCAGCGGATTGACCACGGGCGCGCCGTACCCGTGGCTGCTCGCCAGCGGGCGGTCGAGTGCGATGCCGCTACCCTGCGCCTGCACCGCGTCGCCGCTCACGTGCGGGAATCTCGTGGCCGGCGAGAAGCTGATCCCCGTCCCCACATCGGAGACGTCAACGCCCCCCATGTGGTCGAACCTGAGCGGGGTGGCCAGTGTGACGCCGCCGCCGACGCCCGTGACTCTCACAAGTTCCTTGCGCCCGCCCGTGCCCACCGTCAGCGTGTCACCGACCGCCACGTCGGCGGCGGCCGCCACATCGATAGTGGTCGCGCCCGCGGTAGCCGCCGCCGACAGGGTCGTTTGCGTGGCCGCCTTGCCGACCGCGGTCACCGTGGCCAGCTCGTCGTGGCCGCCGATGTCGATCCCGATCTTCTCGCCGACCGTGAAGCCGGCGGCACTCGCGACCGGCACGTTGGTCGAGCCCGCGGGAATCGTGATCCACGGCCCCGTTGACACCGGCACGAACACCGTCGTCATGTCGGTGGCCGCCGTCCCGATGCGTGCGATCGAGCGGGCCTCGCCGTCGATGTCGATCTTCTGGCCGACCTCGAAGCCTGTGGTGCTCGTGACGTTGATGGTGGTCGCGCCCGCGCTGACGGGAGCGGCCAGCCCCGCGCTGGAGAGGCCGAGCAGGTAGTAGGCGCCGCTCGCGAGCTTCTTCCCGGCCGGGATCGTCGCCAGCGTGACGGGGGCCCACTGGCTCTGCGTGTTGATCAGGGTCCAGTTGGAGAGGTCAACGGCACTGGCGGAGGCATTGTAGAGCTCGATGAACTGATTGGTCGAGTTGGCGCCGACGGAGAAACGCACCTCATTGATCTTGATCGGGAGGACGTTCCGCACCCGCTCGGTCGCCATGTCGAATTGCGTCCTGCCGCCCGCGGGGCTCGTCCATTCGGCCCTGCCGGTCAGGAAACCGGCCCCGGTGGTCGCGGGCGAGGTGACTGTGAAGGTCGCGCTCACGCTCCGGCCAGGCGCGACCGGATTGGCAAACGTCGCCGACGAGTTGGAGGTGCCGGACACGAAGGCCGTCCATCCCATGGGCAACGCCACGCTCAACCTGACGCTCGCCGCGGGCGATCCCGTCGCATTCGTGAATATCTCGGTGAGGCTCCGCGTCGAGCGCGGTGTGAACGTCGTGACCCGCGAGAGACTCAGGGGCGCCACGTCGTACCTTGCCGCCACGATGTTGGCTTGCACCGTATCCGTGGTGGCCTCGGTCGGATATCCGGTCGTCATCACCCCTTCATAGAACGTGCCGGACGAACCATTCCCGTTGTCACCGCCGGTGCCCAGGAGGATGGCTCCGTGCTTGCGCATCGGGTAGTAGTTGCCGTTGTTCCGTGAGCCCGGGCGAACGCCGCTGTAGAACGTCGTCAGGCCGCCCTTCTGCGCGTTGCCGCCGCGGAGATCCCACCGGTTGCCGCCACCACCGTCGACCACGGCGGTCACGAAGCGCCAGGAATCGATGGTCGGATCGGCGACGTTCTGCTTCGCGTCGTATCCAGAGAACAGGCCGGCCTCCATGTCGGACATGATCCACGGGCCGGGGCCGCTGCCGCTGCCCCACGCGGTGGCGGTGCCGAAGTAGGTGGTCTCCATGGTGCCGCTGCCCACGGCACGGCCGTTCGTCGAGGAGTTGCCGTAGTCAAAACAGCAGCCGCTGTCGTAGTGCGTGCCGTTGACGACGTAGTAGATACCCTCCGGCTCGTCACCACTCGCAATGCCGGCGGCGTCGTTGTCGCGGAACCCCATGCCCGGCATGACGTAGGCGCCGTAGACCTTGTGGCCGCCGATCGTGACTGGCGCCATGTCCGCGATAGGTTGGGTGTCGAATCCGCCCTTCGCCGGCCCCTTGAACGATGGTCCAGGCGGCGCCTGATAGAGGTGGTTGCCCTTCCCGGACTGGTCGTAAATGCGGTCGATCACGCAGATCGTATCGGCGCAGAACGCGTCCTGCGCGGCCGCGTCGGCGTATCCACCCGCATCGGAGACCGGCGAGGCGACGGGCCGGACGACGCCAATGTCCAAGGTCCGGCCGTCCGACTCGCGGCGGACCTGGTAGAGCGGGCCGTTGTAGTTCGCGTACAGCGCGCGCGTGGTGCTGTGCGCGGTGACGCAGGGAGTGCCCGCCGCGCCATAGATGTCACACGGGCCTTGCGACCGGGACGGCGGACCATCGCGTTCGGCACCGGCCTGGGTCGCCATCGTCCACGTGCCACCCATGAGAGTGAGCGCCAGCGCGAGTATCAGCACGCGATTGATGGTCGTCTTCATGTTGGGGATCACGGATCACGCGTTGCGAAATGACAGGAGCCGCTGAGTGCCGGTCAGGGACACTCAGCGGCTCCTGTTTCGAATCCTTCTATCGCGCTGCGCTGGCCCCGGAGTACTTGTTGGGCGCGCCGGGCGTGGGCACGTTGCTCGCGACCGACGCCCCGCTGGCATGCGCCCGGGCCAACGGCGCCCTGAGCGTGATGCCCGTGCCGGACACCTGGGCCCCGTCCGCGTGGGCATGCGTGAGCGGCGCGGCCACGGTGATGGTCCCGCCGCCGAAACCGCCGCGTCCCCCGCGGCCACCCGCGCCTCGGCCTCCGCGGCCGCCTCGGCCCAGTGACGCGACCACCGCCGTCTCGGCGTTCGCGCCGCTGTCGATGGTGATGCGCTCGCCCGCGCTGAACCCAAACGGGCTGGCAACCGCGATCTCGGTCGCGCCGGCAGTTGACGCGGCATTCACGCTGGTCGCGCCGGAGGTACCGACGCTCGCGATGACGGCGGTCTCGCGGTCCGCGCCCTGGTCGATCACGATCGTCTGGCCGGCCGCAAAGTCCGTGACGCTGGCGACTTTAATATTGGTCGCGCCGGCGGTCGACGCGGCCGGCAGGCTGGTGACGGTCTGCACCCGGAAATCGGTGCAGTTGCTGTCGGTGTCGGCGCCGTCCGGGAAGCGGCCCGCGCTCTTGTTGGTCGCAGCCGGAGCCCCACCGAACCGCCCGAAGCCGCGGCCCGCGGCGGGCGTGGTGACGTAACAGCCGCTCCGACCGGATCCGGAAGTCGCCTGATACCCCTCAGCCGCCCACGGGTTGACGAGACCGCCGTAGTTGAGGCTGTCGACAACCAGGCCGGCCGCGTCACGCAGCACGATCGTGCCGTCGTCGGGCACCCGACGGAAGCCTGCCCCTTGCGCGGGGGAAAGGGCCGGCCCGCCGAACCACTGGTTGGGCGCCGGCGTCCCTTGATAGCCCGCGGCGGTGACCTTGGCGTCGCGTACGACGGCGTTGATCGCGTGGTCGTGGGCCAGGGGGCTGTCGAGCGTGATGCCCGTACCGAGCGCCTGAACGGGCTCGTTGCTCGAATGGGCCACGGCCGTCGCCGGCTGGAAGCTGATCCCCGTGCCGCGATCGCTGAAGGGAAGATTGTCGGCGTGGCTGAACTTCAGCGGGGCGGCCAGGTCGAGGCCCGTGCCCTGAGCCACCGCGCTCTCCCCGTTGACGTGCGCCTTGGCGAGCGCCGGCGTGAACGTGACCCGGGTGCCGGCGGGATCCGGAGTGCCGATGGCGGTGATGGTCACCACTTCGTGGTTCGCGGGCGTCCCTACCGTCATCTTGTCGCCCACGGTGGCCCCGTTCAGCCGGCGGACGTCGATGGTGGTCGCGCCAGCGCTCGCGTCAGCCGACAGCGAGGCGCGGCTCGCCGCCGTGCCGACACGGGTGACCGTGACGGTCTCGATGCCGTGACCGACGCTGTCGATGTCCAACCGGATCTTGTCGCCGACCGAGATGTCGGCGACCGACGTCACCTTGATGTTGGTCGCACCGGCGGCCGCGTCCGCACCGAGGCGCGCCTGCGTGCCCGCCTTGCCGACCGACGTGACCGTGACCACCTCGAACCGCTCCGTGCCTCTGGCGACGGCGGGATAGGTGGCGCCGTAGCCGAGGGCGATCTTCTGGCCGACCTCGAAGCCCGACACGCTCGCCACCGGGACGTTGGTCGAGCCGGCGGGGATCGTAATCACCGGGCCTTCGGGCAGCGGCTGCCATAGCGTGGTGCTGCTTCCGGCCGCCGTTCCGACGCTCGCAATCTTGCGGGTCTCCGCGCCGGCGCCGGTGTCGATCGCGATCGCATCGCCGGCCGACATGCCGGTCGTGCTCCTGACGTGGACGATGGTCTCACCCGTGCGCGCGGGAACCGCCAGCCCGGAGTTGGAGAGGCCGAGCAGATAGAAACCGTGAGCGGCCAGCTTCGTGCCTGCGGGAACGTGCACGGCCGAGAACACGGCCTCCTGGGTCGGGTGCGCGGTCACCGTCCAGTTCGACAGGTCGACCTCACTCGTGCCGGCGTTGTAGAGCTCGATGAATGAGTCCGTCGAGTTCTCGGCGGACTCGCCGGTGATACGAAACTCGTTGATCCTGATCGGGCGGACGTTCCGCGCCTTCTCGGCGGTCGTCGCCGATTCAGTCCCGCCGGTCGTTCGGTTCGTCCACGAGGCTTTGCCTACGAGATCGCCGCCAAAGGCCGCCGACCCCGACGTGATCTTGAAAGTCGCGCTCACGCTCGCGCCCGGCGCGACCGGATCCGCGAACGTCTTCGACGCGCCGGAGGCGCCGGAGACTGCCGACGTCCACCCCGCGGGCACGGCCACGCTCAACTGCACGTTCGCCGCCGGCGCCCCGGTCGTGTTCGTGAACGTCACGGTCGTGTCCTCGGACGACCCCGGTGAGAACGTCTGGAGTCCCGGCGGCGTGGCGGTGGCCGACGCCGGCGCGAGGCTGACCGGCGCCACGGCGTACCCGGCCGCGACGACATTGGCCTGTACCAGTTGATCGGTCGCGTCCGTCGGGAAGGTGCCCGCCGCCGTCATCGCGCCTTCATAGAAGGTGCCCTGCGAACCGTTGCTGTTGTCGCCGCCGTTGCCCAAGAGGATCGCACCCTGCTTGCGCATCGGGTCGTAGCTCCCGTCGACGCGCCGTCCGTTGAACATGACCGACAGGGCGCCGCGCTGCGCGTCGCCGCCCATCGACGTCCAGTGATGCGGCTCGCCCTTGGCCATCGCGGTCACGAACCGCCAGGTGATGCTCGGCAGGTCGGGGCAGAGCTTGTCGGCGCCATCCGCGTTGACGCAGCCGACGAGGTTGTTTTCCTGGTCGGTCATCACCCACGGCCCCGGAGGGTTCCCGTGATACCAGGGCGTGGCGTTGCCGTAGTAGGCGGTCTCCATCGTGCCGTTCTCGTCGTCGCGGCTGTCGATCTCGGCGTTGCCGTAGTCGAAGCAGCAGCCGGAGTTGTAGTGCTGGCCGTTGATGACCCAGTACCTGTCCCTCCGCCTGGTCGTCGACCGCGGTGCCCTTCGCGTCGTCCACGCGGAGGCCCATGCCCGGCTCGATGAACACGCCGTAGACCTTGTGGCCCATGACCGTGATCGGCGCCATGTCGGCGACGGGGACGTTGTTGAACCCGCCCATGGCCGGCCCGCTGAACGCGCCGCGCGGCGCCTGGGTCAGGTCGTTGTGCTTGGGCGATTGGTCGTAGATGGTGGTGATCCAGCAGTACGTGTTGGCGCAGAACGCGTCTTGTGCGGCCGCGTCGGCGTAGCCGCCCGCATCCGTGCCGGTGGGCTGGACGACGCCGATGTTCAGGGTCCGGCCGTCCGACTGGCGGAGGACCTGGTAGAGCGGGCCGTTGTAGGCAGCGTACAGCGCGCGCGTGGTGCTGTGCGCGGCCACGCAGGCGTCGCCGGCGGCGGCGTAGATGTCACACGGGCCTTGGGGCCTGGCCGGAGACGCGTTGCCTCCCGGCCCGGCCTGGGTGGCCATCGTCCACGCGACGCCCATCACCGTGAGCGCCAGTGTGAGCATCAGCACAAGCTTGAGTCTCGTCTTCATGGGGTCATCCTCGTTAGCGTCCAGGGGTCATGCGGGCGTCGGTCATGCGCGCGCCACGCAGCACCGCTCGCGGTGGCGACGGAGAGTTCAGGTTCGGGAACCTTGGGGATTCTAGCTCAGGAAGCGCCCATATCTTTATCCAGCCTTGAATCACGTCTTTTGGTCACGCTCCGGATGATGGGGCACGCTCGCGCCCGTCCGCCCCGCCGTTCACGTCACGCGTTGTCCCTCGATTCTGGCTGTTCGACACTGAAATAGAGCCGTTCGTCCCACCTTAATTGCCGGCCTCTTCGCGCCTTCCGCACAATCACCATCGGTTCCCTGTTCTTCGGCGCCCGCGACCAGGCGTCCGGGTCGTACGACGGAGGCTCCCGTGATGTGTCGCCCACGTTCCCGTGCGTTGTCAGTTACCGGTCCGTCGCTCTGCGCGATCGTCCTGTCTGCCCTGCTGGCCGGCGCCACTCCGGCGTTGGCGCAGGTCACGACCGGCGCCCTGCAGGGCGCGATCGTGGACGCGCAAGGCCTGTCGGTTGGTGAGGTCACCGTCACGGCTCTCGGCCCCCAGGGGGCCAGGACCACGACGAGCGCGGCCGATGGACGGTTCAGTGTGCCGTTCCTCACGCCGGGGACCTACGACGTGCGAGCCGAGCGACAGGGCTTCAAAGTGTTCGAGCGGACGGGCGTCGCGGTCGGGCTCGGCCAGACGGTCAACCTGCCCATCACGATGGAGGTGGGCGGCGTCGCCGAAACCGTCAGGGTCACGGCCCCCGCGGTGGGCGCCATGCGCTCGACCACCGCCGGCACCGTCATGTCGAGCGAACTCTTCCAGTCCGTGCCGGTGGGACGACGGCTGGCGGACACCTTGTATCTGGCGCCCGGCGTGAGCGGCAGCAACACGGTGGGCCGCATGAATCCTTCCATCGCCGGCGGAAGCGGGCTGGACAACGAATACGTGATCGACGGCGTGAATGTGACGAGCGTCGGCTATGGCGGGCTCGGCTCGTTCTCGAGCATCTTCCGATCGCTCGGCAACGCGACGCCGTTCGACTTCATTAAAGAGGTGCAGGTCAAGACGGATGGCAGCGACGCCGAATTCGGCCAGTCGCTGGGCGGCGTGGTCAACGTGATCACGCAAAGCGGGTCGAACGACCTCGAGGGCTCCGTGTTCACGAATGTCCAGCCGCATGGACTGGAATCCTCGTGGACCCAGGTCCAGACGCCGAACGGCACGGTCCAGACGGTCGGGTCTCACACCTACGACGCCGGCGTCACGGGCGGCGGGCCGCTGGTGCGCGACCGGCTGTTCTACTTCGGCGCGATCGACCCGTCGCGCGACGTCCAGACGTTCGAGGCGCCGGCAGGCTTTCCGCTCGTGAGCCAGGGCGCCGTCAACCGCGTGCGCGACACCGTGTCGTACTCGGCCAACGTCACCTATCAAGCGAACGGCCGTAATCGCTTCGACGCCTCGTTCTTCGGCGACCCCTCGACCGGCCGCAACGGCGCCCAGAGCCCGGCCGCGCTCCTCGCCCAGACGACGGCGCAGTACAGCGCGCTCTCCTGGGGCGGACACAATCAGACACTCCGCTACGACGGCGTCCTCTCGAGCCACTGGCTCGTCGAGGCCTCGTACGCGCGCGCGCTCAACACGTTCAGCGAGACGCCTGACGCCAACACGTGGCAGTTTCGCGACACGACGGTCACGCCCAGCGTCCGGTCGGGCGGCATCGGGGCCTACGAGCCTGGCAATCGCGGCGTGAGCGATCAGTACGCCGTGAAGTCGACGAACGTATGGGGCCGCCACGAGGTCAAGTACGGATTCGAGTACCGACCGCCAGCAGTGGAGCCAGCTCGAGGCCTACACCGGGCCGACGTTCACAACCCCGGACGGCCGCCAGACGGCAAGCGGCGCGGTCGTGAGCGTCGTCGCCGATCCGACGTACGGCAAGATCTACCGCGTCATCCATGGGTTCCTCGATAGTGGCGCCGCGACGACACAACGCGACGAACGCGCCTTCGTCCAGGACACGTGGCGCCTCACCAACCGGTTGACCGTGACCCCGGGCCTCCGCCTCGAGCGGGAGACGATCAGCGGCAACGCCACGGCCAATTGGGGTCTCGGGAACAATCTGGCGCCGCGCGTGGGCGCGGTCCTCCAAGCGACTGCCGACGGCAAGACGAGCGTGTACGGCAACTGGGGACGCTTCTACGCACGCGTGCCGAACGATCTCGCCGCGCGGACGCTCTCGAGCGAGACGAGCGTGACGCAGGCCGACTACTTCGACGCGGCTCTCACGAACGCCATACCCGACGGCGTGCTCGCGGGCGGCATGACCACCCACTACACGACGTTCGGCGCGGCGGCCGGCGACCTTGTGGATCCGAAGACGAAGATGCCGTACGTGGACGAGTTGGCGCTTGGCATCGACCGCGATCTCACGCCTGTCATCAGCCTCGACGTGCGGTACAGCTTCCGCCGCCTCGGACGCGTCGTCGAGGACGAAGCGAACTGCCCGATCGCGGGGTTCTTCCTGCCGCAGACCCGCAAGATCTGCCGGAGCGTCTCGTTCGTCCTGACCAACCCCAGCGCGGCAACGCCCATCAATCCGGCGGCGGTCGCCGCCTTGCCGGCCTTTGCCGATGTGCACTTTGCCAACCCCGTGCGCACCTACCATGCAGTGGAGCTCACGCTGAATCGCCGGCTATCGAACCACTGGTCGGCGGTCGCCTGGTATCGCTGGTCGAAGCTGCGCGGCAACTACGAGGGGTTCTATCGGGACGACACCGGTCAGGCCGATCCGGGCATCTCGACGCTGTACGACTTTCCGCAGAACGACCCGACGTATACGTCCCTGGGGACGCCGCTCGGGTTCGAGGGCGACATTCGCTATCTGGGGGATCCGCATGGCGTCCTGCCGCTCGACCGGCCGCACCAGTTCAAGCTGCTGGGCACGTACGCCGTTGATCGCGTGAATGTCGGGCTGATCGTGAGCGGCAGTTCCGGCATGCCGCTCACGCCGCTCGTGCCCAACCCCATCCCCGGCTATCCGGCCGGCGACATTCCGTCGGCGGCCCGGGGCTCCGGCATCCAGACCGTGGACGGCTTCATGACGCGCACACCGTTCACCACGCAGGTTAACGTGCACGGCGGCTACGTGCTTGGCCTTGCCGCACGCGTCGGGCTGACGCTGACCGTCAACGTCTTCAACGTGCTCGACCAGCAGACGGTCCAGAGCTACGACACCTGGATGTCGCTTGCCGCCGGTGTGCCCAATCCGAACGTCGGCCAGCCCACGTCGTCGGTCTTGAACGTCGCCGGGCCGCAGATTCAGCTGCCGCGGCAGATCCGGTTCGGCGCGCGCCTCACGTTCTGAGACCTGGCGGCGACGTGATCCGTCGAACGTCGATGGCAGCCGGAGACGCGCGGGGCGCACGACGCCCAGGTCCGGCGCCCGTCTTGACCCCCGAGGACGTTCAGCTGATAGTGCCAACGTGACGACTTCCAGCCGGATTCCCGCGCGCGTGCTGGTGGCCATCGCCACCGCGTTCGGCGTGTCGTCGACGCTGCAGGCGTACTGGCTCAGCCGGTTGTCCGGCGACATGGCCTGGTCGACCGGCGACGTGGCGCACCTGCTGGCGCTGAACCTGGCGTACTGGTACGTGCCGGCGCTGCTCGCGCCGGTCATCATGGCGGTGGCCACCCGCTACCGGCTCGGCGAGACGCCGTGGCCGCTCTTCGCCGCCGTCCACGTGTCCGGGGCGGCCGCGTACGTGGTCGCCCACGAAAGCGTGATGACCCTGATCCGCTGGCAGCTGGGGCTGGGCCGCACGGCGTTCGACGGGTGCTGGGCGTGCACGGCGCGCGAGTCGCTGTCGCAGCTCGATTGGCTCCTGATGACGTATCTCTTCTTCGTCGGCCTCGCCCACGCCCTGCTCTACCGCCGGGAGTCCGAGGTTCAGGCGCTCGACAAAGCCCAGCTCCACACGCGCCTGGTGGAGGCCCAGATGCAGTCGCTGCAGCGGCAGCTCAAGCCCCACTTCCTGTTCAATACGCTGTTCACGATCTCCGCCCTGATGCGGTCGGATCCCGCCGCGGCCGACCGGATGATGGACGGGCTCGGCGCGCTGCTGCGCATGACGCTGAAGACGTCGGGCGTCGAACAGGTGCCGCTCAAAGAGGAGCTCGAAGCGCTCGAGAAGTACCTCGGCATCGAGCAGGTCCGGTTGGGCTCGCGCCTCGAAGTCCACATGCGGGTCGATCCCGAGACGCTCGACGCCCTCGTCCCGTATCTGCTCCTGCAGCCGCTGGTCGAAAACGCCATCCGGCACGGCATCGCCCCGCACGCGCGCGCCGGGTGGGTCGCTATCCATGCGGCCCGCTCCGGGGAACGCTTGCAGATTGACGTCATCGACAGCGGCGACGGCGTGCCGCCGGACCGTCTGGGCGAGCTGCAGCAGGGCGTCGGGTGGAGCAACACCCGCGCGCGCCTCGAGCACCTCTATAAGACGGCCTTCGAGTTCACGCCCGCGAACCTGGCCCACGGGTTTCGCGTCAAAGTCAGTATCCCGTTCCGGCAGGACCAGAGTGCCGGGACGCCGCAGACCACGCCATGACCCGAATTCGAGCCCTCGTCGTGGACGACGAGCCCGTCGCGCGCGCGCACGTGGCGACGCTCCTGCGCGCCGAGCCGGACATCGACGTCGTGGGCGAATGCGCGAACGGCGTCGAGGCGGTCGCCGCCGTCGAGCAGGCGTCGCCGGATCTCCTGTTCCTCGACGTGCAGATGCCGGAGCTCAACGGCTTCGAGTTGATTCACGCCATCGGCACGCGCTCGCCGGCGGTCGTCTTCGTCACCGCCTACGACGAATACGCGCTGCGGGCGTTCGAGGTCCACGCGCTGGACTACCTGCTCAAACCGTTCAGCATCGACCGGTTTCGCGCGGCCGTGGCGCATGCCAGGCTGCAGATCACGCAGGGGCACGCGACGACCGTTGGACGGCAGATCCTGAGTCTGCTGCCGGAGATCGGGCGCACGCTGCCCGCACGCGACCGGATGGTCGTCAAGTCGAGCGGGCGCATCTACTTCGTCCGCACGGCCGATATCGACTGGTGCGAGGCCGCGGGCAACTACGTCCGTCTGCACGTCGGCCAGCAGGCGCACCTGGTGCGCGACACGATGGCGCACGTCGAAGCGGACCTCGACCCCCACCGGTTCGTACGCATCCACCGCAAGGCGATCGTCAACGTCGATCGCATTCAGGAACTGCAATCCTCGTTCGGCGGCGAGTACGTCGTCCTGCTCCGCGACGGGACGCGGCTCACGCTCAGCCGCGGCTACCGCGACGGCCTCCAGAGCCGCCTGGGCCGCCCGCTGTAGGCGTCGGTGCGGGCCGGCGCCCGGCGCCGTCAGATCGGAGGCAGACTGCCTCGGCTCGCGTGCCAAAGAGCCAGAATCTCGAGTCAGCGGGGCGCGCCGAGAATGCGGTAGTAAAGATCGTAGCGGATGCGCCCGAGGTGGAGGCGGCGCAGGTTCGGCAGCGCGATATTCAGCGCACGCGCGCCGATCTCAGGCTGCAAAGCGAGTAGCGAAGACGCGCGTTCGAGTTCGGCGCGAGTCGCGCCAGGGGCTTTCGGTCGGTCATCATGGCGAGGATGACGAGCGCACAGACGTAAGGTGCCCGTCCGAGATGAGGGAGGCGCTTCACGCACCCGTTCGTGCCGTCGGCCAGTATCGCCCCTTCTCGCAGTAACACGGGTCGCCCGTAGCGCTTCCCGCGGGATGTTCGCCGATTGTAATCGCGCTCGACGGCGCGACGAATGATGGCCGTGCGGGTGGAGCGACACGCTCGCGTCAGCGAGGCGTCAAGGTCTCGCGAATGGCGTCGAAGGTGCCCACGAGAGCCCGACGGTCGAAGGGCTTCACGGCGCCAGGCTCGTAGTTGGCGATGTTGGTCGAGTGAATCACGTACCGCACGGCCAGGCAGGGCGTGTGGTCCTTCAGCGCATAGACCGTCATCTCGTAGAAATGGCCCGCGCCCGCGTCCGTCATCGTGGCGACGGACCAGGTGCGGGACCGATCGACCACGTCGTGAAGGCCTTCCGGATCCTGCAGGAAGCGCCGCGCGTTGCAGGCGCCGCTGCCCTCGACGTGATCCACCGTCACGCCGGTCAGAGCCGCGGAGAGATTGGTCCCCGCGGCCAGGCCCGCCGGAATCCCGAAGGCCACGCCGGCGATGTTGCCGTCCGGCCCAGGACTCTCACGGGCGGCGTCCATGGACCAGCCAGGAGGATAGGCGATGGTGTAGCCGAGCGCCGTGTTGGCGTAGGCGGTCCATCCCGTGGGGACGCTCTGGGCGGCGACCGGCAACGACCAGAGCGGAACCAGTGCGAACACGACGGCCGCGAGGCCAGGCAGCGGGCGGCGGGCACGGCCATGGGGCGTCATGGCTGACCAGTCTGCCATTATTCCGGCGCCTGCGGCCGGACCGGGAGATATGGTAGGCTCCGTCGCTTTCATCGAGGTTCGCCATGCGTCATTTAATGATTGCTCTTCTTCTCTCTGTTCTTCCGTCGGCGTGGCCCGCGGCCTTGGCGCCGCCCGCGTCGCCTGCGGCGTTCTCGTCCGTGCAGGACGGTTTCATCCGCGATCCCGAGGTCGCCGCACGAAAGATGTACGACGCCTGGCAGGCCAAGAACCAAAAGGCGGCCGCCGAGATTGCCGAGGCGGCGGCCGTCACGAAACTCTTCGGGTTGACCGTCCAGCCGCTGACGTTCACGCACTGCCAACGAACGGGTGACGGCGTCTTCGAATGCGTGTATCACGACGCGAAGACGAACTTCGAGGTGTGGTTCCGTGTGATCGGCGGCGCGTCGGCGGGCTACCACGTGGGCTCGGTCAGTTTTTCGACCGACTGACGGCGTCCAGTCCATGACGCTGCGCCGTTTTCTGGCGGCCCTGATGGTCGTCGCCGTCGCGATTGGCGTGTGCCGCACGCTGGCGGCGGCGGCTGTTGACGCCGACAACGACGGTCTGCCGGACGCCTGGGAGCGCGGCCCCGGCCGGCAGTACGGGTGCAGCCCTCAGCACGCCGACTTTCTGGTCTACGCCGTGGACCGCTCCTCGATGCCGGAGAAGCTCGAAGAGACGATCCAGAAGGCCACGGCGTTCTACGCCGCGCTGCACGTCAAGAACCCGGACGGACGGCCGGGCATTTCCCTGCACGTCATCCGCGGCCCGAAGGTTCCCGACGACGGGGAGACGTACGAGGCGCTCGCGGCGCGGCTGATGCCGCCGGCGCTCCGCGGCAAGGCGCACTTTCATGTGTTCAGCGATTCCCCAGGAGGGCAAACCGCGGGCAACGCCAGCATCTCCGGCGTCGCGGCCTACGGGTGGAACTCGTTCGTGCACGAGCTCGGCCACCAGCTCCTGCTCGATCACGAGGCGCGCGGCTATAAGGTGCAGAGTCCGCTCCATCACAGCCTGATGAACTACGCCTACATGGTGGCGGCCAATCCCGTCGACCCCGTGCAGTTCAGCGACGGCTGGTTCGCCCACCTCGCGATGACCGAGGAGGACCTGGACGAGACGCTGCCATTCTCGATCGACGAGCTCGGCTTTCTCGGCCGGGCGCCGTACGCCTTTCCGCTCAAGGCCGTCGGCCGCGACACGCAGGTCGATTGGAACCGGAACGGCGTTTTCGGCGAGACGCACGTACGCGCCGACATCAACTACGACCAGGGCACCTACCTGGGCGACCGGAGCAACGTGGAGGTCAGCGCGAGCGCGCCCGTCCTCGCCTACCACGACAAGGCGCTCTACCTGGCGTTCGCCGTCGATGCCGACCGTCGTCTCGTCGTGAGAAGGCTCCTCGACAAGCATCGGTGGGGCCCGCGGGCGGACACGGGCGTGCGGGCGATCCGCGGCGACCCGTCGATGGTCGACTACCGCGACCGGCTCTGGACCGCGGCCGCCACTGACACCGGCATCGCGATCAGGGCGCTCGAGCCCTCCGGGGACGGCGCCAAGGTCGACGCGAGCCGCAGCGTGACCGTGTCGCGACCGCCGCGGATCGTCGCGGCGTATCCGACGCTGGCCGTGCTCGACGACCAGCTCTATCTCTTCATCGAGCAAGGCAACGGCGCCGTTCTCTACGCGACGTATTCGGGGCGCCGCACGACGTGGAGCGCGTTCGCCCCCACGGGCCTCCACAGCCGCACGCCGGTCGGCGTCGCCTGGCATCCCCTCACGCGCGAGGTCGTGATCGTGACGACCGTCGATACGCCGAAGCGGAAGGACCGGCTCGTGTCGAACGCGCGCGCGGTGACCGACGGCGCGCTCGCCTCCACCGGCCGGACCGACTGGGTTGGCGGCCCGAACGGACCGACGTCCTCATCGGGCCGGCCGACGGTGCTCGTCAACACGTCGCGCGACGCCGGGCCAGGCGGCCGCATCTACGCCTACTACCGGTCCTCGGCCGCGGGCGCCGGGCAAGCCTACGTGAGCATGCAGGTCGCGGACAAGACGTTCCACGGCGGCTGGCTCGAGCGGAGCATCTACGACATCTGGACCAACACGAAGGATCCGCCAGGGGCGGCGTTTAGTCCAAACGGCGACATCACCTACTGCTACCGTGACGCCAAGAGCGGCATGCTGAAAGTCTCGTTCGCCGGCAGCGGCATCGAGCCCGGCAAGATGGGCGACTTCGACGAGCTCACCTTCATTCGCGACCACGGTCTCGAGGAGTCGCTCGCGCGGCAGCGCGGCCCGAGGTAACGCGCCGCTCCGCGGCGTGACGGACGTCCATGCGCACTTGGGCGCGGCACGAACGGCCGGTCGAGATCAGCGCACGCGGAACAGCACGTCGCGGTGGGTCTGCCGGCCGTCGCGCAGGGTCGCCGACGCGGTGAGCAGATAGGGTCCGTGGCTCAAACGCCCCAGGGGCAGCTCCACCTGCCAGCCAGCGGAACGATTCGTGTCGAAGGCCTCCGGCGCAAGCACTTGGGACGTCTCGAACACGACCGCGTCGGCGGCATCAAGGATCCGCAGCACCGTCATCACCGGCGCCGGCGCCACCGACGCGCCGCGCACGACGCGCACGAAGCACGCGATGCGATCACTCGGCGCGAAATCGCGCTCGGTGGTCGGGGCGATCGGCAGCAGGTCGGCGAGTCCGTCGGTACGCTCCACGCCTGGCGGCGGGACGAATCCGAGGGCGATGCCGGAGAGCGCGAGCGGCGTGCGGTTAACGTCTGGCACGTTGACGTTCTCGTAGACCGTGCCGTCCTGGTCAGTCACGGCGCTGTGCGCATTCAGCCGGATCTGGTAGCGCCCCGGCGGGAGCGTCAGCCGACTGAAGACGACGTACGGCGTCGGGTCGCCCGCATTCGGCTGGACGGCCACGTGATGGATCTCGCGCGTCGGCTGGCCCACCATGCCCCGGGCGTCGTACACCCCACGCACGACGGTGAGCGTTTCCTCGCGTGACTGGGTGATCGGCGGGAGTCGCACCGTCATCGCCACGGCCACCGCCTCGCCGCCGTTCGTGCCGTCGCCGCCTGGCCGCCCCACCGGGATGGCCGTCACCTGAAGCGGCAAACCTTCGGGAGCCGCGAGGCCCAACGAGCTGAACGACGAGCGGTTGATGTCGGTCGCCAAGGGCGCCGGTTCGTGCACGGCCACCGCCCGGCCTTCATCCGGCGCCCAGTACCCGGACATCGTTCGGACATCCATGCCGCGCCGGTCAACCCTGACCTCGACCTTCCGGAACTTGCCATCGGGCTGGCGGTGCGACGTCTGGTAGCCGACCAGATAGTAGCTGCCGGCTTCTTCGAAGAGTTGATCGATGCCGGCGCTGAGATCGTCGGTTCCGACGATGGCGCGTCCACCGGTCTCTTCCGCCAGCAGCTGCAGCTCATGGCGCCGGTCGAGCGTCCTCGGCTGTGCGCGGACGGGATCGATCGTCGGGTTCTGACCGCGCCCAAAGATCCTGAGCCGCTGTCCCGTCGTCTGATTGAGACCATGAAGGCCTGATGGATCGATGGCGTAGATGTTCACGTTGCCCGCCTGCGCCTTGCGGTATACGTCCTTCATCGCGCCCGCCCACGCGGCCGTACAGCCGCTGCCGCCGGCGGGCGTAAAGGGCCCGCCGATGCCCACGAACACGATCGTCTTGCGCCGCTGGGGCACGTTGGCCAGCCGCGTCACGAGGGCGTCGAGCGTGGGAATCACCCGCTGGTGGTACCAGCACTCCGGGCCCGTGATCGTGTAGTTGAGCCGGTTGTTGCCGCCAACCATCGGGGCGGACCTCGCGTCGCGGCCCTGCATGATTTCGGGCTCGGCCGGATCGAAGCTCGCGATGGCTTCCTCCAGCTTCGTACGATCCGTCGTGAAGTCCTGGGAGTTGCCCGCGTTGACGGGAAAGACGACGGCGGCCTCGTCGGATGGCGCGAGGCGATCGATGACGTCGCGGGCGACGCCGCGCGCGTCGCTTGCCAGGTCCGGCGTGTCGGAGGGCACGCTCTGATCGTCGAGCACTACGGCAAACAGCCGACCGTTGCCGACCTGGTCCGCGAGGTCATTGCTGGCGACGTCACGCGGCGCGAAGCGCATTCGCGCCGACAGCGGCCGGTCGGCGTCGGCGGCCTGGACCTCGAGGGCGGCCACGATGCGCTGCAGCGTGCCGTCTTCCTTCACCGAGAAGTCCGCGGCCGTCAGGCCGTGCACCGGATGGCCGTTCTTGTCGAGCACGGACACATCGAGGCGGATGACGTCCACGCCCGTGCGAAACGTCTCTTGAGGAGAGGGCGTCGGCGGGGCCGGCGCTTGCTGCGCCCGGCCGATGGCGGCGAGACATGCGACTCCCACGGTCGCAGCGAGGGCGACACGCTTCATAGGGACTCCCTCGAGGCAGGCAGTGTACAAGTTACCACTCGGGTGCGGCGTCCGGGCATAGACTTTCGACGTGGAGATCCGCCTCGCTCAGCTCGCCGTCGGCCGGGATCTGGCGGCGAACCTCCGGCGCGTCCTCGGCGTGCTCGGCGACTCGGCGCGCGACGAGCTCGTCGTGTTTCCGGAGGGCATGCTTTCCGGCTACGCGCCCGACGACGAGCACTATTCGGCGCGCCTCGACGCGGCGGCCATCGAGCGCGCCATCGAAGACGTGCGGCGCCGGGTCGGCGAGGTCGGCTGCCGGTGTCTCGTCGGCAGCGCGACCTGGGCGGACGGACAGTGGCGCAACTCCGTGCTGCTGTTCGACGGCCCCGAAGCGCCGCGGCGCTACCACAAGGCGGAGCTGTCCCGACTCGACCGTCGGCACTTCGCGCCGGGGCCGACCGCGGGCGCGGTCTTCGAGGGCCGCGGCACAGCCATTGGCGTCCTGGCCTGCCGCGAGCTTCTCTTTCCTGAGGCGTGGTCTCGACTGAAGGCGGGCGGCGCGGCGATCGTCTGCCACCTGAACAACGCGCTGGCGCCGCAAGACGCCGTCTGGAGCCACCTCCTGATCGCGCGGGCGATCGAGCAGAGTCTCTTTGTCTGCAGTGTCAACAACGGCGCGGCGCCGCAGGCGCTGGCGTCGTTCCTGGTCGCACCGTCCGGCCGCGTGCTGCTCGAGGCGGGCGTCCAGCAGGATCAGATCCTTACCGCCCGGATCGATCCTCGCGAAGCGATTGCCGACCTCGCGACGCGGACCGATTACTGAGGCCCGGGTCGCTGGTCACACCTTCGTCAGCGAGCGCCGGTGTTGCTTCCTCGTCGTTGCTTCCAGTCGGCAGCCCTGAGTAGCCACACCTGTCGCACGGTCTCGCCGCTGACGACCCTCGCTGGAACCTCATCGATCAGGAGCGCGCCCTGGCGCTCTTTGATCTTTGCTGAAGCAATGTTCGGCTTGGCGTTGCCCACCCACAGAAATGGCCAGCCCAGCTCGCCAAACGCATAGTCGACGACGCGATCGGCCGCCTCGGTCATGAGGCCCCGGCGACGAAATTCCGGATCCAGCCAGAAGCCTCGACTGTCGCGCGTCACCGGATCTGGCGGCCACAGTTCGATCAGGCCGATCACCTCGGCCGGACCGTCCTTGAGCCAGAGGCCCCACGCGCTCCTCGTGCCCGCCTCCATCTTTGTCAAGGTGGCGCGAATGTAGGATTCGGCGCCATCGTCGGGATACGGCCACGGTATGCCAGCCGCCAGAAACTGCACGACCGCCCATCGGGGGAATCGCCGCTGGACCGCCGGCGCGTCGGTCAACATAAGGGGCTTCAGCCGCAGCCGGTCGGTTTCCAGCTCGGGGGTCTTCGGCATGCGGGTTGAGCCAGCCATCGTCTCGTCGGCTAGAATCCCGTACTTATGGTCAACGTCACGGTGCAGGGTGACTGCGCGGTCTTCGAAGTCAAAGGATTGGACCGGCTCTGGGCGTTCCGCAGCCGGCTCGAGATCCCGCTCGCGCACATCACCAGCGTGGCCGTCGATCCGAGCCAGGTCGGACGCTGGTGGCATGGCGTGAGGCTCATGGGCACGGACTTCCCCGGCGTGATGGCCGCGGGGGCCTTCTTTTATCACAGGCAGATGGTGTTCTGGGACGTCCACGACACCGAGAAGACCGTCATCGTCTCGCTCGACCACGAGTTCTACCGGAAGCTGATCCTCGAAGTCGCCGATCCCCAGGCGGCCGCCGCCCTGCTCGAAACGGCGCGCGCCAGATGTTGACGATCCCAAGCGGTACGGCTGCCTGAAGGGAGAGGTTCGGTTCCGGCTCAGGTCTGCCGTTCTATGTGGATGCGTCGATCGTTCCCGCATCGTCCCCTGTGAGCGCCTCTGGTTCAACCGGCTCGATGCGCAGCAGCAAGGCGCTCTGATCGTCCACTTGAGTGCCGTAGCGCAGCGCCTCGTGGCGCAGGGCGTCGAGGACCTGATCGAGGGGGAGTTCTCCGGCGCGACGCAGCACCGCCTTCACCGCGCCCAGCCCGAGTTCGTGATCCGCTGCGTCGAAGACCTCCACGAGACCATCCGTGATGAGCGCGACCAGGTCGCCGGGCTCGCAGGCCAGATCTGCCGCGACGTAGGGCCGATCCGCGAAGAAGCCGATCGGCAGATTGCTCACCGTGGCTTCCGTGACCAGGCCCGACGAGGCATGGCGATGGAGGATCGGGAGGTGACCGGCCACCAGAATGCGAAACCGCCCGCCCTCCGATGCGACCGCCGCGGCCGTCACGAACATGTTCGACCGCATCAGGGGCAGCAGCACGGCGTTCAGGCCGTCGAACGCCTCTTCGAGCGATCGACGGCGAGTGAACGCCATGCGAGCGGCGCCCTTGACCATCGCCATCACCACGCCCGACTGGACGCCGTGTCCGGAGACATCCGCGATGTACGCGATCCAGCGGTCCCCTCCGACGTCGGCGAAGACGTCCACGAGGTCCCCGCCGACGTCGCCGCTCGGGTAGGCGGCGCCGGCATAGGTGAATCCACGGGCCTGGCCGCTCAGGGCCGGCGCCAGTTCCCGGTGGATGTCGCGTGCGAGGCTCATCTCGGTATTCACGCGAAGGAATCGGGCGCCCTCGCGCGCCAGCAACGTGGCAAAGGCCACGTAGCCGACCGTCACCGCCACCATCGTGCCCAGGCCATCAAAGGTGAATCGAACCATTTGCGCCGCCTGCGGCGGCGTCGGGAGATCCGCGAATGATCGATTCAACGCCACGGACAGGACGGTGCCGGCCGCCGCCCACGACACGATCAGCAGCCATCGCGGACCGGGCAACCGAACGATCACGGCGATGAACAGCGCCGCCATGAGGCCGGAGAACACGACGTCGGCGGCGATGTGCGCGGTCGAGTGCCGGCCGCCGCTCATCACGTCGTTGAGGAAGCCAAAGGAAGCGAACAGGCAGAACGGCGTCAGGAAAAGGGCGATACGCGACCGGGTGGGCAGCGACGACAGGAATTGCTGAAACGTGTCGGGCGACCGCGCGGCGGGCATGCCTCCATTATGGCCAAGGCGCATGGTCGGCTGTCCACCCCGGCCGCCGACATACGTCGAAGAGACGCGCATGATCTCACGCCCTGATGGCGAGTAGACCCGTAATCTCCTTAACATCCATCCAGCCTGCATACGCCCACGCTCTCTTCACGGCCCTCCCATCCTCCGCGAGTATCTTCTCCGAATCCCCTTGACCGTCAGACAACGGCGGGTCGTTGACAATCTGTGCTTGCATGGCCCGCACACAGGCATGGTCTTCCCGCACAGACGTCGTGGTGGGTGTTCGGGCTCTTCATCGCCGCACCCGCGGTGGCGCTCGCGTTGCTCGGCCTGCGAGCCGTCCGAGCCGGCGACATCGAGCACCGTCAGCGTCTCGGCGAACAGGAAACGCAGGCCGCGCGGTCGGCTGATGCCGTCGCTGGCCGCGGCGCTCGGCGCGAATGCCCGAGCCGCTGCTGGTCCCACGTACCCGCGACGTCGTCGCTTCGAGGGCGACGGTCGTGGAGTCATTGCATTTCCGACCGGATCGCGTGTTCTTCGGTCCGTTTGGCACGGTGCCTGCGCTCGCGGGGTTGCGTCGCGCTCCGGTCACGCCGGACCTTTCGGTCCTTGGGGATCGCATCCAAGGCGGCCCAGGCGCACCGACGTCCCGACGACGCCAAGCCGCTGCTCGAAGCGGTGCGGGCGACGTCTGACCTCCGACCATGGGCCGAGCTCGAGCTGGCGAGCAGCGCATGGCTGCAGGCGACCCGTCGGCGCGCGCTCAGGTCGCGGACCGGCGACTGGCCTTTTCGGACGCCCGCAGTCCGGCGGGTATTCCGCTCGCCATCGAGGTAAGCGCGTACAGCGCCGGCTGCGCCACCTGAGGACGCGCCGACGACTGTTCGTGCCGTTGATAGAAGACACGCTGCACAGCCTGCGCGCCGGCCGCTGGTGGCTCAGCGCCGACCAGCGTCGAGCGTGAAGACGACACGGAGCTCAGAGACGTTCTCGTGGCGTGCGGAGATACGTCCACCATCCCCGCCGACGACCACTTTGAACAACTCGCCCGGATCGAAGCGAGCGTTCGTCTTGCCCCCCCTCGCGCCGCGGTGAGGCCGGGCAGGCCCAACTCATCGGCACATCCGGGCGCGTCGGTCGTGGCCTGGTCGGCGCCGACGACAGCTTACCGGCACATGGAGCGGCGACGCCGTTTCCGGGTCACTCCTGAGCTCCGTCCTTGACGCCGTGCTTCGCCCTTCGTGCGCAACCAGCCGTTTGGTATGGCGCTGGCGACTCGCGAGACACGATTTCTGGGGACGTTCGACGGGCCGAGAATGGCGATCGGAGCCGCTCGCGACCGTAAGCGGCAGACATTTCGTAGACACTGGGCCCAATCCGCCGAGCGACTTGAGTTACGCGCTTGTCCTGCTGCCGGTTGTCGAGCGAGCGACACGGTTTGATGATGACCGCGTGGATCGTGAGGCGCGAGATGACGCTGGCGCGTCTGCGGTCCACCTTCGTGGCGGCCGTCACGCACGAGTTCAAGAGCCACATCACGAGCATTCGGCTCCCGAGAACGGCTGCGGATCGTGGTGGTCGAACCGGCGAATCCATTCAGGAGCTACGACCTCGGCGAGTGACGTGGCCTACCGTCCTGCAGGATTCCTCGAAGGCACGGTGAAGTCCAGGCTCTTCGAATGCCCGAAAGCATATTTTGCGGAGACTCGCTAGAAATGACCGATGGAACAGGCTGATGAGATCCTCGCGGATGCTCGCTGGATATCCGTATCGACCCTGGCGGTGGGGCCATCCCCGACGAGCCCTCGCGGAAGTGCGCACGCGGCTCGATCGCGACGCTCGAACACCCGTCGGGACGCCGCTGGCTTCTGGCGGCCGGTGATGGGCATGGCTGATCGTTTGCGGCGCGGCGTACCTGGTCTGGACCGCGCTCAGCCGCTCGCATTTGCGCCGTTCTCCATCCGGCGCGGCGTCGCGAGAATGTCCACGGCGCCGGTCGCAGCCTCTGCACGTGAGGCGCACATCCGAAGCCTTCCTCGCCGTCTCAGCATCGCGACCGGTATCGCTCACCGCGGATGCCTTGGCACGCGCCGTGCGGCGCAGCCACGCGCCGTGACGAGTCCAGCGCCACCCAGAGGAGGACCGAGCCGTGCAGGCATCCTGATCGCCAACGATGAGCCCGCCATTGTGATGGCGGTGCAGGACGAACTGGCATTCGAGGGATTCGAAGCCCACGCGGCGGCCAGCGGCCCGGAAGCGCTCGAGATGGCGCGTACCGTTCGGCCGGATGTGCTGCTGCTCGACCTCATGCTCCCTGAGATCAACGGCTTCGACGTCTGTCGAACGCTCCGGCCCGAGCGTCCCGATCTGTCGATCATCATGCTCACGGTCCGCGGCCAGCGAAGCCAATCGCGTCACCGGATTCGAGGCGGGCGCCGACGACTACGTCACTAAACCGTTCTCGCTCCGCGAGCTGGTGAGCCATGTCAAGGTCGGCCTCAGACGAGCGACCGGCCGGGAGCCGACCGGTCGCCAGCGATTCGGCGTGGTCGAAGTCGACCTGCCAGCGCATCGGGTTTTCAAGGCAGGTGCTCTCGGTGGATCTGACGCCCCGTGAATTCGACATCCTGGCTCTGATGCTTCAACACGCGGGAGAGGTCATCACGCGCGACGACTTCCTCGACGCGATCTGGGGCAAGGACGTGCACGTCACGCACCGGACAGTCGATACGCACATCTCGTCGCTCCGACGCAAGCTGGAGGCGGACCCCGAGAAGCCGGTCCATTTCATCGGCGTCCGGGGCGTGGGATATCGGTTCGAGACAAACTCCGCGAAGTCTTGACGCGAGCTTCACGCACTTCACGTCACCGGTCGCCAGAATGTCCGTTGTCCGTCCCCGGGACAGCTCGATGGAGAGGGAGATATGACACAGAGCACAAGACGCGGATGCGTGGCTTCGGCGGCACTGCTGCTGGCGGCTCTCGCCTCGATGACGATGTTCGCCGGTCAACAGCCGCCGGCGACTGCGGCGGCGCACACCCCGCGGGAGGTCTTCGAGCGGGCGCGACTGATGGAGGATACGCAGAACCTCACGGCCGCGATCGCGCTCTACCGGCAGGTGGCGACCCAAACCACGTCGGATCGCGCGTTGGCGGCGACGGCGGAACTACGGATGGGCGCCTTATACGAGCGGCTCGACAAGCCCGAGACCGCCAAGGTCTACAGCGCGGTCATGCGCGAGTTTGCCGATCAGCCCAGCATTGCCACCGCGGCACGAACGAGTTTGGCGCGGCTCACGGCGCAGTCGGCACCCTCGACGCATCGGATCGACATTCCCGCAGGCTTCAGGGTGCTCGACGTGACCCCGAACGGCCAGTTCGCGCTGGGGCTCGACCAGTCCGGCGCCCTCGCGGTCCAGAGCCTCCTTTCCGGCCAAGTCAAGGTGGTCCTGGCCGCGTCCACGTCTGAATCGCGCGGCGCTCCAGTTGCTCTCGCCCGATGGCTCTCAGATAGCGTACAGTCTCCTTCACGGCCGGTGGTGTCGGCGAAGCCCTGCGCGTTGCGACAACCGCGGCCAATGCCACGCCGGCGACCGTCCTGGCGCCGAACGCGTCGCGGCCATTGATCAGCACGATCGGGTGGTCGCCCGATGGCACGTCGAATCCTCACGTGGCTCATGCAGTCGGACCGATCGCTGGAGATGGCATTGATCTCGCTGGCGGATGGCAGCATTCGCCCCATTGTGTCGATCGCGATGACTCAAATCCCGATGGAGAGCCGGCTCTCGCTGGACGGCGCGTATGTGGCGTACTCAGTCAGCGTGCGTCAGAATTCGGCGAGCGGCATATCTTCGTGGTGGCGCAAACGGGCAAAGCCAAAGCGAAGTCGTGAAGATACGCCGGCGCCAACACGAATCCGATCTGGACGTCCGACGGCAGTCATCTGCTCTTCCTCAGCGACCGATCGGGCGCCCGCGCCCTGTGGTCAGTGCCGATTCAGGGCGGGCAGGCGGCGGGTCAGCCAACGCTCGTCCAGAGTCCCTTCAACGGGAGGCTCCTTGGTCCCTCGCTGGCGGGAGACGCGTATTACACACAAGCGAAAGACAGCGTCGGGCAGCTCGTCTTCGTGGCGGACCGCTCCAGCCCGGGCGAGCCGATTCTTCAATCCTTCATCGGTCAGGGCGGCACGCTCTCCGCGGACGGGACCCAGAATCGCGTTCATCCGAGCGCTCCCGCAGCACACGCTCATGGTGCGGACACTCGACACGGGGGAGGAACGCACGTTATCCGCTCCCTGGCCTCGGCTTTTCGTCTCCGCGGTGGCTGCACGACGGCAGCGGCGTGATCGTCTTCGCGCAGGCCGACGGCGGTCACCCGCCGGGGTTCTTTGTCCTGGACGTAAAGACCGGAACGTACCGGTGGCTCTTCCCTAGAGATACCGACACCGAGGTGCGCTCAAGCGTGACTGATGTGTCTCAGGACGACGCGACCTTGTACAATGCTGGCGCGTCCGGGGCCATTTACCAGTCCCAGCAAGTGGACGAGAGTCGTGGGCGTCGAACTGGCGACGGGCGCCGAGAGGCTGGTCGCGACTCTTCCGGACCCCGGCCTCGACCGAGCGGCCAACAACCAGTGCGGCCTCGCGATCAGTCCGGACGGAACGATGATCGCGATCGAGGCCTGGGCGGATATCTCGAAGGCCACCATCCGGCTCATCACGATGGGCATCGACGGCAGCAACTATCGCGAGATCTTCGGCCCGTTCTCGACCTCGAACACGCCAGACGAGATGAGCTGGACGCCGGACAGCCGCTCGATACGTCTTTTCCATGGACGTCGACCACCACGCGCGGCTCATGCGGATCAGCGCACAGGGCGGCCCCGTGGAGTTCGACGGCTCGACTTCCAGCACCTGATGGGTGCCGCGACGCTGCCGCAACTCTTCGGCGCGGCGGGAACATCAACCTGAGCACTGACGGCTCCCGCGTCGTCTTCGGAGCGACCACGGTGCCGCAGTATGAGCTCTGGGTGCTCGCCAACATGTCCGGCGCGTTGACCGCGGCTCGCTGAACCGCAGCCCGCGGGCGGGTCGGCCGAGCCCCGCCCGCGGGCTGCGGAGGTCGCCCATCGATCAGGGATCCGTCGAGGACGCTGGCCCCAAGACGCTACTCGCGCAGCGTCCGCACGGGATCCAGCCTGAGGATCCTCAGCGCCGGCACCACGCTGGCCACCGAGGCCACGAGCAACAGGCACGCCACGACGCCCACGAACGTCAGGGGATCGTGGCTTTGGACGCCCCACAGCAGCGATCGCGTGTCCAGCACCTGGACCGCCATCCAGGCGAGGCCCGCGCCGGCCGCGGCGCCGAGAGCGGCCAGGGTGATTCCCGAGAACGCGACGCGTCGCACGGTCTCGGCGGGCGTGGCCCCAAGCGCGATCCGAATGCCGAGCTCGCGCCGGCGCTCAGTGACCGTGTGGGCGATGAGGCCGTACAGGCCGAACGCCGTCAGGAAGAGCGCGGATCCTGCCAGCGCGGCGACCAGCGCCATGAGCAGGCGTTGCTCGGACGTGGCGGCGGCCGTGACGTCCGACAGCAACTGGACGCGGCCGACCGGCAGCAACGGATCGGCCCCGGCAATCGCCTGGCGGAGCGCGGCCTCGGCGGTGGCAGTGTCTCGCGCACGCACCGTCCACATCGGCGAGAACCACATGTGCATCGCCATGAAGCTGTCCGGCGTCTGCGAGGCCGGCAGCAAGATGAGCGGCGCACTCGTCAACGGTCCCTGCAGCATGCCGGGAAGGGAGAACGACCGCTTGACCTTCATGTTGCCGACTACCCCGACAACCTCCCGGTTCGCGCCAGCCAGCTGGATCTCGCGACCGATGGGGTTCCGCCGGTCCGCCTCCATCGTGACGAGGTCCTGGCTGACGGCGACCACGGGCAGCGACGCGGCCGTGTCCGTGTCGCCGAGAGGCCGTCCGGCGAGGAGGGGAATCCGCAAGGTCCTGAAGAAATCCGGGGTGACGTACATCACGTTGGCGATGCGCGGGCCGGACGGCTGCGCCTCGTCCGTGAAGCGGTAGTTCATGTTGAGCAGCCGCCGGTACGGCAACTCGAGCGACACCGCGGCCGACTCCACCCCTGGCGTGGCGGTGAGACGACGGAGCGTCCGGTCGAAGAGCTGGTTCATCTTCGCCGACGTGTCGTAGCGCGCGTCCTGGAGCGAGACGCTGGCCGTGACGACGTGTGACGGGTCAAAACCCGGATCCAGGCTGCGGAGGTTCACGAAGGTGCGGATGAGCAGCCCCGTGACCACGAGCAGCACGACGCCAAGGGCCACCTCGGCACCGACCAGCACTCGGCGCGCGCCATGACGCGACCGGCCCGCGATGCCGCGAGCGCCGCCTTCGGACAGGGCCGCGTTCACGTCAACCCGGCTCGCTTGAATCGCCGGCGCGAGCCCAAAAATCGTGCTCGTCAGGATCGAGAGGCCCGCCGTGAGCGCCAGGGCGCGTCCGTCGAGCGTGACGTGGGTCCATTCGGCGAACGTCCCGCCACCGAGCCCCTTCAAAGCCGCCAGGGCGATGTACCCGACGAGCACGCCCAGCGCGCCCCCGGTAAGCCCAAGCACGAGACTCTCGACGAACAACTGCCGGATGACCGCGCCGCGGCCGCTGCCGAGCGCCATCCGCGTGGCGATCTCCCTCGTGCGCGCGCCGCCGCGCGCGAGCAGCAGCGCCGCGAGATTCACGCACGCGATGAGCAGCACGAGCCCGACCGCGCCGACGAGCATCAAGAGCGGCGCCTGGGCGTCCGACGTCAACGCCTGCTGCATCGGCACGAGCGCGAACTGGCCGGTCGGCTGGCTCTGCGCCCAGGCCGGTCCCATCAGGCGTCTGAAGTAATCCGGATCGAGCCGTGGCAGCAAGGCGACCGCTTCGGCCCAGGTGTGCCCCGGCCGGACCCGCGCGATGATGCCGTAGTTGTCCCCGCCGCCCTCACCGGTGGTCGAGGGACGGACCGGCGTCCAGACGTCCGCGTCCTCGCCGGGATTGCGAAACCGCCGCGGCATCACACCGACGACCTGATAGCGCTCGCCACGGAGCAGGATGGTGTCGCCCAGGGCCGACGGATCCCCGGCGAAGAGGCGCTGCCAGAGGTCGTAGCTCAGGACGGCCACGGCCGGGCCGCCGGGACGATCCTCGTCCGCCGTGAACTCGCGGCCAACGACCGGCGGGACGCCCAGTACTCGGAAGTAGCCGGCGCTAACCCGTACCTGGGCGACGGACACCGCCGAACGGCCCGCCACGAGATTCACGTCATTGCCGAAGCCACTGGAGGCGACGGTCACGGCCACGTCAAGGGCGGCGGCGTGATCGCGAAGGGTCTGCCACGCCGTGCCGTCGTGGGAATCGACGAGGAAGGCGCCCTTCGTCGAGCGGACATTGACCACGACCTCGGCCAATCGATTCGGCTGCGGATAGGGCAACGGCTTGAAGAGGATCGCGTCGGCCAGACTGAAGACCGCCGTGTTCGCGCCGATGACGAGCGCCAGCGTCACGAGCGCGGTCACCGTAAACCCCGGCGACCGGAGCAACAGGCGAACGGCCGTCCGCAGGTCGCGGCCGAGCGCGTCGAAGAAGGGCACGCGGTTCATGTCGTCCATCTCCTCTCGCCTCGCGCGGGAATTGCCAAGGGCCAGCCGCGCACGCCGAGAGGCCTCCTCGGGCGCGAATCCGCGCGCAATGTATCTCCTCCGTTAAGAAGTCCAGATGCGTCTGGAGCTCCTCGGCGCGCCGGCGATCCCGCGCCGCTCGTGAGAAGAACCGGTTCAGCCCCATGCCGCCCCGCCTTAGTCCGTGGCCGGCCGCATGACCTGAGCGACCGCCCGAACGAGGCGCTCCCACCGGCCGGCTTCCGCCTGCAGTTGGCGGCGTCCGAGCGGCGTCAGCCGGTAGAAGCGGGCCCGCCGGCCGTTGTCAGACGTGCCCCACGCCGAGGCAATCCACCCCCGTTCTTCCAGCCGATGCAGCGCCGGATAGAGCGAGCCTTGCTCGACGAGCAGCGCCTCGTCGGACCGGCGCTGGATGCTCGCCGCAATCGTGAACCCGTGCGCGGGCCCGGGTTGAAGCGTCCCGAGAATGAGCATGTCGAGAGTCCCGCCCAGCAAGTCGCCCTCGTCGGCGCCGCGCTTCCGTCGTCGCATGAAGTCGTCCCCTTCCCCGCCGGCGCGGGTCGGCTCACCTAGAATATCTAGGCCGAAGTATACACGGATGGACCAACTTGGCAAGGCGGGGATGAGGCGAAGAATGCGACGCTGAACGCGGCGATGTGCTCGACCCCGTTCGTCGAGCACGACCGGCTCGTGTTTTTGAAGACAATCATTCCGAGCCGCAAAGCGACGAGGCAGTATCTCGGTGAGGGGCCCGAAGGCGATGAAGCTTGATACCCGCGAGAAAGAGATCCTCGATTCGGTCGAGCGCGGCGCATGGCGTTCTTCGCACAGTGCCACGCGCGATCGGAGTCGCTACGCTCGGTGCGCGACAGAGCCGCGTCTCGGGACGCCGCCACCGTTCGATTTCCACATTGCTTCCGCGCGTGGTTGCGGAACGATTCCAGGGTATTGCCTGCCGGACGAGGCCCCGAGCAGGCCGCGGACCGACTACTTCCGAGCGCTGGCTTGGGACGCGCTCACCCGGAGCTGAGCCTCGATCGTGGCGACCGTCACCCGGAAGTCCATTTCGCTGTTGAAAACGAATCGCGAGCCCTTGAACTCGACCTCCGCGGGGTACGTCAGCGTCGTCTGGCCCAGCCCGGTCAGGTGACCGTGAAGCTCCGCGAGAAACGCGGACTCACCAGAACCGTCCTCCGAGGTGATTTGGAAGGTGCCATCAGCAAAGATCGACATGTGCGGACCTCACAGACATCGGCCAGACCGTACCGATTCTCCTTGTGCGAGCAAGCGATCGTCAAGGGGCGGCTGTGCCAGAGGCGCAGCCGCCGGGACGGCCAATGACGGTCGCCCTTGGCCGTCATTCGCCCAGCTATATCGAGACCATAGACGACGGTCTTCCAGACAGAGCCAATGGCGGGCAGGGCGATCGGCTGCTGTCGGGGCGGGGGCGAAGCCCAGTTCGAGGGAAGCGAGCGAGCGGAGCGAGCGAGCCCACGCGAACGGCGCGGGGATCGTGGGGTCCCCGCGAGTGAGCGTGAAGGGGGGTCCGCGCCCCTCGATGCGACTCGGGGCGCCCTGAGTGCCACCGAAGGGCGGGGGCGACGCCCCCCGAGCACCAGCGAACGAGCGAGAGCGAGTGAGCCTGGCGAGCGGAGTGGGGCAAATGGGGTCCCCATGAGTGAGCCAGAAGGGGGGTCCGCGGGGGCGAAGCCCCCCGGATCAATATTGGTGCGCCCGGCTGGATTCGAACCAGCGGCCTTTGGCTCCGGAGGCCAACGCTCTATCCAGCTGAGCTACGGGCGCGCGGAGGGAAACCGCCCTTGCAGGGCGGTGAGTTAGAAGTTTGAAGCCAGAAGTTCGAAGTTCAAGCCCCAGCCACGGCCGAGACAGTCCCAAGGGTTCGAGCTTCCAACTTCTAACTTCCTTCCGTCAACGCTTGCTTCAAGTCTGGCAAGCGTTGGCGGAAGGTTGGCGCGCCCGGAGGGACTTGAACCCCCGACCTACGGGTTCGAAGCCCGGCGCTCTATCCAACTGAGCTACGGGCGCACAGCAAGAGAGCGTATCACGGGGGGAGGGTTCCGGGGTTCCGGGGTTCCGAGGGGCGCCGAACTGCCCCAATGCCTCGTGCCTGATGCCACGTGCCCGTCCTGGCCCCGCGGCGTATCTACCTGGCCGTCAGCCGCCGAATCCTACCGCCGACCGCGAGCGACACCTTAAAGATGTTCCGCACGGGCATGAGATGGGCCAGCTTGTGCCGGCCGACGGCCTCGAGCGCGGCCGAGGCCAGGCAGCCACACTGCGTGCAGTCCGGGTCCCCGCCGAACTGGCAAGGCGTGATCGTCCGCGTGAGGTCCGACGAGACGCACGCCGTGGTCCTGGCGAAGATGCAGTCGTCGGGCGTCGCCGGCGGCGCGAGGTAGCCGGCCAGCACCGCCGGGCGCATGTCCCCGAGCTTCGGATGCCGGGCGTGGAGCGCCGCGATCTCCTCGACCACGCGGCGCCGATCCTCGGGGCGCAGCATCTCCTCGGACTGCTCGCCTCGCTGCGGCGTATAAAGGCTGAACCAGATGCGCTTGACGTCTGGCGAGGCCGCCCAGAACTCCGTGAACTCCGCGAGATAGCCGGGGCGCGTCTGCTGCCGCGTGACCGTCGAGTGGATCGTCACCTGCTGTCCCTTGATGTGCTTGATGATCCGGTCGTAGGTGGCCGGCGCGCGGCGCACGTCGTGCTCGGGCTGCAGCCCGTCGATCGAGACGCAGACCTGCAGCCGCTCCATCCGCGCCCAGCTCTCCGGGATCGGCCGGACGGCGCTCGTGACGACCTGCGTATGCACGCCCATGCCGGTGATCGTCGGCAGCAGCGTCTCGAGTTCCCGAAACCTGACGAGCGGCTCGCCGCCCACGATCGACAGATGCACCGGCCGGTGACGACGCACGACCGCCATCACGCCGTCGATGAGCTCCTGGCCCTTGAAGTCGGCGAGCTGGCGCAGTACAACGTCGCCGCCGAGATGCTGGTCGCCATAGGCGTAGCAGCCCGGACAGCGCAGCGGGCACTCGCGCGTGATTTCAATCGAGAGATTCGGTCGGTGGCCGCCGAGAATGCGGCCCCATGCGGTGACAATATCGCCGGCGTTCATCCTTTACAGACTACCGGGTTCCTCCGCCGACATGAACAACGGATTCGTCGCAAACCTGAGATCCTCGACGATCCGTCCGCCAATGATGTGCTCCTGAATGATGCGCTCGGCGTTTTCTGGAGTGACGTTGCGATACCACGCGCCCTCGGGATAGACGACCGCGATCGGCCCGCCCGTGCAAATGCGCAGGCAGTTGCACTTCGTGCGGTACGCCGGCCCGTCCGGCCCCGTGAGGTTGAGCTCCTTCATCCGCCGCTTGACGTAGTCCCACGTCTCGACGCCGCGCTCGAGTTCGACGCAGTCGGGCCCCAGGCAGACGAAGAGATGCCGCGTGATCTTGCCGATGCCGAATGCGGCCGCCGACGCCTCGGGTGAGATGCGCCCCTTCCCCATCGCTCAGCCCTCCGCGACGACGGGCAGTCCGGCCCGCGTCCAGGCGCCCGTGCCGCCCACCAAATCGACGACGCGGTCGAAGCCGTGCGCGAGCAGAATGCTCGCCGCAATCGCGGACCGCGAACCGGCCGCGCACTGGACCACGACCGGCCGCGTGCGCGGCAGCTCGTCCAGCCGATCGACGAGCTCGCCAAGCGGCGCGTGGTGCGCGCCCGCGATGTGGCCGATGCCCCACTCGCGGCGACTGCGCACATCCAACACGGTGACCGCGTCGTGCGCGAGCGAGGCGGCCAGATCCTCGACCTCGATCCGCGGGATCGTGCCAAGCGGCCGCTCGGACGCCGCCCAGAGGTCGATGACCTGCCCGTCGAAATATCCGGCGACCCGATCGAGCCCGATCATCGCGAGTGCCCGCACGACGGCCTCGACCACGCCAGGGCTCCCCTCGTTGACCACCAGGTGCAGGTCCTGTTCGTACGGCAGGAGCCAGCCGGCCCACGTCGTGAAGCTCGCGTCCCACGGGATGTTGATCGTCCCCGGGATGTGGCCCGCCGCGAAATCGGCCGGGTGCCGCGTGTCAACCACGATCGCGCCCTCCCGCAGCAGCCCATCCAGCGTCGTCGTCTGGAGCAGCGGCGGCCGCCGGACGCCGCCGAAAATGGCCGGGCCCGCCTTGTTCACGCGCTTCATCTCGGCGAAGTACTTCGGCGGATCGGGCTGCCCGGCGAGTACCGTCGCGACGAAGTCCGCTTCGGACGCGATCTGGAACGCCCAGTTGAAGCGGCGCTCGTAGCCCAGCGTGCTCTGCGGAATCGCGCTGATGCCTTTCCCGCAGGCCGACCCGGCGCCATGCCCCGGCCAGATCTGCAGCCAGTCGGGGCGTGCGGCAAAGCGCTGCAGGCTGGCGAAGAGCGTCCGCGCGCCAACTTCCATCGTGCCCGCGAAGTGCGCCGCGCGCTCGAGCAGGTCGGGCCGGCCGACGTCGCCCACGAAGAGAAAGTCGCCCGTGACGGCGCCAATCGGCTCGCTCGCCGAGGCGCGGTCGGTGACGACGAAGGTGAGGTGCTCGGGGGTGTGGCCGGGCGTGTGCACGACGTTGATGCCGACGTTGCCCACGTCGATGCGGTCGCCTTCCTTGAGCAGCGTCGCGCCATCGGACGCCGCGAACTCGTACTTCCAGGGCGGCTCCCCCATATCCGACAGCAGCAGCCGCGCGCCGGTCCGCGCCGCGAGCTCACGGGCGCCCGAGACGAAGTCAGCGTGAATGTGCGTTTCGGTCACGTGCGTGATCCGCGTGTGCTCCGCCTCGGCGGCCGCGATGTACTGCTCGATGTCGCGGTTCGGGTCGATGACGATGGCTTCGCCCGTCGCCGCGCAGCCGATGAGGTAGCTCGCCTGCGCGATCTGCGGCTCGAAGAAGCGCCGGAGGATCATTGGGGACAGAATACACTTTCGGAAGTCGGAAGTTCGAAGCCAGAAGTCCGCAGTTCGAAGTTCGAAGTTCCCGAGAGGGCGCCTTGCCTCGTTACAAGCTGACGATCGAATACGCCGGCACTCGGTACAGCGGGTGGCAGATCCAGAAGAACGCGCGGACGGTGCAGGGCGAGTTGCATCGTGCGGTGCGCGAGGGGCTGCGCGTCGCGCGCTTCGAGACTTATGGGGCCGGTCGGACCGACGCGGGCGTGCACGCCTTGGGACAGGTCGCCCATCTCGACCTGCCGTCGGTGGTCCCGCCCGACACGATCGTCGCGCGGCTGAACGATGCGCTGCCCCACGACATCAACGTCCTCGACGCCCTGCGCGTATCCCCTCGCTTCCACGCGCGCCACAGCGCGATTGCGCGGCGCTACGTCTATCAGATCTCGCGCCGCCGCACCGCGTTTGCCAAGCCATTCGTCTGGTGGGTACGCGACGATCTGAACCTGGACGTCATGCGCGACGCCGCCGCCCGCCTCGTCGGCCCGCGCGACTTTCGGGCGTTCACCGACGACGACCCCGAGGAGAAGTCCACGCGGGTGCTGGTCGAGGCGCTCTCGATCGAGGAACAGGGCCCGCTCGTGCTCGTGCGGGTCAAGGGCTCACACTTTCTCTGGAAGATGGTCCGGCGGATCGTCGGCGTGCTGGTCGAAGCCGGCAAAGGGGGGCTGACGGCGGACGCCGTCGAGGCGCTCCTCTCGAGCTCGTCCGACGTGCCCGCGCGCCTCACGGCACCGGCGGCGGGACTGTTTCTGGAGGGGGTGGACTACGAGACGGGTTCTGGGGTTCTGGGGTTCCCGGGTGCTGGGGTTCCGGTTCAGGGGTTCTGAGGTTCCGGGGTTCCGGGTTCCGGGGTTCCGGGTTCCGGGTTCCGGGGTTCCGGGTTCCGGGTTCCGGGGTTCCGAGGTTCCGGGGTTCCGAGGTTCCGGGGTTCCGAGGCACTGAGGTTGCCGGGAGTGCGAACCTCAGAACCTTGAACGGAGAACCCTCGAACCGGAACCTGGGAACCCCAGAACCCCGGAACCCCAGAACCCCTTGTCTACCACTTCACCATTAACCGTCCCCAGACCGTGTTGGCGGTGTAGGGCGCGTAGATGTAGCCGGCCAGGAGGGCGTTGGCGATCACCTGCTGGCTGTTGGCCGCCTGGTCGAACCCAAAGTCGTTCACCCAGGTACCTGCTCGTACCAGGTACGACATGCCGATCGCGATACGGGCGGTGAGCTCGTAGGTGACGTCGGCCGTCGCGCGGCTCAACTGGCTGAGCGTCGGCGGCAGCTGGCTCGGCGGCGGCAGCGTCGTGGCGAGCGTCGTGGATTCGCCGGGAAGCGTCTCGCCGGCCACCGGCCCCAGCAGGTACGCGTAGAGCGACCGCGCGCGGCTGAGGTCGTAGCTGAACTTCACGTCCATCTTCTCGGCAATCTTCGAGAAGTCGGCCGTCCCCGAGATCGAGTGCACGTGGTCGTTGCTGCTGTCGGCCCAGTTGCGCGACTCGTCGGTGAACTGGACGCCCGGGTTGGCCTGGCGCGAGCGCGAGAGCGCCTGGTACCGCTCGGTACGAGTACGCCGCCGAGAGCGTGACGTTCTCGGCCGGCGAGCTGTCGAACTCCGCGCTGTAGAGCCGGTGCTGGTCGTTGCGGAGGCCGAAGAGGCTCTTCGTGTAGTCGTCCTTACCGGCGGCCATCGACACGCTGATGCTCATATTGGCGCCGGGCATCGCCGAGCCAATCACGGTCACTTCGTTGCGGTTGCGCGGCGCGATGTCGAACTGAATCATGCCGGGCTGCTCGCCGTCGGCCACCATCTCGTCATAGGCCTCCTGGTCGAGCGTGGCCGTCCGCGCGCTGTGCTCGAATTTCGTGCGCAGCGAGAACCACTTGTTCCCGACCGAGTCGAGCGTCACCCGCGCCACGTTCTCACTGGTCGCCCCGTACGCGCGGTACGTCCGGTCGTTGCCCAGGTTCGAGAAGCCCACGCCAATCGCGACGGCCTCGACCGGCGAGTACTGCACGTCCGCGTCGAAATCCTTCCGCGTGATGCTGTACGGCTTCGTCTCGCTCGCCGTCGTCGAGGTCGAGATCGAGTTGTCGTACTGCACGCGCTGGAACGTGCTAAAGAGCGGCGTCCGGTTGTCGTAGTTGTAGTAGCGGTAGCGGACGTCGATGTCCACGTCGCGCGAGGGCCGCGAGGTGAACGTCAGGTTCGCCGCGCTCGTCCGCGCCTGGCCGTCCACCGTGGTGCGCTCGAGCGGTGCGAGTCCCGTGGTGGCCGTGTTGACCGTCTGCGGGAGAATCGGCGTGCCGGCCGCATCCTTGAGCGTGCCCTCGGAGATGTAGGCCGTGACGCGGCTCCGCGCCGGCATCTTGAACGACGCCAGGCCATTGACGGTGAACATCGAGTCGCTTGGCGCGAGCGACGTCCGGCCGCGGGACGACGCCGATGCGATGTCAACGGCGCGGAACGGGTTGTCGAACGTGAGCGACGAGTAGTCGTTGTGGTACAGCGACGCCGTGTAGCCGGCGCGCACGAGCACCGGGCCCTGGGCGAACTCGGCGCCGCCCGACGAGTTGGTCAACTGATCCTTCACGGGCGCCACGGTCTCGATCAGGTTGCCGTGACCGAAACTGCCGCCGAAGAGCTCGGTGCCGTTCCGATTCGTGCGATTGAACGACACGTTCAGCGTGAGCTCGGGCGTCGCGATGTACTCGGCCTTGCCCGACCCCGTGTACCAGCGCTGCTTGACGTCGATCGGCATCGCGTTGGCCTGCACCAGCGCCCCGAGCGCGCTCGTGTTGGCCTGCACCTGCGCCTGAATCGCGTCGTTGATCGTCAGCACATCCGGCGAAGGCGACGTGTAGAGCACCCGGGTCGTGTCGCTCGAGAGCAGGGGGATCTGGTCCCATTGCACCTCGGCGTTGAACGTCCCGGGGCGCACGAACGAGGCCCGCAGCCGCTGGTCCTTCCGGCCGACATGGTCGCCGGCCAGGTCCATGAACCAGTTGTTACTGGTCTCCTTGCTCAGGCGAAGCTTCTCGAGGAACAGCCCGTTCCCCATGTCGCGGTACGGCTCGTAGCGGCCCTTGTCGCCGCTGATGCTCGTCCCCCTGACGCCGAAGTCCAGGATGTTCTTCGGCGGCGAGACGTAGTCGCTCTTCGTCTGGTCGGTCAACGTCGAAGCCGCCTGGCTGGCGGCCGGCTGCGGCGTCTGCGCCGCGGCAGACGCCTCGGTGGTCGCGGCGGCCTGGTCGGCAGTCGCGAGCGTGGCTCCGGCCACCACATCGGCGGTCGGGACCGGCGCCAGGGCCGGTTGGTCACCGGCCTCGGGCAACGGGCTCCGAGTGGTTTGCGCTGCCACGGTGAGAGGGATCAGCGCTATTGCCAGCGTCAGCAAGAAACGTGAAGTGCGCATGATGCCCTCCTACCGGATGAAGCGTTGACCGCTTGGGTGATCCGAGCCGTGGATGTCGGCGTGGCACTCGACGCAGGACCGCCCCGCCACGCGGAGACTCGGTGCGGATCCGCCGGGCATCGCCGCCGCGTCGTAAATCGTGGCCGGATGGCGCGTGCCGACGTGGCACCGCTGACACAGCATCGGCGTCCGCGCGACCAGTAGGTTCTCGTTCGATGAGCCGTGCGGGTCGTGGCACGTCACGCAGCCGTCGCGAGACGGCGCATGCTCCCACAGAAACGGCCCGCGCTTGTCGGCGTGGCAGGACGTGCAGGCGTCTGAGACGGAGTCACCGACGCGCAGCAGCTTGACGTTCGTGCTGCCGTGCGGGTTGTGGCAGGTCGTGCACTCCATCTTCCCTTCGGCGATTGGCATGTGCGTCGAAAGCCGTTCTTTGGCGGCCTTGTCGGCGTGGCACTTGGCGCAGAGGGTCAGCTGCGTCTCGGCCTTGAGCTCGGCCGTCTCGGACTTGTAGTCATGGGTGCTGTGGCACGTCGTGCAGGTCAGCCCGCGCGATTCGTGCTGGCTGCCTTCCCAGAGGGCGTGGTCGCCGCGGCTGTGACAGCTCTCGCAGACTTCGGTCACTTCCTTGGCCGGCGTGGTCTTGAAGTCGCGGATCGGGTGCAGCACGGGGTCGTCGGCATGCAGGCTCCCGGGGCCGTGGCAGCTTTCGCAGCCTTGATGCGCCGCGGGCGTGCGCGGGTCCATCGCCCGGTGCATCGGACCCTCTTGGTATCCCTTGCGGGAGTCATCGTGGCAGTCGAGACAAGCTTTCTCGCCGATGTAGGTCACCGGTTTGGCGGCCGGGGCGGCGGGCGTCTCCTGCGGGACCGGCGAGGCCGTCGCGCGGGCAGCTTTCAGCGCAACTGCGGGATTTTCCCCACCTGCGCGCGTCATGGGCCCAGGTGGCGACCCGGCACGCACACCCGCCAGGGCGACGAGCCAGAACACCAAACTGCAGGCAATCAACAGGTTTGGGCCCGACTTTGGGACGCGTTGTTCCATAACATCCTCCGAGACCCGCGCGCGGCGCACCGCGCCGCACGTGGAGATGCCCTATACCAGAGCAAGTTGCGTGCCCGGACGACCGGATCGGTCGGGGTTTTGGGGAATCTTCCGGACTTCGGACGCGCCGCGGCCGCGCGGCGAAGTAAGAAGTGAGAAGCCAGAAGTTCGAAGTTCGCACTTCGAAGTTTCCGTCCGGGGGTGGGGCCCCGCCCCTCGATTGAACTCGGGGCGCCGTGAGTTGAACTGAAGGGCGCGAGCGGTACTGGAAACGACAGCCGCGGACGCGCAGCGCCGCGGCCAGCCCGAAGGGCGCCGCGCGGCGAAGTAAGAAGTGAGAAGCCAGAAGTTCGAAGTTCGCACTTCGAAGTTTCCGTCCGGGGGTGGGGCCCCGCCCCTCGATTGAACTCGGGGCGCCGTGAGTTGAACTGAAGGGCGCGAGCGGTACTGGAAACGACAGCCGCGGACGCGCAGCGCCGCGGCCAGCCCGAAGGGCGCCGCGCGGCAAAGTGAGAAGTGAGAAGCCAGAAGTTCGAAGTACGCACTTCGAAGTTGCCGTCCGGGGTGGGGCCCCGCCCGTCGATTGAACTCGGGGCGCCCTGAGTTGGACCGAAGGGCGCGAGCGGTACTGGAAACGATAGCCGCGGACGCGCAGCGCCGCGGCCAGCCCGAAGGGCGCCGCGCGGAGCGCGTGAGCGAGCGGGGGTGGGGCCCCGCGAGCGGATTTCTTAACGAAGACTCCGTCAGCCCTACGCGCCTTTTTTGCCGAGGCCGAACTTCTCGATGCGGTAGCGGATCTGGTCGCGGTGCAACCCGAGGAGGGCGGCAGCGCGCGTCTGATTGCCCCCGGCGCGCTCGAGCGCCTGGGTGACCAGGCTCTTCTCTACTTCCTCGAGATTGACGCCCTCGGGAGGCAGCTCGAACGGCCCCCCGTTGCCGGCGTGCTGGCCGCGAATCGCGTGGAGCGAGTCGAAGTCGGAGGGCTGGAGCAGGTCGGTCTCGGCGAGCAGCACGGCGCGCTCGACGAGGTTGCGCATCTCGCGGACGTTGCCGGGCCATCCGTAGGTGCCGAGCAGCGCCTCGGCGGCCGCGTTCAGCCCCTGGACCGGCCGCTTGAACTCCTTGGCAAACGCCTCGACGAAGTACTGCGCGAGCAGGACGACGTCGTGCTCGCGCACGCGGAGCGGCGGCAGCTCGAGGCGCAGCACGTTGAGGCGGTAGTACAGGTCGTCGCGGAACTTACCCTCGCGGACGTGCTCTTCCAGGTTGCGGTTGGTGGCCGCAATCACGCGCACGTCAACGCGCACGTCGGCCGATCCGCCCACGCGCCGGAACGTCTTCTCCTCGAGAAACCGGAGCAGCTTGGCCTGAAGCGCCGGCGTCATCTCGCCGATCTCGTCCAGGAACACGGTGCCGTCGTCGGCCTGCTCGAGCAGACCGCGCTTCTGCTGGCGCGCGTCGGTGAACGCGCCGCGCTCGTGGCCGAAGAGCTCGGACTCGAGCAGCGTCTCGGGCAGCGCCGAGCACGTGATGTTGAGGAATGGCCGCTGGGCGCGGCTGCTCGCGTAGTGGATGACCTTGGCGACCAGGTCCTTGCCGGTGCCGCTTTCGCCGGTAATGAGCACGGTCGATCCCGGGCTGGTCGCGACCTTCCGGACGAGCCCTTTGACGCGCTGCATGGGCTCCGACTCGCCAATGATCGACGCCAGGCTGTACGGCTTCGCCAGCACGCTCCGCAAGGTCCGGAGCTCGCGGCGCAGCCGCGTGGTCTCGAGCGCGCGCGCCACGCGGAGCGCGACGTCGTCCAGGTCGAACGGCTTGGTGGCGTAGTCGAAGGCGCCAGCCTTCATCGCCGCCACCACGGTTTCGACGCCATGGTAGGCGGTCAGCATGATCACGATGATGTCGGGATCGAACTCCCGCAGCTTCCGCAGCGCGGCCACGCCGTCGCCGTCGGGGAGCTTGTAATCGAGGAGGACGAGGTCGACGCCATGCTCGGCCCGGTCGAGCGCTTCGGCCACCGAGCCGGCCTCGACGACGTCGTGCCCATCGGCGCGCAGGCGCTCGACCAGCGACCAGCGAATCAACTCTTCGTCGTCAACGACGAGAACGCGGCGGGGCATGAATGATCAGCAGTATAAGACGACCGGCGGCCGGACAGGTCGCGCTCAGATCCGAAGCTAGTGCTGGGTCCAGGCGTCACCCACCAAGTGGACCATCTCCGAGACATCGAACGGTTTGCTGACGAACCGATGCACGCCAAGTTTGCCGGCCTCCTTGGCGTCTTCGGACGTGCCATGAGCGGTCATCACGATCACGGGCGCATCGGGGCGAATCCCGCGAACCTCGCGCAAGAACGAGAGGTCCGACACGTCGGGCAGCCGCAAATCCAGGAGGATCACGAGCGGCTCGGCCCCACAGTCCGCGAGGGCATCCCGGGCTTCTGCGGCCGAGCCCGCCAGGCGTACGACGTATCCGAGCTCGGTTAATCCCTCGGACAGGGACCAGCGAATCAGGGCTTCGTCGTCGACGACAAGGACGATTGGCGTGGGCACTTTTTCCCGACTCATGGGTAGTATTAACGATGCCGCCCTTACCTATCGCGCCGGCTCTGTCCGCAGAACCACGGCGCCGGAGCTCGCTCGGCGGTGTGTATATTCAAGAGTCGGGCCAATGCGCGTAACTTCGACTTCCCTCGCGAAGCTTGCCTGGGCCCTCGGGCCCTGGCTCCTGATCGCCGCCGTCTTCTACGGGGATCTGAGCGCACCGGCCGCGTATTCGGTGACCCCGCTCTACGTGGTGCCGATCTTGCTCTTCTTGTGGGGACCACGTTTCCGCCTGGTCTTCTGGGCCGCCGGGACCGTCACCGCCTTGGGCATGCTGGGCGAAGTCCTGCGGTTCAGCGAACGGCAGTTCGCCATCGCCGCGTTCAACCGGACCTCGGGGTTGCTGGTCGTATGGGTGACCGCCGCCGGCATCGCGGCCTATCGGCGCGCGGGCCTCGAGCACGTTCGGGAACAGGAGCGCACGATCGGGTACCTCAGCGCCACACGGGCGGCCGAGACCGCGCTCCACCGGTCGACCAAGGACGTCGAAGACCTGAAGCGCGCGCTCGATCAATCGGCGATCGTCGCCACCACCGACGTGCAGGGCACGATCACCTACGTCAACGACAAGTTCTGCGAGATCTCGCGGTACGACCGGGAGGAGCTCATCGGCAAGAACCACCGACTGCTCAACTCCGGCCTCCACTCGACCGAGTTCTTCAAGGAGATGTACCGCGCGATCGGGAAAGGCGAGGTCTGGCGCGGCGAGATCCGCAACCGCGCCAAGGGAGGCTCGCTCTACTGGGTTGACACGACGGTCGTGCCGTTTCTCGACGACCGCCACCATCCGTACCAGTACATCGCCATTCGCTACGACATCACCGAGCGCAAGGTCACCGAGGCACAGCTGCGCAAGCAGCAGTCGCTCGCGCAACTCGGCAAGATGGCCGCGGTCGTGGCCCACGAGGTGCGGAATCCGCTTGCGGGTATCCGCGGGGCGCTGCAGGTGATCGGGCGCCGGCTGCCGGAAGGCAGCCGCGAACAGGCCATCACGGGCGAGATCATCGCGCGGATCGACACCCTGAACGACATCGTCCAGGACCTGCTCCAGTTCGCCCGGCCGAGAGAGCCCGCCATCGTCGAGGTCGCGCTCGACCACGTGGTGAGGGAAACGCTCGACCTGCTGCGCGCCGATCCGAAGCTCGCCAATGTCGACATCGGAGTCGAGGGTGCCGAGACGCGCGTACCGGCGGACCCCGAGCAGCTCAAACTGGTACTGCTGAACCTGCTGCTCAACAGCGCGCAGGCGATGCAGCACAACGGCCGCATCCTGATTCGCGTCCGGCGGATGGCGACCCTGGTCGAACTGCACGTGATCGACGAGGGCCCCGGCATTCCCGACGACGTCCGTGATCACTTGTTCGAGCCGTTCTTCACGACGAAGCACCGGGGCACGGGCCTGGGGCTGGCGACGGCCCGGCGCATCATCGAATCGCACAACGGCACGCTCGTCCTGGAGTCGCCCGCCGGCGGCGGCACGGTCGCGGTGATCCGCCTGCCAAAGGCGCCACTGTGAGCGCGACCATGTAGACTGTGCCCTAGCAGCCCGTGGTGAAAGTCCCGCGTCGCACCGAGGCGGGCGATGCGCCCGGCCGGCTAGGCGCGACGAGCGAAAATACCGCCTGTATTTGAGCAAGGCGCAACGCCGCCGGGCGGGATGCAGCGCCTGCCGAATGCCGTGGGACTTTCACCACGGGCTGCTAGGGCACAAGGCTTGCTTACGCTGGTGGGAGGAGAAGGGGCGGCCATGATCTCCATCCGGAACATTCTGGTCCCGACCGATTTCAGCGAACCGGCCGGGGCGGCCTTGCAGTACGCGGCCGCCCTGGCGCAGGAATTCGGCAGCCAGCTCCACCTGCTGCATGTCGTCCCGGAGCCGTACGTGTACCCGTGGGGCACCGAGATGTTGACGCTGCCCCTGGCGGAACTGCTGACCCAGTCGGAGGACGCGGCCAAGGAGCGCCTGGGCCAGTTGGCCGCCGCGCTCGGGCCGCTCGCCGAACGCAGCCACACGTCGGCCGCCATCGGCCCCCCGGTCAACCGGATCTTGAGTTACGTGGCTGACCACGCCATCGACCTTGTCGTCATGGGCACGCACGGCCGCGGCATGGTCGGGCACCTGCTGCTCGGCAGCGTCGTCGAGCGGGTGATCCGGCGGTCCACGGTGCCGATTCTGACGGTCCACGACGCGCCCAAGAAGGCGGAGGCCGCCGCCTCCGGGCCGGCGCCGGCATGAGGCGAGAGCCATGAGCCATCGTCACACGCTCGACGCCGCCCTGACCCGCGCGGCTGAAATGCATTTGGCGGCGCAGCGGCTCCTCAAACCTGGTGGATGGTTCCCGCGTCACCGGGAACGGCGCTTCGTCGAAGGGATTCGACCGGGTCACGCATTCGATCCGGGCCATCGGCCAGCACGAGATCGGCAGGAGCACGCCCGAACAGCGCCGCCAACTCGGCGAGCTGATCGACAAGATCGTCGAGGACGTGGAGCACTTCATCGCCACGCATCGGGCGGAGGGAGCCAAGCGCGTCGAGCGCGACCGACACCTCGTCGATCGGGTCTACGACCTCCGACAGGCGTTCGAGTCGATCTCGCGCGGCGTCACGGCGAACCCGATGATCGAGGACGTGCGGTGGGCAGAACGCGTGGAGAACGCGAACCGGCGGAAGCCTTGATCGCCCGCTCCCCCAGCCACCACGCCGGCTTCATCACGCGCTTCAGGCCGAACTGGCTCACCGCGTGGCGCTCGATGTGGTCCATCGCCGCGTCGAGGTCGTCGGTGAGCTTGAACAAGCTGAGGTCCGCGTCGGACACCGAGCCCTGCTTGACCATCTCGGCCAGAAGCAAGCTGAACGGCTCCCAGTAGGTCTTGCCGACGAGCACGACGGGAAAGTTCTCGATCTTCCCCGTCTGAATGAGCGTCAGCGCCTCGGCCATCTCGTCGAGCGTGCCCAGGCCACCGGGCATGACGACGAACGCGTACGAGTACTTGAACAGCAGGACCTTGCGCGTGAAGAAATGGTGGCAGGACACCCACAGGTCGAGGTAGGGGTTGGGCTCCTGCTCGTGTGGCAACTCGATGTTGCAGCCCACCGACAGGCCGCCGTGCTCGCGCGCGCCGAGATTGGTGGCTTCCATGATGCCGGGGCCGCCGCCGGTCATGACCGTGAACCCCATGTCGGCGAGCCGTCCGCCGATGTCGCGCGCGATGCCGTAGTACGGGCTGCTCGGGCCAAGGCGCGCCGATCCGAAGACGGTGACGCAAGGCCCGACGAAGTGCAGGGCGCGGAACCCGCGCAACAGGTCGCGCATCGCGCGGCCCAGCAGGAGCAGTTCTCTCAGACGCGAGTGCGGGCCTTCGAGCAGCGCCCGGTCCCCGGCGGCGGCGCTGGCGCGCTCCACGGGCGTCATGGATACAGCCGCGTCTTCATCCACGCGGAACCTTCTCGATCGTAGCGTTCGCGGTCGTGCAGACGGCCGGGGCGCGACGTCCAGAACTCGACGCGCGCGGGCCTGAGCACGTAGCCCGACCAGAATGACGGTCGTGGCACCGGCTGGCCGGCAAACCGCCGCTCCACATCCGCGACGCGGCGCTCCAGCTCGTCGCGCGACGCGAGCGGCTCACTCTGACGCGAAGCCCACGCGCCGATCTGGCTGATGCGCGGGCGCGTGGCGAAATAGCGATCGGCCTCCTCGTCGGGCACCTGGGCCGCCTCGCCTTCAATGCGCACCTGACGCGCAAGCGTCGGCCAGTGCACGCAGAGGGCCGCGGCCGGCCGATCGCGCAGGTCGCGAGCCTTCTGGCTCCCCAGGTTCGTGAAGAACACGAACCCGCGGGCGTCGCAGTACCTGGATCAGGACCACGCGTCCGGACGGCCGTCCGGCGGCGTCGACGGAGGCGAGAAAGGCGGCCTTCGGGTCGGATGCTTCCCGAGCCGCCGCCTCTTCGAACCACTGTTGATAGCGCGCGATGGGGTCTTCCACTTATCGGCTACTTGCCCGTGACGTCCAGGTTCGCCAGCGTCGCGGCCAAATCCGCGCCGGCCCCGACCATCACCACGACCAACACGTTGCTCACGTAGGGACGCCTCCGCCGCACATTATGCCAAACCCCGTAGAATCTCGCTGTGCCCGCGAACTTCTACACCCGCATCGCCGCGGCGGCGCGGGCGGCCGGAGACCACATCGCCGTCGAGCAGGTCGGCGCCGATCGGCGGTTGGCCGTCTCGTACGACGCGCTGATCGAATCGGCCCGCCGGTGGGCCGCGGCAATCGCGGCGCGGGGCGTCGAGCGCGGCGACCGCGTCGCGATCCTGGGTGAGAACAGCGCGGCCTGGATCGAAGCCTACCTCGGCCTCCTTCATGAGGGCGCGGTGGCCGTGCCGCTCGACACGGCCTATAGCGTCGAGCAGGTGCGCACCATCCTCGCGCACTGCGGCGCGCGCCTGCTCCTGGCCACGCCGCGCCACGCCGAGACCGCGCGCGAGGCCGCCCGTGCGCTGGGACCCGAGGCCCCGGACGTGGCATCGCTCGCCGACGCGCCGAACGATCCGCGACCGCACGCGACAGCCGAAGCGGCGGACGTCGCGGCGGACGATGCTGCCATCATCCTGTACACGTCCGGTACGACCGCCGATCCCAAAGGCGTCGTGCTGACCCACGGCAACCTGGATGCCGAGCGGACGGCGGCGCTTTCGGTCATCGATTGCACCGAGCGCGATGCGATCCTTGGCGTGCTCCCACTGTTCCACGCGCTCGCGCAGCTGGCCAACCTGCTCCTGCCGCTCGCGGTTGGTGCGCGCGTGGTCTTTCTCGACGAAGTCAATTCCTCGTCGCTCGTTGGCGCGCTGCAGGAGCGGGGCATCACGATCTTCGCGTGCGTCCCGCAGTTCTTCTACCTCATCCACCAGCGGGTGATGTCCGAAGTCGGGCGCGCCGGACGGGTCCGCCGCGCCCTGTTTCAGACGCTGCTGCGCCTGAACGGCTGGCTCCGCGACCACGCGCGGTGGAACCCGGGCCGGCGCTGGTTCGCCTCGATTCACCGGACGCTCGGCACCCACTTGCGCATCCTCATCACCGGCGGGTCGCGCTTCGACCCGGCGATCGGGCGCGACCTCTACGCGATGGGGTTCACCATCCTCAACGGCTACGGTCTGACCGAGACGTCCGGCGCGGCGACGGTGCAGCGGCCGGGGGATCGGTACACGACGTCGGTCGGACAGCCCTTCCCCGGCGTCGAGATCGCGTTCGCGCCGCCCGAGGCCTCACCATCGGGCACGCCGTCCGACGGCAGCGCCGAGATCCTGCTTCGCGGGCCCATGATCATGCGCGAGTACTTCCGCCGGCCCGATGCCACGGCCGAGGCCCTTCGCGACGGCTGGCTGCACACGGGCGACCTGGGCCGCCGTGACGCGGAAGGCCGGCTGTTCATCACAGGACGGCAGAAGGAGATCATCGTCCTCAGCTCAGGCAAGAACCTGTACCCCGAGGAAATCGAAGCGCACTATCGTCGGTCGCCGTTCATCAAGGAATTGTGCGTGCTTGGGATCACGCGGCCGGACGCGCCGGCGGCCGAGCGCCTGCACGCCGTGGTGGTGCCCGATGAGGCGGCGCTGCGCGCGCGCGGCATCGTCAACGTCCGCGAACTCCTCCGCTACGAGATCGAAAGCCAGTCGGTCCACCTGCCCGCCCACAAGCGCGTGCTGAGCTACGACATCTCCCTCGACCCGCTGCCGCGCACGACGACGGGCAAGCTGAAGCGGTTCGAGATCGAGCGGCGGATGCGGGAGCGCGCGGCCGACGCGCGCCCCGCGGCGCCGGCGCCGCCGGACGACCGGGAGCGCGCGTGGCTGGCCGTGCCGGATCGGGCGGCGGCCATGCGCGCGTTGGCGGATCGGCTCGGACGCCCGGTCCGCCCCGCCGACAACCTGGAACTCGACCTCGGGCTCGACTCGATCGAGCGCGTCGAGGTGCTCACGGCGCTCGAGGAGACCCATCGCGTCCAGGTCCCGGTCGAACAACGCGCGACCATCTTCACGGTGGCCGACCTGGTCGACGCGGTCCTTCGCGGCGCGTCCGGCGGCCGACCGGCGGACGGCGGCTCCGAGACGGCGGCGACCTGGGCGACGCTGCTCGCGGCCAACCCGCCGGCCGATGTTCTCGCCGACCTGCGGCGGCCGGCGCGCCTGCGGTCGCTCGGCCTCGTCCTCGTGCTCAAAACGCTGAACGGCCTCGCGCGCCTCCTGGTGCGCGTGCGCGTAGCGGGACGCCAGCAGATCCCCGCCAGCGGCCCGTTCATCCTCTGCCCGAACCATCAGTCGTACCTGGACGGCTTCTTCATCGCCGCCGCGCTGCCCGTGAGCGTCGCGCGCCGCCTCTTCTTCGTCGGCGCGTCCGAGTACTTCCAGACGCCGACGATGCGCCGCATCGCACGGTGGCTCAACATCGTGCCGGTCGATCCGGACGCCAACCTGATCACGGCGCTTCAGGCCGGCGCCGCGGGTCTGCGGATGGATCGCGTGCTGCTGCTGTTTCCCGAGGGCGAGCGGTCGATCGACGACGTCGTGCGGCCGTTCAGAAAAGGCGCGGCCATTCTCTCGGCCGAGACGGGCGCGCCCCTCGTGCCCATCGGCCTCGATGGGCTGTTCGCCATCTGGCCGCGGAGCCGGCCGCTCAACTGGCGGGCGCTGCTTCCGCGCCGCACCACCGTGCGGATCCATGTCGGCGCGCCGGTCGCGCCGGCCGGCCACGACTACGCGGAGGCCAGCGAGCGGCTCAAAGCGCGGGTCGAGGCCCTGCGGATTCATCCATAATGAGAGCGATGCGCTCGCTCCTTCGCTCGGTCGTCGTCGGCGGCACACTTCTGGCGGCGGTGACCTCGCCGGTGCTCGCACAAGGCGTGATCGGGCCGCCCGCGGGCGCCATGCTCCCGAAGCCAAACATCAAGGGCGTCAAGTACCACGTGTCCCTGATGGTCTCAGGGGGCTTCGACATGGACCTGTTCGGCGATTTCGTCGAGGGCCAGCTCGGGCTCCACGATGGCCATCAATTGGCGATCCGCGAGCCGCGGCCGTGGCCGGACGTCTACGTCAAAGTGCCGAGGCGCCGGCAGGCCACGGTCGGCTTCGGCGTCTTCAAGAAGGACGAGATCATCGCGCGCGTGAGCAAGGCCGACTACACGGCCACACCGATGACCGACGCGGGCAGCTACGCAGGCGACACGGCCAACGAGCCGATGACGCTCGCCGTGTCGCCCTATCACGAACGCTCGCTTGAATTTGGCTGGCGTCACTACCTGGTCATGACGCCGCGGGTGAAGCAGTTCGCCAACATTGTTTTTGGCCACCGCACGATCCAGCCGATCAGCGGCGTCCTCTCGATCCCCGAAGGCACGCTCGGCACGGTGCGGCTGTACGACCGCTCCCGAGTGAAGACCTTCAGCCTCGAGATCGGCCTCTCGGTCGAAGCCGCGCACATGGGCGTATTCGTCAACAGCGGCATCCGCTGGAGCCATCGACTCAGCCGCAACGACACCGACTTGATCGACTTCGGGCTCACGAAAATCAATAACAGCGGCCCGCGAATCTACATGCCGTTGCAGTTTGGACTGCTCTTCCGGTTGTAGGGCCGCGATCCTCCGCTGCCCGATTCCGGGCCCGGGACCCGGGCACCCGGGCCTAGTGCCCAGTGCCCAGTGCCTGGTCTTCAGTCCCTGTCGAGGAGTCGCCGTGCGGCGATTTGCGCCCGGCGGCGGCGCCTCGTCAGTTCCACATAGATATCCTCCTGAAGCAGCCGGAGCGTCGGCCGCGGCCTTGGGCGCTGGTCGGCACGCAGTCGGACGACCGGCTCCTCCGGCAGGGTGAGTTGGCGGGCGGCGGTTCCATCGAAGCGATCCATGGCGTCTCTCCTTAACCGCCAGGGTAGAACCGTGGTGTGACAGCCGGGGTCACGGTCCAAAAGTGCCCGTACAATCGGGCCCCAGGCGCAGATCTTCGCCGCTCGTGCCTAGTGCCCAGTGCCCAGTGCCCGGCAGTGTCCCGCGCCAGCGCTTATGAGAAACACCGAAGTCATTCGCCAGTGGCAGATCCTGCGCGACATCGAGGCGCACCGGACGGGCGTCACGATCCACGAACTGGCCCGGAGCGTGCGTGTGACGACGCGGACGATCCGGCGCGACCTGCAGGCGCTGCAGGAAGCCGGTTTTGCCGTCTACGACGAGGGCGAGGGGCACGAGACCAAACGCTGGAAGCTCGACGCCCAGCCGTTCCGCGCGGTGCACGAAGGGCTGTCGATATCAGACGTCGCCGCGTTGTACCTCAGCCGATCGGTGGTCGAAGCCGTGTCGGGGTGGCCGCTGGCCGACGAGTTACGCGCCGCGTTCACGAAGATCGAGCGGGCGCTCAATCCGCGCATGCGCGAGTTCCTCTCGACGCTGCCCCACGTCGTGTCGGCCAAAGCGGGGCCGCGGGCGGGGCGCGGCGCCGATCGCCTCGTCGACGTCACGCGCCGGCTGTTCGACGCGGCGCGGGACCGCCGCGTGATCGAGATGCGCTACTTCTCGGCCGCCAGCCGCCGGGCCAAGACCTACGTCGCGCATCCCTATCGCCTCGCGCTCGCCCAAGGCGGGGTGTACTTGATCGCATGGGTGCCGCAGTACGACCAGTTCCGCACGTTTGCCGCCGAGCGGATCGAGCGGCTGACGATTGGCGACGACACGTTTCGCAAGACGCGCGAACTGCCTGCCGACGTCTTTGGCTCGTCGATGGGCGTGTTCTGGGCGCCAGCCGAAGATATCGCCGTCGAATTTGACGCGGCGCTCGCCCCGCACGTGCGCGGGCGCATCTGGCACGACTCGCAGCAGCTCGAAGACCTGCCAAACGGCCGGCTACGCATGACGCTCCACGTCTCGAACGACTGGGCGCTCAGAAGCTGGCTGCTCGGATTTGGCGCGGCCGTCCGCGTCCTGGCACCGGCCAGCCTCGCGGACGCCCTGCGCGACGAACTGACACGCGCCGCGCGCCAATACGACTGATCGGGGGTCAGGTCATGGATCCTGCGAGCTGGCAAATATTTCAGGAAGTGGGGGGCTGGGTCGGGCAGAACGGTCCTGCAACTCGCCATTGTGTCCGCGAGATACCGTCCAGCGATCCAGGATCCATGACCTGACCCCGAGCCTCCCTTGGGGCGTTCGGTTGTGAACAGCTTGAGGCCGCAGTCAACCTGAGGCGACTGACTTCCGTCTAAGCCACCGATTGGATCGAATCGGAAGGATTATGCGGCTTCGTTACTTTGCCCCGATCGCACTACTGTGGTTGACGTCGGTCGTGCACGCGAACGGCCCGGCGACGCCCGCCGGGTCTCCGCGCGCGGCCACACCCGCGCCGCCGATCGCCTCGGCCCTCGAACTGCCGGCCAGCGGCGCAGGCATCAAGATCGACGGCGAGTTCAACGAGCCCGCCTGGGCCCAGGCCCGCCCTATCACCGGATTCGTGCAGCGCGACCCGAACGAGGGCGCGCCCGCGACGCACGCGACCGAAGTCCGTCTCGCCTTCGATCGCACGGCGCTCTATGTCGCCATCACGGCGAGCGAGCCGCAGCCCGAGCGGATCCGCCGCCTGCTGACGCGGCGGGACGACGACTCCCCGTCCGACTGGGTGCGGGTGCTCATCGACTCGTACCACGACCGCCGAACGGCGTTCGAATTCGCGGTCAATGCCGCCGGCGTCAAAGAAGACAGCTATTGGTTCAACGACACCAACAACGACACCGGATGGGACGCGGTCTGGGACGTCGCGGTCGCGCGATCCGGCACCGAGTGGCGCGCCGAGTTCAAGATCCCGTTCTCGCAGCTCCGCTTCCGTCCCTCCACCGACGAAACCTTCGGCTTCGCGGTCGTCCGAACGATTGCCCATTTGAATGAGACCGATACGTGGCCGCTCCTCGCCAAAAGCGCCAGCGGCTTCGTGTCGTCGTTCGGCGACCTGACGGACTTGAGCGTCGCGACGGCGCAGCAGAAGCTCGAACTGCTGCCGTACGCGGTGACCCGCGCCACGACGTCGCCTGGCGCCTCAGGCAATCCGCTCGTCACGTCGCCCGATCTGGGGGTGAGCGGCGGTCTGGACCTCAAATACAAGATGGGGGCCGGCCTCACGCTGACGGGCACGATGAACCCGGACTTCGGCCAGGTCGAGGCCGACCCGGCGGTCGTCAATCTGAGCGGCTCCGAGACGTTCTTTGCCGAGCGGCGGCCGTTCTTCGTCGAGGGTTCGGGCAACTTCGCGTTCGACATGGACTGCAACGACGGCAGTTGCACGGGCCTGTTCTACTCGCGGCGCATCGGGCGGGCGCCGCACGTGTCGGCTGCGGCGCCCGACAACGGCTTCGTGACGCAGCCGGCCGATACGACGATTCTTGGCGCCGCCAAGCTCACGGGCCGGATCGGCCACTTTTCAGTGGGCGCCCTCGAAGCCGTGACCGGTCGCGAAAACGCCACGCTGTCGGCCGGCCCCGGCGCGGCCACCACGAGGTCGGCCGTCGAGCCGGCGACGACCTACTCGATCGTGCGCGCCAATCGGGAGTTCGCGAACCACTCGCGGCTGGGGTTCATGCTCACGAGCACGAAACGGTCGCTCCCCGACGAACTACAGTCGCTGCCTGGCGCCGCCGTGACCGGCGGCATCGACGCCGACTGGCGGGTCTTCGGCGGCGGCTACAGCCTGTCCGGCTACTGGGCGGGCAGCACGATCCACGGCAGCCAGGGGGCCATCTCGGACCTCCAACAGAACTACGTGCACGCGTTCCAGCGGCCGGACGTCGCCCACCTGCGCTTCGACCCGACGCGCACGTCGCTCCAAGGCCAGGCGGGCTCGGTGAACTTCAGCAAGATCACGGGACGCAAGGTCCACGGCAACTGGTACTTCGGCTTCAAAACGCCCGGCTTCGAGACAAACGATCTCGGTTACCTCGAGCGCGCCGACGACATCTCGATGAGCAACTGGGTGCAGCTGATCGACGACGTGCCCGGCGCGCACGTGCGGAGCTTCCGAATCAACTTCAATCAGTATGCCGCGTGGAACTTCGAGGGCGAGCGGCGGTACTGGGCGGCAACATCAACGCGCACTGGACGCTCACGAACAACTGGGATTTCGGCACCGGTGTCAACTACAACGTCCGCGGCTTCGACGACCGGCTGACGCGCGGCGGCCCGGGCGGCTACGTGCCGGCGCACATGGCGCAGTGGGCGTACGTGGATTCCGACAACCGGCGCCAGGCGCAGGCGTCGCTCTCCGTGAACTGGTTCAAGGATCGGCACGGTTCGTGGAACTGGGACGCGAACCCGAGCGTCACCGTCCGGCCATCGTCGGCCTTGTCCACCACGATTGGCGTGGACTTCAGCCGCAATCTGGCCGATGCCCAGTGGGTTAACAACGTGGCCCCCGACGCGGCCACCCATTACGTCTTCGGGCGCCTCAACCAGACGACGGCGTCGGTGTCGCTGCGGGTGAATTACACGTTGACGCCGCGGCTGACGGTACAGATCTACGCCCAGCCCTTCGTCTCGGCCGGCGGCTACTCCAGCTTTCGCGAGCTGGTCGCACGGGCGCGCCGCCGCCTACGGCGACCGCTACCAGCCGTACGACTACACGAGCAACCCGGACTTCAACTACCACTCGTTCCGCACGACGAACGTCCTGCGCTGGGAGTACCGACCGGGGTCCGCGCTCTTCATCGTCTGGCAGCAAGGGCGGGAGGACACGACGTCGCAGGGCGATTTCAACTTCGGCCGCGACTTCGGCGCCGCGGTCCGCACGCCGGGCACCAATGTCCTGCTGCTGAAGATCAGCCGGTGGTTGAACTTCTGACGTCGTTCGGGTGAGTCGAAGCGAGCGGTGAGCGAAGGCTGGTGCGAAAGGGGGGAGTCGAACCCCCAAGGCCTTTCGGCCACCGGATCCTAAGTCCGGCGCGTCTGCCAGTTCCGCCACTTTCGCCCAGTGATTGAGCCTAAACCCAAAACGGGCCGGCGTTGCCGATCAAATCACCATGAAGCGCATGGAGGCTGGCCACGGCTCGTGGCCGACCTGCAGGCCCGGCAACGCCGGGCTGGGCGCGGGCGGCGCCCAGGTCGGCTCGTGACGGTCGCCACCACCCAGCCTCCATGCGCTCCATCGTGGCCTTGCCCCTTGGGGCGACGCTGGCAGCGTGTGCCCGCACGCCCTCCCCTGACATAATGGCTTTGATGAAGGCTGAACTTTCCGAGGTCTCCGAGACCCGCAAGCATCTCACGTTCGAAATCCCGCCCGACGTCGTCGTTGCGGAGATCGCGCGCGTCGCGCAGGGCTACAGCCGCCGGGCAAAGCTGCCGGGGTTCCGACAGGGCAAGGTCCCGACGGGCCTGGTCAAGCAGCGCTTCAAGGATCAGATCCTGTCGGACGTCGCCCAGGACCTGATTCCGCGCGCGGTGACCGGCGCGCTCGAAGAGCGCGGGCTCCAGCCGGTGGCCGCCCCCGACATCCGCGACGTCGTGCTGGAAGAAGGCCGGCCGCTCACCTTCGTCGCCGACTTCGAAATCCTGCCGGCCGTCGACCCCGGTGAGTACACGGGGATCAGCGTCCGGAAGCCGCCCGCGGTGCTCGAGGTCGGGGCCGTCGATCAGGCGCTCGAGCGGCTGCGCGAGCGCGCGGCGCGGTGGCATCCGGTCGAGGACCGGCCGGCGGCGGCGGGCGACACGCTGCTCATGGACCTCGTGCGGACCGTTCAGCCGCGAAGCATCCGTCTGGCGGGCGAGGCTGAGTTGCCCGCCCCTACGGGCGAGGACAGCAAGCCCGAGGCGCTCCAGAATGTGACGGTGGAGCTCGGCTCGAGCGTGAACCCGCCCGAGTTCGACGAGCACCTCGTCGGTGTCTCGACCGGCGACGCAAAGACGTTCGCGGTCACGTATCCGGCCGATCACGCCGACAAGAACCTGGCGGGCACGACGGTCGACTACGCGGTCACGGTCAAGGCCGTGCGGCGGAAAGAGCTCCCGGCGCTCGACGACGACTTTGCCAAGGAGATCAGCGAGCTCGAGACGCTGGACGCCCTGCGCGAGCGGGTGCGCGAGGACCTGCACCACGAAGCGGAGCACGAGGCGGACCATCAGGCCCGCCACGAGCTGCTCCAGCAGCTCGCGTCACGCGTGCCGGTCGCCCCCGAAGTGCTGATCGACCGCGAGATCGACCGACGTCTCGAGGAGCTGGTCCGGCGGCTGATGGAGCAGGGCGTTGACCCACGTCAGGCCCAGGTCGACTGGGCGCAGTTCCGCGAAAACCAGCGGCAGCCGGCGACCGAGACGGTCAAGAGCACGCTCGTCCTCGACGCGATCGGCGCGCGCGAGCAGATCGAGGCGACCGACGAGGACCTGGCGAAGGAAATCGATCGGTTCGCCGAGCGGTCCGGCCGGACGGCTGCCGCCGTGCGCGCGACGATCGAGAAGGACGGCGGCCTCGACCGTATCCGCTCCGGCATCCGCCGCGAGAAGACGATGGCGTGGCTGATGGAGAAAGCGAAGATCGCGAGTTATTGAGCCATTGGGCCATTGGGCCATTGGGCCATTGGGCCATTGAGTTATTTTGGGGCAACTGATCGGCAAGTCATGCCGGCTTGCCCGGGTGAGGCTGAGCCTCGACACTGCGTGCCTACGACTCAAGCCGCAAGTACTTCAATGGCTCAATGACCCAATGGCTCAATGACTCAATATAAGATGTTTCCTATGCCCGATTCCCGAGCCCAACTGATCCCGATGGTCGTCGAGCAGACGAACCGGGGCGAGCGTGCGTACGACATCTTCTCGCGGCTGCTCAAAGACAGCATCGTCTTCATCGGCACGCCGATCGACGACGCGGTCGCCAATCTGGTCATCGCCCAGATGCTGTTCCTCGAGGCCGAGGACCCTGAGCGGGACATCCTCGTGTACCTGAACAGCCCGGGCGGGTCGATCACGGCCGGGCTGGCGATCTACGACACGATGCAGTTCATCAAGCCGGACGTGGCGACCTACTGCATCGGCCAGGCGGCGTCGATTGCGGCGGTGCTGCTGGCCGCCGGGGCGAAGGGCAAGCGCTTCTCGCTGCCCAACTCGCGCATCCTCATCCACCAGCCCTGGATGTCCGGCCTGGGCGGCCAGGCGACGGACATCGACATCCACGCGAAGGAAATTCTGCGCATGCGCGAGATGTTGAATGAAATTCTGGCCCGCCACACCGGGCAGTCGACCGCGCGCATCCAGGAAGACACCGAGCGGGACTACATCATGGGCCCGGTCCAGGCGAAGGACTACGGTATTATTGATGATGTCCTGACCCGGCGGGCGTAGGGCTTCCCAGCCTGCTAACGACGGCCCGTCGGTCCGCCGATAAGCCGGGACAGTTCCATGAACGCGAGCGAGCGCAGCCCACAGGGTCCGCGCCCCTCGACGGGGCTCGGGGCGGAGAACATACAGTGACGACCAAGAAGACCGGCGAAACGGAAGTCCTCCGGTGCTCGTTCTGCAATAAAGATCAGAACGACGTCCGAAAGCTGATCGCGGGCCCGACCGTCTTCATCTGCGATGAATGCGTCGAGGTGTGCAACGACATCATCGCGGACGACAACAAGTTCGATCGCGGGACGCGCTCGGCGCTGCCGATGCCGCCCGAGATCAAGAAGTTCCTCGACGAATACGTCATCGGCCAGGACGACACGAAGAAGAAGCTGGCCGTCGCCGTCTACAACCACTACAAGCGGCTGGAGATCCAGAAGCAGTCGCGCGGCCGGAACGACGTCGAGCTGACCAAATCGAACATCCTGCTCATCGGCCCGACGGGCACGGGCAAGACGCTGCTGGCGCAGACGCTGGCGCGGCTCCTCTCGGTGCCGTTCACGATTGTCGACGCCACGACGCTCACCGAGGCGGGCTACGTCGGCGAGGACGTCGAGAACATCATCCTGAAGCTGCTGCAGGCCGCGGGCGGCGACATCGAGAAGGCCCAGCAGGGGATCATCTACATCGACGAGGTCGACAAGATCTGCCGGAAGGACGAGAACCCGTCGATCACGCGCGACGTGTCGGGCGAGGGCGTGCAGCAGGCGCTCCTGAAGATTCTGGAGGGCACCGTCGCGAACGTGCCGCCGCAGGGCGGCCGCAAGCACCCGCACCAGGAGTTCTTCCAGGTCGACACGACCAACATCCTCTTCATCTGCGGCGGGGCGTTCGTCGGGCTCGACAAGCAGGTCGCGCGGCGGCTGGGCAAGAAGACGCTCGGCTTCAAGACGGACGCGAAGGGCACGGCGCGGGAGTCGGCCCACATCCTCGATCGGCTCGAACCCGAGGACCTCATCCACTACGGGCTCATCCCGGAGTTCGTCGGCCGGCTGCCCGTCGTGGGCAGGCTCCACGAGCTCGACCGGGCGGCGCTCGTCCAGATCCTGACCGAGCCGCGCAACGCCATCACCCGGCAGTACCAGCGGCTCTTCGAGTACGAGAACGTCAAGCTGCGCTTCACCGACGACGCCCTCGAGGCCATCGCGGAGGCGGCGCTGCGCCGGAAGATCGGCGCCCGCGGCCTGCGCATGATCATCGAGGACATCATGCTCGACCTGATGTACACCTTGCCCGGGCAGAAGAAGATTCGGGAGTGCGTGATTACCCGCGAGGTAGGTACAGTCGAAAGAGAAGCCGATCACGGTCATTGAAAAAGCAGGATAAGCCGGCCCTCATGGATCACTACGAAACGCTCCCTGTCGTCCCCTTGCGGGATGTGGTCGTATTCCCGCACATGATGATGCCGTTCGTGATCGGACGGCCGTCATCGACGCGCGCGCTCGAGCATGCGCTGGCGACCGACAAGAAGATCTTCCTGGCCGCCCAGCACGACGCGGCCATCGATGACCCTCAGCCCGCCGACATCTACACGATGGGCTGCGTCGCCAACATCGTCCAGTCGCTCAAGCTGCCCGACGGCAACATCAAGGTGCTCGTCGAGGGCGTTGACCGGGCGCGGGCGGTCGAGTGGAAGGAAGACAAGGGCTTCTTCCGCGTCACGGTGAAGATGGTTCCGAAGAAGGGCGAGACGGCCGTCGACGCCGAGGGCGTCATGGGCCGTGTCGGAACGCTCTTCGAGCAGTACGTCAAGCTCTCGAACAACCTCCAGTACGACGCCATGGTCGCGGCCGTCCGGGTGGACGATCCGTCGCGCCTGGCCGACACGATCGCGGCGCACCTCCAAGTGGGCGTCGAAGAGAAGCAGAACCTGCTCGAGATCGTCGCCCCCGTCGAGCGGCTGTCGCGCATCATCACGGTGCTCGAGGCCGAGGTAGACAAGCTCCAGGTGGATCGCCGCATCCAGTCCCGCGTGAAGAAGCAGATGGAGAAGGCGCAGAAGGAGTACTACCTCAACGAGAAGATGAAGGCGATTCAGCGGGAGCTCGGCCGCAAGGAAGACAAGGGCAACGAAGTGGACGAGCTGAAGAAGAAGATCGAACAGGCCCGCATGCCCAAAGAGGTGGAGCGCAAGGCGGTCGAGGAGCTCAAGCGCCTCGAGGCCATGCCGCCGATGTCGGCCGAAGCGACCGTGTCGCGCAACTACCTGGACTGGCTGATCGCCGTCCCCTGGCACAAGAAGACGAAGGAGAGCCGCGACCTCAAGCGCGCCGAGCAAATCCTCCACGACGACCACTACGGCCTGGAGAAGATCAAGGAGCGCATCCTCGAGTTCCTGGCCGTGCGCGTGCTGGTGAAGAAGCCGAAGGCGACCATCCTCACCTTCGCGGGCCCTCCGGGCGTCGGCAAGACGTCGCTGGCCAAGTCGATCGCGCGGGCGATGAACCGGAAGTTCGTCCGGCTGTCGCTCGGCGGCGTCCGCGACGAGGCCGAGATTCGCGGCCATCGGCGGACCTACATCGGGGCCTTCCCCGGCCAGATCATCCAGATGATGAAGAAGGCCGGCACGATGAACCCGGTCTTCCTCCTGGACGAAGTTGACAAGATGTCGATGGACTTCCGCGGCGACCCGTCGGCCGCCCTGCTCGAAGTCCTCGACCCCGAGCAGAACCACACGTTCCTCGATCACTACCTGGACGTCGAGTACGACCTGTCGAACGTGATGTTCATCTGCACCGCCAACGTCCTGCACACGGTGCCGCAGGCCCTGCGCGACCGCATGGAAGTCATGCAGCTGGCGGGCTACACCGAACAGGAGAAGGTCGAGATTGCCAAGCGGTTCCTGGCGCCCAAGGCGATCGAAGGCGCCGGCCTGGATCCGGCCAACGTGACGATCAGCGATGACGCCCTGCAGACCGTGATCCAGCGGTACACGCGCGAGGCCGGCGTGCGCGGGCTCGAGCGCGAGATCTCCTCGATCTGCCGCAAGGTCGCGCGCCGCGTCGTCGTCGAGGGCAACAGCTTCCAGGAAACCGTGAGCGGCGCCAAGGTCGCCGAGTACCTGGGCGTGCCGAGGTTCCGCCCGTCGATGGCCGAGGAGAAGAACGAGATCGGCATCTCGACCGGGCTCGCCTGGACCGAGGTCGGCGGCGAGATCCTCGTCACCGAAGCGACGCTCATGCCGGGCCGCGGGCGGCTGACGCTCACCGGCAAGCTGGGCGACGTCATGCAGGAATCGGCGCAGGCCGCCATGAGCTGGGTGCGCTCCCGGTCCGAGGATCTGGGGATTCCCCGCGATTTCTACCGGCGCACGGACGTGCACGTCCACATCCCCGAAGGCGCGATCCCGAAGGATGGGCCGTCGGCCGGCATCACGCTCGCCACCGCCCTCGTCTCGGCCCTCACGCGCGTGCCGACGCGGCGCGACGTGGCGATGACCGGCGAGATCACGCTGCGCGGCAAGGTCCTGCCGATCGGCGGCGTCAAGGAGAAGGTCCTCGCCGCCCATCGGGCCGGCGTCACGACCATCCTGCTGCCGAAGGACAACGAGAAGGACCTGGCCGACATCCCGAAGAACGTCATCGGCACCATGGAGATCCATCTGGTCGAGACGATGGACGAGGTGCTGCGAACGGCGTTGGCCGGCCCGCTGCCCACCGCAATCCCTCCCGCCGACGAGATCGAGCGGCCAGGGCTCGGGACGAGGCACTGACGCCGAGAAGTTAGAAGTCAGAAGCCAGAAGTTAGAAGTGGCGGCCGGTCGACGGCGCTTACGGTGGTTCTGCCTTCACACTTCTGGCTTCTCACTTCTCTCTTCCTCCTGATACCTTAGGCGCGTCGCGGCGCCGATGAGCTACCGCCTACAGCCCACCGACCTCGTCCACACCGCGTTCATCACGAGCGCGAAACGCCATTGGCGCGGCCTGGCGATGGTCGACAGCACCGGCCAGCGGCTCACCTACGGCCGCGCGCTCACCGGCGCCATGCTCCTCGCGGGCGCCGTGGCGCGGCGCGCGCGCGGCCAGTCGATGGTTGGGGTCCTGCTGCCGGCCTCCGTCGGCGGCGCGCTCGCCAACATCGCTGCGCTCTTCGCGGGCAAGATCGTCGTCAATCTGAACTTCACGGCGGGCGCCGACGCGATGAACGACGCGATCGCGCAGTGCCACCTGGACACCATCCTGACATCGCGCCGGTTTCTGGAGAAAGCGTCGATCCCCGAGACGCCGGCGATGGTCTTCCTCGAGGACCTGCGTGCCGAGATCGGCCCCCTGCGCCGGCTCGGCGGCCTGGCCGCGGCCCGTTTCACGCCGGCCTCGATGCTCCGCCGACGGTACGCACGCGGGATCGGGCCCGACGGGCTCGCGACCATCATCTTCTCGAGCGGCAGCACGGGGACGCCGAAGGGCGTGATGATCTCGCACCGCAACGTGCTGGCCAACATCGACTCGCTCGCGCGGATCTTCCCGATGACGCCCGACGACTGCTTCATCGGCGTGCTGCCGTTCTTCCACTCGTTCGGCCTGACGGGCACCTTCTGGTTCCCGCTCCTGATGGGCAGCCGCGTGGCCTATCACCCGAATCCGACCGACGCGAAGACCGTGGGCGAGCTGGCCGAGGCCTACGGCGCGACCATGCTCATTGGCACGCCCACGTTCTGCGGCGCGTACGTGCGCCGGTGCACGGCCGCCCAGTTCTCGCGCCTGAAGTACGCGATCGTCGGCGCCGAGAAGCTGCGCGCGCCGCTCGCGCACGCGTTCGAGGACAAGTTCGGGATCCCGCTCCTCGAAGGCTACGGCTGCACGGAGATGTCGCCCGTCGTGGCGGTCAACCGCGCCGACGTCGGGCCGGAAGCCGGGCGGCGGCGGTTGGGGTCGGTGGGCCCGCCCATTCCCGGCGTCGAAGCGAAGGTCGTCGACCGCGACACGGGCGAGGGCCCGCTCGTGGGCCGCGAAGGGCTGCTCCTCGTCAAAGGCGCGAATACGATGGCGGGCTACTTCAACCAGCCCGCACAGACGGCCGACGTCTTCCGCGACGGCTGGTACGTCACCGGCGACATCGCCAGGATCGACGAGGACGGCTTCGTCTTCATCACGGACCGCCTGTCCCGATTCAGCAAGATCGGCGGCGAGATGGTGCCCCACATCAAGCTCGAGGACACGATCAACGAGCTGCTCGGCGAGTCGTGCTCGGCCGTCACCGCGGTGCCGGATCCGGTGAAGGGCGAGCGGCTGGTCGCCTTCTACACGAAGCTGGACGTCACGCCGGACGCGCTCTGGGACCGGCTCTCGGCGACCGACCTACCGCGGTTGTGGCGTCCACGCCGCGACAGCCTGGTGCCCATCGAGGCGATTCCGACCCTGGGCAGCGGCAAGCTCGACTTGCAGCGGCTCAAGCGCCTCGCGCTCGAACGCGACGCCGCGTCCAAAACCCCGGCGGTCCGTTAGAATCGTTCGCATGCATACGCGCACATTCGGCCGGCTGGGCTGGCCCGTTTCCGAGGTGGGGTACGGTCTCTGGGGCATGGGCGGCTGGACCGGGTCGGACGATGCGGCATCAATTGCCGCGCTCGAGCACTCGATCGACCTCGGCTGCACGTTCTTCGACACGGCGCTCGCTTACGGCGACGGCAAGAGCGAGCAGCTGCTGGGCAAGGCGCTCGCACGCTCATCGCGGCGCAGCCGCTGATCGTGGCGACCAAGATCCCGCCGAAGAACCTCAAGTGGCCCGCGCTCAGCAGCTACGCGCTCGAGGACGTCTTCCCCGCCGACTACGTCCGGCGGTCCACCGAAACGAGCCTCAAGAACCTGGGCGTGTCGTCCATCGACCTTCAGCAGTTTCACGTCTGGACCGACGAATGGGCGGCCGACGAGCGATGGCAGCGCACCGTGGACGACCTGAAGCGCGAAGGCCTGATTCGCGGATTCGGGATCAGCCTCAACCGCTGGGAGCCGGCCAACGGCCTCAAGGCGCTGCGAACCGGCCTCATCGACAGCGTGCAGGTCGTCTACAACCTCTTCGACCAGAACCCCGAGGACGAGCTGTTCCCGCTCTGCCGTGAGCTGGGTATCGCCGTCATCGCCCGGGTGCCGTTCGACGAGGGCAGCCTCACGGGCACGATGACGCGCGGCATGACCTGGCCGGCAGGCGACTGGCGCAACCTGTACTTCACGCCGGAGCTCCTGTCCGACATCCTCGATCACGTGGACGAGGTGAAGGCGGACCTGCCGCCCGGGATGAACCTGCCGGACCTGGCGCTGCGATTCATCCTGGCCAACCGGGATGTCGCCACGGTCATTCCGGGGATGCGCCGGAGCCGCCACGTGGACGCCAATCTGGGCGCCTCCGAGCGGCCGCCCCTGCCGGCTGACCTGCTGGCTCGGCTTCGGCGGCACCGCTGGGTGCGGACCTACAACGTGCCGTAACCGCGGCGGGGGCCTTTTTGCCGGGGCCGGCCCTGGTCGTCTATACTGGGTTGTTACCGATTTGCCCGAGGAGCAGACCGTGAAGCCAGGGATTCATCCAAAATACGACGTCGTCAAGGTTCATTGCGCGTGCGGCAACACGTTCGAGACGCGCTCGACCAAGCCGGACTTGCACCTGGAAATCTGCAACGCCTGCCACCCGTTCTTCACGGGCCGGCAGAAGCTGATCGACACGGAAGGCCGCGTCGAACGCTTCACGAAGCGGTTCGGCGCCCAGACGGCCGAGGCGCGGAAGCAGGCCGCGCAGGCCGCCAAAGCCGCCAAGGCCGGCAGGTCCAAGAAGTCCAGCGCGACGGCCTAAGACTAGGCACTAGGCACTAGGCACTGGGCACTGGGCACTAGGCACTGGGCCCCAGCACTAAGCCAGCAGCCCAAGACACTGGGCCTCAGGCACCAGGCGCCGGGCCTCATCGCAGCCAGGCTACGCGTCGGGGAGCCACGCGTCCTGCGGCGTGCGGGCATCGCCCTTCCCCGACCGCTCGATCTTCCGATCCAGCCGTCCGAGCCTGTGCTCCACGGTCGGCGCGACGCGCGCGTCGGCGTAGCCACGGAGCCGCTCGGCGTAGGACCTGGCGGCGGCCAGGTCGCGCACACGGTGCTCGTGGTGGATGGCAAGCGCCTCGGCGGCTCGTTGCGCCACGGCCGTCAACGCCAATTCACCGGCCGCCGAGATCGAGCGCCGCCACCCACGCGGCCGCCGCCGCGTCATGACGTCCCTCGCGCCTGAGCACCACGGCGAGGCGCGCGAGCGCCTCCCCCGCGACGTCTCGATCGCCCGTGGCCGCCGCCGCCTGGTACGCGTCGGCCGCCCGTTCGGCGTCCCCGGCCCGTTCGTACAATCGGCCGAGTGCGGCCTGCTCGAACGCGCTGGCGCAGGCTTCTGGGCCTTCGCTCGCCAGCCGCAGGCCGTGGGCCATGAGGCCCGCGAGCGACAGCAGGTCGTGACGGTTGTGTTCGAGAATGCCCTCGACCAGACGCGTATCGCCGGTTCGCAGAAACTGGAAATACCGTGACGGGATCTCGAAGCCCGGGACGTCGTCGGACCGCTGGACGCCCAGCACGGATTGCTCCAGCGCGGACAGCGTGCACCCGGCCGCCCCATCGGTCGGCCGGCGCGACGCGCGGCCCCATAGCCGCCTCGCGGACGGCAGCATGTCGAAATGCGCGAGGTCATCGGTCGGACACGTCTGCCGGTGATATGCCCATCGCGTCTCCATGACGGGCACGTCGAACGTGCGGCCGTTGAAGGTCACGAGCAGGGACGCCTCGCCAACGTCGCGCGCGAGTGCGTCGAGCAGCGCACGCTCGCCGGCAGGCCCCGTCAGAAACGCTTGCCGAACGTGAAACGCCCCCGCGTCGAACCAGCCGCACCCGACGAGAAACGCAATCGTGCCGGCTCCCCCGGACAGTCCGGTCGTCTCGATGTCGAAGAAGACGACCTTTCGCGCCCAATCCACGCCGCTCAGGCGCGGATCGAACACTGCGAGGGGCGCCTCTGGCGGCACCATGTAGTCGGCGACGCGACGTCGTCCATGCCGATCCTCAGGTGCCCACACCCGATCGACCACGACGCAGGCACCCGAATCGATGGCGTACGGCCTACCGCCGAGCTTGGCCGCCGTGGCCGCGACGTCGACCGTGGCGGCGCCGAGTGCGTCGGGCACGTAGGTCAACTCGCGGGGCTCGTTCCGCGCCGGCGTGCGGACGATGGCCCGAAGCCGCGCGGCCAGATCAGGAATGGCCATTACGCCGCCGCCCGCCCCGACGCGAGGACGGCCAGCAGGCGCGACGCGACCGCCTTCGCGAGCGGCCCGGTTGCGCCCTCCGGGCCGACGCACGACGGGCAGCCGGTCTCGCACGGGCATCCGTCGATCAGTTCGCGCGTCTGGGCCAACAGCGCGTCGTGCATCGACCAGAGCGGCTCGCTGAACCCGATGCCGCCCGGATAGTTGTCGTAGAGAAAGATCGTCGGCTCGGCCGAGATATCGAGGCCGTCGGGATCGTCCAGCGTCGCACGCTTCGATCCCAACGTCCTGTCCAGCGTCAGCCCGTCGATCGACAGCCCCAGATCGTGCGGGTCGCACATGAGGAGCAGCGGCGCCACGTTCCGCATCGCATACGCCAGCCCCACGACGCCGTCCCTGCGGTCCGCCGTTCCAAATGGCAGCCCGGCCATCACGTCGCGCGAGATGGTCATCCAATAGGACGTCGTGTGCATCTGCTGTTCCGGCAGGTCCAGTTCCCCGGACCCCACGTTCTCGTTCGTATAGAACTGAATCTTCTTGAACCCCACGACGCGCGAGACGACGTGGACCTCGCCGTGACACTGGTCCCCAGGCCCCAGGCCTGCGGCCCCAGCAGACGGCTGACCTCGAGCCTCGGCTCCGGCATCGGCAGAACCTGGGACAGCAGCCGACGGCCCGACGCTCCCGAGATCGCTCAACTCATCGGCGGCGACGCCGGCAGCGCTCGTCCGGGGCCCGAGCGCCCGAGGCCAGGTGCCGGTGTCGTGCGAACGTCTCGAGGATCGTCACTTTCGTGTACGTGATCGCGTCGGTGTAGTAGTCGCACTCGACTTGCCGCACGAAGGCCTTGCGCCCGTCGTAGTCGAAGCGCTCGACCTGGAAGAGCTGCCCTTCGACCAGGTAGATGGCCTTCTCGTGGAGCGTCGACGGCCCGGAGGTGAAGTCGGTCTCGCCGATCACGCGCTCGCCGTTGGTGACGTCGATCACGACGAAGTTGTCCGACGTCACCGAACGCAGGCTCACCGCGTCGGCCGGGTACGACTCCTGCGTCCACTGCCACTGACCGTCGGCACAATGGACGAAGCCCTCTTCGGCGAGCACCGACAGAATCTCCTGGACGTTGATCGCGCCGAAACCCTCGTCGGCGCGAAACGGCATCTCGAAGGCCGCGCATTTCACGTGGTCGAGCAGGATATGGAGGTTGTCCGGGTTGACGAGCGCATGCTCGGGCGACGCGCCGAAGAAATACTCGGGGTGGCGCACGACGAACTGGTCGATCGGCGCGCTGGAAGCGACCAGGACGGCGGCCGACCGGCCGGCCCGGCGTCCCGCACGGCCCGCACGCTGCCACGTCGCGGCAATCGTGCCCGGATAGCCGGCCATCACGGCGACGTCGAGCGCGCCGATGTCAATGCCGAGCTCGAGCGCGCTGGTCGAGACGACGCAGCGCACCTCCCCATTGCGCAAGCCGCGCTCGATCTCCCGCCGGCGTCCGGGCAGGTAGCCGCCTCGATAGCCGCGAACGACGTCGGCGGCGCCCGGCGGCCCCGCGAACGCGTCCTTCAGGTACGTCGTCAGGATCTCGGTCGCGAGCCGGCTCTGGGCAAACACGATGAGCTGGAGGCCGCGCTTGAGGAACTCGATCGCGACGCGGCGGGTCTCGGCGAGATACGACCGACGGATCCCCAACTGCGCGTTGACCACGGGCGGATTGACGAAGAGAAAGTACTTCTCACCGCGCGGCGCGCCGCTCTCGGTCGACCAGCTCGAACGGGGCGCCGACCAGCCGCTCCGCCAGCTCCTGCGGATTGGCAATCGTCGCCGACGAGCAGATGAACGTCGGCTGCGACCCGTAGTGCGCGGCAAATCCTGTGCAGCCGCCGGAGGATATTCGCCAGATGGCTGCCGAACACGCCGCGATACGCGTGCAGCTCGTCGATGACGACGAACTTCAGGTTCTCGAACAGCTTCGCCCATCGCGGATGGTGCGGCAGGATCCCGGAGTGGATCATGTCCGGATTACTCAGCACGACGTGTGCGCGGCCGCGAATCGCCCGGCGCGCGTCCTGCGGCGTGTCGCCGTCGTAGGTGAAGACGCCAATCGGCGGCGCGCCCTGCTCGGACTCGAGCAGTTCGACGAGCCCGTGCAGTTCGGCCAGCTGGTCCTGCGCAAGCGCCTTGGTCGGAAACAGGTACAGCGCGCGCGTCGACGGGTCCTTGAGGATCGCGTCGATGACCGGCGCGTTGTAGCACAACGTCTTCCCCGACGCCGTCGGCGTGACCGTGACGACGTGCCGGCCGGCAAGCGCGTGCGCGATTGCGTCGGCCTGGTGCGTGTAAAGCTGGTCGATCCCGCGGGCGTGAAGGGCGCCCGCGAGCCGCGCGTCGAGCATTTCGGGAAAGGGCGCGAAGCGCGCCGACACCGGGTCCAGGCGCTTGACGGTCGTGACGTGCGGGTTCTGGTCGCCGAGGCGCAGGGCCGCGTCGTGTGACTCGATCAGCCGCGACAGCGCGGCATCGAGCGACCGATCGCTGATCGGCGGGCACGGCAGGAACGCTCGACATCCCGGCGGATCGTACCAGCCGCCAGCCAGGCGATCAAGCGGCGAAAGACGCCCCGTGTTCAGAGTCTCTCGGAGATGCCTTCTAGATATTCGCCCGCGACTGCCCGCCGTCGACGTTCAGGCACGCGCCGGTGACCCAGCTCGCGCGGGGCGAGGCCAGAAAGGCCACGACGTTGCCGACCTCGTCGGCGCGGCCGAATCGGCCGGACGGAATCTCGCGCCGGACGAACTCGGCCATCCCCTCTGGGTCCTGCTGCTGGCGCTGCCACCACGACCCGCCCTCGAAGAGGATCGATCCGGGCGCGATGCTGTTCACGCGAATGTTGTCGGCGGCCAGCTGCTGGGCCATCGCCTTCGCCAAGCTGATCTCGGCCGCCTTGACGGCGTTGTACGTCATGCGCCCGCCGGACTCGCGCCCCCAGATCGACGCGATCATGAGCACCACGCCGCCGCCGGCCCGCCGCAGGTGCGGCACGACCAGGCGCGACATGCGCACCGCCGGAAAGAGCGTCTGGTCGAGCGCGCTCTGCCACTCGGCGTCGGAGGTCGCGACCACGTCGCCGCCCCCAGCCTTGCCGACGTTGTTCACGAGAATATCGATTCGTCCGAATCGTTCGACCGTCTGTCGGACGACGGCCTCGGCGCCCTCGGGCGCGGCCACGTCGGCGCGAACCGGAAGCACCCGGCCCGCGGCCGCCGCGGCCGCGTCCAGCTCCGCCGCGGCGCAGGCCAGCGTCTCGGCGCCGCGCGCGCAAATCGTCACCGACGCCCCCTCGGCGACGAGCGCGCGCGCCGACGCCAGGCCCAAGCCCTTGCTCGACCCGGTGACGATGGCGACTTTGCCGGCAAGCTCGAGATCCATGTCGCTCCTAGTGTCCCGTCCCAGTAATTCCGCGCATCACTCCCGGGCGGGGCATCCCGGCTGGCGGCGTGGCTTCTCGCTCAAAAACCGCCAGTATTCTCGGTCGTCGCGCCTGGCCAACCCGGCGTCTCGCCGCCCTCAATGCGACGGTCTGTTTATGAGATGAGTTCTAGTTCGGAATGCCCCTGGTCATGTCGTTCAGCCGCCAGTCGAACTGGCCGTATTTCATCTGGAATTTGTCCTGGCCGAGAAACCGGCGCTCGTCCTGAAAGAGGTACGGCGACACCATCTTGGCCACGGCGCGCTCGATCGGGCTCCGGTCGGCCCATGGGCCGCCGGGCACCGTGGCGCCGAACGTCTCGATGAAGGCCTGCTGATCCCAGCCTACGATCGGCGTGACTTCCAGCCAGCCGTCGACGCGGTCGACCTTGACGCACGCGACGTGCGCGGCGCATTCCTTGACGACCTCGGTGAGCTGCCCTTCGAGGGCGGCGCCGCGATACGCCTCGCTGCGCAGCCGCCCGCCGCCCTCCGCGCCACGGCCCACGGCGAGGGCGAGCCGCGCATCGCCGAACGTCGTGAGCATGTCGCGTTCGATCGCGTCCAGCGTGAGCGCCCGACCGGCAATCTGGTGCGTCCGCGCGCTGAACGCGCCGGGAATCTGGCGAATGCTGTTCTCCGGATACTCCGGAGCGCCGCCGTGAATCGGATACGCGTCGATCACGGTCTGCAGGACGATCGCGTCGTACGCGTTGAGCCAAAAGGCTTCCCGGTCGGCCTTCGACCACGCCGCCACGGTCGCGGCCGGCAAGTCGAGCGACCGGATGTAGGCGTCCAACGGCGCACGCGCCTTCTGCAGCGCCGCGTAGTAGACGTTGCCGTCGCGCACGTACATGTCGAGAATCTTGTCGAGCGGCGCGTGCAGGTCGCGCTGGGCCGCCGGTCTTCCGGCCAGGGCGAGGATCGACACGGCCACGAGAACGGCGGCGCGCACGTGTCTATGATACCCGCCGCCCGGAGCGCGCGCGGCTGCCCACGAGAGGCCCACCTGTCATAGGATCGAAGCCATGATGCGCCGTTTGCTCTTTTCCATGGGATTGATCCTTGCGATGGCCGCGTGCGCGGGCCAGAGCGACACCGTGCCCGCGCCGCCCGACGTCGCGGCGCCGCCAGCCAACGCCTTGCGGACGCCGGACGGTCTGGCGTCCCGTATCCTCGTCGTCGGCCTCGGCGACGAGCACCCGGGGCCGCACTCGTCGGTCACCGTCAACTACACGGGGTGGACGCCGGACGGCAAGATGTTCGACAGCACCTCACTGCCTGGACGCGGCCCGGCGACGTTCTCGGTCGACGGGGTCATCCCGGGATGGACCGAAGGCCTGCAGCTCATGCGGCGCGGCGAGAAGCGGCGGTTCTGGATTCCCGCCAACCTCGCGTACGGCGACAACCCGCCGCCGGGCGGGCCTTCGGGCCCTCTGGTCTTCGATATCGAGCTGCTCGATATTCGCTGACAGGGGGACGGGTCTCAACTTGTGGAAAACCCGCTGGCCTGTTCGAGTTTTCCACAGAGGGGGACGGGTCTCGACCTGTGGAAAACTCGCCGGCCTGTTCGAGTTTTCCACAGGTCGAGACCCGTCCCCCTACTTCCAATGGTCCAGGGCGTTGATGAGCCCTTCCGCGCTGGGCGGCACGGCGACGTTGCCCCGCACGATCTCCCGGTTGGTCATCGGCTTGCCGTAGAGCGACTCGTTCTCGCCCGAGTCGTCGCGCAGCGTCGCGCCCTTGAGCGCGATGCCAGCGAACAGTCCGCGGGAGCGCGAATACGCCAGCATCTCGGCACGCATCGTCGCGTCGGTTTCGGCGGCCGCGGTCCGGCCGACTGGCCCCGCCGCCACGCTCGCGTCGACACCCACGGTGAACTTGTTCGAGAGCAGCCGGTCGGCGCCCTTGTCGTTCTTGACGATGAGGATCACGTCCGTCTCGGACCCGCCGATCTGAAAGCCGACGCTGCCGCCTTCAATCCGCACGCCGCCCGGCGCCGACCATCCGCCGCCGCGCCGGCACGAGATGTACCCGCGGCCGTACTGGCCGCCAAACCCGAGGGCCAGCTTCTTCACCCCCGGCACGATGACGACGCACTTGGCGTGGGCGAGCAGATCTTTCGGGATGCCCTGGTCGCCGGCGTTCGCCATCTCGGTGATGACGTCCTCGGCGTCCTTCAGCCGGCCGGGGTCGGCCCGCAGAGTCAAGGGTAGCGCGACCAGGGCCGCAACCGCCGTTGCCAACACACACGTCTTCAGGGTCATCGACGATCTCCATTCTGTCTTGTGGATCGGGGACTCGCACACACGGCGCCCCCAATCGATTGATGCTATCCAACTGGCGTCGGTCGGTCGCGGCGCGCCGCCGCGATGCCTGCACGACAGATCTCCAGCAAGTCCCGTTCCCACGGGGGCCGGCGCGGACACGCCGGATGGGGGCGCCACCCCAGGTAGATGGCCGCGCTGTCCTTGTAGGCGGGCACCGGGTCGCGAAAGGCGATCGTCCCCAGCGCCTGGAGCGCGTCATTCAGGGCGAAAAAGCGGTCGTCCTCCCCGGCCCAGCACCGATCGCGCTCCGCGAACGCCTCCGGATCGAACGTCGCGAGGCCCAGCAGGTAGTCGCTCCCGTACATCACCATGTCGATGGCGAGGTCGTTGCCTGTGTAAATTCGAAACTCCGGCCGGTCACGATCGCGTAAATCCAGCCGCGCGAATTCCTCGACGCGCGACAGCGAGGAATGCTTGAGCCCGACCAGGTTCGGCAGGTCCATCAGCCGGCGAAACGTATCGCGGTCGTAAATCCGTCCGAACGGCGCGAACACCGGGCTCAACTCGAACGCCAGCGCGCGCGGACAACCGGCCAGGATGCGCCGGTAATCGTCGGCGGTGCGGGTCTCTTCGCTTTGAAAGACGATCGGCGTGCCGTCGTGCGCCAGAATGTCGCGCAGACTCTCCGAGTACCGGCGGAAACGCGCCGGCCACGAACGGCGCCGCGCCGACGATCGACCGGGTCAGCGCCAGGATCTCGCAGCGCCGGGCGCGCGAGAGCTGCGGGCCGAAGCCGGTATCCATGTTGACCGCGGCCTCGACCCCGGCGCCCACCGTGCGCGCCAGGTGACGGGCGAAGCCGTCGAGATCGGGCGTCCCATCCTCGCGGAACGGCAGAAAGACCGCCGAGATCCCGTGGATGCTACGACCTGGAATCGCGCTTCGCATGCCGCTGCACCTCTTGCAGCTCCTTGGCGTAAATCGGGTCGCGCGGCGCGCAGCCGGCCGGGTACTGACCCAACGCGTTGTCCTTCGCCCGCATGAGGGTCGTGCAGTAGCTGACCGAGATGCACGCCTTGTGCTTGTCCATCGTCACGTCGTTCGCGAAGTCCGGGTACGCGATGGCGCCGCGCCCCAGCCCGACGAGCGACGCGCGCCCGTCGGCGAGATTCGCTTCGCCCGCCTCGAGCGCGAAATGGCGCAGGTAGCTGTAGCCGGCGCCCAGCACGACCAGATCGGGAAATGCGCGGTGGGCCGCCTCGGTGAGGCCGAAATGACGCGCCACGCCGACCAACTGCGGCTCTGGCGCGCCGTAGCCGTCCGAGGGCTCGCGGTCGGCGGGCCGGAGAATGTGCGGGTTGTAGTACGCGCAGCCCGACGACACGTTGAGCAGCTGCAGGCCGGCGTCTCGATAGATCGCCACGGCCGCGAGTGCCTCCTCGGGCTCCAGGTAATTCGGCGTACTCGGCGCGAGCGCCTCGCCCACGCTCGTCTGCGGATTGCGCGCGAACGGCAGCCCGTCGAAGAAGTTCATCCGGGTCGCGACGATGAGGCCCGGCACGTCCGCCCGGATCCGCGCGATCACCTCGCGCGCGAACCGCGTGCGATGCTCGAGCGGACCGCCGTACTTCCCCGGCCGCGTCTTCGCCGCCAGCAGCTCCGACAGCAAATACCGGTGGCACTGCTTGATGTCCACGAAGTTGACGCCGATATCGCGCGCGCGACGGGCGGCCGCCACGTACGCGTCCTGCAGGCGGTCCAGTTCGTCATCGGTGACGACCGGCCCGTTGTTGCGGAGGGCGGTGTCATGGAACGCGACGGCCGGCGTCGGCGTCGCCCAACGGCCCGAGTGCGTCAACTGGAGGCCGATGAGGCTCTCCCGGCCGCGATCGCCCAGGGCCGTCCGCGCCCCGGCGATCAAGCGCTCGAGCGACGGGAGCGTCGACTCGGCGAGCAGGAGCTGCCTGGGGCTGGCGCGGCCTTCCGGCACGACGGCAATCGCTTCACCCCAGATGAGCGCGGCGCCGCCGCGCGCGAACCGATCCCACCGCCGGAACGTCAACTCGTCCGGCCGGCCGTCGAGCGTGCCGTCGCAGCCTTCCATCGGGTGAATCGCGAAGCGGTTGCGGAGCGTCCGCCCGGCCACCTGGAGCGGCGTCAGCGCGACGCGAATGTCCGGCTCGAGCCGGATCGCCACGCCGAGCCGGTCGATCTCAGCCTGAAGCGCCTGCCGGCTCGCAAACAACGATCCACTGGCCGCCATGGTCCCCCATCATACGACGCGTCAGAACTGGAAGTAGATGAACTGAGCCCCAGAGAAATCGCCGAACAGCAGCACGAGATAGAAGACGAGGCCGTACACCGCGTAGCGCACGGGCATCGGCAGGTTGACCACCGCCAACTCGCTGCCCTTCATGGCCTGATAGATGTGCACGGCCAGGAACGGGGCGACAATCTGCGCGAACGGGATCGCGAGCGACTCGAGCGTGTTCGCCGCCGGCGAGAGATTCGTGAACAGCAACCGCGTGAACGCCGCGGCCTGATGGATCGATTCGGCGCGAAACAGCAGCCAGCCGTAACACGTGACATGGAACATCACGACGCCGAGCAGCAGCCGCCGCCAGTTCAGGCCGCGGCCGAGCGAGGCGCCCACGCGTTTGGCACGCGCCTCAATGGCCCGGCCCACCACGAGCACGCCCCCCTGAAAGGCCCCCCAGCACACGAACGTCCAGGCCGCGCCGTGCCACAGGCCCCCCGAGCACCATCGTGATCATCAGGTTGCGAATCGTCTTCGCGGCGTCGACCCGCGGTTCCCGCCCAGCGGGATGTACAGATAATCGCGCAGCCAGGTCGATAGGCTGATGTGCCAGTTCTGCCAGAACTCGCGCGGCGAGGCGACAAAGTACGGGAAGAGAAAATTGATGTTCAGTTCGATGCCCATCAGCTTGGACAAGCCGATGGCGATGTTCGAGTACCCGGCGAAGTCGCCATAGATCTGAAAGGCAAACGCGTAGAGCCGCGATCAGGACATCCAGACCGGTCGGCGTCGCGGACGGGCCGAAGACGGCGTCGACCAGGTTGGCCAGATTGTCGGCGACGAACATCTTCTGGAAGCAGCCCCAGCCGATGAGCCACAGCCCCTCGACGATCTGCCGCTGCGGTGATGGTCCTCGGACGAGCGATCTGCGGCAGAAGCCGAGACGCGCGCAGAATGGGCCCGGCCACCAAATGCGGGAAGTAGCAGACGAACAGCGCGAAGTCGACGAAGTTGGTGGCCGGCTCGATCTCCCGCCGGTAGACGTCGATGACGTAGCTGATCGTCATGAACGTGTAGAACGAGATGCCAATCGGCAGAATCACGCGCAGCGTAATCGGGTCGACATGCCAGCCCAGGATGGCGAACAGCCGCGCCGTGCTCACCGCAAAGAAGTCGAAGTACTTGAAGAAGCCGAGCACGCCCAGGTTGTAGACGAGGCTGACGAGGAGGGCGGTCCGCCGGCGCCGGGGATCGACCGTCCGGCCCAGGTAGCGGGCGATCGAGTAGTCCACGACGGTTGATCCAATCAACAGCCCCAGAAACCGCCAATCCCACGCCGCGTAGAAGTAGTAGCTGGCGAGCACCAGCATCCCGTTCTGGCCGCGATGCGGCAGCACGCGATACAGCAGGTACACGACGAGGAAGAAGCCGACGAACGGCAGCGACGTGAAGACCATTAGTGCCGACCGGGAGCCGAAGTGGAGGACGCGCCGAGCGCCGTCCGGCGGAGGTCGGGACCGGCCGGGGGCCGTCCCGCCTGGAGCGGCTGGAGGAGACCGCTCGTCTCCAGGAACTGGAACAGCGCGGCCGCGACGACTTCGTGGCCGCGCGGCGTGAGGTGCACGTTGCGCTGAAAGAACAACCCGATTCGGTTCGGCTGCGACTTCAATGTCGGAAGCAGGTCCAGCATCGGCAGTCCCAGCGGACGCAGGGCGGCCTCGAACCGCGCGGTGCCTGCGTCGCGCACGAGCTCGCCGCCGGCCTCGCGAGTCGCCGCCGCCAGCCGCGCGTAGTCGCCGTCGTCCGTCTGGAACCTGACGGGCATGATCGCGATGGCCGTGCGGGCCCCTTCGGCTGCCGCCCGGGCCGCGATCATCCCGTACGCCCGACGCATCGCGGCCAAGCCATGAGCGACTGCCGGCGGCGGGTCGGCAAGATACGTCGTGAGGGGGGTCTCGGTCACCGGCCCGCTGAACCGTGCCTGGAGCTGGTCGACGCGCACGCGCACGAGTTGCAGGACCATGCTCGCCCTGACGACCCGCCGCGCGGCGTTGAGCGCGGCGCCGGTGCTCTGTCCTGACGGCGGCCCCCCGGCGTCGAGCCACGGCTCCTTGTCGCCGGCCTCGGTGGCATCGTTGCCAGCGAACGGCACGATGAGCACGATGTCCGGCTGCAGGGCCTCGGCCACATTCCGGTAGAAGAGCCACTCGTTGACGGGGCCGTACCCTTGGACGCCGCCGTCGATCACGCGCCACTGGTGATGCGGATCGGCCGCCGCGAGCTTCGCTTGGAGCCGCTTGCAGAACGTCTCGGCGAGCGGGACCTGGACCGAAAGGACGAGCGAATCGCCCAGAACGAGGATGCGCCGCTCATCAGGGGACTTTGGGCCGAGGTCCCGATCCTCACGGACCCCCTGCGCATCGATCGCAATGTCCGGTACTGAACTCGACCGTCGTGTATCGCGTCCTGGCCCCAGGCTTGAGGCGATAGCCCACCCTGGCGTCCTGCATGAAGAGGGCCTGAAAACTGGGAGCGGCCTCCGATCCGCCGACGACGCGGAGGCCGGCCTCCAGCACCGCGAACTCGACCGCCAGAATGACCGCGCCCAACAGGACACGTCCGACGATGGTTCGCCACGACCGCGTCGCCCTCAGCATGCCTCACGATTCTATCGTCGGCGCGGCCGGATTCCGGGCGGGCATCCCGGCAAGCGGCGTTCCTCTTCGTCGCGCTCGGCCGGCCGGGCGTCGCACGCCGGAATACTTCCGCGAATCTCTGACTCACCGCCCCAGGCGCGCTACACTCGAAGCAGACCCGAGGGGCGACGCGCGCCACCCGCTCGCGAGTCGAGAAACAGGCGGTCAGCCCGTGCGCATCCTCCCCTCGTCCGTTATTGCCCTACTGTTAACCGGGATGCTCGTCTCCGACGTGCCGGCGCAGCAGCCGCCGCCGAGCTTCGCCGAACGGCTCCTCCGCGACCACGCGGGGTTTTCGTCTGACGACATCAAGGCGGTGATGGCCGGCCGGGCAGTCGCGAGACAGATGCCGATGCGCGACGGACAGACCGTCAACGTCTTCGGCGCCGTGCGCATCGCCGCGCCCATTGACGTATTCGTCGCCGAGCTCCAGCACTTCGACCGGTTCGAGCGTCAACTGGGCATCGACCAGGCGGGCGTGTTCCAGAATCCGCCGACGTTGGACGATCTCCGGTCGTTGACCCTGGCCGCCGACGACATCAAGGCCCTGCGCAACTGCCATCCAGGCGACTGCGACCTTCAGCTCACAGCGGCCGCCATGGCGACGTTCCGCACGCAGGTCGACTGGAGCCATCCCGATGCGCCGGACGCGGCGAATCGGCTCTTCCGGAACATGCTCTTCCAGCAGCTCGCCGCCTATCGCGCGGGCGGGTACTCGGCGCTCGCGCCTTACGCGGACCGCTCGAAGCCGACGTCGATCGGACCCGAGTTCGCGGCGCTCCTCGCGCCAGGCGATCTTCCGTTCGAAGCGCCGGGGCTCGTCGAGTACCTGTCGAACTACCCGCATGCCTCGCTGCCAGGCGCCACCGACTTCTTCTACTGGAACAACGGCCAGTTCGGCATGAAGCCCACGGTGCGGTTGAACCACGTCACGATGCAGCCGATGTCTCGCGCCGATGCCCCCTCGCCGGCCGTCCGGTACGTCGTGTCCACGTCGCAGATCTACGCGGATCACTATTTCAGCGCCACGCTCGAGCTGCGCACAATCGTGGCCGATCCCGATCGGCCCGGGACGGGATTCTTTCTCTTCTACACGACGCGGTCCGACGTGCCCGGGCTCTCCGGCTTCCTTGGCGAGTTCCTCCGGCCGATCGTCCGCCGACGCGCGCGGTCGGGCATGGAGAAGTACCTCGCTCGCACCAAGGACACCGTCGAGCGCCATGTGAGTCTCGCCTCGACCGACCGTTAACCGGTATCATTCGGCGAGCGTTTCCCTCCAACGATCGAGGTGTATTGCATGCCGTGGTTCCTGCGATGCGCCGCCCTTGCCGGCGGCGCGCTTCTCATTGTGTCCTGTCAGCATCCACCCGCCGAGCAGGCGCCGCCCGCGGCGCCGCCGGCTCAAGCGGCGCCGGAGGCCCCCGCGGCAGCGCCCGGCGACCAATCAATGGCCGCGATGTCCGGCGACCACCCGACGGCTGCGGGCCAGGCAATGACCGCCGGCCGGACGAACGGCGCCGCCATGAACATGGACATGAGCGAGGACGCCGACGGCCGGGACAATATTCCCGCGGGCGATCCGGTGCCGACGATCTCGCTGGCGCTCCAGGGACACGAGCACGGCGTGTGGTCGTTCGACATCACGACTGACTTCATGCTGACGAACGCCATGGGGCCGTACACGCCGATGCACGGACATATCCACGTGTACGTTGACGGCACCGAGCGCATGATGATCTACCAGAAACACTTCACCCTGAAGGATCTGGCCCCCGGCACGCACACGGTGCGCGTCGCCCTCGCGGCCACGACCCATCGGGCGCTGTACCACGATGGCGCGCCGATCGCCGACAGCGTGTCGATCACGGTGCCGTAAGCGCTCATGGCAAGTTGGAAGTTAGAAGTCAGAAATTAGAAGTTAGAGTCAGAGCTGAGCGCTCGGGACTGCCAAGGACCGAAGCGGATTGCCCATGAGATCTCACAGTGTCGCGATGATGTTGGCGGCGGGCCTGGGGTCGGCCGCGCTTCTCGCCGCGAGAGCCCCACAGCAGCCCTCGGGCGCGCGGGTCTCGCTCGCCTCTCCGGACCTCCACTCCATCGGCGCCGGTCCGGCGGCGCGCACGCTCATCGTCGATGGGCTGTTCTATGAGACGGCCGCCGGGCGCGTCAGCCTGCCCGCGTCGCTCACGGCCGCGGTCGGTGCCGTGGCCCGCGGTGGCGCGGCGTACACGAGCCAGACCACCGAGCCCGATGGACGCACGGTCACACTCTCGGTCACGCCGCAAGGCCCGGACTTCACCTTGGCGCTTCGCGCCCAGCCGGACGCGGATATCACCCGGTGGGGCGTGGCCATTCAAGCCGCGCCGGACGAGTACTACACGGGCGCCATGGAACGCGTGGTTGACGGTCCGCAGCAGAACTCCTGGGCGCCAGGCATCACGCAGGCGATGAACCTCCGAGGCGAGCACATCGAGATGATCGTCAAACCGACGACCTCGATCTATGCGCCGTTCTATCTCTCGTCGCGCGGCTACGGCGTCTTCGTCCGGGGCACCTGGCCCGGTGCCTTCGATTTCGCGGCCGCCGATCCGACGCGGGTGCAGGTGGCCTTCGAGGGGCCGACGTTCGACATGAAGGTGTACACGGCCGCGACGCCCCTCGCGCTCGTCCAGGCGCATGCCGCCGACGCGGGGCTGCCGGTGCTGCCGCCGCACTGGATGTACCGGCCCTGGCGCTGGCGCGACGAGCACACCGAGCGCACGACCTACTACGACGGCACGCCGGTCACGGGTCCGTTCAACTCGGAAGTGATGGAAGACGTGCTGATGATGCAGGCGTTCGGCATCCCCAACGGCGTCTACTGGATCGATCGGCCGTGGGGCCCTGGGCCGCTGGGGTACGACGACTTCGAGATCGACGAGGCGCGTCTCCCCCACTTTGCCGACATGGTCCGGTGGCTGGAGAGCCGCGAGACGAAGACGTTCTTGTGGATCGCGCCGTTCTTCCAGGGCAAGATGGCGACCGAGGCGCTGGCCAAGGGCTACGGCATTCCCGGCCAGACGCCGACACGCGACGGCAGCAACTATCCGCTGGCCGACTTCACGAACCCGGCCGCCTTGAAGTTCTGGCAGGACGGCGTGGCGAAACTCCTCGACCTCGGGGTCGCCGGCTTCAAGCTCGACCGCTCGGAGGAAAACATCCCCGAGAGCGGCCCGCAGCACGTGTTCGACGGCCGGTCGGTACGCGAGAACCGGAACGCGTACCCCGCGATGTACGTCAAGGCCGCGTACGACGTGGCGAAAGCGCACCGCGGCGACGACTTCGTCGTCATGCCGCGCGCGGGGTACACGGGCTCGGCGCCGTACGCGGTGTTCTGGGGCGGCGACATCGGCGGGACGCAGGAAGGCCTGCGCGCGTCGATCATCGCGGTCCAGCGCGCGGCGGTGATGGGCTATCCGAACTGGGGCTCGGACACGTGCGGCTACAACGAGCAGCGGATGGAGCAGGACGTGTGCAGCCGCTGGCTCGAGTTCTCGGCGTTCACGCCCATCATGGAAGTCGGGCCGACGCGCAACGTCGGGTTCTGGGACCTGCCGCGCGACCCGCGGTACGACGAGACCCTTATCGCGACGTGGCGGATGTACGCCCGGCTCCACGAACGCCTGGCCGATTACAGCTACCAGGCCGCGGTCGACGCCCACCGGACGGGCCGGCCAATCGTGCGTCCGATGTTTCTCGTCAACCCGACCCACCCGGCCGCGTGGCAGAACTGGTGGACGTACCTCTACGGCCCGGATCTCCTGCTCTCGCCCATTTGGCAGAAGGGCCAGCGGACGCAGCAGGTCTACCTGCCGGTCGGCAGCCAGTGGCGCGACGCGTGGCATCCGACCGAGACCTACCAGGGCGGCCGGACGATCACGGTCCAGGCGGACGTGCATCAACTTCCGCTGTTCGTGCGGGTGGGATCGACGCTCGATCTGGGCGACCTCACCGGCGAGTGGCAGGCCTCGGTCGCCGCCGCGCGAGCGACACCTGACCTTCACGCCCTCGAAGCGGGCATCAACGCGTGGTTCGCGAGCCACGCCTCCGCCCATTAGCGCGAGCGGGACGATTTGCACAGGAGGGGGACGGGTTTCGATCTGTGGAAAACTGGTGCGGTCTCGCCAGTTTTCCACAGATCGAAACCCGTCCCCCTCCTGTGCAAATCTCAGTGCGTCAAGCCGTAGATGACGTAATTGACGCCGAGTTCGAAGGCTTCGTTGGACTGGGCGACCGGACGATAGCCCTCGCCGGAGTATTCCCAGTAGTTCGAGATGTCGGTGTTGAAGTTGGACACCGCCATCAAGCGCTTGTGCGGGTCGTTGTCCTCGAAGAGGCCCGTGATCTCCGGGCGCCCCTGGTCGTAGAACTGCGGAATGATGTCGAGCGAGTCGATGTCGAAGAACGAGTGAAAGACGGCCTGGGTCGCCGGGTCGAGCGGGATCCACCGCGCCCCTGGGATGACGCGCTGCATGTTCGCCTCGAAGTTCGGCCACCCGCCGCCACCCTGGTAGTAGTCGTTCCGAAAGTCGTCGAAGATGACGAATCCGCCCTTCTCGAGGTAGGCCCGGAGCGCGACCGCTTCCTTGTCCGAGAGCACCCAGTAGCCGGCCTCCGTCATGTAGGCCACCGGGAACTTGGCGAACTCCGGGTCGTCGACCGCGAGCACCTCGCTGCCGTCCATACGCGGCTCGAGGTCGCTGATGGCATCCATGATCTTCGTCAGGTTCTCTTCGGACGTCGGATAGCCGTGGGCCCACGCCGGAATGCCGTGGTAGTAGTAGCCGCCCGGGCCGACCGTGTAGGAAATGCGGGCGAAAGTGAACTGCCCGTTGTACTTGGGATTGTGGACGGGCACCTCGAATTGCCCGCCAAACCGACGGCCGAACCCGCGCCCGCCGAACTGCGCCAGCGCGGCCGTCGTGACGGCGAAGAGCGCCGCTCCCACGAACCATAGCCGCGCGCGCGTGTGCTTCCGCGTCATAGTCGCCCCAGTCGCCCGGTGGTCGAACGGTCGGGCGGCCGCCGTCGCGGCCGCGTCCACTCCTCGATAGTACGGCGCGGCGCAACCATCTTGTCAACGGCAAAGCGCGGGCGGCCGCGCCCTACTGGCGTCCACGGCAGAGGTACCACAGCTCGACGTGCTCGCCTGGGCGCGGCGTCTCGGTAATCGTGACGAGCTGGTCGCCGACGTTTCTCGCGCAGGCGCTGATACTCGGCAATCCGGACGACATCTGTGGACGCCACTTTTACGCGCTCCCGCGCCAAGAACGTGACTCGGTAGGCGCGCCAATAGCCGGCTTGGGCCACCGGGATCCCGCGGGCGACGAGCGCGTCAGCAAGCACTTGCACGTGGTCCGGCTCCGATCCGTTGGCATACGGCTGGAGCGCCCGCCCGCTTCCGAGTCTCACGTCGCCTCGCGATCGCCGCTCGCGGCGTACTCACGGATGGCGGCGAGAAACGTCTCGCCGAGGTCGTCGGCTTTGCGCGCGCCGACGCCGTACACGTGGCGAAGGGCCTCGTCGGTCATCGGCTTGAGACGCGCCAGATCCCGAAGCGTCGTGTCATGAAAGACGACATAGGGAGGCACGCCGCGCTCACGTGCGACGCGCAGCCGCAGCGCGCGCAGCCGCTCGAACAGCGCCCGGTCGACGCCGTCCCAGGACTCGGCTTCGACGGCGGACCGCGGACGCTCGCGGTCCTTGACGGGCTTCCGCTGCCGTGCCAGCGTCAGGTCCCCCGCCGACCGCGGATCCCGCATGAGGGCCAGGCCCTCGGACGTGAGCTGCAGGACGGGGTACTGATCGTCGGTCTGCCGCAGCAAGCCGCGGGCAAGCAGCTGATCGACGTACCCGCGCACTTCGTCGACCGTCGCTTCGCGCAGGAGCCCGAACACGCTCAGGTCCCGATGTCCGCGCGAGGCCACCTGCGGCGTCTCATTCCCCCGCAGCACGTTGGTCACGTACGCGGCGCCGAACCGCTGCCCGACGCGCGCGACCGCCGAAAGGATCTTGCGCGCGAGCGTGACCGCGTCGGGCACCTCCTCGAGTTCGCCGAGGCAGTAGTCGCAGGCCCCGCAGGTGTCTTTTCCGTACGGCTCGCCGAAGTAGCTCACGAGCCTCCGGTGACGACACCCGACCGCGGCCGCGTACCGCTCCATGTCGCGCAAGAGCGCCAACCGGGCGTCCGACAGCTCGCCTGCCTTCTCCAGCATCGCGCGCCACTTCAGGAAGTCGGCCGCCGAGGAGATCAACACGCACTCGGCTTCGAGCCCGTCCCGCCCGGCCCGGCCGGACTCCTGCTGGTAGTGCTCGAGCGATTGCGGCGCGCCCGCGTGCACGACAAACCGCACATCCGAGCGGTCGATGCCCATGCCGAACGCAACCGTCGCAACGATGACATCGGCGTCCTCGTTCAGGAACGCATCCTGATTGCGATGCCGCACGTCGTCATCCAGGCCCGCGTGGTACGGCCGCGCACGGAGGCCCGTGCCCGCCAGCCACGCCGCCAGCGCATCGACCTCCTTGCGCGACTGGCAGTAGACGATCCCGGCTTCGCCGCGATGCCGATCCAGCACATCCTGGAGCTGCCGTTTCAGCGTCCCCCGCGGCCAGACCCGATACGACAGATTCGGTCGATCGAACGAGCCAATGAGCTCCACGGGCTCCCGCAGGCCCAGCTGCTGGACGATGTCCCGACGGACGCGCGTGGTGGCGGTCGCGGTGAACGCGTGCAGGCTCAGGGCCGGCCAGCGCTCGCGCAGCTGCGCGAGCTGGCGATACTCGGGGCGGAAATCGTGGCCCCACTGGCTGATGCAATGCGCCTCGTCGATGGCCACGAACCGCGGCGGCCGTTCGTCGAGCCGCGAGAGAAACCCGTCGCTGCCCTCGCCCACGAGCCGCTCGGGCGCCACATAGAGGAGGCGATAGCGCCCCTCGCGAATACCCGCGACCACCGAGGCTCGCACGTCGGCGGAAAGCGCGCTATGGTAACTGGCCGCCGCGACGCCGTTCCCTACCAGGGTATCGACCTGGTCCTTCATCAGGGAAATGAGGGGCGAGACGACGAGGGCCAGTCCATCGCCGACGAGGGCCGGCGCTTGAAAGCACACCGACTTGCCGCCGCCGGTCGGCAGGATGACGAGCGAGTCCCGCGCGTCGAGAATCGCCTGCATCGCCTCCTGCTGCAGCGGACGAAACGACGTGTAGCCCCAGTAGCGTTCGAGAACGGAAAGCAGCACGACTTAGAAATCTAGTGTGGTGAGTCAGAGATTCGCTATCGAATTCTGGGCGGGGGCACCCGGTCTGGCGGCGTTGCGCCTCGCTCGAATACCGCCAGTATTCTCGCTCGGCGCGCCTGGCCAGGCCGGCGCCGCGCTCCGGAATTCTTCCACGAATCCCTGACTCACCACACTAGTGGAGCGTACCAGCGAGTTGTAAAGCGCCCTCCGGGCGGGGCATCCCGCCTGGCGGCGTTGCTCCTCCCTCAAATACGGCCAGTATTCTCAGTCGTCGCGCCTGGTCAGGCGGGCGCCGCGCTCCGGATGCCGCTGTACAACTCGCTGGTACGCTCCACTAGATGAATCCGCGCGATACTCGAAGCGTGAAATTCGGTGCGTCTCGGCGGAGGACCGGCGCGCAGGTCCTCACGACCCTCTCGGTCGCGCTCGCGGCCTCGACCTGCGCGTCGGACGGGCGCCCGAGCGCGATGCCGCCGGGCGCGCAGCTCGAGACGTCGGTCACTCGCCACGACCACACGCTGGCCATCCACGCCATCCCGTCACGGACACACGAGACCGGGCCTCTCATCCTGTTCGTCACCGGCGACGGCGGTTGGGACGCCGACCAGCCGCTCTTCGACGAACTGGTGTCATGGGGCTACCCGACGGCCGGCTTCAGCGCGCCCGACTACGCCAGCCACCTGCCTCCGCCGAGCCACACGATCGATCCGCGCGGGCTCACCGACGACTATCTCGCGATCCTCGCCTCGGCCGAACAGACGCTTCACCTGGGCCGCCGGACGCGGGTCGTGCTCGTCGGCTTCTCGCGAGGCTCCGGGCTCGACGTCGCCGCGGCAATCGATTCCCGGCTGCGCCGCCGGCTCGCGGGCCTGCTGACCGTCGCGCTCACGGGCGAGGAAGAGCACGTCTACGAGCGCCCGCCAGGCGCGATGCGCACGACGCCGGTGATGTTCCTCACCTACGAGGCGCTCCCTCGGCTGGGCTCGCTCCCGGTGGCCGTCATTCAGTTGACACGCGATGAGTACCTGCCGGCGGCCGAGGCCGTCCGCCGCTTCGGCCCCGACACGCCCGTCCGCTGGTTCAAGACCATCAACGCAGTCGATCATGGCTTCAGCGACAAGCTCGACGCGCTTCATGCCGCGATGAAGACCGGCTTCGACTGGATTCTGAAGCGGTAGGCGCCACACTGGGGCCGGATCGAGTCATCAGCCTACGTCGCGCCAACGCCGATATCGGCGCCCGCTGGCAACGAAATAGAAAAGAGGTGGGGAGCCCGCACCGGATACTCCCCACCCCAGAGGCGTGACGCGGCGGCCAACCGGGCCGCACGATTACGCGCAGCCGGACGTCGTGCCGCAGTTCGGGCACTTGTAGCACGCGCCGGAGCGCACCATGATCGACCCACAGGTCGAGCACGGCGGCGCGTCTTCCTGGTTCTGAATCGCGGCGAACTCCGACGCGGGGCCGGCGGCGGCCGGCGGTCCCGGCACCACTCCCCCCGCCATGGCCTGCACGTCGAGCGTCAGCTGCTCCGGCGTCGTGACTTCATCGCGGTTGTTCACGCCGGCGCGGAACTGCGCCTCCGGCGACAGGAACTTCACCGCCATCCACCGGAAGATGTAATCGACGATGGACTTGGCGAAGCGAATGTCGGGGTTCTTCGTCATCCCCGCCGGCTCGAAGCGGACGTGGCTGAACTTGTCGACCAGATCCTGCAGCGGCACGCCGTACTGCAGCGCGTAGCTGATCGCCTGCGCGAACGCGTCGGCGAAGCCGGAGATCGTCGATCCTTCCTTCGCCATCGTCAGGAACAGCTCGCCGGGCTGGCCGTCCTCGTAGAGGCCCACCGTGATGTAGCCCTCATGGCCGCCGATGTCGAACTTGTGGGTAATCGACTGCCGTTCGTCCGGCAGGCGGTGGCGGTGCGGCAGGGTTGAGGCGTTGACGGCCAGGGCCACCTTGTCCCTCGACGTGTTGAGGGGCTGCGTCCGCTTGCTGCCGTCGCGGTAGATCGACACGGCCTTGGCGCCGAGCCGCCACGCGTCGATGTACGCCTGTTCGATCTCTTCGACGGCGGCGCCCTTCGGCACGTTGACCGTCTTCGAGATGGCGCCGGAGAGGAAGGGCTGCGTCGCGCCCACCATCTTGATATGGCCCATGTAGTGGATCGAACGGACACCGCGCGCCGGCTTGAACGCGCAATCGAAGACCGGGAGGTCCTTGTCCTTCAGATGCGGCGCGCCCTCGATCGTCTCGTGATCGTCGATGTAGTCGACGATGTCCTTGATCTCGTCGGCCGAGTACCCGATCTTGCTGAGCGCCATCGGGACCGTGTTGTTGACGATCTTCATCAACCCGCCGCCCACGAGTTTCTTGTACTTGACGAGCGCGATGTCCGGCTCGACGCCCGTCGTGTCGCAGTCCATCATGAAGCCGATGGTGCCGGTCGGGGCGAGCACCGTCGCCTGCCCGTTGCGGTAGCCGTGCTTCTCGCCCAGCTCGACGCACTCGTCCCAGATCTCCTTGGCGCGCTCGTAGAGCGGCTTCGGCACGTGCGTCTTGTTGATGTCCTTGAGCGCGGCGCGGTGCTTGCGCATCACACGCAGCATCGGCTCGCGGTTCTTCTCGAAGCCGGGAAACGGCCCGCCGTGGTCCCGCGCCACGCGCGCCGACTGGGCGTAGGCGGCCCCGTGCATGACGGCCGTGATGGCCGCGGCGTAGTCCCGCCCGGCGTCGCTGTCGTACGGCACGCCGCGCGACATCAGCAAGGCGCCGAGGTTCGCGTATCCGAGCCCCAGCGGCCGGTAGTCGTGGCTGTTGCGCCCGATCGCCTGGGTCGGATAGCTCGCGTTGTTGACGAGGATTTCCTGGGCGGTGATGAACGTCGCGCACGCCCGCTCGAACGCCTCCGGGTTGAACTCGCCGTCCGCGCCCACGAACTTCATCAAGTTGATCGACGCCAGGTTGCAGGCCGAGTCGTCGAGGAACATGTACTCCGAGCACGGGTTGGACGCGTTGATGCGGGCCGTGTTCGGGCACGTGTGCCAGTCGTTGATCGTCGTGTCGAACTGCATGCCCGGGTCGCCGCACACCCACGTGCCCTCGGCGATGAGGTGCATCAGGTCGCGCGCCCGGTAGGTGTCCATCACCTCATCGGACGTCACCGCGCGCGTCTGCCACTCGCCGTCGTCGAGCACCGCGCGCATGAACTCGTCGGTCACGCGGACCGAGTTGTTCGAGTTCTGAAAGAAGACCGACGCGTAGGCCGGCCCCGTGAACGAGCCGTCGTAACCGGCGTCGATGAGCGCCCAGGCCTTCTTCTCTTCTTCAACCTTGCAGTTGATGAACTCGACGATATCGGGGTGATCGGCGTCGAGAATGACCATCTTCGCGGCCCGCCGCGTCTTGCCACCCGACTTGATCACGCCCGCGAAGGCGTCGAAGCCCTTCATGAACGACACCGGCCCGGACGCCGTGCCGCCGCCGGCCAGCACTTCCCGGGACGAGCGAATCGCCGAAAGGTTGGACCCCGTGCCGGACCCGAACTTGAAGAGCATCCCCTCCGTCTTGGCGAGCGTGAGGATCGACTCCATCGTGTCCTGCACCGAATTGATGAAGCAGGCCGAGCACTGCGGGGCGCGCTCGAAGCCGCAGTTGAACCACACGGGACTGTTGAACGCGCCCTTCTGATAGACGAGCAGGTGCTTCAAGTCGTCGCTGAACGCCTGCAGATCGTCCTCCGAAGCGAAGTACTCCTGCTCGCGCGCCCACGTCGTGATCGTGTCGACCACACGCCCGATCAACTGCTTGACCGACCGCTCCCGGCCCGGCGTCCCCAGCTGCCCCCGGAAGTACTTCGACACGACGATGTTCGTCGCCTGCTGGGACCAGAACTTGGGAAACTCGACGTCGCGTTGCTCGAAGACCAGCTCGCCCTTCTCGTTCGCGATCACCGCCGAGCGGAGCTCCCACTCGACCTCGTCGAACGGATCGCCGTCGTCGGCCGTGGTGAAGTAGCGCTCGAACTCAAGGCCAGTGACCGATCGCCCCGGACCGAACGTGCGAGTCGGGGTCGGCGAGGTAGTGGTTTCGGCGTGCAGGGCCCTGTGCATGGATACCTCCCAAAAAACCTGAATGGAGAACTTCTTCTCCACCTTTACTTACTAATGGCTCGGCTCGCCCCAAAGCCCCTAGAGCCACACTGGCGTACGCACCGGCAGGAACCCGTCAACCACGTTGGTTCGCCGGCCCTGCTCCAGCCGCTCACGCGGCCCAACAGAACCAAGAAAACGGCCTCGCTGGGAGAGGCAACAGAGTCCAGGCGAACCCTGGGAGGCCCGCCATCGGCTGTTGATCTGCCGGGCAAGAAATATGCGCCTGGACAATCGGGTTGTCAAGCGCAACCCACGACATCTTGTATCAACTTTCAGCCGACCACGCCAGGTATGGACGTTTACCCCGATCAGACCGTGACTTCTTTCACTTGACCTATTTTCGCACGGCGGGCGAAAGTGGGCGGCAGACACTAGGCCTCGGGCCCCGGGGGCCCAGGCATCAGGCACTTGGCACCGGGCACTGGGCGATCGGCAGTCGGCGCTCGCCCGAGCCGTGGCCGAAGGTCGTTGACCTGTAGACACCGTTGTCGACCGCCGGCTCAATCCTCTTGGGCCAGGTCCCGAGTGCCGAGTGCCTGATGCCTAGTGCCTGGTGCCCGGTCCCAGGGCCTGGGGTGGGGCCCTGGGCCCGAGCGAGTGCCCAATGCCTGATGCCCGGTGCCTGATAGAGTGGCGCTGGTGGAAGTTTCCGACGCCAGCCAGTTGCCGAGCACTGATCTGGACGCCGGCACGCACCTCACGGTGCCGAAGCCGGCCCCCCCGCTCCCTCGCTGGTTCGCCGCGCTCCAGGTCGTGCTCGTCTGCGGCGTGCCGACCAGTTTGGCGGTCTATCAGCTGCTCTTTGCGATCGGGATCCCGATGACCGGAAGCGGCCTGCCCTTGGCGTCGGACGTCTCCGACATGTCGCTCCAGTTCTTGGCCATGTCGAGTCTGCTCGACACCGCGTTCATCGCCCTTCTGATTTTGCTCTTCCTGACCTTGAGCCGCGAGCGGTCGTCCGACGTGTTCCTTGGCGGCCGCTCCACCCGCGGCGAGGTCGTGCGCGGCCTGGCGGTCATCCCCGTGTTGATTGCCGCGGTCGTGGCGATGGTCGCCGGGCTCGACGCCCTCATGCCCAGCCTGCACAACGTGCCGAACAACCCGCTTGCGGCGTTCATCGACACGCCCCTCCATGCGGGCGTCTTCGTCGTGGTCGTGATTCTCGCCGGCGGCGTACGCGAAGAACTGCAGCGGGGCTTCATCCTGCACCGGTTCGAGCAGTGCCTCGGCGGCGCGTGGGTCGGGCTGGCGGTCTTCAGTCTCCTGTTCACCGCCTTCCATCTCGAAGAGGGCCGCGACGTCGCGCTCACCGTCGGCGCGTTGGGGGTGTTCTGGGGCGTGCTGTACATCCGGCGCCGGTCGGTGGTCATCGCCATGGTGAGCCACGCCGGCTTCGACGTCGCGGAAGTGCTCCAGGCTCTCGCCAAGGTGTTGTCCCGTTAGGTCACCGATGGCGCGCCGCTCCTGGACCCGAGTACTCGCCCCGACGTGGATCCTGGTGGCCGTGTTCCTGCTCTCGCTGCCGGCGGTCACTACCCGCATCTATGCCTCGGACGAAGTCGAGTACTTCTCCTGGCTGCATTCGCTCGTCTTCGATCACGACGTCTCGTTCAACAACGAGTACCAGTACTTCTACGACTCGGGGCAGGTGAAGAACGCGGGCTTCCACGCCACGTTCCTCGAGGAGACGAACGAGGCCGGCCATCGGAGGAACTTCACGCCAATTGGCTCGGCGGTGCTCTGGGCGCCGTTCTACGCGGCCGGCCACGTCGTGGCGCTCCTGTCGGGCGCCCCGGCCGACGGCCTGAGTCATCCGTACATCGCCGCCATCGCCTACGGGTCGGCCGTCTACGGGCTGTTCGCCGTGCTGCTCTCGGCGGCAATCGCCCGCCGCGTGGTGGGTACCGGCATGCTGGCCAGCGTCATCGTGTGGGCCGGCACGCCGCTCGTCTACTACATGTACATCACGCCGCCGTTCTCCCATGCCGCCTCGGCGTTTGCCGTCGCGCTGTTTCTCTGGGTGTGGCTGCGCGCGCGAGAGACGTGGAGCCTCAAAGGCGCGGTGGCCCTCGGCATCACGGGAGCCCTCGTCGCCATGGTGCGCGAGCAGGATGCGTTTTTCATCGCGGGCCCGGCGCTCGACTTTCTCTGGACGCTCGGCAGCGGGCTCCGGGCGACCGGCTCCGGGCGGCGGGTCGGCCAGACGCCTGCGGCCCAAGGCCTGACGGCCCCCCCGCGCGCGAAGGTGCCCCTGGCCGCGGCCGTTGCCGGGCCGGCGGCGTTCTTCGTCGCCTACTTGCCGCAGATCCTCGCCTACCTGGCCTTGAACGGCCACATCGGACCGGACGAGACCGTCCGCCACAAGATGACGTGGACGGCGCCGCATGCCTGGCAGGTGCTGCTGTCCGCCGAGCATGGGCTCTTCGCGTGGACGCCGCTCGCCTTGATCGGCCTCGCCGGCCTGGTCGCGCTCTCGGTCGATCGGCGCCGGCCGAACGGGCCGGACGTGTCGCGCATTGCGGTGTGCGCGCTCGTGATGTTTGGTCTCCAGGTCTACATCGCGGGCAGCGTCGAGTCATGGACGGTCGCCGGCTCATTCGGGCAGCGCCGCTTCGTCTCCACCACGCCGCTCTTCGTGCTCGGACTGGCGTACCTCTTCGCGCGTCTCCCGGCGGCCCGCGCCTGGTGGCGGGCGACGCTCGTCGGCCTGGTGACGCTGTGCATCTGGTGGAATCTTGGACTGATGGCGCAATTCGGCACGAACACGATGGACCGCCAGCGGCTGACGCTTCGCGACAACGCGTGGCGCACCTACGCGGAGCTGCCGCGTGAGGCGCCCGCGCTGGTCTGGCGGTATCTCACCAACCGGCAGTCGTTCTACAGCCGGACGCGATCATGATGCCGCCGGCCGCGCCCTCGCTCGAGATCCTGTGCTTTGCCGACACCCGTTTCCCCATCGAACGCGCCAACGGGTGGCAAACGATGGCGACGTGCCACGCCCTGGCGGCGCGCGGCCACGACGTGACGTTGATCACGCGTCCCGACACGGCGACTCCGACGCGCGACCCGTTCGCCTTCTACGGCCTCGCGCCGGAGCCGCGCCTCCACCTTGACGTCATCGACGGGCCGCGGCTCCCCAACGCGCGGCGCGCGCGCTTCCTGCTCGGGGCCGCGCGGCGCGCGCGCGCCCGGACCGGCCCCGTGGTGTTCACGCGCGACCTCGGGCTGGCCGCGTTTCTCCTGAGGTTCCCCGGGGCGCGCCGCCCGCCCGTCGTCTACGAGTCCCACGGCCTTTCAGCCGTGGTCAGCGCCGAGATGCCGTCGCTGCTGGGCAAGCCGGAGCTTGCGCCGTCGCCCCGCAAGCTGCGTCGGCTCGATCGCCGCGAGCGTCTCGTCTGGCGGCGGGCCGACGCGTACGTGACGATCACGCGCGCGCTCGGGGATGAGCTGGTCTCACGCTTCGGCCCGCGCGAGCGCGGAATGTTCGTCGTGCCCGATGGCGCGACCCTCCCCGACGCCAGCCTGCCCGAGTCGACGGCGCCCAATGGGCGTCCACCCGTCGCCGGCTATGCCGGTCACTTGTACCCTTGGAAGGGCGTCGACGTCTTCATACGCGCCCTCGCCATGACGCCGGGGATTCGCGGGCTCATCGTCGGCGGGCACCCGGGCGAGCCGGATCGGGCGCGCATCGAGGCGCTCATCAGCGATCTGGGTATCGCCAATCGCGTCGACCTGGTTGGCCTCGTGCCGCCGCCGCTCGTGCGCTCGCACCTGGAGCGTGCGACGCTGCTGGTGCTGCCGAATACGCGGTCGGCGATCTCGCTGCGCTACACGTCGCCGCTCAAGCTGTTCGAGTACCTCACCATGGGCCTGCCCATCGTCGCGTCCGACCTGCCGGCCATCCGCGAGGTGCTCACCGATCGCGAGACGGCGCTGCTCGTGCCGCCGGGCGACGCGGCCGCACTCTCGGCCGCCATGTCGACGCTGGCGTCGGACGTGCCGCTCTGCCGCGCGCTCGCGCGCGCCGCGCAGGCGCTGGCGCCTTCCTACAGCTGGGACCGGCGGGCGGCCCGGCTCGAGCCCGCGCTCGCCGAGGCACGGGCGCGATGATCTCCCTGCGCCTGCGCGACGTCGTGCGCTGTCCGGACTGCGGTCACGCGCCCCTCACGGTCGCCCCGGCGGCCGGCTGGTCCTGTCCGGCGTGCGGCCGGGCATTCGACGCGTCACGAGGCTATCTCGACCTCCATCCCTTGCAGGGCTTCACCGAGCAGACGAAGTACCTCGACGAGGCCCTGCACCTCGACGCGCGGCACGAGACGGTGGCGCCGCCGCTGCTGGGCTCGAAGATTCGCAACGACATGCTCCGCGCGTTCCTCCGGCTCGCGCCGGGCGACCGCGCCGTGGACCTGGGCTGCGGCAGCGGTCGCGCGCTCGTCTGGAATGCCGAGACGGGAGCCGCGCTCACGGGGATCGACATCAGCCCATTCTTCGCACGGGAAAGCCTCGAGACGACCGACCTCGTCATGGGCGACCTGCGGCGGCTGCCGCTGCAGGATGGCGCGTTCACCAAGGCCTGGACGCTCGACGTGCTCGAGCACGTCTCGCCGCAGGGCCTGCACGACGTCCTCACCGAGGCGCACCGCGTGCTCGCGGACGGCGGCGCCCTGTTCATTTACACGCACGTTCGCAAGAATGGATGGATGGCCGGCGGCGTGCGGCTCGTCAACCGCTTCGCCCACCTGTGCGAGCGGTGGGGCTTGATCGACTTGCGCCAGGAGCGGCTCCGCAAGTCCGATCACCTCAATCCACTAGCCGACCACTCGGAACTCGCGGCCGTACTGGCGGACCGGGGGTTTCGCCTCGAGCGCGTGACGTATTACACGCCGATTATTGGCGCGTTCGTCGAAAATATCATGGTGCGAATGGGTGAACGGTGGATGGTCGGACGGGCGATGGAACGCGCGAGCGGGCCATCCGACCGCTCCGCCGCCGTTCGCGCGGCGCGCGGCGCAGCGAAGGCGCGCCTGCGCCGTCGCGGGCCCATGTACCTCGCGCTGCTGATGCTCACGGCCGTCATGAAGCTCGACGTCTGGCTGTTCGGCCGGTTCCAGTCGGGGCCGTTCTTCGCGCTCGCCCGAAAGACGGGTCTCGGGCCCCAGGCCCCGGGCCCGGAAGCCGCGGCGGAAACTGGGGCCGGGGGCCCGGAGCGCGAGGCCCTGTAAGATGCGCCTGCTGTACGTCGCGCTCGATCAAACGGTGCCGGGGACACTCGGCGGCTCCGTTCACGTCCAGGCGGTCGCCGAGGGCCTCGCGGCCCTCGGCCACGAAATCCACGTCGTCACGCAGGCAGGCGGCCCCTGGCCGGCCACGCCGGGTGTCACCTGGCACGCGATGTCGCCGCCGGCCGGCTCATCCCTGCTGCGGTGGATGCGCGCCGGCAAGGTGTCCGCCCTCGCGCGCGACTTGAACGTCCACGCCATCATGGAGCGCTACTACAACTTCGGCGGCGAAGGCATCCTCGCGGCCAACACGCTCGGCATTCCCGCCGTGCTCGAAGTCAACGCGCCCATCATCGATTACCCGGGGTCGGTCAAGTCGAAGCTCGATCGCGCGCTGCTCGTCGAGCCCATGCGCCGATGGCGCGACCGGCTGTGCCGCCTGACCTCCCTCTTCGTCACGCCAAGCGCGTCGATTCTGCCCGCGTGGATCGACCGACGCCGGATCCTTGAAGTTGAGTGGGGCGCCGACACCAGCCTCTTTCGGCCCGACGTGCCCGGTCCCCCTCCGTTCGCGCGCGATTCCGGCCGCATCATCTGCGTGTTCGCCGGCGCCTTTCGCTCCTGGCACGGCGCGGCGCAACTGACCGCGGCGCTCGCCCGGCGCCACGCCGCCGGCGATCACCGCTTTGGCGCCGTGCTCGTGGGCGACGGCCCCGAGCGGCCGGCCGCCGAGCGGCACGCGCGCGGCGTGCCGGGCATCACGTTCACCGGCGCGGTGTCACACGAGCAGCTGCCGACCTATCTGGCGGCGGCCGACATCGGCATGGCCCCGTTCGATCCCGCCCGACACAAACCCCTACGACTGGGCTTCTACTGGTCGCCGCTGAAGATTTTCGAGTACATGGCCTGCGGACTGCCCGTGGTCGCCCCTCGGCTGCCGCGGCTTGCGCGCCTCATCGAACATGGGCGTGAAGGCGCCTTGTACGATCCGACGAGGCCGCGAGAGCTCGACGACGCGTTGCTCTCCCTGGCGAATGCCGACCGCCGCCGTGAGCTCGGCGCCGCTGCGCGCGCACGCGTCGTCCGCGAGTTCAGCTGGCAGGCGCACTGCAGCGTCCTCGACGCGCGCCTGCGGCGGCTGCGTCCACGGGCCGGTCGCGGGCGGATGTCGTGAGTGCCCCCCTGCGCGTCCTTGTCGTGACCGATTCCTTCCCACCCGTCTGCGGCGGCAGCGGCTGGAGTACCTGGACCCTCTCGCGGGGGCTGCTCGCCCGCGGCCACCAGGTCGAGGTGGTCAAAGTTGACGCCCGGGCCGCGGCGTCCGGCACGTTCGAGCGCCAGTACGAAGGCGTCCCGTTCACGCACTTCTGTCGGCAGACGACGAACGTGCCGCTCGCCCGAAACATCGCGAGCAACGAGCGACTGTGGCGCACGTTGGAGCGCTACCTTGACGAACGGCTCGCGCGCCTGCCCGTCGACATCATTCACGCCCAGCACGTCTTGTCGACGGTGCCGGCCATCCGGGCCGGCGCCCGCGCAACATCCCGGTCGTGGCGACCGTGCGCGACTACTGGCCGGTCTGCTACTGGTCGGACCTGATCGTCGATCCGTCCGCGCGCGACTTGTGCCCGGCGTGCACGATTGAAGGAATGACGCGGTGCGTACGCGCGCGCGCGGGCGCGGCCGCGGCCGTCGCCTGGTCGGCCATCCCGTACATGCGGGCGAACCTGCGGGTGAAGCGACGCGAGCTGGCGCGGGCGGCCGCCGTGATCGCCGTCAGCCAGGCGATCGCCCGCGACCTCGAGGCGCGCGCCCCTGAGCTCGACGGCACCGCGCTCTACACGATTCCCAACCCCGTGGACATGACGGAAATCGACGACGTCTACGCACGGGCGAGCCGGCCCATCGATGGGCCTGTACGCCCTGTACGTGGGCAAGCTCGCCACGAACAAGGGCGTGCAGTTCCTCGTATCGGCATACCGGCGTGCCGGCGTCCCCTGGCCGCTGGTGCTTGCGGGCGATGGACCGCTGCGAGGGACGCTCGAAGCCGAAGCGCGGGACGCCGGCGTCGACCTGCGGGTGCTCGGCTGGGTCGATCGCACGCAGGCCCTGTCGTGGATGCGTCATGCCTCGCTGCTCGCCTTTCCCTCGTACGGACCGGAGTCGCTGAGCCGGGTCCTGATCGAGGCGGCAGCACTCGGCGTGCCGATTGCCGCGATGGTCACGGGCGGCACGCGCGACATCCTGCGGCAGGAGCAGACCGGCCTGTTGTCCGAAGACCCGGAGCAGTTCTCCCGCGACCTGGCGCGGCTGGCCGGGAGCGAGGCGCGCCGAGCCGAGCTCGGCGCCGCCGCGCGGCGCGATGTGCACGCCCGTTTCGCCGTCGCGTCGGTGGTTGACCAAGTGGAGCACGTCTACCGATCGCTGCTGCCCCCTCGCGCGGCCTGAGCCCAGGATGTCTACTCCCCTCCGAGTGGCGGTCGTCGCGCGTGCGGTCATGCCGCTCCACGGCATCGGCGGGCTCGAGCGATCGGTGCACGATCTGGTGCGCCATTTGGCCGCGCGACACGTCGAGGTCACGCTCATCACCCCGCCGGCCCGCGAGGTTCAGCATCATCGCGGCGCCGATCCGTTCTCCTCGCCGCGCATCACGCTGCGCGAGGTCCCCTATCTCTCGTTTCCGTTTGCGAACCGGCGCGGCACGACGATCCTCGATCGCAGCACGGCGTACCTGCTCTTCGGCTGGCGGGCAGGCCGGCTGGCCTCGTCGCTCGTCCGTGCGCACGAGATCGACATCGTCCACGGCTTCGGCGCGAGCGTCCTGGGGTACGCGGTCGGGCGCCAGCCGCACGACGCCCCGCTCGTCTTCAATCCGCAGGGCCTCGAAGAGTTCGGCGCCACGGGCGCGACCGCGTCGCGGCTGAAGCGCCTCGGCTATTGGCCGCTGCAGCGGGCCGTGCGCCGCTGCAGCCGCGCGGCCGATTGCGTGATTGCGACCGACGTCGCCCTCGAGCCGACGATCGCGCGACTTCTCCAGCCGCGCGACGGCCAGATGCGCACGATTCCGAATGGCATCGACCTGGCCGCCGTCGTCGACATGGCCGGACCGACCGATGGACGACTCGTGCGCGAACGGCACCACATCCGGCCCGGCGAAACCGTTCTGCTCAGCGTGGGCCGGATCGAGTTCAACAAAGGCTTCGACGTCCTGGCGGCGGCACTCGCGCAGGCGTCCCGGCCGGACGGACCGCTTGCGCGGCATGGGTGGCGATGGGTGGTGGTCGGCAGCGGGCCTTTCAGGCGCGACTTGGAGCGTGCGGTCGACCGCCACGGCATCGGATCGCACGTGCTGTTGGCGGTCGCGCCACCGAGCGCGACCTGCATGCGTGGTACGAAGCGGCGACGGTGTTCGTGCATCCCACGCGGTATGAAGGTAGCTCGATCGTGACGCTCGAAGCGATGGCCCACCACAAGGCGGTGATCGCCACGCGCGCCGGCGGCCTTCCCGACAAGGTCACCCCCGGCGTCAACGGCTGGCTGGTCGAACCCGGCGACCGCGCCGCCCTCGCCGCCGCGATCGAGCACGCCGTGGCCGATCCGCTCGCGCTCGTCGCCATGGGCGTCAAGAGCCGCGAGATTGTCGAGCGCGAGTTCGCGTGGACGGTCCTCGTCGAGAAGTACCTCGCTCTCTACGACGAGCTCGTGAGGAAACGGAGCGACGCACGCGGCCGCCCGACGGCGCACGACTGACGCCGCGCTGACTCGGCCCGGAGAGAGCGCTACTTCGTCTCTTCGAGCTCGATCGACCTGATGTTCATGCCCAGCAGCCGGTGATCGGGCGACGCCTCCACATCGGAGGGGCGCGCCGCGCCGGCCACGTCGAAGACCACGATATTGAGTCCGCGTCGCCAGTCCGCCGCCGGCACGGTCCACTCGAGCACCGCTCCTCCGGACGGGAGCGACTTGTGGCCAAGCCGGTGGCCGTTCACCGTCATCGTAACTTCAGCTGGCGCTCGCCCCGGATACTCCATCGCGTAGGCGGGAATGCGGACCACCGCCGCTCTCGGATGGTCCAGGGGAACCACGACAATCGCCCGATTGGACGTCCAGCGGAACACATCGCCGTTCGGCGCGAACTCGACGGGAGACCAGCCGTCGTCGAACTCCAGCACGGACGCGTTCGGTGGCAGCGTCACGCTCGGCTGTCCTTGCGGCCACGCGTCAACGCCGGCCAGCGGATGCCAGCAGACATGCGCCCGCCGCGGCTCGGGATGATCCACGACGGCGCGGGCGACCACCGATCCCGCGTCGGGCCCCAGGTCCAGGCCGAAGAGCGAGTACGCGCCCTTGTCGTTCACGTGAACATCGACCCGTGTGACAAACGGCGCCTGCCGCACGTCGGCCGGAAGCGAGACGTGGTCGCTCGCGATCTGGGCCGCCAGGCGCCCTTCGACCTCGGCGCGGGCGGTCTCGTACGAATCGACGTTCAGGACAGGCGTGCCCGCCCCTGACGCCCCGGCGAGCATCGGGTCCAGGCGGCGGTCGGACGCCACGTAGGCGGTCAACCGCGCGTCGAAAGGGTGGAAGTCGTCGAGCCGCACGCTCAACCGGCCCCTCGCGGCCGCCACCGTGCCAAGGTTGACCCAATCGCGGTTGGCGATGTCGAAACACGGCGGCACGGACACTGCCTGAAAGACAGGCCGTTGGCGAAAGAGCGCAAGGGCGCCCGGCGTTGACGGCGGCGCGAAAGGCTCGAACACGACGCCGGAACCGGCCAGCTCCTGCTGCCCCGAGCGAAAGGCCAGGACCTCGAATCCGTCGGCGAGTCGCTTGTCGACTTCGCCCCGCTCGGCCGGGATGAGTTGGATGTCGCGGGCGCCATCCGCGTGCTCGCCCAGCAACTTATAGAGCACCATCATGTTGATGCGGTACTCGTCGCGCACAATGGCGGTCTTGGCCGGCAGCGCCGCGAACAGCGCATTGAAATAGGCCGTCTCGAACGTCTCGCCGTGGTGGTCGTTCTCATGGACGTTGTGGACGACCTGCCCGAGCGGAAGCCCGAAGGCGGCGACCGCGACCCCGACGCCGAGCCACGGACGGATGCGCCCACCCGCCGCCACGACCGTGTCCAGCCCCAGAGCGACGAGCGGCCAGGAGAGCACGAACGTCGGCAGCAGGAATCCTTGATCCTCCCCCGACCCCATCGTAGAGGTCAGCGCCGCGACGCCAAGGGCGCCCAGCCCGAGCAGCATCGCGTCGCGCCACCGCCGCCTCGCCAGAACGGCCAGTCCCACGAGCAGCAGGACCACGCCGATCGCGCCGAGTTCGGCATGGATCAGTCCGGCCACGAGCGGCCCTCTCGTCAACAGGAGCGCGGAAGGAGAGTACGCGCCGATCTCGTGCGCGAATCGCCGCGCGGTCATGACCGCCCAGAGTTGCGGCAAGGTAGAGGCCGGCGCCTCGACGTACGGCGCGTGCTGCCGCGTGCGAATCAGAATCAGGAGGTACTGGGAGAACCCGCCCGCGACGAGCAGCGCGAGGACCAGCAGCGTCCGCGGCCGCAGGGCCGTTCGGGCGTCGGTCACGAGCGCATACAGCACGAGGACCGGCAGCACGGCCAGGACCGTCAAGTGGTTGCCCAAGCTCACGGCAAAGATCGCCATCGCCCAGTACAAGTCCCGGGTCCGCCGGCTTCGCCCCCACCGCAGCACGAACAGAATTCCCGCCGAGACGAGCGCGGCGTTGAGCGTGTATCCCTTCGCGTACAAGGACTTCGCCCAGAACGCGTTACCGCACGCCAACGCGAGCGCCGCGGCCGCCGCGACGGCGGGTCTCGCGCCCACCTGGCGCCCGAGCAAATATCCGAGTGCGACCGCGATCGCCCCGAAAAGCGCGGACAGCGCGTTCATGCGATACGCGAGCGTTCCCCAAGGCAGCTCGGAGAAGACGTGCGAGACCATCACGTACAGCGGGTAGCCGGGCGCGTGCGGAATGCCGAGCACGTGCCCGACGAACTCGAATTTCGAGGCGTCCCCGATGTCGGTCAACCCCGGGAACAGCGTGGCGAGGTACAGGCCGAGGGCCGCCAGGCCCATCAGGCCGGCGATCAGGGCGTCCTTCTTCGAGAGGTTGGGCGCGGTGGGCTCGACGGTTTGCGAGGTCAAAGGATCGACGGGATAGCCGGGAATCTACGATCTACTTGATGCCGGCGCGCTGGCGCAGGACGCCGATCCAACTGGTGATCTGCCCTGTCCGGCCAGCCGACGAGCCGAACCGTTCGTCGAGGTACGCCTGGATGCGGAGGTCGTCGCGGAACCACCCGTGAAGCTCCGCTTCGGTCATACCGGCCCGCCCGAGCAGGTCGGCGACCTTACCGCGGCCGGCCACGCGCGCCTGCCACTGCCCCACTTGAGCGTCGACCGCCTCGGGCGTCGGTTCGGGGGGCGGGTTGCGCCTGAGCTCCGTGAGCATCAGGCGGCGATTGACGATGGCGTTGACGTAGGCCTCGTCACTGTCGTTTGCCGGCTGCAGCAATCCCAGCAGCCGCACCTGCCGCACGTCGGACAGCGTGACGATGCCGCCGCTGAACTTGAAGAGAATGCCGTCAAGACGCGTCTGGGCGGCCGCGCTCGCGCCGACAGCCAGCGCGGCGGCCATCACCACCAACCCGAGCCTCAACGCTGGGACGGTTGCTCGCATCAAAACGCCTCGCCGATATTCAAATGGTACTCCCATCGGCGCTCCAACTGGCCGGCAACGAGGCCACGATGCACCTTGAAGCCGAAGTCGAGCCGGACGGGTCCAATCGGCGAGTTGTACCGGAACCCAAAGCCGTAGGCCGCCCGCAGCTGCGACAGGTTGATGTCGCGAGCTTTCGCGAACACGTTGCCCGCGTCGGTGAACCCGACCACGCCGAACTCGTGACCCAACAGACGGCCGATCGTCGTGCGCAGTTCGGCGTTCAGGACCACGATGCCGTTGCCGCCGCGCGACAACCCGTCGGATGTGATGATCGCGGGCACGCCCAGCCGATCCAGCTGGAACCCGCGCACGGTCGTGCCGCCCCCCGCGAAGAACCGCTGGCTCGCCGGCAGGTCGGCCACGGTCTGCACCTGGCCGTCCGGGGAGATGACCTGCCGCTCGAAGCCGTGCGCCAAGCCGACCTCTGCCCGTCCCGCAAGGACCATTCGGGGGGAGGCGCTGAGCGCGTGAAACGCGGTGGCTTGCAGGAACACTTTCGCATAGCCCACTTCGGATCCGAGGCGCCGTGCGGCCAGCTGCCAATCGGCGCTCGCGAGCGTGCCGGCCACCGGCTCGACGGGGTCTTCGCGCTGGTACTGGCGTCGATCCCACACGACGCCGCTCGCAACGCTCGACAGGCGCACCTGGGGGAACAGCCGGTCGATCGTCAATTGATCGGCCGGCACGATGGACGGGTTGACGTCGAACAGCCGGTTGTACTCGAGCGTGTACCGCGCGGATACGTTCAGCCGCGGCGACACCTGTCGCGAGAGTTCCGCATTGACCGCCTTGCGGGCGAAGTTGAACCCGGTACGCACGGCCTGCTCGAATGTGACGCCCACCAGCGCGTCGGTGTCCGACTTGAGCGCGTGGGACTCGCGGTAGCTCCCCGCCACGCGGTACTCGCTGAAGCCGTAGTTGGCGCCGGCCGTCGTGCTGCCGGGGCGAACGGCAATGCGCGAGAAGAAGTTGACCGACCGATTCTTCCCGCCAAGATTCCGCCGGCCGATTTCAATGAACCCGCGCGGCGCAATGTCGAGCCGATCCTGGGTCGCACCACCGGCCGTCGTCACGGCGCGGCGGCCGGCCTGGATACCGCCGCCGTAGCTGAACGTCCCGGGCGGCGATTCCTGGACGTTGACGACGACGTGGGCCAGCGTCTGCCCGCTCAGCCGCGGTTCTTCCGAGATGTTCACCTGACGGAAGACGCCCATGTTGTACAGCCGCCGCGTGCTCTCGAGACGGGCGGCCTCGCCGTAGGGCTGGCCGACACGCAGCGTCATCTGCTGCTTCACCGACTCCTCCGACACGCTCCGGTTGCCCACCACGCGGATGTCACCCACGATGATCTGCGGGCCCTCGCTGACTTGAACGACGACCGCGACCGTGCGCTTGTCTTCGCTCAGCGTGGGGGTGATCCCCACCTGCACGTCCTCGAATCCGCGGTCCCGGTAGAACGTCTCGATGTTCGCTTTGTCCTGAACCAGGTCTTCCAGCACGTAGGGGGCGCCGGGTTTCGAGACCATCAACTCGCCCAGGTCTGCTTCGAACTCCGGCCGGCTTCCATCGAAGCGCACGGTGCCGATCCGCGCCTGCGGGCCTTCGCTGATCTCGATGCGGACGACGACGCGGACGTCCGCGGCCGTGCGGGACCCGGGGACTTCCTGGGACTCGAGTTCCCGCACTTGCACGGTGTCGTAGCCCTGGCGCAGGTACAGCTGCCGAATCCTGGCCATCCCCGCGGCGACCAGACCGGGGTCGTACGGATCGCCGCTCGAGAGCGCCAGGGTTTCCCGGATGACGTCGTCGGGAATCTGGGTATCGCCCGTCACGCGAAGCGTGTCGATCCGATACTCAACGCCCCGGACGACGTGCATGGTCACCACGAGCTCGTCGTCCTGCCGCGCGGTCGTATGGCTGACCGAGACGTCCTTGTAGCCCTGGCGCTTCCAGTAATCGGCAACGCGCTGGTCCGAGTCCTCGAGCAGGTCCTCGTCGGCCGAGCGCTGACGTCGAAGCGGCACGTAGTCCTCTGGATCCCCAGGGGGCTCCGGGCCGTCCCACCGCAGCGTCACGCGCGGCCCGGCCTCGACGCGCAGCGTCACGATGACGCCCCGTCCATCCGGCGCGGGCGTCGGCGGCTGGGCAATCACGGCGACCGCGCTGTAGTACCCCTGACTGCGCAGCGTGTCGCCAATCGTCGCCAGCGCCGCTTCGACGGCGCGCCGGCGGAACGGCCGGCCGGCCCGCGTATCGGTCTGGTCGATCACGTCTTCCGCCGACAGCGGCGAGTTCCCCGTCACGACGGTCTGGGCGATCATCGTCTGCGGCCCAGCCTGCACGTCCATGACCAGCGTGGCGCGATCCGGGTTGTGGGTCACTTCCACGCTCGCGTCCACGTGCGCCTCGGGGAACCCATCGTCCTGCAGCAGTGTTTCGACGACCTGCGCGACTTCGTCGGGCTGCTGGCGCGTCGGCAGGCCGCCGTAGCGCTCGCGCACGAGGCGATCCAGCTCGCTCGCGCCGAGCCCGGTATTGCCGCGAAACTCCAGCCGGTCGATCGGATGGCGCGGCGTCAGCCGAAACAACACGTTGACGCCGGTCGGCGTCTTCGTGCCGAACACCTGCACGTCGTCGAAGCCGCCGACGTTGTACAGGTGGCTGATGCTGTCGTGGATGGCCGCGGCGGTGTACGGCTGGCCCGGTCGGAGCGCCACGAGATCATCGAGCGCCGGGGAGGTGACCGGCTGCCCCTCGACCTCGAACCGAATCGCGACGACGGGCTGGCCTTCGAATTGATCGACGCCCGTCTGGGCGCCAGCGGGCCAGGCCACCGCGAGCGCCGCGAGCCACAACAATCCGACGGTCAGGCGCCGCAATAGTCGCATCAAAACACGTGCCGGATGCGGAAGTCGAGCGCGAACGTCCGATCTTCGTTGCGCGACAAGACCCAGGAAATCCGGTCGCTCTGCTCGTACTCGAGCACGATGACTTGGTACTGCGTGGCATTCAGCTCGCGCGAGTAGGTCAGGAACACGCGGTCCGAGATCCGCTTGCCCAGTGTGAGCCGCGCCGTGGGCGTGAGCTGCTGCAGCGACGCCTCGGTGCCGAGCAGCGGCACGAGCGAGAAGGTGTCGAACGGAATGGTCCGCTGCACGACGCTGCCCACGCGCGACGAGATCGGCATCGTCAGCAGCTGCGCGGCCGCGGTACGCATGAACTGTTGCTGGGCGAGCTGCGGCGACAGCTTGGCGCGCACTTCGGCCGTGCCCAGGTCGGGCTGTTCGCCCATCAGGAGCGACAGGATGTCGTAGTTCGGCAGCGGCGGATCGGACGAGAACTGCGCGTTGAGGCTGTTGGCCGACCCGACCGTGCCCGTGATCCGGACCGTGATGTCATAGGTCTGTCCCTGCACGTGTGGTCTGGTGTCGAACTGCACGTCGAAGAACGGCTCGATCCGCGCCGGGTTCGAGAAGGTAATCGAGCTCGGAGCGACCGTGTACCGATTGCCGGTGAAGAAGAAGTTGCCGCGATCGATCGTCACCTGGCCGGTGACGGACGGCCGATCCACGGTGCCGCCGATCGCGAGATTCCCGGACCCGAAGATCTGCGCGTCCCTGGTGTCGATCGACAGCGTGCTCGTCGCGGCGTGGACGTTGATGTCGAGCCGAACCGTCGCCCCGACGCCCCCGCCCGTCCCGGCGGCGCCTCCCCCGGGCGCCGGCGCGGACGAGGTGAGGCCGGTCAGCATCGACAGCGCCGCGTCGCTGCTGACCTCCTGCGCGTACGCCGAGTGCAGCACCGTCACCGGGCCGCCGACCGTGGGCGCGTTGAACGGACCGCGGACCGTCAGGTTCGCGTCCACCCATGAGATGAAGCCGGCGGGGATCCGGAGGCGCATGCTGCGCCCCTCGGCGCGCAGATCGAACTCCTCCGGCACCATGCCGCGGAGCACGATGCGGCCGCCGAACGTCACGTCGCCGTCGCCCATTTTGGCGGTCAGGCCGTCAACGTGGATGCCCGACGCGTCGAAGGAGATCGGCCCGTTGATGTGATCGAAGCCGTGCGGAAAGCTTCGATAGCGCAGCCGGCCATCGGTGATGACCGCCTGGCCGGTGAACGTGGGCTCGGCCGGATCGCCCGCGATCGTCGCATCGAGGGTCGCGGCACCGGAGCTCGCAAACGCCGGCGAGAAGGCCTGAAGAATCGCCAGGTTCGCGCTGCCCTTGGCCGTGACGCGCATCGACCCGCCGGTGGCGGGAATCTCCCCTTCGACCGATAGGCTCGTGCCCTCGCCCGCCAGATCGAGGTGGCTGATCGTCGCCACGCCGTTCTCGTACTTCAGCAGTACCTGGCCGTTGTTGTGGATGCCATAGTCGAACAACGTCAGATGCGCCTCGTCGATTCTGGCGATGACGCCAAGCGCGTCGGGGTTCTTGAGCTCGCCCTGGATCTGCAGCGACCCGCTCACCGTCGCGCGTGTGTACGGCGAGATCTTCGGCGCCAGGCTTGGCGCCAGGTACCGCACGTAGGGGTCGATGGAGGTGTCGGTGAATCGCAGCATCAGGCTCGCGTCGTACGCGGAGTCGAGCGCGATACTCCCCGAGCCGGACACCTGGAGCCGGACCGACGAGGCGTCGAGCTGCGGAATGACCAGGGTCTTGTCGTGCACCTGCAGCACGCCGGACACGGCGCCGATGCCTTCGTCGCCGACAAACAGATCGCCCACGCGCCCCTTGAACTCGTAGCTCGGCGAGGCGAACGTGCCGGCGCCCGACGCGGAGAACTGGAGGACTCCCGACAGCGGCGCCTTCGGAATGGCGATGCTCGTCAGCGACTCGACCGGAATCTTGGCGCCCTGCGCATCGAACGAGTAGGTGTCGTCCCATTCGATCAGCGCCGATCCGTCAACCCGCCCCGGCCCCTTCGCGAGGACGATGCGCGAGATCTGCAGGCCCGTGCCGTTGAAGGTCAGGCTGCCGGCGCCCGTCTCGAACGTCTCGCCCCACGCCACGCCCTTGTCGATGCGCAGCGTGCCGCTGCCGAACGGTCCGGTGTAGGCGCCGGTCAGCCGGATGTCGGCCGCGCCGATCGTGCCGTCAACCGGCCAGTCATCGAGATTGAACGCGTGCCGAAAATCGACCATCGGCCAATCGACGACGCGCACGTGCGCGTCGATCTCCTGGCCGCCGTCCTTCCGCGGATACCCGAGCGAGAAGAGGCCGTCGGCCTGAATCGTTGACGTCGGTGTGTTGCCGATCTGGCCGCCCTTCACCGTCACGTAGTCGTTCTCGATCACGATGTCACCTACCGCGCGGCCCCACCGCACGTCGAACGCCCGCACGGCCTCGCCCGCGAATCGTCCGACGATTCTTGGACTCGAAAACGGCCCCGTCATCACGCCGTCGAACGTGCCGTAGCCGCCGACCGCCACGGGTGAGGTGTGCGCGCCAGCCGCCGTCAAGATCGCCGCCAGCACGCGGTCGCTCGGCTGCCAGTCGTCGCTCGTCACGTGAAAGTGCAGGTTGGACTTCCGCCCGTAGTCGGCCCGCCCATGGAATGCCACGTAGGTCGAGGGACTCGCCACCCAGCTCTGGTCGAGGTCGAGCCCGTCCGGATCGATGCGGTAGGCCAGTTCGCCGCCCACCGCCAGCGGCCCGAGCGGCTCGCGCGGGTTGAGCGCCGTCGACTCGGGCGGCAGCGGCGTGCCCGACGCCGGGAAGCTGCGCTCCCGCCAACAGCACGCCTGCCGGCGGCGACACCTCGGCCTTGCCGCTCCCGGTCAACGTCCGGCTGAACTCACCGTTCAGCCACGAGAGGTCGCTATGTCCGCTGGCGCGTCCCTTAAGGTGGAAGCCGCCCAGGTCGATCGCGTTCGAGAGCGCCGCGAGGTCCGCGTCGCCGTAGTCGGCGGTGAAGACGGCCCGGGTCTTGTTCGTCGGTGGGTCATGCGTGAGCGCGTAGACAAGGGCCGCCCGCCCGCCGTAGAAATCGGTCGTCGTATTGAAGACGTTGAAATGGTCGGGCTCCCATCGGAGCGAGCCGGCCAGGTTCGGAAACTGCAGCGTCCGATCGGGCGTGCGCAGCGTCGCCAGCCCGCTCTTGAACTTGCCTTCGAGGTCGTAGCCGTCCTTGTCGAGGTGGAATCGACCGTTGAATCGCCCCTGCCCGCTCACCCGCCATGGGTCGTGCGCGAAGAACAGCGCGCGCATCCGCGAGAAGTCGACGACCGAGTCGAACGTTGTAGGTCTGCTCGGGCCAATGCGCGAAGTCGACCTGGCCCGTCACGCTGGAGTGCGCGCCGTCAGTCACCAGATCGATGTGGTGCACCCGGACGAGCCCCCCGTCGATGGTGAACTGCGTCGAAAACGCGGTCGCCATGGGCTCGTAGTTCTGGATCCGGACGGTGCCTTTCGAGAACCGGGCCGTGCCGACGTAGGCCTGCAGGTTCTCGGCCCGAACGAGGTCGAAGCTCAGATTCGGCGCGACGACGCTCCACGGCACGCCATGGTCGATGAACGTGAATGCCCCTCGGTCCGCGTACACGAAGTTCACGGTCGTCGTGACCAGCTTCGGTCCCGTGCGGGGGTGCACGAGATTCGGCAGGCTCGACTTGCGATCCGGCCACTTCTCGATGGTCATGTTCCAGTCGGTCATCCGCACCTCGACGACGACCTCACGGTGGAAGATCGTCGTCCAGGGCACCGATACGCGGATCTTCTTGGCGGAGAGGAACGGCGCGTCCGTGCTGGACACGCCCTCGATGACCACATCGTCGAGCTCGAACTGGCCGGGCCAGAGGAACGCCCTCAGCCGGCCGATGTGCATCGGCCGGTCGAGGTAGCGGCTCGCGCGGACTTCCGCCTCATGGCGAGCGACCGGACCGAGGTCGATCGAAAACGTCGCGACGAACGCGGCCGCCACGAGCGCCGCGACCACGGCCAGCAGGCGCCGGGTCCATCGGACGGCCGCACGACGGCGGCCGCGAGTTCGCGGGCCGGCGTCAACGGGGGGCGGCGGATTGGAATCGTCGCTCACGTAATCAGCTTAGCGTCATTCGACGACAACGAGGAGCCGGCCGGCCTCGACGGAGAGCCCCTCGGCAACACCGACGTGCGTGACGACGCCGGCCCGCGCGGCGCCCAACTCGTTCTCCATCTTCATCGCCTCGATGATGACCAGCCCTTGGCGCGGGCTCACCGTATCGCCGGGCTGGACGAGCACGCGCACGATCCGTCCCGGCATCGGCGCGACAATGCGCTGCGCCCCACTCGCGGCCGCGCCGTCAACCGCCGCGGCGACGGCGCGGCGCCCGACCGCTGCGGTCACGCTCAGGTGCGGCAACTGCACGAGCCACTCGCCGCGGCCGCGATCGGTCACCGCCACGTCGACGCCGTTCGCGCGGCCTTCGAACGCCAGCACCCACCCCAAATCCGTCGCGAGCGCCGTCACCTCGACGGCCGGCTCGCCGTCGATCCGCGCGCGAAACAACCCGCCAGCGCCAGCCACCGGGCCCGCCGGCTCGATCGTCACACGCCGCTCGTGCCCGTTGATCTCGATATCGAAGGTCACGCGATCCCTTCCCGCCGCGCCGTTCGCCTCCACTCGCTGTCCACGCCGGTCGGCCGACCGGGCGCCGGCCGATGGATCGACCACCACGAGGCCAGCGCCGCCGCAACGCTCGCGACGCGCTCGTCGTTCTCATCCGGCGGCACGAACGGCGCCCCTCCCCGCGCCTCGAGCAGGCGATCGAGGTACGTGGTGTCGAACGCGCCGGACTGAAACTCAGGCTGCTCGGTCAGCCACTGGAAGAAGGGAATCGTGGTCTTGACGCCGACGACCCGATACTCGCGCAGCGCGCGCCGGAGCGTGGCAATCGCATCGCCGCGCGTCTCGCCCCAGACCACCAGCTTCGAGATGAGCGAATCGTAGAAGACCGGGATGTCGGTGCCGGCCGCCACGCCGCGGTCGTCCCGCACGTGCGGCCCGCCGGGCGTGCTGAGCGCGCGCACGATCCCGGGCGAGGGCAGGAAGCCCACGTCGGGGTCCTCGGCATAGATCCGGCACTCGATAGCGTGCGCGCGCGGCACGAGCGCGCGCGCCGGCGGAATCGTCAACGGCTCGCCCAACGCCAACCGCAGCTGCCACTGGACGAGGTCGAGTCCGGTCACGACTTCCGTCACCGGATGCTCGACCTGCAAGCGCGTGTTCATCTCGAGGAAATAGAACCGAGGCGCCGACCCGGCGTCGTCGTACAGGAACTCGATCGTGCCGGCGTTCGTATAGCCGACCTCGCGCGCCAACCGCGCCGCGCAGGCCGCCATCGCCAGGCGCGTCTCCTCGTCGATCCCGATCGACGGCGACTCCTCGACGACCTTCTGATGGCGCCGCTGAATGGAGCATTCCCGCTCGACGAACGGCACGACCGTCCCGCGGTCGTCGCCGAGCAGCTGGATCTCGATGTGGCGGGGCGCGACGAGGCGGCGCTCGAGATAGACCGACGGATCGCCAAACGCCGATGCGGCCTCGGACCGCGCCGCGCGGACCGCCGAGGCCAGTTCAGCCGGCGACGCGACGACCCGCATCCCCTTCCCGCCGCCGCCGGCGACCGCCTTCACGAGCAGGGGGTAGCCGAGACGACCGGCCGCCAGGGCGATGGCGTCGATCGGCGCGCCCTCGTCAAACGGCGCGTCCGTGCCCGGCACGACCGGCACCCCGGCCCGCATCGCCGCAAGGCGCGCGGCGGTCTTGCTGCCCATCAGCTCGATGACGGCCGGGCGCGGGCCCACGAACGTCAGACCCGCGTCGACGCAGGCCTGCGCGAAGGCGGCGTTCTCGGCCAGGAAGCCGTAGCCCGGGTGGACGAGCGTCGCGCCGGACCGCCGGGCCACGTCGACGAGACGATCGATGCGCAGGTAGCTCTCGCGGGCCGGGCCCGGACCGATGGGATACGCCTCGTCGGCCAGCCGGACGTGCACCGCGGCGCGGTCGCAGTCCGAGTAGACGGCCACGGTGCCGAACCCGAGCTCGCGGCACGCACGGATGACGCGCGCGGCGATCTCGCCGCGGTTCGCGATAAGGACTTTCATGCGCTCTTACAGGTCCGAGGCGTCGCGCTCGAGGAGCTCGAGGGCCCGCTCGACGTCGTCCGGCGCGACCTGCACGCGGATGCCGGCCGTGCCGAGCATCAGAGGAAATTCCATCCGGGCCATGTTCTCATCCGGGATGAGGACCTGGATGCCGTCTGCCTCGAGCATCGAGCGAATGAGCGCCGCTTCCCCGGCGTCCCCACACGTACGAACCGTCACCGGTCCATCTGGCGGCTTGGCAGTCATAGCGGGATGTTACCGTGCTTCTTGGGAGGATTCTTCTCGCGTTTGGTCTCGAGGCGGGCCAGGGCCGCCACGAGCTTCGCCCGCGTGGCGCGAGGCGGAATGATCTCGTCGACGAACCCACGCGACGCCGCCACCAGGGGGTTCGCGAACTTCTCGCGGAATCCTTCGACGAGACGGGCCCGCAGCGCTGCCGGATCGTCCGACTCAGCCAACTCGCGGCGGTAGAGGACGTTCACGGCGCCCTCGGGGCCCATGACGGCAATCTCGGCCGTGGGATACGCAAAGTTCACGTCCGTGCGGATGTGCTTGCTCGCCATCACGCAGTACGCCCCGCCGTACGCCTTCCGCGTAATCACGGTCACCTTCGGCACAGTGGCCTCGGCAAAGGCGTACAGCAGCTTCGCCCCGGCCCGGATGATGCCTGCGTGTTCCTGGCGCACGCCCGGTAGAAAGCCCGGCACGTCCTCGAACGTGACGAGGGGAATATTGAACGCGTCGCAGAATCGGACGAACCGGGCGCCCTTCACCGACGCGTCGATGTCCAGACAGCCGGCGAGCACCGCCGGCTGGTTGGCGACGATCCCGACCGGGCGGCCGCCGAGCCGCGCGAAGCCCACGACGAGATTGCGCGCGAAGTGCCGGTGGACCTCGAGAAACGCGCCGTCGTCGACGATGGCCCCGAGGAGCTCGTGCATGTCGTAGGGCTGGTTCGGCTGCTCCGGCACGAGGCGGTCCAGCGCCGGCTCTTCGCGGTCGATCGGATCCGACGTCGGCCGCCGCGGCGCCTCGTCGAGGTTGTTCGACGGCAGATAGCCGAGCAGCTCACGAATCAGGCGGAGGCACGCGTCGTCGTCCGGCGTCGCGAAGTGGGCCACGCCGCTCGTGGCGTTGTGCGTCATCGCGCCGCCGAGCTCCTCTTTGGTCACCGTCTCGTGCGTCACCGTCTTGATCACGTCCGGCCCGGTCACGAACATGTAGCTCGTGCCGTCGACCATGATGTTGAAGTCGGTGATGGCCGGCGAGTAGACCGCGCCGCCGGCGCACGGCCCCATGATGGCGGAAATCTGGGGAACGACGCCGGAGGCCAGCGTGTTGCGCAGGAAGATGTCCGCGTAGCCGGCGAGCGAGAGCACGCCCTCCTGGATGCGCGCGCCGCCCGAGTCGTTCAGTCCGACGATCGGCGCGCCCATCTTCACCGCCGAGTCCATCGTCTTCACGATCTTGGCGGCGTTGGTCTCGGACAGCGACCCGCCGAACACCGTGAAGTCCTGCGCGAAGGCGTAGACCACACGGCCGTCGATGCGCCCACATCCGGCGACGACGCCGTCGCCGGGGACTTGCTGATCGGCCAGCCCGAAATCACGGCAGCGGTGGGTGACGAGCTTGTCGGTCTCCTCGAACGTGCCGTGGTCGAACAGCCGGTCGATCCGCTCGCGCGCCGAGAGCTTCCCCGCCTCGTGCTGGCGGCGCAGGCGGTCCTCGCCCCCGCCGAGCTCGGCGAGCCGCGCGAGCGCATCGAGGCGTGGGTTCGGGGCCATGGCGCTCACGACGGCAGGCGCGTCCCGTCCGCTCCGGCCTCAGGCCTTGACCGTCTGCGCCGCTTCCCAGTCCTTCAGGAACTTGGCCAGCCCGATGTCGGTGAGCGGGTGCTTGAAGCACGCTTCGACCACAGCCGCCGGACACGTGCAGACGTCGGCGCCGAGCTTCGCCGCCTGCAGGATGTGCATCGGGCTGCGCACGCTGGCGACGAGGATCTCGGTGCCAAACGCGTAATGGCGGAAGATCTGCGCGATGTCGCTGATGAGCGCCATGCCGTCCGACCCGATGTCGTCCAGCCGGCCGACGAACGGACTGACGTAGGACGCGCCCGCCTTGGCCGCGAAGAGCGCCTGGGTCGCCGAGAAGATCAGCGTCACGTTGACGCGGGTGCCCTCGCTCGAGAGCGCCTTGATGGCCGGAATGCCGGCGCGGATGAACGGAATCTTCACGACGACGTGCTCGTCGATCTTGGCCAGCTCCCGCCCCTCGGCAATCATGCTGGCCGTATCGGTCGAGACGACCTCGGCGCTGACCGGCCCCTGCACGAGGCGGCAGATCTGCTTGACGATGGCCCGCGGATCGCCGTGCTCCTTGGCCATCAACGACGGGTTGGTCGTCACGCCATCGACGATGCCCAGCTGGACCATCGCCTCGATTTCCTTCACGCTCCCGGAGTCGATAAACAGTTTCATAGGGTGCCTCGCTTAGCGCCTTTCATTATCCCTCTCCACGACCGGATTGGTCAGCGCCCCCACGCCCTCGACGTAGACGGTCACCGAGTCGCCCGGGCGGATCGGTCCGATGCCCGCCGGCGTGCCGGTGGCGATGACATCGCCCGGCAAGAGCGTCATCACCGACGAGATGAACTCGACGAGCTCGGGGATCGTGAAGATGAGCTCGCGCGTGCGCGAATCCTGACGCAGGTCGCCGTTCACGTAGCCGCGCACCTGCAGGTCGCGCCCCTCCAGCCCGACGGCAATGCACGGCCCAATCGGCGCGAACGAATCGAACCCCTTGCATCGCGTGTAGTGCCCATCCTTGGCCTGGAGGTCACGCGCCGTCACGTCGTTGAAGCACGTCAGTCCGAGGATGTGCTCGTGGGCCTGGTCGGCGCGGACGCCGCACGCGCGGCGGCCGATCACGACCGCCAACTCGGCCTCATGATCGATGCGGCCGGCCCAGGCAGGCGACCGGATGGGGTCGCCCGGACCAATCACGGCGGTGGACGGCTTGATGAAGAGCAGCGGCTCGCTCGGCAGCGCTTTCTTCTGTTCGGCGGCGTGGTCCTTGTAGTTCAGCCCCACGCAGACGATCTTCGACGGCGCGACCGGCGCGAGCCATCGCGCGCCCTCGGTGGGGATCTCGGCGCCCAGATGAAACGTCCCGAACAGGTCGCCCTCGACCAGGTGCCATCGCCCGTCCCGCTCGGCGGCGTAACAGGGGTGGCCCTCACGCTCGATCCGGTAAATCCGGGTCATCGCCCCACCTGCTGGACTTGATTCGACGGGGCGCTGCGGTTCCCCGCCTGATCGACCGCCACCACTTCATACGTGTACGACGCGCCCTCTTTGGTCGTCGCGTCGGTGTACTGCGTTTCGGCCATCGGCGCGGCGATGAGCGGCTCGAACGTACCGGTCGGCGTGTCGCGCCGGAGCACCAGGTACCCCGCGAAGTCCGGAGCATCGACGGCGGTCCACACGAGAGTGATTCTCCCTGGGCTCGGCAGCGCGGCCAGGCCCGTGGGCGCCGACGGCGGGAACGTGTCAACCGGCGTCACGCATACGGGCTTCGTCGCGTCGCTCTCGATGCTGACCGGACCGAGCACGGCGGCCGTCCGCACCGTAAAGCACTCGCTCGGTCCCAAACACGGTCGGTAACGTGAACTGCGCAATCATGGGCGGCGTCGGCAGCAGGCGTGGCAGCCCGCTGCCCAGCGAGAGGGGCCGCGTCACCGGCGGCGGCCGCCGCCCCGAGGCGGCCGGCAAACTAACGGGCGGCGGCGACGCGCGGCGTGGCGGCGAGCGGCGTCGGATTCAGCGGCCCGCCCTCCTCGTGGCCGTCGGCGTCCGTGCGGTACACCCGAAACAGCTGCGGCGTCGCCGTCGCCATCCACGTGAGCGTGGTCGTCTTCTCATCGTAGGTCACGGTCGCGCCGGCCGGCGCGGTCAAATCGGTAAGGAGCGGCAGCTCGAGCACCGGCGAGGGTGCGCCGAGCAGACGGCCGCCCACGGCCCCGACCACGACGTATCGCATCGCCGACAGCGCGGGCGACGTCGCGGCGGCAAGGCGGGCCTTGGTGACGGTGTCGGTGAAGGTCGCAAGGCCGCCAGGCCCTGGGCGCGGATCGGCGGTCTTGTCGGGCACGGGTGGCGGCACGGTCGGCCCGGCCGCTGCAGATGCCGCGGTCGGCACATCGCCCGGCAGCTCGGGGCGCACGTCGACATGGCCCCGCAGATACTTGAGCACCGCGATTTGCGCCGCTGTCGTCGCCACGGGCGTCCGGCTGCGCGAGGCCGTCCCGGTCGCGGCCGGAGGCGACAGGAGCACACGCGGCAGACCGCTCAACGACAGCGGGTGCGTCGCGGGAGGCGGGAGCCACGCGGCGGCGGCCGGCAGACTCACGGGCGGCGGCGGCGTGGGCGGCCCCGGCGCCGCGTAGATGTCGATCCGCGAGAGGGCCGGCGGCGCGCTCTTGTCCGTATTGGTGGTGGGCACCGTGAAGCGTACCGACCACCTGATCGCCCACGCGCCGCACGGCAACCGCCGTCGGCGCGGCCGGCACCGGCCGGATCGGCGGCAGCGGATTGCCGCGCTTGCCGCACCCGATAGCGGCCGCGAGCAGCACGAGGCCGGCCAGCCGCGCGATCGTCGGGCGAGCGGTCACAGGATGTAGCGCGACAAGTCGTCGCTCTTGGCGATGTCGGACAGCATGCGGTCGACGTACGCGGCGTCGATCGTAATCGATCTGCCCCCCCAGCTCGGGCGCGTCGAACGACAGCTCGTCGAGCAGCCGTTCCATGACCGTGTGGAGCCGCCGTGCGCCGATGTTCTCGGTCCGTTCGTTGACGTACCGTCGCCAGCTCCGCGAGGCGCACGACGGCCTCGGGCGTGAACGCCAGCTCCACGCCCTCGGTCGCCAGGAGCGCCATGTACTGCTTGATGAGCGCGCTCTTCGGCTCGGTGAGGATCCGGACGAACTCGTCGCGGCCCAGCGCCTCGAGCTCGACGCGGATCGGAAACCGGCCCTGGAGCTCGGGAATCAGATCGGACGGCTTCGAGACGTGAAAGGCGCCGGCGGCAATGAACAGGATGTGATCGGTCCGCACCATCCCGTACTTGGTGTTGACGGTCGTCCCCTCGACGATGGGCAGGATGTCGCGCTGGACGCCTTCGCGGCTCACGTCGGGCCCATGGCGAGCCCTCGCGGCCGGCGATCTTGTCGATCTCGTCCACGAAGATGATGCCCGCCTGCTCGACGCGCGTCGATCGCGGACTTGGCCACGCCGTCCATGTCGATGAGCTTCTGCGCTTCCTCTTGCGTGAGCTGGTCGAGCGCGTCGGGCACCGACAGCCGCCGGCGGCGGGTCTTGCCCTGCAGAAACGCCCGGCAGCATGTCGCGCAGGTTGACGCCAATCTCCTCGACCGACGAGCCCGAGATGATCTCGAACGACGGCATCGAACGGTCGCGCACGTCGATCTCGACCGTCTTCGCGTCGAGCCGGCCCGTCGCGCAGTTGCTCGCGCAGCTTCTCGCGCGTCGCCGACGCGTGGTCGTGCGCCATCCCCGCTTCGGTCGACGTCTCGCCGAAGCTCGAGGAAGGCGCCGGCGGGAGCAGCAGATCGAGCAACCGCTCCTCGGCCGCCTGACGGGCCTTCTCGCGCACCTCGGCCTCGCGCTCCTCGCGCACCATCTTGACCGCGATCTCGACCAGGTCGCGGATCATCGACTCGACATCGCGGCCCACGTAGCCGACCTCGGTGAACTTCGACGCCTCCACCTTGAGGAACGGCGAGTCGGTCAAGCCGCGCCAGCCGACGGGCGATCTCGGTCTTGCCGACGCCGGTCGGGCCGATCATCAGGATGTTCTTCGGCGCGACCTCATCGGCCATGTCGGCGGCCAGCCGCTGGCGGCGAAACCGGTTGCGCAGCGCGATCGCCACGGCGCGCTTGGCCTTCCCCTGCCCCACGACGTACTTGTCGAGCTCGGCGACGATCTCGCGCGGCGTCAACGACCCGACCGCGCCCGCCGACGTTCAGAGAGGTAAATGGTCATCCGAGCTCTTCCACCGTCAGTCGCCGGTTCGTGTAGATGCACAAGTCGGCCGCGATCGCCATCGCGTGCTCGACGATGGCCGGGGCCTCGAGGCCGCTGTGCGCGACCAGCGCGCGCGCGGCCGCCATCGCGAACGCGCCCCCGGAGCCGATGCCCATGACGCCGTCGTCGGGCTCGATGAGGTCGCCGGTGCCCGAGAGCAGATACATGCATCGCGTGTCGGCCACGAGCAGCATCGCCTCGAGGCGCCGCAACACGCGGTCGGTTCGCCAGTCGCGCGCCAGCTCGACCGCGGCGCGCTCGAGGTTGCCGCGGTGTTCCTCGAGCTTGCTCTCGAATCGACCGAACAGCGCAAAGCCGTCCGCCGCGCCGCCCGCGAACCCAGCCAGCACGCGGTCGTGGTACAGCCGCCGCACCTTGCGCGCGCCGTGCTTGACGACCGTTTGGCCGAGCGTGACCTGCCCGTCGCTCGCCATCACGACCTTCTGCTGATGACGCACGGCCAGAACCGTCGTCGCGTGAACGTCAGACCTTGACATGAACGGCTCGTGGAAGACGGCGCCCGGCGCCGGATGCGTGGCGACTCTCGAAGGACCCAGGAAGACGGTGGTGGAACAACTCTCCTGGCATCGTAGTGCTGTCCGCGCGAGAGGGCAAGAACGAAGGACAGTCATCCGGGCAACCCAAGGAGGACGCAGCATTTACTGCACTTGCGGGTGGCAGTAAAGTTGCAGAAGAGATAGGCACACTCGTTTTGAGCCTTCGACGACCCGGCTCACCGGACCGGTCCGTCGAGTGCGTTTCTTGTGGAGGCAGCCATGGCGAAATCAATGCGTCGCGCGTTGTTGCTCCTGCTGATGGCGGCGATTGGTCTCCCCGCGCTGGCGTTTGCGCAGGCCGTCCCACGCGGAAGCGGGGGATCCTCCAGTGCGCCCTCGGGTGGTTCGGGCGGCGAGTCCGAGTCCTACACGCCGCCCCCCCCGCCGCCGCCGCCACCCTCGCGCATCGCGCCGGAGGGTGCTCGCGTCGGCTCGGCAGTCCCGCGCGGCCAAGCGCCGCCGCCCTCATCGGTGCCGTCCTCGTCGGGCGTGACGAGTCAGCCGCAAGGCACGCGGGTCGGCCCTGATGGCGCGGTTCAGCCGTATGGCGGCGCGAACGACCCGCGCAGCCGAGACCGTGGCAATCGGTTTGCCATCGGCCAAGCGGTGCCCCGCCAGCCCGGCACGTCGCTGACGTATCCGCAGAACGGGTTTCCCTGGTACGGATCGGGGCTGAACTGGGGTCTCGGGTACTACACCTACAGCCCGTTCCTCTATGGCAGTGCCTGGGGACGATATGGATTCTGGTACAACCCGTACGATCCTTACGACTTGTACAGCCCGTACGCCCCATACGGCGAGTCCAACCCGTGGCTGTACGGAGCCTATTCCGGCTACGCGCCGAGTGCCCCGGCCTCTCGGACGCCGACCGTGGTCCAGCCGCCGACCGGCTCGCTGCGGCTGCGGATCAAGCCGGCCGGTGCGAAGGTCTATCTGGATGGCACGCTGATGGGCACGGTTGACCAGTTCAACGGACTGACGACCCATCTGGCGGCAACGGCGGGTTCACACGAGCTGGCGTTTCGCGCGGACGGCTACGCGACGCTCACGATGACCGTGACCGTCGAAGAAGGCAAGACCATCACCGAGCGGGGCTCGCTCAAGCGGGCCGACACCAAGTAGACGCGCCGCGGACGCGGGTTATTGGGGAGCGCGGTCTGATGCGACGTGCGGCAGGATGACGCGGTCCAGCTTGTGCTCTCCGAGCGGCCAGATCGTGCCCGCCCGGCTGGCGAAGAACTTGACCGTGACGTCCTGGAACAGGCTGTGGGTGAACAGCTTGTCGCGCGCCTCGTCGAGCGTGTAGCCGTGCGGACAGCGCGCGACAATCTCGCCGGTGCTGGCCCCGGCCGCGAGGCCGTCGCTGCCGATGCCCTGGAGAATTACCGAATCCCAGTCGGTATCCGCCCCGTCCTGCCAGAACGCGACCGTCAGCTGGGTCGAGCCGATCGTCCGGTCCGACGTGTTGTGGAGACGAAAGGTGATGCTCGGCACCAGGTAGTTCCCGCCGTCCTTCATGCCGGCGTCGTAGTAGCCGCCGAGCACGTCGGTCACCTGAAGCGCCTTTGACAGATCCACGCCGGGCCCGCAGCCCGCGAGCATGACGAGCGCAAGGGCGCCGGCGCCCACGGCCAGAAGGTGTCGCCTCATGGAACAGCGATTCTAGATCAAAACTGCCTGACCAGAATGAGTTTGCGCGCGTCGTCCCGCGTAATCTTCTGTTGCCGCAGGCGCGCCAGATCGGAGCCTTTGATGCTCAGGTACGTCGTGACATCGAAGGGGCTGTTGACCACGCCCGCCGAGACGCCCACGCCGTCAATCGCCGCCACGGTCAGCCACTCGTCGTCGTGGATGGGCAGCGGTCCCGAATTGTCGAGCAGGGCGTCTTTCAGGGCCTCGACCACCGAGATCGTGTAGTCGACATCGAACGGCGTCGCCCCCGGGGCGCCAATCACGGGCGACTTCGTCATCGGGTCGGCCGAGGCGAGTCCCGTCGCCTTGACGTTGGGCTCGGAGGACGGCTCCGGGGACGCCGAGGGCGAGGCCGACGCCAAGCCCAGGCCGCCGCCCGGCATGTCGTGCTGGGCGAGGAAGTAGGTCACGGTCGGCCGGATTTGCGGCACGACGACGACGAACATGAGGCCGCCGCCCTGCGGGGGCGCGAAGCCCTTGACCTCGGGGTCGTCCGACGTCAATTGCACGCCAGGAGGAATCAAGCCGGCGTTCTGGCGGGCAAACGCGTCCCCGCCATGCTTGACCGCGCTCTGCAGGACGGCCTCGAACGTTTGTAGCTGGTAGCGGAGCTGCTGATCCTGCTCGACGCCGCTCGAGGTTGACGCCTGCTGGGCGAGCATCGGCGCCGCGCACGCGAGCGCCAGCGTCACCACCACCCCTCGATGAGCCACACGCGATCTCGTCGTCATTACCGACCACCTTGCTGCTGGAGCACCTGGGACACTTGGTACTGGAGCTGATTGAACCGCGCCTTCCGGAGGTAGGTGTTCTCCGAATCCTGCAGGAGCACGCGCATGGTGCTGTCGCGCGCCTGCTGCTGCCGGTTTTCGCTGGCGGCAATCAGCTGGCGCATCTGCCGCAGCAGCTGGTCGCGGTCGGCCGACGACAGGCTTGCCAACTGCGGCTGAGCCTGGGCGGGCTTGGCGTTCGCGTCGATGGCGCTCTGCACTTCGCCGAGGACGCGCTGCTCGAAGGCGGCCAGGTCGGCGGGGCTGACCGTCGCGGCCGCCGACGCCGCCGGCGCGGCGGCAGAGACCGCCGCCCGGGCCGGGGCGAACTGCCGCGCCGCGAAGCCGCCCGCAAGGCCGAGCATGAACACCAGGCTCGCGGCCGTCGCCAGCGCCCAGACCGGCATCTGCCGCCACCAGACTTGGGCGCGCGGCGGCGCGAACGGCGTCCACACGGAGCCGTGGTCGGGCACGGCCCAGGCGAGCAAGTCCTCGCGGACGCCGCGCAATCCGGCGATTTCCGCGCGGCACTCGTCGCACGCGGACACATGAGCCTCAACGCGGCGGCGCTCCTCCGCGTCGCAGACGTCGTACAAGTAATCGAGCAACCGTTCTCGTTCGTCACACATGGCTGGCATCACCTGTCGAAGCTTACGAGCTACTCTCCCACGTCGCGCGCCTCAAGCTCGCCTCCTCGGCTTGCCGACGCTCCAGTCGCCGACGAAGGACCGAGAGACCTTGATAGAGGCGCGTCTTCACCGTACTCGAGCGGACAGTGCAGCATGTCCGAAATCTCCTGAAACGTCAGGCCGTGGTACTCCTTGAGCAGGATGGCGGTCCGCTGTTCGTCGGGCAGCTCCGCCATCGCGCGCGCGACCGCGCCCGACATCTCGCGCCGCGCCACCAGGTCCTCGACCGACTCGGCCGGCGATGCTTGCGCGTCCGCCAGGTCCACCGGGTCGACGCCTTCCGGCACCTGCACGACCGGCGCGCGGCGCTCCCGCCTGATCCAATCCCGGCAGAGATTCAAGGTAATGCGGTAGAGCCAGGAGGAGAACTTCGCCTCGCCCTTGAACCCCTGCAGGCCCCGGAAGGCTCGAAGAAACGCTTCCTGCACGACATCGCGAGCGTCTTCCTCGCGGCGAAGCGTGCGGTACGCGAGCGCGTAGATCGGCCGCTCCCAGCGTCCGACGAGCTGGTTGAAGCTTTCGAGGTCGCCCGCCGTCGCGCGCGCGACCAACTCTTCATCCGTCAGGGTCACAACCTGGCTCTGCTCCAACGGGTGACCAGAGCACGCCCTCACGCTTCCCGGGCGGCCGGCCCACCACACGCCTCGACGGACGCGTTATATCAGGCTTAGACGGGCCAACCGGAGCCGCAGTCTGGACAGCGCCAACCTTTTCTATTACTTGGCCGTCCTACCCTTTAGAACTAGTGTCCGCTCTGGCACCAGTGTTACACTTTGAGTCGCTACTGAAGTACATTTTTGTTTGAGTTCTGAGACTATGGCGGACGATCACTTTCTGACGACCGAGGAAGTCCTCGATTACCTCCAGGTCAACCTTCGGACCGTCTACCGGCTGGTCAAGGCGGGCAAGATCCCGGCCGTCCGAGTCGGGCGCCAGTGGCGGTTCCGAAAGCGCGACATCGATGCGTGGCTGGACGCCAGCCGTCCCGGTTCCAAGAACGCGGCGGCCGGGAGCGGCGACGCCGGCGAACGGCCGCGGATTCTCGTCGTCGACGACGAGCAGGCCGTGCGCGACTTGCTGACGAAGACCCTGACGATGGCGGACTACGAGGTCGACGCGGCGGCCGACGGCCCGGCGGCCCTCGACCGGCTGCGCGCCGTCGAGTACGATCTGCTCATCACGGACCTGAAGATGCCCGGCATGGACGGGCTCTCGGTGATCCGTGAGGCGCGGCGCTATGCGCCGGAGCTGCCGGTCGTGATCATCACCGGCTATTCGACGGAAGCCAGCGCCATCGAGGCCATCAACCTCGGCGTCGCCGGCTATCTGACGAAGCCGTTCCGGCTGCCGCGCATTTTCGGCCGCGGCGGCCCGAGCGCTCGGCGAACCGGTGGCCGCCGCCGCCGAAGCCTGACCGGCGGCTCGCGCCGTCGGTCGTCCCGCTGCCCCGCCCGTTGGCTGTACGCGCCCTGGACGGCCGGGGCGTCTTTTCGAGTAGCCAGTCGCAATGATCCAGCTTCAGTCGGTGACCAAGGCATTCGGCGAGCGCGTGCTGCTCGACGCGGTCACCTGGCAGGTCTCCGACGCCGAGCGGGTTGGCTTGTGCGGCCCAAACGGCGCGGGCAAGACCACCGCTGCTGCGGATGCTCGCCGGGCTCGAAGAGCCCGACACGGGCGCCATCACCAAACCGGTGGGCGCCACGGTCGGCTACCTGCCGCAGGACGGCCTCAGCCATGAGGGGCGGTCGCTTCGGGACGAGGCCTCCCTCGCCTTCGCGCCGCTCATCGAGGCCCGCGCCGAGATCGAACGCATCGAGCACGAGCTGGCGGACCCCGCGCTGCCCGACGGCGAGCACGAACACCTGCTCGTGCGCTATCACGAGCTGACCGAGTTCTTCCGCCAGCACGAGGGCTACAGCATCGAACTGCGCGTCACCCAGGTACTCGAGGGCCTTGGCTTCTCGAAGGCGGACTTCGACAAGCCGACCGAGACGTTCTCGGGCGGCTGGCAGATGCGCATCGCGCTGGCGAAGCTCCTGCTCGTCCAGCCCACGCTGCTGCTCCTCGACGAGCCCACCAACCACCTCGACCTCGACGCGCGCAACTGGCTGGAGTCGTTTCTCGCCGGTTACCCGCACGCGGTCATCCTCGTCTCGCACGACCGGTACTTCCTCGATGCCGTCGTGACGCGCATCGGGGACATCTCGCTTCGCACCATCACGGACTACGTCGGCACCTACTCGCACTATCTCGTCGAGCGCGAGACGCGGCTCGATCAGCGGCGCAAAGCCAAGCACGAGCAGGACGAGGAGATCGCGCGGATGCGCGCCTTCATCGACCGGTTCCGCTACCAGGCCACCAAGGCCGCGCAGGTGCAGAGCCGCATCAAGATGCTCGATCGAGATCGTGCCGATCGAGGTGCCGCCCGAGCGCAAGCGCGTGCGCTTCACGTTTCCCGGCCTGCCCCAAGAGCGGCCGCACGGTCCTCGAACTCGACGACGTGCACAAGGCCTACGGCGATCGCAGGTCGTCTTCGACCACCTGCACCTGCTCATCGAGCGCGGCGACCGCATCGCGCTGGTCGCGCCCAACGGCGCGGGCAAATCCACGCTGATGCGGATGCTCGCCGGCGCCGAGGCGCCCGACCGCGGGCTCGCGGCGTCTTGGCCACCAGGTCGTCACGCAGTACTTCGCGCAGGACGAGGCGAATCGGCTCGACCCGGCCAAGACGGTCTACGAAGTGCTCGAGGCCGACTCCCCGGTGAGCATGGTGCCGGTCATCCGCACACATCCTCGGCGGCTTCCTTTTTTCCGGCGACGACATCTACAAGAAGGCCGGCGTGCTTTCGGGCGGCGAACGGACGCGGCTGGCCGTCGCCCGCATGCTGCTCCGCCCCGCGAACACGCTGCTCCTCGACGAGCCCACCAACCACCTCGACCTCGATTCGAAGGACGTCCTGCTCGAGGCGCTCGAGGACTTCGGCGGCACGCTGATCTTCGTCTCGCACGACCGCTACTTCGTCGACAGGCTGGCGACCAAGATCGTCGAAGTCGGCCACGGCGGCGATCGAAGTCTATCCAGGCACCTACGCCCAGTTCCTCTGGAGCAAAGCACAGCGCGCCGCCGGGCAGACGGCCGGGGCCCCCGCCGCCGCGGCGCCCGGGCCGGCCGGCCGCTCGAAGACCAACCGCCCCGCGTCCGGAAGCGTGCCCGTCCGCGCGAACGCTCCGCCGTCCGATGCTCACCGCACCAACCAACCGGCATCATACGAAGCCAAGAAGCGCGCCGACGCGGCCGCGCGCCATCGACATCGGGCGCATCAGGAACGCGCGCGCCGCGTGGCCGACCTCGAGGCTCGCATCGCCGAGCGCGAGCAGACGATCAAGTCGCTCGAAGCCGAGATGGCCGCGCCCGGTTTCTACGACGAGCGCGCGTCGGCTGACAAGGCGGTCAGCCGCGCCATCAGCACCTCATGTGGGAAGTCGGCGACCTGATGAATCAGTGGGAAGCCGCTCGCCGCGGAAGCCGACTCGACCGATGAGTGATAGAATTACAGATTTGTAATTCTACAGCATTTCTGTAATCATTTCATGTTCGCCCAGCTGACGGCGCATGTCAACTTAACGTACGATTTTGGTAGCTCACGGCCACAGCTGCCCTCGGGTACGGCCCTTGCTTTCCACAGGCCTGCTGCGGGAGCCCGGAGATGTTCTTGATGCGCCAACGGACCTCACTGAAACCCAGGACGGCGACTCCTCGTCCCGCGCCACGCGTGCGCTCGCCGCGCCAGGCGCGGCCGTCCGGCGATGCTGGACGATCGTTTCTTTCGGCAGCTGGTCTTCATCGCTGCGGAACGGCGTCCTCGCGATCACGCGGACCGGTGAGCGTTGCGGTGATGAACGACGTCGCCTATCGCGTGCTCGGGCTGGCGCCGACGGACGGGCGACGTCGGCCGGCCGTTCGCGCGAGGTGCTGCACGCTGTCCCGGAGGTGGTGACGCGTGCTGCAGTCGGCGTTCGACAGCGACGACCTGCCGAACCGCGCGGAGATGCGGCTGCGCAAGACGGGCCGGGCGATCGGGCTACACGCTGTCGCGCATCCACGACGACGACGGCCAGCCGGTCGGCGCGACGCTGTTCTTCAAGGACCTGACGCAGGTCGAGCAGCTCGAGGAGCGCGAGCGCCTGCGCGACCGGCTTGCGACGCTCGGCGAGATGGCGGCGGCCATCGCCCACGAAGTGAAGAACCCGCTGGCGAGCATCGAGATCATGGCCGGCGTCCTCAAGCGCCAGCTGCCCGACCGCGCCGACGCGCTCGAGACGCTGCTCGACATCATCAAGGAAGCCAAGATGGCCAACGCCATCGTGGTGGAAGTGCTCGAGTTCGTCCGGCCGATCGAGCTGCAGGTCGAGCCGGTGGCGCTCGACGAGGTCATCAACGAGTCGATCGTCGCCGGCCGAAAGCAAGCGCGCACGGGGGGCGACGTCCAGTCGAGACGTCGATCGATCGCGACGTCCCCGATCTGCAGGCCGACCCGCACCAGCTGCGGCAGCTGTTCACGAACCTGCTGACCAACGCGTTCGAGGCGCTCGGCGGCCGCAGGCCGGATCGAGATCCGCGCGAGCTTCGAGCCCGGCGACGGGGACACGGCCGCGACGGGCGAGGGACTGCCGCCGCAGGTCGTCGATCGAGGTGCGCGACATCGGGACCGGGCATCTCGGTCGACGACCTCGACCGGGTCTTCAGTCCGTTCTTCACGACGAAGCCCCAGGGAACCGGCCTGGGGCTGGCGATCGTGCGCAAGGTCGTCGACGCCCACGACGGACGGATTGACGGCGACATCGGTCCCGGGACGGACGACGCTTTCGCGTGACACTGCCCGTGGCGCCCGCCGCCGCGGCCCCAGAGGGAGATGAGAGATGGGACGCATTCTCGTCGTTGACGACCACGATTCACTGCGCCAGCGGCCTCGTCCGCGCCCTCGCCAACGCGGGGCACGACGTCGAGGAGGCGCCGAGCGGCACGGGCGCGATCGAGCGGCTGCAGGACAGCCAGTTCGACGTCGTGCTCACCGACCTGCGGATGGGCGGCGCCGACGGCATGGACGTCCTGCGGACGGCGCGGTCGATTCAGCCGAACGCCGCGGTCATCCTGATGACCGCGTTCGGGTCGATCCACACGGCGGTCGAGGCCATGAAGATCGGCGCGTTCGACTTCGTGCAGAAGCCGTTCGAGATCGAAGAAATGGAGCTGAAGATCGAGAAGGCGATCGAGATGCGGCACCTCAAGTACCAGGTCGACTACCTGCGCCACACGCAGCAGGACATCTACGATTTCGACCGCATCGTCGGCGCGAGCGGCGCGCTGCAGCAGGTCCTGACGATCGTCAAGAAGGTCGCGCGCAGCAACTCGACGATCCTGATCCGCGGCGAGACGGGCACGGGCAAGGAGCTGATCGCCGGATCGATCCATCACAACTCGCTGCGGGCCAACCGCGCGTTCGTCAAGGTCAACTGCGCCGCGCTGCAGGAGAACCTGCTCGAGTCCGAGCTGTTCGGCCACGAGAAGGGCGCGTTCACGAGCGCCGACAAGCAGCGCATCGGCCGGTTCGAGCAGGCCGACGGCGGCACGCTGTTCCTCGACGAAGTCGGCGACATGAGCGCGAGCACGCAGGCCAAGATCCTGCGCGTGCTGCAGGAGCACGAGTTCGAGCGGCTCGGCGGCACGCGGACGCTGCGCGTCGACGTCCGCATCATCGCGGCGACGAACCGCAACCTGTCGCACGATGGTCCAGGAGGGACGCTTCCGCGAAGACCTCTTCTACCGGCTGAACGTCGTGTCGGTGGACATGCCGCCGCTGCGCGACCGCAAGGAGGACATCCCGGCCCTGGCCGAGTTCTTCGTGCGCCGGTTCTCCGGCGAGCTGAAGAAGCGCATCGAGGGCATCAACCCCGACGCGCTTGAAGGTGCTGATGCGCCACAACTGGCCGGGCAACATCCGCGAGCTCGAGAACGTCGTCGAGCGGGCCGTCCTCCTCGCCGACGCACCGGTCATCAACGCCAGCGACCTGCAGATTGGCGACTCCGGCTCGTCGTTCTCAACGCTCGACCAGACGCAGGTCGTGAAGATTCCGCCGGTCGGCATCGCCCTCGAAGAAATCGAACGGCAGGCCGTGATCGAAGCGCTCCGCATGTCGAACTGGGTTCAGAAGGACGCGGCCGAGCTGCTCGGCATCAGCCCGCGCGTGATGAACTACAAGATCAAGATCCTCCGCATCGACATCCCGCGGAGCCGGCGGCCCGTCGAGACGCTGGCCAGCTAGTGTGGTGAGTCAGAGATTCGCTGTCGTATTCCGGGCGGGGCATCCCGGCGGGCGGCGTTACTCCTCCCTCGAATATCGCCAATATTCTCGGTCGTCGCGCCTTGCCAGCCGGGGCGCCGCGCACCGGAATACTTCCGCGAATCTCTGACTCACCACACTAGGCGCGGGGCGGCCCTACACGCAGGCACCAGGCACCAGGCACTGGGCACTGGGCACTGGGCATCAGGCACCGGGGATGCCGTCCTCGAACCTGATGCCGAGCGCCTGATGCCGAGTGCCTGCCTAGTGCCTGATGCCGAGTGCCCAGTGCCCAGTGCCTGGTGCCCAGTGCCTGGCGTCTAGTGCCTGGGTCTAGTGCCTGGCGTCTAGCGTCGCCGCGCCCGCGGATGGGCCGAGCGGTAGACGTCCATCAGGTGCGCGATGTCCAGGTGCGTGTACCGCTGCGTCGTCCCCAGCCGCGCGTGGCCGAGCAGTTCCTGAATGGCGCGCAAGTCGGCGCCGGCCTGCAGCAGATGCGTCGCGAACGTGTGGCGAAGCGCGTGGGGGCTCACGCCTTGCTCGATCGAGGCCTCCCGCACGTAGCGCCGCACGACGCGGTTGACGCTGCGGGTGGTCAACCGCCCGCCGCGCAAGTTCCTGAAGAGGGCATGGCGGGTGCGCGCCGATCGCGACCCGCGACCGGAGGCGCGTGCCGTCCGAATCGGCGCAGCCGCCTCGTCCTGCAGCATCCGGCGCATCGCATCGGCCGCCGTGCGATTGAACGGCACGATCCGTTCCTTGCCCCCCTTGCCGCGGACCCGCGCGACGCGGCTCGAGAGATTGACGTCCTCCAGATCGAGAATCGACCAGCTCGCTCAAGCGCAGCCCGGACGCATAGAAGAGCTCGAGGATCGCGCGGTCGCGACGGCCGGCCAGACTGTCGCCGTCAGGCGCGGCCAGGAGCCGGTCAACCTCGGCGGCGTCCAAATGCACCGGCAAGGTCTGATCCTTCTTGGGCGCCCCCACCAGCGCCGTCGGATCCTCGGCGAGCCGGTCTTCACGCACGAGGTGGCGCGCGAACGCACGCAGCGCGGCCAGCCGGCGCGCGGCCGAGGATCGACTCAGGCCCCGGCGGTATTCGCCCGCGAGAAACTCACGAACCGCGTCGGTCTCGAACGCCGCCACGTCGATCTCGCTCGCCTTGAGCCGGCCGCGCGAGGCGAGAAACGTCACGAACTGGGACACGTCCGATTCGTAGGCGCGCAGCGTATGCGCCGAGACGTTCCGGTTGTAGCGCAGGAACTCGAGAAACGCGTGCAGTTCCGCTTGCAGCCCCATCAGACCTCGGCATCACGACAGGCGCGGGGGCCCAGGCCTCGGGCCTCGGGAGTCCCGCTGTCCGCCAGAGTCCGGCGCTCGCCGTCCGGGATCTCGGGCCCGGGGCCCGAGGCCTGCTCTTCAATCCAGGCGTCCAGGTCCCTGAGCGCCCGCTCGCTGGTGTCGAGACCACGCGCCTGCTTCTTCGTCATCCCGGATCGGCGTGCCGCCGCGGCACCCTGCCGGCGCGGCGAGGCGCCAGGGCCTCCAGCCGGCGGCGGTGCGCCGACGTCCGCCGAGCCGCGGATGATGCCGAACGTGATGTTGGACGGCTGATAGTACCGGGCGTCGGCGTGCGACACGTAGTAGCCAAGCGCGCCGATGGCGGTCGTCCGCGGCGGAGCGCTCGGGGCGAGCCCCATGACCACCCGCGCGGCGTTGCGGCCGGCGATGAGCCCGGATGCCGCCGACTCGACGTACCCTTCAACGCCGGAGATCTGGCCCGCGAAGAACAGGTCCGCACGCCTCTGGGTCTGCCAGGTCTCGGTCAGCACCGTCGGTGCGTTGATGTACGTGTTCCGATGGATCATCCCGAAGCGCACGAACTCGGCGCGCTCCAGCCCAGGAATCATGCGCAGCACGCGGGCCTGCTCGCCCCACTTGAGCTGGGTCTGAAACCCGACGAGGCTGTAATGGTCGCCGGCCAGGTTGTCCTGTCGGAGCTGCACGACGGCGTACGGGGGCCGCCCGGTCTCGGGGTCGCGGAGGCCCACGGGCTTCATCGGGCCGAACCGCAGCGTGTCGCGCCCGCGATGCGCCATCACCTCGATCGGCAGACACCCCTCGAAGAAGGTCGTCCGGTCGAAGTCGTGCACGACGGCCTTCTCCGCCGTCGTCACCGCCTCGAAAAAGCGCTGGTACTCGGCCTCGGTAAACGGGCAGTTCAGATAATCGCCAGCCGTTTCCGGGCTCGTCTCGGCCGGCGCCGCGGCGCCGGCGCCGGCCCTGGGCGGCAACGAGCGGTCCCACCGGCTGGCCCGAAACGCCTTGGTCATGTCGATGGTTTCGGCCAGCACGATCGGGCTGATCGCGTCGTAGAACGCGAGGTGTTCTCGGCCGACGAAGGCCGCAACCGCCGAGGACAGTTCGGGAGACGTCAGCGGCCCGGTGGCGACGATGAGCGGGGACATCTCGTCGGCGTCCGGCAGCGTCCGAATCTCACGCCGGTCGACGCGGATGAGCGGGTGCGCCCCAAGGACGCGCGTGACCTCGGCCGAGAATCGCTCGCGATCGACGGCAAGCGCGGCGCCCGCCGGCACGCGGGCGCGGTCGGCGGCCGCCATCACCAGCGAACCGAGGCGGCGCATTTCCTCTTTGAGCAGGCCGACGGCGTTGTCGAGCTTGTCGCCGCGGAACGAATTACTGCAGACCAGCTCGGCCAGCTGATCGGTCTTGTGCACCGCGGTCGGCCGCGCCGGCCGCATCTCGTAGAGCGTCACCGGCACGCCAAGCGACGCCGCCTGCCACGCCGCCTCGCTGCCCGCCAATCCACCGCCGACGATGTGCACCATGGACAAGTCAGAAGTCAGAAGCCAGAAGTTGGAAGGGAGAATAACTTCTCACTTCCAGACGTCATCCGTTACGCCGTCGTCTCGGCCAGCTCCTCGGACCTCACGTAGTCGCACGCCTCGTTGGCGCAGATGAGCTGGCGGCCGTGGCGTTTGGTGATCTTCTCGGTGAGAAACGGCCACGCGCACTTCGGGCAGGGCTCGATGATGGGCTTGTTCCAGAGCGTGAAATCGCATTTCGGGTAGTTCGCACACCCGTAGAACACCTTGCCGCGCCGCGACTTGCGCTCGACGACCTCGCCGCCGTCCTTGGGGCACAGCACGCCCGTCGGCTTCTGTTTGACGTACTTGCACTCCGGATAGCCCGTGCATGCCGTGAACTCGCCGAAGCGGCCCTGTTTGACGACGAGGTTCTTGCCGCAATTGGGGCAATGCTCGTCGAGGATCTGGTCGGGCTTGGCGGCGGTCACGCCCTGCCGGTGGCGATGATCTTCCGCGTCGTCTTGCACTCCGGGTAGCCGGTGCAGGCGAGGAACATGCCGAAGCGGCCGCGCTTGACGACCATCGGCCGCCCGCAGTTCTCGCACGTCTCCTCGAGCTCCTCGGTCGGAGCGTCGACCGGCTCCAACTCCTTCGTGTTGTCGCAGTCGGGATAGCGGCTGCACGCCAGGAAGATGCCGAACTTGCCGGCCTTCTCGACCATCTCCCCCTGTCCGCACTTGTCGCACGCCTGGCCCGTCGGCTGCCCTTCCTTGAAGTTGGGCATCTCCTTGGCCGCGCGCGTCAGGTCCTTCGCGAACTTGACGTAGAAGCCGCTCAGCGTGTCCTTGTATCCGGCCTTGCCCTTTTCGATGTCGTCGAGCTGCTCTTCCATGCGCGCCGTGTACTCGACGTCGAGAATGTCGTCGAACACCGGGTGCAGCAGGCGGTCGACGAGCCTCCGGCCCAGGATCGTCGGGCGGAATCGCCCTTCGATCTTGTGCACGTACTCGCGCGCTTGCAGGACGCTGATGATCTGGGCGTAGGTGCTCGGCCGGCCGATGCCGTCCTCCTCCAGCGCCTTGACCAGCGTGGCCTCACTGAAGCGCGCCGGCGGCTGCGTGAACTTCTGCTCCGACCCGAGCTGACGCAGATCGAGCGTCTGCCCATCGGAAAGCGCGGGCAGCACGCCGGTCCCGGAGTCCTCGTCGGCGTCGGGCGCGCCGCCGGCCGGCGGCGTCGGACGCTCGGCCCGTTCGCTCTCCTCGGCCTCGGCGGCCTGCTGTCCGTAGGCCGCCAGCCAGCCCGCGAACTTCGGCACGGACCCCTTCACGCGGAACACGTACGCGCCGGCGCCGATGTCGACGGTCGTGTCGTCGAACGTCGCCGGCGTCATCTGCGAGGCGACGAACCGCTCCCAGATGAGGCGGTACAGGTAGAACTGGTCCGGCGTGAGATGGGCGCGCACGGCCTCGGGCGAGTACTTGAGCGACGTCGGCCGGATCGCCTCATGCGCGTCCTGGGCGTTCGCCTTCACGCGGTACCGGTTCGGCTGCTCGGGCAGATACGGCGCGCCGTACTGCGTCGAGATGTGCTGGCGCACTTCGTCGAGGGCCTGATCGGCGATGCGCACCGAGTCGGTGCGCATGTAGGTAATGAGGCCCACCGCGGCGTCCTCGCCCGGCAGCTCGATGCCTTCGTAGAGCTGTTGGGCGACCATCATGGTCTTCTTGACCGGGAACCGGGACGCCTGCTGCAGCTTGCTCGTGATGAAGGGCGGAATGGCGTGCTTCCGGCGCTCCTTGGTCACGACCGACGAGACGACGAACGAGGCGCCGGAGAGGTCGGCGAGAATCTGTTTGGCCTCGGCCTCGTTGTGGATCTTGATCGCCTGGTTGCCCTTCTTGACCAGCCGCGCGTCGAACTCCGGGGGCTCCGGCCCGGCCAGCCGGGCCGTGATGTACCAGGTACTCCTCGGGAACGAACGCCTCGATCTCGCGCTCGCGGTCGCAGATGAGCTTGAGCGCCACCGACTGGACGCGCCCGGCGCTCAACCCGCGCCGGACCTTGTCCCAGAGGATCGGGCTGATCTTGTAGCCCACCAGCCGATCGAGCACGCGGCGGGCCTGCTGGGCGTCGACCATCTTCATGTCGATCTCGCCCGGGTGCTTGACCGCCTCGAGCACCGCCTTCTTCGTAATCTCGTTGAACATCAGGCGGTGCACCTTGCGTTTGCCGCCCAGCTCCTCGGCCAGGTGCCACCCGATCGCTTCGCCCTCCCGGTCCGGGTCGGTGGCGACGAAAATCTCGCTGGCCGCCTTCGCCGCGTCCTTGAGCTCCTTGATGACCTTGGCCCGAGCGGGAATCACGACATACTCGGGCTCGAAGGCGCCATCGACGTTGACGCCGAGCTTGTTCTTCGGCAGGTCACGGACGTGCCCCATCGAGGCGACGACCTTGAAGTCCCGCCCGAGGTACTTGTTAATCGTCTTGGCCTTCGCGGGCGACTCGACGATTACCAGTGCTTTAGACATTGCTTCCATCCATACCAGACTCGTCAAGCCGCACAAAGCCGCCCGCCACGCGGGCGAGCCGGCCGCCGACCTCGAGTCTTCCCAATTCTGACAGCAGTTCCTGCACGGATTGTCCAGTCTTCGCCGCCAGCTCGTCCACCGTGTAGACTTCTCCCAGCGCCATCGCTCTCTCTAAGCCACTCATTCTACAAGACTTGTCGTCTACGACTCGCTCTGACTCGGCCCCAGCCGGGGTCCAGCCCATCACGGCCAGGACGTCCTCTACAGTCTCGACCAGTGGCGCCCCATCCTTTATGAGAGCGTGGCACCCGCTGCTCCGGCCGGAAAGGACGCTGCCGGGCACCGCCAGCACGTCCCGGCCCTGCTCGAGGGCCGCGCGCGCCGTGATGAGCGACCCGCTCCGCGCCGAGGCTTCGAGCACCACCACCGCCCTGGCCAGCCCGCTGATGACCCGGTTTCTGAGCGGGAAGTGGTGCGGGAGGGGCGGCGTCCCAGGCGGAAACTCGCTCACCACGGCGCCAGCGGCGGCGATGGCCGCCGCAAGCCGCTCGTGCTCGCGGGGATAGACCATATCGGCCCCGCACCCAAGAACGGCGACCGTCCGGCCGCGGGCCGCGAGCGCCCCGGCGTGCGCCGCGCCATCGACTCCGCGCGCCATGCCACTCGCGACGACCAACCCGGCCTGGGCGAGGCCGCCGGCCAACTGACGAGCCAGCGCCAGTCCCGCGGGGGTCGCTTCACGAGAATCCGACGATCGCGACGGCCGGTTGGTTCAGGTCGGCGACCTGGCCCCGCACCCACAGCACGATCGGGGGATCCGGGATCTCCTTGAGCCAGGTCGGATACGCCGCGTCCAGCCACGGGACGACCGTGAGGCCCCCGGCCGCGGCAACCTCCATGGCGCGGGCCGCGTCTCCCTTGGCGCGCGCGAGGACGCTTTCAGCACAACCGAGCCTCAGCGCCAGGCGCCGAAGCAAGCCGGCCGGCGGCACGCCATTGGCGGCCTCCTCCCGCACGAGGTCCTTGAGGAGCCGGGCGGCGCGCGTGTCGCTGCCCCAGCGGAGCAATGAGAGCGCGACGGCGTCCTCGACGATTGGTGGCGCCAACTGTCCGGTCCAGGCCACAACCCAGGGGCTCGTGCACCGAGTGTGCCACCCCAAGGCGGCATTCGTCCGAGACGAGCTGCGGCAGGCATGGCAAATTTCGCCATATCCGAACGGCAAGAGTCTTGCTAATCTTGCCTGCAGCCGGCGGCGCGGAGTGTCGCCCGGCGCTCGCGCCGTACCGCGGTAGAGTGGGGGCCACAACTCACATGCGCGTTCGCACCTGGCTCGTGTTCGTTCTCGCCTTGGGCGTAGCCGTTCCCGCGTTTGCCGACAAGCGGTCGGACGCCAAGTCCCAGGTGGAGTTCGGCTGGGAGGTCGCCCAGAAAGGCCTCTGGAAGGAAGCGCTGTACCGCTGGCAGCGCGCCGTGGAAATCGACCCGGCCTACGCGGCGGCGTGGAACGATCTGGGGATTGCCCTCGAACAGCAGGGCCAATTCGACAAGGCGCGAACGGCGTACGAGCGGGCGCTGAAGTTGGAGCCCAACAACAGCTACATCCGCCAGAACTACGATCTGTTCAGGGAAATCTATGACCGCCAAAACCGCCGCGGCGTTCGTTAGCCTCGGGCTCGCGATCGGCACGCTCGGGTGCATGAGCTTTTACGAGATCCCGATCGAGACGCCGATCCAGGCGAAGATCGACGTCGGCTCGTTTCAGCGCGTGCTCATCGCGGGCTTCCTCGCTGGCGGGTCGAACGCCATCGATCCCAACGCGGAGACCGCCCGGCTGCTGCGGAGCCAGCTGCGCAGCAAATCCGATCTGAAAGTCATCGACGCCGACGTGCAGTCGCTGGTTGACGTGGTCGACCAGCAGCGCGACGCGGCCGGCCCCACCGACTCGACCGAACCCGTTCCGTCGTCGAAGTCGAAGGCCGCCGAGCCGAAAATCAAGGACGAGAAGGATCTCAGCAAGTACGTCTCGATCTTCACGGACAAGGACTACTGGAAGAAGCTGGGCGACGAGTACGACCAGCCGCTCATCGTGACCGGGTCGGTCCTGTTCCTCGACATCTCGCGCAGCGGTCCGCAGTCGGCGGTCAACGAGGTCACCGATCCCACCGGGCGCCGCGTCACGCAGGAAGTGCGGACGTACACCGACAAGAAGGGCTTCGCCCTCGTGCCGCGCTTCGTGTTCATCGACGGCCGTACGGGCGACCAGCTCTACTCCGAGTCCTTCCGCGAGGAAGTGCTGTACGACAGCAGCCAGAACACGCCGCCGCTCTCCTCGGTACTTCGAGCTGATGGACAAGGTGCTCCCGAGCTTCCTCAACACGCTCAGCACCCAGAAGATCAAAGGCACCAGGGTGCTGTTGAAGTAGACCCATCGACCTATCGACCTATCGCCCTATCGACCTATCGACCTATCGGATTGCCCCATCGCTCCATCGGGATCGCCCCGTGGTCCCATGGCGATCGGCCCGTGCAATAGGTCGATGGGGCGAAAGGCCGATAGGTCGATGCTAGAATCCCCCCATGCCCCTTTTCCTGTTGGCATTTGCCGCGATCGTGCTGCTCGTCTGGGCGTTCGTGATCCGCACGGTGCCGCAGGCGTCGGTCGGCGTCGTGACGGTGTTCGGCAAGTACCATCGGTCGATGCGCGAGGGGTTCAATCTGAAGATGCCGTGGGAGCGGATTTCCCAGCGGCTGTCCCTGCAGAACCGCGCGCTGCAGATGGAATTCCAAGCGATCACCGAGGATCAGGCCAACGTCCGGTTCGCGACGATGGTGGTCTTTGCCGTCTCGGGCGCCGACGAGGAATCGATCAAGAAGGCGGTCTACAGCTTCGCGACGCCGCAGGAGTTTCTCCTCGCGCTGCAGCGCACCATCGACGGGTCCATCCGCCAGTTCGTCGCCACGACGAAGCAATCCGACATCCTCGGCATGCGCGCGGAGATTGTCGACCACACGAAGCGCAACCTCGACGAGGTCGTGCTCCAATGGGGCTACGTCGTCCGGGACATCCAGATCACCGACATGACTTTCGACAAGGAGATCATGGACTCGATGGCGCGCGTCGTCTCGTCGAAGAACCTGCTCGCGGCCGCCGCGAACGAGGGCGCCGCGCTGCTCGTCAAACGGACGAAGGACGCGGAGGCCGAAGCGGCCTACAAGACGATCGGGGCCGAAGCAGAGAAGAAGGCGGCGGCGCTACGCGGCGAGGGCCTCGCGCTCTTCCGGAAGAGCGTCGCCGACGGCATGAAGGACGCCGCCGAGAGCCTGCGGGCGGCCGGCGTCGATGCCAACTTCCTGCTCTTCCTCGAGTACACGGACGCCCTGAAGTACGTGGCCGACCATGCGCAGGGGAAGGTGGTGTTCATGGACAACGGCGCGGGCGCCGGCACGCGGATCGTCCAGGGCATCATGAGCATGGGGGCCGAGGTCTCGCCCGGACCGCCCCAGGCGCCCCCCGCGGGCGCCTGACGGACGGCGCCCCGTCCCCAGGTCGTTCTTGCCCTGATTGGTCGGCCGGTGCTACGCTTAGAAGTTCTGGCGCTGCAGCGGAAGGGCGCCGTGCGCTCCAGAGGAGTGGTCAGATGTTCGCAATCGTAGAAGCGGGTGGTCGGCAGGAGAAGGTGACGCCCGGCGTCGTCGTGATCGTCGATCGACTGGAAGCCGAACCCGGCGTCGAAGTGACGTTCGACAAGGTTCTGCTCGTCGAGGACGACGGCGGCCAGGTCGTGGCCGGCACGCCGTACGTGTCGGGAGCTTCCGTCACGGGCGTGGTCGAGGCCCAGACGAAGGCCAAGAAGATTCGCGTCTTCAAGATGAAACGCCGCAAGCAGTATCGGAAGACGCAGGGGCACCGCACGCTCCAGACGCGCGTGAAGGTCACCGCAATCAACAGGTAGGCGCACGCTATGGCACATAAAAAGGGACAAGGCAGTTCCCGCAACGGCCGGGACAGCAACTCGCAGCGGCTGGGCGTGAAGCGGCACGACGGCAACCTGGTGCCCGGAGGCTCGATTCTCGTTCGGCAGCGCGGCCGCAGGTTTCGCCCCGGGCTCAACGTCGGGCGCGGCAAGGACGATACGCTGTTCGCCAAGGTCACCGGGCACGTGAAGTTCTCCGATCACGGCGGGCACGGCCGCATGATCAGCATCGTCCCGGTGGAACCGTCCTAGTCGGTCCGGCTCGACGAGCCGGCCGGCGCGGCTCGATGCCATGTTCGTCGACGAGGTCGACATCCACATTCAGGCGGGCGCCGGCGGAAACGGCTGCATGGCCTTCCGCCGCGAGAAGTTCGTCCCGCGCGGCGGGCCGAGCGGCGGAAACGGGGGCCGGGGCGGCTCCATCTTCCTGGCGGCCAGCACCCACCACAACACCCTCGTCGCGTATCGTTTCCATCCCGAATTCAAGGCGCAGCGCGGCGGCCACGGCGAAGGGTCGAATCGGACCGGCCGCGACGGCGAGGATCTGGTCCTCGACGTCCCGCCAGGCACCGTCGCCTACGAGCTGCATGAAGGCGAACTCATCCCGCTGGCGGATCTGGCGACCCCCGACGCGCGGGTGATGGTCGCCCGCGGCGGACGCGGCGGCCGCGGCAACGCCGAGTTCGCCACGGCCACCAACCGCGCGCCGCGCCACACCGAGCCCGGGGAAGCCGGCGAAGCTCGGCAGGTCCGGCTGCGGCTGAAGCTGCTGGCGGACGTCGGCCTGGTCGGCTATCCGAACGCCGGCAAGAGCACGCTCATCTCCCGCATCTCGGCCGCGCGGCCGAAGATCGGCGACTACCCGTTCACGACGCTCACGCCGAATCTCGGGGTCGTCCACCTGAGCGACGAGCGCAGCTTCGTCGTCGCCGATGTGCCCGGACTGATCGAAGGCGCCCATCTCGGCCACGGCCTGGGCACGAAATTCCTCGCCCACCTGGAGCGGACGAAAGTGCTCGTGCACGTCGTCGACGTGTCGGCGGCCTCAGGGCGCGACCCGGTGCGCGATTTCGACGCGATTGTGCGCGAGCTCGAGCAGTTCGCCGGCGCCGGCGACGAGACGGCGGCGGCATTGTCCGACAAGCCGCGCCTCGTCGCCGCGAACAAGATGGACATCCTGGAAGACCCGGACCGACTCGTGCGTTTGCGTGAGCATCTCGAGCCGTTGGGCGTCCCGCTCTACCCGGTCTCGTCGGCCACTGGCGAGGGCCTCCCGGCGCTCCTCGAGGCGATGTGGCGCGAAGTGGCGCGCGGTCAAGAGGCCGTGGCTCGCTGATGCGCTTGGGGCTGTTTGGCGGCACGTTCGATCCGATTCATGTCGGCCACCTCGACGTCGCGGCGGCCTGCCGTGAGGCGCTGGCCCTCGATCGCGTCGTGTTCGTCCCGGCGAGCGTCCCACCCCACCGGTCCACGCCGTGCGCGTCAGCCGCCCACCGGTTCGCGATGGCGGCGCTGGCCCTTCAGGACGACGAGCGCTTCACCGTGTCCGACCTCGAGATGGCCGGTCCATCGCCCTCGTACACCTCCGCCACGCTCGACAAGCTGGCGGCTCTGGGCATCGAGACGCGCGCGCTCTTCGTCATCACGGGCGCCGACGCGTTTCGCGAGATCGGCACGTGGAAGGACTATCCTCGACTTCTCGACCGCTGCCATTTCGTTGTCGTCTCGAGGCCGGGCGTGCCGGCGCCGAGCCTTCGCCTGGCGCTGCCCGCGCTGTCCGGGCGTATGATCGAGGCGCGCGGGGCCGCGGACACGCTCGCCACGCCGCACATCGTGCTCCTGGACGCCCCCACGTCTTCCGTGTCATCGACCTCGGTGCGCAACCGCGTCGCCCAAGGGGCGTCACTCGCCGGCCTCGTACCGGACGCCGTGGCGCGCTACATCGTCACACATCGGTTGTACAAGGCTGACACCCCGACGGAGTGGTGATCAGCGACGTCTGGAGGTTCATGTCGCCAAAGCCTGCGCGCCGCCCCAAGAAGAAGCCCGCTGCCTCTCCCCGCCTCCCGTCCGACGTGAAGTTGGCCGTGGCGGCCGCCCTCGACAAGAAAGCACTGGACGTCGTCCTGCTCGACCTCCGGAAGGCCTCCGCGTTCACCGATTTCTTTCTGATTGCGACCGGCGCCAGCACGCGGCAGGTGCAGGCCATCGCCGACGGGATCACCGACGCGCTGCGGCAAGACGGCGTCAGGCCGGCGCTCACCGAGGGCTACGACCGCGGCGAGTGGGTGCTCGTCGACTACTTCGACTTCGTCGTGCACGTGTTTTCGCCCGCGACCCGCCAGTTCTACGATCTGGAGCGACTGTGGGGCGATGCCGTGCGGGTCGAGGGGATCACGGCCTGACCTCCTCAACCCGCCTCAAGAACATCATCACGGATGTGAACACCGTGCCGTCGATCTCGACGAGCATGTGCGGCGTCTCGAACCGGTTCCGCTTGAGGTCGACCGGCGTCGCGGTGTAGCGAGACCACACGCGATCGTCGAGAGGTTCGGCGAGACGCAGGGTCGGCAGGTCGATCAACGCACGGACTTCATCCGGCTCGAACACGCCTTCCTCGGGCGACGGCGGTCCGGAGACGCGCCACTCGGTCGCCAGCGCCAGCCAGCCGCCGGGTTTGAGGACGCGCGCCATCTCTTCGACCGCCTGCCGCGCGCCGCGCCACCCCCCGAAGTGCTCGATCGACGACAGCGAGTACACCGCGTCGAAGCTCGCGTCCTTGAACGCCAGGAAACGACCGTCCATTCTGAGGAACCGCAGCCGATCCTGTCGATAGGCAAACGGCGCGAACTCCTCCGGATGCGTGACGACCCGCGCATCGCCTTCCGCCCCGGCGCTCGATTCCCACTCACCCGGATAGAGGTCGGTGCCAATCACCAGCCGGACCCGATTCGCGAGCCAGTAGGCGAGCGACTCGTGGCCCGCCCCCACGCTCAGGACCGCGGCCTCGTCGGGAATCGCGCCGACGCGATCGAGGCCCCACGCGGCCTGGGTGAACTCGTAGGCCTTGCGGTGCATCGCCAGCTTCTTCTCGGCGTGCACGTGGAGCGCATTCATGACGGCGCGCCATTCCGGGTTGTCCCACTTCGCCGGATTGGCCAGCTCGCACAACTGGGTGTCCACCGGCAGGCGCCCCCCGGACGGGCAGGCGGCGCGATAGCGGCGCGCGAACTCGTCGGAATGGACGAGTCCGTACACGACTTCGCATCTCGGCACGTGCCGCTCCGCCAATTGCGCGACGTAGTACGCCGCGCCTTCGGCGTCGGGCGCGCGGGCGAGCAGGAAGACGTAGCAGGCTTCGACGAAGGCTTCGTTGGTCCCAACGCCGCGGAGCGCCCCTTCGAGCGCGGACTCGTCGGACGCGGAGCGGTCGCCGCCAAGAATGTCGAGGTACCGCTGGCGGAACTCGCTGGACGCCAGCGCCGCCATCAGCATGCCCTCGCGCGGCTGGCCGAGGGCGAAATGCCGGGTGCGGACCTTCTGCCACTCCGCATCGACGGGCCGGCCAAGGACGATCCAATACATCGCCTCGAGGAACTCCTCGTCGGTCCCGAGGACGTGGTCCCGCGTGTCCAGCGGCACGCGGGCCAGATCGATCGGCGCCGCCGGCGGCTGGGGCGAGACCTGGGACGCCGGGTCGGACGGACGCGGGTCGCTCGCGAGGCGACGAAGGACGCCTTCAAGGCGGGACGAAAGTGACATGACGCGGAGCGAGATGCGAGACGGCATGGTATCACCGTGCCGTTTCTTCAATCCCGGGCCTCACCCTTGTGTGGCAATTCCCGCAACGCGGTTCCACGCCGCGCGCCGCTGCGCTCGCCAGCCGAACGGCGCTGCCTTTGCACACCTGGACGGCGTGCTGGCCGCCCTGGCGAATCTCCTCATCCGCGAGTTCCTCGAGCCGCCGTGCCTCGCGTGCGGCGCGCGCCTCGATCGGCCGCTCGACGGCCCCGTTTGCGCGGGCTGCTGGCGCGCCGTGCCGATGCTCACGCCGCCCCTCTGCGAGCGCTGCGGCGACGCGCTCGCCGGCTGGCGGGTTCCGGCCGCCACCTGCCCGCGGTGCCGCCGCCAGCCGCCCGCCCTGGACCTCACGCGCAGCGCCGGACGGTACGAGGGCCCGCTCCGTGAGATTGTCCAGGCGTTCAAGTACCAGCACTGTCGCGTCCTGGCTCGTCCGTTGGCCGAGATGATGCGCGCCGCGGGGCCCGACGTGCTGCGCGGCGCCCATGCCGTCGTCCCGGTCCCGCTGCACGCGCGTCGCCGGCTCGCACGCGGGTTCAACCAGTCGGCCGACCTCGCGCGGCTGCTGGGCGTGCCGGTGTGGCCGGTGCTGCGGCGTGCGGGGTCCGGTCCGCCGCAGGCGGGGCTGCCGGCCGGGCGGCGCCACGCCAACGTACGCCACGCCTACCGCACACGGCCGGTTGTCTGGATCGTCGAAGCCCGCGTTCGACCGAGGGTGGTCTCTGCGCGGGCCCTGCTCGACGGGCGCGTCGTGGTCTTGATTGATGACGTCGTGACGACGGGCGCGACGCTCGACGCGTGCGCGCGGGCGCTCCGGGCCGCCGGCGCCCGCGAGGTGCGCGCCCTTACGGTCGCTCGAGCTGTGGCACGACGGCCTGCGCGATGGCCGCCGCCACGTCGTTCTTCGAGCGCGCGCCGTCGATGACCAGCCACGCATTGGCGTCCGCCTGGCGGCGGTAGCTCTGCCGGACGCGTCCGAGCAGCGCCAGGTCGCGCTCGTACAGGTCGCGCCCATGGGCCTTGCGCGCCGCGGCGGTCTCGGGCGCGATGTCGAGCAACACGGTCACCGTCGCGGCGGGCAAGGGGCGCTGAATGTCCAGCAGCCACGCGGGATCGAGGCCCTGCGCCTCGCCGTAGGCCACGGTGGACGCCGTGTAACGGTCGCAGATGATGACGTCACCCGCGCCGATCCACAATTCGATCTTCGACTTGTACTCGAATCGATTCGCGACGTACAGCAACTGCATCACGTCGGCGGCGTAATCGCGGTCGCCGGCAAGCCCCTTCTCGATCTCCTGGCCGACCGGCGTCCCGTACTCCGGAAACGACAGCAGCCGGACGTGCCGTCCGGTCTGCTCGACGCGCACCCGCAGCTGGCGCGCCTGCGTCTCCTTGCCGCTCTGGTCCAATCCCTCGAAGGCAATCAGCATCACTCGTCCCACTGCAGCATGTCGGAGACGCTCTGCCGGCGGCGAACCACGCGCCACCCTTCCCCGGTCACCATGACTTCGGCCGCCATCGGCCGGCGGTTGTAGTTGGATGCCATCACCGCGGCGTACGCCCCCGTGTCGCGCACCGCCAGCAGATCGCCAACGTCGACAGGCGGCAGGCTCCGGTCGCTGCCCAGCGTGTCGGTCGTCTCGCAGACGGGTCCGACGATGTCCGCATGGATTCGGTCGCCGCTCCTGGGAACCACGGCCTCGATCTCGTGCCAGGCGCCGTAGAGCGCGGGACGAATCACGTCGGTCATACCGGCATCAACGACGACAAACCAGCCGCCGCCCGGCTGCCGCTTGAGATCGACGACCGTGGTGACCAGCACGCCGGTCGGCCCGACGATCCAGCGGCCCGGCTCCAGGATCAACTCCAGTCCGGTCGCGCGAACGGCCGGCAGGATCGCCGCGGCGTACTCATCCGGCGTGAGCACCTCGTCGTGCGGACGGTAGGCGATGCCCAGCCCGCCGCCGAGGTCGAGGTGCTCGAGTACCACGCCCTGGCCGGCCAGCTCACGCGCGAACGCGGCAGCGATCTCGGCGACGCGCGCGAACGGCTCCGGGCGGCTCACCTGCGAGCCGATGTGCGCATGCAGCCCGACGATCTTCAAGTGGGGCCGTCGGGCAAGGTCGCGCACCAGCGCCCGCGCCGCCTCGACCGTCATGCCGAACTTCGTCGCGTGATGGCCGGTCGAGATGTGGGGATGACTCCCGGCATCGACGTCGGGGTTGATGCGGACGGCGACGCGCGCGGCCACTCCGGCGGCGCCGGCGATGGCTTCAATGCGCTCGACCTCGCCGGGCGATTCGGCGTTGATGGCCTTGAGGCCGAGCGCCACGGCCCGCTCCAACTCGGCCCGCGTCTTGCCCACGCCGGTGAAGACAATCTCGTCCGGTCGAAAGCCCGCGCGCAGCGCGACCTCGATCTCGCCGCCGGAATTGGCGTCAGCCTGGGCGCCGAGCGCCCGCATCGACCGCACGACGGCCAGCGTCGAGTTCGCCTTGATCGCGTAGTGGAAGCGGTGCGGGTAGGACGCGAACGCCGCGTCCAGCTCCCGGTACCGCTCGGCCATCAGCGGCGCGCTGTACACGTGCACGGGCGTGCCGACCGCCCTCGCGATGTCCGCGAGCGGCTGGCCGTCGCACGTCAACTCTCCATGACCGGCGAAGAATCCAGACACAAGAAAGGCATTGTAGCGCGCTCCCCCGTCTCGATTACCGACCGCGGCTCGGGCGGTGCTCAGCGCGAAGCCTGCTGCTATGATCGCGGTCTTGACCCTCGCGCCGATGCCCAGCGACCCGGCGGCCGACCCGGCTCCCGATACCAACGTGCTCGTGGAGCGCTGTCTCCAAGGCGATCAGGTGGCCTGGGACCAGATCGTCCGCCGGCACTGGCGCAAGGTGTTCAACGTGGCCTACAAGTTCGTCGGCCGGCACGACGAAGCTGAGGACCTGACGCAGGACATCTTCCTGAAGATCTTCCGCGCGCTCCACACATTCGATCGCCGCGCGAACTTCCAGACCTGGCTCATCAGCATCAGCCGGAATCTCTGCATCGATCACTATCGGAGCGTGCGCAAGGAGCGCGCGACGATGGCGCGCGACGTCGATGCCGCCGACCTGAAGCCCGTCTCCACGGAGCGCAGCCCGCTCACCCAACTCGAGCACGTTGACCTCAAACAGCTCATCAACGAGGCGCTCGCCAAGCTGCCGCCGGCGCTGCGCCAGGCGGTCGTGCTGCGCGACCTCCAAGAGTTCTCGTACCAGGAAATCGCCGCCCAGCTCGGACTCCCCGAAGGCACGGTGAAGTCGCGCATCAACCGTGGCCGTCAAGAACTCGCGAAACAGTTGCGTCGCCTTCAATCCCGCGGGCCGCGTCCGGCGCCGCTCCGCAACGGAGGAACTCCATGAACGTCACGACCTCGCACGAGGGCTCCGTCGCTGTCGTGCAGGTGAGCGAACCCCGGCTCACCTACCCGCTGCTCTCCGACTTCGTCTCCGCCGTCACCGGCCTGATCGGCCGAGGCGAGACCAAGATCCTCGTCGACATGGCCGACGTCGGCTACCTGGACAGCGCGAGCATCGGCTGCCTGATGGATCTGTACCGCCAGGCGACCGCGGCGGGCGGCACGCTCAAGCTGGCGGCCCTCCAGAAGCGCGTGGAGACGATGCTCACCATGACCGGCGCGCAGAACTTCCTCGAGGTCCACGCCACCCGGGCGTCGGCCCTCGCGAGCTTCGGGAGCTAGCCATGCGACGCGTCACGACCAGCGGCGGCACCGCGATCGACCTCGACGGCGACGTCCTCGCCATCCTCGAGGCCATCTCCCTCGACCTGAGACGTCGAAAGACGCTCGACTACAGCTTCGAGGACATCGACCACGAATTCCAGCATGTCGTCGCCCAGATGAGCGGCGACGAGCTCCGCGTCTACCTGAAGGAAAGCCTGTTCATGAGTTTCAACCGCTTCGAGAACGAGCGGCTGATGACGATTGTGAAGAAGGGCCTGGGCGGAGCGCCCGACGCGTGAGCGCCGGCGCGGGCGTCAGTTGGCGACGGGACGAGCCGACGCCGGCACCGCGGCCCCGACGGCCGATTCGGCCGATTCGGCCACGTTGACCAGACGCCAGGCGTCCGACTGCCTGAGAATCTCGGCGGCAAAAGCCGTGTGGAGTGCATGGCCGCCGCGATGCACGACCAGGTGCCCCAGCATGGGATAGCCCAGCAGCGCCAGGTCGCCAATCACATCCAGCATCTTGTGCCGCACGAACTCGTCCTCGAACCGGAGCGGATTGAGCACGCCGGTCTCGCCGAGGATGATGGCGTTCTCGAGCGATCCCCCGAGCGCCAGTCCCCGCTGCCGAAGCATCTCGACCTCCTTCAGGAAGCCGAACGTCCGCGCCGGCGCGATCTCGTCGACGAACGTCTGCTCGTCGAGGTCGAGCGTCTTCTGCTGATGCCGCAGCATGGGGTGATCGAAGCTGATGGTGTAGCTGATCTTGAACCGGTCGGCCGGGTACACCGCGATGCGCTTGTCGCCGTGCTGCAGCTGAATGTGCCGAAGGATCTGGATCGTCTTTCGCGGCGCGCCGAGCTCTTTCGTGCCGGCGTCTTGCAGAAGGTAGACCCAGGGCGCCGAACTCCCGTCCATGATGGGCACTTCGGCCTGGTTCAGCGCCACCGAGACGTTGTCGATGCCGAGCCCGCGCAGGGCCGCCAGCAGATGCTCAATCGTCTCGACGGAGGCGTCGTCGCGGACCAGCCCGGTCTGCAGATGCTGGCGCCCGCCCAGGTGAGACACGTTCGCCGGAATGTCGATGCCGCCAAGGTCCGCCCGCTGGAAGCGAATGCCGTGGTCGGCCGCGGCCGGCTTGAGCGTAAGCGTGACCTTCCTGCCGGAATGGAGGCCGATTCCCGCGCAGTGGACCGAACGACGAAGGGTGCGTTGTGACGCCATTCTTCAGAGACTTATCGAACGCGGCAGGCCAAACGATTGCCGTGCCCTAGCCGACCCATAAGCAAGCCGCCTGCCAAACCTGAACTCTCCCCATCTCGATCATGATAACCCGTGTTCTTCCTGAGGGTTAAGCGTCATGTTCGAATTCCGGTCCGGCGGGTAGATGTCGGGCAGTCGTGTCTGTTTGACTACAACCTTCTTGCGCGCCTGCGTGTCGGAATGACAACACGATCATGACGCCGCGACTTCCGAGCGGCCGCCCTCGAGGGTCCGAGCCAGGAAGAGCCCCGTCACCGAGCCCTTGGCCCGCGCCACGGTCTCAGGAGGCCCGGCGGCCACGACCTTCCCGCCCGCCGCGCCCCCTTCCGGCCCCAGATCGATGACCCAGTCAGCGCACTTGATGACGTCGAGGTTGTGCTCGATGACGACGACGGAATTGCCCTGATCGACGAGCTTGCCGAGCACGTCGAGAAGCCGGCGGACGTCCTCGAAATGGAGCCCGGTGGTCGGCTCGTCCAGGATGTACAGCGTCCGGCCCGTGCTCCGCCGCGCGAGCTCGCGCGAAAGCTTCACGCGCTGCGCTTCGCCCCCCGACAGCGTCGTCGCGGACTGGCCGAGCTTGATGTAGCCGAGGCCGACATCCTGGAGGGTGCGCAGCCGGGTCGCGATGGGCGGGAAGTTCTCGACCAACGGCAGCGCCTGATCGACGGTCAACTCGAGCATCTCCGCGATGGACTTGCCGCGGTACTTGATCTCGAGCGTCTCCCGATTGTACCGACGCCCCTTGCATTCCTCGCACGTGACGTAGACGTCCGGGAGGAAGTGCATCTCGATCGCGATGACGCCGTCGCCCTGACACGTCTCGCACCGCCCGCCCTTGACGTTGAACGAAAAGCGTCCGGCCTTGTAGCCGCGCGCGCGCGCCTCGGGCAGCATCGCGAACAGGTCGCGCACGAAGGTGAACACGCCGGTGTACGTGGAGGGATTCGACCGCGGCGTGCGGCCGATCGGCGATTGGTCGACCTGGATGACCTTGTCGATGAGGTCGACGCCCTCAATGGTCTGGTGGGCGCCCGGCTCGTCGGCAGCGCGGTAGAGCGTCCGCGCCAGCGACCGGTAGAGGATCTCGTTGACGAGCGTCGACTTGCCCGACCCGCTCACGCCGGTGACCGCGGTGAACAGGCCCAGGGGAAACGACACGTCGATGTTCCGCAGGTTGTTGGCTCGGGCCCCGCGCACGACCAGCGCGCTCTTCGACGGGGGTCGTCTGGCCGGCGGCACGTCGATCGCGCGGGCCCCGGTGAGATACAAGCCGGTGAGCGAGTCGCCCGGCGCGGCGAGCAGGTCCTGCGGGCGGCCCTGGAAGATCACGTGGCCCCCGTGCTCGCCGGCGCCCGGCCCCAGGTCGAGGAGGTAGTCGGCGGCGCGAATCGTCTCCTCGTCGTGCTCGACCACGAGCACGGTGTTGCCCAGATTGCGCAGTCGGCCGAGCGTCGCCAGCAGCCGGCGATTGTCGCGCTGGTGCAGGCCGATCGACGGCTCGTCGAGCACGTACAGCACGCCGGTCAACTGCGAGCCGATCTGCGTCGCGAGGCGGATGCGCTGGCCTTCGCCGCCTGACAGCGTGGCGGCGCCGCGGGCGAGCGAGAGATAGCCCACGCCGACGTCGTTCAGGAACTGCAGCCGATCCCGGATCTCCCGGAGGACGCGCCCGGCGATGAGGTGCTCACGCTCGGAGAGCTCGAGCGTGTCGAACATCGTCAAGGCGTCCGAGATCGGCAAGCCCACGTACTCGGCCAGCCGCCGGCCCTTGACGCGGACGGCGCGGCTCTCGGGACGCAGCCGCTCGCCGACGCAGCCCGGGCAGGGCCGAAGGGCGCGGTACGGCTCGAGGGCTTCCTGATCGGTCCAGGTCCCTTCCTCGAACCTGCGGCGCAGGTTTGGGATGACGCCCTCGAAGTCGACGCCGAACGGATCCTTCGGCGTTCGCGCCGCGCCCCGTGAGCCGCCGGACTTCCGCTCGGCCGCCCCCGGCCCGCGCCGCCCCGGCGCGCCGAGCAGGACGATGTCGTGAAGCTTCTTGGAGAGCTTGGCGAACGGAACCGCGGGGTCGATGCCGAACGTCCGCTGCAGCCCGTCGAGCATCTCGCCCAGCAGGCGCTTGTCGCCCTTCGCCCACGGCGCGATGGCGCCATCGGCCAGCGACCGGGACTCGTCCGGCACGATCCGCGCGGGGTCGAAGTCGTAGACCGCGCCCAGCCCCTGACAGTCCGGGCACGCGCCGTGCGGCGAGTTGAACGAGAAGGCGCGCGGCGTCATCTCGGGAATGCTGATCCCGCAGGTCGGGCACGCCATGCGCCGTGAGAACAGGCGGTCGCCGCCCTCGAGCGTGTTGATGACGACGATGTCGTCGGCGAGCTTCAAAGCCAGCTCGATCGAGTCGGTCAGCCGGCGTTCGACCGCGCCCTTGACGATGAGCCGGTTGACCAGGACCTCGATCGTGTGATTCTTGCGGCGCTCGAGCGCGAGGTCCTCTTCGCCATCGAGCGCGACGAACGTCCCGTCGATCCTCGCGCGGGTGAACCCTCGGGCGCGCAGCGCCGCCAGCTCCTTCTTGAACTCCCCCTTGCGGCCGCGCACGACGGGCGCCAGGATGTTGATCCGCTCGTCGGCCGGATAGACCATCACCATGTCGATGATCCGGTCGAGCGATTGCGAGGTGATCTCGCGGTCGCACTGCGGACAGTGCGGCACGCCGATGTTCGCGAAGAGCAGGCGCAGGTAATCGTAGATCTCGGTGACGGTGCCAACGGTCGAGCGCGGATTGGAGGCGGTGGTTTTCTGTTCGATGGAAATCGCCGGCGACAGCCCGTCGATCAGATCGACGTCGGGCTTTTCCATCTGCTCGAGGAACTGGCGGGCGTAGGCCGATAGCGACTCGACGTACCGGCGCTGGCCTTCCGCGTAGATCGTGTCGAAGGCGAGCGACGACTTGCCCGAGCCGGACAGGCCCGTGATGACGACCAGCCGGTTGCGCGGCAGGTCGACGTCGATATTCCGGAGGTTGTGGACGCGCGCCCCTCGGACGGCGATCCAGTCGTGTCCCATGAGCTTCGGCGGGGCGCCCCGGGGCCGCCCCAAACCGCCATTCTAGCGCGCCCGGAGCCGGCTGTTCCGATACCCGTAGAGGAAATAGAGGACGAGGCCGATCGCGAGCCACCAGTAGAACCGCATCCACGCCTGCCGCGGCAGCCCGTACATGACGAACGCGCACGAGAGCACGCCGAGCGGCGCCACGATCCACACGAGCGGCACCCGGAACGGCCGGGGGCGGTCCGGGTCGCGCACGCGCAGCACGACCACGCCGCCGCAGACGAGGATGAACGCGAACAGCGTGCCGATGTTCGTCAAATCGTACGTCTCGGCGGCGTCGCCCACGAGCGACGCCAGCGCGACCACGACACCGGTGACGAGCGTGGTCATGTACGGAATCCGCGTGCGCGCGTTGACCCGCGCCGCCCACTTCGGCAGCAGGCCGTCGCGCGCCATCGCGAAGAAGATGCGCGGCTGGCCGTACTGAAACACCAGCAGCACCGCCGCCATCGACACGACCGCGCCGAGCGCGACGACCCACCCCGTGCGCGTGTACCCCGCGAGCTCCAGCGCGCGCGACAGCGGGTCGGCCACCGCGAGCTGGGTGTACGGGACCATGCCCGTGAGCACGGCGCCCACGACGACGTAGATGACCGTACAGACCGCGAGCCCGCCGAGGATGCCAATCGGCAGGTTGCGCTGCGGGTTCTTCGTTTCCTCGGCCGCCGTCGAAATGGCGTCGAACCCGATGTACGCGAAGAAGACGATGGCGGCGCCCTGGTGAATGCCGGTGAAGCCGTTCGGCGCGAAGGGCGTGTAGTTGGCCGGGTGGATGTTCATGAGGCCGACCCCCACGAAGATCGTCAGCGCGACGAGCTTGATGGCCACCATGATGTTGTTGGCCGTCGAGCTCTCACGCGCCCCGCGCAAGAGCAGCCACGTGACGGCCAGCACGATGCCGCACGCGGGCACGTTGACCAGAATCGGCACGCCGAAGACGTGCGGCGCGCGCGCGAGCAGGCCGTGCACCGCCGGGTCGGCGCTGAGCAGCGCCGTCCGGTACCCGGTCGACAGCCAGTCGGGCAGCGCCAAGCCCATCCCGCGCATCAGCGTCTTGAAATAGTCGCCCCACGAAATCGCCACGGCAACGTTGCCGACGGCGTACTCGAGGATGAGGTCCCACCCGATGATCCACGCGACGATCTCGCCCAGCGTGGCGTACGAATACGCGTACGCGCTGCCCGCCTGGGGAATCATCGCGGCCAGCTCCGCGTAGCAGAGCGCGGCGAGCGCGCACGCGCCGCCGAGCAGCAGGAAGGAGAAGATGAGCGCCGGCCCCGCGCCGTACCGCACGACTTCGCCGTGCGGTCCGATCTGCCCCGCCGCCGCCGTGCCGATGGCGCCGAAGATGCCCGCGCCGATGATGGCGCCAATCGCGAGCATGATGAGGTCGCCGGCCCCAAGCACGCGCTTGAGCCCCGGCCCATCCAGGCCGGTCTCGTTCGCAATCAGGTCGAGCGGCTTGACGCGGAACACCGACACGCTAGGCCCGCTCCCCGCGCGGCTTCTCGGCCGAGCCACCGGCCGCCTCGCGCCAGCGCGGCGCCGCGGGCCGGAGGTCCGCCTCCAGCTTCCACACCGTGTCGTTCGACGCCAGCACGACCCCGCCCGCCGGATCGAACGCCACGCCAATGAGCGACGGCGCGGCCACGACGAGCGTCGGCGAGGGCGACGAGGACGACACGTCCACGCGGAACAGCCCCGAGGCGCCGGCCAGGGCCTCGACCACGAACAGCATGCCGGTCGAATCGAAGGCCAGCCCTTGCGGCCGGCCGAAGTCGGTGGACACGACCTCGACGAGCCGGTCGGGCGTCACGCGATACAGCGCGTCGCGGGACGAGAGCGTCGGCGCCGTCACGTAGAGACAGTCGTCCGGCCCGTAGGCCAGATGGAACGCGGCGACGCTCGCCGGCAGCGACGCAAATTGATCGACTTGGCGATCGGGCGACACGCGGAAGATCGTCCCCGAGCGGTTGCCCACGAAGAGCGCGCCGTCGGGCGCAAACGCCAGTCCGGTGGGCACGCCGACGTCGGTGACGTACACCTCGACGCGATCGTCCTGCGTCAGCCGATAGACCTGCCCTTCGAACCGGCTGGAGACGTACATCGCGCCGTCGGGCCCGGACGCCATCGACGTCGGGTTGGCAATCTCGACCGCGAGCGGTTCGCGCGCGCCGTCGGCGCCGAGGCGATACAACGGAACGGCCACCTTGGCGTCGCGGGCGCCGCTGTGGGTGACGTACAGGCGGCCGGCCCAATCGAATGCCGGGCTGTCGACCAGGTGCACGCCCGTCATGACGACGCGCGCCACGCGCACGGTCGAGGCCTGGCCCGGCAGTTCGTCGATGCGCACGTCCAGGTCGCCGCCCTCGGCCGCCGGGGGCACGATCACGCGAACGCGGCGCGGCGAGGCCGCCACGACCCGGGCGTCGAGCCCGCCGATCAGCACGTGCGGCACCCCCTCGACCGGTAACGGCAAGTGCGGGCCGGTGATGGCGACCCGGGCGCCAGGCAGCGCCCACGAAGGCTCAATGGCCAGGTTGGCTGAAGAAGCGGGCACTGGTGATCAGACGACTAGACGCTGGAGGGTCATCAACGCGTCACGCGTCCTCATCCAGCTCGATGTTCCAATAAACGTAGTCGCGCCAACTCTCGGGCGCGTTGCGGATGCCGAACGTGACGCGAATGGCCGGGGCCTTGTCCGGCCGACGCGGCCGACGAATCAGGTGCATCCGCGCCTGTTCGGGCGTCCGGCCGCCCTTGCGCCGGTTGCACGTGATGCAGCAGGTCACGATGTTCTCCCAATCCTTGCGCCCGCCTTGCGCCACCGGCACGACGTGATCGAACGTCAGATCGGCCGTCGAAAACGGGTCGCCGCAGGTACTGGCACCGGTGTTCGTCGCGAGCATAAATGTTGGCGCGCGAGAACGGCACGTATTCGGCCGTCCGCCGCACGCGAATGCGCCGCAGCAACCGGATGACCGAAGGCAACTTGATGCTGAACGAGACGGATCGCACCTCGCGGTCGTAGACCGCCACGATCTCGACCTTGCCCTGGCACCACAGCGTGATGGCTTTCTGCCAATGCACGACACGCAGTGGCTCGTAGGTCGCGTTCAGCAGAAGGGTCTGTTCCATCGCCGGCGATCCGCGATTATTTTTGCCGGATCGGGGCCGATTGTCAAGCCATACATGCTCGTAACATCTGACGTGTCAGATAGTTAGAGGAACGGCGCCCATCGGCATGGGCGCCACCGCCCCCACCAGCGCGCGTACGCGGACTGGCGGTCCGCCGGCTGCCCGCCGATAGACGTGACTGATGCGGGATCTGGCGCGGCGGATGGGGCTGGCTGGGGCGGCGCTGGCCTTGGTGGGCTCGGGGGCGTGCGCGTCGTCGACCAGCTTCGCGCGGCCGTCGCCGTTCCCGACCGCGGCACCGGTGCCGGTGGCGCTTCCGGCGCGACCCGCGGCCTCCGCGCCAGCCATTACCACGGGCGTGGCGCGCGAGGCACTGCAATTTCAGGGTGTGCGCTATCAGCTGGGCGGCGAATCACCCGAGACGGGCTTCGATTGCAGCGGATTCGTGCAGTACGTATTCGGCCTGATGCACGTCTCGCTGCCCAGAACGGTCGCCCAGCAGTACCCGTGTCGGCAAGAAGATCAGACTGGGCGACCTCCATCCCGGCGACCTTCTGTTCTTCAAGACGACGGGGCACGGCCCTTCGCACGTGGGCATCGCCATCGGCCAAGGCGAGTTCATCCACGCGCCGACGTCGAACGGCAGCGTGCGCGTCGAGCGCATCAACACGTCCTACTGGCGGCCGCGGTTCCTCGCGGCAATACGCATCCCTTAAATTCATCGGTCTCCCGTCGTGGGTGCCAACTCCACGTCCGGAAGCGCGGCCTCCGGCGGAGCGACGTCGCCCATCCGGTCCAGGATGATCTGCCGGCGCCGCAGGAGGCGGGCGTTTGGATGCGCCGGACTGTAGAGACGAGGATTGATGATGGCGCCGGCAAGCAGCGCCGACTGGTCGGGCGTCAGCTGGCTGGCCGGCTCGTCGAAGTAGGCGCGCGCGGCGGCGTCGGCGCCCCAGATCTCGTCGCCCCACTCGATGACGTTCAAGTAGATCTCGAGAATGCGCCGCTTGCCCAGCTCGGCCTCGAGACGGCGCGTAATCAGCAGCTCGACGAGCTTGCGATAGGGGTTGCGCGACGGCGACAAATAGAGGTTCTTCGCCAGTTGTTGGGTGATGGTCGACGCGCCTCGGAGCAGCCGGCCGGTGGCCCAGTCGCGCTCGAGCGCGGCGCGGACCTCGGCGTAGTCGACGCCATCGTGCTGCCAGAACGCCGCGTCTTCGCTAACGAGGACGGCCTTGCGCAGCGAGAGCGCGACGCGGTCGTACGGAACCCAGTGGACTCGCGGATGCGGCGTGCGGCCGGCCGCTCGGGCCTCGGCCGCGCGAAGCCGCATGAACGCCGTCGCCGTCGGGTTCGTGGTCCGGAGCGGACGCACGTCGGGGAGGGTCAGCCAGGTGTACGCGATCGTCGCGAACACCACAGCGGCACCGCCAAGCAGCACGCGGATGACTCGTTGCCCCACCCGGCCTCCAGGCACGGACCTCGGCGCGGCCGAATCAGCTCGCGCGAGAAGCGAGCGCTTCGTCGAGCGCACCCGCAAGTCGCGAGACATTTTCGAGGGTGGATCCGGAGCCCATGAGTCCGATTCGCCAGATCTGGCCCGCGAGCGGGCCCAGGCCCGCGCCGATTTCAATATTGTGGTGCGTGAGCAGGCGCTTGCGGACGGCGGCCTCGTCCACGCCCGACGGCACGCGCACCGCGTTCAGGCTCCACAGCCGTTCGCCGGCGGGCGGCAGCAGCGACAGGTGGAGACGGCCCAGTTCGGCGAGCAACGCGCGATGGTGGTGCTCGTGGCGCTGCCACCTCGCGTCGAGCCCTTCGGCTTCAACTTCTTCCAGCGCCGTGTCCAGCGCGTAGACGAGTGGCGCGGAGATGGTGTGGTGGTACTTTCGCCGCACCCAGAAATCCTCGAGCAGCCCGATGTCGAGATAGAAACTGCGGCACGGCACGCGGCGCTCGAGCGCGCGCGGTGCGAAGACGACCGGCGCGAGCCCCGAGGGCGCGCCGAGCCCTTTCTGCGAACAGGAGTAGCAGGCGTCGATGCCCCAGGCGGCCACGTCGAGCGGCATGGCGCCAAACGACGTCACGGCATCGACGATCGTGAGCGCGCCGTGCCGGCGCGCCAGCTCGGCCACGTCGGCGACCGGATTGAGGACGCCGGTCGAGGTTTCCGCGTGGACGACGCCGACCAGATTGACGCGGCCTTTGTCGAGGGCCCGCTCGACGGCGGCCGGGTCGATGGCGCGTCCCCACTCGCCTTCCACCCGCTCCACGTCGCAGCCGTAGCGAACCAGAACCTGCGCCAGCCGATCGCCGAAGTACCCGGTCACAACCACCAGGGCTCGTCGGCCCGGAGCGGCCAAGTTGGCGACGACGGCTTCGAGGCCGGCGGTGCCGGTCCCGGAGACGGCGAGTGCGAGGGCGCCCTCAGGGGCCCGGAAGAGCCGGCCGAGGCGGCTCCGGATGTCGTCGAGGATCGCCACGAGGTCCGGGTCGAGGTGCGACCGCGCCGGGGCGCCGAGCGCCGCCATCACGCGGGGGGAAACGGGGGACGGTCCTGGACCGAGAAGGTAGCGCGGCGTCTCTGGAAGCATGGCTCCAGTCTACCGTCCAATTTGCTTTCCAAGAACTCAGGTCGCGCGTATAATGGATCGACTTCCTAGGTCAAGTCGCGCGCCGTCCGGTTGGTTCGATCCGTGTTCAACATTGTTAGCAAGGCGACAGTTTTGTAATCGCACGTCGCGATCTTGACGTGGCGGTACGGGGAAAGCGGCGGAACGGGGAATGATTTTGCACATGTCGTGCCGGGCCGTGCCTGGTACAGTACATGCGTATAGAGAACGTCGGGTTCGTGTACTCTCCCTACGCGGCCCTGGATGAGCATGAGAAGAGTTCAGTCGAACATGTCGCACACACTGCTGTCTCGGGCTGGCCTGCTTGGGCTGTCGGCCCTGGTGGTCTTGGCGTCGGCGGCTCCGGCCGCGGCGCAGCACCGGGCCCGTGTGTCCAGGTCCCTACAGCACGACATCGACCACAGGGACGCGAAGATCCACCTCTTCTATCAGGGGCCGCAGTCCGAAGTTGATCGGATCGCCAAGCAATACGGCCTGACGGTGGCCAAGCGCCTCCACGCCGGGGCCATCTTCCTCGCCACATCGAACCAGGCCGATCAGGTCGCCAGCGACTCGAACGTGCCGGCCCTGCAGGAAGACAGCACGGTCTTCAGCACGATGGCCGTGACCACGCAGTTGACCGGCGCCGCCCAGGAGTGGTCGGCCGGCCCGGGGCATTCGCCATATGGCGGCATCACCGGGAAGGAAGTCGGCGTTGCGATTATCGACTCCGGCGTGCAGTACAACGCCGACCTGCTCAACCGGATCAGTTGGGTCGTGGATTTCACCGACACCTGCACGGTGTTTCCTTTCAACAAGTGTGGGCTGGACGAGTACGGACATGGCACGCACTTGGCGGGCATCGTCGCGGGCAGCGGATTCGGTAGCCGGACATTCTCCAGCCCCGGCTACGTCGGAATGGCGCCAGGCGCCAACATCATCGTCGAGAAAGTGCTTGGCAAGGACGGCTCCGGCACGGTGTCGGATGTGGTGCAGGCGATCGATTGGACCATCGCGAACGCCAGCCGCTACAAGATCAAGGTCATCAATCTTTCGCTCGGTCGGTTCCCGGACCAGAGCTACCAGGACGACCCGATGGCGCAGGCAGTCGAGCGCGCCGTCCACGCCGGCCTGGTCGTGGTCACTGCGGCCGGCAACCTGGGCAAGACGCCGGACGGCAAGCCGGTGGTGGGCGGCATCGTCAGCCCCGGGTACGACCCGATGGCCATCACGGTCGGCGCGCTGAATACGCACGGCACGGTGGTTCGCTCGGATGACGGCGTGACGACCTACAGCTCGCGGGGCCCCGTGGGCAATCCGAACGACTCCTCGAACTGGCTGCTGAAGCCGGATCTGGTCGCGCCGGGCAACGCCATTGTCTCGACGGCGGCGGTGGGCAGCTACCTCTGGAACACGTATCCCGCGTTGAGGGTCTACGGACCGTCTGGCGGCGCGTACATGAAGCTGTCGGGCACGAGCCAGGCGTCAGCGGTGGTCTCGGGCGCTGTGGCCCTGCTGCTGCAGGCCGCGCCAAGCCTCACGCCCGGCCAGGTGAAGTTCGCGTTGCAATTTAGCGCGGAGCATCTGCCCCACTTTGGCTCATCGAGCAAGGCGCTGGGAGCCTGAACGTCCCGCTTGCCGTTCAAGCAGCGACCGGAACCAGCCTGGCAGACTTGACCACGATGCCGGACACGATTGGCGGCCAGCAGGTCAAACCGGAGGCTTGGTCTGGGCCGGCACCATCATCTGGAATGATACGATGATCTGGGGTGACACCATGATCTGGAGTGATACGATGATCTGGGGTGACACCATCATCTGGGGCGATACGATCATTTGGGGTGACACGATGATCTGGGATGACACCATGATCTGGGGCGACACCATGATCTGGGGCTGACACCATGATCTGGGGCGACTCCATGATCTGGGGTGACACCATGATCTGGGGCGACACCATGATCTGGGGCGACACCATGATCTGGGGTGACACCATGATCTGGGGCGACTAGCCCCCTCGCCTGCAGTTTGGACTTTGGTTATTCTTCAGAAATTGGCGACAGTTCGGAGGGCGCGATGAACGTTCAGTCTATTATCGTTTGGAGCTAGGCTCGGCCGAAATGTGGCAGGTTGAGGTCTGTCTGACCTAACCTTTTCTTCCACCAGAATTCCCTACCAATGGCCGGCTCTCCATCCTCCGTTTCGCTTCCGGCCCGCATCTACTTCAAAGCTGTAGTCCTCGCAGGCGCGGTAGCCGTCACGCTCAGTGTGCATGACGTATTCGTGCATCCTCCACTGAGCGAGTGGTACTGGCTTCTTGCCCTCACTCTGATCAGCGGCGTCCTCCCCGTTCAGTTGCCTTCTGTCGCTGCGATCATTTCGGTCTCTGAGACGTTCGTTTTTGCTGGAACCCTAATCTTCGGACAGTCCGTGGGGACTCTGCTGGTCCTTCTTGACGCAATCGTCATCTCGACCAAAGTCTCGTTCGCGAGACGGCAGATAAACTGGACGAGAACTCCATTCAACCTCGCCGCTCCCCCTCTGTCCATTTGGCTAGCATCCACCGTCCTATTTGCGATCGCCGGCCCCCCACCGCTGACGCTCGCAGGCGACTGGTTCGGCTGCGTAGTCGGGCTGGGCGTCTTCACAGTTCTCTATTTCCTTCTAAATAGTGGCTTCATCGCCCTTGCGATCGCGCTCCAACAGGGTCACGGTCCACTCGAGATATTGCGGGACCTGAAGGACACGTGGTGGTCGATCAAAGAGCTGTTTTGGAATTACTTGGGTGGCGCATCGATTGCCGCGCTGCTCGTCTCCGGCGAGCCTGCTTCCGGCGGGCTGACGAGTGCAATTTCCATCAAGTTTCTTCTGGTCATCCTTCCGCTGATGGTCGTTCTTTACTTGACGTACCGCCACGCAGCACAGCGCGTTGAGGAGATACAACGGCGCTTGGATGCCGTCGAGAAGGTCCACATGTCCACCATCGCTGCCTTCGCAATGGCCATCGATGCCAAGGACCAGGTGACCCACGGACACATAAGGCGCGTGAAGTGCTACACGATGGAGCTTGCGAAAGCTCTTGGCGTCAAGGATGACCAGCAACTGAAAGCGCTCGAAGCCGCGGCGCTGCTCCACGACACCGGCAAGCTCGCGGTCCCAGAGTACATCCTGAACAAGCCTGGCCCGCTAACAGCCGCGGAGTTCGAGAAGATGAAGGACCACGCTGCCGTGGGTGCGAACATACTCAAGGGCATCGATTTTCCCTATCCGGTCGAGCCCATCGTTAGACACCACCACGAGAGCTGGAATGGCACAGGCTACCCTGACGGCTTGCGCGGTCAAGAGATCCCACTCGGCGCAAGGATCCTAGCTGTCGTTGACTGCTACGACGCACTGACGTCCGATCGACCATATCGCCCGCGCATGCCCAGAGCCCAAGCCGAGCAAGTCCTTCGCGATCGTCGCGGGTCAATGTACGATCCGTGGATCGTCGATGCCTTCCTTAAAGCTCTCGACCATATAGAGCGGGCCGAGGATCTCTTGCGTCAGGATGGCGGCGCCCCCAAGTCTTCCGACCTACATCCACTATCTGAGTCTCAACTTGATGCCATTAGTGCGGCAACCGCCGAGGAGCGAGAGTTCGCAGAGCTTCGCCGTGATCTTCCTCGAGCCGATTCGGCGCAGGCCGCAACGACTGTACTCTTTCGACACGTTCGTCGCGTCATACCTGCCCCAACCGTAGCCCTGTATCTCCCTGCCCAGGGCTCAAGCGAACTCTATTGCGCGCAAGCCGAAGGTATCGGGGCTTCCATCATTGAGTCCACTCGGATTCCCGTCGGTGAGCGCATTGCGGGCTGGGCGTTTGCTCATGCGCAGGTGGTCACAAATTCGGATGCATCGCTCGACCTTGGTCCGGTCTCGAGAAGCTTTCCCGTGGTGCTCCGGTATGCGCTAGTCGCTCCCCTCCATGAAGGCAAGCGGACTATTGGAGTTCTCGCGCTCTACGGCTCAAACCCTTTCGGCAAGGACGACACTCGAATACTGGAATCAGCTGCCGGCCTCTTTACGTCTTCTGTCTCGTCGCTCAAGATCGGTGAGTTCGGCCTTTCCCGCGCAGAACTCGGAACCAAGCCCGCTTCGAACGTCCATTAGCCATTCAGCTGGGCCGAGGCGCCCGCGCCCGGTTGTAGCAAGAAACGCCTACTCAGGCGCCTGCCGTCTTGCGAATGTTGCCAGGCGCACGGATAGTTCTGTTATTGTCTTGCTCATAGGCGGTCTGAGCGTATGGTCATGACTTCCCCGGGGGCGTAGAAGGGCACCGCACTATGAGCTCGGACAAAGCTCATGACACTGCGGAGCATGCCGAAGCCCTGTGCCGACAGGGTCGAATGCATGAGGTTGAGGACGTGTGTGCGCGCGGACTCGCATCACATCCCGAGCATGACTCTACTGTCAGATTGCTGGTCGCAAGAGGCACCGCCCTTTATCATCTGGGCAATGCCGTCGCGGCCATCGACGTTCTTCAGAACGCGGTTCAAGCGTCTCGTGACGCTTCGGTCAGTTCGCAGTTTCTAGCACAGTCAGCGCTGTTCCAACGAGCGTCCGGATTCTTGAAACCGACGGACGTGCTCTCAGAGCTTAGCCAGCTTCGTCAGTTGGCGACGTCCATCGGTCAACCGGCATCGCTTGGGGCTCTCCACGTGGCGGTCGCCAGGTTCGAGGCCTGTCGCGGTAACTGTACCGACTCACAACGCCACTTAGCGCTGGCCCGAAGGCTTGCTGAACAGGTGGCAAGCGACTGGCTCAGATGCTCTGTAGACCTAGTGCAGTCCGGCCTTGAAATGGTCGCGGGCAACCTTGTTGTGGCTCGCGGCTTGAGCGAGAAAGCGCTTGACCGGGCTAGGCAGTGCAGACTTCACTCGTTCGTTCTTGGGGCAGCAACCAATCTTGGCATGCTGGCAACATCGAGCGGAAACGTCGTCAAGGCAAGGTGGCACTTCGACGACGTCGTGGCCCTTGCAGACGGTAGCACCTTCATATTGGCGGGCGCGTTCGATGGACTTGCTCAGGTGGCCCTCTACGAGGCTGACTTCAATAAGTGCGCCGAGTTCTTGACCCGTTGCCATTCGATTCGTGCCAGGAGCACTCTCCCGGCCCCATCATGGAATGACCTAGCTCACGAAGTCACACAATGTCTCTACTTGGAAGAGAAGCGACTTTGGGAGGGAGTAGTCGATGCGACGCAGAGGGCCGAGCCTGAGGCCGCGAATCGGCAATTCAGAAGCCTACGAACAGCCCTCCTTTGCAGTAAGGCGCGCGCGTTGTCGCGGCTTGGCGCGCACCGCGAGGCCGGCGGCGCACTGGCGCTCGCCTCGAAGTGTTGTCCTCGTGGCGCGATCGATCCGCTCATTGTTCTGGAGGCCTCGAAGGGGCTGTGCCTGACTCTGAGCGGAGAGGCTGCGCGGGGCGCGGTGCACTTCGACCGCGCCCTGGCCGCGTGCCGCGCCATCGGCCACCGGTACCACGAACGCTGGATCACCCGCGACCGCCAGCAGGCAGACCGCCGCGCCCGCGCGACCGTGGGCGTGCGCCGCCCCTCGCTCGACCTGACCGGCGCGGCCCTGCTCGTGAGCGACGCCGCGACGATCCTTGGCGCCGGCCGGTCCATCGACCTGCTCGCCCATGCCACCTCCGAGCTGTTGAAGAGCGCGCTCTCGGAGGCCGCCGTCGACGTCCACCACGAGTGCGGCCACCCTCCGCAGCTCGAGCTGACCGCTTCCGCCGACGCCGACTCTGACGGCGTGTTCACCATTCAGCTGCGCGGCTCCGATCGACTCGTGTCCATCCGGGTCCGCCATGCGCAGAGCCTGGACGAGCTGTCGCTGCTGCGCGGCGTGGCCGACCTGGTCCGCGCCGCGGCGAGCCGCACCACGGACACCGAATCGGAAGACGGCGACACGAACCTGTGGCCGCAGTCGATCATGCCGGGTGAAGAGGCCGTCTTCCGATCGCCGCGAATGGCCGAGCTGCTGAGAATCGCGATTCGACTGGCCTCGACCGGTCTGCCCATCCTCCTGACCGGCGAAACCGGCACCGGCAAAGAGGTCTTCGCGCGCATCATCCACGAGCACAGCGAAGCCAAGCGGGGCCCATTCATCGCCTACAACTGCTCGGCGATGCCGCGCGACCTCGTCGAGAGCCAGCTCTTCGGCCACCGCCGCGGGTCGTTCACGGGCGCCACCGACTCCTTTCCTGGCGTCATCCGGGCGGCCGAGCGCGGGACGCTGTTCCTCGACGAGGTGGGCGACCTGGACCCGGCCATCCAGCCCAAGCTCCTACGCTTTCTCGAGAGCACCGAGATCCACCCCATTGGCGAACTCAAGCCCCAGCGCGTTGGCGTCCGTCTTGTCGCCGCCACGAACGCCAACCTGGAGGAGCTCGTCGGTCAAGGCCGCTTCCGAATGGACTTGTACTATCGGCTGGGCGTCGCCAAGCTCGCGCTGCCTCCCCTTCGCGAGCGGAAGGACGAGATTCCGGCGCTGGCGACGCTGTTCCTGGAACGGTACGCCGCCGAATGCCGGCGCACCGGAGTGCGCCTCGGCGACGACTTGATCGCGGCCCTGCTGCTGTACGACTGGCCGGGCAACATCCGCCAGCTGGCTAACGAGATTCGCCGCGTGGTCGCCATGGCGGAGAACGGCCAGGGGCTCGTCGCCGCCGACCTGTCCCCAGACATTCTGGATGCCTGGAACGCGCGGCCCACGGCCACCGATGTCGACCCGCTCGGACCAACCGTGACCGTGCGCCTCGATCAACCGCTCGACCAGGCGATTGCCGATATGGAGCGCCGGTTCATCGACCACGCGCTGCGCACATCGGGAGGCCGTGTCACGGACGCCGCGCACCTGCTCGGCATTTCGCGGAAAGGGCTGTTTCTCAAGCGCCGGCGCTGGGGACTCGCCACGGGACTCGGAACGGAGTCCTGACGACGCCCGCATCCCGCGTTCGGCGTTCGAAGTTCGCAGTTCGCAGTTCGCAGTTCGAAGTTCCGATTATGGCGCCGCGATCTCCAGCGGCTCGTCGAGCCGAATCTGGAGAATCGTGCCGGCCGGCAGGTCCACGTCGCTGCCTTCCGTTGACGCGATCGTGCCGCCACCACCAATGAGCACGCCCAAGAGCGCGCCCTTCCCCCCGCCGAGCAGGCCGCCGATGATCGCGCCCACGGCCGCTCCGGTGCCGATGCGGGTCGCGTCCTGACCGACCTTCGGGTCCAGCGCCTTCAGCACCGACGCTCGGATCCTGGAGATCCGCGGCCCAATGACAATCTCGTCGAACGACAGCGTCAAGCTGCCGGTGCGATCGATCTTCCCCGCGGAATTCACGGAGCTGACGAACCCTCGAACGACCGAGCCGGCCGGAATCAGCACCGCCCGGTTCTGGGTGAAATCATCCACCGTCGTCGCCTCGAACCGCTGCTCGGCCTTGGCTGTCCCGGAATTCAGGGACGCCTGAAGCCGCACGTTCAGCACGGTTCCGACCGGCACCGTTCCGCCCGGCGTGGGCGTTTCATCGGCGTTCGCGGTCTGGGCGAACACGCGCTGCTGCCCTTCGACCTTGACGCGCAGCGTCTCGAGTCGATCGCGAACATCGGCGTACTCGGTCCGGGTGACGCCGCCCTCGCGCCGCAGCTTCACCCGCAGGTACGTGATGTCGTCCTTCAAGTTGGAAAGGGTCTGCTGGGACTGGGCGGCCAGCGTGGGGTCGCTTTGACGCAGGGGTGTGATCTGTTGATCGATGTGGGTGGCCGTGGCTTCCAGCCGACTGATGTCGGCGCTCGTCACCGCCTCCTGCGCCGAGGCCACGGAGGCCGTCAGCACCAGGACCCCAAGAACCAAGCTCACGTTACGAAGTATGCGCATCGGGAAGTCTCCCGGCGGGTCAGTCCGCCGCTCTCCGGTCTTTCGGTCATCTATTAAGACGCCAACAGGGGGGCGGCAGGTCGGATCGGCCAGGCCCAGGCCCCCAGGCGCCAAGCACCCGGACGCCAGGGGGCCTGCCCGTCCCGCTCCCTGACCCCGCCCTCGAGGCCCCTGGCCTAAGGCCCTGGACCTAGTATGTATGATTGTATCAATGGCGACTCCGGTTCGGCTTCATCGGACGGTCGGCGTGCGGGTGGGCGCTGTTCAGGTGGGGGGCGGCGCACCGGTCGTCGTCCAGAGCATGACGATGACCGACACGGCTGACGCGGCGGCCACGGCCCAGCAGTGCGTCGAGCTCGCCGAGGCCGGGTCGGAGATGGTGCGCGTGACGGTCAACACGCCGGAGGCCGCCCGCGCGGTCCCCGAGATCAAGCAGCGCATGCTCGACGCAGGGTGTGAGGCGCCGCTCATCGGCGACTTTCACTACAACGGCCACCTGCTCCTCACGCGCGTCCCGGCGGCTGCCGACGCGCTGGACAAGTACCGCATCAACCCCGGCAACGTCGGCACCGGCCGGCGCCGCGACGAGCAGTTCGCCACCATCTGCAAGGTGGCCGTCGACCACGCGCGGCCCGTGCGGATTGGCGTCAACGGCGGCTCGCTCAATCAAGAGCTGGTCATGGCCAAGATGCAGGAGAACACCGACCAGGCGCTCGGCCGCACGTCCGAGGAGATTCTCAACGAGTGCATGGTGCTCTCGGCGCTCCAATCGACCGAGCTGGCGCTCGAGTGCGGCCTGCGCAAGGACCAGATCATCATCTCCTGCAAGGTCTCGCGGCCGCGCGATCTCATTGCCGTGTACCGCGACCTGGCGCGCCGCACCGATCAGCCGCTGCACCTGGGCCTGACCGAGGCCGGCATGGGGATCAAAGGCGTGGCGTGGTCCGCGGCCGCGCTGGCCATTCTGCTGAACGAGGGCATCGGCGACACGATTCGCGTCTCGCTCACGCCGCGCCCCGGAGGCGACCGGCGCGAGGAGGTCTATGCCGCGTGCGAGATCCTGCAGGCCCTCGGCTTGCGCGCCTTCTCGCCCTCGATCACCGCGTGTCCAGGCTGCGGCCGGACGACGTCGACCACGTTCCAGGAACTGGCGGAGCGAGTCCAGGAGTACGTGCGTGCGATGATGCCGGTCTGGAAGCGGACGCACCCCGGGGTCGAGGCGCTCACCGTCGCCGTGATGGGCTGCGTCGTCAACGGTCCGGGCGAATCCAAAGCCGCCAACCTCGGCATTTCGCTGCCCGGCACGGGCGAGTCGCCGAACTGCCCGGTCTTCATCGACGGCCAGCACGTCACGTCGCTCCGCGGCACGTACGACGAGCTCGCCACCGCGTTTCAGAAGCTCATCGACGCGTACGTCGACGAGCACTATCCGACCGCTTCGATCGTCACCTCGGCGTTGTAGTCGGGCTCCATCGATTCGGGGTTGACGGCCGTGCCCGAGAGCAGCGTGTTGCCCTCCGGCCAGTGGACTTCGAGGTTCCCCGGCTTGATCGACGCCGCCTTCAACCTGCCGTCGAACGTGCCGTGTGCGGACCTGAGGCGGACCGCCACGCCAGAATCCAGCCCAAGCCGCGCCAGGTCGTCGGCGCTGATGAAGACGTCCTCGCGCCGCGCGCCCGTCAGCGGGTCTTCCTCCCGCTGCACCATGGCGTTGAACTGCTTGCCCCGCCTCGTGGAGACCGAGAACACCCCATCCCGGTGATGAGACGGACCGACCGTCACGGCGGAGAAGTGCGCCTTGCCGTCAGGCGTGGCGAACCTGCCGTCGGCAAACAGCACCGGGCCGCCCCACTGGATCTGGTCGCCCTTGGCGTGGAGCTGGTCGATCCCCTCATAGAGCGGCACCGCCCTGGCGATCTCCGCGCGAATCGCCGCGGCATCCTGGAGCCCGACCTGACCGGCGCGGTCCGGCCGCGCGCGCGCCATCACTTCCCGAAAGACCCACCACTCCGGCCTGGCCGAGCCAATCCGCCGGCCCGGAATCTCCGGCGAAAAGATGATCCGGCGCTCGGTTCGACGTCTCGGTTCCGCCGCCCGGGGATTCGTAGCGCGTCACCGCCGGAAGCAGCAGCACGTCGCCGTCGCTCGGGACGAGCATCGACGACGATAGGACGATGTCCTGATGGATGCGGAGCTTCGGACGCATCAGCGCGCGCTCGGACCGGTCGCGGTCGGGCAGCGTCTCCAGGAAATTGCCGCCCACGATCCAGAACACGTTGACGTCGCCCGCCGCCGAGTGCTCGATCATCTCCGTCGTCGTCCAGCCGCGCGAGTCGGGCAGCGGGAAACCCCAGGCCCGCTCGCAGTGAGACGCCAGCGCGGGCCCGAGCGCCGGCACGCAGCCGACCTCGGCCCCGCCCTGCACGCCTGAATGCCCGCGGATGGGTACGAGGCCGCGATTGCGGCGCCCGACCAGGCCCCGCGCCAAGCCGACGTTGACGAGCGCCTTGATCGTGTTGACGCCGCGCACGTGCTGCGTGAGTCCCATCGACCAGACGAACACGGCGTTCGGGCGGTCCTTGAGGAGGCGCGCGAAGGCCTCGATGCGCGCGCGCGTCAATCCGCTCTGCCGCTCGATCTCATCCCACGGCGCCGCGTCGGCCGCCGCTCTCGCCTCGTCGAACCCCTGGGTCTGGTCGCGCACGAACGCTTCGTCGATGCCATCGCCGCTGGACAGCGCCTTGAGCACGCCAACCAGAAACGCCAGGTCCCCGCCCGTGTGCACGTCGAACCACTCGTCGGCGAGGCTCGTGCCGAACACCGCGCTCCCGGCAATCGACGGAATCCAGTACCGCTCCAGCCCAGGCTCCCGGTACGGATTGACGACGGCGATCGCCGCGCCGTTTTTCTTCGCGTGGTGGAGATACTTGGTCGTCACGGGCTGGTTGTTGGCGACGTTCGACCCGAACAGCACGATGAGGTCGGCGTGGAGCCAGTCCGTGTAACTGCACGTTGACGCGCCGTGGCCCAGCGTCGCCTTCATCCCCGAGGTCGATGCCGCGTGGCACAAGCGCGCCGAGTTGTCGACGTGGTTCGTCCCGAGGAATCGCGCGGCCTTCTGCGCCGCGTAGTACACCTCGTTGGTGATGCCCCTCGAGGTCAGATAGATCGCCACGCGGTCGGGTGGCACGCCGCGCAGCTCGCGCGCGATTCGGTCGAGCGCCTCATCCCACGAGATGGTTCGGAACCCAGCCTCGCCGGGCGACCGAAGCATCGGCTCGGCCAGCCGGCCCAGCGCGCGCAACTCGCGCGACGACTGCGCCTCGAGCGGCGCCACGCGCGAGAGCGTCGCCGCGTCGAGCGCCGGCGCCGTGTTGAGACGCATGAGCTCGAGGCGGACCATGCACAGGTGCGTGCCAGGAATGGTCCAATCCGACAACCCCGACGTCCCCAAGGCGCAGCCGTCGCATACGCCCGACTGGAGAATCCGGAGCGCGAACGGCAGCTGGTCGCGGTTCTCCCACGCAATTCGCGCCATCTCCAGATAGTGATGGGGCTTCTGCCGACCGATTCCGAATAGCGTCATGGGGGTCCTCAGCGTCCAGCGCGGTAACAATGTTATATGCTGCCGGCGGATCTTATGTCCGACGCTACGCGGAACTTCGACGTCGTGCGCGTGGACACGCGGGCCGCCAGCCGGGCCGTCGATTGGGTCGCCGCCGAGGCGCCGCTCGAAGTCCGGATCGGCGGCCAGCCGTTTTCGGTGATCATGCGCACGCCAGGCGCCGACCGCGACCTGACGGCGGGATTCCTGCTCACCGAGGGCGTGATTCACTCGGTCGACGACATCGCGTCGATCGACGCCGACAGCTCGGCGAGCCGCGTGAACGTCGAGCTGGCGCCGCACCGGGCCGCCGACGTCCCAGTCCTGCTCGCCGGCCGGCGTCAGGTGGCAATGAACTCCTCCTGCGGGTTGTGCGGCCGGCGGACGCTCGAGTCGCTCGACGTCGGCGGGTCGCCGCTTGCCGCCCAATGGGTCGTCTCACCCGACGTGATCCTGGCCCTGCCCGACCAGCTCCGCGCCTCTCAACACGCGTTCGACGAGAGCGGCGGCCTGCACGCCGCCGGCCTGTTCGATTGAGACGGGCGGCTCGAGGCCAGCGCTGAAGACGTCGGGCGCCACAACGCCGTCGACAAGCTCCTCGGCCGGATGCTCATCGCCGGGCGCCTGCCCTTGAGCGATTCCCTGTTGTTCGTGAGCGGCCGGTCGTCGTTCGAGATCGTTCAGAAGGCGTTCATTGGCGGCATCCCGCTCGTCGCGGCGGTCTCGGCGCCCTCGAGCCTGGCCATCGAGCTCGCCCGCACGAGCGGCATGACGCTGCTGGGCTTCGTCCGCGGCGAGCGCTTCAATCTCTACGCACATGCCGAGCGCGTGCAGATAGACACGCCGGCCTCACGCGGGCACGGCGGCGCTTCGTCGCTGCCAGACCAGCACGAGCGTGGCGCCAATCAGCGTCAGGCCTGACGCGAGGCCGACCCAGAGGCCTTCCACACCCCAGCCGCGACCAAAGCACAGCACCCAGCCAAGCGGCAGGCCGATGAGCCAATGGCCGGCGATGTTGAGCAGCATGGGCGTCCGCGTGTCGCCAAGCCCGCGCAGCGCGCCGGTCGAGACGACCTGGAACCCGTCGAACGGCTGGAACGCCGCGCAGATCGCGAGCAGCGCCGTCCCCGTTCGCAGCAACGCGGTGTCGTCCGTGAAGATCCGAAGCAGCGTGTGCGGCATCGCGATGAACACCACGGACATCGTCAACGCGACGCCCAGCGAGAGGCCGAGGGCTACCCACCCGGCGAGCCTCGCGTCGTGGCCGCTGCCGCGTCCGACGGCGTGGCCTACCCGAACGGCCGCCGCGGAGCTCAGCCCCAGCGGCACCATGAACACGAAGCTGACGACGTTGAGCGCGATTTGATTGGCCGCGACCGCGAGCGGCCCGATGCGGGCGGCCAGCGCGGACACCATCGCAAACACGCCGACTTCGAGCACGAGTTGGCCGGCGGCCGGCACACCCAGCCGGACGATCCGCCACATCCGCGCGCCTTCGACGACGAGGGGCGTCTCCCGGAGTCCGGACGGTCGGTCGCGCTCGCTCACGACAATCGCCCCGAACAGAAAGAGCGCCAGATAAATGCGCGCTGAGAGCGTCGCATAGGCGGACCCGACCACGCCCAACGCGGGAAATCCCCAGTGGCCGGCAATCAGCAGCCAGTTGGCGAAGGCGTTGACGACGTTCGCCGTGATCAGCGCGACCATGACGGGCCGGACGAGATTCATGGCCTGCAGGTACCGCCTGAACACGGTGTAGGCCAGAAGCGGCGGCGCCGACCACAGCACGCATCGAAGGTACGGGCCGAGCAGCGCCGCCACGGTCGGGTTCAACCCCGCGTCGGGCAGCAGCCGGAGTCCGGCGAACGCCAGGACGACAAACGCCACCGAGAGCACCGCGGCCAGCTGCAGGCCCGCGGACAGCCAGCGGTGGCACTCTTCGATTCGCCCGGCGCCGTAGCTCTGCGCGATGAACGTGTCGAGGGCGAACAGGGTCCCCATGCCGAGGACCATGAGCGTCATGAAGATCGTCGAACCGGTGCCGACGGCGCCGATGGCGGCCGGCCCCAGCCCCTTGACCATGATGGTGTCAACGATGCCCATCGTGATCCAGCCCATCTCGGCCAGGATGACCGGAATGGCCAGTTGGAGCATCGCCCGGAGCTCACGGCGCACGGAACATTATGATCGACCTATCGATCTGGCGGTCTCTACCAGTGTCCCGTCCCAGCAATTCATCGCATAACTCCCGGGCGGGGCATCCCGGCGGGCGGCGGGCTTGCTTTCGGGCCTTTCGCAATGACTGTGGACAATGGGAACGACGCGAACCGAAGGTCAGTCTCTGTCGATCTCGATCGGCACACCGACCTGTTGCGCGACCGGCGTCCAGATGTCCACGCCTTCGGCCTCCGTCTCGATGCTCACGACGAGTGCGTACCGCGCTCCAAGCTCACTGCGATCCCGCTTCGGCTGCTCTTTCCACCATCCGGAGACCGGGTAGATTCCGATGACGTTTCTCGCAGCGAGGTCCTCAGCCGTGCCCTCCCAGATGTCGCAGTGCAGCGAGCCCCTGTGGCGCGTGTGATCTCCGAGCACCCACTCTGCCGAATCAGAGCCACCGGTTGGCTTCTCCTCATCTGGGTCGAGGGCCTTCTTATTGAGGCGCTTCCGAAAGTCTGACAGCGATTCGGTCGCGTTCTTGACGTCGAACCTCAGTCCATGGGACGCATACCGGTGCCGCGTCTTCCAGCCACGCCGGCCTGGGTTCGGTTCAATGAAATAGGACAACGTGACCCGGAGCCGAACCGTCTGCCCGGCGAGATTGCTCAGAGCTGCTGCCGGCCACGGCAGAACATGAACGTGCATCTCATGCATCCTGCCCTTGGCGTACGGGTGAAGGACACCCTGAACGACCAACGTAAGCGCGTCATTCGCGCTTCTGACCGCGCGCGACACGTCCGGCACGCCGAATCCGAAGCGACGGACCAGCCGGCCTCTCGCCACTTTGCTTGGATTGGCGTCGATCGCGGCCTGCATCCTGCCCGTCCATCGCGCCGAATGCACAATGAGCGCACGAAGCGTCTCGGGCCAAAGGTTCGGATACTCGGCCGAGACAATCGCGGCGATTCTGGCAACTTGCGCCGTCGCCGCGCTGGTCGCGTGCGAGAGGACGAACGGCGTCGTCAACGGGTGGGGCCCGGTCGAAAGCAAACAAAGATCGGCGAGGCCGCCATTGACAGAACCGGCGCCATCGTGCGCGACGTTGCCGCCTTCAAGAACCACCTCCGGCTTGTTCGGCCACTTTTCCTCGAAGGTGCAGGACGTTGTACTCCATGGCGACAGGTCCCCAGGAAGTGCAATCGGCGACCACGCGTGCAATTCAGGATCGGAGATCACAGCCTTGTCAGTGTGGGCTCCCACCGTCAGCGCGTTCCACGACTGCGCCGGATCCTGAACCGGTTGGAGATCACTGCGGACGAGATGGTCGATCTCCAACTGATCCGGCAAGACATTCCCTGCGCTGACGATGAACAACCGATGCGCCCCAGGTTCAGCACCGCTGAGATAAACCAATCCAGCGTCCGTCTGATCGAACACAAGCCCTGCCGCCAACGCGTCAACGGCCGCTGACCACGATGTCGGCTGACCAAGGTCGCCTTCGCTCGAAGCGGTCACCGCCATCGAGAACACGCGAGACCGTGTGGGCGCCTGGATCTCTGGCCTGGCGACCGCCATCGCGGTGACGGCCCCGTACATGTCAGGCTCGTTTGCGTCCTCCCCGGGCGGAGGAAGTATCTTGACGGACTCCAGACGATGACGGAGTTCGACGCCGTCGCCGGACTCCAACACCGAGACCAGAATCCCCGTACAGCGCCAAGCCTGCCATCTCCGTGCCGTGCCCAGTGTTTCCGCCCCAGCCGGTATCGTGCGCGCCCCAACTTGCCTTAATGGCGGTGGCATCTTCGGCCGACAAAGCCGGCGCGATTAGCGGGTGGGCGCGGTTAGTGCCGGTGTCCAGAATGCACACGGCCGGGGCGTCTGGCAAAGGCGGCGTCAGACGGCCGAGTAGCTCGGCCACCCACTGCGCCTGTCCCGAAGGCGAGAGATCGGCGAAGAATGCCGTGCCGGTCTTGGCGCGCCGCAGCTCCGCCAAGTCTGCGACGACAACGAGTGCGGGCGCGAGCTGCTCGGCACTGGCCAGGGCGAGGCAGACGACACGGTCGTCGAACGCCAGTTGTCGCAGGCCCAACTGAATGCCTGATTGGGTGCAGAAGTCCGCGAAGCGCGCAAGCTCGCCGCTCGAGCGTCGCAGCCACACCTCCCACCAGACGCTCGCCTGCTCGTTGGGGTAAGCGCCCGGAGCATCCGTCCACAACTGGCGGAGCGTGGCGAGTCGGACAACGGCAATCCGGTTGACCAACTCCTTATTCTTAGGCTGTCCGGTTTCCGTCAGTTCCGTCGCGTAGGCCTCGAAGCGCTTGAGAAACTCGCTCAGCTTGCCGTCCGGGATGAACACGGTGGCGCGCTGGGCGATCGCCACCTCGTCGGCTTCGCGACGTGGATGCACGGCCACCACTTCGATACCGCTGCGTCTCAAATCGAGTGAATCGAGCTGGAGATCGACTCCGGCCGGCCCCTCGAACTCAATGTATCGGCCAGGCCGCGCGCCCTCGACCGTCAGAGGAGCATGGTGCCGGCGCTCCACGGCTTCGGCATCAGCGCTCTGCAGCGCCAACTTCAGCACCTCTGCATGCTGCGGTCGATCCGAGGGACGGGTGAATACTGGCGACGCACCGCCGCTGTGCGGCGTGAACGGTTCCGCCTGCGGCGCCGTGGCGACAACAATGTGGGGCCTGTTGCGCGGTGCTGGCATCGTGACGAGCGAATCAGCCTTGCGCCGAACGCCGCTCCTTGAGCGCCGCGACGACTTCCGCCGTGTTCACCTGTGTCCGTCTAGCCAGGATGGCGTTCTTTGCGGCATGTTCACAGGCCTTCGTCAGTTCCGCGTGGCTCAAACCCTCCGCCGCATCGAGCACAGCTTTCCAGCTCAGGCGAGAGGTCTTGAGCAGAGCGAGGCGGGAACGAAGCACCTCCTCCGTCACCGCACGGGCCGGCAGGCCGTACTCGATCACGGCGTCGAACCTCCTGAGCAGCGCCCGATCTAGAAGGGCTGGATGATTCGTCGCGGCCACGACGATGCTGTCCGAGGTGTCGTGCTCGAGAAACTGGAGGAACGAGTTGAGGACGCGTCGGATCTCGCCCACCTCGTTCTTCTCAGCTCGGTCAGTGCCCAGGGCATCGAACTCGTCGAACAGGTACACCGCGCGGGTCGCCGCCATCGCGTCAAAGACCAGCCGGAGTTTCGCGGCCGTCTCGCCGAGGTACTTCGTTATCAGGCTGTGGAGTTGGATGCTGAACAGCGGAATGCTCAACTCTCCTGCCAGCGCAGCCGCGGTCATCGTCTTGCCCGTGCCTGGGGGTCCGACCAGAAGCAGTCGCCGAAGAGGCGCGAGTCCGTGCGACCGGATGTGCGCGCGGTCGCGCTGCTCAGTCAGCACGCGCTTGATACGCTCGTGAATCGCCTGGTCGAGCGCCATTTCGCTCAGCCGCGTCTTCGGGTAAGCCGCGGTCAGCAGACCCGCCAATTCACCACGTGGTTGCACCATTGGCACAGGTCGGGTGACTTGTCCAAGATTCGGACGCTGCATCCCGGCCTTTGCGCGGTCGATCAGATCGCGCAACTCGATAGCGAACCGGTTATGCCCCTGCCTAGCAGCCTGGGCAGCCACCTGTAGGGCGATCGAATAGAAGCGCTGCTCGTCGCCGTCAGCGTGGCTGCGAATTAGAGCTTTGACTTGGTTCGCGGACGGCATCAGTGGCTCCGGCGCTGATGGTACGCGTCAAACGATTGGGAATCAACGGATTCCGAGAATCTCGAAGGAACACAGTGCTCACGAGGCGCTGGGTGGAAGCGGTTCACCATCCTGGTTCGTTCGCGCGATGTCGGCCTTAATCGCGAGGGTGACGGTCCGAGCGGTCATGGGGACTTGGGTGTTGACGATGACGCGTCCCGATGGAACACGTTGACGTTCGAACGGCAGCCCACTCGGCGCGAAGCGCCGCGGTGGGATCGATTCGGCTCGCGCGCCGCGGTCGAAGCCAATCGGTCAATCGGTCGATAGGCCGATAGGCCGATAGGTCGATAGGTCGATAGGTCAATGCCCCCCTCACTCCTGACGGAGGACGGAGACCGGGTCGATCACGAGGGCGCGGCGCATCGGTGCGAGGCTGGCCACGACCGCGACGGCCGCGAGCACACCAAGCACCGCCGCGTAGGCGACGACGTCGTGCGGACTGGTCTGATACAGCAGCGCGGAGAGTAGATTCGAGAACGCCACTCCGGCGGCGATGCCGGCTAGGCCGCCCGCCAGGACGCAGACAAGCGCCTGCCGGAGCACGGTCCACGCCAGCGCCCCGGATCGGGCGCCGAGCGCCAGGCGGATGGCAATCTCTCGATGGCGCAAGCGTACGCCGTAGCTCAACAACCCGTAGAGGCCGACCGCCGCCTGCACGATGGCCAATCCGGCGAACGCCGCGAGCATCCAAAGGTTGACCCGCGGTCGAAGCAGCACACGCGCCACGGCGTCGGCCAGCGGCTCGGTCTCGGCCACCACGCCGGGCGCGGCGGCCTGCACGACGCCACGGGCTTGGGCGGCGAGCGCGGCGGGGTCCCCTGTCGTGCGCACGACCAGCGTCATCGCGGCGAGCGTCAATTGTGCGAACGGTCGGAACATCGTGGGCACAGGGTCGCGATCGAGGGCGCGATCGCGGAGGTCGGTGACGACCCCAACGACCGTCTTCGGTCGGCCCGTGCGTCCCCAGACCACCTGCTTGCCGAGCGGATTCTCGCCCGGCCAGGTGCGACGCGCCAGCAGGTCGGCAATCACGACGACATCGGGCGCAGCGGCCGTGTCGCGCTCATCGAAGAATCGTCCGCGGAGCAGCCTGACGCCCATGGCATGGAAGAACGCTGGCGTCACCGTCCGCCAGTTGGCTTGCAGGAGATCGGACGTCTCCGGGCGATCGGCGCGGCGATATTGGATCGCCGTGCTCCACTCTCCGAATGGCATCACGTTGGTGGCTCCGACGGTCTCGACCCCGGGCAGCCGGGCTACACGCGCGCTGACGTCGCCGAAGAACGCCACCAGGCGCGCGTCTGACCAGTTGACGCCGTCGAGCAACGGGTGAACGGCGAGCACGTGCTCGGGTTCGAATCCCGGATCGACCGTGTTCAGCTTGAGGAAACTCTCGAAGAGCAGCGCGGCGCTGATGAGCAGCGTGACCGCGATGGCCGTCTGCGCCGCCACCAGAATGCCTCGCGCCCGACTTCTGGACGAGGCCGTACGATTGCCCGACTGGAGAGCCTCCCGCAGCGCGATCCGCGACGGCGCAAGGACCGGCGCCAACGTGATCGCCACGATCGCCACGACGGTGAGCAGCGCCGTGAAGCCAAGCACCAGGCCGTCGATGTGCGCTGACGCCAGCCTGGGCACGAAGGCCGGGCCCACCCGCCGGATCGCCGCCAACGCCACGCCAGAGAGGACCAGCCCGCCAAGTGCGCCCGCGCCAGCGAGCAGCGCGCTCTCGGTGAGCAGTTGGCGGATCAAGCGGCCGCGCGAGGCGCCAATCGCGGCGCGAACGGAGAACTCCTGGCGCCTGGCCGCGTAACGCGCCAGCATCAAGCCCGCGACATTCACGCACGCCAGCAACCCGAAGAGGCCGACCACGCCAAACTGGAGCCAGACCATGCGCGGCACGACGGGTCCGAGAATCGACGCCTTGAGGCCGGTCGCGCGCAGGCGCCATCCGGCGTTGGAGCCAGGGAACCGTCCGTCAATGTCGCGGGCGATGCCGTCCAGTTCAGCCTGGAGTTGCGTCGGGGACGCGGTCGCCTTCAACCGGCCGATCGTCTCGAGGTCGCGATTATCGCGGTCGGCATCGGGCGCCGGCACGAACGGCACGAGCACCTGGGCGCCCGGCAACACGTCCGCGACGTCGCCGATGACGCCCACCACGACGTAGGAGGCGCCATCGAGCACCACGGTCTTGCCAGGCGCGTTCGCCGCGGCTCCAAACAACGTCGCCGCGAGCCCCCGGGTCACGACGGCCACACCGGGCTCGCGCGGGAGAACTCCAGGTCCGCCGAATGTCCGCCCGGCCACCGCGGGCACCCCCGTCGCCTGGAAGAAGCCTGGCGTCACCACGGCGCCGGCCACCGGCATCGCCGCGCCATTGGCCGAGAGGGCGCGCCGAAACGGCTCGAACCCGGCGGCGCTCGTCATCACCTGCGTCTCGGCGAGCACATCCCCCAGGTCCGGGTGCGACAGCGGCCACTCCCCTCCTTGGGGATCGACCTCGTACAAGCGGACGAGCCGGTCAGGGTGCGGGAAGGCCAGGTCTCGAAGCACGACGGCGCGTGCGACGCCGAAGACGACCGCGTTGGCGCCGAGGCCCAGCGCCAGCGAGAGGACGACGACGAGCGTCCATCCGGGATGCTTGCCAAGCATCCGGGCGCTGTAGCGAACGTCCTGCACGAAGGCGTCAATCACGCCGGTTCCGCGGGAGTCCGCGCACGCCTCGCGGGTCTGGATCACACCGCCAAACTCGACCATCGCACGGCGCCTGGCCTCGGCAGGCGGCATCCCAGCCGCGATGTAGTCCGCGACCTGCTGATCGAGATGAAAGCGCAACTCATCGTCCGCACGCCGGTCGTAGCGGCCCGGACGCAGCAGACGCCCAATCCAGCTCATGACGCCTCCGGTCCGCGGCGCCCCATGATGAGCGCGATCGCACTGGCCATGTCGGTCCACTCGGTCGCCTGCTGGTCCAACTGGCGGCGTCCGAGCGGCGTCAGGCTGTAGAACTTCGCCGGGCGCCCCGTGTCCGATTCGCGCCAGGTTGACTTCAGCCACTTCCGGTACTCGAGTCGATGGAGCGCCGGGTAGAGCGAGCCCTGCTGTACCTGCAGGACGTCGTGCGACCGCTGGCGCAGCCGTTGAGCGATGCCGTAGCCATGGAGGGGGCCGCTTGCGACCGTCTGCAGCACGAGCATATCGAGCGTGCCCTGGAGCAGGTCGGCCCGGGGCGACCGCCCGGGTTTCGCAGCGCTCATGCGGTATGCCTTGTCATTCTACATATGATGATTATCTAGGCATGAAAGGTCAAGCGGAATCGACGGACCGATCGACCGATCGATCCGGCGGGCTATCTATTCGGCGCGAAGCGCGACGATGGGATCGACCCGGCTTGCGCGGAGGGCGGGAACGAGAGCGCCTAATCTTAAGAGGGCCTTTCGAGGCCGAGGGCTCCGTGACGCCTGCCACCGTGGCCCGCCACGAGCAGCAGGGCCCCGGCGGCCGCGCCGGCCGCCATCGTTTGGCCCCCTCGCACGTCCGGCTGCTCTTCGCGGCCTGTTTTCATCCGAGCCGGGCACTACAATAGCGGCATCCCCGGTCACGGAGGTGGGTATGAAACGAACGTTCGCACTTCTTCCGCTCGCGGCGACCGCCCTTCTGCTGGCGCCGGTCATTCACGCCGACGTCAAGACGAAGGAGCACACCCAGATCAAGCTCGCCGGAGTGCTCGGCGGCTTCATCAGCCATTTCGGCGGCTCGGCCGGCAAGAACGGCGTGACGTCAACCGTCGCCGTGAAGGGCAACCGCCTGTCGCGCCTCAACGACGCGACGGGCCAGATCATCGATCTCGGCGAAGAGAAGGTCTACGACCTCAACGTGAAGAAGAAGACCTACAAGGTCACCACGTTCGACGAGCTGCGCCAGCGCCTGAAGGACGCGCAGGCCAAGGCGCAGCAGCAGGCCCAGGAAGCGCCGCCGCAGGACCGGGACACGCTCAACCAGAACGACAAGCAGATCGAGTTCGACGCCAACGTCCAGTCCACCGGCCAGCACAAGACCGTGGCGGGTTACGACACGCACGAAACGATCGTCACGATCACGGCGCACGAGAAAGACAAGAAGATCGAAGAGAGCGGCGGCTTCATCATGACGAGCGACATGTGGCTCGGGCCGAAGCTTCCCGCCCTCGACGAGATCGCGGCGTTCGAACGGAAGTACTTTCAGGCGGTCTACGGCGAGGCGCTCGGGATCGATCCGCAGCAGATGGCCGGTGTCATGGCCCTGTACCCGTCATTCAGCAAGATGGCGGCCCAGATGTTGACCGCCGGTGGCAAGCTTGACGGCACACCGCTCCTCACGACGATGACCTTCGAGTCGGTGAAGAGTCCGGAAGCGATGAAGGAAGCGGAAGGCTCGTCGGGCGATTCGGGCGGAGGCCTGACCGCCGGTCTCGGCGGCATGTTCGCCCGTCGGCTGCGCGGCAAGCCCCAGCAGAAGTCCGAGGTCATGACCATGACCACCGAGCGGCTGTCCGTCGACCCGGCGGCGTCGGCCGACGACGTCGCCATTCCGACGGGTTACAAAGAAGAAAAGTAGGCCCAAGGCTCACGGCCTCGGGCCCCACACGCGTCGCCGCCCGCGCGGCGTTCAGGACGCCTGTCGCTCGATGGTGACCTTCGTCATCACGACCGGAGTGACCGGTCGATCGTGCGCATCGGTCTTGACGTGTCCGATCTTCTCGACGACGTCGAGGCCGCTCGTGACGCGGCCGAACACCGAATGGCGCCGGTCGAGATGGGGAGTAGCCCCGAGTGTGATGAAGAACTGGCTGCCGTTCGTGTTCGGACCGGCGTTGGCCATCGACAACACCCCGGCGGTATCGTGCCGAAGGTCCGGATGGAACTCGTCCTCGAACTGATAGCCGGGTCCGCCGTGTCCCTGGCCCAGCGGGTCGCCGCCCTGGAGCACGAACCCGTCGATGACGCGGTGGAAGATGATGCCGTCGTAGTACGGCGCCTTCTGCTTGGCGCCGGTCTTCGGGTGCGTCCACTCCTTCGAGCCCTCCGCGAGGCCCACGAAGTTCGCGACGGTCTTGGGCGCCTTGGCGTCGAACAACTCGACCGTGAAGTTCCCGAGGGTGGTTTCAAAGTGTGCGAGGGTCGGCATGTCGAGTACTTCTCCTTGAGCGTGAAGGCCTGAACAAACGCTCAGGCCACTAGTCGTGAGGCTCGGCGAGCAGGGCGTGCAAGTCGAGCGCCTTGGTCCCCATCACCACCCGGCCATCGGCGTCCTTCGGCCAGTCGGCCCTCGGCCGATCCCAGTACAGCTCGAGGCCGTTCTGATCCGGGTCGTGAAGGTAGAGCGCCTCGCTCACGCCGTGGTCGGCCGCCCCATCGAGAGCCATCCCGGCGTCGATCAGTTCGACGAAGCGCGTCGGCCAGCGCGGCCCGCGTCGGATACCGGATGGCCACATGATACAGCCCGGTGGCCCCGCGCGGCGGCGGCGCACCGCCTTCGCTCTCCCAGGTATTGAGCCCGATGTGGTGGTGGTAGCCGCCGGCCGACAGAAACGCCGCGCTCGCGCCGTAGCGCGTCGTGACGTCGAATCCGAGGACGCCGGAGTAGAACGCGATCGCGCGCTCCAGGTCCGCGACCTTGAGGTGCACGTGGCCGATGTCAACCTGGGCGTCGATCGGGGAACGGGTGGACGCCATCAGCCGATGTGCTGGCGCCAGAGCATGATGCCCAACGCCGCGGCGGTGACGGCAAAGCACAGATACGCGAGCAGCTTGACGGCCGGCCGACGCGCGGCCAGCCGCAAGACCACCAGGCCGCCGCCGAGCGCCAGCAGGCCGCCGGCTTCCACCCACCGGCCCTGTGACGCCTTGAACGCCGCGGCCGCCAACGCGAGGACGATGACAACGATTCGTGAAGCCATAGTCGCTATCGCACGCGATTGTACACGCGGTTGACGCCCACCGGGGGGGCGTCCTTCGCCGGATGACCAACGCGGATGACGACGAACATCTGAGCCCCGCCCTCGCTCGTGAAGAGGGTCTCGGTCACGACGAGCCCCTGCGGACCTTCCATATCGAGGACCAGGCGGCCGTCGGCCCAGTGGGCCTTCGCGGTAAACATGGCCGCACCGAGCTGATAGGACCGCTTCTGTTCGTCGGGGGTGAACTGCAGGACCCGGTCGAGGTCGTCGGTCACGGTGACCACATCTGGGAGCCCGGTGATCGTGAGCTCGGGCGCGATTTCGAGCAAGTCGCGGAGCGTGTCACGCTGCTGCTCGTACAGACTCACGCCGACGTTCGAGCCGCCGTAGCCCCCGACCGCCCCGCCGCGCCGGCCACCACCTCTGAATCCGCCACCCCGACCCTGGCCGACGCCTCGACGCTCGTTGACCGCGCGGTTGGTCTCGGGCTGGCCGGTCGCCGCGTTCACGCTGGCATCGGCGTTGTATCGCCAGGTGCCCGCCAGATCCCCGCGGCGCGGCGTGACGACAGTCGTCGCGGGAGGCGCAGCCGCGCCTTGGGCAGGAGCCGGCGTCTGTTGTGCCGATACGAGCCCCCCGGCCGCCGTGGCCAGCGCCAGGGACAGCCCTGCGATCCAACGTCCACTTCTTCCCATGCCGTCCTCCCCAGGCGGCTCCCCTGGGTCTCATAGAATAGCGCCGTGCTGTCTTCGACGCTCAGCGACGGCCTGCGCCAGTACCGGATCGGCGCCAAGCTCCGTGCCCTCCGGCTCCACAGGAAGATGGGTCTGGTCGAGCTCGGGAAACACACGGGCCTGTCGGCCGCGATGCTGTCGAAGATCGAGCGCGACCGTCTGTTTCCGACGCTGCCGACCCTGCTGCGAATCGCCCTCGCCTTCGGCGTCGGGCTGGATCACTTCTTCACCGAAACGGACGGACGCCCGGCCGTGGTGGTCGTGCGGAAGCGGGATCGGTTGAGGTTCTCGAACGCGCCGGATAGCGCGGCCCCCACGTACTCGTTCGAGTCGCTCGACTTCCCCGCCCCCAATCGCCGCATGAACGCCTACTACGCCGAGTTCGACAGCACGGCGGAGGCGGGGCCGCGCCACCAGCACGCCGGCGTCGAGCTCATTTTCCTGATTGAAGGCAAGCTCGCCGTCGCGTTCGAGGACGGCGATCAGCTGCTCGATGCCGGAGACGCCATCTACTTCGACAGCGACCAACCACACGGCTATCGCCGCATCGGCCCAATGCGATGCGCGGCGGTCGTGGTGACGGCATAACGGGGGTTCTGCGGTTCTGCGGTTCCCGGGTGCTGGGGTTCCGGTTCCGGGGTTCGGTAAGTGGGTCAGTTTGAGAGCCAGTGAATAAAGCTCGGCAGCCGTTTTGCCAGCTCAATCACGCTCCACGCGATGAATCCTCCGACAATTCCAAGCCACCATTGTTTGCTGTCCCGACTGCTTTCCCACTGTCGCTCAGCGTGGGCAAGTGGCGACAGTCCAGGCTGGTAATCGAAGTGGAACGGACAGCCCCCTCGGTCTCTCTTCACCTCGTCCAACATCTCCCACACGAACGCGTCAACACCTAGGTTCTTGTGGTCAAGTTCAATCCACTGTTTTCTCCAGCACTGCCATTTGTCTATGGCGTGCGCCACGGGCAAGCGGGAAGGCTGTTCGACATAGCGACGTTCGACGGGGACGATCTCCTCAACGCCGTTCTTGGCGAGAAAACCGCAGTTTAGGCACGTCTTCATAGTTCAATCAGGCTGACGATCTCTTCAACGCTCCAAACATGGCCTGTAAGGCCTGATTCCCATGGCCGGCGTGACGCGCAAGGTCTGGTGAACCCGCCCGAAGTTATACCAGAAGAAATACAGAGCCACGGCCGCCGCGTGGTTTTCGACCTTCCGTGAGAAGGCATTCGTCAGCCGTGTGAACCGCCGAATAGACATCCGCATCGACAGATTCGACCGCTCCACAAACGACGTGCTGATGTGCTTCGGGTCCGGGCTGCCCGTGACCTCGACCTTCTTGCAGCCGATGCACTCGGCTGGAGAGTCCGCCCATCTCCGCCGCCCGCGTAGATATTCTGGAGCATCGCATAATCGACATCGACGCCGAACGCGCGATCCACGGCTTTGAGGTAGATGCTCAACTGGTCCGTGGTCAGTTGAATGCGCTGTGACATCCGGCTCTTGATGTCCGACATGATCGCGTAGGCGCACTCGCTGTCCCGGTTGCCCACCAGCCAGGACACGCAGAGCTTTGAGTCCGCGTCAATCGCCGTCCAGGTCCACGTGTCGCCTGCATCCGGGTTCCGCTCCAGGATCGTCTTGTCCTTCTGGATGGTCTTTTTCTTGGCCCCGATGAACGACCAGATCGCGCGTTTGTCTTCGACGCTCTCAATGGAAGATCACAACGTCCCGTCGTATAACGAAGAAATGAAGGAGCTGGCCGCTCAACAGTCGCCGCAAGACGGCCTAGAGGAATCCCTCGGCAAGCCGATGGCAACTGCGACCCTGAGCGTGGTCACATCTGAGTTCTCGGCTATTCGCAATGGCGAAGCAGCAGCTTAAGCCTGACGTCAGGTTTTCGTTTGACGGGCTTGCTGTTCAGAAGGTTCTTTTTGAAGTCTTCGCTCCAGCCTCCAAGGAACCGCGCCCACCAAGGATGGACATCACACTTGCTGGGGCAGCAGCACTAGCCAGGGTTCAGCAACCAGCCGGCCGACCACTCGTCAGTAACGTTCGGCTTGAACTTCGGGTAGAGCCCGATCCTAAGTGGCAGCCCTATAAGATAGAAGTAGTGGTAGCTGGACGTTTCTCGGCAATCAACGGTTCAGAGGACCAACTCGACGAGTTCATGCGTCTCAACGCGCCAGCGATTCTCATCCCTTATATCCGAGAGATTGTGAACAACGTTACCCGCGATGGTCTTTACGGTCCTGTCCGAATGGACCCGGTAAATGCTCAGGCTTTGTTTGGTAATTGGACCGAGGCGCCCCCTACCAATCCTTCCAGCGAGCCGCAGCCGCCTTCCGAGCAATCGCCGCCCGCTTCGCCGGACTCAAAGCCTCAGCCCTAGCTCTCCCACCCTTGGCCCCTCCGAGCTTCCCCAGGGCCACGGCGTGCGGGTTCTTGCCGGCGTTTGGGTCCGGCAGCGGCGACCCGTCCAGGTGCTCGCCAATGGCCTGCTCGACCACGCGGCGGGCTACCACAGTGAAATCGTGCTCTGTACCTTTGTGTCTGGGCGCGCTATCTTTGCTTGAGCGTCTTGGCATGGGTCCAGCGTAGCAGATCGGATTCGGCCGCGCGGACTGCATACCGAGGGGATCGGTATGCAAACTGACCCACTACCCCGGGGTTCCGCCCTTCGGCGGAGCTCAGGGCGTCCCGAGCTCGTCGAGGGACCGGGGGTTCCGGGGCTCCGGGGTTCCGAGGCTCCGGAACCGACGGTTCGCTTGGTAGCGCCGCGCGAACCTGGCACCTCTGAACCCTGGAACCTTCGAACCGGAACCCGGGCACCCCGGAACCTCGTCCCTCGACGAGCTCGGGACGCCCTGAGCTCCGCCGAAGGGCGGAACCCCGGAACCTTTCGTGTCTACTTCTTTCTTGGCTCGAGAATCTGCCCCAACAGGTCGTCCCCTGTGCCCCGCACGAGGTGGGGGATGCGCAGGCCGCCGTGGTAGTTGACCGTCACGGTTGACGTGACATCTGCGTTCTGCACCGTCAGGGGAATCGGCGTCGTGGTCTTCTCGGCGGCCTCGAGGACGTCGCGAAGGGCGCTGGGCGACCAGGCACGGCCGCCGATCGACAGCAGACGCATCCCTGGACCCACGCCGGCCGCGAAGGCTGGCGACCCGGGGATCGCATCAATGACGAGCCCATCGGTCCCCAGCCGGAGCCCGAGCGAGTAGCCCGCCTCGACCCGGCCGTTCGTTTCGAGGCGCGTGACGTACTGGTTGGGCGTGTCGTCGTAGCCGATCTGCCACCCGGCGTTGGTCAGGCCGTCGAGCGGCGCGTGGGCGCCCGTGGTCGTGAGGCGCGCCGCGAAGAACGCGCCCCAGTCGTACGGCACGATCTCATTGAGCGTCGTCACGATGTCGCTGAGCACGTACGGCTTGACGACGGGCGGCCCGCTCGAGCCGCCGTAGAACTGGCGGCAGAAGTCCTCGATCGACTTCTGGCCGTGGCTCTGCTCACGCAGGATCGTGTTGACCGTGAGCCAGATCAGCGCCCCCTCGTCGTAGAAATCCGTGCCGCGACGCAACGCCGCCCACTGGTCCGGCGCTTCGTACAGCAGCGGCGCCGACACCGCCGTGTCGGCGAGCGACCGCCACTCCCGGCCGGGCAGACGGTCAAGATACGCGCCCACCTGCGCGAGACGGGCCTCGTAGTACTCGGGCGTCCAAAGACCGCTGCGCACGGCCAGGACGTAGCCCAGGTACCTGCGTCAGTCCCTCGTACACCCAAAGGAGATCGTCGCGCATCGGCTGCTGAAAGTCGGACGTCGCCAGCCCCGCGGGCCGCCGGTACTTGCCGTTCCACGTATGGACGAACTCGTGCGCCAGCAGGGCGAGCGACGGCGACTCGGTGAGCACGGCGTCCTCGTTCAGCCGGGAGTCGTCCGATTGATGATGCTCGAGGCCGAAGTGCGCGACGTCGTTGCTGAGCGTCAGGAGGAAGCGGTAGCGGTCGAAATGGCGCGCGCCAAAGAGCGCGTCCGCCTCGGAGACCAGCCGCTTCATCTTCGCCGTCAAGTCGGGGCTGATGACGAGGTCGGCCGGATTGTCGGCCGCAAGATCCAGCTCGACCGGCCGGCTCGACTCGTCGAGCGGAACCGTCAGCAAGTACCTGACCGGCGAGCACCGGAGAGTTGACCAGCATAGTCAGCGAGACGTCGGCGAAGTCGACGCGGTCCGCGGCGGCACTCGTCTGCTCGAGCGCGGTGGCGAACTTCCACCCTGGCGGCAGCTCGAGGCTGGCCTGCACGCGGACAGCGTCCGTCTTGGCGCCCTGCGGGTAGAGCAGCAGTTGATTCCAGCTGACGAGGGCGAGGTGCGGCGTCGCCGACGCGGCCGAGCTGAACCCCGCGGTCGAGCTGGCCGAGAGGAAGTCCAGGGCCACATCGATGGTCCGCACGCCCATCGGCACGTCGAAATGGAACGCGTACATGTCCACGACGTCGCGGCGCCACGGGATCGGCTTTCCGCCAGCCGAGATCTTCAGCCCGACCAGGTCGTCAATCGGCCCGGTCGGCGCGTGCTCGCCGGGCAGCCACTTGGGATAGACCAGGGTCATTGGACCGGCCACCACGGGAAGGTGTTCGGTCGCGTGGTAGAGCTTACGCGCCACGTCGCGCGCGTTGACGCTCAGCAGGATCGGGCCGGCCGGCTGGGAAGCCACCCCGGGCGCTTCGGTCTTGGAGCACGCGAGCCCACCGCAGGTGAGCACGCCGGCCAGCACGGTCGTCACGAATCGCCGCGTCATGCTTGCGCTCCCGAGACGCCGTGCGGCGCCTGCTCGTTCGTCACGGTCGTCACAACCACCCGCCCATCTCTCGCTGCGCGATCGTCGTCATGGCGTCGATCCAGGCGGGATGGGTGTTCAGACACGGGATCAGCCGGAACGAACGGCCGCCGGTCGACTGAAACTGCTCGGCGCCGCGGAGGCCGATCTCTTCGAGCGTCTCGAGGCAGTCGGCCGTGAAGCCCGGACACATCACGGCGACGCGGGCGCCGGTCGATCCCAACGCCTCCAGCGTCTTGTCCGTGTACGGCTGCAGCCACTCCTCGCGGCCGAATCGCGACTGAAACGCCAGCGTGCACGCCACCTCCGGCCAGGCGAGTGCCGGCTCGAGCAGCGGCGGCTGTCGCGCGGCAGTGATCGGCGTACGGATCGCCTTCCTCCGCGTAGCGCTTGGGCAGCCCGTGGAAGCTGAGCAAAGTTGATCGGGCGGCTCGCCCGAGGCGGCCACCGTTTCGCGGGCCACCGCCGCCAGCGCGCCGATGTAGCCGGGATCGGCGAAGTACGGCGGCACGACCCGCACGGACGGCACGACGCGCCGCCGCTCGAGTTCCTGAAACAGACGCTCGAGGCTCGACCCCGTGGTGGCGCTGGCGTACTGCGGATACATCGGAAACGCGAGAATGCGATCGACGCCCAGGCCGCGATCAGCTCCGCCACCGCGCTCTGGATCGACGGCTGCCCGTACCGCATCCCGACGAGGACCGGCACGCGCGCGCCGCACGCATCGCGAAAGGCGTTCTTCGAGCGCCGCCGCCTGCGCGGCGGACGTGGCGGCAAGCGGCGACCCGGCCGGCGTCCACACCTTTCGGTAGGCCTCGGCGGACTTGCGGGGCCGCGTGCGCAGCACGATGAAGTGAAGAATCGGCCACCAGACAGGCGCGACAGGTCGATCACGCGCCGGTCGGACAGGAACTCGGCCAGGTACCGGCGAAGCGCGGGCGTCGTCGGCTCGTCTGGCGTCCCCAGTTGCAGCAAGATTACGCCAACGGCGCGGGAGGGCATCTCTACAGGAACACACGCGGGAACGGCGCCGCCAGAACACGGCGCGGAAGTGCCCGCCAGGGCACCGACCGCCATTCTACCCCCCGGGCGCCCAGGCCCGGACAAAACCATGACACATCCCGATTCCGAGCTTCATACGATAGAGGTGTCATGGCGCTCGCGATCCTGAACCAGGAGCCGACTGACGCCCCCCTCGTCCCCGGGGCCCCGGTCTGGCGCACCTGCCTGCGCGAAGTCACATTCACCGACGACCCCGATGAACTACCGGTCGAGGCGCCGCTCATCGAAGGCGACGCGTACCGGCTGGTGCTCGAGATCCTCTGCGGCTTGCAGTCGCCGATGCTGGGCGAGACGCAGGTCATGGGACAGTTCAAGGCGTTCCTGTCCTCGCTCGGCAAGGACCACGGGTGGCTGGGCCGCCTCGGCCAGCGCCTGCTCACCGACGCGCGCGACATCCGCACCGAACATCTCCAGGGCCTGGGCTCGCGCTCCTACGGCAGCGCCGTGCGCCGGTACCTCGCCGACGGCCCGCACACGGTCCTCGTCGGCACCGGCAAGCTCGCCGGCGAAGTCCTGCCGTTCCTCGCCGACGACGGCCGCTCGGTCGACCAGTGGGGCGCGGGCGCCGGAAGACACGGTCAACCGCCTCGCAGGCGTGACCTATCACCCACTCGACACGCTCGACACGTTCGCGGCGTCACCGACGCCAACCGTCGTCGTGGTCGCGGCGCCGGTGCCATCGGATCTGGTCGACCGAGTCGTGGCGCACTACCCGAACGTCAGTGCGTGATCGACCTTCGCGGCGAGCTGGGCTGCGCCCCGCTGCGGCCGGTCGCTGCCCGTCGTCACCCTGCGCGATCTGTTCGCGCGCATGACCGCCACGCAACGCGTTTGCCGCCCGGCATGTCGAGGCGGCGCGCGCCGAAATCGCGTCACGCAGCCGCCGGTACGAGTTGCGCGACGAGCTGCGTCCCTTCGGCTGGGACGACCTGTGCGCCTGAGAGTCCTCAGCCGGGCGAGCGATCTCGCCCGGCTGCAAGCCATGCTCGTCGGCCGAGCGCTCGAAGCCCGCTGGCCGGATCTCGACGTGACCTTTCTCACTCGCACGTCGCGCCGGCGATCGCGACCTCGTCGCTTCCCTGACGGCCCTCACCGACAAAGGCGCGTTCACCGCGGATCTGTCGGTCGCTCTCGCGTCGGGCGAGGCCGACGTCGTCGTGCATTCGTGGAAGGATCTGCCGCTCGACGACCGGCGCCGGCATGACGATTGCGGCCACGCTCGAGCGCGCCGACCCGCGCGACGTGCTGCATCGTCCGGCGCGATGTGGTCGGCCTGCGGCCGCGCGCCCTCACGGTGCTGTCCTCGTCGCCGCGGCGGAGTCTGGCTGCTGCAGCAGACCCTGCCGGCCCTGCTGCCGTGGCCGGTCGAGACGCTGACCTTCACACCCGTGCGCGGCAATATCGCGACGCGGCTCGGCAAACTCATCGACGGCCGCGGCCAGACGCGCTCGTGGTCGCCAAGGCCGCGCTCGATCGGCTGCTGACGTTTGGCGCGCCGTTCGACGCCGCGGCAGGCGTCGTGCGCCGCGCGCTCGACCAGTGCGTCTGGATGGTGCTGCCTCTGCGCGAGGTCCCGGGTGCGCCGGCGCAGGGCGCGATGGCCGCCGAGGCGAGGAGCGGATCGGCAGGCTCACGAGCGATTGCTGGCGATTGCGCATCGAGCCGACCAGGAGCGCCGTGCTCGAAGAGCGCGCGATTCTCGCCGTCGTACGGCGGCGGCTGCCACGAAGCCGCTGGGCGCCACCGTGCTGCCGCGCGAGTACGGCCGCGTCGTCAGCGTGCGCGGCCGATCCACGTCGGCGGCGCGAAGACCGGGGCTGGTCCCTGGCAGTCGACGACGATCCCGAGCCGCCGACCGACGCTCTCGCACATCTGGCCGCGGCCCGGACGAACGCCACCGCGGCACGCGGCGCCAGCTCTCGACGTCGCGCCGCCGGACGACGACGCCGGCTATTGGACCGCGCGGGCCGAAGCGCTGCCGGAGCAACTGGCCCGTCACGATCGGACAGGCTCGTCTGGGCGCGCCGGCCCCACGACGTGGCGCCGGCTGGCCGCGCGCGGCGTGTGGGTGCACGGCTGCGCCGACGGCCTCGGCGACGCCGAAGCGCCGGCCATCGACTGCGCTGGCCGGCCACGCGGTGCCGCTGGCATCGCCTGACGCATCGCGCGGCCGCCTCGACTCGACCCGCACGCTATCGCCACCTATGAAGTCGATCGAGCCGCTTCCAGACGACCTGCCGACGCGGACGCATTTCTTCTGGACGAGCGGCACGCTCTTCCTCGCGCCCTGACGCGCTGGCCCGGACTTCGCGGGGCGCTGGCACGGCAGCGGCCCTGGACGGACGTGGCGCACGCTGCGTGATGCGCTCGGGCCGGGCGCGCCATCTGCGTGTCTGGCTCGACTACGAGCACTGGCTGAACGGCGTGACCGCCGGCCAGGCCGCTGCCGTGGCGCGCCCGAGTTCTCGACTGACCTGTTGGAGGACCCTGTGTCTACGACCGTGTCGACCGCGCGCGCCCTGGTCGCAGCTCCGGCTGCGCCAGTCGGCCCACATTCGCGACCTGGTCGCGGAGACGACGTTCTCGGTCGCCCAGTTGATCCAGCCGCTCTTCGTCGTCGAAGGGCATGACCGGGCACCGAACCGGTGCCCGGGCTGGGCGACAACGCACGGATGGGCGAAGGCGCCGCCGCTCGAGCAGATCGCCCGCGACGTCGACGCGGGCGTGCGGCACTTTCTGCTCTTCCCGGTCCCCGCGTCGAAGCGACGACGTGGGGCTCGACGGTCGGGCCGACCGCTTCGATCACGCCCAGCGCACGGTCGCCGCCATCAAGGACCGCTTCGGCGACGCGCTGTGCCTGTGGGTGGACATCTGCCTGTGCGCGTGCGACCGAGCACGGCCACTGCGCGATTCTCGACTCGCGACGGGCGCATCGATCTCGACGCCCACGCTCGACGCGCTGGCACGATGGCGGTCCAGGTGGCCGAGGCCGGCGCCGATGGCGTGAGCCCCAGCGACATGATGGACGGCCGCACGGCGCATCTGCGCGCGGCGCTCGACGCGGGCGGGCACGAGCGGGTGCCGGTGATGAGCTACAGCACGAAGTTCGCCAGCCAGTTCTACGGCCCCTTCCGCGACGCGGCCGGACTCGGCGCCGCAGTTCGGCGACCGCCGCCACTATCAGATCGACGTGCGCGCCAGACGCGACGCGATCGGCGTCGAGCGTGCGCTGCGCGCACGAAGGCGCCGACCTGCTGATGGTCAAGCCGGGCTGACGTCGATCGATCTGATCGCGCCCATCGCCGAGGCCACCGGGCGGCCCGTGGGCGCCTATCAGGTGAGCGGCGAGTACGCCGGGCTCCTCGCGCTCGCCGACCGCGGGCTTGCTCAATTTCGACGCCGGCGCTGCTCGAGACGTGGCACGTCTTCCGCCGCGCCGGCGCGGCCTACATCATCACGTACGGCGCGCGCCAGGCGCGGGCGCTGGGGCTGGGGTGATGAGGTCGCGTCCCCGACATCACGCATGACGACCCGCCCCTCCGCCCTCCCGTCCTCGGCAGAGCTCTTCGACCGCGGCTTGCGCGTGACGCCCGGCGGCGTGCACAGCCCCGTGCGCGCGTTCAGCAGCGTCGGCGGGTCGCCGGTCTTCTTCGCCGCGCGGCCGCGGCGCGCGTCTCATCGACGTCGACTGGCCGCGCGTACATCGACTTCTGCCAGAGCTTCGGTCCGCTGATTCTGGGCCACGCGGACCCGGACGTCGCCCGTGTCGTGCACGAGGCCGTTGACGACGGCTGGTCGTTCGGCGCGTGCGAGCCGTATTCGCTGCGCGCTGGCCGAGTGGATCACCGAGCGGCTGCCGTGGGTCGAGCGGATTCGTTTCGTCTCCTCGGGCACCGAGGCCGTCATGTCGGCGCTGCGCGTCGCCCGGGCGGCCACCGGCCGCTCGCGCATCCTGAAGTTCGAAGGCTGCTACCACGGGCACACCGACGCGATGCTCGTGCAAGCCGGCAGCGGGCTGGCCGCCGGACGCGTGGCCGCCTCGAGCGCGGGCGTGCCCGCCGAGCATCCTCGGCGACACGCTCGTGGCGCCGCTCGACGACGACGCGGCGCTCGACCGCGTCGTTCGACGACGTTCGGCGCGGACGATCGCCGCCGTCATCGTCGAGCCGCTGCCGGCCAACTACGGCTTGCTGCCGCAGCGCGCGCGAGTGGCTGCGCGCGCGTCGCCGAACGCTGCCGCGACGCACGGCGCCCTGCTCATCCTGGACGAGGTCATCAGCGGCTTCCGCGTCGGTCGCGGCGGCATGGCCGAGCGCGCTCGACCTCTCGCCCGATCTGGTCGACCTACGGCAAGGTGATCGGCGGCGGCTTTCCGGTCGGCGCGTACGCCGGACGCGCGGCCCTCATGGAGCTGGTCGCGCCGGTCGGCCCCGTCTACCAGGCGGGCACGCTCAGCGCGAATCCCGTGGGCATGCGCGCCGGGCCTCGCCACGCTGTCGAAGATGGATGAGCCGAACGGGTGGGCGCGGTCTGAACACAGCGGACCGACGAGTTCTGCCGATCGCTCGGCGCGTCGTTTCGCGCCGCAGCGGGCGTGCCGGTCGACGTCGTGCAGCACGCCTCGATCTTCTGGCTGCGCGCCGCGTCCGACTCGCGCCGTGCGGCGCGTTGACGCGATTCCCGAGACCGCAGTCCCGCTGGTACCGCGCGGCTGTTCCACGCGGCGCTGGCGCGCGGCGTCTACCTGCCGCCCGTCCGGCTTCGAAGTCTGTTTCCTTTCGCTGGCACACGACGCCGCGACGCTCGCGCGGCGCGCGAGGCACTGTCCGGCCGCCGCGGGAGGCCGGCGCGGCCGTGATGCGCCCGCTCGCGCAACCGGCTTCAGTTCCTCGGCCGCCATCGTCTGGCTGCTGTTCACGGTGTCGCTGGCCGTCTGGTGGATGGTCTTCGGGCTCGAGCAGGCGCGGCAGATTCGCCGGCTCAGCGCGCCCGAGGCGCCGCGGCTCGAGCGCGTGCAGGACATGCTCGTCTGGGAGGGCGCCTCGTTCATCGGGCTGCTCGTCGCCGGCGGCGCCGCGCTCGTGGTGAGCATCCGCCGCGAGCAGACGCGCCAGCGCGCCATCGAGGCGTTCTTCATGGCGTTCACGCACGACCTGAAGACCGCGCTGGCGAGCCTGCAGCTCCAGGCGGAAAGCCTCAGCGAGGACCTGCCCGAGGCGGCCGGCAACCCGAACATGGCGCGCCTGCTCAAAGACACGCTGCGGCTGCGGCGTCCAGCTCGAGAACTCGCTCTACTTCGCGCAGCCCGAGGGCGACCTGCTCGTCGAGCCCGTCGACATCGCGGCGTTCATCCGCCGGACCGCGGCCGATTGGCCAGAGCTCGACGTCCGCATCGAGGGCGACGAGACCGTGCTGGCCGACGCGCGGGCGCTCCAGAGCGTGTGGCGCAACCTGCTGCAGAACGCCGTGATCCACGGCGGCGCGAAGACGGTGACCGTCGCGGATCGCGGGCCGTCGGACGGCCGCGTGACGATCACGGCCAGCGACGACGGCCGCGGCGCGCCGGCGCGCGTCATCAAGACGACTCGGCCGGCCCTTCAAGCGGCCGGCGGCGACGAGCGGCACCGGCGTCGGGCTGTTCGTCTCGCAGCAGCTCGCGCGCCGGATGCACGGCGACCTTCGCTTCGGGACCGGCGCGGCCGGTCGCGGGGTTCACGGCGGTGCTCGAGCTGCCGGTGGCGCGCTGATGGCCCGCGTGCTGCTCGTGGAAGACGACGCGTCGCTCGGCCGGACGCTGGCCGAGCGTCTGGAACGGGAGCGACTGACGGTGCACTGGGCGCAGACCATTGCCGATGCGAAGAGCGCAGCTGGGCTCCGACGCCGTGGGACCTCGCCATCCTGGACGTGAAACTGCCCGACGGCTCGGGCTTCGGCCTCGGACGCGGCAGATCCGACGCAGGACCTCGACGGCCGATCATGTTCATGACGGCGCTCAACTCGGCGGAGAACCGGCTCGAGGGCTTCGAGATCGGCGCCGACGAGTACCTGCCCAAGCCGTTTCACCTGAAGGAGTTCATCATCCGGGTCCGCCACGTGCTCGAGCGGCCGCGGCCGACCCGCACGATCCAGGTCGCACGGCCGGACGGTCGATCTCGACGCGCTGTCGGTCGAGACGCCCGACGGCAGAACGGACGTTCCTGCAAGTGCGCGACAGCCGGGTGCTCAAGATGCTCATCGACGCGGCGCCGCGCGTGGTCGATCGATCCGAGATCCTCGATCGCGTCTGGGGCGAGGACCAGTTTCCGACCCCGCGCGCGATCGACAACGCGATCGTCCGGCTGCGCCAGGCCCTCGGCGACGAGAGCGGACAGGTCATCCGGTCGGTGCGCGGGATCGGGTACCAGTGGGCGTGGATGGAGGCGCCGAATGAGGCGGCGCTGTTCCGATCGGGCGCTGCGCGGCGAGGCCGTCGACGTGCCGCCCATCTGGCTCATGCGGCAGGCCGGCCGCTACCACGCGCCCGTACCAGGAACTCCGCGCCACGCACAGCTTCGAAGCGCTGTGCCGGACGCCGGAGCTGGCGGCCGAAGTGGCGATGGGGCCCGTGCTCGATTTCGACTTCGACGCGGCCATCCTGTTCAGCGACCTCCTGTTCCCGCTCGAAGCCCTGGGATTCGGGTTGAGCTACGACGAGGGGCCGCCGAAGCTCGACGGCACGCTCACCCCAGAGCGGCTCGCGAGGTTTCGCGCCGCTCGAGGACGCGCTCCCGCGGCTGGCGTTCCAGCGGGACGCCATGCGCGCGACCCGCGCGCGGCTGCCCGCCGACAAGGGCCTGCTGGGATTCGTCGGCGGGCCGTGGACGCTGTTCGTCTACGCGGTCGAAGGCACGCACGCCGGCCCGCTCGCGCGCGCGAAGGCGTCGCTCGATCTCTACCGGGCGTTCGCCGATCGGATGGTGCCGCTGCTCATCGAGAACGTCCGCCTGCAGTTCGAGGGCGGCGCCGATATTGTGATGGTGTTCGACACGGCGGCCGGCGAGCTCGCGCCCGACGTGTTCGGCCGCGTCACGGCCCCCGACCTGGCGCGCGCTCGCGCGGGCGTTCCCGCGGCAGCTCGGCTACTACGCCAAAGGGCTGCGGCCCGCGCACCTGAGCTCGGCCGAGGCCGTCGCCGCGCCCTGGGCGGGACTCGGCCTCGACATGGCGTGGGACCTCGCCGCGGCGCTGCAGGCCACGCCGCGCACTGGATTCGTGCAGGGCAACTTCGACCCGGTCCGGCTCCAACTGACCGGGGAGGCGCTCGACCGCGAGATCGATCGGTTCGTCGCGCCGGTCCGCCATCTCGACCGCGAGGCGCGGCGCGGCTGGATTTGCGGGCTCGGCCACGGCGTCCTGCCCGGCACGCCCGAGTCGAGCGTCCGGGCATTCGTCAACGGTGTTCGCAAGGCATTCGCCAACGAGGCTATCCGCTCATGACACTCGACCTGTTCGCCAAGTACGACGTTCCCGTTCCCCGGTACACGAGCTACCCGACGGTCCCCGAGTGGCACACGACGCCCACGACGGACCAGTGGGTCGACGTCGCTCGCGAGCGCGCTGGCGCAGCCGGACGCCACGCTGTCGCTGTACGTGCACCTGCCGTTCTGCGAGTCGCTGTGCACGTTCTGCGGGTGCAACACCGTCATCACGCGCGACCACGGCCGCGCGCGGCCGTACATCGATCTCGTCCTGCACGAGCTGGACCTGTACCTGGCGCGGGTGCCGGTGCTCGCGTCGCGGCCGGTGTGCCAGATGCACCTGGGCGGCGGCACGCCGACGTTCTCATCGCCCGAGACGCTCGGCGATCCTGATCGACGGCGTCTTCAGCCGCCTCCAGCGCACCACCGACCACTTCGAGGGCTCGGTCGAAGCCGACCCCCGCGTCACGACCCGCGAGCACCTCGAGGCGCTCGCCGCGCGCGGGTTCAGCCGGCTGTCGCTCGGCGTCCAGGACTTCAACGACGAGACCCAGCACCTGGTCAACCGCGTGCAGTCCGAACCACTCGTCGCGGACCTGGTCGGCCACGCGCGCACCGCCGGGTACGAGTCGATCAACTTCGACCTGATCTACGGGCTTGCCCGGTCAGACCACCGAGTCGATGAGCCACACCGCCGATCAGGTCCTCGCGCTCGGCCCCGACCGGCTCGCGGTGTACAGCTTCGCCCGCGTGCCGTGGATCAAGCCGCAGCAGCGCAAGTTCAAGGACGAGCAGATCCCGGTCGGCGCCGACAAGCGCGCGCTGTACGACACGGTGCGGCGGCCGCTGCTCGACGCCGGCTACGTCGAGCTCGGGATGGATCACTTCGCGAAGCCGCACGACGGGCTTGCCGTCGCGGCCTCGAGCGGCACGATGCACCGCAACTTCCAGGGCTATACCGAACGACGGACGACCGTCCTCCTGGGCCTTGGCGTGAGCGCCATCTCGGAGACGCCGGGCTGCTATCACCAGAACGAGAAGGTCATCACGGTCTACGAACGCCGCGTCCAGCGCGACGAGATCCCGACGCTGCGCGGCCATCTGCTCTCGGCGGACGACCGGCGCCGGCGGGAAAAGATCCTCTCGCTCATGACGACGTTCCGCGTCGAGCTCGACGATGCGGAGGTCGAGGATGCCCGGACGTTCCTCGCGCCGCTCGTCGACGACGGCCTCGTGACGATCGACGGACACGAGCTGCGCATCCTGCGCGAGGGCCGGGCGTTCCTGCGCAACGTGGCGGCGTTGTTCGACAAGCCCCTTCGCACGAGTCAGCCGGCGGGCCCGCTCTATTCGAGGGCCGTCTGAGGACGCCCCGGTGAAGCCTGAAACCGTCTTGGTCGTTGGCGCCGGGCTGTCGGGTCTGGCGACCGCGTGGTACCTGACCGATGCCGGCCGGGCCGTGCACGTCGTGGAGTCGGCCGGCGACCCTGGCGGTTTGATCCACACGCGGCACGTGCCCGAGGGCCTCGTCGAGACAGCCGCGCGCGGGTTCACCTGGACGCCCAGAATGGAGGCCCTGTTCCGGGCCGCCGGCGTGGCCACATCGTTCGCGCGCGACGAGAGCAAGCGCCGCTACATCTTCCGCGGCGGCCGCGCGCGGCGCTGGCCGCTCGGCCCCATCGAGACCGCCGGCGCCGCCGCGCGCTTCGGCCGAGCCTGGGTGCGGCGGCGCGCACGCCCAGGCAAAACCGAGACCGTCGCCGCGTGGGCCACGCGCGTGCTCGGGGCGTCGGCCGCGACGTGGGTCATCGCGCCCGCGCTTCAAGGCATCTACGCCTCGCCGCCCGACGCCCTCTCGGCCCACGCCATCTTCGGCAAGCGCGGACCGGCGCGGGGCAAACTCGTCGCGCCTCCGAACGGCATGGGCGAGCTCATCGACGCGCTCTACCAGGGCCTTCGCGCGCGCGGCGTGACGTTCGACTTCGGCGCGCCGGTCGATCGGATCGACGCGGCGCAGCCGACCGTCATCTGCACGAACGCGCCGGCCGCGGCACGACTGCTCGCCCCCGGCGCACCCGAGCTCTCGGCGGCGATCCAGCGAATTCGCATGGTGTCGCTCGTGACGATCACCGCGTTCTTCGCGCCTCGCCCGGACGACCTGCGCGGCTTTGGCGTGCTGTTCCCACGAACCTCCGGCGTTCGCGCGCTGGGCGTGCTGTTCAACGCCGACATTTTCTCCGGCCGGAGCGCGCTTCGCTCCGAGACCTGGATCTACGGCGACCGATCTGCCGCGGCGCTGCCCAAAGACGATGCCGATGCGGCGTCCCAGGTGGTCGCCGATCGCACGGGTACTGGCGGGCCGGTCGGACGCGCCCATCGCCTCTTACGTCACTCCGCAGCTCGACGCGCTACCGGTCTACGACCAGGCGGTCCTCGATGCCGCAGCCGGGCTCGACCGCCGGCCGGGCCGCGTGGCGCTCGCCGGCAACTACCTTGGCCGCCTCGGCGTCGCGCACTTGCTGGAAGGCGCGGCGGACGCCGCCGCGCAGGTGTGCGCGCAAGGAGCGGCGGCATGACCGTCATTCGCCTGTCAGAGCTTCCCGTGGGCGCACGCGCTCGCTTTCACGAAGCCCAGCTCGACCCCGAAGCGTGTCATCTGCTGCAAAGCCTCGGGCTCACGGCGGCGAGTTCGGTTCGGCTGTGCAAGAACGGCGAGCCGTGCATCGTCCAGGTGCGGTCGACCCGCATTGGGCTGTCGAAGGCCGTCGCCGGCTGTATCCTGGTCGTCCCCGAGACGGAAAGCGCGTCCTGAACGTGGCCACGCACAGTTGCGCTGAACCGTCGCCGATATCGAGCGCACCGCTCGGGACTCCCCACGTGGCGCTCGTGGGCAACCCCAACACCGGCAAGACGACGCTCTTCAACCGGCTGTGCGGGACCCGCGCGAAGACCTCCAATTTCCCCGGCACGACGACGGCCACGCGCGTCGGACGCAGCCAGCTCGACGAGCACCACCGCGCGGACGTGGTCGACCTGCCCGGACTCTACTCGCTGCACTCGACCGGCCCGGAAGCGCGAATCGTCAACGAAGTCCTGACCGGATCGCCGTCGCTGCGCCGCCCCGATGCCGTCGTCGTCCTGGTCGATGCGACGAATCTGACTCGAAACCTCGTGCTCATCGGCGAGGTCCTCGCGCATCCCGAGGCGGTCGTCGTCGCGCTGAACATGGTGGACCTGACAGCCCAGCGGGGCATCACGGTTGACGCCGCGGCGCTCTCGCGCCGACTCGGCGTCCCCGTGGTCGCCACCGTGGCCTCCAAGGGTCGGGGCCTGAACGAGCTGCGGGCGGCCCTACGCGTCGTGGCCGCGGCCGGAATGGTTCAGACGCGGCCGGACGATCTGCCGGCGGCCGGCGCCGGCCTCGACGCGCTGACCGCGTGGGCCGACGACGTGGCGAGCGGTGTGACGGGTGGCACGCCGGCGACCGGGTCTCCGGTCGATGCGTTGACCGAGCGGATCGACCGCCTCGTCACGCATCCGGTCCTCGGATTCGTGGTGTTCCTCGTCATCATGGGCGGGGTGTTCTGGTCGCTCTTCGCCCTGGCGGCCGTGCCGATGGCGCTCATCGAAGCGACGTTCGCGCAACTCGGCGGCCTGGTCGGCCACCTGCTCCCCGAAGGACCGGTGCGCGCGCTGCTCACCGACGGCGTCATCGGCGGGATTGCGGGCACGGCCGTGTTCGTCCCGCAGATCTGTCTCTTGTTCTTCTTGATCAGCCTGCTCGAAGACACGGGCTATCTGGCGCGCGCCGCGTTCGTCAACGACCGGCTCTTCCATCGCTTCGGGCTTCCCGGCCAGGCGTTCGTCCCGCTGCTCACCTCGCACGCGTGCGCGCTGCCGGGCATCATGAGCACGCGCCTGATCCCCAACCGGCGCGACCGGCTCGCGACGATTCTCGTCGCGCCGTTCATGAGCTGTTCGGCGCGCCTGCCGGTGTACGTGCTGCTCACGAGCCTGCTCTTCGCGGATCGGCCGGCGCTTGCCGGCGTAGCCTTCGCCGGCTGCTATCTGCTGGGCGCGTCGGCCGCGTTCGCCAGTGCGTGGCTGTTCGGCAAGACGGTGCTCAAGGGGCGGGCGCGGCCGATGATTCTGGAGCTGCCCACCTACAAGGTGCCCTCGCTCCTCAATGCCCTGCTTGCGGCCAAGGACCAGGGACTCGCCTTCCTCAAGACCGTCGGCACGGTCATCATGGGCATCTGCATCGTCATGTGGTGGCTGAGCGCGTATCCGCGCGTCAGCCCGCCGCCCGAGGCGCACGCGCTACGCGTCGAAGCGCAGCAGGTCGGCGTCTCCTCGCCGCAAGGCGCGGACCTGCTCTCGCAGGCCCGAGACCTCGAGGCGCGGTCGGCCGAGGCGGGCAGCTTCGCCGGCCGAATCGGCCGGGCCATCCAACCCGTGTTCGGACCGCTCGGGTACGACTGGCAGCTCACCGTCGGCATCCTCACGAGCTTCGTCGCCCGCGAGGTGTTCGTCTCGACGATGTCGGTGCTGGCCGGCGACAGCGGCACGCAAGGCGTCATGTCGCACATCCGGCAGATGAAGCGCGCCGACGGCACGCCGGTCTTCACCCGCGCCACGTCGGCGAGCGCCCTCGTGTTCTTCGTCCTCGCCATGCAGTGCCTGGCGACCTTGACCGTGACGAAGCGCGAGGCCGGGGGCATCAAGTACGCGGCCATCCAGCTCGTCTATATGTCCGGCCTGGCCTACGTCGCCGCCTTCGCGGTGTACCAGACGCTGCGGATGGCCGGGGTTGGTTAGGGCTCTTAGGTCTATGATGGTGGGGAGGGTTCGATGTTCCTCCAGAATGTCCTCGTGACGCTCGCCGCGGCCGCCGCGGTCGGGTGGCTGGCCTGGCGCAGCGGCGTCGGCCGCCGCCGCCCGCCCCAGCCGCCCGGGTGCGCGTCGTGCCCCAGCCACAAGCCCGCCGTCCGCCCGTCCACGCCGGTGCCGCAGCGCCGGCGAATTGGCTTACACTAGGCCACAAGCCGCGCACAACTGGCGGGCACTAATCCTGAACGGCGTGGGCGCCGCTGCGCCTAAGCGTCCCGCCGAAGACGTTGCGGCGCGACAGTTCGGAGGAGCGTATGAGTCAGTCGCGGTTCGTGGTCACGCTGGCCGCAGGCGTGTTGTTTGTCGGAATGGCCCTGTCCGGGCCGAAGGCCATCGCGCAGAGCGCGACGTCGGCCGATCCCGTCATCGTGATGGAGACCGCCAAAGGCACCATCGAGATCACCACCTATCCCGACGATGCCCCCAAGTCGTTGGCGCACGTACTCGCGCTCGTCCGCCGCGGCTTCTATCGCGGCCTGCGGTTCCACTGGGTGAGCGCCGGGTCGATCCAGTTCGGCGACCCGACCACCCGGGACATGACCAAGCAAGACGTGTGGGGCATGGGTGGAAGCGGCCAGCCGGTGGGCGTGGCCGAGACGTCGAAGCGGAAGTTCGAACGCGGCACGGTGGGCCTCGCCTATGACAAGGGCGCCGCACCGCGCACGGCCGACAGCCAACTCTTCATCATCCGCATCGCGAATTCCGCACTGGACGGCAAGTACGCCGTCATCGGTCATGTCACGAGTGGGATGAACGTCGTGGACAAGATCGACAAGGCGGACGTCATTAGACGCGTCTACGTGAAGGGCGAGGCACCGAAGTAGACCCCTCCGGCCCTGTTCACGCCGGCTCGTCGTCGGACTCGTCGTCGGATTCGTCGTCGGACTCGAGATCCAACTCGTCGTCGCCCCACGGCGACGGCTGCGGCCCCGGCACGATGCCCGCAAGGTCCGGATCTTCTCCGGGCCTCGGTGGCGGCAAGGAGGCCTTTCGCACTTTGGCCTCCTGCCGCCGTGCGGCCTTCTGCTGCGCCCGTTCCTGCCTTGCGCGTTCGCGCGCCCGTTTGTTCTGCGTGGGCCGTGACTTTTGCACTCGTCCTCCGGCGATAAAGAGATGCGGCCGCCCTTTTGCGACCGTCTGGAGGCCTGCCCCCTTGGGCCAAGCCAGTAGCCATACTATCGCTCTGTACCCCTTCGAGGGGAACGCCGCGCGCGGGCTCGTCCCCACGCGGCCGGAATCCCCCATCGGGCGGTCCAGGGACCCGTCCCGACGCTTGCCAACGCCCGCCTCGCGGCAGTACCAGTGGAGGGGTTAGTTTAGCCTGCCGCTGACATTGTCTAGAGACGGTCGAGCAGATTCTCGTTTCCTTCTCGCACCTGCAGCAGCTTTTTGTGGATGGTCCACTTGGCTAATACTTGTGGAGCCGCGTCAGGCGGTGCGTCCGTCAACTGCGGACGGAGAGAGGGAAGGATGAATCAGAGGTTGTACGTCGGGAATCTGTCGTTTTCCACCGAGGAGCAGGCGCTCGAACAGCTGTTTGGGCAAGCCGGTCCGGTGACGTCTGTCACGCTCATGCGGGACAAGATGACCGGCCGGTCCCGTGGATTTGCGTTCGTGGAAATGGAAACCGAAGACGGGGCGCGCGCCGCAATCGACCAGTTCAACGGCAAGGACGTGGACGGTCGGCCGCTGACGGTGAACGAGGCCCGCCCGCAGACCGCGAGCGCCGGCGCGTTCGGCGGATCGGGCGGAGGCTTCGGCAACCGTCGTCGGGAGCCGCGCTGGTAGTCGCACGCCGTCTGGCTGACGCCAGGACGGCCCACCCGCCCGCGCCGGACACGCCGTCCGGCGCGGGCCTTCTCTCAGCTGGCCGCGGGACGCAGGTCTTACGCGGCGCCGTCTGCGAAAAGTGAGGAACGCTGTGAAGCTGTTTCAAAAAGGCAGTCGGGTTCTGCAATCGCAGTACCGGCTCGGGGACAGTGACCTCGTCCGACGACCGCTACACCGTCATCGAGTTCGATAATCACGGTCGCCGCACGTTCATCACGGAGATGGTCTCGCTCGGCCTCACCACCGAGCCCGCGCCTGCCCGTCGTGCGAAGAGCAAGGCGAAACCCAAGACCGAGAAGGCTGCGGACAAGGCCGTCGAGAAGGCCGCAAAGCCCGAGAAGCCCGCAAAGCCCGAGAAGAAGCCCAAGAGCCGCAAGTAGCGGCCCGGGCGGTTCGACGGCACGAAGCCAGAAGTTGGACGTCCGACTCCTGGCTTCTTGCTTTTTGACGTGACGCCCTCGCGCCTTCGACCACGGCCCGGTCGGGACTGCCCCGACCAACGCCACAGCCCCGTTCGGCCGGTGAGCCCCGCGGCCTCGGGCGCCCGGCCAATCGCGGACAGCCGAGGCGCGCAGGTTTCGATTGACGTTCCGGGACTTTCCGCCTAAGTTTCGAGATTGATCTCGGATCAAATTCGGATCAAATACTGATACGGTCGGCGCCAGTTGCGGAGGGCATCGTGAGCACTCAGAAGAAGATCTTGATCATCGTCGGTGATGGCGGCGAGAGCTACGAGACGTGGTTCGCCGTTCATCGCTTCCAGGAAGCCGGATATCAGACGTGCGTGGCGGCGCCCTCCAAGCGCCGGCTCAACCTCGTCATCCACGACTTCGAGCCCGGGTGGGACACCTACATGGAGCGGCCCGGCTACATCATGGAGTCGGACCTGACGTTCGACGAGGTGGTGGTTGACGAGTACGAGGCCGTGCTGTGCATCGGCGGGCGGGCGCCAGAATACCTGCGCAACGACCCGCGCGTCCTCGCCATCCTGCGTGAGTTCGACCACCAGGGAAAATGGCTCTTCGCGATCTGTCACGGCCTGCAGCTCATCGCCGCAGCCGGTCTCGCCAAGGGCAAGACGGTCACCTGCTACGAGCACGTGCGGCTCGAACTCGAGACCGTGGGCGGCAACTACGTGAAGCGCGACGCCGTCCGCGACGGCCGGCTCGTGTCCGCGCCGACGTGGATGCAGCACCCCGCGTTCTACCGCGAGGTGTTCGCCTGCCTCAACAGCAAGGTCCCCGCCTAGGTCGGATCGAGCGGCGGCGCGGATGATCGACTGGTTCCGCACCAAGCGTGGCAGCTCGATCTATTTCGAGGACGCGGGCAGGGGGCGCCCCCTGCTCGCCATCCATGGCCTCGGCGGCGGTGCGTACTTCTTTCGGGGCCTGGCCGGCCGGCTCTCGGACTCGTGCCGCGCCATCTCGGTGGACCTGCCGGGCACCGGTCGGAGCCTCTCAGCCGGTCCGTTCTCCATCGAGAGCTGGGTGGCCGATCTGGCCGACCTGATCGATCGCCGGATCGGCGAGCCGGCGATTGTCCTGGGCCACTCGATGGGCACGATCGTCGGGCTGGAGCTCTGGCGCGCCGCGCCGTCCAGCGTGGCGGCCTTGATCTTGACGAACGGCGTGCCGCGCGTCCTGCCGGCCATACATGAGCGGCTGGCCGACCGCGCCAGTCGCGTCGCCGTGGAGGGCCTGTCCGGGTGGGGCCCGCGGGTCTCTCCAGGCATCTTCTCGAGCGACACGATCCGGCGGGCACCCGAGACGGTGGCCCTGTTCGAGCGCCTGTTCGAGACGCAGGACGCCGCGACGTACGTCCGCTGGACGCGCCTGCTGCTGGCCGCCTCGGCCGATCCCATCGTCCCCCTGGTGGATTGCCCGTGCGTTGCCATCACCGGCCGCGACGATCAATACGCGCCGCCCGACGCCGTTGCGGCTTTTGTGGGCCGACTTCCCGCCCCCGCCGAGTTGCACGTGCTTCCCGCCTGCGGCCACATGCCGTTCTTCGAGGCGCCGAAGGCGTTCGGCTCGGCGATCCGGGCATTCGTGAAGAACGTCTAGGCTGCTCCCGCGGGCCGCCCCGCGGACCTCGGCCCGGTCGCCGCCCCCGCCCTGCGCGACGCGGCGGGACCAAGTCCGTCGAGACCCGCCCCGCTCCGCTAGGCGTGCGGGCCTCGGTAGATACCCGCACCACGCGGAGGCCGGGCATGCCCCACGGGGTCCGCGCGTCTCTTGTACCGGCCGCCAGCCGACAAGGTCCGACCTTCCCCGCCTGGAACAGTGCAACCAGGCTTTAGTAGACGCCCCCATGTCCCCTCGGAATGGGGCGCCACGCAACAGAGTTCTGAAGACCCGGCGATCGTTAGTAACTCCATCGTATTGTTGAGCCCGGCCCTTGGAACACGATGACTAGCGGCACTCCTCCACGAAGGCACCAGCCCCACCAAGCCGGCACCGCTCACGTCGGCTCCCATGGAGCGGGAAGCCCAAGAAGCTGGGCCGACTCCACCCGGTTATCCCAAGCCGTCCAAGGGCGCCACGCGAGATCCATCAGTAAAGGGACCACAGAACCGATCCATCCAAGTGGTACAGGACCAGGTTTCCGTCATCCTGAACCACCAAGTAGGCGCCGCGGTTATTATCGGAGTCAGTGTTCGTCGCCCAGCTCTCCGCGCTGTAGACGACAAAATTGCCGTCGTCCTGCATCAGTGCTATCGTGGCATCCCCGACGCCACCTGGCTCCGCCCATACCGGCGACCAACTCGAGTTGTAGAGCACCAGGTTGCCATCGCTCTGGTAGACGAGGTGGTAGGTTCCACTGTACCGAGTCGAGGTACATCGTTCGGATTGAGCAACTCACTGTCGAAGAGTGCACCCTGGCGATCGATCCAGGGCAAGCTTGTGTTCCAGTACCCGCAGTGCTCGCGAAAGAACCACGCCGGGGCCCAGCCACTATCAAGCGTGGCCCCGTAGAACATGTGGGCCGTGTAGTTCTCCTCAACGTCACACGCGTTGGGGAAGCCAGACGATCCGCTGTTGTACGGATCCGACATCGAGTTGCCGTGAATGTACCCGTCACCAATCCCGTTAACGGCAAGGTTGACTGCCGCGCCCGATATCGTGTTGCCGGTCACCTCCCCGGCGTTTGAGACCCAAGCGGACCAGCTGAAATCAGGATTCCACCACGGGTTGAATCCCACAATAATCCCGAATGACATCATATCCTCGGCTGCACTGACCGTATTGCTGTAGTAAGTCATCCCCGTATGATCGCCGCCACCACCAGGAAACCACCCAACGTGGATGCCTGCCCATGCATGCTCGCCCGAGTTGTAAATCGAATTGTTGTGGACGGACCCGTTCGATCCACCGCCCACCACAATATCCACGTCGGTATTGTCGTTGACGTCGTTGTAGGCGATCTCGCAGCTATCACAATGGTCTACCGTCATACCGTCTGACACGCTGTTGACGCCATCGGAATAGGGCGACCAGCCGTTGTCGTGTATGTAGCTCCCAACGACGGTGAACGTCCCGGCCACTCCGAGGCCAGTGCCGCAGGCAGCCTCACGGGACTCTACGTCATCGACAGTGAAGCTTCCAGCGAAGTTCGCGTTGAAGCCGCTAGTATTGCAGTTGGAAAGTCCGAGGTTGCCCTTGTAATATCCAAGAGCCTTCAACCCCGTGAAAGTCATCTTGGTGATCGTTACACTCGAAAGACTCGTTCCCTCGATGAGCGGTCCGCTGAGGCCGGCGGCCGCAACCAGTTCCGCGTGCGACCCACCGTCGGCCGTGAGCGTGGTGTTGCTGTACATGTGCAGCGTCGAGGCAATCTTGTAGACGCCGCCGGACGCAAGGGAGACAGTACCGCCGCCGTTGAGGCACGACTGAATGTCGCCAGAGGCGTCTGTCGAACCGCTGCTATCGGCGGAGCAGTTGGCTCGGGCCTGAAGCGCTCCTCCGGGACGCATCACGAGTAGTAAGACTGCGAGAACGGCAAGGCCGACAAAGTGACGTATATCCTGTCCTAGCCTCACTGGATCCTCCAATCACATTCGGACGATAGGTTTGGCGTAAGGCCACAGCAAAACGAGCGATGAGACCGCGACCGGCCTCGCCGCACGCTGGGCCGGCGCGGAGACGTGGCCCGATTCTGCCTGGCTGGTGGCAGGAGCCATGTCCAGCTGTGAGTGGCAGGCCGGGACCAGGCGGCTCCACACCTAGGCATCGAAGAGGCATGGACGGCGGGTCCGACCGGGTCGCTCTGGAGGGCCAGCCGGGCAGCCGTTGCCCAACCGAGCACGCTGGGATGGTGGGTGGCTCGGAGGAGGCCAATGATGACCGCCGTCGGATGCACGCGATGTAATTCGCGCGATGGCCCGCAACCTTAGAACCATCTTCCGTGCAGGCCTGTCGACTGCGAATGTTGACAACGAAAACTGTCGAGCCATTACACTTGTGAAACACGTCACGACCTGGGACGTCGAAATAGACGGCTGGAACCGCAGTCAACAGAGTGGAGCGGAAGGATGGGGCCGTGCCCTGATAACCCGTGACAGTGGCTACGGCTGCGGTCGCCGGTCCGCCGAACGAACGCGGTGCGAGGGCGGGTGTCACTTTGATAATCCATTCAGACAGTGGCCCTAATAGGCTGCTAGTCCTGCAAGACCATGGCCAACGGACGGGGGCCGGATCACACAACTCCTGCACAGACGGCTACGGCAACCTTGGTGTCAACGTGATTCCTACCTTCTGCGCTTCTACGGATACTACGGTGCGGGGAATGTCGACACGGGGTGGTCAGATAGTGATGGTGCGGGGTGGGGCAATTACGGCATCTGGGAGCACGGCTGCCCCGGTCAGTAGGAAGCCGGCCTCGACACTCGACATGACTACTGGAGGGGAGCTCGCGGAAGCGGCCGCCGGTTGTCCGCGCTGACACCATCCCCCCTGCGCGGGTTCCCGTCGTCTACGTTGGGCACCGTCGCTCCGTGTTTCCTCGTGGCTTGCCCGCGCGCACGGAGCCCCGTGCTGGTGCGGGCCCGGCCACGGGCCATGCCGGACGGCCGCGGCGTGATGTCTGCGCGTCAGTTTGGGCCCTCCTTGGGGCCGAGGGCGTAGAGATACGCCGGATCTCCCTGCCAGCTGGTCATGGCCAGCTTCCGAAAGTCCGGTGAGCCGTCCAGTTCGGCCACAAGCGCCTCACACCCGGCGCCGTAGAGCGCGCAGTTTACGGTCACATGCGTTACGCCCTCTCGGCGCATGGCCTCCGCGGATGCTGCCGACGGGAACGCACGTGCGGCCATCAAGAACTGACCGTAGTTCGCCGGAGTGAACCCACTGTACCCGTTCACCATGTCGGCCCAGTGCCATAGGGAAAAGTACATATAGGGCACGTTTGGCGTCACGTCATCTCGATTGGCCTCGATCGGAAATTCGGCCAGAACCGGCTGCTTTAGGTGCGCAACGAGGCCATAGATGGCGGGTGGATTCGGCCACACCGGCTCGAGATGAAGGGTCGGCATGAGATCAACGGTGACTGCGCCTAGCAAAGCGACAAAGAGCACGCGCCGCAGCACGTGGCTCGAACACCACGCCATCAGCCGACGATACCCAAATCCAGACAGCACGCATAAGGCCATCCCGAACAGGAGGCTGAATCGAGCCGGCACGCGCATTCCGCGGAACGGCGGCAGCCATCGGTACAGCGCTGGGTAGATCGAACCATGAAACCCGAAGGACGCATCAAAGGCGCAGAGCGCCGCCGCACCGTACGCCATCTCAACCAGGCCAAGCGGCGGGGCAACAGCAAGACCACCGAGGATCGGAGCCACAAGACCCGTAAAGAGCGCGCGTTCGGGCTGGCTGTCGCGAATCAGCCGGCCGTGGTACGTGGCACTGCGGATGTTCGGCCTCAGGTAATCACGAAGGGTCGCACTGTAATAGGTCACCTCAGCAATGCCCCGAACACCCTTAATTGACTGTGCGGCCATGTACGGACGAGCCAGTGGCGCCGCCAGCGCCGCGACCACGAAAACAGCCGCGCAGCTGCCTGGCCACAACTGACGAAGACGCGGGCGCCTCACGATGCCGTAGCAGGCGACAATCGGGACGACGAAGATGCCAAGGTAGGCGGCGATGTACATGGACGAATAGAGTTGTGCAACAACGGCGAGGGCCGTCGCGATCGCGTACTTGGTGTTCCAGGTCTCCAGGTAGGAATGGAGGCCCAAAAGCGTCAATGGCGCCCACTCGGTCATCTGCAATTCCAGATGACTGTAGTGTTCGAACCGAAATGGATAGAAAGCGAAAAGCAACGCCGCAAGGAACGCCGCACGTGGCGTGCCGGTGAGACGCACCGTCAAGAGGTACATGGAGAATCCAGACAGTACAAGCCCGCTCATGAAGATGACGTTGTACGTGACGACGGGACCGAGGCCCACGGCCATCAACGGCACCGCCATCAGCGAAGGCAGGAGGATCGAGTCGGAAAATGTAAGCGTGAGCGGCGTCGGATAGAAGATGTTTGGACTGAATAGCGGCCTAGGGTCCCCTCCGTGCAGCCAGTGGTAGACCCAGCCCATACGCCAGATGGAGAAGAGAGGATCGCCCAGGTCCGGCACCGACTGCATGGCGGTCAACTGGGAATGCAAGAACACCACCGCGAACCCGCACAGGCCGAGTAGCGCCCACAGGCTGTGGCGCCCAAACAAGGGAACTGAAGGCGGCGGTGACCAGCGGGCGGCTTCCCCGAGACGGCGAGCCACGCGCCTCGCGATGCGGCCCGGCAGATTGCTGGGCTCAAGACCAAATAGCACAATCCGCACGAGGCACAGGGCGGCCGCAGCAGCGGCCGCCCGCCAGGCAGAGTGAAACGAGACGGGTACGCCGTACACGGTAAAGCGTCCGCCACCGGTAGCGTGGATAATGACAGCCGTGGCGGACAGTGCAACGACCGCCACGTTGACGAAGGGCAGCAGCAGTGAACGCTTACTTGCCGACTGGATCGGCCGCATCAGCAATTGTGGGCATGATTGGCCGGGTCAAGGCAACCACAACGGCCCGATGCTATCTGGCCTGGACCGTCGTGGCAGGGAGGTAGCGCCGGTAGTTGCGACGGGAACGCCAGCTCGGAGACAAGCGTGAGACGTGCCTTCAGTGCCGCTCGTCATACTTGCCCGTGATGGCGTTCCAGCGAATTCGCCACACCTCGGCTGCCATATGGAGCGAGTCGCGCACGATCGACACGCGTGACTGGGGATGGAAGTGCCACTCGATGGGAATCTCGCGGATGCGGAGGCCGCGCCGCGTGGCGATTAGCAGCGCCTCGATGTCGAATGCCCACCCATCGATGGTGATCTGAGGGAACACGGCCTGCGCGGCGGCCCGTGTGAATAGTTTGAACCCGCACTGCGTGTCCCGAATCTCCGCCAGAGCACCCGCGCGGACCATGGTGTTGAACACTCGCCCGAACACGTGCCGGTACGCCGGTTCGCCCAAGCGGCGGGCGCCAGGGCCCTCGCGGCTCCCGATCGCAATGTCGCAGGTCTCGGGCACAGCGGCCATGAACCGGGCCAGCTCATGGAGCGGCATCGATAGATCGGCGTCGCACATGAACCGCAGCTCGCCCGGCGCCTGCAGCATGCCTGCGCGCACCGTCCCGCCCTTCCCCCGATGCGGCTCGCGCTGCAGGACGACCCGGGGATCCTCGCGGGCCGCGCGCTGGACAATGTCGCCCGTGTCGTCAGTCGATCCGTCGTCCACCACGCGAATCTCCCAGGAGGGAGCCACCCGAGGCAGATGAACCCGCAGATCGGCAACCGTCGACCCAATCCGCGCCGCTTCGTTGTACGCGGGAATGACGACCGACAGCCTCGGGGTGCCGGCCGTCATCGGGATCCCGCAGGCGCCGGCTCGAGTCTGTACACATGGCCACCCTCGGCCACGGCCGCGTCGAGGCACGGCGCAAATGGGCCGGGCAGCAGCACGACGAAGTCACCCTCTCCGTCGAGGGCGCGCACCGTCCGCCACGGCAAGGGAGGTGTCAGCCCTGGGACGAGGCCCCGTGCCACAGCGGTCTCGACCCGAGCCCGGACGCCGGGCCATTCGAGTTCGGGTACCAGCACGGGTGTCCGTCGTCCGGGGACGAAGAGCCGCGTCCCGATCTCGACGTCAACGCCACTTCCATCGGCGACCCAGGGCTCCAGAGACCTAAAGTAGTAATAGTACGGGTGCGTGTACGCGTCGGGATCAACTTGATAGATTCCGTCCCGCGGGGCCGCTCCGGAGCGGACCTGCCGCACGGCGCAATCCCGGAGCACGTGGAGCGGTCGGTCGACGACCCTCGTCTCGGACAGGTTCGCCGAATAGGCCTGAACCGGCAGGACGCCGATCAAGGCGATCACCGCCGACACGAGGAGCACCGGCCGCAACAGAGAGGCCGCGTACGCGAAGACCAGACCGATAATCAGCGGGCAGATCACCGACGTATTGCCCAAGGAGCGCACGCCGCTCACGCGCCAGTCGACGGGCCCGACGAGCAGCGTCCAGAGGGCAAGGAGCAGCGCCAGGACGGCGACCGTCGCGCAGACCCGGCGCGCCCACGGCCGGGCCGTCACGGCGTCGAGCCGCCAACGTTCGAACGGCAGGCGGCACAACCAGCGCTTCGCGGCGGCGAGCCAGGCCGCCGCGGCGACCCCCACGCCGAGGGCGATCGGCGGCAAATACGGATAGTCGTAGTAGAAGATCTTCGACGTGCCAACCGAGATGAGGGCGACCGGTACGATGCCCCACAGCCAGATGAGGCGCGCCAGCCACGGACGGCCCTGCCAGGCGCGCCGCGTGAGCGCCAGAACGCCGATCGCCGCCAGCCATTCGCTGCCCGCGTCCGCGAAGACCCGCCAGGTCTTCAGGAAGTAGAAGTACCACGGCTCCAGATGGTGCGGGTCGAGGTACGCCGTGAACCGCTTGAACACCGCCTCGCCGAAGATCGTCTTCCAGAAGAACTTCGCCATTGACGACGTGCTGGTAGACGAACCACGGGGCGATGAGGCCGACGGCCGCCACGCTCGGCCAGATCCAGTCCCGCCACCTGCTCCTGGACCTTCGCCAGCACGCCGCGCTGCCAGAGAAAGGCAACGACGGCGGTGAACGGCAGGAACAGGACGGCGACGAACTTCGTCATGAAGCCGAGCACGAAGTACGCCGCCATGCCCATCGCGTGGCCGAAGCGCCGCCGGCCCGGGCCGAGCTCAGTCCATCGGAAGAAATGGTAGAAGCCGCCGCAGTAGGCGAGGAACACCGCCGCGTCCATATCGTTGGCGCGCAAGCCGTGCTCGAAGATGAGTGGCGGGATCGAGAACAGGACGAAAAGCGAGACCAGGCCGCAGACAGGCCCGGCCAGGCGATAACCGATGACGAACACGTAGCCGAACGCGACGGCGCCGAACAGCGCGTCGAAGAAGCGCATGCCGAACTCGTCGTGGGGCAACCCGTATTTGATGCCGAGCGTGACGAGCCACGTCTTGAGCGGAGGCTTCTCCAGGAAGGGACCGTCGTCGTAGATCGCCCGCGGCGTGCCCCAGTCGTGCACGCGCAGCATGCGGTCCACCGAGTAGGAGTAGATCGCCTCGTCGTTGCCGAGGTCCGTCCGCCCGAGGCCAAGGAACAGCGGCAGAGCGAACGCCAGCAGGGATCCAATCAGCAGGATGCGCACGAGCCAGGAACCAGTCGGCGGACGGGGATCGGCGCTGAGCATGCGGCAGGCGGTCAACGAGTCTCCTCCACTGTAGCAGACTGGGCTTCGACGCTCGGGCCGGCGGACGCGCATGTCGGCGAGCGCTCATTTCGACTACACTGTCCGCCGTTCACACACTCCCGCGGAGCACCCTGGCATGACCACTGTCGACTGGCTCATCATCGTCGCGTACTTCGCCGGGTTGTTCGGCTTGAACTGGTGGGTGGTCTCCAAGAACAAGGCCACAGCGGACGACTACTTCCTGGCCGGCCGCAACCTCGGCTGGACCGTCGTCGGCGCCTCGATCTTCGCATCGAACGTCGGATCGGAGCACCTGGTCGGGCTGGCCGGCGCGGGCGCGACGAGCGGCGTGGCGATGGCGCACTACGAGCTCCATGCCTGGTGTGCCCTGGTGCTCGGCTGGGTGCTCGTGCCGTTCTACCTGCGGTCGCGCGTCTCCACGATGCCGGAGTTCCTCGAGCGCCGGTTCTCGCCGACGGCTCGCTGGGTCCTGTCCCTCATCTCGCTCGTCGCCTACGTGCTGACGAAGATTGCCGTCGGAATCTTCGCCGGCGGCATCGTGTTTGGCACGCTGTTTCCGGATCTCCAGGTTCACCTGGGCTCGATGGCCTTCAATAGCTTCTGGGTCGGCTCCGTGCTGGTCATCCTGCTCACGGGGCTCTACACCATCCTCGGCGGCATGCGGGCCGTGGTCTACGCCGACGCCCTTCAGACCGTCGTGCTCGTCTTCGGCTCGTTGCTGCTGACCTACTTCGGCCTGCAGGCGCTCGGCGGCTGGCACGCGCTGCGCGCGGCGCTCGATCCGGAGATGTTCAACCTGTGGAAGCCGCTGATCCCCCACGGCGTCCAGAGCACGTGGGCGCCGGTCATCGAGCCCGGGCGGATGGCGTGGTACTTCAACCAGAACTACCCGTGGCTGGGCATGGCCATCTGCGCGCCGATCATCGGCCTGTGGTACTGGTGCACCGATCAGTACATCGTGCAGCGCGCGCTCGGCGCCAAGAGCGAGCGCGAGGCGAGGCGCGGAACGATCTTCGCCGCGGCGCTGAAGCTGCTGCCCGTCTTTATCTTCATCATCCCCGGCATGATCGCGCTCGCGCTGGCCAAGACGGACCGCATCCCGGCCCTGGCCGCGATGCTCGACGCGCACGGCAACGCGAACGCCGTGCTCGCGCAGGGCGCGTTTCCCCTGCTCGTGCAGTACGTCATGCCGACCGGGATCCGCGGGTTGGTCGTCGCGGGCCTGCTCGCGGCGCTGATGAGCTCGCTCGCCGGCGTGTTCAACGCGTCGTCCACGCTCTTCACTCTCGACTTCTACCAGAAGCTGCGGCCGCGCGCCTCGCAGCGGCATCTGGTCTGGGTCGGCCGCATCGCCACCGGCGCGATGGTCATCGTGGGGCTGCTGTGGATTCCGGTGATTCAGGGCGCGCGCGGCCTGTACGACTACCTGCAGGGCGTGCAGGGCTACCTGGCGCCCCCCATCGCGGCCGTGTTCTTCCTCGGTGTCTTCATGAAGCGGCTCAACGCGAAAGGATGTCTGGCCGCGCTGGTCGTGGGCTTTGCCATGGGCGCCTTCCGCCTGGCCGTCGACACGCCGGTGACGCTCGGCCTCGCCGGCCTGGCGAACGGCTACACGCCGGGCTCGTTTCTCTGGATCGTGAACAACCTCTACTTTCAGTACTACAGCGTGTTGATCTTCGTGATCTCGTCGGCCGTGCTGATCGGCGTGAGCTACGCGACCGCCGCGCCGCCGGCGCACCAGATCGCGGGCCTGACGTACGCCACGGTCACGCCCGCCGAGCGGCGCGCGTCGCGCGCGAGCTGGAACCGCTGGGACGTGATCAACTCGGCGCTGGTCGTGGCCCTCATCGCCGCGGTCTACGTGTACTTCAGTGGCTGATCGATCGCCTCGCGGCCAGGCGGGCCACGGGCCTCCGACTCCGGGCCCGAGGACACTCCCGGGGCCCCGCGTGCCACGGTTCCGCGTCCCACGTTCGAAGGCCGCCTGGCTGCGCGAGCGGCAGACCATCCGACGGCAGCTCCGGGGCCTGCTCGGCGCCCTGCCCCCACGACCCGCGCGGCCCCGCGTGACGCTGGTGTCTGAGCGCGCGCGCCGCGACGCGCGCGTGTTCCACCTCCGGATCGACAACGCGGCGGGCGCGGCAATCCCCGCCTATCTCGTGCTGCCGCGGACCGCGACGCGACAGCGGCCGGCGCCGGCGCTGCTCTACAACCACTGGCACGGCGACGAGTACGCGATCGGCAAGGACGAAATCTTCCGGAGCGAGCACACGCCGGTCGAACCAGCGAGCGCGCTGGTCCAGGCCGGCTACGCCATCCTGGCCATCGACGCCTACGGATTCGGCGAGCGACGCGGCCTGGGCCCGGGCGGCCCCGACGAGGTCAACGCGGCCGAGGAATTGAGCGCGAGCAAGCTCAATCTGTGGCTCGGCCGGACGCTGTGGGGCATGATGCTGCGCGACGACCTCATCGCCCTCGACTACCTCGCGTCGCGACCCGAGGTCGATGCGCATCGGATCGGTGCGGTCGGCATCAGCATGGGCGCCACTCGCACGTGGTGGCTCATGGCCCTCGATGACCGGATCGCGGCCGGCGTGGCCATCGCGTGCCTCACGCGCTACCAGGCGCTCGTCCGGCGCGGGCACCTGGCCGCACACGGCCTGTACTACTACGTGCCCGGCGTGCTGGCGCACTTCGACACGGAGGCGATCGTCTCGCTCGTCGCGCCCCGGCCGCTTCTCTGCCTGACGGGAGACGACGACGAGGGATCGCCCATCGAGGGCGTCCGCGCGATCGGCCGGGACGTCCGGCGCGTCTATCGTCTGTACAAGGAGGAGCCGCACTTCCAGAGCCGCATCTACCCGGGCGTGGGCCACGTGTGTCTTCCGGATATGTGGACGCGGATGAACCGCTGGCTGGAAAAATTCCTCCGAGGCCCGCGCGGCTGAGTTAGAGTAGCTCCGTTTCGACCATCCCAGCGGCAGGACGTTCTATGACCGACCCGAACGCGCAAGCCCCCGTCACGACGACCTACGACGCCATCGTCATCGGCTCGGGCATGAGCGGCGGCTGGGCCGCCAAGGAACTGTGCGAGAAGGGGCTCACGACGCTCGTGCTCGAGCGCGGACGCATGGTCCGGCACATCGTCAACTATCCGACGATGAACATGGACCCCTGGGACTTCCCGGCCCGGGGCATGCTGTCGGATGAGCAAGCCAAGGCGCATCACGTCCAGATCCGGAGTGGCTTCGTCGGCGCCGACAACCAGCACTTCTTCGTCAACGACCTCGACCATCCGTATCAGGAAACGAAGCGCTTCGACTGGATCCGCGGCGATCAGGTCGGCGGCCGGTCGCTCATCTGGGGACGGCAGTGCTACCGCTGGAGCGACCTCGACTTCGAGGCCAACGCGAGAGAGGGCATCGGCGTCAACTGGCCGATTCGCTATCGCGACATCGAGCCGTGGTACGACTACGTCGAGCGCTTCGTGGGCGTGAGCGGCGAGAAGCTCGGCCTCCCGCACCTGCCCGACGGCCAGTTTCTCAAGCCGATGGAGCTCAACTGCCTCGAGCTCCACGCCAAGGACCGCATCGAGCAGACGTTTCCTGGCCGGCACGTGACGATCGGCCGCGTGGCGCACCTGACCGAGCCGCTGAACGGGCGCGGCACCTGCCAGTACCGCAACCGGTGCGGCCGCGGCTGCCCGTACGGCGCGTACTTCAGCAGCAACGCGGCGACGCTGCCGGCGGCCGAAACGACCGGCAACCTGACGCTGCGTCCGCACTCGGTGGTGACCGAGATCGTGTACGACGGCGCGAAGAACCGTGCGACCGGCGTACGCGTCATCGATGAAGAGACGCGGCAGACATTCGAGTTCTCCGCCAGGATCATTTTCTGCAACGCCTCGACGATTGGCACGGCCGCGCTCCTGCTGAACTCGACGTCGTCGCGGTTTCCCAACGGCCTCGGCAACGACAGCGGCGAGCTCGGCCACAACGTCATGGACCACCACTACTTCGTGGGGGCGCTCGGCGGCTACGACGGCCTCGAGGACCGCTATTACCGGGGGCGGCGCCCGAATGGCGCGTACATCCCGCGCTTTCGCAACCTCGATGGCAAGAAGGAGGGAGCGTATCTGCGCGGCTACGGCTATCAGGGCGGCGCGGGCCGCGGCACCTGGAGCGACGGGGCGAGCGACCCGCACTTCGGCAAGGCCTTCAAAGAGGGCCTGTTCAAGCCTGGCGGCTGGAGCATGATGCTGAACGGCTTCGGTGAGTGCCTGCCGTACCACGAGAACCACATCACGCTCGACCGCAACGTGAAGGACAAGTGGGGCCAGCCGACGGTCACGTTCGACTGCGAGTTCAAGGCGAACGAGCTCGCGATGCGCAAACAGATGCAGGCCGACGCCGCCGAGATGCTCGAGGCCGCGGGCTTGAAGAACGTCCAGACGTACGACTACATCGGCGCGCCGGGAAAAGGCGTCCACGAAATGGGCACGGCCCGGATGGGGCGCGACCCCAAGACCTCGGTGCTGAACGCCCGGAACCAGCTGCACGCGGTGCCGAACGTCTTCGTCACCGACGGCGCGTGCATGGTGTCCTCGTCGTGCGTCAACCCGTCGATCACCTACATGGCCCTCACGGCCAGGGCCTGCGAGTTCGCCGTAGGCGAGATGAAGAAGGGCACCCTGTGAGCACCGAGACCGGACCCGGCGGGATCGACCGGCGCGAAGCCCTGAAGCGAACGGCGTGGCTGCTCGGATACGCCGTCACCGGATCGGCCATGGGCGGCGTGTTGAGCGGATTCCGCGCCGCGCGCGCCCTCGACTGGAGCCCGACGTTCTTCAGCATCGACCAGGCCGCCGTGCTCTCCGAAATGGCCGAGCATCTCCTGCCGAAGTCCTCGACGCCTGGCGCCAAGGACGTGCTCGTCAACCGCTTCATCGACGGCATCATGAAGGACTACTTCTCGCCGGAGGAACAACAGGCGTTCGCCAAAGGCCTCGACGACTTCGAGGCCGACACGAAGCGGACGACCGGCAAGTCCTTCGTCGACGCCGCCGCTGCCGATCGCGATGCGATGTTCCGGAAGTACGAGGCCCAGTCTCCGGCCGTGCCCCCGACGATCTGGGGGGGCCAGATCACCGCGCAAGTGCCGCCACTCACCTTCTACCGGCAGTTCAAGCAGCTCGTGCTCCTCGGGTACTACACGTCCGAAGAGGTCGGCAAGCACATCCTGGTCTACGACCCGGTTCCGGGCAGGTTCGACGGCTGCATTCCGCTGTCCGACGTGGGCAACGCCTGGACGTTGACCTAGGATTTATCCGCCGAGCGCGGCCGCCTCGACCTCGAGCACGCGCAGGTCGTGCGCGCCGTCCTCGCGGGCGAACTCGTAGAACAGCAGGACCGACCCGCCGCTCGGCTGGGCGTCGATGTAGCGCAGCGCGCCGCTCGCGTAGGGACTCGTCCAGATGGGTGCGTCCGGCGTGGCGACCTCCCACACCTTCAGGTCGCGCGACCAGGCCAGGCCGGTCTTTTCCTCGTAGTTTTCGTGGTGGCCGGCGCTGCCGTCGTAGAACGCGAGGTAGCGGTCCCCCACCGGCACGACGCTGTTGATGCGGCGGCAATAGCGGTCCCAGCCGCGCTCGCCGGGGGACAGCATCACGCCCTGCCATTCCCACGTCTCGAGGTCACGCGACACGGCGAGGCCCGTCGCCGACAGGCACTCGCCGGTGTTGTAAATGTCGAGCGTCGTGTGCGACGCCTCGGTGGTTCGAGACGTCGGCAACGCAATGCTCACGAACATGTAGAACTGTCCGCCCGAGGCGAGGATCCACGGGTCCTTGATGCCTTCGAGGCCCAGCGGCGCCGCGGTGAAGATGGTCCGCCCACGGCCCGGATCGAGATCGGACACGCGTGCAGCGGTCAGCATGGTGACGCACCAGCGGCCGTCGGCCGGATCGACGTAGCTCGTGAAGTACCGCCACGCGCCGTCGGCCCCCTTCCGGATGGTCGAACGCTCGATCGACGCCGTGCCGTAGCGATCCTTCGTCACGGCCCAGACGTCGTCCCAGCGGACGAGGTCCGTGCTGCGCGCGATGCGCGCCTCCCCGCCGCGGTCGGGCGCCACGCCGCGCGGGCGGCGGAGCCGATACGTCACGTACCAGGCGCGCTCGTCCTCGGCATAGAAGACACCCGGCGCACCGGCCCAATACCCCTGCGATTGGCCAACCGGTTCGCGCACGATGCGCCCGCGAGTGAATGCGTCCGACGTCAGTGCGATGCCGCTCACGATCTCATCCCTCCCTGCCAGTCGATGCTAGCGCCCAAGCCAGAGGCCGACAATCGCAGCGCTTTACAGGTTCGCGCGGATCTTTTACAGAATCTGACGCGGCCGATGTACGCGCGGACCGGCCGTGGATAATCCGGGTCAGGAACGGGCGACGCCGCGTCGGTACTGCGCGGGTGTCTGGCCAAACGCTTTGGCGAAGACGGTCGTCATGTATTGGACCGACGCGAAGCCGGCAAGCGAGGCGACCTGCTTCAATGGCGTGTCGGTTCCGGAGACGAGGTCGCGCGCGCGACGGAGTTGCGCATGCCGGATGGCCGACGCGATAGAGCTATGCATGACGGACTGGAATCGGTGCTCCAGATGCCAGCGCGACATCCGCGCCGAGCGCACGACATCGGCCACCTGGATCCCTTCTGCGACGTGCTCGGCCATGAACTCGAGGGCGCGCGCGACATCGGGGTCCTGGACGGCAGCCACGCCCGACGACCGGCGGACGACCACGGCGGCCGGATTGACCGTCCCCGGCAGGCGCGGCAGCGGCTCGCCTTGCAGGATCCGGTCGAGCAGGGTGGCCGCGGCGTACCCGAGTTCCCGGGCGCCTTGCTCGATGCTGCTGAGCGGCGGCGAGCTCAGATTGCAGAGCAGATCGTCGTTGTCGACGCCCACGACCGCGACGTCGCCGGGCACCGCCAGCTCCAACAAGCGGCAGGCGCGCAGGAGTTGACGTCCCAGCGCGTCGTTGGCGGCCATGATCCCGACGGGCTTCGGCAGCCGGCCGAGCCAGGCCGCGAGCGACGCATCGGGGGCGGCGTCGGTGTCGAAGTCGCGGGGGGCCACGCGCAGCACGGCCGGGTCGAACGCGCGCGACTGGAGGCGCCGAACGAAGGCGCGCTCGCGCTGCAACGACCAGGCCCCCTGCGTGTACCCGCAGTAGCCGAAATGCACGAGTCCGCCGGCCATCAGGTGGTCCGCGGCCAGGTCGGCGATGTGCGCGTTGTTCGCCAGGAGGAACGGAATCCCGGAGCCGCGGGATCTCCAGGCGCCGCCAAAGCCCACGGTCGGGATTCGGCTGCGCTTCACGACCTCGGCGATCACCGGATCGTTCAGGTCGGCAATGATCCCCTGCACGCGGGAGGCGTCCAAAGGCAGCCTGCTCGACGCATGCCCATCGACCAGCAGACTGACATGACCGTGGTCGTGAAGGTAGGCCGCCACTCCCGTCAGCACTTTCTGGTCGTACGCGGACCGCGCGTCGTAGAGCAAGGCGACCGTACACTCACGTGCGCGGCCGGGGTGAACTGGCGTCAACGAGACATCGGTCGATCGAACGCGGGGCATGGTCAGAAGATGTCTACTGGACACGCCATTTTGGCCCCCTTCCTCGATCCCGTCAATTCGCGGTGCGTTAGAGTAGGAGCGCTTTTCACATCCGACTGGCAGGAGCCGCGAGCCCGTGAGCGATGCGCGCGAACGAGCTCGCTGAATCGCACATGACACCACTCGAACACCAATCCGCCACACCCGCAGACGGCCCCTGGTATCGGGGCGTGACTCGCTACCAGTGGCTGCTCCTGGCCGTCGCGTCGGCCGGGTGGATGTTCGACATCTACGAAGGCCAGATCTTCAACATCACGCGGAATCAGATGCTCGCCGACATCCTCCAGGGCGGGCACACCGGCGCCATCCGGGACTACGGCGACATCTTTCTCGGCATCTTCCTGCTGGGCGGCACCGTCGGCGGCCTGCTGTTCGGCACCCTGGCCAATCGTTGGGGCCGCAAGCCCTCGATGGCGTCGGCCATCCTCGTGTACTCGCTGTTCTCGGGCCTCACCTTTTTCGTCCACTCGCTCTCTCAGGTGGCGACCCTGCGGTTTCTCGTCGCCATCGGCGTCGGCGGCGAGTGGGCGGTGGGCGCGAGTTTGGTGGCCGAAGTCTTTCCCGCCCGCGCCCGCGCGCACGCGTCCGGCATCTTTCACGCGACGAGCGTGCTCGGCACCTGGGCGGCGACGCTGGCCGGCCTCCTCGTGGCGGCCCAATGGCGCTACGCGTACCTGGTCGGGATCTTGCCGGCACTGCTGGTCGCGTGGGTCATGTGGAGCGTGAAAGAACCGGAAAGCTGGAAGACCGCCGGCCGAGCCGCCGCCGCCGGCGGCCCGCGGCTCGGCAGCTTTCGAGAACTCCTGCTCGACCCGCGCTGGGCCAAGCGCGCGATCCTGGGAATGCTGCTGGCGGCGGTCGGATTGGGCGGCTTCTGGGCGGTGACCGTTGCCGGTCAGGACCTGGCCATGAACTTTCTGACGCACCACGGCGTGCCGGCCGCCGTGGCCATCGAGCGCGCCAAGTTCGCGTACGGCTTCGTCGAGACCGCGGGCGGCGGGCTGGGGCTGCTGGCCTTCGGACCGCTGTGCGTCCGGTTCGGGCGCCGGCGCGCGTTCGCGGGCATGCTGGTGGGCGCATGCGCCATCGTCCCCATCACGTGCTACGCGCCGCAGACGTACACGCAGCTCCTCGTGCTGCTGCCCGTCTTCGGGTTTCTGACGCTCGGCATGCACGCCGGCTTCGCGATCTACTTCCCGGAACTGTTTCCCACCCACCTGCGCGCGACCGGCGCCGGGTTCTGCTTCAACGTCGGCAGGACCGTGGCGGCCACCCTGCTGTTCTTCTCGGGCTGGCTCAAGGGCCTGCCCGGGATGGACCTGCGATTCGCGATCACCCTGCTCGGGCTCTTCTACCTCGCGGGCCTCGTCGTCGTGTACTTCCTGCCGGAGACAAAAGGACAACCGCTGCCGGCGTGATACCGGGCACTGGGCACTGGGGCACTGGGCACTGGGCACTGGGGCACTAGGCACAGGGGCACTAGGCACAGGGCAACTGAGTCCGCTCTTCGGCGAAGGCTGGGTGGAGGGCGAAACCGGCATGACTGACACCACACCTCGCGACTTCGACTTCCTGGAGAAGGCCGGCGTCGTGCTGGTGTGCGATGTCGGCCACCACCGTGCACCGCTGTGCCGAGAGCAAGCCTGGCGCCTCGATCCTCACCGGTCGGGCGGAAGCGCCGCTTGAGTGCTGTCGCCGGCGCCGGTCCGGGCATGACAGAATGCCGGCTTCAGTCCTGACATGACCTCTCAGCCGATCATCCATGTGGCCGCTATCGGGAAGCGGTACGGCCGGACCGTGGCCGTCGACGACGTGTCGTTCGACGTCGAGCCTGGAGAGATCTTCGGCCTGATCGGCCCGAACGGGGCCGGCAAGACGACGACCATGGAGTGCGTCGAGGGACTGCGGGCACCGGACCGGGGCGTCGTCACGATGCTGGGGTTGGACCCGAGGCGCCACCGGACCCGTCTCCAGGACCGCGTCGGCGTTCAGCTCCAGGAGGCGCAGCTCCAGAAGCGCATCAAGGTCCGGGAGGCCGTTGCGTTCTGGGCCTCGCTCTACCGGACCCCGATCAATGGCGATCGTCTGATCGACCAGCTCGGTCTCACCGACAAGCGGAACGCCTGGTTCATGACGCTGTCCGGCGGACAGAAGCAGCGCCTCTTCATCGCGCTGGCCCTCATCAACGACCCCGAGGTGGTGTGTCTCGACGAGCTGACGACGGGCCTCGATCCCCAGGCACGGCTGGCGATCTGGGGCCTCATCCGCGACATGCGCGGGAGAGGCAAGACCGTCCTGCTGACGACCCATCTGATGGAAGAAGCTGAGCGGCTGTGCGACCGGGTGGCGATCATCGATCACGGGAAGACGATCGACGTGGGCACGCCAGCCGACCTGGTCCGCCGTCACTGCCCGGAGCGCCGCGTGGCGCTCACAACCGACGACCCCGCGGCCGCGGAACGCTTCACGGGCCTGCCGTCGGTGCGGACCGTTGATCGCGACGGCCCCAGACTCGTCGTGCACGGCGTCGGCGACGATCTGGTGACACAGGTCATCGCGTGCCTGGCCGAGCACCGGATCCGCGTGAGCGACTTCCGCACGGAGGTCCCGTCCCTCGAGGACGTCTTTCTGAAGCTCACCGGCCGCACCGTCCGCGACTGAGGCCACCATGCTGCGAGGACTCTGGGGACTGACATGGCTCGAAATCAAGATCTTCGTGCGCGAGCCGCTCGGGGTGTTCGGCTCGGTCTTCATTCCCGTGCTCCTCTTCGTCGTGATCGGCCGGGCGGTGGGCCCTCGGCTGGGACACCTGCCGCCCGCAGTTCCCAGCTTCCTGTCCGCGGACCTGCCCGTCTTCGCCGCGGTGCTGATCACCGCCAGCACCGTACTCTCGCTCGTCACCATCCTGGCCATCTACCGGGAGGGCGGCATTCTGAAGCGGCTGCGGGCCACGCCCCTGCGGCCGCCGGCGATCCTGGCGGCACACGTGCTCGTGAAGCTCTTCTTCACGGCGCTCACGCTGGCTCTGATGGTCCTGGCCGGCCGGCGCTATTACCCGGTGGGCACCGACGCGCCGCTCCTGTCGTTCATGCTGGCCCTCCTGCTCGGCACGGTCAGCACGTGCGCGTTTGGATTCCTGATTGCGAGCCTCGTGCCCACCGCGCGCTTCGCGCAGCCGATTGGCGCCCTCGTGTTCTACCCGATGCTCGCCGTGTCCGGGCTGTTCGCGCCCGTTGCGGCGATGCCGGTGCCCGTGCAGGTGGTGGCGCGCGTGCTGCCGCTGACCTATGCGGTGTCGCTCATGAAGGGCATCTGGCATGGCGAGGGCTGGATCGTCCACGCCGGGGATGCCGCGGTCCTCGTCCTGATGCTCGTCGGGTTCACCGCGCTCTCGGCGCGGGTCTTTCGCTGGGAGTAGCCGGCTCGGGCCGCACGATTCCACTGTCCGCGGAGATCCTCACCCTCGCGTCACGCGTCGACTTCCACGCGATCCCGTCCCGCGGCTTTTGCGCGATACAGGGCCTCGTCGGCCGCGTGAATCAGCGCTTCCGGATCGCGTGTGGCAGGCGACCAGCACGCCAACCCCAGGCTGACGCTCACGCGGTAGGCGCGTCCGTCGACCTCGAGGGGCTCGGCGCTCACGGTGCGGCGGGCGCGCTCGGCGATACTGAGGGCGAGCCCCGCCTCGCACGCTGGCAGGATCATCAGAAACTCTTCCCCGCCGTACCGGCCGATGAAGTCGGAGCTGCGCAGGTACTGACTGCATGAGGTTCGTGGTGGCACTGAGCACCGCGTCGCCGGCCACATGTCCGTATCGATCGTTGACGTCCTTGAAGTGATCGACGTCCGCGATCGCAATGGCCAGCGGGTGCCCGTCTCGGACGGCGCGGTGAAATTCGTGGTCCAGTTGCTGGAGGATCATCCGGCGGTTCCAGACACCGGTCAGCGCATCGCGTGTCGCTTCGTGCCGCAGCCGGTCCTGAATCGCGAGGAGCCGCTCCTGCAGCGCCAGCACCCGCTCGCCGGACCGTAGGCGCGCCTTCAACTCCACGACGTCGAGCGGTTTGGCGAGGAAGTCGTCGGCTTCGGCATCGTAGGCGGCCAGCACGTCTTCGCGGCCGTCCCGGGCGGTGAGGATGACGATGTAGACGTACGGCGCGGTGGACGCGCGGACCCCGCGGCAGACCGACAGACCGTCGAGCACCGGCATCTCCCAGTCGAGAATGGCGAGACGCGGGCCGTCGGGCGTGAGCAAGTGCGCGAGCGCCTCGGCGCCGTCGGCGCACGCCACGACGTCGTAGCTCAGGTGTCGCAGCGCGCGCTGCAGGACCCGGCGCGACACCGGATCGTCGTCCGCGATTAGAATTCGCATGCGCCTAATCTTAGAGCCTGTTTGGGAATACGTGCAGCCGCGGCCGACAACAGTGAGAGCACTGCGCTCACTTTCCCGTCCAGATCGACCGCATCTGGTACACGGTGATCCCCTCGAGCGCGGCCGTCCCGCCTTCGGCGAAGAGCTTCAGGCCGTTGCTGCCCATCGCCGGATACACGAGATCCGTGAGGACGCGCTCGCCGTCCTCCGCGAACACCTCCACGATCGAGTTGTCGACGAGCACCCGGAGCGTGAGCCTGCCATCGACCAGGGCCAGCGGCGCCGACTGGACGCCATAGAAGCCATTCATCGAGGCCGCGGCGGCGCCGGACTTCGTGCGGTCGATGTAGATCTGGCTCGTCGTCGCGTCGTAGCCGATGACCGTCTCGTCGCCGTTCGCGCCGGTCAGCACCTTGAGGCCGAACTTCTCGGCGGTCTGCGAGCGGAAGGACGCTTCGATGTCGAGCGCCGTGCCTTTCGCCGGAAGCGCCCGTTCGCCGGCGATCGACCTGATTGCGCTCCTGGAACGGCGCGCCGGAGCGGAGCGCGGTGAGCTCGCGCAGGGGCGCCTGAAACAGTTCCGGCCGGCCGTGCACGGTCCGCAGCGTGAGCTCGCGCGGCTCGCTCTGCTGGCCGCGCCACCACGCCGTCGTGGGCACGGTGTTCGATTGCGCGTACTGCCAGTTGTTCAGCCAGCCCACGAAAAGACGACGGCCGTCCGGCGCGTCGTTGAAGGTAATGCCCGCGTAGTCGTCCTTTCCCCAGTCGAACCACGGCGTGTGGTCCGCGAGGCAATCGTACCGCGCGTCCTCCTTGAAGCTCGTCCCGTCGAAGTCACCAATGTAGGCCGCGGTCAGGCTGCCGCCCCAGAGCCCGCCCGGGTTCGTGCTGATGAGCATCACCCACTTGCGGCGGGCGGTGTCGCCGTCGACGTCGAGCGGGAACAGGCCGGGCACCTCGTACTGGCCGCCCTCCGGCGGGAGCGGCCCCCACTTGCTCAGGAGCGTCCACGTCCTGAGATTTGCCGAGGCGTAGATCGCCACCTGGTGATCGTTCGGCAGCGCGACCGCCATCACCCACCGTTTGGTCGGCTCGTACCAGAAGACGTTCGGGTCGCGGAACTGGCTCGACCCGATGTCGATGACCGGATTCCCGGTGTAAAACGTGAACGTGCGGCCCTGGTCGAGGCTGTACGCAAGCGCCTGCGACTGGTTCCCGCGCCCAGCCGCCGTGTAGATCGCCACCATCGCCGGATGGCCCGGCGTCCCGAAGCCGCTCGTGTTCTCCGTGTCGATGACGACACTGCCCGAGAAGATGCTCTTGCCGTCGGGCTGGCGCGGGATCGCGACGGGGAGCTGCTGCCAGTGCAGCAGGTCCGTGCTGACGGCGTGCCCCCAGACGATGCCGCCGCCCGGTCGGGACTGATAGAAAAGATGCCACTCGCCGGCGTGGTACACGAGTCCGTTCGGATCGTTCATGAACAGATTCGGCTGCGAGAAGTGAAACTGCGGCCGCCACGGCTCCTGATAGAGGGGATACGTCTGCGCCGTCGGCCTGATGGCCGCGCCGCCCAGCAGCAGCGAGGCCGCCGCGGCAAATGCGCAGGCGACTCGGTGCATCGAAGATCGCGTCGTCGCTGTCGGTCGTTCCATTGTGCCCGTACCCCGCCGAATTCGTCGCGCCGCCAGTTCGCCCGGCCGCTAGTTGCTTCGAACTTCGAACTTCTGACTTCTAACTTCTAACTTCTAACTTTCCTTGAGCGGCTTCACATCGATCCGCCGGTACCACACTTCGGCGAACTCGATCTCGATGGCAATCTTGCCCCGGGTGAGCGGAACGAATTGTCCCGGGGTCTGCGGATCGGGCTGCTCGATATTCGTCAACCGGTTCACGATCCGGCCGTTGACGAGTTGCGTGGCCTGATTCCCCTGGGCGATCACCTCGACGGTGTTCCAGTCGTCGCGGTTCTCGAAGTCGCCATCCTTGAGCAGCCGCCCCGTCGCCGGTTGGCGCCGGCCGCCGAGCGTCCCGGTCACGAGGCGCACATAGTCGCCGCCGCCGTAGCCTGGCAACCCCGCTTGGACGGCCCGCGTGTTGCCCACGAGAAACACGTCGCCGACGTCGGTCTCCTGGATCTGGCACTCGATGCACCGTGGGAACACGACATCGGGGCCGACCACGTAATACAGCAAGCCGTTGTCGCGTTTGTTCTCGAGGCGCGGCGCGAACCGCCTCACGCCCCACTTGTACTCGACGCGAATCCGCACGTTCTGAAACTCCTCGTTCGTGCAGAGGTAGCCGCTCTCGGCGGCGTCGGACCCGACATTCCCCAGGATGTGCAGCAGCCCGTTCTCGATCGACACGTGCCCGTTATGCTCGGCGGCGCCGCGTCCGGATCGCTGCAGGTAGGTGTACCAGCCGTCCAGGTCGCGGCCGTTGAACAGCGAGATCCAGCCGTCGGACCCGGCGGCCGGCAACGCCGGGACCGGGGTCGCCGGCGGCGTCTGCGCGCCCGCGCGGCGCCCGATGATCAACGGCGCCACGGCGGGGGCGCCAAGGCGAAGGAATTGTCGGCGATTCATGCGGACTCCTTTGCGCGGACACGCGCGAACGGGCGACGCCGACTGGCGACAACCAGGCAGCGTGGGCCGGACCTTGGAACTCATCTCATAAACCCGCCGGCATTCGGCGGCCGGGGCATCCCGCCTCGCCGCGTTGCTTGTCGGTCAAATACCGGCGGTATTCTCGTCTCGCGCCTGCCAGCCCGGCGCCTCGCCGCCTCGGTGCGTCGCCGGGTTCATGAGATGACTTCTACGCAATTCAGCGGTGATTATCGACGCCGCCACGCTCCGCCACAACATATTCCCGCCGGCAGACATGCCCGCAGGACGGGCGCCGCTCCGATAGAATGGCCCCTCCCGGAGGCCACTGATGTCCGATCCGATCTCTCGTCGGGACTTTCTCCAGGTCACGGCTGGCGCGGGGGCGCTTGCGGCGCTCGTGCCTCCGGCCGTCTTCGCGGCTTCCGGCTCGCCGGCGGCGCAAGCCGCCTCGACCACAAGCGCCGACTTCATCGGCTGGTTCGACGAGCCCATGCGGTGGGCGCAGCTGACGCTCGTTGAGAACGACCCGGGCCGCTTCGACCCGCAGTTCTGGCTCTCGTACTTCCGGCAGGTGCACGCCGACGCCGCCACGCTCAGCGCCGGCGGCATCGTCGCCTACTACCCCACCGAGATTCCGCTTCATCACCGCAGCGCGTGGCTGGGCGACTCGGACCCGTTCGGCACGCTGCTCTCGGGGTGCCGGTCGATGGGGATGCGGGTCGTCGCCCGCACCGACCCGCACGCCGCGCGCGACGACGTGAAGGCGGCGCATCCCGACTGGATCGCGGTGGGGCGCGACGGCCAGCCGGTGCGCCATTGGGCGAATCCGGCGCTGTGGGTGACGTGCGCGCTCGGGCCGTACAACTTCGACTTCATGAACGACGTGCATCACGAGATCGTCGCGAAGTACCAGGTTGAACGGCATCTTCGCGAACCGATGGGCGCCGCAGGCCGGCGAGTGCTACTGCGTGCACTGCCAGGAGAATTTCAGGAACGCGACCGGGCGCGATCTTCGGTCCCTCGACGCGCGCGGCCCGGAGGATCGGCGGACCTACGCGGCGTGGCGCAAGGATCGGCTGACAGCGCTGTGGAAGCGCTGGGACGCGACGGTGCGCGCCGTGAACCCGGCCGCGCGCTTCATTCCCAACGGACCGCCGGACCTCAAGACCGCCGGCGAGCTGGCCGCGATTCAGTTCACCGACAACCAGGCCCGCCACGGCCTCGAGCCGCCGTGGGCCAACGGGCGGCGCGCCAAGGAATACCGATCCGTGATGGGCATGCGGCCGATTGGCGGCATCTTCAGCGTCGGACTCGAGGAGCCGTACCGCTGGAAGGACTCGGTGCAAAGCGAGCCCGAGGTCCGGCTGTGGGTCGCCGAGGGCACGGCGAATGGCATGCGCCCCTGGTTCACGAAGTTCTCCGGCGTCCTCTACGACCGCCGCTGGCTGCCCATCGTCGATCGCCTCTACCAGTGGCATTTCGCGCACGAGCGGTACCTGCGCAACGAGGCGCCGCTCGCGAGGGTGGCGATGCTCTATTCAGAGCAGACGGCCGCCGTGCGGGCGACCGCTACCCAAGGCGATCGCCACGAAGACCACCTGCTCGGCATGTACCACGCCCTGGTCGAGTCGCGCACGCCGTTCGAGATGGTCCACGAGGCGTTCCTCACGCCGGACCGCCTCGCTCCGTTCAAGCTGCTGATCCTCGCCGATGCGGCGGCGCTGTCCGACGCGCAGTGCGCCGCGATCCGCGACTACGTCGGCCGCGGCGGCAGCCTGCTCGCGACGTTCGAAAGCTCGCGCTTCGACGAGACCGGCCGGCGCCGCGCCGACTTCGGGCTCGCCGACCTGTTCGGCGTCTCGGTGGACGGCGAGATCGACGGACCGATGCACAACTGCGTACTTGAGCCTCGACGCGGATCCGGCCACCGGCCGTCGCCACCCCGTGCTCGACGGGCTGGACGACGCGCCGCGGATCATCAATGGCGTATTCCGGCTGCCGGTCGCGCCCAAGGCCGAGTTCCCGTCGCCGGTGACGCTCATTCCGTCCTATCCGGACCTGCCGATGGAGGACGTCTATCCGCGTATCCCGCACACCACCACGCGCGAGCTCTATCTCCGTGAAACCGGCCGCAGCCGGGTCGCCTACTTCCCGTGGGACATCGACCGGACCTTCTGGGAGGTGATGTGCGTCGACCACGGCCAGTTGCTTCGCAACGTGATTGCCTGGGCGACGAACGAAGCGGCTCCCGTGCAGCTCGACGGCCCAGGCCTGCTCGACGTCACGATGTGGCGGCAGCGCGGCTCGATGACCGTTCACCTGGTCAATCTCACCAACCCGATGATGATGAAGGGGCCGCTGCGAGAGGTGCTGCCGATTGGGCCGCTTCAGGCACGCATTCGAGTGCCGGCCGGCGCGCGCGCCACGGCCGTGCACCTGCTCACCGCCGGGACCTCGCCGCAGTTCAAGCAGGACGCCGGCGTTGTGACCCTGACCGTGCCATCTCAGTTCGACGTGCACGAGGTGCGTCGCTGTCGATCTTGCGTAAGTCACGCCTGACAATGTCGCCTCACGTCAGCTTTGGTCGCTGGTCCGGCTGTGCAATCGCGGGGCCCGAACCGAGGAGTGTTGAATGATGGACGGGCCGTCGGTCCACGCCGACTCGGCGCTTTTCTTTCGCAGCAAAGCCGCGGCGGTGACCGGCGCGCTGGCGGTGATCGCGGGCGTCGGGCTGCAACTTCCGATCTACATCAACGCGGCCGACGTGGGCTACCGGCTGAGCGGCATGCCGATGGGCCCCGGCATGTACGCGGGAATGGTCCTCGTCGTGGCCGGCTTGTGCCTGGCCCTGTACGGCCTGACGCCGGCGGCGGCAAGACCCATCGAAGCCGGCGCGGACCGCCTCCGGGTGCGCGCGCTGGACGACGCGCCCATGAGCGCGGCGCATGTGGGCTTGCTCCTGGTGATGGCGATCGCGGTCACGATTGACGTCATCAACCCGACCAATCTCTCGTTCGTCCTCCCGGGCATGACCCGCGAATACGGACTCCTGTCCCCTCTCAATCCGACCGGCACGATCCCGGCGGCGCTCCTGCCCCTGTCGGGCATCGGCGGCACCGTCATCGGATCGTTCATTTGGGGCTGGCTCGGCGACCGGATCGGGCGCCGGGCGTCGATCCTCATGGCCGGCATGATCTTCATCGCCACGAGCGCGTGCGGCTCGATGACGATGTACTGGATGAACATCGTGATGTGCTTCATCATGGGGCTCGGCGTGGGCGGCATGCTCCCCATCATCTTCACGATGATGGCCGAGACGATCCCGGCGCGTCACCGCGGGTGGCTGATGGTGCTCATCGGCGGCGACGTCGCGGGCGCATACATCGTCTCCAGCACACTCGCGACGCTGCTCGTGCCGCACTACAGCTGGCGCATTCTCTGGCTCATCGGACTGCCCACGGGCGTGGCCCTTATCGGCCTGAACTGGTGGATCCCGGAATCGCCGCGGTTCTTGCTCGCGCGCGGCCGGCGGCGTGAAGCCGAGCTCGTGATGGCGCGCTACGGAGCCGCCCTGCTCGAAGAGCCCGCGGCCGAATCGCCAGGGGCGGGCGACGTGGATCGGTTCCTCCAACTGTTCCAGGCGCCGTATCGAGGCCTGTCGGCGATCGTCCTGCTGCTCGCCCTCGGCGTGGGGCTGGTCGCGTTCGGGTTCCAGCTCTGGATCCCGTCGAACCTGCAGCAAGCCGGGTTCAGCGAAGCGGGCGCGAGCACGCTCCTGCGCAACGCCGCCATCATGGGATTTCCGCTCAACGCGCTGGTGGCGTGGCTCTACGGATCCTGGAGCAGCAAGCGCACGCTGGTGCTGCTGGTCGGGCTCACGGCGATTTCCCTGATCGGGTTCATCGCGGCGGGCAACGTCGCCGTGCAAAACCGCGTCCTGCTCTACAGCCTGCTCATCATGCCGATCTGGGGGATCAGCTCGGTGCTCGCGGTGCTGTCGTCGTACGCAGCGGAAATCTACCCGACGCGTATCCGATCGAGGGGCGCCGGCCTGGTCGCCGGGTTCAGCAAGGCCGGCGGCGTGCTCGTCATCGCGTCGGTGGCGATCGGCATCGCGGCGCCGTCGATTGCCGAGACCGCCCTGATCGGCGCGATCCCGCTCGTCGTGGCCGCGGCGGCTCTGGGCGTCTTCGGCGTCGAAACCCGGAGGCGCCACCTCGAAGACATCACGGCCGAGCAACTCGACCGGGTTTCGCGGTCTCGCGAGTTCTGAAGGCGGCGCTCGTAGCTACGCGTCGGTGTTCACGAGCACCGGTACGACGCCGCGGAGTCCGGACTCCCGCCGATGTACTTCGGGTACCTCGGATAGGTGCAGAGCGGCAGGCTCTTGTCGCGGCTCGTCACCGTCACGGCGGCCCCTGGCGCCACGCCGTGTTCGACCCAATTGGTCAGCAGATCCACGCGGTTGAAAAAGCTCGGCACCGGCAGCACGGCCATGGCCTTGCCGTTGCCGTCCACCGAGTAGTTCCTTCCCTGAAACCCGTGATTGACCTGCGGAATGACGTACAACCGCGCGAACTGATTCACGCGCGCCGCGCCCATCTTGTCGATGAGCGACTGGTAGTAGTCGAGCTGCGCGCCGGGTGACGCGAGCGTATCGTTGGTGCCAATCGCGACGATCATCTTGCCCCCGCGCGCGGCGAACGGGGAGAGGTCGGGGTCGGTCGAATCGAGCCACCCCGAGAGCTGGACGCGCCTGGCATTCAGCGGACCGCCCTCCACGTAGTCGAGCGGGTTGGCGGCGGGGTCTCTCATGAGGAAACCGGTGACGCCGAGTACGCCGAGGTGTGAGTGCATGCGTGCGATATCGGGCGCGCCTTCCTGGCCGCGGTACCGCACGGTGGCGATGAGCCCGCTGCCGGCCGGATCCGTATTCGGCACCCACATGCCGAACGTCTTCACGCCGTTGGCGAGCGGCGTGGCGAACTTGTAGCGGCTGTAGACGACCTCGAGCGTCGAGATCTGGCCGTCGGTGAAACAGGCATTCGCCGACGTGTCCGACGGTTTCGGATCGACGCCGTTCGGGCACCGCTTCGACGCCCACGGGTGGCGGCCGGGCGCGCCCTCGGTCACGTCGAAGATGGCTCGGCACGCTTTGTAGTTGTTGATGACGCCGTCCTCGAGACCGTCGAGGCCGTCGCATTGGCGGATGAACTCGGCGCGAATGGCCTCCACCTTGTCGGGCGTGACCCAGTTGGCCTCCGGCTTCTCCTGAATCCGAATGAGCTCCGGCCCGAGCATCAGCGACGAGAAGCTGACGATGGGCACGTTGGCGGCGATGCCGTTGTAATCGGCCGGGTAGCGCTGCGCGACCGTCAGGGCCTCACGCCCGCCCTGCGACGTGCCAATGAAGTAGTTGTAGCGCGGCCGGGCGCCGTACAGCCGCTCCATGAGGACCATCGCGGCGTCGTGCGTCTTCTTCATCTGCATATAGCCGAGGTTGCGGATCGCCTCGTCGTTCGTCACCCAGTCGACCGGACCGGCCATCTGGTGGCCCGAGTCGCTGCCGTAGGTCGCGAACCCGTGCTGGAGAAGCGTCCCGGCCTCCGCCCCGGCCAGCAGGTTCGGAATCATGCCGTCCATTCCGCCGCCGCCGAGCTGCGCCGCATGCGCCGTCCACGCGGCTGGCAGAATGACGCGGAAATTGATGGACCGGGCGTTCGGCGCCGGAACGGCTGGCGCCATGGCGCCATCGACGCTGCAGTAGGCCGGCGTCGATCCCGCCTCGGGCACCCATTTCGGCGCGGCGAGCGTGACGGCCGAGACCGGCTCGCCAATCGCGGATACGGGGATGCTCGTGCCCAGCGTCGCCGCGCTGCAGTCAGCTTCCGTGATCGTCTTCCCGGCGACGCTGGCGGACGGCGCCGCGCCTCGAGCGCCAGCCCGCGACTGCGCAAGCACGCCCGCCACGCCGCACGCGCCGATCGCCAGTGCCACCGCGGCCACCCAGTACGTCCGAGTTCGCATTCGTCTTCTCCTATCGCGCCGCCGGCGCGCCCCACAGGTGATCCGCGAAATCCGTGTACCTATCCCAGTCGAAGGGCGTCAAGTTATGAGTGCCCGTGCGGATGTGATACCCGCGGCGGCCGACGACGAGCGGATGATCAAGCGCTGGCATGTCGCCCGGCCCAATCGCGGGATCGCCCCACAGCGCGAACACGGGTGACGAGGCCGCCAGCGACAGGAACTCGCCGCGCGGATCCGACCACAAGTCGCCGTCCGCGCTCGCCACGTAGACCGCGCGGGGCGCCATGAGCGCGATAAGCATGTGCTGGTCGAACCGGCAGCGCGCTCGCGCGCCCGTTGAACGTCTTGTACGTGCCGTCGAACCAGTGCGGAAACGACGTGTTGATGCGCGCGGTGGTCTCGCCGAAGTCGCGGCGGCTAAGCGCCGCGCCGCCCTCGCCCGACTCATTGGAGATGACGAGCGCGAAGCGTTCGTCCTCGGCCCCGCCCACAACGCGGCCTTGCCGCCGCGCGAATGGCCGATCACGGCCACGCGGCTGGCGTCCACGCGCGGGTCGGTCTCGAAGTAGTCCATGGCGCGGCTCGCGCCCCAGGCCCACGCGGCGAGCGCCCCCCACGCATCGTCGGGCCTCGAGCCTGACGTCGTGCCCTCGAACAACTGAATCGCGCCCGCGCGGTAGTGGTCCTTGTCGTCGGGCGCCAGGTCGGCGACCTGCAGGGCGGCGATGCCGTACCCGCGGGCGATGACCTGCTCGACCGGCCAGAAACCGGACTTCTCCTTCCGAGTCGGATCCGTGTTCGACGCGGCACGGTTGTTGAGCAGCAGGAAGACCGGCACGCGCCCGGACGCCGCGTTCGGCAGGAACAACGTCAGCTCGAATCGGTGCTCGCGTCCGTCCTGCCGGCTCACCACGGCAATGCGCTCGAGCGTCGCCGCGCCGTCGAGCGCGCGGGGGTCCTTCTGAACAACCTCGAAACGGAGATCCTCGGGCCGCCCGGGCGATCGCCCGTACACGTTCTTCCGAAACAGCTCCAGGATCTCAGCCCGTCGCGCCGGCCATTGGCCTCTCGTCCGCACCATCGTCCCGTCGGCCATCCGAAGCGGATCCGGCAGGGTGTAGGAGCCCACCCGGGCTTCGTCGTAGTTGAACCCGGGCTGGTCCTTCGCCGTCTGGCGCACCGTCGCGGGGTTGGCGTGCCAGCCGCCTTGCTGCGCGTGGACGACCAGCGACAGGCCGCAGAGCACGGCGGTCACGGACAGGAGACGCGTCATCGGCATTGGATTCCCTCAAGGTCCGCGAGCTTACCGCGATCGGTCCGCCGCCGCACGAGCGGTCAACGCCACAGATATTATGATATCGTATGTTTATGCCAAAGAAAGCCCTGTCGGTCACTCTGGACGGCGACAACCTGCTCTGGCTGCGGGGCCGGACCGGTAGCGGCAAACATCGAAGCCTGAGCGAGGTGCTCGACCGGATCGTGACCGAAGCGCGGCTCGAGGGCCGGGTCTCCGCGGCGGACATCCGGTCGGTCGTCGGAACGGTTGACATCGACCGGACGGACCCGTTGCTCTCGAGCGCCGATGATTACATCCGGGGGCTGTTCGACGACTCGCTGCGACAGCCGCGCGTCGTGCGGGAGTCCCCCGTGCGTCCTCCTGCAAGGCAACCGAAGGCACGGCGTGGCTGACCCGGCGGCGGCCGTCACCGACACCCACGCCCTGCTCTTTCACGCGAGTGGTGGCGGGCGTCTCGGCCCTCACGCCAGGGCGCATTTCGACGCCTGCGAGCGCCGCGAGGCGATCACCTACGTGCCCGTCGTCGTCATCTGGGAGTGCAGCCTGCTCGCGCGCGCCGTGCGTGTGAATCTCCACCGGCCCGTGCGGCAGTTCTTCGCCGACTTGTTCAGCAATCCGGCGTACCAGCCCTACGACGTCGGTCCCGCGCAGGTCTTCGACGCCGACGAGTTGCGCTTCACCCGAGACCCCTTCGACGCGTTGATCTGCGCCGCCGCTCGCGACCTCTCGCTACCCGCTCATCACGCGAGACGCCACCATCCGAGCATCAGGCGTCGTCACGGCGATTTGGTGACCGGATCCCCGCCAGACGGTATGATCGAGGGTCGCAGGAACCAGACACGTGTCACATATCCTTCAGAGTCTTCCAATCGGCGAACGGGTGGGCATTGCCTTCTCGGGCGGCCTCGACACGAGCGCCGCGATTCACTGGATGCGCCAGAAGGGCGCGATTCCGTTTGCCTACACGGCGAACCTCGGCCAGCCGGACGAGCCGGACTACGACGACATCCCGCGCCGCGCCCTGCAGTACGGCGCCGAGCAGGCGCGGCTCGTCGACTGCCGGACGCAGCTGGTCGCCGAGGGCCTGGCGGCGCTACAGAGCGGCGCGTTCCACATCTCCACGGCCGGCGTGCCCTACTTCAACACCACGCCCATCGGGCGCGCCGTCACCGGCACCCTGCTCGTCGTCGCGATGAAGGAAGACGACGTCCACATCTGGGGCGACGGGAGCACGTTCAAGGGCAACGACATCGAGCGGTTCTACCGCTACGGCCTGCTCGTCAATCCCCATCTGCGCGTGTACAAACCGTGGCTCGACGAGGCGTTCATCACCGAGTTGGGCGGGCGCAAGGAGATGTCCGAGTACATGCATCGGGCGGGGCTCGCCTACCGCATGAGCGTGGAGAAGGCCTACTCGACCGACTCCAATCTTCTCGGCGCGACCCACGAGGCGAAAGACCTCGAGCACCTCAACGCCGGCATCAAGATCGTCGAGCCCATCATGGGGAAGGCGTTCTGGCGCGAGGACGTGGCGATTAGACCCGAGGTCGTGGCGGTCCGCTTCGAGGAAGGCCAACCCGTCGCGCTGAACGGGATGACGTACAAGGATCCCGTGCAGCTCATGCTGGACGCCAACGCCATCGGCGGCCGGCACGGGTTGGGCATGAGCGACCAGATCGAGAATCGGATCATCGAGGCGAAGAGCCGTGGCATCTACGAAGCGCCCGGCATGGCCCTCCTCTTCATCGGCTACGAGCGGCTCGTGACGGGCATCCACAACGAGGACACGATCGAGCAGTACCGCGAGAACGGACGCCGGCTGGGGCGGCTGCTCTATCAGGGGCGCTGGTTCGATCCGCAAGCGATGATGCTTCGAGAGACGGCGCAGCGGTGGATCGCGCGGGCGGTGACCGGCGAAGTGACGCTCGAGCTCCGGCGCGGCAACGACTACTCGATTCTCGACACGACGAGCCCGAATCTCACCTACAAGCCGGAGCGGCTGACGATGGAGAAGGCCGACTCGGCGTTCTCTCCACAGGATCGGATCGGCCAGCTGACGATGCGTAATCTGGACATCACCGACACGCGCGACAAGCTGCTCGTCTACACGAAGGCGGGCCTGCTCGGCCGTGGCGCCGCGACGCCGCTGCCGTTGCTGGGCGAAGGCGAAGCGGACGACACGGAAGAGAAGACGTAAGTTAGAAGTTGGAAGACAGAAGTGAGAAGTGAGCGAGAGCACCCTCTCACCTCTGGCGAGCCTCCGAATGAGCCGCGCGGCTGGCGGCCGGGAGTCGAGCCGGATCAGGCCGCGATCTCGACGGTTGCGTAAAAGTCAATCTCGCGCGTGTTTCGTCGAGGCGTGACGGTCCGGTGACTCGGTCGCGGAACCGCGAGGCCGTCCTCCCGAAGTCCGCGAATGTGAAGTTCGATGGCCCGCTCGATTCGGCGCAGGGCCGTATCAATTGTCTTGCCCGTCGCCACGCATCCCGGAAGGTCCGGAACCGACGCCCCCCAGTCGCTACCGGGATCCCGATTGATCCGAACCATGTACTGGAGTGTCTTCATGACCTCTGCTCCTTCAGACCGGATTGTCGCTTCACCGATCCGAGCGTGCCCTTCGGCATCTCGTCGCCCAAGTTGCCGCTGACGGTCACTCGGCCGGGCTTCGTCGGGTGCTTGAATTGGCGGTGGCTCCCCTCGATGCCGACTAGCAAACCTTCACCTGACGACGCTACCACATCGATGGCGCGCGCCCCCGACCGTCCCACGATCGGATTCGCGTAGCGCCGCTGAGCGCCCTGACTTCTTGACGAAGGCAACGACGACGACAAGGAAGAGAAAAAGTTAGAAGTTGGAAGACAGAAGTGAGAAGGAGGAGCCGGACCTCGGCCCTGGGTCAAACCCACACTTCTGTCTTCTCACTTCCAACTTGTCGTCAGTCGTAACGGACGCCCAGCTTCTGCAGCACGTTCTCTGGCGCGCCGGTCCATTGCTCAAGGCGCGCGGGGCCCCACCCCCGCGCGCTTCTTCGCGCTTCGCGCGGCGCCCTGGCGGGCTGGCCGCGGCGCTGCGCGTCCGCGGCTGCCGGCGCGCTAGTCGTAACTGACGCCGAGCTTCTGCAGCACGTTCGGCGGCGCGCCGGTCCATTGCTCAGGGCGCGCGGGCCCCACCCCCACGCGCTTGTTCGCGCTGCGCGCGGCGCCCTGGCGGGCTGGCCGCGGCGCTGCGCGTCCGCGGCTGCCGGCGCGCTAGTCGTAGCTCACGCCCAGCTTCTGCAACACGTTCTCTGGCGCGCCGGTCCATTGCTCAGGGCGCGCGGGGCCCCCCCCCACGCGCTTCTTCGCGCTTCGCGCGGCGCCCTGGCGGGCTGGCCGCGGCGCTGCGCGTCCGCGGCTGCCGGCGCGCTAGTCGTAGCTCACGCCCAGCTTCTGCAACACGTTCTCTGGCGCGCCGGTCCATTGCTCAGGGCGCGTGGGGCCCCACCCCCACGCGCTTGTTCGCGCTGCGCGCGGCGCCCTGGCGGGCTGGCCGCGGCGCTGCGCGTCCGCGGCTGCCGGCGCGCTAGTCGTAGCTCACGCCCAGCTTCTGCAACACGTTCTCTGGCGCGCCGGTCCACTCTGCGACCATCTTATTGCCCAGGTAGCCGATGTCGGCCACGCCGATCTTGCTCGACCAGAACCCGGTGGCGACCAGGTCGCGCATCAGATTGAAGAAGTGCACGCCCTGGCTCATCCCCGCCGGCGCCTTCGCGGGCCACGCGATGTCGTCGAGCACCTGGCGCCGCTGGGCATCCGCGCAGTCCACGAACGCCTTGTCGAAGCGCCGCCGGCATTCGTTGTCGAGCCACGACAGGCCGCCGCGCACGGCCGTCTGACGGTCGGTCTGCTCGGCAATCAGATAGTCGATGAACTCCGGCGCGCCGGCGTCCGACGCGCTCCCTGACGTCGCGTCCGCCGGAATGATCAGGTCGCCCAAGGCCGTCACCGTCGCGTACTCGTGCGGCGAGAGGAATCTCGGCGCGTACGGCTGCCCCGCGGCCGCCGCTGTCGCGCGCGCCTGCTGCACCGCTCCCGCGGCCTGGACCGCTTCTTCCATCGTCCACGTAAAGGCCATGGCGGCCGGCGCCGCGCCCAGGACCTTCAAGACCTGCCGTCGATTCACATCCGTCATGCCTGTCTCCTGGCTGCTGCCAACTTCTCTTTACCGCTCGCGGGGCCCCCCCCGCTCCGCCTCGCTGGCTTCGGCGAACCGCCTAGCCTTCGCTCCTACGCGCTCCGCGCGGCGCCCTTCGGGCTGGCCGCGGCGCTCCGCGTCCGCGGGCGTCTCTTCAGGACCGCTCGCGGGGCCCCACCCCGGAACTTCGAACTTCGGAGTTCGAACTTCGAACTTTCCCCACCGGGCTGGCCGCGGCACTCCGTGTCCGCGGGCGTCCCTCGCTCACACTTCCAACTTCTGGCCTCTCACTTCCAACTTTCTCAGAGGTTTCCCTTGCGGCGCTCGTCGGCGATGTACTCGCTGGCGCGCCAGGCCAGCGCCATGATCGTCCAGGTGATGTTCTTGTCGGCCTGCGACGCGAACGGACCGCCGTCGGCAACGAAGAGATTCTTCACGTCGTGCGCCTGGCTGTGCGCGTTGAGCACCGAGGTCTTCGGGTCGTTGCCCATGCGCGTCACGCCGGCCTCGTGGATGATCACGCCGCCAGCCGCCAGCCCGTAGTTCTCCTCGGCGGTCGGCATCGCCGAGGTCGGCGTCCCGCCCATCTCGTGGATGATCGACCGGAAGGTGTCCTGCATGTGCTTGGCCTGCAGGCGCTCGTGGTCGCTCCAGGAATGGTGGAAGCGCAGGATCGGGATGCCCCACTTGTCGACTCCGTTCGGATCGATCTCGCAGTAGCAGTCCTCGCGCGCCACCTGCTCGCCGCGGCCGGAGAAATGCACGAACGCGCCGTAGTAGCGGCGATACTCCGCCTTCAGATCCGCGCCGTATCCGCCGCCGCGGCTTTGCGGGAATCCCTGGATGCCGCCGCTGAAGCCATAGCCGGGCATCCCGAAGCCGCCGCCCAGCTCGACGTGATAGCCGCGCGGGAATCCCAGCTTCTGCTTGTCGGCCCACCAGGGAATGTACAGGTGCATCCCGCCAACGCCATCCGCGTTGTACCGCGGCGTGTCGAGCAGCGTCGGGACGAAGCCGCTCGACCGCGAGGCCGGTCGAGTCCGTAAGGTAGTGCCCGACGACGCCGCTCGAGTTCGCCAGGCCGTTCGGGAACCGCGACGACTTCGAATTGAGGAGCAGCCGCGCCGATTCGCAGCAACTGGCCGCCACCACGACGACACGAGCGCGCACCTCGTGCTCGGTCGCGTCCGTGGTGTCGATGTAGGACACGCCGGTCGCCAGACCGTCGGCGCCCGTCAGCACTTCTCGCGCCATCGCGTGCGGCACAGATCGTCAGCTTGCCGGTCGCGAGCGCCGGCGGCAGCATGACCGACGTGCTCGAGAAGTTCGCGTGCACGCCGCACCCGCGGCCGCACTGGCCGCAGTAGTGGCACGCCGGGCGGCCGTTCAGGCGGCTGCGTCAGGATCGACAGCCGCGACGGCACGACCGGAATGCCCAGCCGCGTCGCACGCCTTCTTGATCAGCAGCTCGTGCGCGCGCGGCTTCGGCGGCGGCAGGAAGTAGCCGTCGGGCTCGTTCGAGAGGCCCGTCTCGCTTGGCGTGATTGGTGCCGAAGACGCCCGCGAACTGGTCGAGCTTGTCGTAGTACGGCTTGATGTCCTCGTAGGTGATGGGCCAGTCCTCGCCGAGCCCGTCGATCGACTTGCGCCGGAAGTCGTCGGGCCCGAAGCGGAGCGAAATGCGGCCCCAGTGATGCGTGCGCCCGCCCAAGCATCCGGCGCGCGGATACCACCGCCACGCGCCGCTGCCGATGCTGTAGGGCTCGCCGTCGATGTCCCAGCCGCCGATGCAGCCGTCGAACTGCGCCAAACGGCTTCGTGGCGCTCCAGCCCGCGCGTCGGCGAGTCGTAGCTCCACGCGAACATCTTGCTGTCGGTCGCCTCGTCCCACATCGGGCCGGCCTCCAGCATGACGACGTCGGCGCCGGCCTCGGTCAGCACCTTGGCCGTCGTGCCGCCGCCGGCGCCCGAGCCGACGATGCAGACGTCATACACCTTGGGAGACGCGAATGATTTGCATGGTTAGTTCGATGGCCTCCGAGTCCGGGCGCTCATGCGGTTGATCTCGACGAACGCCAGCCGTGGGTTGACCGCGCCGGGCGCGGCCGAGAGCGTGAGCCTGCCGTCCTTGACCGTCACGCGCGCCACGAACGTGTCCGTCCCATCCGGGCCGTCGTCGTCGATCGCGGCCGTCCGGTCTTCGAGGCGGAACTGGTTGATCGACTCGTGCGTCCCGGGCTGTCCCGCGCCGATGCGCACATCATACGTGCCATTGGGCACGACGTACTCCCAGGTCGGTCCGACTTTGAGGGCCGGAGCGTGGGCCATGTTGAACCCAGTGGCCGCCGCATCGCCAGCGGCGCCGAACGCCGGACCGGGCGCGACCGTCCATCCGTAGGTCGCCGCGCCGTGGGCTCCGAACATGCCGCCGGTATCAGCCACGTAGCCGCTTGCCGGCGATACGCCGCTCGGCACGAAGTCCACGCGCGCCACCGGCGTGCCGGACAGACGCTCCCGATAGGACCAGACGACCGAGTCCGTGTACGTGCGCCTGTCACCGGCGTAGCGGCAGCTGGCGCGGATCGTGTCATCGCCCACCGGCAGCGTGATGGCCTTCACGTACACGTCCGGCACCGTCTCGGACACCACCTGCCCGGTCGGCGAATGGCCGTCAACCACGAGCGGCGCCATCGCCCCGACCGAATGCCCGTTCACCTCGAGCGTCGGCGCGCCGAGATTCGAGAAGACGGTCACGACCGCCGCCGCGTGATTGCGCACGGTCCAGAACCGGTCCGAGATCCGCAGCACCTTCGCGTTGGTGTACGCGCGCGCCGGGTCGTTCCAGCTGGCCTTGTAGAAGTAGAAGGCGTCCTTGCGCACCCGATCGCGCGTGACGAGCCCCTTGTCGTTGACGCCGGGATGGTCGCCTTCGTTCCGGCCGCTCGACGCCATGTCGAACATCTGCCAGACGATCTTCGCCCACAGAAACGGCGCCGCGCTCAGGTCCGGTGTACTGGATTTCCTCGATCCGCGTCTGCTGATTCTCGGGATGTACCGCGAGGTGGTTCCGAGCCCGCGCGCGACCGGCAGCGTGACGTCTCCGGTCATGTACTGATAAGCGCTGCCGCCGGCGCCAAACTCGGTGACGCCCAGCGGCTGAGACGAGAAGGCGTCGTGCGTGCGCTCGATGGGCACGCTCGGGCCGTACCAGTAGTCGTACGGATGCGTGCCCTTGATGTCCGGGATGCCGTTGACGTTGCTCGGCGTGCTCAACCGCCCGCCATTCGACGCCAGGCCGGTCTTGCGCGCGGGATCCAGTTCGTGGGCCAGGCTGTTCAGCGTGCCGAAAATGATGCGGTTGGTCGGCGAATCGACCGTCTCGTTGCCAAGGCCCCAGGCGACGATCGACGGGTGATTGGCGTTCTGGGTGATGAGCGAGATGAACTGATCCTCGGCGTTCAGCAGGAACGCCGCGCTGCCGTTCGTGCTCCCGTTGATGGGGCTCTCGGTGTAGACGAGGATCCCGCGCGCATCGCACGCGTCGTAGAAGACCTGGCTGTCCTGATAGTGCGACGTTCGAATCACGGTCGCGCCGACCTCGGACGCCATGTCCACGTCGGCCCGAATGTCGGCGGCGCTCTGGGCCCAGCCGACCGGCTGGCCATCGCTCCCCGGGCGCCCCGAGTCCTGGTGCATGTCAACGCCCACCAGGGTGTACGGGTGGCCGTTCAAGAGAAACGGCGCGCGAGCGGACGGGTCGGCGCTGGACGGGTCGGGGCTCGCGTTGAACGCCACGGAGCGAAGGCCCACCTTCTGATGCACCAGATCCAATAGGCGCCTCGACGAGGCATCGCGCACCTCGACGTACAAGTCGTACCGGTAGGGGTCGATGCGTCCGTCCCACAGATGCGGGTGGGACACGGTGGCCGTTTGCGTCAGCGACACCCCCCGATCGCCGCCGTGTAACGTCATCAGCGACACCGACTGCGCGGCGATCCGCCCCGACGCATCGACCAGGCGCGCCGCGATCCGCACGCGTCGCCCCTCGGCGGTCTGGTTGTCCTCGAGCGTCGTGACGGAGACGTTCAACCGACTGGGCTCCGAGCGCGACCGCACCGTGGCCGAATGCCACGCCTGGGGTGGCGATCGGGCTCGCGTGGTCGGGCATGATCCCGAGGTGCTTGGCGTCCACACCGAGCGCCAGATGCACGGGATTCACCGCAATCAGCGTGACGTCGCGATAGAGCCCGCCTTCCTTGGAGTAGTCGCCGCCGCTCCCCGGCGGGATGTCCGCGTGGACCTGGTTGTTGACGCGAACGGCCAGCAGATGGCGCCCGGGCGTCAACTGCCCGGTCAGGTCGAACACGAATGCCTGGAATGCGCCTTCGTGGGAGTCGACGGTCTCGCTCGTCGAGGGCACGAAGTCCACCGCCGCGCCGTCAACGAACAGGCTCGTGACGATCGAGCTGCCGTCGAAGCGCAGGTAGATCTCTTTGCCGGCAAGAGCCGCGCCGACCTCGATGGTCTTCCGGTACCAGCCGTCGCCGGTGGCATACGACGTACTCGCGCCGTCGATCGCGTTCCAGCTGTGCGGCAGATTCACCGCGTGCCAGGCGGCATCGTCGAAATCGCGGCGTTCCGGGGATCCGACGGGGTTGAGCGCGAAGCGCCAGCCGCGGTCTTCGTTGATGGAGACCCGGGGGCTCGACGGCGGCCTGTAGACCGCGCCAACCGCAGCCGGCGTCTGGCTGGGTCCGGCCGCGGTGACGACGGCGCCGGTCAGCGCGGCCAACGCGCAGACGCCACACGCCAGCCGCCACGGCCACGGGGCCCGTCCGCCGAAGCGAGCGCCGCTAGCGACTAGGCTCGCCACTTGATGTTGCAGCCGATGCTGGGACGCTGATTGGAATCGACGGGCCGGCCGTCGAGGACCGCATCGATGGCGGCGCGCAGGTCGCGGCCGGTCACCGGCTTCCCGTTCCCCGGCCGGCTGTCGTCCAACTGGCCGCGGTAGACCAGCCGCCGGTTGGCGTCGAACAGGAAGAAGTCCGGCGTGCACGCCGCCTGATACTGCCGCGCGACCTCCTGCGTCTCGTCGTAGCAGAAGGGGAACACGAAGCCAAGGTTGACCGCCATCGACTTGAGCAGAGCCGGAGCGTCCTCGGGATAGGCGGCCACGTCGTTGGCGCTCACCGCCACGATGCCGACGCCGCGAGTGCGATAGTCGATCCCGATACTCGCCAGTTCCTTCTGCACGTGCTTGACGAACGGGCAATGGCGACAGATGAACATCACGAGCAGCGCGCGTGCCCCGGCAAACGTGTCGAGCGTGATGGTGTCGCCGGAGACGACGTCGGGGAGCTGGAACGCCGGCGCCGGCGTCCCGAGCGCGAGCATGGTCGATGGCGTCTCTGGCATGGTGTTGTTCTAGGCTTCGGGCTTCGGGCTTCGGGCTTCGGGCTTCAGGCCCCTGGTCCTGTGGCGACGGGCGACGGCGCGGCCGGGAACCCGCGGCGCGGCGCCTGTCGTCCAGTATTCAAATCTTCTTCCCTTTTGCCATCTCCCTCAAGTGATCGCATCCGCGCGCCGCGAGCGCCATCATCGTCAGCGTCGGGTGTTTGTCGCCGGTCGAGGGAAACGCGTTGCCGCCGAACACGTACAGGTTGGCGACGTCGTGCGTCTGGCAGAACGCGTTGAGCACGCCGTCCTTCGGGCTCACACTCATGCGGGCCGTGCCGGTTTCGTGAATCGCCCCGCCCAGCCGCCGACGGCCTCCCGCTTGTCCGCCCCCCCCGCGACCTCGGCCGCCGGCCCCGCGCCCGCGCAACCCGCGCGCGTCAACGGCCTCCCCGCGGGCGGCCGAACCGGACTCCGGCGATCCAGGGCCGCCCGGAAAGCCGGCCGGCGCCGGGCTCACCGGCTGCGGCAGCACCTCGCCGCCCGCGCGCGTGAACAGCTCTTCGGCCTTCTGCTGAAAATCGTCGATCAGCTTGTAGTCGTTGTCGCCGTGCGTGAAGTGGATCTTGAGCACCGGAATGCCCCAGTGGTCCTTCACCTCGGGGTCGAGCTCGACGAAGTTCTCCTTGCGGGCGAGCATCTCGGCGCCCGCGTTCCACACGCGCGCCTGGGCCACGTAGCGGCTCTTGACGGCGCGCTTCCACGCCGAGCCGTACCCGGGCATGCTCGCCGCGAACTGGGGATACTCGGTCTGGCCCCCCGTCGCGTTCATCACGTAGCCGCGAATGAAGTCCTTGCGCTGCGTCTTCTTGTCGATGTTCTGGAAGTTGGGGATCGTGATCCCGGCCGACTTGCCGTCGTCCAGCCGGCTTGGCCCGCCGTAGAGCTTCGGGAGGAAGCCGCTCACGCCGCCGCCGCCCACCTGGTCCATCATGTAATACCCCAGCAGGCCGCTCGAATTGGCGAGGCCGTCCTTCTCCGACAGCAGGAGCAGCCGCGTATTCTCGAGCGTCGAGGCGGCGAGAATCACGTACTGCGCGTTGACATCGACCGACGCCATCGTGTTGCCGTCGATGTAGGTCACACCCTGCGCGCGGTGCTCCTTGTTCATGCGCACGCGCGCGACGACGCTATCGCAGCGAAGCTCGAAGCGGCCGGTGGCCATCGCCGTGGGGAGCGTGCTGTTGACGGGGTTGAACATGGCGCCCACATCGCAGCCGTTCACGCAGTTGCCGCAGTAGTGGCATGGCGGCCGGCCGTTGTGCGGGGCGGTCAGTTGCGCCAGCCGCCGGTGGCTGGACGGCCAGCCGAGCGTCGCGGCCGCGGCCGTAAAGATCGTCTCGGCGCAGTTGAGCGGCATCGGCGGCAGGAAGTCGCCGTCCGGAAACTGCGGCCATCCCTTCTTCTCGCCGCTCACGCCGATGAAGCGCTCCACGCGGTCGTAGTACGGCTTGATGTCCGCGTACGAGATCGCCCAGTCCATGCCGTACCCGTCGCGCGAGGCCGCTTTGAACTCGTAGTCGGCCATTCGGTCGGTCGCACGCGCCCAATGGAGCGTGCGGCCGCCCAGGCATCGCGACCGAACCCACGAGTAGCTCGTCTCGGGAGAGGTCGTGTACGGGTTCTCCTGGTTGTCGATCATGATCCGGTAGTTGCGCGGGCTGCCCGCGTACCGGCGCAGCGCCCCAGGCTTCCACTCGCCGCGGTAATCCATCTCGTACAGGAACGTATGGTGAAAGTCGGACTGGCTGATGCGATGGCCGGCCTCGAGCATGAGCACGCGCAGGCCCGCCTGCGTCAGCTCCATGGCGGCCCATCCGCCGCAGGCACCGGACCCGACCACGATCGCATCGTATGTTTGCGGCATGGTGTCGCTCTCCGCTCGGCGTCAGACCACGTGGTGTTCGGGGTGCGTACAGGGCGGGAACGACGCGTTGAACGTATTCCCTCGATAGTCGAGCGCCTCGATCATCCCCTCGCGCGAGGTGTAGAACGCGAACGTGTTCTGCTGCTTGATGCGCCGATAGACGCCATAGGCCGGGTGTGTCGCGCCGGCGTCACGCTCGGGCGCCGACATGGCCTCGACGAGCCGCGCGCGGCCGGCGGCGTCCGCGGCATGGAACCCCAGATCGCCCAGCGTCCGCATGTCGGCGCGCCATTGGCGCGCGGCGGGCAGCCCGGCCGCGTCCGACGCGGTCAGCAGGAAGTCGATGAAGTGCGCGCAGTGCGCCTCGCGCGCGCCTGGCGTGTCGTCGGTGGGAATCAAGATCGCGGTGAACGCCTCGAGCGCCTCGAAATCGGCGGCATCGAAAAACTTCGGGTGATAGTCGAGCAGCAGCGGCGGCTCGGGCGGCGCGGTGCTCATCCCGGCGTGCTGGCGCAGTCTAGCTGCGCCGAACCACGCCGAAAAGAACTGCGAGGCGCCCGGCACGGCGACCGCGGCGGCCGCCAGCTGCAGCAGATCGCGACGGCTCGGCAGCGCCCGCTCGTCGCTCGAATCGCCCCGCTCGATGCTCCGCATTGGCCGTCCCCCTTGAACGCCCGCAGGATGTTCGGATGGCGCATCTTAGCACTTCGCCCGAAGCCAATCGGCGCCGTTCCCTGGGGATTTCACCATGGAGTTCATGAAGGCTGGAGGGCGCCAATGAGCGGCTCCGCAGGGCTCGGCGTTGCCGAGCCGGACGGGTGAGTCGCGAGCGGCGGCAAGAACCCTGGAACAGGCAGACGTGGGTTCTTGCCGCCGCTCGCGACTCACCCGTCGCGCCGCCGAAGGCGGCCTGCGGAGCACGATGGCGTATCGGTCTTCACGCATGGAACCACGGGTGAGCCACTGGAAGCCTTCCCCGCCAGCCTCCATGCGCTTCATGGTGAACGGCTCTGCCTGAGGAGCATTCGCGCCGCCGCCCTGACGCACTAACATAGGCGGATGCCTGTTCGACAGGACGGAGGTGCGTCGTGAGCGGTCGATGGCTGTGGTCCGGTGTGATTGTTGGCCTGGCGGCTGGCGCTTCGACGCTCGCGTTACGGGCCACTCCCGGCCGCGCGCCCGCGCCGCAGACCGCGGCGACCGCGGCCGGAGTCGAGGAACTGCCCGACGGCATCCGGCTCCAGGTGGCCGGCGGGTTTCTGACCGTCGAGCTCAAGACCGATGCCATCGCACGCGTCCTTTTCTCGAAGGACGCGGCTCCGCGCGTTGACCGCATGGTCGTCGTGGGCCCCGGCGACACCGGCGCGGAAGAAACGCTGGACCCCTTCAAGACAGGTCAGCCCGCGCCCGTCGCGCCGCCGCCATCCTGGTCGCTCAAGACGACGGCGACCACGGCGACGCTCACGACGAGCAAGCTGAACGTGCACGTCACGCTCGCGACGGGCGCGGTGTCGTTCGCCGATGCCGCCGATCGGCCGATCCTGGCCGAGGCCGGCGGCCACCAGATCACGCCGACGACGGTTCAGGACGAGGCGACCTATCACGTTCAGCAGATGTGGAAGGCCACGCCCGGCGAAGCGCTGTACGGCCTCGGCCAGCGCCAGGAGGGCAAGCTCAACCTCAAGGGCTACGACTTCGACCTCTGGCAGCGAAACACCGTCGTCGAGATCCCGTTCCTCGTCTCGAGCCGCGGCTACGGCCTGCTGTGGGACAACACGTCGTTCACGAAGTTCGGCGACACCCGTCCCTTCGAGCCGATTCCGGCCGCCGATCTCGATCGACACGAACGGCCAGCGCGGCGGGCTCAGTCAAGGCGAACTGGCTGATGGCAGCAGCGAACTGCAGAACCCGACGACCACGGCCGTCGTCGAGCCTTCGCGAGGTCGCGGCGGTCGCGGGCGGGGCCGCGGCGCGGCCCCTGGCGTCCCGGCGTGGGAGGGCGAGGTCATTGCGCCGGTCACTGGTGACTACCAATTCCGCACCTACTCGAACCTCGACATCAAGGTCTGGCTCGACAACACCCTCCGCATCGACCACTGGAAGCAGAACTGGGCCACCGAGTACGACCAGTTCAAGGTGCATCTCGACGCCGGCAAGCACTACGCCATCAAGGTGACGTCGAGTCCGGGCGCGACGCTCGCACTCACATGGAAGACGCCGCCGCCCACGCCCGATACGTCCTTCTGGTCGGAAGTCGGCGACGCGGTGGACTATTACTTCGTCTACGGGCCGAGCCCGGACCAGGTCGTCGCCGGCTATCGAACGCTGACCGGCCAGGCGTCGCTCCTGCCGCGGTGGGCCTACGGGTTCTGGCAGTCGAAGAACAAGTACAACACGCAGGAGGAAGTCCTGAGCACGCTGGCGGAGTTCCGGCGCCGCCAGATTCCCATCGACAACATCGTGCAGGACTGGCAGTACTGGCGGCCCGACGCGTGGGGGTCGCATGCGTTCGACCCGTCCCGGTACCCCGACCCGGACGCGATGATCAAGACGATCCACGACGAGCACGCGCATTTCATGATCTCGGTCTGGGGCAAGTTCTATCCGACGACCGACAACGCGAAGGCGCTGGAGGCGATTGGCGGCCTCTATCAGCCGACGCTCACCGACGGCACGCGCGACTGGCTGGGCTTCAACTACACGTTCTACGACGCCTTCAGCGCTCCCGCACGGCGCATGTTCTGGGAGCAGGTTGACAAGGCGCTCTTCAGTAAGGGCGTCGATGCCTGGTGGATGGACGCCACCGAGCCCGACATCGTGCAGCCGTCGCCGGCGACGCTCGAGGCCCTGCGGCACGACATCGGCACGACGGCCATCGGCACCGCGTCGGGCGTGATGAACGCGTATCCGCTCATGAACAGCGAAGCGGTCTACGACGGTCAGCGGAGCACCGCGCCCAACCAGCGCGTGTTCATCCTGACGCGGTCGGGATTTGCCGGCATCCAGCGCTACGCGACCGTCACCTGGTCGGGCGACATCACGTCGGAGTGGACGACGCTGCGCAAGGAGATCACCGCGGGGCTGGACTTCTCGATCGCGGGCGACCCGTACTGGACGACCGACACGGGCGGTTACACGATGCAGGACCGCTTCGGCCAGGCGCGCGGGGGCGAGGCGCTCGACGAATGGCGCGAACTGAACGCGCGGTGGTTCGAATACAGCACGTTCTGCCCGCTCCTGCGCGTCCACGGCGACGTCCGTCCGCGTGAGATGTGGAATATCGGCGACGAGACGACGCCCGTCTACCAGGCCGAGCTGAAGTTCGACAAGCTGCGGTACGCGATGTTCCCGTACCTCTATTCCCTTGCCGGCGCGGTGACGCAGGAGGGCTACACGATCATGCGCCCGCTCGTCATGGACTTCCGCGACGACGCCAAGGCCCTCGACGTCGCCGACGAGTACATGTTCGGCTCGTCGCTGCTCGTGAGCCCCGTCACGACCTACAAGGCCCGCAGCCGCCCGGTGTACCTGCCGGCGGGCACCGCCTGGTACGACTTCTGGACCGGCGCGCGCACCCCAGGCGGCCGGACGATCACGGCCAACGCGCCGTACGACCAGATTCCGCTCTTCGTGCGCGCCGGCGCCATCGTGCCGTTCGGCCCCGAGGAGCAGTACATCGGCGAGAAGAGCGCCAGGACGCTGACCGTCTACGTCTACGCGGGTGCCAACGGCCGGTTCACGCTCTACGAAGACGACGGGCTCACCTACGACTACGAGCGGCGGCAGTTCTCGGAGATTCCGTTCACGTGGAACGACGCGACTCGGACCCTGACCGTGGGCGCACGCGCGGGGTCGTTTGGCGGCATGCTGACGGACCGCACGTTCAACGTCGTGCTCGTGACGCCATCCGCGCCGGCCGGCTACTCCCAGGCGCCCACGCCGACCAAGACCGTCGCCTACGACGGTCGCGCCGTGTCAGTGGCGTTCTGATCGGCGCTACGCGAGCGTCGCCTGGAGGAACGCAATCGTCTGCGGCCAGGCGAGCCGCGCCGCCAGCCGATTGGCGTCGCTCGTCGGCCGCTCCATGAACCCGTGATCGGCGCCCGGGTAGATCTGCACGGCCGTCGAGACCGTGGGGCGGCCTTCCAGCGCGCCGCGCAGCTCCGCCAGCGTCTCGGCCGTCATCACCTGGTCGGCGCCCGGATGCACGATGAGCACGTGCCCGCGAATTGCCGGCGCGAGCGCGATCGGATCTTCGGTCTGGTTCGGGCGACGCTCGGGCCTGATCGACGGATGGTAGGCGGCGCACGCGGCCAGCCGCGCCTCTTTCGCGGCGAGAATCAGCGCCAGCCGCCCGCCCATGCACCAGCCCAGCACGCCCACGTGCGCGATTCCGTGCTCGCCCGTCATCGCGTTGACGAGCCGGCGCTGCTCCTCGACGGCCGCCGCGTCGGTGACCGTCGCCGCGAGCGGCATCAGCTGCTCGAAGGACCAGCCGGTGACGTCCTGACCACGAAACGGATCCCAGACGAGCGCCGCCAGTCCCGCCTCGGCTAGTCGATCCGCGTACCCGCACACGGCCGGCCCGATCCCCGTCACGGCCGGTGCCAGCAGCACGCCCGCGGTCGCCCCGGCCGGACGCGTCCAATACACATGAAGCCCCGCCATCGTCGTTAATGATCCCGTCATTCCTCGTGCCCGCTCCTTTCCCGAGAAGTGTCGCTCAGTGTACGCTTTTCGTCATGCCCTCTTCCCGCCCGCGGTGGCTGACCGCCCTCCTTATCCTCGGCGCGTTGTTTCTACTCATTCAAGTCGTGCCCTACGGGCGCGCGCACGTGAACCCACCGGTCATGCAGGAGCCGAAGTGGGACTCGACCGCCACACGCGATCTCGCGCATACGGCGTGCTACGACTGTCATTCCAACGAGACCCACTGGCCGGCCTACGCGTCGGTCGCGCCGATCTCGTGGCTCGTGCAAAGCGACGTCCAGTCCGGGCGCGCACATCTCAACTTCTCGGAATGGCAGGATCCGCAGCACCACGCCGACGATGCCGCCGACGAGGTGCGCAAGGGCGACATGCCGCAATGGAACTACACGCTCCTCCATGCGGCGGCGCGGCTGAGCGCGGCCGACCGCACGCGCCTCGCCGAGGGCCTCGAAAAGACCGTCGCCGTCGATCCGCCGGGACAGTAGGGCGGCGAGGGCGCGATCGCGGGCTGAAGTTCTGAGTTCGAAGTTCTGAGTTCGAAGTTCGAAGTTCGAAGTTCCGCGCGTGCTACCATGCGCGCACCGCCATGGAGACGCAGACGACGGGGGCACCGCGGCCACCGGCGGCCCGCCGCTGGACGTTCATCGCGCTGCTGTTGACCGCCACGTTCATCAACTATCTCGACCGCGGCAGCCTCTCGGTCGCGCTCCCGTTCATCAGCCGCGACCTCCATCTCGGCCCGATCCAGCAAGGCATCGCGCTTTCCAGCTTCTTCTGGGCCTACGCGCTCATGCAGATCCCGATGGGTTGGCTGCTCGACCGCTACGACGTCCGCCGCGTGTACGCGATCACCTTCGCGCTCTGGTCGCTCTCGGCGGCCGGCACCGGACTCGTGCGCGGGCTGGGCGATCTGATGTTCTTCCGGATCCTGCTCGGGATCGGCGAGTCGGTGTACCTGCCCGGCGGCATGAAGGTCGTGAGCCAGCACTTCGGCAGCAGCGAGAGCGCCTGGCCCGCCGGGCTCTTCGATATGGGCGCCAAGGTCGGCCTGGCCGTCGGCACGACGATTGACGTCTGGCTCCTCGTCCACTTCGGCTGGCGGAGCCTGTTCTTCCGCACGGGAGCCCTCGGGCTGCTGTGGATCATCCCCTGGCTGTGGCTGTACCCGTTGACCACGCGGGCCGAGCGCGCGAAGCCGCCGAAGCTCGCCTGGCGCAAACTCTTCACGAGCCGTGCCTTGCTCGCGATGTCCCTCGGCTTCTTCTGTTGGGACTACTTCTGGTACTTCGAGGTCTCGTGGCTGCCGAGCTACCTCTACAACGAGCGCCACATCGCGATCACGAAAGTGGCGATCTTCGGCGCCTTGCCGTTTCTGATCTTCGCGGTCGCCGAGGCGCTGGGCGCCTGGGGTGCCGGCGCCCTCATCCGCCGCGGCGCCGATCTGTCACGCGTAACCAAGACGTTCATCGGCGTTGGCTTCGCGCTCGGCCTGCTGGTCGTGCCGGCGGCGCTCGCCAGCGACGCCGGCGGTCTCGATCACGTGGCTCATGGCCGCGTCGCTGTCGGGGATCGCGGGCGGCAACATGCTCGCGATCCCGCGAGCCTGCGCGCCGCCGGACGAGGTCGCGCTCTGGACCGGCGTCCAGAACTTCGTCGGCAACATCGGCGGCGTGCTGGCCCCGGCCATCACGGGCTTTGCCATTGCCTGGACCCACTCGTACGTCTCCTCGTTTCTGGCCGTCGCCGTCTTGCTCGGGGTCGGCATCGTCGCCTACGTGGTGATGGTGCCGCGCCTCACGCCGGCCTCGTCGGACTGACCACGACATCAACGGGCGGGCGGCCAGCCGCGTGGTAGACTCCGGACGCGCTCCCTGTGTCTGCCCGTTCCGAACCGGCTTGGTGGCTCTCGTACGTCTGCGGCATGATTGTCCTCGCCGCTGGCGTCAGCGTTTTGCTCGGTTGGCGCGGCGCCCTGCCGCTGCTGGGGTCGATCCTGGCGCACGGGCCGTCGAGCCGTCCGGTCACCGGCGCGTGTCTTGTCGCGCTCAGCACCGGCCTCATCGCCGCACGGCTCACGAAGGCGGGTCACCTCGGCGTGGCGAGCCGATGGGTCTGGGGCGCCACGATCCTCGGCACGCTGGCCCTCGCGATCGCCCTGCTCGCGCAATTGTTCTTCCTGCCGACTGACGCCACCCGTCCGGCCTCGCCGCACACGGTGGTGTCGATGGCGTCGCTGGCCATCGCGATTGCCGTCTCATTCGGCCCGACCACGCGTTGCCGGCGCGTGTCCGTCGTGCTGGCGCTCGTGGGCGCGGCCGTGCCGTGGCTGGCCTTGCTCGGCTATGCGTCGGGCGTCCGTTTCTTCTACGCGTTCCCGGCCGCTCCCGAAGTGGGCATGTCGCTAGTGTCGGCCTCCACGTTGATCCTCCTGAGCGTCGGCGTGCTGGGACTCTGGCCCGACCACGGCTATGTGGCGCTGCTCACCTCGGGATCGGATGGCGGGACGCTTCTTCGATGGCTGCTGCCCGCCGCCATGGTGTTTCCAATCGCCCTGGGCGGCGCGCTCCACTACGCCGAGCAAGTCGGCGCCCTGAGTCTGTCGGCCGGACCCGCCGTCAACCTCGGCGTGACGAGCGTCATCATCATCGGGCTGGTCCTGTGGATTGGGCTGATCATGAAGCGGCACGACGCCAACACGCATGCGGCGACCGAGGAGCGCGAGCGCATCCTCGCCGAGTTGCAGCAATCGCTGACGAATCTCAAGGCGCTCCAATCCAACCTCGTCACCGTCTGCGCATGGACCAGACGGGTCATGGACGAAGGCAAGTGGGTGCAGTTCGAGGAGTTCCTCGAGAAGCGGCTGCGCATCAACGTCAGCCACAGCATCTCGGAAGAGGCGGCGAACGAGGAATTGTCGCACCTGGCCGACGACCTGATCGAAGCCGCCCAGCAGCAGAAACACTGAGGCCCCCGGGGCTCCACGTCTTTTAGACCCGGTGGAACACGGATCTCATCGCCCGGGAGAACCGGCGGGCAACGCGAACGCCACGTACTTCCCTCCGGGACCGCCGGTCGGCGACTTCCCCCCGCCGGCGGCAATCACGACGAACTGGCGGCCGCCGACGTCGTAGGTCACAGGCGTCGCGTTGCCCGATGAGGGCAGCGTCGCCTCCCACAACAGCTTGCCCGTGGTCTTGTCGAAGGCGCGGAACTTCCGGTCCGCGACGGTCGCGCCGATGAAGACCAGTCCGCCCGCCGTGACAATCGGCCCGCCGTAGTTCTCGCTGCCGGTGTTGGTCAGCCCCTGGGCGACGAGCGCGGGATACTCACCGAGCGGCACGCGCCACACGTACTGGCCCGTGTTCAAGTTGATCGCACTCAGGGTCCCCCACGGCGGTGCGGTCGCCGGGTAGCCGTCCGGATCGAGAAACTTCTTGTAGCCCGTGAACCGGAACGCGTTATTGATGAGCGGCGACACGGCCGGCGGCGTACCGCGGCCGCCCCGCCGGCTCGGCGCCGGCAGCCTCACGCTCTGGCCCGTGATCAGGTAGTGGACGATCGCGTTGACCTCGGCATCCGACAGCGCCGGGAACCCGGGCATCCGCCCAGCCCCCTGGCGGATCTTCGCGACGGTCTGCTCCGACGAGAGCCGGTCGCCGAGCCCCACGAGCGTTGGCACTTGCGGCGGCGTGCCGAGCAAGTCGTCGCGGTGGCAGGTGGCGCAGCCTTGGAGGTACAGCTCGCGCCCCGTCTGTCCGCCGGTGCTGGGGGCGAGCTGGCCGGTCCAGGCGAGATCGTTCGCGTTGACGTAGTAGATGCCGGTCTGCGGGTCGAACGCCTGCCCGCCCCATTCGGCGCCGCCATCGAACCCCGGAAAGACCACGGTCGGCCGATCGACGCCGAGCGGAATGAACAGCCCGTCGCTGCGGAACGTCTTGAACTGCTCGAGCGCCCACTGGTGCACCGCGGGCGTGCGCGTGGTGAGCAGGTCCTTCGTCAGCCGCTGGCGCGCGAACGGCTTCGGCGCCGTTGGAATCGGCTGGGTATCGGATGCGACGTCTCCGGGCACCGTGCTCGCAGGAAACGCCTGCTCTCGAACGGGGAACAACGGCTGTCCGGTTGACCGATCGAAGACGAAGAGAAAGCCGTGCTTCGTGGCCTGCGCGACGGCATCGATCGTCCGGCCGTTGCGGCGAACCGTCACCAGGCTCGGCGGCGACGGCAGATCGCGGTCCCACATGTCGTGGTGCACGACCTGGTACGACCACAGGCGCTTGCCGGTGGCCGCATCAAGGGCGATGAGCGAGTTGGCGAACAGGTCGCGGCCGAGGCGGTCGGCGCCATAGAAGTCGGTCGCCGCCGATCCGGTCGGCACGTAGACCACACCCCGCGCCTCGTCGAGCGCCATGCCGGGCCAGCTGTTGGCGCCGCCGCTGTAGGTCCAGGCGTCCTTCGGCCACGTGTCGTAGCCCTCTTCGCCGGGGTGCGGGATGGTGTGGAAGCTCCAGCGCAGCGCGCCGGTGCGCACGTCGTACGCGCGAATATCGCCGGGAGACGTCGGCAGCGCCTCACCGACGCGTCCTCCGACAATCATCAGGTCGCGGTAGATCACGCCTGGGCTGGTCAGGCGGACGTTCTGCAGACGCGGGTCGCGATCGAGATCCTCCCGAAGGTCGATGCTGCCGTTGCCCGCCGTGCCGAATGTCGTGATGGGCTTCCCGGTCTTCGGGTCGAGCGCATAGATGAAGTTGTCAACGGCGACGAACAGCCGCCGTTCGCCGCCGTCCGCCCAGTACATGAAGCCGCGATTGGGGCCGCTGCCTCTCACGCCTGAATCGAAGGTCCACAACTTTCGTCCGGTGGCCGCGTTCGACCGCGAACGTCGTGTGCGTCGGCGTATAGCCGTACAGCACGCCGTTGACGACAATCGGCTGCGTCTGCAGGTCGCCGAGCTCACCGGTGTCGTACGTCCACGCGACACCGAGCTGCTTCACGTTCGCGCGATTGATCGCGGTCAGGCTCGAGTAGCGGATCTGCTCCGGGCCGCCGCCGTAACCCGCCCAACCGTCGTGGCCGCCGCCGGCGCTCGACGCCGCGGCCCGAGCGATCGGGCGGCCGACGGGCGCCTGGGCCGCCGACACGGCCAGACCCGCCAGCCACAGCGCGGCGGCACCGGCCAAAGTGAACCACCCGACCCGCGCGGGCCGGCCTTTCAGTGTTCTCATGCGTGGCTCCCTTCGAGGCGCTTAATTTATTTCATGTTCCGGCGCAATTCGCTATAAGAGCCTCGCATGCCTTCCACGACTCGCCACTGCTTTGCCCTGGACCTCAAGAACGACCCCGCCCTCATCGCGGAATACCGCCGCTGGCACGAGCAGGTCTGGCCGGACGTGCTCCGCAGCTTGCGCGACGCCGGCATCGTCCGGATGGAGATCTACCTTCGAGGCTGCCGCCTGTTCATGATCATGGACGTTGACGCGCGCTTCTCCCTCGACGCCAAAGCCCGCGCCGACGCCGCCAATCCCGTCGTCCAGGCCTGGGAGCAGATGATGTGGCGATTCCAGGAAGCCCTGCCGGACGCCGCGCCAGGCGAGAAATGGGCGCCGATGGAGTGTGTCTTCACGCTGGCCGAGGAATAGCGGCGCGAGCGGGATCGACAGCGTGTCTCGTCGTGTCATCATTCGGCATGGCGCAGCCCAACGACGACGGCTCGAACATACCGCTGACGGCCTCGCGAGCCGAGCAGATCTTTCCCACGCTGACCGCCGCGCAAATCGAACGCGTCGCCGCGCACGGCCGCTGCCGCGTGGTCGCCAAAGACGAGGTGCTGATCGAGGCCGGCGACCAGGTCGCGCGGTTCTTCCTCGTCGTCACCGGCCGCGTGGACGTCGTCAAGCCGGGCGCCATCGCCGAACTCGTGACGGCCTTCAACCGCGGCCAGTTCACCGGCGAGCTCACGATGCTCTCCGGGCGCCGCGGCCTGGTCCGCATCGTCGCGGTCGAGGCGGGCGAGGTCGTCGAGCTCGACCGCGAGCATCTCCTCTCGCTCGTGCAGACCGACAGCGAGCTGAGCGAGATTCTCATGCGCGCCTTCATTCTGCGGCGGGTGGAGCTCGTCGCCCGGGGTGTCAGCGACGTCGTCCTGATCGGGTCGAGCCACTCGCCCGGCACACTGCGCGTGCAGGAGTTCCTGACGCGCAACGGCCACCCGTACGCCTACGTCGATCTCGACCGAGACGCCGGGACCCAGGCGCTGCTCGACCGGTTCCACGTTGCCGTGACGGATGTACCCGTGCTCGTCTGCCGCGGCGAGGCCGTGCTCCGAAACCCGACCAACGAGCAGGTGGCCGACTGCCTCGGGTTCAACGAGTCGATCGATCAAGCGCACCTGCGGGACCTGGTGATCGTGGGTGCCGGTCCGGCCGGACTCGCGGCGGCGGTCTACGCCGCGTCGGAGGGGCTCGACGTGCTGGTCCTCGAGTCGTCCGCGCCGGGCGGGCAGGCGGGTTCGAGCTCGCGTATCGAGAACTATCTCGGGTTTCCCTCGGGCATTTCCGGGCAGGAGCTCGCGACGCGCGCGCACACCCAGGCGCAGAAGTTCGGCGCGGAGATCGTCATCGCGCGCAGCGCGATCTCGCTCGGCTGCGATCGGACCCCGTACAGCGTGCAGATCGACCACGGGCCGCGCGTGCCGGCGCGGACGGTCGTGATCGCCACCGGCGCCCAGTATCGAAAGCTGGCCATCGCCAACCTGCCGAAGTTCGAAGGCGCCGGGGTCTACTACGGCGCGACGTTCGTCGAAGCGCGCCTGTGCCGAGACGAGGACGTCATCGTCGTCGGCGCCGGCAACTCGGCCGGGCAGGCCGCGGTGTTCCTCGCGGGGACCGCGAGACGCGTGCACGTGCTCGTGCGGTCGGACGGCCTGGCCGAGTCGATGTCGCGCTATCTGATTCGCCGCATCGAGCAGAGTACGAATATCGTGCTGCGGCCGCAGACGGAGATCGTGGCTCTTGACGGCGGCGATCACCTCGAGCGCGTCACCTGGCGGAATCACCGGACGGGCATCGTCGAGACGAACGACATTCAGCACGTGTTCGTGATGGCCGGTGCCGTGCCCAACACGGGCTGGCTCGACGGCTGCGTCGCCCTCGACGCGAAGGGATTCATCAAGACGGGCGCGGACCTGCAGCCCGACGAACTGGCCGCCGCCCGATGGCCGCTCGCGCGCCGGCCGCATCTGTTCGAAACGAGTCTGCCGGGTGTGTTTGCCGTGGGCGACGTCCGCGGCGGCAACGTCAAGCGCGTCGCGTCGGCCGTCGGCGAGGGCTCGGTGACCGTCTCGTTCGTGCATCAGGCGCTGCGCGAATAGCCGAGCGCGGCATGCTACGATGCGGGCGGCGCGAGGGCCCATGCTCGACCCCACGATCTTTCCCGGTGGCGGCCTCTACCAGGTTGACGACGAGGCGCAACTCTTCATCTCGCCCGCGATCGACGACTGGCAGATGCTGGCGCACCATCGGATCGACACCATCTTCGATCTCGAGGGCGGCGTCGACTCGGGCGTGCCGACGACGCCGAACGAGTGCCTGTACGTCTACTTCCCAATCTTCGACGACGAGCTGCCGAACCTGCCCAAGCTCAACGGCCTGGCCCGTCTGGGCGCGTCGCTCATCACGCACGGGCACTGTGTGCTGTCGCACTGCGGCATGGGCTTCAACCGTTCGGCCCTGCTCGCCGGCCTGATCCTGGTGGAGCGCGGCATGTCGGGACCGGACGCGGTCGCGCGGCTGCGCGACCGCCGGCCAGGCGCCCTGTTCAACGACCGGTTCGCGTCGTTCCTGTCGTCGCTCCGCGCGTAGCGCTCCCTACCGTCCAGCCCGCCATTGCCGCATCAGACTGGTGCATAGGCCCGGATATTCGACGAGCGGCTGATCGTCGGTCACCTCGTACGGACAGTTCTGCCACTCCAACGGCGGGACGTCCATGAGCCGCAGGCCCTTCTTTCCATACGCCCGCATCTCGCGCACCAGCGGATCGCTCGGATCCATCGCGTCGATCCCCTCCGGGGAGTAGGTGAACGGCTGGTTCGACGCGACGATCGCGTAGCCGCCGCCGAAACTCTCGTAGTACGGGAACACGCCGGCGACGGTCTTCCTCACGATGAGCGCCTCATCCGGCGAGCCCAGCGCGTTGGAATAGATCGCCAAGACCCCCCCGCGCTTCATACGGCGGCTCACGAGCTGCATGTACTCGCGCGACAGCAGGAGGCTGCTGCCGGCCTGCTTCAAATACAGCGGCTGCTGGGTGATGAGGTCGTACTGCCTCGGGTCGAGCGCCAGTCCCGAGCGGGCGTCCTGCCATCGGATCGCGACCTTCGGGTTGTCCGCGACATGCAGCGTGCCGAGCGGGTAGTCGCGCAGGACGTCGCGCAGCGTGCGATCGAACTCGTAGACGTCGACCGAACCCACCTGCCGGGACTCGGCGAGCGTCGCGGCCGTCACGCCCGTCCCCAGACCGATCACCAGGGCGTTGTCGATGTGCCGGCCGCCGTGTGCGAGAAAGGGAATGACCGCGAGGAGCCAATTGTTCGTGCCGACCTGATCGCCCCCGTACGACAGGCGCGAATGCCAGAGCCCGTTCCACAGCAGGTCGGCGTTGTTGGTCACCTCAATCACGCCGTTGCGGCCGAAGTACTTGGTGGCGAGAGGGGCACCGTCGCCGCGGGTCCGGGCGAGGCCGACGTCCCGGCCGACCTGGACGACCAGGAGCGCCGCCGCGCCGCACGCCAGCAGGCCAACGCCCAGCCTCCCGAGGCGCCGCCCGTGGGCCGATTGGTTGGGGGCCGGTTGACGCGCCCGCCAGAACACCAGCAGCACCAGGTAGGCCAGGCCCGCGAACAGCGCCGTGTACGCGGGATCGAACTGGAAGCCGACCCCCGTGACCGCCACGACGCCGACGCAGGCGCCCGCCGTGTTCAACGCGTAGAAGCGTCCGACATCCCGACCCCAGCGCCGCGAGGTGTCGGCGACGGCCTGACCGAAAAGCCACCCGAACAGCAGGCACGGAAGAAACATCAGCGCGCCGGCCGGAAAGAACGGCTCGAGCGAGACGACCACGGCGGTCACGGTCAGGACCGTCGCGATGCGTCGCGACACGATACCGGCGAGGAGCAACCCGACCGACCACAGGAACAGATACACGACGAGGACCGCGGCAAAGCGGTACGCCGTCGGCCCGTAGTGCAGGGCGGCCATGCGGAAGACGTACATCTCGTAGCCGAGCGCCAGCAGGCCGAGCCAGAACGCCAACACCTCGCCGGGCGTGAGTCGCCCGCGGCGAAACGTCATGGCCGCTGCCGGCGCCGCGGGCCGCGCGGGCCTCGGGCGCGTCAGTACCATGCCGACCAAGAGGAGCGTCGCGAGCCCGTTGCACGCAATCGCCGCGACGAGCGAGGCGATCTGGCCGAAGTGCGGAAGCAGGTAGAGTCCGCTCGCCACGCCGCCGAGCACCGAGCCGAAGGTGTTGACCGCGAACAGCGCCACAACGAAACGGCTCGACCCGTCGCCTACCTGTCTCTGCGCCGCCTCGGCGGCCAACGGCATCGTCGTCCCCATGAGAAAGCAGGGGAGCAGCAGGATGGCGATTGCCAGCGCGGCGTAAATGACCGATAGCGGCACGCCGAACGACAAAGCGACGCGCTGAACCGCATAGAGGCTCTCGGCGCGGCCGTGGCTGAGCGCCAGCGCGATGGCCACGTTGGCAATGACGAGCCCGAACTCGGCGGCCAGCAATGGGCGCAGCGGGTCGCGGAGGCGTTCCGACCGCGTGCCGACGAAGATCGCCCCTGCCCCGAGGCCCAGCATGAATACGAACACCACGAGCATCGCGCTGGTCGCGTTGACCCCGGACACGTAGATCTTGAGGGCGCGTTGCCAGATGGTTTCATTGATGACAGCGGCCACGCCCGAAAAGAACAACGCCGCCGCGAGGGGCAGGAGCGGGAGACCACGCCGGTAAGGGATCCGTCGGGTCAATGGCATGGTGCGCTGGAGTCCACTCGCCCTATCTGCCCGTGGTGCGCGGGACTTTCGCCGCCGGCGCCGACTGAGGACGCGGCATGGCGTCGAAGTCGCGACTGATCAGCCGGCCGTTCTTCCCCACCCAGCCGTAGACCATCCTCGAATCGTGATCGTCAGCGTGGGCTGTCAGGAGCGACCGGCCGTACCGCGGATCGCGGCCGGCCGAGGGAAACCCCATCAGGTCGAGGAGCGTCGGGAGCAGGTTATGGTGGCTCGCGTGATACCCCGTATCGACGGGCGGCCGCGTATCGCCGCACATCACCAGCGGCACATGGGACGTCGTCCACGTCAGGAGCCGCGCGAGCGGCGTCATCCCGTCCGCCGTATCGAGCAGGTCGCCATGGTCGGCGGTGTAGAGCACGGTCGTGCGCGGCAGCGAGCCGTCGGCGTGCAGCAGCGCGTGGAAGAAGCGGTTGACCGTGTAGCGAATCCCGTTGTCGTACGTATTGAGGAGCACCTGGGCGTCTCCCAGCGATCCGCCGCGATCGGCGCTTGGCGCCCAGGCGCCCTGACCAGGCGGATAGTTCTGCACGTAGGGATAGTGGTTGCCGCGCTTCATGGCGACGATGAACTGGCCGCGCGGCGACTGGAGCAGTGCTGTGATGCGCCGGGCCATCCGGACGTCGGCGTCGATGTCGTCTCCGAACGCGCCGGCGTCCTGATAGTCCCCGGCCTCGTGCATGTCGTCCCAGCTGAGGCCATTGCGCGGCGCCCACCCCTCGGCGTCGAACAAGTGGGTCTGGTAGTTCATGGCCCGGGCGAACTCGAAGATGGTTGGCGCGGTGAACATCTCGGGCACGGCGGCCGGGCGGCCCTGGAAGTCGGGGGGCCCGACCAGCCCGGTGAGGATGCTCAACACCGAGCCATCGGAATAGGTCGCCGCCGAGGCCATGTCCGGCCAGACCGCACACCGCCCTTCCTGTCGAAGCGCATCCAACCAGGGCGTCGTCTCGCGCGCGTATCCGTACAGGCTGAGGTGCGAGGCCGCGATCGACTCGTCGATGATCAGCACGAGATGGGTTGACGGCACGGCGGCCGCCTGGTACGTCACGGGGTGCCGGTCCTCGTAGTGGAGCGCGACGGCGACCTCCCGCCAGCCGAACATCGTGGCCGCGCGGGCAAACGCCTGAAGCGTGCCGACCGAGGCCAGCGCCGTGACGACCTCGCCGACGTTCTGCTCACGCCGCCAGTAGCCGCTCACGGCGTAGGTCGAATGAATCAGCAGCACCGCGGCCGTGCCGATGGCCACGCGGCGGCGCGTCGATCCGGCGCGGGGCCGGACAAACACGAGCGCCGCAGCGTAGGCGGCCACCGGTACCAACGCCCGCCAGTTGATGGCCGGCCCGACGACGACGGACCAGTACGACAGATTCCTGAACGCCACGACGAGGTCGTGGCTGCTCGAGACCCGGCCGGTCGCCTGGACGTAGCTGTATTCGAGGAACTCGACGCCCGCGAAGACCAGCCAACACCCGATCTTCCAGCGCCGAGACGCCCGCAAGGACGCCCAGAAGAGAAATATTTCGAGGACCGCCAGGAGCCCCGTCGAGACAATCCGCGCCGCGAAGCGCGCGTGCACCCACGCGTCGGCAAAGTACTCGCCGTACGGCAGCCCGAGGAGCCACATGTCACACGCGACGACAAGGGCCGCCAAACCGACGGCCAGCCCGACGGCGACCGTCTCGCGATCGCGAAGGCTAGAACTCATCGCATAAACCGGCCGCAGCACCGAGGGCGGCGAGGCGCCGGGCTGGCTAGGCGCGACGACTGAGAATACTGACGGTATTTGAGGGAGGAGCAACGCCGCCCAGCCCGGATGCCTCGCCGACCGAATGCCGGCCGGTTTATGCGATGAGTTCTAGCCACCGTTCGCAGAGGCCGCGCGCATCAAAGCCCCTTTGGAAAGACGTACAGCGGCGGCGTGACGGACGGCTCACCCACCTCGATCGTGATCTGCTCGTGCGGCTGCAGCCGAATCATCCGCGGGTCGCCCGTGTACGGCTGATCGCCAACGTACGCACGCACGGTCCCCTCCATCCCGGCGACGTTCCCCTCCTTCAATGGCTCGCCCCAGATATCGAAGAAGTTGCCGAGCGTGAACGGCCGGTTCACCGGTGACTCGATGTGGATGATCCCCGTGGCGTCGTGCGTGTGCAGCCAGTAGAACCCCTGGCCGCGCACGACGAAGCCGTTTGCAACCTGAAAGGGCTGCACGATGCCGATGCCGTACGGCACGGCCATCTGTTCGCCCTGATAGAAGAGCGACAAGTGCGCGTGATAGTGAACGCCCACCATCTCCGATCCCGCGCCCTCGACGCCGTCCACGGGCTGCCCATGACCGCCTTGATCGGTATCGCCGGCCGGGAACCCCGTCTTGCCCACCTGCACGCCCTGCGCCAGGGGAATGGGCCGGCGCTGCGCGCGCGCCGAGGCCTGCGGACTCCAGAGCAGCAGCGCCACGGCGCTTGCGGCGGACACATATCTCACTGCCTTCACGAGAGACTCCTTCTACGAAAGACAAACGAACGCCAACGATCGACGGCCTGGCGGCGCAAGGCGCGATTCTACCGCAGCCTATAATCGCCCGGTGGCCCTGACGCTGACGATGATCGGGGTGGGGTGGCTCGCGTGGGTGCTGCCATTCTTCCTGTTCAAGCGGTCGTCGGTGCGCCCGACGACGATCGACCGACGGGGCCGTGTGGGCATGCTCGTCCAGGCCGCAGGCTACGCCCTGGTGTGGCAGGGCCAATTCTGGATCCATCAGGCCGGGCCCTGGCGAGTCGCCGCGTCCGCGACGTGCTGGATGCTGGGCGTGTGGCTCTCATGGGCGAGCGTGCCGGTGCTCGGCCAGCAGTGGCGCTTCGACGCGGGCCTCAACGCGAACCATGAGCTCGTGCGCACCGGCCCCTATCGGTTCGTGCGCCACCCCATCTACGCGTCGATGCTGTGCATGTTGCTCGGCATGGGCCTGCTCCTCGCATCGTGGCCGATGCTCGCAGCCGCCATCGTCGTGTGGATCATTGGCGCGGAGATTCGCGTCCGGATCGAAGACCGCCTGCTGGCCACGCGATTCGGCCACGAGTTCGAGGCCTACCGGCAGCACGTATGGGCGTACGTGCCGTTCGTGCGGTAACTGCCAAGGCTTCGCACTTCGCTCATACAGGGCACACCATGGAGCGCCTGGAGGCTGGCCGCGTCACCACGCTCACCGGTTTGATCGGAAGAGCCGAGCTGGCCGCCGCCTTCGGCGGCCGCACCGAGAGGCGAACGGTGGACACGAGCGCGGACACGTCACACGACGACATATACAATCCGCGCTCGCGTCCGCCATTCGCCTCTCGGTGCCCGGGCCCGGCGCCGCCGGGCCGCCAGCTCGGCTCTCGCGACGAGCCTCCATGAACTCCATGGTGAAGTCAATGTGACGACGTCGGCGCCCAGCCCGCCAGCAGATCCAGCACCGCCCGCACGACGATTGGCCCGGCCACGAGGGCGTCATCGTGGTGGTCCGCGTCGTGCAGCACGACGAGCCGCTTCGGCTGGGGGGCGTCGCTCGTCGAGCACGGCCACCGGGTGCTGTCGATTACTTGAACAGCCTTGCGTCCTCGAGCGGCCACCAGCGCAGCTGCACCCTGCCAACGATGTAGCGCCGAGGCACGCATCCAAAGGACCGGCTATCCAAGCTGTCGTTGCGGTGGTCGCCCATCACGAAGTAGTAGCCGCGCGGCACGATCGTGCGCGCCAAGTCGTCGTGCGACCGGAACTGGCCGGCGACGAAGCGGTCCGCCATCGATTCGCCATTGCGATAGACGCGACCACCTTCGATGCGAATCTCATCGCCGGGCACCCCAATCACACGCTTGACGAGCGCGCGATCCGGAACGTCCGGCTCGTAAAGCATCACGATGTCGCCGGGTTGGGGCGTGCCCCACTCGTAGGCGAGCTTGTTGACGACCAGGCGGTCCTGGTTCTCGAGCGTCGGCTGCATGCTATAGCCCTCGACCCTCGCGACCTGCCCGAAGAACGTGACAATGAGCGTCGCGTACACGGCGGCGGAAGAGAGTGTTCGGAGCCACGCGGCGAACTCTCCAATAACCCGGGCGGCGAGGCCATCTTTCGGCGTCGGATGTGCCGCAAGCGCCGGCTGTTCGCTGTGCACGGTCTCCGGGTCCCCGCCCAGTGCGTTGTTATCCTTCGCGTTCATCGTCAGCTCCCTTCGAGCGCACCCAGCCAGACGGTGGGACGCGACGCTCTCTGCTGTTGGACGCTCGGGACAATCTCCCAGCCTGCCTTCAGCGCGACGAACCGCAAGCGCTCACCCGGTGCCCTCAAGACGGGCTCCACCATGGAGCGCATGAAGGCTGGTCGCAAGCGCCGAGCTGGCGGCCCGGCGGAGCCGGGCCCGGGCCGCGGCGTCGTGGACGGAACACCCGAGTGACGCGGCCATCCTCCATGTCCTTCGTGGTGGAATCAGGTCAAGGACGTCGGCGCCCAGCCCGCCAGCAGATCCAGCACCGCCCGCACGACGATTGGCCCGGCCACGAGGGCGTCATCGTGGTGGTCCGCGTCGTGCAGCACGACGAGCCGCTTCGGCTGCGGCGCCGCGTCGAAGAGGTGCTCGCTGTCCTCGAACGGCACGACCCGGTCGGCTTCGCTGGCGATGACGACGAGCGGCGATGCGATGTCGCCGATTCGCGAGATCGACGAATAGGGATCCCACAGCAGCCAGCGCGGCAGTAAGACGCGCCATCGGTGCTCGGCAACGGCCGCAAGCGACGAGAACGGCGATCGAAGGACGAGGGCGGCCGGGGGATACTCCACCGCCAGCCGCACCGCCACCGCCGCGCCCAGTGACTCGCCGAAGTACACGAGCTTGAGCGGATCGACGTCCAGCCGGTGCGCGACGTACGCGAGCGCCGCGCGCGCGTCGTTGGCCAGGCCGCGCTCGGATGGCAGGCCGGGATTGCCGCCGTAGCCGCGATAATCGACGAGCAGCACGCCCAACCCGCGCGCGGCCAGGTGCCCGGCCAGCGCGGCTCGCGCCGCGCGATTGCCCGGCGCTCGCGCCGAAGACGAGCACCGTGTACCCGGAGGGCGGCGAGACCGGCGGGACGAACCAGGCGTCGAGCGTGAGGCCTTCCTTGGTGTCGAAGCTCACCAACTCGGCCGATGGCAGCCCCACGGCCATTGGCGACGGTGGGGCGCCGCGAGGAAAGTAGATCAGGCTGCGCTGACCGATCCAAAGGATGGCGAGCGCCACCGCGACCAGGAGGATGACACCTTCAGGCACGGAGCGTATTATCAGGGCGCCTGCCTGACTGATGACTGACGGACGCTGGATCCGGGTGAATGGAGCTCGCCCGGTCCCTTTCGCGGAGCAAAATCGTGAGCCACCCGCCTCCGGGCGTCCAGCTACCAGTGCCGCGTGGCCTGCTCGCCGCTGCGATTGCCATCGGCGCGCTCACCGTGCCGGTCGCTGAATGCGCGGCGCCACAGGCGCCGCCGGTGACGCAGGTCGTCGCGGCGCCTCGCGGCACCCAGGCCATCGACGCGGCGCTCGACGCCTACGCAGACGGGCGCTGGCCCGACTTCACGGGTTCGCCAGAGCCAGCACGCGATTTCTGGCCGGGTATCGACGACCTGCTCCATACCGCGCCCGATTGGGTGCAAGCCGCCGGGTCCGACCAAGAACCGCATCGGCGCCTCGTCGGTCGACCACCTACTTGCTCGAATTGCTCTCCACACAGCCCGATGCGCTGTTCTGGAGTCGCGACAACCCCGCCTCAGTCGCCGTCGAATGGGCCTGCAGCCTGCTTCGCCACGGCCCGCCCACGCCGGCTGAGCGGGTGTGGTATTTCGCCAGCGTCGCAATTCTTCGAGCGATTTGGGTCGTCCGAATTGCTCGCCCACCTCAAGCATGTGGAGAGCCGGTTCCCCGACGATCCGCGATGGATGCTCGCCGAAGCCATTGCCCGCGAAGAAGCCACCTGGCCGGAGCCCAGGTCCGCCGACGAACCTGTACGTGCCCGGTGAAGCGGATCAGGCCATCGAGCACGCGTTCGCCCGCGCGTCGCAGGTGCCCGTCCGTCCATCTCGAAGCCGAGGTGCGATGGGGCGACTACGAGCGTCGCCGAGGACACGTGGACGACGCGCTGGCACACTTCGCCAAGGCCGGCCAGACCTCGGATCGCAACCTGCAGGTACTGGCTCGACCTGCTGCGTGGCCGGGCACTCGACGAGGCAGGCCGAACGACCGACGCGCTCGCCGCGTACCAGTCGGCGTTCTGGCGATGCGCCGTACGCCCAGGCGGCGACGCTCGCCCTCGGCGCCGAGCTCGTCGAGGCGCACCGGCAACCGGAAGCCAGCGCGCTTGCCAGACGCGCGCTGCTCGTTCGACCGCAACCCCCCGATCCCTGGAACCTGTACACCTGCCCCGACTGGCGATTCTGGCCGGCGCTCCTCACCTCTCTTCGCGAGGCCATCGCGCCATGACCGGCACTCGCGCCCTGGGAGTGACGTGTGCTCGCCCTACTGTCCGCCACGCGAGCGGGTGGCCAGGCGACGCCAACGTTCCGGTCCACCACGGAGGCCGTGATGGTGCCGGTGACGGTTGACTGACGGCAACGGCCCGGTGGCGGGACTGCAGGCCGCGGACTTTCGCGTGCTCGACAACGGCGTGGCCCAACGGGTGCGCGTCGTGCCCCTCAGCGCACTGCCGGTTGACGTGACGTTGGTGCTCGATACGAGCGCCAGCCTCGACGCCGCGGCCTTTGCCCAACTGAAGGCGGACGTGCAGGAGATCGCCAATGCCCTAACGCCGGCCGACCGCATCCGCTTCCTGACGTTTGCCACGCATGTCTCCGACGCCTTCGGCCTCCGGCCTGGCGACAGCGAGCTCCCCGTGGACCGGCTGACGACGGGGGGCGCCACGTCGTTCTACGACGCGCTCGCGACCGCTTTTCTCGTGCAGCCTGGCGCCGATCGGCCCGAGCTCATCTTTGCGCTGAGCGACGGAGGCGACAACACGAGCTTCATCGCGCCGGCCACGCTCCTTGCGCTGGCCAGTCGGACGGGCGCGGCGCTGTACGTCGGCCTCCTGCCGCCGCCGGCCACCCGACCCTTCACGCCGATCGGCCGTGACTCTGTGGGTAGCGTCTTCGTCCACCGCAGCAGCTTGACGCCGTTCGACGCGCGCCCGGACGTCGGATTGCTGAGAGACGTCACGGCACAGACCGGTGGGGATCTCGTCCGCGACGTCACCGGCGACCGATTGCCCGTCATCTTCAAACGCGTGCTGGAAGATCTTCCGGTCGGGCTACCTGCTCTCCTACACCCCGGCGGGCGTCGCCGGGCCCGGCTGGCACAATCTGACGGTCACCGTCACGCGACCCGGCGGCCTCAACGTACGCGCGCGCAGGGGCTACGACGGCCGGTAGTCGCCCTCCGCACCGCCACCGTCTACGGCCTCATGAGGGCCTGCTGGCATGGCCCCCATCGTGGAGACTGTCGAACGTCTATGGAGCGCTGCCCTTGATGCAGGAGCGGTGCTACTCCTACTCGAAATCCTCCACACGCAAAGCCTCGCGGGCGCCGCGTCGAACGTGAAGCACGTACACGACGTGAGTCGCGCGGTCGATCCAGAAGAGGACGCGATATGAATGCCGGCCGCGCCCATAGTGCAGCACACGCACTGGACGTTTCGGGTCGGCGCTCTCTGCCGCAATCGGACACCGCGCTGGCTGCTGATCGAGAGAGAGCATGGCCTGCTCGAGGCCATTGAACCACGCCGCCCCGTGGTGTGGCGCGCGCCCGGCGACCCAGCGGTACAACTCTTCGAGGTCGGCTTCGGCACTCTTCGTCAGTTCAACGCGGAATGCCATGCTTCCGCCGCAGCCGATGGAACACGGCCCGCGCCGGCTTCGTGCGCCCCGCGGTGACGTCGGCAAATCCACGCTGCAGCGCCTCAGCCGTCTCGACGCGATCAAGGAGGTCCTGATAGGCCGCGGCATCCTGCACGACGACTTCCGCGCGTCCGTTGATGGTCAGGACCAGGGGATCTCCGGTGCTCTTCAGACGCGTGATCAGTTCCGAGGTCTTCCTCTTAAAGTCGCTCAGCGAGCGGATGCCGTTCGCGATATCCAGCATGGGTTCCTCATCAGATCTGCACTCAATTTGATGTTCGCATCCGCGTCCTGAAGAGTCAATTAGCAATGCTCGAAGCGAGCCGTACTCGACGCCCCTTCACCCCTGTGGCTCGCCCCCGCAGCGCCGACCTTCCGCATCTGCGACTCGCCAGAACGCGCGCGTCTCGGTGACAATACGAGGACGTGAACGCGTCCACGACCGAGAAGACAGGCGCCGAGACGCGACGGCTCGGCCGATGGCTCATCGCCGGAGCCGTCCTGGCGAGCGCCATCATGGAGCTGGTCGACACGTCCGCCGTCAACGTCAGCCTGCCCTACATCGCCGGCAATCTCTCGTCCTCGGTGAACGAAACGACGTGGGTACTCACGTCCTATCTGGTCGCCAACGCGGTCGTGCTGCCGACGGCCGGCTGGCTGGCGAACTACGTCGGCCGCAAGCGCCTGCTGATGATTTCCGTCGCGCTGTTCACGATGGCGAGCGTGCTGTGCGGGTTGGCGCTCTCGCTCCCCATGCTCGTCGGATTCCGCATCCTCCAAGGGCTGGGCGGCGGCTGCCTGCAGCCAACCTCGCGCGCCATCCTCCTCGAGACGTTTCCGCCCGAGGAGCGCGGCAAGGCCATGGCGCTCTGGGGCGTCGGCATCGTCGTCGCGCCCATCGTCGCCCCCGTGCTCGGCGGATGGCTCACGACCGATTACACGTGGCGGCTGATCTTCTTCATCAACGTCCCGATCAGCATCGTCGGCCTGATCATGGTGCGCGTCTTCATCCACGATCCTCCGTACATCAAGCGGCTGTCCAACCGCATCGACTACTGGGGCCTGGCCATGATGGCGATCGGCATCGCCGCGCTGCAGCTCATGCTCGACAAGGGCCAGGAGGACGACTGGTTCCACTCGCACACGATCGTCGCGCTGCTCGTCGTGGCCGTCGTCGGCCTCGTGGCGTTCGTCATCTGGGAGCTGCGAAGCCCCGACCCGATCGTGCGGTTTCGGCTGCTGAAACACCCGACGTTTGCCGCCGGCGTCACCCTCTCGGCCGTGCTCGGCATCGTGCTCTTCGGCACGACGGTGCTCGTGCCGCTGTTCATGCAGGAGCTGCTGGGCTTTCCGGCGGTCACGGCGGGGTTGTGGAACGCGCCGCGCGGCATGATCACGCTCATTGGCATGCCCGTCGCGGGCATCCTCATCAGCCGGCGGTGGGACACGCGGCGATTGTTGTTCTTTGGCGTCGTCACGGCGGCGATCGGCACGTACGCCCTTTCGTCGCTGAGCCTCGATGCCGGCCCCTGGAACTTCCTCGTCCCGCAGCTCGTGATCGGCCTCGGCCTGGCGTTCACGTTCGTGCCGCTCGCCACCGTGACGGTTGACCCGATCGCGCCCGAGGACATGGGCTATGCGACGAGCATCATTGCGCTCATGCGCAACATCGGCGGAGGCATCGGCATCTCGGCGGTCACCACGCTGCTCGCGCGGCGGGCACAGTTCCATCGCGCCACGCTCGCAGCGCACGTCGGGGCGTACGACCCGCGGGTCACCTCGCTCCTCGAACGCCTCAGCGCCGAGTTGGTGCAAGGGGGATCTTCGGCGGGACACGCGGCCGCTCAGGCTCTGGCGATGGTGTCCGGACTCCTCAACCGCCAGGCCGCGGCCATGAGTTATCTGGACGCCTTTCGCGTGCTCGCGCTCCTGATGCTGCTGACGGCGCCGCTCGTCTGGGTCATGCGGCGGCCCAAAGCCAGCCGATCGGCCACACGGTAACGCCGCGGCCCCGCCGCGTCATCCGCCGGCGATGGCGCCAACGATGAGAAAGGGCTCGTCGCCGGAGACGACCTCGGGCGGAAGCGGCGCGTCGGGCGGATCGTGCGACAGATCGCGCTCACATGCAAAGAACCGCACAAACGGCCGGCGCTTGTGCGTCACGTGATCCCGAATCGTGCCCCGAAGGACCGGATACGACGCCTCGAGGGCATCCAGCACGGCCCGCAGGGTCACGGCCTCGGCGACCGCGAGCTCGACCTCGCGATCCACGCGCGCCAGCGTGCACAAATGCTGCGGCAGAATGACTCGGACCATGGACACAGGCCTCAGGCTTCAGGCTTCAGGCCTCGGGCTACGGCCGCCTGACGACATCTGGCCGGAGCCTGACGTTCTCACTTCTGTCTTCTCACTTCTCACTTCAGATCGTCTGCACTTCCACCGACAGCACCGCCGGCAGGTCGCGGACGATCGGCGCCCAGGTGTCGCCGGCATCGGCCGACGCGTACACTTGTCCACCCGTCGTGCCGAAGTAGATCCCGCATTTATCGAGCGAGTCGACGGCCATCGCCTCGCGCAGCACGTTGACGTAGCAGTTGCGCTGCGGCAGGCCCTTGGTGAGCGCCTCCCATTCGTTGCCGCCGGTCCGGCTGCGGTAGACGCGCAGCTGGCCGTCCATCGGATAGTGCTCCGAGTCGCTCTTGATCGGCACGACGTAGATCGTCTCCGGCTCGTGGGCGTGCACGTCGATGACGAAGCCGAAGTCGGTCGGCAGGTTGCCGCTCACTTCCGTCCAGGACTCGCCGGCGTCGCGCGTGCGCATGACGTCCCAATGCTTCTGCATGAAGAGATCGTTCGGGCGCGAGCGGTGCATGGCGAGGCGGTGCACGCAGTGGCCGACCTCGGCCTTCGGGTCGGGAATGTACTGCGAGCGGAGGCCCTGGTTGATCGGCTTCCACGTCTTCGCGCCGTCATCGGTCCGGAACGCGCCGGCCGCCGAAATGGCGATGAACATCCGGTCGGGATTGGACGGGTCGAGCAGGATCGTGTGCAGGCAGAGCCCTCCGGCGCCGGGCTGCCATCGCGGGCCCGAGCCATGCGCGCGCAGGCCGGGCAGCTCGTGCCAGCTCTTCCCGCCGTCGGTCGTCCGGAAGAACCCGGCGTCCTCGACACCCGCATAGACGGTGTCCGGGTCGGCGAGCGACGGCTCGAGGTGCCAGACCCGCTTGAACTCCCATGGATGGGGCGTGCCGTCGTACCACTGGTGGGTGCCGGGCACGCCGTCGTAGACGAACTTGTTGTCGACCGGTTCCCACGTCTTCCCACCGTCGTCCGAGCGCTGGATCTGCTGGCCGAACCAGCCGGACGACTGCGAGGCGTAGAGGCGGTTCGGATTCACGGGCGATCCTTTGACGTGGTAGATCTCCCACCCGCCAAAGAACGGGCCGGCCACGTCCCACGTCTCTCGCTTGCCATCGGCCGTCAGGACAAACGCGCCCTTTCGCGTGCCCACGAGCACTCGTACCTGGCTCATCGCTGCTCCTCCAATAGACTGCCCGTCACGTCTTGCGGCTCTTGCGGCGGCCGGCCTTCACCCGCCGGCGCTCGACCGCGCCTGCATCGAACCTCGGCAGAAACGGCTCCGGGTCGCGATCGCGCCACCGTCGCCGCACTTCCGCCAGCGCCTGCTCGCGGTGCCGATCCAGGTGATCGATGACGGCGCACGGCGCGCCGGTGTCCTCGTGCCGCGCCCCCCAGATCAGGAGCTCCAGCAACACGGGCGCCAGATCGATCCCCTTCTCCGTCAACCGATAGTTCAGGCGGCGCCGATCGCTCCGGTCCCCCTCGACCGCGACGATCCCCGCCTCGCGGAGCTTCTTCAGGCGGTCCGCCAGTATATTCGTCGCGATGCCTTCTCCCGCCTGCTGAAACTCCTTGAACGTCCGGTAGCCCCGCACCATGAGGTCGCGTACCACCAGCAAGGCCCAGCGATCCCCGAAGAGCTCGAGGGAAACGCTGACCGGGCACCCCGAGCGGCGTCCAACCATCGGCTTCGCGGGCACGCGAGACGGTATCAAATGTCACTTTCGGATTGCAAGTAATTTGGCGGCATCCGCGTGTGCGCGGCTTGTCGGCGAAGCGGCCTGACTCTCAGGACTTAGTGGCCCCGCGCGAACCTGGGGAGGCGAGCACGACCGAGCGGCGGGCGGCACACTGGCCGCCGCGCTCGGTCCATTCCAGCCAGTCTTCGCCGAAGAGCTCCGCCGGGTGCAGCGTGCGAATCGTGCCGTTGCCGCAGGCCAAGTCGTGTGCCGGGCAATACTTGTCGCACCCCCAGCAGGTTCGCTCCGGATGCGCTGGATGAAGGGGCGGTCCTGGCATCTTGGGTCTCATTGACCGCGGCAGCGCCGTCTTCAGCCGGCCGCGCTTTCGAGGGCCGCCACGGGGATGGTCTCTGCCACCGGCGCGGGCGGGCGGTGCATCGTGAGCACCGGAATCGGCGCCCAGCGAACCACGCGCTCGGCCACGCTCCCGAGCAGCATGTGGCCCATCAGCCCGCGGCCGTGCGTGCCCATGACAATGAGGTCGATCTGGTGGGTGGACGCGTAGTCGAGAATGCTCTCGACCGCCGAGCCGATCATGGTCGCCGTCGTCACGCGGCCGGCCAGCGGGCCGTCGGCGGGTGCCAGGCGGTCGAGCTCGGCGCCGGCCTCCCGTTCGAAGTCCGTCAGCAGTTCCGGCCACGAGTAGGTGCCGCCTTCGGCGCTCCAGGCCAGCTGCGGCGTCGCGATGACATTGAGGAGATGTACGCGACTGCCGAACTCTGTCGCGAGTGCCTTCGCATAAGCGAACGCCGCTTGGGCCGGTTCGCTGAAGTCGGTGGGCACGAGAATGTCATGAATCGTCATACCCACTGAAGAGGCAAACCGCGTGCCGCCGCCAGGGCCGCCCTGCCCCCGGGGGGGGCGAACGGGACAGGGGGCCCTGGCGCGGCATCGGTGCTGAAGGTTCCGCAACCGTGAGGAATTTTCAGCCAGGCGATATGGTGCTACTTGCCAACCACCATAATCGTGAAGGAATCGGGCACCATCGGCGCCCGGAAGAACCCGCGGCCGCGACCTCGGCCGCCTCGGCCGGCGGCAGCGGGAGGGGGCGTGGTCCCGCGCGCCGGCGCCGCCTCGTACGCCGCGCCAATGAGCAGCACGTGATTCGTCTTCGGGTCGATCGTCATCGTCTTGAAGTTGCCGCCCGCGACGGTCTTGAGCTGCTGCTCGACCGTGAACGACGTCGGGCTCGCTTCCTTGACGATCGACAGCGTCCCGGCCTGGCCGTTCGAGCTGAACGCCTCCATCGTGTTCGGGTTGAACCCGCCACCGTCGGTGCCGACGCCAATCGGCAGCGCCGCCAGAATCTTTCCGTCCGTCGCGTTGACGATGGTCATCGTCGCCGGGGCGACCTTGTCCTTACCGCCGTCATGGCAGGCCGCGAACAGGATGTGATTCGTCACGTCGAGCCCAAGGCCAGCCGGTCCGCCGCACTTGGCGCTGATGTCGTACGTCGCGGTGACCTTCATGGTCTTCGTGTCAACTACCGCAATCGCGTCCTTGTCCTCGAGGTCGACGTACAGCGTGCCGTGGCCGTCGCTCTGCGCCTCTTCGGGCGCGCCGCCCAGGTCGATCGTGCCGATCACCGAGCCGTCAACCGCGTTGATGACCGTGTCGTTCGGGGCGCGGTGGCTGAACACGTGCACGCGCTCGTTGAACGGGTCGAAGAGCATGCCGTCGGGGCTCCCGCCGACGTCGATGGTCTTGATGACCTTGAGCGTCTTCATGTCGAACATCGTCACGGGGCCGCTGCTGGCGAACCCATGGCCTGACTTCGGATCGAGCGCCGTCCCATGCGCGCTCACGCCGGCAATTTCGCCGACCGGTGCGAGCGTGTCGAGGTCGAAGACGTTGATGCGCGCCGGCTGGCCGCTGGCCTGGTCGGCCCGCCTGGCGACGTAGAGGCGACGGCCCACCGGTTCGGCGTTGACGTAATCGAAGCCGCCGTTGCCGCCGACCTTTTGCGTCTTGATGACCCGATACGAACCGGACTGCGCGCCGAGCGACACCGCGGCCGCGGCAACCGCGGCGGCGACGAGAGAGATGCGTGGCATGATCGAGACTCCCTGAAAAGTAGGTGGTGAATAGGAAGAGGACTGCCGGGGATCATACCGCCGCAAGACGGCGACGAGCGTTTTCTGAAGGTTGCCTGAAAACCCGGCCCCAGGATCCCTTACGCTGTAGTTCAAGGAGGGCGCGCCATGCCCTATCCGGTGTCTGTCTCGGTCGAGCCGGCGCTGTCGAATCGGAATCGGATGACGACGGCGTTCCGACTGATTCTTGCGATCCCGCATCTCATCCTCGTTGGCGGCCTCGAAATGGGCTTGGCCTACCACGCCAACCGGTCAGGCATGGCCGGCGGCGAAGGTGGCCTGCTCGGCGCGGTCGCGTTCTTCCTCGCCATCCTGAGCTGGTTCACGATCGTCTTCGCGGGTCTGCACATCGCGGGCATCCGACAGTTCATGTCGTTCTACCTGCGCTGGCGGGCCAGGGCCCTCGCCTATTTCATGCTGCTCGAAGACGCGTACCCGCCCTTTGGCGACGCCCCGTACCCGGTCTCGCTCGACATCGTCGATCCGGCGGGCCCGCGAGATCGCGTCACGGTCGCCTTTCGGCTGCTGCTGGCGATTCCACACTTCGTCGTGTTGGTGTTCATCGGCCTGGCGTGGATGGTCGTCACCATCGTGGCGTGGTTCGCGATTCTCCTCACCGGCGCCTACCCGGGGGGACTCTACGAGTTCAGCGTCGGCGCGCTCCGGTGGCGGCTCCGCGTTGAAGCGTACCTGCTCCTGCTCGTCTACGAGTACCCGCCGTTCTCGTTTACGTAGGATTGAAGGGAGTCGGATATCGCGGGCGATGTGGAAGCGGGCGAGCGGCGTGCCCGTCGTCGCAGTGTTCGCCCGACACTTAATCCATCCCGCCTGGCGTCGTTGCTCCCTGACAGGCCCTTAGCGCTTCCTCTCAAGAAGCGTGGTGCCTGCGCCCCCGTGCGTCTTGTCAGGTACAGTTTCTCTCCATGGATTCCGATTCGGCCGCCCGCACCTGCCCGGACTGCGACGAGCCGCTCGCTCTGGCTTTCGTGGATACGAGCGGCGTGGGCGCCCACAAACGCGGCGACCGGTTCAACACGACGCCCGATACGGTGCACTACCTCTGTTTCCCCTGCGCGAAGGCGTGGAAGCAGCGTCTGGACGGTCCGCCGACGCCCGACATCGTCGGCGAACTCGCGTTTTTCTCGTGCCGCGTGGCCGAGTGCGGCCGCCCCCTCGCGGTCACGCGGGACTCCGTCGTGCCAACCGAGATCGAACTCACCTGCGCCCAAGGGCACCGCTACGCCGTGCGCCCGGGCGACGGCGAGGGGCTGACCCTAGCACTCATCTCATAAACCGAACCGGCATTCGGCCGGCGATCCATCCGGGCGGGCGGCGTTGCTCCTCCCTCAAATACGGCCAGTATTCTCGGTCGTCGCGCCTGGCCCGCCCGGCGTCTCGCCGCCCTCGGTGCGGCGGTCGGTTTATGAGATCCCGACGGTCACCGAACCGCTGCCACCCGGCGCTCGCGCGACCTCCGAGCCGTCGAGGCCCGGCCCGTCGCTCATCACTCGTCACTCGTCGCGGTCGCCGTGGAACGGCCGCACCTCGACCGGCAGCGTGGTCGCGCGTGCCAGCTTGGCGCCCCATTCGAGCGCGGCGTCGAGGTCGGCGGCGGCGACGATCGAGAAGCCGCCGATGTGCTCCTTGCCTTCCGCAAATGGGCCGTCGGTGGTGAGCAGTTGGCCACCCCGGACCCGGAGGACCGTGGCCGTGCTCGGCGGATGCAGGCCGCCCGAGAAGACCCAGGCCCCGGCCGCTTTCATTTCCTCGCGCACCGCCCCGACGTCCCGCATGATGGCCTGCAGCGCGGGCGGCGACGGCATCGGTCCGCCGTCAGGCTGGTAGATACTGAGCAGGTACTGTTTCATCGACAGGCTCCCTTGTTCGTCGCGGCCGATTCGAGCCGCGCTCACTCTCTAGACGAACGGCGGCTGCCGGGATCGACACCGGGCCTGCCGTGAACCGTCCGCGGAGTCGTGCGGCATCTCCCGCCTCTCGCCGTCTCGGCCCGTGACGCCCCCGAACAGTATCGCCCGTCCGGCGTCAGGGCTCCGGCAGACCCCATGCGGATCGCGCATCGGTTGGCGCTTGATTCGCGCCGCCCGTCGGCCGAGAATCGGCAGACTTCGCCAGCCGCCATGCGCGCTCCTGCATCCGCCCATGCCTCGACCGACGCCGCCCATGCGCACGTCATCAAGCTGAAGCTGCGCGACATGCACCAGCTCTTCAACTCGATGGACCCGTCGCCGTTCATCGAGCGGGACCTGGACGACAACGCGGAAGAGTTCATCGTGAGCTGGGCGCAGGAGTTTCCGCCCTCGGCGCCGGTGCGGCTGCGCGTCTACCTGGAGCAATGGCCGGCCGAAGACCCGACCGGTCTAATCCGGCAGGCCGTGCACGCCTATTTCAGCCACCGCGCGGAGTTGACGGAGCGGGAGTTCAGGCGCCTGATGAAGCAGGGGTGGTGGCCGGTGCGCCAGAAGCGCCGCATCTACACGAAGTTGAGCCGCATGCCGGTGGACGTGGTCCAGCACGGGAAGAGTTGAACCGATCTCGATCGATCCGCGCGCCGCGCCGGGCCGCGGCCGGAGGGAGCATGGAACCAGGCACACAGGGGCGGCCAAACGCGACACAGCAACGGATGGTCCAGTCGCGATCGGCGCCGGACTTCCTGGATCCTGCGCTCGAGTGGCGGCGCGTTTTCGCGGAAGCCTGGGGCACGTTCCTGCTGGTGCTGGTCGCCGCCGGAGGCGGCGTCGTGGCAGCCGTGAGCGGCGGCCGGGCCACGCTCGGGATGATCGTCGTGGCGCCGGGCATCATGGTGATGGCGATCATCTACTTCATGGGGTCGGTGAGCGGCGCGCATCTGAATCCGGCCGTCACGCTCGCGTTCGCCGTGCGGCGCAACTTCCCGTGGAACCGCGTCCCCGGCTACATCGTGGGGCAGATCGTCGGCGGCGTCTGCGCCGCGCTCTTCCTTCGATCGATGTTCGGGACGGCGGGCGCGCTCGGCGCGACCCTCCCGGGTGCCGGCATCACCAGCGGACGAGCCGTGGCGATGGAGACCGTGCTGACCGCCGGGCTCGTGAACACCATCCTCGGCACCGCGTCCGGCGCGCGCAACATCGGCACGAACGGCGCCATCGCCGTGGGCGGGTACATCGCGCTCGCCGGACTCTGGGCGGCCCCCATCACCGGCGCGTCGATGAACCCGGTGCGGTCGCTCGCGCCGGATCTCGTGCGCGGCGACCTGTCCACGACGTGGATCTACCTCGTCGGACCGATCGCGGGCGCGCTCATCGGCGTCGCCTTCGAGTGGATGCTCATCGGCAAGCCCACGGCGGCCGGCCGGATCGCCGCGCAAGGCACGCTCGGCACCGATGATCGGGACCGCCGCCCCGGCGACTGACGCGGATCCGGCGCGGCCGCGCGCGTCGGCACGCGCCTCACCGCGGGCGCTTGCGCCCGACCACATCGAGGACCGCTGGCGCGACGAGCAGCGACGTCGGGCGCGCGGCGGCATCCAGCCAGGCGCGAGCCATTCGCTGCGCCGCCTCGGGCGTCAACGGCGGAATCGCGGAGTACTCATCGAGCACGCCGAAGACGTACGTCGTCAGCCAGTTCCAGACCGCCGAACCTGGATGGCCGGTCATGATCGTCGGCTCGAGGCCAATCACCTCGAGCCCGGCCTGGTCCAGCAGGAGCGGCAGGCGGGCGCCGATGTTCACGTCGCCGCCCTGCGTGGCGAAGAACGCCTGATCGGCGGCGATGAGCGCCGGCCAGTCGGGCGGCGGCGGGACGAGGCAGAACGTGTCACGCAGGTAGTCCTGAATCGCGAGCACGCCGCCGGGCTTGAGCGCGCGCGCCAGCGTCCGCAGGTGCGCGAGCGGATTTGGCAGGAACAGGAAGACCCAGCGGGCAAACACGAGGTCGTAGGCGCCCTCGGGCAGCGGCGCGTCCAGCAGCCGGCAGTTCCAGACACGGCCGGGCGGGTAGCCGTCGTCGCGGGAACAGTCGGGCAGCGATGAGGCGAAGACGACCGACTGCTCGACCGCATCGACCGGCCCGCGCACGCGGCGCCGGAGCTCGCAGTGCAGCGAGCCCGTGCCCGGCCCGATCTCGAGCACGCGCCACCCGGGCGCCACACCGATCCGATTGAACAGCGCGCGCGACACCGGGTCCCAGAGATCGGCCTGCGCCCGCAGTCGATCGACCTCGGTCGCCGAGTCCCCCAGCAGGTACCGGAACGACGCCATGCCAACAGTGTATCGGCGCCGCCGTCGGGCGTCGGCGTAACCAGACCGTCGGCCCCGGGGGCGTCCCCGCGTCACTGCGCGGTATAGCCGCCGTCGATGACGAGCTCCGATCCAGTCACGAACTTCGACTCGTCGGACGCGAGATAGACAATGCCCCAGGCCACGTCGTCGGGGTCGCCCAGATGGCCCAGCGGATGCTTGGCCACGAGGGCGTCGCGAATGGCCGCCGGATCCGGCCCGGCCTCGGTGAACTGCTCGACCATCGGCGTCCAGATGAAGCCCGGATGGATCGAGTTCACGCGGATCTTCTGCGACGCGTACAAGAGCGCGTCCGTCTTGGCCATCAGCCGGACGGCCCCTTTCGAGGCGTGGTAGGGCGGCGCGTCCGGGGCGCCGACCAGGCCATAGATCGACGAGAGATTGATGATGCTGCCGCCGCCGGCGTGCATCATGTGCGGCAGGGCGTGCTTCGTGCAGAAGAAGACCCCCTTCACGTTCACCGCCATGAGCGCATCCCATTCCGCCTCGGTGATCTCGTGCGTCGGCTTGCTGGCGCCGCTGATACCGGCGTTGTTGACGAGCACGTCAAGGGTGCCGAACGCCGACGCGACCTCGTCCATGACGCGCTGCACATCGCGTTCGCAACTGACGTCCAGATGCCAGTACCGCGCCTGGCCGCCGCCGCGCGTGATCTCGTCGGCAACCGCGCGCCCCTCGACGTCGAGGAGGTCCGTGACCGCCACGCGCGCCCCTTCCTGCGCCATCCGAAGGCACGCGGCGCGCCCGATCCCCAACGCACCGCCGGTCACCACCGCTGCTTTCCGATCGAGTCGCTTCATCGGTCTCCTCCGGCGCGGCTGATCCCCGCGCGTCTTGGCCCGCGCCACCGGCCGCTCGCGGGGCAGTCACGGGCGCGACCCGCGGCGTCCTGGCCGGCTCTCGCGCCGGTCACCGGGACGACTCGCGCCAACTCTGCAGCATGAGCATGTAGTTGCCCCGCTCGTACGCCTCAGGGTCCGGCACCTTGAAGAAGCTCATGTTGCCCCGCATCTCGGCGAGCGAATGCCACTCATGTTTCTCCAGCCACTGCTCGAGATCGTCGCGCATGCGCGAGAGATGCTCGCTTCCGTGCTCGAGCAGCGCCGAGACGACCTGCGTCACGTGGGCGCCGGCCATCGTCGCCTTGACGACGTCGAGCGCGGTGTGGACGCCGCCGGTCACCGCCAACGAAGCCTTCACGCGGCCGGACAGGATAGCCGTCCAATGGAGCCGCAGGAGGAGCTCCGACGAGTCCGACAGGTGGAGCGTGCGCGACACGGCCAGCTCCTCGACGTCGATGTCCGGCTGGTAGAAGCGGTTGAAGATGACGAGACCGCCCGCGCCGGCCCGGTCGAGCTCACGCGCGAAATGGGCGAGCGATGTAAAGAACGGCGACAGCTTGACGGCGACGGGAATCGTGACGGCGCTCTCGACCGACCGGACGGTCTCGATCATCTGGCGCTCGACGTCCGCCGCGCTAATCTCGGGATTGGTGGCGACGCGATACATGTTGAGCTCGAGCGCATCGGCCCCCGCCAATTGCATCAGCCGCGCGTAGTCGATCCAGCCACCCGCGGTCGACCCATTCAGGGAGGCGACGACCGGCACGCGAACCGCGTCCTTCACGCGGCGAAGATGGTCCAGGTACTCGTCGGGGCGGAGGGCGAACAGATCCGGGCTGGGAAAGTACGTCGTGGCCTCGGCGAACGACTCGCTGGGGCCCTCGAGCTCCGCGGCTTCGGCCAGCTGTTCCCGCGTGATCTGTTCCTCGAACAGCGACCTGAGCGTGATCATGGGCGCGCCGGCGTCCTCGAGACGCCTGACGACGTCCAGGTCGTCGGAGAGCGGCGACGCGCCGGGCACGATCGGGTGCGGCAGCGTGAAGCCGAGGTACGTCGTGCTCAGGTCCATGATCAGGCCTCCTCCTCGTCGGCCGGCGGCCCGTCCGCGCCGGCATCGTCCGCGACGGCCTCCACCTGCGGAATCGTGATCCCGGCGAGCTGCTGGTAGACCGCGTACCGCTGCCCGGCGGCTTCCTGCGCCTCCTTGAGGAAGCCTTTGAAGCGGGCGGGGTCGGTCCGCTCGATCACCCGGAACCTCGCCTCGTTGCGCATGTAGTCGGCCACGCGGCCCTTCGGCGGGCCGTAGTCGAGGTGCAGCGGCGGCTCGCCGCTGGCGGCCCGCCGCGGGTCGAAGCGGAACAGCGGCCACACGCCGGTATTGACCGCGAGCCGCTGCTGGTCGACTCCGTGGGCCATGTCGTAGCCATGGGCGATGCAATGGCTGTAGGCAATGATCAACGAAGGGCCCGGGTACGCTTCGGCCTCGAGGAGCGCCTGGACGGTCTGCGGCATCTTGGCGCCGAGCGCGACCCGCGCCACGTACACGTGGCCGTACATGTTCGCGAGCAGGCCGAGGTCCTTCTTCGGCACCGTCTTGCCCGCGGCCGCGAACTTGGCCACCGCGCCGAGCGGCGTCGCCTTCGACTGCTGACCGCCCGTGTTCGAATACACCTCGGTGTCGAGCACGAGCACGTTGACGTCGTACGGATTGGCCAGAATGTGGTCGAGGCCGCCGTACCCGATGTCGTACGCCCAGCCGTCCCCGCCCACCAGCCACACGCTCTTCTTGACCAGGTAGTCGGCCAGGCCATCGAGATGCCGCGCCTCGGGCGTGGCCAGGCGCGCGAGCGCCTGGCGGAGCGCCACCACGCGCTCGCGTTGGGCGGCGAGGCCGGACTCGGTCGACTGGTCGGCGCCCTGCAGGGCGTCAACGAGCACCTCGCCGAGTTGACCGCGGAGGTGAGTCAGCAGCGCGCGCGCCGCGCGCGCGTGGCTGTCGACGCCGAGCCGCAAGCCCAGCCCGAACTCCGCGTTGTCCTCGAAGAGCGAGTTGGCCCACGCGGGCCCGCGTCCGTCGCGGTTCGTGCGGTACGGGGTCGTCGGCAGGTTGCCGCCGTAGATCGACGAGCAGCCGGTGGCATTCGCGATGATCAGCCGGTCGCCGAAGAGCTGCGTCAGCAGCTTGATGTACGGCGTCTCGCCGCACCCCGGACACGCCCCCGAATACTCGAACAGCGGCTCGAAGAACTGCGACGTCTTGTGGTCGATCTTCGACACGTCCGTCCGGCTCGTTTCGGGCACGTCGAGGAAGAACGCATAGTTGGCGCGCTCGGCGTCGCGCAGCGGCGGCTGCGGCTGCATGTCGATCGCCTTGTGCCGCGGGTTGGTGCGGTCCTTGGCGGGACAGACGTTGACGCAGAGGTTGCACCCCGTGCAGTCTTCCGGCGCGACCTGAATCGTATACAGGCGCCCTGCCCCGTCGCGGTCCTTGTAGGGCACCGACTTGAACGTGGACGGCGCGCCGTCGAGCGCGCCGGGTTCGTAGATCTTGGCGCGGATGGCCGCATGCGGACACACCAGCGCGCATTGATTGCACTGAATGCACACGGCCGGATCCCACACCGGCATCTCGCGCGCCAGGTTCCGCTTCTCCCACTGCGCCGTGCCGAGCGGCCACGTGCCGTCGATCGGAAACGCGCTGACCGGCAGCCGGTCGCCCTTGCCGGCCATGAGGACGGCGGTCACTTTCTGGACGAAATCGGGCGCCTCCGGGCGACGAGCGGCGGCCGCAGACGCGACGCCGTGGCGGCGGCCGGCACCGCCAGCTCACTCAGGTGCGCGAGCGTTTCGTCCACGGCCGCGAAATTACGCTTGACGACCTCGGCGCCCCGTTTGCGATAGGTCTTCTCGATCGCGCGCTTGATGTGGGCGATGGCCTCGTCGCGCGGCAGGATCCCGGCAATCGCGAAGAAGCACGTCTGCATGACCGTGTTGATCCGGCCGCCGATGCCCGGCCTGCCGCGCCACCGCGTAGGCATCGAGCGCGTAGCAGCCGCAGGTGCTTGTCGAGGATCTGCTGCTGCACCTCGCGAGGCAGCCGGTCCCACACCGTCTCGGCGGGACCGGGCGCGTTCAGCAGGAACACGGCGCCAGCGGCGGCGTGCTCGAGCATGTCGATGCGATCGAGGAACTCGAACTGATGACACGCCACGAAGTGCGCATGCCCGATGAGATACGCCGACCGGATTGGGCGCGGGCTCGTTCGCAGGTGCGAGACGGTCACCGCGCCGGCTTTCTTCGAGTCGTAGACGAAGTAGCCCTGGACGTGACCGGTCCGTCTCGGCGCCCAGAATCTTGATCGAGTTCTTGTTGGCGCTGACGGTGCCGTCCGACCCGAGGCCGTAGAAGAGCGCCGTCGCCACGTCGTCAGCCTCGGTCTGAACGCCTCGTCATACGCTGAGCGACGTATGCGTCACGTCATCGACGATGCCGACCGTGAAGTGATTCTTCGGGCGATCGGCGGCCAGGTTGTCGAGCACCCCCTTGACCATCGCGGGCGTGAACTCCTTGGACGAGAGCCCGTATCGCCCACCAACGACGCGCGGCTCGACGGCGAACGACGTGCGCCCGTCGACGCGCGCCTCGGCCAGCGCCGTCACGATATCCTGATAGAGCGGCTCGCCCAATGCGCCCGGCTCTTTGGTGCGATCCAGCACTGCGATCGCCCGCACCGACGGCGGCAGCACCTTCAGGAACGCTGCCGTCGAGAACGGACGGAAGAGCCGGACCTTCAGGACGCCGACCGGCTCGCCGCGTGCGGCGAGCGCCTCGACGGTCTCGTGGGCCGTCTCGGCGCCCGATCCCATGACCACGACGACGCGCTCGGCCTCGGGATGGCCGGCGTACTCGAACAGGCCGTACCGGCGTCCGGTCCGCTCGGCGAACTGCGCCATCACGTCCTCGACGATCGCCGGGCACGCCTCGTAGAACCGATTGCCCGCTTCGCGGGCCTGGAAGAACGCGTCGGGATTCTGCGCCGTGCCGCGCAGCACCGGGTGGTCAGGCGTCAGTCCCCGAGACGCGGTGGGCCGCGATCAGATCCTCGGATAAGAGCGCCCGCAGATCGTCGTCGTCGAGCGCGTCGATCTTCGAGACTTCGTGCGACGTTCGAAACCCGTCGAAGAAGTGCATGAACGGGACGCGCGCGCGGAGGGTGGCGGCGTGCGCGATGGCGGCGCAGTCGTGGGCTTCCTGGACCGACCCGGCCCCGAGCATCGCAAACCCGACCTGGCGGCACGCCATGATGTCCGAGTGGTCGCAGAAGATCGACAGCGCGTGCGTGGCCACCGTGCGCGTGGCCACGTGGATGGTGAAGGCCGTCAACTCGCCGGCGATCTTGAAGAGGTTCGGGATCATCAGCAGCAGGCCCTGCGACGCCGTAAAGGTCGTGCACAGGGCGCCCGCCTGCAGCGCGCCGTGGACGGCGCCGGCCGCGCCGCCCTCCGACTGCATCTCGACGATCGAGGGGACCTGGCCCCAGAGATTCTGACGGCCCTGCGTGGACCACTCGTCCGCGAACTCCCCCATGGCCGAGGCCGGCGTAATTGGATAAATGGCGACGACATCGCTCACGCGGTGCGCGACCGACGCCGCCGCTTCATTGCCGTCGACCGTCATCGTTCGCCGATCAGGCATCAGTCGATCTCCCGGCGACGGTCGCTTCCCGTGCCGCTAACCCACGCTCGCGATCACCAACCGCCAGCGGGTACCCAAGGTGAGCCGAATGCAGGAACGACGCGTGACCGCGACGTCTCCCAGCGTACCTAGTGCAATTGCAGCGCCAGCGCGGAAGGACTCCCCAAACCGTGCGTAGACAGCGGGTTGCGCGGCGCGACCGGGGGGACTGACGGAATGTCCGCACCGGGCGGAATTTTTCCGCAGGCGCGATCCGGGGCCAGCCGGTGCGGCTGGCGTCGCGGCGCTCGGGCTAGTGTCCCGGACTATTCATGAAGGCCCCACAATCCGCCCTTCGGGCTTCGACTCAGGCCCAGACTCCGGGCCTTCGCTCAGGGCTAGCTCTGAGCACCGTGGTCTGCGCGGTGTCGAAGCCCCGTGGCCTCAACTGACCAGGGGCCACGGGCGCGCATTCGCGAACGCGCAGCGTTCGTGAACAAAGCGGGCTAGCTGCCCGGCTCGTCCGTCAGCGTCTGAAGAAATCTCACGACGTCGGCTATGTCCTGGTCGGTCATGGGGGGCGGGTCGCCAGGGCGGCGGCCGAACGGCGCGTCGAGGACATCGACGTTGCCCTGCAGCGGGGCCGGCAGGTCGTCGAAGGTCAGTAGCTGGCCGGTGCGGCCGACCGGATAGACGAGCTCCGGCCGCGTGTCGCGGAAGTTGTAGAAGCGCAGCACGTCTTCGAGCGCGTGGTAGACGCCGTTGTGGAAGAACACCCGGCGCGTCGCGACGTTGCGAAGCGACGGCGTGCGAAACATGCCGCACCACCGCGGCTGCTTTGCCAGGTCGGTCCGACTGGGTCCGCAGAGGCCCAGGTCGAAGTACCTGGGATCGTCGTTGGCGGCGAGGTGGTCGTTGCGCGGCACGCCCAATGCCTCGTACTGCCAGTCGGTGAACGCCGGCGGCCGGCCGTCGGGCCCGGGGCGATCGATATGGCACGCGGCACAGTTGCCCTTCGCCGGGTCGTCGAATACTCGGAGCCCCCGCAACTCCGCCGGCGCGAGCGTGGCCTGGCCTTCGAGCCACCGGTCGTACCGGCTGTTGTAGGGATGGAACGACGGATCCTCGAACTGGAACCGCGCCAGGGCGAACAGAGCTTCGTCGAGGAGGCGCTCCGGGGCGGCGCCGCTCACGGCGGGCGCGCCAAGCGCGCGAACGAGTTGGGTGGCGTAGCCCAACGCGCGGATCTTCGCCACGAGCGCGGCGGTATCCGCGTTGGCCATTTCCGCGGGATTGAGCAGCGGCGAGGCCGCCTGCACCTGCAGCGAGCCCGCGCGGCCGTCCCAGAACAACCCGCCGCGCGGCACCATCGGCGGCGGGCCGGCCGACGCGCCGGCCGTTTTGCGAGGCCGCGCCGCGGCGGCGCCGCGGGCCATCTGCTGAGCCATCGGCGGCGCGGTGTTGACGTCGCCGCGGTCCGGACCGATGCCGAACTCGGGAATCCGATCCACGTAGCGAAGGCTCGGCACGGCCCGCGCGCCCTGGTCGTGCCCCGAGACGCCGCCGAACTGCACCGGCAGATTGTTGGGCGGCCCGTAGGCGAAGGCCGGGCTGTGGCAGGTCGCGCAGGACATCGTTCCCGGCCCGGACAGCCGCGTGTCGAAGAACATGGCGCGGCCGATCTCGGCGACCGGAGAGAGCGGCGCCGCGGCGGGTCTCACGAGATGAACGGGACTGGGGTTGACGCCCGACGCGGATGGCGCCTCCGCCGGCGTCGGCTGGCCGCACGCCCACGTCGCGGCGGCCAGGGCGATCACGAGTGCGCTGGCCCGCCGGGCCTCACCCGTTTGGCCGGCCGTCCGGTCGCGCGCCGGACGCGGACCACCGCCCCATGCCGCCGCGCGCACGGTCGATCACTTCGGCAGCGCTCCCGATGGCTTCGCCACCGGGGTGCCGTTGCTTTCGTCGAGGAAGAGCGCCGGCGCCGCGCCCTTGCCGCTGAAGTCGAACAAGCCCTCAATGGAGGCCGCCGACGCGTCGAACGAGCCGCCGCCGAGCCGCGTCCCCTCGAGCCAGTTGTCCTCGATGAACCGCAGCACGGACGACTGAGTAATCAAGGTGTGGTCCACGTAGTTCACCCTGGCCCACGGGGAGATCACGAGGAATGGCTGCCGGGTGCCCGGACCGCACCGGCCGTTGACCGGGCCGGTCCCGGCCACGCCCGGCAGTTGCGGCGTGGTCCCCTTCACGCCGCACGCTCCGTCTCCGTTGAGCCGATCCGCAGTCGAAAACGACGCGTTCTCCACCGGAGCCGTCTCGTGATCGGTACCAGCCGTCCGAGTCGTCGTACATCACGATGACGGCGGTGCTCGCCCATTCCGGACGGGCCTGCAGGAAGTTGAGCGTCTGCACCAGGAACGTCTGCTCGTCGAGCGGATCCGAATACCCCGCGTGGCCGTCCTGAAACGCCGACGCCTTGAGGTACGTCACCGCGGGAAACACGCCGGCCTGCACGGCCGCAAAGAATTCGCTGAGGTCGTATTGGTGGTTGGCGCCGTCGCCGTTCGAGCCAACCGCGGCAATCGACGAGGGACGGGCGTGCGTGGGGTTCGCGGTGGACGCGTAGTACTGGAACGGCTCATGGTGTGGGATGTAGTCGGCGGTGGCGCGCCTGACGACCGCCGAATACGTGCTGCGCAGGCACCCCTTGTCGCCGGTGGGCCCCGGCGCGGCGATGTCGAATCCCCCCTGGAACCAGCCCCAGGTCACGTTCGCGGGGCTGAGCAGATCCCCGATGTTCTTGCCGGTCAGCCGCACCGTGTCGTCGAGCGGGTTCGAGCACACGTCGCCCGTCGGATCGATGTCGTTGATCAGCGTCTTGCCGCCCTGGCCGTCGTCCACCACGTACGTGCCGTAGGTCGACTTGGCCGCGACCACACCGTTCGTCTGGCCCGAGATCAGGTTGATGGCCCCCGGCGTTGACGGCCCGTACTGGTCGGAGTAGGCGTTGTCGCTCATGGCGAAGTGCTGCGCGTAGGTCCAGAGCGCCGTCACGGTGTTGCCGTCGTAGTAGCCCATCACCTGGGCGGGCGTGTAGAACGCGCCCGTCCCGCCCATCATCCCGTGGCCGGTGTAGAGCGGAAACAGGTCGGCGGCGCCGCCGTGGTAGGCCATCTGTTCGAGCGTGTAGTCGTGGCTCTGGCTCGACGTCGCGGCCTGCGTGCGCGCGAGGCGGAAGGGATTGCTCGCGACGTTGCCGTTCCGCGCGTTGGTGACGTTCGGGTTCCTCTCGAGAAGCGCCGGCGTGAAGCCATTGACCGCCGGCGTTCCCGGCGCGGCCGTGAACACGGGCTCGCCCGGCGCGTTCACCGCGCGCGGATAGGCGCCGAAGTAATGATCGAACGAGACGTTCTCGTCGAAGATGACGACGAGGTGTTTGATGGGGGTCGCCGTCGCCGCGGCATCGGGCGTGCGCGCGCCACCCGTCCCGCATCCGGCAAAGAGCACGGCGGCCGAGGCCGCGGCGGCCGCCCGGCGGCGAAGGGTTGAGGGAACGAGGGTCATGGTCATCGGTTGGCCGATCGCGGCGGCAGGCGAATGCGCCGCTCGCCGACACTATACAAGCACTCGGCGGCCGGCCACCGTAAAGTCGGCGTGACGGGCGGCTGTCGATCATCGCCGGTTCGCTGACCGTCCGGCGCTGAAATCCGCCAGATTGACAAGGCATGGCTCCACTTGGCATGCTTCGGCGGATCACTTTGGATTAAGACGGCGGTTCAGGGCCACTTCGAAATTTCGGCCACGACGCGACGTCGGCTGGGTACCGTGCCTCGAGGAGGAAATGAAGATGAGTAGGAAATTGGTCGCACAAGCGCTCACAGCTGTGGGCGCGGTCGCGTTGATTGCCGCGGGCACCTCCGCGCTCGGAGCTCAGGGACGGGCGGCCGCGCCGCCGGCGGCGCCGGCACAGGCGGGCCGGGCGGGCGGCGCCGGGCGCGGCGGCGGCGGCGTCGGGCCGGAGCTGTTTCCCGTGTTCGACGCGAACAAGGACGGCGCGGTGACCTCGGCCGAGATTAAGGCGACGTTCGACAAGTGGTACGCCGACGCCGACACGGCCAAGGCGGGCTCCGTTTCGCAGGAAGCGCTCACCAAAGCGATTGACGCCTCGCTCGGCACGCCCGCAGCCGGCGGCGGCGCCGGGGCGGCGGGGGCCCGAGGCCGCGGATTCGGCCGGGGCCGGATCTCGGCTCCGTTCGTGGCCGGTGCGTCGACGCCCGGGCTGAACGATCCGTGCGGCGGCCGCAGCCAGGAACCCACGACTCCGTGCCCGAGCGACGTGCAGCAGATGATGGCGGTGCTACCGACGACCGCGCCGGCCAAGCCGCTCAAGGCGCGCAAGGTGCTCATCTTCTCGCGTATTCCGTCGGCGGGATTCCAGCACTCGTCGATCCCCCTCGCCGCCAAGGCGATCGAGGAGCTCGGCAAGCGGACCGGTGCGTGGACGTCGGACACCTCCTGGGATTCCGGCGGTCTTCACGACCGAGAACCTCAAGCAGTACGACGCGATCTTCCTCTCCAGCACGACCGGATGCTTCCTCGACATGGCGCCGGTTGCGGCGCCTGGCGAGACCGAGCCGTCGGCAGCCGCAAAAGCCGAGGCCAAGAAAGTGACCGACGCGCGCCGCGCGGCGTTCCTCGCGTTCGTGCGTAACGGCGGCGGCGTCGCCGGCATTCACGCGACCGGTGACTCGTACCACTCGCCGTGTCCGAACGACGAGGTGGCGGCCGGCGGTGGCCGAGGCGGCGGCTTCGGTCGCGGCGGCGGCAACCCGGGCGCCTCGCTGGCCTCCGTCATCCTTCGCTGGTCGTGGGGCCTCGACGAGCAGAAGCTGCAGGCCGACGACATGACGCTCACGAAGGCGAACATGGACGCCGTCGCCGACGCCTGGTACAAGGAGATCGACCCGGCGAACCGTGGCAAGCTCGACGAGACCGCCTTCAATGACGCGATCGTCCCGGTCGCGACGCAGGCCAATCAGTACGTCGGCGTGCCCGGCCGCGACACCGGCCGCGGCAGCTGGCCGGCCTGGAACACCATGATCGGCGGCTTCTTCAAGATGCACTGGCTGGATCCGCAGCACATCGTCGTCAAGATCGACGACAAGACCAGCCCGCTCACCGCCATGTTCCACGGCCAGGATTTCGACGTGTACGACGAGACCTACACGTTCAGCGTCAACTCGTTCTCGCTGAAGAACGTGCACGAGCTGACGAGCATCGACTACAACAAGATGAGCTTCATGGACAAGCTCAAGGAGATGTACCCGCGTCCGGATCACAACTTCGGCCTGAGCTGGATCAAGCGCGACGGCCAGGGCCGGGTGTTCTACATGGTGCTGGGCCACGACGAGCGCATCTACGCGATGCAGCCCATGATGGAGCACCTGCTCGCCGGCATGCAGTACGTCCTCGGCGACCTCAAAGCCGACGACTCGCCGACCGAGAAGTAACCGTCCGCGGCGCGGCGCCGCGATCGGATCACGCACGACCATGGACGGGACGCGAACGCGTCCCGTCCTTTCTTTTTCCGCTGAATGCCGCGGACGTGCCGCTAGGCCGGATTATTCATGAAGGCCCCACAATCCGCCCTTCGGGCTTCGGACTCAGGCCCAGACACCGGGCCTTCGCTCAAGGCTAGCCCTGAGCACCGCGGTCTGCGCGGTGTCGAAGCCCGTGGCGCCAACCGACCAAGGGCCACGGGCGCGTATTCGCGAACGCGCAGCGTTCGTGAATAAAGCGGGCTACGACGGCGGCACGCCGAGCGTCACGAGTCGGATCCTCGCCCGCGCGATCTCCCGGTTGACCTGCCGGATCATCTCGGCGAAGAGGTCCCATCCCTTCGCCGCCGCCTCGTCGATCTTCGCCTTCAGGCGGCAGATCGCGGAGGCGCGAAGGTCGGCAAACTCCGCGTCGATCTGGATCAGCCGCTCGTCGAGCTCGGCGATGCGCCGGACGACGCGCTCCTCGTCGGCCACGGCGTCGTCTCCCTTGACCGCCTCGGGGCTCCGCTCCCAGACGCGCATGATCAACCGGAGCCGGTCCTCGTCGCGCTCCGCGTAGGCGCGATTGGCCTCGGCCATGAGCGAGTGCCGGCGATATCGTGCGGCCTCATCGGTTGCGAGGTCGGGATGAATGGCCTTGGCGAGGTCGCGGAACACGCGCCGGAGCGCTTCGGGTGTGGTGGACCGATGCGAGCAGGACGACGACGCGGCGTCCTCGGGGTCGCCGGCCTCTGCGTCGGCGTCGTCCAGATCGTCGGGGTCGAACGCGGGGCGGATCCCGGCGCGAATCTCGGCCCGCGCGACCTCGGCTTCGATCGCGCTCAGCTCCGCATAGAGCTCGCCGGTCCGCGCAAGGTAGTCCGACTGCAGCTTCGCGAGTTCGTCCTTGAACGCCGCGAGCTCGCGTTCGCGCTGCGCGACGCGCGCGCCGAGCTCGGCCAGCCGCGCCCGCGCGGCCTCCGCGCGGCTCGGCGGCACGACCAGGTGGGACCCTCGAGGCACCTTCGCATGATAGCGCCGACCTCGGACGTCTTCCGCGTCGGCGCCACCCCCGGCATAGGATCGGACCGTGGCACAGCCGAAAGCCCGCACCATGCTCGTCGCGCTGTGGGTCTGCGTCGTCACGGCGGGCCTCTGGTCGTGGGGCGTTCACCGCGACGCGCTCCCCCGCTCGCTGGCGGCGGCGTTTTCCCTCTCGACCGTCGCCGGCTACGGGCTCTACCTCCTGCTCGGATGCGTGCGCGGATTCACGCTGGTGCCCTCGACCGCGCTCGTCGTCGCGGCCGTCGCGTTCCTCGCGCCCGCGCCGCTGTTCGTCCTGACCCTGCTCGGCATCCTCGTCTCTTCGGCCAGCATCTACCGGTTCTCTGAAGCCTGGCATCTGCGTGGCGTCTTCGAGCGCCGGCATCCCGAACGGATCGCACGCCTGCGATCCGTCCTGCAGCGCCACGAACTGTCGGTCATCGTCGCCTGGAGCTTCTTTCCGCTGGCGCCCACCGATCTCATCGTTTATGTGTGCGGGATCCTCGAGATCGACCTGACGACGTGCCTGCTTGGCGTCGGTCTCGGCGAGGGCGCCATCTGCGGCGTCTACATCTTCGCGGGCGATTACCTGCTGCGGCTGATTGGCTGGAAGTGATCGTCCTCGGCGCGGCCGTCGCCAGCACCGCCCGGGAGAGCGGCGCTGGCGACAAATGGACGTGCCTGTCCTTACTTCTGGAACATGACCTGCCCGAAGTGGCCCAGGAAGTCGCGCCAGAGGAACCAGTAGTGCGCCCCTGGAATCTCGCGGTACGACGTGTCGAATCCCGCTTGCTTGACCAGCCCGGAAAGCGTGACCGTGCCCGCGCGCGCCATGTCGGTCGTGCCGGCGCCGAGCCAATAGAACTTCACGCCGCCGGCCTTGACGGCGGCCAGCTGTTGGTCGAACGCGGCGTCAACCGTCCGCGGGCCGGCGCTGAATACGCCGATGTAGCCGAAGACCCCGGGATTGTTGTTGGTGGCCATCAGCGTCTGCGCGCCGCCCATGGACAGCCCCGCGATGGCCCGATTGTCCTTGTTGGCCACAACCCGGAAGTTCTTCTCGACGAAGGGAATCACGTCCTTGACCAGGCTTTCGGGATAGGACCCGGCGTAGACCTGCGGCGGTCCGCCGCGTCCACGCCCCGCTGGCGCACCCGCGGGCGCCCCGCCGAGAGCCTGGGCCGCCTGAATGGGCGGCGGTGCGGGCGCCTGCACCGACTGCCGCGCCGGCGTCGGACCAAAGCCGAATCCCTGCGAGACACTCTGCGTCGCGTTGCCGTTGGGCATGACGACGATCATCGGCTTCGCCTCCCCCGCGGCAATCAGATTGTCCAGGATGATGTTGGCGCGCCCCATCGTCAGCCACGCGTCTTCATCGCCGCCGCCGCCGTGGAGCAGGTAGAGGACCGGGTACCGCTTGTTGCTGGCGAGGTAGTCCGGCGGCGTGTACACCATCATGCGGCGCCGATCCATCTTCAGCGTCGGCGAGGGATACCACACCGCCTGCACGGTGCCGTGCGGGACGTCCTTGAAGTCCCACAGGTCGGACTCCGGACCGGAGACCATCAGCATGTTGTCGTAGCGGGCGCCGTCGCGCTCCGTCTCGGCATTGCTTGGATCGAGCGCCCTGACGCCGTCCACCATGAACGAGTAGCTCCACAGCTGGGCGTCAAGGGGCCCGACGGTCGTCGACCAGATGCCGTCGTCGCCCTTGGTCATTGGCAGGTTGATCGCGCGGTCCCAACTGCCGTTGAGTGTCACGTCGCTCGCCTTGGGCGCCCGCAGGCGAAATGTGACCGTCCGATCGGCATGGATTTCAGGGGAACGAACCGGCGCCAGTCGAGCAGGCGCGGCCGCCTGAGGCGCCGGCTGTTGGGCCATTGACGGCGCCGCCATCAGCACAGCGAGAATCAATCCGCCGACGTGTGAACGTGTGAGGATCTTCATAACCGGCCTCATGGAGCCGCCCGTAGTCCACACTCGGTGCCGGCCGCGTCGAAGCACGGCCGCATGGAGGGAATGCTTGGAAGAGCCGCACCCGGGCTCCTAGGCCGGCTCCATCCATCATTAGATACCTCTTGCGAGGCAACGCAAGCCGGGAACGTATCTCTGGCCCGCCATCGGAACGCACAGGAGATTGGACGGCCCGTCTCGAGGACGGAGACGGCGGGCGCTGTCCGGCCCCCCGCGAGACCGTGCCTCGCACACGGGTCGTCGCCAATGCGCCAGGCGAGCCCGATCGGACGTCGGATGCTCCCTCGAGCGCGTTGTATCCTGGCGGGGTGAGTCTCGAGGTCGCACCAATCCGTCAGTTGTCGGCGCCGGCGCTGAAGGCGTTGATCGAGAGCGGCGCGCCGTTCGAGTTCGTCGATGTCCGGACGAGCGACGAGCAGGCCATCGCGCGCATCGACGGCTCGCGCCTGCTCGATCAGGCGTACCACGACGCCCTGCTCCTGCTCGACCGCGACACGCCGATTGTGTTCCAGTGCCACCACGGCATTCGGAGCCAGCAAGCCGCCGAGTACTTCCGGAATCAGGGATTCCGCAACCTCTCCAATCTCGTTGGCGGCATCGACGCGTGGTCGGCCCTCGTTGACCCGTTCGTGCCGCGGTACTAAGCGCCTTCCCCCCCACGGCGCCACGCGTCCACGATCTCCAGGATCTCCTCCGCTGGTTCGTCGCCGGTTTCCCACTGGGTTGGCGAGCCCGCCTCGAGGAGGAGTCGTCCAACCGCGGCGTGGTCCCGGCCTTCCCGCGAGCCGCGGGATCCTTCAGCGGCCCAGATGAGCGGCGGCGCCTTGAACTCGCGGTCGCGCACCGACACCGACGCGCCCCGCGCCAGCAGCACGCGAACGGCCTCCGGCCAGCCCTCCATGGCCGCGACATGGATCGCGGTCTTGCCGATGGACTCGTCGCCGCGGTTGGGGTCGAACCCGCACGCCAGCATCGCCTCGAGCGCGCCGACGTCGTTGCGCTCGGCCGCCCGGTACAACGCGCCGTAGTGTTCTCCCGCGATCTCCGCCCGCAGCTCCGGCCGCTCTGCGAGCATGGCCCGGGCCGCCGCGAGGTCGCCGCGGCTGCAGGCCGCGACCAGACGGTCGATGTCGGAGACCTCCGGCGCCGCGCCGTGCGTCGTCAGCCACTCGGCCACGTCCCGGTTGCCGTTCAACTCGGCAACAACGTACGGCGTACGGCCGTCGGCGCGCCGCCGGTTCACGTCGGCCCCTCGACTCACGAGCTCCTGCGCCAAATCAACGCCCCAGTTTGCCGCCACGACGTGCAGGGGTGTCTCACCGGTGCCGGCGAACACCGGATCCGGGTCGGCGCCGTGCGCGAGCAGCCAGCGCGCGCCATCCGGCGTCGAAGCCCAGTGCAGGATCTCGTAGAGCGGCGCGCCGTTGTCGGTGGCCCACGGATGATTCACGTCCGCACCGTGAGCGAGGAGCAGATCGAGCGCCGCGATGTCGCCGCCGCCCGCCGAGAGCGGAAGCGTCACGCCATCGCTGGGATTGGCGCCGGCGTCGAGCAGCGTCTTCGCGAGCGGCAGTGACCGGACGACGCAGACGGCCCCCCACAGGACGGGCCGCCGCACGGCATGATGGAACCACGGAAAGCGCGTATTGGGATCGGCGCCGGCCGCGATGAGGCGACGAGCGATGGCTATCAAGCCGGCCTCGCGCGCGCCGGACGCGGCTCCCACGGACGAGTGACACACGTAGTGCAGCGGCTCCCAACCGCGCGGGCCGCCCGCCCTGGTCGCGAGTGCGGGATCCTGGGACAACCGGACGTTCACGGCCTCCGCGTCTCCGATGAGAAGCGCCGTGTAGAAGTTCGCGCGCGCTATGCCAGGGTGCAGAGCCAGCAGGCGCTCCGCGCGATCGCGTCGTCCGCCAGTCGCGGCTTCGATGAACTGGTCGACGGCGCCGCCGAACTCGAGTGTCAGTTCCTCGACGCGCTCACGGAGGGCATTCCAAGAGTCGAGTCCGTGCTCGCGGGCGATCACGGACTGCGCGTCGTGGAGCGCGACCCGCGCGAGGTCGGCGTCGGACGCGCGACCAAACGCCGGGAGGATGCGAAAGCGTTCGAATGCCAGGGGGTCCCTAGCGCGGGCGGACTGGAGCAGATCTTTCGCTTGCCGCTTCAGTTGGTCCAGATTCGGGCGTGCGGGTAACGGCTTGGCCATGTGGCCTCCATGCGTGGCGCCAGCGGTCCGCAAGCCGGCCAGCACGGAGACGGCCGTGCGGTCAGGGAATAGCTAGGGGTGGACTCAGTCCTTCGCGCGGACCCGCGGGCGCTCCCGGGCGCCGAGACCAACAATACTGTCGGCCGCCCGAGCGGAAGTCAAGGGCCGGCGATTGGGTCATGGCATGGCTCTCCCCGTCTGAAATGCTATCCTGCTTGCCGTTCTCAGCTCTCTTTCCGCCCCGATCTTGTTGGAGGTCCGTATGAAACGCATTGCCCCAATTCTCCTCGGCGTCGCCGCGTTGTCGGCGACCGTCCTTGCGCAGGGCCGCGGAGCGCCCGCGCCGCCGGCACCGCTCGAGCCAGGAGCGACACAGGCCCAGGTCGACACGGCATTGCTGGCGCTGCCGGTGAATCTGCGAAACCAGGCCACTGTCGTCAAGTGGAAGCCGGACCACACCTACACGGTGCTGCGGAAGGGCACGAGTCAGCTCGTCTGCTTCGACCGCTCGGGCTTCCCGCTGCAGGCGCCATTCTCGGTACTGTGCACCAGCATGGCCAACCTGGGTCGCGAGAAGCAGAACCTCGAGGCTGAAGCCACCGGCGACCGAAAGAAGAGCGAGGCGATGCTCGCCGCCGAGGAGAAGGCCGGCACCCGCGTCAAGCCGGAGTACGGGTCGGTCTGGTATCACCTGATGGGCCCGAACAAGGCCGAGGCGCACGAACACGTGACCGTTGCGATCCCGAACGCCACCACGAAGACCACGGGCCTGCCCGATAACCCGAAGCAGGGCGGCGTGTGGATCATGGACGCCGGCACGACCGGCGCCCACATCATGACGCCTGGCAAGTAGGCGTCGGCGGGCTCGCGCACCCGGCGCGGTGCGCGAGCCGCCTCACGTCCCCCTGACCGCGACCGGTCGGGGCACGTTCTGTTCGGAACACCCGCGCCGACGGTCTCGTGCGTACAGTGGGCATCGGAGCGTTGTGCGATGGCCTACGGATGCGCGACACGTGCGTTGGTGAGAGGACGGATCCGCGGATGAGCATGGGGTCCCCCGCGCCGCCTGGGCCCACCAGTCCGCCCGCCGCGCAACGAGGGGCGATCCTGCGCGATTTCCTGATCATCGCCGCGGCCGGTGTCGGCATCTGGGTCGTGCACCGGCTCGGGCGCATCGTGATCGTCCTGATCCTGGCGATGTTCTTCGCCTACGTCATCGCGCCGCTCGTGAACCTGGCGCAGCATCCGGTGCACGTCAAAGGCCGATCGCGCCGCTTGCCGAGGGGCGCCGCGATCGCGCTCGTGTACCTCCTGCTCGCGGGCGCGTTCGGGGCCGGCGGGGCCCTTCTCTGGCCAGGCGCGGCGCGCCAGCTGAATGCCGTCATCGTCAATCTGCCGAAATACACGAGGTCATTCCATACCTGGGAGCACGGGTGGACGAGGTATTACGACCGCATGCAGATCCCGACCGAGCTGCGCACCAGCATCAATCAATCGGTCCTGGGCGCCAACGAGACGGCGGCGGCGGCCGCGCGCGGCTCGCTCATGACCTTCGTCGGGCTCGTGTCGGATCTTCCCTTTCTGGTCCTCATTCCCGTCCTGGCGCTTCTCTTGCTGAAGGACGGGGCGGGGTTCCGTCGCATGGCCCTGACGTCCCTGCCGCACCGGATTCAGCTGCGCGCTCACCACCTGCTCGAGGACCTGGACGCGACGCTGCGCGCCTACATTCGCGCGCAATTGATCGCGTGCGTCCTGGTTGGCACGACGTGCGGTATCGGGTTTGCGCTGCTGGGCAGTCCGTACGCCATCCTGCTCGGCGTGCTCGCGGCCGTCCTCGAGTTCATTCCGTTGATCGGACCGCTCATCGTGGGCGTGGTCGCGGTCACCTTGGCCACGATGCATGCCCCGGTGCTCGCCCTCTGGACCGCCGTCTTCCTCCTCGGGCTGCGCATCGTCGAAGACTATGTGGTCTATCCGCGGCTCATCGGCCGGAACACCCACCTCAACTCTCTGGTGGTGATCCTTGCGGTGCTGGCCGGCCTCGAGCTCGGCGGCGTCGCGGGCATCTTCGTGGCCGTGCCTCTCGTCGCGCTGCTCACGGTCGTCGGCCGCCACTGCCGGGACTGGTGGAGCCCTGGTGCCGAACGCCCGCAGATCCCGCCGACCGCGGAGCCAGGGTAACGTTCCGCACCCAGCGGTGTTCACAAGGGGACAGACGCCCCGGCCCGCCCTCCCTAGACTGTCTTCATACAGCGGCCGCTTCCAGTCCGCGCCGCACCCGGAAGCGCTGCCGCTCGCAGAAAGGTCTTCAACGTCATGCCTCTCCTCCAAGTGGTCATGGTGCTCATCGTCGTCGGCGTGCTGCTGTGGCTGGTGAATCGGTACATCCCGATGCAAGGCACGATCAAGGGCATCCTCAACGCCGTCGTCGTCATCGCCGTCGTTGTCTGGCTGCTGAACATCTTCGGCCTGCTGCAGTCGCTCTCGCGGATTCACGTCGGTAGTTGATCGGCGTCGCTCCCCCGCCAGCCCTGATCGGCGTCGCGGTCCGACGACGCTCCTGGCCGCTGAAACGGCCCCACCGGCCTGACCAACCTGGCTGCCGCGAGGCGGCGCTGGCGGGTGTCTCGAGCGGCACTGTTCCGAAGGGTACAGCGTCCGGGGGCGGCACCTCGGTAACCTGTCTCAGAGGACACGATGCTTCGAACACTCGCCGCCTTACTCGTGATCGTCTGGCTGCTCGGCATGGTCAGTTCGCACACGCTGGGCGGCTTCATTCATCTTCTGCTGGTCGTCGCGGTCGTGCTCGTCGCGCTCCGGTTCATTCAGAGCCGGCGCATCGCCTGAAAGAGGTCTCCCATGCTTCGTCGTTATCTCACCCTCGCCGTCTGCCTCGCCCTTGGCGCCGCGACGGTCGGTGCGCAGGCCACTGGCCAGGCGCAGAATAAGGAACAGGAACGTCTCGGCACCTGTGCCAACGTGGTGCAGGACATCCTGAAGGTGCCCGACAACGTGCCGCAGGAGGTCCTGGAGAAGGCCGAGTGCGTCATCGTCATCCCGTCGATGACGAAGATCGCCATGGGCGTCGGCGGCAGCTACGGCCGCGGCGCCATGGTCTGCCGCTCCGGCAAGGATTTCCACGGCCCGTGGGGCGCGCCAGCGATGTACGCCATAGAAGGCGGCAGCTTCGGCCTGCAGCTCGGCGCCGAAGCCACCGACGTGGTGTTGATGGTCATGAACACGCGCGGCGTCAACGCCCTGCTCGGCAGCAAGGTCAAGCTCGGCGGTGAGGCGTCGGCGGCGGCCGGTCCCAAGGGCCGGCACGTCGAAGCGTCCACCGACGCGTCCATGCGCGCCGAGATCCTGAGCTACTCGCGCTCACGCGGGCTCTTCGCCGGCATCTCGCTCAACGGCTCGTCGCTGCGTCCGGACGATGACGCGACCGAACAGGTCTACGGACGCCGACTGAGCGCCCGGTCGATCGTCCTGGGAACAACCGTGAAGGTGCCGCCGTCCGGTCGGGCCCTCGTGGACGTGCTGCAGAAGATGGCGCCCTACAACGAGTCGGACAAGGCCGCCAAGTGACGAATCGCGTCGCCCTGAGAGTCTGCCGCACGCTCCTGGGGATCGTGCTGATCGGCGCCGGCGCGGGCTGCGCACATCGCGCGGATCTCGAGCAGGTGCCGATCGGCACGCGCGTCGAAGTGACGCGCGCGGACGGCGGCGTGATTCAAGGCACGCTCACCGAGCGTAACGACCGCACCGTGCGGCTGATGGTCGGGTCGGCCGAGCAGTCGGTCCCGCTCGATCAGATCGTCAGCGCCCAGGTCGTCGAGGGCGCGACGGCGCCGCCCTTGCCGCCACAAGCCACGTTCCGTGAGTTCACGCTGCCCGCCGGCACGGTGCTCTCGGCCCGCCTCGATTCGGCAATCGGATCGGACACGAGCCGGGTGAACGACCCGGTGCGCGCGACGCTCACGGAGGCCGTGCGCGTGGACGGCGTGGACGTGCTGCCCACCGGCAGCGTCCTCACGGGAATCGTCACGACGGCGGAGCCGTCCGGGAAGGTGAAGGGTCGCGCGAGCCTGGCCGTGCACTTCCAGACGATCTCGGCCGCGGGCCGGACCGACACGTACGCCCTGTCGGCGGGCTTGCAACACACGGCGGCCTCCACGAAAGGCGACGACGCGAAGAAGATCGGGATTCCGGCCGCGGGCGGCGGAATCCTCGGCGCGATTCTCGGCGGGAAGAAGGGCGCCGCGATCGGCGCGGCGATCGGAGGCGGCGCCGGTGCCGCCGTCGTGGTGTCGACACCCGGCAACGAGGTGCGCATCGCGGAGGGCACCACCCTGTCGCTCCCCCTCGACCAGGCCCTCGACATACGCGTGCCGATCGCGCGGTGACACGCCGCGAGGCGGGTGTGCCGTTGGGCACACCCGCGTTTCCCGGTTCCGCTTAACCTATCGACAGGAGCACCCTTTATGGATCCCCACACACCAGAGCCTCGAAACCACCGTTTCCTCATCGGACTGTTGACCGGCACGGCCATCGGCGCCGGACTTGCCCTCTGGCTCACCCCGCGCGCGGCCGGGGAGTTGCGCGAGCGGCTGACCGAGTCGGCCAAGGACCTGAGCCGGCGGGCAGCCGACCGGTATCAGGACGCCAGCGGCCGCGTCAACGACGCGGTCGATGAGATCACCAGGAAGGGCCAGGGCGTCCGCGACGGCGTCGCCGATGCCGTGGCGCGCGGCGCCCACGAAGTGGAGCGCTTTGCGACCGCCGCCAAGAGCGACCGAGGCGCCGGCGCCAAGGCGCACTCGTAGGGGGTCATCGCGGCCCCGCGCCGGCAGGCTCGATCGGGGTCGTGGCGCCGGCGACGGCCGGCGCGCGCGGGTCCGCCGACGCGTGCGCGATGGTGGCCTCCAGTTGCGCGCCGAGCAGGATCGCGAGACTGATGAAGTAGAACCACAGCAGCGTGACAATCACGCCGCCGATCGCGCCGTACGTGGGCTGATACCCACCCAGATGGCGCACGTACCACTTGAACGCGATCGAGACGAGCAGCCAGAGCACGGTCGCCGTCACCGAGCCCGGCGAAATCCAGGCCCATTCGCGGGTCGTGTCTGGCGCAAACTGGTAGATACATCCCAGGGCCGTCACGACGAGTAGGCCGGCCACCGGCCATCGCGCGATGTCCCAGGTCCACACCACGAGCGGTCCCAACCCGAACCAGCCCGCGACGTGCTCCGCCGCGGCCGGCCCCACCAAGACCAGGCCGAACGCCGCCACCGTCGCGGCCGTCAGCGTCAGCGTCAGGAGGATCGCCCTCACGCGTACCCGCCACCAGGGCCGCCGGTCCGTCACGCGGTACACCTGGTTCAGCGCATCGATGAGGGCAGCCATCCCGGACGACATGCTCCACGCGGCGCCGACCAAACTCAACACCAGCAGCGTGGCGCTGGGCCGGCTGGCGACGGCCCGGAGCTGCTCGCGGGCAACAGCTGCCACTTCGAGGGGCGCGACGCGCGCGAGCGTCGCCACGATGCGGTCAATCAACGGCTGAACGGGCACGACACCCGCGAGGGCGACCACGAACAGCAGCGCCGGAAAGAGCGCCAGGAAGGCGTAGTAGGCCAGAGTGGCCGCCCAGGAGAAGCAATTACCCGTGTAGATCTCGACCGCGGTCCGCTCGAGGAGTTCGGGCCATGGAAGAGGCACGGAGAATCTCAGCGCGCGCACGGAAAGCTCCCCCCGACCGGCGTCCCTGCCGGCCTCGATATATATGTCGGGTTCGGCGCCGCGGCCGCTGTCTCATCGGGGACAGGACGACGGAAGCGCCGGAGCTAGAGTGATGACATGTCGACGAAATTCATCACGGTGACCGTCGCCCTGCTCGTCGCGCTGTCGGGCGCATGGCTGTGGGGGGCGTCCGGACGTTGGGCTCTGGCGCGCGAGAACCAGGCCTTGACGCTACGCCAGGACCTCATCGAGGGGCGCAGCACCCTGCTCGAAGCACGCCTCGACGTGTATAGCGTCAACTTCGGCGAGGCGAGCCGGCATCTGGAAGCCGCACGGGCCCTTCTGCGCGGCGCCGGGGCCCAGCTGGCGACCCTCGGCCGAAGCGACCAATCGAAAGAGGTCGAGGCGGCGCTCACCGCCATCGACGACGCCCAGCGGATGGCCGGGAATCTCGACCAGAACGCGAACTCACGCGCGGGCGACGCCGCGAAGATCATCGCCGGCCTCCTGGACGCCGGGACGGCGCGCTGACCTCGTGCAGGGGGCGTCCGTCCTCCGCCGCGTCCGGCTTCGTGACGACGGTGGCGAGCAAGTAGCCATGCCGCCGCACGGCCGGTACGTGGCGGTCGAGCCACACGAACGGCCGCACGAGAGCGCCGGTCACGACGCCGAGCGGCCGGCACCACGAGTGGCAGGCCAGGTCGAGCATTCTCAGCCAGCCGGGCATGAACAGGATCCCCGTTTCCGCTACGACGACGAGCCCGGCCCGTTCGAGCATTCCTCTCAGCGCGCGCCGGGAGTACGACTTTTCGTAGCCATAGCCATACAGGCCGGCCGCCTGGAGCGCCGTCGCAAAGAGCGGCCGGAGAAACGGGTCGTGTCGATTCGGCACGCCGACAATGGCGCACCCGCCAGGCTTCAGGACGCGAGCCATCTCGACGACAGCCCCCTCCGTCTCGTCGAAGTGCTCGATCGTTCCCATGGAATAGATGGCGTCGATGCTGCCGTCGCGAAACGGCAGCGCCCGGACGTCCGCCGCCGCCGCCCTGAGCGGACGTGAGCGGTCGGTGAACGCCGCCCGGGCCTGGCGGAGGGTCGGCTCGGAGATGTCGATGCCGAAGGCGTGCGCGCCGCGGCCAGCCGCCCAGGCGAGGATGCGCGTGTTCTTCGCTTCATCCCAGAGATCGGTCTTGAGCAGGCGCAGTCCCTCCAGCGCGGGAAAGTGCTCGGTCAGCAGACGCCGTTCGTTGTCCGCGTAGTCCCGCGTTGACACGGCTCCCCCAAGGTCGGGAAAGCGCTCGCCGACGCCGGCCCAGAACTGCCGGTACGTGGATAGTGACGTCACGGCCGCTCCTCTCGTGTCGTCCAACTCCATGTGCCGAACTCAAACGACAACGGGCGCCGGTCCCCATTCTGCATCACGTCGTCGGCCACCGTCGGCGCCTCGACCGGGTGAAACACCAGCGTGTGATCGCCGGGAGACACGGCGAACGGACCAACCCGGTAGACGCCGTGTGACGGAGCGACGACGAGCGTTGACACCAGATGCCCGTCGAGGCGCACGTCCATATGGCGAGCCTGCGCAAACGCCAAGGAGTTCAAGGCTCAGGGTGGCGGCGATCGGCCGGCCGCTGGCGTTCATGATCGTCCATGACGCGTCGGCGCCCATCCATTGCCACGATCGCGCCGCATCGCGCTCGCGCGGCGAGAATCCCGCCACAGTCGCCACGTAGAGCACGGGGCGTGGCGCCGTGACCGCGAACACCTCCGCATCGTCGAAGCGCGCGGCAACACGCAACCCGTCTGGCGGGGGATGCGCCAGGAACCACAGGTCGATCGGCCGAGTCGCGCCGTACCAGCAGATGGGTGTAGCCGTTGGCCGCGAGCGTCCGGGAAGGTCCGGCTCCAGGCAATCGTCGATCGGACCGCCCAGCAAGCTCACGCGCGCGTTCGTCAGCCACCGGACCGACTCGGACTCCTGCGTGAGCGGGGTACAGTCGAGGACCTTCAGGCGGCCGGTCTGTTGCGTGACCCAACGGTGCGCGGTCGTCGGGAGCACGTCGCGCCACATCTCCGACGGAGCAACCGCATACTCGCCGGCCACCAGGGCCAGGAGCACGGCGCACACGATCCGCGCGCGCCAGCTTCCGGCGCGGCGAAGCGACTCGACCCCGATGCCCGCCAGGAGCGCCGCCATCAACTGCACGACGACGCCGAACCGCGCGTACGACCGGAACATCGGCGCGAGGTGATAGAGCAGCGCGGACGGCCGGACGAACGTGAACGCCCCGATCGTCCGCTCCGGCGAAAGCGAGCATATGAGGGCCGTCGCGGCGACAACGGCGAGGGCCGGCACGCGCGCGAGCGACGCTTGGCCGCGGCCGCGGCGCCACGGCACGAGCCAGCGACCGATCGCGACGAGCCCCGAGCGCAACGATGCCCCATCCGAGATAGACCTGCTGTTCGAGCAACCCTGCTCCGATGCCGGTCACCGCCCAGAAACGCCGCACGGCGGGACCGACCAGCGGATGTTCGACGGGCGGGACCAGATAACTCCACCATTTCGCGCTGTACCGGAACAGATCGGCGCGAGGGAACGCGAAGGCCATGGGTTTCGCGACGACGGCGCGCGCCGCATAGAACACATAGGCCAGCCCCGACGCCGGCGATGAGCGCGAGGGTGCCGACGGTCAAGCCGAGGCGGGGCCACCGCCGTGGCTGCGCCCGGCCCATGACGAGCCAATACGCGCCCCACCGCCACCGGGGTGATGACCGCCGCAATGAATCCGCCGTAGAAATTCGAGAGCGTCACCGCCGCGGTCGCGGCGCCAAGGAAGCCAATCGCGACCGGCGACGCATCGTCGAGACAGTGCCACAGCGCGAGCAAGTACAGCGGCAACCACTCCGTCTGTGCCACCTGCGGGTGATAGGCGGCCTGGGCGAGATGGAAGGGGGAAAACGCATAGGCCGGCGCCGCGACCGCCGCGCCCGCCCGTGACAGCGCCAGATACCGCGCCAATAGGTACGCGGCGGCGGCGGCCAGGGGAAACCTGAGCAGAACCAGCCAGTTGTAGGCGGCCACGGCGCCGGAGAGCCGCGCGATCAGGACGGCCGGCGACATCGGTGACGGGCTGCGAATAGACGCCGAGGCGGAACGGCCGCTCGAACTGCTCCATCACGACGAACGGGTCGTAGTGGCGTCCGACGATGGCCATGCCGAAGAGCCGCTCCGACGGCGCGCGCAGCACGGGCGCGGCGATCGCGACGGTGACGACCGTCGCCAGGGCCGACACCGCGAGGGCTTCAGCGACGCGCCCGGCCAAGATTGACCACCGCGGCAAGCATCATGAGCGGACCGACCAGCGCCCAGCCGCGGACGTCGCGCACGTGCGCCGCCAGGGTCAGACCGGCATGAACGGTCAGCGCGTGCAGGACGAGCAAGCCGGCGATCTGGGAGACCACGAGCCCGGCCAGGCCGGCGAGCACGCGCCTCGAGCCGGCATCGAGGAAGGCCGCCACCCACACGGCGAGATAGAAGCCGACCTGGAACGCGGGGAGGAACGCGATCGCCCCCTGCGGATCGTCGAGCGGCAGGCCGGTCGGATAGGCCACCGCGCGGGTGAGCGCCGGACCCAACACCTGCATAAACAGCACGCCCACCGCGATGCCGAGCAAGGCATATCCCAGCGCCGTGCGGCGGCCGTGGCGCCACCACGCGGCGATGCACACGATCACCGCACCGGCGAGCAGTTGATAGAACGCGTGCACGAAGAAGGTTGGCGAGACGACGCCGGGCAGGGCCACCACGAGAAGCCGCGCGACGCCCAAGGCAAGGAACAGCGGCAGCGTGGCGACGAGGCCGGCAACCAGCCGTCGCCGCGTTGTCGAATACGCGCAGACCGCCGCCAGATAGATCGGAATGAGCGGCGTGGAAATGCACTCTTGCGTGACGAGGAACACGCCGCGCGGCGCCCACAGGACGTTGGCCGCGGCGTGCGCGTTGATGCCGACGACGCCCAGGGTTACCGCGGCCGCGCGTGCGACCACACCGGCAAGCACGAGGACGACCGGACTGTCGAGATAGAACGGGCCGGCGGCCGTGAAGACGAGCAGAAATCCGATCGCGAGCAGGATGAACCGGCGCCACCGAGGCAGCGCCGGCGGCGCTATCGCTGCCGCCGACGACGATCGGCGGCGATCCGCGACATGTATCCACGCGAACACATAGCCGGCAAGGGCGAGCGTAAGCACGGTGGGCCACACGTAGAGATGCAGCGCGGTGAACCACGACGGCCTTGCCACCGCCGCTCCGAGCGTGCCGATCCGAAGCGTGTTGAGCCCGAAGATCACCGCGAAGCCACCGGCCGCGCCGGCCAGGCGCGCACGCCACGGCACCGGATAGGCCAGCACGGCCGCCAGACAAATCGCCAGCGTGTCCGCACCGCTGCACGCAAGCGTGGCCTCGATGGGCAGCGCCGGGGTGCCGAAGAGGCCCAGGGCCAAGGCGCCCTGCAGATGCGCGTACGGCAACAGGATGTGGGCTTCGGTCCACGGCAGGCGGAGCAGGCCAAAAAGGCCGAGGCTCACCGCCAGACCTCGGACCAGGAACCTAACGGGAACGGTCGACGCGCGGGCCGTGGCCGTCAGCACGAGGAATCTCCCGGACCGACACGCCGGTCGCGCCGAACGAGCGGCCGAGTTCCCCGATGGCGGCCAGGCTCCGGAGCCGGGTCGAGCACGAGAAGATGTCGATATTGACGGTGCCCGTCTCGGGCCAGGTATGGAGAACCGCGTGCGACTCGGCCAGGATCAAGACGCACGTCAAGCCGGCACCGGGAAAGTTGTGCGACAGGCTTTGCACGACGGTCGCGCCGGCGCGCACCAAGGCGCGCCTGAAAGCCCTGGCCACGTGCTCGGGTTCGAGCGCGGCCATCGCGGCACAGCCCTTGAGGTCGACTGAATACAGCACGGGCTGCTGCTCGTGAGCCGCCAGCTCGCCAAGGGCACGCAAAGGCTCTCCCGTCACGCCCCGACGATGCCACATAGAGGCGATTCGGCCTGTCCCATAGGGGACAGTCCAGCGACCTGCACGCCGAGTACAAGTCGCTTCTGGGATGGGCAGGATGAACAGACACCAACACAATGCGTGCCTCGTGGCCGCCGCCGGACTCGCCATGCTTCTCGCGGCCGCGCCAGGATTCGCGCAGACGGCACCGTCGCTCGGTTCGGCGCAAAGTTTCGCCGTGCTGGCCGGCTCGACGGTGACCAATACGGGCTCGAGCACCGTGACCGGCAACCTGGGCGTCAGCCCCGGTAGTGCCATCACCGGCTTTCCCCCGGGCGTCGTCGTGTCTGGTACCACGCATGCCGGCGACGCGACGGCGGCCGCCGCCCAGTCATCGCTCACCACCGCCTACACTGATCTGACCGGCCAGGCCTGCACCCAGGACTTGACGGGCCAGGATCTGGGCGGCAAGACGCTCACCGCGGGTGTCTATTGCTTTTCCACCTCGGCGCAGCTGACGGGCACCCTGACGCTTGACGCGCAAGGCAGCGCCGGATCGGTCTTCATCTTCAAGATTGGCAGCACGCTCACGACGGCGAGCGGCTCGTCGGTCGTGCTCATCAACAGCGGATCGATCTGCAACACCTTCTGGCAGGTGGGCAGCTCGGCGACCCTCGGCACCACGACGTCGTTCGCGGGCAGCATTCTCGCGCAGGCGAGCATCACGTTGGACACCGGCGCCAACGTGACCGGCCGGACGCTCGCGCGCACCGGGGCGGTCACGCTCGATACCAACAGCGTCACCGTCACATGCCCCACGGGCTCGGCACCGACCTCATGTCCCGTGATTTCGGTGTCCCCGGCCACGCTGTCGAACGGCACCGTCGCCGTCGCCTACAGCCAGACGCTCACGGGCAGCGGCGGGACCTCGCCGTACAGCTTCACGCTCACGAGCGGCGCCCTGCCGGCGGGGCTCACGCTCACGTCCGCGGGCGTGCTCGCGGGCACGCCGACCACGGCGGCCACGTCCAGCCCAACGATTCGCGGTACCGATACCAACGGGTGCTTCGCGAGCGTCGCCTACTCGATCGTCATCGCGGCGGCACCAACGACGCCGACGTCGTGTCCCGCGATCACGCTCACCCCGACCACGCTGCCGAACGCCTCTGCGGGGACCGCCTACAGCCAGACGCTCGCGGGCAGCGGCGGAACCGCGCCGTACAGCTTCGGCGTCACGGCCGGCACGCTCCCGAACGGTCTGACCCTCACGGCGGCTGGCGTGCTCTCAGGCACGCCCACGGTGAGCGGCACGTCGACGTTCACGATCCGGGCCACTGCCGCTGACGGCTGCTTCATCGAGCAGGCGTACTCGATAGTCGTTGCCACGGCGGTACCGACGCTGCCTGAAGTGTTCCTGATGCTGCTCGCCGTTGGGCTCGCAGCCATCGGGTACGTTCAGCTGCGGCGGCGCGTGCGAGCCGGCTAGCCCATCTCGGCTGATTCCATAGCGGATGTCTGGAGCGTGGCGCCCGGGCGCGCCGCCATCGAGAGTCGTGGCGGGGACTTGTCGGAGGAGCCACGCCGTCACCTGGGAGGCCCCCGGGAAGGTGGTCGTGAATCAGCCAGGACAGCCCACTGGCTAGATTCAGTTCGCGTCGACCTTGTTCATGTCGCGAATGTCACGCAGGGTGCGCCGCATCTCTTCCATGGCCTTCATCTGGTCGAGCGTCGCTTGAAGCGCCTCGGTCGTGGCGTGCACGGCCTCAATCGCGGCGTGACGAGCCAACTCGGCAGCGGCGCGCGCCTCTTCCCCGGCGAGTCGCACTTCCTCTGCTGCGGCGCGCACCTGCTCGGCGGCTTCCCGAAGGCTCTCCCGCTCCTGCCGGATCGCTTCGAGGGCTTCACGGTGCTGGTCCCGCACCTCTCGCGCTTCCTCGGCCAGTCGTCTGAACGCCTCCGCGTCGTTTCTCGCGGATTCCGCGGACGCGCGGTGGCCCTCGGTGGACGCGTGGTCCGGGGCCGGTGGAATGACGGGGTCATGGGCCATGGCTCCCAGCGTACGCGACCGCGCCGCCCGGGGCCTGTGCTCAACGGGACACGCCGCGTCGTGCCGACAGACCAGACGCCGCGGCCGGCGGCGGCGCCCTCGAGCGAACCGGGGTCAGTCGTGCAGGACGACGGCGAGCAGGGAGCTGTTGATCTTGAGCTCGCCGTTGTACTCGATGAGGCCGAGCTTCTTGAACTTGTTCATGAAGAAATTCACCCGCGTGCGCGTCGTCCCGACCATTTCCGCGAGCGTCTCCTGAGAGACCTTCGGCACCGTGCGCGGCCCACCGTCGTGGCCGTAACGCGAGAGCAGCAGGAGCGCGCGGGCGAGGCGCTTCTCGCTCGAGTTGAACAGCTGATCGACCAGGTCCGCCTCGATGCGAATGTTCCGCGCCAGCATGAAGGTGATGAAGCGTTGCGAGAAGGCGGGCTCGTCGTGGAGGAGCTTCACCATCGCGTCTTTGCCGATCGCGAGGACGCGGCAGGACGCCGCGGCGGTGGCGGTCTCGATGCGCATGGATTGTCCCGCCAGAGCCCCCTCGCCGAAGAACTCGCCGGCCACGAGCATCGCGACGACGGCCTCTTTGCCCGTCCGTGAAAGCACCGAGAGTTTGATGGTGCCCTTCTGGAGGTACTTGATATCGCGGCTCGCGTCGCCTTGCGAGAACACGACCTCGCCAGGGCGGTACGAGGTCACCGTGCGCGCGCGGACTGTCGATTCGAGGTAGGCCTGCACGTCGAAGCCAGGGGCCGGCTTGCTGGCAACCGCGCGTTTGGCTGGACTCACCCAACAGAAGATAGCACGCTGCCCCCCCCCCAAGCCGGTCCCAGCTGGCGCGCAAAACCTGCCGGCACGGCGGGGGCGGCCGGGCCATGGAGCTCGAGAACAAAGCACGCCAGCTTCTGGCTGGCTATCCGCCGGCGTCCGAAAGCACCGGCAGGCCCCACGTCCGGCTGGTGAGCGATCGCTCGTCTCGTCCCGCCTGCTCGCGGCGCTGCTCGCACGCCTGACATCGCACGGCGAACGGCATGATACGCAGCCGCTGGAGGGAGATCTCCTGCGCGCATTCGGCGCAGGATCCGTACTGGCCGGCCTCGACGCGCATCAGCGCAGCGTCGATACTGGTCAGCGTATCCGCGTGCATCTGGAGCAGCGTGAGACCGATGTCCCCTTGCGTGTCGGCTTCCGATTGCTCCATGGCATCCCCCTTCGGCGGCGATCGATCCGCCCGGCCATCACGAAGCCGGCTGCGAACCTCGGCCCGCACCGTGCGCTGGCGCTCTTGCAGGGTGTGCCTCAGGCGCGCATTCCGCCGGGTGGTCGTGGTCATGGGCGGGCTTCTGTGTCTCCTACGCCCGCTTCAGCAGTCGCGTGATCCAGACCAGAATCACCGCGCCAACGAAGGCGACGATGATCGAGCCGAGGATCCCGCCGGCGGGCCAGATGCCGAGCGACCCGAAGAGCCAGCCCCCGACGATGCCGCCGAGTATGCCAAGGACGATATCGGCCAGAACTCCATAGCCGCCCCCCTTCATGACTTTGCCCGCGAGCCAGCCGGCAATGAGCCCGACGACGATCCAGTAGATGAGTCCCATGATGTTGTTCCTCCTGATGTCCTGCGGCCGCCGCCGTGATTAGCGGTCGCGCCCGACCACGATCACCGCGACTTCAGTGCCGCGGGGCAGGTCGAGCTGTTCGTGGCCTTGCGAGAGAATGACGCCGCCCACACCGTCAGCAGGGCCAGCCCCACCAGTCCGGCCGTGCGTGCGGTGTTCATATGCATCTTCTTGATCGTCGTTTCACCTTGTTTTGAGCCTAGCCGTTCGCCGGCAATACCGCTGTCCTGTTCTGGACAGCGGCGCGGTCGCGAGGACGCTAGCCTAGGACTCGTTGAAATATGCCTAGACCCCTTTCCGCCCGCGCTCCCGCCGAAGCCTCGTGGCGGGCGCCCAAACACCCCATGGCGCCGCCCGCCCCCGCGAATGCAAAACGGGAGGGCTCGTTCGATGCCCAGGCTTTTCTCGACTCGGCCGGCATCGACAGGAAGGTCGTCGAGTATCGACGGGGCGAGTCCATCTTCCGCCAGGGCGATCTGGCCGAGGTACGTGTTCTACATCCAGCACGGCGGCGTGAAGCTCTCGGTGCTTTCGAAAACGGGCCGGCAGGCCGTGGTCGCGATGCTGGGCCCCAACGAGTTCTTCGGCGAAGGATGCCTGGCGGGGCACCCCGTCCGCATTGGCAGTGCGGTCGCGACGACGTCGAGCACCATCCTCGCCGTGGACAAGACGCACATGGCGCGCCTGCTCCACGACCAGCGCGGCATGTCGGACCGATTCATCGCCCACATGCTCACGCGCAATATCCGGATTGAGGAGGACCTGGTTGACCAGCTCTTCAACTCCAGCGAGAAACGGCTGGCCCGGACGCTCCTGCTCCTGGCGCGATACGGCCTCCACGACAAGCCCATCCGAGCGGTCCCCCCGGTCTCGCAGGAAACGCTGGCCGAAATGGTGGGCACGACCCGCTCGCGCATCAATTTCTTCATGCGAAAGTTTCAGCGATTGGGGTTTATCGATTACACCGATGGACTCAAGGTCAACAACTCGCTGCTCACCGTCGTCCTGCACGACTGACGCCCGCGCATCGCGGGCGGAGCTGTTCTGTTGTGGACAGATCCCCGTCCCGACCACGTGCGATGCTCGCCTCGTGGCACCAAGAAGAACCGCGCGTCGCCCGCCGCGCGCAAGAGCACTCGATGTCTCGCCGTTTCCCGGCGCGCCGGAACTCGAGAGGCCGGGGACGCCCTACCGGCGGAACGAAGCCATCTTCGAACAAGACGACCTCGGCCGCGATGTGTTCTACGTGCAGACGGGCGGCGTCCGGCTGTCGGTCAGGTCGAAAACCGACCGAGAAGCCGTGGTGGCGACTCTGGGCCCGGGAGATTTCTTCGGCGAAGCGTGCCTGGCCGGCCAGGCCGTGCGGACGGGCAGCGCCACGGCCATCACGCCGAGCGTGATCCTGCGAATCGGCACGCGCTCGATGGCGCGGCTGCTCTGTCGGCGGCGCGCGATCTCGGACCGGTTCGTCGCGCACGTCCTGTCGCGCTACATGCGAATTGAAAGAGATCTGCTCGACCGGCTCTTTGCCTCGAGCGAAACACGCCTGGCGCGCGTGCTCTTGGGCATGGCTCGCTACGGGCGCCGCGGCGCCCCGTCGCGCCGCGTGCCGCCTGTCTCGCAGGGGACCCTCGCGGAGATGGCCGGCACGACGCGCGCGCACGTGAAAACCCTCTTGGACAAGTTCAAGAAGCTGGGCTTCATCGACTACCGTCCGGCGCACCCGCTCACGGTTCACCCCTCGCTGCTGAACGTGGTGCTGAACGATTGAGCCAGGGCCGCGTCACCGGCCCTGAAGGGCCGGTGCTCCATCGCCACACTCCCGACACGCCGAAAGCGCTTTGGTCAGAACTGGACGCCGACGAGGAGCGAGAGGACGCGGTTCTTGTAGACGGTCCCGCCCCTGTTGAAATCGGTCAGGCCGGCCGTATATCGCCCTTCCAACAGGAGCCGCGACACCGTCACGCCCACGCCCACCACGGCGCCGACGTCCGTCTTCTTCAGCTGGTCCGCAACGCCTTGATGCCGCACGAGCACTCCGAACGAGGGCCCCACGACCGCGTACAGACTGGCACTGGACTTTCCACTGTTGCCGATCCGGAGCAGCAGCGGCACCTGAACGTAGTCGACCTTCGCGGTGACGTCCGACGTGACGCCCCCCGTCGAGATATGCAGCTTGGATCCCTGCATGGAGAAGAGCACTTCCGGCTCGAACTTGAGCATGGGAACCAGGCCGACCGTCAGGAAGCCGCCCGCCGTCAGGCCCACGCGCTGCCCCGTCGTCGCGTCGTTGAACCCGGACAATGTCGCGAGGTTGACGCCGACCTTGATGCCGCCGCCGACTTGCGCCCACGCGGGAGTCGATGCCAATAATGCCGCCGCCAACACGCCGCCGAGAATGAAACGTACTTTCATGAATGACTCCAGATTCGCGGCCGGTCATCCGGCGCGTCTGCTGTTGAATATGGCCGATGGGAGCGATGGGCGCTGTCCAATCTGGGACACAACGACCGTCGTCCCGGCCATACTGTGGATGGGGGTTTCCGACGAACGAGGACATGTGGCATCGGCTTTCGCGTGAATGCGCGGTGGCGATCCTGCTTGCGGGCCTGATCCTCTGCGCGACCGAAGGCCGCGCCTCGGCCGCGCCGCAAGCCCCACCCCCAAGCCACGCGCTCCTCGACGTGCCGTACCTGCCGCAAACGCCGGAGCTGTGCGGCGGCGCCGCGGTGGCCATGGTCCTGCGGGTACTGGGGCACGCGGGACGTCTTCCCCGAGGACTTTGCGCCGCTCGTGAGCGCGGGCAAGGGCGGGATCCTCACCGACGCGCTGGCGTCCGCGGTGCGCGACCGCGGATGGCAGGCGATTGTCCTGTCGGTCGACCCCGCCGATGCCGCCCGCGCGCGCGTCCAATCGGACGTCGACAAAGGCCGGCCCCTCATCGCGCTCATCGATGTCGGGTCTCACGTCTACCACTACGTCGTGATTGTGGGCAGCACCGACCAGGAGGTCGTCGTGCACGACCCGGCACGCGCGCCCTTCGACGTGCTGTCGTGGGCCGAGTTCGACCGGGCGTGGGCCGCCACCGGACGATGGATGATGCTGGTACTTCCGCCCGAGGGATTCCGGGCCGCTGGAGAAACCGCGGCGGCCGCGGTACCGTCGGCGACAGCCGCCGCGCCCGTCGCGGACCAGACCCCCTGCGCGGCGCTGGTCGCCCATAGCGTGCAGCTTGCGCGCGCGGGCGATTCTGCAGGCGCCGAACAGGGACTCGTCGCCGCCACGCACCTCTGCCCGCGCGACCCGGCGCCGTGGCAGGAGCTGGGTGGCCTGCGATTCTCGCAGTCGCGCTGGTCCGAGGCGCGGGACCTTGGCCTTGCCGCCGTTCACCTCGCGCCTGACGACACGTACGCGTGGCAGCTCGTCGCGACCAGTCGGTACCTGCTGGGCGATGCAACGGGCGCGCTCGACGCCTGGAACCATATCGGCGAGCCGCGCCTCGACACGACCGACATCCATGGCGCCCGGCGGACGCGACAACCAGTCATCGCACGAGCGACCGGTTTGCGGCCGCGGCAGGTGCTGACGTCTGAAGCCTTTGCGCGCGCGCTGCGACGCCTGCGCGCGTTACCCGTCGCCGCCGATGCGCAGGTGCGGTACGAGCCCATCGAGGGCGGGCGCGCCACGCTCGACGTTGTCATCCGCGAGCGCCCGGCCGCGCCACGCGGGTGGGTGGCGTTGGCGGCGCTCGGCGGGCGCGCCCTCCTCTACGACGAATTACACGCCGACGTCGCCGGCCCGTGGGACGCCGGCGACATGGAACACCTCCTGTGGCGGTGGTCGGCGGCCCGACCGCGCGTGTCGTTCGATGTGGCCGTGCCCTCGTCGCGATGGGTGTCCGGCGTCGTCTCGTTCGAGGGACTATGGGAGCGCCAGTCGTACGGCGCGGCGCCCGCATCCCCAGACGCCGCGCCGGTGCGCGAATCGCGCCGCCGCGTCGGCCTGCGGCTGACCGAGTGGCGCACGAGCCGGATCCAGTGGCAAGCCGGCGCGGCCCTCGACCGCCTGCGCGAATATGGCGCGCGCGATTCGTCGAGGGTCAACGCCCGCGACTATCTGGCCCTCACGAGCGGCCTCGACGTACGGCTGGCGGGCGACCGCCTCGCCCTGGCGGCGTCGGGTGGCTGGTGGACGCCCTTCGCCGGCGGCGACCGCTTCGGCACGGGCGAGTTCCTGGTGGCGTGGCGGTCGACGAGCGCGACGGCCGCGCCTGCCTGGTCCGCGCTGGCCGCGGTCGACGCAGCAAGCCGCGTGGCGCCGCTCGCGTTGTGGTCGGGCGCGGGGACCGGACCCGGACGCAGCGCGCTCCTCCGCGCGCACCCGCTGCTCGAGAACGACGTCGTGACCGGCGCGGTCTTCGGCCGCAGCCTGGCGCACGGCTCGCTCGAATACGCGCGGCCCATCGGACCCGCCCCGCTCCTGGGCAGCCTGTCGGTCGCCGGGTTCGTCGATGCCGCGCGGGCGTGGCGGCGGCGGGATGTCCCCGACGCCTCGCCGCTCTACATCGACGCCGGTATTGGCCTGCGCCTCCGCGCGCCAGGCGAGTCCGGAAAAATCAGGCTCGACCTCGCGCACGGCCTGCGGGGCGGCGGCTTCACGCTGTCCGCCGGCTGGGGCGTCGCGTGGCCCGGCTGACGATCCACCCCTGTGCCTTTCGGAACAGCGCAGCGCCGGCCGGCCCGTTAGGCTGAATAAGTCTGGTTCGACTGCCAGACGCTCTCGAGGTGCCTATGCGTATTCGAACCACTCTCATCACTCTTGTCGGGGCGTCGCTGCTGTGGAGCTCGTCGGCCATGGCACAGCAAGCCCACGTCGCCAGTCCCTCTGTCATGCAGCAGGCCATCGCCGCCCAGGCGGCGACGGATCAGCAGAATCGTGATGTCGTCCTGAGTGTGCTGCACCAGTCCCGCGTCCGCGAGATCGCAGCCAACCTCGGGTTGAACGTCACGGACGCCGAAGCCGCCGTCTCGACGCTCAACAGCGCCGACCTGGCTCGCGTGGCCGGACCCGCCCACATGGTCGACGCGCAGTTGGCCGGCGGCGACGTCATCGTCATCTCCGTAACAACGCTCCTGCTCATCGTCATCCTCGTAGTGCTCCTCGCCAGGTAGACGACCTGCTCCCGCCTCAGGAGCGCGCCTCGGCGTGGCGCCGGTCCGCCGGTCCCACACCGCGGCGCGCTCGACCTCCGCACGCCGTGCGGAGGCGCATCCCGTCGGACACCACGCGCACCCGCCTCCCCGACCGCGAGGGCCCGCGAGGGCCTCAGCCGAGGACCACCCGCACGTGGTGCGTCGCCGCGTCATCGGCCAGCGGGATGCGGCGGTCGCTCGTCGAGAGCGGCAAGCCGTCGAGATCGATTCGCGACACGCCGCGGCATACGCCGTTCGGGTTCAGGACGTCGATCTCGTAGCGGGCGGACCGGTACCTGAAGGCGACGCTGAAGCCGGGCCACGACTTCGGCACGCACGGATCGATGACGAGGGTGGTCCCCCGCACACGGAAGCCAAGGATCCACTCGAGTCCGGCGCGATACATCCACCCGGCCGATCCGGTGTACCAGGTCCAGCCGCCGCGCCCGAGATGACGCGGCTCGGCGTACACATCCGCGCACGCCACATAGGGCTCAACCTTGTACCGGTACATCTCGGCGCGGGTGCTCGAATGGCGGATGGGATTGAGCATCTCGAACAGCCGCGCGGCCTCGTCGCCGTCGCCCTGCATCGCGTGCGCGATGACCGACCACACCGCGGCGTGGGTGTACTGGCCGCCGTTCTCGCGGATGCCGGGCGGATAGCCCTCGATGTACCCGGCGTTGAGGCCCCCGCGGTCGAACGGCGGCGCGAAGATCAGCGCCAGGCCCTCGTCGTGTAACACGAGCTGCTTCCCCACCTCCGCCATGGCCGTCGTGGCGCGGTCCTTTCGGGGCGGCGCCGGAGATCACGCCCCACGACTGCGCAATCGAATCGATGCGGCACTCGGCGCCGGCGCGGCCGCCGAGCGGCGTGCCGTCGTCGAAGAACGCCCGGAGGTACCAGGACCCGTCCCAGCCCTCGCGCTCGAGGGCCTGGCCCAGCGAGGCGGCCTGCGCGCGCCAGCCCGCCGCCCGCGCCGCCTCGCCGCGGCCCTCCGCGAGCGGCGCGAACGCCGACAGCGCGGCGTGGAGAAACCAGCCGAGCCAGACGCTCTCGCCCTGGCCGCCCGCGCCCACCCGATTCAGACCGTCATTCCAATCACCCGTGCCGATGAGCGGCAGCCCGTGGCGGCCGACCGCCAGGCTCGTGTCCAGGGCACGCGCGCAGTGCTCGAACAGGGTGCCCGGGGTGGGAGCCGTGGTCGGCTGAAAGAACGATTCGTGCTGGTCGGCGTCGAGCACCGGGCCCGCGAGAAACGGCACGAGCTCGTCGAGCACGGCTCGGTCGCCGGTCACTTCGATGTACTGGGCCGTGGCGTAGACCAGCCACAGCCGGTCGTCCGACACCCGGGTGCGCACGCCCTGGCCGAGCGTCGGGAGCCACCAATGCTGGACGTCGCCTTCGACGAATTGCCGGGCGGCCGCCCGCAGCAGGTGCGCGCGGGTGATCGCGGGCCGCGACACACTGAGCGCCATGACGTCCTGGAGCTGGTCGCGAAAGCCGTAGGCGCCGCTCGCCTGATAGAGCGCCGCGCGCGCCCAGACGCGGCAGACGAGCGTCTGGTACAGCAGCCAGCCATTGAGCATCACGTCCATCGCGCGGTCCGGCGTGTGCACCTGCACGGTGCCCAGCACGTCCTGCCAACGCGTCGGTCACGGCGCGCAAGACCGCGTCGAGGTCCGTCGTCCGGTAGCGCGCGACCAGCGCCAACGCTTCCGCCTTCGTCGCGGCCTCGCCGAGCACGAACACGATCTCCGCAGTGCCGTTGGGGCCGAGCTCGAGCGTGGTCTGAAGCGCGCCGCACGGAGTCGAGGCCGCCGCCCACGCGATTGCGTGAGGCGCAGGCCGCGCGAGAGCGCCGCGGGCTGATCGAGCGTGCCGTGGCGGCCCAGGAATTCCTTCCGATCGCCCGTCCAGGACCGCTGGCGGCCGCCGAGGTCGGCGAACGCGACGCGCCCGCCGAACGCGTCGCTCCAGTGGTTCCACGCGAGCATCGCGCGGCTCTCGGGATCGATCGCCGTGACGACGAACGGCGCCGCGCCGGCGCGGGACGCGCCCAGCACCCACTCCACGTACGCGGTGACCGACAGCCGGCGCGGCCGGTCCCGACTGATTCGTGATCGTCAGAGCGCGAGATCTTGACGGGGTCCTCCGGCGGCACATATTGGAGAAGGTCGAGCGCCACGCCGTGGGAGACGTGCTCGAACCTGCTGTACCCCTGGCCGTGTCTCGCGACATACGGCGACGCCTCCTCGCGAATCGGCAGCGCCGTCGGCGTCCACACCGCCCCGTCGTCCTCGTCGCGGACGTAGAGCACCTCGCCGGAACGGTCGCTCACCGGGTCGTTCGACCAGGGCGTCAGCTGGTGCTGCTGGCTGTTGATCGCCCAGGTGTAGCCGCTGCCTTCGACCGAAGTCTGAAAACCGAACGACGGATTGGCGATGACGTTGATCCAGGGCGCGGGCGTCCACTGCCCCTCGCCGAGCGTCGTCACGTATTCGCGGCCGCCCTCGGCGAAGCCGCCGAGTCCGTTGAAGAATTCGAGCGTCCGGCGCGGCCGGTGCCGCGCGCGTCGGGGCGCGCTCGGCCGCGCGGCGCGGTCGCAGGACGAAGGGCGGCGCGACTTCCTCCAGCCGCCTCACCTGCTCGAGAAGGGTCCCGCGGCGGCTGAACAACACCGCCCGCGCGGCGCTCTGGAGCACGGCGATGGCCTCGACCGGCACCAAGTCGGCGCGCAGGACGAACACCGCGCCGGGCGCCGGGGCGCTGCCCGACGGCCGTCGCGACTGGGTGGCGCGCACCATCGTCTCGAGGGCCGCCTGGAGGTCCTGCGCGTAGGACGCCGGGTGCTCGTTCACAATCACCAGATCGACGGGCAACTGCTTCATGCGCCAGTATTCGTGCGCCTGAAGCAGCTGGTGGACGATCTGCACGTCGGCGATGTCGTCGATCTGGCAGACGACAATGGGCACGTCACCGGAAATACCGTGCGCCCACAGCGTGGATTGTCCCCCCTCGCTCCCGGCCAGCACCGCGGCGGACGGGCGGAGCGCCGGGTTCGCGTAGAGGACGTGGCTGGCGAGACGTTGGAACAGGCTGGCCGCGTCCGCGTCGATGCCGAGGTGGAACAACTGGACCTGCGCCAGGGTCCAGGCCAGGGTCGTCGCGCGGTCGAACGCGGCGGAGTCGTGATGCCTGTCGACCAGGTCGAGCACGGCGGCGCGGGACGAGGCGACGAGCGTCCAGAACGTGACGTGGGCGACCGCCCCTGGTGCCAGCTTGATGCGCCGCCGCAGGCTGAAGACCGGGTCGAGCACGGCGCCGCACGTCCCGGACAGCGGCCGGCCGTCCACGACCGAGATCGGCGCGCGAATGCCGCGGCCGCGCCCCAGAAAGCGCGCGCGATCGGTCTCGAACTGCAGGTCCCCGACCGCGTCGCCCTCGACGACGGCCAGGTGCGCCGCCCAGACCATGGGCTCGTCGGGCGCACGGCGCCGGCGTGTGGCCAGCAACGCGCCGACGTCGGGAATGAACTCCGTCTGCACGAACAGATTCGAGAAGGCCGGATGGGCCGCGTCGGCGGCGCCGGGCGCCAGCACCATCTCGGCATACGACGTGACCTCGATCTCGCGCGTCCGGCGGCCCTCGTTGGTGATCGTCACCCGGCGGGCTTCGGCATCGTCCTCGGGCGAGACGGTCACTTCCAGCCGGGTGACGATCGTGTCGTCGCGCCTGACGATGGTGACGCGGTCTTCGAGGAACGTCGCCTCGTATTCGTCGGGCTCGACGCCGCTCGGCTGGTACCCCGCCGACCACACCGTGCCCCGGTCCGCGTCGCGGAGAAAGACGTACGAGCCCCAGCCATCGCTCGTCGGGTCCTCGCGCCAGCGGGTCACCGAAAGGTCGCCCCATCGGCTATAGCCCGAATCCGGCCGCGGTCATCATGACGGCGTACCGGCCGTTGGAGAGCAGTTGCGTCCGGACGCTGGGCTGATGAGGCGACTGGAAGCGGCGCGGCGTCGGCGGCACGAGGTCGCGGATGCGGACGACCGCCTGCACCTCTTCGCGTCGCGGGTGCGCGGCATCCACTTCACGCGGCGGTCGCTCCTGCAGGAGCAGCTCGGTGGCCTGGACGATGGGCTCGGCGTGAAAGCGGGCCCGCATCACGCCGCCAAGGAGCGCATTGGCCAGCGCAACCACCGTCATCCCCTGATGGTGCGCCATGTACGCGCGCACGACGGCCACCACCTCGCCTTCCGGGAGGCGGGCCGGCGTGTAGTCCAGCGCCTCGTACCAGCCGTATCGGCCGCACCCGCCGGCGGCGGCCAGACGGGCGAAGTTGCGCACCGCGGCCTGCGGCGCCACCATCGCCGCCAGCGCCGTGGCGTACGGCGCCACCACGGCATCGTCGCCAAGCCCGCGCTTGAGGCCGAGGCCGGGCACGCCGAAGCTCGCATACTGGTACGTGAATTCCTGATCGCGCACGTTGTACGCCGACTCGGACACGCCCCAGGGGAGATGCCGCTCCTCGCCGTATTCCTCCTGTCGGCGCACCGCGACCCGGGTCGTTTCGTCGAGCAGGCTCCCCGCCGGCGCGCGCATGATCAGGGTCGGCATCAAGTACTCGAACATCGACCCGGACCAGGAAATCAAGGCCGCCCGGCCGTGCACCGGCGTGACGGCGCGGCCCAGATGGAACCAGTGCCGGGTCGGGACGTCGCCTTTGGCAATGGCCACGAAACTCGCCAGCCGCGCTTCGGACGCGAGCAAGTCGTAGCAACTGGGATCGAGTGCGCCGTCCTCGACGCGGTAGCCGATCGACAGGAGCTGGCGGTCGGTATCGAGGAGCAGGTCGAACTTCATGTCCTCGACCATCGTCTGCGTCAATGCGGCGAGCGCCTCCAACCGCGCGGCCAGCGCCGCGGGAGCCGGCGGGTCCGACGTCTTGGGCACGCCGGCGTCGCTATCGCGCTGGTGGCCGGCGATCGACGTCTTGAGGGCGACGGCACAGGCCAACACGTCGGCGCTGCCGGCGTCGCCGCGGTCGGCGTGCAGCGTGCGCGCGATGTCAACGACCGTGTCGGCGTGGGCCATCAGGTCGTCAAGACCTGACAACGCCGTGGACACGCGTTGGCTCGCCAGAACGAGCGCCAGGCTGTCGAGCGCGCTTTCCAGATGCTTCCGCGTCACCGTGTGCGTGCGCCGATCGTCCGCAAGCAGGCGCACGGCCTCCTGGGTGAGGCGCAGACCGTCGTCGAGGCCGCCGAGCGCCTGCTCCGTCGTTTGCGGTTCGGACTGCATCTCTCGGCAAGCCACGCCCAGCGCGACGAGATGTCCGGCCAGGTTCCCACTGTCAACGGCCGAGATGAACTTGGGCGCCAACGGGCGCAGGTCGTGCGTGTCGTACCAGTTGTAGAAGTGACCGCGGAAGCGCTCGAGGCCGTTCATGGTGGCAAGGGTGGCCTCGATCCGATCCACGGCGTCGAGCGTGCCCACCCACCCGAAATCGCGGGCGGCGACGACCGCCAGCAGATACAGCCCCATGTTGGTCGGCGAGGTCCGATGGGCGATGGCCGGTGCCGGATCTTCCTGGAAGTTGTCCGGCGGCAGAAAGTGCTCATCGGCCGTCACGAACGTCTCGAAGAAGCGCCACGTGCGGCGGCCGACGAGCCGCAGCGCCTGGGCCTCGTCGTGAGAGATCGGCGCGGCGCCCGCGAATCCCCGCGGCCGACTGACCCGTCGCGCAATGACGGGCGCGGCTACCCAGAGGATCAGGAACGGCGCGGCGACCGGCCAGGAGTGGGGCGCACGGATGGCGATGAGCGCGGCGGCGGCGACCGCGAACGCCACGCTCCCGATCATCCATCGATAGGTGCCACGGACGTCGAGCTCGGTGCGCGCCTGTGACTGCGCGGCGGTCGTCCATTCGAGCAGACGCCGGCGGTTCGCCACCAGCCGGAACAACGTGCGCACGATCGCGTCCGTCATCAGCCAGGCCTGGTGCGCGAGCAACGTGATGAGCAGGCCAATCTGAGTGAGCGCGAGGGCGATCTCGGCGCCAACCGCGCGCCAGTGCCGCCGCTGCGAGAGGCCGCGCCGCGGCGGCAGCAGGCCGGCGACGGCGGACAGTCCCGGGGGCACCGCGAGTGTGGCCACGACGAACGCCGTCCAGACCGCGGCGGCCTCGAGCGGCAGCATCCAGCCTCCGACCAGCGCGAGCAGGACCGCCGGCGCCGACAGCGTCCGGCGCAGGTTGTCGAGCATCTTCCAGCGGCCGATCAGGGGAATCGCCCGCCGGTCCGAGCCGCCACCGGCCCGCGGGCCGCGGCCCACGATCCAGGGCAGCAATTGCCAGTCGCCGCGCGCCCACCGGTGCTGGCGGGCCGCCGCCACGTCGTAGCGCGAAGGAAACTCCTCGACGACCTCGACGTCGGTGACCAGGCCGGCCCGGGCAAAGATGCCCTCGAGCAGATCGTGGCTGAGCAGCGTACTCTCGGGGATGCGCCGATCGAGCGCCGCCTCGAACGCGTCGACGTCGTAGATCCCCTTCCCGGTGTACGAGCCTTCGCCGAACAGGTCCTGGTACACGTCGGAGACCGCGAACACGTAGGGATCCAGGCCGGTGGGACTGGTGAACACGCGCTGAAAGAGCGAGGCGTTGCGGCGGGCCGGCAGCACCGGTGTCACGCGCGGCTGCAGGACCGCGTAGCCTTCCACGACGCGGCCGCGGACGGGATCGAACCGCGGCTGGTTCAGCGGATGCGCCATTTTGCCGACGAGGCGCCGGGCGGCGCCACGCGGCAGCCGCGTGTCGGCGTCCAGGGTGATCACGTAGCGGACGCCCTGCGGCGCGACGGGGGGGATGCCGTCCACCGGCACGAACGTCGTGTCGGTGGCCCCGCGCAGCCAGCGATTCAGCTCGTGCAGTTTGCCGCGCTTGCGTTCCCAGCCCATCCAGGCGCGCTGGCCCTCGTTCCAGATTCGCCGCCGATGCAAGAGCCAGAAGCGGGGGCCGTCCGCCGTCGCACCGTGGCGCCCGTTGAGCGTCGCGATGCCGCCGGCCGCCGCGGCGAGCAGCGCCTCGTCGCCGGGCGCCGTCTCGGTCGCCGAGTCCCCCCAGTCCGAGAGCAGCGCAAACCGCAGGTCCCCGTCCTGATTCGCCAGGTGGTGGATTTCCAGTCGTTCGATCTGCTCCTCGAGGCTCGTGCGCGTCGAGAGCAGCGTGGGCACGACGACAAAGGTGCGCAGCGCCGGCGGCACGCCGCCGCGAAGCTCCAGCGCCGGCACCGTCTTGGGATTGAAGATCGTCGGTCACGGCGTGGTTGACGACCGCCACGGCCAGGTCCGACGCGGGGGCCAACGCGAGCAGCGCGAGCAGCGCGAGGCGCCAGTCCCTCAGGCCGAGCTCGGCGAGCACCACCAGCGGGAGGGCCACAAAGAACAGCGTCACGAGGGCAATCGCCGCGACATACCCGATGATGCCGGCCCGCGTCATCGAACGCACCAGCCACTCCCCGACTGGGATCCGGAACCCGACCTCCCGCTCGAAGCCGCGACGGCCGTCCGAGATGAGGAAGTAGCCCGGATCGCGGCTCCGGTCGGCCGGTACCTCGTCCGGCCCGGCCGAGGACGCCGGAGGCCGCGCGGCGGCGGCCATCGCCCGCTCCGCGATCTCCAGTTCGGAGCGCCCCGATCGTCGCGCCAGCGCCTCGATCGCATGCCGGTAGCGATCGCGCGTGGAAAAGTCCATCTCGGCAAAGCGGCTGCCCTTGCGCAGCACCGCATCGACGAGACTGACGCTCTCGAACACCTTGGCCCAATCGAGGGTCGAGATGAGCCGCATGCTGGTGATCACGTTGCGGACGGTCACGTTCATCCCGCCCTGCCGCTGATGCTCCTCGTGGACGATGGCGTCGGCCGTGGTCCCTTTGCGGGCGAGATAGGCGTCCACCCAGACGAGCGCCGGCATCACCCGCGGATCCTGGTCGCGCAGGCGCTGCAGCAGGCGCACGACGAAGGCCGTCGGCAAGGGCGCCGAGTCGAATCGGCGCAGCGCGGACTCGGGCGCCTCGGCCGCTCGACCGCCAATGCCGAGCAGCTGGTCCGCCAGCACGTCCGCCTCCAGACACGCCGCCCGATCGCGGGTGACCTGCTCGGCCGCGCGCCGCAGGTTCTCGATGAGGACGATGCGCAGCGTAATCGCCACGGCCCAGAGCTCGCCAATCTTCAGCGGCTGTACACGCTGGTACGCCCTCACGAAACGGACGAGCATGTGGCGATCGATTCGGCTGTCGGTGTGCGCGATGAATGCCCAGGCGAGGCCGAACACGCGCGGGTAGCCCTCGAAGGGGCCGTCGGCCAGCTTGGGCAGCCCGCGGTAGAACCCGCGCGGCAGGTCGTCTCGAATCTGCTGGATCTGCTCCTCGGCGACGTAGAAGTTGTCGAGGAGCCACTCGTCCGCCGGGGTGATGGCGCGCTCCTCGCGCACGGCCCGCTCGACGCTCCGATACGCGTCGAACAGCGCCCGGCGGTTCTCCTCGAGCCGCCGGTTCAGGTTCCGGCCGGTTCTCGGGCGCGCGGTCACCGGCTGCGCGGCCGCGAGGCTTTCCGCATGCTGCTCGAGACGCTCGATGCCGAAGAGCTCGCTGCGAATGAGCTCCGTTTCGGGTGCAAACGTCGGGAACAGGGCGCCGAATGGTCGCAGGATGAAAGAGGTCACGGGTCAGCCCAATCGGCCGACATCCATGATCCCGCGCCGGACGGCGCCGGGACCGTCTCCTTTTGAACAGTCACGCCTTGGCGCACGTGCTGTTGTGCACAGCGCGATCGATCCCAGAGGCACACAGTGACCTCTGGGGGTATCCATGAATTCTTCACTGATGTTTCCGGCCGCCATCGTCGCGGCCATCTTCGTCATCTGGCTGTTCAATTGCCTGAATATCTTGCGGGAGTACGAACGCGCGGTGGTGTTTCGGCTGGGCCGCGTCCTTCGAGACGCGAGGCCTTCTGAAGCGCGCGGTTCCGCTTGGGACACTCGCCTCAATGGTCCCTCGCGTGGCGTGGAGGTAGAATCCCGGGCAGGGTCCCATACGTACTCCGAGGTGTCTTGCGTGCCCATCCACTCTCACGAAACACACGGCGGCCGTCTCATCGCCGTTCGCATCGGCGGAATGCTGGCCGCGGGCTAGCGGCATGCCCACGAGCGCTGGCCTCGTCGTCTCGGTGCGCGGAAGCGTCGTCGACGTGCGCTTTGAGGGACAACCACCGCCCATCTACTCGCTGCTGCGCGCGGGCGCGGACAAGCAGATCGTGATCGAAGTGCTCGCGCAGCCCGATGCGCACTCCGTCCGCGGCATTGCGCTCACGCCGACGCAAGGCCTCGCGCGGGGCATGGCGGTCGAAGACACGGGCGGCCCGCTCACCGCGCCCGTGGGCAAGGCGATCCTGTCGCGGATGTTCGACGTCTTGGGCCACACCATCGATCGCGGCGCGGCATTGTCCGACGTCCGATGGCGCTCGGTCCATCGCGCGCCACCGCCGCTGGTCGAGCGATCCACCAAGTCCGAGGTCTTCGAAACGGGCATCAAGATCATCGACGTGCTCATGCCCCTGGAGCGCGGCGGCAAAGCGGGACTCTTCGGCGGCGCCGGGGTGGGCAAGACCGTGCTGCTCACCGAGATGATCCACAACATGATCGGCCACGAGCAGGGCGTGAGCATCTTCTGTGGCATCGGCGAACGCTGCCGCGAGGGCGAAGAGCTGTACCAGGGCATGAAGGACGCCGGGGTCCTGCCGCACATGGTGATGGTCTTCGGCCAGATGAACGAGCCGCCCGGCAGCCGCTTCCGCGTCGGGCTCGCCGCCGTGACGATGGCGGAATACTTCCGGGATGACGAGCGCCGCGACGTGCTGCTGCTCGTCAACAACATCTTCCGCTTCATCCAGGCCGGCATGGAAGTCTCCGGTCTGATGGGCCAGATGCCGTCGCGGCTCGGCTATCAGCCGACGATGGGCACGGAACTGTCGGCATTGGAAGAGCGCATCGCCAACACCAACACCGGCGCCATCACGTCCATCCAGGCCGTCTACGTGCCCGCCGACGACTTCACCGATCCGGCGGCCGTGCACGCCTTTTCCCATCTGTCGGCGTCGATCGTCCTGTCACGCAAACGCGCGGGCGAAGGGCTGTACCCGGCCATCGATCCGCTGCAATCCAACTCCAAGATGGCCACGCCGGGCATCGTCGGGCAGCGGCACTACGACCTGGCCCAGGAGATCCGGCGGACGCTCGCGAAATACGCGGAGCTCAAGGACATCATTGCCATGCTCGGCCTCGAGCAGCTGGCCCAGGAGGATCGCCAGGTGGTCGTTCGCGCCCGTCGCCTCGAGCGCTTCCTCACCCAGCCCTTTTTCACGACCGAGCAGTTCACCGGCCTCACGGGCAAGCTCGTCAGCCTCAAGGACGCGCTGGACGGCTGCGAGCGGATCCTGCGCGATGAATTCGCCGACTACCCGGAGCACGCGCTGTACATGATCGGCACGATCGACGAGGCGAAGAAGCCCGTGGCCGTCACGCCGGCCGCCAACGCTACACCCGCGGCCACACCGGCCGCGACGGGCAACGCCACGTCCACGCCGACACCTGGACCGGAGGTCGAGCATGCCGCCAGCCACGCTGATGCATCTTAAGGTGCTGCTGCCGTTCCAGGTCTTCGCCGACCAGACGAACGTCGCGCGCATCGTCGCGGAGACGCGCGAGGGATCGTTTGGACTCTTGCCCCACCGGCTCGATTGCGTGGCGGCGATTGCGCCGGGGATTCTCACCTACCAGACCGCCACCGGGGACGAAGTGTTCGTCGCGGTCAACGAAGGCGTGCTGGTCAAGACCGGCCCGGACGTCCTCGTCTCGGTCCGCCGCGCGCTTGGGGGCGCCGACCTCGGCCACCTGCGCGACGCGGTCAAGCGGGACTTCCTCACGCTGGACGAGCACGAGCAAAGCATGCGCGTGGTCATCACGAAGTTGGAGGCGGGATTCCTGCGCCGTTTTGCGAGCCTGCAGCATGACTGACGATCCCGCCGGCACGCCGCCGACGAGTGAGAGCGCCTTCTCGGAGGAGGTCGGCCAGAAGGCGGCGCGCAAACTCAAGGCCCGGCGCCACCCCGCCCCCGGCGTGTGGTTTGGGCTGGGCATGATGGGGCTGATTGGGTGGTCGGTCGCGGTCCCGACGCTCGGGGGCGTGGCGCTCGGTCTGTGGCTGGACACCCGCCACCCCGGGGCGCACTCGTGGACGCTGGCGCTCCTGGTTGCCGGGCTGATGCTCGGCTGCTTCAACGCGTGGCGGTGGGTGGCCAAGGAAGACGCGGCCATGCGGGAGGACGCGCAGAATGGCGATGACTAGCGCGCTGGCGCTCGCGTGGGTGGCCGGGGTGGCGCTTGGCGCCGTCTTCTTCGGCGGCCTGTGGTGGACCATTGAGAAGGGGCTCTCGTCCCGACGGCCGGCGCTGTGGTTTGCGTTGAGCTGGCTCGGGCGCACCGCCATCACCGTGGCCGGGCTGTACCTCGTCGCCGGCGGTGATTGGCAGCGGTTGGCGGCGTGTCTCGTGGGCTTCGTCATGGTCCGCATGGCCGTGATCCATCGCGTACGCGCGGCGCAGGCGCGGCCGGCCGGGCCGCCGGCACGCGCCGACATCCATCCGCCGCAGGAGGCTCACCGTGCGCCTTAGCCCGGACGAGCTGATCTTCTGGCAGCACGGTGTGGTCAAGCTCAACGCCACGATTGTGTTCACGTGGGCCCTGATGCTGGTGCTGGCCGTGGGCGCCCGGCTCATCACGCGCCACCTCTCGACCGGGTTGGAGCGATCGCGCTGGCAGAATCTTCTCGAAATCATCGTCACCGGCATCGCCGCGCAAATCGGCGACGTGGGTCTCCGCGATCCGAAGAAGTATCTGGGCTTTCTCGGCACGCTCTTTCTGTTCATCGCCACGGCCAATGTCGGCTCCGTCGTCCCAGGCTACACCCCGCCGACGGCCTCGCTGTCGACGACCGTGGCGCTCGCGCTGTGCGTCTTCGTGGCGGTGCCGCTGTACGGCATCGAGGCCGACGGCCTGGGCGGCTACCTTCACTCCTACATGCAGCCAACCGCCCTCATGCTGCCGTTCAACGTCATCAGCGAGCTCTCGCGCACGCTGGCGCTGGCCGTGCGCTTGTTCGGCAACATGATGAGCGGCGCGATGATCGTCGCGATCCTGCTCACGATTACGCCATTCTTCTTCCCGATCGTCATGACGATGCTCGGATTGCTCACCGGCATGGTGCAGGCGTACATCTTCAGTATCCTGGCCGCGGTGTATATCGCCGCGGCCATGCGCTCGCGCACGCCGACGCCTCAGCCGGCGCCGGCAACGTAAATGAACAGACCCACGAGGCTCCAGTCAAAGGACACGCCATGGATAGCATGACTCTTATCGCCGTCGTCTCGATTGCCGCCGCCGGTCTCACCACCGGCATCGGGTGCATGATGCCCGCGCTCAGCGAAGGGCGGTCGATCGCGACCGCGCTCACGGCGCTGGCGCAGCAGCCAGACGCCTCCGCCACGATCACGCGGACGCTCTTCGTCGGTCTGGCCATGATCGAGTCCACGGCCATCTACTGCTTCGTGGTGTCGATGATTCTCATCTTCGCCAATCCCTTCTGGAACCACGTTATCGCCCAGACGGCTGGAAAGTGACACTGTGCTGATCGACTGGTTCACCGTCGGCGCGCAGGCGCTGAACTTTCTCATCCTCGTCTGGCTGCTGCGGCGTTTCCTGTACCGGCCCATCCTCGACGCCATCGACGCGCGCGAGAAGAAGATTGCCGCCGAGCTCGCCGACGCCGCCGCCAAGAAGGCCGACGCCCTGAAGGCGCGCGACGAGTTCCAGCACAAGAACGAGGCGTTCGACCAACAGCGCGCGGCGCTCCTGGCCAAGGCGACGGACGAGGCGAACGCCGAACGCCAGCGCCTGCTGGAGGCGGCTCGCCAGGCGGCCGATGCGTTGAGCACGAAACGCCAGGAGGCCATGCGGACGGACGCGAAGCACCTCAACGAGGCGATCCGCCGCCGGACGCAGCAGGAGGTCTTCGCCATCGCGCGCAAGGCGCTGACCGATCTCGCCACGGTCAGCCTGGAAGAGCGCCTGGGCGAGGTGTTCACGCGGCGCCTCCGAGAGATGGACGACAAGGCGAAATCCGCGCTCGGACAGGCCCTCACGACCTCCGCGGATCCCGCGCTCGTGCGCAGCGCGTTCGACCTGCCTCCGGATCAGCGTGCGGCAATCCAGAATGCGCTCAACGAGACGTTCTCGGCGGCAGTCCGAATCCGGTTCGAGACCGCGCCGGACCTGGTCAGCGGGATCGAACTCACCGCCAACGGGCAGAAGGTGTCGTGGAGCATCTCGGACTACCTCAGGTCGGTCGAGAAAGGCGTCGACGATCTGATGAAAGAGCAAGAGAAAGCGGGCGCCACGGCCACACCGAAGCCCGAGGCGCCCACACCCGGCGCCAAGAACCCATGAGTGCCGCGCCTGACGACCTGGCGGAGGTCTTCGACCGCACGTTCGCGGGCATCAAGCAGGTGCGCGCCGGCTTCACGCCGCACCTCGCGCCGCGCGAAGTCGGCGCGATCATCAGTGTGTCGACGGGCATCGCCAGGGTCTCCGGGCTCCCCCATGCCGGCTACGACGAACTGCTCGCGTTTCCCGGCGGCGTCTTCGGCATCGCGTTCAACGTGGACGAGCACGAGATCGGCGTGGTGCTGCTCGGCGACTATTGGCACCTGCACGCCGGCGACGAGGTCGAGCGCACGGGTCGGGTGGTCGACGTGGCGGTAGGCGAGGTCCTGCTGGGACGCGTCATCGACCCGCTCGGCCGGCCCCTCGACGATCTCGGTCCGGTGTCATCGACCGAGCGCCTCCCCATCGAACGCCCCGCGCGGCCCATCATGGACCGGGCTCCCGTCACGGTGCCGCTCGAGACCGGGCTGAAGGTCCTCGATGCGCTGATTCCCATCGGCCGCGGCCAGCGCGAGTTGATTCTTGGCGACCGGCAAACGGGCAAGACCGCCATGGCGATCGATACGATTCTCAACCAGCGCGGCCAGAACGTCGTCTGCGTCTATTGCGCGATTGGCCAGCGTGCGTCGGCCGTGGCCAAGGCGGTGGCCAACCTCCGCGCCGCACAGGCGATGGCGTACACGGTCGTGATTGTGGTCGAGGGCAACGACCCGCCCGGACTCGCCTACATCGCGCCGTACGCCGCGACCAGCATCGCCGAGCACTTCATGGAGGCGGGTCGCGATGTGCTGATCGTGTACGACGACCTCACGCATCACGCCCGCGCGTATCGCGAGCTATCGCTCCTGCTCCGTCGGCCGCCCGGCCGCGAGGCGTTCCCGGGCGACATCTTCTATATCCACTCGCGCATGCTGGAGCGCGCCACCCATCTGCGCCCGGAGCTCGGCGGCGGGTCGCTCACGGCGCTCCCGATCATCGAGACCGAAGCGCAGGACATCTCCGCGTACATTCCCACGAATCTGATTTCGATCACCGACGGGCAGATCTACCTGTCGCCGTCGCTGTTCGAACTCGGCGTGCTGCCCGCGGTCGACGTCGCCAAGTCCGTCTCGCGCGTTGGCGGCAAGGCCCAGCGCGCGGCGTACCGCGCGGTGGCGGGCGACCTCAAGCTCGCGTACGCGCAGTTCGAGGAACTGGAGACCTTCGCGAAATTCGGCGCCCGCGTGGACGACGACACGCGCACGATCATCGCGCACGGACAACGCATTCGTGCCTGCCTCAAACAAGGCGCATGCGCACCAGTGCCGGTGCCGGCGCAGATCATGATCCTGCTGGCGCTGACGGCACGCCTGTTCGACCGCGTGCCCCTCGACCAGATGGCCACAGCCGAGCAGGCGATCCAGGACGCGGCCGCGAAGATCCCAGCGGAGGTCTCCGCGCGGTTGACGACGGCCGACAACCTAAGCGGCGAGGATCGCAAGACGATGACCGACCTCGCCCGTACGGCACTGGCCCCTTTTCAGCCGAAGCAGAAGGCAACGTCGGCGTCACGGACGATCCCGGCGCCCGTGGCCAAAGCCAAGACGGGAGATGCTCCGGCGGAACCGGCGCCGAAGCCCGACGTCAATGCAACGCCGCCCCTCGACACGAAGTGATGAGCCATATCATGGCCAGAGGAGAACATCATGCAAGTGCAAGTCAATACCGACCACAACATCGCAGGCCGCGAGACGCTCGCCGTCAAGGTCAGGGGCGTCGTCGAGAACGCACTGAGCCGGTTCAGCGAGCACATCACGCGCGTTGAAGTCCACTTGAGCGACGAGAACGGTGCCAAGCGCGGCGGAGGCAACCAGCGCTGCGTGCTGGAGGCCCGCCTCGAAGGCCGCCAGCCCATCGCGGTCACGCACGACGCGGACACGGTGGACCAGGCCGTCGACGGGGCGGCCGAGAAGCTGGTTCACGCGATCGACAGCACACTCGGGCGGCTGTACGGACATCGGGGAGCGCAGGGCTGACCCACCGGCCCCCGAGAGGCGCCCCATGAGCGATTCGACGGCGAGCCTTCGACGCAAGATCGATCGCGCCGGCGATCTGCAAGCCGTCGTGCGTACGATGAAGGGCCTGGCGGCCTCGAGCATCGGCCAGTACGAGAAATCGGTTCGGGCCTTGGCCGACTACGCGCGAACCGTCGAGTTGGGGTTGAGCGCGTGTTTCCACGAGAACGCCCCAACGTCCCCCTCCGTCGAGAAGGAGACGCGCGCGGACGCGGTGGCCATCGGCGCCGTGGTCTTCGGCTCCGACCAGGGGCTCGTCGGCCAGTTCAATGACGTCGTGGCCGACTATGCGATCAAGACGCTCGCCGCGCTGCCCGGCAAGGTGCAGGCGTGGGCCGTCGGGGACCGCGTCCACGCCCGCCTGGCGGACGCGGACCTTCCGCTCGTCGGGCTGTTCCCGGTCCCCAGCGCGGTCAGGGCGATCACCCTGCTCGTGGGCCAAATCCTCATCGAGACCGAGTCCCGCCGCGACATCACCGAGCTCTATCTCATCCATAACCGGCCCACGTCCGGATCGGGGTACGCGCCCGTCAGTCAGCGGCTGCTGCCGCTCGATGAACGGTGGCGGCGCGAGCTGGCCCAGCGTCCCTGGCCGACGAAACAGTACCCGAGGTCATGGGCGCCGGCCCGTCGGCCGTGCGGGCGCTCATTCGCGAATACCTCTTCGTCTCGCTCTTCCGTGCGTGCGCCGAATCGCTCGCGAGCGAGAATGCCAGCCGCCTGGCGGCCATGGAACGCGCCGACAAGAACATCGACGACCTGCTCGAGACGCTCCACGCCACCTTCCACCGGGTACGGCAGAGCAGCATCGATGAAGAACTGTTCGACGTCGTCTCCGGCTTCGAGGCGTTGATCGGGCCTCGCGGCTGACTGTGCTCTTCTGCATATCGGCCCGCGATGGCCTCGCGGATCCTGATGAACGTTCGCGCACAACGCATGGCTAGACCTGGCGACGGCAAGATCGGGTTTTGGGCGGTCGCCGCGATCGGCGTCGGCGGTATGGTTGGGGGCGGCATCTTCGCGGTCCTTGGGCTGGCGGTGCAACTGGCGCGCGGCGGCACGCCCGTGGCGTTTGCCCTGGCGGGCGGGGTGGCGCTGCTGACGGCCTATTCGTACGCGAAGTTGTCCGTCGCGTATCCCAGTCGCGGCGGCACGGTGACGTTCCTCAACCGCGTGTTCGGCGCCGGCCTGCTCACGGGCAGCCTGAACGTGTTGCTGTGGCTGAGTTACGTGGTGATGCTGTCGCTCTACGCGTTCGCGTTTGGCAGCTATGGCGCGACGTTCCTGCCGGAGACGTGGCGGCCGGCCGGGGCGCACGTGCTGATCACGCTCAGCGTGATCGTAATCGCCGGCCTGAACTTCCTCAGCGCCGACTGGATCGGCCGGGCCGAGACCTGGATCGTGGGGGTGAAACTGACGATCCTGCTGGTATTCGTCGGCGCCGGACTGGCGACCGTCAGAACCGCCCGCGTCGCACCCGCGTCGTGGTCGCCGCCACTGCAGCTGGCCGCGGGCGGGATGATCATCTTTCTGGCCTACGAGGGGTTCGAGCTCATCGCCAACACCGCGCGTGACGTGCGGGACGTGGCCCGGACGCTGCCGCGCGCCTATTACTCGGCCGTCGCATTCGTGATCGGGCTGTACGTGCTCGTCTCGCTCGTCACCGTTGGCAACCTCGCGGTGCCGGCCATCGTGGCGGCCAAGGATTACGCGCTGGCGGAAGCGGCGCGGCCCTTTCTCGGGCAGGCCGGCTTCACGCTCATCGCGATCGCGGCGATGCTGTCCACCGCGTCCGCGATCAATGCCACGCTCTACGGCACGGCCCGCTTGAGCTTCTGCATCGCGCGCGACCGCCAATTGCCGGTCGCGCTCGAGCGGAAGGTGTGGAACAAGCCCGTGGAGGGCCTGCTGATCACGGCCGGGCTCACGCTGGTGGTGGCCAACGCGTTCGACCTGACCAGCATCTCGACGCTTGGCAGCGCCGGGTTTCTGCTGATCTTCGCCGCCGTGAATGCCGCCAACGCGCGCCACGCGGCGCAGACCAACAGCCGCCGCTGGATTTCGACGGCCGGGGCGGTCGCCTGTGTGGCGGCGTTGGGCGCCCTGGTCTGGCAAACGGCGAGGACCGGGGCTGGCAAATTGTGGTTCCTGGCGGCGATGGTCGTGCTGGCCGTCATCATTGAGGGCGCCTACCGGAGGACGAGACATGCGATCCGCGTACATGAGTGACCGCGCCTGGCGGCGACGGGCGGTGACACCCGAGAGGGTCCAGGGACAATGACGATCAGCCCCCTCGCCGGCAAATCCCCTCCAGCCTCGATGCTGGTCGACGTCCCGCGGCTCGTCACTGCCTATTACACCGGCGTGCCCGATCCGTCGGTCCCGGCGCAGCGCGTGGCCTTCGGCACCTCGGGACATCGCGGCTCGTCGCTCGAGACGGCCTTCAACGAGTGGCACATCCTGGCGATCAGCCAGGCGATTTGCCTCTACCGGACGCAGCACCACACCCACGGCCCGCTGTTTCTCGGCATGGACACGCACGCGCTTTCGGTCCCGGCGCTGGCGAGCGCGCTCGAGGTCCTGGCGGCCAACGGCGTGGACGTCATGCTCGCCGAGCAGGACGCGTACACGCCAACGCCGGTCGTCTCGCACGCCATCCTCACCTACAACCGCGGGCGCACGACCGGGCTCGCCGACGGCATCGTCATCACGCCGTCGCACAACCCGCCGCACGACGGCGGCTTCAAGTACAACCCACCCAACGGCGGCCCGGCGGCATCCGACGTCACCGACTGGATTCAGGCCAGCGCGAACGACTTCCTCACCGCGGGTCTCCAGGGGGTTCGTCGGATCTCGTACGCGAAGGCGCTTCACGCGGAGCACGACCCATCGGCACGACTACCACGCCGCCTACATCGAAGATCTCGGGCACGTGGTCGACATGGACGCCATTCGCGGCGCGACGATCGGGCTGGGCGTCGATCCGCTCGGAGGCGCCGGCGTCCACTACTGGGGGCCGATTGCCGAACGCTACGGGCTGAACCTCACCGTCGTCAACGACGTCGTCGATCCGACCTTCCGGTTCATGACCGTTGACTGGGACGGCCAGATTCGCATGGATCCGTCTTCGTCGTATGCGATGCAACGTCTGATCGACATCAAGGACCGCTTCGGCGTCGCCTGGGCCTGCGACACCGACCACGACCGGCACGGCATCGTCACCCGCAGCGCCGGACTGTTGCCGCCCAACCACTACCTGGCCGTCGCCATTCTCTATCTCTTCCAGCACCGGCCGCGGTGGCGCCACGACCTGGCGATTGGCAAGACCGTGGTGAGCAGCCAGATGATCGACCGCGTCGCCGCGAAACTGGGCCGGAGACTTTACGAAGTGCCGGTCGGCTTCAAGTGGTTCGTCGAGGGGCTGCTCAACGGTTCACTTGGCTTCGCCGGCGAGGAGAGCGCGGGGGCGTCCTTCGCGCGTCTCGACGGCTCCGTGTGGACCACGGACAAGGATGGCATCGTGCCGGCGCTGCTCGCGGCCGAGATCACCGCCCGGATGGGCCGCGATCCTGGCGAGCTCTACCGGGACCTCACGCACGAACTCGGTGAGCCCGTCGCTGACCGCGTGGAGGCGCCCGCCACGCCGAAGCAGAAGGCGCGGCTGGCGGCACTCTCACCGCGGCAAGTGACGCTCAATGAACTGGCCGGCGACCCCATCCAGGCGGTCCTCACCCAGGCGCCCGGCAACGGCGCGCCCATCGGCGGGGTGAAGGTCGTCTCCAAGAGTGCGTGGTTCGCGGCGCGCCCGTCCGGCACCGAGGATGTCTACAAGATCTATGCGGAGAGCTTCCAAGGACCGGATCATCTGCGCCGCATCCTGGAGGAAGCCCAGTCGGTCGTCAGCGCGACGCTCGCGGCCGCCAACTGAGAGAGCGAGCGGGGTGAGCGCCTGCACCGGCCCCCCGCGCGGGTCGTGGGGACGATTCCACACACGAAGGTAATCCTGTGCATCGCCGGCCGCCAGCCTCCCGGCGCTGGCCCGCGGCCGACACCGTCTGCCGGCAGACCGCATGTGGTACGCAACTTGAATACATCACGCGAAGACGCTTCCCTGGAGCTTCGACCATGCCACCAGAGCAGAGGTACAGCGATTCGCCGACCGTGCGCGCCATCCTCGAGTCGGCGGGCATCCCCTTCGCCATCGCCAGCTACGACCAACAGGCGGTCATCTTCACCCAAGGCGACGCGTGCGACCGGGTGATGCACATCGAGGCGGGCCGCGTCCGTCTGACCGTCACAGCGCGCAGCGGCCAGGAAGCGGTTTCCGGCCTCCTGGGAACCGGAGCGTTCCTGGGCGAGGAAGCCCTGGACGACCACGCCGTCCGGCGGCATACGGCGACGGCCATGACCGCCACGGCACTGCTCGTTGTCGCGAGAGCGCCGATGATCGGGCTGCTCCATACGGACCCGGTCCTCCTGGATCGATTCGTCGCGCACATCGTGACGCGCCACGACACCCTTGAAGGCGACTTGGCCGATCAGTTGTTGAATTCCAGCGAGCAGCGCCTGGCGCGCGCGCTGCTCGTGCTCGCCGGCTGCGATGGGCCATGCAGGGACCGATGCCCGCTGCCCCACGTCTCGCAAGAGATCATCGCCGAGATGGTTGGCACCACACGCTCGCGGGTGAATGGGTTCATTGGAAAGTTCAAGAGGCTGGGGCTCCTCGAAAACGATGGCGGCACGCTGCGCATCAGATCGTCCCTGTGGCGCGTCGCGCAGGACGGCATTCGAGACGTCGCCCCGAGCGCGTTGTCAGATACGACGAAGAGTGAAGGTGCGCCGATCCCGGACAGCGCGTGGATGAGGAACAAGCCGTTGGGACGTCCTCTGCGGCGCGAGGCGCATCAGGCAGGTCTGGCACGCCTCCGCGCAAGAACGAGCGCGTGACCGGCGCGGAGGAAGACGACCGCCCGCCGCGCGCGAGTCAATGAACCCGCGCGCGGCGAGACACGTCAGTAGCCCTTGGTCGTGACCCAGAAGCTCTCTTCCCAGGAACCGCCGGGCGGAATGCTCTGCAAGTCCTTGTACACGCCCTTCTGCGCCAGATTCAGCGCGTCGGTGATGGCGACCATCGGCTCGAACGCAATGAACCCGGGGTTCGGCTGACCGGGCGCCGCGGCGGGCGGCGTGGGCGCCGCCGGAACGACGGCCGGAGGGGCCGTCCGCTCGCCTTGCGCGGGGTCGACCGGAAACGGCCCGGAAGGCGCGGGGACGCTCTGGCCGCCGGCTCGACCGCGCCCGCCGCCAACCGCGCCCCGGCCGCCGCCTCGACGGCCGCCGCCAAAGCCCGCCGCACCGAGCGGCGTCGACCACAGCAGCACCGTGTGGAACTTCGGCCCGAGGATCTCGTCCAGTTCCTTCCCGTTGTACATGAGCCTCATCGTCGCGCGGCCGTTCGCGTCGCGGACCAGGTCGGTGAACACGTCGTCGATGAGACCGTAGTTCTTGAGGTGGATCGCCTGACGATCGGCCTTGAAGAAGTCTTCGATCGGCTGCGTCTCGCCCGTCGGAAGCCGCTGCGGGATCTCGATCCAGTGCGTCTTGGCGTCGACCGACACGGTCCAGTCATCGCGGTTGCCGTCGGGCAGGTTGTAGATCGGGTGAAAACCGATCACGACCGGCATCGGCTCGTCGCTCAGGTTGTCGAGCCGCGTATGCACCTCGAGCATGCCGTCCGACACCCGGTAGGTCATCGTGATGGTGTGCGCGAACGGGAACTGCTTCATGAACTCCGGATTCCTGTAGAAATCCAGCTTGCACGTCACCCACGCGCTGTTCTGGTCGGCCTTGAACTCGACGAGTTGCCACGCCTTCGAGCCGTTGACGTAGCCGGTCGAGGGAATCGGCCCGCGCACGTTGCCCAGCCCGAGGTCGAAGGTGTACTTCTTGCCGTTGGCGTAGAACGCGGTCTCATCCAGGCGGTTGGCGAACGGCGCGAGGAGCGGGATCCCGTCGAGACCGGGCCGGGCCTCGAAGTCGGCCAGCGTCGCCGCCGTCCGCACCAGGTCCTGGCCCTTGACCTGGATGTGCCACGCATTGCTCATGCTCCAGACCACCGACACGTTCATCTGGGCGGTCGTATCCGCGAGGTCGATGACGTCGCCGTTCCGCGTCGCGGTGTACCGCTGCGCGGCCGCCGGAGCGGCGCACGCCAAGGTGAACGTCAGGGCGAGTAGAAGTCGCTGCCATTTCATAGGGATCTCCGATGGAGAGCCAGCATAAAGGACTTCGCCGCCGCTGTCGACGCTCCCCGGTCTGCTCCCGACTCTGACGGGCCTGGGTCGGGATGCCCCCGCGAGCGCCACGCTCGCTCATCGTGGCCGGCGCACTTCGTGCAGCCGGTGCAGGGCGATGCCGGCGGCCGTCGCGATATTCAGCGAGTCCAGCGCACCGCTCATTGGAATACGGATCTGAATGTCGGCGTGATCGAACGCGGCGGCCGTCAAGCCGTGCCCTTCAGTACCCAGGAGCAAAGCGACCGGGCCTCGGGCGGCGGGCGTCCCGACGAACGTGCCGATGTTGACGGCCCGATCATCAGGCGTCGTGGCCGCCACCACGAATCCCATGGCCCGCAGCCCTTCGAGCGCATCGGGCCACGGCGCGGCCGCCGCGAACGGCACGACCAGCGCCGCGCCGGACGACGTCCGAATCGCCTTGCGGTAGAACGGATCGCCGCAGCCGGGACTGAGCAGGATGGCGTTGACGCCGAACGCCTCGGCGCAGCGAAACACGGAACCCATGTTGTCGGGGTTGACGACCCGCTCGAGAACCACGACGAGCCGGCCGGCAGAACACACCGACGCCATCGACCGCTCGACCGGCCGCTCAGCGAGCGCCAGACAGCCGCGATGCATGTCGAATCCCGTGGCGGCCGTGATGACGTCGGGAGACGCCACGAAGACGTCGAGGCTTCGGTCCGAGGCTTCGAGGATGTCGCCCAGCCCTTTCGCGGCCGCGTCATTGAGGAGCAAGGAGCGTGTGGTGATTCGGCCGGAGGCAAGCAGACGCCGCACGACAAAGCGCCCCTCGGCAATCAGCAGGCCGCGCTCGCGCAGCCGCGCGGGCTCGCGGACGCCGGCATAGTCGTTCAGGCGGGCATCGTGGCCGTCGTCGATCCTGATAATGGTCACGTACACCTCCCCGGTGACCCCATGGCGGCCCGCCTTCGTAGAGAGGCGCCAGGACCGAATTGGTGCGTGCGGTCGGCCTCCCGGCTCGGATGACGAGCGAAGGCGGGCCCGGCGCAGTCGTCCGGGCCCGCTTCGTGCGCCGCGCGCATGAATCCCGATGGGTCGGCCGCGTCAGGGCAGCTCTTTGATCCCGAGGTTCCGCCAGCGCCAGAAGCCCGCCTGGACCCAGCGGTCGCCGCCGTGAATCTGAATCGCGATCGGCCCGGAAACCATGCCGCCTTCGGCGCGGTTCGTCGTCTCGTGCGCGTCGGTCACGAGCACGTCGTTGATCCAGACCTGCACGTGGGGAATGTCCCCCTCCACGCGCGCGCGGACGGTATTCCACGCCTCGCGCTTCCACACTTTCATCCAGGATGCGTCGCCCATCGGCGCCGTCGATCCCAGCGGAATGCCGCCCACGACGCGCGGCGCGCTGCCGCGCCCGCGCCCGGCCGCACCGGCCCGGCCCGCGCCACCGGCGGCACCCGCCCGGCCGGCTCTCGCCGCGGGGTTGGGATTCGCGATCGCCTCGGTGATGAGGGATCCCATGCTGCCGCCAGGCAGATAGTCCATCGTGATCTGGTAAGCGTGCCCCGCTTCGGTCGACCGGAAGAAGATGCCGCTGTCACAGCCGTAGTCGGGCCGCACTTCCATGTAGAGCTCGAAATTGCGGTAGCTCTTGTCGGTGAGCAGGATCCCGCCCTTGCCGAACGGGCTCTGCGTGCCGACGATGGCGCCGTCGAGGACGTGGAAGTCGGGAGTGGTGCCGTGGTGGTTCGTCCGACTGGCGTGCCAGCCGGTCAGATTCACGCCGTTGAAGATCGGCGTGAAGCCGTCGGGCACGACGGGCTCGGGGCTCGGCAGCGGCCCCCAGGTGAACGGCGGCTGCACGCCGACGACGAAGTTCTTCTCGCCGGCGAGCGCGTCCGGCTGGTACACCGACAGGTCTGGCGGCGGTGTCGCGTCCGGGTTGGCCACCTGCTGGGCCGCCGCCGCCGGGGCGGTCGCCTGCTGGGCGGCCGTGAACGCGAAGAATGAAACGCTGAGAATGCCTGTCGCAATCGCGAGACGCAGGGATGTACGCACCGGAGTCCTCCTTGGCAACCGCGCGGCAATTCGTCTTTCGCGCGCGCCGAGGCGGATCTTAGGCCAATTGGGCCCGGCGGCGCGATGGAGCCGCGGAAGACGTCACCGATGCGTCCCGTGCCACGCCCAGGCGCGGCGGACGATAGTCTCGAGGTCGGCGTACTGGCACGTCCAGCCGAGAACCGTTCGGGAGTCCGCGGCCGCTCAGGCGGACGCGCCTGCCGTGGTCTTCGGCTGATACGTGCCCGCGCGGGACCGGGTTCGCTAACCAGACAGCCGCAGGCAGCAGGCTTCCCGCCGTCCGCCGCGAGAAGTTCGGGGTCTGCCGGAAGACCTGCGACAGGTCCACGCGCGGTACCGGCGGGTCGGAGTGAAGGCGCCGACCGATCGGAGTTACTGTCCGGCGCTGCCCGACAACTCCCGGTAGACGACGTCGGTGAAGCTGGCGAATCCGCCGACTCCGCGTCCACCCTGTCCGCCCGCGGGCGCCGGCGCCGGGTCGCCCACCGCGGCGCGGATCTCGTCGAGCGACTTGCCTTCCTTCACGAGCGCCGCAATCTGCGCGCGCTTCTTGGTGGCCGACGCCAGCCGCGCCTCGATCTCGGCCCGAGTCTGGAGATCGCCATGGCCGGGCACGAACCGTTCCGCGTCCAGCCCCAATAGCCCCTGCACCGAGGTAATCCACCCGGCCGAGGATCCGTGCTTCTCGAGGTGGATCAGCGGGTCCGGCCGATTCGTGGCGATCAAATCGCCTGTAAACAGGATCTTCTGCGCGGGCAGATACACGACGAGGTCGCCGCTCGTGTGCGCGGGCGCCCAGTGGCGCAGGTCGAACACGACGCCGTCGAGCGTCAGGCGCTGCCCGGTTCCGGCAATCACCTGCGACGGCATATGGTCGGCCGGCGGCGCGCCGCGGCCACCCGCGGCGAGCGCGGCTTTCATTTCGCGATCGGCGCCTTCGTGCGCAATCACGTGCACGCCCTTGGGAAACGCGGCGAGGCCGTTCACGTGGTCGCCGTCGCTGTGGGTCACGATCACGTCCGTGACCGGCTTCGGCGTCAGTTTCGCGATCGCGTCGAGCAGCGACTGCCCCGCTGCAGGCGTCGTCTTGGCGTCAATCACGACCACGCCGGTCGTCCCGATCACGATGCCGCTATTGCCCCCGCCGCCGCTCGCCCAATACACGTCCGGCGTCAACTGCTGTACGGAAAGCGCCTGGGCCGGCTGCTGCGCCAGAGCGCCGGGCGCCCAGGCCACGAGCGCCGCGAGCATCGCACCACGTGCCACCACCTGTCGGGACATACCTGACCTCCTCCAGCGTATTGTGGCCCGCGCCAACGCGCGGGGCCTATGGCTTTTCGAAACGAGGCGGCGGTCTCCTGGCGGCCTCGGCGCCCGGCGGTTCGCGGTACGGTTCGATTGGAATGCGCTCGTAGCGAACGTCGAGGATCTCCAACCGCTCGGTCTTCTTCGGCGCGTGAAGCACGACGCGGTCGCCAGGCCCGGACTTCATCAACGCGCGCGCGAGGGGCGACATCCAGCTGACGTGCCCCAGGTTGAGGTCGACCTCGTCGACGCCGACGATGCGCACCACGCGCTCCAGGCCCGCGGCATTTTCGTAGCGCACCGTCGCGCCAAAGAAGACGCGCGCGGCGGCCGTTCCCGACCGCGGCGCTTCCGGATCGACGACTTCAGCGGCATCAATCCGCTTGGTGAGGAATCGAATGCGGCGATCGATCTCGCGAAGCCGTCGTTTGCTATAGAGATAGTCGGCGTTCTCGCTGCGGTCGCCGTTGCCTGCCGCCCACGCCACGACCTCGGTCACGGCCGGCCGTTCCCGATTGAGCAGAAACCGATGCTCATCCCTCAGCCGCTGCAGCCCGGCCGGCGTGATGTAGTTCTTGGTCTTGACGCCGGTCGCTTCGCGGCGCGGCTCCCTCAGGGGCAGTCGGGGCATGCGTCTACATCATCACGAATGGGGGCACGGAGGAAACGTCGCGGCGCCGGTGACCAGGCCGGGAGCCTCAGTCTCGCTCAAGGGAATCGGCCTGCACCAGACTGCCCCGGCGGTCAGCCGGGCGCCCTCAAGACAGGTAAGATGCGCCCATGATGTCAGACGTTCGGCATGCCCTCCGTCTCCTGAGGAAGTCGAAGCGCATTACCGCCACGACGCTCGTCACCCTGGCGCTCTGCATCGGCGCGACGACGGCCATCTTCTCGTCGGTCTATTCGCTGATGCTGAAGCCGCTGCCGTTTCAGGAGCCGGACCGGATCGTCGAGCTCTACACGTCGGCGGTCAAGGCCGGCCTGAACCACATGCCGGCCAACGTCCCGTTCTACCTCGACTACTCGAAGAACGCGACGTCCTACGAGCACGTCGGCCTCTGGACGTTCTTCTATGGCCTGGTTGGCGAAAAGGATTCGGTCGCGCGCGTTCCCGGCGCGCAGATGACCGCCGAGATCTTCTCCATCCTGCGGATCCAGCCGGTGATTGGCAGCTTCTTCACGACGGCCCAAGACCGGCCGGGCGCCGACAAGGTCGTCGTGCTCACCCAGTCCTACTGGAACACGCAGTACGACGAGAGTCCCGAAGTCCTTGGTCAGCAGATACGGATCGACGATGAAGCGTACACCGTGATCGGCGTGGCCCCGAGGGCGTTCGAGGGGTTCGACGCGCGCGTGAAGTTCGTCGTGCCGTTGAGTTGGCCGCCGGCCGCGGAGAATCCACAGGGCCGCTACGGTGTCGGGATCCAGTTGTTCGGGCGGCTCAAGCCGGGCGTCACGGCCAGCCAGGCGAACGCCGAGGCCAAGGTGCTGGAGAAGCGGTACGTCGATGCGGGCCCGCCGCCGTTGAGGGATTTCGTGGAGCGCTCCGGCATGACGATGAACGTGGGCGGCGTGCAGGAACAGCGCGTCGCGCCGGTGCGGACGACGCTGCTGATGCTGCAAGCGGGCGTCGCGTTCGTGCTGCTCATCGGCTGCGTCAACGTCGCGAATCTCCTGCTCGTCCGCGCCAACGCCCGCCAGTCGGAGCTGGCCGTGCGGTCGGCGCTCGGCGCCGGGCGGGCGTCGATTGCCCGGCAGTTCCTGCTCGAGAGTCTGATGCTCACTTCCGCCGGCGCCCTTTTGGGGCTGGGCGTCGCCTGGGGCGCGCTGCGGGTGACGAATGTCTATCTGGCGAAGATGCTGCCCCAGGCCCTGCCGGCGTCGCTCGACTGGCGCGTGCTTGGATTCTCCGTGGCGCTCACCGCCGTCGTCGGCGTGCTCATCGGCCTCATCCCGGTGTTTCACGTCCTGCGCACGAACCTGGCCGAAGCGATCCAGAGCAGTTCGCGGAGCGCGTCCTCGAGCCGAGGCGTGCGCGCCCTGAGCAGCGTCCTGGTCGTGGCCCAGGTCGCGGTGGCGTTGATGCTGCTGACCGGCGCCGGCCTGCTCGTCCGCAGCTTCGGCGAGGCCTTGCGCGTGGACACCGGACTCGATCCGACGAACGTCGTCACCGCGCGTCTCGCGTTGACGCGCGAGTACCGCGCCAGCGACGAGGCGGCCCAGAAGATTCGCGAACGCCTGCTCGAAGCGATGCGGGAGATTCCAGGCGTCACGTCCGCGGCGCTCTCCTTCTCGACGCCTTTCGAGGGCGGTCTGCCGATCAACGCCTTCACCCTGGAGAACGACACGCTGCCGACGGGCTCGCCGCAGCCCGGCGCCTTCCGGGTGATCGTCACGCCCGGCTATCTCGAGACGTTGGGACTGAGGCTGTTGGACGGCCGCTTCTATGACAACGCGGATCAGACGTCCGGTCGCCAGCTGTTCGTCGTCGACGAGAGCTTTGCGCGGAAGTTCTTCCCCAACGGGTCGGCCGTTGGCGGGCATTTCAGCTTCGCCGGCCGGCCGGACAAACCGGAGGACTGGCCCACGATCATCGGCGTCGTGAAAGACGTGCCGCACAATGGCGTCGAGGAGAAGAGCGGCAACCCGTTCATCTATCAGGTCATGCAGGGCGGACGCTCGGGTGGATTGACGCTGTTCCTGCGAACGGCCCGCCCGACGGCCGACGTCGTGTCCGCGCTGCGCAACAAGGTGCGCGCCATCGACCCTTCGATTCCGCTTTTCGAGGCCGGCAGCCTCGCGGAGGCCGTGGGGTCGTCCTTCGACAACCGCCGCGCCGTCATGCTGCTGCTCACCGCGTTCGCCGGCTTGGCCCTGTTTCTTTCGTCTCTTGGCATCTACGGCGTCCTGGCGTACGACGTGTCGCAGCGGACGCGTGAGATCGGCGTGCGCAGCGCCATCGGCGCCTCGCGCGGACAAATTGCCGCCCTCATCGTGCGGCAGGGGCTGTCGAAGAGCGCCATCGGCGTCGTGGTGGGCTTGATTGGCGCCGCGTTCCTCAGCCGCTCGATGACGACGCTGCTCTTCAACGTCCAGCCGACCGATCCGGTCGTGTATGTCGCGGTGCCGGCGGTGCTGATTGCCGTGGCACTCATCGCCAGCTACCTCCCGGCGCGCCGGGCGGCCAAGATCGATCCGCTCGTGGCGCTGCGGGACGGGTGAGGCGCGGGAGTCGGCAGCGCGCAGGCTTCGTCGGGCGGGCCCGCACTCTTCCGGCTACTCGGACCGTTCGAGCCGGCGCAGCGTCCGCGACTCGAGGTCGTCTGGCGCCTCGTGTTCGGCGCGGCGGCTGACCCGTGTGGCCGCCGCTGCCGATCGCCTAGAGCCACCGCCTGAACGCCGAGGAGCGCTTGCCCCGGCGAGCCCCGCGCCAAAGCCATTTCCCGACGCACGAGAGTGAGTGCACGGAACGCGCCCTGCGTTACCGACCATATCTGGCGATGTCGCACGTTGCCTGCCAAAAAGACAGCACCTCGGGGAATGCTTCTTGCAACATGCGGTGCTCGACACGTGGTGCGCATGTTGACATTTCGCCGAACTTGTACGGAGGGTCGATGCGAAAGCAGATCGTAAGAGTCGGTCTGATCTTCTGCGTTGGGTCCGCTTGGCTCTTGGGTATTTCCGTTCCTCGCGTGAGCGCTCAAACACCGCAGGTTCCTTCATCGACGGCTGCGAAAAGTTCCTCAACGGGAGCGGAATTTCTCGCGACGCCGCAACAACCGCCTCCGTCGTCGCCCCCGCAGATCGTGCCCGGCACCTATGCGAAGGACGCGGAGCGTACGTGCCTTGGTTGCCACTCGTCGGCCTCGGAGGCCGTCATTCTGCAGACGCCGCACGGCGTCAAGGCTGACGACCGGACACCGTTCGGTCAGCATCAGTGCGAAAGCTGCCACGGCGCGAGCCCGGAGCACGTGGACAACACGGACACCGAGCCGACCGTCGTCTTCAACGGGCCGAACAAGTCACCGGTGGCGGTACGCAATGCCGCGTGCCTCACGTGCCACGAGGCCGGGCTGCGCACGCACTGGACCGGCAGTCAGCACGAGGAGCGCGGCGTGGCGTGCACCGACTGTCACAACCTCCACGCGCGCGATCAGAAGGTCTTGAACAAGGCGACGCAGGCCGAGGTCTGCTTCACCTGCCACAAGGCGCAGCGCGCCCAGACCCATCGGATTTCGACGCATCCGCTCGCCACGACCGGTCTCGATGCCGGATCGCGGATGGCGTGCTCCGACTGCCACAACCCGCATGGCTCGAGTGGACCGAAGCTGCTCGTCAAGAGTTCCGTCAACGAGACCTGCTACACCTGCCACGCCGACAAGCGCGGTCCGTTCCTGTGGGAGCACGCGCCGGTGGTCGACGACTGCACCAACTGTCACACGCCGCACGGATCGGCCAATACGTCGCTGCTGAAGGCGCGCGTGCCGTGGTTGTGCCAGGAATGTCACAGCGGCGACCACGCGGCCTCGGTCTACAGCGGGGCGAACCTTGGCACTGGGAACGTGACGACGATCAACGGGCTGCAGGCGCCTGGCGCGGTCAGCGCGCGCGCACAGGTGGCCGCGCGGGCCTGCCTGAACTGTCACGTGCTCATTCACGGGTCCAATCATCCGGCCGGCGCGAAGTTCCAGCGCTGACCATCTTCGGGGGGCGATTCCTATGGATACAAGCAGATCGGCTCCGTGGATGGCTCTGCGGGTCGCGTACGGCGCAGGTGTGATGCTGATGCTCGCGACCTGGGCTCAGCCGGCACGCGCGCAGGATCCCGAGGCCGCGGCCAAGGCTATCGACCAGGCACAGACGGCCGCGACGAGCACCATCGACGTGGGAGGCGGCTACGTCAGCAGAGGATCCTTCAAAGCCGGCGAGTACAACGGCCTGGAGAAACAGGGGGCCTTCGGCGTCGCCAATTTCGATCTTGGCAGCCGCGCCGCCTACGACGCCCCGAGCGCGCTGAGCTGGCGCATCACAGGTGCGAACCTGGGTCTCGACACGCGTCGGATCACGGCGGCGTTGTGGCGCCAGGGACGGTTCCGCGTGGGATTCGGCTACGAGGAGTGGCGACGCAACCAGCAGGACAGCTATCACACGCCGTTCGAAGGTGCTGGCACGAACGTCCTGACGCTGCCGGCCAACTGGATTCCGCCGGTCGTGGCGTCAACCTCGGGGACCACGGTGAGCGCCCGAGGTCTCGTGCCGTCGATTGGCACGGCGCCGTACCTCGGCTCGGGGGGAAAGACGGGAGCCCTGCTCACCCCGACGGCGAGTCAGACGGCCCAAGTGCTGGCGGCCGCGGCCGCGGATCTTCCGGACTTCCGCAGCGTGAACCTCTCGACCACCCGCACCCGAGTCGACGTCGGCCTGCAGGTACCTCGTTCAACGACCGGTGGGGGATCGCCGCGGATGTCCGTCCGGAGCACAAGGACGGCCTTCAGCCCCTCGGGACGGTGTCGCGGAGCGGAGGCGGCGACATCAGCGCAATCATCCCCAACAAGATCGACACCGATCACAATCAGGTCACGGCCAATCTGAACTTCACGGGAAAGAAGGGCTACGCTCAGGTCGGGTACTACGGCTCCTACTTCACGAACAACGTCACGTCGATGTCGTGGCAGAACTGGAAGATCGGGCCGTCCGCCGCCGCCGTTCAGACGATGAGCAGCGCCCCCAGCAACACGTTCGTGCAGTTCAGCGGCACCGCCGGCGTCAAGATCTCGGCGGCGACGAAGCTCGTGGTCGACGGCGCCTATGGCCGCGGCACGCAGAACGAAGTCTTCCTGACCGATGCGTCGACGCCCGTCGTGCCGGGGACGTCTCTGCACGGCCTGGTGGCGAACACCCTGCTGCACGCGAAGCTGACCGCACGCCCGGCAAAGTCGCTGCATCTTGCCGCGGCGTTCCGGTACAACAACCGCGACAACCAGACGCCCGTCAACATCTACCAGTACGCCGACGCCGGGGAGACGCCGGAGGCGAGCGCGCTCTTCCCGGCCGGATCCGGCAATCCGCTCGGGCCGGTGCTCGCGCAGAACGCCAACGCCAATCGCCCGTACAGCCGCGAGGAACGCACCGCCAGCTTTGACGCCGACTACAGCATCGCGTCCGGCCAGTGGATCACGGTCGGCGACGACTTCCAGCGGCTGAATCGGTCCTGCCCGGGGTCCTGGATTTCGTGCGCCGACGCCGGCACGACCAATGAAAACACCGTGCGTGCCGAATGGCGGACGATGGGATACCTCATCACCGGACGGGTCGACTACGCCTACTCCACCCGCCGGTCCCCGGACTACAACGAGAACGCCTTTCTCGCGCTGGTCCCGTACGCGAACGTCAGCCCCATCGGTGCAACCGACGGCGCCACGGCCTACGCCTTCATGATCATGAACGGGTGGAACGGATGGGGCCCGGCGGCCGGGTACGCGCCCACGACCGGCAACGCGAACCTCTTCTTCCCGAGCAACAACGCGCTGGCGAACGCCGCGTATGCCAACAACAACCGAATCAGCGAGCTCGTCGGCATGCGCCGCTACTACGTGGCCGACCGCAATCGGCAGAAGCTGCGCGGCACGCTCATGTGGCAGGCCACGGACGCGCTGTCATTCGAAAGCAGCCTGGATCTGAACAACGACGACTACCCCACGACGGTCTACGGCCTGCAGCATGCCAAGAACTGGGCCGTCAACACCGAGGGGACGTACGCCGTGAGCGCCGACCTGAGCGCGGACGTGTTCTATACCTACGAGAACGAGCTCTCGAGGTCCACGGGCAACAGCTACACCGGCAACAGCAACGCCTCGACCGTGAGCAACGCACAGCCGGGTGCCGTGGGCTTGTCCGGCGGCGGCTGCAACCTCTACACGACGCTGAAGCAGCGAAACAACGACGGGAAGGTCAGTCCCTGTCTCAACTGGTTTGCCGACATGCCGACCAAGACGCATACGGCGGGCGTGGAGCTGACCAAGAAGACCGACCGAGTTGAACTCACCGCGAGCGCCATCTTCAGCCGCGTGCGCTGGAACAACGACGTGACCGGAGGAACCTGGGCCAACAACCCGCTGAACGGGCCGGGCGGACCACCGACCACGATCGCGGCGTTCTTCATTGCCGCAACGCCCGTCCCGCCCGTCACGACGACCTCCGGCGAACTCCGCCTCGGTGGCAAAGTTGCCGTGGCCGCCCACCAGTGGCTCCGGGCCGCCTACGCCTTCCTGCACATGGCGTCGGCCGACTACGCCTTTGAGGGCGTGCAGACCGGAGTCGGGACCATCAGTGGCGTGCTGCCGACGAACGAGCAGCCGTTCAACTACAACGTCAACATGGTGTCGGTCTCCTACACCGTCGCCTTCTGACGGACCGCGGGTTTCCCCCACCGGGTCCATGGTCCGGCCCTGCCGGCCCATGGGCCCGGGCTCAGTTCTCCGGCCCTACCTACCGAAAAGCCCGGTCCGCTGGCCGTGGCGTGGCGGCCTCGGAGTTCCGGACCGGCGTCAGCCCTTACACGGGCGACCGGAAGAATCTACTCGCTCTGATGCGATCCGCGTCGCCATCGATCTGGCGCCGCGCGATCCGACGTCCTGCTGACGACGACTTGGCCGCAGGTCGATCGTGCCGGCGACCGAGCAATGTTTGCGTGAATCCATCGGTCGAGCACCGCCAGCGCGACGCGGCCTCCAGGCGCCGCCGATGGTATGAGTCTTGCTCGCTTGCATGGTATCGGGGCGGAGCGCACGCACAGCGCAGAATCCGCATCCGAAGAGAGGATTGGTATGCGCCGTACACTGACTTTGATCGTCATGTTGACCTCCACGATTGGATTCGCGACCACGGCCGCCGCTCAGCGGCGACAGCCAAGAACCATCGTCCCCGACGAAGGGATGGTGGCCGTTGGCGCGTCTATCGGCGTGGCCGTGCCATCGGAGATCTCGCTGGCCGCCGGGGCCGATCTCGCGGCGGAAGTGGAAGACTACTTGACCCCGCGCGTATCCATCCGCGGTCAACTGAGCCGGGCCAGCTTCGACACGATCGGCCACTCCTTCAACGGGACCGCCCATCCCATCGCCTTCGATGGAAACGTGGTCTACAACTGGGAAGGCGGCGCGTGGCATCCCTACGTGACCGGCGGCATTGGCGTCTACCACTACGCATTTACCGAGAATGGCCTTGCGAGCGGCGATACGAAGGTCGGCGTTGAACCTGGGTGGCGGCGTGGAGTACTTCGTGACCGGCCACGACACGGTGACAGGCGAGTGGCTCCTTCACGCGGTGCCGGGCCGGACGACGAGCGCGCTGGCGACATACCAGGCGCGTTACTGGGTCCTCACCGCCGGCTACAAGCACTACTTCGGCGAGTAGCGTGGCGCTCCGGTGAATGCCGACGCCCAGCGCGAGGTATCGCGCGACTCGGCTGCCCGCAGCGGCGCGGCAGGGGCGCGTTCGAGAAGACGTGACAGGGTAATGTGCTACACAGATTGAGAACTTTCGTCTCCCGGTTGAGTGGCGCTCGCGCACAGCTCGTCGCCAGGGCCGCCCCACGACTCGGGCTGGGCAGATGATTCACGGAAGTCGCGGGAATTCGGATGGCCCTGCCACGCGCGTGGTCACGATCGCGTCGGCCATCGCCCTGCTTGCCGCGGCATCGCTCGCCGTCGCGCCGAGGACTCTCGGGGTCGCCCCCGACTCCACTGCCGGCGTCATGCTCGGGAGCCCTGGCGCGAAGGCCGCCGCGCGGCCCGCGAGACCGCTTCGTGTCGATCGACTTGACGCGCGCCGCCAGCGCGCGCCCGCCACGGAAGACGACACCGCCGCCGGACTCGACGACCGGGAGAACGACACGCGCACCCGGCTGCCGGACCACACCGTCCTGGTCGTCGGCGGTGGCGACGCTGGCCAAGGCCCGTGCCGCTCTGGATTCTCCGAAGCGCAGAAATCTACGAGCCGACGGCCGATCGGTTCGTCGCGGTGTCCGCGCAGATGCACTTCCGGCGTGAGGGCCAACGCGCAACGCTCGAGCCATCGGGTCGGGTGCGCATCAGCGGGGGAACGTCCACGCCCGAACCCGACGAACTGTACGACCCGGCCACCCGCACCTTCACGATTGCCGAGCCCCAACTGCCGGGGCACGCCGGCTGATCGCGAAACGCCATAGAACCCAGCGCGTCAGAATAGCGCCTGGAGCGGCGAGATCGAAGTGAGCTCGTGGAGCGGTCGAGGCCGAGAAATGTTTGATCCCGAGCGTGCGTGATCGACCGGATAATTTGGCGTCGTGGACTTCCACAGGGCACCGACGACAACCGGGCCCCTGAACAATCACCAAATCAGACAGACGGTCCATAGGAGAATGTGCCATGTCTGGGTCGGTTCTCGTGTCAGGAGCCGGGGTGGCCGGCTCTTGCCTCGCGTGGTGGCTCGACAAGTACGGATATGCGGTGACCGTGGTGGAACAGGCGCCCGAACCGCGCACCGGCGGTTACGTCATCGATTTTTGGGGCCTCGGCTACGACGTGGCCGAGAAGATGGGCGTGCTGGACGAACTCCGCCGGCATGACCTCCACGTCCAGGAATTCCGGATCGTCGATCGCGGCGGCCGGCGGATCAGCGGCTTCAACCAGGGAGCGGTGCAAGAGCTCACAAAGGGCCGGGGCATGAGCCTTCCGCGTTCGGCGCTGGCTTCCGCTCTCTACGAAGCGGTCAAGGATCGAGTCGAAGTACGGTTCGGGAACAGCGTGACCGGCCTCGAAGACGGCCCGCGCGGCGTACACGTGACGTTTCGCGACGGTGAGCCTCAGACGTTCGATCTGGTCATCGGCGCCGACGGCCTCCACTCCGCCGTGCGCCGGCTCTGCTTTGGTGAAGAGGCGCGATTCGAACGCTTCCTCGGATACTACGTTGCGGCGTTCAGTGCCCAAGGCTACCGGTTCCGTGACCCGGACGCGTACGTGACGTACGGCGAACCCGGCCGGCAGATTTGGCGGATCACTGTCGACGAGGACTCGACGGTCTTCATGCTGGTGTTCGCCGACCCCGATCCCCACGCCGCTCCGATCCACGATTCCTCGCGTCAGAAAGAGACCCTTAGACGGCTCTACTCTGGCGGTGGCTGGGAAACCGAAGCGATGCTCCACGCGCTTCAGGCAAGCCCCGATCTCTATTTCGATCGGGTCAGTCAGATCGTCATGCCGAGTTGGACCATGGGCCGCGTCGCGCTGATCGGCGACGCATGCGCTTGTCCGAGCCTGCTCGCCGGCGAAGGGTCAGCGATGGCCATGGCCGAAGCGTACACGCTCGCTGGAGAATTGGATGTCGCGCAGGGACACCACGCGTCCGCATTCGAGATGTATGAACAGCGCCTGCGGCCCTATGTGGCGCGCAAGCAGAAGGCGGCGCGCGGTTTTGCTACGAGCTTCGTGCCGAGGAGTGCTTACGGACTCTGGCTGCGAAACGCATCCATCAATATCGCGAACCGATTTGGGCTCATTCGGCTGCTGTTCGGAGCCCAAATGAGCAGCGGCATCGAACTGCAGAACTATCGGTAACAATTGCTGCCTGCGTGCATGAGCTAGTGTCACTTCAGACCGTTTGGCCGCGCTTCGGTCCGCGGCCTGCGCGCACACTTCCAGCTGCTAGGCTCGCGCCTCCGCCTCACGCGCCCGCGCATTCAACAGCTCCCGCTCCCGGACGTTCCCAGTGAGCGATGCCGCACGCGCGAACTCGGCGCGCGCCTCGTCGAATCGCCCGAGCTTGAACAGGAAGTCGCCCCGTACGCTTGGCAGCAGGTGGTAGTTCTTAAGCGCCGGATCGTCGGCGACCCGATCCACGATCGCCAGCCCCTCGGCCGGCCCCAACGCCATCGAATACGCCACGGCGCGGTTCAGCTCGACCACGGGCGACGGGGTGAGCTGTGCGAGCGCGTCGTAGAGTGCCGCGATCTTTGTCCAGTCGGTCGCTTCGGGCACGAGCGCCCGCGCATGGCAGGCCGCGATCGCCGCCTGCAACGTGTACGGCCCCAGCGCGCCGCCCGTCCTCATCGCGCGGTCCAGGGCCGTCAGCCCGCGCCCAATCAGCACGCGGTCCCACCGGCTGCGATCCTGATCCATGAGCAGGATCGGCTCTCCCGAGGCCCTCACCCGCGCCCGCAGCCGGGACGCCTGGATCTCCATCAGCGCCACGAGCCCGTGCACCTCGGCGTCCTCCGATGCCAGCTCGGCGAGGATGCGCCCGAGCCGCAGCGCGTCCTCGCAGAGGGCCGGGCGCACCCAATCGTCGCCGGCGGTGGCCGAGTACCCTTCGTTGAAGATGAGGTAGATCACCTCGAGCACGGAGGCGAGGCGAGCGCCCAGCTCCGGACCGCGCGGAACCTCGAACGGCACGTGCGCCGCGGTGAGCGTCCGCTTTGCGCGCACGATGCGCTGCTGCACCGCGGGCACGGTCGTCAGGAACCCGCGCGCGATCTCCTCGGCGGTGAGCCCGCCGAGCAGGCGCAGGGTGAGCGCTATCCGAGCTTCGACCGAGAGCACCGGATGGCAGGCGGTGAAGATCAACCGCAGCAGGTCGTCGCCGATCTCGTCGTCGATCGCGTCGCTCAGTGCGGACTCGACGTCCTCGCGATCCTGCATCTCGATCTTCCATTCGCCGTGCTTCCGGTCGAGCATCTCGCGCCGCCGGAGGTGGTCGATTGCCCGCCGCTTGCCGGTGGTCATGAGCCAGGCCCCCGGGTTGTCGGGCACCCCCGACGCCGGCCACTGCTCGAGCGCCGCCACGAGCGCGTCGTGTGCGAAATCCTCGGCCAGCCCCACGTCACCTACCATCCGCGCGAGGTGGGCGATGAGGCGGGGGGACTCGATACGCCAGACGGCATCGATAGTGCGGTGGACGGGGGCGTCGCTCACGAGGCCGGTCCCAGTGGCTAGTGCGCGAGGGGTTGATCGGCGATGGGCCTGACCACCGAGCGCCCGTCGCCCGCGATGTTCACGAACCGCGTGCTCCACTCCACCAGCTCCGTCTGCGACGTGAACCGCATGACCGCAAACCCGCCGATCACTTCCTTGGCCTCGGTGTACGGGCCGTCGGTCACCACGACCTGGCCCTTCGTCCGGGTGATCACCGTGGCCGGCGCGTCGGGGTTCCAGCCGCCGGTGTCGAGCAGCACGCCGGCCTTCGCCGCTTCTTGAATGAAGGCGCCCATCTTCTGGATCGTCTCCTGCGTGGGCGCGCTGATGTCGCCCTCGGGGTACCACAACGCCAGCACTCGCATCGTCGTCTCTCCTCGGTTCAGTGTCAGGATTCGCCGCGGGCCGCCGCCTGCACGTCGGCCGGGAAGTCTTCCATCTCCGCGATCTGCCGCACCTCGATGACGTCGCCGTCGAGCATCGGCGCCCGCTTGGCCCACTCGATCGCTTCGTCGCGTGACTTGACCTGGATCATCCAATAGCCGCCGATCAGCTCCTTCGACTCGGCGAACGGCCCGTCCTTCACGATCGACGTGCCGCGAGAGAACGAGACCCGCGCGGCCTTGGCAGGCGGCGCCAGTCCGTCCAGCCCCAGCAGGACGCCGGCCTTGGTGAGCGAGTCGTTGTACTTCGTCATCTTGGCCACGAGTTCGGCCGGCGGCACGAAGTCGGCCGTGGCGGTCTCGTACGCCTTGGGGATCACCAGCATCATGAACCGCATCGTATTCGTCCTCCTTTAGATCGGCGTAACGGCGGCCTCTCGGCCCCCTTCATGATCAGCGTCGAACGAGGGCAGCCGGAATCGACACACCCGACGGAACCGGTCGGCGACCACCCAGCGCGACGAGCCCGCCGTCCATGGCGAGGAGCGTGGTCAACCTCGACAGCATCGTGCACGAGACCGGTTCGACATGGCGTGTCCCGCGGCGGGGCGCGCCGCGAACCTCTACTTAAGGCGCCCTGCCCGCGGCAAGACCAAACGAGGGCATTCATAGTTACACCGATTCGCCGACAGGAGACTTCCTCGGGCTCCTCCGGACGGCCGGCGGCCCGGGCCCACATGGCTCACGACGTCGCCCGGCGCGTACCGCGCGGCGTCACGTTAACGTCCGGTGCGCGCGAAGGTACGCGCGCACGAACGGACACCGCGCGATGACGGACGCGTGTTCGGCCCGAGCCCTCTCGAGCGCGGCCTTTACCAGCGCACTGCCGATCCCGCGGCCCCGGAACGACGGCGGCACTTCTGTGTGGGCGAGCACGATGGCCTGTGGCCTGCGCTCGTACTCCAGAACCGCCAGTTCTCCGCCGATCTCGAGCTCGAAGCGTGAGGCTTCATGATTGTCGCGGACGGTCGCCCCACCGGCGCCTGCGCGTGCACCAGTTCCCACGGTGTTCGCCGGGGCGTCGCTCGCGGGAAACGTTTCGTCGATGGTCTCGTCCAGCCGTTCATCAGCAGTGGTCATTGGCGTTCTCCCGACAAGTGGGCGCGCCGCCCGCCGCACTCGACCGGTGGACGTGCCCGCGGCCCCCACGGCTACTGAGGGCAAGAAGCGTTCCAACCGTCCGCGGCCAAACCGCCCTGTGGATGTAGATGCTGGCCGGACCATCGGCAAGGTCGGCAAGGTCGGCCCTTACATGGGCGACCGGAAAGATGTGCGCGCTGCGCATCTTCTGGCGGTCCCGCCGAATGGCTGCCTCCCTCATGGACAGGCGGTCGGCGACATTGCGCGGTCCATTGGGGACGACCGCGGCGCACACTGCGGATCCCGCGCCGCGGGAAATGGAGGCGCGCACGGAGGCCTTCACGAAAAGCTTCGCGGCGACCCTGCTCAGGCGGCTTCGCGCGGCATGGCGCCCGCGAGGAGCAGGACGGCGCCACCGAACATGAGGGTGTCAGCGAGGTAGTTGAACCCCTCGAGACCCGCGTGGTTGACGATGGCGATGGGCACGTAGACCGCGAGCTCCACGAATAGCACGGTCAGCGCCACCCCGGCAGCGGCGGCGCGGGTCTTCCGGTTGGCAAGCAGGAAGAGGCCGGCGACGGCGTACACGGCGCCCGCCCCGTACGTCCAGACGGCGTGGCCGTAGATCCAGGACGGCGTCACCATGCCCAGCGGAATGCCGGGCACGTGATCGGCGTGCATGAACTGCTGCACGCTGTACCACAGCACGGGCACCGCGATGAAATACCGGGCCACCGTCGCCCAGATTCGCGCGCCGCGCCCGCGCGCCGGCCCGCCGAGGCTGACGGCCAGGGCCAGCGCGCCGCCGCTGAAGGACAACTCCCGCAGCATGAGCGTCGGCGCAAGCCGGTTGTAGGGGTCGTGCGCCCACCCAGGTGCATCCATCAGCACGACGAACAAGAAGAAGGTCAGGCTGAGCAGGCCTGCCGCGAGCCGCGTCTGGACCCTCGTGACCAGGCTGAGCCCGGCGGCGATGAAGCAGGCGCCGACGAAATAGGCCCAGAAGACATGCCACGGCATCCAAGGCGGGACGATCGCCGCGATGTCCTGCGTCAGCGTGAAGTGCTCAGCGCCGAACGCGGCGACGGGCGCCGCATAGCACAGCGGGCCGAGCAGCAGGAGCCGGTCGAGCCCGCGGGTCTGCTGCCATTCGCCGCGGCGCCAGAGCGCGGCCAGCCCGATCGCGAGGATCGCCGCGCCGACGCCGTACGACCAGACCACCGGACCCATATCAGCCAGCGGCCATCCTACTCCGGAAGCCGCGTGTCCGGCGGCTGTGCCTACCGAAAAGCTCGTTCTTCCTGTCACGGCTGATGTTGCGGCCCTGGCACCATCACGGCGCGGAACGTGCACCCCGGTCTGTGCGTCGAGATCGCCCTTCCCCGTGAAGACACCGCGCCCATCGCGGCGGCTCCACGGGCCGCCGGATCAACGTAACTCACGCCGTTCATCGTGCCTTTCTGGGAGTCTCGCGATGGCAGGACCCATGGTTGCAGTCCCGACTTCGGGAACGTCGCCGCCGGTTCCATTCGCCGCGGCCGGTCAATCGTTTGTCATGCACGAGTGGCGAGGCAGCGGGCCCGCGCGCTTGCATGTGCATCACCAAGACGACGAAGCCTGGCACGTGCTCGCCGGAACGCTCCATTTCCGCTTTGTCGATCGCGAGGTGGATGTGCCCGCGGGTGGAACCGTCTTCGTGCCGGCCGGCGTCGCGCACACCTACGAGGCCCGGGACGCGCGCTACTTGATCATTCCCCCCCGTTTGGCCGCGCTCATTGCGGAGCTCCAGGCGGCGCGGGACCCGAAGGCGCTCGCGGATGTCTACCGAAAGCACCAGTCGACCCTGCTGGAGTGAACCGACGCCGCGCGTCCACGGCGCCCATCACTCCTGCCTGAGGGCGCGCAGCGGATCCATCGTGGCCGCTCGGCGGGCCGGCAGGTAGCTGGCCACCAGCGCGGCGCCGGCGAGCAGCAAGGCCGCGCCGGCAAAGCTCACCGAGTCGATGGGCGACACGCGGATGAGCAGACTGCCAACCGCGCGGCCGAACACGATGCCGCCCACCACGCCCGCGCCAATCCCGATAGCCGCCAGGCTCATCGCCTCGCCGACCACCAGGCGCACGACCGCGGCCCGACCCGCGCCAAGAGCCATCCGGACGCCGATCTCCTGCTTCCTGCGAGCGACGGCGGCGAACATCACCGCGTAGACCCCCATCGCGGCCAGGGCCAGCGCCAGAACGCCGAAGACCCCGAAAAGGGCGCTCCACAGCGCATACATCCAGAAACTGAGGTATCGAACGTCCTCCATCGTCCAGACGTTGAAGACGGGGACGGTCGCATCGACCGCGTGAATGGCCGCTTGCGCGCTCGACGCCAGGGTTCCGGGTGCGAGCGACGTACGCAGCATGATCCCGTAGTCGCGCGTCGGCACGAACGCGAGCGGCAGATACGCTTCCGGCGGGTTGGCCCCCGTTTCATCGAGCTTCTTCGTGCGAATGTCGGCGGCTACGCCGATGACGCTGAACCACGTCCCCGCCGAATCGTCGGCCAGCCGGAACCGTTGGCCGAGGGCGTCACCCCCAGGCCATAGGCGCGTCGCCATCGTACGGCTGACGACCGCGACCGGGCTTGCGGCTTCCAGCTCACGCGCGGTCGGCGCCCGTCCCGCAATCACGCGCTGGCCGAAGGTCTCGAACCAGCGGCCAGCGATGCCGGAATACACGATGGGCAGGCCGGTCGTGCCAGCGGCTGTGGCTGACACCGCCTGCCCCTCCGACCCGCCCTCATCGTCGAGGGGGATGAGGTCGGAAATGGTGGCGGCGGTCACACCGGGGACCGCCGACAGCCCCCGGACCATCTGTGCCACGGCGCGCGCGCGCGCGTCGGGCGCGTCATAGCGCGCCCCGGGCAGGACGACCCGCATCGTCATGAGGCGCGCGGGGTCGAAACCGAGGTCGGTCCGGCGAAGGCCGACGAACGTGCGCGCGAACAGCGACGTGCCCACCAGCGCCACCACGGCGAGCGCGATCTCTCCGACGATGAGCGCGCGGCGCGCGAGGCGCGCACCGCGGGCCTCGCCCGCGCGCGCGCTGCCGTCTCTCAACGGCGCAGTCAGCCCGCCTTGTGCAACATGCCAGGCCGGCGCTCCGCTGAAGACGGCGCCGGCGATAAGCGAGACGCCGGCCGCAAACACGAACGTCTGGCTGTCGAGAGCCCAGTGGACGTAGTACCGGATAGGGATCGGACGCCGGCACCGCGGCCTGAATCCACCGGAGCGCCTGCCACACGATGGGAAGGGCCGCCAGGCAGGCGAGCGCCGAGAGGAACAGTCCCTCGAGCACGAGGGGGGCGGCGGCTCGCCCGCGGCCCGCGCCGAGTGCCAGGCGCACGGCCACTTCGCGCCGCCGCGCCAAGGCGCGCGTCAGCATCAGGTTGCCGACATTGGCGCATGCGATGAGGAGGAGGCAGAGGGTCGCGCCGAACATCGCAGTCGCCACGATGCGATCGTCGCTGCCCATGAAGCCTCCGCGCAGGGGTTGGACGGACCCGGCAAGCGTGGAGGCGGGGTCCGAGCTCACGGGTGGGGGCAGCAGGCGCGGAATCAGGGCCCCCAACGCGGCGGCGGCCTGGCCGGCGTCGCGCCCGCCCGCCAGCCGGGCGATCACCGAGACCGTCGTGGATCGGGCGTCGCCGGCGAGGATCGCGCCGATGGGCATCCAGAGCTCGCTCATCTCAGGGAACTTGAATCCGGGCGGCATCACCCCCACGATCGTGGCCGGCTGGTGGTCAATCGAGAGCGTTCGCCCGAGCATCGCGCGATCGCCGCCGAATCGCGCGCGCCAGAGCGCATCGCTCAACAGCACGACCAGGGGCGCGCCCGGGCGGTCGTCGGCGGCCATCAGCGAGCGGCCGAGCGCTGGAGCGACGCCGAGCGTCGAAAACAAGCTCGCGGACACGAGGTCCGCGTGCACGAGGGCCGGAGACCCCTCGGTGAGCGCCACGCGGCGGCCAGTGTAGGCACCGGCGCTCGCCACGCCTGTCACGCGCGTCGGGAGGCGCAGAAAGGCGTCGTACGACAACGGCAGACGGCGGCCGGTGCGCTCCTCGCGCGCCGCCAGTGTCACGAGCTGATCGGGATGCGAGAACGGGAGCGGCCGGACCACGATGGCGTCGAACACCGAGAACATCGTGGCGCTCGCCGCGATACCGATGGTCAGGCACACGACCGCGGTGAACGTCATCCACGGCGCCCGACGGAGCCCGCGGCCGGCATGACGTGCATCGGTCAGCAGTGGCATGATCCGCATGGGATCCCTCCCGAGGCCGGCGCAGGTCAGCGGCAAGCGCCTACGCGCAATCCTGACAAGGCGAAGTGAAGGTTCACTGAAGCGGCGCGGCAAGAACAGGGCTTCGCCCCACGCTCCGGTCGCCGCCACGCCGCTTCGCGAGAATGGTCACTTCCCGGTTGGTCCGAAAATCACCGATCGGGCACTGCCGGTTGTCACTCGGCAGATCGGTGATGGACCCATTGCACGTCAACTCCACGGCGCGATTCTGACCTCGCACGGCGGCGCCCGGAAAGTCGTCGCCTGGCGTGAACGAGCGTCCCCGAACTGGGCGCACACCCCATAGAAGAGAACAGGGTTGGCGGCGGCCAGTGGTCTGCAATGGTCAGCCCCGACCCGGACTACTTGCTCGCCAGCAGGGCCGCCCGTGAGGGGATCTGACGCTCCATCTCGGCGACAATCGTCTTGGCGGCCGCCGTGACCGTGCCTTCGGTCTGTCCTGGCGCCCCCTTGAACCCGATTCCCGCAACACCGACCAGCGTCCCGTGCGCGTCGTGCAGCGGCAGGGCCACGTCAAACCCCGTCCCTTCCTTCTCAACGGACGGCTTCCCCGTCTTCATCGGCGCGACGTCTGCCGCTTCACACTTCTCGCCCACGTCGCCGGGGTCGGTCGAGGCGATGCCGACACAGCCGCCGCGGGTGGTTGCGGAGATGCCAATCTCATCCGCCTCGGGATGCGCGGCGTGCGTGGCCGACACGAGCTTCTGCGCGAAGCCATAGTTCGCCGGTTTGGCTTTCCCGGCCGTCTTAACTTGCGCCGCGACTGCCAGCGGCAGCGCGCACAGCCCCGCGGCAAGGACGATGGCTCCCAGCCTCCGGTCCATTCCCATTCGCTGTACGGACTTCACAATGTGTCTCCCTGGCGTCGTCGGACGCCCGTTGAGCGTTCAACCTTCGCGCAGTCTGGCATCCCGCTCTGAAAATCGGCTGAAGCCGTCGCGCGACATCGGACGGTTGGGCACGATCCCGCCTTCACCGATGCTTCAGATTTCGCTGGCAGCCGGATCGCCGGCGGTGCGCGACGCGAACTGCGGAACGCTGGTCTGGGGAGGGGGCCCCGAGTACCCACGTCAACGACGACTGGACGCCGATCGTCGGCGTCGTCTCCGTACCGGCGTTCAGCGGCCCGACGCCGCGGTCCAGGACCACCCAGCTCCGAGGAAGCCACAGGCTCGCGGGAGCAAGAGGGATACCAGACTCGAACGGCCAGCCGGGGGGCAGGCAATCTTCAGGCTTTGAGCAGCCTCATCGAACATTTCGGCATGGCGTCGGAACTCGAGAGGCTCATCTCACCAACCGCGGCGCTTCGATCACTCGGTCGGCGAGAACGGCTGCACGTAACTCTGGTTGTCCTTGACGTAGCCAATCCACACCGTGTGAGTGTTCGGATCGACCGCCACGCTGTGCGTCCCCCGTTCATCAGGGACGCTGCCGCGTGACACCAGACGGTCGCCCTTGACTTCCGTGACGCCGAGTTGTCCCAACCGGCTGGCCGCGTACGCCAGATGGGTCTGCGGATCGTACGCGAGTTCGTCAACGCCGTTTGGGATGTCGGCGCGGGCGAGCACCTTCCCACTGGTGCGATCCAGGAGCACCAGCTTCCCCGCGCAGGCGACCAGCAGGCCGCGGCTCTCGGGAACAATCGCGATGCCGTGTGGTCCGGCATCCGGAGCGAGCGGCCATTGATGCAACACGCGGTTGGTCGCGGGATCGACTTCCGCAATCGCATTGGCGCCCTTGACCGCCTGGTAGAGGCGCGTGTACCCAGGATCAAACGCCAGGTCTTCGACTCCGCTGCCGGTGTACCGGATCGTGGTCACGATCTTTCTCGTGGTCGAATCAATCACCCAGACTTCGGGCGCCGTGTCATTCGATTCGTAGATACGCGAGGTGCGCGGGTCGTAGGCGATCAGATCGGTATTCGCCGACACCGGAACGGTTCCGAGGACGCTGAGGCTCTTTCTGTCGACGACCAGCATCCGGTGGGGATCGTTCCCGCTGACGAAGTACTGCCCCTGCTTCACGTCGATCGCGGCATCCTGGGATGTGCCGGTCGGCACTCGCTTCACGAGTGTCCGGGAGCTCAAGTCGAAGACCCCGAACGCGCCGTTGCCGCCTTCCTGGGCCAACAACAGGCGGTGCGCTGCAGCGTCCACGCGGATGAAGTCAAAACCGCCGTGAGCCCCCGCAATCGGAACGGGTGAGCCCGCCTTGAGCGGCGGCGCGGCGGCATGCGTGGCCCACGAGAAGGCGACGAGGCAGCAGGCCACGCTCGCGCTCATCAGTGGCATCCTCCAGCGGTTCCAAGACGACAGTCCCATGAGTCACCCTCCTTTATTGCACCAGTCTGCGGGGCTTCGCGCAGCCTGCCACTCCGGTCTGAAGGTTCACTGAAACTCGCCCCCTGACTGCCGGAGGCAGTCTTCCGTCAGCCCCGCCGGTCACGCGCCGCGCGACGTATGGCATGGCGTCGGTGCGCGACCTGGATCCCGGTCACCACGATCGTCAACCAGGCGCCTCCTGCCGCCAGGCCCGCGACCACGTCGCTCGGGTAGTGGGCGCCGAGATAGACGCGGCCGAACGCTATCAGCGAGACCCAGAGGAGCGCGACCACGCCAACCGCGGCGCGCGCCGCTGTTGATCGGCGATGCGCCGCCACCCTGGCCGCGATGAAGCCGTATAGCGTGGTGGCGCTCATCGCGTGGCCGCGAGGGGCCCGCCGCGCTCGCAAGAACCGACCTCTGGCCGCGCGCCACTGGAATCTCCTGACCACGCGGCGCCCAGAGTGCCCTGCACCACAAGCATCGGATCGACGTGCAGGTCGCGACCGTCGCGACCGTACCGTACTCGTACGCAGATCGACTGGCGCCGATTCTCCAGGGCTACTTCGAGCATTTGCAGCTCTGGGTGCTCGATCCGTGCGACCTCGGTACTGAGCAAGCTCACGCGGAATCTCGGCGTCGATGCGGAGGACGCGCAGTTTCGTGTACAGACACGAGCGATACTTCGTGTTGGCTCTTCGTGGCTCTGGTGGGGGCCTGCTGCTGTTACCTGGTGGTCGGGCGAGACATTGATCACAGATTGATCACGGCTCGCGGCAGGCAATCAGCCTCCGACAATCCAGCTCAGCGCGCCGGCCGGATCGATCACCGGCACTGGTGAATCGGGGAACCCGTCCGGGTCTCGCGTCACAATGGCTTCGCACCCAGCGGCCTCGGCGGCGGCCGCGCAGACGGCATCTTCGAAATCCGGCCAGCCCAACACCAGGGCACGACGAACGACGGCGTGGTCAACCGCGGCCACGCCGAAGACACTGATGAGCCGCTCGACGCCGTTTCGGGCGAACGCCGCGTCGCGCGCCTTCTCGAGCAAATAGAAGATCGTGGTGAGCCCGTGGGCAGGAATGAGGCCGCGACCGCGTCCGTTCTCAATCGCCGCCCACAAGGCCGACGCGGCTTCGACGCCCGGCGCGCGCGCGAGGATCACGTCCAGAATGACGTTCAGGTCGAGCAGGAGCGGCTTCACCGGTACTTGCGCGACAGGTGGCCGCGGTAGGCGTCTCCGGACACCCCGCGGGCGGCGCCACGAAGCATCCGCAGGACGGGCGGCGCCTCCGACATGTCAATGGGCCGCGCCAGCAGGTCCAGGTACCGCTCGACCAGTTTCGACACCGACGTCCCCTGCGCAGCCGCGTACCGCTTGGCCCGCCGGACGACCCGCTCATCGACGCTCAGCGTCAGCTTGGGCATATACGTATCCTAACACCGACGTTATACGTATCGGTCGTGACGTACTCGTCGCCGTGCCCCGAGGGCCCAAGCGCCAGGGAGCCTGAATCAACTATTTTCCGTGTCCCTGGAATGGACCCAGCGAGACCTGTCGTCTCGAGCCGATCGACAACCCGTTTGGCCCGAAAGTGTTACCTATGTGTCCGGAATGGACTGTCACCCATGTGACCGGAATGGACCCTGATTTAATTGGCTCCTCGGGCTGGATTCGAACCCTCTCCGCCGGGCTACGAGGGCGGGCCAGCAACCCTCCGGTTAACAGAATCATGCAGGTCTTGCCTCTTGTTGGCTCTTCGTGGCTGTAGCTCGGGTGGGCGCCTGCTGTTCCCTGGTGTTCGGCAACAAATTGTTCACAAATTGATCACGGTGGCCACGCCGCTAACCTGACGCTTGGCCCGCCAGAATGCCGTGGCGCCTGCCACGCGACGTGGATTCTCACCGCCCATCGCCGAACGCCTTCCGCCAGCGGCCTTTCGGGTCGTCGAACTTCACCGCCGCCGGATTGAACGCCTCGGGGTCGAACGCTCCGCCGACCCACTCGAGCATCGACTCGTGCTCCTCGTGGTCGGGATCGAAGACGGCCATGAGGAACTCCCGGTAGCCATGAAGGCCGCCGCAGTCCTCGGGTGGGCAGCGGCCCTCGCCGGCAAGGCAGCGGGGATACGCGGCTGACTCGTCCTCGGGCTCGAATCCCTCGTGCAGCACGACGTGCTGCCAGTCATCTCCGAAGTCGCATGCGTAGATCGCGGGCGTTCCATGCCAGCGCTGATGGCCGAAGAATCGCTCGATCGACACCTCCCACCCGGCGAGCACCGGCCGGTCCTCCGGCTCTTCGCCAGTGGGAATGCCAATGGACACGAGCGTTTGCGCGGCGTCGTCGAACAGTCGGAATTCGTGCAGATGGTCGTCCTTCCAGCCCATCGCATCCTGAATGGCCACGTGCAGGTCCCAAAAGGAATAGCCCTCGGGCACTTGGACGCGGCGCCACACCAACGGGCCCGTCCCTGCCAGCACGACAAGGAACTGGTGGACCACCCCCGGCTTCCGGCGGCGCGTCGACGCCCTTCGCTTCGTCGCTGGCATCGAGCGTCAGGCCGCCAGGTTCAGCTTCAGCTCGAGGCGGTCGAACGTCACTACCGGCCTGAGCCGCCGGCCTTCGCCTCTCTCCAGCCGAATCAGCCCGTACCGCGCCATCGTCGACAACGTCCGCGAGAGATTGCTCTTCGCTCGTCCGCTGGCGGCGGCCAGCGCATCGATCGACTCGGGTCGGCGCTCCGCGATCAGCGCCAGCAACCCGCGATTGCGATCGGACATCACCTTGGCAAAACTCTCCACGGACGTGAACCAGACGTCGGGATCGTCGGACGATCGGCGCCGACGGCCGCTGACAACGTCGCGCGTATAGCGGGCGATGGCCTCCCGCGGCGCAATTCCCACCTTCAACGTCTTCTTCATTCGATGCCCCGCTTCCTCAAGAAGGTATCGACCTCACGCCAAAAGTCGTTCAAGAGCGAATCGGCGTCACGGTAGCCGTACGCCCGCACCGTGTCCTCGCGATGCAGGTGATCCTGCGCGGTCGCCGACCGGCCGGACGGTCCGCGTCGAGCGCGAACCGCGTGCGCATTGTCGATCCCGAACACCCGTCGGCCTCCGTGGTCATGCAGCGTCAGCGAATAGCTGACGCCGCGCGGCCGAGCCACATTGGGAGGCACGTGATGCGCCACGATCTTGACCCAGAAGCCGCCCCCGACTTCTGCCAGGAAGCCGTCGAGGTCGAGCAACCTCTCGAGGCCTTCGTCCCTCGGCTTCACCTGAATAATATATCAGATACTGATAACTTTAGGAACAGCGGCGTGGAGGACGAGACACTCAATTGATCACAGAAAGCTCGGTTCGATCGGCACAATCCGCGCCAAGTTGTTGTTGACGCGCCACTTTGCCTCGCCGTGTCCATCCGGCATCCGACCGGATGGTTGCCCGAAGTCTCAGATGCCAGATGCTCTTTGTTTTCAGTGAGTTGGCTCCTCGGGCTGGATTCGAACCAGCAACCCTCCGGTTAACAGGCCAAAAATGAGACCCTTGCCGCCCCTTACTTCGCCTGACTGCTCTTTGCCGCCCTCAGCGTCCGCGCCCGTAAGAACAAGCCGGAATCAGCGTTCGGATCATGCCGCGGTGTGCCGGCCTGAGCCGGGCCTTGGTGCATCAAAAGGGCAAGGTCCGAAAATCACTTACGGGCCGTGCCGGCATGCGGCATCGTCGGCATCAACCGCCCAGGGACACCTCGTGACGGTCGCCGAGGGCCTCGTTGATGACGACGAGCTTGCCGTACACAGCTGGCCGTTGGCATTGAGCAGCCCGATGCCGTAGACGATGCCGTCGGGCGCGAGGGTCGATGTTGACCGAGTCCGAATCGTTTCCACCTGCGGCGTCCGTTCCTGAAGGCGCAGGTAGGCGATGTTGTGCGTCGGGTCGTAGCTGAGCTGCATTCTCACGCTCCTTCCTGTCGCTTGGCTGACGTCTGCCCGCCTTGCGCGCGCGCCAGCATCCGGACAATGGTATCGAGAACGCCATCGAGGTCTCGAGCCAGATCCTCGGCCAGGAAGCGCAGGACAACATAGCCGTTTTCTTGCAGGAGCTGGTCCTTCCGTCGGTCTCGACGGTACGCAGCCGTGTCACCCAGGTGCATCGCGCCGTCGATTTCGACCGCTAACTGCGCATCGGCGCACAGCAAGTCAACTTCCATCCGGCCGCGGCGGTCGAACGGAATCGCCAGCTCGGCGTTCACGCCGAACCGTCCGCGCGTGGATGTGAGCGTCTCGAGCCGCCGATACAGGAACGCCTCGCTCGCGCTTCGGGCGCGACTCGCGCCCTCCGCCTCTGGCGGGATGGGCTGAGCCGCCGCGACGAACAGCCGGCCAAGTGGCACGTCCACACCGTCGCGCACCAGCCGGCGGACGCTCGCCGCGTAATCGCGCTTCCAGACCGGATCCACAGGGAGCGGCACGTCCGTTGGCCACCCGGGAATGGCGCTCGCCGGCACGACAATCTCGTAGCCCAGGGCCTCGTAGCCGCGGCACCGGCGATCGAACATCCTGGCGAGCATGCGGACATTGAGGTCCGCGTAGTCGTAGACGCGGACGTCGCGCTTGCCGTCAGACAGGCGGTGCAAGCGGCCCACGTACTGCGCGACCGTCCCGCGCCACGACACCGGCAGGGTCAGGAACAGCGTGTCGAGACGCGCGTCGTCGAACCCTTCGCCAATGTACTTGCCGGTCCCAAGGAGCACGCGCTCTTCACTCGCCGGAATGGCCGCCAAGTGGTCGGCCACGCCTTGCCGTTCGCGCTTTCCGCGACCGCCACGCAGGACGACGACATGGCGAACGCGGTTCGCGAGCCGGGAGGCCAGGCCCTCCAGATGCTCCTGGCGTTCTGTCAGAATCAGCGGAGACCGACCCGCCCGAACGACCTCGAGCACGTCGTCACAGATGGCACGGTTGCGTGCCTCGTCGCCCGCGAGCAAGCCGTAGAGCACCTGGAACTGGAGTCGCCTATCGGATGACTCCGGCTCCGTCAACACAAAGGCCGTGGGCCTCACGATGACGGTGTGCCGAAATGGGCGCAGGGCCGCTTGGGTCCTGGGATCCACGCGATACCGCACTGGGCCGCACTGCATGAACACGATCGGGTGGTGCCCGTCCTTGCGCGTCACCGTGGCGGAGAGGCCCAGGACGAACCGCGCCTTCGCCCGGCGCGCCACCTGTTCAAAGCTCTGGGCCGACACGTGATGGCACTCGTCGACGATCAGATGTCCATAGTCGCCAACGCAGTCGTCCACCGCCCCCTTTCGGACGAGGCTCTGGATGATGGCGACATCGATGCCGCCCGTGGCTTTGTGCCGGCCTCCACCAATCCTCCCGATGGACGAGCGCGGCACATCCAGGAACGTCGACAGGCGTTCGACCCACTGGTCGAGAAGCTGGCGCCGATGAACGAGCACCAGCGTGTTGACGCGCCGTTGAGCGATGAGCCACGCGGCGACGACGGTCTTGCCAAACGCCGTTGTGGCGGCAAGCACGCCAGTGTCGTGTCTGAGCAGGGCGTCCGCCGCACGTTGCTGATCGGACCGAAGCTCGCCCAGAAAGCCGATGTCGATGGGGCGACCGGCCGCGCGTTCGTCGCGGATCGAGAATGAGATCTTGAGGTCGTTCAGTAGCGCGCAGAGGTCGTCGAGGCAGCCGCGGGGCAGCCCGATATGGGCTCCATGGTCCTCCGCGCTCGAGACGACACGCGGCTTGCCGTAGGTGGACAGCCGCATCACCTGCGCCCGGTAGAACTCTGGATTCTGAAAGGCGGCGAGCCGAATCAGCTCATTTCGCATCCACGGGCTCAGGTCCGCTTTGCGGATGTAGATCTCGTTGCCGAGCACCAGGTCCAGCGACTGAGGCACGTCCCCGGCAGCAAGGACCCGACGCCGCCGCGAGGGCGGTGCCGCCCATGGCTCCTCGTGTTCGTCGTCGACGGGCATCCGCACGCCGACGATCCGTCCGCGACGCTCGCCCTCCGCGACGATCCCTTCAACCTCGCCGCGGCTCAGCGCGCGGAGCCCTGACAAGAAGGCCCACTGATCGGCGTAGGGCGCGAACCGCTCGTCAACAAAGACGCTATGGCCCTGTTCGCGAGCGGCCTTCTGGAACGGCAACGCAATCAGGTTCCCGAATCCCCCGCGCGGCAGCGTGTCCTGACTCGGAAAGAACCGGTCATAGGACTCGAAGCCAATGTCTGGACGGCGCCCCATCGACTCGGTCAGGACGTACGACCCGAGCCGGCGAGCCAAGGCCGCGGGAATGGCTTCGGCGAAGAACAGCCAGACGTGTCCGCCGTGACCCGAGCGCGAGCGCTCCAGCGCGGCCGGCAGCGTCATGGCGTGGCACGTCTCCATGAACGCGCCGGCGTCCTCCGTCCAGCTCTGCTTGTCGAAATCGATGGCGAGGAAGAAGCAGGTTTCGTCGACGAGCATCGGGTAGGCGCCGGCCACGAATGGCTGGCCGGCATCGTCCTGCCCGGACAGATGCCATCGGATGATGGTGTCGGTGACCGGCAAGAACTGGCGGTGCGGACACTCCGCGCACTTGATCCGAGGCTTCTCGCAAATGCCACGAACCCACTCGTTGGCGCAGGCGGGCGCGTACCCGGAGCGGCCCGTCCGACGGCTCTCGAACCGGCGCGGGTACACGTCGTCCCGCCCCCGGAATCGAGTCCGGAACAGCGCGATCTTCGCCTCCGCTGGAGACTGTCGGTCAACGAGAAGTTGGATCGGTGCCACTGGTCTCTACAACCCGGCCCCCATCCTACCGTCGTCCGCTCGGAAGCGCGAACGGACCGGCCTTCTGACCAGCGGCGGGCGCAACTTTCTCTGCCGTGGTTTGTAAGATTTCGCGCGAAAGTCGCGTCCAACAGAGTCGAGGGAGCAGTCTGCCCAGCGCCTCAGGTTCCGCTGGGGTAGGCACAGAATTTGGCACAGTGCCGCGCAAGCCGACCCTGAGGCCGAGCTGAAAGTGAGCCAGCGCCATGGCGTATCAACGCGGGGGCACGTGGTGGTTCAAGTTCCGGTTCGCCGGCCGGCTGTTCCGTGAGTCGGCCAAGACGCGAATCGAAGACGCTCGCCCGCGCCGCCGAGCGCAAGCGCCGTCGCGACCTCGAGGCGGACAGGCCGCACAGCGCCAAGCGGTCGCGGTGCTGGACAGGCCAGTTCGGAAGCCGCGTAGGCGGATGCGGCGCCAGAACGCCAAGGCGCTCGTTGAATCTACAGTCCGCGCGAGCGGATCGGAAGCTTCCTGACGCGATACCGGCCGTCTTCGACGAGGATCAGCGCGCCAGACTGCAGATCATCCGACCGTTCGTCGAGGACGACGGACAGATGGCGGTTCACCGATTCCGGGCGTTCATCGGTCAGCCGAAAGAGGATCACGCTTGGCTTGTGAAGCACACCGAGTGCAATGATGTCGCCGAAGTCGAGATCGAAGGCGAGGACGATGCGCTCGTGAGAGACTGCGAGGTCGATTAGGTCGCGGTCGTTCGCGCGCTGCAGCCCAAGCGTTCTGACGTGAACGGCGTCGTGGCCTTGTCGGAGTAGGAAGTCAACGGTCTTTGGCGAAATGCCGGCATCCGCCAGAAACCGCATGAGTCAGCCGCGGATTGGATGGAGTTCGTCGTGGGCAATGGCGGCGGCATACGCGAGCGCCTGCCGAATGTCCTCTTCTTCGAGATCGGGCAGTTCCTGCAGGACCTGTGCCGTCGTCATGCCATTGGCCACGAGGTTCAGCACGTGGGCGACAGAGATCCGCAGACCGCGTCCAGCGGCCCGGCCGGCCAGGACATCTGGATCCTGTGTGATGCGGTCGAGATTGGCGGGCATGAGACTTCCATTGTAGCCCGGAGCCATGCGGCAACGGCTTGGCAGACGTTGACGGCTGGAGGTCTGTCTGCGCCCGATCTTCAGAGCGAACAAGGACACCCATCAGGAGTGGGCACAAAATTGGGCACAATTTGGGATCGGCCCAAACGCCCGTCGCCGTAAGTTGTTGATGTAATTGGCTCCTCGGGCCCTTCGGCAGGCTCAGGACGCTCGGAGCCATCCTGAGCGAAGTCAAAGGCAGCAAAGTCGAAGGATGGCTCCTCGGGCTGGATTCGAACCCTCTCCGCTCCGCTGCGAGGGCGGGCCAGCAACCCTCCGGTTAACAGGCGAAAAACGAGACCGTTGCCGCCCCTTGCTTCCCCTGACTCCTCTGGGCCGCCATCAGCGTCCGCACCCGTAAACACGGGCCAGAATCAGCCTTCGGACGATGCCGCGGTTTGCCGGCCTGAGCCGGACCTTGGTGATCGAAAAGGGCAAGAAAAGGGCAACGTCTGAAGATCACTTACGGGCGCGGGGTCGCGGAAGGCTCGTGCGCTGACGCATGCGGCATCAGCCGCCGAGCGAGACTACCTGGCGGTTGCCAGGCGCCTCGTTGATGTTGATGACGACGAGCTCGTTCACGTCAGGTTGAATATTACAGCATTGTAATATACTTTGAACATGTCCGGACCTCAGGTGCGAGCGGCCCGAGAACGTCTGGGGCTGACCCAGATGCAGGCGGCACATCGATGGGGGCTCTCCCAAGCGTACGTGTCGCTGGTCGAGCACGGCAAACGAGCCGTGCCGGTGCGGCTGGCTCGGCAGCTCGCCAAGTCTGAAACGCGCCTGGCCACGGGCCTGCCTGTGAGTCACGCTGGTCAGGGCAAGGCGGGAGAATTGCCTGCCCAATTGGGCGCGCTAGGCTACCCAGGCTTCGCGTATCTGGCGGCGCCTCGCCACCTGGCGAACCCGGCGGCTGTGGTGCTCTCCGCCTTGACGATGTCACCAACGCCGGCCCGCGTCACGGAAGCGCTACCGTGGGTGCTGGCGACGTTCCCGGACCTCCAGTGGTCATGGCTGGTCGACCAAGCGAAGCTCGCGAACGTTCAAAATCGTCTTGGGTATGTGGTCCACCTGGCCAACCACCTTGCTGCTCAGCGGCATGATGAAGGCGCCGTTGCGCGGCTCAGCAAGGCCGATGCGGTGCTCGAGGAGGCGCGCCTCGCCAAGGAAGACGCGTTCGGCCGGGAACTCACAGAAGTGGAGCGACGCCACCTTCGCAGAACCGACCGCCGGCCGCGCGCCACTGGAATCTTCTGACCACGCTGCGCCCCGAAGACCTGCGCTATGGCGCCTGAACGACTGCCGGAACCTTGGCATTCGTTTCTCTCCGACCTGGACCGGGCGGCGCCGGCAGAATCTCGCTCCCGTGTCTCGGCGGATTTGCGGTGAGCCTGCACTACCAACTAGCCCGCCCCACCGGGGATATTGATGTCGTTGACGTAGCGCCCACTGAGATGGGCGCCTGGCTCCAACGCACGGGCGGCAGAGGCAGTGCCCTGCACCACAAGCATCGGATCTACGTGCAGGTCGTGACCGTCGCGACCTTGCCGTACT
>CAWKHL010000005.1:0-30106 GCA_963849525.1 uncultured Acidobacteriota bacterium | reverse complement strand
AGAGGCGCAAGTCGACTTCTTCCGCGGCGCCCCCACGCTCGAGGCGGCGACGGGCGAGTGGCGCCGCCCGTGGGTGTTTCGCATGACGCTGGGGCATTCGCGCCACGGCTACGAAGAAGCGGTCTGGGATCAGAAACTCGAAACCTTTCTGCGCCTGCACGAACGCGCGTTTCGCGACTTCGGTGGCGTACCGAAGGTCGTACGGCACGATAATCTCAAAGCGGCGGTCGTGCGCGCCTGCTTGTACGACCCCGATAGTCACGACGTCTATCTCGCCTTTGCGGCGCACTGGGGCTTCACGCCCTTGCCGACGCAACCGCGCCATCCGCAAGAAAATGGGAAGCAAGAGCGGAGCGGCGGGTACGTCAAAAGCAACGCGCTGAAGGGGCGACGCTTTGACAGCCTCGACGCGCAGAATGCGTTCCTCCGGCACTGGAATCGCACGATTGCGCGGCTGCGCATTCATGGCACGACGCGCCGCCAGGTCTGGACGCATTTCGTGGCGGTCGAGCAGCCGGCGCTGCAACCGCTGGCCGCCACCGCCTTTCCCCTCTTCGAGGCCGGCGAGCGGACCGTCCATCCCGATGGCCACGTCGAGGTCGACGGGAGTTTCTATCCGGTTCCCGTGGCGCTGTTGGGGCAACGGCTGCGCGTGCGGTGGGATGCCCACCTCGTCCGCGTCTTCGCGGCGGACACGCTCGTCACGGTCCACGCCAAGATCGCCCCCGGCCTGTTTGCGCCGCACGCCGGGGAGGGCGAGACCTCCACGCGCCAGCAGGCGTTTGTCGATCGGCTGGTGGGCCAGTGTGCCCGGGTCGGCCCGGTCGTGCGCGCCTGGGCCGAAGCCGCGATTGACGCACGCGGGGTCCGCGCGATTCGCCTCATTCAAGGCGTGCTCCGCTTGACCCGCGAGCATCCCCGTGAGCGGGTGCTGCACGCGGTCACCCAGGCCCACACCCATCACCTCTTTCGCTTGCAGCTCGTCCGACGTCTCCTCGACACGGGGCCGGCGCCGCGGACCCCGACGCTCACCACCGACGATCCGGCGATTCGTCCGATGACCCAGTACACCTTGGAGGACTTCCTGTCATGAACGCGCAATTGACGACTCGTTTACGCCATCTCCGTCTCTCGGGCATGGTCGAGACCTTGCCCGGCCGCGTCGCCCAAGCGGAAGCGGCGCCGCTGCCGCATCTTGAGTTTTTGGAGTTGCTCGTCGAGGACGAGCTCGCGCGGCGGGCCGATCGGTTGTTTGTCCGCCGGCTGAAACAGGCGGGGATTATCACCGTCAAGACGCTCAGCGACTTCGACTGGACCTTCAATCCGAAACTACCGAAGGTCAAGTTGGCGGAGCTTGCGAGCGCGCGCTTTGTCCAGACCCACGCCGGCGTCTTGCTCATCGGCCCGCCGGGCGTCGGGAAGTCGCACGTCGCGACCGCGATCGCCGTCGGCGCGATTCGCGCCGGCCGACGCGTGATCGTCCGCAGCACGTTCGACCTGGCCGCGGACTTCGCCGAAGCGGACGCCACCGGGCAACGCCGCGGGCTAGTCCAGCAATTGACGCGCGTCGACCTCCTCATCCTCGAGGATTTCGGCATGAAGAAACTGGGCGGGAGCGCCGCCGAGGATCTGTTGGAGATCTTTGTGCGACGCCATGAAACGGCGTCCACACTCATCACGACGAATCGACCGACGCAGGACTGGGGTGTCTTTCTCGGCGACGTCCCCGCGGCCACGGCCATCCTGGATCGGTTTCTCGCGCACGCGGACATTGTCCAGATGACCGGCAAGAGCTATCGCCTTCGCCAGCGCACGAGCACGACCCCCGACGCGTGACGAAGGCCGTGGACGCTGACGGCGGCATGGACGCACAGACCGCGCCCACACCGCCTTGGAAATCGCGCCGCGATTTCCACAAGCGCCCACCGCCAGTCGTTTACGGATGGGTGTGTTTAGGAGAGGAAGAAACGCCGCGCACTTGCGCGCGGACCGGAGGTCGCGCATACTGACCACCCCCTACCGGGTGGCCGCTTTTCAAACGTTCCTCAGTGGCCGCATTTAGACGTTCGGTGACACGGCGAGCGCCTCCCGCTCGGTGCGAATCGCGGCCAGCACCGGCACGCTCTGCGCGAGCCGACGGGCGCGACGGACGTCGACGGACTCGTCCGCGATGGCGCGCTCGACGTGATACAGCTGTTGGATCAGGGCGATCATCGGGGCCGCGCGGGCGTCCGTCGGCAGGGCCTCGACGAAGCCGCGCCGCGTGTGGGCCCAACACGCGAGCTCGCGGATCCGGCCCGTGCGGTACAGGGCGTCGTACCCGGCGTAGGCATCGGCCTGGAGATCGCCGGTGAAGTGGGCGAGAAACGCCTCGGGGCCGTCGCGTTCATGCGTCGGCGTCGCGTCGAAGACGACCTGCCGCGCGAGCGGATCGAGATAGGTCCAGATCCGGCCCTTGCGACTGCCGGTTTCTCCGAGGATGGTGACCGGCGTGTCGTCGGTCTGTAGATAATTCGCCGCCGTCACTTGGCGGCGCAGCTCGTCGCCGATCGGCGCGAGCGCCAGCGCGACGTCGGCGACCCACCCGCAGAGCGTCGCGCGCGAGAGCGCCAGATGCTCCCGCTGAAAGATCCGCTCGAGCCGATAGAGCGGCAGATGATCAAGGTATTTCGACACGACCACATGCGCGAGCAACCCCTCGGCCGCAAGCGATCGCTCGATGGCCTGCGGCGGCGCCGGCGCGGTGACTACCCCGTCGTGGCACTGCGGACAGGCGTACTTCGGGCGCACGGTTTCGATCACCCGCACCGACGCCGGCACGTAGTCGAGTTTTTCGGAGACCGCCTCCCCGATGCGCGTCTTGGCCGTACCGCACGCGCAGATCTTCTCGGTTTCGGGCACGTCGATCTCGACGCGCTGGCGCGGGAGCGACGCCGGCAGCGGCCGGCGGCCCGTGGGCGGGGGGCGGCGATGCTGTTTGCCGGGCCGTTCGCCCGTGTCCATCTCCGTCGGCTCGTCGCGCGGTTTCAGCTCCTCGGCCAACTGCGCGAAGGCCAAGCGCAGTTGGTCGGGACTGACCGCTTCCGATTTCTTGCCGAAGAGTTTGTGACAGAGCAGATCGAGCTTCTGTCGGAGCGCCGTGTTCTCGGTTTCGAGCGCGGTGTTGGCGGCTTCCAGCGCGGCGATGCGCGCCTGGGCACTCGCGAGATCGGTGACCGCCGTCACGCGCGCATCATAGATCAGGCCGGATCGCCGTACAAGATCGCGGCGTGCTCACGCGACCCGTTCATACCAGCGGCGCCGACGCGTGTGCGAGAGATCGGTGCCCGCCAGTAACAGCAGGAGATCGGCGCTACGCATTTCGACCGGCGCCGTGTCCGTCTCGGCCGGCCAGGCAAACGTGCCTTGCTCGAGCCGTTTGTACAGGACCCAGAAGCCGGACCGGTCCCACGCCAGGATCTTCAACCGATCGCCACGCCGATTGCGAAAGAGAAAAAGATGTCCCGACAACGGATCGAGGGGGAAGCGCTCGCGCACCAGCGCCGACAGCCCGTCGATCGATCGCCGCAGGTCGGTCGCGCCAGTGGCCAAATAGATCCGGACCGCCGGCGAGATCGTCAGCACGGGGATCGCAACGCGGACACCACCGCCCGGAGCAGATCCGCCCGCGCGCCGGACCCGATGCGCAGGCGCTCGCCACCGGGCCACACGATTTCCAGGTCGGGCTCGCGAGACGTCGGCGTGAGCTGGACGGGCACGAACGCGGCAGGCCGCGTGTCGTCAGCGCCGGGCAACAGCCCGATCGGTTCTTCCGGCACCGGTACCAGAAGGTCCACGCAGGCACGTGATGCCGGCGCGCAAACGCCGCCCCAGACTCACCACTGGCCCGCCATTGCGCCACCAAGCGCGCCATCCGCGCCGGCGTCCGCTTCTTCACCATCGCCGATCCTCCTGGGCAGAGGATCGCCGAACCTCAGGCCGTGCTCAAGACGCGGTTCGTCGAACGCTTACAGGAGCGACTGCAGTGCCTCAAACTGTTCACAGGCTGTTGAGCGACAAATCAGAGGAGCGTGATAGCCGATGCCTTATCGCATCGGCTTCGGGCGTGGGCGGAGTCACCGGACCATGTGTAGATCCCCCGGATCTGATGCAGCACGTGCTGCCAGGACGTCGTGGTTTGTTCCGGGATGCGTCCTGGCACCCTTGTCGACGGCCGACTGACACTGCTTTTCGTCTCGCCAGACGAACAGGAGGACGATCATCGTGATCGTGGACTGACGAAGTGTGTCAGCGCCAGCCCCTGCGATCTTCCCGGCCAATCGAAGAGCGACGGCGGCAATCCTACCCGGATGGTGTCCGGCAAGCGCGTTCAATGATCCCGCGACGAAGCCGTCGAGGACGCCCGTGCTGGTCTCCGCCTCAGTTATCGATTCCACCAGGTCCCACATAAGCTTTGGATTGGTGACCGACATTGCATTCAGGTAACTGCAAACCTGGAAACGCACCGCAGGGACAGGGTCATGGCACAGGCGCGCGATTGCGTCCCACAACTCCTCCGTGACGCAGCCAGCATGGCGTGCTAGGCGTATCACTCCTTGTGCGGCGTGGATCCGTATGGACGGACCACCCATGAAGGGCTCTTGTCAAACTGGGCGTCGTATTCTGGGTTGTGAGCCGGGTCGGGATCATGACTCGATCTCAACAGAACGGTGCGAGCAAAGGCTCCGGCCGGCTCCTCACAGCGGAGGTCGTTTGACGAGGCCACCGTCACGCAGGCCTCAGTTAGGGCAGCAAGTGCGTGATGGTGCTGATCCGGATGCACGTTGGTGTCAGGAGACAGTTCAAGAGCGTCAAAGAGGACTCGTAAGCTCGGGAGCGCGGACCGGATTTGCTCAACGCTAGGTGGAGAATTCCGGTGGCTGTTTGCGAACTGGCTAACTGGGGCCTCGAGCTCCCGAATGGACCGGTTTTGGGGCTCATTGATCGGCACGCCCTTCTCTGCGAGGAACTCTTCCTCGCCATAGACGCGACTCGAGAATCCAAATCGAATTGGCTCGTCGTTGTCTGGTCGAGTGGGGAGAGCGTCGATTTCACGACGGCGTGCTCGTGCTGGGGCAGTCAGGAAATCTGCTGCGGCAACGCACGACAGCCAGCCGGATGGCAACCCGTCGCTGCGCCCCTCAGAGTCGCCGTCGAGGTTCATCAGCGTCGTTTCGATATCTCGCCTATCTTCCGCACTCGCGAGCCCGAAAACGCTCCAGAAAACTCGCCCGCCGGTCGGGTTGTATCAACGGACATCAGCACGGGCCGGGCTTTGACGAGTGGCAGAAGCAGAGGCCACCACTCTGTCGGTCGAACGCTGCCAACCTTCAGCAGCCTTCGCCAAAGAACCGCGGATCGATTTCCGGCTATGACTGCATCAATCACGGACGCTCTCGCCTCGTTCGAGAGCGTCGCAGTCGTGAGATGATGCTCGAACGCCTCAAGCATTTCGATCGGTTCGTCGTGCCGGTACACCAGCGCTGGCATCCCAAATGTAACTGTGGTCGGTTCTTTGTGCGCCGTCCGGCCGGCATAGTCAAAGGACTCGGAAGGTCCCCGACCGCCGCCGCCTCCACGACGGCCAACGACGTAACTCTCGACCACGCTTACGAGTGTTTCAGTAGCGAGAGTTCAAATCGCGCATCAAGAATTGCTTGAACGTCTCGGCCAGCTGGTCCAAAGCGGAACCGTAATCCTGTCTTCGGTTCAATCTAGAGGCAGATTCGCCCAGTTCCCATCTCGGTAGATTACTTGGATTCCTCGTCGTACACGAACGCAGCAAGATACAGTTGTTTGACAAACGCTGGCGACGGCCCCAACAGGCGCTTCGCCCGCGCCAGCGAGCCAGGGAAGCTCTTCATACCCGACAGTCCTTACGCGCTCCGGATCGAGCGCTCTTGAGGAGGAGTGCCCGTCGAAGCCGTTTGGTCGCTGTCGTAGGTCCGACACACGGACTCGATCCCGTGGACGACCAGCCATTGGTCACGCTGAGGCGACGACCAGGCGTATCGAGTAGCCGACGAGCCGCAAGTCCCGTGGCTGCGTAAGCTGTGCGGACGTCAAACCCTCCGGGCGTTCAGCAAGCGCGGTGACGAGACCCCCCGACGACATAAACGGTGTCGGGCGCGAGCCCACGGCTGAGCTCGTTCGCCAAATCGCACCAGGGCCTGGCGTCATCGCCGGCCATCGGGCTGCCGTTCTTGTAACTAACGAGCAGCGCGCCGATGACATGCTGCAAAACCTTAACGGCGGGCGCTGAGCAAGAACTCCCGCGCGATTCCCTCAAGCGCCCTGCATAGGATGTCGGTATCTGCTCGGCTTCTAGCGAGGTCGCTGCGACGCTCGGTCCGATCAACTTGCCAATCTCTGGCACCGTTCCAGATCCTGCGACCTCGATCGCCAAGTCCCCAGAAGCGGCGACGATCCGTCAAGTCAAGGGCCCACCGATGGTGAAAGGCAACGACGACGCTCGGCACGCTCACGACCAAGACCGAGATCCGTGTCGGCGGCAAGCCGAATCGGCAATCGCGCGGGCGATCCCACGGAGAAGTAGGCGAGACACGGAATAGTCAAAGAGCACGTGGTGCGAGAAAGTCAGCACGTAACTGTCGGGTGTGCTGTCAGGCCTGGGCTGCCATTCCGCCGGCAGGTGGAGCAGCTCAACAACTAAGTTGAAGGTAAGTGCCCGGTGTGGCGGTAGCCACAGATGCTCGCTCGACATGCAACGTCCGATTGGCGACCATCTGTTCGCACGTCTGCCTGAGAATTCGCTCCCGGTCGTCCTCGTGGTCGTCCTCTCTCGTGACTCGAATCTCCGCAGTATTTCTCCAGCAGCTCAAGCTGACTTTGCACGGGTGTCAGCGAACCAGCGGCGACTCCATCTCCGAGCAGGTCCGCCAAGAGGCGGACGTATGAAAGGGCCGCCGGAGCGCTGGCGAATCGATTGAGACAGTCGGTTAAATTCTGGCCTTGGCTCTCAATTTGGCCGAGCTCGTCGGCCGCTAGCGAGGGAACATTGAGATGGCGGACGGCGGAGACTCCGAGTCTCGGTAGTCGCTCGGTGGTGTCCCAGCGAAGAGTCGGCGAGTCTTTTCGCCGTGGCGGAGGTCGAACCGCGATCGATGCTACGACGCGCCAGCGTGGTAACGCGAGCGCGTCAGAGATTAGCGTTCGCGTCGTTTGCGTGGCGGGCTCCGCGAGCAGCGTAGAGGGCATCGATGATCGGGAAACCGGGGCTTACTCCAGGCCAATTCTGCGAGGAGGACATCCATGACCTCGTGCTCCAGACCAAGCTCTTGGCGGAGACTCCCGGTGCTTTTCGCCTCGAAGTGATCGACAGCCAAGAAGACGACGTCGCGTGATGAGTTGACAAGACCCTCGGCCAGAAATCGCGCTGGCGCCCGACTTGCCAGGCCCGGGTCGCCGACGACAACCAAGGATTCTTGTTCCGCGACGCGAACCAACTCAGCGGTCGACGTTTTGGCGATCTTGACGTCCTCGGTGCTGATCCGCACGCGCGACATTTGAGCCAGTCTTTCACGGTGGCCGCGGAAGCCCTTCGGAGCCGCTGCACGTCAGCCGCGTAACTCGGGACCGTCCGAAGTCCGACTTGTGCCTGCAGGAGGTTCTGCTGCAGCTTCAATCGATGCATCCCCGATCGACCCTTCCGCCAAACTACCAGCGACCGGGATGATTAGGGGCCACGCCAGGTCGGCTTGGTCGGCCACTTCCAGAATCGACGTGCGAAGGAGCGTCTTACAATCTAGCTCCGCCGCCTCGCCCGGCTTGACTCGAGCGCCTGGACTCGCATAAGCGTGTAAGGTCAAGACTTCAGCGTCAGGCGGAGCGCTGCCGACCAGTGCCTGCCACGAACGGCGGATTCCGCTTCAGGGACTTGTCGAGGCATCGGCGCTCTACTCCGCGTTCGTGGCGATTTCTGTCGAATCGGCCTCAGCAGAGGCCGCCCGCGCCTTGCGAAGCACTCCGGAAAGAGTGGTCTTCACCGAGGCCGGCGTGGTTGGCCCGCCAAATCAGAACGAGTCGAATCCTGGTGGTCAAGCGGACGTTACCAAGGGCGCGCGCCCTCGCCCCTACCGCGCCAACTCAGGAACTGTCGTACAAGAACTGGGCAAGAACGGACTGAAAGGCGGACGACGACGCGCTCGAAAGAGCAGGGGATGTCTTTGCGCTGCAGAAGACCAAACCACCCGTCGAGGTGCCGATGAGGAGATCGTCGACCGGCTGCTCCGTCTCGCAGCGCAGCCATTCCAGAGTTGTTGGGGCAGGCGGCTCCGTGGGGGGCGCGGCAGCCGACTCGGCGAGCAGGCGAACAGCGGCCCAGGCGGTGGCGCGATATTGAAAGTTGAAACCTCCTGCGGCGGCCGAGCCACCGACTGTTTGCCTAGCCATCCCGTGAGTTATACACCGTTGCCAGTTGCGTTCACATGAATCGCGCCTCCCCGCTTCACCAGTAGTGGTCTTGAGGGGCTCGCGGGTGAGGGCAAACGGACTCGCCGCGCAATCAGGAGCGTCATTGCTTGTGGTCGAGTCGAAACACGGCTGCTTCCAGGCTTAACGTGAAGACGTTGAGTGCATCGACGACGGCCCTCTGCGCCGTGGCGCAACGGTCTTCGAGGCCGGCATAGAAATCCGGATTCGTCGATGGCTCGTTTCTGACATCTCGCGCAGGATGCCGACGAGCGTTTCAACCTCACTGGTCGGAAGCCGGGGAGGCTGATAGCCGACGCGGTCTCGGAGCCGATCAATCAATCTGCCGAACGACGCATTCCTTGCGAAGGTGATCCGACGGGGAATCTCAAAGGTGTGCCACCGGAGTGTCGTGTGTCTGTCTTGGGCAGCGTGATCGGGGATATCCAGAGTGCTGATGTAATCGGCGAACTCCTCGGCGTGGACTCTGAACGGCTCACTCTGTCGCAGGATGTCGCTGTGAACCGAGACCCGAAGCGCCGTTTCCCGCGCCTTCCCTGCGTTGTATCGAGCGACAATCCCTGTGATCGTGACGGAGATGACGAGCGACACCGCAGCCATACCTACGGCCAGAATCGGCGCGATGGCTTTCAACGTGGACCATTGCTCGTTCGTCATGGGCCGCAGTATGCGGCAAAGGGACTCGGTCGGGGCAGCCGGTCGCCAAGCTGCTGGCGCGCTGCCTCAGTTGCATCCCGGCAGCGGACCCTGCAAATTTACGCCGGAAATTTACGCCGGAACGTTCTTGCGGCTATCGCCTTGAGTCGATTGTGGCTGTAAGTTACTTATTAATAAGGCTTTATAGTGGAGCGGGCTACGGGAATCGAACCCGTCTAGCTGGCTTGGGAAGCCAGAGCATTACCACTATGCTAAGCCCGCGCTCGGGGACGGCCCGCCTCCGTTGAACGCGCGCTTCGTGCGCCACGCAGGCGGAAGCCAATCATATCAAGGCCGAGGCAGGTGCGGCGCGCGCCGTCATCGGATCGAGCGGAGCAGTGCCGAACCGCTCGAAGGCTAGGCACTTCTCAGGACACCCGCTGGATCTGTTCGCGCGGCCAACCGCACCGGCCCGACGACGGCCCCGAACGCCCCGGCCAGCAGCACACTCACGGCGAGACCGATCGACAGCGGATCGTACGGGCTGAGGCCCCACAGCAGGCTCGCCAGGATCTCCGTGCAGCCGAGCGCCGCGGCGAGACCCACCGCCAGCCCGATGACGACGGGGCGCAGGCTCTGGCGGACGAGCAGTCCGAACAGCTCGCCCGACGTCGCGCCGAGTGTCAGGCGCACGCCGATCTCCTGAGTGCGCTGCTTCAGGACGAATGCCGTGACGCCGTAGATACCGAGGATGGCCAGCACGCACGCGAGGCCGGCCACACTCGCGGCCATCAGCGCCAGCCGCCGCGTGTTGTCGAGGAACCCCTGCGCGGCGGCACCGACGACCCGGCCCGTGGCTCGCACGCCTGGGTTGACCGCGAGGAGCGCGGTCTCGGCCGATCTCACGATCGCTGCCGGCCGCTGGGATCGGACGATCAGCGTCGGCGGGTTGTCGAACCGGCTGCCCATCGGAAAGTAAAGGGCGCCGTTGCGGTTCGCCTCGGGCGACGACATCATCGCGTCCGCGACGATGCCGATGATCGTGGATTGGGCCTCTTCGCCGAACGGCGTGGGCACCCCCGACAGCGTGCGGCCGATCGGATCGGCGCCGCCGAAGAAGTCCCTGGCGACACTCTGGCTGACGAGCACGACCGGCGCGCCGCTTCGAGCCTCGTCGTCCGTGAACGCGCGGCCCTGCAGGAGCTGAACCCCGGCGGTGACGAAGGTACGCGGCATCGCTCGAGTTGGCCGACATCGCGTACGACCGCCCGTCGTGCGTGAACGGCCTGGTCGTGGCACGGGAAAACCCGAACGGCGGATAGAGCGCCAGCGACGCGCTCTCGACCGACGGCAGGCGCCGCACAGCCGCCACGGCGTCGGCAAGGTACGCGCGCGCGTTCTCGTTGTAGGTCCGGGCGTCGCGATCGTAGTACGCGGGCGATCGGGGAATGTCCAGCGAGACGGCGAGTAGCTTGTCGGCGTCGAAGCCCAGCGGCGTGTTCGCCAGCCGCACCACCGAGCGCGTCAGGAGCGCGGCGCCGACGAGCAGGAAGATCGACACGGCAGCCTGGAGCCCGACGAACGAGAGACGGACCCGTGAGCCCCTCGCCGCCGCCCTGTAGTGACCACCCTGCGTCTTGAGCGCCCTCGTGACGTCGCCGCCCGCGCCGAACCGCGCCGGCGCGAGGCCCGCGCCGAGGCCGCAGGCCACGGCCACGCCGGCGGTGAAGAACAGCACGGGGAGGTCCGGTGTGAGGGGAAGTTCCGGCGGCAGCGCCAGAAGTACCGCGCCGATCTTCATGAGCCAGACGGAGAGCAGCAACCCGACAACGCCGGAAATGACGCCGAGGAGCAGGCTCTCGCTGACGAGCTGCCGGACGAGGCGACCGCGGGTGGCGCCGAGTGCGAGGCGCAGGCCCATCTCGCGGGCGCGCGACGCGGCGCCCGCCAGCAGCAGATTGGCAGCGTTGGCGCACGCGAGCACCAGCACGAGGCTCGCGATGGCCAGCATCGCCAGGGCGGTGTACCGCCCGTCGGCGTTGCGGGTGGACCAGGGCGAACGGGCCGACACCAGGCGCGCCGCCCGCGCCGTGCCGTCGGGCGCGCCCTGCCAGTTCAGCATGCCAGCCGACACGGCGGTCAGCTCGCTTGCGGCCGCCTTGATCGCGGTGCCGGGCGCCAGCCGGCCGACGATGTCCACGAGTTCGTTGCTCGTCGGCGTCAGGGGCCGGCTGTGCGTCACATCGTCGTAGGCCGAGAGGGGCGCCCAGAGCGTCGCGAAGACTGACGTCGGCCCCACGAAGCCCGGGTCCATGACGCCGACCACCGTCACTGCCGCATCTCCCAGCCAGAGCGTGCGGCCGACCACGGTCGGGTCGCTGTCGAGGTCGGTGGTCCAGAAGCGATAGCCGATCACCACCACCAGCGGCGCATCCGGGCGGTCGTCGCGGGGCTCCAGGGGCCGGCCGAGACGCGTGCGGCCGCCGAGCATCGGGAGGTAGCCGCCGCTGACGAACAACGTGTCATGCGGCGCCGCGTTGTCGGCTGCGGGGGTCAGCCCCACCCGCGTGCGGTCGAGCAGGGATGCTTCGACGGTCGTGAGGCGCAGCCTGGCCTGCCACTGCAGAAAGTGCGTGTACGGCCAGGCCGACACGGCGCGCGGCCCCGGGCGGATGACGCTGACGATCGACCAGGGATCCGCCACCTGGTAAGGCCGAAGCATGGTCGCGTCGATGATGCCGAACGTGGCGGTGACCACCGCGACCGCGAGCGCAAGGCCGGCGACGGTGAGGCAGACCGGCGCCGGATGCCGGCGGACCAGCCGCAGGCCGAACCGGAGATCCCGCCCGAGGCTGCCCCCCGACGGAATCCAGGCCACGCTGACGACATCCGCGATCAACCGCCGCCACGCGTAGGCGCGGCCCCGCTCGTTCGAGCGGGCGTCGAAGAGCTCCGCCAAATCGGATTCGACTTCGCCCCACCGATCGCCGAGGCGCACGAGCTTCAGGAGCCAGAGGCCGATCCGCCGCGGGCGTGATGGAGGCATCACGCCTGCCGGCCCGCTTCGATAGCGCGCCAGATCTGCTCCCGCACCCGGCGCAGTTCTTTCACGGCCAAGAGGCCTGCCGCCGTCGCTTGGTACAGGCGCTTGCGCTTGCCGCCGCGGACCTGCGTGGCTTCGCCCAAAAACGAGCGCACGTAGCCTTTGTCATCGAGGCGGGCGAGCGCCGCGTAGACGGCGCCCATCGTGACATTGCGGCCGGTGACCTTCTCGACATACTGCTGCACCGGGACGCCGTAGACGTCGCCCTTGATCGCGCACGTCGCCAGCAGCGTCAGCTCCTCGAATTCCCCGAGCTTGTCGCCCTTCATGGCGGATAACTTAGCATTTGCAGAGATGACTGGCAACCGGCTGGCGCACAGTGCTGTTCAGGAGGGACTGCCGGAGGGGCTCTACGGCGTCGCCCGGATCACCGCGAGCACCTCGTCCCGCTTCTGTTCCATCAACGCCGGCGTCGTGGCCTCGAGGTTGAGGCGGAGCAGGGGCTCGGTGTTCGAGGCGCGGACGTTGAAGTGCCAGTCGGGGTACTCGGCCGAGAAGCCGTCGATCTGGTAGGTGTGGCCGTCCTGGTATCGGTCGGCCAGGGCCTGCCAGCTCGCCGGCACGTCGTCCATGCTCGCTCACGCGCGTGTTGATCTCGCCCGAGATGAAGTACTTCTCCCGCAGCGGCGCGAGCAGGTCCCGCAGCGTCATGTTCTTCCTGGACATCAGCTCGAGGATCAGCAGCGCCGGGATGAAGCCGTTGTCGGCGTAGTAGTAGTCGCGGAAGTAGTAGTGGCCCGTGACCTCGCCGCCGAAGATCGCGTCCTCCTCGCGCATCCGGCGCTTGATGAACGCGTGGCCCACGCGGTTCATGAGCGCCGTGCCGCCGTAGGCCGCCACGGTGTCCTTGACCGCGTAGCTCGCACGCACGTCGTAGATGATCTTCTCGCCCGGCGACTTCCGGAGGAACGCCTCGGCCAGCAGCGCCGTGATGAAGTCGCCGGCGATGAACTCGCCGCGTGCCGTCGACGAAGAAGCACCGGTCCGCGTCGCCGTCCCACGCGATGCCGATGTCGGCGCCTTTTCGGCGACGACCCGGGCGATGATGTCGCGGCGGTTCTCCTCGATGAGCGGATTGGCCTCGTGGTTCGGGAACCGTCCCGTCGATCTCGAAGCACAGCCGCGTCGTCTGGCAGGGCAGCCGGTCGAAGAGCCTCGGAGCGACCAGGCCGGCCATGCCGCTGCCGGCGTCGAGCACGACGTTGAACGGCTTGATGACGGTCGGATCGATGAACGACATGACCTTGTCGACGTAGGCGTCGAGCAGGTTGCGGCGCTCGAGCGGCCGCCGGGCGGCGCGGGCGGCTCCGGAATGGTCTGCCGCGTCACCATGTCGCGGATCTCGCCGATGCCGGCGTCGCCCGACAGCGGAAACGCCTCGCGCGCGCACCATCTTGACGCCGTTGTACTCGCCCGGGTTGTGCGAGGCGGTGATCTGCGCGCCGCCGTCGAGCCCGTCGCGGACCACCGCGAAGTAGAGCATGTCGGTGCGCGCATCATGCCGTAGTCGACGACGTCGGCGCCCTGCGCGCGGGCGCCGTCGATGAAGCGCGGCCGCCAGGGCCGGCGACGACGTGCGCATGTCGCGCGAGACGGCAATGCGCTTCGGCGCCCAGATACGCGACGAACGCCCGGCCGATGACGCGCGCCCCCGCCTCGTCGAGCTCGCTCGGATACAGGCCGCGGACGTCGTAGGCCTTGAAGATGCTTGGAGAGATGGACATCGGATCAGAGTCGGGTCCGGGCCTCGGGCCTACAGTCGTGAGTAGTCTGTCACGACCGACTTGTCGCCGAAGACGCCCCGTCGCCGACGGCGACGTTCCGGCCGAAGTGGCAGTGGCGCGCCGGCGATCGCGCCGGTCAGCAGGGCGTCGCGGTCGACCCAGGTGTTCGGCCAGAGGATGGCGCCGTCGACGTCGGCGTCCTCGCTCGATGTGGCAATGGCGCCCGATGACGCTGTACGGCCGATGCAGTCGCCCCGGCCTTGATCGACGGCGCCGGCGTCGATGAAGCACGGGCCCGTCGACGGTCGCGCCGTCCTCGATGCGCGCCTCCGGCGACACCACGCGACGCCCGGCGCGTCGCCGAACGGGCGGCGCGACGAACCGGCCGTCCATGATGTCGCGGTGGGCCTGCAGGTACTTGGCCGGCGTGCCGATGTCGATCCAGTAGCCGCGGTAGACCTAGGCGACGAACGTCTCCCTTCCGCTCGAGGGCGAGGGAAGTAGCCGCGTTCGATCGAGCAGGCGGTGTCCTGGGGATCCGGTCGAAGCGTCTCGGGCTCCAGGACGTAGATGCCGGCGTTGATGGTGTTGCGCCGGATCTCGTCCGCGGACGGCTTTTCGAGAAAGCGCCAGGACGTTGCCCTGGGCGTCGGTCTCGACGAGCCCGTAGGCGGTGGGATTCTCGACCGGCGTCAGGACGATGCGTCGCCCTGGCGCGTGCGGTCGCGGTGGAGCGCGATGAGGGCCGGCAGGTCGACCTACGTCAACACGTCGCCGTTGAAGACGACGACCGGCTCGCTCTGGTCCTCGCCGGCCGCGAACTTGATCGCGCCGCCGGTGCCGAGCGGATTCGGTTCGACGACGTAGCGCAGGTGGACGCCCAGGTCCGCGCCGTCGCCGAAGACCTCCTCGATGCGGCCGCGGCTGGTAATTCAGGCTCAGGACGATCTCGTCGATCTCGCTCACCTGCCGGAGCAGATCGATCTGATAGCGCAGGAACGGCCGGTCGAAGATCGGCACGATCGGCTTCGGCGTGTGCAGCGTGAGGGGCCGCAGTCGTGTGCCCTTGCCCCCGGCGAGGAGAATGGCCCTCATGACAAGCCGACATCATACCAACTGGCGACTGATCCTGGCGAGGAACTGCGTCTAGCATAGCCTTGGACGTGAACCTCCCGAATTCGCTGACCGCTCGCCCGGATCTTCCTGGTCCCGCTGCTGGTCGTCGTCCTGCTGACCAAGTTCCACGGGCGGGAAGTGTTCGGCGTGAGCAAGGAACTGGTCGGCGCCGCCATCTTCGCGGTCGCGTCGCTGACCGACTGGGCTCGACGGCTACCTCGCCAGGCGCCGGCAGCAGGTCACCGGCCTTGGACAGTGGATGGACCCGCTCGCCGACAAGCTGCTCGTCACGGCCGCGCTCGTCTCGCTCGTGTCGATGAACCTGGCGCCGGCGTGGATGGTGGCGGTGATCCTGGGGCGCGAGTTCGCCGTGACGGTGCTGCGCGCCATCGCCCATACGCGCGGGCAGGCGATGCCGGCGTCACCGCTCGGCAAGGTGAAGCTGATCGCGCAGGTCGTCGCCATCCTGGCGCTCATCTTGAGTCGCGGGCCGTTCGCGCAACTGCTCGTCATCGGCCAGGCCGCGTTGTGGGTGGCGACGATCACGGCGCTCGTCTCGGCGGTGGATTACTACCGGCGGTTCAATGGCGTGCCCGCCAAGGCCGCGGCCGTCGACGCCGGGCGCGGCCGCGTCCGCGCCTGACGCGGGCCCCTACGGGAGCTTTCCCTTCAGCTCCGTGACGCGCTGCTTGGCTTTTTCCAGATACTCGCTCTGCTGGAACTCCTGGACGAGCCGGTCGAAGTACGGCAGCGCTTCCTTGTCGCGACCCATGGCCACCAGCGATTCGCCCAGGTAGTAGTAGACGGCGTCGCGGCGCGTGTACTGCGGGTCGTCCTTCAGAATCTGCTGGAACCGGTCGATGGCGCCGACGTACACCTTGAACCGGAAATAGAACGCGCCGACGCCGTAGTTGTGGTCCGACAACCGGTCGCGGGCCTCGCGGTAGAGCTTTTCAGCCTGCGGGCGCAGCGAGCTGTCGGGATAGCGCTGGAAGAAGTCCTCGAACGCCTTGATCGTCGCCTGCGTCTCGGTCTGGTCACGGTCGGGGGAGAGCATCTGGCGGTAGTGACAGACCGCAATCTGGTACTGCGCGTAGTCGGTCTTGTCGTTGCGGGGAAGTACGCCAGGAACTCCTTGGACTCGTTGGCGGCAAGGATCTTGCCCTCGACGGTGTTCTCCCCGAGGTACGAGTCACCGATGCCGAGCTTGGCGTCCGGACGGTACTCGCTCTGCGGGTAGCCCTCGACCAGGCGCTTGAAGTACTCCCGTGCGGCCACCCAGTGGTGGTCCTTCATTTCCGCCGTGCCGCGATCGAAAAGGAACTTGTCGGCCTCGGCCGAGCCGGGCGCGGGGAGCTTGGGGCCAGACGAGGCGCACGCCGTCGCGGTAAGGAGCAGACCGGCGACCGCGAGGCGGCCGGCAAAGCGGGTCAGGTTCGAACACCGGTCAGTCATCAGTCCCCATCATCTTTGATCCGGGGGGCTTCGCCCCCGCGGACCCCCCTACGCGCTCACTCGCGGGGACCCCGTCGCCCCACTCCGTTCGCGCGGGGCGCGCCAGATGGCGCGCCTCGTTCCTGTCTCCCGTCAGCCCCGGGGGGCTTCTATTAATCCGGGGGGCTTCGCCCCCGCGGACCCCCCTACGCGCTCACTCGCGGGGACCCCGTCGCCCCACTCCGTTCGCGCGGGGCGCGCCAGATGGCGCGCCTCGTTCCTGTCTCCCGTCAGCCCCGGGGGGCTTCTATGATCCGGGGGGCTTCGCCCCCGCGGACCCCCCTACGCGCTCACTCGCGGGGACCCCGTCGCCCCACTCCGTTCGCGCGGGGCGCGCCAGATGGCGCGCCTCGTTCCTGTCTCCCGTCAGCCCCGGGGGGCTTCTATCAATCCGGGGGGCTTCGCCCCCGCGGACCCCCCTACGCGCTCACTCGCGGGGACCCCGTCGCCCCACTCCGTTCGCGCGGGGCGCGCCAGATGGCGCGCCTCGTTCCTGTCTCCCGTCAGCCCCGGGGGGCTTCTATTTTTATTCGGGGGGCTTCGCCCCCGCGGACCCCCCTACGCGCTCACTCGCGGGGACCCCGTCGCCCCACTCCGTTCGCGCGGGGCGCGCCAGATGGCGCGCCTCGTTCCTGTCTCCCGTCAGCCCCGGGGGGCTTCTATTTCTATTCCGGGGGGCTTCGCCCCCGCGGACCCCCCTACGCGCTCACTCGCGGGGACCCCGTCGCCCCACTCCGTTCGCGCGGGGCGCGCCAGATGGCGCGCCTCGTTCCTGTCTCCCGTCAGCCCCGGGGGGCTTCTATTTATCCGGGGGGCTTCGCCCCCGCGGACCCCCCTACGCGCTCACTCGCGGGGACCCCGTCGCCCCGCTCCGTTCGCGCGGGGCGCGCCAGATGGCGCGCCTCGTTCCTGTCTCCCGTCAGCCCCGGGGGGCTTCTATTGATCCGGGGGGCTTCGCCCCCGCGGACCCCCCTACGCGCTCACTCGCGGGGCCCCCGTCGCCCCGCTCCGTTCGCGCGGGGCGCGCCAGATGGCGCGCCTCGTTCCTGTCTCCCGTCAGCCCCGGGGGGCTTCTATTTTGATCCGGGGGGCTTCGCCCCCGCGGACCCCCCTACGCGCTCACTCGCGGGGCCCCCGTCGCCCCGCTCCGTTCGCGCGGGGCGCGCCAGATGGCGCGCCACTCACCCCTACTGGCGGCGGCGCAGCACGGTCCCCGTCTGACGCGTCATCGGCTCTGCGGCTGGGTGAGCAGGGCGCTCAGCCAGTCCGTTTCGGCCGCCAGGCCCGCTTCGAGCGTCGTGCCTGGTGCGAAGCCGAGGTCGTGCCGGGCCCGCGTCGTATCGGCGTACGTGTCGCGCATGTCGCCCTTCTGGGCGGGCTCGCGACGGATGTCCAGCGTGCGGCCGGTCACGCGGGCGACCAGGTCGAAGACGTGCCGGATCGACACCCGGCTCCCGCCCCCGATGTTATAGACGGCGCCGGGCCGCCCGCGGTCGCCCGCGGCCAGGGTCGCCGCCACGATATCGCGAACGAACGTGAAATCCCGGGTCTGCTCGCCGTCGCCGTACAGTGTCAGCGGCTGGCCGGTCAACGCCGCGCGCAGGAAGCGGTGAAAGCCCATGTCGGGCCGCTGCCGCGGTCCGTACACAGTGAAATACCGCAGCGAGACGGTCGGCACGCCGTAGTTGGCGAAGTACAGGTAACACAACTGCTCGGCGGCGAGCTTCGTCACGCCGTAGGGCGAGACCGGCTGCGGCAGCGCGTCCTCGCGCATCGGCAGATCCACCAAGTCGCCGTAGATCGAGGAGCTGGACGCGTAGACGACGCGCTCGATTTGCCGGCCGGCCAGGGCCTCGAGCAGGCGCTGGGTCGCGTCGACGTTGTTGGTGGTGTAGACGCGGAAGTCGTCGCCCCAGCTCTTGCGGACGCCGGCCTGCGCCGCCAGATGAAAGACGTGCGTGACGCCGTCGAGCAGCGCGTCCATGTCGACGGTCTGCAGTGCCGCGTCGACGAAGCGGAACGCGGGCCGTGCGAGCAGCGGGGCGAGGTTGCGCTCCTTGATCTCGCGCGCGTAGTAATCGGTGAAGCAGTCGATGCCAACCACCTCGGCGCCGCGGTCGAGCAGCGCGTCCGACAGGTGCGACCCGATGAAGCCGGCGGTGCCGGTGACGAGCGCTTTCACGCGAACACCTCACGAAGACGGGCGGGCAGGCGGCAGGGGCGGCCGGCGCGGTCGACCGCGGCATGCACCGTGTACCCGCGGGCCGCAGCGGCCCCGTCGTCCGGGCCGACGACTTCGTAGCTGAATTCCAGACGCACCGGGGAGCGCAGGCGCCCCTCGGTCCGCACCGACACCTCGTCATCGTACCGCGCCGGCCGCAGGTACTCGCAGTGCGCCTCGATGACGGGCAGCAGCACGCCGCTGTCTTCGACCTCCCGGTAGCTCCAGCCGAGCGTCCGCAGCAGGTCGGCGCGCGCCACTTCGAACCACACGAGATAGTTGGCGTAGTAGACGACCGCCCATGCGGTCGGTCTCGGCGTAGCGCACCCGGAGGGTAGTGACCGACGAACGCAGTCCGGCCGGCGCGCTCAACGTCCGCGCTCCGCCGCCTGTCGGAGTGCGACCGTCGCAGCTCCGGGGTCGGGGGTGCGGAAGATCGAGACGCCCGCGACGAGGATCGAGGCGCCCGCGGCGACCAGGGCCGCGGCGTTGTCGGCGTCGACGCCGCCGTCCACTTCAATCGGCGCGGTCGACCCGTGCGCGGTCAGCAGGTCCCGCACGCCCGCCACCTTGGCCAGGCTGTGCGGGATGAACTTCTGGCCGCCGAACCCGGGATTCACCGTCATGACGAGGACCTGCTCGATTTCCGCGGTGACGTCGCTCAAGTGCGCGGCGGGTGTCGAAGGATTGATGGCGACCGCGGCTTTGGCGCCCAGCTTGCGGATCTCGGTCAGCGTCCGGTGCAGGTGCGGCAGCACCTCGGCATGGACGATGAGTGTCGACGCTCCGGCGTCGATGAACGCCTCGAGGTACCGGTCCGGCTCGGAGATCATCAAGTGCACGTCGAGCGGCAGCGTCGTGACCTTGCGGAGCGAGCGGACCACCGGCGGGCCGATCGTGATGTTCGGGACGAAGTGGCCGTCCATCACGTCGACGTGGATCATGTCGGCGCCGGCCTGCTCGACCTTGGCGACCTCGTCGGCCAGCCGCGCGAAGTCAGACGCGAGAATCGACGGGGCGATCGGACGCGCGCCGCACTCATCGGCTCACCTCGAGCGAGATGATCTCGCCGGGCGCGATGCGGAAGCCGGCCTGCGGTGACTGCCGGACGACCGTTCGTGCGGGGATGCCGGGGTAGGGGACCTCGCCGGTGATCGTCGCGCGGAACTCGCGGCTCCGCAGGAAGCTCACGGCGGCGTCGCCGGGCGTGCCAATCAGGTCGGGCATGATGTAGGTGACCGTCGATTCGCCACGATTGACGAGCAGCGAGACCGTTGCGTGCCGGCTCTGCGGCGGCGGATCCTGCGCGACGATTGTTCCAGGGGGATACGCCGAGGTGTGGATCTCGGCCACCGAGGCGACCGTGATCTGGTCCTGCGACAACTCCAGTTCGGCGGACCGCTGGGTCAGGCCCATCAGGACGGGCACGACCGGGTCGACGACGCCCTGGCTCACACGCACGCGCACGGCGCGCTCCTGACGCAGGTTCGAGTTCGGGCCGGGGATCTGGTCGATCACGTGGTCGGCGGGCACGGATGCGTCCGGGCGCCGCGCTTCAACCTGCAGCGACAGGCCCACCGCGGCGAGCGCACTCGTCGCTTCGGCCACGGTCTTGCCCTGGACGTTCGGCACCTTGACCTCGCGCGATCGAATCGCGACCTTCATCGACGAGACGAAGAACACGAGGTACGTGGCCAGCAGCGCCGCCACGAGAAGGAGCAGCCGGCCGACGTTCCAGACGCGGTTTCCCAGGGCCATTGAACCAGAAAAGTGTACCTACGGCGCCTGCCGGCGCACCAGGAAGGCGGCAAAGAAGCCATCCAGCCCATGCCGGTGCGGCCAGGTGCGCAACGCGCCGCTCTCGGTCAGCAGCTCGCCCAGGCGCGGAACGAGGAGCGGGGTCGCGGGGCGCGCCGCGGTGAAGTCGGGGGCGCCAGCCAGAAAGCGCGCGACGACCGCTTCGTTCTCTTCGGGTTCGCTCGAGCAGGTGGCGTACACGAGATGCCCTCCAGGCCGGACCACCGCGGCGGCGGCCGACAGAATCCGGAACTGCTGGTCGGCGAAATCGTGGAGCTCGGCTTCGCGCCGCGTCCACTTCAGGTCGGGATCCCGTGCCACGACGCCGAGACCGGAGCAGGGCGCGTCGATGAGCACCCGGTCGAACACGGGCGCGAAGGGCAGCGGTCGCGAGGCGTCGAGCTGGACGATTCTCGACGGCACGTGCGCTCGGGCGAGGGTGTCAGCGAGCAGACGCAGGCGGCGCGGTCGCGCGTCGCAGGAGACGAGGCGTCCGGCTCCTGCCATGTCGGCGGCCAGCACGATTGACTTGCCGCCTGGCGCCGCGCAAAGGTCGAGTACCGTGTCGCCCGGGCGGGCACCGACGGCGTGCGCGACGATCTGCGACGCTTCGTCCTGCACGAAGAACCGCTGCCGGAGCGTCTGCGGCACACCGCCCAGCGAGCCGGGCGGGAAGCGCCAGCCATCGGCGACAAAGGGCAGCGGCTCGGTTTCCACGCCGGCCGCGCTCAGGGCTTCGACAATGTCGGGACGCTCGCCATCGTCGTAGGCCCGCGCGCCGATCGCGGGCGGGTCGTTGTTGTAGCGGCACCATCGCTCCGCGGCATCCGGCCCCACGCGATCGAGCCAGCGCGCGACGAGCCAGGCGGGGTGCGACAGCGTCGTGGACAGGTACGCCAGCCAGGCCGACCGGTCAGCGCCGTCCCGAGGCCGGTCCGGCAGGGTCAGGCTCTTGCGCGTGCGCAGCCAATTCCGGAGGACCGCGTTGACGAAGCCGGACGCACGCGCCCGGCCGAGGCGGCGGACCAGCTCCACCGATTCGTGCACGACGGCGTGCGAGGGAATGCGCGTGAGGTGCTCGATCTGGTAGGCGCCGACGCGTAGCGTTGCGCGCACGGCCGCGTCGACGTCGTCCAGCGGGCGCGTGGCGCACTGGGCCAGCAGGGCGTCGAGGCGCGCGCGCCAGCGCAGGACGCCCGTGGCGATCTCGATCAGCAACGCCCGATCGCGCTCGTCGGTCAGGCCGCGCCGTGCCCGGTCGATCTCGGCGCCGAGCGTCGTCGGTCCCGCGTCGACGGCGAGCAGGACGCGAACCGCCGCCTGCCGGGCACTCGGAGGGCTTGGCTTCGCCGACGGTCGCAGCCGGCGGCCGTCAGGCCGCCGGGCTCGCGGCGACCTCAAGGTTGCCGCCTGTGGCAGTCAGCGGATCCGAGAAGGGAGTCCGTTCTCATTCGAATCGCTGGCCGGCGGTCATGCGCGCGCCGTTGATGAACGCGCGCGCGTCGGTGGCGCGCCGTCCCTCGGGCTGCAGTTCGAGCAGGCGGACGCGGCCCGGCGCGGCCGCGACGACCAGCCGGTCGCCCTGGGCTTCGACGATGGTGCCGGGCGCCGCGTCGTCTCCGGCGTCGGCGTCGACCGCCGAGCGCCGCACGATCACACGCCGGCCGCCGAGGCTGGCGGCTGCCAGCGGCCACGGGTGCAGCCCGCGGATCTGATCGTGAATGGAACGCGCGGGACGCGCCCAGTCGATCGGGCTGTCGGCACGGTCGAGCCGCGCGGCGTAGGTGACCCCGGCCTCGTCCTGAGGTGTTTCGACCGCGTGCCCTGCGGCGACGTCCGGCAGGGCCTGGACGAGCAGGCGCGCGCCGAGACGGGCGAGCCGTTCTTCAAGGTCGGCGCTGGTCTCATCGGGATCGATGGCAATCGACTCGCGCGCGATCGTCGGCCCGGCGTCGAGCGCGAGCACCACCCGCATGATGGTGACGCCCGTCTCGTGGTCGCCGGCGAGGATCGCGCGGTGCACGGGCGCCGCGCCGCGCCAGCGCGGCAGCAGGGACGCGTGGACGTTGACCATGCCGCGCGCCGGGCGGTCGATCACCGATTGGGGGAGCAGTTTGCCGTAGGCGGCGACCACGCCGATGTCGGGCCGCAGGGCGTCGAGCGCAGCGGCGAACTCCGGGGTCTTCAGCCGGTCCGGCTGGAGCACGGGCAGGCCGTGCGCGTCGGCCAGGGCCTTGACCGGCGCGGCCGACACGCGCTGGCCGCGGCCGCGCGGCCGGTCGGGCTGTGTCACGACGCCGGCGACGGTCCAGCCGCCCTCGACCAGCGCCTCGAGCGTGGGGACGGCAAACTGAGGTGTGCCGAAGAACACGACCCGCGGGCCAGTCACCATTTGCCCGTGCGCTGCATTTTGCGGATCTTCCGCACGATGAGGTCGCGGCGCACGCCGCGCAGGCGATCGAGGAAGAGGACGCCGTCGAGGTGATCGATTTCGTGCTGGAGGGCGCGCGCGAGCAGGCCTGAGCCGTCCACTGTGATGGGCTTGCCGCTGCGATCGAGCCCGCGGACGATGGCTTTGGATCGGGCGGGCGACCGTCGCGTTGAAGCCGGGGATGCTCAGGCAGCCCTCTTCCTCGAGCTGCATGCCGTCGCGCGAGACGAACTCGGGGTTGACGAGCGCGATCAGTTCGCCGCCCTGCTTGCCGCCGCTGACGTCGATCACGCATACGCGCAGCGGCACATCCACTTGCGGCGCGCGCGATCCCCACGCCGGGCGCCGCGTACATCGTCTCCATCATGTCGTCGATGAGCTGCTGGATCTCGTCGGTGACCACCTCGACGGGGGCAGCCGGGGCCTGCAGGACGGACGTGCCGTACCTGACGATCGGCCGCAGCATTACGTGGCCGGCGGGGCGTCCGGCGCCCCACGCCGCTCCGGGGCGGCGGCCGGCTGGAGCCGGGCCGCCCGGTCCGTCGAGTATTGGCGCCAGGACGCCACGAGGTCGGCGACCGCATCGCCACCGAACTTCTCGAGCACGGCGTCGGCGAGCACCAGGCACACCATCGCTTCACCGACCACCGACGCCGCGGGGACGGCGCAGACGTCGCTGCGTTCGATCGCGGCCGCCGCGGGCGTCATCGTCTGCAGGTCCACCGACTGCAACGGCTTCATCAGGGTGGAGATCGGCTTCATCCAGGCGGTGACGCGCAGGTCCTCGCCGGTCGTGACGCCGCCTTCGAGGCCGCCGGCGCGGTTGGTCGGCCGCGACAGGCCGGGCAGCGTGCCTGACGTCGTGCCAGACGCCGCGACGATTTCGTCGTGGACGCGGGAGCCGGGCAGATCGCCCGCGAGCGGACCGAGGCCGATGCCCACGGCTTTGATCGCGTGAATGGACATCAGCGCCTGGGCGATCCGGCCGTCGAGTTTCCGGTCCCACTGCACGTAGCTGCCGAGGCCGGCCGGAACGCCGTGCGCCACGACTTCGAACGCGCCGCCGACGGTGTCGCCGGCCTCGCGCGCCGCGTCGATGGCCCGCCGCATCGCGTCGCCCAGGGTGGGGTCGGCGCAGCGCAGGTCGTCGGTGGGCGAGAGCGCCCGGATCGCGGTGAACGTCGATCGCCCCCGCGTCGGCCACGCCCACGCCGCCGATCGACACGACATGACTCGCGACGTCGATGCCCACGCACGCGCATGAGCGCGCGCGCGACGGCGCCGGCCGCCACGCGTGCGGCCGTCTCCCTGGCGCTGGCGCGCTCGAGGATGTCACGCGAGATCGTCGCGTCCGTACTTCACGCCGCCGGCCAGATCGGCGTGGCCCGGTCGCGGGCGCGTGACCGGAGCGCGGCGGGCGCCGGGAGCGCGTCGGGCGGGTCGGCCTCGACGCTCATCGCATGCTGCCAGTTCGCCCAGTCGCGGTTGCGGATGATCAGAGAGATGGGGCCGCCGATCGTTTCGCCGCGCCGGACGCCGGAGAGGATTTCGGCGCGGTCCTGCTCGATGGCCATCCGGCGTCCGCGCCCGTAGCCGAGCTGGCGGCGGGCCAGGTCGGCCGCGATGCGATCGGCCGACAGCGCGAGGCCCGCCGGAAGGCCATCGACGATGACGGTGAGCGCCTGACCGTGCGATTCGCCGGCAGTGAGAAATCGCAGCATCCGGCGCGTCATTCTATCGAACTTTCTGCAACGTCCTGGTCGCACCGAGACGACGTCGTCGCGTTTTGAACGGGCGTGTTTCTTGCACTGAGCAAGGCCACGTGCCTCAGGTGATTGGCGATCGATTCGTGGTCTTGCCGGGCCGCTGGCTGGACCTGGCCACGGGCCGGCGCGTCGTCGGGCGGGTCGGGCCGGCCGCGCCGGCCGCGCGGACCATTGACGCGGTGCGGCGGTGCGAGGAGGCGTTCGCGGTCTGGCGAGATGGCGCCGTGCGGATGATCGATTTCGGGCCCGTGCCGGGCGCGGAGTGGTTCGAGGTGTGGAACGAGCCACCGGACCTCGGGGCACCCATCTTCTCGAATCCGGCACGTCGCCCGCGGCCTCGTGTCCGCGCTGGTTCAGCACGCCGAGTGCCACCGGGCGCGCGGGCCACGTGTCGTGGGTCTCGAAGCGCCGCGTGGGGCCGCGCTCGCAAGCCTTCTGTCGGACACGGCGCGCGCGCTGCGGCGCCTCGGGTTCGTGGCGGTGCGCGCCGACCTCTGTCTGCCGCGACGATTGAGACGAGCGCTCTGCCATCGCCACGTCGCGCTCATCGACACGCCGCGGGCGCGGCGCGACGGCACGACCTCCGGCTGGCTCAGCGACCTCGTCGGGGTGAGCGACCGATCGCATCTGGTGCTGTCGATTCTTCGTGTCGGGGAGGGAAGCGGCGCGCTGGTTGTCGGGCCGACTGCCGTTGACGCCCTCGTCGAGGCGTTCGTGCCCGGCGTGTGGCGCCCTTCCTCTGAGGTCGTACGGATGGCGGCCGAGCGGAGCGGGGGATGGCTCGGCAGGTTTGCACCGGCTCTGAGCGCCGCGCGAGGGACAGTGTCGTTCGCCCGTGAGCGGGCCGCGGTGGCCGTGGATCTCCCCGGGTCTGACCCCGCGGGCGATGCGTGGGCGAGTCCGCCGAAGCCCTTGACGAAGGCGGCAGATCCTGCGCCACGCCCGGTCAGGCTCGTCCGCGCGGAGACGCTGGCGCGGCGCGGCCGGGACGCCGCCGCGGTGCGCTGGTACCGGGCGGCCTTCGAAGCGGCGCGGCGCCGCCGCCAGGAGAGCGTCGCGCTCGCGGCATTCCGCGAGCTTGCGCGTCCGTGGTTGGGCGCATCAGCCGTCGAGGTCGCACGCATGGCCGGGGACGTCATCGCCGAGGCAGCGTCCGACGACGTGCGCGTCGAAGCCGCCGCGTTGGCCGCGCGCGCACTGGTCGCGGCCGGGTCCCTGGATCGCGCCGAGGCTCTGTCGAACCTGGCGCGTGCGACCGCGCGCCTCGGGCGCCTGCCGCTTCCGGCTGAGTGGTTCGCCGGGCGCGGGGCGCTGCACTTCTGGCGCGGCACGTTTGCCGCCGGCCTCCACGAACTGGCACCGGCGCCCGACCCGATGGCGGACGTGCACGTCTGGCGTGGACTGCTGTCGTGGGGCGCGCGGGATCGCGAGGGCCTCGCGCGCGAGCTCTCCGCGCTCGAGGGCCTGCCGTGCACGTCGCCCGATGACCTTCACGCACGGGCCTGGCGCGCCGCGTTGCACGTGCTCGGTGCCGCGGCGCTGGCTGACCGGCAAGCCGTCATCACCGCGCGCGAGGCCTACGAGGCGCTGCGTCCGGGCAGGAACGTGCCGGCCATGGCGCGCCTTGGGCGCGCGCTCGCCCGTGCCGTGGACCTGCCGCGGTCGTCCACGAGTGTCGGCGCCGGGCCGCCGGGCGTCGATTGCATCGCAGCGCGGCTCGAACGCTGGCTCGACCACCATCGGGCGCCGCTCGACGACCCCCACCGGCGGGCGGCGCGGCGCGACGTGCTGCGGTGCGGCGCCGAGGGCATCTGGCGGTGGGGGCAGGGGAGTGCATCGATGGGAGTGCTTGAAGGCCTGACAGCGTTGTTCGACATCGTGCACGAAAGCGAGGACGAGGTCGTCGCTTTGACTCGCGCGTGCGACTGGCTCCGGTCGTCGACCCGGGCGGTGCGGGTCGGCATCTTTGCGGCCGAGGGCCTGCCGTGCCTGGGCGGCGACCGCGACGCAGCCGCGGGGCTGGCGCGAGAGCGGCTGACTGAGGCGACGGCTCGCGGCGGTCCGTTGGCGCAGACGCGCGACGGGATGTTGTGGGCGGTCGCGCCCGTGCGCTACGGCGGCGCGACCATTGCGATGGTCGTGGCCCGCGGCGTGAGTCGAGGATGCCATCGCCCTGCCGGAGGCAGTGCAGGCGTTGGCGTCCGGGTGCGCGCCAATCGTGCGGGCGCGAATCGACCTGGCCCGAATCGCGTCGAGCGCCGACGCCATGGCCGGCAGCATCATTGGCGTGAGCCCCGCGATGGCCGCGGTTCGCACGGCCGTCGCGCGCGCGGCCGCCGTCCCGTTTCCTGTGCTCATCGAAGGGGAGAGCGGCACTGGCAAGGAACTGGTCGCGCGTGCGCTGCATCGGCTCGGGCCGCGGCGTGACCGACGATTCTGCGCGCTCAACTGCGCGGCGCTCACCGACGAGCTGTTCGAGGCCGAGGTCTTCGGCCACACCCGCGGCGCCTTCACTGGCGCGACGGGGGTGCGCGTGGGGCTGTTCGAGGAGGCGCACCAGGGCACGCTGTTCCTCGACGAGGCCGCCGAGCTGTCGGCGCGCGCGCAGGCGAAGCTCCTGCGGACGCTCCAGGATCGAGAGATCCGCCGGCTCGGGGAAAACGCGTTGCGGGCGGTCGACGTGCGGGTCGTGGCGGCCACGAATCGGCCGCTCGGCCAGGCCGTGGCGGCCGGCCGATTTCGGGAGGACCTGCTGTTCCGGTTGGCGGTCGTGCGCATCATGATTCCGCCACTGCGCGAGCGTGTGGAAGACGTGCCGCTGCTCGCGCAGATCTTCTGGCGCGACGCCGCCCGGCGGGCGGAATCGCGCGCCTCGCTGACCGCCGAGGCCATCGCGGCGCTTTGTCGGTGGCCGTGGCCGGGCAACGTGCGTCAGCTTCAGAACGTGCTCGCGGCGCTCGCAGTGGCCGCGCCCGGTCGCGGCCGCGTGACCGGTCGGCACGTTGCGCACGTGCTCGCCGCCCACGGCGTCGAGGCCGCTCCGGACGTGTCGCTCGAGGTGGTGCGCCGCACCGCCGAGCGCCGCGCAGTGAAGATGGCGCTCGTGCGCAGCGCCGGGTCGCGCCTGGCGGCGGCGCGCGCGCTCGGCTTGTCGCGCCAGGGCCTCGCCAAAGCCATGCGGCGGCTGGGCGTCGAGACGCCGGAGCCGCCCGCGGGAGTTGCGTAGCGGCGCGCGACCGGCGATCATCCTCGGCGTGTGGCGGTTCGTCCTGCGGCGCCTCCTGCTCGCGATCCCCGTGCTCTTCGGGGTCGTGACGCTGGTCTTCTCGCTCGTCCACCTCGTGCCGGGCGACCCCGCGCAGACCATGCTGGGGGAGGCGGCGGCGCCGGCCGACGTCTGCCGACCTGCGCGCGCGACTCGGTCTCGACCGGCCGCTCTGGCGTCAGTACGACCGACTACATGTCGGGGGTCGCGCACGGCGACCTCGGTCAGTCGTTCCGCTACGGCACGCCGGTCGCGCATGAGATCGGCATGCGTCTGCCGCGCACCGTCGAGCTGGCGTGTGCGGCGATGGGCGTGGCGCTCGTCTTCGCGATTCCGCTCGGACGTCTCGGCGCGCTCTATCGCGGGAAACCCCATCGACCACGCGGCGATGACGCGTGTCGCTGCTCGGCGTCTCGATGCCGAACTTCTGGCTCGGTCCGCTCCTGGCGTTGGTATTTGCCGTGTACCCTGGGGGTGCTGCCCGTGGCGGGCACGGGCTCCTGGCTGCACCTGGTGCTGCCGGCCGCGACGCTCGGCGCCGCGCTGGCCGCCATTCTGGCCAGGATGACGCGCACCAGCCTGCTCGCCGAGTTGGACGAGCTCTACGTCCTGGCCGCACGGGCGCGGGGCTTGTCGCGCGCGCGCGCCGTGATGGCGCACGCCTTCCGGAACAGCCTGATTCCCGTCGTGACGATTGCGGCCTCCAGTTCGGCGTGGTGCTGACCGGGACGATCATCACCGAGACGATCTTCGCGTGGCCTGGGGTCGGTCGTCTGCTGATCCAGTCGATCTCGTTCCGCGACTATCCGCTGGTGCAGGGCTGCATTCTCTTCATCGCGGTCACCTATGTGGCGCTCAACCTGATCGTCGACGTGCTGTACGGGTGGCTCGACCCGAGGATCTCGACTGGAATGACGTTTCGCATCGGCCTCGCGCTCGTGCTGCTCACAATCCTCGCGGCCGTCGTGGGTCCGTGGGTCGTGCCGTCGATCCGGCGGCGCAGGCGCTGCCGCTGCGCCTGGCTGGGCCGTCGTGGGTACACCGTTCGGCCTCGACGAGCTCGGGCGCGACATGTTGTCGCGGCTGATGGTCGGCGCGCGCATCTCGCTGCTCGTCGGCGTCGACCGTCGTCTCGGTCTCGTCGACCGTCGGCCTGACGATTGGGGCGGTGGCCGGCTATGTGGGCGGCGGCTCGACGAGGCCGTCGGCCGCGTCATGGACGTCCTGCTCGCGTTCCCCGGCATCCTGCTGGCGATTGCGCTGGTCGCCGCGCTTGGGCCGGGCCTGCCGCACGCCGTCTTTGCGCTGAGCGCGATCGGCTGGGTGGGCTACGCGCGGCTCGTGCGCGGGCAGGTGCTGAAGCTGCGCGAGCTGGACTACGTGCAGGCGGCGCGCGCGATTGGCGCGTCGATGCCGCGCGGTCCTGCTGCGTCACATCATCCCCGGCGCGCTTCCGGCGGTGACGGTGCAGGCCACGCTGGGGATGGCCGCGCAATCATCGCCGAGGCGTCGTTGAGCTTCCTCGGCCTTGGCGTGCAGCCTCCGACACCGAGTTGGGGCACGATGCTCGACGCCGGCCGCGCGCACTCTCATCGACGCGCCGCACTTGACCATCTTCCCCGGCCTCGCCATCGCCTCGCTCGTCCTCGGCTTCAACTTCATGGGCGACGAGATTGCGCGATCGGCTCGACCTGAGGGAGGGGCGGTGAGGGGCGTGGGGTAGGGCGTGGGGCGTGGGGCGTGGGGCCGGTCAGTCGTAGCCGGCGGCCTTCAGGCCGCCGGGCGCGCGGCGACCTGAAGGTCGCCGCCTACGTCTTCACGCGCCATCACCGATCGCGTCGCTCGCGGCGATAACACGACAACGGCGATCGACGAGGCGTGGGGCTTGAGGCGTGGGGCCGGCAGTCGTAGCCGGCGGCCTTCAGGCCGCCGGGCGTGCGGCGACCTGAAGGTCGCCGCCTACGTCTTCACCGCCATCAGCGATCGCGTCACTCGCTGCGATACACGACGACCCGATCGACGAGGCGTGGGGCGTGGGGCTTGAGGCGTGGGGCCGGGCGTGC
>CAWKHL010000004.1:0-670441 GCA_963849525.1 uncultured Acidobacteriota bacterium | reverse complement strand
GCCCTGCACGGTCGCCGCGGCGAGGAAGCACGTCCCCAGGGTCCGCGGCGCCTCTCGAAACTTGCCCAGCGCGGTCGTGAGCCGCTCGATGCGCTCTTCGACCCACTCCTGGTGCAAGGTCCGCAGCGGGCGGAGGAGCGCCCCGACTCGGTCGGGCATCATCACCGCTGAGCCGGCAACCGCCATGGCGCCCACCAGGCAGGCCCACAGGACCCCTGGACCAAGCGGCCCCATCTGGGTGCTCATGTGCGCGGCCGCGGTGGATCCAACCGCGGCGACGAACCCGAGCCCGAGCAACCCGATGCCGCGGTCGACCAGGACCACGGTCGCGGCCAGCGTCATCGATCCGGCGGGCCGGGCCGTGTCGCGAATGCGAATCACGTCGCCGCCGATGTTCGAGGGGAGGAAGTTGTTGAAGAATGTGGCGACCAGGTACGAGCCCAACAAGGAGCGATAGGTGAGGCGAAGATGCTGGGTAAGGAGCAACAGGCGCCAGCGCCAGGTCCCGATGGACACGACGACAAAGTAGAGAAGGAACCCGATCGCGAGCCAGCCGAGTGAGGCGGTGCGCGCCGTCTGCCACAGCCGATCGAGGTCGACCCGGCGAAGCAGTACGTAGAGCAGCCCGCCGCTCACGAGGATCTTGAAGGTCCAGATCAGCGCTTGGCGGGCAGGTGACCGGGGCGTGGACGCCGCCCTTGTGTCAGGCGGGTCGATGGGACGATCGGTGCCGAGCATCGTGCAAGAATCACCCGGTGTGGGCCGCGTAGTGTAGCATGTATCGTTCGTGGTTTTCGCCCGCGTCACCTCGGGCCGCGAGCAGCAGCCGGCATGCACATCCTGATGATCGCGCCGGAGCCGTTCTTCGAGCCCCGGGGCACCCCCTTCTCCGAATTCCATCGGATCCGAGCGCTGACCGCGCTTGGACACACGGTGGATCTGGTCACGTACCCGTTCGGCCGGGATGTCGAACTCGCGGGCCTGCGCATCTATCGCTGCCGTCGCCCGCCGTTCGTCCGCCGCGTGGGGATCGGGCCGTCCTGGGTGAAGGTGCCCCTTGACGCGTCGGTCGCGGCGACGGCGCTGCGCTTGGCGCTTACGCGGCGGTACGACGCCGTCCATTCGCACGAAGAAGGCGGGGCCATCGGCGTATGGCTCGCGAAGTGGCTGGGCCTGCCGCATCTCTACGACATGCATTCGAGCCTGCCGCAGCAGATCACCAATTTTGGATACAGCCGCGCGAAGTGGCTGACGCGCCTCTTCGAACGCATCGAGCGCGGGATGATCCGCCGGTCGCGGGTCGTCATTGTGATCTGTCCCGAACTGGAGACGACGGTTCGCCGCATTGACGCGCGCGTGCCCACGGTCCTGATCGAGAACGCGCCCGGGGCAGGCGAGACGCCGACGGCCGGCACGGGCCGCGACGTGCGCGCCTCGCTCGGCGTTAACGCGCGCGCGCCGCTCATCGTGTACACCGGGACGTTCGAGCGCTACCAAGGGCTCGATCTCCTGTATGCGGCGGTCTCACGTGTGGCGGGCATGCGGGCCGACGCACGGCTGGTGATGGTGGGCGGGGAGCCGGCGCAGGTCGAAGCGGCGCGAGCTCAGGTGCGCGCGCAGGGAATCGGCGCATCCGTCCTGTTCACGGGCCAACGCCCCGCCGAGGAAGTGCCGGCGTATCTCGACGCGGCAACGGTCCTCGTGTCTCCGCGATCGAGCGGGACGAACACGCCGCTCAAGATCTATCAGTACCTCCGGTCGGGACGGCCGATCGTGGCGACCAATCTGCGAACGCACACGCAGGTGCTGACGCCGGACACCGCGTTACTGGCCGAGGCCACGCCCGAGGGGTTCGCGGCGGCGATTCTCAAAGCGATCGACGACCCGGCCGGCGCCGATGCCGTAGGGCAGCGGGCGCGTGCGATGGCCGAGGAGAAGTACAGCGACGCCGCGTTCATCGCCAAGACCGAAGTCGCGATGAACACGCTGGCCGGCAAGCCCGTGGCGGGTATCGCCGGAGGGCTCGCGTGACGGGCGAGGCTGGCGACTCGAAGCGCGCGCCCGACCGCGATCACTACAGCTACGCGCACTACGCCAATCGGCAGGTGGCTGAAGGCTTCGATCAGTTGCGGTTCGGCGGACCGATCGGTGGCTATCTGCTCGCCACCCAGGAGGCGCTGCTGCTGGAGGCCCTCGCGCCGGTGGCCGGTCGCCGCATCTTGGACGTCGGCACGGGCACTGGAAGGGCGGCCCTGGGTCTCGCGAGAGCCGGCGCCCGGGTCGTCGGCGTCGACGCGTCTGAGGAAATGCTGGACGTCGCGCGCGAGCGCGCGGCCGCGATGTCCGCGCCGCTCGATTTCCAAATTGGAGATGCACACGCGCTGGCCTTCGACGACCGCAGCTTCGACGCCGTCGTCAGCCTGCGGCTGCTCATGCACGTGCCCGACTGGCGGCGCGCGGTGGCCGAGCTGTGCCGCGTCAGCCGATGGCGGGTCGTCCTGGATTTTCCGGCAGCCGGCAGCCTGGCCGCGGTCGAGAGCCTGGCGCGCCGTGCGCGGCATCGCCTGGGCTCGACCGTCGAGGCCTATCGCGTCCTGTCGGCGGCGGAGGTCCGGACCGTGCTCGAACAAGAAGGATTCCATGTGATCGCGACACATCGCCAGTTCGTGCTGCCCATTGCCTTGCACAAGCGCATCGGAGTCTTGGCTGTCACGCGGGCGATCGAGGGCGCACTGGCGGCCGTCGGGCTGCGACACGTCACCGGGTCGCCGGTGACACTGGTCGCGGAGCGATGAAAGTCCTCGTGACGGGCGCGACGGGATTCACCGGCGGGCACCTCGCGCGTTGGCTGGCCGCTCGCGGCGACTCCGTGCGCGCGCTCGTGCGGGACGAATCGCGCGCCGCTGCGCTCCGCGCCGACGGCCTTGAATGCGTCGAGGGCGACCTGCGCGACGAGGCGAGCCTCGAGCGGGCGGTCACCGGCGTCGAGGTTGTCTATAACATTGCGGCCATCTACCGGACCGCGGGCTTGGCGGCCAAGGAGTACTACGACGTCAACGCGCGGGGCGTCGGCGTCCTGATCGGGGCGGCCAGCCGCGCCGGCGTACGGAGAGTCGTTCATTGCAGCACCGTCGGCGTGCACGGCGACATCGAGAAGCCTCCCGCGAACGAGGATGCGCCGCTGCGTCCAGGCGACGTCTACCAGGAAAGCAAGGTCGAGGGCGAGCGGATCGCGCGTGAGACCGCCGCGCACGCCGGGATCGAACTGGTCATCGCCCGGCCCACCGGCATCTACGGCCCGGGCGATCGCCGGCTCTTCAAACTCTTTGGCCGCGTCGCGCGAGGGCGATTCGTGATGCTGGGCCGCGGGCACGTCCAGTACCATCTGACCTACATCGACGACCTCTGCGAGGGATTCCACCTTTGCGCCACGGTACCGGGGGCGGCCGGGCGGACGTATATCCTCGCGGGCGGGGAAGTCACGTCGCTCGAAGGGCTCGTGGCAATCACCGCCGAGATCGCGGGCGTGGATCGTCCGGCGCTGCACCTGCCGGTCAAACCGTTCTGGCTGGCCGGCGCGCTGTGCGAGGCGATTTGCCGTCCGCTCGGAATCGAACCGCCAATCTACCGCCGCCGTGTAGACTTCTTCACGAAGAGCCGGGCCTTCGAGATCGGCCGCGCTCGCCGCGAGTTGGGCTACCGCCCCGCGGTGGGTCTGCGCGAGGGGATTCGACGAACGCTGGAGTGGTACCGTGATCAACGGTGGATCTGAGCCGGCCGAGCGCGGCATTGCGCGAGCCCAGGACCAGCTTTTTTCGGCCCCGGGCGGCGCACGCGCGAAATACAGTGCGCTTGTGGTGGGGAGGCCAGGGACGGCCGCGCTGCTGAAGTACGAAGCCATCGTGCTGGTGAGCCAGGCCGTGCCCGGCGCCCTCGGCCTCGCGCTCCGCCGCGCGCTCTATCCCCGCCTGCTCGCGCGCTGCGGCCGCAACGTCACCTTCGGACAGAATGTCGTGCTTCGTCACCCGCATCGGATCGCGATCGGCGACAACGTGGTCATCGACGACAACTGCCTCCTGGACGCGAAGGGGAGCGAGAACGTCGGGATCCGCATCGGCTCGGGCGTCTTTATCGGCCGCAACACGATCCTTTCGTGCAAGAACGGCGACATCGAGATCGGCGACGGGGCGAACATCGGATTCAACTGCGAGGTCTTTTCGGCCAGCCGCGTGGTGATCGGCCGCCACACGCTGATTGCGGCCTACGCCTACGTGATCGGCGGCGACCATGATGTGCGCGACCGGGAGGTCGCCGTGCTGGCGCAGGGCCGCCGATCGGCCGGCATCCACATCGGCGAGGGGGCCTGGATTGGCGCCGGCGCCAAGATTCTCGATGGCGTGGCGATCGGCGACCGCGCGATCGTTGGGGCGAGCGCGCTCGTCCGGTCCGACGTTCCCGCCGGCGCGACCGCGGTGGGCATCCCCGCGCGCGTGCTCGGCGCCGACGCCCCTGGCTCGTAGATTCGCCGCCCACCCATGGCCCGCGTTCTCGTCGTCACGTCCGCACCGCCGCTCGTCGAGGGCGGGCACCTCGTGCTCGCGCGTGCCCTGGTCGAGGCGCTCAGAACTTCGGGACACGACGCGGGACTCGTGACGACTCCGTCCAATCGGTTCGGCCGCCAGGGCGCGGCGTACTTGGCCAACTGGCTGACCGACGTCGGCCTGACGGGCGCGGGCGATCCCGTCGACCGGGTGATCACCATGCGGTTCCCGAGCTATGCGGTGCGCCACCCGTCGCACGTGTGCTGGCTCAATCACACGATGCGTGAGGTACTACGACCAATGGGACGACTGGTCGGGCCGCCTGTCCACGCTCGGGCGAACGAAAGAGCGGCTGCGCCGCGCGCTCATTCATCGGGCCGACACGTTCTGCTTCAAGCACCATGTGCGGAAGCTCTTCGCCCAATCGCGCGAAGTGAAGGATCGGCTGGCGCGGTGGAATCATGTCGACGCGGAGGTGCTGTATCCGCCGCCGCCCTCGAGGCCGTACCGCTGCGACGGGTACGGCGACTACCTGTTCGTCGTCTCCCGGCTGTCGCCGTTGAAGCGAGTCGATCTCGTCATCCGCGCGCTCGCCAGCCCGGCGGCGCAAGGCGTCCGCTGCGTCATCGGCGGGGACGGCGAGGATCGTGCGCGGCTCGAGCGGGTGGCGCAGGAACTTGGGGTCGCGGGCCGCGTGACCTTCGCCGGCCGGTTGTCCGAGGCGGCGCTCATCGACCATCTGGCGCGATGCCGTGCCGTGGTGTTTCCGCCCGCCAACGAAGACTACGGGCTGGTGACCGTCGAGGCCTTTGCCGCCGCCAAGGCGGTCGTGACGTGCACCGACAGCGGAGGCCCGGCTGAGTTGGTGCGGACCGGCGATAACGGCTTCGTCGTCGCGCCGACGCCCGACGCGCTGGCCGGCGCGCTCGGGCAACTCGCCGCCGACGCGGCGCTCGCCGAGCGGCTCGGCGCGCAGGCCCGCCGAGCCTCGAGCGCCATGAACTGGCCGGAGACGGTGAGCAGACTCCTGGAAAGTTAGAAGTGTGAAGCCAGAAGTGAGAAGCGGTCCAAGGTGCTGAAGTTCTGAACCGCAGAACCGCAGAACCGTGAACCCCGGAACCCCGGAACCGGAACCTCAGCACCCGGGAACCCCAGAACCCCAGAACCCTTGCTAGACTGTCCGGGATGTACCGAACCCCGCTCGAAGCGCGAATGGCCAAACGCGTCACCCGCGCAATTTCGGATTTCCATTTGATCGAAGACGGCGACCGCGTGATGGTCGGACTGTCCGGCGGCAAGGACAGCTGGGCGCTGATGCAGATTCTCGATGAGCTGCGTCGGCGCGCGCCCATCGACTTCTCCCTGGTCGCGGTGAACATCAACTCGGGGTACACCGAGTTTCGACACGACCTGGTGACCGCCGCCTGCGCCGAGCGTGGGTGGGAGTGCCGCGTCGAGCACACGACGATCGGCGCCATCATGGATGACGTGCTGGACGATGGCGCGACGCCATGCTCGCTGTGCGCGAGACTGCGGCGGGGCGTGTTGTATCGGGTGGCCGAGGAAGTCGGCGCCACGAAGATCGCGCTCGGTCATCACCTCGACGACTTCATCGAGACCGTACTGCTCAATTTGTTCTTTCAGGGCTCGCTCAAGGCGATGCCGGCGCGTCTCGTCTCCGACAACGGCAAGCACGTCGTCATTCGGCCGCTCGTCTACGTGACCGAGCTCGAAGCCCGCGCGTACACCGAGGCCTGCGGACTGCCGGTCATCGGCTGCTGCTGCCCGGCCTGCGGCGACCTCAGCCTGAAGCGGCAGCGCATCAAACGACTCCTCGCCGAACTCGAGGTCGAGCATCCGGAGATCAAGAACTCCATGCTCAAGGCCCTTGGCAACGTCGCGCCGAGGCACCTGCTCGACCGGCGACTGAACCCAGTGGCGGAGACGGCATGGGCCTCGGGCACTGCGCCCTAGGCACTAGGCACTAGGGGCTAGGCACTAGGGGCCAGGCACGAGGGCCTAGGCCCTAGGCCCTAGGCACCAGTGCCAAAGTGCCCACTGCCGAGTGCCCGTTCTGTATGCGCTGCGTCATCCAACGTGTCTCGTCCGCCTCGGTGTCCGTTGACGGTCAGACGGTGGGCCGAATCGGGGAAGGCCTGCTCGTGTTGGTGGGGGTAGCGGCTGGCGACGGACCTGCCGATATCGAGTACGTGGCGTCCAAGATCGAGGGGCTGCGCATCTTCGCCGATGACCACGGCAAGATGAATCGGTCCGTCGTCGAGACGGCCGGGTCGGTTCTCCTGGTCTCCCAGTTCACGCTGCTTGGTGACGCCAGGAGGGGGCGGCGGCCGGCCTTTGACGGCGCCGCGCCGCCGGAGGCCGCCCGGGCCATCTACGAGGCGCTCGCCGCGCGGCTGCGCGGCGGGGGACTGCCGGTCGAGACCGGCGTCTTTCAGGCGCACATGGCCGTCAGTCTCGTGGGTGACGGCCCCGTCACGATTCTGCTGGATAGTGCGAGAGGGTTCTGAAGATGGGAAGGAATGGCATGCGTAAGACGTTCATTAGTGTGGTGGCCGTGACGGTGCTCGCCGGGTGGGCGGCAACGGCCTCAGCGCAGTCGCGTCCGCTCGTGACCGAGGATCCGGAGACGGTTGGCGCCGGCCAGATTCTGTTCGAGAGCGGCGTCGAGTACCAGCAGGGCCTTTTCTACCCGGCGTCGGGACTCAAGGGCAACCTGTGGCGCGTGCCGTCGTTCGGATTCAGCTTCGGCGTGAGTTCAATCGCCGAGATCCAGCTGGACGGGGGCGTCCGCGATCTCCTGACGATTACCTCTCGAACGCCAGCGCCCTTGTCCGACATGCTCACGGTCACCGGGAACCGCGCCAAGGACTTTCCCGACGCCGTGATTGGCGCCAAGATCCGCTTCGCCTCCGAAACGGAGCGCCGGCCCGCGATGGCCGTGAAGTTCTGGACGCGTCTGCCCAACGAAGGCAACGAGAGCGGCCTGGGCCTCGACACGACCGACTTCAACTTCGGGCTCGCGGTGGGAAAGACCGTGCAGTCGATCCGCGTTGTCGGCAACTTTGGCTTCGGGATCCTGGGGAATCCCGTCCGGGGCGACGTGCAGAACGACGTGTTCAACTACGGTCTGTCGGTGGCACGTGCCGTGAGGACCGGCGTGGAAGTCGTCGGCGAGGTCAACGGCCGGGTGAACACGCGGAACGGCACGCCGCCAGTGGGCACGGAGAGCCGCGGCCAGATGCGTCTGGGCGGGCGGCTCACCCGCGGCCCGGTGCGTCTCGACGCGGCATTCATCGCGGGTATGACCCAGCGCGACGCCACGTGGGGATTCACCACCGGCCTCACCTGGGTCTTCCACGCATTCAACGTTCCCTAGGCCGCGCGGGCGACACCTCGTCACTCGCGCCACGTCGGGTAGACGCGCTCGACGAGGCGGACCTCTTCGTCCACACGGGCCGCGTCCCAGCCGAGTGGCTGGGCCATGATGGCGGCCGCGCGGGTGAGTGCGTCCTTGCCCGGATGGCCCGCCGAGCCCAACGGTGTGCGGCGGAGCACCACGTCCGAGAGGCGCACCGCCTGCGCGCGGTCGACGGCGTATGCCACCTCGCCTTCCATCACCCCTGAGGTGCCCGAAAGGCGCGTCAGCCCTGAGCCAGCCGCCGCGCTCCGGAGGACCTCTGGGGCTTCGGTGCCGTACCACGCGCCGAGGTGTCCCCGAACATCCTGGTGCAGCTCGATCCCCAACGCTCGCTCGGCTTCCATGAGCCTGCCGCTCACATCGGCGATCTCCGCCGAGGGCAGGAGTGTCGTGCCCGTTCGGCTTCCGCCGGCTGGCCGGCCCGCCGCCACCGCCGCGGCGTCGACGGCCTGTTGTGCCGTCGCGCGGGCCGTCGTGTACTTCACCCCGACGATGGACACCAGTCCGGACACGCCTGGGCCTTGATGAGTGAGGACCCGCGACTCGGGCAGCAAGTCGAACCGGCCTCGGCGGAAGGCGGCCGGCGTCAACCCATGGTGCACCAGGCGGATGTCCCGCGGCCCCGCCGCGAGGGCCGGAAACGCCGCGTTGGCGTCGCCCAAGAAGGCCTCGACCGCCGACTGCGGCGGGCGCGCTTCTGGAAACGGGATGGGCTCGTTCGATTGGTCCGTGCCGACGAGGACGTAGCCGGCCCACGGGACGGCCGTCAGCATTCGCCCGGTCCTGCCGCGCGCGGCCAACGCCAGGTCGCGTGCCGGACGGTCGAGCAGCAGATTCATCGCGCGCACGAGTGGCGGGGCGCCCTGGACGCCAAACGCCTCCATGAGCGAACCGAGGGCGCTGCCGGCGGCCAGTACCGTGACCGACGCGCCGACCTCGACCTCCTGGCCGGTCAGTTCGTCGCGAACGCGCGCCCCGGTAATCCGGTCCCCCGACCGAATCGGGCCGAGAGCTTCCGCGTAGTTCGTGAGTGCCGCCCCGGCCTTGTCCGCGGCGAGGGCCACGGTCCACGTCAGGCGATCGGGCAGGTGCGCCTGGTAGTCGTACCACAGGGCGCCCCCGGTCAGTCCGGACGCCCTGATGCCGGGAAACAGGCCGCGTGTCGCGGCCGGGGACTCCAGGCGCGCGTTCGGCAACCGCAGTTCTGGAGCGACGCCCTGGTTGCGGGCTCGGCCAAGACGGTCGTACAGCGCGAAGCCAACCCGCAATGCCAGGCGCGACGGCTGTCGGCCCTGATGAGTCCCCATGATGAAGGGGAGTGGGCGAACCAGGTGCGGGGCGATTCGCGCCCACGTGCGCCGCTCGGCGATCTGGCGCGCCGCCTTGCGCAGGTTGCCCTGCTGCAGGGACCGAAGCCCCCCGTGAATCGTCCGTTGATGGTTAAAGGAGAGGCCGCCGCCAAAATCGCCCCGCTCGACCAGGGCGACCGACCATCCGCGCTGCGCCGCATCGTACGCGGTGAACAGGCCGTGGATGCCGCCGCCCACCACGAGCAGGTCGAACCGCTGGCGGCCGAGGCCGTCGAAATCGCGAACCATGGGCAAGAACGGACAGTGAGTTGTCCTATATTAGTTCGCCAATGCCCGATTCGAACGCGGCCGTACGCGAGTACTGGAACACGCACATTCACGACCTCGAGATCAGCCGGCATGCCCCGGGCAGCCCGGGGTTCTTCGCCGACCTCGACGCATACCACTTCGAGAAGCTCCACCACCTGCTGACGCTCATCGACTTCGCCGCCTGGCGCGGCAAGGACGTGCTCGACGTCGGCTGCGGCGCGGGCGTCGAGGTCGTGCGCTTCGCGCGCGCCGGCGCTCGGACGACGGGCATCGATCTCGCCGCGAGCGCCGTCCGCCTGTCCCGCGAGAACGTCCGCCAGCAGGGGGCGAGCGCGGGCCTCGCCGTTGCCGACGGGGAGGCCCTGCCGTTCCCGGACGCGGCCTTCGACTTCGTCTACGCGCACGGCGTGGTGCAGTACACCTCGGACGATCGGCGGCTCGTGGCCGAGTGCCGCCGTGTGCTGCGCCCCGGCGGCGTCGTCTTCTTCCAGGTCTACAATCGCGTGTCCTGGCTGAACGCGTTGTCCAAGCTGATGACGGTGCCGCTCGAACACGAGGACGCGCCGGTCCTCCGGCGCTACTCAATCGGCGAGTTCAAGCGCCTGCTCGACGGGTTCGCGTCGGTCGAGATCATCCCGGAGCGGTTCCCCGTGCGCTCGCGGCTCCACAAGGGCTGGAAGGGCGCCGTCTATAACGGCATGTTCGTCGGGACGTTCAACGCGCTGCCACGCGCATGGGTCCGGCGTTTCGGATGGCACCTGCTGGCGTTCTGCCGGAAGGCGGAGGGGCGCCCGCAGTCGGCGTGACGGGCGCGTGAGGTGAAGAGAGTGCATTTCGTCAAAGCGCACGCGTACGGCAACGATTTTCTACTGGTCCCCTCGGAGGATGCCGCGCGAGTGCACGACCTCCCGGCGCTTGCCCGCCGCGTCTGCGACCGGCACCGCGGCATTGGCGCCGACGGCCTGATGGTCACCGGACTCACGCCCGAGGGCGCGCGGATGACCCTGTTCAACGCGGATGGAAGCCCGTCCGAGTTGTCCGGCAATGGCGTCCGCTGCATCGCCGCCTGGCTGGCGCGCGAGCGGCGTGTGGCGCCTGGGGGAGTCGTGGCAATCGACACGGTCGCCGGACGCAAGGCGCTGACACTGCTTGGAGAAGAGGCGGGCCGGTACACCTTTCGAGCCGCGATGGGCCAACCGGAAGACCTCCGCCAGGCGCACGTGGACGTCGCCGGCCGGGACATTGCCGTGGTCGTCCTGCGTGTGGGCAATCCGCAGTGCGTGGTGCTCGGACCGGCGACCGAAGACCGGCTGCGGACGATTGCGGCCGCGCTGGCCGTTCATCCCTATTTCCCCGAAGGCACGAACGTGGAGCTCGCCTGCGTCGAGGCGCCCGACCGGGTCCGCATCTTGATCTGGGAGCGCGGCGTGGGCCCCACCGAAGCGTCCGGCACGGGCGCCTGCGCCGCCGGCGTGGCAGCGGCCGCCTTCGGCGGCGCGAATCGAACGGTCGATGTGCTCTCGCCTGGGGGCGGCCAACGGGTGGAGTGGGCGTCCGACCAGGTGTGGCTGACCGGATGGGCGGCGGTCGTGGCCGAGGGCGAACTGGTGTCCGAGGGTGTCCCGGCCTGAACTGCAAGACTTGCAGTTCGCCGCGGGTCCGAGGTGTGCAATCGCTGCTATCGTCCCCGACGCCCGGCGCTGCCTGAGGGGTTCAGGTCCTTCTGAAGCGCCGCGGCCACCGGCGTCAGACCTGAGATTGCGTCCTGATAGCGCCCGCCCGCGATCGATGTGCGCGCTTCTTGCAAGACCGGAGTGGCGGATCGAATCGTGCGCCGGACGCGTTGGGCGGCAGCCGCCGGCAGTCGCGTGCCGCCGCGCCCGCTCAGCCGGTCCGTGCCGTCCGCGACAAGGCTCGCCACTTGCGTCGCCAGTTGATTCGCCTGGCTCAGCAGCTCGGCCTTCCTGGTGCTGGCCTGGCGCGCCGCGTCGTAGGCGCCGTCGCGCGCCTCGAGGGCATCGTTGAGGGCCTGACGATAATCGCGCTGGGCGACGGCCTCGTCGTACTTCGCGAGCGCGGCCTGGGCCGCCTGGAACTGCTCGGGGGCGTAGGTGGCCGCCCCGGCGGCGCGCGCCGCCTCGATCGCACCTTCGGCCTGATGCTGCTCGGCGGTGGGCGGCGCGGAGCACGCCGCCACGCCCAGGGCGAAGAGCACACTACACGCGAGGCGGCGCCGCATGGATGCGGAGTATAGCGTAGGCGGGATCTCGAACCGATGAAAGAGTTGGCGCCCCAGGACCGGCCCCGCGAGAAGCTGGAACAGGCCGGCGTGTCCGCGCTCGGGAGCAACGAGCTGCTGGCGATTCTCATTGGGCACGGGACGCCCCGGGCCAACTCGCTCACGCTCGCGAACCGGGTGCTCCGGCGGGCGCGGGGGCTGCACGGGCTCCTGCGCATGAGCTTGGACGAAATCGCGCAGGTGTCGGGTGTCGGGTTGGTCGTCGCCGCCCGCATCGCGGCCGCGCTCGAACTGGGCCGACGAACCCTCGCGGTCTCGCCGGCGGCCCGCCCGCAGTTTCTCAGTCCGCAGGAGGCCGCAGTATTCTTGTTGCCGCGCTACGGCGCCTATCCCGTTGAACGCTTCGGCCTCGCGTTGCTCGACGCCCGGCACCGGCTCATCCGCGCGCGGCTCTTGTCGTCCGGGTCGCTCGACGCCAGCCTCGTCCATCCGCGTGACGTGTTTCGCGAAGCGACGCTGGCTGGCGCGTCGGCGCTGATGGTGTTCCACAACCATCCGTCCGGGGATGCCACGCCGAGCGTTGAAGACGTGGCGCTCACGCGTCGGCTGATTCGCGCCGGCGAGATAATGGGAATCGACGTCGTTGACCACGTGATATTGGCCGACACTCACTACTGTTCGCTGAAGCTCCTGGGGCACATCTGATGGCACGCGTCTTGTACTTCGATTGTTTCTCCGGCATCGCGGGCGACATGGTGCTCGGGGCGCTCCTCGATCTCGGCCTGCCGCTGCGCGATCTGCAGGAGGCGCTCGGCAGCCTTGGCGTCGACCACGAGCTCGTCGTGCGCCGCGTGATCCGGTCGGGGCTCTCGGCCACCCACGTTCGCGTCGAGGATCATCGCCCCGGGGCCGACGGACACGACGACCACCGCCACGGCCCGCACGAGCACGGCTCGTCTACCCATACGCACACGCACACGCACGACCACGGGCACGAGCAGCACCACCACGAGGCGCACGCGCATGGGAGCCACGGCCACCGCTCGCTCGCCGAAATCGTGGAACTTATCGGTCGGTCGGCGCTTTCCGCCGACGGGAAGGCGCGCGCCGGCGCGATGTTTCAGCGGTTGGCCGAGGCCGAAGCCGCGATCCACGGCATCCCTGTCTCCGAGGTGCACTTGCACGAAGTCGGCGCCGTTGACTCCATCATCGATATCGTGGGTGCGGTCTTCGCCTTCGAGCACCTCGGCATCGACGACATCGTCTCCTCTCCATTGAACGTCGGCGGCGGCACCGTCGATATCGCCCATGGAACCTTTCCGGTTCCGGCGCCTGCCACATTGCGGCTGCTGGCCGGCGTGCCGGTGTACGGCGGCGGCGTGAAGGCCGAACTCGTCACGCCGACCGGCGCGCTGGTGGTCTCGACCTATGCTCGGGCGTACGGCCCCCTGCCGCAAATGAACGTCGAGCGCGTCGGATACGGCGCGGGCACGCGCGATCTCCCCGGCGCGCCCAACGTGTTGCGCGTCGTGATAGGCGAGCGCCTCGCGCCCCCGACGGCGGCCGGCGCCGATCCGGGACCGAAGGTGGTCGAGATCGTCTGCGAGATTGACGACATGAGCCCGCAGCTCTTCGGGCCGGCCATCGACCAGCTGTTCGCCGCCGGGGCGGTCGATGTCTTTCTGACGCCGGTGGTGATGAAGAAGGGCCGTGCGGGCACGCTGCTGACCGTCCTCGCGCCGCCCGAGCGGCGGGCCGACCTCTGCACGGTCATCTTCCGAGAGACGACGACGCTAGGCGTTCGCTATCAGACGATGGCGCGCGAGGTGCTCGACCGGGCGTGGGTAGAAGTGGCGGTGGACGGCGGCGTGGCGCGCGTGAAAGTCGCGAGCCGGGGCGGCAACGTGCTGAACGCCGCCCCGGAATTCGACGACTGTGTGCGTCTGGCGAAGGCGACCGGCCGGTCGGTGAAGTCCGTCCAGGCCGACGTCATGCGAGCGTGGGCGACGACTACGGCTGGGTCATCCCGAAGTTCGTGACGTCCACCTCGATGTTGTGGGCGACGCGGATGCCGTACATGCCATCGGATGACGTCAGCCTTCCCGGCGCGACGAGGCTGGCCACCGGATAACTGCCGACCACCGTCCCGTTGATCGCGCAGTCGATCTTGTCGCCCTTGACGCTGAGCGCGATTTCCTGTGTCACCGGCTGGCCGGGGCCGGCGGCCTTGTGGACGGCCGCATTGGCCTCGCCCTCTCGTCCGTTCAGCTGAAACGGCGCCGGACCGAAGCCACGGACGATGAACATCCCCGTCCCGTACGCCGCGCAGTAGAGGAGGCTCTCCTGGTCGGTGCCGAGCTTGTTTCCCGCGATGAACACGCCATACGGGTGGGAGTGGGACATCAGGTTCATGAACTTCGGCTCGGTGAACGTCGCCTTGACCGTGTAGTTGCCGCTGGCCGTATCGGCGGGATTCCAATAGCTGGTCGCCGGACCGGTCATGATGTGGAAGCCGCCGTTCTCTTCGGTGAACTTGGCGTCATTGATCGTCTGGCCCTGGCGGACCGCCGAGGCGTCGATCTTGCCCGTCCAGCCCTTGGCAAAGATCCCGCCGCCGGCGACGGGCTTGCCCATGTCCTGGCCCGGGGCTCCCTGCACGGTAGGGACAAGAAGGGCGACCGCCGCCGCAAGTGCGAAACCATGGATAAGTCGCATTGGGTCTCTCCGTCTGAAAGTGTGGAAGCGTCCACTATACCTCAGGCGGCGCGGGCGCCTGCGGCTAATGCGGCCGCGGATAGCGGGCGAAGAACGCCCGCTCGGCGTCCCGGTCGCCGATGAGGATCAGCTGCATCGCGTCGGCGAGCGGCGCGTCGATGTCCGGCGGTGTCGCGGTGCCGCCGGCCTGCCGAACGGCCAAAACGTTGACGCCGGTGCTCGCGCGCAGGTTCGCGGCGCGAATCGACTGGCCCACGAGCGGCCTGGGTGTCGGCACCGTGAAGATGTCGAGCCCCTCGGCCAGCAGCATGAGGTTGCCGTGTCGGAGCACCTCGAAGATCGCGTTGGCCTCCATCGGCACGTACGACAGGACGAAGTCCGCACCGGCCCGGCGCAGCGTCGAGACGTTGTGCTCGAGCGTGGCCCGGCTCAGGATCTGCACGTCCGGGCGCATTCGGCGGCAATAGAGCGTCAGATAGACGTTGACGTCATCGTCGTGCGTCGTGATGGCGACGCTTGCCGCCCGCTCGAGGCCGGCTTCACGGAGCACCTCCGGGTCGGTGGCATCGCCGACGAGGTAGTCGGACGGATCGGGGACGTGGTTGACGACCTTGTCGATGACCGTGTGGCGCACGCCGTCGAGCTTGAGTCCCCGCGACGTCGCGCGGCCCACGCGGCCACCGCCGATGATCAGCGCGAAGGCGGGCGGCGGCTCGCCGAGCCGGACCTCCTGGTCGTAGGCGTGCAGGGCGTCGCGCGTGCCGGAGAGCAGCAGCACCATGTCTTCGGAGACGACCGTGCTGGCCGACGCGCCCAGGTAACGCCCGCGTTCAATCAACCCGACGACATTGACGCTCAACCGTCGCCCGAGCTCGAGCTCGCGCACGGTGTGTCCCACCATCGAGGTCTTGGCGGCCGCGGCTTCGGCGACGAGCAGGTCGTCGAGTCGTCCGACGACATGAGTTCGCCCCCCGTGGCCGGAGATGCGTCGCGCCATCGTCTGGCCGAGCAGTTCACCGAGTTGGATGACCTGCTGGCAGCCGGCGCGCAGGAGCAGATCGACCGACGTCTCCCACGCCGCGGTCGCCACGAGCGGCACGGTGTCCGACGCCTCGCGCACGCTCAGGACCACGTTGGTGTTGACCGTATCCGACAGTGTCGCCGCCACGAGCGCCGCCTGGTTGACCCGCGCGCGGCGGTACGCGTCCGGGTCGTCGGGCCCGCCGACCATGACCGAAATCCCGGCATCGTGAAGGGGCAGGGCGCTCGAGACGTCGGGCACGAGCACGACGTGGGGCACGCCAAACTGGTTCAACCGCTCGATGAGCGCCTGCTCGATCGGGCCGTAGGCGGTGAGGATGACGTGGCCGGTGGTGTCGGGGGGCATCTCCCTCGGCGTCCGCGCCGCGTTGCGCGCCTCGAGCCAGGGGGCATAGAGCAACTGAATCAGCGTGAAGGGCAGGAGCACGAAGAGAAACACCAGGCCCGCCGCCAGCACGGCGATCGAGAACAGGCGGCCCACGTCCGACGTGAGCGTGAGGTCTCCGTAGCCCAGGGTTGACATGGTCTGAACGGTCCAGTAGAGGCTGCTGACCCAGGAGTGCGGGTGCCCTTCGTGGCGCGTCAGCATGTGGAACCCGATCGTGCCGATGCCGACGAAGAGAAAGACGATCCCGAGCAGACCCAGGAAGGTCGCGATGTTCCGCCGAACGCGTTGATTCCTGGCTGGGAGCGAGTGACGAGCCATGGGCATGGCGAGCGTACGCCACCGGGGATTGTGGCACACCCAGCCCGGGAACTTCGCCGGAAGCAGATCCGTCTCAACGCTCGTGCGCGACCTCCTGGCCGACCTTCGATCGGGCGTCCGGCTGTTGGTCCGGTTTCCGACGCTGTCTGTCGCCGCCATCCTGGCGCTCGGGCTGGGGATTGGTCTCAGCACGACGGTCTTCTGCATCGTCGATGGGGCGCTGTTCAAAGGCCTTCCATTTCCCCAGGCCGACCGGATCGTCGCCCTGGCCGGCACGGACGAGCAGGGGCAATCGCAGCAACCCATCGACGTGCACGACGTGGGCGTGCTTCAGGAGCGCCTGACCGCCTTTGACGCGATTGGCCCCTACGCCACGACGGCGCTGAATCTGTCGAGCGGTCAGGCGCGGCCGGATCGGTTCGCGACCGGCCAGTTGAGTGCGGAGGCCTTGCGGGCGCTGGGCGTGACGCCGGTCCTCGGCCGGCTGTTCCAGCCGGAGGACGACCGCCCCGGCGCGGCGCCGGTCGTGCTCCTCGGCGACGAGGTCTGGCGGGACAAGTTCAACCGATCGCCCGACGTGCTGGGGCGGACGGTGCGCGCCAACGGCGTCACGATGACCGTCGTCGGGGTCATGCCCGACACCTTCGGGTTTCCGGTTCGGGCGAGCCTCTGGGTTCCGCTCCAAGCCGATCCGCTGGCGAGCGTGCGCGGGAAGGGCCCTCGGTATCAGGTCGTCGGACGACTCAAACCCGGCGTCTCAATCGCCCAGGCGCAGGTGCAGGCACGGACGGTGGCCGCGCAGTTGCAGCGCGAGTATCCGGACACCAACCGCGGCGAGAGCGTGGACGTGGAGCCGTACGCGAGGACGATTCTCGGGGCACAGGTGTACGCGCTCCTGTACACGATGCTCGGGGCGGGCATCGGCGTCCTCCTGATTGCGTGCGTCAACGTGTCCAACGTGTTGATCGCACGCGCCGCGCTTCGGCAGAAGGAAGTCGCGGTCCGGATGGCGCTTGGCGCCGCACCGGTCCGCGTCCTGCGGCAGCACCTGACCGAGGTCCTCGTGCTCGCGCTCGTGGGCGGCGTGCTGGGCATCGGCTTGAGCGTGCTGGGCTTGCACTGGTTCCTGAACGCGCTCTCGGTCAACCCGCCGCCCTTCTGGATCCGGTTTGGCCTCGACGCGAGGATCGTCATCTTCGTCGCGGCGCTCATCGTGGCGACGAGTCTCTTTGCCGGCGTGCTGCCGGCTTGGCAGGCTGCCCGCGTCAGCGCTGGCAGCGTGCTGAAGGACGAGAGCCGGTCATCGACCAGCAGCCGGTTCCGGCGCTTCAGCGGCATCCTCGTCGTGGCGGAGCTCGCCGTCTCGTGCGGCCTGCTCGTCGCCGCCGGGTTGATGGTCAAGTCCGTCACCGAGCTGCGACACCTCAAGATGCCGTTCGCGATCGACGGCGTCCTGACCGGACGGGTCAATCTGCCCCGGGTCACCTACGCCAATGCGCAGGCCTGCGTCCGCTTCTACGAGACCTTGCTGCCGCGCCTCGAGGCGGTCCCTGGCGTCGTCTCCGCCACGTTGTCCGACGGACTCCCCGCGGCCGGCAATGGCGCCGTGCCGGTGCAAATCGAGGGGAAGGCCTACTCGCAGGCCAGTGACTACCCGGTCGTGCGCGAGGGCATTGTCACGCCCGGGTACTTCGAGACCTTCGAAACCCGTCCGATTCGAGGGGCGGACGTTCAGACGCGCCGACGACGCGACGGGCGCGCCGGTGGCGGTCGTCAACGAGACGTTCGCGCGGACCTTCTTCGGCGGGGCCGACCCCGTCGGGCAGCACATCAAACGCGGCGGCGTCGGCTCGACCGAGCCCTGGCTGGCGGTCGTCGGCGTCGTGCCCGACATGCTGATGCAGGGCATCGGCAACAACAACCAGACACCGGCGGGCTACTACCTTCCGATTGCGCAAAGCGACGTCACCAACTTCGTCAGCCTCGCGGTGCGGACCGAGGGCGATCCGATGGGCGTCGCGTCGGGTATGCGGGCGGCCGTGGCATCGCTCGATAGCGATCTGGCGGTCTACGACGTCAACACGATGGCGCAGGTGATTGCGCGCCAGACGGTCTTCTACACGATCTTCGGTACGTTCTTCACCATCTTCGGCATCTGCGCGCTGTGTCTCGCCGCCGCCGGGCTCTACGGCATCATGGCCTCGTCGGTCACCCAGCGGACGCGCGAGATGGGCGTCCGCTCGGCGCTCGGTGCGCGAGGCGGCCAGCTCATCGCGCTCGTCATGAAGCGGGCACTCGTCCACCTGGCCATTGGCCTCACGATTGGCCTCGCCATCGGGCTTGCCGTCTCCGGGTTCCTCCAGCCCGTGCTCTACCACGTGAACCCGCGAGACCCCGTCGTGGTGGCCGCCGTCGTGGCCACGCTGGCCGGAGTCAGCCTGCTGGCCAGCCTGGTGCCCGCCAGACGCGTCGCCGCCATCGACCCGGTCATCGCCCTGACCACCGAGTAGCCCCGCATCCCCAGGGTAGAATGAGGGATTGCGGCCGCGGCCGCGACCCTCAGATGGCACGACGCTTCTACCTCACGACGGCGATCGACTACGTCAACAACCGGCCGCACCTCGGCACGGCGTACGAAAAGATTGCCGCCGACGTCATCGCGCGATTCCATCGCCTCGCCGGCGACGACGTGCGGTTCGTCATGGGCAACGACGAGCACTCGCAGAACGTCTACCGGCGCGCCAGGGAGCTCGGCCTGGAGCCGCTCGCGTATTGCGACCGGATGGAAGCGGAGTTCCGCGCCGTCTGGGCCCACCTCCAGATCTCGTTCGACGACTTCATCCGCACTTCCGAGCCGCGCCATCGCTCGGGTGTCACCGAAGTCGCGCGCCGCATCCACGAGGCCGGCGACGTCTACGAGGGCGTGTACGAAGGCTGGTACTGCGTCGGGTGCGAGGCCTTCAAGCCCGAGAAGGATCTCGTCGACGGCTGCTGCCCGCTCCATCCGACGACCAAGCCGCAGTGGATCCGCGAGAAGAACTACTTCTTCAGGTTGTCGAAGTACCAGCAGGCTCTGCTGGAGCACTTCGCGCGGCATCCTGACTTCATGCTGCCGGACATCCGGCGGAACGAGATCCTCCGGCTCATCGAGAGCGGCCTCGAGGACATCTCGATCAGCCGGGCGGGGCAGTCGTGGGGCATTCCGCTGCCGTTCGACCCGGCAAGCGTGGTCTACGTCTGGTTCGATGCCCTGATTAACTACGCGTCGGCGGTCGGGCTCGGCCAGGACGAGGCGCTCTTCGAGCGCTGGTGGCCGGCCCAACTCCACGTCGTTGGCAAGGACATCACCCGCTTCCATGGCGTCATCTGGCCGGCGATGCTGATGAGCGCGCAGCTGCCCGTGCCGCGGCAGGTGTTCGGCCATGGGTTCATGAGCTACGACGGGCAACGGATGAGCAAGTCGCTCGGCACGGCGATCGATCCGGTGGAAGCCGCGAACAAGCTGGGCGTCGATCCGCTGCGCTGGTACCTCACGCGCGAGATCGTCTTCGGCCAGGACGGCGACTTCTCGTGGCCGCTCTTCGAGAAGACGTACAACGCCGACCTTGCCAACAACCTGGGCAATCTCGTGAATCGTGTGGTGTCGATGGCGCACCGCTATCGCGGCGGCGTGCTGCGGGGGCCAGGAACGGCTCGTTCCATCGCCGACGCGTTTTCGCGCGAGGCCGAGGCGTACCGGCCCGCGTTCGACTCGCACCACCTTTCGATGGCGGCCGGGGCGGCCATGCGGTACGCGGATGCGGCGAACGACCTCATTACCCGCCGCGAGCCGTGGAAGCTGGCCAAGACCAATGAGGACGCGGCGCTCGATGCGTGCCTCTGGGATGCCGGTGAGGCGCTGCGTCTCGCCGCCGTGCTGCTGTCGCCGTTCATGCCCACGTCGTCCGCCGAGATCCTGCGCCGGCTGGGCGTCGGCCACGACGTGGGACGCCTGCGCCTCGCCGGCGACGGGGAGTGGCAGCCCGACGGCGAACGGTCCACCGCGCAAGGCCCGTTGCTCTGGCCGCGCGTCGAAGCCGACGCGCCCGTGACTCTCTCAACGAAGGAGACAGCAGTGACCGACGAGACCCCTTCCGCCCCAGTGAACGCTTCAGTCCCGCCGCCCGCCCCCGCGCCCGCCGCCGAGGTGGCCAGCGCCTGGCCGCTCGACCAGCGCATCACGATCGACGACTTCATGAAGGTCGACTTGCGCGTCGCGAAGGTCCTCACGGCCGAGCGGGTGCCGAACTCGCGCAAGCTCGTGAAGATGACCATCGACGTCGGGAACGAGCAGCGAACGCTCGTGGCCGGCATCGCGGAAGCCTACGAGGCGGACGCGCTCGTCGGACGGCACGTCGTCATCGTCGCCAACCTGAAGCCCGCCAAGTTGATGGGCATCGAGTCGAACGGCATGGTCCTCGCGGCCAGCCCGGACGGCGGCAAGCCTGTCCTGCTGGGGTTCGACAACGCCCCGGCGCCTGGAACGCGAGTGCGCTGAGCGTGGTTGATTCGCATTGCCATCTGGCCGACGAGGTCTTCGCGGCGGATCTGACGGAGGTGGTGGCGCGGGCCACGGCGGCCGGCGTCAGCGCCGCGCTGTGCATCCTGTCAGCCGACGAACCGGAGGAGGTTCGGCGCGCCGGAGGCGTCTCGGAGGCGTGGCCGGCCGTCCGGTTTGCCGCCGGCATTCACCCGCATCGCGCGGGCGGATTTGCCGGGCGGAGCGGCGAGGCCGCCGCCCAGGTGCGCGACGTGCTGACCGCCACCGGCGCGCTGGCGGTCGGCGAGATCGGACTCGACTATCATTATGACTTCGCCCCTCGAGCGGTCCAGCAGGAGGTGCTGGGCGCGCAGGTCGCGCTGGCCCTGGAACTGCGATCGCCCGGTTATCATCCACACGCGCGACGCGTTCGAGGACACGCTGAGCGTGCTGCGCGAAGCAGGGCAGGGACGGCTACGCGGCGTCCTCCACTGCTTCACGGGAACGGTGGAAGAGGCGCGGGGGGCATTGGCGCTGGGGTTCTTCGTCTCGCTGGCCGGCATCGTGACGTTTCCGAAAGCGGAGGCGGTTCGAGCGCTCGCCCGGTTCGTGCCCGCCGATCGCCTGCTCGTCGAGACGGACGCGCCCTTTCTTGCGCCTGTTCCGTACCGGGGCCGGAGGAACGAGCCGGCCTGGGTGGCGCAGACGCTGGAGCGGCTGGCGCTCGTGAGAGAAACGCCGGTCGCCTCGCTCGACGACCTGGTCACTCGGAACTTCGCGCGCCTGGTGGCGCGTGCGGCGTAGGGCGGGGCTTGGGCACGCCAGAAAAGTGGGTTGAGTGCGTTGACACCCCGGCAAGAGCTATGGTCTGATGCGTCAGGTCTGTCATCGGTGAGCCCTCCGGCGAGACCCCTTTCCGTGCATCCGTCTGCCACTGCGGTTCCTGATCTCGCGCAGATCTTCGAACCGGTGCGCGACGAGTTGGCGCGCGTCGAACGCGAGTTCACGCGGTATCTCGAATCTCGCGTCGAGTTGATCCCGCAGATGGGCCGCTACATGCAGATGAGCGGCGGCAAGCGCGTGCGGCCCGCCGTCCTGCTGCTCGCCGCGCGGCTGTGCGGCTACAGCGGCGACCGCGCCGTGCTCAACGCCGCCGTCGTCGAGTTCATCCATACCGCCACCCTGGTTCACGACGACATCATCGACGAAGCCGAGACGCGCCGAGGCCGGCTCGCGGCCCACTCGCGCTGGGGCAGCGACGTGACCGTCCTGCTCGGCGACTACCTGTACATCCGATCGATGGCGATGGCCCTGACACAGGACTCGCTGGACGTCGTGCGGCTCCTCTGCGACGTGACCCTGCGCATGATCGAGGGCGAGCTCTATCAGTTGACGAAGACCGGCGACGCGTCGATCACCGAGGACGAGCACTTCGAGATCATCCGGCGGAAGACCGCCTTTCTGTTCTCGGGCTGCGCGGAAATCGGCGGGCTGCTGGGGGACTGCAGCGACGCGCAGCGCGAAGCGCTCCGCGAATACGGCTTCAACCTCGGGATCGCCTTCCAGATCGTGGACGACGTCCTGGACTACACGGCGGACGAAGTCGCGCTGGGCAAGCCCATCGGGGGCGACTTGCGCGAGGGCAAGGTCACGCTGCCCGTCATCCTCCTGCTGCAACGCACCGGTCCCGAAGTCACCGAGCTCATTCAAGGGATCGTGAGCGATCGCCAGGTCACCCCAGAAGCCTGGCGCTCGATCAAGGATCTGCTGGCCCGCCATGGCGCCGTTGAGGCCGCGTTCGAGCGCGCCGTCACCTACGCCGAGAGCGCCAAGCAGCAGCTCGCGGCCGCGTTTCCCGCTTCGACCGAGCGCGAAGGCCTGATGGCCCTGGCCGACTACGTGCTCAGCCGCGACCGGTAGCCCCCCGTGAAGGGCCGCGATGGGGCGAGGCCCGATGACTGCCGCTGAACGAGTCAACGAGCTCCGGGATCCGATCCGGCACCACGAAGAACAGTATTACGTCTACGACCAGCCGGAAGTCTCGGACGCCGAGTTCGACGCGCTGATGCGCGAGCTGGCGGCGCTCGAGCGGGCACATCCCGAACTTGCCGACGCCGATTCGCCGACCCAGCGGGTGGGAGGTCGTCCGGCCGAAGGCTTCGAGACGGTGCGCCATGCGGCGCCCATGCTCAGCCTCGAGAACGCCTACACCTACGACGAACTCCGGGAGTTTCATCGCCGGCTCTGCCGAGGCCTGGAGCTGCCGGAGGACGCCGCAGTGCCGTACGTCGCCGAGCTCAAGATCGATGGGTTGAGCATCGCGCTGACCTACGAGCACGGCCGGCTCACGCGCGGGGTGACCAGGGGCGACGGCGTGCAGGGCGAAGACGTGACGTCCAACGTTCGCGTCATCCGCGCAATTCCCCTCCGGCTGCGCGACGCGCCGGCCGAGGCGCTGGAGGTACGCGGCGAGGTCTACTTCCCGCGGGCGGCGTTCCTGCGCGTGAACGACGAGCGCGAGGCCGCCGGCCAGCCGACGTTCGCCAACCCGCGAAATGCCGCGGCCGGCGCGATTCGCACCCTCGACTCGGCGGCCGTGGCCAAGCGCGGCCTCGCGGCGTTCGCCTACCAGGTGGTGACGCTGGGCGACGGCCAGCCCGCCCGGGAGCTGCCCGCCACGCATGCCGAGATGCTCCGGCGGCTGCGCGCGTGGGGGTGCCCGGTCGAGCCCCACTGGCGCCGGTGCGAGACGGTCGACGAGGTCGTCGCGTACTGCGAAGCGTGGCGCGACGAGCGTCGGACGATCCCGTTCGACACCGACGGAGTCGTCATCAAGCTGGATGACCTCGCCCTTCGCGATCGGCTGGGGGCCACCGCCAAGTATCCGCGGTGGGCGATCGCGTTCAAGTTTCCCACCGAGCAGGTTCGAACCCGCCTGCTCAAGATTGACGTCAACGTCGGGCGTACCGGGGCGGTGACGCCGTTTGCCGTCCTCGAGCCGGTGCGGATCAGCGGCACGACGGTGCAGATGGCGACGCTGCACAACGAACAGGAAGTCGCGCGCCGGGACATTCGCGAGGGCGACCTCGTCATTGTCGAGAAGGGCGGCGAGATCATCCCAAAGGTCGTCGGGCCCGTCGTGTCCCTTCGGCCCGCCGGTTCGCACGAGTGGAAGATGCCCACCGTCTGTCCGGTCTGCCACCGCGCGCTCGTGAAGCCCGAAGACGAAGCAATCTGGCGCTGCGAGAACGCCTCCTGCCCGGCGCGAATCCGACGAGGCCTGCTGCACTTTGCCTCCCGGCGCGCCATGGACATCGAAGGCCTGGGCGAGGCCCTCGTCGACCAGGTGGTCGCCGCGGGACTCGTCCGCGACTACGCGGACCTGTACGCACTCGCCGCCGACCAGGTGGCCGGCCTCGAGCGGATGGGCAAGAAGTCGGCGGAGAACCTGCTCGCGGCGATCGAGGCGAGCAAGAGGGCCGAGCTGTGGCGTCTGCTCCACGGCCTGGGCATTCGTCACGTCGGGGAAGGCGGCGCCAAGGCGCTGGCGAAGGCCTTCGGATCGATGGCGGCGATTCAGGGCGCGACGAGCGAACAGCTCGAGTCCGTGCCCGACGTCGGCCCGGTCGTCGCGCGTTCGGTACGCGCGTTTCTCGATGAGCCGGCCAACGGCGAACTGATCGAGCGGCTGGCGCGGGCGGGCGTGCGGACGGAGGAACCGGCCGCGCGCAACGGCGAACCGCCCCCCGCCCCGCTCACCGGCCAGTCGTTCGTGATCACGGGCACGCTGGCCTCGATGAGCCGAGAGGCGGCAGCCGAGGCGATTGCAACGCTCGGGGGCAGCGTGACCTCGTCGGTCAGCCGCAAGACGTCGGCGGTCGTCGTCGGCGAGTCGCCCGGCAGCAAGCTGGCCAAGGCGCGCGCGCTGGGCGTGAAGGAACTCGACGAGCGTGCGTTCGTGGCGCTTCTCGATAAAATGGGAGGGACATGAAGCCGCGAATTCTGGTGATCGACGACGAACCGGCGATTCGCGATGCCATGCGCATGATCCTCGAGTACGAAGGCTACGAGTGTCTGGCCGCCGCGTCGGGCGCTGAAGGTCTGGCCACGGCCGAGCGGGAAAGTCCCGACCTGGTGTTCCTCGACATCAAGATGCCGGGCCTCGATGGCCTGGAAGTCCTTGGGCGGCTGAGGGCGCAGGCCGACGCGCCGCCGGTCGTCATCGTCTCCGCGCACGGCACCGCGACGACCGCCCTCGAGGCGGGGCGGCTGGGCGCGTTCCGATTCATCGAGAAGCCGCTCTCGAAGGACTACGTGCTCGACGCGGTTCGAGAAGGCCTGGAGCTCGGCACGCTTCGCCGAGAGAACCGTCAGCTCCGCACGGAGTTGGGCGCCCGGCATCAGCTGGTCGGCGAGAGCCCGGCGCTCAAGGCCGTCATGGAGCAGGTGCGGCGCGCCGCGCCCACCAACGCCACCGTGCTGATCCTCGGCGAGAGCGGCGTGGGGAAGGAGCTCATCGCGCGGGCCATCCACCGCAACAGCCTCCGGAACAAGGAGCGGTTCGTTCAGGTCAACTGCGCGGCCATTCCCGAGGAGCTGATCGAGTCGGAGCTCTTCGGCCACGAGCGGGGCGCCTTCACGGGCGCGACCGAGAAGCAGGTCGGCAAGTTCGAGATGGCCGACCGCGGCACGATCTTCCTGGACGAAGTCGCGGACATGAGCGCCAAGACGCAGGCGAAAGTGCTGCGCGTGCTCCAGGAGGGCGAGGTCGAGCGTCTGGGATCGGCGCGGACCACCAAGGTCGACGTTCGCGTCATTGCGGCCACGAACAAGGACCTCGAGGCGGAGATCGCCGCGGGGCGGTTTCGCGAGGACCTCTACTTTCGCGTGAGCGTCATTCCGATCTGCGGTCCCGCCGCTGCGCGAGCGCCTCAACGACATCCCGCTGCTCGTGCAGCATTTCGTCGCGCAGTTCAGCCGCGAGAACAACCGGCGCCCCGCGCGCTTTTCGCCAGGCGCCCTCGATGCGCTGAGAGAGGCCCATTGGCGCGGCAACATTCGCGAACTGCGAAACGTCGTCGAGCGGCTGCTCATCATGGCGGACCGAGACGTCATCGAGGCGGAGGACGTGCGCGCCATCGCGCGCGTGCCTGACGCCGCGCCCGTCGTGATCGCGTCGGCGACGCGGTCGCCCGCGGCCGCGCCGGCGACCCTGCGGGAGTTCAAGGAGTCGTCGGAACGCACGTTTCTCGTCGCCAAGCTCCGCGAGTACGGCTGGAATATCTCGAAGACCGCGGAAGTGATCGACACCCCGCGCAGCAACCTGTACAAGAAGCTCGAGCAGTACAGCATCCGCCAGGAAACTGACGGGTGACCCGCCGGCCGGAGAGCCCGAAACTGCTAGAATGGAAGGCTTCCGCTGTAGCGGGCAAGACGACCGCGTGACCCGATGGGCCGTTCGTGCGCAAGCGCGGGGCGGCCGGCGGGTTCCGAGGAAAGTCCGAACTCCAGAGGGCAGTGCGCCGGGTAACGCCCGGTCGGGGCAACTCGAAGGATAGTGGCACAGAAAACATACCGCCCGCCTTCGCTCTCGGCTCTTCGAGCCTCGAGCTTCGGCGCGACAGGCTCCTCACGAACGACGGGCCTGCCGCGCCGAAGCCCGGAGCACGAAGGACGGAGGGCGAAGGCGGGTAAGGGTGAAAAGGTGCGGTAAGAGCGCACCGCGTCTGTCGTAAGACAGATGGCAGGCAAAACCCCGCACGGAGCAAGGCCAAATAGGGAGGCGCTCGAGGACGGCCCGTCCGAAGCCTCCGGGTAGGCTGCTTGAGCCCGTCAGCGATGACGGGCCTAGAGGAATGGTCGTCGCCCCGAGCGAGTGCTGCCGCCGCGCAAGCGTCGGCGGGACGAGTCGAGGGGAACAGGATTCGGCTTAACGCCCGCTGCAGCGGATCTTCACAAGGGCGTCCGGGAGCGTTGATCGTTGATGAGGCAGGCGGAATGGCACGGTATCTCGTAACGGGCGGCGCCGGGTTCATCGGCTCGCATTTGGCCGAGGAACTCTTGAAGGCGCGGCGAGTCGGTCCGCATTGCCGATGATTTCTCGACGGGCAGGCGCGAGAATCTGCCCGCGGGCCAGGTCGACCTCGTCGAAGGGCGACCTGGCCGATCCTGGCGTGGCGGCACGCGCGGTGGCCGGCTGCGATTTCGTATTGCATCAGGCCGCCATTCCATCGGTGCCGCGGTCGATCAAGGACCCGGCCGCATCCCATCGGGCCAATGTCGACGCGACCCTGCAGGTGCTCCTGGCCGCCAGGGACGCGGGCGTGCGGCGGCTCGTCTTCGCCGGGTCGTCGTCGGTCTACGGCAACACGGCCGTCCTGCCGAAGCGCGAGGACATGCGGCCCAGTCCGCTCTCGCCCTACGCGCTCCAGAAGCTTGTCTCCGAACAGTACTGCCAGTTGTTCACCAAGCTCTACGGACTCGAAACCGTGACGATTCGGTACTTCAACGTGTTCGGGCCGCGCCAGGACCCGGGCTCGCCGTACTCGGGCGTGATTTCCTTGTTCGTGCGGGCCTTCGCCGAGGGACGCCAGCCGACGATTTACGGCGACGGCCGCCAGACGCGGGACTTCACCTACGTCTCGGACGTCGTCGCGGGCGTGCTGCGCGCGTGCGATGCCCCCCGGGTCGCGGGCGAGGTCATGAATGTGGCCGGCGGCGGCCGCGTCTCGCTGCTCGAAGTCGTCAAGACGCTGCAAGTGCTTTTCCAGAAGCCGCTCGAGCCCGTGTTCGCTCCGGCCCGCGAGGGCGACGTGCGCGACTCGCAGGCGGACATCTTCAAAGCCCGTCAACTGCTGGGCTTCGAGCCGAAGGTGCCGTTCGACGAAGGGCTGCGCCGCACGGTGACCTGGTTCCGCACGTCGGCGGCCTTGGCCAGCGCCAGGGTCTGAAGTCGCTCCTCTCCCAGGGAACGTCCGGTTGCGGCTCAGCCCGTGCGCCCGGTCGTTCCGACAACGACAGGCGTCAGTTTCCGGTCGAGCCCGTCCTCCCCGCACAAGACGCCCTCGGACCTGACACGCCCGAAGGTCTTGGTCCCGCAACGAGTTAACGAACTGGCGCCCGTCTCCACGACGAGTCGGCCCGACCTTTGCCTCTAGAGAAGCCGGGGATTGGCCGGCCGACCAGACGAGCGGGTGCGCGACCTCGCGCCCCTCGGCAATCGGTCGTCCGTCCCTGCTTCGAAAACCAAGAGGAGGAGACGATGCTGCGACGCATTCTGCAGAACGCGACCGTGACGGCCGGTGCCCTTGTGATGTTCACGCTTGGGGCGGCGGCCCAGACCGCGCCCCAGTCGGCCACCCCCGATGCCGGCCAGGCGCCGGCCCGCCAGGCAGTGGTCCGTCAAGCGAGGGCCACGGCGGTCCCCGCCGCGCCGATCAATCTCAACACGGCGACCGCGGCTGATCTGGAAACGCTTCCCAACGTCGGGCCGGCGACCGCCACGCGGATCCTGGAGTACCCGAAAGAAGAACGGCGCGTTCGCCAAGATCGAAGACCTGATGAACGTGAAGGGCATCGGAGAGAAGAGCTTTCTCAAACTGAAGCCCTTGGTGACCGTCGCCTCGACGACCGGATCACGATGAGCGCGACGCGCGAGCTGAGCGGTGGGAGGACGCGCGCGGTCCTCCCCAGGGGCTCCTCGCGGTCGGATCGCGACGCCAGGGAAGTCGGCGCGTCGCTCATCGAACTGGTGATCGCGCTGGGCATCGCGTCGGTGCTCATGGGGCTCGCGGTGCCGGCCACGGCAACGGCCATCGACGCCGGGCGGGCGCAGCAGGCCGCCGGCTTCCTCGCAGGACAGTTCCGCGACGCCAGGCAGCGCGCCATCATGAGCACGGCGGCGACCGGGTTGGTCTTCGACCGGCTGAACGGTCGTTGGATTATCAGCGTGTGCGCCGATGGCAACGGGGACGGGCTCCATCGCGCCGACCTGCGCACGGGACGCGACCCTTGCACCGCCCAGATAGACCTGACGGCGCTCTTTCCTGGGGTGGCGATCGCCGTCGACGCCGCGCTCCGCGGCCCCGAGGGCGATCCGTCCACCGCGGATCCTGTGAAGTTCGGCTCGAGCGACATCGCCAGCTTCTCGCCAAGTGGAGGATGCACGTCGGGCTCGTTGTTCGTTCGATCGGCCAACGGGATTCAGTACGTCATTCGGGTCGCCGGCGTGACGGGGCGGACGCGCATCCTTCGCTACCAACCGGGCACCCGAACGTGGGGCGAGGTATGACCACCGGGTCGGCTCTGCCAGAACGACCGACTGGAAGTTCCCTCGGAGCGCCCGATGGGAATCGGCTACCCGACGAGCCATCCCTCGCCCCTCGGTGGCACTGGCGTTGGCGCTGGCACTGAACTTGAAGACCGCCTGTGCGAGGTACCCCCGATGTTGGTCGGTCGAAGCCCAGTCATGCACGACTTACGCGCTCGCGTCGCGCGCGTGGCCCGCACGAGCTTCACGGTGCTCGTCGACGGCGAGAGCGGCGTCGGCAAGGAACTCGTCACAAGGGAACTCCACACGTGCAGCCCTCGCTCGCGCGGCCCGTTTGTGGCCGTCAACTGTGCCGCGCTGGTCGAGTCGCTTCTGGAAGCGGAACTCTTCGGCATCGAGGAACGGACGGCCACCGGCGTACGAGGACGGCGCGGCAAGTTCGAGCAGGCGCACGAAGGGACGCTCTTCCTCGATGAGGTCGCGGACCTGTCGCCAACGGCCCAGGCGAAGCTGCTCCGCGTGCTTCAGGACATGTCGGTGGAACGGGTCGGCGGATTGGAGTCGCGGGCCGTCAACACGAGGATCGTCGCCGCCACGAACCGGGACCTGGCCTCGCTCGTCCAGTCCGGACAGTTCCGCTCCGACTTGTTCTACCGGCTGGCGGGCGTCGAGATTCACGTGCCGCCGCTCCGCGCCCGCCGAGAGGACGTCCCGCTGCTCATCGATCACTTCCTCGCGCGGCATCGCTGGACGCGTCCGCTGGCGTTTTCTTGCGCCGCCATCGAGGCCATGGCGGCCTATGACTGGCCGGGCAACGTCCGACAGCTCGAGCGGGTGCTCGAGCGTGCCCTGGCCCTGGCCACCGGGCCTACCGTCGCCGTGGCGGACTTGCCGGCCGAGATCACCAACGACTACCGCATTCTCGCCAGCAGCGCTGCGCCCAGCCGCGATGACTCGCTCCGCGCCTGGAGCACGCGCTACGTCCGGCTGGTGCTCGAGCGCTGCAATGGGAACAAGCGCCGCGCTTGCGAGATTCTCGACATCAGTTTTCATACGTTGCAGTCGCACCTGGGACTGCACGCACGCCCCCGGTTCCACGACGAACCGGGCCACCCGGATGCCGCGGTGCCGCCGGGCGTGTGAGGGAATCGCGAGGACACGAGGTCGCCGTGCGGCCGGTTGCCGCGAGCCAGTCTCCTGGCATTGGGGCGGAGGAGTGGGGCGTCCTGTGGCGCCACGAGGTCGCAACGCCGTCCTGGTCCGGCATGTGCCGGGCACGGAGTGATGTATGAACGCACGACACACACGATGGCTGATGGCCGCCCTTGCGGCGGTGCCTCTTCTGACCGCGAGCCTGGTGGCGACGACGCGTCCCCAAGCGCGTCCGCTGACAAAACAGGCCCGCGCGACCTTCCCGAAGGTCTTCCTCACAACGGACGCCCGGACCGGGCTCCAGATTCGAACGACCGAAAACGCGCCGGACGACGTCTCGATCGAGGTCGCCGATCCCTCGGTTGCCATTCGACGGCACATCGCCGACCAGAAGTCGATCACGACGTTGACGACCAGAGACGAGACCGTCACCATGGAGGTTGACTCGTCGCGGTGGGCCGTCATCTTGCCAACCGGGCGGCTCGAAGGGCAGATCGCGCAGCGCGAAACGCTGGCGCCGCTCGCGGCGGCGCTGGCCGGCAGCCGATCGGCGGACGCGGCGCTGCGGCTCCTGAGTCGTCTGTCGCTCAACCCCGGATCGTTCAGCGGCCACGCGCTGCTGCTCACCCGGGCGCTTCTGCAGTCCCTGCGGGGAGATCAGACCGGAGTTGCCGAACTGGTCCGCTGGACCACGGATCGCGCGACGCACGCCGGCGCCGTCCCTGCCGGGCTGCCGACCGACGGTCCGCTGTACTGCTGGAACACGTACGCCATCGCGGCTGTCCAAGTCAATCAGGACTACCGCGACTGCTACGATGACTGTGGCTCGTGGCACTTGGCCTGCAAGCTGGGCTGCGCCACGGTCTACGACTTGCGAGCGGAAGGCGCCTTCGCCTGGTGGATGAAGTGCACGGCAATTCGAGCGTAACTGGAGGTGGCGCATGCGTGACGTGGTCGCAGTGGTCCTTCAAGTGATTGTGAGTGTGCTCCTCGTGGGCGCAATCATGCCCGTGATCCTCGCGTCCTTTCCGGCCACCCGCAGCCGCGGCGTGGGGGCCACGATGGCGCTCGGAGGCATCGTCGCGCTCTTCCTGGTGCTGCGGTTCGTCTGGCCGCGCCAGGGACGGAGCTAGTCGAGAGCCTGGGGGAGGCCGGTGGTGCTGGGGCGGCCTCCCCCAGGACGGTGCGCGCACACCGCCATCCGAGACGCGGAGCGCCCGCCGGCACCGCCGGCGCCAATCCTTGACCGCGGCGCACCAGGATAGTACGTTGTGAGCGCCGCCGGCCCGTTCGGGTGGCCGCGTCCCAGGTGCATGTCCATTTCTCCAGCCGCTGCAATCAAGAAGACCCCCCTCAACGCGGCGCACCGGGCGCGAGGCGCGCGGATGATTGAGTTCGTCGGCTGGGATATGCCGGTCGAATACACGGGCATCATCGACGAGCACCTGGCCGTCCGCACGCGGGCCGGACTCTTCGACGTGAGCCACATGGGACAAATCGAGATCGCCGGGAAAGACGCGCTGGCGGTCATTCAGTGGCTGACGAGCAACGACGCCTCCAAGCTGGCCGTCGGCCAGGCGCAGTACTCCGCGCTCATGACCGATCGCGGGACGTTCGCCGACGACATTCTCGTGTACCGCATTGCCGACGACCACTTCATGCTCGTGGTCAACGCCGGCACCATCGTCAAGGATTTCGACTGGATCGCCTCTCACGCGCGGTCTCGGCTGACCGACGCGGCCGTGGTGAACACGAGTTCCCGATACGCGCTGCTCGCCGTCCAGGGCCCGCGGGCCGAGACGATTCTACAAACGCTGACCGCCATCGACTTGTCGGCGTTGCGGTACTATTGGTTTGCGACCGGGGAAGTGGCCTCGGCGAGGGCCACGGTCTCGCGAACGGGATACACCGGCGAAGACGGTTTCGAGGTCTTCGTTCCGCCGGCTCAAGCCGTCCGGGTATGGGACGCGATCCTCGCGGCGGGCGCGGACGTAGGCATTCAGCCTTGCGGCCTGGGCGCGCGTGACACGCTCCGGCTCGAGGCCGCGATGCGGCTCTACGGCAACGACATGGACGAGGACACGACGGTCCTCGAGGCCGGGCTGGGCTGGATCGTCGGGTGGAACAAGAGCGGGTTCCTGGGCATGGAGACGTTGAGCGCGCAGCGGACCGCGGGCCTCGCGCGCCAGCTCGTGCCCTTCGAGGTCAAGGATCGCGCAATCGCCAGACACGGCTGCCCGGTCGTTCGCGACGGCGAGGCGGTTGGGGTGGTGACGAGCGGCACGTACACGCCCTACCTGAAGAAGGCGATCGGGTTTGCGATGGTTCCGGCCGACCTTGCCGCAGCGGGCACATCGCTCGCCATCGATATCCGGGGCCGGACGGCGCGTGCCGAAGTCGTGGTCGAGCCGTTTTACAAGCGGGCGAAGCCGTCCGCAAGGACGACCGCCGATTGATGAGCGGCCCCACGCGGTTGCCGCGCGCAGGCGCACGAGGATTCGCATGTATCCGACCGACCTGAAATACACCAACGACCACGAGTGGGTCCGCCTGGGCGAGGGAACCGCCGAGGTCGGCATCACCGACTTCGCCCAGCGCCAGTTGGGAGACGTCGTCTTCGTCGAACTGCCGGACGTTGGGCGGCACGTGAAGCAAGGCGAGGCCTTCGGCACCATCGAGTCGGTCAAGGCGGTCTCGGAGCTGTTCGCTCCCATCTCGGGCGAGGTCGTGGCGGTCAACGCGGACCTCTCGACGCACCCCGAGGCGGTCAATACCGCGCCGCACGAGGCGTGGATGATCCGGCTGCGCCCCGCCAGTCCAACCGACGCGGACGCCTTGCTGGATTCGGCCGCCTACTCGGCTCTCGTCCAATAGAGGCACGTGGCCGATACGTTTCAGGCACGTCACATCGGGCCGGGTGCGTCCGACCAGGCGAGCATGCTCGCCTCCGTCGGCGCCCCGTCGCTTCGAGCCCTCGTTGACGAGATCGTCCCCGCCGACATCCGGCTGCGCACGCCGCTCACGGCGCCGGCTGAGAGCGAGTTCGCCTACCTCACGCGCCTCCGTCGCGTGGCCGGCAGGAATCAGATCTGGCGCAGCTACATCGGGCTCGGCTACCACGACACCATCACGCCGGCCGTCATCCTTCGGCACGTCTTTGAGAACCCTGGGTGGTACACGCCGTACACGCCGTATCAGGCGGAAATCGCGCAGGGGCGGCTCGAGTCGCTCCTCAATTTCCAGACGATGGTGTGCGACTTGACCGCCATGGACGTCGCCAACGCATCGCTGCTCGACGAGGCCACCGCGGCCGCCGAAGCGATGACGCTGCTTGCGCGCGTCCACAAGCGTCCCGACGCCGCCACGTTCGTGGTCTCCGATCGCGTCTTCCCGCAGGTGCACGCCGTGCTCCAGACGCGCGCGGAACCGCTGGGGATTCAGCTCCGCGTCGAGAACCTCGCCACCGCGACATTTGGGCCGGACGTCTTCGGCATGTACATCCAGTCGCCTGACGATCGTGGAGAGGTCCTCGACCTCCGGGATTTGATCGCCCGCGCTCATGGAAGTGGCGTCCTCGCCGCGGTCGGCACGGACCTGTTGAGTCTGGCCCTGCTCACGCCGCCCGGTGAAGCGGGCGCGGACGTCGTCGTCGGCAGCGCTCAGCGATTCGGGGTTCCGCTGGGATACGGGGGGCCGCACGCGGCGTTCTTTGCCACGCGGACCGCCTACGTTCGCCAGGTCCCCGGGCGCATCATCGGCGTGTCAGTCGATCGCCGGGGCCGTCGCGCCTACCGCATGGCGCTGCAGACGCGCGAACAGCACATCCGGCGCGAGAAGGCGACGTCCAATATCTGCACGGCCCAGGCGCTCCTCGCCAACATCGCCGCCTTCTACGCGGTGTATCACGGCCCGAACGGACTTCGGGACATCGCGACGCGCGTGCACCACCACGCCGCGACGATCGAGCGCGCCGCGCTGGGGGCCGGGTGGACGCAGGAGAATACGGCCTACTTCGATACGCTTCGGCTTCGCGGCGACGCCGGCCGCGTGGCCGACGTGAGAACCGCCGCCGAGGCGCGCCGCATCAATCTGCGGTACCCCGAACCGGGCATCGTGCAACTCTCGCTCGACGAGACCACGGGGCGAGCCGATGTGGACGATCTGGTCGCCGTCCTCTGCGGGCAGGAGCATGCGGGAGCCGCTGGGGAATCGGTTGACGCCGACGCGCTTCGGCTGCCGCCGGGTCTGGTCCGACAGTCGGCGTTTCTAGCCCACGAGGTCTTTGGCGTGCATCACTCCGAGACCTCGATGATGCGATACATCCGCGACCTCGAGCGAAAGGATGTCGGGCTCGACACGGCGATGATTCCGTTGGGGTCCTGCACGATGAAGCTCAACGCGGCGGCCGAGATGCTGCCCGTGAGCTGGCCGGAATTCGGCCGCCTGCATCCGTACGCGCCCGTGGACCAGGCGGCCGGCTATCAGCAGGTGATCGGCGAGCTGGAAGCGGCGCTCGGCGAGATTACGGGGCTGCCGGCGGTCTCGCTGCAGCCCAACTCCGGCGCGCAGGGCGAGTTCGCGGGCTTGCTGACCATCCGCGCGTACCATCGCGCCCGCGGCCAGCACGCTCGCACCGTCGTGCTGATCCCGCAGTCGGCGCACGGGACGAACCCGGCCAGCGCGAGCATGGCGGGCATGTCGATCGTGATCGTCCGGTGCGACGACCGCGGCAACATCGACGTCGATGACCTTCGGTCGAAGGCCGCCGCCCACCGCGACACGCTCTCGTGCCTGATGGTGACCTACCCGAGCACCCACGGCGTGTTCGAGGACCGCATCCGTGAAGCCTGCGAGATAGTCCATGCACACGGCGGGCAGGTCTACATGGACGGCGCCAACATGAACGCGCAGGTCGGGTTGACCAGTCCGGCCATGATCGGCGCCGACGTGTGCCACTTGAACCTGCACAAGACGTTCGCGATTCCCCACGGCGGCGGCGGACCGGGGATGGGCCCGATCGCGGCCGCGCCCCATCTCGCGCCGTTCCTGCCCAGGCGTCCGCTCGCGTCGGGCGAGGGGAGCGTCACTGCCGGACCGGTCTCCGCGGCGCCATGGGGGAGCGCGAGCATCCTCCTGATCTCGTACGGGTACGTCCGCATGCTGGGCGGCGCCGGCATGACCGCCGCCACCGAAGTGGCGATGCTCAGCGCGAACTACTTGAAGGCGCGCCTCGAGCCGCACTATCCGGTCCTTTATGCGGGCACCAAGGGCAGAGTCGCCCACGAGCTGATTTTCGACCTGCGGCCCTTCAAGACCGCGGGGGGCATCGACGAGCAGGACGTCGCCAAGCGGCTGATGGACTACGGGTTTCACGCGCCCACGGTGTCGTTTCCCGTTCCCGGCACGCTGATGGTCGAGCCGACCGAGAGCGAGCCGCTCGAGGAACTGGACCGATTCTCGGACGCGATGATCGCGATTCGCGAAGAGATTCAGGCGGTCTGCGACGGACGCGCCGACGCACACGACAACGTGCTCAAGAACGCTCCGCATACGGCCGAGGAAGTCTGCGGCGACCACTGGTCCCACCCCTACGGCCGCGAGCAGGCGGCGTTCCCGCTGCCCGTCGTCCGCGAGCGGAAGGTGTGGCCGGCCGTGGCGCGGATCGACAACCCGTTCGGGGATCGGAACCTCGTCTGCACCTGCCCCCCTGTTTCGTCCTACGACGACGAGTAACCTGTAATGGCCCGGGGCGCCCGCCGCCCGAGCCCAGAAGCGCGTCCCGTGCACGGCGGACGCGCAGCCTTGGCTCCAGGCGCGCTTGTCCGGAGTAGGCCCAGGGAGTACGCTCAACTTCGAGACAGATCGTCGTCGTCCAGCACGGGAGTGTCCGAACCGATGAGAGTGTTGAACACGAAGCAGATGCGCGAAGCGGACCGGCGCACGATCGAGGACGTCGGCATTCCGTCGGCCGTTCTGATGGAGAACGCGGGCCGCCAGGTCGTGGCCACGATGGAGTCGACGTTCGATGCCCTGGCGAGCCTGCGTGTCGCCGTGGTGTGCGGACGAGGTAACAACGGGGGGGACGGATTCGTGGTGGCGCGGACGCTCATCAAGCGTGCGGGCGAGGTCGGCGTCTACCTGATTGGCCGGGCAGCCGACGTGCGGGGCGACGCTCGGATCAACATGGACACGCTCAAGGTCCTCGGCGTGGACATCGTCGAGATCGATGACGCCGCCGCCTGGGAACTGCACGGCACCGACGTGCTCGCCTCCGACATCATCGTCGACGCCCTGTTTGGAACCGGCGTGAACGCGCCGCTGTCCGGGCTGGTCGAGAGCGTCGTGGCCGACTTGAACTCGTCGACCCGGCCCATCGTGTCCATCGATCTGCCGAGCGGCCTGTCGGCGGACAGCCCGGATATCCCGGGCCCCGCGGTGCACGCGACGCTGACGGTCACGTTGGGCGCGCCAAAACTGCCGCTGATTCTTCCGCCGGGCGAGATGTTGGCCGGCGACCTCGTCATCGCCGAGATCGGCATTCCGCGACGCGGTCATCGAACAGGTGGACGGGCCGTGGGTCGAGATCCTGACTCGCGAGTCCCTGCGGCCGCTCGTCGAGCCCCGCACGCCTGATTCGCACAAGGGCGACTACGGGCGCGTGCTGATCGTCGCCGGCTCGCGGGGCAAGACCGGCGCCGCGCACCTCTCGGCGCTTGCCGCGCTGCGATCGGGCGCGGGGCTGGTGACGGTGGCCACGCCCACCTCGTGCTGGCCCGTGCTCGCCTCGCTCGCGCCCGAGTACATGACCGAACCCCTCGACGAAACGCCCGAGGGGACGATTGCCTACGACGCGCTCGACCGCGTGCTCGAGTTCGGCGCCGACGTCATCGCCGTCGGTCCTGGCCTGGGCCGATCGGCGGCCACCGCGGCCTTCGTGCATGGCCTCATCGAGCACGCCGGCGTGCCGCTCGTGGTGGACGCCGATGCCCTGAACGCGTTTTCCGGCGAATCCGAGCAGCTCATCGGACGTGACGGCATCGACATCATCATCACGCCGCACCCGGGCGAGATGGCGCGGCTGACCGGCCTGTCGGTGGACGACATCCAGGCGCACCGGCTCGACGTGGCCCGCGACTATTCAACCACCCACCGCGTCTACGTCGTCCTGAAAGGGCACCGCACGATCATTGCCACGCCCGACGGCAAGGCGTTCATCAACCTGACGGGCAACGCCGGCATGTCGACCGGCGGCTCGGGCGACGTCCTGACGGGAATGATCGCGGCCTGGTCGGGGCAGTTGCTGGATGCCGAGGCTGCCTGCAAGCTCGCCGTGCACCTGCACGGCGCGGCGGGAGACCTCGCGGAGGCCGACTCTGGTGAAATCGCGATGATTGCCGGCGACATCGTCGATTATCTCGGCGATGCGGTGCTCGAGCTCACGGCGCGCCGCAAGAAGTCTCGAGACTAATGGACGGCCGACTGACTGCTTCCGAAGGCGAGACCGCGGCTGTCGGCCGCGACCTCGGACGCCGGCTCGCCGCGGGGGCTGTCGTTCTACTGCATGGCCGGCTGGGGGCGGGGAAGACCGCCTTCACTCGGGGACTGGCCGAGGGCCTCGGCGCCGATCCCGAGGACGTGTCGAGCCCCACGTTCACGATTGTCCAGGAATACCGGGGACGCGTGCCCCTGCAGCACGTCGACCTCTACCGCCTGACCCCGGTTGAAGTGGACGACCTGGCCCTCGAAGACCTCATGGAGGGCAGCGTGCTCGCGGTCGAATGGCCCGATCGGTGGCTGCGCGCGCCGGACGACGCCGTCGTCGTGACGATCGACGTGACCGGCGAGGCGACTCGCCGGATTACCGTCGCTCACTCCAAGCGATAGTTCGGCGCTTCCTTCGTGATGATGACGTCGTGCACGTGGCCTTCGCGGACGCCCGCGGTCGTCACGCGATTGAGGTGTGCACGCTGCTGGAGCGTCGGAATGTCGCCGCAGCCGCAGTAGCCCATCCCCGCGCGCAGGCCGCCCATCAGCTGATGGATCATCGCCGCCACGCTGCCCTTGTGGGCGACGCGGCCTTCGATACCCTCCGGCACGAGCTTGTCGGACCCGTCGCCGTTGCCCGCACTGTCGAGGTCGTATTCGTCCTGGAAATAGCGGTCCCGGCTGCCTCGGCGCATGGCGCCCAGCGATCCCATGCCCCGGTACTCCTTGAAGCTCCGCCCCTGATACAGGATGATCTCGCCCGGGCTCTCGTCGGTGCCGGCGAACAGGCTGCCGATCATGGCCGCGTTGGCGCCGACGGCCAGGGCTTTCGAGATATCGCCCGAGTAGCGGATGCCGCCGTCGGCAATCACCGGAACCCCATGTCCGGCGGCCGCGCGCGCGCACGAGGCAATCGCGGTGACCATCGGCACGCCGATGCCGGCGACGACCCGGGTCGTGCAGATCGATCCGGCGCCGATGCCCACCTTCACGGCGTCGACGCCGCGCTCGATCAGGGCCAGCGTGGCGTCAGCGGTCGCGACGTTCCCGGCGACGAGATCGACGTCCGGATAGCGCTCGCGCACCTTGGCGATCGAGTCCAGCACGCCCTGGGAATGCCCGTGGGCCGTGTCGATCACCAGCAGGTTGACGTGCGCACGGCACAGCGCCTCGGCGCGGTCGAACAGATCGCGGCTGACGCCGATGGCGGCGCCGACGCGCAGCCGCCCCAAGTCGTCCTTGCACGCGTTCGGGTACTTGATCAACTTCTGGATGTCTTTGACGGTGATCAAGCCCTTCAATCGGAAGTCGGCGTCCACAACCAGCAGTTTCTCGATCTTGTGGCGGTGGAACATCTGACGCGCGGTGTCGAGGGTCGTCCCGACGCCGACGGTGACGAGATGGTCCTTCGTCATGACCTCCGCAATAGGACGGTCCGTGCGCGTCTCGAACCGGAGGTCGCGGTTCGTGAGGATCCCCACGAGCCGCCCTTCCTTGCTGCCATCGTCGGTGATGGGCACGCCGCTGATGCGGGTACTGCTTCATCAGCGCGAGCGCCTCGTGAATCTTGTGGAGCGGCGACAGCGTGATTGGGTTCACGATCATGCCGCTCTCGGAGCGCTTGACCCGGTCGACCTCGGTCGCCTGCTCCTCGATGCTCATGTTCTTGTGGATGATCCCGACGCCGCCCTGCTGCGCCATCGCAATCGCCAGGCGGTTCTCGGTAACCGTGTCCATGGCCGCGCTGAGCAGCGGCACGTTCAGGCGGATCCGCTTCGTCAACTGCGAGCTGACGTCCACCTGGCTCGGCAACACCTCGGAGTGCTGCGGCACGAGCAGCACGTCGTCGAAGGTCAGGGCTTCCGGAAGGCCGGACGCCACCTGCGCCGCGGCTCCAAGGTCGGGGCTATGCGCCATGGCACTTCTTGTATTTCTTCCCGCTGCCGCACCAGCACGGGTCGTTGCGTCCGATTTTGGGTTCATCCCGTCGAACGGTCTTGACGGCGGCGTCATCGCCCCCCGTGCGTGCCGGGCGGGGGGCCGTGGCCCCTGCGGCGCCTCGAGCCGGGGTAGGGGCGGCCAGGCTGCCGCCGCTCAGCGTCATCGGGGGCGGCCGACGCGCGGGCTGGCGCACCGGCACCGGCGGCGCGTCCGGTTCGCCGACCACGGGGCGAATCCGCCACAGATACTTGACCATCTCCTCGTCGAGCCGTTCCTTCATGGCCTGGAACATCTCGAAGCTCTCGCGCTTGTACTCCACGAGCGGATCGCGCTGGCCGTAGCCGCGCAGTCCGATGCCTTCCTTGAGGTGATCCAGGCTGTAGAGGTGGTCCTTCCACTGGGCGTCGACGATCTGGAGCATGATGTCGCGCTCGACGCGGCGGAGCAGCGCGGGGTCGAGCCCCGGCACGTGCTCCTTCTCCTCGTACCGGGCCACCACCAGCCGGTACAGCGTCTCGGCGACCTCGTCGAGCGGCATCTCCTCGAGCGCGAGCGCGTCGAGCGTCGCCGCCTCGATGCCGAACAGGTCAGTCATCCCGCGGCGGATGGCGCCGAAATCCCAGGCCTCCGGATCCTCTTCCTTGTTGGCGTGGGAGTCGACGAGCGACTCGACCAGGTCTTCAGCCAGCCGCATCAGGTAGCCGCGGGTGTCGATCGTCTCGTCGTCGTCAACCGCGATCCGCCCCTCGAGCAGCTCGCGGCGCAGCGCGTAGACCGTCTCGCGCTGCTTGTTCATCACGTCGTCGTACTCGAGCAGATGCTTGCGGGTCGCGAAGTTCTGCGCTTCGACCTGGCGCTGGGCGCGTTCGATGGCTTTGCTGACCATCCCGTGTTCGATCGGCACGCCCTCTTCCATCCCAAGGCGCGTCATCAGGCCGGCGATGCGCTCGGATCCGAAGATCCGCATGAGGTCGTCTTCGAGCGAGAGGTAGAAACGGGACGAGCCGGGGTCGCCCTGGCGTCCCGAGCGGCCGCGGAGCTGGTTGTCAATGCGCCGGGACTCGTGTCGCTCGGTGCCGATGATGTGAAGGCCGCCGACCTTGACGACCTCTTCGTGCTCGGCGTCGGTCTCGTTCTTGAGCGTCTCGAAGATGCGCTCGTAGTCCTTGCGCGGCACGCGGTAGAAGCTGTCGAGGTGAAAGAAGTAGACGAACTCCTCGTCGTCGACGAATTTCTCCTGGCCCTTGGGCAGTCGCTCGGCCAGCTGATCGGCGAGAGTCTGCTGGCGGGTCATGAATTCCGGGTTCCCGCCGAGCAGGATGTCGGTGCCGCGGCCGGCCATGTTCGTGGCGATCGTGACCGCCGCGTGCCGCCCGGCCTGGGCCACGATTTCCGCTTCCTGGGCGTGGAATTTCGCGTTGAGGACGACGTGCCGCACGCCACGCCGCTTGAGCATTCCCGCCAGCCGCTCCGACTTCTCGATCGACACCGTGCCGACGAGCGTCGGGCGCCCCGACGTCTGCTTCTCGACGATGTCGTTCAGAATCGCCTCGTACTTCTCTTTCTCCGTCCGGTAGACGCTGTCGGGCTCTTCCTTGCGCGCCAGCGGGCGGTTGGACGGGGCGACGATGACGTCGAGCTTGTAGATCTTGCCGAATTCCTCGGCCTCGGTCTCGGCGGTGCCCGTCATGCCGGACAACTTCTTGTACTTGCGGAAGTAGTTCTGGAACGTGACGGTCGCAAGCGTCTGATTCTCGCGCTCGATCTTGACGCGCTCCTTCGCTTCCACCGCCTGATGGAGTCCGTCGCTCCACCGCCGGCCGGGCATGAGCCGGCCGGTGAACTCGTCGACGATGACCACCTGCCCGTCCTTGATCATGTAATCGACGTCGAGCTTGAACAGCGTATGGGCGCGCAGCGCCTGGTGAATATGGTGGAGCAGCGGCATGTTCACCGGGTCGTACATCCCGCCAGAGCCCGGCTGCAGCCGATGGGCGAGCAGTTGCTCGGACTTGGCCATGCCCGTCTCGGTCAACTGCGCCGTCTTGTGCTTCTCGTCGACCAGGTAGTCGCCCGACGCCTCCAACGCGTCGCGTTCCTCGGCCTTCACCTCGCCCTTCGTCACCGCGCCGGCCGTCAGCTTGGGGATGATCTGGTCGACCTCGTAGTAGAGGTCCGTCGAACTCTTCCGCCGGGCCGGAAATAATGAGCGGCGTCCGCGCCTCGTCGATCAGGATGCTGTCGACCTCGTCCACGATCGCGAAGTAGTGCTCGCGCTGGACGAAGTGCGCCAGGTCGAACTTCATGTTGTCGCGGAGGTAGTCGAAGCCGAACTCGTTGTTGGTCCCGTAGGTGATGTCCGCGGCGTAGGCGGTCTGCCGCTCGAGGTCGTTCAGCTCGTGCTGCACGACGCCCACCGACATGCCCAGGAACCGATAGACGCGGCCCATCCACTCCGAGTCGCGGCGGGCCAGGTAGTCGTTGACCGTGACGACGTGGACGCCTTTGCCCTCGAGCGCGTTCAGGTAGGCGGGCAGGGTGGCGACGAGCGTCTTGCCTTCACCGGTCTTCATCTCGGCGATGCGTCCGGCGTGCAGCACCATCCCGCCGATGAGCTGGACGTCGAAGTGGCGCATCCCGAGCACCCGGCGTCCCGCCTCGCGGACCACGGCGAACGCCTCCGGCAGGAGGTCGTCGAGCGTCTCGCCCTGCGCCAGACGCTCACGGAAGGCCGGCGTCTTGGCTTGGAGCTCCGCGTCGGACAGATCGCGCACCGACGCCTCGAGCGCGCCAATCTTGGCGACGAGGGGCCGAAGCCGCTTGAGCTCGCGGTCGTTTTGGGTGCCGATGACTTTTGCGAGAAAGGTGTTGATCATCGGAGCGTCGGGCTATCGGGGACTCGAACGCGACGCCGAACGAGACGGCGGCCGCGCTGGCCCGAACAGAATCATTCGATTGTATGGAGAGGGCCGAGGGGCCGTCAACTTGACCGACGGCCGCGGAAGGCGCAAGGCAATCAGCGCCAGCCCAGGAACTTCAGCGGATTGACGGCCTGGCCGTTCAGCAGAATCTCGTAGTGCAGGTGCGCCCCGGTCGAGCGGCCGGTATTGCCCACGTAGCCAATCACGTCGCCCCGCTTCACCTGGTCGCCGGCGCTGACCGCGAACCGGGAGAGGTGGCCGAAGCGCGTGCTGATGCCGTAGCCGTGGCTGACCTCGATGCAGTTCCCGTAGCTGTCGTTGAAGGCGGCAAACGTGACCGTGCCGTCGGCGGTCGCATGGATGGGCGTGCCGCGGTCGGCCGAGATGTCGAGCCCGGGGTGGAAGTCCGGCTGGCCCGTGATCGGATCGGTGCGCATCCCGAAGTGCGAGGAGAGCCAGCCCATCACCGGCCAGATGTCGGGCGTCGCCGCGGCCAGGGCCTGCTGGCCCTCGACGCCTTTGCGAACCGTGCTCAGCCGGTCGTCGAGCGACCCCAGCAGGTCCCTCAGCACGCCGAAGGTCGTCTCGGGAGATTGACTGACGACGTTGGCCATGCGCAGGCGCGCCGGCCCGCTCAACCCGCCACCCATCGCCCGCGACCGAATCACCGCCGGCAGCTTCTCGACGGCCGCGCGCGCGGTCGGATCGAGCTGCGCCTGCGTGCCGATGTCATCGATGGCGCTCTGCAGGGAAGAGATCTGCGTCGCCAGCTCGTCGGTGGCCGTCCGATAGTTGTCGTTTTCGACGGAAAGATTGGTGTTGCTGGCTTCGAGCGACGAGATCTGCGCTTGCCCCGCCCAGCGCGCCCCAAAGCCCACGAGCACCGGAATTGCGAGAATGCCCAGCACGCTGAGGATCGCCGGGCGCCTGGCGAGCGTGAACCGCCGGACCACGCCAGTCTGTCGATTGGCAATAAGAATGGTGTAGCGCGGCGACCGCATAAAGCTTAGGGAGCCTACCACAGGACCCCGCGAAGTACCAACCCGATTGCAAGGCGACTGCCAGCGCCAACCCGCGAGTTCGTGCGTGCAAAATCGTGCATTTCTGGATCGAAACCTATTGGGCGTTCAACCTAGGCGTGCCGGGCCACCGTCACTCCATCGCGTGCCTGAACTGGAGCGCCTCGGCCACGTCACGGGCGTCGAGGGTCTCGCGGTTCGCCGAGATCCGCGATGGTTCTCGCGACGCGGAGGGCGCGCGTCACCCCGCGCGCGCTGAGCAGCTGCCGCGCCATGGCCTGCTCGAGCAGCCGCTCGCCCGCCTCGTCCGCCGAACACGCGGCGCGCAACGCGGCGCCCTCGAGGCGGGCATTCAGCCGGCCCGCCCGCGCCACCTGTCGGGCGCGCGCCGCCGTCACACGCGCGCGCACGACGGCGCTGGACTCGCCGGGCTCGGCCCCGCGGAGTTCGCTCCAGGGCACGGCGAGGACGTCAACCCGCAAATCGAATCGATCGCGCAGCGGACCGGAGAGCCGGCTCCGGTATCGCTCCACCGCGTGTGGCGCGCACCGGCACGGATGCCGGTCGTCGCCGCGGAAGCCGCAGGGGCAAGGATTCATCGCGGCCACGAGCATCACACGCGCCGGAAAGCTCATGGTGCGGCTTGCCCGCGCGATGTGCACGACGCCCGCTTCCAATGGCTGTCGCAGCGTCTCGAGCACGCGGCGGCTGAACTCCAGCAACTCGTCGAGAAACAGCACCCCGCAATGGGCCAGGCTCAGTTCTCCCGGACGCGGCGAGGCGCCGCCGCCGACGAGCGCGACATCCGAGCACGTGTGGTGGGGGGCGCGAAACGGCCGCGCGTCGATGAGCCCGGTCCCGGGCGGCAAGAGGCCGGCGACCGAGTGGATCGTCGTGACCGCCAGGGCCTCGTCGATCTCGAGCGGCGGGAGCAGACCGCGAAGCCGCCGCGCCAGCATGGTCTTGCCGGCGCCCGGGGGCCCGCTGAAAAGAATGTGATGCGCGCCGGCGGCGGCGATCTCGAGCGCCCGCCGCGCCGCCAGTTGCCCCCGCACGTCGGCCAGGTCGTCGTCCAGCGCGGCCAACGGCCGAGCGGCGCGCGGCGGACGCGCGGCGGCGCGCGGATCGGTCGCCGCGAGCGTTCGCGTCGCCTCCCAGAGCGACCCGACGGGGAAGAGGCGCACGTCCTCGACAATCGCGGCCTCGGAGAAGTTGGCGGAAGGAAACATCAACGCGCGCGGTGCGCGGCGGCGTGAGGCCGCCGCAATCGGCAGCAATCCCTGCATCGCGGGAATACCGCCGTCGAGCGAGAGCCCCCCGACGATGGTCATGGGGGAGAGGTCGCGGGTAGGCAGCCCGCCGGCGGCCGCGAGGATCCCGAGCGCGATCGGCAAGTCGAATGCGGCGCCAACCTTTCGCACATCGGCCGGCGCCAGGCTGACCGTGACGCGCGTGGTGGGGAACGGAAAGCCCGAATTGCGGATGGCCGTCCGCACCCGGTCGCGGCTCTCGCGCACGGTCGCGTCAGGCAGGCCCACCATCGTGACGCCCGGCAGGCCGGGGGAGACATCGACCTCCACCGAGACCGGGATGGCGTCGATGCCGCAGACGGCGGCCGCCGAGAGTCGGGCCAGCATATCGGAAGAGACAGCTACGCAACTCTTCGGCCAACGACGCCCGCCGGCGGAGCGGTCGGCGACGTCTGCAGGCGTTCAAAGACCTGCAACCGCTCGAGCTATTGGGGATCGCGCTTTCTGCAAGGCGTGGGGAAGGCGCGTCGCGCGCGGCGGCGCGCTCAGTGAACCACGGTCAGGCGGGCGCCGGCCGCGATGCGGTCGGTCGAGAGCCGGTTCAGCCGCTTGAGGCTGTTGACGCTCATATCGAAGTGGTCGGCGATCGACCACAGGGTGTCGCCGGTCCGCACGCGGTACGTCGCGCGTCCACCCGAACCCGAGGCCAGACCGCGGCTCGACTGGCTGACCGTGCGCGAGGCGAGCACGGCGGACGGCGCCACTGGCACCATCAGCGTCATCCCGACCTTCAGCACACTCCGCTTTCCGAGGCTGTTCGCCGACGAGAGGTTCGTCGTCGTGGTTCCGTACTTCCGGGCAATGCTCCACAGCGACTCGCCGCGCCGCACGGTGTGGCGAAGGAAGCCGGCCGAGGCGAAGATCGAATGCGGGGCGTCGGCCAGGTGCGCCTTGACGATGCCCGCGGTGCCCACGGGAATCTTCAGTTCGTGCGCGCCGACCGGCGTCATGCCTCGGCGGAGCTCCGGGTTGAGTGCTTGAATCTTCTCGACCGGCAGGCCGAGCCATTCGGCGACAACCCCGAGATTCAAGGCGTCCGGCACGCGGACCGTGTCGTAGGCGAACGGCTCGACCGGCCCGATGTCAAACCCGTATTGCTCGGGGTCGCGGCCGATGATCATGGCCGCCAGCACCATCGGGACGTACTCGCGGGTCTCGCGCGGAAGATAGCGGGACGACTGGGTCAGCGTCCAATAGTCGTCGGTGCCAGCCACCCGCATCGCGCGCTGCACGCGCCCCATCCCGGCGTTGTAACTGGCCAGCGCCAAGTCCCAGTTGCCGTCGAACATGTCGCACAGGCCCTTGAGATAGTCGGCGGCCGCGCGCGTGGCCTTCTCGGGATCGGACCGTTCGTCCAGAAACCAGTTCTCGCGCAGCCCGGCTTCCTTGGCCGTGCTCGTCTCGAACTGCCACAAGCCCTTCGCGCTCGCGCGCGAGAGCGCCGTCGGCTTGAACGCGCTCTCCACCAGCGGCACGTAGGCCAGGTCGGTGGGCAGGCCCTGCGATTTCAGGACGTCCTGAATCATCGGGAGGTAGCGCGCGCCGCGCTTCAATCCGTCTTCCACGAACGAATGCAGGTTGCCCTGAAACAACTGGACATAGGAGAGCACCTTGTCGTTGACCTGGATGGGCAGGTCGTGCGGGGTGCGCGCCAGGTCCGCCTTGACGATCTCTTCGGTCGTCGCGTTGGGCATCGGCGGGTGGTCGAACGTCGCAATGGCGAGCAGGTCGTCGATGGCCGCCGGCTCGGTCTGGGCTTCGGCAAAGCCATCGCCCGCGCGCAACTGGACGACTTCAATGGCGCTGATTTGATCGAGCAGCTTGTCGAACTCCGTGGTCAGCCGCGGCTGGCTGCGGGCGCCGCCCGGGGCGCGCATCAGCACGTCGAGCGCCGCGTCGAAGCGGGTCCGGGCGGCGGCCGCGTGGCCGACCTTGAGCTCGGCCTGGCCGGCGGCAAACTCCGCCTCGGCGCGAGCGATGAGCACGCCCGTGTTATCCAACTCAGCCGTGACGTCTTGTAAGCCATGCCCGGCATACGGGCGAACGGGAAGGGGAGAGAGGGCCGCGGGCGTCCGCGGGCGCACCTGTGCACTGCAACCGACTAGGAGGCCTGTCACGGCCAGGACGAGCAGTCGGCGCGGCAGCATCACGATGGGGCTAAATTCCTGACACCATCACAGTTAGGTCGAGCGGGAGGATAACACTCAGGGGATCGGCGGGTCAACGTAAAAAAGCCCGCGCCGGGTCAGTCCCGCCGCCATCCGCCCACCACGAACACGCGGTGGGCCTCCGCCAGATCGCGCGCGGCCGGCGTCACGATGGTCCGGTCGCCAATCGTGATCGTGCGCGCCTCGCGGATCGCCAGGCGGACGTCCTCTTCGCAGACGAAGTCCACGACCGCCGGATCCGTCGCTGGGGACGCCGCTGGGGGAGGCGTCAGGGCCTTCCCGCCCCGCGCCACGAGCACGTCATCGATCTGCTTGGCGACGACCGCCGCGTCGAGGCCCGCGGGAGGCGGCGTCTTGGGCACCCGTGGCAGCGGCGACGGCTCAGGCTGGGCGACCGCTGCCGATGTTGACGTCGCCGGACGCAGCTCGTAGGCGACGCGCTTGATATTGAGCAGGTGGCGCGGCGAGATGTTGTCGGACGTGATGTTGCCGCCGTAGCCGCCGCACCCGAGCGTCATCGCCGGGTCGAGTCCCGTCGTCAGGCCAATCGATCCCAGCGTGGTGGGGGTGTTGACGACGATGCGGAACGCGGGCTTCTTCAGGCCGAACTCGAGGATGATCTCGTCGTTCCGCGAATGGATCGACATCGTATGGCCCATGCCGCCGTAGCGCAGAACCTGCATGCAGCGCTCGCACCCCTCACGCCAATCGGCCACCACGTAGTACGACAGCACCGGACAGAGCTTCTCGATCGAGAGGGGATAGTCTCGCCCGACGCCGGAGAGCTCCGCGATGAGGGCGCGCGTGCCCGCCGGCACCGTGATGCCGGCCTGTTCGGCGATGTAGATGGCGGACTTGCCGACGAGCTTCGGATTGGGGAGCCGCTGCGGGGTCACGAGGAGGCGCGCCAGCGTGTCGGCCTCGGCCGCCGACAGGAAATACCCGCCGCGGCTTTGGAACTCGCGCTTCGCCTCCTCGGCCACCGGCGCGTCGACGACGACGGAGTTCTCCGACGAGCACAGCACGCCGTTGTCGAACGTCTTGCCCGATGAGGATGTCGCTCACGGCCTTCTTGACGTCCGCGGTCCGCTCGATGAAGGCGGGCGCGTTACCGGGCCCGACGCCGTAGGCGGGCTTCCCGGCGCTGTAGGCGGCGCGCACGAGGCCCATGCCGCCGGTCGCCAGGATGACGGCGACGGCGCGGTGACTGCATCAGCTCCTGCGTGCCTTCGAGCGTCACGGTCGTCATCCAGTTGATCGGCGCCGTCGGGCGCGCCCGCGCCTGACGCGGCGTCGGCCATGACCTCGGCGACCGCGCGTGATGCAGCGGGCGGCCGCCGGGTGCGGGCTGATCACGATCGGGCAGCGGGCCTTGAGGGCGATGAGGATCTTGTAGATGGCGGTCGAGGTCGGATTCGTCGACGGGACGATCGCGGCGACGACGCCGAACGGCTCGGCGATTTCGATGATCTTCTTCGCCTCGTCGCGCCGGACGACGCCGACGGTCCGCATCGGACGGATGAAGTCATAGACGCGGACGGCCGCGAAGAGATTCTTCTGGATCTTGTCGGCCACGACGCCGAAGCCCGTCTCCTCGACGGCCAGGCGCGCGAACTCCTCGGCGCGGGGCCGGACGGCGGCCGCCATGGCGTCGACGATGCGGTCGATGTGTTCCTGGCTGAACTCGGCAAGCGGGGCGGCGGCCGCCTTGGCCCGCTGCGCCAGCGTGCGCGCCTCTTGGATAGAGGTCAGGTCGCGGTCGGTCGGGCTCGGGGCGGCAGGGGCCGTGGCCATGCAGCAAGTCGTAGAGGAAAAAGAGTCGGCAACAACATCCCGGGGCTGGTCGAGCCGCGGGCGCTAGGCTTTGACCGCGGCTTTCGGGAGCATGCGCTCCACTTCGCCGTGCGGACGCGGAATGACGTGCACCGAGATGAGCTCGCCGACACGACGCGCGGCGGCCGCGCCGGCATCGGTCGCCGCCTTCGACCGCGCCGACGTCGCCGCGGGCGAGCACCGTCACGTATCCGGCGCCGATGTACTCCTTCCCGATGAGCACGACGTTCGCCGCTTTGACCATGGCGTCGGCGGCCTCGATGGCGCCGATGAGACCACGGGTTTCAATCATGCCGAGCGCGTCGCCGGGAAGGGATGTAGGCACGTGATGACCGTTTGAAAACGCCGCAAGGCTAACATATTGAACAGTATGCGGCAATACAGTACCATCGAGCGATTGTGCCGAATCGTCTCGTTTCGCTGATCAGGGTTGGCGCCGCGCTGGTCGCCGTGGCGGCCCTCGCCGGGTGCTCGCACGCCGACACCGCGCCGCCGGTGGCCTCGGTGTCGTTCACCGCGTCGCGCACCCGCGTCGCGTTGGGCAGCCCGGTGGATTTGACCTACCGATTCGACGTCGCCCCCAACGCGAAGATCACGGGCGACTACCGCGTGTTCCTGCACGTGGTCAATCCGGACGGCACGACGATGTGGACCGACGACCACGATCCGCCGGTGCCGACGTCGCAATGGAAGCCCGGCCAGACCATCCAGTACACGCGCACGAAGTTCGTGCCGGACTTCCCGTACCTCGGCCAGGCGACCGTCAAGGTCGGTCTATATAAGGACGCCGAGCGGCTGCCGCTCTCGGGCAGCGACCCGGCCGACCGCAAGAACATGAGCCGCGAGTACACGGTCGGCACGCTGGACATGCTGCCGCGGTCGGACAACGTGCTCATCCTCTACAAGGCGGGCTGGTATCCGGCCGAAGTCTCGCCGACCGATCCCACGATTGAGTGGCAGTGGACGGGGAAGGCGGCGGTGGCGAACGTCCAGAACCCGAAGAAGGACGCGACGCTCTATCTCGACTACGAGGCCCGGCCCGACGCCTTCGATCATCCGCAGGTCGTCACCGTCTCCTTGGGCGACCAGGTGGTGACCAGCTTCCCGGCCGACAGCGCCGCGCGCACGCTCAAGAAGATCCCCATCGCCGCCGCCCAGTTCGGGACGGGCGAGATGGCGGAGCTCCGGCTCTCGGTCGACCGGACGTTCGTGCCGGCGCAATCGCCCGTCGGCGGCCACGACGTCCGCGAGCTGGGTCTCGAGGTCTATCACCTCTTCGTCGAGCCCAAATGACGTCCACCGCCGCGCGAGCACAAGGCCGGTCTGGCGCGCGCGCGCCGGGGGGCGTGGCGCGCGTGGTGGTGGGGCTCGTCGCCGCGGCCGGGCTTCTCGCCTGGCCCAGGCCCGCGCGCGCCGACCTCGTTCGGTTTCCCACCGGACGGATCATGTCCGTGCGGTCCGCGCGGATCGAAGGCGCGACGGCCGTACTGGTCTTGCGTGACGGCGGCCGCGTGGAGCTGCCCGCCAGCGAGATTTCAGCGATTCTTCCGGACGAGTACGTCCATCCCACTCCGGCCGCCGCGACCGCGCCGGCGACGGTGGCAGCGCCATCCGAGGCGCGGGGCGCGGATCTCGGAACGCTCATCGACCGGCTCGCCCAGGCGCACGGCGTCGACGCCAAGCTGGCCCACGCCGTCATCCGCGTCGAGTCGAACTACGAGCCGCGGGCGGTCTCGCCGAAAGGGGCCATGGGCTTGATGCAGATCATGCCGACCGTGGCGCAGCAGTACGCCGTCGACGATCCGTTCGATCCCGAGAAGAACCTGAACGCCGGGCTGAGCTATCTGCGCGACTTGCTGGACCGGTTCGATCTGCGGACGGCGCTCGCCGCCTACAACGCGGGGCCGGCGGCCGTGGCACGCTACGGAGGCGTGCCGCCGTTCCGCGAGACGCAGGAGTACGTCGCCCACGTGCTCGCGCTGGTCCGCCGATAGGCGCCGGCGGCCCGCGCGGACGACCTTTTTCGCGCCCGAAGGGTCTAAACCCCACACATGGAATTCCGCTGCCGCGTCGCCACGGCGAGTGGTGAAGTCAGGGAGGCCACCTACGTGGCCGAGAGCGAGAGCCGCCTCCGCCGCGACCTGGAGGAGAAGGGCTTGTACGTCCTGGCGTTGCATGGCGGGCGCTCGTTTCGGATCGGCCGATTCCGGCTGCACCTGCCGCGCCGGCGGCACGTGTTCGACCGCCGAGTTCCTGATCTTCAACCAGGAGCTCGCGACGCTGCTCAAGGCCGGCTTGCCGCTCGTCCAGTCGCTCGAGATCCTCCGGCGCCGCACCGAAAATCCGACGTTCAAGGGGGCGCTTGGACGACGTCTACGAGCGCGTGCGGTCGGGGAGCGCGCTGTCCGAGGCGTTCGAGGCCCAGCACCTGTTCCCCGGCGTCTACACGGCGTCGCTCATGGCGGGCGAGAAGAGCGGCAGCCTCGAAGAAGGTGCTGCGCCGTTACGTCAAGCACGTCAAGGTGCTGGGCTCGGTCCGATCGCGCATCATCTCGGCGCTCATCTACCCGGCCGTGCTCGTGTTGCTCTCGATGTCGGTCGTGGGCTTGATCGTGTTCAAGGTCGTCCCGCAGTTCAAGGACTTCTACTCCGAGGTGGGCCACGGCGCGGCGCTGCCGCTGTCGACACGGGTCGTGGTGGCGCTCTCGACGACCTTGATCGACAACGCGTGGCTGATTCTGGGCACGCTCGGGGCGGCGGTCGTGCTGGTGACCCTGGCGCTCCGGCAGCCGGCCCAGCAGCGGCGTCTGTACGTCCTGTTGCTGCGCCTGCCGTACGCCGGCGCGCTCGCGCGCAAGTTCGCGACCGCGCAGGTCTGCCGGACGCTGGCGACCCTGCTCTCGGGCGGCATCCCGCTCGTGAACGCCCTCGAGATCGCGGCCCACGCGACGGGCAACCTGGCCGTCTCGGACCAGCTCGTGATCGTGGCGCGGCAGGTGCGTGAGGGCGGCAGCCTGGCCGACGCCCTGGCCCAGGGCGGCATGTTCCCGAACGTCGCCGTCGAGATGGTGGAGGTGGGGAATCGACCGGCGCGCTGGCCGACATGCTCAACAACGTGGCAGACTTCTACGATGAAGAGAACGAAATCGAGCCTGGAGCGGTTCTCGAACCTGATTCAGCCCCTCCTGCTGATCGTCATGGGCGCGATCCTGGCGGGGCTGATCATGTCGCTCTACATGCCGCTCTTCCAACTGTCCTCCGTGATGAGCTAACACGATGGCACGACCAGATCCCGGAACCGGCCGAACGCGGTCTACGACGACGGCGAGTCGCCGCGCGGTCGATCGGGCGGCCGAGGAAGCGAACGCGCGGCGCCTGGCCGCAGCGCTACCAGCTCGAGTTCGTCGACCTCGAGCACTTCAACATCGACCACGCGCTCTTTCGAAGCATTCCGGCCGACATGATGCTGCGGTACGGGTTCGTGCCGTACCGCCGCGACGGCCACACGCTGCTCATCGTCGTCTCGGACCCGAGCGATCTGCAGACGATCGACGAGGTCGAGCGTGCAGCTCGCAGACGCCGATCCGCGTCGTGCGTCGGCACGTCGTCGGCCATCCAGAGCATCCTGAAGAAGAGCGAGAGCTCGCAGCGGGTCCTGGAGGAGGCCACCGAGGGCTTCCAGATTCAGGTCCTGCGCGAGGACGAGGGCGGCCGACGAGAACCTCACGGTCGAGAAGCTCACGTCGGACGCGAGCCCGGTGATCCGCCTGGTCGACTCGATGGTGTTCACGGCGCTGCAGCGGCGCGCCTCGGACATCCACATCGAGACCCAGGACGACGCCGTGCACGTGAAGTACCGGATCGACGGCGTGCTGCAGCAGGCGATGAAGCCGATCGGCAAGCAGCTTCCACACCACGATCATCTCGCGCATCAAGGTCATGGCCGAGCTGGACATCGCCGAGAAGCGCGTGCCGCAGGACGGCCGGTTCAAGCTGCGCGTCCGCGGCAAGACGATCGACTTCCGCGTGTCGATCATGCCGAGCGTCCACGGCGAGGACGCCGTCATCCGCATCCTCGACAAGGAGTCGATGAGCGAGCAGTTCACCGAGCTGCGGCTCGACATCCTCGGCTGGCCGGACGCCGAGATCCGGCGGTTCCGCAAGTACATCCGCGAGCCGTACGGCATGGTGCTCGTCACCGGCCCGACCGGCAGCGGCAAGACGACGACGCTCTACGCGGCGCTGTCCGAGATCAAGACGATCGAGGACAAGATCATCACGATCGAAGACCCGGTCGAGTATCAGCTGCGCGGCATCACGCAGATCCCCATCAACGAGAAGAAGGGCCTGACGTTCGCGCGCGGCCTCCGGTCGATCCTCCGGCACGACCCGGACAAGATCATGGTGGGCGAGATCCGCGACCCGGAGACCGCGCAGATCGCCATTCAGTCGGCGCTCACCGGCCACCTCGTCTTCACGACCGTCCACGCCAACAACGTCATCGACGTGCTCGGACGGTTCCTCAACATGGGCGTCGAGCCGTATCAGTTCGTCTCGGCGCTCAACTGCGTGCTGGCCCAGCGCCTGATCCGGCGCATCTGCGAGCACTGCAAGCACCCGGTCCCGGTGTCGCGCGAGACGCTTGATCGAATCCGCGATGGATCCGGAGCTGGCCGACACCCACACGTTCTACGAGGGCGCCGGGTGCATCGAATGCGGCGGCACCGGCTTCAAGGGGCGCACGGCCATCTGCGAGCTGATGGACCTCAGCGACCGGATCGCGGGACATGATTCTCGAGCGGCGCTCGACCTCCGAGATCAAACGAGCCGCGCGCGAGGAAGGCATGATCTTCCTGCGCGAGTGCGCCGTCGGGCGCGTCCTCGACGGCGTGACGACGCTGCGCGAAATCAACAAGGTGACCTTCGTCGAATGAGCCGTTTCGCGTTTCTGTCCACGTGGCTGACCACGGCGCCGCCCAGCGTCGCCATTGCGCTCGCCAGCCAGCGCGTGGCGGTGGCCGAGCTCGCGACGGGTGCCGGAGGCCCGTCGCTTCGGGCGTACGCCACCGAGCCGCTGGACGCCGCCGCGCTCGTGCCCGCGCTCTCCGGGGTGAACATCCCGGACACGGCGGCGGTGGCCGACGCGGTGCGGCGCGCGTTCGACCGCGCCGGCATCCGATCGCCCCGACGCACGGCGCTCGTCGTGCCGGACAGCGTCGCCCGCGTCGCGCTCTTGACGTTCGACCAGCTGCCCGCGCGGCCGCGCGAGCTCGACGAGCTCGTCCGCTGGCAGCTGCGAAAGGCGACGCCGTTTCCGCTCGACGAGGCCCGCGTGGCGCACGTGCTCGCGCATCGCGACGGACCGGCGGCAACGTTTGCCGCCGTCATCGCGCGCAAGGACGTGCTCGCGCAGTACGAAGCCGTGGCCGCCGCCGTGGGTGTGCACGCGGGCATTGTCGACCTCGCGAGCCTGAACATCGTCAACGCCGTCATCGAGAGCGGCGCCTCGCCCGCGGAGGATTCGCTGCTCGTCTGCCTGACCCACGAGTCGATCACGATGGCGATTCTCCGCGGCCCGCAGCTCATGTTCTACCGTCACCGGCCGACACTCGACGAAGAGCCGCTCGGCGCCCTGGTGCGCCAGACGGCGATGTACCACGAGGACCGGCTCGGGGGCTCGCGGTTCGCGCGGGTGTGGCTGTGCGGCGGCGGCGCGGCCGCGCGCGCCGAGGAGGCCGGGCGGGAGATTGGCGAGCTCGTCGGCGTGCCGGTCGAACGCGTCGACCTCGGCCCCGTCGTGGGGCTGCCGGCGTCGCTCGCGGCCGACCGGACGGCGCTCGATGCGCTGGTCGCGCCGATTGGCGTGCTGCTGCGCGAGCGGAGGGCGGCCTAGTCCGCATGCTCAAGGGCAACCTTTCTTCGCGTCCGTTCTACAACGAGCGGCTCGTGTCGCTCGGGCTCCTGGGGCTCGCCCTGGTGGCCGTGCTCGTCGCCGGCTACGACGTCGTCACGCTGCGCGGCCTGTCGCACGAGCGCGCGGCGCTCAAGGATCGGATCGCCCAGGACACGGCCCAGGCCGCGGCCATTCAGCGCAGCGCGGTCGCGCTCCAGCGGAGCGTCAATCGATCGATGCTCGTCAAGCTCGCCGGATCCACACAGGAAGCCAACGGCCTCATCGACCAGCGGACGTTTTCCTGGACCAACTTCCTGAGCCTCATCGAGAAGACGATGCCGCTCAACGTGCGCCTGCTGGCGGTCGCGCCCAGGGTCGAACAAAGGCGACATTCGTGTGACGATGACCGTCATCGGCAAGGCCGCGAGCGACGTCGAAGCTTTCGTCGAGGCGCTCGACGGGACCGGCGCGTTCTTCGACGTCAACACCAGCACCATCGAGCGGAACGACGACGACGCCACGTATCGATCGGATGTCGTCGCCTACTACCTGCCGCCAAGTCAGCCGGCGCCCTCGCCCTCGGCGGCCGCGCCGGCCGCCGCGGCGCCGGGAAGGACCCAGCCGTGAGCCTCTGGCGGCGCGTGTACGCCGAACGGCGCGCGGTGATCCTGCCGATCCTCGTCGCCGTCGTGGCCAGCGTGGGCGTGCTCGCGGCCGGCGTGCTTCCGCTCGTGCGGAGCGTGTCGGCGCTCCAGCAGGAGTCGGCCGACGCGGCGTTCCGGTTGAACAGCGCGAAGCTTGCCGACACGCAGGCCAAGGCCGCCCAGGCGAGCAAGACCCGCGCCGACCAGGAGCTGACGACGTTCTACACGAACGTCCTGCCGGCGGACTTTCCCTCGGCGCGCCGGCTGATGCTCGCGTTCCTCGAGCAGACGGCCCGCGCGAGCGGCCTGACCTTCGAGCGGGGGCAGTCGGCGCAGCCCACCGACCTCAAGGACAGCCAGCTCGAGCGCGTGACGGCCAAGGTGACACTGGTCGGCGACTATCAGAACATCCGGAAGTTTCTCTACGCCGTCGAGACCGCGCCGGAGTTCGTCATCGTCGAGCGCGTCGGGCTGGCACAGGCCGCGGACCTGAAGGCCACGGCCACGGGCACGCTGGAAGTGACGCTGGACGTCGCGACGTACTATCTGCGCAGCGCAGGCGGGCGCGCGATGAAGGTCCTGCCGCCGCCGGGACCGCAGCGGACCCGTCAGCTCGTGCTCCTGACGCTGTTCGCCGGTGTGGCGGCCGTGCTGGCGTGGCGCGCGCTCGCGCAGGCGCCTGCCGCGCCGACTTTGCCGCCGCCGGTGGCGTCCAATGCACAGGGCGGCGGGACCAATGCTCGCGCGGCCGGCGGCGACCCGGGCCTTGCCGCAGCCGGTGGCGCTCGAGAAGCTCGAGCCCAAGACGGCGCCGCCCGCTTCGGCGCGCAACCCGTTCCGGTTCGGCGCGCCGCCTCCGCCGCCGCCAATGCCGCGGCCCGCGTACGTGCCGCCGCCAGTCCAGCCGCGGCCGCAAGTGCCGCTCGTCGGCGCAGGTCCAACCGGTCCCCCTGCGGTTCATCGGGCGCATGGTCGCGCCCGACAAGACGCGTCGTCGCGGTGCTGGCCGACAGCAAGGACACGGTGCTCAGGGGGCTGGAAGGCCAGATTCTCGACGGCCGGTACCGGATCGTGAAGATCGGCGAGGAATCGCTCGTGATCGAGTACGTGAACGGCACGGGTCGCACGACGCTGCCGCTCAGGTAAGCTCTTGGGGAGCAAAGGTGGGAGACGAGTGACGAGACGACTGGTCATGCGGTGCGGAACGGTCGGCCTGGCGCTGGCGCTCGCGGCCGGGTGCGCGACGGGGCGAGCCGTGAGCAACGCCCAAGCGGCGGCCAAGCGCGGCGATTGGGACTCGGCGGTGGCGTACTATCGCGACGCCCTCAATCGCGACCCGAGCCGCATCGACGTCAAGATCGCGCTCGAGCGGGCCACGAGCACGGCGGCCGCCGAGCACGTCAAGCGCGCGCGCGAGCTCGAGGCCGACAATCAGCTCCCGGGCGCCATTGCCGAGTACCAATCGGCGGCCGAGCTCGATCCGACCAACACGCTCGCCATGGCCAAGGCCACCGAGCTCGATCGTCGACTCCGGGAACAGGTCGAAGCGGCGCGTCCGCCGTCAACGCATCGAGCAGCTGCGGCAGCAGGTGCAGCAGAGCTCGACGATCCCAACGCTCGACCCGCGCCAGAAGGTGACGCCTGCGGTTTCCCTCGGCGTCGGTGCGCGACATCCTGAACTTCATCAGCAGCACGACCGGGATCAACGTCAACTACGTCTCCGGCATCGAGCAGTTCACCGGCAAGGCGTACTCGATCGACCTGCAGGACGTCTCGATTGAGGAGGCGCTCAACCAGGTCCTCACGAACAACAACCTGGCGTTCAAGGTCCAGAGCTCGAAGAGCATTCTCGTCTTCCAGGACTCGCCGCACCGAGCACGCGAAGTACGACGACCTCTACACCCAGGTCTTCTATCTCTCGAACGCCGACCCGCAGGACATGGTGCAGATTCTGCAGCAGATGGTCACGACGCCGGGCCCGCCGGTCCGGCCGGTCATCATCGCGTCGAAGACCACCAACGCGATCACCGTGCGCGCGACCGCGCCGGTCCTGTCGGTGATCGAGAAGATCATCAAGGCGAACGACAAGCCCAAAGCGGAAGTGATGATCGACGTCGAGGTCCTCGAGGTCGACCGGAACCGCGAGAAGCAGCTGGGCCTCGACTTGAGCCAGTACGGGTTCGGGATGACGTTCTCGCCGGAGGTCTCGCCGCCCAATACGTCGGGCACGTTCCCGCCGGCGACGCCGCCGCCGTTCAACCTGAACACGATCAGCCAGGGCGTGAGCGCCGCCGACACGTACATCACCGTGCCGACCGCCATCGCGCACCTGCTCGAGTCCGACAGCCACACGCGTACGCTGGCGAAGCCATCCGTGCGCGGCCAGGAAGGCGCCACGATCACGATGAATCTCGGCGAGCAGTTCCCGACGCTCAACTCGACGATTCCGTCCGTCACGACGGGCCTCGGCACGACCGCGCCGGTGACCAACTTCACGTACAAGAACATCGGCGTGAACCTGACCATCACGCCCAAGGTCACCTTCGACGACGAGATCGTCCTCGACCTGCTACGATCGAGAACAGCACGGTCGGGCGCGAGCGATCAACGTCGGGGGCACGCTCGGTCCAGTCGTTTCAACGACCGGCAAGTGCACACCGTCCTCGGCTGCGCGACGGCGAGTCCAACTTGCTGGCCGGTCTATTCCAGGAGCAGACCACCGAACACGAACACGGGGCTTGTCAGGTCTGGCGCGCATCCCGATTCTGCGGGACATCTTCGGCAACACGGACCACACGAGCGACTCGAGCGACATCGTCCTGCTCGTCACGCCCCACATCGTGCGGTCGCACGAGATCACGGCCGACGACCTGAAGCCCATTTACATCGGCACGGGCCAGAACTTCGGCCAGACGACGACGCCGCCGCTCATCTCGCCGAACGCGCCGATGCCGGCTGGCGTCACGACGCCTGCCGCCGGCGCCGCGGCCGCGCCGGCGACGACGCCAAGCCAGCAGACGGCGCCGCCCCTCGCGCCGGCCCCGACCGCGACGCCGCGTGCCCCGGGCGTGGCGCCCGTCCAGGCGGCGCCCGCGCCCGCGGCCCAGCCGGCGCCCAATACGCCGCCTGGCCAGATCTCGGTCGTGGTTCCGGCGACCCAGTTCCAATCCGGCGCCGCGACGCCCTACACGGTGCCCATCGTGGCGACCAACTTGCCGCCCGTCGGCACGCTCACGCTGCGCGTGAGCTACAACCCGACCGTGCTGCGCGCGCAGACGGCGGCGCAGGGGACGTTCATGAACCAGGGCGGCGCCACGACGACGTTCGTTCCGCAGATTGACGCCAACGCCGGCGTCGTGACCCTCACGCTCTCGCGATCGAATGCCGCGTCGCTGGCCTCGGGCGGCGGCCTCATCGGGAGCATCCAGTTCCTGGCGATGTCGCCCGGGTCGTCGCAGGTGGTCGTGTCGGGCATCGCCGTCGGCGCCGACGGCCAGCCGGCCGCCGTGCAGTTCGGCGCGGCGACAGTTGTCGTGACGATAGCAGGGGGAGGGCAGAGCATCGCCAATGCAACCGCGGGATCGCTCATCGAACGGCTTCAGTTTCATCGAGCTGGTCGTCGCGACGGCGGTCATGATGATCCTCGCGTCGGCCGCGCTGCCCCTGGCGCGCGTCTCGATGAAGCGCCAGAAGGAAACCGAACTGCGCGCCGACTTGCGCCAGATGCGCAGCGCGATCGACGCGTACAAGGACGCCGTCATCGTCGAACCAGATTGGCGGCGTGAGCGTGACGGGAACCGACGGCTATCCGCCCGACCTGCAGACGCTCGTCGACGGCGTCGTCCGCGCCAACAGCCAGTCCGGCGACAAGATCAAGTTCCTCCGTCGCATTCCCATCGACCCGATGACCGGAAAGACCGATTGGGGCCTGCGCGCGAGCGGCGACGACCCGAAATCGATGACGCTGGGGCGGCAGCAACGTCTACGACGTCTATTCGAAGTCTGACGGCGTCGCCCTCGACGGCTCGAAGTACAAGGACTGGTGAGCATGCCCTCGGCCGCTGGATGCGGCGCTCCACCGCGGCCTCGGCGCCTGGGCGCTCGGTGCCCGCCGCCGCAGGCCGCCGCAGGGCCCGATGATGCGGCCGGCGGCTGGACGCTGATCGAGCTGCTCATCGTCATCTCGATCATCATGATCCTGGCGTCGATGGCGATCGTCGAGTACCGGAACTCGGTCACCGCGGCGAGGGAAGCGGCGCTCCACTCCGATCTGTTCTTCATGCGCGACGCCATCGACCAGGTACTACGCCGACAAGGGCAAGTACCCGGCGTCGCTGCAGGACCTGGTCACGGACAACTACATCCGCGCCGTGCCGAAGGACCCCATCACCAACTCCACCGACACCTGGCAGACGGTCAACGCCGAGCCGCAGCCGGGCGCCACCGATTCGGACACGGGAATCTACGACGTCAAGAGCGGCGCCAGCGGCGTCGCCATCGACGGCACGCAATATTCGGATTGGTAGCAGGCCCTAAGGGGCGACGACGAAGGAACACTGCCTGGACTTAGTTCGCGCCCTTTCTCGGCGTGGACCGTCGCTGTAGCAGTCTTCGTGCCCGCCTTCGGGAAGGTCCACGTGATAGTGGCGCCTTGCGGCGAGTCAGGCTCGGCGACGGTGTCACTGAAGCTCCAGTCGAAGTAATCGACGTCAACGCCCGAACTCGGTGTGGCCGTGAATGAAACCGTCGCCCCAACCGCGGCTGAATCTCGGACATGAGACGGTCATGTCGTAGTCGAGTATGACGACCGGTCCTTGCACGGTCGTCGTGTTTCCCTGTCCATCGGTGGCCGTAGCCTTTGCTGTATAGCCGCCCGGAGATGCATAAATGTGCGGTACCGGACGGTGCCAGAGACAGGTCCGAGAGACAGCAGCGGGTCACCATCACCAAAGTCCACGGTCACATCCGTCACGACCACTGTCGAACTCACGGTGACCGTCAGCAGCGTTAGCGCGCTGACGACCCCGTCCGGTCGAACGGGCCGCTGATGCCTGTCAGCGCCTGCGACAGCAGCGTAATCGCGACGGTGCCAGAGAGCGTGCCCGTCGTGCCACCCGAACTCGCGGTCACGGTCGCGGCCGCCGTCGTCGTAAGCGTCGTGCTGGCGTTGCCGCTGTCGTCGGACACGACGGTCGTCTTGTCGAGCGAGCCATTCGTGGTCGAGAACGTCACCGGCACGCCGGCGATTGCGTTGCCTTCCTGATCTTCGACGGTCGCGACGACGGTCGTCTTGCCGCCAACGGCGGGTAGTGCCTGGGGGGTGGCGGCGACCACGATGCGAGCCGCGGCCGCGGCGCCGACGTTCACCTTGATCGTCTGGCTCGCGCCGCCCGAAATCGCCGTGACGGTGGCCACGCCCGACCGCCCGTCAGCCGTGAGCGTCACGCTCGTCTGCCCGTTGGTGGTCCGAGCCTGCACCGGCTCGATCGTCCCGAGCGTCGTCGTAAAGGAGACCAGGGTGCCGTTGTGCACGGCCACGCCGGAGCTGGCGGTCGTGGTCGTCGTGCCGGTGCCGGTGCCCGTGCCAGTCGAGGTCGTGCCATTCTGAATGAGAACCGCCGTGATCGTCGCGGAGCCGTTCACCGGCAGGACGTTCGTATTGGCGACGAGCGAGATGACCGTTCCGGAAGGCGCCACGAGCGGCACCTTGGTGCACGCGGCGAACGCCCCCGCGATGGCGCACAGGGTCGCCAGTCCGAAGCGCGTGAGCAGGCGGCGGGGGTTCCTGTGGGACCCGTGTGGTACCATGCGAGACGTTAAGCATCTTACGTTCATGGATTTAGAGGGTCAAGGCGCCGCACGGATTGAGCGCGAAGCCGACCGCTCTCGATTGGACGACCGGGGCTTCATTCTGGTCGCCTTGCTCATCGGCATTGCCGTGGCGAGCGTCTGGATGGCCGCGCTGCTTCCCGCCTGGCGTCAGCAGGTGATCAGGGGACGCGAAACGGAACTGATCTTCCGGGGCGAGCAGTACGCCCGCGCGATTTGGCTCTACCGCCAGAAGATGAACGGCGCCCTGCCGACCAACCTGGACGACCTGGTCGATCAGCACGTCCTCCGCCACAAGTGGAAGGACCCCATCACCAACGACGAGTTCCTTCCCAAGGTGTCGTGCCTCGTGTTGCCGACAGGGGGAGGCCCCGGCGGGGGAGGCAGCCTCCCGGGCAGAGCGGGCTCGGCGCCGCGAGGGCTGGGAGGCGTCGCCTCGACGTCGATGGAGTTGTTCCAGGCGCCGGCCCGTGGTGGCGGGGGCCGACCGGTGACGCCCGGCGGCACGCCGGCGCAGCCCCCCGGACGCGGCACCCAATTCCCGGGAACGGCGCCGCGCCAGGGCGCGCCAGGCGGCGGCTTTGGCGGTGCGCCGCAAGGCGGCATTTGCGGGGTGCAGAGCCGGAGCACCGAGACGTCGATCAAGATCTACAACGGCCAGCAGGAATACGACCTCTGGGAGTTCGACATCAACACCGCGCAGGCCCTGTTCGCGAGAGACGTGCAGCGGCTGGGCGGAGCGGGCAGCGCGCCGCAGATCGGACTGCCCGGACAGCCCGGCCGCGGCACGCCGCAAAACCTTGGGCCAGGCATCGGCCAGCCGCCTCGCGGACGAGGCGCTGGCGGGCGGAGAGGCGGCGGCCCTGGAGCTGGAAGAGCGTTCGGGCCCGGCGGTCCAGGCACCCGTCCGACCGGCCCAGGCATCGGCCCCGGGCGGGGAAGAGGGTAACGGGCAGCAGGCACTGGGCACTAGGCACTAGACCAGACCCGCACCAGGCGCTGGTTGGAGCGAGATACTCGCGCCCGATGCCTCGGTCCCGCCCTCGTGCCCAAAGTCTAGCGCCCAGGCCTAGTCCTAGTGCCTAATGCCTAGTGCCTACTGCCCAGTGCCTACTGCCTAGTGCCTACTGCCCACTGCCTACTGCCTAGTGCCTACTGCCCACTGCCCGGTGCCTACTCCTCGTGCCTGTCCAGTTCCCGCCCAATTGCGTCGTGAAGCCGCGGTCGGATTGAAACGAGCGCTTCGTTGGCTCGCGTGGGATGGACGCGGTTGGTCAGGAACACCACGTAGACGTCCCGAGTCGGATCGATCCAGAGCGACGTACCGGTGAATCCCGTGTGGCCAATCGCGGCGGGCGACATCAACGTTCCGCACGACGATGTCGGCCGCATCGTGTCCCATCCGAGCGCGCGCGAGCTGCCCGGCACACCGGTCGCCTGCGCGAAGGTCGCCATCAGCGGCGGAGTGCCGAGCACGGTGGGCTCGTGAAAGGTTCGAAGCACGAGGCGGGCGAAGTCTCCTACCGCACGCGCCGTGCCGAAGACGCCCGCGTGGCCGGCGACGCCTTCCAGCACGGCGGCGTTCTCGTCGTGCACTTCACCGCGGAGCAGTCGTGCCCGCCACGGGTCGGCCTCGGTCGGCGCGATACGCGAGACCAGATCCATCGGGGGGCGATACACGAGCGGGTCGTCGCGAGAGGGCCAGCGCTCGAAATTGCTCGTCGAGCGCCCGGCCAGTCGCCGCCTCGAGCACGAAGCCCAGCACCATGAATCCCAGGTCCGAGTAGACGGACGCGGCGCCTGGCGGACGCTCGAGCGGCGTGGCCACGACCAGCTCGCGAAGCGCGGCGCGGGTCCCGGCCAGCTGCCACCCGCGGATGTGGGCTGGCAGCCCGGACGAGTGGTCGAGCAGGTGCCCGACCGTGACCGCCGCGCGCGCGTCTTGCTGCCACGCGGGCACGAACTCCGCCACGCGCGACGCGAGGCCGAGCGTGCCTTTGCTAACGGCACGCATCGCCAGCGACGTCGTGGCGATGACCTTCGTGAGCGAGGCCAGGTCGAAGATCGTCCTCGAGCGTGCACGGCGCGGCCGTCCCGGAGTAGTCCAGTTGCCCGAACGCTTCCTGCCAGACAGGACCGGACGTGCGGCCGACCTCGACGACGGCCGCCGGATAGGCGCGGGCGCCAAGCCCTTCGGTGATGACGGCTCGGGCACGGGCAAACATCGTGATGTCGATTGGCCGCGCGGCCTTGGGGCTAGTTTTGATTCAGCCCGAGCAAGACCGGCCGCAAGTCGTCGAAATACTGAGACGGCACGACGGTGTCGGCCGCAAGCCGGTCGTAGGAAAAGAGCAGCACGCCCGCGGTGCCGGCCTCACGCGCCGCGTGCACGTACGTGGCCGTCGCCGCCCATGGCAGCTGCCAGGCGCCAATGCCCGCCCACACCGGGACGGAGCCGGCCGCCGCTTGCGCCTGGTGAAGCAGCCCGGTGAAATCGGCCAGGTTCGTCGTATAGGCCATCGGGCAGACGACGTCGAGCAGTCCAGCGGCGGCCCAGCCGCGCCAATCCTGCAGCCGACGATTGAACGCCTGGTCCGCGTCGGGCACGACCGCGGCCGAGACGATCACGTCCGGCCGCGCGGTCTTCGCGGCCGTGCGCACGCGTCGAATCAACGACGTCAGCCGATTGCGTCGAAACGCCGCCCAATGGTCGGGGAACATGTCGGCCCAGATCGTCGGGGTCGCGGCGGCGCGGCGGTCGAGCTGCTGGCGCTGGGCGAGCGAGACGTCGCCAAGGCGCGACGCCCGGAACGCGGCCAGCGCCGCGGCGCTGTAGTCGAACGCGTCGTTGGGATAGCGCGCGTAGTCGAGATGGAGACCATCGATGGGATACCGGGCGACCAGCTCGGAGACCACGCGCGCGGTGTACTCCTGCGAGGCCTCGGGGATCGGCGAAGGGTACAGCCCCTCGACCGTCGAGCTCATCGAGCGCGTCCACCGCGCCAGACGGCCGATATAGGCGGGCGACCGTGGGTCGACGTGGTGGAGCTCGCCGGCCAGCGGCTTGGGCACCATCAGCCATTCGGGATGACGCAGCGCGATGTGGTCGTGCGATTGCGGCAGCGTCGCGGCGCTCGCCACCAGGTTGACCGAGATCCACGCATGCACGCGCAGGCCCGCGCGGTGCGCCAGGTCCAGCGTCGTCGCCAATGGATCGAACGTCGCCGGCTCGCCGTCGAGGTCGGACGCGCGGGGCTCGATCGCGCTCGTGTAGAAGGCTTCGCCTCGGCCGCGAACCTGCACGAGGAGGGTGTTGAAGCCGCCCGCCTCGGCGGTGCGGATCATGGCCTCGACGCTCGCGCGCGAGGTCAGCGCCGCGCGCGTGACCCACAATCCACGCACTTCGGTGCCGTTGCCCTCCGGCGCGCGCCGACGCGCGCTCGCCGGACCGGTGGCCAGCAGGCCCAGGGCGCAGACGAGGATGAGCCAGCCGCGCGGCTTCATGGCCGCTTCGCCGTCTGCCGGCGCGCGGCGGCCGCCAGGTCGACCGGGCGCGCCACGGCCGGCCCGAGGGCGAGCTGAATCGAGTCTTCCGCCTTGCGAAGACGGCGCACGGCCTCGCCGTAGCCCGTCCCGGCCTTCTTCATGATGATGGCGACCTTCACGTTCCACTTCGCGCGGCGGAGCAGATCGCCGGCCTCCTCGTAGTCGATGCCGGTCACCATCGTCACGATGCGCCGCGCGCGGTCGCGAAGCTTCTCGGACCCGGTCTGCACGTCGACCATCAGGTTGCCGTAGGTCTTGCCGATGCGAATCATGGCGATGGTGGTCAGCATGTTCAGCACCATCTTGGTCGCCGTCGCCGGCCTTCAGCCTCGTCGAGCCGGCAATCACTTCGGGCCCGACGGCCGGGGCAATCAGCAGGTCCACGTAATTCTGCAGCTCGTTGCCGGGCCAGCAGGTGACGAAGATGATGCGCGCGTTCTTCTTGCGGGCGCCCGTCAGCGCCCCCCGCACGAACTGGGTAATGCCGCGACGCCGAGACGCCAATGATGACGTCGCGCTTCGAGATCCGCAGGCGCGCCACGCTTCGGGCGCCCTCTTCGAAGTTGTCTTCGACGCCCTCGCGCGTGCGAAACACGGCGTCCTGGCCGCCGGCCATGATGGCCTGCACGAGGCCCGGCGCCGTGCCGAAGGTGGGGGGCATCTCGGCGGCCTCGAGAATCCCGAGCCGGCCGCTCGTCCCGGCGCCCACCAGGAACAGCCGCCCGCCCTTCTTGAGGGCGTTGGCGATGATTTCGACCCCGTTGGCGATGTGCACGCGCTCCCGCTGGACGGCGGTGACGACCTTGCGATCCTCGGCGACGAAGAGATCGATGACCTCGAGCGTGGGCATCCGATCGATCTCAAGCGTGTCGGGATTGATGGCTTCGGTCGGGAGGTACTGCCACTTGGAATGAAACGGCATACTGGGGGCAGTCAGGGCGAAACGCCTAGAGTAGCGCGCGGCCGTGCCAGCCGCAAGCACGCATGTTCGAGACGCCGCCGGCCGACAATCCCTGTGACGATGCCCACACCGCCTGCCGCTCGCCCGCGCGCCTCCCGCCGCCCGGCACGACAGGGGACAGGGGCGGCGTCCGACCTCGTGGACGGCTACCTTCGCCACCTGGAGGTCGAGCGGCGCGTGGCCGCCAACACCCTCCAGGCCTACCGGCGCGACCTCGGCCGGCTCGCCGCGTTCGCCGCTCGTCGCGGCGAGCGGGTGGACGGGCTGACGCGCGCCGACCTCGAGGCCCTGATCCGCGACGCGATGGCGTCGGCGGTCTGTCGCCGGCCTCCACGGCGCGCCTCGTGGCCGCCATGCGAGGCTTCTACCGATTCCTCCGGCTCACCGGCCGCGTCGATCGCAGTCCCGTCCGACGACCTCCACGCGCCGCGCGCGTTTCGCCACGCTGCCGCGATTCCTGTCTCCCGACGAGGTCGACGCGCTCCTGGGCGCCCCCGACGTCACGTCGCCGCGCGGGCTTCGGGACCGCGCGCTCATCGAGGTCCTGTACGCGACGGGCCTTCGAGTCTCGGAGCTCGTCGGCCTCAGAACGAGCGACGTCAGGCTCGACGAGGGCTACCTGCACTGCCTCGGCAAAGGGCAGCAAACAGCGGGTCGTGCCGCTCGGCGACGAGGCGATCGGCTGGGTCCGGCGGTACCTGGCCGACGGCCGGCCCGCCCTCGCGCGCCGGCGGGAGTCCCGTGGCTGTTTCTCAACGCCCGCGACGGCCACCGGCTGTCCCGACTCGGGTTCTGGAAGATTCTGAAAGCCTACGGCCGGCAGGCGGGCGTGCGCAGCCACCTCAGCCCGCACGTCCTCCGGCATTCCTTCGCCACGCACCTGCTCGATCGCGGCGCCGACCTGCGCGCCATCCAGGCCATGCTCGGGCCACGCGGATTTGTCGACGACCCAGATCTACACCCATGTGCTCGAGGCGAGGCTGCGCCACATCTACGACCGGTTCCACCCCCGGCGTAGATTGCCCGGCGGGCCGCGGAGGCGTCGGACGGCCGCGCCGCGAGACCGTTGACCCTCGCCCCCGCGTCTGGTACGGTTAGCTGTTTGGCAGGCGCGAAATGACGCCGCCGGCGTGTCACGCTAACGAGTCAGGCGAGCGATAGGAGTTTCCGCATGGGGCGCACCGGCCGCCATCTGTTCACCTCCGAGTCCGTCACCGAAGGCCATCCCGACAAGATTGCCGACCAGATTTCCGACGGCGTGCTCGACGCCATCTTCGCGCAGGACCCCCTCGCGCGCGTGGCCTGCGAGACCCTGGTCACGACCGGGCTGGCCATCGTCGCCGGCGAGATCACGACGAGCGGCTACGTGGATTTCCAGAAGGTCGTGCGCGACGTCATTCGCGACGTCGGGTACACCCGCGCCAAGTACGGCTTCGACTCCGAGACGTGCTCGGTGCTGTCGGCGATTCACGAGCAGTCGCGCGACATCGGGCAGGGCGTCGACACGGGCGGCGCCGGCGACCAGGGCCTCATGTTCGGCTATGCCTGCACCGAGACCGAAGAGCTGATGCCGCTGCCGATCATGCTGGCGCACAAGCTCGTGCGCGGCCTGTCGAACGCGCGCCGCACCGGCGCGCTCGACTACCTGCGGCCGGACGGCAAGTCCCAGGTCACGGTGGAGTACCGAGGGCGACCGGCCCGTTCGCGTCGACGCGGTCGTGCTCTCGACCCAGCACGGTCCGTCCACGGCGCACGCGCGGATCAAGGAAGATCTGACGAACCAGATCATCAACACCCTGATTCCCGCCGAGCTGCGTGGACAAGAACACGAAGATCTACGTCAACCCGACCGGCCGCTTCGTGACCGGCGGGCCGCACGGCGACGCGGGCGTCACGGGCCGCAAGATCATCGTCGACACCTACGGCGGCATGGCGCCCGCACGGCGGCGGCGCGTTCTCCGGCAAGGATCCCACCAAGGTGGACCGGTCGGCGTGCTACATGGCCCGCTACATCGCCAAGAACCTCGTGGCCGCCGGGCTGGCCGACAAGGCGCTCGTCCAGCTGGCCTATGCGATTGGCGTGGCCGAGCCCGTGTCGATCCTGGTCGACACATCCGGCACGGGGCGCATCGACGACGAGAAGATGGTCGAGCTCGTGCGCGCGCACTTCGAGTTGACGCCGAGAGGCATCATCGAGAGCCTCGACCTGCGGCGGCCCATCTACCGGAAGACGGCCGCCTTCGGCCACTTCGGCCGGACCGAGCCCGAGTTCACCTGGGAGCGGACCGACAAGGCCAAGGCCATCAAAAGCCGACGCCGGGCTCTAAGGTCGTGCGGGGCCCCGGGCGGTGCGCCGCCCGGGGACTCGCGCCTCGGCGTTGAGAACCGCTGAAGGACGCGCCTGTGAACTTCGCCGTCCGCCGCTTCGCACTTCCCGGAACGGTCGCCCTGGCGCTGCTGACGGGCGCGGCGTCCTTCATCGGCGTTCAGCCTGCCGCCAAAGGCGGCGCGCCTCGGACCGCGCACGGCATCCAAGCGCGTCGTGTACGGCGGCTACCACATCCATTCGACCCGATCGGACGGCAGCGGCACGCCCGATCGAGATCGCGCCGCGCCGCCTCGCGCGCCGGCCTCGATTTCATCATCCTGACCGACCACGGCGACGCGACCCGTCCGCCCGACCCGCCGGGCTACCGCCACGGCGTCCTCTGCATCGACGCCGTCGAAGTCAGCACCACCCAGGGACACGTCGTCGCCCTCGGCCTGCCGGGGCCCGCGCCGTATCCGCTGGCGGGCGCGCCGCGCGACGTCATCGAAGACATCCACCGGCTCGGCGGCTGGGCCTGCTCGCGCATCCCGACTCGCCGAGATCCGGCCTGCGGTGGCGCGACTGGCACGTCGCCGTACGACGGCATCGAGTGGCTCAACGCCGATTCCGAGTGGCGCGACGAAAGCGCTTCGCATCTGGCCGCGAGCCTCGGTCGCTACCTCGTCCGCCCATCCGAAACCATCGCGTCGCTCTTTACGCGGCCGGTACGCACGCTGCGCCGGTGGGACGCGGTCACCGAGCGGCGGACGGTCGTCGGCCTGGCCGCGCTCGACGCTCACGCCCGGCTCGGATGGAGCGATGACGATGGCAGTCGAACGAACCACACGCTGGTGGCCTGGCCGACCTACTACGAGATGTTCCGAACGCTGACCCAGGCCGTCGTGTTGGACGCGCCTTGGACGGGCAACCCCGCGGCGGACCAGGCCAGCCTGCTTGCGCGCTATCCGCGCCGGGCACACCTACTCGGTCATCACGGCCATTGCCGCCCCGGCAACTCTGGTGTTCACCGCCACGGCCGGGACCACCGTGGCGAACATGGGCGACCGCATCGAAGGCCCGCTGGGCGTCGAAACGGCGTTTCACGCCGAAGTGCCGGAGGCGCCTTTCGCCAGGGTCACGCTCGTGCACCACGGCCGCACGATTGCCTCCGGTCGAGGGCAGGTGGCCTACTCCGGATCGCTCGATGCCGGCGTGTACCGGGTGGAGGTCTATTACCCCGGCCGGGACGTGCCGTGGATCGTCTCCAACCCGATCTACGCCGGCCCACCGACGAACGGGCCGCCCGGTCCGCGCAATGTTGTGCCGCGTCCGCCCCCCCTTCGGCTCGTGCCGCTGCCCGCGCCGTCCGGATGGACCATCGAGCACAGCGGCACGTCGTCCGGCGTGTGCCTGGCCGGCCCTCCGGCGCCGCCGCCTGGCGGGTGCCGCTTTGCGTTCGTGCTGGGTGGGGGAGAGCCGGCGGGGCAATACGCCGCGCTCGTCAGTTCGCTCGACGACGAGCTTCGGCATCAGGGCTACGACCGCGTCCAGTTCACGATCAGCGCCGATCGTCCGATGCGTTTCGACGTGCAGATTCGCCTGCCGGGCGGGGGGTCGGACGGACGGCGCTGGCGGCGGTCGATCTATGTTGACCAGACGCCGCGCCCACTCGTGCTTCCGCTCGACACGTTCGAGCCGGTCGGCCGCCCGACGTCGACGCGTCCGGTCGTCGCGCACCTGAACGCCGTCCTCTTCGTGGTCGACACGATGAACACGCCGCCGGGCGCGCGCGGCACGATCACCGTCGCCAATGCGGCGCTCGGCGTGGGCAGCGTGGCGCCGCCCGCGCCTACGTCCGGACGGTGAGCACGAGATAGCCGGCCACGGCCAGGAACAGGATGTTCGTGGCCCACGCGGCGAGCGCCGGCGGAAGCATGCCGGCCCGCCCGGCCGCGAGAAACAGCGTCGTCGCGAGCCAGTAGCCAACCGACAAGATAATCGCAAGGCCGATGCCGTACAAGGCACCGCGCCGGCCGGTCGTCACCGCGAAGGGAATTGCGAGCGCCGTCATCACGAGCGTGACGAGGGGAAAGGCGAGCTTGTTCTGGAGGTTGACCTTCTCTTCGGACACGGAGAATCCGCTGGCCTGGGTCTGGCGGATGTAAGTCGCTCAGTTCGGCGAAGGTCATCATGCTCGCGCTAACCTGGCTGGCCCGGAAGTACCTTGTACGGCTCGAGCGAGATCCGCCGGGCGGCGAAGGGCGACCGCGTCGTTTGATCGGCGCCCTTGAATTGCTGCACCCAGCCCGACTTGGCGCGCCACACCTTGTCCTGGCAGACGCGATCCGGACACGTCGCCGTCATCGCGTACGTCTGCGCGAGCGAGCCGGTACGGCCGGTCCGCCGTCTCGAACACGCTCAGATCGTCAAGCTGGGCGTGCCTCGCGTCGAAGAGCGTGTAGTGGTAGATCTCGCCGTTCGCTCCGACCAGCCACTGGCGGTTTTCAATGCTCACGGTGTGATGCGGGCGGTCGTGGATGGTATCGCCCAGCTCGCTGGCTTTCTGATTCGCGCTCGCCAGGACGCGTTCCTGGAGACCGAACAGCAGGCCGCTCCACATCAACGCCAGCACCGCAATGGGCAGCGCGGCCCGGTACAGGCTGACGCCGCACGCCCGCATCACAATCAGCTCGTTCGAGCGGGTGAGTGCGCCCACCGTGCCGAGCACGGCGACGAGCGTGGCCATCGGGACGATGTAGCAGATGAATTGCGGCGTCGAGTACCACAGGTACTCGGCCAGCATCCAGCCGGTGGCTTGCCCTTTGAAGAGCTTCTCCGACGTGTCCACGATGGTGCCGATATAGAGCAGCACCAGCAGGCTCGCCGCCGCCAGCAGGATGAGCCGCAGGTACCGCCGGCTCACGTACAGGTCGAGGAGGCGCGGGCGCGGAAACGACAGCCGGGGAATCCGAATCACCAGCACGACGGGCCGGCCCGCGGGCGTCGGGCGGCTCGTGGCCGCGGCGGCCGGGGCCGCCCGGCCCCGCCACATCCGGCCGATCCACGGCGAGACCTGCAGCGAGAGCGTCTGGCCCGTGGCGCGCGCCCGCCACCAGACCGCCGCCACGCCCACGACGCCCAGGACGATATTCGGGAACCACCGGGCCCAGTGACGGCGAGAACCAATGCGTCGGCGCCTTCGCCCCGGCGTCGGCGAACTCCATCAGCGCGTAGTAGACGATGATGCCGCCCAGCCCGAGCGTCAGCCCCCCAAGTTTGCCTTCCTTGCGCGTGTGAAAACCGAAGGCCACGCCCAGCAGCGCGAACACGAAGCACGCCGCCGGAAACGAGAACTTCTGCTGGATGTACATGATCTCGTTGTGCGGCGACTCATGGAGGACCGTGACCTTCTCGTGCCACTGTTGCCGCAGCTCCGCGATGGTCATCTCCGAAAGCCCGTGCGTGATCGTGGCGCTGCCGAAGATGGATTGCGGGTCCACCTGGAAGGCGACCTGGTCCGCGGTGGACATCGTGTAGACGCCGGCCTCCGAGCTCGGCACGTACTGCACCGCGTGGTCGAGGACGATGGTGACCAGGCGCTGTTCTTTGTTCAGCGCGAGGTGGCCCGCCTCGGCGGTCACGATCGAGATCTTCCCGGCCTGACTCGTATCGGCCAGCATGACGCCCAGCCAACCGCCGCCCGGCCGCGCGTCTTCCACGTAGAGCACCTTGCCGGGAAAGCCTTCGTAGAACATCCGGGGCTTGACGTCGGCATCCGCTTGCTGGCTCAGGAACCTCGCCGTGACGTCCTGGAACGTCTGGTTGCCGGCCGGAACCAGGTCGATCATCACGTAGAGCGTCAGGCCCGCCATCACCAGGGCGAGCAGGAGCACGGGCCTCAGCAGCCGGAGCGGATTGACGCCGCAGGCGAGCAGCGCCACGGTTTCCCGATCGCCCGACAACCGGCCGAAGGTCATCAGGAGCCCGGTCAGGAACCCCATCGGGATGGTCAGGCCCAGCGCCTGCGGCAGGAGCACGACGAGCAGGAATGCGACCGTGGGGATCGGAACGCCGCGAGCCAGGAGGACCTGCGCTCGCTCGAGCATGGGGTTGATCGCCAGGACGAACGTGAACAGTCCCAGGGCCAGTGCGAGCGGGCCCATCGATTCCCGGATGAGATAGCGGTCGAGCGTGCGCATTGGCTATGAGCCGATCAACGGGTTCTGACGATAGCACGGCGGGCGCGGCTGCCAGGGGGCCAGGCGCTCAGGGCATCCTGGCGGTGGACTTTCGTCCAAATTACAGGCAAATCCACAACGTCTGATAAGAAGTGTTATGTTTACTTGTAGAGATTTCACGGCCGTTGGCCCGGCCATCCAGGCTCTGCCGCCGTTCGCTCGTCCGGCCCCTGGCTCGCCCCCAAAGCCCTCTCAGACTCAGTCTCTGGCCCCTCAGTGCTGCATAGCTATCCGTGTCTATGCATGAACGTCATATACCCCTGTGCCGGCGCGCAGCCATCCCCGCGCGAACTTCGAGGCATTCTTCAACGCCAGATTCGCAGCGCTGCCAAGCGGCGCCTTTGTGCGACCTGGCGCACACCCCGAGCACGCATGCCAAGACGCTCGGCCCCTGATCGCAGACCCCGGCGCACGCAGGCCTAGCTCCGTGACTGATCGCGTCGGTTCTAGTGGGATTTTCGCAGGTCCGCGATGATTGCCTCGAGTGCGGCAATCACCTCGGTGCGGTCGACTTCCGGCCGGCTGAACTGGAGGCGGAGCTTGAACGCCTTCGTTGACGGTCGATACTGAAAGACAAACGCTTTTGGCCGGCCAGGCTTCGGCTTCGCGGCAACCTTCCTGGCCTGCTCGCGCGTGACGCCGCCCGAGGCCTCCCGCGTCAGTCGCTCGATCAGCGCGACCATTTTCTGCGGGTCCTTCTCCCTAACTATCTGTAAAAGCAACGACTTCGAGGAAATGTCGGCCAGCCGACACAGATTTCTCACCTCGGTCGGCATCGAGGCGAGCGCGAGCGACTCCGTAATCGACGTCCTCGACTTCCCCAGACGCTTCGCCAGGTCCTCATGGGTGCAGCCATGCCGATCCACGAGACTATGCAGCGCCTCCGCTTCCTCGAAAACCCCCAGGTCCTTCCGCTGGATGTTCTCGACCAGCGCCACCTCGATGAGCTCGGCGTCGTCCACATCGCGAATGACGACCGGCAGCTCCCGAAGCCCCACCTGAACCGCCGCCTGATACCGGCGCTCACCGGCGATGATCTGGAATCTACCGCCTCGCTGGCGCACGATGAGGGGCTCGATCACCCCTTTCTCCGCGATGGACGCCATCAACTCGGAGAGGTCGCCCATCACTTGCCGGGGCTGGTCCGGGTTGGGATCGATTTGGTCAATAGGCGCCAGCCGCCCGATGGGCGCGCCCGCGGGATTGGTCAGCGTGTCGACGTAGTGCTCGTCGTGACGCATGCGCATCGTCAAGGGAAGTCCGCGCTTAGACACGGTCGATGACCTCCTCACAGAGACGGTAGTACTCCGTGGCCCCGGATGACTCCGGAGCGAACCGAAAAATGGACTCTTTATACGCGGGGCTCTCTTCCAAGCGCACGCTCTTCGTGATGACCGTCTTGAAGACCTTCTTCCCGAAGACCTTGTCGATCTGACTGCGGATGTCCCGTCCGAGGGCCGTCCGCCGGTCGTGCATGGTAATCACGACGCCCAGGATATGCAGGTCCGGGTTGGCTCGGCTTCGCACCTTATCGATCGTCTCGAGCAGATCGTCCGTCCCCTCGAGTGCGAAATACGAGGACTGAATCGGAATCAGCAGGTGCGTGGCCGCAACCAGGGCATTCACCGTGAGCAACCCAAGAGCCGGCGGGCAGTCGATGACCACCGTGTCGAACTGGCCCAGCGCGCTCGCGAGCCGATCCTTGAGGCGGAAATGCGCGTCCAACTCCCCCACGAGCCGAGCTTCAATCTTGGCCAGAGCAATCCGCGAGGGCGCGATTGAGAGGTTCGGCTGGGCGGACGGCTTGATGACGTCGGCCACGGTGACCGACGGGTCGGTGATGGCGTCGTACATCGAGCGCTCGACGCTGGCCATGTCCAGGTAGGACATCGTGCTGTTGGCTTGCGGATCAAGGTCGATGAGCAGCGTCTTCTTGCCGCGCAACGCAAACGCCGCGGCCAGATTAATGGCCGTCGTCGTTTTGCCGACGCCACCTTTCTGGTTGGCGATCGCGATGATCATAAGTGTGTGGCCGGGATATCAGAGCGTCTGACTCATTCTAGAAGTCCGCTTGGGGACTGTCAAGAAATGCCCCTACATCTTGTACCCGAGATCGTCTGGATCCAGGCTCTCCAGCCATTGCTGCAAGCGTTCCTGGTCGGCGTGCTCCTCGCTGACCTCGACCGTCTCCGCTTCCTGGAGCACGCGCGGATGCACGAACACCGGGACCTTGGCGCGCAGCGCCAGCGCCAGCGCGTCGCTCGGCCGCGAATCGATCAGGAGCGGCGCGCCGTTGTGCTCGCACTCGAGATAGGCGTAGAACGTGGTCTCCTGGAGATCGGTGATGACCACCCGGATGAGCCGCGCCCCCACTTCGGCCAGGACGTTCTTGAGGAGGTCGTGCGTCATCGGCCGGGGCGGCGTCACGTTCTCGATCTGCAGCGCGATGGCGTTCGCTTCGACCGGGCCAACCAGGATCGGCAGCACCCGCCGGTTGTCGGCGTCGCGAAGAATCACGATCGGCACGTTCGTGACCGGATCGACCATCAGCCCCTTGATTGACATCTCGATGAGCATTGGACCCTTTGGAGAACGGAAAACCACGCTGAGCGAGGGCTCCGCGACGCCCTCACAGATTCCAGCCGCCTAGCTCGCCGTCCTCTCGATGAAGACTCCGCGCAGGCTGTTGGGGCCGGCTTCGGTCACGCGCACGGCCCGAATCGCCCCCACGTCAAGCGACGTGCCCGGCACATTGACAATCGTATTGCCCGAGGTCCGCCCCGCTACTTCCCAGTCTCGCCGCTTTGATACCGCGTCCACAAGGATTTCCGTCTCGGTGCCCACGGCCTCCTGGTGCCATTGCCACTGGATCTCACGCTGCAGCGCCTGCAGTTCGAGAATCCGCCGAGTCTTCTCGGCCTCGGGGACGTCGTCCGGCAGACGTTTGCTCGCGAGCGTGTTGGGACGCACCGAATACTTGAAGGAGTACATCGAGTGAAAGCGAGCCCGGCGCACCAGGTCGAGCGTCGCTCCGAAGTCCGCGACCGTCTCTCCGGGAAACCCGACGATGATGTCCGTGGACAGCGCGATGCCCGGCACCTGGCTGCGAAGGTCGTCCAGCAGGCCGAGATAGGCGTCTCGCGTATACCGACGCCGCATGGCGGTGAGGATCCGGTCGGAGCCCGATTGCACCGGCAGATGCAAGTGTTTACACACCTTCGGAAGATCGCGGATCGCCGCGACCATGCGCGGCGTGACGTGCCTCGGGTGGGGACTCGCGAAGCGGATCCGATCGATGCCGGCGACCGTGCTCGCCCGCTCGAGCAGCGCGGCAAAGTCGCACGACGGGTCGTCTGGCGCCTGATAGTGATTGACGATCTGCCCCAGCAGCTGGACCTCGCGATGTCCGGTCCTGGCGGCCTCGGCGATTTCGGCCAGAATCGCCGCGGCCGGCCGCATGCGCTCGTGCCCACGCGTGTAAGGCACGACGCAGAAGGCGCAGAACTCGTTGCAGCCTTCGATGATCGTGACCCACGCGCGTACCGGGTCCGAGGCCTTGGCCATGCCGAGCGGAAACGAGACGTCCTCGTGCGGATTGATGTCCAGCTTCGGCGCGCGGCTGCCCGCCCGCACCTCGTTCGACGAGCGCCGGGAGGCGTTTCAGGCTTTGGGGGCCCACCACGACATCGATGCCGCGATTGCGCGCGAGCAGACGCCTGCCCTTCCTGCTGCGCGACACAGCCGGCCACCGCGATCACGGGCACCGTGTCCCGTGTTGCGGCCGCCTGCTTGAATCTCGCCAAGCCGGGAGTAGCAGCTTGTCTTCGGCGCGCTCACGAACGCTGCATGTATTGAGCACCACGAGGTCCGCGTCGGCGGCATCCTCCGCGGGCTCGTAGCCCTCGGACTCGAGCAAGCCCGCCAGGCGCTCGGAGTCGTGGAAGTTCATCTGGCAGCCGAAGGTCTCGATCACAGTACTTACGCGCCACGGCGGCCCTTCGCTTTCGCCTGCCGGCGACTTTCGCTTTCGCCTTTCGTGTTTGCTTCGCTTCCTCGACTGCGCAGCGAGCTCACCGGCCGACGCAAGCACCTGCGGCGACACCTCGACCCCGGCGATCATCCGGCCAATCTCGGCTTCTCGTCCCGGCTGGTCCAGCTTCTTCACGAGTGTCACTGTGCGTCCCTGCTGGATCTGCTTGCCAATCTCGAAATGGGTCCCGCCCCTGGCGGCAATTTGCGGGAGATGCGTGACGCACAGCACCTGATACCGGCGGCCCAGCGCCTGCAGCCGGGCGCCCACCGCGTCGGCCGCCGCCCCGCCGATCCCCGCATCCACCTCGTCGAAGACGAGCGTCCGCCCCGCGGCGTCACTGGCCGCCAGCGTGCGCAGCGCGAGCATGACGCGCGACAGCTCGCCCCCCAGACGCGATGCGCGCCAGGGGACGCACTTCCTCCCCCGGATTCGGCGACAGAAAGAACTCCACGGCGTCGATGCCGCGACGCGGTCCATCCGGACGGCGCCTCCGAGACCGTGACTCGCACTTCGACGCGCGACTGGCGGCATCGCCAGCTCGGCCAGCGCGCCGGTGAGCGCCTGCCCGAGTCGTCGTGCCGCGGCCTGGCGGCGCCCCGACAGCGCGCGGGCCGCCTCGAGAAAGCGCTCCGCCGCCGCTCGCGCCTGCCCCTCGAGCGCCGCCGTCCGCTCGCCGCCCCCTTCGAGCTCCGCGAGTTCCTGTCGGAGCCCGCTGCTGACGCGCGAGCACGTCGGCGAGTGACGGCCCGTAGCTGCCGCTTCGCCCGATCGATCGCGGCGAGGCGGTCCTCCACGGCCTGTAGGCGTTCGGGCGTCGCGTCGAGCGCGGTGCCGTACGACCGCAGGAACGTACGCCAGATCTTCCAGCCTGGCTTTGACCTCGTCCCGCTGATCGACGGTACTGAATGAAGCGCGGGTCGAGCTCGGCGAGCTCGGCGACGCGCTTCCAGACGACGGCCAGCGCCGCCGAGCGCCGGGTGCTCCCCTTCGTAAAGAGCCGCGTAGGCCTCGGTCGCCAACCGATTGAGGCGGTCGGCATTCGCCAGCAGCGCTCGTTCGGCAGAGAGCGTGTCGTCCTCGCCAGCGGTCGGCGCCAATCGGTCGATCTCCTGCAGTTCGAACGAGGCGACCTCGATGCGAGCCTGCCGCTCGCGCGCCGTGAGCTGGCTGCGCTCGAGCGCGCCCGCGGCCGCGCGCCACGCGTCGAACTGCTCCGCCGACCTCGGCCTCGGCGTGGCCGGCGAACGCGTCGAGCAGGGCCAGGTGCTCGGCCGGTTCGAGCAGCGCTTGATGATCGTGCTGTCCGTGCAGATCGAGCAGTGTCGCGCCGAGCTCTCGCAGCGCGCCCGTCGTCGCGAGCGCATCGTCGATGAACGCGCGGCTTCTTCCCTGCGCCGAGACTTCGCGCCGGACGATCACTTCGGTGCCGTCCGACCGTTCGAACACGGCCTGAATAATCGCGAGGTCCTCGCCGGTCCGCACCAGGTCCGTGCTGGCCCGGCCGCCGACGAGCAGGTCGATGGCCTCGATGAGCATCGGTCTTGCCCGCGCCCGTTTCGCCCGTGAGGACGTTGAGCCCTGGCTCGAAGTCGACCTCGAGGTGGTCGATGACCGCGAGATGGCGCACACTCAGGAAGCGAAGCATGTCGAGACCTGGAACTCCCATGATATCAGACCTTTGACAGCCCTTAGGGGGCGTGTTACCCTAGCGATGTTCGCGCTGTTCCCAGCGGCGCCTTAGCCACAATCCACCGGAGGTTATTGTTGCGTACGCTTGGAGCATTGGCTCTGGCTCTTCAGAGCCAGGGTCCCACAGTGGACTCAACTCTGCGCGGCCCCGCCGCCATCGACTGACATTCTCACGCTCATTTTGCACGCGGGGATCGCGGTCGAGATCGTGCTCTCGATCCTGCTCGTGTTTTCCGCCGTCTCATGGGGCGTCATTATTTACAAGAAGCGCCAGTTCCGCCGTGCGGCTCGCCAGACGGCGCAGTTTCTTGAGGTCTTTCGGCGCAGCAGCCGATTCTCCGAAGTCCAGGCCGTCTGCGGCGGACTCGGGGCAAGCCCGCTCGTCGGTCTCTTCCAGGCAGGATACGCCGAGCTCAACGACCAACTGCGCGGGTCAGGCGAACAGAAGCCGAGCGCGCCGGGCGCGCGTCCTACCTTGAGAAGTCTGGACGCGCTGGATCGTGCGCTGCTGCGCGCGTCGACGGTGGAGGTGGCCCGGCTCGAGCACCGCGTCTCGCTGCTCGCGACGACCGCGTCCATTTCGCCGTACATCGGCCTGTTCGGCACGGTCTGGGGCATCATGACCTCGTTCATCGGCATCGCGGGTGCCGGCTCGACGAGCCTGGGCGTCGTCGCTCCCGGCATCGCCGAAGCTCTGGTGGCCACCGCGGCGGGCCTGTTCGCCGCGATACCGGCGGTCTTCTTCTATAACGACCTCATCGGTCAGGTGAAGACCTTCGTGGGATGGATGGAGGACTTCTCGATGGAGTTCCTGAACATCGCCGAGCGGAATTTCACGTAATGCCGAAGCTCGAGCAGGTGCACACGCCACCCGGCCGGCAGGCCCGGCGCGGCCGGACGTCGCGGGTCTCGAGCTCCCTCGCCGAGATCAACGTTGTGCCGCTCGTCGACGTGATGCTCGTGCTGCTCGGTGATCTTCATGGTCACCGCGCCCATGATGCAGCAGGGGCTTGCCGTTCACCTGCCGCAGTCGCGCAAGTCGGCGCCCGTCACCTCTCCCGTCACCGTGACCGTCCCGTTGTCGTTCCGGAAGGACAAGCGCGTGCAACTCGGCAAGGAGTGGGTGTCGTTGGCCCTCCTCGACGAGCGGGCGCGCCAACAGCTCGACGACCGGCTCGAGAAGAACGTGATCGTCGCGGGCGACGGCGGCATCACGTTGAGTGAACTGATGGAGGTGGCCGACAAGCTCCAGCAAGCGGGCGTCAACAAACTGGCAATTCAGACGCAGCCCTCGACCTCAGAACGCGTACCATGAGAGAAGCGGCCGACGACGTCCTCGCGCTCCGGGCCCACGAGACGTCCGGCCTGAGCCGGGTGATGGCGTGGTCGCTCGCCGCGCACGTCGCGGTCGTCGTGATGCTAGTGGTCATCCCGCGTGGGTGGCTCGTGAGGCCGGTCCGACAGACGCCGGTCATGGAGATCAGGTTTGGGCGGAGCGCTCGGGGCAAAGACGTCCGGAATGACAGCCATCGGCGGGCGTCCCGTCGAGCAGGTCGCTCCCCCGCCGAAGCGGCCGGAGCCCGTGAAACCGGCGGCGGCCAAGTCGGACGTGATGACGGTGCCCGACAAGCCGGCCAAGCCGCAGCCCAAGCCCCCGCCGCCGCCCGTGGCGAAACCCGTGTCGCGCGTCGCGCAGCCACCGACCACCGGTTCGCGCATCACGCAGGGAAATTCGCGTGCCGAGACGGGGGCGATTGGGATCGGCACGGGGCTCACGGTCGGCGGCGGCGGCACCGGCGGCGAGTTGACGTCGTCCAACTTCTGTTGTCCCGGGTATCTTCAGGAGATGGTGACCACCATCAAGAGCCGGTGGCAGCAGCAACAACCGGAGCGAGGAAGCGTCGTCATGAAATTCACGATTCAGCGCGACGGGCGGGTCAGCGACGTGTCGGTCGAGCAGGGCGCGACGTTTCTCCTCAATAACGCCTCGACGCGGCCGCTCGTCGGGCTTCAGCTCGGTCCCCTGCCGGCCGCAATCACCGAGTCCACGCTCACGATTCACCTGACCTTCGTATACCAATGATGCGCCACCGTCTTCTCCTTGCCGTCGCCCTTGGCGCGGTGGCGGTCTTCGGGCTGCCCACGGCGTCGCCGTCCGGCCTGATGGTCACCGCGACGCCGCTGCTCGCCGCGCCGCAGGACATCAACATCACCATCAATGGCGTCAGCGGCGCCAAGCCGCGACTGGCGGTCCCCGCGTTCACGGTCGTCGGCGGCTCCGCCGAGGTCCAGGCCGCGGCCAAGACGATCGCCGATGTGCTGTGGAACGACCTCGACTTCGAGGAGGAGTTCTACATGATTCCTCAGGCCGAAGCCGCGAAGATTCCGGTCGCCAGTTCGCTCCAGGACTTGCCCTACGAGCAATGGCGCGAGATGGGCGCCGACGCGGTCATGGTGGGCACCGTGGCGCCGGCCGGCGCCTCGGGCGGCCTCACGGTCGAACATCCGCGTCATGGGCACGCTTGGCAGCAACGCGCGGATGCAGATGTTCGGCCGCTCGTTCAGCGGGAGCGGGTGCTCGCTCAAGACCCCCAGGGTACTGCGCCCACTACATCTCCGACACCTTCTACAAGCAGCAGCGCAACCTCGACGGGGTCGCACGCTCGCGGATTGCCTTTACGTCCGACCGGACCCACGAAGACGTCAGCGGCCGGGTCGTGCAGACGAGCACCAAGGAGATCTACATCGCCGACTACGATGGCGCGAACCCGCAGCGCATCACCGTGAACCGCAGCATCAACATCTCGCCGGCCTGGTCGCCCGACGGCCGGTCGCTGGCGTACGCATCCTACGCCTCGCACTTCCCCGATCTCTACATCCGCAATCTCTACGACATCAAGGAAACCCGGCCGGCCGGCGGCACCGACGTGGTGCAGAACCAGATGCCGGCCTGGTCGCCCGACGGCACGAAAATCGCCTTCGCGTCGCGCCGCGAAGGCCCGAACTACAACGTCTACGTCATGAATCGCGATGGGTCCGGCTTGCGGCGGCTGACGAGTAGCCCGACCGGCGACCTCGCCCCGGCATGGTCGCCGGCCGGCAATCAGATCGTCTTCGTCTCGGGTCGGAGCGGCGAGCCGCAACTCTATCTGGTCAACAGCGACGGCACCGGCGTCCAGCGCCTGCCGTGCGGCGCCTCGCAGTGCGACCACCCGTCCTGGTCCGGCGTGACGAACAAGATCGCCTACACGTGCGGCGCCCCGGGCGGCTACGACATCTGCCTGCTCGACGTCGCCTCACGGCAGATCGTCAAGCTGACCGATGGCCTTGGCAGCAACGAGCAGCCGGCGTTTGCGCCAAACGGCCGCCACATCCTGTTCGTGACGACCCGTTGGGGCAAGCAGCAGCTGGCGATGGTCGATCTCAAGGGCAACGTGCTCAAACGCCACGTCACCGAATTGGGCAACAATACATACCCGAGTTGGGGACCCAACCCCCAATAGGGCCTTTGGCAAGGAACCAGGCATGATTCGACCCCGTGTGTCCCTCTTGATTCTCGCGGCCGCCCTGATGGCGTCCGGTGCGTGTCACAAGAACCCGCCCGTGCTACAGGCGACGACGCCGCCGCCGTCCCCGGCGCCGTTCCCGTCGACCGTCGCGCCGGCGCCAACGCCGCCGACGCCGGTGCCCGAGCCTCCTCCGGTGCCGCCCGAACCCACGGTCTCCTCCAATCCGCTGGCGAGCACGCCCGTTGACGAGATCAACAAGAACTCGCCGCTCAAGCCTGTCTTCTTCCTGCTCGACAGCGACGAACTGGACGACGCGGCGCGGCAGATCCTGAACGACGACGCCAAGGTGCTCGCGCAGTACCCGACGTGGGTGGTGACCGTCGAGGGCCACTGCGACGAACGCGGCTCGGCCGAATACAATCTGGCGCTGGGAGAGCGCCGCGCGCTGGCGGCGAAGAACTACCTCATGTCGCTCGGCATCGCCGGCGACCGGCTCCACACGGTGAGCTACGGCAAGGAATTTCCCTTCGACCCCGGCCACGATGAGGCCGCGTGGTCACAGAACCGCCGGGCCCATTTCATGCTGACGGCAAAGTAGCAACGCGATGACACGAACAGCCATTGTTTGCGTGGGGACCGCCGCGGTCGTGGGCCTCCTGCTGCCCGCGCCGGCGCGGGCGCAAAATCGGGCCGAGCAGCAGATGCGGCTCGACGTGCGGCTTCTCCAAGAGCAGCAGCAGCAGCTGCTCCTCGTCGTCAACACCCTGGCCGCGGAGCTCAAGACCGTCGCCGCGAAGCTGGACACGGAAGGCACCGCGAGGAGCAAGGGCTTCGCGGACCTGCAGACCCAGGTCAATACGGTTGGATCGAACGTCTCCGCCCTGCTCGAGAACGTCCGCGACAACAAGGTCCAAGTCACAAAGGTGAGCCAGGAGCTCGATGCGATCCGCAAGGGCGTGGACATCCTGACCACGCTCGTGACCCAGACGATGGCGCAGCTGCCGGCGACGTCCAACGGCAGCGCACCGGCGCCTGGCACGGCCGGCGGCGCCCAGGCCGACAACGCGCCCCAGGGCGGCACGGCCGCTCCGGGCGCCGCGGCAACACCGCCGCCCGCCGCGGCGGCCGCCACGTCGCCGGTGGGCGGTGTGCCAGCCTCGGCCGACGACTACTTCAAAGCGGCCATGGGAGACTACGCGGCGGGCCAGTACGACATGGCCATCTCGGGATTCCAGGAGTTTCTCAAGCGCTTTGGGGACTCCCCCGACGCCGCCAAGGCCCAGTTCTATATCGGGGAGGCGGACTCCTATCTGGCGAAGTGGCAGGACGCCATCGACGCCTATGGGTTGGTCATCCAGAATTACAAGGCGTCAGACGCCGACACCGTCGCCGACGCGTACTTCAACCAGGGCCTCGGCTACGAACAGCTCCACCAGAAGGACCAGGCGATTGCCAACTATCGCCTCCTCCAGAAGAGTTATGCCGGCACGAACGGCGCCCTCCAGGCCACGCAGGCCCTCAAGCGGCTGAACGTGATTAACTAGCGAGCGCCACCTTCATTACGGGAGACCATCCGTCCATGGGCAGCGTAAACAAAGCCATTCTCATCGGGAATCTCGGAAAAGACGCCGAACTGCGCTACACCGCCAGCGGCGCGCCGGTCGTCTCCGCGCGCATCGCCACGACCGATCGGTTCACGGACCGGGACGGCCAGAAGCGTGAGGACACCCAGTGGCATGACATCGTCATCTGGGGCAAGACCGCCGAGGCCATTCACGAGTATCTGGTCAAGGGCAAGCAGATCTATGTCGAGGGCCGGCTCCAGACGCGCAAGTGGACCGACAAGGAGGGCAAGGACCGGTACAACACCGAAGTCCGAGCCGACCGGGTCGTGCTACTCGGCGGCGGAGGCTCGGGCGAGGGCCGCGCGCGTGGTCCGCGCTCCAGTGCGGGCGACGTCGATGGCGGCGCGCCGGACAGCGCCCCCATCGACGCGCCGAACGACGACGACATTCCGTTCTGACGCGCCGTCAGCCCTTCTTCGTTTCACGCCCGTAGCGATCCTCGAGCCGGACGACGTCGTCCAGTTCCGGCGTCGAGGCCTCGAGGATGTCCGAGTCCTCCAGGGCCGTCATGCGATGGACGGTCGAGGGCGTCACATGCACCGATTCGCCTGGCTGCATTTCGCGCGCGACGAGTGTGCCGTCCACTTCGACCTCGAACAGGAGCTTCCCCGCCCAGAGGTAGATCGTCTCGTCCTTCACGTTGTGGTACTGCAAGCTCAGGGCGTGGCCCTTGTCCACGTGAATGATCTTGCCGACGTACCGGTCCGTCCGTGCCCAGTGGATCTCATACCCCCAGGGCTTCTCTACCCGCGTAATGCTCGACACGTGTGCCTGCCTCCCGGACCGGCCGACTAGCCGCGCCCCCGAGCGTTCTTGCTCACCGTCTTGCGCTTCACCTTGGCCGCCGCGCGGTCTGCGCGGTCGTCCACATCCCGATGTCTGACGCGCAGCGCGACGCCGCGCACCCGCTTGATGCGCCTCGCCAGCGCGTTGGCCACCACCACCGACCGGTGCTGCCCTCCGGTGCACCCAATCGCGATCGTCAAGTAGCTCTTGCCCTCGGCGATGTACTGCGGCAGCAGGAACCGGAGGAGCGCCGAGGTCAGCCGCAGGAACCGGCCCGCGGCGGGCGCCCGGGACACGTACTGCGAGACGCGCCGATGCTGGCCCGACAACGGGCGAAGCGCGGGCACGAAGTGCGGATTGGGCAGGAACCGGACGTCGAACACCAGATCGGCGTCGCCCGGCACGCCGTGCTTGAAGCCGAAGCTGAGGACGTTGACCGTGAGCGGCGCCGCGGTGGAGGCATCGCCGGCCAACCCGAGGATCGCCCGCCGCAGTTCGTGCACGGTGAGCCGGCTGGTGTCGAGCACGCAGTCAGCCAACGCGCGTGTCGCGCCGAGCAACCGGCGCTCCTCGCGCAGCCCCTCGACCGCCGAGCGATCGCGGGCCAGCGGGTGCGGGCGCCTCGTCTCGCTGAACCGACGAAGCAGAATGGGCTCGTCGGCCTCGAGGAAGATCAGCGCCGTCCGCAGGTCCTGGCGCCGCTTGAGCTGGCGGTAGACGCGCGGAAACTTCGAGAGCGCCGCGCCTTCCCGGATATCGACCACCACCGCGGAGCGGCCGATGTTGCCCTGGCCGCCAATCGTCAAGTCGGCGAACGTGGGAATCAACGCGACCGGCAGGTTGTCGACGCAGAAGTACCCGAGGTCCTCGAGCGCCCGAATGGCCTGCGACTTTCCCGCCCCGGACAGCCCGGTCACCACCACGAAGCGTGGCACGTCTCGTCTGGGCTCTCGCCGGCCCCGGCGCGTCGCGATCGCGGCACGCGCGGCCACGTCAGGCCCCTGGCTCGATCAACCCGAAGTGGCCGTCCGGGCGCCGATAGAGAATCGCGACGTTGTCGGACTCGGCGTCGCGAAACACGACGAAGTTCTGGTGCCCCTCCGCCAGTTCCAGCACGGCGTCGTCGAGGCCCATCGGCTTGACGACGGCGCTGCGCGATCGAATGACGCGCGGCGTGCTCTCGTTCGAGGCGAGTTCCTGGCGACCCGCGGCCCGCCCGCCGGTCTCCAACGCCGATCGCCGCCGCGTCTTCGAGCGGCCCTTCAGCCGCTGGGCCTGCTGCGCGACCTTGCCGACGGCGGCCGACACGGCCTGCTGCAGCGACGCCCCGCGGCCGAGGCCCGGCATCGGGTGCCCGCCGCTCACCTGGACGGTCAATTCGCACACGTGCACGCCGCGCTGCTGCGAGAGGACGCACTGCGCCGCGGTCGCCCGATCGTGCAACAACCGGTCGAGGCGGCCGAGTTTGGTTTCAATTTGGCGCCGCGCCGCCTCGCTGATGTCGAGGTGGCGCCCGGTGACGGTGAGCTTCATGCGTGCCTCGAGGGGACGGCCGACGCGGCCGTCAGTACAGAACCTTGCGTTGGTTCGAGGTGGGGATCTTCAGCTCCTCCCGGTACTTGGCGATCGTCCGGCGCGCCAGCACCAGCCCCTCCTTCTGCAGGATGTGCATGATCTTGGAGTCGCTGAGCGGCCGGCGCTGATCCTCGGCCTCGATGATCTTCTTGATGCGCTGCTTGATCGTCACAGACGACACGCTCTCCCCGTACGAGCTGCTGATGCCGCTGTGGAAGAAATACTTCAGCTCGTACACGCCCTGCGGGGTATGCATGTACTTGTTGTTCACGACGCGCGACACGGTCGATTCGTGCATCCCGATGTCGTTGGCGACATCGCGAAGGACGAGCGGCCGCAGGTGCTCGATCCCGTGGTCGAGGAACTCGCGCTGGAAGTTGAGCAGGCTGGTCGCCACCTTGAGAATCGTCTTCTGCCGCTGGTCAACGGATTTCAGCAGCCAGAGCGCCGACCGGCACTTGTCCTTCACGTAGGCCCGTGTCTCCGCCGAAGCCTCGCCGCCCTTGTCGAGCAGCCGCCGGTAGACCGGGCTGATCCGCAGCTGCGGCAGGCCGTCCTCGTTCAACACGGCCTTATAGCCCTCGTCGGTCTTCACGATGTACACGTCCGGGATCACGTACTGGGAATCGGCCGGGCTGTAGCGCGCGCCCGGCTTGGGGTCCAGGTGCTTCACGATCTCGAGCTGCGCCTTCACCTCTTCGGGCTCGAGGCCGGTCAGCTTGGCGAGCTCGGGAATCCGGTGATTCTGCAGCAGCCGGAGGTGGTCCCGCACGAGCATCTCGACGGTCGACCCGGACAACCCGAGGTGGTGGAGCTGCAGCAGCAGACACTCCTGCAGATCGCGCGCCCCCACGCCAATCGGATCGAAGGCCTGGATGAGCTCGAGCGCACGCTCGACGAGCGGGATCTCCCAGCCGCCGAGCGCCGAGATCTCCTCGATCGAGGCGACCAGATAGCCGTCCTCATCGATGTTGCCGATGATGGCCGCGCCCACCTCCCGCACCGCCTCGTCGGTCGTCTGCAGGTTCAGATTGAGCTGCCACATGAGATGGTCGGCGAGCGAGCTCTTCGAGGACAGCGTGTTCTCGATCGGCGGCAGCTCCTTGACTTCCTGCGGCTGCCGCGGGCGATAGCCGTCATCGAGGTACTCGCCGAAGAAATACTCGTAGTCGGCATCGTCCCAGGTGTCGCCCTTGTCGGCTTTCTCCGCCTTCTCGGCCGCGTCGGCCGCCGGGGTGACTTCGGCGGGCTGCAGCTCCTCGGTCGGCACTTCCTCGAGCAGCGGGTTCTCGACCATCTCCTGATTCAGCAGATCGGCCAGCTCCAACGTCGTCATCGGCAGCAGTTTGATCGCCTGCTGCAGCGACGGCGTCAGGATGAGCTTCTGAACGAGGCGGGCGTGAAGTTTCTGCTGAATGGCCATCAATCGGTCGAACGTCCTGCGATCCATCTTAGTCCAGGCGGAAATCCGCGCCGAGGTAAATCCCCTTCACGTCCTCGTCGGCGGCGAGGGCGGCCGGCGTCCCGCTTCGAAACACGACGCCGTCGTGAACGATGTAGGCCCGGTCGGTGATCCGCAGCGTCTCGCGAACGTTGTGGTCGGTCACCAGCACCCCAATTCCGCGGGTCTTCAAGTGCGAGATGATCTTCTGGATCTCGCTCACCGCGATCGGATCGATGCCGGCGAACGGCTCGTCAAGGAGCATGATCTTCGGTTCGTTCACGAGCGCACGCGTGATCTCGACGCGCCGGCGCTCACCACCCGACAACGTGTGCGCTTTCGCGCGCGCGAGCGGCGTCAGGCCCAGCTCTGAGAGCAGCGTGGTCAGCCGCGTCCGCCGCGCCTCGGCCCCGATCGGCAGCGTCTCGAGGATCGCCAGGATGTTCTTCTCCACCGTCAGCCCCCGAAAGATCGAAGGTTCCTGTGGCAGATAGCCGATGCCCTTCCGCGCGCGCACGTACATCGGGTCCGACGTGACGTCCTGGCCGTCGAGCAGCACGCGCCCCGAGTCCGGCGCCGTGAGCCCGACCACCATCCCGAACGTCGTCGTCTTGCCGGCGCCGTTGGGTCCGAGCAAGCCCACGACCTCGCCGGACGAGACGGTCACGTTCACGTCGCGGACGACGACGCGGCCGCTGTAGGATTTTGTCAGACCTTCGGTGCGTAGCGTCGCGGTCATTTGATGGCCTTGATGGCGGCGGCAAGCGTCTGGGCGCAGGGCATCGGGACGGAGACCCCCACGCTCCCGGCCGGACCGCCGGGTTCGACGACCGCCTGCGTCTTCGCCGAGTACGTGATGCTGGCGCTGGTTTCCCGCTGGCAGGACGGCGGCGTGGCATGCGCGTCGACGCTCTTGAAATACGCGGGCGACGCGGGCACGCCCGTGATGACGTACGTTTCGCCGGCGGCGCTGTACGTCAGCCGGTCGCCAATCGCCTCGCGGCCCCCGCCAAACGTCGCGTACACGTCCTTGAACGCCTCCAGCGTCTGGATCGACCGCTCCGCCGAGGCGAGGGTGATATCGAGCTCCCGTCCGATCGTCACGCCACTGGGGCCGGTCAAGGTCGCGAGCGCCGTCGGGGACGCCCGGTACACGACCTTGCGATCGGCATCGGCGTAGACCATCTCGCCGGCCGTGACCTTCGTCGGCATGGGCGCCGTCGACGCCGCGGCCGCAGCCTCCCCAGCCCCCCCGCGGCCCCGCGGCGCCGCCGGCGCTTCGCCGCCCGGAGGCACGGGGTTGCTCGTCATGACGAAGCTCGACACCACGTCGCCCGTCGCATGAAGGTTGCCCGAATCCTGCGCCATCTCCACGCGGCCGGCCGCCACCCAGTTCTCGTCCTGATAGACGCGCGCCTGGCCCGCCGCGTCGGCCGACAGCACCGCCAGCCGCGACGCGCTCGTGTACTGCAGCTCGGCGGCCGTTCCGTGAACGGCCGCCCCCTGATCGAAGAGCGTCCCGGCGTCGTGTCCCGTACCCGACGGACTCATGGTCACCTGCACGCGGCCGGTGGCATGCACATCGTGCGACTCGATCGCCAGGTCGATCCGCGCCGCCTCGACGCGCATGGTGCCGTCATCGGCGACCGGCGGGGACGCCGACGGCGTCGACGGCGTGAGGACGAGGTGGCCGTGCTCTTCGTCGGTACTCGCCGAGATCGGCGGTCGCCGACATGTCGCCGTCTTTGAAGACCACGCTGCGGCGAAACTCGGCCGTCTGGATCTCGCCGAGACCGCCCTTGAGCGCGAGCGCCAGCGCGCGAGACCGGCCCGTCCTGGTCGCCGCCTGGTGGCCGCGGGCGGCGGCCTGACGCTCTTCGAACGTGACGCCGCCGTCGAACACGGCGGACTTCAGCCCGCCGCCCTGGTCGCCGCTGGTCACGAGCGACGCCGCCCGGATCGTCCGGGCGGGCGCGTCCGCGGTCGCGGGCAGGGTGACGACCACGTTCTGCTTGGCCTCGAGGTTCGTCACCGTCCGGCCGTCCGTCCCGGTCACGACGTCGATGGCGTTCCCGACAATCGTCTGCCGCGTGTGGTTTTCGACCTGGACCACGCGCGCCGTGCCTTCGAGCATCGCGTGCCGCAGCGTTCGGCCGTCCGGCTGAAATTCCAGGTTGATATTGTCGGCGCGCATGTCGGGGGGGCCGTCGCCGCCGCCCTGGTTCGGGACGACCGCCGAATGCCCCTGCATCTCAATGAGCTGAAGCCCCTTCTCGTCGTCGGTGAAATGCAGCAGGATCGTGTCGGCCATCAGCGTCTCGTGGTCTCGAACGAGCTTGGCGTTCTCGGACATGCGCATGTATTTATCGTTCCGGGCCACGCCGATGGCTTTGGCCGACGCGTCGATCGCACCGCCCCCGTCCGGGTCGGCGGCCTGCGTGACGTGCGCCTGGTCGAGCAGCCACAGGATATTGCGTCCTTCGTCATAAGTCGCGCCAATCCCCTCGCCCGACATGCGATCGCGGGTGAAGGTCACGTGGCCCGGGATCGTCGCGAGACTCGTCGCGCGGTCGTACGTCGCGGCGTCCGTGTGCAGGTCGAGCCCGTCACTGGCCTTCACGCGCACGTGGCCGTCGAGCGCCATCTGGTCCGGTTCGCCGCCCCCCACCTGCCCCTTCATGTCCGCGCGGTCGGCCCAGATGTCAACCGTCCGGTCGGGGCGGGTGAGCGTAATGTGCGCCCGCTCGAACCGGGTGCGGTCGGGCGAGTTGACCTCCCGTTCCGCATCGATCTTCATCTCTTCCTTGTTGGCCTTCAAGTCGAACCGGCGCCCCTGGACGCCGCTGCTCTCCGACGTGGCGTGCGCCTCCATCGGCACGGCCGTCTTCCCGGTCATCGGCGTCGGACGCGCGCGCGCGTAGTAGACCAGCGCGCCCGCGCAGCCCAGCCCTGCCATGGCCACCGCGACCCGTGCCGGCCGCTGCCACCTCATACGAGCGCCTCGGCGGGCAGCCGTACGTCGGCGACCGTCAACTGCAGCGTGGTTTGCCCCTGGTACGTGCTTTCATCCAGCGAGTAGGCCAACTCGAGGCCCGATCGGTTCGCGCAGAGGTACCCTTCGCGCTCGGCCGCACGCCAGGCGACCGCCTCGAACGCGCGTCCGCCCTGGCGAAACAGCAGCTTCAAGTGGCGCTCCTTGAGCTTCCGGGGCGGCCTCATCAATTCGACGGACGCCGCGCGAAACACCGGCTTCGGGTTGCCCGATCCGAACGGGGCCAGCCGCCCGAGCGCGGCGACCACATCGGCGGAGATCTCCCCCAGCCCCAGCGGCGCGTCGATGCGCAGCCGCGGAATCAGCGCCTCGGGACCGAGCTGCTCGTCGGCCCACGCCGTCAACCGCCGACGCAACTCCGGGACACGCGCCGCCTCGAGCGTCACGCCCGCCGCCTGCCGGTGGCCGCCAAACCGCAGAAAGACGTCCGAGCACGCCTCGAGGGCCGTCAGCAGGTCGAACGCCGGAATACTCCGCCCCGACCCGTGCGCCACGCCGTCTTCGATCGACAGCACGAGCGTGGGCTTGTGGTACGCCTCGGCGAGCTTCGACGCCACGATCCCGATCACGCCGCGATGCCAGCCTTCGCCCGCGACCACCAGCGCGTTGTGCGCGCCGACCTCCGGGTCCCCTTCGATCACGTGCTTGGCCGCCGCGAGAATCGTCGCCTCCTCCTGCTGACGCTTCGCGTTCTCGTCGGACAACTGGCGGGCGAGCAGCTTCGCCTGCGCCTTGACCTCGCCGTCCCGGCCGCGCAGGAGCAGCAAATCGAGCGCCAGCGTCGCCGAGCCCATCCGCCCGGCGGCGTTCAGCCGCGGCCCGATCATGAAGCCGACGTGAAAGCTGTCGACCCGCCGGCCGAGCAGGCCGCTCTCGTCGAGCAGCGCCTCCAGCCCCGCGGCATGCGGCCCGACCGAAAGGCTCCGCAGGCCGTGATACGCAATGATCCGATTCTCGCCGAGCAGCGGCACGACGTCGGCCAGGGTCCCGATGGCCGCGACCTTGACGAAATGCGGCAGCCATTCGGCGGCTCGGCCGGTCTGCACGAGAAGCGCCTGCACCAGCTTCAAGGCCACCCCGACGCCCGCCAGCGCTTTGTCGGGATACGCGCAATCGGCCCGCTTGGGGTTGATGACCGCCAGCGCGGGCGGCAGCGTCGACTCCGGCTCGTGATGGTCGGTAATGATGAGGTCGACGCCGAGCGCGCGGGCGCGTCGGCCGGCGTCGGCCGCGCGGATCCCGCAATCGACCGAGACCACGACCGACGCGCCCTGCGCGTGCAGGCGCTCGATGGTCTCCGGCTGCAGGCCGTACCCCTCACGCAGGCGGTCGGGCACGAAGTGCTGGACGTCCCCGCCCAGCATTTCCAGGGCGCGGCGGAGGATCACGGTCGACGTAATGCCGTCGACGTCGTAGTCGCCGTGAATCACGATGCGCTCGCGCTGCGCCACCGCGCGCAGCAGGCGGTCGACGGCCTCGCGCATCCCCGCGAGCAAGTACGGATCGTGGAGGTCGTTGAGGTCGGGCGCGAGAAACCGCCGGGCGGCATCCGGATCGGCCAGCCCTCGTTGGCACAGCAGGCGCGCAACGACGGGCGGCACGTCCAGCGCCGCCGCCGTGCGTTGGACGAGCGCCTCGTCGGCCGACACGTCCTCCCACCGGCGATGGAGCATCAGGCCCCGCCCGCGGCCTTTGCGGACGGCGCCTTGGCGGTCGCGGGGCCCACATCAGTGAACGCCTGCCCAAGGCGCCCCATGTTCCGGAACTTGCGGTACCGCCCGTCGAGCAAGGACCGGACATCCAACGCGGCCGACTCCGCGAGGTGTCGCACCAGGGCCTCATCGACGAGGCTCGCGGCGCGCTCGTGGTCGGTGTGGGCCCCGCCAACCGGCTCCTTGACGATCTCATCGATGATCTGCAGCTTCAGCAGATCCGGCGCCGTGATCTTGAGCGCCTCGGCCGCCTCGACCTTCCGCTTGGTGTCGCGCCAGAGGATCGCCGCGCAGCCCTCGGGCGGAATCACGCTGTAGATCGTGAACTCCTGCATCAGCACGCGGTCGCCAATCGCCAGGCCCAGCGCGCCCCCGCTGCCGCCTTCCCCGCAGACGAGCACGACGATCGGCACTTCGAGCAGCGCCATCTCGCGAAGGTTGACGGCGATCGCTTCGGCGACGCCGCGCTCCTCGGACTCGATGCCCGGGTACGCCGCCGGCGTATCGACGAACACGAGGATCGGCCGCTTGAACTTCTCGGCGAGCTTCATCACGCGCAGGGCTTTCCGGTACCCCTCCGGCTTGGCGTAGCCGAAGTTGCGGAAGATCTTCTGCTTCGTGTCGCGGCCCTTCTGGTGTCCAATCACGGCGACCGACTCGCCGTGAAACCGCGCGAAGCCGGTCACGATCGCTTTGTCGTCGGCAAACCGTCGATCGCCGTGCACCTCGGTGAAGTCCACGAACAACCGCTCGACGTAGTCGAGCATGCTCGGCCGGTTTGGATGCCGGGCGACCTGCACGCGCTGCCACGGCTTCAGGTTGGCGTAGATCTCGCCGCGCAGTGCCTGGGCCCGCGCTTCGAGCTGGGCGATCGACGTCTGCCGCTCGGGCGTCGGCGGCATCAGCGCGAGCGCCTCGATCTCCTTCGCGAGCACCGCGACCGGCTCTTCGAAATCAAGAAAGTCAGTGGCCATTGATCCCCCGTGCGCGCGCGTGCGTCAAGCGAGTACCGACCGACCCTTCGCCGCACACCGACTCGACGTCCTTGACGAATCCATTCGACGGCTTCACACGGTGCGCGGTCGCCGCCCGCACGCGCAGGTGCGCCGATCCGTTGAGCTCGACGACGACCGAGACGCGGCCGCTGCCCGGATGCCGCTCGAAGACCTCGACGAGCTGGCACATCCCGTCGCGGCTCATCCCGCGCTTCGGCAGCCGCACGTTGACCTCACGGACGGCCCGCTCGCGCACGGCCTCGAGCGGGACGATTTCGGTCGCCACCAGCCGGGTCGACTCCTCGTCGCGGTCGAGCCGGCCGCGCACGAGCACCATCGCGTCGCCCGCGATGAAGTTGCCGAACCGCGCGAACGCCTCGGGAAAGACGACCGTCTCGACCTTGCCCTCTTCCTGCTCCAGGACGAACACCGCCATCCGATCGCCGCGCTTCGTCTTGAGCTGCCGCACTCCCGTCACCACGCCGCCCATGGCGCACTCGGCCTGCGACTGCGTGACCTCGGCCAGCCGGAGCCCGCCCATCCCCGCGAGGAGGTCCGCGTACCGCCGCAGCGGGTGGCCGCTCATGTAGAGGCCCAGCGCCTCCTTCTCGTACGCGAGGGCCTCGGATTCCGACCAGGGCGGGACTTCGGGGAGCGCGGCCACGTCGCCCGCCTCTGCCTGGCCGGGCCCGACGTCGAAGAGCTGCGTCTGGCCCTGGTCGCGGTCCCGCTGGAGCCGGCCGCCGTGATCCAGGACGCGGTCGAGGGCGCCCACCAGCCGCGGCCGCCACGCGTGATGCCCTTCGCCCTCGGGGGCCAGGCCATCGAACGCGCCCGCCTTGATCAAGCTCTCGATGACCTTCTTGTTGACGAGGCGCAGGTCGGCGTGTTCGGCCAGCGCAAAGAGCGACGGAATCCTCCCGCCCAGCGTCTCCCGCGTGGCGAGAATCGACCGGATCGCCCCCTCGCCCGCGCCCTTCACCGCGCCCAGGCCGAACCGTACGCCGCCGGGCCGCACCGTGAACCGCCAGTCGCTGGCGTTGACGTCGGGCGGCAGCACGGGCACGCCCAGTTCGCGGCACTCGGTCAGATACAGCGCGACCTTGTCCGAGTTCTGCGATTCGATCGTGAGCAGCGCCGCCATGAAGTGCTGCGGGTAGTTCGCCTTGAGATAGGCCGTCTGGTACGCCAGCAGCGCATAGGTCGTCGAATGCGCCTTCGGGAAGCCGTAGCCGGCGAAGTACTCGATGGTCTCGAACAGCTTCGTCGCCTTCTTCTCGGAGATCCCGCGTTCGCAGCACCCGCTGATGAAGCGATCGCGCTGGGCCTGCATCTTGGCGGCGTCCTTCTTCCCCATCGCGCGCCGCAGTTCGTCGGCCTGGCCCAGCGTGAAGCCGGCGAGCTCGCTGGCCAGGCGCATGACCTGCTCCTGGTAGGCGATGACGCCGTACGTCTCGCGCACGAGCGGCTCCATCTGCGGCACTTCGTATTTGACTTCCACGCGCCCGTGCTTGCGCGCGATGTAGTCGTCGACGACGCCGCCGCGCAGCGGGCCGGGCCGGTACAGCGCGTTCAGGGCAATCAGGTCTTCGAGGTTCTGCGGCTTGGCCTTGCGAAGCGTGTCGCGCATCCCGGAGCTCTCGAACTGGAAGACCCCGTGCGTCTGGCCGTTCTGGAAGATCTGATAGCTCTTGGCGTCGTCGAGCGGCAGGTTCACCAGATCGACCACGTCGCCGGTCGTCTCCTGGATGTGCGTGACCGCGTCGTCGAGCAGCGTGAGCGTGCTCAGCCCGAGGAAGTCCATCTTCAGCAGGCCGATGCGCTCGATCTCCTTCATCGCCCACTGCGTCGTGATTTCGTTCCCGTCCTTGTGACTGCGGTACAGCGGCACGAACTCCGTCAGCGGTTTCGGCGCGATGACGACGCCGGCCGCGTGGACCGACGCATGGCGCGTCATGCCCTCCAGCCGGCGGCCTACCGCCAGCAGTTCACGGACGCGCTCGTCCTTCGACTCGAGGTCCGCCAGGGCCGGCACGTCCGCAATCGCCTGGTCGAGCGTCATGTCGAGCTGGTTGGGAATCAGCTTGGCGACCCGGTCGACTTCCGAAACCGAGAGCTCCATCACGCGGCCGACGTCGCGCACGACGGCGCGCGCCTTCATCGTGCCGAACGTGATGATCTGGGCGACGTTCTCGCGGCCGTACTTCTCGGTCACGTACGTGATGACCTCGCCGCGGCGCCGCTCGCAGAAGTCGACGTCGATATCGGGCAGGTTCACCCGCTCGGGATTGAGGAACCGCTCGAAGTAGAGGTCGAAGTGCAGCGGATCGACGTCGGTGATCCGCAGACAATACGCCACGAGACTCCCGGCCGACGACCCGCGTCCCGGCCCCACGGGGATGCGCTGCTCGCGCGCGTAGCGGATGAAATCCCAGACGATCAGGAAGTAGCCCGGGTAGTTCATCTGCTTGATCAGATTGATCTCGTAGGTCAGCCGCGCCTCGTAGTCGGCGAGCGGCCGCCGCAGCTGCCCGCGCGCCTCGAGCGCCCGCAGATGCACGAGCCGCTCCGCGAATCCGTCGCGCACCATCCGCTCGAAGTACGTCTCGACCGTGAACCCGGGCGGCACCTGAAAGCTCGGCAGGAACGACTGGCCGCGCGGAATCGTGACCTTGCAGCGCTCCGCGATGCGGACCGTGTTCCGCATCGCGTCCGGGTAGTCGCCGAACACCCGACGCATCTCGTCGGCCGTCTTCAGGAAGAACTGGTCGCCGTGATAGCGCAGGCGCTTCTCATCGCCCACGCTCTTGCCGGTGCCGATGCAGAGCAGGACGTCGTGCGGATGCTGGTCGGTCTGACGCAGATAATGCACGTCGTTCGTGCACACGAGCGGCAGGTCCAGGTCGCGCGCGATCGGCTGGAGGCCCGCGTTCACCATCCCCTGCTCCGGAACCCCTTGATCCTGCATCTCCAGGAAGAAGTTCTCCGGCCCGAGGATGTCGCGATACGCGGCGGCCGCCGCGCGCGCACGATCCGCCTGACCGCGGCGCAGCCCGGTCGCCACTTCGCCCTTCAGGCAGCTCGAGAGGCCGATCAACCCGCGGCTGTGCTGGGCCAGCAGATCCTTGTCGATGCGCGGCTTGTAGTAGAAACCCTCGGTGTAGCCGGCCGACACCAGTTTGAGCAGATTGTGAAACCCCTCGTCGGTCTCGGACAGCAGGACGAGATGGTTCGCCGTCTCACCCGGCTGGCCGGACCGGTCGGTCCGGCTCCCCGGCGCCACGTACACTTCGCAGCCCAGAATCGGATTGATGCCCCGCTTGACCGCCGCATCGTGGAACGACACGGCGGAAAACATGTTGCCATGCTCGGTCACCGCGAGCGCAGGCATCCCGAGTTCGACCGCCCGGTCCAGCAGTTCGCCGATCCGGCACGCGCCGTCGAGCAGCGAGAACTCGGTGTGCAAATGGAGATGGACGAAGTCGCTCAATACCGCCACCTCAATACGCGTGAACGCCTACTCCCACTCTATCGTGGACGGCGGCTTCGAGCTGATGTCGAACACGACGCGATTGACGCCCCGGACTTCGTTCACGATCCGACTCGACATGACCCCGAGCAGGTCGTGCGGCAGGCGCGCCCAGTCAGCCGTCATGCCGTCGCGACTTTCGACCGCGCGAATGGCGATCGTGTGCTCGTAGGTGCGCTCGTCACCCATGACGCCGACGCTCTGAATCGGCAGCAGCACGGCAAACGACTGCCACAGGCGCCGGTACCAGCCCGCCCGCCGGACTTCCTCGGCCACGATCGCGTCGGCGCGCCGCAGCAACTCAAGGCCCTCCGGCGTGATGGCGCCGAGCAGGCGGACGGCCAATCCCGGCCCCGGAAACGGCTGGCGCCAGACGAACTCTTCTTCCAGCCCAAGCGTCTCGCCCACCCGGCGCACTTCGTCCTTGAACAAGGCGCGCAGGGGCTCGACGAGCTTGAAGTGCATCCGCTCGGGCAGGCCGCCGACATTGTGGTGGCTCTTGATCGCGGCGGCGGGCCCCACGACCGACACGCTCTCGATCACGTCCGGGTAGAGTGTGCCCTGCGCCAGAAAATCGAAGCCGCCCAGTTCACGCGCACGGCGCTCGAAGACGTCGATGAACGCGGCGCCAATCATCTTGCGCTTCGTCTCCGGATCGGTGACCCCCGCCAGCCGCTGCAGGAACTCGGCCGTGGCGTCCACGAAATCCAGCGGCAGGCGCAGCCGTTCGAACCGCGTGCGCACCTGCGCGGCCTCGTTCAGGCGCAGCAGGCCGTTATCCACGAAGATGCACTGGAGGCGGTCGCCGATGGCGCGGTGGATCAGCAGCGCGGCCACGGTCGAATCCACGCCGCCCGACAACCCGCAGACGACCCGTCCATCGCCCACGGCCGTCCGGATGCGCGCGATGCTCTCCTCGACGAACGACGCCATGGTCCAGTCGCCGCGACACCCGCAGACATTCGACGCGAAGTTCCGCAGAATGTCGGCGCCATGCTCGGTGTGGACGACCTCCGGATGGAACAGCACGCCGTACAGCCGCCTGGCCGCGTCCTGCATGCCCGCGACCGGCGCGTTCGACGACGTGGCCGTGACGGCAAATCCCGGGGGCACGGCCTCGACCAGATCGCCGTGGCTCGCCCACACGCGCCGCGTGCCGGCCACCCCGGCAAACAGCGCCCCCGACGAATCGAGCTCGACTTGCGCGTCGCCGTACTCGCGCTGCGGCGCGGGCGCCACGCGCCCGCCGAGCGCATCGGTCATCAACTGCATGCCGTAGCAGATGCCCAGCACCGGCACGCCGAGCGTAAATACGTCCGCTTCCACGCGCGGCGCGTTCGGCTCCGACACGCTCCGCGGGCCGCCCGATAGCACGATCCCGACCGGATGCCGCCGCGCGATCTCTTGCGCCGGCGTGTCGAACGGGAGTACTTCAGAATAGACGGCCAGCTCGCGGAGCCGCCTCGCAATCAGTTGCGTGTATTGGGAGCCGAAATCAAGAACGACGATGGTCTGATGAATCACAAGGACCGTTGTGCAGGCAAAGGTGAGGCCAGCACCCCACTGGAATCTCGCTATTATAAGCGTGTGAGGATGGCCGCGGCCACAATATGTTGGGGTCTGCTGACGTCGGTCGCGCTTGCGCTACCCCAAACCAGCCAGCCGCTCATTCCGCTGCGGAAGTCCGTTCCCCAGGTCCCGCCGCCGCCCACACGCGTGCCCTCCCCCGATGATCGCCCGCGGACCCGTGGACGCTCCTCTGGGCCACGCGCTTGCCAGCCTCGGATCGCGTGTCGCTCACGATGGGCCCCACCGCCCTGTTCGTCAGCCGCACGACCAACCGCCGGGACCGAGCTCGACGAGGCGGCGACGGCCGAGGCCGGCGCTCTCGCCTCAAACCGGCGTGGGAGCCTCCGTCGATGCCAGCGGCGCGATGCCCTCCGGCGCCGAGGCACCCGCTCTACCGGACACCGCCGCACCCGCGCCGCCGGCCGCCGCCGCGCCCGCGCCCGCCGACATGAACGCTCCGCTCATCGCCTATGCCTTGGACACGAACACCGCCGTCTGGACCTCCAACCTCCAGACCGACGCGGACCTCGTCGCCGGCGGCGGCCTGATCCTCGCGCCGCATGCCGGCGCACTCGACGCGCTCGACCAGGCGACCGGAAAGCTGCTCTGGTCGACGACCGTGGGCACGCTGCCAGTTCCTCCGACGTGGCGCGCCGGGTGGATCTTCCTCGCCGACGCGGAGGGCGGCGTGAGCGCGCTCCGTGCGTCCGATGGATTCCGCGTGTGGCATCAATCGCTCGGCGCGAAAGCCTCCGCGCCCCCGGCCGTCGACGGCGACCGCCTCGTCGTCCCGCTGGCCGACGGCCGCCTGACGGTGCTCGACATCACCGGCAAGGGGCGTGTGGAATGGACGCGGCCGCTTGGCGCCGCGCCAGGGGCGCCGCTCGCCGCCAACGGCCGCGTGTACGTCGGCACCGCGGCCGGAGAGTTCTTCGCCTTCCCCCAGGCCGGCGCCGACCGGCCCGACTGGTCGTTCACGCGAATCCGCGAGACGGTCGTTGGATTGCCTGTCGCGAGCGGCGACAACGTCTACATCGCGACGCACGCCAACCGCGTGCTGGCCCTCGACCGAAACTCCGGCGCGGTTCGGTGGTCGCAGGGCGTCACGACCCGGCCCGGCGCGCAGCCGCTCGTCGAGCACGGGCAAGTCATTGTTCCGTTGGATTCTGGCGCGATGACCGTACTGGCCGTGAAGGACGGCAAGATCGTGCTGCAGATCCCGCCTCCCAAACCCATCGAGGGCACGCGCCTCGCCTCGCCCGTCGCGCTGAGCGGTCCGCCCGCCGACCCGCATCTCGCATGTCTGACGCTCGGCGCCGATGGCGTCTATAGCGTCTCGGTCTATGCCCGGCGCCCCGTGCCCAAACCGGCAGCGCCCGTCACGCCTGGCGCCGAGACCGCGAGTCCGACGGCTCCGCCAGCAAACGCCGCGCCGGCGCCAACGACGGCGCCGGCCACTACGCCGGAGTCGAAGGCGCCCGCTACGCCGAAATAGCGCCCATCGCCGAATCCGTCTCCAGCCGGCCCGGCCGCTCGGCATACCGGTCGGTACTGCGTGTCGTAGGCCGCGAGCGTCGTCAGGCCGAGGTACTGGAAGAGCAGGCCGCGGACCAGCCACGCCGCCGCCTGCAGCGGGATCACGACGAAGCCGACGTACGGCACCCAGGCGACGAGCGCCAGCCCCGCCGCAACGATGAGCGCCGCGGCCGCCGCCGCGATGAACACCAGCCCGAACACCGTCAGGATGCCGACGATTTGGCGAGCGCCATGGGCGAGGAACCCGCGCAGACGGGAGGCCGCGGTCCGTAGGGACACGTCATCGTGGATGAAGATGACGCGAATCAAGTCGAACGCCAAATTGACGACGGCCATGGCGCCGACGGCCGCGCTCGTCGTCACGGCAATGCCGAGCGGCCACAGCGCGCTCCAGCTCGACTGGCTGCCGAGCCGAAAGACGAAGCCAAGCGCCTCGAGGTACCCGACGAAGAGAACCGCATAGGCGGCCGAGAGCCACAGGCTCAGACCAGCCGCTCGGCGTCCAAACCGGCGGATGTCCTGGATGAGCCCCGGGACGCTGAACGCGTGCGCCCGGCGAAGGTCCGCGTATCGGAGGCGCGAGCCCTCGAGCGGTCCCATCCGGCGCTCGCCGGCCACGACGGAAGACAGCGTCGCCGCCTTGACCACGAACATCAGTACCGCGCCCCCGACTGCGACCAGCACGACCGCGACGACGAAACAGCCGAGGGCGAACGGCGCGCTGAGGAGAGCGGACATGACCAGCTCGGCCGCGGACCGGACGCCGTCACCGAACAGGCTCCCGACGTCACCGCCGGCCAGCACCGCGACCATGAACGCCCCGCCCACGACGGGAACCGCGAGCGAGAGCTTGTACAGCCCTTCGATGGCGAACTCGATGACCACGGCCGGCCAGTTGGCGAGGGTCACCAGCGCGCCCCGCACGAGCGAGGCGCGCAACGTCAGCGCGGCAGACATGAGACATCAATTATTCAATTAATTGACCATTGAGTCATTTGGCCATTTGCTCGTGCGCACATTGACGGCCCGCAACGCCGCATGTCCCAATAACTCAAGGGGCAAACGGCAGGCTTCCAAATCGCCAAATGGCCCGATGACCCAATGACCCAATAGAATGCCCCATCGCCTTGTCCTGTCTTCCCCAATGAAACGCCTGCTCGCGATCGCGTCGCTGCTGTCCCTGCTCATTGCCGGGCTTGGGGCTGGCTTCGAGGTGAAGCGCTTCGGCACGACCAGCGACGCGGCCGCGGCGAACCTCGAGCGTGACGTTCGCACGCGGTTCGAGGCGCGGGCCCGCCAGGTCCGCGGCCTGGCCGAACAGGTCGCGCGCGAGGGCCCGCTCGTGGCCTCGGCCGAAGCGCAACCCGACGACCTGCCGGCGCTCTTCGATCGGCTGCAGCAGCTCGCGCACGCTACGAGCCCGGGAGCCATCTCTGCCAGCGTCTACGTGCCGGTGGGCCCGGCCGGCCAGTACCCGCATCCGCGCGTGGAGTGACGGTCCGGGCGAGAACGTGGCGCCCGACCGACTGGCGGGCCCTCCGGCGCTGTTTCTCGCGCCCGGCACGCTGGGCGTGCTCCTCGTCTACGTCGAGCCCATCGACGCGGCCGGGCACCACGTCGGCGTGGCCGTGGCCGAGACCGTCCTGTCTCACGCGAATGGCGTCGGCACGCTCTCCGATGCGTATCGCCTGGACACCTCGTTCGGCCCGGTCACCGCCACGCTGCACTTCCCGGGCGCTGGCGAAGACGCCTCAGCGCCGAACACGTTCTTGCTCACCACCGGGAGCGGCAGAGGCCCCGGCTTGCGCGTGCGGTTCTCGAACGAGGATCTCGGCGCGAGACGGCTGACGCTTCGGCACCGCGTCATCGCGGCCGCCGCGCTGCCGTTCGTCATCGCGGGATTGCTGTTGACGGGATGGCTGGTGGCGCGCCGGCAGGCGGTGCGTGCGCCAGTGGCGTTCGTCGCCTGGTCGGCGGTGGCTGCCGGAGCGGTCGCGCTCGCCGCCGCCGCGCTCATGGCGCTCGGCCGACTGGTCGCCGCGCCGCCCGATCTGATCGAGACCACGCGCGACGCCGCGGCCCTTGCGGCCGTCGTGCTCCTGCCCGCGTCCTGGTGGTGGCGGCGGCGCCCGCGGCACCGCCGCTCGCCGGCGCCCGTCGCCTTTCTCGTCGAACATGCCCTGGCCGGCGTGTTCGTCGCCGGGCTCCTGCTCCTGGTCGCGAGGTTCTTCCTGGCCCGCATCAACGCGGGGACGCTCAGCGACTGGGAGTTCCCGCTGCTGCCAATTGATGTCGGCGGCCCGTTGTTCGTGGCGGGCCTGCTCGTGGTCGAGGCCGCCGTCCTGTGGGCGGCCGCGACCGGCGTCGCCATCGTGGCCGACCGGTGGATCCTGGGCGCGCGCCGCCCGGTCCGATTGGCCGCCGCCGCGCTGCTCTGGATGACGCCGACAGTGGCGTTGGTGTTCGTGCCGTCCCACCTGCAGCCGCTTCCGCGAGCCGGCTTGCTCGTCGCCGCCGGCGCGGTCGCCCTGTTCGGGCTCGGGGCGGCCGCGGTGCGCCGCTGGTATCGTCACACCACGCAGGCGATGCGCCTCGTGCTGCTCTTCTGCGCGCTGCTCCTGCCCCTCGTCGCGCTCTACCCGGCCACGTGGTTCTACGCCAACGCGGCGGCGCGCGGGCTCATCGAGCACGAGTACGCGCCAGACACGGCCAGCCTTCCCCAAGACACCCTCGCCGAGCTCACGCGGGCACAGCGCGAGATCGACCAGATTCCGGAAGCCCAGCTCGCCCAGCTCGCGGCGCCCACCCCGTCTCCCGACTCGTCGATTCCCACGCTGCAGGCGTTCGACGTCTGGAGCCGGACCAGCCTCGCCACGTCGCGCGCCACGTCGGCGATCGAGCTGTACGGCGCCAATGAGACGCTCGTGAGCCGTTTCGCGCTGAACGTGCCCGAGTATCGCGGCGTGACCGATCTGAACATGCACTCGTCAGCCACGACGTGCGCGTGGATTGTCTTCGGCGAAGCCATGCCCATCGGCGCCGAGGAGCGCGACATGCTCCACGCCGAGCGCGAGATCTGCACGCCGGACGGACGCTCGCACGGCGCGGTGATCGTGCACGTGATCATCAACGACTATCGGGCCCTGCCCTTCATCGCCACCGGCAGTCCGTACAGCGACGCCCTCCGCTCGCCCGACGTCGCGGCGCGCGCCGCCCCGCTGTCCGACCTGCAGGTGGTCGTCTACGGCTGGAGCTTCTCGCCGGTCTTCACCTCGGCCAACATCGCCTGGCCGATTCCGCCCGACGTGTTCCAGCGGCTCTATCGGTCGCGCGAGCCGTTCTGGACGACGCTCGACGCCGAAGGCAAGGCGTACCGCGTCTATTTCTCGAACGACCAGCGGTTCGTGTACGCCATCGGGTATCCCGCGCCGACGCTCTTCGAGCACCTCACGCGCGTGGCCGAGATGGCGACCATCGCCGCGATCCTCTTCGTCCTCATGCTGCTTGGCGCCGCGCTGTACGGGCCGTTCGCCCGGCGTCCCGTCCCGCCGCTCACGGCGCTGTTCGACGAGATCCGCACCAGCTTCTATCGGAAGCTCTTTCTTTTCTTCGTCCTCGCCGCGGTCGGCCCCGTGCTCGTCTTCGCGCTCGTGTTCGGCGCGTTCATGACGGCCCGGCTTCGGGCCGACGTCGAGAGCGAGGCGGTCGGGACGGTCACGGTGGCGCGCCGCGTGCTGGAGCAGTCGCTGCGCTTCCAACCGCAGCCCGATTCGCTCCCCACGATTACCGACGACGTGATGGTATGGATCGGGCAGGCGCTGCACGCCGACGTCAACCTGTTCGAGGGGCCGGACCTGGTCGCGACCAGTCAGCGCGACCTCTTCAACTCGGGGTTGCTGCCCAAGCGCACGCCCGCCGACGTCTATCGGGCGATTGCGCTCGAGCGGCTCCCGGCCTTCGTGGGCGAGGACGAACTCGGCTCGCTGTCGTACCTGGTCGCCGCCGCGCCCATTCCGTCGAACGGCCACGACGCGGTGCTGAGCGTGCCGTTGGCGCTGCGCCAGCGCGAGATCGAGCGGGAGATCAACGAGCTCAACCGCGGCGTACTGGTCGGCGTCGTCTTCGTCATCTTGCTGTCGGCCGGGTTCGGCGCGTCGATCGCCGGTCGCATTTCCGACCCGGTCGCGCGGCTTTCCAAGGCGACACGCCAGATCGCGGCGGGCCGGCTCGACGTGCGGCTCGTCGCCGACACCGCCGACGAACTGCGGCGCCTGATCGGCGATTTCAACCTCATGGCGGCCACGCTCAGCGCGCAGCAGGCCGAACTGGCGCGCACGAACCAACTCAAGGCGTGGGCCGAAATGGCGCGGCAGGTGGCGCACGAGATCAAGAACCCGCTGACCCCCATCCAGCTGGCGGCCGAACACCTCCAGCACGTTCATGACGATCAGCGCCGGCCCCTCGGCCCGGTGTTCGACGAATGCGTCACGACCATCCTGCGGCAGGTCCGACTCCTGCGGCAGATTGCCAGCGAGTTTTCGAACTTTGCCGGCGACCCGACGCCCCGTCCCGCGGCCGTGTCGCCCAGCGCGCTCGTCGAGGAAATCGTTGGGCCGTATCTGACGGGCCTCGACGACCGCACGCGGATTGAAATCGCCCTGCCCGCGTCGCTGCCCGAGGTGTGGGTCGATCGCACGCTCGTTGCGCGCGCGTTGACGAACCTGGTCGAGAATGCCCTCCAGGCCATGCCGGAGGGAGGGCGCCTCCAGGTCACGGGCGGGCGTGGGCCGGAGGGCGTGACGCTCACGTTCGCCGACACCGGCGTGGGGATGGACGCCGACGCGCTGGGGCGGGCGTTCGAGCCTTACTTCTCGACCAAGACCGCCGGGTCGGGGCTCGGCCTGCCCAACGCGAAGCGCAACATCGAGCGGTGTGGAGGGACGCTCGCGATCGAGAGCGCGCCGGGACACGGCACCCGCGTCACCGTGACGCTGCCGCTGGCCGCCGCCGCGCCCGCAGGCGCGCCCACCCCCAGCCAATGAACGCCGAGCTCAGAGTACCCGTACGCAAGAAGCAACAGCGCGTAGCGCGGCTCCGAGTAGATGAACGCGATGAACACGGCGAAGACCAGCAGCGGCATGTAGGTGGGCCCCCAGCCGAAGTTGATCGTCTTGAACGACCGGAAGCGCAGGGCGCTCACCATCAGCGCGGCCGGAACCAGCATCACGAAGACGGCGGCCAGCGCCTGCCACGGCGCGGGCTCGGAGAGCAGCAGCCGCAAGTTGACCGGGTGGACCAGCGGATACGGCCAGAAGAACACCGTCGCCGCCGCGATGCCGGCCGCGGGCGGGCTGGGCATCCCCACGAAATACCGCTTGTCGGTCGGGACGGACGACTGGATGTTGAACCGCGCCAGGCGCATGGCCGTCGCGCTCACGTAGATGAAACCGGCCGCCCATCCGACACGGCCGAGCTCGGCGAGTCCCCAGGCGAACGCCAGAACGGCCGGCGCCAACCCGAACGAGATCACGTCGGCCAGCGAATCGAGCTCGAGTCCGAAGGCCGTCGTCGTGCCGGTCAGACGCGCGATGCGGCCGTCGAGCATGTCCAGCACGATCGCGATGCCGATACACGGCGCCGCGATCTCGAGCTCGCCGCGCATCGCGTACATGATGCTGGCGTACCCGCAGAACATGTTGCCCACCGTGAAGATGCTCGGCAGGAGGAAGATGCCGCGGCGAAACTGTCGCGCGTCGCGGCGCGGCTCGAGCGAGTCGGCCATACGTTTACGCCCCCGGCTCCAATTGCGCGATCACCGTCTCTCCTCCGCGCACGCGGTCCCCGGCGTGCACGTCGAGCACCGCGCCGGGCGGCACGAACACGTCCATCCGCGATCCGAACTTCATCAGACCGAGCCGCGCGCCCGCGGCCACGACCTGCCCCACCGTCAGGCGGCACACGACCCGCCGCGCCAGCACCCCGACGACCTGGCGCGCCACGACCGTCTGGCCTTCGTGATCGAACCATATCTCGGATTGCTCGTTGTGGGCGGCCTCGCGCCGGTAAGCCGGCAGGAAACTGCCGGCCCGATAGTCGACGCGGGTCACCCGTCCGGCGACCGGCGTTCGATTGATGTGGACGTCGAGTACGGAGAGAAAGATCGTCACCTGCGCCCACTGGCCGGCGGGCGCTTCATCGGCCCGCGCGGGCCCGGCAAACATGACCCGGCCGTCGGCCGGCGCCAGCACGAGCGCTGGCCCGTCGGGCGGGTGCCGCTCGGGGTCGCGAAAGAAGAGGGCGACCAGCGCCGGCAGCGCCAGACAGGCGGCCGCCCACGCGCCGCTCCACGGCCAGACGACCACCGCCGGAACCGCCGCCACCGCCACAAACGGCCATCCGGCACGATCAATAAGCATTTACTCGAACCTGGGGGCGCACGGGCGGACGCACACACCCCCGCGCAGGCGTCGCGCCTGCGGCTCGGGTCTGGCCATGCCGCCGTGCACCGGCCGTCAGAAGGAGCGCGCCGCGTGGCCGTCGCGAATCATGGCTTCCATGCGGTCTTTGAGCGCCAGCTTCTGCTTCTTGAGCGACATCTCCTCGAATTCTTGGTCGGCAGTCAGGTGGGCGAGATTGGATAGGCGGCGAATGCGCTCGTCGATTTCGTGGTGATCGGAGACCAACTGACGGAACTGCTCGTCGACTTGCAGCGGTGCGTCTCTATTCGTCTCGGCGTTATCGGGAAGCTGCTGGTCGGCCATGCTCCGCCTCCTTTTCTTGACTCGTGAAGTACGAACCCTGACTCTCGAATCTCTGGAGGACGCTAACACAAGCTCCCCAACCGGACAAGCGCCCGGTGCCACAGGATCAGCGCGTCTTCCCGCGGCTGCTGGTAGTAATCGCGGCGCACGCCTTCCACCCGGAATCCCAGTCCTTCGTACAGCGCGCAGGCCGCCGCGTTCGACTGACGCACCTCGAGCGTCGCCTCGCGCGCACCGCCGCGCACCGCCTCGCGAAACACCTCGCAGAGCAGCCGCCGCGCCAGACCACGGCGCCGCCACGCCGGGTCCACGGCCAGGCTGTTGATGTGCAGTTCGTCGAAGATCATCCAGCAGGCGCAATAGGCGACGAGCCCGCCGGCGGGCCGCTGCATCAAATACAGTCGGGCGACATCCGTGTTCAGGAGTTCCCATCGGAGCGCTTCGGCGCCCCACGGGTTGGTGAAGGAGGCTCGCTGGAGCGCATCGACCGCGCCGAGGTCATCTTGCGGCGACGCACGGGTGACGAGGAACGCCGAAGGCTCGTCGGTCACGATTGCACGCGCTCCGCGCGCTCGCGGGCGAGCACCGCGTCGGGACGACGGATGTACAGCGGCCGGAGCGCGTGCGGCGCCCCTGCCGCCACCCGCCCGGCCGCCGCCAGGCGCGCGGCTACGAGCGCCAGCGGGATCTCGTCCTCTTCAATCGCCAGTCCCGTCGGCCGCAGCTCCGCGGCATAGCGCGTGGCGCCGTCCCCCACGATCACGCCAGGGCCGCGCCACGCCAACTCGTCCAGGATGCGTACGAGATTGGCGGGACGGCCGACCGCCGGCTCGAGGACGGGGGACGCATCGGCGAGGGGCTTGCCGGCACGAACGTCCCACGCCGCGAAGAACACCTCGCCTCGCTGGCCGTCGAGGCAGGCGACGACCAGTTCCTTCGGCGCCCAGCCGGCGGCGCCCGCGCGGCGCGCCTCGACCATCGCGAGCAGCGTCGGCACCGCCACGACGGGCCGCCCTGACGTCAAGGCCAGCCCCTGAATGGTCGCCATCCCGACCCGGAGGCCCGTGAACGACCCGGGGCCGGCGATGACGGCAAAGACGTCGATATCGCGCACCGTGCAGCCGTGGTCGGCCGCGAGCGTCAGGATCGCGCCCGGCAGGCGCGCGCTGTGCTGCCGTGGCGGCCCCTCGAAGGACACCACGGCGTCCCGCGCCGCGGCGCCCGTGTCCAGCAGCGCGACGCTTCCGCGTCGAGTCGCGGTATCGAGGCCAAGGACGATCATTCGAGCCAATGTTATACTCCGGTCGTTCGCCCTTCCCCGACGAGCGTGACCAGTTCTTCTTCGCCATCAGGCCCGCCGGCCTCCGCGACGCCGGCGATGCGCCAATATCTCGACGTCAAGCGCCAGCACCGGGACGCGATCGTCCTGTTCCGCATGGGCGACTTCTACGAGATGTTCTACGAGGACGCCCTGACGGCGGCGCGCGCCCTCGAGCTGACGCTCACCTCGCGCGCGAAGGATGCCGCCGGCGCGGCCATCCCCATGTGCGGCGTCCCGCACCACGCCATCGACACCTATCTCGGGCGGCTCGTCCGCAAAGGCTATCGCGTCGCGATCTGCGACCAGGTGGAAGACCCGCGCAAGGCCAAGGGCATCGTCAAACGCGAGGTGACGCGGGTCGTCTCGCCCGGCACGTTCGCCGACGCCTCGTACCTCGAGGCGCGGGAGCCGGCGTTTCTCTCGGCCGTGGCGCTGCCCGGCGCCGCGGGCCAGCCGTACGGCCTGGCGTTTCTCGACGTCTCGACCGGCGAATTCGCGGCGACCGAATGCTCCGGGCCCGATGCGGCTGCGGCGCTCGCCTCCGAGCTCGCGGTGCTGCGCCCGAAGGAGCTCCTCATCGCGGAGGGCACTGACGCGACGGCCCTGCTTCCACGACTGACGCCGCCGCGCGTCACCTACGTGGACGGGTGGACGTTCGAGATCGGCCGCGCGCGCGACGCGCTCCTCGAGCAACTGCACGCGGCGCAGCTCGCCGGCTACGGGCTCGACCGCGCGCCGGCCGCGGTATCGGCCGCCGGCGCGCTCGTCGCGTACCTGCGCGACACGCAGCGCCGCGAGCTCACCCACGTGAGAGACATCGCCCTGCGCATCGCCGGCGACGCCCTGCTCATCGACCCGGTCACGCTGCGGCATCTCAATCTGGTTGAAGGCGCCGACGGCGGACGCGCCGGCTCACTCATCGAAGAGATCGACCGGACGGAGACGCCGATGGGCGGGCGGCTCCTTCGCGCCTGGCTGGTCCGGCCGCTGGTCACGCTCGCACGCATTCAGGATCGGCTCGACGCGGTCGAAGACTTCGCGTTTCGCGGCCTGCCGCGGGGCAAAGTCCGCGAGTCGCTGCACAGCGTCCACGACATCGAGCGGCTCGTCGCGCGCCTGTCGCTCGGCACCGCCGGGCCGCGCGACCTGGTGTCGCTCGCCCGGTCCGTCGCGGAGATTCCCCCACTGCGCGCGCTCCTGGTCGAGTTCGAGGCCCCGCTCGTCAAGAGCCTCGCGGCGGAGATGGACGAACTGGCCGACGTGCGCCTGGCCATCGACGCGGCGCTCGTCGAGAGCCCGCCGGCGCTCGCGCGCGACGGCGGCCTCATTCGAGACGGCGTCGATCCCGAGCTGGACGAGCTCCGGACAATCAGCCGCGACGGCAAGCAGGCCATCGGCGCGCTCGAGGCCGCCGAGCGTGCGCGCACGGGCATCCAGACCCTCAAGGTGCGCTACAACCGGGTCTTCGGCTATTACATCGAGGTCTCCAAGGCGCACCTCGGGGGCGTCCCCGACGACTACATCCGGAAGCAGACGATTGCCGGCGGCGAGCGCTACATCACGCCGGCGCTCAAGGAGTACGAACAGAAGGTCATCGGCGCCGACGAGCGGCTGCTCGCGCGCGAGATCGAGATCTTCGACGCGCTGCGGGTGCGGATCGCGGCCGAAGCACCGCGCATCCTCGACACCGCCCGGGCCACGGCCACCATCGACGTGCTCGCGGCGCTGGCCGAGACGGCGACGATCGCCAACTACATCAAGCCGCACGTCCACGACGCCGACGAGTTTCTCGCACTCGACGCGCGGCACCCGATCGTGGAGCGCCATGTCGCCGAGGCCTTCGTGCCGAACGACGTCTCGCTCGACGGCGGCGAGCGCCAGGTCGTGATTCTCACGGGCCCCAACATGGGCGGCAAGTCCACCTACTTGCGTCAGACGGCGCTGCTGTCGATCCTCGCCCAGATCGGGTCGTTCGTGCCGGCGCGCCAGGCCAAGCTCGCGATCGTCGACCGCATCTTCGCGCGCGTCGGCGCGTCCGACAATCTCGCGCGCGGACAGTCCACCTTCATGGTCGAAATGCAGGAGACCGCGACCATCCTGCACATGGCGACGTCGCGCAGCCTGGTCATCCTCGACGAAATCGGCCGCGGCACGGCCACGTTCGACGGCCTGAGCCTGGCGTGGGCCGTCGCCGAGCATCTGGCGACGAACGAACGCGCCCGTCCCAAGACGATCTTCGCCACGCACTACCACGAGCTCACCGATCTCGCCGATGCGTTTCCCGGCGTCGTCAACGCCCACACCGCCGCGCGCGAGTTCAAAGACGACATCGTGTTCCTCCACAAGGTGCTGCCCGGACGATCCGACCGCAGCTACGGCATTCACGTGGCGCGCCTGGCCGGCCTGCCGCCGTCGGTCGTGCGCCGCGCGAGCGAAATCCTCCAGTCGCTCGAGCAGGACGAGCTCCAACGCGGCGGACGGCCCAGTCTCAGCGGCGCGCCCGCCGCGGCCCAACAGCAGCTCGGCCTGTTTCTTCCGGCGACCGAGCCCGAGACGTCTCCGGTCGTCCGGCGCCTTCGCGCCGTCGACCTCGACGGCCTCACACCGCTCGATGCGCTGAACCTGCTCGCGGAGCTGAAGCGAGAGGCGGAGTGACGACGCCGAGTGCTTGTCAGGTAACACCATGGAGCGCATGAAGGCTGGCGGCGTGGACGACCAGACGGGTCGCGTTAACACCTGCCTTGGGCGCCGCGTGCGGCGGCGCCGGACGCGCAGATCCCACACGAGAACACGCGAGAATATGTCCGTGCTCTCGTGTGGGATCTGCGCGTCCGGCGCCCGGCCCGGCTCCGCCGGGCCACCCAAGGCAGCCTCGCGCGGCACCGGCGTGCCTCCATGTGCTCCATGGTTCACGATGGGCCTCGTGGCGCTGGCCGGAGCGGTGGCGCTCACGAGCGCATGCGCGCACGCGAGGCCCGCGCGCAACCCGAACGCCCCGCTCGTGGTCGGCCTGTCCGACGCGCCGACGAACCTCGACCCCGGCGTGGGCCTCGATGCCGCCTCGCAGCACATCGATCAGCTGATCTACAGCTCGCTCGTCAAAGTCGATGACCACCTGCGGGTCGTGCCGGATCTCGGCCACCCGCTTCGACACGACCGACGAGCAGACGTTCGTCGCCACCATCCCGCCCGGCGTGATGTTCCAGAACGGCCGCGAGATGACGGCCGATGATGTCGCCTTCACGTTTCGCCGATTTCTCGATCCGTCGTTCGTCTCCGGGCTGAAGGGCGCGTACGCGAATCTGGCGTCCGTCGACATCCTGGGTCGCTACACCGTCGCGTTCCACCTGAAGACGCCCTCGCCGTCCTTCCCCGTCAACCTCGTGATGGGCATCGTGCCCGCGGGCACCGGGCCCGAAGCGGCACGGCACCCGGTCGGCAGCGGACCGTACTCGCTCGAGGAGTTTCTCCCGGACGACCACGTCACCTTGAAGCCGTTTGCGAAGGCCTACCAGGGGGCGCCGCGCAACCCCGGTCTCGTCTTCCGGGTCGTGCCCGACGACACGATGCGCGGGCTCGAGCTCCGACGCGGCAGCGTCAACGTCGTCATCAACTCGCTCTCGCCGGACCTGGTGCGCGGGCTCGAATCGCACGGCGGGCTGAAGGTCTACACGGCGCCTGGCTTCGACTACGCCTACGTGGGATTCAATCTGCGCGACTCCATCCTCCGCGATCGCCGCGTCCGCCAGGCGATCGGCTACGCGATCGATCAGAACGCCATCGTCAACTATCTCCGGCGAGGGCTGGCGCGCCCCGCCACCGGCATCGTGCCGCCGGAATCCTGGGCGTACGAACCACACGTCCAGCGGTACGGCCACGATCCCGCGAAGGCTCGCGCGCTGCTCGATGAGGCCGGCCACCCCGACCCCGACGGCCCGGGACCGGCGCCACGCTTTCATCTCACGCTCAAGACGTCCACCTCCGAGCCGTTCCGGCTGCAGGCGACCGTCATCCAACACGACTTGGCCGAGGTCGGCATCGCCGTCGACGTCCGTTCGTACGAGTTCGCCACGCTCATGTCGGACATCCTCCACGGCAACATGCAGATGTACACGCTGCAATGGGTGGGCGCGAGCGACCCGGACATGCTGCGCCGCGTGTTCGACTCGTCGCAGGTGCCGCCGAACGGCTTCAACCGCGGCTACTACAGCAATCCCGAGGCGGACCGCCTGATCCGTGCGGCCACGGCGGCCATCGATCAGTCAGCGCGCGAGCGCCTGTACCGCGCCGCCGAGCGCGTCATCGCCGCCGACGCGCCGTACATCAGCCTCTGGTACAGCGCCAACTTCGTCGTCGCCCAAGCGGACCTCACCAACGTCCACATGCCGCTGTCGGGAGACTATCGGTTCTTGAAGGACGTGACATTGGATCATTGAGCCATTGGGCCATTGGGCCATTGAGCCATTGGGCCATTGGGCCATTTTGTGGTTGCTGCCGCCCGTTGGTAGCCACAGTCCAGACGCATAGGTCTGCGTACCGAAGTGGCGCCGCTGTTGAAGGCGAGCGCCCAAATCGGCGATGTTTCAATGTCTCAATGAGCCAATGGCCCAATGTCTCAATGACCGAATAACTCACTACAATGTCTCCACCATGGGGCGACGGAAATCGAGGTTCCTGCGCAAGCCGGTCGAGCCCTTCGCGGTTGAGGCGAATCTGTCCGCCGACGACGTCCTGCTGCGGATGGAGCGCGTGTCGTTTCAGGGACGGAACCTGGGAACCGCCCGGCGCGTGTGGGAAAAGATGCTCGCGAGCGACGCCACGATCTTCCTCGGCGCGGCGGGCGCCCTGTCGGCCGGCGGCATGCGTCTCATCCTCGCGCACCTCATCGAGCATCGCTACGTCGACTGCCTCGTGTCGACCGGCGCGAACCTCTACCATGACCTGCACGAAACCCGCGGCCGCCGGCACTTCATCGGCTCCCCCTCGCTCGACGACGCGGCGCTGGCCGCCGAGCGCATCGACCGCGTCTACGACACGCTCGCCAGCGAAGACGAGTTCTGCCGCAACGACGAGTGGATTGCCGCGTTCGCGCTGACACTCGAGCGCCGTCCGTACACGACCCGGGAGTTCCTCTACAAACTCGGCGAGCACCTTTGGAAGGAAACGGGCAACCACGGCATTCTCACGGCTGCCTACCGGGCCAACGTGCCGGTGTACTGCCCGGCGATCGCGGACTCCTCCATTGGCATGGGCGTGTCCCAGGCGCGCCACCGCGACACCTCCGCGGGCCGTCTCGACGTCATCGGCGATATCGTCGAGTCGGCGAACATCGTGATTCGCTGCCCGTCCACGGCGTCGATCGTGCTTGGCGGAGGCACGCCCAAGAACTTCATCAACCAGGCCAGCGTGCAGGCCGAGTTCTACGACGATCGCGTCGGCGGGCACAAATTCGCGCTGCAGATCGTCGCCGATGTCCCCCACTTCGGCGGCGCGAGCGGCTCGACGCTCGATGAGGCGCAAAGCTGGGGCAAGCTGTCGATCGAGTCAGAGAAGGTCACCGTGCACGCCGATGTCACGCTGGCGCTGCCGCTGCTCGTGAGCGCGATCGAGACGACCGCACGCGACGCGGCCGCCAAGCGCAAGCGCCCGGAGTTCGACCCGTCGGGCCCGGTGCTCAGCGTCAACGGCCAGCCGTTACCGGACGGCACGTTCCAGGAAAGCTGACCCGACCGGATCGTTCCGCGGGTCCACGGTCGCGGTGCGTTCAGGGAGCGGCAGTGGCTCCGTCGCCAGAGGCGTCGACGGGGGTCACCGCCGCGTGGTCCTCCTCGCGGGTTCGGATGCGGTACACCTTTTCGACCGGCAACACGAAGATCTTGCCGTCGCCGACCGACCCGGTGTGCGCCGCCCCGAGAATCGCCTGCACGGTCGGCTCCACGAAGTGGTTCGACACGCCCACGTCGATTCGGACCTTCTCCGACAACTCCATCTTCACGCTGGTGCCCCGGTAGGTCTCGACCTGCTCGGTCTCGCCGCCATGGCCCTGCACGCGGCTGATGCTCAAGCCTTGAACATCCGCCTTGAACAGCTCTTCGAGGACCGCGCTGAGCCGGTCGGGCCGAATAATCGCCACCACGAGTTTCATGATCGACCTCCAGGAATCGAGGATGCCGCCACCCGGCGCTGGTCCGGGCCGCGGTCGGGAAGAATAAGGATCGCGCCTTCGCCGTTGGAGTAGGCCTCCTCGCCGTGCTGACTGATGTCCATCCCGAGGCCCTCCTCCGCCTTGGCCGCGCGCATCGGGAGCACGGCGCCCACCAGCTTCAACAACACAAAGGTCATGCAGCCGCTGTAGGCGATGGTCGTGAGGATCGCGACGGCCTGGATGCCCACCTGCGCCGGATGGCCAAAGAGCAGACCATTGGCGGTGTGATTCCAGGCTCGCTCGGCGAACACGCCCGTCAGGAGCGCGCCGACCGTGCCGCCCAGGCCGTGCGCGGCCACGACGTCGAGCGAATCATCGAGCCTGGTGCGGGCGCGAAACAACAGCGCGTAGTAGCTGGGAACGGCCGCCAACCCGCCGATCAGAATCGCGCTCATCGGGCTGACGAAGCCGGCGGCCGGCGTCACGGCGACCAGGCCGACGACAATGGCGGTGGCGCCCCCGACGGCGGTGACTTTGCCGCCGCGCGACAGATCCAGCAGGGTCCAGACCACCAGTGTCGCGGCCGGGGCCAGCATCGTCGTTGCAAACGCCAGGGCCGCCGAGGGGCTCGCATCGAGCGCCGACCCGGCATTGAAGCCGAACCACCCGAACCAGAGCAAGCCAGCGCCCAGCAGCGTGAACGGCACGTTGTGCGGCACGACCGCTTGACGCGCGAAGGCCTTGCGCGGCCCCAGCACCATCGCCGCGACCAGCGCGGCGGCGCCGGCGTTGACGTGCACGACCGTGCCGCCCGCGAAGTCGAGCGCCCCGAGCGATCCGAGGAACCCGCCGCCCCACACCCAATGCGCGACCGGCGCGTAGACGACGACCGACCACAGCGCCAGGAACAGCAGGTACGCCGAGAAGCGCATGCGTTCGACGATGGCGCCGGAAATGAGCGCTGCCGTGATGATGGCGAACGTGCCCTGGAAGCAGAAGAAGAGGATGTGCGGGATCGCCCCCTTGGCATCGAGACCGACGCCACGGAGCAGGGCGTATTTCAGACCGCCCACGAACGCGCCGCCGTCGGCAAAGGCGAGCGAGTAGCCGACCAGCGCCCAGGTCATGCCAACCACCCCGAGCGCGGCGAAGCTCATCATCATCGTATTCAGCGCATTCTTCGATCGCACCAGACCGCCGTAGAAGAATGCCAACGCCGGCGTCATCATCAACACCAGCGCGGTCGAGATCAGCATCCAGGCGGTATCCGCCTTATCCATGGTTCCGCTCCCGCGAATTGAGTTCAGTGTGCTCGCGCACTATACACAATTGTTGGACCGGCAGGGGCCGCGGCGCGGCCCGCAGCCACGCTCGGCGGCGTGAGGCCTTCACGGGGCACACGCCAACGCTGGCGCTGGCCCCAGCGCCCACCGGGCTGATGGAAGGAATGGACGGAGATGTCCGCGCGGCGCGGCGCGGCCGACTTACGGTCGGCTCATCCGCGACGCCCCGGAGGTGCGTCGATGGACACGGAGACCGTGGGGGCTACGAGCGTCAGGAGTTCCCGCCGAGCGTCGCGATCTGCTGCTGGGCGCCGGAGACGTAGGTCGAATCGGGAAACTCGTCAACCACGCGCTTATACGTCGCGCTGGCTTCACTGGTCTTCCCGGCCTTCTCGTACGTCTGGGCGAGGTTCATCAGCACGCCGTCAACAGGCAGCATGCCGTCGCGCCGCGCCGACAAGTCCGAGTACCAACTGATCGCCTGGTCGTACTTCCCTTCCGACGCCAAGGCGTCGGCCTCGCCGAGTTGGGCCATCGGCCCGTACAGGCTCGAGCCCGCGCGGCTCGCGACATCCTCGTAAGCCTTCTCCGCGTCGGGAAAGCGCCCGAGCGCCGCGAGCGCACCGGCCGCGTGATAGGCCGCCGCCAGGCCAGCGGGACTCGACGGATAGGCAGACGCCACTTGCTGGAACGCCTTGAGCGCCGCTTCCTGTCGCGCCTCGACGGTCGGATACGTGCCGGCCGCCTGCTTGGCGCCCGGCACGGTCGGCGCCGGCGCGATGGGCGCCTGGTAGATCGACATCGCGACACCAAAGAGCGCCGACGCCTGGTCGTTCTGGTGTCGATGCCAGTAGTAGTAGCCCCCAACGACGCCACCCAGGACGACGACCGCCAGGCCGGCGACGAGGATCTTGTCGCGGTACTCCTGGAGGGCGGTCAAGAGCCGCGACACCGTCGCGGCGAAGTCGTTCTGCTTCAGCTGATGCCGTTGGTACGCTTTCATCTCTTGACTCCTGTCGGGCACTGGGCACTCGGCCCTGGGCACCAGCGGCCCCGTGGCGCGCCCCGTGCCTCGTGCTCGGCTCCTGAACTCCGCAACCTCTACACTGCGACCCAATGCCCAAGGCCCAGTGCCCTGGTTTGCGAATCTGGTGCGCCCGGCCCGATTTGAACGGGCGGCCCCCGCCTTAGGAGGGCGGTGCTCTATCCAGCTGAGCTACGGGCGCGGAAAACCGGGCACTGGGCGACTGGCACTCGGCACTCGTCCGCAATCCAGGCGAATGTCGATTCTGGTCACGCGCGGCTCTTCCCTAGTGCCCAGTGCCCAGTGCCCAGTTCCCGAAGTCTAGTACGTGAGCACCGTGTCCACCTGTTCGCCGCCGAGCCGGTCGCGGCCGTTCAGGTCCGCCAACTCGATCAAGAACTGAAGACCCGCGATGCGTCCGCCAAGGGTTCGCACGAGGTCGATTGTCGCGGCGGCCGTGCCTCCGGTCGCGAGCAGGTCGTCCACGATCAGCACGGACATCCCGTCCTCGACCGCGTCCTCGTGAATCTCGAGCGCATCGGTGCCGTACTCCAGCGAGTACGACGCGCGCCGCGTCTTCGACGGCAGCTTGCCCATCTTCCGCACCGGCGCGAAGCCCTTGCCCAGCCGATCGGCAATCGCCGCGCCGAAAATGAACCCGCGGCTCTCGATGCCGACGACGAGATCGACGGCCCGGTCCCGGTGCGGCGCGGCCATGGCATCCACGGCCAGCCGAAAACCCTCCGGATCCTTGAGCAGCGTCGTGATGTCGTAAAAAAGGATACCCGGCTTCGGAAAGTCCGGGACGTGGCGAATCCGCTCCTTGAGCGCGTTCATCGAATCAGAAACTCCATCCCTGGCCGACGGCCCGACAGCTCCTCGACCACGACCTCGACGGCCTCGACCCGCGACATCGCCGAGCCGCGACGAACCTTGCCCTCAAACCGACCGACCGCGTCATGCTCGCCCTCGGCGAGCACTTCCACGCGTCCATCCGGCAAATTTCTCGCCCACCCGCCGATACCTTCCGCACGCGCGGCCTGCTCGACGAAGAAGCGAAACCCGACACCCTGCACGCGTCCGCTGACAACGAACCGACGGGCGACGAGCATGCGCCAAGTATACTTGAGGGCTTTCACCAGAGGGATTCCCCCAGTGTCCGCACGCGTGTCATGGCTTCGCCTCTCACTCGCGGCCGTCTCGACCGCGCTCGCCTCCGCCGCGGCGGCCCAAACGCCCGCTGCGCCGCCGCGCCTGACGCAGGAAGTGGTCGTCACCGCCACGGCCTCGCCGATGCCCGCCGACGCACTTGGACGCACCGTCACGATCCTCACGCGCCAGGAGATCGAGCAGCTCGGCATTCCGTCGGTCATCGACGCGCTGCGGCTCGCGACCGACCTCGATGTCGAGGCGCGGGGACCACACGACATCCAGACCGATTTCTCGCTTCGCGGCGCCACGTTCGGTCAGAGCCTCGTGCTCGCCGACGGCATTCGCCTGAATGACAGTCAGACCGGACACCACGATGGCGACATTCCCGTGCCGATGGTCGCGGTGGGTCGCATCGAGATCGTCCCCGGCGCCGGCTCGGCCGTCCACGGCGCCGACGCGCTCGGCGGCACGATCAACGTCATCACACGAGACGACGACCACGCGAACCTCGAAGTCGATGCGGGCCAGCATGGCTACACCTCGGCGCAAGGATCGGTCTCCGGCCACGGGATGCCGGCCCACTGGCTGCTTGCCGGCTGGGCGAGCCGCAGCGACGGGTTCATCGCGGACCGCGGCTTCGCGCAAGGCGGGGCCTTGCTCCGCGGGCCGCTCGCACACGGTTGGACGGTTGACGTGCGCCGGCAGAAGAAAGCGTTCGGCGCGGCCGGTTTCTATGGCGCCTCGCCGTCCAAGGAATGGACCGACCAGACGATTGCCTCGGGCGCATGGCGCCACCAGGCCGGCCAGTGGAGCGTCGAGGCCACCGGCGTCTGGCGCGGGCACGGCGACCACTTCCTGTGGGATCTCAATCGCCCCGGGTTCGCCGAGAATCGCCACCGGACGTCCGCCGGAGACGCGGCGCTGAACATCGAGCGCGGGTTCTCGAACGGCGCGCGCGTCACCGTGGGCGGCGATGCGGGGCGCGACGCCATCACGTCGAACAACCTCGGCGATCATCGCTACTGGCATGGCAGCGCGTACGGCGAAGCCCAGCTGCCGATTGCAGCACGCGTCACCGCGCAGGCGGGCGTCAGGGTCGATCGGGTACCTCGGCGATCGCGCCGGCGGCGGTGCCGGCCGCGTTCGGCACGGCGTGGAGTCCGTCGGCGGCCCTGAGCGCGTGGCTCACGGCGAACGTTCGATTGCGCGCCTCGGCCGGGAGTGCCTTCCGAATTCCGACGTTCACCGAGCTCTACTACTCCGATCCCGGCAACGTGGGTTCGCCCGGCCTCCAGCCGGAGCGCGCCCGTTCGGTCGATGGCGGCATCGACTGGGTCGCGCACCGCTGGATGCTGTCGGCCTCGCCTTTCGCGCGCTGGGATCGCAATGTCATCGACTGGGTGCGCGCGTCTTCGGCCGACCGATGGCAGGCGACCAACGTCCGCGACGTGACGAGCACGGGCCTCGAGCTCAGCGCCACGCGCTCGTGGAATGGCTCGATGGTGCGGACCTCCTATACGGCCCTGTCGGTCGGCGCGCCAGCGCTCGATCGCCTGTCGAAGTACGTGCTGAGCTACGCGAAGCAGTCGCTGACGCTGGCCGCAGCCTTCCCCGTCGGCCGCGGCGTGCACGCGGCGATTGACGCCAACGTCAAAGACCGCTTCGACGGACAACGGTACATGCTCGTCGGAGTCGAGCTCAGCCGCACATTTGGCCGAGTGGCGGCGTTCGCTCGCGCGTCGAATGTGCTGAACGCGGACTACCAGGAAGTCGCCGGGGTTCCGATGCCCGGGCGCTGGGTGACGGCTGGCTTCACGTTTCGTTAGGACCTCCCGCGCGATCCAATTGATTGGATTCAAAAGCCAAATAAACGGTGCATTGGATCCTGAATGTGACGAATTGCCTGTTTTTCGTGACCAGTAGCCAAGGCACGAAGTTCGCTATACGCTGTTGGCATATGGCCGGGCACGTTGTCCGGCCTCAGTCCGCTTGCGGCGTCCGAGTTCCCTCCCTCGGGAGGATTCGGGGACGAACCGTACCGGGAGGATGGACACAATGCGCTTACGCACACTGATAAGGACCAGCCTGCTCGCTGGTGTCGTGGCTTTGAGTTGGGCGACGATCGCCTCGGCCCAGACCACCGGCCAGATTTCAGGCACGGTCACTGACTCGCAAGGCAAGGTGGTACCTGGCGTGGCCGTCTCCGCCACGAGCCCGCAAGTTCAGGGGGCCCGCACGGCGATGACGGATTCGACCGGACAGTATCGTCTGCCCACGCTGCCGCCTGGCGTCTACAGCATCAAGGCCGAATTGAGCGGCTTCCAGACGTCGGAACAGGGGGGCGTCTCGGTGTCGCTCGAGAAGACGTCGGTCGTGGACTTCAAGCTGGCGGTTGGCGGCGTCACCGCGACCGAGACCGTCACCGCTGAAGCCCCGCAGGTCAACACGACCACGGCGTCCGGCGGCGTCACGGTCAGCGAACAGATGTTCAGCAACCTCCCCGTGCAGCGAAACTTCTACGGCCTGACGCGGCTCGCCCCCGGCGTGACCAGCGATGCGGTGGGCCCCACGGCGCTCGGCTCGAGCGGCGCGGAGAACCAGTACCTCATCGACGGCTTGAACGTCACGGGCGTCGTGGCCGGCGAGGAGCGGAAGGAAGTCAATTTCGACCTCATCCAGGAAGTCAACGTCATGACCCAGGGGCTCCCCGCCGAGTACGGGCGGATGACGGGCACCATGGTCCAGGCGATCACGAAGTCCGGCGGCAACACGTTCCACGGCGGCATCTTCGGCTACGGCAACGGCGCGGCCACGACGGCCAATGACAACACGGCAGCCAAGCGGCCCACGTGGACGACGACGGTGGACAATGTCGGCCACGCGTGGGACTCGGGCGGCACGCTCGGCGGCTTCATCGTGAAGGACAAGCTGTGGTTCTTTGCCGCCTACGACGGCATCAAGGAGCAGGACAACACGCAGATCATTCGCACCTTGTCGGCCCCCGGCAGCCCCGCCGTCGGGTCGTCCGTGCCGCTGAACAAGACGGCCCAGACCTACTCCGGCAAGATCACGTACAGCGTCGCCAGCAACCAGACCCTGGTGGGCTCGGTCGTCGGCGATCCGACGACGTCCAACGGCGCCATTTTCACGGTGGCCGGTCCGGCCAGCACGTGGCAGGGCACGCAGAAGACTGGCGGCACCGACGGCTCGCTGACCTACAACGGCGTCTTCGCCAACACGTGGCTCGCCGAGGCCAGCTACGGGCGCCACAACGAGAAGACGATCTATTCGGGCGCGGGCACCCAGACGCCGCTCATGATTGACGCCACCCAGAGCCCGAACGGCCTCTCGGGTGGGTTCGGCTACTACCAGGACCAGAACCCGCGGCGCGACGAAGCCAAGGCGTCGCTGACCAAGTACCTGGGACACATGACGATCAAGGGCGGCATCGACTTCGAGAAGAAGTCCTCACCGGTCGGCACGCACAACGGCGGCGACGGCCAGCGCATCTACAAGTTCGCAGCGGCGGACGGCACGATCTACTACCGTCATCGTTACTACGTGAACGACCTCGCCCCCGGCTACGTCCGGAGCGACCCGTCCACGTGGGTCATCGCGAACCCGCTGTCGTCCGATCCGGTCGATGACGACACGGCGCTCTACCTCCAGGACAGCATCAAGCTGGCGTCGAACGTCACGGTTGACGCCGGCGTGCGCTGGGAGCGTCAGCGGATGTTCGGCCGCGACGCGTCGAAGCCCGCGATCGACCTGAAGAAGAACTGGGCGCCGCGCTTGAACGTCGTCATCGACCCGATGAACGACGGCAAGAGCAAGATCTACGCGGCCTACGATCGCTACTACGAAGACATCCCGATGGACATCAACATCCGGGCGTTCGGCGGCGAGGTCCAGTGCTTCTGCTACAACTTCTCGCCGAACGCGTCGGACCTCGTCCGCCGGACCCGAACGCGCCCAAGAAGTCGAGCCTGCTTGGCGGAGCGACGAGCCGGTCAACCCGAACCTGAAGAGCCAGTACATCGACGAGTACCTCGTCGGGTACTCGCGCGAAGTCGCGCCGAATCTGACGATCGACGCGCGGTTCAACTACCGCAAGCTCGGCCGCGTCATCGAAGACTTCCTCGTCATCGACCAGGGCAACTACTTCATTGCCAATCCGGCTGAAGGGAGCCTCGGCAAGAGCCTGACCTTCTACGACTACTCGACGGTGCCTTCGCCGAAGGCCAGCCGGGTCAACAAGGAGTTCGAGCTCTCGGCGACCAAGCGGTTCTCGAACAACTGGCAGATGGTGGCGAGCTACGTCTTCTCGCGGCTGGAAGGGAACTACGACGGCACCTTCCAGAACTCGACCGGCCAGCTCGACCCGAACATCAACTCGGCGTTCGACTACGCGGACTTCCTGGTCAACGCGCAGGGCAAGCTCACGAACGACCGGACGAGCCAGATCAAGGTCGATGGCAGCTACCAGGTCACCAAGGGCCCGCTGAACGGCCTGTCGCTTGGCCTGTCGACGCACTTCTACTCCGGCACGCCGCTCACGGCCTACGGCTACTCCTACGCGTACAACAACTGGGAGTACTACCTGACGCCGCGCGGATCGCTCGGGAGGGGCCCGTCCGACTACGAGGCGGACGTGCACGTCGGCTACCCGGTGAAGCTGGGCAGGACGGCATCGCTCGAGCTCGTGGCCGACATCTTCAACATCTTCAACCGTCAGGCCATTACCCAGCTCGACCAGCGGTACAACCTGAACTCGGATCCGGCCTGCGCCGGCATTCCCGACGCCGCGTGCAACGGCGACGGCGGCCTGCTGCACTCGCCCAACTCGCTCATTCCGGTGTCCCAGCTGTCCGATCCGCGGGCCACGGCGCCCAATCCGGACTTCTTGAGCAAGGGCGTGAGCTTCACCCAGCCGTTCACCGCGCGCTTCGGGGCGAAGATCACCTTCTAACTGAAGGATCGCTAACACGAACACAAAGGGCCTCGCTTCGGCGAGGCCCTTTGTGTTTTCCGGAGACGTGACGACTCCACGCGATCGCCCTCGCCCGCGTGCGCTCGTGCCGCCCGCGCCGTTCGCGTTCGTGACGCGAAACAATTAGAGTGAGTGTCGAGCCCCTATGACGACACGCGCGATTGTCGCTCTCGCCCTCACGGCGCTTCTGTCCGGCTGTTCGCGGCCGTCTCCCCAGGCGTCCTCGACCGGTTCCACCGCTCCACCGCAAACCCCGCAGGAGCCGCCGGCCGCCGTCAGCCAGATTGCTTCGGCCGCCAGACCCGCGCCGCCCGTTCTGTTCATCGGCCTCGACGGCGCCGATTGGCAGCTGCTCGACGACTACATGGCCCGGGGGCTCATGCCCAACCTCTCGGCGCTCGTCAAGGAAGGCACGAGCGGCGGGCTCAAGACGATTCGTCCTCCCCTCTCCCCGCTCGTCTGGACGACGATGATGACCGGCAAGGCGCCCATCGACCACGGCATCCTGGACTTCGCGCAATTCGATCCCGCGAGCGGCGCCAAGGAACCCATTACCAGCGCCTCGCGCCGCGTGCCCGCGATTTGGAACATGGCGAGCGACGCCGGCAAGCGCGTCGACGTCTTCGGCTTGTGGGCCACCTACCCGGCCGAGCGGGTCAACGGGCTGATGGTCTCCGACCGGCTGTTCACGTTTCTCTTTACCGGTGGCACACCGCCCGCCGGCATCGTCTACCCGGAGAACCGCGAGGCCTGGGCGCGCGACGCCCTGGCCCAGGCCGAGAAGACCACGGACCTGTCGGTCATGCAGCGCTACCTGCCGTGGCTCAGCGACGCCGAGTATCAGCAGCATGAAGCCTCGGACGACCCGTACGCCAATCCCATCAGCGCGCTCCGCCGCATCCTGATTCAGACGAAGGTCTACGACACGCTCGGGCGGGATGCCTTCGCACGCGATCACGCGAACCTCACCATCGTCTACTTCGAAGGCACCGACTCGATCGGACACGTCTTTGCGCCGTATGCACCGCCGAGGCAGGCCGTCATCTCGCAGGCCGACTACGACCGGTACAGCCAGGTGCCGCAGAAATACTTCGAGCAGATCGACCGCCAGCTCGGCGAGTACCGCAAGCTGGCCGCCGACGCCCACGCGATCTTGATGCTGGCCTCCGACCACGGTTTCTACTGGAAGGACGGCCGGCCCGAAACGCTCTCGAGCAACGCGACGGCGACCGCCGCCAAGTGGCACCGCGACACCGGCATGTATCTGCTGTGGGGACCGGGCATCAAGGCCGGCGGCCACGACAAGGAGGGCAGCGTCCAGCAAGTCTGCGCGACGCTGCTGGCGCTTGCGGGGTTGCCTCCTGGGCAGGCCTTACTCGGCCCTCCCCTTCCAGGCACGCCGGCCGGCGCGACGACGACCGCGGACTACGCCGCCTCGTTCCACCCGCCGACGCATCCGACGGCCAGCGCGGCGACGGCGAGCGACAGCGCCGACACCCTCAAGAAGCTCAAGTCGCTCGGCTATATCGGCGACAACCCTTCGGAGGTTGGCACCCGCGGCGACACGCGTACGCCGGGCTCGTACAACAATGAGGGGGTCATCGACAAGGAAGCCGGCAAGAAGGTCGAGGCAGCGGCGGCGTTCGAGAAGGCGCTCTCCGCCGACCCCAACCTCGCGTCCGCCGCCTGGAATCTCAGCGACCTGCTGTTCGGCAACCCCCAGACCGCCGACCGCTCCGACGAGCTATTGGTCCGCGCCTTCGCGAACGGCCTGCCCGAGGGCACGAAGCTGCTCATCGGGCGCGCCATTGGCTATCAACGCGCGGGCGAGGTCAATCGCAGCTTGACGCTCGTCAACGGCGGCCTTCAAGCCAAGCCCGACGTCGTCGATTTGTGGTTGTTCCGTGGGCGCTACCGCGTCGAGGCGAACGACTGCGCCGGCGCCGTGCAGGACTTCAAGCAGGCCGAGGCGCTTCAACCGGATGATGCGGCGGCGTACGCCTCCGAAGGGCTCGCGCAGATGTGTGTGGGCAATCCGGCGGCGGCGCGGGTGGCGCTGACCCGATTCGCTCACGCTTGACCCGAACCAGCCGAAAGTCCGAGACTTCGTCAGGTCACTCGGGAGGACCCCATGATGCGATACGTGCTCGTCCCCGCTCTCGTCGCCGCGTGCGCGACGGTCGCCGCCGCCGGTCAACTGGTCTCGGACCATGACCGCCGTGAGGCGCTGCAGCACTACACGACCGGCGAGAAGGCCCTGCAGCAGGAGTCGTTCGACACGGCCGAGCAGGAGTTCCAGACGGCGGCCAAGCTCGACCCGACGCTCGATCTGGCCTACTACGGCCTCGGACAAGTCGACATGGCCACGAAGCAGTATCCCGACGCCGTGCGCGACTACGTCAAGTGCCGCGACCTCTTCAACGCGAGTGCCTCCGCCGCGCTCACCAATCAGACCAAGGCCCAGCAGCAGCTCGACGACCAGATTCGGGCGCTCGAGGACGAACGCAATGCGCTCAATTCCGGCCGCGTGAAGAGTGTGATGGTCGGCGAGGAACAGCGCCTGGAGAGCCAAATCAATCAGCTCAAGTCCCAGCGCCATCGCCAGGACGACACGCCCGCCGGCGTCCCGGCATGGATTTCCCTCCCGCTCGGCAGCGCCTATTTCCGGACCAACGCCATGGACGATGCCGAGCGTGAATTCCGCGCCGCCCTCGCCGACAGTCCCAAGCTCGGCGAAGCGCACAACAACCTGGCGATCGTGCTGATGCTCACCCACCGCTACGACGAGGCCGAGGACGAGATCAAGGCCGCCGAGCAGTCGGGGTTCCAAGTGAACCCGCAGTTCAAAGCGGACCTGAAGAAGGCGCGCGGACGCTAAGTTTTCACCGTGAAGGGCATGAAGATCCCGGAAGTTGAGACTTCACGGCCCTCATGCCCTTCATGGTGAGAGGGAATCAGCACGGCGGTTGCGATAGAGCGTCGGATCCACTGCCGCCGCCATCGCCGCCGCGGCCTCGGGCCGGCCGATGAATGCCGCCAGTCGGCGCGCGCTGTCGCTTGGTGAGGCGATCACATCGCGATAGCCGAGTCGGAGCGTCTCGAAGCATGGACGCCTGACCAGAAACCGCCCAACCTCCACGAGATGCTGCGCGTAGAGCGCACGCGTCTCCTCCGCCGTGGCCTCGCCCGCCGGTTCACCTCTCGCCTGAAGCATCTTGCGCTGCGACCGGACCACTTCGTCGAGATCGCGCTCGACAAAGATCACACGGTAGTTGTTCGACTCGGGAAGCCAGGTCAGGAGCAACGACACGACCTTGACCGCCTTGCCGCGAGCCTTTCTCACCCATGCCGGGTCGGGCTGACGGTGCAGGTCCTTGACGGCCTCGAGCTCGTAGTAGCCGCGGGGGTTGTCGAGGTCGGCCGCGCGGGCCCCGTCGGTCACGATGGGCAGGCCGCCCGCCTCGAGCATCTGCATGACCATCGACGTGCCGGACCGCGGTAGCCCGGAGACGACAATGATCGGTTCAACCGTAGCGGAGTCGGCGCAAGAGGCGGCGCGAGCCAGTTGTCACGAACGGGTTATATCATTGGGCCATTGGATCATTGAGCCATTTGGCCATTTGGCCATTTGGCCATTGGGTTATTGGGTCATTGGAATTGCCGACGCCCGACGACCAAATGACTCAATGACTCAATGGCCCAATGGCCCAATGGCCCAATGACCCGATGGCCCAATGACCCAATGACCCAATGACCCGATGGCCCAATGGCCCAATGACCCAATGACCCGATGGCCCAATAGCCAATGTCTCTCCCTTCGCTCTTAATCGAAGCCTACGTCGGCCCGGGAGCCGGGTTCGCGCTGCTCTCGTCCTTCTTCGTCCTCTTCACGACGGTCGTCATCGTCGTCTTTTCACTTCTCATCTGGCCCGTTCGTCGGCTGTGGCGGCTCTTCACACGCCCGCCGCTCCCGCCCGCCAAGATCCGGCGCCTCATCGTCGTGGGGTTCGACGGCCAGGATCCCAAGCTGACCGAGCAGTACATGAAGGAGGGCCTCCTGCCCAACTTCTCGAAACTGGCCGAGCAAGGCGCCTATCGTCACCTGCGAACGACCTTCCCGTCGGTCTCGCCCGTCGCGTGGTCGTCCTTCAGCACGGGCTGCGAACCCAGCCGCCACAATATCTTCGACTTCATCGAACCCGACCGGCGGACGTACCTGCCGCTGCTCTCCTCGACACGGATCGGCCACGTCACGCGTTTCTGGAAGCTCGGTCGGTACCGCATCCCCCGCGAAAAGCCGGAGCTGCGTCTTCTGCGGAAGTCGCGGCCGTTTTGGAGCATCCTTGGCGACCATCACATCTGGAGCACGATCCTCCGGGTGCCCATCACCTTCCCGCCGGATCGCTTCTACGGCGCGCAGTTGAGCGCGATGTGCGTGCCCGACCTGCTCGGCACACAAGGCACGTTCCTGCTCTTCACGACGCGCGAGGCCGCCGAAGGATTCGAAGAGGGCGGCGCGCGCGTGCTGCTGCCCGCCGGCCAGGACGTCATCACGACGTCGGTCGAAGGGCCTGAGAACATCCTGCGTGCCGGCGCGCCTCCGATGAAGGTCCCGCTTCGCATTGCCATCGACCGCGCGCACCGCCGGGTCCACGTGTCCCTGGCGGATACCTCCCTCGATCTCGTCCCCGGCGAACTGAGCGATTGGGTCAAGGTCCGCTTCCCCGCCGTGCCGGGAGTCGGCGCCCATGGCCTGACGCGTCTCCTCGTCACGGAGATGGACGATCACTTCTCGCTCTACATGTCGCCCATCAACCTGGATCCCGAGCGGCCGGCGATGCCGATCTCCGCATCCCTCGTTCTATGCCACGTACCTCGCGAAGCGCACCGGGCCCTTTGCGACACTTGGGCTCGCCGAGGACACGTGGGCCCGCAACGAGGGCGTCACCGACGATGCGACGTTCCTGCGGCAGACGTACGACATCGACGCCGAACGGGAGCGGATGTTCTTTGCCGCCCTGGACCGCCTTCGTCGAGGCAGCCTCGTCTGCGTCTTCGATGCCACCGACCGCATCCAGCACATGTTCTGGCGGCACCTGGAACCCGGGCATCCCGCCATGCACGGCGAGGCGCCTCCTGCCGACACCAACGCGATCCGTGAGCTGTACCGCCATAACGACGCCATGCTCGGCCGGATCCTTCCGCGCATTGGAGACGACGACGTGCTGATGGTCGTCTCCGACCATGGATTCAACTCGTTCCGGCGCGGCGTCAACCTCAACGCCTGGCTGCACGAGCAGGGCTACCTCGCGCTTCGTCCAGGCACGGACGGGCGGGCCGAATGGCTGCGAGACGTGGACTGGTCCGCCACCCGCGCCTACGCCGTCGGACTCACGGGCCTCTACCTCAACTTGGCGGGCCGCGAGCGCGACGGCATCGTCCAACCCGGCGCGGCGGCGCTGGCGCTCAAAGCCGAGCTGGTCGCCAAGCTCACGGGCCTCCGCGACGAAGCCAAGGACGAGGTGGGGATTCGCGAGGCGTTCGACACGACGACCCTCTATCGGGGCCCGTACCTCGACAACGCGCCGGACTTGCTCATCGGCTACAACACCGGCTACCGCGTGTCGTGGGCCTGCGCCAAGGGGGTGGTGGCGGGCGCGGTGTTCGAGGACAACGTCAAACCCTGGAGCGGAGACCACTGCATCGATCCGCGCCTCGTGCCTGGCGTATTCTTCTGCAACCGGCCGACCGAGACGGCCGACCCGGCGCTCATCGACCTGGCGCCGACGGCGCTCGCGCTCTTCGGCATCGAGCCGCCCGCCTACATGGACGGCCGGCCGCTCGCCGGGCTCGCGTAGGGGCGTCGAGGATGCGAACCGAAAGGGCGTTTTCACCATGGAGGCCGTGGAGGCTGATCTCGTCCGAGACTCGCCGAGCTGGCGCCGCCTCCGGCGGCGGCGCCGAGCGGCGATGGGCAGACATGAGAGCGGTCGTCCAGCCTCGAAGGCCGTACACTCGTCCGCTCTCATGTCTGCCCATCGCCGCTCGGTGCCTGGGGCCGGCGGAGCCGGCCCGCCAGCTCGACTCGCGGCCAGCCTTCATGTGCTTCATGGTGTAGAGCGGGCTCGACTCCAGCCCAAGGAGAGACGACGTGTTTGGTTCAGGGATCAAGATCGACAAAGCGCTCCTCGCGAAGGCCAAGCGGTACGCCGACCTGGCCGGCTACTCGTCGGTCGATGAGTTCGTCGCGCACGTGCTGGAGAAGGAGCTCAGCAAGATAGACGACTCGGAGTCCGAGCAGGAGATCAAGAAGAAGCTGAAGGGACTCGGGTACATCTCCTGACGTTCATCGCCTGGCTCGACGGCGCGCTGACGAGCGGATTTGGCGCCATCTTCCGACCGCTGGCCGGCTGGCCCCAGGCTGCGGGACTGGCCGTGGTCTCGGTGGCCACGGCGGTCGTGATGCTGTTCGTTGTACGTCTCACGACGAAGCCAGCCAAGATTGACCGCGCCAAGCGCGCCGTGCAGGCCGACTTGCTGGAGATGCGCCTGTTTGCCGACGACCTGCCCGCGATGTTGCGCGCCGCCTTGGACGTCCTTCGTCAGCAAGGGCGCTACCTCGGCCTCATGCTCGTGCCGCTTTTGTGGATGATCGTCCCGATTCTCCTGCTCTCGGCACAGCTCGAGGCCTACTTCGGCTACACCGGCATCGACGTCGGCCACGCGACGCTGCTCAAGGTCACGCTTGGGAGCGGCCAGCCGGGGGCGCCGGCGCTCGATGCGCCCAATGGCGTCCGCGTTGACACGCCCGCCGTGTGGTTTCCCTTGACGCGGGAGATCGTCTGGCGCATCACGCCGGAAAGGCCGGGCCCGTACGATCTCGCCGTGCGGGTTGACGGAGCGACATTCGTGAAGACGCTCCATGTGGGAAGTGGCACGGCGCGGCGGTCGCCCACGCGTGTGGCCGATGGACTGCTGTCGCAATTGTTCTCGCCTTCGGAACCGCCCCTCCCGCGAGGCGCAGCCGTCGAATCCATCAGGGTTGACTATCCCCCCAGCGAATTCCATCTCCTGGGACTTCACCTCGACTGGGTCATCCTCTTCCTCGCGATGACGCTCACGTCGGCCCTCATCTTGCGGCGGCCGTTCGGTGTGACGATCTGACGACCGCTTGATCACCATGGAGATCATGAAGGCTGGCCACGTCCGGTGCCGGCCGAGCTGGCCGCCGCCTTCAGGCGGCCGCGCCGCGGAGACGCGGGCGGAAGTGAGAGTGGCCGCATTGAAACAGCCGTCCACTCTCATTTCCGCCCGCGTCTTCGCGGCGCCTGGGCCCGGCTCCGCCGGGCCGCCAGCTCGGCTCGCTCGTCTGCCTCCATGTGCTCCATGGTGGCTAAGGGCCTGTCAGGAAATAAGTGATGCATTTGGGGCGCCGAGACGCCCGTCTGGCGAGGCGTGCCGACCGAGAATACCTGGCGTATTTGAGGGAGAAGCAACGACGCCAGGCGGGATGGGTCCGGCGGCCCAAATGCGTCAGTTATTTCCTGACAGGCCCTAAGTCCGACTTGACCGGTCCGATTTAACGATCTACCCTGGGCTTATTGCGATTTGTCTCAGTAATCTCATCGTCTGAGCGCGCCAGAGGCCCGGTATGACCGGCGCCGTGCCGATGCTCAACATCGGCGTCCTGGTCTTCCGGGAAGGCCTCGAGAGCATCCTGGTCCTGGCGGCAATCATGGCCAGCCTCGTGGGGCCCAGCGAGCGGCATCGCCGCCCCATCCTGGTAGGGACGGCCCTCGCGTTCGGCGCCACGCTCCTGACCTGGCAGGTGGCGATTCGCCTGATCGACGACCTGGCGCAGAGCGTGCCCGCCTTGCAGGTGCAGGCCGCCACCGGACTGCTCGCGGTCTGCGTGCTGCTCGTAGTGATGAACTGGTTCTTCCACAAGGTGTACTGGACGGGCTGGATCGCGCTGCACACCGAGCGCCGTCGTCAACTGATCGGATCGGAAGGCACGGCCCGCACCACGGGCACGCGGCTGTTCGTCGGCCTCGCGCTGCTCGGCTTCACCTCGCTCTATCGCGAGGGCGTCGAGGTCGTGCTCTTCCTGCAAAGCTACCGGCTGCGGCTCGGGAGCCACGCCGTCATGCCGGGTCTTTACCTGGGGCTCGCCCTGACGGCGGCAACGGCCGCGCTCACCTTCGTCGTCCACCGGCGCCTTCCCTACCGGAAGATGCTGGTCGTGACGGGCGTGATGCTGGGCGTCGTGCTCCTCGTGATGGTCGGCGAACAAGCGCAGGAGATGCAGCTGGCGCACTGGCTGCCGAGCACGCAGATCCCGTGGCTCGCCGCCCGCCTCCCGTCCTGGGCGGGGCTGTGGTTCTCGGTCTTCCCCAACGTGGAGACGCTGGGGGCCCAGGCGATGGCGCTCGTGCTGGTCCTCGGCTCGTACATCGTGGCCCGGTCCCACTCTGATCCGGCAGGTCCGCGTCGGCGCGCACGTGGCCGAATCTCTGGGAGAATAGGGTCCCATGGTGACCAAACTCATCGGGCTGACGCTCGCGGTCGGCCTCGCGACGCTCGCCGCTCCGGCCGCGCAGACCGCGACCCGTCTCGTGTACATCGGGACCTACACGGGCCCCGACAGTCAGGGCGTGTACGCATTCCGGTTCAACGAGGCGACCGGCGCGCTCACGCCGGCCGGCCTGGCCGCCAAGACGCCGAACCCAAGCTTTCTCGCGGTTGACGCGCGCGAGCGCGTCCTGTTTGCGGTCAACGAACTCGAGTCCTACGAGGGCCAGGCATCCGGCAGCGTCTCGTCGTTCGCGATTGACCGAACGACCGGCAAGCTGGCTCCGCTCAGCGTCCAGGCCTCTCGCGGCACCGACCCGTGCTACCTGATGCTCGACCAGGCCGGACACGTGCTCGCCGTCGCCAACTACACCAGCGGCACGTTTGCGCTCTTCCCGGTTCGACGCGCAGGGACGGCTCGGCCCGGCCCGCCAGGTCCTCACGAACACCGGGTCCGGCCCGAATCGCGCACGCCAGGCGGGCCCGCACGCGCACGAGACGGTGTTCACGCCCGACAACCGATTTCTCCTTGGCGTCGATTTGGGCCTCGACCGCATCCACGTCTATCGGTTCGATGCGTTCGACGGGCGCCGTGACGCCCGAGCGACCCGCCCGCGGTCGCCATCGCGCCGGGTTCCGGGCCGCGGCACGTCGTGCTCGACCCCAAGGCGCGCGAGGCGTATTCAATCAACGAGCTGGCGTCAACAATCACCAGCTACGCGTGGGATTCCGGCAAACGGCCGATTCACGGTCACGGGCACGGTCTCCTCGCTCCCGGCCGACTTCCGCGGCGAGAGCGCCGCCGCCGAAATCGTCCTCCACCCGAATGGCCGATTCCTTTACGCCTCCAACCGCGGCGACGACTCGATCGCGGTCTTCGAGCGGGGTGCGGCCGGCGCGCTGACGCCCGTCGGGCACACGTTCGACCCGCGGGAAGACGCCTCGCAACTTCGCCATCGACCCGACGGGCCGCTGGCTCATCGCCGCCAATCAGGACTCGAACACGCTCGCCATTTTCGCGATCGATTCCGCGACGGGGCGCCTCACGCCGGCTGGTCCGCTCACCTCGGTCGGCAAGCCCGTCTGCGTGCTGTTCCTGATCTGACGCCCCCTCGAACGACCGACACGAGCCTTTACTCTTCGGTCACCAGATACAACGACCGCCGCGAGTCGCTGGAGACCGGCGTCAGCGGCAGCACGCGTTCCACGTAGGCCACGAGCGCGGCCGAGGCGGTCCGACGATCGAGCATCACGAACCTGATTCGGTCTCGCCGCAGCTCCGCCGCGGCCTCCGCCCGATCCGGAAGCGGCTCGGCCGGGGCGCCGGCGGGGGCCGGCGACGAGAGCGTGAGCAGCGCGGAAAGCAGCGGGTCGGCCCGGTAGGCCTCGAGGACCGACGGAGCCAGGCGGGCGACGAACCCGCCAGTCATCGGGCGCTCGTAAATCGTCTGATAGAAGAGCGTCCGGTCGTCGAACCGGCCGACCTGTCCAAATCCATCGGCCAGCCCCAACGGCAGTTCACAGACCGCGCCCGACTCCGGGCGGTCGCGCAGGACGTCATAGATGGCGGGATGGTCGAGCGTCGTGAGAGCGAACGGCGCAGGCAAGTAATCGAGCATCACGGCGCAGACGACGACCACAAGGAGCACGGCCGGACGCCTGACGCGCGTCTGCCAGTCTCGAAGCCCTACGGCGGCTAGAAGGGCCAGCGCCAGCGCGACCACCACGACGGCCCGGCCCGGCATGCGTGCATTCGCGACGACCGGCACGTAGCGCAGGAGCGTCTGGGGCAGGATCATGCCCGTGTTGCGTCCGAAGACCATCAAGTGGGGGCCGAGTGCCCAGATGAGAAAGACCGCCGCAACGGCGGTCCATTGCCGAACCGCCGGACGGTGCCACGAACGGCCCACGGCCAGGGCGGCCAAGGCGAGCGGCGCAAGGCCAAGCCACGTCCCCGACTCAATCGGGTCGATCTGGAAGTGCGCGTACATGCCCCGCACCCACTGGCCCCACAAGCCGTTGAAGGGATTTCCCAGGATCAGGGTCGCGGCGTCGACGCCGGCCGGCGCGCTCCGCCAGAGATAGTGCTGCGTCACATAGTCGCCGCGCAGCGCGATCCCTGCCGCCCGGACGATGAGCGGCGCGGCGAGAACCACGAACGCCGCGAGCGCGGCGCCAACCGCGGCAACCGCGTGTCGCCCATTCCACGTCGGCTTCCACCGAATCGCGACGCGCGGCCGCAGCCGCGCCACCGCCCAGGCAAGCGCGAGCGCCCAGAGCAGTTGAAGCGGGTTGTACGCGTCAACCCGCAGGACTCGGCCCGCGACCGGCACGACGAATCCCCCTCGAACGGCCAGGACCGCGAGCAGCGCCAGGTCCGCGACCACGAGTCCGCCGAGACCGCGTTCGAGCCGGCGGCCTCGCGGCGCGCGCGACCTCGCCATGGTCCACGTCCAGGCGGCCGTTGCCGCCAGGACGCCGCCGAGACACGCCTCGTAGACCACGTAGTAGTACCGAGTCATAGGCGGTGAGGCCCAGGATCAGGCCCGCCGCCACGCCCCACTTCCACCCTCGGTCGAGCGCGTTCAGGACGGCCAGGGCGAACAGCGGAATGCTCCACGCGGAGATGAGATTGAAGTGGCCGTTCAAGTGCGCGGCCAGATACGGCGCGCCGGCGAAGATAGCGCCCGCGACGAGCGCGGGCGCGCCGTCCCCCACCACGCGCCGCGCGAGCAGCCAGGCGCACACGCCGTTGAGCCACAACGTCGCGAGGATGACCAGGTTCTGCGCGGCGGGAGTACTCAGACGGCCGAGGACGGTCGCCCCGACGAACGCCGACAACGCCGTGTGCGTGTGGAGCGTCAGATCCACGCCGACCGGCGCGAACAGGAACGACGTCCGGAAGACGTCCGATCCCGATGCCAGCGCGTGGCGCATCCACCAGAAATTCCACAGGAACGTCTCGTTGTCGCCCGCGCCCGCCCCCGGCAGCGTCGTTGACAGGTGCAGGACGAGTGGAAACGTCCAGACGAGCGCGAGGCCCGCGAAGAGAACGACGGCGAGGCCAAACGTCCGCCGTCGCATGTCGTTCACCGTTTATTGAGATCGTGGGACAGAATCAGCTTCAGCGTCAGGTTGTCCGATCCGTTGGTCAGACCGACGCCGACGCCGGCTTCGACATCGAGCGCTTTTCCGCTGTGGTCGACGACGCCGAAGATCTGATGCGACTGGTCGGTGGCCGGCAGGAACGACCGCAGCGGACCGTAGTCGGCATACTCCTCGACGGCCACGGCCCACGCGTCCGAGACGTTGTACGCCACGCGCATCGACGGCGCGAAGTCGAGATTCTTCAGCCCGTCATACGAAGTGTCGAGGATCGGGTTGAGGACGATGTCGACCGGTTTGAGGTGCCAGCCGATGATGGGCCGCACCTCCGAGGTGACTCGCTTCGTGTCCCACCGCTTCGCGTTGACGCTGAACTCGAAGTTCGCGCCGTAGAAGAACCGCCGGTCGTCGGCATGCGGCACCGCGAAGAGCGTCCGCAGCTTGAACCCATCGATCCCCCACCCCGTGGTGTGGTCGCGGCTATAGAGCGGCAGATACAAGCCCGCTTCGAACCAGTTCGTCACCCCGTAGGCCCACTCGGGCACGCCGTTGAGCGACTTGTCAGCGGCCACGGCGCCTGGGAACGCCGGCGTCTTGATGCCGCTCGGCGTGAAGTTGGTATGCAGCGTGAGGTTGAACACGCCGGGCGCAGCCAGGGCGCCATCGTAGACCTGAATCTCGTCCGTCTGCGCCGACGCTGGCGCCGCGAGCGCCATCAGCATGAGCGCCGCGATAGCCAATCCCCATCCGATTCGTTTCACGAGTGCCACTCCTCTCCGATACAGTGATGCGGAAATCCAACCAGTCATTCTAGGCCCAATACCTTTCGGAAATTTCTGGCCGATCGAATCGACGCACAAAAGACCCACCATGGAGATCGTGGAGGCTGGCCGCATCGCGGGGTTCGAGCAGATCGCCGAGCTGGCCGCCGTCCACGGCGGCGCAGGACCGGGGAGCCCGCAGCGACGCGAGCACCGCCGGCATCTCTTGCGGAGCTCGCGTCGCTGCGGGCTCCCCGATCCAGCCTGGCCCGGCTTCGCCGGGCCGAGCTCGGCTCTGCGTGCTGCCTCCATGTGCTCCATGGTTCAATTTCTGCGTTTGCAAATCTCCGAAGGGCATTGATTCTAGGCCCAATGGGCGTCGGCTCGAGACGCGACCGACACCGGCCCGCGGTCGCCAGACGAGGACAGCGGCGCCGAGGCCCAAAGAGCCTACCAAAATGTCAACCTGCGAAGGCTGGACACGCGATGCGGGCGGAAGTAAAACGATAGTCATCGTGAAGGTCCTCGTTCCAACTCTCGCTCTCGCGGCACTGGCCGGCACGGCCCTCATCGGTCAAACCCAGCCCCAGCCGGCTCCGGCGACGCCCGCGATCGCCGCCCCGCAGGACCGGCCCTATCCGGGAGCGATCCGCCTCGCCGTGGATGCGACCGATACGGACCATCGCATCTTCTCGGTGCACGAGACGATTCCGGTGGCGTTCGCCGGCCCGCTGGTCCTGCTCTACCCGCAATGGATCCCCGGCCATCACAAGCCCAACGGGCCGATCGACATGATCGGCGGGCTGACGCTGCACGCCGGCGGACAGCGCCTCGAGTGGACCCGCGATCCCGTCGATGTCTTTGCCTTCCACGTTGACGTGCCCCAGGGCGCACGAGACGTGGAGGCGGACTTTCAGTGGCTCGCGCCGGTCGATTCGCGGATTGGCCGCATCACGATGACCTCCGAGATGCTCGACCTCGAATGGAACGTCGTCGCGCTCTACCCGGCCGGCTATTTCGCGCGCGACATCACGTTCGAGCCGTCCGTCCGCGTCGCCGATGGGTGGCAGGTCGCGAGCGCACTCGAGACGGCGTCCACCGCCGGGACCACCACGACGTTCAAGCCCGTCACGCTCAATACGCTCGTGGACTCGCCGCTGTACGCCGGCCGATACTTCAAGCGCTTCGACCTGGATCCGGGGGCGGCGACGCGCGTGTCGCTCGACGTCTTCGCCGACCGGCCCGACGAGCTCGTGGCGACGCCCGAGGCCCTTGCCGCCCATCGCGCGCTCGTCCAGCAGGCGTACACGCTCTTCGGGTCGCATCACTACGACCATTACGACTTTCTGCTGTCGCTGAGCGACGAAGAAGGCGGCATCGGGCTCGAGCACCACCAGTCGAGCGAAGACGGCACGAGTGCCGACTACTTTACGAACTGGGCGGGCGACTGGCGGGGCCGCGACCTGCTCGCGCATGAGTACAGCCACTCGTGGAACGGCAAGTTTCGGCGGCCAGCCGACCTCTGGACCCCGAACTTCGACGTGCCGATGCGCGACAGCCTTCTGTGGGTGTACGAGGGGCAAACGCAGTATTGGGGCTACGTCCTGGCTGCCCGCTCCGGCCTGTGGACGAAGCAACAGACGCTCGATGCACTTGCCGCCGTGGCGGCGGCCTACGACAACCACGTCGGGCGCACCTGGCGCGCGCTCGAGGACACGACGAACGACCCCGTCATCGCCAACCGGCGGCCGCTCTCCTGGCTCAGCTGGCAACGCCGCGAGGACTATTACGAAGAAGGCCAGTTCATCTGGCTCGACGTTGACACGCTCATTCGCGAGCTCTCGAACGGCAAGAAGTCGCTCGACGACTTCGCCCGCGCCTTCTTCGGCATGGACAACGGCAGCTTCGTCACGAACACCTACACGTTCGACGACCTCGTGGCGGCGCTGAACGCGGTCGTGCCGCACGACTGGGCGACGTTCCTGCGGACGCGTCTCGAGAGCCACGGGCCCGGCGGACCGCTCGACGGCCTCGCGCGGGGCGGCTACCACCTCGCCTACTCGGACCATCCATCGTCGTTCTCTCAGCCTGGGAACCTGACCTTCTCGGTGGGCCTCACCGTCTCCAACTCGGGCGCCGTGGGAGACGTGCACTGGGACGGCCCCGCGTTCAACGCCGGTATGACGCTCGGCTCGACGATCGTGGCGGTTGACGGCACCGCCTTTACGATCGACGGCCTCACCAACGCGATCACGGCCGCCAAGGGCACGACCGCTCCAATCGAGCTCATCGTCAAAAAGGGCACGCAGTACCGGACAGTGCGGCTGGACTATCACGACGGCCTGCGCTATCCCCACCTCGAGCGGGACGCCTCGACGCCCGCGCGGCTGGACGACATCCTGGCGCCCCGCTCGTGAAGGCTGGCGGCGCGCCTGATCCGTCTCGCCTCATGGAGGCTCTCACCGCCGGCTGGACGACCAGCACGCTGTCGGCGGCCATCGATCTGGATCTATTCACGGCCCTCGGCCGGCGTTCCCGGTCGGCGGCCGACCTGTCGGCTCGATGCGGTGCCGATCGGCCGCACCTCGAGCGACTCTGCGACGCGCTCGTCTCGTTCGGCTGGCTCACCAAGGACCGCGGCCGGTACCGGGCGCCGTCCGATGCGGCGCGGCTTCTCGATGCGCACTCGCCGGACGCGATGGCCGGCGTCAGCCGTTTCTTCACTGGTCCGGAGGTCGCGGCCGCATTTGCTCGGTTGTCCCGAACCATTCGGCGCGGCGGCCGATCGGCACGGGTCAGTCCCCGTGCGCGGCTGTGGCGAGACTTTGCCGAGGCGACGCTCGCCCTGCGCCGGTGGGTGGCCGCCCAGGCCGCCGACGACTTGCAGCAGCGAGGTCTCGGGACCGGGCGAATTCTGGACGTCGGCGCCGGCGCCTCTCCGCTGGGGATCGAGCTGCTCCGCCGCGAACCGACGGCGTCGCTCGTAGTGCAGGACCGCGCCGGTGTCGCGGACGTCGCCCAACACCACGCGCGTCGGGCCGGAGTCATCGCGCGGGTGTCGATCCGTGCGGGAGACGCGTTACACGTTCGTTGGGGCGGCGCCTTCGACCTGGTGCTGCTCGTGAATGTGCTGGAGTACTTCACGCCGCGCCAACAGGCACTGTTGGCGCGCAAGGCCTACGCCGCACTGCGCCCCGGCGGAACGCTCGCGGTCATGGCGCCGCTGCTCAATGCGTCGCGCACGTCGCCTCCCGAAGGCGTGGCGTATGACCTGTTGCTGCTGGCGCTCGGTGCGCACGGCCGCGCGCAGACGCTGGCCGAACTCAAGCAGTTGCTGGGCGCGGCCCGCTTCTCCCCCGTCACGCGGTGCGCAGGCGGGTCGCTCGTGCTGGCGCGACGTCGTCGCGCCTGAGCTCCGGCGCGCGGGTCAGCGCCGAGGGCGAATGGCGCGCCGCACGGCGAGCCTGATCTGATCGAAGTCCGGCATGCCGCCCGTTTCCACGCGCAAGGTCGAAGCCGCGATGCCCGACGCGGGCGGCACGACGTGATAGCCGACGTCAACCAGTTGACGGACGTTTCGTCTCACCGTCGGATGCCGCCACATCCGTTCGTTCATGTTCGGCACGAAGACGACCGGACAGCTCGCGGCCAGGATCGACGCCGAGACGACATCGTCGGCGATACCGTGCGCGGCCTTGGCGATGATGTTGGCGGTGGCAGGCATGACGATGAACACGTCGGCGTCCAGGGCAATCTCCACGTGGCCAATCGCAAAGGGCGCATCGGGGTCGAACAGATCGGTGAGCACCGCGGCGCCGGACACGGCGCGCATCGCGACGGGCGTCACGAGCTGCGCGGCGTGCCGCGTCATCGCCACGCGGACGCTGCCAACATAGCCTCCCGCGCGCAACTCCAGAATGAACTGCGCCGCCCACAGCGCGCCGATCGACCCGGTCACGGCGACTACGGCCCGAGCGCACAGCGTTGGCTTTGGCTCCGCGCCCGGACGGGTCCTGACCGCCTGCCGACGACGCACGGGCTTGGGGCGAGGAGGCATGAACGGGCGCCGATGATATCATCCCGATCCCATCGCCATTCCATGATCGGCACGCAACTCGGGCACTATCGGATTGACGCGAGGCTCGGCGCCGGCGGGATGGGCGTTGTCTACCGCGCCTACGACACACGCCTCGAGCGTCACGTCGCGGTCAAAGTCTTTGCCGCGCTCGGTGCCGACCCCAAGGCCCGCCAGCGCCTGCTGCACGAAGCGCGAAGCGCCTCGGCGCTCAACCATCCCCACATCTGCACGGTTTACGAGGTCGGTGAGTCCGACGCGGCGACCTACCTGGTGATGGAGTACGTGGACGGCCAGACGCTCGGCGCCTTGATCCCTCCCGAGGGCCTTCCCAGCCAGACCGCCGTGACCTACGCGATGCAGATCGCGAGTGCCCTTGCCCACGCCCATTCCCGCGGCGTCGTCCATCGCGACCTCAAGAGCGCGAATGTCGTCGTCACCGCGGACGGACAAGCGAAGGTGCTCGACTTCGGGCTCGCGCTCCGGCAGATGACGGCCGGAGCCAACGACGCGGAGACGCGCGCGGCACAGATGGATTCGATGCTGGCGCCCGGCCAGGTCGTCGGGACGCTCGCCTACATGGCGCCGGAGGCTTTTCGCGGCGCGCTCGTCGATGCCCGCGCCGACATCTGGGCGCTCGGCGTGGTGCTGTACGAGATGGTGGCCGCCGGGATGCCGTTTCACGGCGAGACGACGTTCGAGGTGAGCGGCCAGGTGCTCCACGGCGTGCCCGCGCCGCTTCCCGGCCGAGTGCCGCCCAGACTCTCCGCGATCATTGCCCGCTGTCTGTCGAAAGACCCCCACGCGCGCTACGCGAACGTTTCGGAGGTGATGGCTGCCCTCGAGACGGTTCACGCACAGCGCCCGGGCGAGACGGCCGCGGCCGCCGACCGCCCGGGACTGTTGGTGTTGCCCTTCACCAATCTGGCCGCGGACGCCGAGAGCGACTATTTCGCCGATGGGCTAAGCGAGGAGCTCATCGCCGACCTCTCCAACGTACGCCACTTGCGCGTCATCTCTGGCACATCGAGCCGGCAGTTCAAGGGCAGCGATCGATCGGTCACTGATCTGGCCAAGCAATTCAACGTCGGATACGTGCTCGAAGGCAGCGTGCGGCGCAGCGGTCCCGCGTTGCGAATCACGGCCAAGCTCATCGAGGTGGCCGCCGACTCCCCGGTCTTCGGCCGGAAGTACGACGGCGTGATCGACGACGTCTTCGCCTTTCAGGAGCGGATTTCGCGATCGATTGTCGAGGCCCTGCGCGTGGCGCTCACACCCGAAGAGGCCAAGCGGCTGGCGGAGCGGCCGATGGCCGATGCGCACGCCTATGAGTGGTACCTCCGCGCCAAGCAGGAGTCACTGCAGTTCACAAAGGAAGGCCTCGACAGCGCGATCGCGTGCCTCGATCGCGCCGAGGCGATCGTCGGCGAGAACGTGCTGGTGTTGGCCGCCAAAGGCGAGGCGTACTGGCAATTCATCAACGCCGGCATCAGCGCCGATGTCGCGTATCTGGACAACGCCGAGGCGTGCGCGCAGCGCATTCTCGAACTCGCGCCGGATTCCCCACATGGCCATCGCGTCGCGGGCCTCGTGCGGGTCCACCGGGGCGACATGCAGGGCGGCCTGCGGCAGCTCAAACAGGCGCTCGACGCCGACCCGAACGATCCCGGCAGCCTGCTGTGGGGCACGCTCGTGGCGGGCATGAGTGGATGCGCGGCCCTGGCGGAGGCCTGGTCCGCGCGGCTGGTCGAGGTCGATCCGGTCACGCCGTTCCACCAGGCCATGCCGGGCACGGCGGCCTGGATGCGCGGCGATTTCGCGCTCGCGCGCGTCCGGTATGCCCAACATGAAGCCGCCGTCCTCGAGAATCCCATCCTCAGCCTCGCGTACGGCCTGATCCTGGCCGCCACCGGCCGGCTCGCCGAGGCGGACCTCATGCTGGAAGCGCTCGCGCGTTCGGACCCGCACAACACCTTTTCGCAGCTGGCAGACGTCTACCGGTACGCCTTCGCCGGCCGCAGGGACGCGGTGATCGAGGGCCTGACGCCGGCGCTCGTCGAAGCCCTCGCGAGCGACCCGCAGGTACCTGTTGGTTCCTCGCCGAGGTCTACGCGCTCGTCGGCGACATCGACAGCGGCATCCGCTGGACCGAGGCGGCGGTCGCGCGCGGGTTCATCAACCACGACTTGCTGGCGCACGCCGACCCCTTCCTCGCCCCTCTTCGCGGCGATGCGCGCTTCGCCGCCGTCATGCGCGAGGCCGCGCAGCGGATGCAGGCACTCGACATCTGACGCGCGCGCCTCTTGACAGCCGCACGGCTTCGCGCCGACACTGACCACGGTTCGTGACACGATCGTCGCGTCCACTGGAGGCCAGACATGGCAAAGAAGAAGCCCGCGAAGAAGAAGAAGCAGCCGAAGAAGAAGGCCAGCAAGAAGAAGACCGGCATGTGCTAACGGGATCAGGCGTCGGCGGACGCTGATACGCCCCGCCGCCGCCTGCGCTCGTTCCCTCCGCTGGCATGGGCCGCCGTTTCGGCACGCACCCGGACGTCCCGGACGTTCGCGATCGGGTCTTCCAGCCCGAGCATCGCGGGCGGCTTCCCCGCCGTGTCGATCTCCGTCCGGCGTGTCCTCCGGTCTACGATCAACATAGTCTCAACAGCTGCTCGGCCCACGCGATCGCCTCGCTGCTCTGGCTCGCCGAGTGCCGCGAGCGCGGCCGCATCGTGCCGTCGCCGTCGCGCCTCTTCATCTACTACAACGAGCGCGTCCGCGAACGCGTCGTGCACCACAACGTGCCGGTGTCCCTGCGCGACGGGTACCGCGCGGTGGCGTCGCGCGGCGCCTGCCCGGAGCCGCTGTGGCCGTACCGCGTCCGCGATTACGCGCGCAAGCCGTCGATTCACTGCTATCGCACCGCCGCCGACAACCGCGCCATCGTGTACTTCCGGATCCACCGCGACTTGCGGCACCTTCGGTCGTGTCTCGCGCAAGGCCATCCGTTTACCCTCGGCGCCTCCATTCACGAGAGCTTCATGACGCACGCGGTCAAGCACACGGGCCGCGTGCCGATGCCGCGTCCGCACGAGCGCCTCCTCGGCGGACACGCCATGCTCATCGTGGGCTACGACGATCGAACCAGGACGTTTCTGGTGCGGAACTCCTGGGGTGCGGCGTGGGGCCTGGGCGGCTACGCCGAACTGCCCTACGACTACCTGCTCCATCCCAGCCTGGCGTGGGACTTCTGGACCTGCCAGCGGGTGGGCGCGCGGGCGCGGCTAGCGCGTCAGGCCGTCGCGCCGTACCGGACAACGAGCACGGTGATGTCGTCGGCTTGCGGCGCCGACCCGACAAACGCCGCGAGCGACGTCAGGACCACCTGGAGCGCATCGTCGGCGGCGCGGCCGTGGGCATTGGCGAGCGCATTGACGAGCCGTTCGCGCCCGTACTCGTCGCCCGCCTCGTTGCGCGCCTCGGTGACGCCGTCACTGAAGAACACCACGAGGTCGCCTGGCGCGAGCTCGAGCTTCCCTTCCTCGTAGGCGGCTCCGTCGAGCAAGCCGAGGACGGGGCCGCCCACGTCGAGCGACGCCAGGGTCCCGCCGGCGCCAATCACGAGCGGCGGCTCCTGTCCGGCGTTCGAGTACCTGCAGCGCGCCCTTCGGCCCCAACACGCCGTAACACATCGTGGCGAACCTGGCCCCGATGGCGCGCCGCAGCAGCGCGCGGTTGAGCCGCGTCATCAGGTCGGCGGGACCACTGGCCACTGGCGCATGCGCGGAGAAGTTGCTCTGCACGGCCGTCGCCAGCAGCGCCGCCGGCGGCCCTTTGCCGGCGACATCCCCCAAGGTAAAGCCAAAGGCCTCGTCGTCCACCTCGAGGTAGTCGTAGAAATCGCCGCCAACGGTGCGGCACGGAAGGCTCGCCGCCGCCACTTCGTACGTCGCCCCGCGGTGCCTCGCGTCAGGCAGTAGCTCCTGTTGGATCTCGGCCGCGATGCGCAGGTCGCGCTCGAGTTTGGTCTTCTCGGCCGACTCGGCATACAACCGCGCGCTGTCGATCGCCAGCGCCGCCTGCGTCGCGAAGGCCTCCAGCGAGGCTTGGGTGGAGGACGACAGCATCGCCGCGCGCTCGCGGCTGTCGAGGTAGAGCACGCCGATGGTGCGATGCTCGACGCGATCCGCCGAGACGTGGGCCGTGACCTGAAGCGGCACGCACAGCACATGCCGGATGCCCATCGCGATCGTGCCGCCGTGCGCGTCGGCCAGACTGCCATCCAGCAAGTCCGCTACGAATCGGCGCTGCCCTGTCTCGAAGACCTCGCGCGGAATCTTGCCGCTCGTGGCAAATGAGTCGCCGGCCACCGGGCGGCGCCCCTTCTCCCGGCCCACCTTGAATTCGAGGGCGCCGGCGGGCGTCGCCAGCATCACGAAGCCGCGCTCCGCCGACGTGACATCGAGCGCCGAGTCGAGCACGAGCGTCAGGACCTCATCGAGCACGCGCCCCGATCCCATCGCCCGCAGGCCGTTCAGAATCGCGGCCATCTGCGGAAGATCCGGACTGCTGCCCGAGAGCGGCAGCAGCATCGTGGCCGTCGTGCCCTCGGCTTCGTCGAGCAAGAACACGAGCTCGACGCCTTCGGTGCGACCAAGGCGGATGCGATCCCCCTGCGCGAGTGCACGCGCGTCCGTGAGTTGCACGTCGTTCAGGAACGTGCCGAAGCGGGAGCCGCAGTCGGAGATGAGATATCGGCCGTCTTCAAGGACGATGCGTGCGTGGTCGCGGGAGACGGCGGGGCCGGTGAGCTGGAGATCGGCGGAAGTGCGCCGGCCGATCGTGAACACGGGCTTGTCGACGGGCACGAGCCGTGGGCCGTTGGGATCGGAGACGCGCAGCCTCGGCATCGCACTCATCGTCGCGACTATAGATATCACGCCTGGCACGCGAAGCTGGGAGCGCGCCGCGCCCGTGGCCCTGCACGTCTCCCTAGGCACGTACTGACCGCTCCGCTGTGTGAATGCCGGGGCGCACGCCGGCCCATGCGCCGGCGTGCTGTGTCCTTTTGAACACACGGCTCAACTTGTAAGATGAGATCGTCGCTACGCGACCTGCTCCGCGGCCCCATCGCGGCGCAGCGCGAGACATCTAATCCATGAATACCAAGACCCTCACACCGGAACTGCTCGAGAAGATGGACGCCTACTGGCGCGCCGCCAACTATCTGTCGGTGGGCCAGATCTATCTGTATGACAACCCCCTGCTCACCCGACCGCTGACGCTCGCCGACGTGAAGCACATGCTGCTGGGGCACTGGGGAACCACCCCCGGGCAGAACTTCATCTACGTGCACTTGAACCGGGTCATCAAGAAATACGACCTGGACATGATCTACGTCTCCGGCCCCGGGCACGGCGGTCCGGCCGTCGTGGGCAACACGTACCTCGAGGGCACGTACAGCGAGATCTATCCAAACATCAGCCAGGATGAAGCCGGGCTGCGGGAGCTGTTTCTACAGTTCTCGTTTCCCGGAGGTATTCCCAGCCACGCATCGCCCGAGTGCCCGGGCTCGATCCATGAGGGCGGCGAGCTCGGCTATTCGCTGAGCCACTCCTTCGGCGCGGTCTTCGACAATCCCGATCTGCTCGTCGCCTGCGTCGTGGGCGACGGTGAGGCGGAAACCGGGCCGCTCGCGACGGCCTGGCACTCCAACAAGTTCCTGAACCCGGCGACCGACGGCGCGGTGCTGCCGATTCTGCACCTCAACGGCTACAAGATTTCCAACCCCACCATCCTCGCTCGCATCGAGCCCGAGGAATTGGAGCACTTGCTCCGCGGCTACGGGTGGACGCCCATCTTCGTCGAGGGGCACGAGCCCGAGCTGATGCACGAGGCCATGGCCACGGCGCTCGACACCGCGGTCGAGCAAATCAAGGACATCCAGCGGAACGCTCGCACGCACGGCGACCTCACCCGCCCGCGCTGGCCGATGATCGTTCTCAAGTCGCCCAAGGGCTGGACGGGGCCGAAGGTCGTCGATGGCCTGCAGATCGAAGGCACGTTCCGTTCGCACCAGGTCCCGCTTTCCGACCCGGCCACGCATCCCGAACACCTGAAGCTCTTGGAGGACTGGCTCAAGAGCTATCGTCCGGAAGAACTCTTCGATGCGCAAGGGCGCTTGAAGCCGGAACTGGCTGAGCTTGCCCCCAAGGGCAATCGGCGCATGGGCGCGAATCCCCATGCCAACGGCGGCATCCTGCTGCGCGATCTGCGGATGCCGGACTTTCGTGCCTACGCCGTCGACGTGCCGGCCCCGGGCGCGCCCGGCATCGGCGACACGCACGTGCTCGGGCGCTTTCTGCGCGACGTGGCGAAGCTCAACAGCGAACAGCGGATCTTCCGGGTCTTCGGCCCCGACGAGACGCTCTCGAACGGTCTGGAAGCGCTCTTCGACGCGACCAACCGTCAGTGGGACGCCGCGACCCAGCCGAACGACGAGTTTCTCGCGCCCGCGGGACGCGTGCTGGACTCGATGCTGAGCGAGCACCAGTGCGAAGGCTGGCTCGAGGGCTATCTGCTCACCGGACGGCATGGCCTCTTCAACTGCTACGAGGCGTTCATCCACATCGTCGACTCGATGTTCAACCAGCACGCCAAGTGGCTGAAGGTCACGGCCACGCTGCCGTGGCGGAGGAAGATCTCGTCGCTCAACTATCTGCTCGCCTCGCACGTCTGGCGCCAGGATCACAATGGCTTCACCCATCAGGATCCCGGGTTCATCGACGTGGTGGTGAACAAGAAGGCGGAGGTCGTGCGCGTGTACCTGCCGCCCGATGCCAACTGCCTGCTGTCGGTGATGGACCATTGCCTGCGTAGCCGGCACTACGTCAACGTCGTGATCGCCGGCAAACATCCGGCGCCGCAGTGGCTGACGATGGAGGCCGCCCTCGCGCATTGCACGAGAGGCATCGGCATCTGGCCGTGGGCGAGCAACGATCAGGACGCGGCGCCCGACGTGGTCATGGCGTGCTGCGGCGACGTGCCCACGCTCGAGACGCTCGCGGCCGTCTCCATCCTGCGCACGCATCTGCCCGAGCTCAAGATTCGGGTGGTCAACGTCGTCAACCTCATGAAGCTGCAGCCGCAGAGTGAGCACCCGCACGGGTTGAGCGACGTGGAATTCGACGAGCTCTTCACGAAGGACAAGCCGGTCATCTTTGCCTTCCACGCGTACCCCTGGCTGATCCACCGGCTCACCTACCGCCGCACCAACCACGACAACATCCACGTCCGCGGCTACAAGGAAGAGGGCACCATCACCACGCCCTTCGATATGACGGTCATGAACGACCTGGACCGGTTTCACCTCGTGATGGACACGATCGATCGGCTGCCGCAGACCGGTGACAAGGGCATCTACCTGAAACAGCAGCTCAGGGACAAGCTCATCGAGCACACGCAGTACATCGACAAGTACGGGCAGGACCTGCCCGAGGTTCGGAACTGGAAATGGGGCGTCCCGCAGTAAACGCGCGCCTCAGGCCGGGATCGCTGCGTGCTATGTTTCGAGCGTGGATCCTCTCGCCGGCTCGCCGTGGAGTGCTCCAGGCACGGTGGCGGGATTCGCCCAGTCGGCGCCAAATGCGGTGCTCCTGGCGTTCGCCCAGGAGGAACTCACGCGCTCCGGCGGCGGGCGCGCCCTCGACATCGGCTGCGGCGCCGGGCGCAACGCGCTTCCGCTGGCACGCCTCGGCTGGCACGTGGTGGGCACCGACCTGTCGTGGCCCATGCTCCGCGCCGCCGCGAGTCGTACGCATGAGGAGGGACTCGACGCCCGACTTCAGGTTGTCCTCGCGCCGATGGAGCGCCTCCCGGCGAAGGACCGCAGCTTCGACTTGGTCATTGCGCACGGCATCTGGAATCTTGCGCGCTCCGCCGCCCAGTTTAGACTCGCGCTCGAGGAGGCGGCTCGGGTGGCGACGCCCGACGCGGGACTCTTCGTATTCACGTTCTCGCGACACACGCTTCCGGCCGAGACCCTGCCTCTTGCCGGCGAACCCTTCGTGTTCACCCAGTTCTCCGGCGAGCCGCAATGCTTTCTCACCCTTGCCCAACTCGACGACGAGTTGCGTCGCGTCGGCTTCGTGCGGGATTCCGGCGTGCCGTTCAATGAGTACAACCTGCCCACGCCTGGCACGCTTTCGGTTAGCAGAACGCCCGTGATCTACGAGGCCGCGTTCCGCCGTGAGGCGTAGCCCGCGCTCCGCTATTGCTTCACTTAACGAGTACCGGGCTTGTCCTCAGGTTCTTGGATGGACGACTAACCGGTTAGACCGCAATCGGCATGACCTCGCGTTCGATCTTGCGGGCGTTGGCAATCTCCGCGAGACGCAGGTCGTAGATGACCTGCAGGTTCAGCCACGAGCGGGCATCGCCACCGAAGTAGCGCGCCAGGCGCATGGCCGTATCTGCGGACACTCCGCGCCGCTCGCGCACGATATCGTTAATCCGCGGCGCCGGCACGTGAAGCCGCTTGGCCAGCGCATTCGCCGTGAGGCCCGCGGGCCGCAGAAAGTCCTCGCGCAACACTTCGCCGGGGTGGACCGGCCGCATGCCATTCTTGATCTTCATCACCACACTCCCGTCAGTGATAGTCCGCAATCTCGACGTCCTCAGGTCCGGCGGCCGTCCAACGAAAACACACGCGCCACTGGGCGTTGATCGGGACATTCTGCTGACTTATTTCTCTACGCGTGAACCTCTTCAGCGTGTTTGAGCGAGGGCAATTTCTTGATGGCCTTTCCGCTCTTCTCTTCGGCCAACCGAATTTGGTAGAGGCTCTGAAGATTCAGCCAGAACTGCGGGCTCGTTCCGAACAAATGAGCCAGGCGTAGCGCCGTGTCTCCGGAGATCGCGCGCTGGCCGTCCATGATCGCGGTGACGCGATTCGTCGAGACCTTGAGCCGACGCGCGAGCTCCGCGGCGCTCATGTCGAGCGCTTCAAGCTCCTCGGCCAAGTGTTCTCCGGGGTGAATAGCCCTCAATGCCATGATGTGTTCCTCAGTGATAATCGACAATCTCGACGTTCGTCGGGCCAGGCGGGCGGATTCGAACCTCCGTCCCCTCGGTCCCGAACCGATTTGGAGAACGGACTCCGGTTTCGCATTCGTCGGAATGTCCGGCGAGCACAATCTCAGCGTAAAGCTTCCGTTAGATTGCGTCGTGCGCCAGAGAGAGGACCAGCACGGAGGCTTCCGGATCGCGGTCGAACTGCTCGACACGTGCCCGCTCGGGTTTGAGGAGCTCGGCGATGATTGCGGTTCCCGCGTTGCCCACGTCGAGCCAAATGACTTTCGGCGGAAAACCGTTGAACGTAGCCCCGCTCGCGAAAATCCGTATCTTTTGAAACGACGGCGAATGCCTCGGCCCGTGAATAGTCCCAGATCTTCTGATCTTCCCGGCCCTTCAGCCCAACGTCTCTAACGTGATGGCTGCCATCGTACGTGCCTGCCAGGCGGCTGACGAGTCGCGGGCTGAGATTCTCATCGAAGAGTAGCTTCACGCCACTGAGTTCACGAGGCGCCGCTCGCGTGCGGCGGCGAACGCGAGACAGGCCCGGATGTCGTCCCGAGTGAGGTCAGGAAAGTCTCCGAGAATGTCATCCTCGGACATCCCGCCAGCCAGGTACTCCAGAACGTCGTACACGGCAATGCGCGTCCCCTTGATGCACGGTTTGCCGCTACGGACGGCTGGATTCACCGTGACCCGATCCTGCCAAGTCATATGCGGATTCTACCTCCAGCGCGCCCCATCCTAGGCCTTGCTTTCTCGGCCCCGGTTCAACCGCACCGCCGCTTCGATGACGTGGGCGTCCCGCGCGTGAAGGCATCGCTGCGTCGTTCGTCCATCCGTTATCCCTCGCGAGCCGTTGCGTGACGACGGGGTTGATAGCTGCTTTCCGCGGGCACATCACTTTGGGAGGGAGTCGGACGGGCGCCAGCCTAGCGCGTCGTCGTCGCGGGCGAACGCGTGTGCGCGAGTGTGGGGCGTTTGGGGGGACGCGCTCTACGCGAGCGCAGCGGGACGTAGGGGGCCCCGCCTTTCGGCCGGCTCAAGGCGTTCCGAGCAACGTCGAGGAACGCGAGTGCACGTGTCGGGGGTCTGGGGGCAAAGGGCCCGGTGCTCTAAGCGAGCGTCAGCGAGCCCACGCGAGCGGAGCGGGGCGTAGGGGGCCCCGCGAGTGAGCGTGTTGGGGGGTCCGCGGGGGCGGAGCCCCCCGGATTAATGTTGGTCGGGGCGAGAGGATTTGAACCTCCACCCGAAACCGTACTTGGCGAGCTTCGGTCCCGTTGAAACAGCGACACGTCAGCTTCACGCTCACCGCACAGCAGCACGTCGATCGCGAGACTAGCCACCCTGGCGCACGCGGTCGATCAGCGCGCTGAGCCGGGCCTTGGCTTCGGGTATGCTGGCCCTATTTCATATACCTCTTGTAGGCATATTCTGACGCGGTGCGCCGTTTTCGAGTCGGTCGCGCCTTGCCTGGCCGGAGGCTCCCGTGAAACGTCAAGGTTCCCTGTTGATCCTGCTCGTGCTCATCGCCCCGGCTGCGGCTCGAGCCCAGGACGCGCGCGGCTTCATCGGCGCTGCCGTCTCGTCCAGCGTCAATAACGAGCACCACGCCAGCGTGGGCGGCGGCGTCACGATCGGCCTAGGCCCGCGCTGGCTGAGCGGCGGCGCCCAGGGTGAGGCGCTGATCTCCTGGCCGTATGTCGCCGGACGGGGAGCGCTATTCGCGCAGGCACAGGTCGCGAACCGTTCATCGTTCCGCCCGTTCGTCATGGCCGGCATGGGCATGGGGGAAGAGGCCGGACCGCTCGTCGGAGGCGGATTCGAGATGCGTGAGCGAGGCACCCGCTATGGCTTCCGCGTCACCATCGAAGACTACGTCACGCGATACGACCAGTACGGCCCGGAGTACCGCACCGGTCCAATCGCGCGCACGGGTCATCAGATCGCCGTCCGCGGCGCGCTGCTCTTCTGAGCGCGCCGCTTGCCTCTTGTGCGACGCCGCGTAGTCGAGCGCGAACGCCTTGAGCGGCGCTGGTCTGCCGCCGCCGCTTCGGTGGCCGCGCGGTCGGCATCCCAGCCGTCCACGACCAGGCGCTTGATCATCCACATCGCGGCGGCGCGATTGCCGGTCGCCGGCCGGCTTCATTGCGCCGGCGCAAGCGATGGTGGCGTCCAGCTTCGCGAAATTGGCGACGCCGAGCACCGCCGGCCTGGCCACCTTCGCAACGAGCACGGCACGCGGATCGCGGCAAGCACAAGCGCGCGACCGCCGTCCTGATGAGACAATCGCTCTTCTGCCCGTCACGTCAAAGCGTGGCGACTCGGGATCGACCTACGCGTGAACTTCCGCCACGCGTTTGAGCGAGGGCAATTTCTTGATGGCCTTTCCGCTCTTCTCTTCGGCCAACCGAATTTGGTAGAGGCTCTGAAGATTCAGCCAGAACTGCGGACTCGTTCCGAACAAATGAGCCAGGCGCAGCGCCGTGTCTCCGGAGATCGCGCGCTGGCCGTTCATGATCGCCGTGACGCGATTCGTCGGAACCTTGAGCCGACGCGCGAGCTCCGCGGCGCTCATGTCGAGCGCATCAAGCTCCTCGGCCAAGTGTTCTCCGGGGTGCGCAGCCCTCGATGCCATGGTGTGTTCCTCAGTAATAATCCGTAGATCTCGACGTCCTCAGGCCCGGCGGCAGTCCAACGAAGACACACGCGCCACTGGGCGTCGATCGAGATATTGTCCGCTGGAGGGGCGTCCTGCGCCCAGCTTTCGGCTTGAGAAGCCCCAAATGTTGAAACATGGATGATCCGATGTCCTCTAGGTTCGTCGAGGGAGCCGCAGCCATCCGAACCTCCGGCCGGTGGGAGACAGTCAACGCGGCGGTTGGGGGGTTACCGAAAAGACGTCGTAGGCCATTTCGAACCTCAAGAATGGTTCGTGTTTATAGGATTGCCGACACTCCGCCGGGGCAGATTGTGCCCTCACAGCTGGTGCGAGCTGCTCCGCTCACGGTAGGTCTTGCAGCCCCTCATCGAGTGCCTCACACAGTGCACTCCATCGCGCCGGGCTATCTCGTTGCAGTTGCTGCAGATTCTGAAGCCTCCACCGAATCGCCGGTCAGCTCCTCGAGGTGAGGAATGCCCAACAGCGCCCAGGTGGGCTTCGCCTGCACGAGCGTTCGCAGGAACTCTCGCTCATTCGCGTCGAGCGCCGCCGGCAACTCCTGGAACAAGCGATCACGTGTCGCGAGCAACGCCTCCATCGTCACCGGCTCGCTCGTCATACCAGAGAATGATCCTTCGTAGGCGAGGCGGATGTCTTTCGGCGTCGGGAAGAGGACTTCATGGAACGTGCGATTGTGGCTGGCGAGTACACGACGAAGGCGCGTCTGATCGCGGCGGTGATGCCGCCATGCGCGAAGAGTTCCATGACGTCGAAGAGATCGCGCGGATGCTGACGGTCCATCGCGGCGACCAGCTTGCCGCCGTAGATGTCTTCTGGCGAGAGCAGCGGAAGCTCGAGATCGACCATGAGCGCGTCGCTGGCGGACGCGGTCAGAGACATCGTTCGCGTCGGATGCACGGCGCCGCGCATGACGGTGTTGACTTCGATCTTCACGGAGAGGTCGTTGCGTTGCACCAGCAGCTTGGTCTCGCCGATGTCCGCGGCTGACACAGTCTGCGCCTTGAATCCATGTTTCGATAATCGGCTGTTCGCAACCCGCAGAGCCTCGTTGATCGCCGTCAGCGCTTGAGCACGAGGCACGCGATGATCGCCGAACACGAGATTCGAGAAATCATAGACCGAGAAACGCGGCATCTTCCGAAAGGAACAGGTTGATGGCCGTTCCTCCCTTCAGCGCAAACACGCCGCTCTCGAAGACGGTAGGCGCGATCTCCGCCTGCGGTCGGTGCTAATTGTCGTTGCTGGGCGGACCGTCGGGCGCGGCGTACTCGTCGGGCGATGTGGTCGGGCCTGCGCCAACTCCAGCTGCGCGATCGCTGATCGCGTGACGCCGACACGCCGGGCCAATTGCGCTTGAGAGAGGCCTCGTGACTCGCGAAGCGCCACCAGATCCTGCGCTACGCGGATCGCCGCAAGGCCCTCCGCGACCTTCGCTTCAAATCCCGGTGACTCACGGACCAGTCGATCCAGCCACAGGTTGAGCGGCGCAGTGATCGCCATGGCGCCTTTGGGACGTCGGTTCCCGACTCTCGCGTCGAGAGAGTACACGATTGATGCCCGACCCAGCGTCGGATGACACTGACGCTGTTTGATCGATATTCATTGGGACGAAGGGACGGCTGACCTGCACCGGGAGCAAGTTCATTGTCTGGTCAACGATGCGGCCAGACCTCTACGCGCCGATACCGATTCTGTCTTCCCGGTGCGAGGCGTCGAGCATAAGACCAGCATAAGACTTAGCAGCAGAAAGCGCCCTTTCTCGGACTTTCACCACCGACCATCGCCGACACGAGATCAGGCCTGAATATTAGGAATTGTTCAGATCGCGTGGCGAAAGTATCGAGAACAACCAACAAAAAAGGCCCTCAACCGACCATGACGGTCAATTGAGGGCCGATTCTCTTGTGATTGTTTACTGTGCGCGAACGAGCGTCAGCGAGCGAGCCCACGCGAACGGAGCAAGGCGGCGAAGCGCTGAGCGAGAGAGCGTGTTGGGGGTCTGGGGGCAAAGCCCCCGGTGCTCTAAGCGAGCGTCAGCGAGCCCACGCGAGCGGAGCGGGGCGTAGGGGGCCCCGCCTTTCGGCAGGCTCAAGGCGTTCCGAGCAACGTCGAGGAACGCGAGTGAGCGTGTTGGGGGGTCCGCGCCCCTCGATTCGACTCGGGGCGCCCTGAGTGCCATCGAAGGGCGGGGGCGGCGCCCCCCGGCGTTCTAAGAGCCAAGCGAGCGGAGCGGGGCGTAGGGGGCCCCGCGAGTGAGCGTGTTGGGGGGTCCGCGGGGGCGGAGCCCCCCGGATCAATGTTGGTCGGGGCGAGAGGATTCGAACCTCCGACCCCTCGGTCCCGAACCGAGTGCTCTACCAGGCTGAGCCACGCCCCGACAACCGACCTATCTTACCCTAATCGGCAGAGATTTGCGGCCTGTCGGGCCTATTTGGGGGCGCCGTCCACCTGCCGCATCAGCCCCTCGATGAGCGAGAGCGACGCGTGGTCCGTCAGATCGGGCTGCAGCGGCGTTACCGAGATGTAGCCGTCGCTGATCGCCTGGCGGTCCGACCGGTCGTGGGGCTGCCAGTCGTCCTCGGCCTCCTCGATCCAGAAGTACGGACGCTGGCGAGGGTCGAGGCGCTGGTCGACCTTGGTGATGTGGTTGCGCTTGGCCTGCACCGTGACGCGCACGCCAGCCGGTGTCCCCTGCGGCACATTGACGTTTAGAAACGTCCGAAACGGCAGCGGCCGCTCGAAGATCGCCGCCGCCAGCGCGGCGGCTTTCGTGGCGGCGTATCGAAACTCCCACTTGCCCCGCGTGAACTCGAGCGACATGGCCATCGCCTGGTAGCCCAGTAGCGCGCCTTCCAGGGCACCGGCCACCGTCCCCGAGTACGTCACGTCGTCGCCGACATTGAGGCCCTTGTTGATCCCGGAGACGACCAGGTCGGGCGGTCCGGCCAACACCTTGTCGATGGCGATATTCACGCAGTCGGTGGGCGTGCCGTCCACCGAGTAGACGCGCTCGCCGACGCGTTCCACGCGGAGCGGCCGGCGCAGCGTCAGCGCGTGGCCGACGGCGCTCGCTTCCCGCTCGGGCGCGACAATCGTGACCTCGCCCAGCGGCTCCAAGGCGAGCGCCAGCGCCTTGATGCCTTCCGAGAAGTACCCGTCGTCATTGGTGACCAGAATGCGCCGCATGGAAACCGTCATTGTACCGTGGTTTTCCGGCGCGCCCGCGCCGCGCAGCCCCATTCGCGGTCGCGCGGGCCGTTATAATCACAGCATCGTGACACGCGCGCGCGCCGTTCGCCTGCTCCTCCTGGCCACCCTGGCGGCCTCGTCGTCGGCCGCCGTCCTGCACGCCCAGACCGCCATGACCAACTCCGCCGCTCAGGCGATCACCGCCGTTCCAGGCGTTCGCGTAGGACAGATCACGTTGACCGCACGTCCCACGGGCTGCACGGTCGTGCTGCTGCCCGACGGCAGCGTCGGCGGCGTCGACGTGCGCGGCGGCGCGCCAGGCACGGCGGAAACCGACGTGCTCGCCCCCGACAACACGGTCCAGGTCGTCAATGCGATCGTGCTCTCCGGAGGAAGCGCCTACGGCCTCGATGCCCGAACCGGTGTCGTGAAATACCTCGAAGAGCACCACATCGGCTTTCCAATTGGCGGCGGCGTCGTGCCCATCGTGCCGGCCGCGATCCTCTTCGACCTCAACGTCGGCGGCGCCTTCGGCGTCCGCCCCGACGCCGCGTGCGGCTATCAAGCGGCAGCCGCCGCGACGTCCGGCCCGGTCCAAGAAGGATCGGTCGGCGCCGGCGCGGGCGCGACGGTTGGCAAGATGCGCGGCGCCAACCGCGCCATGAAGGGCGGCATCGGCACGGCCGCCTACACCGGGCCCAACGGGCTCATCGTCGGCGCCATCGTCGCCGTCAACGCGGTCGGTACGGTCTTCGACCGTCGCACCGGACAGCCCGTCGCCGGCGTGCGCACGGCCGACGGCACGTCGCTCGAGCCGTTGTGGACGATGACGGAGACCACGAGGCCAGCCGTCGGGTCGCTGCAGAACACGACGATTGGCGTGGTGGCCACCAACGCTCGCCTCACCAAGGCCCAGGCGCTCCGGGTGGCCGAGATGGCCAACGACGGCATCGCGCGCGCGATCGTCCCCTCGCACACGCCGTCGGATGGCGACACGATCTTCGCCGTGGGCACGGGCGGCCTCGCTTCCGACGCCAATGTCGGCGAGGTCGGCGAGCTGGCCGCCGAGGCCGTCTCCGACGCGATTCTCCGGGCGGTTCGGCTCGCCAAGAGCCTGCCCGGGTACCCCGCCGTTTCGGATCTCAAGTAGGACGCTTCGCCGTTGACGCCGCTCCTGGCCCTGCTGCTCGCCTACTCGGCCGGGCTGATCGTCCTGGGCGTCGTCATCGGGCGGCGCGTGCGCGGGACGGGCGACTTCTTCGTGAGCGGCCGGGCGCTGGGCGCCTGGCTCGTGTTCGCGACGTTCCTCGCGCCCAACATCGGCGCCGGTTCGACGGTCGGCGCGACGTCGCTCGCCTACGACAACGGGCTCGCCGCCTGGTGGTGGAATGGCAGCGCCGGCCTGGGCTCGCTCGTGCTCGCCTTCTGGGTGGGTCCCAGAATCTGGCGCATCGCGAAAGCGCGCGGCCTGCTGACGGTCGGCGACTTCCTCGAGGGCGCGTACGGGCGCGACGTCCGGGTGCTCTCGGCGTTTCTCGTGTGGCTGGGCACGCTCTTCGTGCTCTGCGGCCAGCTCGACGGCATCGCCGCGGTGCTCACCATCGCCGGCCGGGTCCCCCACGGCGTCGGCTGTCTCATCGGCGCGCTCATCATCGCCGCGTACTTCGCGGCTGGCGGCCTGGCGAGCGCCGCGCGCGTCAACGGCATTCAACTCATCGTCAAACTGGTCGGCTTCTGCCTGGCACTGCCGCTCGCGGTCGCGGTGGCTGGCGGACTCGGCGCAATTGGCGCCGCCAACCTTTCGCACTTGAGCTTCCTCCACGCCGCGACGCCCGGAGACGGCTGGCCGCTGCTCTTCACCCTCGGCCCCGCGTTCTTCCTCTCACCCGGGCTCCTCCAGAAGGCCTACGCCGCGCGCGACGAGCGGACGCTCACCCGCGGCATTGCCTGGAACGCCGTGGCGTTGATGGTCTTCGCGTTCATCCCCGTGGTGCTGGGCCTCGCCGCGCACACGCTCTACCCCGCGCTGGCCAACCACGACGACGCGCTGCCGATGGTGCTCTCGCGGGTGCCGATTGTCATCGGGGGGCTCGCGCTGGCCGCGGTCTTCTCGGCCGAGCTCAGCGCCGGCGACGCGGTGCTCTTCATGCTCTCGACGTCCGGCGCCCGCGACCTCTACAAGGGATTCTTCCGGCCAGGCGCTTCCGACGCCCAGGTACTGCGCGCCGCCCGCATCACCGCCTGGCTCGGGGGCGGGCTCGGCTTCGCGCTGACGTTCGCCTTCCCCGGCGTGGTCAGCGCGCTCAAGATCTTCTACTCCATCCTCGTCGTCACGCTGTTCGTCCCCATCCTCGGCGCGCTCTACCTGCCCCGTCCCAGCCGCCGACGCGCGCTCGCGTCGATGGTCGCGGGCGTCGCCGCGCTCCTCATCGTGCAGGTGCACACCTCCGGCGCCGGCTACGGGTGGGTCTCGCCAACGCTCGTCGGACTGGTCACGAGCGCGCTGGCCTACGGCGCGTTGCCCTTCTAACTTCTGGCTTCTAACTTCTGACTTTTTCTTGTCTGCGAGCGTAGATGTACGCCCCAAGGAAGATCGCCACGATGAGCGTGAGCTCGACGCTCTGGCTGATGTCCCAGTGGATCCATCCCATTTGATGGGCATAGTCGGCGGCGAGCTTGAGGGCGACCCATCCGATGATGACGAACGCGCCGTCGACCAGCGGCGGGTAGCGTTGAATCAGCTTGAGCAACTGCCCGACGACGACGCGCATGGCGACGATGCCGAGGAGGCCGCCCGTCAGCACGACCCAGAGCTTGTTGGACATCGCGACCGCGACCAGAATCGAGTCGATGGAAAACGCGAGGTTCACGACCTCGATGCGCACCACCGTGGCCCAAAAGGCCGACAGCCCGAGCATCGGCCGGGCCGGACGAGGCTTGCGCCGATCCTCGCCGTCGCCCCCCTGCGAGAAGTGCGCGTAGACCAGGTACCCGAGGTACAGCCCGCCGGCCAGCTTCACGAGGACGATGCGAATCAGATAGAGCGCGAGGAGGGTGGCGACGCCCCGGAAGGCGAAGGCGCCGACCAGCCCGTAGCTCAGCACCTTCTTGTGCCGGTCGGGCGGCAGCCCCAGCACCATGACGGCCATCACCAGGGCGTTGTCGGCGCTGAGGAGCCCCTCGAGCACGACGAGGAGCCCCACGGTGACCAGGTCGGCCATGGGGATGTGAACGCCGAGGGCCACGAACTCGCTCATGATCTTGACATAGACCGTGTCAATGTCTATACTCGGAACGCTGTATGCCCAAGCCGCCCGATCTCTACCTGATCAGCATGGCCGCCGAGCTGCTCGACGTCCATCCCCAGACGCTCCGGAAGTACGAGCGGCTCGGACTGGTGCGGCCGCTGCGGACGCTCGGCAGCATGCGTGTCTACACGCGCGCCGAGCTCGAGCGGGTGCGCCTGATCAAGACGCTGGTCGACAAAGCCGGGATCAACCTCGCCGGCGTCCAGCGGCTGCTGTCGATCGCCGACGTGGCCGAGCGGCTTCGTCCGCTCGTCGCGCAGCCGCCGGGCGCGCCTCGTGCGGAGGTCTATCGGAAGCTGGCGCACGAGGTCGACGAGCTGTTTCGCATCCTGGGCATGGAGGCGTCGTAGTGGAATTCAAAGACTACTATACGACGCTGGGCGTGTCGAAGACGGCGACCGAGGCCGAGATCAAGCGCGCGTACCGCAAACTCGCGCGCAAGTTCCACCCGGACCTCAACCCGGCTGACAAGACCGCCGAGGCGAAGTTCAAGGAGGTCAACGAGGCCAACGAGGTCCTCGGGGACCCCGAGAAGCGGCGCAAGTACGACGAGCTTGGCGCCAACTGGCGAGCCTACGAACAAGCACCGCCAGGGGCCGGAGGCGGCGGTCCGGCCGGGTGGAACGTGCACTTCGACGGCGGCGGCCCGGGCGGCTATCGCACGATGTCGCCCGACGAGATGCACGAGGCGTTCGGCGCCGACGATCCGTTCTCGGACTTCTTCCACACGTTCTTCGGCGGCGCGGCGGGCGGTGGGCGGCAGGCGCGATCGGCCCCGCGGCCCCGACGCGGCCGCGATCTCGAGCAGACCGTCAACTTGACGCTCGAGGAGGCGTTCGCCGGAACGACGCGCCGGATCGGGATCAAGCACGGCGGGCACTCGCGCACCGTCGAGGTCCGGATCCCGGCCGGCGTCAACGACGGCGCCCGTGTGCGCGCCGCCGGCGAGGGCGAGGCCGTGAGCGGGGGCTCGGCCGGCGACCTCTACCTCATCGTCCGGCAACAGCCGCACGCCCGGTTCGAGCGAAAGAACCGCGACTTGTACGTCCACGTCGCCGTGCCGGTGACAACAGCGGTCCTTGGCGGCGAAGTCGTCGTGCCGGCCATCTCCGGCTCGACGCTGCGGCTGAAGATCCCGGAGCTCACCGCGAACGGCCGCGTGTTCCGACTGCGCGGCCACGGCATGCCGGCCGTCGGCAAACCGGACGACCGCGGCGACTTGTACGCCACCGTCGACGTGGCCCTGCCGACGTCGCTCTCGGCGGAAGAGCGCGAGCACTACGACGCACTGAAAACTCTTGAAAGCGTGGAACGACCATCATGAATCTCAATCGCTACACCGAAAAGGCGCAAGAGGCCATCTTGGCTGCCGGACAGGCGGCTGAGCGCGCGGGCCATCCGGAAATCCAGCCCGAGCACCTGCTGCTCGCCCTGCTCGAACAGCGCGACGGCATCGTGCCGGCCGTCCTGGGCAAGATGAACATCGACGCGCAGGCGCTCGTCCCGGAGGTCCAGGCCGTCATCGGCCGGCTGCCTGCGGCGCGCGGCGGCGCCCAACCGGGCCTCTCCGCCCGGCTCCGCGACGTGTTTGCCGCGGCCGAGCAGGAAGCCGAGCGCCTGAAGGACGAATTCACGAGCACCGAGCACCTGTTCCTGGCGATTGCCGCCGAGGGCGGCCGCTCGCCGCTCGCCCAGGCGCTCAAGCGTCACGGCGTGACCAAGGACGCCATCCTCCAGGCCCTGACCTCCGTCCGCGGATCCCAACGCGTGACCGACCAGAACCCCGAGGGCAAGTATCAGGCCCTCGAGCGCTACGGGCGCGATCTGACCGCCGTCGCCCGCAAGGGCAAGCTCGACCCGGTGATCGGCCGCGACGACGAGATCCGCCGCGTGATCCAGGTGCTGGCGCGGCGCACCAAGAACAACCCGGTCCTCATCGGCGAACCGGGCGTCGGCAAGACGGCCATCGTCGAAGGCCTGGCGCTGCGCATCGCGCGCGGCGACGTCCCCGAGGGCCTCCGCAACAAGCGCATCATCGCGCTCGACATGGGCGCGCTCATCGCGGGCGCGAAGTACCGGGGCGAATTCGAAGAGCGGCTGAAGGCCGTGCTCAAGGAAGTCGCGAGCGCGGAGGGCCAGATCGTGCTGTTCATCGACGAACTCCACACGGTCGTCGGCGCCGGCGCCGCCGAGGGCTCGGTCGACGCCTCCAACCTGCTGAAGCCGATGCTCGCCCGGGGCGAGCTCCACACGATCGGGGCCACGACGCTCGACGAGTACCGGAAGTACATCGAGAAGGACGCCGCCCTCGAGCGCCGGTTCCAGCCCGTGCTCGTCGGCGAACCCACGGTCGAGGACACGATCAGCATCCTCCGGGGCCTGCGCGAGCGGTACGAGATTCATCACGGCGTCAAGTTCAAGGACTCCGCGCTGGTCGCCGCCGCCGTGCTGTCGAACCGGTACATCACGGACCGATTCCTGCCCGACAAGGCCATCGACCTCATCGACGAGGCCGCGTCGCGGCTGCGCATGGAAATCGACTCCATGCCGGCCGAGCTCGACGAAATCGAGCGGCGCGTGATGCAGCTCGAGATCGAGCGCGAGGCGCTCCGCAAGGAGTCGGACGCTGCGTCCAAGGACCGCCTGGTCAAGCTCGAGAAGGAGCTCGGCGACCTCAAGGAGCAGCGGACGCGCCTCGCGGCCCAGTGGCAGAACGAGAAGAGCGCGATCCAGGGCGTCCGCGCGCAGAAGGAAGAGCTGGAGCAGCTTCGCCTCGAAGTCGACCGCGCCCAGCGTTCCGGCGACTTCGCGAAAGCGTCCGAGCTCAAGTACGGCCGCATCCCCGAGCTGGAGCGGCAGATCCAGGAGCACGAGCAGGCGCCGGCCGAGACCTCGAGCGGGCCGCGCATGCTGAAGGAACAGGTGGACGAGGAGGACATCGCCGAAGTCGTCTCCCGGTGGACCCACATCCCCGTGAGTCGTCTGGTGGAGGGTGAAGTGCAGAAGCTCCTCCACATGGAGGAGCGCCTGCACCAGCGCGTGGTCGGGCAGGACGACGCCGTCGTGGCGGTCGCCAACGCGATTCGCCGGGCCCGCGCGGGGCTGCAGGACCCGAACCGCCCTCTCGGCAGCTTCATCTTCCTGGGCCCCACGGGCGTCGGCAAGACGGAGCTGGCGCGCGCTCTGGCCCAGTTCCTGTTCGACGACGAGCAGGCCATGGTGCGCATCGACATGTCCGAGTACCAGGAGAAGCACACCGTCTCGCGGCTGATCGGCGCGCCGCCCGGGTACGTCGGCTACGAGGAGTCCGGGCAGCTGACCGAGGCCGTTCGGCGCCGGCCGTACGCCGTCGTGCTCTTCGACGAGATCGAGAAGGCGCACCCCGAGGTCCTGAACGTCATGCTCCAGTTGCTCGACGACGGGCGGCTGACGGACGGCAAGGGGCGGACGGTCAACTTCAAGAACACCGTCGTCATCATGACGTCGAACGTCGGGAGCCAGTACATCGCCGAGCGCGCGCTCCAGGGAGAGTCCGACCTCGACGAGGGCACGCGGCGCCAGCTCATGGAGGCGCTGCGGCAGCACTTCAAGCCGGAGTTCCTGAACCGGATCGACGAGATCATCTTCTTCCATGCGCTTGGACGGGAAGATATCCGGCGCATCATCGACATCCAGATTGGCGCCCTGCTGCGTCGGCTGGAAGACCGGAAGATTCGGCTGGTCCTGTCCGACGCCGCACGAGACTTGATCATCGAAGAAGGATACGATCCGGTATACGGCGCTCGTCCGCTGAAGCGGACCATCCAGCGCCGCGTCCTGGATCCGCTCGCGCTCGGCGTCCTCCAGGGAGAGTTCAAGGAGGGCGACCTCGTCCGGGCCGACATCGACCACGGCGCGCTCGCGCTGCGGCGTGAAGCGCCCGTGGGCGCGTGACAGGAGACATGCCTCCGCTTCAAGATTCCGAACGTCGTGTGCAGGGTCGCCGGCGCCCCCCAGGGGGCCGCCGGCCGATTTCGCCTATCTGGCTTGGCGTGGGCCTCTTCGGCCTCGTCCTGCTCTTCAACCTGCTGAGCGCCAGCTTTCACCAGGGCACCACGCTCGACTACTCCGACTTCAAGTCGCTCGTCGAGCAGGGCCGCGTGAGCGACGTCGTCATCGGCGACGACTCGATTCACGGCAAGTACCTCGACCAGGACAACAAGAGCGTCAACTTCAACGCGTACAAAGTCGATGACCCCAAGCTCGTCGAAGCCCTCGAGGCCCAGAAGGTCAAGTTCTCGGCCGAGCCGCAGAACCGCTGGCTGACCGACGTGCTGAGCTGGGTGCTGCCGCTCGTGCTGCTGGTGGCCCTCTGGTCGTTCTTCTTCCGTCGAATGGGCGGCGCCGAAGGCGGCATCATGTCGTTCGCCAAGAGCCGCGCCAAGATCTACGCCGAAGACGATGTCAAAGTGACGTTCAATGACGTCGCCGGCGTGGACGAAGCGGTGGACGAATTGAAGGAGATTGTCGAGTTCCTCAAGACGCCCCGCAAGTACACGATCATCGGCGGACGTATCCCGAAGGGCGTGCTCCTCGTCGGCCCCCCGGGCACCGGCAAGACGCTCCTGGCGCGCGCGGTCGCCGGCGAAGCCAAGGTCCCCTTCTTCAGCCTCAGCGGATCGGAGTTCGTCGAGATGTTCGTTGGCGTCGGCGCGGCGCGCGTCCGCGACCTATTCCGTCAGGCCGAGGCCAAGGCGCCGTGCATCGTCTTCATCGACGAGCTCGACGCGCTGGGCAAGGCTCGCATGCAGTCGCCGATGGGCGGCCACGAAGAACGGGAGCAGACCCTGAACCAGCTCCTCGCCGAGATGGACGGCTTCGACGCCAAGAAGGGCGTCATCGTCATCGCCGCCACGAATCGGCCGGAGGTGCTCGACCCGGCGCTGCTCCGGCCCGGCCGATTCGACCGGCAGGTCCTCGTCGATAAGCCCGACGTCAGGGGCCGGGAGCAGATCCTGCGCATCCACGTGAAGGCCGTCACGCTCTCGCCCGACGTGGACCTTGGCGTCATCGCGGCGCGCACGGCCGGCTTCGCCGGCGCCGATCTGGCGAACCTCGTGAACGAGGCCGCGCTGCTCGCCGCCCGCCGCGACAAAACGGCCGTCGACCGGAAGGACTTCGAAGAGGCCATCGACCGCATCGTCGCCGGGCTCGAGAAGAAACGCGTCATGAACTCGCGGGAGCGCCGAATCGTCGCCTACCACGAGTCCGGCCACGCCATCGTCGCCACCGTCGTGCCCGGCCTGGATCCGGTGCACAAGATCTCCATCGTGCAGCGCGGCTTCGGCGCCCTGGGCTACACGATGCAGCTGCCGCTCGAGGACCGCTACTTGATGTCGCAGCGCGACCTCCAGCATCAGTTGTCCGTGCTCTTGGGCGGGCGCACGGCCGAGGGCCTGGTCTTTGGCGAGATCTCAACCGGCGCGCAGAACGATCTGATGCGAGCGACGGATATCGCCCGCGCGATGGTCGCCGAGTACGGGATGAGCGAGATCATCGGGCCCGTGCATCACGAGGGCCATCGCCGGAACCCGTTCCTGGAGACGCCGTTCACGCAGGAGCGCGGCACCTACGCCGAGGACACGGCGCGCGCGATCGACGCCGAGGTCAAGCGGTTCATCGAGGAGGCCGAGGTGCACGCGAGGACGATCCTGGAGCAGCACCGCGAGGTGCTCGACGTGCTCGCCGCGCGGCTCCTCGAGAAGGAAGTGATCGAGGGCGACGAGCTGCGAGAGCTGCTCGGCGCGCCGCCAACCGCCGATCGGGCCGCGGACCCCGGGGGTCAGGCGGAGCAGCCGCCCCCCGAGCACGACGAGACGGGCACTGAAGCAGGCGCTGGGCACTAGGCACTAGGCACTGGGCATTGGGCATTGGGCACTGGGCACTGGGCACTGGGCACTAGGCACTAGGCATTGGGCACCAGGCCTCGGACGCCGCGTCGTGTGAGAATTGGCCCGATCATCCGCCACCGACCATAAGCGCCCTGGTCGGTGTCGCTCACCAGCCGCGAGGTGCACGATGACGCATCGCTCCATCACCCGACGGGACTTTCTCACGACCACGGCCGTTGCCGTCGCCGCCATCCCCTTGCGTGCACGGCAGAACGCCGCGCCGGTGACGCTTGTGATTCCGTCGGCCGCCGACGGTCCGCACATGCCGATGGACTTCGTGGGTCTCTCGTACGAGGTACGCCAGCTCACCGACCCAGGCTTCTTCTCGGCGAAGAACACCGGATTGATTCGGGCGTTCAGGGAGATATCCACGCACGGCGTTCTGCGACTGGGCGGCAACACCAGCGAATTCGGCTACTGGAAACCGACGCCGGATTCACCGGAACCCGAGCATCCAGAGGTCCGCGAAGTCGTGGGAGAGCCGAAGGCCGACTACTACGCGGTCACGGCCGAGTCGGTCCGGAACCTGGCGGGCTTCCTGAAGGCGACTGGATGGACCTGCCTCTACGGCATCGGCATGGGCACGAATACGCCCGGCCCGCGCAGCCGAGGAAGCGGCATTCGTCGCGAGGACGCTCGGCGTGAACCTGCAGTACTTCCAGATCGGGAACGAGCCAGACCTGTTCGATCGGCACCTGCGCGACCCGAAGACCTGGTCGTCGAAGGCGTATCTCGACGAGTGGCTGGCCATCGCGCGCGCGGTCAGTGACCGCGTGCCCGGCGCGGCATTCGGCTTGCCGGACGTCGCATCGCGCGTCGCATGGCTGACCGACATCGCCGCGGCGTGGCCGGCCCTCGCCGCACCGCCCCACGTGACGACACTGACCCATCATTTCTACTTTGGCGGGCCCGCAACCAATCCGGACGTCAACATCCCGAACTTGCTCAAGCCGGCCACCGTGGCCAGGGTGCAGAAGACGGCCGACGAGGCCACGGCCGCGGCGGCCAAGGTCGGCGCCCGCGTTCGAATGACCGAGGGCAACACGTGCTATCGCGGCGGCAAGCCGGGCCTCTCCGACGTGTTTGCCGCGGCGCTCTGGTCCGCCGACTACGCGCTGCTGCTCGCACGCAACAACTACTCCGGGGTCAACCTGCACGGCGGCACCGGCAAGTCCGTGGCCGTGTCGGTCGGCGGCTCCCTGCCAGGCGATGAGATGCTGCAGCAGCGGGGCGAGACCCCGGCCCAGATTGCCGCCCATCCGCATCCCTTCTATACGCCGATTGGCACCTTTGGCGACGAGTACCTGGTCGAACCCGTCGGCCGCGGCCTGCAATTCGCCGGCCTGCTCAGCGGCAGCCGGCTCTTCACATCCGATTTCGCCCCCACGCTGCAAGCGGCCGGCGTGAACGCGACGGCCTACGCGGCCGAAACCTCAGCCGGCCAACGGTGTGTGGTGATTCTGAACAAGGATGCCGAGAAGGATCTCGACGTGGCCCTGCAGTTCGACAAGACGCGGAGCGCCGCCGTGGACGTGCAGTGGCTGCGAGCCCCGGCCATCGACAGCCGCGACACCGAGATTACCAAGCCGTCAACCGCGCGCATGAGCGGCGATGGACAGTACCGCCTGACGGTCCCTCACGCCTCGGCGGTGTGCGTGAGCGAGCGGTCTTCCTGAAGACGACCCGGCCCCCAACCAGAAGAACTTCCCCGTTCTGACTTCTAACTTCTGACTTCTGACTTCTAACTTCTGACTTCTAACTTCTAACTTCTGACTTCTAACTTCTAACTTCCCTTGAACCCCGCGACCTGCCAGAGTTTCTGGCAATCGTAGAGTTTGCCGTTCGCCACGACCCACTTCGCGGTGCCGACGTTGGCGATGTCGTCGAGGGGATTCTTGGCCAGCACGACGATGTCGGCGCGCTTGCCGGACAGGAGGGTGCCGCTGTCCCCCATCTTGAGCATCTGCGCGGGTACGACGGTCGCGGACCGAAGGGCCTCGGCGGGGGTCATGCCACCTTGCACGTACAGCTCCAGCTCGCGCTGCAGGCTGAAACCGGGCATCCCCTGCGCGGTACCCGCCACGACCTGCACGCCCGAGTGAACCGCGTCGGCGACGAGCGCCGCCAGTTGCTGACGCTGCGCCTGATCAAGTGACGACGATGCGCTGGCGCGGCCAAAACCCGCCAACATCCCGGACAGCAGGGGCGGCAACCTCGAGAACTCCGCCCTGGCCGATGCCGCCGCCCCACCCGCGCCGCGGCTCGTGAGCTCGGCCCACGACAACAACGGATCGAGCGACGCGTGGTGGCGGACGAATGCCTGCCACACGGCCGTGACGGCCGGCGATCCCGGCGCGCCCGTCACGGGCACCCCCGAGATTTGATTGAACCCGGCGTCGAGCGCCTCCTCGACCGTCATGCCCTCGGGCACACGGCCGCTCACGCGTCATGCCGTTGTGGCGCGCCTCGTTCGCGATGACGCGCGCCAGATCCGCCGAGACCAGCGGGCCGATGTTGACTTGGCGGACCCCGCTCTTCTTGAACTCCTGGACGGCCTGCTTGGCTTCGTCGGGCGTCACCGGAGCCACGGGCCCCACGGCCTTTTCCGCCGCCCCGCTGATCGTCGCGGCCAGCACCATCCGCGGCCCCATGTCATCGCCGCTGTCAATGCCGTCACGGAGGGCCGAGGGAAACGCGACCTCGCCGCCGATGTCACGAATCGTCGTCACGCCCGACGCCAGGTACACGGGGGCCCAGTCAATCTGCGCCACCTGCGCGTGCATGTCCCACAAGCCGGGCGCGATCGTCATGCCGCTGACGTTCACGGCCTGGACGCCGTCCGGGGCATGGACCCGCGCGCTTGGGCCGACGTCGGCGATGCGGCCGTCGCGAACGACGACGGTCGCATCCGGGATCGGCGGCTTCCCCGGGTCGGCAATGACGGTGGCGCCGACCAGCGCGAAGCTTCCGTCCTGCTCGGCGGGCACGGCGGTGGTCATTTGCGCCAGGTCTTCGAGCCGGTCCTCGGTGGCCTCGTCGGTAAAGGTGTCGAGCCGCTGCAGGTATCCGTCCCTCAGGGCGGCGAATGGGCGGCCATCGACCCACGTCATCAAGGCGGCCAGGTGCCCGCCCGGCTCCAGCCAGGCCGTCTCGCGTCCCCACACGACGCCATCCACCTCCACGCGCTCGAGCGCCACGGTGTGGTCGCCCAGGTCGACACTTTCAGTCGCGCGCGTCTTGATGCGAACCGGGCCCAGTGGCGATGCCATCTGCGCCGGGCGCCCCACGTCGCGCCAATAGCGGATGAGCACTTCCTGCATGCCGATGGGCGCGTAGCCGGCGTCCGCCACGAAGCGGCCGCCAGAGAGGTCGACCTGCCTGGTGGCAGCGCCGTCGCGCACGTCGGCCCGCCCCGCCGTCACGCCGACGTCCAGATCGGCAGTGGTGTACGGGGAGGTGGCGCCGCGGACGACGAGATGTCTGGGCGCCCAGTCAATCCCCGCGTCGAGCGTGCCGGTGACATGGATGGGCACGCCGCCATCGTCATAGGACAGGTCGGCATCGAGCCGGCGGCTGCCGTCGGCAAGCGAAGTCGTGTCGATTTCTCGGCCGACTTCCCGGCCGAGCAAGTAGAGGTGAAATGTCGGAGCCGCGGCGGGCTGCTGGGCCAGCGCCCAGACCGTTGACGCGGCGATACAAACAACCGTCAGTCGAGCGGCGCGGAGCGCCCTATCCCATCTTCTGCATCGCGGCCAGGAATTCGGCATTGCTCTTTGTTTTCGCCATCTTGTCGAGCAGGAGTTCCATCGCCTCGACCGGCGAGAGCGGCGTGAGCACCTTACGCAGCACCCAGATCCGGTTGAGATCCTCTTTCGGAATGAGCAGCTCTTCTTTTCTCGTCCCGCTCTTGATGATATCAATCGCCGGGAAGACGCGCTTGTCCACCAGTTTTCGGTCCAGGTGGATTTCCATGTTGCCGGTGCCCTTGAACTCCTCGAAGATGACGTCGTCCATGCGCGAGCCGGTGTCGATGAGCGCGGTGGACATGATCGTGATCGACCCGCCCTCTTCGATGTTCCGCGCCGCGCCGAAGAACCGCTTCGGCTTCTGCAGCGCGTTCGAGTCCAAGCCGCCCGACAGCACCTTGCCCGACGGCGGCGCCACGGTGTTGTAGGCGCGGGCCAGGCGGGTGATCGAGTCGAGCAGAATGACGACGTCCTTCTTGTGCTCGACCAGCCGCTTCGCCTTCTCGATGACCATCTCGGCCACTTGCACGTGCCGCTGCGCCGGCTCGTCGAAGGTCGACGAGATCACCTCGCCGCGCACCGAACGCTGCATATCGGTGACCTCTTCCGGGCGCTCGTCAATGAGCAGGACGATCAGGTAGATCTCCGGGTGATTGGTCGTGATCGACTGGGCGATGGCCTGCAGGAGCATCGTCTTGCCCGTCCGAGGCGGCGCGACGATCAGGCCGCGCTGCCCTTTGCCGATCGGTGTCATCAAGTCCATCACGCGCGCCGACAGGTTGTCGGACGTCGTCTCGAGCCGGATGCGCTCCTGCGGATAGAGCGGCGTCAGGTTCTCGAAGAAGAGCTTGTTGCGCGCCTGGTCGGGCGCCTCGAAGTTGACGGCCTCGACTTTGATCAGCGCGAAGTACCGTTCGCCGTCCTTCGGTGGCCTGACCTGGCCGGAAACGGTATCGCCCGTCTGCAGATCGAACTTTCGAATCTGCGAGGGCGACACGTAGATGTCGTCCGGGCCGGGCAGGTAGTTATAGTCGGGCGCGCGCAGGAAGCCAAAGCCGTCCGGCAGCACCTCGAGCACGCCCTCGGAGAACATGAACCCGCTCTGCTCGGTCTGCGCTTTGAGGATCTGGAAGATCAGGTCCTGCTTGCGCATGCCGGTCGCCCCAGCCACGGCCAGATCTTTCGCGACCTGGGTGAGCTTCTGAATGCTCATGTCCTTCAGGTCGTTGATGTTGAGGGTCTGGGTCGGCTTGGTCTGCGGCGGCCGAGGCGCGTCGGCGCTGGGCGCGTCCGGTTGAGGCTCGGTTTGAGACTCGGTTTGAGACTCGCTGCCGGGCGCGGCAGTCAGGTCCATGTCGTTCTCAGGCTGCGGATCGGCGCCGGCGTCCTCGGCAGGCTGCCGCCCAGGGGAGCGTCTTTGATGGTTCGCCATAAAGGTTGGAACAAGACAAGTTGTGACTTGGAGATTCGGAACACAGAGCGCGTGGCGTCTTCCTAATAAGCCACGCAGGTGGACAGACTCGCTAAGTATACCATCGGTCGGTCTCCGTGGCAAAAGATCCTGCGGCGACCGAGGAACCCGTGTTGAGAGTCCCGCACGGGATCTACCTGAGCCTTGGCAGGCGTCACTGCCCCGCTCAAGATAGTTTTCGCTCGCTCGACCGTCGCGCCCCAAGCTCGGAACCTGGGCCCGGCGCGTTCATTCAGCCCGTAGTATCGCGGCCGGATCGATGCGTGCCGCCCGACGCGCCGGCAGCCACGACGCGAGGCACGCCGTGCCGAGGAAGATGAGCGCGACCGACGCCAGCACACGCGGATCGTGCGCGTCGATCTGAAAGAGAAACGACCGCAGCCACTGCCCGGTCCAGAGCACGCCGAGTCCGCCGAGGGCCACCCCGGCGGCGACCGGCCTCAGCGTCTCGCCGATGACGAGGCCTCGGATTTGCGGTCCCGACGCCCCGAGAGCCACTCGCACCCCCACCTCGTGGCGCCGACGCGAGACTTCGAACGCCGCGAGCGCATAGATGCCCGCTGCGCCAAGCAGCACGGCGCACGCGGCCAGCCCTCCCAACAGAACGGCCCGAAACCTGGGATCCTTGAGACTCGGAGCGAATTCGTCGAGCACCGGCGACAGCACGGCGCGCCGAACTCCAAGATGAACCGCCAGACTGTCGCGAATCGCACCAAGCGGCGGAGCGCCCGTCTTCGCGACGCGGACGATAAACGTGCCGTAAGCCCTGGGGTTGGTGCCAAGCGGCACGTACATGGCGGGCGTTGACGCTTCACCGTAGCTATTGCGAATCAGGGACGGCACGACGCCGACGACTACTCGAGCAGGCTCGCCGGGCAGCGCCACCGAGCGATTGACCGCGGCCTCTGGGCTCACGTGAGGCCACAATTCGTCCAACGCGGCGACATCGAGGATCGCGACCGAGGCACGGTCGGCCACCTCGGCATCGCTGAACTCGCGGCCGGCCAATACGCGCGTGCCGACGGTATGGAAAAACCCGGCTGAGACTTCGAAACGGCCTCCTCGAACTGACCGATCCTTGGAGAGCGATTGCATCGGGGCCTGGCCAGTGGCCATGACGCTGTCGCCGCCAGCCACGCCGACGATGCCCGGCACGTCCGCAACCGCGCGCAAGCTGGCCTCGTAGGACGCCAGTTGAGCGGGGACAGCGGGCCCGCCGCCGCGTCCAGACGCGGGCGCTGGTCCGCTCGGCGCAGCGGCCGGGCGTGGCGCGGACACGAGGTAGAGCCCCTCAGGTTGATAGCCAAGATCCTCGCGCGCGAGTCTGACGAAGCTCGTCACCGCAAGCGCGGCTCCGGTCGCGAGCAGCATGCCGAGTGCGGCCTCGGCAACCAGCAGGCTTCTGCCGCCCGGCAGTCTCGTCCCTCGCCCGCTGGCGATGGGGCGCTGAACAATCTGCACGACGCTTGCCCGGGCGAGCGAGAATCCCGGCCAGAGCCCGGCCGCCATGGCGCACGCGATTGAGGTGAGCACAGCCATCGTGGCGACACGCACGTCGGTCGGGGCCGCCATGTACCGCGCAAACATGGGCGGGAGCACGGCAGAAATCGCCGAAGATGCCCACGCAACCGCCACCCAGGCGACAGCCGTCCCGGCCACGCAGACCACTCCCGTTTCGAGCACCGTCGCCGACACGAGACGCCCGGGGCTCGCACCGAGTGCGAGGCGCACCGCGGCATCCCGCTCGCGCGACCGCCCACGCGCCAGCATGAGTCCAACCAAGTTGGTGCACGCAAGGAGCAGGACCAAGGCCGCGGCCACGACGACCAGCCAGGCATTGTCCTGAAAATTCTCGAACAAGTGATCGTCCAGTCGATCGACGCGGATATACGGCAGCGCACCAGCGCCGCCGCGCGCAGTGGTCAATTGGGGCGCCAGCGCCGTAACCAGCGCGTCAACCTCCGCCTGCGCCGCCGCGATCGACTGGCCGGGCTTCAATCGTGCGATCGGCGCGAGCACCATCGTCTTGTCCGAGAGCACGAGGCCCTCCCACGCCGGATTTGGCGTTGCGGCCGCGGGCGGCACGAATCCCCTTGGGAGCACACCGACAATGACCGGCGAGCCGGCCCCTGGGCCGACAGGCTGCCCCAGAATATTGAGTCGCCCCTGGTAGCGTGACTGCCAGGTCTCGTGGCTCAGCAAGGCCACGACTCGCTCGTGGCGGACCTCGTCCCGCGTGACGTCGCGCCCCACCTCAGGATGCACGCCAAGCACGCGCAGCACGTTGGGCGACGCCGACACGAGCTTCAGCGGTGGCGTTTCGCCAGACGCCGACGTGGAGAACGTCCGAGCGACGTCAACCTCCGCGAAGTCGCCGAGGGTCGTCATGCCCTCGCCCGCGCGCGCGGCCAGGATGTCTGGAAAGGACGCATAGCAACCGCCGTCGGACCTGCTGCATTCTTGCAGCAGCACGAGATCCTGCGGGTGCGAATACGGCAAGTGCCGGAAGAGGATCCGATCGACCGCCGAAAAGACCGCGATGTTCGCGCCAATGCCAATCGCAAAGGTCAGCAGGGCGCCCAGCGTGAACCACCTGGCACGCGCCAATGAGCGCAACGCATACCGCAAGTCGGATCGAAGGGCGTCTCCGCTTGCCGCGCGCCGCAAAGATGGCGCGATGCGAATGACCTGCCACAGAAACCACGTGTCGGCTCGCCAGCCGCGGCGGCCCGCGACGCGCGCCTCCTCCTCGAGATCCGCGCGAACGTGATCCCGCCAGGACACAGGCACGAGATGGAGCACCGCCCGAGCGAGCCAGTTCATGTGCGTCTCATCACCGAGCCCGAGGCGAGCACGGTCCCCTCCGCGAGTCGATCGACCGCGCGTCGTGCGCCACGCAGGGCCTTCAGCCCCGCCGGCTTCAGCCGGAACAGCCGGCGAGCCTTGCCGCCGCGCACCGCCGTGGGCTCGGAGAACCACGAGAAGACGTATCCCTTGCTCTCAAGCCGCTCGAGCGTCACGTAGACCGTGCCGCGCGATAACCTCACGCCGGCTTCGCGCTCCACCAGGCCGCGGATCGGCACCGCGTAAGCCTCGTCCTCCAGGCGCAGCACGGCCAGTAGGACCAGCACCTCCACTTCCCCAAGCAGGCGGTCGCCCGGCGTTCCCATAATGCTTCGTCTATTGGCATTATACGACACGCTGTTCTTGGGTTCCGAGGTTCCGAGGTTCTGGCGTTCCGGCGTTCCGCCCACCGCTTCGCCGTCGACTCAGCGGTTGCCGTGCAACAGCTACGCAGGTCGAACCTCGGAACCCCGGAACCCCGGAACCGCCTGCGTCAGCCTTCTGTGAAGATCTTCCCGGGATTGAGAATGCCGTTCGGGTCGAACGCGTGCTTGACGCGCTCCATGAGCGCGATCGTCTCAGGCGTCAGGCCGAGGCCGAGATACGGCGCCTTGGTGAAGCCGACGCCGTGCTCGCCCGTAATCGCGCCCTCCAGGGCCACGACGCCGCGGAACAGCGCGCCCTCCGCCTCGTGCGCGCGGCGCAGCGCGTCGTCGTCATCAGCGGGGACCATGATGTTGACGTGGATGTTGCCGTCGCCGATGTGCCCGAGACACGGAATGCGCAGGCGGTACCGTGCGCGCAGATCATCGACCAGCGCGAAGAGCTCAGGAATTCGGCCTTTGGGAACGACGACGTCGTGATTGAACTTGATGGGCGCCAGCGTCAGCAGCGACGGCGAAAGCTCGCGGCGTACGCGCCACAGATCGCTCGCGATCCGCCTCGTCGCTCGCGCGCAGGACTTCGGTCGCGCCGGCCTGCCGGCACGCCAGGGCGACGCGGTCCGCGTCGCCCGCGATGAGCTCCGGCGGCCCGTCGACGTCGATGAGCAGCAGCGCCGCCGTCCCAGCCGGAGCCAGCGACCGGTCGTTGAGATACGTGGCCACCGCGTCCAGACTCTCACCATCGACCAGCTCGAGCGTCGCCGGCACCACTCTCGCGCGGATGAGCCGCGTGACCGCATCGACGGCGTGCTGAACGCTCGGAAACGTCGCCCGCAGCGTCGCCTGCGCCGGCGGTTTGGCAATCAACCGCAGGATGACCTTCGTGATGATCGCCAGGGTCCCCTCGGAACCCACCAGGAGCTGCGTGAGGTCGTAGCCGACGACGTTCTTGACGACCTTCCCGCCCGTACGGATGACCTCACCGGTTGGCAGGACGGCTTCCAAACCAAGCACGTAGTGCTTCGTCACGCCGTATTTGAACGCGCGCGGCCCTCCGGCGCATTCCGCGACGTTGCCGCCGATGGTCGAGATGCGCAGGCTCTGCGGGTCCGGCGGATAGAACAGTCCGACGCGCTCGACCGCGTCCTGCAGGTCGCCGGTGATCACGTTCGGCTCGACCACGGCGAGCAGGTTGGCCTCGTCGATCTCGAGGATGCGATTCATCCGCTCGAGACTCATCACGACGCCGCCCCTGAGCGGGACGGCGCCGCCGCTGAAGCCCGAGCCGCCGCCGCGCGGCACGAGCGGAATCCGCGCCTCGTTGCACAGGCGCGCGACATCGGCGACCTCTGCCGTGCAGGCCGGCCACACCACCACATCGGCCGGCCGGCCGCGCTTGAGGGCGTCCGCGCCGGTACTCGGTCCGCGCGGCCTCGTCGGTCCGCACGAAGTCGGCCCCGACGATGGCGCGCAGGCGATCCACGGCGACGGACGTCGCATCCAATGTCGATCGAGAACCGTGAGACATATCAGTCAGAAAGCACCATGGAGTGCATGAAGGCGGGCCGTGTCACTCGTTGACGCGGTCAGCGCGACAGGCGTGCGAAGGTGACGAGTGCTCAGCGCGGCGGGTGAAATGTCTCGCCGAGCTGGCCGCCGCCTTCGGCGGCCGCACTGAGATGAGAGGCACGAACATGAGCGCGAACACTCGAGCGGGTAAGAACCCCTTCGCACTCGTGTTCGTGCCTCTCATCTCAGTGCCAGGGCCCGGCGTCGCCGGGCTGCCAGCTCGGCTCCCGGCCCGCCTCCATGCGCTCCATGGTGTCAACCCGTCACGCGTATCGCCGGGCGAACGCGATCAGCTTGGTGACGCCTTCGCGCAGCGTGTCGAGGGACGTGGCGTACGACAGCCGCACGTAGCCCGGCGCGTCGAACGCCTCGCCCGCCGTGACGACGACGTGTTCCTCTTTGAGCAGCGTATCGGCGAACTCAACCGTCGTGCGCAATCCGTTCGGCGACAGGAACGCGGCCACCGACGGATACAGGTAGAACGCGCCTCGCGGCGTCACGCACGTCATGCGCGGCTCTTCCTTCATCCACGCCAGCAGCTGGTCGCGGCGCGCCTGGTACTCGGTCAGCATCGCGGTGACGCAGTCCTGCGAACCGGTCAACGCGGCCACGACGGCCTTCTGCGTGATCGAGTTGACGTTCGACGTCATGTGGCTCTGCAGCGCGTTGCAGGCCTGAATGACCGGCTTCGGCCCGACCGTCCAGCCGCAGCGCCACCCCGTCATCGCGTACGCCTTGGACGCCGACCCGGCGATGACCAGCCGGTCGCGCAGCACGTCGCCGAAGATCTTCGGCAGGTTGTGCGGCGCCTGGTCGTAGATCAGCTTCTCGTAGCAGAGGTCGATCACGAGCCAGACGTCGTGCTTGGCGAGCCCCGCGGCGAGCTTGCGGGCCTCCGCCTCGGGCAGGAGCGCGCCCGTCGGGTTGCCGGGCGAGTTGACGACGATGCCGCGCGTGCGCGGCGTGATCGCGGCCAGCAGCGCGTCGGCACGCAGCGCGAATCCGTCCTCCTCTCGCGTGCGCACGATGACCGGCGTGGCGCCGGCGAGCTTGATCTGCTCGGTGAGCGTCGGCCAGCCCGGCGCGTGCGTAATCACCTCGTCGCCGGGGCCGAAGAGCGCCATGGCGGCGTTGCAGAGCGCCTGCTTCCCGCCGGCCGAGACGATCACCTCGTCGGGCTTGTAGGTGACGCCGTAATCCTGCTGATACCGCGCGGCAATCGCCTCGCGGAGCTCGAGGATCCCCATGTTGGCGGTGTACTTGGTGAACCCCGCGTCCAGCGCGGCGTGGGCGGCGGCCGTGATGTGCGCCGGCGTCGGGAAGTCGGGCTCCCCCGCCCCGAGGTTGACGATGGCCACACCCTGGCGGCGCAGCCGCTCGGCCTCGATCGTGCCCTTCAACGTCGGCGACATGCCGATGAACTGCATGCGTTCCGCAAGACGAACCGTGTCCACGCTCATGTGCGAGCACTCGTGGCGGCTCTCCGCCTGGCGGCTAGCCGTGACTCGACGATCGGGGGTACTAGCCCGCTCACGGACCCGCCAAGCGCCGCCACTTCCTTGACGAGCCGTGAACTCACGTACGTGTATTGCTCGGCCGGCATCAGAAACACGGTCTCGACGCCCGCGCTGAGGTGTCGATTCATCAGCGCCATCTGCATCTCGTATTCGAAGTCCGACACGGCCCGCAGGCCGCGCACGATCACGTCGGCGCCGCGCCGCTTGACGTAGTCGACGAGCAGCCCGTCGAACGTATCCACGTTGACCGTCGGCTCATCAGCGAAGACCTCGCGGATCATCGCCACCCGCTCCTCGATCGAGAAGAGCGGCTGCTTCCCCGCGTTGACCAGGATGGCGACGACCACGCGGTCGAACATCCGCACGCCGCGGCGAATGAGGTTGACGTGGCCATTCGTCAGCGGGTCGAACGAGCCGGGAAACACGGCGACGCGCGAAGGGGCCATGGTCATGCGTGCGGTGCCTGATAGAAGGATAGCGCGCTGTCGCCCGCTTCGACGATCCGTGTGCGCCCGAGCCCGGCCCCACCGCCCTCGGGCGACGCGCGCCGCCGGCGATGCTCCAGCACCACGACGCCCCCCGGCGCGGCGAGGGACGCGGCCGCATCCATCACGGCGTCCAGGTCCTTGGTGTCATAGGGCGGATCCAGGAACACGAGGTCGAACCGGTCGCCTTCCCGGAGCCGCACGCTCCCGCGCGCGCCGCGCCGGCCACCGGGTCCACGCCCGGTGAGGAAGTCGCAAATCACGATAGCACACGCGTTCTCCGCGCCGCAGTGCCGGACGTTCTCCGCGAGCACGCGCGCCTCCTGGCCGTCGCGCTCGACGAAGGTTGCCCGGGCGGCGCCGCGGCTCAACGCTTCGAGGCCGACCGCGCCCGTTCCGGCGTAGGCGTCGAGCACCGACCGCCCTTCGACCGTGTCCCCGAGGATGTCGAAGAGGGTCTCGCGCAGCCGATCCGACGTCGGCCGCACCCCGGCGCCGGTTGGGCCGGCCAGCCGCCGGCCCTTGAACCTCCCCGCGATGATCCGCACGCGACGCCCCTACCCGACGCCGACGAGGCCGAACCTCGTCGCCCAGTGCGCCGTGAGGTACTCGATGAGCGCGCTCGCCGACCCGGCCTGATCGATCCACGCCGCCGCCTCCCGGCGGGCGGCCTCCATGATCTCGTGGTCGCGCAGCAGATCGCCCACGCGCAGGGTCGGCGCGCCCGACTGGCGCGTGCCGAAGAAGTCGCCGGGCCCGCGCAGCGCCAGGTCGCGCTCGGCAATCGCGAACCCGTCGGTCGTCTCGACAAGCGCATCGAGCCGCGCCCGGCTGCCCTCGCCCAGCGGGGGCTGGTACAGCAGCACGCAGGTCGACGCCTCCCGCCCGCGCCCGACGCGCCCGCGAAGCTGGTGGAGCTGCGCCAGCCCGAATCGCTCCGCGTGCTCGACGATCATCAGACTCGCATTCGGCACATCGACGCCGACCTCCACGACCGTCGTCGAGACGAGCACGTGAATGTCGCCGCGCGCGAACCCGGCCATCACGCGGTCCTTCTCGTCCTGCTTCAACCGGCCGTGCAGCAGCGCCACGGTGTACTCCGGAAATACCTCGGCCTGAAGGTGATCGGCCATGGCCGTCGCCGCGCGCAAGTCGACCTTGTCGGATTCCTCAATCAGCGGATAGACGACGTAGGCCTGCCGCCCCTGTTCGAGCTCACGCCGCGCGAGCGCGTACACCTCGTCGCGCCGCGAGTCCGGCTTGGCCAACGTCCGCACGGGCTGTCGGCCCGGCGGTAGCCCGTGAATCACCGAGACGTCCAGGTCGCCGTAGGCCGTGAGCGCGAGCGTCCGTGGAATCGGGGTCGCCGTCATGACGAGCACATCCGGATGCATGCCCTTCTCGCGGAGCACCGCGCGCTGCAGGACGCCGAACCGGTGCTGTTCGTCGATCACGACCAGGCCCAGCTCCTTGAACCGCAGCGGATCCTCGGCCAGCGCGTGGGTGCCCACCACGAGATTAATCGCGCCGCTCGCCAGCTCCGCGTACTCCTCGCGACGGCGGGCGGCCGACAGACTGCCCGAGAGCGCGGCCACCCGAAATCGCGACGCATCGAGCAGGCGCCGAATCGTCAGGTAGTGCTGATCGGCCAGGATCTCGGTCGGCGCCATGAACGCGACCTGCAGACCGTTCTCCATCGCCACGACGGCGGCGAGCAGCGCGACGATGGTCTTGCCTGCGCCCACGTCGCCCTGCAGCAGGCGGTTCATCGGCTCCGGCCGCTGCATGTCGGCCACGATTTCCCGGAGTGCGGTCCGCTGACCGCTCGTCAGCTTGAACGGCAGCACCCGGCGCGCCGATGCGCGCACGCGGTCGTCGACCACCGGCACGCGCGCCTTGCGGTCCGCCGCGTGCCGCCGCTTGCGAAGCAGCAGGCCGGCCTGGAACAGGAAGAACTCCTCGAAGATCAGCCGCCGCTGGGCCTCGGTTCGGAACGCGTTGAGCGCGTCGACGCTCGTGCCGGCCGGCGGGAAATGCGTGCCGGCCACGGCGCTCCGGCGATCCGGGAGCCCCAACCGCCGACCGGATGTCCTCGGGCAGCGGGTCGGCCAGTTCGTCCGGCATGGTCGACAGCAGCCGATGCATGAGCGTCCGCTGCATCTTCGGCGTGACCGTGCCGGCCCGTTCGTAGATGGGGACAATCCGCCCCGTGTGAATCGTCGCCTCGTCGTCGTCACCCTCGCCGGCGATGACCTCGGTACTCGGGATTGGTGAACTGCAGCCCCGTTCCGCGAAGCTCGAGTGAGCCGAACAGGACCACCTGCTGCTGCGGATGAAACACGTCGCGCAGAAACGCCTGGTTGGGAAACACGGCGCGCACGTGCCCGGTCGCGTCCTTGATGATCACCTCGAACAGCCGGAACCCCGGCCGCCGCGTCGATCGCAGCCCCGCCGAGAGCACCTGACCGACGATGGTCGCCGGCTGTCCCGGCCGTAACTGGGCGATCGGCGTGAGCCCGGCGCGGTCTTCGTATCGCCGGGGAAACCGCAGCAGGAAGTCCTCGACCGTGTGCAGACCGACGCGCTCGAGGTCGGCCGCACGGCGCGGTCCGACGCCCCGAACGAAGCGCAGCGACGTCCCCAACCAGTCGGCGGCCCCTGGTGCGCCGGGGCCGGCCGTGTCGGGCGCCTCGGGACTACTGCTGGACGATCGTGGCGGCGCCACGCTGGATCTGGACCTCGCGAATGCGATCGGGCAGCGGAAACGGCTTGTCGAGCTGGACGCCGTCGGGCATCTCGGGTGTGCGGAGGAAGTAGTCGACGAGCTCCTGAAACACGCTCCTGGGGATGGGCACGGCGCCGACCGTCGCCGAGTCCAGTTGAAAGGTCGCCGAGCCGTCCGACGTGCGCAGCGTGCCGGTGGCCTTCACTTCGACGGTTCCCATCAGATACGAGGCGGGATCGAGCCAGGTCCGCGGCTTGGACTTCCGCACCGCATCGAGGTCGACAACCGCCTGCCCCGACACGCGCTGCGCGCCGACCATCGTCACCTGCGGGTCTTTCACGCCCTCGGGCAGCTGCGCGGCGCCGTCGAACTTCAGGTACGCATTGATCTCACGCTCGGTGAACGACGTGCGGACGGGCGTCGGCGCCCCGGCGGGCGCGCCCGCGCCCCGCTCGAGGACGCGCAGCAACTTGCGCTCCATGCCCTGCGAATCGCGGCGCGTCAGCGCCTGCTGGGCGACCAGACCGGCCGCTCCCGCCAGCACGCCGATTGCCGCTGCCGCGAAGATGACGCGCCTCATGACATGGATCCTAGCCCGCTTTTTTCACGAGCGCTGCGCGTTCGTGAAAACGCGCCCGGGCGGTGTCTATTGCGGCGGCGCGTCGCCGCTGGGCTGGCCGCGGCGTCCCGGCCCCTGCGCCCCGCCGCGGCCTTGCTGACGCTGGCGCGCCAGGGCAATCAACTCCAGCTTCCGCCGCTCCATCTGATCTTCGAACAAGCGGAACCTGAGCTGCTGGCGCGGCGTGAGCACGCGATCGATCGCGGCGTACGCGGCGCGGAGTTCGGCGGACGAGTCGGCCGACGCGCCATCGAGCGCGCGAAGCTTGCTCTCGACCACGGCCGGATCGAGCGCGCCGGGCGTCTGCGTCAATTCCCGGATGCTGTCGAGCGTTTCGCCCCGCTGCCGCAGCAAGCGCCGGCGCACGGCTTGCAGATCGCGCAGCTTGTTGCCGAAGAGCAGCAACTGGTCGTCGGTGAGCCGGAGAAACGGCTGCGCCTGGAGCAGCATGTACGCGTCGAACAGCTGGTCGATCTGCCCCGGCCCCATCGCATCGGTCGGCAGCACCGGCGGGCCGCGGCGCTCTCCGCCGCGCGCGCGCGGCCGCGGCGCCTGCGACTGGCCGCTCGACTCGGCCGGCGGCGCGGCCTGCGCGAACGCGGCACTGGAAATCACGAGCATCAGCAGCGCGACGGCTGCCGTCAGGCGTCGGCTCACTCCGATCCCCCGACTTCGGCCTTGAGCAGTTTGATGAGCTCCCGCTGCTGCGCGGGCGACAGGTCTTCCGCCACGGCGTCGGCCGCGCCCGGCATGGGCGCCGACATCTGATGCAGCTCGTCGGCCGGGAGGTTCGACGCCATCACGACCATGAGGTTCCACGGTTGATCCTGGCTTGCCGCCGATGACGTCGCCGGCGCAGCCTCGCGGCCCGGGGCGGTCACCGCCGCGACGCGCGCCGACGACGGCGGCGGGACCCGCACGACGCGCACGACGGCCCCCACGGCGACCAGCGACAGCATGCTCGCCGCAATCGCGACCGGCCACAACCGGCGCCAGTTCACCGCACGCGCCGGCACGGGCTCGGTCGCCGTGGCGGCCCGCACCCGCTCGCTCAGCAACTCCCAGAACAGCGGCGACGGCTCCGCCGCCTCGGCCGACGCGCGAACTCCCCCTCGCACCTTTCCCAACTCCGCCAGATCATGCTGGCAGCGCGCGCACGCCTCGAGATGGCGCTGCTCCCGGGATTCCAGGACGCCGTCGAGCGCGTCCACGAACTGGGACGACGAAAGATGTCCGTTCATGACTGCAACAGCCGCCTCAAGTTCGCCAAGGCGTGAAACACGTTGGCTTTGACCGCACCGACCGAGCTGCCGACAATCGCGGCAATCTCCTCGTGCGTGAGCTCCTGGTACGTGCGCAGGACGAGCGCCGCCTGCTGCTTGCGCGGCAGCTTCCGAATCGCGGCGCGCACCGCCACGGCTCGCTCCCCACGCATGACGCGATCGAGCGGGTCATGGGCGCGCGTGTCGATCCGGGGCCTCGCGTCAATCGGCTCGGTCTCGGGGCGCTTGACGGCCACGCGATTCAAGCTCGCGTTCACGGCCACCCGATACAGCCACGTCCCGAGCGCGGCGTCGCCTTTGAACCTTGGCAGCCCTTTGAAGGCGCGCACGAAGACGTCCTGCGTCAGGTCGGCGGCGTCCTCGTGGTTGCCCACGAAGCGGCGGCACACCTGGTAGACCTGTCGCTGGTGGCGTCGCACGATCTCGTCGAACGCCTCACGGTGGCCCAAGAGAAACGCGGCCACGAGCGACCGGTCGTCGGCGCTCGCGGGGTCGTCAATCGCGGCCTTCACGCTCACGGGCACGTCAGCGCTCGTCATGCCAGTATGCGTCCGCTTCGTGGCCCAGCCCACCGTCAAGGCGGGGTTCGTCCCATCGGCCATGCCGCCTGCTCCCGGCTCCCGCCGCCACGATGTCCTCGGCGCAGGTGCCTGCTTCATTAGTTAGACCGACCATGGGCAGCCGGCGTTACAAGCGCGTCCACCTCTCGCCATCCCGGGAGGCCCGTTTGGGCGCCAAAGGCCGTGCAGTTGAGGGCGGCAACCGCCGTGGCGTCGCGCAGGCAGGACTCGACCGTGGCGCGCTCCGCACGTCGGAATCCAGCTCGCCATGAATCCGGCCCGAAACGCGTCGCCGGCGCCGGTGGTATCCACGGCCTCGACCGAAAATGCCGGCGTGTAGACTTCCCGGCCGTTCCACCAGGTCAGCGAGCCTTCTTCGCCGAGCGTCGCGATGACGACCTCGGCGCCGGAGTCGGACGCCAGGCGCGCCAAGCCCGCTCCGAGTGTCCCGCTCCCACTCCGCGCCGCGACAAACGTCCGGGCTGGCAATCACGACCGTGACGCCGCGCAGCAGCTCGTCCGCGCGAGGGCCGTCCCGATCGATGTCAATCACCGTCGGCACCCCCGCGCGCCGCGCCGCGGCGAGTGCGCGAGCGGACGCCGCCGGGTCGCTCGCGTCGGCCAGCAGGAGCCGGCCGCTCGTGACCACATGCTCGTCCGGCTCCGTCGACGGCCAGTCCAGGCCCGGGTCGCGCGATGACAGCACCGCTCGACGGCCGGCCCGGTCGACCAGGATGACGGCCGTCCGCGTGGGGACCTCGACCGTTCGCACGTGCGCGAGGTCAACACCGGCGCCGGCCAACGCGCCGCGCACGGCGTCGCCTTCCGGGTCCCGCCCCACCGTGCCAACATAACGAGTCCGACACCCAAGCCGCGCGCACCCCACCATCGCGGTGGCCACCTCGCCGCCCGGAAAGCGCCGGAGGGCATCGACCGGCGCGCTCGAATCGGGAACAGGATAGGCGGCCACGACAATCGCGGTATCGAGGCTGTTCTGGCCGAGCCCGACGACATCAAAGGGCTTGGCCCCGCGCACGGGAAGGCCTAGCATCGGCAACGATCTCCCCAGCGAGCGCCCCGCGGAGGAACGCCATGAGTCCCTTCACCCATTTCGGTCGAGGATAACGCAGGCGTCGCAGTTGTCGCCGCCTTCCGTGGCGGGCGGCGCGCGCTGAGGCAGGCGATCGACGCCTGAGGGCCTCGGTGGAGGTGCCGGCACGGCCACCCCTTGGAGGGAGTCCCTTGCCTTCGCCTTTTCTTTGCGTTAGAGTCCCACCGGGCTTTGTTTCGAGGAGAGGCTGACCGTGCAACCACTGACCAAGAGACAACGCGAGATCCTCGACTACCTCCAGGAGTTCATTCAGCAGCATGGCTACGCGCCGAGCCTGGAGGAAATTGGCCGGCGCTTCAGCCTGTCCTCACTGGCGACGGTGCACAAGCACCTGACGAACCTCCAGGACAAGGGCTTCATTCGCCGGTCCTGGAACCGGAGCCGGTCGGTCGAACTGCTCTCGGCGCGGACCGGCCAGCGGGCGGTCGAGCTGCCGATGCTCGGCTTCGTCGCCGCGGGCGCCCCGATCGAAGCCGTCGCCTCGACCGAGACGATTGCGGTGCCCGAAGACCTGGTCGGCCGGCACGAGACCTACGTGTTGCGCGTCAAGGGCGACTCGATGATCGACGAGCAGATCCGCGACGGCGATTACGTGATCGTCGAGGACCGCAAGACGGCCGACGACGGCGAGATGGTGATTGCGCTCATCAGCGGCTCGGACGTCACGCTCAAGAAGTTCTACCGCGACAACGGCCGGATCCGGCTGCAACCGGCCAACGCCGCCGTCGCGCCGCTCCTCTTCGATGCCGACCGCGTCCAGGTCCAGGGCGTGGTCGTCGGAGTCATGCGAAAATACTGACGCGGCGAACCCGCCCTTATGACCAAGTCCATCAACTTCACGATTGTTCCCGACGACTCCGACAACACGACGGACGAAGCGCGGCGCACCTACGCCAATTTCTGCGCGGTCGCGCACACGCCGTTCGATATGACGCTGACCTTCTGCGACGTGCGTCCGCTGTCGGAGCAGGATGTCCGCAACGCGGAGCAGTCTCAGACGATTCGCGCGCCGGTCGTCTCACGCATCGCCCTGCCCTTCAGCGTCATCCCCGGGCTCATCTCGGCCCTCCAGGAGCAGCTTCGCACGCTTCAAGAGGGGCAGCAGCCGGCCGATCGCGCGCACTGGCCGAAGGACCAGCTGCACTAGTCCGTGCCAACGCGACGGTCTCGACCGGACAGCATATCGAAGAAGACGTCGGGACCGGCGCGCCAGGCGCGACCGTCGGCGGCGGCGCGGGCCGCCGCCCTCGCGATTCTCGATCGACTCCAGAAGCAGCATCCCAACGCCACGACCGAGCTGCACTACCGCACGCCGTTCGAACTGCTCGTCGCGACGATCCTCTCGGCGCAATCGAGCGACGCACGCGTGAACGGGGTGACGCCCGCGCTTTTCGCGCGCTATCCCACCGCGGCGGCCCTGGCCCGTGCGACCACGGCCGAGCTCGAGCCCCAGATTCTCGCGACGGGCTTTTTTCGCATGAAGTCGCGCAGTCTTCTCGCGATGGCGCACGCGCTGGTCGACCGTCATGCGGGCGAGGTGCCGGCCGACATGGACGCGCTCGTGGCCCTTCCAGGCGTGGGACGCAAGACCGCGAACGTCGTCTTGGGGCATGCGCTCGGCGTGCCCGGTTTGCCGGTCGATCGCCACGTCCTGCGGGTCGCCAATCGTCTCGGACTCGCCCACTCCGACGATGCCGAGGTCGTCGAAGCGCAGCTCTGCGGGTTGATCCCGCGCGACCGCTGGACGCTGGCCTCGGACACTCTGATCTTGCACGGCCGCCGCATCTGTCGCCCGCTGCCCCAGTGCGACCGGTGCGCCGTCACGAAGGACTGCGTGTACTTCCGGAGACTCGGCGCGAAAGGCCCCGTCCGCACGCGGGCGCGCCGCACCGCCCCTCAGGCGGGCGGGCCGCGCCGCCGGGTCCGCGGCCAATGACGCGCGAGCGGTTCAATGAGCTCGTCGACGAGGCGCTCGCCGCCATTCCCGAGGAATTCCGCGCGGCGATGCAGAACATCGCGGTCGTCATCGAAGACGCGCCCGCCCTCGGCCAGCTTCACGACGCGGGCGTGGCGCCGCCGAACACGCTGCTCGGGCTGTACCAGGGCGTCCCCCTCACCGAACGCGAGTGGGCCCATGGCAACATGCTGCCGGACAAGATCACGCTCTTCCAACAGCCGATCGAAGCCAACAGCCGATCGGAGGAAGACATCGTCGTCGCCATCGGCGAGACGCTCATCCACGAGATCGGCCACTACTTCGGCTTGTCGGAGGAAGAGATCGCCGATATCGAGGAGCGCTACTGGCGGCACGAATGCCCCGACGACGAATCGATCGAGGAGGAGTCGTGACGAGGCCCGCCGGAAACCACGCCGCGCCTACGGTCGGCCACCGTCCCCGTCGGCGGTTCGCGCAGCATTTCCTGCGCCCGAACTGGGTCGCCAAGCTCGTTCAAGCGATCGCGCCCGCGCCCGGCGACGTGTTTCTCGAGATTGGCCCGGGCACCGGCGCCTTGACGCTTCCGCTCGCCGCGAGCGGCGCGCCGATCCTCGCCGTCGAAATCGATCGGGATCTCTCGGCCGACCTGGCGACCCGCGTGCCGCCGAACGTCACGGTTATGACCGGCGACGTGCTCGCGAGCGACGTCGGTGCGTTTCTGCACGGACTCGAGCCGCAGGCGCCGCCGGGCTCACCGGCCGGCACGTCGGCCAGCCGGCGCTTCCGCGTCGTGGGCAACCTGCCGTACAACCTCTCGTCGCCCATCCTGTTTCGCTTGGTCAACTGGTACCGCCGCGAGCGATGGCCCGCCGACGCGACGCTCATGCTGCAGCGCGAGGTCGCCGACCGGCTGCTCGCGCGCCCCGGCACGAAGGCGTACGGCGTGATGGGCATCTCCGTGCAGCTGCACGCCCGCGTCACGCGTCTGCTCGATCTGCCGCCGGGGGCGTTCAGGCCCGCGCCGAAGGTCCATTCGAGCGTGGTGCGGCTCGAGTTCACCGAGCCGGCCGCCCGCATCGTCGACGAGGCGCTGTTCGACCGGCTCATTCGCGCGCTCTTCTCGGCGCGTCGAAAGACGCTGGCCAACGCGCTCAAGCCGTTCGATCTGACAGCACCCGCCGTGCTGGCGCTTTCGGGCCTGGACGGCCGGCGGCGTCCAGAGACGCTGCAACTCACTGAGATCGCACGGCTTGTGGAGCTTTTTGCTTCGGTTCGACGACCGGCCGTGCTATAGTGCCGCGAATTTCCCGCCGGTCCCGAGCCAGTCGAGGGACCTCGTTTCGGGTCCGCCCAGCGACCCGCAGTTGACACAGAGGCACGACCCATCGGCGCGCCAGCGTCGTGGCCAAGCCGCTCGCGCACGCGATTCGCGCGCGTGAGACGTGTCCGTACGAAAGGCACAGGTCATCCGTTCCATGGCGCCGGAAGGAAACGTGGCCGATATGACGGCCGTCGATGTCATCCCGCTCGGCGGGCTGGGCGAGTTCGGCATGAACATGATGCTCGTGAGCTGCGGCGACACGGCCGTACTCATCGACGCCGGCATCATGTTCCCCGAGCCCGAACTGTTCGGCGTCAACCTGGTCATTCCCGATTTGACGGCGCTCGAGGCCTATCGCGGCCGCATCGGCGCGCTCGTGCTGACGCACGGCCACGAAGACCACATCGGCGGCGTGGTGCAGGCCATCGGCCACGTGACCGGCCCGGTCTACGGCACGCCCTTCACGCTGGCCCTGGTCGAGGCCAAGCTGCGGGAACACGGGGTCGACACGACTGACCGGCTGGTCCCAATCGCGCCGAGACAGACCGTCGAGGTCGGCCCGCTGCGCCTCGAGTTTCTCCGCGTAACCCACAGCATTCCCGACTGCGTGGCGGTCGCCGTTCACACCCCGGTCGGCACGATCATTCACACGGGCGATTTCAAGATCGACCAGACGCCCCTCGACGGAGAGCTCTTCGACCTGCACCGGTTCGCCGAATTGGGTGCGCAGGGCGTGCTGGCCCTCTTTGCCGACAGCACGAACGCCGACCGGCGCGGCTACACCGGATCCGAGCGGGACGTGATTGAGGCGTTCGAGGAAATCTTCAGCAGCGCCACCGGGAAGATCGTGGTCACGACGTTCGCGAGCAGCCTGTACCGGCTCCAGCTGCTCGTCGATCTGGCCGAGCAGTTCGAGCGAAAGGTCGCGTTCGTCGGGCGCGGCATGCAACAGAACTCACAGGTGGGCGAGCGGCTGGGCCGACTGCGCATCGCCCCCGGGGTGCAGATCCGGGATTCGGACATCCGCGACTTCCCAGCCGCGGATGTCCTCTGCCTCTGCACCGGCTCACAGGGCGAGCCCCTGGCGGCCCTCTCGCGGATCGCGATCGACGATCACAAGCACGTCAAGCTGCAGCGGGACGACGTGGTCGTCTTCTCGGCGCGGGCCATTCCGGGCAACGAAAAGGCCATCTCCAGGGTGATGAACCACGTGGCGCGCCGGGGCGCCGACGTCATCGCCGACGGCGCCAAGCGGGTGCATGTTTCGGGCCATGGGAGCGAAGAGGAACTGAAACTGGTCCTCGCCCTCGTGAAGCCCCGCTGCTTCGTGCCGATACACGGAGAGTACCGGCAATTGGCCCGGCATGCCCGGATGGCGAGGCTCGTGTGTCCGGAAACGAACATCTTGATGGCCGAAGACGGCCATGTGCTGCGATTCGATGAGACGGGGGGACGCATCGTGGACCGGGTCGCGGCGGGCCGACTGCTGATCGACGGGACGAGGACCGGCGAAATCGGGGACGAGGTGCTGCGGGACCGGCGCCACCTGGCGAGCGACGGCCTCATCGTGCCGGTGGTGGCCATCAACGGGCAGACCGGCGCCATCGAGCAGCCGCCGGAGCTCATCACGCGGGGGCTGGCGATCGACGCCCGCCACGACGCGCTGCTCCGCGAAGCGCCGGGGCTGCTCGCCGCGGCGATCGAGCGGGCGCCGATCGAGGCGCGCACCGATCCCGGCCTGCTCAAAGAGCATCTGCGGATCGAGCTACAGCGATGGTTCCGCAAGCGGGCTGGACGACGCCCCCTTGTACATGCCGGTGGTGTTGGAAGTATAACTCTCGCCACGGAGGTCGTCGGCGTCTTGAAACGAGAAGGCTCGAAGAAAGCTAAGGAGAGGCGAGGCGTGTCCGAATCTGCCCTATCCCGTCGCGTGAGCGAGTTCGCGGGCGTCGTGCTGTTCGCGCTCGCGTTGATCTGGGTGCTGTCGCTCGGCAGCTACTCCTCGACCGATCCGGTCTGGTATTTCAAGACCGGCGCGGCCGGGCTGCCATCGAATTTTGCCGGACGGGTCGGCGCGTTCCTGGCCGAAGTGTCCTTTCAACTGCTGGGCTATGCCGCGTGGATCATCCCCGCGTCGCTCGGCGTGGCCGGCTGGCACTTCTTCTGGTGCCGGAAGGTCGAGGCCGCGTACACGAAGCTCGCCGGAGCGCTGCTGATGGCGTGCGGTCTGGCGGCCCTGCTCTCGCTGGTCGTGGGCGCCTTCGGCTCGGCCGATCGCGCGTTTCCCGGCGGCGGCGTGCTCGGCGGCTGGTTCGCGCGCGCGCTGACCAGCGAACTCAATCGCACCGGCGCGAGCGTGGCGCTCTTCGCGCTGCTGGCCCTGTCGGTGATTCTGACGACGCAGTTCTCGTTCGGCCGCGCGCTCAGCACGGCCGGCGGGTTCACGCGCGAGCGCGCCACGGGATTCGCCGAACAGTGGCGCGCGCGGCTCGAGCAGCGGCGGCGCGACAAGGCGAGAAAGCAGGTCATCGAGAAGCACGTCAAGAAGGCCGGACCTGACCGAGCGCCGGAGATTGCCACCAAGGCGGCCGGAGCCGCCGCGTCGCTCCGGGCCGCGCGCAGCCGCCCGCTCTTCGATGGCGACGATGATGCCGCGGAGGCCGCGACGGATGCACCGGAACGGACCGCGGCGCCGCGGGCGCTCCGACCGCCGTCGATCAAGCGCGCGGCGCCGCCGGAGCCGACGCTGCCGCTCACGGACGCCGATGCGTCGAAGACGCCGGTCGAGCGGCGCAAGGGCGGCTACGTGCCGCCGCCCATCACGCTGCTCGACGCGCCCAAGGACCAGCGAAAGATCGACGAGCGCGAGCTGATGGACGCCGCGCGGCTGCTCGAAGAGAAGTGCCGCGAGTTTTCGGTCGAGGGCAGCGTCGTGCAGATCCACCCGGGCCCGGTCGTCACGACCTATGAGCTCAAGCCGGACGCGGGGGTGAAGTACAGCCGGATCACGAGCCTCGCCGATGACCTCTGCCTGGCCATGCAGGCCGAATCGGTCCTCATCGATCGCATCCCCGGCAAGTCGACGGTCGGCATCCAGATTCCCAACCCCACCCGCGAGCCGATCACGCTCCGCGAGCTGCTCGAAGGCGAAGCCTACACGCGCTCGACCTCGAAACTGACGCTCGCGCTCGGCAAGACCATCCACGGGGAGCCCTTCGTGAGCGACCTGGCGACGATGCCCCACCTGCTCATCGCCGGCTCGACCGGCGCCGGCAAGTCGGTCAGCGTCAACGCGATGATCACGAGCATCCTTTTCCGCGCGACGCCTGAGGACGTGCGGTTCATCATGATCGATCCCAAGCGGCTGGAGCTCGGGATGTACGAAGACATTCCGCACCTGCTCACGCCGGTCGTCGTCGATCCCAAGCAAGCGGCGAACGCGCTGCGATGGGCCGTCCACGAGATGGAAGAGCGGTACAAGACGCTCGCCGGCTACGGCGTCCGCAACATCGAGCAGTTCAACCGCAACCTGCGCGCACAAGCGGCCGAGCGGCCCGCGGCCAAGAGCGCCCCGGCCACTCCCCTGCCCGGCGACGAGGAGGCCGAGACGCCGCCGAAGCCCATGAGCTACATCGTCGTCATCATCGACGAACTCGCGGATTTGATGATGGCGGCGAGCAAGGAGGTCGAAGAGTCGATCGCGCGGCTGGCTCAGATGGCGCGCGCCGTCGGCATCCACTTGATCCTGGCGACGCAGCGGCCGTCGGTGGACGTCATCACCGGCCTCATCAAGGCGAATCTGCCGTCTCGCATCGCGTTCCGGGTGGCCTCGAAGGTCGACTCGCGCACGATTCTCGATGGCAACGGCGCCGAACAACTCCTCGGCAAGGGCGACATGCTCTATCTGCCGCCGGCCTCGTCGCGGTTCGTCCGGATCCACGGCCCGTACATCTCCGAGCAGGAGACCGCGCGCATCTGCAGCTTCCTGCGCAAGCAGGGCAAGCCGGTCTACAACACGGCCGTGACCGCCGAAGAGAAGGCGCCCGAGCGCCACGACTTCGAGAAGGACGACCTCTTCGACGAAGCCGCCCGCATCGTGGTGTCGAGCGGCCAGGCGTCGATCTCCTATCTCCAGCGCCGGCTCCGCATCGGGTTCAGCCGCGCCGCGCGTTTGATCGACATGATGGAGATGGACGGCGTCGTCTCCGCGGCGGCGGGCGGCAAGCGCGAAGTCCTGGTCGACCAGAACTACTTCGAGGAAGTTGACGCGCAGCTGAGGTAAGCGAATGGCACAGCGCACCCCACCCTCCCCGCGCATCGGGCGACCGGCCGTCCTCGCCGGCCTGCTCGCCCTGGCGACCGTGTGGGCGCCGTCCATCCGCGCCCAGCACGCCGACGCGGCGCTCGCCGTCGTCCGCCAGGTCTCGTACACGCCGCTGCCGGGCGGTGAGCGCGTGTCGGTCGAACTGAGCGACGAGGTCACCTTCCGCACCGACCGGGTGCCCGATCCGGATCGGGTGTATTTCGACCTGGATCATGCCACGGTGCCCGCCTCCGTCGTCGCCGCGACGGAAGCCCTGACCACCGGCTCGTTGCTCAAGGCGGTCCGCATTGCGCGGCACACGACCGACGTGACGCGCCTGGTCCTCGACCTGTCCAAGACGCCGCAGTACAGCGTCTATCGTCTCTACGACCCGTTCCGGCTCGTTATCGACCTCAAGAATGGCGGCGCGGTCGCGCCCACCGACTCGACCGCGGTGAGCCGCCCCGCGGCGCCCACGGCGCCACCAGCCGCGGCCGCCTCACCGGCGCCGCCTGGTCCGCCGCCGTCGCTTCACCGCGACGACGACTCGACCAGCCCGACGACGGCGCACGTGACGCCCGCCGCCCTCAAGACGCCGGCGCCGGCGTCCGAGACCAGCCGCGGCAACTACTCGCTCGCCCGTCAGCTCGGCCTTGGGGTATCGCGCATTGTCATTGACCCGGGGCACGGCGGGCACGACCCCGGGGCCCAGGCCAACGGCATCAGCGAAGCTGACCTCGTCCTCGACATCTCTCTCCGCCTCGAGAAGCTCCTCGAGGCCCAACGAGGCGTCGACGTGGTCCTCACCCGCCGGACCGATGAGTTCATTCCTCTCGAAGAGCGGACGGCCATCGCCAACCGCGAGGGCGCCGATCTCTTCCTATCGATCCATGCCAACGCCAGTCGCCGCACGTCGGCGCGCGGCATCGAGACGTACTTCCTGAATTTCTCCACCAATCCGGCCGCCGAGGCGGTCGCCGCGCGCGAAAACGCCACGTCCAGCGAGACGATGGGCAACCTGCCCAAGCTCGTCAAGACCATCGCGCTCAACAACAAGGTCGCCGAGTCGCGGGAACTGGCGTCGATGGTCCAGTCCTCTCTCGTTCACCGCCTGCAGTCGCGCAGCAAGGGCCTCAAGAATCTTGGCGTCAAGCAGGCGCCCTTCGTGGTGTTGATTGGCGCCCAGATGCCCAGCGTGCTTGCGGAGGTGTCCTTCTTGACGAACCGGAGCGATGCGAGTCTGCTGAAGCAAGGCGCCTACCGCCAACGCATCGCGCAGGCCCTCTGCGACGCCGTCATGAAGTATCAGACGTCCTTGAAGAAGGTGACCCAGGTCGCCGACGCGGACCACCAGTCGCAGTAGACTAGGACCGGAACCGCTCGTGCGATTGCTGCTTGCCCTTCAAAGCTCGCCGGTCATTGTCCAGCTGTACGACAGACCGACCCCGTTGACCTCGATGGGAGATGTGATTCTGGCGGCGCTTGGACTGGCCGGCGTCCTGACGGTCGTCTCCGTCATCGCCGGGCTCCTGGTCGCGGGGATCTTGATCCAGTGGCACCGCTACCGGCGCCCCGAAGAGGACCACCTACCGTCGATCAGTCCTCGCTGACAGCTCGCCCAGGGCCAGCTCGACCAGCAGGTGCACGGCAACCCCGGTCGCCCCCTTGGGCTGATAGGCCCGGCGCTCTTCCGCCCAGGCCGTGCCCGCGATATCGAGATGCACCCACGGCCGGTCGTCGACGAACTCCCGGAGAAACCAGGCAGCCGTGATGGCGCCGGCCGGTCGCCCGCCCGCGTTGAGCAGGTCGGCGATCTCGCTCTTGAGCTGGTCGCGGTACTCGTCGAACAGCGGCAACGGCCAGACCCGGTCGCCGGCGCGCGCAGCGGCCTTGCGCACGGTCTCCACCCAGGAGTCAGGCGACCCGAACAAGCCCGACGCCGTCCGGCCGAGCGCAATCATGCACGCGCCGGTCAACGTCGCGACGTCGACCAGGTGGGTCGCCCCCAGTTGCTGGGCGTACCAGAGCGCGTCGCCGAGAATCAGGCGGCCTTCGGCGTCCGTGTTGACGATCTCGACCGTCTTCCCGCTCGCGCCGGTGAGCACGTCCCCGGGGCGGATCGCGTGGCCGCCCGGCATGTTCTCGGTCATCGGGATGAGGCCCAGCACGCGAATCGGCGCCTTGAGGCGCGCGAGTGCGCAGAGCGCGCCGGCGACGGCCGCGCCGCCGGACATGTCGCTCTTCATTCGATCCATGCCCTCGGCCGGCTTGATCGAGATGCCGCCGGAGTCGAACGTCACCCCCTTGCCGACCAGCCCCAGCACGGGCGTGGCGGGCGCGCCGGGCGGCTCGTGGCGAATCACCACCATCCGCGGCGGCTCCACGCTGCCCTGCGCGACGCCCAGCAGGAGCCCCATCTTCAGGTCCCGGATCTCCCGTTCATCGAGAACATCGACCGTGAGCCCCGCGGCCGACGCGACGTCGGCCACGCGGGCGGCAAACTCCCGCGGCGTCAGTACATTGCCGGGCTCGTTGGCGAGCGCGCGCGCGATGTTGGTGCTGGCGCCCACGATTCGACCGCGGGCCACGGCGTCGTCCAGACGGCGTGCGTCGGCCCCCGTCGCCACGACCGTGAGGTTCGTCGGGAACGTGCCCTCGACGTCTTCGCGCCGCTTGTAGGTGCCTGAATCGAACTCGGCCGCCGACAGCCCGTCAGCGACCAGTCGCGCATCGGCGATCGGATTGGTGCACGGCCGGACGACGAACCCGACCGACTCGATCGAACGCAGCCGGGCGGTGTAGCTGCACGCCGCGGCGACGCGGCGGCACCGTTCGACGTCGAGGTCCTCTCGGCGCCCTGCGCCGACGAGCGCAATCCGGCGCGGTTTCCACGCCGAATCGACCACGCGCGTCATGAAGAATTCGAAAATGCGGCCCTTGAACTCGCCGCCCGACCGGGCACGGCCGATCTCTCCACCCGTCGCCTGATCGAGGCCGGGAATGTCATCGATCGGATCGTCGCCCTGAAAGACTGGAACGAACAGGAGGTCAACCGGTAGCCGGTCAACCGTCTCCGTGCTCGCGCTGAAGACTGGCTCACTCGCGCCCATGCGTCCGAGCATCATACCCTACCGCCTTTTCGCTTGGCGCCCCCCCTCTTCTCGGACCTCAGAATCGAGAGTTCCCGGACGCGGTTCCGACGAATGCGGAAGGCGCGCACTCGCGGCCGCCGGCCCTCCGGCCCGGCGATGACATAGACCCATTCGGGGTACATCGCCTCTCGGATATCCCGCGGCGACGGCACGGGCGGGCTCGCCGGATGGGAATGGTACGTCCCGACGATCGACAGGGCCGGAGCGAAGCGTCTCACCAGCCGGCGCATCCCGATGTGAGCCGCCGGATCGATCACGAACCGCGTCGTGCCGCGCGCGACGTTCGGCATGGCTACCGCGAACGCCACCGCGCGGCCAGATCCAAGCAGAAACCCGCAGCACTCGCGCGGGCGCTCGCGCGCGGCGTGCCGCACGATGGCGCGCCGGACGGCGTCGGGCAGCAGAACCGTCGGCGCGGCCTCTCGAGCAGGCATGACGCTCACCGGCGTTCGGCGTTCAACGACCGGAACCAGACGTTCGCCTGCGCGAACGCCTCGGCCAGGCCGGCCGCGTCGTCCCCCGTGGCGCCCGTCGACCGCAGCGTCGCGATGAACGCCTCGACCGCCTCTTCCACGAAGTCCGCGTTGGTTTCCAGAATGCCCCGCCACATCTCGGCGGGGCTCGAGGCCAGTCTGGTCATGTCGGCGAATCCGCGCCCGGAGGCCGACAACCCGTCAGTCCCCACGGCGGATCCGGCCGTGCGAATCAACGTGTTCGCGAGGATCTGGGGAAGATGGCTGACGTAGGCCATGACGCGATCGTGCGTCATCGCGTCGGTGCGCCGGGGCACGGCCCCGAGGCCGCGCACGAAGTCCTCGAGACGCCGGACCGCCGGCTCCGGTGCGTTCTCGCCCGGCACGAGAAGCCAGGGCTGGCCCTCGAACAGCTCCGCCCGTGCGTGCTCGAGGCCCGCATGCGCGGAGCCCGCCACCGGATGCCCACCCACGAACGTGAACGACACGTCCTTGGCCGCCGCCATCACACGGCGCTTCGTCGAGCCGACATCGGTCACGAGGGGCGCCGCCCCGCCAAGCCCCAGCCCGCCAATCGCCCGAACGATCTCCGGCACGGGCGTCGCAAGGACAATCAGATCCATGTCGGCGAGCACATTGGCGCGGTCGCGCACGCTCGTCAACAACTCCGCCGGCCAGCGCCGCGGCCGCCACGTCCTGACGGTCGACACCGACGAGTCGAATCGCCGGCCACGCGCGGCGCGCGCCTGCGGCAATCGACCCGCCAATCAGACCGAGGCCGACGATGCCGACGCGGGCAAACGGCGGGTCTGACCGATCCGACGTCACGTCGTCCGCGGCCCCGTCCATCCGCCCGACGAGGTCACCGTCCCCATCCGCGCCGCGCGATCGACTCGACGCAAATGCTGCGGCCGATGGCCGGCGCGATCGTTCGCAGCTCGGCCATGAGCTGCTCGAACTGCGCGGGGAACATCGACTGCGCACCGTCCGACAGCGCGTGATCCGGGTCGCAATGCACCTCGATGATGAGGCCGTCGGCGCCGGCCGCGACGGCCGCGCGCGCCATCGGCGCGACCTTGTCGCGCCGCCCCGTGCCGTGGCTGGGGTTGACGATGACCGGCAAGTGGCTCAGCTTCTGCACGACGGGAATCGCCGAGATGTCGAGGGTGTTGCGCGTGTAGCTCTCGAAAGTCCGGATACCCCGTTCGCACAACATGACGTTCGTGTTGCCGCCCGCCAGCACGTACTCCGCCGACAGCAGCCACTCCTCGATCGTCGCCGAAATCCCGCGCTTGAGCAGGACGGGCTTTCGCGTGCGCCCCAGCTCGCGGAGGAGCGAGTAGTTCTGCATATTGCGGGCGCCGACCTGGAAGATGTCCGCGTAGCGATCGATCAACTCGATCTGGGCGATCTCCATGACCTCGGTCACCAGCTTCAGGTCGTGGCGGTCCGAGGCGGCGCGCAGCATCTGGAGCCCGGTCTCACCCAGGCCCTGAAAGCTGTACGGCGAGCTGCGAGGTTTGAAGGCGCCGCCGCGCAGCACCTTCGCGCCGGCGCGCCTGACCGCCGCCGCGGTCGTCTCGACCTGCTCTTCCGACTCGGCCGAGCACGGCCCCGCCATGACGATGACCTCGTCGCCCCCAATGCGGACGTCACCAACGGCCACGACGGTGTTCTCGCGCTTGAAGGTCCGGCTCGCCAGCTTGTATGGCTCGGTGATGCGCACGACCTCGTGCACGCCGCTCTGCACCGAGAGCAATTGCGGGTCGCCCGTGCCCCCGCCGACCGCGCCGATGACCGTGCGGCTCGCGCCGGTCGATCGATGCACGTCGAATCCCATTTCCGTCAGTTGCGCGACGATCGCCTGAATCTGCGCTTCCGTCGCGTGCTCTTCCATTACGACCACCATGTCAGTCACCTGCTTCGCCATCGAACCGTTAATTCTACCGTTCCTGCCGGGCTCCGAGCGACTCAGCCCCGATCCCCATCCGCGCCGTCACGCCGGCCGGCCAGCCGCTCGAGGCGGCGGGCCTCGTCGATAATCCGCTCGAACAGCCGCGTGATGGCGCCGTTGTCGAGCGGCCCCTGATTGGCCGCCCGGACCTTCTCCAGGACCTCGGCCTCGCGCGCCGGCTGGTAAATCGGCTGCCCGGCGTGCTCTTTGTAGCGGCCGATTTCACGCGCGCTTCTCGCGCGCTCGTTGAGCAGCTCGACGAGCTGCTTATCGATTGCATCGATCCGGCCCCGCAGCTCATCGATCTCGCTCACCGATCCCCCTCCTTCAGCCATCGCACGAATCGCCCTGCCGCGGCCGCCACGTCGCCGCCCTCGTCCGCCGCGGCGCCGATGACGTTGACCAGGGCGCTTCCCACCACGGCGGCGTCGGCAAATTCTGTCACGTCCCGCACGTGCTCCGGACGCGAGATCCCGAACCCCAGCGCGACAGGCAGCGTACACCGCGCGCGAATACGGTTGACGAGCGGCCTCGCCGTCTCGGCCACCGCGTCGCGCGCGCCCGTCACGCCCAGCCGCGAAATCGCGTACAGAAACCCACGTCCGACGCGCGCCGCCTCCTCGAGCCGCTCGTCGGACGTCGTCGGGCTGATCAGGAAGATCTGGTCGATCCCCCGCCGCTCGAGCTTTGCGCTGATGGCACCCGACTCCTCGATGGGCAGGTCCAGCAGCAGGACGCCGTCCACCCCCGCCTCGGCGGCGCGCGCCACGAACGCGTCCGTGCCGAACCGCGAGACGGGATTGACGTACGTGAACAGCACAACCGGCGTTCGAATCTCCGCGCGCAGATCGGCGACCAGGTCCAGCGCCGCGCCGAGATGGCTGCCGGCCGCCAACGCGCGCTCGGACGCCCGCTGGATGGCCGGCCCGTCGGCAATCGGGTCGGAGAACGGGACGCCCACCTCGATCACGTCGGCGCCCGCCGCGGCCACCGCGCGCACGACATCGCGCGACCGCTGAAGGTCCGGATCGCCCGCCGTCACGTAGGCGACCAGGCCTGGCCCGCCGGCTGTGCGACGCGCGGCGAACGCCTCGGAAAGACCACTCATTGCCCTGCTCCTTCCGCCGCTCCCAACAAGTGCCGCACGGTCTCGACGTCCTTGTCGCCGCGCCCCGAGAGATTCACCAGCACGACGGTTCCGGCCGGCAGCGCCGGCACTTGGCGCTTGACCCACGCGGCCGCGTGCGCGGACTCGAGGGCGGGCAGGATCCCCTCGGTGCGTGCCAACCACTGGAAGCCCTCGAGCGCCGCTTCGTCATCGATCCACGTGTACTCGGCGCGCCCCTGCGAGGCCAGCCAGGCATGTTCGGGGCCGACCGAGGCGTAGTCCAATCCCGCGGAGACCGAATGCGTCTGCAGGATGTTCCCGTGGACGTCCTGCAGCACGAGGCTGCGCGTGCCATGGAGCACGCCCGGGAACCCGCCGGCGAACCGCGCCGCGTGCTCGCCCGGCTGCATGCCGCGCCCGCCCGCCTCGACGCCAACCAGGCGCACGCTCCGATCGTCGATGAAGGCGTCGAACAGTCCGATCGCGTTGCTCCCTCCGCCCACGCACGCGACGGCCACATCGGGCAGCCGGCCGACCAGATCCAGCACCTGGCGGCGCGCTTCCTGCCCGATGACCGACTGAAACTCCCGGACCATCAGTGGGTACGGATGCGGCCCCAGCACCGAGCCCAGCAGGTAGTACGTCGTGTCGACATTCGAGACCCAGTCGCGCATCGCCTCATTGATCGCGTCCTTCAGGGTGCGGCTCCCGGCGTCGACGCGCTCGACGGCGGCGCCAAGCACGCGCATGCGGAAGACGTTCAACGCCTGGCGCGCCATGTCCTCGGCGCCCATGTACACGACGCAGTCCAGTCCGAGGAGCGCGCACGCCGTCGCCGTGGCCACCCCGTGCTGGCCGGCGCCCGTTTCGGCGACGATGCGCGTCTTGCCCATGCGCTGCGCGAGCAAGGCCTGGCCAATCGCGTTGTTGATCTTGTGCGCGCCGGTGTGCGCGAGGTCCTCGCGCTTGAACAGCACGCGCACGCCCGTCCCGAGCGCGGCGCGGCGCGCCTCGTAGAGCGGCGTCGGCCGCCCGACGTAGTTCGCGAGCAGATCCTGCAGCTCCGCGATGAATGCCGGATCCTCGCGCGCGGCGAAGTACGCCCGCTCGAGCGCCTCGACCGGCGCGACGAGCGTCTCCGGCACGAACTTCCCGCCGAACTCGCCGAAATAGCCCCGCGCGTCCGGATCGCGCCGCCCGAACGACGGCCCAATAGCTTCCCTCGCCTTCACACGTCCTCCCATACCGAAAACTTCTGGCCTTCTTTAAGAAGACCGCTCGCGGGGCCCCACCCCCGCTCGCTCACGCGCTGCGCGCGGCGCCCTTCGGGCTGGCCGCGGCGCTGCGCGTCCGCGGACCTCTCTTTCGCCACCGCTCGCGGGCCCCACCCCCGCTCGCTCACGCGCTTCGCGCGGCGCCCTTTGGGCTTGCCGCGGCGCTGCGCGTCCGCGGGCTGTCTCCTCGTGACCGCTCGCGGGGCCCCACCCCCGGAACTTCGCACTTCGCACTTCGCACTTCGAACTTCCCTCCCGGGCTGGCCGCGGCGCTGCGCGTCCGCGGACCTCTCTTTCGCGACCGCTCGCGGGGCCCCACCCCCGAACAGAAACTTCGAAGTTCGAAGTTCGAAGTTCGAAGTTCGAAGTTGGTTCAGCCCAGCCCCGTCCTTCGACACACGCTCAGGGCGCCTCGAGCAGAGTCGAGAGGCACCACTCACACGCTGCGCGCGGCACTCAGTGCCCACTCCCCAGTGCCCAGTGCCCAGTCCCTACCGCCCAGTGGCCCAGTGCCGTGAAGAGCGCTCGCAGCCGCTCGTGGCTCTTAATGCCGGGCGAGACCTCGACGCCCGACGAGACGTCGATCCCCCAGGGGCGCACGCGCTCGATCGCCGTCGCGACGTTCTCGGCCGACAGCCCGCCGGCCAGGACAATCGGGCGCCGGGCCGCAACCCGGGCGGCCGCGGACCAGTCGGCGCGCTGGCCCGAGCCGCCCCGCCGCTCGCCCGCCGGCGCGTCAACCAATAACGCCACCTGCGCCGGCCACGCGATCGCCCGTTCGACCGCCTCGGGCGTCTCGACGACCACCGCCTTCAGCACGCGGACGGGCGCGGCCGCGCACGCCTCGACGGTCTCGTCGCCATGCATCTGCACGACGTCGAGGCCGATCCGCCGGTACGGCCTCCCCGATCTCCGTCGACGTCGCGTTGACGAAGACCCCGACACGCGTCACGAACGGCGGCAGGCGGCGTGCGATCTCGGCCGCGGTTTGCCACGCGACAGCCCGCGGGCTCTGCGGCCACAAGACGAACCCCACCGCGTCGGCGCCGAGGGCCACCGCGGCGTCCGCGTCCTCGGCGCGCGTCAGCCCACAGATCTTCACATGCACGCGGCTCATCGCCTGAGGTCCTCGCGCTCGGCTTCGTCCCGCAGCGCCGCCAGCGCATCGCCCGGACGGGGCTCGGCCATGAACCGCTCGCCGATGAGAAAGCCCTCGTAGCCGGCCGCGCGCAGGCGCCGCACGTCGCCAGCCGTCTTGAGGCCGCTCTCGGCCACGGCGACGACCTCTCCCGGGATGCCCACCACGAGCTCGTCGAGCACCTCGGTCCGCACTTCCAGCGTGCGCAGATTCCGGCTGTTGACGCCGACCAGCACCGCGCCGGCGTCGAGCGCCCGCGTGAGCTCCGCCCGATCGTGGACTTCCACCAAGGCGGCAAGCCCCATCCGATGGGCCGCCTTGAGAAGCCCGCCCAGCTCGCCGTCGCCGAGCGCCGCGACGATGAGGAGCACGGCGTCGGCGCCGGCCGCGCGCGCTTCCACGATCTGAAACTCGATGGAGACGAAATCCTTTCGAAGCAGCGGCAGCGTCGTCGCGGCTCGCACCTCCCGCAGGTGATCGAGCGAGCCGTCGAAGAACGTCGGCTCGGTCAAGACCGAGATCGCGGCGGCGCCGGCCGCCTCGTACGCGCGCGCGATCGCGGCCGGGTCGTACCGCTCGCACAACACGCCGCGCGACGGCGACCGCCGCTTGCACTCGGCGATGATGCGCACGCCCCGGCCCGAGAGCGTCTCCCGGAAGACTTCGCCCCGCGGTTCGCGCGCGGCGGCCTCGCGCTCGACGTCCGACCGCGTCGCCGCCCGCGCGCGCAGCTCGGCCGATCGCCGCGCGGCGGCCATCATCGCCGGGAGCAGGTCGCTCGTCATTTGGGGCACGCCTCGCGAAGCCGGTCGAGCGCCGTGGCCGCCTCGCCGCGGTCGATCGCCTCGGCCGCGCGGGCAATCCCGTCGGCCAACGACTTTGCCGCGCCGGAGACGAAGAGGCCGGCGCCGGCATTGAGCAGGACGACGTCGCGGCGCGGACCCGACTCGCCCTCGAGGACGCGGACGAGCAGGTCCGCATTCTCCGCGGCCGTGCCGCCCGTCAGCGCGGCCACCGGCGCCACCGCCAGCCCCACATCGGCGGGGTGCACGTAGAAGGTCTTCACGCCGCCGTCGAAGTACTCGGACACCTTGGTGTGTCCGGCAGTTGACAGCTCGTCGAGTCCGCCGGCACCGTGAACCACCCAGGCGCGCTCGGCGCCGAGATCCCCAAGGGCGCGCGCGAGCAGCTCGGTGTGCTCGGGCCGCGAGACGCCGACGATTTGGCGCGACGGCCGCGCCGGATTGGTCAGCGGCCCCAGCAGGTTGAACGCGGTTCGCACGCCGAGCGCGCGGCGCACCGGCTGCGCGTGCCGCATCGACGGATGCCAGGCCTGCGCGAAGAAGAACGCGATCCTGGCCGACCCGAGCGCGCGCACCACCGTGTCGGCGGGCGCTTCCAGATTCACGCCCAGCGCCTCGAGCACATCGGCGCTCCCGCACCGGCTGGAGGCCGCACGATTGCCGTGCTTGGCGACCGGCACGCCCGCGCCCGCGAGCACGAGCGCGGCCACCGTCGACACGTTGAACGTGTGGGCTCCATCGCCGCCCGTTCCGCACGTGTCGAACACGACGCCAACCGGCGCCGGCAGCGGCCGCGCGCGCTCGCGCATCGCGGTGGCAAACCCGACCATCTCTCCCGGCCGCTCGCCCTTGTGCGAGAGGGCAATCAGCAGCCCCGCGATCTCGGCCGGGCCGGCCTGGCCGTCCATGATGGCGCCCATCGCCGCGGCAGCCTCGGCGCTCGACAGGTCCTCCTGCCGCCGGAGCTTCTCCAGTAACTCGGGGAACGTCACCGCGCCACATCCAGGAAGTTCTGCAGCAGGCGGTGCCCCACGGGCGTCAAGACGGACTCAGGATGGAACTGCACGCCGAATGTCGGATGCTCGCGGTGGCGCACGCCCATGATCGTCTGGTCGTCGGCAACCCAGGCGGACACATCGAACCCCTCCGGCACCGCGTCGCGCGCGATGACGAGCGAGTGGTAGCGTCCGGCCTCGAACGGCTGTCCCAGCCCGGCAAACAGGTGCGTCCCCTCGTGCGCGACGAGCGACGTCTTCCCGTGCGTCGGCGCCGAGGCGCGCTCGACGCGCCCACCGAACGCCGTGGCGATCGCCTGGTGTCCGAGGCACACGCCGAGGATGGGCAGCCTGCCGGAAAACCGACGCAGCGCCTCCACCGAGATCCCAGCCGTCTCCGGGCGCCCGGGCCCCGGTGAGATCACGATGCGGTCCGGCCCCAGCCGCTCGATCTCGTCCAGCGTCATCGCATCGTTGCGGACGACCTTGACCGACGCACCGAGCTCGCCCAGCCGATGGGCCAGGTTGTAGGTGAACGAATCGTAGTTGTCGATCAGCAGCAGCACGTCGTTGTCCTCGATCTCAATTCCGCGACGCCCTAGCCCGCTCTATTCACGAACGCTGCGCGTTCGTGAACCCGCGCCCGTGGCTCTTGGTCGGGTGAAGCCACGGGCTTCGACACCGCGCAGACCGCGGTGTTCAGGGCTAGCCCTGAGCGAAGGCCCAGTGTCTGGGCCTGAGTCGAAGCCCGGAGGGCGGATTGTGGGGCCTTCATGAATAATCCGGGCTAGAGGCCGCGGTCGGCCAGCTCGAGCGCGGCGAGCAGCGCGCGGGCCTTGTCACACGACTCGTCGTACTCGGCGGACGGACGCGAGTCGGCCACGATTCCGGCGCCCGCCTGCACCTGGGCCTGCTGCCCGTGCATCGCAATCGTCCGGATGGCGATACAGAAGTCGAGGTTGCCGGCGAAATCGAGATAGCCCACCGCGCCGCCGTAGAGGCCGCGACGCGACGGCTCGAGCTGGCCGATGATCTGCATCGCGCGAATCTTCGGCGCGCCGGTCAGCGTGCCCGCGGGAAACGTCGCCATGAGCGCGTCCAGCCGATCGCGGTCCTCCGCCAGCTGCCCTTCGACGCGGGACACCAGATGCATCACGTGCGAAAAGCGCTCGAGCGACATGAACTGCGGCACGCGAACCGTTCCGACGTCGGCCACGCGCCCCACGTCGTTGCGGCCGAGGTTGACCAGCATCACGTGCTCGGCGCGCTCTTTCTCATCGCGGCGCAGCTCATCGGCCAACTCCTGGTCCTCTTCAACCGTGCGGCCGCGGCGCCGGGTCCCGGCGATCGGGTGCGTCTCGATGTGGCGCCCCTCGACGCGCACGAGCATCTCAGGCGAGGCGCCAATGATCGTCTCGCGCCCCATCCGGATGAAGAACATATAGGGAGACGGATTGATGTGGCGCAGCGCGCGATACACGTCGAACGGCGGCGCGCCGGTGGCCGCGTCGAACCGCTGCGACAGCACGGCCTGGTAGATCTCACCGGCCGCGATGTCTTCCTGAATGCTCCGCACCCCCGCCTCGAACTGCTCGCGGGTCTGGCTCGCCCGCACCTCGAGGCCCGTCGAGGCACGGCGTTCGCGGTGCGACAGCGTTCGCTCCAGCTCGCGCTCGAGAAACCCGATCTTGGCGCACGCGAACTCGTAGAGCGCCTTCAAGTCCTCCCCGGGGCGGAGCCGCGCGTTGGCGATCGCCAGGATGCGGTGCTTGACGTGGTCGAACGCGAGCACCGTGTCGAACACCATGAAACCGGCCTGGTCCCGATCGAGCGGCGGCTTGGCCAGGCGCACGGCCGGCTCGAACCACTCGGCCGCGTCGTAGTTGACGTAGCCCACCGCGCCGCCCGTGAAGCGCGGCAGGTCGGGCACGATCGGCGACGTGAACTCCGCCATCAGCTCGCGCAGCACGTTGACGAACGGCTCGGGCCGCACGGTCTCGACGCCGGCCTGCTCGGTCGTCGTGCGCCCCTCCCGGCCGCGGAGGATCAGGAACGGGTCCTTGCCGAGAAACGAATAGCGCGCGACGTGCTCCCCGCCCTCGACGCTCTCCAGGAGAAAGGCGTAGTCGGAGTGTTCGGCGATCTTGAGGAACGCCGAGACCGGAGTCAGCAGGTCCGCCATGATTTCGCGGCACACCGGCACGAACGTGCCGCGCTTGGACAGGTTGACGAACTCGTCAAACGTGGTTTGCTTCATAACGCTCTGCTCACTCTGAAATCTTCGACTGGATGAACGCCCGAGCGGCCTCGAGCATCGCCGGCGCCGGCGCCTGGCGCCCCACCCACCACTCGAACTGTCGCGCGGCCTGACTGACGAGCATCTCCAGACCGCCGACGACGTCGGCGCCCGCCGCGCGGGCCAGCCGCAGCAGCATCGTCTCTTCTGGATGATAGACAAGGTCGTAGACGACCTTGCCCCGCATATCGGCCAGCGCGGAAGCCTCGACCGGGCTGGCAAGGTCGCGCGGCCACATGCCGACCGTCGTCGCGTTCACCAGGACATCCCACGCGCCTGATGGCGGCCACGGCTCGACCGACACGCCGAGGTCCTCCGCCAGCGCCCGCGCCCGATCGGCGCGCCGCGCCGACACCGCCACCGTCGCGCCGCGCGACGTCAGCGCGTACGCCGCCGCCCGCGCCGCGCCGCCGGCGCCCAGCACCATGGCCCGGCGGCCCGCAAGAGGGAGGGCCCGACGGTCGAGCGGCGCGAGCAGGCCGTTGACGTCGAAGTTGCGCCCTTCCCACCCGGCTGCCCCGCGGCGGAGCGTGTTGAGCGCGCCGATGCGCCTGGACAAGTCGTCCACCTCGACTGCCGCGGTCAGTAACGCCTGCTTCATCGGCGTCGTCACGCTGGCGCCCGCGAGGCCCAGGTCGTTGACGGCCGCGAAGAAGTCCTCCGCCGACGACGTGTCAACGGGCACGTAGACCGCGTCCAGACCGAGCGCGGCGAACGCCGCGTTATGCATCGCCGGCGAGGCCGAATGCCCAACCGGGCACCCGACGACGGCGTACGGCGTCGTGGACGCGGTCGTCGTCCGCACACGGTACGAGTGGACGAGCTCGCCGGGCGACATCTGCCCCGGTGCCGCGTCGCCGCCGTACATCCAGCACGACCCACACCACGCCGGCCACGCGCGCGTCAGCTGGCCTTTCGGCCCCATCGCAATCGCCACGTGAGCGTCGTCTCCCTCGACGGCCCGCTTGAGCGCCGTGCAGTCGCGGAGCGACTGCACGGTCACCGCCACTTTCACCACGTCCGCCCCGATGCCGCGCATGGCTCGCACGCGGTCCGCCAGGTCGCCGGGCATGTCCCCGAAGTCGTGATGCGACAGCACCAGGCGGGACGGCCGACAGCGCTCGCGGGCGCGCTCGTCGGCACGCCACTCGAGGTTGACGAACTCGGCGCCGGCGCGGGCCGCCGCGGCGAGAACCGCCAGCCGCTCGTCCTCGCTCCCGTCGAAGCGCCCGCCTTCCCAGACGGGCCGGCACGTCACGATCGCGGGCACGCGCCGCCCCTCGAGGGCGCCGGCGACATCGAGGTCGCGGACGCCATCGAGCCGGAGCTCGATCAGGTCGCCGAGGACGTCGGCGTCGCGACGCGCACGCAGCTCGGCCATATCGGCGCCGGTAATCGTGGATACGACCTTTGCCATCGGCGGCAGACACTCCTCACGAACGGCCGCCCTCCCGCGCTCCTCGAACGCCGGCGGGCACGCCAACAAAGAAAATGGCCTCTCCAGCGGTCAGCTGAAGAGGCCATCAAACTCTCGCGTCGGGCACTTGCAACTAGCGCGCGGAGACCTCCCCAGATGCCAAGCCGTACCACCAATAGGCACCGTTGGTCGCCCTAAACACCCGAGGAAGCGCGCAGACGTAATTCATTGCCAGAAGCTCGTTCGGAGCCTACCAGAGGCCCGCCCCCAGGTCAACCGCGCGGGGCACGCCGCAACACCCACGTGTACAATGACCGCAAGGGAGTTTCCCAACGTGTTGACAGTCCACCGCGCGATCGTGAGCCTCGTCGCCGCCGGCCTTGCCAGCACGTGGCTTCTGGCCGCCCCGGAGCCTGGTAGCCCGTTTCTGCCGATTGCGGACGTGCACTCCGGCATGGTGGGCGTCGGCCGCACCGTCTTTGCCGGCAACACGATCGATGACTTCTCGGTCCACATCCTTGGCGTACTGCACAACATCATCGGGCCGAACCGCGACCTGATTCTCGCCAAGCTCGAGGGCGGCCCGCTCGCCACGACGGGCGTGATCGCCGGCATGAGCGGGAGCCCGGTCTACGTTGACGGCCGGCTCATCGGCGCGGTCTCCTACGCGCTGGGGTCGTTTCCCAAGGAACCGTTCGCGGGCATCACGCCGATTTCCGAGATGACCGGGGCGATCGACGCACCCGGCCCGCGGCCGGCGGTGGCCGATCTCACGTTGTCGTGGCCGGCCACGCCGGCCGACGTCTTCGGCACGCTCCAACACCTGGCCGAGCGATCGGTGGCCCCGATTCAACTGCTTCCGCGGCCGGCCAGCGTCTCATCTGTCGGATCGCTGGCCGATCTGGCGCCGGCTCTTCGTCCGATCGGAGCCGCCATGGTCATGAGCGGATTCGCCCCGGGTATCGACGCCAAGCTGCGCGATGCGCTGGCGCCGGCCGGCACCGCCCGTCCGTCAGCGGGTCGCCAGGGCCCCGTCGTGAGCGCCGCCATGCTCCACCCCGGCGATCCGGTCGGGGTGTCCCTGATTCGCGGGGACCTCGAGATGGGAGCGACCGGCACGGTCACCTACGTTGACGGCGAGCGCGTCTACGCGTTCGGCCATCCGTTCTTGAACCTCGGCCCCGCCGAGTTCGCCATGACGCAGCCGCACGTCTACGCCGTGCTGCCCAGCCTCGACTCGTCGCTCAAGATCGCGACGCTCGGTCCCGTCATCGGCACGCTGTCCCAGGATCGATCGACGGCCGTCGGGGGCACGCTCGGCGCAGGCCCACGCGAGGTCCAGGTGTCCGTCACGCTGTCCTCGGCCGGCTCGGCCGACCAGCATTTCGCGTTCCAAGTGGTTCGCGACCAGCTGCTGACGCCGCTGATGACGTACACGGCGCTGCTGAACGCGCTGTCGTCGTACGAGCGGCAAGCGGGCGCGTTGTCGATTGCCGCAAGCGGGTCGGTTTCCTTCGGTGCCGACGGCCGGGTAGCCATCGACAACTTCTTCACCGGCGACAGCGCCCCGGCGCTGGCGGCCGAGGCGGCCACCGAGCCGATCGGCATCGCCGCCACGAACAAGTTTCGCTCCGAGCTGCCCGAGTCGCTCGACCTCCACTTGACCGTGGCCGAAGAGCAGCGCAGCAGCACGATCGAGCGCGCGTGGCTCGACACCACCCGCCCGAAGATCGGACACACCTACAATCTCCAGGTGCTCATGCGCGACTATCGCGGCGGAGCCCAGACGGTCTCGCTCCCGATCACCATGCCGTCGCACGCGGCCGGTCCGCTCACCCTGCTCGTGAGCGACGCGGCGACGCTATCGGGGATCGAGAAGCACGAGCTCAAGCCAGGGGCGCCCACCAACATCCACGAGCTCATCGAGCAGATGAACGACACGCGGCGCAACAACCGCCTCTACGTCCGATTGCTCACGGGCGCGCCCGGCGCCGTCGTCGCCGGACAGACGCTGCCGTCGCTGCCGCCGTCCGTTCGCTCCGTGCTCGATGCGGACACATCCGTGGCGTCCGCGCCCATGTCGCGCACCGTCGTGGGCGCCTGGGAGCAGCGCTTCGATCGAGCCATCACGGGATCGCGGCAATTAACCCTCACGCTCGCGCCCGCCGAGTAACGGTTTCTCCGCTTCCCTCCAGGTGCCGCTGATCTAATGCGTTCTCGTTTCCCCCGTCGTACGCTGCTCATGGCCGTGCTGGTTGCCGCCGCTGCCGCGGTGGAAGCCTCCGGCCCGACGTTCTGGGTCGTCGACACGCCCGCCCAGCTGCTGCAGGGCACGTCGGACGGCGTGCTGATCGACCGGGATGGCGTGCTCGCGGCTGGTCCGCAGTTGACCAACCTCCTCACGTTGACGCCCGCCCAAGTCTGGAGCCTGGCCGTCGGCCCAGATGGCACCGTGTGGGGCGGCCTTGGCGGCGAAGGCCGCGTCATTCGCATCCGTCCCGGCCAGCCCGAAGAAACGGTCCTCCGCGCCGAAGAGAGCAACGTCTTTGCCGTGGCGGCGAACGCCGCGGGCACCCACGTGTACGCGGCGACGAGCCCGGATGGCCGCGTCTACGCGATTGACGGCCCCGACGCGGCGCGCCCGTTCTTCGACCCGCAGGAGAAGTACATCTGGGCGCTCGCGTTCGACGACGCCGGTGGGTTGTGGGTGGGTGCCGGAACGCCGGCCGTCGTTTACCGCGTTGACGCCGCGGGCGCCGGTCAGGCGGTCTATCACCCGCCTGCCAGCCATGTCGTCTCGCTCGCCTCCGACGGCCACGGGCAGATGCTCGTGGGCACCGAGTCGCCGGGACGTTTGTACCGTCTGGACGCCGCTGGCCACCCCTTCGCACTGCTCGATTCCGGGCTCTCCGAGCTGCGCGCGATCGCGGTCGCGCCCGACGGCACCATCTACGCGGCCGCCGTTGACCGCGGCGATGGCGCGGCGGCCTCCGACGAGGCGACGTCGATCGCGGCCGCGGCAGCCCCGGCGCCCAGCCCGTTGACGTCGGCGGCAAGCGACGCCGCCACGCCGCCTCCCGCGCATTCGATTGTGTTCAAGATCGACCCCACGGGCTCGTGGGAGCCGTTCTGGGAAACCTCTGACCTCGTCTACGACATTGCCCTGCAGAGCGACGGCAGCCTGCTGGCGGCCACCGGGCCCGAGGGCCGCCTGTACACGATCGAGCCCGACCGCAAAGTCCTGCTGCACACGGGCGTTGACGCCAAGCAAATCACGCGCCTCGTCGATTGAGGCGGCCAAGCCGGGTCGGTGATGGCCACGGCCAATCCCGGCCGCATCGTCAGGCTGGGGCCGGGCCTCCAATCGCCGGCGACCTACACGTCGGCCGTGCGCGACACGAAGAGCGCCTCGCGATGGGGCGTCATTCGGTGGACGTCCAGCGGCAACGTGCACTTGTCCACGCGGTCGGGCAACACCGACACGCCGGACGACTCCTGGAGCGACTGGTCCGGGCCGTACGCCAAGAGCGACGGCGAGCTCATGACGAGTCCGGCCGCGCGGTTTCTCCAGTGGAAGGCGACGCTCACCTCGCCGCCTGGAGCCCCAGCGGCGCGCGTCACCTCGGTGACGGCCGCGTACCTCCCTCGCAACGCGCGCCCGGTGGTGAACGCCATCACCGTCCAGCCTCCGGGGGTCGTGTTCCAGCGCGCGTTCACTGATGACAACGGCGCCGTCGCCGGCCTGGATGACCTGACGGCCGAGGCACGGCAGCCTCCGTCACCCGACGCGAGCCAGCCGCGGACCGCGGCGCTTGGACACCGCATGTTCGAGAAGGGACTGCAGACGATCACCTGGAAGGCCAGCGATGCCGACGGCGATCGTCTGCTCTATTCGCTGTTCTACCGGACCGAAGGCGGCTCCGCGTGGCACCCGCTCGCCTCCAATCTGGACGACGCCATTTTCGTCTGGGATACGACGTCGGTCGCCGACGGCCGCTACATCGTCAGAGTCGCGGCGTCGGACGGTCTGTCGAACCCACCCGATCGGGCGCTCTCGGGCGACCGCGAAAGCGACCTGGTCGTCGTCGACAACACGCCCCCGGTCATCACCCTCGAAGTGGCGCGGCCAGCCGGCGCGCCAGAGCTCGTCGTGCACGCCCACGACGCGCTGAGCGTCCTCGAGAAAGCCGAGTACTCGCAGAGCGGAGGGCCCTGGCACCTGATCTACCCGGTGGATGGACTCGCCGATTCGCCCGATGAGCAGTACGCGATCCCGCTCTCGAACGAGGCGGACGCGGCGCACATCGCGGTGCGTGTCACCGACGCCCTGCAGAACATCGGGACACACACGCTCACGAAGTGACCGCTCGCGCGGCGGCGCTCAGAGTGCCTTTGCGGTGACGTGGGCGTGGGCCACGAGGCCGACCCGCTGAACGGCGTACTGCTGGCCGAGCCAGGTGGCGGTGGGCACGGCGCCGACCCGATCGATCTGGCTCAGCAGCGACTCGGCGCGCTCGCGGGTCTTGGCGGACATCGCGCGCAAGTTCGACCACCCGGCCGTCTCGGCTGACGACCGTTTCCGACAACGCGAATACCAGGTCGCTGCCACTGGGGTCGGAAAAGCCAGACGGCAGGTTCGCCATCGTGCTCGCGCTCGCGTTGCGCGTGGCCCCGTCGTTGAACTGCATGAGCACGGACCCGCTGTCCTGCCCGACCGGCGTCGCCACGATCACCAGAGTACCGGCCGACCCGCCGAGGTTATTGAGCAGTTCCGCCAACGAGTCCTCCCGCGGCGGCACGGGCCCCGCGGAGACCAGAATCGCCACGAGAAACACCGACACCAGGGCGGCGCCCATCGAGCCGGCGCCGACCAGCGCCCAGCGCCAGTCATCGATGGCCCGCTCGAACATCACGCGCCACGATTGCTGGCGCTCGGCCCGCACCTGCCCGACGACGCGCCCGGCCAACCCCTCCAGCGCGTCCGGCGCCAGGTGGCGGGCACCCGCACGCACGTGCTCGCCCAGTTCGCGGATCGCCGCCACCTCAACCTGGCACTCGTCGCACTCGGCCAGGTGACGGGCCACCTTGTGCCGCAGGTCGTTCGCCAGTTCGCCGTCAACGAAGGCGCCAAGATGCCGCGTCGTGTGTCTGCAAAGAGCGGTCATAAGTGCTCCAACGTCTGCCGCAGTAGCTTCCGCGCGCGCGCGAGCCGCGACTTGACCGTCCCGACGGCCACGCCCAGCGACCCGGCAATCTCTTCGTAGCTCAGCCCCTCGATCTCGCGCAGCAGCAGTATCGACCGCTGATCGAGTGGCAGCGCGTCCATCGCCTGCCAGACGCGGCCGGCGGCCTCATGCTGCTGGGCGACGCGGTCCGGTTGCGCAAACGCTCGAGACTCGACCGGGTCGCCGTGCACCCGGGCGTGCTCGTCGAGCGGCACTTGCTGGGCCCGATGCCGACGACGCCACCACCGACGGCGATTCGACGCCTGGTTGATGACGATCCGGTAAATCCATGTGCGGAGGGACGAGCGCCCGTGAAACGTGTGCAGCACGCGAAACACGCGCAGGAACACCTCTTGCGACAGGTCCAAGGCTTCCTGGGGGTCGCCCAGCAGATGCAGGGCCATCTGGTAGACCATCCGCTGATGGTCGGTCACCAAGCGGGCGCAGGCAGCCTCATCGCCGGCTGCACACTCCTGGGCCAGTGCCAGGTCGCGTCCAGCGAGTTCGGGCCACGCCAATGCGCGGAGCGGCTTCACAGAAGGGTCACCTTCCATCGTAGCACCAGCCCAATTGCCTGGGCCCGCTGCCTATTAATAAGACGATCGACTTGCACAATTAGACCCCACTTGGCGCCGTGGGTTCCCGCGAGGCCCCGGCCGCCCCGGCGCGGCGCGTAGAATAGCCCGGTGAAGCGAATGCTCTGGGCGGTGCTGCTGGTCTGCGGCGCCACGGCCCTGGTCTTGGGCGTCGAGCACGTCGGCCAGGACCACGAGTACCGACGCCTGCTCGGCGCCGGCGAGACGGCGCTCGCGGCCGATCAGCAATCGGCCGCGGTTGAAGCGTTCACCGGCGCGCTGACCATCCGTCCCGACTCGATGGTCGCCTACCTGCGCCGAGGCGAAGCGTACCGCGCGCAAGGCCGTCAGGACGAAGCGGTCCGCGATCTGCGGGAGGCCGCCCGACTCGCCCCGGATGCCCCCCAACCCCTCGTCGAGCTCGGCGACCTGTTCGACGCCGCCGACGAGCCGGTGCAGGCGGCCTCCTGGTACGAGAAGGCCGCCGCGCTGCTGAAGGCCGGTGACCCGGGCGTGCTCTACAAACTGGCGCTGGCGCGGTACCGCACCGGGAACCCGGCCGAGGCGATCGCGCCCCTTCGCACGGCGTTGGCGAGCCGCGAGACGGCCCCCGGCTACTACCTCTTGGGCTTGGCCTACCGCGATACGCGGCATCCGTCGGAGGGCACGGCCGCCCTCGAGCACGCGGTCCATATCGCGCCAGCGCTGGCCGCGCCGCGCGAAGAACTTGCGCGGATCTACCGGTCCATGGGGCGCCCGGACGACGAGATCGCCCAACTGCGAGCCATTGCGACGCTCAACGACGAGCCGCAGCGCGCGGTCGCCCTGGCGCTCGCCCTTGGCCGGCACGGTCGGTTCAACGAAGCGCTCGACGCCCTGACCACGGCTGCGCGTCGAGCGCCCGATAACGAGACGATCCAGATCGCGTTAGCGCGCGTCTACTTGGGCCGGGCCGAGCAAACGCCGGGCGATCGCTCGCTCTCGGCCCCGGCCGTGCGGATCCTCGAGCCCCTGCTGGCGGCCGACGCGGCGCACCCCGACGTGCTCCCGCTCTTCGGCCGGGCGTTGTTCCTGTCGGGCGACGTGCCCCGGGCCGAGCGCGTGCTTCGCGAAGCCGCGCTCGCCAAGCCCGCCTCACTCGAGGCCTTCGGCGATCTGGCCGATGCGGCCGAGGCCCTCTCGCATTTCGCCGAAGCCCGCGACGCGCTCATCGCACTCGACGCGCTCGACGGCGCGACGAGTACGCCCGACGATCGCGCGCAACGCGCCAAACGCATCGGCAGCCTGGCGCTCCGAGCGAACGACGCGCCGAACGCCCTTCTTTATTTGAATCGGGCCGTCGCCGCCCATCCCCAGGACGCCAGCACCCTCGGCCTGCTGGCGCAGGCGCGCTGGCGGTCGGGGGACGTGGCCGGCGCGCGCGACGCCATCGTACGGGCGCTCGAACTCGCGCCGCACACCCCGGAGCTCCTCCAGCTTCGGCAAGCACTCAAATAGGCGCCCGGGGCAGCCGTCCCGTGTGAGCCGGGCGCTACCCTGCGTGCGTGGGATTGTACCGGTCGCGAAGCGCGTCGCCGGCGAAGTTGAAGCCGAGCACGAGCAGCGCAATCGCCACGCCGGGAAAGATCGTCAAGTGCGGGGCGTCGAACAGATGTGAGCGGCCGGCGTCGATCATCGCGCCCCAGCTCGGCGTCGGGGGCTGCACGCCCAGGCCGAGGAAGCTGAGCGAGGCCTCGGCCAGAATCACGCCCGCCATTCCCAATGTGGCCTGCACGATCACCGCCGAGAGCGTCGCCGGCACCACGTGCTTGAACAGCACGCGGCCGAGCGGCGCCCCGAGGGCCCGCGCCGCCTCGACGTACTCGAGTTCGCGGACTTTGAGCACCTGGCCGCGCACCAGGCGCGCGTAGCTGACCCAGCCGATCACGACGAGCGCCAGCACCACGTTCACCAGACTCGGCCCCAGCACCGCGACCAGCGCAATCGCGAGCAGGATGCCGGGAAACGCGAGCAGCACGTCCATAATCCGCCCGAGCACCGCGTCCACCCACCCGCCGAGATACCCGGACAGGGCCCCAACGACGATACCGACGACCGACGAGATCGACACGACCGACACGCCGACGAGGAGCGACACCCGCGCCCCCACCAGGAGCCGGGCGAGCACGTCCCGTCCCAGCTCATCCATGCCCAGCGGATGCGACCAGCTCGGCCCCATCAACCGCCGCGACAACTCTTGCGCGTTCGGATCGGTCCGAAAGATCCACGGCCCGGCGACCGCCGCAAGGGTGATGAGCACGACGATGGCGACGCCAATCCGGCGGCTCATGCGTAGCGAATCCTCGGGTCGAGCCAGCCGTACATCAGGTCCACGACCAGATTCACCGCGACGTAGGTCACGGCGATGAACAGAATGCAGCCTTGCACGAGCGGGTAATCCCGAAAGTTGATGGCTTGAATGAGCAGGCGGCCGACGCCCGGCCACGCGAAGATCGTTTCGGTGACGATCGTGCCCGTCAGCACGGCGCCGAACTGCAGACCGGCGATCGTGACGACCGGAATCAGGCTGTTGCGCAGCGCGTGCACGATCACCGCCCGCGTCTTCGACAGCCCGCGCGCGCGCGCCGCCAGCACGTAGAGCTGGTCCAACTCGTCAATGAGGCTCGCGCGGGTCATCCGGGCGAGCACGGCCGCCAGCGCGGCGCCCAGCGTGACCGCCGGCAGGACGAGGTGCGGCCACGAGCCGGTGCCCGACACGGGCAGCCACCCGAGCCAGATGGAAAAGACGATGGCGAGTAGAGGTCCCAGCCAGAAGTTGGGCATCGCGATGCCCACGAGGGAGAAGCCCATCGCCGCCTGATCGATGGGCCCGTTTCGGAAGAGCGCGCCCACGATGCCCAGCGGCACCGCGACGATGATGGCCACGATCATCGCCGCCGAGGCCAGCTCCATCGTCTTCTCCGCGCGCTGCGCGATTTCGTGCGAGACCGGCGTGCTGTACCGGAACGACGTCCCAAGGTCGCCGCGCGCGAGCCCCGTCAGGTACCGGCGGTACTGCGTGAGCAGCGGCTCGTCCAACCCCAGCTTCGCGCGGAGGTCGGCCACATCGGCGGCCGACGCCCTCTCGCCAAGCATCGCCTGCGCCGGGTCGCCAGGGATGAGGTGAATCAAGGCGAACACCAAGGTGGCGACGCCCACCAGGACGAGAACGGCCGTCGCGATCCGACGAAGCGTGTAGCCGAGCACGTCCAGATCCTAGTGTCGGCCATCGGAAGTTCGTGAACAATTTTCGAGCCGCGCCCGGAAGGTCAACCTCACGGTCGAGGGGCGGGCCCGGTTTTCTCGGCACGCGCCATCGAGGGCGCGTTCTTCTGGGTCATTGGCGAGGGTCGACAGGCCGACCGATCGCCAAGGTAACAGGAGCGGCAGCGGGGCCTGCGCCTCAATGAATTGGGATCGGCACGCGAACGCCCACCGTCCAGGTTGCGATGGCGCCGTTCGGACCGGACGCACCGGCAATCCTACGCGCCACACCGAAGCCAACGCGGACGTACTCGATTGTCACGCCGACTTCGCCGCCCGCGTACGTCGAACGGGCGGCGCTCCCGCGCGGGGATCGTCCGGTTCGGTACACCGCGGCTCGTGCATCAAGACCCGCGGCCTCGAGAAACCGCGCCACGCCGAACGACGCGCTGGCGCCGCCCCGCCCGACCGCTCCTTCGGCGATAACCCCTCGACGGCGAAACGTGCCGTCCCCCGAGGTTGGGATGAACAGGGCGACCGAGACGCCGGTGCGCAACGGCGCGCCGTACTGCACGCCGGGAACGAGCAAGCCCTCCGAAGCCTTGGCTCGGGGCACGCCCTGCGCGAGCGCGGCATAGGCGTGGGCGAGAAGGCACGCGACCGCGCAGGCCGAAATCCTGAAGGCGCGGTCGCACGTCATGTCGCGTCCCCTGTCGCGCCGCGACGCCAGGAACGCCGAGGAGGATGAGACCATGCAGGACGTCCTCGAGGCCGGGTCACCGGGGCCGATCATCCGGCAGGCCGTCGCTCGACGCAAGACCAGCCGTTTCGAGGTCATCGCCCCCCTCCGGACAGGGTTGCCTCCGATTAGACGCGTATCTGCCGAGTCCACGCCGCGCCTCGGCGGCGCGAATCCTGTGATACAACTTCCTCGAACCGGCATGAAGCGGCCGCTTTCAGGCGAGGTGACGCATGGAGGCACGACGGGTTGTCCTGCTCATGGTGACCCTGGCGATGTTCGCGGGCGCGCCCGCGGCGGCCCAGACGCGTGACGAAGACGCGACGCGCTGCCAGGCCTCCGACCCCGACGTCAGCATCGCGGGCTGCACCGCTCTCATCGAGTCGGGCGCCGAGACACCGCACGCCCTCGCCCAGGCGTACTACAACCGCGGCATCGCCTACAACGACAAGGGCGACGACAACCGCGCGGTCGGCGACTACGACCAGGCGTTGCGTCTGAATCCGTCCTACGCCGAGGCCTACAACAACCGCGGACTCACCTACTGGCGCCTAGGCAACAACGCGCAGGCCATCCAGGACTTCACCGCGTCGATCGGGATTGCCCCGACCGCGAGCGTGTACAACGGGCGGGGCCTCGCCTACGCCAAATCCGGAGACGACGATCGCGCCATCCAGAATTACGATGAGGCCATCCGACTGAACGGCAATGCCGCGTCGTACTTCTACAATCGCGGCCTCGCGCACGGTCGCCGCAATCAGATCGACGAGGCCATCGCCGACTACGGCCAGGCCATCCGCCTCGACCCGAACAACGCCAGCGCCTTCGGCAATCGCGGCAACATCTACTTCCAGAAGGGCGACTACGACCGCGCCATTGCGGATTACGACCAGGCGCTGCGGCTGGACCCGTCGAGGGCCAACTTCCTGTACGGCCGCGGCGCGTCCTACTTGCACAAGGGCGACAACCGGCAGGCCATCCGGGACTTCTCGAGCGCGATCAGCCTCGATCCGGCGAACGCCTGGTCCTACGACGGGCGGGGCAACGCGTACGACGGCGCCGGCGACTACGACCACGCGATCCAGGACTACGACCAGGCCATCCGGTTGAACGCCGGTACCGCCCGGTATTTTTTCGATCGCGGGCTCGCGCATCGCCACCGCAACGAGCTCGACGCCGCCATCGACGATTACAGCCAGGCTCTCCGTCTCGCCCCGAACTACCCGGAGGCTCTCAACAACCGTGGCTACGCATACTTCCTCAAACGCGAGTACGCCAGGGCTCAGGCGGACTACGACCAGGCGATCGCGCTCAGTCCCTCCTACGCGGCCGCCCTCAACAACCGCGGCATGCTGTTCATGAACCAGGGACAGGACGACCGCGCACTTCCCGACTTCGACGCGGCGATCCTCGCTGACGGCGGCGTGTCGGTCGCGTTCTTCAACCGGGGGCTGGTACGCGTGCGCCTGAATCAGGACAGCCTCGCGATCGGCGACTTCTCCGCCTACATCACGCGCGTGCCCCGCGATGTGGACGGCTACCTGCAGCGCGGCGACGCGTACTTCCGCGGTGGTCAGTTCGATCGGGCGCTGGCTGATTTCACCGAGGCCGTCGCCGTCGCGCCGCGGAGCGCCGCGGCACGCTACGGGCTCGGGACGACGAAGCTCGCGCGCGGCGATACGAGCGGCCATGACGACATCGCGTCCGCGACGGTCATCACGCCGGCGATCGCGGACACGATGGCGAAGAACGGGCTGGTCCTGCCCGCTGGGGGGGCGGCGCGCGCGCCGGCTGGGACGGCGTCCGCCGCACCCGCAGCGACGGCGCCGGCCGGGGATCGACCGGACAAGCGCGACATCATCGCCCGCGGCCGCGAGGCCTATTACAGCCTGAGGCGCGCGGGTCTTGCGAACTTCCGTGCATCGGTCACGCCGGACTGGAACGTCGTCCTGGGGCCTGCCGCCGCCGATGGCGCGCAGCAACGAGCGAGGACCTTGACGTTCCTGAACGGCCTGCACTTTGCCATGGCGCTGGACGAAGCCGGGCAAGTCACCGTCACGCATCGGGCCGACGTCGCGGCAGCCAATGCGTCCATGCAGGCGGGGTACGACCAGATCTTCGCTGGCATGGACCAGACCCTGGGCGGCGTCTTCGACGCCTGGAAGCCGTTCATGCTGACATCGGAATTACCCGCCGTGGACGCCGACTACCGCCTCGAGGACACGCCAAACGGCTATCGCCTCACGTACATGGAGGACGCGGACACGCACGTCGTGACCAGCTTCACGACGACGCTGGCCATCACCGAGGTGCGGATCACGACGAGCAAGTTCGCCACCGTGCTGCACCCGACGTTCTCGACCAGCGAAGAGGGGTTCGTGCTGTCAGCATACGAGGGCGACTACGTGCCGACCTCGGGGCCTGGCCGGACACACATCGCCGTGACGATCGAATACCAGATCGTCAACGGGCTCCGGCTGCCCGCGAGGATGACGCTCGCAAGTATCAACGACGACGGCCGCAATCAGAACGTGCTGACGTTCGGCGATTACGTGGTCACCACCCGGTAGCGAGGAACAGCGCGGCGCTCGGCGCGGTGCCGTTTGTAACGACTCTTCCGTGACTTCAGCCGGCCAGCCCCAGCCGTTTAATCGCCTTCGCCAAGCCCTGACGGGAGAGCCCCAACTCGCGGGCCGCCTTCACCCGCCGGCCGCCGTGGCGCGCGAGCGCGGCCGTGACCATCCGCCGTTCCAGCGCCCGCCGGGCCGTGTCGAGCGACACGCCAGCGTCCGCGTCCGGTCCGCTCGGCCGCCAGCCGAGCACATGATCGACGTGGCGCGCCCCAACCTGGCCGCGCGCGGGCGCCGCGACAATCAGCGCCGCCATGGCATTCTGCAGCTCGCGCACATTGCCGGGCCAGCCGTGTCGACACAGGGCGCTCAGGGCGTCAGGGCCAAGGACGGCACGCTTGCCGGTTTCCGTACCGAGCGCCCGCCAGAACGCGTGCGCCAGCACCGGGACGTCCTCGACGCGCTCGCGAAGCGCGGGGACTCGAATCCGCACGACGGCGAGTCTGAACAGCAGGTCCTCCCGGAACGCGCCGCGCGCGACGGCTTCGACGAGGGGCAGATTGGTGGCCGCGATGACCCGCACGTCGATCGGCCGCGAGGCGGGCTCCCCGACCCGCCGCACTTCGCGCTCCTGCAGCACGCGCAGTAGTTTTGCCTGCGCGCGCGGCGACAACTCGGCGACCTCGTCGAGGAACAGCGTGCCACCGTGCGCGCTCTCGAACAGACCCGCACGGGGCTGGACGGCGCCCGTGAACGCCCCCCGCGCATGGCCAAAGAGTTCGGCCTCGACGAGGTCGTCGGCGAGCGCCGCGCAGTTGAGCGCCGAAAAGCAGCGGTCGCGCCGCGGGCTCAATCGGTGGAGCGCCCGTGCGACGAGCTCCTTGCCCGTGCCGCTCTCGCCCTCGATCAAGACGGGAAACGTCGTGCCCGCCGATCGGCCGATCGTGCGCCGAAGCGCGCCAATCGCCGGACTCCGCCCGAGGATTTCCGGAGTGAGGGCGTCGCTCGCGCCTGCCACCAGCAAGGCATCCAGCCGGCTCCGAAGGGCCGGCGCGCACACCGACGCCAGCGCGGTCGCCGCGTCGGCGAGCGTCTCGACGGCCTCCCGGCTGCCGCGCACCAGGGCAAAGCCAATCGTTCTCCCGCCGTAGCGCATCGGCGTCGTGACCAGCGCGTGCGGCCCGTCGGCCACGGTTCGCAGCCGCCCGGCAGCGAATCCCACGCGGAGGTCGGCGTCGTGCAGGTCACCCTGGGCCAACCCGTCGCTCGCCACCACCCTGGTCCCCTCCCCGTTGACGATCCCCACGGCATCGGCCCCGGCGTGCTCGCGCGCCCAGGAGCAGCCTTGCTTCAACGCCGAGTACCTCGTCATCGGCCTCGTGAACCATCTGCAGCAAGGTCAACACGTTCTGAAGCACGGCCCCCGCCCTTCTCCCGAGGCCCCAGCGGCGGATTCCCACCGCGCCGCTGGCCTCGATGAATCGCGTCACCCGCCGGTCCGCGTTCGGATCGACCGCGGCACCGCACCGAACGCTCAGCCAAAGAGCGAGCGTCGCTTCGAGATCGCCCCCAGCTGCCATCGTCGTTGCCGCCACGCTGGCGTGGAGCACGGCGCGCGCACGCCGAATCCGGCCGCGGGCGAGCGCCTCCTCCACGCGGACGGCGGCCGCGAGCCCTGGACTTTCCAAATCCGACGCACGCGCGGCGCCAATCGACGATGACTCGCCGTCCGCCCAGGCGGCCAGCGCCTTCCACGCGCCAACGCCGGGCGTGGCCTCTGGACATCCCACCAGAGCGGCGCGCGCGCGTGCGAAGTGGCCGCGCCAGAACGCGATCTGCGCGTCCAGCAGTCGAATCGCCGGCGGGACCCCGACGCCCCGGACATGCGCTTCGACGGCCAGCCCGGCGACTCGCGCGGCCGCGGAGGCCAGGTTCCCCACCCGGAGTCCGGCCGCAACCTTCCGCCGCGTCCGACCGACGTGCACATCCCATCCCTCGTCTTCGAGAACGCCAGGCATGCCATCCGCATGCGCCACGGAGACTCGTCCAACGACGGTCGCGCTCTCGCGCACCAGGAGTCCCCGCGACGCGGCGTCGTGACGGCGGACCGCCCCTTGGTCGTTCCAGCGCAGTCGCGCCAGGACATGCGGACGCGCCGATGTTCCGGCCAGCGCACGAATCCAAGTGACGACGGCGTCCCGTTCGAGCCGTGCTCCGTTCTCGACCGCCAGGACGACGACGTGGCGATGGAGGAGGGCACGCCGGACGGCGATTGGCAGCCCGACCGCCGAGCGGACGGCGACGAATCCCAGCGACCGCAGTCGTCGAGCCGCCTGGTCGCAGACGAGGATGTGCCAGGCCCTCGGAACGACGATGTCAACCACGCAGATTCCAATCGCCGAGGGCCGGTTCGCGGCGGCTGCAATCCTGGCGACACTAGTTCGAACGGCCAAGGCCGACGCCTCGTCCGCTTGGCCCGCGCCTCCCGAGAGCCCCATCCATCCCGCAGCCGCCTCGTCATCTCTTGGCGGGCCGTCGCTGCGATATACGCTGCCTGTGGCGATGTCGAGCCAATGACGTTCAGCCGTCTGGAGAAACCGGTCGGCGACCAGTCCGCCATCCACAGCGCCCTGACCGTGCAAGAAGCAGGCCCGCCGCCCTCCCACTCGCGCGGCCGGGGGGATTGCAGAAAGTTCGATAAAATGGCGGCCAAATGTTTCGATTTCTGACAGCCGGCGAATCGCACGGCCAAGCGCTCGTCGTGATCGTCGAAGGCGTCCCCGCTGGACTCGAGCTTTCCGCCGACGACCTGGCCCCCGATCTGGCGCGCCGCCAGCTCGGCTACGGGCGCGGACGCCGCATGGCGATCGAGCGCGACCGCGCCGAGATCCTCTCCGGCGTGCGCCGAGGCGAGACGCTCGGCAGCCCGATTGCCCTGCTCATCAAGAACCGTGATTGGACGAATTGGCAGCACTCGATGAGCGTGGAAGCCAATCCTTCCGACGATCTCCCCGGTGCTCGCCGCGGCGCGGTGACGCGGCCCCGGCCCGGCCACGCCGACCTATCCGGCGGCCTCAAGTACGGACGCGACGACCTCAGAGACGTGCTCGAGCGCGCCAGCGCCCGCGAGACGGCCGCGCGTGTCGCCGCGGGCGCCATCGCGCGCAAACTCCTGGCCGCCGTGGGCATCGACGTCGCCAGTCATGTCATCGAAATCGGCGGGGCCGCTCTTGCGGACTCGCTGGCCGTCTCGTTCGACCAGGTTCGCGCGCTGTCCATGGAGGACGACATCCGCTGCGTGGATGAGGCCGTGGGCGCGGCCATGCGCGGCACGATCGACGCCGCCAAGGACGCCGGCGACACCGTCGGCGGCGCCTTCGAAGTGATTGCCCACCGCGTACCGGTGGGTCTTGGCAGTCACGTGCACTGGGATCGCAAGCTCGACGGGCGCATCGCCCAGGCCCTGATGTCGATTCACGCCATCAAGGCCGTGGGCTTCGGCCGGGCGGCCGACGTCGGCCATCTGCCGGGATCGCTGGTCCACGACGAAATCGTCCTGGCCCACGGCGATGAAACCGGCACGGTGCCGCATATTCGCCGCCCGACCAATCGGGCCGGCGGCCTCGAAGGCGGCATCACGAACGGCGAAGACCTCCGTGTGACGGCGTGGATGAAACCCATCTCCACGTTGATGAAGCCGCTCCGGTCGGTCGATCTGCCCACGATGGTCGAATCGGCGGCCGCGATCGAGCGCAGCGACGTCTGCGCCGTCCCCGCGGCGGCCGTGGTCGGCGAAGCCATGCTCTCTTCGTCCTGGCCGACGCGGTCCTCGAGAAGTTCGGCGGCGACCAGATCGCCGACCTGCAGGCCGCCTGGCGGCGCTCCACCGAGGCGGTGGCCGCGCGCCTCTCGGTGCCGGCCGGGCACGGCGGATGATCCGGCCGCTCGTCAAGTACGGCGCGCCTCCCCTGCACCGGCCGTCCGCGCCGGTCGAGACGTTTGACGCCGCGCTTCAGCAGCTGATCGACGACATGATCGAGACGATGTATGCCGCGCCCGGCATTGGACTGGCGGCGCCACAGATTGGCGTGCCGCTGCGGCTCGCGGTGATCGACCTCAGCGTCGGCAAACGCGGCGGCGAGCTCCTGATCCTCATCAACCCCGAGTTCATCGAGCGCGACGGGATGCAGCTCGAAGAGGAAGGCTGCCTGAGCATCCCGGGGTTCGCCTCCACCGTCGCGCGGCCGTCGCGCGTCGTCGTGCGCGCGGTCGACCGGGAGGGCGAGCCGCGCACGATCGAGGGCACCGGCCTGCTCGCCCGCGCGCTCCAGCACGAGATCGATCACCTGGACGGCACGCTCTTTCTCGATCGGCTGCGCGGAATCAAGCGCGACATCATGGTCCGCAAGATCCGCAAGCTCCAGCGAGCCGGCAAGTGGTGACGCCCGTCCGCGTGGTGTTCTTCGGCACGCCCGAGTTCGCCGTGCCGAGTCTGCTGGCCCTGCTCGAGTCGCGCCACGACGTCGCCGGGGTCGTCACGCAGCCCGATCGGCCGCGGGGACGCGGCCACAAGATCACGGCCGAGGCGGTCAAGCGCACGGCGGTCGAGCGCGGCGTGCCCGTGCTCCAACCCGAGCGGCTGCGCGACGACGCCTTTCTCCAGGCCTTTCGCGACCTGCGCCCCGACCTCGCGGTCGTCGCGGCGTACGGGCGCATCCTGCCATCGGCCGTCCTTGACGTTCCGCCTCAGGGCTTCATCAACGTCCATGCCTCGCTGCTGCCGCGCTGGCGAGGCGCCGCGCCCGTTCACCGGGCCATCCTGGCGGGCGACGAAGAGACGGGCGTCACGATCATGCGCGTCGTGCCCGCGCTCGATGCCGGCCCCATGTTGGGACGCGCCTCGACGGCCATCGATCCGAACGAGACGAGTCAGGAGCTCGACGCCCGGCTGGCCGACCTCGGCGCGCCGTTGCTCGTGCGCACCGTCGATTGGCTGTCGGTCGGCCCCCTCGACGGGCTTCCGCAAAACGAAGCCGACGTGACGTACGCGCCGCGGCTCGAACGTGGAGAGAGCCGCGTCGAGTGGCGCCAGCCGGCACTCGTGATCCACGACCAGATTCGTGGGCTTCAGCCCTGGCCGCTTGCGGCCGTATCAATCGGTGGACGTCGGACGCTGCTCCTCCGATCGGCCGTTCACCAGACCGACCCGCCGGCGGGCGTCCCAGGCACCGTGCTGTCGGCCGGCCCCGAAGGCCTCGTGGTCGCCGCCCAGCCGGGCGCCGTGAGAATCACCGAGCTTCAACCCGAGGGCCGGCGTCCCATGAACGCCAGGGACTTCCTGAACGGCACGCACGTCCGGCCGGGCGACACGGTCGAGCCCGCCATCTGAGTACGACAAACGCCGCCCGATTCCTGTTCGTGGAAGCGGCCGTCTTGCGTCATTCTGATTCCCATGCCTGACTCCCGCGCCGCGAGACCGCCGCACCGTCCGTCCGCTCGGCTCGCCGCGGTTCACGTCCTCGTCGCGGTCGAGTCGGGCCACACCACGCTTTCGACCGAGCTCGACCGCGCGGTGCGGCACCTTGACGACGAGCGCGATCGAGGGCTGGTCGTGGAGGTGGCCACCGGGACGCTGCGATGGCGCGCCCGCCTCGACGCGCTGCTCGCGCCGTGCAGCACGCGGCCGATCGACGAGCTTGCGCCCGAGGTCCGCGCAATCCTTCGGACGGGCGTCTACCAGCTCGACCACCTCGACCGCATTCCGGCCCACGCGGTGCTCCACGAGGCCGTCGAGCTCGCGCGGGCGCTGGGGCACCCGCGCGCGGCCCGTTTTGTCAACGCCGTGCTGCGCACGTTCCTCCGCGAACGGCCTCGCCTCGCGCTGCCGCCACGGCCCGCGCCAGGCGCCGCGCCCGCCGTGCTGTCCGAGTACCCTTTCGGTCTCGCTCTCGCATCCCGCGTGGCTCGTCTCTCGCTGGATTCGATAGGTACGGCTTCGAGGCGGCCGAAACCTGGTGCACCTTCAACAACACCAGCCCGGACGTCACGGTTCACCCGACCGGCGCCCGCACGGCGGAAGCGCTCGTGCATGACCTGCGGCTCGCCGGCGTCCAGGCCGAACGCGCGCCGTTTCTCGACGACGCGGTGCGGGTGGCTCCGGGCGGACTGGGACGCATTCCGCCCGCCCTGCGCCGCGAGTTGTTCGTCCAGGATGAAGCCTCCCAAATCGTCGCGCATGCCGTCGGGGCGCAAGCCGGCGAGCGTGTGCTCGATCTGTGCGCGGCGCCTGGCGGCAAGACCCTGGTGCTTTCGGCGGATCAGGGCCAGCAGGGCTTGCTGGTCGCCTGCGACTTCCGTCCTCGGCGGACGCGCCTCCTGCGGCGGACGCTCACCGCGGCGTCGGTCGCCGCGTTGACCGTCAGGCTCGACGCCACGCAGCCGCTCCCCTTTGGCGCCGCCTTCGACCGGGTCTTCGTTGACGCGCCGTGCTCCGGCCTGGGGGTCCTCCGGCGCGAGCCCGACCTCAAATGGTCGCGGTCGCCCGACGATCTGCCGGGGCTCGTCGCCACCCAATCGGCCATCCTCCAGCAGGCGGCCGACGCGGTGCGGCCGAGTGGGCGGCTGATCTACGCCACGTGTTCGAGCGAGCCCGACGAGAACGACCAGGTCGTCGAGGCATTTCTCGCACGGGACCCGCGCTTCACCCGCGTCCCGCTGTCGGTCGGACCGCACTTGCGTGCGGACGTCCCGTTCGTCGAATCGACCGGCCTGCTGCGCACCCTGCCGTTTCGCGACCGCCTCGACGCCTTCTTCGCGGCGGCGCTGGTCCGCCGCGCGGGGGCGTAGTACACTTTTCCCACTGAATGCGTTCGGATCCGCCTCAGGGCCGCCGTCCCCGGTTGCCCGGTCTGCCTTCCGTCGATCGCGCTGCGACCTACCGGCTTCGCCGGCGGGTGTGGAGCGCCGGCCGGCTGCTGTTTCTCTTGGGCGCACTCGGTCTCACCTACACGGTGTTCTTTCTGGCCGCCCTTCGCGTGGCGTCGAGGTCGCGTGACGTGACGGTTCCGAGCGTCGTGGGCCAGTCGCTCACCGACGCCGGGGCCGCGCTCGATCGCGTGGGGCTGACGCTTACGGTTGACCCGCAGCGGCGGGCCGATCCGAAGGTGCCCGCCAATGACGTCCTCGAACAGGATCCGCTGGCGGGCACGATTGTTCGGGCGCCTCGCAGCATCCACATCCGGCTGAGTGAGGGCGCCCAGGCGCCCGTGGTCCCGGCCGTCACCGGTTTGTCGGAGCGCGCGGCGATCATCACGCTCGGCCAGGCGCACGTGACCGTGGCGGCCACGGCCGAGGTCCGGACGACGGACTACCCGCCCGGGACGGTCGTCGCCCAGGATCCTCCGCCGAAGAGTCAGACCGACTCGGTCCGCCTCCTGGTCAATCGCGCGGTCCAGGGCATGACGTACGTCATGCCGGACGTCATCGGCACGCCCGGAACGCGCACGGTTGACGTGCTTCGGAAGGCCGGCTTTGTCGTGGCCATCGTCGGCGCGGTGTCATACCCGGGGCTGCCGGCGGGCATTGTGATCCGACAGACGCCGCAATCGGGGTTCCAAGTCGCCCGCAGCGAGACGGTCTCCCTGGAGGTCAGCCGATGAGCGTTCGCGTCGCGCCGTCAATTCTCGCGGCTGATTTCGCGCGCCTGGCCGACGCCGTCGCCGCCGTGGAGGCAGGAGGCGCCGACCTGCTGCACGTCGATGTGATGGACGGCCACTTCGTGCCGAACATCACCATCGGGCCGCCCGTCGTTGCCGCGATCAAGCGGGCGACGTCGCTGCCGCTCCACGTCCACTTGATGATTGAGGAGCCGGATCGGTATCTCGAAGCGTTCATTGACGCGGGCGCCTCACTCATCACGGTCCACCCCGAGGTGCTGCCGCATCTGCACCGGACGCTCACGCATATCCGGACGCTCGGCGCCTTGCCCGGGGCCGCCCTCAACCCGTTGACGCTGGTCTCCACCCTCGGGGACGTGCTCGATGACCTCGACCACATCCTCATCATGTCGGTCGATCCCGGGTTCGGCGGCCAGGCGTTCATTCCCCACAGCTTCGCGAAGATTCGAGAAGCGCGGGCGCTTGCCGCGTCGGCGGGCGGCCGGGTGGCCATTGCCGTTGACGGCGGCGTGGACACCGGCAACGCGCGGAGCTTGGTCGAGGCCGGCGCCTCCATCCTGATCGCCGGCGCGGCCATCTTCGGCACGGCCGACCCGGCCTCGGCCGTGCGGCGCCTCCGCCACGCCGCAGGCGAGCACCAATAGGACCCCGCGCATGGCGAACGGCGTCAGCACCTTGCGCGTGAGGTACGCGGAGACGGACCAGATGGGCGTGGTTTACCACGCGAACTACCTGGTCTGGTTCGAGGTCGCGCGCGGCGACCTCCTGCGGAACCGGGGGTGGACGTATCGCGAGATGGAGGCCTCCGGGGTCCGGCTCCCCGTCATCGAGGCCGCTTGCGCCTACAAGCGGCCGGCGCGATACGATGAGGAGATTGAGGTGCACGCGACCGCTCGCGTGTGCTCTCCGGTACGCATGGAGTTTTCCTACACCGTCGTCATCAAGGCCACCGGCGAAACCGCAGCCACCGGGCGGACGGTGCACGCGGCCGTGGACGTGGACGGCCGGCCCTGCCGGTTGCCGGAACGCGTGCGCGAGGCGTTCGCATGAAGGCGCTCGTGACCGGCACCGCCGGCTTCATCGGTGCGCACCTGTCCGCCGCGCTCCTCGATTGGGGGGCCGAGGTCGTGGGGCTCGACTGCTTCACCGACTACTATCCCCGCGCGATCAAGGAGCGAAATCTTGCGCCGCTCCTCGCCCGGCCAGGCTTCCAGTTCATCGAGGGCGCACTCCAGACCGTCGACCTGGATCCGGTCCTCGACGGAGTGAGCCACGTCTTTCATCTGGCGGCTCAAGCCGGCGTCCGGAAGAGCTGGGGCCAGGACTTCCGCATTTACAGCTCGCACAACATCGAGGCAACCCAACGGCTCCTCGAAGCGGTCAAGGACCGCCGGCTCACACGCTTCGTGTACGCGTCGAGCTCATCGGTCTATGGGGACCGCGTTCCCATTCCCATGACCGAGGAGTGCTACCTCCAGCCGGTCTCGCCGTACGGCGTGACGAAACTGGCGGCCGAGCACCTCTGCTATCTGTATTTCGTGAACTATGGGGTGCCGACGGTCTCGCTCCGCTATTTCACGGTCTACGGGCCGGGCCAGCGGCCGGACATGGCCTTCCACCGGTTTCTTCGCGCCGCGCACACCGGGCAGCCGATCTCCCTCTATGGCGACGGCGCCCAGACCCGCGACTTCACGTTCGTCGCCGACGCCGTCGCAGCGACGGCAGCGGCAGGCGACCAGGGACGCCCCGGCGCCGTCTATAACATCGGTGGCGGTAGCCGCATTTCAATCAACGACGTGCTTGCCCTGATCGAACGCACCGTCGGCCGGCGGCTCGACATTCGACGCGAGCCCGCCCAGAAGGGCGACATGCGTGATACGTTCGCCGATACGACTCGAGCCCAGACCGACTTGGGGTTTGCCCCCACGCGGTCGATCGAGGAAGGGCTGTCCGCCGAGAGCGCGTGGCTGGCGGACGTGCTTGCCCTTTCTCATTCTTCTTCGGGATGACGCCCAGGATGCCTTCCGTTCGTTCCTTCGTTGCCGCGCTCTTCGCCACGCTGTCGTTGCTGGCCCTCGGCGCGTGCCATTCGTCGCCCAAACTGCCCGCGGCCGGCTCGATGCAGGCCGACAAGTACCTCTTCGATCACGGCACCGACGCGATGCAGAACCAGCGGTGGCTTGCCGCGCGCGAGTACTTTCAGCGCCTCATCGACACGTATCCGCAAAGCCAGTACCGGCAGGACGCCAAGCTCGGCGTGGGCGACGCCTACCTCGGGCAGAACACGATCGAGTCGAACATCCTCGCGGTCAACGAGTTCCAGGAGTTTCTCCGCTACTACCCCCTGAACGCCCGGGCTGACTACGCGCAGTTCAAGCTCGGCATGGCCTACTTCCAGCAGATCCTGGGCCCCGAGCGCGACCAGACGCCGGCGCGCGACGCCCTTGACGCGTTCGACGCGTTCTTACGGACCTATCCGAATAGCGCCCTGCGCCCCGAGGTCGAGAAGAACCGCCGCGCGGCGCGCGAGGAGTTGTCGGAGTACGGCGACCGCATCGGCGTGTTCTACTTCCGGATCCACTGGTACCCGGGTGCGATTGAGCGGTTCACGGCGCTCATCCACGACGACCCGAACTACTCGAAGCTCGACGAGGTGTACTACGACTTGGCCGAGTCGTACCACGCCATCAAGTCGGATGCGCAGGCGATTCCGTACTACGACCGGTTGGTGAAGGAGTTCCCGAAGAGCGAGTACCCTGGAGCGCGCCAAGAAGCGGCTGGCCGAGCTCAAGCCGGCGACGACCGCTGTCGAGACGACTACGCGCTGACGCGCTTCTCGGCCTTTCGCGCGTCCTGACGCTCGGCCGGCGGCGCCGTCTCGCGAGGCGACCAGACCGGCCACGCGATGACGAGCCCGTTGAACCGCCGGTAGTAGTCGGCGGCCGAGATCAGCGCCGCGATGACGGCCACCCACAGCGCGGCCATCCCCACGACGACAAACCCCTGCAGTTGGCGGCGGCCCAGGATGAGCACGAGGATCGCCACGACCTGAGCGACCATCTTCACCTTGCCGACCGGCGAGGCCGGCAGCGATTGGCCGCGCGCGTGCGCGATGCTGCGCAAGACCGTGACCAGGAATTCGCGCCCGAGGATGACAGCCACCATCCACGCCGGCACGACCTCCATCTGCACGAGCGAGACGAGGGCGGCCGTCACGAGCAGCTTGTCGGCCAACGGATCCATCCACTGCCCGAGGCCCGTGATCTGTTTGCGACGCCGCGCCAGGTAGCCGTCCGCCCAATCCGTGAGGGACGCGATCCCGAAGATGCCGGCCGCGAGCACTTCCTTGCTGACGCCGAACGGCAGTGAGCCGTTGAACTTGGTCAGTAGCACGACGACCAGCAGCGGCACGAGGAAGATGCGCGCGACGGTGAGTGAATTCGGGAGATTCACAGGCGCTGATTAGACCATATTATGGCAGGACGCGTGCCCGGGCTCTGCTAAGATTCCGGGTTGCGATGAAAGCCATCATCCTGGCTGGAGGCCAGGGCACGCGCCTGCGGCCGCTGACGCTCCACACGCCCAAACCGATCGTGCCGATCTTCGACCGGCCGTTCCTGCAGTACCAAATCGACCAATTGCGGCGCGTCCCGGAGATCACCGAGGTCGTGCTCAGCCTGAACTACCGGCCCGACCGCATCGCGGACGTGTTTGGCGACGGGGCCAGCCTTGGCGTGCGTCTCCGCTACGTCGTCGAGCCCGCGCCGCTCGGCACGGGCGGCGCCATCAAGTTCGCGGCCGGCCCCGAGACGGACGAGCCCCTCGTGGTCTTCAATGGCGACGTCTTCACGTCGGTGGACGTCTCGGCGGTGGTCCGGCTGCACCGCGAGCGGCGCGCCAAAGCGACGATCGTGCTCACCCCCGTCGAGGACCCGTCGCCGTATGGGCTGGTCGAGACCGACGGCTCGGGCCGCGTCCTCCAGTTCCTGGAGAAACCCGCGCCCGGCGCCCCGGTGCCCTGCAACACGATCAACGCGGGGATCTACGTGCTCGACCCGGCGACGCTGGATCGGATCCCGCCGGCCACCGCCTATTCCATCGAACGCGGGTATTTCCCCTCCCTCGTGCGCAACGGCGAGACGTTTCTCGCCTACGTGTACGAAGGCTACTGGATCGACATCGGTACGCCCGACAAGTACCGGCAGGCCCACCGCGACATCATGGACGGCCGGTTCGTCGCCGAGCCGTTTGCCGGCGCGCCCGGCCGCGCCTGCGTCTCGCCGGACGCGCACATCGACGCGGGCGCCACCATCGAACATCCGTGCTTCATCGGCCCAGGCACGGTCGTCAAGGCCGGGGCCCGGATCGGCCTCTATAGCATCATCAGCGAGGGCTGCGAGATTGAGGAGGACGCCATCGTGGACGGCGCGATCCTCTGGCCCGGCACGCGGGTCGGGCGCGGCGCGCGCGTCTCGTCAACGATCACCGGCCGCGCCTGCCGCCTTGGCGACCGCACCGAGGTCGGCCGCGCCGTGCTGGGCGACGAATCGGTCGTGACCGACTATTCGAAGATTTGATCTCTCGGAGGATTCATGAGCATCTCGCCGTCCATCTTCAAGGCGTACGACATTCGCGGGCTCTATCCGGGCGAGATCAACGAAGACATCGCCCGCCGCGTCGGCCGGGCGTTCGTGGCCTATCTGCAGGCGACGCGCATCGCCGTCTCACACGATATGCGCCTGTCCTCGCCCCGGCTGGCCGAGGCGTTCATCGACGGCGCCCGCACGCAGGGCGCCAATGTGGTCGATTACGGCCTGGCGGGCACCGACATGCTGTATTTCGCGGTCGTGCGCGGCCAGTTCGAAGGGGGCGCGCAAATCACCGCCTCGCACAACCCGAAGGATTACAACGGCGTAAAGATGGTCCGGCGTGAGGCACTGCCGCTCTCGGGCGATGCGGGCATCGGCGAGATTCGAGACATGGTCGTCGGCGACACGATTCCGCCCCCGCCGGCGCAGCCCGGGACCTACAGCCAGGCGGCCATGCTCGACGAGTACGTCGAGACCGTGCTTGGCTTCATCGATCCGTCGGCGATCAAACCGTTCAAGGTCGTGCTGGACGCCGGTTGCGGCATGGCGGGCCTGGTCGCGCCCCGGCTCTTCGACCGGCTTCCGTGCAAGACGACGCGGCTGTGCTTCGACATCGACGGCCACTTCCCCACTCACGAGGCCAATCCCCTCATCGAGGAGAACCGGCGCGACATCGTCGAACGCGTGGTCGCCGAGCGCGCCGACGTCGGCATCGCCTGGGACGGCGACGCCGACCGCTGCTTCTTCATCGACGGCACCGGCGAGTTCGTCGCGGGCGATTTCATCACGGCGCTCCTGGCCGAAGCGTTCCTCATGAAGGCGCCGGGCCAGAAGGTGATCTACGACCTGCGCGCGAGCTACGCCGTCAAGGACACGGCGGCCCGATACGGCGGGACCGCGCTAATGAACCGCGTGGGCCACGCCTTCATCAAGCGGCGGATGCGCGAAGAGAACGCCATCTTCGGCGGCGAGGTCACCGGCCACTACTACTTCCGCGACTACTACTACGCCGACAACGGCTTCATCCCGGCCCTGCTGATGCTGGAGCTCATGTCGAAGAAGAACATGACGCTCCACGACCTGCTGGCACCGCTCCGAGCCAGGTACTTCATCTCGGGCGAGATCAACACGCGCGTCAGCGAGATGGCGGTCGTTGACGCGCGCCTGCACGCCCTGGCCTCGCGCTACGCCAATGGACGGACCTACACGCTCGATGGCTTCTCGGCGGAGTTCCCCGACTGGCACTTCAACGTGCGGGCGTCGAACACGGAGCCGCTGCTCCGACTGAACCTCGAGGCCCTCACCCCGGAGTTGATGGCGCGAAAGCGGGATGACGTGCTGCGGATCATTCGAGGGGAAAGTTCACCGTTGAGCCATTGAGCCATTGAGCCATTGGGCCATTGAGCCATTGGGCCATTGGGCCATTGAGCCAGGGCCATTGAGCCATTGGGCCATTGGGCCATTGGGGTGTTGGCTATCGGCGGCCATCCGAACGACGCGCGTTGACCGGGGCCCCACTGGCGCGTTGCCGAACGGCCGAAGGGGCCAGTGTTCAAATGACCCGATCTGCTTTATGATCTCTGGTTGTCGCCCAGGCGCGGGCTTAGCATAGTGGTAATGTCCTGGCTTCCCAAGCCAGTCAGACGGGTTCGATTCCCGTAGCCCGCTCCACTAACCTCTTCCTAACAAACGACTTCACGATCCGATCGCGTCTGTCTCCAGAATGTCTCCATGCCGATCGGGAGATTTGGAACCGGCCGCCCGCCCGTCCAACAACCGAATCGCGTCTTCCGTTGCCGCCGGGCTCAGGTGCATGTAGCGCTGTGTCGTCGTCAGGTCCGCGTGTCCGGCCAGCTCCTGAACCGCCCTCGCTGGAGCGCCCCGCATCGCCAGATGCGAGCAGAAGGTGTGCCGCAGCACGTGTACTCCGGCCTGTCGCAGCCCTGCCACACGCTGGGAGCCCCGAATGGCCTTGATGACCTGGTCCCGCGTGATCGGCGTCCCGTCGGCCGAGCACAAGACCCGCGGCGATCGGAGATGCCGATGCGCCTTGAGCGCCGTCGTGAGCCGCTCGGTCATCGGAACCCGTCGAGGTCGCCCGCTCTTGGGCGTGGTCACGTGCCCCAGCCAGTCCGACCGCTCAACCGTGAGGCGACGCGCCTGCACGTCCGCATCCTGCCATTCCAGCGCGACGATTTCACCGAGCCGAAGCCCGGCATCACCGCCCAACAGCACCATCAGCGCCGCCTCGGGGCCGCGCCGCTGTGCCGCCACCACCAACCGCTCGTACTCCTCGAAGTCGTGAAAGCCCATCGTCTTCTTCGGATTCCGCAGCAGTTTGATCGTGCACGGCAGTCTGCCAATCTCGCCCCATTCGACGGCCTTCTTCAGCAGCGTGCTCAACACCGTCAGCACGTTGTTGACGGTTTTCGGCGACCGCTCCGCCATGGCCAGTTTCAGCTTCTGCACTTGCTCGGCGGATGGCTGGCCGGTGGCTTCGCGCGCTTCCGCTGCGCCGGCTGCGGGTTCGATCGGCTCGTGGCGTTCTCGTGCAAAGGCCGCGCGCTCTGCCCGAGCTGCGGTGGCCGCCGCATGGCGGAACGCGCCGCTCACCTGGTCGATCACGTGCTTCCGGATGTCCCGATTCGGCAGTGGGTGCTGAGCCTTCCGTACCGGCTCCGGTACCGTCTGGCGTGGGATCACGATCTCTGCCGGGCCGTTGCGCGCGTCCTGGTCCGGAGCGTGTGTCGCGTCCTGAGTGATCGGGCGCGCGACGCTGGCGTCGAGCACGGCCGCGGCGGTGCTGTCGTCGTGATTCAGCGCTTCGGCGGCGCGCTGAACCTGAACGTACATTTGCACGCGCTCGTGCTCGACGGCGTCTTCGCGGGCGACCCTGGCCAGTCGAACATTTCAGCCAACCGGTCGGCTGACCGGGCTCGATGTCGAGGAGGTCCTGGCGGCAGTCCAGCCGCTCGTGGAGCGCCGGCTTCGATCGACCGGCGAACCGGAGGACGACGGAGGCGCCAGTGATTCGTGGGCGAGTGACGCCCCGTTACTGGCAGGCCTGGCTGCCGCGTCCGTGCGGGGCGTGCGCGCGCTCGGACCGCGTGCAGGCCGTGGTCCGGCACGGCTGGGGAACATTGTCTCGACGACGCCGTTCGAGGTGCCCTCGGGATCGTGTGCGGCGCGCGCGAATGGCTTCAGCCTGCACGCGGGCCTGGTCGTGCCGGCGGGCCAGCGGGACCGGTTGGAGCGCGTGTGCCGGTACACCCTGCGGCCGGCCGTGGCGATCGATCGCATGCATCTGACTGAGGACGGACGTGTGCGGCTCTCGCTGCGGCAGCCGTGGCGGGACGGCACGACGGACTTGGTGTTCACGCCGCTTGAACTCCTGGAGCGACTGGCCGTCCTCATTCCGCGGCCGCGCATCAATCTGATTCTGTACTTCGGCGTCCTGGGTGCGCGGGCGGCGGCTCGAGCGCAGATGGCGGGGCCACGCGGCCCGGCGGGACAGGCGGCGGACGTGGAGGGGACGGCCCCTCCGCCGGACTCGGCCGTGAAGTCTGCACGCCCGCGCAATCGGTCGTGGGCCCTCCTGATGCAGCGAGCCTTCGGACTCGACGTCCTGGCGTGTCCGCGTTGCGGCGGCCGACTCCGGCTCATTGCCCTCATCGAGCAGCGGGCCGTGATTACACGCGTGCTCGCGCATCTGGGTTTGCCGACCGAGCTTCCGGTGCCGCGGCCGGCGCGGCCGCCGCCCGACCAGGGATGGGTCAACCAATCGACCACGGCCTGCGATCTCGATGTGTTCATGTCCGCATCGTGAAGGACGAGCCGGCCCTCGTCGCCGTCAACGTGTGTCTCGCAGCTGCCAGCCGCCGAGGGACAGCCCCTGCGGACTGGCATCTGCGCGGCGATCGCCCTTGCCGGGTCATTCGGACGCTGCTAATCTGCGCTGTCTCAGAGAAAAGGAAGGGTGGCGAGCGCGGTGACGGCCCACCGGCGAACGTCCGATACCGGGCCTTATGTTCCTAATGCGGCCTATCCTCGTCGCTGGACGTCGAAAGAGGTTATCAACGGACACGTTTACAGGGCGGCGAGCTGCTTCTTCGGATTAGAGGTGGCGTGGGTGAGGTCGCTGTATGCCCGCCGGAAATGGTAGGAGGTAATGTCTCACGCGAAATTGCCGTTATTCCGCTCACGGCTGAGGTCTCCTCTCACTATGCAATGTATGTGATGGCGGCACCTACCGTTCAGAGACGGATGGCGGGTCAAATCAAAGGCACCTCATACGTAGGACTGAACCTCAAGGACGTGCGAACACTGAAGATCCCCGCACCCCCGCTCCCTGAGCAACGCCGGGTCGTGGCGCAGCTGGACGCGTTGCAGGCGGATGTGGACAGGTTGAAGGGGTTGCAGGCCGAGACGAGTGCGGAGCTGGATGCTCTGTTGCCGTCAATTCTGGATCGGGCGTTTCGTGGGGAGTTGTAGAGATACACTGCGCTGAACTTTAAGGGGAGATCGATGGCACCGAAGCTCGGGCAGTTGAAGAACCTGACATTGAAGTCGGTCTGGTCTCACGAGGAGCACGACTTTACGCCGTGGTTGGCGGAAGAGGAGCACCTCGCCGCCTTGTCTGACGCGATCGGTATGGACTTGCAGTTGGAGAGGATTGAGGTCCCCGTCGGCCCGTACTGCGCGGACATTCTGGCGCAAGACGCCTCTGGCAAGTACGTCGTTATTGAGAACCAGTTCGGCAAGACGAACCACGATCACTTGGGCAAGCTCCTGACGTACGGCGCGACTCTTGGCGCATCTGCGGTGGTGTGGATCGCCGAGCAGTTCACTGATGAGCACCGCAAGACGATTGAATGGCTCAACGAACAGACGATAGAGTCATTGTCACTGTACGCGGTCCAGCCTGAAGTGCTGCAGATAGACGAGTCGCAGCCCGCGATTCGTTTCAACGTCATCAGCCAACCCAATGAGGTCGTTCGTGCGGCGACTGCTGCGAAATCTTCAGGGCCTCTGACCGAGACTCAGGAACTGCAGTTGGAGTTCTGGACGATGTTTCGGGAGCGACTTTTGGCAAAGAGGGTTGTTCCGTCGGCGCAGACACCTCGGCCGCGGTACTGGTTTGACGTGGCTCTCGGCCGGACGAACATTGTCCTTTCCAATATTCTCGACACCAGCGGTGGCCGAATCGGCATTCGCGTCTACCTTGGCAATCGAGTTGCCAATGCGGCTCTCGCACAACTGGAGAATGACAGGGCCGCGATTGAACAGGAGATTGGTGAGAAGCTGTCCTGGAATCCGACCCCGGAGAAGCTCGACAAGGTGATCGCGCTGAACAGGCACGTTGACTTGGCGAATCGTGATTCCTGGCCGGAGTACCTGCGACTGGTTGGTAGACCGCGTCGCGAAGTTTCGGAAGGCATTTATGCCTCGGGTCAAGCTGCTCAAGTTGAACGAGGTTACGGCCGGTCACGAATAGATGGGGCGCAGTGGAACTGGACGCTCTGTTGCCGTCGATTCTGGATCGTGCGTTTCGGGGGGAGTTGTAAGATTGCGGGAAATGGGAGGGCGTTATGGCAGACCAGGAACTGCGAGACCGGAATAATCGGCTGCTTGGAAAGATTCGGACACTCAACGGCGGCAAACTTGAGGGCCGCGACGCGTCCAATCACCTCAAGGGAACCTATGATCCCAGGACAAACGAGACGAGGGACGATTCGAATCGGCTGGTCGGCAAGGGCAACTTGTTGTCTTCGCTGATTACGGGGTTGTGATGCGGGAAGAGCGTGATCGGCAGAAGGAATGGGCGCGGCTTGGGGCGGCGGTTCGTTTGAGGGCGATTGAGAACGAACGAAGCGCGATTCTGCAGGCTTTTCCGCAGTTGCGATTTCAGCGCGTTGGATCAAGCAAAGCCGCCCGGCGGGGCGGAGGCAAGACGGCAGCAGCGTCGAAGGGGCGGCGCCGGATGTCGAAGGAGTGGCGAGCGAAGCTGGCGGTGGCCACGAGGCGGCGGTGGGCGGAGGCGAAGAAGCAGGGAAGGGCGCGGTTGTAGGCGGCGCCGCACGAGGTTGTCGCCGTATGCGGCTGGCGAGCCGGTTGGTCGTCCTCACTGCGGTGTTTCTCGCTGCTCAGACCGGTGTGTCATGGGCACAAGGCGTACCGGCGACGTTCCAGGCAGCGACCTATCGTCTCCAGACGGGCCAGCGCATCGTCATCGTGGGTCAGGATGGCCACCGTACGACGGGTATTCTAGATGGGTTGACGCCCTCTGTGGTCTACTTCATTGAGGACGGTGTCCGACGCGAGTTTTCCGAGGTGGATGTCCGGGAGATCGATATTCAGCGCCGGCCTATCGGCCGATGGGCTATCGCCGTCGGCGCGGGGATTGGTTACGCAATCGGTTACTCTTATGGGAGTTGTCGTAACCGCCAGGGTTGTGCCGACAACTACGGTCCGCTAACAGGACTGATGGGCGCGGGCATCGGTGCAGGCGTCGGTCTAGGGTTGCACTGCATCCTCACGACCACGCCTGCCTTCAGAGCGCCAGCATCGAACGTGACCAGCACTTTATGGCCCCCTCTCAGCACTTTCTCCGAAGGCAGCCTTTCAATAGGCCTTAGGTTTTGATGAGGAAGAGGGCACGACCACCAGATGGTCCGCGCCCGACATGTCAATCCGACTGAGCGCTTCAACGATCAAGCCTTAACACGACTCCTCCGCCCGCTGACCAGAAGTGATCAACACCCTGGGAATACGGACTCAAGTAATCCCGAAGCTCGCCTCTCAAGGCCACGCGCTTCGTCAGCTGGACGTTCACACCGCCTCCGAGGTTATATCCGCGACGCCAGGCGTTGATCGCCGAATAGCCCCCGGACACAAACGGAACAACCGCTGAACTCTGACTCCCCTGGACGGCAAGGTCTAGAGAAAAGAGCTTCGCCCGCCCGCCGTGGCCGACGTGACCCAGTATTCCGACGTCTGCTGTGAGCCCCAGCCGGCCGGCGAGCGGTAGCTCCAGGCCTCCTGTGCCGCGCACAAAGCCGGTACTCAGCAGAATATGGTCCCTTCCTGCCACCGGCAGCGGCGATGCCGAAGAGGCTTTGCGCGTCGGCGTTTGCCACTGATAGGACGATCACGCCAAGCATTGTCAAGACCAGGACAGCCCATCGGTTGTCCGGACGATCCAAGTGCGACATCTTGCCCCCAGTGACAACCGACCACGAACCCCGTACTCGGTGCAGCGCCCAACTCTAGCTGGCGGTCAACGCTTTGTCCAAAGCCGTTACGACCTCAGACTTACCCCCTCCAACGACGCGCGTAAGTACCTTGGCCGTACCGTCGGGAAGGCGCCGACCAATGACGAAGGTAGGCGTTCCCTCGATGCCGAGCCGCCGAGCTTCAGCCGTATCTATACCGATCCGGCTTGCTACTTGGCCCTCAAGGCAGCGATCGAACGCATCGGCATTTATGGCAAGGGTTCCCGCTAGGTGCCGCAGCGCCTCCGGTTCGAGATGGTTCTGGTGAGCCAATAGCGCATCGTGCATCGGCCAGAATCTTCCCTGTACCGAGGCGCACTCGGCAGCCTGGGCAGCGCCCAGCGCAAATGGATGTGTACCCTTAAGCGGAAGCTCCTTGAACGCGAACATGACCTTGCCGGTATCGATGTAACGACCCTTGATTTCAGGGAAAGAATCGCGTTCGAAGGCGCCGCAGAAGGGGCACTGAAAATCACCGTACCTCGACCAAGGTCACCATGGCCCTTGGGTTGCCCTCGAAGGGTACGTCACGTAGTATCACTTCAGTGGCCTGACCAGCCGAAGCTGGCGAACCGGCCGACGTGGTTTCAGTGGTTGCAACCCGTCTCTGCGGCATGAGCGCCATTCTGACTCGGTATTCCGACGCTGCGAGCCATACCACAACGGCAGACGCGACGACTACGCTGACCGGGGCAGCGGCATTCAACGCAATCTTCCACCAGCGGCCGCTCGGCATTCTAGTTTCTCCGTTGTTTAAGTCGGCGGAACGCGCCTTACTGATCCCAGCCCGGGTAGTGTTGCTGGCACCAATCAAGATCCGCTGCGTACGACTGCTCGCAGTAGTACGGGTCACCAATGTACTCGACGCAGTAGTCGTTGCGCTCCTGGGCTCGTTCGTCGCATGCCTCCAGCTCTGGCGTCGGCACCCACCACGGCTGCCAGAAGTTGCTGTTAAACATCTGGTAGTAAATGTCGCCAGCACTGAGGAATTGGGGATCCGTCCAGATGGCCTCGCTTGACCAGTAGGACTCAACAGATCCTAGGCCATTGAGGAGGTGATGGTCTGGTTCACCGGCATTGTAGAAGACATAGTCTCTGGTTGGGCCGTCAGAGCTACATGGCGACCCTATGCACGAACACTCGTTGTAGTCAGCGTAGTTTCCGTGCTTGTTCTTGCTGATCCAGACGACATCGTCGTCGGAAACAGTAAAGTCCTCGCATGTGGCCCCCCAATGTGCTGTGGCTGACACGGCGCGGAATTCCCAGTCAGAGCCATTCCACTGAAGCCAGACCTCCAGAGCTTCGTTGTCACCATTGTGGCCATCGAAGCCGCAGTCCTCGTTGTACAAGATGACGTAGTTGATAATAATGTAATCCGTGTGTAGGCTGCCGTTGGTGGCTTGACCGTAGCGGGCACGAAATATCACCGGGCTCGGATCGGGATCGGGACAGCTTTCATTCCAGTGGTAGTGAGTGGACGGAAAGAAGTTCTCGGCGAGAGCCTGCTCGAGACTGTCATCGATGCCGTCGTTGTCATCATCGGTCGTAGCGAACGTACGAGCGGAGAGGACGGCAGCAATTAGGACGCCGACTGAGAGACAAAGAAGCCAGGATCGGTATTTGCGCATATGCCACCTGAGCTGTACGACCGTCCAGTAGCAACGTAGTACGAGTGTGCCAGCCGACTGCCTGTCGGACGTTGACGATAGCGTAGACTAGGTATCCGGCGACGCGCAAGTATGTATTCGTCGGTGCATATGAGTGTAGCGAGCTCTGGCGCCCGTCAGTGTGCTGTGACTGTAGTGTCTCGGTGCGGCTGGTCAGGTAGAGGTGGTGGTCATATGGGTGTGTTCTCTGGCGGATGGCGGTGAGTCGTGATGTGTGGAGTGTCGAATGTCCAGCTGTCGCTGGAGCCTGGACGTGGACGGAGAGAGTGTTGCCTGCCACAGACTATGTCCAAGGGTCATAGTGGTGCTATGTGCCGTGTAGTGTACAATGTGCACGTAATATGCTCGGCGCTGTCTCAGAGAAAAGGAAGGGTGGCGAGCGCGGTGACGGCCCACCGGCGAACGTCCGATACCGGGCCTTATGTTCCAAATGCGGCCTATCCTCATCCTCGATCCTCTCGCACATGCAGATTCTAGCAGCGGCTCGACAGGCCGGCGCCGGATGGCACGCACGCGCGACGACGACGCCACCTCACGGGCGATTCACGCGTGCGACATCTCCCGCCGTCTCCAAAATGTCTCCAAGTGCCGCTGCGCTTCCGCCCTTCACTCGAGCCGTCTCCCCTTGGCTGACTGGCCGCTCAGGAGGAACGTTTTCGGAAACCTCCCCTCGCCGCAAATCTTGAAGGACCCAAAGTCCTTGTACCAGAGGCCGTCCGGAGCGTCAGGCTCCGATTCCCGCCACGTCTTCAATTGGAAGAGATCCTCAGTGGAAATCTTGCGGTCGCGAAGGCGATCGAACAGGTGGTCGCGCAGTGCCGGAGGCAGATCCGTCCACTGAATCTTGGGCATCAGCCGCCGAAGGTCATCTGGGCCAGTTGGTCTTTGAGACGCTTCTGCTCCGCCGGATCCTGCTCGCGCGTCAGGCGGTCGGCGAGATCGAAGAACTGCTTCCGCTCCGCATCCTGCGCCTCCAGGCCGGCCTCGATGAGGTCGACGATGACCCGGTTCGCACTCGCGCGGCTGGCTTTCGCCAGCGTCCTCACGCGCTTGGCGACGCGCGTGGGCAGGCTAACGCTCTGGCGGACGAACTTGTCCGTGGTTGGCATAGCACCATAATACATGGTCATGCACCACGTCCATCCACAGCGCGCGTCCCGTACTAGGGCGAACCCCAGCCCACCGCGCCCGTCGGGCTCGTCGCCGACTTCCGGCCCCCCGTCTCCAAAATGTCTCCAAAACGCCGGTCGATTTCAGTGCATTCGCGTGAACGCGAGTGCACTGCAGAAGATTTGTAAGTTCCTGAGCATCAAACTCTTATCGCCAGAAGTCGCGCGCCATCACCAGTTTAGAAATGCGCGTTAACAGAGTTCGATTCCCGTAGCCCGCTCCATCCTTTTTCGCTGGCGGCACAAGCGTCCTTCGATCTTCCCGGCTCTCCCGTTCAGACACAGACGTCCGCGCGCCATGGGCCACTCGCGCCATGCCGGCCGCGTCAACCCGATCGCACTGTCCGGAACGAGACAGCGACGCGGGACGACTTCCCGCATATTGCGTGACATAGGAACTGTCCGACGTCCCCCACACGCTCGCTGATCGCGAACGTCGGAACGGAAATGCCGCATCAACAGGAGAGCAGCCATGCTTGGATACGGACTCATCGGCACAATCGTCGTCATTATCCTCATCGTGTGGCTCGTGAAGAGACTGTGACGACCTCGTCGCAAGGGTGCGCAATGCGACAGCACGGATCAGTTCCCGATGTCATCCTTGGGCATGCCGCATAAGCACGCGACGGGCGCACGAGGCACTGCGATACGTGACAGAGTCAGGAAGGAAATGGCGCAGCCGCCTATCGCGAGGTCTGCCCGCATAGCCGAACTGGATCCCGACACGGCGCGTATCGAGAATGCGTTGACGGACGCACAGAGAGGCGCGACCAGCCCCGCCAAGCGGCCTCGTGACGCCGTCCGGAGTCTCAGTTCGGAATCCTGAGTTCGAAGTTCGAAGGGCGCGGTGCCCTACGGCACGACCTGAAACGCCACGAGTTTCCTCGTGGTCGCGGCGTCGTGCTTCGCAGTGAGTTCGATCACGTACTCGCCGGGAGCGAACGAGCTCAGCGGCATGTCGAGCGTCAGGGCCTGCGAGGCGGCGTCCTGGGTCTCGCCCACCGGCAGCGTCACGCCGAGCGGCTCCCCGGTGCTTCTGAGCAGCCGGGCGCGCGGGTCGGTCACCGTCTGGAGCTCCGGCCACTCCACGTGCATGCGTTCCGTGCGGCTGAATTCGAACTGGGCCACGGCCTCGAGCGGCGACCGAGGGCTCGACCCCGCGCGGAACACGAGTGGGGCGCCAAGCAGCCCTCCGCGGTCCACCTCGGCATCGACACCATCCTCGAGCCAGTCGCTGCCCGACGTCACCCGCACGTTGACGTGCAGCAGCCCGCCCGCCACCGCTTGAGGGTCCAGCGGCAGGCGCAGCAGGGCGCCGCGGGCGAGCGGCGCGATCTGCGCGTGCCCGCTGGTCACAAGATCCCCGGCGCCGCGCGTCACGCGGACCTCGACGTCCGCGCCCTGCTGCCACTTGCCGGCGTCGAGGTCGCTACTGGCAATCTCGGTGGCTATCGTCAACTGGCGGCCGTCCACCACGGCATCCGTGAAGAGATGGCGCGTCTCGGTCCCGGGCGCGATCGCCCTCACGGCCGCGTTGACCTCGGAATCGAACGGCGCCGTCGGCGCGGCCACCATGTCGCTCTTGGGCGCCGCCCGGTAGCCCGTCCGGGCGTGGACCGTGAGCCCCGCCTTGTCAACGTGCACCTCCAGCTTTCGGAACTTTCCATCGGTGGGCTGGTTCCGCTCGTAGCCGAGCAGGTAGTACGACGAGTTCTCGCGGAAGATCTGGCCCATGCCGGCCTTGACGTCATTCGTATTGACGACCGAATAGCCGCCGGTATCCTCGGCCAGCGTCCTGAGGAAATCGAGGCCACCGCTGCGGCCGAACCTGAGGCCCGCCGGATCGATCACCGAAATCCTGATGCCGTTCTCCTTGGCGGTATCCATCGCCTCTTCGGCGTGCCCTGAGTTCACGCCGCCGATTCGCACGGACTGGCCGGGGCTGACGTAGACCACGGCCTTCTGCTCCTGCGGCAGCTTGACGAGGTTGTTGACGACGTCGAAGAGCGCGTCGACGCCGCCGATGTGGCCGCGCGTCACCATGCTCAAGTAGCCGCGCTCGGCCGGCGTCGGCGGCCTGAACGCATTGATGGCTTCGAGCAGCTTCCACGGGTCGCTCGTGAAGTCCAGGGAGTACTCGCCGTCGCGCGTCCGGACGACGGCCACGAGGTCCTGGGGACCGATATCGGCAACGAACGAGCGCGCGATGTTCTTCACATCCTGAGTGACGCGGACGTCGTCCCCCTCCGGCGACAACTCCCAATCGTCGAGCACCAGGACGAACAGGCGCCGATCGGCGTATTGCCGGTCGGTCACGTCCGGCGACATCAGGGTCTGCGATTCGGTCAGCGGGCCGTCGTGCGGCGGGAACGCGACTTCCGAGAACGCCACGATGGGCTGACGCTTGCCGTCCTCGAACACGGTGAAGTCGGAAGCGTGAAGGCCGTGAACGGGTTGACGCTGGTTGTCGAGCACCACCGCTTCGAACTGGAACAGCTCGACGCCGGCGCGGAACTGCGGGGGCGGAGGATTCTGGAACGCGAGGACGGCGGCCGGCGCGCAGCAGGACACGGCCAGTAGCCACCAGCGACTTGCCGGCCACTTCATTGCGCGCCCTCCTCTACTGCGTCCGCCGATGCGCCCGCAGCACCAGTCTAGCGCATCGGCCCTTTACCTGCCTCTGACGGCGCCAAATGTCGCCCCATGATGCTCGCGTCCGAACCAGATGACCACGGCGGCAATCACGAACACCGTGAGCGCGGTCATCGCCATGGCGTTCGCGTACGAGTATCGCTCGGCTAACGCCACCTGGATCGACGGCGCGAGTCCGGCCACCGCCGCGCCGCACTGGTAGGCAAACCCCGGCAGGAACCCGCGCACCGGGTCCGGCACGAGCTCCGTGATGTGCGCGGGCACGACGCCCCACGCCCCTTGCACCATGAACTGCAGCGCGAACGCGCCCATCATGAGCAGCGGCACGGTCGGCGCGTACGCCCACACGGGAATCATCACGATCGCCAGCGTCAGAGCCGTCACCATCGCTCGCCGGCGCCCGACGCGATCCGAGTAGCGCCCCATCACGATGCCGCCGATGATCGCACCGATGTTGTAGAAGATCGCCGTGTAGGAGACCGTCTGCTGGCTCAGGCCGCGCTCGACCTTCAGGAACGTCGGATACAAGTCCTGCGTCCCGTGCGAGACGAGGTTCATGAGCGTCATCAGCAGGAAGATGTACAGGAACGTCTTCCAGTTCGCCAGGATCGCGCGGCCGAGGTGGGCCCAGTTCTGTGCCTTGGTCCGCTCCCAGACCTCGGATTCCTTCACGTGCGACCGGACGTAGATGGCCACGAGCGCGGGAATGCCGCCGATGAAGAACATCGGCCGCCAGCCTACCCGCGGAAAGACGAACAGGTAGCAGCACGCCGCCAGCAGGTAGCCGGCCGCATAGCCCTCCTGCAGCACGCCTGACAGGATGCCGCGCGCACCGCGCGGCGCCTTCTCCATCGCGAGCGAGGCGCCCACGCCCCACTCCCCGCCCATGCCAATCCCGTAGAGCGCCCGCAGCAGCATGAACGTCCAATAGTTCGGCGCGAGGCCGGACAGCACCTCGACCACCGAGAAGAACACGAGGTCGATCATCAGCGGCAGCCGCCGGCCGTACCGGTCCGCCATCAGACCGAAGATGAATGCCCCGACGGGGCGCATCGCCAGCGTGAGCGTAATCGCCAACGCCATGTCGAGCGTGCTGCGGCCGAAGTCGCGCCCGATGTCCGTCAGGACGAAGACGACGATGAAGAAGTCGAACGCGTCGAGCATCCAGCCAAGAAAGCCCGCCGCGACGGCATGGCGGTGGTCGGATGATTGGGGCGGACTCGGAGACTCGGTAGCCATGTTGACGAATATCGGAGAACCGGTCGAATGCGGGCCGAGTCTAACACGACCCATGGCCGCGACCGGACCGGACCGGCAGCCCGCGCGGGGCTATGATCGGAGATGGCAGGAGTTCTGCAGCACTCTTGCGTGTGCTACTCCGGTGTGCGAACCGGAATGGAGGATCGTCCATGGGATTGTTCGTCTACCGGCTCGTCGGCGCCGCCCTGCTCGACGCGTCGATGTATGAAGGCATCGAGCACGACCGCCACGCCACCGGACAGGCGTTCGCGGCGGTGCTGTTAGCCAGCGTGGCGGCCGGCATCGGCGCCTCCGGCTGGTACGGCCCCGACCTCAAGGTCCTCGCCATGTTGAGCGGTCTCGCGCTTGTGACGTGGTTGGCGTGGGCGATGCTGATGTACCAGATCGGAACGCGCGTGCTTCCCGAGCCGCAGACCGAGGCCGACTTCGGCGAACTGCTGCGAACCATCGGGTTCGCCTCAGCGCCCGGCCTCCTTCAAGTCTTTGCCGTCCTGCCGCGCGTGACGATTCCCGTCTACATCGTCACGACCATCTGGATGTTCGCGGCGATGGTCATCGGCGTGCGGCACGCCCTCGACTATCGCAGCACGGGCCGGGCGCTGGCGGTCTGCGGCTTGGGCGCCGCGCTGTCGGTGGGGCTGGCCATCATCCTGGGGCTCTTCCTTAGTCCGGCGGTGTTGTAAGGCAGGCCGCCCGGCCGCAGGCTGCGAAACTCCGCACTCACCGGTGAGGATTCCGCAGCGGTCTGGAGCGTTCGCGGACCATGCCCGGCCTGCAGGCTCCCGGCCGACCCTGGCTCACGGGCGCGAGGTGACGCCCGTCGTTTCCATCTTCAGCCACACCCAGACCAGCACGACCCACAGGACGTTCGCGACGAGCAGGTGCGCCATCTGCAGGGCCAGGGGCGCCAGGAAGAAGACGTTCACGAACCCCAGGGCGAGCTGCAGCAGGACGAGGATGATGATCCACCGGCCGGGCCGGCGGAGGGCCGGGGTGTCGAAGTCGGCGCGGTAGATCGCCACACCGCAAAGATAGATGCCCACCAGCACGGCAAAGATCGGATGCCAGATACGCAGGCGAATCAGAAAACTCGCCGTCGGATCCATATCGGCGGCCAGCCCCGCGGCGAGCGAGTGCTGCGGAAAAAGCGTGTCGCCGAGCGCGACGACCGCGCCCGCGGCACTGACGACGAGCATCGCGAGGAGCCCGTACAGCAAGAGTGCGCGCGACCTGCCGGAGGGCGGCGCGGCATCGGCTTCGCGCGGCCACGCCCAGAAGGCCGTCGCGGTCATCGCGGCCACGAGCAACATCGTGTTCACCAGATGGCCGGCGATGTACACCGCGCGCAGCGCCGACGCATTGGCTTGGACGAGTTGCAGCAGGACGATGCCGGCGCCGATGAGCGCCTCGCTCACGACGAAGGCGAGTGAGACGACGGCCGCCCGCCGGACGCGATGTCCGGCCGGAAACACCCGCCGCGCCCACCAAACGAGGCCGACGGCCGCGACCAGGATCAGCCCGCTCATGACCCGGTGCGTGAACTCGATGAGCGTCGCCACGCGCGGCGCGAGCGGCAGGACCTCTCCGTTGCAGAGCGGCCAATGGTTGCCGCACCCGGCGCCCGATCCGGTCGCCCGGACCACCGCGCCCCAGAGAATCACCAGGACGGCGTAGCCAATGGCCGCGAGCGCGGCACGGGCGAAACGACGCTGTGACGATGACGACGACTGCACCACCGACCTACGCCTCACCATGTCATGCCGGAGACGCGCCTCGCGGCCTCGTCACTTCGTCTTCTCTAACTGACTTACATCCCGAACCGCCCCACGCGCCGCACTGGTCGTCATTGCCGCATACGCCCGCAACGCCGCCGAGACCTCCCGCTGCCGATCCACCGGCTTCCAGCCCCTCGCGCCTTTGGCCTTCATCGCCGCGCGGCGGTCGGCCAGCACCTTGTCGTCGACCGCGAGATTGATGCTGCGTTCATGGATATCGATTTCGACGATGTCACCTTCCTCGATCAGGGCGATGGCGCCGCCCTCCGCCGCCTCTGGCGAGACATGACCGATGGACAGCCCCGAGGTGCCGCCGGAAAAACGGCCGTCCGTGACGAGGGCGCATCGCCGCCCCAGGTCCTTGGATTTGAGATAGCTGGTGGGATAGAGCATCTCCTGCATGCCGGGGCCGCCGCGCGGACCTTCATAGCGGATGATCACCACGTCACCTGGCTTGACCGCGTCGCGGAGGATGCCGTCCACCGCCGCCTCCTGACTCTCGAAGATCCGCGCCGGGCCGGAGAAGCGGAAGATACTGGCATCCACGCCCGCGGTCTTGACGATGCAGCCGTCCAGGGCGATGTTGCCGTACAACACGGCCAGGCCACCCGCTTCGCTGTAGGCGTGCGCGTAATCGCGGATGCAGCCTTTCTCCCGGTCCACATCGAGCGTGTCATAGCGGCAATTCTGGCTGAACGCCTCGGTGGTCGGCACGCCGCCCGGCGCGGCGCGGTAGAACTCCTTGACCTCGTTGCGCTCGGTGTTCACCACATCCCAGTGTTCCAGGGCCTCGCCCAGGGTGCGGCTGTGCACCGTGGACAGGTCGCGATGGATCACACCGGCGCGGTCCAATTCGGCGAGGATGCCGATCACGCCGCCGGCGCGGTGCACGTCTTCCATGTGGTATTGCGGCGAACTCGGCGCGACCTTGCACAGGTGCCGTACCTTGCGCGACAGCCGATCCATGTCCTTCATGACGAAGTGCACACCCGCTTCCTGGGCAGCGGCCAGCAGATGCAGCACGGTGTTGGTGGAGCCGCCCATGGCGATATCCAGGGCCATGGCGTTCTCGAAGGCCTCGAAACTGGCAATGCTGCGCGGCAGCACGCTGCTATCTTTCTGTTCGTAGTAACGACGCGTGATGTTGACGATGAGCCGCCCCGCCTGGAGGAACAGCTGCTTCCGGTCGGCGTGCGTCGCGAGCAGGCTGCCGTTGCCGGGCAGGGACAGGCCCAAGGCCTCGGTGAGGCAGTTCATGGAATTGGCCGTGAACATCCCGGAACAGGATCCGCAGGTGGGACAGGCGGACCGTTCCATGGCGTTCACGTCCGCCTCGTTCATCTTGTCGTCGGCGGCAGCCACCATCGCATCCACCAGATCGACGTGCAACGTCTTGCCGCCCAGACGCACCTTGCCCGCCTCCATGGGGCCGCCGGACACGAACACCGTCGGGATGTTGAGGCGCAGCGCCGCGTTGAGCATGCCGGGGGTGATCTTGTCGCAATTGGAGATGCACACCAGCGCGTCGGCGCAGTGGGCGTTGGCCATGTACTCCACTGAATCGGCGATGATCTCGCGCGAAGGCAGGCTATAGAGCATGCCGCCGTGCCCCATCGCGATGCCGTCGTCCACGGCGATGGTGTTGAACTCCTTGGCGACGCCGCCGGACCGCTCGATTTCACGCGCCACCAATTGGCCCATGTCCTTGAGGTGCACATGGCCGGGCACGAATTGGGTGAAGGAGTTGGCGACGGCGATGATCGGCTTGCCGAAATCGTCGTTCTTCATGCCGGTGGCGCGCCACAACGCGCGGGCGCCGGCCATGTTGCGGCCGTGAGTGGTGGTACGGGAACGATACTGGGGCATGGGACTCTCGACAAGGAGACACCCTCGTCGGCCTCTCCTTTTCAATGCGTACGAGATTGTCGATGCCGGGCTCGACTTCGACCCTGGCGCGGCTAGACCTTGATCTTGTCCTTGTTCGCCGCCAGCCAGGCGTCAAACGACAGCAGGGCCGGGTTGAGCTCCCGCGCCACCTCGGGGCTGCGGGACTTCATGAACGCGTCGCCGAGAATCGCCTGGAACTGGAACATGTTCCCGAGGTCTTCGGCGCCCGGAAACCCCAGACCGCGATAGACGTCGAACGGCACGTTGACAAATGCGATGTCGCGCCCGATCGCCTTCCCCATCTTCGCCGCCATCTCGGCGCCCGAGAGGACCCCGCCCGCGATGCCGAACTTCTGGCCCACCGCGCTCGGGCCCTTCTTGAAGATCCCGTAGGCACAGCGCCCGATGTCGCCGGCCGAGATGCCAGGCAACTTCACGCCGCCGAGCGGCAGCGCCAGCACCAGCTTGCCGTCCTCACCTACCCGCGGCCCCATCCCGAAGTGGATGAAGTTCTCCCAGTAAAACGCCGCATAGAGGTAGCTGGTCGGCCCGGCCTCCTTCGCGAACACGTGGTCGACCTGGCCCTTCGAGTCGAAGTGCGGCACGAAGTAGCTGCCCTGAAGCTTGGGCATCCGCGTGTCGGTCGGCGGCAGCGACTTCCGCGTGTCCTCGAGGGTCGACCAGACCACGTGCTGGACGCCGGCCTTGCCCGTGGCACGCGCCATCGCCGAGGCTTGCGCCCCTTCGCGGTTGACCGAGAAGTGCTCCCAGAAATTCGTCACGCAGAACGCGCCGTACGCGCCCGCGAAGGCGGCGACAAGCGAGTCGGCGTTGTCGGCGTCGCCGGCGACAACCTCGACGCCCAGCGCTTTGAGCGCGGCCGCCTTGTCGGAGTTCGGGTTGCGGGTGATGGCTCTCGCGGCAAACGGACCGTTCGGATCCGCGGCGATGGCGTGAGCCAAACCGCCGCCCTGAGCGCCAGTAGCACCGATGATGGCAATGACCTTCTTGTCAGACATAAGACCGCAGTATACCCCCGTGGAATTCTCGGTCTGCCAGCGCCGCTCGTTACACCCCGCCCTCCGGCATCAGCAGATCGTGCGGCGCGGCCGTCCTCGACCACTGCGTCAGCGCCAGAAGCACGCCGACCACTTGCACGGCCACGACCAGCGCCACGCACCCAGGCCAGCCCCAGCGGCTCCACGCCATCGACGGTAACGCCGACCCGGTGCTCCCCCCGGCGTAGTAGAGCGTCGCGTACAGCCCCACCGCCAGCCCCCGATCACGCGTCGTCACGGCCCCGATGAAGCTGCTGGTCGTCGCCTGAGCCATGAACACGCCGCTCGCGCACAGCGCCAGCCCGGCCACGATCGCCGGGAGCGACGGCGCGAGCGTCAGCAGGGCGCCGGCGGCCGCCACGCCAAGCGCCAGGCCGATTCCGGCTCGATGCCCGTGGCGGTCGACCACGTGGCCGGCAAGCGGCGTCACGCCGGCGCCGGCCAGATAGACCGCGAACAGCCAGCCGAGCGCCACGGTGCTCAGGTTGAACGGCGGAGCCGCGACGTGGAAGGTCACGTAGGTGAAGATGGCCACTTGCGTGAACAGGACGCAGAAGCCAACCGCGCATGCCGCAACGAGGCGGCGGTTGGCAAAGAGATGCCCGACCGACCCGCGCGGGGACGATGGGCGTGTCAACCGGGGCGCCGACGCGAGGCCGCGCTCGTCCGGCAGCCGCCGCCAAAGGATCACGGCGACGACCGCGTTCAGGACCGCGAGCGCCACGAACGACGCCGGCCAGCTCACGTCGGCGGCCACGATGCCGGCCACCGCGCGCCCGGTGAATCCGCCAACGACGGTGCCGCTCACGTAGGCTGCTGTTGCCCGCCCCGCCCGGTTCGCGGGCCACACCTCGTGAATGTAGGCGACCGTGCTGGCGAAAATACCTGGCGTCAGGGCGCCCTGCAGAAAGCGCCAGAAGATGAGCGCCGGCAGACTGCCTGCCGTGGCCGCGAACGCGGTCACGACGGCCAGTGACGCGGCCGCCCAGAGGATCACGCGTCGCAGGCCGATCGAATCAGCCAGCCGCCCGACGAGTGGCGCGAAGACCGCGACGGCCACGGTCGGCGCCGTGATCGTCAGGCCGACCTGGAATGCGGATGCATGGAACGTCCGCGCGAGCAGGGGCAGCAGCGGCTGCGTCGCGTACAGGTCGATGAAGGCCGCGGCGCCCGCGAGCACCACGGCAGATAACGGGAGGACCGACTGGCCGCTCCCTCCCCTCAGTCCGGCCTCCGCCACCGGATCAGCGTCCGCCGGCCGTGTCGACGACGACGGAGGCCACGACGTCAGGGGCCCCGGTCGATCGAATCATCGTCGCGCCCGGCAGTCGTGTCGAAGGAACCAGCGTGGCCTCGCCTCCGGCGAGGCCGCGCTCGACCGCCGCCTGCACCTCGTCGACGTACGCCGGATTCGTGAACCACTGATAGTTGTGCGCGGTGTAGACACCGTCGTACTTGCCGTCGGTCTCGGCGCGCCACGCAGCCAGGGCCTTGGAGAAGGCCGCGAGCGGTTCGTGCAGAAGGAGTCCGGCGTCGGCGTCCTGCGTGCCGAGCGCATCGCCGCTCATGAGTACACGGTCGTTGACGTCGAGCAGGGTGAGCCCCACCGGCGAGTGGCCCGCGAGCGGATAGGCGACGAGCGTCAAGGCGCGGCCGGCGCGGTCCTGCCCGAGGTCGATGCGGTCGCCGCGCGCGAGGCGTTTGATGTTCGTGACGCCTGACGGAGCCTGCATACCGACCGGCAGGTAGATCGTGTGTCCCGCGAACTGTCCCAGCCCTCCGACCTGGCCGTCGTCGTCGCTCGTGACGACGACATCGACGGGAGTGCCGTGGGCCAGCCGGGCGACGAAATCGGCCACGCCTGGCGTGCCAGAGCCGGTGCCGATCAACAGTGCTCGCGCGGAGCCCACGAGCAGGTAGAGCGACTGGTTGGCATAGTCGCGAATCAGGTAGAACTCACTCCTGATCGCCTGGGCGCCGGCAAATCTGCCGCCGGCCGCCGGAGCGCCCGCCCCGGGAATGGCGACGGCGTGGTACTTCGAGGCGTCGCCCGTGCTCGCAAACATCCCGCCCGGATAGAGGCTCGCCAGGCTGTAGACCACCTGAGCCGAGCCCATCGTGGCGATCGCCGTATTGCGCCCGACGACCGGGTACGGCTCGGCAACGACGGTGCCCGCGAGGATGGCGTCCGCCACCCGTACCTGGTCGTCGACGTACTGCTTGTCGAGGGGCCGGCCGTTGAGCGGCGGCCGCCCACGTGCGCCCTGTTTCACCTGGTAGAAGTGGGCGGGCAGAATATCGATCCGATCGAACGGCCTCAGCACGTCTTGCAGGTGATGCACGGATGCCGCGTACTGCGTGACCAGTCCGAACTGCGCCCAGACGTACGCGGAGCCGATGGCGTCGCCGGTGGCGATCATCTTGTTCTCGCGATCCAGGTAGCCCGTCGAGCCGGGCGTGTGCTCGTGGATGTCGATGGCCACGAGCGTGCGCCCCCCGAGGTCGATCTCGGAGGCGGCCTGCCCCGTCGGTCCGTGCTCGGTCGGCCCGCCGCCTTCTTTGATCGGCACGTAGTTGGCCGGCGCGCCGTTTCGCGGCCAGTCGAGGTCTGGATAGTAAATCGTCCGGTCGCTCATCAGGCTGTTCTTGCCGGTGTGGTCGCCATGGCTGTGCGTGTTGGCCACGACAAAATCCACGGCGTGCGCCTTCAGGCCGCCATCGTTCGTCTGGCCCAGCAGGTACCGGACAATCGTCTTGAGATCGTTCTTTCCCGGGATATCAGGCGTGTTCTGTCCGGTGTCGACGAGCAGCGCGAGGTCGTTGCCTTCGAACAGATACATCGTCGAGCCCTGCGCCGTGCCGGACGCGGCGTTGGGCAGGTAGTTCTCGATGCGCCAGGTACGCTGACCGCGCGCGTTGGTCGCGAGCAGGTACGCGGTGTAGGCGCCCCACGGGTTCGGGGTGGCAAATCCGGTGCCCCGCGCCATGCCATCGTCGCCGAACGACTCGGGCAGGAAGCCAGGTACGAGGTGGTAGGTACTCGACCGGCGCGGGCGTCTGCGCGATCAGACGGCCAATCGGAGCGGCCAGAATCAGCGCCGCTGCGACGGCGGCGGCGAGGCACGTACGTCTCATCGGTCTCTCCCTCGCCTGCCGGCGAGCAGCATGCCCAGTCCCGGTGCCCAGTGCCCGGTGCCCAGTGCCCAGTGCCTGGCGCCTGATCTAGTGCGACGCCAGGAGGGCGTTCAACTCGTCGTTCGTCCACGGCCGCGTGCGGCTGGCTGTCAGGGCGCGCACCTGCTTGACCGTTGCGGGATCCACGGGCGTCCCGGTCTGGCCCCATTCACGCCTGATGTAGGTCAACACGCCGGCAATCTGATCGTCGGTCAGCGCCGCGCCAATCGGGGGCATCAAGCCGATGGGCCCTTCCTTGCCGTTGAGGAGAATCCGCGCGGTGACGTCGGGACGTCCGAGCGCGAGCGGCGACCCGATGAGGTTGGCGGCGATCTTGTCCTGGCCCCGGCCGTCCGGCTGGTGACAGGCCTGGCAGATGTTCTGATAGACCTCGCGACCGACCTCGAAGCGCTGCTGCTCGACCGGCGTCAACGGAGGAATCGGCGCCTCGGCGCCTGGCTTGCCCGGCCACTCCAGTCGGTCGAGGACCCGCGCGGCGCGCGTCGCCAGGTCGCCGGTCCCGCCGGCCAGCGCGGCGAACTCCTTGGGCTCGTGGCCCAGGCGCAGCATCGGGCCGCCACGGCCGCGGCCGCGACCACGGCCTCCCGCTGCGGGTGCCGCACCCGTCCGACCGGCCGCGGCCGTCGCGGGCGGCGGCGTCGGAAACGCCGGTGCGCCTCCGGGGCCGCTTCGGCCGCCCGGGCAGGTCGGACACGGCGCCGCGTTCGGCGCGCCCCCCCGTCGTCCTCTGCCCGCCGTTCCGGGCATGGCCGCGCCCAGGACCGCCACCTCGGTGCCGCTCATCAGCGCCGCGCGCTGCCACGCCGGCTTCGTCCGATCGGCCACCGACAGCAGGACCTGCTGAATCGCCGCGTCCTGGCCCGCGTGCAGGATGGTCGCCACGACCATCGACAGCGCAGCTTCCCGCTGCGGCGTGTCACCGGTATTCGTCAGCAGCTGTTGAAGCAGCGCCGACTCGCGGCCACGGACGCCGCTCAAAGCGGCGTCCATCACCACGGGGTTGTCGCCGTGCTTGTCGAGCAGCTGCACGAGCGCCGCTTCGCGCCGGCCGGGCGGCAGCGCGCCGAGCGAGGCCGCCAGTTGCTCCTGCACGTTCCAATCCGGGTCATTGATGCGCTTGACGACCGCGGCCGCCACGGGACTGCCGGCATCGGGCAGCCAGCGTTCCGACAAGCGCACGGCCGCGACGCGCACGTCGCGCGACGCATCGGTCAGCGCCCGTTCGACCTCGGCCGGCGTGATCGTGTCGATCCCATCGAGCGTCCAGAGCGCGTGCAGCCGCGTCCGCGGGTCCTTGGCGTTGGCCGCAAGCGACGCCAGCGCCGGCGCCTCGGAGACGGCATCGCGCTCGACCAGCAGGCGCTGCGCGGTGTCCCGCCACCAGCCATTCGGGTGCGACAGGAGCGCAACCAATTGGGACGGCGAGGCGCCCGATAACGCCGGGGCCGGACCGCGCGTGGTCTGGTCGTGGACGACGCGCCAGATCCGGCCGAAATGGATCGGCGCCTCGAGATCGCGCGACAGGATTTGATCGCGCAGGTACTCGGTGATGTAGCCCTTGTCCTGAATGATGCCGTGATAGAGGTTGACGATATAGAGCGTGCCGTCGGGCGCCGAGGAGAGGTACACCGGCCGGAATCGTTCGTCGGTTGAACGCCAGGAACTCCGCTCCGTCGTACGCCTGCCGCGCCGCAATCGACGTCCCGTCGTCGTGCACGATGATGCGGCTCACGAGGTTGGCGGCCGGTTCGGTGACGAACACGTTGCCTTCGAGCTCAGCCGGCAGTCGATCGCCTCGATAGACCGTCGGCGCGCTCACCGACGTGTATTTCGCGAGCGCTTTGTCGGCGCGGAGCACGCCCTGCTGATAGCCGCGATTGACGCCCGGCGTCGGATGCACCGGCCAGGTGTCGTTGACTTCGCTGTTCGGGCCTTCCAGCGACTCGTAACTGCCCCGCGTGCGCAGCAGGTTGGGATTGCGCGCGTAGTACTGCGTCGGCACCAGATCGACGTGGAGGACCGACTCATTCGTATTTCGGTAGATGTGGCCCCAGTCGTCCTGCGAATTCCCCCACTGCCCTCGCGACAGGGTGTGCTCGATGTCGAACTTGCCGTTCTTGAGGCGCAGAAAGATGTCGGCTTCCGACGTGTACATCCAGTTATCGAGCGCCCACGTCAGGCTGTTGTCGTTGTGCTCGACGTTCGCGTCCAGGCGGCCGTACTGGTCGGTGACCAGCTCCTTCGTATCGGCGTGCAGGTCGCCGTTCGTGTCCTTCATCAGCCACAAATTCGGCGGCTCGCCGACGAGCACGCCGTGGTCGAGCACCTTCAGCGCCCGCGGCGCGACCAGGCCGTCGGCGAACACGGTCCGCTTGTCCATGCGCCCGTCGCCATTGGTGTCCTGGAGCACGACGATGCGCCCAACCGGGTCGTGCACGCCGTGGTCCTGGATGTCGGTCATGTACCCGGCCATCTCGATGACCCACATCCGGCCGTCCGCGTCCCAGTCGATGAGAATCGGATCGACGACGAGGGGCTCGCTCGCGACGAGCTCGACGTGATAGCCCGGCGGCATATAGAACGTCTGGGCTTCTTCCTGCGGCGAGCGCACGGGCGCCCCGGTGGCCATCGGCTGCAGCCCCGGAGGCCAAGGCTTCTGTGATGAGGCGACCTGTTGACCGTGAGTCGTGACGAGGGCGGCAACAATAACGAGCGCGACGGCGCCGATCTTGGACATGGAGCCTGCCTAGAAAAATTGAAGCGCCCGAGGTTACCACGGGGACACGGGCGGCGGCACCTCACAGGCACTGGGCACTGGGTGCTGGGCACCAGGCACCAGGCACTAGGCACGAGGCACTAGGCACGAGGCACCAGGTGATGGACACACGCGTCTGCGAGGGCCTGTGGCCCGATGCCCAGCGCCTCGCGCCGGGCCCGAGGCCTGGTGCCTAGTGCCTCGTGCCCAGTGCCTGTCGGCGTCAGTCCCCGAGTCCGCAGAACCGCTCGGCGTTCTTGAACGAGACGTCTTCGACCAGGCCGCCCACGAGCCGCTCGTCGTCGGGCAGCTCGCCCCGCTCCATTTCGCGTCCCAGGACATTGCAGAGGACCCGGCGAAAGTACTCGTGGCGCGGGTACGACATAAAGGACCGCGAGTCGGTCAGCATCCCGACGAACCTCGAGAGCAGCCCCGTGTTCGAGAGCGCGTCGATCTGCCACTCGATCCCGTCCTTCTGATCGAGAAACCACCAGCCGCTGCCGAACTGAATCTTGCCGGGCACGCTGCCGTCTTGAAAGTTCCCCGCCATCGTGGCGAACGCGTAGTTGTCGACGGGGTTGACGTTGTAGAGGATCATCTTCGGCAGGGCGTGCTCCCGATCGAGGTGATCGAGGTACGCGCCGAGGGCGTCGGCCTGGGGCCCGTCGCCAATCGAGTCGTAGCCGCAATCGCGCCCGCTCGCCGCCAACGCGCGTGTGTTCGCGTTTCGGCGGGCGCCCAGATGCAGCTGTTTCGTCCAGCCCTTCTCCGCGTCGAGGCGGCCAAAGAACAGCATCAGATAGGACGCGAACCGCGAGTGAGCCGCCGAGTCGGCCGGCCGGCCCGTGCGCGCGGCATCAAAGGTCGCGGCGGCGTCAGCCTCGGTGCACGCGTCCGCATAGCAGCGATCGAGGCCGTGGTCGGACATCCGCGCGCCCCTGTCGTGAAACGCCTGGTGCCGCCGGCGCAGGGCCTCGAGCAGATCGGGCAGCCGTACGATGTCGACGTCCGCCGCCGCCGACAGCCGATCGACCCACGGGCCGAAGATCTCCGGGCGATGCACGTCGAGCGCACGGTCGGGGCGGAACGCGGGATAGACGCGGGTACCGAGCCCGGACTGCCGAATGGCGTCGTGCGCACCGAGGTCGTCGGCCGGGTCGTCGGTCGTGCAGAGCGCGCGGACCCGAAACGTCCGCAGGATGCCGTGCGCGCTCAACGGCTCCGAGCGCAGCTGCTCGTTGGCGCGCCGCCAGACGTCGGCGGCCGTCGTCTCGTCGAGCAGATCCGTGATGCCGAAGTACCGCCGCAGCTCGAGATGCGTCCAGTGGTAGAGCGGATTTCGCAGGCACTTGGGCACCGTGGACGCCCAGGCCGCGAACTTCTCAGAGGGGGCCGCGTCTCCGGTGCAGTAGCGTTCGGCGATGCCGTTGGCGCGCATCGCCCGCCATTTGTAGTGGTCGCCCTCGAGCCAGATCTCGAACAGGTTCGTGAACTGACGGTTCTGGGCGATCTCGCGTGCCGGGAGATGGCAGTGAAAGTCGAGAATCGGCTGCGGCGCCGCGTACTGCGTGAACAGGCGGCGCGCCGTGGCCGTGTGCAGGAGAAAGTTGTCGTCGAGGAAAGCCATGACTGGCCAAGAATTATAGGCGCGCGCGCCCGCGCACGGCTTGCCGCCGCCCGTCATGCCTGCTAGGCTACGCGCGCCGCCCTCCAGAACGGCCGCACACCTCGTCCGGTTCGACCGCTCTGGCCCGCAGGCACGTGAATCTCAGCGGAGGCGTTATGTCCTACACGAGGCGAGAAGTTGGAAAGCTGTTGCTGGCGGGCGTGCCGGCGGCCGGACTGTTGTGGAAGTCGGACCTCGTGCGCGCGCAGGCTATAAAACCGGATTCCAACTGGGCCGGCGTCCAGGTCGGCCTGAACGTGCCCTACAGCTTCGGCAACAACAACATGAGCGGCGACGAGACCCTCCAGCGGTGTCTGCAGCTGGGGATCAGCGCGCTCGAGCTCCGCTCGCAGCCAGTCGAGCTCTTCCTCGGATCGCCGGCGCTCGAGGCCCTCGCCGCCCGGGGCGGGACGCGGGGCGGCGGGCGGGGCGGCGGCCGGCGCGCCGGTCCGCCTACGCCCGAAGAACTGGCCGCCCAGAAGGCGGCCGATGAGGAGCTCGTCAAGTGGCGGCTGTCGGTGCCGATGAGCAAGGTCGCGGAATTCCGGAAGAAATACGAAGACGCGGGCGTCCTGATCCAGATCGTCAAGTTCGACAACTACAACATCTACACGCAGCCGGATGATGTGGTCGATTACTGCTTCGAGCTGGCCAAGGCGCTGGGCGCCCGGGCCATCTCGTGCGAGATCTCCGCGCCGGACACGAAACGGATCGGCGAGTTCGCCGCCAAACACAAGATGATGGTGGGCTATCACGGGCACCAGGAAACGGCCCCCAAGGACTGGGAAGAGGCGTTTGCGTCTTCGCCGTACAACGGCGCGAACGTTAACCTCGGCCACTTCGTCGCCGGCAACAACACGTCCCCTATCCCGTTCATCACGCAGTACCACGACCGGATCACCCACGTCCACGTGAAGGACATGAAGATGCACCACGGGCCGGCCGTGCCCTTTGGCGAGGGCGACGTCCCGATCGCGGAGACGCTCCAGTTGATTCGCGACAAGAAGTGGAACATCCAGGCGACGATCGAGTTCGAGTACAAGGTGCCGGACGGCTCCGACCGAATGACGGAGATCGCCAAGTGCGTCGCGTACTGCAAGCGCAGCCTCCTGGCCTGACCGGCCGCGCCCGGCGCCCGCCGCGCCTTGACAGTCGATCGACGGGACACGTAGCGTGTTCTATGTGATCACGTGGCGAGGGCGCGCATGACGGTGGGCCGCGGCGTGCTCGACGGCTACCTCGACGCGGCCGAGCTCTCGGCGCTGGTGAAGGAGGGCCTCGCCGCCCTCCCGGTCGACGGCCGGCGCGTGCTGGTGCTCATTCCGGACGGCACGCGCACGATGCCGATGCCGCTCATGTTCGAGCACCTCGAACGCGAGCTTGGTCCGCGCACCGCCGCGCTCGATTACCTCGTCGCGCTCGGCACTCACCCGCCGATGAGCGACGCCCAGCTGTCAGCGCACCTGGGCACGACGGTCGTTGGCGGCCGGGCGGGCCGCCGGCACATCTTCAACCACCGCTGGGACGACCCGTCCACCTTCCTCGACCTTGGGGTCATTCCCGCCGCCGAGATTGCCGACCTCACGCAAGGCCGGCTGGAGCAGGACGTCCGCGTGGCCCTGAACCGGCTCGTCGCCGAGTACGACCGTGTGCTCATTTGCGGGCCGGTCTTCCCCCATGAAGTCATCGGCTTTTCAGGCGGCACGAAGTATCTCTTTCCGGGAATCGCCGCGCCGCCGATGATCCACTTCACGCACTGGCTGGGCGCGCTCATCACGAGCTCCGACGTGATCGGCACGATCGATACGCCCGTCCGGGCCGTCGTCAATCGCGCGGCGGCCCTGCTCGACACGCCGCTGTCGCTGCTCGCGCCGGTCGTCACCCACGACGGCGTCGCCGGCGTCTTCTGCGGCGACGTGCACGACACATGGCGCCGCGCGGCCCAACTCTCGGCCCGCCGCCACATCGTGTGGGTCGACCGGCCGTTCACGCGCATGCTGGCCGTCATGCCGACGATGTACGACGACCTGTGGACCGCGGCCAAGGGCGTGTACAAAGGAGAGCCCGCGATTGCCGACGGTGGCGAGGTCATTGTCTACGCGCCCCACGTCCGCGAGTTCAGCTACGTGCACGGCCAGTTGATCGAAGCGCTGGGCTACCACTGCCGTGACTACTTCCTGGGCCAGTGGGAACGATTCGGACGCTACCCAGGAGGCATCCTGGCGCATTCCACGCACGTGAAGGGGCTCGGCACGTTCAACCAGGCGAGCGGCGTGGAGTCGCCGCGCATCCGGGTCACGCTCGCCACCGGCATCGCGGCGGAACGATGCCGCCACGTGAGCCTTGGCTACGCTGACCCGGCGTCGATTCATCCGTCGGAGTGGGGCACCGACGGACACGCGGACACGCTGATGGTGCCGCGAGCCGGAGAGCAGCTTTTCCGCGTAGGGCGCCCCCCCGATTTTCATCCACAGGAGGGGGACGGGTCTCGGATTGTGGAAAACCTCGGCGCCAGGTGAGGTTTTCCACAATCCGAGACCCGTCCCCCTCCTGTGCAAAAGAAAGAAAGCTGGTGTCATGAGCGCGAAGATTGGTGTCGTCGGACTGGGCGTGATGGGGGCGAACCTCGCGCGCAATTTCGAAAGTCGAGGCATTCCGGTCACCGGATACGACGTGGATGCCGCGAAGACGAAGGCCTTCCTCGATGGCCCCGCCAAGGGCAAGGCCATCACGGGCGCGACGACGCCCGACCAACTGATGGCGGCGCTCGAATCGCCCCGGCGCGTCCTGATGATGGTGCCCGCCGGCGCGCCCGTCGACAGCGTCATCGCCCATTTGCGTCCGCACCTCGCCAAGGGCGACATCCTGATCGACGGCGGCAATTCCTACTTCCTCGATACCGAGCAGCGCTCGAAGGATCTGGCGGCGAGCGGTGTGCACTTCGTCGGCATGGGGGTCTCGGGCGGCGAAGAAGGCGCCCTGCACGGCCCGTCCATCATGCCTGGCGGTCCCCGCGAAGCGTGGGACACCCTCGCGCCCATGCTGCGCGCCATCGCCGCAAAGGCCGAAGACGGCGAACCCTGCGTCGCGTACATGGGCCCGCGCGGCGCGGGCCACTACGTGAAGATGATCCACAACGGGATCGAGTACGGCGACATGCAGCTCATCGCCGAGACCTACGACCTGCTCCACCGCGGCGCCGGCGTGCCCCTCGCAGAGCTCTCCTCGATCTTCGCCGAGTGGAACCGCGGCGAGCTGCGATCGTACCTGATTGAGATCACGGCCCGAGATCCTCGAGTCACCAGGATCCGGACACCGGCCGCCCGCTCGTCGAGATGATCCTCGACGAAGCCCAGCAGAAGGGCACGGGCAAGTGGATGAGCCAGAACGCGTTCGACGTCGGCGCACCCATCCCGACCGTCAACGCCGCCGTGGAAGGCGCGGTTGCTCTCGGCGCTCAAGGCCGAACGGGTCGCGGCCAGCCAGGTACTGCGCGGGCCGCGTCCCGCGTTCACCGGCAATCGGAAGGCCCTGGTGGACGCCGCGCGCCAGGCGCTCCATGCGAGCAAGATCACGTCGTACGCCCAGGGCATGGCCCTGCTCCGGATGGCCTCGACGGAATATCAGTACGCGACCGATCCGGGCGAGGTCGCGAAGATCTGGCGCGCCGGCTGCATCATCCGCGCGGCCTTGCTCGACGACATCCGCCAGGCCTTCCGGCGCAATCCGAGTCTCGTGAACCTGGTGCTTGACGACGCGTTCCGCGACGCGCTGGCCTCGGCACAGGACGCCTGGCGCCACGTGCTCCAGACCGCCATCGGCCTGGGGATTCCCATGCCGGCCATGGGCGCCTCACTCGCCTACTACGACGCGTACCGCAGCGCGCAACTGCCGGCGAATCTCGTCCAGGCCCAGCGCGACTTCTTCGGCGCCCACACCTATCGCCGCACCGATCGCGACGGCGTGTTCCACACCGAGTGGACGAGGTAGCTCGACGTGCCGCAACCAACGACCGTCCCTCTCGCGATTCCTGCCACTGGCGCATTGGATTTTCTTGCGCTTGGCGCGCTCGTGCACCGGCTCGACCCTGGCGTCGTGCCCTTCCACAAGGCGCAGAGCTGCGTCATCCACGTCAGCGGCGGCGAGTTCAACGTCGCGGCCAACCTCTCCGACTGCTTCAAGCTGCGGACGGGCATCGCCACGGCGATGGTCGACTACCCCATCGGCGGGCTGATCGCCGAGCGCGTCCAAGCCATGGGCGTGCAGCCGTTCTACAAATGGTTTCCGCACGACGGCGCGCGCGGGCCGAACATGGCGGCCGTCTACAGCGACCGCGGCTACGGCGTGCGGCCGCCGGTTGTCTTCTACAACCGGAGCCACGAAGCCGCCGCGCTCCTCAAGCCGGGCGACTTCGACTGGGACGCGATCTTCGCCGGCGGGATCCGATGGTTCCACAGCGGAGGCATCTTCGCCGCGCTCTCGGAGACGACCGCGGAGGTCGTCATCGACGGCATGCGCGCGGCCAGGGCCCGCGGCGCCGTCGTCTCCTTCGACTTGAACTATCGCGCGAAGCTCTGGAACGCCATCGGCGGCGGGTCCCCGCGCGCGGTCGCCACGCTCACGCGCATCGTCGAGCAGGTCGACGTGCTCGTCGGCAACGAGGAAGACCTGCAGAGCGGCCTCGGATTCTCCGGCCCGGAAGTCGCCGCGGCCTCGCAGCTGGATGCGTCGGCGTTCCTCGGCATGATCGACCGCGTGGTCGCCCGATTCCCGCAGATCAAGGTCGTCGCCACGACGCTGCGCGAGGTCCACTCCACGAACCGCCACACCTGGGGCGCCGTCGCCTGGGTCAACGGCCAGTCGTTCGTGGCGCCGACCTGCGAACTGGACGTGTACGACCGCGTCGGCGGCGGCGACAGCTTCGCTTCCGGCCTGTTCTACGGCTTGCTGACCGGGGAGACCCCGGAGGAGTCCGTCAAGCTTGGATGGGCGCACGGCGCGCTCGCCACGACGTTCCCCGGTGACACGACCATGGCCACGCTGGCGCAGGTGCGGGCGCTCGCCAAGGGTGGGTCCGCCCGCATTCAACGCTGACGTCCGACGTCCGAACGTCCAACTTCTAACTTCTGTCTTCTAACTTCCAACTTCTGTCTTCCAACTTCTAACTTCCTACTTGCCTTCCGGTCCGCGAACCACCTGCACGAAGCCGTCCGGCCGGATCCACTTCTTGAACGCCGCGCGAATATCGTCGGCCGAGAGCGCGTAGTAGCGCGCGGCCGCCCGCGCCGGCTCGTTGAGCGGCAAGCCCAGGTTGGCGCGGGCCACGAAGCCGCGCGCAATGGCGTCCTCGCTCGACTCGGCAAGCGGAATCTGCCGGAGGAGCAGCGCCTTGGCCTGCTGCAGCTCCTGCGCGGTGACGTTCTCGTCCTGCATCGCGCGAAGGTCGCGCGCAATCAAATCGCGGGCCTTGGTCACGTTGGCCGGGTCGCAGCCGTACGAGACGGTGTACACCGCGCGCGACTTGCTGGCCGCGAGCGTGTTGTCCACCGCGTATACGTAGCCAGCCACCTGGCGCAGGTCGTGATAGAGCCGCGTCGCGTAGAACCCGCCGCCAAGCACGTGGTCGCCGAGTTGGAGCGCGTAGTAGTCCGGATCGAAGCGCGTGAGGCCGACCTCCTCCGCCAAATCGACGCTCGCCTGCACCTGGGTCGCGTCCGGCACGGCAACCGTTGACGGCGCGTTGAGCGGCACCTTCGGCAGCACCAGGTCGGGCGTCTGGCCAGACGCCGCCCACGCGCCGAACGCCTTGGCGACGGTCGCGCGGGCCTCGGCCGGCGTCACGTCGCCAATGACCACGATCGTCGTCACATCCGGGCGAAACGCCGCCTGGTAATACTGCTTGACGTCGTCCAGCGAGACGGCCGCCACCGTCTCCGGCGTCGTCTCGCGCAGCGCCGGGTCGCGGGCCGGCAGCAGCCCCTCGGCCAACGCGTGCTCGGCCTTGTAGCCCGGGCTCTTCAGATTGCCGTCGGCAAACTGCGCGATCTCCTGCTTGACGGTCGCGAACGCGTCGGCCGGAAGCGCCGGATGCAGCTCGTTGTCGGCAAGCAGCGCCATGCCGCGGGCGAAGTCCGGCTTCAGGACCCGGAGCGAGAAGTCGCTGCCGGCGCTCTCGCTGGCGCCGATGTCGTCGAGCGCCTTCTGAAACGCAATCCGATCCAGGCTCGTCGTCCCGTACGAGAACAGCTCCTCGAGGACGTCGGACACGCCTTCCTTGGTCGCCGGCTCCTGGAGACGCGGATCGGTGTGCACGCTGCCGACGACGGTAATCGTCGGGCTGGCGCGCTCGGTCTTGACGATCAAACGAATCTTGTTGGGCAGCGTCGTGTCGGTCCAGGTGGCCTTGAGAGCGGGCACGTGCAGGGCTTCCAGCTTCGACGCGGCCCAGGCAGGCAGCGTGACCGGCTTGGTCGGCGCGCTCGTCGTCTGCTCGCCTCCGCCAAAGCCTTTGGCGGCGACGGCCGCCCCCGACGCGGACGGCACCAGCGTGCCCGTAATCGAATTCGAATCGACCAGCAATTGGCGCGCGACGCGATTCACATCGTCGACAGTCACGCGACGGATGGCCGCCACGTCGTCATCGGGCGAGTTGCGGTGCTCGACGGCGACCGCCTGCGACCAGACGCTGGCCAGACCGGACACGGAGTTGCGAGCGAACCCGGCTTGGACGGTCTCGCTCCGCTTGGCCGCCTCGACCAGGTCGGCCGGCAGTCCATCCTCGAGGTACTTCGCGATGATCCCGCGCATGCTGGTCACGATCCCCGACGGATCGGTGCCCGCCGGCACGGCCGCCACGGCCAATCCGACGCTCGCCTTCGGGAACGTCTCGAACAGCTCGAACTCCGTCCCCAGCGCTTTGCCCGCAGGCACGAGGCCGTACAAGTCCCCTCGCTGGCTATCCAACACGTCGCTCAAGACCTCGCCTGCGGCGAAGTCCGGGCTGTCGGTGCCCGGCATCCGGTAGGCAATCAGGGCCAGCACGTACGGCAGGTTGCTCTCGAGCGAGAACGTCTCCGACTTGACGGGCTGGAAATCGATGGCCGCGCGCGCGGGCAAGGGCTTCCGGGGAATCTTGCCGTAGAACTCCCTGACCATCGCGAGCGTCGCCGCCGGATCGACATCGCCGGTGACGACCAGGATGGAGTTGTTCGGCGCGTACCACGTGTCGTAGAACGTCTTCAGCATCGCCGCGGTCGTGGCGTCGAAGGACGCCTTGGTGCCGAGCGCGTCGTGCGCGTAGGGCGTGCCCGAGAACATGTCCTCGTTCAGGCGCGTCAGGAACTTGTAGGTCGGGTTCGACAGATCGCGCGCCACCTCCTGCTCGATCGCGCCCCTTTCCTGGGCCCACTCGGACTCGGCGTCGTCGACGTCCTGCATGCAGGCCGCATCGACGCGCAGCGCGATGTCGAGGTCGGCCGCGGGCACGGTCGAGAAATACTGGGTCACGGTCTGCTGCGTTTCCGCGTCGCCGTAGCCGCCCAACTGCGCGAAGATGGCCGACGTCTGGTCGGCCGAGACGCCCGCGCAACCGCGGAACGACATGTGCTCCTGCGCGTGAGCCGTGCCCGGGAACCCGTCGGGCGTTTCCTGTCCGCCCACCAGGTAGTTGTCCTGGAGGGTCACCACCGGCGCGAGCGGATCGCGCACGATGACCACGCGAAGCCCGTTGTCGAGCGTGGCGCGCGTCACGTTCGCGTCCTGCGCCAGCGGAGACGACGAACTCGCCAGGATCGCCCCGACCGCGACCGCTCCCACCCCAATCCACCGACCGTTCATTGCCGTCACTCCTTGTGAACTCGCGCGCTACTGCGGGCCGACGCCCTTCACGCGCGTCTTCACCGCGTAGAAGCCGGTGCGCGCGGTGATGAACAGCGTCTGCATGTCCTTGCCGCCGAAGCACATGTTGGCCGGCACTTCCGGCACGGGAATGCTCTCGATGTGCTGCCCCGCCTTATCGAAGACCTGCACGGCGCGCCCGGACGAGAGGTACACGTTGCCCTCCGAGTCGATCGTCATGCCGTCCGACCCCATCTCGCAGAACAGGGTCTTGTGGCCAAGCGTCCCATCGTCGTTGATGTCATAGACGAACGTCTTTTGGCCTCGGATGTCGGCGACGTAGAGCTTCTTGCCGTCGGGCGTCCCGATGATGCCGTTCGGCTGGATCATGTCGTCGATCACCCTGGTCAGTTTCTTCGTGTCCGGGTCGTAGACGTAGACGCACTCGCAGTTTTCCTTCGGGCCGCGGTGCCACCACGTCCGCGGGTAGTACGGATCGGTGAAGTACATCCGGCCGGTCGTCGGCTGCACCCAGACGTCGTTGGGCCCATTGAGGAGCTTCCCGTCGTAGGTATTGAAGAGGACCGTGACCTTCTTGGTCGCGATGTCGATCGACCACATCTCGTTCTTCTCGTCGGCGGCCGCAATCAAGTGACCGTGGCCGTCGAACGTCATGCCGTTCGAGTAGCCGCTCGGCTGCATGAACGTCGTGAGCGTCCCGCTCGTGTCGTACTCCATGATCCGGTTGTTGTTCTGATCGACGAAGTAGACGTTGCCGTCGTTGTCGGACGTCGGCCCCTCGGTGAAGATGAAGTCGCCGGCAACCTTCTCGACCGTGGCGCCGCGGGCGAGGACGGTGGATGCCTGGGCTGGCGCCGAGTCCGCCATCTGCGCCCGGACCCCGAGCGTCGAGGCGGCTATCGCCAAGGCCACGGCCCCGCACCACATGTTTCCCGTCATGGAACTCTCCTCTCGCCTGTCTGGCGCTTCCCGCGTTCAGCCATCATACGCGGCCCCTCGGCCCTCACGCGATCATCGGGTCGCGCCTCGAGACCAACTGAAGCGCGAGCCCCCACGGGTCGCGCAGCATCGCCATTTCGTCGCCGGCCGGGGTCACCTGAGGCTCCCCTTCGGCGGTCGCCCCCGCCCCGAGCAGCCGCCGACGCGTGCCGCCGACGTCGTCGGTGCGGAAGGCCACGTGCAGGAGAAGTGGGTCCATCGCGCGATAGTCCGGCACCGACGCCTTCGGATTGTTGTAGAGCTCGAGCATGACCGCGCCTCCGTCATCGGCCAGAAAGTGGCCGAACGGCGACTCGGTTTGACGCCGCTTGACCGTCAGGCCAAGGTGGTCGACGTACCACGTCGCCACCGACACCGGGTCCTGCACCTGGCAGGCAATGTGCTCGATCTTCACGGGTGTTCTCCTCTTCTTCTTCGTCTCAAAGTATCAAGGCCGTTGGGCGCCGGAGGGTCGCGGCCTGGCCACGATCCAGATTTGCGGCGGCCGAAATTCCGCCTGCGCCAACTCCTGTTCGTGCGGCGTGAGAAATGACAGGTCGATGCCGGGAGCCGCCGCCCTCGACTGGCTCGAAATCACTTCGACGTCGTGCGTCCGAGCCAGCTCGTCGCGAAGCCGCGCGCCCGATCCGCCAATCATCGCCTCGTGAACTTCGACGACCACCATCGCTCGGCGCAGCCCGGCCGGCGCCGGATGGTCGAGCAGCGCGACCTCGCAGCCTTCGCAATCGATCACGACGAGCGCTTCGGGGCCAAGCGCCTCGAGCCACGCCCTCGAGCAGAAGGTGCGGACCTGCACCCCGCTCACGCCGTTGAGCCTGGCCGTCTCGCGGGTCGCCTGCTTCGCCCACGGGTCCGGATCGAACGCCACGGCGGGGCACCCCAACAGCCGCGCGAGCCCGACGGCGTAGTAGCCGAACTTGGCCCCGACGTTCACCACCAGCGCGACGCGCCGCTCGGCCACCTCTCGCCAGACCGGATGCAGCTCGTGCTCGTACGTCCCCAGCAGATAGGGGCTGACGTGCTCGCTCGTCGCGGCGGCCGGCAGCACGAGCCCTTCGAAAGGACCGCCCAACACGCGGGGCCCGAGCTGCTGAAACACCCGCTCGTCGATCGAATGCACCTGCCAGTCCACGTACAGCCGCTGCGAGTGGCGTCGGGCCCGAATTGCGCGCGCGATCAACAGCGCAGGTTTCGGCAGGAGCGCGCGCGCAAGCCTCTTGGCCTCAGTCGTCACGTTGACTTCAGTCGTCACGTTGACTTCAATCGTAGCAGCCAGCCTGCCGGCCGGCTCGAGTGCGGCGAAACCGAGCACTTCTGACTCGGGCCACCTGGGGAATACCTCCCAGGGACGCGCCCGGCGGCACGACGCATGGCCCTGCCCTCAGGCCCACGAACGACGGGCCGTGGCATGGAGTGTGCTTCTCTATTTGAGGGGACTGCCATTGCAGCCCCCTCGTTCAAGGAGGCTTGTATGCCCTCGACATCTTCAACCGAGCATCACGACACGCGCTCGGCGGTGATCGCCCACCCCGGTCGGGCCTTCGTGCTCGGCCTCTTCTGCGGCGTGGCGGCAGGTGCCGCCGCTGGATTGCTCTTCGCACCGAAGTCCGGCGACGCGCTCCGCCAGGACATGGCGGACCAGGCCGCGCGGCTCAAGATGAAAGCGGCCGGAGCCTACGACCAATCCACCCACGCCGTGGCCGATGTCGTTGACCGTGGCCGGAGGGCCTGGGAGGCGGGGAAAGAGGCGATGCACGCCAAGCGCCCGAACGGTGCCGCGAAGTCTCACAACGCCGAGACCTCGCGCGCCTGACCCTGGAACTCCGACATGACATGGCAAGTCATGGGCCGACGCGCCGTCGCGGCGGCCGCTCTGGCCTCGCTCCTGGCGCTGCCGGCATGCGCGGGCACACCAGGGCGCGTGTACCTGCGCCTTGGCCCGCCCGCGCCCTACGTTGAGCGTCGCGCGCCCGCCCCCGGACCGGCCTTCGTCTGGATCGACGGCTACCAGCGATGGGACGGTCGGGGCTATGTCTGGGTCCCCGGACGCTGGGTGCGCCCGCCTCGTCCCCGTCTCAGATGGGTGTCGGGACACTGGGCGCACGATCGGCACGGGTGGTACTTCGTCGAGGGCCACTGGCGCGGCTGAGGCCGGCCAGTGGCGCCTCGCGTCATCGCAGCGCGCGAGAGCGTCTCCGGGTCCCCGTCTGGAGCCCACGGGCTTCAGTCCGGGGCGGCGTCACCGGCTCTGAAGGGCCGATGCTCCATCGGCGTACTCGCCCCATGAGCGCGGGTTTCCGCGCGCCCCCCTCCGCCGGCCGCGCCGCCGGGGCTACTCGCCCCTCGGCGAGTCGGATGGCGCCTCCAGGACGCCATTCACCATGCGCCACAGACTCAGCGGATTGTCATCCTTCAGCGCATCGGGCAAGAGCGCCGCCGGGACATCCTGGTAGCAGATCGGCCGCACGAACCGATAGAGCGCCGCCGTGCCGACCGACGTGAACCGCACGTCGGTCGTGGCCGGATACGGGCCGCCGTGATTCATCGACGGACAGACCTCGACGCCGGTCGGAAACCCGTTGACCAGCAGTCGGCCCGCCTTCCGCTCGAGAATCCGCACGAGGCGCGCGGCCGTCGCCAGATCCCCCGGCGTCGCATGGAGCGTCGCCGTGAGCTGCCCCTCGAGCGTCTCGGCGATCGCTTCGAGTTCCGCGACGCCGCTGGCGGACACGAGCACGGTGGACGGGCCGAAGACTTCCTCCGAGAGTTCCGCCTTCGCGCGGAACGTCGCGGCGTCGGTGCGCCACACCACGGCTTCCCCGTGCGTCGCGGCGCTGTCAGGCGGCGTCTCCGACCGCGCCACGACCGCGACGCCGGGCACCGCCGACACCCGCGACAGGCCGGCGTGATAGGCCTCGCAGATGCCCGAATGCAGCATCGTGGCCGGCGCGGCCTTGCCGAACGAGGCGGCCAGCACCTTCTGGAACGCCTCGAGCGCCGGCCCCTCGACGCCGAACGCGAGCCCCGGCTTCGTGCAGAACTGCCCCACGCCGAGCGTCGCCGAGGCGCGCAGCCCTTCGGCGATCTGCGCGCCGCGCTCGCGCATCGCCTCGGGCAGGATGAACACCGGGTTGACGCTGCTCATCTCCGCGAAGACCGGGATGGGATCCGGACGCGCCGCTGCCGCGTCGAACAAAGCACGTCCCGCGGCCCGGGACCCGGTGAAGCCCACGGCGCGGGTCCGCGGGTCGCGCACCAGCCCGATGCCGATGACCGCGCCCTGTCCATGCAGCATGGAGAACACGCCCTCGGGCAGCCCGCAGGCCGCGACGGCGCGGCGCACGGCCGTCGCCACCAGCTCGGAGGTGCCCGGATGCCCGCTGTGGGCTTTGACGACGACCGGGTTGCCCGTCGCGAGGGCCGACGCCGTATCGCCGCCGGCCACCGAGAACGCCAGCGGGAAATTGCTCGACCCGAACACGACCACGGGCCCAATCGGACGCAAACACCGACGGAGGTCCGGCTTCGGCGCGGGCTGCCAATCCGGCAGCGCCGTGTCGATGCGCGCGTCCATCCACGACCCGTCGCGCGCGACCTCGGCGAACAGATGCAGCTGCCCCACCGTGCGCGCGCGCTCGCCGGTCAACCGGCCCGCCGGCAAGCCTGTCTCCTCGTGCGCGCGGACGAGGAGATCGTCGCCAAGCGCCAGGATCTCGTCCGCGATGCGGTCGAGAAAGGCGCCGCGCTCGCCCCCGGACGTCGCCGCGTAGGTCTCGAACGCGGTGTCGGCCAGCCCCAACGCCTTGGCGACATCCGCCATGCCCGCGTGGAAGAACGGCGGCTCGAGCGGCCGCCCATCGAGTGGGCTCTTCGACTGCCCACGCGCTCCCGTGCCCGTGCTGAGCTCGCTGCCGATGAACGATCGGCCGTGCAATGTCATGCGACCATCCTCTCCTGAACCGTTTCGTTATACGACGACGACCGGGTTCTCGAGCACACCGATCCCGCCAATCTCAATCCGTACGACGTCGCCCGCTTCGAGCGTGAACGAGTCCGGCGGCACGACGCCGGTGCCGGTGAGCAGCACCGCGCCGTACGGGAAGCGCTGACTGCGAAACAGGTAGCCGGCCAGGTTCTCGAAGCTCCGCTTGATCTGCGCGACCGAGGTCTCACCCGCGAACATCACGGCGCCGCGGCGCTCGATCCGCACGCCGATCGTCCATTCGCGGGCCGCCGCTTCCGACGCGTCGAGCTCGATCCAGGGGCCGATCGCGCACGACTGCGCGTACACCTTGGCCTGCGGCAGGTACAGCAGGTTTTCGCCCTCGATGTCGCGCGAACTCATGTCGTTGCCGACCGAATACCCCACGATGCGGCCGCGCGAGTTCATGACGAGCGCCAGCTCCGGTTCGGGGACGCTCCATCGCGCGTCCTGCCGAATCCCCACGGCCCCTCCAGGACCGACGACCTTCTCCGGAAGGGACTTGAAGAACAGCTCCGGCCGGTCCGCGTCGTAGACGCGATCGTAGGCCGTGGCGCTGAAGTCCGACTCCTCCATTCGCGCCGTCTTGCTCCGCAGATAGGTCACACCGGCGGCCCAGACCTCGTGCCGATCGATGGGCGCGCAGAGCCGCACGTCGCCGATCGGCAGTTCAGGGGCGCCTCGCTCGACCATCGCCCGCGCGGCCGCGCTTGGCACCGGGCTCTCGAGGATCGCCTCCAGACTGACGGCGCCGGCGCTGCTAAGGTCGATCACGCTCGTGTCGGTGACGACGCCGACACGCACATCCCCTTGCTGAAGCTTGAAACGACAAATCTTCATGGGTGTAGTATCTGTGCTTCACCGTCCAATTCTCAACAAGCGAGGGGCCATGGCAGGTGGATTTTCCCGGCGCGAATTCATGAAGCGGTCCGCGTTTGCGGCCGGCGCGGGCCTTGCGGCCCCACTCTGGACCGGCCGCCCGCGTGCCGCCGCCCAAGGCCCCTTCCAGCCGACGTGGGAATCGCTCGCCGCCAACTACCACTGCCCGGAGTGGTACCGCGACCTGAAGTTCGGCATTTGGGCGCACTGGTCCGCGCAATGCGTCCCGGAGCAGGGCGACTGGTACGCCCGCCGGATGTATCTGCAGGGCGATTCGTCCTACGACTACCACGTCAAGACGTACGGCCATCCGTCCAAGTTCGGCTTCATGCAGATCGACAACCTCTGGAAGGCCGACCGCTGGGATCCGGAGGCGCTCATCACGCGCTATCAGCGCGCCGGCGCCAAGTATTTCTTCGCGCTCGCCAATCACCACGACAACTTCGACAACTTCAACTCGAAGCACCATGCGTGGAACTCCGTCAACATCGGACCGAAGAAGGACATCATCGGCACGTGGGCGAAGATCGTCCGCGAGCACGGCCTCCGCTTCGGCGTGAGCAACCACTCGTCGCACGCGTGGCACTGGTTCCAGGTCGCGTACGGCTACGACGGCGAGGGACCGCTCCAGGGCGTTCGCTACGATGGCTACACGCTGACGAAAGCCGACGGGAAGGGGCAATGGTGGGACGGCCTCGATCCCCAGGAGCTGTACACCGGCCGCCATCTCGTTATTCCCGATGGGATCACGGGCATCAAGCCCGTTCGCGACTGGCACAACAGCCACGACGGCCACTGGTACGAGACCGCGCCGCCCGACGACCCCGCGTTCGCCCAACGCTGGGCCCAGCGGTGCGTGGATCTCATCGATCAGTACCAGCCCGACATCGTCTACTTCGACGACACCGAGATCCCGTTCGGCCAGACGGGGCTGGAGGTCGTCTCGCACTTCTACAACGCGAGCATCGCGCGGTCGAAGGGCGCGGTCGACGTCATTGTCAACGGCAAGAAGATGACGCCCGAGCACCGGCCCGCGCTGGTCGAGGACATCGAGCGCGGCATCGCGACCGAGATTCGCCCGGCGCCCTGGCAGACGGACACCTGCATCGGCGACTGGCACTACAGCCGCGCCGTGGCCGAGAACGGCCGCTACAAAACGGTCGCGCAGGTCGTGCCGATGCTGCTCGACATCGTCAGCAAGAACGGCAACCTGATGCTGAGCATTCCCGTGCGCGGCAACGGCACGATCGACGAGCACGAGGTCGCGTTCCTCGACGAGCTGACCAAATGGATGGACGTCAATCAAGAGGGGATCTTCGCCAGCCGGCCCTGGGAGGTGTACGGCGAGGGCCCGTCAACCGAGGCGCCGGCCGAACGCGGCCAGTTCGGCGGCCAGCGCGACGTGCGCCGCGCGCCCTACACGGGCGAGGACATGCGGTTCATGAGGAAGGGCGACGCACTCTACGCGTATCTGCTGGCGTGGCCGTCGGGTGAACCCCGCGCGGTCATCAAGAGCCTGGCCACCGGCTCGCCCCACACCGGCGGCCGCAAAGTCGCCGACGTCGCACTCCTCGGCCACGACGGCCGGCTCGCCTGGAAGCAGACCGACGAGGGCCTCGTCGTCACGCTGCCCGCGGAGGCACCGAGCGATCATGCGGTGGGATTGAGGATTAGAGGAGTCGTCTAGCGGTTCCGGGGTTCCGGGGTTCCGGTTCAGGAGTTCTGGGGTTCGAAGGTTCCATGGTGCTGGTGCAGCGGCACGGCGGCAACCTCGGAACGCTGGAACGCCGGAACGCCGGAACCCCGGAACCGGAACCTCAGCACCCGGGAACCCCAGAACCCCGCTTACGGGTCCTCCCCCGTCTCCTCGTAGTACTTGACGATCCACTCGCGCGCGGGCCGAGTGTAGACGTCCGGGCGGCGGGATTCGATCACGCCGGCGATGACGGCGGCGACTTCCTCGGCGCTCTGCGAGTTCGGCAGTTGGCGATTATCGGGGCCACCGTGCAGGGCGTGCAGGCCGAACTCGGTTCTCACCACGCCGGGCGAGACGGTCGAGACCTGAATGCCCGGGTGCGTCTCCTGAATCTCCATCCGCATGTTCGCGGTGATCGCATTCAAAAAGTGCTTCGCCCCGCTGTACGCCGAGCGGAAGACCACGTACGGCGTGCGCCCCAGCAGCGAGGAGATGTTGATGATGTGGCCCTCGCCGCGGGCCTTGAAGTGCGGCAGGATTTCCTGCATCCCGTAGAGCGCGGTCTTCACGTTCTGCCGCATCATCTCGTCGATGTCGTCATCCGTCAGCTGCGTAGGCATGCAGAAGATGCCGACGCCCACGTTGTTCACCCAGACGTCCACGCGGCCGAACTTCTCGAGAACGGCCGCCACCAGACGCGTGACCTCGGCGCGCTTCGTCACGTCGGCCACGAACGACTCGGCCAGCCCATGACACCGCTGGGCCTCGGCGCGGAGCGCGTCTTCGTGTCGGCCGACGAGGGCCACCCGCGTCCCCGCCGCCGTCAACTGTTCGGCCAGCGAGGCGCCGATGCCTCGGCTCCCGCCGGTAATTACGACTACTCGACCCGCCATCTTCGTCATCCGTCGCATCGCTCCCAACGAAAACAGGCCTTCTACTTCACTTCTAACTTCTGCCTTCTAACTTCTGTCTTCTAACTTCTGTCTTCTAACTTCCAACTTTCTTACATCCTCGCATCGATCAACTCGACCGTCAGCAGAATCGTCCGGCCGACAATCCCGAGACTCGCCTGCGACACCCTGTCCATCGTGTCTTCGTTCGTATGGTGGTACGCGCCCATGCCGTCGGACTTGGGGCCGTCTGGGCCGAACTCGGCATCGACGACGTCCACGGCGGGCACGCCGACATCGAGGAACGACTTATGGTCGTCGATGATGGGGATCGAGTACTGAAAGAAATACTGGCTGTCGCCCAGCTGCTTGGCCGCCTGGGCGATGAAGTCCTGCAGCCACGGCGTGGAGAACGACTCCCGCGCGACGCCGAGATCCTTGTCGCCGATCATGTCGAGCAGGAAAAACCCGCGAATGCGCGGCACCGTGCCGTTGGCCTTGAGCTTCTGCGCCAGATGGCGGCTCCCGTACAGCCCATCGTCGCCCGTGAACGACTTCACCGCTTCCTCGAGGTCGGTCCAGACGAGCCAGATCTGCATCTTCGTCTTCTGGTGCGCCAGGGCGTCGGCGAACGACAGCAGGATCGCCGTGCTCGATGCGCCGTCATTCGCGCCGATGAAGCCTTTCTTGAACAGCGTGTCGTAGTGGCCCGCGAGAATGAAGATCGGCTGCGCCGGATCGGACGTCACGTTGAACTTGCCGATGATGTTGTGGACCGGCACCGGCCCGCGAGGCGTGGCGGCCGTGAAGTTGTCGGCTTCGACGACCGCGCCGTCCTTCTTCAGGACGGCGTGGATGAGGTCCTCGGTCTTCTGGTGGCCCGGCGACCCCGGCCACCGCTCGCCGAACTTCGCGACCTCCGCCGTGTACGCGTACGCCTGCGCGGCGTTGAAGCCCTCGTGCAGCGACGTCGCCGGCGCCGCCGCTGCCATCGCCACGGTCAGGACCGTCACGGTGCCGACCCGTGCCGCCAGCCTTCCCGGTCGAGTGAACATCATGCCCATGCCCCTCACCTGTGATCCATCGTAGCAGCCTGCCCGGCGACCGCCGTCGATGGCGTCGGTGCCGGCCCCGACGCGCCGGACGTCCGGTCCAGTTCCACGCGCGTACGCGGCAAACTCTGCGGATACCGCTCCTGCAGGAAGGCGATCAGCCGCTCCCGCACGAAGCACCGTAGATCCCAGGCCTTCGACGAGTCGGACGCGCTCATCAGCGCGCGGAGCTCGACCGTGTGCTCGCGGGAGTCGGTCACCTGCAACCCCCAGGCCTTGCCGTTCCAGAGGTCGCTCGACTGCACGAGGCGGTGCAGCTCCTGGCGCACTTCGTCGACCGGCACCGTGTAATCGGTATAGACGAAGACGGTGCCAAGGATGTCGGCCGTCACGCGCGTCCAGTTCTGGAACGGGTGCTCGATGAAGTACGACAGCGGGACGATCAGCCGCCGCAGGTCCCAGATGCGTACGACGACGTACGTGGTCGTGATCTCCTCGATCCGACCCCACTCCCCGTCGACAATGACGACGTCTTCGATGCGAATGGGCTCGGTCAGGGCGATCTGCAGGCCGGCCAGCAGGCTCGACAGCGTCGGCTTGGCGGCCATGCCGATAACCAGCCCGGCGACGCCGGCCGAGGCGAACAGGCTCACCCCAAACCGCTGGATGCTCGGAAACGTCATCAGCATCGCCGACAACGCGACGATGCTCACGACCACGGTCGCGGTGCGCCGCAGCACCTGCATCTGCGTCTGGATCTTCCGGGCGCGGAGATTGTCCGCCACGTCGATCTTGTAGCGCCCCGCGAGCACGTCTTGAAGCACGTCGATCAGCACGAGCAACGTCCAGGCTACGGCCGCGATCACCCCGAGCCCGATCGCATGGCGGACGGCGTGGTTCGTCGCCGCGGTCATTGCCGTTCCTGGCAGCGCCGCGAGCACGGTCAATAGCGGAAAGACCAGCCGGGCCGGCCGGTCAAGGTGCCGAACCATGGCGTCGTTAACGCCGCTTCCCGTCCGGCGCGCGAATCGCCGCGCCGCCGCGAAGACAATCCGGTGCGCCACGAACGCCACGAGCAGCGCGCCCCCCAGCACGGCTCCAGAAACCGCCCACGCGTGCCAGTCAGTTGTGCTCAAAGGTCCCTCCTTTCGGTGAAGACCCATGATACCGACCGAGGGACGGATCGACCTATCGACCTATCGAGCCATCGACCTATCGACCCATCGGCATGCCGTATCATGCAGTTAGCAGACCGCGCGCCCGATGAGTCCCGACACGACAACCGAACGTCACGTCAATCCGTGGATTGTCGCCGTCTCCGTCATGTTCGCCACCTTCATGGAGGTGCTGGACACGACCGTCGTCAACGTGTCGCTGCCCCACATCGCCGGCAGCCTGTCGGTGTCGGTGAACGAGGCGACGTGGGCGTTGACGTCCTACCTCGTGGCCAACGCCATCGTCCTGCCGATGACCGGCTGGCTGGCGGGGCTGATCGGGCGCAAGCGGCTGTTGATGGCGTCGGTGACCGGGTTCACGATCGCGTCGTTCCTGTGCGGCCTGGCGCCATCGCTCGGTGCCCTGGTGGTCTTCCGCGTCATCCAGGGCGCGACCGGCGGCGCCCTGCAGCCGCTCTCGCAAGCCGTGCTGCTCGAAGCCTTTCCGCCGAAGGACCGCGGCCGCGCCATGGCCTTCTGGGCGCTCGGCATCGTCGTCGCGCCGATTCTCGGGCCCGTGCTGGGCGGCTGGCTCACCGACAACTACTCGTGGCGGTGGATCTTCTACATCAACCTGCCGGTCGGCATCGCGTCGCTGGTGATGACGAAGCTCTTCATCTTCGACCCGTCCTACATCGCCAAGATCGGCCGGAAGATCGACTACTGGGGCCTTGGCCTGCTCGCGGTGGGCATCGGGACGCTCCAGATCGTGCTCGACAAAGGCCAGGAGGATGACTGGTTCTCCTCGCGCTTCATCCTGACGCTCGCCATCGTCGCGGTGACGTCGCTCGTCGTCCTCCTCATCAACGAGCTCCGGACGGAGCACCCGGTCGTCGATCTGCAGATCTTCCGCGACCGCACCTACGCCACCGGCGTGTTCATGATGACCATGGTGGGCTTCGTGCTCTACGGCAGCATGGTGCTGCTGCCGGTGATGCTGCAGACGGTCCTCGGCTATTCCCCCATCGAGGCGGGCATCGCCATGGCCCCGCGCGGCATCGGGTCGTTCCTGATGATGCCGATTGTCGGCATCCTCACCGGCTTGTACGATGCGCGCAAACTGCTGACGGCGGGCTTCGTCGTGGGCGGCCTCACGCTCATCTGGCTCGGCCAGATCAATCTGCAGGCCGGCTACTGGAACATCTTCTGGCCGCAGATCACGCAAGGGGTCGGCATGGCCCTGCTCTTCGTGCCGCTCACCACGGTGACGATGAACAACGTGCCGCGCGAGAAGATGGGGAACGCGACCAGCCTCTTCAACCTGATGCGCAACCTCGGCGGGAGCATCGGCATCGCCGCCACCGGGACCATGCTCGAGCGCCGCACGCAGACGGTCGCGAGCGTGCTCGGCACGCACGTGACGCCGTACGATCCGGCCACCCAATCGATGCTCGCCGCGCTCAAAGCCCGGTTCATGGCGGCCGGCGCCGATGCCACGCTGGCAACCGAGCGCGCCTACGCCTCGCTCGCCGGCATGATCCACCAGCAGGCGGCCATGGTGACCTTCGTCGAGCTCTTTCGGGTGATGGGCGGCCTGTTCGTCCTGCTGGCCCCCTTCGTCCTCATCATGCGCCGGCCGAAACACGGCACCGGCCCGGCGGCGGCGCACTGAAGAAAGTTAGAAGTTAGAAGACAGAAGTTAGAAGGCAGAAGGGTTAGAAAGCCAAACGTTAGAAGGCCGAGCTTCGAACTCCCCCTGGAGTCCAGTCGCGACTGGACGTACAGTGGGCTCTCCTTGGAGGATAGCCATGGCCGAGCGACCGCAGAATTACAAGAACCACGCCCGCTTGTTTCCGCTCTTTCACTTCTTCGTGGCGCCACTGCTCACGCTGAATCTGTTCGTGGAAGCGCGTCGTCTCTTTCTCACGCCAACGCACCATCAAATCTGGGCGTTCCTCGTGGCCGCGGCGCTGTTCGGGCTCGCCCTGGCGGCGCGGACGATGGCGCTCAGGGTGCAGGACCGCGTGATTCGCCTGGAGATGCGGCAGCGCCTCGCCCTCTGTCTGCCGGACGATCTCCGCGGCCGCATCCTCGACTTGACCCCGGCTCAACTCGTCGCGCTGCGGTTCGCGAGCGACGCCGAGATGCCGAACATCGTGCGCGACGTGCTCGAGGGCAAGCTCCCGAGCGGCAAAGCGATCAAGTTGCGAGTGAAGGACTGGCAGGCTGACTGGCTGAGAGCGTAGGGAGACGGCGCATGCAGTACGAGCCCGGCCGCACCGAGCACGGCCTGCCCTTCGACCCGTTCAAATCGTGCGTGGTCCCGCGCCCGATTGGCTGGATCTCGACGAGGAGCCTGGACGGCGTCGACAACCTCGCGCCCTTCGGCCAATTCAACAACGTCACCTACGACCCGCCGACCGTGATGTTCGCCGCCAACCAGACGACGGAGGGCCGCCGCCGCTGACGAAGACGAACGAGACGCCGACGGCGCCCGCGTTCCACGCACGGTTTGCCTCGACCGAGCCTTGCCTTGGGTTGGGATCGGTCGTACACTGCGGCTCTCTTCCCCGCTATGAGTTACGCCCACAGACGCGCCTCCCGAATCGAACACAGAACGGCCTCGGAGACCGTCTACGACGTGGTCGTCGTCGGGAGCGGCGTGGCCGGGTCGATCATCGCCAACGAGTTGAGCCAGGCAGGCCACCGCGTGCTCGTGCTCGAAGCCGGCCCTGGGACCGGGATGACGATCGCCGAGTACGAGGCCGACCTGGCGCGCTTCTACAGCGCCGCCTCCAAAGACAATAACGCCGCGTTCGCCGACAACCCGAACGCCCCGATGCCGCGCAGCTTCGACACGCGGAAACTGCTGCCGGGCCAACCGAACACGTCCGGGTACATCGTCCAGAACGGGCCGCTCGAAATCGACAGCACGTACGCACGCGTTGTCGGCGGCACCACGCGCCACTTCGAGGCCAAGGCGATGCGCATGCTCCCCGAGGACTTCGACATGCGCACGCGGTACGGTCACGGGCTTGACTGGCCGATCGACTACGCGGCGCTCGAGCCGTATTACCAGAAGGCCGAGTGTGAGATGGGCGTCTCGGCCGATGTCGAGGACCAGCGCTACCTCGGGATCCACTTCGAGGACGACTACGTCTACCCGATGCGGAAGATCCCGGTGTCGTACCTCGACCAGATGGTCGCGAAGGGCCTCGACGGCGCGTCGATTACGCTCGACGGCGAGCCCCGGTCGCTCGTCGTGCGCAGCACCCCTCAGGCGCGCAACGGCATCCCGAACCCGAAGTACGGAAAGGGCAGGGGCTTCGTGCCGACCGGCGCGGTCGATCCCCATCAGGCCGAAATGGGGCACCGCTGCCAGGGCAACAACAACTGCGTGCCCATCTGCCCGGTGCAGGCCAAGTATGACGCGCGGCGGACGCTGGCCAAGGCGCTCGACACGGGGCGCGTCTCGTTTCTGCCGCAGACGGTCGCCTCGCGCGTCGTGATCGACTCCGGCTCCGGCCGGGTCACCGGGATCGAATACAAGACGTACACGAGCGTGACGTCGAGCGAGCACACCACCGGCACCGTCAAAGCCAAGGTGTTCGTGCTGGCCTGCAACGCGGTCGAGAACGCGCGGCTCATGCTCGCTTCGGATCTGCCGAGTTCCAGCGGACTGGTCGGCCGGAACCTGATGGATCACGCCTATCTGCTCGCGTGGGGGCTGATGCCCGAGATCGCCGGCACGATGCGCGGCACGCCCTGCACCTCGGGCATCGAGGACCTGCGCGGCGGCGGGTTCCGCAGGGCGCAGGCGGCGTTCCGCGTCAGCCTTCACAACGACGGCTGGGGCTGGGCCACCGGCTCGCCCTATACGGAGCTGTTCCGGCTGGTGGACGATCAGAATAAATTCGGCCGGGCGCTGCGGCGCGGGCTGGTCGACCGTATTTCCCGGCAGTTGCTGCTCGACTTCATGGTCAACGTGCCGGCCGACCCGGGCAACCGCATTACCGTCGATCCGAAGTATCGCGACCAGCTCGGTAATCTCAGGCCCGTGCTCTCGTACCAGCTCGGGGACTACGTGCTCGAAGGCGTCGCGTTCGCCCGGCGGCTGTCCAGGAAGATCTTTCAGCGGATCGGCGCCGAAGACTACTCGACCTACGACCCGGGAGAGTACGGGTACGTGAGCTACGAGGGACAGGGGTACCTCATCCGCGGCGGCAACCACTGGGCGGGCACGCACGTCATGGGAACGAGCGCCAAGACCTCGGTGGTCGATCGCCACCAGCGGTCGTGGGATCACCCCAACCTCTACCTGGCCGGCGCCGGCAGCATGCCCACGATCGGCACGTCCAATACGACCCTGACGCTGTCGGCCCTCTCCTTCCTCAGTGCCGAGCACATCGCGGCGGAGCTGGGGAGATAGCGAAACGATGGGCCTCAAGCGCATCACGACCGTTGACGAGCTTCACCGGCACCTCCATGCCGCCCTGCAGCTCGAACACGCGACCATTCCGCCGTACCTCACCGCGCTCTATTCGATCGTCCCGGGGACGAACGGCGAGGCCTGCCGCATCCTCCGGGCCATCGTCGTCGAGGAAATGCTGCATTTGACGCTGGCCGCCAACCTGATGAACGCCGTCGGCGGGCAAGCCGATTTGACGACGCCGGATTTCATGCCGGCGTACCCGGCGTATCTGCCCGACGGCGAATCCGATTTCGAGGTCGGGCTGCAGCGCTTCTCGAAGGCGGCGGTCGAGACGTTTCTCAAGATCGAGCGCCCGGCCGGCACCGAGACCGCCGGAACGTCCCCCACCGTGAAGCGTCGGCGGGCGAAGACGTCGCTGCGCGCCGCACGCGTGGCCGATGATTCCGATGAACACTTCTTCAGCATTGGGGAGTTCTACGCGGCGATCGGGCAAGGCCTGGGTGACCTCCAGGAGCTCCTCGGCCCGGAGAAGCTGTTCTGCGGCGACCCGGCGAAGCAGATGGACTCCGGCTACTACTACTCGGGCGGCGGCGGATTGACGAAGGTGACCGACCTCTCGTCCGCACAGGCGGCGATCCGGCTGATTTCCGAGCAGGGCGAGGGCATCGGCGGCGGGATCTTCGACTACGAAGGCGAGATCTCCCACTACTACCGTTTTCAGCAACTGATGGCCGGGCGCTTCTACATCAAGGGTGACAAGCCGGGGCATCCGACGGGTGGCAAGGTCGACGTGGACTGGCATGCCGTGTACCCCATCAAGGCCAATGCGCGGCTGAGCGACTATCCCGAGGGCTCCGAACTGCGCGCCGCGGCCGCCGAGTTCAACGCCTACTACACGCGCTTCCTCGAGATGCTCACGCGCGCCTACGGAGGCCAGCCGCAGCTGCTCGTCGAAGCGGTTGGCGAGATGTTTCGGATCAAGGAGATGGCGAACCACCTGATGCGCCAGCCGATTGACGGCAAGAGCGGCGTCAACGCGGCGCCGACCTTCGAAATCGGCGCCAAGGACTAGCAAGGGATCACCCGTCTCGGCTGGAGCGGGCTCACCGCAAGCCACTGGAGACCAAGAGCCGATGGCCAGTACACCGTTCGACGATTTTCTCGACTTCTCGACCGTCGTGACCGGGTACTCCCGCTTCCGGCTCATGGGCACCGGGCAGGCGCAGCTCTACTTCTCGACCGTCACCGACGTGGTTGGCGAGGCGACCGTCACGGGGCTCCTCGCGGCCTTCGCGCGCGTTCGCAAGGGCGCCGGCGCCGACGAGGCCAAGCTGGAGTCGCTCCTGCGCGCCGAGGTCCTCAGCGACGAGAAGCTCGGGCCCGTGGCGCGCAACATCATCAAGCTCTGGTTCGTCGGCACCTGGTATCAGCTCCCGGCCGAGTGGCGCGACGCGTTCGGGGCGCACCTCAAGGACGTCACGTTCGTGCCCTCGCCGGCCTCCTACACCGAGGGGTTGCTCTGGCCGACGGTCGACGCCAACCCGTCGGGCACCAAGGGGCCGGGGTTCGGCACGTGGGCGCTGCCGCCTCGGATCGACCCGACGTAACAACGGGCGCCCGCCGCGCACCGCCCGGGTCTTGACCGGGGCGCCGCGTGAGATGCTAGCCTGACGGCACACATGGAGCTTCGAGTGCTCGGCGCGTTCGGGGCCGAAGGGTTGGGCCAGCGCCCATCAACCTTTCTTGTCAACGATCGGACGCTCGTGGACGCGGGCAACGTCACCGGCGCGATCGGCCCGGACGATCAGCGCCGCGTGGGATGCGCGCTCATCTCCCACGCGCACCTCGATCACGTCGCGGGGCTGGCGTTTCTTGCCGAGACGCTGGCGGTGCTCGGCGCGCCCCCCGTCACGATCGCCAGCATCGCGCCGGTGGTCGACGGCTTGCGGTCCTCCCTCTTCAACGACGTGCTCTGGCCCGACTTCACGCGGCTTCCGGATCCCGCCCGGCCGGCCGTGACGTTCCGGACGCTCGTGGAAGGCGAATCGCAGCGCGTCGGCGACCTGCACGTGACGCCGATCCGCGTGCATCACAGCGTGCCCAGCGTCGGCTTCATCGTGCACGACGGGACGCGAGGCTTCGTCTATTCCGGCGACACGGGTCCGACCGAGGCGCTTTGGACGGCGGCGCGGCGGGTGCCCGGGATCGGCGCGGTCATCCTCGAGTGCGCGTTTCCCAACCGGCTGACGGCCGTGGCCGAGGCCTCCGGACACATGACGCCCGAGCGGATCGGGCGCGAGCTCGAGAAAGTGCCGGACGATGTGCCGGTGTGGATCTTCCACATCAAGCCGCAGTTTCTGGCGGAAACCGTTGACGAACTCTCGCGCGTCGGGCGCGGCCGCGTCTCGCCGATTGAACAGGGACGCACCTACACGATCTGAGCCGCGCACCGGCTCGAGCGCTGGCGTCAGATCGCGGGCCCGATAGGGCTCATGACGGGACGAGTCGCGTGAGGGCCAGCGTCGCCTCCGTGCGGACGCTGGGATCGGTGTCGGTCTCGAGTCGGCGCAGCGCCTCAAACGACGAGTCGATACCGGGGTGGCTGCGTCCGAGCCGCCCGAGGATCCAGGCGGCCAGGCTGCGCACGAACCCCGCCTCGTCCTGCGTCGCGGCGACGAGCGCGGCGGTCGCCTCGGGACGGGACGGATCGACACGCGCGAGCGCCCCGGCGGCCCAGACCCTCACGAAAGAGACCGAGTCCTTGAGCGCGGCGGTCAGCGCCTCGACGTGCGGGGCCGCCGCGGGTCCAATCTCCCCGAGCGCGTGCGCCGCCAGCCGGCGCTCGATCGGGTCCTTGTCGCCAAGCAGCGCCGCCCACTCGGCCGGCGGCCGGCCGAGATAGCTCGGGCCTTCCTGCGCGTTCATAGGTGCTCCTTTCCGCGCGGCTGCCCCAGCGCGTGGTCGAGCGCGAGCGCGGCGTTGATCAGCCCGATGTGCGTGAACGCCTGCGGGAAGTTGCCGAGGGCCTCGCCCGTGGGACCGGTCTCCTCGGCGAACAAGCCAAGGTGGTTGGCGTAGGTCAGCATCTTCTCGAAGATGAAGCGGGCGTCGTCGACGCGGCCGGCGCGCGCGAGGGCCTCCACGAGCCAGAACGTGCAGATGTTGAACGTGCCCTCGGCGCCGGTGAGGCCGTCGCCTGCCCCTTTGCCGATCTCGTAGCGATAGACCAGGCTGTCTGACATCAGCTCCTGCATCGTCCGATCCAACGTGCCCAGCATGCGGCGATCGGTCGGCGAGACGAACCGCAGCAGCGGCAACAGCAGATTGCTCGCGTCGAGGGCGTCGGTGCCGAAGTACTGGACGAACGTCCGCCGCTCCTCGCTGTACCCGTCCTTCATGATGGCGTCGTACAGCCGATCCCGCGCCTGCGTGATGCGCTCGCGATCGATGGGCAGGCTGTGCTCGGTCGCGAGACGCAGCCCGCGGTCCAGCGCGACCCAGCACTGCGCCTTCGAGTAGACGAACTGGCGCGGCCCTCCCCGGACCTCCCAGATGCCCTCGTCGGTGGCGTCCCAGTGATCGGCCACCCACTCCAGCATCCCGCGCAGCTGCAGCCACGGCTCGTAGGAGATCTGGAATCCCAACTGGTCGTACAGGGAAATCGCGTCCGCGAGCTCGCCGTAGATGTCCAGCTGGACTTGATCGGCGGCCGCGTTGCCCACGCGCACCGGCCGGGATCCGCGATACCCGTCGAGGTGGTCGAGGACTTCCTCGGTCAGTTCATGGACGCCGTCCACGCGGTACATGATCTGGAGCGGTCCGGTGTGGGCGCCTTCCCGCGCGCGCTGCTCCAGCCAGTCCATGAAGCGGGCGGCTTCCTCGGTGAAGCCGAGGCGCATGAACGCCGACAGCGTGAAGGTGGCGTCGCGAATCCAGGTGAAGCGGTAGTCCCAGTTCCGTTCGCCGCCGATCTCCTCGGGCAGCCCCATGGTCGGAGCCGCGACGATGGCCCCGGTCGGCTGGTACGTCATGAGCTTCAGCGCCAGCGCGGACCGGTGGACCATCTCGCGCCACCGGCCGGTATAGGTGCTCTGGGCCAGCCAGCGGTTCCAGAAGCGCACCGTCTTGCGCAGCAGCTCTTCGCCCATCAAGCGGGCTTCGAGCAGGTCGGCGTCATGGTCGGCCTCGACCTGGCGCAGGACGAACGTGGCGGATTCTCCCGGCCCGAGCGTGAACTCGACCGCCACACCCTGGCCGTACGGCGCCAGCGGAAACCGGCTGATCAGGGAAATGCGCATGTCCCCGGACTCGAACACGGCGCCGCGCCCCTCTCGCACGAGCGTGTGCGCCGTCCGCGCGTAGTTGAACGCGGGCACGCACTCGAGGCGGAACCGCACGGTGCCGCGAATCGCCTTGGCCACGCGGACGATCTGGTGCGTCTTGGGCGCCGTGGGATCTTCCTCGACCGGCATGAAGTCGATCACTTCACCCACGCCCTCCGGGCTCAAGAAGCGCGTGATCAGGACGTTCGTATCAGGCATGTACATCTGCCGGTTACGGCCCGGCAGCACGCTGGACACGCTGAAGTGCCCGCCCTTCTCGTGATCGAGGATGGCCGCGAAGATGCTCGGAGAATCGAACCGTGGGAGGCAGCACCAGTCGATCGAGCCGTCGTTGCCCACGAGCGCAACGCTGTGCATGTCTCCGATGACGCCGTAATTTTCGATGGGCTGATAACTCAAGTCTTCCCCCAATGGCGCTGCGTCCGGCGCCGGCCGGCACCGTAACATGCCTCCCCCGCCCGCGCAAGCGGAGGCCGAACGAGTCCTTGACGATGGCGACGCGGACCGATAGATTCGCTGCACCCTCATGGATCACTCGAGCCTGCTCCTCCTCACGATCGTGGCAGGCCTCGTCATGGCCTTTGCCTTCGGCTTCGTGGCCAGCCGCCTCCGGCTGCCGCCGCTCGTGGGGTACCTGCTCGCCGGGATTGTGCTCGGTCCGTTCACGCCGGGATTGACGATCGATGTCGGGCTGGCAAGCCAGCTCGCGGAGGTCGGCGTCATTCTCCTGATGTTCGGCGTCGGGCTGCATTTTTCCACCGCCGACCTGCTCGCCGTGCGCTGGATCGCCATCCCAGGAGCGGTGTGCCAGATCATCATCGCGACGGCCATTGGCGCGGCGATCGCGGCTGGCTGGGGGTGGAGTTTCGGGGGCGGGCTGGTGCTGGGCCTCTCGCTCTCGGTGGCCAGCACCGTCGTCCTCCTGCGCGCCCTCGACGAACGCAACGCGGTCGGCACGCCGAACGGCCGCGTCGCGGTCGGCTGGCTGATCGTCGAGGACCTGGCCATGGTGCTCGTGCTCGTCCTCCTGCCGACGGTGGCCGGCATGCTCGGCGGGACGGCGGCGCCTGGCGCGCAGGGCGCCACGGGCGGCGTGCTGCTCGTCAGCGCGATCACGCTCGGCAAAGTCGCGCTCTTCGTCGCCCTCATGCTGGGCGTCGGCCCGCGTGTCGTCCCCTGGGTGCTCAGCCAGTCGGCCCGCACGGGTTCGAACGAAGTGTTCACCCTCGCGGTGCTCTCCGTGGCCCTTGGCATCGCCTATGCCGCCCATGCCTTTTTCGACGTCTCGTACGCGCTGGGCGCCTTCCTGGCGGGGATTGTCCTCGCCAAGTCTGAGCTAAGCCACCGCGCGGCCGTCGAATCGATGCCGCTACAGAGCGCATTTGCCGTGCTGTTTTTCGTGTCGGTCGGGATGCTCTTCGACCCCTCGATCCTGTGGCGTCAGCCGCTGGAGGTCGCAAGCGTGCTGCTGATCGTCCTCGTCGGCAAGTCGCTCATCGCCTTCGTCATCGTGCTCGTGCTCGGGTATCCGATCTCGGTCGCGCTGACCATCTCGGCGGCGCTCGCGCAAATCGGGGAGTTCTCGTTCATCCTGGCGGCCCTCGGGGGAACGCTCGGGTTGCTGCCCCCTGAAGGGATGGCGCTCATCCTGGCCGGCGCCATCCTGTCGATCACCTTGAACCCGCTCGCGTTCGCGACCATTCGTCCACTGACGTCGTGGCTCTCGAAGGGGCCGCTCGCGCACGGCGAGGGGCCGCGCCGCGCGCGCCTGGCCGCGCTCGAGCGCACGCTCACAGCCGTCCAGCGCCAGGCCCAGCCCGCCGTGCCTCTGGGCCTTCAGCCAACGCAGCTCATGGGCAAGTTCGCCGCCTTCGCCGATCTTGACGCCGACCAGCGCGCCGAACTCCTCGCGCTCTTCACGCCGCGCTCGGCCGCCCCTGGCGAGCGCGTCATCCGGGCGGGCACGGCGGCCGCCGAGATGTTCTTCATCTCGTCGGGCGCCGTGGAAGTCGACCTCGGCGAGTCGAAGACCCACCTGGGCCCCGGCGACTTCTTCGGCGAGATGGCGCTGCTCAGCGGGGGGCTGCGGTCGGCCGATGTGACCGCCATCGACTACTGCCTCTTCCTCACCCTCAGCAAACAGGATTTCGACCAGTTCGCCGCACGGTATCCGGCCCTGCGCAGCCGCTTGGATGCCGTCGCCGCCGAGCGGGCGGCCGCGAATCGGAAGGTCGAGGACGCGACGCCGCCCGGCGCCTGAGCACAGGGGCCAACGTCCCGCCGCTCGACCGAAACGTCCCCGCGCAGTACCGATGGCGGGGTCATGCGTTCAGGAAACCACTGTCTCTCGCCGTCGCGGACCCGCCGCCCGGTGGACGCCGCGATCGGCCCAACGGCGTACGGACGCCTGTTCCCGGAGCTGCCTTCGTTCCAAGCCGACGAGGCGTTCCTCCATGCGCTCGGCTGGGTCGGCGGACTCTGCGACTGTAGCGACGTTGACGACACGCCGAACTCACTCGGCGACGTGGCCGCGGGTTGGCCCATCTTCGGCCAGTTCGTGGCCCACGACATCACGGCGGATCGATCGGCGCTCGAGCATCACGTCGATCCGCGGCGTCTGACGAACGCGCGGGCGCCGCGACTGGACGTCGAGTGCCTGTACGGCGACGGACCGGTCGGGCATCCGTTCCTCTACCAGCGGGAGGACCCCGCCAAACTCCTGCTCGGGCCTGACGGCCTGGACGTGCCTCGCAACATTGAAGGCACCGCGCTCATGGGCGACCCGCGCAACGATTCCCACATGCTGATGGCGCAGCTGCACCTGGGCATGCTGAAGGCGCACAATGCCTTCGTCGACGACGCACGGCGGCAAGCCGTCCCGGAGTCCGACGTGTTCGCGTGGGCCGCCCGGGAAACGCGCTGGCACTATCAGTGGGCCGTGCTGCACGAATTGCTTCCCGCGCTGGTCGGTCAGGCGATGGTCGATGAAGTCGTCGCGAACGGCACCCGCTGGTTCACGCCCGCGGGCGCGCCGTTCATCCCCCTCGAGTTTGCCGACGCGGCCTACCGGGCCGGCCACTGCCAGATTCGCCACCGGTACCGGCTGAACGGCGAGACGGCGCCAAAACCGATCTTCCCCGATCTGCTCGGCTTCCGGCCCGTGCCCCGCGAGTGCGTCGTCGATTGGTCGCTGCTGTTCGATGCGGCGGGCGCGCCGCCTGCCCAGCGCGCCAAGAAGATCGACGGGCGTCTCGTCGGATCGCTCATCCGCCTCCCGGTGGAGATCACGGGCGACTCGACCGTTGAGGAGTACCACTCGCTGGCAGTGAGGGATCTTCAGCGCGGCCAGGGAGTGGGGCTCCCGTCGGGTGAAGCCGTCGCCCGCCACCTCGGCCTCGTGCCGCTCGCCGCCGCCGACATCGGACTGGGAGCGGCCGGCTGGTCGGGTGAAACACCGCTTTGGTACTACATTCTGCGGGAGGCCGCGATCACGGCCTCTGGCGACCGGCTTGGACCGGTCGGCGGGCGCATCGTGACCGAAGTCCTCGTCACCCTGCTCGACCGCGACCCCGGGTCAGTCCGTTCGGCGGATCCGGGTTGGCGGCCGCGCGCGTCCTTGATCGAGCTGCTTCGGCCGCCCGAGACGCCTATTTCTCGTGCATGACGTGGATGCCGTCCCAGTTGGCCGGCGGCGCGGCCGCCAGGGTCCGTGAGCGGGCGGCCATCATCGGTCCGGCCGAATCGGTTGGCCGCCCCGCCGCCGCCGCGTCGAAGCCGGCGGCGGCCCTGGCGAAGTCGCCGGCGAAATAGGCGGCGAGTGCCGCTTCGTAGAGGTCGCGGGCGGCCAGAATCTCAGGCGCGACGCGCCCGCGTTCGCCGAGCAGCTCGCAGACGAGCGTGCCCTCGTGCCGACCTTTGACGGCCACCCGGTCGAGGCGGCGCCACTCGAACCCATCGCCGGCCGCGGCGGCCAGCTCTTCGCTCGCCATGATCGACGTGCCGTAGCTCTTGTTGAGCTCTTCGAGCCGGCTCGCCAGGTTCACCTCGTCGCCGAGCAGCGTATAGGCGAAGCGCTCGGGCGTGCCGATGTTGCCGACCAGCACGTCTCCGAACCCGAGCCCGATCCGGGTCCGGAACGCCGGGTCGCCGTCGCGGTTCTCGGCTGCCTTGAGCGCCAGCGCCGCCTGCGCGTCCAACGCCGCGAGGCAGGCTTCACGCGGGTGATCCGGCAGATCGAGCGGCGCGTTGAAGAACGCCATGATGCCGTCGCCCATGAACTTGTTGACGGTGCCGTGATGCTGCCTGATCGCCGTGTTCATCAGCTCGAAGTACCGGCTCATCGAGGCGACCAACGGGCGCGGCGCCAGCCCCTCGGAAATCGACGTGAAATCGGCGACGTCCGAGAAGAAGATGCTGAGCCGCCGCACATCGCCGCCAAGCGTCGCTTCGCTGCCGGCGGCAAGCAACGTGCGCACCAGATCGGTCGGCACGTAGCGGCCGAACGAGCGCAGGCTGGCCTTCATGGCGTCAACCGCGCGGCCGAGCTCGGCGATCTCGCGCACGAACGAGCGCGGCGATGGCTGGCTCGTGATCTTGAACTCGCCGACCGTGGCCAGATCTTTCGCGATTGCGACCACCGGGAGAGAAATCATCGAGGCCAGCCGCACGCCGATGGCGGTGGCGATCAGAATGGCCACCAAGGCGATGCCCCCGCCAACCGCGGCCTCGCGGTACAGGCCCTCGGTGATGTCGTCGAGGTCGACGACAACCGCGGCCCCGAAGCCGGGATTGCCCGCGACCTGGACGGGCACGTAGACCACCTGATAGTTGCCGCCCGCCGCGCGGACCCGGGTCGGCACGTTCGTCACGACCGTCGAGTAACTGGCGGCCACGGCATCGACCGCCTGCGCAGCGGCGGCAACCACCGGGCCAGTCGGCGACACGATCCGATGGCCGGTCCGGTCGGTGAGGAACACGGCCCCACGCCGGCCGACCCGCAGGCTCGATAGGAAGGCGCCGATCGATCCGACCCGCAGATCGGCGTGGAAGACGCCGACGGGCTCGGCAGCGCCGGGCGCGACGTACCGCGAGGTGCAGGTGATCCCGACGCCGCCGCCGGCCCCGCTGGGGCCAAAGAACGTGTAGAAGCCGGTCCAGGCGGGCCCTCGTACGGCCAGTCCGTCGCGGAACCAGTCCCGAGTCCGCACCAGATAAGGCTGACTTTCGACCACCTTGGGCGTTGACAGCGCGCCGTCGCGCGACACCGCCATCTGCCAAGCGACCCCGCCGTTCACGGCGGGATCGGCGACGTATTCGACGATTTCGCCGCTCTCGTAGCGGGTCGCGCCCGCATACTGCCCCCCCGCGCGCTCGCCGTAGCCAATCCAGGCGAGTTCCGGTCGATCGCGCAGCCGTTCAGCGAACACCGCGGCCAGCCGTTCCGGCCGGTCGAGCGGCAGCAGTCCGCGGCGGGCCTCCCGGGCGAGATCCTCCGTGTTGTGGGGCGCGACTTCGAAGAAGTCCACGGCGTGATGGGTCACCGACTGGACGGCCGCATCGCGCGCCTCGGTGATCATCGTGCGGGCGCTACCGACCATCACCACGCCGCTGGTCACCCCGACCGCCGCCGCCGTCAGGCACACCAAGCCGACGATGGTCGTGACCAGGGTGGGCCGCAGGCGAAGCAGGGCCGCCAGGCGCCCCCTGAGCAACGGCGGGACGGCGCCCCTTGACGCCGGACCATCCGGCACGCCGGCCGGCGCCGAGTTCAACCTTAGGAACCATTGGCGAGGCTCGCAGATTAGCGCGGTCGTCAGGACTGATCAAGCTGTCGTCTCCACTCTGCGACGAGTCGCGCGCCAAGGAGGGGGCCTTTGTCCGTATCCCGCGCGTGGTCTAATTGTGCGGCGACAGAGGGCATATGAAACCGATCCTGGAAACCGCCGAGTACAAGCGACTGCATGGTTCTGACGAGGGGCAATTGGTACGCCCCTGGCGCAAGTGGGGGCCGTATACCTCCGACCGCGCCTGGGGAACCGTGCGCGAGGACTACAGCGCCTCCGGCGCCGCCTGGGATTTCCTGCCTCACGACCTGGCCCGCAGCAAGGCCTACCGCTGGGGCGAGGACGGCATCGCGGGCCTCTGCGACCGCTATCAGATCCTGGTGTTCGCGCTGGCGCTCTGGAACGGCCGCGACCCGATTCTCAAGGAACGCCTCTTCGGCCTCAACAACTCCGAGGGCAACCACGGCGAGGACGTCAAGGAATACTACTTCTATCTCGACAACACGCCGTCGCACAGCTACCAAAAGATGCTGTACAAGTACCCGCAAGGCGAGTTTCCCTATGGCTGGCTGGTCGGGGAAAACCGCAATCGCGGCGGCCGCGGGCCGGAATTCGAACTGATCGACACCGGGATTTTCGACGACGACCGCTACTTCGACGTCGTCATCGAATACGCCAAGGCGTCCGAAGAAGACATCTGCATTCGCATCGAAGCCTTCAACCGCGGCCCGGAGGAGGCCGAACTCCACCTGATCCCGCACCTCTGGTTCCGCAATAGCTGGGCCTGGGGCGAGACTCCGGGCCCCGAACCGAGCATCGTGTTGGGATCGGGCGCGCCAGGTCGTCCGGGCGGCACCGGCCTTCTGGACCTCCAGGCCGACGACCGCGGCGCCCTGCCGCCCCAGAATCTTCGCGGCCTCTACCAGCTCGGCCTGCGCCATCTCTATGCCGAGGCGTCCGGCACGCCGCTATTCACGGACAACGAGACCAACGCGCCCCGCGTCTTTGGTCCCGGCAACGTGAGCCGTAAGTCGCACGTCAAGGATGCCTTTCATCGCCACATCGTCAACGGCGAGACCGATCAGGTGAATCCGGAGCACCGGGGCACCAAAGCCTGCATCGATTACCGGCTGCGCGTCCCGGCTGGCGAGTCCGCCGTGCTGCGGCTCCGCCTCACCCCGAACCACATGGCCACCCCGCTCGAGACGGTGGACGACGTCATCGTCCAGCGCAAGCAGGAAGCGGACGCGTTCTACGCCGCGGTCCATCCGCCTCGGGCCACCGAGGAGGAGCGCATGATCCAGCGGCAGGCCTTCGCCGGCTTGCTCTGGAGCAAGCAGATGTTCTACTTCGACGTGAACCGGTGGCTCGAGGGCGACGATCCAAAGTCTCCGCCGCCGGACTCACGCTGGCACGGCCGCGACGTCCACTGGCGGCACCTCAACTCCATGCGCATCCTCTCGATGCCCGACAAGTGGGAGTATCCCTGGTTCGCCGCCTGGGATCTGGCGTTTCAGGTCACGACACTGGCGCTGGTCGATCCGGAGTTCGCCGCCGACAACCTCTGGTTCCTGCTCTTCGAGCAGTTCCAGCACATCAACGGCCAGATTCCGGCCTACGAGTGGGAGTTCTCGGACCTGAATCCTCCCGTGCACGCCTGGGCGGCGTGGCGGATTTACGAGATCGAGCGCGACCGCACCGGTGTCGTCAATCGCCAGTTTCTCGAAAAGTGCTTCCACAAGCTGCTCATCAACTTCGCCTGGTGGGTGAACAAGGTGGACGGCGAGGGCAACAACGTCTTCGAGGGCGGCTTCCTCGGCTTGGACAACATCACCGTGGTCGACCGCAGCGAGCCGCTCCCGAACGGCGCCATCCTGGAGCAATCCGACGGCACGGGCTGGATGGCCTTCTTCTGCATCTACATGATGCACATCGCGCTGGAGCTGGCCAAGGACAACCCCGCCTATGAGGGCCTCGCCACGAAGTTCTTCCAGCACTACACCTTCATCGGCAAGGCGATGAAGAACATCGGCGGCCGCGACTTTCAGCTCTGGGACGAACGCGAGGGCTTCTTCTACGACACCCTCCGCTATCCCAATGGCGAGTTCCAGCCCTTCCGCGTCCGGTCCCAGGTCGGCCTGATCCCGATCTTCGCCGTCAACGTGCTCTCGATGGACGAGCTCCGGCAGCACGCCGAGTTCAGCGCCGATCTGCAGTGGTATCTGAGGAACCGCCAGGCCCTGGCGAAGCACGCCTGCATCCCCGGGACGCGTGACGGCAAGGAGATCTTGATTCTGTCCATCGTCGATCAGGGGCAGTTTCAGCGCCTGCTCGAGCGCATCTGGGACCCCGCTGAGTTTCTCTCAGACTATGGCATCCGCAGTCTGTCGAAGTTCCACAAGGATCACCCCTTCACGTTCGGCTCGAGCGTGGTGCGCTACGAGCCGGCGGAGGAAGAAATCAAGCTCAAGGGCGGCAACTCCAACTGGCGCGGGCCCATCTGGTTCCCCACGGCGTACCTGATTGTCGCGTCGTTGCGCCGATACTCGGAAGGCTTCGGCCCCGGGTTCGGGTTGCCGGGACCGGACGGCCAGATCGTGAGTCCCGAGCACATGGCCGAAGAAATCGCCAACCGCATGATCAGCATCTTCAAGCGCAACGAGCACGGCCGTCGCCCGGTGTTCGGCGGCGCGGCCAAGTTCCAAGAGGACCCGCACTGGCGCGACCATCTGTTGTTCTACGAGCACTTCCACGGCGACAACGGCGCGGGCCTCGGCGCCAGCCACCAGACCGGCTGGACGGCACTGGTCGCGAGCCTCATCAACGAGTTCCGCTCGTAGCCGGCGCGTGACCGGGTCGGATTGTCAGCCGACACTGACCTTAATGGAGCACGATCGGCGCGTGACGCACCGCCAGCGGGGTCGCCGAAGCCGGCGCATCGTCCGGATCGGTGTTGTATGGCTCCCGGTGATACACGATGGCCGCGTGGTACAGCTCGCGCGAGGAGGGTTCTTGGTACGGATTAGTCCAGGTCCCACCCCACATCAGGTCGCTGGGGCTGTCCGTATGATAAAAGCCGAGCGCGTGTCCGATCTCGTGCCGGATAACACTGGGCGCGATGACGTACCCCGGCACGCGGCAGTTGCCGGCTGCCGACGACGGGACATGGTACCCGAGTTCAATCCACCCGCCGTCAGCGGCGACGGTGGCGCGTCCGCAGTAGCCGTCCTGCGCTGTGTTGTTGGCTGGAAACTTGATGGTAATCCAGCCGGAGACGCCCTCGCGTGTCTCGGTGCCCCGCGTGATGCTGGGTCTCCCGAGTACCACCGGACGTCCACTGGGGCACGGCGTCCGCGACGATCGCTTCGATCTGGTCGAGCGTGGGCCCGTAGATCGGCTCTCCGGCTTCGTCCACGGTTTTCAGATAGAACTTCGGCGTCTGGAGCCATCGATGCAGAGGCTCGAGGGCGCTAGGGGTCTCCAATCCGTCTCGCGCCAGTTCGCGGTAGAACCCTAAATCGAACCCTCCCCCCAGGCCAATCGCGTCCGCCCGGACCGTGTGAGCCGTGGCGACATCCACGATGACGGACCGCGCCACGATGCCATTGCCGGTAATGGCCAATCGGGACGTGGTGCCCGGACTGAACGTCAACGAAAAGGCGCCGCTTGCGTCCGTGGTTCCTGTAATGGCGCTTCCAAATGCCACCTGCAAGCCCGGTAGGGCCTGCCCGCCGTTGGTGGCGGTGACCATGCCCGAGAGCGTCACCTGGGCAAGTGGACTGGCCGTGGGGATTGTGCTCGGCGTCGTCGGGGCAGCTGCAATTGGGCTCGAGGAGGACGAGCCGCACGCTGCGCCAAGGACCACCATGCAGAGGCCGGCCACGCGACTCAAACGAGGACGACAGCAGCGCATTGGCGTCACGCAGGATACAGGAGTTGACCGATTCCAAGGTTCAACCACGCGTGAGCCTCACGGCCCCACAGTGGCCCCATAAAGCAACGGCCTGACTCGTGGTCAGGCCGCAGCACCGCATATTTATTGGTCGGGATGGCGAGATTCGAACTCGCGGCCCCTTGACCCCCAGTCAAGTGCGCTACCAGGCTGCGCTACATCCCGACGTCTGACACTCGCGATCCGCGGCGGGCGCCGCGGACTATTTCTTCCGACCGCTCTTCTTCGCGCCCTTGCGGGGCGCCGGCGCTTTCGACGCCGTCCGCCGCGCCACCTGGGGGGTGGCCGGCGCCTCCGAACGCAACTCAAACGCCACGCGGCCGTCCTGCGTCCCTGACAGCACGCCCAGGATCCACTGCAGCCCGCGCCGCACGTCTGACAACTGCCGCCGGACCTCGTCGGTCACGACCCCGGCCAGTTCGGCGTCGCTCACCGGGTCGTCCTTGGCGCCGCCCGCAATCGCCCCTTCTTCCGACAGCCGGCGTCGCGCGCCGGCCAGCGTCAGGCCGTCCACGAACACGAGCTGCTTGAGCCGCAGCACGCGCTCGACGTCCGCCCGCCGATACACGCGCGCGGCCGAAGGCGACTTGGCGACCCCGAGATGGGGAAACTCCGCCTCCCAGCTCCGCAGCACGTAGGGCTGCACCCCCGCGATCTCACAGACTTCCTGGGCGCGGAAGACCGGGCGATTGGGAATCGTCGTCACATCCACGAGCCGCTGCGAGGCCAGTATATCGTCACCGCTGGCGCTTTCGCACCCGCAGGCGAATCGGCGTGCCCTCGAACCCGAACGACTCGCGGAGCTGATTGGCAAGGTACCGCTCGTACGAGAAGTGCAGCTCGGTCGCCACGTTGGTAAAGAGCACGAAGGTCGGCGGCGCGACCGCCGTCTGCGCGCCGTACAGAATCCGCACCTCGCGCTTCCCTTTGCTCGTCGGCGGGTGTGCGGTCGTCACCGTCTCGATGAAGCGATTGAGCTCGGCCGTCGGGACCCGACGCTTCCGCGCGGCGGCCACCCGGTCCATGACCTCGATGAGCTTCGGCACCCGGTCGCCGGTGCGGGCCGAGACGTGCACGATGGGCGCGTACTCCAGGAACTTGAGCTGAAACCGCACCTGGTCGTCGAATTCCTTGACGAAGGTCTGGCCGCGCCCCTTGAACAGGTCCCACTTGTTGATGACGATGACGATGCCGCAGCCGGCCCGCTCGGCCTCGCCCGCAATCGCGCCCTCGCGGTCGCCAACGCCCTCGGTCGCATCGACCACGAGCGCGACCACGTCGGCCGCCTCGATGGCCCGCTTGGCCTGGAGCACGCTCACGCTTTCGACCGTGCCGCTCCCGGCGACGCGCCCCGGCCGCCGCATCCCGGCGGTGTCCAGAATGCGGAACTTCCGCTTCTGCCACCGCAGCACCGTCTCGACCGTGTCGCGGGTCGTCCCGGGGATCTCGCTGACCATGACGCGCTCTTCGTGCAGCAGACGATTGACGAGCGACGACTTGCCGACGTTCGGGCGCCCCACGATGGCGATGGCCGGCTCCTCGTCGACCGGCGCGGCGCCGGTCGAGACGGGGATGCGGGTCGTGACCTCGTCGAGCAGTTCGGCGACGCCGTCGCCATGCTCGGCCGAGACCTCGAAGACGGGCTCGAATCCGAGCCGGTAGAACTCCAGGGCCCGTGCCCTCGCGCGCTTGTCGTCGGTCTTGTTGATCGCCAGCATCGCCGGCCGGTTGAGTGCCCGAACCCGCTGCGCAATCTGCTCGTCGCCGGGAACGAGGCCGTCCTTCGCGTCCACGACGAACACGACGATGTCGGCCGCATCCAGCGCTTTGAGGCCGTGCTCGACGACGAGATCGTGGAGCGGATCGGTGGTCGAGCCGAAGAGTCCGCCCGTGTCCACGAGCGTGAACACCCGCCCGCGCCATGTGGCCGGCGCCACCAGCACGTCGCGCGTGGTCCCGGCCAGGGGCGCCACGATCGAACGCCGGGTCCCGGAGATGCGGTTGAACAGCGTGGACTTGCCGACGTTAGGTCGTCCCACGAGCACGACGTGCACGCCGGGTGACGTTCGAGCCATCACAAGGAGGATAGACGATTGGGGACGCGATCATTGAGTCATTGAGTCATTGGGCCATTGGGCCATTGGGCCATTTGAGCCATTTGAGCCATTTGAGCCATTGGGCCATTGGGCCATTTGAGCATCGAGGCATCGAGGCATTGAGCTATTGAGCCATTGGGTCATTGAGAGGTTGGCTCGGGGCCGAGGGTTCCGCTGAGGCGGGCGGCCTCTCAATGCCCCAATGACCCAATGACTCAATGGTTCAATGACTCAATGGTTCAATGACCCAATGGCCCGATTCCCTCTCTCGTTTACCGCCGCACTTGACACCATAAGTCCATTTATTTATGCTGACTTACGGCGAGCGATGAGCCGCTAAGTCATGATCAAAGTCGACATCGTCAATGAGGTGTCGCGCCTGGCCGAAATCACGAAAGTCAAGGCGGAGGTGGCCGTCGATGCGGTCTTCGACGCCATGCGCGCGTCGATGATGAAGGGCGAGCGCATCGAGCTGCGAGGCTTTGGCGTGTTTCAGGTCAAGCCGCGCAAGCGCGGCATTGGCCGCAATCCCCGCACCGGCAAGGAAGTCAAGATTCCCCCGGGGCGCACCATTCGCTTCAAGCCGGGCAAGGACCTGCAAAACTTGGGCGGTTCGTAGCGGGCCGACGATAGGACCTTTGCCTGGTGGGCACGAACGACCCCGAGCTCTCCGAGTCCCGTGAGGACTCCCTCTGCGCGATCCCGGTCGAGGCCAGCTACTCCTGGGCCCCGTTTGTCCGACCGCCCAAGTTCCAGCACCGCTGGACCCGGCACATCATCCTGTTCGTCATCACGCTCGGCACCACCACGGTGGCAGGCGCGATGGCCTACAGCGGCTTCCAGAGCGTGGCCGAGGTCTCCGGGCCGTTCGGGGTGGTGGCCGCGGCGGGCGCGCCGAGCCTCTGGAGCCTGCTCGCCCACGGCCTCTGGTACTCCCTGCCGGTCCTGCTCATCCTGGGCTCGCATGAATTCGGCCATTACGCGCTCTGCCGGGTCCACGACGTCAACGCCACGCTGCCCTACTTCATCCCGGCCCCGGCGCCGCCGCTCATCATGGGCACGTTCGGCGCCGTGATCCGGATTCGCGAGGCCTTCCCCTCCAAACGCGCGTTGTTCGACATCGGCGTGGCGGGCCCCATTGCGGGGTTCATTGTCCTCGTGCCCTTCCTCTACTGGGGGATCGCCCTGTCGCGGATCGTCCCCGTCACCCACGACGCCGGCACGCTGTACTTCGGCGAGCCGCTGCTCTACAAGGCGTTCGCGTGGCTGCACTTCGGCACGATCCCGGCCGGCTACGACGTCTCGCTCCATCCAATGGCGTTTGCCGCCTGGTGGGGCATGCTCGCCACGGCCTTGAACCTGATGCCGTTCGGCCAGCTCGATGGCGGGCACGTGATCTACTCGGTGGTCGGCCCGCGCGCCTGGTGGATCTCGGTCGGGACCCTCATCGCGGCGGGCCTGCTGACGTTTCAGTCGATCTCCTGGATTTCGATGACCGTCCTGATGGTCGGCATGGCCTTCTTCCTCGGCTTCCGGCATCCGCGAGTCATCGACGAGGACACCCCGCTCGACCCGCGCCGCCGCCTCATCGCGCTCTTTGCGGTCGTCATCTTCATCCTCTGCTTCACGCCGGTCCCGATCGAGACGCTATTTGGACATTGAGCCATTGGGCCATTGGGCCATTGGGCCATTGGGCCATTGAGACGGTCGCAGTCCCAATGACTCAATGACTCAATGACTCAATATTTCAATGGCTCAATGTTTCAATGGCGCGCGGCATGAGCTCTCGTCTGTCGGGCACGAGCAGCCGTTCCATTTCCTTTGGCTCGAACTTGGTGAGGCCGCCGGCGTAGGTTCGGCCGGACGTGGTGCTGACCGCGCGGCCGAGGTAGGCGGACAGCGCGTCCAATTCTTCATCGCTCAGCGGCTCGCGGGGATAGAGGCCGTGGGCGATGTTGAGATGCCGGGCGGATACGAGGTTCCGCACGAACGCCGGAGGCCGGCGCGCCATGTAGGTCGCCAGAATCGGCGCCGGCTCGTGCAGCCGAACGGCCCACCACGCCTGGCGCGCCCGCGCGACGTACCCGCGACTGGCGCCCGCGCGCCTGGCGTATCGCAGGAACCGGTCGACGGCCTGTCGCTCGAGAGGCCCGAGCCGGTCCAGGTCGACAGGCAGATCGATGACGCGGCGCAGCGGCGACGCGTCGATCAGCACGCTCCCGGCGGCGAAGAGCTCTCGCGCTTTGGTCACGGTGGGAACGAGCACCGACTCGGGCAGGCCGGCGCTCGGCGGTCCGGCAATCCAGACGGCGTTCAACCCCGTCACCTGGCCGCGGTGGACGCGGCACAACTCCCCCAACTCGACGAGCCCCGCCGGCCGCTTCGCGCGCGGCTCTCGTCAGCGGCGACCACCGCGCCCGCTCGTCGAGCCGCTCGCGCCGAACCGCCCGCCCGCCGCGCAGATCCTCGCCTCCCGGTCTCACGGTCGCCAGGCGCTTCAGCCGCAGCGAGGTCGGGCGTGCGCCCACCACGAAGCTCGTGATGGTCGCCGTCGCGGCGGCGTCGGGAAACGGCCGCGCGGTCGGCTCGATGAGCCCGACGGCCACGCCGCCCAACTCTCCCAGCAGAAGCTGGCGCACGAGGCGCCCGTAGTTGACGTCGAGCCACTCGCCAGCCGTGATGAAGACGCCCCAGTCCCCAGGCGCGGCCTTGAGCGCCGTCGCAAGGAAGAAGTGCACGTACAGCCCGGCTAGTTGACTGGCGTCGAGGCCTCGGGCCGCGGCCGTTCGAGTCAGCCATCGTTTCCGTTCGGCGCCGATCAGATGGTGGCGCACGTACGGCGGGTTGCCCACGAAGAGGGTCCGGCCGGAGACCGGCGCAAGTGGCAGCGTGCAGTAGTCGCCGACGAGAATGCGCGCGCGGCTGGCGAGCCCGGCCGCGGCGATGTGGCCTCTCGCGATCGTCGCCGCGCGCGGATCGACCTCGACCCCGACGAGCTCGGCCTCGGGAAACCGCCGCCCGGCCGCCACGAGAAACCGCGCCGAGCCCGCGCCCGGATCGACGACGCGCACGGGATCGCCGAAGCTCGCCGCCCAGCCGACCATCGCGCGCACGACGTCGAGGGGCGTGTAGGTCGCCCCGAGCGGCCGTCGCGCTTCGCGAGACCGCAGCCGGGACCAGGCCTCACCCAGCGGATCATCGCCGCGCCCGACGAGCCGCCGCGCCCACGCCACGCTCGCCCTGTCGGCCGGCGGCAGTCCGCGCGCAAGCGACGACTCGGCTCGTGACCAGCCGGCGACCCGGCGCGCACCGAGCGCCATCGCGACGGCCAACAGGGCGGGCTCAGACGAGGACGAGGCGGAAGGCATGCACCATTTCTTATTGGTTATTGGATATTTGCCATTGGGCCATTGGGCCATTGGGCTATTGGGTCATTGGGTCATTGGGTCATTGGGCCATTGGACCATTGGGCCATTGAACCATTGGGTCATTGCGTCCCAAGTCGTGGGCCGCCGGCGCCAGCCAGGAGGCTCTTCAATAACAAATAGCCAAATGGCTCAATGGCTCAATCGGCCCAATGGCCCAATGCCCTCCCCGCCTACGTCACGCTGAGCGGATCGATGTCGACGATCGTGCGGCGCCGGAGGTCGGGGCGTTCGGCGAGCGCGCGGGCCACGGCTTCGCGCATCGCCTTTCGTCTCGAGCTCTTGACGAAGAACTGCGCGCGAAACTCGTCGTTGATCTTGGACAAGGCGGCCGGGGCCGGCCCGAGCACCTGGATCCTCGAGCCCTGGCGCCGGACGCGATCGACCAGGTCCTGCGCGGCGGCCATCACTTCGCCCGAGTCGCGTCCCTTGACGACCACGTTGATGAGCGCCGTGGCGGGCGGATATTGCATCTTCGCGCGAAACTCCATCTCGCGCGCGAGGAATCGACCGTAGTCCTGCGCCGCCGCCGACTGAATCGAGTAGTGGTCGGGATAGAGCGTCTGGATGATGGCCTCGCCGGGAATCTCCCCCCGGCCGGCGCGGCCGACGACCTGCGTGAGCAGCTGAAACGTCCGCTCCGACGCGCGGAAATCGGCCTTGCCGAGCCCCACATCCGCCGAGACCACGCCAACCAGCGTGACCGACGGAAAGTCGTGGCCCTTGGCGATCATCTGCGTGCCGACGAGCACGTCGATGGCGCCGCGCGCCATGTCGCCGAGCACGCGCGCCAGCGCGCCCCGGCGCCGGACCGTATCGCGGTCGACGCGCGCGATGCGCGCCGCGGGAAAGGTCGACCGCAGCTCGTGCTCGATGCGCTCGGTGCCGAACCCTGACTGCTCGAGATACTCGCCGCCGCACGTTGCGCAGCGCCGCGGCACCGGCTCGCTGTGATTGCAGTAGTGGCACCGCAGCCGCTTGGCCTGCCGGTGATACGTCAGCGCGATGCTGCAGTGCGGACACTCGATCGTGCCGCCGCATTCCCGACAGAAGACGACCCGGGCGAAGCCGCGCCGGTTGAGCAGCACCACCGTCTGCTCGCCCTTGGCCAGCCGGTCGCCGAGCGCCGCGACGAGCGCGGCGCTGAGGATGACGTCGGGCCCGTGGGCCGCGTACTCCGCGCGCATGTCGACCACGCGCACCGACGCCATGGGCCGGTCGAGCACCCGGCGCGTCAAGGCCAACCCGTCGAACCGGCCGGCCTCCACGTTGGCGGCCGATTCGAGCGACGGCGTGGCCGTCCCGAGCAGCACCAGCGCCCGCTCCATGCGCGCGCGCACGATCGCCACGTCGCGGCCGTGATACCGCGGCGATTCTTCCTGCTTGTACGCCGAATCGTGCTCTTCGTCGACGACGACGAGCCCGACATTCTCGAGGGGTGCGAAGACCGCCGACCGCGTGCCCACGACGACGTCGACCTCGCCGCGCCGGATGCGATGCCACTGGTCGTGCCGCTCACCCGTCCGACAGGCCGCTGTGCTGGATGGCGACGCGCGACCCGAACCGCGCGCGGAACAGGCCCGCCACGGCCGGCGTGAGCCCGATTTCCGGCACGAGGACCAGCACCCGGCGGCCGCGCGCGAGCACCTTGCCGGCCAACTGCAGATAGACTTCCGTCTTTCCGCTCCCGGTCACCCCCTGCAGCAGCGCCGTGCGGAACTGGCCGCCGGCAGAGGCGGCGTCCAACTGGTCGATCGCCGTCGCCTGCTCGTCCGTCAACTGTCGCGCGGCCAGCGGAGCCGGCTCGATCGACCACAATCCTGCCGCCCCCCCCGGCGCCGCAAATGGGTCGCGCTGGACGACGCGCTCACGCCAAGCCACGAGGCCGGCGCGCACCAGCGCTCGGACCGCGCTCGCCCCGTAGCCCTGCTGCTCGAGCTCGGCCAGCGACAGGCCCTCGGCGCGCCCCTCGAGAGCGCTCAGCACCGCGCGCTGCTTCGGTCCCTTGATGGCGCCGGCATCGACGCCCGCGACGAGTTCGGCGATTCGTTCGGTGCGGAACGCCGAGGACCGCTCGCCTCGCGAGGCCGGCGGCATGGCTGCCGCGAGCGCCTCGCCAGGCCCCGCCAGGTAGTACTCCGCCACCCAGAGCGCCAGGTCGACCACGACCGGCGGAAGAAACGGCTCGCTGTCGAGGACCCGGATGACGTCCTTGAGCCTCGTACCGGCTGGCACCGCCGCGGCGTCGTCAACCACGCAGCCCGTCACGGTCCTGGCCCCGAGCGGGACGACGACGCGCGCGCCTTTGGCTGGCCGCGGCAACTCCGCCGGCACCCCGTAGCTCAGCAGATCGAGCCCGGGCACCGGCACACCGACCTGGATGACGCGGTCAGTCGACGGCTTCGTCAAGGAGGGCACGAACCTTCTTCATGTCCTCCCAGACGTCGCGTTTGCGGTCGGGGCTCCGCAGGAGGAACGCGGGATGGAACGTCGGCACGAGGTGAATTCCCCCGCGAAACTCGTGGACGCGGCCGCGCAGGCGCGAGATGGGCTCATCCGTCTGGAGGAGGGCATGGGCGGCATGCGTGCCCAGCGCGACGATCACCCGCGGTCGAATCGCGTCAATCTGGCGCATGAGAAACGGCTCACAGGTGGCGACCTCGTCCTTCTCGGGCGCGCGATTGTTCGGCGGCCGGCACTTGATAACGTTGGCGATGTAGACGTCGGCGCGCGTGAGATCGATCGCGGCAATGATCTTCGTCAGCAGCTGGCCGGCCCGCCCCACGAACGGCTCGCCCTGGATGTCTTCATCCGCCCCGGGGGCCTCGCCCACGAACATCAACCGGGCGCGCGGGTCGCCCACACCGAAGACAACCTGCCGCCGCCCCTGCGTGCCAAGCTTGCACCGCGTGCACGCGGGTCCGATTTCCGCTTGGAGCGCAGCTAACGTCGCGGCCGGATCAGGCCTCGGGCCTCTGGCCTCGGGCCCCGGCTCTTGGTCTGACCTCGGGCCGCGGGCCTCGGGCCCCGGATTGCTCGTGGCGTCCGCCGGACGCGTCCGCCATGCCGGGTCGCGGGAGACGCCCGACACTCCCAACTCACCGTAGAACTTCAAGTGTTCGACCAGGTCTTCACGCGCCATGACAACACTCGCGCCGGCTAAGGCGCCGGAAAGGAATAACGTGACGATTCTGGCCGCCGATCCATCCCGCGTGGCATCGTTGCTGCTCCCTCAAATACGCCCGGTATTCTCGGTCGTCGCGCCTCGCCACGCGGGCGCCTCGACGGCCACAATGGTCACGGTATTCCTTGCCGGCGCCTACCGCGCCGACACGGCGGGCTGCGCGGCCAGCAGATGTTCGACGCGGTCCAGCAGCGCCGCGGCCACGTCCGCCTTGGACATCAGGGGCAGCTCCTCGACGTCGGCGGCCGAGACGAACGTGACGATGTTCGTGTCGCCTTCGAATCCCGCCCCGTCGGCCGAGACGTCATTGGCGACGATGAGATCGACGCGCTTATCGGCCAGCTTCCGTCGAGCGCGCGCCGCCGGGTCGCCCGTCTCGGCGGCAAACCCGACCAGGATTGGCGTCGCGCGGCTGTCGCGGGCGGCGCCCAGTTCGGCGAGGATGTCCCGCGTCCGCTCGAGCGTCACGGTGAGCGGCCCGCCCTTCTCGATCTTCCGCGCGGAAGCCCCCCCGGCCGGTGTGTAGTCGGCGACGGCCGCGCACATGATCACGGCATCGACGTCAGCGGCGTGCGCCAGGACGGCCTCGTGCATCTCCGCGGCGCTTCGTACGCGCACGACCTCGGAGACGGCCGGCGGCTCGACCGCGGTCGGCCCGGCGACGAGCACGACCTCGGCGCCGCGCGCGCGGGCCTCGCGTGCGATGGCGAACCCCATACGGCCGCTCGACCGGTTGCCGATGAAACGCACCGGATCGAGATCCTCGACGGTCGGTCCGGCGGTCACGAGCACGCGGCGGCCCGACAGAGACGAGCGCGTGCGCAAGAGCGCGTCGGCGGCAAGGACAATCGCCTCGGGCTCGGCCAACCGGCCGGTGCCAACCCACCCGCAGGCCAGATAGCCCGACCCCGGATCCACCAGGCGGACGCCGCGCGCGCAGAGCGCCGCGACATTGGCCTTGACGGCGTCGTGCTCCCACATGTGGGTGTTCATGGCCGGCGCGACGAGGACGGGCGCCCGCGTGGCGAGATAGAGCGAAGACAGGAAGTCGTCGGCGATGCCGTTGGCGAACTTGCCGAGGATGTTGGCCGTGGCCGGCGCGACGAGCAGCAGGTCGAGGCTCGAGGCGAGCGCGATGTGCTCGATGTCGGCGTTCATTCCGGGCGCGAACTGGCCGGTAATCACCGGCTCACGGGTGATGGCCTCGAAGGTGAGCGGCCCGACGAACCGCCGCGCCGCGCGCGTCATGATCGCGCGCACGCGGTGTCCGCGCTTCTGGAGCAGGCGCGCGACCTCGACCGCTTTGTAGGCGCCGATCCCGCCCGTCACCCCGAGGCCGACGAACGCCATCGGGGCCCTCAGCGAGGAGGCTCGACCGCGACGACCAGCCCCTGGCCGACTTCCTGCAGCGCGCGGCGCGCAAGCTTCGGCGAACCGTCGACCTTCGGCGTGCAGCCGCGCAGCAACTGCCGCGCGCGGGCGGAGGCGACGGTCACGAACTCAAACGCGTTTCTCGGCCGGGTCGGTGTCACGGAACTCAACTGCGTCATAACTCCCACCTCTACTCAGACTACTCAAACGTCCGGATGATTGGCGCAATCGCCGCCTGCCGGCGCGACAGCCGCGCCCGTTCGGCGGCGATAATCGCCGCGATTTCATCGACGCACCGCTCCAGCGTGTCGTTGATCACGACGTAGTCGTACTCAACGACCGCGGAAATCTCGCGGCGTGCCGTTTCGAGCCGCTTTGCGATGGCCGCTTCGGGGTCCTGACTTCGACCTCGAAGGCGCCGCTCGAGCACCTCGAATGACGGCGGCAGCACGAAGATCCCGACGGTGCCGTCGAGGCGCCGGCGGACCTGCCGGGCGCCCTGGACGTCGATGACCAGGACGAGGTCGGCGCCCTTGGCCAGCCGGGCGTCCGTTTCGCCCCAGCCGGTGCCGTAAAGGTTCCCGAAGACGTTGGCCCACTCGAGGAACTCGCCGCGCTCGACCATCGCCTCGAACGCCTGGCGATCCAAGAAATTATAGTCCACCCCGTCCCGCTCGCCCTGACGGGCGGGCCGCGAGGTGTACGACCGGGACCGGTCCAGCCCAATGGCCCGCTCGACCAGCCGCTCGACCACCGTGGTCTTCCCCGTCCCGGAGGGTGCCGAGACGACGAACAGCAGGCCCCGGCCGTCGGCCTCGCTATTCGACATTCTGCACCTGTTCACGAATCCGCTCGAGCTCGGCCTTGGCGGCGATGACAATCTCGGTCGCGCGGGCGCCCTCGGCCTTCGATCCAATGGTGTTGATCTCGCGATTCATCTCCTGCACCAGAAAATCGAGCTTGCGCCCGCAGGGCTCGGCCCCTTCCGCCAGGGCCTGCCAGTGCTCGACGTGCGCCCTCAGGCGCACGACTTCCTCGTCGATATCGGAGCGCGCGACGAACCGCACCAGCTCCTGAGCCACGGCCGCCGGGTCGCCTTGCATGTCGGGCGGCAGCGCCGCCATCCGCTCGCGCAAGCGCGCCTCGAGGCCCTGCTGCCCATCGCGCGCCTGCTGCTCGACGTCCTCGACCAGACCGACAATCGTCGCGAGCCGGCTGTCGAGGTCCGTCTTGAGGAACTTCCCCTCCGTCTCCCGCATGACGACCAGCGCGTCCAAGGCTTCAGTGACCACCTGCTCCATGAGGGCGGCCGCCTCGCCGGCCGCCGCGCCGCCGGCCGGGTCGGCCGCCGGCCGGATCTCGAGAATCTGGGGCAGCCTGAGCACGTCGGACGCGGTCAGGTCCCCGGTGAGGAGGCCACGGGCACGCGCGCCGTTGATGGCCTGGCGGACGCGATCGAGCAGCGCCTCGTTGAGCACGACGTCCTTCGGCTGGTCGACGGTGACGTCGTGCGCGAGCGTGACCTCCACGCGACCGCGCGTCAGGCGGCGCTGCACGAGCGCCCGCAGACGCCCCTCGGCGGCCGAGAGCGACTGGGGCGCCTTGATGGCCAGGTCGAGGAAGCGGTGGTTGACGGACTTGACCGTGGCGGCAACCTTCTGCCCCTGGTCCTCGCGGCTCACCGACGCGAAGCCGGTCATCGATCGGATCACGGTCGCACCTCCCGCAGGAGCCGCGCGTCGAGGTCCGGGTCTCGGTCGCGCTCGAACGCCTGCAGCTCGTACAGCTTCGCGTAGACGCCGCCCGGACGCGCGAGCAGCTCGTCGTGCGTGCCGATCTCGGCCACGCAGCCCTTCTCGAGGGCGATGATGAAATCGGCCTTGCGCACGGTCGACAGCCGGTGCGCGATGATGAACGTCGTGCGGTTGCGCATCAGGTTCGCGATCGCGTCGCGGACGAGCCGCTCGGCCTCCGCGTCGAGCGACGACGTGGCTTCATCGAGAATGAGCAGGGGGCAATCCTTGAGGATCGCGCGCGCGATCGCCAAGCGCTGGCGCTGGCCGCCGGAGAGCCGCTGGCCGCGCTCGCCAATCCGCGCGTTGTAGCCGCCCTGCACCTCCACGATGAACTCGTGGGCGTACGCCGCGCGGGCAGCCGCCTCGATGGCCTCCGGCGACGCGCCGGGCGCCCCGTACGCGATGTTGGCCGCAATCGTGTCGTCGAACAGCACGGTCTCCTGCGTCACCAGGGCGACCTGGCCGCGCAGCGATTCGCAGCGTCACGTCGCGCACGTCCACGCCGTCGATGAGCACGGCGCCTTCGCAGACGTCGAAGAACCGCGGAATGAGGTTCACGAGCGTCGTCTTGCCGGCGCCGCTCAGCCCGACGAGCGCCACGACCTGTCCGGCCCGCACGGTGAGGCTCACGTGACGCAGGATGAAGTGATCCGGCCGATCGTCGTAGCAGAACCCGACGTCGCGGAACTCCAGCGACTGCCGCAGGCGAGGGAGGACGACCGCGTCCGGCCGCTCGTGCACCTCGCTGTGGGTGTCGAGCATCTCGAAGATCCGCTCGGCGGCCGCAATCGTCTGCTGGATCCCGGCGTTGACCCGGCTGAGCTTCTTGATCGGCCCGTACATCATGAAGGCCGCGCCAAGAAACGCCGTGAAGTCGCCGGTCGTCAGCTGGCCGGCCCGAATCTGCTGCGAGCCGTACCAGATGGCCGCCACCGCGGCCAGGCCGCCAATGAACTCCATGAGCGGCGGCAGCGCCGAGAGCGCCGCCGTCACGCGCATGTAGGTGACATAGAGCGACATCGACGCGCCGCGAAACCGCTTCGCCTCGCGCGCCTCGGCGCCGAAGGCCTTCACGATGCGATGTCCGGTGAACGCCTCGGCGCTCAGGTGCGTGACGTGCTCGAGCTCTTCCTGGCCGCGGCGCGTGACCTTGCGCACGCGCTGGCCGAGCCGTACGAGCGGGTACACGACGAGCGGCGCGGCCGTCATGAAGACCAGGGCGAGCCGCCAGTCCAGGTAGAAGAGGAAGACGGCGTAGCCCACGACCGTGATCGACTCGCGCGCCAGGTCGGCCAGCGTCTCCGACACGGCCATCTGCACCTGGTTGACGTCGTTCGTGATCCGCGAAATCAGCTGCCCGGACGTCCAGCGCGAGAAGAACGCCGCGGACTGGTCGAGGATGTGCCGGAAGAGGGTGTTCCGGAGGTCCATGACCACCCGCTGACCCACGTCGGTCATCAGGTAGCCCGAGATGTACGCCCCGACGCCCTTGAGCAGGTACGCCGTGACGATCAGCACGCTGACTTCGAGCACGTGCTCCTGCAGTCTCAGCACGTCGTCGTAGATCGGCTTGATGACGTAGGCAATGCCGAGCGAGCCCGCGGCATAGACGAACATCCCGGCCACCCCGGCCGCGAGACGGCCGCGATAGGGACGGGCGAAGCGAAGAAGCCGAAGGAGCTGGTTCACTCGGAAAATCGATACTTGAGTAACACCCACAACGCGACGAGGCCGTCACGCCAGGTGATCTTCTTGCCTTCCTCGTAGCTGCGGCCGCCGTAGGTGATGGGCACTTCGTAGACGCGATACCCGCGCTTGAAGATCTTCGCCGTGAGCTCGGGCTCGATGCCGAACCCGTTCGACTCCAGCGCCATCGACCTGAGCACCTCGACGCGCATCACCTTGTAGCCCGTCTCCATGTCGGTGAGCATCGTGTTGTAGAGCACGTTGGTGATGAGCGTCAGCAGGCGGTTGCCGGCGTAGTGCGTGAACAGGAAGACGCGGTGCCGCCCGAGAAACCGCGAGCCGTACACCACGTCGGCGCGGCCCTGGCAAATCAGCGCGATCAGATCCGGAAACTCTTCCGGCGAGTACTCGAGGTCGGCGTCCTGGACGATCACCAGATCCCCGGTCACCTCCTGGAACCCCCGGCGGAGCGCCGACCCCTTGCCGGCGTTCTTCGGCTGCAGGATGAGCTTGAACCCGTGCCGCCGCTGCAGTTCCGCGAGCAGGTCCCGCGTGCCGTCCGTCGACCCGTCGTCAACGACGATGAGCTCGATGCGAACAGGAGAGGCGAGTACCCGCGTGACGATCTCGTCGATCGTGTGCCGCTCGTTGTAGACCGGCATCACGACGGAGAGGAGCGGGTCGGGGAGAACGCCGACAAGACCAGCCATCACGACAGCTCATTGGATCGGTTCGCGTACCCGATCACATACGTTGGTTGCCAGCAACACGCGATAATCGCGCCAAGACGCTCACATTCTGGCTTCGGCCCTAATCTTCGTCGAACTAGATCACTCGAAGCGAGCGTCCGTCCAACGGTCCACTTCGTCTCGCGGCCCTCCGCCTTGGCCATCGTGCCCCGCACCGTCAGCCCGACCGCGTGGCTGCGATAGTAGCTCACCGGATCGCGCATCGACTCGCCCACCGCGAAGTGCTGCACGGCCGAGGCGCCGCCGGTCACGAGCCCCATGCTCATGGCCGGCCGATGGACTGATAGGTGAAGCCGAGGCCGCGCAGCTGGCTCGGGTCGTAGATATTGCGGCCGTCGAGGATGAACGGTCGGCGCATGCGCTTCTTCATCTTCTCGAAGTCCGGCTCGCGGAACTCGTTCCACTCGGTCACGACGAGCAGCGCGTCGGCGCCATCGAGCGCCGCATAGCAGTCCTTCGCGTAGTGAATGGTCCGGCCGAAGCAGCGGCGCGCCGCGTCCTTGGCTTCGGGGTCGTAGGCCCGCACCTTGGCGCCGCGCGCGAGCACGCCCTTGATGATTGGAACAGCCGGCGCCTCGCGCATGTCGTCGGTGCGCGGCTTGAACGCCAGCCCCCAGACCGCAATCGTCTTGCCCTTCAGCGACTTGCCGAACGCGGCGTCGAGCCGCTCGAGGAGCCGGCGCTTCTGCTGCTCGTTGACCTCTTCGACCGATTGCAGGATGCGGAAGCGGTACTTCCGATCCCCGGCGAACTTGATCATCGCCTTGACGTCCTTCGGGAAGCAGCTGCCGCCGTACCCGACGCCGGGAAACAGGAAGGCCGACCCGATGCGCTTGTCGGCGGCGATCGCCTGCCGGACTTTGTCCACGTCGGCGCCAAAGCGGTCGCAGACGTTGGCCATTTCGTTCATGAACGAAATCCGCGTCGCCAGCATCGCGTTCGCCGCGTACTTGCACAGCTCGGCGCTCGCGCAATCCATGATCATCGTCGGCGCGCCCGTGCGCGTAAACGGGCGGTACAGCTCCGTCATGATGTCCGCGGCGCGCGCGTCGGAGGCGCCGATGACGACGCGGTCGGGCCGAAGGAAGTCCTCGACCGCGGCGCCCTGTTTCAGGAACTCCGGGTTGCTGACGACGCTGAATGGCTGGTCGGTTTCCCGTGCGATCGTCGCGCGAACCCGCTCCGACGTTCCGGCGGGCACCGTGCTTTTGTCGACCACGACCTTGTACCCGTTCATGGCCCGGCCGACTTCGCGCGCGACCGACAGGACGTGCTGCAGATCGGCCGAGCCGTCCTCGCTGGTCGGTGTCCCCACGGCAATGAAGACGACCCGGGAGCGCCGGACCGCCCGGGTCAGATCCTTCGTGAAGACCAGACGCTTCAGGCCGCGGTTCCTCCGAACGATCTCGGTCAGACCGGGCTCGTAGATGGGAATCTGCCCGCGGCGGAGCATGGCGACCTTGCGAGCGTCCTTGTCCACGCAGATCACGTCGTTGCCGGTCTCGGCGAAGCATGCGCCCACGACCAGCCCCACGTATCCCGTCCCGACGACCGCAATCTTCATATTGCGATGGACTCCTCGGTGAAAACTCCTCACGATAGCATGGCGGTCGAATGGCTGTCGATGATTGACAAATAAGGAGTTAGGCCGCCTTCGGCCCCGACCGCGGCCGCATGATAGCATCCGGCGAGTTCCTGTCGTGCGCATCCTGATCGACTATCGGCCAGCGCTCCGCCAGCGGACCGGCGTCGGCGAGTACGTGCACGAGTTGGCGGTGGCCCTGTCCCAGTTGTCGACGGCCGCCGATGACCAGCTGACCCTGTTCTCTTCGTCCTGGAAGGATCGGCTGCCGCCTGGCGCCGTCGCGGGCGCGCACATGATCGACCGGCGCGCGCCCGTCGCCCTGTTGAATCTGGCCTGGCATCGGCTGCGTTGGCCGGCCATCGAGTCGCTCACGGGCGAGAGCTTCGACGTCGTGCAGGCGATGCACCCGATCCCGATTCCATCGCGCCGGGCGGCGCAGGTCGTCACCGTGCACGACCTCGACTTCCTCGACCATCCCGAGCGCACGAGCGCCGAGATTCGCCGCGACTACGCGGCGCTCGCGCCCGGCGCGGTGCAGCGCGCCGACCGGGTCCTGGTCAACTCCCGGCACACCGCGCTCGAGGTCGAACGCCGGCTGCACGTCTCGCCCGAGCGGATCTCGGTCTGCACGCCCGGCGCCCCGGCCTGGCCGCGGCGCCTCCACGAGCCCGACCACGGATATGTGCTGTTCTTCGGGACGTTGGCGCCGCGCAAGAACGTCGGGGCCCTGCTCGACGCGTTCGGCAAGCTCCTCTCCCGCGGTGAAACGGGAGGGGCGCGCCTCGTGCTGGCGGGAGGCACGCCTCCGGAAGCCGAGGCGCTCATCGCGCGAACCACGCAGGCGCCGCTCGCCGGACACGTCAACGTCAGAGGCTACGTGGATCCGGCGGAACGTCTCAATCTGTATCGCGGCGCCAAGGTCGTCGTCCTTCCGTCCCATACCGAGGGGTTTGGCATCCCGGCGCTCGAGGCCATGACGCTCGGTGTGCCGGTGATCGCCGCCAACCGCGGCGCGCTGCCGGAAGTCGTGGGCGGGGCGGGACGCCTGGTCGAGCCGGACCCGGACGATCTCGCCGACGCGCTGCGCCAGATCCTGGCCGACCGCGACCTGCGCCATCGCATGCGGGAAGCCGGCTGGCGGCAGGCCGCGCGCTTCAGCTGGGCGGAGACGGCCGAGCGCGTCCGGGAGGCCTGGACGCTCGCCGTCGTCCGGAGGAGCCGGGGCCGTGGCTGACCGCCCACTCCATATCGGCATCGACGCCGGCGAACTGGCCGGGCGATCCGACGGGCATGGGAAGGTATCTCGCCGGGCTTCTCGGCGCGTGGCCGGCCTCTCCCACCCCGCCGCATCGGGTCACGCTCTTCGCGCCCGGGCCGGTCGTCCAGGCGGCGCTCGCAACGCGCTTCGACGAATGCACGGTCGCCTCGCCGCACGCGGGCACCTGGTGGGAGCAGGCGCGCCTGCCGGCGGCAGCGCGGCGCGCCGGCGTCGACGTCTGGCTCGCGCCGGCGTACACGGCGCCGCTTCGGCTGCGCTGCCCGTCGGTGGTCGTCGTGCACGACGTGTCGTTCTTCGCGCACCCGGAATGGTTCTCGTGGCGTCAAGGCGCCCGGCGCCGGTGGCTGACGCGCGCCTCGGCGCGACGCGCCCGCCTCGTGCTGACGGTCTCGGAGTTCTCCGCCGGGGAAATCGAGAAGCTGGCTGGGCGTGCCGCGGCACCGCCTTCGGCTGGCGCCGCCCGGCGCGCCCGCGCTCGGTCGCGCCGAGTCCGACCCCGCGGCGACCCGGTCGTGCTTGTACGTCGGGTCGCTGTTCAACCGGCGGCGCATCGGCGACCTGCTGCGCGGCTTCGCCCTGCGCGGCCGCGCGCGTCCCGGACGCGCGCCTCGTGCTCGTCGGCGACAACCGCACGCATCCTCGACTCGAGCCGCTCGCGATTGCGGGTTCGCTGGGCATCGGCGACCGGGTCGAGTGGCGCGCGTACATCGCCGATGACGAGCTCGAGCGGCTGTACGACCGGCGCCCGCGTCTTCGCCTTCCTTTCCGACTACGAGGGCTTCGCGATGACCCCGCTCGAAGCGCTGGTGCACGGCGTGCCCTCGGTGCTCCTCGATACGGCCGTCGCGCGGGAGGTCTACGGCGGGCGGCCCGATTCGTCTCCGCCGATCCTCAGGCGGATGGCCGATGCCCTCGTCGATCTGCTGACCGACGAGCGTGCGCGAGCAGCGGTCCTCGCGGCCGGCCCCGCGCAGGCCGCCCGGTACTCGTGGGCCCGGTCGGCCGCGACGGTCCTGCGACGCGCTCGAAGAGGCCGCTCGTGTCTGAGACGGCGGCAGCTCTCGACATCGTCATCGTCAACTACAACACGCGCGACGAGCTCGTGGCCTGCGTCCAGTCGCTCGTCGGCCACCCGGCGGCCAGGCCGGTCCGGATCATGGTGGTCGACAACGCGTCCGAGCGACGGCAGCGTCGAGGCCCTTCGCGCCCGGCTGGCCGGCGGTCGAGGTCTTCGCGCTCGACCGCAACGTCGGGCTTCGCCGCCGCCAACAATCTCGCGCTTCGCGCGGGCACGGCCCCCCTCGTGCTCCTGCTCAACAGCGACACGCGCGTGCCGGCCGGCGCCATCGACCGGCTCATCGGACGACTGGACGCCACCGGCGCGGTCGCCGCCGGGCCGCGGCTGGTCGATGCGGCCGGACGGCCCGAGGTGTCGTTCGGACCGATGCTGTCGCCGCTGGCCGAGTTCTCCAGCGCGCTGCGCGTGCGCGCGCGGCCGCCAGCCGCTCGCCGCTCGCGCAACGCTACGTGGCGCGCCTGGTCGTCGCGCGAGCGCGCGGTCGACTGGGTGAGCGGCGCCTGCCTGCTCGTTCGGCGGGACGAGGCTTCCCGTGCGGGGCTGCTTCGACGAGCGCTATTTCATGTACGAGGAGGACGTGGACTTCTGCGCGGCCCTGCGGCGCGCAGGGCGGCCGCGTGCTGTTCACGCCGGCGGCCGAGGTCGTCCACGCCCGCGGCCGGTCGATCGCGACAAGCGGGGCGGCCGTCGACGGCCCACTACGACCGGAGCCACCTCGCCTTCTACGAGAAGCATGCGCCCGCGATGGGTCCCCTGGCTTCGCTGGTGGCTCCGACGGCGGCCTCGCCGCGCAGTCGGGATAAGATGCCAACGGTCGCCTATGCGCATCGCCATCGACGCGCGAAAGCTTCATGACTACGGAATCGGGACGTACGTCCGGAACCTCGTGGCTCACTGGCGCACCAGGACCACGCCGATACCTATTGCCTGATTTGCCGCCCAGAGGACGAGCCGCTCGTCCGGTCGCTCGGCCCGCACTTCGAGCCCATCGTCGAGCGGGCCGGCAACTACTCTCTGCGCGAGCAGATCAGCGTGCCGCTTGCGCTTCGGCGGGCGCGCGCTGACGTCTTCCACGCGCCGCACTACGTCGTCTCGCCGCTGACGAACGTGTCCGACGGTCGTGACGATCCATGATTGCATCCACCTGCGGTTCCCACAGTACCTGCCGAACCGCGCGGCGCTACCTGTACGCGCGAACGGTCATGACCATGGCCGCGCGCCAGGCGAAGCGGATCCTGACCGTGTCGGAGGCCTCGAAGCAGGACATCCTGCGCTACCTGCGGGTCCCGTCGTCGAAGGTCGAGGTCATCTACAACGCGCTCGACGAACGGCTGGCGGAGTCGCCGACGCCCGACGACATCACCCGCGTCCGCGAGCGCTACCAGCTCCACTCGTCCGTTCGTCCTCTACGCCGGCAACATCAAGCCCCACAAGAACGTCGACCGGCTCATCGAGGCGTTCGCGCTCATGCGGCGCCAGCACGACGGCGACTTGAAGCTGCTCATCATCGGCGACGAGATCTCGAAATACCCGAACCTGCGCCGGCTGGTCCACCGCTTTCAACTGCATCAGCACGTCCGGTTTCTCGGCTTCGTCCCCGACGCCACGCTCGCCGCGCTCTATCGGCTGGCCGGTCTGTTCGTGTTCCCGTCGCTCTACGAGGGGTTCGGGCTGCCCCCGCTCGAGGCGATGGCGAGCGGCGTCCCGGTCGTGACGTCGAACGTCTCCTCGCTGCCGGAGGTCGTGGGCGACGCGGCGTTGCTCATCGACCCGATGGACGCCGGGGCCATCGCCGACGCGATGACGCGCGTGCTGTCCGACGCGGCCCTGCGGGCCGACGCTCATTCGGCCGCGGCCACGAGCGGGTGAAGGCGTTCTCCTGGGCGCGATCCGTGCAACGCACGCGCGAGGTCTACGCCGAGGTGGTCGCGGAGCGCGCGCGGTGACCGGCCGCGACGCCGTCCCCCATCGTCGCACCTCCAAGGACGGCGCGTGGCGATCGTGCACGACTGGCTGACCGGCATGCGCGGCGGCGAGAAGGTCCTCGAGTCAATCTGCCGGATGCTGCCGGAGGCCCGGCTCCTGACGCTGCTGCACGTCCCGGGCAGCGTGTCGCCAGCTCATCGAAGACCGCCCGATCCGCACGTCGCTGGTGCAGCAGCTGCCGCGTGCCGGCGCGCTGGTACCGCCACTACCTCCCCGTCTTCCCGGTCGCCGTCGAGCTCTTCGACCTGGACGACGTGGACCTGGTCATCTCGACGAGCCACTGCGCCGCCAAGTCGGTTGTCCCGACCGGGCGCGCCCGCCATCTCTGCTATTGCCACACGCCGATGCGGTACGTCTGGGACCAGTTCGACGCGTACTTCGGCCGGGAGCGCCTCGGACGCGTCCCGAGCACGATGGCGCGGGGCGTCGCCGCGTGGCTGGCCCGCTGGGACCGGGCGACGGCCGGGCGGGTCGACCGGTTCCTCGCCAACTCGCAGCACGTTGCGGACCGGATCGCGCGGTACTATAATCGGGCGGCAACGGTGGTGTACGCGCCGGTCGATACGCAATTCTTCACGCCGGGCGCGGGCGCTGCTGAGCCCTTCTTCCTGGTCGTGTCCGCGCTCGTGCCGTACAAGCGCGTGGACGTGGCCATCCGCGCCGCGACTGCCAGCGGCTTCCCGCTGATCGTGGTGGGCACGGGCCCCGATGAGGCGCGGTTGCGCGCGATGGCGGGGCCGCACGTGTCGTTTCTGGGCGCGGTCTCCGCCGACAGGCTGCGCACGCTGTACCGGACCGCGACGGCGCTCGTGCTGCCGGGCGAAGAGGACTTCGGGATCGCGCCCGTCGAGGCCCTCGCGTGCGGCCGGCCGGTGGTCGCGCTCGGCCGCGGCGGCGCGCGCGAGACGATCGAGGATGGCGTCACCGGAGTGCTGGTCCCCGAGATGACCGTCGACGCCTTCGCCGCGGCCATGCACGCGGTGGCCGATCGCCGCTATGATCCCATGATGCTCCGCGCCCGAGCCGAGCGCTTCTCGGCGGATCAGTTCGAGCGGACGTTCCGCCGCGTGCTCGGCGAGACGCTCTCGGCCCACGACGCATGCTGAAGCGATACAACCGGCTCCTCGTCGCCATCCATGTCGTCGCCGACGGCGGTTCGGCCGCGGCCGCGTTCGCCCTGGCGTACTGGCTGCGGTTCGACTCGCCGATCGTCCGACTCGTGCCGATCACGAAGGGCCGGCCGCCCTTCACCGAGTACCTCGACGATCCTGCCGCTCATCGCGCTGCTCGTCCCGGCGGCGTTCCAGCTCCAGGGGCTCTATCGCCTCCGGCGCGGCCGGACCCGGGTCGACGACTTCTTCGCGGTGCTCGTCGGCAGCATCCTCGCGGTGCTCGGCGGCGTCGTGGGCACCCTGTTCCTCCAGGCGTACTACGTGGACGTGGTCATCAGCGACCCGATCTCACGGGGCGTGTGGGTCCTCTTCCTCGTGCTCAATCTGCTGTTCACGTTCACCTCGCGCGAGCTCGTCCGCGACCTGCTGCGGCGGCGCTGGCGCGCGGGCGTCGGCCTGAAGCGCGTGCTCATCGTCGGATGCCGGCGATCTCGGACGCATGGTGGCCGACCGCATCTTCGAACACAGCGAGCTGGGATTTCGTCTGGTCGGATTCGTCGACGAGCGTGCGAATGCTGGCGATGCCATCGGCTACCGCGGTCTCCCGCTGCTCGGCACGGTCGCCGAGACCGCGGAGGTCTGCACGCGCGAGAAGGTCGACGCGATCTACGTCGCCCTCCCCATCGAAGAGCACGTGAAGATGCTCGGGGTCGTCGAATTCGCCAGCCGCGAGTGCATCGACGTGCACGTCGTCCCCGACCTGCTGCAGTTCATCGCCCTCCGCGCGCGGCTGGAAGACCTCGACGGCCTGCCCATCATCAGCATCAACGACGTCCCGCTGCGGGGCTTCAACAGCGTCCTCAAGCGCGTCGTGGACGTGGTGATTTCGCTGGCCGTCGTGCTCACCGGCGCGATCCCCACGCTCGTCATCGTGTGGCTCGTCAAACGCGGCTCGCCCGGCCCCGCATTCTACCGCCAGGAGCGCATGGGCCTGGACGGCAAGCCGTTCACCGTGTTCAAGTTCCGCTCGATGCCGGTCGACGCCGAGGAGGACACGGGCCCCATCTGGGCGCACGAGGACGACCCGCGGGTCACGCCCGTCGGCCGCTGGCTCCGCCGCCACGACATCGATGAACTGCCGCAATTCTGGAACGTGCTGCGCGGCGAGATGTCGATCGTGGGCCCGCGCCCCGAGCGGCCGTTCTTCGTCGAGCAATTCAAGCACCGCATCCCGCAGTACATGCTCCGCCACAAGGTGAAGACCGGGATTACCGGATGGGCGCAGGTGAACGGCTGGCGCGGCAACACGTCGCTCGAGAAGCGGATCGAGTTCGACCTGTACTACATCGAGAACTGGTCGCTCTCGCTCGACCTCAAGATCATCTGGCTCACCGTGCTCCGAGGCCTGCATCGCCTGGCGTAGCGCCGCTTCCCCAATGCGTATCGTCATCACCGGCGCCGCCGGATTCATCGGCTCTCATCTGTCGGAGACCCTGATCGCCCGCGGCCACGAAGTCGTCGGGATCGACAACCTGCTGACGGGCGACATCGCGAACGTCGAGCACCTCACGGCGCCCGCGTTCGTCTTCATCAAGCACGATGTCACCAACTACATTCACGTCGAGGGCCCCGTCGACTGCGTGATGCACTGGGCGAGCCCGGCCAGCCCGATCGACTACCTGGAGTGGCCCATCCCCACCCTGAAAGTGGGCGCCTTGGGCACGCACAACGCGCTCGGCCTCGCCAAGGCCAAGCACGCGCGGTTCGTGCTCGCCTCCACGTCCGAGGTCTACGGCGACCCATTGGAGCATCCGCAGAAGGAAACCTACTGGGGTAACGTCAACCCGATCGGCCCGCGCGGCGTGTACGACGAAGCCAAGCGGTTCGCCGAGGCCATCACCACGGCCTACCACCGGTACCACGGCCTCGACACGAAGATCGTCCGCATCTTCAATACGTTCGGCCCGCGCATGCGGATCCACGACGGCCGGGCCGTGCCGGCATTCATCGGACAGGCGCTGCGCCACGAGCCGCTGACGATCTTCGGCAGCGGCGCGCAGACCCGCAGTTTCTGCTACATCAGCGACCTGGTGGACGGCGTGATCAGGTTGATGGAGTCGCCCGTGAACGACCCGGTCAACATCGGCAACCCGCAGGAACTGTCGATTGAGGGCATCGCCCGGCTCATCATTCGCATGACCGGATCCCGGAGCCCCCTCACGTTCGAGCCGCTGCCGAAGGACGATCCCAAGGTGCGCCGTCCGGACATCACGCGCGCGCGGACGCTGCTTGGCTGGGAGCCCAAGGTCTCACTCGAAGAGGGCCTCGGCAAGACGATCGAATATTTCAAGACGAAGATTCTAGTCTTCTAACTTCACTTCTAACTTCTGTCTTCCAACTTCCGACTTCTCTTCAGGCGCGCTTCCGGTCGTCGGTGAGCGTGGTGCGGGCGCGCAGCGCGCGAATCCCGCTTCCGATGCGCTCGGCGAGTTCGCGCTCGGACTGCAGGGACCTGAGGGTGCCCTCGGCCTCCCTCGTCAGCCCTTCCAACTTCGCCAGGTTCTCGAGCACGTGATCGACGACGGCGCGCTGAGCCCCGACCGTCTCGAGACTGACGCTGACGTCATCGAGCATCGCCGTGATGAGATTGACCTTGAGCTGGACTTCGTCAACCATCCGCCGGTGCGCGTTGATGTCGGCGATTTGTTCGTCGGTGGCCCGGGCCGTGGCGAGCAACTCCTCGACCTTGGCGCGCAGGGCGGAGATGTCTGACCGCTGGCTCTGCAGGTAGTCGAGGTCCGCCTTGCTCTGCGCGCTCACGTCGCGCACGGCCTGCACCTCCTGCCGCACCGCGTTCACGACCTCCTGGCGCTTCGCGAGTTCTTCGAGGCGGCGGTCGACCGTGTCGGCAGCCGCCTTGAGCTCGCCCACTCGCGCTTCGAACGTAGCCATCCGCTTCTCGGCGAACACGAGCTGGTGGCGGCGCTCTTCGAGCTGGCGAAACCCGGCGTCCAGCTGTTTGACCTGCGCCTCGGCGGTCTCGACCTGGCCGGCCACCTCGCGCTGGCGCCCCTGCGCGGCTGACAGCTCCTTCACCAACTCGTCCTTGACGACTTCGGATCGCCCGAGCGAGTCGGTCAGCCCCTGGACCTGGCTCAGCCGCTCGCTGGTCTCGACCGACAGGCGCCTGACCGACTCGAGCATGTCGGCCAGCCGACGCTCCTGCGCCGTGAGCTCCCCCTGGTCGCGCAGCGCCGCGCCGAGTCTGGTCTCCGCCCGCTCGACCTCATTGCGCAGCGCGTTGACGTGCTCGCCCATCGGCAGCAGCGCCGCCTGAGCGTGCCCCACGCCGTCCAACTTCTGGCGCACCTCGACGATCTGCAGGGTCACGCTCTCACAGACGCTCTGGAGCGACTCGATCTCGTTCCGCCGGGCGATCTGCTCCTCGATCTTGTGGTCGACGTCGGCCGCCAGCGCGTGCAACGAATTGAGCCGCCCATCGAGCCGGTCGACGAACTGCTGCTGCCCCGAGAGGCGCGCCATCTGGCGATCGAGGTTGTCCGCGATGGCGACCAGATTCGCCGCCTTCTGGGCGCCTTCGTCCACGCTCGAGAGCTTGCCGCGAATCGTATTCAGCCGGGCGTCCAGCTCCGGGAGGGTCACGGCGAACGTGCTTGCCCGATCCAGGAAGCCCTCGAGCGCCGCGCGGTCGGTGGACAGCCGATCGCGCAGCTGCGCGGCGTCCGCGTGCTCGCGGTAGAAGGCCTGGATGTCGGTGCGCAGTTCGTCCAGGTCGGCGCGGGCGGCCTTGAGGCTCTCCATTTGCCACGTCACGCGGCGGGCCGTCTCGTCCAGCTGGAGCAGGTCGATCTTCACGGCGTCGATGGCGTCCGCCTGCTTGACGACCTCGTCGGCGCGCGCGCCGGTGGCGGCCAGCGCCTGGCTGATCGTCTCGATGCGGTCGGCCATCGCCGCGAGGTCCTTGTCGCGGGCGCCAATCGCCTCCTGCGCCCGCTCGACGCGCTCGACCGAGCCCTGCAGCACGGTCACGCGCGCCTGGCTTCCGTCGAGCTCCGCGCGCGCGGCCGCCAGGCGTTCTTCGTACTGGCGCATGAATTCCACGAGCGTCGCCCGGTCGCGCGCGATCCGCTCGAGGTCGGCGGCCACGTCGTCCTTGACGCCGCTCACCGCCTGCACCTGCTCGGCCGACTCGCGGACGAGCCGCTCGATCGCCTCGACGCTTTCCTCGACGTTCCGGGCCCGTCGCTGGCCCTCGTCCAGCCGCAGCACCTGCGCGTCCATGGCCTGGACCATCTCGCTCAGCCGGTGCGACTCGATGATGGCCTGCTCGACCGTGTACTTCTGCTGCTCGAGCACCTTGGCCTTCTGTGTCACGTGCTCGGCCAGCGTGTTGAGGGTGGAGATCCGGTCGTCGAGCGTCTTCGCGGCTTCTTGCAGCCGCGTGAACTGCGCGAGCTTCTGATCGACCTCGCGAACCGACGCGACGACCGCGGCGGCCTCATCACGAACGTCCCGCCCGGTCTCGCGCAGCCGTTCGTGCTCACGGCTCACGTCGGCCACCGACGCCTTGACAAGGTCGACGCTGGCCGCGGTCGACGCCACCAGATCCCGCGCCTTCCGCAGCCCGTCGACGGCTTCACGCACCTCGCCGCGAAGCCGCGCGAGCGACTCGCCTTCTTCCCGGAGCGAGTCCAGCGTCGCCCGCCCGTGCAGGGCTTGACTCGCCAGCTGCTGCGCCGTCTGGCGCTGCTGCTGCAGTTCGCCGTCGGGCGCCAGCAACCGGTCGGCTGCCTGTGTGGCGCCGGTGACGGACTCGTTGAGTGTGTGAATCTCGCTCTTGAGCACGGCCACCGACCTGGCCGCCGACTCGACGTCGACAAGCCGGGCCTGCATGGCGTCGAGCCGTTCGCCGGTCTTGGCCGCGGCCGCCTCGACCCGCGCGGCGGTCTTCGCGCCCTCCGTGACCTTGGCCGTCTGCGTGGACACCGTGGCCAGCAGCGCCGTCAACTCGGCGCGTTCCTGCCGCGCCGAGATCAGCAGACTGGTCAACTCGTCGGCTTCGGACAGCGTCTGGCGTTTGCCGCCGCGCTTCAATGCGTCAAACATGAACACCCCAGATGATCGACCTATCGACCTATCGACCTATCGGCCCGGTGGGCCAAGCGATGACACAGGATAGGGCCGGAACCCCACTATGGCAAGCCGCGGCGGCCGCCGCCGGTCTCGCCGAGCGGAGACCACACCGTCACGCGCAGCACGTAGTGGAACCCGGACAACAGCGTGACGACCAACGAGGCGTCGACGCAGAAGCGCACCAGCGCGGATGGCGTCCCCACGTAGTTGAAGTACAGCGCGCAGATGCCGGTCACGATGTAGATGGCGGTCGCCGCCTTGCCGAGGAACGTCGGCCGGAACGTTCGTCGGGCGACCGCGAGATTCACGATGGCGACCGTGAGCACAATCGCCACGTCCCGGCTGATCACGAGAACCGTCAGCCACAGCGGCATGCGGTTCGCGAACCCCAGGCCAGGCAGCGTCAGCATGATGAACATGGTGACGAGCAAGAGCTTGTCCGCCATCGGGTCGAGCCAGGCCCCGAGCGTCGTGCGCTGCCCGAGCCGCCGCGCCAGCAGACCATCGAGCGCATCGGTCAGGCCGGCCGTCACGAATGTCGCGAGAGCCCAGCCCGGCCGGTTGTACAGCATGCACAACGCGAAGACCGGGATGAGCGCGAGCCGCATCAGGGTCAGAAGGTTCGCGGCGGTGAGCACGGACATCGTGGCGCTCATCGTTCCACCACGTCCCGTATGGCATTGATCGCCGCGGCCAGCTCGGGCCCGGATGCCGGCCGGTTCGGCCAGAACCGCCCGAGGGCGTCGCACTGCATCACGCCGGCGCCCACGACCTCGGCAATCGCGCGATACGACTGGTAGCTCTGCGGCACGTCGGGAAAGGTCCGCCCGGCCGCACGCCACTTTGCCGCCTCGCCGGGCCGCTCGGCGGCCGCCAACTCGAGCAGGCGGGACATCGCCAGGGCGAGGTCGCTGCGCCGAACCACCGCCGACGGCTGGAAGGTGTGGTTGGCGTACACGTTCAGAATGCCCGCCCGCACCACCGGCAGGATCCACGACGCGGCCCAGTTGCCGCGAAGGTCGGTGGCCACGACGACCGCGTTCGCCGGGGCGGACGCGACGAGCGGCGCCAGGTTTACATCGACCATCGCCGCCACTTGCGCGCGGGTCACGGTCGGCGCCGACGGAATCGCGCGATACTCGGCCGGCAGCGCCTCGAGATCCGCCCGAGCCACCAGGCTGTCCCGCTTGTCGCGCCACGCCGGCCTGGCATCGATCGACACCGCGTGCCCGTAGGCGCTCGCGGCCTCCCGGAGGTTGCCGCGCGCTTCGAGGACGGCGCCAAGGGTGGCCCACCCGTCCGGATCGCCGGCGTCCACCTGCACCGCTTGCCTCGCGTGCCGCTCGGCGTCGTCTTGACTGCCCTGCGCCAGCTCGAGGTCGGCGAGTTGCCGCAGGATGATGGCGTTGTCCGGCGAGGCGGCCAGCGCGCGCACGAGCGTGGCGCGGGCGTCGTCCAACCGGCCCGCGGCACGCTCGCGCGCCGCGACCTGCAGCTGCGCTTCCGCCACGCGCAGTTGCAGTACATCGAGCCGGCTGCGCAGATCCGACCGGGATGGATCGACGGCCAAGAGCTGCTCGAGCGCGGTCAGCGCCCCGAGGTCATCGCCCAAGCCCAGCGACGCATCCATCTGGCCCTGCAGCGCCGGCGCGTACCGCGCATCGACGGCGAGGGCCGAGGAGAACTCGCGCGTGGCCTGCCGGTAATTGCGCCCGGCGAGCGCCACGTAGCCCAGCCCGGTGACCGACGGATAGAACTCCGGCGCGGCCTTGAGGACGTCGGAAAACTCACGGCTCGCGCCACGCAGATCGCCGGTTTGCAGGCGAGCCCAGGCCGTCTCGTGGCGCTCGCGCAGCGCCGGCGCGATCGGCACATCGGCCGGCACGAGCGGCTCGAGAAAGGCCGGATACCGCGGCGGCCCCACGAGAACGGGCGGCGCGTGGTTGGTGCACCCCGCGAGACCGACGAGCGCGGCCGCCACCACGGCGACTCCGACCCGGCTCATAGCGACCCCACCGGTTCGAAGCGCGCGAGAAAGCGCCTCGGGACATCCGCCTCGATGACCACGCGCCCGCCGCTCGACACGTGGCTCAACACCTGCGCATGCCGGTACAGATCGGCCACGAGCCGGCGGTCGCGATCCCGTCCTTCGTCGAACTCCAATCGGACGCGCGCGGCGTCCATGCCCAAGCCCAGGGCAATGGCCGCGACCAGATCCGCGCGCCCTTCGCCGGTGCGGCCGGAGACACACAACGGACCGTCCGGCGCCGCCCGGATACGCTCGCGCTCGGGATCGCCCAGCAGGTCGCACTTGTTGAAGACTTCTAGCATCGGCACGCCGCCCGCGCCGACATCCTCCAGCACCGCCTGCACCGCCGCCATGCGCCGTTCCCGGTCCGGGGCGGCCGCGTCGACGACGTGCACGAGCAGGTCGGCATCGGCCACGGCCTCGAGCGTGGCGTGAAAGGCGGCGACTAATTGGTGCGGCAGCCGATCGATGAATCCCACGGTGTCCAAGATCGCAATCTGCCGCGCGTCTGGCAGTTTGATGCGCCGCACGCACGGGTCGAGCGTCGCGAAGAGCATGCTCGACGCGAAGCTCGCGTCGCCGGTCAGGGCATTGAACAACGTCGTCTTGCCGGCGTTGGTGTAGCCGACCAGCGCGACGGTCGGAATCTCGGTCCGGCGCCGCCGGGCCCGACCGTGACCGCGCCGGTGGCGCACCTCGGCAATCTCCCGCTTGAGCGCCGCGACCCGGTGGCGGATGCGGCGGCGATCGGTTTCCAGCTTCGTTTCGCCCGGGCCGCGCGTCCCAATCCCGCCGCCCAACCGCGACAGCGCCGTCCCGCTGCCCGCGAGCCGCGGCAGCATGTACTGCAGCTGCGCGAGCTCGACTTGCAGCTTGCCTTCCCGCGTGCGCGCGCGGCGCGCGAAGATGTCCAGGATGACGGCCGTCCGATCGACCACGCGGCAGCCCAGCACGCCTTCGAGGTTGCGCGTCTGCGCCGGCGTGAGCTCGTTGTCGAAGACGGCGACCGTCGCGTGCGTGAGCCGGCAGACGTCGGCCAGGGCCTCGGCCTTGCCCGACCCGATGAGGGTCGCCGGATCCGGCTGGGCCCGCTCTTGAAGCCCCCGCCACACGACCGTCGCCCCGGCTGCCCGTGCGAGTCCGCTCAGTTCGTCGAGAAGGACGTCCGCGTCGTGGTGTCGGGTCGCGCGCGTGACCAAGCGGATCAAGGCAGCGCGCTCGGCGGGTGGCTCGTCTGACGCAGCCCGGCGCGTGCTCATTCCTGTAGCGATTCTAGCACGCGGCTCCACGCGATCGCGCCCGCGCGCACGAGCACGGGCGACGGCCCGCGCACGTCCACGATCGTCGACGGCGCGCCGCCCGGCGTCGTCCCGGCATCGACGACGAACACGCGCGGATCGCGCAGCAGATCGCCCGCCTGCGCCGCCGACGCGGCGGGCGGCTGGCCGCTGCGATTCGCGCTGGTCGCCGTGAGCGGGCTTCCAGCCGCGGCACAGAGCGCGCGGGCCACCGCGTGCGCCGGCACGCGCACGGCCACCGTGCCCATCCCGCCGTGCACGCGCCGGTCGACCGCGGCCGGTGCCGGCAGGATCAGGGACAACGGGCCCGGCCAGAACGCGGCGGCCAGCCGTGCCGCCGCCGGGCCGAGGTCCCCGCACCAGGCGTCGACCTGCTCGCGCGAGGCGGCGACGAGCGGCAGCGCCATCGCCGCATCTCGCCCCTTGATGTCGAATATGCACTGGACCGCGGCCGCTTGGGTGGGATCGGCCGCCAGGCCGTAGAACGTGTCGGTGGGAAAGACCACGACGCCGCCCGCGCGCAGCCAGTCGGCCGCGGGGCCGAGGCTCGCCGGATCGCAGGCGGTGGCGTCAGCGCGCAGCACGAAGTTCGACGACCGCGCCCACCGTCACGCCCAGCCGTTCGGCCGCGCTCGCCGACGGGGCGGCGACCTCGAGATGGTCGGTCGATCCGAAGAGCGCGCCCAAGTCGCCGGGGGTGAGGTCGGCGTACGTCGAGACGATCCGGCCGATCGCCTGCCCGGCGACCGTCAATTGCAGCGCGCTCGTGCCATTCGCCAGCTTCTCGCACGACCGGCGGTCCAGATTCGTCACGACATTCCCAAACCGATCCACGCGCACGACGACCCCAACGAGCGCGTCACCTTCGAGCCGGGGCTTCGGCAGGTCGAGCTCCTGGTAGTCGGTCACCGCGCGGCCCAGCGCCTGGAGCTGAATGCCCTTCGCCAGCCAGGCCGCCGCCGGCGCGAACCGGTCCCGGCCCTCGAACGTGCGGCTGACGGTCGGGCGCGCGTAGCGCCGGTCGGTCAGCTCGACCACCCGCTTGGGCGGCGTCTCCTGAAAGACCCCGGACAGCACGCCGTTGTCGGGCGCCACGAACCGCCAGTCGCCCGCCTCGGCGGCGATGCCGCGGCGCGCGGTCCCGACACCCGGGTCGATGACGACGAGGAAGATCGTACCCGGCGGGAAGAACTTGTACGTTGCGGCCAGCTCGAGCGCCGCGAAGCCGACGTCGTGCGCCGGAAGGTCGTGCGAGATGTCCACCAGCGTCACGTCACCCGCGATGCTCAACACGACGCCCTTCATCACGCCCGCGTAGTGGTCGCGCGATCCGAAATCGCTGAGCATCGCAATGATCGACTTCGCCATAATCGAGATGAGCGGCTAGGGTTTGCGAAACAGTTTTTCGCGCGTGTTGCTCTTGAGCAGCACCGACTCGGCGACGATCAACCCATCGAACATCTTGATGATGTCGCGGGTCAGCAGGACCTCACGAGGGACGAGCGTCGCCGGATATGCCCGCAGCCGGAGGGTGTCTTCGCTCTCGATGACGAACCTGGTGTAGTTCGGCAGTGCGATGGCGGTCGTGCCGAAGAACCCGTGGAGCACGCCGCGCTTCCGCAGGAGCTTCACGAGAAGCTGTGCCACCGCCCGGCCGGCCGGCCGGTCGAGGAAATCGAAGAGGTCCCAGCAGAGGATCCCGTCGACGGACTCGGGCGGCTGTCCCAACCGTGCGGCCAGCGCGGCGGACAGTCCCTCGCGGTCGCCGCGCCTGGCGTGCGCTTCAACGTCCGAGAAAAGGTCCTCGACGTGGATCTTGCACGGCAGGCGGTCGCCGAGAAACGAGATATTCGCCCCGACGACCGGACCGAGGTCGAGCAGGACGGGCGCGGTCGCGTGGGCCAACGCATCGAGGAAGCGCGGCAGCACCTTCGACCGGAGCACCGGGTCGGTCGAGGGGGGCGCGAGCACCGCCTCGGCAGCTGGACGTTCAGGTTCCTTGCGCGATCCCCAGTTGAACAGTCCCTTCAACGCGCGAGCCTCACTCGCGAAGCGGCGGGCCGGCGATCCGGCCGCACCGCTCCTGGCATCCAGGCGGCCGCCTGCGGGCGACCGGGCGCCGACGTCCGTCGCGGGCCGCTAGCGCCCCGGCGTTCCAGCCGCGGGAGCAGGTGCACTGGTGGCCGGCTTGGGTTCAACGGCGGGCTTGTCCCCGCCAGACTTCGGCGCGCCGGTGCGCTGCTGCATGTCGATGCTGCCGCGGAAATGCGCGCCTTCGGCAATCGCCACGCGCGGAGCCGACACGTCCCCCTCGACCGAGCCGGCATCGCGGATGTCGACTTTCTCGGTGGCCGTGACGTTCCCGTGCACTTCGCCTTGAACGATGACCGCTTTGGCTGAGACCTCGGCCTTGATGCGCGCGTTGGGCCCGATCGTCAGCACGTTTTGACGAAGTTCGATCTTGCCCTCGACCTGCCCTTCGATCGTCAGGTCTTCGCTGCCGCTCAACTCGCCTTTGATGAGAACGCTCTTGCCGATATTCACCATGTCCCTCTCTGGGGTCCGCGACGCGTCGCCGCGCGCGCTAGGGGTTTCGGGCGCACTCGGCGCAGACCCGGACCCGGTCGATTGAGGCGGCCGAACGGCCTCGTCACGCTTCCACATGAGTTGATTCTCCAAGCCGACAATCGCCTGGAAGTCGGCGGCCCAAGGACCACACGGCGCCGGGGAGTCAGGCGAAGGCCAGTATACGAGACGCGAAAAAGCCGTGTCCAGGTCTTTTCGCGCGCCAACGGACACGCGGTGCTACGATCGTTCTGATGCGCATCTACCTCGACTACAACGCGACGTCGCCCTTGCCCGGCGAGGTGGTCGACACGATGGCGCGTCTGCTGCGCGACGAGTTCGGCAACCCGTCGTCGGTGCATGCGTACGGCCAGCGCGCCAAAGCCGTGCTCGACGACGCGCGCGAAGACGTCGCGGCCCTGCTCCACGCCGCCCCGAGCGACGTCGTGTTCACGAGCGGCGGCACCGAATCCGACAATCTCGCCATCCGGGGCGCCGCCGAAGCGCTCGAGCCCGCGGGGCGCCGGCACCTGCTCGCCAGCGCGATCGAGCACGAGGCCGTCCTGATGACCCTCAAGGCGCTCGAGCGCCGTGGCTGGTCCCCCGAACTGCTGCCCGTCGGCCCGTCTGGCGTGCTCGACCCCGATACGCTTCGCGCCGCGCTCCGCCCCGACACGGCGCTCGTCTCGATCATGCACGCGAACAACGAGATCGGCACGATTCAGCCTATCGCCGAGCTGGCCGCCATCGCGCGAGCCCAAGGCGTGCTCGTGCACACCGACGCCGTGCAGTCGGCCGGCAAGATCCCCGTCGACGTTGGCGCCCTGGGCGTCAACCTGCTGTCGATCTCCGCGCACAAGTTCGGGGGCCCGAAGGGGGCCGGCGCGCTGTGGATCCGACGCGGCGTCCGCCTGACGCCGTTTGTCACGGGCGGCCGGCAGGAGCGCAACCGCCGCGCCGGCACGGAGAACGTGCCGGGACTCGCCGGCCTGGGAGCCGCCGCGCGGTTGGCCCGCGCGAAGCTCGCTGACGAGTCGACGAGGCTCGCCGCCCTTCGCGACCGCTTGGAGCACGGCATCCTCGCCACCGTGCCGGAGACCACCGTGAACGGCGACCCGCACCGGCGCGTGCCGAACACGTCGAACATCAGCTTCTCGGGCGTCGAGGCCGAGTCGCTGCTGATTGCCCTCGACCTCGACGGGATCGCCGTGTCGACCGGTTCGGCCTGCTCCTCCGGATCGCTCGAGCCGTCGCACGTGCTGCTCGCCATGGGCCTGCCGCGCGCGCGCACGCGCAATGCCCTCAGGTTCAGTCTGGGCCGCGAGACGACCGCGGCCGAGGTGGACACCGTCGTCCAGACCCTGCCCGCGCTGGTCGATCGGCTGCGCCGCCTGACGCGGCCGGCCCTGGCGGTCCGCTAGGGGCCTGGAGGAGACCTCTCATCATGCGCATTGTCGTCGCCATGTCCGGCGGAGTGGACTCGTCGGTGGCCGCGGCCCTGCTCGCGGCCGACGGCCATGACGTCGTCGGCCTCTCCATGCAGCTCTACGACCAGCGGGACTCGCCCGACGCCTTCGGGTCGTGCTGCAGCCTCGACGATCTCCACGATGCCCGCCGCGTGGCCACGTCGATTGGCATTCCCCACTACCTCGTGAACTTCGAGGAGCGATTCCGCGCGACCGTCATCGAGAACTTCGTGAGCGAGTACGCGCGCGGCCGGACGCCGATTCCGTGCGTCCACTGCAACGCGGATCTCAAGTTCGCCACGCTCGTCGAGCGGGCGGCGACGCTTGGCGCCGACGGCGTCGCGACCGGCCACTACGCGCAGGTGCGCTTCGACGAGGACACCCGGCGCTACCGGCTGTTCCGCGGCCGCGACGGCGACAAGGACCAGTCGTACTTCCTCTTCTCGCTCACGCAGGACCAGCTCGCGCACGCGCGCTTTCCCGTCGGCGCGCTGACAAAGCAGGAAGTCCGCGCGCACGCCGGCCGGCTCGGGCTGGCCGTGGCCGAGAAGGCCGAGAGCCAGGAAATCTGCTTCGTGCCGCACGGCCACACCGGAGACTTCGTCGAGCAGGCGCTCGGGGAGCCCGCGCCGGGCGGCGACGTCGTCGACTCGGGCGGGCGGCGGCTCGGGCGCCATCGCGGCATCCATCGGTTCACCGTCGGCCAGCGCAAGGGGCTTGGCCTCTCGACGGGACGCCCGCTCTACGTCCTCGAGATCGAACCGGCCGAGGATCGCGTCGTGGTCGGCGCGCGTGAAGAGCTCGACCGGCAGGAGTTGACGGCGTCGCGGGTCAACTGGATCGCCGGCGTGCCGCCGGCCGGCCCGTCCCGAGTGACGGCGCGCATCCGCCACCGACATCGTGACGCCCCCGCGACCATCCTCTCCGACGGGAAGACCGGCGTGCGCCTACGGTTCGACGATCCGCAGACCGCGATCACCCCGGGCCAGGCCGTCGTCTGGTACGACGGCGACGAAGTGCTGGGCGGCGGCTGGATTGACTGAGGAAAGTTAGAAGTTAGAAGACAGAAGTGAGAAGTTCAGAGTGAGAAGTTCGGAGTGAGAAGTTCGGAGTGCGACGTTCGAAGTCGAAGTTCGAAGTTCGAAGTTCTCCTAGTGTCCGTGCGCTTCCAGGTACCGTTCGGCGTCGATGGCCGCCATGCAGCCGGACCCGGCCGCGGTGATCGCCTGGCGGTAGACGTGATCCTGAACGTCGCCGCACGCGAAGACGCCCGGCGCGCTCGTCTTCGTGCCGCCGGTCGTCGCGATGTAGCCGTTGTCGTGCAAGTCGATCTGGCCGCGGAAGAGCGCCGTGTTCGGCGTGTGCCCGATCGCCACGAACAGGCCGTCGACCTCGAGGCGCTTGGTCGCGCCGCTCTTCAAGTCCTGCAGCAGGATCGCCTGCACGGCGCCCTTGGCCGGGTCCTCGACGTCGATCACCTCGGCGTTCCATTCGAACGAGATCTTGTCGTTGTCGAACGCCTTGTCCTGCATGATCTTCGACGCCCGCAGCGACTCGCGCCGATGAATCACGGTCACGTGCGACGCGAACCGCGTCAGGAAGATTGCTTCCTCGAGCGCCGAGTCGCCGCCGCCGACCACGGCAATCGGCTTGCCGCGAAAGAAGAAGCCATCGCACGTGGCGCACGTCGACACGCCGTGCCCCATCAGCGTGCGCTCGGAGGCCAGCCCCAGGAGCCTCGCCGACGCCCCCGTCGCGATGATCAGCGTCCGCGTCTCGATTTCCCCCTCTTCCAGGCGGATCGAAAACGGCGGATGTCGAAGGTCGACCGACGTGACGTTGCCCCGGACGATCTCGGCGCCGAACCGCTCGGCCTGCGCGCGCACGGCCGCCATGAGATCGGGCCCCATGATGCCGTCCGGGAATCCCGGAAAATTCTCGACCGCCGTGGTGAGCATGAGCTGGCCGCCGGCATCCAGCCCCTCGATGACGAGCGGGCGCAGGTTGGCCCGCGCCGCGTACAGCGCGGCGGTCAGTCCGGCCGGACCGGACCCGATGACGGTGACATTTCGAACGGCGTCAGGCATGAAGGGGTTGCACGAGCCGGCGGGATCGGCCCGCCGCCGATCCGCCGGCTCGAATACGAGGCGTGACTAGAGATGCTTGTCGACCATCTGCTTGAGCGACGTCTTGTCGACGAGGCCGACGACCTGGTCGACAATGTCGCCGCCCTTGAACAGCATCACGGTCGGGATGCCGCGGACCATGTACTTCATCGTGATGCTGGGGTTCTCGTCCACGTTGAGCTTGCCCACGCGGACCTTGCCGTCGTAGTCGCCGGCCAGCGCGTCGATGTGCGGCCCCATCGCGCGGCACGGGCCGCACCATTCGGCCCAAAAATCCACGAGCACCGGTGTCTGGGCCTTCAGGACATCGGCGTCAAAATTGCCATCGGTAAACGTGGCGACTTTTTCGGAAGCCATAGTCTCTCTCACAGTCCTTTCGCGTCGGACCCCGCCGGAGCCGGCCACCGCACGGCGGCCTCGTGCCGGGCCCGTCTATACACTTTGACATATTCTCGCGCCGAGATGTTCCAGGAGTGATCCTCGCTCATGCCTTGACGCACGAGCCGCGCCCACGCCATCGGATCGCCGTAGAGCCGCACCGCGGCCTGGACGGCCCGCGCGAGCGCCGCCGTGGTCGCGCCCCGAAACTTGAATCCGTTGGCGTGACGGGCGCGCGCGCGTGTACGGCTGAATCGTGTCCTCCAACCCCCCCACCGCGTGGACGACCGGCACCGCGCCGTAGCGCAGGCTATACAGCTGATTGAGTCCGCACGGCTCGAACCGTGACGGCATGAGGAAGATGTCCGCGCCGGCTTCGACCAGATGCGCCAGGCCCTCGTCGAAGCCAATCGAGACGCCGACGCGCGACGGGTGCTCGCCCGCCAGCGCGCGCAGCGCCGCCTCGAAGCGCGGCTGCGCCCGATCCGACGAACACCCACGTGGCGTCGAGTTCGCAGAAGCCCGGGCATCGCCTCGACGATGAGATCGATCCCCTTCTGCTCGACCAGACGCGAGACCAGTCCGACGAGCGGCCGCGCGAGCGCATCGTCGCCAACCGGCAGGCCGAACCGCTCGAGCAGCGCCGCGCTTGCACTCGCGCTTCCCGTCCATGCGGCCCACGGCGTACGTCGCCGGCAGCCGGACGTCGGCGGACGGGTCCCACACCCCCGTGTCGATGCCGTTGAGAATCCCGACGTATCGATCCGCGCGCGCCCGAAGCACGCCGTCCAGGCCGCTGCCAAACGCGGGCGTCTGGGTCTCCTTCGCGTACGTCGGGCTCACCGTCGTCAACATGTCGCTGTAGGTGATCCCGGCTTTGAGGAAGCTGAGTTGGTTCCAGAACTCCGCCGTGTCGAGTCCGAACGCCTCCCACCCGAGCCCGAGGGCGGGAACGGCCTCGCGCGGGAACAGCCCCTGATACGCCAGATTGTGAATCGGTGAATACCAGGCCGGCGCGAGCGAGCCGCGGCCACCGCCCCGGCAGCGTCCGCAGGTACGCGAGCGCGAGCCCGGCCTGCCAGTCGTGCGCGTGAACGATGTCCACCGAGGGGGCCGCCGGATCGTTCGCCCAATCGAGCGCGGCGGTGGCCACCAGAGCAAACCGCCGATCGTTGTCGGGAAAATCCGTGTCCTTCGATCCGTATACCCCTCGCGGTCGAAGAACGGCGGGTAGTCGACGAAGACGACCCGAAGCGATCGCGAGAGCGCGAGCACGTGCAGCGTCACGTCGTACCCGACCGCGCCCACGGTCACGCGGCGCGCGACGGCCTCCGCACGAGCGACATCAATGCCGCGGTAGCGCGGCAGCACGATGGTGACCCGGTGGCCGATCTGGTCGAGCGCCTTCGGCAGGCCCGACAGCACGTCGGCCAGCCCGCCGGTCTTCGCCCACGGCGCGGCTTCGGACGCCATCATCAGGATGCCGAGACGCGGGGTCCTGCCGGCCGCACGCCACTTGACGCTCGGGCCAGGGTCGCGGGAGATATCGGCGCTCACGATGGCGAATATATCGAAGTTGCGGGCGGTGGATGGGGGGACGGGCACACACCCGGAAGCCGGGCGCCGCGCCCACGCGGATGCGACGCCAATCGCCCGGCGCCGGGCGATCGCCGCGTCCGGATCAGTCGGCGCCGACGACGCCTTGCGCGCGTCCGACGGCCCAGTTGAACAGGTGCCTCGCGTCCCAGAACCGCGCCGCGCTGTTGGCCGCGCCCAGCACGACAACGGCCACCTGGCTCCCCTGCGGCACCTGCAGCAGCGTCGCCAGGCAGTAGCCGGCCTTGCTGATGAAACCCGTCTTGCCCGCGCGCACGTCGACGTCGGTGCCAAGCAGCCGGTTCGTGCTGTGGATGTTGATGGGCCCCGCGCTCGTGTGCGCCTCGTACTGGGCCGTGCGCATGATGGGTCCGATCGTCGGATCGGACGCGGCGAACGCGATGAGGTGCGACAGATCGTACGCGCACGACACGTTGGTGGCCTCGAGGCCTGACGGATCCGTGTAATGCGTGCTCGTCAGCCCCAGATGCACGGCCATCTCATTCATCCGCGCGACGAACGCCTCGGTGCCGCCTTCGGAGGTCCGGGCCAGCACGCGAGCCGCGCCGTTGTCGGACGGGATCAGCAGCAGATGCAGGAGGTCGCCGTACGAGATCTCTTCGCCCGCGCGAAGATACGTGACCGACGCGTGCCGCACGTCGGCAGGCACGACGCGCACCTTTCGGGTCAAATCTGGATCGTCGGCGAGAAACGTCACGGCGGTCATCACCTTGGTGATGCTCGCGATCGAGCGCTGGTCGTGCGCGTTCTCTTCCCAGAGCACCTGACCGGTCTCCGGGTTGTAGACGATGGCCGCGGCGGCGCGCACGTCGGGAATGAGATTGCCGCTATCGTCGCGCTTGAAGTGCGGCGTCATCGCCGCTTCCTGCTGTCGCCGCGCGGCGGTCGCGCGCGCGCGCGCCGCGACGGCGGCACGAGCCCGAGCGATGCTCGCCCGCGTCGGGGCTTTCGCCGGCGCTTTTCGCGCCGACGTCGCCTTCCTGGCCGTCTGACCGGCCGCGGCCGACCCGGCGAAACTGCCAACCAGGAGGACACCGCACACCGCAGAAACTCGGACCGCCCGGAAGAACTTCACCACGCTTTACCTCCAGCCGACTTGTCTCTCGAATCCAAGGGCACGTGACCGAACGGGGTCAGCGCGACGGATGGTACCATTGCAAGTCCTCTTGCGGCAATAGGTACCGGCGATTTTGACGGTCCGAAATAGGGACCACTGCCCGCCGGTTGCAGCCGAAGAGGCATTCAGCCACTATGAGATCTGTCGGTCGGAACGGGGGCGGCGGCCAGCCCGCCCACATCCGAGACGCCATGCCGCCAGACGCGACGCACCTGAGCCTCGAGGAATACCGCGCTCTGCGCGCCACCATTCGTGAGCGCGGAACGGCGAGGTGCGCCTTGGCCGTTCTGGCGCTCGCCGGCTGGGCCGGCCTCGCCATGGCGGCGCTCTCGCTCGCCTCCACCGCGCTTTGGACGCTCTTTGCGCTGCTGGTGCTCGCGGTCGGGTTCGAAGCGGTCGCCGCCCTCCACCTCGGGGTCGAGCGCATCGGCCGCTACCTCGCGGTCTTCTACGAGGGTGAGCGTGACGGGCCCTCCTGGGAGCGGTCGATCGCGGCCTTCGGCCGAGTGTCTGGACGGCTGACCGTCGCGACCGACCCGCTGTTCACGCGCCTCTTCGTCCTGGCATCGCTCGCGAATCTCGCGGGGGCCGGCTGGCTCAGCGTCCATTCCGGCCCAGCCGTGGCCAGGCGCGTCGTGCCATTCGCGATCTGCGTCGTCTTTCACGCCGCGTTCCTCGTACGGATCGACCGGGTCCGCCGCTACGCCGCCCGCCAGCGGGAGGTGGAGACGGGACACTTCCAGGAGATTCGAGCGTCGCCGCCCTCCTGATCGGCCGGAGCGATCCATAAGGACGTGGCGCCGATCCAACGCAACCGCGCCGCCTGGCCGCCCATAGTGCCAAGATCTGGACGGTCCGTGTATTTATTACCACTCCGCCAAGCTATTGCCCTCATGTAGCCACTTTTCTTCTTCGCATTTGCGGCAATCTCCGTCAGGCACGACGTTTGCATCCGCACATTGCGAGTCGACTCATGAGCGTCGTCCATCTCCTCGGATTCAGAACGTTGTCCTGCGGCTGCGTCTCCGGCCGTTATCGCGAGCTCGCCTCGAGCCGCGAAGTCACGTACATCGAAGAAAAGGGCGCGGCCTGCCCGCAGCCCAACCACCAGCGCAACCAGCCGATCAGTGCCGACCGAGTCGCCCATGGGTTTGGCGGCGTCGACGCTGTTCGCGCCTCGTAGCGTGCCGCAAGGGTCCGCCGCCGCGGCCACTCGCGTCTTCGGGGTCATCTCGCCACTCGACCGACACTGACCGTCCGTTCCCGGACGGCCGTGTCTCGGCCGGCGGCCTCTGTACTTTCGGAGGCCTTCGACCGAGAAGTTGTTCGTATGGCGCTGGCCCTCCGCTCGTCCCGGCTCGAACGTCCCCGATTCGACTTCTCCATCGGCCGGTCCAGGGTTCGGTTGTACTGGGGCGACAGCGTGGCGATCTTGCCCTCGATCGAGCGGGCCTCGGTCGGCGTCGTGGTGACCTCGCCGCCCTACAATCTGGGGATCAAGTACCGGACGTACCGCGACGACCTGCCACGCACCGAGTACCTGAACTGGACCGACGCCTGGATCCGCGCGGTGGCTCCCGTCGTCCAGCCGCATGCGTCGTTCTTCTTGAATGTCGGCGCCAAGCCCACCGACCCCTGGATTGCCCTCGAGGTCGCGCAGGTGGCGCGGCGGTATTTCAAGCTGCAGAACACGATCCACTGGGTGAAGGCCATCGCCATCGACAAGACGGCGACCGGGGCGAGCCTGCCGTTGGACCGGGACGTCGCCATCGGGCACTACAAGCCCATCAACAGCGAGCGGTTCGTCAACGACTGCCACGAGTTCATCTTCCACTTCACGCCGGAGGGCCGGACGCGGCTCGACCGCCGCGCCGTGGGCGTGCCGTATCAGGACCGTTCGAATATCACGCGCTGGGCGGCGGCCGGCGACGGCGTGCGCTGCCGCGGCAACACGTGGTTCATCCCCTACGAAACGATCCAGAGCCGCGACCGCGACCGCCCGCATCCCGCGTCCTTCCCTCCCAAGGTGCCCGAGCAGTGCATTCGGTTGCACGGCGCGGCGCGCACCGGGGTCGTGCTCGACCCGTTCCTGGGCCTGGGCAACAGCGCCATCGCGGCCGTGCAGCTTGGCGTCGACTTCATCGGCATCGAGATGGACGAGCACTACCTCAACGAAGCCGTCGCGCGGATCAAAGCGGTCGTTCCGGCCGACGCCTGACCTCCCCGTACAGACGATGAGCCCGAGCGGCGGGCCGCCCGGGCTCATCGTTCGTGTGAATCGTCGGCGCCTAGCCCGGATTATTCATGCAAGGCCCCACAATCCGCCCTTCGGGCTTCGACTCAGGCCCAGACATCGGGCCTTCGCTCAGGGCGAGCCCTGAGCACCGCGGTCTGCGCGGTGTCGAAGCCCGTGGCCTCAACCGACCAAGGGCCACGGGCGCGTATTCGCGAACGCGCAGCGTTCGTGAATACAGCGGGCTAGAACCCGACGTGCACGCCGAGCTGCATCTGCCAGCGTGACCGCAGATCGTCGCGCGAGAACTGGGCGCCGGGCGCCGACAGGAAGCTCAGGTTGTAGACCCTGATCTGCGACGTCGCCGTCGGCGTGGACGGCGTCGTCGACACGGGCTCGATCTCGCCGTACGACGCGTACTGCATCAGGCCCCAGTTCTTGTCGAGCAGGTTCAGCAGGTTCAGGACGTCCAGCGTGACTTCCGTGCTCACCCGCTTGACCGGCAGCTTGAACGCGAACCGCGCGTCGAGCTGGTTCGTCCACGGCGCGCGGCACGCGTTCCGCGGGATGGTCTTGCCGACGTACTGCGCCAGGCAGGGGTCGCTGTTCATGAAGGCCGCCAGGTCGGCGTAGGTCTTGCCGGTGTAGCTGATCCCCAGGTCGCTCGGGCTGGAGGGGATGTACTGGAGGTCGTTGAACCGGCCGTCGCCGTTGACGTTCGGGTAGAACACGATCGTGTACGGCCGGCCCGACTGCCCCGAGTAATACATGCTCGCGGTCATCTTGACGCCGCCGCCCAGCGGCACGTCGGTACGACCCCGACACGCTGATGCGGTGGCCCGGATCGAAGTTCGACACGGTCTCCGGCGCGTTGTTCGGGTCGTTCGGCACGTAGACGTTGCCCCAGTTCGACGCCGCCTGGTCGGACGTGCCGTCCATGATGGAGAACGACTGGCCGTAGGAGTACGCAGCCGACCAGAAGAAGCCGTTCTTGTAGGGCCGCCGCACCTCGTAGACCATGTTCCAGCTGTGCCCCTTCGTCGTGTTGCGCAGCAGGATCACGTCGCTCAGCGACGGCACGACCTTGGTGAAGTAGTTGCGCCCGTCGAGGATCGACACGCCCGCCTGCGGCGTGTAGTTCAGGTTCGAGTAGGCGATGTCCTCGAGCGTCTTCGTGCCGATGAACTCGGCCGACCCGATCAACCCGCCCGGCAGCTGCCGTTCGTACGCGATGTTGCCGCGCAGCACCTGCGGGTACTTGAAGTGCGGGTCCGTCAGGTCGATCTCGTTCGTGAAGCTGCCCGCCGACGCGCCGGTGACCACCGCGGAGGGCGCGCCCGGCGTGAACGGGATCATGTTCTTGCTGTTGTTCGAGGCGCCGACGCGCGTGAAATCCACGCCGGTGTTGCCGTAGGCATTCGAAATCCACACGTACGGCGGCCGGCCGGTGAACATGCCGACCCCGCCGCGCACCTGCTGCGTGCCGTCGCCGCTCAGATTCCAGTTGAATCCGACGCGGGGCGACCAGGTCGTGTTGTTCGGCACGATGTCGGTGCTGTAGCCGAAGTCGGCTACCGCAATCGGGTTCGCGTGCGGAATCGTCGGGAACCGGGCGATGTCCGCGCGGACGCCGTAGGTCACCGTCAGGTTCGGCGCCGCCCGCCACTGGTCGCCGATGTACCCGCTGAGGCCGTTCACGCGGAACTGCGCCGCCTGCGTCGGGTCGCTCGTCGCCGAGAAGCTGTAGTCGTACTGCTGGGCGAGGCCCGCCGCGAAATCCGCCAGGCTCGAGAACCGATACGTGCCGAGGTTGTCGCGGATGAACAGGTTCCGGAACTTGAAGAACTCGTTGTGCGTGCCGATCGTCCACGTGTGCGTGCCGCGCACCATCGTGTACGAGTCGGTCAGCTCGACGACGTCCTGTTGCAGGAAGTTGGCGGTCGAGAACTGCTCGCGGCCGGCGACAATCGTCTGTGCTGCCCGACAGCACCACCGTGACCTGCGGGAACGGCCGCTGCTCGAACGGCTGGCCGCCGCGCGAGTCGGTTACCCGCGTGTAGGCCACCCGCAGCTCGTTGACGCCACCGCCGAACGTCGAGTTCAACTGCCCCACGGTCGAGTTCGTGTGTCGAGACCGTGCGGTAGTAGTGGTCCGGCGTGATGAACGAGGTCTGTCGTCGGCGTAGCCGGCGTCGAACAGCGCGTTCACGTAGTTGTGGCGGACCGTGAGCTGTTCGCCCGGCGCGAGGTTGAAGTCCGTGCGCACGAACACCTTGTTGCTGTTGTTCGCGCGGCTGAACTCGCCCGTCGGATTCGGGCCCGGGGTTGTAGCTGGTACTGGTTCTCGAGAATGTCCAGGAACTGGGCCACCAGAGGCGTCGTTGCCCCAGGTCGGTGCCCGTGCCGCCCACCGACCAGCCCGTCGGCGTGAGCTTCCGCTGGTTGTCGAGCGCGGCGAAGAAGAAGGCCTTGTTCTGCACGATCGGCCCGCCAATCGTGAAGCCGCCCTGCTTGTCCGAGAAGGTCGACAACTTACCCGACGGGTTCGACGTCGTCTTGTACTTGCCGACCCAGTTCTGATTGCGGCCGTAGTAGAAGCCCGAGCCGTGCAGGACGTTCGATCCGCTCTTCGTGATCGCGTTGATGCCGCCGCCCGAGAACCCGCCCTGACGCACGTCGTACGGCGAGACGACCAGTTGGATCTCCTGAATGGCGTCGAAGCTGATCGGCTGCGAGCCGGTGGCGCCCCCGGGGAGGCCGCCGGAGCTGGCCAGCCCGAACAGGTCGTTGTTGGCCGCGCCGTCAATCTGGACGCTGTTGTACCGGAAGGACGTCCCTGCCACCGAGATGACGTTATTGCCGCCCGAGCCCGACCCGCCGTCAATCGAGTTGAACAACGGATTGGTCCGCACGACGTCGACGATGCTGCGATTGATCGTCGGCAGCGCGTCCTTCACCTCCGGAGAGATGTTGCCGCCCGCGCCGGCAACCGTGGTGTCAATCGGCGGCGGCGCCCCGGTCACGGTCACCGTTTCGCTCACGGCCTGGACTTCCAGCTTGAACGACAGTTCGAGCTGCTGGCCCAGCGTGACCGTCAGGTCGCGATGCTCGGCGTCCTTGAACCCCGCCATCTTCACGGTCACCGTATAGGGACCGCCGACGCGCACATCGAGAATCACGAAGCGCCCATCGGCCTTCGCCACGGTTTCATAGGACGTCCCAGTCGGCACGTGCACCGCCACGACGATCGCGCTGGGCAGCACACCGCCCTGCGGATCGGTCACCGTGCCGGCAATCGAGCCGGTCGTCACGGTCTGCGCGCTGGCGGACAACACGCCAGCCAGCGTCGCGCAAACCGCCAGATACAGCATTCGCGACAGGGTCTTCAGAGGATTCATTCTTGGCTCCGGGGTTGAGGTGGAAGGTCAGCGAACGGGAGACGCACCAACCAACGGAGGCAGTATAGCGCAGGGAACGCGACGAACTAACAACGTCGGCGTAACGTTGTTACAACGAGACTACAAGAACGTCGAATCTGACTAGATTGCCGACAAAAACGTCGCGACGAACTGGTGTGGTGAGTCAGAGATTCGCGGAAGTATTCCGGCGCGCGGCGCCCGGCCGGCAAGGCGCGACGACCGAGAATATTGGCCATATTCGAGGAAGGAGCAACGCCGCCCGCCGGGATGCCCCGCCCGGAAGACAACAGCGAATCTCTGACTCACCACACTACTTCGCGTTCGGTTTCGCCTTCGGCGGTCGCTTCAGGTCGTAGTAGTCCTTGTACGGATCCAGGCGCACGCCGGGACGCGTCACCTTGATCTGGACGTTGCGCCGAATCCTGAGGGGATCAGGATTCGACGACTGATAGCCGAGCAGGTAGTAGTCGCTCGTCATGTTGTCGATCAGCTGCAAGCCGTCATGCAGGTCGTTCGTATTGACGATGGCCCGGCCGCCGGTCGTTTCCGCCAGCGACTGCAGCGTGCTCGTCGTCGTCGTCACGAAGTCGCGGAAGTCGGCGTAGCCCACCGCCTGGTTCACCTCGATGCCGACCGAGGCCGCCAGGCCCCGCGGATCGATCGGGAAGAACAGCACGTTGGCGCGTCGCGCGGCTTGCTCGAGGTCGTACAGCTGGCCGATGAGCTCCGACTGCTTGAACTCCATCGACGTGTTCCCCACCGGATCCTCGCCGTACTGGCGCTCGCTGCCGCTCTGCGGCGCCGCGTTGCCCGACGTGTCGTTGCCGCAGCCGACGACCCCGCCCGTGTCGTTCACCGGCTGGCTCGAGGTGTCGCCCGACGTCGAACTCGGGCACTGCCCATTCGCCTCGGCATCCCGCTGCTCGCGCTGGAGCCGGGCGTTCTGGAACGGATTGAGGTCGTAGCCGCTGCTGATGTAGATGAACGCCTTGCGCTGCGTGCTCACCGGCGCGAGGTTCGTGAGGATGTCCTGGGCGGTGGAGAACGTGACGCTGACCCCGTGGTCGAGCTCGGTCAGCCCGTTCCCCGTCTGCGGCATCGAGAGCATGTCGTTGATGGTGGGCCCCGAGCCCATCACCTTCTTGATGACCTCGTCCATGCGCCGATGCTGATAGTCGTAGGCCAGGTCCATGGAGATCGACGAGTACCCGGTCGAGACGAACCCGACCAGATCGTTGTCGTGCAGGACCGTGTCGCGGATCTGCTTGAGGATGTCCTTCACGCGCGGCGTCATGTCCGGCGTGAAGTGCAGATCGTCGATGAAAATGATGAAGATGCGCCCGGCCACGTCGGCCGGCGGACGCGCCTTCGGCAGGACGAGCCCCTCGGTCACCGGCATCGAGGTCGACGAGCCGGCCGACGGCGACGCGAGATCGCCGAACATCCGGCCGCCGAGCGAATACGAGAACTGGCGAATGGTCTGGGGAACGCCGTCCTCCGAGACTTCGAAATCGCTGCGGGTGAGGTTCCCGACGAACTGGCCCTTGGCGTCCCTCGGCGTGACCGGGATGACGACCGACTCAGCGCTCGCCCGGTAGATCGGGGTCTGACTCGGCGTCGTCTGGCCCGCCGGCGTCTGCGCCGTCACGATCGCCGTCGCCGCCAACATCGGCGCCACCCATCGAGTCCACAGCATCCACCGGGTGCGCGTCCAAGTCTTCATGATGTCCCTCAATTATCGCAGAAGCTCCCGGATCCGTCTCCCCGCTCCGTCGCCCCCGTCCGCCGCGCCGGCCGCGCCGCCGCGACGGCAGCTCGCTCACGACCGCGTCCCACTCGGCTTCGACCGAGGCGGCCCCGGCCTGAACGGCGGCCGCGTCGATCCACTCATCAGGGTTGAGACGCACCGCGCGCTCGGTCAGTCGGTCCCGATCGCCGGGCGTCCGCGCCCGGCGCGTGATCCGCTCGAGCAACTCGTCGGTACCGCCCCCGCAGGCGAGCCGCCTCGGCAACGCCCAGCGTCCGCCCCAGCACCGTCTCGTCCTCGACCTCGACGGTCGGCCGAGCCGGAGGCGCCGACGAGGTGCGCGCCTGGCCGCGCGCGCGGGTACGACCTGCCCCCCGGCGCTCGCGCCAGTCGACGACGGGCGCCGGTGGCGGCGCCGGCTGGCGCAGGAGGGACGGCCAATCGAACGGCAGATCGGGATGGGTGTGCTCGAGCGCCTCGAGCACTTCGGCATCAAGCGCTCGCCGCCCCACCTTCACGTGGGATGGCGAGTGGAAGAAATAAAGGACGCGCGTGCCGGCCGCGCCGTGCCCGCCGTGATAGGCGTGCATGACGTAGGTGTTCTCGTAGCCCCGCTTGTCGCGGGAATAGCGGATGAACGGCACGCGTCCTCTTCCTGCTGGCGCTTACCGCGCGCGCTTGATCGTGCGCCCGCGTCCCCGCGCCTTGCGGGCGGCGGGCCGTGGACGCTTGACCCGCTTCGCTCGCGCCCTCGCGGGCGCCGCTTTGCGGGCTGGCCGGCGCGTCGGCGCGGCCTTGCGGGCCGGCCGCCGGGCCGGTTTGGCCGGCGACGACGCCTTGCGCTTTGCGGCGGCCGCCGAGGAGTCGTGGAACTGCCGGACCAGATCGAAGCCGTCCATCAGCGGGCGGTACGCCCAAATCTCGCCGACTTTGACCTGGTGCGCCTCGCACAACCGCCGCGCGATGTCGTACGCCGGCACCGGTACGTACAAGTGAAAGGGCACCCGAGCGCGCGAGAAATGCACCCATTGCGCCAGCGCTTCCAGGTTGTTCACCGACTCGCCCGTCTCGACTTCGACGAGCCCCGCGAGCTTCCGGCCGTCCGTCAGGACGAGGTCCGGAAAGAACGTCGATTGGCCAATCTTGACCGGTGCGATCTGCTCATCGCCGAGGTTGGCGCCAACTTCAAGCTTTCGCTTATACTTCGCCTGAAGAAAGCGGATGAGCCGGTCGTGCTCCAATTGTTCTCTGACAGGTCGAACGAAAATGGGCGACACACCGCCTCCGCAACCTCTTGGTCACATGCCAGATCGGACCGTCTTCCCCCTGGCGACTCAATCGCAGCCATCGTATCGTAACATCGGGTGCCGTGGCGACTGGCGACTAGTGGAGCGTACCAGCGAGTTGTACAGCGGCATCCGGAGCGCGGCGCCTACCTGGCCAGGCGCGACGACCGAGAATACGGCCGGTATTTGAGGGAGGAGCCACGCCGCCAGGCGGGATGCCCCGCCCGGAGGGCGCTGTACAACTCGCTGATACGCTCCACTAGCAGGGAAGTTGGGGCGCGTGGGGCATCCAGCCGATACTATGGTTCACGTGGCTCACCTTTTGATCGTCGACGACGACCTGGCTGTTAGCCAGACCTTCGCTCGGATGCTGGCGCACGTCGGCTACCGGGTCACGACGGCGCCGTCGGCCGACGCGGCGCTGAAGCTCACGACGCAAGACCCGCCCGACGCGATCATCGTCGATATGCGAATGCCGGACGTGACGGGGCTGGAGTTCCTGCGCCTCGTGCGGCAGGACGCGCGGCTGCGCGAGACGCCGGTCGGACTGGTGACCGGCGACTACTTCCTGAACGAGCAGGTGCTCAATGAGATCTCGGCCCTCGGGGCCACGGTGCGCTACAAGCCGCTCTGGCTGGAGGATTTGAGCTCGCTCGCCCGGACCCTCGTCGCGCCCGCCCCGTAGCCGCCTCGTCTGGGCGCGGCGCGCCGGCGTGCGATCCGTCATGACGCGACGTCCCCTTCCCTTGCTTGGCGTGCCGCTCGACCTTGCCTCCGGACGCCGCGCGCTCGGCCAGGGCAGCCTCTGAAGGCCCCGCCTCCACGCGCCGGGATTGCACGCCGGCGTGCGGCATGATTGGATTGGACGACCGAACCGATGGGTCGATAGGTCGATAGGTCGATAGGTCGATCGTGTACGGGCCGCTAGCTCAGTGGTAGAGCACCTGGCTTTTAACCAGAGGGTCGCAGGTTCGATCCCTGCGCGGCCCACCAGTTCTTCTTCACGCAAGGCATGACGTTCCCCGTTCGACTCAGACGCTCGCTCGTGTTCGGCCTCGCCTGCGCCGTGGCCGCGGCGTGCGCCACGGTCCCGCCGAACACCGCGTCGGCGCGCGGCGCGCCGGTCGCCGCGCGCTACGACCCGTCGCGCGACCTCGGGCCGCTCTTCGGCGACGTCCAGATGGCCGCGGTGTTTCCCGACTCGAAGACTTTCGTTGACGCCCGTCCCCGGCTGCCCCCCGCGGCCATCGCGGCCAGCTACGCCGCGCAAGAGCATTCGCCGGGCTTCGACCTCGGCGCCTTCGTCGCGCGCGACTTCTCGCTCCCCTCGACCGGCGGTTCGCCCGTGCGCACCAATCGGACGGCGACGATGGAAGCGCACATCGGCTCGCTCTGGACCGTGCTCACGCGGCCGCCCGATCGGATCGATCCGCGCTCGTCGCTCATTCCCCTGCCGCACTCGTACGTCGTGCCCGGCGGGCGCTTTCGCGAGGTGTACTACTGGGACTGGTACTTCACGATGCTCGGCCTGCTCGAAAGCGGGCGCGCGGATCTCGTGAAGGACATGCTCGACAACTTCGCGCATCTCGTCAACACGGTCGGCCACATCCCGAACGGCAATCGCACCTACTACCTCAGCCGGAGCCAGCCGCCGTTCTTCGGCGCCATGATCGAGCTCTACGGTGCGCACGTCGGGCGCGCGCGGATGCTGCCGTATCTGCCAGCGCTCGAAGCCGAGTACGCCTTCTGGATGGACGGTGCCGACACGCTCGCCCCCGGCATGGCGTTTCGTCGGGTCGTGCGCTTGCCGAACGGCGCGATTCTCAATCGGTACTGGGACGACCGTCCGGAGCCGCGGCCGGAGTCCTACCGCGAGGACGCGGTTCTCGCCCAGCGGGTCGCGCCCTCCCAACGTGAAGCGCTCTATCGCAACCTCCGCGCCGCCGCCGAGAGCGGATGGGACTTCTCCAGCCGCTGGATGCGCGACCCGCACGATCTGACGACGATCGAGACCACGGAACTCGCGCCCGTCGATCTGAACAGTCTGCTCTATGCGGACGAGCGCTTGATGGCCTCGCTCCGGACGCTGCGCGGAGGCCCGGGCGACGCCGAGGCCGCCCGGCGGTTCACGGCCGCCGCCGATGCGCGGCGCCACGCCCTGCTGAATGCCGCGTACGACCCGGCCGGCGGCGACTTCTTCGACGTCCGATGGCGAACCGGCACGCGCGAGACCGATCGACCGACGCTGGCCGCCGCCGTCCCGTTATTCTTCGGCCTCGCGACTCCGCCGCAAGGACGCGCCGTGGCCGCGCGCCTCGAGCACGATCTGCTCCAGCCCGGCGGCTTCGTCACGACGTTGATTCAATCCGGTCAGCAGTGGGACTTCCCCAACGGCTGGGCGCCGCTCGAGTACATGGCCATCGAGGGCGTCGCACACTACGGCCGCGATGACCTGGCGGCGACGGCGCGCACGCGCTGGCTCGCGCTCGACCGGCGCACGTATCGGGCGACGGGAAAGATGATGGAGAAGTACGACGTCACCGACCTCAGCAAGCCGGCCGGCGGCGGCGAGTATCCGGCGCAGGACGGATTCGGGTGGACCAACGGCGTGGCGCTGGCGCTCTCCGCCGAGGCGCGAGGCAATCCCCCGGCGGCGCGCCCGGACGCGCCCCAAGGCGCCGCGGCGGTCGTCCACTGACGGCCGTGACGCGGCCGTCCGGCGCTCCACTCGCCTTCGGGGAACCTTCACGACTACAATGACCGGGCGCGGCGCGCCAGCGCCCTGCTCTTCGAGAAACGGACCGTCTGATGGCTCTTCGCATGGCACGTGCTTCTGTCCTGATTTCGCTTGCCGTCGCGCTCGCCGCCAGCAGCGCCTGCGGCTCGTCCCCCACGGCGCCCGCGCCCACGCTCGTCACCGAACCGTTTACCGGAACCGCTGCAGCCGTTAGGGTTCGATTTCCATCAGTTCGTCGTCGTCTACGCGGGCTCGCTGGATGGGAGCTCCATTGGGGTCACCGTCAACAGCCTCACGTCGAGCACCGGTGCGGCGCTCCAACACGACGGTCGCCGAAGGGTTCGGATTATTGTCAACGGCGCGTGCGTCCCGTTTAGCGGAGTGCGGGCGGCCACGATTGGCGCGCCGCTCTATTACAACGGCGCCGTAGCCGGCACGTACTGCGTGTATGTCTCCGACTGCGACCAGCATATCGGCGCCGAACTGCACGACGGGCACGCTCACCGGCCCCACGAACTACAGCATCACGGTCACGCATTACTGAGATCGCGGATCTCGGCGATGACACTCGACCAGTTCAGATCGACGCTCACCGATCCGGCGCCTCCGCGCGGGCTGTCGCCGGCGCTGCTCGCGCTCTGGCACGACGGCCGCGGCGACTGGCCGGCGGCGCATCGGGTCGCGCAGGACATCGACAACCCGACCGGCGCCTGGATTCACGCCTACTTGCACCGCAAGGAAGGCGACCTGTCGAATGCCCGCTATTGGTACCGGCACGCCGACCGACCCGCGGAAGAAGGCTCGCTCGACGACGAGTGGGCGACGATCGCCACGGCGTTGCTTGGGATTTAAGCGCCGCGCGAGGCGAAGCGATTCGTCTGCGGGTTTGAAAGGTGTGGCGTCCCCATCGGGATTCGAACCCGAGTCTTGGCCTTGAAAGGGCCACGTCCTAGGCCTCTGGACGATGGGGACGTGTCGGCGCGGCCGCGGGCCGCGAAGCCAACGTTTTATTCTACGGCAGTTTTTCCTCCCGCACCCGCCGTCGGCCCCCTCTTCGGCGGCGGCGCCGCGCGCCTCGGCCGATCCGCCGGCGCCCAATAGACGCCTTCTCGCGGCGGGTCCGCGATTTAACGCGAGCGAAACGTTCCCGACCTGTACCCGTTACAGCCCCTCGCTACGCTCGTCAGCGACCCGAAAGGCCTTCGGCCTCTGACGGGTAGGAGGGATTCTTCACAATGCGACGTTTGACGATGCCACTGCTGTTCGCCGGCCTGCTGTCTGCCCTGCCCTACACGGCGAGCGCCCAGGCCCCGGCGAAGCCCGATGACACGCCGTCCTTCAAAGTCGGCGCGACGATCTTCAGCGACTACACGTATCAGAGCTCGCCCTCGGCGAAGGACGCGAGCGGGAACTCGTACCACCCGAACAGCTTCGACGTCTCGCGCGCCTACATCAACTTCAACGGGCAGGTCTCGCACATCGTGGCCTTCCGCATCACGCCCGACATCGCGCGGGCGAGCGGCGCGGGGAATCTCGACGGGTCGCTGACCTTCCGCGTGAAGTATGCGTTCGCGCAGATCAACCTGGACGACTGGACGACGAAGGGGTCGTGGATCCGGATCGGCCAGCAGCAGACGCCCTGGATCGACTTCGAAGAAGGCACCTACCGCTATCGGTTCCAGGGCCCGATCATGGTCGACCGCGCCGGCTACATGACGTCCTCGGATCCTGGCGTCTCGTTCCACGGCAACTTCGCGAAGCAGCTACGGCGACGTCCACGTCGGCATCTACAACGGTGAGGGCTACCACAAGGGCGAGCAGAACCAGGAGAAGGCCTTCCAGGCGCGCGCCACGATCCGCCCGATCGCGTCGGGCGGCGCCGAGGCCAAGGGGCTTCGCCTCTCGGGGTTCGTGGATGCGGATCGGCCCATTGCCGGCGGCGTCCGCAACCGCTACATGGTCCAGGGGCTCTTCGAGGACGCGCACGTGAGCCTGGGCGTTGACTACGTCGCAACGGCGGACCAGGCCGGGTCGGCGGCCGGCAGGATCAAGGGCCGGGGCTTCTCGGTCTGGCTGACGCCGTTCTTCCAGAAGAAGGGCAACGGCTGGGAGGCGCTCCTGCGCTACGACCAGGTCCAGCCGGACACGTCCGTCAGCGCGAAGCGTAAGATCGGGATCGTCGGCCTGGCGTACTGGTTCCCGCACACCGGCGGGCCCGCGGCGGCGCTGCTCTTCGACTACGACCAGCAGACGATGCCCGGCACGTCGAAGATCGCGAAGATCGGCGTCCACACGCTCATCAACTACTAACGCAGCGACTAGATAACGAGGAGTGACTCTCATGATGACATTGAAAATGCGCGCGGGACGTTTGGCACTTGCCGGAGCGTGCGTGATTGCGCTCGGCGCCGGCGTCCTCGCGCAGAACATGACGATCAACGGTGGCGGGTCCACGTTCGGCAACCCGATCTACACGAAGTGGTTCAGCGAGTACAACAAGATGCACCCGACGGTGCAGATCAACTACGCGTCGCAGGGGTCGGGCTTCGGGATCCAGCAGATCCAGCAGCGAGACGATCTTCTTCGGCGCCACCGACGGCCCGATGACCGATGCGCAGCTGGCCGGCGCCAAGGGCGGACACATCCTCCACTTCCCCACGGTGTTGGGCGGCGTCGTGCCGATGTACAACATCCCCGGCGTGAACGCCGAGCTGAAGTTCACCGGCCCGCTGCTCGCGGACATCTACCTGGGCAAGGTCACCAAATGGAATGACGCGGCCATCACCAAGCTGAACCCGGGCGTCAAGCTGCCAAACACCGACATCACGGTCGTGCACCGGTCGGACGGCAGCGGCACGACCTACATCTGGTGCGACTACCTCTCGAAGGTCTCGCCGGCCTACAAGCAGACGATTGGCGTGGCGACGTCCGTCAAGTGGCCGGTGGGCCTCGGCGGCAAGGGCAGCGAGGGCGTATCCAGCCTGGTGAAGCAGATACCGGGCGGCATCGGCTACGTCGAGCTCATCTACGCCCTGCAGAACAACATCACCTACGGCACCGTGCAGAACTCGGCCGGCAAGTTCGTGAAGGCCACGCTGGCCTCGGTGACCGCGGCCGCCGCCGGCGCCGCCAAGAGCATGCCCGCCGACTTCCGGGTGTCGATCACGAACGCGCCCGGCGACACGACGTATCCCATCTCGTCCTTCACCTGGCTCCTGCTCTACCAGAACCCGACGAACAAGACGATGGCCAAGACGTTCGTGGACTTCATGAAGTGGGCGCTCGTCCGACGGCCAGAAGTTCGCGTCTGATCTGGGCTACGCGCCGCTACCCGCGGCGGTCGTGAAGCTCGAGATGGCGCAATTGGCCAAGATCCAGGTACAGTAACGCGCGGAATGGCTCGGACTCGGACCGGCGCAGGGGATCTCCTCTTCCGTGGAGGCACGGGATTCTTTGCGCTGGTCCTGCTTGTCATCGTCACCGCCATCGGCGTCATCCTCTGGCGCCATTCGGCGCTGACGATCCACCAATTCGGCTTTCACTTCTGGCGCACCGACACCTGGGACCCGGTCTCGGGCGACTTCGGCGCCGAGCCCTTCATCTGGGGCACGATCTACTCCTCGTTTCTGGCGCTCGTCATCTCGACGCCCATTTCTCTTGGCATCGCGATTTTCCTCTCCGAGTTGTGCCCGCACGCGCTCCGGCAGCCGCTCATCTTCCTGACCGAGCTCCTGGCCGCGATTCCGTCGATCGTCTACGGGCTCTGGGGCATGTACCAGCTGGTCCCGCAGGTGCGCGCCTTTCAGCTCGCGCTGCCGGACTGGATCCGCCAGCTCCCCCTGTTCAGCGGGCCGCCCGTCGGCGTGAGCCTGCTGGCCGCCTCGCTCATTCTGGCGGTCATGGTCGTCCCGTTCACGTCGTCGGTGGCCCGTGAAGTGCTGAAGGCCGTTCCGGCCGCGCAGCGGGAAGGGGCCTACGCGCTGGGCTGCACGCGGTGGGAAGCGACGAAGGTCGCGCTCCATTACGCGCGAATCGGCATCGTCGGGGCCATCATTCTCGGCCTCGGCCGCGCGCTCGGCGAGACGATGGCGGTCACGATGGTGATCGGCAACACGCCCCAAGTCGCGCTGTCGATTTTCGCGCCGCAGGAAACGATGGCCGCCGTCATCGCCAACCAGTTCACCGAGGCCGCGACGCCGGCCCACCGATCGGCGCTCATCGAGATCGGGCTCGTGCTGTTCATCATCACGCTCGTCGTGAACGTGATCTCGCGGCTGCTCATCTGGAACATGACGCGCGAGCGCGCCACGCCGGTCATCATCGCGCCCATCGTCCCCGAGGAGGCCGCCGGGTGAGCCGACAGCTTCGGCGGCGGGTGGTCTCCCACGTGATGGCGGCGCTGTGCTTCGCGTCGGTGCTCGTCGCCCTCGTGCCCCTCGCGTTCATTCTGATCTACGTCCTCCAGCAAGGCGTGCGCGCGCTGAACGTCGAGTTTTTCACGCACCTGCCAGCCCCGGTCGGCGAGCTTGGCGGCGGCATGGGCAACGCCATCATCGGCACGCTCATCCTGTGCGGACTCGGCGCGCTGTTCGCCATCCCTATCGGCGTGCTGGCAGCCGTGTACATCGTGGAGGCCGGACGAACCTCGCGCCTCGCCCCGCTCGTGCGGTTCGCCGCCGACACGCTCAACGGGGTGCCCTCCATCGTGATCGGCGTCTTCGTGTACGCGCTCGTCGTGCTGCCGATGAATGGATTTTCAGGCGCTGGCGGGCGGGGTCGCGCTCGGCATCATGATGATCCCGATCATCACCCGCACGACCGAGGAACTGCTGCGCCTCGTGCCCAACGCTCTACGCGAGGGCGCGCTGGCGCTCGGCGCCACCCCCGCGCGCGCCGTCTTCAGCGTCGTCATTCCCGCCGCGCTGCCCGGCATCGTGACCGGCATCGTGCTGGCGCTCGCGCGGATCGCGGGGGAGACGGCCCCCCTGCTCTTCACCGCCTTCAGCAACAACTACTGGTCGACCAGCCTCGTCCAGCCGATGGCGTCGCTCACCGTCCAGGTCTACACGTACGCCAACTCGCCGTACGACGACTGGCACCGCCAGGCCTGGGCGGGGGCCCTCGTCCTGGTCGCCCTCGTGCTGCTCTGTTCGGTCGCCGCGCGGCTCGCCACCCGCCGCCTCGAACGGATGCAAACGGGAAGATAGGGCGCCGCCCCCTAGTGCCTAGTGCCCAGTGCCCAGTGCCGATGTCTCGTGCCTGGTTCCTGGTGCCCAGTGCCTGATGCCTGATGCCCCGGCCTTTCGGTCTGGCGCCTGCGTCCCGTCACCTGCCGTATCATCAGCGTGTTGTCTTCTCTTCCACTGACCGTGCGGGCGTGGCTCGCGCGCGGGCTCGCCACCGGCATACTCGTGCTGGCGGCCGTGCCGGCGTTCGCGCAATCCGACTGGGGCGTGGGCGTTACGCCCAACAACGACGTGTACTTCTGTGACGCGCGGCGCGACCAGGTGTGGAAGCTCGATACTCTGGGCACGCTCTCGGTCGCGATTCCGAACGTGCACTGTCGTGCGCTCGTGGTCGGGCCGGACGGCGCCGTCTACGGAGAGTCGGTGGACGCCGGCTCGCGCGTTGACGTGTCGTCCCAGCAGTTCCGAGGCAGCGCCCTGGGCATCTGGCGAATGGACGCCACCGGCGTCCGCACGTGGGTCGAGCCGCCAACGCCAACGCCAGACCTCGCCGTGTGGGTCGTACGTGACGCGTTCGGCCAATCCTTCAATTGGGCCGGGGCGATTCCCCACTCGCCGCACTCGGAGATCGTCCGGCGAACGGTTTCGAACCTCATGGTGCTGGTCGCCGGCGGCCTCTGGGGCCAGCGCGACGGCACGGGGGACGGCGCCCAGTTCGGCCGCGTCTCCGGACTGGCGCTCGCGCCCGACGGCTCGCTCGTCGTGGTCGACAGCGGGAACGTGCGGCGCGTCAGTCAGACGGGGCTCGTGACCACCGAAAGCCGCGGCACGGTCAGCAACGTGCCGAGCGGCCTGCTCAACACGCTGGGGCTGTGGGATCACACCATCGGCGTCGCGACCGACGCGACGGGCGCGGCGATTGTCGTCGACGACCCGGCGCACCGGGTCGTGCGGATCGACCGTGGCGGGCATGCGACGGAGATTTGGCGCGCGGGCGGCCTGGCGAACCGGCTGACGGGCTCGCGCTGGGGCTGGCGTCCCACGGGCGTCGCCGTCCTGCCGTCGGGCTACTACGTGATGGAAGACTGGCCGCTCCCCGAGATGCTCGCCGACCTGGTCGGCGTTCCGCGCATCCTCCAGATCCATCCCGATGGCTCGTCGCAGGTGGTCGTCTCGGTGTCGAGTTGGTTGGTCCGCGCGGTGGTGCTGCTCATGATCGTCATCGCGCTCTCATGGATGGCCGCTCGTCGAACCCGCGCATGAATCACCGCGTGAGGCTCGTCGCCGCCGTGCTCGGCCTGCTGGGCGCCTCCATGTCGCTGGCCGCGCAGCAGCGGGTCCTCGGCGGCGCGGGCGGCGGCGGCTGGCTGGACGCCCCGCCGGCCAACTGGAACACCCCAGGCATGCGGGTGCCGCGAGCCATGTCGGCCATGATCAGGCCGGAGGTGTACAACGCGTGCCTGGGCCATATCCGACGCGCCGTGAGCGCCGTCGACCGGCTCATCGACGTCCAAGGCTGGACGCTCATCGGCACGCGGGAAGCGCGCGGCCCCGTCACCGTGGAGACCGCGACGCTCGGGCTCGACGACACCTGCCGGCCGCTGGCCGTCCAGGCGTTCGTGTTCATCGGCACGCAACTCGCGGGAACGCTGATGCCGACGCCGGTCGAAGGCGACTCGGACGGCAGCCTCATCCGCACCTCCATCCTTGCGTCTGGAGAGATCGTCGCCGAGTTTGCACGCTATCAGCCGGGCGACATCGTCTCGCGCCCGCACGCGTCCAGCGTCGTCCGCTACCGCATCGACCGCACCGACACCGGTCCACTGCTCGTCCCCGGCTCCGCCACGACCACTGAACGCTCCGACAGCACCACGAAGTAAGCGAGCCGGGCGTCTCGACATCCAGACATGGCAACGTTGTTCATCGCCAGGCCCTAGGCTAGGCTAGAACATCTCATAAACCGGCCGCCGCACCGAGGGTGGCGAGGCGCCGGGCTGGCCAGGCGCGACGACTGAGAATACTGGCCGTATTTGAGGGAGGAGCCACGCCGCCCAGTCCGGATGCATCGCGGCCCGAATGCCGGCCGGTTTGTGAGATGAGTTCTAGGGTATCGTGGCCGAACGATGGTCGCGCGATTGGCGCGCGAGGAGGTCGTTGGACGATGTCGCAGAGGACCGCCCCTGCCTTGTCGGCGTTGGATGAAGTGGTGCCGCTCGTGAACGCCTTGCCCGATACCCCCGACCGGGAGGCGCTCACCGAGGACATCGATGCGTTGCGCCGGGCGATTGCCGCCTTTCACATGGAAGCCATCCGATTCCGGATGTACTCGGTTGACCGCGGACTCGCGCGGGCCGGCGCCTCGGCGGCGCTCCGAGAGAAGTTCGAACAGCTGAGGAAGACGCTCGAAGCCGCCGGGTTCCACACCCGGTCGCACACGGCGCCCTGAAGAGCGGGCACTAGGCACTGGGCACTCGGGGCACTCGGGGCACTAGGGGCACTCGGCCCTGGGCACTAGGCACTCGGCACGAGAACTCATCTCATCAACCGAACCGGCATTCGGCCGGCGATCCACTCGGGCTGGCGGCGTTGCTCCTCCCTCAAATACCGCCAGTATTCTCGGTTGTCGCGCCTGGCCAGCCCGGCGTCTCGCCGCCCTCGATGCGGCGGTCGGTTGATGAGATGAGTTCTAGGCGTCTGGTCGGCGGGAGAGCATATAATCGATCTATTAACAGCCCTGGAGGATTACCGTGCCGTATCCCGAATATCTGATCGCTCCCATGCGCGCCGAGCTTACAGCCGTTGGCGCCCGTGAGTGCCGGACTGCCGCAGACGTCAACGACGTCTTGAAGTCGCCGGGTGTGGTGATGATGGTGGTCAACTCCGTGTGCGGATGCGCGGCTGGCAAGGCGCGGCCGGGCATCGCCCTGGCGCTGCGGCATGCCAACCGGCCCGATGTCGTCGCCACGGTGTTCGCAGGCGGCGACGTGGAGGCCACCGACCGCGCCCGCGGCTACTTCACGGGGTTCGCGCCGTCGTCGCCTTCGGTGGCCCTGCTGCGCGACGGCAAGCTGCTCTACATGGTCGAGCGCCATGACATCGAGACCCGGTCGGGCGAAGCCATCGCCGACCTGCTCACGTTGGCTTTCGACAAGTACTGCGCCCCCCAGACGACCTCGGTCTGAGGCCTCGACGCCTCGTGGGACTGTGCGCCTGTGACTCAATCCGCCCGCACAATCGTGTGCAGTTGCGGTTCACGTGTGCAGACCCGTGGAGGGCCGAACACCCGGACTGCCGGCCATCGGCAGCCACGCCTCTGGCATCAATTTCGCACTCGCCACGGATGGATTAGTGTGCATCCGAGGTGCTGCTGATGAAGCTACCGTTCCAGGGAAACCGAGAGAGCACCCGCGAGCCCGTTCCCGAAGGGCCGCCGCCCCCCGACGCGACCGTCGTGCTGATGGTGGATGACGAACCCGCGCAGCGCCAGCTCTTCTCGCTTGCCCTGCGGCGCGAGGGCTATCACGTGCTCGAGGCGCGCAACGGCGTCGAAGCGCTCGACGTGGCGGCTGCGGCGGGTCGGCTCGATCTGGCGATTACCGACATCATGATGCCGATCATGCGGGGCCCCGAGCTCGCCCAGAATCTCCGCGAGCAGTACCCCGGTCTCAAGATCATCTTCGTGTCTGGCTACATGGTGACCGAGGACCTCGGCCCAGAAGCGCGCGTCATGCAGAAGCCGTTCGTCAGGCAGGACCTGTTGAAGCAGGTCGTCGAGTTGATCGGCCGCCCCAAGGCGGCGCCCCCAAGCTGACCGGGCGCGCCTCGAGGGCCCTACACACGCACCGCGCCAACCCAGGCCGCCGCGAGCGAATCGTCGCGGATGATTGTATGGCTCCGCTCCGACCCGGTCGAGACGATGGCCGCCGGCACGCCGCTGGTTTCCTCGAGGCGGCGGATGTACCGCTGGGCTTCACCCGGCAAATCCTCGTAGCGCGTCACCCCGGCCGTCGAGCGCTGCCACCCGGGCATCGTCTCGTAGACCGGCACGCACGCGGCCAGCTGCGCCGTATCGGCCGGCATCTCGGTGATGACGCGCTCTCCGCAGCGGTACGCCGTGCAAATCTGCAGCGCGTCGAGGCCGTCGAGGACGTCGAGCTTGGTGAGGGCAAGGGCGTCCAGGCCGTTCACGCGCGCCGCGTAACGCACGGCGACGGCGTCGTACCAGCCGCACCGCCGCGGCCGTCCCGTCGACGCGCCGTACTCCTGCCCCGTGTCGCGCAGCCGCGCGCCAATGCCGTCGGTCAACTCGGTGGGCAGCGGGCCGGCGCCCACCCTGGTGGTGTAGGCCTTGGCCACGCCGAGCACATGGTGCACGGCGCGCGGCCCAATTCCCAGGCCGGTGCACGCCCCGCCTGCCGTCGCGTTCGACGACGTGACGAAGGGATACGTGCCGTGATCGACGTCGAGCAGCGTGCCCTGGGCTCCCTCGAACAGCAGGCTTCGCCCCTCGGCCATCGCCTCGTGGAGCGCGAGCGACGCGTCCCCCACGAAGGGACGCAGCCTCGTCCACACTTGACGCAGGTCGGACAGCACGGCGCGCCAGTCCATCGCGGTGCCGCCCACGAGGTGATTGCGCGCTTCGACGTTCTCCCGCACGGCCTCGGCCAGCGGCCCATCGGGCGACGAGTCGCCCAGGTCGCCCACGCGGATACCGCGCCGCGCAATCTTGTCTTCGTAGGCAGGCCCGATCCCGCGCGACGTCGTGCCGATCTTCCGTTCACCGCGCCGCGCCTCCGCCAGCAGCTCGAGCTCGCGGTGGTACGCCATGATCAGGTGGGCCTTGTCGCTCACGAGCAGCCGGCCGTTGACGTCGATCCCGAGGGCCTGCAGCTCGTCGATTTCGGCGAACAGGGCGTGGGGATCGACCACCACGCCGTTGCCAATCACGCAGAGCACCCCGGCATGCAGGATCCCGGAGGGCAGCAGGTGCAGGACGAACTTGCGACCGCCGACGTACACGGTATGCCCGGCGTTGTGCCCCCCCTGGTAGCGGCCCACCACCGAGAAGTTCGGGGTGAGCAAGTCGACAATTTTGCCTTTTCCTTCATCACCCCACTGGGCGCCGAGCACACAGAGATTCATGCCGGTAAAATGATACCTCGTGCGGACGGCGCCCCGGCGCCGGACTGCGGAATTCTCTTGGTTGACACACCTCTCGCCCGTTCTTTAGAGTGGCCGTTCCTGACGACGGACACGCCCGCGCGGGGCTATGCGCCGGAGACCACGAAGTGATTGTCGAACGGCCTGGGTTGGAACGGCGCGCGATGGCTTCGCTCGACGGGTCGCACATCCCCGTCGTGCTCGGCGGGTGCGGGTGCGGACGGACGTCCCTGCTGCTCCGGCTGGCGGAGGTCATCGGACCCGAGCGGAGCCAGTACCTGGACTTTGCCGCGGCCGCGTCCACCCCCGAGCGGGGCCTGGCGGTCATCACCGGCGCGTGCCGCCTCCCGCGCCGCGCCGGCGCCGCGCCGCTGCCGTCCGGCTCGCCGCGCGCCGCGTTCGACGCCATTCTGGCGCTGCTCGACGATGCCGTGGCGGCCGATGGCGGACCGGTGACCTTCCTGATCGACGAGTTCCAGGACATCCGGACGTTCGAGAGCTTCCCCGGCCTGCGGCACGCGCAACGGGAGCTGGTCGCGCGGCTCGCCGCGAGCCCGAACCGTTTCGTCCTGGCCTCCCGGTTCACGTCGCGCGCCCATCGCCTGCTGCGCGACGCGCCCGCCCGGTTCGAGGTGGTCCATGTGCCGCCGCTCGGCGTCCCCGAAGTCGCGTCGATCGCGCTGCTCTTCGACGGCAGCCGGCCGGAGTGGGCGCGCGAGGTCGCGCCGGTCGTCGCGGCGCTCTCCGGCGGCCGGGCGTCGTACGTGCACCTGCTGCTGGGGGCCCTCGCGCAGATGGGGCCGGCGCTCGACCCGGTCGCGGCGCTGGCCGCGCTCTTCTCGCCGGACGGTCGGCTGACCGCGGCCTGCCGGGAGTGCTACGAGTTCCGTCTCCACCGCGCGCGCGGCTACGGCGCGCTCAAAGCCATCCTGAGCATCCTCGCCGACGTCGAGCCATTGACGCTGACCGAGATCTCGCAGCGTCTCCACCGCACGCCAGGCTCCACGAAGGACTACCTCTCGTGGCTCGAGGACGTCGACCTGATCCTCGCGCAACGGAAGCGCTACACGTTCGAGGATCCGCTGCTGCGTTTGCACGTCCGCCTCTATGGCCGCCCCGTCCCGCCGTCCGATGACGACCTGGTCCGCGAGATTCATGCGTACGCGCAGGCGCAACTGCCGCAGACCGCGGCCCAGCCGGCGGCCGATGCCCTGGCCACGACGGATGCCGCCGCGCCGGAGTCCACGCGCGACTCCGGGATCATCGAGATTGATTGATTGATTGCGGGACCTGACGCGTCCGGGCGGACGCGTCAGGCGGTAGCCGGCGGCTCCCCGTTCGAAGCGGTCTTCAACTTCCCCAGCGCTTCACGCGCCGCGTGCTGCTCGGCGTCCTTCTTCGTTCGGCCCGAGGCGCGGGCCGTGACGACCGACCCGACGAGCACCTCGACGTCGAAGCGCTTGCGATGGTCCGGCCCCTCGACGGACGCCAGGCGATAGGTCGGCAGCCCCCGTCCGCTCCCTTGCAGGTACTCCTGAAGCGCCGACTTCCAGTCGTCGGTGAACGACGCCTCCGCGGCGCGGTCGCCGGCGCTGTCGAGCAGCGGCTCGAACGTGGAGACGATGAACTGCCGCGCGGCATCGATCCCGCCGTCGAGGTAGATGGCCGCGATGAGCGCCTCGAACCCGTCGGCGAGGATCGCGTGCTTCTGGCGCCCCCCGGTCTTCTCCTCGCCTCGCCCGAGCAGCATGTAGCGCCCCAGGTCGATGCGTTCGGCGAGCCGCGTGAGCGCCGCCGACGAGACGATCGACGCCTTGACCTTCGACTTGTACCCTTCGCTGTGCGTGGGATAGCGGCGAAACAACAGGTCGGCGATGACGAAGCCGAGCACCGCGTCGCCCAGGAACTCGAGCGACTCGTTGTCGATGACGCCGCCCGACGCGTCCTCGTGCGCGCGCGACCGGTGGGTCAAGGCGTGCTCGAGCAGGCCGATGTCGCGGAACTTGTGCCCGATGCGCTCCTCGAGCGGCCCCAGATTTTCGCTGAGCCGGCGCACCTCGAGCGCCGCCGCCTCGTCGAGGTGGCTGGCGATCAGGTCGCGCGCCGTCTGCGCCGCCTGGCTCGGCACGCTCACGCGGAACTCGGCCTGCCCGAACCGCACGGGAAACAGCGACGGCGAGAGCGCCGACGCGATGCTCGCCTTGATCTGGTGCGCGTCGAGGAGCCCGCGGACGACCTCGGCCTCGATCGACGAGTAGCTGTGGAAGACCTCGACCGGCGCGGAGCCGCCCGCCGCGTCGCCCCGCCGTGTGCCGTCAGACACGTCGCGGTCCCGTCACCTTGATCACGACCATCGTCATGTCGTCGTGCGGCTCGGCCTCGCCGACGAACGCCCGGACGTCCCGCACCACGCGCTCGCGAATGCCGGCCGCGTCCAGATGGGACACGCCGGCCAGGACGTCGCCAAATGCCGGTTCCCCGAACAGGTCGCCCTCCTCGTTCATTGCTTCGGTAATGCCGTCCGTATACAGCGCAATCACGTCGCCGTCGCGGACGGGGCGAACGTGCTCCTCGAGCAGGGTATCAAATCGCTCCGCCGATCCGGGCAGCCGCAGCCCGAGGACCATGCCGGACGGCACGACGACCTCGCTCACGCCGCCGGAGACCACGAGCATCGGCGTATGGCCGGCGCGGGCCGAAGTGAGCGTCATCGCCTCGAGATCGATGACCGCGTACGTCGCGGTGATGAAGCTGCGGTTGTCGAGGTGCTCGGCCAGGAGCCGGTTGACGGTGATGAGCAGCCGCCTCGGCGACCGCTCGGTCTGGCTCGTGGCCAGCATGAGCCCCTTGAGCTCCGCCATGTAGAGCGCGGCCGACGTGCCCTTGCCCGACACGTCGGCCACGAGCACGCCAAGCTGCCTGGGCCCCAGCAGAAAGAAGTCGTAGTAGTCCCCGCCCACTTCACGGGCCGGTTCGCACAAGTCCGCGATACTGAGTCCGGCGATCTGGGGCGGCTGCACGGGCAGCAGCGAATGCTGGATCTCGCGGGCGATCCGGAGCTCGTCGTCGAGCCGCTGCTTCTCGCGCTGGACGTGCAGAAGGTGCTCGATGCTGCCGCTCATCCGGTTGAACGACTCGGCCAGGTCGCCCAGCTGGTCCTGCGAATCGACGCGAATGCGATGCGTGAAGTCGCCTTGGCGCACCCGCTCGGTGCCGATGAAGAGCTCGTGCACCGCGTAGGTGATCGACCGGGCGAGCGCCCCGCCCATGACGAGCGCCGACCCCTGGATGATCGCGAAGAAGGACGCCAGCACGATCAGGAACAGCACGAGGCCGCGGTTGGCGGCCGACCCGAGCTGCGCCGACTCGACCAGCGCCATCCGTTGATAGAGCTGCCCCAACGGCGCCTGGAGGCTGACGACGACTTGCGCGGGCTGGCCCGTGTCCCAGGCGGTCGTCTGCATGAACGCGACGGTGCGTTGAAACGGCGCGCCCGTCGTCTGAGGGGACCCGGACGAGGACGCGGTCGAGGTCGTCGAGGCGCCGCCCGCGGACACGGTGAGCGAGCCCATCCGCGTGCCCGTGCGCGCCTCGATGCCGCGCGCCACGGCCTCGTCACAGGGCAGATCGACGACAATCCACGCGCGTCCGTCCGCCGCGGGCACGACGGCGCGGATGAGCAGCCGTTCGGCGCCGGTGGCGCCATTCGCGCCCGATGCCGCGATCGCCAACGCACCGCTGAACCCGTGGGCCGACATGACCCAGGCGGGCAGATCCCGCGGCGCGGGCGCGTGGGCCCACGGGCCCGCCGTGAGCACCGACCGGCCTCCCCCAGGCGCGCTGCCGGGCACGACGGCCATCGACAGCCCCGGATAGCGCGCGTGGGCGCTCGCGTACCGGTTCGCCAGCGCGGCTCCGGCCGCCGACGGGGTGGCGCCAATCTCAATGGCGGCCGTCTCGGCGATCTCGTGGACGTCGGCAATGGCGGCATCGAAGCCCTGCCGGAACAGATACGCCGCGACGTTGTCGTAGAGCACGACGCCGCCGGCCAGCGCGAAGGTGATGACCAGCACGACCGGAATGACGCCCAGGAACAGGTAGGACAGGATGAGCTTGCGGCGCACGCGCCAGAGCAGCCGCCGGCGGTTGCGCACGGCGGCGGTCGCGACGATCCACGCGCCCGACGCAATCAGGGCAAGCGAGACGACCTTGTGAAAGATGTCGAGCAGCTCCGGAAGCGGCGTGAGCCACTGCACGATCGAGAGCACGACGAGCAGGACCGCCGACAAGGCGAGCAGCCGGCCCGCCGGCGTCTCGAAGACGCCAGGCGCGGCCGGCGCCGCCGGCTGCGGGGAGCGCGCGTCGGCCGACGCCGCCTCGGGCGGCGCCGCGTCGAGGCTCATCCGGTCACGCGCGCAATCCACTCGAGATAGGCGGGGTTGCCCTCGAGCACGGGCAGGACGATGAACTCCGGCACGTCGTAGGGATGGCAGGCCCTCAGGGCGGTCCACAGCGCGTCGACCTTGGCACGCGTCGTCTTGATCACGAGCTGCCGCTCCTGGACGACCTCGATGCCGCCCTCCCACGAGTAGACCGACTGGACGGCGGGCAGGATCGTCACGCACGCCGCCACGCCTTGCGACACCAGATCTTGTGCCGTCGCGGCGGCATCCATGTCATCCGGCCATGTCGTCAAGGCCAGAACCACGTCGGTCATCCCCTATTTTCCCCTTGTACTCGATCCGAGAACTTGGTACAACGTGCCTTCAATGCCCGTCCCCGACTCGTCGGGCGCTTCGGCGCCCGGGCGCCAGATGCGACCGAGGCGCCGCGCGCTGGCCGGCCCCGAGCTCCGCCAGCGGCGCCGGCGGCTCGGTACGCTACGCGCTGCTCGCCGGCGCGGGCGTGCTGCTCGTCAACGCGCTCGTCGGAGACCACGGCTACCTCGCCGCAATTCGGGCCCAGCGCGACCACGACGCGCTGCTGACCCAGGTGCGCGACCTCCGGTTCGATAACCAGCGGCTCAAAGAGGAGGCCCAGCAGCTCAAGCGGAACCCGGGCGCGATCGAAGACGCCGCCCGCCGCGAGCTCGGGCTCATTCGCCCGGGCGAAACGCTGGTCATCCTGCGAAACGCCACGCCCCCACGATAGGTACGGCTCGACAATCGCCGATTGGCGATCTCCTGTCAAGGCGGCGGACGGCCGCGCCCTCTGTGACAGAATGCCTTCCGCATGACTGGCTGGATTGAGTTCCTGCTGCACGTTGACGTCCGCCTGCTCGAACTCGTCAACGCCTATGGCGCCTGGGTCTACGGCCTGCTGTTCGCCGTCGTGTTCGCCGAGACCGGGTCTCGTCGTCACCCCGTTCCTGCCCGGCGACTCGCTGCTGTTCGCAACCGGGGCGCTCTGCGCGACCGGCACGCTGAGCGCGCCCCTCGCCGGCGTGCTGCTCGTGACCGCCGCGTTCACGGGCAACACGGTCAACTACGCCGTGGGACGGATGGCCGGCCCGCGCGTGTTCCACGCGACGGACCAGGCCGGCGCCCTTCACCGCCTGCTCAACCGCGAGCACCTGGCGCGCGCCCACGGCTTCTTCGAGCGATACGGCGGCAAAGCGATCGTGCTCGGCCGGTTCGTCCCCATCGTCCGCACGTTCGTGCCGTTCGTCGCCGGCGCGGCGCAGATGACGGTGGGCGCGTTCGTCTTCTACAACTTCATCGGCGCGGCCGGCTGGGTCACCCTCTGCCTGGGATCCGGCCTGCTCTGGGGCAACGTGCCGTTCGTCAAGGCCCACTTCTCGATCGTGACCCTGGGCATTGTGTTCATCTCGATTCTCCCGATGCTCATCGAGATCGCCCGGCGCGGCTGGCGCCGCGCGCCGACGCCCTAGTTCTCAGCCGCCAGCGTCAGCACGGCCGTCGGCACGTCCGTCGTCCGATGAAAGACGACGGCGTACCCGGCCGCGTGCGCCTCGCGCTCCAGCTCTTCCGGGGTGAACCAGTGCTCGTATTGCAGCGAACGGTGGCCGTCCGACCACGCGCAGCCAGGCCTGGTCGTTTGGCTCGACGCGCCAGTCCGTGCGCGTGAGCCAGCCGGCGAGGCGTGTGAGACGGATCAGCGTCTTTGGCGTCGGCGGATTCGGCCGCGATGTAGCTCACGATGACGCGCCCGCCCGGCACGCAGATGCGGCACGAGGCGCTGCAAGACGGCGATCCGCCTGGCCGACTGCGGGATGAGTCCGTACGCGTAGTACGAGAAGATCGCGACGTCGAACGTGCCGGGCAGCGGCGCGTCCTCGATCGTGCCCTTCGACCATCGTCGCGGCAAGGCCCTGCTCGGCGAGTTTCTGCCGCGCGAGCCTCGTCGACCGAGCGCGACGGCTCGACCCCGACAACGTCGTGGCCGGCCTTGACGAGGGCGACCGTGTCTCGGCCTGTTCCCGAACCCACGATGAGAATTCGATCCTCGGGCCGCAGAAAGCGCGCGTAGACGTCCGATTCCCACGAGAACAGGCCCGACAGAATCTCGACGTCGCCGGTTGCGAAGCGGTCCCATGACCCGCCGGACAGGTCGGTCAAGCTCGCCGCGACTGAGCGTGCCGGCCGCGATGAAGTTCAACGCTCGGGACGCGCGCTGCAGCCAGAACGCGAGTCCAAACACGACTCTGAACGCGAAACCGTATCGGGGCCGATCGCTCACGCGCCTATCTTACGGGTACCGGCAGACGGTCACGCGCATGACGGCGTCCAATCGCCGCGATCGCGTCATCGAGCGCAAGCAGGAGCGTGCAGAGCCAATCTGACACAATGACTCGAGGCCGGCGAGTCGCCGAACGCCAGTGAAATCTGCTGCTCTCCTCTTCGTCCTGGGCGGTCTCGTGGTCTTCGGCGCGGGTCCCCTCGGCCAGTCTGCCCCGCCGTGCGGGCGCCGACGCGTTTGCCTTCTTCCGTCCCACCGCCGTTCCGACCGGCGCCGACCTGCGGCAGCTCGACCAGGGCGACGTGCTCGTGCGGATGCTGCCCGCCAGCCAGGGTGAAATTGCGATCTTCCTGGCGGTTCGCACGACCGCCAACGGCCAACGGCTCGCCGATTGGATCCGCGACGTCGCCGACCTCAAGCGGAGCACGTACGTGCCGGCCATCGCGCGGTTCTCCGACCCGCCGCGCCTCGACGACCTCCGAACGCTGGAGCTCGACGACCAGGACCTGACCGCGATTCGCGCCTGCCGGCCGGGGTCGTGCGATCTCAAGCTCACCGCGGCGGACATGACGTCGCTGCAGGACGCGATCCGGTCGGCCGGCCAGAACTGGCGGCCCGCGCTGCAGGAGGCGTTTCGGCGCCTCGTCCTGCGGCACGTGACGCAGTACCTGGCCACCGGCGACGCGGGGATGGCGCCGACGGCCGACCACGGCCGCCCGACATCCTTCGGAGAGGTGTTTTCGCGGATCGTGGCGGACTCGCCGTTCCTCACCCAGCATGCGCCAGACCTCTCGACGTACCTGATCGACTATCCGCGCGCGTCGCTCCAAGGTGCCGAGTCATTTCTGTACTGGTCGAAGGAACGCATTGGCGGGCGGCCGTCGATCGACGTAACCCACGTCGTGATGCTGGCGCCTGGCGGCGCCGGCCCGCCGGAGACGATCGTCGCGGGCAAGCAGATCTTCGCCAGCCACTACGTGGACGCCTCGCTGAACATCACCGCCATCGTCGGCGGCCCATCTCCAGGCGAGCGCTATCTCGTCTACCTCAACCGATCTCGCGTCAACGTCCTCGACCGGTGGTACGGCGGGCTGGCGCGCATGCTGATCGGGCGTCGCCTCAAAGGCGACGCCGCCGACGTCTTTCGCGGACTGAAGGCGCGCCTCGAGGGCGGCGAGCCGCCGGGCTAGCCCGCCAGCACCTCCCTACGGCCGATGGCTGGCAATCTTCATGAACTGACACTGGTTCTCGGTGAGCCACGCGTCCACGTGCAGCTCGAGGGCGAGCTGCTGCGCGGCGGCCACGCCCTGCTCGTGCGTCCGGCACTTCAGATGGGGCGGCTCGGGGACAATTGCGACGACGTGCTCGACGGTGGCCGTCGGTTTGGAGACGACGACGTCACCGTCTCGAGGGAGTTCGAATCCCATGGGTCCTCCGTTTCCGTGTTCTCGAGCGGGTGGACACCTCTTCACCGTAGCGCGTCCGCCTCGAATCGGCAACCGGGCCGTGGGCGAGGCGCACGAGCGCCCCGATGGCCAGTCAGGCCTTGCGCGGACGGACGAGCACGACAATCGATCGGGCGTCAACGGCGTACGTCGTCTCGCGAACCGGCGCTTCGGATCCGGCGTCGAGGACGTCGTCCGGACTGGAGCGATTCGTGTCGATCACGCGCCGCCAGTCGCCGGGGGCGCCTTCCTGGACGGTGAAGGTCAGCGGCTGCCAGAACGCATTGACCATGACGTACAGGTCGGCGTCGCCCTCGGAGGCCCCGTCCAGATACCACGCGAAGCTATGGGAGTCGAACGACAGATCGGGCGCGCCCGCCACGCCGTACCAGCGGACGTCCTCACGCCAGAAGCGGCTCCGCCCCAGCGACGGGTGCGCCTTGCGAAACGCGATCATCCGCTTGAAGAACCGGAAGATGTCCGCGTTCGCCTCCAGCCGGTCCCAATCGAGCCACGTCGTCTCGTTGTCCTGGTTGTAGGGGTTGTTGTTGCCGCCCTGCGTCTGCAGGAACTCGTCGCCCGCCGAGAACATCGGCGTGCCGTTCGAGAGGAGCACCAGACAACAGAAGTTCTTCACTTGCCGCCTGCGCAGGGCGGCGACGTCGGCCGGCACGTTCGCGTCGCCCTCCCAGCCGCCGTTCCAGCTCACGTTGAAGTCGGTCCCGTCGCGGTTCGACTCGCCGTTGGCCTCGTTGTGCTTGTGGTTGTAGGACACGAGGTCATACAGGCAGAATCCGTCGTGGGACGTGACGAAGTTGACGCTCTGGTAGGCGTGATAGGCGTTCATCACGTCGTCCGGAAACAGGTCAGGGCTGCCGTAGACCCGCGTCATCATGCTGGCCACCATCCCGGGGTCGCCCTTGACGAACGCGCGCACTTCGTCGCGAAACCGGCCGTTCCATTGGAGCCACGACCTGCCGGGGAAGCTGCGTCCCAACTCGTAGGTGCCCGGGTCCCAGGCCTCCGCAATCAGCCGGCGCTCGTTCACCTCCGACGACGCGCTGATTTCGGCGATGACGGGCGGGTCCTCCAGGTTGAGCGAGCCGTCTTCGTTCCGCGTGAAGATCGAGGCCAGGTCGAACCGGAAGCCGTCGACGCGCATCTCCTTCGCCCAGAAGTGGATGCTGTCGACGATCATCTTGCGAACGTAGCGGTTCGCGCAGTTGAGCGCGTTCCCGGTGCTGCTGTCGTCGCGGTAATGCGCGCGGTCCGGTTGCAGCAAGTAGTAGGTCGAGTTGTCGAGGCCGCGGTAACTGTAGGTGGGGCCCAGTTCGCTGCCCTCGGCCGTGTGGTTGTAGACCACGTCGAGAATCACTTCGATGCCCGCCGCGTGGAGCGCCTTGACCATGTCGCGGAACTCGTCGGCGACCGCGGCCGCGGACCTCGTCGCGCCGTACCCGTGATAGGGCGAGAAGAAGCTCAGCGGCATGTAGCCCCAGTACGCGCCTTCCTGGGGATCGCGCTCGAAGACCGGCAGCAGCTCGACGGCCGTGACGCCGAGCTCGGTCAGATAGGGAATCTTGTCGATCACGCCCGCGTAGGTGCCGCGCCGGTCGGCCGACACGCCCGAGTTGGCGCGCATCGTGAACCCGCGCACGTGGAGCTCGTAAATCACCAGGTCCGACGTATGGGCGGGCTGAGCGTCGCCGGTCCAATCGAAGCCGTCCGGCCGCGGAAGCACGCCGAGCGGCGCGCGCCCGGCGTTGCTGCCGGGAATCCTCGCCGCCTCACGGCTGAACGCCGGCGGAAAGAACAGCGCGCGCGCGTATGGGTCGAACAGGATCTTCTGGTCGTCGAAGCGGTGCCCCTCGGTCACCGTGTTCGGCCCGCCGACGGTGTAGGCGTAGTACTTCGCCGGTTCGACGTCCGCGGCGCGGAGCCGACAGTGCCACACGCGCCCGGACTTGTTCCTGAGCGGGTCGAACACGTGCCGAACGCACGGACGGGCCGCGTCGTCGGCCGTGTAGAGGAGGAGCGTGACGGCCGTGGCGTGCTTGGAGTACAGCGCGAAGTTGTACGCGCCTTCGTCCTCGACCCAGGTCACGCCGAGCGGCGAGGCGGTGCCCTCGGCGGCAGACCAGTTCTGTCCCATGGGAGTTAGAAGTACTTCCCGACCCAGTCCACGAAGATCGTCCACTCGGCGGGGGCGACCATGTGCGGGCCCGTGTGCAGGTTGAACGCGAGGTCGCCGGTCGCGACCGGCGTGTCGGGCGCGGGGTACTCGGTCGTGCCGAGGTCGTGCTTGCCGAGCAGGCGGTAGACGGGACCGGCCGCCACCTCCGCGAGGAACTCGCCTCGGGGATCCGACCACTGATCCGTCGTGCCGCCCGTGATGAACACCGGCCGCGGCGCGATGAGCGAAATCAGCATGTGGGCGTTGACCGGCATGTCGTTCCAGCGGCCGACCCACTGCTGGAAGTTGCCCGCGAACTGCCACGGAAAGTTCTGCGCCATGTCGTCAACGGTCTCGCCGAAGTCGCGGCGCGCGAGCGCTGACCCCATCTCGCCGCCGCACGCGGAGAAGACGGCTTTGATCCGCGGGTCCTGCGCCGCCGCCCACAACACGGTCTTGCCAAGGCGCGAGAATCCATGAATCGCGATGCGGTCGCCGTTGACCGCCTTGTCGGTCTCGAGATAGTCGATGATCCGGCTGGCGCCCCAGGCCCAGGCGCTGATCGTGCCCCACTCGCCAGGCCCGGGCTGCGTCTCGCCCGGCGCGAGCGACGCGCCGATGACGCCCTCGGTCCACGCGTTGGCGCGGTCCGGCTGGATGTCGTTGTAGCCCACGGTCGCGTAGCCCCAACCCTTCGCCAGGATGTCGGCCGCATCGGGCGGCTCGCCGCTGAAGCCGCCGCGTCCTCGTCCCCCGCGGGCGGCCGCCTGCGCCCCCTGGCGTCCACCAGCCGCGCCCGCGCGCGGCGCCGGCGGCGTTCCGCCGCCGAAATTGACCAGCAGGATCACCGGCACCGACCCTTTGGCGGCCGCCGGTGTGTAGAGCGACACGTGGATGATGGGCGCGTCCGGCTTGCTGCCGACTTTCCCTTCCACATGTTTCAGGATCGCCGCGCCGTCGTGCGACTGCGGATCGGTCGAGGCGACCGACCACGTGATCGTGGGCGCGCTGGCCGGCACACGGCCGTAGATCTCCGTCTCGTAGTGCGCCAGGATCTCGGCGCGCCGCGCCGGCCACATCGCGGCCGTCGTCACCCGCTGGCCGTTCTCCATGACAAGCGGATCGGGCAGCGTGTACCGGCGTGACCTTGCTCTCGTCGTAGTTGGAGACGTGCCCCGTCTTGGTGGCGAGGCGGAGCGTGTTCCCGTTGGCGTCGGTGCCGACGCGCGTGGGAATCCGCCGCCTGTCCGCCGCGCGCCGGCGTCTGCAACGAGGCGTGGGCCGCGCCAAGGAACCACGCAAGGGCCAGCAGAACAATCGGACGTCGCATGAGGCCTCCAGGGATTGAAGGGCATCCTACCCCAAGGCGCTGTCGCCGGGTCTGAAGACCCGGCGGCTCTTCTTCCACAAGATCGACTCACGCCGACGTACGCGGGCTGCCTTTCAATAAACCAAGGCGCACGAGACTCTCGGCGGTCGCGAGGACGGCGTCTTCGTTGGAGCGCGGCGCCCAGCCGAGCAGGCGCCGGGCCTTCTCGTTGGTCGCGTCCCGTCGCTTGCCGAGCTCCGGCACGATCTGCCGCACCGCCGGATCGCGTATGGCCGCCAGGCGCACGAGCCAGTTCGGCAGCTGCCATGTCGGCACGTGTCGGCCCGCCTCCCCCATGCGGCGCTTGAGCAGCCTCGCGATGTCCTGCATCGACATGAACTCGCCGGCCACCGCCAGGAAACGCTCCCCCTTGGCGGCCGGGTGCGTCATGGCGCGCATGTGCAGGTCGGCCACGTCCCGCACGTTGACGACGCCGAAAGAGAGGCGCGGGCACCCGGGGATGGCGTGGTCCATCAGGCGCTGCACGATGAGGATCGACGTCGAATAGTCGGGCCCGAGCACCGGGCCGAACACGCCAACGGGATTGACGACCGACAGCTCGAGGGCGCCGCCCTCGGCGGCGATGAAGTCCCACGCCGCGCGTTCGGCCAACGTCTTCGACTTCACGTACGGGCGCACGTCCTCGCCGGAGACGTCGGTCCAGCTCGTCTCGTCGAAGGGCGCGCTCCGCGGCGGATGGCCGTAGCCCACCGCCGCGAACGACGATGTCAGCACCACCCGCGTGACGCCGGCGTCGCGCGCCGCGCGGAGCACGCGGAGCGCACCCTCGCGCGCCGGCACGATGAGCTCGTTCTCGTCCTTCGGGATGCCTGGAGGAAACGGCGACGCGACGTGCAGCACGTACTCGCAGCCGGCGGCGGCCTCCGGCCACCCCGCGTCATCCGTGAGGTCGGCGGCGACGAAGGACAGGCGATCGCCGGGGTCGGCGCCGCCCACTTTCAGCATCGCGCGAACGCCCGCCTCGCGCGCGAGGCTCCGCACGGTCGTACGCACGCGATGCCCCGCCGCCAGCAGTTGTAGAATGCAGTGGCTGCCAACAAACCCGGATCCACCGGTCACGAGCACCGTGCTCATCATCGCCCCATTTCCGGATCAGGCCGCCCTACCGACGACGGCCGTGTGGCCGCAGCCAATAAACCCTCGTCACTCGACTCCGGTCTAACTATCGCATGATGCCCACCGCCCTTCGCGCCAGTCTGGCGTTCGTCTTCGTCGCCACGGCCTGGAACTGCGGAGCCGCCTCACCGTCGGCGCCCTCGACGCCCAGCGTGCCCACGACCGGCGGCACCACGACGACCCCGACACCGATGACGCCGCTCGCCGCCTGCGCCACCTGGGCCGCCGCGCAGCACGGCACGGGCGTACCGTCCGCCCGGGGCGAGGTCGTAGCCGAACGCGAGGCCTTCTACGCCGCGGGCGGCGGCGTCCGCGCCGTCGGCAGCAAGTACTACGCGATGTGGTTCCCGTCCTCGTGGGCCAGCGCGTCGCCGCGCCGCGTGCTGTTCACGCTGCACGGCACGGGAGGCGCACCGGAGACCGACTGGTCCGTCGATTGGAAGGATCACGTCAGCGAGAAGGGCTGGGGCTACCTGAGCCTCAAGTACGTGGACGACTCCACCGGCGTGCACGACGACGACGTGACGATCTATCAGAACATCAAGGCGTCGCTGGCCGACCTGGCGGCGTCGTGCGACTTCGGGTCGCCGGCCATCTATCTTGTCGGCTTCTCCCGCGGATCGGCCGAGACCTTCCCCGTCACGTATCTCGACCTGCACGACGGCCGGCACTTCCGGGCCACCGGATCGAACTCCGGCGCGTGGCTCCTCGGCGACCCGCTCGTGACGACGATGCAGGGCATCGTGGATCGGCAGGAGACGTCGGCGTACGCCGGCGCGAAGTTCTGGATGTATTGCGGCGGCCTCGACACGTCGCACGGCTACCCCATGTGCGACGAGATGCAGAACGCGAAGACGTTCATCGAGAGCTACGGCGGCACGGTCGCGCGGCTCTACGAGGATCCGACGGGCGGCCACGGCGGGCTGGCGAAGAACGACGACGCCTGGCGCACGATGTTCGCGTACTTCGAGTCGCAGTAGACCCTCACCCGACCCATTCCCCGGCGCGCATCAAGGGCTCCGCGGAGCCATCCGCCGCGAGGCCGTCGAGGTCGAGCGCGCCGGATCCGACCATGAAGTTGACGTGGGTCGCGCTCGTGTTGCCACCCGCGGCGGCGAACGCCTCGTCGGTCATCACGTCGCCGCCGTCGATGGCAAACCGGTAGGCGGAGCCCAACGCGATGTGGCTGGCGGCGTTCTCGTCGAAGAGCGTGTTGTAGAAGAGCCGCCCGGACTGCGAAATGGGCGAGCTGTGGGGCACGAGGGCGATCTCCCCCAGCCGCGCCGCGCCCTCGTCGGTCGCCACGATCTGCCGCAGCGCCTCTTCGCCTTGGTCCGCGCGAAGGTTGACCACGCGACCGGCCGAGAACGTCAGCGAGAAGCCGTCAATCACCGAGCCCGCGTAGGTCAGCGGCTTGGTGCCGCGCACCGTGCCGTTCACCCGATCCTTGTGTGGCGTGGTGAAGACTTCCTCGGTCGGCAGATTCGCCGCGAACGTGATGCCCGTCCGGCTCGTCGACTGGGCGCTGACCCAGACGTGGCCGACCGGAAGCCCGACGATCAACTCCGTTCCCGGGCCGCGGTAGCGCAGCGCGTCGTACCGCCGCGCGTTGAGAAAGTTGCGCCGGGCGGACAGCGCGTCGATGTGCGCGCGCCACGCCTCAACAGGATCCTGCCGGTCCAGACGACACAGGCGAACGATTTCCGCCCAGAGCGCGGCCTCCTGCTGGCCCTCCGGAAGTTCGGGGAACACCCGAGCCGCCCAACGCCGGCTTGCCGCCGCGACGACCGTCCAGTTGGTGCCGTTACGGGAGATGTGTCACGGAACGGCTTGAGGCTCCGCGACACCGCCTGCTGCAGCTGCCCCACATGCTCGGCCGATTCGGCGACGAGCAGATTGGGGTCGTTCGCGTGCACGGACAGCACGGCGCCTCCCCCGCCCGCGTGGGCCGCGAGCGCGCCAGACAGCCACGCGGAGGTCTCCCCGAAGGAATCGGCCGGCGCGTGGTGAAACCGCTCGAGGAGCAGTCGTTCGTCGCCCCACAACACTTCGACCAGCCGCGCGCCCGCGCGGTAGGCGCTGGCGGCGATCTGACGGATGAGCGGCGCGGCCTCTGGCGAGGCGCCGCCAATCGCGGCCGGTCCAATCACGAGCAGCCGCTGTCCGGGTTGAAGGTTGAGTCCCACGCGCACGGCGAGGTCGCCGTACGCCGACAGCATCGAGTCGAATTCCGCGGTCGCCATACTCATTGTTATATGCGACCAGGCCGGTTCGCGCACCGCTCGGCCGACCAGACGGACCTCGCGACGGCCGCGATCCCTATGGCACAATGGCGTTCTCTCAGGGCCCCGCGCCGCGCGGTCTCTCGCCGCCGCGAGCATGGGGGCCCGAACGGAGACGTCCCGGTGAAAAGCCTGCCTGTCGTCATCGCGCTGTCGCTGCTCTGTGTCACTGGAGAGGTTGGCGCCACGGCGCAACAGCCCGCGCCCGAGTCCACACCCGCCGCCAAGCCCGCCCAGGCCGCGCCGGCGGAGTCCAAGACAGAGTTGACCGTGCCCAAGGAAGAGTCGTCGGTCACCAAGCACACGACCCGGATCAACGGACGGTCCGTCTCCTACACGGCCACGGCTTCGACGACGCTGCTCAAGAATGACGCCGGCGAGCCCGAGGCGCTCATGTACTCGACCGCCTATATCGAGGATGGCGTCACCGATTTCAGCCACCGCCCAATTGCGTTCGTCTACAACGGCGGTCCGGGGTCGTCGTCGATCTGGCTGCACATCGGCGCCTTCGGGCCGCGCCACATCGTGACCGACAACGCGCAGCCCACGCCGCCGGCGCCTTACCAGATGGCGGACAACAACGACTCGCTGCTCGACAAGGCGGACCTCGTGTTCATCGATCCGGTCGGCACCGGGTTCAGCCATGCCGCCGGCAAGGCGCAGGACAAGGATTTCTGGGGCGTCGATCCCGACGTCAAGTCGCTGGCCCAGTTCATCAGCATCTACCTCAGCCGTAACGGCCGCTGGAACTCGCCGAAGCTCCTCATCGGGGAGAGCTACGGCACGTTCCGATTGGCGGCCCTGGCCGACTACTTACAGTCCACTGACGGCATCTACGTCAACGGCATCGTGCTGCTCTCGAGCGTCCTCGACTTCAGCACGTTGCGCTTCAACACCGGCAACGATCGCGGGTACGTCCTCTACTTGCCGACGTATGCCGCGGTCGCCTGGCACTACAACCTTCTCCAGAATCGGCCGGCCGAGCTGCCGGCCTTCCTCGACGAGGCCCGCCAGTTCGCCTCGACCGACTATGCGGCCGCCCTCATGAAGGGCTCCAGCCTGGCCGAGGCCGACAAGACGCGCATCGCCGCCAAGATGGCGGCGTTCACCGGGCTCAGCCAGGACTATCTCGTGAAGGCGAATTTGCGGGTCAGCCTTCCGCAGTTCCAGGCGGAGCTGCTCCGCAGCCGGGGCGTCTCCATCGGTCGCTACGACGGGCGGTACAACGCGGCGATGTACGACGTGCTCGAGGAGTACGCGGATGCCGACCCCTGGTACAGCGCGGTGCTCGGCGCGTTCACGGCCGGCTTCAACGCGTACGTGCGCGACGATCTCAAGTTCGGCAAGGACCTGCGCTATGACGTGCTGCCGGAGGCGCCGAGCGAGCACTGGGACTGGAAAGGCAGCATCGGCTCGGGACCGGTCCACGCCCCGAACGTCGAGGACAACCTGGTCGAGGCGCTGCGCGACAATCCGCAGCTCCAGGTGCAGGTCGAGAACGGCTACTTCGATCTCGCCACGCCGTTCTTCGCGACCGAGTACACCATGGACCATCTAATGCTGCCGGGCCAGGCGCGGGACCGCATCCACCTGCAGTACTACGAGGCCGGTCACATGATGTATCTCCATCAGCCGGACCTCGACGCGCTCTCGGCCAACGTCCGCACGTTCATCGACCAGGTCTCGCGGCAGTAGTGCCCCCGGGGTCGTCGGCCCGCGACGCGACCGAGTGCGCGCAGGTTACGCTCACGGGTGGCGATTCGCTGAGGGCCGGCCCTGCGGGCAGCGCGGAGTTGGGAGACGGAAGCTCCCCCAAACCAGACGCTCGAGGTCTGCGTCTGAACAACCGTCTATGCTCCTTCGAAGTGTCGGCGTCGCGATTGTTGTGACTCTGGGCGGCCTTGTGACGTCCGCGCAGGCGCCGCCGACCGCTTCTCCGGCCACCGAGATCTTCCTGGCGTCATTCAAGGACGCCCCGGGCAAGACGATTCGCCTCGGGCTCATCGGGATGTCGAGACACGGTTTCGATGTCGGCAAGCCGGTGAACATCACGAACAATCCTGGCTACGACAATCAGCCGTCCTTTCTGCCCGACTCGAGCGCGCTGCTCCTCTCGTCGAACCGCGACGGCCGGCAGACCGATATCTACCGGTACGACATCGCGAAGAAGGCGCTCGCCCAGATCACACATACGGCCGACAACGAGTACTCACCCACGGTGACGCCGGGCCGTCGCACGTTCACCACGGTGCGCGGGGTCGAGCAGTCGATCTGGCGCTTCAACCTCGACGGGTCAGATGCGGGACTCGTGGCCGCGCCCAGCGGGCTGATCGGATCCCACGTGTGGATTTCACCTGGCGAGCTGGCCATGCTCATCCTGGGCGCGCAGGGCGCGCCGGATACGCTCCAGCTGATGGATCTCGCCACGGGCGCTTCCGAGGTCGTCGCGTCCAACATCGGCCGCTCTCTGCATATCCGGCCCGGCACTGGGACGCTGACGTTCGTGGACAAATCGTCGGCCGCGGACTGGGTCATCAAGGAGCTCGATCCGGCGGCGCGGAAGATCGCGACGCTCGCGCCCACGGTTGACGGCAGCGAGGATCTGGCGTGGACGCCAAGCGGCAGGCTCGTCATGGGGGCCGACTCGAAGCTGTTCGTGTGGGAAGGCGAGACCGACCGGTGGGTGGAAATCGCCAACCTCACCAAGGCGGGCGTGACCGGCATCACGGGCATCGCGTTCAGCCCAGACGGCAAGTGGATTGCCATCGTGTCGGGGCCGTAGCGGTCTGGAGCCCTACAAACTCCGCGCGGCGCAACCCACGGAATCAACCCGCGCGGCCGGAGCCGGTTGACGGGAGCAACGGGTTGGCTGCTCGAACATCGGCACTATGACCACCGTTGGGGCGGTCCGGCCCTTCAAAGTTGAAGTGCGCAGCAAGAAATTGGTGATTACTTGTCGCGAGGGCCACGTTACTTTGGAGCCGGAGAACCGTCCGACCAGAAATCAACCGGGATGACGATCGTCACCGGTTCGTACCGACGAAAGGTTGACGTCGCCGGGGAGAGGATGGGTGACCCATTGAAGCCTGCGGCCCATGTGGACATTTGGTCGTACGCGACGAACGGCATCACGTGAGGGCGCCATGGCCCCTTCACTCCGTCGTTGAGATAGCTTTCCTTCGATAGCATGAACGCGAACGACGCCGGAGCCGGATCGGTGAACTGATGATCGGCGTAGGCGGCCTGACACTTCTTCGCGATCTCTTCGCGCGTATCACCGGCCAAGGCCCAATTCGTCCGCGCGAGGTACTGCGGCAGCACGCTTTTCACGGCCGGTGGATTGAGGCAGCCTGCTCCGCGCCCCTTGGGATTCCAAAATTCAGGATCGTCGAAACCTGCCACCCACATACGCCCCACCAAACAGGTCCAGCCGTTGCTTCCCTTCACGGCGACGACGTAGCCGCTCTTGGTGAGCACAAGCACCTCGGCATGAGCGGAAATTGACGCCGGTCCCGCGCTGCGCGCCATCTCGATTTCAGCCGCACGGGGCATGAGATATTGCGAAACGGGCGCCATCGATGGATAGGGATTCTTCGCCGGGGCCTGACCGTATGCAAGGCCACAAAAGCCGAGCAAGACGATGGTGGTCGTGCAAGCCATACTTCTCATTGGTGAACTCCTAAGGACCTGTCAGGAAATAAGTGACGCATTTCGGGCGTCGAGACGCCCGTCTGGCAAGGCGCGCCGGCCGAGAATACCTGGCGTATTTGAGGGAGAAGCCACGACGCCAGACGGGATGGATCGGCGGCCCAAATGCATCACTTATTTCCTGACAGGTCCTAAAGCCATAGCGCCAACAGCAACCCAACCACACCATGCGTGCACACCGTCTACATCGGCCCCGAACCCCCGCTCAACGCCTCTGCATTCACCCGCGTCGTCGAAGGCAAAGCCGGTGAAGTCCTCCCCGGCCTTTTCAAGGTCTCATAGCAATGTGCCGGTGCCCCTATCCCCGGCTCTTGATAAACTCCACCCGCCTGAACCGCAGCCCCGTCCAGTCCTCGTCAATCGCGACCGCCCGCACCGTATCAAACCCCGCGGCCTTCAGCGCCTTCCACCCCGTATCCCGATTGAAGTCGCATTTATACTTCTTCGACGTCCCCTTCGGATACGCAAACCACACCACCGCATCGCCCTTGGCCCGTTTCGCCACCTTCGGCGTCAGTGCATCCACTTCGCTCTGCTTGGTCACAAACGCCAGCAGACACTCCGTCTCCGCCACCGACTCCAGGCTGTGATGCATCGTCATAACCGGCAGCCGTGCAAGCTCCGCCTCAAAGCTCGCCGGTGCGTTGAGCACCACCATCTCCTGCCGGTCCTTCACATTGAGTTTTTCAAACACGCTCGCCATGGTTTCTCATCCTACACAATCCGTCGAAATGATCTGCAATTCCGCTTCACAATTCTCAAAAATGAAACCGGTACCGCACCGCCGAAATCATCGACGATAGGAAGCATTAGCGAGGTTCCCGGGTAACGTAATGGCCGTTATCGGCCTTCCCGGCGCCTCCGCCCTGACACGGCTGTCGCGGGCGATGTCGAGAATCGCGTAGGTGTGAGTGAACGGGACGTTTCGGGAATGGGGCACGTCCTTGCCAAGGACGGTCGCGCCCGAAGCCGAGGTGAGCCCGTCCCATAGACCTGAATTTCATCGCGACTCATTAATTGGATCACGCGCCGATGCTATGATCCAATTCATGCCGAAGTCGTTCGAGAACGGCGTGCTCGACCGGCAGCCCATCAGTCAAGGGCTGCTCCAGAGCGTACGCCTCGTCGGCGAGTACCGCGGCAAACAGGCGCTCTTCAAACAGCAATCGTCCCAGGTTCTGGAGGCGCTGCGCGAGAACGCCGTCATCCAGAGCACCCAGTCATCCAACCGTATCGAGGGCGTCGTCGCGCCCCTGGAGCGCATCCGGGAACTCGTCGCGCACCGCACCACGCCAGCGAATCGTTCGGAGCAGGAGATCGCGGGCTACCGCGAGGTCCTGAGCACGATTCACAGCCATCCCGAGGACATCCGACTGACGCCCAACGTCGTGCTGCAGCTGCACCGCGATCTGTTCCAGTTCGCGCCTGGCGGAGGTGGCCATTGGAAGTCCACGGACAACGACATCACCGAACGTCGTCCCGACGGCATTAGCGTCGTCCGGTTCAAGCCGGTGCCCGCTCACCTCACCGCTGACGCGATGGATCGGCTGCACACCGAGTTCAGCGCGATGCTCGACGCCGGCACCGTCGAGCCGCTGCTTCTGGTTCCAGCGTACGTGCTCGACTTCCTCTGCATTCACCCCTTCGCCGATGGGAACGGCCGCATGGCGCGGCTGCTCTCGCTCCTGCTGCTCTACCAGGCCGGGTACGAGGTCGGGCGGTACATTTCCCTTGAGACCGCGATCGAGGACACCAAGGAGGGCTACTACGACGCGTTGCAGGCTTCTTCGCAGAACTGGCATGAAGGCCAGCACTCTCTGATTCCCTGGTGGGAGGTACTTCGTCGGCGTGATGCTGGTGAAGGCGTATCGAGAGTTCGAGGATCGCGTCGGCGCGACCGGCGCCAAGCGCGGCGCGAAGCGGGACATGATTCGAGATGTCGTCAGCCGCTTGCCGAACGAGTTTCGGTACGCCGACCTCGAGCGCGCGCTGCCAGCGGTGAGCCGTCCCACGATCGCTCGCGCGCTGCGCGAGCTCAGCGCCGAAGGTGTCGTACGGTGCGTCGGGCGAGGTCGCGATGCGACCTGGGAAAAGACACCTGACGCGATCAGCAAAGATATTGAGTAGTCCGCGAGACCTCGGCAGTTGATATCGGGGGAGGGTTCCGCGGATTCGAACCGCCGCACCGACAAATCAGAATCAATCGTTTAGAGTGCAGGCCGGAACGTCCGCGCTTTCATTTCGCACGGGTTTGCAACGGATCCGCGACTGGAGATCGCACAATGCTGCGGTTCAAGTACATGAACGAAGATGCGGCACTCCGCACACTAGGAGCCTGTCCGAGTAATAGCATGAGCCGCGTTCCGAGCGCCGCACCGGCAGATGCAAGGCACCGCGACGCGGCCAATGCCGCGTGCATTGGCGAGGAGCGGTCCGCCGCAGATGCCGGCGCGCCGCCGGAACCCGCAGGGCGCATGGGGGTTGCGGGCGAGCTCGTCGTTACGAGGCGGCGCCGATGCACTCAGCATCGCCGCCGCCTCGCGCCTCGATCTCGCCTCGCAAGCCCCATGCGCGCGGCCATGCTATTACTCGGACAGGCTCCTAGACCTCGGACTCGATCGTGCTGCGCTTCGCGCTGCCCATGCGATGTCACGTCAGGGCGGCGCTGATCGGACGAGGCGGCTGCCGCGTCGTGCGATTCCATCGCGCAATCGGCCCACGTGGGCGCGGCGATCACGTGAGAGGCGCTACGCCTCGCACAGGTGCATGCCGAACCGCTGGAACACCGGCGCCACGGCCGGCGGTGTCTTCTCGCGGTCGGTACGGCCCCTGCCAGGCGTCGGCGAGCGCGCGGAAGAAGTCCTCGAATTCCGGCGGGCCCATGGTGAGCAGGCGGCACGGGCGGTCGCCCGCGCCGGCGAACCGGTGTTTCGCGCCCACCGGCACGACGACCGTGTCCCCCCGGCCGGCGAGCCAGGTGTCGAGCGTGCCGTCGCGCTCAAGGGTCCACTGCACGGTGCCGTCGAGCACGTGGAAGACCTCGACCCAGCGGTCCGTGTGCAGCGCCGTCGCGCCGCCGTGCGGCTGGATCGTCAGCTCCATCAACGCGAAGTGGCCGCCCGACTCCTCGCCCGAGACGAGCACGGTGATGTCATTGTTTCCGAGAACGTGAATCGTGCGCGTGTCCGGTACGGTGGTCATCTGTAACTCCTCGCGTCGTCTGAGATTTCCCGCGAACGCGCAGCGTCGCAAGCAGCGCGGCGATGGCCCACTCCACGGCGTCCTGCGCGCCTGAGGCGCTCAGGCCCGACTCGTCCTGTACGGCAATCCACGCAGTGGAGCTGCACAGATAACGCAGCACGCCCGATGCACGCTCGAGCTCACGGCGGGCGAGGCCCGGCACCTCGCGCGCGAGAGCCCGCCGGATGGCGTCCGCTCGCGCCCGCCGGTAGCTGCCGCGCACGGCACGGCCGGTGTCGGTGCGGAGCAGCGCGCGCGCCAGGTCGGGCTTCCGCTCGAGCTGCTTCGCCGCGGCGCGGAAGCTGGCGGCGATGCCCTCGTCGCCAATCTCGACGGGAAGGTCGAGCAGTTCCTCGCGGATCCAATCCGAGGCGGCCGCGAGCAGCGCGGGACGCGTGGGAAAGTACCGGTACAGGGTGCGCCGGGAGACGCCGGCCTCGCGGGCGAGGTCGTCCATGGAGAGGCGGTCGGCGTCCCCGGCTTCGAGGTGTCGCACGAGCGCCTCGAAGACGCCCCGGCGGACGTCGGCCGCCTGCCGGTCGCGGAGCGACGGCGCGGACATGACACAACAGTATCAATATGGCACGTATGTGTCAACGCGACGGCGGCTGTGCCCTTGTGCACACCCCCCCGGCCGCGCAGCGTGGCATGATCGTCGTGTGGAAGACTCAGGAGACGGACCCATGAACGCAGACACTCGCTGGAGAGAGCGCCGCATGAGCCCCATCCCGCTGCGCCAAGCGCGGCGGTTCGGGATGATGATCGCGCTGGCCGCGACCGCGTTGGCGTCGACGGCCTGCGCGTCGGTGACGGTGAACAAGGTCCTCGCCGACCCGTCGCACTACCGAAACCGCGAGGTTCGACTGTCGGGCGCGGTGGTCGACAGCTACTCGCTGGCCGATCGCGGCGCCTACCTGATCGACGACGGGACGGGCCGGCTCTGGGTCGTGTCCGACAGGGGCGTGCCGCGGCGAAGCGCGGAAGTCACCGTCAAGGGACGCGTCCGGGAGGGATTCAATCTCGGCTCGCTGGGCGACCGCGTCCACCTGCCGCCGGGGGTCGGAACGGGTCTGGTGCTGATGGAATCGTCGCACAAGGCCAAGGACTGACGCCGTTCACCGGAGCCTGTGCCCTGGAGAGGCCGGAGCGGTCGGGTGTGCGCAACGGCGCTGCCGGTGTTCGGGGCGGGCAATTTTCAGGAGGCCGAGTCATGAGTACGATCTCGCATCGCATCGGTGTCGCCCTCTTCGCGTTGCTCGTGGCGGGGTGCGCCAGACAGCCGGCCGCGGACACGGTCGCTGTCGGCCAGGGCGTGGTGGTGACCAAAGCGGACGGCGGCGTGGTGCAGGGCACGGTCACCGCCCGCGACCAGAAGACCGTGCAGGTGAAGACCGGCACGACGACGAAGACGATTGCGAAGGACGAGATCGCGGACGTGCAGGTCGTCGACGCGGCCAAGCCGGTCGAGCTGCCGCCGGTCGCCAAGTATCGCGAGTACACGGTGCCTGCGGGCACGACGCTCGCGCTGACGCTGACGACCCCCATCAACTCGGGAACGAACAGAGTCGAAGACCCGGTGGAAGCGACCTTGGCCAAGGCCGTCTCGATCGGCGACGCTGAGGTGCTCCCGGCGAACAGCACCGTGCGAGGCGTCATCTCCGCCGTGAAAGCCTCGGCGAAGGTCAAGGGCCTGGCCAGCGTCTCCGTGCGCTTCACGAGCCTGGCGGCGGCCGGCCGCGACGATCACTACGACATCGACGCGACCTACTCCGAGACGGCCCGGTCAACGAAGACCGCCGATGCCAAGAAGATTGGGATCGGCGCGGGCGTCGGCGCGGCGGTCGGCGCCCTTCTCGGCGGCAAGAGCGGCGCCGCGAAGGGCGCGGCGATCGGCGGCGGTGCGGGCACGGCGGTCGTCCTCGACACGAAAGGCCAGGAAGTCGATCATCCCGCCGGTACGACGCTGACCGCGACGCTCGAGAAAGACGTCAACGTGAGCGTCCCTATCGGCGAGCCGGCGAAGTAGCCGCCGAGCAGCCGGCGGCGCTCCGCACGAGAGAGCTGATCCCGAGGTCGAGCATGAACAGATCCACCTTCACGAGCGTGACGGCGGTCGTCGGCATCGGCGTGCTCCTGTCGGCAGGCACGCTCACGGGGCAAACCGCCGTCCCGGTGCCGGACAACAAGTACACGCCCGCCCAGGACGTGGAACTCGGACGCAAGGCCGCCGTCGAAGTCGAGCATCAGCTGCCCATCCTGCACGACGAGGCGGTGACGCGGTTGGTCGTGCTGATTGGGCAGCGGCTGGTCGCGTCCATCCCGGTGGAGTTGCGCCATCCCGAGTTCCAGGTACTCGTTCCAGGTCGTCAACGTGCGCGAGATCAACGCGTTCGCGCTGCCTGGCGGGCCGATGTACGTCAATCGCGGCATGATCGAGGCGGCGCGCACGCAGGGCGAGGTCGCCGGGGTGATGGCGCACGAGCTCAGCCACGTCGTGCTCAGGCATGGCACGGCCCAGGCGACCAAGGCGACGAAATACGAGATCGGCACGCTGCTCGGTGACGTGGTCGGCTCGCTCATCGGCGGCCGCGTCGGCGCCCTGGTGGCAGGGGGCACACAGTTCGGGCTCGGCACGGCATTCCTGCGATTCAGCCGCGAGTTCGAGCGCGACGCCGATCTGCTGGGATCGCACATCATGGCCGCGGCCGGGTATGACCCGCGCGAGATGGCCAGCATGTTCAAGACGATCGAGGAGCGCGGCGGCCCTGGCGTCCCGCAATGGTTGAGCGACCATCCGGATCCGGGAAACCGGTTCGACGCCATCACGCGCGAGGCGCGCCTGCTGACCGTCCAAGACCCGGTGCGCGACACCCGCGCGTTCACGGCCGCGCAGGCGCGATTGCGCCAATTGCCGCCGGCGCCGACCACCGAGGAGGCGACGAAGAAGATGACTGGTGGCAGCGGCACCGGGCCGGCGACCGCCGCGGGTCTCGATCCCGGCCACGTCGCGCCGCCCTCGTCGACCTCCAGCACGTACGCCGAAGGCGGCCTGTTCCGCGTGAGCGTGCCCTCGAACTGGCGGGAGATCCGCGGCACCAACGTCGTCACGTTCGCGCCCGAGGGCGCGTATGGCACCGAGGGCGGGCAGGCGGTCGTCACGCACGGCATCGAGATCGGGATTGCCCGAAACGGGACCCACGACCTGCGGGCGGCCACCGATGAGTTCGTGGCCTCTCTGGCCGCCGGCAATCCGAACCTGAGCCGCGCGGCCGGCTACAGCCGGGTGACGATCAGCGGCCGGCAGGGGCTTCGCACGATCCTGTCGAACCGGTCGGCGGTGACCGGCCAGGACGAACGCATCGAGGTCGCGACGACGCAGCTGGATGACGGGACGCTCTTCTACGCGCTCGGGGTCGCTCCCCGCGACCGTTTCGCGCAGTACCAGGGGACGTTCCGGAAGGTGGTCGGATCCATCGCGCTCGAGCCGTGACCGCGCCGCCGGTCACGTGCACACGACGGGCGGCTTGCCGCCCCAGTCCCGTTCCACCTCGACGCCGCCGGCCTCCACGCACAGCGCTTCCTGGCCGATGCGGCCAATCCCGTGGCCTCAGCTGGCCGAGGGGAGTCCGTTTCGAGGATGATAGAGGCCTCCCCGGCTGCCACCCTTCCCTTGGAGGTCGCCGTGAAATCCCCCCTCTTCGTCTTCAGCCTCGCCGGCGCTGTCGTGGCAGGCGCATGTAATGCCTGGTCTCCCACGGCCGCGAGCCGCGCGCCCGAATCTGGCGTTCAGGCCGCCCAGCCGGCGGGCGCGAGTGCGACCGCCCAGCTCCAGTCGCAGACCGCCGTCACCCGCGTGGATGTCACGGCCGGCTTCACCGGCACCTCGAACAACTTCGTGGGCCAGTCGGTGACGATCCCGAGACGCGGCACCGAACAAGGATTCTGCGCTTCAACTGGTACGACTTCGGCGGCCATCCGGTTGCGTTCGGCACGCTCTACCTGCTCGACCAGGCCTACCTCGGCACGCCGGCAGCCCTCGGACCATCCACCCCCGGCTTCATCGCACGGTCGGCGGCCATCGTCGGCGGACAATACGTGTTCGACCAGAAGGTGAAGGTCAAGGGGGGAACCACCTACTGGTTCTATACCGACACACAGGGTGCGTGCGTCACGGGATTCGCCAACGACACCTACGCGGGCGGCGACATGTTCGTCGTCGGCATGCCCGACCAGGACTTCCGCCTGGAGCCGACGACTCCGACCGGTGGGTACGTCGATGCGAATTTCAGGCTGCAGGCGAAGTAGGGAGGGCCTGTCCGACCGGGTGATGCCGCCCAGGAGCGTGGGTGGACCGGTCTTCCTGGAGGACGGCGACCTCGTCGGGATCACGTCGCTCGCGGGCGACGACGAGGCCCCCGGCGGCGATGCGCGGATCGTGGCGATCGACGCGGTCTGCGCGTCTCTCGCGCTGGCGGAGCCGGCGATGAAAGACGCCGCTCCGTCGGGCAGGCACTTGCCCTGGCGGAGGCGCCTTCGGCTTTGGGAATCGCAGCCGGCCGAGGCCGGAGTTTTCGGATCCACGCGATGACGAGTGCCTACGGCTCGGCCCGTTCCACCAGTGGATTGACGACCGTCACGCCCCCGTAGTCCTGGCCGTCGGCAAGGTCCTCAGAGTACAGAACCTCGGCGCCCGCGGCTTGGGCAGCATGAATGACCAGGGCATCCCAGAAGGAGATGCGGTACCTCTCTTCCAGCTCAAGCGCACCCAGCACCGAGTCGGCCGTGTTCACGACGACCTGCCACGTCAGGTAGTCCGCCACGATCTCTCGGGTGGCCTTGGCGTCAAGAGGCCGGCCAGCCTTTCGTCGCAAATTGACCGCGAGCTCCTGAAGGACCTGCGTGCTGATGACACCACTCCGGTGAAGCCACAACTCGTCGATGAGCCCCTTGGCGCGAGTGTGTTTCCGGCCCGTCGATTTGTCGTGGGCGTACATCAGGATGTTGGTATCGACGAAGCACCTATCGCTCATGGATCTCGTCGCGCGATGTCGGAGGCGTCCACTGGAGGTCGAGGCCCTGGCGCAGGCGCGTCAACGCCCGGCGGCGCGCCTTGTCGAAGGCCTTCCGCTCACGAATGAGGGATTCGAGCCGGTCGGTCAGGAGCGCGCTGATGGAGCGCCCCTCGTCAGCGGCCAGCACGCGGACCTCCCGGAGGAGACCGGCGTCGAGCTTCAACGTGACATTGGTCTTCATGGGATTCACAGCACGTCATTCACGTGCAGCACAATTCTACGTGCTACGAAGGCATTGGTCAATGACCGAGCGAGCCCTTCGACTGCGCTCAGGGCAGGCGTGTAGGGGGTCCGCGGCCTTCGACCTCGCGCGCGCCGTCTCGAGCGTCGTCGAAAGGCGGGGCGAAGCCCCCGGATGATCAGCGAACGAGCGAAGCGGAGTGAGCCACGCGATCGGCGCGAGGCGACGAAGCGCCGAGCGAGAGAGCGTGTAGGGGGTCCGCGGGGCGAAGCCCCCGGATGACCAGCGAACGAGCGAAGCGGAGTGAGCCACGCGATCGGCGCGAGGCGACGAAGCGCCGAGCGAGAGAGCGTGTAGGGGGTCCGCGGGGCGAAGCCCCCGGATGACCAGCGAACGAGCGAAGCGGAGTGAGCCACGCGATCGGCGCGAGGCGACGAAGCGCCGAGCGAGAGAGCGTGTAGGGGGTCCGCGGGGCGAAGCCCCCGGATGATCAGCGAACGAGCGAAGCGGAGTGAGCCACGCGATCGGAGCGAGGCGACGAAGCGCCGAGCGAGAGAGCGTGTAGGGGGTCCGCGGGGCGAAGCCCCCGGATGATCAGCGAACGAGCGAAGCGGAGTGAGCCACGCGATCGGAGCGAGGCGACGAAGCGCCGAGCGAGAGAGCGTGTAGGGGGTCCGCGGGGCGAAGCCCCCGGATCAAAGTTGGTTGCGGGGGCGGGATTTGAACCCGCGACCTTTGGGTTATGAGCCCAACGAGCTACCGGACTGCTCCACCCCGCGCCAGGTTGGCCATCGCCGAGTCGCGCCCTCTCTGCGGCGCCAATCAGCGATGTAACGAACCCCCATCTTATCCCGAGGCACCGGCGTCGTCAAACGGCCCGCCACATCCGGGCGTTCGGCGGCCCTGGCGTGCGCCCATCGCGAGGCATTGCCGTTACGAGCCCGAGAAGTGTCTGACGACGAGGATGACCAAGCCAACAACCGCGGTCACGACCACGGCGACCTGAACCCAGCGTTCGTACTTCGTCTGCATGTAGCCCCCCGTCCTCGGTACGTGGCCGGGCCACCCGCCTCATCTTAGACCTTGGGCAGCGTGACGCCCTGCTGTTTGAGGTACTTCCCCTTCTTGTCGGCGTAGGACCGTTCGCACGCCTCGTCGCTCTGGAAGAACAGCACCTGGGCGATGCCCTCGTTCGCGTAGATCTTGGCCGGCAGCGGCGTCGTGTTCGAGATCTCGAGCGTCACGGTCCCCTCCCACTCGGGCTCGAACGGCGTGACGTTGACGATGATCCCGCAGCGGGCGTAGGTGGACTTGCCGAGGCAGATCGTGAGCACGTCGCGCGGAATGCGGAAGTACTCGATCGTCCGCGCCAGGGCGAACGAGTTCGGCGGCACGATGCAGACGTCCTCTTTGAGGTCGACGAACGACCGGGGGTCGAAGTTCTTCGGGTCGATCACCGTGTTGTTGATGTTCGTGAAGACCTTGAACTCGTCGGCGACGCGGATGTCGTACCCGTACGACGACAGCCCGTACGAGACGACGCCCGCGCGCACCTGGCTGTCGACGAACGGCTCGATCATGCGGTGCTCGAGCGCCATCTGCCGGATCCATCGGTCGGCTTTTATCGCCACGGTCCCCTCACCGCCTGAAGAGCATCCCCAAGAGCGACAGCACGACGCTCGCGAGGAGGCACGTCACGATTGGAAAGTAGAACGTGCTGTTGCCGCGCCGGATGACGATGTCGCCGGGCAGCCGTCCCAACGGCACGCCCAGCTTCATGACCAGCCCGGCCAGCACGAGGATCACGCCCGCGCCAATCAGCAGGCGCGGCATGTGCCTAGAGCTCCAGCCCCCGGAAGAAATATCCGAGCTCGAACGCGGCCGTCTCCGGCGCGTCCGATCCGTGCGTCGCGTTGTGTTCGATCGACGCGCCGAATTCCTTCCGCAGCGTCCCGGCCTCGGCCTTCGCCGGGTCGGTCGCGCCCATCAGCGTCCGCCACTTGCGGATCGCGTCCGGCGCCTCGAGCGCCATGACGATGCACGGGCCCGACGACATGAACTCGGTGAGACTCTTGAAGAACGGCCGCTCGCGGTGGACGGCGTAGAAGCCCTCCGCCTCGGCCTTCGTGAGCCGTTCCAGGCGCAGGGCGCGCAAGGCGAACCCCGCCTCTTCGATTCGGGCCAGGATCCGGCCCGCGTAGCCCGCCTTCACGGCGTCAGGTTTGATAATCGCAAACGTTCGTTCAGACATATCTCAGCGATCTTAGGCCAAGACGGAGGTCGGACACCAGGACAGGCACTGGGCACTGGGCACGGCACTAGGCACTAGGCCCCGGGCCCCGGGCCTCAGCCAGACGCCGGAGCAGACGGCGTTTGCCGCGCGGCTAGTGCAGTCGATACTGGACCGTGACGGCGGTCAGGACCGGCACGGGCTCGCCATTGTACGTGCCGGGCTCGAACGTCCACTGCTTGACAGCCGCCACGGCGTTGGCGTCCAGTCCATGCGCGGCGTCGAGCGACCGGGCGACCGACGCGTTGCCGACGGTCCCATCGGCCCGCACTTCGACGTCAAGCGTGACCGCGCCCGAGATGCCAGCCCGCATCGCCTCGGCCGCGTAGATTGGCGCGATGGACGTCTTGACCTTGGGCGCGATGACTCCGGCATCAGAGGCACCGTACAGCGCCGGGACCGAGGCGGCCGCCATCGGCCGCCCGTCGCGGTTGTGGAGCACAAAGTTGATCTCGACCATCACCCGCACGGCGACTGGCTGCCCGTCCTTCTGGCCCGGCTTGAACTGCCACTGCGAGGCGGCCGCAAGTGCGTTCTCGTCAAGGCCGTAGACGGAATCGAGCGATCTCGTCACACGCAACTGGTCAAGATGTCCGTCCGTCTCGACGACGCCGGACAGCAGGACCTTGCCTTGGATCTTGGCGCGCATGGCCGCCGGCGTATACACCGGCTGCACTTGACGCACCGGCACGGGGGATGCGATTGCCGGACCGGCGAAGTACACGGGACCGGCCGCCTGAGTGGCGACCGGTGGGACGCCCTGAGCCGAAGCCAGGACGGGAACGAAAAGGGCGACGACGAGTGTTCCCAGACGATGGGCCATACCTGCCTCCCTCACGCGGCCGAGCCGCGCGCGCCATTATGACGCCAGACGGGGGTCGGCGGCTGGCGCCTATCGCAAGCTTTCCATGATCTCGTCGAGGGCGGCCTTGGGCGGGCGCACGCGCTCGGTGGGCAGGAACGCCAGCGGCTCGTCGACGAGATTGAGGGTCTCGAGGAAGTCTTCCTTGTCCGGCTCGATGTAGATGATGCCGGTCGCGAACTCGCCGCGCCGCGAGACCTCGTGCAGGAGCCGCGTCGCCGCCATCTTGTCCGACGGGTTGTAGTCCTGCTCGACCTTGCGCAGCAGCAATTGCGACCCATCGTGCATCTTCACGGGAATCGTCGTGCCGGGCTCGTAGTCGACGTGAATGTCGTCGAAGAACGGCACGAAGCTGATCTCGCCGAGCGGGTCGTCGTGCTCCTTCACGTAGGCGTAGCTCTTGGTCGATCCCTCGTGGTCGTTGAACGTGACGCACGGGGAGATGACGTCGATCATCGCCGTGCCGCGGTGCGCGATGGCCGCCTTGAGGATGCTCAAGCAGCTGCTTCTTGTCGCCCGAGAACGACCGCGCCACGAACGACGCGCCGAGCTCGATGGCCAGGGCGCACGTATCGATGGGCGGCAGGTCGTTGACGACGCCGTTCTTGGCCTTCGACCCGAGGTCGGCCGTGGGCGAGAACTGCCCCTTCGTGAGGCCGTAGCAGCCGTTATCTTCGATGATGTAGATGAGCGGCAGGTTGCGGCGCATGAGGTGGACGAACTGGCCGATGCCAATCGCGCCGGTGTCGCCGTCGCCGCTGACGCCGATGGCCAGCATGCGCGGGTTCGCCAGCAGCGCGCCGGTGGCCACCGACGGCATGCGGCCGTGCACGGAGTTGAACCCGTGGGCCTGGTTGAGGAAGTACGCGGGGCTCTTGCTGGAGCACCCGATTCCCGACAGCTTGAGCACGCGCGTCGGCTCGACGCCCATCTCGAAGAACGCGTCGATGATCCGCTCGGTGATTGCGTTGTGCCCGCAGCCGGCGCAGAGCGTCGTCTTGCTCCCCCGATAGCTGGAGGTCTCGAGGCCGAGGCGGTTCGTCTTCTTACCCGGTGCCGAAGGTGTCTCGCTCATGGTGATTAGGTGCCTTTGGCCTGCGCCAGAATCTCGTCGGTGACGCTCCGCGCGTCGATCGGCAGGCCGTTGTAGTGGCGCACGCTGCGCAGCCGCCCGGCCGTCGCCCCTTCCCCGTCCATCAGCAGCAGGCTGAGCATCTGCGCGTCGCGATTCTGCTCGACGACGAACACCTGCTCGTGCCGGCGGATGAATTCACCCACCTCGGCCGTGAACGGATACGCGCGCAGCCGCAGATACGACGTCCGCAGCCCGGCCTCTTCGCGCAGCTGGTCGCGGGCCTCCTCGACGGCCCAGTGACTGGACCCGTAGGCGATGATCCCGACGGTCGCCTGGGGATCGACCTCGACGACCGGGCGCGGCACGAGCCGCGCGGCCGTATCGAACTTGCGCGCCAGCCGGTCCACGTTCTTCTGGTAGTCGTCGGCCTTCTCGCTGTACTGCGCCATCTCGTTATGGCCGGATCCGCGCGTGAAGAACGCCGGCGTCTTCGTGTCCGGCAGCGCTGCGCCAGGGAATGCCGTCGCCGTCGACGTCCTTGTACCGGCCCCACCCGCCCGCGAGCTCGCGCAGCTTCGCCTCGTCGAGCACCTTGCCGCGGTCGATCGGCCCCTCGGGATACGTGAACGGCGCGGTCATCCACGTGTTCATGCCGAGGTCGAGGTCGCTCATGACGTAGACGAGCGTCTGCAGGCGCTCCGACAGGTTGAACGCCTCCATCGCCATCTCGTAGCACTCCTCGACCGACGCCGGCAGCAGCAGCACGTGTCGCGTGTCGCCGTGCGAGTTGATCGCCGCGAACAGGATGTCGCCCTGCGCGGTGCGCGTCGGCAGGCCGGTCGACGGCCCCACGCGCTGAATGTCGAAGATGACGGCCGGAATCTCGGCGTAGTAGGACAGCCCGGCGAACTCCGACATCAGCGAGATGCCGGGGCCCGAGGTCGAGGTCATCGACCGCGCGCCGGCCCAGCTGGCGCCAATGACCATGCCCAGCGCGGCAATCTCGTCTTCGGCCTGCACGATCGCGAACGTCGCCTTGCTTCGTCTCCGGGTCCATGCGGTATTTCCGCATGTAGCCGATCAGCGTCTCGGGCAGCGACGACGACGGGGTGATCGGGTACCAGGCGACGACGGTCACGCCGGCGAACATGCAGCCCATGGCCGCCGCCGCGTTGCCCTCGACCAGCACCTGGCCGGACGTCTTGTCCATCCGGTCGATCCGGTAGGGGTCGCGCTTCTCGAGCTGGTCGGCGGCGTACTTCGCGCCGGCCTCGAGGGCCGCGCAGGTTGAGCGCCATCGCCTTCGGCTTGCGGCCGAGCTGCTTGTGGAGCGCCTTCTCCATCTCGGCCAGCTCGATCGACAGCAGCGTCGAGAGCACGCCGTCGTACACCATGTTGCGGACGAGCCGCCGCAGCTTGGCGTCGGGACAGACCTCGGCCACGATCTTGTCGAACGGCATCGGGATAGAAGATCAGGTCCTGCCGCAGCGCGTCGAGCTTGAGCGGCTGGTCGTAGACGACCGCGCGTCCGGGCTCGAGCGAGAGCACGTCGTCTTTCGCCGTCTCCGGGTTCATGGCGACGAGGAAGTCGATCTCCTTCTTGCGTCCGATGTAGCCGCGGCGATTGGCCCGGATCGTGTACCAGGTCGGCAGCCCGGCGATGTTCGACGGGAAAAGGTTCTTCCCCGACACCGGGACGCCCATCTGGAAGATCGAGCGCAGCAGCACCAGGTTGGCCGTCTGGCTGCCAGAGCCGTTGACGGTCGCGACCTGGATGCTGAAATCGTTGACGACTGGGGTGCGCGCGGCAAGCTGATCGGGTTCAGCGGTCGAAAGGGGTGAGCTCATTCTCGGATCACTGGCCGTCCTTGCACGGCGAAAGAAGACAGAGTCGCGTTTCGAGTATAGCCGATATGGCCAGATCAGGCGGTTCGAAGCGCCGCGACGGCGGCCTGGCCCATGTCGGCCGGGCTCCTGACGACGCGGACGCCGGCCGCCGCGAGCGCCGCCATCTTCTCGGCCGCCGTGCCCTTGCCCCCCGCGATGATGGCGCCCGCATGGCCCATCCGGCGCCCCGGCGGCGCCGTCTGGCCGGCGATGAACCCCACGACCGGCTTCTTGAATGACGCCTTGATGAACGCGGCGGCCTCCTCCTCGGCGCTGCCGCCGATTTCGCCGATGAGCACCACGGCCTCGGTCTTCGGATCGCCGGCGAACAGCGTGAGCGCATCGATGAAGGACGTCCCGATGAGCGGGTCGCCGCCGATGCCGATACAGGTGGTCTGTCCCAGCCCCAGCCGCGTGAGCTGGTGAATGGCCTCGTAGGTCAGCGTCCCGCTCTTCGACACGACGCCGACGCGGCCTTCCTTGCAGATATTGGCCTGGAATGATGCCGGCCTTGCCGAGGCCGGCCGAAATCAGCCCGGGGCAGTTCGGCCCGATGAGCCTCGTCGGCTTCCCTTTGAGGAACGCCAGCGCGCGCATCATGTCGATCGTCGGGAATCCCCTCGGTGATGCACACGACGAGCGGCACGCCGGCGTCGGCGGCCTCCATGATCGCGTCGGCGCCGCCGGGCGGCGGCACGAAGATGACCGACGCGTTGGCGCCCGTCGCGCGCACCGCCTCGCCGACCGTGTTGAACACCGGCCAGCCCTCGTGCGTGGTCCCGCCCTTCCCGGGCGTCACGCCGCCAACCACGTTCGTGTCGTACGCCTGGGCCTGCTTCGCGTGAAACGTCCCCTCGCGGCCGGTCAGGCCCTGGACCAGCAAGCGCGTGGACGCATCAATTAGAACAGCCATCCGTTTCTCAACCTCCGAAAACCGACGCCAACAACAAATAACCAATAACCAATAACTCAATAGCTCAATGGCTCAATGGCCCAATGGCCCAATGGCCCAACGGCCCAATGGCCCAATGGCTCAATGGCTCAATGGCTCAATGGCCCAATGGCCCAATGGCCCAATGGCCCATGGCCCAATGCCTAGTGCCTCGTGCCCGAGGCGGCGGCCGCCGCGACGACTTTTTTCGCCGCGTCGTCCATGTCGTCGGCGGTCGTGAAGTTCAACCGGCTGTCGCGCAGCATCTTCTTGCCCGCCTCGACGTTGGTGCCTTCCATCCGGATGACGATCGGGACGCGGACGCCCAGGTCCTTGACCGCCGCGATGACGCCCTCGGCCAGGACGTCGCACCGCAGGATGCCGCCGAAGATGTTGATGAGCACCGCCTTGACGGCGGCGTCGGACATCAGGATGCGGAAGGCGTTCTTGATCTGCTCGGCGTTGGCGCCGCCGCCGACGTCGAGGAAGTTCGCCGGCTCGCCCCCCGCCAGCTTGATGATGTCCATCGTCGCCATCGCCAGCCCGGCGCCGTTGACCATGCAGCCGATGCGTGCCGTCGAGCTTGATGTAGTTGAGCGAGAACTTGGACGCCTCGATCTCGAGCGGATCCTCTTCGGCCAGGTCGCGCAGCTCCTTGATGTCCGCGTGGCGGAAGAGCGCGTTGTCGTCGACGTTCATCTTGGCGTCGAGCGCCAGCAGGTCGCCGCCCTTGGTCACGATGAGCGGATTGATCTCGAGGAGCGACGCGTCGGTCGCGATGAACGCGTGGTAGAGCGCACCCATCAGCTTGACGGCCTTCTTGACGGCGTCGCCCGTCAGCCCCAGCGCGAACGCCAGCTCGCGAGCCTGGAAGGCCTGCAGGCCCAGGGCCGGGTCGATGCCGACCTTGAAGATTCGCTCGGGCGTCTCCTCGGCGACCTTCTCGATCTCCATGCCGCCGTCCTGGCTCACCATCAGGATGGGCTGGCGCGACGACCGGTCGATCACCAGGCCCAGATAGAGCTCGCGGCCGATGTCGAGGCCCTGCTCCACCAGCACGCGGCCAACCTGGCGGCCTTCCGGTCCGGTCTGATGCGTGACGAGCCACATCCCGATCATCTTCTTGGCCGTCGTCTCCGCCTCGACCGGCGACTTGACGACTTTCACGCCGCCGCCCTTGCCGCGGCCGCCGGCGTGAATCTGGGCCTTGACCACGCACACGCCGCCGCCCAGCCGATCGGCGACCTGCCTGGCCTCTTCGGCCGTGAACGCCACCTCGCCCTTGGGAATCGGCACGCCGTAGCGTGCAAGGATGGCCTTCGCCTGATACTCGTGAATCTTCATAATTCACTCCGGGGGGCTTCGCCCCCGCGGACCCCCTTACGGCGTCGCTTGCGGGGCCCCTGCGCTTCGTCGCGGGGCGCCGCTCGCCGGGCTCGCTCGGCCTCGCTCGCTCGCGACGTCGTTTCACTCCGGGGGGCTTTGCCCCCGCGGACCCCCTTACACGCTCACTTGCGCGGGGCCCCTTCGCCCCGCGCCGTTCGCGTGCGGGCTCGCTCGGCCCTCGCCTCGCGCCGGCTGCCTCTCCATTCGCTCCGGGGGGCTTCGCCCCCGCGGCCCCCCTACGCGCCCCGCTTCGCGCGGGCCCCTTCGCCTCGCTCCGCGAGCGCGGGCTCGCTCGCCCCGCTCGTGTCGCGCCTCTTCGCAGGCTCCGAGGGGCTTCGCCCCCGCGGCCCCCACTGACGCCTGCCGCTAGACGCCAATGACCGCCGTCAGCTCCTTGACCGCCGCCGCGGACTTCTGGAACGCGGCCTGCTCCTCGGCGGTGAGCTTGATTTCGATGACCTGCTCCATGCCGCCGCGGCCGAGCTTGACCGGCACCCCGACGAACGAGTCGCGGACGCCGTACTCGCCCTGCAGGAACACCGAGCACGGCAGAATTTCCTTCTTGTCCTTCAGGATCGCTTCGACCATTTGCGCGGCGGCCGCGCCCGGCGCGTACCACGCGCTGGTACCGACGAGCTTGGTGATCTCGGCGCCGCCGCTGGCGGTACGCTTGCAGATCGCCTCGATCTGATCGGCCGGCAGCAGCTCGGTGATCGGAATGCCGGCCACGGTCGAGTAGCGCGGCAACGGCACCATCGTGTCGCCGTGCCCGCCCAGGACGAACGCGTGGACGTTGTCGACCGAGACGTTGAGCTCCATGGCGATGAACGTGCGCATGCGGGCCGAGTCGAGGACGCCGGCCATGCCGATGACCCGCTCGCGCGGAAACTTGCTCAGCCGATAGACGGCCTGGCACATCGCGTCCAGCGGATTGGCGACCGGGACGATGATGCAGTTGGGGCGAATGCTTGACGACCTGTTCGGTCACCGCCTGCATGATCTTGTAGTTGACCTGCAGCAGGTCGTCGCGGCTCATGCCCGGCTTGCGGGGCACGCCCGACGTGATGACGACCACGTCGGAGCCGGCCGAGGCGGCGTAGTCGGATGTCCCCACCAGGCGCGTGTCGGACCCATCAATCGGGCACGCCTCGTAAATGTCGAGCGCAATCCCGGCGGCCTTCTCGGCGGCGATGTCCACGATCACGACATCGGCCAGTTCCTTGCCCGCAATCGCGCGAGCCACGGTCGCGCCGACGTTCCCGGCGCCTCCCACAACGGTTACTTTGCGATTCATTGAAGCTACCCTTTCCGCCCTACATCCTCGAAATCATCTCGGTCGCGAACTCCGAGGTCTTGAGCTCTGTCGATCCGGCAATCAGACGCGCCAGGTCGTAGGTCACGTGCTTGGCGGCGATGCTCCGCTCGAGCGCCGCCACGATGAGATCGGCCGCCTCGTTCCAGCCGAGATAGCGCAGCATCATCTCGCCCGAGAGGATGACCGACCCGGGATTGACCTTGTCCAGGTTGGCGTACTTGGGCGCCGTGCCGTGCGTCGCCTCGAAGACGGCGTGGCCCGTGACGTAGTTGATGTTGCCGCCCGGGGCGATGCCGATGCCGCCGACCTGGGCCGCCAGCGCGTCGGAAATGTAGTCGCCGTTCAAGTTGAGGGTCGCGATGACGTCGTATTCGGCGGGCCGCGTCAGAATCTGCTGCAGGAACGCATCGGCGATGACGTCCTTGACGATGAGGCCGCCTGGCAGCTTGCACCAGGGGCCGCCGTCGATCTCCTCGGCGCCGAACTCCCGCTTCGCCAGCTCGTAGCCCCAGTCACGGAACGCGCCCTCCGTGAACTTCATGATGTTGCCCTTGTGGACGAGCGTCAGGCTCTTGCGTCCGCTGGCCAGGGCGTACTCGAGCGCGGCCCGCACAGCCGCTCGCGTGCCCTCGCGCGAGACCGGCTTGATGCCGATCGCCGTCGTGTCCGGAAAGCGGACCTTCTTGTAGAGCTGCGGGAACGCGTCGCCGAAGAGCCCCATGAAGCGCTCGACTTCCGGAGTGCCTTCGCGGAACTCGATGCCGGCGTAGATGTCTTCGGTGTTCTCGCGGAAGATGACCATGTCCACCAGGTCCGGCCGCCTGACGGGCGTTTCCATCCCCTCGAAGTAGCGAACCGGCCGCAGACAGACGTACAGGTCCAGCTCCTGGCGCAGCGCCACGTTCAGCGACCGGATGCCTCCGCCCACCGGCGTGGTCAGCGGCCCCTTGATGCCGACCAGGTAATGGCGGAACGCGGCCAGCGTTTCCTCCGGCAGCCACGACTTCGTCTGCTTGAAGGCCTTCTCGCCGGCGAGCACTTCGAGCCAGCTGAATCGTGCGGCGCCCGCCGTACGCCTTCTCGAACCGCCGCGTCGAACACGCGCACGCTCGCACGCCAGATGTCAGGTCCCGTGCCGTCGCCTTCGATGAACGGAATGACGGGCGCGTCCGGCACGATGAGCCCACCGGCGCCGCGCTCGATCCGCTGTCCCTTCTGATCAGTCACGATTGATCCTTCTGTTCTCGAGTTTTGTCGATCATTTCGAACGACCAACGCACTTCGAGTTCAAGAACGGCTTCAAGGTTAGGTCACTTCCCTTCAGCCGGTCGGTTGATTCTTCCGCAGAAACTGTGGAAAACCTTGTGGAAAAGATCGGGCTCGTTGTAAAAACCGCGCAACTTCATTGGACGTCCAGCGATTTGCACTCCGTTGGTGCGACCGTTCACCGGCGTGGAACACCACATTATAAGTGGTCTCGCACACGCCGTCCGTCACTCCAGAGAAAGATGGTACGTCGTCCCCGTCGCCGGGTCGAACAGATCGACCCCGCCGTCGGTCACATCGCGGACCACGAGCGCGCCGATCGCGTCGCCAGAGGCGAGGACCGTCACGCTGTCGCCCTGCGCGAACACGGCCGAGCGACGTGCACCGTCAGTCGGTCCGGTTGACGTGATGGCGACCAGACGAGGGAGGCGGGGCGGGGTCGTGTGCGCGCTTTCCGCACGCGGGATGACTTCTTTGCCGGTCGGACGGTCCGTACGCTTACCAAATTGAAACGGATTGCGCGAGGGCGCCGGATACGCGGGCGTTGCGGCCAACCGCTGCTGCAGGCGTTTGACTTCGGCGTCCACTCGATCGACGAGCGGCGCCGCCTGACCGATGGCCGCGAGGTCGCGCGGCACGACCGCCGCGGCTGGCGTGGGCTCGGCCGGCGCCAGCACATGCGTGACCACGAGCACCGCGGCGGCAAAGACGAGAATAGCCACGAAGCGTTTCATGGCGCACGCAACTCGGCGAATCCTAGCACGACGTGATGAGCCATGCTAAGATTTGCCGTGCCAGTTGTTGCGACTGCTGGGCTCTCCTCTTCACTTCGTTCGGCTCGTGTCGTCGCCATCATCCCCGCGAGATATCGATCGACCAGACTTCCCGGCAAGCCGCTGGCGCTCATCGGCGGCCGGACGATGATCGAGCACGTCTGCGATCGGGCCGCGCAGGCGCGGCTGGTCGATGCCGTGCTGGTCGCCACCGACGACGACCGCATCGCGCAGACGGTGGATGCCTTCGGCGGCACGGCGGTCATGACGCGCGCGACGCACGAGACCGGCACGGACCGTCTGGCCGAGGTGGCCGCGGTGCTCACCGGCGCCCGCATCGTGGTCAACGTCCAGGGCGACGAGCCGCTCATCGCGCCCGAGGCGATCGATGACGCCGTGCGGCCGCTCGTCGGCCACGAAGAGGACGCCGTCTGCACCCTTCGGGCCAGAATCGAAACGGCCGATGAGCTGACCGACCCGAGCGTCGTGAAGATCGTCATCGACGACCAGGGCTACGCGCTGTACTTCAGCCGGGCCGCCGTGCCGTTCGTCCGGCCCGCGGCGCCCGCCCCGACCGCCTGGCGGCACATCGGCCTCTATGCGTATCGGCGCGAATTCCTGCTCGAGTTCGCCGCCTGGCCGCCCACGCCTCTCGAGCGCGCCGAGGGCCTCGAGCAGCTCCGCGTGCTGGAGCACGGGGGCCGCATCCGCACCGTCGAAACCGCGGTCCACAGCGTGGGAGTGGACACCGCGGAGGATCTGGAACGCGTCCGGCGACTCGTCGAAGCCGGCACCTGACCCGAGGCCTGACCGGAGGCCTGACTCGAGGAACGTTATGGTCCACACCGATCGACATCGTCCCGTGAAGTACATCTTCGTGACTGGAGGCGTCGTGTCCTCGCTGGGCAAAGGCCTGGCGGCGGCCTCCATCGGATGCCTGCTCGAAGGCCATGGGTACCGCATCGCCCTCCAGAAGCTCGATCCGTACATCAACGTCGATCCGGGCACGATGAGCCCGTTTCAGCACGGCGAAGTGTACGTGACCGACGACGGCGCGGAGACGGACCTGGACCTCGGCCACTACGAGCGCTTCACCAACATGGTGGCGACCAAGAACCACAACTGGACGACCGGCAAGATCTACCAGTCGGTGATCCAGAAGGAGCGCCGCGGCGCGTATCTGGGGAGCACGGTACAGGTCATTCCCGCACATCACGAACGAGATCAAGGATTGCATCCTGTCGGCCGCCCAGGGCGTGGACGTGCTGCTGGTCGAAATCGGCGGCACCGTCGGCGACATCGAGAGCCAGCCGTTCCTCGAAGCCATCCGGCAGCTGCGCCAGGACGTCGGCCGCCACAATGCGATTTACGTCCACCTCACGCTCGTGCCGTTCATCCCGTCGGCCCACGAACTCAAGACGAAGCCGACCCAGCACAGCGTCCGGGACCTTCGATCCATCGGCATCCAGCCCGACGTCCTGCTCTGCCGGACGGATCGGCCCTTGGAAGCGGACATGAAGCGCAAGATCGCGCTCTTCTGCGACGTGGACGAAGAAGCCGTCATCACCGCGCGCGACGTGTCGAGCATCTACGAGGTTCCGCTCAACCTTGCCCACCAAGGACTCGATCGCATCGTGCTCAAGCGGCTGGACCTGCCCGAGACCGAGATCGCACATGGAGCCCTGGATCGAGCTGGTCGAGCGGATCCAACAGCCCAAGGACGAGCTGACGGTGCACTTCGTCGGCAAGTACGTCGGCTACGAAGACTCGTACAAGAGCATCAACGAGGCGCTCCATCACGGCGGCTTTCGGCAGCAGGTCTCGGTGAAGCTCAAGTACATCGAAGCCGAGGCGCTCGAACAGCCTGACGGCCTGGAGTTGCTCGAGGAGGCCAACGGCATCGTCGTGGGCCCGGGGTTCGGCGAGCGCGGCAGCCGCGGCATGATGGCCGCCGCGGAGTTCGCGCGCGCCCGGCGCGTCCCGTACTTCGGCATCTGCTACGGATTTCAGTGGGCGGTGGTCGAGTTCGCCAGGAACGTCGCGGGCCTCGACGGGGCCGACTCGACCGAAGTGGTCGACGACCCCGCGCACAAGATCATCTACAAGCTGCGCGACCTGCTGGGCGTCGACGACATGGGCGGCACCATGCGCCTCGGCAGCTACGCCTGCCGCCTGGCGCCGGACTCGCTGGCGTTCAAGCTCTACGGCGAGGAGATCATCCACGAGCGCCACCGCCACCGGTACGAGTTCAACCGCCTCTACGAGCAGTCGCTCATCGACGCGGGTCTGCGGATCGCGGGCCGGTCGCTCGACGGCAAGTTCGTGGAGATCGTCGAACTCCCCGGGCACCCCTGGTACCTGGCGGCGCAGTTCCACCCCGAATTCAAGTCGAAGCCGCTTCGCCCGCATCCGCTCTTCGCCGGATTCGTCGAAGCGGCCTACAAGCACAAGACGGCCGTCGAAGGCATCGCGTCAAACGTCACCGCGATTGGCGATCGCCGGCGAGGGTGAGCGTGCCGAACCCGGTGCCGCCGCTCGTCCGGCGCGTCTCGCTTGGCCGCGGGGTGATGCTGGGCGAGGCCCCCCTCGTGCTCATCGCCGGCCCCTGCGTCATCGAGAGCGACGCGCATGCGATTGGCCTGGCGCGCGCCATCGCGGCGATCGCCGCCGAGGCCCGCGTGCCGTATGTCTTCAAGGCGTCGTTCGACAAGGCGAACCGCACGTCCGGCCAATCGTTTCGAGGCCCAGGCCTCAAAGCGGGGCTCGACACCCTCGCGCACGTGCGCGACGAGGTCGGGGTGCCGATCCTCACCGATATCCACGAACCGTGGCAGGCGGCCGAGGTCGCGCGGGTTGCCGACGTGCTGCAGATCCCGGCGTTCCTCTCCCGCCAGACCGACTTGATCGTGGCCGCGGCCGAGACCGGTCAGGCGATCAACTTGAAGAAAGGCCAGTTCCTCGCCCCGCTCGACATCCGCCACGCCATCGAGAAGGTCACGGCGACGGGCAACGACCGCGTCTTCGTCACCGAGCGCGGCTTCTCCTTCGGCTACAACAACCTGGTCGTCGACATGCGGGCGTTTCCCATGATGCGCGCGCTCGGCACGCCGGTCGTCTTCGACGTGACGCACAGCCTGCAGCTGCCCGGCGGCGGCAACGGCGTCACGGCCGGCCTCGGCCAGTACATCGAGCCGCTGGCCAGCGCGGGCGTGGGCGCGGGCGTGGACGGCGTCTTCCTGGAAGTGCACGAAGATCCGTCACAAGCCAAGAGCGACGCCGAGAACGCCCTTCCGCTGGCCCGTCTCGCCCCCCTGCTCGACCGGCTGGTGCGCATCAACGCCATCGTGAAAACGCCTGGGCCCGTGGAGTAGATTGGTCGCCATGTCCACACGCCGCCCGCCGCCGGCGCCTCGCGCGTCTCCCAGCGACGCGATTGCGCTGGCCCGACAGGTGCTCGAGACCGAGGCCCGCGCAATCCTGGGGCTGATCCCGCAGCTCGATGGCGCGTTCGACCGGGCGGTCGATCTGCTGGAGCAGTGCACCGGACGCGTCGTCGTGACCGGGATGGGCAAGTCGGGCATCATCGCGCGCAAGCTGTCGGCGACGCTCTCGAGCACGGGCACGTCGGCGTTCTTCCTGCACCCCGCCGAAGCGCTGCATGGCGACCTCGGCGTCGTGCAGGCCAACGACGCGGTGATCGCCCTCTCGCATAGCGGCGAAACCGAAGAGCTGGTGCGGCTGCTCGAGGCCATCCGCCGGATTGGCGCGCGGTTGATCTCGCTCACGGGCCAGCCGTCGTCCACGCTCGCGCAGGCCGCCGACATCGCGCTCAGCTGCCAGGTCGCCGAAGAGGCCTGCCCGATGAACCTGGCGCCGACGGCCAGCACGACCGCCGCGCTCGCGCTGGGCGACGCGCTGGCGATCGCGCTCTCGCGGCGGAAGGGCTTTCGCGAAGAGCATTTCGCGACGCTGCATCCCGGTGGACGCCTCGGCAAGAAGCTGCTGCGCGTCGAGTCGCTGATGCACTCGGGCGAGGCGCTGCCGCGCGTCGCGCCGGACGCCCCCATGCCAGCCGTCATTCACGAGATGTCGACGAAGGGGCTCGGCATGACGTGCGTCGTTGATGCCCGCGGCCGGCTGGCCGGCATCGTCACGGACGGCGACCTGCGGCGGCAGTTGAGCCGCGGCCGAACCCTGCTCGATGGATCGGCCGCCGACGTGATGACGCCGCATCCGGTGACCCTCCGGAGGAACGTCCTCGCGGTCGAGGCGCTGCGCTTGATGGAAGAGCGCAAGATCACGTCGATCGTCGTCGTCGACGACGCGTCGGTCGTCGAGGGCGTCGTGCATCTGCACGATCTCTGGCGAACGCAGATGATCTAAGAGCGGGCACCAGGCACTGGGCACTAGGCACTAGGCACTAGGCACTGGCCCGAGGACGGCGGTTCCCCACGCCGACGAACACGCCTGGGGTATTCTGAAGTGACATGCCGCTCTCCTCCACCGCGGTCGATGGCCGCGCGAGAAGCCTGCGCCTCCTGCTCCTCGATGTTGACGGCGTGCTGACCGACGGCACGATCTCGGTTTCTGCCGAGGCGCCGGAGACGAAGCCCTTCTTCATTCGCGACGGGCTGGCGCTCGTCTGGGCGCAGCAGTTCGGCCTGCAGGTCGGCCTGCTGAGCGGCCGCCACTCCGAGAGCACGACGCGCCGGGCCAAAGAGCTCGGTATTTCGCTCGTCTTCCAGGGCGATCCAAACAAGCGCGACGTCTACGAACGGATCCTCGCGGCCGAGGAGCTGCGCAACGAGCACGTCGCCTACATGGGCGACGACCTGCTGGATCTGCCGGTGCTCGGCCGCGCCGGCCTGTCGGCGGCGCCGGCCGATGCGGTGCCGGATGTTCGGGCCCACGTGCACTGGGTCAGCCAGTACCCGGGCGGCCGCGGCGCGGTGCGCGAGCTCGTCGAAGTCATTTTGCGCGCCCGCGGCCGGTGGGATGGCCTCGTGCGGTCGTTTCTCGCCTAGACCATGCAGCAATCCTGGGTGTTCATCGGCATCCTCGTGGCCCTGCTTGCCGGACTGGCGGCGGGCAAGGCGTGGGAGCGCTACAAGCTCGTCCAGGGGCGCTGGATCGACCGGCGCCGAATCCGGGAGTCGCCGTTCTTCTTCTTCGGGCTGAACCACCTGGTCGCCGGCCAGGTCGATCTGGCCATCGAGGCGTTCGAGACGGCCTCGCGCGCCGACCCTGGCGCCGTCGAGCTCCGGCTCGTGCTCGGCAACCTGTACCGTGAGAAAGGCCAGGTGGGCCGCGCCATCGGCGAGCATCAGGCGCTGCTGCAGCGCCCGCGGCTCAATCGCACCGAACACGCGAACGTGCTGCTGTGCCTCGGCCTCGACTACCGGCGCGGCGGCTTCGTCGATCGCGCCGTAACGACGTTTACCGAGGTGCTGAAGCTCGATCCCGAGAACGAATCGGCGCTCGTCAACCTCGAGAAGCTTCAGGAAGACCAGCACCAGTGGCAGGAAGCCTACGTGACCCGCCAGCGCCTCGCGCAGCTGGCCGGGCCGCCCGATCAGCCGAAGGCCCAATCGATTCTCGCGTTCCTCGAGAACGAACTCGGCCTCCAGGCCATGAAGCAGCACGACCTCGTCGACGCGACGCGGCACTTCGAGGCGGCCATCGATCTGGATCGGACGGTGGTGCCGGCGTACCTGCACCTCGGGGACGTCCGCGCCATGGGCGGCGATCTGCCGGCGGCGATGGCCGTCTGGAAGGAGGCCATCCGCGTCTCGCCCGATCGGTCGTATCTCGCGCTCGAGCGCCTCGAGCCGCTCGACGGCCAGGTGAGCGGCGCGCCTCGCTTCGTCGAGTTGTGCCGGAATCTCATCGCCGCCACGCCGCGCGACTGGCGGGTGCGCTCGGCGCTGGCGCGGCACTTGTCGTCGCAGGGCCAGCCCGACAAGGCCTTGGACCTGCTCTTCGAGGCGCTCGAGCACAACCCGCACGCGCTCGCCATCCACCAGGCGATCTGGAACACGCTGTCGGTGCTCGACCTGCCGAGCCACCTGGTGGCGCGGTACGTCGAGATCACCCGGCAGTCGGTCTTCTATCTCGACCCGCACGTCTGCACGCACTGCCGGTATCGCAGCACGGAGCTCGTGTGGCAGTGTCCGCACTGCCACGCCTGGAATACGTTCGTCGAGGAACGGATCACGCCCGCCACCGACACGGAGGCCGAGATCCCGGAAGGCCTGGCGCCGTGACCCGTGACGACTCCGGCGGTCCGCTGCGCGTGGCGTTGACGGGTGGCATTGCCACGGGCAAGTCCCACTGCCTCGGCCGCTTTGCCGCGTTGGGTGTCCCGGTCATCGACGCGGACGTGCTGGCCCGCGAGGCCGTCCGGCGCGGCACGCCCGGGCTGGCCGCCGTCACCGCCCGCTTCGGGCCGTCCGTGCTCCAGGCGGATGGCGATCTGAACCGTCAGGCGCTCGCGCAGGTCGTCTTCGCCAATGACGCCGCGCGCGCGGCCCTCGAAGCGATCATCCACCCGGCCGTGTACACGGCCATCGACCGGTGGTTCGCCACGACGGCCTCACGTCAGCCGCTGGCAATCGCCGACGTGCCCCTGCTCTACGAGACCGCGCGCGCGCCGGAGTTCGACCGCGTCATCGTGGCGACGTGCCCGCCTGATGAACAGCGCCGTCGATTGATCGCCCGCGGACTCACGCTCGTCGAAGCCAATCGGCGGATGGACAGCCAGCTCCCTACCTCGGAAAAGACCTCGCGCGCCGATTACGTCATCGACACCACCGGCACGATCGCCCGGACGAACCGGCGCGTCATCGAAATCTGGGAGAAGCTCCGAGCCGAAGCCGCGACTCCGGGACCGAGTCGGCGCTAGCGCCGATCGCAGGCGCGGCCCGGTCAGAGGCGCTGGTCGCGCCGCGCCTCGGCTGCCGTGAGGGTGTTCTTGAGGAGCATGGCAATCGTCAGCGGCCCGACGCCGCCGGGCACCGGGGTCAGCGCGCCGGCCACGTCGGCGACCGCCGGATGCACGTCGCCCACCACGAGGGCCCCCCGCGTGTCGAAGTCGGCAAGCCGCGGATGGCCCGGTCCGAACAGCGCTTCGGCGTCTTGCCGATTGACGAGGCGATTGATGCCCACATCGACGACCGCCGCTCCCGGTTTCACGAACGCGGGCGTCACGAAGCCGGGCCGGCCGATCGCCGAGACGAGGAGGTCGGCGCGTGAGGCGACCGCGGCCAGATCCCGCGTCTTCGAATGGCAGATGGTCACCGTCGCGTCCAGGGCCAGAAGCAGCAGGGCCATCGGCTTCCCCACGATGTCGCTACGCCCGATCACCACGGCGTGCTGACCGGCGATGGGCACCCGCTCGCGCTCGAGCAACTCGATGACACCGGACGGCGTGCAGGGCATCAAGCGCGCGCGGCCTTGCACCAACAGCCCCACATTCTGGGGATGGAAGCCGTCGACGTCCTTGGCCGGCGCGATGGCGTCGAAGATCTCGCGGCTGGCCCGCGCGCCCATCGCCGCGGGCAGCGGAGACTGCACGAGGATGCCGTCGCACGCCGGGTCGTCGTTGAGGCGGCCCACCAGCGCGTGCAGCGTCTCCCACGACGAGTCGGCCGGCAGCCGATGCACCGTCACCGCCAGCCCCGCCTGCGCCCCGGCGCGCTCTTTGTTACGGACGTAAATCTGCGACCCTGGATCCTCGCCCGCCAGGACGATGGCCAGCGCCGGTGGACGGCCGGCGGCGGCCCGGAACGCGGCCACGCGCGGGGCCAGCTCCTCGCGGATCGCGGCGGCGACCGCCGCACCGTCCAGACGCCTGGCGCTCAACGCTACCGGCCCGTCTTTCTCAGCTCGCTGTGGCGGTAGCCGTAGAGGAAGTAGATCACGAAGCCGATTGCCATCCAAATCACGAGCCGAAGCCACGTCTCGAGCGGCAGGCCCATCATCAAGCCAAGACTGGCCAGGGCCGACAGGATCGGCACGACCGGCACCCACGGCGTCTTGAACGGCCGATGCAGCGTCGGACGCCGCACCCGGAGGACGATGATGCCGACCGACACGATGACGAACGCCAGCAGCGTCCCGATGCTGACCAGGTCGCCCAACGTGCTGATCGGCGTGAACCCGGCCGCGATCGACACGACCACGCCCGTGATGATGCTGGTCACGTAGGGCGTCCGGAACTTCGGGTGAATCTTCTTGGCAAACGGGGGCAGCAGCCCGTCGTGCGCCATCGAATAGAAAATGCGCGGCTGCGCCATCATCATGACGACCATGACCGAGCTCAGCCCCGCGATCGCGCCGACCTCGACGAGCATCACCATCGCGTGCAGGAGGGCGCTCCCGCCCGAGGCGACTTCGGCCGCGCGGATCGCCACGACCATCGGCGCCGACGCGCCGATCATCTGGCCGTACGGAACCAGACCGACCATCACGCCCGAGACCAGCACGTAGAGAATCGTGCAGACGACGAGGGACCCGAGGATGCCGATGGGCATGTCCTTCTGTGGGTGTCGGGCCTCCTGGGCCGCAACCGACACGGCGTCGAACCCGATGTAGGCGAAGAAGATCTTGCCGGCGCCGCGCAGCACGCCGCTCCAGCCGTAGTCGCCAAAGGCGCCGGTGTTCTTCGGAATGAACGGGTGCCAGTTCGCCGTGTTGACGAAGGCCACGCCGCCCAGAATCACGATGATGACCACCGCCACCTTCACGATGACGATGCCCGTGTTGAAGTTGGCGGACTCGCGCACGCCAATGACGATGATGACGGTTGCCGCGACCGCGATGAAGACGGCCGGCAGGTTGATGACCGCCGCGTGGCTGCATCCGGCCACGTCGAACACGGTGCACGGCGCGGCCGCAATCGACGCGGGGAGCGTGATGCCGACGAAGTCGTGCAGGAAGCTCGTGAAGTGCCCACTCCAGCCGACCGCCACCGTGGCGGCGCCGAGCGCGTACTCGAGGATCAGGTCCCAGCCGATGATCCACGCGACAAACTCGCCCAGGGTCGCGTACCCGTACGTGTACGCGGACCCGGCGATGGGGACGGTCGAGGCGAACTCCGAGTAGCACAGTCCGGCCAGCGCCGAGACCACACCGGCGATCACCATCGACAGCACGATCGCCGGACCGGTATTGGCCGCGGCCACCTGCCCGGTGAGCACGAAGATGCCGGTGCCGATGATGGCGCCGATGCCGAGCGTGACGAGGTTGAGGGGCCCCAGCACGCGCTTGAGCGTGTGCTCGCCGGTCTGTGCCGCTTCGGCTTCAATCTGTTCGATCGATTTCGTCGCAAAAATCGACATCTGTGATCCTTCCGAGCCAGGAAGCGGCCCGTTGAGAGGCCGCGGCGCACGGCGCGCGCATTATAGCGTGGGCGCGGCGGCCTCCGGCTGAACGGCGGCGACAAAGGCCCGCGCCCTGGCGCGCAGATCGCCCGCGAGCAGGTCGCCAATCACCGCCACCGAGGCCGCGCCGGCGGCGAGCACCTCGGGCGCCCGCGCCATCGTGATGCCGCCAATCGCGACGACCGGCAGCCCGTGCGCCCGTGCGCGTGCCGCCGCGTCGCGCACGCCCTCGATCCCGACCGTCGGGTTCGTGTTCGCCTTCGACGCGGTGGCGAACACCGGGCCGATCGCCAGGTAGGTCACCGGCTCGAGGCATCCGGCGTCAATCTGGGCGAGCCCGTGCGTGGACAGGCCCACGCACGCCGTCTGGCCGACGAGCCGGCGCACCGCACGCGGCGACAGGTCGTCCTGGCCGACATGGACGCCATCGGCCCCCGCCATCGCGGCGATGTCCGCGCGATCGTTGATGATGAGCGTGGCCTTCGCCGGGCGGGTGCGGTCGAGCAGCGCGTCGGTGAGCGAGAGCAGCGCGCGGCCTGGCAGGGTCTTGGCGCGCAGCTGCACGAGGCGAATGCCCGCCTCGAGCCACACGTCGACGACGTGAAGGGGGTCGTGTCCGAGCGAACGCACCGCCTCGACGTCCAGGATGGCGTAGAGGCGGGACCGCTCGAACGGCATCAGGACGTCGGGCGGCTCAGGCCGATTCCGCCAAGGCGCCGCCCGACTTCTTCTCCGTCATGAACCGCTCCATGAACGCGGTGCTGAACCGGCCGGCGAGGAAGTCGGGGTCGCTCAGGATCCGCAGGTGGAGCGGAATCGAGGTCTTGATGCCTTCGATGACCGTCATCTCGAGCGTGCGACGCATGCGCGCGATCGCCTCGTTGCGGTCCCGGCCGTACGTGATGATCTTGGCAATCAGCGAATCGTAGTAGGGCGAGATCGTGCACTCGGAGTGGACGTAGGAGTCGACGCGCACGCCGGGGCCGCCCGGCACGCTGAACGCGTGAATCACGCCGGGGCTCGGCGTGAACGTGACCGGATCCTCGGCGTTCACGCGGCATTCGATCGCGTGCCCGCGGAACTCGACGGCGTTCTGCCGCACCGAGAGCCGCTTGCCGGCCGCGATGCGAATCTGCTCCTTGACGATGTCGATGCCGGTGACGAACTCCGTCACGGGGTGCTCCACCTGGAGCCGCGTGTTCACTTCCAGGAAATAGAAGTGCCCGCTCGGATCCAGCAGGAACTCGAACGTGCCCGCGTTCGTATACTGGACCGCCTTCGCGGCATCGGCCACCATCGTGCCCAGCCGGCGCCGCTGCTTGTCGGACAGCGCGATCGACGGCGCCTCCTCGATGAGCTTCTGATGGCGACGCTGGATCGAGCACTCGCGCTCGCCCAGATGGATGACGTTGCCGTGGTGGTCGCCGAGCACCTGAATCTCGATGTGGCGCGGCGCATCGACATACTTTTCCAGGTAGACGGCTCCGACGCCGAACGCGGCCTCGGCCTCGCGCTGCGCCGTCTTGAGCGACTTGAGCAGCTCGTCGGCCGACCGGACGACCCGCATCCCGCGGCCGCCGCCGCCCGCGACGGCCTTGATGATGAGCGGATAGCCCAGGTCCTTGGCGACCGCGATCGCCTCGTCCTCGCCCTGCACGGGGCCGTCGCTGCCGGGCAGCACCGGAATCCCCGCCTTCTTCATCGCGCGGCGCGCGCGGGCCTTGTCGCCCATCAGCCGGATCACATCCGGATACGGGCCGATGAACTTGATGTGGCACGCCTCGCACACCTCGGCCAGGTACGCGCTCTCCGACAGGAAGCCGTAACCGGGGTGGATCGCGTCGGCCCCCGTGATTTCGGCGGCGCTGATGATGGCGGGCACGCTCAGATAGCTGTCGAGGCTCCGCGCCGGGCCGATACAGACGTCCTCGTCGGCGAACCGCACGTGCAGCGAGTGCTCGTCCGCTTCGGAATAGACCGCGACGGTCTTGATGCCGAGCTCACGGCACGCACAAATGATCCGAAGCGCAATTTCGCCGCGGTTGGCGATCAGAATCTTCTTGAACACGGGGCTCCCCTGCGAGTCCGGCGACTCGCGACTCCTTCAGCTCACCGAGGTCATCCGACCTTGATCGCGAACAGCCGGTCGCCGAACTGCACCGGCTGCCCGTTCTCGACGTAGATGGCGGCCACTTCGCCGTCGCAATCGCTCTCGATCTCGTTCATCAGCTTCATGGCCTCGATGATGCACAGCACCTGGCCCTTCCGGACGGCGCTGCCGAGCTCGATGAACGACGCGGCATTGGGCTCGGGCGCGCGATAGAGCGTGCCCACGATCGGCGACTTGATGACGGCAAGCTCCAGCCCGCCGGACGCGGGCCCGGCGGCGGGCGCGGTGTCCGCTCCGCCGGCGCTTGGGGCGGCCGAGGGCGGCGACGCGGGCATGGGCACCGACGGCGGCACCATGACCACGTGCTGCGCGGCGCCCACGGGGCCGCTTTTTCGAATGCGAACCTTCAGGCCGTCGCGCTCGAGCTCGAACTCCGCCAAATCGTGTTCGCGAACCAGTTCCAGCACTTGCTTGATGTCGTCCAGATTCATAGGGGTCAAACAACCACCAGCTCGGTTGGGGCGTCGGTCAGCCGTTCCGACCCCTCGGATGTGACGAGCACGTCATCTTCCAGTCGAACACCGCCGATGCCTTCGACGTACGCGCCCGGCTCGACCGTGCAGACCATACCAGCCTGAAGGACCTCGGCGGCCCCACTCTCCGGGCGGGAGACTCGCGGCCCCTCGTGCACTTCGAGGCCCAGGCCATGGCCGGTCCCGTGCAGGAACGCGCTTCCCAGTCCCCTGGCTTCGAGCACCTGCCGCGCCGCCCGATCGACGTCGGAGGCCGGGATACCCGCCCGAACGGCCCCAAGGGCGGCGGCTTGCGCGTCCCGCACTGCAGTATAGAGGCGGTCGGCTTCAGACCCAACCTGTCCGATTCCGGCCATTCGCGTCAAATCGACGCAGTATCCGTCCAAGACCCCGCCAAAGTCCAGCACGACCAGGTCCCCTTGCCCGAGACGACGATCCGTCGGATGGGCATGGGGATAGGCGCTATTCGGGCCGGACGCGACGATCGTGTCAAAGGCGGGCCGCTCGAATCCGGCGCGCTCGAGCGCGGCGTCGATGTCGGCCGCGACCTGACGCTCGGACCGGTCGGCGCCCACCCACTGCGCGAGCGACCGGGCCACGAGGGACAGCATCCGTCCCCCTCGCCGCAACGAATCGACCTCGACCGCGTCCTTAATCAAGCGCATCCGCTCGACGGCCTCGTCCACCGGATGCCACTCGACGCCGGGGGCCGCGTTCTTCCAATGGCGAAGCGTCGCCAACGTGACATGGGCGGCCTCGACGCCAACCTGACTGCACCCAAGCGCCGCCAACTCCTTGGCCAACGTCAAATCGTACCGCAGCTCGACCCGCACGACCGGAACGGCTGCCATCGTGCCCGCGGCCACCTGCTCCCGCACCGAGGCGTCATAGCGCCCGTCAGTAATGAACGCCGGCCCCTTGGGGCCCGACACCAACAGGCCGGACGATCCCGTGAATCCGATCAGATACCGCACGTTGACCGGGTTCGAGACCACGAGCGCGTCGAGAGGTTGCTCGGCGCAGTGTCTCGCCAGCCGGTCGAGGCGCCCCGCCCAGTCCGGAGCCTTCGCATCAGACATGGTCCTGATGCTAATGCACAACCCGCCAGCCTGTCGTCTGGCGGCACGAGGCGGACTTGCACCGTCCGGCTGACATCAGCGGCGGCATCGCGTCCAAGCGGGGTCACGCGAACGGTGATCGCGTGGTCCACGGCATCGACCAACAGCGGGGCCAGATACTCGAGCGACGCCCGTCCGTCCTCGGCGGTCGAGATGGTCCGGGCCGACAGCGCGCCCTCCGGCAGGTCCTGCAGGTCGTCGCCGCGGACCAGATCGACGCGCAGCGACAGCCGCGCAACCGGGCGCGCCTGCGCGTCTCGCGCGAACACGGTCACCACCGAGGTCGAACGCGCCATCGGCAGGAATCGCGTCCGGCCACGCCGTCACCTGCAGCGAAAGGGCGAGCTCGGACGGGCCGGCCGGCGCGGGCGGCACCGCGTCGCCAAGGCCGCACGCCGCCGCGCCAGCCCACCACGCCGCGGCGATGACGATGGCGCGTGTGCGCCTCGTCATCGCTGCCCCACTGGAGCCGCCCGGGATGGGCTGACGGACGGCGCCGCGACGTTCGGGTCCTGCCAATCCGAAAAATCGACGCCAATCGTGCCGGACACGCTCGCCCTGCGCCCCGCTTGATCGGCGCCGTAGAACGTCACGGTCGCGACCGTCGAGATGATGACCGCGCCGCCTCCATTGACGAGCGCGGCCAGGGGCGCCTCGCGCTTGGCTTGCGCGCGCACGAGCACGACGTGCGCCGTGACCGCGGCGCCGGAGACCGTGCACGTGAGCCCGCCATCGAACGGATACGGGACGTCAACGCCAGGGGTCTCGCGGCCGTCGGCCCGGGCGAACTCGACGTGGTATCGCGTGAGCGTGATGGCGTTGACGGGAGAGGGCGCCGCCGGCGCGGATGGCGCGCCCGGATCGACCAACGCGAGATGGAATGTCGCCTGCAGCGTGTCCTCGAGCGCCGCGGGAACGCGCACCGGCTGCCCGCCCTCTGCCGCCTCGAGGAACGTGCGGACGTCCGACTGCAGGAAGCCCGCCGCGCTCGTCGAGCCGCCGGGCGCGGCCACGAGCGCGTCGAGCACCACGTAGGAGCTGGCCCGACTCTCGCGATGCGCGGCCGTACATCCCGCGAGCACGAGCGCGGCGGCGCCCGCGCCGATCCGGCACCGGCGCGCGGCCCCCATCACGACGTCCCTCGCATGATGCGCGGCGTGATGAAGATGAGCAGTTCCTGACTGCTCGACGCGGCTTCGCGGCGCCGGAACAGCCACCCGAGCAGCGGCAGGCGCGCGATGCCTGGCGTGCGGTCGTCCTTGACCGAGTCGGTGCTTTGCTTGATGCCGCCGATCACGGCGGTCCGTCCGTCCTCGACCTGGACCTGGGTCAACGCGCGTTGCGTATTGATCGACGGGTTGCCGCCAACGGCCCGGCTGAAGTCCGGGAAGTCGTTCTCGAGCACGATGCTCATGACGACGGTGTCGGCCGCGGTGATGTGAGGCTTGACCGAGAGCTTGAGCGCGGCGTCGCGAAACTCGATCACCACCGTGCTGTTCGACACCGTCTGAAACGGCACCTGGAAGCCCGTGGTCACTTCCGCCTCGTGGTTGTTCTGCGTCATTACCCGCGGCGTTGACAGGATGTGCAGCTTGCCCTGATGCTGGAGCGCCGAGAGCGCCAGGTCGAGCGTGAAGGCGCCGGTCACGGCGCCGAGCGTGAGCCCGATCGCCGATGTCGCGCCGGTGGCCGGCAGGTTGACGGCCGTGCCGGTCTTCTCGCCAGCGCCGGCGCGCGGGTCGGCGCCGTCGCCAACGGCGGCCCCTTGCTGCACCCCGGTGCGTCCGCTGAGCGTTCCCGTGTTCGGAAAGACGAACGGCGTCGTCGTGCCAAGCTCGGGAACCGCACGGCCGCTCACGCCCCACTCGACACCCAGCGCGCGCGCCGAGTCGTGATCGGTCTCGACGATCTGGGCTTCGATCTCGACCTGCGGCTCCGGGCGATCGAGATCCGCCACGAGGCGCGCGACGGCCTCGAGGTTGGCCGCCACGTCCTTCACGACGAGACGATTCGTCCGCTCGTCAACCTGGGCGTCTCCGTGCTGCGAAAGGACCGCGGCCTTGAGAATCGCCACGACCTGCAATCCGGCCGCGTAGTTCAGGCGGAACGTCCGCGTCGTCAGCGTGGCGGCCGCCTCCGCGTCGGCGCGCGCCGCGGCTTGTTTCGCGCGCGCGGCGTCCTCCTGCTGCAGAGCCGCGGTCGAGATCACACGGACCACGGTGCCCCGGATCTCGCGCTCGAGCTGATTGGTCTCGAGCACGAGGTCGAACACCTCGTCCCACGGGACCCGCGTCAATTGGAGATCGACCGGGGCCAAGGGCACCGACGGATCGATCACGAGGTTGACCCCGCCCGTCTCGGCCAGCAGCCGGAGCACCGCCCGCAGATCGGCGCCGTGAAAGTTCACGTCAATGGGCACTCCAGTCCACGCGTTCGTCGAACGCGCGGCGACCGAGTCGGGCGGCGCCTGGCGCCCGCCCACGACGCGCGCGTTCCAGGCCGCGACCACGCCGACGAGCACGACCGCCCACCACCCGCCTCGCCTCGTCACGGCCTCGCCGCTCCCAGGGCACGCAGCGGCACGACGCGCTCCTCGGCGCCGGGCGCGCCCGTGCCGCCGTGACGGGTGGCGACCACCATGCCCGTCGGCTCGATGCGCAGAATGACGGCGTCGCGAAGCTGGTCGCCCGGATGCGCGACAAGCGACGCGCCGCCCGCACCTTCCACAATGGCGAGCCAGGCGTCCCCAGACCGTGCGATGCCGCTAACAACCACGTCGGACGCGGCCAGATCGCTCAGGTGCGGAAACCGGTGGTCAGCGGAAGCTGCAGCCTCGCTTGCGCGCGTGGGGCGCACGCTCACGAACGGGTCGCGAAGGCCGGTGGCGCTCTGACCTCGCGGTGTGGACGCGGCGGCGGCAAGCGCAAGCCAGATGATGACGAACCGGCGGCGCGTCATGGGGCGCTCCAGACGACCCACGTCACGACGCACGAGGCCGTCACCGTCGCGGCGTTCTCCGCCGGTGCCGCGCCCGCGATCTTCAGATTCGAGAGAAAGGCCGGATGCGGCTCGGCGGCCACGCCATCGGCGAAGCGCAGGAGACCGTCGTACCGACCGCGAAACGCGATCGCGATCGGCCACGCGGTGTAGTGGGAATTCTCGATCGAGGACTGCGGCGACGCGCTCGTGACGTCGAGGCCAGCACCCGCCGCGAGCGACTGCAGCCGGAAGAGGGCGGCAGCGGCGTCCATCTCGGGCGATCCAGCGTCGGGGCGCGCGCCGCTCGATTGCATGAGCGCCCGCACGTCGCGGTTGAGGGCGGGCAATCGTTCGGCGTCCGCGCGACCGCGCGCGAGCTCGCGCTCACTCGCCTGCAACCGCACACGATCCGCGGCAAGGCGGTCGCGCGCGGGAGCCATCCCCCACCGCCAGCCCCCAACGAGGGCGACGCCGCAGAGCCACATGACGAGTCCCGCCCGAGGCCGGCCGAACGCCACTAGACGCCGCATCGTCATCGTGGCGCTCCCGCGGATGAGGACGAGGCCAGGTCGAGCGCAACGCTGCCGCCAAGCCGACCGCGGATCACAAATTGAACAATGTCCGGGGAGCCGGCATCGGCGATCCGCGCCAGCGTCTCGACCGGCTGCCCGACGACATCGGCAGCCTCGAGGGCGCGTGCGCACCCGAGAGCGGCGGCAACGGTCAGAGCGCGCCCCTCGATCTGCACGTTGACGCCTTCTTGCGTCACCGCGGTCAGCCAGACGCGGTCGGTCATACTCCGGCCCACCGCGCGCAGCCACACGGCTGGCGCCCGCTGCGCCGCGCGCAGCCGGCCTTGGAACTCGATGCGCGCCGACAGGTCGGCGCGCTCCCTCGACAACCGGTCAACCTCGGCGCGGACGTCACCCTGACGCGCGATCGCCGCCTGAGTGACACCGATCGCGCGGATGACCGCGCGGTCCTGACTGGTCGTCGCGATCCACCACACGACGAAGATCGCCAGACTCGCGGTCCCGAGCGCCGCGGGCGCCACACGCGCGGCCATTGGCATGTGTGAGGCGCGGGCATCGACCAGCAGGTTGACGCGGATCACCGGTGGGCCCCGCGATGCACGGCCAATCCCACCGCAACCGCGTAGGCCGGCCGCTCATGGTCTGCGACCGGTGTAGTCGGGCCACGGTCGAGGGAACGGAACGCGTCGAAGACGTCAACCCGCGCCCCGAGGACAGACTCGACGCCTGGCGCGAGCCCCGCCGCCAGACACGCGCCGCCCGAGACCATCACGCCGTCGAGGCGATCAAGATGATGGAAGTCGACCGTCTTGCGGAGCTCGGCCGCCAGCACGGCAGTTCTGTCTCCCGGCTCGCCCGGCAGAGCGAGGTCGCGCGTGAGCGCCAACTGCCCCTGCTCGATCACGGACACCACCGCCGCCCGTGCCCCCACATGCACGAGGACAGTCGTCTCATCACGCCGGTCCGGGTAGCTCAGTTCGTAGGCGTTCGCGAGCGCGAATGCCTCGACATCGATCACGGCCGGGCGGCGGCCGATGCGCCGCACGAGTGCGGCGAGCGCCTCGACGCGATCCCGCTTGGCGGCGACCACCAGCACATCCATGGTGCGCGCGGTCGTTCGCACGACCTGGTGTCCGAGCCTGACGTCCTCGACGTGAAATGGGAGATGTTGCTCCGCTTCCCAGGGCACCGCCGCGGCAAGCTCGCGAGACGTCATCAACGGCAGCGACAGCCGCTTCACGCTCACCGCCTGGCCGGACAACCCGACCGCGATCGCGGCCCCGGGACAGCGCAGGGCGTCGACGGCCGCGCGCGCGGCGGCAATTGGGCTCGGGTCAGACCCAGGCGCGTCCGGAGGCGGCGCCACGGGCGCGTCTGTCTTGGCAACGACCCGCCATCGGCCGCGGCGTCTTCTCAGGGCAATGGCCCGAACGACGCTCGACCCGAGATCGAGCCCAATGCACGGCCGAGACCAAGGGAGCGAGACGCGCACACCACGTCCAAAGGCAAGGTTGGTGCCATATTGGCGCTTGGAGACGTGGCGACCCGAGGAGGCTCGCGGTCACGAGACGGCCGACTCCGGCAAGTGGTTGCGGACTATCGGCTTGGACCGACGACACGACGGGTGGGCGGGGCCGCGGAGGGGCGTGGGAACAGGGACCCGAAGGGGCCGGGCGGATTGACATTTTTTCAGCCGCCCCCTATGATTTTGGTTTGCCGTTGTGTTGATCCGGCTGAAAGGGTACTGATGGGTACGTATACGCCCTCTGCTTCATCGATAACGAGGCAGTGGCACGTCATCGACGCCAACGGGCGCGTGCTTGGACGCATCGCGACTTTGGCGGCTCGGTTGTTGCAAGGCAAGCACAAGCCGACCTACGCGCCGTTTCTCGACTCCGGCGATCACGTCGTGATCGTCAACGCGGCGCGTGTGCGTCTGACCGGCCGCAAGGACGAGCAGAAGCTGTATCGGACTCACAGCGGCTACGAGGGCGGCCTGCGGGAAGACCGCATCAAGATCGTCCGCCAGAAGAACCCGGTTCGAATCGTTGAGGAGGCCGTGCGAGGCATGTTGCCGAAGACCAAGCTCGGGAACCAGATGTACCGCAAGCTGAAGGTCTATCCCTCCGGCGATCATCCGCACGCCTCTCAGCAGCCCCATCCTCTCGAGGTCGTGTAACTTGCCAACGAATCAGTACTACGGCACGGGCCGACGCAAGACGTCGACCGCTCGCGTGTTCTTGAGGCCCGGTCAGGGCACCATCACCGTCAATCGCCGCCCCGTCGAGGCGAGCTTCCCCACCGAAACGCTGCAGTTGGTCATCAGGCAACCGCTGGTCGCCACCGAGACCACCGAACGGTTCGACGTCTTGGCCACGACGGCGGGCGGCGGTGTGGCGGGACAAGCGGGTGCGCTCCGGCTCGGCATCGCGCGCGCGCTGCTCGACTACGACGGCGAACTGCGCCTGACGCTCCGGAAGGCGGGTCTGCTGACGCGCGACCCCCGCGCCAAGGAGCGCAAGAAATACGGCTTGGCCGGCGCCCGCAAGCGCTTCCAGTTCAGCAAGCGCTAGAGCGACCCGAGCCAGAACATTGGTTATTTGTTATTGGTTATTTGGAGTAATTGAGGAGTTCATGCGTTCAGTTTGCGGAGGCCGCGTTTGAGCGAGATCGCCATGAAAGACCTGCTCGAGGCCGGGGTGCACTTTGGGCACCAGACGAAGCGCTGGAACCCGAAGATGAAGCCGTTCATCTTTGGTGAGCGCAACGGCATCTACATCATCGACCTCGGACGGACCGCCAAACTGTACCGGGAAGCGGCCGAGTTCGCCACGACCCTGGCGAGCCAGGGCGGCACGTTCCTCTTCGTGGGCACCAAGCGGCAGGCGCAGGATGCGATCGCCGAGGAAGCCCAGCGCTGCGGCATGTACTTCGTCAACCAACGCTGGCTCGGCGGCCTGCTGACGAACTTCTCCACCATTCAGCGCAGCCTCGCGCGGCTGCGCGAACTCGAAGCGATGGTCACCGACGGCCGGTACGAGACCCTCTCCAAGAAGGAGATCGCCAGGCTCGAGAAAGAGCGCCGCAAGCTCTCCAAGAACCTGGACGGCATCCGCGGCATGAACCGGCTGCCGGACGCGGTCTTCATCGTCGATACGCGCCACGAACAGATCGCGGTGGACGAAGCGCGCAAGCTGAAGATTCCCGTGATTGGCGTCGTCGATACCAACTGCAACCCGGACGAAGTGGACTACGTCATCCCCGGCAACGACGACGCGCTCCGGTCGATCCGGCTGTTTGCCGCTGGCATCGCGGACGCGGTGCTGGGCGGCCGCGGACTCGCCGAAGCGGCCGCCACCGACCAGGCCGCCGACGTCAAGGCTGACGCCGAGCCGCGAGCGACCCCCGCGTCCGTCTAGGCCCAACGTCCCGCCCGACGCCGGGCCGGGACGGCACATCACAGGACAGCCCGATGGACCGGGCGCGTGCCGCGGTGGCGGCACGCCTGGCGCAAGTAGTCTGCCCGAACGTGAGGAGTTCCATGGAGATTCCAGCCACACTCGTCAAACAGCTCCGCGACGGCACCGGCGCGGGCATGATGGAATGCAAGGCCGCCCTCAAGGAGGCCAACGGCAGCCTCGAAGAGGCGACGACGATCCTGCGCAAACGCGGGCTCGCGCAGGCCGCCAAGAAGTCCGGGCGCGCCACGAGCGAGGGCCTGATCGGCTCCTACATCCATCTCGGCGGCAAGATCGGCGTGCTGGTCGAACTCAACTGCGAGTCCGACTTCGTCGCGCGCACCGACGACTTCCAGAACCTCATCAAGGAGATCGCGCTGCAGGTGGCGGCCGCCTCGCCGCAGTACGTCCGCCGGGAAGACGTGCCGGCCGACATCCTCGAGCACGAGCGCGGCATCTACCGTGCGCAAATGGAGAACTCGGGCAAGCCGCCCGCGGTCATCGAGAAGATCGTCGAGGGCAAGCTCTCGAGCTTCTACCAGCAGGTCGTGCTCCTCGACCAGCCGTCGATTCGCGACCCGAAGGTCAGCGTCGACCAGTTGATCCAGGCCGGCATCGCGAAGCTCGGTGAAAACCTGAGCGTCGCGAGGTTCGTCAGGTTCCAGGTCGGCGAAGGCAGCTAAGAACACGCGGGGTTCTGGGGTTCCGAGGTTCCCGGGTGCTGGGGTTCCGGTTCGAAGGTTCCTTGGTTCGGGGGTTCAGGGGTTCACACTGGGACCGCGAACCGCAGCACCTTCGAACTCCGGAACCCTTGAACCGGAACCCCAGCACCTTCGAACTCCGGAACCCTTGAACCGGAACCCCAGCACCCGAGAACCTCGGAACCCCAGAACCCTCTATAATCATCTCCCGTGCCCTCGTCCCGCCCTGCCTACACACGCGTCCTCCTGAAACTCTCCGGCGAGGCTCTCATGGGCGAGCAGCCGTTCGGGATTGACCCGGCGGTGACCAATCAGCTCGCGGCCGAAATCGGCGAGATCCAGAGCCTCGGCGTCCAGGTCGGCGTGGTCATCGGCGGCGGCAACCTGTTTCGCGGGCTGGCGGCTAGCGCCCAGGGCATGGACCGGTCGACGGCCGACTACATGGGCATGCTGGCGACCGTGATCAACTCGCTGGCGCTCCAGGACGCCCTCGAGCACCACGACGTGGTCACCCGCGTGACGACGGCCATCGAGATGCGGGCGGTCGCCGAGCCGTTCATTCGACGCCGGGCGATTCGCCACCTCGAAAAAGGCCGCGTCGTCATTTTCGCGGCCGGCACCGGCAACCCGTATTTCACGACCGACACGGCGGCCGCGCTCCGTGCGATGGAGATGCGCGCCGAAGTCATCCTGAAGGGTACGAAGGTCGATGGCATCTACTCGGCCGACCCGATGCTCGACAGCACGGCCGAGCGCTACGAGTCGATCTCGTACCTCCAGGTGCTCGCGCGCGGGCTCAAAGTCATGGATGCGACCGCCATCTCGCTCTGCATGGACAACGACCTGCCGATCGTCGTCTACAACCTCCGAGAGGCCGGAAACCTGCGGCGCGTCATCATGGGCGAGAAAGTCGGAACGACGGTGACGGCGGAGAAAGACTGATTTTCTATTTGTTATTGGTTATTGGTTATTGGCTATTTGATTATGGGGGTGTGCCGCCGGCCCGCCAGGAACTCGACACCGATTCGTGGGCCCGCCGTGACATCACTTAACCAATAACCAATAGCCAATAACCGCTCTCTCTTTGTCTGGTTGAAATGCTTATGGATGTCAGTGACCTGAAGAGTCTGAACGTCGAAATCAAGAACCGCATGGATAGCGCGATCGAGCACGTGCGCAAGGAACTGAGCGGGCTGCGGTCCGGGCGGGCGTCGATTTCGCTGCTCGAGCCGGTGCACGTGGAGGCCTACGGCTCGATGATGCCGCTGAACCAGGTGGCGACTCTCTCGGTGCCCGAGCCGACGATGCTCGTCGCCCAACCGTTCGACCCATCGCTCCTGGCGTCCATCGAGAAGGGGATCCTCAAGGCCAACCTCGGGTTGAATCCCTCGACCGACGGCAAGGTCATCCGGGTCCCCGTCCCGCCGCTCACCGAGGAGCGTCGCAAGGACATGTCCCGCGTGGTCCACAAGTACGCCGAAGAGGCGCGCAACTCGATCCGCCAGGTCCGCCGCGACGCGAACGACCGGCTGAAGAAGTTCTTGAAGGACCACGCCATCTCCGAGGATGAAGAGCGGCGCGCGCTCGACGAGATCCAGAAGATCACCGATCAGCACATCACGCTGATCGACGACCTCCAGAAGAAGAAGGATCAGGAGCTGCTGGGCAAGTAGCGACGGCGTCAGCGTGTCAGGGGGCGCGGCGGGAAAGAACTCCCCCACCTCAGGAGGCCCGCCCGAGCGCGGGCGAGGGCGCCACGCGAACGGAGCGGGGCGTCGGGGCCCCCGCGAGTGAGCGTGTCAGGGGGGTGTGGCTGGGACGAAGTCCCCCCACCTGAAGGTAGCCCTTAATCCCCGAAGCACATCCCGATGCTGCGCGCGGTGCGCACGATGTCGCCGTCTTTCGGCACGGTGCGCGTACGGCCCACCACCGACGCGAGCGGAACGGCCACGATATCCGGCGCGTGGAGCGCCACCATCACACCCGACTTCTGTTGGAGCGCCAACTCCACGGCGAAGGCGCCGAAGCGCGTCGCCAGGACGCGGTCGTAGCTGGACGGCGTGCCGCCGCGCTGCAGGTGCCCGAGTACCACGTAGCGCGCCTCTTTCTTCGTGATCGCCTCGAGGGCCGTGGCGACGCGTTCGGCGATGCCGCCGAGCTTCTCGGCCCTTCCCTGCGCGCCGGGCGTCACCACCGACCGGCTCCCGCCGGCCGGAAAGGCGCCTTCGGCCGCCACGACGATACTGAACCGGGCGCCGAAGCCGTCGCGCGCCATGATGTGCGCGGCGACGTGCTCGAGGCTGAACGGGATCTCCGGGATCAGGATGACGTCGGCGCCCCCGGCAATGCCCGAATACAGCGCAATCCAGCCCGTATAGCGGCCCATGACCTCGACGACCATGATGCGGTGGTGCGCGTGCGCCGTCGTGTGCAGGCGGTCGATCGCGTCGGTCGCGAATCCCACGGCCGTGTCGAACCCGAAGGTCATCGACGTCTCGACGATATCGTTGTCGATGGTTTTGGGCACGCCGACGAGCGGCAGGCCGCGCTGCGCGAGATCGTGGGCGATCGCCAGCGTGCCGTCTCCGCCAATCACAATCAGCGCGTCGAGCGCGAGTGTTCGAACGTTCTCGAGGCACCGGTTCGCGTACGCGTCGGCGGCGGCATTGTCCGCGCCGGGGAACATGAAGGGGCTCCCTCGATTGGTCGTCCCGAGGATCGTGCCGCCCATCCGCAGGATGCCGGTCACGTCGCGCAGCGTCAGCACGCGAGCGCGGGAGGGGTTGACGAGGCCGTCGAAGCTGTCCTCGAGGCCGACGCACTCGACGCCGCGGAGCGTCGCCGACTTGACGACCGCCCGAATCACGGCGTTCAGTCCGGGCGCATCGCCGCCGCCGGTGAGCACGCCGAGCCGCGTGACCTGTGCCATTCGCAGGCAGTGTACCTCGGGCGCCGCGGGGTCGGCATCGAGCGAACGGCGCGCGACACGCGGGCGTCGGCACATGGTAGACTTATGGGTCGCGGTTACCGGTGGGCGCCCCGCAAGCGAGGGGGCCATCGCCGGGACCGTCGCACGAGTGGGCGGCTAGCTCAGCTGGGAGAGCGCCGCGTTCGCAACGCGGAGGTCGCGAGTTCGATCCTCGCGCCGTCCACCACTTCAACAGTCAGCTCATCAAGGACTTACGGGTGAGAGACCCTCTCGCCCTTTGATTGCCTCCCACCGGCGGGGGGGCATTAGGGGTGCAAGAGCGAAGCCTGCCTGGCCTACCCCGCCTGCACGACGTTGACATTCGCGCGATACCCGAGGCGGGACAGATACCCTTCACAATCTTCCCAGGTCAGACCGAATTCGCGCACGTCGGCCAAGCCCAGCCGCGTCGTGATGTCGCGAATCGTCTCGAGATCGCGGCCGTCGAACTCCTCGTCCATCATCGCGCGCTCGGCCCAGTTGACGAGCGCGGCACGGCTGATGCGATGTTGAAGGTAATCGCGAAGCTGAACCGCGAGTGTTTCTCTCGTGACCATCATTCGTCACCTGCGACCGGCTTGTGACCCAGATCTACTGGAAACGTGTGATGCACTTCGCGAAGGGTACCGTCCGCGTCGTACAACTCCTGGTAGAACGTCAGGGTCAATTCAGCCGCGTCAACTTCCTTGACGTATCGGGCGCGCCAGCCCGGCGCCGATCTTCCGCCGGCCGACGTGCCCGGCTGGGACCAGGCGCGGGCCCTCGACGGGCTGAACATTCCCGAGATCCCGTTTGAGGCCATTGACGGCAACACGATGGGTACGCGCGCCGTCGAGAGGCAGCGATCTCCCCGACCAACCCGCGTCACGGCCGCTCGTCCGCGTGACACATTTTTGTACTCGTTTCCGATGCGCGGCCTTGCAAAACGCCGCAATTCGTCGGCGAGTTCATCGAGTTGATCACGATTAAAGCCTGATTCTCCGTGGGGCCATGTGGGACAATCGGCCCGTTTGCGACGCCTCGACGCGCCTGGTAATCTTCGTCAGACGCAATCATTGGGCCGGGTCCAATGCGCGAGAAACCTATCCATGTGAACACGTGTGAACAAGGGATATCCCAAATGAACGGCTCAACCCCCGTGCCGCAATTACTCATCCTCCTGGCCGCGCTCGCCCTGCCGACCAGCGTCCTGCACGCTCAGGCCGGCGCCCCCGGAGGCGGCAGCGGCCCCGGCGGCCAGGCCCGAGGCGCCGCCCCCGGCGGCGGACGCCGCGGCGGCGGTTGCTGCGCTCCGCTGGCGGCGCCCTCGACCCCCATGGAGAACATGAACGTCTTCCCGGTGCCGCCTGCGGACTTCAATGTGGTGCGGCCGGACATCGCGCACGGCACGGTCACCGAAGTGACCTATGACTCCAAGACGCTCGGCATCACGCGGCCACTGCGGGTCTATACGCCTCCCGGCTATTCGGCCGGCCAGAAGTATCCGGTGCTGTATCTGCAGCACGGCCTGGGCAACATCAGCACCTTCTGGATCACCGGGGCGAAGTCGAACATCATCGCCGACAACCTGATCGCCGACGGCAAGATGAAGCCGATGATCATCGTCTATCCCAGCGGCAACGCGCAGGCGACGCCCCAGGACGAAAAGAACGGCGACCGCACGCAGGAGGCCTATGGCCAGCCCTATACCGACGACCTCCTCAAGGAGATCATCCCCTACGTGGAGTCCCACTACTCGGTCTATACCGACCGCGACCACCGCGCGATTGCCGGCATGTCGATGGGCTCAGGTCAGGCGCTGAACATCGGCTTGACCCACCTCGACCTGTTCAGCGCGATCGCCGCGGTCGCCCCCGCGCCCAACACCCTGCCGCCGGCCCAACTGGTTCCCGATCCGGCCGCGGTGAACCAGCAGCTGCATCTGTTCTGGCTGGCCTCGGGCAACCTCGATGGGTTGCTGATGCGGGTCAACATGCCCTTCCACCAGTACCTGCTGGCGCACGGTGTGAACCACTTCTGGCGCGTAGACGGCAACGCCCACGACACCAAGGTGATGGCCGCCAACTTCTACTACTACGCGCAGAAGCTGTTCCAGTGGTAGAAGCCCAAGGCTCGGCCGGAGCACCGTCCGATCCAACAGCATTCTGAAGCAGGCTAGGCTCAAGGGGTCGGCATGCATCGGTTCCCCTCAGAGCCGACTCGCTCGTGGCGCGGCCTGTGACACCTTTTGTGCGCGTGTTCTGCGCGCGACCCTGAAAAACCCCGCACACACAGGCGTGCTCACGCACTGAGCACTGCGCCTCGAACAGGGTTCAGAAGTCACTCAGCGGATGAAAGGTAGCGGCGTCTTCGGCGAACGTTCGCAACGCGGAGGTCGCGAGTTCGATCCTCGCGCCGTCCACCACTTCTTAACAATTCGGCGATGTCGGTCGGCACGTCGTCGGCCCGATCGGGCCGTGTGCCCTCCTTGTGTCCGGCGTCAGCAATCGGCGCCGTGCGCCCCGACGCGCCTACTCGCCGCGGATGACCTGCGCGGGGTCGATGCGCGACGCGCGCCACGCGGGAGCAAGACAGGCGGCAAGGGCCACGAGCACCAGCGCGAGCGGCACCCCAACGAAGACCACGGCATCGAACGTCGGAAGCCCACGCACCGCGTTCGCGGCCACGCGCAACGCCATCGCTCCGAGCACGAGGCCGAGACTGATCCCTGCGCCGAGGACGATCGCGCCGTCACGCAGCACGAGGCGGACGATGTCATGACGCGTGGCGCCAAGCGTCGCGCGAATGCCAAACTCGCGCGTCCGTCGGGAAGCCGCGTACGAGACGATGCCGTAGAGGCCGATGCACGCGAGTGCGAGCCCGATTGTCGCCGCGGCCGCGAGAAGGCCGGCCGCGAGCCGCCGCGGGTAGAGAATCTCGCCGGCAATGTCGTCGAGTGTTCGGACGCCGGCAATCTCGACGGACGGGTCGGCGCCGAACACCGCCTTTCTCACGGACCCAATCAGCTCGGCCCGATCGCCGTGGCTGCGAACGAGCAGGGAGAAGCCTCCGATCGGATGCGATCGCTGACGGAGCGCTTCATAGACGACGGGATGGACGCCGCCATCGTTGAGCACGGGCTCGACGTCGTTGACGATGCCAATGACCTCGAGCCAATCGGGTTGAGCGCGGCCATCAGGGGCGAGCGCGATGGAGCGACCCACGAGATTAGGTCCCCCCAACGCGGCCGCGATCGACGCGCTGACGACGGCCGCATGCGTACCGGAGTTCTCGTACGCCTGATCCCGGTCGTCGAATGTGCGGCCGGCGAGAAGATGCATGCCCATCAGGTCGAAGTAGCCGTCGGACACGAAACCCTCGGACGCCTTGATCGCCGGCGTCCGTACGGGTCGCATCGCGGGCCGCTCAAGCACAGGCTTCTCGACGTTCAGGGAATCGCCGAGAGGAAGCAGCGACACGAGCGCGAACTGATCGATGCCAGGCGTGGCGGCCGCCGCGTTCACGACGCTCCGCGCGAACGCGCGGTCCTTGGCCTCCTCGGTCGTATCGATCCGCATCATCCCCAGCGTCCACATCTGCAGGCTCAATGTTCCGCGGGTGATCTCGAAGACACTCGTGCCGCTCGTGCGATATCCAAGACTGCGGGCTTCAATCTGCCGCAGGGCGCGGACCTGAACCCCCGCCACGAGAAGCAGGACCAGCGACACGGTCACCTGCGGCACCACGATCCATCGACCGAATGAACGGCCCGTGCCCCGGGAGCCGACCACGCCGGAGCCGAGCGCCTGAAGCAGTTGGACGCGCGTCGCTTGAAGGGCAGGCGCCAGGCCGACGAGCACGCCCGTCGCGAGGGCGCCGCCCACGGCGAAAAACAGGACGCGCGTATCGATCGAAATCGGCACGGCCAGCGTTTGAGGGGTCACGGTGGTGAACAGCCGGACCAAGGCCGTCGCCACGCCGACACCGACGAGTGCGCCGAATCCTGAGAGCAGCACGCTCTCGGTCACGATTTGCCGGAACAAGCGAACGCCCGCCGCCCCAAGCGCCTGCCGCACGGCCACTTCACCCGTTCGACTCGTGCCGCGTGAGAGGAGGAGGCCCGCGATGTTGGCACACGCGATCAACAGCACGAGACCGGAGACCGTCGCCACGCCGGCGAGTACCGCGGGCGGGACGAGCCGGGCCGTCGGCCAGGATGGGATGTCGATATCGGCGATTCGGGAAATCAGAAACGTTTTGTTGCGGTAGATCGCCCATGCCCACGCGCCAGTGAGCCCTTCCCACTGCCCGCGTATGTATCCCGGCGTCTTCCCCGCGATCAATGCCTGGAGCTCCGCCACATCGACACCCGGTTTGAGCCGAGCGATCGGCCCCTGGTCGAAGCGCCCGCCCGCCACTTGCCCGTGGGGCACCCACCACTGCGACGGTCGAAATGGCGACGCCAGTCCGTGAAATCCGTCCCGAGCGATGCCGATGATGCGGAAGATCCGGCCGTTGATGCGGAGGGGTCTGCCAATCGCCTCAGGGTCGCCTGACAGCCGCGTCGTCCAGAAATCGTGGCTCACGATGACGGTCAACTCGGGAGTGGACGGTGTGTCGTCCTCGGCGGAAAAGGCCCTCCCCCGTTCGCAGGCGACACCGAGCAGATCGAAGTAATTGGCTTCGACGATCTCCCCGGGCAGCCGGGACGTCTCTCCATCGACAGAGACGTCCGCGGAGGTGTTGAGGTGAGCGGTGAAATCGGCGAGTCCCGCGGCCGCGTCCCGAACAAACGCCTCGTCGTCTCGACTGAGCGCCCCCTGCACCTGGCCGCCCGGAGCCCTGGTGTTGACATACACGAGCCGCTCGGGCTGGCTCACATGCAAGTCTCGGAAGAACAGGCCATTGATGACGCTGAACAGCGCCGTGTTCGCGCCGATGCCGAGGGCCAGGACGATCACGGCCGTGATCGTGAACGCGGGGCTGCGGCGCATCAGCCGCGCGCCGTAACGGATGTCCTGCCACAAGGTTTCGAACCAGCGCCACCGGCTGCGCTCGCGGAAGCCCTCGCGCGCCTGCGCGATCCCGCCGAAGGCCACGCGCGCCCGGCGTCTGGCCTCGTCAGGCGCCACGCCGCGATCGCGCAGCCGCGCCTCTTCGGCCTCGACGTGCGCGCGAATCTCGTCGTCGAAATCCTCAGGCGAGCGCCCGCGCCACCAGCCCATCGCTACGCTCCCCCGCCGCTCGTCCCGAGAATTCGCGTGACCGCCGCCGCGAAGCGGTGCCAATCGCTCGTCCCCTGCGTCGCCGCCCTGCGGCCGGCCTTCGTCAGGCTGTAGAAGCGCGCCCGCCGATTGTTGTCCGACGTCCCCCACTTGGCGGTGACGAAACCTTTGGATTCCAGCCGCTGCAGGGCAGGATAGAGTGACCCGTGATCGACCAAGAGCACGGACGCCGACTGCTGCTCGATCGCGACCGTGATGCCGTGGCCGTGCTGGGGGCCGGCCAGCAGCATTTTGAGGATCAGGACGTCGAGCGTGCCCTGGAGCAGGGCCATGCGCTCCTCGCCGGCCTTCTTGGTAGACATTCTACTAGAGACTGGCCGGCCCCGCCCGACTTGTCAAGTCTCGGCGGTGAGCGTCCTGACCACGGTGTGGGTGTTGGCGTGCCGGATCCCGGCGCGCCGCTCCTCGGCGCTACGAGAGCCGCAGGGATTCCCGGAACAGTTGCGCGAGAACCGCCGGCGTCGGATTGATCGGCGACAGCTTCAGCAGGCGCGCCTGGACCAGGGTCCCCTCGACGAGCCGCGGGATGTCGGCGTCCGTATAGCCGAACGCCGTGAGGCCCATCGGCTGATCGGTGACGCGCATGAAGTGAAGCACACGCTCGGCGAGCACATCGCCAGCGCTGGAGAGCGGCACATCACGTACGTCGGCGCCGAGCGCCTCGGCCGCGCGCAGATGCCGCTCGGGCGCGGCGGGCGCCGTCAGGCGGCAGACAGCCGGCGTGTGCACGATGACCGAGGTCCCGTGCGGCACCATCGCGTGATCGGTCGCGTATCCGGCGGGGCGGTAGTGCTCGATCTGGCCGGCCACCGGATACGCCATCGCGTGCGGCAGGTGCACGCCGGCGTTGCCGAAACCGACGCCCGCGTAAGACGCCGCCAGCAGCATCCGCCCCCGCGCGTCATCATCGGACGCATCGGCGTACACGCGCGGCAGGCACTCGGCCAGGATGCGCAGGGCCTCGAGCGCCCAGACGTCGCTGATCGGATTCGCGCCCTGGTAGGCGGACCGCAGCGACGGCCGGGCCGGCCGCTCGCGGTCGAGATAGGGCCGCGCCGTGAACGACTCGAGCGCGTGGCTCAGCACGTCGAGACCCGTGCTGGCCGCGACCGCCTTCGGGCAGGTGCGCGTGTTCTCGGGATCGAGGATGCCGAGCGTCGGCCGCAGGAAGCGATTCGCGATCCCCGTCTTGACCCGCTCGCGCTCGAAGTCAAAGACCGCGACGGCGGTCGTCTCGCTGCCCGTCCCCGCGGTCGTCGGGACGGCAATCAGCGGCTTGAGCGGCCCGGGCGGCGTCACGCCGCGACCGAGCGTCGGGTTGACGTACTCGGTGAAGTCGGCCGGCCACGTCGCGTAGAGATTGGCGGCTTTGGCCGTGTCGATCGTGGACCCGCCGCCGACCGCCAGGAAGCCGTCGAACGCCGCGCTCGACGCCGCCGCAATCGCTTCCTGGAACGACGCGTCCGTTGGCTCGCAGTGCACGCGGCTGAACACGTCGAAGTTGACGCCCGCCGAGCGGAGTGATTCGAGCGCGGCCTGACCGGGATAGCGGTGCAGGACGGCCGCGTCGATGATGGCGAGCACGCGACGGCAGCCAAGATCGACGAAGTCGGCCCCCACCTCGCGTGTGGCGCCGGCACCGAAACGCACGGTTGACCCGGTCATCTGAAAGATCGTGTCTGGCGGCATCGGAGACATTATCGCGAAGTGGCGCGTCGTCTGCCGACGTCCGATGCGTGAATTCGTGGCGCCATGTGGTCGCGCAGTGGCCCCTGCGCCGAGTGCCCCTCGGGCTACTCGGCCGTCGTCGGGTCGATGGTCGTCTTGATTTCCGAAATCGCGTTCGCCGGAAAGCCGCCCAGACGCGCGTGCTCGAGCAGCATCTGTTCGTTCGGCGCCTGGCGGGGAACGTGCCCCTACCCTACATCACGTCGTGCGCGCCAAGAGCTCGGAGCCACGCCGGGCCGCCTGACGCGCGCGGTCGATGCGCCAGCGGCGCGCGCCTTCCCAGACGTTGCCCACCAGCACGCCGGCCAGCAGGAAGTAGGCCGCGCCGACCCACTCGAAGACCGCGTAGCTCACCGCCGCCACGATGAGGCCGCAGATGATCTGGTCGGGCGCGCGGGTCGGCGACGTCGGCGGGTCGGTGAGGATGAAGAACGCGAAGTAGAGCGCCGCCTGCACGTCGGGCGTCCGATAGAGCTCGGCGACGCGTGCCGGATCGCCCACGAAGGTCGTCGCCGTGAAGAGCAGATAGTAAGCGCCGAGAAACGCCAGTACGAGCGGAAGTTTGTTGACCCGCTGCGTGATGAACAGCCCCGTCGCGAAGAGCGCGATGAGCACGACCGGCGGCGCATCCGGCAGCGCGCCCCACCAGCTCTGGCCCGTGTTGAAGACGTAGAACGTGGCCACGAGCCCGAGGGCGGCCGGATTGAAGATGTTGGCCAACCGCGTCCGCAGCACGTACTTGCTCGCGACGCCAATCGCCGCGGTGCAGGCGTCGACGTACCAGGGCTCGAACGGACTGAGCACCATCGCCACGATGAGGCCGGTGAGGATGGCGCCGCTCGGAAAGACCCAGGCCCCTTCCCGCAGCCGCAGAATCGGGAGGTCGACGACCACGGCCGCCAACACCGCCCCGGCGAGCGCCGGGCCAACGTGCCCGATACCCTCGCTCGGCGCGGCCAGACCGATCAGGATCGCGAAGACGATGAGCAGAAGTCCCTTGGGCGTCCGGAAGAACCGCGCGACGGCCGTGCCCTTAGCCATGGATGAGCCCCGGCGTCGCGAACCGTTCCAGTTGCGGCGAGATGATGAGGCCCTCCAGGCCGAGGCGCTCACACAAGGCGAGGCCTTCGGACGGTCCGAGGACGAAGGCCGCGGTGGCGACCGCATCGGCCAGCATCGCCGTCGGCGCCACGACCGTCACGCTGACGGCTTCACCGGCCGACGCGTCGACTCTCGGGTCGAGAATATGGTGCCCGCGCTCCCCTTCCCGCTCGTAGTCTCCAGACGTGCACACGGCCCGATCGGACACCTGAAGCACGTCGAGGAGCGCACCGTCGTGGCGTGGATGCCGGATGCCCACCGACCAGGCGGCGCCGTTCGCGTTCTTGCCGCCAAGATACAGGTCGCCGCCGGCGTCGATGGCGAAGTCCTCGAACGGCTGCAGCTCGCGAGCCGCCATGTCGATGGCCAGCCCCTTCGCGACGGCGCCCAGGTCGAGCCGCAGCGGCCGCAGGAGCATGATCGTGCGATCGACCGGATCCAGGCGGACGTCGCGGAAGCTCACCGGTGCGTTCGGATCGACCGCGGTGCTGATGCGCTGGCCCGTGCGGTGCTCTCGGTCGAAGCCGCGGCGCTCCATCGCGTGTCCGACCGTCGGGTCGAACGCGCCGCCGGTCTCCTCCGCCACGGCCACAGCGAATTGAACGGCTTCGAAAAGCATCGCGCTCACCGGCACCGCGAGGCCCACGCGCGCCGTGAGCTGCGACAGCTCGCTCGCCGGGTCGAAGCGGGAACAGCGCCGTTCGATGTCACGAAACCAACCGAACGCGCGGTTGACGGCGTCCTCGCGCTCGACGCGCGTGGCGCCTCCGGCGCGATCGCCCACGAGTTCGACCGTGATGAACGTGCCCATCAGCGCCGCGCTCGCGCGAAGCACGCCGCCGGTCACCGGATCACTTGGCTTTGGAGAGGGCGTCGACGATCGCATAGTAGAACGCGTCGGTACTCTGCGTGGCGCCCGACACGTAATCCACGTTGGGACTCTGCCGGCTCACGACCTGGCCGGGCAGCATGGAAATCCACGAGCACGAGTACCGCGTCAGGCATTGCGCGATCGACGCGGACGCGATGCGGCCGGCGTCGATGACCACCGCGGCCTGAATGTCGCCGTGACGGCAGTGCCCCCACCCCGTGTACGTGCCGTCTTTGTACCTGTCCCTGCGGCTTGGCCGGTTGCAGGACGGGCGCCTGGCTGAGGTTGGCCGACGCGCCCATGTCAACGAGCGTGGGCGCCGTCGCGACGTCGGCGGAGAGCGTCGGGGGCGGCTCGCTCGTCGCCGCCAGCGCTGGCGCGGCAGAGACCACACTCCCCGCGCTCTCGGATGACGACGCGGACGTCGATGCCGACACCTTCGCGGCCGGCGGAGCGACGACGGCGGCCTGAAGCGTGGCCCTGGCATCGGTGTCGGTCGCGTCGCCTGGAGCCGCCGGAGCAGGTGGCGGGACGAGGTCGGCCACGTTCATCTGGCGTTCAGGCATGGCCGACGAAGCGGCTTCCATGGCGGCGGGCGCGGCCGACCGGCGCTGGGCCGTCTCGCCCGCGAACTTCTCCGCGGCGGCCCGCGTGCGGACGTAGCCGGCCGCGTACACGGTCAAGACCGCCGCCGAACTCAGCGCGACCAGGCGGTTGGCCACCCGCCGGCCGGAGCCGTCGCTGTTCGTGTCCTTGCCGCGGCCCGAGGGTCGAAGTTCACGGTTCGCCATCTGTGTGCTTGTTTAGAGACCTTTACACTCTCCCATACGACGCCCACTCGGGCGCTGCTACAGACCCAGCGTCGTCATGTGGCGTTCATGTAGCCCCCCGGGGCGGGGCGGACTTGGCCTGCCAATCACTTTGTGATACAAAGGATAGCCATGCGCCCACTCAAGCCCGCCCTCGCCGTCACCGAACTGCTGCTCATCGTCCCCGCGGCCTTGTTCATGGCCGCGCTCTTCGTCCGCAACCTGCTGCCAGCCTCTGACGAACCGACCAGCACCGCTCACCGGATCGTGATGTGGTACTCGGCGCGCCCGGGCGTGGGCCTTTGGGGGTTCCTCATCACGCTGCCGCTGGCCGTGTTGGTTGTCGGCGGCGCCACGTTGCTGTTCTCCTGGGAGCGCGACCCGGAACTTCGGGAGGCCGCGCGGCAGACACTCGCCCGGGTCCGCGCGCATCTCTCGACGTTCGTCATCGCGGCCGCCACGCTGCTGTCCGCGGGCATCCTGGCCATCGTCGCCCTGCACATGCTCATGAACTAGCGCGGCTACTCGGGCGTCGACTTCCGGCCGCTCACGAGCCCGGCGATCGAGATCCCGGCGAGGACCCCGCTGCCAGTCAACGCGACGAGGTCAACCGCCCGCACCCTCGGCGCGACCCGAATGATCCCCAACACCGCGAACACCAGCAATATCGCCCACATCGGGCGCTTCGTCCGTCCCATTGGCGTTGCCTCCGTTACACGACCGCGCGGTCGGTGATCGCCAACCCGCGGTCGATGATGGCGCCCCCCGCGTCGCGCGCGGCCGCCTTGCCCGACGTCTCATCACCGGCTACCACTCTTCGGCCCGAGGCCGCGCCCGTTCCGCAGAGATCTACCTGCGGTCCCGTTCTTCGCGAAGGGCCTCGAGTTCTGCGATGGCGTCAAGATCCCTTGGACGTCCCGCAGCGCGCTTGAGCTGAATGAGCGTGTCCAGCGTCACGCATCGGCACCCGGCCCCGAAGAGTTCAACCGTCTCGCTCGACGGCAAGAGGTCTTCGTAGCGGCCGCCGCCGGTCACCTCGCCGAGCAGGTCGATGTCGCCGAGCGCCGTCGTCAGGGTGAAGTTCAGCCCCCGAAGCAGCGTCTCTCTGGTGAATGCAAACGGGAGTCCGGGCGGAGCGCCCCGCAGGTACGGGCGCACCGGCGCGAGCGCATCGACCAGCCGGTCGAGATTCTCCGACGAGCGGCCGTAGACGACATCGACATCGAACGTCGCGCGTGCCGCACCATGGACGTTTCCGGCCACGCCGCCAACAAGAATGAACTCGACGCGCCCGTGGAGCAGACGCTCGAGCAGGCCCGAAAAGTCGGTGGGTCCGCCTGTCACGACCGCGCGGGCCGAGCGGCCTCCCGGCCCGCCTCGCGGAGCGCGGCGGCGAAGGCGACGAAATCCTGCAGCTTCCGAAGGCGCGCCTCTGGCGTTAACTTCAGGTTCTCTCGAAGCAGGGTGCGGTCGATGTCCCGCTTGTACACCTCGACGACGGGATCCGGATCGAGCCCTGCAGCGCCAGGCACCATGTCGGGAAGTGTAGCAGCTACGGAGTCAAGGCGGCTTGAACTTCGGCGAACGCGAATGCCCGATGGGCCGCTACGGCTTGGCCCAACCCATGTCCTCGTAATTCTGAAACTGGGCCAATCCAGTGGCACCGAAATTGGCCAGCCCCTTCTTGCAGGCCCAGATGTCCGGCCGCTGGTAGGTGGTGATCGAGTGGACCTCCTGCCAAATGAGGGCGTCGGCTTGATTGGCCAGCGCGATGCCCTTCTGCGGGTCCAGCTCCGCCGAGGCCGCGTCGAGCAGGTGGTCGAGCGCGGGCGAGCCCACCCGCGCGTAGTTCTGCTGCACGTTCAGCTCCCCTTTCGCGTCGCGCGTCGGCGTGATGTAAATCGACCGGTTGGCGCTGATCGGATACGACGTGCCCATCCACGCGAACACGGTCAGGTCGAACTGCCCCGTGTTGACGTAGCGGCTGAAGAAGTCATTGGCGGGCACGGCGTTGATGTCCACCTTGACACCCACCTGGGCCAGCATGTTCTGCACCAGCTCGGCCTCCTGCCTCGAGGCGGGGGTGGTGGCCTGAATCACGAAATTCAACTCGAGCGGGTGGCCGTCCTTTTGACGCACGTCCCCGTGCCGCGTCCAGCCGGCCTCGTCGAGCATCTGTTTCGCCTTGTCGGGATCGAACGTCCCGATCGCGCCCGAGTTGTCCTGATATCCGCGCTGGTTGGTCATGAAGATGTGGTTGTTCAGGACCTGCGGGTCGATATCGAGCGGCCCCAGCAGCGCCTGGGCAATCGCCTTCCGATCGATGGCCATCGCGATCGCCCGGCGCACGCGGACATCGCTGAGAATGGCGCCCGTCCCGTTGAACGTCACGTGACGGAAGTTGGGCCCGGCGGCGTCGCGCAGGTCGATGCCGGGCAGGCGCTTCGCGCGCTGGTAGATATCGGCGTTCGCCCCGATGTCCACCACGTCGATCTCGCCGTTCGCGAGTGAGTCGATCTGGGCGTCGAGACCAATCGTGCGAAACACGATCGTGTCGAGCTTCGCGGGCGTCCCCCACCACCGGTCGTTGCGGACGAGCGTAATCGTCTGGCTCGTTTGATTGATACTCTGCAGCTTGAACGGCCCGGCGGTCTGACGCATCCGCCCCCGCCAGCCGTCATTGAAGACGTCCGGATCCTTGTTCGTCAACGCCGGGTAGATGTCGAAGAAGATGCTCTGCCAATCGGCGAACTTCCGCTTGAACGTCACGATGACCTCGCGGTCGTCCTTGCCCCGCGCGACGCTCTCGATGTCCTCGAACCCGTTGGCCGACGCGATGTGGTACGCCTGGTTCGACCCATTGCACGCGCGCCACTGCCAGTAGAAATCCTGCCACGTGATGGGCGTGCCGTCGGTCCAGACCGCCTTCGGGTTGATCTCGAACGTGACGACCTCCTTCGGATCGGTGACGAGCGTGGGTTTTGACGCGAGGTAGTCCGGATCCCAGACCGGCGTCCCGTCGGCCAGATTCGTATGGGTCTTGGGCATCAGGGCCGTCATCACCCAGGCGCCCATCATGTCGTTGTCGATCTGGGCGTAGTTGAAGTTGGGCGGCATGTCCTCGAGCGGCCACGTGAGTGTGCCCCCGTCCTGGACCTGGTCGCGCGGCATCGGATGGACATCCGCCGCGGTGATGTTCGGCAGAGGGGCCGCGGGCGGCGGCTCGTTCCTGCCCCGCCCGCAACCGGTCGCCATGCACATTCCCGCCAACGCCAGCGCGGCGGCCCCTGGAGTCCATCTGGTCTTCATGTCGTTCCTCCGGCGAGCGGGGCCGGCGCCGTGCCGTTCGGCCTCCCGGCCGTGTGCGTACGGCACTGCGCGATGCATTCGTCGCTCGTCATGGGGCTCCGGTCTCCCGGATTGTAAATGCAGCTCGAGCGAGCGTCCGATCTACAATGCGTTCCGCTCTGTCTGACGACTGGAGACCCTCATGGTCGCCGACCTTCGCTTGGCCCTGCGCCTGCTCGCGCGCTCGCCTGCCTATGTGCTCGTCGTCGTAATCACGCTCGGTCTCGGAATCGGTGGGGCGACAGCCGTGTTCACCCTGGCCGATCCGATGATCGTCCGCCCGCTTCCCTGGGAGGACGCGGGCCGCATCGTGGTGCTCCGCCCAAGCGTGAACGGCGCCGAGACGTGGACGTACACCGACGATTTCGTCACCATTTCCCAGCATGCCCGCAGCCTGGAGGACGTCTCGACCGATGGAGGCCTCGCGTTCGCGTCGGTGCCGAATGAGCCCAAGCCAGTCCTGGGAGGCGGTATCAGCCGCGAATTCCTTCACCTGACGGGACTCCACCCCGCGCTTGGCCGCGCCTTCACGCCGGACGAATACAGCCGGACGGACAGCGACACGCCGGTCGTCGCGATGCTGAGCTGGGCGTTCTGGCAGCGCGCCTTCGGAGGGCGAACCGACGTCATCGGCACGCGCCTCGATCTGGCACCGCCGCAAACGGGATCCGTGGACATCGTCGGAGTGCTGCCGCGGGAGTTCTTCTATCCCAACCCGGCAAACCAGGCGCCGGGGTTCATTGTTCCGATCCGGCTGGATCCTCGATACCTCGGGCAAACCAACTTCATTCCGCCGGTCATCGCTCGGGTGCGCCCAGGCTTCACGTTCGCGCAGGCGGAGTCCGAGGTCACGCGGATTCTCGCTGACGTCGACCGGGCGAACCCCTCCTTCGTCCAAGGGCGCCAAGCCCATCTCGTGCCGTTGCAGGATGTGTTGTTCTCGGGCATGCGGACGCCGCTTCTCCTGCTCTTTATTGCGACGGGCTGCCTATTGTTGCTCGCCTGTGTGAACCTCGCGCACATGGCGCAGGCACGTGCGCGGATGCGCGCCAGAGATCTCACCGTCCGTCTGGCGCTCGGTGCGAGCCGCTGGCGTGTCGTGCGCCTACTGGCCGCCGACGCGGCGCTGCTCTCAGTCGGCGGCGCCTGGGTCGGCGTGATCACAGGCGACCTGCTCTTCTCGTGGGGCATCGGCTACACGCCGACGTTCGGCCACATTTATCGTCTGCTGCCGGCGGGCCTCAACACTCGCGTGGCGCTGTTCGCGACTCTGCTCGCCGCGGTGGGGATGCTGGCCCTCACGGTCTGGCCCGCCTGGCGGGCTTCGCACGTCAACCTGCGCACGGCCCTGTCGTCGAACCAGGACGCACGGCGCGGATGGCGTCTGGGCGGCGAAGCACTGGCCATCGCGGGCCAGACGGCGTTCGCCGTCGGGCTCGTCGTCACGTGCCTGCTGGTCGTGCGGTCGTTCGAGCAGCTCGTCAGCAAGGATCGCGGGTTCGATCCCGCTCACGTGCAACTCGCCAACATGCAGATGCCGCCGGCCGCAACACCCGAGGTCTCGGTCGCCCGATATCGGCAGCTCCTCGACGCGCTCGGCCGCGTCCCGGGCGTCGCGAGCGTCGGGGTCGGCAACGGCGTGCCGGCGTTGACGGTCCCGGGGGGCGCACTCAATGCCGCTGGCGAGCCTATCAGCGACGTACTCGCCTACGAAGTCACGCAGCAGTTTCCTGCGACCATGGCCATGCACCTCGCCCAAGGCCGAGTGTTCACCGACGCCGAGGCGTTCAGCGGCGCGCGGGTCGCGGTCGTCAACCGGCTGGCCGCCGACGCGCTGTGGCCCGGGCAGGCCGCGCTCGGCCAGACCGTCCGCCTGCGCGGCGACCGGAAGCTCACGGTCGTTGGCGTCATGGACGCCGTTCACTGGTCTTTCGCTGACACCTCGCGCCCCATCGGCACGGTGTTCGCGACGTTCGACACGTCGTCTCCCCGCTTCAACAATCTGATGGTCATCCTCCGGCTCGACTCGGAGCGTCCCGCCAACGCCTCGCAGATTTCGGCGGCCGCCACTCACGCGGTCCCCGGCATGAAGTGGAGCGGCACGGCGGGCCTGGCATCCTGGGATCGATTCATTGGACAACCGAGATTCCTGGCGGCCTCGCTGGGCGTTCTCGCCGGACTGACGGCCCTGCTCGCCGGCTTCGGCGTGCTCGGAGTGGTGAGCTACCTGGTCTCACGGCGCACGCGCGAGATCGGAATCCGCATGGCGCTCGGTGCCGATACGGCTCGCGTGCGCCGGCTGGTTGTCCGGCAGACCCTCGTGCCAGCAGCCATCGGAACAGCCGCCGGGTTGGCCTTCGCGTTCTGGTGGTCGACGAGCGTTCGCGCGGTGCTCGTCGGCATCGGCCCACACGACCCATGGTCATTCGGCATCGCCGCCGGGGCCACGCTGGTGACGGCCCTCCTTGCCAGCGCCCGCCCGGCGGTTCGCGCCAGCCGCATTGATCCCGCCGTCACGCTCCGCGCTGAGTAACGCCCCACTGGCCGGCTCTCGTGACCGCATCGATCAACCCGCCGGCACTGCGCACGGCTGCGTTGTAAGATGCGCCAGGTCACATGATTGGCATGACGCTCGGCCCGTATCAGGTCAAGGACAAGCTGGGCGCCGGCGGCATGGGCGAGGTCTACCGAGCCCGCGACACGCGGCTCGACCGGATGGTCGCGCTCAAGGTGCTGCCGGCCGATCGGACGGCCGATTCGGCGGCGCGCGCCCGCTTCGACCGCGAAGCGCGCGCCATCGCCGCGCTGAATCACCCGAATATCTGCGCCATCTACGACATCGGTGAGGTCCCCGCGAGCGCGGGGTCGCCGGCCGCGCCGTATCTGGTCATGGAGCTCCTCGAGGGCGAGACCCTGCTCGACCGGCTGGCGCGCGGCCCGTTCGACGTGGCGCCGCTCATCGAGATCGGCATGGCCGTCGCCGACGGCCTCGACGCCGCGCACCAGCGGGGGCTCATCCATCGCGACCTGAAGCCGGCGAACATCTTCCTGACCACGCGCGGCGTGCCGAAGATTCTCGACTTCGGGCTGGCGAAGGCGCTCGTCGGGCCCGCCGACGACGTGACGCGCCAAGCCGACGAGGCGCTCACGACGCTCGGCACGACCGTCGGGACCGTCGCCTACATGTCGCCGGAGCAGTTGAGCGGCGAAGCGCTCGACGCGCGGTCGGATCTGTTCTCGCTGGGGCTCGTCCTCTACGAGATGGCGACGGGGCGCCGAGCGTTCACGGGCGCCACCACCGCGGTGGTCCTGGCGGCGATCCTCAACAGCGATCCGCCGCCGCCGCGCACGCTGCGCCCGGAGCTGCCGGAGCGCCTCGAAGACGCAATCCTCAAGACACTCGAGAAGGACCGCGCGCTCCGTTGCCAGACGGCCGCCGAACTGCGCGCCGACCTCGCGCGCGTCAAGCGGCAGTCGAGCTCCGATGCGGTACGCGCGGCCGTGCTGGCCTCGGTGGCGACCGGCGCGGCGCCTCTCGCGTCTTCCGGCTCCGCGTCAGCCGCGATGCTCCCCTCCGCCGGGTCTGGCCCGGCGCCGGCGGCGGCTGTGCGAACGCTCACGCCGGGGCGAATCGCGGCCGCCGTCCTGGTGCTCGCCGCGATCGTTGCCGCCGCCTGGGCCGGCGCCCACTGGTTCGGTCCGCGGGCGGCGCCGGCGCCAGTCGAACAAGCCGCCGCGCCGGCGGCGCCAACGCCACAGCCTGCTTCGCCCGATCCTCCGCCCGACCCGCCGATCGCAAGGTCGCCCAAAGCGTCGGGAGCCTCGACGGCAGGGCCGGCGGCCGCGCCCGCGGACGGTTCGGTCAACGGTCCCGACGCGCGGCGTCCGCGAGGCCAAGCGCCGGTGGACGCGCCTCCGCCGCCCTGCCCCCGTTTCCCGGCCCTAGCGACTCGGCGCACGTCGGTTTCCCAATCCGTCCGGAGACGATGCGGCAGGGCGGGCCGGACCGGTCGGGCGCGCTGTTTGCGCGCGGAGGCGGCCGGCGCGGCTTAGGCCCGGCCGCGAACGTTCTGATCTCGAACCTCCAGAGCGTCGGGCCGGAGCACTTCGACCTCGTGTATCCGATCGGCGACCCTGGCACGCGAGCCCTGGCGTTCAACCTGCGCGACGTGCTCACGCAGGGCGGCTGGACCTGCGATCACACCAGCGAAGTGGCACAACCGGCGGCGGCCTTTGGCGTATTTCTCCCCCACCCAACGCCCGGCGCCAACGCGCTCATCACCTGGGCGCGGCAGAACGGCTGGGCGCCTCAGGTCCGCGTGATGGCGCAGCTTGCCGTGGCGCGCGTCGTGATCGGCCGGCCGGGAACCCCGCGCCGGGGTCAGACGGCGGCGGGCTCGCGCCGATAGGTGCCGGCTGGAATCCGGAACGAAATCGCCAGACGGTTCCACGCGTTGATGGTCGCGACCGCGAACGTCAGCGCGATGACGTCCTTCTCCTCGAACTGTTGCCGTACCCGCTCGTAGACGTCGTCGGGCACGTGCGTGTCGGCGACGAGGGTGACCGCCTCGGTCCACTCGAGCGCCGCCCGCTCCCGGTCGCTGAAGAACGGCGCCTCACGCCAGGCGTCGAGCGCGTAGAGCCGCTGTTCGGTCTCGCCCTTTGCCCGCGCGTCCGTCGTGTGCATGTCGATGCAGTACGCGCACCCGTTGACCTGCGACGCTCGAACCTTCACGAGCTCGAGCAGCGAGGGCTCGAGGCCGGCGCTTCGCACCTCGCGCTCGAGCGCGCGCATCGCCTGGAAAAGTCCTGACGAGGTGTAGCTCTTCGTCTCAACACGTGACTTCATCTGGAGGGTCTCCTTTCGCGGTCCTTTGACTGAGTTTCGAAACGGGCCACCACGGTACTCTATCGGCAAACATGCGGGGCGAGTGCGCGCGTGATGAACCGCAAGCCCAACCGTTTTGGATCGTGACCACCCCATGCCAGATTTGTAGTCACATTGAAGCCACCCCCAGATGCCGTCGGCGTCCGCGAGCTGATGAGCCCCGCGGAATTGAAGCGGGCCGTCGACAAGCTGGGCGAGGATTGGTCGCGGTTTGTCGTCGTTCCGCTCGCGGGTGACCTCGCCATGACCGCGGGGCGCCTGGCCGAAGCGCACGCCCTGAGCGGAGCCGATGCGGTCCACCTCGCATCGTTCGAGGAACTCCTCAGCCGGTGCGACGACGAAGGCGTGCGGTTCTCGTGCGCCGACGCGCAGCTGCGCCGGGCCGCGCGGTCGCTACAGCTATAAGGGTCGGGCGGCGCCCGCGCGCTGCGCGAGTTCGAGCTCCTCGAGGCTCCGGCCCGTGGTCTCACTGAACAGCCGCACCGTGAGGAAGAATGCCAGGACGCCGGAGACGGCGAACATCTCAAAGACAGCCCCGGCACCGGCCACGAGCAGGACCGGAAACACCAGGGACACCAGGAAGTTGGTGCCCCAGTTGAGAAAGATGGCGCCGCCCATCACCGTCCCACGGGCGTGGAGCGGCAGCAACTCGGGCAGGATGACGCCCATCAGCGGGCCCCAGCTCAGAGAAAACGCGCCCTTGAAGATCGCGAGACAGACGACAGCCGCGGCCTTGCCGCCGGTGGTATCGAGGGCGGCACTGTAGAACACGATGCCCAGGACGGCCATGCTTGCGACCATGCCGACCAACCCCCAGAGCAGCAGGGGCTTCCGGCCGACGCGATCGACCACACGGGCGGCGACGACGGTCATGACGATCGAGAGCATGCCGAGGCCGACGCTGTTGAAGATGGCGGCGGAGTTGCCGAAGCCCGCGGCCTTCAGAATCGTCGGCGCGTAGTAGACGATCGTGTTGATGCCGACGAGCTGCTGGAAGACGGCCAGCACGGCGGCGAAGATCAGATTTCGGCGTAACCATCGGGCGCGCAGCAGATCGAGCAGGCTCATGCGGTCGACCTGCTCCGCCTGGTGCATTTCGGCGATCTCGCGCTCCACCGCGTCTGGCGTGCGCGTGCGGGCGAGGACCGCGCGGGCCTCGTCGTCGCGGCCGTGCACGACGAGCCAGCGCGGCGACTCGTCCTGGAACCAGATGCCCGCCATCATCAGCAGCGACGGCACGGCGGCCAGGCCCAGCATGAGCCGCCAGGCGCCGATGCCCGAGAGGGCGAACGCCGTCAGGTAGGCGATGAAGATGCCGATGGCGATCATCAGCTGGTTGAGCGAGGTGAGCGCGCCGCGGATACGCGTGGGCGCCATCTCGGAGAGATACAGCGGCACCATCACGGAGGCGACGCCGACGGCCAGCCCGAGCACGAAGCGGAAGCCCATGAGCACGTTGGCCGAGGGCGACAGCGCCGCGCCGATCGCGCCGACCGTGAAGACCGCGCCGGCGATGAGCAGCAGGCGTCGGCGTCCGAGCCGATCGCTCAAGTAGCCGGACGCGGCGGCGCCCACCAGGGCGCCAAGCAGGAGCGAACTGACCACCAGGCCCTGGGCGAGGGGCGTCAGGCCGAGGTCGCGACGAATGAAGAGGATGGCCCCGGCGATGATGCCGGTGTCGTACCCAAACAGCAGGCCGCCGAGCGCCCCGAACACATACGTCCAGCGGAAGTCGGATGCGCCCACGCGGACGTCGGACGCGTTGTTCATGGATGGGAGACCTCCAGCGGCGGGCACTGTACCACGAGGGCAGTTCGGGCCCCGCGCGCCAGACGACCTGACGCCATCGAGCGCCCACACGAGACGGCTGGAGGCCTCCCTGAACGCGCGCATTTCCTGGATCGTTCCCGTGAGAAGACCGGGGTTTTCGGACCACTACGTGAGTGACGTTGCGCCCCAGAGCCTCACGAGCTTGTCGGAATTGGTGTCGGCAGCGGCCAGAGCCGCGTGGCGTTGACCACGCCGAAGACAGCGGCGTTCGCGCTCATCACGAGACCGAGCAGGCCGATGACGACCAGCGAAACCCGGGACGACTGGTCACGACGCGGATCGCGTGCCGCCATTCCATCGCGAGCGACCGGCGCGGCGGGCGATGGCCCTCAGCATGCCGCCGAACACCAGGCTGTGCAGCGGGTAGAGACCGTACCAATAGGCGCGGCCGGCGAAACCCACGGGGTCAAAGATGGCCGTCTGCCGGATGACAACGGCGTCGCCGTCGGGGACGACTTCGAATTCGAGCCAGGCGCGGCCCGGGAGCTTCATCTCGGCGGCCAGCCGCAACAGCCGCCCGGGCTCGAAGACTTCCACGCGCCAGACATCCACGGTATCGCCCACTCGCAGCGAGGACGCGGATCGGCGGCCGCGCCGCATCCCCACGCCGCCGACCAGCATGTCGAGAAACCCGCGGGCGCGCCAGAGCCAGTTCCACGCGTACCACCCGGTGCGACCGCCGATCTGCTCGATCGGCGCAAACGCGTCCGCGGGAGCCGCCGTGACGCGCGCGGTGCGGGAGTCAACCAGGCGCGGTCCGAACTTCACGCCGCCCCATTGCGGCAGCTCGCCCGCCGACGACAAGGCGTCCGACCACCGCGTGGACGCGAATTCCCGCTCTTCGCTGGCCAGGATGCGCCGCATCGCTTCATCGACGCCAATCGGCCGGACAGCAAACACCCTCAGGGCGGTCTCGTCGCGGACGACCGTGGAGTGCACGATGCTCTCGATGAGCTTGCGGCCGATCCGGGCGTAGACCGGCGTCACGAGTCCGAGCCACAAGCTCGAGAGAAACGGCGTCAGCACCGGCACGGGAATCATCCGGAGGCGCATGCCACGAAGGCGGGCGTAGGTGCGCATGATGTCGGCGTAGGACATGCGGTCGGCGCCGCCAATCTCGTAGACGCGGCATTGTTCGACGGGGAGTGTCAGGGCTTCGCCGAGGTACGCCAGCACGTCGTCAATCGCGATCGGTTGCGCCGGCACGTTGACCCACTTGGGCGTCACCATGACCGGCAGGTGCTCGACCAGCGCGCGGATCAGCTCGAACGAGAGGCTGCCCGATCCCATGACGATCGAGGCGCGGAACTCGAGGACCGGCACGCCGGCGGCGCCGAGCACGCGGCCCACTTCGTGCCGGCTGCGCAGATGCGGCGACAGATCCTCTTCCTCCCGGCCGAGGCCGCCCAGATAGATGATCCGCTCGACGCCGGCCGTGCGCGCGGCGCGCCCGAAATTTTCGGCAGCGCGACGATCCGCGTCTTCGAACGATCCGGTGGCGCCCATCGAATGGACGAGGTAGTAGGCCACGCGCACGCCGCGCAGGGCGGCGTCAAGACTCGATGGATCGAAGACGTCACCGGCGACGACCTCGGTCGCCGGCGCCACTTTCGACGCCAGCGCGGCCGGCCGACGCGCCAGAAGCGCAAGCGGCGCCCCTGCGCTTCGAGCATCAACAGGAGCCGGCCGCCCACGTAGCCGCTGGCGCCGGTCAGGAGAATGAGGGGAGTCTCGGACGTCGGCGCCAATATCCTCAATGGTCGCGGTACCATGGCACATGCGCAAGCTCATCACACTGCTCGTCCTACTAATCCTCGTCGGTGTTGGCGCCTACGTCGCCGCCGGTGCCGTCGCGGGCCCCGCGCTCACCATCACTCGACCCGACAGTTCGCCGGCGCGTCGATTCCGGTGGCGTTTGCCGTCGGGGCGGCCGGCCAGCCGGCATCGGCCGTTACGGTCGTGTTTGAGCAGAACGGCGTCAGCACGCCGGTGTTCTCGACCTCGGGCTCCGGCCAGATGACGACGACGATCACGCGCGCGTCGGCACCCGGCCTCACGATCGCGGCCGGTCCGGCCCGCATCATCGTGACCGCCTCGCGCAAAGTCTGGAAGCTCAGGACCGTGCAGTCGCAGGCCACGCGCGACGTCCAGATCCGCCTCGAGAAACCGCGGGTCTCGGTGGTCTCGACCAAGCACTACATCAACCTGGGCGGCTCGGAGATGATCGTGTACCGCGCGACGCCGTCCGACGTCGTGTCGGGCGTGCGGGTTGGCGATCTCGAATACCCGGGCTATCCGGCGGCCGGCGCGAAGATCGAGGGCGTCACACTCAACGATCCCGACCTGCGCATCGCGTTCTTCGCGCTGCGCTACGACCAGGACGTGAACACGCCGATGCGGCTCTTCGCGCGCGACCCGGCCGGCCAGGAGGTGACGTCGGACTTCGACCACCTGACGTTCCCGAAGCCGTTCAAGAAGAGCACCATTCCGCTCACCGACCCGTTCATCGACCGCGTCGTGCCGGCCATCCTCGCGGGCACCAACGAAATCCACCCGTCGGGCTCGACCATCGAGAAATACGTGGCCATCAACCGCGAGCTGCGCGTCAAGAACAACGCGAAGATCGCGTCGATGGCGGCCCAGACCTCACCGAACCTCCTCTGGGGCGGCGTCGTGTTCCATGCGTTCGCCAACACCAAGGTGGAAGCGGCGTTCGCGGATTTCCGCACGTACACCTACGAGGGCAAAGAGGTCGACAAGGAGGTACATCTCGGGTTCGATCTGGCGTCGTTCGCCAATACCCCGATCGTGGCGGCGAACCGCGGCAAGGTGCTCTACGCCGCCGACCTCGGCATCTACGGCAACTGCGTGATCATCGACCACGGCATGGGCGTGCAGTCGCTCTACGGCCACCTCTCGTCGTTCGCGGTGCAGCCGGGCGCGATGGTCGAGAAGGATCAGGTGATCGGCAGAAGCGGCATGACCGGCCTCGCCGGCGGCGACCACCTGCACTTCACGATGCTCGTCAACGGCGTGATGGTGAACCCCATCGAGTGGTGGGATCCGCACTGGATCGCCGATCGGGTACTGCGCAAGCTCAAGTAGGAATGGTCTATCCGTAACGATAGGAACGATTCACGCGATCCGCAGGCGACAGAAGGGGCGCCCTGCGAGCCGAGTCACGCCGAACTCGTGTGTACGCTCGGTTACGGACTGGGCCAGCAATCCGGCGAGTCCCGGCGCTACTCGCGCACATCCCAGCCGCTGTCGTCGCGACGGGCTTACCCTGACCGAGGTCTTCGGATTGGCCACCATGAAGCTCATGGAGGCTGGCTGCGTCTGAGCGTCGCCGAGCTGGCCGCCGCCTTCGGCGGCCGCACCACGAGGAGGCCCACAGAAAGGAAAGCGGCCGGTGCCACACGGCTCAAATGACGGCCGCTCTCCTTTCTGTGGGCCTCCTCGTGGTGCCCGGGCCCGGCGGAGCCGGGCCGCCAGCTCGGCTCACGGCTATCCTCCACGCGCTCCATGGTGAAATCCATCCCAGCGGCCGCCTGGCAGTACAATCGAGACATGCCGATCTTCGAGTACATCTGTCGCGGCTGCGACCAGCGGTTCGAGACGCTCGTGAGCGCGGACCGGCCGCCCGTCTGCCCGACGTGTCACGGCACGTCGCTCGACAAGCAGCTCTCCGTGTTCGCTGTGTCATCCAAGGGGTCGCCGACCGCGTCCGGCCCGGTCGCTTCGTGCGGCACGTGCGGGGACCCGCGCGGCCCCGGCGCCTGTTCGCTGAACTGACGGCGGCATCAGAGCGCCCGCCGCACCCGAGATGGCCACTCCGCTGCTTTCGACGAACCTCCTGGCGGGCGCGAGCGCGTTTCTCGTGTGCGCCTTGTGTGTGGCGCCGCGCCCCGTCGCGACCTCCGCCCTGCAGACGGCGCCCTCCCCCGACGAGCTCGCGAAGCGCCTCCAAGCGCATTACGACACCGTCAGAGACTTCACCGCGGACTTCACGCACACCTATCAGGGCGGCACGCTCCACCAGACGTTCAACGAGCGCGGCGACGTGCGCGTCAAGAAACCCGGCCGGATGTTCTGGAACTACACGTCTCCGGACAAGAAGGAGTTCGTCTCCGACGGCGAGAAGATCTACTCCTATATCAAGGTCGACAACGTCGTCTACGTCACCGACCTGCCGTCCGGCACGGATGCGTCGGCCGCCGTGCTGTTCCTGGCGGGACGCGGCAATCTCGTGCGGGACTTCGTGGCCGCTACCCCGGCCGTCGAGCCCGACAACGAATGGCAGCTGGACCTGACGCCCAAGACGCCGCAAGCCGACTTCAGCACCTTGTCGCTCGTCGTCGATCGAACGACGCTCGCCCTGCGCGGAATGACCTCGGTCGATGATCTGGGAGGCACGTCCGCGTTCCGCTTCACGAATCTGCGCGAGAACGTGCGTTTGGACGACAGCGTGTTCACGTTCAAGATGCCCAAGGGCGTCGAGGTCCGGCGGTGAGGCCGCTCTTCCGGCCGCGCGCGGCCCTCTGCCTGCTGGCCATCAGCCTCGGCCTGGCCGGCTGCGCGACCGGCCGGGCGCTGCAGCGAGCCCGAACCGCCGACGAACTGCGCGACTTCGACCTCGCCATCGTCCAGTACACGAACGTGCTGCGCGTCCATCCGGACAATCGCGAGGCGCAGCTCGGCCTCCAGCGCGCGAAGCTGCTCGGGTCGGACGCCCACCTCGAGCGGGGACGCCTGCTCGCGTCGAAGGCCGACTACGACAACGCCGTCGTCGAGCTGCAAATCGCGAGCGACCTCAACCCGACGAACAGCGACGCCCAGCGGGAGCTGCAGAAGGCGCGGGCGGCGCAGCGGGCCGCCCTGGCGAAGCCGGCCGAGGGCCAGACGCCGCTCGAGACGCTGCTCGCGACCGCCCACACGCTGCCCGCGACGGGCTACCACCTCCCGAACGTCAGGCTCGGCAGCCAAATCACGACCGGGCGCCAAGCCACCAGCCGCGACCTGTATCTGCTCATCGGCAAGCTCGCCAACCTGAGCGTGATTTTCGACTCGGAGTTCCATGCGACGCCGGCAGTCGTGAGCCTCCGCAGCGACATGACCGTGCCCCAGGCGCTCGACGCCATCGCGGGCGGCACGAGCACGTTCTACCAGGTCACCACGCCGAGCACGATCACCGTGATTCCCGACACGCCCGCGAAGCGGCGCGAGTACACGCAGGAAGCCGAGCGCGTCTTCTACGTGCAGAACGCGGACTTGAAGGAGACGATCGACGCGCTCCGCACGGTCAGCGACATCCGAAGCATCTCGCCCATCACGGGGACCAACGCGATCCTCGTGCGCGATACGCCGGACCGCCTGGCGCTCGCCGCGCGCTTCCTGAGCGCCTTCGACAAGGCCAGGCCCGAAGTGGTCGTCGACGTCGAGATTCTGGAAGTCAACCGCACGAAGCTGCAGGAGTACGGGCTGCAGTTCGCGTCGGCGGGGTCGCCCGGCATCAACGGCAGTGTTGCGGTCAACGCCGCCAACCTCACGGCCAAGAGCCTGCAGACGCTCACCACGGCCGACATCCTCGTCTCCGGCGTGCCGGCGCTCTACTACCGGCTGCTCAAGACCGACACGAACACGCGGACGCTGGCCAACCCGCACATCCGCATGTCGGACGGGATCGCGGCGTCCGCCGAGTTCGGCGAGAACGTGCCCGTGCCGAGCGCCACCATCGGCGCCATCGCCCAGGGCGGCGTGAACACGGTGCCCATCACGCAGTACACCTACAAGAACATCGGCGTGAACATCGACATCACCCCGCGCGTGCACGCCAATGACGACGTGACACTGGCCTTGGACATCGAGTTGAGCAACGTTGACGGCACCGGGTTCGGCGACCTGCCGACCTTCGGCAATCGCGAGGTCAAGACGACGCTACGGCTCAAAGACGGCGAGACGAATATCCTCGCCGGTCTGATCCGCGACGACGAGCGGTACGGTACGCGAGGGCATTCCCGGTCTGGATGCCGTGCCCGGCCTGAACCACCTCTTCACGCACAACCGGAAGGAGGCCGAGGAGACGGACGTCGTGGTGATGCTGACGCCGCACATCATCCGCACGCTCGACCTCAACGAGGCCGACCTGCAGCCCCTGACGTTCTCCCACGAAGGAAGCACGGCCGCGCTGATCGACGCCTCGTCGGGCTCGCCAGCGGCGGCCGCGCCCGCGCCGCCCGCGAGCGATGCCGCGCAGCCTTCATCCGAGCCGCCCGCGACGACGGCTCCAGCCGCCAACCAGGTGCTGGTCAAGTAGCCCGCGCCGGCAAGCGGGTCGTATCGTCGAGCGATCGTCACATCCGGAAGAGGCCGAGCGGCTTACGCAAGGATCCGTACGCCGCGAGCGGGCCCACCGTCCCGGCGCCGACAAACACGAGGGTGACCGCGACTCGGCGCGCCGGCGCGATGCCTCGCCTCCCCTGGGCATCAGGTTCACGCGACTCGCCCATCAGGGCGAACACGCCGATCGCCATGCCCAAGAGCAGAATCGCCGCCCACGGCAGCCACGCGTGGCGGGAACGACCGGGCGATGATGCAGCGGGCTCGAGCGGCACGGACACCGAGACGAGCACGGCGAGCGGCGCGAACAGCGGGTGCAACGCAATCGTTGCCGCGCGGCCGAGCCCACCGCCAACAGGAGCGTGCGCATCGCCGCCTGGCCCCCTCCCGCCCCTTGGGGCCTTGCGCGCCAACCGCTTTAGCCGCGCTTAACCAGTTCGACCTCGAGACCGGACATCTCCTGGCCCTGCACGAAATTCACGGTCTTATCCATCACCTCGGCGCCGTTGAGACGAATCGCTTTCACGACCCAACTCGGAGAGCTGATGCTGACCCGGATGCGGCCAGGTCCAGGCCATGTACGGAACTCGAAGCTCAGATCCGCTTTCAGATCGCCGCCTTGCTGCGGCCCTGGATTGCCGTCGGGAGGGTACGGAAGGGCCGACAGATGGATCGTCGACGGGTCCAGCGACGCGCGATCGATCGAGCTGATGACGACATGACCGCTCGCGTGAACCATCTCGAGCGGCAAGACACGCACGCCAGGCACGTCCGTGCCCGCGAGCGTGACTCGAGCGCGGGACACCTTCGGAATAGTGCCGCGCGGCGGAGGCCACGGCCCCTCGTCAAAGAGCAGAAAGTACGTGCCCGGCGGCAACGCGGGCGCGACGAATCTTCCGTCCGAGCCAATGACGACGCCCCGGCCATCGAGTCCGAACAGTCCGTCACCGTGCGACAGACCGACAGTTCCGCCAGTCGCCGGCTGCCCTGCCGCCGTGATCACCACGCCGGAGATTGTCCTGAGCGCGGCAGGCCGTAGTGTGATATTCGCCACAGCCGGACCGCTGGCCGTCACCTGAACCAGCTTGGCCTCGGCGGGGCTGGGGGCATTCGGATAGAACGTATTAGCGTAGCCGGATCGATTCAACTGGTGGAAGGCATCCAGCGGTGAATTGTGTGGCAGCGCGACCACGTAGAACTCGCCGAGGTTGAGACCGTCGAGACGAAACTCGCCCCGTTCGTTCGTCAGGGTGTGAAGACGCGCGGACACGAAGCTGAAGGGTCGCCCGATGGAGGGCTCCGGCCGCAGGGCCGTCACGAATGTGTTGGGCACTGGGTCGCCAGAGAGATCCAGTACACGACCGACAATCGCATTCGGTCCCGCACTCGGCCGGCGCTGACCAGCACCGGCGCCCTGCTGCGATCGAAGCAGAGCCGCGCATGGAAGGAGCATCAGGGCGAAAGCAACGGCTGCTATCCTGTGCAACATGCGGCGGATGGTAGCACGCCCGGTAGTTCTCCTCCGCCCGCGATAGTGTCTCTGGTTGAGACACTGCCCCGCCGCCGGGCCCATATGACCAGACTCGGACATAGTCAGCACTTCTGGACGTTTTCCGGCTACCTACGGGGAGCGCCCCTCCTATTTCGGGGGTCGCTCCCCCTCGAGGCTGTCCCTAGGGTGTATGGAGCCGATCACGAACCGAATACTGCGAAGTCAAGAACGAGGCTGGGACGGATCCGTCTATGGCGCGCGGCGCCCGGGTCGTTGGTTCTTACTATGTCCTGCTATGTCCTGCGTATTACTACGTGTCACAACCCGACGCCTCGCCGCTGTCACCGTGAGACGGACGCGGGTCGATCGGGGTCGGTCAGGCGCCGGATCCAGACGTTGCGAAACCGCACCGGGAAGTTGTGGTCCTGGAGCAGCAGCGGCAGCTCCGCCGCGGTGGGCGTATACGCATGCGGCGTCATCGTGGGCGAGGTCGGCCCCATGATGGCGCGCCTGGGCTGGACGAGCACGCCGTTGAGAATCACCGTCACGTACGCCGGCGAGACAAGGTTCGCCCCATCGAAGCGCGGCGCATCGAAGATGATGTCGTAGGTCTGCCACTCGCCGGGCTTGCGCGCCACGTTGACCAGCGGCGGATACTCGCCGTAGATCGCGCCCAGCTGGCCGTCCGCATAGGTCGCGCTGTCGTACGAGTCGAGGATCTGCACTTCGTAAAGGCCCATGAACTTGATCCCGCTGTTACCGCGGTCCTGCCCCTCACCGCCGGTGGGCGGCGGCTCGGCGAACTCGAGGTGCAGCTGGACGTCGCCGAAGGCTTCTCGCGTCACGATCGAGCCCTTCCCCACCTCGAAATAGCCGTCGCGCACGGGCCACGCGGCCGGGATGAGCGCGCCGTCCGCCGTCCGTCGCGGCGTCGAGGACGTCGCGCCGCCGGCCACCTGCACCCATTGCGACAGGTCATGGCCATCAAACAGCACGACGGCATCCGACGGCGGCGCGCCGGGCGCGGCACCGGGCGTCACCGCCGGCGGGTGCGGCCTTCGCTCATCGTGAATGCGCCATGGCGTCCCAGGAATCGGCGCCAACTGCCTGCTCGGACGCGCTCCACGACCGGCCGGCGGCGGGGTCTGCGACTGGCGCGCCTCGCCGCCCGTCGCCAGGGCCAGCGCGAGAACCGCGCCGGCGGCGACCACGGCGGCGCGGTTCCGACTGTCGTTGGTCAACCGGTTCGTCATCATCTCCTCCCGCTCAACCCGTGAACGCCGCGAGGCCGGTCTGCGCGCGGCCGAGAATCAACGCGTGAATATCGTGCGTGCCTTCGTACGTATTGACCGCCTCGAGGTTGACCAAGTGGCGGATGACGCCGAACTCGTTGACGATGCCGTTCGCGCCGAGCATGTCGCGGGCCATCCGGGCGATGTCGAGGGCCTTGCCACATGAGTTGCGCTTGACGAGCGACGTGATCTCGACGGCGTCCGTGCCTTCCTCCTTCATGCGCCCAAGGCGGAGGCACGCTTGCAGGCCGATCGCGATCTCCGTCTGCATATCGGCCAGCTTCTTTTGGATCAGCTGATTGGCGGCAAGCGGCCGGCCGAACTGCGTGCGCTCGAGGACGTAGGCGCGCGCGCGCAGCCAGCAGTCTTCCGCCGCGCCGAGCGCCCCCCAGCCAATCCCGTACCGCGCGCTGTTCAGGCACGTGAACGGCCCCTTCAGCCCGCGCACATCGGGGAACACGTTCTCGTCCGGACAAAACACGTCGTCAAGCACGATCTCGCCGGTGATGCTCGTTCGAAGGCCGACCTTCCCATGCGTGGCAGGCGTCGAAAGCCCCTTCCAGCCCTTCTCGAGCACGAACCCGCGAATCGCGCCTTCGTCGTCCTTCGCCCACACGATGAAGACGTGAGCGATTGGGCTGCTGGTAATCCAGGCCTTGGCGCCGGCGATCGCGAATCCGCCATCAACGCGCCTGGCGCGCGTCGTCATCCCGCCCGGGTCCGATCCGTGATTCGGCTCGGTCGAGCCCAAAGCAGCCGATCCACTCGCCGGTCGCCAGCTTCGGCAGGTACTTCTGCTTCTGGGCCTCAGTACCAAACTCGCAAATCGGCAGCATGACGAGCGAGCTCTGCACGCTCATCATCGACCGAAACCCGGAATCGACGCGCTCGAGCTCGCGCGCGACGAGCCCGTAGGACACATAGCCCAGCCCCGCGCCGCCGTACTCCTCGGGAATGACGATGCCGAGCAGGTCGAGCGCGCCAAGCTCACGGAAGATCGATTCGTCGGTGCGCTCGTGGCGGAACGCGTCGAGCACGCGCGGGGCCAGCTTGTCCCCGGCATACGCGCGCGCGGTCTCCCGCGCCATCCGCTCGACGTCGGTCAACTGCCGGTCGAGCAGAAACGGGTCGCTCCAGTCGAAACGAGCCATCGTCGGTGTCGTCATCGCGGACTCCGCGCAATCGGGACGGCTCGCGCGCCCCTCAGGCCGTTCGCTCGACGTCGGCGCCGAGCAGCTTGAGGCGCCCGACCAGTCCGGCGTATCCGCGCTCGACCGTTTCGATGCCGAGCACCGTGCTCGCGCCCTCGGCCGCGAGCGCCGCGGCGATGAGCGCCATGCCGGACCGGATGTCGCGGCTGTCGAGCACCCGCCCCTTCAACGTCGTCGGCCCAGTGACGATGATCCGGTGCGGATCGCACAAGAAGAGATCCGCGCGCATCGCGCTCAACTGCTCGAGCGCGAACAGCCGCAGCTCGTACATCCAGTCGTGCACGAGCGTGCGGCCCTCGGCTTGGGTCGCCAGCACGGTCACGAGGCTGACGATGTCGCTCGGGAAGCCCGGCCACAGCCCCGTCGTGATGCGCCGCGCCCCCTTCAGCTTCGAGCGCCGAACGACGAACCGCGGTCTCTTCGAGGTCGAAGTCGAGCGCCATTTCCGCCAGCACCGACGCCGTCGGTTCGAGGTCCACCGCGTTCGCGCCGACCACCTCGATCTCGCCTCCCGTGACCGCCGCGACGACGCCCCAGGAGGCCGCCTCGATGTAGTCGCCGCGGAGGGTGTGACTCGCCCCGTGCAGGCCGGCGCCGCCGGTCAATACGGATGGTTGACGTGCCGATGCCCTGAACGTCGGCGCCCATCGCCGCAAGAAAGCGGCCGAGCTCGGCGACGTGCGGCTCGCAGGCGGCGTTGCGAATCTCGGTTGTGCCCTCCGCGCCGGCCGCCGCCAGCATCGCGGTCTCGGTGCCGGTGACCGACGCCTCCAGGAGGTACATCGACGCCCCCTTCAGTCCGTTCGGCGTTTCGACGTGCTGCGCGGTTCCGTCCTCGGTCACGCGCGCGCCCATGGCCCGCAGGGCTTGGAGGTGCGTCGTGATCGTGCGTCTGGCCGGGAAGTCGCCCCCGGGCGCGACGAGCGACGCGCGGCCGGCACGGCCCACGAGCGACCCGAGGAGCAGCACGGATCCGCGCAGGCGGCCGACGAGCCTCGGATCGGGTTCGCACGACCGGATCTCACGGCAGGTGATGTACAGCGTCGGCGTCCCCTGCCCTTCGACCGTCGCGCCAAGCGACCGGAGCAGATCGAGCATGACGTCGACATCGCGAATCCGCGGCACGTTGTGCAGCTCGCACGGCTCGGACGTGAGCACGCATGCGGCCAGGAGCGGCAGCGCGGCGTTCTTGTTGCCTTCGACGGTGACGCGGCCGGACAGCGGCCGCCCCCCTCGGATCACGAGATCGGCCATGTCTTCTAGTACTCCCCGAGCGTGACGATCTCGTCACGCAATTCAACGCCGAAGCGGGCGCGCACCGTGTCGCGCGCCAGTTCGATCAATGCGCGCACATCCGAGGCGGTCGCCCCGGCCTCGTTCAAGAAGAAATTCGCGTGCACCGGCGAGATCCGCGCCCCGCCGATGCGATGCCCTTTGAGGCCCGCGCGGTCAACCAAGGCGCCGGCCGACCACGGCACATCCTGCGGCAGACGGTCCCGCGCCGGGTCCGGATTCTGAAAGATGCACCCGGCGCTCGGCACGTCGAGCGGCTGCGTGCGCTTCCTGTGGGCCAGCGACGCGCGCGCCACGGCTCGCAAGGCATCAGGCGCCGCGGCCTCGACGACGAACTCCGCCCAGAGAACCGTCTCGCGGGTCCTCTGCACACGGCTTGCGTCGTAGCCGAACGCCATCATCTCGTTCGGCACGACCGATGGCGTCCCGTCCGGCGAGAGCATCATCACGTCCGCGACGATGTCGGAGATGTTGCGTCCGGCGAAATGCGCGTTGCCGTAAATGGCGCCGCCGACGGTTCCCGGCGTTCCCGCCCAGGCTTCGATCCCGCCGAGCCCCTGGGCGACGGTCCAGCGGACGAGTCCGTTGATGGTCACGCCCGCCTCCGCCCTGACGCGGTTCGGCGTCGGTCGGCTGATCCCGCGAAAGCGCGGCCGCGCGACGACGCCGCGAATGCCTCGATCGCCGATGAGGAGATTCGATCCGCCGCCGATGACGGTCACCGGCACGCCCCAGGCCCTGGCCGCGCCGGCCAGGTCGACCATCTCTTCGACCGACTGCACGTCCACGAGCCACTCGGCCGGCCCGCCGACCTTGAGCGTCGTCAGCGGCGCGAGCGGCGCACCGGCTGTCACCCGCGCCGGACCGAACCGCTCGCGCGCCCATTCGTCGAAGCGCCGGCCGGCCATAGGCATCCTCGGTTCAATCGTCTCGCGCGGGCGACCGACCGGGGGCGTCGCCGGGTGTGTGACGTGAGGTCTACCCACGCGTCAACTCCGCCAGCAGCTTGTCATGGATGCCATCGAAGCCGCCATTGGACATCACGACCACCTGGTCGCCGTCCCGGGCTTCGCGCGCGATCGTCTGGACGATGGCGTCGGTCGAGGGCAGCGTCCGCGCATGCCGCCCCGCATACTCGAGGTCGCGCACGATCTGATCGACATCGAGACGCTCCGCCTCCGGAAGCGCGGATCGAAACACGGTCGCGATGATCGTCTCGTCGGCGCCCGACTCGATGAACGCGCGGGCGAAGTCGTTCTGGAACACCCGGCGGCAGGCCGTCGCGGACCTGGGTTCGAAGACGGCCCACAGCCTGGCATCGGGATAGGCGGCCTTCATGGCGCGCAGCGTCTCGAGGATCGCGGTGGGATGGTGGGCGAAGTCGTCGTACACCGACACGCCGCGCACCGTGCCGCGCAGCTCCAGACGCCGCCGTACGCCCTTGAACCGGGCCAGGCCGGCTTTCATCGTGTCGGGCTCGAGCCCGACCGCGCGACCGACGGCGAGCGCCGCGAGTGTGTTCCGGACGTTGTGCGCGCCGAAGAGCGGCACCTCGAACGAGCCAAAGCGCTCCCGGCGAAACGACACGTCGAACGCGGTGCGGTCACCGGCCGCCCGGACGTCACTGGCCCGCCAGTCGGCCGCCTCGTCCGTGCCGAACGTCTCGACCTCGCAGCGCGCGCCGGTTGCGAGCCGCCGCGCCTCGGGGCTGTCGGCGCCGAGAAACAGCCGCCCGCCGCGGGGAATCAGGTTGACCAGACGGCGGAAGGCCACGCGGAGCGACTCCATGTCGGCATAGATGTCCGCGTGGTCGTACTCGAGATTGCCCACGACGACGAGGTCGGGCAGGTACTTGAGAAACTTCGCCGTCTTGTCGAAGAACGCGCTGTCGTACTCGTCGCCCTCGATCACGAAGTCGCGGCCCGAGCCGAGCCGCCCGCCGCCGTCGAAATTGCCGGCGATCCCGCCGATGAACACGCTTGGGTCGAGCCCGCCGGCCGTGAGCAGCCACCCGACGAGCGACGAGGTCGTCGTCTTGCCGTGGGTGCCGGCGACGACAATCGACCGCGACTGCCAGAGAAAGTGCTCGCGAATCGCTTCGGGGAGCGACAGGTACCGCAGCTTGCGGTCGAGGACTTCCTCGAGCTCTGGGTTTCCGCGCGAGATCGCGTTGCCGACGATCACCGTGCCGATGTCGGGCGTGATGTGCGCCGCGTCGTAGCCGTCGAGGACGCGGACGTGCTCGCGCGCGAGATACTCGCTCATCGGCGGGTAGACGGCATGGTCCGAGCCCTGCACGTCGAACCCGCGCGTCTTCAGCATCACCGCGAGCGTGGCCATCGCGGTGCCGCAAATCCCGATGAAGTGAATGCGACCAGCCTCAGGCACTCGCGGCGGCCTCTTCCAGAATCAGGCGCGGCAACCCCTCGGCGACGACGCGAGTCCGGACGCCCAGCGGCAGCGACAGCAGCGGTGTGGTGGTGTGCCCCGAGGGAAAGCCGAGCAGCACGGGGCCAGGAAAGTCCTTGAACAGGCTCCTCACGACATCCCGAGCGGTCGGACCGCCGCCCGGCTCGTCGCAGTGCGGCAACTCGCCGAAGACCACCGCCGACGCCAGGCCAAGCAGCCCGGTCAGCCGCCACTGCGTGAGCATGCGCCGCAGCCGGTACGGCCGCTCGCCGACCTCGTCGATGAACAGCACATGCCCGGCCGGCGGCCGGAACTCGTACGGCGTCCCCAGGGACGCCAGCAGCTGTGTCAGCGTGCCGCCGAACAGCGGTCCCTGCGCCTCCCCCGAGCGAATGATCTCCACGCCGCCGGGCGCCAGTTCGCCGATGGGCTCGGTGCCGAGGCTCCGAAGGAACGTCGTGGGATCGTAGGCGGCGGGCCCTTTGGCCAGCCGGCCCTCGATCATCGGTCCGTGCACGGACGCCAGCCCGACGCGCGTCCCGAGCAAGATGTGGATCGAGGTCACGTCGCTGTAGCCCACGAACGCCGTGCGCGACGCGCGAATGGCGGACTGGTCGAGCATCGACAGGATCTCCAGGCTGCCGTACCCGCCCCGCACGGCCATGATGAGATCGACGTCGCGCCGCTCCCAGGCGCGGATCAGCTCCCACGCGCGGGAGCTGGCCGACCCGGCCGTGATCCCGCCGGGCTCGCGCTCGAAGATCCGATCCTCGAAGACCGGGTCGAGCCCGAGCCGACGGAGCTCGGCCACACCGGCTTCGAACTCCTCGCGCTTGAAGGGACTGGCGGGCGCGACCAGCGCGACGCCGCTGCCCACGCGCACGGGCCGCGTCTTGAGGAGTCCTCCCGCCGTGCGCGGGGTTGGCCGGGACCGGAGACTCATTGCCAGGCGGCCATCGCGTCGGCCACGGCCGCGTGCGCGGCCGACCCGATGACGTCCAGTGAAGGCCGCCGCCCAGCCGGACGCTCGGGAAAGAAGAGGTTCTTCACCCGCTGCTGCCGGCCGAACGCGTCGTCAATCCGCGCGGTCGTCAACGCGCCGGACTCCACGGCTCGAATCAACGCCTCGATGGCCCCGACCTGCTCGTCGAGCGGCTGGTTGCACAAGAGCGCCGCGTCGCACCCGGCGGCAATCGCCGCCACGGTCGCCTGGCCGAGCGGCCGCGCGGCGCTGATCGCCTTCATCCCGAGGTCGTCGCTGATGACGACGCCCGGATACCCCATCCGCTCCTTCAAGAGCCCGGTGACGATCGCCCGGGACAGCGATGCGGGCTGCGCCTCGTCGAGCGCCGGCACGACCACGTGCGCGGTCATGATGGTGGCGACGCCTTCCGCGATCGCCTCGCGGAACGGCAGGAGCTCAAGGGCTTCGAGTCGGGCCCGGTCGTGGTCGACCACCGGGAGCGTTTCGTGGGAGTCGGTGCTGGTGTCGCCGTGACCGGGAAAGTGCTTGCCGCACGCGGCCACGCCCGCCGCCTGCAGCCCGCGGATGACGGCGCGCCCCAGCCGGGCGGCGTCCTTGGCCGACGAGGCCAGCGCGCGGTCGCCGATGACGGGGTTCTTCGGGTTGGTGTGCACGTCCAAGACCGGAGCGTAATCCAGATTCACGCCGACGGCGGCCAGTTCCAGCGCCAGGGCCCGGGCGAACCGCTCGGCGAGCGCTTCGTCGCCCGCGCGCCCCAGGGTCTGCATCGGCGGCCACTCGGTGAACGGGCGCTTCAGTCGGGCGACGCGCCCGCCCTCTTGATCGACGCTCACCCAGAGCGGCCACGCGCGCCGAAGCGCCTCCACCTCGCGCGACAACTCCGCCACCTGCCGGGGCTCGACCACGTTTCGCTGAAAGTAGATGACGCCGCCGAGGTCGAACTCCGCGGCCAGCTCCTTGAGCTCGACAGGCAGGCTCTGGCCGCTGAAGCCAAGAATCACCAGGCGGCCGATGTGGCGTCGAAGCTCCCGAAGCGACATCAACACGCCATTATAATGCGCGCGTGCGCATCGATTGTTCCGCTCCGACCCGCATCGATCTGGCGGGCGGCACGTTCGACATCTGGCCGCTGTACCTGTTTCACGAAGGCGCCCAGACGCTCAATGCCGCCATCACGCTCCGCGCGCGCGTCTCGCTCGCGTCGCGAGACGACGACCGCGTCGTCCTCGTCTCGGAGGACTCCGGCGAGCGCGTCGAGGCCAACGGGCCGGAGGACCTCGACCTCGCCCGTCTGCCCCTGCTCTCGCGCCTCGTGCGCCACTTCGGCGCGCGGGGCATCCAGGTCACGACTGCATCCGACTCCCCGGTCGGCGCCGGCATCGCCGGCTCTTCGGCCATGAACGTGGCGCTCACGGCCGCACTGGCGGCCTGGACCGAACGCGCGCTCACTCCCGACGAACTGCTGACGATCGCCATGAACATCGAAGCCCAGGTCATCGGCGTGCCCACGGGCGTGCAGGACTACCGGCCGGCACTCTACGGCGGCGTCGCGGCCATTGAGCTCGGCGTCGATGCCATTCGGCGCGTGGCGATCCCGGTCTCCCCCGACGAACTGGGCCGGCGGCTCGTTCTCGCCTACACCGGCGCGTCGCGGCAGTCCGGCATCAACAACTGGCAGGTCATGCAGCGCCGCATCGACGGCGACCCGGTGGTGACGGCCGCGTTCGACGGCATTCGCGACGAGGCCATCGCCATGCGCGCGGCGCTGGCCCGTGCGGACTGGACCGGCGTCGCCCGGCACCTCTCCCTCGAGTGGGCGCACCGCAAACGGCTCTGGCCCGGCGTGACGACGCCGCAGATTGACGCGCTGCTCGACGCCGCGCGGGCGGCCGGCGCGCAGGCCGGCAAAGTCTGCGGCGCGGGCGGCGGTGGATGCCTGTTCTGCCTGGTTGCCCCCGAGGCGCGGGACGCGGTCGCCGCCGCGCTCGACGCCGGCGGCGCAACCGTCCTGCCGTTTCAGATCGATCCCCAAGGCGTGCGGCTGACCCGCGCGCCGTCCCGGAGGTCCGCGTGAGCGCGCTCGACGAGATCAAGCATCTCTACTACAACGCGACGAAACAGACGATTCAGAAAGATCTGGCCCGCGCGGTCGACTTGCTCAAGTCGATGCCGACCGAGGATGAGCGGCAGCGGGCCGCCGTCTACATGGACGGCCTGTCGCAGATGCGGTCGGAATGGGCGGCGGCCAAGGGCGGCGGCCGGCGCCGCTAGAACTCATCTCATAAACCGGCCGGCATTCGGTCGGCGATGCATCCGGGCTGGGCGGCGTTGCTCCTCCCTCGAATACCGCCAGTATTCTCAGTCGTCGCGCCTGGCCAGCCCGGCGCCTCGCCACCCTCGGTGCCGCGACCGGTTTATGAGATGAGTTCTAGCCCGCTTTACTGGAGGTAGCGGGCGACCGTGGCGGACGTGACGCGGGCTGTGCTGGGCTCGCCGGGGTTGCCCAGCGGCTTCGCCGGCTGGCCGTTGATCGTCCAACTCACCACGCCCGCGTTGCCCACTTGCAGGTAGATGTCGTGACCGGCGGGCAGGTCCTGCACATCGCCGGCTTTCAGGATCTGCTCGAAGCGGACGACGTTGTCGACCGTCGCGCGCACCCAACAGTCACCGCTGATGGTCAGATGCAGCGCGAAGGATCCGTCGGCCGGCGCGGCGGCCGCGGCCGGCGGCGGCGTGTCGGGCGCGGCGGCCGCACCGGCCTCGGGACGGCCGACATCGGGCGACGACGAGGCGGCGGTGAGTGGCGCTCGAAGCGCCGGATCGGACGCAGCCGTCGCCGTCTGCACCACCGCCGCCGACCGGGCCGGGGTCGCGCGCGACATCACTTTCCAGACGACGACGGCCACCACCGTCACGGCGATCCAGATGAGCCCCGCGCGCAGCAGCTGCCTCGCCTTGCGCTGCCGCTCGAGGAACGCGCGGTCGTCGGCCGTGACCTCGGGCTTCGGCCGCTCGTGCGCGCGGCGCCGTTCGGTCCGCTCGAATTCGGCCAGGAACGTCTGCACCGTCTGCTCCGGGTCCAGCCCGACTTCGATGGCGTACGCGCGCACGAACGCCCGGCTGAAGATCCCGCCGGGCAACCGGGAAAAGTCGCCCCGCTCGAGCGACTCGAGCGCGACCACCGAGATCTTCGTGACCGTCGCCAACTGCCGCAGCGACAGCCCACGGGCCTCACGAGCCTCCTTCAAATGCGGGCCAAAGTCGTCTTCCATTTCCATTGAGGACTTCTATCTTCTCTCATTCCATGCCGCGACGAACGCCTCGGCCGCGCGGCGCACGCCCAGGGCCTCCGGGCGCCGGCCCTCGGGCAGGAACACGCCAATGCCCGCCACGCCGGCAGCGCCCGCCTCGCGGCACAGCGGCGCGCGCGACGGGCCGATGCCGCCAATCGCCACGACCGGCGCGCGGCTGGTCGCGGCGGCCTCGCGCAGGGCCGCTATACCCCGCGGCGTCTCGGACGCCGACTTGGAGCGGCTGGCGAACACCGTACCGAAGAGCACGTAGTCGGCGCTCGCGCCGTCCGACACCTCCACCGGACCGTGCGCCGCGCGCCCCACGATCCAGCCGGCCGGCCCGATGGCCCTGACCCGATCGACCGGCGCGCCGTCCGATCGCAGGTGGACGCCCTGCGCGCCGGCGGCGGCGGCCACGTCGGCGCGGTCGTTGACCAGGATGCGGGTCTTCGTGGCGCGCGCGCGGTCGGCAATGCGCGCCAGCAACGCGGTAAGCACGCCGGCATCCAGATCGCGCTCGCGGATCTGCACGACGTTGACCACGCCAATCGCTTCGTCGATCCAGCCCTCCAGGGCGGCGATCTCGTCGCCCCGGGTGCGCGCGTCCGGCGCGACCTGCCGGCGGTCGGTCACCACGTGAATGATTGGGGACGCCGTCACGAGGGCTCGCTCGGCCGCTCCGGCGTGGGCGGCGACTTGTCGAGCCGTCCGAAGAAGACTGCCACGAGGTCGCGCAGTCCGGCGACCATGGTCACGAGTCCGACGCCGGTGACGCCGCCGCGAATGGCCGGGTGCTCCATCCACGCCCCGAGCCACGGAAGCACGGCGCCGAAGTAGTTGTGCTGCCACGACGCCGTCCACGGCGCGACGATCAATAGGAGACCGGCCTCGACGAGGTAGGCGGCGACGAGCAAACGGCGGAAAAGACTGATAGCGGACTCCCGTTACGGACGGTCGAGCTCGGCTAATTGAAGACTCGTCAATCAGAGAACGCTTCGGGCGCCTCCGAGTCGAACCGGTGCGTCTCGAACAACGAGGCCGGACGGAACGTGCGGCGGTGCCACGGCGAGTAGCCGAACCGGGCCACGGCGTCCAGGTGCGCCCGCGTCGCGTAGCCCTTGTGCTGATCGAAGCCGTAGCGCGGGTCTTCGCCGTGCAGATCGCACATGAGCCGGTCGCGCGTGACCTTCGCCAGGATCGACGCCGCCGCGATGGCCGTCGAGCGCCGGTCGCCGTGCGTCACCGGCCGCTGCGGCATCGGCAGGTCGGGAATCCGGAAGGCGTCGACGAGCACGAATCCCGGCAGGGGGGCGAGCGACGTCACCGCCAACGACATCGCCCGCAATGACGCCCGATGAATATTCAGGCGGTCGATTTCTTCCACGCTCACGGCAACCACCGTCCAGGCGACCGCGGCCCCGACGATCGCGTCGAACAGCCGCTCGCGCTCCGTCGCGGACAGCACCTTGGAGTCCGCGATTCCCGGCACGTAGCGGTCCGGATGGAGCACGACGGCGCCGGCGCAGACCGGCCCCGCCAGGCAGCCGCGTCCCACCTCATCGACGCCGGCCACGTGCACGAAGCCGAAGTGCCGCGCGGCGTTTTCGAGCGAGCGGGATGCGCGGGGACGGGTCACGCCGTCCGCTTCTGCTCCTTCATCCGCGCGGCCTTGCCGCGCAGCTCGCGCAGGAAGTACAGCTTGGCGCGCCGCACCTTCGCGCTGCGGACGATGTCAATCCGGTCGATCGTCGGCGAATGCAGCGGGAAGATGCGCTCGACGCCCTGGCCGAACGAGACCTTGCGCACCGTGAACGTCGCGCGCGAGCCGCCGCGGTGCATGCCGATCACCGTGCCCTCGAAGATCTGAATCCGCTCCTTCTCGCCCTCGCGCACCCTCACGTGGACGCGCACGGTGTCGCCGGACCGCATCTCCGGCCGTTCCACCAGGTGACCTGCTTCGATCATCTCAATCGCCTTCATGGCCTCGCTCCTTCAGGAACCCTTACCACCCGGATCGTGTGCCGGGCGTCGTCTTCGAGGCCGCCAGCGCCTCGAGCTCATCTTGTTCGCCGGCGGAAAGCGCCGCCGTTCGCAACAAATCCGGCCGCCGATCGAGCGTCCGCTTGACCCGCTCCTGGCGGCGCCAGCGCTCGATAGCCGCGTGGTGCCCGGATGTCAACACCTCGGGCACCTCCATCCCACGAAACGTCGCCGGCCGCGTGTAGTGCGGGTGGTCGAGCAGTCCCCGCACGAACGAATCGTCGGCCACCGACCCGGCGTCGCCCACCACCCCAGGCGTCAGCCGGACCACCGCCTCAATCACCACCAGCGCCGGCAGCTCGCCACCCGTCAGCACGTAGTCGCCGATCGAGATCTCGTCGGTGACCAGCGCCTGGCTCACCCGCTCGTCGATGCCCTCGTACCGGCCGCAAATGACGACCAGCCGATCGAGGCCGTTCAGCCGCTGCGCCTCCGCGTGCGTGAACGGCCGGCCTTGCGGCGTCATCAGCACGACGGCGGACGGGCGGCCCCGCTCGGCCGCGACGGCCTCGACGGCGCGAAACAGCGGCTCGGGCTTCATCACCATGCCCGGTCCCCCGCCGAACGGCACGTCGTCGACCGTCCGGTGCCGGTCGAGGGTGTAGTCGCGCAGATCGCGCACGCCGATCTCGACCAGTCCGCGCCCGCACGCCCGGCCGATCACGCCCTCGGCCAGCACGGCGCGGACCATCGCCGGGAAGATCGTGATGACGTCAATCGTCATGAGCGTCGGTCGTTCAACTCCAGCAACCCCTCCGGCGGCTCGATCGTGATGCGCTTGGCGCCAATGTCGACCCGCCGGCAAATCTCGTCGACCAGCGGCACCAGCACTTCGCTCCCGGCCCGATCGATCACCAGGACGGGTGTGCCCGTGTCGCGATCGACGCGCCCGACGACCCCCACGACGCGGCCGTCCACGGTTTCCACGTGGCAGCCCACCAGGTCGTGGACGTAGTGCGCGCCCGGCGGCAGCGCGTGAATCTCGGCCGCCGGAATCCGCAGCTCGACACCCCGCAAGGCCTCGGCCGCATCGATCGTCGTCACGCCGTCGAACCCCACAACCCACCGGCCGTCGCGCTCGCGGCTGACGGACACGGTCAGCGCGACCACGCCGTCCCCCTGGCGCATCCACAGCGCCGCCCCGGGGTGGAACCGTTCGGCGGCAAAGTCGGTCTCGACGACCACCACCGCATTTCCCCGGTTGCCGTGGGGCCGGACCACGCGGCCCACGGTGATCATCTCGTCCCACGGCATCGGCGTCGCACGCGCGCCAAGCGGTCCGCCGTCCGGCGCGGCGGCTTCGGACGGGCGCGTCACTCGTCCCGAATGTCGACGACCGCCTTGTGGCCCTCGAGCTCCCCGGCCGCGGCGACGAGCGTCCTGAGCGCGGCGGCGCTCCGGCCTTGCCGGCCGATGACACGGCCCAGCTCGCCCGGCGGCATCGACAACTCAACGACCAATTGCCCGCGCCGCTCGCTCTCGGTCACCAGGACGGACTCGGGATGGACCGCGAGCGCCTTGGCTATGACCTCGACGACATCGCGCGCGCGTGACATCACTCAGCCGGGACGGCCGCGGGCGCCTCGGGCGCGACCGCCGGCGGCATCCTGTCGACCAGCGTCCGCACCGTATCGGACGGGCGCGCGCCGGCCTTGAGCCAGTGCGCCAACCGCTCGCGGTCGACCTTGACCGTCTCGGGCGTCGTGCGCGGGTTGTAAAAGCCCAACACCTCGACGAACCGCCCCTCTCGCCGCGACTTGCTCTCGGTCACCACGACACGAAAGAACGGGCTGCCCGTGGATCCTGCCCGCCGTAAACGAATCGCTAACATGCTGTCTCCCCCAAATCCATCATTGCCCCCGCATCATGCCCATCAGCCGCTGGCGGCCCTTCCGGCCGCCGGCCCCGCTCATCATCTTCAACATCTTGCGCATCTGCACGAACTGCTTCAGCAGCCGGTTGACGTCCTCGACCGACGTTCCGCTGCCGCGCGCGATGCGTTTGCGGCGGCTGCCGTTGATCACGCCATGGTTCCGGCGCTCGCGAACGGTCATCGAGCAGACGATCGCCTCGACGCGCGCGAGCTGCCCGTCGTCGACCTGGGCCCGCTGCTCGTTGAGCTGCTTGATGCCGCCCATCCCCGGAATCATCCCGAGGATCTGGTCGAGCGGCCCCATCTTCTTGATCGTCCGCAACTGATCGCGAAAGTCCTCGAGCGTGAAGTCGTCGAGCCGCGTCTTCTGCTCGAGGCGCGCGCGGCTGTCGGCGTCGATCGCCTGCTCGGCCCGCTCGATGAGCGACAGCACGTCGCCCATCCCGAGGAGCCGCGACACGAGCCGGTCGGCGTGAAACGGCTCCAGATCCTGGATCCGCTCGCCCACGCCCACGAACGCAATCGGCACGCCCACGACGCCCACGACCGACAGCGCCGCGCCTCCGCGCGCGTCGCCGTCCATCTTGGTGAGGACGACGCCCGTCACGCCGGCGCGATGGTTGAACTCGCCCGCGCTGCGAATCGCGTCCTGGCCGGTCATCGCGTCGGCCACGAACAACTGGTCGGACGGTTCGACCGCCGTCTTGATGGCGGAGAGCTCGGCCATGAGCTCGTCGTCGATGTGGAGACGTCCGGCCGTGTCCACGATCAGCGTGTCGAACCCGAGGTTGCGCGTCGCCGCCAGCGCGCCGGCCGCGCGCGCGACCGGGTCCATCTCGCCAGCCGGGTCGTGGACGCGCGCGCCAATCTGTTCGGCCAGCACGTTCAACTGCTGGATCGCCGCCGGGCGGCGCACGTCGGTCGAGACGAGCATCGCGTGCTTGCCCTGCTCGTTCAGCCACCGCGCCAGTTTGGCCGACGTCGTCGTCTTGCCCGAGCCCTGCAGCCCGAGCATCAGCACGACACGGGGCGACCGCGGGTCGGGCGAGAGCCCGCCGGGCGCGGTGCCAAACAGCGCGAGCAGCTCGTCGCGCACGATCCGGACCACCTGCTGGGCCGGCGTGAGGCTGCGCAGCACCTCCTCGCCCACGGCCTTGACGCGCACGCGCTCGATAAACGCCTTGACGACGCGAAAGTTGACGTCGGCCTCGAGCAGCGCGAGGCGGATCTCGCGCAGCGCGGCATCGACGGCGGTTTCGGTCAGCCGCGCCTCGCCTCGTAGCGTCTTGAAGACGTCCTGCAGCCGCGTGCTCAGCGCGTCCAGCATAATCAGGATGGTCCTACTGCCCCTAACCGGCAGAAGGACAAACAGTTACGATACCAGAGCGGCTCCAAACTCACAACCGGCGCCCTCTGAACGGCCCTCCGCCCCCAATGCGGGCAGGCGGGCCGCTCAGACGGAGGACAGCGTGTGCCCGAGTTTGTCCTTCTTGGTCTTCAGATACCGCCGCGTGAACTCCGTCGCCGGCGCGATTTCGATCGGCAGCGATTCGACCACCGACAGGCCGTAGCCATCCAGGCCCACGAACTTCCTGGGGTTGTTCGTCAGCAGCCGCATCGTCCGGACGCCCAAGTCCCGCAGGATCTGCGCGCCGATACCGTAGTCGCGCTGGTCGGCTTTGAAGCCCAGGCGCTCGTTCGCTTCGACGGTGTCGAGGCCCTGGTCCTGGAGCGCGTAGGCGCGAATCTTGTTGGCCAGGCCGATGCCGCGCCCCTCCTGGTGCAAGTACAGGAGCACGCCGCGGCCCTCCTGGGCGATCCGGCGCATCGCGGCGTCCTTCTGCGGCCCGCAGTCGCAGCGCGTCGAATGAAACACGTCGCCGGTCAGACACTTCGAGTGGACGCGCACGACGACGTCCTTGCCGTCCCCGATATCGCCTCGCACGAGCGCCACATGCGCCTGGCCGTCGATGAGGCTCTCGTACGCGAACACCCGGAACGGGCCGTACTCGGTCGGCAGCGACGCCTCGGCGATCCGGCGCACGAGGCTCTCATGCTGCATGCGGTACCGGATCAGGTCCGCGATCGTGATCATCGGCAGCCCGTGCTTGCGCGCGAACTTCGTCAACTCCGGCACGCGGGCCATGGTGCCGTCGTCGTTCATCACTTCGCAGATGACGCCGGCGGGCGCCGTCCCGGCAATGCGCGCCAGGTCAACCGCCGCTTCGGTGTGCCCGGCCCGCACGAGCACGCCCCCGGCGCGCGCCCGCAACGGGAAGACATGCCCCGGCCGCGCGAGGTCCCGCGCGGTGGACTCGGGCGCGATCGCGGTGCGAATCGTCTGCGCGCGATCGGCCGCCGACACGCCCGTCGTCGTGCCGGCCATCGCGTCGATCGACACGCACATGGCCGTGGATCGCCGCGACGAGTTCTCGGCCACTTCCATCGGGAGGTCCAGCTCGTCGAGCCGATCCGGCGTCATGGCCAGGCATAGGAGGCCGCGGCCGTACTTGACCATGAAGTTGATGTGCTCGGGCCGCACCATCGACGCGGCCATGGTCAGGTCGCCCTCGTTCTCACGGTCCTGGTCGTCGACGACGACGATCATGCGACCGGCGCGCAGGGCCTCCAGCGCCACCTCGACCGTCGCGAACGGCGTGCGCCGACGGCTCCCTTTCGCGAGCTTCAAGCCGGTCGTCATGTCAGCCACCCTGCGGCACCTCGGCCACCGTGTCCGGGCGCGCCTGCTCCGGGCCGCCAAAGGCGAGCAGCCGCGCCACATGCTTGCCGATCACATCGGCCTCGAGGTTCACCGTGTCGCCCTCGCGCAGGCGCCCTAGCGCCGTGTGCTCCCAGGTGAACGGGACAATCTGCACGCCGAACGCCCTCGGGGCGAGCCGGGCAATCGTGAGGCTGATGCCATCGACCGCGACGGACCCCTTCGGCACGAGCAGCGGCGCCAGCGCGGGCGGGACTTCCACCTCGATCCAGTGGCAGTCGCCGTCGGCCGTCACGGCGGCCACGCGGCCCACCGCGTCGACGTGGCCCAGAACGAAATGTCCGCCGAGCCGGCCATCCGCCCGCAGCGGCCGCTCGAGGTTGACCGGATCGGCCGGGGCGAGACGGCCGAGCGACGTCACGCGCAGCGTCTCGGGCGACACGTCGGCCGAGAAGCCGGTCTGGTCGGCCGCCGTGACCGTCAGGCACACGCCGCTCACCGCGATGCTCTCGCCTTCGCGAAGATCGCCGCCGAGCGCGGTCGCCACGCGAAGCCATTGGCCCGTGGGCGCCGGCCGAATCGACTCGATCACTCCGACGGCTTCAATCAGTCCTGTGAACATCGAATTCCGTGAGCACGTCTTCGCCAAACGGCAGGCGCCTCTGCGGCTCTACCCCGTTGACGAGCGATAGCCATCGCGCCGGCACGCCGCTTCCCAGCGTCCGCGGCGTCGTCACCACCTGCACCCGGTCGACCAGCCCGGCCTCGACGAAGCTCGTCTGCAGCGTCGGCCCGCCTTCGACGAGGAGCGTCAGCACGCCGCGCGCCGCCAGGCGCTCGAGCACGGTCCCCAGGTCGCCGGCCGCCATCGGCATCAGGGTCACGCCGGCGCGCTCGAGCGACGCCAGGGCGTCCTCCGACTCGGAGGCGGCGTACGGGGACACGACCATTATGACTGGCCCGGCCGCAAGGGTCGAGAACACCCGGGCGCTTGGGGGGATGCGCGCCCGGCGGTCGAAGAGCACGCGGGTGAGCGGCCGTGCACGAAACACCTCCCGCGCGGTGAGCCACGGATCGTCGGCGAGCACGGTGCCCGATCCGACGGCGATCGCATCGATCTCGGCCCGCTGCCGCTGAAACCACCGGTCGGCGGCGGTCCCGGTCAGCTTCACGCGCCGCCCGGCCTGGCCGACGAAGCCGTCGGCCGACACCGCGGCCTTCATCGTCACGAACGGGCGGTGCTCGGTGACCCACGTGAAGAACGCACGGTTCAACCGGCGGGCGGCCTCGGCGGCGAGCCCAAGGTTGACGTGCACGCCGTGCGCCCGTAGAAACGCCACCCCGCGGCCCGCCACCAGCGGATTCGGATCGGACACGGCGGCCACGACGCGTCGAATCCCGGCGGCCGCGATGCGCTCGACGCACGGCCCGGTGCGTCCGACGTGCGCGCACGGCTCGAGCGTGCAGTACAGCGTCGCCTCTCGAGCTCGGGGCCCCGCTTCGTCGAGCGCGTAAATCTCGGCGTGCGGGTCGCCGGCGCGCAGGTGCGCGCCTTGCCCCACCACCCGGCCAAGGCGATCGACAATGACCGCGCCGACGAGCGGGTTGGGACTGGTCCGTCCCCGGCCGCGCTCGGCGAGCAACAGGGCGCGCGCCATGAAGCGCGCGTCGGCCGCCTCGGGCTCGCTCACCATCGCTCGGTGAAGAGCGCCTCGACGTACGCGTCCGCATCGAACGGGGCGATGTCGTCGAGGCTCTCTCCGGTGCCGACGTAGCAAATCGGCAGTCGCAGCTCGTGGGCGATGGCGATGGCGACGCCGCCCTTCGCCGTGCCGTCCAGCTTGGTCAACACGATGCCGGTCGCGCCGCTCGCCGCAAGGAACTCGCGCGCCTGCACCAGGCCGTTCTGCCCGACCGTGGCATCGAGGACGAGCAGCACTTCATGCGGCGCGCCCTCGACTTCGCGGCCGACCACCCGGCGGATCTTGTCCAGCTCGGCCATCAGGTTCGCCCGCGTGTGCAGACGGCCGGCCGTGTCGATGAGGACGACATCGCGGTCGCGGGATCGGGCCGCCGAGACGGCGTCGAACGCGACGGCGGCTGGATCGGCGCCCGACTGGGCGCGCACGAAATCGACGCCGGCCCGTTCGGTCCACACGGCAAGCTGCTCGACGGCCGCGGCGCGAAACGTGTCGGCCGCACAGACCAGCACGGACTCGCCGGCCGACCGCAGGAGATTCGCCAGCTTCCCGACCGTCGTGGTCTTGCCCGTGCCGTTGACGCCGACGATCAGCACGACATGCGGACGCACGGCCGATTCGGGGACCACGGGGACGTCGTTGAGCACCCGCCGAATCTCCCGCGCCGCGCGCTCGACGACCGCACCGGTGCGATCGGCGCGAACGGCGGCGAGGATCCGCTCGGTGGCCGGCAGGCCGACGTCGGCGGAAATCAGCGCCTCTTCCAGGGCCTCGAGCGTCTCGACGCCGGCCGCGCGCGGGCCGCCGCCGCCCTCGGACGCTGGCGGCGCGTCGGCCAGTCGATCGCGAATCTGACGGGCCGTCTTGGCCAGACCGTCGCGCAAACGGGAAATGAACGAGGCCATCGTTTCCCTACGTTACACTGGGCGCTACGCCGTGCGAAGAATCGGACTCCGCCCAACGAGCCTGCTGATCCTCCTGCTTCTCGTGTGCGGCGTCACGCCCCGGCGGACGTCCGCGTCGCCGCCAGCCACGATCGACCCTGCGCTCTTTCGCGAGTTTGCCTGGCGGCCGATCGGGCCGTTCAGCCGGGCAGGAGCCGGCGCGACGGCGCAACCGACCGGCGCCTTCGATCACGTCGTCACCGATGCCGCGTTTCCCTATCGCGTGTGCGGCGCGTCGAGCGACGGCCGGGCCGTGTGCGTGTCGAGCCGCGGCGGCACGAATCACGATGCGCTGCCGGATCGGCCGTCCGTCAGATCCGGCGACGCCTCCTACGTCGCACCGGACCCGAACGACCCCGATATCGTGTACCTGGGACGGCTCGCCCGATACGACCGGAGGACGGCCCAAGTGCAGGACGTGGCGCCGTTCTACGAAGGCGGCACGACCGGCATCGCGGCGCCGCTCGTGTATTCGCCGGCGGACGGGCGCACGCTGTTCTTCGCATCGACCGTGGTCTGGCAGACCGAAACCGGGGGCGAGGCGTGGGCGGCCATCAGCCCGGACCTCACGCTCGCGGGGACGGGTGCGACGCGCGGCGCCGATCCAGCGGACGCGGTGCCCGCCGCGCATGGCGCCGCCGCCATCTCGGCGCTCGTCCCATCGGCCATCGACGCCGACCTCATCTGGGCCGGTGCCAGCAATGGCGTGATCCACGTCACGCGCGATCTCGGGCACACCTGGACCAATGTGACGCCGGCCCAGGTCGCCGCCGCGCGGATCGTGGCGCTCGAGGCGTCGCACTTCGACGTCAACACCGCCTACGCGGTGGTCGACGCGTCGGCGGCGGCGCCGCACGCGCCGGCCCTATTCCGCACCCGTGACGGCGGGCGCACGTGGACGCTCATCACGCACGAGTTGGCCGACGCCGGCAGGCTCTACGTCGTCAAAGAGGATGCCCAGCGCCGAGGCCTGCTCTTCGCCGGCGCCGACGCCGGCCCGTTCGTGTCGTTCGACGACGGCGACTCCTGGCAGCCGCTGCGACTGAACCTGCCCTCGACCCCGGTGCGCGACGTCACCATCAAAGACAGCGACGTCATCCTCTCGACCGGCGGCCTCGGGTTCTGGGTGCTCGACGACATCATGCCGCTGCGTCAAATCACGCCGGACGTCGCGTCGGCGCGGGCGTTCCTGTTCAGCCCGGGCGTCGCGTGGCGCGCGCGGTGGCGGACCGACGTGGACGCCGCCGACTCGCGCGACGAGCGGACGGCCGCCACGCCACCCGATGGCGTGCCCATCAGCTATCTGCTCGGCCAGGCCGTGCAGCTGCCCGTCTCGCTGGAGATCCTCGACGCCCAGAGCGGCGACGTGCTTCGCCGCTACTCGAGCGACGCCGTGGACGACGCGCCGCTGGCCACCTCGCCCGGCCTGCATCGGATCGTCTGGGATCTCCGATACGCGCCGCCGGCCTCGAGTCCGGCCGCGGGCGTGCGCTCGCCCGCGCACGGCGCCTGGGCCCTTCCCGGCGCCTACCAGGTCAGGCTGACGGTCGGCGGACGCAGCTATCGACAGGCGGTGCTGGTCAAACTGGACCGGCGCGTCGGGGCCACGGCGGCGGACCTGGCGCAGGAGCTCGCCCTCTCGCAGTCGCTCTCGAGCGCCCTGGACCGCGTCGCCGCGGCGCAGCGCACACTCGAGCCGGACGGGGCGTCCGCCGGCGCGCTGGCCGCCGCCTATGGCACGATGTCCGAGCTCTTCTCGACGCTTCAGCGCGCGGATGCGCGGCCCACGGCCGCGATCGCGAACGCCGCCAAGGATGCGGTTGAACGGGCGAACGCCGCGCTCGCCCATGCAAAGGACCCTTCATCCCCATGATTTCGTTTCCGAAGACCAAGATCTCCGTCGTCCTGCTCGAGAGCATCCATCCGGGCGCCCTGGCGGCGTTCAACGCCGACGGCTACACGAGCGTGGTGAGCCTCCCGTCGGCGCTCGATGGGCCGGCGCTCATCGACGCCGTCAGCGAGGCGCACATCATCGGGATCCGGTCGCGCACGCATTTGACCGCCGACGTGCTCGCGCACGCGCGGCGGCTCATCACGGTGGGCTGCTTCTGCATCGGCACCGACCAGGTGGATCTGGCGGCGGCCGCCGAGCGCGGGATTCCCGTCTTCAACGCGCCGTTCTCGAACACGCGCAGCGTGGCCGAGCTGGTCATCGCCGAGACGATTCTGCTCTTGCGGGGCATCCCGAGGCGGAATGCCGACCTGCACCGCGGCGTCTGGAACAAGTCCGCCGCCGGCGCCCACGAAGTCCGCGGCAAGACGCTCGGCATTGTCGGCTACGGGCACATCGGCATGCAGGTCGGCGTCCTGGCCGAGGCGATGGGCATGCGCGTCATCTACTACGACATCGTCACGAAGCTCGCGATGGGCAACGCGGCGCCGGTCAAGACGCTGGCGGATCTGCTGGCGCAGGCCGATGCCATCAGCCTGCACGTCCCGGACACGCAGGCCACGCGCGGCATGATCGGCGAGCGAGAGATCGCGCAGATTCGCGACGGCGCGTGCTTGATCAACGCCTCGCGCGGACTGGTCGTCGACCTGGACGCCCTGGCGCGCGCCCTGCAGGCCGGCCGGCTGTCGGGCGCCGCGATCGACGTGTTTCCAAAGGAGCCGGGCGGCAAGGGCCAGCCCTTCGTCTCCCCGCTTCGTGAGCTCGACCAGGTGCTGCTGACGCCGCACATCGGCGGCAGCACGGAAGAGGCCCAGGAGGGTATCGGCAGCGAAGTCGCCGAGAAGCTGATCGCCTACAGCAACCTCGGCAGCACGCTCACCGCGGTGAACTTCCCGGAGGTCTCGCTCACCGACCATCCCGGCAAGCACCGGCTGATCCACATTCACCACAACCGCCCGGGCCTGCTCTCGCAGATCAACGCCGTGTTCTCTCGCCACAACGTCAACGTGTCGGCGCAGTTCCTCGAGACGACGCCGCGGCTGGGCTACGTCGTGATCGACATCGACGCGGCAGAGGGCGCCGACACGCGCCTCGTTCGGCAGGAGCTCGAAACGATCGAGGGCACGATTCGCACGCGGCTGCTGTATTGGACTGGACCGGGGGGCTTCGCCCCGCCGGACCCCCTCTCGCCGTCGCTTGCGGGGCCCCGCGTGCCCCGCGCCGCTCCGGCGGGGCGCGCCCTGCGCGCCTAATCAGACCGGGGGCTTCGCCCCGCCGGACCCCCTCTCGCCGTCGCTTGCGGGGCCCCGCGTGCCCCGCGCCGCTCCGGCGGGGCGCGCCCTGCGCGCCTAGAGATCCAGACCGGGGGGCTTCGCCCCGCCGGCCCCCTCTCGCCGTCGCTTGCGGGGCCCCGCGTGCCCCGCGCCGCTCCGGCGGGCGCGCCTGCGCGCCTGAGGGTTCGCGAAATGCGCTATCGATACACGGCGCGGCGGTGACCGATGGTCACGACGAGCACGGTCCACACGTCGTCATCCACGGTGTAGAGAATGCGGTAGTCGCCGGCGCGGACGCGCAGTAACCCGTCGCCGCCCTGAATCGCAACGGCGCCTGACGGTCGCGGGTTGGTGGTGAGCCGGTCGATCGCTTTCACGATGCGGCGGCGGGCGGTGTCGTCTTTGACCTTCCTGAGCGCCCGTTCGGCGGAGGGCGTCAGGTAGACGACGTACGGCGAGGCGCCGGCCATACGCTCGCCTACAGGCCGAGATCAGCCTTGACCTTTTCCCAACGACGGCGGCCGGGTTCCTTGAGCGCCTTCCGGGCGGCCGCAAGGTCCGTCCGGTTTTCGAGGGCTTCGAGCAGCTCGAGATCCTCCACACTGACAAGGGCCGCGACGGTCTTTCCGTGCCGTTCGAGCGCGATGCGTTCGCCCTGGTAGGCCACCCGATTGATGGTGTCTGCGAAAGCGCTCCGAAGAGTCGTGGCGGCGAGTTTGGTCAAACGTGGTTCTCCGTCCGTTCTGTTCATTTTGTACAGATTGTACAGAATACGCAAGCTTTGTAAACATGGTGGGGCAAGTAGTGAGTGCCTGGGCACTGTGGTGGGTGAGGGGTCAGCCGGCGAGTTCAACATCGCGTTCACGGCCCATCGCGGCGGAAAGACCGGCACCGCTCGGCACAACTTCGCGCGCTCTGGCCTCAGGCTCAGGCCGCCCCCAACGGCGCGTCCAACGACAGACGCATTAGCGCGGTCGCCTGGGTGACACAATGCTCGTTCTCGGATCTTTCGGCTCCCCCGTTCAGACCCATCAGCCGGGACTCCCGCCCGGGCAACCAGGCAGGCCATGGCGCGGTCGGGTGTCCCTTCGAAGAGATGGTTGGGCTGGTGGGTCAGTTCACGACTTGCGGACAGACGCATCAATCAGCGCGCTGGATGCTTCTTGAACAACGCGGCCAGTGTCTGTTCACCCTCGTCGTCTTGCTTCAGATCGAGCAGCGGGCGCAATTCTTCAAGCACGCGCTGGCGGTTCAGACGCGGCCCCTGGCGAACGACGGTGCCCTCTACGTCAAGCCAGTCCTGGGGGCGTCCGGCGAAGGCCTTCAAGATGACCAGATCTTCCGCGGAACACGTGGTGACGGGAATGCCGGGCTCGAACTCAAACGGGGTCGCTCTGGCGATCACGCGCGATTCGTACGGCAACCCGCCAAGTGAGATGTCGAGTGGAATGTGGTCGGCTGTTTCAATGAGCAGCACGCGCCGTTCGAGGGCAAAGCGGCGCGCATCGGGAAACCGCGGCGTGTAACGAAGCAGGAGGGCATCAACAAAGGCCGCCTCTCCTCCAAGGCCCGTGAGGAGCGTGAGATCGACGTCCCGGGTCTGCCGGGGTTCGCCCCATCGCTGAACGGCGAGACCGCCGATCACGGCGATCTTCCATCGCTGCTCGGCGCAGAACGCTTCGATATCGGCGGCGGCGGCGAAGAGCGCGTTCACGACGACGTACGAGCGTGGAGCAGGTCTTGCCACTCGACGAGCCCTGACCACTCGCGGCGGCTCGCCGGCAACGGCACGCGAAGTGCGGCGGCGATCAACTGCTCGGACGCGCGAAGGGCTGTTGTGGAATCCAGCGCACGAAGCTCACGCCATCGCAGGTCGGCGAGCAACTGCCCGGTCTCTACCCATCGCCGTACGTAGTCCTTTTCGGCCTCCCGCGTCATCACGTCTGAGCATAGCCAGATCCAGCTCAACCGGCAACGCGCAGAGTTCCCGTGCCTCGATGAGCGCGAGTGTTACCCAGTGCGGGGAAATTAGTCCGCGTCGGGCACCACCCCCGCGCGCTGGTCGCGTCGGTTCCATTGTGACCAAACCCAAACGCTACTCAGATCCGGCGGGACGTCGAATCACGCGCGGCGCCGCCCTCCGCCTCGGCTCATGAGGAGCCCGCTCCGGGCGGGAGTGTGTTCGAAGGTGTGAAGATCACCGGGGGCTTGACAACGGGACGCCTCATAGAAGGAAGTATTAGCGCAGTCGGAACGGGGACATGCCGCCCATTCTCGGACGTCCACCCCAACGGATCCCCTCCCCCGACCCCGCGGTTGCGTAGTTCTCTGTGATACAACAAAGCGCCGGGAGGTTGCGGCATGAAACGGACGCGAAACTCGGCCTTGATGCTCGTCCTCCTCTGCGTGTGCCTCGCGGGCATGGGTGACGGGTGCATCAACCCGCTGGCGCCCGTCACGAAACAGACCGGCGAGCAGGACCTGTTCGAGCATCGGCTTTTACTTCTGCGGCACCACGCAGGCCAATCTGCAGACGCAGGGCCTGCCGTCCGGAGTCCTGGGGTATTGCCAAGTCGGGGTTGCCGGGATCGGGCTGGTGGGGTATTCATGGCACACCTACAATGGCGGCGCCGCCCCCGTCGATACGCAGAGCAACGCCTCAGCCGGCTGCGACCTGGTCGGGAATCAGTGCAGCGGCTACGCGCTGTGCACCAAGCAGTAGGTCCGGCACAACCGGCCTACCGGCCCTTGTCGTGCCCCTTGCCGTGATCAATGCGCTTCGACTGGACGTTGCCACCATCGAGGTCGCCGCTCGCCTGCGCCACACTCTGGCCGAGCCGTCGCGAATGACGATCAAGATGGACTCGCGATGCCGGCCGGGTTCGCCCTGATCGACAGCCTGGACCTCGGACGTGTAGCCGGCCTGGCCGTTCCACGTGCGAAGGGTGCCGTGTCGATCTGTGGCTTGCGGCTTCGACCCGGCTGAATCGACGGATCATCACTGAAGGCAACAAACGTCAACGCCGTTCGACCGGAACCTGTCGTCCTCGCGCTGTTGGACCTTCGACTTGCTCCGCTTGTTGTCCTTCTTGTCGTCCTTCTTGCCACCCTTGTCGTCCTCACGGTCGTCGTCTTTCGACGACGGTCCGTAGTTGACCTCGAGCGAGAAGTTGCCGCGCTCCTCTCCGGATGCGCGTTCGCGGACGTCGAACTTGAAGTCGTACTTGTCCGCGCCGTCTTTGATGAACCCGTCGCCATGCATTTCGCCCGGCGTCGTCACATCAGTCACCGTCACGGTGAACGCGGCTGGCGCGGCGGCGTTGCCGTGCGCGTCTACCGAGACACACGCGACCGTGGTGGTGCCGATCGCGAACAGCGTGTCACCCGAGACCGGTCCGGCCGGTGTCGAGCAGGCAACGGCCACTGTCCCATTGACGAGGTCAACCGCCGTCGCGGCCACGCCAACGGTCGCACCGTTCGCGGCTGAGGCGGACACCGTGATGTCAGACGGCACGGTCAACACCGGCGCCGTCGTGTCAGATACCGTCACCGCAAACGCGGCCACGGCGCGGAACCCGTTCGCGCGAGGGGCACGCTTTGGAGTGGGGTCAACCCCTCGATCGGCACGGGATGACTGTGACGCTACGATTCGCGCGCGGCTGCGTTACCAGTACGAGACCGCGGGGCTTCATGAAGCGCTTTACGGAAACCTGATACCCTCACACGCCGTGCTCAACAACGCGGCCTGGATTCTCGTTGCGCTCACCTTGCGCAGCGTCCCTCCTCCGGCGGCGCCGGCGCCCCAGCACGGCCACGAACCCCTCTCACACCTCGTCCAGAATCTCGGCCACGACCTCGAGGCGCTGCCGCGCCTCGAAACGGCGGCGACGATGGCCGTTGGCCTCGTGGGCGCCGCCGGGGCTCGCACGACCGATACCCAGATTGCGGATTGGGTGGCCCGATCCGGCCCGACGTCCTATACGCGCATCGGCGGGACGATCGGCAACGGGTGGTTCCAAGGCGGCGGCGCGGTGGCGACCTACGCGGCGGGCCGGCTCGCCCGCGCCCCCACGGTCACCGCGCTCGGCAGCGACCTGATTCGGGCCCAGGCCCTGAACGGCGTGCTGACGACGGCGCTCAAGTTCACCTGGGCGCGGACGCGGCCGAACGGCGGACCGCGGTCCTTCCCGTCCGGGCACAGCTCGGCGTCATTCGCCTCGGCGACCGTGATCGAGTCGCACCTGGGATGGAAGGCCGGCGTCGCGGCGTACGCCGCGGCCGGCTTCATCGGCTGGACGCGCGTGCGCGGCAACCATCACTGGCTGAGCGACGTCGTCTTCGGCAGCATGGTCGGCGTCATCTCGGGACGGACCGTCGTGGCCGGACACGGGCGCGGCCACGGTTGGCGCGTTGTCCCCGTCTCGACGCCGGAGAGCGCCGCCGTCTACGTCGTTCGCGGCAAGTAGCGTGCGCGGATCGGCAAGAGATGCGTCAGCCCGTCGCGCCGAACCCTCCGCGCGTCTCGGAGGACGGCGCCGCATCCAGGTCGCGCCATGCCGCCTGGACGAACGGCACGATCACGCCCTGCGCCAGCCGGTCGCCGCGCCGCACGCTCACGGGCGCGCTCGTGAAGTTGAACACCTCGATCTTGATCTCGTCGTTGGGACCGCAGTAGTCGGGGTTGACGACGCCGACGCCGTTGGCGACCATGAGGCCGCGCTTGAGCGGCGTGCTGCTTCGCGCGAAGACGCCGAGAAAGTGGCCCGCCGGCACCTGAATGACCAGGCCGGTCGGCACCAGCGCGACCTCGCCTGGCGCCACCGTGAGGTCGGCCGACGAGGCCAGGTCGAACCCCGCCGATCCGCGCGTCTGGTACACGGGCGGCGTGACCGACGAGTCGAGCCTATGGATTCCCACTTCAACGGCCATTCCCACGCTCCTTCCGAACACCCTGCCGGGTCACATCATAAATGGTGGACCAGTCGTGCCGCCCCGGCGGCCGCCGGGGCGACGGTCCCCTCTCGCGGGTGTTACGATCATCAGCATCGCCGGGCCGCATCTGCGGCCGAGGCTTTCGACGCGCCAGCATGACACTTCCCGGCCCAGTTCAGCTGCCCCCCGCGATTGGCCGCCTCCACGAGTTGGCCTCCGACATCTGGTGGACGTGGAATCCGCCGGCCCGTGAGGTCTTCCGTCGGCTGGACTACCGCCTCTGGCGGCAGACCGATCACAATCCGGTGCGGATGCTCCGGCGGATCGATCGCGAGACGCTCGAGCGGGCGGCGGCCGACCCTGGCTTCGGTAGCGTCTATGCGGCCGCGATGACGGCGTTCGACCGGATGCGCGCCTCGATGGCCGCGGGACGCACGTGGTGGGACGAGCACGTGAAGCTGGGCCGATCGCGGGTCGTGGCGTACTTCTCCGCGGAGTTCGCGCTGCACCAATCGCTGCCCATCTATGCCGGCGGGCTGGGCGTGCTGGCGGGCGACCACTGCAAGGAAGCCTGCGATCTCGGGGTCCCGCTGATTGGCGTCGGCTTCATGTACCCGCAGGGCTACTTCCGACAGCGGATCTCCGCCGAAGGCGTCCAGCGGGAAGTCTACGAGCAACTCAACTGGGCGGATGCGCCGATCGCGCCGGCCAGGACGCCCGACGACACACCGTGCGTCGTGCTCGTGCCGCTCGGCGGGCGCACCGTGCTGGTGCAGGTCTGGGAAGTGCGGCTCGGACGAGTGCGCCTCCTGCTCCTCGACACCAATCTCGACGCCAACGCCCCGTGGGATCGCGAGCTCTCCGCGCGGCTCTACGGCGGGGGGCAGGACACGCGCTTGCAGCAGGAGATCCTGCTCGGCTTGGGCGGCGTCCAGGCGCTTCGCACGCTCGGCGTCGCAGCCGGCGGTCTGGCACCTGAACGAAGGCCATGCGGCCTTCGTCGTCCTCCAGCGGCTGCGCGATCTGCTCGCCGCCGGCCACACGTGGGCGCAGGCGCTCGTCGAAGTTCGGCGCACGACCGCGTTCACCACGCACACGCCGGTGCCGGCGGGCCACGACGCGTTTCCCTTTCATCTGGTCGAGCAGCACCTGGCCGGGTGCTGGGGATCGATGGGCGAGAACCGCGACAACTTCCTGCAGCTCGGACACTACGACCAGGGCGACGGCCCGCAGTTCAACATGACAGCCCTGGCCATGCGCTCGGCCGGCGCCATCAACGCGGTCAGCCAGTTGCATCGCGACGTCACGACGGCGATGTTCGCGCCGCTCTGGCCGGACGTGGCGCCAGCCGATCGGCCGGTCGGCGCCATCACCAACGGCGTCCACGTGCCGTCGTGGGTCTCGCCGGCGCTGGCTCGCGTCTTCGATCGGCACCTCGGCGCCGACTGGCTCGACCACTACGAGGACGAGCGCTTCTGGGCCCGCGTCCTCGAAATTCCCGACGAAGCGCTGTGGGCCGCCCGCGAGGCGCTGCGCGACTACCTCTCCCAATTCGTCCGCGAGCGCGCGCGGCTGCGCTGGACCGAAGACCCGACGGGCGCGAATCGGCTCGTCGCGAGCGGCGTCATGCTCGACCCGCACGCCCTCACGGTCGGATTCGCGCGCCGATTCACCGCCTACAAACGGCCCGAGTTGATCTTTCGCGACCTCGACCGGCTGATCCGCCTCGTGGCCCACGAGCAGCGTCCGCTGCAGCTCGTCTTTGCCGGCAAGGCGCATCCGGCCGACGAAGCCGGCAAGCACCGCCTGCAGGACGTCTTCCGGCACGCGCTCGACCCGCGGCTCGTCGGCCGGGTCGCGTTCATCGACGACTACGACCTGCACGTCGCGCACTTCCTCGTGCAGGGCTGCGACGTGTGGCTCAACACGCCGCGCAAGCCGCTCGAGGCGAGCGGAACGAGCGGCATGAAGGCGTCGATGAACGGCGTCCTCCACCTGAGCATCGGCGACGGATGGTGGGCGGAAGGCTACACGGGGCAGAACGGGTGGCTCATCGCCGGCGGCGCCCCGGAGGCCGACCACCAGGCGACCGATGAAGCCGACGCGAACGCGCTCTACACCCTGCTCGAGCGTGAAGTCGTGCCGGCCTTCTACGACCGCGATGCGCTCGGCGTGCCGCGGCGATGGCTCGCGCTGGTCAAGCAGGCCATCGCCAGCGTCACCCCCCGCTTCAGCTCGCGGCGCATGCTGAAGGACTACGTCCGGCACGCCTACGCGCCGGCGTTCCGGCCGCCGTCCTGACCTCGGCCCGCCGGTTCGGCGAACCAGCCGATCCGCACGGACTCGATATAATCCCCTTCGTGGCCAGAAAGACGACCGAACCCGTACGGTGCGCCGTGTGCGGCACGAAAGACGTGTCCGAGCCGCGGGGCGACGCCCGCTATTGCCGCGACTGCTGGGACAAGAAGATCGCGATCGAGGACGTCGTCGGCCGCGAGTTCACGCTCAAGCGCTACATCCGCGCGCACAGCGCCGAAAAATACCTCGTCTATCACGCCACGCAGAAGCGCCCGGTCGGCCAGCTGCTCGTGCTCGACGACGGCTACGACCTCTTCCTCACGCTGATGCTCTATCCCACGTTCGTCTGGGAGGACGAGGCGTACCACCTCGACAGCGATCCGGAGCGCCGCACGTTCGCCGAGATCCTGATCGACGTCGTGGCCGCCGACGTGATCGAGCCATGGGGCGGCGGCAAGTGGCACCTCGAAGTCTTCCGATCGACGGCCGCCGAGCCCGAGGACTGGAACGGGGAGATGTGAGCGTGGCGCTCTCCGTGCCGGCCGTCCAGCGGGCACTTGCGGGCGAACACCTCGACGGCTGGCTCCTGTACGACTTCCACGGGTCCAACCCGATTGCCGTGAAGCTCGCCGGTCTCGCCGGGTCCGGCGCGATGACGACGCGGCGCTGGTTCTACTTCATTCCCGCGTCCGGCCCGCCCCAGAAGCTCGTCCACGCGATTGAGCCCGCCGTGCTGGACCACCTCCCCGGCGACCGGGTGACCTACGCGGGACACGTGGAGCTCGAGCAACGGCTGGCCGCCCTGGTCGCGGGCCGCGGCACGATCGCCATGGAGTACTCGCACGAGTGCGGCATCCCGTACCTCTCGCGGGTCGACGCGGGAACCGTCGAGCTGCTGCGCCGCTTCGGTGTGCGGGTCGCGACGTCCGGCAACCTGGTGCAGCAGTTCGAGGCGGTCTGGGACGCGGCCGCGATCGCGACGCATCAGGCCGCCTCCTCGAAGCTCTACCGCGTGAAGGACCGCGCCTTCGCCTACATCGGCGCCAAGCTCGCCGCCGGCCAACGTCCGACGGAGTACGACGTCCAACAGGCGATGATGCAGTGGTTCGGTGAGGAGCGCCTCGTCACCGACCACCCGCCGATCGTGGCGGCCCAGGCGCACGCGGGCAACCCGCACTACGCGCCTTCCGCCTCGGCGCCCCGCCCCATCGCCCCAAACGAGCTCGTGCTCCTGGACCTCTGGGGCAAGCTCGACGAGCCCGGCGCGGTCTACGCCGACATCACGTGGGTCGGATATGGCGGAGTCCCCCCGGCCGACATCACGAAGGCCTTCGACGTCATCGCGGCGGGCCGCGACGCGGCCGTGGCGATGGTGCAGTCGGCCGTGCGGGCGGGCCGGCCGCTCGAGGGCTGGGAAGTGGACCGAGCGGCCCGGGACGTCATCGAGGCCGCCGGCTACGGCGCGTACTTCATCCACCGAACGGGCCACAGCCTGGGCGAAGAAGTGCACGGCAACGGCGTCCACATGGACGACTACGAGACGCACGACGATCGGCGTCTGCTGCCGGGCACCGGGTTCACGATCGAGCCGGGGATCTACACGCCCGCGTTCGGGGTCCGGACCGAGATCAACATGGTGGTCGGCGCGACGTCGGCCGAGGTCACCGGGCCCAGGCAGAAGCACATCGTTCGGATCGTGCCGTCAGGGCCTGCCAGGGAATAAGAATCGCGTCCACAAATCCCGATTCCCCCTCATAATTCCTATACGGAGTTTCCGCGGAGCGCGAACATGTCCACGCGAAAATCGTCGGTCTTCAACGGCACCCTGATCGCGCTGGTCTCGCTCGTCGCCGGCATGGTGCTGGCCTCGCGGTTCGGCGAGACGCCGGCCTCGTTCGCCGGGCCGCTGCGCGTCCCCGCGACCGACAGCGCGCCAATCAACGGCGCGCTGGACGCGACGACGTTCCGGGCGATTGCCCACGAGGAGAGCCCGTCCGTCGTGAGCATCCTCACCGAGGAGCGGCGCTCGGTGCAGAACGACGACTTCTTCGGCGTGCCGTTCGACGACTCGATCCACCGCGGCGCGCAGGCGCCGACGCAACAATTGATCGAGGGCGCCGGCAGCGGCTTCGTCATCGACAAGGCCGGCTACATCCTCACGAACAACCACGTCATCGAAGACGCGCAGGAGATCAGCGTCGTGTTGGCGGTCAAGATCGGCGGCCAGGACACGTTCAAGGCGCGGGTGGTGGGCCACGACAAGGTCACCGACAGCGCGCTGCTCCAGCTGACCGAGATGCCCAAGGCGCCGCTCACACCCGTGAGGTTCGGCGATTCCGCGCAAGTGGCGCCGGGCGACTGGGTGATGGCGATTGGCAACCCCTTCACGTTCGCCAACACCGTCACCGTCGGCGTCGTGAGCGCCGTTGGCCGCGTGAAGCCCTCGCTCAACCCGGTCCTCGGACGCGACCTCGAGTACATCCAGACGGATGCCGCGATCAACCGCGGCAACTCGGGCGGCCCGCTCCTGAACATTCGCGGCGAGGTGGTCGGCATCAACACGGCCATCGTGACCGACCAGAAGGGCTACAGCATGGGCATCGGCTTTGCCGTGCCGATCAACACGATTCGTGACGTGCTGCCGCAGCTGCGCGCGGGCAAGGTCATCCGCGGACGCATCGGGGCCTGGATGATGACCGAGGCCATGACGCCGGACGTGGCGAAGAGCTTCGGCCTGGCGGCGCCGACCGGCGCCATCGTCACCCGGATCGAGGACGGCGGGCCGGCCGCGGCGGCGGGCATGCAGCCCGGCGACGTCATCACCGATTTCAACGGACGTTCGATCGGCGACAGCAAGGACCTGGTCGCGATGGTGTCGGCCACGGCCCCGGGCACGTCCGTGCCCGTGCGGGTCATGCGCGACGGCAGAGCCGTGTCACTGGCCGTCAAGATCGGCGCGCTCGACGCGAACGCGGACACCACGCCCGAACCGGCGACGCCCCCAGCCCCAGTGCCGGCGACGCCGAAGAACACAGGCATGGGCATGACGATCGGACCGCTCACGCCCCGCTTGGCGCGCAGCCTGCCCAAAGGCCGTACCGGCGTCGTCGTCTCCGACACCGAGGCGGACGGTCCCGCCGACCGCGCCGGGCTCGTGCCTGGCGACATCATCCTCCGCATCAACGGCGAAGATGCGACGAGCGTCGAGGGCGTCACGAAGGCGCTCGGCCTCATCAAGACCAACGGGACCGCACACGTGCTGATCTGGCGCCGTGACGACACGGGCACCGGAGGCTCGGAGGAGTTCGTCCTGCTGCAGAAGCGATGATCGAACGCGAAGTGAAACTGGCGTTCGATGATGTGGCGGCCGCGCGCCACGCGGTCGTGGCGGCCGGCGGATCCCTGGTCGTGCCGCGCCGGCTGCTGGCCGACGGCCTGTTCGACACCGCCAACCGCCTGCTTGGAGCCACCGGCCGCGCCCTCCGCGTGCGGCGCGACCGCAGCCGCGCGCTCCTGACGTTCAAGGGCGCGGTCGAGTCCGGTCCGGTCAAGGCCCGCGAAGAGATCGAAACGACCGTGGGCAGCGCCGACGTCATCGAGTCCCTCATTCAGGCCCTTGGGTTCCACCGCTGGTTCCTGGCCGAAAAATACCGGGAGGAGTACGACGTTGCCGGCACGTCGGTCGCCATCGACGAAACGCCCATCGGCGTCTTCGTGGAAATCGAAGGCGCCGAGGCGGCCATCGCCGATGTCGCGGGCCGGCTGGGGCGTCGGGACGCGGACTACCAAACGGCGTCGTACCGGGACCTGCACGAGGCCTGGTGCGCCGCACACAACCTCCCTGCCGGCGACATGACGTTCGCGGCTGTCCTCACACCGGCGCCCGACGACGCGATGGCGCGACGTCCGTCGTGACTCCCGCCCTTGTGCTCACGGCCGGCTTGGGCACGCGGCTCGACCCGCTGACGCGCATCGTCGCGAAGGCCGCGGTGCCCATCGCGGGCCGATCGCTGATTGAGCGCGTGCTCGATTGGCTACGCGCGCAGCAGGTCAACGACGTCGTGCTCAATCTGCACCACCGGCCCGAGTCGATCACGCGCCTGGTCGGCGACGGCGCGCACCTCGGGCTCCACGTGCGGTATTCCTGGGAGCCGCGCCTGCTGGGATCCGCCGGGGGCCCCCGCCACGCCCTGCCGCTGCTCGACGGCGACCCGGCGCTCGTCATCATCAACGGCGACACGCTGTGCGACGTCGATCTCCAGGCGATGATCGACGCCCATCGGACGAGTGGGGCCGCCGTCACCCTGGCGGTCGTGCCGAACCCCGATCCGGCTTGGTACAACGGCATTCGGCTCGACCCTGACCACCGGGTCACGGGCTTCGTCCCGAAGGGGCAGGCGCAGTTCGACCTGGCACTTGGTCGGCGTCCAGGTCGTGGATCGGCGGGTGTTCGCGGGCCTGCCGGATGGCGAGCCGGCCGAGAGCGTTCACGGCGTCTACCGGGACCTCATCGCTTCCGAACCCGGCCGCGTGCGCGGCTGGCCCGTTCAGGCTCGATTCCTCGATGTCGGCTCGCCGAAGGACTATCTGAAGACCGTGTTCGACCTGGCCGGGACGCCGGACGACGCCGGCGTCTTCGAGGGCGTGTCGGAGGTTGACGCGTCGGCGCGCGTCACGCGATCGGTCGTCTGGGCCGGGGCGCGGATCGGCCCCGACGTCGCGCTCGACCGCTGTGTCGTGGCCGGGGGCACCCAGCTGCCGCGGGGATTCCGCGCTGCCGAGCGCGTGCTGGTACCGGCCAGCCTCCTTCGCGCGAGCGACGGCGTGGAGGCCAGGGACGGCGTCGCCGTGTTTCCGTTGTCATCCTGAGCCGCGCCGATACGTCATGACCGTGCCCTCGACTTCATTGCCCGCGCCGGTCGCGCGCTATCTCACGCGCGCCGGGCTGGACGGCGCTTCCGTCGTGCCCCTCACGGGCGATGCGTCCGATCGGCGGTACTTCCGCGTCGGCCATCCCACGGCCGCATCCGCCATCGTGGCGCTGTACGCCGCGCCGTTCGAGGACGCCTCGCTCCCGTTCCTCAACGTCGCGAGGCTGTTCGCCGCGGCGGCGCTCCCGATTCCGGCGGTGCTCGATACGGCCGGCGACCTGGGCGTCGTGCTGCTCGAGGACCTCGGCGACACGACCCTGCAAACGCACATCGGCGACGAGTCGGCGAGCGCGTACGCCGTGCTCTACCGGCAGGCCGCCGACCTCGTCGAGATGCTCCAGCGGCGCGGCGCCGCACTCGAGAGCCCCGAGTACCTGCCGTTCGGCCTCGCCTTCGACGTCGAGAAGCTCTCGTGGGAATTGCACTTCTTCGTGACGCACTTTCTCGAAGGGCACCGGCGCGCCGTGCTCACGCCAGCGCTGCGCGGCGCGCTCACCGAGGAGATGGACGCCGTTGTCGCGGAGCTGGCCGCCGAGCCGCGCGTCATCTGCCACCGCGACTACCACAGCCGGAATCTCATGTGGTCGGGCGGGCGGCTGCACCTGATCGACTTCCAGGACGCTCGCATGGGGCCGGAGACGTACGACCTGGCCTCGCTGCTGAGGGACGCGTATGTCGAGGTCCCAGACGACCTGGTGGACGACATCCTCGCGCACTTCCTGGTCACGCGCGGCCGCGCGAACGAGGACCCGAGCGACTTCCGGCGGCGGTTCGACCTGATGACCGTGCAGCGAACGCTCAAGGCCCTAGGCACTTTCGGCTTCCAGGCCAGCGCGCGGGGCAATCCCTCGTATCTCCCGTACGTCCCGCGCGCGATCGGCTACGCGCGACGCGCGTTGGCGCCCTACCCCCGCTTCGACCGACTGCACGGCGCGCTCGCCGAACTGGTTCCGGAGTTCGCGTGAGATGGCCTTCGCGATCTCGACGCACCTGTTCCACGGCGAGCGCCTGACGCGCGCCCATTTCGAGACGCTCGCCGCCCATGGGTTCGACGAGGTCGAGGTCTTCGCGACCAGATCCCATTTCGACTACGCCGACCCTCGCGCCGTCGACCTGGTGCGAGCGTGGCTCGACGAGCTCGGGCTCCGCGCCGTCAGCCTGCACGGTCCGATCTGCGCCTCGTTCTCCGCCGGCCTGTGGGGCCCCGCGTTCTCCAACGCGTCCGGCGACGCGACGGCGCGCCGCCGCGCCGTCGAGGAAACGCGGGCCGCGCTCGCGGCCGCGCGCGCCCTCGACGCCCGTCGGCTGGTCCTCCATCTCGGGCTGCCGCAAGGCCAGCCCATCGCGCCTGGCGACAACGACGCGGGCGCCGCGCGCCGGAGCCTCGAGGAACTCGCCCTTGCGGCCGCAACGGCGGGCGTCCAGCTCGCGCTCGAGGTGATTCCCAACCCGCTGTCGTCGCCCCTGGCCATCCTCGAGTGGATCGAGGACGGCCTCGATCAAGGCGACGTGGGCGTCTGCCTCGACACCGGGCACGCCCACCTGCTCGGCGGCGCGCCGGATGCCATCGAAGTCCTCTCCGGGCACATCGTCACCACGCACCTGCACGACAACCGCGGCACGCACGACGACCACCTCGTGCCGCTCGCGGGCACTCTCGATTGGACGACGACACTGGCGGCGCTCTGGAAGGTCGGCTACACCGGTCCGCTCGTGTTCGAGGTCGCCGACCACGGCGACGCGGCGGCCGTCCTCGCGCGCACGGTTAGCGCGCGGGACCGACTTCAAGCCATACTGGATGATCTCCTGGCGCCGTTCGAGTTCGAGGACGAATAGGGCGATTGGTTATTTCTTATTGGTTATTGGTTATTGGTTGTTTGCGATTTGTGCGTGGCCTGCCGCTTTCGCCTCGGCCAGTAGGCCCTTCAATAACCCATAACCAATAACAAATAACCAATAAATTAGCCAAATTACGGTTGGTTGTCCCGAGGACCCCATGTCCGCTGTCTACATCGAGAACATCGCCCAGCACGAAGGCCAGCCGGTCACGATCCGGGGCTGGCTCGTCAGCCGCCGGTCGAGCGGCAAGATTCACTTTCTGCAGGTGCGCGACGGCTCCGGAGTGATTCAGGCGGTGATGTCGAAAGCCGCGGTGGGCGACGAGGTGTTCCACCTGGCCGATCATCTCGGACAGGAGAGCGCGATCGTCGTGTCGGGCACCGCACGGGCGGACAGCCGCGCGCCGAGCGGGTACGAGATCGACGCCACGGGCCTCGAGGTCGTCAGTCTCGCGCACGACTACCCCATCACGCCCAAGGAGCACGGCGTCGACTTCCTGATGGACCACCGTCATCTGTGGATCCGGTCGGCGCGGCAGTCCTCCGTGCTCCGCGTCCGCCACGAGGTCATCGAAGCGGTTCGCGACTACTTCAACAGCCGGGGGTTCATCCTCGCCGACACGCCCATCTTCACGCCGGCGGCCTGCGAGGGCACGACGACGCTTTTTCCGGTGCAGTACTTCGAAGACCGCACGGCGTACCTGACGCAGAGCGGACAGCTCTACAACGAAGCCAACGCGATGGCGCTCGGCCGCGTCTACTGCTTCGGCCCGACGTTCCGCGCGGAGAAGTCCAAGACGCGCCGCCACCTCACCGAGTTCTGGATGGTCGAGCCGGAGGTCGCCTACGCGTCGCTCGCCGACATCATCGACCTGGCCGAAGGCCTCGTGGTCGAGGTCGTCGCCCGTGTGCTCGACAAGCGAGGCCGCGAGCTTCAGACGCTCGAGCGCGACACGACCGCGCTCGAGCGCGTGCAGCGGCCCTTTCCGCGGCTGACCTACGACGACGCCGCCGCCCTGCTGCGGAGCAAGGGCTTGCCGTTCGAGTGGGGCGGCGACTTCGGGAGCCCGGACGAGACGGCGATCTCCGAGGCCTACGACCGGCCGGTCGCCATCACCGGCTACCCGAGCGCGATCAAGGCCTTCTACATGAAGCCGCACCCGGAGCGGCCCGAGGTCTCGCTGTCGGTCGACTTCCTCGCGCCCGAGGGCTACGGGGAGATCATCGGCGGCGGACAGCGCCTCGACGACTACGAACTGCTGCGTGCAGCGCCTCGACGCGCACCAGCTGCCGCGCGAGGCCTTCGAGTGGTACCTGGACCTGCGGCGCTTCGGCAGCGTGCCCCACGCCGGATTCGGCATGGGGATCGAGCGCGTCGTGGCCTGGATTTGCGGACTCGAGCACCTGCGCGAGGCCATCCCGTTCCCTCGCATGCTCTACAGGTTGACGCCGTGACGGGCGCGCGAACGGAAGGTGCCCCGTGAAGGTCGGACTGCTCTCGCTCGGCTGCCCGAAGAACCTCGTCGACGGCGAGGTCATGCTCGGCCTGGCGCGCGAAGCCGGGCACGAGATCACGACCGACGTCGAGACGGCCGACGTGCTCGTCGTGAACACCTGCGCGTTCATCGACCGGGCGAAGGAAGAATCGGTCGACGCCATCCTCGAGATGGCGCAGCACAAGCGCGGGTCGGGCGCCCGGCGGCTCATCGTCACCGGCTGTCTCGCCGAGCGCTACCGCGACGAGCTCAAGAAGGAAATCCCCGAGATCGACGTCTGCCTCGGCACGGGCGAGGTGCCGGGCATTGTCGACGCGATCGAGGGCCGCGGGGCGGCGGCCGGCGTGCCGATGACGCTGTTCCGGTCGCCTGCCGACGCGATGACGCCGCGCGGCCCGGAACGCCCCGACGAGACGCCCACCTATCTGTACGACGCGTCGACGCCCCGCACGCTGACGACGCCGCGCCACTACGCCTATGTCAAGGTGGCGGAGGGCTGCGACTACACGTGCGCCTTCTGCATCATCCCGACGCTGCGCGGCGGCTATCGCAGCCGCGACGAAGACTCGGTGGTGCGCGAGGCCGAGGCGCTCGCCGCGCGCGGCGTCCGCGAACTGCTTCTCATTTCGCAGGACACGACATTCTTCGGCATCGACCGCGGCGAGCGGGGCGCGCTCGCGCGGCTGCTGCGCCGGCTCAACCGGATCGAGGGGCTCGCGTGGATTCGCCTGCTCTATCTCTATCCGACCACGGTGACCGACGACATGCTCGAGGCGATGGCCGAGTGCGACAAGGTCTGCAAGTACGTCGACCTGCCGCTGCAGCACGCCTCGGCGGACGTGCTCCGGCGGATGCGGCGCCCCGGCAACCGGGCGGCCTACGACGCGCTGCTCGCCCGCATCCGGCGGCGCGTGCCGGACGTCACGCTGCGCACGACGTTCATTGTCGGGTTTCCAGGCGAAACGGCGGACGACTTCGCGGCGCTGCGCGCCTTCGTGGAGGAGACCGCGTTCGATCACGTCGGCGTGTTCACCTACTCGCACGAAGAGGGCACGCGCGCCCACGCGATGGCCGACGACGTGCCGGCCAAGGTCAAGCGCGCCCGACGCGACGACCTCATGCGGCTCCAGACGCACGATCGTCGGCAAGCGCCACCGCGCCTGGATCGGTCGGCCGGTCCGCGTCATGGTCGACGGGCCGTCGCCCGAGTCCCCGCTCGTGGTCACCGCTCGGCTCGAGGGGCAGGCGCCGGACATCGACTCGACCGTCTATCTCTCTGACTGCGACCCGTCGCGCCTCGAGCCGGGCCAGCTCGTCTCGGCGCGGATTACGTCCGCGAGAGGCTACGATCTGGTCGCCAGCGTCCTGGCCTAGCACTTCCCGCGTTTGGCGCGTCTCCGGCGAACTTGATATACTGACTCAGCTCTTAGCGGAACCGTTTCCTCTAGGTGGGCGTTTGCCCACTTTTTTGTTTTTGGGGGAAGTTCTGGCCAATTTGGATCGCCTGCGTGAGGCCGCCACGCGCGTCGCCCAGAGTCACGGCCTGGACCTCTTCGACCTGCAGTTCCGGCGAGAACCGATCGGCTGGGTACTCCGAGTGGTGATCGACCGGCCCATCGACAACGTGCCGATCGGGATCGAGGAGTGCCAGCGCGTGAGCCAGGATCTGGGCGCGCTGCTCGACGTCGAGGACGATCTCGCTGAGCGCGCTCGGCGACGAGTACACGCTGGAGGTCTCGTCGCCGGGGCTGGATCGGCCGCTTCGCGGCGAAGCGGACTACCGCCGGTTCGAAGGGCGGCTGGCGAAGATCGTCACGACCGGAGCCGGTCGAGGGCCAGAGCCATTTCGCGGGTCGGCTGGCCGGCGTCGAGGACGGCCTCGTCCTCCTCACCGAGGGTCGCCGCGTGCATCGCGTGCCGCTCGACGCCATCAAGCGCGCGCGGCTGGACGTCGAGTTTTAGGAATCGTGAAGCGTTATGGCAGCGACCGAACTTCAGCAGATGATTGACGTCGTCGCCAAGGACAAGGGCATCGAACCGTCCATCGTCATCAGCGCGATCGAAGACGCGTATCTGGCGGCCTCCCGCAAGGTCTTCAAGGGCGACGAGGACTTGCGCACCCGGTTCAACCTGGACACCGGGCAAGTGGAGCTCTACGCCGTCAAGCAGATCGTGCCTGACGTCACGGTCCCCGCCCGCGAGATCTCGCTCACCGAGGCCCAGCAGCTCTACGGCAGCGAAGCCGAAGTGGGCATGGAGATCGAGTTCCCGAAGGAGACCGAGAAGCTGGGCCGCATCGCCGCGCAGACCGCCAAGCAGGTCATCGCCCAGCGCGTCCGCGAAGCCGAGCGCGAGAAGGTGCACGGCGAGTTCGGCGAGCGCATCGGCGAGGTGATCAACGCGACCGTCAAGCGCTTCGAGAGCGGCGACATCATCGCCGAGATCGGCCGCGTGGAGGCGCAGATCCCGCGCAAGGAACAGTCGCGCGCCGAGAACTACGCCATCGGCGACCGGGTGCGCGCCGTGATCAAGGCGGTCACCAAGAACACCAAGGGCCCGCAGGTCATCCTCTCGCGGACGGACCCGGCGCTTCTGGTCAAGCTCTTCGAGCAGGAAGTGCCCGAGATCTACGACGGCACGGTCATGATCCGCGGCGCGGTCCGCGAGGCCGGCGACCGCGCGAAGGTCGCCGTCTTCTCGCGCGAGCGCGACGTCGACCCGGTCGGCGCGTGCGTGGGCATGCGCGGCACGCGGGTGCAGGCGATCATCCGCGAGCTGCGCGGCGAGAAGATCGACATCGTCGAGTGGTCCGAGGACCCGGTGACGTTCGTGACGAAGGCGCTGAGCCCGGCGCGCGTGCAGCGCGTGAGCATCGTCGACGATGAAGCCCACGTGATGGAAGTGGTCGTCGAGGATCGCCAGCTGTCGCTCGCCATCGGCAAGAAGGGCCAGAACGTCCGGCTGGCCGCCAAGCTGACCGGCTGGAAGATCGACATCAAGAGCGACGAAGACAAGAAGAAGGAAGTGGAATTGCAGCTGGCGGGCATCGAGTTCGGCGGCGCCGGCGAGGTCGCCGCGCCGCTCGTGCTGCCGGAGATTCACGACGAGGTCGTCGCCGCCCTTCGAAACGCGGGATTCGATACGATCGACAAGATCCTCGAGGCCGGCGCGGAGCCGCTGGCGGCGTTGCCGAACTTCGACGCGGAAACCGTCGAGGCCGTGCTGGCCGTGGCCCAGAGCGAATGGACGGCGCGCGAGGAAGCCGCCGCGGAGGCCGCCGCACAGGCGGCGGCCGTTGAGGCGGAGCCCGCCGCTGAGAGCGAGGCCGACCCGGCCGCGAGCGAGGCCGCGGCGTCGCCGGCGAGTGACGTTGAGGCGCCCGTGGCGAGCGAGGTCGAGCCAGACGAAGGGCGATGAAGAGGCCTCCGCCGGTCTTGGCCCCAGCTGACCAGAGCGGCGCAGGCGGTTGAATGTCGAAGGAGTTACGTTGGCCACAGTCCGGATCTACAAGATCGCCGAGCTATTGGGGATATCAAGCCCGGAGGCCATAAGTCTGCTCAAAGAGGACACGGGCATCGAGGTGAAGAGCGCCTCGAGTTCGATCGAGGAGATCGTCGCCCGGCAATTCGTCGAGCGTCACGCGCGCCAGCGTCAGGTGACCCTGCCCGGCGGCGCGCTGTTCTCCGACTCGCCATCGTCGGCGCGACGCGGGGGCAAGGGCGCCAAGGCCCCCGAACCCGCGAAGCCGGCCGCCCCCGTGCTGCGGCCGCGCCTGATTAAAGTCGTCAAACCGATTGCCACGGCGACCGAGGAGGGCTCGGAGGAGGGCGCCGCGCCGGAGACCGCGACGCCGGTCGAACACGAGGTCCCGGCCGAGCCGGAAGCGGCCGAGCCGCAGCCGTCCGAGGCGACGCCGGCCGAGCCCGAAGAACCGCAGGCCCCGGCGGCCGTTCACGAGCCGGCCCCCGCCGAGGCGGCCAGCGCCGCCAGCGCCGCCGAAGCGGACACGGCCACGCCCGAGCGGCCCAAGGCGCCGGCCCCGGCGCCGCGGCCGACCGGGCGCCTCGTGCCGCCGATGCGGCGGCTGCGCATCGAAGACCCGCTGACCGGCGAAGCGCCGGCGGCCCGACCGACCGCGCCGCGGCCGGTCGTTCGTCCGCAGCAGGCGCCGCCGGCACCGACGCGCCCGGCCCTGCCGACGAGCGCGCGCCCCGCGGCGGGACGCCCGACCATGCCGGGCAGCCGCGCGCCCCTCGGCGGCCCGCGGCCGCTGCCCTCGCAACCGGTGCGGCCGCCGACTTCCCTGCCCGGCCGGCCTGGCGTACCGCCCCCCGTTCCGGCCGGCCGGACCGCGGCACCGCACGCGCCGCGACGACCGGCCCGCGATGCCGGTGGCCCGCGAGGCGCCGCCGCCCATCACCAAGCTCATTACGTTGGCCGAGGGTATGACCGTCAAGGACCTGGCCGACAAGCTCGACGTGAAGGCCAAGGACGTTCTGCGCAAGCTGATGGACCGGCGCATGATGCTGACCATCAACTCCACGCTCGACGCCGACATGGCGCAAACCATCGCTCGAGACTTCGGAGCCGAAGTGCTCATTCGCAGTTTCGAGGAAGAGTTGACCGAGGTCGAAACGGAAGCGTCCAACCCCGAGGACCTCACCACGCGGGCGCCGGTCGTGACGGTCATGGGACACGTCGACCATGGCAAGACGACGCTCCTCGACGCGATCCGCGAGACGCGCGTCGCCGAGCGCGAAGCCGGGGGCATCACCCAGCACATCGGTGCCTACTCCGTCGACGTCAACGGCCGCCGCGTCGTGTTCCTGGACACGCCCGGCCACGAAGCGTTCACGCTGATGCGCGCGCGCGGCGCCAAGGTCACCGACCTGGTCGTGCTCGTCGTCGCGGCCGACGACGGCGTCATGCCGCAGACGAAGGAAGCCATCGACCACGCGAAGGCGGCCAACGTGCCGATCGTCGTGGCGGTCAACAAGATTGACAAGCCCGAAGCCAACGCGGAGCGCGTCAAGCGCGAGCTGTCCGACCTCGGCCTGGTCCCGGAAGACTGGGGCGGCACGACGGTCACCGTCGAGGTCTCGGCCAGACAACGCAAGAACCTCGACCAGCTCCTCGAGATGATCCTGCTCGTCGCGGACCTGGCCGATCTCAAGGCGGATCCGTCGCGGATGGCGCAGGGCACCGTGCTCGAAGCGCGCCTGGACCGCGGCCGCGGACCGGTCGCGAGCGTCCTCGTCCAGAACGGCACGCTGAACGAAGGCGACCTGTTCATCGCCGGCACGGTGGACGGCAAGGTCCGCGCGCTCTTCGACCACCTCGGCCACAAGGTCAAGTCGGCCGGGCCGTCCACGCCGGTCGAGGTGCTCGGCTTGTCGTCGCCGCCCCAGCCGGGCGATACGTTCCAGGTCGTCGACGATCCGATCAAGGCCCGCCAGGTGGTGTCCTACCGCCAGGCGCAGGCCAAAGACAAGGCGCTTGGCGGCAGGGGCGGCCGCCTGACGCTCGAGTCGCTGCAGCAGCAGATGGCGGAGGGCTCGATCAAGGAGCTGCCGATCATCATCAAGGCGGACGTGCAGGGGTCGGCCGAAGTGCTGGCCGACACGCTCGCCAAGCTGAGCGACGACCGCGTCAAGCTCCGCATCATCCACACGGGCGTCGGCGCCATCAACGAGTCCGACGTCCTGCTGGCCACGGCGTCGAACGCGATCATCATCGGCTTCAACGTCCGGCCCGACCGCAACGCCGCGGTCGTCGCCGACCGCGAAGAGGTGGAGATCCGCCTCCACTCGATCATCTACAACGTGACCGACGAGATGAAGAAGGCGATGGTGGGCCTGCTCGAGCCGACGATGAAGGAAACGCGCCTCGGCAGCGCCAGGTACGCCAGATCTTCAAGACCCCGAAGGCCGGCACCGTCGCGGGCTGCATCGTGGTCGACGGCCGCATCACGCGCTCGGGCGACACGCAGGCCCGGCTCGTCCGCGACAGCGTCGTCGTCTGGCACGGCAAGCTCGGGTCGCTGCGCCGGTTCAAAGACGACGTCAGCGAAGTCAAGTCCGGCCTCGAGTGCGGCATCTCCCTCGATCGGTTCAACGACGTCAAGGTCGGCGACGTGATCGAAGTATTCGCCGTGGAGCGCGTGGAGCAAACCGTCTGAACGACGGGCGATGACGGTCGCACTGCTGTCGGTCGAGCTCTTCCTGCCGATGTCCCAGTCGCTCAAGGACAAACGCATGGTCCTCCGACGCCTGAAAGACCGCCTGCGCGCCTTCAACGTGGCGGTCGCCGAGGTGGCGCACCAGGACCTCTGGCAGCGCGCGGGCCTGGCGATCGTGACGGTGGGCAGTTCGGATGACGCCGCCGAGCAGACCCTGACGTCCGTCAGCAGCGAAATCGAACGACTCGAACCCGGACTGGTCACGAGAAGCCAAGTGGAGTACCTGCGCTGACATGGCCCAAGGATCGCGCCCCGACCGCGTCGGCGAGGAGATCCGCCAGGAACTGAGCGTGATCCTGGCGCGCGAAGTCCACGACCCGGGCATCGGCTTCGTCACGCTCACCCGCGTCAAGGTCTCGCCCGACCTCCAGGTCGCCCGGGTCTTCTATACGCTCATGGGCGAGGCCCCGGCCAAGCGCGAGACCGAGCGCGCGCTCGCGCGGGCGACGCCATTCCTGCGGCGCCAGATCGGCGCGCGCTTGCGTCTGCGGCGCGTCCCCGAGCTGCACTTCCAATTCGACGAGAGCGTCGAGCGGCAGGATCGGATCGAGAAGATCCTGCTCGACCTGGAGCACGAGCGCGCCGAACGCGCGGTCGACGCGCCGGAGGCCGACGCCCCGTCCGACGATGAGGACGGATCGTCGTGACGGGCTCGGCAGCCGACGCGGCACGGGCGATCGCCGACCGGCAGTCGTTCGTCCTCACGTCGCACGCCCGCCCGGACGGCGACGCCGTGGGATCCCAGCTCGCCCTCGCGCTCGCCCTCGACGCGCTCGGCAAGTCCGTGCGACTCGTCGATCGCGACCCGGTGCCGGCGCCGTACCGCGGCTTCCCTGGCGTGAACCGCATCGAGGTCACCGACCGGCTGGCGGGCGCGGCCGACGCGCTCATCACGCTGGAGTGCGGCGACCTCAGCCGTGCGGATGTCGCCGGGCTCGCGCCTCTGTTCACGATCAACATCGACCACCACCTCGGCAACACCATGTACGGCGCGGTCAACTGGTTCGACGAATCGGCGGCCGCCTGCGGCGAGATGGTCGCCGACCTCATCGACGCCATGGGCGTGCCGTGGACCGCGGACATCGCGGCCAACCTGTACCTGGCGATCGCCACCGACACGGGCGGGTTTCGCCACGGCCACATGACGGCGCGCACGTTCGAGACCTGCCGCCGGATCGCGCTGACGGGAGTCGACCCGGCGGCGCTCTCCCGGCAGATCTTCGACAGCTATGGTCTGGGCCGGATCAAGCTGACCGGCGCGCTGCTCGGCGCGATGGAGCTCTATCACGCCGACCGCCTGGCCGTGCTCTTCCTGGACGACGCCATGCTCGCCGCGTGCGGCGCGACGATGGATGACACCGACGGCCTGGTGAACCTGCCGCTCGGCGCGGCCCAGGTCGTAGCCGTCGCCCTGCTCAAACAGCAGGACGACCGGACGATTCGGGTGAGCCTGCGGTCGAAGGGCCCGGTCGACGTGCGCGCGGTCGCGAAGCGCTGGCAGGGCGGCGGGCACACGAATGCCGCCGGCTGCACGCTCTCCGGGCGCCGCGACGACGTTCGGACCTCCATCGTCCAGGCGGTCGGAGACGTGTTGTAGGACCCGATGGACGGCCTGCTGCTCATCGACAAGCCTTCCGGTCCCACCTCCCACGACGTGATTGCCAGGCTGCGGCGCACGAGCGGCGAGCGGCGAATGGGGCACACCGGCACGCTCGACCCGCTGGCCTCGGGGTTGCTGCCCGTGGTCGTCGGACGGGCCACGCGGCTGGCGTCCCTGTTCTCGGGCGGCGACAAGACGTACGAGGCGACCATCACGCTCGGCGTGACCACCGACACGGATGATGCGGAAGGGGTGCCCACCAGCACGGCGGCCCCGGTTCCCGAGGGCGAGGCCGTCCGGCGCGCGCTCGACGCCTTCCGCGGCGCCTTCGCGCAGACGCCGCCGCGCCATTCGGCCAAGAAGATTGGCGGCCGGAAAGCCTACGAGCTGGCCCGGCAGCAGCGGCCGGTCGAGCTCGTGCCCGTCACGGTCACCGTCCACGAGCTCGAGCTCCTCGGATGCGACGGCAACTCGGTGGCCGTCCGCGTCACGGTCTCCGCCGGGTTCTACGTCCGCGCGCTCGCGAGGGACCTGGGCCAGGCGCTTGGCTGCGGCGCGCACCTGGCGGCGCTCCGGCGCACGCGCTGCGCGGGTTTCGACGTCCGCGACGCCGTGCCGCTCACGGACGCCGAGCGGATGGGCCCGGACGTCGCCGGGCGGCTCCTGGCGCCGGCCGCCGCGCTCCCCGACCTGCCGGCCGTCCAGGTCACCGAGCTGGGCTACCGACGCGCCGCGCACGGCAACTCACTGGCGCCCGAGCACTTGTGCGGCCGGTGGGTGCCGCCGGCCGGGGGGCGTCAGCGCGTCCGCGTGCTCGGCCCGCAGGGCGAGCTCCTGGCGCTCGCCGAGTCGCGGGGAGGGGCTTTGCATCCGGTCGTGGTCCTCGGATAACATGAATTGCTTGTAACTGCAGTGATTACGGCGGGCTGGTAGCGCCGACGCTTTCTGGGCCGTCCGTGGAGGATCTCCTGGTGCTGAGCAACGAACGCAAAACGGAAGTCATCGTCAGTTATCAGACCCATGACGGCGACACCGGATCTCCCGAAGTCCAGGTCGCGCTCCTGAGCGAGCGGATCAATTACCTAACCGAACACTTCAAAACGCACGCGAAGGACCATCACTCGCGGCGTGGTCTCCTCAAGCTGGTCGGCCAACGGCGACGACTGCTGGACTACCTCAAGCGGAAGGACGCCGATCGGTACGCCGATCTGATTCAGCGCCTCGGGATTCGCAAGTAGCCCGGGCTGGACGCGGCCGGCGAGGCCGCGCGCTCGGGATGGCCACCCACGGTTCGTCATTGGACATTTCAGGTACCGAGATTTTCCTATGCATCGAAGAGAAGTGACGATTGGCGCGAGAACGCTGTCTATCGAGACGGGCCGTCTCGCCAAGCAAGCCGACGGTGCGGTCGTCATCCGGTCCGGCGACACGATGGTCCTGGTCACGGCGTGTCACGCCGCCAAACCGCGCGAAGGGATTGATTTCCTGCCGCTGACGGTCGACTACCGCGAATACACCTACGCCTCGGGACGCATCCCTGGCGGCTTCTTCAAGCGCGAGGGCAAGCCGGCCGAGAAGGAAGTGCTGACGAGCCGCCTGATCGATCGGCCGATTCGTCCGCTCTTTCCGAGTGGCTGGCGGTTCGAGACGCAAGTCGTCGGCCTGTTGATCTCGGCCGACGCCGAGAACGACTCGGACGTGCTGGCGATCACCGGGCGCCTCGGCGGCGCTCGCCATTTCGTCGATTCCCTTCCAGAAGACGATCGCGGGCGTGCGCGTCGGCCTCATCGACGGCGCGTTCGTCCTCAATCCGACCTATCCGGAGCGCACGAAGAGCCGGCTGGATCTGATCGTCGCCGGCACCGCGGACGCGATCGTGATGGTCGAGGCCGGCGCCAAAGAGGCGACCGAGGAAGAGATCATCACGGCGCTCGAGACCGCGCACGCGGCGATCCGCCAGATCGTGGCGGCCATCGATGATTTGGCGCGCGAGGTCGGCAAGCAGAAGAAGGTCGTCAAGCCGCGCGAGATCGGCCACGACTTCTACCGCGAGGTGGAAGAGAAGGTCTACCTGCCGCTGGCCGAGGCCATGCGGGTCCAGCGAGAAGCTCGACAACTATCAGCGCGTCGACCAGGTCCTCGAAGAGCTCGTCGCGAGCATTCCCGAAGAGGAAGTCGAGCGCCGAAGTCCGCCGCCAAGCACATCTTCAAGGACCTGAAAGAGAAGGTCATGCGCGACGAGATCCTCGAGCGCGGCCAGCGCCTCGACGGCCGCCGCTTCGACGAGATTCGCCCGATCACCATCGACATCGGCGTGCTGCCCGCGCGCGCACGGCTCGGCGGTCTTCACCCGCGGCGAGACGCAGGCGCTCGTCAGCGCGACGCTCGGCACCGAAGACGACGCGCAGAAGATCGAGCGGGTCGACGGCGAGATGTACAAGCGGTTCATGCTGCACTACAACTTCCCGCCGTTCTCGGTGGGTGAGGTGCAGTTCCTGCGGGGGCCCGGACGCCGCGAGATCGGACACGGGGCGCTGGCCGAGCGGTCGCTCACGCCGCTGCTGCCCTCCGAAGACGTGTTCCCCTACACGATCCGCATCGTCTCCGACATCCTCGAATCGAACGGATCCTCGTCGATGGCCTCGGTCTGCGGCGGCGCCCTCGCGCTGATGGATGCCGGCGTGCCGATCGTGGCGCCGGTGGCGGGCGTCGCGATGGGGCTCGTCATGGACGAAAAGACCGGCAAGTGGGCCGTGCTCTGCGCGACATCGCCGGCGCCGAAGACCACTACGGCGACATGGACTTCAAGGTCGCCGGCACCCGCGACGGGCATCACCGCCCTGCAGATGGACATCAAGGTCGGCGGCATCACGATGGACATCATGCGCAAGGCGCTCGAGCAGGCGCGCAAGGGCCGCTTCGAGATCCTCGACAAGATGCACGCCGCGCTGCCGAGCGCACGCGGGCGACATCTCCGCCTACGCCCCCCGCATCGTGACGATCCGGATTCCGGTCGAGAAGATCCGCGACGTCATCGGCCCGGGCGGCAAGACGATTCGCGGCATCATCGAGAAGACCGGCGTGAAGATCGACGTCGAGGACGACGGCCGCGTGAACGTCGCGTCGGCCGACGAGTCGGCCGCCGCCAAGGCCATCGCCATGATCCAGGAACTGACCGCCACGCCCGGAGCTCAACAAGAGCTACTTGGGCCGGGTCGAGCGGATCACCGACTTCGGCGCGTTCATCGAGATCATGCCCGGCGTGGACGGCCTGCTCCACGTCTCCGAAATCGCCAACTACCGCGTGAAGGACGTGCGGGACGAGCTCAAAGAGGGCGAGCAGATCATGGTCAAGGTGATCAACATCGACCCGTCGGGCAAGGTCCGGCTCAGCCGCAAGGCGCTCCTCGCCCCTGGCGAGGGCACCGCCCCGCCCGAGGGCGCGGCCGGCGGCGGCGAAGGCGGCGACCACGGACGCCACGACCGCGGCGACCGACCGCCGCGGCGGCACTAGGAAGAGAAAGTCAGAAGTTAGAAGACAGAAGTTTGAAGTTAGAAGTTGCCGGAACGTGACACGCCAGAAGAGAAGTCGAAGCGAACGGTAGCAGGCGACTGTCGAGGTCAGGGGCCCAAAGTCCTGGGGCTGTACTCCTGGCGTCGAACGGCTGACCTTTGTTCCGTCTTCTAACTTCCGTCTTCTAACTTCTAACTTTTCCCAAATCCCCCCTATCCCTCCTCCTGCTCCCAACCGATAGACTGAATACGGCGTCTCAGCAGGAGGAGGCTCGTATGCCGAAGATAGTCGCTCGCCCGGTGCTCCAAGCCGCGCTCGTGATGCTGACCGGCGTCCTCATAGGCGCGGTCCTCTCGACGTCCGTCGTGAGCGCCCAGACCCAGAGGGCCTTCACGGTCAGGGCGCACAAGTACGCGTTCCTCGTCAACGGCGCGGCGAAGCCGGAAATCCGTGTCACCCAAGGCGATCTCGTACGCATCACCTTCCTCAGCGAGGACATTCCGCACAGCTTCACCATCGTCGACCACGACGGCAGCCAGTACCGAATCATGCGCCGGGCCGAGCCCGGCAAGCCCGTCACGTTCGAGTTTCTCGCGGACAAGGCCGGCACCTTCGCGTTCCGCTGCACGCTGACCATCGACCCTGGCTGCAAGGACATGGAAGGCTGGCTGGTCGTCGCCCCGGCGAAGTAGCGCCCGCGCGGCGCCGGCGAAGCGCCTACAAGAGGACGGGCGTCCCCGTCCGGCACGCCTGATAGACGGCATCGACCACCTCGAGCGCCTGCAGGCCTTCGCTCCCCGACACGAGCGGCGGACGGCCCGCGCGGATCGCCTGGCCAAAGTCGCGAAACTGGCGCTCGAACGGCGCGAGCGAGATGGCCATCGGGTCGGACGCGCCGGACGCCACCGCGTCGGCCAGGGGCGGCGGATCGCCGCGGTCGTCCAGGACATCCCACGCGGTCAGCTTGTCGCCCGTCACGATCGCGGTTCCCTTCGTGCCATGCAGCTCGATCCGCTCGGGATAGCCGGGCCAGAAGGCCGTGGCCGCCTGAAGGACGCCGGTGGCGCCGTTGGCGTAGCGGAGCCAGGCCGTCACGATGTCCTCCGACTCGATCCGGTGGATCGCCCCAATCTGCCAGACGGCCGAGACCTCGCGCACGGCGCCGACGAGCCAGCGGAGCAGGTCAACCTGGTGGATCGCCTGATTGATCAGGGCGCCGCCGCCTTCGCCCGCCCAACTGCCCTTCACGGGGCGCGCGTAGTCACTCGTCCGAATCGGTACCACTTCACGTAGGCGTCGCACTGGAGCAGCCGCCCGAGGCGGCCGTCCGCCAGCGCCCGCGCCAGAAACAGACTCGAGTCGTCGAACCGGTGCTGGCTCACCACGCCCAGCACGATGCCGGCCTCGCGCGCACGCGCGACCATCCGGCGGGCGGTGCCGGCATCGATCGCCATCGGCTTCTGGACCTGAACCGGCTTGCGGTGGACGGCACAGAGCTCGATCGGCTCCATGCGGAAATCCGGCAGCGTGCAGACGTCGACGAAGTCGACCTCGGGGTGCGCGCACACGTCCTCGTAACGCTCGAGGAACTCCGCGCCGTGCTCGTCGGCAAAGCGGCGGCCGGCCGCGCGGTTGACGTCCGTGCACACGCGCACCCGGTTGCCGATGTTCCGGTATGCGCGGGCGTGGAGGGCGGCAATCGCCCCGGTGCCGATCAGGCCGACGCGCAGGCCGCCGCCGGCTTCTTCAGTCTTCGTCATGGCGCCTCGACTTCTACCCTTCCGGCAGCGGCCGTCCCTTCGTCTCCGGCGCCCAGATCAGGGCGACGGCGCCCACCAGATAGACCAGCGACATCAACTCCGCCGCCGCCCGAAACGACATCAGGGTCGCCAGGTAGCCGAGAAGAATCGGGGCCGGCGCGGCCAGATATCGCACCGTGTTGTAGCAGAAGCCCACGCCCGTGCCGCGCAGCCGCGTCGGAAAGAGCTCGGGAAAGTAGATCGAGTAGCCGGCGAATACGCTCAACTGCGTGAAGCCCATGATGGGCAGCATCCAGTAGGCATCCGTCGGCGACTTGAGCGACGCGAAGACGAACATCGTCGCGAACATGCTGAGCAGGAGCGCGCCGAGAAACGCCATCCGGCGGCTCACGAACGACGCGACCAGCGTGAACGTCATCATGCCGAAGAACGACCCGACGTCCTGGAGCGCCGTGCCCCACCCGCGGACGTTGTCGATCACGGCCTGCGGACGTCCACGGAGGGCCGTCGAGATGAGCTCCGGCGAGAAGAACCCGATGCCCCACAGCCCGATCATGCCCGACACACCGAGAAACAAGCCGACGATGGTGTTGCGTCGCCAGCGCGGGTCGCGAAACAGAATCGGCCGGAGACCCGATCCGCTCCCGTACCACCCCGGCTGTGGCCTCGGCCTCGGCCTTGGCCTTGAGCCACGAATCGGGCTCGCGCAGCAGCAGCACGATTGGCGCCGTGAGGAGCGCCGGCACGATGCCGACGAAGAACAGTACGCGCCACCCCGCGAATCCCGCGAAGACCGCCGCCGCGCCCGGGGGAATCCAGAGGCTGATGAGCGAGCCCATGATGTTGCCCGTGGCCGACAGCGTCTGCAGCACGCCGAGCGCCAGCGCGCGGAACTGGCCGTCTGGGACGCTCTCGGCCACGAGCGTCGTCGCCGCGCCGAACATGCCGCCCACGCCCAGCCCCACGAGGAATCGGTACAGCGTGAATTCCACCCACGTGTGCGCCAGCCCAGAGAGACCGGTGAATACCGAGTACACGAGCAGCGTGATGACCATCGTCTTCACGCGGCCGACCTTGTCGCTCATCACGCCGAAGAGCACCCCGCCGGTCGCCCACCCGAGAATCATCGAGGTGGTCGCGTAGCCGATGTAGGTCTTGAGCGCCGCCTGTGCGACGGCGTCGCTGCCCAGGAGCTGCCGAAGCGCCGATTCCCGCGCGAGAATGAACAGCCGCTGATCCATGCAGTCGAACAACCAGCCGCATGACGCCACGATCACGACGAGCCAGTGGTAGAGCGTCACGCCCTCGAACAGGCGTCTGGTCGTCGATCCGGCGGTGGTCTGCTGCGCGCGCATTGAGCTACCTTTCGACAAGTCCTTCGTCTACAATCGTCTGCGCTTGGGCATGGTGATCAGGCCGTCAGAGTATACGAAAACTCCGGACGGCAACGAGGACCGATCGAGCGGCGAGGCAAGGAGTCCCGGCGGCGACGTCGCGCACGCCGCACGCCGACGGACGACGAGCGGCGACGGCCGGCGGCCGGCCGGTCCCGTGAAGGTGTACAAGCAGACGAAGTACACGTCGCGCAACGCCCTCGTGCAGTTCCTCAATCGCGTCTACCTGCGAAACATCACCGACCTCGTGCACCGCGCGCAGCCGCGCCGTCTGCTCGACGTCGGGTGCGGCGAAGGCGTCGTCCTGCGCCATCTGGATCACCATCTGCACGGCGTGGCCGAGATCGGCCTGGACGTTGACGGCACCGGCCTGCGGGTCGCGCAGGCGCAGAATTCGGTCTCCCTGCTTCAGGGATCGATCTACTCGCTTCCGTTTGCCCCGGCGAGCTTCGACCTGGTGCTGTGCTGCGAGGTGCTCGAGCACGTCGAGGCGCCGCGCGCCGCGCTGGCCGAGCTCGCGCGCGTCACCTCGCAATGGGTGCTGCTGAGCGTTCCCCACGAGCCCGTCTGGCGTCTCTCGAACATGGCGCGCGGCAAGTACCTGCGCCAGTTCGGCAACACGATGGGGCACATCCAGCATTGGACCCGCTGGGGTTTTCTCGACATGGTCCGCGACCACCTCGACATCGCGCACGTCAAGACGTGGCTGCCGTTCTGGTCGATGCTGCTCGCGCGCCGGAAGGCTCCCCGGGTCTCGTAACCCGAGGCTCCGACTCAGATGGACCGCCGCGTGTCTGACTCCGCGGCCCCGAATCGCTGGGCCAGCGCCAGGCGTTCGGCGACTGTCGGATGGCGGTGAAACAGCCAGCGCGTCAACGTCGAAGGACGCTCCTCGGCGAGATGGCGGACGCTCAACCGCCGGATGGCCGCGCCGAACGCGTCGGCGCCGTTGGTCGCCCGCAGCGCGAATCGGTCCGCGCGCCGTTCGTGCGCCCGCGACTGGGCGTGGCGGAGCGGCGCGCTGACCAGCCACACGCCGGAGGCCACGAAGGCAATGAGCGGCAGCGCGGCCATGTCAGCCGGCCCGCGAAGCCCGAGGAGCGGGGAGAAGCCCGAGACCGCCAGGTCGGCGGCCCACAGCCCGACCGACAGCGTCGCGGCGTCGAGCGCCGCGGTCCGCCACAGATCGTGATGCATGTAGTGGGCCAGTTCGTGGGCCACCACGACGGCGATTCTCGTCGTCCGCCCAATCGCGGAGCATCTCCGACGACACGAACACGCGGCGCGTCCTGCCCAACCCCGCCACGAGCGCGCTGGCCTGGTCGTCGACCTGCCACTCGACGATGTCCGACACGTGCACGCCCGTCTCTCGCGCTAGCTCACGCAGGCCCGCCATGAGGGACGGCCGATTGACGGCCCGCGTCCTCGCCACGCGCAGCAGCACGGCGGGCATGGCTCGGAGCGCGCCCAGGAGCGAGGCGGCCAATAGGACGCCGGCGAGCAACCACCACAATGGTCCGGCCAGTCTCGTGGCCGCGAGCACGACCACCGCCGCCACGACCGCGGCCGCCGAGCCGGCGGCCGTGGCCTGTCCCTGCGCGATGAGCACGCGCGAGAGCGAATCGGTGGCGGCTTTGAATCGGCGGTCGACCCAAAACCAGAGGTACAGCACGGCCGGCAGCGAGACGGCTTCCCAGAGCAGGATCAGGACACCGAGAAAGCCGGCGACGGCGAGTCCCCCGCCAAGCGGCCACGGCGCGCGCCGGCCCACGGCCCGAGCCCACTGGGCCAGGCCGTGGGCCGCCGGCGTCAGCGCCAACCCGGCGAGCAGCGCGGCGCCGCAAAGGACGTCGGCCGCGTGCGCCCGCCGCCGCAAGCGCTGGTAGCGGGTCGCTTTGGCCTCGTTCATGGGGCTTGGGGCGCGTCAGTTGAGCTGCAGTGAAATCAACTTCGACACCCCTGGCTCCTCCATCGTGACGCCGTACAGCCGATTGGCGATTTCCATCGTCTTGCGGTTGTGCGTAATGAGGATGAATTGGGTGTGCGTCTGCATCCCCTGGAGCATTTCGATGAACCGGCCGATGTTGGCGTCGTCCAAGGGGGCGTCGATTTCGTCGAGCAGGCAGAACGGGCTGGGGCGGTACTTGAAAATCGCGAACATCAGCGCCATGGCCGTGAGCGCTTTCTCCCCGCCCGACAGCAGCTGCACGTTCTGGAGGCGCTTGCCCGGCGGCTGCGCGATGATGTCGATGCCGCTCTCCTGCTCGTTGTCCAGGTCGATCAGCACCAGCCCGGCGCGCCCGCCGCCAAAGAGCGTCGTGAACGTCTGCTCGAAGTTCGTATTGATCGTGACGAACGCCTCTTCGAAGCGCTCGCGCGTGGTCTTGTCGATCCGGCGAATCGCCTCGCCTGTTTGCGCGATCGAATCGAGCAGATCCTGCCGCTGCGTGGTGAGAAACGTATGGCGCGCCTCGAGCTCGTCGAACTGCTCGATGGCCATCATGTTGACCGGGCCGAGGCGCTCGATCTTCAGGCGCAGGCTGGCAATCACATCGTCCGCGGTGGACGGCGCGGCCGGCTCGTCGGCGGCCTTCGCCTCCGCGCCGTCGCCCCCCTCGTCCTCGTCCTCCGACACGGCGATGGCTGCCAGTCGGGAGCCCGGCGAGAGCAACTCGCCCGCCTCCTGCATGCGCGCGACGGAGAGGACCACGTCGCCAAGCGACATCTCGAGCGTCTCCATGCACGTGGACGAGAGGTGCGCGAGGTCGGATTCGGCGGTGGCGCGGGCCACCTCGGCGTGCGTCACCTCCGCGCGAACGGCCTCGAGGCTGGCGCGGGCGGTGCGGATCTCGTGTTCCTTCTCGCCGAACTCGGCACGCAGCTCGGCCGTCCGGTCGTCCAGGTCTCTCAACTCCGCCTTGAGCCGCTCCAGCGCGGCGGCATCGAGATCGAGCCGGCGGACGTTGTCCGAAACCGCGGTCTGCAGCTCGCCGCGCCGCGCCTCGGCGGCGTCCACATCGCCCTGCCGCGCGGCGATCCGGTCCTCCAGATCGCGGGCCGCCTCTTCCAGCCGCGCCACCTCGACGTCGAGCGCAGCGACGCGCTCGGCCAAGGTGGCTTCTTCGGTGCGCGACTCGGTGACGAGCCGCATGCGCGCGCCGCTTTGCTCCCGCGCCGCCTGCAGCTTCGCGACCACATCGGCCAGCGCCGCCTCGGCCTGTTGCTGCTGGCCTTCCTGGGTCACGATGGCGGCGGCCGCCTCTTCGCGCCGGCCCTCGGCCGCGGCCTCCTCCTCCTCGGCGCGGCGGCGCTCGGTCGCAACGACATCGCTCCGGCGGCCCAGCCGGGCGACCTCGTCGCCCGCGTGGGCGACCTGGCTGTCGAGCCCGACGATCGCCATCTCCTGCGCGTGCTGCTCTTTCACCAGACGCGCGACCTCGATCTCGTCGTTCGAGACCTCGAAGTCGAGCGCCAGCACGTCGTTGCCCAGCCGGTGAATCTCGGCGCCCTTCGCTTCAATCTCGACACGCAGCCGGCCGAGGTCGGCGCGCGTCTCGAGAATGCCGTGCGTGTCCTGGCGCAACCCGGCCTCGATCAGCCAGGAGCCTCGCAGCACTTCGCCGTTCGTCGTGGCCACGGGCACGCGAACGGTGGCCGCCAGCGCGCGCGCGGCCTCGAGCGACCCGACGATGAGCGCGTCGCCGAGCACGAGCGAAATGGCCGCCGCGTACGGCCCGGTGGCGCGCACGACGTCGCTCAGCCGGCGGGCGCCCTCCGGCGCCGCCCCCGTCGCCTGGACGTCGCGACCCGCGGTCTCCTCGAGGACGAGGAATCCGCACCGCCCCTGGTTGGCCGCCGCCAGCCGTTCCACGGCCTGTTCGACGTCCGCATAGCGATTGACGAGCACGTGCTCCAGCAGGTCACCCAGCAGTGCGTTGACGGCCCGCTCGTAGGACGGCTCGACACCAATGTGATCCGCCACGGCGCCGTGGGACTGGAGCGTCGCCCCGGTCTCGGCCAGCAGAAAACGGGCGGCATCGCCAAACCGCGCGCGTCTCGCTTCCAGCTCCTCGAGCGACCGAAGCCGCGCTTCGTGGCCCGCCATCGTCCGCCGGCCGGTCGCCAGCGTGTCGGCCAGGTCGTCCCGCCTTACGCGGCGACCTGCGAGCGTGGCTTCCGCCTCGCCGCGCTGGCGAATCGCCGCGTCGAGGGCCTCGCGTGCCAGGCCCAGCGCCCGGACGGACTGCTCGCGGTCTCGTTCGGCGCGATCCACCTCCCGCTGGAGGTCCTGCGCCTCGACCTCGAGCCGGCCGCGCTCGACCGCCACCCGGTCGCGCGCCGCCGCCGCGTTGTCGCGGGCCTGGCGCAGGGCGGACAGCGTCGTGTTGGCGGCGAGCAGGGCTGCCCGCGCGACATCGGCGTCCTGCTCGGCGTCCTGGACGGCCTGGAGGGCTTCCGCGTAGTCCGCCTCGCACGCCCGCACCCGCCCGGACGCCTGCTCGAGCGCGCCGCGCGTCCGCGCGGCCGCCTCGCGCTGCGCGGCGACGCCCGCGCGCATCGGCTCGCGGCGCCCCTCGAGCTCGCGGGCTTCGGCCCGCAAGCTCTCGGCCCGCTTCGCCAGCTCCTCGATCTGCTGGCGGTCGAACGCGATCTGCTGTTGATGGCGGCCGATGGCCAGCTCGTTCGCGTGCGCGTCTTCTCGCGTCGTGGTTGCCGCGGCCTCGGCTTCGGTCAACCCGATCCGCACGGCCTCCAGCGCCGTCTCGAACCCGGCGACATGGGCCGAGGCGGCCGCTTCGCGCTCGAGCGCGCCCGCAAGGCGCGCTTCGACCGCGGCAATCTGCTGCGACAGCACCTCGTGCCGCCGCGCGAACTGCACCTGCTCCCACCGCCGCAGCTCTTCGCGGAGCCGCTTGTAGCGCCGCGCCCGCGCGGCTTGGCGCTTGAGGGCGCCCCGCTGCTTCTCGACCTCGAAAACGATGTCGTCGATCCGGGTCAGATTCTGCCGGGCCGCCTCGAGCTTCAGCTCGGCGGCGCGGCGGCGCGACTTGTATTTCGTGACCCCGGCGGCCTCTTCGATCAACGTCCGGCGCTCGGCGGGCCGCGACGACAGGATCTGGCCGATCTTGCCCTGCTCGATGACCGCATACGCCTTGACGCCGAGCCCCGAGTCCATCAGGAGATCGTGCACGTCCCGCAGACGGCACACTTCCCCGTCGATCAGGTACTCGCTCTCGCCGGACCGATAGAGGCGGCGCCCGATCTCGACGTCGCGCGTCACGAGCGGGGCGGCGTCGAGCAGCTCGTCGGCCGTCGGCGCCTGCGCCGCCCCTTGGGTCACGTTGGCGAGCCTCAACCGGACCTCGGCCGTCGAGGTCGGCTTGCGGGCGTCGCTGCCATTGAAGATGACGTCTTCCATCCGCTCGCCGCGCAGGCTCTTCGCGCTCTGCTCGCCAAGCACCCAGGTGATGGCATCGACGACGTTGCTCTTTCCGCACCCGTTCGGCCCGACGATCGCGGTCACGCCCTCGTCGAAACCCAGCTCGGATCGATCCGGAAAGCTCTTGAATCCACTAATGTGCAGTTTGGACAGTCGCATGCGTTCACCGCGCCGTACAGAAAACCAGCCGCCAGGGTCGAAGGGCGCGCAACTCGACCCCCGAGCGGCTCATGACCTCTTCAGGGACAAGGGCCAATGTGGGCAGTCTAACAAGCACTACCCGGCGGGGCAAGCACTGAGGGTGCCCCAAGATATTGGGCCCGAGTGGGCCCAAGCGATCAGCTTGCCTTCTTCAACTCGAGCAGCTTCTTGGCGTCATCGAAGTCGGCCAGCGCCGACTGGGCCTGGGGATCGACCTTGATGATGCTCTGCCTCGCCTCTTCGGCGCCAAACAGCTCGCTGTCGACCTCGAACTTGATCTCCGCCTTGATGAACGGGAGGTCCGCGGTGAACGCCGCCTCGTCAATCTTGGCGCCGTGGGCCTGAATCGACTTGCGGAATTCGGCAATCATCGCCTCGGTGACCGTCCACCCCGGTGAGACGGTGTAAATCGCGGCCGACTGTCGGGCCCCGGGCCGGGTGTCGCCCTTGGCGATGAACCGGCTCGTGAACGCCGTGAACGCGCCGCGGTTGACCAGCATCTGCGTCGACATCGAGGGGTCGAAGCCTTCCGTGGCGCCCGGCACGAACCGATCCGGCTCGATGCCGCCGCCGCCGTACACCTTGCGCCCGGCGTCGGTGTACTTGAGCTCGGACGCCGGGTGCGACTTCGGCTTCTCCTGCTCGCGGAAGACGTACGTCTGATACTCGTCGAACGACGGGTCCCATGGGCGCTGAATGATGCGCCCGGACGGCGTGTAGTAGTGGGCCGTCGTCAGCGCGACGGCCGCGCCGTTGCTGATGCTGAACACCGACTGCACCAGGGCCTTGCCGAAGGTGGTCTCGCCGACAATGAGCGCGCGGTCGTGGTCCTGCATCGCCCCGGTCACGATCTCGGACGCGCTGGCGCTCTGCCGATCGACGAGCAGGATCAGCGGAATGCTCGTGTGGTCGCCGTCCTCCTTCACCAGGTAGTTCTGGTCGGAGTTGGCCAGCCGGCCGTGCGTCGCGACCACCTCCTGGCCCTTCTTCAGGAAGTGGCTGGCCACGGCAATCGCCTGCATGAGGGGCCCGCCGGGGTTGTCCCGCAGGTCGAGGAGCAGGCGTTTCATGCCCTGGCCGTCGAGCTTCTTGAGCGCCGCGGTCAACTCGTGGTCGGTCGTGTCCGAGAAGTCCTGAATGTGGATGTAGCCCGTCCCGGGCGCCATCATGAACGCGCTCGGCACGGTGAGGATATGCACCTCGTCGCGCACGACGGTCAGGTCGATCAGGTCATCGACGCCCGGGCGGCGCACGCCGATCTTCACCGTCGTGCCCTTCGGCCCCTTGAGCTTCGCGACGGCCTGGTCGGTCGAGAGGCCTTTCGCGCTGGTGCCCTCGATCACCGCAATCACGTCGCCGCGGCGAATGCCCACCCGATCGGCCGGCGAGCCTTCGAACACCGAGACGACCGAGATGTCGCCGTCGAGCGACTGGATCTTGATGCCCAGGCCGTAGTACGAGCCCTCCTGCTGCTCGCGCATCTGCGCGTAGGCACGCGGGTCGAAGAACGTGGAGTGGGGGTCGAGCGTGTGCAGCATGCCGTCGATCGACGCGTAGACCAGCTGCGCCGAATCGGGCGCCTCCACGTAGCCGGTTTCAACCGCTGCGAGCGCGGCGGTGTACATCCGGTAGCGCTCGGTCACCCGGTCCTGGCGGGCCATGACCCGCCCGCCCAGGAGGCCGCCCATGGCGGCACAGACGAGCACGACCACGGCGGCGGCTGGAACGCCCTTGCTGCGCATAATCCCTCAGTCTCTCGCTTGCCGTTTCTTGCCAAACATCCACGCGATGCCGATGCTGAGCCCGTAGAGCACGAGCATCGGCGCCGCGAAGATGCACTGATTGACCGGGTCGGGCGACGGCGTCACGATGGCTGCGATGATGAAGATCAGCAGGATCGCGTACTTGGTGTACTTCAGGAGCATGCCGGCCGTCACGATGCCGAACCGCGCCAGGAAGAACACGAGCATGGGCAACTCGAAGATCAGCCCCAGGCCGAGCACCATCTTCACGTAGAACCCGAAGAGCAGCTCGAGCGACGGCATCATGGTGAGGTATTCGTTCATGAAGCCGACGAAGAACTTGACCATCGCCGGAAACGCGATGTAGTGCGCGAACGCGACGCCCGACCCAAAGAGCACCGTGGCCGAGAGCACGAACGGGATGACGATCTTCTTCTCGCGGGCGTAGAGGCCGGGCGCCACGAAGAACCACAGCTGCGCGAAGACGAACGGCGCCGCGAGCACCGCCGCCGCGAGCAGCGCGACCTTGAACTCGAACATGAAGCCTTCGGTCAGCTGCGTGGCCAGCAGCTGGACCTTGTTGTCGGCCGCGGTCAGCTTGAAGTACCGCAGCATGAAGACGTTCAGCCGCCCCGCGTAGAAGAACGTCACCGCGCCGGCCCCGGCCACGGCGTAGAGCGAGTAGATGATCCGGCGGCGCAGTTCGTCGAGGTGCTCGAGGAACGACATCCGCGAGCCGCCGTGCGCCTCCTCGGCGTCGTTGACGAACCGATCGTCGAGCCCGGCCGCGCCGGCGTGAGGCGAATCAGGAGGAGGTGTCACAGGAGCTCAATCGTCCGCGCGCAGGCTCGAGCCTAGCTCGGCTGCTGGCCGCGCGCGATGGTCTCGGAGGGGCCGGGGGAAGGCAGCGCGGGTTGAGACACTGCGGCCACCATCTCGTCCTCGTGCTCGGCCGCTCCCGCCTGGGGAGCCGCGTCGTGATGTTGATGAGCCTGCGCTGGCGGCGACGCGGGCGCCGCGAGCTTCCGCTCTTCACTCCGGATCTCGTCGTCGAGCGTGCTCCGCAGCTCATTCGACGCGCGCTTGAATTCCGCCAGACTCTTACCGAGCGACCGCCCCAACTCGGGCAGTTTGCGCGGGCCGAACACGATGAGGGCGATGATAAAGATGACCAGAAGCTCTGGAAAACCTAGCGATCCAAACATGATGGCGCTCCTTGCCGAACAGAGGTCTTTTGAGTATACCGCAGGCCCGCGCGCCACTGCGGCGCATCGGAAGAGGCATCCAGCCCCTGGAGTCTCGGGGGGACCGGGCCGGCCCGCCTCGCCAGGGAGGCGGCGCGTTGACTTCGCGCTTCGGCCGGCCCTACGATGGCTATGTCAGTCAGCGCGGCCGGTTCGCTGGCCGTAGCCTTGCCAGATCTGCTCGACATCCGACCTGCGTGCGGCCCTTGCCCACGCGGCGTGAAAGGACCGAATGGCGATAAAACGACTCTTGGGCACCAGCGTCGTGGGTGCCGTGCTTGCCGTGGCCGTGCCGGCTTTCGCGCAAGCCCCCCAGGCGCCTAGCGCTTCCTCTCCCGCCCAGTCCGGCAGCATGCCGGCGGCGCAAGCCACCCGTCCGGCCACCACGAGCGTCAACGGCGACACCGGGTTGTTCTTCGTCCCCACCGGCGAGACGTTGCCGAACAAGAAATGGTCCGTGAGCTTCTACCGGCTCAACTGGGATGACGGCCAGGGATTCACCGACGTGTCGAACTTCCCGGCGACCTTCGCCGTGGGCGTGAGCGACCACGTGGAGATCTTTGGCAACTGGAGCGTCATCACGCGCGTCGATCGCGACACGCGCCCGGTGTTCTTCACGAGCACGTCTCAGGAAGCCAGCACGGGTACCGGCGGCGGCATCGTCGTCACCAATCCCGGCGCCAACAGCCACTTCACCGGCAACAAGCTCGGCGACTTGTGGCTGGGCGCGAAGTTCAACCTGGCCTCCGAGGCCGACCAGAGGCCGCTGGCCTTCGCGCTCCGGCCGATGGTGAAGCTGCCGACCGGAGATTCCGCGTCGGGCGCGAGCAGCGGCAAGGCCGACTTCGCGATTGACGCGATCGTCTCCAAGCGAACGTCCGGCGTCGAAGTCTCCGCCTACGGCGGCGTCATCGCTCGCGGCAATCCCACCGGTTACAAGCTGACGAACGGCTTCCGCTGGGGCGTGGGCGCCGGCTTCCCGCAGACCCACAACATGGGCCTGGTGATCACGACCGAGTTGTTCGGCGAGTCCTACTTCAACAAGACGCTGACCGCCCCGGCCACGCTCGTCGGCACGGACGGCTCGGTGGCGCCGACGTTGACCACGGCGAAAAGCCCGATCTACGCGGCCTTGGGTCTGACCTGGCAGGCGCCCGGCGGCTTCTTCATCGGCGCGTCCACGACCAAGAACCTCACGATGCACGGCCGCGCGGACGCCACGCCGGACCTCGTGGGCCTGATCCTCCACAATACGCCGAAGGACACGCAAGGCTTCGAGATCCGGATTGGCTTCCATCCGGGCGTGCGGCAGTACGTGCCCCCGCCCCCGCCACCGCCGCCCGCGCCGCCGGCGCCGCCCGCGGTGAACCGGCCGCCGACGGTCCACGCGTCCTGCGACCCGTGCACGGTCGAACTTGGCAAGACCTCCACGGTGTCGGCTGACGCTCAGGATCCGGACGGCGACGCGCTGACCTATCAATGGGAAACGGCCGCCGGCTCGCTGACGAGCCCGACCAGCCGCCAGTCTCCATGGACGGCTCCGATGCAGGAGGGCCCCGTCCGGGTCACCGTGACCGTCAACGACGGCAAGGGCGGGACGGCCAGCGACGCCGTGACGATCCAGGTCATCAAGCCGCCGGTCAAGGAGTACACGTTCGAGGATGTCCACTTCGGCTTCGACCAGTACGACCTCAAGCCGGATGCCCTGCGCATCCTGGACGAGGCCGTCTCGGCCATGCAGGCGGACAGCACCCTGCGGATGGAGATCGAAGGCCATACCGACAGCATCGGCACGAACGAATACAACATGGCCCTCGGCGAGCGCCGCGCCACGAGCGTTCGCGACTACATCGTCAGCCGCGGCATCAGCGCCGACCGCCTCAGCACGATCAGCTACGGCGAGGAGCGGCCGAAGTACGACAACGCACGCGAAGAGACGCGCCGGCTGAACCGCCGCGCCGCGCTCGTCGTTCGCCTGGTCGCCCAGTAGATCGCCGCGCCAGGCTCGCACACACACAAAGAGCGGAACGCCCGACGGGCGTTCCGCTCTTTGCTTTTTTGAGACCGCCTTGACGCGCGAGAGCGCCTTCTCATTCTCCGGATGGCGCCCCGGGACTTCGGCCCCTGACAGTGTCACGGGCCCTCAAGGCCGGCGCACCCTCGGCGCCCTGCGCACAGGCTGAAAATGCGCGAGCGGTCTAGTCCGCGTCGGATGCGCAGGGGGCGTCGGGCGCCACGCCCGGCTGGCCACGCGCGGCGCTCTCTCAGTAGGCTTTGGCGAACCAGGCGCGGACCCGCGCTGGAGCGTCGCATCGGACGCAGCGGCCCTCGAACGCCTCCGCGCCGATCGGCATGTTACGAAGCGTCGCCTGCGTCTCGGCCTTGATGGTGGCTTCGCACTCGTCGCGCCCGCACCACGGAGCGATCACGAACCCCGGCCGGCCCGCCATCGCCTCGGTAAAGGCGTCCCAGGTGTCCACCTCGGTCGTGTGTTCGCGGCGGAACTCGACCGCGCGCGCGAACAGCGTGGCCTGGATGTCGTCGAGCAGCGCGGGCACGCGCACGGCCAGATCGGCCAGCGGAATCGGCGCCTTGGCGCGCGTGTCGCGCCGCGCCGAAAACACCTGCGCCTTCTCGATGTCCTTTGGCCCAATCTCGAGGCGAAGCGGCACGCCGCGCAGTTCCCACTCGGCGAACTTCCACCCAGGCGAATTGGCTTCGCTGGCGTCGAGCACGACGCGCAGGCCCTTCGCCGCCAGCTCGTCGCGGATGGCCTCGGCCTTGGGCAGCACGGTCTCCTTCCAATTGCCGCGCGGGATCGGGACGATCACGACCTGGTGCGGCGCCACCCTCGGCGGCAGCACGAGCCCGCTGTCGTCGCCGTGGGTCATGATGAGGCCGCCGATGAGCCGCGTGGACACGCCCCAGGACGTCGTCCAGACGTGCTGCAGCGCTTTGTCGCGCCCCTGGAACTGGATACCGAACGCCTGCGCGAAGTTCTGCCCCAGGTTGTGCGACGTGCCGGCCTGAAGCGCGCGGCCGTCGCCCATCAGCGCCTCGATTGAGTAGGTACGGGAGGCCCCGGCGAACTTCTCGCTCTCGCTCTTGAGCCCGTCGATGACGGGCATGGCCAGCTCGGTCTCGCAGAACTCCTTGTAGAGCGCGAGAATCTTGCGCGTCTCCGCCTCGGCTTCGAGGGCGGTCTCGTGCGCGGTGTGGCCCTCCTGCCAGAGGAATTCCGTGGTGCGGAGGAACGGCCGGGTCACCTTCTCCCACCGGACGACGTTGGCCCACTGATTGATGAGCACGGGCAGGTCGCGCCAGGACTTGATCCACTTCGCGTACATCGTGCCGACGATCACTTCCGAGGTCGGCCGCACGACGAGCTTCTCTTCGAGCTCCTCATCGCCGCCTTTGGTCACCCACGCCACCTGCGGGGCGAAGCCCTCGACGTGCTCCTTCTCGCGCATCAACAGGCTCTCGGGAATAAAGAGCGGGAAGTACGCGTTCACGTGGCCAGTGGCCTTGAGGCGGCGGTCCAGGAACTGCTGGATCAACTCCCAGATGGCGTAGCCGTACGGACGGATGACCATGCAGCCCTTCACCGGCGAGTAATCCGCCAGCTCGGCTCGACGCACGACATCCAGGTACCAGCGCGAGAAGTCTTCGGAGCGGGGCGTAATCTCCGTCACGAACGCGTCTTTCTTGTGATCCGCCAAGGGGTCCTCAGGCTCGAATGTCCGACAGATGCGTCTTGAAGTGTACATCGTCGCGCGCCGTGAAATCCGTGCGCGAGTGGGCGCCGCGGCTCTCCTCGCGCCGCAGGGCCGCGTGCGCGATGAGGCGGCCGAGCGTGGCGAGGCTCACGAGCCGCCAGGTGGCCGGGTCGATCGACCGGCCGCGCTCCAGCGCGTCGTCGATCGCGCGCGAGACCGGATCGAGCACGTCCAGCACGGCCTGGAGTCCGGCCTGGTCGCGGAACACGCCCGCCTTGTTCCACATCAGCTCGCGCACCTCCGCTTCCTGGATCGGCACGGCGAACGCGGGGCCCTCCGGCGGCGGACTCACGCGCGGGGTTGTCGCGTTCGGCCAGGTGCCGCTCCCGCCCGCCATGGCGGCGGCCGCGCGCGCGCCGAACACCAGCCCTTCGAGCAGCGAGTTGCTCGCCAGACGGTTGGCGCCGTGCACGCCCGTGCAGGCGGCCTCGCCGGCGGCAAACAGCCCCGGCAGCGACGTGCGGCCGTCGAGATCGGTGGCGACGCCGCCCATCATGTAGTGCGCCGCGGGCGCCGTGGGAATGGGGTCGGACGCGAGGTCCAGACCCGCGCGGCGGCACAGCTCGGTGACGAGCGGAAACGTCGCCCGCACGACGTCGGGCGGCAGGTGCGCCATGGTCAGCGACACCGGTGCCCCGGTGCGGGCCATCTCGAGGACGATGGCCCTGGCCACCCGGTCGCGGGGCGCGAGCTCCCCGGCCGGTTCGTACCGCGACATGAAGTGCTCGCCCGCGGCGTTCACGAGCCGCGCGCCTTCTCCCCGCAGGGCTTCGGACAAGAGGTACCGGGGCACGCCGGGCACGCTGAGCGCCGTCGGATGGAACTGGACGAACTCCACATCCGACACGCGCGCGCCGGCAAAATACGAGAGCGCGATGCCGTCGCCCGACCCGACCTGCGGGTTGGTCGTCTCGCGGTAGACCTGCCCGGCGCCGCCGGTCGCGACGAGCGTCGCGCGGGCCCGCACCTCGCCGAGCCGGCCCTTCGCGTCGAGGAAGCGCACCCCGGCCACGACGCCATCCTCGACGAGCAGCTGCGAGACCAGCGCATGGTCGAGAATGACCGTCTGGCTCTGCTCCCTGACGCGGGCAAAGAGCACGCGGCCAATCTCGCGGCCCGTCGCGTCGCGGGCATGCAGCACCCGTCGGACTGAATGCGCGCCCTCCCGCGCGAGCGACAGCCGCCCCTTCGCGTCGCGATCGAAGGCCGCTCCCCACGCGATCAACTCCCGGACACTCGAGGGCCCTTCCTCGACGAGCACGCGCACGGCCGCCGGGTCGGACAACCCGTCGCCGGCCGCCAACGTGTCCGCCGCGTGGCGATCGGGCGAGTCGTCGTCGCCGACGGCCGCGGCAATGCCCCCTTGGGCGAAGTCCGTGCTGCCGGCGCGGGGCTCGGCCTTCGTGAGAATCAGGACGCGGCCGTGGGCGGCCAGCGACACGGCGGCGCGCAGCCCGGCGATGCCGCTGCCGATGACCAGATAGTCGGTGGAAATTCTTGCACTCACAGTGGCCTGTTATCCTACATCGGTCATGGATGTGATTCGGATCGACGTCACGAGCGAACGCGGCACGTACCCGGTCGTCATTGGCCCCGGGGTCACCGCCGGTCTCCCGGCGCAGCTACGGGCGCTCGAGGTCGATCGTGACGTGCTTGTCGTCAGCTGTCTCCCGGTCTGGCGGGCGCACGGCAAGCGGTTGGCGCGCGTGGTCGGCTCGCATCGCCCCGCGCTGATTCCAGACGGCGAGCGGGCCAAGGCTCTTTCGACGGTCGCCCGCGTGTACGAGGCTCTGGTGGCGCGGCGCTTCGACCGATCGGGCGCCGTCCTGGCGTTCGGCGGCGGCGTCGTGGGCGACGTTGCGGGATTCGCGGCCGCGACCTATCTTCGCGGCATTCGGCTGGTGCAAGTGCCCACGACCCTGCTCTCGCAGGTCGACAGCGCCATCGGCGGCAAGACGGGCGTCAACCTTCCGGTGGGCAAGAACCTCGTCGGCTCGTTCCATTCGCCGGCCCTGGTCGCCTGCGACCCCCTGCTGCTCCGGTCGCTGCCGCGGCGCGAGTTCCGCGGCGGTCTCTACGAAGTGGTCAAGTACGGCGTGATCGGATCGGCCGGCTTGTTCGACCGCCTGTTCGTCGATCTGTCGGCGATCTTTGGCCAGGACGCGGCCGTCCTGACGCGCGTCATCGCCGAGTGCTGCCGCATCAAGGCCGAGGTGGTGAGCGCCGACGAGCGCGAGTCCGGTCCTCGCCGGATCCTGAATTTCGGCCATACGATCGGCCACGCCCTCGAGGCCATCACGCGCTATCGGCGGTTTCGACACGGCGAGGCCATCGGCTACGGCATGCTGGCCGCGGCTCGCCTCTCGGCCGCGCGCGGCACGCTCACTCTCGACGACGAGCGGCGGCTGCGGGACCTCATCGCGCAGCTCGGCCCGCTGCCGCCGGTCGCCGACCTCCGGATCGGCGATGCGCTCGACGCGATCACCCGAGACAAGAAAGTGCTGCGGCGACGCCTGCACTTCGTCCTCGCCCAGGGCATCGGCGCGACGGTCATCGTGTCCGATGTCAGGCCGACGGAGCTCCGCTCGTCGATGAAGGCCATCGGCATGCGGGCCTAGAACTCATCTCATGAACCGGCCGGCATTCGGCCGGCGAGGCATCCGGGCTGGGCGGCGTGGCTCCTCCCTCAAATACCGCCAGTATTCTCAGTCGTCGCGCCTGGCCAGCCCGGCGCCTCGCCGCCCTCGGTGCGTCGGCCGGTTTATGAAATGAGTCCTAGCGCAATTCCCCATCGCGCGAAATATTCCACACCGCTAACGGTGTCCGCGGCCGTGCCTGTAGAGGCTGCCAATCTGTCAGACATTGGCACCCGTCTTGCACTTCCTGGGGCTGCGCCAGACGCCGTCTGGCCGCTACAATGAACGTCGATCGGACTCATCGGATCGTTCTATCAGGAGCGACGGCCAACTCGGAAGAGCAGCCGCCGCGCAAGGAGGCGTACAGCATGGGCACGCGATGCCTGCATGTGATTTTGGGACTCGCGACAGTTCTATTTCTTTCATTCTTCTCGGGATTTGTCAGACCAGCCTACGCGGTCCCGTCATTCGCCCGGCAGACTGGACTCAACTGCCAGGCGTGTCACACTGTCTTCCCGGAGCTGACGCCCTTCGGCCGTTTGTTCAAGCTGAACGGCTACCAGATCGACAATCTGCCGCAAGTGCAAGGGATCAGCCCGTCGAAAGACGCGACGCTGTTGCTCAACCAACTGCCGCCGCTGTCGCTGATGTTCCAGGCGTCCTACACGCGAACGGGCAAGGCGATGCCCGACACCGCCGTGGACGGCGCCTCGGCGCAAAACGGCCAGGTCCTCTTTCCCGAGCAGGCCAGCCTCTTCTACGCGGGCCGAATCGCGCCGGGGTTGGGCTCCTTCATTCAGATGACCTACGACAGCGCGGCGGGAACCTTCGGATGGGACAACGCGGAGATCCGATTTGCCAAGCAGGTGGGCACGCTCGACAAGGGCGTCACCTACGGCCTGACGATCAATAACAACCCCACCGTGCAGGATGTGTGGAACTCGACCTCGGCCTGGCAAATGCCGTTCGATCAGCAGTCCGGGATCGGCCCGGGCCCTGGCGCGGGCACGATGGTCGACGGGGGCCTGGCCGACCTTGGCGTCGTGGGCGTGACCGGATACGTCTGGCTGAGAAACTCGATTTACGGAGAGGCCGGCGTGTATCGTTCGGCGCCGCAAGGGTTCGGCGGGTCGCTCGACAGCACGGCCGGTCCCGTCGTGACGGGCGCGGCGCCCTACTGGCGCATCGCCGACGAGCATCAGTGGGGCAAGCAGTCCCTGTCGGCTGGCGCCTACGGCATGGTCGTGAAGCTCAACGGCGCCGACCAACCCGTTGGACCGCCGACCGACAACTACCGCGACATCGGGATTGACGGCCAGTACCAGTTCATCGGCGACCGCCACCTGGTGTCGGTCCAGACGACCTTCATCAACGAGCATCAGAGGCTCAACAGTGGCGTCGCCCTCGAGGCGGCTGCCAACTCATCGAATACGCTGAAGACGTTCCGTGCGGGTGGAAGCTACTACTTCCGCCGGACGTACGGCGCGGCCTTCGGGGTCTTCTCCACCACGGGCACCGCCGATGCCTTGCTGTATCAGCCGAATCCGGTCGATGGCTTCGCGGCCAATAGCCCGAACAGCAGCGGATGGCGCGGCGAACTGGACTACGTGCCCTGGCAGAACGTCAAGGTCGCGCTGCAGTACGTCAACTATCGGAAGTTCAACGGGGCGGCCGCGAACTACGACGGCGCCGGACGCAACGCGGGCGACAACAACACGGTCTACCTGCTGGGTTGGCTGGCGTTCTAGGCGTCGCCGGACGATCGTCGGCTGTTCAACGCCGCTTTTTTGTGCCGGCGCTGCGCGCGCCGGCCATGGAGGACTGACGGAGCATGAAAGTTCAACTGATTATCGGAGCGGTGGTACTTGTCGTGGGCGCGAGCCCGTCGCTCGGCGCTCAGCAGGCGGATGCCGCCAAGGTCGCCACCCAAGTCTGCGCGTCGTGTCATGGTCCCGAGGGACGCAGCGTGTCGCCCGCCTTCCCGCGGCTGGCCGCTCAGCAGAAGGATTACGTGGATGCCCAATTGAAGGCCTTTCGCAGCCATACGCGCGCCGACCCCATGGCGCAGGCGTACATGTGGGGCATGGCCTCCCAGCTGAGCGACGACATGATCACGAAGCTGGCCACGTACTTCGCCGAGCAAACGCCCGCCAGGGACAAGGCCACCGACCCGAAGCTCGTCCAGGAAGGCGAGAACCTGTTCAAGAATGGCGTGCCCGGCAAGGTCGTGGCCTGCATCACCTGCCACGGCCCGAATGCCGCGGGCAACGGGATGTTTCCGCGGCTTGCGGGCCAGCACGCGGAGTACCTCGTGAAGCAGATGGCGATGTTCAAGAGCCAGCTTCGCTCCGGCGCCAACGCGCCGCTCATGCACGCCGAGACCACCAACATGGACTTCAGCGAGATGCAGGCGGTGGCCGCCTACCTCGCCTCCCGCTGATCTAACGCACCCACCCAGGCGGAATCCCCTCGCGGCGCGCCTCGTCACGGAGCGCCGCGAGGGCCGCCTGGTCCACCGCGAGCTGCGCCCGCATCCTCGAGAGCTCGGCAAGCGCCTGGAGACGCTCCCGGTTGAGCTGGCCGCGGGCGACCGGGTCGTCGCGCGCGGCCTCATCGGCGGCGAGCGCATTGATGCGGGTCTGAAGCGCGTCCGCCAGCAACTGGTCGCGGTCCACCGTGCCTTGCGCCTTCGCACGCCTGTCGCGCCACCACGTTTCATCATGAGCCTTCGACGCGGGCGCGGCCTCCGCGTCTGGCGCACCGGCGGAGCCCCGGCCGGCCGGCGGCTCCGAAGCTCGCCGCCGATTGGACTCGGGAATGGACGACCGGCTCGGCGTCAACCGGTCGGCATCCGCGTCGGTGAGTGCCCTTGCGGCCGGCGGCGTCGCCGCGCGGCGCAGTGCTTCCCGCCTGGCAACCTCTCCGAGGCTCGTTGGCGAGGAGAACCACCACGCGAGAAACAGAAGGACGACGAACGGGAGCGGCACCGACATGTCGCCTGTTAATCGAGCCGTCGCCAGACCACGACGCCGACCGCCCCGGAGGCCGACCTCCCCACCGTCACCTCGACCTGCCGCCGCGTGCCGGTTCCATAGGCTTCCGCGTGAATGACGACGCGGCCGTTGGAGTCGACGGTCGGCACACCATCCATGTCGCCGGGGTCATCGGCCAGCCACGCCGCGACGTACTCCGACGTGTTGACGGACAGGGGCGCCATCCGCGCGAGTGGTCCCCACGCGAAGAGGCGCCAGACCGGCGTGTCCGCGCCAAGCCCGGCGGCGTTTGCCGCGGACTGCAGCTCGTAGGTGAGCGCGTCGAGATCGAGCACGCGACGCGACGGCAATATCGGCTGTCGCGTGTTGTCCGCGAACGTCGATCGACTCGCGCCCGCAAGCGCCGGGCTCCAATCGGGCAGCCGGGCCAGATCGGCGATGACCCGCTCGGCCACCCCGTCCGCCGCGTAGACTGTCACCTCGGCCGCCCGATGATTCGCCGCGATTCGCCTCTCGGTGTCGGCCAACATGACCGCCGTCAACCCGAGCGCGGCAAGAAGCATCATCGTCAGCAGCGCGATGACGAGCACGACGCCTTCGTCGCCAGCAGACCGATGCAGACGCATGGCTTCGGCGCCCCCCTATCCGCCAACGCCCAGATTCGGCGGAGCCACGGCGAAGCGTGCCGTCAAGTCCGGAAGGTAGCTGGTGGAAGCGCGGCTCGTGCCGGGGCGCTCGAAGAGTGCTCCCGACGCGCGAAACGACACTGAGACGGCCCGCACCCGCACGGTCACTCGCACCATCCGCACGCGCAGCAGGTCCGCGTCGAACGCGGTGCCTCCGCTGCCGCACCAGGGACCGTCGCCGAACATCGACAGCGGCAGCGGCACGAGTCCGGAGCCGACCGTGCCCAGGGGCCTCAGTTGCCCGTCCGGGCCATACAGACAGTTCTCCGTCGCTGGCGCGGGCCGGGGCCGTGCGGGTGGCCGCGGATCGCCGAAGTACTCGACATCGAAGCCAGCCACCTGATCGATGACCGGCACGCTCGTGCGGTCGCCGTTGTCTTTGCGCAACTGCCCGGCGCCGGCGTCGAAGGAGTAGGTCGTCTCCTCCACTTCGGTGACGGGCGTCCCTGCCGGGAACGCGTACCCGGAACCCGGGCCGTGCGCTCTGAGCTGACCAACCGATCCGGACACTCCGACAATCGTGAAGACATCGAAGCGGCCGGATGAATCGAAGGCCAGCACTGCCGAGCCGGACGCGATGCCACACAGCGGCCGGCCCGCCGGACACCCAGGCCCCGGTTCGAGAACCAGACCGCTCGAGGCGGAGAGCGGCGCGCCCGCCACGCCCTGCCCGGCCGCGGCCGGCACGCTGAGGATCGTGATGACATCCGGTCTGACCACCGTGCTCGCGTCAGCCGCCGACGTGCCTAGACGCCTCGGAATCACCGGAGCGATGAACCCAATCAACGCGCCGGCCGCCGCACCGCGGTCCATGCCAGCCCCAGCCACCGCCAGGTCGCCGGCCATCGCATCCACCCCCGCCCGCAGGCGCTGCTGCATGTCCACGGCGTCTGGCAGCGCCTGAGCGATGGCCTGCGTGGCCTGCGCCAGACCAAACGCCGCGCCAGTCACGATGAGCGTCAGCGCGAGTGCGACCAGCATCTCGACCAGCGAAAACCCGGCCTCGCGGCTCACCACGCCGCCCCCTTGCGCGTCCGCACCGTCACGAGCGCGGCCTCGGGTGCCACGCGTCCTGAAGCGGCGTTCACCGCCGCCCGGGCCACAGTCATCACCACGACTTGCAGGACGACCGTGTCGGCCGGGCTGTCGGGCAGTGGCGCCACTTGCCAACGCCGAACATAGACCGCCCCTGGCGGTGGCGACGAGCCGCCGCCGACCCACTCCCCCGAGGCGTCGAGATAGTCGACGCTACCGGGCGCGTTGCGGCGGAGCGAATCCGACGGTGATGGGCTGAGGCCGGTGCCTCCGGGGGCAGGAGGAGTGACCCCGAGATTCGTGCCGAAGTCGCTCGTCGGCGTGCCGGTGCGATCGTCGCTCCATGCGAGCGCCCGCAGCTGTTCGATCTTGTCAGTCGCCAGAATCGTCGCCGATGTCTGACTCCTGGCGCTCTCGACCGCCGCGGCCGCGACCGAGAGCAGCCCGGCGGCTCCGACGATCGCCGTCGCCAGGATGCCCGTCGCCACGAGCACTTCAACCAAGGTGAAGCCGGCTTCGCCGGCGCGAGGAGGCACACGCCAGGAGCGTGCAAGTTCCGGTCCGCGCGCTGCTCGCCGGCCGGACACGCACGCGAGTGAACCGCGAGCGCGAAGGTTGCAGATTCGGCGATGCCGCCTCGCGTCGCGGGTGGCAGAATCCTCAGCGGTAGAACGCGGAGTACCAGCGCAGGATGTCGCCGCCAACGAGCGACGAGGCGATCGCGGCGGCCGCAAGGAAGGTCCCAAACGGCAGGCGGCTCTGCATGGAGGCCTTCCCGGTGGCGGTGAGCGACAGGCCGACGGCCGCGCCGGCCACGCTCGCGAGCAGGAGCACCAGGCAGACCTGCTCCCAGCCCAGGAACGCGCCAATCATCGCGAGCATCTTCACATCACCAAGGCCCATCGCTTCGACGCCCGCCAGGCGCGACCAGAGCCAGCGAATCGTCAACAAGAGCCCGGCGCCCAACGCGAGACCAATGAGGCTCGACCGGAGGCCCGGCGCGAGCGCGACGCTCGAGAGGAGGCCGGCCGCGATGCCAACAATCGTGAGCCGATCCGGGAGCCGATGCGTTTCGAGGTCGGTGCCGAACAGCGTGATGAGCAGCGCCGTCAGCACCAGGCGGGAGAGCAGAAGGGGCCCGTCGCCGGCGCAGACCTCCGCTTGCGCGAAGAACAGGGCCGCTGTCGCGACCTCGACGATCGGGTACCGGACGCTGATCCGTTCACGACAGGCACGACAGCGCCCGGCGAGCCAGAGGTAGCTCAGGACCGGGATGTTGTCGTACCAGCCAATCGCGGCGCGGCAGCGCGGGCACCTGGAGCGGGGAAACACCACCGACTCACCGCGCGGCAGCCGCGAGATGCAGACGTTGAGGAAGCTGCCAAACATCAGGCCGAACACGCCAAGGAGCCATGGGGCGAGGATATTCATGGGCAGGCTCTCGTCCACGGTGGCATCCCCCGCGGCAGCGGGCGCGGACGAGCCCAACCGGGGTGGCCGTCTTCTCGTCCGGCGCGGAGCGCGGCGCTACTTCTTCTCGTCGGCCTGACCGGCGGCGGACGCCGAATCTCCGGGCAGCGTCACCCCGGCCTTCCGGAGCTCGTAGCGGATGGCGTAGTCGAAATACGGAGCGGTCAGCCACCGGCCGGCTTCGGCCTGCGCCTTGACGCCGTTCACGTAGTAGGTCGGCGTGTACTCGACCTTGAGCGCCCCACCGTCGGCCACGTCGCGCTCGACCTCCGGGATCAGGCGCGCGTAGGCCGAGGCAAAGTCGCTGACGCCCAGCATCGTCTTGACCTCGGACGCGACGACGGGCGGCGTCAGCGTTTCCTGGTTCGAGAACAGCCACGCAATCATCTCGTCGGCCTTGCCGTGCTCGCGCGCCAGCCGCACGGCCACGGCTGCCTCGCAGGCCCCCGGATGCGGGCCCGGCGCGGTGACGTTCACGTTGCACTTGCTGTTCAGCGGGTAATCCTTGATGACGTACTTCACCACCCCAGGCATCGTCTGGGCGTACTTGTCGAGCACCGGCGCGTACAGGTAGTGCGCGGCCTTGCACGACGGGCACTGCCAATCGTTGAACTTCACGACGACGACCTTCGCCCCGTTGGCGGGAACGCCGAGGTCGATACGCGGCTGCGCCGCCCAGATGGCGTCGAACCTCGTCTCCACATCGCTCGAGCCGGACGCCGCGGCCGATGGCGCGGGCGCCGCCGTCGAGGTCACCGGGGTCTTGGGAAACCACGACGCCACGACCGAGAGGCCGGCCACAAAGGCCAGCGTCACAAAGAGCGGCAGCGGGCTGGCCACGAACGTCTTCAGGTCGCCCCAGAGGCGCCCGGGCAGTTGCCGCACTGGCGCCGCGCCGGAGGCGCCCGACGCGATGAAGATCGCAGCCACCGAGACGTACGTGCCAATACAGAGCACGCACCCCGTTCTCAGGACGAAGAGCGACGTGTAGCCGAGATACAAGATCACGGCCAGGCCGACCGTCGCCAACGCAAACACGTAGCTGCCCGCGACGGACGGGCTCGACTTCGCCCCCTGCGGTTTGGCGAACAGGGCCAAGAGCGCGACCAGCCCAAACCAGAGGATCCCCGCAAAGGCCACCGGCACGCCGTGCACGGTGCCGTAATGGCTGAGGTACACCTCGGAGCAGTTGAACTTGGCGTTGATGTCACAGGGGCTGATGTAGTTGGGCTCAGTCAGCAGCCGGTAGTGCACGCGCGCCGCGGCCCCGGCAAACGCCAGGCCGATGAGGGCAAAGGCAAGAATGATCCAGCGAACTCTGGCAGACATGGGTAAGAGCGATTATTGATCATCGAGGTTCCGGGGTTCTGGGGTTCCCGGGTTCCCGGGTTCCGGTTCCGGGGTTCCGGGTTCCGAGGTTCCGGGGTTCCAGAGTTGCGGAACGCCTGGGTCCTTGATCTCACGCCGACATAGGCTCGGACCTCGGGGCCTTGGAACTCCGGAACTCCGGAACCGCGGAACCCCGGAACCCCGGAACCTCGGAACCTCGGAACCCCGGAACCTCGAACCCCGGAACCCCGGAACCGGAACCCCGGAACCCGGGCACCCCAGAACCCCAGAACCCTCACTGTATTGGCGTCGCGGGCGAGCCGAAGGGCTCGGTTGGGGCGGCGGCGGCATTCAGCTGCCACACCGTGTTCTCCGCGTTGGTCGCAAACGACCGGGAACCGGTCGAACCAAACGTCTGGGGCACGGCCGTCGCGTAGTAGCCGGTCTGCGTGGGCGTCCCGTTGCAGTCGAGCGGCCCGACCGACGCACCCGCGCCCGGGCCGAGCGTGAAGGTATAGCCGCTCTTCTGCGGCACCGCCGCCGAACCCAGATCCCTGGAGACGAACCCCGCGGTGGTTCCCGGCGCGGGCGTACCCAGAACGACCAAGGACACCGCATACCCGTTCTGGCCGCACGACGCCGCGTAGGCCACCTCTGCCGCGGTAATGGCTCGGAGCGACGTCATCGCCGACGCCTCGTTGGCGGTCATCTTCGACCGCATCAGGCCGGGCACGGCAATCGCCGCCAGGATGCTGATGATCGCCACGACGATCAGTAACTCGATAAGCGTGAACCCGCGGGCGTCGGATTGCATACAACAACCTCCTTCATCCATGCCTTACCTCTGCCCCGCCAGTTGGTTGATGAGCGAGAACAGCGGCAGGTACATCGAAATCACGATGCCCCCGACGATGAGGCCGAGCGCGGCGACCAGGACGGGTTCGAGCGTCGCGAGCAGGGCGTTGAGGGCGACCTCGACGTCCTCCTCGTAGAAGTCGGCGACCTTGGCGAGCATCACGTCGAGCGCCCCCGTGCTCTCGCCGGCGCCGATCATCTGCGCCACCATCGCCGGAAAGACGCCCGTATCCCGAAGCGGCGCGGCAATCGTCTCGCCGCGCTCGACGCGCGCGCGGACCGCGCGAATCGCCGACTCGATCACCGCGTTGCCCGACGTGGCCGCCGTGATGTCGAAGCCGCTCAGAATCGGCACGCCCGACGCGATGAGCGTGCCGAGCGTCCGACAGAATCGCGCCACGGCGATCTTGCGAACGAGGGGACCCAGCAGCGGCACGCTGAGCCGCAGGCGATCGATCCGCAGCCGTCCAGACGCCGCCTCGTAATACCGCTTCGTCCCATACGCGCCGGCCGCGGCAACGAGCGCAACCAGCGGAAGCGTCACGACGACGGTACGGCTCATCCAGATGACCGCGCGCGTCGGCGCGGGCAGCTCGGCGCCAAGCCCCGCGAACAACGCCGTGAACGCGGGCACGACTTTCCAGAGGATGGCGCCGACCACGCCGGCGGCAATGACCATCACCGTGCAGGGATACATCATCGCGGCCCGCACGCGCGCCCGCAGCCTCGCCTGCTGCTCGATGTACGCGGCGAGTCGCTGAAGCACGGCGGCAAGCGCACCGCCCGCTTCCCCGGCCGCCACCATGTGCACATAGAGACCGCCAAAGGTTCGCGGCTGGCGGCAGAGAGCGTCCGAGAGCGGGACGCCAGCCTCCACATCCGCGCGCACGTTCGCAATCGCCAGGGCCAGCGGCCGGTGCGGCTCCTCGCGGCCGAGCAGTTCGAGGCCTTGGAGCAGCGGCACACCGGCTTCAACCATGACCGACAGCTGCCGGGTAAACACGGCAAGCGCCTTGGGAAGCACGCGCGTCGAGCCTCGCGTGGGCGCCAGCACAATCGAGGTCGGCAGCACGCCTTCGTTCCGGAGGGCCGCGGCCACCGCACGCGCCGACTCCTCCACGCGCTCGCCCCGAACCGCCAACCCGCCGCGCGCCCGTCCCGCATAGACGAATGTCTTCATGGCGCGCCGAGAACGGTGTAGGCCGATGCGCGCGGGGCGGTCCGCCCGAGCATCAGCCGGAGTTCATCCGAATCCGGCGACGTCGCCAGGGCCGACTCTCTCTTGATCGCGCCGCGCCCGACCAACGCCGCCAACGACTGATTCAAGGTCCTCATACCCGCCAGGTCCTGACCGGCCTGCATGGCACCGTAGATCTGGTGGACTTTGTTCTCCCGGATGAGCGCCCGAACGGCCCGGGTGGCCACCAGGATCTCGACCGCGGCCACGCGCCCGGTCCCGCCGGCCTTCGGCACCAACGTCTGGTAGACGACGCCCTCGAGCACGAGCGACAGCTGCGCCCGCACGTGAGCCTGCTGGTGGGCCGGAAATGCATCCACGAGGCGGCAGACGGCCTGTGCGGCCGAGTTGGTGTGGAGGGTGGCCAGCGTCAGGTGTCCGGTCTCGGCGAGCGTCAGCGCGGCCTGCATCGTCTCGGCGTCACGCATTTCGCCGACGAGGATCACGTCCGGGTCTTCCCGGAGGGCGGCGCGCAGCGCGCCGGCGAACGACGGCGTGTCGCCGTGCAGCTCGCGCTGATTGACCAGCGCCCGCTTGTCCTCGTGGACATGCTCGATCGGGTCTTCGATCGTCAGGATATGAACCGCCTGGGTCGCGTTGATCCGATCGAGCATGGCGGCAAGCGTCGTGGACTTGCCGCTGCCGGTCGCGCCCGTCACCAGCACGAGGCCCCGCGGGCGGTCCGCCAACGCTCGAAGGGTCGCCGGCATCCCGAGTTCATCGAGCGACGGCACGCCGCTGGCAATGAGCCGAAACGCGGCGCCCACCGACCCGCGCTGCATGAACACGTTGGCCCGGACTCGGAAGTCCGCTCCCGGAACGACAAGGGACGCGTCCAACTCCCCGGTCGCCTCGAACCGCGCCCGCTGCGCCTCGGTGAGCGCGCCGAAGATCAGCTGTCGGGTGCCGCCGGACGTCAGTATCGAGTCGCCGATTGATCGGAGGCGGCCGTCCACGCGCACCCGTGCGGTCCGGTCGGCCGCCAGATGCAGGTCGGAGCCCCGAACGTGCCAGGCCGCGAGCAGTAACTCCCCGAGCGTCATACGGTCGTCTCCCTCACGACCTCTTCGAGCGTCGTCACGCCCCGCCTGACCTTCGTCAGTCCGCTCTGGCGGAGCGTTGACATGCCCTCGGCGGTGGCCAGTCGCCGCAGGTCCGACGTCGGCGCCGCGTCGGACACCGCCTCACGCATCCGCTCGGTCATCTCCATCACCTCGAACAGACCCACCCGCCCCCGGTAGCCCGTCTGGCCGCAGTGCTCGCATCCCCGCCCCGCCATGAACTCGGCGGCTCGCGCGGCCTCGACGTCACATCCGGCGCGGACGAGCTCGTCCACGGGCGCGGCGTGCGGTTCCCGGCAGCGCTCGCACACGGTCCGCACCAGCCGCTGGGCACAGACGAGACTCAACGCGTTCGCCACGAGGAAGCGCTCGACGCCCATGTTGACGAGGCGGGTCACCGCGCTGGGCGCGTCATTCGTATGCAGCGTCGACAAGACGAGGTGGCCGGTCAGCGCCGCCCTGACGGCCATCGCGGCGGTCTCGCTGTCGCGGATCTCGCCCACCAGGATGACGTTCGGGTCCTGGCGCAGAAACGACCGCAGCGCGGCCGCGAATGTCAGGCCGATGGACTCCCGGACCAGGACCTGGTTGACACCCGGCATGTTGAACTCGACCGGATCCTCGGCCGTGAGGATGTTGACGCCGGGTTGGTTCAGCCTGCCGATGGCCGAGTAGAGCGTGTTCGTCTTGCCGCTCCCGGTCGGCCCGGTGACGAGGACGAGTCCCCAGGGCCGCCGGATGGCCATGTCGAACCGAGCCAGCGCCTCCGACTCGAATCCCAGGTGCGACATGTCGAGCCGAAGCTGTTCTCGGTCGAGCAGCCGCAGCACGAGCTTCTCGCCGAACAGCGTCGGCAGCGACGACACGCGGATGTTGACATCGCGCGGAGCCCCGCGCGCGGCGACCCGCGCGTTGATGCGGCCGTCCTGCGGCAGCCGCTTTTCGGCGATGTCCAAGCGCGCCATGATCTTCACGCGCGACGTGATCGCATCCCGAATGCGCAGCGGCAGCGTCATCACCGGGTGCAATACGCCGTCGATGCGCACGCGCACACGGGTCTCCGTCTCGAACGGCTCCAGATGGATGTCGCTCGCGCCGCGATCGATCGCCCCGCGCACGAGCGCGTTCACGAGGCCGACGATCGGCGCCTCGCCGGCCTCGCCCTGTGCGCGGGCGAGCTCCAGCGCCTCCCGGTCGTCGCCGGGGCCGCCGGCCCCTCGCGCACCGGCGCGCAGGTCGTTGACGGCCCGGTTCTCGTCGCCCGTTGCCGCGCGGGCGTGAACCCCGACGCCACCGTAGAGGCGCGCGATGGCGTCCCGCACGGACCGGTCGAGCGCGACCACGGGCTCGACGCGCAGCGCGGTCATGAAGCGGATGTCGTCGATCGCGATGACGTTGCCCGGATCGACCATGGCGAGCGTCAGGCTCGAGGCGGCACGGGCCACCGGCACGGCCAGATATCGCGCGGCGGTTTCACCCGAGATCAGGCGAACCGCCTCCCGGTTGACGATGACGCTCGCCAGGTTGAGCGACCGGACGCCGAGCTGTCGGCCGAGCGCGGCCACGACGTCCGGCTCCAGCGCGGCGCCCGACGCCACGAGAATCGACCCGATCCGGCCGCCGTACGCGCGCTGGCGCGTCAACGCGTCGTCAAGTTGTGCTGGCGTGATGCGCCCGTCGCGCACGAGAAGCTCGCCCAGTCTCGCTGCCATGTCGCCTTTCGGGACACGGCCAGCCGCCGGGCGTCAACCGCTAGAATCCGGCGCGCAGCGCCGCGCCGAACTCGCGGTCGGAGCCAGACCTCCCCTGCGAGTAATAGCCGTCGAGCCACAGTGACTGCCGTACGGCCACGCTGAGGCCGGTCGCCGCGACCGTGTGCTTGGCGCCGTCGCGATTCCAGCGAACGCCGGCACGCACGGCCCAGCGACCCAATCGGTCTTCGCCGCCCAACGCGACCATCCGTCGAGGCCCCTCGCGGAGGATGACCGTGTCCAGGTCCACATCCATAGCAAGGGTGAGGCCACTGGTCGGCAGCACGGCCACGCCCAATCTGGCTTGTCGCTGCAGGGTGATGGCAGATCCTGACGTATCCACGAACCGAGACGATCGCAGATTGTGCACCGTCAGCCCGAGCCGCGCGCGGCCGAAGTCGGCCATCGCGCCGAGGTCGTAGTCGAAATGGCCCGATGAATGTCCGTCGAACTTCAGCGCCTGCTGAAGCGCATCGCCGGCCGAGGCGCCGACGACCGGGTCGGTGACCGCCTTACCTCGGATGTACTTCAGGGTCGATCCGACGACGAGCCCCGAGATGAGCGTTTGCACGATGGTCGCGCCGAATTGAGAGGTGCTGAGCAGTTCCGCTCGCGTGGAGCCGCCAGGTGCGGCGACCAGCCCGGCCTCCTCGAATTTGGCGTACGACAGCCCGACGGGCCAGGTCCCGAGACTCACGAACTTGGACGTCCGCCTCGTCGGGCCGGCCACCGGTGGTCCGCTTTGATTGCCCGTCCGGAAGTGGGCCCACTCCATCGTCGCATTCCCGGGCGCGCCCGCCACCAGGCCGGCCGGATTCCAGTACACGGCCGTGGCGTCGTCGGCGACGGCCACGAACGCTCCGCCCATGCCGAGCGCGCGGACGCCGACCGACTCCCAGACCGTCTGTGCCGCGCTCACCGCCGGCAGGAGCAGCAGGATGAGCATGGTCGCGAGAACGCGCATCTCGGCAACATTATCAGGATCGAGTTCGGATTGACCCTGGCGGGCCAAGCGCTCCCGGCGCCGCCCCTGGACGGCGCCGGTCATCTGATGGAACTATCCGCCCCCTGACTCTCGTATCTGTTCGGGACGGTACAATATTGAGGATTGTCCGTTTCGTGTCAGCGGCTTGCCAGACCGTGCCACCGTCCGTCTAGGCGCGCGCCATCTCACTCGCTCGCCTGTAGGGTGAGCCGGCACCAGAGGAGACCTCTTCGACATGACTGACGCAGCTTCGCCTGCCGTACCGGTACCTGGCCTGTTTGCGCGCGTCCTGGCCGTGATCGTGGCCCCCACCGCCATGTTCCAGCGGATACTCCCCACGCCTAAGGTGGTGGGCGTCGTGCTCATCGCGGGCATTGTGATGGGGCTCAGCCAGGGACTCCCGCAGCTGACGGAGCGGGGGCGGCAGGCCGCGATTGACGCCGCCGCCCAGCAGACCGAGCGGTTCACCGGCCAGCCGCCGACCGCCGAGCAGTATGCCAACCTCCAGAGGACGGCACCTATCCGGGCGTACGCGACGATTGTCGCCACGCCCATCTTCATGCCCGTGCCGATCCTGTATCTTCGCCGGGCTGTACTACGTGGCGTTCAACGTCGGGCTCGGGGGCACGGCGACGTTCAAGCAGGTCCTCTGCGTCGTGGGGCACGCGACGATCATCACGGCCCTGGGGGCGGTCATCGGCGCGCCCGTGCAGTACGCGCAGGGCACGATGAGCGCGTTCGGCCCGTTCACTCTGACGGCCCTGCTGCCGATGCTCAGCGAGACGAGCTTCCTGGCCCGGTTCCTCAGCTTCGTGAACGTCTTTTCGATCTGGGGCACGATCGTGACCGCGATCGGTCTCGGCGTGCTGTACCGGCGCAAGACTACCAACATCGCCATCGGCCTGTTCGCCCTGTCCGCGCTCGTCGCGGCCGTCGGCGCCACGGTCACCGGCTTCTTCTCCGGCAGGTAATTACATGAACCGAAAGAAGGTCCTCGTCGGCACTCTGCTCGTCGTCGTCATCGGCGGCATCATCTATGCGAACTTCGCATTCAAGCGAAGGACCGGGATTGACGTCACCGTCGAGCCCGTCCAGCGGCGCGACCTCGAAGCCGTCGTGTCGGCGAGCGGCACGATCCAGCCGAAGGAGTCAGTCGACATCAGCGCGGACACGATGGGCCGCGTGGTCAACCTCGCCGTCAACGAGGGCGACATCGTCAAGAAGGGGCAGTTCCTGCTCCAGATCGACCCGAAGAACCTGGAGACGGCGGTCCAGAACCAGGAGGCGAGCCTGGCGGCCGCCAAGTCGTCGCTCGAGGAAATGCGCAAGTCGGTGGACAGCGCGAAGGTCTCGCTCACCCAGTCGGAGGCCACGGCCAACCGGCAGAAGGATCTGCACGCGCGCGGATTGCTCGCCGATCAGGACTTCGAGATCTCGCAGAACGACCTGAAGGTGAAGGAGGCCGCGCTGCAGCAGTCGGAGCAGTCGCTCAAGACGCAGCAGATGCGCATCGACCAGCAGCAGGCGATGCTCGACAGCGCCAAGTACGACTTGACCAAGGTGCGCATCGTGTCGCCGATCGACGGCATCGTGACGAAGCGCAACATCCTCGAGGGCGAGACCGTCGTGATCGGCACGATGAACAACGCCGGAACGGTCCTGCTCACGGTGGCCGACATGTCGGTGATTCAGGCGGAAGTCGAGGTGGACGAGACCGATATTCCGTCGGTCCGGATCGGCCAGCCCGCCACGGTGACGATTGACGCCCTGCCCGACCAGACGTTCCACGGCACCGTGACCGAGGTCGGCAACAGTCCGGACACGACGTCGACGAACGCGAGCTCCTCGTCGTCGCGCGCGACGAACTTCCTGGTCAAGGTCACGATCGACGGGACGATTCCCCAGGTTCGGCCCGGGTTCACGTGCACGGCCAACATCACGACGGCGACTCGCAAGCAGGCGATCTCGGTGCCGATTCAGGCCACGACCGTCCGTGAGCTGGTCGTCGACCAGGCCGGCCACATCGTCCCGTCGCCCGCGCCCGAGCCCGGCCAGCCTCACGCCGCGCTGCCGGTCGCCAACCAGGAGCTCAAGCCCGGCCAATCCCGGAAGGAGATTGAGGGCGTCTTTGTCGTCAAGAACGACTCGGCGACGTTCGTGCCCACCAAGACCGGCATCGCGGGCGACAAATACTTCGAGGTGCTCGACGGCGTCCAGCCAGGCGACAAGGTCATCACCGGGCCGTTCAGCTCAGTGCGCACGCTCAAGGACGGCGACCCGGTGAAAATCTCGACCACCACGACGCCGGTCACGACGGCACAGTAATCGATCGACGCGCATGCATCAGTTCATCGAGGCCGCGCTCATCGCGCTGCAGTCCATCTGGACCAACAAGCTGCGGTCCTTTCTGACCGTGCTTGGCAACATCGTCGCGGTGACCTCCATCATCGCGGTGGTGTCGCTCGTGCAGGGGCTGAACGCGTCGGTGACCGACGCCATCCAATCCCAGGTCGGCGCCGACGCGTTCAGCGTCGTGCGGGCCGGGCCGACGATGACGGAGGAGGAGGCCGAGCGCGCCCAGAGCAACCCGCGGGTGACCCTGGATGATGCCGACGCGATTCGACGCTTCGGCACGTCGGTGTCGCTGGTCATGGCCGAGTCGGACGCCTCGGCCCAGGCCAAGACCCCGCTCGAGTCGCTCGACAGCATGTCGATCCACGGCGTGAGCAAGCAGTTCACGCTCTTGCCCACGTCGAACGTGATCGCGGGGCGGCTGATCCTGCCGACCGAGTTCGACGCCGGCCGGCACGTCACGATCCTCGGCTACGACGCCGCCGACCGCCTCTTCGGCCCGGTCGACCCGATCGGCAAGGAAGTCACACTCGCGGGCCTTCACTTCCAGGTCGTGGGCGTCGCGGAGCAGAAGGGATCGATCTTCGGGCAGTCGCAGGACGAGTTCGCCATCATTCCGTTGACCGCGTTCGAGCGCATCTTCGGGTCCCGGCCCGCCCTGGAGCTCACGGTGCGCCCGATCGATACCGCGCACGTCCAGGCAGGCCATGGACGAGACGACCGTCGCGCTTCGCATCGAGCGCCGCCTGCGCCCCGGGGAGCCGGATAACTTCGGCGTCGTGAACTCGGCCACCTTCCTGAACATCTACACCCAGGCGACGTCGGGCATCTTCGCGATTCTCATCGGCGTCGTCAGCCTGTCGCTCGTCGTCGGCGGCATTGTCATCATGAACATCATGCTGATGGTCGTGAGCGAACGCACGCGCGAGATTGGCCTGCGCAAGTCGCTCGGCGCCAGGCGTCGCGACATGCTGTGGCAGATCCTGACCGAGTCGATCACGCTGTCGACGTTCGGCGGCCTGGCCGGCACGGGGCTGGGTTTTCTCGTCGCCTACATCATCAGCCGGTTGACGCCGCTCCCATCGATCGTGGAGCCCTGGTCGGTCGCGCTCGGCATTTCCATGACGGCCGTGGTCGGCCTCTTTTTCGGTCTGTATCCAGCCATGCGGGCCGCCGCGCTGGATCCCATCGAAGCGCTCAGACGAGAGTAACGGTGCGCTGGACCCTCTTCGCTGAAATCGTGACGATGTCGTGGGACACGCTGCGCTCCAACAAGCTGCGGTCCATCCTGACGGTGCTCGGCATCGTCATCGGCGTCACGTCAATCGTCGGGATGACGTCGCTCGTCCGCGGCTTCGACCAGTCGATGCGCGACCTCATCTCGGGACTCGGCCCCAACACGATCACGGTCGCCAAGTTCTCCGGCGTGAGCATGGCCAGCGGCGCGAAGTTTCAGGACCTGGTCATGCGGCCGAACCTGACGCCGGAGGACGCGCAGGCGATCGAGCGGGACGCGCCGGATATCGAGACGGTCGAACATCACGCTCGGCCAGGGCGGCCCCGGGGTCCAGGAGCGCGTCTACTACCGCGACCAGCGCACCAAGCCGCTGGCCGTCTACGGCACGACGGAGCGGTGGTCGTCCGTCGTCCGGGCCTCGCTCCAGTTGGGGCGCTTCTTCACCGCCGGCGAAGTCCAGCGGCGCCGCAACGTCATCGTGCTCGGCCAGACCGCCTATCAGGCGCTCTTCCCGAACGTCGATCCCATCGGCAAGCTCGTCCGCCTCGGCCTCGAGCAGTACCAGGTCATCGGCGTGCTGGACAAGCGGCCCAGCCCGGGCGGGATCAGCCTCGGCGTGGATGATTTCGTCGTCATTCCCCACACGACGTATCAGAAGCAGTTCGGCCTCCGGGCCGTCCACGTCGGCCGAGGCGAGATGCGAGCGATCATCATCTCCGCGGTCCCCCGCGAGGGGGTGCCGCGCGAGCAGGCGCTGCAAGAGGTCGAACAGGTGATGCGCATCCGCCACGGGCTGCATCTCGACGAGCCTGACGACTTCGACCTCGTCACGCAGGACGCCGTCCTCAAAGTCTGGGACCAGATCACGCAGGCCGCGTTTCTGGCGCTCGTCGTGCTGTCGTCGATTGCGCTGATGGTCGGCGGCATCGGCGTCATGAGCATCATGACGATCAGCGTCACCGAGCGCACGCGCGAGATTGGCGTGCGAAAGGCCCTCGGCGCGAAGCGCCGTCGAGATCCTGTGGCAGTTCCTGCTCGAAGCGGTGTTCCTGACGTCGGCCGGCGGCGTGCTGGGCATCCTCATCGGCAGCGCGCTCGGCATCGGCGTGCACTACCTCACGAGCTTCCCCGTCTCGCTGCCCTGGTGGTCGTTCGCCATCGGCATCGGCTTCTCGGCCACCGTCGGCGTGTTCTTCGGCATGGTCCCCGCAATCCGGGCGTCCCGCCTCGACCCGATCGAAGCCCTCAGGTACGAATAGTTTCATCGGCCCATCGGCCCATCGACCCATCGGCCCATCGACCCATCGACCTATCGACCTATCGACCTATCGACGGAGCGACCGGTGCGAATGGTCCAAGGGGGCTCCATCGATGAGGCGATCCATCGATCCCAATAGGTCGATGGGTCGATAGGTCGATAGGTCGATTTGTTGATCGCTTGGTATCATGCGCCTGATCGGAGGACATTCCCCCTATGAAGGTCTATGACGCGGCAGGCATTCGCAATGTGGCGCTCGTGGGGCACAGCGGTGCAGGCAAGACGCAGTTGGCCTCGGCGCTCCTCTTCGATGCCGGGGCCGTCAACCGGTTCGGCACGGTCGACGACGGCACCACCGTCACGGATTTCGACGACGAAGAGATTGCCCGAAAACACACGCTCGCCTCGTCGCTTGCCTACCTCGAGTGGAACAAGCACAAGCTCAACGTGATTGACACGCCCGGCATGGGCAACTTTCTGAGCGAAGCCCGCGCGGCGCTCCGCGTGGTCGAAGCCGCCGTGGTCGTCGTCGACGCCGTCGCCGGCGTCCAGGTCTCGACCGAGAAGGTCTGGAACATCGCCGCCGAGCTCCAGCTCCCGCGGCTCATCGTCGTCAATCGGCTCGACCGCGAGCGTGCCAGCCTCGAGCGCTCCGTCGAGTCCCTTCAGACGGCGTTCGGCCGCGCCTGCGTGCCGGTCCAGCTGCCGATCGGCGCCGAGAAAGCGTTCGCCGGCGTCGTGGACCTCGTGGCCATGAGGGCGTTCACGTTTCCAGCCGACGGCTCCGGCACGCCGACTGACGGCGACATTCCCGACGCGCTCAAGGCCGAAGCCGAGGCCGCGCGCGCCGCCCTCACCGAAATGGTGGCGGAAGCCGACGATGCCCTGATCGAGAAGTTCTTCGAGGCGGGCACGCTCACGCAGGAGGAGCTGGCCGAGGGTCTCGCCCGCGCGGTGCAGGCCGGCCGGCTCTTCCCGGTCTTCTGCGCATCGGGGCTCCACAACATCGGCGTCCAGCCCCTCGCCGACGCCCTCGATACCTACGTCCAGTCGCCGGCGGATCGCCCCTTCCGGGGCCTGACCTTCGCCGGAGACCCGGCCGCCCAGGCGGCCGACGACGCCGCGCCCCTTCGGTTGTGGGTCTGGAAGACGATTGCCGATCCGTTCGCCGGACGCATCACGATGTTTCGGGTGGTCTCGGGCGTCGTTCGGTCGGACTCGACGGTGCACAACCTCACGAAAGACGGCCAGGAGCGCATGGGCCATCTGCTCACGCTGCAGGGCAAGACCCAGACGCATATGACCGAGATGCACGCCGGCGACCTCGGCGCCGTGGCGAAGCTCAAGGACACGCACACGTCGGATACGCTCGGCGAGCGGCGATCTCCCCTTCGTCATCCCGCCAATTCGCTTCCCCGAGCCCGTGCTCGCCTACGCCATCGAGCCGAAGAGCCGGGGTGACGAAGACAAGATCGGCACGGCCATGCAGCGGCTGCTGCGAGGAGGATCCGTCGATCAGCTACGGGCGCGACGGCCAGACGCACGAACTGCTGCTCTCGGGCCAGGGCCAGCTGCACATCGAGGTCACGGTCGCGAAGCTCCGGCGCCGCTTCGGCGTCGAGGTCAATCTCAAGCCGCCGCACGTGCCCTATCGAGAGACGATCACGGCGGCGGTCGAAGCCCACGGCCGGCACAAGAAGCAGACGGGCGGCCACGGCCAGTTCGGCGACTGCAAGATCCGGATGGAGCCCCTCCCACGCGGATCGGACTTCGAGTTCGTCGACGACATCTTCGGCGGCGCCATCCCCAGGCAATTCGTGCCCGCCGTCGAAAAGGGGATTCAGGACACCCGGCTGCGAGGCTATCTCGCCGGCTACCCCGTCGTCGATTTCCGCGTGACGATCTTCGACGGCTCGTACCACGACGTCGACTCGAACGAGCTGTCGTTCAAACTGGCGGGCCGCCTCGCGTTCCGGGACGGCATGTCCCGCGCGAAGCCCACGCTGCTCGAACCGGTGATGACCGTCGAGGTGTACGCGCCCTCGGACTTCGCGGGCGACCTGATGGGCGATCTCAATAGCCGGCGGGGCCGCATTGCCGGCATGGAGACGCGCGGCGCCTCGACCGTCATCAAAGCCACCGTCCCGATGGCCGAGATGCTGACCTACGAACAGGCGCTCACGTCGGCCACGGGCGGCCGCGGCTCCTACCACATGGAGTTCTCGCACTACGACGAGGTCCCGGCCCACTTGCACGCGAAGATCATCGCGGCGTCGAAGGCCGATCGCGGAGAAGCCACCGAGGAGGACGAGTGACGCGTGAGCGGAGTGCCCGCGGGCCCCTCGCCTGGCTCCTGCCGCTCGCCTGCTGCCTGCTGCCGTTTCTCGCCTCCGCCGCGGCGCCGCAGGACGACCAGAAGCCGCCGTCCTTCGACGAGTGGCTGGTCGGCGTGCGGTCCGATGCGCGCGCGCAGGGCATCAGCCAGACCACGATCGACCTCGCGCTGACCGGCCTCGCCCCGGAGCCGGTCGTCGTGGCGCGCGACCGGGCGCAGCCGGAGGCCACCGAAAGCCTCGATGAGTACGTCGCGGCGCGCCTCCAGCGGAAGACGCTGGTGGCCGCGCGAAAGGCCGCCTCCGCCAACCGCGGCCTGCTCCGCCGGATCGAGAAAGTCTACGGCGTGCCCGGTCCGGTCACCATCGCCATCTGGGGCATCGAGTCGCACTTCGGCCAGTTCAGCGGCACGCACCCGATGATTGCCGCGCTGGCGACGCTCGCGTACGACTCCCGCCGCAGCGAGCTGTTTCGACACGAGCTGTTGAGCGCCCTCGTGATCCTGGACCGCGGCTTGGTCGCGCTGCCCGATCTCAAGGGATCCTGGGCCGGCGCGATGGGACAGCCGCAGTTCATGCCGTCGAGCTACTTGAAATACGCCGTGGACTTCGACGGGGACGGCCGGGCCGACATCTGGTCGTCCGAGGCCGACGTGCTGGCCTCGATGGCCAACTACCTCCGACAGAAGGGCTGGACGCCCCACGAGCGGTGGGGCCGCGAGGTGCGGGTCTCGAAGGCCGTGATGGCGCGCATCGACCGCGGCGTCCCGATGCGCACCGAGGGGTGCCGGGCGCTCCGCGACATGACCGAGCCACGCCCGCTCGACGTGTGGAAAGGGCTCGGCGTCACGCTCGCGACGGGCCGCCCGCTGCCGGCCTCGCCCCTGGAAGCCTCGCTCGTCCGCGGCGTCCACCGCAACTTCCTCGTCTACCGCAACTACGAGGCCATCATCGAGTACAACTGCTCGAACGCATACGCCCTAAGCGTCGCGCTCCTGGCCGACCGAATCGCCCTTGGCTGAGCCGGTCGGAGGGGTTGGGGTTGGGGCTTCGGCCGCAAGAGGCGAGGCCGATGATTACGTTGCGATTCGCGGGTCCGGCTTGAGACCAGGCGGCGGCGACGGTTGAGGTGATGGTCGTCGCGGGCAGGAGCCCTGCGACGCTGAACCGGCGGAGATGTCGAACGGGGCGCCACGCACCTGGCGTGACGCCCCGCGGGTTCTAGCCCGCTTTATTCACGAACGCTGCACGTTCGTGAACACGCGCCCGTGGCTCTTGGTCAGGTGAGGCCACGGGCTTCGACACCGCGCAAACCGCGGTGCTCAGGGCTAGCCCTGAGCGAAGGCCCAGTGTCTGGGCCTGAGTCGAAGCCCGGAGGGCGGATTGTGGGGCCTTCATGAATAATCCGGGCTAGGATCCCGATTCCGCCGGCTTTCCGGGGAGCGGTGCTCTTCGGCGCGCCCTTGGCGCGCTTTTCGACCTTGCCGCCGGCCTGGTCGCCCTTCTTCTTGCCGGCGCCGAGAGCGGCGCGAATTCGTCCGCCGACGCCCTTGGCTTTCGGCTTGGCCTCACCGCCACCGCCGCTGCCGCCCTTGGCCTTCTCGGCCTCGGCCTTGCTCGGGTCGTACTCACTGCCGACCAACTGAACCTCGGCCAGGTCCGCCGCGTCGCCGCGGCGATGGCCCAGGCGCAGCAGCCGGGTGTAGCCGCCCGGCCGATCGACGAACCGCGGGGCGATCGTGTCGAAGAGCTTCTTCACGACGTCCCGGTCCGCGATGTCGCGCGCCACGGCGCGGCGGGCGGTCACGCCGTGCGTGCTGCCCTCCTCGGCGTGCAGGCTGCGCTTGGCCACGCTGATGATCCGCTCGACGAACGGCCGAAGCTCCTTCGCGCGCGGCACCGTCGTCTCGATGCGCTCGTACTCGATGAGCGCCGACGCCTGGTTCCTGAGCATCGCGATGCGGTGCTCGGTGACCCGGCCCAGTTTCCGGTATGCCACTCTATGACGCATGATCCTTAGTCCTTGCCGCTCGTTGGCTCACGAGCCCGCTCATTCGTTGTGCGCGGCCGGCTGGTCCAGCCGCATGCCCAAGCTCAGCCCCATCGTCGTCAAGATCTCTTTGATCTCGTTCAGCGACTTGCGGCCGAAGTTCTTGGTCTTGAGCATCTCGCCCTCGGTCTTCTGCACGAGCTCGCGAATCGTCCGGATGTTCGCGTTCTTGAGGCAGTTGTACGAGCGCACCGACAACTCGAGCTCCTCGACGCTCTTGTCGAGATTCTCGTTGATCGACGACGACGGCACGTCGCCGACCCCGTCGAGCGGCTGGTCGGCCGCCTCGTCGAGTCCGACGAAGATCGTGAAGTGATCGCGGATGAGCTTCGCCGCGAGCGATACCGCGTCGCGCGGCGTGACCGCGCCGTTCGTCCACACTTCAAGCGTGAGCTTGTCGTAGTCGGTGGTCTGCCCGATGCGCGCCGCCTCGACCGTGTAGTTGACCTTCTTGACCGGCGAGTGAACCGAGTCGACCGGAATCCAGCCGATGCCCAGGTCCTCGTCGAAGTTCTTGTCGGCCGACACGTACCCGCGGCCCCGCTTGATCCGGAGTTCCATCTCCAGCTTGCCGCCGTCGCTCACCGTCGCGATGTGGGCGTCCGGCTCGAGGATCTCGATGTCGGCGTCGGTGACGATGTCACGCGCGCGCACTTCACCCGCCTTCATGGCGCGGAGGGTCACGGTCTTCGTCTGGTCCGTGTGGACCTTCAGCGGGATCTGCTTCAGGTTCAGGATGATGTCGGTGGCATCCTCCACGACGCCCTGAATGGGCGAGAACTCGTGGAGCACGCCCTCGATCTTGACGGCGGTCACCGCGGCGCCCTCGATCGACGACAGCAGCACCCGGCGCATCGCGTTGCCGACCGTCGTGCCGAACCCGCGCTCAAAGGGCTGCGCCGAGAACCGGCCGAACCGGTCCGTGAGGGTCTCGCGCTCGAATTCCAGCCGCTTGGGCCGCTGAAAACCTTTCCACAACATGGGACACATCCTTCCGCCATCAGGGGCGCGTACCGCCCCTCCAGACCCGCTGACTACGTCACCAGCCTCCCGCCACGGGTCTGACAGCTGCGGGCCGGCAACGGGCTTTCATGCCACGTCTAATTTCTAACTTCTGTCTTCCAACTTCTAACTTCCAACTTACTTCGAGTACAACTCCACGATGAGCTGCTCCTGCACGGGCAGGTTGATCTGCTCGCGCGTCGGCAGCTGCGCGATCTGTCCCGCGAGCGCCGCCGGGTCGAAGGCCAGCCACTCGGGGATGCCGCGCCCCTTGACCTCCTCCATCGCGTGCTGAATCGTCGTGTTCTCCGCGCTCGTCCGGCGCACGGCGACCGTGTCGCCCTGACGCACCGCGTACGACGGGATGTCCACCTTCTTGCCGTTGACGGTGAAGTGGCCGTGCCGCACGAGCTGACGCGCCTGGGGCCGCGAGGTCGCGAAGCCCAGCCGATAGACGACGTTGTCGAGCCGCCGCTCCAGCATCTGCAGGAGCAGTTCGCCCGTGATGCCCTTCTGCCGATCCGCCACCTCGAAGTAGCGACGGAACTGGTTCTCGAGCACGCCGTACGTGCGCTTGACCTTCTGCTTCTCGCGCAGCTGAATGCCGTACCCGACGACCTTCGCCCGACGCGCACGGCCGTGCTGCCCCGGCGGCACATTGCGCTTCTCGATCGCGCACTTGTCCGTGTAGCAGCGCTCTCCCTTGAGGAAGAGCTTCATGCCCTCGCGCCGGCACAGCCGGCAAACTGGACCGATATACCTCGCCATTTAAGCCCCTATCGTTACCGAAAGTTCGAAGCCAGAAGCCAGAAGTCAGAAGCACGAAACCGTTGCCGTCTGTCCGGTTCTGGCCTTCTGGCTTCCCACTTCACACTTTCTCAGACCCGCCGCCGCTTCGGCGGCCGGCAGCCGTTGTGCGGAATCGGCGTGACGTCACGAATCGACTTCACGTCGAGGCCGATGGTCTGGAGCGCGCGCACCGCCGATTCACGTCCGGCCCCCGGCCCCTTGACGCGCACCTCGAGCGACCGCATCCCGTACGTCTTGGCCGCATTGCCGGCCGCCATCGCGGCCTGCGTGGCGGCGTACGGCGTCCCTTTGCGCGACCCCTTGAACCCGATCCCTCCGGCGCTCGACCACGCGATCACGTTGCCGTCGGCATCGGTGATCGTGATGATCGTGTTGTTGAACGACGCCTGGATATGCGCGAATCCATGGTGCACGACGCGCTTCTCGCCGCGCTTCTTGAACGTCTTCTTCTTGACCGAACCCTCGCCGCCCTCCGGAGTCGGGACCCCTTCGGGTTGTGGCGCTGTTTTCGCCATGCTCTATGCTCCGTTCCTTCTACTCGACCTTTTTCTTCGCGATGGCGCCCTTGCGCGGGCCCTTTCGCGTGCGGGCGTTGGTGCGCGTCCGCTGGCCATGCGCGGGCAGATTCCGGCGATGGCGTCCACCGCGGTAGCTCCCGATCTCGACGAGCCGCTTGATGTTCATCGAGATCTCCTTGCGGAGATCGCCCTCGACGCCGCCCTGCTCCTCGATGACCCGGCTGATCTTCCGCACGTCGTCCTCGGACAGGTCCTTCACGCGGATGTCGGGCCCGACGCCGGACGCCTCCAGGATGACGTTCGACCGACGGCGACCGACGCCGTAGATGTAGGTCAGGCCGATCTCGACCCGCTTCGTTCGTGGAAGATCTACGCCTGCAATGCGTGCCATGTGATTATCCCTGCCGTTGCTTGTGTTTCGGATTCGGGCAGATCACGCGCACGACGCCACGCCGGCGCACGATCTTGCACTTCACACAAATCCGTTTGACCGAAGCCCTGACCTTCATTGCTTGTTCCTCGTCTCGTCCCGTCTCGTCCAGGTCCCGCTACGTCGCCCGCTTCACGATCCGGCCGCGCCCGGCGTCGCGCGGCGCCAACTCCACCAGCACGCGATCCCCAACGACCAGCCGGACGAAGTTGCGGGTCGTGCCCCCCGCCGCGTGCGCCATCACCTTGTGGCCGCCGTCCACCTCGACGCGATACAGCGCCCTCGGCAGGACGGCCAGCACCGTGCCGGCGACCGGCTTGGCCACCTCGCCCTCACCAGGCAGCGGCGCCGGCGGGCGCGTGGCTCGGCGCCGTCAAGACCAGCGGTCCCGCCGCCGTGACCGCGACCGTGTGCTCGAAGTGCGCCGCCAAGCTCCCGTCCTTGGTCACCGCCGTCCAGCCGTCCTTCAACACCTTCACGTCCGGGCGCCCCATCGCCACCATCGGCTCGATGGCGAGCACCATGCCGCTCGCCAGCTTCGGTCCCCGGCCCGGCTGCCCGTAGTTGGGGATCTGCGGCTCCTCGTGGAGCTGCTCGCCGATTCCGTGCCCGACGAACTCGCGGACGACCGAAAACCCGTGCTCTTCGACCCACGCCTGCACGGCGTGCCCGATGTCCGACAGCCGGCCGCCCACCTTGACCTCGGCAATCGCCCGCGTCAGCGCCTCTCGCGTGACCTGCAGCAGCTGCTGCGTCCGCTCCGGCACCTCGCCCACCGGGACGGTCACCGCCGAGTCGCCGTAGAACCCGTTCAGCTTCACGCCCATGTCGAGCGAGACGATATCGCCCGACCGGAGCGTGTGGGCCTTCGACGGAATCCCGTGCACGACCTCCTCGTTGACCGACACGCACAGCGTCGCCGGATATCCCCGGTAGCCCTTGAACGCCGGCTCGGCGCCGGCCTCCCGCACCAGCCGCTCGGCCAGGGCGTCGAGGTCGGCCGTGGTCACGCCCGCCTCGACGGCCGCAGCCAACTGCACCAGCACGGACGCCACCAGCTGATTGGCCGCGCGCATGCGCTCGATCTCGGCGCTCGACCGGCAGATGATCACACCCGGCTCCCAATCACCGACTCGACGGCCGCCGAGATATCGGCGGCGACGGCGTCCTGCGTCTGGTCGCCGTCAACCGACCGGAACGCCGGCCGATCCTGGTAGTACTCGAGAATCGGCTCGGTCTCCTGCGCGTAGACACGCAGCCGCTCGCGCACCACCTCGACGTTGTCGTCCGTCCGCTGCACCAGCCCGCCGCCGCACTTGGCGCAGTCGAGCACCCCTGGCGCCGCGCTCCACCCGCAGCTCCGGCAGATACGCCGGGACCGCAGGCGGGTGACCAGCGTGTCGGTCGGCACCTCGATATCGACCACGACCAGCGGCACCCGGTCATCGACCAATCGGTCGAGCGCGCGCGCTTGCGGCAACGACCGCGGGAAGCCGTCGAGGACGAATCCCGCCGCCGCGTCCTGCCGCTCGAGCCGCTGGCGCACCAGGTCGATCATCAGGTCGTCGCTCACCAGCCGCCCGGCATCCATGAGCGCCTTCGTCTCACGGCCGAGCGTCGTGCCGGCCTGCACCGCCTGCCGGAGCATATCTCCGGTCGAAATCTTCGGCACGCCGCGCTGTCGCGCAAACCGCTCGGCCTGCGTACCCTTCCCGGCGCCCGGAGGCCCGAGCATGACCAGTCTGACCGCCATTGCTGAATTCGCCTTCGACGAGACCGCGGCCGCCCCGCGCTACGCGCGGCGCCCCCGCACCCTGGACTTCTTCATGAAGCCGTCGTAGTGGCGCATGATGAGCTGCGACTCGACCTGCTGCACCGTATCCATGGCGACCCCAACAATAATCAGCAACGACGTGCCACCGAAATAGAACTGGACGTTCATGCCCTGCGTCACGAACGTGGGCAGCTTGGAGTCCAGCCAATCCCCGATGAACGGAATCGGCGCGACCTTGAAGCCGGTCAGGAGGAACTCCGGCAGAAGCGCGATCACCGCCAGGTACAGCGCGCCAGCCAGCGTGACGCGCGTCAGAATCGTGTCGATGTGCTCGGCCGTGCGCTTCCCCGGCCGGATCCCCGGCACGAAGCCGCCGTACTTCCGCATGTTCTCCGCCACGTCATCCGGGTTGAAAATAATGGCGGTGTAGAAGTACGCGAAGAATACGATCAGGACGACGTACAGCAGGTTGTACAGCGGATACCCGAGCGTCAACTGCTGCACCGCCCGGTCGAACCACCCGTTGGCCGTGAACATCGGCCGGATCGTCTGCGGAAACACCAGGATGGACGACGCGAAGATGACGGGCATGACGCCGCCCGTGTTGATCTTCAGCGGTATGTGCGTGCTCGCGCCGCCGTACATGCGCCGCCCGACCATGCGCCGCGCATACTGCACGGTCACCCGCCGGTAGGCGCGCTCGACGAAGACAATGGCGCCCACGACCGCGACCATCATGATGAGCAGCAGGATCAGCCGCACCAACCCCAGCTGCCCGGTCGAAAACTGATCCAACGTCGTCAGCACCGCGCGCGGCAGCCCGACGACGATACCGGCGTAGATGAGCAGCGACATGCCGTTGCCCACGCCGCGCTCGGTCATCTGCTCGCCCAGCCACATGACGAGGACGGACCCGGTCGTGAGCGTCAGGACCGTCATCAACCGGAAGCCCCAGCCGGGGTTGTAGACGAGCGGCAGCCCGCCCGGCAGGTTCGTGTACTTCTCGAGGAAGAAGGAAATCCCGAGCGACTGCACGAGACTGATCGTGATCGTCCCGTAGCGCGTGTACTGCGTGATCTTCCGGCGGCCCAGCTCCCCCTCTTTCGACAACTTCTCGAGGTACGGCCAGACGACCGTGAGGAGCTGCAGGATGATGGACGCACTGATGTACGGCATCACGCCCAACGCGAAGATCGTCATCTGCGACAGGTTCCGTCCGGAGAACATGTCGTAGAGGCCGAACAAGCTGTTGGCGCCTTGCTGCGTCAGGGCCTGCAGCGCCGCGGTGTTGACCCCCGGCGTCGGGATGTGGCCGCCAACCCGATAGACCGCGAGCACGCCGAAGGTGAAGAGCACCCGCTTGCGCAGCTCGGGGATGGCGAAGATGTTCTTGAGACTATCCATAGGTGATCGTCTTTCGGTCCGCTACCCTCCGATGACCTCCGTCGTCCCTCCGGCTGCGGCGATCTTGCGGACCGCCGATTCGCTGAACTTGTGGGCGCGCACGACCAGCCGCTTGTCGATCTCGCCCCGGCCCAGCACTTTCACCGGCACGCCCGTCCGGCGCACCAAGCCACGCTCGCGCAGCACGTCCGGCGTAATCTCCGCGCCCGCCTCGAACACGCCCGCCAGGATGTCGAGATTGACCAGCGCGTACTCCACGCGGAACGGGTTGTGGAACCCGCGCTTCGGCACGCGACGATGGAGCGGCATCTGCCCGCCCTCGAAGCCGCGCTTGAAGCGGAAGCCCGAGCGCGACTGGGCGCCCTTGCTGCCGCGGCTGGCCGTCTTGCCGTGGCCGGAGCCCGGCCCGCGCCCGACACGCTTCTTGGGATGCTTCGCGCCCCGTGGGGGCCGCAGATTATTCAACGCCATTGATGCTCACCTTCGCCGAGCGCCGGCCTTACCGGGGCTCCACCACCGTCACCAAGTGCCGAACCTTCAAGATCAAGCCGCGGGTCTCCGGCGTGTCAACCACGTCGACCGTGTGACGAATGCGCCGAAGCCCCAGCCCCTTGAGGGCCAACGATTGCTTCTTGTCGAACCCGATCCCGCTGCGAATCTGCGTGATCTTCAGTCGCTTCATGGCTGTCTCTCCTGCGGTCACGCCCGGAGCGTCTCGAGGTCCTTGCCGCGTAGCCGCGCCACCGTCGCCGGGTCCTTCAAATGCGTCAGCGCTTCGAACGTCGCGCGCACGACGTTGTGCGCATTCGCCGATCCGAGCGACTTCGTCAGCACGTTGTGGATCCCCGCCGATTCGACGACCGCGCGAACGGCGCCGCCCGCGATGATCCCCGTGCCCTCGGGCGCCGGCTTGAGCAGCACCGAGCCCGCGCCGAAGTTGCCCACGATCGGGTGGGGAATCGTCGACCCGGCCATCGGCACGCGCACGAGCGCCTTCTTCGCCGCCTCAATCGCCTTCTTGATCGCGGACGGCACTTCCTTCGCCTTGCCGATGCCGAACCCGACGACCCCGCTGCCGTCCCCGACGATCACGAGAGCGCTGAAACTCAGGTTCTTGCCGCCCTTGACGACCTTGGTCACCCGGCTGATCGACACCACGGTGTCCTTCAGGTCGAGATCGGTCGCCTCAATCTTTTCGCGCCTGTCCACCATCTGTAACCCCTATCGGTCGGAATCGAGCCTCGCGCAACGGCTCGGTGCGATGCCCGCCTAGAACTCGAGCCCGGCCGCCCTGGCCGCGTCCGCCACGGCGCGCACCCGCCCGTGGTACAAGTTGCCGCCGCGGTCGAAGACGACGCGCGTGATGCCCTGTTCCTTCGACCGCTCCGCGATCACCTTGCCCAGGGCCTCGGCGCCCGCCTTATTGCCGCCCCGCACCGCCCCGCTGAAGACCGCCTTCAGCCCGGGCTCGGTGCTCGACGCCGCCGCCAGCGTCCGGCCGGACGCGTCGTCGATCACCTGCGCATAGATGTGGCCGAGCGATCGGAAGATGGCCATCCGCGGGCGCTCGGGCGATCCGTCCACCCGCTTGCGCTGCCGCACCCGCACCCGCTCCCGACGATCCTTCTTGGTTCGCACCTTCATACTTTCGCTCCGCGAAAGCCAGAAGCGAGAAGCCAGAAGTTCGAAGTGCGTGCCCGTGAACTTCCCACTTCGGCCTTCTAACTTCCAACTTCTGACTTCTAACTTTTCTAGGCTCCCGTCTTGCCGACCTTCTTCTTGAGCACTTCGCCCATGTACCGGACGCCCTTCTGCTTGTACGGGTCCGGTTTGCGCATGCGCCGGATGTTGGCGGCCACCTGCCCGACGAGTTGACGGTCGATGCCGGTCACCGTGACGTGCGTCTGCTTGTCGACCGCCACGTCGATCCCCGGCGGGACGTCGAACACAATCGGATGCGAGTACCCCAGGGCGAACACGACCTGCTTGCCCTTGAGCTCCGCGCGGTAGCCGACGCCGACGATGTCGAGCTCCTTCTTGAACCCCTGGGCCACGCCCTCGACGGCGTTGGCCACCAGACTGCGCGCCAGCCCATGAAACTTGCCCAGCTCCGGGTCGGGCCGCTCCAGCTTCGCGACGAGCTCGGCGCCCTGGACCTCGAACAGCACGCCCGGCGGCACCGCCTGCGTCAGCGTGCCCTTCGGCCCTTTGACTTCCACCTCGCCGGGACGAATCGTCACGCTCACGCCCTTCGGCATGGGAATCGGTCGCTTTCCAATTCGGGACATAACTCGCGTTCCTCGATCTCGCTCAACGAGCCGCCGTTACCACACGTTGCACAGGACTTCGCCGCCGACGCCCGCGCGGATCGCGTCCTTGCCGGTCATGACGCCGTGCGAGGTCGTCAGGATGGCGGTGCCCAGCCCGCCCATGACCTGCGGCACGTCCTCGCGCCCCAGGTACACGCGCCGACCCGGTCGGCTCACCCGCTGCAGGCCGGTGATGACGTTCTCACCCCTCGGGCCGTACTTCAGCGCGAGGCGGATGACCGGCGCGGGCGGCTCCCCTGTCGCTTCGACGAGCTTGAAGCTCTGGATGTAGCCTTCCTGCTCGAGGATGCGCGCGATCTCCGCCTTGAACCGCGACGCCGGAATGTCCACGCGCTGGTGGTGTGCGTGAACCGCGTTGCGGATCTGCGTAAGCATATCTGCGATGGGATCGGTCATGACTGCGTTCCTTGTTCAACTTCGAAGTTCGAGCTTCGAAGTTCGAAGTTGGTTCTCACCAGCTGCTCTTGATGACGCCCGCGACCTCGCCCCGGAGCGCCAACTCGCGGAAGCACAGCCGGCACAGCGCGAACTTGCGCAGGTACGCCCGCGGCCGGCCGCACTTCTTGCAGCGGTTGCGGTGGCGAATCGCGTACTTCGGCACCTTCTGGTCCTTGACGGTCTTAGCCGTGGTCGCCATATCGTCTCGAGTCCTTCTTCGCTATGCGAGCGGGCCGGCCGGCCTCGGCCGACGCCACCGCTCGATCCTTACTGCTGCCGGAACGGCATCCCCAGCAGCTGCAGCAGCCGCCGAGCCTCTTCGTCCGTCTTGGCCGTCGTCACCACCGAGATGTTCATGCCGCGCGGCTTGTCGACCTTCAGATAATCGATCTCCGGGAACATCAACTGGTCGCGCAACCCGAGCGTGTAGTTGCCCCGGCCGTCGAAGCCCTTGGGGGACACGCCCCGGAAGTCGCGCACGCGCGGCAGCGCCACGGCGATCAACCGGTCGAGGAACTCGAACATCTGGTTGCCGCGGAGCGTCACCATCGCGCCGATGGCCATGTTCCGCCGCAGCTTGAACTGCGCGACCGACTTCTTGGCGCGCGTCACCAGGGCCTTCTGGCCGGTAATCTTGCCGAGCTCCTCGGCGCCGGTGTCGACCACCTTCGCGTTCTGCGTGCCCTCACCGAGTCCCATGTTCACGACGATCTTCGTCAGCCGCGGGACGGCCATCACGTTCTGATAGCCGAACTCCTTCCGCAGGGCCGCGACGACGTCCGTCTGGTACCGATCCCGCAACCGAGCCCGCTGTGCGCTCATCGATCGACCACTCCCTTGCACTTCCGGCAGATGCGGACGCGCCGCCCGTCGTTCTGCTCTTGATGCCCCACCCGCGTCGGCGCACCGCAGTCGGGGCACACGACTTGCACGTTCGCGGCGCTCATCGACGCCTCGCGCTCCACGATGCCGCCCTGGATGTTCTTCTGCGGATTCGGCTTCGTGTGGCGCTTGATGAAATTCACGCCCTCGACCACGAGGCGGTTGCGCTGCGGAATGACGCGCAGTACGCGCCCCTTCTTGCCGCGCTCCCGGCCGGCGATCACGACGACGTTGTCGTTCTTCTTGACTGACATCTGTGCGCGCATAGTCTCGATCCCTGTGCCGGCCGTCAGAGCACTTCCGGCGCGAGCGAAATAATCTTCATGAACCGGCGCTCGCGCAGTTCGCGCGCCACCGGCCCGAACACGCGCGTCCCGATCGGTTCGCCCTCGTCGTTGATCAACACCGCGGCGTTGCGATCGAAACGAATGTAGGTGCCGTCCTTGCGCCGCAGTTCCTTCCGCGTGCGCACGACGACGGCCTTGACGACCTGCCCCTTCTTCACGGTGGCGTCCGGCGTCGCTTCCTTGACCGAGGCCGTGACGATGTCGCCGATGCGCGCGTACCGGCCGGTCGACCCGCCGATCGGGATTGATCACCGAGATCTTGCGCGCGCCCGAGTTGTCGGCCACGTCGAGAATCGACCGCATCTGAATCATGACTGTTCTCCAGCGAGCGTTCCGCGACGAGCACTGCTCACAGCACTCTCGCCTTGTCCACCACGCGCGTGACCACCCACCGCTTCCGGCGGCTGAGCGGCCGCGCGGGCACCAGCGCCACCAGGTCGCCCACGTGCGCCGCGTTCTCCTCGTCGTGCGCCATGAACCGCGACGTCAGCCGCTGCTGCTTGCCGTACAGCCCGTGCCGCACGCGGCGCTCAACGGCCACCACCACGCTCTTGGCGGCCTTGTCGCTCACGACCCTGCCGAAAATCTCTGACTTCGCCATTACTCCGCGCCCTTCTCTCGCAGCAGCGTCCGGACCCGGGCCAACTCCCGACGCAGCGGCCGGATCTTGTTGCCCAGGTCTTCCTGCCCCATCGACTTCTGCAAGCGCAGCCGAAACACCCGGTCGTCGAGGTCGTGGGCCCGCTGCCGGAGGTCGTCCACGGTCAGCGTGCGCAACTCGGTCAGCTGGTCGGTCACCTTCATGACACCTGCTCCTCGGCAAACCGCGCCGTCACGCGCGTCTTCATCGGCAGCTTGGCCGTCGCCAGACGGAACGCCGCAATCGCCTCCGCCGCGCTCACGCCCTCCATCTCGAAAAGAATCCGGCCGGGCTTGACGACCGCCACCCACCCCTCGGGCGAGCCCTTGCCCTTGCCCATGCGGGTCTCCTGCGGCTTCTTCGTCACGGGCTTGTCGGGAAACACGCGAATCCAGACCTTGCCCCCGCGCTTGATTCCCCGCGTCAGCGCCACGCGCGCCGCTTCGATCTGCCGGTCGGTGAGCCAGCAGGGCTCGAGCGCCATCAGGCCGTAGTCGCCGAACGCCACGGTCGACCCGCGCCACGCCAGCCCGCGCATCCGGCCGCGCTGCTGCTTTCGATACTTGACCTTCTTGGGCATCAACATACGGACAACCCCAAACTCAGTTCATCGAGCCATCGAGCCATTGGGCCATTGGGCCATTGGGCCATTAAGACCCGAGTCACGCTCACTGACGACCTCAATGACCAAATGGCTCAATAGCCAAATGACCCAATCCCTCGGTCCCTATCCCCGTCCGGCCGCGCGCCGCGGCTGCCGGTACTCTTCCTCGCGGCCCACGCGCGGCGTCAGCCGCTCGCCCTTGTAGAGCCACACCTTCACGCCAATGGCGCCGTAGGTCGTGAACGCCTCGGCAAAGCCGTAATCGATGTCGGCGCGCAGCGTCTGCAGCGGCAGCTGGCCGTGCAGGTACCACTCCGACCGCGCAATCTCGGCGCCGTTCAGCCGGCCGGAGACGCGCACCTTGATCCCGCGGGCGCCGAACCGGAGCGCCGACTCGACGGCCTTCCGCATCGCGCGCCGGAAGGCGATCCGCTTCTCGAGCTGCATCGCCACCGACTCGGCGATGAGCTGGGAGTCCAGCTCCGGCTTCTGGATCTCGAGGATGTTGATGAACACCTCGCGGCCCGTGTTCTTCTGCAGCTCCTGCCGCAGTTTGTCGACCTCCGTCCCCTTGCGCCCGATGATGATCCCGGGGCGGGACGTGTGAATGTCGATCTTCAGCTTGTTGGCGGCGCGCTCGATGTCGATCCGCGAGACGCCGGCATGCGAAAACCGCGTCTTCAGCTCCTGGCGCAGCTTGATGTCCTCGTGCAGCAGCTTCGCGTAGTCCCGGTCGGCGTACCAGCGCGAGCGCCACGTCTTGTTGAAGCCGAGCCGAAATCCGTACGGATGAACTTTTTGACCCATAGCTGTCGTCCTCCGCGGGGGCGCTCGCGCGCCCGGCCTCCTTGCTGGACGGCTTCTTGCCGCCCGCTTTGGCCGGCCGCTCGGCCACCGCCACCGTCAGGTGCGCCGTCCGCTTGACGACGCGAAATGCCCGCCCCATGGGCGCCGGCCGGATGCGCTTCATGCTCGGCCCCTGATTGGCCCAGCACTGCGCCACGTAGAGTCGATCGACGTCGCCGCCGAAGCCTTCCTGCTGCTGCGCGTTCGCAATCGCCGACCGGAGCACCTTGGCGATGTCCTGGGCGATCGCCTTCCGCGAGAACTGCAGCGTCGCCATGGCGCCGCGAGACATCGCAGCCCGCGAATCTGATCGCAGACCAGCCCGGCCTTCTGGGCCGACGTCCGCACGTACCGGGCCGTCGCCTTCGCCGCGACCATTACGCGCCTCCCTTGGAGCCGGGCGCCGAGGACGCCATCTGGGCGGCCTTCTCGGCCTTGGTCGTGTGCCCCTTGAACAGCCGCGTCGGCGCGAACTCGCCCAGCTTGTGGCCGACCATGTTCTCGGTCAGGTACACCGGGATGAACTTCTTCCCGTTGTGCACGGCAATCGTGTGCCCCACCATCTCGGGCACCACCGTCGAACGGCGCGACCAGGTCTTGATGACCCGCTTCTCGCTCTCGCGATTCATCGCCTCCACCTTTTCCAGCAGGTGCAGGTCGATGAACGGGCCCTTCTTGAGAGATCTGCTCATGAGAATCCCCTACTTCTTCCGTCGCTGCACGATGAACCGGTCGGTCGTCTTGTTCCGGCGCGTCTTGAAGCCCTTGGTCGGCACGCCCCACGGCGTCACCGGGTGGCGGCCGCCCGACGTCTTGCCCTCGCCGCCGCCCAGCGGGTGATCGACCGGGTTCATCGCCACGCCGCGGACGTGCGGCCGGCGACCGAGCCAGCGGCTGCGACCGGCCTTGCCGATCGAGACGTTCTCGTGATCGATGTTGCCCACCTGGCCGACCGTCGCCAGGCACTCCACGTTGATCAGCCGCATCTCGCCCGACGGCATCTTGACCGAGGCGTAGCAGGCCTTCCTTGGCGACCAGCTGCACGGCCGACCCGGCCGACCGCGCGATCTGCCCGCCCTTGCCGGGCTTGAGCTCGACGTTGTGAATCATCGTGCCGAGCGGAATGTTCTTCAGCGGCAGACAGTTGCCCGGCAGGATGTCGACGCTGTCCCCCGAGATGACCGTATCGCCGGGCTTCACGCCCAGCGGGTGCAGGATGTATCGCTTCTCGCCGTCGGCGTAGGTCACGAGCGCAATCCGCGCGCTCCGGTTCGGATCGTATTCGACCGTCGCGACCTTGCCGGGGATGTCCCGCTTGTCGCGCTTGAAGTCGATGATGCGATAGTTGCGCTTATGACCGCCGCCGCGCCACCACGACGTGAGCTCGCCGTGATTGTTGCGGCCGCCTGATCGAGCGCAGCGGCTCGGTCAGCGGCTTGTACGGCTTCGACGTGGTGATCTCGTCGAAGGTCTGGACGCTCTGGAACCGCCGCCCGGCTGACGTGGGCTTGTATTTACGAATCGGCATCGTGCTGATCCTTCAAACGCGGGGCCTTAGGCCCCTTCCATGAACTCGGGCACTTTTTCGCCGGCCTTGAGCCGGACCCATGCCTTCTTCCAGTCCGGACCGCTGGCCTTCGAAGCGCCCCTGGCGCTTGAACTTGCCGTGCATCAACTGGGTGCGCACCTTGGCGACTTTCGAGCCGAGCAGCTTCTCGACGGCGTGCTTGATTTCGACCTTCGTCGCCTGAGGCGCGACCTCGAAGACCACGACCAGCGCCTGTTCGCGCGCCACGGTCGTCTTCTCGGTAACCAACGGACGGCGGATGACATCGGTCAGCTTCATCCGAGCACCTCCTGCAGGCGTTCGACCGCGGCCCGGGTGGCGACCAGCCGCGACGCGTCCGCGACGTCGCGCGCCGTCAGCGCGCGCCGCTCGCCACGACGCGCACGCCCGGAAGATTCCGCGCCGACACGGCGAAGTTCTCGTCCGGCTGGATGTCGACGAACAGCGCCTTGCCCGCCGCAGCCGAGCCGCTTGAGCAGCTCGGCCGCCGGCTTCGTCTTCGGGGCCTCGGCCGCGTGCAGCGCGTCGACGACCGTCACGTCGCCCTCGCGCAGCTTGATCGCGATGGCCGCGCGGAGGGCGCCGCGTTCGACCTTCTTCGGCAGCGCATAGTCGTAGCGCCGCGGCTTCGGGCCGAACACGGTGCCGCCGTGCCGCCAGAGCGGCGTCCGCGTCGACGCCCACCTGCGGCCGGCCGGTGCCCTTCTGCCGGTACGGCTTCTTGCCGCTGCCGCTCACGAGCGCCCGGTTCTTGCTCATGTGCGTGCCGCGCCGCTCCGACGCGTTCTGCCGGACGACCGCCTCCCACACCAGGTCCCGCTTGATCACGCCGCCAAACACGGCGTCGTCGAGATCAACGGACCCGACCTTCTCGCTTTCTGCGTTCACGACGTCAAGAGTCATGACTGTGCCATCTCTTCTTCAGGACGAACGGGGCCCCACCCCCATTCGTTACGGCGCGTCGCCGCTCGCTCACGCTCGCCGGCTCGCGGTGTCACTTCTTGCCCTTCTTCGGCTTCTCGGCCTGCGGCTGCGGCTCAGGCTTCCGCGCCACGGCCCGCCGGACCACCACGACGCCCCCCGGCGCGCCGGGCACCGCCCCGCGCAGCACGAGCACATGGTTCTCCGCGTCCACGCTCACGACCTTCAGGTTGCGCGTCGTCACCCGATCGGCGCCCATCCGGCCCGCCGCCCGCATGCCCTTGACGACCCGCGAGGGAAACGACGAGGCGCCGATCGACCCGGGCGCGCGGTGGAACATCGAGCCGTGCGTCGCGGCGCCGCCGCCGAAGTGGTGCCGCTTGATCACGCCCTGGAACCCGCGGCCGCGGCTTGTCGCGATCACGTCGACGCGGTCTCCCGCCACGAAGATGGTCGCGAGCACCTGGTCGCCGGCCTTGACCGGGTCGCCGCCGGAGGCCACCTGCACCTCGCGCCGAACGCGCGTCGGAGGCACGGACGCCTTCTTGTAGTGGCCCGCGAGCGGCGCGTTCACCTTCACCGGCGTCGGGTCGACCAGGCCCAGCTGCACGGCCTCATAGCCGTCGGTCGCCGCCGTCTTCGCCTGCACGACCACGCAGGGCCCGGCCTTGATCACCGTGGCGGGCACGACCGTGCCGTCCGCCTCGAAGACCTGCGTCATGCCGACTTTCCGTCCGATGATTCCTGTCACCATCTCTGCAACCCTTTTCAGGCACTGGGCCCTAGGCACTAGGACGAGGCACCACCCGCGAGTCTGCCTCTCCCGCATCGGCGACCCGGGCTCGCGAGTGCCCGATGCCCGCCGCCTGGTGCCTGCTTACTTGTTGTGTTCCTTCCCGAACGCCTTGATCTCCACGTCCACGCCGGCCGGCAGGTCGAGCTTCATCAGCGCGTCCACGGTCTGCGGCGTCGGCTCGAAGATGTCGATCAGGCGCTTGTGCGTCCGGATCTCGAACTGCTCGCGCGACTTCTTGTCGACGTGCGGCGATCGAAGGACCGTCCACTTGTTCTTCTCGGTCGGCAGCGGCACCGGCCCCGCCAGCCGCGCGCCGGTCCGCTTGGCCGTGTCGACGATCTCGGTGGTCGACTGGTCCAACACGCGGTAGTCGTACGCCTTCAATCGGATTCGAATCTTGTCGCTGAACGGTGTCGCCATAAGTTACTTCCCCTGCACGCGCGCAATGATTTCCTCTGCTGCCCGCGTCGGGCATCTGCTCGTATCGATCGAAGTGCATCGAGTACGGCGCCGCGCCCCTGCGTGCGCGAGCGGATATCGGTCGCGTAGCCGAACATCTCCGAGAGCGGCACGCGCGCGTTGATCACCTGCGACCCGCCGCGCGTCTCCATCGACTGGATATGCCCGCGCCGGCTCGTCAGGTCGCCGATGATCGTCGCCCATGAACTCCTCGGGCACCACGACCTCGACGCGCATCACCGGCTCGAGCAGCACGGGGTGCGCCTTCTTCGCCGCGTCCTTGAACGCCATCGACCCGGCAATCTTGAAGGCCATCTCGCTCGAGTCCACGTCGTGGTACGAGCCGTCGTAGAGCTCGACCATCACGTCGCTCACCGGATAACCCGCCAGCACGCCGTTCGTCATTGCTTCCTGGATGCCCTGGTCGATCGGCTTGATGAATTCCTTGGGAATCGTGCCGCCGACGATCTCGTTCTCGAACTGGTACCCCTCGCCCGGCTTGCGCGGAATCAGGCGAATCTTGGCGTGGCCGTACTGCCCGCGGCCGCCGGTCTGCTTGATGTACCGGCCCTCGCCCTCGGACGCGCGGGTGATCGTTTCCTTGTAGGCGACTTGCGGAGCGCCCACGCTGGCCTCGACGCTGAACTCGCGCTTCAGGCGGTCCACGATGATCTCGAGATGCAGCTCGCCCATGCCGGCGATGACGACCTGCCCCGTCTCCGTGTCGGTCTTGACGCGGAACGTCGGGTCCTCGGCCATCAGCTTCGCCAGGCCCATGCCCAACTTCTCCTGGTCGGCCTTCGTCTTCGGCTCGATCGCCAGCGAGATGACCGGCTCCGGAAAGTCCATCGCTTCGAGAATGATGGGCTGCTTCTCGTCGCACACCGTGTCGCCGGTCGACACCGACTTCAGCCCGACCGCGGCGGCGATGTCGCCGGCGTAGACTTCCTTGATTTCCTCGCGCTTGTTCGCGTGCATCTTGAGCAGCCGGCCGATGCGCTCGGTCTTCAGCTTGGTGGCGTTGTAGACCGCCATCCCGGAGGTCATCACGCCCGAATACACGCGAATGAAGGTGAGCTGGCCGACGAACGGGTCGGTCATGATCTTGAACGCGAGCCCGGCGAACGGCGCATCGTCAGCGGCCGGCCGCTCGATCTCGCCGCCGGTGGTCGACTCCGGATCCACGCCAATCATCGGCGGGATGTCCAGGGGCGACGGCAGATAGTCGACGACGGCGTCGAGCAGGGGCTGGACGCCCTTGTTCTTGAAGGCGGCGCCGCAGATGACCGGCACGAACGGCGCGCCCTCGCCCAGCACGGACGAGATGGTGCGCTCGCGCAGCGCCCGGCGGATGTCCTCGGCCGGGATCTCCTGGCCGTGGAGGTACTTCTCCAGGATCGTGTCGTCGACCTCGCTCACCTTTTCGATGAGCTGCTCGCGGAAGGCGTGCACGTCGGCCTGCATGTCGGCCGGAATCTCGCCCGTCTCGTAGTCGGCGCCCATCGTTTCGTCCTTGTAGACGATCGCCTTCATCGTCACCAGGTCGACCACGCCGAGAAACTTGTCCTCGCTGCCGATCGGGAGCTGAATGGCGACGGGATTGGCCCCGAGCTTCGACTTGATCTGCTCGAACGTCCGCGGGAAGTTCGCGCCGATCCGATCCATCTTGTTGACGAAACAGATCCGCGGCACCCGATACTTGTCGGCCTGCCGCCACACCGTCTCGGACTGCGGCTCCACGCCGGCCACCGAATCGAACACGCACACGGCGCCGTCGAGCACCCGCAGCGAACGCTCGACCTCCGCCGTGAAATCCACGTGCCCGGGCGTGTCGATGATATTGATCCGCGTGTCGCGCCACATGCACGTCGTGGCCGCCGACGTGATCGTGATTCCGCGCTCCTGCTCCTGCTCCATCCAGTCCATGACGGCCGTGCCTTCATGCACCTCACCAATCTTGTAGGTGATGCCGGTATAGAAAAGGATGCGTTCAGTCGTGGTCGTCTTGCCGGCATCAATGTGCGCCATGATGCCGATATTGCGACAACGATTGAGAGGAACCTGACGTGGCATAGGATTCTTAACGCTTCGAACTTCGAAGTTCCAACTTCGAAATCAATCAGTGACTACCAGCGGTAATGGGCGAACGCTTTGTTCGCCTCGGCCATCCGGTGCGTGTCCTCGCGCTTCTTCACCGCGCCCCCGCGCAGGTTGGCGGCGTCGAGGAACTCATTCGCGAGCTTCTCCTGCATCGTCTTGCCGTCGCCCCGCGCGGTCGCGTACCCGGCAATCCATCGGATCGACAGCGACAGCCGGCGATTCGGGTTCACCTCGATCGGCACCTGATAATTCGACCCGCCCACGCGCCGCGACTTCACTTCGAGCGCCGGCTTGACGTTGTCGACCGCCTTCTTGAACACCTTGAGGGGGTCGTCCGACGTCTTTTCCTTCACGATCTCGAGGGCCTTGTACATGATTCGCTCGGCCGTCGACCGCTTGCCGTCCTTCATGATCGTGCTGATGAACTTGGTCACGAGCGGACTGTTGTAGATCGGGTCGGCCGGGACCTCACGCTTCGAAATCTCGCGTCTACGCGGCATAGGTCACTCTTTACTCAATTGCGTGGGGCCCCACCCCCACGCCGTTACGCGCTTCCGCGCGACGCCCTTCCGGGCTTGCCGCGGCGCTTCGCGTCCGCGGGCTGCAACTTCCCTGGCGTGGGGCCCCACCCCCACGCCGTTACGCGCTTCCGCGCGACGCCCTTCCGGGCTTGCCGCGGCGCTTCGCGTCCGCGGGCGACAACTTCACCTGGCGGCCGATTACGCCTTCTTCGGCCGCTTGGCGCCGTACTTCGAGCGCCCCTGCATCCGGCCCGCGACGCCCACCGTGTCGAGCGTGCCGCGCACCACGTGATACCGCACGCCCGGCAGATCCTTGACGCGGCCACCGCGAATGAGCACGAGCGAGTGCTCCTGCAGGTTGTGGCCGACTCCAGGAATGTAGGTCGTGACTTCGATCCCGTTGGTCAGCCGCACGCGCGCGACCTTGCGCAGCGCCGAGTTCGGCTTCTTCGGGGTCTGGGTGAACACCCGCACGCACACGCCGCGCCGCTGCGGACAGTCCTGGAGCGCGGGGCTCTTGGTCTTGCTGAGCACCTTCTCGCGTCCGCTTCGAACCAGCTGGCTAATCGTCGGCATCGGTCGGTCCTATTTTCAATACGCGTGGGGCCCTACCCCCACGCATTCACGCGCAACGCCCCTGCGGGCTGGTCGCCGGCCGCTCCGTCGCACAGGAACGCTGGCCGGCGCCGAAACTGGCCACAACGCCATGCACTCCAGTTCGCCAGGACGACAACGTCCGGCTACTGGAGTCTTCGTCGCCCCAGGCCTAGGAGCCGAAGCTCGGCGCCAGGGACTCTCCCCTATTGCTGCTCTCTCAGCGTGGCGATCGGTCGGCGGGGCCACGGCACCCGCGTCGATCGCTCGGAAACAACCAGGAAGGCGGAGCCCCTCTTGGGGGCTGGAACCGACAGGCCCGGAGGCCTTCTCCTGGACGCGAGTCTAGATAGGGTGTCCTAGACTCGACAAGAACCTTGCGAGCTTAGCATGCTCAGGAAAACCGGGTCAAGCCATCGCTCCCTATCCCCTTGGGATGCCAAGGACGCCAAGGCTTCGCGTGGCGCGCCGACAGGAGTATTGGGGCTATGCCCTACTCGTAACGCCCTCGCCCGCGCCAGCGGTCTGCCGCGCGCCGGCCTAGTGTGGTGAGTCAGAGACTCGCGAAAGTATTCCGGAGCGCGGGGCCCGGCTGGCAAGGCGCGACGACCGAGAATATTGGCGATATTCGAGGGAGGAGTAACGCCGCCCGCCGGGATGCCCCGCCCGGAATACGACAGCGACTCTCTGACTCACCACACTAGCGACGGGCCGTGGTCGTCGCGCAGCCCTCGACGTCAGCCACCATCGGACGGATCTGCGTCATGAGCCCGCGGCCGCGGCGGAATCCCCCGCCAAAACCTCCACGCCCAAAACCGCCGCCGGCCGTGTCGGGCGATCCTCGCCCGCTGAAGATGAACGTGCTCGTCCCGTCGAGCGGCAGTGACGCCACGTTCCGGCAGAAGTTGTCCCAGATCCCCTGCTGAATCAGATACTGCTCGACATTGGACAGATAGAACGTCGTCACCGTCCCACCGTGATCCCGGACGTACGCGCCGACGGCCCGAATGGCCTTGGGACCGCCGAAGTTGCCCACAACGGGCACGAGCAGGTTCTTGGCCTCGAAGGCCTTCAGGAAGTCAAAGGTCTCTTCCGAAGCCAGGTACCCCAGGTTCTTCCCCGCTCCGTCGTCGGCCAGCATGAGGTCCTCGTAGTCGGGCATCCCTCCGCGGCCGAAGCCGAAACTGCTGCCCATCGAATAGTTCAGCTGCGGCCCGCCGACGAAGAAGGCGTCGTGGTAGACGTACCCGATCCCCTCCACGTCATCGTCGCTCAACTTGAAGCCGTGGTGCTGGGTCAGCCAGGCCAGCACGGCCTTCAGGTTCTGCTGGTACAGGGCATCGGAAGGCGCCACCTGGTCGTAGGCTGCGAACAACTCGTTCACCGTCGAGCTCGGGCCAAGGCCCGCCGGTCGCTTCCGCGAAAACAGCTTGGACAGAAAGTCGGCCCGATCGGTCGACATCTCGAATAGAGCCTTGTAAAGCAACTGCTCGTGCAGGTTGCCCCGCCGGATGTCGATGATGAAGGCCATCTTCGGACGGAGCGCCGCGATGTACGGGAAGTTCTGCTCGGGACCGACGCCGAGGTAGACGCCCCCCGGTTTGATGGTCTCGCGGAGTTTGGGAATCACGTCCTGATACCAGATCTCGTTGGACAGGAAGTTGTCCGACCGGAAGCTCCCGTTGGGCTCGGACAGGCTCTCGGTCAGCCCCCAGAATTCCTGGTTGCTGAGCTCGGCCGGCACCGTGGCCCGCGCGTGAGGCGCGACCCACAACACCCCCACCCATGCGGCCACGACAATCAAGGCGGTCATCACGCGGCGTCTGGTCATCATCGATCGCACCACTCCTTGTTCCGGTCCACGGTCATCGCGACCGCGCGTTCAGATCGTAATAGGTCAGAATCTTGCCGGCCTCGAAGTCCCGCACCGACGCGCGAATCGGATCGAGCGCCGTCGCGCGCCCGTCGGCCCACTGGCCGCCGCCGGAGTAGCCCATCCGGCTGGAGACCGATCGGATGAACGTGCTCGAGCCGGTTGCGGGCAGCGTGGCGACGTTCCGATAGAACGCGGTCCAGAGGCCGTCCTGGAAGAGGTACTGCTCGACGTTCGAGACGTAGAACGTGCTCACCGACGAGTCGTGCGCCTTGACGTACCGCCCGATCGCGCGCAGCGCCTTCGGGCCGGCGAAGTCGCCCATGACGGGCACGAGCAGGTTCTTGGCTTCGAACGCCTTCAGGTAGGCGAATGCCGCCTCGGTCGCCAGATAGCTATGGGGACGCCCCTCCTGGTCGGTCTGTCGCACGAGGTCCTCGTAGGTCGGGAAATATCCGTTGAAGCCGTACCGGCCGAACCACGCGCCCCGGCGGCCGATCGCCCCGGGCGCGCCGCCGCCCGCGTCCATGTTGTACCTGAGGCCCGGGCCCGCCACGTAGAACTGACGATAGATGCCCTCGAGCTGGGTCAGGTCGTCCTGGCCGAGCGTGAACCCGTGCGTGACGACCAGCGCGTGCTCGATGGCGTCCATGTTCTCGCGGTACAGGTCCTCGCGCGCGGTGACCTCGTCGAACGCCTCGAAGATCTCCTGGACGGTCGACTCGGGGCCGAGGCCCGGAGGCCGCTTTCGCGAGAACAGCCGCGAGACGAAGTCCGCGCGGTCCGCCGAGAGCTCGATGATCGCCTTGTACATCAGGTGCTCGAGCAGATTGCCCCGCCGGATGTCGAGGATGAACGCCATCTTCGGCTCGACGGTCACGATGTAGGTGAAGTTCTGGTCGGGCGCGACGCCCAGGTACACCCCGCCGCGGACCGTGCGTCGAAGCGTCGGAATCACATACTGAAACGTGTGCTCGTTGGAGACCAGGTTGTCGGACCGGAAGTAGCCGCCGGGCTCGGACAGCTCGGTGCTGAGACGCCAGAACTGCTGGTCGGTGAGCTTGGCCGGCAGCGACGCGACCGCCGCCTCCACCGGGCTTTGCTCGACCCACCGCGGCGCCGCCACGAGTGCGGCGAGCACCAGGACGCCTGAGAGGAGCACGACTCCGCGACGCGGCGTCAAAGCAGGCCTAGAACTCATCTCATAAACCGGCCGCCGCACCGAGGGCGGCGAGGCGCCGGGCTGGCCAGGCGCGACGACTGAGAATACTGGCGGTATTCGAGGGAGGAGCAACGCCGCCCAGCCCGGATGCATCGCCGACCGAATGCCGGCCGGTTTATGAGATGAGTTCTAGTCATCTGCACGCGAGCTCGATGAACGTCGAGCGTTGCCCCATGATGCTACCGCGAGTGCGCCAGCACGTCCCAGTAGGACTGAATATGCCCGGCCCGCACGTCGGCCATCAAGCCCGGCATCGAGTCGAGGAGCGTCGTCGATCGCGACCCGGGCACCGACGGGCACGCGTCGAAGCAGGCCCGGATGAACGTGCTCGTCGCCGAGAGCGGCAGCGTCGAGACGTTCCGCGCGAACGCAGGCCACGTCCCCTCTCGAAACAGGTAGTTCTCCACGTTCGAGGTGTAGAAGGCCGCCACGTCGACGCCGTGCGCCTTGAGGTACGCGCCCACGTCGCGCAGCGTCTTGGGGCCCGCGAAGTCGCCCACGAGCGGCACGAGGAGGTTGCGCTCCTCGAAGCGCCGGATGGCCGCGTAGTGCGCTTCGCTGGCCAGATACCCATGCGGCCGTCCCTGTCCGTCCGTCTCCTGCTGCAGTTCGGCGTAGGTGGGATACCGGCTGCGGCGGTTGCTGCTCGTGTAGGACAGCGATGGTCCGCCGGCCACGAACTTGGCGTAGATCGACGCGATGGCCTGCCGATCCGCTGGCCCGAGCGTCCAGTGGTGATGCCCGGTCAGCCAGCCTTCAATGTCTTGCAGATTCTTCGCTTGAAGGGCCGGGCTCGGCTCGACGTGCGCGTAGGCGTCGAACAGGGCGCCCACCGTGGTGTCCGGGCCGAGGCCGGCCGGCCGCGCGCGCGCGAACAGCCGTGAGAGGAACGCCGCGCGGTCCTCCGACATCTCGAAGAGCGCCTTGTACATCAGGAGCTCCTGCAGATTGCCGCGCCGGATGTCGACGACAAACGCAATGGCGGGATTGACCGCGAGAATGTAGGTGAAGTTCTGCTCCGGACCGACGCCGAGATAGGCGCCTCCGGGCCTGGTCTGTCGGGTGAGCGTCGGCACGACGTACTGAAACGCCGTCTCGTTCGACAGCAGGTTGTCCGAATCGAAATAGCCGTCCGGCTCGGAGAAGCGTCCGACGAGCTGCCAGAACTGCGCGTCGGTCAGCGACGAGGGAAGGGGCTCCGGCGGCGTCGAGCCAGAAGCGGCCAGCCATGCCCCGACGCAGGCCACCAGCGCGAGGGCAGCCAGGCCGCCGCGCGGCGCGATCGCGCGGACACGGGAGAAGCGGTCACCGCGAACCAGGCGCGTCACCTCGACAGCCTTTCGTCTCCTCCTGCATCGACCCCAGGGAGGTCATGAGCCCGCGGGCGAATCCCCCGGGCCCGCCACGCCCCGACCGAATGAACGTGCTCGTCCCGTCGAGCGGCATGGCCGCGACGTTCCGGCAGAACGCATCCCAAATCCCATCCTGCTGCAAGTACTGCTCGACGTTCGACAGGTAGAACACGGTCACGACGGCGCCGTGATCTTTCAGGTACGCCGCCACGTGCCGCAGCGCCTTGGGGCCGGCGAAGTTGCCGACCAGTGGGATGACGAGGTTCTTGGCTTCGAGCGTCTTGACGATGCGAAAGTTCGCCTCGGTCGCCAGATAGCTCCGCGCGACGCCGGCATTGTCGGTGTCGGCCATCAAGGTGGCGTAGTCGGCCATGTTGCCCCGGCCGCCCCGGCCGTTCGTGGAGTTGTAGTTGATGTCCGGGCCGTACCAGTAGAACGCGTGATAGACGTCGGCAATCCCATCCAGATCCGCTTGCGACAGCGGCAGGTGGTGCCGCGCCGTGAGCACGTCGTCGATCGCGCGAAGGTTGGCCTCGTAGGCGGCCTCGTCGCTCGTGGGCTCTTCCCAGTACGCCCCTTGCAGTGTCTGCGCCGAGGTCGCCGCGGTGAGTCCGGCCGGGCGCGGTTTGGTGAAGAGGCGCGACATGAACTCGGCGCGGTCGGACGACAGCTCGAAGAGCGCCTTGTACATCAACTGCGTATGCAGGTTGCCGCGTCGAACGTCGGTGATGAAAGCAATCTTGGGCTTGAGCGCGGCGATGTAGGTGAAATTCTGCTCGGGGCCCACCCCCAGATACACGCCGCCCGGCTTCGTGCCGTCGACCAGCGTCGGGATGACCGTCTGGTACCACAGCTCGTTCGACAGCAGATTGTCGGAGCGAAAGAATCCGTTGTCTTCGGAGAAGTCCGAGACGATCGTCCAGAAGGCCTCGTCGGTCAGCCGCGGGGGCAGCGTGTCGGCCGACGTGCGGGCCAGCGGCGCGGCGCGCCCGACGAGCAGTCCCATGACCAGCCCGACCGCTGCCACGATCGCCCGTCAACGCGTCTTCATCGGCCCTCCCGCTTCGCCATTGTCGCCTCGACCCCGTCCGGGCTCAAGCCCCACGCCGGTCGCCGCGCGGCGTCTGGGTCAGCGCCCCTGTTGCTGCGAGATGGCGTCGCGCAGCGCCTGAATCGTGTCCGGCGACCCGGTGAACAGGTTCTGCGGAAACCGGTTCGCATGGACGACGATATCGCGATAGATCGAGTCGCTCTCGTACAGGTTCAAGCCCATCCCGGCCAGGTACTGCAGGCGCAGGTTGTCGTCGTGGTTGATCATCGCGTCCTTGAGGTAGTCGCCCATGTCGGACGGCTGCCCGGCGAAGTTCGCGAAGAGGTCCGTCGCCGAATAGATGCCGACCTCGCTCAGCGAGTGCGCGACCGCGGCGTATTCGGGGCTCTTCAGCCGCTGTTCGATCAGGTCGACGTTGAAGCGCCGCTCCTCCTTCGGGCCAACCAGGACGAGGTCGTAGCCCTGGCCGTTCTGCGTATTGGCGAGGATGAAGCCGTGGGGAAACACGCTGAAGAAGGTTGCGATCTCGCTCTTCACGGCTGCCGGGTTGCTCTCGTAGAGCTGAACGAAGAGCGTGACGAGACCGCCCGAGGTCAGGTGATCCTTGACCGACCGAAAGAACTCCTGCGTGTAGAGCGCGGCCGCGCCTTTGACCCAGGGGTCCAACGGGTCGGACGTCAGCGCGTCGAACTGTTCACGCGTCGTCAGAATGAAATGCCGGGCGTCGTCGATATGCACCTCGACCTTCGGGTTCTCGATGACGTTGAAGTTCCAGGGACCGAAGTACTTGTTGACCGTCCAGGGCACAAGCCGCTCGATCTCGGCGATCGTCTCGTGCTTCAATCGCGGATCGATCGACACGGCCCCGGCCGTCACGCCGGCGCCGCAGCCGATGACCACGATGTTATCGGGGTGGTCGGACAGGAGCGTCGTCGCGTGGCCCAGCATCCGCTGGAGCCGCATGTCCTGCGGCTCGCTCGACGCCTGCACCTTGCCGGCGTTGTGGTAGTTGCGCACGCCATTCGGCAGTTCCGAGACGGCGACCGACGCGTTCATCCCTTCACCCGAATAGATGATCTTGCTCTGGCCCACCCACGTCGCCGAGTACCGGCCGTACGCGATCAAGAGCCCGGGCACCGGCTGCACGCCCCGCGCGAGCAGGCCCGCGCCGCCCGTGGCGACGACCAGGGCGGCGACCCCCGCCCACTGGACCTTCGCGTGCGCCTTCTCGCCGCCCGCCACGGCCGGCGCCAGTATCAGCAGGCCGCTCAGCGCCGAGACGACGATGAGCACTTGCTGGGCGTGCTGGCTGCCGATCCACCAGACGAGCAGCAGACTGGCCACGAGCGAGCCGGCGATCGCGCCGACCGTGTTCGCGGCGTAGACGCCGCCCACGAGGCGGGCCGGGTCCTGCCCTTCGGCCGCCACGGCCGCGAGCGCGAGCGGAAAACTCGCGCCCCACAGGATGGCAGCCGGCAGCACGACCCAGAGACAGCGCACGATGTCGAGCTGGAAGTTGAACCACGGATCGGTGGAGATCGACGGATTGATGGGCCAGTACGGCAGCGACTGGGTGAGCATGTAGGCCGCCCACGCCATCGCGGCGCAGAGCAGCATCTGACACCACCCGAGCGCCACGCCCGGCCGCTTGAGCTCGCGGGACATCATCGCGCCAATGCTGCTGCCGATGCCGAGGCCGACGAGGAACACGGCGAGGATGAGCGAGAAGGTGTACACGGTCGCCCCGAACACGAGCGACAGGATCCGCGTCCAGATCACTTCAGCCGCGAGCGCCGTCAATCCCGAGAGCGCGATGGTCAGGTAGACGGCCGCGGCACCTGGCGACCGCACGGCCGACGCCGGCGCCTCGGCCTCCCTCGCGTGCGACGTCGCTTTGGCAATGCCGAGCGCAACCGCCGCGACCAGCACGTTGAGTCCCAGCGCCGCGTAGGTCGCCACCGACACGTCGAAGACCCGCAGCAAGTAGAACCCCGCGACCAGACTGCCGGCCACGGCGCCGAAGATGTTGCCGCCGTAGAAGAACCCGAGCCACGAGACGCCCGCGGGCGTCGTCTTGACCCAGCGTGACATGGCGGGCAGCGTGGCGCCCATGCAGAGCGTCGGCGGCAGCAGACACAGGCTGGCCAGCAGACAGCGGAGGAACAGGCTGAAGCTCGATCCGCCCCAGGTCGTGTAGACCAGGGTGACGAACGGCATCCCGAAGAGGATCAGCAGCCCACACGCGCCCGTGGCCAGCTCGAGCCAGGCGTAGACGCGAAGCGGATGGTGCCGACCCGACACGAGCCGCGGCAGCAGCAAGCTGCCCAGGCACATGCCCCCCATGAACGTGCCAAGCAGCACGCCGAGCGAGACCGGCGACACGCCGATGACCAGCTGGAGCAACTGCAGCCAGACGATCTCGTAGATGAGGGCCGCGCATCCGCTGCCAACGAACAGCAGCAATAGCAGCGGGAGATACTGCCGTGAAGTATCGAGGCCGCCCGTACCGGTCTTGACGTCGTCAGTCATAGCGCGCGAATCCTATATCTTGGTAACGCAGGTGGACCATGCGAAATTGCACACAGTTCGAGAATGGTTGTTTGGGAGGTGAGTGATACCGGAATACGGTAATCGAGTCTTGAGCGATCCCGGCCTCCCGGAGCGCCGGAACCCATCCTGCATCATCCTACGCGTGTCGAGGGGTGTTAGTTTACCGCACCCCTGCCGTTTGCGTGCCCTCGCCACCTCGAGGACGTATCATCGGCTGTTCCCATGCCGGCGTCCACGCGTGCCGTCCCCCGCCGCAGTCGCCCCTCCCCCCGTCGCACCGGTCGCCGCGTCCAGGGAAGCGAGCCGCCCGCCTCCACCCCATGGCGAGGACTCTGGTGGCGCCTTGCCGCGATCGTCATCGCGGGCGCGCTGACCTACAGCAGCACGATCGGGCGGCCGTTCATTTTCGACGACCTCGATACGGTCGTCCAGAACGCGCAGATCCGCGACCTCGGAAACGTCGGCGCCATGTTCGCCAGCCGCCCGGGCTCGCCGCTGGCCGGCCACCCGCTGGCCAATGTGTCGCTGGCTGTCAACTATGCACTCGGCGGCCTGGGGGTCGGCGGCTACCACGCCCTCGACATCGCGCTCCACCTCGCCTGTGCGCTCCTGCTGTTCGGTCTGATCCGGCGCACCCTGGAGTGGCCCGCGATCGACGCGCGGCTCGCGCCGCGATCGACCGACATCGCGCTGGCCGCCTCGCTGTTGTGGGTCGTCCACCCGTTGAACAGCGTCGTGGTCAACTCCGTCACCGAGCGGCCGATGGCATTGATGGCGCTCTGCTATCTGGGGGTGATGTACGCGTGCGCGCGAGCGCCGCAATCGCGCCGCCCCGCGCTCTGGCAGATTGGCGCGGTCGTCGTGTCCGCGTGCGGCATGGCTTCGGACCCGGCCATGGTTACGGCGCCCCTGATGGTCGTTCTGTACGACCGCGCGTTTCTCTTCGACTCGCCGCGCGCCGCCATTCGGAGCCGCTGGCGCCTCTATGCCGGCCTGGCGGCCACCTGGCTGGTGCTGCTCACGATTCCGGCCTTCGCGGCGCAGACCACCGCGGGCGGGTTCGAGATGCCGCACATCTCTCCATGGACCTACCTGCTGAACCAGGCGGTGATCCTGCCGCACTATCTGTGGCTCACCATCTGGCCGCGCGGACTCGTGCTCGATTACGGCTGGGCCCGCCAGGTGGCGTTCGCGACGGTCTGGCCGTACGCCGCGTGCCTCGCGGTGGGGGCCGCCGCGGCGGTCCTCCTGGCGGTGCGACGCCCGCGATTCGGCTTCCCGGCCGCCTGGATCCTCCTCACGCTCGTGCCATCGTCCACGCTCATCCCGTGGCCGGCGCATGTTGGCGCCGAGAGCCGTATGTATCTGCCGCTCGCGGGCTTCATCGTGCTGCTGGTCGTGGTCCTTGTTCTCGCATGGGTGCGGATAACGGGAGACGGACGGGCGGACCTCACGCGTCCGACGACGCCTTTGTGGACGGCCATCGCCGCCTGCGCCCTCCTCGCGGCGGCGGGCGCCCTCGCAACGCGCACCGTCCTGCGCGGCCGCGAGTACGCGTCGGTACCTGACGATGGCGCGCGTGACGGCCGCGCGCTGGCCGAGCGCGATCGCCGAGAACATGCTGGGCACCGCGCTCCTCGCCGAGAAGCAGGAGGTCGCGGGAACCGAGCATTTGAGAGTCGCTGCGCGAGACTACCCCCGGCGGTACTCAATCTCTGTCTGGAGCTCATTGCCCAGCACGAGGCGGACCAGGCGATTCCGCTGCTGCAGCAACTCATTCGCCAGCAGTCGCCTGGCCCGTGGCTTCGCGACGCGCGCATCACCATGGCGCAGGCCTTCGAGGCGACACAAGCCTGGTCGCGGGCCGCCGACGAGTACCAGACGATTCTCAACACGGCGCCTGACGACGCCGTCGTCCACGGCCTGCTGGCGACCGCGCTCGCGCGGCAGGGCACGCTCGCGGCCGCGGTGCCCCACTACCAACGCTACCTGGCGGCGCACCCGGACGATGACGGCGCGTGGACGGGGCTGGGGATCGCGCTCGTCGGCACCGGCAACGGATCGGATGCCGTCGCCGCCTTCGGTCACGCCGAGGAGATCGTGCCGCAGAACCCGGCCTATCGACGCAACCTGGGCCGGGCCCTGCTCTCGACCGGCGACGTCGAACAGGCCGGCGCCCAAGCCCAGGAGGCCGAAACGATCGCGCCAAACGACGCGGCCGCCCACGAGCTCATGGGCGAGGTGCTCGCGACGGCGGGCAGGTTCGACGGTGCGCGCCAGGAATTCCAGCGCGCGCTCGAGATCGACCCGGCCAATGCGCTCGCCCGCAGCGGGCTCCAACGGCTGCCGCCGGCCGCGCCCGCGCGCTAGGCTGCCCGCGGCGCTTCCGCCTCCGCTGAAGCTTCGGCGGACTCGCCGACGCCTTGGCGACGGCGGTCGCGTCCGCGGGCTGTTCTTATCTCAATGGCGTGGGGCCCCACCCCCACGCCTCAACGCGCTTCGCGCGGCGCCCTTCCGGGCTGGCCGCGGCGCTTCGCGTCCGCGGGCTGCCTATTTCATCGTCTTGAATTCGCGGTCGGCAAACTCGATGAAATACGGCCAGTTGGGCGCGTCGGTGTGCGGTCCCGCGTGCTGCCGGAACGCGAGGTCGCCGTCCAGGAGGCCGGTCTCCATCTTCGGGAACTCGGTCGTGCCGAGGTCCTTCTTGCCGAGCAGCCGATAGACCGGCCCCGCGCCGACGCCAGCGAGGAACGTGCCCTTGGCGTCGACCCAGGCGTCCATGATGTTCACCGGCTGCGTGTCGCAGGGCCCGCGCGACGGCTGGCAGCGCGGGTCGCCGTCCTTGAGCATCTGGTACGAGCCATCCGGGTTGGTGAGCGGCCCGCTGCCCGCGCTGAGGAACAGCGGCCGCGGCGCGACCATCGCGATGAGCTCGTGCGAATCGACGGGCAGCGCGTCCCAGTGGCCGCCGTACTTCATGAAGTTGCCCGCCATCCAGTGGTACTCGTTCGTCGCATTGAGATTCTCGATGAGCTCGCCAAACTTGCGGCGGTTGAGCTTGGCGCCGCCCTCACCCGACGAACTCACGTACCCGATGGCGAAGCGCTCATCGAACGCCATCGTGACGAGCGTCGCCTTCCCCCAACGGGAGTGGCCCTCGACGCCGACGTGCTTGGCGTCGACGGCCTTGTCGCTCTCGAAGTAGTCCATGGCGCGGTCGGCGCCCCAGGCGAGCGCCCGTAGGCTGCCCCAATCGTCCATCTTGCGCGGCTGGCCCTTGTTGACGAGGCCGATGATGCCAACGGTCAGCCCGCACCCGGCATCGGCCTGGATGCTCGACGTGTTGAGCATGGCGTAGCCCCAGCCCTTCGCGAGCAACTGGGCCTGCCAGTTCGGGCCGGCGGGACCGCGCCCGGCGCCGGGAATCCCGGCCGCGCGACCCGCCGCCCCGCGGGCGGCCCCGCCGGCCCGAGCCGGCAGCGCGCCGCGCGCGGGGCCTCGGCCGCGCGCGGCGGCGCCCGGAGGCGGCGCGCACGGATTCGGCGTCGGGTTCTCCGGCATCGGGCTCGGGCCGCCGCTGCCGAACTGCATGATGATGGGCACGGGCCCCGTCGCGCTCGCCGGCGTCACGAGTGTCAGACCGATGTTGACGGTGATGAGCGGGTAGGACGAGTTGTCGACATGCCCGACGAGCTGCTTCGTGATGACCGGCACGTCGCTCACCGGCGTCGGCTCGCCCCGACCGAAGAACGGCGTGCTCATCGGCAGCCCGTGCGCCACGCTCACGACCTGCCACTTCACGGCCGGTGTGTGCGCCGGCATCTTGCCGTACACGTCTTCTTCCATCGCCGCCTTGATCTCGGCGCGGCGCCGCTTCCATTGCGCCGGCGTCGTGACCTTCGTGCCGTCGTTCATCACGAGCGGATCGGGCAGCTTCGGATACGGATTGGCGGCCGCCTCGTCGTAGGTCGACGCCTGGTACGCGTTTGGCCCCTGGGGAAACTCGGTGATTCCCAGAATCTTCATCTGCCGATCGTGATCCTGCTGCGACGTCATCATGACAATCTGCGGCAGGTCGGCCGTCTTCTTGGCCGCGCCGCCTTGACCGGCCGCACGCACCAGCGGCCCAACGCCCACGGCCAACGCGGCCAGGCCCACCAGCCAGGCGCCCATTCGCATCATCCTTCCAGACATGCCGACGTCTCCCCTCGAGAGAAAAGTGTGGTTCGGACGAGCGCTCGCGGCTGGCCGCACGGCAGCCATGCCACCGGCGCGGCGTGGCCTATTAGACAGCCCTCTTCCTGTAGCCGGAAGACTACCTCATCCGCAGACCGCTCGAAAGGCGCCCGCACACGACCGGTCGCGCGGCCGGCCGACGAGCGACGTGGGGCGCCCGCGGTCGAGGCATTCGCCCTGGCGTTCACGACGCGCTCACTCGAGGGTAGCCAGCCGGCCGTCCACGACCACGCCGGGCGCGCGGGCGAGGATCGCGTTCACGAATCCCCGCTTGTCGCGAGGGGAAATCAGGATTCGTCCGGAGTCGTGCAGGACCTCGATGCGATCGAACGAAAGCGCCGGGGCCGAGAGAGGGTTATGCGTTGCGCGGAGCCGCCGCACCGAGGCCAGGGGCACGGCCGTATGAATCGGACCGGAACGGACGATGAGCCGATCGGCGGTCACCTCGTAGTCGGTCGCGACGAATATCCACGCCACGAGACCGAAGGCCAGAGCCAAGGCGATCTCCGCCGCTATCAGAGGATGGAGGCCGTCCGGCTTCACCCTGGCCACCGCCATCCAGCCCGCGCCAAAGGCAATCGACACCACGGCGACGAGCCACGCATCGACCTTTGTTCTGAAGACCTGCTGTTGATCGCGCCTCATCGTGTTGCCGGCCTGGACTGACTACGTCGCACCGTGCGCCTCCGCGTCACCGCTTCCGCGCCACGACGTGGAACAGCTGCCAATGCTTGGGATTCCTCACCTCGGGCGCGTCGTCTCTCTCTTCTTCGTTCAGCATCTCGATCTCGAAGCCTTCCAGCAGCTCCAAGACCTCGCCCAGGGAATGGTGCATCCGGTCCGGGAGCGACGCCCAGGAGTCGCGCTTCCCGAAGAACTGCCCGGCGAACCGGCCACCGGGGCGGATTGCCGCGACGATCCGGCGCCAGAACGCGACAAAGTGCCGCGGCTCGCAAAACGGCAGCGCGAAACTCGCGTTCACCAAGTCGCAGAGAGGGACGTGCATCTCGGCGAAGTTCGCTTCAACGGTCGTCAACCGTGGCTTCGACGCCTCCGGCACGCGAGGCCACAAGAGGGAGAACGCGTCCGGGTGGCCGTCGGTCGCCACCACGCGCCAGCCCCGTTTGAGCAGCTCCAGCGTGTCCCGCCCCTCGCCCGCAGCCACGTCGACCGCCAGGCCTTCGGCGAATCCCTCGGCTTCAAACGAATCCAACGCCGCAACCAGTGTCTCGCGTGCCCCCTTGCCGAGGACGGCTCCGAAGTACCCCGGCCAGTCCTGCACCTCGGAATAGTCCTGCGCCCTCATGGGCGGCACGGTCGGCTCGCTCGACGGGTCGTGTGCTGCCATAGGCTCACTCGAACTCCTGGGCACCCGACTGGGCCCGATGAGGTCCCAGAGATTGCCGTACAAGTCCTTGAAGACCGCAACCGTGCCGTACGGCGCGGACATCGGCGGTCTGGTGAACTCGACGCCGCGGGAGCGCATCGAGTCGTAGTCGCGCCAGAAATCATCGGTGCGCAGGAAGAAGCTCACCCGCCCGCCGGTCTGATTGCCGACGAACGCCTCCTGGCCAGCCTGCGACGGACGCGCCAATACGAGGCTCGTGCCGGCGGAACCGGGAGGCGCGACGAGCACCCAGCGCTTGTCCTGTTCGGGGATATAGGTGTCTTCGACCAGCGTGAAGTCCAGCACGCGCGTGAAAAAGGCGATGGCCTCGTCATAGTCTCGAACGACAAGGGCGACGTGAACGATCGACTGTCTCGTCACTTGAGGCCTTCTCCCGCTTCTCCGAGCGCCGCGGCTCGGACGTCATCAGCTGGAACGCTCACCATCGGGGCCTCGGGATTCTCCTTTCAAACCGCCGGCCCATTATCGCGCGGTCTCGAGCCGCTTCTCGAAGCACCGAAACGGGCCCTTCCGCAACATGGCCACGCCGGCGTCGCGGTAGGCCAATCCGCCATAGAGGCGCAGGGCGCGGGGGTTTGCCGTGAACGCGTCCAGGCGGATGGCGCGGTAGCCGTTGGCGCGGGCCCACGTCTCCGTGAACTCCATGAGAGAGCGACCGGCACCGTGTCCCTGTTCCGTCGGGGCGACCATCAACCGATGCACGACCAGGATCGGGCCGTCCGTGAACGTCCACGCGACCTGCGACCATTCCGGAATCTGAACCTCGTTCAGCACGACCGTTCCCACGAGCGTGCCTTGCCGATCCGACGCGAGGTGCATCGTTCCGGCGCGAATGTCGGAAAGGAGGATCGCCTCAGTCGGATATATCTCGTCCCATTGGTCGATACCGGCCTGCCGCATCGCCGCGACGCAGGCGTTGAGTAGTCGGCCCACTGCCGTTAGGTCGTCTTCAGTTGCGAGCCGGACGAACCGTTCAGGCATCGGCACCACTGACTCGGCGCGGGCCGCGAACGCGGGCGCCACCGTCTCCACTCTCTCTCCCGAACGCCGGCATCCCACCCGCTCGTCGGGATCGTACACACGAAGGGCCGGTCGAGTGACCGGCCCTTCGTGGCTGTATCAATTGCGCGCGAGCGCGGCCGACTACTCGCCGTCGTCGCGGAACATGTAGTCCGCGTCGGTGAGGTCGTCCATGTCCCGCTGAGCTTCGAGCTCCTCGGGCGACGGCGGCGGCGGCGGCGGCGGCTCGTCCGGCGGAATCGTCGATGTGCCGGTACCAGTCGAAGCCCGTGCCGGCCGGGATGAGCCGGCCCATCGTGACGTTCTCCTTGAGGCCGCGCAGGTAGTCGACCTTGCCGGAGATCGACGCCTCGGTCAGCACGCGCGTCGTCTCCTGGAACGACGCCGCCGAGATGAACGAGTCGGTCGAGAGCGACGCCTTCGTGATGCCGAGCAGCAGCGGCCGGCCCTTCGCCGGCAAGCCGCCATTCGACGAGCACGCGCTCGTTCTCTTCCTGGAAGCGGAACTTGTCCACCTGCTCCTCGATGAGGAACTCGGTGTCGCCCACCTCTTCGACCTTCACCCACCGCATCATCTGCCGGACGATGACCTCGATGTGCTTGTCGTTGATGCCGACGCCCTGGAGCCGGTAGACCTCCTGGATCTCGTTGACCAGGTAGGCCTGCAGCTCCTTCTCGCCGAGCACCGCGAGGATGTCGTGCGGGTTGCGCGGGCCGTCCATGAGCGGCTCGCCGGCGCGCACGCGGTCGCCTTCCTGCACGTTGACGTGGACGCCGCGCGGCAGCGAGTACTCGCGCGCCTCGGCGCCCTCGTCCGGGCACGACGAGGATCTTGCGCATGCCCTTGACGATGCCGCCGTGCCGCACCGTGCCGTCGATCTCGGAGATGACGGCCGTCTCGCGCGGCTTCCGCGCCTCGAAGAGCTCGACCACGCGCGGCAGACCGCCCGTGATGTCCTTCGTCTTGGTCGTCTCGCGCGGGATCTTCGCGATGACGTCGCCGGCCACCACGGTGTCGCCGTTGGTCACCATCAAGTGAGCATTCGACGGCATGTGGTACTTGTGCAGCGCCTCGACCGTCGGCCGCAATGATCTCGATCGCCGGCTGCTTCTTCTCGTCCGGCGAGTCGACGATGATCAGTCGCGAGAGGCCGGTGATTTCGTCCACTTCCTCGTGGACGGTCACCTTGTCGATGATGTCCTTGAAGCGGACCGTCCCGCCCTGCTCGGTGAGGATCGAGAACGTGTACGGATCCCACTCGACCAGGATCTGCCCCTTCTCGACCGTGCTGGCCGTCGGTCACCTTGAGGCGCGCGCCGTAGACGACCGAGTAGCGCTCGCGGACGACGCCCTTGTCGTCGACGATGTTGATCGAGCCGCTGCGGTTCATGACGATGAGCGACTTGCCGCCGCCTGGCACGCCGCGGTCGCGGCCCTCGACCGCCACCAGGCCGTCGAACTTGCACGATGCCCTTGTGACGCGCCTCGAGGGTGGACTGCTCGGCCACCCGCGACGCCGTGCCGCCGATGTGGAACGTCCGCATCGTGAGCTGGGTGCCCGGCTCGCCGATCGACTGTGCCGCGATGACGCCGACCGCCAGCCCCATCTCGACCAGCCGCCCGGTCGACAGATCGCGGCCGTAGCACTTCGCGCACACGCCGCGGCGCGACGCGCAGGTCAGCACCGAGCGGATCTTCACGCGCTCGATGCCGGCGTCTTCGATCAGCTCGGCCAGCGCCTCGTCGATCTCGCCGGCCGCCGTCGACGATCACGTCGCCCGACGACGGATCGACAATCGGCTCGAGCGCCACGCGGCCGATGATCCGGTCGCTCAGCCGCTCGACGATCTCGCCGCCGCGAGTCCACGATCGGCCGCGCCTCGATGCCGTCGAGCGTGCCGCAGTCGTCCTCGGAGATGATCACGTCCTGCGCCACATCGACGAGCCGGCGCGTCAGGTAGCCCGAGTCGGCCGTCTTGAGCGCCGTGTCGGCGAGCCCCTTACGGGCGCCGTGCGTCGAGATGAAGTACTGCAGCACCGTCAGGCCTTCGCGGAAGTTCGACGTGATCGGCGTCTCGATGATCTCGCCCGAGGGCTTGGCCATCAGCCCGCGCATGCCGGCGAGCTGCCGAATCTGCTGCTTGCTGCCGCGCGCGCCCGAGTCGGCCATGATGTAGACGGGATTGAAGTTGCGCCCCGACTTGTCGAGCGCCTCCATCTCGCCGAACATCTCGTCGGCGATCTTCTCGGTGACCTCCGACCAGATGGCGATGACCTTGTTGTAGCGCTCGCCGTTCGTGATCGCGCCGTCCTGGTACTGGCCTTCGACCTTGATGACCTCGTTGCGCGCCTGCTGGACGAACTCGACCTTCTTCTCCGGAATGATCGAGGTCGTCGATGCCAATCGACAGGCCCGAGCGCGTCGCGTAGGTGAAGCCCAGGTTCTTCAGGCTGTCGAGCATCTCGACGGTCTTCTCGAGCCCGTGCTTGAGGTAGCAGTAGCGGACCGCCTGCTGCAGGCCCTTCTTCTTGAGCAGCCCGTTGATGAACGGCATCTCCTTCGGCAGGGCCGTGTTGAAGATGACGCGGCCGACGGTCGTGTTGATGATCCGGTTGTCGACCTGCTGCTCGACCGCGTCCATGCATGTCCTGCGAGTCGCGCGCCGCCGTCATGTCGACCAGCCGGCCCGTGAAGCGCAGGCGGATCGGCGACAGCGTCTCGACCTCGCCGCTCTCGAGCGCGAGCAGCACGTCATCGACCGACGCGAACGCGCGGCCCTCGCCCTTGGCGCCCGCCTTGGACTTGGTCAGGTAGTAGCAGCCCAGCACGATGTCCTGCGACGGAATCGCAATCGGCTGGCCCGAGGCCGGCGAGAGCACGTTGTTCGACGCCATCATCAGGACGGAGGCCTCGATCTGCGCCTCCGGCGAGAGCGGGATGTGCACCGCCATCTGGTCGCCGTCGAAGTCCGCGTTGAACGCCGTGCAGACGAGCGGATGGATCCGGATGGCCTTGCCCTCGACGAGCACCGGCTCGAAGGCCTGGATGCCCAGCCGGTGCAGCGTCGGCGCGCGGTTCAGCAGGACCGGGTGCTCGCGGATGACTTCCTCGAGGATGTCCCAGACCTCCGACCGCTGCTGCTCGACCATCTCCTTGGCCTGCTTGATTGTCGAGACCAGGCCGCGCTCCTCGAGCTTGTTGTAGATGAACGGCTTGAACAGCTCGAGCGCCATCTTCTTCGGCAGCCCGCACTGGTTGCAGCTTCAGCTCCGGCCCGACGACGATGACCGAGCGGCCCGAGTAGTCGACGCGCTTGCCGAGCAGGTTCTGCCGGAAGCGGCCCTGCTTCCCCTTGAGCGTGTCGGACAGCGACTTGAGCGGACGGTTGTTGGCGCCGCGCAGCACGCGGCCGCGGCGGCCGTTGTCGAACAGCGCGTCGACCGCCTCCTGCAGCATCCGCTTCTCGTTGCGGATGATCACGTCCGGCGCCTTGAGCTCCATCAGCTTCTTCAACCGGTTGTTGCGGTTGATGACGCGCCGGTACAAATCGTTCAGGTCGGACGTGGCGAACCGCCCGCCGTCGAGCGGCACCAGGGGCCGCAGCTCGGGCGGAATCACGGGAATCGACGTCGAGAATCATCCATTCCGGCTTGTTGCGTGGACCGGCGGAACGAGTCGACGACCTTCAGCCGCTTGGCGTACTTCAGCTTCTTCTGCGCGGACGTCTCGTGGCGCATCTTCTCGCGCATCTCCTCGGCCAGACGCTCGATGTTCACGCGCCGCAGCAGCTCCTTGATGGCCTCGGCGCCCATCTGCGCCTTGAACTTGAAGCCCCAGCGCTCGCGCTCCTGGCGGAACTGCTCCTCGGTCAGGAGCTGCTTGTCCTTGAGGTCGCTCTCGCCGGCGTCGACGACGACGTAGGCCTCGAAGTAGAGAATGCGCTCGAGGTCGCGCAGCGACAGGTCCAGCAGGTGCCCGATACGGCTCGGCAGCCCCTTGAAGAACCACACATGGCTCACCGGGGTGGCGAGCGCGATGTGGCCGAGCCGCTCGCGGCGCACCTTGGCCTGGGTCACCTCCACGCCGCACTTGTCGCAGATGACGCCGCGGTGCTTCATCCGCTTGTACTTGCCGCAGAGGCACTCCCAGTCGGTGACCGGGCCGAAGATCTTCGCGCAAAACAGGCCGTCCCGCTCCGGCTTGAACGTGCGGTAGTTGATCGTCTCCGGCTTGGTCACCTCGCCGTGCGACCACTGCAGAATGCGCTCGGGCGACGCGAGGCTGATGCGAATCGCATCGAAGTCCGACGTCAGCTGTCCCTTGTCGTGGAGATTTGGTCTCATCTGTTGGTGGTCCTCGTCAACTTCGAAGTTAGAAGCCAGAAGTTCGAAGGGCGCGCCCGGCCAGCACTCGACCGGCCGCCCCTCCGACTTCCAACCTCTGGCCTCTCACTTCAAAACTTGTCCAGCTCCAGCGTCAGCGCCTAGACACCCACCGGAGTCGGCGGCGTCGGCTCGACCGCGTCCTCGGCCGGCGGCAGTTCGGTCGGCGGGCGCGGCTTCGTGCGCATCAGCTCGACATCCAGGCAGAGCGCCTGGAGCTCGCGGATGAGCACGTTGAACGACTCGGGCAACCCCGGGCTGGAACGACGCGTCGCCCTTGACGATCGCCTCGTAGATCTTCGCCCGGCCCGGTGACGTCATCCGACTTCGCCGTGAGCAGCTCCTGGAGGATGTGCGCCGCGCCGTAGGCCTCGAGCGCCCAGACCTCCATCTCGCCGAACCGCTGGCCGCCGAACTGCGCCTTGCCGCCCAGCGGCTGCTGGGTGATGAGCGAGTACGGCCCGATCGACCGCGCGTGGATCTTGTCGTCGACCAGGTGCGAGAGCTTGAGCATGTAGATGTAGCCCACGGTCACGTCCTGCTCGAACTCGAAGCCGGTCATGCCGTCGAACAGCCGGGTCTTGCCGCCCTTGGGCAGCCCCGCTTCGCCGAGCCACTTCTTGATCTCCCCCTCGCCGCGCCGTCGAACACCGGCGTCGCGAAGTACAGCCCGAGCGCGTGCGCCGCCCAGCCCAGGTGGGTCTCGAGAATCTGGCCGACGTTCATGCGCGACGGCACGCCGAGCGGGTTGAGCACGATCTCGACCGGCGTGCCGTCCGGCAGGTACGGCATGTCCTCTTCGGGCAGGATGCGGGCGATGACGCCCTTGTTGCCGTGGCGACCGGCCATCTTGTCGCCGACCGACAGCTTGCGCTTCATCGCGACGTAGACCTTGACGAGCTTGATCACGCCCGGCGGCAGCTCGTCGCCGCGGCGGATCTTCTCCTTCTTGTCCTCGAACTCGCGCTGAATGACGTCGACGCGCTGGGCGGTCCGCTCCTCCATCGTCCGCAGCTCGTCCTCGAACCCCAGGTCCTCGGTCTCGATGCGCGCGCGGACCAGGGTGATGAACGGCACCTCGGCCATCGCCTCGGACGTGAGCGTCGCGCCCTTGCGCAGCACGCGGTCGCGCCCGTCGCGGTCGAACACATCCGACCGGAGCGTCCGGCCCTGGAGCAGCTGCACGAGCCGCTTCTTGGTCTCCTCGTGGAGAATGCGGATCTCGTCCTGGAGGTTCTTCTCCATCAGGTCGAGCTCGTCCTGCTCGATCTGCTTGGCGCGGTCGTCCTTCTCGATGCCCTTGCGCGAGAAGATTCGGACGCCGACGACGATGCCCTCGATTCCGGGCGGGCAGGTCAGCGAGGCGTCCTTCACGTCGCCGGCCTTCTCGCCGAAGATCGCGCGCAGCAGCTTCTCCTCGGGCGTGAGCTGGGTCTCGCCCTTCGGCGTCACCTTGCCGACGAGGATGTCGCCCGGCTTGACGTAGGCGCCGATGCGGATGATCCCGCTCTCGTCCAGGTCGCGGAGGTAGGTCTCCGACACGTTCGGGATATCGCGCGTGATCTCCTCGGGCCCGAGCTTCGTGTCGCGGGCCTCGATTTCGAACTCCTCGATGTGGATCGACGTGTAGTAGTCGTCCTTGACGAGCCGCTCGGAGACCAGGATCGCGTCCTCGAAGTTGTAGCCGCGCCACGGCATGAACGCGACGAGCACGTTCCGCCCGAGCGCGAGCTCGCCCAGCTCGGTGCACGGCCCGTCGGCCAGCACCTGCCCCTTGCGTCACGCGCTGGTCGACGCGCACGATCGGACGCTGGTTGATGCACGTGTTCTGGTTCGAGCGCTTGAACTTCGTCATGCTGTAGATGTCGGCGCCCATCTCGCGCGACATCCCTTCGCCCTCGCTGCCCTCGACGCGCACGACGATGCGCTTGCTGTCGACGTAGTCGACGACGCCGGTCCGGCGCGCGACGACCACGGCGCCCGAGTCGCGGGCGGTGATGTACTCCATGCCGGTCCCGACGAACGGCGACCGCGCCTGGAGCAGCGGCACCGCCTGGCGCTGCATGTTCGACCCCATCAGCGCGCGGTTCGCGTCGTCGTTCTCGAGGAACGGGATGAGCGAGGCCGCGACCGACACGAGCTGTTTCGGCGACACGTCGATGTAGTCCACCTTGTCGCGCGGCGCCAGGATGAAGTCGCCCGCCTGGCGGGCGTTGACGCGCTCGCTCACCAGGTGGCCCTTTTCGTCGAGCTCGACGTTGGCCTGCGCGATGATGTACTGGTCTTCCTCCCACGCGGACAGGTAGAAGCAGTGGGGCTCGAACTCGACGCCCTTCTTCTTCAACCGGCCGTCGGCGCCCACGATTTCGTCCGCCTCCACCACGTCGCCGGCCTTGTACTTCGGATTGCCGCCCGCGTTCGTGATCATCACGTAGTCGACGATCTGCCCGTCCTTGACCTTGCGGTACGGCGACTCGATGAACCCGAAATCGTTGATCCGCGCGTAGGACGAGAGCGACGAGATCAACCCGATGTTCGGACCTTCCGGCGTCTCAATCGGGCAGATGCGGCCGTAGTGGGTCGGGTGCACGTCGCGCACCTCGAACCCGGCCCGCTCCCGCGACAGCCCGCCGGGGCCGAGCGCCGAGAGGCGGCGCTTGTGCGTCACCTCGGAGAGCGGATTCGTCTGGTCCATGAACTGCGAGAGCTGCGACGACCCGAAGAACTCGCGAATCGCGGCCATGACCGGCTTCGCGTTGATCAGGTCGTGCGGCATGGCCGTCGCCATTTCCTGGTAGACGGACATCTTTTCCTTGATCGCGCGCTCCATCCGCACGAGCCCGATCCGGAACTGGTTCTCGAGCAGCTCCCCCACCGACCGCACGCGGCGGTTGCCCAGGTGGTCGATGTCGTCGACGAGCGCCGGGTTCTTCCGGAGCTTCAGCAGATACCGGATGACCTCGTAGAAGTCCGCCGGATGCAGGATCTTCTCGTCGAGCGGCGTGCTCAGCTTGAGCTTCGTGTTCAGCTTCAGACGGCCGACACGCGAGAAGTCGTACTTCTGCGCATTGAAGAACATGTTCTCGAAGAGGTTGCGCGAGCTGTCGAGCGTCGGCGGATCGCCCGGCCGCAGGCGCCGGTAGATCTCGATGAGCGCCTCTTCGTGCTTCTGAATCGGGTCCTTCTTGAGCGTCGCCGACAGCACCGGGCCGATCTCGTCCTTCTCGGGGAAGAAGATCTCGATGTGCTCGACGTTCTTCTCCTCGGCCATCGCGATCACGCGCTCGGACAGCTCCTCGTTCGCCTCGAGGATGACCTCGCCCGTCGCCGGATCGACGACGTCGCCAACCGAGTAGGCCCCTTCGCGCTCGGTGTCGACCAGGTCGACGGCCTCGACGCCCGACTTCTTCAGCGCCTCGACCTGATCCTTGCGGATCTTCTTGCCGGCGTGCAGCGACAGATCCGACCCGGGAATCGCCAACTCCTGCGCCGAGCGGCGGCCGATCAGCGTGTCGGCCACCTTCCAGGACGCCTTGCCGCCCTTAAGGACCAGCTGGTCCACGGTGTAGAACGTGCGAAGGATCTCGTCGGCGCCGCGCAGCCCGAGGGCACGTAGGAACACCGATGCCAGGAACTTGCGCTTCCGGTCGATCCGCACGTAGAGCAGGTTCTTCGAGTCGTACTCGAACTCGACCCACGACCCGCGATACGGAATGATCTGCGCGACGTACAGCGTCTTGTCTTCGGTGTGGAAGAAGGCGCCCGGCGACCGGTGGAGCTGGCTGACGATGACCCGCTCGGTGCCGTTGATGATGAACGTCCCGTGATCGCCCATGAGCGGGATGTCGCCGAAATAGACTTCCTGCTCCTTGATGTCGCGGATCGTCTTGACGCCCGTCTCCGGGTCCTTGTTCCAGACGACGAGACGGATGGTGACCTTGAGGGGCACGGCGAACGTCATGCCGCGCTCCTGGCACTCCTCGACGTCGTACTTGAGCTTCATCGCGACGGTCGTGCCGCAGATGTCGCAGACGTCGCCGCGCGCCTCGTTGGCCGTGCCGCACGACGGGCAGATCACGGCGCCTTCGCCGTACGGATCGGCCACGAGCACGGCGCCGCAGGAGTCGCACTTCTTGCGCAGGTGCTCCAGCCCGGCGAGCCGCCCGCACTTGCATTCCCAGTTCCCGATCGAGTACTCGATGAACTCGAGCGACGAGTTCTCGCGGAAGTCGCTGATCGGAAAGACCGATTTGAAGACCGACTGGAGGCCCACGTCCTCCCGTTCGGACGCCAGGCGGTTCATCTGCAGGAACCGCTCGTACGACTTCTTCTGGATCTCGATCAGGTTCGGGATCGGGATCGTCGTCAGGATCTTCGAGAAGTCGATGCGCTCGCGATAGACGTTCTTGGGCAGGCTGTACATTCAGTGACCTCTACTGAGACAAGAGCACCAGCGTCAACCCATCGGCCGATCGACCCATCGACCTGTCAACACGCCTGGCGATCGAGCCATCGACCGATCGACATCGGCCCATCGGCCGATCCGGATCGACCCAGGGGGCCCATCGCATCGGCCGAGCGAAACGACTGCGCGACCGGCCGCCCAGGGCGGTCGGTCGATGACCGTGGGCCGATCGACCCCCAACGGGGCGACCGGCCCGGCAGGTCAATGTCCGCTACTTGATTTCGACCTTCGCGCCGGCCTCTTCGAACTTCTTCTTGATCGACGCCGCCTCGTCCTTGGTCACGCCCTCTTTGACCGCCTTGGGCGCCGACTCGACCAGGTCCTTGGCCTCCTTCAAGCCGAGGCTCGTCACCTCGCGCACGACCTTGATCACGTTGATCTTGTTGCCGCCGATTTCGGTCAGCGTCACCGTGAACTCGGTCTTCTCTTCGGCCGGGGCCGCCGCGCCCCCGCCGCCACCCGCCATCGGCATCATCATCGGCATCGCCGCCGCCGCCGACACGCCGAGCTCCTGCTCCAGCGTCTTCACCAGCTGCGAAAGCTCGAGCACCGAGATGCCCTTGATGTACTCCACGACTTGCTGCTGCGTCACTTCGGCCATTGTCTGTCTCCTCGAAAAAATTCGCGTTCGGTCAAGTTCGAAGTCAAAAACCAGAGGTCGATCGCTCAACGACTGGCGCCAGGGGGCGGGCAACCGCCCGCCACACTTCGAACCTCTGGCTTCCCACTTCTAACTTGCCGTCTCCGCCTTCTTCTTCTCCGCCTGCGCCAACACCGTCACCAGGTCGCGCGGCACGGCGGAGAGCACCGTCACCAACTGCTGCGCCGGCCCCTGCATGACGGACAGCAGCCTCGCATACAGCTCGGGCTTGCCCGGCAGGCTGGCCAGGTCGGCAACCGCGCCGGCGGCGACCGTCTGCCCCTGCACCACGGCCGCCTTGATGCTCATCGTCGGCGCGTTCTTGGCGAACGCCGTGAGCGCCTTGGCCATCGCCACCGGGTCGGTGTTCGTGAAGACCACGGCCGTCGGCCCGATGAAGTGCGCGTCGAGCGAGGCGAGCAACGTCCCGGACGCGGCCCGCTTGGCGATCGTGTTCTTGACGACCCGATAGGTCGCGCCCACCGCGCGGATCTGCCGGCGCAGCTCGGTCACGTCGGGCACGCTCACGCCGCGATAGTCGACGAGCACGGCGGTGTCCGCCTGGCGGAACGCCGCTTCCAGCTCCTGCAATTCCGTTTCTTTTTCGGCTCTACTGACGGCCATGTCTCTTTGCCAACTCTTCTCAGGGCTCGCGGGGCCCCACCCCCGCTCGCTCCCGCGCTTCGCGCGACGCCCTGACGGGCTTGCCGCGGCGCCTCGCGCCCGCGGCTGTCGGCGCGGCCCAGGGCCGGAGGCCCCTGGGCCTCGTTACTGCTTCACCAGGTCATCCACATGCGACGTGTCAATCGTGACGCCGGGCCCCATCGTCGAGGACATCGTCACGCTCTTCAGATACTTGCCCTTGGCGGCCGACGGCTTCGCGCGGACCACGCTGTCCATGAGCGCGTGCGCGTTGGCCACGAGCCAGTCCGGGCTGAACGAGATCTTCCCGATCGGCGCGTGGACGATGCCCGCCTTGTCGACGCGGAACTCGACCTTGCCGGCCTTGATCTCCTGCACGGCCTTGACGACGTCGAGCGTCACGGTGCCGGTCTTTGGATTCGGCATCAGGCCCCGCGGGCCCAGCACTTTGCCGAGCCGGCCGACGGCCCGCATCATGTCGGGCGTCGCCACCACGGCGTCGAAGTCCATCCATCCCCCGGTGATGCGCTCGACCAGCTCCTCGCCGCCGACTTCGTCGGCGCCCGCGTCCGTGGCTTCCCGCTGCTTCTCCGCGTTGGCGATGACGAGCACCCGCTTGGACTTGCCGCCCAGGCCGTGCGGCAGGATCACCGTGCCGCGAACCATCTGATCGGAGTGCTTGGGATCGACGCCCAGGCGCACGGCCAACTCGACCGTCTCATCGAACTTGGCGAACTTGACTTTCTGGAGGAGCGGCACGGCCTCTTCAATCTTGTGCGGCCGGGCCGGCACTTGCTGTCGCGCCGCTTCGAACTTCTTCCCGTGGGTTCTCATTACCGTTCTCCTGTGGTCATCGCGGCCCGAAGGCCTGCCACATCTACGACTTCCGCTTCCAGGCACTAGGCACTAGGCACTAGGCCACTCGGGTCGGGCTGTCCGGGGCCTGAGGCCCTGGGCCCGTGGCCAGCGTCCTAGTCGATCACGTCCAGGCCCATCGACCGGGCCGTGCCGCGGACCGAGCGGGCCGCCGCATCGAGCGACTCGCAGTTGAGGTCCGGCAGCTTGAGCTTCGCGATCTCATCGACCTGGCTCGCGGTCACCGTGCCCACCTTGGTCTTGTTCGGCTCGCCGGACCCCTTGGCGATATTGGCCGCGCGCTTGAGCAGCACGGCCGCCGGCGGGGTCTTCGTGATGAACGTAAAGGACCGATCGGAATAGATCGTCACGACGACCGGGATGATCAGCCCCTCATCCTTGGCGGTCTTCGCGTTGAAGTTCTTGCAGAAGTCCATGATGTTCACGCCGTGCGGCCCGAGCGCGGTGCCGACGGGCGGCGCCGGCGTCGCCTTGCCGGCGGCAATCTGGAGCTTCACGCTTGTCTGAATCTTTTTCGCCATCTTCTTTTACCTGCTCGCGGGGCCCCACCCCCACTCGCTTACGCGCTTCGCGCGGCGCCCCTTGGGCTGGCCGCGGCGCTTCGCGTCCGCGGGCGTCCCTTCTCAATACTCGCGGCGCCCGGCTCCCACTCGCTTACGCGCTTCGCGCGGCGCCCCTTGGGCTGGCCGCGGCGCTTCGCGTCCGCGGGCGTTTCTTCTCAAGGCTCGCGGCGCCCGACTCCCACTCGCTTACGCGCTTCGCGCGGCGCCCCTTGGGCTGGCCGCGGCGCTTCGCGTCCGCGGGCGTCTCTTCTCAATACTCGCGGCGCCCGACTCCCACTCGCTTACGCGCTTCGCGCGGCGCCCCTTGGGCTGGCCGCGGCGCTTCGCGTCCGCGGGCGTCTCTTCTCAATACTCGCGGCGCCCGACTCCCGCTCGCTTACGCGCTTCGCGCGGCGCCCCTTGGGCTGGCCGCGGCGCTTCGCGTCCGCGGGCGTCCCTTCTCAATACTCGCGGCGCCCGACTCCCACTCGCTTACGCGCTTCGCGCGGCGCCCCTTGGGCTGGCCGCGGCGCTTCGCGTCCGCGGGCGTCTCTTCTCAAGGCTCGCGGCGCCCGACTCCCGCTCGCTTACGCGCTTCGCGCGGCGCCTTGAACTTCTAACTTCTGGCTTCCAACTTCAAACTTCCTCAGAGCTTCTCCACCTGAAGGAAGTCCAGTTCCACCGGCGTGGCGCGCCCGAAAATCGTAACCATCACCTTCAGCGTGTTGCGATCCGCGTTGACGTCCTCGACCACGCCGTTGAAGCTGGCGAACGGGCCCTCGTTGATGCGCACCTGGTCGCCCTTGTCGAAGGTGTACTTCGGCTTGGGCTTCTCGGCCGCGACCGTGACCTGGTGCAGGATCTGGTCGACCTCTTCGCGCGACAGCGGCGTCGGCTTCGATCCGGCGCCGACGAACCCGGTGACCTTCGGCGTGTTCTTGACGACGTGCCACGCGTGGTCGGACATGTGCATCTCGACCAGGATGTAGCCCGGGAAGAACCGCTTCGAGGTCTCGACGGTGCGTCCGCCGCGCTTCTCGACCACCAGCTCGGTCGGAATCAAGACTTCGCCGATCTCGTCCTGCAGCCCGTACGCCTGCACGCGCTGCTCGAGCGATTCGCGCACCTTGTTCTCGAACCCCGAGTAGGTGTGGATGATGTACCAGTGCTTCGTCTTGTCGTCGGTCACGACACCCTTCACGTCGCTCGCGCGCTCAACCACCAAACCGTCCAATGATCCACCCGACGAGGCTCGACAGCCCCAGGTCAACCGCGTAGAGATACAACCCGATGACCACCGACACGAGAATGACGACGATCGTCGTCGCCCAGACCTCACGGCGGGTCGGCCACGTCACCCGCGTCATTTCGGCGCGGACCTCGGTCAGGAACTGTCGTCCGCGACCGAACCACCCCATCACGTGATCCGGCGATTCCTTGAGATTGTCCAGCATCGCGACCTTCATCTACTTCTCCGCGCGTGGGGCCCCGCCCCCACTCGCTCCTCGCGCTTTGCGCGACGCCCTGACGGCCCTCGCTCTCGCGCGGCCCGGGACTTGCCCCGTTCGGTCTTTCGCGCGCCGCCCGGCCGAGCGCGCAATCTGGCAGGCCAGGAGGGAATCGAACCCCCAGCCCTCGGTTTTGGAGACCGATGCTCTGCCAATTGAGCTACTGGCCTGTACGGATCCGACGTTACTTACTTTCCTTGTGCGACGTGTGCTTGCGGCACGCGCGGCAGTACTTGTTGAACTCCAGGCGCTCCGAGCTCTTACGGCGGTTCTTGGTCGTGCTGTAATTCCGCCGTTTGCACTCGAGGCACGCCAGGGTGACGATTTCGCGCATAAGTGAATCCCATCAGGCGCCGGGCGCCAGGCACTGGGCACTAGACCACGTCCGGCCTAGTGCCTCGTGCCCGATGCCGAATGCCTATTCGATGATTTCCGTAATCGTTCCGGCGCCGACCGTCCGTCCGCCTTCACGAATGGCGAACCGGCTGCCCTTCTCGATCGCGACGGGCGCCATCAACTCGCCGGTGATGGTCGTGTTGTCCCCGGGCATCACCATCTCCACGCCTTCCGGAAGATTGAGGGTCCCGGTCACGTCGGTCGTGCGGATGTAGAACTGCGGACGATACCCGTTGAAGAACGGCGTGTGGCGCCCCCCCTCGTCCTTCGACAGGATGTACACCTCGGCCTTGAACTTCGTGTGCGGCGTGATCGAGCCGGGCTTGGCCAGCACCTGGCCGCGCTCGACATCGTCCTTCTCGACGCCGCGGAGCAGCACGCCGATGTTGTCGCCGGCCACGCCCTCGTCGAGCAGCTTGCGGAACATCTCGACGCCGGTGACGACCTTCTTCTCGGTCGGCTTGAACCCGATGATCTCGATCTCCTCGCCCACCTTGACCTTGCCGCGCTCGACGCGACCGGTGACGACCGTGCCGCGGCCGGAAATCGAGAACACGTCCTCGATCGGCATCAGGAACGGCTTGTCCACGTCGCGCTGCGGCATGGGGATGTACGCGTCGAGCGCTTCCATCAGCTTCAGCACCGACTCGACGCCCTCCGGGTCGCCCTGCAGGGCCTTGAGCGCCGACACGCGCACCACCGGCACATCGTCGCCGGGGAACTTGTAGGTCTTCAGAAGGTCCCGCACCTCGAGTTCGACGAGGTCCAGCAACTCCGGATCGTCGACCGCGTCGACCTTGTTCAGCGCGACCACCAGATACGGCACGTTGACCTGATAGGCGAGCAGGACGTGCTCGCGCGTCTGCGGCATCGGGCCGTCGACGGCGCTGACCACCAGAATCGCGCCGTCCATCTGCGCCGCGCCGGTGATCATGTTCTTGATGTAGTCGGCGTGGCCCGGGCAGTCGACGTGCGCGTAATGACGCTTCGCGGTCGAGTACTCGACGTGACTCGTCGCAATCGTCATGACCTTCGATTCGTCACGGCGCCCCTGCGACTCCGAGGCCTTGGCCACTTCGTCGTACGACACGAACTTGGCCCACCCTTTGTCGGCCGCCACCTTGGTCAACGCCGCGGTCAGCGTCGTCTTCCCATGGTCAATGTGGCCAATCGTGCCAACGTTCACGTGCGGCTTCGAACGATCAAACTTCTCCTTCGCCATTGCTCTCGGTCTCCGTTAAAAGTCGTACTTGAGTTGCTCTCGTCTACGTCCGTCGTCTCCCGCGCCGCGACCGCCGCGGACACTTCTGGAGCCGATGACCGGGATCGAACCGGTGACCTCGTCCTTACCAAGGACGCGCTCTGCCAACTGAGCTACATCGGCCTTCGCGAGCGCTCGCGTCGCTCGCCGCTTCGGCCCACAAGTCGGCCTAGCCCTCGGCTGCCGAACCCACGCGATGCGTTCAGCGCGCGACCCACTGGCCCGCCAGCCGACGCCGCGAGCGCCGCGCGCGTTCGGCGAAAACTGGAGCGGGAGACGGGGATCGAACCCGCGACCAACAGCTTGGAAGGCTGTGACTCTACCACTGAGTTACTCCCGCCTTCGTTTCGCTCCGCTGCCCCGATGCCCTCGCTCAACTTCGGCGGACAGGCCCGAGCGCGACTCGCTCGCTCGCCGTTCCGCCCTTCGACTCGGCCTGCCACCGCCACTCGACTCGGCCCGCCATGCGCGAGGCCGGCGAGGCCGAGTCGAATGGTGGCGAGGGAAGGATTCGAACCTTCGAAGCCGCTAGGGCGACAGATTTACAGTCTGCTGCGTTTGACCGCTTCGCTACCTCGCCTGATCAATCATCAATCGCGCTCGGTCACTCCGTGTCTGGCTCGCCGGCGCCCCGCGCCGGGCGTTGCCCGCAAAGTCCTCTCGTCCGGCCCGCGCCTGGAGACGCGCCTCGCCTCACGACTCATCGCCCGCCTCTTGTGTCGCCTGCGGCAGCGGCGTGGCTCAGAGCCATGCGGTGATTCCGCGATCTCACGTAGAACGCCGGGGTTCCTTCAGAGTGATGCGCGTTCTGGATGACCGCCCGGAACTTGGAGCTGGCGAAGGGATTTGAACCCCCGACCGGCTGATTACAAATCAGCTGCTCTACCGGACTGAGCTACGCCAGCCAGACAAAACGGAAATGGTAGCACGGTACTTGCAAGCGGGCAATCCTCCCCAGGGAGTGCCCCGGACCGACCGGCGACTCGGTCGCCTCCCCAAAAACCAGGACCAACGAACCAACATGACCGAATCCGGACAAGTTCATCGTCCGCCGCCAGCGTCACCAGCCTCGGCGGCCTCCGACGACCCCGGCGCCTTGCGGCGCCGCTGCCGGCTCGCCTCGAACAAGACCACGGCGGCGGCCGCCGAGACGTTGACGCTCTCGACCTGGCCGGACATCGGCAGCGCCACGAGCCGATCGCAATGCTCCCTGACGAGCCGCCGCATGCCGGAGCCTTCGCCACCGAGCACGAACGCAGTCGGCACCGTGTAATCGACCGCGTCGTACGGGTCCGGCGCGTCCCCGTCCAGGCCGATCACCCACACGCCCAGCGCCTTCAGCTCCTCGATCGCCCTGGTGATGTTGACCACCGTGGCAATGCGCACGTAGCTCACCGCACCCGCCGAGCTCTTCGCCACGGCGCCGTGAAGCGGCGCAGCGTGCCGCGCCTGCCGCACAATTCCCGTGGCCCCCGCCGCGTCGGCTGTCCGCAGAATCGCCCCGACATTCTGGGGATCCTCGACGCCGTCGAGGACGACCAGCAGCGGCGCGGGATCGCTCTTGGCCGCCAGCTCCTCGAGCGTGTAGGCCGGCAGCGCCTCGAAGTCGGCCGCGACGCCTTGATGCACGCCGCCCTTCGCCATCTTGTCGAGCGCCAGCCGGTCAACCGTCTCGACCGGAATCCGCAGCTCGCGCGCCCGGGTGACCAGGGCATCCACGCGCGACCCGGCGCCGCGCACGTGGACGAGACGCGACGCCCGCCGCGCCTTGAGCGCCTCGGACACGGGATTGACGCCGAAGATGAGAGACACGTGAAAGTTAGAAGTTAGAAGTTAGAAGTTAGAAGACAGAAGTTGGAAGTCTGTCGCCCACAACCCTCTATCTTGTCACGGTACCAGCTCGGCGACCGCGCGTGCCCGCGCGGCGCACGACCACACGGCCGCCACGCCGGCACCGGCGTCCAACGCGGCGCCGCGATCGATGGCGGGCACGGCCAGGTCGAGCTCCGGACCGGACTCGGCACCCGTCAACGCCACGCGAAGGGGATGAAACAGCCCCCGCCCCTTGAGCCCGGTCCGCGCCCGGACCCGAGCCGCCGCGGCGCGAAACGCGTCCTTGTCGAGCGGTCCGGCCGCCGCGATCTCGTCGGCGAACGCGGCCACCGCGCGCGAACCGTCCGGCTCGGCCCGAACCAGCGACGCCGCCCGCGCGGCGTCCCACGCGAAGACGAACGCCACACGCGCGGGCGCGTCCTCCAGCCGGTCCACCGACCCGATGACCATCGGCAGCAGCGACTCGAGGTAGGCGCGCCCCGCGGCCGTCTCTCCCGCCACGTAGCCGGCCCGCACGAAGTACGGCTGCACCTCGCGCACGAGACGCGCCGGACCGGCCTCCTTCATGTAATGCCGATTCATCCACTCCAGTTTCCCGGTGTCGAACACGGCGGCGCTGTGGCTGACTCTCGCCAGGTCGAACCGGCCCGCCATATCGCGCACGGACATGAGTTCTTCACCGTCGCCCGGAGACCAGCCCAGGAGCGCGAGGTAGTTGATGAGCGCCTCGGGCAGGAATCCGCGCTCGCGAAATTCGGCCACGCTGGTCGCGCCGTGGCGCTTGGACAAGGGCGCATGGTCCGGCCCGAGGACGAGCGACAGGTGCGCGAACACCGGCACGTCGAGCCCCAGCGCGTCATAGAGCAGAATCTGGCGCGGCGTATTGGAGAGGTGGTCCTCGCCGCGCACCACATGCGTCACGGCCATCTGGGCATCGTCGATGACCACGGCGAAGTTGTACGCGGGCCGGCCGTCCGATCGAAGAATGATCGGATCGCCAATCACCGCCGTGTCGAACGTCACCAGTCCGCGAATCAGGTCCTCGAATGCGACGGCGCGATCCAACGGCACCTTGAAGCGAATGGCGGCGGCCTCGCCTCCCGCGACACGGTCGGCCGCCGCGCGCGGGTCGATCGCCCGGCACCTGCCGCGGTACTTCGGCGGCAGCCCGGCCGCCAACGCCGCCCGACGGTCGGCGTCGAGTTCGTCCGGCCGGCAGAAGCAGTAGTACGCGAGGCCTCGCGCGAGCAGGTCGTGCGCGGAAGCCCGGTAGGTCGACAACCGCTCCGATTGACGGTAGGGCGCGTGCGGCCCGCCAACCTCCGGCCCCTCGTCCCAATCGAGCCCGAGCCAGCGCAGGTCTTCGAGAATCGCGCGGTCCGATTCGATGGTGGACCGTTCCGCGTCGGTGTCTTCGATGCGGAGGATGAACGTCCCGCCGCGTCCGCGCGCCAGCAGCCAATTGAAGAGCGCGGTGCGCACGCTGCCAACGTGCAGATGCCCGGTCGGGCTCGGCGCGAAACGGACGCGTACGTCCGTCATCGCGGCGCTCCGGCCGCGAGCACCGCGACGGCATGGGCGGCAATGGCCTCGCCGCGGCCGACGGCATCCACGCCCTCGTTCGTCTTGCCCTTCACGCCCACGGCCTCGACGCCCACGCCCAGGACGCCGGCCAGACGGGCGCGAATCTCGGAGACGTGCGGCACGAGCTTCGGCCGCTCGAGCACGACCGTGACGTCGGCGCTCGAGACGTCCCATCCCTGGGCGCGCACGACCCCGACGGCGCGCGCCAGCAGATCGAGGCCCGGCGCGTCCTTCCATCGAACATCGGTGTTCGGAAAATGCTGGCCGATGTCGCCGGCGGCCGCCGCCCCAAGAATCGCGTCGGTGAGCGCGTGGCAGACCACGTCGCCATCCGAATGCGCGTCGGGGCCACGGTCGGCGGCCACTTCGACTCCCGCCAGCACGAGCGCACGGCCGTCCACCAACCGATGGAGGTCGTAGCCCGTGCCCACGCGGGGTGCGCCGGCCGCAGCCGCGCGCGCCGCCTGCAAATCGTCCTGTGTCGTGATCTTCATGTTTCGCTCGTCGCCTTCCACGACCTGCACCGGCTGCCCCGCCCACTCGGCCAGGAGCGCATCGTCGGTCGCGTCCTGGCGGCGTCCGGCCTCCTGCATCGCACGTTCGATGACCGCCCGGCGAAAGCCCTGCGGCGTCTGCGCCAGCCAGATCTCCCGGCGCGGCAGCGTCTCGACGATCATCTTCCGTTCGACATCGACGCGCTTGACCGTGTCGCGCGCCGGCACGCCGGGAATGGCCGCCCCGAATTCGGCCGCACCCGCGATCACGCGGTCGACGAGTGCGCGGTCGACGAACGGACGCGCCGCGTCGTGAATAAGCACGAGGTCGACGTCATCGGCCAGCCGCGAGAGGCCGAGACGAACCGAGTCGGTTCGAAGCTCGCCGCCCGCGGTGAACGTGCACGGGCGCCGCGTGGCCCCAACAAGCGCCGCGCCCCGCTCAACCAGCTCCTCCGGCAAGACCACGACAATGTGGCGGACCGCCGGATGGCCGTCGAAGGCGTCAACGCTCCAGCGCAGCATGGTCCGCCCACTGATCTCGAGCAACTGCTTCGGCACCGACGCCCCAAGCCGAACGCCGCGCCCGGCCGCCACGATGATCACTCCCACGGAGGGCATAAGCACTTGATTCTAGTAGGACAAGGGTTCCGAGGTTCCGAGGTTCCCGGGTGCCCGGGTTCCGGTTCGAGGGTTCCGGAGGTTCTCGGTGCCGAGGTTCGCGGCCACCGAACCCGAGTACCCGGAACCCCGGAACCCCGGAACCCCTAACGACAGTAGGTTTCAATCCTCGTCTTCGTCGCCGCCATCACGGCCTCGAGCGTTCGCGCTGGCGTGTCGGCGGGCGCGAAGATGACGACCAGCGCCCGCGTGGTGGCTGGCGTGACCATGGTTCGGGCCGAGTCCGACGTGGGGTTCCCGAAAGGGCCCTCCGCATCGGCCAGCGTCAGCCGGCCGGCGACGTGCACCGTGTCCTTGCGAATGCCCGCATAGTGCTCGCCCGCGCGGCCCAGGCGCAGCGTCACGGCCCCGCGAATCGCGGCGCAATCGTAGAGGCCGAACGGCAGCTGCGACAGCAGCGAGCTCCAGTTGATGATGTCCACCAGGCTATTGATGCGCGGCAGCTCGTCTCCGCGCCGCACGCGCCGGAGCAGGGCTTCCGACGACGGCCGCGTCTTGGTCGGGTCGAGCCCCACGCGCTTGTACATCATGCGGACGGCCGCGGTGAGCTCGGCCGGCTCGCGGCCCGCTCGCATCGCCGCGGCGGCCTCGCGCAGCGGACCGTCGAGCCGCAGGTCGCGTTCGCGCACGACGACGTCCTCGACCACGCACCACGCGGGCACGACGATCGCGTCGACGTCGGCGGCCACGTCGAGCGCCAACGGTTCCCCGGTCACGCGTTGACTCCCGCGGCCACAATCTCCCGCACGCTGGACGCGAGCGCGCGCACGTCGTCGCGCCCCAGCCCGTCGGTCATCACCGGCTCGTGAACGATCACCCGCACGTCCCCCGCCGAGACCGTCAGCCCGCCTCGAGGCATCACCGCACGCGTCCCCGAGATGCTCACGGGCACGATCGGCAGATGCGCTTCGACGGCCAGCAGGAACACGCCGGCTTTGAACTTCGCCACGCGGCCGTCGCGCGACCGCGAGCCTTCCGGAAACACGATGAGCGACACGCCGTGCCGCGCCATGCGCTGCATCTTCTTGAAAACGCCGGCGCCGGGTTTCTGGCGGTTGACCAGCAGGTGGCCGGCCAAACGAAGGTGCCAGCCGATGAAGGGCACGCGCCCGAGCCCCGCCTTGGCGATGATGCGAAGCTGCCCGGGCAGGCTCGTGAAGATCACGGGGATGTCGAAGAAGCTCGCGTGATTGGCCACGAACACGCAGCTTGTCCCCGGCGTCGGCAGCGTCCCGCGGCGCTCGACCCGCACCCGGGCGGTTCGCAGAATGAGCCAGGACCACAGCTGCGCGCACCCATGCGCGACGCGCCCCCGGCGGTCAATCAATGTCGAGAGGAGCGAGATCACCCCAAGGACGGTGGTGTAGACGATCACGGCTGGGGCGACCACGGCGATCGTCCACCACGCCGCGCGCGACGGCCGGCTCACGCGCGAGCGGCCGGCCGCGGGCGGCGGCCCTCGTCTCCCTCACCGCGCTCCAGCTGGCGCTGGGCGGGAGCTTCGGCCAGCCCGGGGCCCGCGTGCACGGTGCCCGGCTCGACGTGGCGGCCGAAGATCATGCGCCCGGCCGTCGTCTGCAGCACGCTGGTGACGACGATGTCGAGGCTCTTGCCGATCTTGCTGCGGGCGTTGTCGACGACGACCATCGTGCCGTCGTCCAGGTACGCCACGCCCTGGTTGTATTCCTTGCCTTCCTTGAGGACGAAGACGTTCATCTGCTCGCCGGGCAGCACGAGCGGCTTGAGCGAATTGGCCAGCTCGTTGATATTGAGCACGTCGACGCCGCGCAGCTGCGCCACCTTGTTCAGATTGAAGTCGTTCGTCACGATGCGGCCCGTCATCGCGCGCGCGAGCTCGATCAACTTGAGGTCGACTTCCTTGACGTCCGGAAAGTCGAGGTCGGAGATGAGCACGTCGACGCCCGCCATCTTCTGGATGCGATGGAGGATGTCGAGCCCGCGCCGGCCGCGGTTGCGTTTGATCGAGTCGGACGAGTCGGCCACCTGCTGCAGTTCCTTGAGCACGAACTGGGGAACCACGAGGGTCCCGTCGAGGAACCCGGTCTCGACGACGTCGGCGATGCGGCCGTCGATGATCACGCTCGTGTCGAGGATGCGGTACCGCTTCTGCGGGCGCGCCTCGCGAAACAGCGACCGCAGCCGCGCCGGCTCGAGCCACTCGCCCTTCCGGGTACCGACGACCAGACCCAGGTACGGCAGCACGACGAGAATGAAGCTGTGCATGAACTGCACGAGCGGATTCGAGGTGTCCGCCCAGAAGAGCGCGGTGTTGATCGTCTTGGCGATCATCAGGCAGACGCCGAACCCGAGCAGCCCGCCGAGCAGGTCGGTCAGCTTCGCGTTGCGCAGGCGCGTCTCGGCCGCGACCACCAGCAGCGCCAAGCCGAGGCCCAGCGCCAGATTGATGAACAGATGGCCCTCGATCGGCCGCAGCAGCGTGGCCACGTACACGACGACGGCGATGAAGAGCGCGCGAGTGAGAGTCACACCCATCACCAAGCTATTCTAGTGTTCTCCGTCAACCGGCCGCGAGTCTTTTCAAGCCGCCTGGAGGGCGCGACCTCGCCTTGGGCACTATGCTGGAGCGGATGTCACACGCGCGTTACCTGACGCTCTCGGCCGCGATCGCGATCGCGATCGCGAGCAGCTGGGGCTGCGGCCACTCGGGCGCGCCGCCTGCAGCCGCGGCCTCGTCAGCCGCTCGGACGTCCGCCCCCGCGCCGGCCGAGACCGCGCCGCCACCGACGGTGACGGCGGTCGAGCGCGGACGCGCGCTCGTCGCCGCCTATCGCACGGCCGCTGGCGGGCCGCGTTTGAACGCGCTGCACGCGCTCAAGGCCGTCGGCACGATCGCGTCGAGCGGCGCGCAGCCGCCGATGCAGGCGATGTTCCTGCTGAGCTTCCCGAATCGCTTTCAGCAGCGCGAAGCGATCCTGCGGTCCGGGCGCCCGCCGGACATCGCCGTCATCGGGTTCAACGGCACGCACGGCTGGTTCGGCGGCGCGGGACGACTCGTTGGCGACGGGTCGTCGAGCGATCCGGCCGTGCGAGCCCGCGCCGAAACCCGCGCGGCCCGCCAAGCCCTCGTCAACTTCGCGGCCGGCGTGGTCCCCTCGTGGCTCGAGGACGCCCGGATGGTCACCTACACGGCGGCCGGCACGGTCGCGAGCGGCGCCGACCGGGGCGCGCTCATCCTCGAGATCCAGGGCCCGGACGGCGACGCCGGCCAGCTGCTGATGGACCCGGTGTCCCATCTGCCGCGCCGGTTGATCGCGCGCTATCTGCCCGACATCCGGCGTCAGGCGGGCGAGTACACCATCGCCTACCGCGACTTCCGCCCCGAACGCGGCATCCTGCTCCCCCACACGATCGTGCGCGAGAGCGACGTCGCCGGCCGTTCGACGACGACGATCACGAGTTATTCGATCGATCCCACGATCCTGCCGCTGACCTTCGATCCCCCGGCCCCCGGCCAGCGCGCCAGAGGGCGGGCGCGCTAACCCCTACATCAACGCGTCGAGCGCTTCGCCAACCGTCCTGACGCCAATCACCTCGACGCCGCGCGGCGCGTCGGACGGCGCGACGTTGCCTTCCGGCACGATGCACCGCGCGAAGCCAAGCTGCGCGGCTTCCCGCAGGCGAAGCGGCGCCTGCGAGGTGGCGCGCACCTCGCCGGCCAGGCCGACTTCGCCGAAGACGACGGCGTCACCGTGCACCGGGCGGTTTCGCAGGCTCGAGGCGACGGCCGCCACCACCGCAAGGTCGGCCGCCGGCTCGCTCACGCTCAGTCCACCCGCGATGTTGACGAAGACGTCGTCGGTCGACAAGTTGAGTCCGGCGCGCTTGTCGAGCACGGCGAGGAGCAGCGACAAGCGGTTCTGGTCGAGGCCGCTCGCCGTCCGCCGCGCATTGCCATACGTCGCCGCGCTCACGAGCGCCTGCACTTCCACGAGGATGGGTCGGGATCCCTCCATCGAGCACATCACCGAGGACCCCGGCACGTTCATCGGCCGCTCGGCCAGGAACAGCTGCGAGGGATTGCCGACCGGGCGCAGCCCCGTCCCGGTCATCTCGAAGACCCCGAGCTCGCTCACGGCGCCGAACCGGTTCTTCACCGCGCGGACGATGCGGTGTGAGTGATGGCGCTCGCCCTCGAAGTACAGGACGGTGTCGACCACGTGCTCGAGGACTTTCGGGCCGGCCAGGCTCCCGTCCTTGGTCACGTGTCCGACGACGATTGTCGGCAGGGTCTGGCCTTTGGCGGTGAAGAGGAAGTCGGTGGCCGCCTGGCGCACCTGCCCCACGCTGCCCGGCGCCGAGGCGAGCTTCATCGAAAAGACGGTCTGGATGGAATCGACGATCAGCAGCGCCGGCTTCAAGCGCGCCGCCTCTTCGAGCACGCGTTCGACGCACGTCTCGGCCAGCAGGTAGAGCGGCGCATCGCCCACGCCGAGCCGCTCGCCGCGCATCTTGATCTGGTACTCGGATTCCTCGCCGGAGCAGTAGAGCACCGGCCCCGCCCGACGCGCGAACTCGGCCGCCGCCTGCAGCAGCAGCGTCGACTTGCCGATGCCGGGCTCGCCGCCCAGCAGGATGAGCGAGCCGGGCACGATGCCGCCGCCGAGCACGCGGTCGAACTCGCCAATCCCCGTGCTCAACCGCTCCGCCACCACGGCGTCGACGTCGGCGTAGCGGAGCGCCGCGCCGCCGCCCAGCACCGGCGCCTCGGCGCGCCGCTCCCCCGCCGGCGCGGACCGCTCCTCGACAAAGGAATTCCACGCCCCGCAGTCCGGGCACCGCCCCAGCCACTTCTGCGACTGCGAGCCGCAGTCCTGACAGACGAAGAACGACTTGGGTGGTTTCATGGGAAGTTAGAAGTTAGAAGACAGAAGTTAGAAGCCGGAGGTGCCAAGACGCAAGCGCCAAGTTCCCCAACCTCCGGGCGGGCAGCACTTCATGTACATGAAACGCCCGATGGGCTCCCGGCGTGCCCCAATCTCTCCGACAATTCATCAAGGCATGACAATAGCAGAGCCCCTTCCGACGCGAAGCTTTCGCCTTGCCGAGCGGCTTCTGGCGCTCTCACGCGAGGTCGCGCGGCAAACCGGCAAACCAATGTGCCGCGTCATCTCATCGAACAGATGCTTCGGTCGGGTACGTCGATCGGCGCCAACATTGCGGAGGCGCAGTCGGCCTACTCGCGACGCGATCTCGCCGCACGGTACACCATCGCCCTACGGGAGAGCCGGGAGTGTCACTACTGGCTGCGTCTGATCGCCTCGGACCAGCCTCGGGTCGCGGCGCAACTCGAAGCGGTCCTCGACGAGTGCAACCAACTCACGGCCATCCTCACGACCACCGTCCGCAAGCTGCGCACGCCGGTCGAGTGACTCCGCCCGAACGCCTTACTTCTTTCTGTCACTTCCAACTTCTGTCTTCTAACTTCTAACTTCCTTCGTACCGTCTTTCAATCCGACTGCCCAGCCGGCACAGGATCTCCCACGGGATCGCGCCAATCGCGGCGGCGACTTCTCGGGCGGTGATTTCTTCGCGGCCCTGGCGGCCGATGATGACGACTTCATCGCCGGGCGAGACGCCGAGGTCCGTGACGTCAACCACGATCATGTCCATGCACACCGACCCGACGATCGGCGCGCGGCGGCCGCCAATGAGCACCGACGCGCGGTTGGCCAGGCGCGTATCCAGCCCGTCGGCGTAGCCGGCGGGCACGATGGCGATCGATCGGGGCGAGTCAGCCGTCCAGCGCAAGCCGTAGCCCGTCCCCTCGCCCGGACGCAGGCCCTTGACGGCGACGACGCGGCTCACGAGCGACAACGCCGGGCGAAGCGCCAGCGGCTCGGCGCCAAGCGGCGGCGGGACGACGCCGTAGAGCAGCAGGCCGGGCCGGACCCAGTCGTACCACGTCCGCGTATCGCGCAGGAGCGCGGCCGAGTTCGCGGCATGGACGCCGATGCCGCGCACGCCCATCGCCCCCAGCGCCGCGCGCGCCCGGTCGAACCGCGCGCGCTGCTCGTCGAGAAACGCCCTCTCGGGCTCGTCGGCCGTGGCAAAGTGCGTGTAGACCGCGTCAATCTCGAGGTGCGGGCTCGCGACCACGGGCGGCATCGTCCGCGCGAGGTTGTCGTGGCGGAAGCCGAGCCGGTTCATCCCCGTGTCGATCTTGAGATGGCAGTGCAGCCGCACGCCGCGCTCGCGTGCGGCCTGTTCGAGCGCCCGCGCGGCGGCCGGCGAGGAGATGGTCGGCGTCAGCCGCTGCTCGAACACGCCGGAGAGGTCGCTGATGCTGAGCGCGCCGAAGACGAGAATCGGAATCGTCACGCCCGCGCGGCGCAGCGCCACGCCTTCCTCGATATCCGCGCAGGCCAGCATCGCCGCGCCGGCCGATTCGAGCGCCGGGCCGACACGCATGGCGCCGTGGCCGTACGCGTTCGCCTTGAGCACGGCAATGACGCCGGGCGGCCGCGCGCCCGCCGGCTCCCGCTCGGACGCCACCATCGCCCTGAGCGCGCGCACGTTGGCCGCAATCGCGTCAAGATCGACGACCGCCACCGTCGGGCGCGCGGCCACGACGGGCTCGATGCGGCTCACGGCTGGCACAAGGCGCCTCGCTGGATTCAGAACGGCCCGGTGGCTCCGGCCGCCTGCAGATTTTCGAACCGCGTGTACTGCTTCAGGAACGCGAGCCGCACGGTCCCGGTCGGGCCGTTGCGCTGCTTGCCGATGATGATCTCGGCCACGCCTTCGCTCTCCGGCGGGCGATCCTCGCCCCCGTACATTTCCTCGCGGAAGATGAAGAGCACGACGTCGGCGTCCTGCTCGAGGGCGCCCGACTCGCGCAGGTCGGAGAGCTGCGGCCGATGATCGCCGCGCGCTTCCGGCGCCCGGCTGAGCTGGCTCAGCGCCAGGATCGGCACGTCGAGCTCCTTGGCCAGAATCTTGAGCGACCGTGAGATCGACGCCAGCTCCTGCTGGCGGTTGTCGAACCGCCCGCGCCCCTGCATGAGCTGCAGGTAGTCGATGACGAGCATGTCGAGTCCGTGCTCGAGCTTCAGCCGCCGCGCCTTGGCGCGCATCTCGAGGATGCCGATGGCCGGCGAGTCGTCGATGAACACCTTGGCGTCGTGCAGCCGCGCGCTGGCGACGGCCAGCCGCTGATAGTCGGTGTCGCCCAGAAACCCGCCTCGGAAGCGGTGGGCGTCGATCCGCGCCTCGGACGTGAGCATCCGGATGAAGAGCTGCTCCTTCGACATCTCGAGGCTGAAGATGCCGACCGTCTTACCGGCGTCGATCCCGCAGTGCTGCGCGAGGTTGAGGACGAAGCTGGTCTTGCCCATGGATGGGCGCGCGGCCACGATCACGAGGTCCGCTTTCTGGAAGCCCGACGTGAGGTCGTCGAGGTCGACGAACCCGCTCGGCACGCCCGTGACGAGCCCCTTCTGCTCGTGCAGCTTCTCGATGATCTGATAGCTGGAGGCGACCAGTTCGCTCAGCGGCACGAAGCCGGCGCGCAGGCGGTTCTCGGCGATCTGGAAGATCGACCGCTCCGCCTCGTCGAGCAGCAGGTCGGCGTCCTCTTCGGCCTCGTAGGCGCGCGAGAGAATCCCGGTGGCCGATTGGATCAGCCGCCGCAGCGTCAACTTCTCCTTGACGATCCGGGCGTAGTACTCGACGTTGGCCGACCGGGGGACGAGGTCGGTGAGCGCCGAGATGTAGGCCGGGCCGCCGACGCTCTCGATTTCCCCGGCCCGGGCCAGCTCGTCCTTGAGCGTGACCGGATCGACCGGCTCGCTCCGGTCGGTCAAGATGACCATCTTCTCGAAGATGCGCCGGTGCGCATCTCGAAAGAAGTCCTCCGCGTCGAGCACCTCGGCGGCCTGATTGAACGCCTGGTTGTTGATGAGGACGGCCCCGAGCACGCACTTCTCCGCCTCGAGATTGTGCGGAAGCGTGCGGTCGGACATGCGCCCCCTCCGTTCCCGCTTACGCCGGGACGACCTGCACTTTGAGCGCCACGGTCACGTCGCGGTACAGCTTCACCGACACCGTGTGCTCGCCGAGCGCCTTGAGCGGCTCGTCCATCAGAATCCGCCGCCGGTCAACGACGAGATCCTTGGCGGCCAGCGCGTCGGCGATGTCGGCCGACGTGACCGACCCGTACAGCATCTCGTTCTCGCCGACGCGGCGCGCGATCGACACCTCGGCCGTCTCGAGGCGGCTGGCCATGGCCTCGGCCGCCGTGCGCTCTTCGCGCTCGCGGGCTTCGGCTTTCGTGCGCTCACGCTCGATCTGGCGCTTGTTCTCGTCGGTCACGGCGAGGGCCAGCTTGCGCGGGAGGAGGTAGTTGCGCGCGTAGCCGTCGGCCACCTTGACGACCTCGCCGCGGTTGCCGAGGTGCTCGACGTATTCCTTCAGGATCACTTCGATGGGCATATCGGTCCCCTAGTCGGTGGCGTACGGCACGAGCGCAAGCTGCCGCGCGCGCTTGATGGCCGTCTGCAGCGCCCGCTGATGCGTCGCGCAGGTCCCGGAGATGCGGCGCGGCTGAATCTTGCCGCGCTCGGGAATGAACGGCGCGAGCAGCCGCACGTCCTTGTAGTTGATGTAGTCGATCTTCTCAACGCAGAACTTGCAGACCCGGCGGCGGCGAAAGAACGTCCGGCGTCCGCCCTTCTCGCTGCTGTCCTTCTTGCCGCCCGATCGGCCGCCCCGCTCCTTGTCGTAGTCGCTCATCGGTCTCCTCCCCTGTCCCCGTCGCGCCCGTCATCGTCGTCGTCATCCTGCCGCTTGCGCTCGCCCTCGGTGGGCTCGGGCGGCAACCCGCGACGGACGCGCCGCTTGGCCATGTCGGTCTTGCGGCGCACCTGGGCGCGCTCGGCCACCGCCAATTCCTCATCGACGCGCACGATCAGGTGGCGCAGGACGTTGTCGAGCACGCGGAGGCGGCGGTCGAGCTCCGCCGTCATGCTGGCGGGCCCGCTGATGACCTCCAGCACGTAGTTCCCCTCGCGCTGGCGGGCGATCTCGTAGGCCAGCTTCCGCCGGCCCCAAGGTTCGGTGCGATCGATGACGCCGCCGAACCGATCGACGACGGTGGCGACCTGCTGATGCAGTTCCGCCAGCGCTTCCTCGGTCGCGTCGGGCGGGGCGATATAAACCAACTGGTACTGACGAACGGTGCTCATGACTCTCCTCTTGGACGTGCTCACCCGGGGCGGTCTGCCCCGACCTCCGCCGCGCGTGCGCGCGGGGCCCTCGCCCCGCGTCGTCCGCGCGTCACAGGCGCGGCCGCCTTCCATCGAAGGCGGCAAGGAGTGTGTTGCCCGGACCGCCGCGCGGTCCGCCTTACTTCACGTCATCTTCTTCGGCCCGATTGAACGTCGCCATCACGCGCGCCAGACCCTCGGCGGTCCAGACCTCGACGGCATCGGCGGCCCGGGTAATCGCAGCCTCAATCCCGGGACGCTCGTCCGGCTCGAATCTCGCCAGCACGTGGCCGGCCAGATCGCGCCTCACATCTCCCCGACCCACGCCAACGCGCAAGCGCGCGTAGTCGGTCGTACCCAGATGCTGCGCAATCGAGCGCAGCCCGTTGTGTCCCCCTTCGGATCCGGACGCCCGCGCGCGGAGCCGCCCGAGGGGCAGATTCACGTCGTCGCAGACGACCAACAGATCCGGCGGCGCCACCCGGTAGTACCGCACCAGCGCGCCGATGGCCTCGCCGCTGAGGTTCATCAGCGTCAGCGGCTTGACGAGCAGCGCCGCCTCGCCGCCGTGCCGCCATCGGGCCTCGAGCGCGTCGGCCGGCGCGCTGCCGAACACCGCCCCGTGGCGCCGCGCGACCTCGTCGACCACCTCGAACCCGACATTGTGGCGCGTCCCCCCGTATCGGGATTCCGGCACGTTGCCAAGGCCGGCGATCAACTTCATCGTCAAAGGCGCCAGGCGCGAATCGCGGCGCGCTACTTCTTCTTCTCCTCCGGTTCGTCGGCCTTCTCGACCTTGCCCTTCTTGATGACCTCGGGCTCGGCCGCCACGGGCGCCGCCGCCGCCGCGTCGGCCGCGACCGGCTCGACCTCGGCCTTCGGCGAGACGACATGGACGATCAGCGTGTCCGGCTCGCTGACGGCCGTCCACGTGCCGTCGGTCGGCAGGTCGCGGACGCGCACGCCCTGGTTGATCATCAGGTCGGTGACGTCCACCGTGATGTGCTCGGGAATGTTCGCCGGCAGGCACTCGATGACCAGCTCGCGGTGGACGAAGTCGACCATGCCGCCCAGGGCCTTCGCCGTCTTCGCCTCCCCCGTCAGCCGCACCGGAATGGTCACCTGGAGCACCCGGTCCATGGCGACGCGGTAGAAGTCGGCGTGCAGCAGCTTGTGGCCCACCGGGTCGAGCTGAAACTCCTTGACGAGCACCCGCGTATCGTCGGCGCCGTCGATCTTCAGCGCAATGAGCGTGTTGGTGCCGCCCTGCGAATGAAGAATGTGCATCAGCGCCTTCGGGTCAACCGCCACCGATTCGGCCTTCCGGTCATTCCCGCCGTAGAGCACCGCCGGAATCCGGCCGCTCCGCCGCAAGCGCCCCGCCTCATTCTTGCCGAACCCCTCGCGGCGAACGGCTTCAAGTGTCGCTTCCATGAGTGAACCTCTCCAAGTTAGAAGTGAGAAGCCAAAAGTCGGAAGTCACTTCTGACTTCTGGCTTCTGCCTTCCAACTTGACGCCCTAAACAAACAACTTCGACACCGACGTCTCTTCGTGAATGCTCCGGATGGCCTGCGCCAGCAGGCGCGCCACCGAGAGCACGACGATCTTCTTGCAGGCCGCCGCGGTCCCGCTGAGCGGGATCGAGTTGGTCACGACGAGCCGGTCGATCGGCGCCGACTCGATGCGCTGCATCGCCGGCCCCGACAGCACGCCGTGCACCGCGCTCGCCAGCACCCGGCTCGCGCCGTTCTCCTGCAGCGCGAGCGCCGCCTTCTGAATCGTCCCGGCCGTGTCGATGATGTCGTCGGCAATCACGCACACGCGCCCTTTGACCGACCCGACGACGTTCATGACCTCGGCCGTCCCGTCCTCGCTGCGCCGCTTGTCGATGATCGCCAGGTCGGCATCGAGCCGCTTGGCATACGCGCGCGCCCGCTCGGCGCCGCCCGCGTCCGGCGAGACGATCGTGACCGGTCCGAAGTTCTGCCGGACCAGGTAATCGATGATCGCCGGCGCGGCGAACAGATGATCGACCGGAATGTCAAAGAACCCCTGGATCTGTGCCTTGTGCAGATCCATCGTCAGCACGCGATTCGTCCCGGCGGCGCTCAGCAGATTGGCCACGAGCTTGGCCGAAATCGGCACGCGCGGCTTGTCCTTCCGGTCCTGCCGGGCGTAGCCGTAATAGGGCACGACCGCCGTGATCCGCGACGCCGACGACCGGCGAAACGCATCGATCATCACGCACAACTCGACGAGGTGCTCGTCAACCGGCGCCGAGGTCGGCTGCACGATAAAGACGTCGGTCCCGCGGATGTTCTCGTCGATCTGGAACGAGACCTCGGTGTCCGGAAACCGATGCAAACGGGCGTTGCCGAGCGGAATATCGAGCTGCTCGGCAATCTCGTGCGCCAGAGCCGGGTGCGCGCTCCCGGTAAACAACTTGAGCTGACCGTGACTCATGACACTCTCGACGGCGTTGCGCGCCGCGACCGCCTGAACCCGCAGTGGCACTGGTTGGGGCGGAAGGATTCGAACCTTCGAATACGGGATCCAAAGTCCCGCGCCTTACCGCTTGGCCACGCCCCAAAACACCCTTCGCTCGTCGAACTGCCCCCCGAGTCGCGACAGTCGCCCGCGCCTCAGGACGTGGCGTTACTCTGGACCGCGCCCAAGTCCCCTTCGCAAACCCGAAAGTTTATCACAGGCCCATGCGCCGGGCGGCTTCGGCGCGGGACAGGGTCCTCGTAAGCCGCACGAGCCACGCCGGCCGCTGCAGGCGCTCGGCCGCCCGCCGTGCGGCCGCCTCGGCGAACACCCCGAAGACGGCCGAGCCGCTCCCGGTCATGGCCGCCACCTGCGCCCCTTCCGCGCGCACGGCCGCCAGCATCTCGTCCACACCAGGGTGCCGCCGCGCCACCGGCGCCTCGAGGTCGTTGCCAAGCGTGAGCGGCCCGCTCGGCCACCCGACCTCGAGCGTGCGGCCCCCCCAAGCGGCGTCCGCGAGGCCCGCGGCCCAATCCTCGTCCAGCCATCGATAGGCGTCGGCCGTTGCCACGTCGAACGACGGCTTGATGAGCACGACGCCCGCACGCCGCACGTCGTCCACCGGATAGACGTCCTCGCCCCGGCCGGCCGCGCAGGCCGTGCCGCCGTACAGGAAGAAGGGCACGTCCGAGCCCAGGGCGGCGGCCACCTGAATCAGGTCGCCGCGTGTCAGCCGCCCGCCCCACACGACGTTCAGGCCCGCGAGGGCCGCGGCCGCGTCGGCGCTGCCGCCGCCGAGGCCCGCCGCGGCCGGAATCTCCTTCTGCAGACGCACGTGCGCGTCGCGCGCGTCGCCCGGCCGGCCGAGCGCCGTCCACAGCGCGTCGGCCGCCCGCCAGACCAGGTTGGTCCAATCCGTCGGCAGGCCCGGCCCGCCTCCGAAGAGCGCGAACGGCCCGCGGCGCGCCGTGACGACCAGCGTGTCGTGCAGGGCCACCGACTGCATGAGCGTGCGCACGTCGTGAAAGCCGTCGGGCCGGCGCGGCCCCACGCGCAGCGTCAGGTTGATCTTCGCGGACGGGCGCAGCGTCAACGAGCGGGACACGGCGACATCCGGTTACGGGCGCGTGTCGGCCATCGGGCCGCCGCGGTGAAGTTCGTCAATCGAGCGCGGCATGGTTCCCGGCGGGACGGCCAGCGAAAAGTCCGCCGTCGTAAACGTTCTGTTCACTTCCATTTGGCGAATCTCGACCGACAGCGCGATCACGGGCGTGCGGCCGGCCGCCGACGCCAGCCGCAAGGCCGATGGCCACGGGCCGTCGAAGGCCTGGTACTCGACGACCCACTCGCCAAGGTCGGCGGCGACAATCCGCCAGTGCCCCGCCTGCTCGCGTAGAAAGACTCGCCCCCCGGAGGTCGTGACCGCTACCAAGTCGCCGTATCGTACCGCACGGGCCAGATCCGTCGATTGCACGGCGCAGCCGGCCAGCACGGCCAGGAGCGCTCGCGGACCGAGCGGCAGCCCGATGAGCGCACGGACGATCTGATCGGGCGGCGCGGTGACGACTTCGTGGTCGCGGGGCAAGAGGAGCGTGGCGTGCCCCGCGCCGCCGGCCAGCACGAACCCCGGCGGGCCGAAGGCCACGGGCATCTCGAGCCGGATCTGGTCGGCTGACGTCACGGCCCCGTTGATGGTCGCGCGAAGACGGCGGCCCTCGACCCGCCCGGTCACGTGCAGCGCTGCTGAGTAGGTGGACGTCGGCCGGCAGCTCGCGGCGGCCTCGGCCCAGGCCGCCGCCGCGTCGGGCGCGGCCGCCCCGGGCCCGGACGGCAGCACGATCGGATGCGGCGCGCACGCGCCGGCGAAACCGAACGCCAGGACCAGGCCCGCGGCGAACCAGGCCAGGCGGCGGCGCCGCGCGAGACCTGTCGGAACAGTCACACCGCTGGCGTCGTTGATGGGGAAGGCGTCGGACATGAGGCGCGCGGTCTACTGCGCGGCCAGCGCCCTGGCCTGGTCGCGACGCGTGGCCGCGTCGGCCGCATCCATGCCGTCACGGTCTCCGGCGAGCGCCTTGTCCCAGGCCGCGGCGGCTTCGCGGTACATCTTCAGCTGGAAATACACCTGCGCCATGTGGTCCTGGATCACCGACACGGTGGGCCGAGCGCCCGCCGCGCGCTCGAGCGGCGCGCGGGCGTCCTCGAACTTCTTCTGCTTGAACAAGACCCACCCGAGGCTGTCCTGGAAGGAAGGGTTCTCCGGATCGAGCGCGACCGCGCGCCGAATCAGGCCGGCCGCTTCATCGAGCTGCTCGCCGCGGTCGGCCAGCATGTAGCCGAAGTCGTTCAGCGCCTCGGCATTCTTCGGGTCGGCGGCAATCAGATCCCGGTAGGTCTGCTCGGCCCGATCGAATTGATGGCTGGCCTGATAGGCCTCGGCCAGGTCGAACCGCAGCGTGAGGTTCTTCGAGTCGCGCTGCGTGGCGGCCTCGAGCACTTGCGTCGCGCGCGCCGAGTCACCGGTCCCCTGGAGCGCGCTCGCGAGGCGCGTGACCATTTCGGCGTAGGTCCCGTCGGCCACGTCCTCGGCGCGCGGTTCGGCCACGACCGGCTGGAGCGTGTCGATCACGCCGTGCAGGTCTCCCTCGGCGCCTTTGGCGTCGGCCAGCGCGAGCGGTCCGCGCGAGTCAGTCGCGTCGAGCGTCATGATGTGCCGGGCCGCGTCTTCGGCCGCCGCGGTATTCCCGGCACGCCGCTCGATCCGGGACAGCACGTACCAGGGCCCAATCTCGGTCGGCGAGGCCTTCGTCGCGTCGGCCAGGACCTGACGGGCTCCGGGCAGGTCGCCGCCGTTCGCCAGGTCGCCCGCCTGGCGCATTCGATACGTCACGTTCTCCGGATCCTGATTGGCCAGTTCGGCCCATGCGGCCGCGGCCGGCTTCCATTGGCGCACTTCCTCGTTCAGGTCGCCCAGCCACGCCCACGCGCGCGCCTGGGTCGGGTCGTCGGCCACGAGCGAGTTGAGCACGGTGATGGCGTCCGGCACGCGGTCAACCTGCTCGTAGGACTGCGCCAGCAGCATCGCCGCCTGCGGGTAATTGGGCACGTCGAGCAGGAAGGTCCGGAGCGTCAGGATGGCCTTTGGATAGTCCTTGACGCGCACGTACAGCCGCCCGAGCGTGAGCTGGACGTCGAGGTCGATCGTCCGGTCGCCGGCCACCACTTCGAGATGACCGATCGCCTGGGTGACGAGCGTTGCGGCGCGGGCCGCGTCCGAGGTGCGCTCGGCGAGCTGGGCCTGGATGAGCCCGAGCGTGCGGTTGGCCTCGCGATTCTTGGCGTCGAGCTCGAGCGCGCTCTGCGCTTCGGTCACCGCCTCGCTCGTCTTGCCGTCGCGCGCGTACACGTCCGCCAGCTGCGCATGGATCTCGGCGGCGGTGGGCACCTGCTCGAGCGCCTGCTTGTAGTCGGCGATGGCCGTCGCCAGGTCGGCGCGGTCTTCGGCCGTGCGGCCTTCGATGAAGAGAAAGTAGGCCTGCGCCAGCGCGTCGGTCGATGCCGCCGGCGGCGAGGCAGGCGCCGGCGTCTGGACGGTCATCGCCGCCGCGAGCACGAACATGGCAGTGGTCATTTGGGATGCTATTTTCGCATATCCTGCTATATTCCTCCGATGGCCGTCGATCCCGCGCTCCTCGAGATTCTTGTCTGCCCCGCGTGCAAGACGCCCGTCCATCTGGTCAAGGATGGCGCCGCGCTGCGCTGCGACCAGTGCCGCCGCGTCTACCCGATCAAGGACGACATCCCGGTCATGCTCATCGATGAAGCGACCGTTGAAGCCTGACGCCGGGCACCGGGCCCGGTCGCGACTCGTCGCTTGAAGATCCTGCTGGTGCGCCTGCGGCTGATCGGCGACGTGGTGTTCACGACGCCGGTGATTCGAGCCGTGCGGCGCCGCTGGCCCAACGCCCACCTGACGTACCTGGTCGAGCCGGCGGCCGCGCCGGTCGTGCTCCACAATCCCCATCTCAACGACCTGCTCGTCGTCGCGCGCCGCCGCGGATGGCGGCGGGTCCTGGACGACTGGCGACTGGCCCGGCAGTTGCGGGCCGCCCGCTACGATCTGGCCATCGACCTGCACGGCGGACCGCGGAGCGCCTGGTTGACCTGGGCCACGCGCGCGCCGGTGCGAGTAGGCTACGATGTTGCCGGCCGCGCCTGGATGTACACCCGGGTGATCCACCGGCCGCGCGCGTTTCGGCCGCGGCATTCGGTGGAAAACCAATGGGACTTGCTGGCGGGATTCGACGCCGCGTTCGCCCCGGGGCCGAGCCCGGACGCGGACCGCGTCGAGATGCCCGTCGAGGATGCGGCGCGGACGACCGTGGACCGGTGGCTGGCGGACGCCGCGGTGCCCGCGCGGGCGCGGCTGATCGTGCTGCACGTGAGCGCGGGCAATCCGTTCCGCCGCTGGCCCGAGGCGTCCTTCGCGGACGTCGCGGCGCGCCTGGCCTCGGCGGGCGCCGACCGCTGGGTCGCGGTCACGGCGGGTCCGTCCGATCGGGCCGCGGTCGGACGCGTGCTCTCGGCCGCGCGAGGCGCGGCGGGCGTCCATGCGGCGCGGATCCTGGACGCCGAAGGGTTTTCGCTCCAGCAGTTGCGGGCGCTCGTGGATCGCGCCGCGCTGTTCATCGGCGGCGACAGCGGGCCGCTGCACGTCGCGGCGACGTCGGACGTCCCGGTCGTCGGGTTGTACGGACCGACGCTGGCCGAGCGGTCGGCCCCGTGGCGCCCGCGCGACCGGCCGACGGTCTCGCTCGACGCGGGCGTCCTGCCCTGCCGGCCGTGCGATCAGCGCGTGTGCGCGCCGGGGGACTTCCGCTGCTTGACGGGAATCTCGGCGCCGCGGGTCGTCGAGGCGGCGGAACAGTTGCTGGGAGCCACCACATGAACGCACCGAGCACGTCGCGAATCGAGCTGGCCGGGTACGTCGCGCTCGCGGCCTGCCTCGGCATCGTCCAGTTCACGATCTTCGGCGCGAACCTGCTGGTCATTCCCGGCCTGCTGTGGCTGTGGATCGCGATCCGCGAGGGACGCCGGCCGGACGTGCCCGCGTTCTTCCTGCCGTTGATGGTCTACGCGGGCCTGACGCTGCGTCAGCTGCGCGTTCTCGGTCGATCCGGCCGCCAGCTTCATCCGGTCGCGCCAGATGCTGCTGTTCGCCATCGTGCCGATGACCTCGCGGCTGCTGCGCGGCGACCGCGCCACCCGGACGCTCGACGTCATCATCGCGCTCGGGGCCGCGGGCGCGCTCATCGGCATCGTCGAGTACGCCGCGCTGGGCTTCGACCAGATGAACAACCGCCCGCGGGGCACGCTCGGACACTACATGACGTATTCCGGCGTGCTGATGCTCGTCGTCTGCGCCGCGGCGGCGCGGCTGATTCAGGTCGGCAAACAGTGGATCTGGCCCGCCATCGCCGTCCCGGCGCTGCTCGTCGCGCTGGTGGTGACCGAGTCGCGCAACGCCTGGGTCGGCACGATGGTGGCGATTGGCGTCCTCCTGGCGATCCGCAACGCCAAGCTCACGATCGTCCTGCCGGTCGCCGCCGTGCTGTTCCTGCTTGCCGCGCCGTCGATCGCCCAGCGTCGCGCCCTGTCGGTGTTCGACCTGCACAACCCGACCAACCAGGATCGGATCGCCATGCTCGAGTCGGGCGCGGCGATGATCCACGACCATCCGTGGTTCGGCGTCGGCCTCAACATGGTGCCGCGGATGTACCCGCTCTATCGCACGGCCGACGCGGTCGACCCGGCCGGGTCGGTCGGCCCGCAAACGCGGGCGCATCTGCACAACGTGCCCGTGCAGATCGCGGCCGAGCGCGGGCTGCCGGCGCTCGCGGCGTTCCTGTGGTTCGTGGTCGTCGCCGGTCGCGATCTATTCCGGCAGCTGCTGCGCGGTCCCCACAAAGCCGTGGCCGGTGCGGGGGCCGCCGCGCTCGTCGCCATGCTGGCCGCGGGCCTGTTTGAATACAACTTCGGCGACTCCGAGTTTCTCGTGCTCTTTCTCGGCATCATCACGCTTCCCTACGCGGTGAGCGTCGTTCGCGCGGCGGCGCCGGACGCCGCGGCGGGTAGGGCGACGTGAGCCGCCCCGCCGACCTCGCCCGGCAGTGGCTCGGCCGCCGCGTCACCGTCATCGGCGACGTCATGCTCGATCACTTTCTCTTCGGGCGGGCCGACCGCATGTCGCCGGAAGCGCCGGTCCCCATCATCCGATTCGACCGCGAGGACTACCGGCTGGGCGGCGCCGCCAATGTCGCCAACAACGTGCGGGCCCTCGGTGGACAGGCGACGCTGGTCGGTCTGGTGGGCCGCGACGCCCCGGCCGATGAGCTGCGCCGGCTGCTCGGCGCAAACGGCCTGGCCGACGCCGGCCTCGTCGTCGATCCGACGAGGCCGACCACGCGCAAGGTGCGGGTCGTCACATCGCGCAACCAGCAGGTGGCGCGGGTCGACTACGAGGAAGATAGCGACGTCAACGACCAGGTGCTCCGGCAATTGTCGGAGACCGCCGCGCGCGCGGTCGGCGAGGCCGATGCGGTGGTCATCTCCGACTACCGGAAGGGCGTCGCCGCCCCGGCCGTGATCAGCGCCGTCGCCCGGAGCGCCCGGTCGGCGGGCGTCCCGCTGCTCGTCGATCCCAAACTGCCGCACGCGGATCGGTATCGCGGCGCGACGCTCATCACGCCCAATCACCACGAGGCGGAGCTCATGGCCGGCACGCGCATCCGCACGCCCGATCAGGCGCGCGACGCGGCGCGCGCGATCCACGAGCAGAGCGGCGCGAACGTGCTCATCACCTGGGGCGAGCACGGCATGTGGCTGCTCGACGCCTCGGGGCCGACCACGGACGAGCGCCACCTGCCGGCGTCCGCGCGGGAGGTCGCCGACGTCACCGGCGCCGGAGACACCGTCATCGCCACGCTGGCCTTGAGCCTGGCCGCCGGCGCGCCGCTCGCCGACGCCGCGCGCGTGGCCACCATCGCCGCGGCCCTCGTGGTCGCGCGGTTCGGCCCCGCCGTGGCGCCGTTCGACGAGCTCATCGCGGCGCTCGACGGCGCGAGCCGGTGACGCCGATGCGGCTGCTCTCGCGCCGCGATCGGGTGGTGTGGGTGATCGCCTTCATCGCGGTCGCCGCGCTGCTGGTCGCGATGAAGTTCAAGAGCCATGACCCGGACTCGGCGCTCTACGCCGATCTGTCGGCCAAGCTCTCGACCCAGCCCCTCAATCGATGGACGTCGCCCGAATGGTGGGGGCTCTGGCCCGACGCGCATCTATCCGGGTACTTCATCGAGAACCCGGCCGGCCTCTTCTGGGTGCCGGCCGCCCTTGGACGCCTGGGCCTCCCCCCGGTGCAGGGCGCGTACGTCTTCGGCATTGGCGCCGGCCTGCTGGCGCTCCTGCTCGCAGGCCAACTGGCGGGCCGCCTGACGTCGGCGGAAGAAGGACGCGCCCTCCTCGTCCTGCTGCAGATCATGCCGCTCGCCTTCGTGTTCCGCATCCGCGACAACCACGAATATCCGATGCTCGTCTGTCTGCTCGCGACGCTCTTGGGCCTGCTGGGCGTCAAGCGCTCGTGGTGGTGGGTGGCGCTCGTCGCCTGCGGGTTCGCCGGCGGCCTGGTGATCAAAGGCGCGTTCGTGGCGCTCATCCTGGCGGCCGCGGGGCTGTGGATCCTGGTCAATCCCGGCGGCGGGTCGCGCGCGCGGCCCGTGGTCGCCTGGCTCGTCGCCGGCGCGGCCATGTTCGTCGCCGCGGCGGCCTACGATATCTCCTACATCCGCATCACGGGCGACTCGTTCTGGCTGGCCTACTGGAACCGCCAGCTGGCCCCCGTCACCGTCTCGACGCCCATCGCCCAGGCCGGCACGTTCTTTCGGCACGTCGCCTTCTACCTCACGCGCCTGCTCTATCAGCCGGCGCCGTGGAGCCTCGCGCTCCTGTGGCTCGCGTGGACGCGCGGCGCGGGCCCGACGGATCGGCCGGCGGTCGACCGATCGCCGGCGCGGCGCGGATTGGTGTTCGTCCTCGGCTTCACGGCGTTCGCCGCGCTGCTCTTGAGCGGCGTCAGTCGGTTTGCGGAACGCTACGCGTTCTCGGCGACCTACTTGCTCGGCGCGGCCGGCGCCGTCGTCGCCTACCAGTCCTGGGGCTGGGTGCGCCAGACCATCCGCCGCCTCGACGCCGCCATCCCCGCCCTGCCAGCCGTCACCTGGGCGACGCTCATCGTCCTGCGCCTCGCCCTCGGCCCGTGGCTGCCGAAGATCGGGGGATGAGCCGTTGGGTCATTGGGTCATTGGGCCATTGGGCCATTGGGCCATTGGGCCATTGGGCCATTGGGCCATTGAGCCATTGGGCCATTGGGCCATTGGGTCATTGGGTCATTGGGTCATTGAGCCATTGGGCCATTGAGCCAATCGACCCATTGGGTTCGACGCGTCTCATTAATTGGCTACGGGTGACTTCGGCGTAGTTTGTCTTAGTGACCCAAATGGCCCATTGACCCAATGACCCAATGACCCAATGGCCCAATGACCCAATGGCTCAATGGCACCTGTTCTTCACGAGCAGCACCGCCGGCGGCGGGGTGCGGGTGATGATGTCGCCGAGCTTCGCGTCGAAGATCGAGAGATGGCGCTCGGCGGCGACGCAGGTTCCCGGGACGGCGCGTTGAACCTCGGTCCACTCGTCGCCGCCCATGATCGCCCATGCTTCGCGGTCGCCGGCGAAGAACGTGCGCGCCTCGTCGAGCGAGTCGATCTCCGCGATCGCGGACCGGCCCGAGTAGTACACAAAGCTCTGGAGCCCCATGTTGAACGAGCCGACACGTGCATCCGGCGCCGCGTCGGCCGCAAGCGTCCGCGCCAGGGGCGGCACGGGCTTTGACCGCTCGGCCTGGGGCAGCACCTGCGCCACGAACAGGTAGTTCAGCACGACGAACCCCGCGCCAAGCGCCGCGATCCCCGTCGCAGGGCGACCGCGCAGCCAGAACAGGCCGGCCGCGAGCCCGGTCGTTCCCAGGACCACGGCGAACGTGGAGGCGCCGCCCATCGCGTAGTAGCCGGCCGACGGACCGAACAGCCAGTATGCCGCCGGCGCGACGACGAGGCACAGCCCGCACACCACGATGAAGACGGCGCCCAGCGCGCGCGCGCGTCCGCCCTCCACGCGCTCCACGAGCGCGTCGGCGACGAGCGCGGCCACCGCGGGCACCACGGGAAAGATGTAGAGGTCTTCCTTGGTTCGCGAAAACGAGAACACCGCGACGAACACGACGATCCACAGCCAGAGCAGCCGGCGCAGCGCGGCGCGGCCGCCGCCAGTGGCCGACGGCCGCCACCACTCGGCCGCCACCTGCCACAGCGGCACGAGCACGAGCGGTGCCCATGGAAACAGTCCGCCCAGAAGAACCGGTATGTAGAACAGCACGCCGCGGCCGCCCGGCGTCATCGCGTTCGTATAGCGTCCGAGGTTCTCGCCTATGAAGAAGCTCACGATATACGTCCATCCATGCTGTGCATAGACGGCCGCATACCAGGGCACCACAATGGCCAGGACAATCGAGCGCGCCGGGCACGAGCATGAAGCGCTTGAGGTCGCCGAGCCGGCGGCTCGACGCGAGCCACAGCACGCACGCCAGCCCCGGCAGCGCGACGGCCACCGGGCCCTTCGTCAGCACGCCGAGCCCGAGCGCGACGTACATGAGGACCAGCCAGCGCCGGCGATGGGCCGCGTGCCGTTCGGCGAGCACGAAGCAGGCCAGCGCCAATGAGGTGAACAGCGTGAGATAGACGTCGATGAAGATCCGCCGCGCGAACCAGACGACCTGGGGCGCGGTGGCGACCACCAGCGCCGCGAGCACTCCCGTGCGGGTCGATCGCAGCGCGCGGCCGATGAGGAAGGCCGCGAGCACGATGCCCAGCGCGCCGAGGGCGATGCCGACCCGCTCGACGACCACCGACGTCCCGAACAGCCGGTACAGTCCCGCGACCATCCAGTAGCTCAGCACCGGCTTGTTGAACCGCGGCGCGCCGTTGAAGCTCGGATTGATGTAGTCGCCCGACAGGATCATCTGCCGCGGCGTCTCGACATAGAACGCCTCATTCGCGTCCCAGATCGAATTCGCGCCCAGGCACACGAAGAACACCGGGATCGCCAGCGCGAGCAGGACAAGGAGCGGACTGAGAAAGCGCTTCACGGGAAGAACTATGACTGTTGGTTATTGGGCCATTGGGTCATTGGGTCATTGGGCCATTGGGCCATTGGGCCATTGGGTCATTGGGGTATTGGGGCACCTGGGCCTCGCTGTCCGCTGTGTGGTCGTCGGCGAAGTTGACATCAACCAGTGCCGCTGGGCACACATGCCCTTCAGTTACCAATAGCCAACAGCCGATCACTCAATAACTCAACGACTCAATCGCCCAATGACTCAATGACTCAATGACTCAATGACTCAATGGCTCAATGGCCCAATGGCCAAATGGCTCAATGGCCCAATGGCCCAATGACTGGCTTCAGTGTCTGAAATGCCTCCGGCCGGTGAAGACCATCGCCAGGCCGTGCTCATCGGCGGCGGCAATGACCTCGGCGTCGTTTCTCGATCCGCCGGGCTGGACGACGGCGGTGGCACCGGCCTTCGCGACGGCGTCGAGCCCGTCGCGAAACGGGAAGAAGGCGTCGGAGGCCGCCACCGAGCCGCGCAGCCGCTCGCCGCCGGCTTTCAGCACGGCCGTGTTGACGGCATCCACGCGGCTCATCTGGCCGGCGCCAACGGCCAGCGTCTGGTCGGCGGACGTGAAGATGACGGCGTTCGACTTCACGTGCGCGCAGACGCGCCACGCAAATCGGAGCGCCTGCCATTCGACGGGCGTCGGCGCGCGCTTGGTCACGACGCGCGGCGCCTCACCCGCGCGCCACGGCGCGCGCGCCTCGTCGGCGTGGTCCCGGCCCTGCACCAGCCAGCCGCCGAGAAGCGACCGGGCGTCGCGGCCGTTCGCCAGCGCGTCGAACCGCGCCGTGACGACGCGCAGGTTCGGCTTCGCCGCGAGAATCGCCAGCACCGCCTCGCGCGGTTCGAGCGAGGGCGCGAGCACGGCCTCGACGAACGTCGTCACAATCGCACGGGCGGTCTCCTCGTCGAGCGGCCGGTTGAGCCCCACGATGCTGCCGAACGCCGACAGCGCGTCGGCGTCGCGGGCGCGCACGTAAGCGTCCGCGAGCGACGCGCCGGTCGCCACGCCGCACGGGTTGGTGTGCTTGATCACGACGGCGACCGGCTCCTCGAACTCGAGCGCGATGCGCGCCGCCGCGTCGAGGTCGAGCAGGTTATTGAAGGACAGCTCCTTGCCTTGGTGTACTTTGGCGGCGCCGAAGCCGGCCTTGGCGTCCGCGTACCACGCGCCCGGCTGGTGGGGATTCTCGCCGTACCGAAGGTCCTGGACCTTTTCGAGCTTCGGCTGCCACACCGTCGGAAACAGCTCGCCGCCCGCGCCCGCGCGCTTCCGCGTGAAGGCCCCGGCCCCCTCATCCACCTGCACTTCGTCGAGCGTCGCGGCAATCATCTTGTCGTAGTCGGCCGTGTGGCGAATCGCCTTCCGCGCGAGCTCGAAACGAAACGCGAGCGACGGACCGCCCGGGCCCGCGAGCGCCTCGACCACGCTTTCGTAGTCGGCCGGGTCGACGACCACGAGCACGTCACGGAAGTTCTTGGCGGCGGCGCGCACCAGGCTTGGCCCGCCGATGTCGATCTCCTCCACCAGGTCGTCGAACGCGATGTCCGGGCGCGCCGCGGCAGCCGCGAACGGATAGAGATTGACGACGACGAGGTCGATGGGCGCGATTGCCTGCTCGGCCAGCGCGGCACGGTCGGGCGCATGATGCCGCCGGGCCAGAATGCCGCCGTGCACCTTCGGGTGAAGGGTCTTCACGCGGCCGTCCATCATCTCCGGCACGCCCGTGACGTCCGAGATGCCGATCACCTGCGAGCCCCGCCTGCTCGAGCGCCCGCGCGGTTCCGCCGGTCAACACCAACTCCCATCCTCCGCCCGCCAACGCGGTCGCCAAGGGCACCAATCCAGCCTTGTTCGAGACACTCAGTAATGCGCGCATGAAATAGATCCTATTGGGCCATTGGGCCATTGGGCCATTGGGCCATTGAGCCATTGGGGCATTGAACCTGGCTGCCGTGTTATAGCTACTCGGCGCTATCCGTCCATGAGCTACCGCCCCCCAGCAACTGCCGCACATTGCGAGTCAATGGTCAACTGCCTCAATGACCAAATGGCCCAATGAATGGCCCTTGACAAACATACGGCCCCTGAGTAGTGTAGCGGGCTGACGCTGGGCGGGCCGGCGTCGAAAGCTGAAGGCCGCGCAGTTGCGGTCTTTTTTTGTACCCCGTCGGGCTCACGCGCGACAGGGTCGTAATGCGGCGACTCCCGCCGCGATTCTCGCAAGGCAGGCACGATGCGCATCACGGGCAAGGTCAAGTGGTTCAACAACGCCAAGGGCTACGGATTCATCGAGCGTGAGGGAGGGAACGACGTGTTCGTTCACTTCTCGGCAATCCAGGGGGCCGGATTCCGGACGCTCGAAGAAGGCCAAGCGGTCGAGTTCGAGATCGTCGACGGTCCCAAGGGGCCGCAGGCCGGTAACGTCACCAAGCCAAGCTAACCAAACCACGCGAGGGGCCGGAGCGCGCGTTCCGGTCCCTCAACCCTGACGGCGTCACGCCGCTCGTCATCGAATCAACCACCACACGAGCGGGAGCCACAACTCCCGCGCATACGGCACGGGCTGGTCTCCGACGAAAATCTCGGAGTCCGGCACCGAGGCCACCAGTTCATACAGGTCCCGCAACTCGAGCGGGCGCGCGCCGGGCTGGTACCGCGCCCGATGGCGCCGCACGCCGGCGGCCGTCGTCTCGATGTACTCGTCGGAGGCCTGCGCCAACTCGACGGCCCGCGGATAGTCGGGACCGTCGAACGCCGGAAATTCAATCGCAATCGAGAACGGCCGATCCGGTGCGCCGAAGATCGCCTGGCGGAGCTCCGGCTGCAGCGCGGCCAGCTCCTCGTCGGTCGGCTGCTCGGAGAGCTCCGCGTACGGCCAGAACCGCTCGAGCGGCCGATACTCGGGCTCGTCCGGCAGGACTCGATCGGGACGTTTCGGAAGAGACATCAAGAAGCCCCAGACATTACACCATGAAGCGCATGGAGGCGTGCCGCGTTGGCGAGCTGACCTGGGCAGCCCGGCGTTGCCGGGCGTGGCGATTGGCAAGAACCCGCTCAACGAGAGCACGGCTCAACTCCAACGTGCTCTCGCTGAGCGGGTTCTTGCCAATCGCCGCCGCAGGCGGCGCCCAGGTCAGCATCTGCGTGCAGCCTTCATGAACTCCATGTTTCAATGCCTGTATGGGCGCCGAGCGCCAAGCCGTTGATCAAAAGAATCGACGACACCGAATCGGCGGCGAGCGAGATGAGGTGGCCGGGCAGCACGCCAAAATAGAAGACGGCGGCCAGGGCGATGAGCATGCCTGCAAGCGCCAACGCGGGCACTTTGGGGCGCGGCTCGACCGAGTGCGCCTCCGTCATGTACATCATGACGACGATGCGCAGGTAGAAGAAGACGGAGATCACGCTGGTCAGGACGCCGAGGAGCGCGAGGGCGACGAGGCCCTGCTGCACGGCCGCGGCGAAGACGTACCACTTGGCCACGAACCCGACCGTCGGCGGAAAGCCTCCCAGCGACAGGAGAAACACCGTGAGCAGCGCGGCCAGCCCCGGCCGCTCGCGCGCCAGCCCGGCAAAGTCGCGGACTTCGTCGTGCGGGCGATCGGCGCTCGAAAGCGCGGCCAGCACGCCGAACGCGCCGAGATTGGTCACGCCGTACGCCACCAGATAGAAGAGCACCGACGCTTTGCCGGCCGCGCTCCCCGCGATGAGGCCGACCAGCAGATACCCGGCGTGGGCGATGCTCGAATAGGCCAGCATCCGCTTCACGTTCGACTGCACCACGCCGACGATGGTGCCGATCAACATCGTCAGGCCGGCGATCCCGGCGAGCACCGGCGCCCAGTGGACGTGGAGCGGCGCAAGGGCCGAGAGGAACACGCGCAAGAAGGCGGCAAACGCCGCCGCCTTGACGCCCGTGGACATGAACCCGGTCACGAGCGTCGGCGCGCCTTCGTACGCGTCGGGCGTCCACATATGGAACGGCACCGCCGACACCTTGAAGGCAAAGCCCACCAGCAGGAACACCATCGCCAGCACGACCATCGCGCCCGGGTGCGCCCCCGACGCGGCGACGCGCGCGGCGAGGCCGTCGAGCTGGGTCGTGCCGGACAGCGCGTACACGAACGCGATGCCGTAGAGGAAGAACGCGCTCGAGAACGCGCCGAGCACGAAGTACTTGAACGCGGCCTCGGCTCCCCGCGCGCTCGATCGCTTGAGGCCGGTCAGCACGTAGACGCCCAGCGACATGATCTCGAGCGCGATGAAGATCACCAGCAGGTCGCGCGTCAACGCCATGAGCATCATGCCGGCGACCGAGAACAGCATGAGCGCGTAGTACTCGCCCATCGGCAACTGGTCGCGCGCCGCCGATCCGGTGAACAAGAGGATCGTGAGCAGCCCGATCCCGCAGAGCGTGACGTTGAAGAAGATGGTGAAGTGATCGACGACGATGACGCCAAAGCCGGTCAGGCTGCGGTCCCAGAGGAACACCGACGCGACCATCGCGCCGACCAGCCCGATGGCTCCCAGCACGCCGAGCGGCATCGTCTCGTTCTTCGGCCGGAACGACTCGGCGAGCAAGACCGCGCACGCGGAGAGCACGACAATGAGGAGCGGAGTGACGGCGGCAAGGTCGGTCCTCATCACTTGGCCCCCGCTTCAGGCCCCAGGCCACTGGCCACGGGCCCCAGATCGCCCGCCGCCACGGCCAGCGAGACATCGGCCACCGATCCGGGGCCCGAGGCCCGAGGCCGGAGGCCTGCAGCCGCCGCCGTGGCCACGGCGCCCGGCGGCGCGTGGCGTGCCGCGTTCTGCGGTTCAGGCGTCGCGACGATGCGATCGACCGTCTTGCGCACCGAGGCTTCCATCGGCCGGAGGAACACGCCCGGCACGACGCCCATGAAGATCGCGAGGGCGCAGACCGGGCCGATGACGAACCACTCGCGGAGGTTCAGGTCGCGCAGGCCGCGGTTCTTGTCGTTCGTGACCGTGCCGTAGTTGACGCGCTGGAACATCCAGAGCATGTAGACCGCCGACAGAATCACGCCGGTCGCGGCGACGGCCGTGTACACGCCGGCCGGCTTGACGACCTCCCCGCTGAACGATCCCAGCAGGATGAGGAACTCGCCGACAAAGCCGTTCATCCCCGGCAGCGCGATCGACGCGAGCATGACGAGCAGGAACGCGCCCACCAGCTTGGGCATGACCGACTTGAGCCCGCCGAACTCCGCGATCAACCGGGTATGCCGGCGATCCGACAGCATGCCGACGACCAGGAAAAGCCCGCCGGTCGCCACCCCGTGCGCAACCATCTGATAGACGGCGCCCTGGACGCCGTTGATGTTGAGCGCCGTGAGTCCAAGGACGACGAAACCCAGGTGGCTGACCGACGAGTACGCCACGAGCTTCTTCATGTCCGGCTGGACCATGGCCACCAGCGCGCCGTAGACGATGCCAATCACGGCCAGGCCCGCCAGATACGGCGCGAAGTACCGCGCGGCTTCGGGAAAGAGCGGGAAGGCGAACCGGAGCAGGCCGTAGGTCCCCATCTTCAGCAGGACACCGGCGAGGATGACCGACCCGGCCGTGGGCGCCTCGACGTGCGCGTCGGGCAGCCAGGTATGGAACGGGAACAGCGGCACTTTGATCGCAAACGCCACGGCGAACGCGAGGAACGGCCACATCTGCACGGACGCCGGCACGTTCAGCGCGTAGAGATCGACGATGTCGAAGCTCAGCACGCCCGTCACCGCCTGGTGGTAGTAGGCCAGCCAGATGATGGCGATGAGCATCAGCACGCTGCCCGCCATCGTGTACAGGATGAACTTGATCGACGCGTAGACGCGCCGGTCGTAGCCCCAGATCCCGATGAGGAAGTACATCGGGATGAGCATCGCGTCCCAGAAGATGTAGAAGAGGAACAGGTCGAGCGAGACGAAGACGCCAATCATGGCGGCTTCGAGCGCGAGCATGAAGAACGAGAACTCGCGCACCCGGTCCTGGATCGACTCCCACGAGCACAGGAGCGCGATGGGCGTCAGGAACGTCGTGAGCACGACGAGAAACAGGCTGATGCCGTCGATCCCGACGTGGTACGAGATGCCGAAGTCGGGCAGCCAGGCGTGCCGCTCGACGAACTGGTAGTCGCCCGAGGCGGCGTTGAACTTCCACCAGACGACCAGGCTCACGACAAAGGCAATCAGCGACACCGCCAGCGCGGCCTGACGGACGACGCCGTCGCGCCCGCGCCCGAGCAGCAGGACGAGCACCGAACCCGCGAGCGGGATCAGGATCAGCAGGGTCAGGAACGGCACGCTCATCGCCACAAGTAGTACCCCAGGATCACGACCACGCCCATGAACAGCGACATCGCATACGCCCGCACCGACCCCGTCTGGAGCCGGCGCAGCACGGCGCTCCACCCGCGCACGACGAGGCCGACCGCGTTGACCGTCCCGTCGATGCCCCCCACGTTGAACGCCCCGCCAGAGCACGCTCGTCGAGAGGCGTTTGAGGGGCTGCACGATCGCCGCGTTGTAGAACTCGTCGAACGAAATACTTCCCGAGCAGGAGCCGGTGCAGCCCGCTGAACCGCTCGGCCAGCGCCGCGGCCGCCGACCGGCGGCGGAGGAACAAGAACGTCGCCAGGCCGATGCCGCCAAGCGCGAACACCGTCGAGACGGTCATCAGCCCGACTTCGCCCGACGTGCTCATGACGCTCGCCTCCTCGGGCGCGGCCGGCAGCACCTCCGCGCCGGCCGTGGTCACGATGGGCGCGCGGAAGCTCGGCGCGAGGAACGCGTCGATGCGCTCGCCGCCGCCGAGCACGCGCGGCACACCTGCGTAGCCGGCGAGCACCGAGCCAATCGCCAGCACGACGAGCGCAATCGCCATCGCCGGCGGCGCGTCGTGCAGGTGGCGGGTGTGGCCGCCGTGCGCCCCGTGATCCGCGCCCGCGCGCAGCGCGGCCAGTTCCGGCGACGGCGGACCGAAGAACGTGAGATAGACCAGCCGGAACATGTAGACGCCCGTGAGGAGCGCCGTGATGACGCCCACGGCCCACAGCACGTGGTGCCCGCCCGCGTACGTCCGGCCGAGGATCTCGTCCTTCGAGAAGAACCCGGCGAGTCCGGGCACGCCCGTGATGGCCAGCGTGGCGATGAGGAACGTCCAGAACGTGACGGGCAGTTCCTTGCGCAGCCCGCCCATCTTGCGGATGTCCTGCTCGCCGTGAAGCGCGTGGATCACCGCGCCCGATCCCAGGAAGAGGAGCGCCTTGAAGAACGCGTGCGTGTAGAGGTGGAAGATCCCGCCGGCGAACGCGCCCACGCCCATCGCGAGGAACATGTAGCCCAGCTGCGAGACGGTCGAGTAGGCCAGCACGCGCTTGATGTCGTTCTGCACGAGGCCGATCGTCCCGGCCATGAACGCCGTCAGACACCCGACAATGGCCACGACCTCGAGGGTCTGCGGCGCGTGGCTGAACAGCACGGCATTGCGGCCGATCATGTACACGCCGGCCGTCACCATCGTGGCGGCGTGGATGAGGGCCGACACCGGCGTCGGGCCCTCCATGGCGTCCGGCAGCCAGACGTACAACGGCAGCTGCGCCGACTTGCCCGTCGCGCCGAGAAACAGGAGCAGCGTGATGCCCGTCAGCGGGCCGAAGACGAGCTCAGGCGGCAAGGCGGCCACGTGCGTGGCCACCTGCTGGAAGTCCAGCGTGCCGAAGAGCTTGAACAGCCAGAACATCCCGAGGATGAACCCGAAGTCGCCGATGCGGTTGACGATGAACGCCTTCTTGCCGGCGTCAGCCGCGCTCTGCTTCGTGAACCAGAATCCGATCAGCAGGTACGAGCACAGCCCGACGCCCTCCCAGCCGACGAACATCACCGGGAAGCTCGCGCCGAGCACCAGCACGAGCATGAACGCCGCGAAGAGGTTCAGGTACGAGAAATAGCGCGCGAACTCGCCGTCGCGCTCCTCGTGCATGTAGGCCGTCGAATACAGATGGATCAGCGTGCCGATCCCGGTGACGACCAGCACCATCACCGACGCGAGCGGGTCGAGATGGAACGCCAGCGGCACGTTCAGCCGGCCCGACGCGATCCACGTGTAGACGACCTGGTCGATCGTCCGCACGCCGCCCGTGGGCTCGACCGAGAGCAGCGCGATCACGGCCCGGAATGCGACGCCGAACGACAGCGCCATCGCGCCGGTGGCCACTCCGCCCGACACGCTCTTCGACAGGCGGCGGCCGATCGTCGCGTTGACCAGAAATCCGAGAAACGGGAAAAGGGGAATCAGCAGCAGCATCATGCTTGCTCGGGGGGCTGCGCCCCCGCGCCCCCCCCAACGCGGTCGCTTGCGGGGGCCCCATGTGCCCCGCGCCGCTCCCGCGAGCTCTCTCGCGTCCGCTCGTTCGCTTCGGTCATTACCATTTCAGACTCGTAAAGGCGTCCGGATTGAGCGACTCGCGGTGCCGGAAGAGCGCGATCACGATGGCCAGGCCGACCGCCGCCTCGGCGGCCGCGACCGTCATGACGAAGAACACGATGATCTGCCCGTCCACCGTACCCAGAAACCGGCCAACCGCGACGAACGTCAGGTTCACGGCGTTCAGCATGACCTCGATCGACAGAAGGATCGTGATCAGGTTCCGGCGCAGGAACACGCCGGCGGTCCCGATGGCGAACAGCACCGCCGACAGAATCAGATACGCGTTGAGCGTTGGTTCAGGCAGCATAAGACTCACGTCAGCACTTCGAACTTCGACACTTCGAACTTCGAACTTCTCATCGCGTTTCCCTTCGCGCCAGCACGATCGCGCCGACCATCGCGACGAGAATGAGGACCGACGTCGCCTCGAACGCGAACGCGTAGGTCCGGAACAGCCGCACGCCGATCTCGAACACCGAGACCGCCTGCCCGGCCGGTCCGGACGGCAGCGGCGTCGCCTGCAGCTGCCAGAGCGCCACGCCCAACTCGACGGCCAGCACGACCGACAGCACCGCCCCGAAGTGCCGCGGGCCCGCGCCGCCGAGCAGCCGCAGCCGCTCGCCGGACGGCGGCGTCTCGGTCGGCACGTTCAGCAGCATGACGACGAAGAGGAACAGGACCATGATGGCCCCGGCGTAGATGATGATTTGAATGGCGGCGACGAACGGCGCGCCGAGCAGGATGTAGAGCCCCGACAGCGCGCCGAACGAGACGATGAGCAGCAGGACGCTGTACATCGGGTTGCGCTGCCCGACGACGAGCACCGACGCCACCACCGACACGACCGCGAAGATCCAGAAGAGAAGCCCACCCATAATCGCCACGTCTCTAGACGCCCATGTAGATGACCACGCCGGCCGTCACCAGCAGGTTCACCACGGCCAGCGGCAGCAGCCACTTCCAGCCGAACTCCATCAGCTGGTCGTACCGGTACCTCGGCAGCGTCCAGCGCATCCAAATATAGAAGAACAGCAGCGCGCCGACCTTCACGAGGAACCAGATCCACCCCAGCCACTCGGGGAGAAACGGCCCGTGCCACCCGCCGAGGAACAGGTCGGTCGCCACGGCCGAGACCGTGACCATGTTCACGTACTCGGCCAGGAAGAACAGCGCGAAGCTCATCGAGCTGTACTCGGTATGGTAGCCGGCGACCAGCTCCTGCTCCGCTTCGGGGAAGTCGAAGGGCGCCCGGTTCGTCTCGGCCACCCCCGCCGTGAGAAAGATGAAGAACCCGAGGGGCTGGATGAAGATGAACCACTTCGGAATCACGTGCAGCCAGTAGCCCGCCTGCTGGTCGACAATCGTGTGCAGCGAGAGCGAGCCGGCCAGCATGATCACGGCGGCAAACGAGAGGCCGTAGGACAGTTCGTAGCTGATCATCTGCGCCGACGACCGGAGCCCGCCGAGCAGCGAGTACTTGCTGTTCGAGCTCCAGCCGGCGAGCACGATGCCGTACACGCCCATCGACGTGATCGCGAAGATGACCAGGATGCCGACGTTCACGTCGGCGGCGGCCAGATGCACGGGCTGGGACAGCAGCCCGAAGAACGTCGTGTCGGCGCCGAACGGGATGACCGAGAAGGCGGCGAACGCGGCCGTCGCCGACAGGATCGGCGCCAGGTAGAAGAGCAGCGCGTCGGCCGACTTCGGCCGCAGCTCTTCCTTGAACATGAGCTTGATGATGTCGGCGAGCGGCTGCATCAGGCCCTTCGGCCCGACCAGGTACGGGCCGTACCGCTGCTGGATGAACGCCGCGACCTTGCGCTCCATGTAGACGAGGATCGCCGCCGAGTTCAGCAGCATGAAGAACGTGAACCCGATGACGACGAGCTGGGCGATTAGGGTGGCAGTCATGGCACGTTAAAAGTCAAAAGTTAGAAGACAGAAGTGAGAAGTCGTGCGCCGCCGCATCCCGCCTCCCGCCGCCAACATTCGTTTCACCGCTCTCCCCTCATCGCGAGATCCTTGCCCAACTCTCATCGTTCCGCCCGTCACTTCTCACGTACTTCCAACTTCTGTCTTCTCACTTCTCACGTTTTACTTCTTTCTTCTCACTTACTTCTCACTTCTGTCTTCCAACTTCTAACTTTCTCAGTGCGCTCCCGCCAGAACCGCGTCGGCCCGCCACGGCGCGGGGACGGTGCACCGGCCCTCGCGGATGTGCGCCTCGTACTCGGCGCGGAACGTCTTGACGGTCGAGAGCACCGGCGTCGCGGCGGCGTCGCCGAACGCGCAGAGCGTCTTGCCGAGGATGTTGCCCGCGACCGAGAGCAGCAGGTCGAGGTCGCGCGTCTCGCCCTCCCCCCGCTCGATCTTCAGCAGCAGGCGATGGAGCCAGTCGCAGCCCTCGCGGCACGGCGTGCACTTGCCGCACGACTCGTGCTTGTAGAAATGCAGCAGGTTCACCGCCCCCCACACCATGCACGTCGTCTCGTCCATGACGATGATGCCGGCCGAGCCGAGCATCGAACCGGCCTTGGCCACGCCATCGAAGCTGGCGGGAATGTCGAGCTGGTCGGGGAGCAGCACGGGCACGGAGGAGCCGCCGGGAATGACGGCCTTGAGCGCGTGGCCGCCGCGGATGCCGCCGCCGAACCGATCGTCATAGATCAGGTCGCGGAGCGTCACGTCCATCGACGCCTCATAGACGCCGGGCTTCCGCACGTGGCCGCTCAGGCAGTAGAGCTTCGGGCCGCTGTTCTTCTCCGGGCCAATCCCGGCGAACCACTCGGCGCCGCGGTCGATGATGAGGGGCACGTTGCACAGCGTCTCGACGTTGTTCACCGCGGTTGGACAGCCGTAGAGGCCCGCCACGGCGGGAAACGGCGGCTTGAGCCGCGGCTGCGCGCGCTTGCCCTCGAGCGACTCGAGGAGCGCGGTCTCCTCGCCCGCTTCGTACGCGCCGGCGCCCCGATGGATGAAGATGTCGCAGTCGAAGCCGCTGCCGAAGATGTTCTTGCCGATGAGTCCCGCCGCGCGAGCCTTGGCCAGCTCGGCTTCGAGCACCTGCTGCACGTGGTAGAACTCGCCCCGGATGTAGATGTAGGCGACCTTCGCGCCAATCGCGTAGCAGCCGATGAGGCAGCCCTCGAAGAGCAGGTGCGGATTGCGCTCCATCAGCACGTGGTCCTTGAACGTGCCGGGCTCGCTCTCGTCGGCGTTGCAGCAGATGTACTTCGGTTTGGCCGACTTCTTGTCGACGAACTGCCACTTCATGCCGGTCGGAAACCCCGCGCCGCCCCGCCCGCGCAGCCCCGACTGCTTCACCGCGTCGACGACGGCGTCGGGCGTCATGCCGAGCGCCTTCTTGAGCGCGCCATAGCCGCCCCCGTGCTTCATATAGAAGTCGAGGGTGTAGCTGTTGGGCTCACGAACGTCGCGGGTCAGGATTGGATCCATAAATGGCACTGGCGATGAAAGAAGTCGGAAGTTAGAAGCCAGAAGTCAGAAGTTCCAACTTCTGTCTTCTGACTTCTAACTTGTCTCGCGTCTTTCCACTCTCAAGTGGCACCCGGTCACGGCCGCGTCGCCTCGGGCGCGCAGGTCGTCGACGAGGGCCCGGACGCCATCGGCGTGCTGGCACTCCTGCCACAAATCGTTCACGCCCACGACCGGCGCGCGGTCGCACGCACCGAGACATTCCACCTCGACGAGGGTGAACTCGCCGGCCGCGTCGGTGCCGCCCGGCGCGACCCCCAGCACGTTCGACAGCGCCTCGGTCACCCGCTCGGCGCCGGCGAGCGCGCACGAGAGCGTCCGGCAGACCTGGATCACGTACCGGCCGACCGGCCGCGTGTAGAACATCGTGTAGAACGACGCGACGTCCTCAACGTCGGCGGCGGTGCAGCCGATCACCTCGGCGACGTGCGCCATCCCGCGGCGCGTCAGATACCCCTGCTGCGCCTGGACCAGGTAGAGCGCGGCCAGAATCGCCGACTTCCGTTGGTCGGGCGGATACCGGGCGAGCATCTCGTCCAGCTCGGCGCGCCGCTCGGCCGTGTAGACGAACGCCGGCCCCTCTTCTGGCAGTGCGCGGGCCGACTGGTGATGCCCGCGGCCGTAGTCCATCGTTGGGTGAAAGGTCATTTCTCACTCCGGGGGGCTTCGCCCCCGCGATTCAACGCGTCATCTTCCTTTACTCGCTCGCGGGGCCCCACCCCCGCTCGCCCGCGCTGCGGCGCTCGAAGACTCGCTCTCCTCGCGCGGACCATCTGTTCACTCGCGGGGCCCCACCCCCGCTCGCCCGCGCTGCGGCGCTCGAAGACTCGCTCTCCTCGCGCGGACCATCTGTTCACTCGCGGGGCCCCACCCCCGCTCGCTCGCGCTGCGGCGCTCGCGTCAGGCAGAACCCCGGAACCCCGGAACCTCGGAACCGTGGAACCGGAACCCCGGAACCCCAGAACCTCGGAACCCCAGAACCGTGTCCCTCACCTGTCCACATCTCCCATGACCACGTCCGTCGAGCCGATGACGGCGATGACGTCGGCGATCAAGCCGCCTTCGATCATCTTCGGCAGGGCCTGGCAGGCGATGAACGACGGCGCCCGGCACTTCACGCGCCAGGGCCGGTTCGAGCCGTCCGACACGATGTAGAACCCGTGCTCGCCGCGCGGCCCTTCGATGGGCACGTAGCACTCCCCCGCCGGCACGTTGAACCCTTGCGAGTAGATGAGGAAGTGCTGAATCAGCGCTTCCATCTCGGTGTACACGCGGTCTTTGGGCGGCGGCACGATGCGGTAGTCGCCGCAGTCGAACGCGCCCGTCGGCGAGATCCGGGCGAGCGCCTGCTGACAGATCTTCGTGCTCTGGCGCATCTCCTCCAGCTTGACGAGGTAGCGCGAGTACACGTCGCCGTCGGTCTGGGTCGGCACCGCGAAATCGAACGTGTCGTACTTGAGGTACGGAAACACCTTGCGCACGTCGTACGGCACTCCCACGGCGCGCGCCATGGGGCCGACGACGCCCATCGCAATCGTGTCCTCGCGCGACAACCGGCCGACGCCCTTCGTGCGCTTGATCCAGATCTCGTTCTTCGTGAGCAGCCTGTCGTAGTCGTCGATCTTGGCGGGAAACTTGTCGAGGAACGTCTTGACGGCCTCGTGGAAGCCGCGGGGCAGGTCCTCGCGCAGGCCGCCGATGCGCAAGTAGCTCGGGAACATCCGGAAGCCGGCCAGCATCTCGTTGATGTTCAGGAGCTGCTCGCGCTCGCGGAAGCAATAGAGCATGACCGTCACGGCGCCGACTTCCATGCCGTGGGTCCCCAGCCACACCAGATGGCTCGCCAGCCGCTGGAGCTCGGCGATGAGCACGCGAATCCACACCACGCGCTCGGGGATCGCGTCCTCGATCCCGAGGAGCCGCTCGACCGAGAGGCAGAACGCCGAGGCTGTTGGACTGCGCGCCGAGGTAATCCATGCGCTCGACGAGCGGGATCACCTGCTGCCACTTCTTCTGCTCGGCGGTCTTCTCGATGCCGGTGTGGAGGAACCCGATCGTCGGGTCGGCCGAGACGATGTTCTCGCCGTCGAGCGTGAGCACGAGGCGCAGCACGCCGTGCGTGCTGGGGTGCTGCGGCCCCATGTTGACGGTCATGGTCTCGGTGCGGATGTCGGCCATAGGGCTACAGGTCCTGCTCGACCAATTCGCAAATGACGTGCAGGATCGTCCGTTGCACTTCCTGCACGCGGGCGGTGTTCTCGCTCGGGACGTTGACGTGCACGTCCACGAGCCGCCCCGTCACGCCGCCGTCGCGGCCCGTGAGCGCCACGGTGACGAGCCCTTGGGCCCGCGCCCGTTCGAGCGCCCGGTTCACGTTGGCCGACCGGCCGCTCGTCGTGATGGCCAGCGCCACGTCGCCCGCCCGGCCGAACGCCTCGACCTGACGCGCGAACACGGCGTCGTACCCGTAGTCGTTCCCGAGGCACGTCATCACCGCCGAGTCGGCGCCGAGCGCGATGACGGGCACCGCCCGGCGTTCGCGCATGAACCGGCCGACGAACTCGCCGGCAATGTGCTGCGCGTCGGTCGCGCTGCCCCCGTTGCCGAAGATCAGCACCTGGCGGCCGGCGGCAAACGCCGCACGGATCACGCCCGCCGCCCGGACGATCTCCGCCGTCCGCTCGGCGGTCGTCTGCCGATGCAGGGCGATCGTCTCGTCGAACGCCGCGCGCAGACGTTCGGCGTCAGTGCCCATCAGCGCTCACTCGGCGTCCGAGCCCTTGAGCTTGCGCTGGGCGTCCGCCATGTCCGCCGCCTCGCGCGTCGCGCGGTCGCGCGCGGCCTGCACGTTGGCGGCGAACTCGTCGGGAGTCATTTCCATCGGCGACCACGACGAGGTCTGCCGGCGAATCTGCACGGGATAGTCCTTGCGCAACGGATGGCCTTCCCACTCGTCGGTCATCAGGATGCGCCGCAGATCGGGATGGTCCTCGAAGATGATGCCGAACAGGTCGTACACCTCGCGCTCGGGCCAGCCGGCGGTGGGCCAAACCGACGTCACGCTCGGCAGGGTCGCGTCGTCCCCGTCGAGGCGCACCTTGAGCCGCAGCCGACGCGCGGGCGCCGCCTGGCCGCCCGCGGCGAACGCGGCGCCGAGGCAGGCCAGGTGGTAGACCACTTCGAACCGCGGCGTGCGCGGCAAGTAGTCGACGGCGGTCACGTCCGCCAGAAACGCAAACTGGAGCGACGGGTCGTCGCGGAGCAGGCGGCAGACGTCGAGCAGATGGGCGCGGTCGACGTACAGCACGGGCATGTCGAACGGACGCGGCCGGCTCGAGGACCGCCTCGGGCACCGCGTCGCGCACACGCTCCAAGATCGCAGTGGCTTCCATATCTCCGTCGCCTGCGCTAGGCGCTCATCCGCTGCCGGTCGATCTTCCGTTGGAGCTGGACGATCCCGTAAATCAAGGCCTCGGGCCGGGGCGGGCAGCCCGGCACGAACACGTCGATGGGCACGATCTGGTCGCAGCCCTGGACGATCGCATAGTTGTCGAACACGCCGCCGCAGCTGGCGCAAGCGCCCATCGAGATGACCCACTTCGGGTCGGGCATCTGGTCGTAGATCCGGCGGAGCACGGGCGCCATCTTCCGCGACAGCCGCCCGGCGACGATCATCAAGTCCGACTGGCGCGGCGACCCGCGAAACACTTCGGCGCCAAACCGCGCGATGTCGTACCGACCGCAGCTCATCGCCATCATCTCGATGGCGCAGCACGCCAACCCGAACGTCACCGGCCAGATGGCGGACCGGCGGGCCCACTGCACCATCTTCTCGACGCTCGTGGTCAGGATGGGGATTTCCAGGTCAGCCATGGATGCCTCTCGATGAAGTTAGAAGTGAGAAGACAGAAGTTCGACGTTCGGCCGGCGCCCGCGTGACGCGTAGGAACCTTCCGCCTTCCTTCCAACGTCTGTCTTCCAACTTCTGTCTTCCAACTTCTAACTTTCATCATCTCACGCCCGCCGCGTCATCGCGACCGCTCGCCGCTCCAGTCGAACGCGCCTTTGCGCCAGACGTAGATGTAGCCGGTCACGAGGAGCAGGAAGAACGTGACGATCTGCAAATACCCCACGCGGCCCAGCGCGCGAAACGCAATCGCCCACGGGTACAGAAACGCGATCTCGATGTCGAAGAGCAGGAAAATCATCGCCACGAGATAGAACTTGACCGACTGGCGCTCGCGCGCGTCGCCGACCGGCGGCATGCCGCACTCGTACGGCGCCGACTTCTCGGGCGTGGGCTTACGCGGGCCCACGAACTGGGAAAGCGCCACGGACCCGGCGGCAAACCCAAGGCCGAGTCCGATCATGATGACGACGGGGAGGAATCCTTCCATCAGGCCGCGATCTCCGGGCGACAGCCGCACACGAGCGCTTGTGCGTCCGGCGAACAAGCCAAATGCTAACGAAACGGAACGCAACCTGCAAGCGACAGGACGTCACATGCTTTTTCACCATGAAGCGCATGAAGGCTGAAAGGCGTCCAATTCAGGCCCGCAGGGCTCGGCGCTCGCCGAGCCTCGACGGGCGGATCGAGGGCGGCGCCAAGAACCTGTGAATCTTCGGCGTGCGGTTCTTGGCGCCGCCCTCGATCCGCCCGTCGAGGCCGCCGGAGGCGGCCTGCGGGCCGGCGTCGGGGTCGCGTCACGCCAGACGCAGCCAGCCTCCACTGCCTCCATGGTGTACACGAAGCTGCGATTACACTGTCGCATGCGCGTTGCGTGGTTCTCGCCGTGGCCGCCGCAGGCTTCCGGCGTCGCGGGGCGGTCGGCCGAGCTCGTCTCGCGGCTCGCGGCGCGCGGGCACGCGTTCGACGTCTTCGTGGACGAGGCCGCCACTGGCCTCGCCCCGATCGTCGCCCGTGCCCCGGACGACGAGCCGCCCCCGGGCGTCGTCCGCGTGCAAAGCGCCCATGATTTTGTCTGGCGTCACGCGCGCGGGCAGTACGACCTGGTCGTCTACCAGATCGGCAACTCCGCCCTGCACGAATTCGAGTGGCCGTACCTCTTCCGCTATCCGGGCCTCGTCATCCTGCACGAGGCCCGGCTCCATCACGCGCGCGGCCGCGCGCTGCTCAGACGCCACCGGTTCGACGACTATCGTGCCGAGTTCGCGTGGAATCACCCAGACGTGCCGACCGACGCCGCCCTGGCCGGCGTCGCCGGATTTGCCGGCGCCTACTACTACGAATGGCCGATGGTGCGCGGCGCGGTCGAGTACGCGCGGCTTGTCGCGTGCCACTCTCGCGGGGCGACCACCGAGCTTCGCGCCGCGTTTCCCGACCGGCCGATCGAATACCTCGCACTCGGCGAAGGCCCCGCGGCTCCGGACGCCGCCGCCGCGCGGCGCGCGTTCCGCGCGGCGCACGGCATCGACCTCGAGGCGCTGGTCGTTGGCGTCTTCGGCGCCCTGACCGCCGACAAGCGGGTGCCGCAGACCGTGGCCGCGTTTGCCACCCTGCGCGCCTGGGCGCCCAATGCGAAGCTCATCCTCGCCGGGCGCCCCGACCCCCGGCTCCATCTGTCCGCGCTCATCGACGCGGCCGGCATCGCCAATGCCGTCGTCTCGACAGAGCCCGTGACCGACGCCGATTTCGATGCCGCCATCGCCGCCACCGATATCAGCGTCAATCTGCGCTGGCCGACAGCGCTCGAGACCTCGGGCCCGTGGCTGCGCAGCCTCGCGCTCGGCCGCGCCACGGTGATGGTCAACCTGGCGCACCAATCGCACGTGCCGACGCTCGACCCGCGCACGTGGCAGCGCCACGCGCCCTGCGCGGACCTCGCCGCCGACGCCAATGCCCGCGCCGTCGCCGTGGCCATCGACATCCTCGACGAGGACCACTCACTGCGGCTGGCCCTGCGCCGGCTCGCCGCCGATGCCGATCTCCGCGCACAGCTCGGTCAGGAAGCCCGCCGGTTCTGGGAGCGCGAGCACACCGTCGATCGGATGGTCGACGACGGCGAGCGTCTCATGCAGCAGGCCGCCGCGCTGCCCGCGCCTTCCCCCACCGGCCCGCCGCACCTCAGGCCCGACCCGGAGGCATTTGCCCGCCGCCTGGTCCATCCCTTTGGCGTCGAGCACCTGAGATAGGCCCCGGGCCCCAGGCCCCGGATTAGGAGCGCGCAGAGGAGCGAGCAGACCCCCTGCGCCCCGCCGTTGTTGTACCGTGTCTTTGTGCGGATTCAGTTGAACGGCGAAGCACGCGAGATCCCTGGGCCGATGTCGATTGCGGCGCTCCTCCAGTTCCTCGACATCGATCCACGGATGGTCGCCGTCGAGTACGACCAGCTCGTCATCAAGCGGGCGCGCTATGGCGAGACGATGATCGACGAAGGCGGCGAGGTGGAAATCGTCAACTTCGTGGGCGGCGGAAGCGGACGAGGTCCGCGGTGTGGACGGGGCGACTCGCGCGCGTCTTCACCTTGGGTGGCCGGCCGACCTAGAATCAAGTAGATGTCTGATTCCCTCGTCATCGCCGGCCGCGAGTTTTCGTCGCGGCTGGTCGTCGGCACCGGCAAGTACACCTCGCACGAGGTCATGAAGGCCGCGCACGTGGCCTCCGGCACCGAGATGGTGACGGTGGCCGTACGCCGGGTGGATCTGACCGCCACGGGCGCGGCCTCGATGCTCCACTGGATCGACCAGTCCACGATCTTCCTCCTGCCCAATACCGCCGGCTGCTACACGGCCAACGACGCCGTGCGCACGGCGCGGCTGGCGCGCGAGGCGGGCCTGTCCAACTGGATCAAGCTGGAAGTGATTGGCGACGAGAAGACGCTCTTCCCCGACAACGAGGCGCTCCTCGAGGCCACGCGGATCCTGGTCGCCGAAGGCTTCGTCGTCCTGCCCTACACGAACGACGATCCCATCGCGTGCCGCAAGCTCGAGGACGCGGGTGCCGCCGCGGTGATGCCGCTCGGCGCACCGATTGGGTCGGGCCTCGGCATCCAGAACCCGAACAACATCGCGATTATCAAAGCGCAGGCCCACGTGCCGGTCATCGTCGACGCCGGCGTCGGTACGGCGTCCGACGCGGCGATTGCCATGGAGCTCGGTGCCGACGGGGTGCTGATGAACACGGCCATCGCGGGCGCGGCCGACCCGGTCGCGATGGCCACAGCGATGAAGCTCGCCGTCCAGGCCGGCCGGCTGGCGCATCTGGCGGGCCGCATCCCCAAGAAGATGTACGCCACCGCCAGCAGCCCGACCGAGGGCCTCGTCACGGCAAGAAGTTAGAAGTTAGAAGACAGAAGTTAGAAGTTAAGAAGGGTTAGAAGTTAAGAAGTTAGAAGTTAAGAAGTTCGGAGTTCGGAGTTCGAAGCCCCGAGTTCGACGTTCGGAGTTCCTCTGTATGCGTCACACGCGCGTTCTGGTTTCCGTGATCCTCGCGTCGGCCGGCTTCGTCGCGGCGCACTCGGCGCCCGCGGCGGCGCCCGGCGAGCCCGCCGTGCCGTTTCACATTGGCGAGACGCTGACCTACGACGTGTCCTGGTCGACGTTCGTCACGGCCGGCACGGCGACGCTCTCCGTCAAGGGGCGCAAGCTTCTCAGCCCGGGCGTCGAGGCGTACGACTTGGTTGCCGAAGGCGCGCCCATCGCGCTCGTCGACAAGCTCTACCACGTCTATTACAAGGCCGAGACGTTCCTAAATACCCGCACGCTCCAGCCCACGCAGGCCACGATCTACAGCGACGAGCGCGGCCGCACGAAGCTGCAGACGACGCGGTTCACCGGCCCGACGACGATCGTCTACCAGTCGAAGGCGACCGCGGCCGGCGAAACGCACAGCGTGCCGAAGTTCGCGCTCGACCCGCTCTCGGCGGTCTACGTGATGCGGGTCGTGCCGCTCAAGGCAGGCCTGACGCTCTCGATGCCGCTCGTCGACGGCGGCAGCGTCTACGATGCGCACTGGCACGTGAGCGGCCCCACGACCCTCAAGACGGCGCTCGGGCCGATAGCGGCCTGGGAACTGGCGCCGGTGCTGACCGACGCCAAGGGTGCGCCGCTCACCAACCGGCGCATGGCGGTCTGGGTCTCGAGCGATGCCCGGCGGCTGCCGCTCCGGATGGACGTCGCGCTCGCGGTCGGCAGCTTCACGCTGACGCTTTCGCGCGCGGGCGGCTAGTCCAGACGCTTGTCCCGGCTCACCATGAAGGCCGTGAAGGCTGGTAGTGCAATCCGTGTCGCAAGCTCGGGATCGGCCGTATCCCTCTCACCGCACATAGGCCCGCAGGGCTCGGCAAGGCCGAGCCTCGACGGGTGATCCGCACGCGGCGGCAAGACCTGCGAGTAAGTCCTCCCGGGTCTTGCCGCCGCGTGCGGGTCACCCGTCCGGCCGCCAAGGGCGGCCTGCGGGCCGGCGTCAGCGTGCTTCGTCTCAAGCACACCTGACCTCCCGACAGAAATCACCCTCCAGCCTCCATGCGCTCCATGGTTCATCCTGATGACCGCTCTGGTACCATACCGGCCACGGCACACTGGAGTGACCGGGGCTGGAGCTGACACTTGCTGGAGGAACGTCTCGAGGATCGACTGGCGCGGCTCGAGCGCGAGCGCGACGAGGCGGACCGCGCCTACAACGCCGCGCTGACCGCGCTCGACCGCGCGGTCCAGCGCGTGCCGGACATGCCGCACGCGCCGCCGCCCTACGACGAGCACCAACTCACCCCGATCAACCAGGCGTGGGACACGCTGCCCGAGGGACCACCGGCGTTCGACCGATCGTTCAAGGGGCGGCTGCGCGGGTTCATCTGGCGGCTGGTCGGCGCGCCGCTCGAGCAGCAGAAGGTCTTCAACGCCGCCGTCGTCGACCACCTGAACCGGAACGTCGCCGCCCACCGCGAGGCGCCAGCGGGCCATCACGACGCTCATCGAAGTCACCCGCCAGCACATCGACGGGCTGGTCGCCTTCCAGACGTGGCTGATTCAGTACCTGCAGACGATCACCCTGTACATCGACACACGGGACCGCGTCGCGGTCGGCGAGGTGCAGGTCGTCAACGCGGCCGTGGGCGCGCTCGCCGATGACTGGCTGAAGCGGTGGGAGTCGCTCACGACGCGCGAACAGCGGCAGCAGCGGTCGCGGTCCAGAGCGAAGCCTTCGCAAGGCGTACGAGGAGACCTTGCAGCGTCGCCTCGCTCGCGCAGCAGACGGCGCTGACACTGAAGCGGGAAGTAGAAAGGCTCTTGACCCGCCAGCAGGCACCAGGCACTGGGCAACCGGCACTCGGAGAGCGGGCCCCTGGCCACGGGCCACAGGCCACGGGCGGGCCGGCTGAGGCGCCAGGCGCTGGGCATCAGGCACTCGCACGGCCCGAAGCCAGGAGCCCGCAGCCTGAGGCCGATCTGGACGCCTACAAGTACCTGGGGTTCGAGGACGCGTTCCGCGGCTCTCGGGAGGAGATTCGCGCGAAGCTCGAGACCTACCTGCCGAAGTTCGACGGCCAGTCGGACGTGCTGGAGATCGGCTGCGGGCGCGGCGAGTTTCTCGACATGCTGCGCGCGCGCGGCATCGGCGCGCGCGGGCTCGACCTGAACCACGAGATGGTCGAGGTCTCACGCGCGACCGGCCTCGACGTCGTCGAGGCCGACGCGCTCGCGTACCTGACCGCGCTGCCGGACGCCTCGCTCGGCGGACTCTTCGCCGCGCAGGTCGTCGAGCACCTGCAGCCGGAGTATCTCTTCCGACTCATCGAAACGGCGTTTCACAAGCTGCGGCCCGGCGCGCCGCTCATTCTCGAGACGATCAACGCGAGCTGCTGGCTCGCGTTCTTCGAAAGCTACATTCGCGACCTCACGCACGTCCGCCCGCTGCACCCCGAAACGCTGCAGTACCTCGTCCGGGCGAGCGGCTTCTCCCATGTGGAGATCGAGTTCCGATCGCCGGTCGACAAGCCCGCGCGGCTGCAGCCGGCGTTGCCGCCCGGCCCGCAGACCGCCCAGGAACTGGCGGACCTGATCAACACATTCAACGATGACGTCGCGCGCCTGAATTCGCGGCTCTTCACCTACCAGGACTACGCGGTGCTCGCGACACGGTGATGCGCGCGGTCGCCGTCACGCTTCGCGTGCTGGGCATCGCGGCGCTGGCCGCGATCCAACTCGCCTGGCTGGCCTATCCCCAGCCCCTCGCGGCCAAGATCGCGCCGCTCGCGCTGCTCGCCGTGAGCCTGGTCCGGCCGGACCTGGCGCTGCTCTTGCTCGCCGCCGCCAGTCCGGTCGCGACGACGCTCTCGGGGCTGGTCGGCACGCCGCTCGCGAGTGCCAAGTTTCTGGAGCAGTTGGTCCTGGCCGTCGTCAATGGCGCACTTATTCGCGGCAGCGTGGGCACGGGCCGCACGCGGCTGGGCGCACCGGCCGCGCTCTTCGCAGCCGTGGGCGCGGCATCGGCGCTGGCGATCATGCCGACGCGCGCCGCCGTGGCGATGACCAGCGCGAGCGCCCTCCAGGTTCTCGGCGCGCTGTGGCACCGCGAGTATTTCGTCCGCTCGTCCTTCTCCGATCCGCTGTACTTCGGCGTGCTGGGCGTCGAAGCCGCGCTGCTGGCCTGGCTCGTCGAGCGGCGTTGCCGGGTGGCGCCCGGGCTAGCGGGCCGCCTCGTCGACGCGCTGCTCGTCGGCGGCGCGGCCACGTCCACCGAGGTGTTCCTCAGAATGCTGCGGGGCGCCGCGACCCATGGCCGCTTCGCGGCGGATCTGTATCTTCTGTTCGTCCAGTCGCGGATGAGCGTCGAGACCGACGTCAACGCGGCGGCGTCGATCCTGCTCCTCATTCTCGTCGCGGGCATCGGTCGCACCCTTGGCCGCACGGGCGTCGCGCGGGCGTGGCGAGCCGCCATGGTCGTCATTGTCGCGGTCGGACTCTGGCAGGCCGGATCGCGCATTGCCGAGGCCAGCCTGGTCATGGCGTTGGCGACGGCAGGTGTCGCCATTGCGGCGCGCGGGTCGGCCCGCGTCCGCCGCTGGGTCGCCGCCGGACTGGTCGCCGGCCTGGCGCTCTCGGCGGTCGTCGTTGCGCACTACCCCACGGTGCGCAACACCAAGCTGTCGTACTCGATCAGCACGCGGACGATCCTGCTCGAAGCGGGCTACCAGATGTTTCGAAGCGCGCCGGTCTTCGGCGTCGGCATCGGCCGGTTCTTCGACGAGTCCGGGGTCATCGCGGGCGAGGAGCTGACGCGGTGGGGCGTGGGCGGCCGCGAGAACGCGCACGACAACTTCCTCCAAGTGCTGGCCGAAGAAGGGCTGGCGGGACTCGTGTCGCTGATGCTCGTGCTGGGGCTCGTCGCGTGGGGGGCCCTACGCAGCGAGCGGCGAGCGGCCAACCCAACGCGCTTCTGGCTGTTCTTCGGGCTGGGGGCCACCGTCCTGACCTGGCTCACGGGTCACCCGCTACTCGTCCCCGAATACGCGTTTATCTTCTGGATCGCGCTCGGCGTGCTGGCATCAATGACAACGACGCCCCGCACGCCGGCGCTCGTCTGGGTAACGTCAGCCGCGATCGTCGGCCTGGTGGCGTCGGTGCCGGTGCGCGCGACGGCGCACCTGGGTGACGCCGGCCTCGGGCACCTGGGGAGCGGGTTCTCTCAGTGGCAGCATGACTCGGCCGTCCCGTACCGGTGGGCGGGTGTGCGGTCCGCTTTGTACGTGCCAACGGGCAGCCGGATCGATCTGCCGGTCCGTCGGGAACCGCACGCGCCGGATCCGCTGCATCTCGCCCTCAGCATCGACGGCCATCCCGTCGACGCGGTGACGCTCGTCGGCGACGACTGGCAGACGGTCCCCCTGCTCATCCCGCACAGCCGGCGTGAGTACGTGCTCGTGGACTTCGAGGTGACGAACGCGCCCGCGGCGCCGCCCGCCCGGCTCGTGGACATCGGCAAGGTCAATCCGCGCTAGGGACAGGGCGCGGACGGTCAGATGCACTGGCGATTACTCGGATACGCTCCTATCTCCTATCGTTGAGGCGCTGAATCCCTATACTGTCTGAGGTGCCGGTGCCTCTCTTCCATCGATTCGTCCGCGACCCACGCATGGTTGGCATCGGGGCGGCAACGGCCGTCGCGGCGGCAATGGCGCTTTCGACCGTTCTCGCGGCCCCTTCTCCGCAGGGCCAACCCCCTGCGACGCAGGGGCCGTTGACGCCGATGCCGCCAGGAGCCAAGCCCACCTTCAGAACGCTGCCGCGCAAGGGAATGACCCGCCGCAGCATGGAGAGGGCCATCGCCAATGGCGCGACGGTTCAACAGTGGAGCTACAGCACGACGTCGAGCCGGGACGGAAAGGGCTACTCGGGCCAGCTCGTTGGGGCCAGCCCCTTTACCAGTCCGAACACGGCGACCACCGTGACCACGTATCTCATCCCGCTCAAGATCACGATCGGGTCAACGACCTATGACCCGACGGCCAACGATCCGTGCGCTGCGGCGCCACTGACGAATACCCCCGACCTGACCTTGCTGCAGAATTCGCCGATCTTCACCGACCATCAGTTCACGATGAACGGCGTGAACGTCGGCACGACGCAGTATCTCGATGCGTTCCGGCGCGCCAGCTTTTCGACGCTGGTGGGGCCGTCGTACAACGTCCGATTGAGCCCGACGACGCTCAGCGCGATTGCGATCACCGTTCCTGCCGAGGATTCCACGACCTATTCGACTAGCCACTGCGGTGGAAAGATGGGAGAAATTGAAATCATCTGGCTGGACAAATACCTGCAGACCACGGTGATTCCGTCGCTCGCATCCCAGGGCGTCGGTCCGACGACGTTCCCCGTCTTCCTGATCAGCAACGTCACCATGTACCAGACATCGCCGAGCTCCACTTCCTTCATCCTGGGGTATCACACGGCCATGGGCTCCCAGACCTACAGCGTCGCGGACTTCGATACGACGGGTGTCTTCGGCACAGGAGCGGAGGACACGTACGCCATCTCCCACGAGATCGGCGAGTGGATGGATGACCCGAATACCAGCAACCCCGTTCCGGCGTGGGGCAACATCGGTCAGGTCAGCGACTGCCCCGCCCCCCCATCAACGGGTCTTCTCGAGGTGGGTGACCCGCTGAGCGGGACCAACTTTCCCAACGTCCTGATGCCCAACGGGTACACGTATCACCTCCAGGAACTGGCGTTCTATTCGTGGTTCCTTGGCCACCCGAGCGTTGGCGCGGGCGGCAAGTACTCAAACAACGGCACGTTCGTCGGCGACGCGAAGCTCTGTCCGACGGGCGGGACCAACACCGGTGAGTCACCGGGAGCGCCGCCCGCGCCCACCAGCGTGACCGCGACTGCCTCCGGGTCGAGCCAGATCACCCTCAGCTGGACGGGCAGCACGGGCGCCACGAGCTATTCCGTGATGCGGAGCACGACCTCAGGCAACGAGGCTTCTCTGGCCACAGTGACCGGGACGACCGATCAAACCTATACCTATTCCGACACGACGGTCTCGGCCGACCACACCTACTACTACGAGGTCGCGGCTGTGAATGGCAGCGGCACGAGTTCGAACTCGGCAGAGGTCTCGGCCACCCCAGTGCCGCAGGCGCCAATCGGCCTGACCACGACTGCCTCTGGCACGAGTCAGGTCAGCCTTAGCTGGGTTGCCAGCGCGGGCGCGGGCACGTACATCATCCGGCGTGGACTTACTTCCGGTGCGGAGATGCCGCTGGCGAGCGGCGTCTCCGCCACAACTTACGCTGACACTGGACTCTCGCCGGGCACGACGTACTACTACACGGTCGCGGCGGTCAACAGCGGCGGCACGAGCGCAGACTCCTCGGAACGATCGGTGACCGTCCCCCTGCCCACTCCGCCGACGGGCGTGACCGCCGCGGCCGTGAACTCGACTCTCGTCTCCCTTGACTGGACGGCGTCGACCGGTGCCACGAGCTACACCGTCCTGCGGGGCATCCAGCAGGGCCAAGAGGCTTTTCTCTTCTCCGTCACGACCACGAGCTACCAAGATTATTCCGTCGCGCCCGGCACGACTTACTACTACGAGGTCGCTAGTGTAAGCGCGGGCGTCACGGGCGCTCCCTCTGCCGAGGTCACCGCGACGGTTCTTCGTCCGCCAACCGTGTCAGGCGTATCGCCGACTCCAGGGACGACCGCGGGTGGGACGACGGTCACCGTGACGGGCTCCAACTTCGTTGACGGCGGAACGACCGTCACCATTGGTGGCGTGGCCGCGACGTCCGTCTCCGTGTCGAGTCCGACGTCGTTGACGGCGGTGACGCCCGCGCACACCGCCGGCAGCGCGACCGTCACCGCCACGACCATTTTCGGCAGCGGATCGCTCAGCGGCGGCTTCACGTACTTCGTCTCTCTCTTCACGGACGACCCGCTGCAAGCCGGCATCACGCCGATCAAGGCGGTGCACGTGACGGAACTGCGGTCGCTGATCGATACGCTTCGTGCGCGCTACGGCCTACAGGCGCACGGCTGGACGGATCGGACGATCACGGCAGGGAGGTCGCTCCTCAAGGCCGTGGACATCACCGACCTGCGCGCAGTGCTTGGAGATTTATACGTTCAGATCGGGCGGACGCCGCCCGCGTACACCAATCCGGATCTGAAGCCAGGCGATCCGATTCGCGTGATCGACCTGACCGAGATCCGCAACGCGGTGCTGGCGCTCTGGTGAGGCCGCGCGGCGGCCGCTTCGGGTCGATGCGACGTCTACCTGAACGCTCCGGCGTGTGCCGCCGGCACCACTCGACACGGCGCGTATCGCGCGAATCGACGGACCTCGGCTCAACCCGGACCAGATCCATGTTGCATGCAGTCGACAAGCGTGCTACATCAGAGAGTGACTGGCTTGGAGTTCACCAATCCGGCAACAGTCTTCCTTCCCTACTGGCCAATTTCGCACGCCCGCAGGAATTCCTTATGAAGGGCAAGTATGCAGTACAGGCCATTGGCGGGACTCTTCCTCGCGCTCTGTCTCAGCAGCGCCACGACCGCCTTACCCGCGGCGCAGGCCCCGACGGCGAGTTCCGTGCCGATCCTGGTTGGGGTGTCGGGACAACTGAAAACCCCGACCGGCGACCCTCGGACGGGGTCCGTCACGCTGGTGTTCTCCATCTACGTTCAGCTGCGGGACGTCCAGCCGATTTGGACCGAGGAGCAAGCGGTCTCGCTCGATGCCGACGGCCGATATGCCGCGTACGTCGGCGCCACGTTGCCAGGTGGAATCCCCATAGAACTGCTGTCGGGGCCGAGCCAGGCGCACTGGGTGGGCGTCGCGGTGCTCGGCGAGCCGGAGCAGTTCCGCATGATGATGGCGGCGTACCCCTACGCCGCCCATTCGTCTGAGGCCGACACGCTCACCGGGCGGAAGGCGACCGACTTCGTGCTGGCGTCGGACCTGAACGCGAGCGTCAACGCGACCGTGACGCAGCGACTGGGCTCCGCTTCCACCAGCACGCTGGTGCCGGCCATTGGCACAAGTGGGTTCGCCTCGAACTACCTGTTGAAGGACAACGGCAGCGGCAGCGGCCTCGATTCCACAATCCTCGAAAGCGGCGGCAAGGTCGGAATCAACACGTCGAGCCCGGCCTACGGCCTCGACGTCGTGACGAATGGCCCTGGCGACAACGGCCTTCGCGTCCTTTCCACGGGGGACTATCCGTCGAACCTGTATTTCTCTCCCAACCACAGCACGAATGCAGGGTCCCGCAACTGGCTGTTCCAAGCCGACGGCACGCAGTTCGGCTCGCTGGAATTCCGCGTGTCGAACGCGCGAGGCGGAAACCCGTACAGCGCCGGCACGAGCGTCATGTTGTTGGACCGAGCCGGCAACGTGGGCATCGGTACGAATTCGCCGGCGTTTCGGCTGGACCTTTTGGGGAGCGCGTTCGCCAACGATGGCCTGCGGGTGCAGTCGACCTCCGGCTATCCGGCGAACATCTACTTCGAACCCAACGGCACGAATGCCGCTTCGCGCAACTGGCTATTCCAGGCCGACGGCACGCAGTTCGGCTCGTTCGAGATTCGGAGGTCGAATGCGAACGCGGCCGATCCGTACAGCTCCAGCACCAGCACCAGCGTCATGCTGCTCGACCGCAACGGCAATGTCGGCATCGGCACGACGTCGCCCTCGGTTCGTCTGGACGTCTCTGGCGCCGCGCACGTCAGCGGCGATATGACGGTCAACGGGAACATCGCGGCCAAGTATCAGGACGTCGCCGAGTGGGTCCCGGCCTCAGCTCCCCTCGCCGACGGCACCGTCGTCATCATCGACCCGGCCGCACCGAATCGTGTCACGCCCTCGTCGCGCGCGTATGACACGCGCGTGGCCGGAGCAGTTTCCCCGCAGCCAGGATTGGTCCTCGGGCAGAAGGGCGACAGCAAGGCGCTCGTCGCCCAGAGCGGACGCGTTCGAGTCAAGGTGGATGCGAGCTACGGGGCCATCCACGCGGGCGACCTGCTCGTGACGAGCCCGACGCCCGGTTATGCCATGAGGTCGAAGCCCATCACGATCGGCGGGCAGATCATGCACCGACCCGGCACGATTCTGGGGAAGGCCCTTGAATCGCTGTCGAGTGGCAAAGGTGAGATCCTCGTGCTCCTCACGCTGCAGTAACGCCACGTTCAATCCAAGCGCCGCACAAGCGCTCTCGATGCGCCACCCGGCCGGACACTGCAGCGCGGCTCACTCGCGATTGCCGTGGCGGGCTGCGACATTCTTTCTCCGGGTGCGACGACGTTGGTGGACGCGTTTGCCACCTCGGCGGCGCGAATCACTAGAGCGTTTTACGCTTGTACGTGGTACCGCCCCGTGGTACTTCTGCCGCCGGGAGGCGGCATGGCTCCGTACTCAATGGATTTGCGGACGCGCGTCCTGCAGGACTGGGACGAGGGGATGAAGGCGGACGCGGTGGCCGCCAGGTACCGGGTCAGCCGGGCGTGGGTGCACAGCGTCGTGCAGCGACGGCGCGAAACGGGAGAGATCGAGCCACGTCAACAGACGAAGTGGCGGACGCCGATACTCGACGGGCAGACAGATCAGTTACGCGCGCTCGTTGAAGCGCAGCCAGATCGGACGCTGGTGGAGATCCGGGCGGCCCTCCACACGTCGGCCAGTCTCACGACGATCTGGCGCGCGCTCGGTCGTTTGGATCTGACCGTTAAACAAAACCGTGTACGCGCCTGAACAGGGACGGGCCGATGTGCTGGCAGCGCGGCGCGCGTGGCGCGCGACAATGCCGAGCGCGGAGGTCGAACCGACTCGTGTTTCTCGATGAAAGCGGCGTGACCACCGAGCTCATTCGCCGCTAGGGGAGGAGCCCACGCGGCCGCCGGCTGATCGACCACGCCCCCTTCGGGCATTGGCAGACGCACACCGTGCTGGCGGCGTTACGCGTCGAGGGCCTCACCGCGCCGGCGGTCTTCGACGGCCCGCTGGACCATGCGACGTTCCTGGCGTATGTCGAACAGGTCCTCGTGCCCACACTGCGACCGGGCGATATCGTCGTGCTCGACAACTTGGTGATCCACAAACACGTCGGCGCACGCGCGGCCATTGAACAGGCCGGCGCGCAGGTCCGATTTCTCCCGCCCTACAGTCCCGACTTCAATCCGATCGAACTCGCGTTCGCCAAGCTGAAGGCCTTCTTCCGCGCGGCGGGGCCCCGCTCATTCGACCAAGTCTGTCAGCTCTTTGCGACCGCGCTCGGCTTGTTCACGGTCAACGAGTGCGCCGCCTACGCCAGGCACTGCGGATACTCGGTGACTACACGCTCATGAAAACTGCTCTAGCAGGCTGCTGAAAAACGCGGCCTACCGGGATCGACAGACGGGTCCGAGCGTACTACGATGCCCGCATGCGTGGTGACGATCAGCAGGCCGGCCCCCTCTTCAGTTATGTCTCGCTTGAGCAGCGCGTACCGACGGACCACCCGTTGCGAGCGATTCGGGGGATGACGGACGCCGCGTTGACGCGGTTGTCGTCGCGCTTCGATCGGCTGTACGCCTCGACGGGCCGCCCCTCGATCCCGCCCGAGCAGTTGCTGCGCGCCTTGCTGCTGCAGTCGCTCTACTAGGTCCGGAGTGAGCGGATGTTGATCGAGCAACTCGAGTACAACCTGTTGTTTCGGTGGTTTGTCGGGCTGGCGATGGATGACGCCGTCTGGACCGCGACCACCTTCACGAAGAACCGCGAGCGCCTGCTGTCGGGCGACATTGCGACGGCGTTCTTTGGCGCGGTGCGGGAGCAAGCGCGCGACGCCGGGCTCCTGTCGGACGAGCACTTCACGGTGGACGGGACCCTGCTGCAAGCGTGGGCGAGCCACAAGAGCTTTCAGCCGCGCGCGGGCGGACCGACCGATCCGCCGGACGATCCGGGCAATGGGAGTGTGGATTTCCGGGGCCAGAAGCGGTCGAACTAGACGCATGCGTCGACCACGGATCCCGACGCCAAGCTCTATCGCAAGGGGAACGGGCAGCCGGCGGTCCTCGGGTATCTCGGCCACGTGCTCCTCGACAATCGCCATGGGCTCGTGGCGGGCGCCTGCCTCACGGCGGCGACCGGGACGGCCGAACGTGAGGCCGCCCTGGGACTCCTCGCCAGCCTGCCCGACGGTGCCGTCACGGTCGGCGCCGATAAAGCGTACGACCAGCGGGCGTTCGTCGAGACGAGTCGCGCGCTCGGCGCCACGCCGCACGTCGCGCGGAAGATCCGCGGCAGCGCCATTGATGCGCGCACGACGCGGCACGCCGGCTACGCGATCAGTCAGCGGAAGCGGAAGCTCGTCGAGCAGGTCTTTGGCTGGATGAAAACGACCGGGCTGTTGCGCCAGGTACGGCACCGCGGCGGAGGGCTCGTCGAATGGATCTTCTGCTTCACGGCGGCGGCCTACAATCTGACGCGGATGCGACGACTTCTCCAGGTCTGAGGACGGTGTGGGGTGAGACCGCACGGCCGGATCGCCCACCATCTCGACATCGCGGCCGCTGATCATGATGAAGACACCATCACTTGCGTCGCGTTTTTCAGCAGCCTGCTAGGACGTGACACGAGGGATCGCCAAGAGATCGAGCATATCTTGCCCGGATGCTTTCAATACCTGCAAGGCTCCCGGCCCGTCCGCAACCGGAACACGCTCATTCTCCTTCCCGAAGACCAGCGCCGAGAGGTCGTACCCTGACTCTTGTAGAGCGCCTATGAACGCCTCCGGCGATAAGCCGGAGATGCGCTGAAGCGCCGACGGCATGAACTCGGCAATGATCACGGGACGGGACCGAGCTAACAAGCGCTTCATCCCCTGTAAGGCGAGCCCTTCGGCTCCCTCGATGTCCATCTTGATGAGATCGATCGTCATGCCGTCCGCTGCGTCACCGATGAACGTATCGAGGTCCACCGCCTCGATGGTCACGAGATCCCGACGTGGATCATCACGTCCTGCAAAGTGAGAGTTGCCCTCATTCGCGGCGATCACGACCGATGCGTGTCGCTCGGCCACGGCGTAAGGATAGAGCGTGACATTTGAGTTGCGATTTGCCCGAAGGCTCTTCCTTATCATCTCGACATTCGTCGGCAGAGCCTCGAAGGCCAGTACTTTGCCGCTGGGTCCCACCAGTGACGCGCCCAGCAGCGTCATGTACCCGACGTTCGCGCCAATATCGATAAACGTCCCGCCAGGCCTTAAAAAGCTGCGCATTGCCGCCGCCACATGAACGTCATGACTGCGCCGTAAGGCGATCTTCATCCCGATCACCCAATCATCTGGCCGAACGTAGAGCGTGAATTCGTTCATCACCACTGGAATCGAGAACGGAACAAGCCTCAACATCCAGGTGAACAATCTTCGCCGCTGGTAGACCGCTCTCAAAAGGGGACGTAGCATCTGTGTTTTACCGGACCGCTACTTTCGGATAGCGCGTTGATAGCAATCAAGCCACTCGCCCGATGGCAAGCCGCCTGACGAACAATGCGCGGCGATCGAACGCCGAGTCGCTCGTTCAACCGCCCTGATTGTACGTCTCCTTGGAGGCCAGGAGGGCTTGTCGCAGTGCGTCGACGTCACGATAAGGCCCCACAGCAGTTGTTCCTTCAGCCGCTGACCGTTCGGTCGCCTCGATTCGTCGTGCGGCGCGGCGCGAGGAGCTGACAGCTCTTCCGAGGGCACGCTCAGGCGGACACGGGGTCGTAGCGGAAGGCGGGACGCTCGGCGTAGGCCCGAAGGCTGAGGCCTTTGCGGTCCCGATCGGACAGCACGGGATTCTCGATCGGCCAGTCGATTCCGATCTCCGGGTCGTCCCAGGCGACGATGCGCTCGGCCGACGGGGTGTAGTAGCCCGTCTGCTTGTACTGGACCTCGGCAATATCGCTCAGCGCTTGGAACCCGTGGCCGAAGCCGACCGGCAGATACAGCTGGGATTTGTTCTCGGCGGTGAGCTCGACGCCCACCCAACGGCCGAAGGTCGGCGACCCGACTCGGAGATCCACCGCGACGTCGAAGATCTGGCCGGCCGTACACCGAATCAGCTTGCCCATCGGCGCCGTCAGATCCTGGAAGTGCACGCCGCGGAGCACGCCCTGCGTAGAGCGTGAGTGCGAGTCCTGGACGAACGTCGCCAGGAGCCCGACTTCGGCCCATTCCCGCTGGTTCCAGGTCTCCATGAAGAAACCCCGGCCGTCGACGAACACGGAAGGCTCCACCACCACGACACCCGGAAGCGAAGTGTGTTTGATCGTCGGTTTCATGGATCGGCCCGCCGCGCGGCGGCTAGAGCGTGAAACCCGCGCGCGTGGCGTCGTCGTGAAACATCTTCACGGTCTCGAGCGAATACTCATCCAGGTCCTTACCCACCAGGTCGACCTTCTTGAGGACGTCGTGCGTCACGGTAATGATGTGGCATCCGATCGCCTCGGCATGGAAGACATTGAGCAATTCCCTCGGGCTCGCCCAGATGAGTTCGGCCGCCGGCTCGGCCGACAGGATCCGGACGGCCTCGGCCATGAGCGGCACCGGGTCGCGGCCCGTGTCGGCGATGCGGCCCGCGAACACCGAGACGCACGACGGCGCGCCGCCGCGCAGCGCGGCGCCGACGTCCTTCACCTGCTCGAGCGTGAGCAGCGCCGTGACGTTCACCTTCACGCCCGTCTGCGAAAGACGCCGCACCAGGTCGCACGCCGACTCGCGGCGCGTGTTGGTGACGGGAATCTTCACGTACACGTGCTCGCCCCAACTCGCGATTTCGTGGGCCTGGCGCTCCATCTCCGCGAACTCGTCCGAGAAGACCTCGAAGGAGATGGGCCGGTTGGGGATCGCCTGCAGCACCTCGGCCGCAAACGCCCGGTAATCCTTGATGCCGGACTTGCGCATCAGTGTCGGGTTGGTGGTGAACCCCTTGATGTACGGCCTGCCGTACAGGTCGAGCATGCCGGCGAGGTCGGCACCGTCCGCGAAGATCTTCACCTTGAGCTGTTCGACCGAGGGCATCCGCACCTACCTCACGCGCTTGGACAGGATCCACGCGGCCGCTTCCGGCAGCGAGCCGACGACGGCATCCGGACGATCGGGCCGGGGCTCGTCGTAACCCCGGTCGATGAAAACGGTCGTGCACCCCGCCCGGCGGCCGGCCTCGACGTCGCGCCACCGGTCGCCCACCATGACGCTCTCCCGAAGCACGAGCCCGCTTTCGCGCGCGGCCGCCTCGAGCAACCCGGGCTTCGGCTTCCGGCAGACGCACGCGTCGGCGTCATCGTGCGCGCAGACGCGGAACTCGTCGAGCGGCAACTCGGCGGCCAGGCGCGCGTGCATCGCGTCGACGACGTCCCGCCGCTGCACGCCGCGCGCCACGTCCGGCTGGTTGGTCACGACCACGAGGCGAAACCCCGCCGCCCGGAGGTCCGCCAACGCGGCCTCGACCCCTGGCAGAATGACCAGGTCCTCGAGACGCGCGGGCGGATACGGCTTCCCGTCCCGCACGACGACCTCGTTGATCACGCCGTCTCGGTCGAGGAAGACGGCGCGACCGCCTCCCGTGTCGATTCCCATTTGGTCTGGACGGCTTTGAGCGCCGGGTGCGATACCAGCAAGTGCCAGATCACGGCCTGAAACGCTTCGGTGTGCGGCGTGATCGTCTCGGGGTTCACGACGGGCACCAGCACGCACGCATCGGCCACGGTCGCCGTAAAGCCGCCGTCACGGCCGACAATGCCCACGATGCCGGCGCCGACGCTCTTCGCGTACTCCAGCGCCACCACCAGGTTGGCGCTGATGCGGCGCGCGAGGCTGCCCCCACCGACCGAGAGGACGAAGACCATGTCGTTCGCCCGCAGGCGGCTGCCGCGCAGCCACGCGGCAAATACCGTGTCCCAGCCTTCGTCGTTCGTGCGGGCGGTAAGCTCCGAGACGTTGTCAGTGGGCGCGTAGGCCTCGATGCCGGCGATCTTTCTGAAGTCATTCACCGCGTGCGAGCAGTTCGCCGCGCTGCCGCCGACGCCGAGCAGGAACAGCCGCCCGCCGCGGTCGCGCAGGTCCGCCAGCGCCGCGGCCATCCGCTCGATGGCCTCCGCGTCGAGCCCGGCGACAATCCGCGCGACTTCGTCCAGGTGCTGCGTCGCGTAGCTCATGATCCTCCGCTCGTCGCCTTCGTGGACAGATACCGCCGCGTCTCCTCGAGGCCTGCCGGCGAGCCGATTTCGTAGAAGCGCGTCGGCACCTCGAACCCCGCGAGGTCGTCCCGCGCGATGAGCGTCTGGTAGACGTCCGCGAGATCGAAGGCCTCGTCCTCCGCTCGCCCCTCGAAGGCCGCGGCGCGGAACGCGCCCAACCCGTAGTCGATGTAGCGCATCTCCGGCGTCACGTGCCGCTTATCGTATCGCAGGATGCGGCCCTCGCTCAGGACCACGTTGCTCCGATCCCACTGATTCTCGTTGCGGAAGACCGTCATCAATCCCGATCGGCCGCTCGCCTCGAAGGCCCGCGCCACCGCCTGATAATCGCAGTCCAAATAGGAGTCGCCGTACAGCACGAAGAACGCGTCGCCCAGCACGCCGATCGCGTGCCGCAGCGCCCCGCCGGTTCCGAGCGGGACAGCGCCATCGCGGACGTAGCGCACGCGCACACCCCATCGCCCGCCATCGCCAATCGCCTCTTCGATGGCGCCGCCCAGATGGCCGATGCAGAAGACCACGTCGGTCAGCCCGTTGGCCTTGAGCAGCTCGACCTGATGGACGGCAAAGGGCCGGCCGGCCACGTCGATGAGCGACTTCGGCACCGAAGCCGAAAGCGCCCCGAGGCGTGTCGCCCTCCCGCCCGCGAGAATCGCCACCGGCAGCGTCATCTCACTCCCCCACGGTCGCCGGCCGGACGTCGCGCCACGATTGCAGCAGGCGCAAGTCGGCCGAGCGAAGGCCCACGAGCCCGGCCAGGTAGGCACCGAGCCCCACGACTCCGCCACCGAGCAGCTGGACGAACGGATTGCCAGCCACGAGCGTGATCGCCCAGGCCGCCGCGCCCCCGACCAGGGCGGCCGCCCCGGTGCGGGCGAACGCGATCGCGATGCCGCTCCCACCGGTTCGCCCCGTGCGGTGCCGAAGGAGCAGCACCTGCCAGACAAGCGAGGCGTTGAAATAGACGACGTACGCGAGGGCCAGACCGCCGGCGCCGAGCCAGTGCCCGAGCAGCGGCGTGTAGACGACGTAGGCGAGTGCCTCGAAGACGCCGATGACCGCCACGGTGCGGGTCTGCTTGAGCGCGTAGAACGTCCGGCCGGTCACCCCGCAGAGGCACGATCCGATCAACGAGAGCAGGTAGACACGGAAGAGCGTTGAACACGGTGCCGGCGTCCGCAGCAGTGAAGGCCCCTCGTCGAAAGAGCACCGCGGTGACCGGCAGCGCGAGGGCCGCGCCGATGACCATGGCCGGCGCAATGACCAGCCACAGCAGGCGCAGACCCAGCGCGATGGTGCCCCGCAGCGCCCCGAAATCCGAACCGCTGGCGTCATAGGCCAACCGCGGGAAGAGCGTCGTGGCGAATCCGGCCGAGATGAGCCCGCTCCCCAGCGCGACCATCCGAAAGGCGTACCCCAAGTGCGAGATCGCGCCCTCGCCCATCTTCGACGCGAGGAACCGGTTGACGATGGGCGTCCACCGCGTCAGGAACCCCGCCAGCACCAAGGGCAGCAGCAAGTGAAACACGCGCTGCACTCCAGGACGTCCCCAATCCAGACGCGGCCGAAAGCCGCCCTCGCGCAAGATCACTGGAAGCAGCAGGACGGCCTGCAGCGCGAAGCCGGACGTGGCCGCGATCGCCACACCCACCACGCCAAGCGGCCGAGCGAGCAGCACCACCAGGATGAGATTGAGTACGCTGCCGGCCACCGGCGCGAACGCCGGCCAGCCGAACCGAGACTGCGCCTGGTAGAGGCTGGTGAAGAGGCTGACCGCGCCGCTCAGCACCACGGCCGGCCAGGTCACGCGGGCGACCTGCACCGCCAGATCGAGCGACGCCGCGCTGAGGCCGGGGGTCGTCACCTCGATGAGCGCGCGGGCGAAGACCGCCCCCCCAATGGCTAGGAGGACCAGCCCGGCCGTGCACGTCGTGAGCACGCCCTCGGACACGCGCCAGGCTTCGTCCTGCTGCCCGGTGCCGGCGTAGTCGGCGAAGACCGGGATAAAGACGAACCCCAGCGCGCCGATGATGACCGTGATGACGTACTGGGGCAGCGTATTGGCCGCCAGGAACGCGTCCATGTCCGCACGCGCGCCGAAGTCGGCGGCAATGAAGGTCTGAGTCAGGAATCCGATCGCCTGCCCCACGAGCATGAACGCGGTGACGAGGGCGGTCGATCGCAGGAGGGCGGGCAGGCCTCTATTCACGAACGGATCTGGGAGTCCTTCCCCATGCGCACGGCACCGGCGAGCATTGCGATCACGGCGCCCAGGCTGAGGCCGGCGAAGCCCGCGACCGCGGTATTGCGTGCCGCATTCCTTGGCAAGGGACGGTCCGGGGGCACGGCGGGATCCAGCACCATGAGGTGAGGGGTCCTCGCGCCAACTTCGAGCCGCGCGGTCCCGTAGCGCGACGATAGGTCTTGGTAGGTGTCTGCCGCTAGGTCGCGTTCGGTTTGGAGGTGCGTCAGCTCCGCGCGGCGCTGATACAGGAGCGTCAACTGCGGCAGCTTCTTCGCGTCCACCTTCTCGACGTTCATGAGCTCGGCCCTCTGCTGCTCGAGGGACGCGAGCTCGGCGCGCGTCGCCGCCGCATCGCTGTCAAGCTTATCGAAGACTCCGTTGACGCTCTGGGTCTGCAACTGCAAGCCGCGCACGTCCTTCCCCGCCGCCTGGCCCTGTGCGCCGGCCGAGCGCGCCGCTTCGGCCAGCGTCGGATCGGAGTCGATCGTCTTGGTCAGGTTGTCGACCCGCGTCCGCTTCGCCAACTCGTCCTCGAGGCGGGCGAGCTTGGCCTTGTCGCCCGCGATCTGGACGAGCAAGTCGGGCAGGCCGCCGCGCTCCTGCAACACCGCGTCCGCGTCCTGGTCGAGCGCTTCGATCTGCGCCGTCTCCTGAAACGTCCGAAGCGCCTCGCTCGCCTGATCCAGCTTGGCTTTGGCCTGGTCAACCTGCTGCTTGATAAAGTCGCGGGCGCGGGTCTCCTCGGCGCCGGTCGCCGTTTGCGCCGCCGCCATAGCGTGCTCGGCGACACGCTGGGCGATCGTCGCCGCCATAGCGGGATCGTCGAAGTTGACTGTCAATCGGATCAAGTTCGTCCCGGCAAGCTCCACGGAGATCACCGATGTCACCAAATTGGATGGCGACAAGTGCCTGGGCGGCGTATCGAGGTGCAACTCCTGGATCACGGTCCGAGCGGTCGAGAGGCTCAGAAAGAAGGGCCGGAAGCTCGCCATGTCTGGCGGCTGAGGTGGCTCGTCGCCAAATTTTGAGGAAATGGCCGCGATGGTCTCGGAGGCTTCGTATGACCGTGGCGTCAAGAGGCCCACGACGAGAGCCCCGATCGCACAGAGGCCGCCAAACGCCAGCACGGCCCAGCGGCGCCTCCAGACCGACAGCAAGTGGTCCGTCACGTCGATGGACTCGTCCGGTGAGCGAGAAGCTGTTAGCCGCTCCGAATCGTCGCTCATCTACCGGGTCACCCCTTCCTGGTGCACGACAGTGGATTGTAACAGAGCCGAGGAGACGCCCTCCGGCGGCATTACGCGCGCCTCCGAACGTAATCCTGCATCTTCGCCACGAACTCCCGCCGGCCGAACCGCTGCGCGTTGGCGAAGCACTGCCGGGGGTCGAAGCGGAGGGTCTCGAACTGCTTCACCGCGCGCGCCAGCGCCGCCGGCGTCGGCTCGTCGTAGAACAGGGCCGTCGCGCGCTCGGGGGCCTCGGCGAACGACACCATCGTCTCGAGCGCCCCCGAGACCCCCCAGCAGATGGCCGGAGTGCCGTACGCGTTGGCTTCGATCGGCGTGAGCCCGTACTCGGTGCTGGAGGCGTGCACGAGGGCGCGCGCCCGCCGGTACAGGCTCACCAGCTCGGCCTCCCCGACAACCCCGGCAAACTCGACGTTGGGCCCCGCCCGCCGTTCGAGGGCCGCTCGCTCGGGACCGTCGCCCACGACGATCAAGCGCGCGTCGAGACCGCGAAACGCGTTGACGGCGACGTCGACCATCTTCCACGGCTCGAGCCGCGAGACGAGGAGGAAGAAATCCCCCTTGGGCTCGGGCTCGAACCGATCCGGCAGGTTCAGAATCGGCGAGAAGATGATGTCGGCCTCGCGCCCGTAGTACTTTTGGATCGCGGCGCTCGAGGCGGCGGAGATCCCGACGAACTGGTCAACCGCGCGGGCGCGGCTCCAATCCCACGCGCGAAGGAACGGGCGCGCCGCGCGAAACGCCACCCGGCTGAGCCCCTTCACCTGCGGGTAGCGCTCCGGCTCGTAGAGCAGCCGGAACGGGTAATAGCAGTAGCTGATGTGCGTGGCGCGGCCCTTCCGGATGTACCGCGCGAGGTGGGCCGACGAAGACAGCACGACGCGGTAGCGATCGAACGACCGGCGGCCCATCTGCCAGGCTGCCAGCGGATATCCGCGCTTGAGCGCCTGCTCGCTGCGCAGGCTCGGCGAGGTCACGAGCTCCTCGATGCGGCGCTGCCGGAACTCGTCGAGCGTCCGGTCCGGCAGGTACACGGACGTGAAGACGTCGGCGTCGGGAAAGGCCTCGCACATGACGGCGAAGACCTTTTCGGCGCCGCCGCGCGAGACGAGCGCGTCGGCTACCAATGCGATGTCGGCGCCCACAGGTCCCGTGCGCCCTTACCTCAGGGAGAAATACGGCGCCGGCAGGATGAAGCGCCCGCCGCCCCGCAGATATGTGCGTTCGCGCGCCTGGAACTCATCGACGAAGTGCCAGGGCAGCACGAGGAAGTAGTCCGGCTTGGCCGCCCGGGCGGCCTCCTCCGAGACGATCGGAATGTGGGTGCCCACGGTGACCTTGCCCCACTTCTCGGGGTTACGCTCGGCGGCCCCCGCGATCACGGAGGCGTCCAGGCCGAAGTACTGCAGGAGGGTGTTGCCCTTGGTCGAAGCGCCATAGACGTACACGCGCTTCCCCGCCGCCACCTCGGCGTTGATGAAGCCCACCACGTCACCTTTGATGCGGTCCACGCGGAAGGCGAACGCCTCGTACGGATCGGGTGTGTCCAGCCCCAGCCGGGCCTCGTCTGCCCGGAGCGACGCCACCCGCTCGGCCGCGAGACGCCGGTACGTCGGATCGCCGAACGCCTCGGGCGCCGCCGACCGCAGCCGGATGTAGGTCCGGATGCTGCCGCCATTGATGTCGTTGAGCTCGGCATCGACGACTTCGAAGCCGTGGCGATCGAGCAGAAACTCCAGTGACCCGAGCGAGTAGTACTCCAGGTGCTCATGGCACACGTTGCCCAGCTCGTTCGTATGGAGCATCAGCGGGAGGTAGCTCATCTGCACGATCCAGAGCCCGTCGGGATCGATGACCGCCCTGATGTCGGCCACGAACTTGTTCGGGTGCTCGAGGTCGTAGAACATCGCAATGCTCGTGACGACCTTCGGCCGATGCGCCCGAAGCGCCGCCTCGGCCAGAAACACATCGGCGTCGAAGAACGACGTGACCACCGTGTCGGCCACGCGGCGCGACGACTCGGCGAGGTTCTTCGCCGGGTCGAAGCCGATCTTGTACAGGCCCGTCGTGCGATAGGAACCGAGCAGCGTGCCGTCATTGCAGCCGATGTCCAGCACGGCGTCCCCTGGACGCATCTTGATGAGCTGCTCGGCTTTGGTCGCCACGTCGGCCAGCGCGTCACGCATCGTCTGATTCGTGCCCGAGCGGTACCAGTAATTGCGGTAGAGGCTCTCGGCGGGCACGGTGTGCTTCAACTGGAGCAGGTGGCACCGGCCGCAAACCACGAGCTCGAGCGGCGCGCGCACTCCGTCCGGCTCGCCAGGATTGACGAAGTTCGAGACGTAGTGATCGCCCAGCGACAGAATGGGGGCCAGCGGCTGTTCGCACACACGGCAGGTCGTTCGCGTAATCATGTCTCGTGGCTGCTCCGTCGCTCGCGTCCCTGGCCGCCCTCTGAGCCGGCTGGCTGACGGAGCGTGACGATTGTACCAGCACCGCCCGATGGCCCGGCGGCGCCTAGGGCCGTCACGACGCCGCCCGCTCGATCGACGCGAGCCACGCGTCGGCCGATCGCGTCCAGGAAAACGCCGCCGCCCGCGCTCGGCCCTTGCGCGAGAGCTCCGCCCGCAACGGCGCCGAGGCGTCGACCTCGACGAGCGCGGCGGCCATCGCCGCTTCGTCGTGCGGATCGAACGTGACGGCCGCGTCGCCCACGACCTCCGGGAGCGACGAGGCGTTCGAGCAGGCGACCGGCGTGCCGCACGCCATGGCTTCGAGCGGCGGCAGGCCGAAGCCTTCGTAGAGCGACGGAAAGACGAAGAGGCGGGCCTGCCGGTACAGCGCGGCCAGCCGGACGTCGTCCACCTGGCCGACGAAGTGGACGCGCCCTTGGACCGAAGACGCAGCCGCCGTGTCAGCCAGCGCGGGGCGATCGCCGTCCTCGCGATTGGCCCCGGCGATGACAAGATCGGACGCAACCCGGGGCGCCGCGCGGTTGTAGGCGCGAAGCAGGCGCTCGAGATTCTTGTGCGGGCGATGGTTGCCGACGTAAAGGATGAACGGGCGGTCAACGGGCACATCCGCGGGGAGCGCGGCGACGGACGCCTCGGCGGTCGTCGCCGATACACTCACGGCCGGCGGCACGACGTCTATGCGGTCGAGGTCGATGTGCCACACGCGGTGCAGGTCGTCGCGGCCGTGGCCGGCCAGCGCGTGCACGCGGCGGGCGCGGCGGGCGGCCGCCCGCCCGTAGGTGTGAAACAGGGCGCGATGCGCCCATGAGAATCCGTCCGGGGAGAAGACCTGGATCAGGTCGTGAATTGCCACGACGAATGGGCACGACATGGCCAGCGGCGCCAGCCAGAACGGAAAGTACGCCACGTCGGCTCGCCATTCCCGCGCCAGCTTCCCCATCGTCGGGCCAATCCAGAGGGAGTTCAGCGGGAGATCGAGCCTCCGCCGCTCGACGTGCGGCGGCTGACGTCCGCCGAGCGGGTCGTGCACGCCCGCGAGCACCAGGTACTCGTGGCCGTCCTCGCGATCCGCGAGCGCCTGGAGCAGGCCGTTGACCAGCCGGCCGATGCCCGTCGCCCGCTCGACCGAGCGCCGCGCGTCAATGAGAATTCGCACGGGACGCCCCGAGGAGACCTGCAAAACCCACCATAAGCACCGTGATGGCGGGGTCGTTGTCCCACGCGCCAAGCGTGCTGATGCACGCCTGCACCACGACCGCGAGGTAGGCCATCTTGAGCCAGAACAGGCGATGCCGCGTGTCGAGGTCGCCATCCGCCTCGGCCCCGGCCACCAACGTCAGCGGCCAGACCAGCAGGTACAGGAACACGATAAGCGCAAGGCATCCGTACTCGCCAAGGAGCACTCCGAGAATGCTCGTCTTCGCCGACAGCCCGAGCAGGAGCAATTCTCCCGTCGCGATGAGCTCGCGTTCGGACGCCACCTCGCGCCAGAACAGCTCCTCGACTTCCGGCGCGGCCTCGCCCTTGTCGACCCGCGTGAGCGCGGCCGGGCTGCCGTAGTTGGCGGGCCCCGTCCCGATGAAGGCCGCACTCGGATGTTCGGCGGACAGCCTCCAGAAATCCTCCATCATGCGAACCACGCCGAGGTCGCCGAGCGCGGCCATCCCGCGATACCCACCCTCGGTCAGCCGGTTGAACGAGATTGCCGGACACGACGACCTCCGCGTTGCTCCACAACGCGGTGCCCGCCGCCACGACCATCATGACGATGACCGCGAACACCGTCGCGGGCACGAGCGCCAGGATCTTCTTCAGGCGCGCGCGCGACCGCACGACACCGATGACGCCGGCGAGCGCGACGACGCCGATCGTGATGCCCGTCGCCTTCTGGCCCTGCGAGAGGAATCCGGTAAACGCGTTCAGCGCAATGAAGCTTCCCCACGTCAACCGCGTCCGCCACGACTTCGCGGTGGCGACCGCCGCGCAGGCGATGAGCGCCACGGTGTACGAGAACGTCGCCTGCTGGTGAGCGTCGTGGCACAGCCCGATGATCACATCGGCTGAGTAGTTCGGGGACGCCGCCCGGGCCGTCACCCACGTCCAGAGCACCACCGCCGCGTTGGCGAGGCTGAATGCGACCACGGCGGTCCAGACCTTGGCGGCCGCCGCCGACTGCTTCCAGGGAAAGGCGGTCAGGATCAGCAGCAGCAGCGCCGGGCGGAGGACGAACACCAGGCTTTGCGTCGCGTAGTAAAAGGGAATCTTCGCGACGAGCGCGCTGACGACGCCGATGCCGGCCACGATCGCCACGCACGCCGCCCATCGAACCTTCCACACGGGCAGGCGGTGCACCCCGGCGGCAGTCGCGTTGAGGACCGCCAGGCCGCCGAGCAGGAGCAGCAGCAGCGGGTCGAGGAACTTGATGCCGTCGAGCGCGGCGAGCGCTGAGAGCGGCCCGTACTGATCGTTGACGAGCCCACGGACGGCGGAGATGACGAAGACTGCGGCGAGGACGACGACTGCCGGCGAACTGCCGCGGCGGCCAAACGGCGAGTCAGTAGTCATCGACGGACACACCAACATGCCTTCCGGCGGTGCGTCATGCCTCTGTCCGACCCGTCTCCTGGCGGCGGGCCGCGGTCAGCCCGCGGAGCAGATCAAGAGTGTTGACGATGCTGGTCTGAAGGCTGCCGCCGGAACGAAAGCCCGTACCGCCAAATCGCTCGGCGGAGACCCGATACGACAACTGGTTCATGATCCGGGTGTCGACGTACTCGACGCGCACATCGGCGACGTCGGCGCGGATCCAGTTGAACGATCTGGCGGACCGTGGCGTTGTCGGTCAAGACGTTGTAGATCCGGTTGTCGAAGAGCCCTTCGCCAATCACGAACTTGATCGCCCGCACGCCGTCCGTCAGATCGAGGTACGGGCGGAACTGATCCATCGCCGTCCGCCACACAGTCAACGGCTGGCCGATCGAGGCCTGCCAGCAGAACCGGTTGATGGCGGTATGGAAGCGCATGCCGGGAGAGATGCCGCAGATCGTGCCGAACCGGCCGATGAAGAACCGCAGGCCCTGCGTCTCGCCGAGCTCGGCGAGGGCCCGCTCGGCGCGCAGCTTGCTCGTCGCGTACGGGCTCTGGGGCCGCAACTCGTCCAGCGAGCAGTCTTCGTCCACGGTCTCGGCCTGCGTGCCGTAGACGCTGGTCGTCAACAGGAACAGCAGCCGGCTGCCGGTGCGCGCGCACGCCTCGGCCACCCGGCACGTGCCGTCGAAGTTGACCTCCTCGACCTGCGCCTGAATGTCGAAGCTGCCCGCGGCATTCGTCATCGCCGCCAGGTGCACCACGCTGTTGACGCCGTCGAAGAGCGGCTCGAGATCCGCCGTGCAGATGTCGGCCTCGATGAACCGGAACGGCACGCCCGCGGGCAGATTGAACAGCGAGCAGTACCGATTCGTGGCGAGGTTGTCGAGCAGCACCACCTCGTCGAAGTCGCCCGGCCGCAGGGAGTGCATGAGGCTCGACCCGATATGGCCGAGCGCCCCCGTGATCAGCAGACGGGCCATCGTCGCTCCCTTACCGAGGCGCGGCCTCCCGCGGATCGAGCACGGCCCGAAGCGATGCGAACGCCCGCTCCACCGAGAACGCCGATCGGACCAGATCGAGCCCCTGGCGGCCCAGCCGGGCCCTGAGGTCCGGCGTCTCGACCAGCCGCAGCAGGCCGTCGCGCCACTCGTCGGTCGTCCGCGCGAGCACTCCGGTCACGCCATCCTCGATCACCTCGGGCGTCGTGCCGACCGGCGACGCGATCACCGGGACCGCGCCAGCCATGTAGATGGTCGCCTTGAGGAACCCGCGCACCCGGCACGCCTCGACGTCCTGGAGCGGGAAGAGGCCGACGTCCATGCCGAGCACCTCGTCGATCATCTCGGCCTGAGAGTAGCGCTCGAGTACCGACCAGTGGACGTGCTCGAACGGCGGCAGCGCGCGCGGATCGGCGCCTAGCAGCCGCAGGTGAAGCTGCCGATGGCTCGCGAAGACCTGTTCGAGTGCCTCCCATACGACCCAGAGATTGTATGTCGTCCCCGGCGAGCCCACCCACCCCAACACGATTCGGCCGTCGTTCCGGCCCGGCCGTCCGGTCCGGCGGCGGTCGAACCACTCGACTTGGGGGGTGTCGGGAATGACGGTGCACGCCGGCTGCACCGACCGGACGTGGGCGGCCGTGACCTCGTTGTCGGTGGTCACGGCGTTAACGGTGGTCAGCACGTCGTTCAGACGCGGGTTCCGGTGCCGCGGCAGCCAGAGCGCGTCCACCAGATCGAGCACGAGCCGCGCCGAAGTCCCACGCCGTAGGCGCGCGACGAAGCCGAGCGACGTGACCTTCGAGAGATAGACGACGTCCGCGCGGCGCGCGGCGCGGAGAATCCGCACTTCGTTGACGCGGCCGATCGCCCGCTCGACGAGCGCGAGACACCGGCCGACAAGCGGAACTCGAAACACCGGACCGGGCGCGTCGAGCCGCCGCCGCAGGGCGGGCCACAGGCGCGACCGATACGTGACCTCGTAGCCGGCGCGTGCGAACCACTCGCGGTAGATCAGCGCGCGGATGAAGCCGCTCGGGTACGCGGCCCCGGCCTCGACCACGACGAGCACGCGTCGTCTCACAGGTACTGGTCCAGACAGGTCGCGAAATACTGCTTCGTGCGGATCAGGCCTTCCTCGAAACCGCAACGCGGAGTCCACCCGAGCGTCTCCCGTATTTTCGCGTTGCTGATGACCGCGTTGCCGATCTCGGTCGCCTTGCGGTCCTCGGGCCAGGCGATGTGCTTGACGCGCCCGGAGCCCATCGCGCGCACCGTCGCCTCGGCGATGTCCGAGACCGACAAGTGCTCGTCGCCCGCGGCGAAGAACGTCTGGCCACGACTCGCGTCGTCGAGCGCCGCGGTGACGAGCGCCGAGACGGCGTCATCGACATACACGACGTTGCGCAACTGGGCGCCGTCGCCATAGACGGTAATGTCGCGATCCTGGAGCGCGAGGCCGATGAAGTAATTGTTGAACGTGAACTCGGGGCTCCGGATCGTCGCGCGCGGGCCGAAGACGTTCGTGAGGCGGATGACCGTCGCCGGCAGGCCGTGGGCGCGCGCGTAGACGAGGACGTACTTCTCCGACGCGCTCTTGTTCGCCGAGTAGATGTCGGTCGGAAACTCCGGATGCCGCTCGTCGGCGGGCTCGTACTGCAGCGGCCCCAGCTGCGTACTGGTGCCAATGTGGACCAGCCGCGCGGCCTTGTTGAAGCGCCGCAAGGCTTCGAGCAGATTGACCACGCCGCGGCTGTTGACGTCGAGATCGAGCCACGGCTCGCGCATCGAGAACGGGTGCGACGTCGACGCGGCGCAATTGAACACGATGTCGCTGCGATAGACCTGCTCGACGAGCGCGTCGAAGTCCAGCAAATCGTTGAAGTGGAGGTCGACCGACTCGCGGATGTCCTGGATGTTGTAGAGCGTGCCGCCCGAGTGCGGGTCAAGGTTGTCGTACACCGCGACGCGAGCCCCGAGCTCCAGACAGCGGTGCGCCAGATTGCTGCCGATGAAGCCGAGTCCGCCGGTGATCAAGACCCGGCGCCCTGCCAGGGCCGACATGGCCGCGCTCACTTGACCGCCTCAATCCGCGTGTCGCGCCAGACTCGGCCGTCGTGAGTCTGCGGATCACGCACGCATACGTCTCGGAATCCCGCCCGTTCCAGCTCGAGCGTCAAGTGCCACGACGACCAGCCGAAGGCGTACGGCACGAACGCCGCGCGGCGCGCGATCTGATCCAGGTCGAACGCGTACAGCCCACGTACGGCCTCGAGATACCCGGCCACATCGCCCTCCGTTTCCAGCGCCCTCCGGGCGCATTTCGACAAGTCCGGAACTTCGATGACAAGCCGGCCACCTGGCTCGAGCAACCGGCCGAGCGCCGCCAGCAGGTCCCGCGCCTCCCATAGCCGCAGATAGCTCAGCGAGTGGATCATGACCACCTCAGCGACCGTCGCCGGCGGGAAGGCGGACTCGATGTCGATGAAGTCGAGGCGGAGGTCCGAATTGGCGGAGGGATCGGCGTCGATGTTGACGTACCCACGCCAGTGCTCTCCCCCGCAGCCCAAGTGTAGCCGAAGGGGCCGGCTGGCCGTGCGGCGCACCCGGTACGCGGCGCGCCGCAGGCGGCGCACGATTCCCCGAGCGAGGGCCCGAGCGGTCATGCCGGTCGCGCCTCCCGTCCGGCCAAGCCCCTGGGGCGGACCGGGCGCGGCGCTTTCGCCCGACGGGTGGTCAGGCCGCACACGACGCCTCGATAGTCTGATCGATGCCCTCGGCCAAGTCCACGCGCGGCTCCCAGCCCACCGCCTCGCGGAGCCGCCGCGTATCGGCCACGAAGCTCCGCTGCTCGATGGGCGACAGCCCCGACGGCGGCTCGACCGACCGGACGTTGACGCGACGACCGGTCTTGGCGGCGACCCGGTCGGCCACGAGGGCGAGCGCCTCGGCGAGCGTCGTGCCGCGGCCGCTGCCCACCAGAAAGTGCCGGCCCCGGGTTACCCCGATACGTGCCGCCGTCATCAGGAACGCCCGCACCACGTCGTCCACGAAGACGTAGTCGCGCACCGCGGTTCCTTCGCCGTAGAGCGTCAGCGGCCCGCCGGCGCAGGCGCGGTGGACCATGGCGTTCAGAAACCCGCGGTCCAGGCTGCTCCCGCGCGGCCCCGGGCCGTACACGTTCGCCAGGCGCAGCGTGGCCGCGTCGAACACGCCCTCGGCCGTGTACAGCTCGACATACCGCTCGGCCATCCACTTGTGCAGATCGTAGACGGTGACCGGGCGATCGGGCTGCTCCTCGCTAACCGGCGACGCGTCGAGCGTGAGCCCGACCACGGTCGCCGTGCCGGCAACCACGACCGCGGGCCGACGGCTCTCGGCCCGGCACGCCGCGGCCAGATGCAGCACGGGCACCACGTTGGCGGCCAGGTCGCTCTCGGGATCGTCCTGGGCCGCGTAGACGCTCGTCTGGCCCGCGAGGTGCAGCACGACGTCCACGCCCTCGATCGCCGTGCGCCAGGTCGCCGCCTCGCGCACGTCGCCCTGCACGTCCTCGACGCGAGCCGGGCCCGCGGGCGGCTCACGCCGCGACGCCACGGCGGTCCTGGCCAGGCGTCGAATCGTGCACGGCGCCGCAGCCAGCTGACCGACGACCGACGACCCGATGAACCCCGCGGCGCCCGTCACCAGGATGGTCCGGCCGTCAAACGCCCCCAGCCATCCGTCAGGGGACCGGTCAATCACGCGAGCACTTCGACGGTCGGCACGTAGACGATCCATTTGCCGCCCGACGCGGTAAAGGCCTGTTCCTTCGCCCGAATCTCTTCAGCGTGATTCCAGCCAAACAGCAGCGCGTATGGCGGGTAGTTCCGCGCAAACGCCTCTGGCGATCGAATGGGAATGTGCATGCCGGGACTGAACTTGCCCTGTTTGAGGGGCGTCGAGTCGCTGATGAACTCGACCAGGTCTGGCGTGAGGCCGCAGTAGTTGATGACCGTCGTGCTCTTCGACGTCGCCGCATAACCGACGACCCGCTGGCCGTCGCGACCGAGGTCGCGCAGCAGCGCTGTCAACCGATCGCGGGACTGCTCGATCCTCGCGGCCAGGGCCCGGTAGGTCCGAAGGACGCCCAGCCCCAGCGCGGCTTCCTTCTCACGCTGCGCCGCCACGGCCGGGCCGACGGGGCGGGCACCGCGCTTCGCGACGATGTAGCGCATCGAGCCGCCGTGGGTCGACTGCGGCTGCACGTCGATGATCTCCAGCCCGTGGTCGTCGAACAGGTGTGTGAGCGACGTCACCGAGAAGTAATACGCGTGCTCGTCGTAGATCTGGTCGTAGGACGTCTTCTCGACGATGTCCCCGAGGTAGGGGTCTTCAAACACCAGCACGCCCTTGGGCTTGAGCAGTCGAACCATGCCCGCCATGACGGAGTGCAGAGCCGGGATGTGGCACATCACATTCGCCGCGAGCACCGCGTCGGCCTGGCCATTCTCGGCGGCCAGGCGCTCAGCCACCTGCTCGTCGAAGAACTCGCTCACGGTGCGCACGCCCCGCTCGCGGGCGACGGCAGCGACGTTCGCGGACGGCTCGATGCCCAGATGCCGCAGGCCGGCCGCCGCGAAGTGGCGCAGCATGATGCCGTCGTTGCTGCCCAGCTCGACCACGAACGGATCCGGGTCGGTCAGGAACCGCTCCCGTATCATCCCGGCAAACCGCTCGAAGTGCTGGGCCATCCGCGAGGACGTCGACGAGAAGAACGCGTAGTGCTCGTGGAACATCTTCCGCGCGTCGGGCTGCTCGGCCAGTTGCACCATGCAGCAGCGCGGGCAGAACACCGCGGCCAGCTCGAAGAAATACTCGTCCGCGAATTCGGCGGGGGTGAGAAACCCGTTGGCGATCGGCATCCGGCCGAACGAGATCACCGGCTCCACGGGCGACGAGCAAAGGCGGCAGGAGGTCATCAGTGGGAAATCCCGTCAGGACAGCACGACTTTCGTGCCCTCGAAATCGAAGCGGAACCGGACCTCTTCCAGCCCGGCGCGCGACATCGCGCCGCGCAGCCGCCGGCGGTCTTCGGCAGTAGAACATCAGGAAGCCGCCGCCGCCGGCGCCGACCAGCTTGCCGCCCAGCGCGCCGTTCTTGCGGCCCAGCTCGTACCACTCGTCGATCTGCGGGTTGCTCATGCCGGCCGAGCGCCGCTTCTTGTGCTCCCAGTGCTCGTGCATCAACTCGCCGAAGCCGGCGGTGTCGCCGCGCTCGAGCGCGCTTCGGCTGCGCAGGCCCAGGTCCTTGACGTAATGCAGGTTCTCGATCATCTCCTCGTCGGTGCCTGCGTGCGCTTGTCCTGGTCCTTGAGGATCGAGCCGGCGCTTCGCGAGAAGCCAGTGAAGAACAGCAGCAGGTTGTCCTCCAGCTCGTGCAGCGTCTCGCATCGCCGATCGGCAGCGGCCGGCGTCGACGCGAGTCGTCCGCGTTGAACGTGAAGCAGGTGATGCCGCCGTAGGCGGCGATGTACTGGTCCTGCTTGCCGACCGGCTCGCCGAGCCGGTCGATCTCGATCTCGCAGGCCAGCTCGGCCAGCTCCTGCGGGATGCAGCAGCCGCCGGCGGTGCGTGTACAGGGCCTTGAGCAGCGCGGTCGTGAAGCTGCCGGACGAGCCGAGCCCGGTGCCGGCCGGAATGTCGGCCAGCGTCGTGATCTCGATCTGCGGCGTCGCGAAACCCCAGCATGCGAAGCGCTTCGCGGATGATCGGGTGCTGGACCTCGTCGACGCGCGTCGACGTGCTCGAGCTTCGAGTACTTGAGGTAAGATGCCCTCGATGAACGGCCGCATGACCGTGACATAGACGTACTTGTCGATCGCCGCCGCGATGAGGAAGCCGCCGTGCTCGCGATAGTAGGACGGCAGGTCGGTGCCGCCGCCGCCGAGCGTGATGCGCAGCGGGCTACGGGTGATGATCATCTCGACGCGATTCCTTGTAGATCGGCTCGACGACTGTCGAGCGCTCGCCGAGCGGCGTCGTCGACAGCGCCGGCGCTGCCGGGCTGGCGAGCTGCCGCAGCCGGATGTCCTCGAGGAACTGCGTCGAACTCGAGCGTCCCAGGATCGGTCCGCGCCCGGGTACTCCCAGATCGTCGTCTCCGGCGGCCCCATCTCCGGCAGCATCTGGTAGTAGGTCAGCCGCTCGACGCCATAGCTGCCGCCCAGCCCGTCGATCTGGAGCTTGGCCGTCGCGCCCGTAGATCTCGAACGAGAACATGTTCTTCCACTCGGTGCAGCTCACGTGCAGCAAGGCCGCCTGGCCGCTCGGCCGTCCGCAGGAGCATGAAGGCGTTGTCGTCGACCGGCATCTCCCAGAAGTAAGTCTGGCGCGAACCCGTCGACCTCGGTGAAGTCGCCCAGGAACCAGCGCGGCAGGTCGATGAGGTGCACGCCCTGGTCGATGCAGTTCGCCGCCGCCGGAGACGCGCGGGTCGGCGCGCCACTCGCTGCTCGTAGCCCAGGCGGCCGCCGTGCCCGTAGCGCGCCGCGCACGAACATCAGCTCGCCCAGCGCGCCCGCATCGACGAGCTGCGCGCGCCTTGCTGCAAGCGCCGGGTGATAGCGATGGTTGAAGCCGACGCGCACGAGCGACCGGTCCGCGCGGCCGCGGCGTCGATCACGGCGTCGAGTTCGGCGCGCTGCCGGGCGGCCGGCTTCTCGACCAGCACATGTTTGCCCGCCTGCCACCGCCGCGCGTGTGATCGTCCGCCAGCGCGTCGTGGGTCGTCGCGACGATCACGATGTCGACCTCGGGCGCGTCGACGGCCTCCCGCCAGTCGTCGGTGGCGCGGCGCGCCGGCAGACGTCGCGGCCAGCGCCTCGGCCCGCGCGAGCGTCCGCGTGTCGGCGCAGGCAGACCAGCTGCGCCTCGCCAAGGGCCTTGGCCCGCTTGCTGGCCGATCAGGCCGCAGCCGACGATGGCAACGCCAAGCGCTCATCGATCTCGCCCCAGGCCATGCCCGCGGTCGCTCGGGCACGATCCGCCGCAGGGTGTAGACGTCCGAGTCCGTCGAGATCCGCCAAGTGCGATCGGCCAGCGATCCGCCACGGATCCCACACTGCGCTGATCAGCTCGCCGGTGATGCCGTCGCTCGCCGCCGACGCCGAGGAACACGGCCAGCGCCGCGCCGCGCGTCGAGCGGTGCTCCGCCCTCCTCCTTCTGCTGCAGCGAGCGATCGTAGAAAGCCTCGCCGACGCGCTCCGGGACCGGCCGCCAGCACCTGTCCAGCAGCCGGGTGTTCAGCGCGCCCGGCGCGATCGCGTTGACGTCGATGCCGAACGCCGCGCACTTCCTGGGCCAGCGTCTCGGCAAAGCGCACGACCGCCGCCTTCGACGCCGCGTAGGCGCTGATGCGCGGCAGTGGGTCTGGTCGCGCCGCCGCCGGAAAGCTGGACGATCTTCCCATACCGGTGCGCCTTGAAATGCGGCAGAGAAGCGCGCGGCAGCAGAGACCGAACCCATCAGGTTGATTTCGATCGCGCGCACCCACTCGTCCCAGTCGACCTCTTCGATCGGCCCCATCGGGCCGTAGACGCCGGCGTTGTTGACCAGGATGTCGAACCCGGCCGAAAGCCGTCGAGCGCCGCATCCGACCAGCGCCGGACTCTGCCTCGGCGGAAACGTCGGCCGGCCACGCGCCACGACTGCGCTGGCCCGCTCCGCGCGTCGCCCGAGCGTCGCTCGCGGCTCGATCAGGGCGCCATCGCGGGCGCACATGCAGCACGCTGGCGCCGGCGCTCGACATACGCCCGGCGATCGCCAGGCCGAGCCCCTGACTGGCGCCGGTGATGACCGCGGCGCGCCCTGCGCAATCACGCCGGCACATCACGCCCCCTTCCCGACCGTCAGGTATCGTATGCCGGCGTCGCTGCCCAGCGACGTCCGACAGAAACCGGTCGGCATCGAGCACGAGCGGCTCGCTGCATGCGCAGCCACGACGTCAGCCGGCGTCGATCGCCTGGAACTCCGGCCACGGCGTCGCGACGACCAGGGCCGAGGCGTCCGCTCGGCGGCGCCTCAGCGCGCCGGGCACGAGGTCAATCGATGCGCGGCCAAGCTCGTCCGGCAGGCTCCGGCACCGCCGGGTCGTAAGCGCGCACGACCGCGCCCTGCGCGGCGCAGCCGCCGGCACAGCTCGACCGCGCTCGAGCGGCGCAGCGTGTCGGTGCCGGGCTTGTAGGTCAGGCCCCAGACCGCGACCGTCTGCCCGACCATGTCGCCCAGCAGCGCTCGAGCCGCTGCTCGGCCCACAGGCTTGTGGGCGTCGTTGCTGCGCCCGCGCCGCCGACAGCAGGCGCGTCGGCACGGTCCGCGCGCTCGGCCAAGCGCAGTCGAGAAACGCGATGTCGCGCGCCAGCGTGCCGCCCGGCGAACGCGGCGCCCGGCGACAGGTACGCGCGCGGCCCGATCCGCGCATCGCGACTTCAGGCCGCGCTCGACCTCGCTCGGCGTCGGCGCCCACCTGCTCGCAGAGCGCGGCAATCTCGTTGGCGAAGGTCACGCTGACGTCGCCAGGAAGGCGTTCAGGGCGTGCTTGGTCATCTCGGCCGATTCGACCGACATCCACTCGATCCGATCGGTGACGGGCGCAGAGCACCGCCTCGATCTGGCGCTCGATCCGACGGCGTCGCGCACGCCCACGACCACGCGATCGGGCTGCGTGGAAGCACGGCATGGCGCTTGCCCGAGCCGCAGGTTCTCCGGCGAATAGGCGAAATGCACGCGTGCCGTCCGGGCGCGCGCTCGCGATACGCGCGCTCGAGCCGCGCCGGTGGTGCCGACGGGCACCTGCGACGAGATCGAGCACCAGCGTGTCCGTCGGCCATGTGCGGAAAGAGCCGCTCCACGTGCTCGACGACGTACTCGACGTCGGCGCGATCGTCCTCGTCCACCGGCGTGTCGTAGGCGACCCACACGACGCTCGCACGTCGGCAACCGCCGCGCGAATCCGTCGTGAAGGTCAGGGCCGAGCCGCGAGGCCTTGCCTGGATCAGGTCGTCCAGCCCAGGCTCGCGATGGGCGCGTGTCCGCCGCGCAGCCGGTCATGACCACGGCCGTCATCGGAGTCGAGGCCGACGACGTCGTGTGCCCGGCATCGGCCAGGCACGCGGCCGTGACGCATCCCAGATGCCACAGACCCGACGACGGCAGACCGTCACGTCCGCTCCTCCAGCAGCCATTCGTTCGCCGCAGATACCGCAGCGTCCTGAGCACGCCTTCGCGGATCGACAGCTGCGGCTGCCAGCCGAGCGCCCGCATGCGCGTGCAATCCAGAAAGATGAACGGGCTGTCGCCAATCCAGCCGCGCTCGCCGCCGGTGTAGGCGAGCTCCGGCGCCAACCCGAGCTCCGCCGGTGATCCAGCCGATCGAGTCGTTCACCTCGCAGTACTCGTCGGTGCCGAGGTTGAAGACGTTCATCTTGGCGGGCGCCCGGTCGATCGCGAGCAAGATCGCGTCGAGACAGTCCTGGACGTAGAGGTACGACTTGCGCTGCCGTGCCGTCGCCGAGCACGCGCAGCTCGCGTCGGGTTCAGGCGCAGGCTGCGATAGAAGTCGAACACGTGGCCGTGGGAATAGCGCTCGCCAAGAATCGACACGAACCGGAAGACGTACGCCTGGAACCCGAACCCCTCGCAGTAGGCGCCGAATCAGCCCCTCGCCCGCCAGCTTCGACGCGCCGTAGAGCGACGTCTGGATCGGAAACGGCGCGTCCTCCGGCGTGGGAAACGACGCCGGCTCGCCATAGATCGACCCGGTCGATGAAAACGCCATCCGCCGGACGCCGGCCTGACGCATCGCCTCGAGGACGTTGAACGTGGCGATCGTGTTCTGGTCGAGATCCCGACGAGGCGCCTCGGTGCCGAAGCGCACGTCGGCGTTGGCGGCGAAATGAAAGACGAAGTCGGCGCCGCGGAACGCCGCCGCGAGGGCCGGCAGATCGAGCGTGTCGCCCTCGACGAACGAGAACCCGGGCAGGGGGAGGGCGCGATCGAGAAAGCGCGTCTGCCCGGTTGAACAGATTGTCGAACGCGACCACCTCGTGGCCGTCCTGGAGGAGACGGTCAACGAGATTGCTGCCGATGAACCCGGCGCCCCCCGTGACGACAGCCCGCATGCGCGTCCGCGTCAGCTCCCGGTCCCGGCCACGACCGCCCAGACGGTCCGCAGCATGATCTCGAAATCGAGGCGCAGCGACCAGCGGTCGATGTACTCGAGATCCATCCGCACCCACTCGTCGAAGTTGCTGATCTGATTCCTCCCGCGCACCTGCCACAGGCACGTAATGCCCGGCTGGACCGCGAGCTTCCGCTTCTGCCACAGCTCGTACCGCGGCAGCTCGTGCGGAAACGCGGGCCGGGGCCCCACGAGGCTCATGTCGCCCTTCAGCACGCTCCACAGCTGCGGCAGCTCGTTCAGGCTGAACTTGCGCAGGATTCGGCCGAGAGGCGTCACGCGCGGGTCGGCCTTGATCTTGAAGACCGGGCCGCTCATCTCGTTGAGGTGCATGAGCTCCTGCCGGCGCGCCTCCGCGTCGGCTTCCATCGTCGTGAACTTGTAGCCGGTGAACTGCCGCCCCTTGTACCCGACGACCCGCCACGGGTAGAACACCGGCAGATGCGGCGTGGTCAGCTTGATCGCCAGGGCAATCAGCGCGAAGAGGGGGCTCAGGGCGACCAGCAGCGTCGCGGACACGACGATATCGATGATGCGCTTCAGGAACAGCGCGTCGGCGTCGAAATACTTCGGCGTCAGCACGATCTGCGGCAGGCCGGGCGCTCCCGACAGCGTGGGCGTCATCAGGTCCTGAAACGGCCGGGCGAGCAGCGCTTCCGGGATGATTCGCAGCGTCACGTGAAAGTCCCCGCACGCCTCGACCACCGACTCCAGCCAGCCGCTGGTCTCCGCCGGCAGCACGGCCACGACCTCGTGGATGGGGCGATGAATGAGGATGTCGCTCAGCTCCGAGACGTCACCCAGGAGCGTGGGCGGCGCCGCCGGGACCGCGCCATCGACCTCGGCGGGCTCGACCACCTCGGCCGGCGTGAGCCGCAGGTAGCCGGCGACGCGGTAGAGCGCCTTCGACACGTGCCGGTCGAAGTAGGCGGACAGCTGCGCCACCGAGGCAGCCGGGCCGACAATCGCGACGTCCTGGGCGTAGTCCCCGGCCAGCAGACGCCGCCGCTTGTGCGCCCGGAGCACCAGGCGGGACGCGAGACACCCGAGGGCGCTCAGCACCGCGAACGAGAACATGAGCAGGCGGCTCGCGCGGTGGTACTTGACGGCGAAGAGCACGAGCGAAATCGTGCCGAGCCCGGCCAGCGGACCGAACACGCTCGAGACGAGAATCCGCACCCGCGACTGACTCAGGATCGCGCGGTATCCACCCAACACCTGGATGAAGAGCAGCGTCGTGGGCGCCATCACCGCGAACATCCACGCCACTTCGGCAAACGGGCGCCAGTCTTCGAGCTCGTCGATGGTCGGCAGACGCAGCCACTCGAGCCACGGCGCACGGAGCGGGCCGCCCGGCGCGACGAGCGCTTGCAGACTCGGCGTCAGCGCGTAGGCGCAGACGAACGCCGCCGCGAGCGTCACCAAATCGAGCAGCCAGAAGAACTGCTTGGGAATCGACGCGCCCCGCCCGCTCGCCGACATCGAGGCGCCGGTCGCCTGACTCCAGAACACCGGCGCGGCCAAGGCGTACGACGCGGCGCTCGCGCCCGGGTGGGCAGGCCCCCGGCCGGAATCGCGCGACGAGGACTTGGGCAGCTTCAACATGAATCCCAGGGAACGACCAACACCAACACGGGACGGGCGATCGCTAGATTATCTCAGAGCCCCACCGCGGGGAACGCCCGAAAGCCGCGAAGCTTGCCCCGCAGGGACGCTCGATAGACTCCGGCCAGGCCATTCGCGCGGACGAGACCGAGCACGACGCCGCCGACGGTCCGCACGAGCCCGTACGCGAACCTCGCGAGAAAGACCCCGCTGCGCACGTGCTTCCGGGCCAGCGCGCCCTGCGCATACCCGAAGGCTTCGTACCGCGGCCCGAGGTCGGCCGTCCGCGCGCGGCGAGGATGACGGATGGTCAACCGGTCGAGGTACTCCCCCCGCCCGCCGGCCTCCACGATGCGGAGCAGCACGTCCGTCTCCTCGCAGGCCGGAAAACGCGCGCCCATCCCGAATCGTTCGTCGAACGGCCCGATCCGGTCGAGCGCGGCCCGGCTCACGACGAGGCTGATGCTGCAGAACGTGTCGACCCGCCAGGCGCCGGCGGGCCCTCCGGGACGGAACGTCGGGACGACCGGCCGGCCGTCCTCGAGCGTCACGGCGTTGCCGAACCCGAAGACGAGCGGCGACCGCAGACGCGGCGCCTCGCGTTCGAGGATCTCCACGTAGTCCTCGCCCAGCACACAATCGTCGTCGGCGAAGACGAGCAGGTCGCCGAGGGCTTTGCCGATCCCGAGGTTCCGGCAGTGCGAAAGCCCACGCTCGCTCGAACGGTAGTAGCGGACGTGGCGGTGCGCGACGAGCGCCGCCTCGCGCGACAGGGCGCCCTGGTCGACGATCAGAATCTCGTAGTCGTCGGAGCGCTGCGCGTCAGCCGACGCGAGAAAAGCGCCCGAGGTCGTCCGGCCAATCGAGGGTGGGCACCACGAAGCTGACGAGCGGCGAGGCGGTCACGCGCCTCCCGGACCGGCGCTCGCCCGACCGGCTCGTCCGCGGCGCGAGCCAGTCCGGCATGAATCGCCGCGTAGCGCTCCGCCACCTCCGCCCAGGCCAGGCCGCTTCGCGCCTCGCCCGCCCCGCGCCGGAGCCTGGCGAGCAATTCCCGGTCCCCGATAACCCGTCGCATGGCGGCCGCGTAGCTGTCAGCGGAGTCGGCGACCAGCAGCCCGGTCTCGCCCTCCTGAACGACCGCCTCGTTGGGCGCCGTCCTCGTCGTGATCTGCGGCAGACCGAGCGCGCGACACTCGAGGACCTTCAGAAACGTCTGGCGCCGCTGCACCCGCGTGTCCGGCACGTAATTGAGCGCCACATCAAAGCGGCGGAGAACAGCGGGCACCTGCTCGTACGGGACCGGATTCATCAGGTCAACGCAGTGCTCGAGCCGGCGGCCGACGATGAGCGCCTGGATCGCATCCCTTCCGCCCGCGCCGTCATCCGGCCCCAGGAGCGTCAGGCGAAACGGCATGCCCGCACGCGAGACGAGATCCGCGGCCTCGAGCATCCGCTCCAGATTGCGCGCGAGCGCGATGGTGCCGACGTAGACAAACTCGACGGGCCGAGACTCGTCGCGGCGATCTTCGCCGCGATCCGCACGCAGGAACTCAGGACACACGCCGAGCGGAACGACGTCGGCGCGACGAGCCCAGCCGGCGCCGAGCAGCCACCGAGCGCCCGCGTCGTTGAGGAACAGCGTGCGGTCATACAACCACGCAGCGCCAGCCCGCCACGAGAGCCAGGCCGACCAGTCGAGGACGGCCGCCCTCGAGCCCGTGCCAACGCCGCTGCCCGCCGTGCGGATGTCGTTCACGCACACCGTGCGTGGCTCGCGGCCCATCGCCAGCATCCAGGACCACGGCGCGGGCGTGACCTGCACGACATCGGCCTGCAGCCCGCGTATTTCTGCCGCAGCCGGGCCATGAAGCGCCACGCGCCGAGGCGCCCCCCGCCGGAACTCGGGCCGGCCATTTCATCCACCGTCTCGCGTCCATCGATAAAGACAAATCGTCCGTCGGCGGAAGGCTGCCCCACCCACACGGTATGGCCGAGGTCTCGAAGCCCGCGCGCAATCTCGCCATAGGCCGGTGTCGGCCGCGCCGAGTAGAAGTGAAGGAGGACCACGAACACGGCCGTCTACCGGTCAGGCTCGACGGCCGCCGCCACGAGCTGCCAGCCGCGCGACGTCTCGGTGACGTTCAGCCGGAACAGCCACGCGAACGCGCCGATCGCCGCGCGCGCTGCCAGCGGCAATTGCGCCCCGTCGTCGCCTCCCGCCGCGTCGGCGATCAGCTTGCGGCCCCGCGCGATGACCGTGAGGCGATAGAGGTTGAAGAACGGGAAGCCCGCGCCATAGAGCGAGGCTACCCGCAGGCCGGCATCCTTCACGAGCTGCCCGAGGCGCGCGGGCGTGAAGTGCCCGCGGTGGCCGATATGGCGATCGAACGCCGACATCGGGCCGGCCGGCACCGTGATCACGAGACGACTCGCCGCGGCGCGAGACATGCGCGCACGTGGCGCAGCGCGCTCAACGGGTTGTCGAGGTGCTCGAGCACTTCGGAGCAGACCGCATGCGTCGCCCACCCGCGGTAGCGCGCGGGAATCGCCATCGGCTGCGTCAGGTCCTGCGCGAAGAACGCCCCGCCCGGCACCTTCGCCTGGGCGATCCCGACGGCCGTCTCGCTGAGGTCGAGGCCGACCAACTCGACGTCGGGATGTCGCGCCCGATCTCGCGCGAGAACTCCCCCTGGCCGCTACCCACTTCGAGGAGCCGCACGGGCCCGGCCGCGCGCGCCGAATCCAGCCGCGGAAGACGAGCATCCGCCGATAGGCCTGCGCCGGGTTGAGCGCGTTGCTCGCCGCGTAGGCGCGCCAGTGCTCGTCCCAATCGTCGGCGGTGGTCGGCAGGCGGCGTCGGTCATCGCCTCAGGCCCTCGGGCGGCACGCGGCAAACGTGTTCAAGCCGAACTTGTGGGAAAGCACCCTGATCTCGCTGGGCAGGAAGCCGGCTCGCACAGCAGCGGCCAGAGATCGCGGAGTCGTAATACATCTTGTGGTCGTCCATCTCCGGCGCGGGCGACAGCCCGAGCCGGAACGCCGAGAACTCGAGGAAGCGCTTGCCGCGCCAGGACGGCACGTTGACGAGGCAGCACGCCGCCGGGCCGAATGAGCCGGCGCCTCTCGCTGCAGGGCCGCGCAGCGGCTCCCACAAGTGCTCGAGCACCGACACGATCATGACGATGTCGATGCTGCGGTCGGGCAGCGCCGCGAGCGATTCGGGCAGGCCGCCGACGAGCGCGTCCACCTTGGGATGCGCCTTCAAGTCGTCGGAGACGCCACGTCCACCAGCACCACCGCGCTCCACCTCGTCGAGCACCGTTCGCGCGAACGCCGCGTGGTAGCCGCACCCGAGGTCGGCAATGCGCTTGCCGGCGACGACGGCACCCATCGGCGCAATCGGCGCGCCGACAGCCAGACGCCGAAGCGATCGACGACGGTCGGCTTGCCCGTCCTGGACCGAACGCCGACGTTCGTGCCCGCTCACGGGCGGCGGACCGCGACGACGGTCGAATGCAGGATCAGGGTGAACGTGAACAGTCATGAACCCCGGATCAGATGAACAGCGAGCCCGTGAACCCCAGGTTGTTCGTCCGGCGAGTCGCTCGGGCAGACTGAACCCGTTCCGCCAGTACGCAGACGACGGTCGAGCAGGATGGCGAGCCCTACACCGGCCACGAACATCAGCGCGCTCGCGGCGACCGTGCGCGTGTAGCTGAATCGCCGGAAGCCAAGCGTCGGTGATCTGCCGAATAGTCGAAGAACACCTGGGACAGGATGCCCATGTAGACGCACTGGAGACCGAGCACGGAGAGCGACATCGCCCAGCAGCATCCAGTGCAGAGAGAAGGTGATGGGCCCGAGGTCAGCGGCCGCCCGCGACAGCGGCAGAGTCAGCAGCAGGCCGAGCGCCAGGAGCACGAGGCCCGGCCTGAACAGAAAGAAGTCCGCGCCGTAGACGAACATGGCGCGCAGGTTGATCCAGGCGGCGTGCCAGGGCGAGAACCAGCCGATGCGCTTGTGGTGGCTGAGGCGCCCCTCGCGGTCCTTGTAGAAGCGGACCGGCACCTCCGTCGGTCCGCAAGCCGCATGTGCACCGACTTCAGGACCATCTCGGACGCGTACTCCCACGACTGCGACCGCAGGTCCATGCGCAGCGAGCGCGTCGCTGCGTGATGCCGCGCATGCCGCAGTGGATGTCGGTGAAGCGGCTGCGCGTAGATCGACGTTCAGGATCCAGGTCGTCACGGGCGTGCCGAAATACCGGTGCAGCGGCGGCATCGCGCCGCGGCTCGATGTAGCCGCGGAAGCGCGAGCCCATGACGAACTCGGCGCCTTCGCGGAAGTTCTCGACGAACGGCGCCAGCTCGCGGAAGTCGTACGTGCAGTCGCAGTCGCCCATGAGCACGTACCTGCCGCGGACGAACGGCACGGCGTCGTTGTAGGCGCGTCCGAGGCCGCGTTTGGGCGTCTTCAGGACCGCGGGCGCCGTGGGCGAGCGCGATCTCGCGACGGTCGGGTCCGAGCCGCTGTCGACGATGAGAATCTCCGCCGCGCGACGCCGGCCCGCGTCATGCCTTCGTGGCACCAGTCGACGAATTCGCCGATCGTCAGCTCCTCGTTGAGCGCTGGAATGACGATCGAGAGTTCGGGATCGGCGACGTCATCGGCGGGAGCAGCAGCGCCACCTCGGGTTCGCGCGCCCGGCGTCCGCGGGCGACGGGGACTCGCCTGCCGTCACATCCGCCGGCCTTCATTCTGGGATCATGGCCAGCGAATCGAGCCGGCGCAGCGCCTCGCGGGACGAGTGCGGCACGTCCAGCCGCGCCCGCGATCCGGTCCGTCGCCAAGCGCACGACGGGCACGTCGCCCTTCCAGCCGCGTCGCCGCCGGTGTAGTCGAAGCGCACGCTCGGCGAGCCCGAGCGCACTCGACGACCAGGTCGGCGATCTCGCTGACGGTGATCGTAGTCGCTCGTGCCGACGTTGTACACGTCGAAGCCGTCCGGCGCTCGGTCGTGAGCAGCATGACGCGCCGACGACGTCGTCGACGTGGATGTAGGACTTGCTCTGCGTGCCGTCGCCGAGGATCTCGCAGGTGCGACGGTCGTCGAGCAGCCGGCGGACGAAGTCGTAGCCCGACGCCGTGCGTCTGCGCGGTCCGACGACGTTGGCGAAGCGGAAACGCGCACGCCGCCAGACCGAACATGTGGCAATAGGAGCAGATCAGCGCCTCGCAGGCCGAGCTTGCTGGCGCCGTAGGTCGAGATCGGCAGTAGCGGGCCGTAGGTCCTCGCGTCATCGCGGTCACCGAGGTCGCCGTAGACGCCGCTGCCCGAGCATAGATGCAGCCGCGGACGCCGTGACCGCGGAGGCCTCCAGCAGGTTCTGGGTGAGGTCGGTGCCCTCCCAGAAGTCGATGTCCGGCTGGGTCGCCGCCTCGGCGATGTCGGGATTGGACGCGCCAGGTGAATGGACGACGTCGTGATGGTGTTTCCATGGCGCCGCGGAGCGCGGGCAGATCCTTCCACGTCGCCGGGACCACGTCGAACGCGCGTATCGTCCCGATGCGGCGCCCGACGTGCCACTCGCGCCCGACGAGAGTCGTCGTAGACGGTGACGCATTCGCGCCGCCCTCGCCCAGCAGCCAGTCGACGAAGTGCGCGCCGATGAAGCCGCGCCCCATGATGAAGAATCGGGCGCCGGCAATGGGGCGAGGCGTCATGCGGACCCCAGGATATTACAGCCCATCGGCATTCCTCGTCCGCGTTCGCACGCGGAAGCCGATCACGCCCACAGCCGCCACCAGCAGCGTCATGATGAGGGGCTCCATCACGAAGACGTACCGATCGGCCGGCAGCCCCACCAGCCCAAGCAGCAGCACGCTCCCCATCCAGTAGATCCACAGCAGCGTGAGGTCGCGGAGCGGTGGCACGAGCAGGCAGACGAGCAGGCTCGCCAATGCCGGCAGCGCCAGCCACGCCCAGGCGTCGATCTCGTGGGCGAAAAGCGCGAACAGGTCATCGCGCAGCCGCGATTGAGACGGGTGCCAGCGGTACACCATACTCAGTCATCAGCGGGCCGACGTCGGTCTCGCTCGCCGCGGCCGGCACGGCCAGCGGGTA
>CAWKHL010000003.1:0-23221 GCA_963849525.1 uncultured Acidobacteriota bacterium | reverse complement strand
GACCTGCCTGGGGTTTTTCGGACCAGTTGAAGCCTGACAAAGACGCCCTCCGGGCCTGGAGGGAGCCATGAAGAAGACCCGATTCACGGACGAGCAGATGGTGACGATCTTGCGGGAGGCCGACGAGAAGGCCGTCCCGGAGGTGGCGAAGAAGCACGGGGGCGTATCAGTCGAACCTCCGCTGCCATCAACCCCGGAAGACTGTGAGCTAGAATTGATTTCGACGAATTCTATGTCCGCTGGCCGCCACCTGATCACCGTGCCAGCCCCGCCGTGGGCCGTCACATGAGGTTGCCTGGCGGCGAAGGCGCCATCGTCGAACGCCAGAAGCTGACGGACTACTGCCTTGCCCCAGATCACCCGCGTGGCAAGCACAAGGCCCGGGTATTTGCCGCGCTCGGCTTCACGGCTGGTAACGCAGACGAGCTTAGAGCTGCCCTCCTGCATGCTGCCGCAACGGCAGACGCCCAACCAGCGGGCTCCGACGAGTTCGGCGATCGCTATGTGCTAGAGTTCGAGATCGAGGGGCCACGAGGAGCAGGAACCGTGCGGAGCACGTGGATCGTGCGACACGGCGAAACCGCTCCTCGGCTCACGAGCTGCTTTGTAAAGTAGGAGGCGACAAGATGGATGCCACCACCCGCGCCTGCTTGATGTCGTCGCCCTGCTCGAAGACCTGCCTGCCCGGGGGCTGCTACGGGGCCAGGTTGGCACTGTCGTGGAACTCCTGAACGGCGTGTACGAGGTGGAGTTCTCGGACGACCAGGGAAAAACGTACGCCGAGCTTGCGCTCCGCCCCGACCAGCTCCTCGTCCTTCACCACCGGCCGCAGCGCGCGGCGTAGCTCCATTTCGCTTTGCAAGAATTTGCAGGCCGAGCCGCGATTGTCGGCTCAAACGAGCCTCGAACGGCGATGACGGCAAACGGTCGGCCCAGCTTTTCCGGGGTCGAGTGCGATCGACGTTCGCTCCGTCCAGCTTGAGGGGCTGGCGGTGGCAACACCGTGGGGGTTCGAGTCCCCCCTTCCGCACCAACCTTCAGGGTCCTGTATTTCACCCAACAGGAACGGCCGTGAATCGCCCTGAAGCCTCATGTACGGCCCGTTCGGCTCTCCCATCCTGGCCACGGTCATCTCGACCCTTCCGTCCGCATGGCACCAGACCGTTTCTCGCCGCCTCCAGACGAGAGCGTGAGCGCTCCCTGTTGCGACGGCCTGCGCCTTGGCGTGCTCGACCGCCGCGCTTTTCGAGAGCCCATCGGCGAGCTGGACACGGCACCAAATCGCGGGGATGACGCGGCGAATGAGTTGGGGTGTGACAGGAGCGTTTACCCAGACCTCCCATCGCTCCCGCCACGCTCGCTTGTCCTGCTCGATGAGCCGCTGCACGTAACCGCGGTCCACGTCCAGCGCCGCGACGACTCTGTTGAGCAGGTCGTTGGCGTCCATCGCGTTGCGCTCCAGAGCCAGTCCGCGATTGGCTCCCTTGGCGAGGTTGCCGTACCCGACTTGGGCGGCGAGTTGTTGAGGCGTGAGGCGGCGCGCGAGGCGTTGCTCAGCGAGGTACGTGCCCGTCTGTGTGCGCATGCTTCTGTCTCCATGCGAAACGGACAACAAAAAAGCCACGAACGCGGCGGGCGTCGTGGCTCTTGTGAGGCCGCCGCTTTAGCCACTTGGGTCTGGCCACCCCGCGTCAATGACGAGGCGACCGCTCGGCGGTTGGCAAGCTGGAAGTCAAATCCGCCACCGAGTGACCGGCCTCGACGGGTTTCACCTGAAACCCCCGAAGCGGGCCGGGAGCCTGCTGAGCGCAATTTTCGGGGTCAGACCCCGGCAGTCTGATACCGCCGATTCCGTGGCGTTGGGCCGGCTTCAGCCGAGCTGAAGCCGGCCCAACGCAATTTTCAATTCCTGACCCCGATCGGACGATCGGATCTACTTGATGCGAATGGGCGGCAGCCCCGCCGCCGCGCGCTTGGCGTTGAGCTGGTCCAGCCCCGTGGTCGAGAGCTGCTTCCACTGGGCCATGACCGACTGTGACTCCTGACGCGCGGTGTCGCACGCCGCGATCTCGCGTGCGGTCGGCGGAACCTCGGCGTCCTGCATCGACATGGCGGCGCTCATCATGGCGCCGCTGACGCTCTGCAGGGTCGGCGTCGCGGCTCCCCCGCCGCCACGCCCGCCGCGCCCGCCGCGCCCGCCAAACCCGCCGCCCCCGCCACGACCGCCGCGGCCGCCGCGCCCGCCGGCCGGGGGCGCGGGCGCAATCGCCTCGACCTGCGTCTTGAAGGCGCTGGCGTCGTCACCGCCGGCGGCCGTGAGGTCGTCGACCAACTGGCGGGCCCGCGCATACGCCGTGTTCGCGTCGACCGCGCCGTCGTACATCTCGCGCGTGAGCGAGAAGAGCTGGGTCAGGTCGGTCTTCTGGGCCGTCACGCGCGGGTCCAGCCGCAGCGACAGCGGCTGATTGTACGTCTTGCCGTCGACCGTCAACCGCACGGTGTATTCACCCGGTGGCGCCCATGGCGACTGCACCGACGGATAGGTGTGACCGGGCACGGCGCCCGAGCCGCTGGCCGCCACTGACGGCGCACCGAACGGCTGGAGGTGCAGGTCCCAACTGAACCGGTGCATGCCCTTGTGCGTGGAGAGGACCATTTGCGGCGCCGGCCAGTAGAGCGGCTGGCGGCAATCGGTCGCCGACGGATTCTCCTGGCAGATCGCGTCGTACTTCTTCGTGTCGACGGCCGGGTCGGGGTCGAGCACCGGGTCGTTGCTCGAGTAGGAGCGAATGACGGTGCCCTTGGCGTCGAGGACGTCCAGCGCCACCGGCGACGACACGTCCGCGGCCAGGTAATAGTCGATGATGCCGCCGGGCGGCGGGTTCTCGCCGTGCGGCAGCTCCGGCGGCCATTCGGTCGGATCGTTCATCCCATAGCGGACGCGCACGGCGGTCGCTGGCTTGAACAGGTAGGCCTGCTGCGCGGCCCGCGCCGCGGCCGCCTGCCGCAGCGGCGTGACGTCGTCCAGGATCCAGAAGCCGCGGCCGTGCGTGGCGGCGACCAGGTCCGAGCACAGGCAGGAGTCGTCGTCTTTCACCTGGATGTCGCGCACCGAGACGGCGGGCATATCGAGCCGAAGCGACTGCCAGTGGTCGCCGTCGTCGAATGACACCCAGACCTGCGTGTCGGTCGAGGCATAGAGCAAGCCGCGCTGCCGTGGGTCTTCGCGGATCGAGTTGGCGACCGCGCCCGGGGCGATGCCGGCGTCGATCTCGGTCCAGGTCTTGCCGCCGTCGTGCGTCCGCCAGAAGTGCGGGTTCATGTCGTCGATGCGCATCGTGTTCGCGGCGGCGTAGGCGGTGCCCTTGTCGAAGTGCCCGGCGTCCATGTTGAAGATGCGCGTCCACGCCTTGATGGCCGGCGGCGTCACGTTCGACCAGTCCGCCCCGCCGTCCATGGTCACCTGAATGTTGCCGTCGTCGGTGCCGGCCCAGAGGACGTTCACGTCGAGCGGCGACGCCGAGAACGCGGTGATCGTGCCCTGCGGGCTCACCTGCACGCCGGACGCGTACTTGCCGGCCGTGGGCGGAATCTCCCAGGTCTGGCGGGCCAGGTCGGGGCTGATGCGCGTCCAGGTGTGCCCGCGGTCGCTCGTCTTCCAGACGGCGTTCGAGCAGTAGTAGAGCAGGTCGCGATCGACGGGCGACCAGAGGATCGGCATCGTGCGGACGTTCCGGCTGTACAGGCCGCCACGTCCGCCCATGTCCGGTCCGACGTTCGTGCTCTGACCGGTCTTGCGGTTGTAGAGCGAGACGTTGGTGCGCGAGCTCCCGTAGACCATGTCCGGGTCGCGCGGGTCCGGCGCCGCGATCCCGTATTCCTGGATGTTGACCGGGTGCCAGTCGTGGAACGTGATCATGCCGTCGTTCGACCGGCTCTGGACGCACGCGGACCCCGAGTCCTGCTGCCCGCCACACACGCGGTACGGGAACGCGTTGTCCGTCGTCGCGTGATACATCGCGGCCGTCGGCTGCGTGTACCAGTTGCTCCAGCTCGCCCGTGGTTGGCCGACACGACCGCGCCCTGGTCGGAGACGACGAGCAGGATGTCGGGGTTGTTCGGATTGATCCAGATGCGCTGATAGTCGTCGCCGCCGTAGGCGCCGCGGATCGCGGTCCAGTGTACGCCGCCGTCGTCGCTCCGCCACAGGACGGTGCTGCAACTGTAGAGGACGTTCTCGTTCTTCGGGTCGACGGTGATCGTCGGCAGGTCGCCGCCGCCGATGCGCGCCAAGGGACGCGAATCCACGTGCGACGTCGCCCCGGGGACGTCGGCCGGCGTCCAGTGCTCGCCGGCGTCGGTCGACTTGTAGAGTCCGACCGTCCCGGTCGTCCCGCCGCCACGGCCCCCGCCCGGCGCCCCCGCCTGCTGCGGCACGCCCGCCACGGCTGCGTAGAGCACCTTCGTGTCGGTGGGCGCAATCGCGAGGTTGACCTCGATGGCGTCGGGCAGCCCGTCGGTGAGCGGCGTCCAGGTGTCGCCGCCGTCGGTCGACTTGTAGATGCCGACGCCGGCGCCGCCGAATTCCGAGCTCTCGCGGAAGCTCTGCTGCTGCTGCCAGAGCGTGGCGTAGACGACCTGGGGGTTCGACGGATCGATGAGGACGTCGTTGCCCGACGTGTACTCGTCGCGATAGAGGACCTTCTGGAACGTCTGCCCCCCATCGGTCGAGCGGAAAATCCCCCGCTCCTCGTTCGGGCCGTACGGATGCCCGAGGACGCCGACGAAGAGACGATTCGGATTCTTCGGGTCGACCTCGACGTCGGCGATCATCTGGCTGTCCCGCAGCCCGAGGTGCGTCCACGTCGCGCCGGCGTCGGTCGACTTGTACATCCCGTCACCGGTGGACAGGTCGGGCCGGATGATGCCCGCGCCGCTGCCCACGTAGATGACGTTCGGGTTCGACGGCGCGACGCCAATCGCGCCGATCGATCCGGTCGGCGCGTTGTCGAAGAGCGGCACCCACACCGACCCGTAGTCGCTCGAGCGCCACACGCCCCCGTTGTCGAAGCCGATGTAGAACACGTTCGGCTGGTCGGGCACGCCGGCCAGCGCGCGGGCGCGCCCGGCGCGGGGCGGGCCGATCGATCGCCAGTGCATGTCGCTGTAGAGGTCGGGACTCTGCGCCGCCAGAGACGCGGAAGCCGCGAGCACGGCGAATGCGAGGACGCTGCGGAACGGGGTCATGCGCATGGAGTTGTCTCCTGTACCAATACCAAGGACGGGGAGGTAATGGAGGCCGGGGAGAAGAGCTGTTCAACGTGGAGGACGAAGAGAACGGAGAGGAAATCCAGAAGATGATGAATCTCCCCGGTCTCACCGGCCTCCCCGGTGAAGATTCTCGCCGCCCTCCATCCCCTCACCGGCTTCCCAGTCAGAGGAATCTCGTCAGGGTGACGTCGACCGCTCGTGCACCGTGGGGGCGGGCCGCCACTGCACCATGATCGGCGTCTGGTAGGTGCCCTCGACCACGGTCCCGAGGCCGGGCGTGCCGGTGTCCGAGACGAGCGAGATCGACCGACCGCTTCATCCGCAGGAACCGCGACACGGGCGCTTCGAGCGCGCGGGCGACGAGCCGCTCGACGCGCGAGTCGCCGAGTCCCGAGCGCGTCCACGAGCCGGTTCATCGCGCGGACGAGATTGGTACTTGGCGTAGTCGAGCGCCTTGCCGGGCACGGCGCGCGGGTCGTTCCACGCGTGCTCGGCCTTCTCGGCGGCGAACCTGCAGCGGATTGCGCAGCACTTCCGCGAGGTCGTGCTGCATGAGCAGCGTCTCGTACTCGTTGACCGTCAGGCTGGCGGCCTGCTCGCTGGCGCCGAGCTCCATCCGGACGCGGCCCTTGTAACCTCGTGCCGGGCGATCAGATCGGCAATCTGCGGATACAGGCCCAGCTGCCGGTCCTTGAGGTTGGCGGCGTTGATCGGATGCGACGACACCGGCACATCGGATCGTCGTTCGCGCCACCACGGCCTCTTCGGTTGTAGCCGACGATCGTCGTGACGCCGGTCCGCGGCGTGCCGGCGCCGGCCATCGCCGTCCAGGTCGATGAAATAGACGGGCCCCGGCCGCCGGTTCCGATACGACACGCAGGAGTGCAGACCCGCCGGCGATGAAGGCCAGATGCGAATCGCCGTTGGTCGGCTCGGCTCACCCTCTGCGCCGGGGGCCAGCTCGTGCCGCAGCTCGAGCTGGTCGTGCCGTAGCCGGCGCCCTCCGGAAAGACCGTGCGAAAGAAATCGAGGTAATGGCCGATGGCCTGAGACCGCGTCGAGAGCCGGCTGGCCAGGCTCTGCGGCAGGTAGCCGGCGGTCGTGTGCGGGGAATGGTACAGACACCGGGAGAAGGCGTGGAGCGCCTCGCCGTACTGAGACGCGGCCTGGGCCCGGACATCGACGACATCCACCCGCGCCCGGGGCGTGATTTCGAGGGCCAGTTCGAGCGGTGCTGCGTGCGCCACGACCTCCAAGGCTACCACCAGCGGGCCAAACACGAAATGGGTTTCGTCACCGCTTCGCCGGCGCCGGCGGGTCCACGTACGTCTGGAATAGGCGCCAGATACGGCGGTATTCGTCCAGCCAGGCCGTGGCGTCGGTGAACCCGTGGCTCTGCGTCGGGTAGAACATGACGTCGAAGTTCGGGTTCTTCAACTCCATCAGCTTCTGCGTCATGTGCACGGTGTCGATGAAGAAGACGTTGTCGTCTTCCATCCCCTGCAGAATCAACAGGTGGTTCTCGAGGCCGCTGGCGAAGTGGATGGGCGAACTCTCGTCGTATGCCTGCGGGTCGACGTTCGGGCGATTGAGGATGTCGGACGTGGACTCGTCGTTGTAGTCCGCCCAGTCGCCCACCGGCCTGAGCGCGGCGCCGGCCGCGAACAGGTCCGGCTCGCGAAACATCATCATGTAAGTCATGAGCCGCCGTACGACCCGCCGTACACGCCCAGACGCTTCGGGTCGACGTGCCACTGCTGCTCCAGCCAGTGCACGCCGTCGACGATGTCCTCGACCTCGGGATGGCCCATGTGCTGGTAGATGGCGGTGCGCCAGTCACGGCCGTAGCCCGCCGAGCCCCGGTAGTCCATGTCCAGCGCCACGTAGCCGTGCTGCACCAGCAACGTCTGGAACATCAGCTCGTGGAAGTAGTACGACCAGCCGCTGTGGGCGTCTTGCAGGTATCCGGCGCCGTGGATGAACACGACCGCGGGCCGGCTGCGATTGGCCGCGGCGCCTTTCGGCGCGTAGAACCGCGCGTAGATGGGCTGGGATACGTGGCTGGACGGCACCTGCACGATCTGCGGCGCCACCCAGTCGATCGACGTGAACGCGCTCGACACGGTATGAGTGATCTGCCGCGCCGTGCCGTTCGGCCGCGCATCCACGACATACACTTCGGGCGGGCGCACGCTTTCCGAGTGGTAGACGAGCAACTTCGACTCGTCCGGTGACAACGCGTAGCTTTCGCCGCCCTCCATCGCCGGCTGGGGACCGTTCAGGCCGCCCAGATTCGTGACGGCCTCCATCGCGCCGCTCGCGACATCGACCCGGTAGATTTCGTACGTGCCGGGCGCCGGCTCGTTCGCGACCACGTAGAAGCTGCGGTCGTCGTGCGTGAGGATCGGGTTCGACACCTCGACCGGCCCTGGGTCAGCGCGCGCGCGTCGGGCGCGGCGAGGTCCTTCATGTACAACTGCGAGAAGTTGTCGGCTTCCGACAGGAGACCAGCAGCGCGTGGTTGTCGTGTAGCCACCCGAAGTCGTTGTAGTCCCAGTTGATCCACGCCCGGTCGGTCAGCCGGTGCTCGGTGACGAGTGACTTCCGGTCGAAGTCGACGCTCGCGATCCACCGATCCTTGTTGTCGTTGGCGTGGAACTGCACCGCCAGATGATTGCCATCGTCGGTCCAGGCCAGCCCGGCGACGACGACCTCCCGCATGTCCGGCGCCTTGACGGAGGCTTCCGCCACGTCGCGCGCGATGCCGTGATTGACGTCCCATTCCACCGCCTGCGGGCGCAGCGCCGCCAGCGGGTCGTCCTTGATTTCCGGCAGGCTGCGTCAGATCGAGGTCGAACGACGCGCTGGGCGCTGGAGGTCCAGGACCTTGACCTGCTGCGACGGCGGCGGATTGTGGCCGACGTAAAGGGATGGCGCTTCAGGTTCTCCACCAGCCGCTCGTCGTGATGTAGTTCGGCATGATCCCCGGCGTACGGTATTGGCGCCCTTCGGCTGCGTCACGAGCATGAGCCAGCGGCCGTTGGGCGACAGCGACGTGCCCGCAATCGCGATTCTTGTCGCCGAGATACCACGGCGCCGGCGCGTGCCTCGGATCCGCCGCCGCGCGCGCCTCGTCCTGTTCCCGCCCCGCGCGCTGGCTGGCGTCCTTCGCGCGCAAGGCGTCGAACAGGCGCAACTGCTCGGACTGCAGGTAGTCCTGCGGCCCGGGCCGATCGCTCGGCGCGTCGGCCAGGCGGAGGTCGGCCTGAGCGCAATCAGACCGCTCTGGAGGTCGGCGACGAAGATGTCGCTACCCTGGTGCCACTGCACGTGCGACCCGTCGGCCATGAACTCGGGCTCGCTCTTCCCCGTTCCATCGCGCGTGAGCTGGCGCAGACCGCCGGTCCGGAGGTCGCGCACGAACACATTGCCGTCGCGGACGAAGGCGCGGCGCGTCCGCGCCTGGGTCGTACGTGCCGGGCGCCGGCGCGTCGGCCAGCTCCCGGTCCGTGAGCTGGTGCACCGCGCCGCTGGCCACGTTGACCGCGTACAGATCCTTCAGCGGACTGCCATCGCGCTTTCGCCAGTAGTAGACGGACTGGCTGTCGTCGCCCCAATAGGCTTCCTCGGGCGGGTTTCCGATCCAGTCCGGGTCGGCCATGATTTGCTCGAGCGTCACGCCGGATGACGCGGCGGCCTGTACCCGCCTGCCTCGCCAACAGCGGCGCCGTGCGCGCCAGTCCCACCAGAACCGTGGCAGTCCGTTTCAGGATGTTTCCGTTCACTCCTTGGATTGAGCGCGCTGCGCAGCTTGTCGGCGAGCGACCCGAGCGACGTAGGGACCGCTCCTTTGCGCTCGGTGGACTCCGCACTTCCGCGGCTTCCTGCGCGGCCGCCACGGCGCGCAGACTCAAACGCATGCGCCGGCTCGCCGCGTCGACCTCGAGGACGATGACCTCGACGTCGACGCCCGGACGCAGCGCTCTCCGGTCCATCTCGTTGGGCAGACCGGTCTCGGCCGCCGGCACCAGGCCGACGACACCCGGCGCGAGCGTCACGAACACGCCGAACGGCTCGTGACGCTCGACCGTTCGGCCACACGCGCCCCCACCGGATACTTCTCCGCCACGGACGCCCAGGGATCGTCGGTGAGCTGTTTCAACCCGAGGGCGATCTGCTGCCGCTCTTCGTCGACGCGCAGCACCTTGACGGTGATCTCTTCGCCGGGGGCCACGACCTGCGACGTATCCGCCACGCGCGACCACCCCATTTCAGAAACGTGCAGCAGCCCCTACACCGGCGCCCAGGTCCACGAACGCGCCGAAGTCGCGCACGGTGACCACGCGGCCGGTCACGCCGTATCCGACGACGAGCGACCGCCGCAGGTCCGCGGCGCGCGCCTGCTGCTCCTGTCTGCAGCACCCTGCGCGAGACGACGAACTTCCGTCCATCGTCGGCGTATTCGATGATTTTGAAGGTGTAGACGCGGCCGAGGTGCGTGGCCGGGTCCGTGTCGCGGACGGCATCGATCTGCGACATCGGACAGAACGCGCGCTGGTGAGCGACGGTGACCTGATAGCCGCCCTTCACCTGACTCTCGACCTTTCCGTCGACCGGCAGGCCGGCCTGGAACGCGTCCTCGAGCTGCCGGGCCGTCGCGGCGCCGCGCTGGAGCTTGCGCGAGAGCGTGAGCCCGCCCCGCGTCGACACGAGCGTCGCCTGAATGCGGTCGCCGACACCGACCTCGAGGGCGCCGTCGTCGTCTCTCAGCTCGTCGAGCGCGATGGTCGCCTCGCCCTTCGCACCGACGTCGACGAACGCGACCTCGTCCCCGATCGCGACGACTCTGCCCTCGACGGCCTGGCCGCGCTCGAGCCGCCTCGTCTGCACCGACGCCGCGAACAGCGCGGCAAAATCGTCCTGCTCGTTCTCGCTACTTGCACGCTCCTGAGAATTGAAACGACACGAATGCCGTTCAATATTCTGGCCAAGTCCGACCGGACGGGCGACAGCGAAGTCCGTGTTATCCTCCGCCTCAATCTTTCCGCGCATCGCCTGGAGCCAGCCCATGACCAAGTCCCACGACTTTCGCCGCGCCGTGTTCGTCGGCGCGCTGTTGTTCGCCCTCGCGCCGCTCGTCATGCGCGCGCAGAACCCGCCGCCCGCAGCCCCCGGTCCGCGCCCCATCACCCTGGACGACTACCCGCGCTTCAAGCGCATTGCCGGCGCCTCCATTTCCACCGACGGCAAGTGGATGCTCTACACCGTCACGCCGAACGAAGGTGACGGCACGTTGTTCGTCAAATCACTCGACACCGCGACGGCCTACGAGATCCCGCGCGGCACGGGCGCGTCCTTTTCCGACGACGCGAAGTGGGTGGGACTTCATCGCCCCTGCCGAAACGGCGGACGCGGTGGACGGGGCGCCCGCGGCGGCGGCCGCGGCGGAGCGGCCGGCGACGCAGCCACCCCGCCGGCACGCCCGTTCGAGGTGATGGCGCTCGCCACCGGCGAAGACGACCTTCCCGGCCGTCGCCTCCTTCTCCTTCTCGCCCAGCGGCGAGTGGCTCCCTGCGCCCGCAAGCCGAGGACAGCGGCGCGGCGACTGCCGCGCCGGCGGGCCGGGGCGGCGGGGGCCGGGGCCGCGCGGCGGCGGCGCCGCCGCGAACCCGAATCAGCCCGGCACCGACCTGCTGATGCGCAACCTCGCGACCGGTGCGCAGCGCTACGTCGGCAACGTCGGCGCCTTCTCCTTCAACGACGATGGCGCGCTCATGGCCTACACGGTGCGCGGCCAGCAGCGCCTCGGCACGGCGTGTACGTCATGACGATGTCCTCCGGCGCCCAGACGATGCTCGACGCGATGGCGGCCGACTACGACCAGACTCACCTGGAGCGACGACGGCGGCCACCTCGGCGTCCTCCGAGGCGACAAGGCCCGCGGCAACGCGCAGAAGGACAACGTGGTGCTCACGTGGGCGAACGTGGGCACTCCGCAGCAGTCGATGCGAACCTTCGATCCCGCAAAGGCGGGTTCCTTCCCGGCCGGCATGGTCGTCAGTGAGTTCGCCGCGCCGCGGTTCAGCGAGGACGGGTCTCGGGTGCTCGTCGGCCTGAAGGAACAGGAGGACGCGAAGCCAGCCGCGCCGGCCGGCGAGGAGCAGGCCAACGTCGACGTGTGGCACTACAAGGACGAGGTCCCGCAATCCCAGCAGATCGTCCAGCTCAATCAGGAGCGGCGCCGCACGTTCGCCGCCGTCATCGACCTTTCGTCCGGGTCAATCGCGAAGATCGCCGACGAGGACATGCCGAGCGTCACCACGACGAAGACCTGACATGGGGCATCGGCGGACTCGACAAGCCCTACCGCGGCGGCGTGCAGTGGGGCGCGAGCAAGGCCGACTACTATCGCGTCAATCTCGCCACCGGCGAGCGCGCCCTGATTGAATCCGGTTTGTCGCGGACGATGGGCCTGTCGCCCGACGACAAGTGGTTTCTCTATCTGAAGGACGGCCACGTCTACTCGGACGAGCTCGCCACGGGCAAGAAGACCAGAATCGACGGCACCAGGAGCTTCGTGGACGCGCAGGACGACCACGACTACGAGAAGCCGGTCTACGGCGTGGCGGGATTCACGGCCGACGGCACGTCGGCGCTCCTCTATGACCAATATGACGTGTGGGCGCTGCCGCTCGCGGGTGGCACGCCCGTCAATGTGACGAAGGGCGCCGGCGCCAAGGACGAGGTGCGGGACCGCGTGGTGTCACTCGCGCCGCGCGCGGGCGGAGGCGGCGGCCGTGGCGGGGGCGGCGGTGGCCGCGGCGGCGGGGCCGGACGCGAGCCGATCGACCTCACGAAACCCATCACGCTGTCGGCGTACGGTGAGTGGACCAAGAAGTCCGGCTACTTCGAGCTGGCGCCTGGCGCGTCGCCCACGCCGCTCATCTGGCTCGACAAGAACGTCGGCACGCCACTGGTCGCGAAAGACGCCGACCGGATGATCTTCACGGAACAGACGTTCAACGAGTACCCGAACTACTGGCTCTCCGACAAGAAGTTCACGTCGCCGAGGCAGGTGACCGACGCGGACCCGACGCTGTTCCAGGAGTTCGCCTGGGGCACCAAGAAGCTCATCGACTACAAGAACAGCAAGGGCCAGCGGCTGCAGGCCACGCTGACGCTGCCGGCCAACTTCGATCCTACGAAGAAGTATCCGATGCTCGTGTACCTCTACGAGCTGATGTCGAACACGCACCACAACTTCCAACTGCCGCCCTACGACGACCGCCCGCACATGGCGACCTACGCGAGCCGAGGCTACCTCGTGCTGCAGCCGGACGTCGTCTACGAGATCGGCAAACCGGGCACGTCGGCGCTCGACTGCGTCACGAGCGCGGTGAAGGCGGTCATCAAGGAAGGCTACGTCGACACGGCGCACATCGGCCTGCAAGGCCACAGTTGGGGCGGCTACGAGTCGTCGTTCATCCTCACGCAGACGGACATGTTCGCGGCGATCGTCACCGGCGCGCCGCCGACCGACCTGACGAGCTTCTACGACACGCTCTACCGGTCGAGCGGCACGATTCAGCAGGGCATCACGGAGGTCGGCCAGGTGCGCATGGGCGCGGGCATGACGCCGTGGTCCAACCACGCGCAGTGGGAGAGCCAGTCGCCCATCCACAACGCGCCGAACATCAAGACGCCGTTCATGATCCTCCAGGGCACGGCCGACGGCTCCGTCGACGCCGGCCAGGGGCTGGAGTTGTACGCGGCCGCGAAGCGGCTCGGCAAGCAGGCCATCCTGCTGCAATACGAGGGCGAAGGACACCATCTCTCGAAGCGTGCGAATCAGAAGGACTTCCTCCTGCGCATGCAGCAGTTCTTCGACCACTACCTGAAGGGCGCACCGATGCCCGACTGGATGGCCAACGGCGTGCCGCAGATCCGGAAGGGCGAGGACCCGAAGATGATGCCGCCCGGCACGACGGCGACCCACGGCGGCGGCGGTCGTTAGCCGCCGCCGCTCTTCACCAGCGCTGGATTCTGGCCCCTGTGCACTCCGGCACGTACGCCAGCCTCTGTGATCCGTCACTATGGGGTCAGAGGACACCGCAACATGCGAACACTAATGGCAACACTCATCGGCGTGGCCGTAATGGCCGGCGCCGTCGGCGCCCAGACGCTCGATCCCAAGAAAGTCGAGGCCGGCCAGAAGGTCTACGTGGCGCAGAAATGCTCCATGTGTCACGCCATCAAGAACTCGGGTGGCAAGATGGCCAGCGCGCTCGGCGGCGTTGGCGCGAAGCTGTCCGAAGCCGACATCACGAAGTGGCTCACGCACACCGCAGAGATGGAAGCGAAGGTGACGCCAAAGCCGAAGATGTCGATGGCGTCCTACATGAAGACGCACACGCTCACGGACGCTGACGTGGACGTTCTTGTCGCGTTTCTGATGAGCCAGAAGTAAGGGCCTGGTATCGCCATCGGCGTCGTCAACAGCAGGCGAGGTCGCCCGATGAATCTTCCGCGCTAGAATGACGACGTTGCCATGCAGTCGATTGCGGCCCTCGCCGACGTGCTCTACCGCGAAGAGATCGCGCGCGCGCGCGCGATGTCGCCAGACGACAGGCTCTTGGAGGGCCCTCGATTGTTTGAACGCGCCTGCCGCATGATGGCCGATGGCATCCGCCATCAATATCCAGAATTGGACGACGCCGGCGTGCTGGCGCTTGTCTGCGCACGTCTCGACCGCGTCGCCGCGCTCGAACAGTCATGACCGCGGACGAAGCCGCCGTCGCCGTCATCGAGGCACTCGATCGCGCGCGGATTCCGTTCATGGTCGTCGGGTCGCTCGCGTCCAACTTCCACGGCATTCCGCGCGCCACCCGCGATGCGGACTTCCTGATTCAGGTCGGGTCCGCATCGATGTCCGCACTGTCGGCAACATTGCCGGACGGCCTGCATCTGGCGCCGCAGGCGGCGTTCGAGACGGTCACCGGCACGACCCGGTATCTCGTGACGCTGCGGCAGAGTCCATTCGTGTGTGAGTTGTTTGTCTGCGGCGATGATCCCCACGATGCGGCCAGATTCGGTCGCCGCGAGCGTGTCCGTGCCCTCGGCCGAGAGGTGTTCATGGCCACGGCTGAAGACATGGTCATTACCAAACTGCGGTGGGCCTCGCTGGCGAATCGCTTGAAGGACCGAGACGATGTGCGCAACATCATCGCGGTGCGAAGCGCCGACCTGGATTGGGCCTACATCGAGCGCTGGTGCGCCGCGCACGACACCCTCAGGCTGTTGAGGGACATTCGCAGTTCGATTCCGTCAGCCTGAGCAGCGGCTCACGCCCACCGCGGACATGGAAGCGAAGGTGACGCCAAAGCCGAAGGTCGCGTTTCTGATGAGCCAGACGTAAGCACCAGCCGGTCACGTGCGACGACGGGTTCAGGCTTTCCTCAACGCGCGAACCGGATCGATCGCTGAGGCGCGCAAGGCGGGGATCAACGAGGCGACGATCGTCACGACGAGCAATACACCAGACGCGAGCACCCACGTCGCCGGATCTGACGGTCGGACGCCATAGAGAAGGCTCGAAAGGCCGCGCGCGGCGCCGACGGAGAACACCATCCCGATCGACAGACCCAGGCCGCCGACGCGGAGGCCGTGCATCAAGACCATCCGTGCCATGTCGCCCGATCGGGCGCCCATCGCCAGGCGGATGCCAATTTCCTGCGTGCGCTGGGCGACCAGATACACCGAGCAAGCCGAACAGCCCGAGTGCCGAGAGCAGCAACGCCACCGCGGTGAAGCCCGTCATCACCAGACTCGTCAGTCGCGGCGTCGTCAGGGCAGCGTCGACGACGTCGGTCATTGGCCGAATCGCTGAAACGGGAACGGACCGGTCGACGGCCTTGGCCGCCGATCGTGGCGAGACGACTTGCGACAGCGGGTCACCATCCGCGCGCAGGACAACGGTGCCATCGGTGAGCGGCTTGTCCCCCGTCGCCGCGACGAACTGCGCGTACGGCAGGTAGAACTTCGTCTTGATCGCCGTGATGACACCGTTGTGGTGCACGTCGCCCACGACGCCGACCACGGTCGCCCAGACCAGCGGTTCGTCGTTGCTGAATCGGATGCGGTGGCCGACCGGATCGCGACCGGGCCAGTACATCCGCGCCATTGTCTCGTTGACGAGCGCGACGATGGGCGCGGCGGCCGTGTCGCGCTCGGTGAAAAAACGCCCACGCACGAGGTGCTCGCCGAGCGCCTCGAGCGCGCCGGGCGTCGCGGCCTGCCAATCGCCCGCCGGCCGCTCCCCCGGCGACGGCGAGTAGCCTTCGACGGTCACCGGCCAGTAGCCAATCGTCTGCGCGAGCGGCAGGACACGCACCAGACCCGCCGCGGTGACGCCCGGCACCTGCCGAAGACGCGCCGTCATCGTTTCCATGTACACGTTGACGTCGTCGGCCTTCGCGTAGCGCGTCGTCGGCAGCGCGATGCGCGCCGTGAGCACATGGTTGGGCTCGAAGCCCCAAATCGATATTTCGCATCGTGAGGAGCGTCCGTCCGAGCAGTCCGGCTCCGGTAAGAGCAACATGCCGAACGAGAGCTGTGACACCACGAGGAAAGCGCGAACACTCAGCCGTCCGCGACCAGCCGACACGCTCCGGCCGCCGTCGTTGAGTCCGTCGACGGTATTCAGCCGCAGGGCATGCAGGCCGGGCGCGAGGCTCGACAGGACCGTCGCCACGAAGCTCAGCGCGAGCATGAACCCGACGACCCGCCAATCGACGGCCACCCGGGCGATGCGCGGAATGGCGGCGGCGCCCACGGCGTCCAGCGTCCGTTTGGCCGCAAGCGCCAAGCCAATTGCCAAGATGCCGCCGGCCAGCGCCAGGAGCGCCCTTCAATGCGCTGCGCCGCAGCAGACGCCAACGGCCGGCGCCCAGCGCGACTCGCGTGGCCCACTCGCGCCGCCGCGTTTCGGCGCGGGCCACGAGAAGGGCGGCGGCGTTGGCGCACGCGATCAACAGCAGCACGAAGACCGCCGCGACCAGCACCCGCATCGACGGCCGAACGCTCCCGAACAAATCGTCGTCGATCCGCTCGGCGAAGACGCCGTAGTGCATGGTCGTGGGGTACCGGCCGCTCCGGACGAAATCGGCGGCAAAGCTGGCCAGCTCCTCGTTGACCGCCGCGAGAGACACGCCGGGCCGGAGCCGCGCGGCACCGAAATAGCTGTGGCCCCCTTCGTTCATGGCGGGATCGTTGTAGATCGGGATCCACAGCGCCGTCGCCGCCGCAGCGCTCCTGCCGAAATCCGTCGGCAACTGGAAGTGTTCGGGCATCACCCCCAGGACGGTCACCGCACGGTCGTCGATCGTGATCGTTCGCCCGACGACGGAAGGATCGGCGGCAAACATGTCGCGCCACAGGTCGTAGCCGAGCACTGCAAACATCGTCTGCCCCGACCGGGTCGCGGCCAGTGCCTCGGTGTCGGTGAAGACCCGGCCGTAGAGGGGCGATGCGCCGAGCACATCGAAGGTGTTTGCGGTGACCACGCCGGCGGTGAGGCTCGCGGCGTCACCGATGCCTGTCAGCGTGACGCGGTCCCACGTCCACATCGCGAAGTCTTCGATGAGCCGGCTCTTGGCCCTGATGTCGCGGACGTCGATCGAGGCGAGCCAGGTGCGCTCGGACGCGTCCAACCTGGTCCAGACCGTGACGAGACGATCGGGCTGCGAATACGGCAACGGCGCGAGCAGAACCGCGCGGACGACAGAAAACATCGCAGTGGCGGAACCGAGACCGAGCGCCAGTGAGAGAACAATCGCCACCGTGACGCCGGGCTGACGGCGGCAGCTTCGCCATGCCTGTCGCGCATCGGCCAGAATGGACGCGAGCATCGTTCCTCCGTTGGGCCGCCGGCTCATCCGGCGGTCGATCGATCCGCAGGGACGCCCGGACCGCGTCGACGTCGCCAAATTCCGCGAGCGTCCGATTGCGGGCGTCCGTGGCTGGGCGCCTTGCCGGACCAGTTCGTCGATTCTCGATTCGAGGTGAAACGCCATTTCAGCCTCGACGCGCCAATCCGCCTCCCGATTCCGCCGCCAGACGCGCATCCACCAGGGGCGCTTCACAGGGGTTACCCCTCACCACGAGCCGGCGTCGCGCGCATTACGCGCGCGAAAGCCGCGACGTAGTCGTTCCATTGCGCCGTTTCCTGACCGAGCGCGCGGCGGCCGCGTTCGCGTCAGGCGATAGAATTTTGCCCGCTTGCCCTGGTCGGATGAACCCCGTTCGGACACGAGCCGATTCGCGTTCCTCCATCCGGTGCAGCGCGGTGTACCGAGCGCCGTCGAGGATGCGGAACGCGCTGTCGGAGCCTTCACGGATGAAGCGGGCGATGGCGTAGCCGTGCATGGGACCGAATGTCAGGGCGCGCAGATCAGGATATTGAGCGTGCCCTGGAGCAAATCCAGGTCGTGGTCGGTCATCGGCCGGATCTTAACATCAACTGTTGAGGGAATCAACAGCCCCGAAAACGACGGCAGAGTCCATTCGTGTGTGAGTTGTTTGTCTGCGGCGATGATCCCCACGATGCGGCCAGATTCGGTCGCCGCGGCCAACGGAGCGACGACCGTCACAACGAGCGATGCAGGCCGGGCGCGAGGCTCGACAGGTCTGCGCGACGAAGCTCATTGCGAGCATCCGCAGGCAGAGCGCGGATCGGACGAGGTCATCCGCGCGGGCCATGGAAGGGGCCGTGGCGCGTCGAAGCCGCCACCGGCCATCAGGGCCGGCGGGGGTGGCCGCTGTTAGGCGACGCCGAGCCGGAACACCGCCCACACACGCCGGTCACGGCGGACGCGATCAGGACCAGGCCGAGATCGGGCTGGTACAGGCGTATCGTGCCCATCGGCAGCCCGAACAGCTTCGGCACCAGGCCGAAGATGACCCACGCCGCGGCGAGCGTGGTGAGCAACGGAAACCACAGGCTGAACAGGCCGAACGGCGCCCGACTTGGCGCGGATCGCGTCGCGGTAACGCCATGCCCAGACCATGCTGAGCAGGATAGATGATCGGCAGGAGCACCAGCGCGATGAACAGCGCCTTCTGCGGCCAGCGGCGAGCCCTCGCCGTCGTACTCCAGGCCGAGGGCCCTGGCGGTGATGCCATTGCGAAGCGGGGCCGTTTCCCCAAAACCCATCCCACTACCCGCGTTGACCAGCACGACCACCGCCCTTGTGCTCGGCGGGGATCATCGTCGCGAGCGTTTCGAAGCCGGGGCTGGTCCCGGCATGCCACACGGTCCCGTTGCCGGAATCCACGAACCAGCCGAAGCCGTAGAACGGCGACGCCTCGCTCGCCGGACGCATCATCAGCGCCTTGCCGGCGGCGCTGAGCACGTCGTCCTGGCCATTCATCATCATTCGCAGGTAGCGCGCCAGATCGCTGGCGCTCGCGACGATCCCGCCTTGCGGAGCCGTGCCGCGGTCGGTCCGGTTTTCGGGCAGCGGGCGCTTGGTGCCGAACCACGGCCGGTGCCCGGTCGCCATCGCCTCATGGATCTTGCCGTCGGCGACGAAGCTGTGCTCCATGCCGACCGGCTGCAGGATGTGCGTCGCGACGTAGGCCTGATAGTCCTGCCCGCTGACGACTTCGATCACGCGACCGAGAATCTGGTAGTTGGCGTTGGAATATTCCCACCTTGCGCCGGGCGCGTAGGCGGGCGTCCATCCTGCGCAGCCGGGCAACCCGGCCGCGCGAGCGCATCCCTCGCCGCCGGTGCTGTCGGCATGCGAGGCGTTCCCCTGCAGAGTCGAGAAGCCGCTGGTGTGGCTGAGCAGCTGCCGGATCGTGATCGACGCCGGCGGGCCGGCCCGAGAAGCCCGCCAGATAGTGCGACACTTCGGCGTCCAGGTCGATCTTGCCCGCCTCGACCAGCTGCATCACGGCGAGCGCCGTAAAGCTCTTGGAGATCGAGCCGGTCAGGAAAGGCGTATCCGGCGTGATTTTCCTGTCGCCGCCGATCTCTCACCACGCCGCGCGCGCCCACCGTGGTGATCTTGCCATCGGCCACGACAGCGTAGGCCAGGCCGGGCACGCCCGAGGCCGGCATTTCGCGGTCGATGAAGTCATCGATCGACCCGGCAGGTCCGGCGGCTTGCAACACAGTGCCGAGCCCAAGCGCGAGCCCGACCAGACATCGACGTACCGTGCGAGTTCCCGTCAAAACTTCGCGAGGATATCATTGGCCGTCACGGGGCCCCCGACGCGACGGTGGGACCAGCCTTGCCAGTCTCTCTCGAGACGACGCCACGACGGTGACGACCCTGAAGCTGAAGATCACGTAATTATGCTTAGCGCAAGGTATAATATCCGCATGACGCCTTCGGAACTGGCGAGGCTCCTCGGCCGGCGCGGCGGTCGCGCGCGCGCCCGACGACTCTCGTCGCCCCAACTGCAACGGATTGCCTCGGCTGGCGGCCGTGCCCGGCGTCAGTCCTTTCTCGCCGCCCGGCGAATCGCCGAAACGCTCGCGTACGCGGAGGCGGCCGAGCAACTGCGGGGTGGCCGGCCGGCCGTGACACGCCAGCAAACCTGCTCCGGCCCGCTCCCGGCGCCTTCATCGCGCGCGGGCGACTGAGGACCTGACGTGGCGCGCCCCGCCAATCATCTGCAAACCGTCGGCGAGCTCATGGCGGCCCTGCGCGACCTTGGCGTCTCCCCCGTCCTGGTCGGCGGCATGGCGTTGGTCGTGCTCGGGTCGCGCCGCGTGACGCGCGACTTCGACTTCGTCGTTCCGGCACCAGCGGAACGCCTGACCTCAGTGGTCGACGTCTTCTACGACCGTGGCCTCGAACTGGTCTCGCGCCTGAACGACGCTGGCGACGTCACGGCAACCATCGGCAACCGCAGGGTCGCGGTGCTGAGGCTCCGCATCGACGCTCCGGCAAGCGCCTACTTCTTCAACGCGACGACCGGCCTTCGTGTCGACCTGCTGTTCGACTTCCCGCTCCCAGCGGCCGAGCTCCACGGCCGCGCGACGCGCGTGAAGAATCCAATCGCACTTGTTCGTCATCGCCTCCGAGCCGGACCTCCTCCAGCTCAAACGGATCGCTCGCCAGGCGCGCCGCGTCGCCGGCGACGCCGACGATATCGAGTTTCTCGAGAAACGCCTCGAGCGCCTCGCACGTAGGCCTCCAGGACGATGGTCATGAGGTCCCCGGGGCAGCCGCAATCAATCGAATTCGAATGGTGGTGCCCTTGGTCGACTGAATCTCGAGATGGCCGCCCAGCATTCTCACGCGCTCGGCGATGCCCATCAAGCCGAAACCACGGCCGGAAGGACGCGCAGCGACGCCATGGGCCGAATGGTAGGGCGCACTACCGGCCGGCCGTCATGGTTGCCGGAATCGGCGCGGCGACGACGCGGCCGCGGGCGGTTTCAACGCCGCCGGCAAGCACCGACACCTCGACGATGACCTTCCGCTCGCCAATCTCGACGGGCGTCGCGCGAAGTTCCAGCTCGTCGTCGAGCGGCGTGGGTTTCAGGTAGCGGACTTCGAGCGCCGCCGTCACGTAGCGCGGCGCCGGATCGACGCCGGGCGTCGCGCCCCCGGCGTGCATGACCGCCGCGGCTGCGGTGCCGATGCCGTGACAGTCGATGAGCGAGGCAATGAGCCCGCCATAGACGAAGCCCGGAATGGCGACGTGTTCGGGGCGTGGCCTGAAATGCGCCACCCCTTCCCGCCCATCCACTCCGTCTTGATGTGCAGGCCGTGTGCGTTCAGCCGGCCGCAGCCGTAACAGTGCGCGAAGTCGTCGGGGTACTGGTCCTCAATAGCCGCCATCCAGAGAGCGTATCGCGAGCGGCCCATCAACGGCCTCCTCACGGCAAGACCGTTCGCCGGCGACCACGCCGCCTATGACAGGATGGGCGCCGAGGAGGGAATCGACATGCCTGAGGTCATCATGCTGGGGGGCGTCCTGGTGTCGGTATTCTGGATGGTCGTGGGCTGGCGCGCGATGCGGGCCCACGAGCAGCTGGCCCAGTCCGTCTCGCGCCTGGCGCCGAAGGTCGACCTGTTCGAGAAGCAGCCGTAAGCGGCCGGCAGGGCAGGCTGCTTCAAATCGTGCCGTCACCGGGCGGCCCTCCGTTGCAAAATCTGCCACGCTCCAAGGTAGGTGGGCTTCGTTTGGCGCGTTTTCCGCTGGCATGATGCTCGCTCAGTTCTTGCCTCCGAGCGAACGTCGGCGCGGGTGCCAGACGACGCTATACTGCAGGAGGTTCTCGTGCCGACACTCGAAGAACGCGTGGCCTTTCTCGAAGGCCGCGTCGGAGAGCATTGGCCAGATAATCGACGGAATTCGCACGGCCATCGTCAGCCTCGAGGAGCGCCTCGACCGCCGGTTCGAGGGGATCGACCGCCGGTTCGAGGGCGATCGACCGCCGGTTTGAGGCAATCGACCACCGGTTCGAGGCAATCGACACGAAGATGTCGCGCCAGTTCATGTGGCTGGTCGGCATCCAGGTGACGACGCTTGCGGCCATCGTCGCCGCGCTCGTGGCGAGATAGGGCACGGACCGGCCGTCAGTGCCGGAAGGGCCGCGCCGCGGTGACCTCGAATGGCTTCGGTCGTAGCCAGCGACCTTGGTGCCGCCGGACACGCGGCGACCTCAAGGTCGCGCCTACGACTGTCTGGCCGGACGCCGGACCCGGTCGCCGATAGCCGATACAATGTCTCCTGCGGATGAGTTCCCTTCTCGACGTCGTCCTCCACATCGACAAACACCTGCTCGCCTTCGTCACCCAATACGGGTTGTGATGCCGGCTGCTGTTCGCCATCATCTTCTCGGAGACGGGGTTGGTGGTGACGCCATTCCTGCCGGGCGACTCGCTGCTGTTCGCGGCGGGCGCGGTGTGCGGCATCGGCGCGCTGAACTTCCCCGCGGCCTACGTCCTGCTCGCGACCGCGGCGTTTCTTGGCAACGCGACCAACTACTCGATTGGCCGGGCGATCGGTCCGCGGGTATTCCTCGCCGCCAGCGGTCGCGGCTGGACGAGCCGTCTCCTGAACCGCGAGCACCTCCGCAAGGCGCACGAGTTCTTCGACCGTCACGGCGGGAAGGCCGTCGTCCTCAGCCGGTTCTTGCCAATCTTCCGGACGTTCGTGCCGTTCGTGGCCGGCGCGGCGACGATGTCGCCGCCGTCCTTTCTCGCGTACAACGCCGTGGGCGCCGCCGGCTGGGTGGCCCTGTGCCTCGGAGCCGGCTTCCTGTTCGGCAACGTCCCGGTGATCAAAGAACACTTTTCGCTGGTCACCATCGGGATCGTGCTCGTGTCGCTGATCCCGATGGCGGTGGAAGTGATCCGGCATCGCCTGGCGCGGTCGCGAGGGTGAATCATGAAAAACATCTGCGAAACCATCCTCGACGCGATCGGCGGGACGCCGATGGTCCGCCTCAACCGGATCCCCCGCGGTCTGGCCAAGGCCACGGTTCTGGCCAAGCTGGAGACGTTCAACCCGGGCAATTCGATCAAGGACCGGATGGCCGTGAAGATGATCGAGGATGCCGGAGCGCGCCGGACATGCTCAAGCAGGGGGCACGATCATCGAAGGCACGTCGGGCAATACCGGCATGGGCCTCGCCATCGCCGCCGTCGTGAAGGGCTACAAGTGCATCTTCACGACCACCGACAAGCAGTCGAAGGAAAAGATCGACGCGCTGCGGGCCTTCGGCGCCGAGGTGATGGTCTGCCCGACCAACGTCGACCCGGAGGACCCGCGGTCCTATTATTCGGTGTCCTCGCGCCTCGAGCGGGAAGCGCCCAACTCGTGGAAGGCCAACCAGTACGACAACCTGTCGAACTCGCAGGCCAACTACGAACAGACGGGGCCGGACGATCTGGGAGCAGACCGGCGGCGCCATAAACAATCACCT
>CAWKHL010000002.1:0-98430 GCA_963849525.1 uncultured Acidobacteriota bacterium | reverse complement strand
TCCGACACGTTCGAGGGTGGCGACACCCTGACGCCCGAGGTCGTCACCGAGTTCCTCGCCTCGATCGACTGCTACGTGATGGGGTCGCGCACCTACGAGACGGCGCTGGAGTTCGAGGCGAAGGGGCTGGGGTGGGCCTACGGCGACACGCCCACGTTCGTCCTCACGACTCGCAAGCTGGGGAAGGTGCGGGAGACGGTCGAGTTCTACTCGGGCGACCTCACGCGCCTCGTCAATGAACGGTTGAAGCCGCGGTTCCGGAGCATCTGGGTCGTCGGCGGTGGAAGCGTGTGTGGCGAGTGCCTGCGCCTCGGGCTCGTCGACGACGTGCGCTTCTCGATCGTGCCGATCGTCGTTGGTGACGGGATTGCGTTCTTCAACGGGCTCGACACGGACGTCGCGCTGCACCTCGTGGAGGCGAAGGCTTACACGACCGGGATCGTGGCGCTTCACTACGAAGTGAGATAGAGGATCATCTCTCGAGCGAAGCCGCTTGGGCAGTACGTCGAGCGGATTGGAGCGAGACCACATGGAAACGCACCGGATCTTCAAGATGTCATTTGCGAGCGTGTACCCGCACTACGTTCAGAAAGCAGAGAGGAAGGGGCGCAGCAAGAAGGACGTCGACGAAGTCATCTGCTGGCTGACGGGCTACAGCCCTCGGGAGCTCGCGAAGCAAATCGCGCGGAAGAAGGACCTCGAGACGTTCTTTGCCGAAGCGCCGGCGCTCCATGCAAACGCGAGCAAGATCACCGGCGTCATCTGTGGCGTTCGCATCGAGGACATCACCAGCCCATTGATGCGGAAGATCCGCTACATGGACAAGCTGGTGGACGAGCTGGCCAAAGGCAGGCCGATGGAGAAGATCCTGCGCCAATGACCATGGCAACCGCGCGGCTCTCTTGACGCCTTGGCCCTTGGCCTGGGGCCTGTCGCCCTCAGGCATCGCTCGGAACATCCGCACCCAACTGGACGAACAGGCTTCTCCAGGGCTGCGCCCTTCTGGCCAGGGCCAACGAACCAGCAGCCGAGCCCGCGGCGGCAACCGCGAAGACCGGGCCCAGCACCGGCAGGTTCCACAGGAACGCCGGGTCTCCTGCCAGGGCGACGGTCGAGACGAAGGTCGCCGACAGCAGGAAACCCACCGCCGTCCCCCACGCGGCAAAGCGCGGAAGGGACATCTGATTGAACCGGCGACGGCCCTCGACGAGGCCCAGCACGCCCGAGAAGACGACGCCAGCGACAAACCCGAAAGCCCCCAACATGAGGGGAAAGGGAGGGTCGGGACGGCTGCCGGTGACCAGCAGAAACCCCAGCACCACGACCGCGCCGGCGGCGCCCCACGCTGCGGCCCAGGTCAGACCGATGCCCATTGCGCCGCGGGTGCGGCTCATCCATGAAGTCACTTCGCCCTCCGAGAACTTTGCAATACCAAGTAGTCGCTTTCAGAGCGTCCGATGGCGGCGCGGACCGGCCGCCCGCACCGGATTGGTCGCCTGCGATCCGGCCACTCAGCATGAAGTGCTTCAGGGAATGACGTTCCTCTTCACCGGTAGTACAGGCGAGTCCCGCTCGTCCAGCTTGAACAGCCGGAGCGCGTTCTTGTACATGATCTTGCTGCGGCCTTCCGTGGGGATCTTCAGCCCCTCGATGAACTCCAGGTACCACTCCATCGTGCAGATCGGCCAGTCGGTGCCGTACAGCACGTTGTCCGGCTCCACGCCGTAGAGCAGCATGTTCTGCAGGTGGGTGAGCATGAACTTCTCGAACCGGTCGCTGAACGAGCCGAGCACCAGGCCCGAGATGTCCGTGTACACGTTCTTGTTCTTGTAGGTGACCTCCGCGGTCTCGGATTGCCACGGATTGCCGAGGTGGCAGATGACGATGTTGAGGTCCGGGTGGTCGACGGCGAGCTCGTCGATGTGAATCGGCATCGCGTACTTGAGCTTGCCCCGGGGCGAGTACGTGTCGCCGCAGTGCACCATCAGCGGGATGCCGAACTCCTCGGCGAGCGCGATGGCGCCGGCCATTTCCGGGGCGTACGGATAGAACGGCTGGTACCCGCAGTAGAACTTGAGGCCCTTCACCATGCCGCCCTGGATGTACTCGCGCACTTCGGCGAGGTCTTCCGGGCCGTTGCGCTCGATGCTGATGCCGGCCACCACCCGGATGTTCTTCACGTCGCGCACGGCGTGCACCACGTCGCGCGTGGACGGACGGCCGGGCGACACCTTGTAGGAGCTCAGAACCAGCGCGAAGTCGACGCGGTTGCGGCGCATCGTCGCCTTCAGCTTGTCGAGGACGGCGGGCAGCGCCGGCTGGGTCTCGTCTTCGTAGTAGTTGATGTGCGTGTGACAGTCGACGATCATGGTTTCCAGATCCGTTCGAGCAGCGCTTGAGCCCAGCGGCGCCCGCCCAGACCGAACGCGAGCCCGAAGGCCAGACAGCATCCGCCGAACGCCATCTCGAACGCGGCGGTCAGCGTCTCGCCGCCGATGTCGAGCTGCTCGAGCGCCATGGTGACCACGAACGCGAGGAGCGCGTATTGCGCCACGGCGCTGATCGCGCGGGCGCCCTCGACGCCGACGTTGTTGAGATACGCCGAGAGCATGCCGCGAACCACGCGCGCGAACAGCGCGCCGAAGCCGACGATCAGCGCGGCCACGATGACCTTCGGAATGTACAGCATCGTTCGCCGCATCATCTCGTCGGCGGCGCTGATGCCGACGATGCTGAAGGCCAGACTGACGGCCGACAGGATCAGCAGCCAGTACAGGAACCAGGCGACGAGCGTCACGGCCGTGAAGCGAATGCCGCCCTGGACCAGAAAGCCGTCGATGCCGGCGCGCTCCGCGACGTCGTCGATGCGGGCCTTCCGCAGCAGCCGGACCGTGAGCCGCCGGAGGACCGCCGCGACGAGCCACCCGGCGAAGAGCACGGCGAGCGCCGCGACGATCCGCGGCAGCAGGACGGCCAACTGGGCCCAGAGCACGTGAAACTGTGCAGTGATCGTGTCCATGCGCCCTATTGTGCGGGATTCGACGGGCCGCGCCGAGTGAAAAGCCCGTTTCTGGGCACGCGTCGGGAGTGGCATACTTCCCTCCATGCGAACCCCCGCCCACATTCGCCGCCGGATTCTGCTGATTTCCACCGCCCTCGTCGTCGCCGCCGCCACCGGCGTCGGCCTCGCCCAGGCCCGGATGCCCTTCGCGCCCAAGACGCTCACGGCCGCCGACTACTCACGCGCCGAGCGGTTCATGGGCGGCGGCGTCAACGGCCTCGTCCTCAACTCGAGCGTCCGGCCGACGTGGCTCCCCGACGGGCGATTCTGGTACGTGCGCAACTCGACCGACGGCAGCAGCCAGGCGGTGCTCGTGAATCCGGCCGCGAAGACGCGCGTGGTCTGCACGCCTACCACCGCGGAATGCCAGGGCATCGACGGCCTCGACCTGAACGCGGTCGGGTCGGGCCGAGGTGGACGCGGCGGGTTCGCCGGCCGGGGGGGCCGGGGCGGACGCGGCGGCGGACGCGGCGGCAACGGCCAGGCGCCATCGGTGGCTTCGCCCGACGGCACGCACGCGGTCTTCATCCGCGACTGGAACCTGTGGGTGCGTGACACGAAGAGCAACGAAGAGCACGCGCTCACGACCGACGGCGTGGAGAATTTCGGCTACGCCACCGACAACGCCGGCTGGACGTCAGAGCGATCGCGCCGGTCGTGCTCTGGTCGCCGGACTCGAAGAAGGTCTTCACGTTCCAGCAGGACCAGCGCAACGTCGGCGACATGTACCTGGTCAGCACCGAGGTCGGCCACCCGACGCTCAAAGCGTGGAAGTACCCGCTGCCGGGCGACAAGGTCGTCACCACCATCCAGCGCGTGGTGATCGACGTGGGCACCGACAAGATGGTCCGCTTCAACATGCCACCCGACCAGCACCGGTCAACGCTCTGCGACGACGTGAACTGCGACAACTTCGGGGACGTGCAGTGGAACCCCGACAGCAGCGACCTGGCGTTCGTGTCGACGTCGCGCGACCACAAGGACGAGGTCCTCTACCAGGCGAACCTGACGACGGGCGACATCCGCAAGGTCTTGGAAGAGACCGTGTCCACCTTCTTCGAGTCCGGTAACGGCGCCGTCAACTGGAAGTACCTGCCGCAGTCGAACGAGGTCATCTGGTTCTCCGAGCGCGACAACTGGGGCCAGCTCTACCTCTACGACCTGGCGACCGGCAAGCTGAAGAACCCGATCACGCACGGCGACGGCAACGTCACCAACGTCACGCGCGTCGACGACAAGAACCGCGAGATCTGACTTCTACGGCGTCGGCAAGGAGCCAGGCCGCGACCCGTACTTCATCCACTTCTACAAGGTGGGCTTCGACGGCATCCGGCCAGACGCTGCTCACGCCAGACGATGGGAATCACTCCGTGCAGTGGTCCCCGAAGAACGACTACTTCGTCGACACGTACTCGACGCCGGACATGGCGCCGGTCTCGGCCCTGCGCGACGCCGACGGCAAGCTCGTGGTGCCGCTCGAGAAGGCGGACATCTCGAAGCTCTCGCGACGGGCTGGAAGCCGCCGACGCGCGTCACCGTGAAGTGCCGCGACGGGGTCAGACGACTGCTACGGCCTGATGTTCACGCCGTTCAACATGGACCCGACGAAGAAATACCCCATCGTCAACCACATCTATCCGGGGCCGCAGACCGGCAGCGTGGGGTCGCGCAACTTCTCGGCGGCGCACGGCGACTGCGAGGCCCTCGCGCGAGCTCGGCTTCGTCGTCGTCGAGATCGACGGCATGGGCACGCCGTGGCGGTCGAAGAAGTTCCACGAGGCGTACTACGGCGACATGGGCGACAACACGCTGCCCGACCAGGTGGCGGGCATGAAGGAGCTGGCGAAGAAATACCCGTTCATCGACATCGACCGCGCGGGCATCTACGGCCACTCGGGCGGCGGGTATCGCGACGGCCGACGCGATGTTCCGCTATCCCGGACTTCTTCAAGGTCGGCATCTCGGAGTCCGGCAACCACGACAACCGCGAGTACGAGGATGACTGGGCCGAGAAGTAGCAGGGGCTGCTCGTGAAGAACGCCGACGGCACGACCAACTACGACAACCAGGCGAACCAGCTCGTCGCCAAGAACCTGAAGGGCCACCTGTTGCTGGCCCACGGCACGATGGACAACAACGTGCCGCCGTACAACACGCTGCTGGTCGTCGACGCGCTGATCAAGGCGAACAAGGACTTCGACCTGCTGCTCATCCCCAACGTCGCGCACGGCTACGGCGCCGCGAGCAACTACATGACGCGTCGCCGCTGGGATTACTTCGTGCGGTATCTGATGGGCGCCGAGCCGCCGAAGGAATTTCAGATCGGGGCGTCGGGGCGCGGAGGACGAGGCGGACAGTAAGGCCTGGTCGACTCGCAGCCACCGCGCACCTGTCACCCTTCTTCCAGCCGCACGAGACCGAGCGGATACGGCTGGTTACGGGTCGGCCGCTCGGGATCGTAGAGCACGCAGATCACGCTGCCGATCGCCGGCGGTTTGCGGCTCGTCGCGCTCTTGCCCTTGACCGTGGCGCCGCCGAACTCTCGGAACTCATAACTCATCGTCCGATGGGCGCCGCCGTGACCGGTGCGGTGCGTCGCGTGCCTGGTCACGACCGCGCCGGCCGCGCGGCCGTTGGCCAGCAACTCGCGCTGGCGACGGAGGTTGATGATCCCCACGAAGCCCACGCCAGCCAGCAGAGCGGCCGCGGGATACGGCAGCCAGAACGGCAGCACGGCCGGCTCGAGGCCACCGGGCAAGTTGACGCCGGGATCGTCCCGCACGAACCGGACCGTCACCGCGCGGCCTGCCCGCAGTGTCTGCGACCACGCGCGCGGAATCTTCGACTGACCGGCGTACGGCTGCCCGTCCGCCTCGAATCGGTACGCAACCCGCCACTGCTTCGAGTCGCCCGACGAGCTCCACAGGCGCGTCACCACACCCTGGGTCTCCACGCCATCGTCGACCAGCCGTTGCCGTTCGGCAGCCTGCGCCGCGGCGACGCGAGCCAGGACGACGCCGACCGTCGGCGCTCCGGCAAGAAGCAGCGCGATCACCACGACCAGGGCTCGGCCGACGCCAGACAAACGAGTCTCGCGAGGCCGGCTCCGGTCCAGTCCGCGCGGCGGCGTAAAGACGGGTTCCATGGTCACTCCTTCGACTTCGGCAACCGTTTGGCGTCGGCGAGCGCCTTGCGCAGCAGGAACTCGATCTGGGCGTTGAGACTGCGCAGGTCGGCATCGGCCCAGCGCTGCAGCGCTTCGTGCAGCGCCGGGTCGAGCCGTACGAGAAATGTCTTCCGCTCCGCCATCGCGTCGCTCCCCTGCTGAACGCTCGACGCCGCGGCTACTGATAGAGCGTGCCGGTGTTCACCACGGGCTGGGCGTCACGGTCGCCGCACAGCACCACGAGGAGATTGCTCACCATCGCGGCCTTGCGCTCCTCGTCGAGCGTGCACGACCTGCTTCTCGCTGAGTAGGCCAGCGCCATCTCGACCATCCCCACCGCGCCCTCGACGATCTTCTGCCGCGCGGCGATGATCGCCGTCGCCTGCTGGCGGCGGAGCATCGCGTTGGCGATCTCGGGCGCATAGGCCAGATGGCTGATGCGCGCCTCGATCACCTCCACGCCCGCCTTGGCCAGGCGCTCCTGGATCTCCTCGCCGAGCCGCTGCGACGACCTCCGTCGGCCGTTCCGCGCAGCGACATCTGGCCGTCCTCGTGCGCGTCGTAGGCGGAGACGGTGGCGAGGTGCCGCACCGCCGACTCGGTCTGCATGTCACGTAAGTGCTCGTAGTCGTCGACGTCGAACAACGCCTCGGCCGTGTCGACCACCCGCCACACGACGATGGCGGCGATCTCGATCGGGTTGCCAGTGTGGTCGTTGACCTTGAGCTTGCCGCTTTCGAAGTTGCGCACCTTGAGCGACACCGTGCGCCGCGTCGTGAGCGGGTTCACCCACCAGAAGCCCGGGTCCTTGATCGTGCCCCGGTAGTCGCCGAAAAGCAGCACGACCTTCGCGGTGGTCGGGTTCACGACCATGAGGCCGAACCAACAGACACCGTCGATCGCCAGCACGAGCACGACGCCGCCGATCTGCCAGAGGCCTTGGACGACATCTACCCGCGTCAGCATGGCAATGCCGGCGATGGCCACCGCGGCCAGCACGAGCACCATCGCCCATCCCGAAATGCCCTTGCGAACCTTTTCCTGCAACATGACGAGCCTCCTGCCGGGTCAGGCGCTCGTTGCCTGACATCAAAGTGATATCACTTTGATGTCACGGCGTCAATCGCGGAGGGTGGTGGGAGGCGTTGGTTCAGTCGACCCGTAGGGCCCGCACCGGGTCGACGCGGCTGGCGCGCCTCGACGGAATGATGGCGCCGAGCAAGGCCATTGCGAGCAGCGCCGCGACGGCGGCGGCCCACACGCGAATGTCGTAAAGCTGCAGCTTGTAGAGGTAACTCCTCACGAACTGCACGGCCCAGGCGGCCACCAGGCCGCCGGTGGCCAGGCCGGCCGCGACGGCGGCGGCCTGCTCGCGGAGCATCTGCCGCGTCACCCCCGAGGGCGTCGCGCCGAGCGCGAGGCGGATGCCAATCTCCTTCGTCCGCCGGCTCGAGGTCATCGCCACGAGGCCCAGAATGCCCACGCCCACGATCACGAGCGAGGCGGCGGCGAACGAGGCGAACACCCATCCGTGGAACCGGCGCGCCAGCACCGAATCGCTGAACAGGCTGGCCAGGGATTCGGGCGCGCCGAACATCAGGCACGTCGGGCAGCGCCGGCGAATCCAGGCGGCCGCGGCCTGCGGCGTCGTGGGGCTGCCGGCGGCCAGTCGGATCACGATGTTCTGGAAGCCACCGTTCCGGGCGGCCGCTTGGGGGTAGTAGATCGTCCCGTTCGGATCCCTGTCGAGCGACAGGTAGCGCACGTCCGGCACGACGCCGACGACCGTGAAGCGTTTGGCGGGAAGGGCCGACGTGGCGTTGAGCTCCAGGACGGCGCCGAGGCCGCCGCCGTGCGGCCAGTACTGACGCGCCACCAGCTCGCTCACGACGAGCACCGGCGCGCCCGTTCGGAACTCCGCGGTCGTCGGCAGCCGGCCCTCGATCGGCCGGAGCCCAGCCGCCTCGAAGTAGCCCGCCGTCATCGTCACGTCCGACACCGTCCGGTTGCCGTTGCCGAAGCCAGTCCCTGCAGGGGGAATGAACGAACTCCCGACCATCAGGCCGTTGTCGATCACCTTGCTGCCGACTCCGCCGGCGCCGAGCACGCCGGGGAGCTGTCGCAGATCGTCGACGAGCTGCTCGGTCGCACCCGCAGACGAAGCGCCGCCCATCGCGGGAATGCGGTACGTGTGACTGAGATCGAATCCCGGATTCTCGGTCCACACCTGGACCAGACTGCCCGCGACGAGCGCGCCGCCGACCGTCATCACCAGCGCGAGCGCGACCTGCCCGGTGACGATGGTCCAGGACCGCCAGCGCCCGCGCCGCGATGTCGTCGGCGCGTCGGCCAGCGAGGGCTGCAGGCCGGTCTTCAGCAGCGCACGTGCCGCGACCGCGGTGATGATCGCGATGCACGCGGCCGCGGCGAGCCCGGTAAACGCCAGAACCCGCAGATCGACGGCGGGCAGCTTCAGGAACTCCAGCGGCGCCGGCATCAGGTGCAGCGTGCCCTGCAACAGGAGACGGGCACCAAGCACGCCCGCGGCGGTGCCCACGAGGACCACGATCGAGTCCTCGACCGCCAGCAGGCGCACCAGGTCCCACGCCCGAGCGCCGAGCGCGCGTCGCACGACAAGGTCGTGCCAGCGGTCCTGCACGCGTGCCGCGGCGAGTCCGGCGACATTCAGGCACCCCAGCACGACGAGCGACATGGCCGCGGCCAACACGAGCCACGCCGAAGCACGCGTCCCCTGCGTCAGCACGGTGCGGATCGGCTCCAGCCAGATCCGGTCGACCGGTGAGCTCCGATACGGATACTGCTGGTCGACCGGCCAACTCGCCGCCAGCGCCCGCCCCACCTGGGACAGGCGCCCGGCCGCCGCTTCGCCGGTCAGGTCGTCTGGAAGGCGGACGACCACCCGCAGCCACGGATTGTGGTCGTCGGGATCGGCAACGACGAGGGGCTCGACCACGTCGACGTGGTAGCCCCAGGGCGGCACGAAGTTGCGCGGCAGGATACCGGCGACTCGAATGCCATCGCCGAACCTGCCCGGAAGCACCCGGCCGATGGCCGACCAATCCCCGCCAAACCACTGCTGCCACGCCTCGTAGGAGAGGATTGCGGGCACGGCCGGTCCTTCGTCCGACTTGAAGTCGTCCGGGGTGAATCCGCCAATCATCGGGCCGGACCCGACCGTGCCGAAGAACGCGGCGTCGACCCTCGCTATCGAGATACGGATGCTCGTACTCCGGCCCTCGGAGCATCCTGTTCTTGAACGCGGCTGCGAAGTAGGTCGCCAGGGGCAGGTCCGGCACGGCCTCGCGCCACGCGGCGACTTCGGCTGGCGGCACACCCGCGGGCCGGTCCGAATTGGACCCCGGCGCGAAGGCGGCTTCGCCGAACACCGCGAAGAGCCTGTCGGGGTCGTGGTACGGCAGCGACTTGAACAGCACGCCGTCGACGACGGCGAAGACCGTCGTGGCGAACGCCATGCTGAGCGCGATGACGCCGGCGACCGTCACCGAATACCAGGGCGTCTTGCGCAACGCGCGGACGGCCTGCCGCCATTCGCCACGGCCGCCGCGCGGGTGCTTCAGGCGCCGCCAGCCCGCGCGCAGGCCGTGCCGCACTATCGCCGCCGCGGCGACCAGGGTCGTCGCGGCCATCGCACGCCAGAACCAGAGCGCCGCGCCGAAGCGCGACGCGCGCGTGCGCCGCGCCCGCTCCTCGGTCAGGTCGCCGCAGATGTCGCGGGCCAGATCGGCGCCGACGAGCAGAGCGAGGATGCGCGGCATACCGCACAGCATTACCCAACAATGTTGTACAAATCAAGCCTGTCAGCACGCTCTGCTCAGGACGATCCGAGGGGGTCGTGCATCAATCCAGGCGCACGGTGCGTCTTGGCGTGGGGTGAGACGGCTACGTGAGCCAGTTCTCCACCTTGAGTGCCGGGATTCTCCTGAATTCAGCGACCTTGTCGGTCACGCAGATCGCCTGGATCGCGCGAGCGTGCGCCGCGATCAGCATGTCGTGGGCGCCGATGGGAGTCCCCTTCTTCTCGAGCGCCGTGCGGATGGCGGCGTAGTGGCGATCCGCACGCGTTTCGAACGGGAGGATCGCGATCGCACCGAGCACGGCCTCCACCTGCCGCGTCAGCCGCCGCGATGCACGCTTGGCCGCCCCGTAGCGTAGTTCGCAGGCCACGATAATACTGGTGAGCACGTTCTCTTCGCCAACCTCGGCAATACGCGCAGCGACCGGCCCCTGCGGGTCGCGCAGGAGATGCGACAAGATGTTCGTGTCGAGCAGATACGGCTGCGGCATGTCAGAGGTCGACCGGCTCGGCCGGCTGTCGCTCGATGCGGGGAAACTCCTCGTGGATGGGCTTCAGCGTCGCGAGGACGGCCAGCAGCGACGGTCGCACCATCGGCTCGACGACCAGACGGCGGCCTTCCTTGCGCAGGATCGCGTCGCGGCCCGGCAACTCCAGGTCGCGAGGAATCCGGAGCGCCTGGTTGCGGCCGTTCTTGAACAAGCGGACATGACGTTCGGCGTCCATACACTGAACCTTCCCAATAGCCTATGCTTGGCATATGCTACCACGAAGCAGCGCGGCCCGAGCGCACGTCGGTCGCATCGGCGTGATTGCCGGTGAATGGCTCCGTCAGCGTCGCGGCGACGGCGAACCCCCGCGCTGCTGCGAGCGATCGCAGTGCGAGCCGGACGTCGCCGAGCATTGGTGCGCTACCGGCGTCCGCGACCGCTGCCCCGCGGCTGCGCCGACGGCGGCAGCAGGCCGTTCAGCCTCAGGTAGCCGGCCGCCTGCGAATAGTGATCCGCCAGATCCGTTGCGAGCGTCAACATGACCGCGGCGCGCGAGGTCTTGCCGCGGAACCCCGGCACCTCGTCGCCGAGTTGCGCGTCGGTGACCTTCGCGAGCGCCGACGCGCAGAAGTCGACCGACTTCGTGATCGCCTGCACGAGCGCGTCCTTCGGGTCGGTGTCCTTGAGCTTCGAAAAGTCGGGCTTCGTCATCCCGCCGATCGCCGAGCACAACGACCCGTTCGACGTCGCGACGTGCAGAACCAGATGCCCGAACGTCATCTGCTCCGGCGTCGGATGGTAGCCGTACTTGCCGGCCGGCATCTCCGCCGCCGACTTGACGAGATAGCCGCCATCACGCGCGACCATCTGCCGCACGGTGTCGCTCACGGGATTCGCCGACGCTTTCACCGTCGGCATCTGCGCCGCCAGCATCATGGTCCCAGCGAGCCCGGTCAGGTACGAAAGTAAGAATCAATTTCATGAAAGCCCCCTGTCCGGTTAGTTTCCCACGATCCAGTCGCGTGCCGCTGGCCAAGTAGCGGCAGGTCGATCGACCGCCGGCGTGACCCGGGCGCCGCGAGTCAGGCGCCGATGACGGCAAACCCGTGACCCCGAGCCGCGCGCGCTAGCGCCCCGTCGTGGGTCGCGACCGTCAGCACTTCGTCCATCCGGTCGCGCCAGACGAGCGCCGTGGCCAGGTGCAGCGCGTCCAAAGTCCCAAGCGGCGACGGCAGTGGATCCCCCGCGCGGGAGAGAATCGGCGCCCGCAGCAGCACGAGGTCCACGGCCTCGAGCCATTCCGCGACGAGCGCCAGGCGGCGCACCGCTTCGTCGGCTGGCAGCAGGCCCATCCGCTGGAGGCGATCGATGGTCCGGCGCGCCTCGACGGCCAGCAGCTCGCTCGAAACCAATCGATCCGCCGTGTGGATAGCGTCCAGAGCGCCGGCCTCGCCGAGGACGAAGCTCAGCAACGCCGACGTATCGAGATAGAGCGTCAACGTCGCTCCCGATCGGCGAGCAGAACGGCCACACTGTCCGTAGGCACCGCCGCCGGGGGCGGCAGAGGGAGCTCGCCCGGACGCCGCGTCGCCTGCCGCAGCTCGAGCGTGCTCCGCTCAATCGGGACGATCTGAGCCACCGGCGTGTCCCGATCGAGGACGGTCAGCGTCCGGCCCTTCTTCACGGATCGGAGGTGCTCGCTCAAGCGTGCCTTGAGGTCGGCGATCCCGACGGTCTTCATGGTCACATTATAGTCATCACTAGTCAGATCAATCCACCCGCAGCGCCAAGGCGTTTGCCGGCCCGTTTGACGCCAATGTCAGGAGCACATATACTCCTGAATAGGAGATAACAGGAATGGCCTTGACGCTGCACTACCCCGTCACCCGGTATCGCGCCGGCGCGCTTCCCGATCTCAGCGCGCGGGCCGAACGCGAGCGGTTGACGCCTGGCGCCCTCAAGGCCTTCTTCAACGTCATGGCGCGCTGGAAGGTGCGCGACGAAGACGCGCGCGCCCTGCTCGGCGGCGTCACGAACGGGCCGTTCTACGAGATGAAGCGCCAGCCGGACCGCGTGCTGGACGCGGACCGCCTCACGCGGATCTCGTTCGTGATCGGCGTCTACAAGGCACTCCACATCCTCCACGCGTCCGGCCTCGCCGATGAATGGGTCCGCTTGCCGAACCGCAACCCGATCTTCGGCGGCCGCACGCCGCTCGAGTTCATGATGCGCGGCGGCCTGCCGGCCATGCAGACGGTGCGCCGGCTGCTCGACGCCCGGCGCGCCGGCTGATGGCCGCCGCACGGCGCACATCCCTTCCCCCCACGGCCCTCGTCCGGCGGCTCGACACCCACCGGCTGGTGCCGTCCCGCCATCTGCCCGGGGGCGACAGCGTGCTCGCCGCCATCGCCGACGACGACGCGCACCTGCAGACCATCTTCGAGCTCGACGACACGACCAACGACCGGCTGCTGGCCGAGCACGACCGGTCGGCCGGCATCGGCGTCGACGAGCTGGTGTTCGGCGTGCCGTACGCGTCGGTTGTCAACGCCGCGTTCGCTCACGCGCATCCGCTGGGCGGGCGGTTCAACGGTCCCGACCGCGGCGCGTGGTACGCCGCATTCGACGTCGACACGGCGCAGGCCGAGGTGGGCTTTCACAAGACGGTGCAGCTCGCGGAAATCGGCCGGTTCGAAGACAGCGTCACCTACGACGACTACCTCGCCGATTTCAGCGCCAGCTTCCACGACCTGCGCGCGGCGCGCGGCGCGAAACAGTGGCTGCATCCCCGGAGCTACGTCGCCTCACAGACGCTCACGGAGCGCCTGCTCGCCGCCGGTTCGCTGGGCGTGGTGTATCCGAGCGTGCGCAGGCGACGCGGCACGTCGCTCGCGTGCTTTCGCCCGGCGCTCGTCGCCAACGTTCGGCTGGGCCGCACCTACCGCTTGACCTGGCGGGGTTCGCCGGAGTTCGACGTCAGCGCGGATAGAGGGACGCATTGACGCTATCCATACATATTTGTAGAATATTCATGGAATATTGAATGGCTGAAGAGACTCAGATCTCGGCGATGGTGTCTCGCGCGACCCGGCAATTGCTCGACCGCTATGTGCGCGCCACGGGCGTCAAGAAGGGCCATCTCGTCGAGCAGGCCCTGCGCCATCACCTGCGGGCGCTGCAGGAGCTCCCCGCTGACGCGGTCGCGTCCCCCAAGCTGGTCGTGACCCGGGCGTCGGGCGAGGCCATGCTGAAGCACATCGCGAAGGCGAAGGCGACGCCGGCGCTGCGTCGGCTCCTCCGTGATTGAGATCCGGGCGCTTCACGCACGCGACGACCGCTCCACGTTCCAATCCGGCGACCCGGACCTCGACGGGTTCTTTCAGCGGTTTGCCGGCCAGAATCAGTTTCGACACCACATCGGCGTGACGTACGTCGCGGTGGACGATGGCCGGCCCGCGAGGGTCGTGGGTTTTGCCACCGTTGCAGCCGCGGACGTCGAAATTGACGATTTGCCGGCCATCGTTCGGGGCAAGCTACCTCGCTATCCGCTGCCAGTACTTCGCCTTGCCCGGTTGGCTGTGGATCGCTCCGTCCAGGGACGCGGGCTGGGCCTCGAGCTCTTGCGCTTCGTGTGCCGGCTGGCCGTGAGGATGGCCGCCGACTACGGATGCGTCGGCATCATCGTCGATGCGAAGCCCGATGCTGTGGCGTTCTACACGAAGTATGGGCTTACGGCCATCGAGCTTCTCGAAGGCCAATCGGACAGGCGTCCTGCGCCGACGCCAATGTTCCTGCCCATTCGAGCCATTCGAGATGCGTCAGGCACGCGGGCGCGGCACAGCGACACCTCGTAGTTCTAGTGTCGCGTCCCGGAAGTTCGTTGTGCATCGAGGGCGGCGATGCGCCCGTCCGGCAAGGCGCGACGAGCGAGAATACTGAGTGTATTTGAGCGAGAAGCAACGTCGCCGGGCGGGATGCAGCGCCGACCGAATGCCAACGAACTTCCGGGACGCGACACTAGTCCCGCAGCGTCTGCGCCGGGTCAACCCGGGTGGCATAGCGCGCGGGCAGGAAACTCGAGAGCGCCGCGACGACAAAGAGGACCACCGCGACGGTGCCGAGAATCCGCGGATCCGCCGAGACCGTGCCGAACATCGCCTGCTCCATGACGCGCGCCAGCGCCACGGCCAGCGCGAGGCCGATGGCGACGCCGATGCCGGCGAGCCACGACGCGTGCTTCATCGTCATTCGGAGCACGTTGGCCGGCGTGGCGCCGAGCGCCAGGCGCACGCCGAATTCCTTGCGCCGCAGTGTGACGTAGAACGACATCACCGAGTAGATGCCGATCGCCGCCAGCACGAGCGCGATCGAGCCGAACGCCGCCATCAGCCCACCGATGAAGCGCAGGCCCGTCGTGCGCTGCTTCAGCGCCTCGGTCATCGTCTTTGCGTCGAACATCGGCAGCTGGGAATCGACCGAGGCCAGGGCCGCCCGGACACCGGTTTCGAGCGCCAGCGGATCGCCGGCCGTGCGCAGCACGACGTTGACGCGGTGCGTTGGCGCCTGCGCAGCCGGCACATAGAGGGTTGGAACGTTGCGGTTGATGAACCAGTCATCGATGACGTCGCCCGAGACGCCGACCACGGTGAGCCATTGCGCGTTGTCGACGTCGAGCTTCAGGCGTTTGCCGATAGGCGATTCGCCCGGCCAGTAGCGGTCGGCCATCGACTGGCTGATCACCGCCACCGGCTGCGTGGTGTCACGATCCTGCACGGTGAGGTCACGGCCGCGGAGGACCGGAATGCGCATCGTCTTGAAGTAGTCCGTGGTCACGATGCGGAAGTTGACCGAGAGCGGGCGTTCCTTGTCGACGGGCCGGCCGTCGATTTCGAATCCGCGCGAGCTGTTGTTGCCCGACGACGGCAGAATCGACGATGCGGCCGCGCTCGTGACGCCAGGCAGCCGCCGCAACTCGGTCAGCAGCCGGTCCGAAAACTGACGCATCGACTCATCGGCGGCGTAGGCGGGATCCGGCAGCACGATGGCCGCGCGGAACAAGCCGTTTGGGTCGTAGCCCTGCGCGCCGGTCACGAACCGCTGCACGCCGACCACCGCGAGCGCCGACGACACGAGGAGCGGCAGCGCGAGCGCCACTTCGGCAACGACCAGGACGCGACGCGTGCGGTTCCGCGAGCGGCCGGCCGTGCTCGAGCGGCCGCTGTCGCTGCCGCCCTTGATCGCGCCCAGCGCGCCGGCGCGCGACGCCTGCCACGCCGGCAACAGGCCGAAGAGCGCGCCCGTCAGGATGGCGGCGAGAGCGGTCCAGCCGAAGAGCGGCCAGGACACCGCCAGACGGTCCCACCCCGGCACGTACCTTGAGGAGCGCCGGGGGCATCGCGGCGGTCATTGCGCGTAGCGACACCCACGCAACGCCGAGCGCCGCCGGCACCGCGACGAGCGAGATCGCCATGTTCTCGATCAACAGCTGACGGACGATCCGTGCCCGGCCGGCGCCAATCGCCATGCGCACCGACAGCTCGCGCTGCCGCTCAGCGCCCTGCGCCAGCAGGAGATTGACGATGTTCGTGCAGCCGATGAGGAGCACGAAGAGCGCCGCGGCTTGCCACAGCCCGAGGATCGTCGGCATACCGATGTCGACCATGGCCTTGTTGAACGGCCACACCTGCAGATACCGGCCTCCGCGGAACGCGTCCGGGTACTGCTCCTGAAGCTGATGGTAGATGCCGGTCAGTTCCGCCCGCGCCTCGGCCTCGGTACGGCCCGGCGCCAGGCGGCCGAACACCGTCAGGTACCGTGAGTCGCGGTCAACGGCGTCCTTGGCAGTGAACGCCAGCGGCGACCACAACTGCGCGCCATCGGGAAACGTGAACGCGGGCGGCGCGACGCCGATGACCACGCTGGGCTCGCCGTCGATCTGGACGGCGCGTCCGACAACCGACGGATCGGCGCCGAAGCGCTCGCGCCAGAGCGCGTCGCCCAGCACGATCTCGTGGTGGCGTCCCCAGACCATGTCGTCGGGCGTGAAGAACCGTCCGAGCGCCGGCGTGATGCCGAGCGTGCTGAAGAACTCCGTTGAGACGCCGTACCCGGACACCCGTTCGGGGCGGTCGCCACCGGAGAGATTGGTGTCGGCGTACTCGAAGGCCGCGATGTGGTCGAAGACCGTCGCCTGCGCCGCGATGTCGATGAAGTTGGCGGGCGAGACCGCTTCCTTCGGGAAGGTGTCGCGATCGGTCAGTTCCGACAGCACGAGCGTCCGCTTGACGTCCTTGAATGGGAACGGCGTCAGGAGCAGGCTGTCGATCGCGTTGAAGATCGCCGCGTTGACGCCGAGGCCGATGGCGAGCGTCAGGACGATCGCGGTGGTGACGCCGGGTTGACGCCGGAGCGATCGCAGCGCGTAGCGGACTTCCTGCATGAATGTGGACATGGGACGGTCTCCGATGAAGAACAAAACGGCCAGGGTGTGAAGGACGGCGCGCCCGCGCGCCGCCGTGCCGTGGACCGCCAGCCGCAGGGCCTGCCGCCAGAACCAGCGGCGCGCGACGGCGGGGCCGCGCTCGGCGGCAACGCCGGCGAATTCTTCGTACAGGTCGCCGAGCACGTCGTACTGCCACACCTGCACGTGCACGCTGCGGCGCGCAATCCAGGCGGCGAGGCGAGGGGGGGTGGGGACGGACGTCATCGTCTAGCGGCGGCGATCCAGCACCGACTCGAGGCCGGCCGACAGGCGATGGAGGGCGGCGCGGGTGGCGCGCAGCGAAGTCAGCCCCTCCTTGGTGAGCGTGAAATACCGCCGGCTGCGGCCGCCGCGGATGGCGAGCGGCTCGCCGAGCTTCGAGGTGACGAGGCCTTTCTCCTGCAGGCGGTCGAGCGACGTGTGGAGCGCCCCGCGCGCCACCTCGCGGCCGGTCTTTTCGCTGATCAGGCGGCCGATCGGCACGGTATAGGCGCCAGCGTCTGTCTCCACGCACTGGAGGATGGCCAGGAGCACGAGCTGCTCGAATTCACCGAGATATGCCATAGGACTGCAATGTAGGCAAATACGAGAGAACGAGTTCAACGGTTCAACGACGCCCTCATCCTGGGTCTCCTGCCGTCCCGGGAACGCGCCTCACCTGGCTTTTGCCACTACTGCGATCGTCGCCAAGGGCAGAACGAGCTTGAGGGGATCATCCAGCAGACGCAGCGCGCCGAACCGCTCGTACCATCTCGCCGCGCGATCATCCTTCGCATCAATTGCGAGCGCCACCCCACCCACGGCTTCCGCGACGGCCAGCGCGCGTTGACCCGCGGCCAGAAGCAGCTCGCCGCCCAGTCCTTGCCTCTGCCGCGCCAGCGAGACCGCCAGCCGGCCAAGCCGGAAGACCGGCACCTCGTAACGGCCGAGTCCCTTCTTGATGGCACGTGGAACCTTGCCGAAATCGATCGCCCCCGGGGCAATCGTGTAGTAGCCGACGATGGCGTCTGGCACTTCCGGCGTAACGGCAACGAACGTCTTGGCGCCACCGCTCTCGTGGTTCTGGCGGGCGTACCGTTGGAGATAGCCGTCGAGCGCGGGCACGCCGCAATCGAATCCCGCGCGGTCGTGTCGGCGCGCGAGGGCTTCTTCGCGCCAGCTCACGCGGCGCAATGTCACTGCCGATTCTGCCGCAGCCGCCTGGCTGCGGCGCGCAGCGCCGCCGTGGGCTTGGGTGGATGCTCCAGCAGCTCCAGAACGCGCGCGCTATCGCGCGCGCTCAGCCGGATGCGCTCGTGCCGCGCGACGAGCTCCTCGGCGACCGGCAAGGCCGTCCGCATGACGAACGTCGTCAGGTCCAGGCGCTGGTAGGCTGCCGCAGCCGCAAGGATGCGCTTCTCTTCGCGCGAGGCGCGGAGCTCAATGCGGTCGTCTCGGATCGTCGAAGATGTCGGCACGGTGTTGGCTCCCTCGATCGAGTCTAGCGTACGGATGCCGTACGCACAACGGCCAACGTCGTGCACGGGGCACGGCGCGCGTGGACGCGGCGGAGGGTGCCTCACCCGCGGCATCCGGAACATAATCCAGACGTGCCTCCGACGCTCCGCTGTGCCGCCGCATTCGTCTCGGTCATGCTCACCGCGGGCGCTGCCGCCGCGCAGGGAACGACGCCGCCTCCAGCGCCAACCGCTCCGCCGCCGGCGGCCGAGCCGGCCGGCGGAGTGCAGTGGCACGCGTTCGCGTCGCTGAGCGACGTCGCCAATCTGAATCACCCGTCGTCCCGGCTGAACGGCTTCCGCGTCTTCGACTTCTCCGACCACTCGCTGGCACTCGACGTCGCGGAGGTCACGGTCATGCGCGACGCGGCGGGCAGGGGCAACGTCGGCTTCCGGGTCGACCTCGAGGGCGGGCAGGCGATTCCACGCGTCTCGGCGTCGTCAGACTTGTTTCACGCCCTGGAGAAGGCGGAGGAACGAAACGTCGACCTCCAACAGGCGTACGTGAGCGTCGGGCTCGGCGGCGGCGTGCGCGTTGACGCGGGCAAGTTCGTGACGCCGCTCGGCCTCGAGCTGATCGAGGGCTGGGACGGCTACAACGACAACGCGTCGCGGTCGCTGCTGTTCGGCTATGCGATCCCCTTCACGCACACCGGCGTGCGAGTGACTGTCGCCGCCGAGCGCGTGTCCGGGCTCGTGGCGGTCGTCAACGGATGGGACACCGTCAAGGACAACAACCGCGGCAAGACCGTGGCGGCGCAGGTCTCGCTCACGCCGACCGAGGCACTCACGGTCACCGTCGGCGGCATCACCGGCCCGGAACAGCGCGACAACACCCACAACCTGCGAACCGTCTTCGACGTGGTCGCCGCGTGGACGCTATCCGACGCCGTCACGCTCCAGTTCAACGCCGACGATGGCCGTGAGGCGCACGCGGCGCCGGATGGCGGCCAGGCGCGTTGGCGCGGCGCGGCCGGTTACGCGCGCTTCGCGCTCAGCAACGCAGTGGCGCTGTGCGTGCGCGGCGAGGTGTTCGACGACCCGGACGGCGCGCGAACGGGCGTCGCGCAGCGGCTCGAGGAAATCACGGTCACACCCGAGCTCCGCGTCAATCCCCACCTGATTACCCGCCTGGATTTCCGGGTGGACACGTCAAACCGAGCGGTGTTCGAGGCTCGTGACGGCGTGAAGAAGACCCAGCCCACCGTCCAATTCAACGTCCTGTTCGTCTTCTAGCCTCGCGGCCGGCGAACGCGGCCGGCCGCTTGACGCCTCCCGCCATAACCGCAATACTCCGCGCGGGCTGACGCCCCAGGGGGTCCCATATGGCGAATCTCGATACCGGCAATACCGCCTTCATGCTGCTCTGCAGCGAGCCTCGTCATGCTGATGACGCCCGGCCTCGCGTTCTTCTACGGCGGCCTCGTCGGCCGCAAGAACGTGCTGGCCATCATGATGCAGAGCTTCGTCTCGATGGGCTGGACGACCGTCCTCTGGTGCGCGTTCGGCTTCTCGCTGTGCTTCTCGGGCGACGATCGGGCGGCGATCATCGGCAACCTCGGCAACTGACTGGCGTTCCTGCGCGGCATCACGCTGGACACGCCGTCGCCGCAACAACACGGCATCCCGCTGCTCGTGTTCTGTCGCCTACCAGATGATGTTCGCGATCATCACGCCGGCGCTGATCACCGGCGCGTTCGCCAACCGCGTCACGTTCAAGGCCTACATGCTCTTCCTGACGCCGTGGCTCGCTCTTCGTCTACTTCCCGTTCGTGCACATGGTCTGGGGCGGCGGCCTGCTCGCGAAGTGGGGCGTGCACGACTTCGCCGGCGGCATCGTCGTGCACAACATCGCCGGGCTTGCCGCGCTCGCGTCGGTGCTCTACGTCGGCCGGCGCAAGCGTCGCGGACGCGGACCGCACAGCATCCCGCTCGTCGCGCTCGGCACCGGCCTGCTGTGGTTCGGCTGGTACGGCTTCAACGCCGGGCAGCGAGTTCCGGGTGGACTCGACGACGGCGGTGGCGTTCCTGAACACCGACATCGCCGCCTCGTTCGCCGCCATCGCGTGGCTGCTCGTGGACTGGCTCATCGACGCAGCAGGCCGAAGTTCGTGGGCCTGCTGACCGGCGCGGTGGCCGGCCTCGCCACGATCACGCCGGCCGCCGGCTACGTGTCGCCCGGCGACGGCGGTGCTCATCGGCCTCGTCGCCGGCGTCGTCTGCTACTACGCGGTCGCGCTGAAGAACAAGCTGGAGTGGGACGATGCGCTCGACGTGTGGGGCGTGCACGGCGTCGGCGGCTTCCTCGGCATCATCCTGCTCGGCGTCTTCGCCTCCACGGCGTTCAATCCGCGCGAACGGGGCGTCGACGGCCTGCTCGCCGGCAACCCGCACTTCTTCTTGGTCCAGCTCGGCGCGGCGCTGTTCTCTCGGTCTGGGCGTTCGCCTTCACGCTCGGGATGCTGTGGCTGATCACCAGATCACGCCCGTGCGGGTGGAAGACGCGCACGAGCAGTGGGCCTCGATGAGGCGCTGCACGGCGAGGTGGCGTACCTCGAGCACGTGTAGATCCTCGACCAGGCACGTCACCACATCTCGCAGGACGCCGCTCCGCTGCCACTATTGGAATGGTCCGCCTGTGGCCGATGCGGACCAAGAATTTCTCGGTGGACCGTCGTGGAGTACTGACGGCCGTCATTAGATTAGAGAGTGGCTATTTCTTGACGAAGTCGGCTCGCGTGAGAGGCGGATTGACACGAACAGCCGTCGCGCGCCACCTGGCAAGCGTCTGGATCCGGCCCGTCGCGGCATCCTGCTGGCGGTCGGCCAGCACTCGCGGAAACTTGATCCCGTCGACCGTCACGTAGTCGGACAGCTCCTGGATGCCGAATCCGCGCGGGTTGGAGAGCGCCTGGACCACGGCAAGGGGTCGGCCCTGCCCAGCATCGAAGGCCATCCATATGCTCGAGCCCGAAGGCGGCGCGAACTCGACGCAAAGCGTCGAGATGCCGGCACACAGGGCGCTGTCGACGACTTTCGCTGGCTTCATCGGATAGGTCGGGACCGTCCGCAGCAGATAGGTCAACGCGTATACTGCCGTGTTGCGGAGCCCGCGCTTCTTGATCTCCGGGCGATCCGACTCTGGCACCGGCGGCATTCCCTTCGGCGATCTGACCCAGATGCGCTCCCCGTCAAAGGAAGCGATCATGGCACCGTGCGAGGTCTTCGTTTCAATCTGATAGCGATCCGGCAGCAAGAATCGGATCGCTTCGGTTTCGCGGACGACTTCGAGGGCGTGCACTTGATCTAGTTTCGCCTTGCCACCGAGCCATGCTCGGGCCTTGCTCACGATCGCCGCGGCCGTATCCGATTGGCGCAAAGGCGCAGCCGTCGGCGATGGCATCAGCGCCACCGCAAGCAGGAGCAGCCCCCACGCCATCCGGGGCCCAGCCGTCATGGGTGCACCAGTCCCAATAGATCCCGCTCTTGCTTGGAACTCAGGCGCCCCGCCCAGCTCTTGACAACGCGTCCCGACGCATCCGTGACGAGCAGCGTGGGAGTTCCTGTTACGCCGGGAGGCGGTATGCTCTGCTTGATCGTAATATTCGTCAGCCCGTGGTCGGCGAGATACGTCGTAAGGGCTTGCTCCGGACTCAGCGACTCGAACGCGACGATGAAGCGCCCGTCTTTCGCCGCCGCCTTCACTCGCGCGTAGAACGGCATGCTGTCGACCGCTTGCAGAAGTCGTCTCGTGATGTCGCCTCCTCTTTCTCGCCCAAGTTTTGTAGACTGCCAGGGACCATAAACCCTACTGGGGGTTGGTAGTCAAGTGGAACTTCAATCGAAATTCAATCAACACTCAGTCAACACTAGTCCCCGCCCATCCGCACGCGGACGAACTGCGCTGCTACAATGCCCGCGTGTCCCAGAGTATTCTGATTGACGAGTTCCGGTGGGCCGTCGGACGCATGCGGCGTCACTGGCGCCGGCAGTTGCCGCCGGTCCTGGTCGCTGCGGTTGGCATCGCTGTCGCGGCATCTGGTTTTTCCGTCACCTATAGTCTGCTCTGGCGCCCTCTTCCCTTTTCCGATTCTACCCACGTCGCGGTGGTCGCTGAGCCGCTCGACGTGCATCGGCGCCTGACCACTGCCGATCTGGACGCGGAGCGCGCGCGCCTGGACGCATCTCCGCTGGTGCTGTCGCAGGCCCATTTCGCCTCCGGCGGCGCGTTTCAGCGAGCCGATGCGAGTCGCGGCGAGAGCGGACTCGTGCAGTACCAAGTCACCCCGGCCTTCTTCCGGCTGCTCGGAACTGCCCCGCTTCTCGGCCGGGTCCTGGATGCGCACGACGAGGTTGACGAACCGACGCCCGGGGTGCTCAGCTACGAGACGTGGCGCTCGCGCTTCGGTGCCGACCCGGGAGTTCTCGGAGACGTTGTATCAGTAGGGCCCCATCGGCTGCAGGTAGTGGGGGTCATGCCGCCGGCCTTCGCGTATCCGGCAGGCACCACGCTGTGGACGCCCCTTCACTGGACCTACGCGCGTCCGCCGGCATTCGAGCCGTGGCTCGTTCGGTTGCGGCCCGAGGCGACCGTCGCGCAGTTGGCCGCCGTATTCCCGAGGCTGGATGTCCGCGCGATCGCGGATGTTGTGCGGCCGCATGAGCAGCTTCCCGTCGCCCTGCTCTTCGCCGGGGCTCTGCTCGTTGCATTGGTGGCGGCAGTGCAAACAATGGCGTTGCAGGCTGCCGCCGTCATGAGCTCCGTCCAAGACGCCGCTATAAAGAGGGCGCTCGGTGCCGACCGTCGCCGAGTACTCATCGGGTTCGCGCTCGACGCTGCCCTGTCGGCGGCCCTGACGGTCCCTCTGGCCTGGCTGATCGTGCCGATGATGAGCGTCTGGATTGGCAGGCAACTGCCGCCTGAAGTTCTTGGTGGACAGAGTGTTGTCGCCGACTCGTCGGCGTTCCTCTTCGCCTGTCTCATTGCTATCGGCATCGTCGTCGCGACGACGGTGGTGGTCGGCCGGATCGCCGCCAGAGAGCCCTTCGAAAGCCGAGGCCTCTCGACGGTCACGACGGCGCCATGGCTGCGACGTCTGATGTTTCGCCTGGTGAGCGCGCAAGTATGTTGCACGACGATCCTCCTGTACATGACGGGGGTCGCCGTCCACAGCCTCGCCCGGTTCTCCCACGCCGATCTGGGGTTCAACGCCGCGCAAACGCTGGCCGTCGAGGTCCCCGACATCGTCAGCCTGGATCTTGGACCCGAGCGCGCTACACGGCTCGAGGAAGCTCGGCAGCGGCTAGCCCAGGCGCCGGGAATCGCGGCCGTTGCGCGAAGTCTCAGGTTTCCGCTCTCACACAAGCTGGACCTGCGAGGAACGGCGAAGCTCGTTGGCGATCCCACCGGGACGGCCGTCAGCGCGAGGGTCAATTTCATCAGCCCGGAGTTCACCGACGTCCTCCAGATGCCTCTCGTCGCAGGCGCGCCGTTTTCGGATCGGGCCGACACCAAGGTCGCGCTGGTGAACGAGACACTTGCGAAGCAGCTGGCCCCAGGAGGTCACGTGCTGGGGCAATGGCTGCAGGTCACGGCCAATCGCGGCCGTATCGTCGGTGTGGTCAGAGACTTCGTCGATACCGCCGCCAACCTGCCGTCGGATCCTGAGGCCTTCTTTCCGGAGCCGCGCGACACGGGCTTTGCCACCGTCCTGCTCGTTCGGTTCGACGCCAACGTCGGCGATCCGAGTGCCGTCGTGAACACCGCCCTCTCGTCCGTGTCCACGAGCATTCCACGAATTACTCCGCTGCGCGTCTATGCGGCCGCCACCAGCGCGCCCTATCGCGGCCGGACCCTCGTGCTCGAGTGGATGGCTCTTGTCGCGTTGGGCCTGGCGGCCGGGGGTCTGTCGGCGGCGCTGATGCTGTCCGTAAAACGGCAGACACGCGAGATCGCGGTACGGCTCGCCCTTGGCGCCGATCGCCGACGCATCCGCCTGTTGGTAATTGGCCAGATGGCCGCGCAAATGGGCCTCGGCGCAACGGCCGGCCTCCTGGGGGGCATCGCCGCCGCACGACTCATCCGCGGGGCGTTGTTTCAAGTCGAGCCGCTGGATCCAACGACGGTCCTCGGAGTCCTCGGTATCACACTCGCCATCGCGGCATTGGCGGCCTGCCTGCCTGCCGAGCGCGCGGCACGACTCGATCCGGCGGGCGTCTTGAAAGAATCGTGAAGCCCGGCGCGAGCTTCGGCCGCAGCGCGGCGGCGTGCGCACCGAACCGCCGGCCGGAAGTGCGCATTCCACGCATCGTGATCGCTTGGTTCACGCCATCTGATCGCGTGTTCCAGAGCATCGTGATCGCCGAATCTCTCCGATCTCCATGACCTCCCCGCCCTCCCCGGTGTAGGCTTCCTCTCCGTCCTCTCCGGTCTGGTCGCCGGCAACCCGCACTTCTTCTTCGTCCAGCTCGGCGCGGCGCTGTTCTCGACCGTCTGGGCGTTCGCGTTCACGCTCGGGATGCTGTGGCTGATCGACAAGATCACGCCCGTGCGAGTGGCAGACGCGCACGAGCAGGTGGGCCTCGATGAGGCGCTGCACGGCGAGGTGGCGTACCTCGAGCACGTGTAGCGACGCCCGGCGGGATATCCCGCCCGGGACTCCTAGACCTTGGCGAAGTCGATGTAGCCGCGGTCGACGTCAGGTACGGACCAACCGCACGTGCACGCGGTCGCCGACGTCCAGGCCGCGCGGGTTCTCGAGCAGCCCCTCGACGTGCGGCCGCAGCACGCGCACGAACGAGCCGTGCGCGGTGACGCCGGTGACGATGGCGTCGAAGGTCTCGCCGATGCGGTGGCTCATCGCGACGGCAGAGATGCGCTTGGTCATCTCGCGCTCGACCTTGCGCGCGGCGTCCTCTTTGATGGTGCACGCCCGCGCGACCGCAGCCAGCTCATCGTCCGAGTAGGGCGCGGGCTGCGATGCGAGCAGGGCCTTGATGAGCCGCTCGGTCACGAGGTCGGCGAAGCGGCGGTTCGGCGCGGTCGAGTGCGTGTAGTCGTCAACCGCCAACCCGAAGTGGCCGGGCCCGGGCTGGCCGGGACGCTCCAGCACGTACTCCCCTGGGCCGAGCAGCTTGATCACCGACAGCGACAGGTCGGCGAAGCGGTCGGGATCGGCCGCCCGCCGCTCGAGCAGAAAGGCGTTGAGGGCCTTCGAGTCCGGAGCCGCGGGCAGCCGGCCGCCCTGGGTCGCCGCAAGCGCAACGATGCGATCCCAGCGGGCCGGCGTCCGGACCACGCGACGGATCGAGGAGGCGCCGCCCGCCTCGAGGCGGCGCGCGACGACCTCGTTGGCGGCGATCATGAAGTTCTCGATGAGCGACGTCGCGCGGTTCCTCTCCTGGCGAGCCACGTCGACGACCTCGCCGTCGCGCAGCACGGGCCGCGTCTGGATGGTCTCGATGTTCAACGCGCCGCGGTGCACGCGCGCGGTCTCGAGCCACCCGGCAACCTCGTCCTGCAGGCGTAACTGCGCCTGAAGCTCGGATGCCGCCGCGACCCCAGGCGGCGCCGGCCCCTCCCGCGCCAGCCACGTGCCGACCGATGGGTACGCGAGTTGCGCGTGGTTGCGCACCACGGCGCGCGAAACCGCTCCGTCGTGCACGAGTCCGGCCTCGTCGACGACGAACGAGACGACGATCGCCAGCCTGTCGGCTCCCGGCAGAAGCGACGAGGCCGCGGTCGACAGCGCGTCTGGCAGCATCGGGAAGACGCGCACACCGGCATAGACGCTCGTCGTCTCGATCGCCGCGTAGTCATCGATGGCCGTGCCTTTCGCCACGAACGCGCCGACGTCCGCGAGGCCGACTCGCACGCGCGCGCCGCCATCGGGCAGACGCTCGGCGATCTCGATCTGGTCGAGGTCGCGCGACGTGTCGTTGTCGATGGACGTCCACGGCAGGGCGCGCAGGTCCTGGACGCCTGGCTGTGGCGCGGCGTCTGGCGGCGCGGCGGCGAGCGCGTCCAACTGGCGGGCGACCTCCGGCGGAAACTCCGGCTGGAAGCCGTGCGCCACCATCGAGCGGCGCGCCGCTTCCTGGAGATCGACGTGGGAGTGGGGGCACGCCATCAGCCGCACGCGATTCTACCCGGGGTGAGACGGAGCGTTCACTCTTCCTGCAATACGGCCGCCGGGGGGATGGCCGCCGCGCGGCGGGCGGGAATCCAGCTCGCGGCCAGCGCGATCGCCGCCAGAACCAGCAGCGTGCCGCCGAGCACCACTGGATCGTGCGCCGCGACGCCGAACAACTGCGACGCCAGCAGGCGACCGGCCAGCAGTGCGCCGCCCACTCCAGCCACACTGCCGAGGGCAATGGCGACGGCCGTACCCGAGACGACCGCGCGGACCACGCCGCCAGGGGTCGCGCCGAGCGCCATGCGGACCGCCGCTTCGCGGCGCCGAAGAGCGACCGTGAACGCGACGAGACCGTAGATGCCGACCGCCGCGAGCAGCATCGCGCAGGCGCCAAAGCCGCCGCTGAGCAGTGACGCGAGCCTGGGACCCGCCACGGTGCGATCCACCACCGCGCGCATCGTCCGCAGCGACGAGATCGCCAGCGACGGATCCAGCGACGCGACGGTCGCACGCGCGAACGGCGCAAGGTCGGCCGGATCCGCCCCGGTCCGCACGATCGTCGTGAGCGTGGTCCGCGGCTGCTGCCACAGGAAGGTGTAGAGCTCCTCGCGCGACGAGACGCCGACGCCGTAGTTGTCGACGTGGTTCACGACGCCAATCACCTCGAGGTCGTGGGCGCCGTAGCCCGACACGTGCCGGCCGATTGGGTCGGCGCCCGGCCAGAATCGCGCGGCGAAGCGCTCGTCGACGACAGCCACCCGGGGCGACGTCGCGCTGTCGCGCTCGTCGAACACCCGCCCCTTCACGAGACGCACCCCCATCGCGCGGAAGTAGTCACGGGTGACGACGGCCACGTCGGTCCGGACGACCGAATCGGCGTCTGTCGTGCCCGCAGGCCGAATGCCCGACTGCGCACCCGAGCCACTGAAGGGCAACGTCGTAATGCCGCCGACGGCTGTCACGCCGGGCCCGGCGGCAAGGCGCGCATAGAGCGACTCGAAGAACGGCGCGCGTGCGCCTTCGTCGTACCTCGCGTCCGGCAGGCCGAGCCGGAACGTGAGCGTCCCTGCCGAAACGATGCCGCCGGCGCTGGACTCGAGCTGTCGAAGCGACGCGCCAAGCAGCACGGCCGCCGCCAGCAGCACCACGGCAAGCGCCACCTGTGTGCCGACGAGCGCGTGGCGCAGGCGGAGCCCGCCGACCGTCGCTCCGCGCTGGCGCAGCCAGGGGTCGAGCGTCGCGCGTCGAACCCAGAGCATTGGCGCCAGGCTGAAGGCCAGGGTCGTGCCCACCATCAACCCGAGCGACAGGGCCAGGACGCGGCCATCGGGCGCGAGGTCGGCCAATCGCGGCAGGTCGCCGACAAACGGACGGATGAGGCGGGTGAGCCCGTAGGCCAGCGTCACGCCAATGGCGCCACCGGCCGCCGCCAGAAGTGAGTGTTCGACCAGGAACAGCGACGCAAGCGAAGCGCGTCTGGCGCCAAGCGCCGACCGGACGGCCATCTCCCGCTGGCGCGACATCGCGCGCGTCAACGTCAGCCCGGCGAGGTTGGCACACGCAATGAGAAGCAGGACCAGCGACGCCAGCGCGACCGTCTGCAGCTGGCCGCGAACGTCGCCGACGATGACCGTGATGGCGTCGCGAACGAGTGCGGCAACGTCGCGATTGGTGTCGGGGTGGTCGGTCTGGAGCTGGGCGCTGATGCCGGCCAGTTCGGCGCGCGCCTCGTCAATCGTCGCGCCGGGTCGCAGCAGTCCCACGGCTTCGAGGCCGGGATGGCTGCCGCGGTTCCCCAGGTCGTCCTCCCAGAAGGCGCCGAACGACAGGTAGATGTCCGCTGGGTTGTAGACGATGCCGGAGGGAAAGTCGACGTCGTGCGGCATGACGCCGCGAACCTCCACCGGCCGACCGTCGAGGTCGATGGTCGTGCCCACGACCGCGGAATCGCCGCCGAATCGCCGCTGCCACAACCCATAGCCCAGAATCGCGGCCGCGGGCGCGCCGCGCCGAATCGAGTGCGGCGTCGAACGACCGGCCGATTACCGGATCCACGCCCAGGACGTCGAAGAGATTGGCTTCGACAATCTGCGCCGACACCCGCTCGGATCCCGAGGCCCCGGTGAGGGTGGCTGCGTCACCTCGGAATGCGGCGACGGCCTCGAACGTGTGCGCGTTGGCACGCCAATCTTCCACGTCCGGGTAGGAGTCGGAGATCTCGCTTCCCCGCCTGGTCTCGGAGAGGACGACGAGACGCGACGCATTGGGATACGGCAGCGGCCGGATCAGGGCGGCCTCGAGCGCCGTGAACGCCGCGGTCGACGCGCCGATGCCGATCGCCAGCGTGGCCAGCGCCACGAACGTGAAGCCGGGCGTTCGGCGAAGCGCCCGGACGCCATGTGCGACGTGGTTCCGAAACAAGGCAACGCTCATGCGTCCGGTCCCTCCTCTGCGTCCGATCCTGCGGGCGTGCCGAGCCGACACGCGGTATCTGATGAGCGACGGCGCCGACCGCGCCGCCTGTGACACATACCAGCGCGCGGCGCGAGCCGGTCCGCCGGCGCGGCGCGCGCGCCACTCTTCGTCCAGGTCCGCGACCAACGCGTCGCGCTCGGCCGGATCGCACGCGCGGGAGACGACGAACCGCGCGGCGGCCACGATCCAGCCGAGCGGGTGTCGCGCAGCCATGCGCCTACCGCCCCGTCCGCCCGGGCGCAAAGCCGCGAAGCATGCGCGCGAGCATGGACGTCGAATGATCGAGCGCGCGCACCCCATGCTTCGTGAGCGTGAAGCACTTGCGCGACCGGCCGCCCGACACCGGCTGCGGCGGGAGCACGTGGGGCGTCACGAGCCCCTTGTCGTGCAGCCGCCCGAGCGTGGCATAGACGGCGCCGATGGCCGTGTCGCGGCCGGTCCGGTCGGCAATCAGCCGCCGGATGGCCAGGCCGTAGGCCTCGTCGCCCAAGTGTGCGATGGCGAGCAGCACGTACAGCTCGAATTCCCCAATGAAATCGCCCTTCGACATGGTTCGCCGCCCGATGATGTTCTACAAACGAGTACTCAGACGCACGCGGGGACGGGAAGGTTGCCTCCCAATAAGGATCAAAGGCCGAAGTTGTCGTCGTAGTCCGCGATCGCGGCCCGCACCACCTTCAGCGCGTGGGCGCGTCCGTACACCTTGGCGATGTGCGCTCGCGTACGCCGACCCGGCACGAGCTTGTAGGTCAGGAAGTAGTGCTGCAGCCGCTCGACCAGGACGGCCGGCACGTCTCGGATGCTGCGCGCCCCGCCCCACACGTAGTCGTTCTCGAGCACGCTGATGATCTTGTCGTCCGCCTCGCCATGGTCGATCATCTGCAGCCCGCCGATGACGCGGCCCCGCACGAGGATCTCGTTTCGCGCAATCGCGCGCTCGCTGAGCACGCAAATGTCGAGGGGGTCGCCGTCGCCGCGCTTCGCGCTCGGCGCGAGCCGGCGCACGCGCTCGTCGCAGTAGGTGCGCGGGATGAACCCGTACAGCGTGGGGTGCTGCGCCGACGACCGCTGCGGCCGATCGACGCGCAGGTAGCCCGACACCTTGTCGACCTCGTACTTCATGAGGTCGAACGGCGTGATCTCGATGAAGGCGTTGAGCACTTCAGGCGGATCGGGCCCCACCTCGAGTCCGTGCCACGGGTGGGGCCGATAGTGGCTGACGATGCCTGGCCGCTTTCGTGTCGGCATCCACCAATTCTATGCAATTGCAGGGGCGCACGATCCCATGCGCGCTGACCCGAGTCACGCGCGGGTCAGGCTGCCGGGCATGTGCCTGACGATCTCGTCATACCACTTCATGGTCGCCGACGAGTTCAGCGCCCAGATCATGATGCCGGCTTGCGGGGTGTAGGCGGCCATCGGCGCGACGGCGTCCCACGGCGTCGGTTGATTCGCCATCACCGGGAGGCCGACGCCCATGCCCGCGCGGGCGTTGCCCACCAGCCTCTGGTAGTCGTTGAGCAGCGACTGCTGATCGGAAAAGGGAAGCCAATAGGCCATGGTCCACACGGAGGTGAGGTCGTCTTTGACCTGCGACAGGTACGCGTCGCGTTGCGTGCCCTTGTAGACCGGTACCGAAATGCTCGCGCCGGCGGGCAGCGTCGCGCGCAGCGTCTTGATCACCGAACCGAACGCGTCGCCCGGGTCGTAGTTGTCCTCGTTGTCCAGGTCGATGCCGTCGAGCTCCCAGTTGGTCAGGAACGCCCTGGTGTTTTCCGCGAATTTCGTCGGGTCGAGGGCTGGCCAGCCGCCGTTCTTCAACTTTGGCTGCCCGTTCAGCGAGACCACCACTTTCGTGCCGCGCTGCTTGAGCGAGGCGATTCCGGCGCGAATGTCGGCCTCGGACCACTTGCTGGTCAGAAAGCCCGTGTCAATCGTGTTGGGATGCCGTGTGTCGATCACGCCGAACGCCAATGCCACGACGTCGACGCGCGCGGGTGTGTCTGCGAGGGAGCGGGGCGCGTCCGCGCTCTTCGTATAGCCCTGCCAGTAGCCGAAGATAATCTCACTCATCACGGAGCTCCTCGCGCGTCGTGAACACCTCGCACGTGGCGGCGCCGCGCGTGCGCCGTCCGGTTCGTTGTCGCGGTAACCGGCCCCATCATACCCCCGGACGGGTCGGCCGGCGGTGTGTCCAGCGAAGGCGGGTTGTCGCCGGCGGCCGACGCGCGGCTGCTGCCGACGGCGGTCATCCCCAGCGCTGAACGCTCACCCTTCCCGGAGCGCCGTCACCGGGTTCAGGCGGACGGCCTTGCGCGCCGGCAGCCAGGCCGCGAGCGCCGCGACGGCGAGCAGGAGCGCCGTGACCGTCGTGAACGTCAGCGGATCGGCGGGGTCGATCTGGAACAGCAGGCTGCCCAGGAAGCGCGTCAGGGCGAACGCGGCGGCGAGCCCCGCCACCGCGCCCGCGACCGCGAACGACAGCGTGGACTTGACCATCGCCGCCGCCACGCGGCGCGGCTCGGCGCCGAGCGCCAGCCGCACGCCGATTTCCCGGCGCCGCTCGGCCATCGCGCACGACAGCACGCCGAAGACGCCAACCGCCCCCAAGCCGAGCGCGAGCGCGGCGAACCCCGCCACGAGCGCCATCGCGAACCGGCGTTGGGCGTCGTTCTTTGCGAACGCCGCGTTCATGGTCGTCGCGTCGAGCAGCGGAAGGTTCCGGTCGAAGCTCCAGACCGCCGCGCGCACCGACGGCAGCACGGCCATCGGATCGCCGTCCGTACGGACGATCAGATTCTGCCAGGTCATCCAGTTCCAGTTGGACGCACGCTGCGCCAGCGACAGATAGATCGTCGGCGGCGCCGGCACGTCGAGCCCCTCGTCGTGGGTATCGCCGACGACGCCCACGATGCGATACCAGGGTTCGTTGACGCGGAAGCGCACCCGCGTTCCCACCGCGCCACCGTTCGGCCAGTGCTGCTTCGCGAGCGCTTCGTTGATCACGAGCACGCCGGGCGTGTCCACGCCGTCGGTCGCCGCAATCGCGCGGCCCTCGATGACGGGAATCCCCATCGTCGCGAAGTAGCCGGGGGTCACGCCCTGGAGCGGCACGGGGTCTTCACGGCCGTTCGGGTTCGGAGCCTGCCGCCCCTCGATGGCGAAGCTGAACGTCATCTGCGCGCCCTTGCCCGGAAAAGACGTCGTGCCGGCCGCGGCCGTCACGCCCGGTAGCGCCCGCAGCCGCGCGACGAGGCCGTCGTAGAAGCGCGACTGCGACGCGTTGTCCGGGTAGCGCGCCTGGGGCAGGTCGAGGGACACCGCGAGGAGGTGGTCCGGGTCGAAGCCATGATTGACCTGCTCCAGCTTCCAGAAGCTCCGCACGAGCAGCATCGCCGCGACCAGCAGGACCAGCGCGAGGCCGATCTGGCCGGCGATGAGCACGTGCCGCATCCTCCCATGGGCGCCGCCGGCCGCGGTGCGCGCCGACGCCAACAGCGGCTGCAGGCGCGCGCGCGACATCTGCAGCGCGGGCGCCAGGCCGACGAGCGCGGCGCAAAGAAACGTGAGCGCCACCGCGAACCCCAGGACGATTGGATCGAGGCGGACGGCCTCCAGGAACGGGATGTCGCCGGGCGCAGCGGCAACGATGGCCCGAAGCGAACCGGCGACCAGCAGCGCGCCCAACACGCCGCCGGCGAGCGTGACGACGAAGGTCTCGGTCAGCAACTGGCGGACCAACCGCCCGCGCCCGGCACCCACCGCCGTTCGCACCGCCATTTCCAGGCCGCGCCGGCTCGCCCGCGCGAGTTGCAGCGTCGCGAGATTGGCGCACGCGATGACGAGCACCACGGTGACGACGCCCATGAGCACGAGCAGCAGCGGCCGCACGTCTCGCACGGCGTCGGCGTGCGCCGGCACGACGTTCACCCCCCACCCGCTCATGTCCGCGGGGTGCTCGCGCGCCAGCCTCCGCGCGAGTTCCGTCATTTCCGCTTCCGCCGTCGCCACGGTGGCGCCCGGTGCGAGCCGGGCGACGACCTGAAAGTTGTGCGAGCGGAACGACTCGCGTTCGTCAACGTCGAACCGATGCGCGAACCAGACGTCGACATCGGGCTCCGGAAACGCAAAGCCTCGCGGCATGACGCCGGCAATCGCCACGGACTGGCCGTCGAGTGTGAGCGTCTTGCCGACGACGGCCGGGTCGGCGCCGAACCGGCCGCGCCAGAGCCCGTCCGAAATCAAAATCTCCTTCGGCTGGCCCGCGGACATGTTCCCGGGCGCCAGCGCGTGCCCAATCGCGGGTGCGACGCGGAGGACGTCGAGCAGCGACGGCGTGATCTGCGCGGCCGAGAGCTTCTCGGGTTCGCCGTTGCCGGTCAAGGCCGCATCGAAGCCCGATTGGTACGTTCCGATCGCGGCAAACGACCGGGCGCCCTCGCTCCAGGCGAGGTAGTTTCCGGCCGACACGACGTTGTGGACGGTGTCGCCGCGCGGCGGCACTTCCCACACACGCACCAGGCGGCCGGCGTCCGGATACGGCAGCGGCCGCAGCAGAACCGCCTGGACGACGCTGAAGATCGCCGTCGTCGCGCCAATCGTGAGCGCCAGCGTCAGAATCGCCGCGAGCGTCGCGCGCGGGCGTCCGGCGAAGCACGCGTACGGCGTAGCGCGCGTCCTGCCTCAGGTGCGCGAACCCCTGCCCGTAGCTCCGCCCCGCGGCCGGCCCTTCGGCCGTCATCGGGCGGGTCTCCCGCTCGAGCGTCGGATCGCCGCCGCGCGGTCTCGCGCAACTCCGCCAGCACCCGTTGCTCCGCGTCAGCCGCGTCGACGCCCTGCTGCCGCAGCTCCGCCTCGCGCGTCGCGCAGTGGTCGGCCAGCTCGTCCTGGATGTCCGCGTCGCGGCGCAGGTCACCGGTGATCACGGGCAGTGCTTCACGAACGCGGGCTCGCCAGTTCATTGTTCGCTCCATTGTTCTGCCGGGCACGGCGCCCGGCTGCGCCAGGCGCTCGCTGCACTCGCGGCTGCGCCGAGGCAGGCGGCCGCGCCCCTACCGCTCCTCGAGCCCGGCGACCTGATCGAGCGCCTTGACGAAGCCGCGCCACAATCCGCGCTGACCGGCCAGAACCTTGCGGCCCTCCGGGGTGATCCGGTAGAAGCGGCGCCGGCGCTCGCCGGCGCGCTCGCGCCAGTCGCCGGTTATCCAGCCGCGGCGCTCCATCCGGTAGAGCAGCGGGTAGAGCGACGCCATATTGAAGGTGATGGTGCCGCCAGACCGGCCCTCGATGAGCTTGCCGATCTCGTAGCCGTGCCGCGGGGTCTCGGCGACCAGGGCGAGGACCAGGAGGGTGGCGCTGCCGCGCTTCAGTTCGGTGTCGGTGGGTTGCGAGAGCATATGTGTTCAGACAATATATGTTGACGCAACTTCACGAGTCAAGGTTCCGAAGGGCTTTCGCTGGCAGTTCGGGGGCTGCGCTGGAGGTTCGCGGAACTCTGAGCCGAGCGCCGTCGTCTACTATATTGGACTTCGATATACTCGTCTTCGCCGACCTGAAGGTCGGCGACTACGGGAGCGCAGCAACGACACCATGGCCCGACCTCCACGACTCGGCTTCGGCACCATCGCCATCCTCGCCGCCCTGGACCAGGGCCGGCGGTTCGGTTTCGACATCATGGACGCCACCGGCCTGACCAGCGGCACCGTCTATCCGGCACTCGAGCGCCTGCAGGACCTCGGGTTCGTCCGGTCGCGCTGGGAGAACGAAGCGCTCGCCCGCCGCGAGGCTCGGCCCGCGCGCCGCTACTTCGAGCTGACGCACACGGGCACCGATGCGCTCGCCGCCGCGCTCGAACGGTACCCGGCGCTGCGCCCGGCCGCCCGGCAGGAGCACGGCTGAGATGAGCGGTGCGCTCCTCCCCGGGTCTGAAGACCCGGGGCTCCGACTCGCCCGGCCAGGACTCTCGGGTCTGGCCGGCTGGATTGTGCGCGTCGCCTCGCGGCTGACTCCGGCCGACGCGCGCGTCGAATGGCGCGCGCAGTGGACGGCCGACCTGTACCACCACCGCCTCTGGCTGACCGAGGCCGGAATCCGGCCCGTGGCGGCCGAGCGCGACCTCTGCCGGCGCGCGTTCGGCGCCTTTCAACACGCCGTCTGGCTCCGGCGGCGACAGTGGAGCACTTCGATGATTCTCCAGGACCTCAAGTATGCCGTTCGCTCTCTCGCGCGCCGGCCGATGTTCGCCGGCCTGATCGTGCTGATGCTGGCGGTGGGCATCGGCGCGAACGCCGCGATCTTCAGTTGGATTGACGCGCTCGTCTACGGCGCCTTGCCGGGAGTCACCGACGAGGCGTCGCTCGTCGCGGTGCACAGCGCGACGACCACGCGGCGGGATCTGAGCTTCTCGTATCCGAACTTTCGCGACCTGGAAGCCGCGCACCCGGACGGTTTCGCCGGATTCGTCGCGTACCGCAACGCGGCGCTCGGCGTGCGGATCGGCGGCGGCGAGCCCGAACGGATGTGGGCCGAGGTCGTCAGCGGGAGCTACTTCGACGTGCTCGGCGTCCACGCGGCGCTCGGACGCGCGATTCAGCCGAGCGACGCCGCCGTGCCGGGCCAAGGTGCGGTCGTCGAGCTGAGCGACCACCTGTGGCGCACCCGTTTCGGGGCGCGACCCGACGTCACGGGTACAAGACGCTCAGCATCAACGGTCATCCGTTCACCGTGATTGGCGTGGCGGCGCCGCCCTTCAAGGGCGCGATGAACGGGCTGGCGGCCGACTTGTGGGTGCCCATGTCGATGCAGGGCGCCGTGATCTCGGGCGATCGCCTCGACGAGCGCGGTAACGGCTGGCTGCAGGTCATCGCGCGTCTCGCGCCGGGCACGTCGCGCGAACGCGCGCGGGCGGCGCTCTCGGTGGTCGCCCACCAGCTCGCGTCAGCCTACCCGGTCAACGAGGGACGCGACATCGTGATCAATCCGATCAGCGAGGAAGCCGCCGGACAGGTGCTGGTCCCGGTCGTCTCGATCGTAATGGCCGTGGTCGCCATCGTCCTGTTGATCGCGTGCGCGAACATCGCAGGCCTGTTGATGGCGCGCGGAGTGGCGCGCCGCCGTGAGGTGGCGGTGCGGCTGGCAATCGGCGCCACGCGGTGGCAGCTCGTCCGACAACTGCTGGCCGAAAGCGGTGTCCTCGCCACGCTCGGCGCGGTCGCCGGCATCGGCCTCGCGGCGGCCACCGCGGGCCTGCTGCAGCAGCTCCTCCCGCCGCTGCCCTATCCGGTCGTCATCCCGGCCGGTGTCAACCTGCACGTCGTTGGCGTGGCGGCGTTGTCGGCCGCGGTCGCCATGCTCGTCTTCGGCCTGGCGCCGGCCCTCCAGGCGTCGAACCCGGCGCTCGTCGCCAGCTTGAAGGACGATCTGGTCCGCACCGGCGCCCGGCGCAGCCGGCTGCGCCAGGTCCTCGTCGTCGCGCAAGTGGCCCTGGCACTGGTACTGCTCGTGCTCGCGGGTCTTTTCGCGCGCGCGTTCTCGCGGGCGGAATCGGATCGACCCGGGCTTCAGCGAACGGCACGCCGTCCTCGCCTCGGTCGACCTGGCCGCGGCGGGTTACGACAAGTCGACCGGTGCCGAGATGCTGCGCAACCTGCGCGAGCGGATCGCGGCGGTGCCGGGGGTGCGCTCGGCGAGCCTGGCGACGATCGTGCCGCTGTCGATTGGGGGCGGCTCCGACATGTCGCCGCGCATCGAAGGGTACGAACCGGCGGACCACGAAGAACTGACCGTCTACTACGGGATGGTGTCGCCCGGGTATTTCGACACGCTGGGTATCCCCGTCGTCTCGGGCCGCGCGCTCGACGACCGGGACACGTCGAACGCGGCGCTCGCGGTCGTGATCAACCAGGCGATGGCCAGCCGGTACTGGAAGGGCGGGCAGGCCGTCGGCGGCAGGATCGACTACGGCGGCGGCTGGGCCACCGTCGTTGGCATCGCGAAGACCGGCAAGTACTTCACCCTCGGCGAGGCGCCGAAGAACATGATGTACCTGCCACTGGCCCAGGTCTATCGTCCGAACCCGACGCTCGTCGCCGCCACGTCCGGCGACCCGGCGGCGGTGCTGCCGTCGCTGCGGCGCGCGGTGGCGGAGGTCGACCCGAACCTGCCGCTCTTCGACGTGCGCACGCTCGACGAACACCTGCGGGCGAGCGTCTTCCTTCCGCGGCTGGCGTTCACGCTGCTCGGGGCGTTCGGGACGCTCGCGCTCCTGCTCGCCGTGGTGGGGCTCTACGGGGTGATTGCCTACAGCGTGGCGCGTCGAACGCGAGAAATCGGCGTGCGCATGGCGCTTGGCGCCGAGCGCGGCACCATTCGGCGCGAAGTGCTGCGCGACGGCATGCGGCTCGCGGCCGTCGGCCTCGCGATCGGCCTCGGCCTGGCGGTGCTCGCCGCGCCGCTCGTGGCCTCGCAGCTCGTGGGCCTGCCGCCGCTCGATCTGCCAACGTTCGCGGTGACCGCCGTCGGCCTGCTTTTCGTCACGGCGCTCGCCACCTGGCTCCCGGCCTGGCGCGCGTCGCAGGTCAATCCCATCGACGCCCTCCGCGTCGATTGACGGCGCGCCTCGTCCGGTCCACTGCTACCATCGGAGGCCGTGGCCTGGGCGCACGTGATCTCCGCCGTGATGTTCGTGGGCGCCGCCATTGCCATCTGGGCGGCAATCACGGCGTTCGGCCGCCGGACCGTGCCCGGACACGTTGCGTTCGGCTGGGCCCAGTTGGCGATTGCGCTCTGGGCGGCCACCGCAGGCATGGACCTGCTCGTGGTGTCGCTGGGCGAGCGTGTCGCGCTCTCGCAGGTGCAGTACCTCGGCATCACCAGCCTGCCGGTGTCCTGGCTCCTGTTCGCGGGCGCGTACACGCGCCGGATCGACGCGAGCCGTCGGGTGTTCTGGCTCCTCTGGATCATTCCCGTTCTCACCGTGGCCGCCGCGGTGACCAACGCGCAGACTCACCTGCTCTGGACCCCGGATCATCCCGACCGGTCCGGACAACGCCATCCCTGTCTACGTGCACGGCCCGGCGTTCTGGGTCGACTGGATCTACGCCAACGTTCTGCTCGCACTGGGCACGCTCTGGCTGCTCGTCTCGTTGCGGCAGTACCCGCGCGCCGACCGGCCGCAGGCGCTGCTGCTCGTTGCCGGCGTCGCCGCGCCGTGGGTCGGCAACCTCGCCTATATCTTCGGCTTCATTCCCATCAAAGGCCTCGACCCGACGCCGCTCGGCTTCGCGATGACCGGCGTCTGCTTCACGGTCGGGTTGTTCCGCTACCAGTTGTTCGAGCGGATCCCGATCGCCCGCACGCTGCTGGTCGACAGCCTCGCGGACGCGGTGTTCGTGCTCGACCCGGCCTGGGAGGTGCTGGACCACAACGTCGCCGCGCGAACCCTGGCCGCGCGCGATCACCTCATCGGCGAGGTCATCGACGACCTGCTGCCGTGGTGGCGGCCCGCCGACATCCCGGCCGGGCCCGCCGGAGAGCCGCCGCGCCTCGCGCCGGTCGACGTGGGGGCCCACACGTACAATCCGTCGCTTCGGCCGGTTTTCGACGAGCACCGGGTGTTCGCCGCCTGGCTGCTCGTCGTTCGCGACATCACCGAGCGCGTGCGCGCCGAAGCGGCGCGCCTCGACCTCGAACGACGCCTGCTCGAACAGCAACGCGTCGAGAGCCTGAGCGTGCTCGCGCGGGGCCTGGCGCACGATTTCGACAACCTGCTGCAAAGCATCGTCGGCAACGTCGAGCTCGCGCTCATGGTGTCGGAGAACGAGGAGGTGCGCGACTCGCTGGCGCACGCGATCAGCGGCGCGCGCAATGCCGCCGACCTCGTCGCCAAAATGCGGACCTACTCCGGCCAGCGCCCGCAGGAGTTCGCCGTCGTCGACCTCGGCTCGCTGGCCTCGGGCATGGTCGGACTGCTGCGGCGCTCGGTGGCGCGGCTCGGCACGATCCACTACGGGCCGCCGCCGGCGCCCGTCCTGGCCCGCGCCGACCCGACCCAGGTGCGCCAGATCCTGCTGAATCTGATCGTCAACGCGGCTGAAGCCTCGGGAGAGACCCCGTGCGACATCACGGTGCGCGTCGGCGTCGACCGCGACCCCGCGACGCGCCCCGCGAGCGTGGGGGTTGGCGGCCTCGACCCGGCACGGCCGTACGCACGCATCGACGTGCGGGACACCGGCCCGGGCATGGATCGAGACACCGCCGCGCACGCGTTCGACCCGTTCTTCACGACGAAGGCCACCGGCCGCGGCCTCGGGCTCGCCGCAGTGCGCGGCATCGTCCTCGGCCACGACGGCGCCGTGCATGTCGACAGCCGCCCGGGCGCCGGCACGACGTTTCGCGTGTGGCTGCCCCTGGTCGAGGAACCGGTGAAAGCGTCCGAAATCGACACGGGCGCAGGGGCCGACACGGGCGCGCCCGCCTGAGGGCCCACTGCGCTACACTACGGCGATTTTCACGTTGTCTCGTTCCCGATGAGGAGAGCGACCATGACTGTCCCGCTTCGCCCGATCGTCCGGCGTCTACCACTCGCCGTTGTGGCGATGATCGTCGCCCTGGCTCTGCCGGCGGCCGCCCAGCAAACGTCCACGGCGCCACCCGAACCTGCGCAGCGGAACCAGACCACCAAGCCCAAGCCCACGAAGCCGGCGCCCAAGAAACCCGCGCCCACGCCGCCGGTGGCGATGCGGCAAAGCTCCCCCGACATGCTCGCCTACCAGGCGGCGTCCAAGGTGGTCGATCCGGCGGAGAAGCTGGCGGCGCTCAACAAGTTCCTGACGGACTGGCCCAACAGCAACTACACCAGCGTCGCGAACAACGTGAAGTTCACGCTGCTGATCGACAGCTTCCCCGACCGTGTCGACGAGATCGGAAACACCGTCGACCAGATTGTGAGCGACATCGCACCGTCGGCGTCGCCGGAATCACGGCTGAGCACCGTGTCCCGCCTGGTGTCGAAGCTGGTCGAGAAGAAGATCCTCCTCGACCGCGCGCGCCGGATCGTCGACGACGCGATCGTCGAAGCGGACAAGAGCTACCAGATGACGCGGGCGCGCGGTACGGAAATGGCCGGCATGGTCGCGATGGCTCGCGGCGACGACTATGCCGCGGAACGGGATTTGAAAGACGCCCTGTCGATCGACGCGAACCTCTCCGACGCGCCACTGGGCCTGGCGAAGATCGAGGCGCGCCGGGGCCACGACGACGCCGCGCTGGACTATTACCTGACCGCCGCGATCCTCAAGCAGCTCGACGCGTCGGACGCCGCCGCCATGCGAACCCTGTTCGCGAAGGTCCACGGCAGCACCGACGGCTTGGACGAGGCGCTCGACAAGGTGTACCGCGAAAAGCTGCCGAATCCGGTCACACCGACGCCGTATACGCCGCCGACCGGACGCACCACCAAGACCGTGCTGGCGGAGATGTTCACCGGCGCCGGCTGTCCGCCGTGCGTGTCGGCCGACCTTGCGCTCGAAGCCGTGATGGAGCGTTATCCGGCCGACGCCGTCATCGCGCTTGCATACCACGCGAACATCCCGCAGCCCGACCCCATGGTCGTCTCGGGCGGCGACGCGCGGCGCAAGTACTACGCCGTGACCGGCGTACCGACCGTCGAGGTTGACGGCCTGGCGAAGGTCGGCGGCGGCAGCCGTGACTCCGCGCCCCGAACCTACGACCAGTACCTCGGAATGATCGACACGGACCTGACCGAGGCCCCGCAGGCCGACGTGTCCGTCCATGCGTCGCGCGAGGGCGAGACGGTCAAGGTCACCGCCACCGCGTCCAACGTCGCGGCCGGCGTCAAGGGCCCGCGCCTCCACATCGTCCTGGCCGAGCGCGAGCTGCGGTTCACGGGCGAGAACAACGTCCGCTTCCACCAGATGGTCGTCCGTGGCGTTGCGGGCGACGACGCGGCGGGATTCGCGGTGAAGCCGACGGGAGACACGTCGGTCGAGTACACGTTCGACCTGGCCGCGATCCGCGACGACATCACGAAGACCCTGGCGGCGGAAATGGAGAAGCGCCACAAGGCGGCCAGCGGCGCCGCCCCCGAGCGCGAGTACAAGGCCGAGGGCCACGCCATGACGACCATCAATCCGGACGACCTCGTCGTGGTCGCCTTCGTGCAAGACGACGCGAAGCACGTCCTGCAGGCAACGCGGGTCGTCGTGCCAGGGTGGACGTGGGAGAAAGTAAAGAGCAAGAAGTAAGAGCGGCGGGCACGACGCCGCGTCGGCTACGCGATGCGGCTGCCCTTGGCGCGGAGCTTCGCGAGCGCAGCCGCCTCGATCTGGCGGACGCGCTCGCGGGTCACCGCGAGCCGCCGGCCGATCTCCGAGAGCGTGTACTCGCGGTCGGTGCCGAGACCGAACCGCAGCCGCAGCACCTCGCGCTCGCGGTCGCCGAGCGGCGCCATCGCCAGTTCGACCTGCTCGGCGAGGTCGTCGCGCATCACCGTCTCCTCGGGCGAGGCGACCGACGTATCGCCAATCAAATCGCCGAGCTGGCTCTCCTCGTCCGCGCCGACCGGCGCGTCGAGCGACTTCGGCTGGCGGGCCGACGCCAGGAGCAGCTCGACCTTGGCCGTCGGCACCTTCATCCGCGCGGCCAGCTCACGCGGCGTGGGCTCGCGGCCCAGCTCGCGGACCAACGCTGTTCGGTCCTTCCGCAATTGGTTCAGCGACTCGATGATGTGAACGGGCAGCCGGATGGTGCGGCCGTAATCGGCAATCGCCCGCGTCACACCCTGGCGGATCCACCAGGTCGCGTAGGTCGAGAACTTGAAGCCGCGCTGGTACTGGAAGCGGTCGGCGGCCTTCATGAGGCCGATGTTTCCTTCCTGAATGAGATCCAGCAGCGACAACCCCCGGTTGAGGTAGCGGCGCGCGATCGACACGACGAGTCTGAGGTTGGCTTCGAGCAGGTCGCGCTTGGCCTCGACGACCGCCTGGTCGGCCACGGCCACCCGATCGCAGCGCTTGCGGAACATCCCCAGGGGCAGCCCGGCGCGCACCTCGAACGCCCGGCGGGCGTCGTCGCGGGCGCGGCCGCGCGGCATCCGCTCGACCTCCCGCGCCTGCACGTCGAACTCCTGCAGCGCCGCCTGCACGTCCGCAATCAGGGCCGGCCGGATCGGCAGGGACCGCAGCGTCGACGCCATCATCTCCTCGGCCCGGGCGATCTGCTCGTTGAGCGCCGCCTTCGCCTTCGGCCTGGCGGACTCCGCGTCCTGACGCCACCGGATCACGCAGCGCTCGAGCCGCCGCACGCGCGCCATCGCGCGCAGCACGGGCTTGACGCGCTCGGGGCGCAGTTCCCCCCCGTCCGGAAGCAGAATCAGCTCGGCGGCCGGCGCCTGTCCGCGGCGCACCTGATCCGCCAGGCCGCCGAGGGTATCGAGCGCGGTCGGTACCGCGCCAAGCGCGGCCAGCAAATGTCCGCGCGCATCCTCGATGCGCCGCGCGATCTCACGTTCCTCGGCGGCGGTCAGCAGCTTCCGCCGGCCGATCGTGTTCAGGTAGAGGCGCACGAGGTCCACGTCCTCGCGCGACATGCCCGCGGCGGGACCGGCTTGGAGCCCGTCCTCATCGCCGGCATGCGACGATCCGGTCTCGTCACCCGACTCGTCGGTGTCGACTTCCGGTTCGTTCAGGTGCTGTTCGGCCGCGGCCTCCGGCTCTTCCTCGTCGAGGAGACGCCGGGGCGCCCCGCGCACCGACTTCGCCAGATCGTCCACTGACTCGTGCTCGTCGAGCGGCACCAGGCCGAAGCGATGGGCGCGCTCACGCCAGTCCAGCACGTGCGTGTTATGACCCGGCTCGCGCCAGTCAATCAGCGATTTTCTGCGTCGGCCACTCCCGCGGCCCTTTCGGGCCGGCGCGGTCGAGCGACGGACGCGGGAAGCGTTCTCAGCCATATTCCTTCACGTTGACTGCAAGAGTGTTGCCGGAGGGCGAGGACACCCTGTCCAGAGCCCTCTGTAACATTTAGACGTCGCGTGGTCGGCTACCGACTCATTACAGCTACGACAGGCAGGCTGGAAGACCCCAGAAATCAGGGTCCTTCTTACCTATAACTCATTTCTTTCAAGTCAGTTACAAGAAAATTGCGTGCAGGATCAGGGCGGGGGACGCCCTGTGAAGTCAGGGTGACACGGGCCCGCGTAAGGCCTACATGGCTATGCCCCGCCCAGTTGATGCTCCTCCAGGAGCATCTGGTGCGGCAGTTCGGGCGTGTCGAAGTCGGTCGGCGCGCCGAACACCAATCCGGGCACGAGCGTATTGAGCACGGCGTAGACCACCAGGGCCCCGGGAATCGGGCCGTGGAGCTCGAAGCTGTCTCGGAGGATGCCGACCAGGACCAGCGTGAACACGAGCGTCGGCTGGAGCGGCAGCGCCACCCGGATCGACCGCCGCAGCGGCTCTCGGAGCGACAGCCGCCGATGCAGCGCTTTGGTGCCGATGCGCACCGGTATCAGGACCACGAAGAACGCGACGCCGAGCCACAGGGCCGTCAACGAGAGGTCTTCCCTCCGCAACGACGTTCCGGCCACGAAGAAATAGAACGGCGCGAAGAACGACGCGAAGGCTTCGATGGCGTGGAGCGTGGGCGGCCACTCCATCTTCGGCAGCGTGTCGCGCAACTGCCGCGCGGCGACGCCCACGATGAACGCGCCGACCAGGTAGTACACCCCGAGGTGCCGGGTGGCGTAGGCGGCGACGAGCGCCATCATCACCAGAAACGCGAATTCTGACCGTGGCGCGTACGGCACGACGAGGCGCGCGAACAGCCGGAACAGCGCCGGCGTGATGGCGACGATGGCGAGCAGGCCGAGTGTGGCGCCGCCGAGCCGGAGCAGCGACGACGACTGCAGCGCCACGAAGAGGACGGCCAGCGCGATGAGCTCGCTGCTCACCGCTTTCGTCCGCACCCAGAATCGCTCGTCGGCCGTCAGCCCGAACTCGTTCAGCGAGTCCAGGATGAACCCCGTCGAAGGAGTCACGAGGGCGAGCGCCGTGAGGATGCCGGGACGCACGGGCACGTGCAGCAACCGGATGATGGCGTACGCGACGCCGGCGAGCAGCGTCAGCCGGATGGCCAGGTGCTGACCGATAACGGCTTGGCGCGACCGAAGCTCACGCCAGTCGACGTCGAGCCCGGCGAACAGGAACAGGCCGACAATGCCGAAGGTCGCCAGCAGGTGCAGCGTCTCGTCGTGGGTGAACAGGCCGAAGCCGAGCGAGGCGCCCGCGCCCAGGACGAAGCTCGTGATGGCGGACGGCAGCCGCCACCGCTGCAGGACCTTCGTGACGACGAAGAGCCCCGCGAGCAGAAAGACGTATCCGATTTCGGACTCGAAGAAGGCGCGAACTCCGCCGGCCAGCTCGAACATCCCGGCATTACATCACGAGGGGTGTTAGCATTTCCCATTCTCGGCAGCGAGGCCAACTGATGACGATCTCACGATACTCCCGGGCTGCATTCGGACTGATCGCGGCGCTGGCCGTGCTGCCCCTGGCGGGTCACGGCCGCGCGGCCGAGGCGCCGCAGACGGCCCCGGCGGCCGGGCAAGCGGCGCTCCCGGGCACGGCGCCGCTCGCCGCAACCATCCCGATGAACCCGCAGGTGACCGCCGGCACGCTACCGAACGGCCTGCACTACTTCATCCGCGCCAACAAGAAACCCGAGGACCGCGCCGAGCTCCGGCTCGTCGTCAACGCCGGGTCGGTGCTCGAAGCGGCCGACCAGCGCGGGCTGGCGCACTTCGTCGAGCACATGGCGTTCAACGGCACGGAGCACTTCCCGAAGCAGGAGCTCGAGTCGTTCCTCGAGTCGATCGGCATGCGCTTCGGCCAGGACCTGAACGCCTACACGAGCTTCGACGAAACGGTCTACATGCTGCAGGTGCCCACCGACAAGCCGGAGGTGCTGAGCAAGGCCTTCCAGGTGCTCGAGGACTGGGCGCACAACGTGACGTTCGACGCCGATGAGGTGGTCAAGGAGCGCGGCGTCATCACCGAGGAGTGGCGGCTGGGGCGCGGCGCCGACGCGCGGATGCGCGACAAGCAGTTTCCCATCCTGCTGGCTGGCTCGCGCTACGCCGACCGGCTGCCGATTGGCGACATGGACGTCGTGCAGCACGCGACGAAAGCCCAGGTGACGAAGTTTTACGACGACTGGTACCGGCCGGACCTGATGTCGGTGATTGCCGTCGGCGACTTCGACGCGGCGGCCATCGAGCGGATCGTCAAGACGGACTTCACGCCCATTGCGGAGCCCGCGTCTCCCAAACCTCGGCCGACGTACGACGTGCCCGACCACCCCGGCACGCGGTACGCCATCGCGACCGACAAAGAAGCCGCGGGCACGAGCGTCACGGTCTATCACCTCTCGCCCGCGCCCGACCAGACGACGGTCGGCGCCTACCGGCAGCAGATCGTCGAGGGCCTGTTCGGGAGCATGCTCTCCGCCCGATATACCGAGATCGCGCAGAAGCCTGACGCGCCGTTCCTCGGCGCCGGCGCCAGCCGCGGGTCGTTCGTCCGCACCGAAGACGCCTCGTCGCTCGGCGCGGCGGTCAAGGACGGCGGCGTCGAGCAGGGGCTCGACGCGCTCTTCACGGAGGCGGCGCGCGTCGCCCGCTTCGGGTTCACCGCCTCGGAGCTCGACCGCCAGAAGCAGCGGCTGATGAGCTCGATCGATCATGCCGTCGCCGAGAAGGACAACGCCGACTCGGGCGACCTCGCCGACGAGCTCGTGCGGCATGCGACCGACCGCGAGCCCGCGCCAGGCATCGTCTACGAATCGGGCCTCTACCACCGGTTCCTGCCGCAGATCACACTCGCCGAGGTCAACGCGCTCGCCAAGGACTGGGTCCCCGACGACAACCGGGTCGTCGTCGTGAGCGCGCCGGAGAAGGCCGGCGTGGCGGTCCCCGACGAGAAGCAGCTCGCCGCGGTCATGGACGAAGCGTCGACCAAGGACCTGACGCCGTACGTCGACACCGTCGACGCGCAGCCGCTCGTGCCCGACGCGCCAACCCCCGGCACGGTGGTGAAGGCGTCGCCGGCCAACACCTACGGGATCACCGAGTGGACGCTCTCGAACGGCGTGCACGTCGTCCTCAAGCCGACGACGTTCAAAGCCGACGACATCGAGTTCCGCGCGAGCAGCCCGGGCGGGTTGTCGCTGGCGAGCGACGCCGACTATATCGCGGCGCGCACGGCATCGATCGTCGTGCCGGCGGGCGGCCTCGGAACGTTCAGTGCGATCGACCTGCGCAAAGCGCTGGCCGGCAAGGTGGCGGGCGTGCGGGTCGGCTTCACCGACACCGACGACACGCTCTCGGGCAACGCCTCGAAGAAGGACCTCGAGACGATGTTCCAGCTCATCTACCTGACGTTCACGGCGCCGCGCGCCGATCCGGCGATGTTCGGCGTGATCGTCAACCAGCTCGAAGACCGCGCTGGCCAACCAGGCGGCCCAGCCGGAGTTCGCCTTCGCTGAAACGCTGGCGACGACCCTGACGCAGAACCACCTGCGGGCCAGGCCGCTGACGCCGGAAGTGCTCGACGAGATGAACCTCGACAAGTCCATGGCCTTCTACAAGGACCGGCTGGCGGACGCGGGCGGGTTCACCTTCACGTTCGTCGGCAGCTTCGAGCCCGACGAGGTCAAGCCTCTCGTCGAGAAGTACCTGGCCTCGCTGCCGTCCTCGGATCACCACGAGATGTGGCGCGACGTGGGCATGCGGCCACCGAAGGGCGTGATCGAGAAGCGTGTCGAGAAAGGCCTCGAACCGAAGAGCCAGACGGCCATCGTCTTCACCGGGCCGTTCGACTACAACCAGACCGAACGCGTGTCAATCCGCGCGATGGCCGACGTGCTCACGACGCGGCTGCGCAACAAGATCCGCGAAGACCTGGGCGGCACCTACAGCATCAACGTCTCGCCGGGCTATTCGAAGGTCCCGACCCAGCAGTACAGCGTCGAGATCGACTTCGGGTCCAACCCGGATCGAACCGAGGGTCTCATCAAGAGCGTCATGGATGAAATCGAGGCGTTCAAGGCGTCCGGACCGACCGAGCAGGAGGTGGCCGACGAGCGCGAGACGCTGATCCGCGACGCCGAGACCAACGGCAAGCAGAACGCCTACCTCGTGAGCCAGATTTCGCTTCGGTACGAGTACGGCGAATCTGTCGATTCGTTGTTCGGCCTCGACGAGTATTACAAGAAGCTCACGCCGGCCATGCTCCAGGACGCCGCCAAACGCTACCTGGACAGCAAGAACTACGTCCAGGTGTCGTTGTTCCCGGAGAAGTAATCCCCGGGTCTTCAGACCCGGCCGGACTCGCGCTTCGAGTCCAGCTCGTCCCAGCGGGCGTAGGCCGCCTGGAGCGCCGCGCGCACCTCGTCCAACCGTCCGAGCGCGCGCGCGATCGCGTCGGCGGATTCTTTGTAGAAGTCGGGCGCGGCGATAGCCGCCTGCGCCTGCGCCTCCTCCGTCCCGAGCGCCTCGATGCGCTCGGGTAGACCGTCGAATTCGCGCTGCTCCATATAGGAGAGGCGGCCCTTCTGCGCAGCCTTCGGGCGCGGCGCGTTCTTCGCGGGCGGCGCCGGCGCGGGGCCGGCCGGCGCTGGGGCGGGGACGGAACGCTGCCGCAGCCAGTCCTCGTAGCCGCCCACGTACTCCCCCACCGTCCGTCGCCTTCGAACACGATCGTGCTCGTCACGACGTGATCGAGAAACGTCCGGTCGTGGCTGACGAGCAGAATCGTGCCCGAGAACGACGCCAGCTGCGCCTCGAGCAGCTCGAGCGTCTCGATGTCGAGGTCGTTGGTCGGCTCGTCCAGCACGAGCACGTTGGCCGGACGCGTCAGCAGCCGCGCCAGCAGCAGCGGTTGCGCTCGCCGCCCGACAGCGTCTTGACCAGCGACCGCGCACGCTCGGGCGGAAACAGAAAGTCCTCGAGATAGCCGTGCACGTGGCGCGCGACGCCGCCGACGGTGACCGTGTCGTTGCCCTCCCCCACGGTGTCGACGAGCGTGCGCTCGGGGTCGAGCTGCTCACGCTGCTGGTCGAAATAGGCGACCCGCACGTTGGCCCCTCGTCGCACTTCGCCTTCGTCGGGCGCCAGATCGCCCAGCAGCAGCCGCAGCAACGTGGTTTTGCCGGCGCCGTTGGGGCCGATGATGCCGACCCGGTCGCCCCGCAGGATGCGCGTTGAAAATCCGCGCACGACCGGCGCCTCCGCGTACGCCTTCGCGACATCCTCGGCCTCGAAGACGAGCCGCCCGGAGCGCTCCGCCGCGTCGAGGCTGAGCCGCGCGCTCCCGGTTCGCGTCCCGGCGCCCGGCGCGCTCTTCGCGCATCGCGCAGCAGCGCACGCACGCGGCCCTCGTCGCGCGTGCGGCGCGCCCTCACGCCGCGGCGCAGCCAGGCCTCCTCCTGCGCGAGCCGCTTGTCGAACTTCTCGGCCGCCGCCGACTCGTCGGCCAGCAAGGCCTCCTTCTTGCGTCGCAGATACGTGGCGTAGTCGCCGGGCCACGACGTGAGCCGGCCGCGGTCGAGCTCGACGATGCGCGTCGCGAGACGCTGGAGGAACGTCCGGTCGTGCGTGACGAAGACGACGGCGCCCGCGTAGTCGGCGCAGGAAGCGCTCGAGCCACTCGATGGCCTCGATGTCGAGGTGGTTGGTCGGCTCGTCGAGCAGGAGCAGGTCGGGACTCGACACGAGCGCCCGCGCCAGCAGAACCCGCCGGCGCCAGCCGCCGGACAGCGTATCCACGCGCGCGTCGGCGTCCAGCCCGAGCCGCGCCGAGCACCAGCTCCACGCGCTGCTCGAGCCGCCAGCCGTCTCGCTCCTCCAGTTCGTGCTGCAGACGCCCGAGCACCGCGAGCGCGTCGTCGGTTGCCGACTCGGCGACGCGGACGGCGGCGTGGTGATACCGCGTCACGAGCGCCGACAGGTCGCCCAGCCCCTCGACCACGACGTCGAACACCGAACGGTCGACCGACAGGGGCACGTCCTGGGCGAGCCGCGCCGATCCGCAGGGCCGGCGCCTGCCAGCGCGAGCCGGCGTCGGGCGGCAGCTCTCCCGCGATCAGTTGCAGCAGCGTCGACTTGCCGGCGCCGTTCCGTCCGATGACCGCCACGCGCTCGCCGGCGTCGATCTGGAACTGCGCGGCCTCGAGCAGCGGCAGGTGTCCGAAGGCGATCGAGACGTCCTCCAACGCGACGAGCGGCATTTCATGAACGTACCACGCGCCGGGCGGCGACGGCGTCCGCCCGGCCGCGGCCTTCACGCCGCCGAACATTTGGCTAGCCTATTTCGTAATTCAAATATAATAAATCAATGGCCGACCAGCCCCGTATCATCCTCGGCGAACTCGAACACCTCGTCCTGCTCGCCGTGCTCCGCCTCGGTCCGGACGCGTACGGCGTCCCGATTGTGGACGAACTGCGCGCGCACACTCGCCACGCCGTCTTTCGCCCGTCCGTCTACCTGGCCCTGCGGCGCCTCGAGCACAAGGGATTCATCCGATTCGAGGCTTGGCGATCCCGAGCCGCGTCGTGGCGGCCGTGCGCGCCGGTACTTCGACGTGACCGCGGCCGGAAAGTCCTGGCTGCGCGAGTCGCGACGCATCCTCCACAGCCTGTGGGACGGCGTGGCGCTCGACAAGCGTTGACCATGTCGACCGCTCGCCACCGCACGCCGCCCGCTACGGCCATCGCGCTGCTCGGGCGACTGCTCCGCCCGGACGAACGGGAGGAGGTCGTCGGCGACCTCACCGAAATCTTCGCCGACCGCATCGACGCGGGGCGCTGGTTCAACCGGACATGGTTCTGGATGCAGGCGGCGGTGTTTGCCGCCGGCCTTGGTCGTGACTCCGGCGTCGTGGTCGGCGGCGCCGGTCGCAGGAGAAACCTCATGGGACGGTTCGCGGTTGGTTTCCGGCAGGCGCTCCGCCGCCTGGCATTCGAGTGGCGCTACGCCGCTGGCGTCGTGCTGATTCTCGCGGTCGGCATCGGTCCGGCCAGCGCGATGCTGGTCGTCGTACAGAAAGTCCTGCTGCAGCCCCTCGCCTTCAACGTACCCGAGCGTCTGGGATTCATGCGGGTCGACCTCGGCCAGATCGAGAATCATCCCGGGCTCGCCCAGGCGGAGGTTTCCGATCTTCGCGGATTGACCGACGTCTTCACGGACGTGCAGGCCGCGGCCCGTCGGGCGGAGGCGTCATTCGGGCCGCAGGACGCGCTGGTTCCGGCGTCGACGATCTCCGATCACGCCCGGGATGCTGCACCTGCTGGGCGTCGCACCCATCCTCGGTCGTCCGTTCAACGACGGGGACGCGACCCAGACGAGGGGCCCGGCGACGGTCGGCCGCGTGCTGGTCGACTACGAGTTCTGGCAGAGCCGGCTGGGCGGCGCCGACGATGTCATCGGCCGCCAGATCCTGCTCAACGCGCGGCCGACGGAGATCATCGGCGTGCTGCCGCGGGGCTTTGCGCTACCCACGGGCCGCGGCACGCCGGAGCCGATCGACTGCTACCAGCCGTTCGCGCTGCAGGACAATCGAAATTTCTGGGCCTATTCGACGCTCACCCGTCTCGAGGACGGCGTGACGTTCGCGCAGGCCAACTCCGCGGTGACGGCACTGGCAGGCCGGCTGCGCACCGCGCATCCCAAGGAATACAGCGACGGGCGTCTGGAGTTCCGGGTCAGCCCGCTGCTCGACGACATGGTTCGCCAGACGCGGCCGGCGCTCCGGGCTGGCGTCGCGGGTGTGCTCCTGCTGCTGCTCATCGCGGTCGCCAACGCGACCGCGCTCGTCGTCGCGCGCCTCAAGACGCGCGCACGCGACCTGGCGATGCGGAGCGCCATCGGCGCGAGCCGGGGCGCGCTGGTGTTCGAGGTTCTGGCGGAAAGCGCGATCCTCAGCGTCTGCGGTGCGCTCGTGGGGGCGCTGCTGGCGGCGGCCGGCGTCGAGGCCGCGCGCCGCCTGGTGCCCCACTCCGTGCCGCGCTGGAACGAGATTGCGATGGGGTGGCGGGTGGTCGCGGACGCGGGCGGCCTGGCGCTCGTCGGTTTGTTCGTGTCCGGCCTGATTCCAGTCTGGAAGGTCTCGCGCGGCGCCCCGTGGCAGGCGCTTCGCGAAGGCGCGGCCGCTGGCGGCCGCGTCGAAAGCGCGCGGCCGCGGCTCCTGCTGGTCGGCACTCAGGTCGCGCTGACCGTCGTGCTGGCGTTCGGGGCGGTTCAGCTCGTTCGCAGCGCGCGGCATCTCACGGACGTCCGCCCGGGCTTCGACCCGAACGTGCTGACGCTGCGGGTGCCGTTCGACTTCACGCGGTTCCAGACGCCAGCCGATCAGGCGGGCCTCTACCAGCGCGTGCGCGATCGGCTGCGCGAGCTCCCCGGCGCGACCGCGGTCGGCGCCGTCAGCCATCTGCCGCTCAGCGGCGCGTTTCTCACCGATGCCTACACGGCCGACCTGACGAAAGAACCCGGCTGGGACCAGGCGCTGGCGAACTACTACGCCGTGACGCCCGGGTACTTCGCGGCCCTGCACATTCCGATTCGCCAGGGCCGCGACTTCACCGATGCCGAAGACGCGCAGGGACAGCACCTGGTGGTCGTCGACGAATCACTGGCGCGGGCGGCGTTCCCGGGAGTCGACAACGTGGTCGGCCGAACGCTGCGCCTCGGCTGGGGCATCCCCGACTCGACCATCATCGGCGTCGTGGGGTCGATCCGCGGCATCGATCTGACGCGCGACGTCCGGCCGCAGATTTACGCGCCGTACGGGACGTTTCCGTACGGCCCGATGAACCTGACGGTCGCGGCGAGCGGAGATCCCGGGCAGCTTGCCGACGCCGCGCGCGCGGCGGTCGCGGACGTCGGGACGGGGCGCGCGGTGTCCGGGGTGGCGGTGCTGGCCGACAACGTCACGGCGGCCACCGCCACGCTCCGCGCCATCACGGATCTGGTCGCGTTGCTCGCGATCTCCGCCGGTCTGCTCTCGACCGTCGGTCTCTACAGCGTGCTGGCGTTCATCGTGCACGAGCGGCGCCGGGCGACCGCCATCCGAAGCGCTCTGGGCGCCTCGCCGGCGCGCCTCGTCTGGCATCACCTGCGCACGAGCGGCGGCGTCGTGCTGGTCGCGCTCGTCGCCGGCGGCGTGCTGACCGCGGCGGCAGCGCCGGCCTTGTCCTCGCTCATCTTCGACATCGGCACCCGCGACGCGCTGAGCCTGGCGCTCGCCCTGCTCGCGGCGGGCGTCGCCGGAACGCTGGGGTCGGTCGTGCCGATCCGCCGGGCCGCACGCGTCGATCCCGTGAGCGTGCTGCGGGGAGACTGACCGAGGCCTAGTCCACCGTGATCGACTTGCTGACGTTCTTCGGCGCATCCGGGTCGACGCCGTGGTTCAGGATGCCGAGGCCGTCGAGATACGCCTTCTTCATGACGCTCATCGTCAGCGCCAGGCGCTGGAGCGCGACGGTCGCCGAGAACACCGCGAGCAGCGTGTCGCCCGTGGGCGGCAGCGCGATGTACACCGACCGGTAGCCGGGCTGGCCCGCCGGCGCCTTCGACGCCGCGCCGCGAAGCGCCGGGTGCTCTTCGGCAATTACGACCGTGCTGGCGCCGCGGATCTTGTGCGTGTTCATCTGCGACACGGTGAGCGCGACGTCCCGCTCGTCCGGACCGGTGATGTAGATCAGCGGGTAGTCCGCCGTGGGCAGCCGGCGCATCGCCGACGCGACGTCCCACCCGGGCTCGTCGACGAGCGAGGCCAGCAGCCGCTCGACTTCGTCCGGGCCGAACACGGTGTTGAACCCCAGAATCGTGTTCGGCCCGTGCTTGAACTCCGACGCCTCGAAGCCCTCGGCGTGGTTGAGGACGACCTCGCGGATCTTGAGCGCGCCCTCCTTCGCGATGGAAGTCATGCGGGTCGCGAGCAGGTGCAGGCTCGGGCGCAGGTACAGCAGCGCCGCCGCACGCTCGACGTCCGCGTGGGTCGCGTGCAGCGTGTGCCGAATCAGGTCGGGCACCGTCGCGAACTGGCGGCGCCGGGTGTCGAGCGTCTCGGCCCGATGGTCGCGCGCAGGCGACGCGCTCATCCCGGCCAGCCGCCGGTCAGCCAGCGCCAGCGCGAGGCCGTAGAAGACGACCATCTGATTCATGAAACTCTTGGTCGCCGGCACCGCGACCTCGGGACCGCACCGGAGCGGTATCACGAGGTCGCACTTCTCCTAGCGCGATCGTCGAGTTCACGTTGTTGACGAGGCCGACCCGCGCCACGTCGCGGCCGGACGCGATGACGTCGTTCAGCACGTCGATCAGGTCCTTGGTCTCGCCGCTCTGACTGACGGCAATCACGAGGTCGCCGTCCATCAGCGATCCGACCGACTGGCCGCGGAACTCGCCGGGCAGCATTGGCGTCAGCTCGACGTGCGCCATCTCGTTGAAGAACAGGCTCGCGGCTTTCGCAGCGTGGTACGAACTGCCGCAACAGACGGCGTACAGCCGCCCGCGCGCGGCCACCGCGTCGGCCGCGATGCGGCTGAAGCGCTCGACGGCCGCCGTGAACTCCGCCGCTTCGTCGTCGGCCACCGGCGAGTCCGCGTCGCGACCGAGGAACAGCGAGACCATCTCGCGCGCCGACGGTTCCTGCGCGGCAATCTCCTGCTCCATGAAGGTCTTGAACGGCGGCTGGAGGCCCGTGTCGGCCGCGCGCAGCCGCGTGCGCACGGCGTCGCGCGCGATCGCGTCGCCGGCCTTCACGGTCACGACGCCGCCGGACGCTCTGGTCGTCCGATCCTCGACCGCGTAGAGGTGGTGCGCGGACGGGTCGTACTCGACGAACTCGCCCTCGTTCACCGGGACGACGTCCTGCGTGAGCTTCAGGACCGACGACAGGTCCGATGACGCGATCGCGAACCGGCCCGCACCATCGTCGGCGCCGAACCCGAAGTACAGGCTCGAGCCCTGCTTCACCGCCCACATCGTCCGCGTCACGGGATCGACGATGACGGCGGCGAAGGACCCGCGCAGTTTCTGTGCGGACGCGATCAGCGCCCGCCGCATGGCCGCGCGGCGGTCGGGGTCATTTGCGTTTTGCGATTTGTGATTTGTGATTGAGTCGTAGGGGCCGGCTTCAGCCGGCCCGACAGGCCGCTCGAGCTCGCGCGCGAAGAAGTGCTCGACGGTGTGGACCACCATCTCTCCGTCGTTGTCCGACTGCACGTCGTGGCCCTCGGCGGTCAGCCATGCCTTGAGGTCGTCGCAGTTGGTGACGTTGCCGTTGTGGGCGCCGTACAGGAAAGTGTGGCAGCGGACGATGTGGGGCTGGGAGTTCTCATCAGTGACGGCGCCGAACGTCGCCCAGCGGACCTGCCCGCAGAAGGCCCGCCCGCTCATGGCCGCAATGCCGAGCTTGTGCACCATCGCCGACGGCGCGCCGACGCCCTTCTTCAACACGACGTCGAGCCCATCGCCCTGGAACGCGCCGCCGGTCGAGTCGTAGCCGCGATACTCGAGCGTCTTGAGAAGATCGGCCGCGACGCGGCCGAGGTCGTCGCGTTGCCGTTCGTACACCAACCCGATCACGCCGCACATATAGGACAGATCACAGTAGCATGGACGCTCGTGTGGTTTCAGTTGTCAGTTGTCAGTTTTCAGTCTCGAGTTGTGAGCCATGAGCTTTGAGTCGGCGACCCTGGGCCGACGCGCGTTCATCGCGGGGGCGGCGGGCGGCCTGGCCGCCGCGGCCGCCTTCCGGCATGCCGGCGTCCTGGCCTGGACGGCGGTCCCACCGCGGCCGCGCCCGTCCGCCGACCAGCTCGCCTGGCAGCAGGACGAGCTGGCGCTCTTCCTCCACTTCGGCGTCAACACGTTCACCGACCGGGAGTGGGGCGACGGCGCGGAAGACCCGGCCATCTTCAATCCCGACGGCCCTTGACGCCGGGCAGTGGGCAAGGTCGGCTCGGGCCGCGGGTGCCCGGGCCATGATCCTCACAGCGAAGCACCACGACGGGTTCTGCCTGTGGCCGACGGCCACGACGAAACACTCGGTCGCCAGCTCGCCGTGGCGGAATGGCGGCGGCGACGTCGTCCGCGAGTTCGTCGACGCCTGCCGGCACGAGCGCCTCAAGGCGGGGCGTGTATCTCTCGCCCTGGGACCGCCACGAACCCCGGTACGGCGACTCGCCGCGCTACAACGACTTCTACTGCGACCAGCTCACCGAGCTGCTCACGCGCTACGGCCGGATCGACGAAGTGTGGTTCGACGGCGCGAACGGCGAAGGGCCGAACGGGAAGAAGCAGACGTACGACTGGCCGCGGGTGTGGGCGCTCGTCCGGCGGCTGCAGCCGCACGCGGTGATCTTCTCGGACGCCGGCCCCGATGTGCGGTGGATTGGCAACGAGCGCGGTGTCGCCGGCGACCCGAACTGGTCGACCGTCGACCCGGACGTCGTGCCGGTACCCGGGCGTCAGCGGCCCCGGAGTCACGGCCATGCTGCAGCACGGCGACCCGAGCGGGTCGGCATGGCGCCCCGGCGAGACCGACGTGTCGATCAGGCCCGGCTGGTTCAACCACCCGGCCGAAGATGCGCGCGTGAAGACCGCCGAACAGCTCGTCTCGCTCTATTTCTCGTCGGTCGGACGAAATTCCAAGCTGCTGCTGAACGTCCCGCCCACGCGGGAGGGTCTGCTGCACGACACGGACGTCGCGCATCTCGCCGGCATGCGCGCCGCGCTCGACCGGACGTTCGCGCACGACCTCGCGGCGGGCCGCCAGGTCGACTGGCGGACGACCGGGCCGCGGTCGGCCGAGGCCAGTGTCGACATCGGCCGGTCCGCGAGCGTGTCGGTGGTCGGTCTACGCGAGGACATCGCGCGCGGTCAGGTCGTCGCACGCTACTCCGTGGAAGGACAGGACGACGCCGGCTGGGTGCCGCTCAGCCGCGGCGAGACGATCGGCTATCGCAAGCTCGATCGCCTCGCCGCGCCAGTGACGGTGCGCCGCGTGCGCGTCCGCGTCGAAGACGCGGTGGACGCGCCGCAACCGATTGCGCTCGGTCTTTACGAGGCCCCACGTCAGACGTAGGGGCCGGCTTCAGCCGGCCCGCCCGTCGGGCCGCCTGAAGGCGGCCCCTACGCCTGTCCTACCGCCCCCCGCCGCCCGACCCGCCCGGCGACGCGGCCGGCTTCGTCTCGGCCTTCTGCGGGTTCTTGACGTACTTGTCGAGCCAGGCGGACCAGCGGGCCCACTGGTCGAGCAGCGTCTCGCGCGCCACCGGTCCGTGGTCCTCGTACGGGTACATGTAGAGCGCCGCGGTCTTACCCAGGCCGTTCAGCGCGTGGAACAGCCGGATCGAGTTCTCCGGATCGGTGCCCACGTTCTGGTCGTGCATGCCGTGGTACATCAGCAGCGCGCCCGTCAGGTTGTTCGCGTAAAGGAACGGCGACATGTCCAGGTACACTTCGCGCGCCGTCCACAGATCGCGTCGCTCGTTCTGGAAGCCGAGCGGCGTCAGCGTCCGGTTGTAGTTGCCGTCGCCGGCGATGCCCGCCTTGAAGAACGGCGTGTGCACCATCGCGTTGACGGTCGAGAACGCGCCGTAGCTGTGGCCGCCGATCGCGAGGCGCTTCCGGTCGATGATGCCCGCGCCGGTCCAGCTCGTCGATGACGGCCGACAGGTTGTTCCGCAGGTCGTTGACGTAGTTGTTGTTCATCCTGCCCGTTCGGTCCGACGATTGGCGAGTCGGGTTCGACGACGGCGTAGCCGAGGCGGACGAAGAACTGGATGGCGCGCGTGCCGAAGTTCTGAAAGCTGTTCTTGTTGTAGGTGCGATCCGGCCGGTCGTAGGCCTCCTGCGATTCGAACTCGCTCGGATAGAACCAGAAGATCGCGGGCAGCCGCGTGCCGCGCTGGTAGCCCGGCGGCAGCGTCACCGTCACCTTGAACCGGAAGCCGTCGGGCCGCTCGACGAAGAAGCGCTCCTTGCGGCGCGGCGTCAGATCCGGGAAGTAGTCCTTGTTCTTCGTGAGCTGGTTCCGCGACCCGCCGGCGACGAGATAGTCCTGTGTCACCTCGGTCGGGCTCTCGCGCGACATCACGAACCGGCCCGGCGTCCGGGTCGAGGACCGTGAGTGACGCGCTCGTACACGCCGTCGTTGTCGCTCTCCCAGACGCGGTCTTGTCGCCGCTGTCGATGGCGACCTTGTCGACGAAGGTCTTCGGTCCGACTTCCTCGGGGTTCTTGTCGTAGACGGTGCCTTCGTAGAAGACGCTCGTCCCGTCGCCCGACAGCATTACCTGACCGCTGCCGCCGCCGCGCGCCGCGACCGCCGCCGGCCGCCACCGCCGCCGCGCCGCCGCGGGTCGACACGAGGGAGCCGGGTTGGCCGGGGAGTCGTCCGTGCGGAAACGGGCGAGGGGTGCCGTTGGCAGGCGCATCGAGCGCAACCGCATACTCGGACGTGTTCTGGCCGCTGGTCTCGCGGAAGAAGATCATCTGCATGTCAGGCGAGAACCGCACGCCGGTCATCCGCGTGTTGTTCTCGTAGAGCATCGTGGCGTCGCTGTCGCCGAACGGCGGCAGCCACTGCATCAGCCGGTCCTTGCGCGCCGGTCCGCTCTGGCCCGCGCCACCGCGCCCCGTCCACCGCGGCCGGCCTGCGCGTTCGCGCCGCTCCCGGTCGTGTCGGCGCCGCGCGCGGCGCCCGGAGGCGCGGGTTCCTGCTCGAGGTAGGTGAAGCCCGGACCGTCGACCCGCCACGTCAACTCGCGCTTGCCGGTCTGGTTTGCCGCCGCCACGCCCGCCGCCGGGCGTTTGCGTCGCGTCGTTGGGCGACGCCGCGCCGACATTGAGGGGCCGGTCGCTGATGGTCGTCAGCACCTTGCCGGTCGTGTCCCACACTTCGTCGACCGACCCGAAGTTGCTCACGGGCACGATGTACGAGAAGGGCCGAACCATGCGGGTGACGCGCAGGTACTTGCCGTCTGGCGATGCGTCGATCGAGCGCACCATCGCGGGTGCGCCCACTTGGCGACGGCGCCGGTCTGGACGTTGACGAGCGCCACCTGGCCCGTCGCGTGCCACTCGAGCAGGTCGAACTCGTACTCGGTCGACATGAGGCTCGCATAGGTCCGCAGGCTGGTTCTTCGCGTTGTCGGTCTCCTTCACCGTCGGGCCGGCGGGCACGGCCGGCGCCGGAGGCATCGCCTTGCGGTTGGCGGGCACGAGCACGGTGGCGATTTGTTTGCCGTCGGCCGTGAAATCGAAGCTCGTAACGAGCGTCGCCAGCACGGGCGTCTTCGTAACCTGGTGGGCCTGGCCGGTCGTCGCGTCGGCGATCCAGATCTGCGTCGCATCGTCGCCGTGGACGAAGAAGGCGATGTTCTTGCCGTCGGGCGACCACGTCGCGTTCGAGACCCGCGCCCCGGCCGGCAACTGCACCTGGTGGACCGCGCCGGTCGGCCGCCGAGATGATCTCGATGCCAATGTTGTTGCGCACGGTCAGCGAGCGCGCGCGGTTCGCCTTGAAGTCGATGAAGACGCCGCCAAGCTCGTGGTACGGCTTCGAGAAGGTCTTCATGACGACCGGACCGTCGCCGACCTCGTCGAGGTACCACTGCTTGTCGGGGCTGAGGTTCGAAAGCGAAACATTCAGGTAGCGCGGCGCGAGCACGGCGTCGACCAGCTCCTTCGGCGGCTCGACGTAGTGTTCGGCCGCGAGGATGTCATCGGCCCACGACGCCGCCGGCGCGGTCTTGGTGGCCGCCGCCGTCGGGCTCTGCGCCCGCAGCGTGAACGGCAACAACGCCGCGGCGCCCATGGCCGCGAGGAACACGAGGCGCCGCGCGATCCGGCGGCCCTTAAACTCAGTCTTCATACAGCCTCCGTGAGGAATCCACGTGCATCCGATCCTTGGGGTGCCCGGAAGATACACGAGTCGACCAGGGGTGTCGAGGCTCGATTTCCCGGGGTCAGACCTGGCGCTCGAGGCGATGCACGGCGCCGAAGGGACGGCCGCCCCGGGTCCACTGCCCTTCGAAGACGCCGCCGACGGCGACCATCACCATCTTGGGCATGTCCGCCTGCTGCCGGCCGGGCGCCGCCGCCGATTGAAAGGCCAGCATGGTGCCGTCGAACTCGATCCGCTCGAGCGGCACCTCGACGCCGTTGGTTCGCGACCGAAGTGCGCCCTGCACCCGGCCGCCCTCGTCTCGAAATACGAGGTCCATGTAGTAGCCAGGCGCGGCGGCCGGATTCGCCGCCGGCTCGAGCAGCCGCCAGGTCCCCAGCAGGGACGAGGCGGATTCGGTGGGTGGGGTCAGCTCGTCAGGCATGGAGTGGAGACGCGGACCGAAGTCCGGTCCGCGCTACATCTTCGGCCAGAGCCAGCCGAAGGTACCGGCCGTGAGCAGCGCGTAGATCAGGCCGTCGAACATGGAGAGCGCCGTCGTCCGCCACGACTTGCCCCACCAGATCGAATTCTGGAGCAGCGCGAACGAGTAGGCGAGGAACGCCGTGGCGCCGACGAACCGGAACACCTGCAGGTAGTCGGTGCCCACGCCCACGGCGCGGCCCGCAATGTAGGCGGCGAAGAAGCTGACGAGCAGCAGGTAGACGAACCACAGCGTCAACTGCTTGCCCATCGAGGGCGCACGGCCCGGCATCAGCGTCATCACGACGATGGGCCCCTTCTTCATCTTGTCGACGAAGGCCGGGTCCTTCATGCCCGCCATCGAGGCCGGACGCGGCGCGATGTAGTCGCCGGCTGGCGCCCGGCGCAGCACCTGAAGCGCTTCGTCTTCGTTGGGCAGGCTGTGGTAGTCGCTCTTGTGGTACGGCAGGACCATGTGGACGAGCGAGCTGGCGACGAAGACGATGACCGCAGACAGGACGATCGGGAGAAACAGCGACGACACGGACACGGTGGGCACCATGGGGCCTCCTCTCGCCGTGGGGAATCTTAACCCAGGAGCCGTTACGTCGTCGGCGCTTCTTCTTTCTTGGCTTCCTTCTCCTCCTCACTTGCGCCGGCGGGCTCGGTCCGCTCGACCTCGAGAGTGCATTCGTTCACCAGAGCCACGACCGCGCCGATGGCCGCGAGCACCGGCGCCAGCACGACCCCCACGACGCCAAAGGTCAGCGGAAACTCGGCAATCACCCGGTCCTTCTGCTTGATCCGGATACGCCGAACGTTGCCTTCGGCGATGAGCTCCTTGACCTTGTCGAGGACGGCTGTCCCCTTCGTCTCGACGGTCTCCCACCAGGTTCTCGTCGTCATGACACACCCTCCTCGTTACTTGGACGGGAAGACGCGGTGCGGAGTTCTAGAAAGACCACGGGCTATCTGGCTGGTCGGCCACGGCACGCCGTGGCCCTACGACGATCACCCGATCACCGCTGGCGCCGGTCGGGCCGGCTGAAGCCGGCCCCTACGTCGGTCTCTCACACCGCCACGTCGGTCACACCGCCACGTCGGTCACACCGCCACGTCGGTCACACCGCCACGTCGGTCACACCGCCACGTCGATCACGTCGCCACGTCGGTCACACCGCCACGTCGATCACGTCGCCACGTCGGTCACGCCGCCACGTCGGTCACACCGCCACGTCGGTCACACCGCCACGTCGGTCACACCGCCACGTCGATCACGTCGCCACGTCGGTCACACCGCCACGTCGATCACACCGCCACGTCGGTCACACCGCCACGTCGGTCACACCGCCACGTCGGTCACACCGCCACGTCGGTCACACCGCCGCGTCGGTCACATCGCCACGTCGGTCACGTCGCCACGTCGGTCACACCGCCACGTCGGTCACGTCGCCACGTCGGTCACACCGCCACGTCGGTCACACCGCCACGTCGATCACGTCGCCACGTCGGTCACACCGCCACGTCGATCACGTCGCCACGTCGGTCACACCGCCACGTCGATCACGTCGCCGCGTCGCCGTGTCGCCGTGTCGCAGCGTCGCAGACGTAGGGGCCGGCTTCAGCCGGCCCGACTGTCAGTGCCCTCCGAGCACCTGATCCGCCTTCGCCTTGAGGGCGTCGAACTCCTTCTTGAGTTGCTGGTAGCGCTCAATGGCGTCCTGGCCGACCTTCTGGTCGACGCGGCTGGTCATCCCGGCCAGGTAGCTGATGTGCTCCTGCAGACCGGGCTTGGCGTAGCGGACGCCTTCGGGCGTCGGGATGATCTGGTCGTAGATGTCCTCGACCTGTTTGGCCTTCGCGGCATCGGCGCCCGTCGCGCCCTGCAGGCTCTGTCGCGCGGCGCGCACGCGCGATGCCAGCTCGTTCATGTCGCTGACGAGCGCCCGCATGCGCTTGTTGTGCTGGTACAGCTCCTCGTAGTCCGCGACGGTCATGCCTTCGGCGGCAATCCGCGGATTGATGAGCACGGTGAACGGCTGCTCCTCGACGTGCGGCGAGCCGTTCATTCCCGCGGGCGACACGGTCAGCCGCACGCGGTACTGGCCTGGCGGCATCTCGAGGCCGTCCGGGTCACGCAGGTCCCACACGACGCGGTTCATCCCGACGTTGGTCGTGACGACGGTCGCGGCGCCGCCGCCGCGCCCGCGCCCGAATCCACCGAACGCCGCGCCGCCGCGACCGGCCCCCGCGCCACGAGCGGCGCCGGCGCCCCGTCCGCCGCCGCGTCCCCCCCGGCCGCCGCGGCCACCGCGGCCGCCGGCCGCGCCTGCGCCGCCCGCGCCGCCGCTCCGGTACGAGTTGACGACCGCGCCCTTGGCGTCGAGCACGTCGATCGTCACCGGGCCGCTCGTGCCCTCGGGCAGGTAGGTACTCGAACGCCGGCCCGAGCAGGTTCGGGCTGACGCGAGTGCGGTAGCCGTCACGCGGCTTGAACAGATGCGGCGCGGTCGCGCTGACCGCCTGCCCCGACGTCGCGGGCTGAAGCTGCTCGACGGCCGACAGGTCGTCCAGAATCCAGAACGACCGGCCTTGCGTCGTGAGCACGAGGTCCTTGTGGTGGATCTTGATGTCGGTGATCGGAACCTGCGGCAGGTTCAGCTGGAACGGCTGCCAGTGGCCGCCGTTGTCGAACGAGATGTACATGCCGAACTCGGTGCCGGCGTAGAGCAGCCCCTCGCGGTCCGGGTCCTCACGCACGACGCGCGTCGGCGTGTCGGCCGGGATCCCGTTCTTGCCGTCGGTGAGCCGCGTCCACGTCTTGCCGTAGTCGTCGGTCCGGTAGATGTACGGCTGGAAATCACCCAGCAGGTAGCGGTAGACCGCGTAGTACGCGCTGACCCGGGCCGATGGGGCGACGCGTCGATGTACTGCACGCGGCCGCCCTGGCCCAGATCCTTGCGGCGTCACGTTCGTCCAGGTCTTGCCGTCGTCGCGGGTGACGTAGAAGGGCCCGTCGTTGACCCGGTCCAGATGACCCCGCGCTCGTGCGGCGACTCGGAGATCGCGTAGAGCGTGCTGTAGAACTCCTCGCCCGTCACGTCGCGGGTGATGGGCTCACCGCTCACGCCCTGGCAGCACGGCGGCGTGGGCGGTGAGGTCCGGGCGAGATCTTCTCCCAGTGCACGCCCTTGTCGCGTCGTGCGGTGCAGGTACTGCGAGCCGTAATAGAACACGTTCGGGTCGATGGCGACGTCTCCATCGGCGAGACGCGCTGGAAGCGGTAGATGAGGTCGCTGGCCGGATTGCCGTACAGCGACTGCGCGCCGATCCAGTACGTCCTGGTCCTGCCCGGTCTTCATGTCCGTCCAGACCTCGAACTGCCCCTTGCACGAGCCGTAGACGATGCTCGGGGTCGCCGGGCTGCGGCATGATCGGCCCGGTCTCGCACCCGGGACCGCCGTGCGAACCAGTCACGTTCGTCCGCCGCCCTCGGCCGCTCATGGACATGATGTGCGTGCCGTCGTCCTGCTGCGCCGCGTAGAGGTTGTAGGGGAATTCGTTGTCGAGTCCAGACGCCGTACAGCTCGGCCGTGGGCTGGTTGTACTGGGTCGACCACGTCCGGCCGCCGTCGAACGAGACGTTCGCGCCGCCGTCGTTCGACTGGATCATCGTGTTGCCGTCGTTCGGGTTGATCCAGATGTCGTGGTTGTCGCCGTGCGGCGTGCGCATCGACGGGTGAACGTCTTCCCGCCGTCGGTGGACTTGTAGAAGCTCTCGGCGCCGCCGTAGACCACGTCGGCGTTGGTCGGGTCGGCGCCGAGCGTGTGTAGTAGAACGGCCGCTGGATCATGCGCCGGTCGTGCGACGGCATCGCCGTCCACGTCTGGCCCGCGTCGTCCGAGCGGTAGAGCCCGCCGCCCGGCTTGGCCTCGACCAGGGCGTAGAGACGGCTCGGGTTGGCCGCCGTCACCGCGATGTTGCCCTTGCCGACGAGATCGGCGGGCAGCCCGGTCGTGATCTTCTTGAAGTGCTCGCCCGCCGTCGGTGCTCTTGTAGAAGCCCGCGCCCTCGCTGGCCGACCCGCCGCTGATGATCGTCCACGGCTTGCGCTGCAGGTGCGACATCCACGCGTAGACCACGTTCGGGTTGCCGGGCTGGAGCTCCACGTCCATCGCGCCCATGCTGTCCGAGACGAACAGCGTCTTCCGCCACGTCTTGCCGCCGTCGGTGGTCTTGAAGATCCCGCGCTCGGGGTTGGGCTTGAACGCGTTGCCGCTGCGCCGACACCCAGACGGTGTTCGGGATCGGTCGGGTGGATGCGCACCGCGCCGATCTGCCCCACGTCGTGCAGGCCGGCGAAGCTCCACGTCTTGCCGGCGTCGGTCGCTCTTGTACACGCCCCGGCCCGTCGACACGTTGCTGCGGACGCCGTCCGACCCGGTGCCGTAGTAGACGACGTTCGGGTCGGAGTCCGCCACGGCGACCGACGCCGCTGGACCCGAGCGGCACCTGGCCGTCGGTGACCGGGAACCAGCTCGTCGCCGCCATCGGTGCGTCTTGAACAGCCCGCCGCGGCCACGCCCATATAGAAGGTGCGCGGCTCCGACGGCACGCCCGTCACGGTGGTGACTCGGCCGCCTCGAGGCGGCCCGACCGACCGGAACTCGAGCCCGTTGAAGAGGGCCGGGTCCAGACCGGACGCCGGCATTTGACGGGGCGCCGGTGCGCCGGCGAGCTGAGCAATCGACGCGACCGCGATTCCGGTCAGCGCGAGCAGGGAGATTTGGGAAAACCGGCGCATTGGACGTCCTCCAGGCGGCAGGGCCCCGCAGGGCGCGGGGCGCGACTTCGGGCCGGTTATATCACAGCAAACCCGGCCCTAGCGTTGCCCGCGCTTGTTGACTGGATCGGCGTCGAGCACCCACATGCCGCGGCCGTGGGTGGCGACCACCACGACGTTGTCGCGGGGGTGAACGATGAGGTCGTACACGTAGGTCGCTGGCAGATTGCCGCCGAGCACGTTCCAGGTGGCGCCGCCGTCGGTGGTCGCGTAGACGCCGGTATCGGTGCCGGTGTACAGGATCTTCCGGTCAACCGGATCCTCGCGAATCACGTTGACGGAACCGACCGGCAGACCAGCGGCCAGGCTCGTCCACGTCTGGCCGAAGTCCACCGACTTCCACACGTACGGCCGGAAGTCGTCGTCACGCTTGCCGCTCTGCGTCATGTAGACGGTGCCGAGGTCGAAGGCCGACGCGACGATCCGGGTCACCCACGTCCCGGGCGCGGCACCGGCGGTGATGTCGGCCCAGTTCCGTCCGCCGTCCCTGGTCACGTGCACGCGACCGTCGTCCGTGCCCGCGTAGATCAGACCGAAGCGCAGCGGGGATTCAGCGATCGTGGAGATGGTGTGGTACGGCACGTCGCCCATCTCGTCGGCACGCGGATCGGTCAGGTCGGGGCTGATGATGTCCCAGGTGTCGGCCCGGTCGCGCGACCGGAGCACGTACTGAAGGCCGTCATAGACAACCTGGCTGCTGTGAGGCGAGAGCAGCGTCGGGGCGATCCATTGACCGCGGAACGGCGGCTCGCCGGCGTCACGAGCCGGAATCGACGTGAAGGAAAACGGCGGCGGCGGCGCCGTGAGGTCGATGCGCTTCGCGCGTCCGAACGCCCCGGAGATGTAGACGATGTTTGGATCGCGCGGATCGACGGCGTGCGTGGATGCCTCACCGCCCTGGGCGTCCTCGAAATCTACCGGAAGAATGTGGTCGCGGCCGTGGCTCAGGTCGACCGCCGCGCGGAAGCTGCCTTCGTCCTGCGCCGAGCCATACACGTGGAACGGCGTGGCCATGTTGTACGCGATGTCGTAGAACTGCGTGACCGGCAGCGCCTGCTGGCCGAGGTCCGGCACCCACGCGGGTAGTGGTTGAGGGAGCGCGACCTTCCAGGATCGGCCGCGATCGTATGAGATGGCCAGCCCCTGATCAGATACGGTCGCCAGGTAGCTGGAATTGGCCGGGTCGACCCAGAGCCCGTGATAATCGCCGTCCGGCGTGTCGAGCATCTTGAACGTCCGCCCGCCGTCGGTCGACACGTTCAAAGACAGTCCCATCACATAGACCGTCTCGGCGTCGTTCGGGTCGGCACGAATCTGACCGAAGACAAATCCGTAGGACGCGGACACGTCCCGCATGAACTGCCGCTGCTCGGGGCTTGCCAGCCCGCTCACCCGCGCCCAGTGTTCTCCACGGTCGTCCGAGCGATAGACGGTCGCGCCCTCCGGATAGCCCATCTGCGGCACCCCATAGGGATTGGCCTTCTCCTCCGGTGTCGGCTGGCGGGCGATCTCGTAGTTGTCGACGAGCGCGTAGACGACGGCCGGTGTCGTGAGGCAAACCGTCAGACCAATCCGACCGCGGTGGGACGCGTCGGGCAACCCGACGTCGATATCGCGCCATGTCCGTCCGCCGTCGGTCGTCTTGTGAATCCCGCTGCCCGTGTCGCCGGCGAACGTGCGGGGGTTGCTCCACTTCAAGCGTGTCCGCTGCCAGGTGGCCGCGTACAGGGTGTTCGGGTCCTGTGGGTCCATGGCCACATCGATCGCGCCGGTCTTCTCGTCGACGAACAACGCCCGCTGCCACGTCGCGCCGCCGTCGGTCGTCTTGAAAACGCCGCGCTCCGGATTCGTGGTCCAGAGGTGGCCGGAGGCCGCGACGTACACGATGTTCGGGTCGGTCGGGTGAATGACGATCCGGCCGATCGTGAACGTATCGGCCAATCCCATGTGCCGCCACGTCTTGCCGGCATCCAGCGACTTGTAGACCCCGACGCCCGCCTGTGAGCTGCGATAGCCGTTGGCCTCGCCGGTGCCGACCCAGACGATGTCGGGATTCGACGGCGCGACCGCCACCGCGCCGATGCTCGTCGCCGCCGCCTGCTCGAAGACCGGTTGCCAGCGCGTCGCCTCGCTCTCGGTCTTCCAGACACCGCCGCCCGCGGTCCCCACGTACATCGTGAAGAACTTCTCATGCGGTTGAACGACGGCGACGTCCGTGCTGCGGCCGCTGACGTTGCGCGGCCCCAGCCATTGCCATTTCAAGTCCTTGAACGGCGATGCCCCCTTCATCGCCTCGAATCGCGCAAAACCGTCGAGGCGCGTCTGCGCCGTCGACGGCGCCGCCGGGGGACCGGCCTGCCTGGCCGCCGCAGGGATTGGTGAGAAGAAGCCGGCGGCAATGCACACGGACACAACGACTAACGTGGCGACCAGCGAGATGGAACGGCGACGCAGCACGCGCGGGATGCTATCACCGCCAGAACCGGCAACGACTCATGCCCGAATCCGGTCACGTCGAGCGGACGACCCGGAAGAACGACGCTCGCGGAGAACACACCTTAGGATGGCAACTAGTCTCTTAAAGAATGTATGCTAATGGAGACCATGCCCCCTGTACGCTCAGCGACACCCGATGCGTTCCTGCCCCTCACGTCCATCGTCTTCGAGATCCTCGTGACGCTCGCCGCCGGCGACCGCCACGGTTACTCGATCCTGACCGACGTTCGCGCTCGCACCAATGAAGCCCTCCGGCCGGGCTCGCTCTACCGCGCGCTCAACCGTCTCCTCGACGACGGCCTCATCGAGGAACGGGACGAACGGCCCGACCCCGACCTCGACGATGAGCGCCGGCGCTATTACGCACTCACCCCGCTCGGGCGGCGCGTCGCCGCCGCCGAGGCCGCGCGTCTCGACATCCAGGTGCGCGCCGCCCGCGCCGCGCGCCTCCTTGACCGACGGCGCTCGTGAGAGCAACCAATGGCTGACCTCACGCGGATCGGTCGCGGCGCCTGCCACATCGGCCTGCGCGCGTTTCCCCGCGCGTTCCGCGAGCGCCACGGCCGGGCGCTCGCGCAGACGTTCGCAAATGCCTGGCGCGCCGAGCGCTCGCCCTGGCGGAAAGTCGAACTGGCCACCGACCTGGCGGCGGCGGGTCTGCGCGAGCGGCGCGCGGGGCGCCTCGCCGCCGCGCACGATCGCCACCAAGGAGGGCACATGTTCAACGGAGCCTGGGCCGAGATCCGCCGTTCGGCACGCGCCCTGCGGCAGCGGCCGGCGCTGACGCTGGGTGTCGTGCTGACGCTCGCCATCGGCATTGGCGCGACCACGGCGATCTTCAGCGTGATCTACGGCGTGCTGCTTCGCCCGCTGCCGTTTCCCCATCCCGATCGGCTTGTCGCCGTGTGGGAGACCAAGAGCGCCGCGGGCCTGTCCCGAATGGTTGCGGCGCCGCCCAACCTCGACGACTGGCGGCGTGAGTCCTCGTCATTCGAGGACCTCGGAGCGTTCATCACCGGAAGCACCATCCTGGCCGACGACGGGGCCGGCGAATACGTGGAGGCCGCCGACGTCACGGCAAACCTGTTCAGTCTTCTCGGCACGCGCCCGGAGCTCGGACGCGTATTTGGACCCGAGCACGGACACGGCGCCCCGACGTCGGTGATCCTGTCCGACGCCTACTGGCGCCGCCGCTTTGGCGGCGACCCCGCAATCATCGGGCGGCAGTTGTCGCTCGAGCGCGGCACCTGTGAGGTCATCGGCGTCATGCCGCCGGGTTTCGACTTCCCGCCGCCGATTTCGTTCGACCCGGCAAGACGCCCCCAGCCCGCGGACCTGTACTTCCCGCTCGCCTGGGACGACATGATGGACAACCGCGGCGCCCACTACGTGACGGTCATCGGACGGTTGAAGCCCGGCGTCACGACCGAGGCCGCGAACAGGGACCTTGGCGTGATTGCGGCGCGAGCTGCCGCCGCGTATCCCGGCACGAATGCCGGCTGGGGGGTTCTGGTGGCTCCGCTTCGGGACGAAGTGGTGGGCGACGTGAGAGCGACTCTGCTGCTCCTGTTCGGCGCCGTGGCGCTCGTGCTGTTGCTTGCCTGCGCAAACACCGCGCACCTGCTGCTCGCGCGGGCGCTCGACCGCCGGCGGGAGATCGCGGTCCGTGCCGCTCTCGGCGCGGGGCGCTGGCGGCTCGTCCGCCAACTACTGGCCGAAGGACTGCTCCTCGCCGGCGCGGGCAGTCTCGTCGGCCTGGCATTCGCCGCCTGGGGCCTGCGCGCGCTCCGCCATCTCGCGCCGTCCGCGCTGCCGCGCGTTGCCGAGATCGGCCTTGACGGGTCGACCCTCGCGGCAACGCTCGCGGGCGCCATGCTGGCCGCGCTGTTGTCGAGTCTGGCGCCGGCGCTGTACGTGCTGAGAGGCGGCACCGCCGCCGTGACGGCGCTGCGGGACCGCGCGGAGGCCGTGGGCTCGGCCGGACGCGGCGCCAGGCGCGTGCTCATCGCCGCCGAGGCGGCGATGGCGGTCGCGATTGTCGTTCTGGCCGTCCTGTTCGGTCGAAGCTTCCTCCAGCTGCGCGGCGTCGATCCGGGCTTTTCCCCGGAGCACGTCCTGACGATGCACGTCACGCTGCCGGCGGGCTACGGCACGGCGGAGGCGCGGTCGGCGTACACCGAGCGGCTGCTCGGCCGCCTTCGCGCGCTGCCTGGCGTCGGCGCGGCCGGCGTCATCGACGCGGCGCCGCTGCAAGACGACCGACAGGGCACGATCGCATTCGTGCCGGGCCAGCCGATGTCCAAGCCCGGCGAAGAGCCGCGGGTCAACTACGCCTTCATCAGTCCCGGCTACTTCAAGGCGCTCGGCATTCCGCTTCTGGACGGCAGAACGTTCACGGCTGCGGACCGCGGCAGCGGCGAGCCGGTGACGATCGTGAGCGAGTCGTTTGCCCGGCGCTTCTTTCCGGGCGAGCGCGCCGTGGGGCGGCAAGTGAACCTGGGATTCCAGTTGCAGATCTCGAGGCGCATCGTGGGTGTCGTCAAGGACGAGCGGCACGAATCGCTCGCCGTCGATCGCGTCCCTGGAACGTACGCGCCGATCTATCAATTCCCGCGATCGCGGTTCGCGGTGTACGTGCGAACGGCTGGCGCACCGGCAGACGCGTCGGCGGCCGTCCGCGCGGCGGCACAGGAGATCGACCCCACCGTGGCTCTCTACGACGTCCAGCCGATGACGGCGGTGGTGTCGGCGTCGCTTGCGGCGAACCGGTTTTCCACCAACCTCATCGTGCTGTTCGCCGCCGCCGCGCTGCTGCTCGCGGCGCTCGGCGTCTACGGCGTCGTCAGCCACGGCGTGGCGTCGCGTCGGTCGGAGATCGGCATCCGCGTTGCGCTGGGGGCGTCGCCGCGCGACGTCATTGGCGGCGTCCTTCGGCCGCACCTGGCGCTCGCCACCCTGGGCACGGTGTTCGGGCTTGCGCTGGCCGCCAGCGGAGCGGTTGCCGTGCGGCACCTGCTGTTCGGCGTCAATCCGCTCGACGCGCGGCTCTACGCCTTCGCGGCCGCCGTCGTGCTGGCGGTGGCCGGCGTTGCCACCTGGCTGCCGGCCCGCCGCGCCGCGCGCGTCGATCCGCTCGTGGCGTTGCGCGAGTAGGGTCACGGCCGCCTGCCTCGTCGCGGCCGCGAACGCAGCAAGCCTCGGGCGAAGCGTGGCGCTATCCTTTGCCGCCGAGCCTCGCCACCAGCAGCCCGTCGCGAATCGGCACGATGCTGGCGGTCCAGTCCGGATCCTCACTCACCAGGCGGTTGAGCTCGCGCACGCCCGTCGTGTCCTCCGACCGGTCGTCGTCGTCCAGGATGCGGCCGTGCCAGAGCGCGTTGTCGACGATGAGGAGTCCGCCTGGTCGCAGGCGTTCCTTGATTACGGGCAGCGACGCCGGATAGGCGTGCTTGTTGATGTCGTTGAAGATCACGTCGAACGTACCTGGCGTGTCGCGCAGCGCCTGTACCGCTTCGCCAATCGTGAATTTGACGATGCCGGCATAGCCCAACGCGGCGAGGTGCGCTCGTGCGCGCTTCGACAAATCCTCGTCCCAGACGGTGTGGTGCACGACGCCGCCGCCGTTCTCCTCGACCGCGCGGGCAAACCAGGCCGTCGAGTAGCCGAAGCCGGAGCCCAGCTCGAAAACCGACCGCGCGCCAATCGCGCGCGCCATCAGGTAGCAGAACTGCGCGCTGGCAGGGCCGACGATGGGAAAGTCGGTCCGCGCCGCTTCGACCTCCATCGCCGCGACCTCGGCCGACCGTGGCGGCACCAGCGCGTCGAGGTACGTCATCACCTTCGGGTCAATTGGATCCAGCGGCACGGAAAAGACCTCTACGTTCTGCCCTCCACCCACGCCTTCGCCTCGGCGAGCGCCGCCGCCACGGCCGCCGGCTCGGTGGACTGCGGCGTCCGCTTCGGCGGCTACGGCGGCCTCGGGCGTGATCGCCTGCAAAGACGTCGCTGTCGAATTGCCGTCGTAGCGCTGCCAGTCCGCGAGCGTCAGAGCGACGAGAAGTCGCGGCCGACTGGCGTACAGGTCCCGGACGATGCGCCCGCTCACCTCGTGCGCGGTCCGGAACGGCACGCCCCGGGCGACCAGATAGTCGGCGACCTCGGTGGCCAGCAGGAGGCCTGACGCCGCCTGGCGCGGCGCGACCGGCGCGGAGCGTCAGTGTTCGCACGACGGTGGCCGTCGTCGCGGCACGCACCGCGAGCGCGTCCTCCGCGTCGAACGCGATGCGCCTTGTCCTCCTGCAGATCCTTGTTGTAGCCGAACGGCAGGCTCTTCATCGTCGCGAGCCAGCCGGTGAGCCGCGCCAATCGCGTGGCCCGCCTTGCCGCGAACGAGCTCGAGCGGATCCGGGTTCTTCTTCTGCGGCATCAGGCTCGACCCGGTCGCCACCGAGTCGTCGAGCTCGAAGAAGCCGAACTCCTCGCTCGTGACAGAGATCACGTCCTCGGCCAGACCGGCAGATGCACCATGGCCATCGCGCACGCGAAGAGGAACGACGCGACGAAGTCGCGGTCGCCCGACGTGTCGATGCTGTTGGCCGTGACCACGCGGAGAAGCCGAGCCGCGTCGGCGAGGAACGCGGCGTCGATGTCGTAGCTCGCGCCGGCAATGGCGCCCGAGCCGAGCGGCATCGACGTCGGCCTCGTGGCGCGCGGCGTCGAGGCGCGCGACGATCGCGGCGGAACGCCGCCGCGTGCGACAGCCAGACGTGCGCGACCAGCACCGGCTGTGCGCGACGCAGGTGCGTGTAGGACGGCATCACCGCCTGCGCCGGCGGCGCTCGGCCTGTACGACCAGCGCGCCGACCAGACCGCGATGGCGCGCTGCACCGCCGGAATCCGCCGGCGCAGGTACAGCCGGAAGTCCACCGAGACCTGTTCGTTGCGGGAGCGCCCGGTGTGCAGGCGCCGGCCGGCCTCGCCGATGCGCGCGACGAGTTCGCGCTCGACGAACGAGTGCACGTCCTCGTCGTCGGCCGGCATCGAAGCAGGATGGGTCGGCGCGCACGGCGTCGCGAATCGCCTCGAGCGCCGAGACGATGACCGTCGCGTCGTCTGGCGAGAGCACATCCGCGCGCTCGAGCGCCTTGGCCCACGCCTGACTGCCCGTGAGGTCGTCCTCGACGAGCCGGCGGTCGATTGCGAGCGACTTGCCGTAGTCGAAGACGTCCTTGTCGGGCTCGCCGCTGAAGCGGCCGGACCAGAGAGTCACACGGCGAGTGTATTTCATCTGGCCGTCGCGCTGAACCTTGTCGGGCCGGCTGAAGCCGGCCCCTACGTCTGCGACGGTGCAGCGTGACAGACGTAGGGTCCGGCTTTAGCCGGACCGACCCGTGACAGACGTAGGGTCCGGCTTCAGCCGGACCGACCAGCGACAGACGTAGGGTCCGGCTTCAGCCGGACCGACCCGCGACAGACGTAGGGTCCGGCTTCAGCCGGACCGACCCGTGACAGACGTAGGGTCCGGCTTTAGCCGGACCGACGAGCGACAGACGTAGGGTCCGGCTTCAGCCGGACCGACCCGTGACAGACGTAGGGTCCGGCTTCAGCCGGACCGACCCGTGACAGACGTAGGGTCCGGCTTCAGCCGGACCGACCGTGACAGACGTAGGGTCCGGCTTTAGCCGGACCGACCCGTGACAGACGTAGGGTCCGGCTTTAGCCGGACCGACCCGTGACAGACGTAGGGTCCGGCTTTAGCCGGACCGACCCGTGACAGACGTAGGGTCCGGCTTTAGCCGGACCGACCCGTGACAGACGTAGGGTCCGGCTTCAGCCGGACCGACCCGTGACAGACGTAGGGTCCGGCTTCAGCCGGACCGACCCGTGACAGACGTAGGGTCCGGCTTTAGCCGGACCGACCCGTGACAGACGTAGGGTCCGGCTTTAGCCGGACCGACCAGTGATTACGCCCGACCAGCATCAGCGAGCAGCGCGCGGAAGCGCGGTCGCAGCGCCCGGTACGCGGCGACGTTCGCAGGCATCGGGGCAACGCGCGTCGACGCAATCGGCCCGGCGAGGCCGACGACCACATCGTCCCAGGGGATCGGCGCGCCGTCCGCCAGGCGGTCCGCGTGAAACGCACGAAGCGCGGCACCCAGACTTGCAGAGTTGGCGGACGCGAGCTGATACACGTCAGCGGCAAACACATCCGCCATGACCTGCAGGATTCTCGCGGTTCGCGGACGCGCCGCCAGTCGCATGAACCGTCCGAATGTTCACGCCCATCCAGCCGGCGTGTTCGGCCATCGACATCATCTGGCCCTCGACGACCGCGCGAACGTTGCGGACGGCGTCGTGCTCTTCCAGGCCCATTCGCCGCACACCGCCGCGCACGACGTGCGGCGTGATCTCGGGGTCGAACCAGGGAAGCATCACCGCTCCGCCGTTGCCGGCGGGCGTCGTGCGAAGCGCCGCCGAAAAAGCGGACCAGTCCATGCCGTACGCGTCCCGGACGCGTTCGCGCGCGAGCGATCCGTTGCTGAAGACGGTCATTCCCATGAAGTCGCCGGTCGGCGCGCCGAAGACGTGGCCGACGCCATCGAGGCTGACGCGCGGCTCGCGCATCAGGCCGAAGATCGTGTCGCTCGTGCCCAGGGACACGGCAACGCGACCCTCCCGAACCAGACCGGTGCCGATCAGACTGCACGGATTGTCGCCGGACCAGACGACGACGCGCGCGGCCGGCAGCCCGAACCGCACGCACCAGTAGGACGCGAGCGGGCCGACGACCGCTGAGGAGATCGCGATCGGAGGCAGCTTCGCCTCGACGGCGGGCGCGGTGGCCGCCAACGCCGGCGGCCACCAGCGGCTCTCGCGCAGGTCCAGGAGATTCATCCCGGAAGCGTCGCCCGGTTCAACTGGAGCGTCGGCGCCCGCGAGCGCCGACGCCAGAAACGACGACACCAAGTGGACGCGGGCCGTGGCGGCGTAGGCCTCCGGCGCCTGTTTGAAGAACTTCCTGATTTGGGGTCCCGTGAAGCGCTCGAACGCGCGCGACCCGGTCCGGCCGGCGAGCACGCGCGCCCCGCCGACCGAGGCCTCGATCGCACGGCACTCCTCACTCGTGCTCGAGTCGAGCCAGACCGGCGAAGCCGCGCACGCAAAGCCGCCGTCGAGTTGTCCGACCAGCGACGATCGCGGGTCGAGTGCCGTCAGGCGATCGACGCCGCCGGCAGTCAGATAGACGCTACCGTGCTGTTGCGCGGCCCCGCTCAGGGCGGCCAGGCGCGCCATCTCGCGCGGCCAGTCACGGACGAGCGCCGCGATGGTCGCGTCGAGTGCCTCGAGCCACATGATTGGCGGCGAGGTGACGACCCCGGGTCCGCTGCCGCGGAGGACGCCGTGATGCGTGCCGTAGTGCGGCAGCGCGGCATCGTAGGGCAGCGTCAGGGCGCCGACCACCGCTTTGCGGCCGGCGGCGATTTTCGACGAGCGTCGCCGTCAGGCTCTGGGTGCTGGCGTCGAGTCCAAGGTAAAAGCGGCTCACCGGACGTCGAGGTCGCCGCGAAGACGAATGTCCTTTGACGACGCACCCACCATCACGCTGAAGCGACCCGGCTCGACAATCCACTTCAGGTCGCGGTCGAGCATCCGCAGTTCGGCCGGACCGATCGTGAACGACACGTCCGCGCTGGCGCCCGCCTCAAGGTGCACGCGGTGGAAACCCTTCAGCTCCATCACCGGACGCGCGACGGACCCGAGCAGGTCGTGGACGTACAACTGGACGACCTCGTCACCCGCCCGCGTGCCGGAGTTTCGAACGGTGCAATGAACCGTCACCGTCCCGGCGGGGTCGATCCGGGCCGGCGTCATCGTCAGATCGGCGTAGTCGAACGTCGTGTAGCTCAGCCCGAAGCCGAACGGAAACAGCGGCAGACCGGTGAGGTCGACGTAGTCATCGCCGCGGCCGGTCGGCTTGTGGTCGTAGCTGAGCGGCAACTGCCCTTCGGCCATCGGGAACGTGATCGGCAGCCGGCCGGCAGGATCGGCCGCGCCGAAGAGTACGTCGGCAATCGCCGGCCCGCCGGCCTCGCCGGGATACCACGCGTCGAGGACGGCGCCGGCCTCGTCGAGCCACGGCATCGTCACCGCGCTGCCGCCCACGACCACGACGACGACCGGGGTGCCGGTCGCCGCCACGCGCCGAATGAGCTCTTCCTGGCGGCCCGGCAGGCCGAGCTTCGCGCGATCGCGGAACTCGCCCTCCTCGACACCCGCGACGACGATAGCCGCCTCGCTGCGCCGGGCCGCGTTGACCGCCACGGCGATCTCGGCCTCGCCGTCGCTCGCGTCGCCGGTCTCCCACATCAGCCGCACCCGCGCGTTCCCCGTCGTCTCGAAGCACTCGAGCCGGATGTCGTGGCGCGAGTCCGGCGCGAACGAGACGTCGACCGGCCGTGTGCCGTACGACTGCTTGCGCCAGTCGTCAATCACCAGCCGGCCATCCACGTACAACCGATATCCGTCGTCGCCGGTGATGGCGATGCGCCGCACGCCGGCGGGCGGCGCGACGACCGCGCCCGTCCACCTGGCCGAGAACCAGTCGCGCGCCACGCCCCGGCCCGGCGAGCTCAGCGTCCAATGAAAGTCGATGCGGGCGTCGACCCGACGCAGCCGGGGCTCTCCCTCGAGGTGGGGATTGTCGAGGTACTCGGCGCTCAGGCCGTGCGCGTCGGCGGAACCACCGGCCGCCGGCGCGAGCGACTCGGTCGGAACCACGACGAGTGCGCGATCCACACGCCCCGGACCTGGCGCGTACCCGAACGGCGGCCGTCGCGCCAACCGCCGCGCGAATGCCGTCGAGAATGGACTCGCGCTGCGCGCCCGGTCCGCTGTACCCGCCGAGCCGGGCGGCCTCGGCGTCGACGCCGATCACGGCAACGGACCCGATCGTTCTCGCGAGCGGCAGCGTCTGGCGGTCGTTCCTGAGCAGCACGAGGCCCTCGCGTTCGGCCTCACGCGCGAGCACCCGATGCGCGCGCGAGCCGTTCGAGGCGGCGGCGTCATCCGGGTTCACGTACGGGTGTTCGAACAGGCCCAACTCGAACTTCACGCGCAATACGCGAGCGACCGCCGCGTCGATGACCGACGCCGGAATCAAACCGCGTTCGACGGCGTCAAGATAGGGCCGCTGCTGTCCGTAGGAGGACTGGAAGACGACGTCGAGCCCGGCATTGAAGGCGTCGGTCGCCGCGCTGGCCGTGTTCGGCTCGGTCAGGTGCAGCACGGTGGCGCCGCTCGTCGCCGAGGCGTCGGAGATGACGAAGCCCTTGAAGCCCCACTCGCCCTTCAGAATGCCGTTGAGCAGGCGCGCGTTCTGCGTCGCCGGCGTGCCGTCCACCGAGTTGTAGGCGGTCATCAGCGAGCGCGCGCCCGCGTCGAGCGCCGCCTCGAACGGCGGGAAATACCGCTCGCGGAGCAGACGCTCGTCGTAATCGATCGGGTAGCTGTCGCGGCCGCCTTCGCCCACGTTCGCCACGAAGTGCTTCGGCGTTGTGACGACGCCCACGCGCTCGAAAGCGCCGACGAATGCGCGCGCCATGGCCGACGCAAGGTACGGGTCCTCGCCGTAGGTCTCCTCCACCCGTCCCCACCGCACGTCGTCGGCGATGTTGACGACCGGCGACAGCACCTGCCGGATGCCGCGCGACTTCGTCTCGTCGGCAATGGCCTGGGCGACGCGTCCCATCAAGTCCGGATCCCAGGTGGCCGCCAGCGAAATGGCCGCGGGGAACATCGTCGCGCCCGGCCGCGCGAGACCGTGCACCGCCTCGTCGAACGGAATGATGGGAATGCCTAGGCGCGTTTCGTCGACAAAGTAGCGCTGGATGGCGTTGATGCGATCGGCGTGCGCCCGCGCCAGTTCGCCCGGCGGCGTGCGATCCGCGGTGTCGGCGCTCACCGGTGAAATCTGGAGGCCGAAGATGCCATGCGAGTAGTCGTCCCTGGGATTGTCCAGACTGCCGGGAATCATGAACAACTGCCAGAACTTCTCTTCCAGCGTCATGCGTGAGAGCAGGTCGGCGACCCGGACGTCGATCGAGAGCGCGGGATTGCGGTAGGGCGGAGGGGCGGCGCCGGTCTGCGAACGCAGCACCGCCGTTCCGGAGAGGAGCAGAACGCCGACCACCCAGGCACGGCTCACACGCACGCTCATCGCGCGAGCAGTTTACAAGACGCGCTGCCCGGGGTGATTACGGCTCGTACAGTTTCACGAGCTCGAGGCTGGCCATGCGGTCGAAGTCCGCGTCGAGCGTCCAGAGCAGCGCGCCGGCCTCGTGCGTCACGGCCGCAATGAGCAGGTCGCCCATTCCGAAGCGCTGTCCCTGCGGCGCCGCGCCATTGACCCAGCCGCCGATGAGCTTCCACGTGTCGTCGGTCGGGTACAGAAGCGGCAACGCGGACAAGGCGCGGACCAGGCCGGGCCGGTCGCGGTTCGACGCGCCTGCAAGCAACTCCACGCGCACCGGCACCGGCAGCGCCACTTCGTCGGCGTCGAGCAGACCGGCAAGCACCCCGGCCTCGGGCCCGGACGACGACCGAAGCGCAGCCACCCAGACCGAGGTGTCGACCGCGATCACGGCTTCGGCCGGCCCGGCCGGCGCCGGCTCTTCGGGACGTCGATGTCCAGCTCCACACGGCCGAGCAGGGCCTTCAGGTCGTCCTTCCGACGGTTCCGCACGAGCTCGCGCAGAGCGAGCACGACTGTGTCCGTCTTGGACTTGAACCCCAGGGCGAGGCGGGCCTCCTCGATGAGGGGGTGCGGAAGGTCGAGGGTGGTACGCATATGATTTACGGTAATTCATATGCTTGGTGATGTCAATTTATGGGCCAGAGATGATGTAACCAGTCGCTCATTGACCGGCCATGGGTGTAACCTGGCGATTAGCCGTAAGACCGTTGCTCACGGCCATGTGCGGCGTCAGGGTTGGACACGGCCGCGGATGCGGTCCAGCTGTCGCCGGTGAAGGATGTCGTGACCGGCGTAGAGCTTGATCACATGCGCGAGGCTCTCCTCGCCGCGTTCGGCGTGTACGCCGACGCGCTGGAGCTCGGCCGGCGTCGCGCGGTCGACCAGGCGCATGTTCGCGCGGCGAGAGCACCTCGAATTCCGCGAGTGACTCCTCCGCGTCGGCGTCGGCATAGTGCAGCCGGTCGGCCCACTTGTCCTGGTCGTAGCCGGTGATCTGCGGCCGGTCGTGCGCGAGGATCATTCGGAGCCGAAAGCCCCACACGAGGTCCGAGTCAGCCAGATGGCGCAGCACCTGCTGCATCGACCACTTCCCCGGCGTTTCCGGCCGCGCCAGTTGCTCGGGCGAACAGCCGGCCACCACCTGTCGCAGCGCCGCGGGCGTGCGCCGCAAGACATCGAACGGGTCCTGGCTGCCGAGTAGTCCGAGCACGGCGGTGACATAGGCGCGGGTTTCGTCAGGCGAGCCGGATGCGCTGTTCGAGTAGACGCTCATGCCCCCTCCAGCCGGTCCCCGTCCGTTTCACGCGGCACCAGGAACCACAGCAGCGGATCAAGAACCGGAAACGACTGCCTGGACTTCAACACCGTGTTCCAGTTGCGCGCCGTGCCGCGGGTGCCGAGTCCCTCTCGATGACGGCGTTCGTCAGCTTCGACGTGCCCGCCCCGGCCGGATAGACGAGGTAGAGCTCGCGGCCCACGGCGCGCACGACCTCCGGCCCGACGATTCCCGCCTGCAGCGCCGTGACCTGCGCCGCGGTGGGCGTTGCGCGCAGGCACATCGCATGCAAGTGTGCCGGGTCGCGTGTGGCCTCCGGTACAAACGGATTGGCGTCGATCAGCGCGTCCCACTCGCCGCCTGTTCTGACGATGAACTCGACCGGAAAGCCGAAGCGCTCGGCCGTCGCCTTGGCGAGCCGGCGCTCGAGCGTGTCTGCCGGCTGCTTCGGCCCGCGGAACACCAGATTTCCGCTCTGCAGCAGCGTCCGCGCCCCGTCCAGCCCAAGCTCGCCAGCCAGTTCGCGCAGCTCGGCCATCGGCACCTTCTTGTGACCGCCGACGTTGATTCCCCGCAACAGCGCCACGTACATCATCGCACGCTCCAGAAGAGCCAGCGGCCGAGGCCCGCGCGGCCGCCGATGTCGGCTTCATGAAGCCGTAGTCGCGTCCGGGTCGACGCCCACCTTCGCGTAGTAGCCGGCGATGTGCGCCTGCGCCCCGGTGCGGGTGTACACGTCCGGCTGCCGCGAGACGATCACGCCGGCAATCACGTCGGCGACCTCCTCGGCGCTCTGCGAATTCGGCAGGCCTGGCGGAGTCTGGGCCACCGTGCCGCGCGTTGAGGCCGAATTCAGTCCGGACGATGCCGGGCGAGACGAGCGAGACCTGGATGCCCGGGCGGGTCTCCTCGACCTCGGCGCCGGAACATCGCCGTCGGGCGCCGTTCAGGAAGTGCTTCGGCACCGCAGTAGGCCGATCGGAACATCGCAAACGGCACGCGGCCCAGCATCGACGAGACATTGATGATGTGTCCGTCGTTGCGCGACTTGAAGTGCGGCAGGATTTCCTGATCCCGTACAACGCCGACTTCCGTTCGACCCGACCATCTCGTCGACGTCGGCGTCCGACAGCTCGGACGGCACGCGCGTGATGCCGCGGCCGACGTTGTTCACCCACACGTCCACCCGGCCGCAGGTCGCGACCGCCTGCTCAAGCGACCCGCCGAACGTCCTGCCGCAGCGACGCGTCGGCGACGATGGAATGGGCCCGGCCGCCGCACCGGGTAGCGACCTCGTCGAGCGCATCCCGGCGTCGCGCGACGAGGACGACCGACGCGCCGTCGCGCGCCAGCCGTTCGGCAAGCGCCGCGCCGATGCCGGCGCTCGCGCCGGTGATCACGACAACCTGGTTCCTGATGGACGGCATCGATGGGATCCTCGACCAAGCAGCAGTTGGCAGTCGGTCAGTTGGCAGTTGGAGCACTGACGACTGACAACTGATCGACTGGTGACTACATATATCGCTCCCGCAGAATCTGCAGGTGATGATTCACGTCGCCGGCGGTGATGTACGCCAGGGCGCGGACGGTGAACGGCTTCCGCTCCCGATCCCCCGTCGCGCCCAGGCCTCGGCCGGCAGAGTCCGGAACAGTGCCATCGTCGCGGCGCGGACGTCGCGAAACTCGTCGACGTGGCTGGGCCACGAGCGGCGTCCGCCGCGGCGCCGGTCACGGCGACGGTCTGGTCGAAGCCAGGCAGCGGTTCGTCGAAGCCGCGCGCGAACCACAACGCGCGGAAGGAGAACACGCGCTCGGTGTCGTTGAGGTGGCTGAGCACCTGCCGGATGCTCCACTTGTCGGGCGCGTACCGGTGCAGGGAGCGGTGCCTGCGGAATGGTCTTCGGAAAGGCCAGGGTCTCGGCGGCCTGCGACTCGAGCGTCGTACGGATGTCGCCGGCCGGAACCTTGTCGATGTAGGCGAAGTGTACTCGGCGGCTTCGGTGCGGTCGGGCGGGGCGGTGAGCATGCTCAAGGGTACCGCGATTCGCGCCGCGCCGGCACGCCGCGGTCACAACCCGGCCGCGCTCCCGCCGCCGAACCGGCGCCACAGCTCGAGCGTGAACGCGAGCGCCACCTGGAGCAGCACCCCGGCGAGCCAGTATCCGGCGACGCGAATTGCCAGGTGCCAGCGCGATCAGGAAAACCGCCGTGCCGCCGATCTTCCAGGCTGGGCTGGCGTCTTCGACGAGGACGTACACGGTCCCCAGCACGACCGATACGAGCACCGGCACGAGAGCGATCAGGGTGGACATCGAAGGCGTCGACCCTGCAGCTTAGCGCGCGCGACACGGCGGCCGCTACCGCCGGGCCGCGTCGATTGCCGCGACCACGTCGCCCAGGGCGTCGGCGCCAGGTCATGCCGAACACGCGGTCCACCCCCGTGATGCCCTCGCGCGTCACGGCCTTCTGGACCTCGAGCGGCATCGACGGCATGAAGAAGGCCGCGCCGGTCCGGCTCGTGCGCTGAATCAGGTCGCTCGGATGGAGCGCGTGCGCGCCGGGCAGCCAGGCAATCATCATTCGCTCGCCGACCTCGCCGCGAACCGGGACGACTTCCAGCCGCGTCTCGCCACTGCCGATCACCGTCCGCTCCGACACGGGCCGGAAGCCGGGCTTGCGCGGAGATTTCTGCAGCGCGTCCGGCGCGATCGTGTGCGGCGCGTCGACGAGGCGCGTGACGATCGGCACGTTCAGGTCGAGCAGGTAGATGGAATGCCACGCGCGACGTACTCGCGCAGCCCGCCGATGTGCGGCCACGCGTCGGACGTGGTCACGACGGCCTTGACGGGCACGCCCGGAAGCGCGCGGCGGCGAACGCCAGGACCTCGCCCGAGTACGCACTGGTTGTCGTGCCTTCGATGACGACCAGGCCATCCGCCTGGTGAACGAGCGAGACGTTGTAGTACCCAGGATCTCGACGAGCCAGTCGGTCAGCGCAATGGCCTTCGCCGCATCGACGTGCGGTTCGGGCACCGCGACGGTCTTGCCGAACGCCGCCCGAACGGCGTCCGGGATCTCGAACCGCGCGTCGTCCGCGGCCTCGTCGATCGTCACGCGCTGCGCCGTCTCGTCGCCGTAGGGCACGCCGTTCCAGTCGGTGGTGGTCTGGCGCGGGAACATCAGACCGTTCTTTTCGAGGGTCCAGAACGAGTACCCACCGGTGCGTCGTCACGTCGCCCCACGAGCGATCGTCGTCGACGCGCTCGAGCATGGTCGGCAGGTGTGTCCATGCGTTCAGGGCGAGCACGCATCCGGATGCCGTGCCAGGTGAACGCGAGCATCTGCTGCCGGACGTGCTGCATCGTCTCGTCGGGCAGCGTCCGGAGATCCGGCGCCTGGCGCGCGGTCAGCAGCAGGCGCTCCGGAGCGAGCGCGAAGGCCTCATCGCGGGCGGTGAGCGCCGACGCCTGGGCCGGCCTCCAGTGCTCGCCGTCGGTGAGCCCGGCGACGTCGGCGAGCGCGACGGTCGTCACCGGCGTCGACCAGTCGGGCGAGCTCCAGAACCGGCGCGAGCTCGTCGAAAGCAGGCGGTTCTTCGCGTAATCGCGCGTGATTGTGCCCTGGTGGTAGACCGTCAGCCACGGCCCTTCCGGGCGCTCCGACTGCTCGATCGCGAAGTTGTGCCCGACGACGTCGAGCGAGATCGACGCGATTGCGAGCAGCGCCGCCTCACCCCCCATCGCGTCGATGGCCTGGGTGACCTCGGCCACCGCCGCGTCGTGCGGCGACTGTGCCATCGTCGTCGTGCCTGCCGCCGCCAGCACCATGGTCATCGCAAGCGCGCCCGAGATTCGTCGCACGGTTCGTCTCCTCGGCGGCGTAGACGAACGGCGGCGCGCGGCGGATGCGGGAATGCAGCGAGCGGACCGGCAGGACGCAGCGAGCCGATTAGCGATGCACGGATCCAACGCCTGAAGGAAGGCGCGGCGATACGTCCGGCCGAGGCGCACGCGCGCTCCCGAGGTCAGGCACAGCTCGAAGGTCGCCGCCGGCGTGGGGCGAAGCTCGCGGACGTGGGTGAGGTCGACGAGGGCGGACCGGCGCACGCGCACGAAGGAATGCGCCGCAAGCTCGAGAGCCATCGACTCCAGCGTCCGACGGACGAGCGGCCGGTGGGCTCCGGCATGCACGCGCACGTAGTAGTCCTGAGCCTCGATCCATTCGATCTCCCTGAACGCGACGACGACAGTGCGCCGTCGGTCGCGAACCACGAGGCGGTCCCGGTCGACCCGCGGCCGAATCGCGTCGTCGAGCGCGCGCAGCCGGCGCTCCAGTTCGTCCAGGTCGTGCTGTCGAACGGCGCGGCGGGCCCGGGCAACGACCGCAACAAACCGCTCGTCGAGAAGGGCTTCAAAAGGTAATCGACCGCGTGCGCCTCGAAGGCGCGGATCAGTCGTACTCATCGTACGCGGTGACGAACACCACGGGCGGCAGCGCCCCGCCAGCTGCGCCAGAACCTCGAATCCATCATCTCCTGGAATCTCGATGTCGAGGAAGACGAGGTCGGGCCGGAGCTCCGGATGCCCGCGACCGCCGAAGGACGGTCGGCGCTTCCCCGACGACCGTGACATCGCCCTCGCGGCGAGCCGAAGCCGCACCCTCCGCGCGCCAGCGGCTCGTCGTCGACGACGAGGGCTCGCAGCGGCCCGGCGGTCACGCGACTCCATCGGCAGCCGAACCGTCGCCAGGAACCCGGCGCCGGAGACCCCGTGGCCGACAACGAGGCACCGGGACCGTAGAGCGCGTCGAGGCGCGCCGTGAGATTCGCCGAGCCGGTGCCCGGCGCCCGACCGGCGCGCCAGTCTTCCGGCACGCCCATGCCATCGTCGGACACGCGAATCTCCAGTGTCGGGCCGTCACGCTCGATGACGATGTCAACGCGGCCGGGGCCGACCTTGTCGGCCAGACCGTGCCGGAGCGCGTTCTCGACGAGCGGCTGGACGATGAGCACGGGCACGCGCGCGTTGGCAGCCTCGGGGGCGGCAACGACCGATACGTGCAGCCGGTCGCCAAAGCGGACCCGCTGGATGTCCAGATAGGCACGAACGAGGGCCAGCTCGTCTTCAATCGGGTGGTCGGAGGCGCCGCGGTCGAGGACCCGCCGCAACAGGTCGCTCATGCCGGAGATGAGGCGCACGGCATCGTCACCGCGGCCGTCGCGGACGAGCGACGCCACCGCGTGGAGGCTGTTGAAGAGGAAGTGCGGTTGCAGTTGCGCGCGCAGCGCGTCGAGGCGCGCGGCCGCGAGCTGGGCCTCGAGCCGGGCCGCGTGGGTCTGCCGCTCCCGCCAGCGGTCGTAGAGCAGGAAGGCCTGACCGGACGCCACCACCGCCGCGTAGATGATCACTTCCTGGTACGACCGGCCGCGCATCTGGCCGACGAGCATCGTCGAGAGCGACTCCTTGGAGCTGCCGGTGCCGAGGATCGACAGGGCGCCGGCAATCACGATCGCCGAGTGGACGACCGTCGCCAGGACCAGCGCGGCGAGATGGCGCAACGCGGTGCGGCCCCAACCGAGCGCCGCCGGATCCCATCGGGGCGTCACGCGCCAGAGGAGCACCGTGAGCGGAATCCACGCGAGATAGAAGCCGCCCGACCAGACGATGGCCGTGACCAGGGACGGGAGTTCCCCGGGCATCTCGCGCATCAGAGCCAGCGTCTGCGCGCAATACAGCGCCGCGACGAACGACCAGAACAGCGATGCCACGAGCCGCAGCGCCGCGGACCGCGGACCGGTCGCGCCGGCCGGCGAGGGTGGAGAGTCAGTCACGTCGACGGGCACAGAACAAATCGCGAATCACGCCGCGATTGTAGGCGGTTCGGGCCGTGCGAAGGCGGACAGCGAACCGGCGGCTATCGGTGGCGCAGCGCGTGCGGATGGGTGGTGGTCATCTCGGACCCGCGCGACTCGCCCACCGCCAGGCGGCGACCGACCGCGCGGCACGCGCCCTTGAAGAGGTCGAGCCGGACCGTCCCCGACACGCGCCGCTGCACGACGCCGGAGAATGCGTCGAGCGCCTCGCGTGCCGGCGCAAACCAGGCGCCGCGGTCGATCACATCCTCATAGGCCGACGCCAGGTCGGACGCGAGGCGGTCCAGGTCCGCCGATACGGCCAGCCGCTGCAGTTCGCGATGCGCGAGGTGAAGCACGACGGCCGCCGGGGCTTATGAATGACGCGCGACGCCTCCCCGCCGGGCCCGGCCGACACGATGTCCATCCGCCCGACGCCGTGCGCGCCGGCAAGCGTCTCGAGCGTGGCGATCGGCTCGACCAACGACAGCACCACGCCGTTGACCTTCACCGGCACGCCAAGGTGGAACTCGAGGTCGACCGACGCGGCAGTGTCCGGACACTCCGCGGGCGGCCGCGTCAGCTTGTACATCGCCGGCCGAAGGGACCTGCCACGGATCCACGTCATCGGCGCCGTGAACGGTACGCCCCAGAGGTTGGTGTCGGTCGACGTCGACGAGCTCGCCACGGCGCCGGAAATGCCGTGCGCGCGCAGCGTACTCGGCAACGCCCGGGCGTCCCGCGCCCGATCGCGGACGGGCGCCAACATCGACAGCTCCGGATCGAGCGCCCGCACCAGACTTCGGATTCCGGCTCGGCGTCGCGCCGATTGGCTGCGCCCGTGCGCGACCGGCACCCGCGCCTTCGATCCGGCGACTCGAGCAAATGGCGCGCCGAGCGACGGCCGTCCCAGCGCGGTCGCGAGCGTCCCGCCCGCGCCGCCGGTCGCGCCCGCCTTCCCGCGCCAGGCAGGACGAAGTCGCGCGCGCGAACTCGTCGCGCGCCGGTCGATGACGCGCTGCGCGCGCACGGCGCCGAGCCCCAGCGCGCGCTGGCGGATGTCTTCGAGCGATTGCCCTGACCGAGGTCGACCTGAGCGTCACGACCTCGGCCCGGCGCTGCTCGACGAGCCGGGTAGGCCGCCGACGTCGCCGAGGCTGCCCGAGTAAGCGAGAACGATTCGAGTCATCTGGTCGTGGGCGACGAACCGCCGACCTGACGGTCGGCGCCTACGTACACTCTAATCATTACCTGATCCGCTCCGAGATTCGAGGCCGCGGCGACGCCGCGGCAGACAATAAGAATGGTGTCATCGCCGGCCACCGTTCCGGCCGCTTCCGGGAGCTGCGACCGATCGATCAGCACCGCGAGGCCCTGCGCTTGGCCGGGGTCGGTCCGATGATGTAGAGGCTGTTCCACGCGCTCCATCCCGCGCACGAGCGAGGCGACCGCACGCCGGAGCTGATCCGCCAGCGCCGCCCCACCCAGGTCGGCGCCCGGCCGCGTGTACGCACCATCGCCGGCGCGTTTGACGAGGCCAAGCTGCTTCAAATCGCGCGAAATCGTGGCCTGGGTGGCTTCAATTCCCCGCTCGCTGAGCTTCTGCCGGAGGGTCTCCTGCGACTGAATCGGCTCGTGGTCGACGAGGTCGAGGATCTGCGTCTGTCTCCAGGCCTTCATAGGTATTCACCTGATCAACTCGTTTATACATCCAGTGAATATTCATGAGTCGGACAAAATTACTGAAATAATCATTGACGAGACTCGCCAGTCCATGTATATCTAATCTCTTTGATGCATAGCTATTCATTACCAGTTCGGGTCGGCATCGCCGGCGCCACCGGCTACGCGGGCCAGGAACTCGTCGCCCTGCTTTCTCGGCATCCGCACGTGGACATTCGCGCGGCGATGTCGTCGAGCGCCGACTCCGCGGCGCGCCCCATGCCGCGTCTCGGGCGCGTCTTTGCCGGCCAGTTGGAGCCGCTCAACCCCGACAAGCTCGCCCGGGACATCGACGTGGTGTTCCTCGCCGTGCCGGAAGCGGCGTCGGCGGGACTCGGCGGAGCGCTGGTGGAGGCGGGCGTCCGGGTCATCGATCTCTCCGGCGCGTTCCGGATTCGGGACGACGCGCAGCGCGCGCGGTGGTATCCAGCCACCAAGGCGTTGCCGGCCGGCGTCGCGTACGGGCTGGTCGAGCACTATCGCGAGGACGTGAAGCGCGCGCGGCTCGTCGCATGTCCGGGCTGCTACCCCACGGCGGCCCTGCTCGCGTTGCTGCCGCTCGTCAAGCACGGGCTGATCGATCCGTTGGCCGGCGTCATCGTGGACGCCAAGTCCGGCATCTCCGGCGCGGGCCGCACGCCGAGCGACCGCACGCACTTCTCCGAGAACCACGGCTCCGTGTCCGCGTACGGCCTGTTCTCTCACCGGCATGCGGCCGAAATGGAGCAGGAACTCGGGATGCCGGCGACGTTCGTGCCGCATCTGGTCCCGCTCGACCGCGGCATCCTCGAGACGATTTACGTGCGCGTTCCGGACGGCACGACCGCCGATCGGATCGCGGGCGCGCTCAACGCCTGCTATCGGGACGAGCCGTTCGTCCGCCTCACGGGCGACGCGCTGCCGGAGATCAAGCACGTCGCGTGGACGAACTTCTGCGATATCGGCTGGCGCTTCGATCCGCCGTCGAAGCGACTGATTCTCGTGTCGTGCCTGGACAACCTCGTGAAGGGCGCGGCCGGCCAGGCCGTCCAGAACTTCAACGCCGTGTGCGGATTCGACGAGCGGACGGGGCTGTTGTGACGGCGCCGATGCCGCCCGCCTCCGGCGCGTTGCTGCTGAAGCTCGGGGGCGAGCTGCTGGAAACGGCCGCCAGCCGCGCGCGGATCGCCGCCGTCGCGGCGTCGCTCGCCGGCGTGCGGCCCCTGGTCGTCGTGCACGGGGGCGGCCGGGCGGTCGACGTCGAACTCGACCGCCGCGGCATCGCGCCGAAGAAGGTGGACGGACTCCGCGTGACCGACGCGGCGACGCTCGATGCCGTTGTCGCCGTCCTGGCCGGCTCGGCCAACACGGAACTGGTGGCCGCGCTGGCGGCCGCCGGTCTGCGCGCCGTCGGCCTGACCGGCGTGGACGCCGGGTTCGGGCGGGCGCGCCGCGTGCGAGCCCATCGAACGGCCTCGGGCGCCGTCGTGGATCTCGGACTGGTGGGCGATCCCGTGGACGTGGATGCGCGCCTCATCGCCCTGCTGCTCGCGAACAGCTTCGTGCCGGTCGTGGCGAGTCTCGGCGTCGACGAGGCCGACCGCACGGCCGTGTTGAACGTCAATGCCGACGTGATGGCGTGCCGTATCGCCGCCGCCCTGCCTCAGAGCGATCTCGTCATTGCCGGTGCAACGGCCGGCGTGCTCGACGCGGCCGGACGCACCATCGCGCGTCTCGACGCCGACGGCATCGACGCGATGATCGCGGCCGGCTCCGCGACCGCGGGCATGATCGCCAAGCTGACCGCCTGCCGCGAGGCGCTGATCGGCGGCGTGCGCAGCGTCCGGATCGTCGACGGGCGGTCGCTCGGTGCGGACGGCGAGGCCCCCGGTACCGAGATCGTGAGTCAGGCGAGCGGTGTGGGGGCGGCGGGCGCCCCGCGGGCGCGCGCGTAATAGGAGTCCGGCGGGACGACGTCCCCCGGGGATGGATGATGGTGACCAAGAGCGAGTCCAAGCTTGACGTTCCGGCCCTCGAGGCGCAGCACGTGCTGCAGACGTACCGGCGTCAGCCCGTCGTCTTCGAGCGCGGCGAAGGCGTGCGGCTGTTCGACGACCACGGCCGCGCGTACCTCGATTTTCTGTCGGGGATCGGCGTGGCCTCCCTCGGCCACGGCCACGCGGCCCTGGCCGACGCGATCGCGGATCAGGCCCGGACGCTCATCCACGTGTCGAACCTGTACTTCCATCCGCTGCAGGGGACGCTGGCCGCCCGCCTCTCGGCGTTGACCGGTCTGGAGCGCGCGTTCTTCTGCAACAGCGGCACCGAAGCGGTCGAAGCCTGCCTGAAGTTCGCGCGGCGGTACTGGCATACGCGCGGCGCCGCGGGCCGCGTGAAGTTCGTGGCATTCCGCCATTCGTTCCACGGCCGGACGATGGGATCGCTGTCGGTGACCTGGGACGAGCACTATCGGGCGCCGTTCCAGCCGCTGATTCCAGGACGTCGTCTTCGCCGACACCGCGGACCCGGCCGGCCTGGCCCGGCTCGTCGACGACGCGACGGCGGCGATCATCGTCGAGCCCGTTCAAGGCGAGGGCGGCGTCCGGCCCGATCACGCCCGCGCTGGCCTCGGCCATTGCCGACGCCGTGACGCGCACGGGCGCGCTGCTCATTGCCGACGAGGTACAGTGCGGCTGCGGGCGGACCGGGACGTTCCTCTGCAGCCGGGGCGCTCGGCCTCGCGCCGGACCTGGTCGCACTCGGCAAGGCGCTCGGCGCCGGCGTGCCCGATCGGCGCCGCCATGTGCAGCACTGAGGTGGCGAAGACGATCCATGCCGGGGATCACGGCACCACCTACGGCGGCAACCTGCTCGCCTGCCGCGCGGCGCTGGTGTTCCTCGACGCGTCGACGGGCGGCCTGCTCGCGCAGATGCCTCGGCTGTCGACCCGGCTGTTCGGCGGCCTGCGCCGGCTGCGGGAGCGGCACGGCCGGCTCGTCCGGGAGGTCCGCGGCGCGGGCCTCATCGCCGGCCTCGATCTGCACGACCGACGCGCAGCCGGTCGTCGCGGCCGCGCTCGAACGAGGGCTGCTCGTCAACCGGACGTCCACGACGGTCGTGCGCCTGCTGCCGCCGTACATCGTGACGGAAGCGGACATCGACGAGGCGCTCGGCATCCTGGACGACGCGCTCACGGCCGCCTCGGCAAAGGCATGACCATGAACCAGCACGACACCGCTGCCCTGCGCCTCAAAACGGGCGCCCTGAGTGTTCCCCTGGACACCCCGCGCCGTCAGGCGCGGGCGTCCCGCCACCGCCCCGAGCACGGCCTTCGTCATCCGCGCGGCGACGCCGGCCGACGCCGACGCTCCACGCGCTCGTCGACGTCGCACCTCAGGCGAAGGCCATCTTCTGCCCCGCGCGCTGGACGAGATCCGCGCGCCATGCGCGGCCGGTTCGTGGTGTGCGAGGTAGGCGGCGCCGTGAAGGCGTGCGCCGAACTGGCGCCGCTGTCGGCCGACGTCGCCGAGGTGCGCTCGCTCGTGGTCGCCGCAGCCCCGCCGCGCCGGGCTCGCCGCGCGGCTGGTCGAGGAGCTCCGCGCGCCGTGCGCGCGCCGCGGGCTTCGACTCCCTCTGCGCGTTCACGCACGACGCGCGGTTCTTCGTGCGGCAGGGGTTCTCGATCGTGCCGCATGTGTGGCTGCCGGAGAAGATCGCGCACCGACTGCCTGGGCTGCCCGCTGTTCCGCCGAGTGCGGCCAGACGCCATGGTGCTGCCGCTGCGAATCCGTCGCGCGCACGGCGCGGTGACCGCCGGCCCGCGGCCGTGGCCGAGCAGCGTGGCGAAGCCTGTGACTCGCCGTAGCAGGCGGCGTCACCGCCCCGCGGGATTCCGCGCCGCCGGCGTGGCGTGCGGCATCAAGAAGGCGTCGGCCGGCGCGCTGGACCTCGCGATCGCTCGCCGCGGCCGGCGCCCGTGTCGGCCGCCGCGGTCTTCACGACCAACAAGGCCGTGGCCGCGCCCGTCGTGGTCTCGCGCGAGCATCTCGCGCGAGTCGGGCGGCCGCGCACCGGGCCGTCGTCACCAACAGCGGCTGCGCCAACGCCGTGCACGGGCGCGGCGGGCCTGGCAGTGCGCGCGCGAGACGGCAGCGGCCACCGCGGCGGCGCTCGGCTGCGCGCCCGCGCACGTCCTCGTCGCGTCCACCGGCGTCATCGGCGTGCAGCTCGACCGTCGACAAGGTCCGCGCCGGCATCGGCGGCCGCCGCGCGCGCGCTGTCGCCCGACGGCGGCGACCGCGCGATGCGCGCGATCATGACCACCGACCCGTTTCCGAAGTCGTGCGCGCGCCGTCGTCGACACCGGCGCGGGCACCATCACGCGTCGGCGGCATGGCCAAGGGCTCCGGCATGATCGAGCCGCGGATGGCGACGATGCTGGGCTATCTCACGACCGACGCGCGTGTCGACCCGCCCGTGCTGGCCGGGGCGCTCCGGCGCGTGGTCGACGACACGTTCAACGCGATTACCGTCGACGGCGAGTGTTCGACGAACGATTGCGTCTTCCTGCTGGCGTCGGGCGCAGTCCGGCGTCGCCGATCACCGCGCGACGACGACCCGCGCGCTTCTCGAGGCGCTCGCGAGGTGGCCGGACACCTGGCGCGGGAGATCGTGCGCGGCGGCGAGGGCGCGACGAAGCTGATCACCGTCCGCGTCACCGGCGCGGCGACGGCCGCCGACGCCTGGCTCGCCGCGCGCACGATCGCCAACTCGCCGCTCGTCAAGACCGCCGTGCACGGCGGCGATCCGAACTGGGGCCGGCTCGTCGCCGCGGCCGGACGGTCGGGCGCGGCGTTCGATCTCGATCGCGCCTCGGTCTCGATCGGCGACGTGCCGCTGTTCGTCGCCGGCGCGCCGCACGACGAGCGCGCCCCGACGCCGCCGCCGACCTGGCAGGCGCGCGAAGTCACGGTCACCGTGGACCTGGGACTCGGCGGCGGGCGCACCGCCGACATGTGGACGTGCGATTTCAGCGCCGAGTACGTGCGCATCAACGCGGAGTACCGGACGTGAGCCTCGTGCCCGGACAATGCGGGCGGCGAGCTCCCGCCGAGCGTCTCCGCGCGGACGAAGGACTTCCTCTCCGTCCTGGACCTGACGCCCGACGAGCTCGACCGTCTGCTCGAGCTGGCCGCCGGCTAAGCGCGGACCGCGCCGCGGGCGCGCCACCGTCGCCCCACTCGCCGGGCGGCATGTCGCGCTGCTCTTCGAGAAGCCGTCGCTGCGGACGCGCACGACCTTCACGGTGGCCGTCCGCGAGCTCGGCGGCGAAGTCGATCGAGCCTGCCGCCCGACGTCGCTCTCGGCGGACGCGAGACCGTCGAGGACGTGGCGCGCAACCTCGAACGCTGGGTCGCGTGGCCGTCGTCCGCACGTTCGCGCAGCAGCGCGCTGGCCGCGTTCGCCGCCGCCGCGCGCGGCATGCACGTCGTCAACGCCCTCACCGACGAGGAACATCCGTGCCAGGCGCTGGCCGACATGCATGACGCTGCAGGAGCGCCTCGGCGCACCTGGCCGGCCGCACGCTGACGTTCGTCGGCGACGGCAACAACGTCGCGACGTCGCTCGCGCAGGCGGGCGCCATGCTGGGCCTGCAGCTGCGCGTTCGCCTCGCCGGAGGGATTCGAGCTGCCCGCCGGCGTCGTGCGGGCGGCTCTGGAGCGGTCGCGCGTCGCGGCGCCACCGTCGACGGTCACGAACGACCCCGTCGAGGCCGTGCGCGGCGCCGACGCCGTCTATACCGACGTCTGGGCGTCGATGGGGCAGGAAGCGGAATCGGCCGCGCGGGACGGATCTTCCGGCCGTACCAGGTGAACGAACGCCTCATGGCCGCGGCCGGATCGCGGCGATCTTCATGCACTGCCTGCCGGCCCATCGCGGCCTCGAGGTCACCGACGACGTCATGGACTCGCCGGCCTCGGTCGTGTTCGACCAGGCCGAGAACCGCCTGCACACGCAGAAGGCGCTGCTGGCCATGTTGTGTAGCTGAGGGTGACGGCTACTGCCCGTCCTTCACTTCCACCAGCGCCTTGACGCTCATCACGCGGTGCGACCCACCAGTGGTCACGTTGCCCGTCGCTTTGACGTTCTTTCCCAGAAACTCGATGAGCTGCGCGTTCTTGTTGTCGGTATAGGGACCGGTCAGCCGATACGTCTTCCCGTCGGTGCCTTGCAGCTCGAGCTGATTGCCCTGCTTGGCGCCGTCGATCGTGCACTGCAGGTCCGTCACCGGCTTGCACGTCGGGTCCACGATCTGCCCGGTGATCGTCATGACCACCGCCCAGGCCGTCGCCGCAATCAGCATCGCGCAGAACACACCGGCGGCGATAACGAACTTTCGAGTCATTTAGAGTGTCTCCAAAGTAGATGGTAGCCCGGACGGCCCCGCCATACAAGGAAAGACGGCGGGCCTGCGCCGCCAAAGCCGCCAGCGAAGCGAGCGTTTGGCGCCCTTCGGCCGCGCTCAAGGCGTTCCGAGCCAGGTCGAGGGACGACGGCGGGTGGTCGTAGTAACCGCGTGTACGGTAGAGTTCGGCCCAGTTTTCGCCCCGTTTCGCCATTCCTGGAGGACCACCCTGTGACACGCCGAGCAATGCGCCCTGCCACAATCGGGCTGGCGGCCGCCGTCGCGATCGCGCTGCCCGCGTCCAGCGTTCGGCTGGCCGGACAGACACCGCCCACGGTCACCGCCATCCGCAACGCCACGATTTTACGGTCACCAACGGCACGATTCCGAACGGCACCGTCGTGATCCGCGACGGCAAGATCGCCGCGGTCGGCGAGAACGTGCTGATTCCCGCCGGCGCGCGACGTCTACGACGCGCACGGGCAAGTACGTGATCGCCCGGGCATCATCGACTGCCACTCGCACATCGCCGCCGACGCCATCAACGAGGGCGCGGTGACGGTGTCGGCCGATGGTGAGCATCCAGGACGTCCTCGACCCCGACGACATCACCATCTACCGCGACGCTGGCCGGGCGGCGTGACGATCGCCAACATCCTGCACGGCAGCGGCCAACCCCATCGGCGGCGGCAGACGGTCGTCATCAAGCTGCGCTGGGGCGTGCCGCGCCGAGGATCTGATCTTCAAGGGCGCGCACCCCGGGCATCAAGTTCGCGCTCGGCGAGAACGTCAAGCGCAAGCGCGGACTGGAGCAGACCCCGCCGGTGCGCTATCCGCAACGCGCATGGGCGTCGAGGACGTGATCCGCGACGCGTTCACGACGCGCGAAGGCCTACAAGAAGGAATGGGACGACTACAACGCCGCGAAGGCCGCGGGCCAGGACGTGCTCGCCCCGCAGCGCGACCTGCAGCTCGACCCGCTGGCCGAGGTCCTCGAGGGCAAGCGCCTCATCCACGCCCACAGCTACCGCGCCGACGAAATCCTGATGCTCATGCCGCGTCGCCGACGAGTTCGGCTTCAAGGTCGCGACGTTCCAGCACGTGCTCGAGGGCTACAAGGTCGCCGAGGAGATCGCCGCCCACGGCGCCGGCGGCTCGACGTTCTCCGACTGGTGGGGCTACAAGATGGAGGCGGCCGACGCCATCCCCTACAACGCGACGCTGATGATGAACGAAGGGCGTCACGTCTCGATCAACTCCGACGACGCCGAACAGGCGACGCCGGCTGAACCAGGAGGCGGCCAAGGCCATCAAGTACGGCGGCGCTGACCGACGACGAAGCGCTGAAGATGGTGACGATCAACCCGGCGAAGCAGCTGAAGATCGACGACCGCGTCGGCTCGATCGAGGTCGGCAAGGACGCCGACTTCGTGATCTGGAATCACCACCCGCTGTCGACCGAGGCCATCGTCGAGCGCAGCTACATCGACGGCATCGCGTACTACGACCGACTGAAGGACATGCAGCGCGTCGCCGACATCGAGAGGGAGAAGACCGGCGGGTCCCCGCCGGCTGCCGCGCCGGCCGCGACCATGGCCGGCGGGATGTCATCGGCGCCGGCATCGTCGCCGATCCAGCCGCTGCACGTGACGGTCAACGCCGACGGGCCGACCTGGGCGATCACCAACGCACGCATCGTTCCCGTGAGCGGCGCGGTCGATCCCGAAGGGCACCATCGTCATCAAGGGCAACACGATCCAGGCGGTCGGCGCGAGCGTACCGGTGCCGTCGGGCGCCAAGACGGTGGACGCCGCCGGCGCCAGCGTCTATCCGGGCATGATCGACGCGAGTACGGACATCGGGCTGAACGAGCCGGGCGTCCGCAACTACGACGACGTCAGCGACATCCTGCCGTTCGGCCAGATGCTGCGGACGCGGGTCGCCTACAAGGCCGACAGCGTGTCGATCCCGGTGACCCGCGTCGAAGGCGTCACGACGATCGGCGTCCGGCCCGGCGGCGGCACGATCAGCGGACAGATTCCGGTGATGGACCTCGACGGCTGGACGTGGGAAGAGGCCACGCTGCGCGCGTCGGCCGGATTGGCGATGAGCTATCCGGGCGGCGGCGGTCGCGGCGGGGGTGGCGGGGGCGCGGGCGGCGGCGCCGCCAGTCAGCTCGATGAGCTGAACACCCTCATCGAGCGCGCGCGCGCCTACGCCAAGGGCTCGCGGCAGCCGGTGGACCTGACGCTCGAGCCGTTCATCCCGGTCATCGAGAAGCGACAGGCGATGTTCGTCTCGGCCAGCAACGAGCAGGCGATTCGCAACGCGGTTGCGTGGGCGGAAAAGGAAGACGTCCGCATCGTGGTGCAGACCGGGGCGGACGCACAGCGCGCGGCCGACCTCCTCGCGCAGCACCACGTGCCCGTCGTGCTGACCGACATCCAGTCGTTGCCGCCGCGTGAAGACGACTTCCACGCCTACGCGTACCAGACGCCGGGCATCCTGGCCAAAGCCGGCGTGACGTTCGCCTTCTCGAGCGGCGGCTTCCAGTTCTCGCGCGACGTGCCGTTCCAGGCCGGCCGCGCTGTGGGCTGGGGGCTCGATCACCGACGCCGCCATCAAGGCGCTCACGCTCGACGCGGCGCGCGTCCTCGGCGTCGACAACACGGTCGGCAGCATCGAGCCGGGCAAGCTCGCCAACCTGGTCGTGCTGCAGGGCGACCCGCTCGAGATCCGCTCCCGCATCATGCACGTCGTGATCGCGGGCAGGGACGTGGGGCTCGACAGCCAACAGACCGAGCTCTACAAGCTGTATATGTCGCGGAAGTAGAAGGAGCCGACCATGCACACCAGGATCAAGCGTTTCGGCGTGTTCACGGCCGCGGCTCTCGCGGCGGTGTTCACCTACGGTCTCGGCGCCCACGCCCAGACCGCCAGACTCACCTACGCCATCCGCGGCGCGACCGTCCACACGGCGACCGGCGCCACGATCGACAACGGCACCATCGTCATGCGCGACGGTCTGATCGCCGCCGTCGGCGTGAACGTCCCCGTGCCCGACGACGCGATTGCGATCGACGCCAGCAACATGAACGTGTACCCGGGCCTCATCGACATGAGCAACACGAACGCCGTCGACGAACCACCCGCGCCGACCCTGCCCCAAGAGGCGCCGGCCGGACGCGGCACGCCGGCGCGCGGTGGCGGCGGTGGCGGCGGCTTTGGCCGGGGCGGCGGCGGGTCGTCGATGACCTGGGCGGACCAGGAGCGGGAGAAGCGCCTCAACGTGCTTCGCCCTGACGTCCGCGCCGACGAGCACGTACGCACCGGCGGCCAGGAAATGCAGCAGATCGCGAGCGCCGGCGTCACGACCGTCCTCGCCGTCCCGTCGTCGGGCATCTTTCGCGGGCAGAGCGCGCTCGTCAACGTCATGGCGCCGGAGGAAGGTCCCGAGATCAGCGCTGTCGCGGGCGACCGCCACGGCGTCGTCGTGCTCAAGGCGCCGGTGGCCGAGCACATCGCGTTCTCGGCTGGGCGCGGGGGGGGCGGAGGCTATCCGGCTCGCTGCTCGGCGTGATGTCGTTCATCCGCCAGGCGTTCGACGATGCCCAGTGGCAGCGCGACGCGCGGGCGTGGGCGTCACGCCACCCCGACCAGCCGCGGCCGGTGCTCGACCCCACGATCGAGATGTTGGTGCCGGCGGTCGAAGGCAAGATGCCGGTCGCGTTCGACGCCAGCGAGGAGCGCGAGATCCTGCGCGCCCTGGGATTCGCCGAGGAGTTCAGCCTCGACCCGATGATCGTCGGCGGCCTCGAGGCGTCGACGGTCATCGACGACCTGAAGGCCGCGAACGCCAAAGTCATCTTCTCGGTGAACTACCAGGTCGGTGGTGGACGGGCGGCGGCCGGGGCGGCGGCGGCAACACACCCATCCGCGTGATGCACATGCAGCAGAACGGTCCGAAGGTGCCCGCGGCGCTCGCGCAGGCGGGCGTGCCCTTCGCGTTCACGTCCGAGGGCCTCAGCAGCGAGGCCGACTTCGTCCGCGGCGTCGGCCGCGCCGTGAGCGAAGGCGGGCTGTCGCGCGACGCGGCGCTCCGCGCCTACGATCGACGCCGCAAAGATGGCCGGCGTCGGCGACCGCCTTGGCACGCTGGAGGTCGGCAGAATCGCCAACGTCATCGTGACCGACGGCGACCTGTTCGAAACGCGCACGCGCGTCCGCAACGTGTTCATCGACGGCCAGCCCGTTGACGTGCTGCCGCCACCGTCGAACGGTGGAGTCGGCGGTCGTCGCGGTGGCGGCGGCCGGTAAGTCATCGGACCATCGGGTCATCTGAACATCGGATTATCTGGGGCCGGGCGTATCGTCCGGCCCTTTCTTCATAGGCTTCACCGGAGGGCCGGGTCTTCAGACCCAGCCGCTCTCCTGTTCGCATCCGGCCACTACCGAACCGATCCAGACGCGGCGGCGTCTGAACAGGCGATCCCGATTCGATTGGAGCCTGCATGCCGCTACTGGTCCGCCGCTTCGCGCCGGCCCTGCTGTTTGTCTGCTCGTTTGCCGCCGCCGCACGAGCGCAGCAACCGGCCCCACTGGTCTGCTGCACAGTGACGGCGCCCGTGTTGAAGGTTTACCTCGACTGCAACTCCTGCGACACCGACTTCGTCACGACCAACGTCGCGTTCGTCGACTACTACGCGACCGGCAGGACGCGGACCTGCACGTGCTCGTGACCACCCAGTCGACGGGCGGCGGCGGGATGGAGTGGACGCTCAAGTTCATCGGCGCGAATCGCTTCGAAGGGCACGACCGCACGATCGCCTTCGACACGGCGCAGACGGCGACGTCCGACGACCGGCGCAAGGAGTTCGTCCGCGTGCTCAAGATTGGCCTGCTGGACTACGCCGCCGGCACGAGGGCCTTTCCACAGCTCGATGTCACGTGGAAGCGCCCGGCGACGGACGACCAGACGATGCCCGCGAAGGACCCGTGGAACTATTGGGTGTTCGGCCTGAGCGGCAACGGCAACTTCAGCGGCGAGGAGTCGACGACGTCACGCCGCTACTCGGCGAGCGCCTACGCCAATCGCACGACCGACAACTGGAAGATCAACCTGCGCGGCAGCACCAACGAGAGCCGCAGCACCTATACGCTCGAGGACAACGAGAAGGTGCGGAGCTCGTCGAGCTCCCTGGTCGGGCTACGCGCTCGCGGTCAAGAGCCTCTCGCCGCGCTGGTCGGTGGGCGCACGGTTCGCTGGGACACTCGAGCTACTCGAACATGACCGCGCGATCAGTCTCGCCCGGTGATCGAGTTCGACGTCTTCCCGTACCGCGAGTCCAGCCGGCGCAGCTCACCTTCGGCTGGGCCGTCGGGGACGCGCGTACCACTACGCCGAGGAGACGATCTTCGACAAACTCCGCGAGAGCGTGCCCCGGAGGAACCGTCGGCCAACTGTCGCTGACCCAGCCCTGGGGCGACGCTGAGCCTCACGTCGAACTTCTCGCAGCACCTCGCCCACCTGGACCGGTACCACGAGTCGATCTAGCGGCCAGGCGGACATCCGGCTGTTCAAGGGACTCTCGTTCAACGTGTACCCGGAGTACGAGCCATCCGGGATCAGATTTCGCTGCGCAAGAGCGAGGTCTCGGAGACCGACGTGCTGCTGCACGTCCAGCAGTTGCCCACCGGCTACAGCTACTACGCGAACTTCGGCATCACCTACCGGTTCGGCTCGATCTTCAACAACGTCGTCAATCCGAGGTTCGGAGGGAGCTGAAACTCAGCGCGCCATCTGCATCGGCGGCGCAAAGCCCACACTCTGAAGGACAACCGTCGCTGCGAACAGCGCCACGACGGCCGCCGTCACGCGAAGCAGCATCCGCCGCGGCGGCACGCCCGTGGCCAGGGCGCCCGATCACGCCGCCCCAGAGACCCAGTTCCACCAGCCTGACCAAGCCACCAGCCCAGCAGAAGCGGAACGCTGGCGGTGCTGATGGTCTAAGCCC
>CAWKHL010000001.1:0-63523 GCA_963849525.1 uncultured Acidobacteriota bacterium | reverse complement strand
GTGCGCGCGGCGGCGGAGATGTACGCGTCGCGTGGGCAGGGGTAGGGCCACGGCGCGCCGTGGCCGACAGGCGCGAGACGCGATTGGGCCTTGCGGAGGCCGGGGCTTCAGCCCCGGCGGTGCACTGACACGCTCTGTCAGGGTCGGTGGAGGAGAGTAGTGTCGCGACGCAGGCCGCGCGTGCCGTGGCCGACAGCCGCGAAGCGCGATGGCGTTCTGCCCCTGGCCCTTTCGTCACGGGCGCATCGCGTGTTCGACACGCGCAGTGACAGGCAACAGGGGCGAGGGGGCGGGTAGCCGTTCCGCCCAGGGCCGCAAGGAGATTTGGCGCAGTTTCATGAGCACCGGTGATTTTTCCGCGCGCTTCGAGGAGTTGACGGGCCGCAGACCGCTCAGCTGGCAGCGGCGCGTGTACCAGGAGTGGACGAGCACAGGTCACATCAGCCCCGTGATTGATTTGCCCACCGGCATGGGCAAGACGATGGTGATGGCGATCTGGCTGATCGCCCGGGAAGATCATCCCGACATCGTACCCACGCGGCTCATCTATGTTGTCGATCGCCGCACGGTCGTCGACCAAGCGACGGACATTGCCCAAGAGCTTCGATGCAGGTTCGGCAAGGAGAAACTGGCGATCTCCACCCTTCGCGGCCAGCTTGCCGACAATCGTGAATGGTCCGCGGACCCATCACGTCCGGCGATCGTCATCGGAACGGTCGATCTCATCGGCTCGGCGCTGCTCTTTTCGGGCTATCGATCGAGTTCCAGGCGCCGCTCGCTGGAAGCGGGTTTGCTCGGGCAGGACTCGCTACTGGTGTTGGACGAGGCGCATCTGTCAAGGCCCTTCGAAAAGCTCATTACTTCGATCTCTGCTTTCCAGGAGCCACACGGCAAGCCCATGTGCGTCGTGCGAATGTCGGCAACCAGTGCAGAGCGCTGCAGCGGCAATGAGCGACCATTCACACTTCAATGTGACTACGAGGGAAATCTCACAGGTGAAGACGCGCGAGACAGCACCATCGCCGAGAGGTTCGGCGCACCGAAACGGCTGACGGTCAACGATGTGGTTGACGCCAAGAAGGCCAACGATGCCGTAGTTCGTGCCGCGATCGAATTGGCAGGGGATCGAACGGCTGTGGGCAAACGCATTGTGGTCTTCGTGCGCAGGCCGGAGGATGCGCGCTCGATTGCTAATGCCATCCGAAAGCACGGTGGATCGAAGACCACATCGGGACCACACGCAGAATCTGTCGAGGTCCTGACCGGAACGATGCGCGGGCTCGAGCGCGACGGGCTTGTCGAAAAGGCAGTGTTCAAGGAACGCTGGCTCAACGGCGATTTGAAGCCGAGTAACCCGGTCAACCAATTCCCTGTTTTCCTGGTCGCGACCAGCGCTGGCGAAGTTGGCTTCGACCTCAATGGCGACCACCTGGTCTGTGACGCCGCACCGCTCGACTCGATGATTCAGCGTCTCGGTCGCATTAATCGACGCGGCAAAGGCGATTCGGTTGTCCTTCTCGTGAAGCACGATGCACCGGCAAAGACCGACTTTGAGAGAGCCTGCGTCGCGGCGTCCAGTTTGTTCACGGACGGAACGGATCTCAGCCCCAAGGCGCTCGCCGCCCTCAAGAAGCGACTAACTCCTGAAGAAGTCGACGGCGCATCGTCGCCGGCGCCGGCTACAGTCGACGTCACGGATATCCTCCTGGACGCTTGGAGCATGACGAGCATCGCCGAACCGATGCCCGGGCGACCGCCTGTCGGTCCTTGGCTGCGCGGTGTCGACAACGATCAGGCGCAGACGACCGTGGCGTGGCGAGCGGAGCTCGACCTGTTTGGCGACGACTCGGCGTCAGAGAAGACGCTGGCGGCGATCTTCAGCAAGCATCCGATTCGGCCCCACGAGTCACTGACGGTCAACACGGGATTTCTCCTGGACTTCCTGAAACGCATTCCCAAACTCAAGGGACGTCGGCCCGATCTGATGTCGAACCGGGTGGCCGTTCGTCTTCCGCGTGGCCAGGTGTTCTGTCCAACGCTCGAGGGGCTCGTCCGGGCGCCAGGACTGCTTTACGCCGATTCGACGCTCATCCTCCCTGCGAGCTTCGACGGCCTTGACGAGGCCGGGATGCTCGATGCGGAGTCCATTCTGAAGCTGCAGCACGATGAAGATCCCGAGCCGCGCTCGCGGGACGTTGCGGATCGAACCGGTTACGAACGGTCCGACGAGGCGCGCGCCCGCCTGCGTATCGTCATCGCACGATCGGACGACGGGTCCTGGACGCCCAAGCCGCTGCCCGGCCTGCTGATTCCCGAAGACATCGGGCTCGACGTGCGTTACGAGACGTCCGGGGCCCTGTTCAGTGATCTGAAAGCCGCCAATCTCCGCGTGCGCCTTGTGCAGCCGATTGTGTATGACGACGACGGCGATGCGGTTCGATCGCTCGTGGTTCTAGCTCCTGCGCCGAAGCGGAAGGAGAAAGAGAATCAATTTCTGACCGAGCACGTCGCGGCCGTGGAAGCAGAGGCAAATCGAATTGCCGGCACCCTTCGCTTGGCAGAGGATGATCTGGCCCGCGCCGCTCTGCTCTTTGCCGCGAAGTGGCACGACGAGGGCAAGAAGGCCCGCGTTTGGCAGGTGTTCGCCAACAACCCTGATACTGATGCGCCGCCGCTGGGCAAGATGGCCCAGGCCCGAGATCCCAAGTCTCTGCGCGGCTACCGCCATGAGCTGGGATCGCTCCTACGGAATCCAGTACCCGGACCGCTGCGGCACGGTCGGCTGCGATCTGCCTGTCGACCCAGAGGCGCGCGAACTCGCTTTGCACTTGATCGCCACACATCATGGCTGGGGCCGGCCTCACTTCGGGTCTGCTGTTTACGACCCGTTCACGGACCTCGAACGAGACGCCGTCCACACCGAGGTGATTCGCCGCTTCGCACGACTGCAGCGCAAGGCCGGCTGGTGGCGCTTGGCCTGGCTGGAGAACCTGCTGCGGTGCGCGGACCAGCTCGCTAGCGCGGACGAGGAAGCCACCGAGGTCGACGAGTTGGAAGAGGCGAGTCATGAGTGATGCGACCATCACCGTCCCGGTGGATCTCGCGAACCCCGGCCAATTCTTCGCCTGCTGCGGCCTGCTCGAACTCGCCGATCGACTTTGGTCTGGGGCGGAAGGCTGGTTTGAGAGCGACGCTTTCTTCATCCGGACAACCGGCGGATCTCTGGACGCCATCACCGCGGCCTTGCGGGCCTGCACCTTGGCCAACACGATGACGCTCGAACAATCGGAGAGGCTCGACACCCTCTCTGCGATGTCGAAGATGGAGCGAAGGGGGGCGGGGTTCGAAGACGAGACGAAAGCGACTGGAATCGCTTCGGCGTGAGCTCCCGATAGTCCTCGAAGGCGCTTTTCGTTTCCTGACCGACTGGTTTACCGATGATCTCGCTGGTGGCTCCCGGTTCAAGACCTGGGCGGGTCAACAGTCGGTGCTCGATATTGCGACGGCCATGCATGATGGAATCGGCGATACGCCAGGGGATTTGGGACAGCGTCCGTGGCATCTTGGCCTGCCGTTCAACTTCGACTCCGATCTGGGCGCGCAAGGATCCGCGCTAGACATCGGATTCAGCTTCGATCCGCTGGCGGGTAGTAAAACGCCTCGCGGGTCGAAGGCACTTGCAAACCCGCGCTCGAATTGCTCGCGTTCATCGGTCTTCAGCGGTTTCGCCCGCGCGAAGTGGCGCGGCATAATCGGTTCGTCTTCACCGCATGGCGCACCCCACTTTTGCCATTGGTTGCCTCGGCATTTGCTTCTGGTGCCGTGACCGTCCGCGACTGATCCCACAGGCGAGTTCAAGCTCCTCTATCGAACCAAGTACCTGAAGAGCTTTTTGCCCGCCATTGCCTTCCAAGGAGACAGCGATGAGTGACCTGAACAAACACGACCACTGGCTGAAAAGCGACGCGGTTGCAGCGATCGTCATTCGCGAACCGCTCGTGCCGGTCGAAGGGCCAGATGGTGTCTTCTTTCCCCCAACCTTCGCCGCCGCAGAAGACAGAAGCGTATTCCCTGGCGGATACAACATTGACCCGCCGACCGGTGAGAAGAACGTCTGTCTGGTGGATAGCGTTGGCAGTCCAGGCCAATCGAATCGAACCGATCTTCGCCGAAACACGGCGTACGCGGAACTTGTCCCGCAGGTCGCCATCGACGGCCGGCGACCGGTCGGTGAACCTGCTCGATGCCGGTCATCGCGCGGGCGACGCGATCGTTCGATGCACGCCCCTGCACAGGGAACTGCAAGGGGCTTTCAAGGCCGTGCTCAAGGGGAACGCGACTGGAAATGGCCAAGATCGCACCGACGTCGCTTGTCTTTGGCGTCTGGGACTCGCGCGATACTCAGGCGAAGCTCCCGCGGCTCGTCGCATCGACCATCCGAGCATTCGACGTGCAGGCATTGACTCGATCGGCGCAGTTCAATCCGTCTACGGACTACATTGGCCTTGGGTTGCTCGAAGACACGACTGACAAGAAGGTCAAAGATGCTTACGCAGAACGGGGATTCATCCACGTTCCCGCCTCAGGCTCACATGGCGGGGTCATCGCCAAGGGTGGTATTCGCCGCGACGTGACCTTCAGTCTCGCCGCGCTGCGCCTTCTTGCCGCGGGGGAAGACGCTAACGAAACGCTTGCGCTACGCCGCTACGTGCTCGGCCTCTCTCGTCGCGTTGACCGCGCCGCCGCAGACGTATCTTCGTCAAGGCTGCAATCTCGTGCCGGATATCGAGAACCCCCGCAAGGCGACGCTCGTCAATGCTGACGGCTCGCGCGAAGAGTTTAGGCTCGGGCACGAGCAGGTGCTGGAGTTTGCGAGAATCGCCGCGACAGAATTCGGTGTGGGGGAGTCCAGGAGCGTCAAGTTCGACTCAGACCTGGCGAAGAGAGACATCGCAGGCGACGGGGACGTGAAGGCCACACGTAAGAGGACCGCGAAAACAGCGGCCGCTGCCGGCGCCAAGCCGAGCAACTCATGAAGTCCTACCTGTGCATCACTGTTCGCTTTGTCCAGCCCTACCCGCTCTTTCACGGCCGCGGCGATGCTGACGAACCGGAGTGGCCGCCCTCGCCCCTGCGGGCGTTCCAAGCTCTGGTCAACGCGGCCTGCCTTCGGACACGCAGTAAGCCGCTGGCGCCGGAGACGCGATCGGCCCTTCAGGTGCTCGAGCCGCTACGTCCGACCGTGATCGCGCCGCGCGCGGCGCTCAGCGTGACCGGCTATCGCGCCTACGTTCCGCACAATCAGGCCGATCTCGTCTCTGCCGCGTGGGATCGCGGGAACGTCGATGCAACCATCGCCTCGCACCGGGTCGAGAAGGACTTTCGTCCCCATCGCATCGAAACGGTCGGTGAACACTTGCCCACCATTCACTACGTCTATCCGCTCGACACCACGAAAGCCGAATCGGCGGAGCTGCTCCAGGCGATTCGTCCTGCCGTCCGTTCCATTTACTGCCTCGGCTGGGGTATCGACCAAGTCATCGCTGACGCCACGCTCCTTGAGTCGCCATCGTACCCATTGGGCGGCGAATGCTGGGCGCCGACCCAGCGTGGAGGCAGGCGCCTGCGTGTTCATCGTCGAGGCTCTCTGGACGCGCTTACCGCGCGCCACAGGCGGTTTCTGTCTCGTCTTGTCGACGGCTACTGGACGCCCGTCCCACCGCTGCGTGCAATGGAATACATCCGCTATCGACGTAGCGTCGATCCTGTTCCTCGCCCTTGCGCCGTCTTCAGACTCATCGATGAGAACGATGACACTGTCAGCTATCCCCAGTCGAGACTCGTCCACATCGCCGGCATGATCAAACACATGGCGATCGAAGCAATGCACAAGAACCCTCCGCGGGACCTGCGTGGACACACGCCCGCTCAGTGGGTCGAGTCCTACGTCGCTGGCCACCAGCCACAAGAGAACAAGGACGCTGGCGCGCCGCATACGCAGTTGTCCTATATCCCGCTGCAATCGATCGGGCATGCCAATACGGATCCTGGCGTACGCCGCGTCATGATCGTCGGGCCGCTCGGAGACGATGCCTGGCTCGACCACCTCGCCACCCACCTCGACGGGGCGCTGCTCCAGCCACTGCCCGGAACGACACTGCCGCCAGGGACGCATCTGGAGCGGATCAGTGATCAGCGGAGGGATGGAGTCAGAGATGCGCATCGGGGTCCGTCCGTTGCGTGGGCTAGCGTCACACCAGCCATTCTCCCAGGCCATGACGACCGCAAGCCGGCGAAGACGCGGGCGCTGATCATCAAAGCGCTGCGGCAGTCCGGAGTCGAGCAGCCCTGTGCGTTCGACTGGAGTCCCTTCAGCCATTTCTCGAAAATGCTTCCTGCCTACAGGTACCGCAAGGACGCGAACGATCCCGCGAAGAGACTGCCCATCAACTACGTCCGGCCCGATCACCTCCTCAATCAGACCGCCGTGCATTTGACATTAGTGTTCGACAATGGTCTCGAAGTGCCTGGCCCGCTTACCATCGGGGCCGGTCGCCATTGCGGGTTCGGTCTCATGGCGGCGATCGACAGGGCGCCGCTGCGCACCAGTGACGCGATGCGGGACTGAGAGCTTCGAATTCTGCGTCCCCATGAACCCGTTCAAGCGGCAACAGAACGAGCGGAAGTTCGGCTCCTGGCAAGACCTGCCCGGGGGCGGGCGACGGTATTGGGACCACGTGCCGGGCCGCTCAGGGTGGCGGGCGCGGTACGTCAAAGACGTCGACCAAGAGGAGGCCACGACCGGATTCCGGCAGGAGGTGTACGATGAGACTGGCCGTCTGCGGGACACGCACGACAAGTACCCCGTCGACCTCGGTCACCGCCTTGTGAAAGGTGAGGACGCATGATCACTCGAGCCGTTGTGGCCGCGCAGCTTCGCGAGTACCTGCAGCGCCGCATCACGCGCGCCGCCCTCGTGGACTGGGCCGAGCGCGCCATGATGGATGGAGAGTTCGAGGAGCGCGATTTCGACACGGTCCGCGATATCACCAGCCGGCTCGGACTCGCCGACGTGCGGGAGTTCGGCCTGACCTGGGAGGACTGCGAGGCGTTTCTCGACCGCCTCGGATATCACGCCACCGTAGACGTGGTGCCCAGCCGCTGACCCGCGAGTGCCGCTTCCATCCCGCGCGATCGCCGCACGCTACAATTGAGCCATGCCGTCCGAGCTTCCCGCTCTCGACGCCACTACACGCGCCCAGCTTCGCCAATGGCTCGACCAGTGGAAGCGTGTCGGTCCCGTCCTCGAGGCGGAGCGCCTCGAACGGCTCAGAAATCTCGCCGACGAACAGGCCGCCCGCGACGCGCTCGCCGTCTGGCCGATGGGCACGGTGAACGGCTACCGCGGCGGAGACGACGCCGAGGGCCTTCGGCTCATCAAGTCCCTCCAGGCGAAGCTCGCCCGGCGCTGATGGGTGACGACCTCCTGCTGCAGGCCGCGAAGCTCGTGGCCGCCCGGCCCATTGATCTGATCGATGTCGCGGGCATCGTTCACCGCCAAGGTGCGCGGCTCGATGCCGGCCGCGTTCGAACGTGAGGACGGATCTTCGCCGAGATCAAAGAAGACCCCGACCTGCTCCGTCCGTTCGACGAGCGCCGCAAGCCGGGCCTCGATTGATGTGACGCCCGCCGACCACCAAGCCTGACGGTAACAGCACTGCACGGTTCTTCCCGAATCTGCCCTGGCGCATCGCCCCAACCCTCAAGCCGCCGGTCGTTCCGTCCGACAGCACCCGTGGGGCCACCCAACATGCGCAAGACCTACCTGGTCTGCTACGACATCCGCGACGACAAGCGCCTCGCGCGCGTCGCCAAGACCATGCGTGGCTTCGGCGACCGCGTCCAGTACTCCGTCTTCGAGTGCCAGCTCCGCGATGTGGACCTCGTCAGGTGCCGGGCGGCCCTTGGTCAGATCATCGACCACAAGAAGGACCAGGTGCTCTTCGTCGACCTCGGCCCCACCGAAGGACGCGGCGACCGGGTCATCACGGCGCTCGGGCAGCCCTACTCCAACATCGACGCGCCGTGCATCATCGCCGGGTGACCCATGCCTGCTGAACCGCAGCCGAAGCCATCGTCTCCATTGCCCGAACGTGCTCGTCCGGCCAAGGCGCACATCCGGGACGCCGCGGTCGACCCGCCGGACTACCTGCCGGCGCGCATGCTGAACGAATTCGTCTACTGCCCGCGCTTGTTCTTCTACGAGTGGGTCGAAGGCGTCTTCGTGCACAGCGCCGACACCGTGGAAGGCGCGCACCGGCACCAGCGCGTCGACAAGGGCGCCGACGCGCTTCCCGCGGCACAGGACCTGGCCGACGAAGACGAAGTCACCGCGCGCGGCGTCCAGTTGGCCAGCGAGACGTATCGCCTGATCGCGAAGATGGACCTGGTCGAAACGGCGGACGGGCGGGTGACGCCGGTCGACTACAAGAAGGGCCGCCCGCGCGACACGGACGACGGCCCGGACGTGTGGCCGGCAGACCGGGCACAGATTGCCGTGCAGGCGATCGTCCTGCGAGAGAACGGCTACCGCTGCGACGAGGCCATCGTCTATTACTCCGCGACGAAACAGCGTGTGCGCGTCGCCGTGACCGACGAGCTCGTGCGCGAGACGGTGGGCCTCGTCGAGGCGGCTCGAGCGCTGGCCGCAGCCGGGCCGCATTCCGCCGCCGCTCGCCGACAGCCCGAAGTGTCCGCGTTGCTCGCTCGTCGGGATCTGTCTGCCGGACGAGACCGCGTTCATCGAAGCGCATCGCCTGCGAGCCCGTCGAGACGATGCAGCCGTGGCTGATTCGAGCCGCCGGCCGCGCCGGAGGGGCAATCCGACGAAGACGACGAACAGGAGGGTGTGCGCCGGCTCGTACCGGCACGCGACGACCTGCGGCCGCTCTACGTCGTGGGGCAGGGATTGTCGGTCGGCAAGTCCGGGGAGGTACTTCAGGTCCGCGATCGGGAGCGAAAGACCGTGCAGGAGGCGAGGCTGATCGACGTGAGCCAGGTGAACCTGTTCGGCAACGTCACGCTGACCGCCGCCGCATTGCAGGGCCTGTGCGCGGCCGAGAAGCCGATCGCCCACTTTTCGAGCGGGGGCTGGTTCTACGGGACGACGAGCGGGCTCGGCGTGCGGAACGCGTTCCTGCGCGCGGAGCAGTTCGCCCGAGCGGCCGAGCCGACGTTCTGCCGGGCCGTGGCGGCGCGCATCGTCGGCGCCAAGATCCGGAATCAGCGGACGCTGCTGCAGCGCAACCACGTGGAGCCGCCGCGCGCGGCGCTCGAGCACCTGCGACGACTTGCCGTGGCGGCCGGCCGGGTGGCGTCCATCGAGCAACTGCTCGGGATCGAGGGAACGGCAGCACGGGTCTACTTCCAGCATTTCGCGGGGATGATCAAGGTGGAGGACTCGGACGCGGGCACGTTCGCGTTCGAGCACCGCAATCGCCGGCCGCCGCGCGACCCGGTGAACGCGATGCTGTCGCTCGTGTACAGCCTGCTGTCGAAGGACCTCACGATCGTGTGTGCGACCGTTGGCCTGGATCCCTTCTGGGGCTTCTATCATCAGCCGCGGTTCGGGCGTCCGGCGCTCGCGCTGGATCTGATGGAAATGTTCAGGCCGCTTATCGGCGATTCGACGGTGATCACGGCCATCAACACGCGAATGGTGGACAGCCGGTCGTTCGTCCGGACCGGCGCCAGCGTCGTGCTGACGCCGGCCGGCCGAAAGGGCCTGCTGCGCGCGTACGAGCAGCGGATGGACGCGCTGGTGACGCATCCGATCTTCCAGTACCGCGTCACCTACCGTCGCGTGCTGGAGATCCAGACGCGGCTGCTGGCGCGCTTCCTCTGCGGCGAGATTCGGGAGTATCCGACGTTCGAGACCCGGTGACAGATGGCGCGACTGCGGCGTCAGGGGGACGGGAGCCGAGTAGAATTGACCTCGACGGGCACCACGATGTCGGCCTCCGAGAAGGCCGGGTGCTCCATGCCGCGGCGGACCCCGGCCCCGACGGCGAGCAGGGACGACAGCGGGCACGTCATGCGAGCGGCGAGGTGGCGCGACTATGCCGGGAAGCGCTCGATCCGCGTAAGATCATGAGAATTCGCGACTTGATTCGTGCTGCTGCGGCCAAGAGGCTCCGGTTCGAGGCGCCCAACGGAGGGCGCTCGCAGAACGGCCTCCAGATCCTTGAAAACAGAAGAGTTTTGAGGCAAGCTGATTCCGCGTCCGATCGGACGCGGCCCCATTGAAGCCCCGGAACGTGGTAGTAGTGCCTGCCATTGGCGGCGCTGATTCCGCGTCCGATCGGACGCGGCCCCATTGAAGCGATGAGCGACACGAGGTTGTCGATGGCTTCGTCGGTTGATTCCGCGTCCGATCGGACGCGGCCCCATTGAAGCGAGACGTTCTCGGAGCACGTCGATCTTTCCGCGACCACGATTCCGCGTCCGATCGGACGCGGCCCCATTGAAGCAAGTAATTCGTACGAAACTTTGGTGGAAAGTGGTGATGATTCCGCGTCCGATCGGACGCGGCCCCATTGAAGCGTGTCGTTGTAGGCCGTCTTGCTGCCGGTATCAGAGACGATTCCGCGTCCGATCGGACGCGGCCCCATTGAAGCATTGCCGTCGATCCAATTCCCGCGCAAAAGGATCGCGCACCGATTCCGCGTCCGATCGGACGCGGCCCCATTGAAGCCGGGTGGAGGAGCGCGAGGTTGGGCCGTGCGATCTGATTCCGCGTCCGATCGGACGCGGCCCCATTGAAGCATGCGGGCAAGGCGACGGATTTTCTGAGTCAAATGCCGATTCCGCGTCCGATCGGACGCGGCCCCATTGAAGCTACTCCTTCAGGCGTCTCGGTATTCGACGACTCTTCGATTCCGCGTCCGATCGGACGCGGCCCCATTGAAGCATAGGCAGGCCGCCCGCATGTCTGCATGCCGAGGTGATTCCGCGTCCGATCGGACGCGGCCCCATTGAAGCAATCATGCCGAAGATCGTACCTACAGTTCGTGGCCTCCGATTCCGCGTCCGATCGGACGCGGCCCCATTGAAGCACTACCTGGACGCCGCGTCGTTTCAGTTCGACGAGATTCCGCGTCCGATCGGGACGCGGCCCCATTGAAGCTCGATCTCATCAGCTCCAACGCCGGCCGTCGAGACGAGATTCCGCGTCCGATCGGACGCGGCCCCATTGAAGCATATCCCAATGTGGACCACCAGCGCTGCGGCAAGCGGATTCCGCGTCCGATCGGACGCGGCCCCATTGAAGCCGATCCTGTTATCAAGCACGCGGAAGCGCGTCTCAAGATTCCGCGTCCGATCGGACGCGGCCCCATTGAAGCGTCCGTAGACAGTCACTCGCACATGCACGAAACGATGATTCCGCGTCCATCGGACGCGGCCCCATTGAAGCTAGATTTGGATCGGCCTGTAATCGTTCCGCGTGCCACGATTCCGCGTCCATCGGACGCGGCCCCATTGAAGCTTGCTTGGTGATGACATGGGCCTCATGAAGACGGGGATTCCGCGTCCGATCGGACGCGGCCCCATTGAAGCGTTCCTCGATTGTCCCGGCCGTGCCGTTCACGACATCGATTCCGCGTCCGATCGGACGCGGCCCCATTGAAGCATTGCGGGCGCGAATCTTGACCCACACGGGCCGAGGGGATTCCGCGTCCATCGGACGCGGCCCCATTGAAGCCATGTGCAGGTCGAAGCGCGTGTTCGCGTTGCACGATTCCGCGTCCGATCGGACGCGGCCCCATTGAAGCGCGGTCGATGAAGAGAGAACCGCGCCAAGCGCGAGGCGATTTCGCGTCCGATCGGACGCGGCCCCATTGAAGCTCTTGGATCGGCTAGGGCATAGATGAACGAGGCCATTGACGATTCCGCGTCCGATCGGACGCGGCCCCATTGAAGCGCCGTATCCTATCTATGCTGCAGCGCCTGGGGGCGATTCCGCGTCCGATCGGACGCGGCCCCATTGAAGCCAGTCTCCGCATCGCTGCACGGCCCGCCGCTCCGCCCGGATTCCGCGTCCGATCGGACGCGGCCCCATTGAAGCTGTCTACACGCACGGCCGCACAGCCGATCACTCCGTCGATTCCGCGTCCGATCGGACGCGGCCCCATTGAAGCGCTTCGGCAACCGTCAGCCGGCCTTCGAGGGCCGTGAGATTCCGCGTCCGATCGGACGCGGCCCCATTGAAGCCGCGTGACGGTGCCCGCTGACACGCCGTCGGGCGACGATTCCGCGTCCGATCGGACGCGGCCCCATTGAAGCTGGCTGGTTTTTCTTCATTTCGCTTCACCTCCCGGGAACGATTCCGCGTCCGATCGGACGCGGCCCCATTGAAGCATGTAGGCTGCCAGCCTCCAACGCCTCGCCGAACTGCGATTCCGCGTCCATCGGACGCGGCCCCATTGAAGCTGTCCCTTCGGCCCGGTCGCCGTCAAGTAGACGACCGATTCCGCGTCCGATCGGACGCGGCCCCATTGAAGCCGGATGCGCACGTCCTCGTCCACTCGGCCTTCCGATTCCGCGTCCGATCGGGACGCGGCCCCATTGAAGCACTTGCGCTGTTTCAGTTCGATGTCGAACCACGCGGATTCCGCGTCCGATCGGACGCGGCCCCATTGAAGCATCAGGAGAGAGAATCACATGGCTGACAAGAAGACAGGATTCCGCGTCCGATCGGACGCGGCCCCATTGAAGCGACTTCTGCTGCTTGCGTTTCATGATGCGGCTCCTGTTGATTCCGCGTCCGATCGGACGCGGCCCCATTGAAGCATCTCGACCCCCGTCTCAAACGGCAAGACGCGCGCCGCGATTCCGCGTCCGATCGGACGCGGCCCCATTGAAGCTGCGTCAAGGCCGGACCGCTCCCGCCGGTCTCGATGATGATTCCGCGTCCGATCGGACGCGGCCCCATTGAAGCAGCCTCAGCGCCAGCCGGGACGCTGGAGGGCAACAGGATTCCGCGTCCGATCGGACGCGGCCCCATTGAAGCCAGGTGGATGAGATGCCGTCGGTGCCGCTGACGTTGAGATTCCGCGTCCGATCGGACGCGGCCCCATTGAAGCGAACCGTCAAACGTCCAGTAGTTGGACGTCGCATCGCTGATTCCGCGTCCGATCGGACGCGGCCCCATTGAAGCCATCGGGCACGGATGCCAGCAGCACGTCGTCCGCTGATTCCGCGTCCGATCGGACGCGGCCCCATTGAAGCGATAGACAGGAGACCGGCCTGCGCAGGCGGGAGGTGATTCCGCGTCCGATCGGACGCGGCCCCATTGAAGCAGGATCGCTCAAGACGGGTGATTCAGGCTCGAACGGATTCCGCGTCCGATCGGACGCGGCCCCATTGAAGCCGATGTAGTGTGTCACCGGGCCGACAGAACTTTCCACGATTCCGCGTCCGATCGGACGCGGCCCCATTGAAGCGGGAGACTGCTGGCCGGGATGGGACCGACAAGCACCGATGAAGCCGAATGTCCGGCGACCTGAAGGTCGCCGGCTACGTCTGCGACGAGGGAGTGTGCTGAAGCCGGCCCCTACGACTGCGACGAGGGATTCTGCTTATCCGATCGGGAATGTTTCCCCGAGCTCGTCGACGGGGCGGGGAATGACGTGGACGCCGACCAGCTCGCCGACCTTGCGCGCGGCGGCGGCGCCCGCGTCCGTCGCGGCCTTCACCGAGGCGACGTCGCCCCGGACGATGGCGGTGACGAGACCGGCGTCGACCTTCTGCCAGCCGACGAACGTGACATTCGCCGTCTTGACCATCGCGTCCGTTGCTTCGACCATGCCCACGAAGCCGCGCGTCTCGACCATGCCGAGCGCCTCACCGGACCATGACGCTGACGACGCAGGGGATTTTGTATTGGGCATAGGTGTCGGCCACGGCACGCCGTGGCCCTACATTACCAGATCCGTCCGTCCGACATCGTCAGTATCCGCCCACGCGACATCGCCAGTATCCGCCCACGCGACATCGCCAGTATCCGCCCACGCGACATCGCCAGATCCGCCCACGCGACATCGCCAGACCCGTCCGCGCGACGTTACCAGATCCGTCCGCGCGCAGCGACGGGAAGTCGCTCGACCACTTCGAGGCCGTCGACCAGGAGCAATTCGTCCATCAGGTTCGTCACGACGCACGAGTGGTTGGGAATCACGCGGACGCGGTCCCCGGGTTTCAACCGATGCGGGCGTGTGGCGCGCACGGTGGCGTGCTCTTCGGACATGCGCTCCACGATGAGCGAGTCGTCCGGCTCCTCGGCGTCGAGCGACGCGAACACGACGCCGTGTCCGGCCACCGGCTGAAAGCCGCGCGCGCCGTCGGTCGTCAGCGTCTTGCTGCCGCAGTCGAAGATCACCCGGTCGGACGCCGGGCAGCTCACCACGGTCGACACGATGGACATGCGCGCAGTCGTCGAGCGAGGCCGCGCCGAGACCGACCTGCGTCCGGTCCAGGAACACGTAGTTGCCGGGGCGCATTTCGGTGACGCCCGCTTGCCGCGTGATGAACCGCGCGGTTGGCGTCGACCCCGACGCTGACTTCGTCCACCGCGACGCCCTTCGCCCGCAGCCGCTCCGCCAGCCCTGTCACGATGGCCGTTTCCGCATCCACAATCCGCGTCAGGTCGTCGTCGGAATGCGCGTGGTACGCATGACCGGCGTGGCTCAGCAGGCCGCGGAACCGCAGCGATGGAAGCGACGCGATACGCGCGATGCGCTCGACGACGTCGGCATCGTCGGGATTGACGCCGCAGCGATGGAAGCCGACGTCGACCTTCACGAGCACGTCGAGTGTGCGTCCGGCGCGCGCCATGGCCTCCGACCACCCGCGCGCCACGTCCTCGGCGTCGACAACGATCGAGACGGTCGCGCGGTCGAGAAGTGCCGACACGCGATCCGCGTTCGCGGGATTGATCGGATACGGCAGGCGGATATCAGTCATACCCGCGTCGACGAAGACTTCCGCCTCGCCGAGCTTGGCGCAGCAGATGCCGACGGCGCCGGCGTCGAGCTGGCGCCGGGCGATGGTCGGGCTCTTGTGGGTCTTGGCGTGGGGCCGCAGCCGCACGCCGGTCTTTCGCGCGAGCGCGGCCATGCGATCGATGTTGCGCTCGAGCCGCGCGCGATCGATGACCGCGCGCGGTGTCGGGACGGTGAGGAAGGGGGCAAGTTAGACGTCAGAAGTTAGAAGTTGAAGTTAAAAGTTAAAAGCGGAATTACCGGACGGTCAACTTCTCACCAGCCCGAGCGCGCCCGGGTACGTGAACCCGGGGAAGATGCGCGCGACGCCCTTGGCGCCCATGTGGGCCGTAACGATTTCGCTGAAGACCGTTCGGAAGTCGGTCGTGATCGCCAGGTCGCGGCCCTGCCAGCGCTGTTCGGTCGCGAGCCCCGGCCACTTGCCGTAGACCTGTGCCGCCCTTGACCGGGCCGCCCAGCGACGAAGATGACGTTGCCGTGGCCGTGGTCGGTGCCGCGGTTGCCGTTCTCCTTCACCGTGCGCCCGAACTCCGACATCGTCACGAGCACCACGTCGGCCATGCGGTCGCCGAGGTCGGTGGCAAACGCGGCGATGCTCCTGGCGAAATCGTCGAGCCGGTTGGCGAGTTGGCCGGTCGCGTTGCCCTGCTGCGCGTGCGTGTCCCAGCCGGAGAGCTCGGTGAAGGCGACCTCCAGTCCGAGGTTCGACTTGACGAGTTGCGCCACCTGCTTCATGGCGTTGCCGAAGGCCGAATTGCGGGTAGTCGGCGCTTGGCGACGGCGAGTACGGCGTCTGCTGCGCGCCGTTCAGCATGCGCACGGCGTCGAATGCCTCGCGGCCGGTCGAGCGAGCAGGGCGTCGGCGGCGGCCGCGTACTCCTCTTCGAACGTCGACTGCATCTCGCCGGAGTTGCGCCCGGCGCGAATGCCGAACTGGTTGATGTTGTTCATCGCGAGCGCCGCGGCCGGGCCCTGCAGCGAGCGCGGCAGCTGCGGCGCCAGCGCCACGGCGCGGAACGGGCTCGCGTCGGCGTGCTCCTTGGCGTGCAGGTAGCGGTTGAGCCAGCCGTCACGCGTCGCCTTGACGCCCGGCGTGCCGCTCTCCATGTAGTCCTGCGCGTCGAAGTGCGAGCGCGTGTCGTCGGGCGATCCGCACGCGTGGACGATCGCGAGCTCCTTGCGCTCGAAGAACGGCGCGAGCGGCGCCAACCGCGGGTGCAGGCCGAAGAACCCGTCGAGGTCGACCGCCGCGTCGTCGGCGCCCGGCTGCGGGATCGCAATCGATGGCCGCGCGTCGTAGTAGCCGCGGTCGCCGAACGGGACGACCATGCTGAGGCCGTCGACGGCGCCGCGCTGGAAGATCGCGACGAGGATCTTCTGCTTCGCCTCGGCGGCGCGCGCGACCCGCGTCAGAAACGCGGGCGCGAACCCGAGGCTCACGAGCGCCAGGCTGCCGTTCTTGAGAAATACGCGTCGCGTCAGCATGATGTGCTCCTCTGTCGGCCACGGCACGCCGTGGCCCTACGCATTGGGCACGCCGTGGCCCTACGCATCGGGCACGCCGTGGCCCTACGCATTGGGCACGGCCGTGGCCCTCGCGGTGCGGCCACGGCACGCCGTGGCCCTACCGCTTCTGAACTCGGGCGAGCCGAGCGCCAGCGCGATCATCTGCTGCGGCGTCTCGGCCCGGGCCAGTGTCTTCGTCGTCGCCTCGCTCACGTCGCCGGCGAACATCGTCTGGATGAGCGCGGTGCGGCCGGCCTCGTCGGCGGCCGGCGCGATCTGGCGGACGTCGACCCGCACGCCGCGCATCTGATTGCTCACGAGCTGGAGCGCCGCGTTCATCCGGGCGAGCAGCGCGCCCGTGTTCACCCAGGCGTCGGCGCGTCGTGCTGTAGCCGGTCGGCGGCACGCAGCCGTAGAGCGGCATGCCGAGCTGTCCGCGCAGCGTCTGGACGATCGGCTGCGCGTTCACGACGTCGGCGTCCGCCGGCGCAGCGCCGAGACGATGAACTCGAAGGGCGTCTTGACCTTGGCGCGCCGGTTCGCGGCCGCGAAGAACTCCGGCGACGTAATGATGGTCCGCACGACCTCGCGCAGGTCGCCGCCTGGTGTCGAGAAACCGCTTCGCCGCGCGGTCGACCAGCGCCGCCGGCGGCTCGTCGGCGACGAACCGCTGGGCCAGCTCGTAGGCGATGTGGTGCGCCGTGGCCGGGTGCGTCGCGAGCATGTCGAGGACGCGTTCGCCCTCCTCCTCGCCGCCGCCGGCGGGGAAGTGACGCCGAGAATCGTCTTCTCGCCGCGTGTCGTGCATCCGCGCGTCGAACGTGAACCCGCCGCCCTGCCGCGGGCTGGTCGATCGTCCACCCCGTGAAGGCGCGCGCCACCTCGATGACGTCCTGCTGCGTGTAGCCGCCGTCGACGCCGAGCGTGTGCAGCTCCATCAGCTCGCGGCCGTAGTTCTCGTTCAGCCGCGCTGGGCGCCTTGGCCTGCCGATCGCGCAGCGCCTGCTCGACCGCTGCTCAGTCGCTGCGCGCTCGGGCCGGCGCGCAGACGCGCGTTGCTCAGCCGCTGCTGCATCTGCTGCATCTGGGGGTTGACGTCGGGCCTGGTGTTCGGCGGTCGAGCTCTGCCAGTTGTCCAGATAGAAGAGCATCGCCGGGCTGTGGGCGACGGCGCCGAGCAGATCGCGGAACGGACCCGAGCACGTGCGGGCGGATGACGTCGCGCTCGTACTCGGTGAGGTACATCCGCTCCGGCTGGCCCTTGCCGATGTAGACGTTGAAATGGTTGAACCAGAAGTCGACCAGCACCTCGTCGAGCTGCCGCGTCCGACAGCACCGCCCGCAGCAGCTTCTGCTGCGTGAGCTCGTTCAGACGACCGTCTGCACCTTCTGCCGCTGCATCCGCACTTCGGCGGCGCGCCGCGCACGGCGGTGTGCGCTCATGGCGTTCGACGGGTCCATCGTCTGTTCTTCCGGTCCTTCTGGTCCGATTGCGCCTTCGCCTGCTGTGCCTGGCGCTGGGCCTGCAGCGCCGGGAACGAAGTACTCGTCCGCCAGTTCCCGCGTGCTCATCGTGCAGCGTCTCGAATCCGGCGCCAGCCGCGGCTCCATCGCGGCATCGGCAATCCGCTCGGGGTGGAGCTGTTCGTCGATGTAGGCGGCGAGCCCCATGCGCCGGACGCGTTCGACGTCGCCGGGCCGGGCGCCGAAGCCGAGCCGGTTCAGCACGTGGAGCACGGTCTGGGCGTTCGGGTGGGCGGGGATCGCGTTTGTCCCCTCGGCCGTCTGCGTCCCGGGGCGCCGAACAGCAGTCCGGCGACGGCGACCGCGACGGCCGCTCCGGCGGCCCGCGCGGCAATTCGACGAAGGGAAAGGCTCTCGGCGTCATATCCCTGTTAGACCGGGCTCCGGGCAAGAAATACAAACCGGCCGGCCGGCTACTCAGGCGTCGGCCGCGGAATCGGCCCGCGCGACCACGCGGCGGCGAGGAGGCCCGGGGCCGCCCGTGATGCCGCCGCCCGGGTGCGTGCCGGCCCTGGCACAGGTACAAGCCGCCGATCGGGTCGTGTGGTACGGCCCAACCGAGCAGCGGCCTGGCCGCCCACCACTGGTCCAGCGTCAGCTCGCCATGGAAGACATGCCCGCCCGTCGGCCCCATTCGCTGCTCCAGATCCTCGGGCGTGATGACTTTCGTGGGCGACGATCGAGTTGACTCCAACCCGGGTGGTAGGGCGCCATCACGGCCATACGGTCGTCCGGTACAGCCGGCTTCGCGCGACTCCGCCCAGGCGCTTTCGCGAAGGTCGCGTGGCGCCGCTGCACGTAGATCGACATCACGTGCGCGCCCTTCGGGCGCCAGCGACGGTCCAGCGCCGACGGAATGACAGCTCCAGCCAAGGCGCCGGTGAGACGGCGCCGTATTTCGCGGCGTCGAAAGCGCGTTCGAGATAGTCGAGGCCCGGCGCAATCGACAGGCGGCCGCGCCAGCGGCCGGCGGATCACCGCGAGCGCCGGCATGTCGGGCAGGCCGTCGAGCGCGCAGGTTGATCTTTGGCGGTGACCCCTCGGGCGCGGATAGTGCCGCATTGCGCTGCAGGAACGTCGGCGGCAGATCGATCCGGCTCGACGAGCGACAAGAACGTCTGCTGCGGGATCCACGGCGGACACGCACGGCGCGTCGCGACAATCTGCTCGCCGTCTTCGAGCGTCACGCCGGTGACCGCGCCGCCCGCCGTGAGATTCGCGTGACGCGGGCATCGGTGCGCACGCGTCCGCGCCGCCCGCTCGACGCCGGCCACGAGCGCTGCGCGGCAGCGCCCCTGGCCCGCCGCGCGTGACCTACGCCGCGCCCAGTCGGCGCGGATCCTCGGCGAGGCGCTGCAGCCACATGCCGCCGGTGCCGGCCGACCGCGGACCCGCGAACTGACCGAAGATCCCCGCGCGCCGCGATCGCCGCGCGCAGCAGGTCGTCCTCGAACCATTCGGCCCAGAACGTCGCCGACCGGCATCGGCAGCCATCGCATCGGGCGGCCGAGGTTCCGCGCGTCCCAGACGCCGGCGCCCGGCGGGCCGTCCGGCGAGCCGCCAGCGTTCGCCGGCGCCCTCGGCCTCGTCCCTGCCGGCGGCACGTGCCGGCTCGAGCTCGCGACGAGGCCGCGACTGCGCTGCGTCGTCTGCACGAACTCGCGCCACCGGCCGGCGTCCCGCGGGAAATCCGGTTGATGGCGCCGGCGGTCAGGACCGGGTCCGGTGAAACGACGATCGCCGCCCCGTCCGGACCGAGCGTCGTGAGCGCCGGGTCGGGGGTCAGAAACTCGATGGCCGGCGCGGTCGAGCTTCAGGCCACGACGAGCCGCGGCGAAGCGGCCCGAGCGGTATGGCTCAACGCGGCACGCTGGAACCCTGGCGCAACTCGCTGGTTACCGCGGCGCCGCCGGCCACCGGCCGGCGCTCCAGCACCAGCACCGACAGCTGCTGCCGCGCCAGCAGCGCCGCCGCCATGAGCCCGTTCGACGCCGCCGCCGATGACGATGACGTCGGTCCCCGCGCTCATTTCGACGTCCTCGTCTCGGCCAGCACCCGCATCGCGGCGTGCCGCCCGGGCGCGCCCGTGATGCCGCCGCCGGGTGCGTGGACGATCCGGCACATATAGAGGCGGCGGATCGGCGTCCGGTACCGGCCCACCCCGGCGCGGGCCGCAGGACGAACAGCTGGCTGGGCGTCAGCTCGCCATGGAAGATGTTGCCCTCCGAGAGGCCGAACTCGCGCTCGAGGTCGAGCGGCGTCATCACCTGACGGTGGAGGATGCGGTCCTGATGTTCGGCGCGTACTCGGCGATCGTCTCGATCGACCGTGTCGCCGAACGCCTCGCGGCTGGTCGTCCCAGGTGCAGCCGCGCAGGTCGTACGGCGCGTACTGCACGAAGCACGACATCACGTGCTTGCCGGGCGGCGCGAGTGACGGATCGGTCAGGCTCGGGATGACGATGTCGATGTACGGATGCTTCGAGTAGCTGCCGTACTTCGCCTGGTCGTACGCTCGCTCCATGTATTCGATGCTCAGGCGAGATCGAGATCGCGCCGCGCAGGTGCGGACCGGCGCCGGGCAGGCACGCGAACTCGGGCAGGCGCATCGAGCGCGAGATTCACCTTGCCGGACGAACCGCGAAACTTGAAACGGCGGATGTCCTCGATGAACTCGGCCGGCAGGTGCTCCGGCTCGACCATCTTGAGGAACGTGCGCCGCGCATCGACGCTCGAGAGGACCGCCGAGCCCAGGAAGTAGTCGCCGTTCTCCAGCACGACGCCCGTCGCCCGGCCGTTCGTGACGAGCATGTGGCGCACCGGCGAGGCGACGCGAATGTCCGCGCCGGCGGCGCGCGCCGCCGACGATGGCCTCGGAGACTGCGCCCGTGCCGCCTCGCGACGAGGCCCCACGACTCGGAACGCGCCGTCATCTCCCCATGTAGTGATGGAGCAGCACGTAGGCCGTGCCGGGCGACCGCACGCCCAGCAACGTGCCGATGATGCCCGAGCGCCGACATCGTGGCCTTGAGCACGTCGGTCTCGAACCATTGGTCGAGGAAGTCCGCCGCGCTCATCGTCAGCAGCTGGAGCGGTTGTAGCCGGCTCTCGGCGGGCAGCGCCGGAACCGCCGAGCGAGGCCGAGCAGCTGCTGGAGATCGCGCGGCCGGGTGGTGAACGGATTCGGCGGCGTCATGCCGAACATCGGCTTCAGCGAAGCGGCCGATGTCGACGCATGGCGCGTCCGTAGTCCTCGTACGCCTCGGCATCGACGCGGCGAATGGCGGGCGATCTCCCGGTACGTGCGCGCGCGGTCGTTCACCCGCCAGAGGTGATTGCCGTCGGGCATCGGCGTGAGCGTGCCGTCGAGCGGCAGCAGCGACAGGCCGTGGCGCGGCAGATCCAGCTCGCGGATCATCTCCTGCCGCAGGAGCGAGACGACGTACGCGCACACCGAGAATTTGAAGCCGGGAAACACCTCTTCGGTGACCGCCGCGCCGCCGACGACCTGGCGCCGCTCGAGGACGAGCACGCGCCGGCCCGCGCGCGCCAGATACGCCGCGGCCGTCAGGCCGTTGTGGCCCGCACCGATGACGATGGCGTCGTACGGCTTGTCGGCACGCGGGGACATTCTATGCGGCTCGTCCAGCGTCATCGAACGTCGCTCGGCCGCCTCCGCGCATCGTCTTCGCCCGGCCGCCCTGTTCCCGCTATAATCCTCGGCGCGTGCCCGTTCCGACCCCGCTGCACGATCGCACGCTCGCCCGGTGCGCGAGCTTGAACTACCGCGAATGGGCCGGGTACTACGCCGTCAACGTGTACGGCGCGAGCCGCCAGCCCGAGTACACCGCCGTTCGAAACGCCGCGGCCCTCTTCGACGTGTCGCCGCTCGTCAAGTACACCGTGACCGGCCGCGACGCGGTCCGGCTCATCGATCGCGTCGTCACGCGGAGCGCGGCCGCGATGGCGCCCGGACAGGTGCTGTACGCGACCTGGTGCGACGAGCACGGCGCGATCCTCGGCGACGGCACGATCACCCGGTTGGGCGAGGACCGGTTCCGGTGGACTGCCGCCCATCCGATGCTCCGATGGCTCACGCTCAACGCCGCCGACCTGGTCGTGGAGATCGAGGACGTCTCGGACCGAACGGCGGCGCTTGCCCTGCAGGGACCGACCTCGGCGGCGATCCTCCGGGGCGCCGACCGACATCGACGGTCTGCCATACTTCCGGCAGGTCGAAGGGCGCGTGGCGGACCAGCCCGTCGAGATCTCCCGGACGGGATGCACCGGAGACCTCGGCTTCGAGATGGATGGACGCGCCCCGCGCGGGGGCGGTGTGGGACGCGCTCATGGAGACGGGGAGGCCGCTCGGCATCACACCAGCCGGCCTGCTCGCGCTGGATATCGCGCGCATCGAGGCCGGACTGGCCATGATCGATGTGGATTTCGTGGGTGCCCGCCAGGCCCTTGCGGCTTCACAGCGGTATTCGCCGCTCGAGTTGGGGCTCGCGCCGCTTCGTGGATTTCGGGAAGGAGCGCTTCATCGGACGCGCGGCGCTTGCCGATGAGGACGCGCGCGGTCCACGAAGCCAAATGGTGGGATTGACGATCGACTGGCCGGCGGTCGAGGCGCTGTACGATGCTGTTGGCCTGGCCGTGGCCGCCGCGCCGGCGGCCTCGCGTGTGGTCGCGCCCGTGTTTCAGCGCGCCCGCCAGGTCGGGCGGATGACGTCCTGGACCTGGTCGCCGGCGCTGAACCAGCTGATTGGAATCGCCACCGTGGATCGCGGCTTCGCGGCGACCGCGCACGCGCGTCGAGGTGGAGTACCGGTGGACGCCGTCGCCATCGTGTGGGCGCGACGGTCACGCCGCGGCCGTTCTTCAGTCCGGCCCGCAAGACACAGACGCCACCAGCGTAGGGCCACGGCGCGCCGTGGCCGACAACGCTTGGTGGCATTGGCTAGTGCGGCAGCCGATGCCGCACGAGGCCTGGCACGTCGACGCGCCCGCCACCGCCGCTGCGAGCGCGACCACGAACACCGTGACGCCGTTACCGACCAGGACTACATTGGCCCGGACAGCCGCCGGTCAACGCCCAGCCGATCCCGAAGATGATTCCGCCCGCCCAGTAACGTGTGCCCGACCCGAGCGTCTTCGGATGAATGACGATGTCGGAGCCGTCGACGGTCTTCATGCGGAACCGTTTGATGAGCGCCACCGACAAGACGCCCATCACCACCGCCGTGCCGATGATGCCGTACATGTGGAATGACTGAAACCGGAACATCTCCTGGATGCGTATGGACGAAATGACTCTGGTCTGGCTGTGACGATCCCGAAGAAGATGCCGACCAGGAGATAGGGCCAGAGCTGTTCTTTGTGTGGACGCTGTTCACGTGAGTTCATGTCGCGGCCCCTTCTAGAAGATGAACCGGAAGAGGACGTGCGTCGCGAGGAGCCCGCCCGCAAAGAAACCCATGACGGCCACGAGTGACGAGACCTGAAGATCCGCCAGCCCCATCATTGCGTGGCCGAGGTGCATCCACCGGCGTATTTGACCAAAGCCGACGCAGAATCCGCCGGCGACGATCATGAGAAAGCCCTTCAGCGTCATCAGGCCCTGCCAGCTGAAGATCGCTGCCGGCGCGACGCCGCTGAGGTCGGTCACGCCGAGCCCGGCGAGGTCGGCCTGTGTCGAGGCAGAGATCGCAATCGGATGCGGGTTCGGCAACCAGGTCGCGGCGATGAAGCCGCCGATCACGGCGCCGAGGATCAGCATCAGATTCCAGGCGCCCTCTTCGCGCCAGTCGTACTTGAAGAAGTCCGCGCTCGGGAGCACGGCCGCGCAGATGTGCCGCAGGTTCTCGCTGACGCCGAGCATCTTGCCGCCGATGAGCAGCAGCGCCGGAATGACCAGACCAATCAAGGGCCCGGCGACTTACCACGGCCACGGCTTGGACAGAAACTCGACCACTGTTTTGCTCCCTTCGGCTTTGCGTAGAAGGCATCAATCGGCGTGAACGGACCGAGCGTCACCCCTGCCATTGCCAACGCGCTCATCATGGCGCCAGGCCAGACGGATGTCGCCCGTCTACTCAGGACACACACTCGCCGCGCAACGCGTGACTTCCGCCGCGGCGGCCCGGCATCTCCTCGGCCGGCGAGTGCAGCCGCTGGCTAGCAAGCCGCGGGCTAAAGCTCCGATGCGTCTCCACGGCGCCATTGCGAAAAGTCGCGCGCTCCGTGAAGCGCGCGAACCGAATCCTTGGCTGTCATGGGTAGGCCTGCCATCAAGAAAACTGCCGTCAGAATAGGAGCGTCGCGGCCCAAACTCAACCCCCGACCGAGCCGGGCGGCTCGGTCAGCAGCTCCTACTCTTGGAGTAGACCGCGTCGACGTGTTCGCAGCTATCCACCAAGTTTCTCTGAGGATCCACCTATCGAACGTGTACAGCAGGTCCTCGCGGTTCGAGCAGGGCCCGGCTGATACGCGCGGGAACTGATGCCGGCCTGCGCGCTCTCGCAGACTTACCAGTCCTGCTTGTTCGTCATGTCCCAGAACGCGACGACGTCGTCGGTCGAGAAACCGGGTTTCGCCATCTCGTCGGGATGGAAGTGCCACTCGCAGATGACCCGGGTGCGGTCGGGCGCGATCGGCCAGATCGCGTGCGTCATCAGGTAGTCCGGGTGCGGCGTGAGCAGGAGGTTTGGAAAGATCGCGTAGTAGTAGACGAAGCGACACTCCGAGGCCGGCACGCCGGGCAGGGTCGCGCGCGGCCGCGCACCGCTCATCGACATCGTCTCGGCCTCGTCGGAAAGATCCCGCATCCGGCCGCCCATGTAGCCGGGCTGCAGCGGTTCGTTTTCACCGCTCAAGTAGTGGGAGAGCTGGTTCAGGCGCGGGTGCAGGTTGGGGCAGTGCAGGCATTCGCTGTAGTTCTGCAGGATGAGCTTCCAGTTCGTCTGGAGGTCGTAGACGATCTGCCCGGCCCGCCGCAGGTCGCCCATGCGCCACGCGCGGAACTTGTCCGGCAGCGGCCCGAGCTGTTCGGCGAGCGTCTGCCCGCCAGGCGCCTGCTTCACGAACACGAGTCCATCCCACACGCCGGCCTGCACCGTATGCAGGGGGTAGTCCTGCTTGCGGAAGTGCGCCACGTCGTCCATGTGCGGCGCGCCGATGAGGTGGCCGTCGTAGTCGTACGTCCACGCGTGATACGGGCACTGGATGGCGCCGCCGAACCGGCCCTGCCCGTCCGTGCACAACCGCGTGCCGCGGTGTCGGCACAGGTTGTAGAACGCCTTGACACCGTCGGCCTCGTCCGTGCGAACGATGACGAGGCTCTCCCCGGCGACGTCGAAGGTAACGAAGCTGCCGCGGTCAGGCAGTTCGTCGAGCCGGCCGGCGTAGACCCACATGTCGCGGAAGAAGATCTCCATCTCGCGCGCGAAGATCCGCGGGTCCGTGTAGAACTTCGCCGGCAGTGTGAACGCGGTGTGGGGCAGCGGTGCGCGGGGTTTCATGCGGGTGCGCGTCGATGATACAACCAGCAGAGTAGAACGGAGGTCTCTCGATGACGCGTCGGAGTTTGATAATCGCCGCCGGTGTGCTCGGCGTCGTGGTGCTGCTGCCGTCGGTCGCGAGCGCTCAGCGTCTCGTGTTCGTCGTTCGGCACGCCGAACGGGCCGATGCCGGCATGTCGCAGGCGCAGGCCGACCCCGACCTGTCGGCGGCGGGCCGGGCGCGCGCCGACAACATTCGCCGCCATGCTCGCCCAGTCCGGCATCAAGGGCATCTACGTGACCGAGTTCAAGCGCACGCACGAGACCGGCCAGCCGCTCGCCGAGAAGCTCGGCGTCAGCGAGACGGAAGTGCCGGCCAAGGACACGGCGGCGCTCGTCCGGCGATACGCACGATCAGCACGCCGATGACGTCGTCCTGGTCGTTGCGCACTCGAATACGATTTCGAACGTCATCCAGGCCCTCGGTGGACCCGCCGTGACGATCGGAGACGACGACTACAGCAACCTGTTCGTCGTCGTGCCGGGCACCGGGACGATGACGAGGATCAAGTTCTGATGGCGCTGCCATCGATTGCCGTCGTCGGCGCCGGCGCGGTCGGCGGGTATTACGGAGCGTTGCTGGCGCGTCTGGGCTGCGACGTGCGGCTCGTCGCGCGCGGCGCCCACCTCGACGCCATCCGGCGCGACGGACTGCAAGGTCTTCAGCCCGCTGGGCGATTTCACCGTCCACCCGAAAGCCGACGCCGATCCGGCCGCGCTCGGCCGCGCCGACGTCGTGATTTTCGCGGTGAAGACCTACGACAACGCGGTCGCCCTGCCCCTGCTGCGGCCGCTCGTGGGACCAGCGACGAGCGTGTTGACGCTGCAGAACGGCGTGGACAGCGCCGACGAGGTCGCGGCGACCGTCGGCGAGCGCGCGACGCTGGCCGGCGCGACCTACATTGCGACGGCGATTGACGCGCCGGGTGTCATCCGGCAGACGGGCACGCACCGACGTATCGTGTTCGGCGAGGTGTTCGGCGCGACTGCCGCCGTGTCGGATCCGCGCGCGATTGCTCGAAGCCGTGCTGAAGTCGGCCGACGTCCAGGCCGAGGCCGTGCCCGACGCCCGCGTGCCGCTGTGGGTGAAGTTCATCTACCTCGCGCCGTTCGCGTCGTTCACGGGAGCATCCCGGCTGCCCATCGGCCCGCTGAGAGACGACGACGTCATTCGCGAGACGTTCATCGGCGCCGTGAACGAGGTCGAACGCGTCGCCCGCGCGTCCGGCGTCGACGTGCCTGCGGGCATCGTCGACCAGATCCTGGAGGTACGGGCGCGGCATTCCGGCCACGACGCGGTCGTCGCTGCTGATCGATTTGTCCGGCAGGGCAAGCGGATCGAGGTCGAGTCGCTCGCCGGGTCGGTGGTTCGCCGTGGCCGCGCCGTGGGCGTGCCGACGCCAATGATGGCCGCGCTGTACGCGGTGCTGAAGCCTTGGGCCGAGGGCGGCAGGGCCGGCTGAAGTCCGTAGGCGGCGACCTCGAGGTCGCCGCGCGTCCGGCGGCCTGAAGGCCGTCGGCTACGGGTCATGCATTTGTCTTCCGCCTTGCACACCCACGTCCCCGCGCTGCGGCACCGCAACTTCCGCCTGCTGTGGATGGGCCTTCGCGTCTCGTTTGCCGGCTCGTTCATGCAGCAGGCGGCCATCCTGTGGCACGTTTCCCTGCTCGTGCGCGCCCGACCGCAAGGCGCTGGCGCTCGGGATGGTCGGGCTCGTCCGCATCGTGCCGATCATCGTGTTTTCGATGCTGAGCGGCGTGGCCGCCGACGTCTTCGACCGGCGCAAGCTGATGCTCGTCACGCAGATCGGCGGCGCGTGGTCGCGTTCGCCCTGGCGTTCGTTGCCTTCTCGGGCCTGCGGCGCGTCTGGCCGCTCTACGTGCTGTCGGCGCTCGGCGCGGCCGTCGCGCCTTCGACCCGCCCGCGCGGCAGGCGCTCGTGCCGATGCTCGTCCCGCGCGAGCACCTGCCGAACGCGATGAGCCTGAACACGGTCATGGTCCAGATCGCCTCGGTGGCGGGCCGGCGATCGGCGGCTTCGTCATCGCCACCGCCGAGTTGGCCTGGGCCTACGCCTTGAACGCGGTCTCGTTCCTGTTCGTCATCGGTGCGCCCGCTGCTGATGCGCGAACGTTCCGCTTCGGCACGGTCCGCGCGAGTCGCTGCACGCCCGCGAGCGCGATGTCGCTCGCGGCGGCGCGCGACGGGCTCCGCTTCGTCTTCCGGTCGCCGCATCATCCGCTCGACGATGCTGCTGGACTTCTTCGCGACGTTCTTCTCGTCGGCGACCGCGCTGCTGCCGATCTTCGCGCAGGACATCCTGCACGTCGGCGCGCAGGGCTACGGCTGGCTGTACTCTGCGCCGGCCGCCGGCGCGTTCGTGGGCAGCCTGGCGATGGTGCGCTTCGCGCACCGCGTCGAACGCCAGGGCGCGCTGCTCATCTGGGCGGTCGTCGGCTACGGCGCTCGCGACGGTCGTGTTCGGCGTGTCGACGGCGTTCTGGCTGACGTTCGCGTGCCTGGCGTTGTCGGGCGCGAGCGACGCGGTGAGCATGGTGATCCGCAATCTCGTCCGCCAGCTCGAGCACGCCCGACGACGCTCCGCGGCCGCATGACCGGCATCAACATGGTCTTCTTCATGGGCGGCCCCCAGCTCGGCGAGCTCGAAGCCGGCGCGATGGCGAACTGGCTCGGCGCGCGTCGTCTCGGTCGTGACCGGCGGGACTCGGCGTGCCTGCCGCCACGGCGCTGGTCGCCTTCTTGACGCCGGAGCTGCGAAGAGTACAGGCGAGAGGCATAGAACGGTCGCCGGCGGCGACCGAGGACGGCCGCTGCTATCATTGCTGCCGTGCTGCTCCACGTGCTGGACACTGCCGGAGCGGGCGGTGGCCGGCGTCCTCGGGCGCTCCTCGGACTCGGCGGCGGCGTGTTCCTCGTGCCTTTCCTGAATTTGGGGCTCGGCCTGCCGCTGCCGATGGCGGCCGGCATCAGCCTGGTCACCGTCATCGCCACGTCCAGCGTCATCTCCGCGTCGCCGACGCGGCTCCGCTCGCCAACCTTCGGCTCGGCATGTTGCTCGAGATCTTCACGACCGTCGGCGCGGCTTTGCCAGCTTCATCGTCTACAGCATCGCGGATCGACCCGCCAGTGGATATTTGGCGCGACGATGGCGCTCATTGCGGTCGTGATGCTCAGCCGGCTCGATCGGCGCAACGTCATCAAGGACCCGTCCATCGACGTCGGCGTGTTCGGCGGCCGGTATCACGAGGACGAGGCGGCGGCGAGGTCGCCTACCGCATGCGCCGGGTGCCGATCGCGTGCCTGTTTTCGCGCTCGCAGGGTTCCTGTCCAATCTCGCCGGATTGGCGGAGGCGTGCTGAAGGTGCCGGCACTCAACGCCTGGTGCGGCGTGCCGCTCCGCGCGTCGGCGGCCACGAGCGGTCTGATGATCGGCGCTACGGCGATGGTCGGCTCGACCAACTACTTCGCAGCACGGCGACGTGCCGCACCAGGCTGCGGCGGGCGCGATGCTCGGGGTGCTGGCCGGTCGCAGTTGGGCTCCGCATCGCCGACCGCAGCCGTGCGGAGCACTTGAAATGCCTGCTGGCGGCGATCCTCGCGGCCGTGGCCGTCATCTACTTCATCAAGGCGCTGCTATGACCGAACACGAACTCCGGGCGCCTCGAACCCGATCGGCCGGATCCTGCGGCTCGGCGTGTCTCTCGTGCCGGCCTGCTCGTCGTCGGCCTCACCCTCGATCGGTGGTCGTGTCGGCCGCCGCGCGCTCCTCGCCGCGGTCTCGTCGCCTGCTGTTCGTGCCCACCATTCCCGCGTCCTGGCCTCGTTCATCGACGCGGTCCGCCGCCACGACCGGCTGCTTGCCTGGTCCACGGGCATCGTCATGCGATCCTGATCGGGCAGTGGGTGTATCAGACGTGCGCCGCGGATGAGCGCGCCCAAGGCGCCGGCCGGTAAGTCGAGGCCCTCGTCGTCGATGAAGGCTTCCGGGCTGGACGGAATGCCGCCGGCCATGACGGCGGCGGCTTCCGTGAGACGTTCGCTTGCGGCCGATCGCATGCGCTCGAGCAGGTCAGAGTCCGCTCGGCGTGACGGACGACGGCGTCGAGGCCGCCGGCCAGCTCCGGGCGCATCTGCGCGACGACGCCGCACTGGCCGATGACGCCCTGGAGCGCGCCGTTGACCTCGGAGGCGAGCGAGAAGCTCATGTCCGCCATCGACTCCATCGTCCGGAACTTCTCGAGGGCGAGGTGCTGCTGCTGGGAGACGAAGGCGAAAGCCAGCACTTCGGCCAGCGGCTGCATCGCATCGCGATCGGCCAACGTATAGCGCGCCGTTTCCGCGCGAGATCACCGTCAGCGCGCCGATGGCGCGATTGCGCGAGATAAGCGGCAGCACGAGCGCCGAATGGAAGCCCTCCGACGCCAGCACGCCGCGTCCAGGAATCCCGGCGCCTCACGCGCCAGGTCCGCCAGCGCGCCGGCTCGCAGGTAGCGAATGACCTGGCCGAAAACGCTGTGCTCCAGATTGTACTCGAGCTCCGGCCGGGGCGCCGGCGCCGCTCCGGCTCGCTGACGCGTGCGCTGTAGGTCAGGATCTCCTGTCCGCTTTCCTTGATCAGCGCGAGACCGAGCCGGTCGCACGGCGCCAGCCGGCCGATGTGCCGCGCGCACCAGTGGAACGCCAGGCCGACGTCCTTCGACCGGCCCAGCGTGAGCAGCATCTCGTGCAGCGCGGCGATCTGCTCGACCTGGTCGAGCGTGGCCGATGCTGGTCCTGTCGCGACTTCAGCTCGCCTTCGAGGGTGTCGATGCGGCGTGACGAGAGAAGGGCGACGGCGAGGATCAAACCCCAGGCGGCCGCCAGGATGGCGGCGGCGGCGAACCCGGATGAGACCCACCCTCGCGCGCCGGCCATCCACAGCAGCAGATGGAGCACGGCCGTCACGACGACCGCCGCGAGGATCGTGCGGTGCGAATTCATGGCTTCTCGAAGCGGTACGCCTGCTCCACCGGCCTGAGCGGGCGGTCGAGCCACAAGGGGCGGCGCAGGCCGCCGGGCCCGGGCGCCGGCCGTGTTTCCGCGAGCCATTCCCGGTAGATGCGGTGCGACTGGCGGTGTCAACCTTGATGTCGCCGTAGCGATCGTCCGGTCCCGCCTTGTTCGACGCGCACCTTCTGGTGCCAGCAGTGCATGCCGCTGATCGGGTCCGGCTGCACCGGGAAGGTCAGGTTCTGGTGCACGCCGCCGTCGCTCCACCAGACCCGCTGCTGTCGGGGTCGTTGCTCTCGAACGGCCGCGCGCCGTGAACCTGGTGGATCTCGCATCGCCGTCGTCGTGGCTGCGCGATGCGCACGAGGCCGACGACCAGCGGTCGAGCCCCGCGGTCCTCGTGCAGCCGCCAGCGGCCAAGGTGGTGGGACAGGCCACGACGCCGGGGCGGATGCCCTCGGTCACCCAGACGCGCTTGACGAAGTGGCCGATGCGGGTGCGGACCTCACCAGGTCGCCCGTCTCGACACCCATACGCCTGGCGTCGACCGGGTGGCCAGCCACAGCGGGTTCGTGTTCGAGATCTCGTACAGCCACTTGACGTTGGCGACCGGGTGTGGATGAGCGTGGGCAGCCGGAAGTTCGGCAACAGTGCGAACTCGTCCGCCTCGCGGTCGAGCCGGCGCCAGTAGATGTGGCCCCGGCACGTTGCGGCGGGATGGCGTGCTCCGGCCATCCCCAGTCGACGAGCGTCGGCGAGTAGATCTCCAGCTCGCCGCGACGGCGTGTTGAAGCCGTTGCGGCCTGCCGTCGACGATCACGCCAATCGGCTTGCCCGCGCTGACGAACCGGCCCGTCGGCGCGTCGACCGTTCGCATCGGCCAGGGCGGCCGCGTCGAGCGGCTGTCTTCGTGCGTCTTGCTGCGTAGCGACCTCGTCGACCTTGAAGGCGCCGTTGCTTGCGCATGTACTGGAGCGGCGTGAGCCCTTGCGCCGCGCCGCCTCAGGCAGGCCGGGCACCGAGTTCTCGAATATCCAGCAGTAGTACTCCTCGACGGTGATCTTCGTCGCCGGGCCGGTAGGGCGACTCGAAGTACTTACGGATGCCGAGAGCGCCGTCCGGGTCGATGCGCCACGACAGCTCGATCCAGAACTCGTCCTCCTCCCACACCTCGCCGGGTTCGCCTCGCGCGTCGAGCGCGACGCGTCTCCCCCGCCGCTCCGAGCGCGCGCGCACGACCGGCTGGCGGAAGCCGATCCACTGCGCCGGCGTGCGTCTCCTGGCTCATCAGGTCGTGGCGCTCGGGGCCGAGGCCCATCGGCAGGACGTAGTCGGCGTACTGGCGGTCTCGTTCCACACCGGCGTGAGCGCGACGTGCAGGCCAACGCGCTTCGTCGTCCGAGCAGCATCTCCATCCACGACGATGCCGTCGGGGTTCGTCCACACCGGGTTGTAGACGCGGGTGAAGTAGACCGCCGAGCTTGCCGCGCTGTCCTTCAGGATGTGGGGCAGCAGGAAGCCCATCTCGTGAAGCGCGAGCGGGTACTCCGGCGGAAAGGCAGCTCGTTCCAGCACTGCGGAGGCCGGGGGCAGCGTTGGGGGCGTCGGCACGAACTTGTTCGTCGTTGTCGAGGTCGTCCCGCCCGCGCTCGCCGATCGCCCCCGTGAGCACGACGAGGAAGAATAGGTTGCGCGCCACCTGCCAGCCGCCGAGTGCCCGCCGCCGCGCTCCGCCACACGTGCGTCGCGAAGGCGTGCCGGCCTCGGCCGATCTCGCGTGGCGACTTCGATGATGCACGCGGCGGGCACGCCCGTTCCGCTTCGGCGGACTCGGGCGTGTACCGGCGTAGAGCTCGGTCAGCAGCGCTCTTCGAACGCTCGAATCCGAGGCGCTGCGGGACGGCGGCTCCGCCCTTTGCCGTGCTCGCGGGCGTGCGCCATCCGGGCCGGCAGGCGTCCAGGTAGTCTTGCCAGTTGGTCCAGCGTCGGAGAACTCACGGTTGTCAGCCAGCCTCTTCGGCGATGAGCTGGCGCGCGATGGCGAGCAGCAGCGCCGGCTTCGGTGCCGGGTGCGGTGACAGCCAGTAGTCGGCCTTCGACGCCGTGTTGGACAGTCGCGTGTCGATGACCGCAGTCTTCGCGCCACGCACTGGCCCGCTCGATGATGCGCTGGGCATGGGGGTTGAAGTAGTGGCCCGCTTCCAGGTGCGACGATGAGCATCAGAACGAACGCGCGTTCTCGTGGTCGGGGTTGGGCGGTCGGCGCCGCACCACAGAACGCGTACCCAGCGCGCGCGACCGCCGAGCAGACGTTCGTGTGGCTGTTGTGGCCGTCGATGCCCCAGCTTGCAGCACGCCGCTCCGTGTAGAGGTCCTCGCCCGGGCTGCCGACGTGGTAAATGATCTCGTCGCGCCGGTCCTCTCCAGATCGCTCGCCTGATCGCCCGGCGATCTCGTCGAGCACCTCCTCCCATGACACGCGCTCCCACTGCCCTTCGCCGCGGGGGCCGACGCGCCGCAACGGGTACAGGATGCGGTCCGGGTCTCTGATCTGGTTGAGCGTGGCGCGGGCCCTTCGCGCAGTTGCGCCCGCGACTCGCCGGGTGCAGCGGGTTGCCCTCGAGCTTGCGGACCTCGAACGTCTCCTTGTCGACGTACGCCAGCAGGCCGCACGCCGCCTCGCAGTTGAAGCACATCGTCGGCACCAGCGAGTAGCGCCGGCGCTCCTTTTTCGGCCAGCTCGCGGACTCGTAGTCGACCCAGTCGTCCCAGTCCTTCGGGTCGGGGTGGGTCTTGAAGGTCATGAGTTCGGCACGCACTGCCCGGCGTCGACCAGACGGGACTTCCGCGCGACGCCGCTGGCGAGCGCGGCGAGCGCGGCGAGCGGACCAGGGCCGGCGGGGGAATCCGGCGGCCGCCCGCCAGGGCGATCGAGCAGGAGCACCGGCGCGGCGCCGCCGCAGGCCCAGCGCGCCGCCCCAGAACTATCCCTGCGTAGACGCCCTCGCGGATCGCGCGCACCGCCAGCTCCTGGTGCAGCGTCGGGCTCGGCGTCAGAAGCGTCTCGCACCGACATCACGATCAGGTGCACGGAGGTGGCCGGCTGCCAGCGTCCAGGCGAGCGCCAGCACCGTGCCGTGTTCGTGCGCGGCGCCGATCGAGGCCACCAGCAGCACGGCACTGCCGTAGATCCGCGGCCTGTGCGATCAGGTCAGATCGCCCACTGGGGGCCCTGCCAGAGGTCGCGGGTGAGGCCCTGGGCGAACAGGAAGCTCGTATAGACCGTCGCGCCAAACGCGATCGCGAGCACCAGCGGCGCGAATGACGCTGAGGACCGTCGTCCAGCCGGCGAGCCAGGCGAGCACCCAAAGGCCGCAGAGCGCGCCGTGCGCGGTCAGCAGAAACGCGCCGCGTTCGCCATCCACGACGTCCAGTTCGGCCGCGTGAGGATGACGAGGAAGCGGTCCGGGCGTTCGAGGTCCTTGACCAGCACGCCCGCCGTCGCCGCGGCGAACAGCCCCGCGAGCAGCGGGCCGATGAGGCCGACGAGGGTCGTGCGATCGCCCATCAGCCACAGCCACGCGCACAGGAACATCACGCCGGTCGACAGGCCCTTCGTGAACAGATAGACGACCAGGTCGGCGCCCCAGGCCTTGCGGTGCGGCACGTCGTAGTCGACGCGCGGGTCGCCGGGCGCGTCCGGATCCTGGACGGGCGCGCCGAGCGGACGCAGGTGCACCTGGCCCTCTTTGAACATGCAAGGGCCGCGCGGCGATCTCCGGCTGGAGCACCGCCGCGTCGGCGCCAAGATAGAAGACCTTCGGTCCGGTGCCCTTCTCCGGCTTCCGCACGGTGAACGCCTCGCGCTGCACGATCTCGGCCACGCGGCTCGACGGGTCGTCGAGGTCGCCGAAGATGCGGCACTCGGTCGGGCAGACGCTCACGCACGACGGCTGTAGCTCGTTCTCGATCCGGTTCGCGCAGAAGTTGCACTTCTCGGCCGTGTGCGTGTTCGGGTCGATGAAGAGCTGGTCGGACGGGCACGCCGTCATGCAGGCGCGGCACCCAATGCACGCAGCGCCGTTGAGGTCGACGATACCGTCGCGCCGCCTGAAGAGCGCGCTCGTCGGGCAGATCTTCATGCACGGCGCTTCCTCGCACTGGTTGCACAGCACGGGGAAAAGAACCGCTGCGTGTCCGGGAACGTGCCCTTCTCGACCGTCTTCACCCAGCAGCGGTTCGCGCCCACTGGGATGTCGTGCTCGGCCTTGCACGCGATCGTGCAGGCGTGGCAGCCAATGCACTTGGGGAGGTCGATCACGAAGCCGTAATTCGGCACCGGAGAGGACTATAGCGCAGAACGTTTGCCACCGTGGAGGGACGGGGAGGAGGATTTACCGGGGATTTGAACTGCCCAACCCTCCCCGTGCCTCCACGGTGTCCCGTGTAACCTCCCCGGGCCCTCCATGGTCTATGGGAGTAAGAGGAGGTGGGCAATGCGTATCCGACGACGAATGTTCACGTGGCTCGTACCGGCGGTGATGGCGTTGAGCCTCAGCGCGTCGGTGGCTGCGCGACGAGCGGCCGGCTGGACGTCCGCACGGGGCCGCCGGCTCCGCGCGCTGAGGCCCACCGCACGGCCCCCGGTCCCGGGTTCGTCTGGATTGACGGGCACTATCGCTGGGACGGTCGCGCCTACGTGTGGTCGCCGGGGCGCTGGGAGCGCCGGCCGCGCGCCAACGCGCGATGGATGGCGGGCCGCTGGGTACACTCTCCACGCGGCTGGTACTGGATTGAGGGCCACTGGCGGTGAGCGACGCGGGCTTCGCATTTTCCACCGACGGCTTCGGCCGGCTGGTCTGTGACATCCACATTCCCGGCCAGACGACGCGCGTGACGGCGTGGGATGTCCGGGACGCGCGGGCGCACTTTCTCGCGGCGTTGGACGATGCCCGCGAGGCCGGGCTCGGCGAGTGCTTCTGGCACTCGGAATCCGGCGACTACCGGTGGATGTTCCGACGGTCGGGCGCTCGCGTCACCGTCGTCGCGCTCTGGAGCACCGGCGCGGTCACTGGCTGGGAGCACGTCGCGTTCGTCGAGACGGACGCCGATCGCTTCGACGCCGACGCGCGCGCCATGCTCGACGCGCTTGAATAGGATCCGGGGGGCTTCGCCCCCGCGGCCCCCCCTACGCGCTCACTCGCGGGGGCCCCAGAGCCCCGCCCCGTTCGCGCGGCTTCGCTCGCTCACGGCTTGTTTCGCGGCAGGCCCTCACCCCAACGCGATCGCGCCGCCAGTCCCAACAGCCCCGCGATCCTGCTGAACCAGTCGAGCGTGCCGCCGCGGTCGTTCCAGGCGATGGCGGCCCGCTGGAGGCGTCCGTCGGCGACGGCCAGTCGAACGAGCTCGGGGTCGCCGTAGGCCTTGCCGTCGCGGCCGAAGACGACGGTGCGGTGCGCACGAACCGCGTCGAGAATGCCCTGCGCGCTGTGTTCGCGCGCGAAGACGAACGTGCGGCAGGTGCCCATCGGCCCGATGCCGTGGAAGTCCGACGAACCAATCGCGGCCATGGGCGCGCGCGCGGCGAAATCCTCGAAATCGCGCTGCGCCTCATCGTCCTCATAGATGAGCGGGTGGCAATCTCGGCGCCGTCGAGCCGCGCGACGGCCGCCTCGTCGTAGCCCGGCCAGAGCTTCGGCGCCGGGTGGGCGGCAATGGCCACGCCTCCCTGCTGGTGGATGGCGTCGATGGCACGCGACGCTGGCTGTCGAAAGCTGACCGTGCGTTCGACGCCGACGGCAATCAGGTGATAGGCGGGCGAGAGGATCTCCTCGCCGGTGAGCACGATGGGTCCGCCAAACCTTTGCGCGAACCGCCTGGCCACTTTGCCGTCCCAGACTTCGTCGTGTCCAGTGACCGCAATTGCGTCGAGGCCCTGCCGCTCCGCTTCGAGCACCAACCCCCACGGCGTCAGCGCGCCGTCGCTCCACATCGAGCTGTGCGTGTGAAGGTCCACCGCAAGGACCTGGTAACCGCCGAGCGTCACGGGCGCGTGCACCAGCGGCCGGTCGACACGCGTGCCGGCGGCAATCGCCAGCACGAGGACAGTCAGCGAGACGAGCCGCGGCAGCTTCACGAGAGCCATCCCGTGGCGAGCGGCCAGATCGCGATGCCGAAGAAGCAGGCGATGCCGGCGCCCCAGACGACGACCCGGGCGACGAGCAGGTCGCGCCAGGCCGACTCGCCAGGCCGTGGCAGGACTTCGCGAAAGAAATGCCAGTCGATCCGCGCGGACCACGCGATCGTCGCGGCAAATGAGGCGTCGAGCGTCCAGCGGAGAACGGCTGGAGGCGCAGCCGCTTCCATCGGCGATTCGACCACCCGCAACAATGAGAAGGCGAGGAGCCAGACCAGCCACGGGCCGTTGCCGGCAAAGAAGACGTCGACGAGGCGCGAGAAGGGCAGCGCGCGCCGTGTCCGGCGGCCGACGATGGCCAGCGCCGCGATCTGCAACACCGGCACGAACGCGAACGAGATCGCGCCGTCGAGAATCAGCCGCGCCGTGAGGCGCCCTGACGCCTGCATCGACACCATGCAGCCAAGGGCGAGCGCCAGCAGCAGCGGCCGTCTCGCGAGGACCCACCAACCAGCTGTGGTGTCGCCGGCCAGGGCCCGGAGCTCCGCCGCTGGACGACGCAGCACTCTGAGCTCTGGGGAGAAGAGGCCTCCCGCGTCTGTGGTCGGATTCGTGCACGCCCGAGTTGATATCACGGACGGCGCGCGCGTCGCTCAGCGTCCGAGTATTGTCGGCTGGCACGGGTCGACCTGAAGGAGCATTTCGAAGCCGTCAATCGGCGACTCGACCGGCGGTTCGACCAGCGGTCCGAGGCAGTCGACCCCTGGGCCCCAGGCGTGTTGGTCAGCGCCAGACGGTTGTCACGAGGCCGGTGTCCTGCAGCCGCTCGTCCCTGGTGACGAGCCGGGCGCTGACGGCGCGGCAGGCGGCGACGACGAGTCGATCGAACGGATCCTTGATGGCGCCGAGTGCGGCGAACTCGTCGAGTTGCTTCCAGTCGAGCGCAAGAAAACGCAGCCCCGGCGCGGCGTCGGTGGCGGCGTGGAGCTCGGGCAGCCCAATCGACACACGCCCGCGTTCTTTGAGCATCAGGACTTCTGCGACGACGGCCGCCGGAATCCACCCGGCGACCTCTCCCGCCTGTACGCGCTCGAGCGCGCGCCGGGCGCCGCGTCCGAGGCGGTTTGGAGCAGCCAGTGGTACACGCAGGCGTGGGTGTCGATATACCAGGTCGGCCACGGTCAGCCGCGCCGACCCGACCGGCGCAGCCGCCGCCACATCGAACGGCGGACGGCCACGATTTCCGCATCGGTGGGCACTCGGCTGCCGGCGAACATCCCGAGAAATCGACCCGGGTGCGGCGGTCGGCCGGTCTGCGCCCGCCGCCGTGAGCAGGTCGTGGAGGACCTGCGCCGACACCGAGCGGTGGCTGGCTTCCGCGCGCGCCTCGATCTGTCGCTTCAGCGACGCCGGAATCCTGACGGTCAACGCCGAGTCGTTCGGCATGTATGCATTATGAATCACTTCTAATACAGTCATCAACCTGCCTCCATTCTCTGGAGTTGTCGAGGCCGTAGAGGCGCGCGACGAGCGCCTGCAGCCGGCCCGCCGTACCGGGCCGCGGCGAGGCAGCCTCGGAGAGCTGGCGCGCGAGCCGCGCAATCAGTCGGTCGGTCGCGCTTCCCGTCCAGGGCGGCACCGGCAGCCGCTCGACCAGGCTCGCCGTGACGTGTCCCCCCATCAGCATCCGCACGACCAGGTTCATCACGTAGCTGTTGAGGACGGCACACAGGAAGTGCCTGCGCCTCGTCGGACACGCGGGTTCTCAGGCAGAAGAGCGTATGAGTCGTGACGTGTCTGGCCGGCACGACCGCCGCGATGAGCGCGAAGCGGTTGCCCACGCCCGAGACGTCGCGATAGGCGAGGCGCGCGTGCTCGTAGCGCCGGTCTGGCAGCAGGCGCGCGGCCTCTGTCGCAAGGATGCGTGCACGCCAACTGCCATCGCCCGCGCGCAGGCGAAACGGCTGGATGTCCTTGCCCTCGACGACGGGGAGTCCGCGAGCGCCGAAGCTTGCGCGGTCTTCAGTGGCGTTCAGCTCGCGGCCGAAGCGAACATGCCAACCGGCCGAATCGCTCAGCGCCGGAAATCGACTGGTGATCGCGTCGAGCAGTGCCAGATCGGCGTCGCGCCTGACGTCCGGGATCCGGCGGGCGGGTCCCGTGAAGCGTTCGAGCAACGCCGGCGTCAGGCGTACGGGCGGTTCGGGCGACGCGTCGCCGCCCTCGTCGGACAACGACTCAATCTGTTCGACGCCCGTCAGACCGAACCGCGCGTGCAGCTCGCGCGTCGGCGTGCCCGGGCTCGCGACGATCGCCATGAAGCGCACGCCGCGGTGGATCGGAAACAGCCCATGCGCGTTGTCGAATCCGACGATGGTATCGACACAAGTGGTGTCGAACAGCCGCGCCCTCAGGCCCGCGGCGCCATCGTCGGTCGCCAGTCCCCACGGGAGCACGAGCCCGACGCGGCCGCCGGAGCGTGTGAGCGACAAGGTACGCTGAGGAACGGCTGATAGAGATTGACGTGTCCGCGATCGCACGACGGGTAGTGCCCGCACTGCCGGATGAACTTCACGAGCTCACGATTGGACGTCCGTCGTTCGTCGTGCGGACCGTCGGGCCCGGAGCCCTTCTCGGCGTGCGGCGCCGAGGGCCCATCCCCCAGGGCCCGGTCGTTTCTGAGCATCTCCCATGGCGGATTACCGACGACGGCGTCGAAGCCGGCGTCGGGCCGGGCGCGCCCGTGAGCGTCGTAGAACACGTCCGCGAGCTCGATCGGCCAGTGAAAGAACCCATGCTGCCGCGCGACCGTCCGCGCGCATTCGCCGAGCGCGGCGAGCCGCGCCGGCGGCAACGTACGATCGTGTCGCGTCCACGCGTCGATGGCCGCGCGCAATTCGGCGGCCGAGGGGGTCGCGCGGTCCGGCCAGAACCAGCGGGCGCACCACAGGTCGGCGGCCCGCCGCCAGCCGGCCAGCGGCCCGCCGTCGCCGCTGGCGCGCGCCCAAAGGACTTCTTTCGCCCGCACGTCCTCAATCGCGTCATCCGCGCGGTCGGCCAGCGCGTGCAGGGGGCTCACGGCGCCGGCTGTCGCCGATTCGAGCTCGGCGTCGAACAGCGGCAGGTCTGCGACGCGCGCGCCCCGCGCGTCGCGCACGTGTCGCAGGTCGTCGAACGATGCCCCGATCAGGCTGTTGCCGACGCGGAGCCGATGGTCGAGAAAGCCGAGGGCCTGCCGTGCGCCAGCGTCGCGAGCCAGAGCGACAGGCGCGCGAGCTGAACGGCGACGGCGTTCGCGTCGACGCCGTAGAGGCACCGCTGGGCGACGGCGCGCCGGAGGTCTGCGCGAACGTCTTCGTCGACGTCGTTGTTCCGCCAGGCGGCCTTCCTCGATCAACGCTCGCTCGTACGCCGTCGCCAGGTACCGGCACGCCGCGACCAGGAACGCGCCGCTGCCCATCGCCGGGTCGAGCACGCGCAGCGACAGGATGCGGTCGGACGATGCGCCGGCGGCGAGCGGACGCAGCGTGCGCCGGACGACGAACTCGGTCAGCGCGCGCGGTGTGTAGAACGTGCCGCTCCGCTTGCGCCTGTCGCTGTGGCCCGTCGCCGGCCGGCGCTCAGGCGAATGCCGCGTCGCCGATGTAGTCGGCGGCAAATCGAGGACCCGCTCGTAGACCGCGCCGAGCTGCTCGACGCCGAGGTCCGCGTAGGTGATGGCGTCACGCCCGGCCGGACCGCGCCGAGTGGACAACGACACGAGCGCGCGCGAGAGGGCGGCGTCCTCGCCGGCGTTCCGGCGTCGTCGCGCCCGCCGCTTCACCCCGTCCTTCCAACGACGGCGCGGCCGCGCGCGCGAAGAGCCGGCCGTTGAACGGCCGCACGATCAGGTCGTCGACCCGACAGCCCCGGCGGAGCAGCCGGGTCGATTGCGGCCATGCCAGCCCACGCGCCCCCAGGCCGGCGGTATCGAGCGCCGACCGGCAGAGCGTCGTCATCGAATACGCGCGGTACATCGGGTGCTGCCACGGCACCATGTCCCGCGACTCGACGAACAGCAGAAACAGGACACGATAGACGATGGTCAGGGCCTCGTCGAATCCAAGGCGGCCGTGAGACCTGGCGCCGCCCGCGGACACCTGAGCCAGGGCGCCGAGAGCGGCGTGTACGCCGGCTTGAAGGTCCTCGCGCACGCGGTCCTGAAACAGGGCGCCCGCGGCGACGAGCTGGCGAAGCGGCGCAAGGTCTCCGCGTGCTCGCTCGAACGCGTCGGGCGCCGCAGCGGCGGCGAGCGTGGCCGGGCCGTCCGGCGTGTCGAGCAGCGCGGGAAACCGGAACTCGATCGCCCGGCGCGACCAGGCCGCTCCCGCGTCGACGACGATCAGGTAGGGCGGGGCCAGGACGAGGCACCAGGCACTGTCGAGTCTGCGCGCGAAGCCGACGGCATCACGCCAGACGCCCGGCGAGCGCTCGGCCCATTTCGCGACGATCAAAGGCAGGATCGTTCGTCCGGGCGTCTCAGACGTCACGAGCGCGTGCGACCCGGCGAACTCGACCCGGCTGGCGCGATATCCAAGCAGGGCCGCGAGCGGCATGGCCGCGACGTCGAAGAGGGTCCGGACCCCGGTCGCCGGCCCGCACGTGCTCTCCACGCGTCGCCACCAGAGGGTGAGGCGCCGGGGATCGAGCGCGCCGGCCGGGCGGCCAAGCGCACGCGCGTCCGTGAGCAGACGGTCGGCGACATAACGGGTGGGGAACAACGTGCCGCTGACGCCTGGGAGCATTGGCGCGCTCACTCGAAGCGCACGTCCAGACGTGCCCGCCCCACGCGCACGACGCCGCGGTCGCGAAGCAAGGCCAGGCGCTCGGCGAGCTGTCGATCGAGCATGACGTCGACGGCCTTCCTCGCGTCGTCGGCCCGCGTCGCCCGGGTGTCGAACAGTCCCGGCTGAAACAGACGGCGTTCGAAGGCGCGCCGGACGCCGTTGGTCAGCGCGCGTTCTCGGTCCCCCTGGAGCGCCAGTTGACGAGCCAGCGCCGAGCGCACGACGTTCGCGCGTCGAATGAGTGTTGCCGCCGCGCGTCGGTGAATCTCCTCGTCCAGCCAATGCCCCACGCATGTTCGCGGCACGCGAACGCCCACGACGTGCCGTTCGACGGTGACGCCACGGCCGTCGACGAGCGGGACCGTGAACACCCAGAGCGGCCGGCGGTCTGGCGCAAGACGAGGAACCCGCCGGGTCGTCGAGATGAGAGGCCGAACCGTGTCGCCGTTCCAGGGGGCTCCGCGCATCAAACGGCGTCGTTGCGCGAGCAGGCCGGCGACGGTGCGGGCGAGTCTTCGCCAGCGCAGAGTCCTCGCGAATGCCGGTTCCACGACGGCGCGTGCCGCCACGTCCGCGGCGTCGTTGGTGGACGGGAGACATTCCGGGGGAAGGGCGCCCCGAACAGATCGACGTCGCCCATCGCTCGACCGGCCGCGCCGGCGCGTCCAGCGACGCGCGCGAGGAGCGCACGCTCGGCCGGGTGGTCGAGCGTCAGGATCGTGATGTGCACGGGCCGGTGCTGTCCCAGCCGGTCGACGCGGCCCGCCCGTTGTTCGAGGCGAACGGGGTTCCATGGCACGTCGACGTTGATGACCCACCGGGCTCGTGCCTGCAGGTTCAGGCCCTGGCTGGCGACGTCGGTGGCAAGGAGCACACGCGCCCCGGACGCAAACGCTGCCAGCGCGCGCCGCTGCTCGGCGCACGTCAGGCCGCCATGCACGATCGCCAGGGTTGCCCTGCCCGCCAGCCGCCGAACGATGGCCGTCTGCGTGTCCCGAAATTCGGTGAAGACGACCGCCGGTTCCGACGTTCGTGCGAGCAGTGCGCAGAGCCGGCGCAGCTTGCTCTCGTCGCGCGCCGCTTTGTCGGCGAGCGCCGCCAGCGCGCCGAGTTTGCGCCGTTCCTCGTCGCCCGCGAGACCGGTCGACATGGTGAGCGCGGACGCAACGTCGTCGGCCACCGAATCTTCACCCTCGTCGAACGCCAGGAGCGCCTGGCGCCACTCATCGCGAGGGAGTGTGCTGTCGAGCCAGGCCAGCCGGCGGGCGATCGTGCTCTTCAGGGCGGACGCCGTGGACAAGGCGCGCTTGCGCAGGACGGCAAGCAGCAGGGTGGCGCCGTCGCGATCGTGCGGCGAGACGCGCGAGAGCACCAGGTCTTCGAAGTCCGTCAACGCACTGAACAGCCGGACTTCGGCCGCCGACGGAGGGCACGTCGATTGCCGAACGCGACGGGTCTCGGGCCAGCCGATGTCGCGGCGCGTCCGCCGAAACACGACGAGCGGGTCATCGTCCGTGCCCGCTCCGCCGTCGGGGTACGGCCGCGCCGTGCCTGCCGCCGGCCGCGCCGTGTTCACTTGCGGCAGCGCCCCCAGTGCGAGCAACGCCTGTCGCGCGCGCGGATCGCCAGAGTCCGGTGTGGCCGTGAGCAGCAGTACGTGGCGCGCGCTCTGTGTGAGGCGCGCCGCGGCGCGTCGCCGCTCGGATTCGCCGCACGCGGCGTGGGCTTCGTCGATCAGCACGACGTCCCAGACGATGGGCGGCAGGCCGTCGAGCACGTGCGGCTGCTTGAGGTAGTCGAGCGAAACGATCCAGACGCCGGGCAGCGTCCACGGGTTCAGCGTGCGTGCCAGGTCGGCCTGCGCCCGTGCGAGCGACGCCGCGTCGCCGATGCGGACGGGCAGGGCGAACCGAGTCTGGAGCTCGTCCGCCCATTGATCGCGGACGCTCGATGGCACGGCTGCGATCGCGCGAATGCCGGGCCGCCGCCGCTGCAGTTCCGCCAGCACCAGGCCCGCTTCGACCGTCTTGCCGAGCCCGACCTCATCGGCGAGCAGGAGGCGCCGAGCGCCGGCAAGCATCGCCAGCGCCGGTTCGAGCTGGTGTGGAAAAAGATTGACGCGCGCCGGGCCGGCGGCGAGCGGCAGGTCGATGCGGTCGGTCGTCGCGACGAGCGCGGCGACGTGGGCCAGCGCGCACTGCGTGCGCACGCGCATCGGCCGGCCAGGCGAGGCCAGGCGGATGCGGTCGAACGGCGCCAGGAAGGTCGCGTGCCGGGCGTAGGGCGACCGGCTCAGGCTAATCGCGTCCACCCGCGTGACGTCGCCGCGCGCCTCGGCGCGCTCGACGCGCCATCGTTGCTCGCGGATTGCGACGACAGCGCCGGGCTCGAGTGGGCCTGGTTGCACGATCTGCACTCTCCACGCGCGCGCCGTGTTGCAGAAGTTGCGCGATCAGAGTCGGTAGTCGAGCAAAAGCGCGCGCGAGAGGAGAGATGGGGCAAGGGGCGTGCCAGGGGCGTCCCCGTTCACAAGGTGCGCGCGGCCTCGTGCTGGGCGACGACGGTGGTCGTGATGCCGCCACGGGCGGTGAAGGCGCCGGTGACGCGCATGCGCCGCGGCGCGCAGGCGGCCACCAGGTCGTCGAGGATCTGGTTGGTGGCCGCTTCGTAGAAGATGCCGCGGTTGCGGTAGGCCAGCAGGTAGTACTTCAGGGACTTCAGCTCGATACAGCGGTCGCGTCGGGCACGTAGCGGATCAGGATCTCGCCGAAATCAGGCAGTCCCGTCTTCGGGCACATGGACGTGAACTCCGGACAGCGAATTTCGATCTCGTAATCGCGTTCGGGGCGCGGGTTGGGGAAGGTCTCGAGGACGGCGGCCATCCCGGTATTGTACGGTTGGCGACGCGTTCCGCTGCGCCAGGAACCGAACGCTCAGCCGGGAAATACGGCGCATATGCCGGGCGGAACCCGCCGGACCTCGATTGACAGGTGCTCACGGCGAAGGCTACGATACCCGCCGTTCTCAATGTTTTTGTCGTCGCTCCGTTTGCGCGCGCGGTTCGGCGATATTTCAGGAATTCGATGCGCGCTCCAGCCAGGGAGAATGGCAATGGCAGACGCCCGGCGGATGGGCAAGATGGAGCTGTTCGCGCACTTTGCGGACAAGTTCGACATGAAGCGGACGCAGGTGCGGGACCTCTTCGATGAATTGCTGCGGTCTGTCCGAGAAGGAGCTCAAGCGGTCCGGCGAGTTCGTGCTGCCGGGCATGTGAAGCTCGTCGTGCAGAAGCGCAAGGCGCGCGAGGGGCGGAACCCGGCGACCGGCGAGCCGATCAAGATTCCGGCGAAGACGGTCGTCAAGGCGCGCATCGCCAAGCAGCTCAAGGACGCCGTCCTCCCGCGCAAGTAGCCGCGCAGGTCCGGCGCACGCGCGACGTACGTGCGCGACGCCAGGCCGAGGCAGTTACGCTCGTTGACCGGCCGGAGGTTTCTCTCCGGCTGGTCAACCAGCTTTGCTTTGTGCCGCGCCACCGTGCCGGAGGACCCTCGGCAGTACAATCGACTGGTCATGCCGGCCGGTTCCTTGTCCCATTGCTTCTCTTCCGCGTGCGGCCTTCGTCACCCGGCACTCCAGCAACTCAGCAATTCACCAACTCCGCTCTTGCATCCCTCGGTGAGGCTCTGTGTCTCAGACTCATGACGTCGTCGTCATCGGCTCGGGCACGGGCGGCTACGTGGCCGCGATTCGCGCCGCGCAGCTCGGCCTGCGCACCGCGGTCGTCGAGCGCCAGCCGGCGCTCGGCGGCACCTGCCTCAACTGGGGCTGCATTCCGACCAAGGCGCTGCTCGAACACGCCCACGCGCTGAAGCTGGCGCAGCAGGCGGCCGAGTGGGGCATCACGTTCGGCGGCAAGGCCGGCGGTCGCCGGCGATCGACATGGCGCGCGTGCACGCGCGCAAGAACAAGATCGTGACGGGCCTCACCAAGGGCATCGAGTTCCTGTTCAAGAAGAACAAGATCGAGTGGGTCAAGGGGATCGGCGCGGCTGGCCGGCAAGGGCAAGCGTCGAGGTGACCGGCGCGGACGCGCGCACGCCTCGAGGCGCGCGAGATCATCGTCGCCACCGGGTCGTCGCCACGCAGCGTGCCGGGCATCGACGATCGACCAGAAGTCGATCATCACGAGCGACGAGGCCATCCATCTGCCCGTGGTGCCCGAAGTCGATCGCGATCCTGGGCAGCGGCGCCGTCGGCGTGGAGTTCGCGTCGATCTTCCGCCGCTTCGGCAGCGAGGTCACGCTGATCGAGCTGTTGCCGCGCCTCGTGCCGAACGAGGACGAGGCGGTTTCGGCCGAGCTGGAGAAGGCGTTCCGGAAGCGCGGCATCACCGTGCAGGTCGGCACCAGGGTGACGCGGCGCACGGCCAAGGGCGGCACGGCGTGACGCTCGAGATGACGCCGGCCGACGGCGGCGCGGCCGAGACGCTGCGCGGTGGAGAAGCTGCTCGTGGCGACCGGACGCGGCCCGGTCACCGACGGCCTCGGCGCGTCCGAGCGCCGGCGCTCGAGACTCGACGACGCGGCTACATCGTCGTCGACGATCTGTTCCGGACCAACGTGCCCGGGCTCTCGGCGATCGGCGACGTCATCACGATCGGGGCGCGGCGCCCACCCGCAGCTCGCGCACGTGTCGTCGGCCGAAGGCATCGTGCTGGCCGAGCGCATCGCCGGCCAGCGAGGCGCAGCCGATCAACTACGACCAGGTGCCGGCCTGCACCTACTGCGATCCGGAGATCGGCAGCGTCGGCCTGACCGAGCAGGAGGCCGTCGAGCGCGGCTACGACGTGCGCATCGGGACGTTCCCGTTCGGCGTGCTCGGCCGGGCCAAGATCGCGGGCGAGACCGAGGGCTTCGTGAAGATCGTGGCCGAGAAGAAGTACGACGAGGTGCTCGGCGTGCACATGATCGGGCCGCGGCCGACCGAGCTCGTCGCCGAGGCGACGTCGCGCTTCGGCTGGAGTCGACCGTCGAGGAGCTGATCCGCACCATTCACGCGCATCCGACGATGTCGGAAGCGATCGGCGAGGCGGCGCACGCGGCGCACGGCGGCGGCCATCCACTTAGGTCAGGGATGGACTACTAGGAGGTGTCACTGGACCGGACCCGACGCCTGTCGGGAGTTTCCGATGCCACTGACGTCGTGATGCCCCAGATGGGCGAGTCGATTGCCGAGGGCACCATCGTCCGCTGGATCAAGAAGGTCGGCGATGCGGTCGACAAGCGACGAGCCGCTGTTCGAGATTTCCACCGACAAAGTCGACGCGGAGATTCCGTCGCCCGGCGCGGGCATCCTGACTCGAGATCCGGTGAAGGAAGGCGAGACCGTTCCGGTCAACAGCGTCGTGGCCGTCATCGGACGGCCGGTGGACGTCGGCCATGCAGGGGACTGCGGCAGCGCCGGTGCGCTGCCCGCGTCAGCGGCGGCTCCTGCCGCGGCCGCGGCTCCGGCGTCCGCCGCGCCTGTCGCCGCGCCCGCCGCCCCCGGCAACGCCGGCCGAGCCGCCGCGCGCGCGACCGCTGCGCCGCAGTCGTCGCCGCGTCGTGCGGCGGATCGCGAAGGAGCACGGCGTCGACATCTCGCAGGATGACGGGTACCGGCATCTGCGGGCCGCGTCACCAAGCACGACATCCTCGGCGTTCCTCGAGCCGCCGCTGCGGCCGGCGGCCGCGCCAGGCGCCGCGGGCCGGCTGCAGCGCCGCCGGCGCCGGCGATCGGCTGCCGGCATTCGCGCCGCGGCGACGACGTCCGCATCGAGACGATGTCGCGTCATGCGGAAGCACATCGCCGAGCACATGGTGGCCGAGCCGCGCGCACGTCGGCGCACGTGCACTCGGTGTATCGAAGTCGATTTCTCGCCGCGTCGACGAAGCTGCGCGCGGCGAACAAGGCGGAGTACGAGCGGGCGGGCGCGAAGCTCACCTACATGTCCTTCATCGCGCAAGGCCGTCGTCGACGCGCTCCGGCCAGTTCCCGTTCGTCAACGCCTCGCTCGACGGCGAGAACGTCGTCTATCAAGCGCGACATCAACCTCGGCATTGCCGTCGCGCTCGACTGCGGGCCTCATCGTGCCGGTCATCAAGCACGCCGACGAGCTGAACCTGCTCGGCCTCAGCCGCGCCGATCGCCGACCTGGCCGACCGCGCGCGCCGCAAGAAGCTCAAGCCGGACGACGTGCCGGGCGGGACGTTCACGATCACCAACCCGGGCGTGTTCGGCGCGCTGCTGGGGATGCCGATCATCAACCAGCCGCAGGTCGCCATCCTCGGCGTCGGCAGCATCGAGAAGCGGGCCATCGTCGTCGACGATGCGATTGCGATCCGGCCGATGGCTATCTGACGCTCGGCTACGACCACCGGCTGATCGACGGCGCGTGGCGGACGAGTTCATGTCGCAGCTGAAGCAACGGCTCGAAGCACTTCGACGAAGCATGGCTGACGATCGGCCGCCGGCTCGCGGTCTGCGCCGTCGGCTCGGCCGCTGGCGGTCCTACGCCGAAGCGCTCGCAGCTCCAGCGCGAGCTGGTCGAGGAGCGGCGCGCGGACGCGATCGGGGACACGCTGCTGCTGCTCGAGCACCCGCACGTGCTCACGCTCGGCGTGCGGACCGACGGCGGCCGCTCGCACATCCTCGCGTCCGCCGGCGCGCTCGGCGCGCGCGGGCGTCGAGGTGCACGAAACCGGCCGCGGCGGCGACGTGACCTATCACGGTCCCGGCCAGATCGTCGGCTATCCGATTCTCGACCTGAGCCCGGACCGGCGCGATGTGCATCGGTACGTGCGCGATCTCGAAGAGGTCGCTCATCCTCGCCGCTGCCGACTATCGGCGTCGACGCGCGGCGGGTGCCGGGTCTGACCGGCGTGTGGGTGGGCCGGAAGCGCGAGAGAAGCTTGCGGCCATCGGCGTGCGGATCGGCCGCTGGATTACGAGCCATGGCTTCGCGTTCAACGTCGACCACCGACCTCGGCACTTCGACGCTGATCGTGCCGTGCGGCATCGCTGATCGCGGCGTCACGTCGCTCGAGCGGCTGCTGGGTCGTCCGTGCCGATCGAGGAGGTCGAGGACGCGGTCGTCGACGGGTTCAGGCAGGTGTTCTCCTGAGAGGTAGACAGGCGCCAGGTGGTCCTGGCCCGTCGCCCCCGTCGTACCCGGGAATATCCCCGCCGCTCCAGTGTTCTATGAACACGGAGGCGGGGAATGCGGAACGATGGGGCGGCAAAACAGGCGGAAATCAGGCTGATCGAGCGGTTGCGGGCGGGCGACCCCGAGGCCGTGTCGGAGCTCGTCGAGACCTACGGCGCCATGGTGGCGCAGCTAGCCTTTCGGTATCTGAAGAACTGGGAAGACGCCGAGGAAGTCGCCCAGGACGTCCTGCTGAAGGCCGTACGCAATATCGACGCGTTCCGCGGCGCGTCGGCGCTGTCGTCCTGGCTGTACCGCATCACGTTCAACGCGGCGATGTCGCGGCTCCGCAACGGCCGGTTCAGCCGGCCTCACGAGGTGCTCGATCCGAGCTGGCCACCGACGGCCAGTTGTCGCCGGCATTCGAGGTGCCCGACTGGTCGCAGATGGCCGACGACTCGCTGATGCGTCGTCAGTTGCGCGAGGCGCTCGTCAAGGCGCTCGCCGACATGCCCGCGGTCTATCGCATGCCGATCGTGCTGCGGGACATCCACGGGCTGTCCACGGAAGAGGCGAGCCGGCTGCTTCGCGTCAAGGCGCAGACGCTCAAGTCGCGCCTGCACCGGGGCCGCCTGTTCCTGCGCGCGCGCCTCGGCGACTTCTCGGCCGGCCTGTCGCTGCACCGGCCGGTCACCACCTAGTGTGCTGCGCACGACGGTTTAGGACACGGCTTCCGGAGCGCGGCGCCCGGCTGGCCAGGCGCGAAGGCGCGAGAATACCGCGTGTATTTGAGCGTCTTCGCAACGCCGCCAGCCGGGATTGCCCCGCCCGGAAGACGTCCTCAACCGTCGTGCGCAGCACACTAGCGTAGCGGCCGCGAGCAGTCGTCGGCGGCGACCTTGAGGTCGCCGCGCGTCCCGGCGTCCTATCGAATGTTCAACGCATTCAGAAACTCGACGCGCTCTTGCGGACTGAGCGACGGCTGGAGGCGTTCGAGGATGCGGCCGTTGCCGACGCGCAGCGGCAGCATGGCCGCGACGCCGCGCGCGCCGTACTCGCCGTCGAGGACTGACGCGGCGGCCAGGTCGCGGCGGCTGCCGAACGCGAGTCCTTCGACAAGGTGCGCGGTGGCCGCGGCAATCGCCTGCGGTCCGGCCGGCCAGAGCCGGCGCAGGCGTTCGGCAATCGCGAGCATGCGGTGGGCGGGCAGACGCTCGGCCAGCGCGACCCGGCCACGGTCGCCGCCGACCAGACGATCACCGCGCGCGGTGGGCGCCCGACGACGTTGAGGGAGATGTCGAGGCTGGAGGCGTTGAGATCGATGGCGGTCAGCGCGCGCGCCGCGCCCGCGAGCGCGGCCGGGGCGGCGGCCAGCATCCGGTCGCGCGACACACCCAATTCCCGCGCCGACGTTTCCATGAGCCAGAGCTGATTCGGGCCGGCGAAGACCAGCGGCGCCGGCGAGCCGCCGCGTACGAGCTGCCGCACGAGCGCAAGGCCTCGCTCGCCCTGCCATTCCCCCTCACGCGCCGCGTCGGCGACGACAATGACCGAGGCGCCGGCGGCCGACAACGGATCGGCTTCACCGGTGATGTCGACGTTGGCGCCGTCAATCGGGCCGGCCTGGCGCAGGTCCAGCGCCTTGCCCTTGGCGACGCCCTCGGCCTCGTCAATCAGGCGGATGCGCCGGAACCGCGCGCGGCGCGCCAGCGCGTGCGCGACGGCGCCGCCAATCTCGCCCGCGCCAATGACAGCGGCCAGCGACATAAGGCAACATTGTATTGCGTGATTGCAGGATTGCGTGATCGCGCGATTGAGGCTCAACCAATCACGCGACCGCGCAATCACGCAATCACGCAATGCCACTGAGGTACCAATGTCCTACCGAGCAATAGTCACTGGCGGGTCGCGCGGAATCGGGTTCGCCATCGCGCGCGCCATTCTCAACGACGGCGGGCGCGTCGTCATTACCGGCTTGGATCTGGCGCGGCTGGACAAGGCGCGCGCAGCGCTCGACGCCGCGGCGCCGGGCCGCGTCGCCGCCGAGCAGGTCGACGTCCGCGACCGGGCGGCCGTCGGGGCGCTGGTGGCCGGCGCCGTGAAGCGGTTCGACGGGCTGGACACGCTCGTCAACAACGCCGGCGTCGGCGCGTTCGCCGACATCGCGTCGATGTCGGACGAGGATTGGCACCGGGTGATTGACACGAACCTGACGGGGGCCTTCTATTGCACGCGCGCCGCCATCCCGGCGCTCGTCAAGTCCGGCGGCGGCTCGATCATCAACATCGCGAGTCTGGCTGGCCGCAACTACTTTCCGGCCGGCGGCGCCTATTGCGCGTCGAAGGCCGGGCTGGTCGCGTTTTCCGAGTCGCTGATGCAGGAGGTCCGCTACGACAACATCCGGGTCAGTTGCGTCATGCCCGGGTCGGTCGCGACGGAGTTTGGCCGTGGAACGCTTGGCAAGGACGACGACTGGAAGCTCGCGCCCGAGGACGTCGCCGAAGTGGTGATGGACCTGCTGCGGCATCCGTCGCGCAGCCTGCCGAGCAAGGTCGAGATGCGGCCGTCGAAGCCGAAGAAGTAGCGGCGTGAGGCAGTCCATGAAGCGAGTCACTGGCATTGGCGGCATCTTCTTCAAAGCCAAAGACGCTCCGGCGCTACAGGCTTGGTACAAGCGGCACCTCGGCATCGACGTCCAGGAGTGGGGTGGCACGGCGTTCCCCTGGACCGACGGGGAGGGGAAACCCATGGGCGGAACAACCGTCTGGTACATCGCCTCCATGCAGAGGAAGCGACCAGTTTGCTCCGAGCAAAGCATCGTTCATGATCAACTACCGCGTCGCAGGATCTTCACGCTTTGGTCAAAGTCCTGCGCGAGGAAGGCTGCAACGTTCTCGAGAAGGTCGACGATTCCGAGTACGGGAAATTTGCCTGGGTCATCGATCCAGAAGGAAACAAGGTAGAACTGTGGCAACCGCCTGCCGGCCAATGACCAGGGCAGTCGGGCGGGAATCTCCCGGCAGAACCGTCTTCAACCGCTCCCAATCCACGTTCCGTCCGGTCACGATGATGCCGACCACGCGGCCGCGGAGGTCGGCGGCAATCGCGACGCCGCCGCGACGCCGATCGCGCCGGCACCCTCGGCGATCAGCCGTTCGCGCACGATGAGCGCTCGCATCGTGTCCGCGATCCCAGCTTCAGGCACGAGAATCACCCGGTGCGAAGAGAGCGCTGCACCATCCCGAAGGTCATGCTCCCTGGTTCGAGGTTGCCCGCGAGGCCGTCGGCGAGTGTGGCGCCCACCTGGACCGTCGCGATCGCGCCGCGGGCGAGCGATGTGCTGAACACGGGTGACGCCGCGGCCTCAGCGCCAATCACAATTGGCGCCACCTTCATCGGTGACGCGTGCTTGACGGCGACGGCCGTGCCCGGAGTCATCCACCACCGCCCAGCGGCACGACGAACGTGTCAATCGTCGGCCGCGCGCCCGCATTTCGACCGCCGCGGTGCCGGCGCCGGCGATGACGCTGGCGTCGTTGTACGGCGACACGTACGGCATTCTGCTCGTCGCGGCGTCCTCGCGCGCGCCGACTTCGGCGGCGTCGTAGTCGGCGGCGTCGACGAGCGTGGCACCGAGTCGCGCGATGGCATCGCGCTTGGCACGCGGCGCGGTCACCGGCAGGTGCACGCGCACCGCGATCCCGATCTGCGCGGCCGCCCAGGCCAGCGCCAGGCCGTGGTTGCCCGCCGACGCCGTGACGACCGCACACACGTGACGGTCGCGCGCGGCAAGCGCGGCGAGCGCGTTCAGCGCGCCGCGCACCTTGAACGACCCGGTCGGTTGCGTGTTTTCGAGCTTGAGCCAGACTTCGGCGCCCAGGGCATCCGACAGCCAGCTCGACGAGACCATCGGCGTCGGCGCCAGGAGCGGACGGATACGGCGTTCGGCCGCTTCGATGGCGGCGAGGTCGACGGGCATTGGCAGAGATCATAGTCGGACCACCGCCCGGCCCGCGCTACACTCGTTCGACATGAAGACCATCGTGGCGGCCCGGCCGCCATTCATGAAGAACGGATACGTCGTCTCGTGCGACGAGACGAACGAAGGCGTCATCATCGATCCCGGCGACGATGTCGAGGACCTGCTGGGGGCGGCGGCGCGGGACGCGGTGCGCGTGACGATGATCCTGCTGACCCACGCGCACATGGACCACGTCACGGGCGTGGCGCGCGCCAAGGCCGAGCTCGATGTTCCCGTGTGGCTGCACAAAGACGACCTGTTCCTCTACGAAGGCGTCGTCGAACAGGGCCGGATGTTCGGCATCTCCGTCGCACCGCAGCCGCCGATCGATCGGTTCTACCAGCCGCCACAGACGCTGCGGTTCGGCCCCTGCGTCGTCGACGTCCGCCATACGCCCGGACACTGCCCGGGGGGTGTGTGCCTGGCGATCGGCCGTGACGGCGACGCGGAGCGCGAGCTCTTTGTCGGCGACACACTCTTCGCTGGGTCGATTGGCCGGACGGATCTGCCGGGTGGCGATTTTCCGACACTGATCGCGTCCATCCGCGACGTGCTGTTCGGATATCCAGACGACACCGTCGTACACTCGGGCCACGGACCGGATACGACGATCGGCATCGAGCGGCGGACGAATCCGTTCCTCGTGAGCTGACGCGTTCCTTACATTTTCGAAACCGGAAAAGAGCGGCAAGCCAGGCGCCTTTTCCGCTACACTCGCGCCGCACAGTGGAACTGTTCGCGTTACCAAGCGTCGTCGGTCTGCTGATTCAGGCGACCGGCGCGCTCCTGATGTCGACCCTCTGCTTCGTCCTCTTGCGGACGATGCGCCGGGTGCCGCTTGTTTACTGGAGCGTCGGCTGGGCATCGCTGTTCGTGGCGCTCGCGATGCTCTGGGTCTCGTTCCAGTTTCCGGCGAGCGCGCGGGCCACGCGACCCATCTATCTGCTGGGTGAGTACCTCTTCGGGTTCATGGTGTTCGCCGGGTGCCGGCAGTACGCCACCGGAGTGCCGATTGATCGGCGTGAGCCTTGGCTGATCGCACCAGCGGTGATACTGGCCATCGGTCTGCCCGTCGTCGCGCACTTCGACTTCGACGTTCTCTTCACGGTCCACGCGGTCGTCTACGGGTACCTCTTCCTCGCGGCGTTCCGGGCGGTTCGACGCGCGCGGCGGCACCCGCGAAGTCTCGGCGGAATCCGCGTGGTTCAGACGGCGCTGGCCCTGTTGTGCCTCGGCTACTTCCACTACGCCGTGCTGTTCGCCCTCGTCGCCGATGGCAAGTTGCCGTCGACGCTGCCGTACCTGGTCTATTCGCCGCTTTACGACCTGCTCCTGCTCGTGGCGTTGATGTTCGGGATGGTGATGCTGGTCGCCGGCGAGGTGCAGTACGAGCTGGAGGTCGCCAACGCGGAACTCGGCGAAGCGCACGCGCGGATCGAGGAGCGCTCGCGCCTCGACCATCTGACCTCGGCGCTCAACCGGCACGCGCTGCACTCGCTGATCTCGGATCCGCCGGCGGGCAGTCGCGCGATCTGGCGGGGATCGGCCGCCGTGGCGGACATCGACAACCTCAAGGTCATCAACGACCGCTACGGACACGCCGCGGGCGACGCGGCGCTCCGCGCCGTCGCGGGAGCTATCCGCCAGTGCATCCGCGCCGACGACCTGCTGTTCCGGTGGGGAGGCGACGAATTCCTCGTCCTGCTGATTGGCGTCGACGAATCGGAGGCCCGTACGCGGCTGGCGGGCCTGAACGACCGGCTTCGCGGGCTGACGCTGCAGGGAATGGCCGACCCTGCTCCGGTCGACGTGTCGGTGTCGGTCGGCTTCGCCGCCTTCGACGCCGCGACGTCGCTCGACAACGTCATCGCGCTCGCCGACGAAGCCATGTACGGCCGCAAACGCCAGACCTGACGCGCCGGGGCGTCAGCCCCGAGGGCTGGAAGGTGCTTTCACGTACACGTTGAAATCGCCGATGTGCTCGACGTGGTCCACCACTACGTGCTCCAACACGCGCGCGTCGTCCACCATCGGATACATCTGAGAATCCACGAAGAAGCCGACCGAGCCCTGGCCCGCGGCGTCGGCCACCGCCTGGACCCCTCCGCGCTGCACGATGCCGTCGAGACTGTAGTAGCGGAGACCCGAGGCCAGGCCGACGTCTTTCGGCGCCAGCACCAAGGTGCGGGCATCGGCGTGCGCACGGAGAAACGCCACCGTTTGGCTGAAGCCGCGGTCCATGGCCGGCCGAAGCGGACCACGGTCGTAGCCGGGCAGTACCGTCCGCGCGGCGGCAACGGGACTGCCGACGGCCAGCACGCAGCAGAAGGCGCACAGGCTCGCCCAGGCCGGCGACGACCGGCCAATCCAGAAGCGCGCCGCCGCGATGGCCGCGGCCGAAGCGGCAACCATGACCACCAGCACCGCGACGTTGCGTGGGTCGAACGCGTATCGTGCGACGTGTGTCGCGGCGTCGACCACGGCGCCGGCGGCGCGGATTCGCGGCACCGGCAGCAGGAGCGACACCAGCGCGGCGCCGGCGGACGCCAGGAGCAACGTGCGCGGGCGCCGCAATTCGGCCGTGCCAGCGCCGCGGGCGAGCACGACGCCGGCCCCGAGCGCCGCGGCGAAAGCGGCCGGAGTGGTGTATTGCCCCACATCGCGCCGACGACGACGTAGAGGAAGAACGTTGCAGCGGCAAACACGAAGAGCAGATCCTCGGGCTCCCGCCTGCGCGATTCGAGGAACGCGCCGATCCGTTGCCAGACCGCGGCCAGGATCGCCAGCGCCAGCACGGGAGACAACCAGACGATGTTCCACCGCAGCGCAAACAGCACCGCGCCGGCGTTCTTCGCCGATCCGTAGAGGTCGTGCTTGCCGAGGTAGCTGAAGTCGAACATGAACTCCGGCGGGTACGACAGCGCCCGGCAGTAGGCCCAGTACGCCGCGGCGAAGATCGCCACGCCGGCGACGCCGACCGCCGCGACGGCCGCTGCGCCGCGGACCTTCCGGGGGCCGAGGAGCGCGTACACGCCGCAGGCGCCGAGCAGGACGAACGGCGTCGTGAGCTTGGCCGCGAGCGCCAGCGCGAACAGCGGCGCCAGGCGTCGGAGGGCGCCCGGAAACGACGGCGCGCGGCGGCTCTCGACCAGAAACCGCCAGGCGAAGAGCAGCATCACCGTCGTCAAGACCGAGTTGTCGATGTCGATGAAGAGGCTGGCGTCGCTGACGAGGGGCGAGAGGAGCGCGAGCGACAGCGGCGCCGCCCGCACCAGGGCGCTCGCGTCCGGCAGCGTGAGCGCCACAATCCGCCACGCGATGAGGAGCGAGAGCGCCAGGCAGAGCAGGTTCACGCCCCGGTAGGTCCAGTTGTGGTCGCCGGCGACCGCGACGCCCGCCGCGAGCAGGTAGTGGTACAGCGGAGGGTGCCACATGCCGAGGTGTTCGTTGGCGGGCGTGGAGGCGAACCAGTCGAGGCGCGCGTCTTCGTCGAGCGCGAGCCTCGGCGCGCCGTGCAGCAGCACGCCGTGAACCTGCGGGGGCCACTCGGCTTCGTCGGCACGGAGCGGGCTGTCGAGGTACCGGACGACCGTCAGCGCGAGCACGACGGCCGCGCCGATGTGCAGCGCCCAGAGCGCGCCGCTGATCGTTCTAGTCGACACGCGAGACCGCGAACTCCACGCGGCCCACGGTCAGCGTGTCGCCGGCCTTCAGCACGGCGCGTTCGACGGTCTCGCCGTTGACGATGACGCCGTTCGTGCTGTCGAGGTCGTCGACGACGAGCTGGCCGGACACATCGGCGGTGAGGCGGCAGTGCAGCCGCGAGACGAGCGCGGCGTCCACGATGAAGTCCGCGCGCGCGCCACGGCCCACGGTCTTGACGCTCCCAGGCAGCATGCGCAGCGTGATGGGCGGTTCGTCGGTGCTCTTGAGAAGCCAGGAAGGCATAAGGGTTATTTGCGGATGGCGGCAGCGCCGATCGTCTTCGTCAGCCAGTCGACAATGGCCGACGACACGGCGGGCGACACCGTGTGGTCAGTGAGGGATGCGTACTCGTCAGGTTCGCCTGTCGTCGCCGGCACCAGCAGATGGTTGACGCCAGGCACGAGCACCTTCGTCGTATAGGACGCCGGCTTCTTGCGAGCCGACGATGCCGCCGCCAGCCGGTCGGCGCTTTCGGCGAATACCTGCTGGTCGAGCGATCCCTGCACGATGAGCACCGGCTGCGAGATCTTCTTCATCTGTGCGATCGGGTCGAAGAGCAGCCAACTGCGGAACCACGGCGTGTCGGACTGCTGGCGGACGGCCGGCAGGTACGCCCGCCCAGCCCTTGCCCGCGACGACCGCATCGAGAATCTTCTGTTCCAGCGCGACCTTCGCTTGCCTGGTGGCCTCGGGCTCGTTGAGATGGGCGAGCGCGTGTTCCTGCTGGCGCAGGGTGATCTCCCGGCCGGTCATGCCCGGCGCGCCGATGAGCGCCAGCGCGGCGACGTGGCCCGTATGCCGCGCTTCCAGCATCGCGACCGCTCCCCCTTCCGAATGCCCGGCCACCGCCACGCGATCTTTGTCGACGTCTTTACGGTCGCGCACCCACTTGAGGACGTGGTCGAGGTCGTCGGCGTAGTCGGCGAGCGTCGCCGACTCGGGGCGGCCGCCGCTTTGGCCGACGCCGCGCTTGTCGTACCGCACGACGAAGAACCCCGCGTCGGCGAGCCGCCCGGCGAGCTCGCCGAAAATCGGGATGCCGAACGCCATCTCGTCGCGCTCGGTCGGGCCGGAACCGCCGACGAGGATGACGGCGGGCGACCTGGTCCCCGGCGCCGCACCCGTGGGCGTCGTGATCGTGGCGCCGAGCGAGAATTTGATCGGCGGGGATGAAGACACTTCGCGTCGTTGGGGTTCCGGACGTTCTCGACGCGCGCCATCACGGTCGCGAGGTCGTCGCGGGTGATGAGCAACGAGGCCGACGGCACCACCACCCGCGCGAGCAGGCCCTGGGCGTCCACCCAGACCTGGACGGCCACGGGGCCGCTCGGGTTCGTGAACGTGAGGTCGCACTCGCGGACGTCGATGCCCTCGCCGGGCACGTCGATGCGCTTCGGAATGACGCGGTCGAGCGTGGCGGTGATTTCCGCCTGTGGCACGACGTAGATGGGGAAGGTCGCGCCCGCCTTGGCGTCGCGCAACTGCATGGCCAGCGCGGCGTACGCGCCGAAGAAGTTGTTGGGCAGCAGGACCGAGTGTGGCGACACCTGATGGGTCACCGAAGAGGTCGCGCCTGCCTGCGTGGAGCGCGTCGTCGCGGCGCCGCCGGTCACCGTCGTGTCGCCCAGAAACAACGCGCCGTTCCGCGTGCCTTCAACCGAGAGCGAGCGCGGCTGCCAGTCCGTGTCGTAGGCGGCCTCGAATTTCGTGATCTGGAAGTCGACTGGCGCCGACTGCTGGCCGGTCGATTCGATCCGCCAGCCGTCAGACGTTGCCGACACGCCGATGTGTTCGCGGCCGATCACCGAGCCGCGCACGGCAATCACGTACGTGTGCGTCGTCGGTGCCTGGACGGCCGGAGTCTGCGCCGCGCCGCCGGCGACCGTGGCCGCCACCACGACGCCCATCGTCGCGATCACCAGACCGCGCCGGACGGCCGGGCGCATCGAGCGACCGGCACTCCGTCTAAATCGAGGTAGCGCATGACCAACGCCCTTCAGCATAACGCCCATGACGTCTGAATCCCCACTTACGGCCCATTCGGCCGCCCGCGCCGGTCTCGTCGACCGGCGGACGGCTGGCCGGCTGCGCGTCCGTGGCCGGGACGCCGTCTCGTTCCTTCACGCGCTGCTCAGCAACGACGTGGCGTCGCTCGAGGCCGGTCGGGGCTGCTATGCGACCTATCTGACGCCGCAGGGCCGCATGATTGCCGACACGCGCGTCTATCGCCGGCCCGATGAAGTGCTGCTCGTGGTCGCGCGCGGACTGGCCCCGGCGCTGGCGGAGCGGCTCGACCAGTTGTTGTTCTCCGAGGACGTCCGAATCGCCGACGCGTCGGCGGAACTGGCGCAGGCCAGCGTGATTGGCGCCCGTGCGGGCGAGACGATCGCCCGCGTCTTCGGGCTGTCCACAACCGAGGTCGCGGCCCTTCCGGTCCACGGCCAGGTCGTCGTCCCGGGTGGATTCGTGGCGCGCACCGACGATGCGCTGGCGCCGAGCTTCGACGCGTTCGTGCCGGCCGGCGAGTACGACCGGACGGTCGAGCGGCTGCGTGAGGCCGGTGCGGTGATGCTTGGCGAGGACGATGCCGACGCGCTGCGCATCGAGGCGGGCCGCCCGCGCTTCGGCGTGGACATGACCGAGGAGACGATTCCGCTCGAAGCCGGCTTGCTCGACCGGGCAATCAGCACCTCGAAGGGCTGCTACGTCGGGCAGGAAGTGATCATCCGCGTGTTGCACCGAGGCGGAGGCCGCGTTGCCAGGCGCCTCGTCAAGCTCGCGTTCGACGAAGGCGTCATGACGCCGCCCGCGGCCGGCGCGCCGCTCACTGTTGATGGACACGAAACCGGTCGCGTGACGAGCGCCGCGATTTCCGCGGCGAGCGGCCGCGTCGATCGCACTGGGCTACGTGCATCGCGACGTCGCTGAGGTCGGGCGTCGCGTCGAGGCTGCCGGGGCCACAGCGACCGTGGAGGCGCTCGCGGGCTGAACTCCACCGGAGAGATCAGTGGAGGGATCCACCGGGGAGGGCGCGGAGACAGGGAGGAAACACCTGGTAACGCGTCAGCCCGATTGCGCAGCGGCCATCAGTTGGTTCAACACGGTCCGATAGGCCGACTTTCTTTCGTCGGAAACGTCGAACGGAAGAAGAGGAAGCAGCTCCTTGTCGATCCTCTCCAGGGCCCGCACCGCCTTGGCGAACGCTTCCTTGTTGTCAGCGACGACGCTGGCGCCCGCTCCCGTTCCTGCAATCCCCTGTGACACGCTGTTCGCGGACCGAACCGCGGCTTCCTGGCTGTCGTACCAATTGGTATAGCCCCCGGCAAACCAGAGGTTGTTCCTGCCCTGAAATCCTGCGAGCTCCTGTTGGGCCTGCATGAAATCCGCCGTCGGCAGTACGCCGAAACGGCTCGTTGGAAAGAAGGTCGACGCGCAGGATGGCGGGACCATGCTCGGGTTTCCCCACGACTTGAACGCACGCCAGCCCTCGAGGCCCGGCCTGAGGTCGTGGAAATCCACCGTGAACTGGTAATGACGGTCGATTGTCTCGCCGATCGTCATGATGTTCACCGCTTCCCGGGGCGTCGACGGCCCTTCGGGGGGCAGATAACAGGTCGGCGGCGTCTGCATGTTGATCGCGAAGTGCACGTAGGGGAACCTGTTCAAGGTCGCCAGCAAGTCAGGCTGGGCGACGCCGGCGTGGGCTTCGAGAATGGTGGCAGCGCTATTGGGATGGCAGGCGAAAACCACATGGTCCGCGAGGTAGGTTTTCGAAGCGGTCTGGACGGACCATTGCGCTCCTTGCTTTGCAATCCCGGTGACCGCCGCGTTCAATGACGGCGTGATGCCGCTCTTCTTCAGGACCTGCTCGAGGATGCCGTCAAGGCCGACGAGGCTGTTGTTGACCTTGAAAAGCGGCGTGGCGAAGATGCCGCCTTTGGGCGGCGTGAGAACGGCGTCTTTTGGCGCGGCCTGGAAATACTGGATCAAAGCTCCCAGGACCGTTTCCGCAATGTCGATGATGGATTCGATGACGCTGATCGCGTAATAGGTCAACGTGAAATACGCCGAGCATTTCTTGATGTCGTTCGGATTGACGACGATGAACTGATACAGGAACGGAACCAGCACGTTGTGTTTGAACTCGTCTGGCAGCTGGCTCTGCGGTGACTGCGCGAGCCATTCATCAACCGTCTGCGTCTGGTCCTTGCAGGCGAAGTCGTACAGGATCGCGGAAAGCGTGGCAATCGAAAAGTCGATCCAGTCTTCCAACGCGCCTTTTTGAAGCACCATCTGCTCCAAGATTGCTCCGAGGGTCTGCGGCACGTGGAACCGGACGGGCCCCTGTGCGGTGTTGTACACCGTCACGCCCGCGCTCGATGTGACGATGTTCTTGCTGGTCCAGAGTCCGAGCTCTTTGAGGGCCGTTGTGTACGTCAGTTGAGCGAGCGGAGAAAAGAACTGCGGGCCCACGTCCACAGGGTTGGCCGTCGTTGGGATGTTGACGCTTTGAGCGTTTCCACCGACACGGTCGAGTGCTTCAAGCAGCGTGATGTCGAAGCCGCCGACTTTGCTCAATTCATGGCAGGTGAACGTTCCCGCCGCTCCAGCCCCTATTACGACGATGTGCCTGGTGGCCATGTCTCCTCCTGATCCAAACCAAGAGCGGCGGCCTTCAGCGCGGCGCGGAAAAGCGAGCGCGCTCCGGCTTCCGCATTTCGAATCGTTCCGAGTACCCAGCCGTCATGCTCGCAGAATCTCAGGGACTCTCATAGCACTACTTTCGCGCCGAGCCCGGTGCGACCGCTTCGAGCAGTGTGAATCACAACACCGCGTGGAAGACGTACCCGACGAGCAGGATCCCGCCGGCGACGACGGCCAGAAACGTCGCGATCAGGCGCACCTTGAGAACCTTCGCACGATCACCATTTCGGGCAGCGACAACGCGATGACACTCATCATGAAGGCGAGCCCCCTCCCGGTCTCTCCGGCCTTCCCGGTGAAGATGCTCTGCTTCCCGTGCCTTCACGGTGCGAGCAAATCGATCAGCTCGCGGTCGGCCGCAGGGAACTCCAATGTGCTCAGCTCGTGCCGGGCGACCCACCGCATCTCCTGCCCGAGCATCGGCCGCGGTTCATCCAGCAGATCGCAGCGCCGGAAGTGCAGACGCACTGTGCGCTCGGGATAGGCGTGCGTGACGCTCAGCAGCTCGTCCCCGATGCGTGAAGCGGCGCCAAGTTCCTCGAGGATCTCGCGCGCGAGGCACGCCTCGTGCGTCTCGCCCTCTTCGCACTTGCCTCCTGGGAATTCCCACATCCCGCCAAGGTGGGCGTCGCGGTGCCGCCGCGTCAGCAGAAACGCGCCGTCGCGCTCGATGACAGCGGCGAGAACGACCATCGGCGCAATTTTCAAGCCCTGACCCCCGGCGCCGACCCGGCTCCGCGACGGCCTTCCGGCTCTGCGGCGCTGTGTTCGCGCAATTTTCAATTCCTGACCCCGGGGCTGACCCCGGGGCTGACCCGCGGGGCGGACCCCGGGGATTTTGCACCGGCGCACCAGAGGGCACGCGCCGCACCGCGGCTTGCGGGCCGTGCAGACCGTCGCGCCGAAGTCCATGAGCGCCTGGTTGAAGTCGAAGACGTGACGGTGCGGCAGGACCGTGCGCGAGACCGACCACAAGTGCTTCTCCATCGCGTGCGCGTCCGGGTCGCCCTTGCCGACGAATACCCTGAACAGCACGCGCGCCACGTTCGTGTCGAGGATGGCCGCGCGCTTGCCGAACGCAAAGCTCATCACGGCGCCCGCGGTGTACGCGCCAATGCCCTTGAACGACCGCAGCGTTGGTTCGTCGTCGGGCAGGCGGCCGGCGTGCTTGTCGACCGCCTCGCGCGCGATCGAGTGCAGACGCCGCGGGCGGATGTTGTAGCCGAGCGGATACCACGTACGCACGGCCTCTTCCTCGGCCGCGCTGGCGAGCGCCTCGAACGTCGGGAATCGCTCCAGCCACTCGTGATATTTCGGCAGCACGCGGTCGACCTGCGTCTGTTGAAGCATGACCTCGGAGACCAGGATGCGATAAGGATCGCGTGTCTCGCGCCAGGGCAGGGTGCGCCCGTGCCGGCGGTACCAGGCCAGGACCCGCCGCCGGAACCATTGGCGGTCGCCGGGAACGGGCAGCTTCGGAAGTCTCGCGCGGCGACGGGCGGGCACAGGGGGCTCTATAGTAATACCCGTGAAGATCTACACGAAGACCGGCGACGCCGGCGACACCGCGCTGTTCGACGGCACGCGCGTGCCCAAGTCGGACCCGCGCGTGGCCGCCTACGGCGAGGTGGACGAGCTGAACGCCTGGCTCGGTCTCGTGCGCGCCGTCCCCGGTCCCGGCGCGGCCGCGCCGGTGGCGGCCGACATTGACGCCATGCTGGATCGCATTCAGCGCGACCTGTTTGCCCTGGGGGCGCTCCTGGCCGATCCACGCCACAAGATTGCCGCGCGCGTCGAGAAGGCGGGTCTCGACGACGCGGACGTCGCGCGGCTCGAAGGCTGGATCGACACGCTCGAGGACGCGCTGCCGCCGCTCAGGCGCTTCATCCTCGCGGGCGGCGTGCCGGCCGGCGCCATGCTGCACGTCGCGCGTACCGTGTGCCGTCGCGCCGAGAGGCGCGTGGCGTCGCTCGCCACCGCCGACACGGGCGGAGCGCCGCCGATCGTGCTGGTCTATCTCAACCGCCTCGCGGATCTGCTCTTCGTCATGGCGCGCGCCGTGAACCACCGCGCGGGATCACCGGAAGCCGAGTGGTAGCGGACGCCGCCTACGCCACGTGCCTGCGCCAGGCCCGCGAGCATTACGAGAACTTTCCCGTCGCGTCGGTGCTGCTGCCGCGCGCCATGCGGCCGCACATCGCCGCGGTCTATGCCTTCGCCCGCGGCGCCGACGACATCGCCGACGAAGGCGACGCCCTGCCCGAGGCGCGCCTGGCCGCGCTCGCCGACTGG